>JASGHG010000001.1:0-5158924 GCA_047602425.1 Nibricoccus sp. | reverse complement strand
TATTTTGTCGGCTTCATGGGCACGGGCAAAACGACCGTGGGCCGCGCCGTGGCGCAACGCATGGGTTTTCAGTTGCTCGATAGCGACGTCGAGATCGAACGCAAGGCGGGCAAACCGATCCCGGAAATTTTCGCGACCCAGGGCGAGCCGGCGTTTCGTGCGATGGAACGCGAGTTTATCGAGCAAGGACATCCGGCGGAAAAATGCATCGTGGCTTGTGGCGGTGGATTGGTTGTGCAACCCGGCATGTTGGAACTGCTGCAATCCAAGGGCATCGTGATGTGCCTGCATGCTTCGGTGGAAACGATTTTGAAGCGCACGCAGGGCAGCAAGCACCGCCCGCTCCTCAATGTTGAAAATCCGCTGGAGCGCATCCAGGCCCTGTACGCCCAACGCGAGCCGGTTTATCGCCGCGCCGGCACCTTGATTCTGACCGATGGACGTCCGCTGACCGATATCGTTGCCCACGTCGTTCGCGCCTATCGTCGCGAGGCGGCTGAATTCAAAAAATGAATACGTCGCGCGAGGAGTTGCGCGCGCGCTTGCTCGCGCTTGGATTTGATGACGTGCGCTTCGTGCGGCTTGGCGCGGTCGAAGGACGTTTTCTACGCGACTGGCTGGGGCAGGGCATGCATGGCGACATGCAGTGGATGGAACGTTCGGTCGAAAAACGTCTCGATCCGCGGCAGGTTCTGCCCGGAGCGCGGTCGGCGGTGTTGCTCGGCGTGAACTACTGGCCGGGCGCGCCGGAGGCGCCATTGCCGGACCAGCCGATCTGGGCGCGTTATGCGCTGTATTCGGATTATCACGACACGTTGAAACCGGCGCTGGTCGCCGCAGGCCGTGCGCTGGAAGAAATCTGCGGCCTGGCCGGCACGGATTACCGTTACTACGTGGATACCGGGCCGGTGGTGGAACGTGGTTGGGCGGCGCGCGCCGGACTGGGTTTTATCGGGAAGAACGGCATGCTGATTTCGCGCCGCCACGGCAACTGGCTGTTTCTGGCCGCCGTGCTGACCACGGCCGACCTGGAACCGGATGAGCCGGTTCGCGTCAAAGTTGGCGATGGCGAACAGATCGGTTTGCTCTGCGGGAAATGCACGCGCTGCATCGATGCGTGTCCGACTGGTGCCATCACGCAACCGGGCGTGGTCGACGCACGGCTTTGCATTTCCTATCAAACCATCGAAAACCGGGGAATCATTCCCCGCGAGCTACGCCGGAAGATCGGCACGCACATCTACGGTTGCGACGTGTGCCTGGAGGTTTGCCCTTGGAACCGCTTTGCCCAACAAGGTCGCAGGGTCTTGCTTGAGGCGCGGGACGGCCTCGCGCGGTTATCGTTGCGTGAATTGCTGGAGCTGACGCCCGAGCGTTTTGCGGCGGTCTTCAAAGGCACCGCGATCAAGCGCGTGAAGCTCGCCGGTGTGTTGCGCAACGCCAGTATTGTCGCAGCAAACGCGGGCGCGATCGATTGCCTGGAGGCGTTGGTTCGCCTCGCCGGACACGAGTTGCCGGTGGTGCGGGCGCATGCGGTCTGGGCGGTTTTTCGGCTGGCCGGGCCGGTACGCGCGGGCGAATTGCTGGCGGCACTGAGATCGGCCGAGACGGCGCCCGAGGTGCTTGCGGAGTACGATGCTTGCGAGCAGGAAACCGTTGCTTAATCCGCGAACAGCGCGGTGATTTTTTCCGTGAACGAAACCGGCGGGCGTACGGGACGGCCCTCGCGGTCGATAAAGGCGTGGAAGGTTTTACCGGTTACGAGCAGTTCATCTCCGCGGCGGATTTCGTATTCGAGATTGATGCGCAGGCCGGGTTTCTCGCGCAGAGTGGTGACGACGGTCACCATATCGTCGTAAACCGCCGGACGGTGGTATTTAGCCTGCACTTCGATCACCGGAAGGAAGTAGCCGTCCTTTTCGAGCTGACGATAGGGTATGCCGTATTCTTTGAGGAGATTGGTTCGGCCAATTTCAAACCAAGGCAGGTAGCTGCCATGGTAGACGATGCCCATCATGTCGGTTTCGGCGTAGCGAACGTTGATCTGCGTGCGGGATTGGAGCATGGTTTTTGCGGCGCGATTTTAGAACGGCGCGGGCGTGACGGCGAGGTTGGCCGGGTTGAAAAGGAGATTGGCGGACTGTTTCCAGCAATTGCGGCCGGCCCAGTCGATCCCGGCGGTGCCGAGGCGCTGGCGGAGATGATGGTCGCTGATCAGGCGTTCGAAGGCGGCGGTTAGTTGTGCAGGATGGTTCGGCGGGACGAGCAAGCCGGTCACGCCGTCGATCACGGCCTCGGCAACGCCGCCGATCGTGTGGCCGACAACCGGCAGACCGTGGGCGGAGGCTTCGAGGTAGACGAGACCAAAGCCCTCGATACTGTGGCCGTGTTCCACGCTCGTCATGGCGAAGATATCGGCGCGGTCGTACATCGTGTCGAGTTCGCTGTCAGGCAGATTGCCGAGGAAACGCACGGTGAAATCCGATTCCCGCGCAGCCTGGCGAAGTTGCTTCGCATAGTTGCCTTTGGCCGACCCGCCGACGATCCAGTATTCGATGCGGCTGCGAAATTGCGGAGCGAGCGCCTGCAAGGCGTGCAGCGTGATCAGCTGACCCTTGCGCGGATGCAAACGGCCGACGGTGAGCACCACCAACTTTTCCTTTTTCTCATGGTTGGCGTGGTTGACCAACGCGAAGTCCGATCTCAACGCGCCCGGTGTGAGAAAAGCTTTGCCCGAGGCTTCGGGGAAATGCGTCAAAAGAAGTTTATGCGTATAATTCGTGAGTGTGCTGATGCGCGAGGCATGTCGGATCAACCGGCGCGTAAGTAGGCGGGTGAGGGGATTGCGATGAAATTTAAGAATCTCCGAACCGTGGAAAGTCAGCACGAGCCGGTGCGGTCGGAACGCGTGGGAAAACTGAAGCATCATCATCGCCAGCATCGGGCCGGGCTCGGGCAAATAGACTGTGGCGTAACGAAGACGTCGGCGCGCGGCGATGAGCTGGCGCGCGAGCTTGAGTTGGCAGGACAAATCGTGTGTGCCCTTCACGGGCAAGCGGTGTAATTTGAAGGGCCAGGGTTTTTCTTTTTCCGGCGGAGCCGATTGTGCCCACACTTCGACGGGGTAACCGAGGCCCACGGTGGCCCGCGCAATTTCCTCCGTGAACGTGGCGATGCCGCCCCGTTTCGGATAAAATTCATGGGTTATGAGGAAGACTGGATTTAGCGTTGGGACGTCGCTCATGCGTGAATCAACCACTCGCTCTCAAAGGAGGGGCCAGCTAAGGAGCTTTGTTTCGAGACGGCAAGTAACAGATTTGGTTAACCGCTGTCCAAATTCTCCTACGCTCTCCGCCCACGGGTAAAATAGCGTTTACATCTGGGTAGGGAATTACTTACTGAACCAACACACGTCATGGCTGAAGCTGATATTCCTCAAGGCGGGCCTGCTGCCCAAATAACCAACGCTCCCAAGCCGTTCACGGCTGAAGACGAAAACACCTTGCGGGAGACGCTAAAGCGATGCTCCTCGGCTACGGTTGAAGCGGCTGTGCAGTTTCGCAAGTCGCGGGACGTCACGCACGTGCCTGTCGTCGCCATTGGTGTGATCGAACGCTTTGTCGAGCCGAGTCTCCGGCCAAAATTGCACACCGGCGAAGACGATCTGCGCATGGTCGAGGATCTCGGCATCGATTCGCTCACCATGATGGAAATCGTCATTCTCATCGAAGACGTGCTCCAGATGCAGATTAATAATGAGGAGCTCCGCCATCTCCGCACGGTGGGCGACATTAAGATTTTCATCGATTGCAAGGCCCGGGGAATTCCACCGCCAAAGCCTACCCGCCACCTGCCCATCGAGCACATCGGCGCAGTCATGCCGATCCAGCCGCCCTTCCTTTTCCTTAACGAAGCTGCGGTCAACAACCAGGTTGCGCACGGCAAGTACAAGATTTCGGGCCAGGAGTTCTTCTTCCAAGGCCATTTTAAGGACAACCCCGTGATGCCAGCATCCATCATGATCGAGGCGCTCGGTCAGCTTGCCGTCCTCGCTTTGCTCGAAGGCGTCATCCCGGTCGACGAAGGTAAAGTGGTCGACCCCAAGACGATTTTCTTCACGTCCTGCGAGGGAGTCCGCTGTCACCGGATCTGCAAACCCGGCGATGTGCTTTCGCTCACGGTCAAACCCAAGCGCGCCAAAATGCCGCTCGCCACGTTCGAAGGTTCGATCCGTGTGGGTCAGGAAAAAGCCGTCATCGCCGAGGAAATCACGCTGACCTATGGCATGATGGATCCAGTCGCAACGCCCGCTCCTGCAGCTGCGGCGCCATCGGCCGCTGCTCCTGCTGCGCCCGTGCCGACTGCTCCGGCTTCCACAACGCCGCCCCCGGCCGCCGCCCCTTGAACCACTGAAGCGATTCGATGCGCGGGAGGAGGCGGAGGCGACGTTGGGTTTTACCGTTGAACGACGAACGCCAGCGTTTGCCTCGTGTCCAAATCGCTTCGTAACGACTCGTGTGCACACGCAGGCTTGCAGTGAGCCGCAACTTGTTTGTCATCAATTTCGCTCTCTAAAATCCCTTCAAACGATCGATGCCCAAGGTCTTCATCACCGGACTCGGATTTATCACCAGCATTGGCAATGACGCACCTGCGGTCACGCAAAGCCTGCGCGAATTGCGTCACGGAATCGTGCTCTATCCGCCTTTTCAGAAGCCCGATATCCCGGTCAAAGTCGCTGCCACGGTAAAAGGCTTCGAAGCCGACTCCTACGATCCAGAAGATTGGACTTACCCCGCGCGCTACAGCATCAAACGCGAACTCATCCGCAGCATGAGCTCCAATGTGCTTTATGCCCACTGCGCGATGTTGCAGGCGTTGGAAGATGCGAAGCTGACTGAAGCCGATTGGTCCAATGACCACACTGGCCTCTATGCCTCGTCGGGCGGTTCGCCGCACATGCTCGGTCATTTGATGCAGCGCATGCATACGCTCGGTGTGATGCGTTGCTCGCCGATGGGCATCGTCGCCTCGATTGCCGGCACGTTGAATTTCAACCTCGTCGCGCACTTCAAAATCAAGGGCGCTTCCTGTGGCTTCTCCTCGGCCTGCGCCTCGTCCGCGCATGGCATGGGTTTTGCCTATGATGAAATCGCGCTCGGCCGCCAGAAACGCATGTTCGTCGTCGGCGCGGAAGATTTGAACATCAACAGCGTGCTGCCGTTCGCCGGCATGCGCGCGTTGTCCCTCCAAGCCGATCCCGACAAAGCTTCGAGGCCGTTCGATGCGGCGCGCGACGGATTTGTCGGCACGGGCGGCGGCACGGTCGTCGTGCTCGAAAGCGAGGAGGAAGTCGCCCGCCGCGGCGTGAAACCTTATTGCGAACTGGCTGGTTGGGGTCAGGCCTCCGACGGTCACAACGTCGCCATTTCCCATCCCGAAGGCACCGGTCTGCGCACCGCCATGGAGCATGCACTTCGTTCGGCCAAGCTCACCCCGGCCGACGTCGGCTACATCAACGCGCATGGCACCTCCACGCCGATTGGCGATATTTCCGAGGCGAAGGCGATCCGCGCGGTGTTTTCGCCTTCGGGCTCGCGCCCGGCTGTCAGCAGCACCAAGGCGCTCACGGGCCACGGGCTTTCGCTGGCCGGCGCGATGGAGACTGGCTTCTGTGCCTTGGCTCTGCGCGATGGTTTTATTCCGGGCTCGGCCAACATCACGACCATCGATCCGGCCTGCGCCGATTTGAACATCCCGCTCAAGACCGAGCAACGCACGGTCGACGTCATGATGAGCAACAGCAGCGGTTTTGGCGGTGCGAACGTCAGCCTCTTGCTTCGCCGGGTGCCGTAACACGTGGCGCAACTTTCCCAATACTATCGCACGGCTTTTGTCACGGGAGCCTCAACCGGCCTCGGTCGGGCCTTTGTGGAAATGCTGTTGACCGAAGGCGTGCGCGTCTGGGGCACGTCGCGAGACGCCGCGCGGTTGGCGCCACTGACCGGCAACCCGGCGTTCAACCCGGTCGTGCTCGACTTGGAAAAACCCGAGGATGCAATTTCCGCTTTCGACTCGGCTGCGCGCACAGCTGGCGGTTTCGACTTGGTCGTCAACAACGCCGGTTACGGCGTGTTCGCCCCCTTTGCCGTCGAGGATTTTTCTACGTGGCAAAAACAGCTCGATGCTCTGCTGAGCACGACCGCACGGCTTTCGCACGCGGCCTTGCGCGGCATGCTGGCGGCCAAAAGCGGCTGCCTCGTGAACGTCGCTTCTCTCGCGACCGATTTCCCGCTGCCGTTCATGAGCGGCTATAACATCGCCAAGGCCGGACTTTCCGCGCTTTCCGAGAGCTTGATCCAGGAAACCCGGGGCACCGGCGTGGTCGTGATCGATTTTCGTCCCGGCGATTTCCGCACGGGCTTTAACCAATCCATGCGCCCGGCTGTCGCGGCTGCGACGGGCGATGCGCGTTTGGCCGGCGCGTGGGCCGCGCTCGAAAAGAACTTAAACCAAGCGCCAGCGCCAGCGGCCGCGGCCGCCGCCTTGCGTCGCGCGCTTCTGCGTCGTTGTTCGGGCACGGTGCGCTGCGGTTCTTTTTTTCAGGCCGGGCTCGCGCCGTTCTTCGTTCGCTTTATCCCTGCAACAATCCGTCGTCGGTTTACGTCTGTCTACTTCAGCTGACAAATGTCCAAAATTCGCATCCTCGTACTTACTTCCAGCACCGGTGGCGGACACGACGCCCGGGCCGAAGCTTTTGCCGAATGGTGCTTTCAGCTGTATCGGCATGCGGTCGACGTTCGCATTGAGCACATGCTGGAGAAATCGTCCACTGTTAACCGAACCGGCGTCAATCTCTACAATTGGATCCAGCGCCGGCTCCCGATTCTACACACGGGCTACTACGCCATTATCGAGCTCCTGAGCGTGCTCAACCGCCGGAGCGTGAAATTCGGCCGCAAGTACTACGTCAAGGTCCTGCAGGAATACCGCCCGCACCTGGTTTTCAGCGTGCACGATTGCCTGAACCGCGGCTATTTCCAGCTCGCTCGAAAAATCCTCGGTGCCGACAAGGTGCGTTGCGCGACGTATTGCGGGGAGTTCGCAGGCGGTTGGGGTTACAGCATCAATTGGATAGAGCCAACCGTCGATCTCTACATTGCCCGCACGCCGACCGCGCGCGATTTCGCGATTAAAAAAGGACTGCGTCCGGAGCAGATCATCGTGCGCGGCCATTTGATGCACCCGCGCTCCCATTTGGAGGTTTTGAGCAACGGCAAACGCGCGCAATACCTCACCGAGAAACTCGGACTCAAGAGCGACTTGTTCACCGTATTTCTGGCGACCGGCAGCAATGGCGCGAACAACCACTTCGAACTGTTGCCCGCGTTGTTGCCTCACGCCGCGCGTTGTCAGGCCATCGTGATCTGCGGACGCAACAAGGAAGTTTATCACCAGCTGCTCCACTGGCGCGCGCTGCATCCCGAGTTTAATTGCTACATCGAAGGTTACTCCGACAACGTCCATCTGCTCCTTCAATGCAGCGATGCCGTCGTCACGCGCGGCGGCACCACCACGTGTGCCAAGGCCCTGCATTTCCGCTGTCCGATCGTCTTCAATGCCTTTGGCGGAATCATGCCGCAGGAATCGCTCACCTGGAAATTTTTCCGCAACGGCGCCCGTTCGGAAAAAGTCGAGAACGCGGCGAACTTCGCCCGCTTGCTCAACGAGTGGATGAGCGAGCCGACGGCGTATCGCGACTATCGCCGTCTTTTCCTCACGCTCCGCTACGAGGAGGATCCGACCCTGGTGATCGAGGAATTGGTCAACCTGGCGCGGGGCGACAACGGTTCCCGTCCGCAGCGGCTCCCATTCCCACCGGTCTGATGAAGCCAATGCCAACTCGACGGTGCAAAAGTGCCAGGGGTAGGGACGACCCACCGGGTCGTCCGCTATCGTCCCCCGCACTTGATTCGAGCAAAACCGGACGGCCCGGCGGTCCGTCCCTACCTACCGAACGTCGGTGTTATTCCACGTTGGAATGCAGCTTGGTATGAAACAGCGTCCCATAACCATTGCCTACCTTTTCACGACTTTCCCCAAGTCGACGGAGACTTTTCTGCAACGCGAAATCGCCGGCATGAAAGGGCAGGGGCCGAACCTGCGAATTTATTCGCTGTGGGGCGGAGGCCCGGAGTTTCAGGGTTTGCCAGTGACGACATTCAACAAATGGCGGCTGCTCGAATTATTCTGGGTTATTCCTTGGGTCGCCGCGGCGCACTGGAATATCTTTAGCGTGCTCTTGCGCGGCCTCTTCACCCGAAAGGCGCCGTCGTGGCTAAACTTTTGGGAGAACATGCTCGGCGCCGGTTTCGCCGCGCTGCACTACCGAACCTTTCGCCAGAATCCGCCCGATCTGATTCACGCCGCCTGGGGTGGCGCGCCTGCCACCGCCGCTTGGTGCCTGGCTCGTGTTAACGGCCATCGCTACAGCGCGGCCGCCCATGCCTACGACATCTACGAGCATGGCGGTGACTGGTGGCTGAACGAAAAACTGGCCGATGCCCGCTTTGTGCACACTTCAACTTCGATGGCGCGCGCTTCGCTGGTCGAGCGTGGGATCGATGGCGAAAAGGTTCATGTCATCCGCCGCGGTCTGGATCGTTTTCCAAAGCGTAAGGAACTGCGTCCCGACCGCATGCCGCTGCTGATTGTCTGTGTGGCGCGGTTGGTGGAAAAGAAAGGGCTCGATCACCAGTTGAAAATTTACGCCCGGCTGAAGCGAAGCGGTTTCGCCTTTCAGGCCCGCATTGTCGGTGACGGCCCGTTGCGTCCGCAGCTCGAAAAGATGATCGCCGAATTTGGCCTTGGCGAGTGGGTTATGCTGACTGGCCACCTTTCGCTTGGCGAGGTCTGGGATCAACTGGCCTGGGCCGATGTTTTGGTGCATACGGGCGTGATTGCGCCGAGCGGCGACCGCGACGGTCTGCCAAACGTCATCCCCGAGGCGATGGCGGCGGGCACAATGGTGGTGACATCGCCGGCCGCGGCCACCACCGAGGCGATTTCCCACGAGTTGACCGGACTTGTTGCGGAAGTCACCGATGGAGCAGCGTGGGAAACCGCGCTGCGGCGACTCGCAACCGACGACGTATTGGCCGAACGACTACAGGCGAATGCCCGCGCCTGGGTGGAGGAGAATTTCGACGCACACAAAAACGCCGCGCGCCTGCACGCGCTGTTTCAGGAGGCCGCTGCGGAAATCAAGACCGTAGTTGGAACCGCTAATTTTCGCTAATATCCGCTAATTTGAAATTCCCAAAAACAAAACCTGCCGCCTGCGAGCCGAGAGGCATTTCCTTGTGTTCCTCGCTGCAATTCCGCCCCTTAGCGACAATTAGCGCAAATTAGCGGTTTACCCTTTCTTGATTCAGAATCGAAAATTGGGGATATCTCCCTGTCGTTATGACGATCCACTTCGATCTCAGTCGCACCAAAAACGCGAAGCAGCGCTCCGGCCTCACGCGCGTTAGTAACCGCCTCGCGCAGGAATTCGGCGACGCGGTGCGTCAGGTGTCGCTCATCACGCCGGGCGTCGGACCCGCGGTGGCGGCGGCCGATTTTCGCCCGCAACCGGATGACTGGTGGTTCACGGCCGAATTGTTCAGCGAAGCGGAATGCCCCGGAATGTGGAAATTCATCCGTGAGCGCCGCTGCAAACTGGCCGCAATTTTTCATGACGCTATTCCGCTGAAAATGCCGCACCAGACCTGGCCGCAGAGCGTCGCCCGGCAGCCGGAATACATGAAAATGCTCGCCGAGTTCGATCACGTCCTGGCTGATTCGGAGGCGAGCAAGACCGAGCTGGTGGAGTTTTGGCGGTGGCAGGGAGTTGAGCCGCGCGCGACGGTCACGACGATTCCGTTGGGTTCCGATTTCTCCGGCCAGCCTCGTGTGACGGGTGAGGTCGAGCCGAACCGTTCCGGCCTGCTCTGCGTGGGCATTCTTGAGCCGCGCAAGAACCAGCTATTTCTCCTCGACGTCTGCGAACGGCTTTGGTCCGAGAACCTGGTTTTCGATCTGCACATTGTCGGCCGCGTGAATCCGCATTTTGGCCGGCCGTTCGTCGATAGGATAAAAACGATGCAGAAGAAATGGCGTTGTTTGCATTTCCACGAAGCGGCAGACGACGCCACGATGGCGCGCCTCTACGCGACCGTGCGCGCCAACGTTTTTCCCACCATCGCCGAAGGTTGCGGCCTGCCGCTCCTGGAAGCGTTGTGGCAAGGTGTGCCCTGTGTGTGCAGCGACCTGCCCGTTTTGCTGGAAAACACAGGCGGGGGAGGTTGCCTCCCGGTGCGTATGAACGACGCTCAACAATGGTCTGCAGCCCTGCGCAAACTTTTCACCGACGAGCCGTTTTATCGCGACCTCGCCAGCCAGGCAAGGACCCGGCCTTTGCCGGTATGGGCCGATTCGGCAAAAGCCATCTTGGGCAAACTAGTCTGAGGATCGTCGTTTGGTTGGAGGGTAGGAGACACCCGGAAGCGCCGGTTTCTCATCCTGCGGAGCCCGATGTAGATCCGTACCTCATCTCCGGAACCGCCCCGACTTGTGCAAGCTAAATTCTCCACACGGCCCTGCATTTGCCTTGCCCAACCGCCACACCCAAGTATGCCTTTAGCGACCCTGATGGAGGACAATTTTTCCAGCTGTTTTGTCGAGGTAAAACCCCGCCGCGAAATTCTGCGCGCGCCCGATCACCGCGCGTTGCTGCCATTCGCCCTGCCTTAGCCGCGCCATGCCGCATCAACTCCGCCTGCTCACCGTGTCGCCTTCGTTTCCCGAAGCGACCGGGCGAAGCCTTCACCACAAAGCAGGCCGAGGCATCCCGGTCGAACCGCTCTGGCGCTCGCGCCTCCGCCATTAACCAACCAACGCATCCAGCGGGCTCTTCACTCCCAGCCCCGGCTTCTGCATCACATGCGTATAGATCTGTGTCGTTTCCACGTGAGAGTGTCCGAGCAACTCCTGTACCGTACGAATGTCCGTACCTGCTTCCAGCAGATGCGTCGCAAACGAATGCCTTAGCGTATGCACGCTGACCGCTGCCACTATCCCCGCCCGCTGCGCTGCGATTTTCACCGCTTTGTGCAGGGTATTGTCGTGCACGTGGTGCCGGCGAATAAGGCCCGAACGAGGATCCACCGACAAATCTCGGGCCGGAAAAACCCATTGCCAGCCAAACTCTTTTCCTGCGTTGGGATACTTCGATTCCAGAGCGCCGGGTAGCCACACACCTGCGACATTAGCGGCCCTGTCCTGCTCCCATAAAATCCGCAACCGTTCAAAATGCTGCTGCAAAATTTCCGCCAAAGCCTCGGGCAACATCACCATGCGGTCCTTGTTGCCCTTGCCGGCACGGACCAGCAGCATGCGTCGCTTGAAATCGATTTCCTTAACCCGCAGACGGATGCACTCCATCAAGCGCAACCCCGTGCCATAAATGAGCCGCAACATCAGACCGGTGGTGCCCTCGGACATCGCCAGCAGACGCCCGACCTCTTCCTTCGCTAAAACCACCGGCAGTTGCCGCCCGCGTTTGGCGCGCAAAGTGCCGCTCATGTCGCCCAGGTCCCGCCCAAGCACCCGTTTGAAGAAAAACAAAATTGCCGAAAACGCCTGATTCTGGGTGCTCGCCGCTACCAACCGCTCCAAAGCCAAATGCTCCAAAAATCGTTTCACCTGCACGTCTCCCAGGGCCTTCTCTGAAACCGGTCCCGTATATAACAAAAACCGGCGTACCAGCTCCAAATAAGATCTCTCCGTCCTGATCGAATAATGACTCACCCGAACTGCCCGCTGCAGCCTGTCCATCCAGTCCGCCAACTGCGCTGGTGCTCCATCGGGAGAAACCGCGCTCACGCCCGCGGCGATCACCCGGCTCGAACCACTGGCCTTAATGCGGTAGCGCAAAACCCAGCCACTTGGACCAGCCACATTATTAGTGGCATATTCTGATTCTTTCGCTTCCACCCAGCGCCAACCCTCGGTGCCCCTCGCAAACAATTCCAACGCCTGTTTCACTTGGGTAATCTGCCAGGCTTCTGGAACCGGGACATTGCCTCGAAAGTGAATCAAATAATTTTCCGAAGCGGTCGGGAGGTCTAAAAGCTCGCCATGCCTGCGCGTATGATTCACAAATCGTTCCATATGGAAGCCCAGCCAATAAGCCTCCTTGTCGGGAACATTCACGCCAGCCGCCGTCAACAACCGCCGCACCGCGTCCTTGGGTTTTAAAATGATTTCCTCCGTGCTCATGATCTCAACACAAACCCCTTGCTCAAAAAGTCCACCATTTTCCGGTTTTCCTGCCTTTAAGGCAAAAATTCCTTAACCATTTCCGACTACACAACGTTCGGCAATACAGCTATGAAATCAGCCGTCCGGTCAATCGTCGCCCAGGTGATGCTCGTCGCTTGGGTGGTGTCCCTAGCTTTCGCAGGTCAATTGGCGCACGCCTCGCCGGACGGTCTTCCTCCGCCTGCAGCCGGCGACGAGCGCGACTGGCTGCTGAAGGTCACCGTGCGCGACTATGGGGAAGGAGAGGAGACGGTGTCGTTTGCTCCCCAAGCGGCAAAGCGGAAGCACTTTGTTGCGACTGTCGAGATCAGCGACCCAGTGAATATGAACGGGAAGCTTCTTCGCATCTTCAGCTATCAGTCATTTCCGGAAGCACATCCACTAACCCAGATCAGCACGTCTTGGTCGCTCCTGGTGAAGCAATCCTACCTTCATGAGCAGCTCGGCATAGGTGGACTGAGGCGACGCCTCTATCTGAATGATCTTCGCATGCTATCCGAGGAAGAGGAAAAGAAGGCAGCCGAACCAGGCGCTACAGACAACCCCGGTGACGCGCAGTGAAATCTGAGAAGTCCATCGTGTTCGGACGTCGCCAGCGGGGTGTCTGAGCTTCATCGTTCGGCAAAATATGAGTGAGCGAACACTTCCCGTCGGAGCTAAGATGTTTTTTGGTGCGCCATCGAAGCCGATGCCTGAGGTACAGATGGACGCCCTTGGACAGGTCGTCGCGCAGGTCCCCGGTATTTTTGAAGCTTACGTTCCGCAGACTTATATCGAGGGTGATGCCGAAGCGCGCCAAGTGCTTGTCGTGGGCGTAGGCGGTAGAGAAGAAATTCCGGAAGTAATGCAGGATCTCATTAGTAAGATGAAGCTCCTTCTGCCTACTGGCACTTTCATGGACATTTTGCCCTTCGCTAGCGCTGATTTGCCGCCCGAAGCGCGCATCGCGACATGCCATATTTTTGGCGCACCGAAGAAACCATGGTGGAAGATATGGTCATGAAGACGCCGAACCAGCTGCTAGAGCGCAATGCCTATGTCCGTCATGCCTCGTGCGAGGCACGAGTCATGCCGGCCATAGTCATGGCTCACCGTTAACGTTAGCCAAATGAAAGCTCTCGCTATCTGGACCACATCGTTTTTGACCGGCGCGCTTCTTAGCTTGGTGAGCGCATGGTTTGTTCTCAGCGCACTCGCTGGCTCGAGGAGTCAAGGCGGTGGATCTTGGGATACTGGTCCAGTAGTGTATCCGTTGATGGTGCCGCGCCAGCATATTTGGCTTCGCATGCTGGGTTGTATGCGACGCTGGACAAGGCAAAGCAAGGGCGTAGGGCAGTGCTTTCAGCAATGATCGGCTCGGTCATTTATGTAGCTAGTGTCTTCGTAATTGCGAGAGCCAATGGATACAGAGGCTAACCAGGCGTTAGAGCGCAACGTCTATGTCCGTCACGCCAGCTGCGGGGCAGCTGTCGCGCCGGCCATAGTCGTGGCTCACCTTTGACGTTCGGCAAAAGATAATTTTTCACTAAGGAACTACTATGGCTGATTACATGGACAAAATAAGAAACGAAGGCGTAAGTGAAGACGAAGCGCTTCTGGCAAAAGCAAAGGCAAAGAAGCGGTCTGGGCGGAACGACATGATTGGCGGAGCTGTTCTAATGGTGTGCGGTGGGATCGTGACAATAGTCACCACTCAGTCAGCTGCAGAAAACGGTGGCCCGGCGCTCTTTTTCTGGGGCCCGCTTGTTGTCGGATTCATTTGGATATTTCGAGGTTACATGAAATACACGAGTTAAGTGGCCGAACCAGCCGCTACAGCGCAACGCCTATGATCATCCGGTTTCTGTTTATTCCTGCCCGCTGGTACGGCGTGGCTGACCTGTAACGTTCGGCAAAAATTGTATGCCTACGCCTCTTGAAGATTACAAATCGCTGATTGATGGACTGGTGAAGGTTCGTGCTGGCGTGATGGCTGGTTGGGTTAGAAAGTGCGCTTTCCCCGCTACGCCCGAATTTGAGCGGCTATCTTCCCTGTGCGCCGGGCTGAAAGATAAAGACAGAGAAGCGATCGCGAAACTCGTCGAGCATGCGAGAGAAGGCGGCATTCATGATTCGTTGGTCTTTCTCCATGATCGTATGATGATCGACGGCTATCGTCTCACGAAGAATGGTCGAGAGTTGCCCGTGGAGCCATTCGACACTCAGCTCTACTACGACTGGATGGGCCGCGTTATGGGCGAGGCGTGGCCTGATGAGCGAAAAGATGGAGAACGCTGAAATGATTTGCACACCGAGAAAGAAAAGGCCGAACAAGGCGTCAGAGCCAACGGCTATAATCCCTCCTGCTGCGGCAGCGTCGCTGGCGCCGTTGGCTCACCTTTGACGTTAGCCGAAGAGAAATATGCCGAAACCTGCGCTCAAGCTCATGGCCGATTATGGTTGCTGGCCGATTTGGCGTCATGAGGGGCCGCCTGGAAATATTGAGCCACGCGAGCTTGGGGTTTCTGATCGCTTAGCTCAGGCGCTCGAAAATTGGTCGGCTACGTACGATTCACATCTCAACGTCAGTGATCCAGCTGCTACGAGTTGGTCCGCCGAAGAGGAAGAAAGATTCGATACTGAAGGCCGGCGGCTTTGTTTGGCGTTGGCCGAGGAAATCGGAGCCCGATATCGAATCGTGTATTCATCGCGATGCATTCCCGTTAGTGAGCTTTCGACAGATGAAAACGGAGGCTAACCAGGCGCTAGAGCACAACGCCTATGCTCGTCACGCCAGCTGCGGAGCAGCCGTCGCGCCGAGCACAGGCGTGGCTCACCTATAACGTTAGCCAAAATAAGATGACGCACGGTACTCAACCAGTCTGGAGCACGGACGGAGAGAATATTCTCAGCCACGGAAATTTGGAGGCCGTGCGGAAGCACCTTGACGATGTTGGCAATATCGCGGTTGAGCATTGGCATTACTATGGTGACCGCGCGCCGACGCCGCTCGCATTTTACGATTTCGAGATGTTCGAAGAGTACTTGAAGAAGGAAGTGCGGCCTGGTGACGCAATCGACGTTTATCCGTTCCCACATAAAGCGAAGACGATTGCCTCAGGAAAGTTTCCCGATAGCGAAGGTCGCGTGCCAAAAGGAGGCGCGTATTGAAGAGGGCTAACCAGTCGCTACAGCGCAACGCCTATGACTACGTCCGTCCTTTTAATCCCTGCCCGCCAGTACGGCGTGGCTGACCTGTAACGTTCGCCAAAAAATGAAGATTCTATCCTTGGTTCTTGTTGTCAGTTTTCTGTCTTCCGGTTTGCTCACGGCCTCAGACCAAGCAGAAGCTGTGACTCCCGAGGTCGATTTCGCTAAGCTTGCGAATACGGGTGAAAAGGAAAATCGGAAGTTGATCGTAAAGATTGTCGGAGGTCAGCTGGAATATAAGGCGGTTAGTTCCTACGGCGAAGAAGCCAAGAAGCTCTATGACCGTTTGGAGTTCGAAGTGCTATCTCCTGCCGACTATAAAGGAAAGAAATGGCATATATTTGTTGCGAGCGCGCCAGGTGGATCGAAAATCGAGCCGTATCGCGTCGGGCAGATATTCGAACTGGATATTTCGAGTTTTGGACTGAGTAAAGTGGCTGTTGTTTATCTGTTAGATTCCAAAGAAAAAGATGATGGGATGAGTGTGGAGCGAGAACTTCTTAAACCGGCGAACCAGGCGCTAGTGCCAACGCCTATGTCCGTCACGCCCGCTGCTGGCGCACCGGTCGCGCCGGCCACAGGCGCGGCACACCTGTAACGTTCGGCAAAATATGAGTGAGCGAACACTTCCCGTCGGAGCTAAGATGTTTTTTGGTGCGCCATCGAAGCCGATGCCTGAGGTACAGATGGACGCCCTTGGACAGGTCGTCGCGCAGGTCCCCGGTATTTTTGAAGCTTACGTTCCGCAGACTTATATCGAGGGTGATGCCGAAGCGCGCCAAGTGCTTGTCGTGGGCGTAGGCGGTAGAGAAGAAATTCCGGAAGTAATGCAGGATCTCATTAGTAAGATGAAGCTCCTTCTGCCTACTGGCACTTTCATGGACATTTTGCCCTTCGCTAGCGCTGATTTGCCGCCCGAAGCGCGCATCGCGACATGCCATATTTTTGGCGCACCGAAGAAACCATGGTGGAAGATATGGTCATGAAGACGCCGAACCAGCTGCTAGAGCGCAATGCCTATGTCCGTCATGCCTCGTGCGAGGCACGAGTCATGCCGGCCATAGTCATGGCTCACCGTTAACGTTAGCCGAAGAGAAATATGCCGAAACCTGCGCTCAAGCTCATGGCCGATTATGGTTGCTGGCCGATTTGGCGTCATGAGGGGCCGCCTGGAAATATTGAGCCACGCGAGCTTGGGGTTTCTGATCGCTTAGCTCAGGCGCTCGAAAATTGGTCGGCTACGTACGATTCACATCTCAACGTCAGTGATCCAGCTGCTACGAGTTGGTCCGCCGAAGAGGAAGAAAGATTCGATACTGAAGGCCGGCGGCTTTGTTTGGCGTTGGCCGAGGAAATCGGAGCCCGATATCGAATCGTGTATTCATCGCGATGCATTCCCGTTAGTGAGCTTTCGACAGATGAAAACGGAGGCTAACCAGGCGCTAGAGCACAACGCCTATGCTCGTCACGCCAGCTGCGGAGCAGCCGTCGCGCCGAGCACAGGCGTGGCTCACCTATAACGTTAGCCAAAATAAGATGACGCACGGTACTCAACCAGTCTGGAGCACGGACGGAGAGAATATTCTCAGCCACGGAAATTTGGAGGCCGTGCGGAAGCACCTTGACGATGTTGGCAATATCGCGGTTGAGCATTGGCATTACTATGGTGGCCGCGCGCCGACGCCGCTCGCATTTTACGATTTCGAGATGTTCGAAGAGTACTTGAAGAAGGAAGTGCGGCCTGGTGACGCAATCGACGTTTATCCGTTCCCACATAAAGCGAAGACGATTGCCTCAGGAAAGTTTCCCGATAGCGAAGGTCGCGTGCCAAAAGGAGGCGCGTATTGAAGAGGGCTAACCAGTCGCTACAGCGCAACGCCTATGACTACGTCCGTCCTTTTAATCCCTGCCCGCCAGTACGGCGTGGCTGACCTGTAACGTTGGGCAAAATAAATGACCGTCCTTAAGTGCCACGAAATGTCGTTCTACTCGCAGCTCGACGAAGAGATGTTCTTTGATGCGTTGAAGAAGATTGCCGCCGTGAAGAAGATTGAAGGTCGCGGGTCAGATTTGTTTTTGTCCGTCGCCTCACGATTATCAGACAAAGCGCTTCGCGAGTTGCTGGGCCTGTTTTTTCGCTACGAGGTCGATTTACGCCAGCTTGCGCCTTTCGTTACGGAAAGAAATCGGTCATGGTTTTGTGCTCCTGAAGCGTATTGGTTTAAAAAGGTTTTCTCACAGGAATGAAAACGGAGCCCAACCAGGCGCTCCCCTTTAGGTAAAATCAAGGGGTAAGTTTGATTTTGCCGTCAGGGGGGAGAGGGGCGAGTCCGAGAATGGGCCTCCAGCTCGTCGGAGGACGAGCCCCGGGGGGCAGGATGTAGCAGGTGGTTTTGGTTACATGAGATGGATATGGTTTTGGCGCTTTAACCAGGAGCCCGGTCCTCCGCGACGATCCCCATGAGTTGGTCCAGCTTTTGAGGGCTGGCCCGGACGATACTTAAAGGGCGGTAAGACCGGGAGGCCCGCCGTCGGGGCTTTAAAACATACAGTTGAGCATCAGCGAGGCTGTGCGGAACGGCTGGTGGCCCTCAAGCGGCGGGTTTCCCGGAAAAGCAAAAGTTAATGTCGGCTAAAATAGATCAAGGAAGTGGTTTAGGCGGCGGAGCGGAAAACGCGCTTCGGGTCGAAGGGTTGGGGCGAGCGTTCAAGGCCGTGGAGCAGTTTGAGGAACTTGCGGGCGACCGCGGTCATGGCTTTGCCGCCGCACATGCCGGTGTCGCGTTTGGCGTGGTAGTATTGCCCGTAGAGTTGTCCGTGCACGACGCGTTTGAGGACGGCTTGGGCGAGGACGTGGCGCAGGCGGGCGCGGCCGCGTTTGGCTTGGCGGAGTTGGCCTTGCATGGTGCCGCTTTGGCGGGGCCGCAGGTTGAGCCCGCCGTAGCGCCAGAGTTGGCGCACGTGGGCAAAGTCCCGGAGCGGTCCGGTCTCGGCGAGGACACGGGCGAGCATGAAGGGGCTGATCAGGTCGGGATGGGCTTGCAGGCGGGTGGCGCCGCGGGCGCGCAGGCGTTCGACCAGGGCGATCATTTGCTGGCGGGTGTTGGTTCGGCGGGTGCGCAGCACGGTGAGTTCGGCAAAGAGGGCGCGCAGGTCCTCGGCGAGCAGGGCCAGCCAGTCGGGGTCGGAGTCGATCAGGGCGCAGCGCTGGGCGTCGGCGAAGAGTCGCTGGATGGTCTTTGGGCCAACGTGGTGGTTGCGCAGTTTGGCGGTGCAGCGTTCCAGGCCGTCGGCGAGGATCGCGGCGGCGTTCAGGCCGTAGAGTGCGATCGTGGCTTGGGCGGCGCGGCCTTCGAAGAGCCAGTCGTTTTTAAAGCTCAATTCGGGGAAGAGCGAGAGGAGCAGTTTATGAATCCTGTTTTTACAGCGGGTGGAGTCGCGTTCGAGCCGGTCGTAGCGGGCGTTGAGTTCGCGCAGGAGCAGCCACTCGCCTTGGAGGGGACGATCGGTCAGGGTTTTGTTCCATTTGGCCAATAGTAAAATCGTGCGGGGATCTTTGATGTCGCTTTTGCCGGTATCGTTGTTCTCGACCACTTGCATCTGGTGGACGGCTTCGCCGTTGACCAAGGCGGTGGCGCAGCCGAGTTGGCGGGCCGCGCGCAGCAGGCGCCGTTCGTATCCGCCGGTGGGTTCGCAGAGGATGCGCACGCCGCCAAGGCCGTGCTGGCGGGCGTGGGTGTTGAGTTGTTCCAGCCATGAGAGGATGGCCTCATTGCGATTGGCGATATGGCCTTGGTGCGCCTGGGCCCCGAGTTCACCGTACCAGTCCAGTGCTTTTTGCCCAACGTCGACGGCGATATCCCAGCGAGTTTCCGGTTGCCCGGAGTGCGTTCTGCCATTAAGTGCTTTGTTCGTTATCATGGTTAGATTGCGGCTCCGGCTAAGGAGTGCCGGTTACGTGCTTGTCACCGTCTAGTCCGTGCCGGGGCCGCCCCTTATGTTACCTCATCCGCCTATTAGTAGCATACAGCGCAACGCCTCGACGGGGTCCGTTTCAAATTTCGAGTCGCCAGCTCGGCGTGGCTGACCAGAGATCGTTGGGCAAAATAAGATGAGTTTCCCGTATAGCATTCCCGCCGACAGAGAGCTCACGAAAGAAGAGCGGGCGATAGTCGTACGACTTCTTGCGGACGTTGATTCCTCGCGCTCGAGTGAAGTCGATGCGCTTCATGTTTTAGCCCGCTGCGGTTGCGGCAAATGCCCGACGGTCATGTTTGAGCCCGAGCCGCAAAAGAAGAAAGAGCCGAAGTATCAAATCGCCGATCACATCGGTTTGACTCGTGATGGACAGAAGATCGGCATTCATCTTTGGGAGCGCGAGGGTCGGTTGGTCGAGCTGATATTCGTGGATCGGGTACCGACCAGACAATGGTGCGTCTTGCCCGCAGACTCTAGGCTCGAGCGTGACGGTGACGCGGGGTCGTCGTTGCTCGTAACGTTAACGTGCATGGGCTCGGTGCCCGGTCCCTGACAACTGCCGCCCTGTTGGACGGCTCTGACAAAGAACTAAATCATAGTGCTAAGCAATCGGTCTTGTTCAGTTTTTGGGCTCCGGCACCTGTCGGAGCAGATCCCAGACGAAGCCGGAAAGTTCACGTGCGAGGGCGACGATGATCTTTTGCTTCATCAGGCCGCGACTGAGCAGATGTCGTCCCCGTTTATACAAGCGGACCTGGGTTTTCCAGGCGAGGTCGCGGTAGAGCTTGGGTTGTCCTTGCTGGCGGGTGGACAACGGCGAGGAGACTTTGGGCGGCAGGAAGCTCGATTGCACCGCTTCGATCAGGATCCAACGGGCGTGGCAGTTGCCGGCCTTGGTGATGGAGCCCAGATGGCGACTCTCGCCGGTGGTTTGCTCTTTGGGCACGAGGCCGAGGTAGCCCATGAGGTGGCGGGGGTGCTCGAACCTTCTTACATCGCCAAGTTCGGCGACGAGGATCGTGGCAGCGGTCAGTTGGAAGCCGCGCAGGCACATGAGCGCCTGGACCGCCGGGTACATGCGCCACTGGGGCACCTGGGCGGCGATCAGGTCGTCGAAGCGCTGGAGGCGGTGGGTCGCATCGGTGATGGCCATGAGGCATTCCTCGAGCACGGCTTTTTGCGAAGCGATGGGCAAAACCAGTTCCCTGAGGTAACGTCGGTGAGCGTCGGACCAGTCGGCCTTCCCCTGGTACTTGTAACCGTGGCGCAGGAGGAAGGATTTGAGGCGTTGCTTGGCCCGGCGCAGATCGTCGACCGCGTCGGAGCGAGCCCGGGTGAGATCGCGGATGGCTTCGTCGAGTTCGTCGGGCACGTGGATGGCCTTGAGCTCGCCGGCTCGGTGCAACCTGGCGAGTTGTTCGGCATCGCGCCGGTCGGTCTTTTGACGCCCGCCTTTTTCGGTGGGGGTCTTCGAAGGTGCGACCACGATGGAATCGATGTTGCGCTTCAAGAGCCAGCGGTGGATCACAAAGCCGGTCGGACCGGCTTCGTAAACAAAGTGCAGCCGGACTTTTTCGCCGCCGAGGCGGGGCAGGAGTTTTTCCAACGAATGCAGGTCGTTCGAGATCTTCCCGTACTGGCGAACTTCGCCCAGACGGACGCCTTCGGCGATGGCTACCGTGATCGTATCTTTGTGGACATCTAACCCAATATATTTATCTGTCGTTTTCATGTGCTTGTCTCCTTTCCAGGTGGTTTTGGTGGTTGCTAACACGACTCCTTCCTCCTTGCGGATAGGCTCCAGGGCAACCCGGAGTAACCCGCGTTCCAGGGGACAAGCACCTTCGTCTATTTTAACGCCTGCGTCGCGCACGCAGCTATAGTGTCTAGGCCAAATATGATCCGGCTTATCTTGTTACTTTGCGTGCTCTTGTCGGCGTGCGGATTGAGTCAGAAAGAAAGAGCGGAAGCTGCTCGTGTGCGGGTAGCCAAAGAAGTTGCAAATGGTAGGCCGTTTGTCGGCCCACTGACAGAGAAAGAAATCAGACAGTGTTGCCGAGACCAAGAAGTGGTGCGCGACTTTCTCAAGCAAAGTTCGGAAGGGAAATTCGTGTTTATTATCTCCGGCTGCGAGAAGACAGAAGTTGGCTTGAAAGTTGAATCTGATGGCACGCGCGAAGTATTGGAAGACGAGCACCAAACAATCGTCATCACGTCTGGCAGCGGACCGTTGACGGTATATTTAGGGCATTTTGAAAATACGCCTAACCAGGCGCTCCCCTTTAGGTAAAATCAAGGGGTAAGTTTGATTTTGCAGTCAGGGGGGAGAGGGGCGAGTCCGAGAATGGGCCTCCAGCTCGTCGGAGGACGAGCCCCGGGGGCAGGATGTAGCAGGTGGTTTTGGTTACATGAGATGGATATGGTTTTGGCGCTTTAACCAGGAGCCCGGTCCTCCGCGACGATCCCCATGAGTTGGTCCAGCTTTTGAGGGCTGGCCCGGACGATACTTAAAGGGCGGTAAGACCGGGAGGCCCGCCGTCGGGGCTTTAAAACATACAGTTGAGCATCAGCGAGGCTGTGCGGAACGCCTGGTGGCCCTCAAGCGGCGGGTTTCCCGGAAAAGCAAAAGTTAATGTCGGCTAAAATAGATCAAGGAAGTGGTTTAGGCGGCGGAGCGGAAAACGCGCTTCGGGTCGAAGGGTTGGGGCGAGCGTTCCAGGCCGTGGAGCAGTTTGAGGAACTTGCGGGCGACCGCGGTCATGGCTTTGCCGCCGCACATGCCGGTGTCGCGTTTGGCGTGGTAGTATTGCCCGTAGAGTTGTCCGTGCACGACGCGTTTGAGGACGGCTTGGGCGAGGACGTGGCGCAGGCGGGCGCGGCCGCGTTTGGCTTGGCGGAGTTGGCCTTGCATGGTGCCGCTTTGGCGGGGCCGCAGGTTGAGCCCGCCGTAGCGCCAGAGTTGGCGCACGTGGGCAAAGTCCCGGAGCGGTCCGGTCTCGGCGAGGACACGGGCGAGCATGAAGGGGCTGATCAGGTCGGGATGGGCTTGCAGGCGGGTGGCGCCGCGGGCGCGCAGGCGTTCGACCAGGGCGATCATTTGCTGGCGGGTGTTGGTTCGGCGGGTGCGCAGCACGGTGAGTTCGGCAAAGAGGGCGCGCAGGTCCTCGGCGAGCAGGGCCAGCCAGTCGGGGTCGGAGTCGATCAGGGCGCAGCGCTGGGCATCGGCAAAGAGTCGCTGGATGGTCTTTGGGCCAACGTGGTGGTTGCGCAGTTTGGCGGTGCAGTGTTCCAGGCCGTCGGCGAGGATCGCGGCGGCGTTCAGGCCGTAGAGTGCGATCGTGGCTTGGGCGGCGCGGCCTTCGAAGAGCCAGTCGTTTTTAAAGCTCAATTCGGGGAAGAGCGAGAGGAGCAGTTTATGAATCCTGTTTTTACAGCGGGTGGAGTCGCGTTCGAGCCGGTCGTAGCGGGCGTTGAGTTCGCGCAGGAGCAGCCACTCGCCTTGGAGGGGACGATCGGTCAGGGTTTTGTTCCACTTGGCCAATAGTAAAATCGTGCGGGGATCTTTGATGTCGCTTTTGCCGGTATCGTTGTTCTCGACCACTTGCATCTGGTGGACGGCTTCGCCGTTGACCAGAGCGGTGGCGCAGCCGAGTTGGCGGGCCGCGCGCAGCAGGCGCCGTTCGTATCCGCCGGTGGGTTCGCAGAGGATGCGCACGCCGCCAAGGCCGTGCTGGCGGGCGTGGGTGTTGAGTTGTTCCAGCCACGAGAGGATGGCCTCATTGCGATTGGCGATATGGCCTTGGTGCGCCTGGGCCCCGAGTTCACCGTACCAGTCCAGTGCTTTTTGCCCGACGTCGACGGCGATATCCCAGCGAGTTTCCGGTTGCCCGGAGTGCGTTCTGCCATTAAGTGCTTTGTTCGTTATCATTGTTAGATTGCGGCTCCGGCTAAGGAGTGCCGGTTACGTGCTTGTCTCCGTCCAGTCCATGCCGGGGCCGCTTCCTTATGTTATCTCATCCGCCTATTAGTAGCATACAGCGCAATGCCTATGCTCGTCCAGTTTCTGTTTTTCTCGGCTCGCCAGTACGGCATGGCTGACCTGAAACGTTGGCCAAAAGATCATGATTAAACTCTATCGCAGGAATCCCGACGGAATCGAGTATTGGGAGACGTGGGAGAACAAGGGTGAGCATACCGTTCACTGGGGGCGAGCGGGTGACCGCGGAAAGAGCGAGACCGTTCGCGGCTCATTGTTCCGGTCGGCTGAGAAGACCGTCACGGCGCAGATCGCCGAGAAGAAGAAAGAAGGATTTCAGGAGATCGATGACCTGGACACGTTGATGATTGAATATGCCATCGACGGCATGGGTACGCCCGAAGACCTAGATAAGCGCCACCGGCTTGAGGAACGAATGGGCGAGACCTTGGGGTGGACTGGTCTCGGACATTGTGACGGCGGCAGCATCGGCAGCGGGACGATGGAGACTTGTTGTTTCGTCGTTGATTTCGATATCGCCGCAAAAGTCGTGGCAGCAGATTTGGCAGGCACGGAGTTCGCGAATTTCACCCGTATCTACAAAGAAGAATGAAGACCGGCCAACCAGGCAGTACAGACAACGGCTATGACGCCTCCCTCTTCGACGACGCGTGGGGCGCCGTTGTCTGACTTTTAGCGTTGGGCAAAATACGATGAAGCTTTTTCTGTCCATCCATCTATCAGCATCGAAGCGGGAGTTTTGCTTTTCCGACGGAGCGAAGACCTATCGATTTCAGCCAGTGGTGTATCTATCGCGTGAGATGAAGGTCCTGGCCGTTGGCGACGCCCCGATGCAAGGCGACGTTAACGAAGTAGCCCGTATTTTCGAAGACGTCAGCCGTGGCGAAAATTCGTTTGATATCCTAGAAGCTATGATGCGATTCGGTGTTCGTGAGATGACAGGCAGCTTGTGCCTAGGCCCGATCAAAATGCGGATTTCTATCGATCCTGATTTAAGGGCGTTTCTACGTGGTTTTGCACCGGCATTATTTTATTTTGCGGCACAGCACGCTGGCGCTACAAAAATTGTTATTGAATGATTATGAAGACGCCCAACCAGGCGCTAGAGCACAACGCCTATGTCCGTCACGCCCGCTGCGGGGCAGCGGTCGCGCCGGCCACAGGCGTGGCTCACCTGTAACGTTCGGCAATTTTATGACACCTTCGCCAAATCCAGAACTTGGTTACTTAGCCAACGCGTTTGAGAAGTTGGTTATGGCCCACCACAAACGTCGGCATTACATGTGCCTCGCGGTGATATTCGTTGGTGTGTGCTTATCTGACGCTTCCCATACCTTCGCCGCGCTCGTGATCGGATTTGGAATTGGCCTATTTGCGGCGAGTGCTGCCGCTGCTGGAATCACTCGGCAACGGTTACAGATTTGCCGAGCGAAGAAAACCGACGGTCAATTTGTGGATGTCGAAGTCCAAGGTGTGTCGATGCGTTTCGACAGCACTGCTCCGTCACTCAAGTGGGTAAGTGCAGAAAAGACGGCGTTTTGGTCGAACTTGGGCGTCGTTTTCTGCGATCTGCGAGGCACTCAGGCAGAAAAAAAGAGCCGAACAAGGCGTCAGAGCCAACGGCTATAAACCCTCCTCCTTCGGCGACGCCACCGGCGCCGTTGGCTCACCTCTGACGTTCGGCAAGCAAACCATGACGAAGGAAGACGAAGAACGGTTGCACCGAGAGAAGTTCGATAGAATTGCGCGATCCTATCCAAAAGCCGCGCGTCTTTTTCTTTCTTCGGTTGTAGCGATAATCATTAGCCTAACTATCTTTGTAGTCTTCTACAATCTCAGGCTTTTTTTAGCGGGTGGTTTTTCATTGGGAATTGGACTTGAACGACTTTTGGGATGCGTGATCGGCCTAGCTATATCTACAGTTTTGGCCGCTTGCATGAGAGATTTATGGCTGGCTGAAGCGATTTCTAGAGGACGCGTCAGAAGCTGGTTTCTATGAACTATCATATGCCAGGAATAAAATGAGGCCGAACCAGCCGCTCCCCTTTAGGTAAAATCAAGGGGTAAGTTTGATTTTGCCGTCAGGGGGGGGGAGGGGCGAGTCCGAGAATGGGCCTCCAGCTCGTCGGAGTACGAGCCCCGGGGGCAGGATGTAGCAGGTGGTTTTGGTTACATGAGATGGATATGGTTTTGGCGCTTTAACCAGGAGCCCGGTCCTCCGCGACGATCTCCATGAGTTGGTCCAGCTTTGGCGGGCTGGCCCGGACGATACTTAAAGGGCGGTAAGACCGGGAGGCCCGCCGTCGGGGCTTTAAAACATACAGTTGAGCATCAGCGAGGCTGTGCGGAACGGCTGGTGGCCCTCAAGCGGCGGGTTTCCCGGAAAAGCAAAAGTTAATGTCGGCTAAAATAGATCAAGGAAGTGGTTTAGGCGGCGGAGCGGAAAACGCGCTTCGGGTCGAAGGGTTGGGGCGAGCGTTCAAGGCCGTGGAGCAGTTTGAGGAACTTGCGGGCGACCGCGGTCATGGCTTTGCCGCCGCACATGCCGGTGTCGCGTTTGGCGTGGTAGTATTGCCCGTAGAGTTGTCCGTGCACGACGCGTTTGAGGACGGCTTGGGCGAGGACGTGGCGCAGGCGGGCGCGGCCGCGTTTGGCTTGGCGGAGTTGGCCTTGCATGGTGCCGCTTTGGCGGGGCCGCAGGTTGAGCCCGCCGTAGCGCCAGAGTTGGCGCACGTGGGCAAAGTCCCGGAGCGGTCCGGTCTCGGCGAGGACACGGGCGAGCATGAAGGGGCTGATCAGGTCGGGATGGGCTTGCAGGCGGGTGGCGCCGCGGGCGCGCAGGCGTTCGACCAGGGCGATCATTTGCTGGCGGGTGTTGGTTCGGCGGGTGCGCAGCACGGTGAGTTCGGCAAAGAGGGCGCGCAGGTCCTCGGCGAGCAGGGCCAGCCAGTCGGGGTCGGAGTCGATCAGGGCGCAGCGCTGGGCATCGGCAAAGAGTCGCTGGATGGTCTTTGGGCCAACGTGGTGGTTGCGCAGTTTGGCGGTGCAGCGTTCCAGGCCGTCGGCGAGGATCGCGGCGGCGTTCAGGCCGTAGAGTGCGATCGTGGCTTGGGCGGCGCGGCCTTCGAAGAGCCAGTCGTTTTTAAAGCTCAATTCGGGGAAGAGCGAGAGGAGCAGTTTATGAATCCTGTTTTTACAGCGGGTGGAGTCGCGTTCGAGCCGGTCGTAGCGGGCGTTGAGTTCGCGCAGGAGCAGCCACTCGCCTTGGAGGGGACGATCGGTCAGGGTTTTGTTCCACTTGGCCAATAGTAAAATCGTGCGGGGATCTTTGATGTCGCTTTTGCCGGTATCGTTGTTCTCGACCACTTGCATCTGGTGGACGGCTTCGCCGTTGACCAGAGCGGTGGCGCAGCCGAGTTGGCGGGCCGCGCGCAGCAGGCGCCGTTCGTATCCGCCGGTGGGTTCGCAGAGGATGCGCACGCCGCCAAGGCCGTGCTGGCGGGCGTGGGTGTTGAGTTGTTCCAGCCATGAGAGGATGGCCTCATTGCGATTGGCGATATGGCCTTGGTGCGCCTGGGCCCCGAGTTCACCGTACCAGTCCAGTGCTTTTTGCCCGACGTCGACGGCGATATCCCAGCGAGTTTCCGGTTGCCCGGAGTGCGTTCTGCCATTAAGTGCTTTGTTCGTTATCATGGTTAGATTGCGGCTCCGGCTAAGGAGTGCCGGTTACGTGCTTGTCACCGTCTAGTCCGTGCCGGGGCCGCCCCTTATGTTACCTCATCCGCCTATTAGTAGCATACTGCCAACGCCTACGTCCGTCACGTCTCCTGCTGCGCAGGAGCCGCGCCAGCCGTAGTCGCGGCAGATCTAAAACGTTCGGCAAAATCATGAAAATCAAAAATACTACGTTTGAACCTCTTGACGATTATGATGGTTGGTTTGTCGCAGGTGGAGGTGAGGACGCCGATGTCGTCGAAAAGAAGGCTTTAGCGATGCAAAAGGACGCTTTGGCCAAGAGTTTCTATTGTGTCTGTGGTGTCGTCGGCGACGAAGGATACGGCCTTTATCTAGTTCCCAAGCGAGGCGTGCGGTATGTCATCGAGACTTTTGAAGTTGGATCACAAGATGGAAGCGAGCCGGACAGTGTATATTCGGAGGTTTCCGAAGCCGACGCCGCCAATCCGCTGATCCCATATTTGCTGACGGCGCCGGCCTGAAGGCGAAGTTTTCGAAGCCCGTCACCGACGAATTGCTGGAAATTTTGGCGGAAAGCCTTTCTAGCGTAGAACCGATGATGGACGATGACGGCGAGATCAGTCCGTACATCAAGAAGCACAACGGAATTCACCTATGGTGGGACTAAACAGGCCGAACCAGGCGCTAGAGCACAACGCCTATGCTCGTCACGCCGGCTGCGAGGTCCAAAAAAGAGTCAGGATTTGGGGTTTAGGGAAGGTGTTTGGTGGTTCGTCAACCTTGATTGACGATCAAACGACACGCGCGCGAAGCTGCTCAAAGTTTCTTCAGCGCGTAGGCCATGGCGTCGCCGATGCGGTCGATTTGTTCGTCGGTGTGCATGGCGGAGATGGCGGTGCGGATGAGATCCTTGCCGGGTGGCACGGCAGGGGCGATGGACATGACGGTGAAGACGCCTTGGTCGAGCAGGGCTTTCCAGAAGAGGTAAACGCGTTCCTTTGAACCGAGGATGATCGGAATGGCGGGCGTTTCGCTTTCCCACGTGTCGAGCCCGAGGCTGTGCAGCATGTCGCGGTAGCGTTTGGTGTTTTTCCAAAGACGCTCGAGGTGCTGGGGCTCGGTCTGCATGAGTTCGAGCGAGGCGAGTGCGGCCGCGGCCTGGCCCGGGCTGAGCGCGGCGCTGAAAATTGTCTGTTTCGAGTGGGAGCGGAGGTACTCGATCAAGTCGCGTGAAGCGGCGACAAAGCCGCCGGTGCTGCCGAGGGATTTCGAGAGGGAGCCGCAAAGGACGTCGACTTTGTCGTTGAGGCCGAAGTGATCGACGGTGCCGCGGCCCTGTTTGCCGAGCACGCCGAAACCGTGCGCGTCGTCGAGGACGGTGAAGCAGTGGTGTTGTTCGGCGATGGCGATGATTTCGGGAAGTTTGGCGATGTGGCCCTCCATCGAATAGACGCCTTCCATCACGAGCATTTTGGCCGCTTTGGGGTCGATGGTGGCGGCGATTTCGCGGAGATCGACCGGATCATTGTGCAGAAAACGCTCGACTGTGGCCATCGAGAGGCGAATGCCATCCCAGAGGCAGGAGTGGATGTTTTTATCGGCGAGAACGACGTCGCCTTTTTGCGCGAAGGCCCCGACGGCGGACATGCAGGAAAGATAGCCGGCGGCGTGAACGTGGCAGGCTTCGCGGCCGAGGAACTGCGCGAGTTTTTCTTCGAGTTCGAGGTGATATGCGCGCGAGCCGTTGGAGATGCGGGCGCCGGTCGGACTGGAGCCCCACTTGAGCATGGCGGCGCGGCCGGCTTCAATAACCTTTGGATGGAAGGAAAGTCCGAGGTAGTCGTTGCTCGCGAGCATGATCATGTCGCGGCCGTCGAGGCGGATGTTGGTGCCCTGCTGCGCCTCCATGGCGATGTAATATGGCGCGTATTTCAGGCGCATCTTCGTCGCGTAGTCGTCGACGCAGCGCTCCACGATCGGATTTCGTTTTTTCGAAAAAAGGGAAAAGGCCATGTAAGCCGTGTAGGCTAGCGAACTCGGACCAGGGAATGAAAGTGGAAATTTCGTGGGCTCATCATGGGCTTGCGCAATCAACCTGGGGGTATGCAAGCGCTTGAGGACAATGCGCTCCATCTCAAGGCAACGTTAAAGCTACACACTGCGTCGGGGTAATTCGCGCAACCAGCAGATGAGTTCGTCGGCGTGGGTTTCCCACGTTCTGAACTCGCGAGCGCAGGCGTCGGTCGTGGCGGTGGCAAGCAGTTGGGGCGTGGTAAGCCATTGACGGACGGCGCCAGCCAGCGAGCGCGCATCGAGGCGATCCAGTGTCAGGCAGCCTCCCTCGGCCGCGGATTCGCCGATGGCGCCTCGGCTGGAGCAAATGCAGGGCTTGCCATGTGCGAGACTCTCTTGCACGGGCAGTCCGAAACCTTCCAGCAGCGACGGGTAAACCGTGAAAGCGCAGGACGCGTAGGCTTCGTGAAGCGTGGCATTGTCGACCGGCCCATCGTGGTGGAGGGGCCGGCCCGCGGCGCGGAGCGAGGCGATTTTTTCCAAGGCGGCGCGGCCGGTTTGCGGATGAGCCAGGCCAATCAAGCGGAGCTCGAACGCGAGATTTTCCGACCACAGTTGCTCGCAGGCATCGAGCAGGGCGAGGTGGTTTTTGCGTCCTTCGAGCGAACCGACGCAGAGAATCGTGGGCGTCGGGGACGGCTTGGCGGGTTGGGCGTTCAGCGCGCGAAGTCCGGCGAGTTCACGCTGAGTGCCGACGGCATTGGCCAACTTGACGACGGGCGGTGCGTTGGGAACGCCGGCCCAGCGCCAGAAGTTCAACAAACATTGTCGTGAATCTTCGGACACAGCAGCGATGCCGTCGAAGGCGAGCAGTTCGTGCAAGTAGGCTGGAAAGCGCGCGACAGTTTTGGCGGGAGTGAACTCCGGCAACTGCAAGGCCACAGCATCGTGAAAAATGGCGATGCGCGGGCCTCGGATTTTTTGGAAAAGGGTAGGGTAGGCGCGGGCGGTTTTGGCGGAGAAAATTTCCGGCACGATCAGCGCGCTGCCTTCCGGACAAAGCGAGCGGGCGTTAAAAATTCGGCGCGCATAACCTGCAAAGCGCACGCTTAGCGGCCAGTTGGCGCTGCGATGGGCCGAGCCCGCGCCTGTGTGGTTGGAAAGATTTTCCATTTCCCAACGTTGCAGTGACCGCCAGGCGGATTGGTGCGGATCGAAGCAAACGGGCTCGATCGATTCGCGTTGGCTCAGGGCCGCGAGCATCGCGCGCACGACGCGCTGGACGCCGGTTTGGGCGCGGGTGTGGCTGGTATGCGATGCGTCGAACAGGACCATGAGCTTGGTTTTGTAAGATTCGCCGTGTTGGGAAACACGCGAGTCAAAAAACCAGCGGACCACGCTCGGCTCTTGCTTCCCGAGCTAACCAAACAAAAGTAGCCGCCAGCGATTTGGCGCGCCCCGGCGTGCCGTGTTCCGCGCATGACGTATTTTTTCACAGGTTTTCTTTTGCTGGCTGGTTTCCTCGTTTGGGGTGCCGGACTGGCATTCTTGGCAACGCCGAGGCGTTACCGCCGTTTTGCGTGGATCTTTGCCATGCCGTCGGGCGTGGCTTTGCAGTCGCTGGCTGTCTGGGTTGGTGCGCATTCGGGGTTGGCTGGCACGAACGTCTATGGACGCGCCGCGCTCACATTGCCGGCGCTTTTGGCGCTAGTGGCTTGGTGGCGTTTGCGAAAAGATAAATTGCATGGCGGCCGAACGATCTTCTGGCCGGTGGGAGCCCTGATGGCCGTGCAACTGGCGGTAATGCTGCTGCCGTTTGCGATGAGTGGCCGTGGATTGACGACGGTATCGATCGGCAGTCTGGACGCGTGCGACTATGGTGCGGGCGCGCGGGTGTTTCAGGAGTTTTCTTGCAACGACCGAACTGGTTTCATGGGACAAGCGGAGACGGTTTCCGTCGGCGTGGTGGACAACTTTTTCGATTACTGGCTGCGTACGAATCATTTCACCCCCTCGGCGCTGATAGCGCTGAACGGCAGTATTCTCGGCCTGAAACCTCATGAACTGACGGGGCTGATGACAATCGTCCTGCTGACGGCGACGCTGCCAATGGTATTCTGGCTCGCGCGGGCCGGACTGCGGTATCGTTCGTGGCCGAGCCTGGCCGTCACGGCGATCTACGCGTTTAGCCCAATCAACTGGTATGCCGTGTTCCAGGTTTCGCCGGCGCAAATCGTCGCGGCCAATGCCATTGCCCTGCTGACCTGGTGCGGATTGGCGATATGGCGCGAAGGCGCTTCGTGGGCTTCGAAGTGGCGTTGGGCTGGACTGTTGTTTGTCGGTTACGGGCTGGTTTTTGGAGGTTACAATTTCATCATCATCGTAGCGCTCATACCCGCGGTTGCAGTCGTGGGCGGTTTGGCGCTGGCGCATGGGTTGTGGGCGAAACTGGGCCGCTGGCTGGTCGTCATGTTGACGCTGCTGGTGCTGTCCGGATTATTTTATTTCGAGCGTTTAGCCGGCGTGATCGAACGCTTAACGCTTTTCAATCACGGTTACGGTTGGGCGATCGCCGGTCTCACGCCGGAAGGCTGGCTTGGCTTTATCAGCGGGCCCTGGCTGACCGGCTACGCCACGGGCCTGCGCGTACCGCTGGCGGCGGGTGTGGCATTGCTAGTTCTGGGGGCGTGGTGGCTAAAAACACGGCGCAACCGCGAAGGGGGTTGGACGGCAGTGGCGGTGGCGTTACCGATTCTGGCCGGTTATGGTTGGCTTCAATATAAGGCCTTATCCGGAGGCGATCCGACGAGCTATCAGGCCTACAAACTCTTCGCGGTATTTTATCCCGGGCTGCTGGCGGCTTTCTGCGCGTGGGGCGACGAGGGCTGGCTTCGAGGTGGCGTTAAGCGATGGGCGGTGGCCGGCGGGCTGGCCATCGTATTCTTCGTAAATTTTGCCGGTGAATGGCGGTTGTTCTACCGGCTGATCGATCCACCGCTCGTGGTGGAAAAAGAAACGATTGCGCTTAGCCGGATCGAGCAAATGCCTGAAGTCGGGTCAGTGAACATGCGACTGGAAGAAGGGTGGGTGCGTCTTTGGGCGAATGCGCTGCTTTTGCGCAAAAACCAGTATTTCGAAATCCACAGCTACGAAGGACGTGGAGCGACGGCGCTAAAAGGCGAGTGGGATTTGCTGGGCGACTTTTTTCGTTACGATCTGCCGGCAGGCGACAGCTTGCATCCGGCGAATGGATACACACTGCTGCGGCGAAGCAGTCCGTGTTATTTGGAGGCGCGACTCGATTATGGCTGGATCGAGACGCTGCGTGACGATCCGCGCCGTGCACCACGCACACGCTGGGCGGCGGACGCGATTGCAAAAGTGATGCTCAAAAACCCGCAGCCGGTGCCGCTGCGTGTCTCGCTGGCGATGCAACTGCGTTCGCTGAATAAACGCGACCTTGCCATCCGTTTCGGCAACGAACGACTGGACGCGTTGAACGTCTATGCCGAGCCACAACGTTGGGCCAAAAACAATCTTGTGTTGTCGCCGGGCGAAACGGTGGTCGAGTTCAGCACGACTTATCCGCAGGATTTTGTCGGCGGTCGGTCGAAACGTCCGGTGACATTTGCCATCGATGGCATCGATCTGAAGGTTTTGGGTCGGGTCGAGTGATTGCGGAATCACCTTTGATGTTCCGAGCAATGGCTTGATTTCGCAGGCGTTCTGGATTCGGCTTTTGGCACATGGCAACATCCTCCGTACCCAAGTCGGCTTTCCGCGGCAGACGTGTGCTCGTTACCGGAGGCTTGGGCTTTATCGGATCCAATCTTGTTCGTTCCCTGGTGAAACTGGGTGCCGATGTGACGGTGGTCGATTCGCTCATTCCCGAATACGGCGGCAGTCTGCGCAATCTCTCCGGCCTGGAAGCCAAAGTCCGCATCAATATCTCCGACGTGCGCGACGCGCATAGTCTGCCGGTTTTTGTGCGCGATCAGGATTTTCTTTTTAACCTGGCTGGCCAGACGAGTCACATGGACTCGATGAGTGATCCGCAAACGGACTTGGAAATCAATGCGCGCGCCCAGCTTTCGATCCTCGAAGCCTGCCGCCTGCATAATCCGGGGATCCGTATTGTTTTTGCCAGTACGCGCCAGATTTACGGCAAGCCCGATTACCTGCCGGTCGACGAAAAGCATCCGCTTCGCCCCGTCGACGTGAACGGTATCAACAAACTCGCCGGGGAATCGTACCACCTGCTGTATCATCGCGTGCACGGCATTCGCAGCACGGTGCTGCGCCTGACGAACACGATCGGACCTCGCATGCGCGTGAAGGATGCGCGGCAGACCTTTGTCGGCGTGTGGATCAAAAAGATTCTGAGCGACGAACCGCTCGAAGTCTGGGGCGGCGAACAATTGCGCGATTTTACCTACGTCGACGACGCAGTTGACGCATTTCTGCTTGCTGCGACGCGACCGGAAGCTTTGGGAGAAATCTTCAATGTCGGCGGCACCGAACCAGTCAATCTGGCACAACTCGCCGAAATGCTCGTTGCGGCCAACGGTTCCGGCGCAATCGCCCTGAAAACATTCCCCGGCGACCGGAAGAAAATCGATATTGGCGATTTTTACGCGGATTACCGCCTCATTGCCAAAAAACTCGGCTGGCGTCCACGCACGACGCTGAGCTCGGCTTTGACGAAAACCCTCGCATTTTACCGCAAGGAATTGCGGCATTATCTCTGACCCAAGCCATGCTGCTTCCCGCCGATCCCAAGGCCAACTTTCTGGCTCACGCCGACGAAATCCGCATGGCAATCGAGCGCGTACTCAGCAGCGGGCATTATATTCTGGGGCCGGAGGTGGAGGCGTTTGAAAAAGAGTTTTCTGTGTATCAGGGCGGTGGTTATACAGTCGGCGTGGCCAACGGCACGGAGGCGATAGAACTCGCCCTGCGCGCTCTCGGCGTGAAGGCCGGCGACGCGGTTGCGACCGTGGCCAACACAGTCACCGCAACCGTTTCCGCAATCGAGCAGATCGGGGCAAAACCGATTTTTGTCGAAATCGATCCCGCCTCGATGACGATGTCGCCGGCGGCACTGGGCGCGGCCTTCGAGAAAACACCGACGATCAAGGCGGTTGTCCCTGTGCATTTGTACGGTCAACCGGCGGACATGCCGGCGATTGTCTTGGCGGCGACGAAGGCGGGGGCGAAAGTGGTCGAGGATTGCGCCCAGGCTCACGGAGCCGCCTTTGGAGGGCGGAAGGTGGGCACCTTTGGCGATGCGGCGGCGTTTAGTTTTTATCCGACGAAAAACCTCGGCGCGCTTGGCGATGGCGGCGCGGTTTATGTGCGCGACGAAAAGCTCGCGGCGAAGGTTCGTCAGCTTCGGCAATATGGCTGGCGCGAGCGTTATGTTTCTGAAATTCCCGGCCGCAATTCGCGACTTGATGAACTGCAGGCTGCCATTTTGCGGGTAAAGTTGAAGTACCTCGATGCGGAAAACGCGAAGAGGCGTGAGCTGGCCGACCGGTATCTCGGGCGACTGAAAAATTCCGGCCTGCGCTTGCCGGAAATTGTTGCGGGCCAAACGCACGTTTTCCATCAGTTCACCGTGCGCACAAAGAAGCGCGAGGCGCTGCGAAGCGAATTGTTGGAGCGGGGGATAAGTTGTGGCGTGCTTTATCCGGTGCCGGTGCACCGCCAGTCGGCTTTTGCCGATGCGACGCTCTCGTTGTCAGAAACGGAGCGGACCTGCGACGAGGTTCTCTGCCTGCCATGTCACCCGGCGCTGAGCATCGCCGACGTTGACAGAGTGTGCGACGAGATTCTTCGTTAGAACCAACCGACATGAGCAACCCGCAACCCGCCCTAAGCTTCGTCGTTCCGTTGTATAACAGCGCGGAGACGATTCGTCCGCTGGTGAAGGCGCTTGAGCAGCTGGCGGTGGCGGGAGGGCACGAAATAATCTTGGTCAACGACGGCAGCCGCGATGCCACGGCGGCGGTTTGCCGCGAACTTATAAACGAAGCGCGCGTGCCGATCGTTTACGTCGAACACGCACGCAATTTTGGCGAACACAATGCGGTCCTCACGGGTTGGCGGCATGCACATGGTCTGCATTTCGTAAATCTCGATGACGACGGTCAAAATCCGCCGGAAGAAGCGCTTCGCCTTTGGGCGCACGCGGTCGAAGCCGGGCTCGACGTCGTCTACGGGCACTACGATGACAAAAAGCATTCGCTCTGGCGCAATGTGGGTAGCTGGTTCACCAATCGCATGACCGACTGGGCGCTGGAGAAACCCGCAGGCTTCTATCTGTCGAGTTTTCGTTGCGTGAATGCACTGGTGGCAAAGGCGGCGACGGCCAACACCGGACCGTTTCCCTACATCGACGGGTTATTGCTTCAGGCGACGCAGAGGATCGGATCGCTCGCCGTGCGCCATGAAGAACGACATGCCGGTGCGAGCGGTTACACCCTGCGTAAGCTCGTGCGGCTCTGGGCGAGCACGTTCATCAATTTCTCCGTAATGCCGCTGCGCATCGCGACGGTCCTGGGACTATGCATGGCGGCTGCGGGTGTGGCTGGCCTCGGCGTGGTGGTTTACTGGTGGCTGACAGATCAAGGCCCGGAAGCAGGCTGGGGGATGCTGATGGCGGCGTTATTGATCTTTTCCGGTGTGCAATTAGTTATGCTCGGCGTGATCGGCGAGTACTTGGGCCGCATGTTTCTCACCATCAACCAACGTCCGCAAGCGATTGTCCGGGAAACCGTCCGAAGCCGCTGAGTCTGGTTCTTTACGACCGGGCCTCTGTTGGTGTCACGGAAGACCAGCCGGTCAGCATAAAACCGAGGTAGACAAATCCTCCCACCAGGCTTGAACAAAGGGTAAGAACTAAAAAAAGGAGGGCGAGCAATGACGTGCTTTCCACCGCGGCCTGTCCGCCGGTCAGAAGAGTCAGCATGCCCACCAATGTACCTTCTCTCAGGCCGTGGCCGCCGACGCTCACTGGTAAAATGGCGGTGACGTAGGCTGCGGATGCGGCGATGGAAATTGTCAGCCAGCTGACATCGAGGCCCACGCTTCGCGCAAGGAGGAACAACGAAAGAAAATCCATCAACCAGACTGCGAAGCTTAAAGCGACCGCCAGCCCGAGTTTGCCACGTTTTTGGCCCAAGGCGACGGTTGCGTCGTGCAGTCTGCGAGCGCGATTCGCGCCGAGCACACGGGCCGAAATGGGCTCCCACCAACGTGTCTTGAGCACGCTCCAAACCGATAACACAAGAAGCACACACGTGCACGTGCTTGCCACGAGAAGAGATCGCATGCCAGTCACGCTGGACGGCTGGCCCGAAACAGTGTGCAAGCCCAGGGCCACGGCCGCCAGGACGAAGAGCGCGCCAAAACCAATGAGCCGATCCAAAAGCAGGCTGGTGGCGCCGAGCGCCTTGCGCTCTGGATCGTTCTTCCAGAGATAGGCAAGGCGCACGGCATCGCCTGCGACGCCGCTGGGAAGAAAGGAATTATAGAAGGTACCGATCCAGAACACGCCGTGGACCCAGCGCGCCGGGGACTTGATGCCGAGCGCACGCAGGAGGGCCAACCAACGCCAGGCTTGGAGAGAGTAAGCCGCGAGCGCCAGAACCGCGGCTGGCGCCAGCAGCCTGACGTCGATCAATCTCCAATGCTGCCAATCGAGATTTTTGAGCTGCCAGATGAGCCAGGCGATGACGGCGAGCGACAGGATGTAGCGCAGAAAAAGACCCATCGAATTTGATAACCAATCCATCAATCGCATGGTTTCGTAATGCGCAGTGCGGCCGCCATGGCAAGTTTTGCATTGATCGTCACGGGTGGGAAATAAAACTGCTGCGCGAATGCAACACGACGAATATCGCAAACTCGCGGAGACCGAAGACCGGATGTGGTACTTCCACGCGCTGCACCGGCGGATCGGACACTTTCTTGCGCGGCGGCTGCGATCCGGTCCGGCCTGTATCCTTGACGCTGGTTGCGGTACCGGCGGATTGATGAAAACGCTGGCGACTGCAAACCGTGAATGGTTGCTTACGGGCATCGACTTCATGCCGCAGGCCTGCGCGCTGGCCAAATCGCGAACGGCATTGGAAGTATTGGAAGGATCGATCACGGCGCTGCCTTTTGGCGACGACGCTTTTGACGCGATTGTTTCGGCGGATGTGGTTTGCCAGGTGGAGGAACCCGAAAAAGCGCTGCGCGAGTTTGCACGCTGTGTGCGATCTGGCGGCCTGGTCGTAGTCAATGTTCCCGCTTACATGTGGTTGTGGTCCTATCACGACACCACCTGTGAGACGAAGCATCGCTATACGAGGTCAGAGCTCGCCCGACTTTTCCGGTCAGCGGGACTGGAGGTAGAATTCTCAAGTTATGCGAATTTTCCGGCGCTCCCGTTGATTGCGTTGCGGAGGAAAGTCTATCCCCCGAAAAATCCCACCAGCGACGTGAAATTGTACTCACCTGTGGTGGAGCGTGTTTTCGGCTTTCTCGCCTGGCTTGAATTCTCGTGGATGCGTTTTGGATTGCGGATGCCGTGTGGCAGCTCGGTTTTCGTCGTTGGAAGGAAAACAGGCTGATTGGGAGAATTTGAAAAAGAAAAGGCCCGGGTTTGTGGCCCGGGCTTTGTCGATAAGCTAAAGTTGTTTGTTTATAGCGGACGGAGTTTCGCGCCAGCGTTGGAGAGCTTTTCGCGCATGCCGACCGGGTCCTGGGCTTTCTCAACCGCTTCGTCCGCAGTGATGAGCTCACGGTTGTAGAGGCTGGTGAGGTGGGCATCGAGGGTGATCATGCCTTGTGCGGCACCTGTCTGGATGTCGGAGGTGATACGGAAGGTTTTGTTTTCGCGGATCAACGACTGAATCGAGGTCGTCGAAATCATGATCTCGAAGGCTGCGATACGCCCACCACCGATCTTTTTGCAGAGCGTTTGTGAAATGACGGCTTGCAGAGACGACGCGAGCTGGGTGCGGATGAGTTCCTTGGTGGAGGCGGGGAAGGCGTCGACGATACGATCGATGGTCTTGGCGGCGCCGTTGGTGTGCAACGTGGCGAAGACCAAGTGACCGGTTTCGGCCGCGGCGATGGCCGCCTCGATGGTTTCGAGGTCGCGCATTTCACCGACAAGAATGACATCGGGGTCCTGACGGAGCGCACGGCGGATGGCCTCGGCGAAGTTAGGCACGTCGACGCCGATTTCGCGCTGGGTGACGATGCATTTTTTGTGCGGGTGGAAATACTCAATCGGGTCCTCGATGGTGATGATGTGGCCGTCCCGGTTTTCATTGAGATAGTTGATCATCGACGCGAGGGTGGTCGACTTACCCGAACCGGTTGGTCCCGTCACGAGGACGAGGCCGCGGGGACGGAAGAGGAGTTCCTTGATCTTGTCGGGCAGACCGATGTCGCGGAGGCTAAAGAGACGATTGGGGATCTGGCGGAGAACCATGCCGTAGCTGCCCTTGGCCTTGAGCACGCTGACGCGGAAACGGGCTTTGTCGGCGAAGGCGAAACCGAAGTCGGCGCCACCATTGAGCTTCACCTGCTGCTGGTGATGGTCTGGGGTTATGGACAGCATCAGCTTTTCGGTATCGAAAGGCGTGAGATCGGGTCCTTCGATCGGCAGCATGGAGCCGCTGATGCGCAGTGTCGGCGGCTGGCCCACCTGACAATGAAGGTCGGAAGCGTTTTGGTCGACGACCAGCTCAAGCAGGTCGTTCATGTCGTAGTTTTTCTGGTCGTCGCTCATGGTTGGGCCTTTATTGAGGTAAGAAAACGGACAGACATCCTGTTGGCGATGAACGACACGCGCAAGCCTATGCTTTTACGCAGGATTTACCAAGAACCCGCCTAAAAACCGCCGGAATCGCGTCGTGGCGGCGTTTTTGGCGAGGCCCACTGGCTTTTTCGCGCTGGCTGCGATGCGAGGAGCAAAACCGGTTGTCATCTAATGGATGACGAACTTTGTGGGGGGAAGGCGTGGTTTGGCAATGAGTTCGCTTTCGAAGAAGAAGCGCGAACGGCTGCGACTGGCGTTTTAGGGCAGCTTGAAAACCTGGCGAAGCTCGTTGATCGCAGACTCGGGCATGGGAACGAGCGGGCCGAGAGGGCGGGCGAGGAGCAACGCTTCCGAAGTGGCCTCGAGCACTTCGAGCCGGTCAAAGGCTTCGAGCAGATTCCGGCCGACGACGACAGCGCCTTCGTTGGCGATGAGCACGACAGGAGTCTTGGGAATGGAAAGGGCGGCTGCGATCTGAGCGGCATCCTCGACGATGCGGAGGAACGGGAGGCGTGGTGCGTCGTTGAGGACGACGTAGCTCTCAGGAATGGTTCGGGTGCTGAGCGGCGCGGCAGTCATGCAGAAGGCGGACGCGTGCGCGGGCTGGGCATTGATGATCGCGCCGATTTCGGGGTGACGCGCGTAAATTTCTGCGTGAAGCTTGGCGGCGCGGCTGGGCTGGCGGCTCGCGGTGCAGGCGTTGCCACGAACCCGGACGAGGCCGGCGGGTTGGACTTCGAGGCGGTCGCGGCGGCGCGGTGTGATGACAAATTCGTCCTTGGCGGTGCGGGCGGAAAAAGCGCCGGCGGTACTGATGAGCAGGCGCTGTTGATAAGCGCGGTGGAGGAAGCGACAGATTTGACCGCGCAAGTCCTTTTCCTCGTTGCTGGGTTCGGCGGGCGGAAGGTCGGTGAATTTGGGAGCGGTGTCGACGGCGAGGGCGTCGGGTGGCAACACCTGAAGAGAACCAAGCTGGGCGGCGCGGATGAGGGTTTGTGCAGCGAACTCGAGTGTTTCAAAACGCTGGAAGGCCTCACGCAGGTCGCGACCGCCGATGACGACGCCGTGGTTTTCGAGAAGCACGCAGTCGGCGCCCGCGGCGAAGGTGGCTGCGATATTGTCGCCGAGGGCCTGGGTGCCAGGGCAGGCGTAGGGTGCGAGGGCGATCTTGCGGCAGACTTCGTGGACGTGCGATTGCACGCGTGTATCCGGAATCTGGCGACAAATGGAGAAAGCGACCAGCGCGCCGGGATGGGCATGCACGATGGCCTTGATGTCCGGGCGACGGCGGTAGATTTCCGCGTGGAAGGGGAATTCGGACGACGGAGGGTGGGCGCCTTCGCGTTTACCGTTGGCGTGGACGCGCACGATGTCATTCGGCGTAAGGGCGCCCTTGTCGACGCGCGACGGAGTTATCCAGATGCTGCCGTCAGGATCGAGAATGGAAAGATTACCACCTGAGGTGGTGGTCATGCGATAGCGGTAAATCCGCTGCATGGTGGCGACGAGTTCCTCGCGAGGGTGGAGCCAATAGTTGTCCATGAGAAAAGAGGTTTGAGGTCGCGTTTTGTCGGAAAAAACTCCGGTCCGCTGCGACGGTTTAAAATGCTTAGTTTACGGGGTTGATCAATCGGGTTTCGGGAATCGCAATTTCGGCGGTGCGCAACTCGTCGAGCGAAGTGTCGCTGATCAGTCGAAATTCCTCGTCCCACGCGGCGACGCGGTGGGGCGTGCTGCGGTTGAGCTTGGTGGCGTCGATACAGAAATAGGCCCGGGAGGCTTTCTTGAGGACGGCGCGCTGCAGCCGAACCACTTCTTCGTGAGAATTCCAAATGCCCTCGGCGTTCATGGCCTCGGCGCCAAGAAAGGCGGCGTCGATTTTCCAGCCGGATAGTGCGGTGACAGCGTGTTCGCCGAAGAGCGTGGCCTGCCGATTGAGGAAAATGCCTCCCAGAAGATGCAACGAAATACCTGGCGCGCCGCCGAGGACCGATGCAACGGCAAGACTGTTGGTGACGACGGTGATCGAGTGATTTTTACGGCGTGTGAGCAGCCGGCCCAAGGCCAGCGTGGTGGTGCCGGCGTCGAGAAAAATGGTTCCGGAAAGCGGTACAAGGCGGATGGCTGCGCGCGCGATGCGCGACTTGGCGGAGCGGGCGCGCTTGGTTCGCTCGCCGAGCGAGGCAAAGGAGCTGTTGTAGTCGGCCAGGGCGCCTCCATAGGTCCTCGTGATATGGCCGTCGGCCTCGATGGCCGCGAGGTCGCGCCGTGCAGTGGCTTCAGAGATTTCGAAGTGTTGGCAGATATCGGCCAGGGGTAGGAAGCCGTCGCGGCGAATCAGTTCACGCAAGCGTTCTCGACGGGCTTCGACAATGTGGAGCGGGACGCGCATGTCTTCACTACGTTGGCAGATTTATGATCGTCATCAATCGTATAGTGAGGCCAACAGCGTATCTCGGCGAGGGCCGAATTCCCCGCACGTTCCAGATCGTCTGCACCGACGGCTATCGACTTGTGCCGCTGCCTCCGCACGAACTACAACTACCACTCCCTTCGCAGGAATAACACTTTGACCAACCACTTCCGTTGCAGGTTGAGCAGGTGCGATCTTCGCCATTTGCTGACGTGCGCCTGCCGGAACCATGGCATGTGGAACATTCACGACGTCCGCTGCCGCCGCAACTGCGGCAGGAACCGTTGCCGGGTCTGCTGCAGTCGATACATTTTCCCGGGAGCAAGTCGTTCGATGTTCTTTGCGCAGGTCCTTAAGCAATTGGAGACGAACATGCGCTTAGAAACAACAGTCCGGCGACGAAGAGCAATTTTGCGCCGGGCAGTTTCTTTATCACGGTCTTCGCGGCTGGCTGGTTCGAAATGGTTCGCGGCTTCAGCTTGCGGGCTGGGCTTTGGCTGCTTCCTCAGGCGGCGCGTAACTTACGCGGGAGTGGAGCATATTGAGCAGCGTGAAGGTGAAGCTGCTTTTGATTTTGCTGAGCTCCTCGAACGTGATGGGCGCCTCCTCCAACTGGCCGTCTTCGATGCGTTCATGGAAAACCTGGTCGATAAGTTCGCCCAAGTGTTGCGGCGTCACCTTGCGCATGGAGCGCGAGGCGGCTTCCACGGCGTCCGCAAGGTGGATGATGGCGCTTTCCTTGAATTGAGGGCGAGGACCGTCGTAGCGATAGGTCGTCTCGCACGGGCGCACCGGATCGAGACCGGGAGCGGTATTGCCGCTGAGCGAATCGCGATTGTCGGTTGAGGCTGGTGCGGGAACGCGCAGAATCGCAGGGTTGGCTTGACCGAGGTTGGAAGAGGTGCGTTTTTCCTGAAGGGCGCGTTGGAAAAAATACCGGATCAGCGTGGTGCCGTGGTGTTGTTGGATGACATCGATCACCATGCGCGGGAGCTTGTGCTTCAGGGCGAGATCGACGCCGTCCTTCACATGGGCCTTGATGATGAGCGCGGAAAGAGACGGATTGTTTTCGTCGTGGGGGTTGAGGCGGTCGCGCTGATTTTCGGTGAAGTATTCGGGCTTCTTGGTTTTGCCGATGTCGTGAAACATGGCGCAAACACGAGCGACGAGCGGATTGGCACCGATGGCGTTGGCGGCGTTTTCAGAAAGCTGGGCGACGACGAGCGAATGATGGTAGGTGCCGGGCGCCTCCATCTGCATGAGCCGGAGCATCGGATGGTTGAAATCAGTGAGCTCTAGCAGCGTGATGTCCGTCGTGCGTTTGAAAAGGGCTTCGAGCACGGGCAGCAAACCGGCCACGATCACGCCAGTGGCGAGGCCGGTGGAGAGGCCTGCTATCATCTGTTTGACGATTGTGAGGAAGGGGAACTGATCGATAAAGCCAATCAGCAGGGCAAAAACGGCGACGGTGAGACCTCCGAGACCGGCGGCACTGACGATTTTGCCGCGGCGGCGGATCTGACGGCAGCTGGAGATGGCAACCATCGATGCCAGGAAAGTGAGGACGAGCAGATCGACGCGCTGGCCGTAAATGATGCTGGTGAAAATCGAAATAAAGAGCGCCATCGACATGGCCGAACCCGTGTCGATCAGGATGGCGACAATGATGGCGGCGAGCGCGGTGGGCGCGCAGTAGGGCAGAAGCGAGGTCGCCGTCGTATCGCTCATGAAATATGTGAGACCGCCGAGCCAGTAAGTGAAACGAACGAGCGCAAGATTGATGATGACAACGAGGGCGAGCAGGCCGAGGCGTCCGTTGCTTTGGAGGGTTTCGTGGTCCTCCATGCGGATGTAGATGGCGCTGGCCATGACCATCGCGAGCACGAGGAGGATGCGGCCGAAGAGCTGAAGTCCCTCGTTGAAAGGCGTGTCCTTGTGTTCCAGCACGTAGGCGCGGTGGGCTTCGAGCATTTCGTATTGCTCGGCGGTGACGCGGGTGCCGGGTTCGATGATGGTCTGGCCTTGATCGACGCTGACGGTGATGGGTTTGAAGTTCTTGACGGCGTCATTTTGCGCGGCGCGCGTGGCATTTCCATCATAGGAAAGGTTCGGCTTCACGCCATTGCGGAAAATGCGAAACAGGGCGAGGGCGGTTTCGCGGCCGTTACCTTCGGCGGCGAGGTTGATGCGCAGAAAGGTCAGGGCGTCCTCCAGCGATTGGACGGAGCGCTGAGCAATTTCGCCGCTGGGTTTTTTAACCTGGAAAACGGTGAACGTGGACGCTGCACCGGCCGCGGAATTGTTTCCGAGGATGCGTTCGTCCTGGACGCCTTGAGCGTAGATTTCGCGGAGGGCAACGAGGCCGTTTTCGACAAGGTTGAAGCGGGCTTTGGCATCGCCGGCGGCGAGCAGCGCGGAAATATCTTCGGGGCTGGTGCGGTAGCCGCCCCGGGCGTTGAAGGATTCGGAGAGTTCGGCCAACGCATTTTGGCGGGGGATCGAGGGAACGTTGGCGGCGGGATATTCGGACTCGATTTTTTCGAGCTGGCCGAGAAGTTCGCGCAAATGCGTTTCGAACTGGTGCAAAGGTTCGAGCTCGATCCGGTAGACAGGAGGAACGCGGTTTTTGAGCTGGTCGAGCGCGACGCGTTTTTTCTCGAGGCTTTCGTAGCTGAAAGGCGCACTGGCCACGATGCGGACGGTGGCGTATTGGTTCGGCAAAACGGGCAGGCTGGCGGTATTTACGCCAACGAAGCTGATGAGCACGATCGCCGCGACAGTGACGACGAAGATAAAGCCGGCCACGAGACGGCTGGTCTCGAGAAACTCCATGGTGCCGGAGACTTGGGCTGTCTTGCGCCGCGGCGGTGAAGGCTTGAGTCGGGCCAGACTCTGAAGTCGTGAAAGGAGGGACATGTGGGTGTCGCGGTCGGTTATTCTACCAAAGAAGTCCAGCTTGGCGTGAAAAGATCAGGATTTCGCGTCTTCGCCCATCGGATATTTGTAACGTTCATAGGCGTCGATAATCTTTAGAACAAGCGGATGACGAACGACATCTGCACCGCTAAGGAGGTGAAATTCGATGCCGGGAATGTTGTTGAGGATACGCTGGACTTCGAGAAGTCCGGAGGATTTTGAACGAGGCAGGTCGATTTGCGTGACATCGCCGGTGACGACCATGCGGGAGTCTTCGCCGAGGCGGGTGAGGAACATCATCATTTGCTCGGGCGTGGTATTCTGAGCTTCGTCGAGCACGATGAAAGCGTTGCTCAGCGTACGGCCGCGCATGTAGGCGAGCGGAGCGATTTCGATCACGCCTTTTTCGGTCAAGCGGGAGACATCCTCGGCGTCGAGCATGTCATGCATCGCATCGTAAAGCGGCCGCAGATAGGGAAGAATTTTTTCTCGAAGATCGCCGGGAAGGAAACCGAGGGCTTCGCCGGCTTCGACGGCGGGGCGGGTGAGGACAATGCGCTGAACCTCGTTTTTTAGCAGCGCGGAAACGGCCGCCGCCATCGCGAGATAGGTTTTGCCGGTGCCGGCCGGACCGATACCGAAGACCACCGGGTTTTTTTGAATGGATTGGAGATAGAGTTTTTGTCCGAGCGTTTTCGGGACAATGGTCTTGCGCTGCGTGGAGATAACGAGTGGTTCGCCAAAGAGCGCGCGGAGCTGTTCGATCTGACCGCGGGCAATCAGGTCGACGAAACGGTGAAAGTCCTGGGGGCGAATGGCGACGCCCTGGGTCCGTGCGTCATTGAGAAAGCCGAAAAGCGCTTCGACATTGGCGATGGCGGTGTCGGGACCATCGACCTTGAGCCAGTCTTCGCGAGTGACGAGCTTTACGCTAAGCTGTTGTTCGGCGTAGGCCAGCGTGTCCTCCCGACCGGCGTAGAGCTGGTGGAGGTGGCGCGGACTGGGGAAACGCAGCGTTTTCGAGGGCACGGGTTCGGCGATGGAATCGCAGTTGAAGCGTGAAGTTTAAGTTGAGGCCCGCGCGATGCGTCAGGCTTTGGCGTTAGTGAGTTTTTTTGCTTCTGCGGCGAGTTTCTCCCAAGTGGTTTCGAGACATTCGGGGAGGACGCGCGTCTGTCCGAGGACGGGCATGAAGTTGTTGTCGCCATGCCAGCGCGGAACGATGTGGCCATGCAAGTGGGCGATACTGCCACCGGAGGCGGTGCCGAGATTGAAGCCGATGTTGAAACCATCGGCCTTGAGCGCCGTGCGCAGGAGACGTTTGGCGAATGTAATGATGGCGAAAAGGTCGGCGTTCTCCTCGGGGGTGAGGTCTTCGATGTCGGGCACCTCGCGGAACGGAATCGCGAGCAAGTGACCTGGATTATAGGGAAAGCGATTGAGAATCAGGTACGAAAGTTTTGTGCGATGAACGATGAGAGCGGCGCGGTCGTCGCCGAGAGCGGGCAAATCGGTGAAAGGACGTTTGCTTTCAGGAAGGCGTGGCGCGGCGATGTATTCCATGCGCCAGTAGGCGTGCAATTGCTGCATGTTGTGGGAAGTGCGGAGTAAAGGGAGGAAGACGGGCGCGCTCAACGCTGAACTTTGAGCGACTCACATGCATCGCGTGTATTGTGGGAGATTATGATGTGGCGCAACTTAGGAAACTCATGTAATCTCCGAATTCTGTTATGAACCTCCCACCCATCGGTCAAGAAGTGACACTTCCGGAAATCAAGGCGATCTGCGAACACTACGGGTTGGTCGAGCTGTGGAAAAAGATCGAACGCGATCCGCCGAAACGTCCCTTCAAGAGCGACGGTTGCACGGGCTGGGTTAACGAATGGAAAGGCGTTAGCATTTACCCGGCGGGTTTTCTCCACGACCTAAAATATTGGTGTGGTTATCCCGGCGAAGATGTCGCGCGCCTGATTGCCGACGCGGAGCTGATGATCGACGTGGCAAAGCTGCTCAATGAAACCGGCATGGCCGAAACAATGTATGCCGGCGTGCGCGTTGGCGGTAACGAGAAGTTTAAGTTGGCATTCTCGTGGGGGTTCGGGCGGCGGTGAGGGCAGGCCTAAATCGAATATCTATCGCGAACTGAGTTTCCACGAGCCGATACCGACAATAGAAACCTCTTCATTTGTCCACTTTAAGTCGTCGATCATCGAAACCTGAGGCAAAGAAGCTTGGGTGATATTTCTGCCTTCTTTTGAGAGGATTTTTATGTAGCCAGATTTATCGCCACTACTGCCTACACCTATGGGCATCCATGAACGGAATGCTCTATATTCTGCGATAGCGACGAAGGCACCATCGGGGCTTGCTGCTCTTGAGTATTCTAGCTTTCGGCTTCCTATGAAAGAGATTACTCCGAGGGCGACACAGACTAGAATTAGGGCGGATTTTCTCATTCGTAACCGCCTTTTTCAACTACCGTCTTACCGGTACCCCGTGGTTCGACAGATAATCTTTCACCTGCGGGATCGTGAACGTGCCGAAATGGAAGAGGCTGGCGGCGAGGACGGCACTGGCCCGGCCTTCGTCGAGCACGGTGGCGAAGTGTTCCATTTTGCCGGCGCCGCCACTGGCGATGACTGGAACGGTTACTGCGTCACTAACGGCACGGGTGAGGGCGACGTCGTAGCCGGTGAGCATGCCGTCGCAGTCCATCGACGTGAGAAGAATTTCGCCGGCGCCGAGCGAGACGGCTTGGGCGGCCCATTTGACGGCGTCGAGTTCGGTGGGATTGCGTCCGCCGTGGGTGTAGACACGCCAGGATTTGCCGTCGGGTTCGCGCTTGGCGTCGATTGCGACCACGATGCACTGGTTGCCGAACCGGCGGGAAGCGTCAGCGATGAGCTGCGGATTCTTGATCGCGGCGGTATTGAGCGAGACTTTGTCGGCGCCGCTTTTCAGCATGGCCTCGATGTCGTCGACGGAGCGCAGACCGCCGCCGACGGTGAGGGGCATGAAGCATTGCTCGGCGGTGCGAGCGACGACGTCGTGCATGATGTCGCGGCCATCGCTGGAGGCGGTAATATCGAGGAAAACGAGTTCGTCCGCGCCTTGGGCGTCATAGGCTTTGGCGCATTCGACGGGATCACCGGCGTCGCGAAGTTCCTGGAACTTCACACCTTTGACGACGCGGCCTTTGGTGACGTCGAGGCAGGGAATGATTCTTCGCGAGAGCATCGCTCGAATAGTTGAAGTTGTAAGTCGAAGTTTAAGTTGGAGTGCGGGTCACGTGCGGGAGCAGTTACGTTTCCTTCAACTTAAACTTTCCGCTTAAACTGGCTGTGCGCGTGAGCGCTCAACCATCGACGTGCGTGACTTCGGGTTCGAAGTTGACGGCGAGGCGATAAGTCTGGCCGGGACGCATGATCAGCGGATGATCGCGCACGAGGTACTGCAAGTAGTGAATCTTGCCGTAATTGGTGCGGTACGTTGGATCGGCACTGACGACTTCGGTTTCCTGCCAGGTGGCTTGGAAATCGTCCTTTTGCACCGTGCAACGATGGCCTTGAGGACCGAGCGCGAGCGCGCCGCCGACATGGTATTTCGAATGCGGCGCGGCAATGGCGATCATGTAGCGGAACTTGGTGAGCTCCACCTGTTGCTTTACGGTATAGGCGAATTCGGCGCTGATCTTGTTGCCGGCGAAATTCCACTGAACCTTCACGCTGCCGAGGTTCTTCACGATTTCTTCCTTCGTGTCGATGAGCTCGGGCTGTTCGTAGCGGAAATAGAAACTATTGCGCAGCCCAAGGCCAGTGACGCAGTTCTTGCCGTAGAAGGCGGGGATGGTGACGTGTTCGCCGAAGGTGAGTTCGGGAATCATCACGGGCGCGTAAATGTTATTCGGCCAATCGAAGACGCCGGGGCAATGAGGGAAGGGCAGCGAGTCGGCGACGAGCGTCGGGCCGGAGCTGATGAGAGGAATCTGCGCGTGCAGACCGCTTTCGGCGCAGCGATAGAGGAAGAGGCCTTGTTCCTTGCGATTCGATTTGTCGAAAATGACGAAGCGGCCGGTGGTGCGAGGCGCTTCGATTTTCGGCATGCCGGCGGGCATCTGCACGGTCTTTGCGAGACGCGACCACTGGCAGAGGTAGCGGGCGGCGTCGAAGTTGGCCATGCGGGTCGTGTGGTGACCGTAGGCAGTGCGTTCGTCGTCGCGAAGATCGAGGAAGCCGTGTTCCTGATCGAGGTAAGTTTGGTAGAAAAATACGAACAGGCGGCGGAGGATGTCGTAGTATTTCGGCTTTTGATCATCGGCGATCCAGCCGTCGCGGAGACCTTGGAGAATCAGACTGATGCAGTGCATCTGGCCGTAGGCGCCGGCGGCGCGGCCAAAGGCCCAACCCAAACCATCGGCGCGAACCAAGTCAGGCATCATCTTGATGTACTTCTCGGCGTAGGTGCGGAGGGTGGGGAGCTTGCGGTCGCGGACGCCGCTGTTGGCGTGAAGCTGGAGGGCGGAGCGGATGAAAACGAAGCTCATCACGCCATAGAGATTGAAATTTCCGCCGAAGCCGGTGGTGGAGTCGTCAAAGAAACCGTTGGAACTGGTTTGGTCGATGCGATCGCACATGCGTTCAATGAGGCGCGACGTTTCATCCTTTTTGGAAAGACCGAACGAGAAACGGGCGACGGCCTTGGCGACGTTGAAGGCCTGCCAGTGGTTGTCGTAATCGCTGCGGTGGAGAAGCTGTTTGTCGATACGCTGGCGGGTTTCGTCGACGAGGCGTTCCCAGACAGGATTGCGTTCCTTGGAAGGACCAAAGGCGAGGAGGCCGAGCGAGGCGTACGCGAGGCCGTTTTCGGCGGCGGGCTCGGTGAACATCTGCGCGGTGATGGTGCGCGCGGCGAGGTCGATCAGGTCGAAGCCTTTAAGGCTGGATTCGCCGGTGGCGCGGTAAAATTCGCCGAGGGCGAAGGCTGCGTGGCCGGGTTCGTCGGGGCGGGGTTGTTCGCCAGGGGCAGGAAGGATGGTACCGTCAGGCTGAATGGAGTCCAGATTGTGGCCCAACATCGAGCGGGCCATGTCGAGACATTGCTCGGAAAAACTATGCATGTATTTGGTCTAGTGCTGGCGCACCGCGCGCGCAGCGGAAGGTAAGTTGTGTCAGGGTTTATCCCTGCGGCGCAAGATGGAATTTGTGAAAAGTCTTAGCGGTGGCAGACAGTCTTATTTTTGGGACGTGCTAAATGAGCACGTTTTCTGGTGGCAGGGAGGCTCGATAACCGCTCAGGCACTCGTCGAGCCAATGGTTTCCATGTCATTCTTCGCGAACTGGAGTGAAAGTCCTAAACCAAGCTCAGCATAATGAGCTCAGGCCTATCCGGCGGCCACGCCCAAGCGATGCCTTTAGTTGGCGTCTCGGGACCCTGGAAACGTCCATCTGCTTTGTTTCAATGAAGAAAAGGCGGAGGGGCGCAGTCTTGCTGCGGCCGGTTTGGCTTTGCCACAGAAAGGGCGCAGCAAGACTGCGCCCCTCCGAAGACAGCTCGGTGCATAACACCGATTTACGGCTACAGTTTTATTGTACGCGCTCTAGCGGCGCGATGGGCTCATGGTGACGAGAAACGATTTTTGACGAACCGTCAGCTATCGGCTCGAATTTGCGTCATCCGCTGGCTCCGGTCCTTCAACAATCTTACGTGCAAAAGCACGTAAGAATTGGGTACCCATTCATCAACCTGGATCAATAAATACGCACACATCCGGCTTTTGGGTTGCTTAATGAGTTAGTTTTTTGCATCTCCGACGAAGCTTTCATTTTATGAAATTCACAAGTTTGTTGGCGGTAGTCGTTGTTTTTTCCACCCCGGTTTTTGGACAAAAAGTCGGCCCATATGTCACGGCGGGCGGCGGCATCTCGGTGTTGCATGTCAGCCCTTTTTCGGTGACCAATCCCGTGGCAGTCGCGGCGAATGGCGAAGTTTTGAATGCGAGGGGCAGACGTTCGAACGTGAGCGTGGCCCGGCTCACGGCGGGCTACAACTTCACCGAAAATTGGAGCCTTCAGATTTCCTACGCGAAATTTGGCAAGGGCGAAGTGGAAATGGCATTTCCGGAATACCCTGACGTGGTTTGGGCAACGGGAAGCGGTCCGGACAAATATCAACGTCACGCGCTTGTCTACAAACCCACCACGATCTCGCTCATGCCGGTTTATACGCATGCTGTCTCCGACGACAGCCGGATCATTTTCGGGGCGGGTGTCACGAAGAGCAAAATCTCCTCTCATTTTGAATCTATTTATATGAGCGGCGCTGTCGTTAATCCGGCGCTTTTGTATCGGTCGAATACCTACGCGGAGGAATCTGAGAGTAAAATGACTCCTGCCGTCCTAATCGGTATCGACAAAAAGATCTCCAATAATTTTTCCATCGGATTCACCTGCACGTACACATCCTTAAAGATGAAAATTCCGTCGTCTCCATGGGCCACGCGATCGGCGGAGACGGTCGGCGTAAACTCGTTTGAGGCCAATCTCTACTTGGGCTGGCATCTCTAACCGGCGCTCGCTCGTTGGCGTTTCCTCGTCGGAAGAATCGTCTATTGGGCGAGTAAACGCAGGCAATACGGGCCGAGAATCGCCACGCCGACGCCAACTGCGCCCACGGCTGAAATCAAAACCGCTGCGGCGGAAACATCTTTGGCGTGGCGGATTTTTTCGTCGAGTTCGGTCGTGACACGGTCAGCGAGAATTTCGATTGCCGTGTTCAGTGCTTCGGCGGCGAAAACCCATGCGATGGCGGCAATCAGCCAGGCCCAGTCCGTGCGTGCGACATTGAAATACAAACCGGCGCCAACGACAAAAAGAGCCGCGAGCGAATGAATGCGAGCATTGCGCTGGGTGCGCAGCAAATAGGCGAACCCGGCGAAGGCGAAGCGAAAGCTGTTGAATAACTTTCGCATCGTGAAACGGAAAACGCGCGTGCGGCGCGATTGAGTTCAGCGCGCGATGAGTTTTAGGAACTCGTCGTTGGTCTTCGTCTTCGAGAGACGCGTGATCATCGTCTCGGTGGCTTCCTCAATCCTCGTTTGGACCAAAGCGCGACGGAAGAAATGAATGCCCTCGAGTTTCGTGGCGTCGATGAGGAGTTCTTCTTTACGCGTGCCGGACGAAGCGATGTTGATCGCGGGCCAGAGGCGCATTTCGGCGCACTTGCGGTCGAGCACGAGCTCCATGTTGCCGGTGCCTTTGAACTCCTGGAAAATTACATCGTCCATGCGGCTGCCGGTTTCGACGAGCACGGAAGCCACGATGGTGAGCGAGCCGGCTTCCTCGGTATTGCGCGCGGCGGCGAAGAGCTGACGCGGTTTTTCAAGGGCACGGACATCGAGACCGCCAGAGCCGGTGCGGCCGGAATTGCGAGCAGTGTTATGCGCGCGGGCGAGACGAGTGATCGAATCGAGGAAAAGGACGACGTGCTTGCCGGTTTCGACGAGCCGTTTGCAACGCTCAATACAGAGATCGGCGATGCGAAGATGGTTCTCGATCTGTTCGTCGTTGGACGAGGCCCAGATTTCGGCGGGAACGCTGCGTTTGAAATCGGTGACTTCCTCAGGACGTTCGTCGACGAGCAGAATGACGACGTGACATTCCGGATTGTTTTCCAACACGCCGAGCGCCATGTCGCGCAAGAGCGTGGTTTTGCCGGTACGAGGCGGTGCGACGATGAGGCCGCGAGTGCCTTTGCCGATGGGGCAGAAAAGGTCGACCGCGCGCGTCGTGAGGCGTCCGTCCTTGAGCTCCATCTTGAGCATCTTGTCGGGCGAGACGGTCGTGAGCGCATTGAAATCAAACATCTTGCGACGTTCGTCGATATCGATGCCATCGACTTTCTCGATGAATTTCATCTTTGGATTGGGGAAACGGCCCTCGGCCGGATAAGCGGTGCCGGTAATCATGTTTCCGGAGCGCAGCTTGAAACGGCGGATCAGTTCCTTAGGCACAAAAGTATCGGTAGGGCGGCGTTTGCCCGAGCGGGTGGGGTCGAGCAGCTGGCCGTTGCCGCCTTTTTGAGTGTCGATGTCGAGGATGCCTTCGACACGGATCACGTTTTCGGGTGCAGGCGCGGGAGCAGCAGGAGCCGGCGTGGCAACCGCAGGATTAGCGGAAGGCACAGCGGGCGCGGGGGTTGGATTAGTTTCCATAATAACGGGCAGAAGATTGTCTATATGCTAACGCAAGTCGGAAAAACTCGGATAGGGATAAGAGCCGCAAATGAATGCGAGCAGTTATTCTTTAACCCCTAAATTCAACATGAACGTGACAGACCAAACGATAACTTCAGTATCCCGTGAAAAACGGGTGTTCAGGCCATCGGCCGAGTTTCAACGCCAAGCAAACCTTGGGAGTTATGCGGTTTATAAGAAGATGTATGCCGAGTCTGTCAATAGCCCAGAAACATTTTGGGCCCGCCAAGCGAAGGAACACTTGGTCTGGCGCAAGCCGTTTCGGACTGTTTTGAAGTGGGAGGCTCCACATGCCAAGTGGTTCGTGGGCGGGAAGTTAAACGTTTCAGAAAACTGTCTTGATCGCCATATCGGCACACCGCGTGAGAACAAAGCGGCAATTATTTTCGAGGGCGAGCCGGGCGACGTCCGCACGATTACCTACAAACAACTGCATTTCCACGTCTGTCGCTTGGCGCACATTTTTGAAAACATGGGACTCGGCGCGGGCGACCGCGTGGCCTTGTACATGCCGATGATACCCGAGGCTGTCATCGCCATGCTGGCCTGCGCGCGTATTGGCGCCATCCATACAGTGGTGTTTGGCGGTTTCAGTCCCGAGGCGCTCAAGGATCGCATCAACGATTGCAAAGCCAAGCTCGTCATCACCGCCGACGGCAGTTGGCGCCGGGGCAAAATCATCGAGCTCAAAGCCAATGTCGACAAAGCCGTCGAGGGCGCGCCGAGCGTGCAATCGGTAATCGTGGTCAAACGTTGCGGCAACGCCGTGACGATGAAGGAAGGCCGTGACGTTTGGTGGCGCGAGGCTTGGGAGGGCGCACCCAACACCCATGAGCCAAAAGCCTTCGATTCCGAGCATCCACTCTTCATTCTCTACACCAGCGGCAGCACAGGGAAGCCGAAGGGCGTTATGCATACGAGCGCTGGTTATTTGCTCGGGGCGAAACTGAGTTCGCATTACGTTTTCGATCTCAAGGAAAACGATCGTTACTTCTGCTCCGCCGACATCGGCTGGATCACCGGTCACAGCTATGTCGTTTACGGACTGATGAGCAATGGCGCGACCGTCTTCCTCTACGAAGGCGCGCCGAACCAGCCGGGCCCGGATCGTTTCTGGCAGATGATCGATCGCCATGGCATAACCATTCTCTATACGGCACCGACGGCGATCCGCGCGTTCATGCGCTGGGGCGACCAGTATGTGCTGCGGCATCATCTGAATTCGCTGCGTTTGCTTGGTTCGGTTGGCGAACCGATCAATCCGGAAGCCTGGATGTGGTACCACAAAATGATCGGCAAAAAGCGTTGCCCGATCGTCGACACTTGGTGGCAGACGGAAACGGGTTCGATCATGATCACGCCGTTGCCCGGTGTGACTCCACTCAAGCCCGGCTCGGGTACGCTGCCGTTCTTTGGTGTGTCCGCGAAGGTTGTGGATGACAAGGGCAAGGAAGTGCCGCGCAACAGCGGCGGCAAGCTCGTGATCACCAAGCCCTGGCCTTCGATGCTGCGCACGCTCTGGGGCGACGACGAACGCTTCCAAAAAACGTACTTCGGCGAATTTCCGGGCATCTACTTCACCGGCGACGGCGCGCGGCAGGACAAGGACGGCTATTTCTGGATCGTTGGCCGCATCGACGACGTGCTCAACGTCTCCGGTCACCGCATCGGTACGGCCGAGGTGGAAAGCGCGCTGGTCTCGCATCCCGCAGTGGCCGAGGCGGCCGCCGTCGGCAAACCCGACGATCTGAAAGGCCAGTCGCTCGTGGTTTTCGTGACATTGAAATCCGGTCAAACGGCCAGCGATGATTTGAAAGAGGAACTGCGCAGCCACGTGGGCAAGGAAATCGGATCGCTCGCGAAGCCCGACCAAGTCCGTTTCGCGTCGGGTCTGCCAAAAACCCGCAGTGGAAAAATCATGCGCCGCATTCTCAAGGAGATTGCCACCGGCGGCGAAATCAAGGGCGACACCACGACGCTCGAGGATTTCACGGTCGTGGCGAGCCTTCAGGCTCAAGACGAATAAGCGCGGCAATCCAAGATTCTTGCGAGCCCCTGTCACCAAAAAGAGACAGGGGCTTTTTCGTTAATGTTTTGCGTCGCGGCCCGAAGATTCGAAGCCTGAGAGCGTGTTTTTTCGCTACTGTTTTTTTCTTTTTGCCGCTTTGTGGGTGGCCGGTTGCGTCTGCGGACGTCGCCCGGAGCGGCCTGCGCATGTGGCTCCGGTGCTCCTTATTTCGCTGGATGCGTTTCGCTGGGACTATTGCGAAAAATATCCGGCCGAAACGCCGAATCTACGCCGGTTAAGGCGCGAGGGCGCAAGTGCGCAGGCGCTGATTCCGGGTTTCCCGAGCAATACCTTTGCGAATCATTATTCAATCGTCACCGGGCTGAGGCCGTCGCACCACGGCATCGTAAACAACCGTTTCTTTGATCCAACAAACGGCCGCTTTTTTCACTATAACCAGCCGGCATCGGCCAGGGACGGTCGCTGGTGGGGCGGTGAGCCGGTCTGGGTCACGGCGGTGCGCCAAGGTCGGGCCTCAGCGTGCTCCTTCTGGCCCGGCTCCGAGGCCGAAATCGCCGGAATGAGGCCGACCTTTTGGAAGCCGTTCGACTATTCAGTGCCGTTTCAAACACGACTCGACGAACTTTTCGGCTGGTTGAAATTACCGGCGCGGGAACGACCCGCGGTGATCACGTTTTATTTTGAGGAAACCAATACGGTTGGTCACAACGCCGGGCCGGATTCGCCCGAGCTGGCGGCAGCCATCAAACTCATTGATGGGCGGATCGGCGAACTGCTGGAGCGTGCGAAGAATGAAAACATCGCGCTTAATCTTGTCGTCGTTTCGGACCACGGCATGACGGGCACCGGGCGGGAGCGAGCCATCAAGTTGGACGATTATCTGGATTTAACCACGGTGCAGATCGATTTCGACGGACCGGTGATGGGCTTGCGTCCGCTCGCCGGCGACGTCGAAGGGCTCCTGCAAAAGCTTTCGAAATTGCCGCCGCAGGCCCACGTGTTTCGCAAAGAAAATCTGCCGGCGCACCTCCATGTGGATGACAATCCCCGCTATCCGCCGGTTTGGATTTTACCGGACCCCGGCTGGCATGTCGTGAGTACGAGTTGGTTTAACTCAAAGAAGGACAAGTACATGAAAGGGGAGCACGGCTATGATCCTGCGCAGCGTGACATGCACGGAATCTTGATTGTTCATGGACCGGCGTTTCAAAAGGATGGCCGCGTGATCGCTGCTGCCGAGAATATTCATATCTACAATTTGCTTTGTGCTGCAGCTCGTTTGCAACCCGCGCGCAACGACGGCGACGACCGGCTGGTGCACGGATTAATGCGTTGACGCGACATTCGCGCCACGCCTGGTGTGCGCCAACGATCGGCACGAAAAATCTTTCGCGAAAGACGCCTGCAGGCTTGCCCAAAACGGGCCAGGTAATAGGGTTTCATCCCCGTCAGTTAGTGGGTATCTCCAGCCAGCCCCGTCAGCGAAAAAGGCAACCCCCAAAAAACGTCACGCGAAGGAGACATGATGAAAACGAAAGCTGAGCGATTCATCGATCACGTTCAGAGCGCGCTGATCCAATCCAGACACACGACGGTACAGGCCCCTGCTGTTACCGCTGTGTGGTCGTTGTTGAAAGAACTTGAGCAAGCTTCCCATGCCGCAGTCTACATCCCCGAGGACTTGTCTCCTGAGGATGCAGCGCAGCAATTCGTAAGTTTTCTCTACGAAGACGACGCATTTGCGCCGGACCCGGCTGACGCTCCGCCGTGGCTTCGGTCCTATGTGATCGCCGAACTTGAGATGTCCTGCTCCGAACATCTTTCCTGATAGAATTAGGTGAGTGTTTCGCCCCCGGCCCAGTTCAGCCGGGGGCTTTTTTTGTGCCGTGTTGCGATGGCATGTCCGCAAGGGAATAAAAATGAACCTTTCCCTTGGCGCGAAAATTTGGCGGAGTAGTACGCGATTCCATGAAAGTCCCGTTTCTCGACCTTTCCCTGCAACACAAAGCTCTGCGCGAACAAGCGCTGAACGCATTGACCGCGACGTATGACGCGAACCGCTTTTGCCTCGGGAAGGACGTGGAGGACTTCGAGAAAAATTTTGCCAGCACGCTCGGTTATCCACGTGCGCTCGGATTCAACAGCGGCACGTCGCCGCTTCATGTTGCGTGCATGATCGCGGGTTTCGGCCCGGGCGACGAAGTGATCGTGCCGCCGTTCACCTTTATCTCGTCGGCGTGGGGCATCAGCTACGTGCGGGCGACGCCGAAGTTCGTCGATGTCGAAGAGGGGACTTTCAACCTCGATCCGGACAAACTCGACGCCGCCATCACGCCGCGCACCAAGGGCATCGTCGTCGTGCATCTTTTTGGGCAACCCGCCCGGATGGACGAAATCATGGCTATCGCCAAAAAGCACAATCTATTCGTCATCGAGGACTGCGCCCAGGCGATTGGCGCGAAGTACAAAGGCACACCGGTTGGTCTGCTTGGCGATGTCGGTACGTTTAGCTTTTATCCGACAAAAAATCTCGGCGGTTGTGGCGAAGGCGGTGCGCTTACGTCGCGTCGCGAAGACCTTGCCACCACGGCGCGTCATATCCGCGTTCACGGTTCGGATCGCCGCTACTATCACGACATCGTGGGCGGCAACTTCCGCATGGACGGTTTCCAAGGCGCACTGCTCAACGTGAAACTTCCCCATCTCGCGACGTGGACCGCGCGTCGTCAGGCCATCGCCCGGCGTTATCTTGCGGGCATCAAACTGGCGGAGACCGTTCTGCCAACGCAGCCCGACTATGGGCAGAGCGTGTTTCACCAGTTTACGATTCGTCACCCGCGCCGCGACGCGCTGCGGGAACACTTGGGTAAATTGGAGGTCGGCACCGATCTCATCTATCCAGTGCCGCTCCATCGACAAAAATGTTACGCCGACCTCGGCTATGCCGCCGGTTCGATGCCCGTCGCGGAAAAAGCCGCGGCCAATTGCGTGAGCCTGCCGATCTTCCCCGAGTTGACGGACGCGCAAGTCGACCACGTCATCGCCTCGGTCAATTCCTTCTAAGCGCATGATCAACGGCATCCGTTTCAAAGTTTGCGGGCTTACCTCCCAGACGGATGCCGCGCTGGCGGTGGGGATAGGCGCGGATTATCTCGGTTTTATCTTCTATCCGAAATCGCCGCGCTACATCTCGGTGGAATCGTATCGCACGATGATGGCTCATTTGCCGCTCAAGGCGAAGGTTGCCGTGATGGTCGAACCAACTTCTGAGGAGTTGGAGGCGATCAAGCCGCTTGGCTTCGATTTTTTCCAGTTTCATTTTCCGCACACCACTCCTTTGGCGACGATCGAAACCTGGGCGCGCGCGGTTTCACCGGAAAAACTCTGGCTGGCCCCTCGCGTGCCGCCCGGCGGAGGCCTGACGCCGGCGCTTTACGCGCTTGCCGGTACCATTTTGTTCGACACCTATCGCGCCGGGACCTACGGTGGCACGGGGCACGTAGGCGACTGGCCCGCGTTCACGCGTCTGAGCAAGGAATATCCGCGGATCAATTGGATCCTCGCTGGCGGCCTCACCCCCGATAATATTGTGCACGCTTTGATGGAAACAGGCGCCCGGTTGATCGACGTTAACAGCGGGGTGGAGAGCGTTCCTGGCATTAAGAGCGCGGAGAAATTGAAACGCCTCGCTGAGGAACTTGGCAGCTACAAGGGCGCCCTCACCCGCGCGCCGTTTTGATTCCCTCGCGGTGGCTCTTGCCAAGGAGACTTCGGCGCGTTGTCTGGTGAGGTGATGTTTCGCTTTGCCTATCGCCGATACAAATTGCCGTTTCGACAACCGGTCAGAACCGCGCATGGGCTCTGGACGGAGCGCGAAGGGCTTTTACTGCGGCTGGAAAACGCCGCGGGCGTGGCATCGTTGGCCGAGGTTGCTCCTATTCCCTGGTTTGGCACCGAAAGCGTGGATGAAGCTGAGACGGTCTGCCGGGAACTCGGCGCGGAAATCGGCGAAACGGCTCCGGCTGCGCTGCCCGAGCGCTGCATTTGCTTGCGATATGCCTTGTCGGCGGCGTTGCAACAGTCGACCGAACCATCGCTTGAGGGCAAGAAAGCGTTACCGGTCGCGGCCTTATTATCGGCTGGGCGTGCTGCCTTGGCGCAAATCGAGCCCAAAGCCGAGGCAGGCTTTCGTGTCTTCAAATGGAAAGTCGGCGTGGGCGATCTCGCCGACGAACTGGCGATGCTCGACGATCTTTTAGCTAAACTACCCGACGGAGCCAAATTGAGGCTCGACGCCAATGGTGCGTGGGATCGCCGGAAAGCTGAACGCTGGCTTGAACGCTGCGCGGACCGGCCGGTGGAATTCATCGAGCAACCCTGCCATGCGACGACATCGCAAGACACGGCCCGGGTGGACGACACGCTTTTGGGTCTGGCGCACGATTATCCAACGCCAATTGCGCTCGATGAATCGCTAGTCAGCTCGGGCGACGTCTCGCGCTGGGTGGAACGCGGCTGGCCGGGAATATTTGTCATCAAACCGGTTTTGTTGGGCGAAGCGCGGGCAACGATAGAGCGACTCGAAAAAGCCAAAGCCGCTGTGGTTTTTTCCTCCGCACTGGAGACGGCAGTTGGCGCAAAGGCCGCGCTTCGGCTGGCCTTTTCATTTGGCGGCGAATCGCGCGCGCTCGGTTTTGGTGTGTGGCCATTGTTTGAGGACAGTCGGTTCGATGGGCCATATCAGGCGCCATTCATCCGCGCGCAGGATGTTTTGAGCATCAATGAGGAGGCGGTATGGAACGCATTGAGTTAAGAAAACTCGTTCTCGCGACGGGCTGCGCGGTCGCGCTCGATGAATTTCTTTTTGTCCGCGATCCCGCGCTTGGCGATTCCGAACGCGAAAAACTCGCGACGCTAACCTCAAAAAAGGCACAGCAGTTGTCCGATGACGCAGGCTGGCTGTGCCTTCCCACGGGGGGCACGAGCGGTGAGATGCGTTTTGCCCGTCATGATGAACACACGGTCGGCGCGGCGGTGCGGGGCTTTTGTTCGCACCACGGTGTTGCGACGGTGAACGCGCTCGATGTTTTACCTGCCCACCACGTGAGCGGGCTGATGGCGCGTATCCGTTGTGCGGAGACCGGCGGACAGCATGTGCCGTGGTCCTGGAGGCAACTGGAGGCAGGGGAGTGGCCTGTGTTGCCAAAAAACGATGCCGGGTGGTTTTTGTCGCTCGTGCCGACCCAACTCCACCGGCTTCTGGTCAATGCGGAAGCGGCGGCTCGCTTGCGGGATTTTCGTGCGGTCTTTATCGGCGGCGGTCCGCTTTGGCCGGAGCTGGCTGGCATGGCGGCGGAAGCCCGCGTGCCGGTGGCGATTTGTTATGGAATGACCGAGACGGCGGCAATGATCGCCGCGCAAACGCCGGAGGATTTTTTGCACGGCGACCGTTCGTGCGGTCAGCCAATGATCCATGCACAAGTGGAGATCCTGGACGAGAATAGCGGAGCCATTTTACCGCGAGGGGAAACAGGACTGGTGCGCATTCGGGGTGGAAGTGTTTTTCACGGGTACTGGCCTGGCGCGAATTCGGAGCAGATGCTGGTGACGGAAGACTTGGGGCGGTTTGATGATCGGGGTCGACTGATAATTTTGGGACGTCGCGATGCGGTGATCATCACAGGCGGAAAAAAAGTGCATCCGTCCGAAGTCGAAGACGCGCTGCGGGCGAGCGGCGAGTTTGACGATGTGGCGGTTGTCGGCATGCCGGATCGTGAATGGGGCAGTGCAGTGGTGGCGTGTTTTCCTCAGCGTGCGCGCAATTTGGATCGGGCAAAAATTGAAAAGGCGCTGGAAACGCTGGCTCCCTACAAGCGTCCCAAGCGATTCGTGGTCGTTGCACCCTGGCCGCGCAATGCCCAGGGAAAACTAAATCGTCAGATGCTCAGCGAAGCGGCGCTCCGTCAGCCTCTTTGAATCCAAGCCAGCAGATCTGCGGGGAGTGGCGTGCGTTCGCGGGTGCTGGTGTTGATGCAGACGTGGGCGGTGCGAACGGTCGCAGCTAATTTTAAAGTGCTGCTGACGCGAATCATTTCGTATTCGATCGCGTAGGAATTTTCGGTGAGCAGCGACGGTTTGAGCGTCACGCGCACCTTGTCGCCGCAATAAAGCGGTCGCAGGTAATCGGCCGAACTTTTAGAAACCGGCAGCATGAGATTTTGTTCGGAAAAGAAAGCCCGTGCCTTGATTCCACTGGCGGCAATCGCCTCCTCGTAGGCTTCGTGGCAGATCGAGAGGTAGTTGGGAAAATAGACCACGCCGGCGGCGTCGGTATCGGCGAAATGGATGGTGCGTTCGTAAATAAATGACACGGGGAGAAAGCGATTGCGGGGAGATTGGCTGAATTTGCCCGTGAAGATAAGGAAAAAAGTTTCGCGTTTTGGCGACGTGCGTTATGTTTGCGCTCGTGAACAAAAACGAAATTGCCGACGTGTTGAACGAGATTGCCCTGCTGCTGGACCTAAAAGGCGAAAATCCGTTCAAGATCCGTGCTTATCAGACTGGCGCGCGCGCCCTCGAAAGTCTTGAGGAAGACCTCGGCAAAATTATCGCCGAAGACCGGTTGGCGTCTATGAAGGGTATCGGCGAGGCGTTGGTGAAAAAAATCACCGAACTTCACCAAACCGGTAAGTTGAAATTTTATGACGAACTTTGCGCATCGGTGCCGCCCGGCTTGGTGGAAATGCTGGAAATTCCCAGTCTCGGCGCAAAAAAAATCAAGGCGCTCAACAGCAAGCTTGGCATCGACAGCATCGCCGCGTTGACGAAGGCATGCGAAGAAGGCCGCGTGGCCGAGTTGGAAGGCTTCGGCGTGAAGACTCAGGAGAAACTTCTGGCCGGCATCAAAAACCGCGAGGCTTACAGCAAGCGCCATCTTTGGTGGGACGCCCATGAAGTGGCCTCGCCGATTCTCAGCGGGCTGCGCGCGTTGCCGCAAGTGCAGCGCGCCGAACATGCCGGCAGCTTGCGCCGCAAGATGGAGACCGTCGGCGACCTCGACTTTATCGTCGCGGCGACGGAGGTAGCCCCGATCGTCGAGTGGTTTGTCAACCGGCCTGGCGTGCAGGAGGTCACGGCGAAGGGTGAAACCAAGGCGAGCGCGCGCTACGAAAGCGGCTTGCAGGCCGACTTGCGCATTGTTCCTTTGGAGCAGTTTGTTTTTGCGCTGCATCATTTTACCGGTTCGAAGGACCACAACGTCCAGATGCGTCAGCGTGCGCTGGCCCGGGGACTCAGCATGAGCGAATGGGGCCTGGTGCCGGCGGAAGGGGAGGGAACCGCGAAGGACAAGGCGAGCCGTCAGGCGAGTCTGCCTGCGGCGAACGAAGAGGAATTGTTTGCCGCCCTCGGCTTGAAGTTTATTCCGCCAGAGCTGCGCGAGGGCATGGGTGAGATCGAAGAGGCTGAGAAAGGTCCGCTGCAAGCGTTGGTCGAATTGCGCGATTTGCGCGGGGCCTTCCACAACCACACGACCGCGTCAGACGGACGAAACACGCTCAACGAAATGGTCGCGGTCCGCCGAAACGCTTGGCTGGGATTATTTGGGAATCGCGGATCACTCGAAAGGCAGTTTTCAGGCTAACGGTTTGAGTGAGGATCGCCTGGCAAAGCAGGTTGGCGAAATCCGAGCGCTTAACCAATCCGGCCGCTTTCGAACGCACGTTTTTACCGGCACCGAATGCGATATTCTCGCCGACGGTCGCCTCGACTTTGACGACGCCACGCTGGCCCAACTCGATTACGTGGTTGCTTCGGTGCACAACGCGCTCACGCAAGATGAGACAACGATGACAGCCCGCATCATTCGTGCGATCGAGAATCCTCACACGACAATGCTCGGCCATCTGACAGGTCGTCTCTTGTTGCGCCGCGAGGGCTATCAAGTTAATACCGGCAAGATCATCGACGCCGCGCTGGCCAACAACGTCATCATTGAGCTCAACGCCAACCCCTCGCGCCTGGACATGGACTGGCGTGTTTGGCGGCGCGCCGCCGGGCGGGGATTGCTTTGCGCGATCAATCCCGATGCACACGAAACCGGGGGGCTTTGCTTTGTCGAGGCTGGGGTGAACGCCGCTCGCAAAGGCTGGTTGCGCAAGGAAAACATATTCAACACGCGTTCACTGGCCGAAATTCAGGCGCACTTCGCGAAAAAACGCTGAGCGGCGCGACGGGCTTCAGTCTTTCGACGCTGCTGTGCGTCGGAAGAATCCATGGCCAACGCCGTGGTAATTGAGGAAAAAGTAAGTGGTCACCGCAATGGCCGCCGCGCAAAGCAGAGACCAATAGAGCGGCCAGCGCGGACCCGCTGACGAACTGGTTATTTGGAACAAAAATCCTGTTCCAAGGTAGCCGCATAGATTGCTCACGCCGCCCGTGAGCATTGCAAACAGTGCCTGTGCGCGGGCCTTCATCAACGGATCGACGCGTTCGGCAAGATAGATTTGCGCGGTGATGTTGTAGAAGGTGTAGCAGGCGCCGTGCAGGGCGATGCCGACGAGCAGCCCGGTTGAGGTGTTCAACGCGAACAATCCGTAACGAATTATGCCAAAAAGCAGTCCGCCGAGCAGCACCCATTTCAAGCGAATGCGTTTTGTGAGGGCAGCCAGCAGGAGCAGTCCGGCGACTTCGGTGGGCTGACCGAGCGACATGGTGGCCGAGGGATGGTCAAAACCCATTTCACGGAGGTGCAACGGTGTGTAAGGATAAAATGCCGCCATCGGTATGCCGAACAAAGTCACCGTCAACAAAATCGTACGATGGTCCGGATGCCTCAAAAGCTGGAGCGCGTCGAGGCCGAGCAGTTCCTTCCAGTTGCGCGCGCCGCCCGCGACGCCTGCTTTTTGCACCGGCATCGAGTACGTCGCGAAGCCCAGCAGAAAAACCGTTCCCGCCGCGACGTAGCCGGACAGAGGCGAGGCGTCGGCCGCGAGCACCCAGCTTACAATCCAGCCTGCTGCGATCCAGCCGAGCGTACCCCACATGCGAAGCGGGCCATATTCTTCCGAGGGTCGCCGCAGTTCAGCCATCGCGATGGTTGTGACGAGGCTCGATGTCGGACTGAAACAAAGCGCGTGCAATTGCATGCCCACAAGCAGCGTCCCGCCGCCCCAACCTCGGTCAATCGCCGTAAACGTGAACCCGAGCATGATGCCCGACAGCCAGAATAGAATCCGCAACAACTTGACAGGAGGAAATCCTCGGTCAGCCAGGGAACCGACGAGCAAGGGCGAAATAAAGGCTGCGATGGCATTGCAGGCAAACGCAGGCGCAATGTAGGCGCCGAGGCCGGCGGCTTTCAGGATGTTGCTAAACGGTACGTTCCACATGCCCGCTGCGCACCATTGCAGAAAGAACACGATGGCGAGCGGAATGAAGGACGATTTTGGCGTGGAATCGCGCATGAAATGGACGAGCAAACCAGACCGCCGAGCCGCTTGCAATTCGGCAGGAGGTCACAGCCGGCGGGTAGTTGCCTGACGCATTTGCTCTATTCAACGGGGTGAACTCATTTCGGCTTGTTTCCGAATACGGAGGAGTCAAAACCGCTACGTCATTCTACCCCTTTTCAAATACCCCTGAAACCTGGCGGCCGGTGGCGGCTGCAAGGCGAAATGCTTTCCCTTACGCATATCGCACCGTCCTTTGACGGCTGTGTGCGCGTAGTTACCCCACACGTAAAAATAGTAAGTTATGAAATCAAAGATCATATCCGCCCTGACGTTCGCGTTAGCGGTGTTGCTTCCGGTGGTCGCGCTGCGCGGCTCGCCGTATCAGATGGAGAGGCTCAACCGTGGCGTCGTCGCCATGCGAACCGGCACCAACTCAGTTTACGTCGGCTGGCGTTTGCTGGGCCTGGACGCCTCCGGAATCGCGTTCAACGTCTACCGCGGTTCCACGAAAATAAATGCGAGCCCGATCACAGCATCGACCAATCTCGTCGATACCGGCGCAACTCTAACCGTTGCCAACACCTATTCGGTGCGTCCGGTTATCGGCGGTGTCGAACAAGCCGCGGATGGCAGCTATACGCTCCCGGCCAACGTCGCCACTCAGCAATACCTCAGTATTCCACTGCAAATTCCCGCGGGCGGCACGACACCCGACGGCGTTGCCTACACCTACAGCGCCAACGATTGCAGTCTTGGCGATGTCGATGGGGATGGTACGTATGAAATCGTTCTCAAATGGGATCCATCGAACTCGAAGGACAACTCGCAGAGCGGCTACACCGGCAACGTCTATATTGACGCCTACAAACTCAATGGCATCCGTCTCTGGCGCATCGATCTGGGTCGCAACATCCGCGCCGGCGCCCACTACACGCAATTCATGGTCTACGATTTCGACGGCGATGGCAAAGCCGAGATGATGTGCAAGACCGCTCCGGGCACCGTCGACGGCACAGGCGTGAACGTCCTCATGGGCAGCGACAGTGCCACCGCCGATTACCGCAACTCCAGCGGTTACGTCCTGAGCGGACCGGAATACCTAACCGTTTTCAATGGACAAACCGGCAAGGCCATGGCGACGACCGCATACTTGCCGGCGCGCGGCACCGTCTCGAGCTGGGGCGACAGCTACGGCAATCGCGTCGATCGTTTTGTTGCCGCCGTGGCCTATCTCGATGGCACGCGTCCTTCGGCGGTTTTTGGTCGCGGTTATTACACACGACTGGTTCGGGTTGCTTGGGACTGGCGCAACGGCCAACTCACGCAACGTTGGAACTTTGACAGCAATACCTCCGGCAACAGCGCCTACGCAGGCCAGGGCAATCACCAGCTCACGGTCGGCGATGTCGATGGCGATGGCAAAGACGAGGTATGCAATGGCGCCAGCGCAATCAACGACAACGGCACGGGCCTTTACGCCAATGGCCTCGGTCACGGCGATGCGTTGCACATGTCGGTTTTCGATCCTTCCCTCGGTGGCGGTCAGCAGGTTTTTCAATGTCACGAGACGCCGGCCCAGTACGGCAACTACGGAATCGAATTCCGAAATGCCCAAACCGGAAGCCCGCTTTGGGGTTACCTCGGCTCGGGCGGCGACGTCGGACGCGGCTGCGCGGGTGATGTCGATCCGAATTATCCCGGGGCGGAAGTCTGGGGCTCCAACAGCGGCCTGATGACCTGCAAGGGTGTACAAATCACGACGAGCAAGCCGACCACGAACTTCATGATCTGGTGGGATGCCGACATGCTCCGCGAATGCCTCGATGGTAACGCGATCTCGAAATGGGATTATACGAATTTTGCACGCGTGACGATGATCCAGCCCGGCGATGTCACGTCGAACAATTCGACTAAGGCCACACCGTGCCTCTCGGCCGACGTTTTCGGCGACTGGCGCGAGGAAGTTATCTGGCGCACCACCGACAACACCGCCCTGCGCATTTATACGACGACAATTGTCGCTAGTAATCGGTTTTATACGCTTATGCACGATCATCAATATCGTGTGGCGATCGCCTGGCAGAACTGCGCCTACAACCAACCACCATGGCCAAGCTTTTTCGTTGGCAACGGCATGGGCGCCCAGCCTGCCGCGTCGATAACTTATGCCGGATCTAGCGGCACCACGGCCGACACTTATCAAGCTGAGTCCGCCACTCTCGCGGGTGGGGTTACGATCGACTCCAACAACGCCGGGTTCAACGGCACGGGCTTTGCCAACTTCCCGACCACGGGCGGCACGCTCACGTTCAACAATGTCGATGGCAACGGCGGCGGCTCCAAGAGCCTGCAGATACGCTATGCACTCGGCGCGACAACGGCCCGCACCGGCAATATTGTCGTCAACGGCGTAACCAGCGCCATTACGTTTCAGCCGACCGGCGCTTTCACCACTTGGGCAACGATGAACGTGACGATCACACTCAACAATAACTCGACGAATACGATCCAGTTCGCCTCCACCGGAACCGATATGGGCAACATCGATGAAATCACCGTGCCCTGAAGCACGTTAAGTCATCTCCTCCTCGCAGAGTGCGGTCTGCGTGCTTTGCAGGAGGAGACGGCATTTTTCTTACAGCTAAAACTCTGCACCTGCACCCCCCGGCTATGAAGTTCCGTCACAAGCCACGAAAATATTGGGCCTACTTGGTAGTTCCAACACTTGTTGCTGGCGGCTGGTTTCCGCAAGGCTGTTCACGCTCACCGGAAGAAAAACATCCTGTGGCGAAAGTGACCGCTCCGCCAATGGTTGATTTTGACGACCGTTGGAAAGCCTGGTCCGGGCAACTCGGCACATCAGGACGCGAAGCGGACCTTGCGGTCGAATTCGAGACGCTGGTCGCCGTCAATCCCGCGCGTGCACTGGAGTTGGCACGGCATGAGAAAGATCTCCAGCGGCGCAACCACTTGGTATCGCTTATACTCTTGCTGTGGGCGGAAAGCGATCCGGTTCCCGCTGCTTCGAAGGCAGGCAGCCTCCCGCCGGAGGAGCGTCGCGAGGCCGTAGCCGCCGTGCTCGCGGGAGCTTCAAAAAATCCGACCACCGCCCTGCAACTCGCACACGATTTTTGCCGAAAAGACCGCGAACTTTCGTTGGAACATGGCTATTCGTTGGTCAACATTATGGGGCAAATCGGCAAGTTTCGCCTCGCGGTCGATTTTGCGGCCGAGGCGGCGGCTGGGGCCGAGAGCGAGGAAGCCAGCAAATGGCTCAAAGCCGCCTTTGCCCAGTGGGCGCAGCGAGATCCTGCGACCGCGATGGCTGCGCTGCACGAACTCGCGGCGCCGTCGCTGCGCTTCGAAGCGCTCGATGCGCTGGCCGCCGGGCGTATCGGCCTCGATCCGGCCGGACTGGCCGAAGCTTTGCGGAAACTTCCTCCCGGCGAAGACCGAAACGTGGTATTGGGACACGCCCTCCGAACTTGGGTGAAGGACGATTTAAAAACAGCCTCGACCTGGCTTAACAACCAGTCTCCAGGTGCCGAAATGGACGCCGGCGTCTCGGCCGTGGCCCAGGCAACGCAAGCGCAGATGCTTAACCAACGTCCAGAGGTAGCCTTGAGTTGGGCGGAGAGCATCGTCAGCCCCGAATTGCGTTCGCAGACGCTGGTGGCCGTTGTAACAAAATGGGCGCTCGAACAACCCGCCCAAGCCCGTCGTTATGTGGAATCGTCCGACGATTTGCTTCCTTCCGACCGAGCGGATTTGCTGGTCCGCTTGTCGAAGACGGTCATTCAATAAATTACGAGACAACAGACGCATCCTTTCCCAAAAAATTCCTGTGCGTTTGTGGGTGACGGCGGGTATTCTTTGGTGATGAACGAGTGCGAGTTGTTACGACGGTTTGCCGACGAGAACGCCCAAGACGCCTTCGCGGAGCTGGTGCGCGCCAAAATCGACCTGGTCTACGCTACGGCGTTGCGGCAGGTGGGCGGCGACACGCACCTCGCTGAAGATGTCACGCAGGGCGTATTCCTCGCACTTGCCTCACAGGCGGCCAAATTGAAAAGACATCCGGTGCTGACCGGCTGGTTGTTCACCGCGACGCGTTTTGTCGCCGCGAAAGCTCTCCGCGGTCAACGACGCTGGCAAAACCGCGAAGCGGAGGCAAACGCGGCTTATATTGTTTCCGATCCCGATCCTTCCACGCGGGAACTGTGGATGGTCATCGACGATGCACTTTATGAAATCGGCGAGAAGGATAGGGCTGTTTTGCTGCTCCGTTTTTTTGAAGACCGTTCTCATGCTGATATTGCCGCCGCGCTTGGCTCTTCGGAAAATGCAGTTCGCATGCGCACGGAGCGCGCTTTGGAGAAACTTCGTACACGACTGGTCCGGCGCGGCATCACTTCCACGGCGGCGGCATTGAGTGTGACGCTTACCGGCCATGCAACTGCTGCGGCACCGGTGGAACTCGCAGCGACTGCCACGAGCACAGCGCTGGCGGGTTCGAATGTAGCTCTGGCGAGTGGTTTCGCCGGAATGGGCGGCATGATTTTTCAAACTATGAGTACAATGAAACTAATTATCGGCGCCGTCGCAGCGTTCGCTCTTTTCGGAGTCGGCGCGTATGTCGGTGGAAATGTTGCCAGCCCGAAAAACCGGAATACGAACGCGAACGTCACGAGCGATTCCCAGACGGCGGTTACAGAGTTGCGGAGTGAAAATGCCCAGCTCAAGGCCTTGGTTGCGCAGCTTCGCTCATCCGCGAATGATCGCGCAGGGGTGCCGAAAATGGTGGGTGCTGCGGGTGAGGATCCGCTGGCGACGCGAAACAAATGGAAACTCTTGGCTGAACTTTCCAAGCAGGGAGTAGCCTCTTCGAACATATCGTTTGTCGATTCCGCGGGCGTCTTGAATCCCAAGATGGCTGCGATTTTTGACCTCACCTCCGAGGAGCAGGTGTCTTTATCGAGTCAATTCGCTTCTGCTCGCGAGAAACTGGAAGTGCTCGAGAAAGCAAACGCCACCGTCGTACGTCAGCCTGACGGCAAGATCTTCATTGAAGTGAAACCATTTCCGCAGGCAGGAGCCCCCGTTTACGACGAGTTGATGGGCGGCATTGCGCAAACGCTGGGCGAGGATCGTAACGCCGCGTTTTTGACTCTATGTGCGGATCAGGTGGAAAAAGCGCTGGGAGCTTTTGGTGCCCTAGAGCGCAATCTTACTGTGAGCAGGCAGTCCGACACATCGAAAAGCAGATACTCTGCGCGCGATGAAAAGAAATCACCCGGCAGTCATTCCACCAGCACATGCGATTACAAAAATCGTGAGGAGCTTCTCAAGCGCGTCGGTACCATCACTAAACTTCTCCCGGCGGATTTCTGAACTGGAAAGCTTGCCTGAGCTTGGAACGAACTACGGCGCCACCGGTTTCCTTCCGACGTAGGTGTATTCCGAATACGTCACGGTCATATCCTCGTCGAGGGACTTGAACCACATCACCGAACCGCGCATGCGGACGGCGATTTTTTGCAGGAGAGTGGGGCGCTCCGACGTCGGGAGGCTATATTCGATGGTTGTCGATGCTTCGTTGACCTTGACGGAAAACATCGGCGAGAACGGTTCGAAGGACGACAGCGTCACGCATTCGATCGTGCCTGTTGGCTTGTGCAACGTGAAAACGGCATTCATGTGCGCGGCGCTGCGGTCGGCCTTGTCGGTTGTAAGTAGTTTGAAGCGGTAGCTGGCGCGCTCGGCGTCTTCAGTCGCGATTTCGCAGGTGGCGGGATCGATCTGGTCCTTGATGTTGGGAGCGGTTCCGTTGGTGCGGCGCGAAAGGCGGTCGCGATAGTCCTTTAGATCCGATTCTTTGGGCGCCGCGCCATTTTTCTTGAGGAGGGTCCAGCGGGAGAACTGTGGCTTTGACGGATCGTAGTGTTCGACCAGCGATTGGCCTTTCGATGACTCGGTGGTTTGGACGTAAGCCCAGTTCATCGCGCCTTCGGCCCGGTAGGTTTTCAAGGCGTGCGCCAACTCTGGCGGGATCTGGCCAGCGTGCGTGGCGTTGGCGCAACACAACGTGAAGATGACAAAAAGCTGCAGGCGGCGGAACATCTGGCCCAGAAAGTCCAGTGTGAGCGCGCTTTTCAATCTGGGATTACAGTGTGAACAAGTTTTCCGGAAAAAGCTGGCCAGCGCAGCGCGATTGCGGCGTCGTATTTCGCTTTCAAGTGAGCTACATCGACGTTCCCGAATTTGTTCTCCGCGATTGTCCGCTTTGCGGACGTGTGGCCGTCCTGGCGGCCAAAGGCTGTCACGAACGTCGTTACCGAATATACTGCGGCGACCTCACTGAAAAGCCGCAGCCAGCGTGCACGCGCCAAACTGAGTGGTGGCATATGCCCGAAGCCGCCGAGACTGAGTGGAAGTCCGACCACGACGTTCCGCTGCCGCTCTTTCCAGAGGCTCCCGTTGTAGAATCGCGAGCTGCCGACGCGCAGTACGTCATGGTATTGGGTTGTTGAGATTTGTTACACGTCGATCACGGCGGAAGGTTTTTGGTGCCTGACCGAAATGGCGGCGGAAGGTTTGGCGTTGTTGCTGATGACTCGCAAAGCCGGCGCGACCGACGATGTATTTGAGCGGTGCGTCGGTTTGCCGGAGGAGGAGAGCCGCACGGGAAATCCGGCAGCGATGAATCTCATGCAGGAGAGTGTCGCCCGTGGCGGCTTTGAAACGACGTTCGAGTGTGCGGCGATTGGCGCCGACGAACTGGGCGATGTCGTCCACGCCGATTTGGTTATGGCTGTGACTCCAAATAAAATCCAGTGCCGCGGCGACCAAAGGGATGGTTGATGGTTCGGCAGCGAATGGACGGGTGGATGCCGGCACCTCGTGCAGGAAGCGAGCGACAAGGCCAATGGCCTGCCACGAAAAAAGCAGGGAATTGCGTGTGCTGGCGGCGTGGATTGTTCCGACGAGTTGCCGAAACTGGCCTTGGAAAAGGCGGGGATCGTCGACTTCGATCAGATTCTTGTTGAGGCGGAAGGTCTCGTCACGCATCCAACGGTGCGGGAGACTGCCGTTGAAGTTGATCCACATCGCCGTCCAGCCGGAGGATTGCGCGGGGCGATGGCGATGCCATTCGCCGGGTTGGTAAAGAAAGCCCTGTCCGGCCCGCACTGTCTGCATCCCGCGAGCGGTTTCGATTTCACCTTTTCCGCTCAGCAATAGCACCAAGCAGAATTCACCGAGCACGCGGCCATCGGCCCAAGTAAAGCCGTAGTAGGAGGGATGGCCGGGGCGAGGGTAGGGCTGGCGCGGAGTCACGTGTTCCCTACCGGCATGGGTTACGTAAAACGGTTCTTGAAACAACAGGTCGTCCAAGGGCAGCGCATGGGCAAAGTTGGCGATGTGTCGCATTTTGATCGATAGTTGGATTTGTGGCTTTGCTGTTCTCGTGGGAGCCCAACGTATGCGCAGATGATGTCTCTGTCCATTACGTCGCAAAATAATGCACAACAATTTTTGCGAACTGCCCATAATGAGCGACGTTGTGGCAACATCACCCCTCCGGCCCACGCCGGTAACCCCTGCTTTTCATGTCCTCCACGATCACCCGCCGCGACTACAGTTTGGTCGGCCTCGACAGCAAGCATGCCGAAGAACAAGGCCTTGCCTCTGCTGACTGGTATGCCTGTCCGATTCCGCGCAAGCGACTCAAGGAATTGATGCAACGCCGGGATGGCCCGGCGATTCGCGATACGCTGATCTGGTTCGCCGGGTTGGCGATCACAGGCGGTTTCGGTTGTTATTTTTGGGGTTCATGGTGGTGCGCGCCCTTCTTTCTCGTTTATGGCGTGCTTTATTGTTCGGCCTCGGATTCACGCTGGCACGAATGCGGGCACCGTACGGCCTTCAAGACAACCTGGATGAATGATGTGGTTTACGAAATGGCGTCGTTCATGGTGTTGCGCGAGTCGGTGCCGTGGCGCTGGAGCCACACGCGGCATCACACCGATACGATTATTGTGGGACGCGACCCGGAAATCGCCGTGCCGCGTCCGCCGGATTTCCTGGGCCTCGCACTGAACTTTTTCAGCCTGATGAGTGCGAAAGCTGAGTTTAAAAAGATTTTTCTGCATTGTTTTGGCCGGCTTACCACGGAAGAAAAAACCTACATCCCTGAATCGGAATGGCCGAAGGTGTTTCGCGTGGCGCGCATCTGGGCGTTGATTTTTACTGCGGTGGTGGTTTGCGCGATCGTTACGAAAAGCCTGCTCCCATTGATGTTGGTCGGCTTGCCGACGATTTATGGCGCCTGGCTGCTCGTGATTTTCGGCCTGACGCAGCATGCCGGCCTGGCCGAAGACGTGCTCGATCATCGCCTCAATTGTCGCACGGTTTATATCAATCCGGTCTTTCGCTTCATCTATTGGAACATGAACTACCATTTGGAGCATCATATGTTTCCAATGGTGCCGTACCATGCGCTACCGGCATTGCATGCGGAAATAAAAGCCGACACGCCGAAGCCATACAACAGTCTCATCGAAGCCTATCGCGAAATCATCCCCGCGTTGCTGAAACAGGCCAAGGACCCATATTACTACGTCAAACGCGAACTGCCGCCTTCGGCAAAACCGCTCGAAGGCGCGATGCCGACTGAACTGGCCAACGGTGCCTGAACGACTCTCTCCAGAACTAACATGAATCCCCAAGAAGCCCCCGATACCGGCTGGACCGCCGCTTGCCTTGCCAACGAAATCGAACCCGAAGACGTATTTCGTTTTGATCATGCCGGCCGGACATTTGCGCTCTACCGCACGGCTGACGACAGGTACTACGCGACCGATGGACTTTGCACTCACGCGAGAGTGCATCTGGCGGGTGGTTTGGTGATGGATAACCTGATCGAGTGTCCAAAGCACAACGGTCGCTTCGACTTCACGACTGGCAAGGCGCAGGGAGCACCCGTTTGCGTGGATCTCAAGACCTACGAAGTGAAGGTCGAGGATGGCCGCGTGTTCCTGCGTATCGTGTGAGTGGATACTTGCACGATGAAAATTCTCTTTTTTCGCTCGATCTGGGGCTTGGAAGACCTGCCGACGTTGGCGGAGCGTTTTACCCGGATCAAGGATGGAGGATTCGACGGTGTTGAAGTGGCGGTGCCAGACACGGTCGACGACTGCAAGCGCGCGAGAGAAAAGCTCGACGAACTCGGGCTCGCGGTTGTGGCTCAGCAGTGGCAAAGCCGCGGTCGAAATGCTGCAGAGCACATGGCCAGCTTCGAAAAACTTTATGAACGCGCGTTGCTGCTGAAACCGCTGTATCTGAATTCCCACACGGGTTGCGACCATTTCACGCTCGCAGAAAATCTGGCGATTTTCGATCGCGCGACGGCGTTGGCGGACGCACATGGTATGACGGTTTATCACGAAACGCACCGCGGACGGGCGTTGTTCAGCGCTCCGCAAACGATGCAGATTTTGAACGAGCGCCCGGGACTGCGGCTCACGGCGGATTTTTCCCATTGGTGCTGTGTGCACGAATCTTTGCTCGAAGATCAGGTGGAACGCGTCGAACGTGCGACGAAAAACAGTTATGCGATTCACGCGAGAGTGGGCCATGCCGAAGGCCCCCAAATCACCGACCCGCGCGATTCATTGTGGGAAAAGAACCTTGAGGCGCATCTGGGCTGGTGGCGACGCATCGTGACTCACCGTCGAGAGGAAGGTTGTGTGATGTTGCCGGTTTGTCCTGAGTTCGGTCCGGCGCCGTACATGACTTTGCTGCCGCAAACGCGCGCGCCGATCGCCGATCTTTGGGCGATCAATTGCCACATGATGGAGTGGCTTCGGCCGCAGTTGGGCCGAGAAGTGCAGTGAAAATTGAAATGCCCGTGGCTGTACCGACCACGGGCATTGTTCTGAAGTTCAACCGGAATTTACCGGTTGAGAATGTCTACGGAACAGCCTGTTGCAGTGCTCCGCTGCCGTTGATGGTTAAACGGTCGGAGATCACTTCACCGGTCAGCGTGCTGTTGCCGTTGATCGTGATCGTGCCGTTTGGCGCGACGACGTAGCCGCTGAGGCTGCTGTTGCCATTGAGCACGAAGCCGCCGGCGGCTACGTGGACGATCAACCATTCAGGATGCATGACGTTACCCAGTTGCGAGGAGTTGGCGGAAGTGCCATTGGCAAGCACGAGCGTCACGGGCCCGACGACCTCAAGCTGACTGTTTCCGTTGAGCGTGAGGTTGTGGATGTTGTAGACTGAGGGCTCGGTTGCGCCTTCGACGCCGAGGATGAAGCCGCTGCCGCCATTGGCGATCACGCTGCCGTAGGTGCCTGCGGGCAGGGTGACGAGGCCGACGTTTCCATTGAGCGTGAGGTTGCGGATCGTGGCGAAGTCCCCTGGAGACTGGCCGGCGCGATTGATCGAGACAGAGCGCGTACCGGTAGGCTGAGGCGGCGCGTTGACGACAGGCATGGCGAGCGGATCGACGCGGCGAACCAGGTAGCGCAGCACGGCATTGCCGTTGAGCGTGACGGTGTAGCCGGTCGGCGTTTCGGCGCCGGTGGCGTCTTGTGTGCCGGCGAAGGTCGGATGGCCGTTGAGCCGCAACGTCGGTGTGCCGGGCGCCAACAAGTCGCCAGAGACATACCCGCTGCCATTCACGGTGACGTTTTCAGCAGTGAGCATTTGCGCGGAGCCATCCAGGTCGCCGTTAAGCACGGGGGCGTGGCGCACGAGGGCGGTGATCGAAATCACGAGTGTGCCAGTGACGCTGCCGGTATAGTTTGGATCGGCGACAGTGGCGACGACCTCATAGGTGCCTGGCAGGGTGGGCGGTATGCTGTTGCCGTTGTAGGTGAACGTGACGGGCAGGCCGGGCGGGTTGGTCGTGATGACGGGAGTCTTGGCCGTGCCGTCGTACGACAGCCGCAGCGGATTGCCAGGCGAGCCGTTGCCGAAACTCAGTGTGATGGGCAGCGGTGCGATGGTTAGCGTAAGCACGGTTGTGCCGGTGCCGGCGAGGTTGGTGGCGCCGAGCGTGACGTTGAAGGTGCCGGCGGCGTCGAGTATGCCCGAAATTACGCCGGTGGCGGAATCAAGCGTGAGGCCGGGCGGTAGGCCGGAGGCGCTGAAGCTCGTGGGATCGTTGCTCGCGGTGATCGAGTAGCTGAACGCGTCGCCAAAGGTGCCTCCGGCGGAAATGGCGCTGGTGATCACCGGGCGTGCGACGATGGAGACGCGTAGCGCACTGGCGTCGACCGAGGCTGAGCCGGCAAAACCATCGGGCAGGCCGGTGACGGTGAAGTCGCCGGTGATGAACGTCGTTGAGGCGAAGTTCGCCACGGTGTAGCTGTTACCGTGAGCGAGTGGTTCGGTGGCGTTGAGCGCGAGGGTCCAGCCGGTGTCGGAGCCCTTGGCGAGCGCGCCGCCCAAGACGAGCAGATCGGAAACGCCATTGGCGCCGAGGTCGAAGGCGAGGGCGCCGCCGCCATTCCAAGTGAGCGACGTGCCCGTCAAAGTTCCGAGCGAGGCGAAGCCGGCGGGTGAAACGTTGCCGCCGTTGTTGAGCGTGATGGGACGATTGATCGTGCCGCTGCCTGCGAGGGTGCCGGTACTGTTGATGACGACGCTATTGGTTGCGGTGCCGAGCGCGCTGGTGACGCGGAGCGTGCCGGCGTTGATGGTGGTCGTGCCGGTGTAAGTGTGCGTACCTCCGCCGTCGAGTGTTAGGGTGCCTGCACCGGTTTTAGTGAGGCCGCCTGCGCCGCTGACGATGCCGTTGAGCGAGATGTTGAACGGCGCATTGGCGGCATCGGCTGTCTTGATGGCGACGTTGCCGCCGCTCGGGAGATTGATGTTGAGCGCGGTGGACCAATCTGACTTGGCGCCGAGGATGCCGCTGCTGAAGTTGAGCGCGGTGACGAGACCTGCGGCGCCATTTTTCACGATGCCGCCGCTGCCGAGGTAGAGCGCGCCGCCGTTGAGCGTGAGCGTGGCGGAGCCGGCATTGACATTGGCGTCGAAGCCGAGGGTGAATTTTTCCACGATGCTGAGGCCGCCGGTGAAGGTCGCGCTGGCGACGTTGTTGGCATTGGCGCCGTTGTTCCGGCAAAGGAGCACGCCGAGAGCGGTGTCGGTTGAGGTGAACGTGGCATTGTTGAGCACACGCATCGCGCCGCCGCGTCCGCTGGTGGCCTGATTGCCGATAGTAACTGGTCCGGTGGCTACAACAGAGGCATCACCCTCGATCGACATGGCACCGGTGGAGTTTTGTGTGCCCAGGCCAATGGTGTTGGCGGCGACGATCGCCGTGCCGGAGACGACAAAGCCTGAACCGAAGTCGGCGGGCGCGCCGCTGTTGCGGCGGATGTTGACGTCACCGATCACGAGCGTGCCGCTGCTGACGCGGAGGGCGGAACCGAAATCAGAGTTGGTGCGGAAACTGCCGATGGTGGCGGAGCCGCCATCAATGATTACCTGGCCAGAGGAGGCGCTGACCAAGCCTGTGGTGGCGAACGTGCCGCCGGAAATGTTGAGGCGGGTGTTGAGCGCGGCGTTCACGGCGCCGGTACCGAGATTGAGCGCGGCTCCCGGAGCGAGTTGGAGGAAGCCGGCGTTGATGTTGAGCGGCCCGGTGAGCGTGCTTTGGCCGGAAAGTACGAGCGTGCCGGCGCCGGCTTTGGTGAGGCCCGTGGTGCCGGCTAGTCCTGCGCCGATGGTAGTGGTGGCACCGGTGCCGAGCGTGTTGACCGTCAAGGTGGGCGAGGCGCCGGCGAGGGTGAGCGTATTGGCCGCGTTGCCATTGTTGTCGACGGTCCAACTGGCCGCCGAGGCAACATCGGTGTCGCCGAAGGTCGCGCTGGTCAGCGTCCGCGGGGAGTCGAGACGCACGGTGATATTGGCCGTGGGATTGAGCGTGGCGAAATTTGCGCTGGAGGTTGCGCCATCGGCGATGACGGCGCCCTGCCAGTTGAGGGCGTAGCTCCAGAGACCGCCACTCTCCGGTAGAATCCAGGTGCCACTGCCGAAGGAGGTGATGACAAGTGTATAGGCTTCGCCAGCAGTGTATCCAGATTCTGGATTACCGTTGGCGTCGGTGACACCGTTTGCCGCCTTTAGGACGAGGTGCAGGTTACCGCCGCCGGTTAGATTGTTGACGGCGACATCGAAGACCGAACCGGAGGAAGCGGAAACGCTCGCGATGTTGCCCGCGGCGGTGCCAGTTCCAGCGAGTTCGAACGCGGCTGGGGTGACGTTGTTAACGGCGTGGTTGAATGTGACGCGAAAAACGACGCCCGCGATATTATTGGGAATCGTGGCGAAGGACGGCGTTTGCCGGGTGATGGAAATACGAGGTGGTCCGGCGAGATTGAGCGAAAAGAATGCCGACGACAGGCTGGTGCCAGAGCTGCTAGACGCGGTGGCGTAGAAACTATTAAGGCCATCGGGCAGCGAAACACTGGTGTAATCGACCGACCAGTTGCCACTCGCGGATGTCACGGCGGAGCCAACGACTCCGGTGCCGACGCGGATGAGCGAAATCGTGTCGCCGGGAGAAGCGGTGCCGGTGAAGCTGAAAACGCGATCCGACGTGCTGGCGCCGTTTCCGTAGGTGCCGGTATCGCCGAGAGCGGCGACGATGGCGGGCATGGCGACGCTGGCATTGAAAGCGAGCGGCGCGGAAGCAGGGCTGTTGTGACCGGTATTGTCACTGGCGATGGCGGTGAAGGTGTGCGTGCCGACAGGCAGAGACGAACCATACGTCACCGACCAAGTGCCGTCGGCCGCGACGACCGCGGTGCCGAGCACAGTAGCGCCGTCGAGGAGAACGGTGACATTGCGTCCCGACTCGGCCGTACCACTCACCACGAGCGGGGAGGAACCGGCGTATTTGATGATTGGCGTGGCGATCGGACCGGCGAGTTCGATGGAATCGTAAACCCAGCCCGCGCTCAGCCAGGTGCCGAGGTCGCTGGTGCCGCTGATCGGGTTGATCGTAAGCGTGTTTGTGCCGACGACGAGCGCACTGGCGGGAATGGTGTAGGTGTAGAGCGCATTGTTGCCGCGATAAGTGCCGATGGTGAAGCTGCGGGAACTCGGTTGCGACGAAGCGCCGGGGGCGGCGGAGGTGAAGCTGTTGACCGTGATTTGTGGGCGCCCGCCATTGTAAGCGCAGGTTATACCAATGCGAAGAGTGAGATCAGTGATCTGGTTCGGCGCGAGGGTGAATTTGATCGTGCTGGGGCTGTTCGCACCGCGAAACTGAATGGCGGGGAACGAAGACGGGGCATCAACACCTGCGTTGAACGTCACCGGCCCCCATGGGCTATTCCGCACGTCCTGCGGGTGCATTTGCGTAATCTTGTCGGCATTGAGCATGCCGGCGGGTGTGCCATCCCATTCGCCAATGCGGAAGATAGTCGACGGCGTTGCTTCGGCGGAAACGAGATTGAGCGTAGTGGTAGCGCCGGCGGTCACGGTCGCAGTATCGGTGGCGACCTCGAGTTCGCCTTTGTAGAGCGTGGCCTCGTACGTGCCGGGTTTCATGCCAGAGCAGGTGTAATTGCCGGCGGCATCGATCACGGCCCAGTACTGCGCGGTGGCGTTGGAGAAACCCACGACACCTTGGAAGCCTGCGGGAACGCCCATGGCGGTGCCACTGACCGTGCCGCGACCGGAGGCGGGAATCCAGCCGTTGAGGCCGAGGCTTTCCATCCAGGAAAAATCCATCGGCAGCGTCGGAGTCGCGCCCGTGGTGAAAACCAGCGCGTAAGGCCCATGCAGGACATTGTCGACGCGGTATGGTTCGGTCTGATTGTGACCGGAGTTCATGTAGTTGTAGATCTCCTGATCGGTGCCGCCCTGATTTTGGATGTCGCGGAAAAATGGACCGCCCGAACTGCTCTCGCGGTTACCGTAGACCATCCAGCAGCCGATGCCGGGGCCGGTCGCGCCGCAATAAGTGAGATCCATTGCGCGGTCTTTGCCGTGTGTAATGGAGTCGCCGTAGTATTTCGAGCGCGTGGTGCCGTCCGCGACGCCGAACACGTCGGAGCTCTCGATCGCACCGGTCGTGCTGCGGAGTTCGGAGGGCTTGGGGCCGTTGGGAATGAGATCGGAATTGAGGCGTGTGATCCAGCGCAGCTCGCCAACACCTGGTTCGGCGGTGGTGTAGGTGGCCATGTAAATGGTGTTTTCGCCGTTTCGGACCACGAGGTACTGCGTGAGACTGGCGACGACGCCGTTGGTTGGGCTCGTTTGAATAGTGATCTTAACGAACGAAGAACCATCGCTATTGGCGCTGACGGTGGTGGCGGAACCGAGGCCGGAAGCGATATGGGAAAAACGGCCGGTGGTGGAGCGGTACTCGACGCCATTGAAGACAATCGACGTGATATCGCCGTTGGCTTTGTTGACGAGAAACGTGAGTCCAGCGCCGGTGTCGACGCCATAGGTCGTGGCGTTGTCGGTCAGGCCAAACGCAGCATAGGCGGCATTGGGGACAAACAAAAATGTCGAGACTAAGCAGAGAAAGAACGCGGCGCAGACCGCGGATAATTTATTTGTGGTGGGTGGTGTAGGCATGGTCCAAATGCATTCAACAGTTGATAGGGAGATGGTGGGTGGTTCTGGTGCGGAAAAGCCTCGTCAAGCGGGGCGGATGGCTGCGTCAACGTGCGCGATTGCGCGCCACAAGAACGCAACGTGGCAAGCGGGGTATGTGGGTGGTCGTCGGTGGGTGACTCAAGCTTCACGAGGTGATGCAACTCGCGGTCCTGAGTTCCGAAATATTGCACAAGACGCCGCTGTCTCAAATTTGACCAACTTCACACAGTAAGAACCGCCTGCGCCCCCTGTCAGGCCGTCACCGCGAATTTACACAAGCACCGTCTGATGAAATGACTCTCACCAGCACTTGAATCCGGAAAATGCGAATGATTCCGGCGGTCTTTTGGGGTTCTTCAACTTCATTGCCGCGACCGCGCGAGCGGAGTTTTTAGGTCGGCTATCCCGGGAAAGACCGAGTGAAAAATCGACGACGTTAGAGACCTGACCGGACGCTAGACATCCAGATACAGCTGATTTTTGTCGGGCTTTGTCGGTTTGGTACGGCCGACGACACCCAGCAGTCGAAGTACATGAAGCTTGTTGCGAATGGCGTGGCCGAGATCCCTGGCAAGTTCACAATCCCCATGCTTCTCGGCGGGCGTACCGAGACGCTTTTGTACCTGAGTCATTTCTCGTGCGAGTTGATCGAGAGCTAACCTTTCCCGAGTGACAACACCGGGGTCAAGGGCCTGGGTCGTGTCAGGTGGTTCACTCTTGCAGGGAAGAAGTGTGCTCATGTTGAAGCGCAAATAAGGGCGTCATGAGGTATCGAGAATCGGACGGATTAACTTAGAGTGAAAATTTCACGTCCCGGAAATTTACAGGCTTTCTACAAATTTGTTGATGTCTTGTGTACCAACTTTGTCGATACAAAAATGGATATGCTTAAAGGTTGTGTAGCGTTCGGGGCGCTTGTGCACTGGCCTACATGGTTCGTGCCGGTTTAAAACGCCGATTTCATGCCAATCTAGGCGTAACCTCCAATCAGACGGCGAAATTTCTCGACAGTAAACAAGACGCGCTTCGCCAAACTTCGTGATCGGGCGGCCGGAGACACGGCATATCGCGAAACGACATACCACCCGGCCAGCTTGCATATTCGCGATGGTTGGACTGCTTGGAGGCCTGTGCTCCCTCTCCATTTTATTTCTAGCAAAAGCAAAATCCTTTCATGAAAATTGGAATCCTCGGCGCTGGTGGAATTGGCCAGGCCTATGCGCGTCACTTTGCCGCCGCCGGTTATCGCGTCGTCCTGAGTAACAGTCGCGGACCGGAATCTCTAGCCGACGTGGTTTGCAAGATCGGTCCGAATGCAGAAGCGGGGACGGTGGCGGACGCCGCTGCCGCCGAAGTCGTTTTCCTCGCGATCACCTGGCCGCATCTGCCGACGGTACTTGGGCGCCTGGTGCCTTGGAATAATCGCATCGTGATCGACTCAACGAACGCCATCTTGCCCGGTTTTGTATTTGCGGATTTGGGCGGGCGGACTTCGAGCGAAGTCGTTGCGAGCCTGGTTCCAGGCGCACGTTTGGTGAAGGCCGGAAATACACTTCCGACCGCGGTGGCGGAGGAGGATCCACGCAGAAACGGGGGGAATCGCGTCATTTTTCTCTCGGGTGATCACGCCGAGGCGAATGCCCTTGTGGCGGAGATTTTCGCGAGGTCCGGTTTCGCGCCTGTCGATCTAGGCGGCTTAATCGCTGGCGGACGGCTCCAGCAGTATCCCGGTGGCACGCTCGCTGGGTTGAATCTTTTCAAGATTGACTGACATTCGTCGCCGGCGAAATCCGTTTCGTGAACGCGCACGATGGTCATTGACGCCACCGCGGGAAAGCGCGTCGATCCAGTCTTCTGCTTCCGCCATGAAAATCACTCCGCTAGGGGATTCCGCCGTGTTAATTGAGGTCGGAGACGATGCGGCGAAGGTGCGCAGTTTGGCCAGCGGACTTGAAGCGAAAAAGCACGCAGGTGTCTTCGATATCGTGCCGGCGTATACGACAGTCGCGGTGTACTATAATCCGGTGGAATGGGCGAGGAGCGGGCCGGCGAAACCGCACGAAGCGATTAGTGCCTGGATTTTGGATGCAGCAAAAACGATTGCTATCGCCAAGCCCTTGCCACGCGACGAACGAATCATACCTGTCTGCTACGGCGGCGAGTACGGACCCGACTTGGCGGAATTTGCGGCGGGGAAAGGCCTAACGACCGATGAAGTCATACGAATCCACAGCGGAGCGAGCTACGAAGTGCGTGCGATCGGTTTTTCCCCGGGTTTCCCGTATCTGGCGGGTTTGCCGGAAACACTGCACATGCCGCGGAAATCTTCACCGCGAACATCCGTTCCGCCGGGCAGCGTTGGGATCGGCGGGACGCAGACGGGCGTATACACTCTGGCCACGCCAGGTGGCTGGCATTTGTTGGGACGCACGCCGTTGCGGTTGTTTCGGCCGGAAGAAACCGCTCCTGCCTGGCTGAAGGTAGGCGATAGCGTGCGGTTCGATCCGATTACATCGGGACAATTTGAGAAGGTTACCGGATGAAGGCTCCATGCGCAGCGGGCAATTTTGCCGAGGTGCTCAAGCCGGGGGCGATGACCACCGTGCAGGATCTGGGGCGCGTCGGTTTTCTCAACGCGGGTGTTCCGGACGGAGGGGCGATGGACCGCCTGGCGGCTCGCGTCGCGAACCTGCTTGTGGGCAATCCAGCGAGTGCGGCGCTGCTGGAGACGACGATGGCGGGTCCTGTCCTACGCTTTCACTCGGACGCGCTGATCGCCGTGTGCGGTGCGCGCTTCAACGCTGTGCCTGCGTGGCAACCGCTGATGGTTAAGGCCGGCGACGAACTGGATCTCACAGGCCTGGAAACGGGTTGTCGCGGCTATCTGGCGGTGGCGGGTGGTTTTGTTGTGCCTGCTGCGATGGGAAGTGCGAGCACTTACCTGCGCGCCGGCGTGGGCGGAGTGGAGGGTCGGGCGTTGCGCAAGGGAGATCGGTTGCAAATCGGACCAGCTTTGCACGCGACGCCGGTCGACGCTGAGCGGTGGCATGTTTCACCGTCGGTTTTGCCGGCCTATTCGACGCAGCCGGTGGTCCGGGTGGTGCGGGGCGCGCAGTGGGACTGGTTTGCCGAAGAGGCGCAGTACAAATTTTTCGAGGGACGCTACAGCGTTTTGCCGAAGTCGGACCGCATGGGACTCCGATTGATTGGAGCCCAGCTTTTGCTCAAAGAGCCGCGCGAAATGGTCTCCGAGGCGGTGGCATTTGGTTCGGTCCAGGTGCCGCCCGAGGGACAACCGATTGTACTCATGGCCGACCGCCAGACCATTGGTGGTTACCCGCGGATTGCGGAGGTTGCCTCGGTGGACCTGCCGCTGCTTGCGCAATTGAGGCCCGGTGACCGTCTGATGTTCACACTGATTTCGTTGGATGAGGCGCAGTCGCTTCTGCTCGCGGCAGAGCACGCCTTGGGACATTTGCAGGAAGGGCTCTCGGAGAAATATTCATGACGCTGTCTATCGATCTCAATTGCGATCTTGGCGAAGGCGCGGGACAGGATGCGTTCCTCATGCCCCTGATTTCGTCGGCCAACATCGCTTGCGGAGGACATGCAGGCGACGAACCGACGATGAAAGAAACCGTGCGGCTGGCGAAGCTGGCGTCGGTTTGTATCGGCGCGCATCCGGGATTCGAGGATCGCGAGAATTTTGGCCGTTTGGACATCGCGCTGCCTCCCGAGGAAATTTATGCGCTCGTGGTTCGGCAGGTGAGTGCACTCAAAAAAATCGCAGACGCCAGCGGAACCTCGCTCACGCATGTCAAACCGCACGGTGCGCTCTATAACATGGCGGCGCGCAATCCTCTCATCGCGAAGTCCGTGGCCGAGGCGGTCCGGGCATCCGGCGAGCAACTCATGCTTTTTGGGCTGGCCGGAAGCGAACTCGTGACAGCGGGCATCAACGCAGGGTTGCGCGTGGCACGGGAGGTGTTTGCCGATCGTATGTACCAAGCCGATGGTTCGCTTGTGCCGCGTTCGCAGCCGGGCGCCTTGCATCATGACGACGATAAAATGGTCGGGCAGGTGCTCGACATGGTGAAGCGCGGAGTGGTCAAAACCCGCGACGGCGTAGAGATCGCCGTGCAGGCCGACACGATTTGCCTGCATGGCGACGGCCCGCACGCGGTGCATTTCGCGAAGACGCTGCGCCAAGCGTTGAAAGATGCCGGCGTAGAGGTGAAGTCTTGTTCAGGCTGACGATGGCGGCGCCTGCAGTTTTTTGCGCGCGGCGCTCTTGCGGCTGGCCACAATCAAGACGATGCCGGCCACAACCATGAAAAAGGAATAGAACGTGCCGCGACTCAGCCCAAGGATGAGTGTGACGTCACGGTCGGGCTCCCGAAAGCGTTCGCAGAAAATCCGCGCCAAAGCGTAGCCGATGAGAAATTCGCCGCTGAGTTGCCCGGGTGTCGTGCGCGTGACGTCGCTTTTCCAGAAACGAAGCTGAACATAAAGGAACATCAGCGCGCCTTCGGTCGCCGCTTCGTAGAGTTGGGAAGGATGACGCGGCTGGATCTGATCGATGGGAGTGCCAGCGGGTTTACTCAGCGGAAAAATAACAGCCCACGGAACGTCGACGATGTTCCCCCAGAGTTCGCCGTTGATGAAGTTCGCCACGCGGCCGAAAAACAGCCCAAGCGGACCAGCGGAGACCACGACATCCGAAAGATGCAAAAACGACATTTTCTGGCTGCGGGCGTACCACGCAATCGCGATGGCCAGTCCGATGAAGCCGCCATGACTGGCCATGCCGCCTTCCCAAACGCGGAAAAAACTCAGCGGGTCTTGGATAAGGTCCTCCGGGTGATAAAATAAAAACGATCCAAGGCGCCCACCGAGCATCACGCCAACGACCAGCACGACGATCAGGTCCCACGACTTGTCGGCGGACAGCTGCGAACGGCCTTTTTTGGCATAGAGCTGAAACAACCATACGGCACCGACAAAACCGAGCACATAGGCGAGTCCATACCAGCGCACGCCGATATTTTCAGTGAAGCGCAAAAACGGGACAAACGGGCTGAGATTATGAACCCAGTAGGCGAGTGGTGGCATTTTCGGTTACCAGACAGAGGGTGCGAAACCATTGGGCGTGTCCAACTTGTTTTCGCTCCGGCAACCAAGAACATTTCCCGCCCTGACCGCCGTTTGAACGCGTCCGCGATCGAGGGCGGAAAGCACAGGCGGACGGAGACCGCGTGGCGATTCAGCGAAAATCCTCACCCGCGCTGTCCCACGCGGTGAAGAGAATGAAGATGCCCAGAAATATGGCGATGAAGATCATGACGAGATGCTGTTTTCAAAGGTGTGTGACGCTTGCGAGACCGGCTGCATAAAGAAGCAACGAATGATGCATTGGTTTTCGGACACTGCCGGGAGGGAAAATTATTGCCCGGACGCGCTATGAAAACTGACAAGACGCGCCCGGGCGTTTGAGAGGCTGCGAGTTGTTAAGTCGCGACCGCAGCACTCGAAGATCTGGCCGATTGAAGCATGGCGCTTGGATAGTCAGTGTAGCCGTGCGCACCACCCGAGTAGAAGGTTGATTGATCGGGCGCGTTCAGAGGGTTGCCGGTCGCGATGCGGTCCGGCAAATCGGGATTGGCGATGAAGAGCACGCCGAAACCGACGGCGTCGGCTTCGCCCTTCGCGAGTAACGCGTTGGCTTCGGCGGGCGTGAGTCCTTGATTGGCAATGAACGGTCCGCCGAAGGCCTTTTTCAATTCCGGCCCGATGCGGCCCGGCGCGAGATTCTCGCGGGCGAAAAGAAACGCGAGCTTGCGCTTGCTGGCTTCACGGGCGACGTAACCAAACGTCTTCGCGGGATCCGAATCGCCCATGGAGTGAGAGTCGCCGCGGGGTGCGAGGTGCAAGCCGACACGGCCTGGGCCCCAAACCGAGATGGCCGCGTCGACCGCTTCGAGCATAAGGCGAGCGCGGTTTTCGACGGGACCGCCGTAGTCGTCCGTACGGCGATTGGTTCGGTCCTGCAAAAATTGATCGAGCAAATAGCCGTTGGCCCCATGCAATTCGACGCCGTCAAAGCCGGCTTCGAGCGCATTGGCCGCGCCGCGCTTGTAGGCTTCGATAATGCCTGGGATTTCGTCGCGTTCGAGCGCCCGCGGTGTGACGTAGCGGCGTTGTGGCCGAACAAGACTCACGTGGCCTTCCGCGGCCAGTGCGCTGGGCGCGACGGGAAGTTTACCATTGAGGAAAATCGGATCCGAGATCCGTCCCACGTGCCAGAGCTGAAGGAAGATCCGGCCGCCGGCTTCGTGCACCGCGTTGGTCACGAGTTTCCATCCTTCGACTTGTTCCTTGGACCAGATTCCGGGCGTATCGGCATAACCAACACCCATCGGGTCGACCGAGGTTGCCTCGGTGAGGATCAGTCCGGCTGACGCGCGTTGCCGGTAATATTCGGCCATGAGTTTATTCGGAACGCGGGACGGACCCGAGCGGCTGCGGGTGAGCGGCGCCATGATGACGCGGTTCGGCAATACCAAGTCGCCGAGAGGAAGCGGATCGAGCAGAGAGGGAGCTTTCGTGTTTTTCATAGATTGGTAGATTGATGATGGTTTTAGTAGAAGAATGTGCACCGTGGGTATTCAGACGGGTGCTGGGTTGCGTTCAGAGAAGTGGCCGCGTTGATGGAAATAGGGTGAGGGCAGGGGTGTGGCGCTGGCGGTATCGAGTTGTGTGATCTGAGCTGGCGTGAGCGTCCAGCCGACGGCGCCGAGGTTCTGCCGCAACTGTTCCTCGTTACGCGCGCCAATGATCACGCTGGCGATGCTGGGCCGGCCGAGCAGCCAGTTCAGAGCGACCTGCGGCACGGTTTTTCCCGTTTCAGCGGCGACGGCGTCCAGGGCGTCGACAACTCGATACAAATGCTCGTCGACTACCGGTGGGCCGAGATCGACTACGAGGGATGAATTCAGACGGCTCGTTGCCGGGAGCGGTTGGTTGCGACGAATCTTGCCGGTCAGGCGGCCCCAGCCCAGCGGACTCCACACAATCGTTCCGACCCGTTGGTCGAGGGCGAGCGGCATGAGTTCCCATTCGTAGCTGCGCTCAAGCAGCGAATAGTAGGACTGGTGGGCAACGTAGCGCTCAAAACCTCGTTTTTCCGAGGCGGCCAGTGACTTCATCAGATGCCAGGCGGAAAAATTCGAGCAACCAATATAACGGATTTTTCCAGTGCGGACCAAACCGTCGAGCGTGCTCAAGACCTCTTCCACCGGCGTGAGTGCATCGAATGCATGCAATTGAAAGAGGTCGATGTAGTCTGTCCCGAGACGACGCAGGCTGGCGTCGACGGACTGCAACAAATGATGTCGCGACGAACCCACGTCGTTCGGACCAGAACCCAGACGGAACGTCGCCTTCGTCGAAATGAGCACGCGATCCCGGCGGCCAGCGATCGCGCGCCCAAGAATTTCTTCGGCGCGCCCATCGGAGTAGACATCTGCTGTGTCGAAGAAGTTGGCACCGGCTTCGAGGCAAATGTCTACGAGGCGTGTCGCAGCGTTGACGTCGCTGTTACCCCAGGCACCGAAAAACTCGTTGCCACCGCCAAAGGTGGCGGTGCCGAAGCTCAGTACCGGGACCTTGAGACCTGAACCGCCGAGAATTCTGTGTTCCATAGTTCGATAAATTGGAGGTTTGTGATGAATGAAAGTTGCCTGCGCTCACGCTGCGTCAGGCGCTGGAGCGGCGGGAAGCGCGGGCGCCGGCTCCGACGCGGATTTCCGCAATCCAAGTTTTTCCAGGACGACGTAGAAAATCGGCGTAAGGAAAAGACCGAAGAACGTGACGCCGATCATGCCCGCGAAGACGGCGATGCCCATGGCGCGACGCATTTCGGCGCCGGCACCGGTGGACGTCACGAGCGGGAACACGCCGGCGATAAAGGCGATGGACGTCATGAGAATCGGCCGCAGCCGGAGCCGCGAAGCTTCGAGCGCGGCATCGCGAATGCTTGCGCCTTCCTCGCGCCGTTTGACGGCGAATTCGACGATCAAGATCGCGTTTTTAGCCGCCAAACCGATCAGGACGATAAGACCAATTTGCGTGAAGACGTTGTTTTCGCCGCGCGTCAGCCAGAGGCCAAACAACGCGGAAAAGAGCGCCATGGGTACAATGAGAATGACGGCGAAAGGCAGGCGGAAACTCTCGTATTGCGCGGCGAGAACCAGGAATACGAGGAAGATGCTCAACGGAAAAACGTAGATGCCTGTATTGCCGGCGATGATACGCTGGAACGTCAGCTCGGTCCAATCGAGCGCCATGCCTTTGGGCAGGTTCGCGGCGGCCAGTTTTTCCATCAAGGACTCGGCTTCGCCCGAGCTGAAGCCGGGAGCGGCGGCGCCATTGACCTCGGCGGCAGGATAGCCGTTGTACCGCATGACACGATCGGGCCCGTAGGTTTCCTGGACCTTGACGACGGTTCCCAACGGGACGAGCTGGCCGGACGAATTGCGGGTCTTCAGCCGCAGAATGTCGTCGGCGGTGTTGCGGAATTCGGCATCGGCCTGGGCAACGACCTGATAGGTGCGGCCGAACCGATTGAAATCGTTAACGTAGAGCGAACCGAGGTTGATCTGCATCGTCTCGAAGAGATTGGAGAGGGGAATACCGAGCGCCTTGGCCTTGGCGCGGTCGACCTCGGCCTTGAGCTGAGGCGTGTTGACCGTGTAGCTGGAGAAAATCCCGGTCAGGCCCGGTGTTTGACGTGCGGTGGACATCAGTCCCTGCGTCGCATCGAAGAGTGCGTCGAGTCCGGCGTCGCTTCGGTCTTCGACATAGAATTTGAAACCGCCAATGGTGCCGACGCCACGGACCGGCGGAGGCGGGAAGATCGCGATGTAGGCGTCCTGTACTTGCGCATATTCGCGCTGCAATTGCTGGGCGATGGCCTGGCCGGAAAGGTTTTTCGCTTTGCGCTCTTCAAACGGCTTCAGCGCCACGAAAACGATGCCGCTGTTCGGCGAGTTCGTGAAACCGTTGATCGAAAGGCCGGGAAACGCGATGGTGTGCGCGACGCCGGGATGGGCAAGGGCGCGTTCGGCCATGTTGTGCACCACGGCGTCCGTTCGATCCAGCGAGGCCGCGGCCGGAAGCTGGGCGAACGCGATCAGGTATTGCTTGTCCTGGGTCGGAACGAAGCCCGACGGTGTCCGCTTGTATAAAAGTGCAGTGAGACCGATCAAGCCGCCGTAGACAATCAGAGCGATCACGCTGACCCGCAGCAAACGTGCGACACCCGCCGAGTACTTGTTCGAAGCCCACTCGAAGAAGCGGTTGAAGGGCCGGAAAAACCAACCCAGGCTGCGGTCCATGACGCGCGTGAGCCAGTCTGGCTTGGCGTGATGGCCCTTGAGCAGCAACGCGCTGAGCGCCGGCGAAAGCGTGAGGGAATTGAAGGCCGAAATGACGGTTGAAATCGCGATTGTGATGGCGAACTGCTTGTAGAACTGGCCGGTGAGTCCGCTGATGAACGCGGTGGGAATAAACACCGCCGTGAGCACGAGCGCCGTGGCGACGATCGGCCCGGTAACCTCGCGCATCGCCTGCTTGGTCGCTTCGACGGGTGAGCGTCCGAGTTGAATGTGACGTTCGACGTTTTCAACCACGACAATCGCGTCATCGACCACGATGCCGATGGCGAGTACAAGGCCGAAAAGCGAAAGCGCGTTGATCGAGAAGCCCAGCCCGTGCATGACGGCGAACGTGCCGACCAAGGAAACAGGTACAGCCGCCAGCGGGATGATCGAGGCGCGCCAGGTTTGGAGAAACAGAATGACGACCAGGACAACCAAGACGATCGCTTCGAAAAGCGTGTGGACCACGGCTTCGATCGAGCTGCGTACAAAAATCGTCGTGTCGTAGGCGATGGCGTAGCTCAGCCCTTCGGGAAAATTTGCTGAGAGTTCCTTCATGGTTGCGCGAACGGCGTCGGCGGTGGCGATGGCATTGGAGCCCGGCAGCTGCGCCACCGGCAGGGCGACGGCGGATTTGTTGTCGAGCCGCGAGCGCAAGGCGTACTCCGACGCGCCGAGTTCGATCCGGGCCACGTCGCGCAACTGAACGCGTTCTCCTGCCGAGCCGGTCTTCACGATGATGGCGCCGAATTCGTCCTCGGACGCGAGACGGCCTTGGGTATTAATCAGTAGTTCGGTGTCGACGGGACGCGAATTGGGCTGCAGGCCTACGCCGCCGGCGGCGACCTGGACATTTTGTTCGCGGATCGCAGCGACCACCTCCGAAGCGGTGAGCCCCTTGGCGGCGATCTTGTTGGGATCGAGCCAGACACGCATGGCATAGTCACCCGAACCAAATACCCGCACCTGGCCGACGCCGGAAAGACGCGCGAGCACGTCGCGGACCTGAAGCGTGGCGTAGTTGCGAATATAAATGTCGTCGTAGCGGTTGTCCGGCGAGTAGAGGTGCACGACCATGAGCAGGTCAGGCGACGTCTTCGTCGTGGTCACGCCGAGATTGCGCACTTCGGTGGGAAGCTTCGGCAGAGATTGGGAAACGCGGTTTTGCACCTGCATCTGCGCGTTATCCAGGTTTGTCCCAATCTTGAAAGTTACGGTGAGCGTCATCACGCCGTCGCTCGTTGCCTGGGAAAACATGTAGAGCGAATCCTCAACGCCGTTGATGGCCTGCTCGAGCGGGGCGGCAACGGTTTCGGAAATTGTCTTGGGATTGGCGCCGGGATAGACCGCGCGCACGACGACGGTCGGCGGAGCGACCTCGGGGTATTCGCTGACGGGCAAACGCCACATCGAGATGATGCCCACGAGGAAGATCACGATGGAAAGCACGCCCGCGAGGATGGGTCGCTTGATGAAGTAGTCGGAGAAATTCATGGATGAGGACAAAGCAGTGGCTGCGGTGGCCGTGTTGGGCGGCCCGAATGGATCGTTTTGGATTTAAGAGCTAGTTATTGAACGTGGGCGACAGATCTTCCCGCGGGTAAAAGTTCGGAGCTGTCCTGGGCAACCTGTTGCACTTCGGGTGCGACGACCATGCCGGGCCGTATTTTTTGCAGACCGTTCACGACCACCGTGTCGCCGGCGTGCAAACCTTCGCGCACGACGCGTTTGTTGCCGATGACGGTGCCGAGTTTGACGGTTCGGTAAGCGACCTTGTTGTCGTGATCGACAGCGAGCACGAATTTCTGGCTTTGGTCGGTGCCGATGGCGCGCTCGCTGATAAGCAACGCCGGTTGTGGCGCGCTGATTGGAATGCGCACCCGCGCAAAGAGTCCCGGCAGAAGCGCATTATCCGGATTTGGAAAAATCATGCGCAGCAGCAGCGAGCCGGTGGACGGATTGACGCGATTGTCAGCGGACTCGATGTAACCACGACGTGGATACCCGGTTTCATCCGCGAGCTGGAGTTCGACCGGAATGCGTCCGTCCTGCGTGAGGATTTTATTCTCCCGGGCGAGACGGTTGAACTTGAGCAAAGTGTTCTCGTCGACGTCTGCGTAAACGTAGGCATCGCCAGTCGCCACGATGGTCGTGAGCAACGTCGCGCTTCCTGGCGTGCCGGAAACGAGATTGCCTGCGGTGACGAGCGCCCGGCTGACGCGGCCGCTGATGGGCGCGCGGACCTTGGTGTGTTCGAGATCGAGTTGGGCGGTCGCGAGCTGGGCACGGGCTTGTGCGGCGAGAGCGAGGCGGCTGTCGGCTTCTTCGTTCGACATGGCGGAGGAGGCGAGCAGGGAGGAAGCGCGCTTGGCTTCGCGCTCGGCGAGATCGGCGCGGGCGGCGGCGAGATCGTACTGAGCCTGGTACCAACGGGAATCGATCGTGAAGAGGACCTCGCCTTTCTCCACTACTTGCCCGGCTTTGAAGGAAACGGCATCGAGGTGTCCGGAAACACGGGCGCGAAGCTCAACCGTTTCCGTGGCATCGACGTGGCCGGTCAATTCCTCGTACTCGGTGACATTGCGCTGTTCGACCGGCGCCACCGTGACTTTGGGGGCAGCGGGTGGTTGTGCGGCCGAGGCGGTTTGCGACGCGTGGGAACGCGAAGGCAGAAGCGTGACCGTAACGAGGGAGGCGGCGACCAACGTGAGCGAGACCCACAGCAAGCGGCCATTAAGGATCCGTCGGGTGGGGGAGGCTGGTTCGGTGGTGTTGTTTTTAGACATGTTGTAAGGAAAAGTGTGATGCTTGGTAAAAGTGAGGATGAGGAATCTTTGCCGAGAGCCTGAGCGAGTGCGGTCGCAGTATAATGCGTAACGGAATTATTTCGCGTGAATCTTTCTAATAGTTGACTGTTTAGTTAGTGATTTGCGTGAAAGAAAGCGCACGGGGACACCGTGCGCGGTGAAAAGAGGTCAGACTTGGGCGGTTGTCGCGGGAATCTTTTTTGCGCCGAGCAACCCCAAGGCGACGGTCGGAAGCGTGCGCGTGACTTCCGGATCGTTCATGATGCGAGCCTGGCAAATGGAGCCTTCGATCAAGGCGGCGAAGGCCATGGCTTTTTCCGCCGGATCGCAGGGAGCGATTTGCCCTTCGGCAAGCGCGTCGCGAATGGCGGACTCATAGTAGCGCCGTTTGCGACCGAGCAGCTCCCGGATTTTTAAATTGATTTCGTTATCGCAGGTGCAGGTCTCGGACCCCATGGAAACCACCGGGCAACCGAGCACTTTACCGTGCTGCTTCTTCACCTCGACCTGCCGTTCGTAAAGTGAGACGAGGTAGGCCGTGAGTCGGGTGAGCGGATCCGACGAGGGCGAAAACACGCTGTCGAGCCGGGGCTTCCACGTTTCCGTCCAGAGACGCTCCAAGGCGGCCACCGCCAGTTCCGACTTCGATTTGAAGAAGTAATAGAAACTCCCTTTCTTCACATCGGCCCGCTTGCAGATATCGTCGATCGTGACGGAGCCGTAGCTCTCTTCCCAAATCAGGTCGAGAGCGGCGTCCATCAAGCGTTCGTTGGCATCTGAAGTTCTGCCCATGGCGAAAACGGATAGTTGACTAAATAGTCAAGTCAAGCGCGAAGTTGAAAATGCCGAAAGTCTTGGGTGACACGCCGAAGATACAGGCCGGCGCGATTTAGCGGTTACGAATAGTTGTTACAGCCGCGGGTGAAACGGATCTGATCGTCGTTTCTGAGGCGATAGACTCAACGCGTTGGTTCGATTCGGCAGAAATGTTCAAATGGCGGACAGAATTCTGACAGTTTTACAGGAGGTAACGGAGGAAACGAAGCCGGAGTACGCATTGCGTAGATGGTGAGGCGCGCGGTTGCGTTGAGCGGCTTTCCTAGAGTTCTGAATTTGCAGAATCGCGGCGTAAAGCCGCTCCTAAAGTTTGGTTGTTCCCCTCGGACCCCGCCGTGCTTCTGCGCTTTCGCAAGTTTCCCTCTGCCAGGTTATTCAGAATGGTGGCACGGACCGGAATCGAACCAGTGACACAAGGATTTTCAGTCCTCTGCTCTACCAACTGAGCTACCGTGCCATTCGTGAAGGGGCGAAGTTAAAGGGGGTGCCGTTTCAGGCGTCAATGGGAATTTATCGGACTTTTTTTTGCCGCCCGCCAAGGGGGTTGCGGGCGCGCTTTGCGGGTCGACGCGAAATGGTCCGGACGGACCGCGATTGCGCTGTCTTCTCACTCGCCCTTTTGTTGTCGGCGTGCATTTTTCGCAGCCGAACATTTCCCCGACACCTCCATTATGAAAATCTATTTCATGGGCATTTGCGGAACGGCCATGGGCAACGCGGCGCTGCTGGCGCGCGCGGCCGGGCATGAAGTGCTGGGGGCCGACACCGGCGTGTATCCGCCCATGAGCGACGTGTTGGCGAAAGCCGGCATCACGTTGCACGAGGGGTACGACCCGGCGCGGTTGCAAAAACTCGCGCCCGAACTGGTCGTCATCGGTAACGCCATGTCGCGCGGCAATCCCGAAGTCGAATGGTTGCTCGACACGCGCGCGATTCCTTTCACGTCGCTGCCGGCGTTGTTGCACGACACGGTGCTGAAGACGCGGCGCAACATCGTCGTTTGCGGCACGCATGGAAAAACCACGACAACTTCATTGGCGGCTTTCCTGTTGCGCGAAAACGGACGCGACCCCGGCTTCCTCATCGGCGGCGTTCCGATCGATCCTCCGGTGGGCAATCACCTCGGCAAGGCCAGCGATCCCTTTGTGATCGAGGGCGACGAGTACGACAGCGCCTTTTTCGACAAGCGCAGTAAATTCATCCACTACGCTCCGCACGTGGCCGTGTTGAACAATCTCGAATTCGACCACGCCGACATCTTCCGCGATCTCGCCGACGTGCAACGCACCTTCACGCATCTCTCGCGCATCGTCCCGCGCAACGGCTGGATCGTCCTCAACGGCGACGACATCAATCTCCGCGCGCTTGGCGCGATGAGCTGGACGCGCGTGATTCGCGTCGGCACGGGCGAGCAAAACGACGTGCGCATCACGGATTTTTCCGAGGACGCCACCGGCGCGGGTTTTTCGCTGAGCTGGAAGGGCAAACCCTGGGGCACGATCCGCTGGGCCTTGCACGGACAGTTCAATGCGCGCAACGCCGCGATGGCCGCCACGGCGGCGGCGCTGGCCGTGCTGCCGGAAAATCCCACCGCCTTCAAACTCGATGCGCTCGCACGCTTCCGCGGGGTGAAGCGCCGGCAGGAAATCCTCATCAATACTCCCGCGCTAACCGTGATCGAGGACTTCGGACATCATCCCACCGCGCTGGCCGAGACGCTGAGCTCCTTCCGCGCGCGTTTCAAAGGCGCAGTTTTGACGGCGGTCTTCGAACCCCGCAGCAACACCGCGCGCACGAGCACGCTGCAAGGCGGTTTCGCCAAGGCGCTGGCACTGGCCGACGAGGTTTACATGGGCGCGGTCAACCGCGGGGAGAAACTTGCCGCAAACGAGCGGTTCGATACCGAGGCCGTCGCGCAGCATCTCGCGGTGCACGGCGGCGAAGCCCACGCCTTTGCCTCAAACGCGGAGTTGTTGGAGAAACTGAAAACCGACACATTGCCCGCGCCCGCCGACTGCTCGCGCGTCGTGGTGTTCTTCACCAACGGCTCCTTCGACGGCATCATCGCCAAGTACGCCGCCGCCGCGAAAAGTTGATTTGGATCGAACACAGAACTGCGGGAAAAACGCCTGGAGGGCGACGCGCCGTCGTCGCCGGGTTTGGACAAATCGCTTCGTTGTAATAGAGCCGAACTACTTGGCTTTCTCCGGGTGGCCGATGCGGGTGCGGATTTCGTAGAGTTGCTGCTGCTGTTGTAATTTTTCATCCAACACGCGCATCTGTTGTTCGGAGAGCACGCCTTGGAGTTGGGTCCGGCCTTGTTCGCTGAGCTTGATCACTCCCAGGTCCGAATTGAGCACGGCAAACGGACTCATCGGCGGGATCGCCGCCGTCCCCTGAGTCGCGAGGGTTTGGACAACACGCTCGGCTTGTTCCGCACTGAGAGGTGCGTCGGTGAAGCTCAGCGCCTGAATCATATAATTCACCGTATTTCGTGCCGGTACCGTTTCCTGGTAGGCATTAAACTGCTTGAAACCGTCCTCGCCCAGCAGGTTCGCGATTTGGGTGTCGACCGTCTTCTCGGCTGCGCTAACCACTTGAAAGAAACCCTTGGGATTCATGAACGGGTTGATTCCCTGTTCATTGGCGGCCGTGATGCTGTCGAAGGCCACCATTTGTTTTTCCACGATCAGGTTTTTAAATTGCTCAAGCTGCGCCGGCTTGAATCCGAGCTGTTTGAAGAGCGGGCCAAACTGGCTGTCCAGCCGGATCTTCGTCAGCATGTTCGACTGGGCTTGGATGGCCGGATTCGTCAGCAACTGGAGCACGGGCGAAAGGGGATTGTTCGCCTGGGCGCTGGCGGCGGGTTGTGCGGTGGCGACGTTGGGCTTGGCAGTTTGATCGGCATTGGAAGCCGCTGGTTCTGCTGTCGGTTTTGGTGCGGTCGTCTGGGCGCGTGCGGCGCGCATTGAGTTTTGCAGATCGAGCAAGGCCTGTTCGGCGGCGCGGGCGTTTTGATATTGGTGGATCGCGGTGGCTACGCTGACGATGGCGATGACAGTGGAGACGCCTGCGGTGATTTTTGCGGTACTCATGATTTTGATGGCTCCTAGAAAAGTGGCGAGGCCGGTGGCAGCAGGTGCGCTCAGCGCGGCGGTGACGGTGGCGGCGCCCAGGCCCGCGGGTGCAGCGACGGCGGTTTTGGCTGCGAGGATCATGCCGAGGGCTGCGGCGCTTGAGACGACGCCTTTGCGCGAAAGCGAAAGCCGCATCTTCTCCAAGGCGCGGTCCACGCGCATGCGGGCGGCGTTTTCGCTCAGCTCCAGTTGCTGGCCGATTTCGGCAAAAGATTTTTCGCCAAAGAAGCGCAGGACGATGGCATTGCGATCCTCGGCTTTCAATGACGCGACGATCTTGTCCAGCTCCGGACTGATTTTGTCCCAATCGGGCGCTTCGTCAGATTCGGTTGTGGTGGGATTCATCTTGCCGACCGCCTCCTCGCGAGCCTGACGGCGTTGTTGGGAGCGGATCGCGTCGATGGCGGCGTTGCGCGTGGTTTGGTGAAGCCACGCGGCGATGACGGGGTGGCCTGCGAGAGCTTTCGCGTGCTGCGCCGCGGCTGTGAACACAACCTGCGTGACATCCTGGGCGAGATGCGCGTCGCCACGGGTTTGACGTAGCGCCGCCGAGTAAACCAAGCGCAGATTACGATGCACGAAATCGGCAAAAGCCTCTTGGTTTCGCGTCGTGGCGTAGTTGTGCAGGCACTGAGCATCGTCGATCATGGCTTTTGTTATAACAGACGGCACCGAATTTAAAACCGCACAATAAAACGCTAGGAGCGGAGGGCAGTTGGGCGGAAGGGGCAAATGGAATGATCGCACTCCGAGGTGGAACGCGTGTCTGATGTCGCTCTGGTTCGGTAGACCTCAACGCGTTGGTTCGACTGCGCGATTTTCAAACCAGCGTCTTGAGTCAAGCCGCTCCACCGAAGATAGCAGAACATCCGTGCTGCGGGCCCGCCCGCTGAATCGGTTCGAACCGCCCGCTGGTTTGATTCACGCTATCTTCAAAACGTACTGACCTTGACGTCGCTTCAGCAACCCGGCGACTCGCCCCGTGCTCACCGCGTATTCTCACACGCCCGCTCTCTGCACCACTTTTACAATTGCAACCGCGTATGTAACTCGAAACCAGCCACTACGCCGATCGGCCGACATCGCCGCGGTTAAATGGCCTTAATCGTCTCCATCTGCGGTCCGATTACAGATATTCAGCTTGAGTTTGTGGCCTTATCTTTCGCTCAACCGATCCCGCGGTATGAATATCCATCGTTTCGTGAAATGCCTTCTCCTTGGCAGTCTTGCCACCACCGTGGCTCTTCTGCCCGCCCGCGCCATCAGCGGTGAAAGATTCGCCGAGCTGCGCGCCAAAGCCGAAGCGGGCGACAGCGCCGCGCAATACGATCTCGCCCTCGCGTACGCCAATCCCCAGGAGGCGCAGTCCAGTATCATCGAAGCCTACGTCTGGTTCACGCTCGCCGCCGAAAACGGCGCGCCGGGCAAAGCCTACAAGATCGTCACCAACCAGTTGACGCCCGACCAGCTCGCCGATGGAAAAAAACTCCTCGAACAGCGCCGCGCCGAATTCGCCGCCCGCAATCCCTCTGTCGCCGCAGCAGGCAAACCAGACAACACCGCCATCAAGGACGAGCTCGCCAAAACCGGCGCCGATCTCACCGCCGCGAAAAAAGAAACCCAGCAGCTCAAGACCGAGCTCGAAAAAACCCAACAGGTCACCCTCGACAAATTGAAGGCCGAGCGCGACGAACTCGCCGCCACCGTCGCCAAATACACCAACGAAATTTCCAACCTGCGCGCCGCCGCCGCCAACTTCGAGGGCGAGCGCAATGCCCTCAAGCAGCAGATCGCCGACGCCAGCAACTCCTCAAAAGAGTCCAAGGCCACGCTCGCCGCCGATCTCGACGCCGCCAACGCCCGGCTCAAGTCCGTCGAAACCGACCTCGCGAAATCCGAGTCCAGCCGCAAGGAACTGAGCGCGGAAAACCAGCGCCTGACGAACCAGCACAAAGAAACCGCCGCCGCGCTGGCCGAGAAACTGGCCGCTTACGAGAAAAAGCTCGCCGAAGCGAAAGCCGAACTCCGCACCGTCGAGGGCAAACTCGCCGAAGCTTCCACGCAATCCGCCAAAGCCGGCACCGACGTCGCCGCCCTGCGCACGGCCAACACCGAACTCAACGCCAAGCTACAAAAACTCGCCAAGGAAAAAGACCAGGCGCTCGCGCAGTCGGACAAAGCCGCAAACGAAGCGCGCGAACAGGTGGAAACGCTTACCGCCAGCCTGAAGAAAATGGAACAGGCGATGTCCAAGGCCACGGCCGAGCGCACCGCGCTGGTCGCGAAAAATTCCGAGGAAATCGCCGAACTGAAAGCGGAGTCCGCGAAACTTGAAAAGGAACGCAACTCGCTCAAAAAGCAGATGGAGACGGCCGGCGGCGCCGCAAAAGAAACCGGCGCGGAACTCACCGCCGCGAAAACCCGTTTGAAAACGACCGAGAGCGAACTGGCCAAGGCCGAGTCCAGCCTGAAAGAGCTGACCGCCGAAAACCAACGCCTGGCGAACCAGAACAAAGAGACCGCCGCCGAATTGGCCGCCCAACTCGCCACCTACGAAAAGAAGCTCGCCGAAGCGAAAGCCGAACTGCTCAGCACCCAAAACAAGCTTGCCGAAGCCTCCTCGCAATCCGCCAAGACCGGCACCGACGTGGCCGCCCTGCGCACGGCCAACAACGAACTTACTGCCAAGATCCAAAAACTCACCGCCGAAAAGGACCTGGTGCTCGCCCAATCGCTCAAAGCCGCGAACGACGCGCGTGAGCAAATGGACGCACTCAACAAGCGTCTGAAGACCGTCGAAACGAGCGGTGCGATCGTCACTGCCATCAATGCGGACCTGGCCAAGGAAATCGCGGACCTCAAGGCGGCCCAACTCGCCAGCATGCGCGAACAACTTCAACAGGCGCAAAGCCAGCTCGCCACCATCGCCAGCGAAAACGCCGAGCTGAAACACCGTTTGACCTCCGCGACGGTCGAGCCCTCCGCGTCCGGCCCCACCGCAGCGACCGACGGCAAAAAACTCACCGCCCCCGCCAAAGCGCCTTAAAGCCGCGGCGATTTCCATCAAACCGACGGAATTATTTAACCGCTAATTTGCGCTAATTGGCGCTAATGTGGAGCCTCAACGCGTTGGTTCGACCGAAGATCGTTTTTGTCCGATACTGTAGGAGCGGCTTTACGCCGCGATTTCCGGAAAAACGACGGAATAGTTGAACCGCTCATTTGCGCTAATTGACGCTAACGAGGAAAAGTCTACGGAATTTTTCAACCACTGATATTCACTAATGGGCACTGATGTGTGGCTGCATCATATTCCTAGGTGGAACGCGTGTCTGATGTCGCCTGCGGCTTGGTAGACCCCAACGCGTTGATTCGACCGAAGATCGTTTTTGTCCGATACTGTAGGAGCGGCTTTACGCCGCGATTTCCGGAAAAACGACGGAATAGTTGAACCGCTCATTTGCGCTAATTGACGCTAACGAGGAAAAGTCTACGGAATTTTTCAACCACTGATATTCACTAGTGGGCACTGATGTGTGGCTGCATCATATTCCTAGGTGGAACGCGTTGGTTCGACATCAACGACATTTTGCGTGGGATTCACTCAAACCAGAGTCTTGAGGGTCTCAACGTGCTTCGGACGTTGCCGATGTTTGAAGGGTAGGGACGGCCAGCCTTGGCCGTCCGGTTGTGCGAGGGCCAAACGCGGGCGACGTTGACGGTCGGCCCGGCGGTCCGACCCTACCTGCTGTTTTGATGCGACCAAACGACGTCTGCACGAACCAGCGTCTTGAGGGTCTCAACGCGCTTCGGACGTTGCCGATGTTTGAAGGGTAGGGACGGCCAGCCTTGCCGTCCGGTTGTGCGAGGGCCAAACGCGGGCGACGTTGACGGTCGGCCCGGCGGTCCGACCCTACCTGCTGTTTTGATGCGACCAAACGACATCTGCCCAAACCAGCGTCTTGAGGTCAAGCCGCTCCACCAACGATCGTTCGACCGAAACTGTAGGAGCGGCTTTACGCCGCGATGAATCTCTCGCCACTTAAATCCATCGCGGGATAAACCCGCTCCTACAGCCGGTCTGATATTAGCGGCCATTAGCGAAAATCAGCGGTTCCCACTGTATTTTTAACCGCTCCGAAGTGCTGCACCGAAGCCCATTTGGTCTGCACCGATGCGCCCAATGTCGCGTCAGATCGCCCCGATGTTGTGCACCCCCGACTATTTTGCATGCACCGACGCACCCGCAGTGGCGGCAGATGCAACCAAGGTGCGTTCCGCCTGGCGTAAGGTTGCGTCACATGACCATTTCGCGTGCACCAACGACCAGAAGTGTGGTTTCGCTGACAAAAGGTCGTGCACCGACGTCCCTATTACGTGCAACGATGAGCAAAAAGTCTGCGCCGCCGACCCTTTAGCTCGCGCCAATGAGCAAAAGCTGGGCACCGATGAGGATTTGAAGTCCGCCGGCGGCCCAAAGTTGTGCGCCGATGGCCAAAACCGTGTGCCAAGCACCTTTTGGCCCACGCCGCTCACTCAAAAGACGTACACCGGCGGGTGCTTGCTCCGCAATGCTGCTCGACGGGCTGTATCTGCATGACCGTTCGGCTCGGTCAGATCCGCGAGAGGAAAGTGGCACGGCAAAAAACAGAATCTTGTTTGGCTCGTGTAGTCGCCTGACCCGGGTGAACCGCGGTGTCCCTACGCGGTGATGCAACGTCGCAGATAGTTACGCGTAGCACCCGAACCAGCGCGCCGAGGACGTCACGCTCCGCCTCGCAGTTCCATGGATATCCATTCGTCGCGCGAGCCTCAATAAACGCAAAAACCAAACAATAGCGGTAAACAACCGCAAGACAGATGCAAAAACGGAGATTAAAACCATCAAAAAAATTTAAAATCCGCGTCAAATGGAGGATTGTAGATAGTTCGGCTTGTTTTGACCGGGGTGGATCTGCATACACGCGACCACTTCTCGAAAAGGTCCGGCGGGAGGCGCATCAAATACGCGGGCCACAACACCAACCGACACGAAAATGAATGATAAACATGTAAGAAGCTACAATATGTTTGGCCAGGTGGCCACCTACGGGCAGGACAACGCGGCCGATTTTGCCCCCGGAAGCCTGGCGACGGCGAATTTCGCAGCCGTTGGAGGCGTGATTTCCGAAATCAACCAAATCATCGGGGAGCAAAAAGGCGGCAGCACTTCGCTGAAGGCAGTCAAGCTCGCGAGCTTGCGTGCCGAGATGAAAAATCTCGCCCGTACAGCCCGCGAAATCGACAAGAAGGAACCAGGCATGGCCGACAAATTCCGCATGCCCGCCAACAGCGCGCAGACGGCAGTCCTGGCGGCCGCGCTCAAAATGATCGGCGAACTCAAGGTCGAAGGCCGACTGGCGAAATTCGTGGCCTACGAAATGTCGGCGGACATTATCACGGAGCTGGAATCGTTGGTCCAGCAGATCGGCGACGCAAACAGCGAGACCGCCAGCGACAACGCGGAAGGCGTGGAAAACACCGCTGCGATCGGTCTGGCCATCGCCCGCGGCAAGGATCTGGTGGAAAGCCTGGATACCTCGGTGCGCAACCGCTACAAAAACCAGCCCGCGAAAATCGCCGCCTGGGAAACCGCGAGCCATACCGAACGCGCCCCGCGTCGGAAGAAGTCCGAGCCGCCAACTCCGCCCTCGTCCTCCGCGAACTAAACCCAAACCCATCCTCATCCGCCCGCCCGCGCCCCTCGCGCAGGCGGGCTTTGGGTTGGAGAAGGCACGGGGGAAAGGAGGGAAAGATACCGGATTCCAATTTCGGTGGGAACACGCTCGCAGGAAATTTTTCCTCCGAGGTGGAACGCGTGTCTGATGTCGCCTGCGGCTCGGTAGACCTCAACGCGTTGGTTTGATGGCGCGATTTAAAACCAGCGTCTTGAGTCAAGCCGCTCCACCAACGATCATTCGATCAAACTGTAGGAGCAAATTTACGCCGCTATCCCCGTCAAAAACGGTAGGATGGTTGAATCGGTATTAACTACCGGCTTCGTCCGCTATGGCTTATAACGCAACCAAATCGCTGGAGGAAATGCTCCTAGCGGACGTAAAAAATCACATTATTAGTGCCAAAAATATGCATTGCGGAAAAGGGAGTTGACCAGTCCATGCCGAACCGGATTCTGCACTCCATGCAATTCACGTTGGCGCAGGCGGTGGAGCTCGGTTCGTCAAATTTTGACCGTCAACCTAACATCCAAAACAAACAAATATGTACCCAAGAGAATTCTATATAATTCCGGAGGAACTGTATCGCATCGGCAATTCGTCAGGTCCACGATTGAGCCACATACGGTCGAGCGAAATTGATACTTATGATCGCAACGGCGTGCTGATGATTCGAGCCAACAACAAAGGAATCAGCCTTTATGACGCCAACGGACTAAAGGAAGCAGGTTTGACGGGGTGGGCGTGGAAATTTGCCGCGGACACTTTTGTTCCGATGGGATTGAAGGTATTCAATGATGCCCAAGGGCATTTTATGATGGTGCCAACGCTGGAGATGCCGCTGGCCAAGTATAAAGGGCTGCTTGAGGAGCTTGCGCTTAGAGCGCAAAAGGCGTTCAAGGTTGACCTAGCACTATGACTAACCGGACCACAAACATCGAGCTGCTGGAGTGGCAGACGAAAATCGTGCTCAAGGCTTTGCTTGGGCAGGAGCAGCGTTTGCGTGAGATTGTGGAGCGCTCGCCTGATGAAGATGCTGTTGCCGATGCTTCCAACGACTTGGTCGAATTAAAGATGGTCCAGAAGCTTATCACCGAGCATGGATTAGAGGCTTTCGGTGCTAGCATTCGTAATCTGAGTGACGATCCCATCTGAGCCGAACCAGGCGCACCGATTTTGCTACGGTGGACAATTGCAGGCGAATGTGTCGGCCTCCCGACCCATCGAAAGCTGCCATAAATCCCCGCCGAGCCGTCACAGGTGATACGTCACCCGGCGTTTTTCACTGATCGAAATTTTCTTCGCGGCACGAAGTGACTTGATCACCTGTTGGGCGTCGGACTCTGTGGCGCCGTTGCCAAGCATCGAGGGCATATGATGCGCAAGTCTCGTTTCTGTGGTTGGTCGGGTATCGGGATGACTCTGTAAATATTCGAGTACCCGGGCAATGCGCTCAGAGAGCGTAGATTTCTTCTTTTTGGCAGGTGGCGTGCTTGTTGGTAGCGAGGACGGATCTAATGGGCGTGAAGGGGGAGCCGACGGCATAGCCGGAGACTCTGGAGATTTTCCGTTGGCCAATATTTCTTTGAGAGCCGCAAAACTATCGTGACGATGTGCTCGCACGTGATTGCGACGCAGGTGGGCAACCAAGGGGTCGTAGCCCGTATCGCCGGAGATGATGTGAAAAAAGCCAGAAGGATCGAGCGTGGCCGCGCGGCCGACATAGTAAGCCAGGGCGAAGTCGATCGCATTGCGCCCTGATTCAAGCAGCCGAACCAACTGAACCGAATCGGCATGCAGCAATAATTTTTCAACAAGAGCGGCATCCAGCTTTGTCTGTTTCGCACCCATGAGCACGGTGACATGAATCGACTTCTGGCCGATCAGCGAAAGATCGACCTCATGCACATTCTCAAAGTCGACGAAGATGTGGTTTATGAAAGGCAGGGTGTCCATGGGGCAGGGTGTTTATATCAGTCCTCCACGTCCCAACAAATCACGTCGAACTAACGGGCGAAGAGGTTAGTTTTTTGCGATAGATCCAAAACAAGACGGCGCCGATTGGGAGCGAAAATGAAACAATCCAGGGCGAATAGATGCTGGATGCCGTCGCGCTTCCACTGAACAGCAGAATGGACAACAACCAGAATCCGCACTGGCCGTTAGTCCAATTGATGGAAATTTGTCCGAGACCAAAAAGAATAAACAAAATCCATAGCCACTTGCGGCGTGCCAGTTTTGTACGGATGCAGACCACAAGTGTTGCGATGGTGAAAATCGGCAGCAGGATTGCCGCGACGAAAAAGACGTAATGTCGCGAGGTTGCCCGCGCAAAGTTGAACGCATGTGTTTTCTGCAAAGGTTCGGTCAAGGGATACACGTGCATTCCGATAATCTGACATTTACCGTCGGGCAGTTCGTTCCAAGCGACATTAACGGCTATCCACGTTGAACCGTAGCCGAATTGGTACGTCAGGTTGTAGCGCAGGACCTCGGAGGATTTGAAGGAATTGTATCCAACTAGATTTGTCACATTTGGTTTTCCCGCCGGAATGAGCGATCGCATCTGGTCGAATTGGGAGAGCTCATTTCCTGACCGCAGTGACGAATCAAGTTCTTGGATCAGTGCCGTAGTATCGTTGTCCACCAAGCGCTGTATATAATGCAGTGCCATTTGCTCTTTCGCATCGTCAGCGAAATTCTCGATCATCGTGCTAGGCTTACAGGCGTTCAGCAGGAGTAACAGAAAAAGTGCGGTGAATATCTTCATGACCTTTTCAGGTATCGGGCCTCAGCGATGAGGTTGCTTTTATTTATCGTATAATCTCGGCAGGGGCGTTGGGACGGAGAAGGTACTGGGTTTCGCTTGGGAGCAGGGCGATCGTGACGCCGGTTTTTTCTATGCGAATGCAGCGCATACGAACAGGGAGACCGTTGATGTCGATTTGCTTCTCTTCGCCGACCTTGATCGTTTTTCCTGAGACAATCGCCGTGCCCGGGATCTCGCCGTTGCTTGATACGGCTCCTATCAGCTTCAAATGAGGAACTACCATGGCGCGGTAGATCTCTTGCGCGGTATTTCCCGGTCGAAAGAGTGCCGCGCGGGCTTCGCCTTCCTTCACTTGTTGAAGCGGCATTGTTTTCAAGAGCCGATCACGTTCTGATGATTCCACGACGTTGGCGATAAGGTCTGTGCTGGCAGAAAGTTTAGCCCACTTGTAGGCCTCCACCATGTCCTGTTGAACGCCATAACCATTGGCATAAGCCATGGCTAAAATCAGACGAGACCGTCCAAACCCTTTGTCAGCGGCAGAACTCGCGTAGAGCAGCGCTTGGCGCATTTTCGCGCTGTTGTTCTTCAAATGAATATTGCGCATTTTTGCGTCTGGAAACGTTATCTTAAATATCGCCCAATTGGATGTCCACGCTAGTTCGTCTTCTGCGGGTCCGAAGCCTTGCGCGGCTGAGGCTGACAGCCATTTAGTCCAATCAGCGCCGAGTGGACCAAATGTTTTGGCAAAATTGTATTGAGCCTGTGGGTCTCCGGCCTCGGCCGCAGCTTTGAGCTTCGCGAGCTGAGGCACGTCGGCCCGCGCGACTGCAAGTGACAAAACTGATGCGAGCACAATAACGAGAAATCGTAGTTTCATTCTGTACTTTGTAACTCGGTTACTGAGACGAGCGGTGGCGTCGTCGCAGGTTTGAGTGTTTCGACTAAACGAGCGCGGGAATGGCCTGTTCGATCTGCAGTTGCTTGAGAGTTTTACCGGACGAATCTTTCCACTCGATCCGGCCATTGGCGCTGCGGCCAAAAATAACGGCTGCGGCTAAGGACGGCGAATTAAATACGTAGTCTTCAACGAAACGAAACCGGTCTCCGTCCGCCTGAAGTACGCCCGTACGAATTGCCTCTCTTCTTGCTTTATAAACTGTAGGGACGTGTACCGCGAGCGATGGAGCCTCGTCCTTGAGTCCAACAGCCATCGACGAGGCTTTTACCAGAAAACCTTGAGTTGTCTCGTACCCGGTTGCGATGACGCCTTTGCCTCTGCAGGTGAGGATCACGGGGGCGGGGTGTAAAGCGCCGTCATCGGATGTTTTCGATGATGGCGCTTTTGCTTTTTCAAAGGCGTCTACCCCGAGCACCGGAAGCATGCCTAGCATGTTATCGAGGAAAACTTCCATTGCCGCCCGGTCAGCCTCGGAAAGCGTGGGCTCGGTGGGATCGTTTCCGTTTTCCAGCAGCAAGCGTTTTGCTGCTTTGGCGCGTGCGACTAGTTGTGCTTCCAGAAATTGGACATGTGCCTTGTTAAGCTTTCCCAGACCACCCACGAAAAAGACGGCGCGCGTCCAAAAATCTTTTTTTACGTAGTGGCTCTCGATCCGCGGGCGTACGGGATCGCCTTCACCGATGTAGAGGGCGTCTCCTTCTCCATCCTCACGTGGCCCCAGCAGGAGATAGACGCCGGTGTGCGAGAATTCATCCCTGTTTTTGATATGTGGGTAAAGACTGCGCGGGAAAACAACGGCCTTGCCGTTCCAATTGGATCGCTCGATGACGCGTAGCCCATCCGGATCGCCGTTAACGACGAAGATGTGCAGAGTGAACGGTTGATTGCTGGGCATAAAGGGGTGGGTTACCCGACAAGCTGGTGAATATCCGGGGAGAGATACCGAGATTTTGGGAGTGGCTCGCCGACGGAGAAGCTCGACGGGAGCTGGTCGTAGAGCGCGGGGCAATCGGCTTTGAGGATCGCGGCGAACCAGTGGCGCATGTACAAGTAAAGCCAGTCGCGGCCCGTGTCGCCGGAGGCCTTGATGCGGGCGCGGAAGGAAGCGGAGTTGGCGTAGATGGCGCGGGCGCGATGGGCGAGTCGGGCGGCGTAGCGGGTGGGCAAGGGGTCGTCGAGGTAGCGGGAAACTTCCTCGAGGACCTGACGAGCGGCGGCGATGGCGACGAGCGGCGTCTCGCGTTCGAGTTGTGGCAGGCGGGTGCGGGGTTTGGCGAGGTGTGGCATGGGTCAATCCTCCTTGGGCGGCGCGTCCTCTTTGACGAAGTAGGTGTGGGCGGCGTCGGCCTCAGCTTGGATGTAGGCGGCGGGCGGGGACTGGACGGTGGATTTGAGGATGGGCAGAGCTTCGTCGCTGTCGGTGTCGGACGGTTTGGCAGCGGGAGCGGTGGCGGCTTCGACGAGGGCGATTTCCTCGGGCGTGAGGTCGTAGAGCTGGTAAACGAGTTGGTCGATGGCGCGGTCGGTCGCGGCGATCTCGCGCTGGAGGCGCGTCTGCGCGTCGGGCGACTTCGCCGCGGCAAGGTCTTCGTGGAGCTTCAGCATTCGCTCGACGTGGGCGACGAGTTGGTCGTGAGCTTTGCGCGATTGCGTATCGAATGAGGGGAAAGGCAGTTCGCGCGTCTGCTTGATAATCGTTTTAGGGAAATCATCACGACGAGCTACGAGATTGATCTGACAAAAATACCAAGACAGGAGTTTAGAGTTTACGATTCCGAGAAGAGCAAAGGTGGACGGAATCTTCTCTCGCAGAACAATACTTTGAACCGATTGGTTCGTGAGAAACTCGTCGTTGGCAAAAACCGCCTGAAGCCGGAATTTTCGACTGAGGAGTTGGCGAAGAAGTACTCGCGGTCCGCTAAAAAAACGCAGCGGCTTTGATGACTCAATAACGGGCGTGTAGCTCTCGTAAGACTCGGGGCCGATGTCCAAATGGTACCGAAGCATTTCCCCCGCGAATGCTCTTTTCGCGGATTTGCACTCGTGACGATTGCGCGGATTGAAAACTTCTACTCCACGCATCACGTCCGCATAGGTAGCGAGGTTGGTTGGGAGCTCCCGGAGTCGCTTAACGAGTGCAGCTTCAACATCGGAAGACAGCACCAAAAATTCTGCACCTTCTGCGGCGAGCCAGTCACGAAAATTCCCCCGTTTAGTAAACGAATCAAAGTCGTCGGGACCAGCCACCTTGTGGCGAATAGGAAACACTGTCAGCGATACAGAATGATCCTCCATGTTTTTCCACAACGTGCCTTTCTTCAGGCGGCTTGCCACGACGACCATTGTGTCAATGTATGCACCCTTGAAGACATCGTAAGGAAGAGAAACGAATGATTCAGGCCGGTATTGCTCCGCAAAGCGCAAGCGGAGCTTTTTCGATGATGGGGTAGACACCCAGCCAGATGGAATAATGACGCCGAGACGCCCCCGCGCAGCGAGAAGATTACCCGCTTGTTCGACAAACATGATGAAGGAATCGAGCGAGTTAGTTAGCGAGGAATAGTGACTGCGTAAGTAAGGCAGTTCGCATTCTGTAAAATCTGCCCCATACGGGGGATTTCCGATGACGGCGTCGAAGCCACCGGACTTCATGATCGCGGCAAACTCGTGGGCCCAGTCGAAGGCGTTGATCTTGAGGCGGGCCTCGTCATCGAATGTGGGGAGGTCGGGCTGGGAATAATAATCGGAGCCGATGAGGCTGTTGCCGCACTTAATGTTCTGGCCGAGGTCGGGGAGGACGCGGTGGAAATCGAGTTGCTTGCCCTGCAACTCGCGGGCCTCGCCTTCGAGGACTTTTAGGAGGAGGGAGAGTTTCGTCACCTCGACGGCCTGCGCGTCGATATCGACGCCGTAGAGGTTGTTGACGAGGATGCGTTTTCGCTCGGCGGTGGTGAGGCGCCAGTTCTTGGACCCTTGGCCGATGCCGTTGGCGTTGGGGGCGGTTTCGTAGATGGGCGGGCTTTTCTTTTTGGCCCAGGACTCGGGTTCGTTTTTGCGGTACCAGTCGAGATGCCAGTCGAGCAGGAATTCGTAGGCGCCAAGCAGGAAGGAGCCGGAGCCGCAGGCGGGGTCGAGCACGCGGAGTTTTTCGACCTGCTTGGGCGTCTTGCCCTCGACGAGCGGGCCGACGGTCTGGCGGACGATGTAGTTTACGATGTAGGTGGGCGTGTAGTAGACGCCGCCGGCTTTGCGGACCTCGGGTTTTTCCTCGATCTTGGCGCGGTGGCCTTCGGTGAGGTGGATGACCTTGCCGAGGAATTGCTCGTAGACGTGACCGAGGATGTCGGCAGGGATGACGGCGAAGGCGTAGGGGCTCTTCGGGTAGTAGAGGGAGGAGATGAGCTCCTTGAGAACGGCGTCGTCGAGGTGGAGGCCGAGCGTGAGCTTGTCAGGGGCTTCTTCGCGGGACTTATCGGATTCGAAGTGGAAGAGGCCGGAGTTGTAGCGGTAGTCGGCGCGCTCGAAGATCTCGCAGAGACGCGGGTAAATCTTCGGCCCGGCGGTGAGTGCGGAGAGTTGTCCGTAGGATTCGATGCCGCGATCCTCGGCGATGCGGAGGAAAATGATGCGGTCGAGGATGCGCTGGACGGCGAAATTAAGATCGCGCTGGGTGAGGGCGGCATTGCGCAGGGCGAGGTTTTCGGCGAGGAGCTTGCGCCAGCGCTCCATGTCCTCGAGGAAGGCGTCGTCGAACTCGGCGGTGCCACGCTTGCCCTTGGAAGTGGCGGCGTACTTGTCGAACGCGCCACGGAGCACGACCTCGCGGGAGAAGATGCTGGCGATCCAGTCCCACTTCTCGGCGAGCTCGTCGAAGGTACAGTAGAAAATGCGGGCGACGGAGGCCTTGTCGCCTTCGCGGATTTTTATGCGAGTGTCGTAGACGGCGAACTCTTGGAAATCGGTAACGATGCCGAGGGGAAGCTTGGCCGACCAGGAGTAGCGGCGAAGTTGGAGGGCGGGCTCGGGATCGTCCTTGATGCGGACAGAGGGTTTCTTGGCCTCGACGAAAAATTTTCGCGTGCCACCAATGCGGAAAGAGTAGTCGGGTGACGAATGGCCGACGCCGGGGATGCGTAACGTGTCTTCATGGACGACGTCCTTGTAGTCTTCGGCGTAACCGGCGCGGTTGAAGATGTCCCAACCGAGGGCGTCAAAGAGCGGATCGAGGAACTCGCGGCGGAGTTCGGTCTCCTTGTAGTCTGGCGAAAGATAGGCGTCGCGGTTGCGGGAAAAAACTTCGATGCGGTCGAGGATCGACGGAGGGATGGGCATGGGCTCGCGCGTAAGTTGTTATTAGAAGATGAGTGCAATCGTAGCAGAGCGGCAATCTTCGATTCTTGACGGTGGCAGAATGTTGTGGACGTGGTTGAGCGCGGCGTATGGGGAAGGCTCAGGGGTTGCGGGTTGTTGAAGTGGGCGCTGTGTGCTGGGCGAATACGACGGGCGGGCGGTTTGTTTTTTTAACTCAGAGGACGAAGCTGGGTTGCAGTTGCCCCATCGGGGAGGGGGGAGAGGGGGCGGAGAATGAAAGCCAGAGGACAGATGCCGGAAGCCAGATGCCGGAAGCCGGAGGTCGGAGGCTGGAGGTCGGAGGCTGGACGGAGTGCGTAGCGCGGAGAGGGTGAGTCGTTTCGATTTCGCTCAAGGAGCTGAGCCTGTCGAGGGGCTGCGCGGATTGAGTTTCCTTCCGAACAGTTTAACAGGAGATAACGGAGGGAATGGAGAGGGAGACGATGTAGTCACCGGCTGCCCGCATTGGTCACTTGATGCTGATAGAAAGCGCGGACCCGTGGTAGCGAAGACAAATCACCTAACGCCTCTTTGATCGGCACGGCGGTATGGAGCTCCAATCCATACTGCTGATCCAAAACTTTTGCCTCTGGGGCTGAAATCAGTCTCCAGACGATCATGAAGCGTTCGATGGCCTCCCGCTCCGGCAATTCCCCGGCAGTCACTGCAGCACAGACATCCTCCAAATAGTGGCGGCAGCAACGAAGCAGGATGCGCACATGCCGTTCGTCCTGCCGATTGGCTTGGTTGTGTTGCCGCAAATTGGCGAGCTTGGCCTTGAGCATCACGTCGGGTGCAGGGACGGAGTAAGATTTGCCGTTTTCGAATGTGATCGATTCTGTTGCCGCTAGGTCATCGTGGGTGAGGCCGGTGACAGAGCGCATCACGTCGACCTGCAAAGAGACGTTGTTTCGCTGCATCACGAGGATTCCCAAAACCGGTGAGCGTGGTTCACGGTTGCCACGAAATTCCCAGCCAGCCGCCGCAGCGATCGCTTGCGCGAGGGAGGGATCGCGCAGAAAAATGTCCGCGTCTTTTGAGGTGAAGGGCGCGAATTGCGCCAGCACGGAATCACCACGCACGGCGTAATAAGAAGCCCATAGATTAACGGCGTGTCCGCCCACAATCACGACTCCTTGCGAGAAGATCGGATCGAAATCCTCCGGCGTGGTTGATTCAGGCGTGGGCACGCTTGCGGAAGGTGAGATGCGCCCGGCGAAAATCCATCCTGGCGAACGGTGAGTTTTCGCGATGCAGATCTGTTTCGGCGACTTCCCCGATTTCTAGACGCGTAGTATCCTGCAATCGAAGGAGCGTTTTGCGCAGAAAAACGTTTTCTGTTGTCGGTGACGATTGGATGGCCTCCAGCGTGTTGGCGATTGCGGCCAACCGATCTTGCGCCTTCATTGCCCGCAGGCGTGCCAGCAAAGCATCCCCGGACGCGGAGACTTCACTCCTCGGTGTGACGTTGGCGGCAGATTTCGACATGACTTTTGCAGGCTACCCGGGATTAGCCGGTTGACAAGCCGGATGACGGAGGGCGCGGTTTTCTTCTGGACAGTTTGAACGGGAGGTAATGAAGGAAACGGAGAATGAAAGCCAGAGGACAGAAGCCAGATGCCAGAGGACCGGAAGCCGGATGTCGGAGGTCGGAGGTCGGACGGAGCGCGTAGCGCGGAGAGGGTGAGACGTTTCGATTTCGCTCAAGGCGCTGAGCCTGTCGAGGGGCTGCGCGGATTGAGTTAAGCGGCTCGCCCGGAGCGTGAGCGTAGGGCTGGAGGAGCGGGTTGCCCTCTGGGCGCGACGACAGCAAGTCGGGGCTGAAAGGAGAAAGAGAAGGCGGACGGCGGCAACGAATGCCGAACAATTTAACAGGAGGTATAACGAAGGAAACGGAGAGGGGGCGGAGGAACGTTCAACGCTGAACGCTCAAGTGACGGAGGGTACCGAGACGACGCTGCTGCCAGATTTTTTCTGAAAGAAGAAGGAGAACGATAAAGAGAAAGAGAAGGAGGGGATGACGGGTGTCAGGCTTGGGACTGTTTTACGCGGGCTTTGCGGTCGGCGAGCATTTTGAGGAGCAACGCGGCGCCGGCGGCGCCGGTGGCCAAACCGCTCATGGCTCCACCACCTCCGCCACCACCGCTGCTTTTGCCTCCGCCGGAGCTGGAGCTGTTGTCGGGGGCGGGTGCGGTGTAGCCTTTGCCGATCACGCCGAGGGCTTCGCGGTCGCCGAAGCGGCTGCTGAACGCTGGAAGAACGTAGTCGAGATCCGCGTTGGAGATGCCGAACCAATTGAGCAGGTCACGGGCGTATTCGTCGACGGCCACGCCGGGAATGAGGCGGCCCTGGCCGGTGTCGATCGTGGAGAGATTCTGGAAGTTGGGATAATAGCCCTGGGCTTTGTTGCCGAACACGTAGCCACCGGCAACGGCGCCGCCCATGGTGAGGTGGTTGCCGCCCCAGGCGTGGTCGGAGCCGTTGCCGTTGGAGGTGAGGGTGCGGCCGAAGTCGGAGGCGGTGAAGAGGGTGACGTTGTTGCGCAGGCCGAGGTCGCCGAGCGCGGACCAGAAGTAGCCGAGGGCCTGGCTAACAACGCGGAGCATGGTGTCCTGTTTGGTGACGACGTCGTCGTGGTGATCCCAGCCGCCGATCTGCACGAAGAAGACCTGGCGCTTGGCGCCGAGTTTTCCGTTGGCGGAGGCGATCTTCGCGATCATCGAGAGATTGCTGGCGAGGGAATTGTTGGCGGGTGTGGCGGTCGGAATGGTGATGCCCGTGATGGCATTGGTGAACTCGTAGTAGGTTTCGACGGCGTCGAGCGTCGCGCCGGCGTAGGATTGTTCGAAAAGGTTTTGGTAGCTGGCGGCGAGGGTGTTGTCGACCGCGGTGGTGCGCGCGCCGGTGAGGCCGGTGGTGGTGAGGGGATTGTAACCGGTTAGGGCGGTGGCGCCGCCGGAGCCCACGCTGTAGGTAAAGGCTTGTTTGCCGGTGAGGAAAACGTTCTGGCCCGCGAGGGAGATGTTCATCGAAACCAGGCTGGGCGCGTTGAGGGAGCGAATGATGTCGGCGGCGCGTCCACCCCAACCCACGGCGGTGCGGGAATCGGGCATGCAGGTTTGCCATTGCTTGATCTGGTCGGCGTGCGAGTAGAGCGAAAGCGGGCGGTAGCGACCGGCCTTGTAGTCGGCGAGGGTGGTGGGGCGAACGAGGGAACCGACGTTGGAGACGAAGGCGAGGTTGCCGGAATTGAAGAGGTCGCGGACCTCGGTCATGGAAGGATGGATACCGAGCGTGCGGCCGCCCATGTTGCCGGGGGTGATGTGCAGCAGCGAATCGCGGGCGAGGGCGAGGTTGCCGCGGACGGAGGCGTAGGCGTCGTACTCACCCTGCGTGGTGGGGATGAGCATGTTGAAGGAATCGTTGCCGCCGGACATGAAGAGGCAGACGAGGGCCTTGTAATCGCTGGTGTTGGGCACGGTCTGCGCCGCGAGGGAATTGGCGAGGCGCAGGCTGAGGAGCGTGGAAAGGACCGCGGTGCTGCCGACGCCCGCGCAGCTGGCCTGGCCGATGAATTCGCGACGGGAAATTTCTTGGGAGGATTTTTTCACGGTAGGAGGCGGTTATTTGAGGACGGCGAAATCGGGCGAAATGGTGGTGAGATAAAGCGCGAGGCGGGCGCGCGTGATGTTGACCGTGGCGGCCGAGACGATGGCGCTGGTGACCTTGTTGACGGCGGTGGTGATGGCCGCGCGGGTTTCGACGCTCATCGTGCCGTGCGTGAGGTAGAGATCGAGCTGGTCGATGAGCTGCGCGGGGGTGCCGCCGAGGGCTTCGAGCGCGGTGAGATTCAGCGTGAAGTTGCCGGCGTTGGTCTGCGTGAAGTTGTACATCGAGTTGTGGAACGCGACGCCGAAGACGGAGTTCAGGATCTGGAACTCGGGAGCGACGAGATTGGCGGTGGCGACTGGACCGGCCGGCGCATAGTCGGGGGAGTAGAAATTGAAGACGGAAGGCGAGGCCATTGGGAACTGGCCCATGACGTTTTCGTTGAACCGCGAGCTGAAGTCGTAGGGCAGCGTGCCCGCGGTCACGGTGTAACCGGTGGCACGCATCACCTGGGTCAGGCGCAGGAAAGGCTCCTGAAGTTTGCCATGCTGGGCATCGGCGATGAAGGACGTGTTGCGCGCCTCATCGTCGAGCAGGATGGCGCGCACGACGGCGAGCAGGTCGCCGCGAACACCGGAACCATTGTTGACGAAGACCGCGGCGACGCGACCGACGTAGGCGTTGGAAGGATTGGAGGTGACGAGGCGCTGGATGAGCTGACGGCTGATGAACGGCGCGGTGTTGGGGTGCTCGACGAGGTTATTGATGGCATCCTGAACGTCGACGAGCCCGGTCTGGCCGGCGGGAAGATTGGGCTTGGTGGCGCCGGTGTAGGAGAGAAGTTTTTTCGCGGCGACGTCGTGCTGACCTTCCCACATGCGCATCTGCACGGTGTAGTTGGCGGAGGCGGAAGGGAAATCGAGGCGGCCGGTGCCCGTGCCGGTGTTGTTGGTGCTGTCGTCGGTGAAGCCGGTGAAGACGCGGGCGAACTCGGTGATGTCGTCGTTGGTGTAGACCTCGAGCGGCTTGTTGTCGGTACCGAGTTGGTAGGTGCCGTCGGCGTTGAGCTTGTAGAGGCCGATGGTAAAGAGTTGCATGACCTCGCGCGCGTAGTTTTCGTCGGGCCGCGTGCCGGTGGTGGGGTTAGCCTTGCGATTTTTGTAGTGGCTGAGGTAACGCCCCATCATCGGATGGCGCGTGACGTCCATCAGGAGCGTGCGGAAATTCCCGAGGGCATTGCGCGCGAGCATGTCATAGTAACTGCTCGAACCCTCCTGGGCGTCGCCCACGGCGGAATCGTTGTCGGAAATCACGAGGATCTGGCTGAGGGCGTAAGCGACGCGCTGGCGCAACTGATCGCTACCGGCAAGCATGACCTGGTTGCGGGCTCGGCGGTTTTGGTACATGTCGAACGACGTGATGGTCGTGTCCGCGGCCTTGGCGGCCAGCAACAGGTCGACCGCGCGGGTTTGCGGCAAGGCGGCTTGTTGGGTGATCCACGTATCGAAATTGTAGCTGAGTGCCTGAAGCTCGGCGAGAGAGGCGGGGGACGGGCCGAACGTCGCCTGGGCGAGAAAACGCGTGGCGAGCTGATCGGGGGAGAGGGCGGTATTGGGGACGACTGCGGCGGAAAGCGTCGTGGCGAACAGAACGAGGGAAGCAAAAATCCCGGTGATGGTTTCAGGTTTCTTGGTCACGCCGCTACGGTTCGGCGTGAAGCATCCGCGCGCAAGAGCGATTAGTGTAAATACTCAGTAACATTAGGCACGCTTTTGCACATTTTTCGCACTAACCGAACTGGTGCTGTGGCCTAAGCGACGGGTGGTGGCTTTACGCTGCGCCTTTCGGTGAAACGATAGAAGGGGTAGACCGCTCATTTGCGCTAATGGACGCTAATGAGGAAGGGCGGGCGAATTTTTTTAACCACTTAGAATCACTCATGCACACTGATGTATTGGAAAGGAATGAGAATTCTACCCAGGTGGATCGCGCGACGCTTGGGACTGGCTTTACGCTGCGCCTTTCGGTGGAGCGACGGAAGGGGTAAACCGCTCATTTGTGCTAATGGGCGCTAATGAGGAGGTGCGGACGGATTTTTTTTAACCACTTAGAATCACTCATGTACACTGATGTGTTGGAGGATCGATTTCCGAGGTGAAGCGCGTTGGTTCGACTTCGCGCTTTTCAAACCAGCGTCTTGGGTCAAGCCGCTCCGCCAATGAGCATTTGTCCGAAACAACGCTCGTGCGGAGCAGTGATTGCACGGGGCGGTTTTTTCGTCATCTTGTCTGGGCTGTTCATCCTCAATCGAAAACCCTGTTGCCCATGAAATTCTTGAAATCGATCGCCATATTCTCTGCGTTTTTCGCCATCGTTTCCCAAGTCAGTGCCGGCCAGATTGCCGACGCCACGAAGGGTAAACTCGTTCGCCTTTCCGATGACAAAGTGGCCGCTGCCGCCGGCGACGCGCTCGCGGGCAAGGAACTCATCGCGATTTACTATTCGGCGCATTGGTGCCCGCCCTGTCGCGCTTTCACCCCGAAGCTCGTGGAGTTCTACAACGAAAACAAAACCGCGAATCCAAAGTTCGAACTCATCTTTGTAAGCAGCGACAAATCCGCCTCCCAGATGGAGGAATACATGTCCGGCGCCAAGATGCCCTGGCTGGCGCTCAAATACGACGAGCGTGGTCTTGCTCTGCTGAGAAAGCACGCCGCCCGCGGCATCCCTTATCTCATCGTGCTCGATGCCGATGGGAACGAACTTATCGCCAAAGACCAAGGCCAGGACTGGCGCTCGCCTACGACGGTGCTGCCAGAACTGAAGAAACTTCTTCAGAAGTAAAATCCCTGTTGCTCGAGTGAGCGGCCGAGCCTTCAGCCCTCGGCCGTTACGCCCGTCGTTCCACTCTCGCGCAAACTCAACAGTGTGCGCAGGCAAAGGTGGCAGGTGCTCGCACCGGTCCAGGACGCGGCGATGAAACCTGCGAACGGCACGGTGACGGCGGCGGCGAGAAGCGAGCCGACCAGAACCATGCGCCAGCGGGCAATCTGAATGACGCGGCGCTGCTCCTCGGGCGAAGCCAGGCCGTCGAGCGCTTCGTTGACGAGCGTTCTGACATTGAGGTAGCCGAAAAGCATGAAGAGCAGCACCACATTGGCGACCGGGATCAACAGGCAGGGCAGGCCGATGGCGATGACGAGCGTGGCGGTCTTGGCGGCGTTCTTGATGGGCGTGAAAAGGCTGGAAGTCGGGTGTGTCGGAAAAGGCGGGTAGGAGCGGAGGACTTGACTGCGGATGAGCGGCATCAGGAAAAACTCCAGGCCGATGCGCACCGTAATCGTCACGCCGGCGACGACCAGCAGCATCAGGACGAACCACGTGACACCGTGAAAGACCGGGCCGAGCAAAGCCTCGGCGCCGACCGGCAGCGGGACGCCAGCGAGTTTGGCCTGGGCGCTCGCGGGCAGCCAATTTGGGAAAATCGAGAAAATCCCGAGCAACATCCACGCGGCGATGAGACCGGCGAAGGATTTTATCGCGCTCCAAGCCGCAACCAGAACGATGCACCACAGAACGAGGGCGCTGGACCAGAGTCCGATGGAAAAAAGAATGAGCTTCCGGGAAATGGCGTCACGCAAGCCCAAGGCGACACACGTAACGGCATCGGGCACGAGCATGCGGTTGGGCGATTTCATGCCTGATGAAAAACGCCGCGGCTCACAGGAGCGCGAGCGCAAAAATCGCCGGCGGTTTTTCGAGGGGTGAGGCGCGAAGACGTCAGATGGCGGGCAGAGTGACAGGAGCGGCCAGCGGGAGGTAGACGCGAAAGTGGCTGCCGCGGCCGGGCGCACTTTCCACAACGATCAAACCATCGTGGGCGCGCGCGACGCCCATGACGACGGCCAGGCCCATGCCGCGGCCATGGAATTTGGTGGTAAAGAATGGATCGAAAATTTCACCAAGGCTTTCCTCGGAGATGCCGCAACCCTCGTCGGCGACGGAGAGACACGCGTAGCTGGTGGCGTGTGGTTCGGAGTCGACGGGGAAGCGATGCGAAGCCGGGATGTGTTGCGCGGCGACCTGGGTGACCGATATGCGGACGATACCACGGGCGTTGCTGTACGATTCCACGGCGTTGGCGACGAGGTTGGGAAGGATTTGTTCGATCTGGTCGGCGCCGCCCTCGACGACGGGGCCGGGGGTGGCGAGACTGCTTTCCAGCTGAATCGTTTTTGGCAAAGACAGCCTTAACCGTTGCAGGCTCTTTTGGGCGGTTTCGGAAAGATCGATCAGGCTGAGCTTGCCCGGAGTTTGACCGAGGTACGTGAGCATGAGACTGCCGATCTGCGACGCCTTGTTGGCGGAATTGAGCGAAGTATTGAGGATGCCGGCCATTTCGGAGGTCACGGGCAATTCGTGGAGCGACACCTGCAAGCCCATGATGATCGATTGAAGCTGGTTGTTGAAATTGTGCGCGATGGCGGAAGCCATGCGGCCAAGGCTTTCGTTTTTCTGCACATGGCGGCTCAGCGCGTCGAGGCGCCGTTTTTGCTCCTCCATCTGTTTCCGTTCGCTGATGTTGCGGGAGATCCCGAGCAGGCCGGTCAGTTTGCCCGCCTCGCGAATTTGACGGGCGCTGGTTTCAACCCAGACCGACGAACCGTCGCGGGTGCGGAAGCGCGTCTCAAAATGGGCATCGGGCTCTGCGTCGCCGCGCTGGGCGAGGGAGAGGAAGATTTGCGCCGCGGCGAGATCCTCGGGCGGGAGCAAATCGGCGAAGCGGAGCTTCAATGCTTCGGCGGGCGTGTAACCGGTGATGCGTTCGCCAGCTGGGTTGAAAGAAGTGAATTGTCCCTGAAGATCGGTTGTGAAAATCAGATCGCTCGCGTTTTCAATAATCTGGCGATGCTGGGCTTCGAGGTTGGCCTCTTTTTCCAACTGAGCGCGGATCACGACGGTTTGTTGTCGCACACGCCGACGCAGGGCGAAGACCCAGGTCAACCCGAGGACGAGGCAGGTGGCGATCAACGCCAGGCTGATCAGCGCGCGGCGAATCGTCCACCACGGCGCGCGCTCTTGCACAACAACGTCGGCCGGCGAGCGCAACTGAATGGAAAAACGGATGGGCCGATCGTTCTCGTCGTATTCGACGCAGTAGAGCCCGGTGATTTTGAGCGTGCTGCCGACCGGCCAGGCCGCGACATGTTGGGCCGGCAGCGGACCCCGGTGGACGAGCTCCAACATCGGTTGTGCGGTTTGCAGAAGCAGGCGCGTGTCGCCGGCGGCGGCGAGGACGTTTAGCAACTGTCCACTGGTTGTGACAAGACGGCCTTCCAAGCTCGGATTCACATCCCACCTGCCGGCAAGATCGAGAGGCTGTGGCGCTGGACCCGTGGCCACTCGGCGGAAGACGGCGCCGCGCAACACGGAAAGATTTCCCAAGCGCCCGGGAATGCCTGCGACATCGACGCGATCGCCCGGGACGACGGGCGTTTCGTCACGCGCGAAAGCCCGGACGACTCCGGAGTCGTTTTCAACCACCAGATAGCGGCCAGGAGCGTGGTATAAAACGGTGCCGCTGATCCGGACCTGGAGACGTTGCAGCGTTTGCGTGCGATAAAGCGGAAGGTTGGCAATGGTGTCTTCGGGCACGTCGAAAGGATCGGCCGGCGGAGCCTCCGCGACTTTGAGGTCGTCCAGCGTGGGCGTGTAGAGAAAGACGCCGCCGATCTTCTGGTTTTTGTCCAACCAGGCCTGACAAACGCCACGAACCAACACGTAGGTGCCAACTTTCAGGTCCGTCGCCGAGGCGCGCGGAATGCTCACGGTGAATTCCCCGGCCGCGGCGGTCAGATTCATGCGCAACCAAGTGCCAGCGACATCAATCTGTCGCAGATGCCCGTACATTTCCACCCACTGGCCGTCCTCCGAGCCGGTCATAGCCTGTTCCAGACTGATCGAACGCGGCGTGGGCAGTGCCTGCGCGCCGGTTGGTTCGATTTTGTCCGCGCGTACGCTGGCCATGACGGTGCCGCGGCTCGACACGCCGGTCACGGCGACCGTTTCTCCAATCGAGGGCAGGGGAGTTTTCGGATCAGCGGTCCAGACGAGCACGCCGCCCGTCGAATCGTTGAGGTAAAAGACATGCTGGTCGGGGTGGGTGAAGGTGACCACGCCGCGCAAGCTTACCGGCTGTCCCGCTTGAGCCTCTTCCGCGCGCAGCCCCTGCACCTGCCGGGCGCGAATGAACACGGAGGGGCCGGTGGTGCCGGCGGTGATCGTCCGTGCGTCGGACAGAGACGGGCAAAACAGGAAGAAACCGCCAATTTTTCCCGAACCACGTTGGGTCCAGACGGTGCATACGCCGCGAACGTTGAGATTGGTGCCCGGGGCCGAGGGATGTTGTTTCGACGAGAGGATGCTCACGGTGAATTCCCCTTCGGGCGTGGCGAGGGTCAGGCGTTGCCACGCTCCCAGCGCTTCGTTGCGCAGCAATTGTCCGGAAATCGAAACCCATTGGGCTTCCTCCGTGCCCGACATGCCTTGGGCAAAGGAGATTTTTTTCGCCACGGGCAGGTCCGTGCCTCCTTCCTTTTTGATCGCGTTGGCTCGCACGACTGGAAACAGCGTGCCCGGAGCGGTTGTTCCCGACAGCGTCAATTGCTCTCCGACCGCGGGAAGCGAAAGGCGCTCATCCGCGAGGGCCACGGCGACGCCGCCGGTGGCATCGTTTAAATAAAATGTCGCGCGCTCCGGGTGGACGAAGGTGACGACGCCGCGCAACGCGACCGTCTTGATGATTTTCGGTTGCGCCGGTTCGAGGCGAATGGCCGCGGTCGTCGTCAGCGATTCCTGTTCGCTGCTGGAAGAAACCACGGTGTCCTGAGTAAGCGCCTGCCCGGAGGAAGCCGGGGAATTTTGGATCAATGCAGTGGATGAAGACTTCGTCGGTTCTTCAGCGGCGTGGAGAAACGCGCTGTTGAGCACCGCAGCAAAAAAAAGGAATAACACCCGACCGGAAACACGGAGCGCGCGCGGAGGTGAAGAAGCTTGAATGATCACGTGAACAGCTGGGTGCATTCAATATCGACACCGAGCGTCCAAACTTGTGTGAAAAACCTCGATATTCAGCCGCGAGCAAACGGCGTTAAGCTATTAAAGGACAGTCGGAAAGGTTGGATGCGATCATGAAGGAAAAACCAGTGTGCGGGCTGTGATATTTTTTGCAGGCCGACCGCGTTTGTCAGCGCCCTCCTATTTGGCGATACGTAGCAGTTGCAAAGAGTGAGTTTGGGCAAAATTGACGGTTGCGACGGATGGCTGAGCGGATGGCGAAAAATGGCGTTTTTAAGGAAATGCAGCCGCGATGTCCGAACGAAACGGTGTCGTTCGTTGAGAATTTGAAATCACTCAACATCGTACAAATACCTAAAGGAAAAAAGTCATGTCTACCTCCACCAATACCATTCGCCTGCATCGCGTACTGCGTTCGTCACCGGAAAAAGTTTATCGCGCGTTTCTCGATCCCGACGCGATGGCCCGCTGGATTCCGCCGTATGGCTTCCTCTGCAAAGTTCATCATTTTGAGCCCAAGGTCGGCGGCACCTTCAGAATGTCGTTTATCAATTTTGGCTCAGGCAAAGGCCATTCGTTCGGCGGTGAATACCTTGAGTTGGTGCCCAACGAACGTCTTCGCTACACAGACAAATTCGACGACCCGAATTTGCCGGGCGTCATCACGGTGACCGTCAATCTGAAGAAGGTGATGTGCGGAACCGAATTGAATATCGAACAGGCCGGCGTGCCGGCCGTCATCCCGGCCGAAATGTGTTACCTCGGTTGGCAGGAATCGCTCGAGCAACTGGCGAAGCTCGTCGAGCCGGAGATTCCGAATTGAAGTTGCCGAAGTAGGATTTTGGGAATGTTACGCCGTAGGCCTCAGGGTCCGCGACGGAAAATGCGGACTCGGTGCCTGCAGTTTCCCGCCGTGGCATAACAAAATCGGGACGTCGTTATTTGTATGGTCGGCCGGCCGGCGAGCCGCGAAGCTGTCGGCATGCAGTTGAACGAAATTCTCGATGACGTTGCCACAATCGCCCGCGGTGCGGGCGAGATTATCATGCGCCATTTTGCGGCGCCGATCCCGACCGCGCTGAAAAGCAGTCGCATCGATATTGTGACGGCGGCCGACACGGAGGCCGAGGCCTTTATTGTGCGCGAATTGCTGAAGAAATTTCCCGATCATCACATCGTCGGCGAGGAAGGCGGAGGGCAAGGGGCGTCGTTGGCAATAGCCTCTTACCAATGGTTCGTCGACCCAATCGACGGCACCGTGAACTTTGCGAGCAAGCTTCCGCATTTCTGCACCAGCATCGCGCTCACCACGCCGGACCGGCAGCCGTTGCTCGGCGTGATTTACGACCCGACGCGCCGGGAACTTTTCACCGCGATCCGTGGCGGGGGCGCACAACTCAATGGGCAACCGCTGCGCGTGACACAGACGGCCGAACTGATCGATGCCGTGGTAACGAGCGGTTTTCCCTACGACAAACACACCAATCCCGACAACAACCTGAAGGAATGGGCAGCATTTCTCGTGAAAATTCGTGGCGAGCGCCGGCTCGGTTCGGCGGCGCTGGATCTCGCCTACATCGCGGCGGGCCGGCTCGACGGTTATTGGGAAAAAGACCTCAAACCATGGGATGTCATGGCCGGAGTACTCCTCGTGCGCGAAGCAGGCGGTACGGTAACGGACTATCAAGGGGGATCAAATCCCCAGCACCAAGACCGCGGCCGCTACGTGGCGAGCAACGGCCGGATTCACCCCGAAATGCTGAGCGTGCTCAAATCGGTTCAGTAGTTGGACCAGATCAAAAGCTATTTCTCCTGACGTGACTTTGTGAGCCGTTTTGCGCGTTTCTTCGCTTGTGGAATGATGCCGATCCGTGGATCGCGCTGACGGGCGAGACGGACGAGTATGGCGGCGGTTGTCTCGAAATCAGACGAACTTTCTGCCAGGTATAACCATTTCGGCAAAATGGAGTGAGGAACGAGCGAAGGAAACTCGGCGATCAACGCGGGTTGACGCTCGCGGTCGGTGCAGACGAGCAGGCCGCGCCAAGGTTCCTTGCTCGCGGTGAAACAGAGCATCATCAGCCCGTGGAGATAAACGGCTTTGGCGCCAAACATCGTGCGGAGGACAAAGGTTGGCTCCTGTTCAACCGGCTCCCAGAGCCAAGCGTGAGGATGCAAGGGCTTGGCGGTGCCGAAGGCTGGACCCGTTGAACTCTTGGGCCGACTATGGCTGCGTTTAGGCATGGGTGGCGTTTGAGGAGCCCATGGGTTCGATTTTCAAATACAGCAACGAAGGCGCGGCAGCCTTCATCTCAGTTGAAATAGGCTCAGACCATGCAGGCTTTGAAGCCTTCGGTGAGGGCGGAGCGGTCGAGGTTTTTGCCGATGAAAACCAAGGTATTGGTTCGGGCGGCACCGTTCCACTCGCGGTCGAATTTGGCGTCGAAGAGCATGTGTACGCCTTGGAAGACGAGGCGTTTGTTCGAACCTTTGACGGAGAGCACGCCTTTCATGCGATAGATGTCGCCGCCTTTTTCGCGAAGCAATCGACTGATCCAGTCGTTGAGACGCTTGCCGTCGAGGTCGCCGGGCTCGCTGATCCCGACGGAGGACACGGCGTCTTCGTGGGAATGCGTGTGTTGAAAATCTTTTTGCCAGACCGGTTTCACCGTGTCGCCGGCGACGTGGATATGCAGCGGGTCTTCGCCGCAACCTTCAAACACCAGGAAGTTACCGGGTTGTTTGATCTCCAGTTTGTAATGGCCATGGCCGTCTTTGAGGAGCAGGCGTTGAAGCGTGCCGCCGGGTTGGAAAGCTTCGCCGTCTTTCACTTTGTTTTCCCAGTCGGAGAACGTCACAACGGCGGCGTCGCGGGCGGTGGCGATGTCTTTTTCGTCGAGCGATTTTAAGGGCATCACGACAACGTCGAGTTCGTCGGGATTGCCGTGATGATGGTGGTGCTCGTGGCCTTCGTGGTCGTGACCGTGTTCATGGTCATGTCCTTCGTGGGCGTGATCATGGCCGCAATCGTGTTCGCCTTCCTCGTGATCGTGGTGGCAGTGGCCGATGACGAGTTCGTGCGTGCCGGCGGGCAACGGATAAACGCCGGCCCATTCGAATGGATATTCGGGTTCGAGAAACGCGGGATTGAGTTCGGTGGCGCGGGAGAGATTGAAACCGCCGACATTGAGCACGGCGTCGAGCGGAACGTTGGCATTTTGCGCGCGGTGGATTTTGGCCGCCGCATTCATTTTCTTGATACGCGCTTCGAGCCGATCGAAATCGGCGGGGGAGACGAGATCGGTTTTGTTGAGGATGATGACGTCGGCGAAGGCGATCTGTTTCTGCGCCTCGGGCGAATCGCCGATGTGTTGGAGAATGTGCTTGGTGTCGACGACGGTGACAATGCCGTCGATACGGAACTTGGCGCGCATTTCGTCGTCGGTGAAAAACGTCTGCGCCACGGGGCCTGGGTCGGCGAGGCCGGTGGTTTCGATGAGGATGCCATCGAGACGGTCCTTGCGCTTCATCAAGCGGCCTAGAATGCGGATGAGATCGCCGCGCACGCTGCAGCAGATGCAGCCGTTGTTCATTTCGAAAAGTTCCTCGTCGCTCTGGATAACGAGCTGGTTGTCCACGCCGACCTCGCCGAATTCGTTTTCGATGACGGCGAGTTTTTTCCCGTGTTGTTCGGTGAGGATGCGATTGAGCAGCGTGGTTTTGCCGGCGCCGAGGAAGCCGGTGAGGACGGTGACAGGAATAGGAGCGTCGTTGGACATGAGAATGAAACAACCTGATGCGATGCGTGATGAAGGCAACCTAGCAAATGCGTCAAGTCCACGGACTGCACCGACGCGCTTGCGCAAAACGGCGGGAGTCATAAACAGGAAAACGCTTATGCCGATCTACGAGTACTATTGTCCCGACAACAATACGATCTACCAGTTTTTCGCGAAGACCCTCGCGCAGGGAAAACTCGTCCCGAAATGTCCGGATAATCCGAAGTTTCGCATGCAAAAAACCGTCTCGGCCTTCGCGGTGAAAACGAGCGGCAAGAAGTCGGGCGACGCTGAAGCGAACGAAAATATGCCTGGAGCCGCCGACGCGGGCAGTGGCGATCCGGCCGAAGACGCGCGCATGGAGGCGGCGATGAATGCGATGGAGGGCGAATTCGCCAACGTCGACGAAAACGATCCGCGTGCAATGGGCCGCATGATGCGCCGCATGGCTGAGCTCACCGGCGAAAAGATCGACGGCGAAATGGAAGAAGTCGTGCGCAAACTCGAAGAAGGCGCTGATCCCGAAAAACTCGAAGAAGAACTCGGCGGCGCATTTCCCGACGAAGGTGGCGGCATGGACGATCCTTATGGAGAAGGGCCCATGCCCGACGCAAACAAACCGGAGCCAAAGGAAGGGAAATTTCGTTTCAAGGCCCGGCGGCGACCGCTGCGGCGCGATCCGAAGCTGTACGACTACGAGTGACGAGACGTGCAACCGCGAATGGACGCGAATAAACGCGAATGAGCCTGTATCGCTTTGTTTGTGTTGAAACACTACGAATGCGTAGAAGTTGAACCACTTATTTCCACTGAAGGCCACTTATTGGTTTTCATCAGTGAGCATAAGTGTGAATAAGTGGTTCTACATGTCTTCAGCCGAACTTCTCTCCCGCATCGCCGCTGGCAAAACCGTCGTGCTCGCCCGTACTACGTTGTTGCACGCCGAATTTGGTCGCGCGCAAAGCAATTGGAAGCACGACGGCACGCGGGTGACACCGATCGATATTGCGATCTCGGAGGCCATCGTGCGCGAGATCACCGCGCAATTTCCGGGCGACCAGATTTTCAGCGAGGAACTCACGGTTACCGACAAGCCGATTGCGGTCACGGCGCGTTTCGCGTGGGTGTTGGATCCGATCGACGGAACCAATAACTATGCCCAAGGAATTCCGAACTGCGCCATTTCACTCGCGCTGTTGGAAAACGGCCTGCCGGTTTATGGCTTCGTCTACGACATGGGACGCCGCGTGCTGATCCAGGGCGGCCCGGGATTTGGGCTTTTCGACGGCGAGCGGCCCGCGCAAGTGAAGGAAGCGAAACTCGACAAGGAAAGTCTCATTGGTTTTCACAGCCCATTTGATCGCAAGTTTGCGCATCACGCGCAGCGCATTGTGGAGAATTATAAAATTCGCGCGCTTGGCACCAGTACGCTGCACCTTGCTTATGTGGCGGTCGGCACGCTGGACGGCACGATCGACCACAACGTGAAGATTTGGGATATCGCTGCGGCGGTTGCGCTCTGTCTCGCCGGTGGCGGAGAAGTTCATTTCCTCAATGGCGAACAATTTCCCATGCGCCAATTCGATTTGAAAATGCCCCGCATTCAATACGTGGCCGGTGGAAAGAACTTTTGTTCCCGAGCCCGCGAATTGCTGCGGGATTAGAACTATATCCCAAACACGCGTTTTGAACCGGCCGCCGGATTGGCGGAATGTCGTTGGCGCTTGGAACGAACGAATGTGGCGTAATTGGATTATGGTTTTCCGCCGAACGAAATGTAATCGTCCAAATCGAGCCGGTCGATAAAGGTGTGAACGTCTTCACGCGCGGGGGCATTTTTCGCGATCCATTCGCCGGTCATGCTGTGACGTTTGGCGTTGCCCGGGGTGAGGTTTTCGAGCCACTGCGACCAGGCGGCTATTTCCGCCTCGGTGCGCTTGGGATTCGAGTTCTCTTGGACCCACGCGAGGATCTCACTGTCGCTTTTACCGGTTTTGATTGTTTCGAAAAATGCGTTGCCATCGATCCCGAGGAATTCGAGCAGCCACTTGTCCATGGTGTGCGGGAAAAGGTATTCGCCGAGTTTGCCGGCAACCTTGGCACGGGCTTTGTCGATCGAACGCGGCAACATCACATAGCCGCCGAGTCGAACGCGCGGGCTGCGGGGTGGATGTTGTGTAAGGTCGGGCGCGGAAAAAGAAATCATAGCGAAGGAGATTGAATCACAGCGGCACAAAACGCGGACTCCGCGGCTGTGAAGCTCACAGCTTTTCGGACCGCGGCCTTTGAGTTGAGACGGCCATTATTCTTCCTCACTGCTGTCGCCGCCTTCATTGTCGGAATCCGAACCGGAACCAGAGCCCAGTTCAAAAAAGCCTTCTTCGTCGAGGAGCGCGAGGACGCCGTCGGTAACTTTAGTGCGCTCGGGTCCGGCAAGCTTGGGGTACTTGATGGTGAGCTGTTCGGAGATGGCCGCGCGGGCGTCCGTTCGTTTTGTCACGCCGTCGAGAAAATCGTCGGCCTGATCCGCGATGTCGTTGATAATGTCGCTCAAAGTCATCGTGGACGAACTAAGCAAATCCGCAGGCGTTCCGCCAGCTTAAGCTCAGCTAACGGGAAAATCTCCGGTAGGCGGGCCGGGAAAACTGGAAGGACCAATAAAGCCGAAACACTGCAACCAAACAGGATTGGGATTGTCTATACGAAGGCGTTCTTCCGGCGGGCGCTAACCCAAGTGTTCAGGAGGCTGCCCCATGAAAAACGCAAAAACTACCGCCGTCGTCGCCAGTGTATTTGTCTTATCCCACGCACTGTTGTCCCAGGAAGTTTCCCCGCCTTCGTCTCCGGCTACAGAAGAACCCTCGTCGATCCCGACAGAAAATCAAATAACCGTTCTCGAGGCTTTCACGGTGGACGCGAAACGCGACGTCGGCTACGTGGCGGTCGATTCGCTGGCGGGTGGACGCGCAAATTTGCCGCTTCGCACGGTCGCTGCACCGATCACATCGCTGACGCGCGCATTTATCGACGACGTGCAAGTGACGAACGTGCGAGACTCGCTGAAATGGATCGCCGGCGCGGTGCCGCAAAACTGGCGCGCGGGTCAGACGGGAAGCGGTGGGCAGTTTAACGCGTGGGCTTTCAGCGTGCGCGGACAAGGTGATCTTGAACAAGGTGGAAATCCGCCAGGCCGAAACTATTTCCCGAACTATGTGGCCCAGGATCTCTATAACGTGGATCGGGTCGAGGCGGCGCGTGGGCCCAATTCGATTTTATTCGGCGTGGGCGACATTGGCGGAAGCATCGCGACCTATACCAAAGTGCCGCGCTTCGACGGAAACTCGGCGGATCTCACAATTCAATTTAATGACAATGCCGGGGTGCGCGCGACCGCGGATGTGAACCGCGTCGTAAACGCTAACATTGCCCTACGCACCAATATTCTGGCGGAGCGTGAGCGCGGTTGGCGCGAAGGCGACCGCGGGCGCACGTATGCCGCGGACCTTTCCACGCAGTTTAGGTTTTTTGAAAATACGAAGTTGCGCATCGAAATCGAAGGCTACGACCGGAAGAACAATCTCTATATATTCACCGTGCAGGATAACTTCTCTCTTTGGAACCAAACGACGAGCGCGCCAACGTGGGGCGCAACGGTGACAGGCGCGGAATCGAACCCGCTGACAACGCCAGGTGCGCCGGGGGTGAAAGCGATGGTGGGCTTCGATCCCACGCTGCGGGTTTGGATTCCCGGACTGCCGCAGCTTGGGGCCGCGAACTGGCAGGGCGGCATTCGCTCGATGGGCACCAACGACGTGGCTTGGGGCGCCTACTTGCGGCCGCACGCGTATAGTTTTGGCCCGACGGACACCTGGGTCGCGGCGCTGCCGAGTCGTGATTTCACGGTGGCGCCGAGCGACGGTTTTCTGCGGGCACAGTACGCGTCGGTGACGGCGTTGTTGGACCAAAAGATCAACGACAACATGGAGGTGCAGCTGGCGGCCTACGGCTACAGCGACGCGCAGAAGTCGCAAAATTTCGAGAATGTGGGAGGAAATAGCGCGCAGTCTCCGATCGATCTGAACCGGCAGTTGCCGAACGGACAGCCAAATCCAAATTTCGGCAAACGGTATTCGGATCTTTTCCTGAGCAAACAGAATCAATTTCACCCGGCGACGGAGCTGCGCGGGCAGCTCAACTACCATTTCGACACGAGCGCGTTTGGCATTCCTATTGCGCAGTGGTTCGGCGTGAGCGGAGGCTACCGGCGCACGGAGTTGAAACCGAGAACCTACCTGGCGTTCGACCAAACGATCGATGAGACTAATTGGATCCAACACATGATTTGGGGCCGTTTGTACTGGGACAATCCGCGCGCGGCCATGAACCTCCCTGCCAGTGTGGGCACTTACCAGGCGATGCCTTTCAATTGGTTCGACTACAATCTTAAAGAAACGATCAAGTATGCCGGCATCGTTTCGCAGACCCGGCTCTGGAGGGATCGGCTGAATCTCACGCTCGGCGCGCGTCGCGACCGGTATTCGAACGAAAAGCGCGGTATTCGGAAACTCGATACGACGATGACGAGTCTGACCGAAAAAGGCACCACCTACCAAGCGGGCGCGGTGGGTTATGTGCTGCCCTGGCTTGGGCTCAGCTATAACTATTCTGAAAATTTTGCGCCGCTGGCGGGTGGTGTGGCTCCGACGCTGTATGGCGCGCCAATGAAAGCGGCGGAAGGGCGGGGGCAGACGTTTGGCGTGCGCATATCGACACTGGATCGGAAATATTACGCCGCGCTGAATTACTACGAGGACGAATCCACGGGTCGTCCAAAAAACGGGCCGGGTTTTCAAGGTCTGTGGAACCGGTATATCGATGCCGGCGGGCCGGACCGCGACCTTGGGCCCACGGGTGTGATCACCGGGACTGGCACATCGGCGAACGCATCGATGAACTTTTCCGATACGACGGATTTGCGGAGCCGTGGTTATGAATTTGAGTTCATTGGCAATCCGACGCCGGATCTCCGATTGCAGATGAACCTGTCGGTTCCGCGATCGGAGCTTTCGAATTCCGTTCCGAACAGTCGCCGTTACTTTGCGGAGCATCTTGCGAGCTGGCAGGCGACGGCCAACGCACCCACCACAGACCCGCAATTGCAGTCGCAGCGGACGATGCTGCAGACCGAAATCGACAACATCGCCAAAGAAATTAACGCATTGTCGGAACCCGTGGTGACGGGGCATTTGGTTAAGTACACCGCGAGTTTCTTCGGCACCTATACGTTTCCGCAGGAATGGCTGAAAGGATTCTCCGTCGGAGCGGGAGTGACGGCACTCGGAAAGCAGTATGGCAATCCGCAGGACAAAGTGAATGGCGAGCGGATTCTATCGCCCGCCTACCAAATCTACAACGCGATGCTTGGATACAGCACTTCGTTCGGTTTTGGAGAGCGAAAGGTAAAAACGAAGATACAGCTCAACGTGGAAAACGTCCTTGGAAAGGAAACATTGATCTACCGCAGTTACCAGACGTACGGCGGCGGCTTGGTTCAGTCGATGGATTACGATTTTCTCGCACCACGCCGCTTTGTGTTGTCGGTGAGTTTTGCTCTGTGAAGCCGGTGATACGACGAGGGGCGTACTGTGCTAACAACGCAGATGGGTGGAACGCGCGGTCGCATTGCGCCTTGAGTGGCGTCGCCGGTTGTTCGGCGTTGCATTTTCAAACCAGCGCGCCGGGGACGGCCCGCTCCACCTCGGAATTTGTTTTACGCCGTAAGTTTAAACTCGGACTCGGCGAGGCGCGTGCCGTTTATCTGTAACTCCACGCGGTGCTTGCCGGCGTGGTGTTTGCGGGTGGTGAAATCGCGAATGATTTGACGTTTCTTCAACACGAGCGGTTTTCCCGGCCCGAGCGTGGCGGTCGTCCACTTGAAAACCTTGGCGGAGGTTTTTTCTCCGACGCGGGCGTAGTGGATGATGTAGTCGATCACGAGCGAGAGAGGCTTTTTACCCTTGGCGGTGAGTTCGGCGGAAAGCTCGATGGATTCGCCGAGTTGGATTTTAGCGGGCGAGACCGTGAAACGGCGCACTTGCACGTGTGCGACGGCTTTGGTGTCGGCGCCAAGAAGGGTGAGGGCGCGAGGATGGCCTTTTTTGATCAACGTGCGCAAGGCATGACGAACGATCCAGGTGGTTCCTGCGTCGCCATTTTTCCACGACTCGACGCGGTCGAGGACCCACTCGGGGTGATCCTTCGCGATGTCGTTGAGGTGATTCGCGACGGACTTGCGAACGTAGAGCGCGGGATCGCTTTTTAGCTTTTCGAGAATCGACGCGGTGAGATCGGGCTTGGCGACGATGGCGGTGAGGCGCGCACCCCAGGGCAAACGTGGACGGCTGCCTTCGCTGGCGAGTCGGCGAACGTGTTCGTTTTCATCTTCCGCCCACTTGAGCAAAATGGCGAGGGCGCGAGCGGGATCGCGCGCGATGAAAGGGCGCACGGCAAACTCGGCGGAGCCGAAAGGGGTAAAAAACTTCAGCGTTTCCATCGAGTGCTCGAAATCGTCGAGCCCGTAACGTGCGACGAAATCGCAAAAGCTCAGCGTCACAAAACCGCGCTTTACGTTGGGTGTGATTTTGCGGAGCGCGGCGACTTTTTGGCGGTACGAGCCGGACAGTGTGGCCTCGGCGGCGATGGCGGTCTGGCGCATGCGATCCATCAGTTCGCGTTGCTCGAGTCCGGTGAGTGTGAGCGAGAGGAACTTTTTGCGGTCGAACTTGGCGTCGACGGCGGCGAGTTCCTCCGCGATTTGCCGATAGAGCTCTTCGTTGTACCAGTTTTTGAACGGTTCGTTGGTTTTCTTTTCGGCGGGCATGGGGGATGAAATACTTTTGAGCCACAGAGGACACAGAGCTCGGACACAGAGGTCACGGAGGGGTCGAGAAGAAGCATCCGTCTTTGGATCCTTGATGGCCGAAGAACTTCTGCCAACCCGAAGCTCTCTGTGTACTCTGTGTCCGAGCTCTGTGCTCTCTGTGGCGAATCGATTAGTCTGCTATTTTCGGCCCTGGAGTTTTTTGCGGAGGAAGAGGACGAGCAGGGCCATCAAAATTGCGCAGCCGCCGAGGGCTTTGAAGGCCATGCTGACGTTGCGGCTCACGGCGACGAAGACGATGCCGACGAGGAGGAACGTGGCGACTTCGTTGTAGATGCGAAGCTGGCGCGAAGAGTAGAGCTTTTCGCCGGCGGCGAGGCGCTTGCGGATGCGGCCGCAGTCGTAGTGATAACCAAACAGCAGTGCCAACATGACGAGTTTAACGTGGAGCCAGGGCTCGTGCAGCAGATCGTGATAGCCGAACATCAGCCAAGTGCCAAAAACCGTGGTGATGACCATTGACGGAACCGTGATGGCGTACCAGAGGCGTTTGGACATCAACGCGAACTGGATGGCGAGAATGCCGCGTTTGGGTTCCTGTTCGTCGAGGGCTTCGGTGTGATAGATGAAAAGCCGAACTATATAAAAGAGCCCAGCGAACCAGCAGACGACACCGATGATGTGCAACGCGCGTAGAACGAAGAAGGTCATGGGCGGCGGTTGTTCGGAGGGTTACACGGAGGGCACGAGAGGAGGCACGGAGGTCACGGAGTGTTTTAAAAATGGAGCTCTGTGGTCTCTGTGTAGCCTCTCGTGCACTCTGTGTAACTTGGTTTTAGGCTCCTAAAACTTTGGCAAGGTTGGCGGTGTCTTTGCCGCCGCCCATGGCGAAGTCGGGTTTGCCGCCGCCCTTGCCGCCGAGTTGGACGGTGAGAGCGGAAACGATTTTGCCCGCTTGTTGGCCAGCTTTGATCGCGGCGGGAGAGCAGAAGGCGACGACGGTGGCCTTGTCGCCGTTGGCGGCGCCGAGCTGCACGACGCCTTCGCCGAGCTTGGCGAGGATCTGACTGCCGAGGGCACGGAGGGCATCGGGGGTTTCGGCGGCGACGACGGCGGAGACGAATTTGAGGCCGTCCTTCGTTGTGGCTTTGGCGATGAGTTCGTCAGCGAGGCCGGCGGAGGCTTTTTGCTCGAAAGCTTTGAGCTTCTTTTCGAGCTCGGCTTTTTGCGCGAGCAGGGCGTCGACTTTTTTCGCCGCTTCCAGCGGCGAAGTTGAAAGTTGAAGACTTAAAGTTGAAAGAACCGTTTCGCGTTGGGCGACGAAATCGAGCGCGGCCTGGCCGGCGACAACTTCGACGCGGCGCGTGCCGGCAGCAATGGCGGACTCGGAGACGATTTTGATCAGGCCGATTTCACCGGTGGTGGAAACGTGCGTACCGCCGCAGAGTTCGCGGCTGTAACCGCCGATGTCGACCACGCGGACGATCTTGCCGTATTTCTCGCCGAAGAAGGCGAGGGTGCCCTCGGGCTTTTTATCAAAGTCGGTTTCGTAGGCCTCGACCTTGGCGTTGTCGAGGATGCGCTCGTTGACGAGGGCTTCGATCTCGCGGAGCTGCGCGGGCGTGACGGCTTCGAAGTGCGAGAAGTCGAAGCGCATGCGGTCGGCGGTTTTGTGCGTGCCGGCCTGGCGAACGTGGGTGCCGAGGGTTTTACGGAGAGCCCAATGGATCAAGTGCTCGGCGCTGTGATGACGCGAAATGGCGCGGCGCTTATTGAGATCGAGCGAGAGCTCGACCATCGTGCCCTTGGTGGCGTGGGCGGCGAGATCGGCGTCGAGCGGTTTGGCGGTTTTATGCAGGTAACGGCCGTGTTTGTCCTTGATCGTGTCGACGATCTCGACGGGTTGACCAGCGATCTCGACGGTGCCGGAGTCGCCGGCCTGACCGCCCATCTCGGCGTAAAACGGAGTGCGGTCGAAAATAAGGAACGTGTCATCACCGGCTTTGGCGACTTCCAAAAGGTTCGCCATGCACGGCGTGGGCTGGAGCACGTAGCCGACGAAAAGGGTGGGCTGGTGATCGGTCTTTTCGTCGCCCTCGGTGGCGGCGACGACGATTTCTTTTTTCTGGGCAGCGCGAGCACGCTCGCGCTGCTGCTCCATCAGGCGTTCGAACTCGGCGGTATCGACGGTGAGGCCGCGCTCGGTGGCAAGGAGCTGCGTCATGTCGAGCGGGAAGCCATAGGTGTCGTAGAGTTCGAAGGCGAGGGATCCTGGGATGAATCTGCGACCTGATCCATCGCCGCTGCCATCACCAAAACCAGCACCAGAAGCAATGCCTCCACCAAATCCCGTGCCGTCGCCAGCGCCTTCACCTGTGATGGCTGCGTTAAATTTAGCGAGGCCACGGTCCAGCGTCCGTCCAAACGACTCCTCTTCACTCCGGATCACGCGTTGCACGATGTCGCGGCGTTCGACGAGTTCGGGGAAGACTTTGCCGAGGCTTTCTACAACGGGGGCGACGAGTTGTTCGAAGAAGCCGGTGCCGAGGCCGAGTTTTTTGCCGTACAAAATGCCGCGGCGGAGGATGCGGCGGATGACGTAGTTGCGGCCGTCGTTGCCGGGGAGAATGCCGTCGGCGATGGCGCAGCTGACGCAGCGGGCATGGTCGGCGAGGACGCGGAAGGCGATGTCGGTATTCTCTTGTTCGGTTAGTCCTTCGCGTTTGGTCGGGACGGTGCGGGTGTAGGTTTTGCCGGAGAGTTTGGCGATGACGTCGAAGAGTGAAGTGAAGACGTCGGAGTTGTAGTTCGACGGTTCGTCGGAAAAGTCCTTGAAGCCTTTTGTCGTGGCGTAGATGCCGGCGACGCGTTCGAAGCCCATGCCGGTGTCGACGTGTTTGGCGGCGAGCGGCGAGAAGGTGCCGTCGGCATTGGCGTTGAACTGAATGAAGACGTGGTTCCAGATCTCGATGCAGCGCGAGGAGGAGGAATTGACGAGCTTGCGGCCTTCGGCTTCGTCGTCGGACGGGTTGAGGTTGAAATGGATTTCGGAGCAAGGGCCGCAGGGGCCGGTGTCGCCCATCTGCCAGAAGTTGTCCTTGCGATTGCCGTGGACGATGTGGATGGCGGGATCGAGGCCTTCTTTTTTGAAGAGTTCAGTCCAGATCGCGGCGGCTTCGTGGTCGAATTCGGACGGGTCGCCGGGCTTGGGTGCGTAGACGGTGGCGAAGAGGCGCTTGGCGGGAATGCCCCAGACCTTGGTCAGCAAGGTCCAGCCCCAGGTGAGCGACTCTTTCTTGAAGTAGTCGCCGAAAGACCAGTTGCCCAGCATCTCGAACATCGTGTGGTGGTAGGTGTCGAAACCGACGTCCTCGAGGTCGTTGTGCTTGCCGCCAGCGCGGATGCATTTCTGGGTATCGGCGGCGCGGGTGTCTTTCGACGGGCGGACGCCGGCCCACTTGGAGACATCGGGTTTGCGGTCGCCGAGGAAGATCGGCACGAACTGGTTCATACCGGCATTCGTGAAGAGCAGTCCGGGCGAGTCCGGCAGCAAGGACGACGACGGCACGATCGTGTGGCCTTGGGAAGCGAAGAAATCGAGGAAGGACTGGCGGATTTGCGCGGATGTCATTGGCGGGAAAGTAACGAGGAACGAGGAGTGGGTGGCGCGTAGGAATTACGGCGACCCGGAGAACGAAAGGGCGAGCTAACAGGGCGGGAGCGCGGCGGGAAAGTCTTTTTTGGAGGGAGCGGACGACTCTTTACACAGGCGCAACCAATCCATGGGCGCATCACAGGGGATGCGTGGACGAAACGAAGTCGCGGACGATGGGCAAGGCCGCTGGACGGGCTCAATAACCGCGTTTTTGCAGCGCGGCGCTCAGCTCTTGCATGAAGGCTTGGGCGTCGGCGGCGGACGGACGGTATCCGGGCTTGCTGACCTCGGTGAAACCGGGGCGGCCATAGTTGTCGACGATCCATTTTCCCGTCACGCCATCGCTGAAGGTGACGGTGCCACTGGCGATCGCGCCGGGTAAAAGCGTGACCTTGTCCACCGTGACACTGAGGCTGCTTGGGCCGGCGTCGGGCGGAAGGGCCTCGTCGAGGTCGGCGTTCTCGGGGAATTCGTCCTCGCTGGGAAGGGGAGCGTCCGCCTCGTCCATTTCGTCGGGCGGAAGGTTGGAGGCAGTTTTGGCTTTTTCGGCGCCGGTTGCGGCGGGTTTGCTGACGTCGCTGGCGTCGGCCTTCGGCGCGGCATCCTTCAGAGCGAGGTTGAGGTCATCCACGAGAAAGCGGACGTCCATGTACGTCATGGAAATTTTAAACTGCTCCGAGAGCTTTTTCTGGATGACGGAAAGATTGTCGCCGGCGGCGACCCAGTTGGAGACGGCTTGTTGTTGCTCAGAAGTGAGAGTCATGGGCGTGAGAATTTCCTAGATGTAGAGAAGCTTGGCTACAAAAAGCACAAAAGACACAAAAAATTCCACCCTTGCGCTGCACGCAACTCACTGCGCTTGCAGTTTCGCCCAGAGAAAGCGGAAGGAGCGCGCAAAGGTTTCGGGCTTTTCCGCAAGTTCGCGGCTGAGGTCGGCGAGGGAAAACCATTTTCCGCTGTCGATCTCGGCCGGGTTAAGCACGAAAGGACCTTCCGATTCCAGACGATAGACCCAGACAAATTCCTGCTCGGTGTCGGCGCAGGGGCCGTTGCGCAGGATCGGCGTGAGCAGGTGCGGGCCCGCGATTCGCAGACCGATTTCCTCGTCGAGTTCACGCACGGCCGCAGTCAAATAGTCTTCGCCCGAATCGACGTGACCCGAACACGATGAGGCCCAGCGACCGGGCGCGGAATCCTTGGCCAGGGAACGTTTTTGCAGAAAGAGCTGGCCCCGCGCATTGAAAACAAAGACATGCACCGCGCGATGAAGCAGGCCGCGGGCGTGAACTTCGCGGCGCGTGGCCTGGCCGATGATTTCGTCGCGGTCGTTGACGATGTCGAAAATTTCGTCGCCGCGTTGGGCGTGTGGCTGGAAGGACATGAGAGGGAAGGAGCGTTGTGGAAAATTTTCTAGGCTTGTGACGGCGGACGGAACGTGTCCTTTCGTGGGGCAAATTCGCTCATAGCTCCATGCCAAAAATCGACGTCAACAAAGTTGCTGAGATCCTCAAGAAGAACCAGGTCGATCCCAAGATCCTCCGCCAGATCGTGGAGGAGATGAACATCCTCACCCAAGCTGAGGGCGACGACGAGAAGCCGCCGGCGGTGAAAAAGCAGTTCGCCATTCTTATTTCCGATCCCAACGACCGCCTGCCGAAGACCGACTTCGTGGGCTGGGTGCTCCAGATTCCCGAGGACGAAAGCGTTGTGACCACGCAGGACCGGATTTTCCGCGCGACCTACGAATTCAATACCACGAAAAAAGGCCGTCTCATGCCGCCGAAGACCGTGGGCGAGGCGCTCGAAAATGTACCGGCGAAGCATTTCAAGGAAGTCGGTATCTGGGTGAAAACCAAGATCCCCGTCCTCATGCTCAAAACGGATAACGAAATCCCCACGACCGGCAAAATCTCCAAGAAAGATCTGGAGTAAGTCTTGAATTGCGGTGGAGCGCGTTGAAGTGGCAGTCCGCCATAATTCGCTGACAAGTTCCGCCAGAGTTTCGCTGACACTTTCCGAAGTCCGAGTCCTTCCCATGGGAAGCGGGGAGGCAGGGAGGGGCGCAGCCCCTCCCTCTCCGAACCTAGTGCGATGACAGGTGCTGGGAGGCAATGCTCACCAAAACGAGTCGGTGGAAGTAAACGTGGTAACCGCCGGCCGTACGTTTGCATCCTACTGGCAGGCCTGCAAAGGTGCGGCCGATGTAGTGACGTTTGCCGGCTAAGTGGATATCACCATTGAGCCGAACCGTTCGCACCAGCCAACCGTTTGGATAGACCGGCACCAGCAGCGGCGGCAACGGGCTGGGTTGTGGCCGGTAGCGTCGACACGGTGGCTTTTGTCCAATCCCATCGTGCGGTCGCTCATGGTTGTAGCAGTGCTGCCAGCGGCGCAGGCGGCACAACTGTGCCTGGTATGTCTTGGCGGGCGGGCTAGCCGTTTCCTTCTTCATCACCCCGTGCATCTGTTCGTGGGCGTTGTTGTCGATGCCATGGCCACGACCCACAAACTCCACCTCTATGCCCAGGCGATACCACCAAAGGCTCAGGCTGGTCAGTCCATAGGGACCATTGCCGCGGAATGGGCCGCCTTTGTCCGTTCGGATGGTTTTGGGGCAACCGTAAGTTTGGAACAAATGTCGACAGACACGGCGTACTTCAGCGTCACTGCGCTGAGCCAGTGGCAGGACCCAGAGGAGAAACCGGCTGCCCTGATCGCGAACGGTCAACGGTTCGATCTTGGTCCCGTCGCCACTGCGAAACCAGCCCTTCCAATCGAAGGTCCACACTTCATTCGAGCACCGCGGCTGCCGACGTCGGGGATGCCATTGCGGCGGACGCGGCCGCCGTCGGCCTTGCCGAACCAAACCGGCGGAATGTGGGCTTGCCCCGGAAGGACGGACAAAGATTTGAGGTGGGTTGTTATGGTTAGTGGTGGAGGGATTCGTAGTCGAGCGGGGAGAGGTAACCGAGGGAGCTGTGGAGGCGCTCGCGGTTGTAGAAGCAAATATAGTCGTGCAGATGGGCGCGCGCTTCTGCGCGGGTGGCGAAGGTGCGTGGATAAACGCATTCGAGTTTGAGGGTGCTCCAGGCCGATTCCATGGCGGCATTATCGTAGCAGTTGCCGCGGCGGCTCATGCTGGGGATCGCGCCCATCGCGTGAAGCTTCTGGCGGTACGCCTCGCTGGCATACTGGCAGCCGCGGTCGGTGTGGATGATCAACCCGGCTTTGGGCTGGCGCGAACGGCGCGCCATTTCCAAGGCCGACAGGACCAGTGGCGTGTCGATTTTTTCACTCATGGCCCAGCCGACCAGCCGGCGGCTGCATGCATCTTTGAAGGCGCATAAATACAGCCAGCCTTCGCCGGTTCCGATGTAGGTCAGATCGCTCCGCCAAACGTGATCGAGCGCGGTGACCGCAGGCTTTCCCAAGAGGAGATTCGGGGCGATCGGACCGGGATGGTTGCTGTCGGTGGTTTTGACTTTGTACCGCCGGCGGGGCCGGGCGCTTTGGCGTTGTTGTTTCATCAGCCGGGCGATGCGTTTGCGGCTGGGTGTGGGCTGGCCCGGGCATCGCAAGACTTGCTGGATACGCGGCGCTCCGTAGGTGCCCCGGCTCCGCAGGTACGCGGCGGTGATTTTCGGGGATAGTTCCGCATCCGCCAATGTTCGCGGACCCGGATGAGTCTGCCGGTGGCAATACGCGTGGTACCCGCTGGTGCTCACGCCAAAGGCCGCGCACAGATCGGCGATCGTGTGGTGGGTCTTCATCGCAGTTATCCTTTCGTACCGCTCGGCGGGGGTTCGGAGAGGATGCCCAAGGTTTTTTTTAATATGTCGCGCTGGGTGCGCAGGCGCTCGTTCTCCTGACGGAGCGCTCGCAACTCCGCTTGCAACGAACCGATGTCGGCCGGCGTTTGCGCGCCGCCCCCATGGGGGCGTTCCTCCGTGCGGATCCACGCATACAGGGTCGTCTCGTGGACCCCGATCTTCGGCGCATACTTCGGCACGCTTTCCCCGCTCAGCCGCCACGCCGCCACGCTGTCGCGGCGAAACGCCTCGTCATACTCAGGCACGTATTTGCGGGGCGGCGGGGCCGCCTCGTTCTTGGTCTCGGGTTTGTTCATGGACTTATTCTTTCTTCGTAGGCCCTCTTCTTTGTCCACGTTTTCGGGGTAAGCTTAATGCAACCAGCGCTCCACGGTCCGTTCGGAGGGCAAACGCCGACCGGGCAGGCGCTCGCGCAGCCACCAGCGCAGTTTGCGCGCTCCCCAAGTGGGCCGGCGGCGGCGCTCTCGAATGATCATCCGGGCGCAATCGGCCCACTGTGCGGCCTGCTTGGGTTTGGGGCCGCGACGTCGCTCCCTTAGACCGGAACGTCCCTCCTGTCTAAATCGGCGCAAGTACTTGTACGCAGTCTGCCGGCTAATCCCAAGCCGATGGCAGAGCACTCGCATCGGCTCACGACGCCGTAGCATGGCCACAACCAACTCCTCTCGTTGCTCAATGATCGAACTTTGTATCCAAGGCATGCCTCACCTTGGATACAAAATGTCAGCGAATTAATGGCGGATTTTGTCAGCGTTTCTTGGCGCTGTGCCACCTCAACGCGCTTGGCGACATCGCTCTCAAACCGGCGCATTGGGCTAATGCGCTTCGCGTCGGACACCTTATTTCGGCAGCCCGAACATCTCCGCGCGAAACCCCCGCGCTTCCATCGCTGCCGCGAGCGCCTTCAGGTCGAGCTGCGCCGCCGTCTTCACGCCGCTGGCTTTGTACCAACCTTGGTTCATCTCCAAAGCGAACTGAATGGCGTGGCTGCGTGAGCTCACAGTCTTCTCGTCGTAGGGATGCATCGGATACACTTCGCAAAGTTGTCCTTTCGCATCGAAAAAGCCGATGTCGAGCGGAGTGGGCGTGTTTCGCATATAGAAACTCATACGGTCCGGTTGCTGGTAGACAAAAATCATGCCTTGATCCGAGCCCAAATCGCGCCGGCCCATCAGGCCTTGTTGCATCTCCAGCGGAAGCACAGCGAGTTGCATCTGCACGGTGCGGTCGCCGACTTTGATCGGAAAATAATCCGAAACGGTTTTGTGAACCTCGGGTTTTTCCGCGGCCAGTTTTTTGCCGCAACCCGTCAACGGGACCAGCAGAACGATCGTTGCCGCGAATAAAACCGACCTCCAATGCAGATTTGCGTTTTTCACGACATCAGTGGCTAATGGGCGTCCGCGCATAATTCAACTTTTCCCTGTGCCTACGCCGCCGACCCTTCTTTACGCCGACTCCGCCCACAACGCCGACCAGCTTTACTTCGGCCAGGTGAACGTCCCGGACCCTTTCATCTCGTTCGCGCTTCGCCGGAAAAAATTCGCCGTCGTCAGCGCGCTCGAATTCGGACGCGTGAAACGCGATTCCGCTTTCGACGTGGTGCTGCCGCTGGAATCCTGGGCGGCTGAAGCGAAAAAACGTTTTCCCAAGGCTCGTACCACGGCGGCGGAGGTGATCGCGGTGCTGGCAAAACATTATCGCCAAAAAAGTTTTCTCGTGGCCGAGGATTTTCCCGTCGGTCTCGCGCAGCGTCTGACCAAGTACGGCATGAAACTTCAGATCGCCGACGGCCCGCTTTTCCCGCAGCGCGAAATCAAAACCCCCGCCGAGGCCGCCGCCATTCGCGAGGGCAATCGTTGCAGCGCGCTCGGCATTCTCGCGGCTGAAGCCGTCCTTCGTGCGAGCAAAATTAAAAACGGCCGCCTCTCTTATCGTGGCGAAACGCTCACCTCGGAACGACTCAAGATCGCGATCGAAATCGCCTGCCTCGAAGCCGGCGCCATCTCGCTCGACACCATCGCCGCCGGTGGCGATCAGGCCTGCGATCCGCACGAGCGCGGTCACGGCCCGCTGCGCGCGAACGAACTGATCATCGTCGACGTTTTCCCGCGCGTAAACGCTACCGGTTTCCACGGCGACATGACACGCACGTTTCTCAAGGGCCGGGCTAGCGATGCGCAACGGGCGCTTGTCGCCGCCGTGCGCGAAGCCCAACTCGCCGCTCTCGGCAAGATCCGCGCCGGCGTGAATGGCCACGATGTGCACCAGGCCGTGTGCGCTGTCTTCTCGCATCGCGGTTACGAAACAAAACGCACCGCTAAAGGCTCCGTCGGGTTTTTCCACGGCACTGGACACGGTCTCGGCCTCGCCGTGCACGAGCCGCCGCGGGTGAGCACGGTTGATTATCGCTTGAAGAAAGGTTCGGTCGTCACGGTCGAGCCCGGTCTTTATTATCCCGGCCTCGGCGGCTGCCGCATCGAGGACGTCGTGCAGGTCACCGACGGGCGCCCGAAAATGCTTTCCGCCTGTCACTACAACTGGGAGTTACGGTAACGGGATGATTTTCCGCAGCCGTTCCACCATTTCACTTTTAACTGCATTCAACCTAAACTCAGAAATTGGTGAACCGCTAATTATCGCTAAAATCGGAAAATGGATTCCGCAAGGCCGAATAAATTATCTCACCCGATAGATGAACCAGCTCTTTTTCGAAGGTTTTAAATTAGCGGACATCAGCGAAAATTAGCGGTACATCTCTCCTAATTACAGTTTTCTTGTTTAGCGTTCATCAGTAGTTCTCCTCTCCATTTCTTTTCCATGATTCCCGTTCCCGTCGCCCAAGAGCTCCTGAAAAAAATCTCCCGCGTTCGTATCCTCGTGATCGGCGATGTGATGCTCGATCACTACATCTGGGGCGACGCCACGCGCATCTCGCCTGAGGCGCCCGTGCCCGTGGTCGACATCGCGCGCGACAGTTACACGGCGGGTGGCGCGGCCAACGTCGCGCTCAACATCGCTTCGCTCGGCGCGCAATGCACCGTGGCTGGTTATTTCGCCAACGACGAAGCCGGTGCGAAACTTTCCAAAATTCTCGCGGACAAAAAAATCTCCACCATCGCCACGCCGGGAAGTGGAGCGACGATCGTCAAAACCCGCGTGCTCGTGCAGCACCAACAGCTCTGCCGTCTCGACCGCGAAGCTGCGCCGTCGGCCTATCGCATCGATCCATCGAAAATCGAGGCGCTCTTTGGCTTGGCCATCAAGGACTGCGATGCCGTGGTGTTCTCCGATTACGCCAAGGGCATCCTAACCGACGCGCTGGTCGAAGGTGTGAGCAAGCTCGCCCGCGCCGCCGGCAAATTCCTTGCGCTCGATCCCAAGCCCAAGCGCAAACTTCACTTCAATAATCTCGACCTCATCACACCCAACCGACGCGAAGCACTCCAACTCGCCGACATCGAACCCGAGCCGCACACGCCATTTCCCGCCGAGGAAGTTTGCGCCCAGCTCCACAAACTTTACGGCACGCGCAACCTCGTCATCACGCTGAGCGAAGACGGCATGCTGCTCTCCGCCGACGGCAAAATCGGCAAAATCATCCCCACCGCCGCCCGCGAAGTCTTCGACGTTTCGGGCGCGGGCGACACCGCGCTAGCCTCGCTCGTCTTGGCGCTGGCGGCCGGTTCTGACCTCGAAACCGCGGCACATTTCGCTAACGCCGCCTCCGGCGTCGTCGTCGGCAAACTCGGCACCGCTACGGTGACGCCGGGTGAATTGCTTGCGTATATAAAATAGTTTTTTCTCACCAAAAACCTGCCAGACGAAATTTCTGTTGGTAGGGACGGCTCTCCGAGCCGTCCGTTAACGTCGCAAAGCCCTTTAAACGTTGCAGCGGACGCCTCGGAGAGGCGTCCCTACCAAAAGCCCCAACCACATAATAGCTACCGGCAATGACCCCGGCCGAAAAATCTCCGAGCCTTCAACCGCAGAACCTGCTCTCGCAGCAGGTTTCCGGCTCGCGCTATTTCTTTCTCGGGCTGCAACCGGGTGCGGGCGCCTTTCTGGCTCTCGGTGGACGCGAGTATTGCAATCCCGACTACGCCATCGATCGCTCCGGTTATGCGTATCATATCATCGAATACGTGGCCGCCGGCCAGGGCTCGGTCACGCTCGATGGCAGGCAGCACGAACTCGGACCGGGCAGCGTGTTTTCCTGTGCGCCGACGACCAGTTGCGCGATGCGCACGAGCGCGGAAAATCCCATGGTGAAATATTTCATCTGCCTCAGTGGGCAGCGTGCGCCGCGTCTGCTGGCCCGAGCCGGCCTCGCGCCGGGGCAGGTGAGGCGCGTCGTCGCTCACGGCGAAGTTCGGGGCGTTTTCGAAGATCTCATTCGCGAAGGCCGCCACGCCGGTTCGCAGACCAAAGAGATCTGCGAACTCCTCGTCGAATTGCTTGCGCTTAAACTTGCCGCAACGGTCGACGAAGCTTCCGCCGCTGGCGGACTCGCCCGCGAAAATTTCCTTCGCTGCAAGGCCTTGATCGACGCACAGGCGGAGCGGCTGGTGACCCTGGAAGACATTGCCGCCGCCGCCGGCCTGGACACCTCGAGTATCTGTCGCTTGTTTCGGCGTTTTCAGGGAACCAGTCCCTATCAGTATCTCCTGCGGCGAAAGATGAATCTTGCGGCGGAATATCTCGTCGAGACCGGTGGGCTGGTTAAAGAAGCTGCGCTGCGCGTGGGCTTCGCCGATCCGTATCATTTTTCCCGCTGCTTCAAAGCCGTCCACGGCGTCCCCCCGAAAAGCATGCAGAAGCACCGGTGATTGCCTATGCTGGTGATACGATCGTGGAGAGGAGGTCCTTTTAACCGCTAATGAACGCTAATTGCCGCTAATAGAGGACGGAAGTTAACGCCCAGCATTGGCCAAGGAGACCGCAGCAAACGAACTCTTCGCTATCGACCAAAACTAAAAAGCTTGGCGCTTTTTCCGCTCATTACTCTCTATCGTGGAAAACAGGAAGGGCGGGGCGCTGCTTCTCCAACGCCCCGCGCAAGTGACAAAGCTATTACTCGGCGTTCAGCGGAACGACTGCGGACAGGAACAGCAATTTGCATAAATACATGGTTTGCTGCTTTGTGAGCTTGTTACCAGTAAGTCCGATTGTCACCGACGAGGAGATAACGCTATCTCCACTCATGGTGTCTTTGTACTTCATAGTTCCCACGAGGGAGGTGATTAAATCATCGGTGGCAAAGAATGCCGATTCATCGCTGGGGGCGGCGAATACTGCAGCTTCGCTCGGAGGTGGTTCGTTCACTCGAATATCGAACTGATATTCGCCTTCGCCGTTACTCCGTCGGTTGGCTGACTCAACCCAGCGAATATTTCCGGTCAGACTGTCCTGCAACCGGCGGCCATCGACAGCATATGTCACCGTGACGTTTTGGAAAAACCACGCGGAACGCCCATAGTCATAAATTAAGGAACCGTTGACTGTGACTTCCGGGTAAATCTGGACAGGGCCGGAGGCCAACACGTGCTGCTGAAATTCCATCTTGTCGTATTTACTCACGGAAATGGAAACGCCTTTGCTATTTCGAAAGTTGAGCGCTTCCTTTTTCATCCTGTCGATAATACCTTCGGACTTTGCGGGTGGCTTGCCCAACGCGAGTCCTGAAAATTTGCTTTCAAACCCTTTGGCAGCGCCAATGCCGAATACGCTGACACGCAGCGATCCGTCGGAGAAGCGATAGACATTGTTTTGGTCCACTGGAATTGTTCCGAAGAGTTTACCGACATTCCGGGTCTGTGAAACGTTAGCTGGATTGATGACGTCGCAATCGAGCGCATAGGTCAGTTGCCCTGTTTGCGCGACGCCAAATGTACCGGGGATGGTAGGGCGGTGTTCTATGGTTCCGCGGAAAAGCGAGCTGTCGGAGACATTGACGTTCAATGTGTATACATCCGACACGCCTTCCTTAATCTTTCCATCCTCAGTTTTTCGAGTATTGAAGCGGATGTTTAGATCACCTTTGATGAAGGTGGGCTTTGAGGATTGTGCGGGCGTTTGCGCGAATGCTGAAATAGCAAAAATCGAGGCGATGAATGCGAGAGCTTTGATTTTCATACGATGAGTGTTGATAGATCTAAAGAAAGTTACTGGGGGAACACGATCGGAGCCTGCTCCGAAGAAGTTTCGGAGTTGCTAGAAAACAGTGCGTAGAGAACGAAGAGCACAAATAATACGAATAAGGATGCAAAAATTCGAAACTTCATCGGTGGGTGAAATTAGAGTTTGCGCGGACGAGACGCCGGGTCGACGACCTCAATATCAAGATCGAGTGAAGCTTTTTCATCTGCGAGTGTTTTGGGCGCTTCAACGACAGGTTGGACTGGAATAGCGTTTGTGCCGGCAGGGCTTTTTTCGTCTACGAGACTCATTTCCAAATCGGCGAAAGCCAAATTGAGATTCTTTTGCACACTATCCAGTGCCGTCTCGACCTGAATCTTGGCGAAGAACTCGTCAGCGTCGACACCAGCGGCCTTATTCATTGCAGCGGCGGCTTGAGCCATATCCCAGATTGCTTTGGCGCGGGTGATCTCACCGTCGTATCGTTCGAGGTTGCCTTTGGCTTCCTCATATTTTTTTCCGCGTAGCTTAAGGAGCGCGAGCATCTGGTGGTATTGCTCGTCAAACTTGGCGGCATCTGCCGGATATTGTTTTTTAAAGCCATCCAACTTGTCCCTGAACGAGGCGACTTCAGCCTTCGAATTTAGGATTGATTGTCGAAATGCCTGAAGCGCTTCGATGCGCTTGCGATAGTCATTTTGCAGCGTTTCGATTGGATTCTTTGCCGCTTCGTGTTTCAGTGCCTTCAGTCGCCAGTTCGCCACTATAGCGGAAAACCAAGGGATAAGGTTGACCACGACGAGGGAAACCGCGGCAGCGACGATCAAACCTACAAGCCCCTTGATGGCGATAAACACGACGGGAGCGACGAAAAACCCGACGACGAGGAGCGATAGGATTTTGACGATCTTCTCGATGCGATTACGTTTGATTTCTAGATCATTCATGAGGACGGATCTTCTTAATAGTGGTTATAGTCGGAAGTGCGCGGGGCCAATGCATCAGGCATAGAGCAGGAACGGAAAAAGGTGAAGGGGTATTTCGTGCATGTGCTCCTCCGGAGTTATCATGGCTGGAACGACAAGACAGGAGAGTAAGAGCCCCGACGGCAATCATGGAATGGACAGATAGTCAGAATCACATAGCTATTGGTCCAACTTTGGCTTTGTGAGCGCGTTGGCTTTGGACAAACTTCAGATGTTCAACGTTTCGAGCTACACCATTTTCCGCGCAGGCTCTGTCGCGGGAGAAGTGACGAGGGGCGAGCCAGAACCGAACTGCGGTTTTGAGCCAAGATCAGAATCCATTTTTCGCTCCCTTTCTTCCCAACGCGGAAAAAGGATGGTGATGGTGTGCGATGAACTTTTGACCGCGTTTGATTACCCTTTGTCGTCAAATTCTTCGCGAAATCGGCTTCTTCGAAAATGTAACAGTCGCTGGGGAAGCCACCAACGGCATCAAACGCGTCGCGACGATTGGCGAGGCGAACCGATGTTTTGCAGTATAATCGGGCGGATGTGGACGTTTGACCTTGGGTGCAACCTTTGCATGATTTGAGCTATGCAGCGTCGAATTTTCAGAGGACTCTTCGCTTTGTTGTTCTTGGGTGCAGCGCTGGCTCAAGCTGCCGACAAGAACGCGGATACTGGCGTTATATCGGGATCTTATAGCGGTAAGCCTGGTTCGTTTTCTGAATACCCGCTCGTCGCTCAAGGTCTAGGCGGGGTGTTGCTGGGTGATGAGTCTTTTCAAAAAGCAAAAATCCAGGGCACGGTGGACAGAATCGACATCGTCGCCCGAAACAACTTGTGGCGCGTCACTGCTTTCGACTCAGCCAGTCGTGTGGTGGCCGAAGGCGATGTTGCGGTGAACACAGACGCCCGTGCATCCGATAAGTTTTATTTGGAGAGAACCTGGACGATGTTTCACGAAGGCAAAACGTCCGAAGGCATTACGAAAACGGAATTTTCCAAGGATAGTAGCGGCAGCTTGCTGGTTCGGTTCACTACGCGAAGCAAAGGCTCGACCAAGGAAGTGCAATCATGGCTGACGTATCCGAGTCTTACTCAGACAGACGGCGCCAGTAATCCGGCAAGCTCTGGCTCTGCTCAGAAGTCCTCATCGGGCAATAACAGCGCGAGTAGCCTCTTCGGCCGATGACGAGTCGCGGACGGCGACAACGGCGCGTCGCCCTCCATCGGAAGAGCCAAGGGAATAGCGCTAGGCCATGAGTGCGGGTGGCTCGGTTGTATTCGGAACAGGCCGGGGCTCCAGCCGCACGGGCAGAATGACGAAGGGCAGGTTCGCGAGGAAGAAACGGCGCTGCAGGGTGAAGACGGTGTGGTTGTGGAGCCAGCGGGTGAAGCGGGTTTCGCGGGCGAAGAGCAGCTGGCCGGCGAAGAAGATGCGGTTGGGGAATTGTTCTGCGGCTTGCTCCGCGAGTTTCATCGCTTCACCGATGACGTCATTGCCGACGGCGGTGAATGTGGCGGCGCCGTAGCCGTGGGCTCGCGCCCAAGTGGCGTAGCGCTCGGCCTGGGCCGTGGTGTGCGAGCGCAGGTGTTCGATTTCGTCGGCGCCTTTGAAATTGCCGGCGTCGACCGAACCAACTTGTAGGAAGACAAAATTCCTGAACGTGTTGCCGAACAGCCGCGGCACATGCAGCAAGGTGTGCAGGCCTAGCCCGTTGTAACCGTTGACGAGAATGACGGCGGTGCGGGCTTGGGGGTCGAGCGGGGTTTCGGCCGGAGTACGATTGGCGATCGACAGATCGGCGGCCTCGACGATCGCATCGAGACGGCGCAGCGATTCTCCGACGTTGCGGTAGTGGCGTTTGATGCCGAAGGCGGCGGCGACGAGCAGGCCGGTGACGATCAGCGTGGCCCAGCCGCCCTCGAAGAATTTTACGGCGGTGAGCGAAATGAGGATGAAGGTCGTGAGCGCGAGGCCGAAGCCGTTGATCGCGAGTTTGGATCTCCACGAAGGTGCGGTGGCGCGTTCCTTCCACCAGTGCCTAACCATGCCGAGTTGCGAAAGGGAAAACGTGATGAAGACGTTGATCGAGTAGAGCACGAGCAGCAGACCGATCGAACCACGCGTGATCGCCATCATGACGAAGGCCGCGCCGCCCATGAGAAGAATGCCGTTTTGTGTGACGAAGCGGTCGCTGAGATTTGCGAAGCGCGTGGGGAACCAACGGTCGAGCGCCATGTTCGCGAGCACGCGCGGTCCGTCGAGAAAACCGGCTTGCGCCGCGATCAGCAGCAGCACCGCTTCGGAGGCGAGCGTGACCCACACGAAGGTCGAACCCGTGGCTGCGTCCCAGCCTCGCGTCATCGTTTCAAACAATACCGCATTCAGCGTTTTTCCGTCCTGCGGCGCGACGGCGAAAAGCAGATACGCCATGAGCAAACCGGCCACCGTGAGGGCCAGTGAAACGCCCATGTAGACCATCGTGCGCCGACCTGTTTGTGCGCGCGGTTCGCGGAGAATGGGGAGTCCGTTGCTAACCGCTTCGATGCCGGTGTAGCTGCCCGCGCCCATGCTGTAGGCTTTCATGAGCAACGCGAGCAGGCCGAACCAGCCGAGCTGAGCGCTCGCGGTGTGGACCTCGTGCACCGTTGCCTGCGCGACGGCGGGCAGAGTCGACGCGTGGGTCGCGAGTGCGTAAAAAATCACAAAGGCGTGCGTGCCGACGAACAGGAAAAAGACGGGAACCCAGAGGAGAACTGATTCCTTCACGCCGCGCAGATTCACGAGCGTGAGGGCGCCGACGCTGGCGAGCGCGAAAGGAAGTTTCCAGGTCTGGCAGTCGTGAAACGCCGGCAGACTGAAAAGCGCGTCCGCGCCGCCGGCGACCGACGTAGTGATGGTGAGCACGTAGTCGATCAGAAGCGCGCTGCCGGAAACCACGCCCGCGGTGGGCGAGAGCAGTTTGCTCGCGACGAGATAGCCGCCGCCGCCCGAAGGAAAAAGTGAGATGATCTGCGAGTAGCTCGCGCAGATCGCGACGATCGTGGTGATCGACGCGAGCGCGACGAAGAGCGCGAGATGCGGCGTGGCACCGAGGATCTTGAAGGTTTCCTCCGGACCGTAGCAGGAAGACGAAAGACCGTCCGCGCCAAGGCCGACCCAGGCGAAGATGGCGACGAGCGAGACTTTGTGGAAAAGATCGCGATCGGCGAGCGAACGCGCTTTGCCGACCAGAAGAGTCTTGAGCGACATAGATGATATAAGCCAGGCGGTCCGTGTGAGCACGCGGCCGGGAAGGCGGTTAAATTTTGCGTGGACGGATTAGTTGCGGAGCGACGACGCGATTTGCGCGGCGAGATTTTCCGCTTCGTCGGAACCGAGCGCGAGGCGTTTGCCGTTTTTCAGCGTGAACGCGACGGCATCGCGACCGGCGATATTATAGAGCCAACCATGGCGGGTGAAATGAATGCCCCAGCCATCGAGAAACGAAGTCTGGATGGCTTTCACTGAGGTGATGTCGGCCAGCATGATTTTTTCCGAAACAATCCGGGGCCGAAGTGCCAGCGCAGTTCGCCGTCCGCGATGGCGATGGTGAGCGAACTGAAGAGCCATGCATTGAGGAGCAAGATCGGCACCGTGACGAAGAGGGCAGGGTGGGGGAAACGTGCGGCTACGAAGGTTCCGATCACGGCCATGCTGATCATGGACACGGCAATTTGTCGGCCAGACTGGGTGTGTTGGTAGATTTTCATGAGCGTGCGGTTTGTGGATGGCCGGTGGTTATCTGCACGCGTAGAAGGTGCGCGAACGGGTTCGCGACACGGAAGGACGTTGGGCACGTCGATGTCATGGATTGAAGTCTCCGAATTTTACGTCTGCGGCGGAGGCGGTTTCCCATCTCCGCGAGCATGCGCGGTTGAACTGGGGAGACCTTGGGCGCCGTCACTCGACGGACCCAGTGGATCACCCTTCCAAATGCCTGCGAGGTTAGCTGTCGGGCTTGGGCTTGGAAGTGCCCCCGGCAACGGTTACCCGTTCCGTGCGCCCCGTCCCCGGTTTTTTAGGCCTGGGATGTTGGGTCCCCCGTGTCACTGCTCAGGAAGGAGCAGCGACTTCGGCGAAAGAACGGGGCCAATGTGCCCAAATTGTGGATACGGACAAGTTCTTCGTGGAAATAAATGTGCAAGTGAGCGATTGGCAGCGAAAGCTGGAGATTTTTTACAGTGGAGATTTGCGCACCAAATGTGGTCGAGGGCGGTTGTGGAAGCGCACTTGCGCCAGACCCGCGTTGCACGTTTATTGCATTGCGCAGCTTGACAGTTGCGAGGTGCGACTTTACGCAGGGAACCCGTCATGGATGCAGCTCTCGATCAACCGGTGCTCGTCTTAAACCGCCTTTGGCAGGCGGTGAACGTCATCGGCGCGAAACGCGCCTTTGGTTTACTCGCGCGTGGCCATGCCCATGTCGTTCATCATCACGATGAGGATTTTCGTGTCTTCTCGATGATGGACTGGATCGATTTTTCACAAAGCAATCCGCCCATCACCGCCGTCGAAACCGTGCATACGCCGACGCGCACGATCCGTTTGCCGCGGGTGATTCTGCTCTCGTTTTTCGACAAGTTGCCCTGCAAGGAATTGAAGCTGACGCGCAACAACGTCTTCGAGCGCGATAAAAACCAGTGCCAATACTGTGCGCGGGTTTATCCCCGCGAGGAGTTGAACCTCGATCACGTTATTCCGCGCCACGATGGCGGGCGCACGACGTGGGAAAATATCGTTTGTTCCTGCGTGAAGTGTAATACGAAAAAGGCCAACCGTCTGCCGCACGAGGCCGGAATGCGTTTGATCCGCAAACCGGTTCGACCGAAATGGCGGCCGGTGATCAGTCTCGTGCTGGGCACGCAACACCGCGAAATGTGGAAGGATTTTCTCGATCTGGCGTACTGGAACGTGGAACTCGACGAGTAAGGGCTTTGGTGCGTTCCGGGAGGTTTGGATCACGCGAAAATACGTAACGCGCTATGTCGGGAACGACGTTTAAGCTGGCCAGGAACGTTTTCGTTGAGCAGATAACTTCGGTGTCGGGCGGGTTGGTTCGGTAATTGCAAATCCGTGGCGGCATTCGCGGTCGAGAAGGAAGCTGGTCTGATTGAAAGCGGGAGATTTGTCGCGAATTTGGCTTCCGACTTGCTGCTCAAAGAAAGGTTCGTCAATCTTCCCGCGAAGGAGTTCTTAAAAATTTGGTTGTCAGTCCGATATAGCAACGGTCTACCCCATGTTCACTCTTTACCCCTTTCTGCGACAGCAGGTCCGCCTGTTGCTCTGCTTGATTTTCACCACGTCGGCGGCTTTCGCGCTCGATCCGATGCGGTTGCCCGAACACTACAAATTCGACAGTTGGGTGGAGGACCAAGGGCTGCCATATTTGTCGATCCGCACGCTTTTGCAGACTTCGGATGGTTATCTCTGGGTCGGCACACGCCGGGGCTTGGCGCGTTACGACGGGGTGCGTTTCACCGCCTACACTTCCGACACGCAACGGCAGTTTGCGGACGACGCGATCCTTGCGCTGGCGGAGGATCAGCGTGGCTGCGTTTGGGTCGGTACCAATCGCGGAGTCGTCTTGTATCAACAAGGTTCCTGGTACCGTCCGGCGCTGGGACAAGAGGTCGATAACGACCGCATCTCCGCGCTCTATTGCGACCGGGACGGCAGCATGCTTCTGGGCGGAGCGACCGGCCTGTATCGCTTTCAAAACGATCGCTGCGAACCCTACGTTCTTAAAAACGGCGAGTCTCCCGTGCGGTTGAATGCCATCTGCCGGTTGGTTGGTGGAGACTTGTTCCTGAGCGGAAAGAAGCTTTATCGCGTGCGGGGCGACGACGTGCATGTTTTTTCCGTCGAGGAAGGGCTGGCCTATATCGAGACCACTTCGCTTGCGCCCGACCGTGTCGGCGGTCTGTGGATCGGCACCACGCGCGGTCTAAACTATTATATAGAGGGAAAACTTCGTCTCTATACCACGGCCGACGGACTGCCCTCCAACGTCATCAACAGCCTTCAGATTGACCACGACGAAAACCTGTGGATTGGGACAAGCAGCGGCCTCGTCCGGCGAACCACTGGAAAGTTTCAACCGGTCAAGACCGGCGACGAGGACACCCTGAACAGCGTTCTCTGCCTGCTTGAGGACCGTGAAGGCAATCTTTGGGGCGGCACGGACAGCGGCCTGATCCGTCTTCAGGATGTGAAGGCGGTGAACCTCACGCGACTGCAAGGCCTGCCGGTCAACTCCGTCACATGCGTTCTTTCCGGGCGGGGCGGTCGTCGCTGGCTAGGAACCCTCGGCGGCGGCCTCGTCTGCATCAGCGAGCGCGGAGTCGAGGTTTTTAAAAAGAGCGATGGTTTGATCGAGGACGGCGTCACCTGCCTCTCGGAATCGCCTGACGGTGGCATCTGGATCGGTTACGCCGGTAACGGGCTCAGTTATTTCAAGGACGGCCGCATCACAAGTTATGGAACGTCCGCGGGAGTCGACGCCCGTATCCGCAGTGTGGTGACAGATCGGGATGGCACGATCTGGATTATCAGCGACACCCACGGTCTTCAGCGGCTGGAGGGTACTAGTTTCAAGAACGTCCCGGTTCAGGGTGTGACCAAACCTCGTGCCATGCGTCTCGACGGCCGCGGCCGGCTTTGGATTGCGTGTCAGGGTGGGCTGGCCTGTCTGAAAAACGGCCAGTGGGAATTTTTCGCCAATCCTCCGGAATCGCCCGGGGCATTTGCCCAGGAAATCTTTTTCGATTCACGCGGCCATACTTGGGTGACCAGGGATTCCGCTGAACTGCAACGCGTGCATGACGGCCGGATGGAGAGCATCCGCCTCGCGCCGTCGGTCGGCCCGCTGACTTTTGGCGGTTGCGAGTTGAATGGGGAGCTTTGGATCAGCTTTGGCAATGGCGTGGTTCGCCTCGCGCTGGAGGAAATCGATCGCGTGCTGGCCGGCAAAAAGTCCTCTCCCGCTTACACGCTTTACGACGAATCCGATGGCATGCGCAGTCGGGCGCCAAGCATTTCCTCCGCAAACGTGGCCCGTATGCCGGACGGTACGATTTGGATCGGCACCAGCAAGGGCGTGTCCGTCATCGACCAACAGCGCATCCGCAAGGCCACGGTGCCGCCCGTTCCGATCATCGAGAAAGTTCGTTTCGACAAGATGGAAACCTGTCCCGGTCTCAGAAAGAGCTTCCGACCGGGACGGGGCGAACTCGAATTTTTCTTCACCGCGCCAAGCTTCATCGATTCACGGTCGGTGCGTTTTCAGTACCGACTCGAAGGCTTCGACCGCGATTGGGTGGATGCCAATGGCCGGCGAGAGGCGTTTTATGGAAGCCTGTCGCCCGGCCGGTATACCTTCCTCGTCCGCGCGGCCAACGCCGAGGGCGTCTGGTGTGCCGAACCCGCGCGTTGCGAGATCGAACTCTGGCCGCATTTGTACCAACAAGGCTGGTTTTGGGCCGCGGTCGCCGCCTTCGCCGCCCTTGGTCTCTACGCGGCCGGCCGCATCTGGGCGTCCAATCATCAGAGGCGCGAGCGGGTTCTCATGCAGATGGTCGATGAACGCACCCGCGACCTCAAGCTGGCGAAGGAGCAAGCCGAGACAGCCAACAGAGCCAAAAGCGAATTCGTGGCCAACATGAGCCACGAGATCCGCACCCCCATGAACGGAGTGCTGGGCATGAACGAACTTGCGCTCGACCTCGCCACCGATCCAGACCAGCGCTCCTACCTCAAGACCGCGCTGGCCTCCGGCGAGACCTTGATGACGATCATCAACGATATCCTCGACTTCTCCAAGATCGAAGCCGGCCGCACGACGCTCGAAAATGCCACCTTCGATTTGCAGGCTTGTATTGAAGGCGCTCTCGACACCCTTTCCACGAAAGCCATGCAGAAGCGGCTCGAAATCGTTTGCGACGTCGAGCCGCAGGTGCCCGCGCAGGTTGTCGGCGACGCCACGCGGCTGCGCCAGGTGCTGCTCAATCTGGTGGGCAACGCGATCAAGTTCACCGAGCGCGGTGAGGTGCTTTTGCGCGTCACCCTCGTCAGCGCCACCGAGGAGAAATGTGAACTGTGCTTTGCGATCGCTGACACCGGCATCGGCATCCAGCCCGACCGCCAGCAGTCCATTTTCGAACCTTTTACCCAAGTCGATAGTTCGGTCACCCGGCGCTTCGGCGGCACGGGCCTCGGGCTCACGATCAGTCGCCGTCTGGTCGAATTGATGGGCGGGCGCATCTGGGTCGAAAGCGAGCACGGGCGTGGCAGCACGTTCAACTTCACCGCCCAGTTTGGCCGGCAAACCGAACCAGTTGACACCGTTTTCAGCCCGGCACCCGGCATGGAGAACGCCACCGTTCTCATCATCGACGATAACGCCACCAATCGGACCATCCTCGAAGAGATGACCCGGCAGTGGAAGATGCGTCCCACGGTGATGGAGAGCGGCCGCGCGGCCATTACGACCGTCACGGAACGTCACAAACACGGTGCGGCGCCCTTTGACCTGATCATCTCCGACGTGCAGATGCCCCAGATGGATGGTTTCGAAACCATTCGTGCGATCAAGCTGCTGCCTCCATATTGGAACGTTCCCGTTGTGATGCTTTCTTCCGGCGACCATCAGGACGACGCACGCCGTTGCCGCGAGGTGGGGATACAACTCTATCTGCGCAAGCCCATCCTGCGCGCCCGCCTGCACGAACGGCTTCAGGTCTTTTTCCGCAGGGTTTCCACCCCTCCGATGGCGGAAAACACCGCCGCGACCGTCGGCACCCGGTCGATCGCTGTGCTCATCGCCGAGGACAATCCGGTGAACCAGATGGTAGCGACAAAAATGCTCGAACGCGCCGGTCACCGGGTGGAAGCCGTCAGCGACGGAGCCCAGGCGGTGACGCGGTATCAGGAAAAGAAATACGACATGATCCTTATGGACGTGCAAATGCCCGTGATGGACGGCTGTGAAGCCACTCGCCGCATCCGCCGGGTCGAAAAAGAAAAAGGCGGGCATGTGTGCATCATCGCGCTGACCGCCCACGTGATGAAACGGGACCGCGACGAGTGTTTCCGCGCCGGCATGGATCACTATCTGAGCAAGCCCCTGCGTTCGAACGAACTTTACGCGTTGCTGCAACAGCTCTTTCCTGCCACGAACCACGCACCCGTCGCCAAAGAAAACTGAGCGCGATAAATCAGGTTCAATTTGCCCGGTAGGGCGAGGCATCCCCGCGGAGCCGTCCGGATTGGGGGGACGTATACGGCAAGTCAATCCGCTGGGATTTCAATAGGTGGAGGGCGACGCGCTGTCGTCGCCGTGCCTACCGATTCGAACCGGCGACGACAGTGCGTCGCCCTCCATCGGAATTGCAGAGAGGAAATGTTAGGGGCCGAACGCCACCTTTACTTCCGCGCCCTATTTTTATTCCTGCTGCGCCTCGCGAAGCATACGTGCGACTCCGCTCGGAGCTTTGACGCTAACGAACAAAAACAAATCGCTAGAGCACATACAATAAAACTATAGCCGTAAATCGGTTATGAGCCGAGCTGTCTTCGTAAGGGCGCAGTCTTGCTGCGCCCTTTCTGTGGCAAAGCCAAACCGGGCGCAGCAAGACTGCGCCCCTACAGCCGGAGTTGTGCGGCTATGACATTTTTAGAAACGCTCTAGTACGCGATCGTCGAGCACTGCTGGCTTAGGTGTCGAGTATCGCGGTTACTCGCTATTGCAGCACCGAATTGATGATCTCCTGTCGGGTGTCGCTATGCATGGAAATGCCGGGAAGGGCATACCAGGAGCCGCCGGTGTTGTTGCGGATCGTGGAATCCTCGATGTGCAGTGTCCCAATGTGGTCATTGCAAATGAAGAAAATCGCGGAGCCGTGCGCGTTCACCTGGTTGTTTTCGATCAGCGTGCCATAGACCGAGAGCGTCAGCGAATTTCCGTCCATATAGATCGCGCCACCGCTACCACCGCCGGGCGTGCCGGGTTGCGCGGGGTTGGCGCCATTGCCCGTGCAGCGGTTGTAGGAGAAGAGGCAATTGTAGATCGCCCAGTTGACGCCGATGCTGCTGACGCCGCCGCCATTGGAGCCAATGTTGGCATAGGTCGTCGAACCGCCAAAGGTGCTGTTCACGACGTATACGGGCTGGTTTTGGTACTGGCTGAACACGCGAACCGCTGCGCCGCCAACATCGGGTCCAGTGCCGGCGCAAACGTTGGCGAGGAAACGGCAGTTCACGATCTTGAAGCGACCGCCGCGCACCCAGATTGCTCCGCCGCCGTCGTAAGTCGTGTCGGCGATCGAATTACCATCGATGAAGGTGAGATTTTGCACCGTGAGCGTCGGCGTGGCCTGATCCTGACAGTGGTTGGTGGTCCAGACTTGATCGGGATCGCACGTATTCATGTACAAAATACGCGTGGTGCCGCCGCCGCTGAGTGTGACCAGTCCACCGCCGTCGATGACGATGTTGGGCTTGTTGTTGAATACCTTGGCTGGGCGCGTAAGGACGATGGTGAATGGTTTGGTTCCGCCGTTGAAAGTGATCTTGCCGCCTTGCGCGACGGCAGAGATGAAGGCTTCGGCGGTGCAACTTTCGGGCGTGCCGTTGCCGACGACGCGATCGGGCGTGGAAACATCTTCGGCCCGGGCCGCCGCAGGAACGGCGAAGTGGCCATCGGGGTTTCCCGTGGCCGGATAAACAAAAAGCATCGCGGCGGCGCTGGTGGCGGTCTTGGTCATATTGGTGGCGACGGCGCGGAAGAGCGCGCTGTCGTCGGATTTCTGCGTCGTTAACGAGTAAGTCGTGCCGGTCGCACCCGCGATGGTGGTCCATGTGGTGCCATTCGTTGAACGCTGCCAAATAAGGGCGGGAGTGGGAGAGCCGGTCACCGCGACGGAGAAGGTCGCAATCTGGCCAACCGTGACCGTGGCATCGACAGGGTTTTGCGTGAAGGCGGCGTCGGGGCCCCCGGTGGCATTGACGATAAGTGTGGCCGGGTTTGAGGCGACGCTGCCATAGGCATTGGAGACGACAGCGGAGAAGGTCGCGCCGTTATCGACGTTGGTGGTGGCAAGTTGGTAGGAAGAACTTGTGGCACCGCTGATATTGGAGCCATTGCGCCGCCACTGATATTGCAGATTGGTACCGCTCGCAGTGACCGAAAATGTCGCAGTCTGTCCGGTCGTGACCGTCTGGTTTGCCGGATGGGCGGTGATGACCGGAGCGTTGGCCAAAGGGGAGGGTGAGGCCCCGGCCGATTTATTGCCGCCATCGTCGCCTCCACAACCAGCAAAAAGAAACACAATTGTGGTGGCGAAAACCGCGAAGTTAAAGCGGACGCAGCCGAAGCACGTGCGGCAGTGCGAATGCGCGGCAAGCGCAGGAAGGTAACGCATGAAGGCCATATCGCCCTTTGGTCACGCTCGCCTCCGTTTGGTGCCGTAAAGGAGAGGTGAATTCGATCAGCCTAAAGCTAGGCGATGCTCGATGGTTTCGTGAGCCGTCTTTTCAGGTAAAGGCGGGCGCTTTGGCGGAAAAATGGACGCGCGGGAGCTTTTAAGAAGCCGGTACTGGTACGGCTGATAATAGTTCACCAAATGGCCCGACCAAGGTCGGCCCTGGATTGTGCTGCGTTATACCTCGGAGCGAACTACTTGATCTTACCGTCGGCGTAGACGATGCGGCCGTCGACGATGGTGGTTTTAACGCGGCCCTTGAGGGTTTCGCCGTGCCAGGGGGAATTGCTGGATTTGCTGAAACCTTTTTTGGCGTTGTAAACCCATTCCTGATCGGGGTCGAACAAACAGACATCGCCAGCGGCGCCTTCGGCGAGGGTGCCGGCGGAGAGTTTGACGATATTAGCGGGCTTGCGCGTCATGAGGTCGATGACGTGGGGAAGCTTGAATTTATTTTCGCGCATCAGGATCTGAAGCGTGATGGGCAGCGAAGTTTCGAGACCGAGAATGCCGTTGGGCGCGAAATCGAATTCCTTGTCCTTTTCGTAGTCGGTGTGCGGGGCGTGGTCGGTCGAGATGCAATCGAGCGTGCCGTCGCGCAAGCCGGCGATGATTTCCTGGCGGTCCGCTTCGGTTCGGAGCGGCGGGTTCATCTTGAAATGCGTGTCGTAAGTGGCGAGTTCGGCGTCGGTCAGCGCGATGTGATGCGGGGTGGCTTCGGCGGTGACGTTGACGCCGCGGGCCTTGGCGCGGCGGAGAATCTCGACGGAGTTTTTTGACGAGATGTGCTGCATGTGGATGTGCGCGCCGGTGTAGGTGGAGATGATGACGTTGCGCGAGACGATGATGTCTTCGGCGGCATTGGGCCAGCCGCGTAGGCCCAGGCGGAGCGACATAATGCCTTCGTTCATGACGGCGCCCTGGGTCATGGAGGAATCCTGGCAATGATCCATGACACAAAGGCCGAACATTTTCGCATATTCAGCGGCACGGCGCATGAGCTCATTGTTTTGCACGCAATCGCCGTCGTCGGTGATGGCGATGACTCCGGCGCGTTTGAGCGAACCGATGGGTGCGAGAGCCTGGCCTTTCATGCCGACGGTGATGCAGCCAGTGGGGAAAACTTTCACGACGGCATCACGGCGGATGGCATCGTTGATGTACTGAATCGTTCCCGCGGTGTCGGCGACGGGCGAAGTGTTGGGCATGCAGACGACGGTAGTGAAACCGCCGGCGGCGGCCGCCTGCGTGCCGGTGGCGATCGTCTCTTTGTGGGTTTGGCCTGGTTCGCGAAAGTGGACGTGGATATCGACGAGCCCGGGGCAGGCGACGAGACCCTTGGCGTCGATTTTCTTCGCGGTTTTTTTGGCGGCGGCGGAAAGCGAAGGAACGATTTTACCATCGGTGATGTAAACGTGGCCGACTTCATCGCGGCCGGAAGCCGGGTCGATTACGCGGGCATTGGAAATCCAGAGGGAGGGCATGGCTTTTTGAAATCTCAAAGGCCAGATTCCAAATCACAAAGCGAAGTGCAATGTGAGATCGGTCTGGCGGTGTTCTGATTGATTTTGGCGTTTGGAGTTTTGGCGATTTGGGTTTTTAGGCCTGCAAGGCCGCTTCGTCGGGTTGGCCGCCGGAGCAGAGGAAGAGTGCGGCCATGCGGACGGCGATGCCGTTGGTAACTTGTTCGAGGATCACGCTGCGTTCGCCGTCGGCGAGGTCGCTGTCGATTTCGACGCCGCGGTTGATCGGGCCGGGATGCATGATGATCGCCTTGGGATTGAGCCAGGACGCCCGGGTTTTGTTGAGACCGAACATGCTGGTGTATTCGCCGAGCGAAGGGAAATGGCTGCTGCCCTGACGCTCGTGCTGTATCCGCAGAAGCATGACAACCTCGGCATCGGCCAGCGCGCTCCGCAAATCGTGGGAGACCTCGACGCCGAGTTCGGTGAAGGCATGCGGGACCAGCGTGGAAGGGCCAACCAGCGTGACGTTGGCGCCCATTTTGGTGAGAGCGTAAATGTTGGAGCGGGCGACGCGGCTGAAGAGGATGTCGCCGAGAATGACGACCTTGCGGCCTTTGAGCGGACCGAGGTGTTCCTTCATCGTGAACGTGTCGAGCAGGCCCTGGGTGGGATGTTCGTGGGCGCCGTCACCGGCATTGATGACGGGGATGCCGAGAATCTTGCTGAGATAAAGCGGCGAGCCGGAGGCGGCGTGGCGGATAACGATGATGTCGGCCTGGAGAGCTTCAATGTTTTGCGCGGTGTCGCGGAGCGTTTCGCCCTTGGTCGTGCTGGAGCTGGCGGCGTCGAAGGAGATGACGTCGGCGCTGAGACGTTTGGCGGCCATGTCGAACGCCATGCGAGTGCGGGTGCTGGGTTCGAGGAATAGGTTGACGACGGTTTTGCCGCTCAAGGCCGGGTGTTTGCGGGTGCCGCTGAGCAGCTGTTTTTTAAAAACGGCGGCGGTGGAATGGAGTTGCTCGATCTCGGCGAGGGAAAGCTCTTCGAGCGTGATGAGGTGTTGGCGAGTCCAGGGCATGATGGTGTCAGGAAAGAGGGTGGAGGCTTGCAGGAAAAAAGCCCGGGATTTGCCGCAATTGATTGGTACGGCGTGCGGTTTGAGTCGGGCTTGGCAAAGCGGGCACGGCGTTTGGTTGTGTCGCTTTGGAACGGGATTGGGAAGATATTTTTGCATTCTCGAAGGAGCGTGAATGACGGACTGCGGGACGCGGTCGTCGCTGGGTCGATTTTTCTGCAAAAATGGTTCGCAAAAACGCGTCGCTTTGTCGGCCGGCGGGAGCTTTTGTAGCTTTGGCCTGAATACAGGCGAGAACTGTAAAAATTGTTCTCAATTGCGCATATTTTGCCATGGTAGACAGCATCTTGTAAATTTTTCGGTTGTGCATATTTTGCTCTATTACGGTCTTTATTTGTCCTATAAGATTTTATAATTATGAATAAATAAATCGTATTACATTAAAAAAGAGCGACTAGCGAAACACAGCTAATTGAGAATACCGGTTGCGCGTTAAAGAAAAACTCCTCATCAATTGTCTCTTATGGACTCGTCTGACAATCCCGGCAAACGCAGCCGTTTGATGATCGCGCAACTGAAACAGTCGCAGATTTATCGTGATTACGAGCAGGCGTTTCGAGAGACGACGGGACTGCCGCTCGCCCTGAGGCCGATCGAGGCGTTCGACCTGCCCCATCAGGGCGACCCGAAGGAGAACCCGTTTTGCGCATTGATGGCGACGTCGAACCATTCCTGTGCCTCGTGTTTGCAACTGCAGAAGAAGGTCGAAGAGCAGGCGGGATTGGAACCGAAGACGTTGAAATGTTTTGCCGGCATGTGCGATTCCGCCGTGCCGATCCGGGTGGGAGAGAATCTGATCGCATTTTTGCAAACCGGCCAGGTGTTCTGGCAGCCGCCGTCGAAAAAGGATTTCAGCACGGTATCGAAGCAGTTGCTCAAGTGGGGCACGGAAGTGGATCTGAAGCGCGTGGAGGAAGTTTATTTTCAGACCCGCGTGGTCACGAAGAAGCAATATGAGTCGATCCTTCGTTTACTGACGATCTTCGCGCAGCATCTGGCATCGTTGAGCAATCAGCTCATGGTCAAGGAGGAATCTGCCGAACCGCCCGTCATCACCAAGGCCCGCATGTACATCGCCGAGCACCAGGACGACGATTTGACGCTGGCGCAGGTGGCGCAGTCCGTTAACACCAGCGCGTTTTACTTCTGCAAGATGTTCAAGAAGGCGACGGGCATGACGTTCACCGATTACCTTGCGCGGGTGCGCGTGGAAAAGGTGAAGAATCTATTGCTCAATCCGCACAAACGCGTGAGCGAAGCGGCCTTCGAGGCCGGTTTTCAGTCGTTGTCGCAGTTCAACCGCGTCTTCCGGAAAATCGCGGGCGAATCACCTTCGACTTATCGCGAGAAACTTCACGCGGAAGTTTTATCGTCCTGAGCCGCAGCGGCTGGCGGTATTGGGATGTTCGTCATGGCGGCGCTGGCAGACGGCGCAGAACGTGTCGATTTCGCGCTTGGCGACGGCCTGCATGGCCAGACGAACGGAGGAAAGTACATTTTCGCGCTCGCGCGGCTCAAGCGTGGGCAAGAGCGCCTGGACCAATGCTTGTTCGCCGGTGGAAAAATAGGCGAGCAGCGGATTCATTTTGCACGGGCACAATTTGCTTTCCTCGATGTAAGCGGGCTTGTTGCTGCCGCGCTCGCTGATGCGACGTCGGGCAACGGGACCGCGCAACACGGCCAAAAAACGATCAAGCGTCCAGTTCATCAGGTAGACGAGCGAATCGGGATTCGCCAGCGGTGAGGTGACCGGCTCTGCACGCAATAACGTTTCCCACCGCTCAAGAATGGTGGGACGCAGGCCTTGCAGTGTGCGCAGCAGGTTGTCGTGCATCTGGCGCTGAAAATGCCAGAACTCCGCGGGCCTCGCTCTGCATGGTTTGGCCAAGCGTACGCATCTTTTGTGCGCAGCTAATAGGGGGTATGACAAAAAATGCATAATGGTGGGCAAATCGCGCGGAGTGGGAGCCCGTTAACTCTATTAAAGTGGGGGATTATGAACGCTAATCCCTCCACAGAGCCCGCCCCTACGGACCGCCAGAAAGCGACGTATCAGCGCGTAATGGCAAGGGGATGGATATCATCGCAGGCTCATGGCGGCGGTGGATTTGTCGAAGCGAATTTCGACCCGCAGCGAGAGAGCGGCGCTGAAACCGCGGCGATTTTCGGGATTTTTCCGGGGCGCATTTTTTACGCAAACAGGAGGCCTAAGCCCTCGTTTTTTTGGGCTGACGTGCCGATATCAAACCGCAATTAAATACCAATCCCTCTTTTTTTGGATATTAATCCAACGCCCATGTCTGTCGTTCCTCTTACGCTCACGATAAGCCTCTGTCTGGTCTTCACGTTTGTAGTTTTCTTTATTCGCGAACACACCCGCCGTCACTTCGGCAGTGCCGAGAGCGATGCGTTGCTACCCTTGGCGGAGGAAACGCGTCGCGTCGGCGGAAGGCCGAGCGATTCGACAGACAAGTCCGGCGATCCCACCTGATTTCCCAACACCATGACCGAACGCAAAGTCACGATTGAATTCAACGACCGCATTGTCCGCCAGTTCATGCTCGCCGCCGTCATCTGGGGCGCCGTCGGCATGCTCGTGGGCGTACTGATCGCGTCGCAACTTAACTTCTGGCAACTGAACTTCGGTTTGCCCTGGACGACGTTCAGCCGTCTGCGACCGCTGCATACGAATGCCGTCATCTTCGCCCTCGTGGGCAACATGATGTTTGCCGGCATTTACTACTCGACGCAGCGCCTGGTGAAGGCGCGGCTGGCGAGCGACTTGTTGTCGACGGTCCACTTTTGGTTCTATCAATTAATTATTGTCGCGGCTGCCATCACGCTTCCGCTGGGCCTGACGCGCGGCAAGGAATACGCCGAACTCATCTGGCCAATCAACCTGGCGGTCGTGGTCGTTTGGGTGATTTTCGCGGTCAACTTTTTCTGGACGTTGTCGCGTCGAAACGAGCGCAGTTTGTATGTGGCGATTTGGTTTTACATCGCGACGATCGTGACCGTGGCGATGCTCTATATCGTCAATCACCTCTCGATTCCGACCAGCCTCACGCACAGTTATCCGGTCTTCGGCGGTTTGCAGGACGGCTTGGTGCAATGGTGGTATGGTCACAACGCCGTGGCGTTTTTCCTGACAACGCCGATCCTGGGCATCATGTACTATTTCGTGCCGAAGGCGGCGGAACGGCCAGTGTACAGCTACAAGTTATCCGTCATTCATTTTTGGTCTCTGGTGTTTGTTTATATTTGGGCGGGACCGCACCATCTTTTGAATACGGCGTTGCCGAACTGGCTGCAGATGCTCGGCATGACGTTTTCGCTCATGCTTTGGGCGCCATCGTGGGGCGGCATGTTGAACGGTTTGCTCACCATGCGCGGAGCGTGGGACAAACTTCGCGTCGATCCCGTGCTGAAGTTTTTCGCGGCCGCGGTGACGTTCTACGGCATGGCGACATTCGAGGGGCCTTTGCTTTCGATCAAATCGGTCAACGCCATCGGCCACTACACGGACTGGATCATCGGCCACGTGCATGGTGGTGCGCTCGGTTGGAACGGTTTCATGGCGGCTGGCATGTTTTACTGGCTCGCGCCGCGCCTTTGGAGCAAGCCGTTGTATTCGCAATCGCTCGCCAATATTCATTTCTGGCTCGGTACCGTGGGCATCCTTCTTTACATGGGCGCCATGTGGACCAGCGGCATCACGCAGGGTGTGATGCTCAACGGCACGACCGAAGGCGGCACGCTCCTCGCTTATCCGAACTTCATCGAGACGCTGCTCGCGATTCGCTGGATGATGCTCATGCGCGTGGTGGGCGGCGCTTTGTACCTGACCGGATGGTTGATGATGGCTTACAATCTCTACAAGACCATCAAAGGTGCGCAGACCGTCGATGGCTCGATCGAGGTTTTCGTCGAGGAGCCCAAAGCCGAGGAACAACTCGGTGTCGGAGCCACGATTTTCAACGCTCCGGTGGTGTTCTCCGTATTGGGCACGTTGTCGGCCTTTGCTTGGATGTTCGGCAACCACTGGCTCCAGATTGTCGGAATTTTTGGTACGACATTTATCGTCATCCTGGCCTTTGTGCATTACGAGGCCCGCAGCAACAAATGGGGCGCCTGGTACGACAAGTTGCTGATGAATTGGGCTCCGTTCACCGTGCTGACGTTCCTCGCGGTCGCCGTCGGCGGCATGATCCAGATTATCCCCACGGTGGTTATCAACAAAGCCTCAAGCGTCGAAGATCGTATCCAGAAGGTTTATACACCGCTTGAGCTGGCCGGCCGCGACATTTACGTCCGTGAGGGTTGTTACACCTGCCATTCCCAGATGATTCGCACGCTGAAAGCCGACGTATTGCGCTACGGCGAGTACTCGCGCCTCGGCGAGTCGATCTACGATCATCCTTACCAGTGGGGTTCGCGCCGCACCGGCCCCGACCTGGCTCGCGTGGGCGGGAAATACAATCACGCCTGGCACTTCCAGCACATGATGAATCCTCGACAGATCTCGGATGGCTCCAACATGCCGGCGTTCCCGTGGCTCTTCGAAGCGAAGACCGATGTGGCTGCGCTTGAATCCAAGATCAAAGTCCAGCGCATGCTCGGCGTTCCCTTTGCACCGATGACGAAGGAGGAAATCGAGAAATCGACCAGCGCACAGGCGACCACGATCGCGAAGGAGCTTCGCAGCCAGGGTCAATATATCGAAGCCGATCGCGAGATCGTCGCCTTGATCGCCTATCTGCAACAGCTGGGCAAATACGACGCGGTCAAAACGCAAGTCGCCGCAAAACCCTGAACGCGTCATAACCAATCGCCATGTATAAACGCTTCATCTACGAGGACTGGACGATGATCTTTCCGGTGGTGGCCTTCGCCGTCGCCGCGTGCATCTTCGTTTTCTTTGTCTGGCGCGCCCTTCGCATGAAGCGCCCCCAGGTGGAGCGTTTCGAAAATCTTCCTTTTAACGACGAAAATCCTTCCCGACATGACATCGCCCGCCAATAACCAGCCGCCCCAAGAAGATCCGGTCCGCCATCACACTTTCGATGGCATCCAGGAGTACGACCGACGTCTGCCCAACTGGTGGTTGCTCACCTTTTACGGAGCCATCGTTTTTGCCGTTGTCTATTGGTTTTACTTCAAGCACTCGGGCGTGCCGATTGAAGATGGCCCGCGCGTGGAGCAGGAGATCGCGCAGATCGAGGCCGCGCGCCTGGCGTCCGGCGCCGTGAAATTGACCGATGCCGAACTCTGGAAAATGAGCCGCAATCCCGTCGTGGTTGAATCGGGCAAGGCAATCTTCACCACCAACTGCGTGGCCTGTCATCTCGCCAGCCTGAAGGGAAAGGCGGAAAATCCGAGCGCGGTGGGCGCGAGCCTCATCGGCACGAAATGGATCACCGGCGGCAATCCGCTCGATCTTATCAACACCGTGACCAAGGGTACCCAGCGCGGCATGCAGCCATGGGGACCGGTATTGGGAACCAAGAAGATTTCCGAGGTGGTCGCCTACGTGCTCAGCTTTCACACCGAAGGGGAACCGATTGAAATCGTCAATTCGCCCGCGGCCGGCGTGAAATAGACGCCCAGGACTTCATGGCCGCCCAGCCGCATCCGCCATCGCCCAATCTCGACACGGTCACCACCATCCGCGCCGATGGCTCGCGGTTGTTCCTGCATCCCGCCGATTCGCGCGGGCGCTACACGAATGCGCGCATCCTGTCGGCCGTCGCGCTGATTTTCATTTATGTAGCGCTGCCTTGGATACAAGTGGATGGCTATCCGGCGGTGTTTCTCGACGTGGCCGCGCGCCGTTTTCATTTCTTTGGCTGGGTGCTCGCCGCGCAGGATACCTGGCTTTTGTTTTTCCTGCTCACGGGCGTGGGTTTTTCACTGTTTTTCATCACCGCGCTGTTTGGCCGCATTTGGTGTGGCTGGGCCTGTCCTCAGACGGTGTTTTTGGAACACGTTTACCGGCGCGTGGAACGCTGGATCGAAGGCGATGCAACCAAGCGGCGCCAGCTCGATGCCGCGCCTTGGGAAGGCGAAAAGGTTTTTAAACGCGTTCTGAAACATGCCGTGTTTATCGTGCTGTCCGCCGTCATCACGCATCTGCTGCTGGCATATTTTGTATCGATTCCGCAACTCTGGGCCATGATGCGGCATGCCCCGGCCCAGCACTGGGGCGCATTTCTATTCGTGGTTGCGGCGACAGCGACGCTCTACCTGAACTTCGCCTGGTTCCGTGAACAATTGTGCATCGTGATTTGTCCTTATGGCCGCCTGCAATCGGCGCTGATCGACGATCACTCGATGGTGATTGGTTATGACAAATCGCGCGGCGAGCCACGCGGAAAAATCAACACGCCCGGAGCTGGTCATTGTATCGATTGCAACCGTTGCGTGAATGTTTGTCCGACCGGCGTCGACATCCGCCAGGGTCTGCAAATGGAATGTGTCGGTTGCACGGCCTGCATCGATGCGTGCGACGAAGTGATGGACAAAATCAAGCGTCCGCGCGGCTTGATCCGCTACGATTCGCTCAACGGATTTGCGGGCCGAGCAACCCGGTGGCTGCGGCCGCGGGTATTTGTCTACTTTATCCTGCTCTTGGTGGGAATTGGTGTTTCGGCCTGGGCGTTGAGGACGGTCAAACCCGCGGGACTAACCATCACCCGCATGCTTGGGGCGCCATATTATGTCGATCAAGTGTATGTGAGAAACCAATACATGGTGCGGCTGATCAACAAGCGAAACGAGCCGGTGCGCTTCAAGGTTTCCCTCGTTCAAGGGCCGGCGGGCGCGGAGCAAAAAGGCTTTGAGGAGCCGGTGGAGATTGCGCCGCTGGGCGAAGAGCAGCGTCCGCTCGTCATCCAAGTTCCAAGAAAAGTTTATACGGGCAGCACGCCGCTGCGCCTGCGGCTGGTTGACGAAAAAGGAAGTTGTGACGTGAGCCGCGAAACGGAATTCCTCGGACCCTCAGCGGCATTATTGAAGGAGGACGAAGCCGATGGCCGATAGACCGCGCATGCCATTGATGCTTTGGGCCGGTTTGGCTTTTGCCGTTTTACTCGCGGCGTGGGTCACGTTTTTTGTGATCGCGGCGAAGCATCCGGCTGAAGAAGTGCCGTTGCAAACCCAGCCAAAACGAGGACGTTGAACCATGGATTTTGCGAGTGTGGATTCACCGACCGCGGCCTTCGTGGCAGGACTTGTGACAAGTCTGCATTGCGCCGGTATGTGCGGGCCGCTCGCGTGCTGGCTGACTCCGACGAAAGCGGGCGAGGACGCTGCGACGGTGTATTCCGTTTATCACGGCACACGCCTGGCCGCGTACGGTTTGCTCGGCGCAATCGCGGGCGCAGTTGGGCAGGGGCCGTTGGCCTTGTTGGGCGAGGGGACGCTGCGTTACGCGCCCTGGGCGCTGGTGCTTTTCTTCGTCGCGGTGGCACTGCGTTGGGATAAAAAACTTCCGCAATCCGGCAAACTCGCCGGGGTCTGGCTCAAGATTCAGCAATGGCTCCGCGGACGTTCGCGGCTTTCCACGGCGGCGGTCCTCGGCACGGCCACACCGCTCATGCCCTGCGGTCCACTATATTTCGTGGCGGCGTTGGCGGCATTGTCAGGTTCGGCTTTGCGCGGCGTGGAGTTTATGCTGGCTTTCGGGCTGGGCACGTTGCCTTTGCTCTGGGCGGTGCAGGCCAATTTTGGCTGGTTGCGTTTGCGTCTTTCGCCCACGTGGATCGCACGACTGCAAATCACCCTGGCGGTCGCGGCGGCATTAGTCATTAGCTGGCGCTTGCGTGGCACAATCGGTTTCGATGGTGTAACCGAAAGCGCGCAGTCGTGCTGCCACTGACATGAATCCGCCTGTCGAGACACCACGAGCGTCGAGGAAGCAGGCTGCGCCCGTTTGCAAACACTGTGGCGTGCCCTCGCCGGACGGTGAGTTCTGCTGCTCGGGTTGTGCCTACGTCTATCGAATGATCCATGAGGCGGGCTTGGAATCGTATTATCGCATCAAGGATGAAGTCACGGCGCCCGCGGATTCCGCGCTGATGCCGGCGCGCGACTATGCCTGGTTGAAGGAAGCGCAAAGCGAAGCCGAACAGCGTGCAGGAGACAAAACCGCCGAACTTCGACTCGATGTGCAGGGGATTTCGTGCGCGGGTTGTGTCTGGCTGATCGAGAAACTCCATCGCAAGCAACCCGGCGCGGGTCTGATCGAGGTGAACGCGCAGACCGGACAACTGCGCCTGGCGTGGGCGGCAGGCAAGTTTGACGCGCCCGCCTTTGCACGGACTCTGCAAAGCTTTAACTATCTCGTATCTCCAGCATCGGCCGAGCGCTCGGCGCCTCCGGAAAGCCGGGCGATGCTGCGACGTATCGGACTTTGCGCGGCCTTCGCGATGAACGTGATGCTGTTCACGCTGCCAGTCTATTTTGGGATGGAGCCGTCGTACCAATACGCGCGGTTGTTCAGCACGCTTTCGATGGGTTTTGCCACGCTCAGCCTGCTCGCGGGCGGCGGGTATTTTATCGGCCGTGCGCTGCGAAGCCTTCGCGAAGGCGCGATGAACATCGATCTGCCCATCGCCCTCGGCATTGTGGGCGCGTATTCAGGTTCTCTCTACGGCTGGTTGGTCAATGCGGAGCCGTTCATGTATTTCGATTTCGTCGCAACGTTTGTGTTGCTGATGCTGGTTGGGCGCTGGGCGCAACAGGCCGCCGTGGAGCGCAATCAACGCCGCTTGCTCGCGCAGCAACCTACGCCGCCACGCGTGCGGATTTGGGACGCCGCCGGAGCCGAAAAAGACATTCCGCCCGAGTCATTGCAGGCTGGCCAGCGATTTGCAGTAGGAGCGGGACAGACCGTTCCGGTGGAGGCGAAATTGGAAACGGCCGAAGTGACGCTCAGCCTCGCCTGGATCAATGGCGAGTCGGCGCCTCGCGTATTTCGCGCCGGACAGCGGGTGCCGGCGGGAGCGACCAACGTTTCGCAAAATGAAATCCGCCTCGTCGCTACGCAGGCGTGGGGGCAATCTTTACTCGCGGAACTTTTTAAGCCGGTGGCGCGGGGGGCATATCGCCAGCGGCTTCTGGAAAACGTGATTCGTGGCTATCTGATTGCTGTAATGGTTATAGCGATAGGTTCGGCGATAGGTTGGGGACTGGTGACCCATAATGCGAGGCGCACCGGTGCGATTGTGACGGCGATCCTCGTCGTTTCCTGTCCCTGTGCCATTGGGCTGGCATTTCCGCTGGCCGACGAAATCGCGACGGCGTTGCTGCGAAAACGCGGCGTGTTTGTACGGCAGGCCGATCTTTGGCCGCGCCTGCAGCAAGTCCGCAAACTTATCTTCGACAAAACGGGCACACTGACGTTGGAAACCCCCGAACTTATCGATCCTGTGTCGCTCCAGAAATTGGACGACGACGCGCGCGCCGCTTTGTTCGCGCTCGTTCAAGACAATTTGCATCCCGTGGGCCGCTGTTTGCATGAGCTGTTGCTTGCCGAAGGTGGTTCGGTGCCGTTGCAAGGAGACGTCGTCGAGGAAGTTGGATTCGGCGTGTCACTCCAGGCCGGTGGTCACGTTTGGTCGCTCGGACGACCGGGATGGCGCGGGGCAAAAGATTGTCACGCATTACGTGGCAAAGGGTCCGAAGTATCGATTAACCAAGGCGAAACAGCTTCATCTGGAACGGGCGCAGAGTTGTGTCGCGATGGGGTTTTGTGCGCCAGTTTCGATTTCGCTGAGCGGGCAAGGCCCGACGCACGAGCGGAGGTCGCGGCGCTCCGGATGCGCGGTTTGGAGGTTTTGATTTTAAGCGGCGATCGTCGGGAAAAAGTGGATACGTTGATGGCCGAACTCGGGCTAGCCTCGGAACAGGGCCGGGCCGAATTGTCTCCCCACGACAAGGCGGACTGGCTGGCGCGCCATGGTGCGCCGGAAACCCTCATGTTGGGCGACGGAGCGAACGACAGTCTTGCCTTCGACGAGGCGCTTTGCCGGGGCACGCCGGTGATTCATCGCGGCCTGCTGGCCCAGAAGGCGGATTTCTATTATCTAGGCCGGGGCATCGCAGGGATTCGCGCTCTTTTCGAGGTAAACGACGCGAGACGTCGCACCCATCGCTGGCTTTTGGTGTTTTCAATTGGTTATAATCTTTTCGCCGTGGGACTGGCCGTGGCGGACAGGATGAATCCTTTAATCGCCGCGATTTTGATGCCATTGAGTTCGCTGCTCTCGATTGCGATCGTGGGACAGGGGATGCGCGGGGCGAAAACGAAAAAGGCCTGACGCGAACGTCAGGCCCGGAAAAATTGTGCTGATGCGAGTGCGCTTAGTTTTTTGCGCGAGGGTCGCGGCCGTTGATGAATTCCTCGATGTTGGTGTAGCCGTCGGCGTTCAGATCGGCTGACGCGTCGGCAGGGTTTTTTGGATCCAGACCAAATTTAGTTTCCCAATCGTCAGGCAGGCCGTCGCCATCGGAATCCTTGTAGGGAGTGCCTTCGTACTTTGGATAACCGCCAACCTCCGATGGATCGGTGATGAAGCCCTTGGTCACAAGTTCCTCGAGTTCATCAATCCATTTTTGGGCGTAGTTGACGGCAGCGGCGCGCTGCTTGGACTCGGGATTGATCTTGGTCGCGGTGACTTTGCCGGTACGGACCATCTCAACAACGCGTTGGTCCACGGCGTCACGTTTCGGAAGCGTGGCGCCGACATTGGCCAGAACATGTTCGTAAGCGTCACGGGCGGGCTCGATGGTGATGGGAGCGTGTTTGAAGGGTTCGTTTACGCGAATTTTTGGCAAAACCTGCGCGACAGGGGCGTGGGAGCCGGGCTGGACGCCGCCGTTCCAATTGTCCTTGGTGACTTGTTCGTTCCCTTCGACAATGTTGCCATTCACGTAGGCTTTGCCGAAGTGGTCGACAGCGGTCTTGCTACGCTCGCTCTCGGGCTTGAGGAGGCGATGGGCGACGGCTTCGTCGGGCGTGCCGGGACCCGGTTTGAAGTAGTTGTTGATAATGTTGTAGAAACTGCGGTGGTCTCCGCCGTCGATGGTGCGATGGCGATAGTTGAAGAGAACATTGTTGGCGAAAGTGAAGTCGCCGTACATGCCGACGCTGGGATTGCGGCCGGTGTTGCAGGCCCAGAGATTGTGGTGGAAGGTGCTGTTCATGCCCCCGATGGTCGAACCAAACGCGTGGTGATAAGTGTTGAGCGCCTCGGAGAAAATGGAGTTTTGAATCGTGATGTTGACCGTGGGAAGCTTGAGCTCTTTGCCGCCATTGCCGGGTTTGTACATGTGGCGGTACATCGACATGTTTTCGTCGAGGCCCCAAGAGGCGGAGACATGGTCAATGATCAGATTGCCAACGGGATTTCCTCCAAAGGAGTCGTTGCGGTCGGCGGCGTCGAGCGCACCACGGCGAAAACGCATGTAGCGAATGACGATGTCGTGGGTTTCGAGTTCGACGGTATTGCCCGCGATGCAAACGCCATCGCCAGGTGCGGTATTGCCCGCAATGGTGATATAGGGCGCGCGGACACGAATGCGGTCCTTCAACCGAATAATACCGGAAACATTGAAAACGATTATGCGCGGACCTGTCGTTTCACAGGCTTCGCGAAAACTGCCCGGGCCGGCGTCATTGAGGTTCGTGACGACGAGAATCTTTCCGCCGCGACCGCCGAAAGAATATTTGCCGCCACCTTCCGCACCAGGGAACGCGGGGATTTTGGCCTGCGGCAATTCTTCGTGGACCGTGCCGGCGAGGTTGCTCTTGTCGCGGTTGACCCATGCTTCGATTTCCTCCGCCGAGCCTGTGTCGAGAATCTCGTAGGATTTCTGGCCCGCATTTGGGATGTACGGTTTGTCTTTGGCGGCCGCGATCTCAGGCAACGCCTTTGCGAAGAGCTCGTCGGAACGACGATCAGCCGCGTCTTTTCGTTCATTGGCTTCACGTTGTATCGCGGGATCCACTTTGGGATAACCCTGCGCAAAAAGAACCGGGCCGGAAACGAGCAGAGCGGCGAGAGCTGCGATGAAATAAGAACTGCTTTGACGTAATTTCATGGGAAGGGGAGGCGATTGAACGGGTGTGCCGGAATGACGGCAAGGTGACAGACAGGTTTCGCGAAAAGCAAAATTACAGAGATAAATCTTCACAACGAACGCACCGCGGCAAGTGAAGACGACGGAAACCTACATGATATTGTGGGCGTATTCCGGCAAGATCGCACTGTGAAATACCGTGAAATAAAGACCGGCAGAAACGTCTACGCCGCGCTGGCGGAAATAAGGCCAAAGATTGGATGTTGCGCCATGATCCATAAGCCGAGGCCGATCAGGACCCAAGGCGCGGCTTTGCGGCACACGCGGCTGATGACAGGATTGAGCGACGGATGACGCACCGCCAGCCACGCGAGACCGCACCAGACAAGTGTGAGCACGAAAAACGACGCGATGGTGATTGTTTTTTCGAAAGCTGACTGGATCGCAAACTGCGGAGTATAAACCCCAAGATTATCGGCGCCATTGGCGATGGTGATTCCGGCGATGCTCCACCAACGCAGGGCGACCGGTGCCGACTGATCGTCACTGTGAGCGGGACGACGCAGCCATTGCAGTCCAATCAAGATGGGGATGACTCCGAGCCAGGGCAGCCAACCATGTGGCACCGCTAAAGCCAGCGCGGCGGCAACGAGGCTGATTGCGACAAGCGCTCCGATTCCGATCAGCTGCCCGAAAACAATCTGGCGTGGGGAGCAACCGGCTTGCGTAAAAAAAAGCGTGAGCAGCACCAGATCGTCCGCGTTGGTTGCGGCAAACATGACCGCGGCGATTCCGACGATTTTTAGAATGGCAAGCACGTGGAGACGAGGCTGGGGCGAAAAATCACGCGCGGCGAATGGAAACGCGCGCCGCCGCGAAAAGCAACTTAACGGCCAGTGCTACCGAAACCGCCGGCGCTCCGCGCGGTATCGTCAAGCGAATCGACGAGTTGCGCGTCGCACATGACCACGGGATAAACGCCGAGTTGTGCAATGCGATCACCGGCTTTGTAAGTGAAAATGTCGTCACCGAGATTCATTAAAATGATGCCGACTTCGCCGCGGTAGTCGGAGTCGACGGTGCCGGGCGAATTGAGCACGAAAATTCCTTGTTTCAACGCGAGTCCGCTGCGTGAACGAACTTGCACCTCAAAACCTTTTTCGACCGCGACGGCGATGCCGGTGCGAATGAAACCGCGGGATTTGGCCGGGATCGTGCCGCCTTCCAACGCGTGAATATCGAAACAACTGGCTCCGCTGGTGGTGCGTACGGGCAATTTCGCGGCGGGATCGAGGCGCTTAACTTTCAGGGTCATGTTGGGGAAGAGTTCAGTCCGGTGTGAGGTTTTGATGGATGCTTCGCCATGGTTGTAGTCGAAATGTCCGGCCTGTCAGCAACACAAATCCAAGGCTGTCGGCAACGAAGTGCGCAACGCGAAGTATGAATATTCTTGATGATTGTCGGAGAGCCAGTGCGATTTGAAATCACGAATTCATTTCCGCGCACGATGCATAAAACGAAAACCATTCTAGGCGTTGGCCTACCGTTGCGCGGATGGTTGTGGCTTGGCTCTATTGCTTTGATATTGTTCCCCGTGTGCCTTTATTGGAACACCACCTGGGCGGAGTTTGGATTGCGAGACGATTACGGCGTTTTGCGGGAAGCGCAGCAGGAACCGCGGATGATCGAGCAATTTTGCGGATCGCACGCGCGCCCCATATTTGGCTGGTTGCAGCAGGCGACGTTCATGCCGCTGAGGACGATAAGCGATCTGGCCTGGCCCCGTCTGCTGGGGTCGTTTTTTACCGGTGTGCTGGGCGCGTGTGTTTTCCAAGTGTTGGTGAGATTGCATCGCTGGTCGCTGCTGACTGCCGCGTGTGTGGGCGCAATTTTGACCGTCTTGCCTTCGGTGCAGGTGGTGGCTGGTTGGGCAATCGTCTGGCCGTATCTTATCTCCGCTTTACTGTCGCTGACGGCTTTCGTCGTGGCGGAAAACGGGTTCAGGGCGTCGGAGGGACTTTCCTGGAAACAATTCTGGCTTTGCCTGCTGGCAGGCCTCCTGGTGATTGCGAGCGCGTGGGTCTATCAGCCAAACGGACTTTTCTACCTGGTGTTTGTAGCAGTGAAAGTGGTTCGTCGCGGCGAGGTGCTGCAACCGGCGCCGCGTTATCGCTTGATTCAACATTTGTTTTTGCTGGGTGCGGGTATGCTGACGGCCTACGCGTTGATTCGGGGGGCGTTCGCGTTGGAATGGCTGCCGATGTCAAAGCGGGTGGCATTCGAGCACGATCCGCTGGGCAAATTGCTCTGGTTCGCGAAAAATTCGCTGCCCAATGGCTTGGCCTTGCTGGTACTCAACGATTTTCAAGGTCGCACCCAGCCTTGGTACGGGCTCGCGGTCACCGCCACCTCGGTACTGATCGGGATCGGAGGCCTTCTGGTTTTCCGGCGTCGTGGTTGGCGGGAAGGTTTGGTTTGGTTCGTCGGACTGGTGTTCCTTTTGATCGGATCGCATGGTATCAACCTGATGGTTTCGGAACGCTGGGCCAGCTACCGGACAATCTATCCACTTGCGGGGGTTATCCTAGTATATGTGGCCGCTTCAATGGGGATGGTGGCAGAGAACTTTCCAATCGTGAAACGAGCGCGCGGTATGCTGAGCGTGATCGTCGTGGTGCTGGCGGCTCTGTTGGCACGCAGACAAGCGTACGAGTTGATTGCCGTGCCGCAGCACGAAGAGCTTGAAATGATCCGCTCGGAAATGAAGAAGCTGGATGTGACCCGGGACCAAAAGGTCTATGTGATAACGCCAACGCCGGAGATCGCGCCGGCTCACTTGTTGTACAGCGACGAGTTCGGTTCGTTGTCGACGGATTCAGACTGGGTGCCGAAGGAAATGATGAAGTTGCTTTTCATGGAAGCCCGTCCGGGAACGCCAACGGTGAAGTCGCTTGATCACATGGTGTCGGGCGAGAAGCCTCCGCCACCCGGTATCTACGACGTGGTGCTCGATCTGCGCGCAGTAGGCTCGAGAAAGGCTTTTTAGCGTACGACTTACGACCTGTCGTCGGGGGCCTGCGGCGGTCTGTTTAGCGATCCCAATTGGGTCGGGGCGCGGCTTTGCCGGTGGCGCTTCGACGCACGACCCAATCAATGATGGCGGAATCGTTTTTCTCGAACTGCCGGATAACGCCGAGAAATTCAACGGGATTGATATCGTTCGCCTTGAGGAATTTCCGATCACCGCCGCAACAGTACATCAGCGAGGACGGAAGTTCGCCGCGCAGCTTGGCTTTGGCCTTGGGAATAATCCGGGGAAGCCATTCGACGCCACGGATGGACTCGGTCTTGGCGGGTAATTTTGTTTCGTCGAGCAAGACGGTCGAAGGCATACCCAGTTGTTCCAGCAGGAAATAATCGCGGCGGATAGTCTCGATGCCGAGGGCGAAATCGAGGCCGGGTTCACCGTATTTATTGTGGTCCTCTGCGTAGTCGAACATGGCCTGCGGGGTGAGCCCGTTTTCGGCGAGGAAGGCTTTTTCGTCGGAGGTGAAGCAGGCGGCTGGGTCGCGTTGACCCTTGGCGTAGAGTTCAACTGTTTTGTCGTAGAGGGCGCGAAAGTTTTTCTGAAAGTCGTAATGTTTCATAATGCTCCGAGAAGAAAGAAAATTAAGAATTCAGGAATGACGGTAAAGGCAAACGGAGATTTTGCCAGTCGTTGATGTTGCGGTTGGGCTGAGGATTAGGGTTGTGAAGGCGGTTCCCTTTGAGGGATGCGCTTAACTGTGTTTTGGATGGGTCGATAGTAGCAGGGTAGAACTGAAAACATGAAGATAATCGCAGTGGAAGACGACCCGGTTGCCCTGGCTATTCTCGAGGATGCGCTCCTTATGCTCGGCCATGAAGTGATCACGGCCTCTAATGGCGCGGAGGCTTGGGATCAATTGCACGAGAGCGGCTGCCGCGTGGTGGTCTGCGACTGGAGTATGCCCAAAGTCGATGGTCTGGACTTGTGCCGTCGCGTACGTTTCCGGCCGGGCGACTACATTTATTTTATCTTACTCACCGGCGCCGAGGCGACGAGCGCCAACCGCGACAACGCCATGGAAGCCGGGGTCGACGATTTTCTTTCCAAGCCGGTCGACGTCGAGGAACTGAAAATGCGTCTCCACGTGGCCGAGCGTATTCTCCAATACACCACCCAGATCCAAAAACTCGAGGCCCTCATCCCGATCTGTAGTTACTGCAAAAACATACGCGATGACCAAAACTATTGGCAGCGCATCGAGAGCTACATTGCGGAGCGCACGGGTGCCGGCTTCAGCCATTCAATCTGTCCGGACTGTTACCAGACGCACGTCATCCCGCAGTTTGAGCAACTGGGAATAAAAAACTATACGATACCGACAAATTCTCCGAAAGCGGCGAAAGTCGAAAGCGCCCGCGTCCTCAAGCCGGACGAAAATCGATCAGGCGTTTGAAACGATCGACCTTATCGACGACGACGGAGATGCGGCCATTGAGTTCGTAGCGTTTCTTGTGGCGACGACCGATGAGCGCGGTGCCGGCGTTGTTCATCGTGTAGTGGTCGTCAACAAGAGCATTGGCCGAGACATAACCAAATGTCATCGACTCGACCAACTCGACAAAGAAGCCGCCGGAACGCACATCGGTGACCACCGCTTCGAAGCGCGTCTTTTGTTTCTTCGAGACTTCGCGCTCGAAGAATTCCACGAGCTTGATCTTAACGCTTTCGCGTTCGGCCTCGGCGCTGTTGACCTCGGTCAGGCTCAGGTGTTCGCCGAGGGTGTCCATGCGCCCCGCCGAGTATTCGAAGCGGTAGCCCGAAGGTGCGGGATGCCCGGCGTGTTTGATCAGATAATAATCGAGCACGCGATGCACGATGAGATCGGCGTAGCGCCGGATGGGGGAGGTGAAGTGCGTGTAATCTTTTTTGTGCAGGCCGTAATGCCCGTCCGGCGTACCGCGATAACAGGCCTTGCGCAGACTGCGGAGGAGTTGCGTTCGCAACGTGTAACCCTGGGGATGTTTATCGAGAATTTCAATCAACCGAACCATCTCCTCGCGCACGGTGAGATCGCCGACTTGAATGTCAAAACTGGAAAGCAGCTGCCGAAATTCGTTGAGACGGTCCTTGTCGGGTTCGTCGTGTACGCGATAGATCGATGGCAACTGGTTTGTGCGCGTAAGGCGGGCGAGGGCTTCGTTGGCCGCAAGCATGAATTCCTCGATCAGCTGGTGACTCTCGTCGTTGACGATCTTCTCCAGGCGGTCAGCATAACCTTCCTCATCGACGAAGATTTTCGTCTCCGGCATGTCGAGATCGAGGCTGCCATGATGCATGCGGTCGGCACGCATACGGCTGGCGATGGCCCAGAGTTTTCGGATCCAGCTTTGCAGGTCGACGAGTTCGAGATCGGTTAGCGAGCTGAGCGCGCGGCCGGTGGAACCGGTCTGATGTTTCGGCGGCAACGGCAACGCGCGAATTTTTTCGAGGTTGTTTTCGAAAAGCAGTGCGTAGGCCTGGCGATAGGTGAGGCGTTTGCGACTGCGAATGACGGTATTGGCGAAGGTCGTTTCCTTCAGGCGAGATTTTTTGTCGAAGACGAGGAAGACAGCCTTGCACAACCTGTCCTGAGCTTCGACGAGCGAGCAAAGACCGTTGGAAAGTTTTTCCGGCAGCATCGGTACGACGGTACCGACGAGGTAGGTGGAATTGCCGCGATCATGGGCCTCGCGATCGAGGGCGGTGCCGGTTTTCACGTAGGCACTGACATCGGCAATGTGCACGCCGACGCGAACGTCGCCGCCGTCGAGCGTCTCGAGCGAAAGTGCATCGTCGAAATCCTTCGCATCGTCCGGATCGATCGTGAACGTCGGTATCTCGCGGTAGTCGAGACGGCCCACCAATTCGCCGGGGCGCACATGATCGGCAAACGCAGCGACCTCGCGCTCGACTGCGGCCGGGAAGTTTTTGTCGAGGTTGTACTTATGGTAGATACCGGCCAGTTCGGCACAGGGTTCGAAGGTGCGGCCAAGTTTTTCGACGATCTGGCCTTCGAGCGGTTTGTTGCGCGTTTTCCATTCGGAAAGTTTAACCACGACCTTGTCGCCGACGGTAGGAGAGGGTTTTACCACGCCGGTCGCCGGATCGGGCACGACGATTTCCTGGAAGAAACGCGGATCGTCGGGCCGCACGTAATGAGAACTGCGGATTTTTTGGAGCGTGCCGACAACCGTGTCGCGCGCACGCGAAATCACGCGAATAACGCGGCCGGTTTGCTCGGTACCATAACCGTCGCGGCGACGCTGGAGCGCCGCATTGACGGCCACGGCGACGCGGTCGCCATGGAGAGCGACGCCGGTATCTTCGGGAGAGATTTGGATCGGATCGACGCTTTCGCCCAGTTCGGTGTCGGGCTGGAAATACGCGGAACCGCCTTGGCGGAACATAATCTTGCCGACGAGCTCATCCAGTTCCGCAGGAAGTGCGAGACGGTCGCCTTTGACCAGGCGGAGTTCACCTTTCGAAAGCAGCAGCCGCACCTCATGCGCGAGGGACTTGCGCTCGCTTTTCTTCAAGCCGAGCTGCCGTCCAAGATCGACAGCGTTGACCGGAGAATAACCGGGCTGTTGCAGGTGAGCGAGAAGACGTTCGCGAAGTTTCATGTCGGAGGACGCAGGTGCAGCTTTTTGATGGAACGATGTAGGGGAATGGAAAGAATATGAAGGCGCAATCCCACTTATACCACTGCGAGCGCTGGGTCTCGACTCATACAAAAAAACTAACCAAGCAGCGCTGTGAGCGCCCCCCTAAAGGACAAGGCGGTTTAAGGTTGGAAATGCAAACTCACAGGGGGCCATCCCCATCGCAGCTTTGGAGTTGGAAACGGGCGGGGTTATTGCCAAGTTCGGCGCGATGAAAATCGTTCACGCAGCCAGCGAGCTGTTTCCTTACGTAAAGACTGGCGGTTTGGCCGACGCTGTTGGCGCGCTCAGCAGTACTCTGGCGGACAGAGGGCACGAAGTCGCGGTTTTCGTTCCGGGCTATCGCGCGGTGCTCGACCATAAGCTCGCCGCAGGCGCCGAGCGCCTCCTGAAGCTCAAAATCGAACTCGGCGATTCTTTCGCCAGCGGCGAGGTCCGCATGTTTTCCCCAAAAAAGAATCTCAAAATCTACATCGTTTGCCGCGAGGAGTATTTTGACCGCAAGGGTATCTACGGCACCGGCGAACGCGACTTCGAGGATAACCAAAACCGTTACATTTTCTTTTGCAAAGGCGTCGTTGCCACGCTGCAGATGGAAAATCTCCGCGCCGACATCGTGCACTGCCACGATTGGCAGACGGCGTTGCTGCCGGCGCTGCTTCGCCATGCCGAACAAAGGCACGGAACCATGCTCGCGCTGAAAACCGTGTTCACCATTCACAACATCGCTTTTCAGGGCTTGTTTCCGATGCGTTCGTTTTACCGAACCAATCTCCCGGACGAACTCATGAGCATCGATGGTCTCGAATATTACGGCCAAATGAACTTCATGAAGGCCGGCATTCTTTTCGCCGATCGCGTCACCACGGTAAGCCCGCGTTATGCCCAGGAGATTCAGACCCCGCAGTTCGGCTGCGGCCTCGATGGTGTGATCGGCACACGGTCCGAGGACATCGTTGGCTTGGTCAACGGCATCGACACGGCCGTATGGAATCCCGCCGTCGACGAACATCTGCCTGCGCGCTACACGGCCGCCGATCTTTCCGGCAAGGCCAAATGCCGCACGGAACTCCTGACCCGCGCCGGCTTCGATCCCGAGACAAAAGCCCCGGTTTTCGGCATGGTCTGCCGCCTGACCGAACAAAAAGGCATCGACCTGGTGCTTTCCAACGCCGACTTCTTCGTGAAGAACGACTGTCGCCTCATTGTCCTCGGCACGGGCGACGCACGTTTCGAAAAGGCGTTGCGCGAACTCGCCGCCAATGCTCCGGCGAAAGTCGCCCTCATGGCTCGCCTCGACGAGACGATGAGCCATGTGCTCGAGGCAGGCAGCGACTTTTTCCTGATGCCCTCGCTTTTCGAGCCCTGCGGCCTGAATCAGATGTACTCGCAAGCCTACGGCACCGTTCCGCTCGTGAGCCGCGTGGGCGGACTTTACGACACGGTAATCGATGCCGGCACAGACCCTGCGGCGGGCACCGGCATCACGTTTCCCCCGACCAGCCAGGGGCTGCGCCATGGCCTCGACCGCGCGCTGAAAATGTTTGCCGACAAAAAAACCTACGCGACGGTCCAGGCAAAAGGCATGGCCCGCGACTTCAGCTGGACCCACGCCTCGCTCGCTTACGAACGCCTTTACGACGAGTCGCTGTGAGGCTCCGAACGAGTTAGTCGCAGAGTCATTCTAGAGCGGAATCTTTGAGACAATAGAAATTTCCGTAGTTATTTGACCGGAAGCGGGACTAAAAATGTTTGGCCGCCAAGGGCAATACGGAGCGTTGCCGCTACCTCGATCAATGAAACCGGAAACGGCCGGTCGACGGAAAACGATGTCGGCGACTCACCGGTTGCGTCGGCTGGTTTTGTGGGTAACACGAGAGGCATGTTCTCTCTTGAGTCTTGTGTATACGGTTTGGTCGGTGGCGTGCTGATCGGAGTCGGCAGTTTGCTGGCTTCGGCGGCTACGGGAAAAATTCCTGGCATCTCAGGGCTCGTCGGCCGCATTTTCCGTGCGGAAGCCGGGGATGTGGCATGGCGCGTGATTTTTCTTGTCGGTTTGGTTATCGGCGCGGCTTTGGCCATTGGGTTCAACGAGCACGCGGCTGCATTTCGTCCGGTGCGCTCGCTGGCGTTTTTGGCGGTGGCGGGTGTACTGGTGGGAGTGGGCACGCGGGTGGGCGGAGGCTGTACCAGCGGGCATGGCGTCTGCGGCATGGGTCTCGGATCGAGGGATTCGCTGGTGGCCACGTTGCTATTCATGGCGACGGCAATGCTCACGGTGTTCATTTTCCACCGTGTGGCGGGAGGACTGCTGCCATGAAGGCGCGAATGTTTTTACTCCTCGTCGCGGGTGCGGTTTTCGGCCTGGGACTGGGATTTTCGGGCATGGCCGATCCGGCGCGGGTGATCGGGTTTCTAGACGTCGCCGGGCATTGGGATCCTACGCTGGTATTTGTGATGGCGGGCGCCCTTGGCACGTATGGGCTGGGAATGTTGGTTTGGCGTCGGCGTACAGCCGGTAAGGGCTGGTTCGGTTGCGTTCTGCCTTCAGCGGGGACTCAAGCGATCGATCGCCGTCTTGTGCTCGGCTCGATTGTTTTTGGCGTCGGTTGGGGCATGAGTGGATTTTGTCCCGGGCCGGCCATCGCAAGTCTCGGCGCGTTACGGATGGAGGCGCTGGTTTTTGTCCCGGCCATGGCGGTCGGCATGTTGATTGCGCAGCGTTTTTTCGGCGCCGACAGCGATTGAACGGGCCGCCGGGTCAACGGCCGGTGGCGCGCCAGACGGTTTCGATAGACACTTCCTTGATGCCGGCTTTGCGCACCTCGTCGAGTGCGGCGGTCGTCGCACCGTATTTCGCGGTATTGTCGCCCGCGAGCATGATGCGGGGATGCTTGGAATCCTTAACATACATCGCGAGGCGCGCCGGGAGTTCGCGTTCGGTGATCAGTTCCTTGTCCCAATAGAGGCCGGCGTCTGTCACCTGAAGTACCAGGGGCGGCTGGCCACGTTCGCCGCCGCTATCCCCAACTGGCAACGTGACGGGGATCGACGCGAGTTTATTGAGCATCAGGGTGTACAGGACGAATGTTGCGAGCAGGAAGAAAACGACGTCGATCAACGGTATGATCTGCACATTCGCTTTTCTCCGAGGTGAGAGTTCGGGGATTTCGCCGGTATAGTTCATGGCGGGGTAGATTTGAGTTGAAGTGCGGTACCTACTGATAAAACGCACGACCCTGTCGTTTATTATCCTTTTTGCGGAAAATTTTTTGCCCAATGGACAGTGAAGGCGTCACCGGCGAGCGATTGGAAAGCCGGCTCAAGCGTTCCGAATCGCAGAAATGCCTATAGCGTATAATCCGTCGGTGCGATCAGGAGTACGAATTCCCCCTTAAGACTGGTTTTGGCGAGACGGTCGCGGACCTCGGCGGACGAACCGACGAGAAAAGTTTCGTGCAGCTTGGTGACTTCCTTGGCCACGCAAATGACGCGGGCGGGGCCGAGCGTGGTGACAATTTCGTCCACGAACTTGTCGATGCGGTGGCACGATTCGTAGAGCGCGAGCGTGTAGTCGAAATCCCGATATTTTTCCAGGAAGGCGGTCCGGGCGGAAGTTTTCGATGGCAGAAAACCGGCGAAGAGAAAGCCATTGGTGGGCAGGCCGGCGGCGCTGAGAACCGAGATGATGGCGTTGGGCCCAGGCACCGGAATAACTGGCAGCGACTGGCGGCGACAGGCGCGGACGAGGCGGAACCCGGGATCGCTGATGGCGGGTGTGCCGGCGTCGGAGACGAGGGCGATGGATTTGCCGGCGGCGAGTTGTGCGGCAAGGCGGTCGGCGGCCTCAGTCTCGTTGTGCTCGTGGTAGGCGACGAGTTCCTTGTGCAATCCGAGTCGCGAGAGCAGGGCACCCGTGGTGCGCGTGTCCTCACAGGCAATCAAGTCGACACCGCCAAGAAGGGCGCGCGCGCGGTCAGTGAGGTCGGCGAGATTGCCGATGGGTGTGGCGACGACGTAGAGATGTCCAGGTTGCGGGATGAGCGAGGCGTTGGCGGCGGGTTCGGTCATGGATGCGGAAGTAGTTTGTAACCGCTCATGGATGCTAATCGACGCTTATTTCGGACACTTGGCCACAGAGGGCACGGAACGCGGACACAGAGTTCACGGAGAACCTCACGTGGGCTCGGGATTTTTCGTGGTGAGCGATGTTGCTGGCACTTTGAATCTTGAGGTCTTGCGATCTTCTGTGCCCGCGTTCGGTGTTTTCTGTGATGAAAAGTTCTAGGCACAAAAAAATCCGGCCGCATCTGGCCGGATTGGAGAAAAGAGTGGTCGGCTATTTAGCGAATGCCGCTGGTGTCGCCGGTGGTGCCCATGCCGGGGACATTGCCTTCCCAGCTGGCGGGACGACTCCACGGGATCGAGGTGTCGTTGTTGGTCTTGGAAGTGCAGCCAGCTGCAAGGAGAGCGAAGGTGGCGGCGAGGAGGGCGAGAAGAGCCTTGTGGGGCGATTTCATGATAAGGTGCAATAAAGGGCGGCGGAGCAGAAGTGCAAGCCAGAGCTAAGCAGACTGGAAAGACCCAAAGCGGGTTCCGTGGAATTTAGCGCAGCGAACTACGCAGGAAGGCGGGAGCTAGGGGCAGCGATGCGCCCGCCGCGAGGAACCGGCGGCATTTTTGGATGCGAAAAACAGGAAGTCGGCAGATTCATGGGCGGCTTCGTTTTCCTCCGGCTTTACTCAACAGATTCGTTACCAATAATCGCCGCTCACACCGCCTTATGCGCATCGTCGACGCTCACGTGCATCTTTATCCACCCGAGGCCAATCTCGCTCCGGCGGCGTGGGCGCAAGCTCAAGGCGAGCGGCATTGGACGACGCTTTGTACGCGTGTCAGGAAAAATGGACGCGCGGTGCAGAGATTTCCGAGCGTTGACGAATTGTTACGCGAGATGGATGCGGCCAGCGTGGAACGCGTCGTGTTGCAGGGATGGTATTGGGAAACCCACGCTACTTGCGTGCGGCAAAATCGTTTTTACGCGGAATGCCTCAAAGCGCATGGCGATCGATTGTCGGCCTTCGCGACCTTTCACGCGGGCGCGGGAATGGAGCTGGTATCGCGAGAAATCCGGCGCGCGGTGGATGAAGGTTTTTGTGGGCTTGGGGAGCTATCGCCGCATTCGCAAAATTTCTCGGTCAACAATCCAGTTTGGCGCGAGGCTATGGTTTTGGCCGGCGAGCTCGGGTTTCCGGTCAATCTCCATGTGACCGAGCCGCTCAGCAAAAACTATCCGGGTAAAATCGAAACTCCGCTGGCGGATTTCGTGCACTTCGCCCATGAATTTCCGCAGACGAATTTTATTTTGGCGCATTGGGGAGCGCGGCTTCCACTCAATCCGACGCTCGGCACGGAGGCGTGCGCTTGTGCGAACTTGTTCTACGACACCGCGGCGTCTCCATTGATCTATCAGCCGAAAGTCTTCCGGGAGATAATAGACGCGGTGGGCGCCGAGCGCGTGCTGTTTGGCTCGGACTTTCCGTTGAATTTGTATCCGGATTATCACGACACAGCGCAACTAGGCGCGATATTCAAGGATCTTGACGCTGCAGGTCTGAGTGAGACGGAGCGCGCCGCGATGATTGGTGGCACAGCTAGAAATCTCCTGAAAATCATCTAGTCGCTCCGCGAGAGTTTCGAACGACGTTCTGCCGCCGGCGTTTTGACTCCGAGCGAGCCCGGCAAAACCAGGCTCGCCGAAGTCAGAAAATCAAAGTTTTACCGCATTGTTCAGCAACGTGATTTCGGTGAGTTCGTGATCGGGATCGATTTCCACCGAGCCGCCGGCCGGAGCGCAACCATCAGGCAGGTGCAAGACAACGTCGTCGGTTTTGGGCTGGAGATCGAGTGGTGCGGCGATGGGCTGGGCGCGGATGGAGGCGACGATCTTGCCCGAGGCATCGCGAAAGGCGACGGTGGCGGCGGGAGCCGCGACGGAGCCGAGGCTGTGAAGTTTTACGCGGACTTCGCGGCCATTGATCTGAACGTCTTCGCGCGACAGTCCGAGGTCGGGACGTTGCCAGTAGGGCGTGCCGAGGGTCTTGAGATCGAGCGTAAGAACGGTGGTGACGCGCGGCGGGAAGATAAAGTCGAGGGAGCGCGAACGTTCGAACAAAGCGGTGCGTGTCGTGACGGCGTCGTCGGCCTTGTCATCGTTGTTCGTATCGATGCCCTGCGCAATTTCCCACGTGCCGGGGTCGATGGACCAGCCGGTCATGGCGGCGCGTACCGGTTTATCGTCAAGATTGTAAACCAGAACGGTGAGATGTTTCTGGGTTGAGAACGGCACGAGGATGGCCGCGCTTTTGTAGGTGGCGGGTGTTTCGAAACGCCAGCTGACGGCGTGGCCGGGGAAGGTGCTGTTGCGCACCAAGGCGACACCGCCAAGGCGGGCGCGTTGGAGTTCGACGGTGGGAACGCCGACGCGGTCGATCCAGAGGCTGCCCTCGGTGTTGATGTATTCGAGGGCTGCGATGTCTTCGCACTGGTTTTCGTAGAGCGACGCGAGGCTTCCCTTGTCGCCAGTAAGCTGCCAGGCGAAGTGGGAAATGCCGGCTGAGCCGCGATAAAGCGCTTCGCGGGATTGCTTGCGCGTGGCGGAATCGGAACGCAGATCGGGGCCTTTCGAGGATTTGGTTTCGAGAATGCGCGAGCCCCATTTTTCCCGGAGATTGAGCAAATCAAGCGCGTTGGCATTGACCGACAACAGGCCTTGGACGCCGAAATCGAGAATGGGATCGAGGTATTTGCGGTCTCCGGTCCATTGCCAGGAATTCCAGAAAAGCGGCCAGGGAAACCAGCCTCGGGTAGCGACAACATCCTCGTCGGTCGTGAAACGAATGGCCGTGGGAATGCGGAACTGGCCCTCGGCGTTTTTCTTGCGGTGAGCGAGCAGGCCGTCGGTGACTTCAAGGACCAGTTTTTTCGCGCGCGGATTGCCGCTGAAATCGACAAGCAATTCGGGTGTTTGCAGGACGAGGTGCGAATAGGCTTTGGCCCAGCCCCATGGTTCGTCAGTCGCGAATTTTTCGCCATTGTAATAGGAAGAGCGGATGTGACGGTGCCCGGCGGCGTTCACGGCGGTGAGATTTTCCATGCCGAGGGACGTCGCCATGGCGCGTTCGACCTGTTTGGGGTTGCCGTAGTCGAGGATCAGATTTTGGCCGAGGCAATTGATGCCCTCCTCGTAGCTGTGGAGTTCATCGGTCTGAATGGCACTGAGGCCGTTTTTCCACATGCCGTTTTTGAACGAGGCATCGAGCAAAGCATTAAGAGAAGTGCGGATTTTTTCGGGAGCGCAGCCCATCAAGGCGACGGGAGGCCAGAGATTGAGAAGATCGGTGTCGTCGGAAATGCCACCGCCAAAGTCACCATAAGGCACTTGGCGATGATCGATATACCACTCGACAAAGCGGTCGACGCGCTCGAGAAGCTGAACTTGGTTAAAGGCCCAAACCGGCACGCCGGAGGGAGGATTTGGCGTTTTGAAGGCCGGCTGGGGAAACTCGTCGCTCCAGGCGGCGGCATAGTTAAGCCCTGGGACATGGTTTGGGTCGACGCGCATGAGGTCGCGTACGTCGCCGTCGATGCGATTGAACATGGCGTATTTTTTCACCCCGGGGCGTTCCTCGACGAACATCGCGTAGGCGTCGCGCACTTGGGTAAAGCGGTCGGTCGCATGCTCGGCGACGGCTTCGGCCTTGGGTTTGAAGACGAGGCGAAGTGTTGGAGCGAGGCCGAAGGGCTGGATCGGCTCGGAGGCGGCGATGGTGAGATAGAGTGCACGCCCGGGCGGCAACCAGCGATCGCGCAAATCGAGCCAGAGTGTCGAGGGAGATCTGCCGGGCTTCACGGTGTAGGTGAAGTCGAGCATGTTGCGCGCGGGCCAGATTGGATCTTTGACTTGGATATTGAACGAAACGGGCCTGGCGTAGCCGACCACCGGCAGATCGAGCGCGATGCCATCGAGGGCCCCGTCGATTTTGTCGAGGTTGTAAGCCGGGTCGGACGCGGAGTTGGGAATGAGAAGATGAAGAATAGGAAGCCCGGCCGCCGGTGGAACCGCACCCGGCGCCGCCGGGGTCGAGGCGGGAATGGCGATGGCGGTGGCGCGTTCGTCAGCACGGAAACGGCCGGCGATGAAGGCGATGAGAGGCTTAAGCGACGACTCGGTCGAAGGCTTGAAATCGATGCGGTACGCAAGCGTAGGGTGGCCTGCAGGCTCTTTTCCCTCGGTGACGTGGTAGGCGGTAAATTCGCTGATGGGAGTCTCCTGTTCGACATTGGTGAAGCGGATGGCATCCGAGCTGACCGGGGCGGCGAGGCGGTGCACCGTTTTTTCTTGTCCACGTGGACGTTCGAAGAGGCGAACGGCTTCGGAGCCCTTGCCAGCCGTGCCGATCAAATCGAAAGCGCCAAAGGCGGGCCCGGCGATTTCGAGATGGTTGACGGTTTCGCCGGCGGGAAGATTAAACGTGATGACTTTCCCCGACTCGACGTAGCAGTCCCAATCGGGAAGTTGGAAATAATCGTTGCGGCCGGGAAGGCGCGAACGGTTGTAGACGCCGGGCCAGGTGGTTTCGCGAATGCCGTCGCAGGCTTTCCACCACCAGCGTTTCAGATCGAACGCGTCGGTGATTTCGACCTTACGGACAGCGGTGAATGGTCCCGGAAGCGTAGCTGGCAGGCCGTCGGGACGGTTCCAGCCATACCGGGCGGCCCAACTTTCGGGCAGCGGCGAGTCATAGGACAACGTGGGCACGGGAAGGGGTTTCAGAGCGAGCGGCGTTTCAAACTTCCCCAGGCGGGCAACATCGTCGTCGGACAGCGCGCGATCGTAGATGCGAAGTTCGTCGAGGTCGCCGCCGCGCACGAAATTGTAGTCGCTTTGAACTTGGTACGGGCTGATGACACGCGAATGCGGACCGAACTGGTCGAGCCCGGCATCGAGGAAGGCGCGTTGTTCGACGGACCCGGCGAGATGGCCGTTGACGTAAAAGCGCACGCCGGAAGTTTCATCCCAGCTGAAGGCGAGATGAATCCATTCGGTGGGTTTGGGAAAAGGCTCGAGCGTGGTTGAAACGCGGAGACGGGCGAGGCCGGTATCGGTCACAAAGGCATCGAAACCATGGCCATTGTAGTCGATCCGTAGCCAAACCATGTCCCAGGAGGAATGATCCGCATAACCGACGCGGAAGAGCGGAAACGGGGTTGGGCCAACCGGGTAACGGGATCGCCAGAAAAAAGAAAGCGTGCCGCGCTGGGCGTAGATATTGCCTGGCGCCAGGTAGGAAAGCAGTTGGTTGTTGCCGCAGCTCAGGGCGGGGCCGCGAGCGCCGTCGTTAATGAGCGTTATATCTTTAAGAAAGTTCGGCTCCCGGGTGCCCGCGGCGGAGAAGTCCGGCATGGTGGCACTATTGCCGGAGAGGTAGAAAAGGAGGCCGGGCTCACCAGGAGGAGAGGCTGCGAACGAAAGGGCAGACCCGAGGGTGAAAGCCGTTAACAAAAGACCGCACGATGCAAACAAAGAGGGGAGTCGCATTGGGGAAAGAAGGCGTGGAAGGACACGTGTCTTTGCCTTAAGACGGCGGATAGTCAAATAGGTAACAGCTTGCTGCGGAATAGACCTCATCCGTATTTGCGAACACGGACACAAAGCATAACTCGCGATAAACTAGCTCTGAGAAATAGTTTGTTATTCAATAGATGACAAACGGCCCCGGGGGGCGAGGAGGGGAGTCGTAGGGAGAAAAAAACGTGGGCGCGCTGTTTGTAGTCGATTAGATGACAAATTCCGCAATGGCCTAGCGAGGGGCGAATGCGAGGCATTGGGGAACTGCATAAAAAAACCGGCGCGGATGAGCGCCGGTTTGAAAACTGAAGCGGATCAGAGATCTGACTCAGTAAAGGTAAGTGTTGAGGAGGTTTTCGAGTTTCTCCTGTTTGCCGCTCTTCGGAGTCGGTTCGCCGAGCTTGGTCAGAACGAGTTTTTCGAGCTCCTTGAAACCGATCTTGCGCTTCTCGATATCGCGACCGAAGCCGGAATCGAAACTTGAATAGCGGTCGGCGACGAACTTCTCGAACTTGCCCTCGGCGAGGATGCGACGGGCGATCTTGAAGGCCGCGGCATAACTATCCATGCCGCCGATGTGCGCGATGAAAAGATCTTCGGCGTCGATGGAAGGACGGCGGAGCTTGGCGTCGAAATTGAAACCGCCAGTGCCGAGGCCGCCGGCGCGGAGGATCGAGACCATCGCGAGCGTGAGCTCCTTGATGTCGGTATTGAACTGGTCGGTATCCCAGCCAAGGAGGAGATCGCCGGAGTTGGCGTCGATCGAGCCGAGCATGCCAGCGGAAGCGGCGACTTCGATTTCATGCTGGAACGTGTGACCGGCGAGTGTGGCGTGGTTGGTTTCGATGTTGAACTTGAAATATTTTTCGAGGCCGTAGGTGCGCAGGAAGGCGATGCCGCTGGCGACGTCGAAATCGTACTGATGTTTGGTGGGTTCCTTAGGTTTCGGTTCGATCAGGAACTGGCCCTTGAAGCCAATCTCCTTCGCGTAGTCGACCGCCATGTGGAGGAACGCAGCGAGATGGTCCTGCTCGCGCTTGAGATTGGTGTTGAGCAGGGTCTCGTAACCTTCACGGCCACCCCAGAAAACGTAGTTTTCGCCACCGAGTTCGAGCGTGGCCTCGAGCGCTTTTTTGACCTGCGCAGCGGCGTAGGCGAAGACATGGGCGTCGGGATTGGTCGAAGCGCCGCACATAAAGCGCGGATTCGAGAAAAGATTTGCGGTGCCCCAAAGGAGCTTCACGCCCGTGGCTTTTTGAAGCTTTTTCGCGTGGGCGACGAGTTGGTCGAGATTCTTGTTCGACTGGGCGAGCGTGGCACCTTCGGGAGCGATGTCGCGGTCGTGGAAGCACCAGAAGGGTGACTCGATCTTGGTGAAAAATTCGAAGGCGGCATCCATGCGCTTCTTGGCGATGGCGACGGCGTCCTTGCCGGATTCCCATGGGCGAACGATCGTGCCGGGGCCGAACGGATCGGAACCGACGCCGCGGAAGGCGTGCCAGTAGGCAATGGAGAAGCGCATGTGCTCCTTCATCGTTTTGCCGTTGATCACCTCGGAGGGATTATAGTGACGGAAGGCGAGGGCGTTGTCGGTTTTCGGACCTTCGTAGGCGATGGTGCCGATGTTAGCGAAATGAGTTTCGTTTTTTGCCATAATTGGTTTGGGGGTGCGGCGAGAATACCATTACGGCGTCTTGCCAACTATCGAATTCTTGCTATTTCTTTTTTGATTTTTAACACACGCGTTGCCTGCGGACAAGCGTGGTGCAATCTCCATCTTCAGCGTCACATCCCGCGGCGCGCACAACCCCTTCCTCTCACGTCTTCAACTCTGTCCACCATGAGTCTTTTCATTGGCATCGATTGCGGCACACAAGGCACCAAGGGCATCATCCTTGATCGCGAAACCGGCGAAACTCTCGCGACGGCGCGCGCCTCACACAGCTTGATCAGCGGTCTGCCCGCGGGTCACTCGGAGCAGAATCCCTCGGATTGGACCGAGGCTCTTGAAAAAGTTCTCGACGGACTGCTTGACCAAGTCGACCGCGCCGAGGTCCGCGGCATCGGGATTTCCGGTCAGCAGCACGGCTTCGTGCCTCTCGATGCGAATGGCAAAGTGATTCGTCCGGCAAAGCTTTGGAACGACACTTCGACCGCGGAGGAATGCGCGATTCTCACCAAAAAATTGGGCGGTGACAAAGCCGTGCTTCGCAAAACCGGCCTGCGCTTTCTGCCTGGTTTCACCGCGCCGAAAATTCTTTGGCTCAAGCGCCACGAACCGAAAAATTTCAAACGGCTCGCGCATGTCCTTTTGCCGCATGACTACCTGAACTGGTATTTGACTGGCAACTACGTGATGGAATACGGCGACGCTTCCGGCACGGCGCTGCTCGACGTGCGCAAGCGTATTTGGAGCAAGGAGGCGGTTCGGGCCATCGATCCCGGCTTGGAGAAAATGTTGCCGGAGCTCATTGAAGCCCATCAGCCCGCGGGTCGTGTCTCTCCGGCGATTGCGGAACGCTTTGGTTTGAGCCCCGACGTGCTTGTGAGCGCGGGCGGCGGGGACAATATGATGGGCGCCATCGGCACGGGCAATGTTGAGCCCGGCATCGTCAGCGCAAGTTTTGGCACGAGCGGCACCATCTATGCCTGCAGCAAGACGCCGGTGGTCGATCCCGCTGGCGAGATTGCAGCGTTCTGCGATTCGACGGGTAATTGGCTGCCGCTGCTCTGCACGATGAATGTTACGACCGCGACGGAGATGATGCGTGGTCTCCTCGGACGCGATTTACGCCAGTACGATGAAGACGTTCTCAAAACTCCGCCCGGCGCCGACGGCTTGGTGTTGTTGCCATACTTCGAAGGGGAACGCACGCCGTCCGTTCCGAATGGTACTGGCAACTTGTTCGGCTTGAATCGCCGCACGTTTACGCCCGGCCATTTCCTGCGCGCTGCGATGGAAGGCGCCACGCTCGGTATGAACTACGGCCTGTTGCGTCTTCGCGCGCTCGGCATCAAGCCGAAGGAAATCCGCGTCACCGGCGGCGGCATGAAGACGCCGGTTTGGCGCCAGATCGCTGCGGACGTTTTTGGTGTTTCCGTCGTCGCGATGAAGGAAGACGAAGGTGCCGCGCTCGGTGGCGCCCTGCAGGCGGCCTGGTGCGTCGATCGCGCGGCCGGACTGCGCACTTCGCTGCGCGATTTAACCCGGCGCTATGTCGCGGTTGACGAAGCCACGCGTTGCAAGCCGAACAAATCCGCCGTCGCCATCTACAAAAAACTCCAGGCCGTCCAAGACGATTTGAGCGTGACCCTGCGCCCGGTTTTCGAGCGCCGCTGAGGCGGCTCGGCAGGGACGCATCGCCCTCCATTTTATGCCGGAAGTCCACAAAGTCGCGTTGCTGATCGAGACGTCGAATCGTTACGGCCGCGACTTGTTGTACGGTGTGCGCGACTGGGTGCAGAAGAGCGGCGAAAAATGGTCCATTCGCTTTACCGAACAAGCCCGAAGAGCCTCGTTGCCGGGCTGGCTGGCGGATTGGGAAGGCGATGGCATCATCGCGCGTGTGGATTCCGCGCAGGCGGCGACCGTTTTGCGGCGTGCGAAAATCCCGGTGGTGGACGTCAGCGCCGACCGGCCTTCGTCGGAATTTCCCCGTGTGAGCATCGACAATGCGGCAGTGACGCGGCTGGCGCTTGCGCATCTCAAGGACAAGGGTCTTCGCCATTTCGCCTTTATTGGCGACAAGCGTTTCATCTGGTCGCGGCAACGCGCGGACGAGTTTCGCCGCGTGATGGCGGCCGAAACTAAACCAAATCGTATCTACAAGGAGCCCGCCGCGGACAGCCAGGGCTCCGATTCGGAACTGCGCAGCATCGCCCGTTGGTTGCAGGGGCTGCCGCGGCCGGTGGGCATTGTTGCCTGTTACGACAATCGTGCGCTCCAAGTGCTCGAAGCGGCGCAACTTTGCGGTCTGGCGGTGCCTGACGACGTCGCCGTGATCGGCGTCGACGACGACGAGGTCCTCTGCCAGCTCTGCAATCCGCCGCTCACCAGCGTACTGCCCAACGCCCGATTGACCGGGTATGAGGCGGCCGCGCGACTCTCGCGCTTGATGCATGGCGAAAGGTTCGCTTCGCAAACGCACTACATCGAACCCATTCGTGTGGTCGAGCGGCAATCCACCGACGCCTCGGCTGTTTCCGATCCGAAAATTGCCGCGGCGCTTCGCTACATCACCGAACACGCGTGCGACGGCATCGACGTGAGCGACGTTCTACGCGCGGTGCCGGTGTCGCGCACGCTTTTCGACCGCCGTTTCAAAGCCTTGCTTGGACACTCGCCGCACCAGCATATTGTCAATCGCCGGATCGAACGCGCGAAAAACCTCCTGATCGACACGGATCTTTCGATCGCCGTCATCGCCGAACTCGCCGGTTTTCTGAACGCCAGTTATCTCAGCACCGCCTTTCGACGCGAAACCGGCCAGACACCCTACGCGTATCGCGAAAAAATGCGCACCAGCCGGATGACATCCGGATAAAACCCTTTCATATTGCCCCGCCGCCATGCCTGAAAAACCGAACCTCAAAGATATCGCCAAAAAACTCGGCGTGCATCCCTCGACGGTTTCGCTCGCGCTGCGCGATCATCCGCGCATTTCGGAAGACGTGCGCAAGCAGGTGAAGGCCATGGCGGTCAAGCTCGGCTACCGGGTGAATCCGCTGATCGCCGCACTCATGCAGTCGCGCCGCACCGGCCGCTCCTCCGGACATCTCGTGCTGGCCTACGTGACGAACTATCCGACGCGCTGGGGGTGGAAGCCGCAATATCACGACCGGCCGGATTATTTTCCCGGCGCGGCGGTGCGGGCGCAGGAACTTGGTTATAAACTGGAGCATTTCTGGCTTGGCGAGCGTGGCATGACCCAGGAGCGTTTCTGCGAAATTCTCTATGCCCGTGGTATTCATGGCTTGCTGATTGGGCGCCTTCCCCCGGGCCAACAATCGATGGATTTGCTCTGGCAGAAATTTTCCTGTGTCGCGCTCGGCATGACGTTGCGCGACCCGGTGCTGCATCGCGTGGCCGAGGACTATTATTCCAGCGCAAGCGCGGCCATGGAGCAATTGATCCAACGCGGATACAAACGCGTGGGCTTCGTCTTTTCCGATGCCAATGACAGCCCGCGTGTCGGTGAGCGTTGGTTAGGTGCCTATCTTCAGCAACAGCTTCGGTTCAAGCCCGGCGACCGCGTGCCTCCGTTTTTTTTCGAGGAAGGACCCAAATTGTCTTCCGTGTTTCACGAATGGTACGAGAAAAACAAACCGGATGCGCTGTTGGTGACGCATGCTTTGCCGGTGATTCAATGGTTGAAGGAGGCCGGGCTTCAGGTGCCGGCCGACGTCGGGTTGGCGACGCTGGTGAACGATCATCCGGAGTACGGCCATGCCGGCGTCAATGGCAGCGCGGAAAAGCTCGGAGAACTGGCGGTGGAAATGTTGGTCGGCCTTTTGCACCGCAGCGAGCGTGGCGTACCTGATGATCCGCACGAAGTTTTGCTTTCGGGCGATTGGCGTGATGGCACGACGTTGCTGACACCGCTGTGAAGTCGCCGGGGTGCGAAATGGTTCTGCCTACGTAGTAGTCAACGATGTGCGCGAGGCGTTGATTGCGCCACGGCAATTGCGCCTTGTGATGGTCGCACTCGTGTCCTAATCGTTTCGGTCTGTCGTTCTTTCAGGCCACGCAGTCTCTGCTTCAACCCCTCGCAAACCTCCGTTCCATGAGTCAACCCATCCCTGCCAATGTCCCAGCGACCGTGAAGTCGCCGGGCAATTTTCGTTGGATTATCTGCGGCCTGCTATTCTTCTCGGTCGCCGTTAATTATCTGGATCGGTTGGTGTTGGCGATTTTGAAAAAGGATCTATGCCGCGAGCTTGGCTGGACTGACGCGGACTACGGGTGGATCACGGCAGCGTTTTCTTTTGCGTACGCGTTCGGCTATCTTTTTGGCGGACGGTTGATGGATCGTTGGGGGGTGAAGAAAGGCCTGCCGATCTTCGTCATCGCCTGGAGTTTTGCGGCCTTGTCGCACGGCCTCTGCGGTTTGATCGATGTGCAAGCGCACTTCTCAATGCCGTGGTTCAAATGGGTGGATGGCGCCTTCGCTGTCGCCACGATGTCTTTGCCGATGACGGCGGCGGGGTTCATGCTCGCGCGCATTGCGCTGGGTCTGACCGAAGGCGGAAATTTCCCCGGGGCGATCAAGGCCGTCGCCGAATGGTATCCGGTGAAAGAGCGGGCGCTGGCCACGGGCCTGTTCAACGCCGGCACGAATGTCGGCGCGATTGTTTGCCCGATTGGCGTGCCGTGGTTGTATCAACATCTTGGTTGGGAATCGACGTTCTACATCACCGGAGCCTCGGGTTTTGTCTGGGTCACGGTGTGGTGGTGGATTTACGAAGCGCCCGAAAGGCACAAAAAACTTTCCTCCGGCGAACTCGCCTACATCAAGTCCGGGCAGCCGCAGGTGGAGGAGAAGAAGGTCAAAGTGCCGTGGTTGTCGCTGCTCGCATACCGCCCGGTTTGGGCTTACGTGCTGGCTAGTATTTTCGCCGGGCCGGCCTGGGGCTTTTATCAATTTTTTGTACCCGATTTTCTCGGGAAACGTTTTCAACTCAATACCCAGGCCACCGGTTGGTGGACAGGGGCCTTTTTCGCGCTCGCGGCGGTTGGCGGCGTGGCGGGTGGCTGGCTGGCCGGCAAGCTGATGAGCAAAGGCTGGACGGTTAACTCCGCGCGGAAGGTTTCGCTGTTGATTTGTGCCTTAGCCGTGGTTCCCGTTTTCCTTGCGCCATTTGCCGGAACGGTCTGGCTGGCGGTATTGATCGTGGGACTCGCCGGCTCGGCCCATCAAGGATGGTCGGCGAACTTGTTTTCGATCGTCGGCGACACGATGCCAAAGGAAACGATCAGCTCCGTGGTCGGGCTTGGCGGCTTCGTCGCTTATTTCACCGGCGGTTTTGTGAACGGGTTTACCGGACAAATTCTTCAATATACCAAGACCAACAGTGTTCAACTGATGGGACTGACTCCCGATTCCAGCGGCTACCTGCTCGTCTTCGGCTATTTTGCCGGCATGTACCTGATCTCCCTCCTCGCCATCCAACTTCTTGTTCCGCGCTTGGGCCAGCAGGCTCGCTAAGACCAATGCCCCTCGCTCATCCCATGCTCAAAATTTTCCTCCGTTTCGCCTTTGCTTTTGCTTGTGCCGCCGTTTTGCGCGCGGAATTCAAAGCCGATATCGAGTATGGCCGCGCGGGCGATGTTCCGCTGCTGCTCGATGCGAACATCCCGGAAGGCGAGGGGACCTTCCCGATCGCCATCTTGGTGCATGGCGGTGGTTGGGGAAGTGGAGATAAAAAGGGCGCGGAAAAACCCGGCAGCGGCGCGGACATCAGCCCGTGGTTTGGGCCGTTGACGGCCGCGAAATTCACGTGGTTTTCCATCAATTACCGCCTCGCGCCGCAGCACCGCTGGCCCGCGTGCTTCGACGACGTGCAGACCGCCATTCGCTGGGTCAAAGCCCACGCGGCCGAGTTCAAGGGCGACCCGAAACGCATTGCGATTTTTGGCCATTCCGCTGGTGGACATCTTGCGTTGCTCGCTGCGCTGCAAACCAACGACGACACCCGCGTTCAGGCCGCGGTCGGATACGCCCCAGTCACGGATTTTGAGCAGGAATTGCCGACCCGCGGCGGCATCGGCCTTGCGTTGCAAAATCTCCACGGCCTCACCAAAGACGTCACGCCCGAGGCGTTGAAGATCCTGCGCGAAACCGCACCCATTCACCACATCCAATCCAAGGGGAATCATCCGCCGTTCCTGATTCTGCATGGCGAAGCCGACAAGACTGTTCCGCTCCAGCAGACTCTTAACTTTCAGGCTCGTCTCCGCGCCAACAGCGTGCCCTGCGATCTTTTGATCATTCCCGGTGCGCCCCATCGCCTCACGGAGTGGAGCAAAACCTCCGCTGACCACGACGCGCGGATGATTGCCTGGCTGCGCAATGTTTTGGACGGCAAGCCGGGTTTCCCTGTCGAAGTTCCTTCGGCGTCCAGCGAACCCGCCCCGGCGCAGCCTCTAACCCTTTGGTATCGCCAGCCTGCCAGCGCCTGGACCGAAGCGCTGCCGATCGGCAACGGGCGGCTTGGCGCCATGGTTTTTGGCGGGATTGCGGAAGAGCGCCTGCAGCTCAACGAAGACAGTCTCTGGACCGGTCTGCCCCACGCCTATCAGCACGAGGGAGCGGTGAAGTTTTTGCCCGAAATCCGCCAGTTGCTCGCCGAGGGAAAACAAAAAGCGGCCGAAGATCTCGCCATGCGCGAGTTCATGAGCGTGCCGCTCCGCCAGGAAGCCTACCAGCCGCTGGGCGACCTGTTGCTTCAATTCAAGGGTCACGACAATGCAGCCAACTACCGTCGCGAACTCGATCTCGATGCTGCACTCTCGACCGTGCACTATTCGGTCGGCGACGTGGTTTACACTCGCACCGCCTTTTCCAGTCAGCCTGATCAGGTGCTCGTTCAGCGCATCGCCACGAACGACACGGGCCGCCTGAGTTTTGCGCTGCGCCTTGCCTGTCCGCACGGCGGCACGTATGCCCGCGCGATCGACGACAACACGCTGCTCGTCACCGGTCGCGTTGCTGGCGATGGGTTGAAGTTCGCCGCCGTCGTCCGCGTGCTCACCCAAGCCGGTTCTGTGAGTGTGACGCCAGCCGGCATCATGGTCGACAAAGCCGACACCGCCACCGTGCTCGTGACCGCCGCGACCAACTACAAAAATTTCCGCGACGTCAGCGCCGATCCCGAGGCCCTTGCCATCGCCGCCATGCAGGCCGCCGCCGCGCGTTCTTATGACGAACTACTGGCCCGCCACCAAGCCGATCATCGCGCTCTTTTTCGTCGGGTGACCCTCGATCTCGGCGCCACCTCCGCCGTGGCGCAACCGACCGACATTCGCATGCAGGCCGCCGACAAAACCGCCGACGCCCAGCTCGCTGCGCTTCTTTTCAACTACGGTCGTTATCTCCTCATCGCGAGCAGCCGTCCGGGCGATCAGGCCGCCAATCTTCAAGGCATCTGGAACGACCGCACAAATCCTCCGTGGGGCAGCAAATACACAACCAATATCAATCTCCAGATGAACTATTGGCCTGCCGAGGTTGCGAACCTCAGCGAATGCACCGAGCCGCTCTGGTCGATGCTCGACGATCTTGTCGTTAGCGGGCGTGAAACGGCGCGCGCTCACTACGGCGCCCGTGGTTGGGTTTTGCACCACAACACCGATCTCTGGCGCGGCACCGCACCCATCAACGCCTCCAACCACGGCATCTGGCCCACCGGCGGCGCCTGGCTCTGCCGCCACCTCTGGGAACACTATCTATTCACCGGCAACCGGGAATTTCTGGCCAAGCGCGCCTATCCGATCATGCGCGAAGCGGCCCTTTTCTTCGTCGATTATCTGGTGCGGGATCCGAAAACCGGCTGGCTGATCAGCGGCCCGTCGAATTCGCCCGAACAAGGTGGTCTTGTGATGGGACCGACGATGGATCATCAGATCATCCGGGCGCTGTTTGCTTCCACCGCCGCTGCGGCGGAAACCCTGAAGATCGATGCGGATTTTGCCGCTCAGCTTTGGAAACTGCGTGATCAAATCGCGCCGAACCAAATCGGCAAACACGGTCAGTTGCAGGAATGGATGCAGGACATCGACGATCCCAAAAACACGCATCGCCACACCTCGCATCTCTGGGGCGTTTATCCCGGGCATGAAATCCGGCCGCAAACACCCGAACTTTTTGCCGCCGCCAAAAAATCGCTGCTCTTCCGCGGTGACGACGGCACCGGCTGGTCGCTGGGCTGGAAAATCCTCTTTTGGGCCCGTTTTCTCGATGGCGACCACGCCTGGCGCATGCTCCAGCAGCAACTGCGCTTTGTTCCATCGAGCGCCGAACTGGTTTATACGAAAGGCGGGGGAACGTACTCGAATCTCTTCGATGCCCATCCGCCTTTTCAGATCGACGGAAATTTTGCCGCAACGGCCGGAATTTGCGAAATGCTTGTTCAAAGTCATCTCGACGAAATCGTTTTGTTGCCCGCGCTCCCATCGGCTTGGGCGAGCGGTTCGGTGACCGGCCTGCGCGCTCGCGGCGGCTTTGAACTCAGCTTCACCTGGCGCGAGGGAAAACTGGTCTCACTTACGCTCAAATCGCTCCTGGGCAACCCGGTCAATCTTCGCGCCGGAACGGCCGCCGTCAGGTTGCAGCCGAAGGCCGGTGAATCTCTGGTGCTCGGGCCGGATCTGAAACCGCTCTCGAAAAAATGAGAAACGCATTCGCCACGTTTCTCTTTACTCTCGCGCTATGCCCGGCGCTGGCCGCGCGCGCCGGTGAGCCTCTCGTGATTCCACTTTGGCCGGCCCTGGCCAATGCCGGACCAGACGAAATCGCCAATAACCGCATCGTCGCAGTCCACAACCCGACTCTCACCGTTTACACTCCGGCGAAGTCCAATGGCACCGCGCTCATCCTTTGCCCCGGCGGTGGCTACCGGCATCTTTACATTGGCGAAAATGGCGGACCCGAAACGCAGTTTTTCAATGCCCTCGGTGTGACCGTCTTTGTTTTGAAATACCGCGTGAAAACTCTCCATCCCGCGCCGCTGCTCGATGTGTTGCGCGCCATCCGCATCGTGCGTTCGCGCGCGGCGGACTTCGGCATAAAGCCTGAGCGCATCGGTGTGTTTGGTGCCTCCGCCGGCGGACATGTGGCGGCGAGCGCGGCGACGTTTTGGGACGATCCGGCCGGCCAGTCCGGCGATCCAATTGACGCCGTAAATGCACGGCCCGATTTCGTGATCCTCGTTTATCCGGTCATCACGATGGACGCCAGCCGCACACACAAAGGCTCGCGCGAAAATCTTCTCGGGCCGAACCCATCGCCAGAACTTATCGATCGCCTTTCGCTGGAAAGACACGCGCGGAAGGACATGCCACCCGTATTTCTCGCCGCCACGATGGCCGACACTTCGGTGCCCGTCGAAAATTCGCTGCACTTCTATCAGGCCCTGCGCGACGCGAAGGTTCCCGCCGAGATGCACGTCTACGGCAAGGGCTCGCATGGCGACAGCCTTGATCCGCAATACGGCCCAACCGCCAAATGGCCGCTTCGCGCCGAGGAGTGGATGCGTTTCAACGGCTGGCTGCCGTCCGCCAACTGATTTTACCGATGAAACTCCACGCATTCATCTTTCTATTGCTCGGCCTTGCGGCGCGACTTTCCGCCGCCGATGCCGTGGTTGCGCTCGACGGCTCCGGTCAGTTCAAATCAGTGCAAGACGCCATAGCCGCTGCTCCACAACCGATTCCTGCCGGCAAATATTGGACGATCCTGATCAAACCCGGCACGTACTCCGAAGTAGTCTATGTGCAGCGCGAACGCGGCCGCATCCGGCTCGTCGGCGAAAATGCCGAGACGACCAAAATCACCGCGTCGCTCTCCGCAAAGACCCTCGGGCCCGACGGCAAGCCGATCGGCACGTTTCGCACGGCCACCGTCTATATCGATGCCGACGACTTCGTGGTGGAAAATCTCACGCTTGAGAATGCCGCCGGTCCCGTGGGCCAGGCCCTCGCCGTGCGGGTGGATGGCGATCGCGTTGTCTTCCGCAATTGCCATTTTCTCGGCTGGCAGGACACGGTCCTCGTCAACCGCGGCCGCCACTACTTCAAGGATTGCCTGATTGCCGGTGCGACGGATTTTATTTTTGGCGCGGGTACATCGTATTTCGACCATTGCACAATCCGCATCGATGGCGGCAACTACATCACCGCGGCCTCCACGCCGCAGGACCAGCCTTACGGGCTGATTTTTTCGCATTGCAAAATCGTTGGCGCGAAGCCCGATGTGCGCACGCTCCTGGGCCGCCCCTGGCGCCCGCATGCGATGACGGTTTTCCTGAACTGCGAAATGTCCGACGTCGTCCGCCCCGAGGGCTGGCACAACTGGGGCAAGCCGGCCAACGAGCAGACTGCCCGCTATGCCGAACATGCCAACACCGGCAGCGGGGCCGATACCGCAAAACGCGTGCCCTGGGCCAAACAGCTCACGGCCGAAGAAGCTGCCGCGTTTACCGCCGAAAAAGTCCTCGCCGGAAATGATGACTGGCATCCCGCCGCAACAAATCCTTGATTCCCTTTTCCTCTTCATGACCACGCAGACGCTACCATCTGTGCACAACATCCCCTGGACCGCCGATTGCGGCGATGGCCACTACCGCAATCCGGTTCTCTTCGCCGATTATTCCGATCCCGACGTCGTGCGGGTGGGGGGCGACTTTTGGATGACGGCGTCGAGTTTCAGCCACGCGCCCGGCCTGCCAATCTTGCATTCGCGCGACCTCGTCAACTGGACGCTCGTCGGCCATGCCTTGCCGGCGCTCGTGCCACAGGAGCATTTTTCGCAACCACGCCATGGCCAGGGCGTCTGGGCTCCGTCGATCCGTCACCACGCGGGCAAGTTTTGGATCTTTTATCCGGATCCGGATTTCGGCATCTACGTCATCACGACCGACGATCCCCGCGGCCGCTGGTCCGATCCGATCATGGTCAAAGCCGGCAAAGGCCTGATCGACCCGTGCCCGCTCTGGGACGACGACGGCCAGGTTTACCTTGTGCACGGCTGGGCGCGCAGCCGCTCCGGCATCAACAACCAGCTGACCGTACACAAACTGTCGGCCGACGCCACGCGTGTGGTCGACGAGGGAAAAGTTATCATCGACGGCAACAAGATGCCGGGCTGGCACACGATCGAGGGCCCGAAATTTCACAAGCGCAACGGCTGGTACTATGTTCTCGCTCCCGCCGGTGGTGTAGCCGAGGGCTACCAAGCGGTTTTCCGTTCGCGAAAAATCGACGGACCGTACGAGGCGCGGAACGTCATGGATCGCGGCGGCACCGCGATCAACGGCCCGCATCAGGGCGCGTGGGTCGAGACCGCGGAGGGCGAACACTGGTTTTTCCATTTTCAGGAATTGCCCGCCTACGGACGCGTTGTGCATCTGCAACCCATGCGCTGGCTTGAAAACGACTGGCCGGTGATCGGCATTGATCCCGACGGCGATGAACGGGGGGAACCGGTGGTTATGTACAAAAAACCGGCTTTGCCCGCGCAAGGACTCGCCGTGCCCGCGATGTCGGACGATTTCACAGGGGACAAACTCGCCGCGCAATGGCAGTGGCAGGCCAATCCCAAAGCGGATTGGGCCACGATCAACGCGGAGGCGGGTGTGCTCACCTTGCGGTGCGTGCCACAGCCTGCACCTGACTCGCACTGGAATGCGGCGCATCTGCTCATGCAGAAGTTTCCCGCGCCGGCTTTCACGGCGACCGTTTGCATTCAATTTCGTCCAATCAGTGAGAACGATTCCGCCGGTTTGATGGTTTTCGGTTACGACTATGCCTGGCTTGGTTTGGTCAAGCATGCCGATGGAATCAAGTTGGTCATTCGCGGCTGTGAGCAGGCCCAAAAAGGCGGACTCGAAAAAGATCTTGCCGAACAGCCTGTGGACATCGCGTCGATTTTTTTGCGCGTGCATGTGAATCCGGGCGCGGGCTACGAATTTTCTTTCAGCTCCGATGGCGAGACGTTTAAGCGCTTCGGTGGGATCTTCAAAGCCACCAGCAGTATGTGGGTGGGAGCCAAAGTCGGCCTTTTCGCCTCCGCGGCGGCTGGCGGTGCGCCAAAAGGCGCGGCCGATTTCTCGGCGTTCGAACTTACGCTCTAGGTTGCTGGAATTTTGAAACATCGCGCCGTTTCTCCCAACGGCGCAACCCGCACTACCGGGCTAGGACCTCCGTAGTTCTGCTGAACAAGCGGCGCATTCAGTGCGGCGTGGCTTGGGCGCGCGTCGGAATGGATTTTTTCCCGCGTCCAGAAGGCGGCGGACGCATTTGAGAAATGTTGCTCGCTGCGTCTAACCGCTTCGCAAATTCTCATCCCGGGAGTTAGGTGATCCGTGATTTGCCCTCCGCCTTAACCCTCCCAGTCCTCCCAAAAATGGGGCGGCCAACGGGATTCGAACCCGCGACCCCAAGATCCACAATCTTGTGCTCTAACCAACTGAGCTATGACCGCCGTAAAAGGTCGGCGAATTTCACGGCCTCCAACGGCGCTGTCAATCCCTTCTTCGCAAGGATTTTTTCCACCCTTTGTGGCCTGCATTTCCCGTTGATTATCTGGGATTCAGGTTAATGTTTGATGCACGCCATGCAAAGGCTGCGCATCGTCACCTACAATATCGCCCATGGCCGGGGGCTTCAGCCGATCCAAGGGCTGACCTCGCGGCGTCGCATCCGCTCGATTTTGCTGCGCATCGCGAAACTGATCGAGAAATTGAATCCCGATATCGTGGCGCTTCAGGAGATCGACGAGTACTCGATTTGGGCCGGGCGCTTCGATCAATTGGAGTTTCTGCGAGAGTTCACCAAATTCCCTCATGCGGTTTACGGCATCAATAACCGCCGCACGGGCCTGTTGAAATTGAATTATGGCAACGCCTTTTTGTCCAAACATCCCATCGCAGAATGGGAGAACATCGCGTTTGGCCAGAAACGCATGGGGGAAAAAGGCTTTCTCTTTGCCGAATTCGACGTCCAGGGCCGCCGTGTGCCGCTGGTGAACATGCACCTGCACTATCGTTCGCGCGCCCATCGCATCCGGCAGGTCGCGCAGGTGATGGATTATCTTAACAAAAAACGCATCCTACGCCATGCGCACTGGCAGGTCCCGCCGATCGTGTGCGGCGACATGAATAATCCCTCGCACAAGGCCGATGCCACCGCGTCGCTCTTCAAATATTTTTCGCAGCACGGAAACTATTCGCTGCATCCGCAAAATGCGCGGACGTTTCCCTCGCCGCTGCCGCGCCGCATGCTCGATTTTATTTTTCTGCCGCCGGAATGCGTGGAGGTCTACTGCCTCGTCGTGCGCTCCATGCTTTCGGACCATCGGCCCGTGATGGTCGAATGCAAGCTCCCGGACGTGAGGACGCTCTAAGAACCTGTGTCGCTGCAAAAGCCGTACAGCTGGTCGTCGCGGCCTTTGCCAGGCCAGTTGACCTGATCGATGCCGAACTGTTTTATAAGGGTAATAACGATTTGATTGAGCGCGGCTTCAAAGCCGAAAATCGAGATGAGCGGAGGTGCGTCGATTTTAATCACGTAGGCGTCAAGTCCGATGGTGCGCAGCATGGCGAGGCTGCGGCTGACCAATTCGACCTCGACCGGCGCATCGCCTTGCAGAATGACGACGGGGTGCGGACGGGCGGCGGTTTGCTGGAAAGGGCCGTGGGCAAACTGCAGGAAATCCGAGACAGGTGGACAGAGCCAAAAAAGACCTTCCATGAATTTGCAGGCGAGATTTTGGGCGAACTCCGAAATGGGCGCGGCGGTGACGAGTGAAAATCCTGCCGCAAAACGCGCGGGCGTCTGCAGCATGGCTTCGAGAAGCTCGCTTGGTGGCTGCGAATTGAGCAGGCGCAGAATCTCAGCCGTGGGTGGCACTTTGAATCGGCAGCAGGAAAGTTGCGCGGTGAATTGCAGGCAGGCCAGATAACCCGCCATTGGACCCACGAAGCGGATGAGCGTCGTGTATTCCTCGGCGAGCGGAAACTCGATCAGGTCGCCGCCTTCGTCGAGAAATTGCTGAAGAAGCGCGGCTCGGTCGTGTTTGCCGGCGGCCCGGGCGGTCGACGGCGTGGTGGCGGTGAAAAGTACCGTATGAGAAAAGTCACTACGCCGGCGAAAGGAAAGTTGGGCGTTGGGGGAGAGACCCTGGCTGAAGACAACGAGGGTTTTGCCGGCAAACGCGCTTTTATGTTGGGCGGTAAAACCGGACAGCGGTAAATAGGCAGCGGAACGGCCGGTGTGAAGATTGAGCAGCATCGTGAGGTAGCGGGCATGAGCCTCGGAGCTGCCGGTGCCGGTGATGATGAAGCGTCCAGATGCCAGCGTGGCCATTTTTAACGGGGCCGGACCGCGCTCCAACATGGCGGCGAGCGTCGCGGGAATTTGCTCCAGACGGCGTGCTAGAAGGCTGTGGCCGAACGGATCGGCGGATTGGGGAACGGCAGTCACCGGAAGTTTTTCACCAGCTGCCGCTCGCGCCGGAGGAGTCGCTGCTGCTTGTCGATATCGACGAGGAAATGGAGGAGCTGCCGCTATCAAACGAGGGTGGGACCGTTGGAGTTGTTACATCAAGCGGCGATGAGTTTGAAGTGATATGCGACATGCTGTCTTGTTGTACGACGTACATCATCAGCGCGAAAGCCATTGGGTCGTTGACGGGGTCGCCAGCCGCATGCGGGGCGTTACGGGACGCAAGGCGTGCGCGCTGCGCCGGCGTGTATGCATCGAAGATACGGCGAGCGTCTTCCGGACTGCTGGGCGGGCTGACTAGATCGAACTTCCGCATCTTATATCGAAAGAACACCATCATCCCTATCGCGAGAATGCCGAAAAACACTACGAAAAAAAACGCTCCCCACGGGGAAGGTTGAACCGGCGGTCGTACTGGCGGGTAGGTGACGACTGGTTTGGGTGGCTGTGGGACGTAGACGGGAGCTTTTGCGACCTCCGACGATGGAACGGCCCTTGAAAGCGTAAGTTGGTTGAGCGACGTGGCGAGCTGCGTTGCTCCCTCGACGTAGCGACCACGCTTGAAATCGGCTGCCATGCGATCGCCGAGAACGCGCACATATTCTGGAGACGCAAGGGACTGCGGGTTCATGCTGATTCTCCAGCCGCGCGGTTGGGTGGCGATCACCACGACAAAGCCGCGGTTAAATTCCTCGTTCACGCGTCGGTCGGCGTACACGCGCAGGCCCTCGGAAGGAGCTGTTTGGCGTGTCTCAATGGAGACCGGCAGATCGGCCAAAGCCAAACGGACTTCTTCGAGACGATTTCCAAAAAGAGCGGCAGAATCGTCAACGGTTCCTGCGTGGGATTCCACGAAAAGAGCAATGAAAAGGCCTAGAACGGTGAACAAACGGGACTGCATTCTCATCGGGGTGGGGTATTGAACTTTTGGCGGTGGTAAACTAGTTAGCCAGCAGCGGCTGATCTCATTCACTCAGCGACGAATCGTCGAGGAAGATCCATTTTTCGACGTCGATGTGGTGGTTGTTGAGCGCGGAGGAGTATTCCTTCTTTTTCACCAGACTCGCGGGGGAATTCATCACCATTTGTATCTTTTCATTGGGTATGTGATGACGCAGGAGAAGCATCGAAGCCTCGTAGTCGCGGCTGTCGTAACCGACGCCGATTTTTTGGTAGGCCTCGTCGCTGGTTCCGGCCTGGGCGGTTTCCATCATCATCAAGTCGGTGGCGTACGCGCCGAAGCCGGCTCCGCGCCCATCGTAATACAAAAGCATGATGGCTCCCACGCCGTAGGTGACGATGTGTTTGACGGATTTCTTGAACTTGTCGCGGTTGTCGACGCTGCGCAGGGGGAAACGGTTGAAAAGCGATTCGCTGTGCAGACGCACGACCGGTATGTCGAAGGCGCGGGGCTTGCCGTGAGTGAGAACGACGAACTCCTGCGACGTTACAATGTCGTAGTAAACGTGGACACGAAACCAATACGGCGTCGTGAGCAGGTCGAGGATCGGGTCGTGCGGATTCCCGTGCTTGAAAGCGTTCAAGTTGTCCGGGGCGATTTTGACGAAAAACCGATTGTCGCGGATCAACTGGTAGCCGAGCACCAGCGGCTTGGGACCGGCCATGTAACGGTCGATCGATTTCTTTTTGAAAAGTTCCTTGAACTGTTCCTCGGTGAGGAGGATGTCGTTGTCCACCGGTTTTACCGGTAGAAAATAGTTTGCCGAATAAATAAACCGGCGGGCCGCGGGCAGTGCAAAGGGTTTGAAGGGAATGACTGGTTCGGGTGGCAGGGCGCGCTTGAGCGTCGATTCGGCGGGACGCGTGAGAATGTGGCCGCCGGCGGCCTTGGACGTGAGGTAGGCCAGGTTGAAGGGCGAAGGTTCGAATTCGAGCGGTTCGGTGCGGGCGACATGCAGTCCCTGGGCCCTGAGCGCGTCGACTTTTTCAGGATTATTCGTGAGCACCACGAAGGACGCCTTGATCCCGAGGAGATAGCAGATTTGCGAAATGTTGTCGTAATTGCGGTGGTCCTTTTTCAGTCCCATCGCGGCGTAAGCCTGGAAGGTCGACAACTGGTCGAGCGAAGCCTGCACTAGCATACGATCGCGTGCCTTGGCTGCATACCCGACGCCGCGTCCTTCCTGCATCAGGTAGAAAAGGATGCCGTGGCCTTTTTCCGAGATGACTTTGAAAGCGCCTTCAAGTTGCTGCACACAGTCGCAGTCGCAGCCCCGGAGCGTTTCGCTCGTGACGCAGGAAGAATGCAGCCGGGTGTAGAGAAGCTTGGAGTTGACGATATCGCCGTACGCGAGAGCGATGATGTAGTGCTTGTCGATAATGCACTGAAAAATATACGCGTGGAAAGGGCCAAACCGCGTGTCGAGCGAGCAATTGGCGATGTAAACCGTCTGGCCATAGAGCGGGCGCTCGTCGCGCGAAATTGGGGCAAGAACGCTGCCGCTGGCGTGCTGAAATTCGCTGATAAGCGCGGAAAAATCAGGAGCGGGCTCGGGTTGCGCGGCTGCGCTGGAATCGAATCGGATAATCTTGCTCATACTAGCGCGGCATGATGCCGCCAGAGGGAAGATGCCCATGTTTCCCGAAAAGGAAAGCGCCGCGTTTGCCCATGCTTAACCTCCGCAGTCGGCGTGAACCCTCTATTAGCCTGCCCGCAAAACCCGTTCAAAGGCCTGGGGAAAATTGTACCAAGCAAACAGTTTGTAGTCTAATAAATGACAAACTCTGGGTGATGGTTTAATCTTTACTCACCGACGAGAGGGTGGAGGTTCCCCCGGGCCGTTGTCATTTAATAGATGACAAATGTTCGGGGACGTTTGGCGGCAGAGAGGGGTGGGAGCGTGGCTATTCGGCACTGGGGTGCGATGAAAAGGGCCAATCTTTCAAAAATGTAAGGATCGAGAAAGGCTGTGGAAAAGGGAGTGTGCGATCTTACCGGCACAACAAGACATTTTATCCATCATGAAATCACTAAGCTTTTTCTTCCAACATCGCTTTTCCTGGTTGCTCAGCGGCGCAATTCTCGCCGCGGGAGGCTTGGCTTTGTCCGGCGCCGCGTTTGGCGAGCAGTCCAAAGTTTCGGTCAAAGTCGACGAGCAAGCCATCGTGCGCTCCGACAAGATCGAGGTCGCCAGCTTCTCCCCCGTGGTGAAACGCGTGGCGCCCAGCGTCGTGAAAGTTCTCGTCACGGAACGTGCGAAAAACGTGCCGATGCAGGAAATGAATCCCTTTTTCGATGATCCCATGTTCCGCCACTTCTTTGGCGATCCCTTCGGCGGAAATGGCAACGGTGGCGGTCGCGGCCGGAACCGGATGAATCGCATTCCCCAACAGCAGGGTCTTGGGTCCGGCGTGATTGTGAGCACCGATGGTTACATTCTAACCAACTACCATGTGGTAAACGGCGCGGACGTGATCAAGGTCACGCTTGCAGACGGGCGTGAGCAAACGGCCAAAGTGATTGGTACGGATGACAAGTCCGACCTCGCTGTGATCAAAATCGAAGCCAAAGACCTGCCCGCGATCACGTTTAGCGATAGCGAAAAGATCGAGGTGGGTGATCGCGTGCTCGCAATCGGCAACCCTTTCGGCATCGGCCAGACGGTGACCAGCGGCATGGTCAGTGGTCTTGGCCGTGCGCAGGAAGAACTTGGGCTGACCTATCAGAATTTCATCCAGACGGACGCAGCGATCAACCCCGGCAATTCCGGTGGTGCGCTTGTCGACGTACAGGGACGATTGGTTGGCATTAACACAGCCATCCTCAGCCGATCGGGCGGATTTCAAGGCATTGGCTTTGCGATTCCAGCCAATTGGGCTCGCAGCGTAATGGAGCAGCTGGTGAGTGGCGGCAAAATCGTTCGCGGTTATTTGGGCGTGGGCTTGCAGGACCTCACACCGGAGCTTGTCGATAGCTTCAAGTTGAAAGCCAAAAGCGGTGCATTGGTCAGCGAAGTGGTGGCTGGAAGCCCGGCGGAAAAGGCGGGCGTCAAGAGCGGTGACGTTGTCACTCAAATTAATGGCAAGAAAGTTGCCGACGGCCGCAGCTTGAAATTTGCAGTGGCAACCATTGCACCTGGCGCAGATGCGAATTTGCAGGTGCTGCGTGAAGGCAAGACGATGGAAATCAAAGTGAAAGTGGGCGATATGCCGGGAGAAAAAATTTCCAAGGGTAAGACGGCGCCCGGCAGCGAAGAAGATGAAGGCACACTGAATGGGGTTGGTGTTGCCGATCTAGATCAGGGGATGCGTGGGGAATTTGACATCCCGGCCAAGGTACGTGGTGCAATCGTTACCGAGGTCGATCCTTCTTCTGCTGCCGCGGCCGCCGGTCTGCAGCCCGGTGACGTAATCCAGGAAATCAATCACAAGCCTGTTCGCTCGGCTGAAGATGCCATCAAACTGACCGAGAAAACAGAAACACCCAAAACGCTCCTCAGGGTCTGGAACCCGCGTGGCACGCGTTACATCGTGGTCGACGAATCTGGCGAGTAAGGCGGCACTGTGAACACGCCTTGCCCGTCATAAACTAAAACAAAAAACCTAAACTAACGCATAGGACGGCGCCCCGGACGAAATTCCGGGGCGCTTTTTCTTCCTGAAGGGCACGGTCGGAGCTTGCTCCGGCCGGTTCGGCATTGCTTGGTCTGGAACGTCGATCGGTCAGGCAGGCTCGACCAAAGCCGAACCTGACCAAGCGCGGTTTGCTTGCGATGAGTTCCCATTTTTAGGTTTATTAACCCGGTTTCCTCCGCAAATTTTCATCCTGTGAGAATTCTCGTTGTCGAAGATGATGCCAAAATCGCCTCGTTTGTAGTCAAAGGACTCAAGCAGGAAGGTTACGCCGTCGATCACGCTCCCGATGGCGACACCGGTCTCGCACTCACCACCACCACGCCCTATGACGCGGCCGTCGTCGACGTGATGTTGCCGGGGCTGGACGGGCTGAGTTTGGTGAAACGCATTCGGGCGAACCGCGCCGCCCTGCCGGTGCTTTTCCTCAGCGCGCGTTCGAATGTGCAGGACCGGATCGCGGGACTCCAGGCCGGCGGCGACGATTACCTGACCAAGCCCTTCGCGTTTGCCGAACTATCTGCCAGACTCCAGGCCCTGATCCGACGCTCGACGCGGGTGCCGGAAGCGACGCGACTCAAGGTCGGCGACGTGGAAATGGATCTCGTGGCACGCTCGGTGAGCGTGGGTGGCCGTACGGTGGAGTTGCAACCACGAGAGTTTTCCTTGCTTGAATACCTCATGCGTCATCCGGAGCGGGCCGTGACCAAAACCATGATCTTGGAGCACGTCTGGGATTACAGTTTCGATCCGCAGACCAACGTGGTCGACGTGCTCATGCACCGGCTGCGCAATAAAATTGATCCGGAAAAGACGCGTATCGAAACGGTCCGCGGCGTCGGCTATGTCATTCACGGGCAAAATTAATCACTTGCGCCGATCTGTCGCGCTGCGGCTGAGCCTTTGGTTCACCGTGTTGTTCGCCGCGGGCTTCACGGCGATTTTTGCGCTGCTGTATTTTCTGCTCGGGCAACAATTGGAAACGCGCGAAATCGAGGCCTTGCGGCTGCGCCTTCAGCAGTACGCCGACATTTTCGAGGCGAGAGGCGTGCGCGGACTGGATCAGCGCATTGACGACGATAGTGACGCGCCGCATGTGCGCTCCACTTATGCACGCATGCTTGCCCCGAACGGAGACATAGTTTGGGGACGCGTGCCGCCCGACTGGATCGATCAGGACGAAAGACGGGTGGCGATACCGGATGGTTGGGGTGGCTGGACGATCCGGAAAATCTATGGCGTGCGCGTGCCGCGCGACGAACAGCGCGACCTTGTCGTGGTCTCGGCCCAGCTATCGAACGGGCTTCTGCTCCAGGTCGGTCGTACCACGGACAATCGTGCGACGCTCTTGGAACCCTTGCGCCGCATCTTTATGTGGGTTGCGAGCGCGGCGATTTTGGTGGGTTTTGCTGTCTCGGTTCTGGCGGCGCGACGGGCGACCAGACCACTGCGGCAGGTGGTCGAAACAGCCCGACGCATCATCAATACAGGCGCGCTGGATGTCCGCGTGCCCGAGCCGAAGCGCGACGACGATATCGCGGAGTTGGTGCGTTATTTTAACAACGTGCTGGACAAAAACGCGGCGCTCCTCCGCGCGATGCGCGAAGCCCTCGACAATGTCGCCCATGATTTGCGCACGCCGTTGACGAGCATGCGCGGCACTGCGGAGCTGGCATTGAGCCTGCCGGGAATAGAGAAAAACGCGCGCGATGCACTGGCCGATTGCGTGGAGCGGTCCGACGAAGTGCTGCGGCTGTTGCGCGCCTTGATGGAAATTTCCGAGGCGGAGGCCGGCATGTTGCGCCTGAATAAAGAGCAGACCGATCTGCGGTTACTCGTCGGGCAGGCCGTGGAACTTTATTCGGATGTGGCCGAGGCAAAACAGCTTAAATTGAACTTTGAAGAAGGCGCCGGCGTACCGGTTGTTGTCGATTTGGTAAGAGTTCGGCAAGCGGTGGCCAACTTGATCGACAATGCGATAAAGTACACGCCGGAAGGCGGCAGTGTTTCGTTAAGTTTGTCGCAGCATACGGATGAAGCAGTGCTCGCTGTGCGCGATACGGGGCCCGGCGTGCCGGAAGCCGAGCAGCCGCGCATTTGGGAACGCCTTTACCGCGGCGACCAGAGCCGTTCGCAAAGCGGTTTAGGCCTGGGACTGAGTTTGGTCCGTGCCATCGTCGAAGCCCACGGCGGCAAGGTGAGTGTGCGCAACGGTTCGGAGGGCGGCGCAATTTTCGAAATGCGCCTGCCGATCATGCAGATGGTGGACAAGCCCACGCCGTGAGGCATAAATTCACAGAGAGTGTTTCCTTCGCCAATCGTCTTCAGCTCTTTTCAAAAGCGCGGCGAGAAATTGCTCCTGCGGACTATCGACTCGCGCGTAGTTTTCAGCGGTCATTTGGGCAGTGCCGCCATGTCGCGTGGGATCGGCACCCTGATCTAAGAGATATTCGACGATATCAAGATGGCCGTTTTGCGCGGCTGACATAAGTGGCGTCATATATCCGTCGTAATCCTCAAAAGGGTCTATCCAGGCGCCAGCTCTAATCAGTATTTTGACGACCGGCATATGTCCGGCCTGGCACGCGAAGATCAGGGCATTACGGCCAAACTTGTCCCAAACGTTCACGTCAACACCTTCCATAATCAAGTGGCGTACGATTTCTAAATCGCCTGCATAAGCGGCGCACCACAATGCGGCGACCGGAGTGTCTTTACGCTCCTGCATCGCGGGGAATCACCTTACGCCGTGGCCGGTCTCTGGAAACTAGGGGCGAGGGTGTTGCCGGGGTTGGCGGCGACGGCGGCGTTGGTTTCACCCGTGCGCTCGTAGTCGGTGCGGAGCGTAAAACGGAAGGTGGAACCCTTGGAGGCTTCGCTTTCGACGGAGATCGCACCGCCCATCAATTCGCAGAGGCGCTTTGAAATAATAAGGCCGAGTCCGGTGCCGCCGCGGCGCCTCGTGGCGGAGGTGTCGACTTGGCTGAAGGGGCGGAAGAGCTGGTTCATCTTTTCAGGCGGGATGCCAATACCGGTGTCGGTCACCGCGAAAAATAGGCGTAGTTCGCGACGGTTCTGGCCTTCAACCATGTCGCCGCGTCCGCAGGAGAGGTTGACCGTGACACCGCCGCGTTCGGTGAATTTGATGCCGTTGCCGATGAGATTGACGAGAATCTGGCGGAGGCGGTTGACGTCGCCGTTGACGAGAGCAGGAACATCGTCGTCGATTTTGGCCTCGAGGGTGAGACCGGCGGCGCGGGCTTTCGGGGTGAAGAACGTGACAACTTCCTCGACGCAGCGGCGAAGGGCGAAAGGCGCGTGGTCGATGTCGATTTTGCCCGCCTCGATTTTGGACATGTCGAGAATGTCGCTGATGAGGGCTTCAAGCGTGAGGCCGCTGCTGCCAATCATATCGACGAAGCCGCGTTGCTCGGAAGAAAGAGGCGTTTCGCGAAGCAATTTGGTGAAGCCGATTACGCCATTGATCGGCGTGCGAATTTCGTGGGAAACGACGGCGAGAAATTCGCTTTTAGCTTTATCGGCGGCTTCGGCGGCTTCCTTGGCTTTGGTGAGAGCGGCTTCCGCCTCTTTCCGGACCGTGATGTCATGCCCGACCGCTTGGTACTCCATGATGTTGCCATCGGTGTCCTTGATCGCGCGGTGGGTCCAGTTGTGCGTGATATGTTTCCCTTCGGCCGAAAGAAGTTCGTGCTCGAACGTGGTGGTCTCGGGAAGCTTGCCTTGAAAGTCGCGCGGCGGAAAACCGAGTTCATGCAGGATGAAGGGCTTGCCGAGCAGTTCCTGGCGTTTTTTGCCGAAGAAACGAGTGTAAGCCCCGTTGGCGAAAGTGAGTTTTCCATCGGCCCGATAGCGGCAAATGAGATCCATTTGGTCCTCGACGATGGCACGGTAACTGGCTTCGACGCGCTGAAGGGACTGAGCCATGCGTTCGATCTGGCGGGCGAGGCCGATCACTTCGTCGTGACCTTCCTCCAAGGAAGGAAGATCGAGTGGGGGAACGGTGTCGACGTCGCTCGGTATGGCGGTTTTGGTCCGGGCGGTCGTACCGAGTTCGCGCAACTGCTTCACCAAGTTTCGATCCCAGACGTAGGTCGCGAGAACGAGCAAGATACAGCCGATCAACGCGAGACAAAGGACGTAATAGGTTTCACCGAGTTGGTCCTGAATCGATTGCTGGGAAATGATCACCCCGAAAGCGACCACGAGCACAAACGCCATCGAAAAAATCAGGGCTGCTTTCCTGCGCAGGGGATTCGTAGGCATGTGAATGACGGTGTTATGGCTTTGTTATCAACAATGTCTAATCGAAAAGCGTCATCATGTTACATGAAAACGAGCTGCGCGCAGCTCCGATACGTTTAAGAAATTGTGAAAATTAGTCGCTGGCGGTTGGTGCGGCCTCGCGGCAGGCATTTCCGAAAACGCGACGGGCCTCCGCACGTGCCGCAAACGCCTTATTCATGCCGCTTGTTTTCCCGTCGGAATTTCCACAACTTGTTCCCCGTATGATCAAAGTCATGTTGTGTGCCACCGCTTTTGTGTTCGCCGTCTTCGGTGCGAATAGGCTGCCAGCCCAATCTTCCCAATCCCTTTCCACCGAACTCGCCAATCTCAGCGAAGACGTCCGCGGTCTCAAACAGCGGATCAACGAACTTCAGCTGCGCATCGAGCAGCTGGAAACCCAAAACGGCGAACTCCACGGCAAAGCCGCCAGCAACTACGTGACACTTGCGCAGCTCAACGAGGCCGTGGCCGACCTTAACCGCTCGATCAAATCCACCGCTGCGAGTACGAAACAAGAAACGCTCCAACAAGTCAGTGTGCAGATGGAAAAGCTCGCGAACCAGATGAACGCGGCCCTCGAATCGCTGGCCAATGCCCGCGGGTCGCGTCCTCCAGCCACCACGCACACCGCACCGGCGGCGTCTTTCTCGGACGACTTTCCGAAGGAGGGAATCAATTATACTGTGCAGAAAGGCGACACCCTCGCGATCATCGCGCGCAAGACCGGCGCCAAACCACAGGATATCGTCAACGCCAACAAACTCACCGATCCCTCCAAAATCCAGGCGGGACAGTCCCTTTTCATCCCTGGCGGAAAATAATACACCAACATGGCTGCTCCAAAATCACGACTCGGTCGCGGACTCGGCGGACTCATCGCCGCCGCCACACCCGCCTCAGCAAAACCTGAAGCCACCGCCAAAACTCCGGCGGCGGCTCCGGTGCTTCCCGCCGCTTCCGCTCCGGCACCCGCCGGCGCCCCGGGATTCCAGGAAATCCCCGTCCATCTCGTCGAGCCGAGCCCTTACCAGGCGCGGCGCGAAATCTCGCCGGAGCAACTCAGCGAACTCGCCGAGAGCATTCGTTCCGAGGGCTTGTTGCAACCGATCGTCGTGCGCAAACACGCTGACAAATACCAACTCATCGCGGGCGAACGCCGTTGGCGCGCCTTCCAGATGCTCAAGATCAAGAACATCCCGGCGCGCTTGGTTGAGGCGAGCAATGCCTCGTCCGCGGCGCTCGGGTTGATCGAGAATTTGCAGCGCGAAGGACTCAACCCCGTGGAAGAAGCTTATGGTTACGCTTCGTTGATCCGCGATTTCGACCTCACGCAGGAATCCGCCGCCGAGCGGGTGGGGAAGGGCCGCGCTTCCGTGGCCAACTCGCTGCGCTTGCTTTCGCTCGACGCCGAGCTCCAAGGCTATCTTTCGAAAGGCCTGCTCTCCGTGGGACACGCGAAAGTTTTGCTTGGTGTTGACGACACGCCGCGCCGGGCTGTGCTTGGCCGCCGCATCATCGAGGAAGGTCTGAGTGTGCGCGCGACGGAAAAACTCGTCGCCTCCCACAAGATCGCCCCGACTGCCACGCCAGCGGCCGGTTCGAGCCGTTCCGCTCCCCCCATGGAGCAGGCAGCCGTTGCCAGCATCGAGAAAAAACTCACTTCACACCTGGGAGCGCGCGTGGCCGTCAAACATACGCCCAAGCGCGGCAAGATCGTCATCGAGTACGCCGGCAACGAAGACCTTCAGCGCATCCTGGAAAAACTCGGGGTCGAAGCCTAACCAATTGAAACCACTCGATGGCAGGGAACGAAAACGCCGCTGACACCGCGCAGGACCTCCGGCGTTTTTCGCGGCGCTGGCTGCGCGGGCGTTTTCCCCTGGCCGACGAGTTGCGGGCGTACAACCGCGGAAAATTTCGCGCCGATCTCCTGGCGGGCGCCACGGTTTCGCTCGTCTCGATCCCGCAGGCGATCGGTTTTGCGCTGATCGCAGGATTGCCGCCGCTCATGGTGATCATGTCGGTGGTGGTGGGCGGTTTCGTCTACGCGCTCTTCACCTCGTCGCACCATCTTGTGTTTGGGCCGACGAACTCGATGAGCATCATCCTGGCGGCGACGATTTTTTCGTTCAAGGGCGGTTCGCTGGAACCGGCCGAGATCGCGTTGTTGTTAGCATTGTTAATTGGTTCGTTTCAATTGGCGGCCGGGCTCACGCAGTTGGGAAAATTGACCCAGTTCATCTCCCGTTCGGTCATCATCGCCTACAGCACCGCGATCGGCCTGCTGCTGGCGGCGGGTCAATTCTCGAACCTGTTGGGGATTGAGGCCTCGGGTCACGGCAACTTTCTGCAAAATCTGTGGCATGCGCTGGGCCATGTGGTGACGCTCGATTTGAACATGTATGCGGCGCTGATGGGAGTGCTGACGCTGGTGCTTTTCTATGTCGTCGAGCGTTTCCTGCCGAAAATTCCGGTGGAGTTGGTGGTGCTCGTCTCGCTCGCCCTGATTTCAAAATGGGCGGGTCTTGCGCACCTCGGCATCCACACGATTCGCGACGAAGGCGCACTTTCGGCGGCGCTGCCGTCTTTTCTGGGCATTAGGTTTGGCAGCGCGCAACTCGACTCGATCCCCGCCTTGCTCAGCACGGCGCTCGCGGTGTCGATCCTTGGCATGCTGGAGGCGGTTTCCCTCGGTAAAAGTCTCGCCGCTAAATCGGGCCAGCGCGTGGACCCGAACCAGGAACTTATCGCCATGGGTCTGGCGAACCTTTCCAATAGCGCATTCGGCGCGATGCCCGGTTCGGCCTCCTTTGCCCGCAGCGGCGCAAACTTGCAAAGCGGAGGCCGCACGCAGGTTTCCTCGTTGCTTAGCAGCGGCATTGTGCTCATCGGCCTTTTTTTCGTCACCGGTTTGATCAACGACATCCCGGTTCCGTGCCTTGCGGCCCATCTGATTCGCATCGGGGTGAAACTGCTCAACCCCGAGCAACTCCGCATTGCCTGGCGCGCGACGCGTTCCGACGCGATTGTGCTCATGGTCACGCTTGCCGCCGCGTTTTTCCTCAAGCTCGACTCAGCTATTTACGTCGGCATCGGCGCGTCGCTTGCGCTCTTTTTGCGCAAGGCTAGCGCGCCGTCGCTCGTCGAATACGGTTTCGACGCAGCGGGAAATTTGTCCGAACTCGAGGACAAGGCACAGCGCCGAAACAGCGCGATCTCGATTGTGCACGTGGAAGGCGAATTGTTTTTTGGCGCAGCCGATTTGTTCCAGGAACAGGTACGATTGCTTTCGAATGACGATAAAATCCGCGTCATCATCCTGCGCATGAAAAACGCGCGCCATCTCGACGCCACCTCGGTCATGTCGTTGCTCGAACTTCACGACTACCTGACCAAGAGCGGGCGTTTTCTTATCGTGAGCGGAATCAACCCCGACGTGGAAGCCGTTTTGCGTGCTAGCGGCACGTACGAAAAAATTGGCGCGGACAACATTTTCCCCGCCGAGGCGAACCTGACCGCCAGCACCAAGAAGGCTTTGTTGCGCGCTTCTCATCTCTTGCAAACCAAGAAGGCGGAGGTCCGTATCTTTTACGATCGCGCCAAGAAGGAAAGTGCCACCAACGCCCCGTTTAACGCACCGGCCGGGGATCACGACAGTCCCAAGGATTATCAGATTTGAACGACGAGCGGCGGGCCCGCCGGCCGAGGGCTTTTCGTATCCTGTAAAGTCCCTATAACTCAACGTTGACAAATCCCACGCGGGACGGCTCTGTTGAACCCTTTCACATGACCTTTCTGAGCATTTTGATCGGCGTCTTCACCTTCGCCCTTATCCTCGTTTCCTTGTTTTTAGTCCTCGTTGTCCTCATGCAAAAGTCGAAGGACGGCGGCATGGGCGCTGCGATGGGCGGCGGCGTGGCCGAGGCAGCCTTTGGCGCCGACACGGGCAACGTCCTCTCGAAATCGACGATCAATGCCGCAATCGCTTTCTTCGTCATCAGCTTCGGCCTCTATCTTGCACAAGTTTACAAGCACAAGCACGTCGGCGGCACAGGCGAGGCTCTTCCGACCATCGTGGCGCCTGCTGCTCCCGCCGCCGCCCCGGCCGCGACACCTGCCCCTGAGGCACCGGCTCCCGCGGGTAAATAATTTCAACGCCGTGCACACGCGGGCTGCACGTTCGACGTTTTTCATAAGGCAGGTGGCGAAAGCCGCCTGCCTTTTCTTTTTTGTTATGGCTACGCTCGCCGCGTTCGCTCAGGAGAAAATTTATCGTCCGCCCGCGAACAATTACCTGCAATTTGGCAAACCCGATCAGGCCGAAGGCCGGCGCATTCTCGAGGATTTTCGCCAGACCGGTTTGCCCAGTGACATGTATTGGGAAGTTGCACTGCAAGTCATGCCGCGCCGCGGCGAGGGTAAAATGGTACCGGCTCGACTCTGGATCGGTCGCAACGAAAAAGGCCCGATTTGGCGGGTCGAACTCTGGCCAAACGATGCTGCTCAAAAAGTGCGCCTGCTGGTGCAAAATGGTCCACAAAGCGCCCTCTGGCGCTGGCAAGCTGGTCAGATCGGCAAGTCGGCCGAACCGCTCGGCATCCACGGGCTGTTTGAACCGCTTGCCGCCACGGACCTGACGGCCTTCGACCTGCAAATGTCTTTTTTGTTTTGGAACGATTTTGTTTTTGAAGGACTCGCCCGTGTGCGCGGGCGCCCGGCGCATGTGTTTCTTTTGTATCCACCGGCTGAGGTCACTGCGCAGCGTCCGCAACTTTGCGGTGTGCGCGTCTACCTCGACACTCAGTTCAAGGCATTGGTGCAGGCCGAACAAATCGGCGACAAGGATGCCCTGCTGAAGTCCATCACTATTCTCGATCTGAAGAAGGTCGACGACCAATGGATCCCCAAAAGCGTTGACGTGCGCAACGACGAGACGCGCAATAAAACCCGTTTGGTTATCGCTCGCGCCGCGCTCAATCTTGACCTGCTTCCCGTATTGTTCGCGCCGGAAAGCTTGAGCGAGACGATCCAGCCGCCTGCGCCAGAACGACTGCGTTTGGTTACCCAATAGGTTTCCATTGGTAATGGTTTTGTTTCAGAGGTAATGCTGGTGTCTTTTGGCTGGTTTCGCCCGATTGAAGGGCTTTCTTGAATACGTGTGATGCCCTGAATTTGTAGTGAGATTCTGGTTGCAGACCGCCGCAGGTTCTGAATAGTTTTCATCATTCCTCCTACGGGAGCCACTTTTGGAACTGCGAGAAAAACCCATTGGTCGTGTAACCAGCAAAGCTATGGCTAAGAAAAGTCCTAATGCCCCGTCACCGCTCACGTTTGACCTTCCCGTTTCCCTCATCGGGAAACTAGGTGCCCATCAGAAACGCCTCGGCCTAAAATCCGCGAGCGAAGTGGTGCGCCTCGCTATTGGCGAATTTGACTACGACGTCTTTGAATCCTCTGCCGAGGAACACCGTCAGATCTCGGTTCGGCTGCCGCTCGATCAGAAAACCAAGCTAACCAAGGTCTCGCGCAAGAAGAAGGTCAGTGTCGGCGAACTCCTGCGCGTCGCGATCGACTGCCTCGAAGCCAAAGCAGCCAAAAAGGCGGGCAAAAAATAACCTTTCGGAGCCCGGCACGGCCGGAGCCAACCCCCTCTTCCTTCCTGCAAGCGCGCCCGCAAAGGCGCGCTTGCTTTTGTTTGCGTCAACCGTTTAGTCGTCCGCCTTCTAACCTACATGAGCACACCTCCTCCTCTCTCTGTTTGGGCCAAGAACATAGCGCCGTCGCCAACCCTCGCGGTCGACGCCAAAGCGAAGGCACTCAAGGCCGCCGGTGAAGACGTTCTCAATTTCGCCGCCGGTGAACCCGATTTCGACACGCCCGAACACATCAAGGAGGCATGCATCGCCGCTCTCAAATCCGGCAAGACTAAATATGCGCCTACGCCCGGCATCGATCCGTTGCGTCAGGCCATTGCCGACCGTTATCTCGCCGAGTACGGCCTGAAGGTCGCTCCTTCGCAGGTCGTCGTTTCGCCTGGCGGCAAGTTTTCCTGCTATCTCGGTATCATGGCTGTTTGTTCGCCTGGCGACGAAGTGATCATTCCCGCGCCTTACTGGGTTAGTTACCCTGAAATGGTTAAGCTTGCGGGCGCCACGCCGAAATTCGTCGCCGCGGACGACAAGACCGGCTTCCTTCTCACGCCCGAAATTCTCGAGGCTGCGATCACGCCGAAGACCCGCATGCTGGTCCTCAATTCGCCCTCGAATCCGTCCGGTGCGGTTTATACGCGCGAGCAGCTTGAGAAAATCGTTGCCGTGGCGGTGAAGCACAATCTCTACATCCTCTCCGACGAGATGTACGAGCACCTCATGTACGACGGCTTCAAGCCGACTTGCGTCGCCGCGCTCTCGAAGGAAGCTGAAGCCCGCACGATCGTGGTCGCCGGTTTCTCGAAGACCTACTCGATGACTGGCTGGCGTCTCGGCACCTTGATCGCACCAGCTCCTATCGCCAAAGCCTGCGCCGAAATCCAGAGCCAGCAGTCGAGCAACGCCACGACTTTTGCCCAGTACGGCGCTCTCGCGGCCCTCACGGAAAAGGAAAAGACCGCCGGCGCCCTCAAGGAAATGCTCACGGCCTTCGATCGCCGCCGCAAATTCCTGCATGCCGAACTCAATAAGATTCCCGGCATCAGCTGCGTGCTCTCGCAGGGCGCATTTTACCTCTTCCCGAACATTTCGAGCTTCGGTCTTTCGGATCAGGACTTCTGCAATCAGCTCCTCGAAAAGGAAAAAGTCGCAGCTGTTTTTGGCAGCGCCTTCGGTTCGCCGGGCTACTTGCGCCTCAGCTATGCGACGAGCGACGACACGCTCAAGCGTGGCGTCGAGCGCCTCGCGCGTTTCTGCGCTTCGCTGAAGAAATAATCCCGGGCGATTCCTACGATTTTCAACCGCAGCGGTGTTTTGCACCCTGCGGTTTTTCTTTGGTTGTTTAAAGACGTTGTACCAAATCGCCGACGCTGACCACGCCGCATTCTACCACGCGGGCGAAACATCCGCGCAAACGGAGCGGGCGGTTGTCGGGTCGGCGGATCCATTGGAAAATTACGTCGCCGTAGTGAGCGGCGAATTTGGCGCAGGCGTCGTTTTCAACATCGGAGATTTCGATGATTGCCGTACCGGCTCGCAGCCGTGAACCGACCGGCAGATGATTTACCGATAGGTCGAGGTTTGTGAAAAGGGTGTCGCCCGGGTGATGCTGTGTTCCGGCGGCTTGTTGCATGAGCGCGAGGAGACTGGTATTACAGAGCGCAAGCTGCACGCGGGGATCGGGACGACCATCGGGGAGATGGAGCCAGGTTTTGCGCTCCCAGCGATCGCCAATGGCTCCGCGCGCTGGATCGAGCTGGATTTTTTCCCGCGCTTCACGTTCGCCGGCTGGACCGGGCCGGACGTTAAGAGACTCCACGCGGCCAGTGCGCGTCGGACGCGGAGGCAACGCGTGATAGAGAACATCGAGGTCCGCCTCGGTCATGTTTTGAACACCTTGGACCAGGCTTCTTCATCAAAACCGACGAGGCCGAACTTTTCGCCAAGGACAAAAGGGCGCTTGACGAGTTTGCCGTTACTTTCGAGCAGAGTAAGAGCTTCGTCCTCGCTCATTGCCGGCAGTTTGTCGCTCAATTTGAGGGCGCGGTATTCGAGGCCGGAAGTATTGAAGAGACGACGGAGGTTCCCGTTTTGAAACGCGAGCATCTGTTTCAACTCGGACGCGCTTGGCGGTGTCTCGCGGATAGGTTTTTCGGTAAAAGCAATTTTGTGAGCGTTCAGCCACTTCAGCGCGTCGCGGCAAGTGCTGCAACCGGAGTAGACGTAAACGACAGCGGGCGGATTTGGCATGACGCCAAAGTGGCGCGCGGAACGATCTGGTCAACCCGGTCCGGTGAGTTCGAGGACAAGACGCCAATCCTTGCCGTTTTCGCGTTTCCAAATGCGCAGGTAGTTGGAACGTTGCGATGCCGTTTTCTCGGCTATGGATTTTTCCGTCGTTACCCAGCCATAGGCGTAGCCAAGGTCGCCGCTGCTCGCGGTGGTCGCTGCGATCGGCTCATAGCTCAGTATCTCGCTGGAGGAGAATTTTTCGAGCTGAGCCCGGATGGCGATTGGAGAAATCGCTGGCGGCGATCCGTGATGCAGCCGACGCGCTTCGGCGGAAAGAACCGAGTCATACGCGCTCGCTCCGTCCTTGCGCAAGCGATCGATAAAGGCGTTTTCTGCATTGAGAAGCGCGATGCGGGAATCGTTGGGCTGAACCGGGGAATTTTGCTTCGAGATGATGGTTGAATATTGGACTTCCGGTGCAGCTTCGTTTTCTGACAGCGGATGGCCATAGCCGGTGTCGAAAATAACGCGCCATTCGCCTGACGCCTGTTTTTTCCATACGGTGACGAATTGACCTTGTCGCGAAGGTTTTTCGTCGGTGCGCTTTTGGCGGTGAGTATAGGGTCCGGTATCGTAACCGAAATCGCCGGAAGAGGCTACGTCGGCAAAAGCAGGTCCCCACGCGAGCAAACTTTCGTCGATGGGCCGCCCGGCGTAGAGTTCCTTTCCTTTGCGCGGGCCGTTGGCGAACATGATTGCATCGTCGGCCAGATAGGTGAGGAAGGCGTCACGGGTATTGGTTTTGGCGGCAAGTGCGGCAAAGGCGCGCTCAGCGGCAATCATTTCGTCGAGTGCCAGTTGACGTGTTGGCGAAGCGGACAAGACGGCGGTGCCGAAAACGAAAAGGGCAGGCAGAACGAATTGTTTCACGAAGAGAATAAACCCAAAGAGCGCATGTTCCCTTCAGCTTATTCGAACACGCGTTGCCGTTCGGAAGCCGTCAACTCGCGCCACTGTCCAGGAGAAAGGCCGAGATCGGAAAGCGTGAGCTCACCGATGCGCGCGCGAATGAGCCGCAGCGTGGGGTGGCCGACGGCAGCGGTCATGCGGCGGACTTGGCGGTTTTTACCTTCGGTGATTTCGAGGGAAATCCAGCAATCTGGGACTGTCTTGCGGACGCGGATCGGAGGATCGCGCGGCGGAACCTCTGGCGCTGGTTCGAGGCGGGCGGCGCGGCAGGGCAAGGCCTCGTGGTCGCCGACGCGAAGTCCGGCGGTGAGATTGGCAAGAGCCTTGTCGGTGGGAATACGTTCGACTTGCACCCAGTATTCGCGCCGGTGGCCGTGGCGCGGATGGAGGAGGCGCTGGTTGAGTGGCGCTTCATCGGTCAACAGCAACAACCCCTCGCTATCGGCATCGAGGCGACCGATTGGGTAAACGCGCGGCGGCATTCCGAACTCCGTGAGCGTGCGCCATTTCGAACCGGGTTCGGGCGTGAACTGCGAGAGGACGCCGTAGGGTTTGTTGAGCGCGAGCAGCACGTCGTACGGCTATTTTTTTGCAGCGCGTTTTAGCCGGAAGAGTTTCGCCCCGTGATACGGTACGACGGGTGCGAACGAACCTTTGAATTCGCCAAGATCGGTGCCGGACCAGAGGTCGCGAACCTGTGCGGATTCGGTACCGACGAGTTCGGCGAGTTTAACTTCGATCGGCAGGCCGGGACTTTTGTCTTCATTGGTTTCAGTGCAAACGACCGTGAAAATGCGCACGTGGCCGAGGGTTTCGGCTTTGCCATTGGCATCGACGCCTGCGGTGGCCTTGAAGCGCAGTGCGCCAGGGGGCAGTGCGTACTCAATGACCGCGGAGGCGAGGGCGGTCAGACGGGTTGGTTTTCCCACAGAGTCTTTGTGTACTTTGGCGCTGTCCCACTGGGCATCGGCGCGTGTCCAAGGCGTGGCGGTTATAAGTTGTTCGGTTCCGTCGGCCAGCAGTACGCGTGGGAACTGCCAGAACACGGGCGTGAAGCCGTCGGATTCGGCAACCGGTTCGGCGACGAGGAAAAGTTTGCGACTATCAAGAACGTCGATGTCGATTTGAGCGTGAGTGGCAGGGACGGCTGAAACGTCGGCGTTGAATTGACGGGCATTTTCTTTGGTGAGTCGCACGCGGTCACGAGCGTTGAAGACGGCGAGATAGGTGTCGCCATTGGCGGGATCGATGGCGGTCCACGCGATCAAGCCGTCGCGGTCGAAGAGCGGGCGGTTCTGCGCGCTGCGCTGGTTGACGGCGAGAACCTCGTCGTTGGTGAGCAGCGCCAGCGTCGCCGGATCGGTCTTCGTCATGTCGCCGCCATGCATGAGCGGGGAGCGGGCGATCGACCAAAGGGTCATCAGTGTGATCTGCTCGTCTGGGGTAAAGCGGGTGGTTCGTTCTCCGAGCACGAGTGTGCCTAGCGGGAGCATGTCGGCATCGGGCCAGGCGCCGGGGCGGCGATGGGGATTCCACTGGGCTAGGCGCCAGAATTGTTCGCGCAGCGCGAGCCAGCGGTCCCAAAAGTCGTCGCTGATGCGCCAGAGGTTGGCGTGTTTCGTGACGTGATCGGCGGCTTTAATATCGGTCGCCCCGGGCGAAAGGCTAAGCACCATGGGACGACCGGTTTTGTCGATGGCGCGACGGATCGCTTCGACTTCGGGTTTGTTCTGAAAATAAGGACGGCTTAGGTCATCGACTTTCACGTAGTCGACGCCCCATTCGGCTATAAGCGCGAAAACAGAGTCGTAGTATTCCTGTGCGCCGGGCTTGCTCATATCGACGCCGTACATGTCCGGATTCCATGGACAAATATGCACGCGGTCGGCGATGTCTTGGGCGTGGAATTTGGTTCCGAGAATCGGTAGATTTTTTTCAACGGCCTGTCTGGGGATGCCTCGCATGAGGTGGATGCCGAACTTCAGGCCGAGACTGTGCACGTACGCGGCGAGGCTTTTGAAACCGTTTTCATTTTTGGCCGATGGAAAGCGGTTCGTCGCAGGTTGCAGGCGTCCGTACGCATCCATCGTTAGGACGGCGTCTTTACGGTAGTCGTGGCTTTTCGCATTGGGTTCATACCACTGGATATCGACAACGATGTACTGCCAACCATGGGCCTTGAGCTTGGCGGCCATGAAGTCGGCTTGGGCCTTGGTTTGTTCTTCGGTGACCGTGGTGGCAAAACAGTCCCAACTATTCCAACCCATCGGCGGAGTCGGTGCCCAATCGAGAAAATTCGACGAGCCTTTTGATTCCGCGCCAAAAGAGAAAGTGGTGCTGCAGAGCATGAGTGTTGCGACGATTAGCTTTGGGGAAGTTACGGCTTTGTTTTTTATTTTTTGGAAATCGATCATGGGGCAAATATTCGGTCGATGTAGTCGGAGTCGGCGTGCGTTGTCGAGCGATGGATTGGATCGATCGGCGAATGAAGTTTAAGATTGGACTTCGGTAGCAACGGTTTTTGCTGAACGGATGAACTTAGTAACTCCCCGAGGTTGTGCGGCTGCATTCTTTGCTTTTCTAGGGCTGGCTGGATCAAGCGTCGCCGATGTCACGTCGCAACGCACACTGAGCGCGCCGATCGATGTGAGCGCGGCGTTTCGCGATTTTGCCAACACGTATTTTGTGGCGGAGCGGGTCGCGGAATTCGATCTGGCCACCGGCGCGGGGAAGCTTGGCTGGAAACGCTCGGCGTACACGTGGGGCATGTCGTTCAACAATACAAGTTCCACCTACGAACCACTTCCCAAGGGTAACGAATGGCCGCGCACCGCCTACGCGGTTGATCCAGCGCTGCCATTTTCGCTGGAGTTTGTTTCACCGCGTACAATTCGCCTGCGCATGGCCACAAGCGCCACTCCCCGTCCCACCAAGGAGGCTTCACTCATGCTTGTGCGTGAGCCGGTGGCAGATGGTTCGTGGACGCGCACGAAGATCGAAGGCGGCTGGGAATTCAAGAGTACAAAGGGCTCGGTCGTGCTGAACGAAAAACCCTGGCGGATTGAGATTCGCGATGCGGCCGGACGCTTGCTCACGCAAACCGTAACGGAGAAAGCCGAACTGCCATTTTCGTTCGTACGTCGGGCTGAGGATTATTCACGAAATGTGGCGGCGGTGTTTTCGCTGGCACCGGGCGAAAAGATTTTTGGTGGCGGCGAATCGTACACGAATTTTGACAAGCGTGGACAGAAACTGGTGCTCTGGTCGCACGACGTACTGGGTGCGGAGAGTCGCGAGATGTACAAACCGGTTCCATTTTTCCTGAGCAGCCGTGGTTATGGCATGTTCATGCACACGTCGTCGCCGATCACCTGCGATTTTGGAGCGACGGATGCTGGGCGCAACGCTCTGACCATAGGCGATGACGAACTCGATTTATTTATTTTCCTGGGCAATCCGAAGGAGGTCATCGGTGCCTACACGGAACTCACAGGCCACGCGGCGATGCCGCCGTTGTGGTCGTTTGGCCTATGGATGAGCCGGATCACCTACAAAGCCGAAGATGAAGTGCGCGCGGTGGCGGCGAAGTTGCGGGAACACAAAATCCCGTGCGACGTGATTCATCTCGATACCGGTTGGTTCGAGACGGATTGGCAATGCGACTACAAATTCTCCACGACGCGCTTCAAAGATCCGCTGAAGATGATTGCCGATTTGAAGCAGGAAGGCTTCCGCGTGTCGCTTTGGCAACTGCCGTACTTTATTCCGCAAAACCAGCTTTTCCCGGAAATCGTCTCACGCGGGTTTGCCGTAAAAGATGCGAAGGGCGGCCTGCCTACGGAGGACGCCATTCTCGATTTCTCGAATCCTGAGGCCGTCGCATGGTATCAGGAAAATATCGCGGGATTGCTGAAAATGGGCGTTGGCGCGATCAAGGTGGATTTTGGCGAAGCGGCGCCGGAGAGCGGACTTTATGCGTCGGGCCGAACCGGTTTCTATGAACATAATCTTTATCCTCTCCGTTACCAAAAAACGGTGGCGGAGATCACGCATTCCACGACGGGCGGAGATATCATCTGGGCGCGGGCTGGATGGGCGGGAAGTCAGCGCTATCCGCTGCATTGGAGTGGCGATGCGCACAATACCGATTCGTCCATGGCGGGAACGTTGCGCGCCGGGCTTTCGCTCGGTGTGTGCGGATTTTCGTTTTGGAGTCACGACATCGGGGGATTTTTCGGACGGCCATCGCCAGATTTATATCGTCGCTGGTTGGCTTTCGGCCTGTTGACCTCGCACAGCCGTTGTCATGGATCGCCGCCGCGTGAGCCGTGGGAATATGGTACGGAATTGGAGAACGATTTCCGCGCCACGACGGAGCTGAAATATCGGTTGATGCCCTACGTTTACGCGCAGGCCAAGGACAGCGCCGAGCGTGGACTGCCGATGACGCGGGCATTATTTATCGAGTTTCCCGATGACCCTGGCGCGTGGTTGGTCGATGATGCCTATCTGCTGGGGTCGAGTCTGTACGTAGCGCCGCTGTTCGAGCCAGGCGCAAAGGCGCGCGAAGTGTATCTGCCTTCGGGGCGCTGGATCGATTACCAAACCGGACGCGTGTACGAGCGCGGATGGCACCGAATCGAAGCCGGGAAAGTTGCCGCAGTGATCTTGGTGCGTGACGGCACCGTGCTTCCGCACATCGCGCTGGCTCAATCGACGGCCCAGATGGATTGGTCGAAGCTGGAGCTTGTCGTCTACGCGACGGAAACGAAAAAGTCAGCTAGCGGGCTGGTGTATTTGCCGACAACGAGTGCCACGAAAAACATCGAAATCGAACGCGGGCCCAATGGATTTGCTTTGCGCAACGATCCACTTGCCGGGCAGGTGAAGTGGACAATCCGGAAATGAACGCGGGCCACAAAAAGCCGGAAGAAGGCGAAAATAAGCGTGAATTAACGTTAAATCATCTCGCCTCGGCAGTATTTCAGTATTTTCTGCGAAGGCATGAACGTGTTACTCCGCCCCTGGATCGCCGCCGTGTGTTTTGCGGTGGCTTGTGTGACTTCGTTTGCCGCAGCCGAAATCTCTTCGCCGCGCGAACGGCTTAGTTTCGACGCTGACTGGCGCTTTTCGTTTGGTCACGCGTTTGATACCTCAAAGGACTTCGATCATGCCACCAGTTATTTTTCTTATGTCGCAAAGGCTGGTTACGGTGATGGTCCGGCGGCGCCGAAATTCGACGACCGCGCCTGGCGCCAGCTCGATCTACCACACGATTGGGCGGTGGAAGCGCCTTTTGCCGGTGATGGAAGTCACAGTCATGGCTACAAAGCCATCGGCCGCAGGTACCCCGAGCGCAGCGTCGGTTGGTATCGCAAGACTTTTCACGTGTCGGCTTCGGATTTGGGGCGGCGCGTGTCGATCGAGTTTGAAGGCGTCTTTCGCGACAGTGTGGTTTGGGTGAACGGCTTTTATCTCGGTCGCCAGCCGAGCGCCTCGACGGGATTTTGCTACGATCTAACCGACTATTTGAACTATGGCGGCGAAAACGTCATCACAGTTCGTGCCGATGCCACCCTGGAGGAAGGCTGGTACTACGAAGGCGCGGGAATTTACCGCCACGTTTGGTTGACGAAGACCTCGCCGCTACACGTGCCCATGTGGGGAACGTTTGTGGCGACTACACTTCAGAGCGATTCGGCGGAGATTGCTGCGACTGTAACGGTCGTGAACGACGGTGTCGGCGGAGCGAGATTTGTCGTTGAGCAAATTGTTGAGGATCCAGACGGCGGCGAAGTCGCTCGAAGCGTTAGCGAAGAGGGTGCTTTGGCGGCCGGCGGAAAATCTGAGGTGACGCAGGTCATGAAAGTGTCGAATCCCCGGCTTTGGTCGGTGGATATTCCGGCGCGTTACCGGCTGGTCACACTCGTGCGCTCGGAGGGAAAGATCGTCGACCGATACGAAACGCCTTTCGGGATTCGCAGCGTGCGTTTTGACCCGAATCAAGGCTTCTTCCTAAACGGAAACCACGTTCTGCTCAAAGGTGTGAACCTGCACCAGGACCACGCGGGAGTCGGGGTGGCGCTGCCCGATGCGCTTCATGAGTTTCGGCTGCGTCGCTTGAAGGAGATGGGCTGCAACGCCGTTCGCACCTCGCACGAACCACCCTCGCCGGCGTTTCTCGACGCCTGCGACCGGCTTGGTGTATTGGTCATCGACGAGAATCGGTTGATGGGGCCAAGCCCGGAGCAATTGCGCCAGCTGGAGGCCATGATTCGTCGCGACCGCAATCATCCGAGCGTAATCATCTGGTCGGTCGGCAACGAGGAGTGGGCGATTGAAGGCAACGAAAAAGGGGCGCGCATCACCGCCAGTATGCAAGCCGTCGCGCAGCGGCTCGATCCCACACGCCGGACGACTGTGGCGATTAGCGGTGGTTGGGGCGCTGGGAGTTCGACCACCGCCGACGTGATGGGTTACAATTATTACACCCACGGCAGCACGGATGAGCAGCACAGGAAATTTCCCGAGCAGCCCGGCATCGGCACGGAGGAAACGACGACACAGTGCACTCGCGGAGTTTATTTTACCGACCGGAAGCGTGGGCATCTTGCGCACGATCCCGATGGGATCGGCGACTCGGGTGGCAACTGCATCAAGGGCTGGAAGCACTACGCGGAGCGTCCGTACCTGGCGGGTTTGTTCTATTGGACTGGTTTGGACTACCGCGGCGAACCGACGCCGTTTGCTTATCCGACGCACAGCACGCAGTTCGGTTTGCTCGATTCATGCGGCTTTGCGAAGGACAGCTTTTATTATTTGCAGGCCTGGTGGACGGACCGTCCGGTGCTGCACATTTATCCGCATTGGAATTGGACCGGGCGCGAAGGTCAGTCGATCAAGGTCGGCTGCTACACGAATCACGATGAGGTCGAACTTTTCCTCAACGGCGCCTCGCTGGGCAAAAAAGCCATGCCGCGCAATGACCGCGTGGAATGGACGGTCGCCTACGCGCCGGGTACCATCGAGGCTCGTGGTTATCGCGCGGGCAAACTCGTCGAAACGGCCCGCGTGGAAACGACTGGTCCGGCGACGCAACTTGTCCTGACACCCGACCGTACGACAATCACCGCGGACGGAACCGATGCGACGGTCTTTGCCGTTGAGGCGCGCGATGCGCAGGGGCGCGTTGTTCCCACGGCCTGTTTACCAGCGAAATTCACGATCACTGGTGGTAAAATTCTTGGTGTAGGCAACGGCGATCCTTCGTGCCTCGAACCCGATCAATATCATCCCACCTATGCTTTTACCCCGGTCGCGCACTGGCGCGGCTGTATGGTGGCTGCGAATACAAAAGAGGCTGCGGCGACGGAGTTGAAGCCACTAATGGTTCTGGGTGATTGGAAAGCGCCGCTGCCTAAACCGGGCGAGCTCTACGAATTGGCGGCCGACTTCTCCACATCGTCACTAACAGCCGGCGCCACGCTCGATCTGTTTCTGCCCTCGCTGGGTTCGAAGACCACCGTTTGGCTGAATGGACGCGAAATGGCGCGCGATCTCGATACCACCCTCGTGGGACCGTCACTCAAGCTCGATGCGACGATGCTGGTGGCTGGCGAAAACCATGTGCGATTGCTGGTGACGCCTTTCGAAGATGGTCGCCGCCGTTTGCCCCAATCGGAACGGTTGGGAACTCTTCGCGTGACGACAGCCGCGCCGCAGGTTCAGCGCGACCTCTTCAACGGTCTTGCACAAGTGATCGTGCAAGCGCCACGCAATCCCGGCGACGTCCGTCTGGTGGTCGAAGCGGAAGGTCTGAAGTCCGCCACGGCGACGGTCAAAGCGGTTTCAGGACCGCGGCATTGATCCTCGGCTGTCGCGCAATTACTTACCGGCGGCGGTCGGTGCCGCTTCGGCGGTGACGACCGCCGGAGTGACGATGGTCGTGAGAGCGTCGCGCAACGCGTGAAGGCGGGAAGTGTCTTCCGTGGCATCGCGATTCACGTTTTCGATGTAGAAAGTGTCGATGGCGATGCCGCGTTCCGTGCCGATGCGTGCGAACGTGATGTCAAAGCCATGGTCGTAAATGGCCTTGGCGAGCAGGTAGAGCAGGCCAATCTGGTCGTGCGCCTGGATCTCGACGATGGTTCGTTTCATCGAGAGTTCGTGGTAGACCTCGACGATGGGTGGGAAGGAGCCGTGGAGGGTTTCGCCGGGCGTCTGGGTCGTGGTGTAGCGGCTGGTATACTTGTTGGCCTGCGCCATGATCTCGGGATAGAGGTCTTTGTTGGCGACGAGGGCCTGCTCGATCGTTTTGGCGAAAGTTTCCATCGCGATCTGATTCTGCACGACGCCGCGGTTGGGCTCGACCACGTGGAAAGTGTCGATGGCGATATGGTCGGTACGGGAAATGACCTTGGCTCCGAGAATATTGAGGCCCGCGACGCTGAAAGCGCCCGCGAGTTTATAGAAAAGGCCGGCCCGATCCCACGTGACGACATTGACGACAGTCAGGCTGCGGTTGAGATCGTCTTTCCAATCGATCACGGGTTTGAGCGAACCGACGGAATCCGCGGTGCTGATCGAATGGAGAAGTTTGTTCACCATCTGGATGTGAAGTGCGACCTCGGAGGTGTCGGCGTGGATGAAATAGCGCTCGGGCAGTAGATTAAAATGCGCCGTGATTTCGTCTTGGCTGATGCCGGGGATGGTCTTGGAGATCAGTTCCTGGTGCTTCATTTGGGTGCGTTCAGAATTCCGGGTTTCGGTGGCCTGACCGTGAATCAGACGTTCGAGAGTCGTGCGAAAGAGGGAGGAATGGAGAGTGTCTTTGTAGCTGTTCCAGAGGCCGGCGGACGTCCCGCGTGCGTCGCAAAAAGTATGGACATAGAGATAGCGCAATTTATCGGCGGAGTCCACCTGTTCGGCGAAAGCGATGGCAGTTTGCGGATCATCAACATCCCGCCTCTGCCAAAAGCGTGCCATAATGAGATGATTTTTGATGATAAACGTAACGATTTCGCTACTCGCCGGGTCGATTTGAAGGCGTTTGAGCAGTGGGAGCGCGATTTCCACTCCAAACTCGGCGTGGCCTTTGATGCCCTTGGCCTTGCCGATGTCGTGAAGAAGCAAAATCAAATAGAGTAGCGTCGGGTCCGGCGTTTCGTGGAGCACTTCGCGGTACTTCGCGCACATCGGTTCGGCGACGGCGAAAATCCGGTCGAGTTCACGGATGGCGTGAAGCGTGTGAATGTCGGCCGTGTAACGATGATAAAACTCGTGTTGGACAAGGCAGGTGAGGGCGTCGAATTCGGGAATATAACGACCGAGCACGCCCAACTCGTGCATGAGCTCCAGAATGGGATACACCGAGCCTGCTTCACTGAGAATGGCTTTAAAACTCGTGTTGGCATCGGCCGATTCGGTGATCTGTTCGGTGATGAGCGGAAGCGACTCACGGATGAGCGTTTGCAACGCAAAATCGGGCAGGGCGTCGAGCTGCTGGCAGTGGCGGAAAACACGGATGAGCCGCGCGGGATCTTCTTTAAAAACCTCGGGTGTTTCGGCGGTGAGTTCGCGACCGCGCAGGACGAAACCGTCGAGGCGTTTGCTGCGTTGAAAACGGTACGAGCGCAGGACCTCGCGGAAGGAGCCGCGCAAGCCTTCGGGTTTTTCGAGCGAGAGCGCGAGCCGGCTTTCCAGGGTTTTAGAAACGCGATAGATCTTTTGCGCTGCACGATAATAATCGTGCATGAACAGCTCGACGCGTTGCAGGGTATTGTTCGCGGTATAACCAAGCCCAAGGCCTACGCGGGGCTGGGCGTCGAGGCTGAGCGTATCGGTCGGATGTTTGGTGCTGAAATGTAGTTCGTTGCGGACGCGCAGGAGAAAATCGTAGGCGCGTTGGAAATCGCGCGCGTCGTTTCGCGTGAGGTAATTTTGCGTCGCCAGATCGTCGATGGACGTGATGCCGAGCTTCACCCGGGCCATCCAGAAAGTATTTTGATAGTCACGCAGCGCGCCGACGCCGTTTTTGATGTCCGGCTCCTGAAGGAAGACCGTGTTGCCGTATTTGGCGCGGCGGGTCGACTGATCCTCGAGGCGCGCGGCGATGTAGCCGCGGGGATTCTCGTTGCGGTAGAAATTTTCGTAGGCCTGGGCGAACGTACCGAACAACTCCTGAGAACCAGCGATCAGGCGGGATTCCAGCAAGGCTGTTTTGGACTGAATTTCCGCGCGCGCCTCGGTGAAGACATCGTCCACGGTGCGCGTGGAATGACCGACCTTAAGGCCGCAGTCCCAGAGAATGTAGAGGATTTCGTTGATCAGATGCTCTTGCAGCGGCTTGACGACCGTCGGTTTAACCTTCGACGGAAAAAGGAACATGATGTCGATGTCGCTCAGCGGGCTGAGTTCGCCGCGGCCATAACCGCCCAAGGCGACCAGGCAGACGTTGGAGGCGAGGGAACCATTGGAGCGGTTCCAAGCCGCCACGGCGTAATCGAAAAGGTGTAGCAGCATCACGTCGATCATCGCGGAGCGGGCGCGGACGACGGCGAGGCCGGACTCGCCAGCCTGGTGCTGAGCGACGATATGAGCGCCTTCGAGCTGAAGGAAATTTTTGCACGCAGCAAGACGTTGGGCCTTGGGGACTTCCCCCGTGAAATTCAGGCGTTCCAGCGCATGTTTGAGAAGGCGGCTACTCATGTAAACAGGTAGGGAAAACAGAAAAGGCGCGCCCGCAAAGCGAGAAATGCGATAGTTCGCGTCGGGTAATGAATTTTGGTGAGATCAATTTGCGGGATTTTGCAGAAACGGTGTCGGGTTTGGACCGTGGATTTCGCTTATATAAGTATCGGCAATTCAGGGCGGATGTATGTCCCCCAAAACACCAAAAAGATCCATTATGACTCCGTCACTTCAACTTCGTCGTTCATTTTGCCCGGCCTCGTTTTTGGCCATCGTGGGCTTGTCCGCCAGCCTCGCGGTCGCGGAACCAGTGACGTTAAATATCCAAACCGACAAGCCGGGTATTTCGGTGGCGCCGACGCTGCATGGCCTGTTCTTCGAAGACATTAATTATGGTGCCGATGGCGGTCTTTATGCCGAACTGGTGCAAAACCGGTCATTTGAACACCGCGATGCGATGTACGCGTGGACCCAGAGCCTTCAGGGCGGCGCGGAGGGTAAAATTGCGGTCATGAGCGACCGTGCGCTCAACGCCAACAACCCGCACTTCCTTCGCCTGGAAGTTACGAAGGCCGGCATGGGCGGCGTGGCCGCAGTGAACTCGGGCTTCGACGGCATCAGGCTTCAGGCCGGCGAAACTTACCACTTCTCCGTTTATGCACGTCGCTATACGGGAAAACAAACTGCGCTTCGCATAATACTTGAAGACGCTCGAGGTCGCATGCTCGCAGTGCAGCATATCGAAGAGATCGGGACGGAGTGGAAAAAGTACGAATGCGACTTAAAGACGGCCGTCGATGAAGCCAAAGCCTGCCTTGTCGTCGTGGCTACTACCCCCGGCGAGGTCGATGTGGACATGGCGTCGCTTTTCCCAGCGAAGACTTTTAAAAACCGCGCCAACGGCTTGCGCGCCGACCTCGCGCAGACGCTGGCCGACATCAAGCCCGGCTTCCTGCGCTTTCCCGGTGGTTGCGTGGTTGAAGGTTCGGCTCACGCGGACATGTACCGCTGGAAAGATACCGTGGGCGACGTCGCTGAGCGCAAACAAAACTGGAATCTTTGGTCCAACGACGCTTCGCCGCAATATCACCAAACCTACGGACTCGGCTTCTACGAATACTTTCAATTCTGCGAGGATATCGGTGCCGAACCACTCCCCGTATTAAATTGCGGCATGTGCTGCCAGGCTCGCGGTGGCACTCACGTCCCGCTCGATCAGCTTCAGCCTTACGTTCAAGATGCGCTCGACCTGATCGAATTCGCCAACGGTCCCGTGAGCACGAAGTGGGGCGCCCTCCGCGCGAAGATGGGGCATCCCGCGCCGTTCAACTTAAAATATCTCGGCGTGGGCAACGAGCAATGGATGCAGGAGTATTTCGATCGCTACGACATCTTCTACAAGGCGCTGAAAGCGAAGCATCCCGAGATCGCGCTGATCACGACGGCCGGTCCGCAGGAAAACGACGGGTTTTTCAAGTTCGCCTGGGGAAAATTCAAATCGGGCACGCCCGCCGATATCGTCGATGAACACTACTATCGCCCACCGCAGTGGTTTTTCCAATTCAACAACCGCTACGACAGCTATGATCGGAAAGGTCCAAAAATCTTCGTCGGCGAATATGCCGCGCACGATCACAACCGGCGCAACAATCTTCGCTCCGCCATTGCCGAAGCTTCCTTTGCCATGGGCCTTTGGCGCAATGCCGACGTGGTGGCGATGTCCTCGTACGCGCCATTGCTCGCCAACGTGAATCACGTGCAGTGGGGACCCGATTTGATCTGGTTCGACAATAGCCACGTCATTCGCACGCCGAGCTACCACGTGCAGGCCTTGCTTGGGCAAAACCGTCCGGATACAGTCGTGCCGGTGCAAGTGCAAGCGCCCACGGTCGTGCCACCCGCTTTGACCGGACGTATTGGATTTGGCACGACCTTCAGCCAGGCCGAATTCAAGGACGTCAAAGTAGTCAAGGACGGCAAGACGCTGCTCGAAAGCGATTTTTCCAAAAACGCCGACGGCTGGACACCGCGCAGCGGCGATTGGTCGATTGAAGATGGCGCCTTCAGGCAATCGAATCCGATGGGCGAACATTGCGCATATGCAGGCGATCCGAGCTGGTCTAATTACACCCTTACGCTCAAAGCCCGCAAGATTGGTGGTAACGATGGGTTCATGATCAATTTTGCCGGTCAGGGTGGTCGGGAATCCACCTGGCGTGTCGGTGTCATCGGCGGCGTGCAGGATCGCTTGGAAATCCCCGGCGCGACCGATCCCTACGTGCCAGGAAACGTGGTGGTTGGGCAATGGCACGAGTACCGTATTGAGGTTAAGGGATCGTCGGTGAAATGCTATCAGGACGGCCAGTTCATCCAGGAAGCCGACTGCCAACCTTACAGTAGCGTCTTCGCGTCGGCCGGACGGATTGCCGCAACGGGCGAGATCGTCGTTGGCATCACCAATACCACCGAAAAGGCCCAAACGGTGCGAATCAATCTTGCCGGGATCGCCGCAAAGAATCTCACCGGCACGGCCACGCTGCTGACGGGCGCCGAGCCCGAACACGACAATACTTTCGAAGAACCGAATCGTGTGCAGCCCAGCGTGGAAGCGGTGGCCGTGAAAGGTCCGCAATTTGACCGAACGCTGCCGCCCTGGTCTTTCACGATTCTCAGGTTGAAACCCTGAGCCTCCTTCGCGGATTTTGGTTTAGCAGTAAGTGTAGACTGTGTGGGGAACGCGCGCCGTAAAAGGCGCGCGTTCTATTTTTGTGCCTCTGTTGTGGTTGTGGTCAATGTGGACAACGAAAGTGCGTAAATGCATCCATCGCCCGCGCCGAGGTAGATTTTCCCGTCGGCCACTACAGGCGCGGAAGGCATGGCTTTGTCGATCGGGAGCTTGTTAAGCAGTGCGCCTGTTTCCACGTCGAGGAGGTAAAGCCAGCCGGTTTTGCCAAAATTCGAACTATTGACGATCAATGTGCGTCCGGCGATTGCCGGTCGTGTGAAAAAGATGCCTTCAGCTTTGAAAGTCCACGCAAGTTGACCGCGTTCAAGGCAGAGCACGGAGTTCGTGAAAATCGTGGTGCCGATGATCACGCGACCCTTGTGCACGAGCGGAGTCGACGGCAGGTAGGTTTTATTTGGATCGGTGTAACTCCACACGGGTTTACCGGTGACAATGTCGAGTGGAGCAAAAGTGTCATGCTGACTTCCGAAATACAAAACGCCGTCGCTAACTAGGAAATCTGAAACAACCGCGCCATAATAGGGACGGACATTGGGCGCGCGATATTGCCAACGGAGCTTTTTGTCCGACAGCGAAACAGCGAAGACATCGCCTTCCCAGTCGCCAAAATAAACAACGCCGTCATGAATCGCGGGCGCGCACCGGATCGGCCGTGCAGCAGGCGTAGTGTATCCAAATACAGGGGAACCATCTGTAAGAGAAACGCCGTTGAGATTCCCCCAATCGTCGCCAAAATAAACAATACCGTCGGCGATCACAGGAGAGGAGCGATGGTAATCGGTGAGGTCCATTGAGGCGATTGGACGATAGGGTTTGGCAACGTAGAGCCACTTTTCGAGGCCAGTGGCCCGATCGAGCGCGTAGAGGGTATTGCCACTTTCGAAACAGACTGTGTCGCCCTCGCATGCTGCGCGACTGGATATCGGGAAGTTGGCTTGAAATTTCCAAAGCTGTTGCCCCGTGTCAGCGTTGAGCGCAAAAAATTGACCGTTGGTGCTGCCGCAGTAAACCACGCCGCGATCCACCATTGGCGCCGCCGTGACGTCTTTGCCGGTGGAAAATTTCCAAAGGACGGCTGGATTGGAAATGGATGGCGTTGGTGCGGCTGCGTGGCTGAAAGCATGCAGACAGAGGAACGCAGCGGCGACGGCTGCGCGCGCAAAACGGAGCGGGTTGTGGTTCATGATTAATAACCAAAACACCTAAACCATCCGAAACCCGTCAAAAGCGCGGATGATTCCAGGCGCCTGCAGGCAGGCTATTGTTTGGCAGAGATTAGCTTGGTCCGCATGTCTCGCGCGGCTTCGAAACCGGGCTGTAGTCGCAAAACTGTTTCGAACTCGGCCAAGGCTTCCGCCGGATGCTGCAAATCGGTTAGCACACAACCCAAGTTAAAATGTCCCTCGACAAAATCAGGCGCGAAGCGCAACGCCGCACGATAGGCCTCAACCGCTTCCGGCAAGCGTCCATTTCCCGCGAGCGTATTTCCCAAGAGATAATACGCGTCAACATAGTCAGGTTTCGCCCGAATGGCGGCAGCGAGATGAGCGATGATTTCCCCAACGTCGCGTGAGATTTCACCAAGGGCCAAGGCGAGATTGAAATGAGCCTCGGCATGATCCGGGCGTAAAACAACCGCAGCCTGAAAGCATTTCATTGCCTCTGCTACCTGGTTTAGGTTGCCGAGCACACAGCCGAGGCGAAATTGACTCTCGACATCGTTGGGTTGAAGCCGCACCGATTCCCGATATTCAGACAGGGCTTCTTGTAGATGGTTTGGCATGCGCTCCCAGCCACGTCCAAGATTAAAATGCGCATCGGCAAAATTCGGCTTTAGGCGTACAGCTGTTTTGAAATGTTCGATGGCTTCCGGGATCTGGTTGAACTGCTCCCCAAGAATGAAGCCGAGATTGTTGTGCATCATCCAAGCCTCGGGGTTTTGTGTGAGGGTGTGTTCGCAAAGCGTTTTGTGATCACGATAGATGTGGCTGCGCTGCCAACTCAGTATCCCCAAAGAAATCACCAGCGTTGCGTTAAACGTAGGACCGAACCAAGCGCCTGATCTCATGCGGTGAAACGTGGAGGTCAGCAGCCCCGCCGTCGGTACTATAACGGCAATCGATGCCAAATAGGCGAAGTGGTCCGCGACATAGGAGATTTTAAACCAATAAATATTGAGAAATCCGGCGGTTGGAAACAGCAGTCCGCAAAATAGAAGGAGACTGGCAAGTGGCCCTGGATGGCGGCGCGCAACGACGAGTGCCGCGACTATTAAGCCGATCACGCCCAAGGGAAATAGAAATTGCCACCAGACGCCGGCGTCGATCGTCCAGCGCGGATACATGAACATTAGGTCGGCAGGCCAAACCAGTTTGCCGAGATAAAACCAGACTGCGCGCCCGGCAACCAACGTACGTTCGAGGAAATTGAGTGAAAAATCCTCGCCTTGGGCACCCACAAAACGGTGTTCAACCCAGGCGGAAAAAAGTCCGACGGTGGCTCCAATGACGAACCAGGGAAGGAGTGGTAAAAAATCCCGCCGGACATCGAGACGTCCGCGTTGCCACCAAATCACGACCAGCAAAGCGGCAGGCAGCGTTGCCGTTACTGTTTTGGAAAGGAGCGCGAGAACGAAAAAGGCGAGCGCGAGGCAATATGCCGACCTCTTTCGCGTCTCCGCGAAATCGAAATACACCAGCGCTGAGGCAAGAAAGAAAACCGTGGAAAGGGTATTCTTTTGTTCGGCGATCCATGCCACAGATTCTACGGACACGGGATGCAGCGCGAAGAGAAATCCGGCCAACCAAGCGCCCGGGAGCGACAATCTCCGCACAATTAAGATCAGAAGCCCGGCCGCGACGAGGTGTTGCACAACGTTGGCTAGGTGATAGCCGATGGTTGAGTCGCCCCATAAGCAATGCTCCAGCCAGAAGCCGGTGTAAAGCACGGGGTAGTATTGCTGAGTGACGCCTAGTTCGCACCAGATGCGTCCCAGACCTTGGAGCGAACGCAACTCAGCCTTCGTGACGTTGGCGGCATCATCGATGACAAAATCGCCACGTAATGCCGGCCAGTACACGACGAAAGTGAGAACAATCAAAAGCACCGCGAGCGGCAGATTGTACACAGGCGCGATGCGCGCCGACCGAACTGAAGTGGGCTGAACGGAATCCAAAGGGGTAGGAAGCTGGTGGAAACGTGTCGGAAACGCCCGGCGCGGCAAGTTTTGAATATTTTTCCGCGATGCCAGACGTTAAAAACAGACTCTTTGAGCTATAAAAATGGGTCGCGTATTATGTGACATTTGGCGGTTTATACGAAGAAACGAAATGGTTTTTGAGAGGGGGAAGGAATCTTCAGGCGGCCTGTGCCGCTTGCGTTGGTCGAGGTGCTGGACATGCTGGCGGCGTGTCCAATTCAACAGTGATTCTTTGGTTTAGAAAGGATTTGCGGTTGTCTGACAACGCAGCGTTGCAGGCCGCGCTTGCCGCACGCGCGTCGATTATCCCTGTTTATATTTTAGACGAGCGGAACGACGGACGATGGGCGCCGGGTGCGGCTTCACGTTGGTGGCTGCATCATTCGCTGGCCGCATTGGAAGCGAGCCTGCGCGAACGAAGTTCCCGTCTGATTTTGGCGCGAGGGGAATCGCTAAACGTGATCGAAGCATTACTGGCAAAAACAAAAGCAACTTCAGTGTATTGGAACCGCTGTTACGAACCGAACTCAATCGTCCGCGACAAACGAATAAAGGCCGGCTTGGCGGCGAAAAGCATTGAAGTAAAAAGTTTCAATAGCGCACTGCTTTTCGAACCACAAAACATCGCCAATAAACAAGGAAACCCTTTTCAAGTATTCACACCCTACTGGCGGCACTGTCTTGCGCAACCAGTCGAAACTGAAATCGTCTTGTCCGCGCGAGCCCGGCTTCCGGCACCGGCGAAATGGCCGGATTCATTACAACTGGAGGATTTAAAGTTATTGCCCCGTTTAGGCTGGGCTGATGGTTTTGCCGAAGTATGGACGCCGGGAGAAATGGCTGCGCGAAAGCGATTGGTGGATTTCCTGAAAAATAAAGCCGCCGCCTATGACAAGGCGCGAGATGTTCCAGGCATGGATGCGACGTCGGCACTTTCGCCTCATTTGCATTTTGGCGAAATCGGGCCGCGGCAGATTTGGGCGGCGGCCCGGACATTATCGGATGACTCGGGGATTTTTCCGCTTAATCACGGTGTGCAGCGCTTCCTCACTGAAGTGGGCTGGCGGGAATTTGCTCATCATTTGTTATATCATTTTCCAGATACACCGGAGCGGCCCCTGCGAAAACAATTCGAAAAATTCGCTTGGGCGGACGACCGGGACGGCGCGAAGCTTCGGGCCTGGCAGCAAGGGCAAACGGGATATCCGATTGTCGACGCGGGCATGCGGCAGCTTTGGAAAACGGGCTGGATGCACAATCGTGTTCGCATGATTGTTGCATCGTTCCTGGTTAAGCATCTGCGACTTTCGTGGCCGCACGGCGCCGCATGGTTTTGGGACACGCTGGTCGACGCGGATCTCGCAAACAACACGCTTGGCTGGCAATGGAGCGCGGGGTGTGGAGCGGATGCTGCTCCGTATTTTAGGATCTTTGCACCGGTTGCGCAGGGAACGAAATTCGATCTTGAGGGCAACTATGTGCGTCGATGGGTGCCCGAGTTGGCCAAGGTTCCGGCGAAGTTTTTGCATTCGCCATGGGAAGCGCCGGCGGAGTTGTTGGCGAATGCCGGAGTAATTTTGGGCAAAAACTATCCAAAGCCGATCGTGGATCATGGGCAGGCTCGGGCTGAAGCATTGGCGGCGTTTAAAGCGTTGCGAGGTGGATAGACGTAGGGAAAATAGCCTCATGCCTGTGTTTCGTCGAACCGTCTCACTGCCGCGCCCGGTGCGCGAAGTTTTTGCATGGCACGAACGGCCGGGCGCACTGGAGCGCCTAACGCCACCGTGGGAGCGCATCGAGATTTTGAGGCAAAACGGCGGGATACGTGACGGAGGACGCGTGGAGTTGCGCTCCAAGATCGGGCCATTCTGGACTCAGTGGAACGTGGAACATCGAGGCTACGATGAAGGCCGAGTTTTTTACGATGTGCTGCGCAGCGGGCCATTTTCCTCTTGGGAGCACGAACATCGTTTTCGCGCCGATGGACCGGCCGATTGCACCCTGACGGACACGATCGACTACGAACTTCCTTTTGGCTGGCTGGGTCGAATTGGTTCGGGCGTGGCTCAACGCAAACTGGAACGATTGTTCGCTTACCGACACGAGATCTTGGCCCAGGATTTAGCGATGTATACGAGTTATGGTTCGGTGCGCAACCTGCGTTTCCTAGTTTCCGGCGCGTCAGGAACAGTCGGGCGAGCGCTCACGCCATTCTTGCGAAGTCAGGGGCATGAAGTGATTCGTCTGGTACGGAACAAGACACGTGCGGCGGATGAGATTTTCTGGGACCCTCTCAAAGGCGTGCTCGATCTGGCGCATGCGCGACCGTTCGATGCCGTCGTGCATCTGGCAGGCGAGAATATCGCGGACGGCCGATGGACGGCATCGCGGCGCGAGGCCATTCGCGCAAGCCGCGTGCTGGGCACGCGCACACTCGTGACTGCGTTGGACAGACTGCGGCATCGTCCGTACGTGCTGGTGACGGCATCGGCCACCGGTTTTTACGGCGGTGCGGGGAGCGACAAGCTTTTCGAGGATGCCAAACGCGGAGCCGGTTTTCTCGCGGAAGTTTGCGAGGCTTGGGAACGCGAAGCGGCGGTGGCGCGTGGCTTTGGCATTCGCGTGGCTAAACTACGCACCGGCGTTGTGCTGACACCGGCGGGCGGTGCCTTGGCGAAACTGCTTCCGATATTTTCAAAAGGTTTGGGTGGCCGCATTGGTTCCGGCGAGCAATGGATGAGCTGGATCAGCATCGACGATTTAATCGGCGCGATTTACCACGCGGTCTTGGATCAGCGATGCAGTGGCCCGGTCAACGCCGTGTCGCCAGAACCCGTGACGAATGCTGAGTTCACCTCCACGCTGGCTCACGTATTGGGACGCCCGGCCATGTTGCCGGTGCCTGTGGTTGCGCTCCGCGCAGCCTTCGGTGCGATGGCTGACGAAACGTTGCTGGCGAGTCAGCGTGTACTGCCGGGCAAACTCGACGAGGCCCGTTATGTTTTTCGATACGAACGACTGGAGCATGCATTGCGTCACGTGCTCGGTCTATCCATCGGGACCGCGGCTTGACTCGTGGCGAAGGGCGGCAAGCGTGACGTCATGGGCGCGCTCGCATTTTCCAACATCGTCGAAACGATCGGCAACACGCCGTTGGTGAAACTTAATCGTATTGCGGCGGGACTTCCGGGCGCAGTGTATGTAAAGACAGAATTTTTTAACCCGCTTGCGAGCGTCAAAGACCGCATCGGCCGCGCGATGATCGAGGCTGCTGAGCGAGAAGGCCGCATCAAAGCAGACACGGTGATTATCGAACCAACGTCGGGAAACACAGGCATCGCGCTGGCCTTCGTGTGTGCACAACGTGGATACAAATTAATTCTGACCATGCCGGAGACGATGTCGGTGGAGCGCCGTGTGTTGTTGCGCATGCTCGGGGCGGAAATCGTTTTGACCCCAGGCACGGAGGGCATGCCCGGCGCGATTCGGCGGGCGACCGAGATTTTGGCGAAACATGGTGACGGCGGTTTTATGCCGCAGCAGTTTGAGAATCCAGCGAACCCGGAAATTCACCGTCGCACCACGGCGGAAGAAATCTGGACCGCCACCGAAGGAAAGATCGACGCCTTCGTTGCGGGCGTTGGCACGGGCGGTACGATTACGGGAGTATCGGAAGTGATCAAAGCCCGACGCGCGATGCGAACGATCGCTGTCGAGCCGGCGGCGAGTTCGATTCTGTCCGGAGGCAAACCCGGTCGGCACAAAATCCAAGGAATTGGCGCGGGTTTTATCCCTAAGAACTTGAACACGGCGATCATCGACGAAGTGGTGACCGTAACGGATGACGAGGCCTTTGAAACGGCGCGTCAACTCGCCGTCCAGGAAGGGATTTTAGCCGGCATTTCCACCGGTGCGAACGTCTCTGCGGCACTACGGGTGGCCGCGCGGCCGGAGTTTGCCGGCAAAGTGATTGTCACCATGGCGTGCAGTTTCGGCGAACGTTACTTGAGTACGCCGTTGGCGGAAAAAGCACGCGAGGAAGTCGTCGTTTAAGTTAAGATTTGCAGAATCGGACCGACCTATGAAGCGCAGAAGCGCGGTGGTCCGCCGCGGATCATCCCGGTTGCGACTAGGGTATTTCCTCCTCTGATGAGGGGAAATACTCAGGGACTCCCGGTTGAGAAGAAAGAGGCGGTGAGTTAAAGTGCTCGTGCGATTGGGGGACCCACTCAATACAAGGGAATCGAATGAACTGCTACGCTCTAGGCCATGAAAGCGATGCTCCGAGCTCTCCTGATTTTCACCGCGGTTTTTGGCGCGGGGAGCGTGCGGGCGGAGTTCACTACGCGGCCCACCACCGCGATTTCGTTCGATAGGGTGCTGGCCGACGCGATGAACCTGGCCGAGTTGCGTCCCGGATCGCAGGTGATGCGCATCGAAGGCAAGTCGATGCTCCCGTTTTTCGGCGAGGGTTCTGTCGTGGTCATTAAAAAAATCGATCCGGCAAAACTCCGCGCTGGCATGGTGGTTGTATATACAAATCGGTTCGGCGAGACGGTGGCTCACCGTCTCGTCTCCGCCACCGCTGCTGGCTGGGTGGCGCAGGGATACAACAACGACGCGGCCGACAGCACGCCGGTCAACGCCGACAACCTTATCGGTGTGGTTTACGCGACTTTCCATTCGAGCGGCGCCACTGAAATGGCTTCCGTTGCGACAACCGTTCCCTCGGCCTTGGCGGCTCCTGCCCGCTGATTTGGCGAAGGAAACGTTTCGAAAAACAGGCTTCCAAAAAGCAGCGCCGGATGCCTTGGTTGGCGGATGGAAAACACCCTAATTATTTTCAAACCGGATTGCATCGAGAAAAAGCGCGTCGGCAATGTGCTCGAGCGTTTCGAAAACGCCGGCTTCAAAATTCTTGGCTGCAAAATGACGCGGTTAAATGCGCCGTTGCTTAAGGAGCATTATGCGCACATCGCAACTCAGCCCTATTATCCGCCGCTGGAGGCCTTCATGCTTTCCGGACCGGTTATCGTCATGGCGTTGCAAGGTGAAGGCGTCATCGCCAAAGTCCGCGAAATGCTCGGGCCGACCGATTCGCGCAAAGCGGCAAAAGGCACAATCCGCGGTGACTTCGGCACGGACAACCGGGTGAACATTCTACACGCATCGGACGGCGTCGAAAGCGCGAAGGCCGAGATCGCGCGGTTCTTTAAGGCGGAGGAATTGGTTGGTTGAAGAGACTTTTTTCGAACAACAAAAAAAGGCCTGCGCCCCTACAGCGCAGGCCTTCTGGTTTTATCTAGCAGACGTCCGCGTCAATTTGATGGATCAGGGAGTTCTTTGAGCGGTCCAAGCTTCACCTGATAGTCATAGATGTACGCGTTGAGGAAGTATTCGATATGTCGATACGCAGCAGCTTGGGCATGCGGCAGGCGTTGAGTGAATTCGCGGTCTAGCTCAAGCATCGTTGATTTGGCACTTGGGGCGCCTTCTATATTGTCGACGCTGCCCGTGAAACGTTTGTCGAGTTCGTTGAGTTCGACGGGCGTGCCTTGCCTGCGAAGTGCATAGGCAAACTGACGTGTCTCAAGGTAAGTCGGCGTGCGAGGCGCGCCCTCCGGCCCAGGCCAAGCGAGCAGGCAGACAGGTTTGGTGATTTTTTCGGGATGACGGTCGAGTGCAGATTCCTTCAACAAGTCCCTGGGGCCGTAATAGGCGCGGGTGAGATAGACCGCCTTTGAGCGGCGTGTCCATCGGTCATTTTCAATCCATGAATATAGGTCGAGCGGGGCATTGATGGTGACTGCGCAACGGAAACGGTCTGGTTCCAGCTGCAGTGCGCGCAGAGCAACATAACCGCCATAACCTTCGCCAAGCAAGGCAACACGCTGAGGATTGATGCGATAGGTTTTGGAGAGGTTCTCGATGGCGTAGACTGCGTCAGCAACAATTGTTTTTTCATAACCATCTTTAATCGACTCACGTCGCTTAACGCCAAAACCCCAGGCGCCGCGACTGTCAATTTGAAGGACGGCAAATCCCATGTCGGCAAGCGCGATTGTTTCGGGCTGAAACGTCAGCGAAGTCCGCAGCCATGGCTGAATGGGGCAACGCACGACGATCGGAACCTTGTCGAAACGTCCGCTGACAGGAAAGGTCAACAAGCCATTGATTTTATTGCCCTCGGGAGCGTTGAGTGAAAAGGGCATCACCCGGTGCGTCGGGCGTGTTTCCATGAGCGGGCTGCGCCGGACGAGATCGACGGCGGAATTTTTTTCAGGGTTATAAATAATGAATGAGCCGGCATCCGCTGCATTGTGTATAAGCGCAAGAATCTCGCTGAAAGTTTTGTCCCATTCGACGATTTCGACATTGTGCAAGGGGAAGCGAGCCTCCAGGGCTTTTTGTGCCCTTGTCAGCTCAGGCTTTATCCAAATGGCGGTTTGCCGAGAGGTATCCAGGTACCGAACACCTACAAGGCTGCGTGAGAAGCGGTCGAAAACAAGATTGGCGTTTGCATAGTTGGAAGAAGGCGCCGCCACGAGATCGATTCCTGGGCTTTCAATGGCGAAGTCAGTTGGCTGGTTGGTTTTTAAATCATAGCCGAATATTCCATAGGTATCGCGGCCGACATTGGAGGCATAAAAAAGAATCGATGCATTCTCGTCGAAACCAAGGGGGAATGACCGTTCTGTGAAGAAGTTTTCTGGTGAAAGTGAAAAGCGAGTCTTACCCGGAACTTGCACCGCGTCATCGAGCTTTTTCCAATGACCCAAGGTGAACCCTTCCTTATGCAACAAATACGATATCGGATAGGACGAGGGTTCGGCCTCCAGCCCGATCCGTAAATGTCTCTGTCGATCGTATAGCGGGAGGTACCCCCTGCTGGCATAGTCGTTATTTAGCAGCTCGACTTTGCCGGATATAGCATTGAGTTCGCAGAAATAATTTCCTCGACCATTCACTTGAGCCCGGATGATCAGGCATTCCGGATTGTCGGAGCTATAGTCGAAAATGTTGGGTGCGACAACGTGCGCCAGCCCCATCGGAGCTTGTGGCATGGCATATGGTTGTTCCGTGGGGGTGGATCGGCCGAAAAAAGGATCGGCATTGGGAATCTCGAGGCTCAAGGAGTAGCCGTTGAGCAACATGCGGCCATTTTTTCCATCGGCGTCCATGGAAAAGATCGTGCCTGATGTGCTCGTCCATCCCGCGGCAGAGTCCAGTCTGGCGAGCCTATCCTGCGCAAACTGAGTGTTCAGCCAGTCTGTATCGGAAAGTGAGGATGGTTCAGGGGCCTCGAGTGTACGCCAAAGTGCAGCCTGCGTGTAAATAGCGGCCTGGTTCGTCATGATCACGAGGCGGTTGGATGTGACCCAACCCAACCACAGAACTAAAAGCGGTATCTTTTCATCGTTTTCGGAAAACATGGCATTGGCGGCATCGTCCGTACCGACAACCACCGCCCCTTTTAGCACGCTCGGATTTGCCAGATCGACCGTGACAACCCAGGTTTTTTCTCCTTCACGCACGGAGTAAGCCAGACATTTACCGTCGGGGGAAAGTGCGGCAGTTGTAGTCCGGAAGGGCTGGAAGATATCGAGGAACCGCTCGGTGATTTTTGTGTTTCCCGAGGCTGGCGGCGATGTATTATCAACCGCCCTAGCACATGGATTTCGTAAGCCAGCGACTATAACCAGAAATAAGGTACATATTCTTTTCATGGCGTTGAGAATTTAAAGTGCGACGGAGGGTCTGCCTGTGGGTAACTCTGCAGTGGGGTCGAGAAAAATTCTCGTTTTGTCCAACTGACGGCGGACCGATTGTTGACTGATAATGGTGCGGTCGAAAAAGGACTCCGTTTCAGCCTCGGAAAGGCCAGCAAGTCGAAGATCGAACATCAAATTGACGACGAATTGGGGGCCTTCGATCCTACTGCGTGCGAGCGCTTCGGTGGCGTGACGATTAGCCAATACGCGGGCCTCGACGCGTTGTCCCTCGCGTAGAAGACTGGCGACGTGCCACCGCACGATATTGCTATAATAGGGTTGGCCTTGTTTTACGCCGGCAGAAACCAGTGGGTACAGACGGGCACAAAGTGCAGCCATGGCCTTTTGCTCGCGGGTATAGAAAAGTTTGTGCGCCCGCTTAACGTCGCGTGTCAATGCGACGAGATCGGTTTCAGGATTGCCGGGAATCGACGTAGCAATCTCCTCGAACTTTTTCCAATCCTGTTTTCCGGCGGCGTCATCCATGGCCATCAATTGCCAGTTGGTGCGGCCGTCGATTTCATTTTGTTTCGCACGAACCAAATCGGGAATGAAAGCGGTTTCCTGCCAGGCGCCGACGGCGACCGAACCGATTATTTTGGCGGATATTTGATCGATCGAGGAGGAACTGGATGGGGAGTCTTGGCAGATGAGGGTGTAGCTGGCGGGCAAATGAAAACTCGAATCCAGATTTTCTGGTACAAAATATTCCAGCAGTGTGTTATTTTCGGTCAGCCAGCCGATGACACGGTGGGTGTAGGTTTGCCCAAGATTATCATTCAGTTGGTTCCAGCCGTAGATACGTTCACCATCCGGACGGCGATTCTCGACATTGCGACTTAGCACCCAGACCACCCCTTCCGGCGTGCGTCCAACTGTGTCAATTTCTGGCAGGTGGTAACCGCGAATAGCGAACAAGTGTTCAGGGGTAATCGGCTGGCCGCCGGAATCGGGCAACATGGCATAAAGACGATTGGTCGCGCCTTGTTTTTCCTGCAAAGCCATCTGCACGCGCTCGGGTGCGAAGGCGACCTCGGGCATTTGGGTGGCATAGTCGAAGACGAGATCAGTTTGACCTCCGTCGCATGGATCCCAGATGCGCAGGCGAACGGGAAGTTCGCTTTTTTTGAGCGCCCACAAGCGCACCCATTCGGGATTGTTTTTGTCGGTGAAATCGAAAACCTGCAGGTCGTTGCTTGTGACTGCGTCGGTATTGGGTGTGGGCTGAAGTTGTTCGCGTTTGCCACTGAGCAAGCCAAGCAGCTTATCGATTGAAAAGTTAGGCTCTTCGCTAAAACGAGCGATGCCACGCACCAAGGGAAGGGCAGGCATGCCATCGCGGCCACGCAGTTGGTACTGCAATTCGTCGAGCGGGATTTCCAGGCCTTTCTCGGCGGAGATAACCTTGGTCAAACGGCCTTCGGCGCCGAAGAAAATAAGGCCCCTATAATGAGCCCGCATACGTCGATCCTGCGCAACCCAAAGATCGATTTTTTCCGGTGCTTGGCCGCTATTTTCCGTGTAGAAGACGGTTGCGTTAAAAAACTTCAGACTGCGGAAACGTTCGGCGACCTGCGCCCAGGATGGTGCTGGCGAGAAAAGTAAAGCGACGGCTAAAGCGACGAGAGCGATGCCGCCGGACAATCCCGCCCCGGCCCAAAACCAAAGGAGGGGGCCGCGCGGATTTTTGGCGGTGGCGCGTTGTTTTGACAATGACGCGGCAAAGTCACCAAAGTGCAATGAGGCCTGGACATGCACTTCAGATGGGGCATCGTCGCGGAGATGGGCCTTTAAATGGTTGTCGAGATCATCGTTGTCCATAGCTCAATCCTTTTGAAATTTTAACGGAGAGGTCAGATCGCGCTCGCTCGTGATTGAACGCTTGTTTTTAAACTCCGTGCGGAATCTTTCGCGCGCACGGCTGACGAGAACCCGCACTGTCGGCTCGCTGCAATTCATTGCTTCCGCCACGTCTGGATACCCGAGATCCTCGAGGGCAAATAAGGTGATGGCTTCGGCTTCGCGCGGCGGCAATTGACCGATAAACGCGATAAGTTGATCGCGAAGCTCTGCATTGGCCAGTTGCTGATGAGGCGAAGGTGTTTTTTCCGAAATATTGGGCGAGAGTGTACCAGGCGGTCCGCCACGCGCTTTTCCGCGACGCAAATGATCGAGCGATTTTTGAGTGCAAATGCGAAGTAGTAGCGCCGTGGGATTCGGATGGGCGCGCACTTCGTCGAATCGCCGGAAAACATGTAGTAATACTTCCTGAATGACGTCGTCTGTATCGGCCGCACAGCGTACGATCCTCCAGGTGCAATTGATCATGCGTGATTGGACGGGTGCGATCCATCGTGAAAAGTCATCCGGCGGCATAGGGCATTAGGTAAAGCGGATTGCTAGCAGGGAAACGCGGAGACGCCTCAATCTGTTTACACCTTAAATACGTTTCAGACGTATTTATTGGAATGTGCTGAAGATACGTAGACGTGAGATTAGTCGAGAGGCGCTTTATCTTTGTAGGCTTCTGCGAGGAGCACGATGGGATGTACCACGCGGACAGCGTCTAGGCCGGCGGCGCGGAGGCCGTTCAAGATTTGCAGGTGGCAGCCTGGGTTGGCGATGGCAACGACCGTTGCATTCGTCGCGCGGAGGTGGCCGACTTTGCGTTGCTGGAGCCACGTGGCGGTTGCCGGTTGCGTGATGTTATAGATCCCGGCGCTGCCGCAGCACCACGTGGCTTCGGCGAGTTCGCGAAACTCGTAGTCGGGAAGCGAACGCAAGATGGCGCGGGGAGCGGAGGAGATTTTCTGTCCGTGAGCGAGATGGCAGGACTCGTGATAAGTGAGAAGCGGCCGCGCCTTCGGCGCGGAACGTTCAATGTTTAACGTTGAACGCTGAACGCTCAAGGGGGAGCCGCTCGTCTCATTGAGCGTTGAGCGTTGAATGTTGAGTGTGGAGCGTTCTTCTGACGGTTTCCGGAAGCCAATTTCGACGAGCCATTCCGAGATATCGCGGGTCTTGCGTGTCCACTCAAGGGCGCGAGCGGCGTAAGCCGGATCGTCGGCGAGGAGCCGGTCGTAATGCTTGAGATGCGAGCCGCAGCCGCCGGCGTTGCTGATGATCGCGTCAACGGAAAATGGATCAATTGTGTCGAGCTGAATGCGGGCGAGGCGGCGGGCGGTGCCGAGGTCACCGTTATGCTCGTGGAGCGAGCCGCAGCAGTGTTGGTTGCGTGGTGTGAAGACCTCGCAGCCGTTTTCGATCAGCACGTCGACGGTGGCACGGTTGACTTCGGCCAGGATCAAGTCGGATACACAGCCAGTGAGCAGGGCGACGCGATAACGTTTAGCTCTACGGGAAGGTTCGACTTTGGCGATGAGCGCGTCAGAAAACGGAGGGCGAATTTCTGGCGTGGCAGGTTCGAGTTCGCGGATTCGGCGTGGGAGCAATGCGGTGAGTTTCAGCCTGCGTGCCAGCGTTTGCAGCCCGAGAGTTTGGTACAACCAAAGCAGACGGCCGACGGTGCGCATGGCGCGCGGGTGCACAAACAGGAAACGCATCGTGAACCAGCGGATGAAGCGGCGTGTCGGAGTTTGGAGCAGGCCGCGTTGTTCGGCTTCGGAACGGGCGGTCTCCAGCAGATGAGCGTAGTCGACACCGGCAGGGCAGGCTGTGGTGCACGCGAGGCAACCAAGGCAGTAGCTCATCTCTTCTGCGAAATTGCGGCTGAAAGGCAGTTCGCCGTCCGCCACGGCGCGCATAAGGGCGATGCGACCGCGCGGGGAATTTCGGTCGCGTCCGGTCTCGGCAAAGGTCGGGCAACTGGGCAGACACATGCCGCAGTGCATGCATTGCTGAAGCACTGAATAATCGAGTGTCTGAAGAGAATTTTTAACCACGGATTTTACGGATGGGCACGGATTCGGAACCTGAAACCATTTTACAGAAGGTAACGAAGGAAACGAAGATCCGGCTGTTGGAAGGAGGTTCTTGTATTCGGCAGAGTTGTTTTATGAAGAGAGTTTCAGCCAAGGAAGTATGAGGATTTATCCGTGTTAATCCGTGTGATCTGTGGTTAAAATCTTCCCAGGATTTAGCAGGTTCGCCGGATCGAGCGTGCGTTTGATTTGTTGAAGCAACGCGTAGCTGCTGTCACCGAGTTGTTGCTTGAGGAACGCTTTTTTCGCGAGGCCGACGCCGTGTTCGCCGGTGATGGTGCCGCCGAGGGCGAGGGCATGGTTGAAGATATCCTTCAAGGCCTCTTCGACGCGGTGCATTTCGGCGGTGTCGCGTTCGTCGGTGAGGATCGTGGGGTGTAGGTTTCCGTCGCCGAAGTGGCCGAAGGTGGCGATCTGGAGGTTGTGCTTGGTTGCGACTTCGCTGACGAGACGGATCATCTCGGCGAGTTTGCTGCGCGGCACGGTGATGTCTTCGAGGATCGTCGTAGGGCGTAGCCGCGCGAGAGCCGAAAAAGCGCTGCGGCGGGCGGTGGCGAGGCGCGTGGCTTCCTCAGCGTTGGCGGCACGGGCGACGGTCTTGGCACCGTGGGTGTGGAGGATTTCCTCGATCTTGGCGGCTTCCTCGGTGACTGCGGCGGGGTGTCCGTCTGTCTCAATGAGGAGCACAGCTTCAGCATCACGTGGAAGTCCAACTTTGGCGAAATCTTCGACGCATTGGAGCGTGCGGCGGTCGAGAAACTCCAGCGTGCATGGAATGATTTTCGCCGCGATGATAGCGGAGACGGTGGCAGCGGCGGTGTCCATCGCGGCGAAGGTGGCGAGCAGGGTCTGGCGCGCGGCGGGTTTGGGTAGGAGCTTGAGTAGAACTTTTGTGATGATGCCAAGCGTGCCTTCGCTGCCGATGAAGAGGTCGCGGAGGTTGTAGCCGGCGACGTCTTTCACGCATTTGCTGCCGAGCCAGCAAACCGTACCGTCGGCCAGAACCACTTCAAGACCCATTACGTAGTCGCGGGTGACGCCGTATTTCAGGCCGCGCAGGCCGCCGGAGTTTTCAGCGACGTTGCCACCGATCGTACTGATTTTCATCGAGCCGGGATCGGGCGGATAAAAAAGTCCCGCGGCCTCGGCGGTTTCGTAGATTTTTTGGGTCACGACACCGGCTTCGGCGGTGAGCGTGAGATTGGCGAGGTCGAGTTCGATAACCTTATCCAGTCGTATGAGGCAAAGAACGATGCCGCCGGCGACAGGCACGCTGCCGCCGCTGAGGCCAGTGCCGTTGCCGCGCGTAACGATGGGCGTTTTGTGTGAACGGGCGAGTTTGACGACGGCGACAACTTCGGCGGTGTTGGCGGGAAAAACGACGGCGAGGGGACGCTGTTTCAACGTCGCGGTGCCATCGAAGCCGTAGGGGATGATATCCTCGGCGGAAGTGAGGACGTTTTTTTCGCCCAGCAGGCGTTTGAGTTCGTCGATCATGGAGAAGTATTTTTCGGACCGGATTCTTGCGCAATTTTTAACCATCCGCCGGCATGTTCCCGGTAGGCGGTGAGGCCAGCGGCTCCGAGAGTGGCGGAGATCCGGGATTCGGCCTCGGTGCGAAGTGCGGCAAGGCGGGAGGAGCGTTCAGCTGGATTGTTTGCGTTGTCCTTGCGCACTTGTTCGGCACGGGACAAAATATCGGCTTTGATCGAGACGAGCTGAGCAGCGGATGCCAATGGAAGGCCAAGGCGGGTAACGAGCTGGTTTTCCTTTCGTGCCGTTTCGTCATTGGCTTGCTTGAATTCAGCGTAGCGAGCCGGGCCGAGGATCGCCTCGATTTGGGCCTGGGCGCGGGTTTCGGCTTCCTTGCGGGCGGACTTTGTTTTTTCGTCGACCTGGTCCCAGTCGGAGTATGGCGCGGCTTGGTCGATTTGCTGGTAGATTGGGAAAAGTGCGCGGTATTCTGCCTCGGTGGCGACAAAATAGTTGCAACGGTTCTGAAGCAGGCCGGCGGCGTTGCTGTAGCGGAGATCGCGCTCCAGCATTTCCTCAGGAGTCAGGATGAGAGCGACGTCCTTCTTGAACTCCTTTTCGAGCAGTTTTAATTTCTCGCGGGTGGCTGGGTCGCTGGAGTTGAGATCCAGCGGGCGGGTCAATATTGAGTATTCGGATTCAAGCTCAGCGAGCGCGGAGAGTTTTTTATTGGAAAGAATATTCCCATTGGCCTGGCGGATGTGATCGATGAGAGGAATTCCCTCCGCGAGCCAACGATCATCGCCGAGAAGCTGGGCTTCCTCGGTGCGATTTTGCTGCCACAGGTCTTCGCGGCGGGCACGCTTTTGGCGATTGTTATAACTATTGTCAGAGATGATGTCGGAATTGCGCCAGTAGGGCGGAGGTTCTTTGCCAACGTCATTCTCGTCCTGGAGTGCTGCGTATTTTTCCCGAAGCAAATGTAGAACGATGTATGCGATCTTGCGGGGTGGGAGGCCCGCTACTCGCAGATTTGCAACGAGTTGAGGGAGGTCGTCGGAGCCGAGGAGCTGCCAGAGGGGACGTGTGGATGAGATTGGGGATGCCGAAGGAGGGGGCTCCAAGCGGAAAGGCTGAGGTGAAGATTGGTGCTGTGTGGTAGTTGTAGTCGAGGACGAATTTCTGCGAAGGATGACGGAGCCGAATAGGATATTAAGTCCAAGCGAGGCACAAAGGAGGCTGTAGGCGATCGCTTTCATGGCTTGGACGGGCCGGTGGATTTCGCAACGTTGTCGATCCACGAGCTGATGTTGTTGTTTTTGCAGTATTCAGTGAAGCCAGCGGGGCCGAGTTTTTGACTGAGCGCGGCTTTGGCTTCGGCGACGAGCGCGGCGATTTTGGCATCGCGGTCGGCCTGCGTGAGCACGGGGTCCTGTTTGATCGCTGTCCAGCGCTGGATGACGTCGAGTTTGTAGGCGACGGCTTCTTTGGCGATGGCAGGAGGTAGTCCCTGATTGTTGGTGACCTCGACAACGCCAACGAAGGAACCGTCGGTGGTGATCTTGTACTCGGTGTAGCGTTCGGAGCCGAGGGCTGCCTCGATGCTTTGTATCAGCAATTGCTCGGCCTTTTTCCTTTCCTCGGGATTGGCTGTCTTGTTTTGGTCCTCGTAGGATTTTTGGAGGGAGTAGAGGGTTTCATACTCCTGCTCGGTGGCATCGAACGCGCGGATTTTCCACTGGAGGTTGAAAGCCGTCGGGCTTTCGCGCAGCTGATATGCAATGAGTTCGTCGGGGGCGAGGAGGGCGGCGATGTCGGCATCGCGTTCTTTGTAAAGGTACTCGATTTCATCTTTATCCTCCTTCAGTTGCAGGGTGCCGGCTGTTTGGCGGATTTGCTGGGACATATCGTTATAATCCTGACTCAAGAGCTGAAGCTGGTGGAGCTTATCGGCGGATAAATTGCCAAATCGACGGATGCGGCGGGCGGTCTCAAGCGGGCTGAGTGCATCGGGACCGAGGAGCCGGTGGAGGAGTTCGTCCTGTTGACGGTCGAGAGCTCGGAGCGCGGCTTGGGCCTCGGGATTGGCGCGGTATCGAGCATTGTAGTCGCGCCAGTAGTCGTCCTTGCCAGTGGCCTTTCTGGCGATGCGGCGCTGTTCGGCAAAACGCTCGGCAAGCTCTGCCTTCATAAAGGCACGGAGAACGTTGGCCGGAAAACCCTCGGCGCGGAGGCGTGCAACGTAAGCTTGATCATCGCTGGCGGTGGCGGCGGCGAGGGCCTGCCAGTTGGAGGCGAGCGGGGTTGTTTGGGCGTGATTGATGGTTGTCGTGCGGGATGAAACCAGAGATGGGGCGTGGCGGGCATGAAAGTAGACAGCGGCAAGCCCGAGATTGGCTAGCAGGGACACCGCCAGAATGATTTTTAACCCGCGAGGCATGAGTTCGGCTGGAATTAACGAACCGGAGAACTATGCGGTTCGGCGACGGGTTTTGGCAAGGAGTCCGATGGTGGCGTGGTGGAGTCGTCGGCGGGCTTGCGGCGCCAATAGTTCGCGAGGATGGAGCCGGAGATGTTCATCCACGGGCTGAAGATGGCGGCGGCGAGGCCGACGGTGGCGAGTTTGCCCATGCCGCCGGCGAGGCCGGAGGCCATGCCGCCGTTTTGCAGGCCGACTTCGAAAGCGACGGAGCGGGCGGAGTTTTTGTCGAGCCCGGCACCGCGGCTCAGCCAGTAGCCGAAAAAGTAACCGGCGGCATTGTGAATGGCGGCGGCCAGGAAAAGCAGTCCGCCGATTTTGAGGAGGTTATCGCGTCCTGCGGCGGTTGTTACTGTAGTGAAATAGACAATACCGAACATCGAAGCCAGTGGCGTCCACTGATCGAGTTTCGGGATCAATCGTGTGGCGGTGTGATAAACGAGGCCGAATACGACGGCGGCGAGGAAAAATCCAAAAGCTCCAATCCAGTGAAGCGGTTCAAGATCAACGTGGGCGGCGAACCAAGACCAACTGCCAAGTGGCAGAGCCAATAACCAAAGGGCGCTCAAGAAACCAATGACCATCGTTACCCGGCGGCCGCGAAGCGTGGCCGTTTTGAGATAATCATGCAACAGCGCAGCGCCGATTGGCACGAGAACGATTTTGATGATCTCCATCATCATGTTGAAGAACTTCACTTCGACCATGGTGCCAGCGAGAAGCTTCATGAGCAGCGGAGTCATGAGCGGAGCGACCATGGTGGTGATGGCCGTCACGGTAACCGATAGCACAAGGTTCGACTTGGCGATATAGGCCATGACGTTCGAGGCAAGTCCGCTGGAACAGGAACCGATGAGAATGATGCCGGCGGCGATTTCGGGTTCGAAGTGGAAGATTTTAGTGAGGGCAAGGCCGACGAAAGGCATGACAGTGAAATGGCAGATGATACCAACCAGCACGCCGCGCGGCGTTTTAACGATCCCGGCAAAATCACGCAGGCTCATTTGCGTGCCCATGCCGAACATCACCATCTGCACAACCAGAAGAATGAGCCATTTATTGCGTAGATCGAAGCTGCCCCAGCGCTGGAATCCCGAGGGATAAATCATCGCGGCAACAACCGCGGCGGCGATCCACGCGGTGAATTGATAGCCTTTGAGCGAAGGCACTGCACCCAGACCAATTGCAAGCCCAACCGCTGCTATTACAGCCGCTGGTTGCCAAAAGTTCGATTGGTTGAAGAAGAGGCCGACCAGGAGAACGAGAAATGTGACGGCGGCGAGGCCAAGACAGAGTTTGCGGAGTTGGGGCATAGGAAGGGGGAACAGGGGGAAACATCCAACGCTGAACATCGAACATTTAACATCGAGTCGAGGATGGGAAACGATGCAGAACGCTCGATGTTCAACGCTTAACTTTTAACGCTCACGGGGCAGAACGGTTATTTGATTACGGTGGCGAGGTGTTCGATCGCAATAGGTGGACTGGCAAAAATGGGGATCCGGCGGTCGGCTGGGGCGAGCGTATCGACGACGCGGGCCATTGAAGCTTGGGCGAGGAGGATGACGTCGACCTGCGTTGAGAGTTCGCGGAGCGCGGATGCGACGAGGTTATCATGCTTGGCTGCGTCGCCACTCATAAGTGCCTCGAAGGCGCCGTCGACGAGGCGGGCGGTGTGATCGATTTTTTTGCCGGCAAGAGCAGCACGCCGCAGAAGGAGGTCGGTGGTGGGATTAAGTGTGGTAGCGAGCGTCGCGATGACGCCGATGCGTGTGCCGGCCTGAATGGCTTTGTCGATCATGGGTTGATCGACCCGAAGAACAGGGACTGCACTGAAGGGTGCGGCGGCTTCGACCGCGGGGCCGATCGAGGAGCAGGTCACGAGGATATGATTGGCACCGCTAGCTTCGGCAGATTGGATGTAACTGGCAACGCGGCGAGCGATATCGGCGGTGAGAGAACCTTTTTTGCGAATGCCGCCGACCAGACTGTCATCGACAATGTTGAACGTGGCGACGCCAGGCAGCTTTTCCTTGGTGAGCGCGGCAAAGACCGGGACGAGCGTGGCGGAGGTATGGATGAGAGCGAGGGTGGGCATGTGGAAAATTTAGGATGGAGAACGAAGAATATAGGATGACGGGATTATTCGGAGTGGATCACAGAGGGCACGGAGCTCGGACACAGAGAACACGGAGGATGGAGAAGGAGTCTTAACCACGCATTTTCACTCATGGTCATTGATGTAGAAGGAAGAGAGGATAAAGGTTAGGTTTGGTTTTACTCTGTGAACTCTGTGTCAAAGCTCTGTGTTCTCTACGGCGGATATGTTCAGGCGAATGCGACTGAAGCGAAATAATCTTCGGCGCCAACTTGCCCACCTTTGAAATTGACGGCCAGGCCCTCGATGAGTGGATCGGAGGAATGCGCGCGACAAAGGGGGGCACCGGGTGCAAGCGGTGCGATCATTTCGATCGCGTCAATTCCGAGCGAACGCGCGGCGTAACTCGATGTGTCTCCTCCGGCAAACATCACCCTTCGGACTTTGCCCTGAGCGATGGCAGCTTGGGCAATCACGCCGAGCGTCGTCCCAAGGGTACGGGCGCCGTCGCGAGAAAGTGGCGTATCGACGGGGCCGCGACTGGTGTAGGCTACGACATGCCGTCCAGCTCGCAAATGGGAAACAATGATGCGAATCGTCGTTTCCACGCTCTCACCGCGCGTAAGCGCCGCGACGTCAAGTGGCACGTGCCCAAACCCGGTGTTACCGGCAAAAGCGATTTGTGCCGCTGTCACTGGAGAGCAACTGCCTGAGATGACAAGAAGCGGGGTGGTGGACAACGGTTGTAGCCAGGTCGACGGCGAGGTGAGCTTCATGGTTTTGGTCCAATGCGCGCCCAGGGCCATTTCGATGCCGGATGAACCCACCGAAAAGAGCGGCTGCTGAGGTTTCGCGTAAGCGTCGATCAACTCGCCGACGATCGTCAGTTGCTCGGCATACAATCCATCGAATAAAACGATCCCGGGTTTCCCGCTGAGCAATTTCTCAAGTTCGTTACGCGCTTCCGGCACGGGCAGTCCGAGCTTGAGAATGTCGAAAAGGGCAATGGTCTTGGCTGTTTGTTTGGCCAGATGCAGACGCAGGTCGCTTTCGTCGAGCCGGAGTCACTGGATGGCGACTCATTGAGGGGTGCCGGTCGAGCCGGAAAATTTCGCCCTGACTGCCTATGCCCATTCGCGCAAAAAGATTTCCAAACACGCAATGACGCCCCAGCGCGGGTGCAGCAACGAGCAAGGGGACAAACGCCGCACTGAACACCGAAGAACCAACATCGATCGCGCGTCCAATGCTACCGACTTCGGGCGACGAATCGAAAGTCGAGCAGACCTTGTAGTGCACATGCCGTGCGCCCAGTGTTCGCAGCGCTTCGAAAGCGGGACGCAGTTCCTTTTCCATCGCTTCTGGTGCGAGTGAACGCGTAAAACCGGCGACTCCCACCGCTTGGATGCCAGGGTAGAGTTTGAGCTTGTCGGGACCAGGTGGATCGAGAAACAGCGTGGTGCTGATGCCGGCTCTCGTCAAAAACTCCAAGGCATCCGTGGAACCGGTGAAGTCGTCGCCATAATAAGCAAGAAGGAGGTCGTTTTTTGCGGTCATGGTGTCAACGAATGCAGAGAGTTGGTTGAAATGAAACGAAGTGTAATACCCAAAATTCCCGCAGTATTATTTGTGGACTATTTCGATTTTCCAAATTTTGCCACCGACTTTGCGAGCTCGGGGTATTTTGTGGCTGCTTGTTCCAACGTGAGGCCTTCGACGGCGGCGTCCCACCATTTGCGAAGCGCGTGGACACCCGCCGCTGGGCCGTCGGGGTGGGCCATGATGCCGCCCCCGGCCATATACAGGAGATCAGTCGTTTGGGTACGGCGATAGGTTTCGGGTGCCTGGCCTCCCCATTGTCCGGAGGAAACAACCGGCAAGACTGACATACCGCCGAGGAGCGGACGACGACAGGCTTCAATCGAGCGGACGACCGAGTCGTCGGATTCCCAGAATTTATTGGCGATACCGTTGACGTGGAGTTGATCGATGCCGGCGAGACGCCAGAGGACTTGGTAAGCAGGAAACTCTATGCCGAGTAGCGGGTGACGATTAAACATGCCCCAACCATTGCGGTGGCCGTGGATGGCGAGTTGGCCGTGATCGCAGATTTTCTTGGTGGCGGAAAGACCAACGCTGTTGAGGCTAACCATCGCACAGGTGCCGCCGGTGGAAACGATCTTGTCGTAATGGCGCTGCATGGCATCGACCTCGTCGCTGATGTTGAACGCATACATCGCCTTTCTTCCGGTTCGTTCGGCGTGGTCATTGATCACCCGCATGATGGCATCAACGCGTTCGTCGAACGGCGAATGCGGCGGGTTGGCCATGAGTTCATCGTCTTTGAGAAAATCGATGCCGGCTTCCACGAGCGTTTTCACGAGTTCGGCCGTCTGCGCGACCGTGAGGCCGATGCTGGGCTTGATGATGGTGCCGATGAGCGGACGGGCCTGGACGCCCGTGAGTCGACGGCAGCCAGCGACGCCGAATTTAGGTCCGCTAAAACGTTCGGCAAAGGAGTGCGGCACCTCGATCTCCATCAATTTGAGGCCGGAAAACTGCGCGAGCTCGTAAAGGTTGCCCTGAATGGTGGAAACGATCGTCGGTAGATTGTAGCCGAAATTTTCGATGGACCAGGAAACCGTGATCTCGGCACGACGATAAACGGCGTTGGCTGGAGCGGGGCGGCCGGTGGGAATCGCAGGGACTGGAGAGGAATCGAGCTCGACGATTTTTTCGACCCGTGCGGCGAAACGCTGTTTCAACTCGGCGGTCTCTCCGGGTACCTCAACAAATGTACCGGAAGATTGTTCGCCGGCGAGCGAAGCGGCGGCCTTGGCGACGGGGAGTGGCGTTTCGATATAGTATTTGGCGGTGAGACGTTCCATGGAGGAAAAGGTTAGGGCACGGCGGGCGTGACGCGGAAATACTCGAAATCGGCATTGCGCGTGGCTTTGGCTCCATCGCGTATGGCGAAGACGCCGAAGGTCGCGGCGGTCCAGACGTTGCCCTCGCGGATTTGTTCGCCATCGGGCGCGCGTGTCTTGTAAGTGCCGACCCAGCCGAGGTCGGGGTCGCCTTTGAGGTTGCCGCGCAGGTGGTGGGCGCTGGCTCCGAAATAAATGCTATCGCCAAGTTTCGTCCATTGTTCGCCGTCGGGTCCAAAGAAAAACGTGGCACGCTCCTCGCCGTTGACCACGATCTTCAGGTGGACGGTATCGCCGTGCGGGTTGGGCATTGACCAGAGATCGGCACGCTGGCCGAGATTGGTTTTGCCAACAGAGATGACGGCTTTTCCATCGCGAACGGTGGAGACGAGCCAGAAGTTCATCCGTGGATCGTGAAACATATGCAAGCCGGCCGCTTCGTGTCCTTCATGCGCCGCAAAGGTAAGTTTCGTTTCGAACGAGAAAGTTTTATCGATGACGCGTTGTTGGAAAACAACCGGCAAGGCAGTGAGAATTGTCAAATCGCCAGGCTGCGTGCGAAGACAGAGAACGCCCGATTTTTCGGATAGTGACCACGATTTGCCGCCAAAGTCAGGCGGGCAGGTGAAGAACCATTGCAGGCCGAGTTTTTCGGACTCGAATTCGTCGGACTGGGCGAATTTAAAATTGCCGATAGGGAGTGCCGGACTGCCGAACGTATCGGTTGGCACCTTGCCGGTGGTTGGTCGCCACCAGCCATCGTCGGTCCACTCGACTGGCTGCATCAGCATCTGGCGGCCAGTGTGTAGAAAGCGGTTTCGTGCGCGTGATAAGCAAGGAACCACTGGCCATCCGGCGTTTGAAGCAGCGTGCCATGAGCGGGTGCTTCAAATCGCGCACCCTTCCCAGTGGAAAACATCACGGGATTGCCGGGATCTTCCGTCCAAGGGCCGGAAAGGCTGCGAGCGCGAAGTGTGGAGATGGTGCTTGGTTCATGAGGGAGAGTGCCGCCGTCGGAAAAGAGGAGGTAATACCAGTCGCTGCGTTTAAAAATCGCCGGACCCTCGAAAAGTTTATACCGCGAACGATCGATGCGGCTGGCCGTGCGTTTGATGGAGAGCCCGTCGGGTGTAAGTTCGTGAATCGTTCCGTGACTAAGCACGAGGTAGAGTTTACCGTCGTCATCGGCGAAGAATCCCGGATCGATGCCGAGGTCGTCGCCGAGGAAAGTCATTTTATACGGCCCTTCGGGACGCGGTGAGCTGAAAACATAAACCGAATGATCGCGGCAAGGGGCGTAGATGAGAAATTGCCGGGTGTTGGGATTATAGCCCATGTCGACGCCCCAGATGCCACCGCGAGTATCGCCGGGGGTCAATTTGGGATGCGTGGTGAAAGCGTGGCCGATATATTCCCAGTGAATGAGATCGCGGCTATGCGCGATGGGAATGCCAGGTTGCCAGCCGAAGGAGGAACGGCAGGTGTAGTAATCGTCGCCTACTCGAATCAGCGCCGGATCGGACCAATCGCCACGAATGATGGGGTTAGTGCTGATCGATGGTTTTGTTTCGTCGGCACGAACTGCAAAGCCAAGCAGAAAAAGTGCAATGGCAAGCAGACGCTGGACGAGTGGGCGCATGGTCAGGTGCCGGGTTGAACGTAGACAGCCGGGGCGAAGAGCTTGCGCTCCGCGCCGCGAGGATCGTTTTCGACGCGGACCTTGGTGTCGAACAGCATGGTTGGGCGTGCATCGAGATCGAATCGCGGCCAGGCGGGAAGACTGGTCGTATTTGGATTTCCAGTACGGGCAAAAGCGATCAGTGCATCGCTCATTTGATCGGCGAGCTTTTGGGCTTCAGGAAAACCTTTGGTGAGCTTGTCTTGGGCGGCATTGTCGAACACGAGAGGGATATCGATCATGTGCGGCGCCTTCCATTTTCCGCCGTCAACCGGCGAGGGCCAATCCACATAATAGACGTACGTTGGCGCGCCGCCCTGGCGGGTGCGGCTTTCGCATTCGACCACCATGCTTTTCCACGAACGGGCGGCAGTCGTGGCGGCGAAGAAAATGTCCGATGGCGAGTAGTTTGGGTAAAGCTTGCGGTACTCCGCCACGATTGCAGCGGGAGTGAGTTCGCCCATGAATTGCTTGATGGTTTTAGTGAGCGCCTCGGGCAGTGTTTCCCAAGTGAGAGTGAAAAGCGCGGAATTGCTGCCGCCGATGAGGTTGGTGGTTTCATCGTGGGTGTTACCCATGACCATGGGAATGTCAGCGGAAAGCGGCGAGGCATCGGGGGCAAAGGGATCGCGTGGCAGCACTTTTCCGTCGACAACCGGCGTCCAGGATCCACCGGCCATGGCGGTGACAAGTTGTTCGGTCGAAAGTGTATTTAGGCGTCCAATCTCGCTGGGCGTGAGATTGAGCTTTTGGAGAAAATTGCGCGCGGTGTCATTGGCGTTTTTACGCATGCGGCCGGTGATTTGCTGACCGCTCATGGTCCAGACTCGGTGAAAAAGTCCATGAGCCGCAGGCATGGCCATGAGTGTCGCGCATTTGGCACCGCCACCCGATTGACCGAAAATGGTCACGCAGCCAGGATCGCCGCCGAACTCCGTGATATTATCGCGCACCCATTTAAGCGCGAGAACGAGATCGAGCATGCCGGCGTTCCCGGACTCCGCGTAGGCTGGGCCGCCAAAGTCGGCGAGGAAAAGATAACCGAAGCCGTTGAGACGGTGGTTAACGGTCACGACAACAACGTCGCCTTTTTTGCAAAGGCGCACGCCGTCGTAGAGATCGGAGTTAACCGAACCACCGTTGTAAGCGCCACCGTGAAAATAGACGAGGACCGGGCGCTTCTTTCCGTCACGCAGAGCGGGCGTCCACACGTTGAGTCGAAGGCAATCTTCGCTTTGCTGATACGCGGGCCGATCGGCGCGATCCGCATGATAACCATTCGGCTGGACCGCCATCGGACCGAACTCGACACAGCGTCGCACCTCGGCCCACGGATCGGGTGGAACCGGGGCTTTGAAACGACGAAGGGCAGTATCACCGCCGTAAGGAATGCCTTTGAAGGCGTTGATCCCTTGGTCGATATAGCCGCTGATTGGACCGGAACTAGTGGTGGCAAGCGGTTCGTTACGCGGAACGATATCGGCTGCCGCTTCCGCGCTGGAAAGATTGAGAGTGAGAATTGTGCCGAAGAAAAACTGGAATAAAACGACGGATAGCGGGCAAAAGCGCGTTAGGGACAACGTGCTCCTCCTCGAACCAATGTTGTGACGGCGACGCATGGTTAAAAAATACTAAGTCGAAAGGTTGGAGGACAGTTCATAACAACCCGCCGGAGCTTCGCAAAGGGTGAAATCTTTTTCCTGTGAAACGATTTTGAGGCCATCCGTGTTTGTTGCGGCGCCGGGAATGTAAACGTGGGCCGCGGTGTTGGGAGGAACGCGGATTTTCCACGTGAGCTTGTTGCCGGAGCGTTTCCACGCGCTTTCGATTTCGCCGTGCTGTGTGCGGTAAGTCCCGCGGGCATGATCAAGGCCGGTGCCGACAAAGGGACGCAAGACGAACTTTTTAAAACCGGTAACGAGGGGATCGAGTTCAATACCCGCGACGTGACGGAAGAGCCACTCGCCGACGGAGCCGAGGGAGTAGTGGTTGAAGGAATTCATGTGCGGATTGAAAAATCCGTCCTGGTGCGTCCAGCCATTCCAGCGTTCCCAGATGGTGGTCGCGCCATGTTTCACCGGGTAGAGCCACGAGGGATAATCGTCGCGAAGGAGAAGCTTGTAGGCGACGTCGGCGCGGCCCGCGAGCGTGAGCTGGGGATTGAGGTGGCTGATGCCGATGAAACCGGTGCTCAGATGCCAATCGAGATCGCGGATGTTCGCCACAAGGTGTTCGGTGGCGGCGGCCCTCAAGTTTTCAGGGAGAAGGTCAAAGGCGAGGGCGAGGAGGTAGCCTGTTTGCGTTTCGGTGGTGATGCGGCCGTCGGGACGCAACCATTCCTTCTGGAAGGCGGTTCGGACGTATTCGAACATTTTTTGGAAACGCGCAGCATCGGTGTCGCGTCCCAACTCGCGCGCGATCTGCGAGAGTTTTGTGCAATCGTCGGCCCAATAGGCGGTGGCGAGCAAATTCTTCATCGGCGAATGCGTGCCGAAGGAGGTATCGCTCGGAATGCATAACCAATCGCCGTAGTTATTTGCCAGTTGATTGACGCGAAGGCCGTTGGAGTTGTGGCGGGCGATCCAATCGACCCATTTGACCATGGCGTTGTAGTGCCGCTCAAGAATGCGACGGTCGCCGTAGACGCGCCAGATCGTATGGGGAATAATCACACCGGCGTCAGCCCAACCAGCAGAGCCGCCCAAATTGCCGAGGCCGATGAAGTTTTCGCCTTCGCGGAGACGCGGGGCGGTGTCCGGAAAAATGCCCTCGGGAGTCTGCGCGTCTTCGACATCGATCATCCACTTTGTGAAGAACGCCGCGACGTCCATATTGTACGAGGCGGTGCGAAGAAAAACCTGCGCATCGCCCATCCACCCGAGGCGCTCGTCGCGTTGCGGGCAATCGGTCGGCACTGTGAGAAAATTGTCGCGCTGCGACCAGACACCATTGAGCCAGAGGCGATTCACACCGGGATGCGAACATTCGAAATGGCCGGCCGGCGGCGTGGCGGAATGGATGGCACAGCCGGTCACCGTGGCGAGGTTAGGGCGGAATTTGTCATTTAATAGATGACAGGCTGCTGGGTCGACAGCGGTGAGTTCAACGTATTGGAAACCGTGGAAGGTAAAGTGAGGCTCGTAGGTTTCGCCAGCTGGGTTGCCTCGGACGATGTAGATGTCGGTGGCTTTGGCACGACGGAGATTTTCGACGTAGAGCGTGCCATCCGGGGAGAGGCGTTCGCCTTGCCGAACCGTTATTTTGGTACCAGCGGGAAGTGGCGGAAGTTTCAGGCGGACCCAACCGGAAATGTTTTGGGCGAGGTCGTAGATCCAGACTCCCGGTTTGATTTCGGTCAGCGAAACGGGCTTGAGGAATTCGGTAATGCGAACGGGTTCGGCGCGTTGGGCGACGAGAGGAACCGTGGGTGCGGCGACCTCGAGGGCGGAAAGCCAGGGTGTGGAATTTTTGCTGTTCGACTTTTGGTTATCGATTTCAAAACCCGGACGATCCCAACCAGTGCGTTCACGTCGGGCGTCGTAGGTTTCGCCCATCATCCAGTCGGAAGAGAGGATGGGGCCGGTGTTGCAGGTCCAAGAGCCGTCGGTGCCGATGGTGAGGCGGCGACCATCGGCAAGTTCGATTTCGAGTTGGGCAACAAAGCTATTGATCAGCGATCCGTAGCGACAGCGCGTTTCCTGCCAGCCGACGTAGCCGGACCACCAGCCATCGCCAAGCGTGGCACCGATTACATTGAGGCCAGGTGAAAGAAGTTGGGTAACGTCGTAGGTTCGGTAGTGAATCCGCTTGTCGTAGTCAGTCCACTCCGGGGCAAAAAGATCTTCACCGATTCGCTGGCCATTTGCGCGAAGTTCGAAAACGCCGCGAGCGCTGGCGTAGATAGTGGCACGCTTGATTGTCGCAGGAATTTCAAACTCTTTGCGGAAAATCGCAGGGGTGCCGGGCTCGATGAGAGTAGCTACGATGGCTTCTGGATCGCGCCGGATGATTTCCGGATCATGGGTAATCCATTGGGCGAGCCACTCGGATTTTTCCAAAAGCCCCATGGACCAAAGACTCGGTTCGGATTTGATGCTGACTCCGGTTTCATCCCAGACTTCCACCTGCCAGTGGCAAACATCGCGTGAATGCAACGGGCTCCCTGCATAGGCAATATGCGTGGTTTGGCTGCTTTCGACGCGGCCTGTATCCCAACGATCGGACTTGGCGGTGGCGAGCAGTTCAGGTTTGCTTGCCACGTGAAGACGGTACGCGACTTGACGGGCGCCGCGTCGGGAAGATTCAAGCTGCCAGCTCAGGCGCGGGACGCGTTCATCAATCCCGAGTGGATTGACGAGATATTCGCAGCGGAGATGGACAACACGAAGATCGGTGGACATGCGGAACGAGTGAAGTGCGATGGGATTAGTGTAATTAGGAGCGCTCGGTTTCGATCTGCTCCAGTGATTTTCCGGAGGTGTTGGGCATGAGGAAGAAACCGACGGCGCCGCTGATCACGAGGAAAAGTGTGAGGAAAGTCGCGAGCGTGCCGACACCATCGTGGGCGAGTTTTGGCACGAAGACACTCCATACACCGACCGCGATGCGCGCGAAGCCAAACGTGAAGCCTTGGGCCGTGCCGCGCAACATGGTGGGAAAGAGTTCCTGGCTGAAAACCTTATAGAAGGCCTCGCCGGCGAGCGCAGCGCCACCCGCAAAGAGCACAATGTTGGCCACGATGACCGGAATGCTGAAGGGCATGACGATCAAGAGCGCGTAGGCAAAAATTTGCGTGAGCGAACCAATAGCCCAGAGCCATTTTCTCGTGCGATGGTTGCGATCCGAGTAAGGCATGAAGACCGTGAGAGTCACGAGCATCATGCTGACAAAGGCCGCACTCGGCAGGCCGACGCCAAGGGCCTGATTGTCGGCGTTGTGCTTTGTGATCAGGTAGGAATTAAACGCGCCGGCTGTGCCTGCAGCAAGGTTCCAAAACGTATAGATAGTGGCAGTCCAAACCAACGCGCGGAAATTCGCGCCGGAAAAGAGCGCGGCGGTTTCGGCCGCCTTGGAGCGGGTGATTTGGTAGGCGGCCTTGGCATCTTTCCAGCGAGCCGATTCAGCCAAGCCGCGTCGGAGTGCCCAAGTCACAAAAGCGACCACAAACAGATGGAGGAAAACAATGCGGACACCGAGCAGTCCGATGCCGGAAAGAGCGAGAGCGAGCCAGAGCACGATTGCCGGCCCGAGACACCAGGCGACTTGGGTGAAGCCGAGAAGTTTGCCACGCGCTTTGTCCGGGGCGAGTTCGCCGACGAGGGCGAGCGACGTGGGAATGTCGGCGCCAACCGCGAGGTCCGACGATGAACGTGCCGCCAAAAAGCATCTCCTTATTCATTGAAAATGCGATCAGCAGAATGCCAATGGCATAGACGATGAGGTCATACTGGTAGATGCGTTTTCGACCGAGTTTGTCGCCGAGCCAACCGCCCAGCAAAGCGCCCGCTGCGCAACCAAAGGCGTTGGGGCCGATGGCTTGAAGCGTGCCAACCGCTCCATCGCTCATGCCAAATTGCTTCTGAAAAATCGCGAGACCCGCACCGAGGGCGACGATGGAGCCGGCATCGAGGTAGGAGGCCATGCCGGCAAGGGCGGACCATTTCCATTGCTGGCGAGTGATCTGGACGGCCTGGGCGGCCTCGGCTTTAGAGGTTGGGGCTGGTATTGGTTGGCTCATGGATTTCGGGGAGTTGGACGGATGGGCTGGAGGAGAAAGATAAAGAGAATGAGTAAAGAGAAGGATTTATTACCGGGCGGGAAGCCAGACGGTCATGTCGGAGTCGCTGCGGTTGCCCCACGTGTAGTAGGGGACGAGTTTGATGTTAAGCCGAAGTGGCTTGAGTAGTTCGGCTTCCCGGTAGAGGGAGTCGGAGGCCCAGGGTTTGCGCGGATAGTGCCGGGCTTTTGTCGCCAAGGTGATGACGTGGGCTCCGGCAATTTCCTCAGACTTCTTTTCAAACTCCGGCAACTTGTCTGAGAGCGACAGTGCGAGATCGGACATGGGAACGCCCTTCGGGACATCATCGCCTTCGAGGCAGTACACAAGAGGACCGAATTTCACAGCGACCTGGTTGACCGTTTCCTCAACCATGGGATTGGATTCCATGAGGATTGGGGTAAACGACATCGCGATTTCGATTTGATCACCCGATTTCCATTCGCGTTTGATTTCGAAATAGTTTCCCGGTCGCGGTGTGCCGTCGACGGGTTTGCCCTTCACTTTGACGGTTGCGGTTCCGGCGCGGAGCCAAGCGGGGATGCGCAGCTTCAACGTGATCGGTCGCGGGGGAGCTTCGGCGATGGTGATTTTGACCATACCATCCCAGGGATAATCGGTCTCTTGTTTCAATTTGATGCGGCTGCCATCAATCCAGGCCGTGTCGAGCGTGTTGGCGGCGTAGAGGTGGACCCAAAGCGTGTCGGGGGAAAGTGAATACACGTAATTGTGCGCCTCGGCGATGGTTCGGACAACATTGGGCGGACAGCAGAAAGACGAAGGGATGTTGGCGACGCGAGTACGCGACCAGCGCATTGGCCACTTGAAGTCGGCGGATTTGCGCAGCGGATTGACGTAAAAATAGAGTTTTCCATCGAGGCTGATGCCGGGGAGGACGCCGTTGTAGAGCGTTTGCTCGAAAAGATCGGCGTAGCGCGCTTCACCGGTGAGTTCGAGCATGCGCCAGGTCCACATTGCGTAACCAATCGTTGCGCAGGTTTCGTTGTAGGCCGTGAGATTGGGCAATTGAAAATCGCGGCCGTAGGCTTGGTGGACGGGTTTGATTTGGGCGTAGAGTTTGTTTTCGGCGCCATCGGGCGAAGCGCCATCATAAAGCGCCCCGGTCATGCCGGTGATGTAGAGTTTTTGTTCGGCAACATCGTGTCCGATGGCGTCGAGCGGCTTGAAAAGCGTTTGGTCGCCATTTTCGGTAACGAGATCCGTGACGCCGGCATAGAGATAGTTCGCGCGAACTGCGTGGCCGACGGCTTCGAACGTTTCGCGGAAGGGCGTACGATCCTGATTGTGATCGGAGCCCTCTTTTCCGCCGACGAGATTGCGGATTTCGATGAGCTGTTTGGCGAGTTCGAGATAACGCGGCTCGCGAGTCGTGCGGTAGAGTTCCACCACGGCCATGTAGTGCGAAGGGCAAATGGCATTGCGCGCGAGATCGGCGGGCACGTTTTTGCAGAGGCGCTCGATGTAATCGGCCGCTTTGCGGGCGCAGTCGAGCAACGTGGTTTTTCCTGTAACGCGATAATGAATACAGGCCGTCGTAATCAGGTGGCCCATATTGTAGGTTTCGAAGTGTTCGCGATCCTCGAACTCCTTGGCGGCTGCACCGGACTGACCGCGGCGCTGTGGCACAATCTTGTGCGTGTGAAGGTAGCCATCCTCGCGCTGGGCTTTTGCGACCACGGCAATGATGTCGTCCATCTGCTTGTCGATCGCGGGATCGCGGGTGACGGCGTAGATCTGTGCGAGCGCCTCAAGCCATTTCAGAAAATCACCGTCGTTGAATGGAGGACCGTGCGGTTTGCCGTCGCCGCGACCTTCGCCGAGTCCGGCGGCCATGAGGAAATTGTCCCAGGCGTGGCTTTCCTTTGGGTTGCGAAAGATTTCCCAGAGATGGGGAACCATGGTTGTGCGACAAACATCGAAACGCTCGGCCCAGAAGCCACTGGTCCAGTGGACGTCGCCGAGATCGACCATGTACATTTTGGCATTCGGCGAACGAGTCGTGTCGATGAGGGATTTTTCTCCAGCGCGGGCGGAGAGCGAAAACACGACGGCGAGGAGAACGGCGGGAATGATGAGCAGGCGCATGGGAGATCAAGGACTGACGGTGATGATCACCCGTTGGTAACGGGTAAGGCGAGGCGATCCGTGGTCGGTGACGGCAAGGATGACGTGCATTTCGCCACCTTTCTCAGGCATGATGCGTGAAGTTGGAACAGTGAACCAAGCTTTTTGCTGGTCGGAGTTGTGAATGGCGAGCGGCTGGCCCGAGCTGCCACTGGAAAGAGCGAGGGTGCCGGCTTCGTCGTAGTAAAACCACTCGTACGAAAGCGCGTCACCATCGGGATCGCTCGATCCTTCGGCGCTGAGATCGACCCGCTGGCCAAATTTTGCAGTGAGCCGCGCGGCATGGCCGAGCTTGGGCCCGGGCGGGTGATTAGCGTCCTTGTAGGCCTTGATTGTCCAGTCCATGCGGGCGGCGAAATCGTTTTGAAACGCGCCGCGCCAGCGCCAGATCGTTTCGTGATTCCCGGTGTGCCATTTGCTGTCGGTGCCAAAGACCTCGTCCTGCGCATTGGTCCAGATGGGGCGGGTCTCCGGCATGAGATGCCATTTTTCGAACCTCGGCGTATACAGTTCGTAGCGGCCACCCCAGCCGCCCCAATTGGGATGTTCGGGCGAGTTCAGCCCGTTGTTGATGAGATTGAGAAACGACGGCGTGTCGCCTTCCATCAAAAATTCCCAACGAGGATATTCGGCGCCGAGCGGGCCTTTGCGGTGAATGTTTTGCTCGAGCCATTCGTTGGTGACCACAGAAAAATCCGCGCCGGCAAAACGACCGTGGAAATTGTCGCCGCTGATGCCGCTCCACGTGGCGTGATGATAGGCGCCGCCAGCGTGGACGCCGGGGCTGGTGATATAAAACAGTTCGGGAAACTCTTTTCGGATCCAGGGACCGCTGTCGTCCTGGTCGGAGATCGTATAAACATGCAGCTTGGCGACGAATTTTGCCAACGCTTCCGGGGAACGCGTGGCGCGAATCTTCCACAAAGCCTGCGCGAGCACATTGGGGCCGCCCCAGACGGGAACCCAAAGTGGACGCGGATCATCGCGGTCGGCCGCGCGGATCAGCAACTCAGAGCCAGGCGAATCTTTGCCTTCTCCGACTCCCTGCATTCCGCAAACGGGCAGGCCTTCGCTGATGCGCTCGCGAAGGTAGTCGGCCGTGGGAAAACCTGCTTCGTGCTGCTCCAGGTTGTCGCGAACCTTGGCGTACGCATCCACAACCTGACGGATGCGTTGGGGAGCGACGCGGGATCTTTGATGAACGGACGTGGTGGCGACGAGGCCTTCGACGTCGTAGTTATTTGAATACACCAAAAAACGAACCATCGACATGGTATCATCGGGTTCGTTTTCGATATCGGTGAGGACGAAAACACGCGGTTTGTCAGCAGCGAACGACCAGGATGCCGCGATCAGACCGATGAAGACGAGGATGAGTTGGAGCGGTTTCATGGTTTAGGAGAGGCGCAGCGCAGCATGCGGGTGGCGAAATCGCGGAGAAGATCCTCGCGCCAGCGGTTGATGGTTTTGGCGCCTTGCTGGCTGCCTTCAGCCAGTTCAGGCGCGGGATTGTCGGTCCACCACTGGGGATAGCGGGCCGCGGGATGGGCGGCCAGTTCAGACGTCGGATCGATCGAGGTGAAACCGCCCGTCAGCCCGTCGAGAGCGGGGAAAGTGCTTTTTGTTTTGTAGAGCCAGGACTTCGCTAACTTGGGGCAATAGACAAAATGAGCCGCACCGGACTCGTCGACAAACGCAGGGAATTCCTGGTTGTCGACCAGCAGCGTGCATTGAGTGTCCGGCGGAACCGGTGCGGGGAGGCGGTAGACGATGTCGACGACAGAGTAGGTTTCCACCTTGTCATCGGTTGTGGGCGGAGTCTTTTCCGCGTGATCAAATACTTTTCGCGGCCGATCCCAGGCTCGTACAAACGAGCCGCCCCATGAACGGGTCTTCACTGGATCCTCCGGTGTGCCGTTGAGCAGATAAGCGAGCGAAGGGGAATCGCCCATTTTGAGGGTATTGCGGACTTTGCCATCCCAATTAAAACCGGCAAAAAAATCGCCGAGCGCGCCGCGACCCGCGATATGTTTGGCGACGAAGGCGGTATTGCCCCATTCGCCGGTTTGGTTTCCACCCATGAACCAACCGTAGTAGGTGGAATTGGCTTCAATCATCCACAGATCAGGATGCTCGCGGGCGACATAGTCGTAGGCCGTGGGATTCCATTTTTTATTTGGGCCACCAATATAGTAAACGCGCAGTTTGGGCTTTATGCTGGGATCGTCATGCAAAGCCTGAGCGAGGTCGTCCATTCCGCCCCACAACAGCAGCCAGAGCGGACGAGGATCGTCGCGTTTGGCGCAGCGGATGATCCACTCCGATCCTTCCGTGGGCTTTTCGAAGCCACGCAATCCCGCGGCCGAGGTCGCACCCTGTTTGGAGATGGAGCGCAGCGCGTCCGGTGCGGGATAAAGCGGCGAATAAGTGCGAAGGGTGGGATAGTCTTTCTCGTAAACGTCGATCACGCGCAAAATCTGCGAAAGACGGCCAGGGCCACCCATCGGTGAGGAGACGATTCCCTCAAGGTCGAACCTGTCTGCGTAGACAAAAAGATGAACGAGCGACTGATAGTCGTCGAAGTCCGTCCCGCCGACATCGGTGGATACCAGGATGCGATGACGCGGCTCAGAGGAGTTTTCCGAGGCAAAGGCGGAAAGGAAAAGACCACCGACGGCGAAAATAAAAGACGCAAACTGGATTGTTTTCATTTGGATGCAGCGGCGCGTTTTGCACTGGCGCGGTCGATGATGACAGCGAGAAGGATGACGAAGCCCTTGATCACCTTTTGCCAGAACGGGGAAACGTTAAGGAGGAAAAGTCCATTGTTCAAAACGCCGATGATGAGACAGCCGAGAACAGTGCCGCCGATGCTGCCGCGTCCGCCGGAGAGCGAAGTCCCACCGATCACGACTGCCGCGATGGCGTCGAGTTCGAAACTGTTGCCGGCATTGGGCTGAGCGGAGTCGAGTCGGGCGGTGAAAATGAGCCCGGCTACGCCGCTGAGCGCACCGCAAATCGTATAGACAGCCAGCTTGATGCGGTCGACGTTGAGGCCGGTCAGCATGGCGGCACGCTCGCTGCCGCCGACCGCGTAGACGTGGCGGCCAAAGCGGGTGCGCTGCGTGACGACCACAAAGATCGCGACAAGTCCGGCCATGATCCAGACGGGCATCGGAACACCAAACCAAAAGCCAGTGCCAATAAAACCGAAGGCTTCGCCAAGACCGGTGATCGGAAAACCTTTTGTCCAAAGCTCGGTCAAGCCGCGCCCGATGCTGAGCATGCCCAAGGTGGCAATGAAAGGAGGCAGCTTGAAGCGCGTGATGACAGTGCCATTGAAAGCGCCGAGCAAAGCGCCGACGCCAATGCCGGCGAGGATCGCGCCGCTCACCGTGACGTCGAGGTCCACGCCGAGGAAGGGAATGCTGAGGCCGTTTTTCAGAAGTCCGGCCGCGATGGCTCCCGAAAGCGCGAGCATGGAGCCGACCGACAAATCGATGCCGCCCGTGATGATCACCAGGGTCATGCCAATCGACAGACAGAGGTTCATCGAAATCTGTTTGAGAATATTCCAGCCATTTTCAGGCGTCAGAAATTTATCCGAGAGCAGACTGAGTGCGACGACCATAACCAGCAGGGCGACCAGCGACTGCGAACGGGCGAGGAGGGCTTTTTGTTTTGGCGAAAGCATGGGGGCGCGGCGTCGATTCAATTGCGGGGCAGGGCGGCGTGGAGCATTTTTTCCGGAGTGGCTTCGGCGCGGGCAAACTCAGCGGTTTTGCGGCCTTCGCACATGACGACGACGCGATCGGAGACGGCGAGGACTTCAGGCAACTCTGACGAAACAACCACCACACCCAAACCTTCGCGGGCAAACTCTTCGATCAGCGTGTAAATTTCTTTTTTGGCGCCGATGTCGATGCCGCGCGTGGGTTCGTCGAGCAGCAAAACCTTCGGGCCGATGGCGAGCCACTTGGCGAGAATGACCTTTTGCTGGTTGCCGCCCGAGAGGTTGCGGATGATCTGTCGCGGACTCGGGGTTTTCACGCGGAAACGCTCGATGAAGGGCTTGGTGGCGGCTTCCTCGCGCTGGGAACTGAGAAATCCGAAGCGACGGGTCTGAGCGAGGCACGCGAGCGAGGCGTTTTCCTGCACGCTCATTTCGAGAACAAGCCCGTCTCGTTTGCGATCCTCTGGCGCAAGGGCGAGGCCTGCGGCGATGGCATCGGCCGGATTGGCGATGGCAATAGGTTTCCCTTCGATCGTGATCCGGGCGCGGCCTGACGATGGATGGAGGCCGAAGATTGTTTCAAGCAGTTCGGTGCGTCCGGCACCCATTAGTCCGAATATACCGAGAATCTCGCCACGGCGGACGGAGAAGGAAACGTCCTGCACGAGAAAATCGCCGTGACGTTGCGAATGACGCAAACTCGCGCCCTCGACGCGGAGCACTTCGTCGCGCGGAGAACCGGGAGCTTTCTGATACAATTCGCCGGACTCGCGGCCGACCATCATCGAAATGATTTGCGGCAAAGTGAGTTCGTGGAATGCGGCGGCTCCGACGAAGCAGCCGTCGCGGAGCACGGTCACGTCGTCAGCCAGAGGACCGAGTTCTTCAAACTTGTGAGTGATATAGACGATGGCGACGCCTCGCTTCTTGAGGTCGGCGATGAGAGTGAATAACAAATTCACTTCGTTTTCGGAAAGCGCCGAAGTCGGCTCGTCCATGATGAGCACGCGGACGTCCATCGACAGGGCACGCGCGATTTCCACAAGCTGTTGCTGGCCGACACGGAGTTCACTGGCCGGCGTCGTCGGCGGCAGGGAGAGCGACACGCGTTGCAACAAATCCGCGGTTTCGCGATTCATGCGTGCGTAATCGACAAAGCCGAGAGCGTTGCGCGGTTCGCGGCCGAGAAAAATATTTTCGGCGATCGTGAGATTGGAAAGCAGGCTCAGCTCCTGAAAAATGATGCCGACGCCATGTTCGCGGGCCTGACGCGGATTGCCGAAAACGACCTTGCGACCGCCGAGCGTGATTTCCCCTGCGTCGGGCGGAAAAACGCCGGCGAGGATATTCATCAACGTGGATTTACCTGCGCCATTTTCGCCAAGGAGCGCCATCAACCGGCCGCGACGGAGCGTCAGGCTGACATCATTGAGTGCACGAACTCCGGGGAAGGATTTCGTGATTCCGCGCGCGGCAAGAACGATGTCGCCTGGTTCGTTCATGGCGCCGCCTCCATGCTTACACTTACGGGCACGAGGCTCAGAGGACGCGGATCGCTGTCGGTGTTTGCGAGTTCGGCGATGCCTGAAAAACGGAGCGGGCTTCCGACGACACCGGCCTTTCGCGCTGTCGGGATGATTTCGATTTCGACGATCGTATTGAGGGCGGAGGCGACGGCGTTGAATTCCTCGGAGTTGGCGAACGCGTTCACGTCGAGAAGACCGGAGCCATCGCGGACGGCGTTGCCGAAGACGAGTCCGGTTTCAATTACAACGGTCGCTGTCGGATTGTCGGGGAGAGAAAGCGTGATGCTCTCGTCGCTGACGGCGGTGACAACACCTCGGCCTGCTACGAAATAATACGATGTGCCACCGAGTCCGACCGGGTGCGCGTATTTTGCGGCAGCTGTGGCGGGATTAGCCTGAATCGCCGCGTAAAGATCGGCGACGCTGGTGGCGGACTTCGCGGCAGGAACTAGTTTCTCCGCCCAAAAACGGCGGGCGAAAGTTTGTGGGTCGAAAACCTGACGCGCAGTCGCGGCGCCGGGAGCGGCCTTGGTTTTGCAGCGAACCGGCGGAAAAACGACGAAAGGAACCACGGCAAGCGCGATGAGCGCTGCCTGGAAGATCCATTGGCCCGACGAAGGCTTCGCGGGACTACTTGGACTCTTTGGACTCATTTTTGCCGTAGTCGCCATACTTGGCGACGTTGTCGCGGGTCACCAGTTCCACGGCGACCGGGATTCGTTGAGGAAGGCTGCGCTCGCCCTTGAGATATTTGTCGGCCGAGATGGCAGCGGTTTTCGCCATGAGCTTTGGAAACTGCATCCCCGTCGCGACGATTTTTCCTTCGGCGATCGACTTCACGACATCGTCGGCGCCATCGAAGCCGAAGACTTTGACCTTCTCCGCCTTGCCCGCGGCCAGCAGCGCTTGATACGCGCCCATGGCCATGGCGTCGTTGCCGCAGAAGACGGCGTCGATGTCGGGATTGGATTGCAAAATCGACTCAAGCACCTCCATAGCGCGACCGCGGTCGAAGTCGGCGGATTGCTGCGCAACCATCTTCAAACCGGGAAAACGGTCGACGACGGAGTGAAAGCCTTTGGAGCGGTTCCACGTGTTGGCGTCACCGACGAGACCGAGCAGTTCGACGTACTTCCCACTCTGGCCGACCTGCTTCACGAAATATTTTCCCAGCGTGATGCAGCCGGAATAGTTGTCGGAGAGAATCTGCGAAACGGCGGCGTCGGTGGCGTTGATCTCGCGATCCATGCAGAAGACGGGAATGTTCGCGGCTTTGGCCCGACGGACGTTGGCGACGGAGCCGTCCTTGTCGGTGCAGTTGAAAAGAATCGCGGAGTAACCGGAGGCGATGACGTTTTCAAACGTGGCGGCTTCCTTGGCGGGATCGTTTTGCGAATCGAAAATCGTGGCTTCATAGCCGAGCTTGATCGCTTCGTCGCGGGCGGTGTTGGCGAGCACGACGAACCACGGGTTGTTGAGCGTGGAGACAACGACAGCGACACGCTTGGTGTCCGCGGCGAACGACGGCGTGGAGAAAAATGCGACGGCGAAAACGAAAAGAAGCGAAGCGCGAACAAACGTGAGGAGTCGTTTTGGGTGGATCATGGGGCAGGGTATTGGGACTTGAAGGGTTCGGCTACGTCCGGGGAAGGACCTGGCTGACGGCGTGTTGCCAGCCAGCATAAGCGTCGGCGGCTTTGGTCGATTCTTTCGCTGGCTGATAAATGGTTTCGCCGGTCTTTATCGCGTCGATGTCGTCGAGCGAACGGTAGATTCCCATGCCAATCAATCCCGCCAAAGCGGCGCCGAGCGGCGAGCAATCGGACATGGTCGAGACGCGCAGATTGACGCCGGTGAGATCGGCGGTGAACTGCATGAGGAATTTATTGGCGGTCGTGCCGCCGTCGCCGTGCAACGCTTTCAACGGGACGCCCGCTTCGGCTTCCATGGCGTTAAGCGCATCGGCGATCTGGTAGGCAATCGATTCGATGCCCGCGCGGGCGATGTGTCGGCGATCGCTATGATTGCTCAGGCCGACAATCGCGGCCCGCGCGGCCGGCTGCCAGTGCGGCAGTCCGAGCCCCGAAAATGCGGGTACGAGGTAAACGCCCTCGTTGCTTTCGACTTCAAGGGCAAGGCGGTCGAGTTCGGCGACATTGGCGAACATGCCGAGTTGCTCGCGCAACCAGGAAAGTGTGGCTGCCGAACTAATGATTATCCCCTCAAAAGCATAGGTTGGGGCGCCGTTGATAACCCACGCGAGGGCGGTGACGACGCCACGCTGCGAGAATTTTGGCGATGGCCCAATGTTGAGGAGAACCGACGAACCGGTGCCGAAAGTGACTTTGGCCGAGCCCGGGCGGTAACAACGTTGGGCGAAGAGCGAGGCCTGCGAATCACCGATGACACCGCAGATCGGCAAAGGTTTGCCGAGCGCGCCGCCGAGCGTGGTTTCGCCGAAGCGGGCCGAGGAATCGCGGACCTCGGGCAGGGCCTTGGGCGGAACCTGCCACCAGGAACAAAGTTCTTCGTCCCAGCGGAGTTTGCCGATATCGAAGAGCAGTGTGCGGGAAGCGTTGGTGGAGTCGGTGGCAAAGACCGCGCCGTTAGTCAGGCGGTAGATGAGGTAGGCGTCGATTGTACCGATCAGGGCGGAACCGCTGGCGAGACGGCGGGCGATTTCAGCGTTGTGGCGGACGAGCCATTGGAGTTTCGAACCCGAGAAATAGGCGTCGAGCTTGAGGCCGGTGCGGGCGTGAATGGCGGGCTCGTGGCCGGTTTTTGATTGTTCGGCACAAAGTGGATCGCCGCGGCGGTCCTGCCAGACGAGGGCATTGTGCAGCGGTTTGCCGGTGCCGCGTTCGAAAACGACGATGGTTTCGCGCTGATTGGTGATGCTCAGGCAGGCGACTTCGGCGAGTCGCACCTGTTGCCGTTGCACGATGGCTCTCAGGGTTGTGAGAGTATTCTGCCAGATTTCCTCGGCGTCGTGTTCGACCCAGCCGGGCTGCGGATAGATTTGTTTGTGCTCGCGCGATTCGCGGTCGAGCGAGCGACCCGTTTCGTCGAAGAGCAGCGCCTTGGTGGCCGAGGTGCTTTGATCAACCGCGAGGACGAGGGGCATAGGGATTTACGATTTTTGAGTTTCGATTTTCGATTTGAGATCGGAAATCCGTAGACCAAGGCGATAGTTAAGGAAGAAGGGCGCGGGCGGTTTTGGCGAGGGACTCCATCGAGAGACCGTAGTGACGGAAGATGTCGGCCTGGCTGCCGGTCACCGTGTATTCGTCGGGGATGCCGACGATTTTGAAATTCAGAGGCACGCCAGATTGCGCGAGCACGCTGGCGACGGCTTCGCCGAGTCCGCCGTGAACCATGTGTTCTTCGACGGTGATAATCGCGTCGCAATCGCGGGCGGCGGCGAGGATGGCTTCGGTATCGAGCGGTTTCACCGTAGGCATGCTGATAACACGGCAGCGTCGATTGGCGGTTTGCTCAAGGTGGATGGCCGCGAGCAAAGCGTGGACGACGGTTTCGCCCGTGGCGATGAACGCGACGTCGGTGCCTTCGTGGAGAATGCGGGCTTTGCCAAACTGGAATGGTTCGTTGGAGACGGGCAGGTCGTACAGCGGGGCCTTGCCGAAGCGGAGGTAAACGGGGACTTTCGAAGCGGCGGCGGCTTTGACGGCTTCGCGGGTTTCAAAGTTGTCGGCCGGAGCGACGACGACGAGATTGTTGATTGCGCGGAGAACGGCGAGGTCGTGCAACGAGTGGTGCGTCGAGCCGAGCGCGCCGTAGCTCACGCCAGCGCTGATGCCGACGAGCGTCACGGGATTGTCGGAGTAGGCGACGTCGTTTTTGATCTGCTCAAGCGAACGCGCGGTGAGGAAACACGCGGGCGAGACGGCGAAAACGGTCTTGCCGCAGGAGGCGAGGCCGGCGGCGACACCGACGAGATTTTGTTCGGCGATGCCTACCTCAACGATCTGGTTCGGCAGAGCTTTGCCGTAAGGTGCAAGCTTGCCGGAGCCGCGGGAGTCGCTGGTGACGGCGAGGACGTTGCGATCGGCCTGGGCGAGCGACTGCAGCGTGGCGGCGAATTCGTCGAGGTTGGCGCGGCCCATTTTCAGTCCGATGGAGGCCGCGGCGTGTTTGGCGGCTTCGCTGTACATTGACGGGGCGGGTGCGCTCATTTGGCGGCTCCTTCCATTTTGGCGATTGCGGCGTCGAGCTCGGCGAGGGCGTTTTTATACTCTTCGTCAGTCGGCACGCCGTGATGCCATTTGGCGACGTCCTCCATGAAGCTGACGCCTTTGCCCTTCACGGTGCGGGCGATGATGGCGGATGGTTTGCCGGTTTCGAGCGGTTGTTGGAGCGCGGCGGTAAGCTCGGGGATACTGTGACCGTCGATCGTGCGGACGGCCCAGCCGAAGGCGGCGAGTTTTTCCGCGAGCGGCTCGTTGCTCATGACGTCGCGGGTGCGGCCGGAGATTTGAAGCGTGTTGCAGTCCACGATGGCGGTGAGGTTGTCGAGTTTGTAGTGGGCGGCGCACATGGCGGCCTCCCAGTTGGAGCCTTCGGCGAGTTCTCCGTCACCGAGCAGCGTGAAAACGCGGTAGCTGGCGTGGTCGAGTTTTCCTGCGATGGCCATACCAACACATATCGGCAAGCCGTGGCCGAGGCCGCCGGTGTTTTGCTCGACGCCGTTCACGTGGCGCGTCGGATGGCCGACATAGTGCGACTGGTAGTGGCAGACCGTGTCGAGATCGGAGGCGGGGAAAAAGCCGCAGTCGGCAAGCACGGTGAACAAAGCTTCGGCGCAGTGCCCCTTGCTCTGGACGTAGCGGTCGCGCTTCGGGTCGGCAAACGTGGCGGGCGAGACGCGGAGTATCCGGTTATACAATACGTTCAGGATGTCCGTGCACGAGAGGTCGCCGCCGGTGTGGCCGGCGCCGGCTTGCTTGATCACGTCGATGATCTTGCGCCGGTAACGGAGCGATTTGAGAGCGAGCTGCTGGTCGGTGAGCATGGGCGGCGCGGAAGGAGCGAGTAGTGAGTAAACGGAGCGGATGGGATCGCGGTGTAAAGCCACTCCTACAAGGTCGGAGGTCAGGCGTCAGGAGCTTCGTGGTGGTAGGTTTCCCAACCCAGATAAGTTTGGAAAGCCTCGGCGAGAATATCGGCCGTGTGCGAGCCGTTCATGACGACGTGGTGTTCGAAACCTTCGCGACAAACATGGCGCATGAGCTTCTGCAATTTTGGAACGTGCGCGACGGCGCGATTGCCGAAGGTCTTGAGATCGTCGTTGGTCAGTTGGCCTTCGCCAACGTAAGCGCGCATGACGCCATTGCAGTCGTCGGTTGTGATGCGCCCGTAAGTGAGCGGGCGGGCGGTGGTGCGTCCGTCGAGGGCACCCCAGGTGTTTTCGACGCCGAGCGTGGAGCCGAGAATCGGCGCGTTGAGGACCTTGATGTCGGGCAGGAAAGTTTTTGCCCAATTGCCACAGTGGAAGAGCACGCATTTGTCGTCTTCCGCGCCGTAGTTGTTGTTCCAATCAACGAGCGCGCTCGGCGAATTGGAGGCGAGTTGCATCACGTACATGGTTAGCACGCCGGTGACATCGACTTCGCAGGCGCTGGGCAACATGGCCTCGCTCATCATGCTCATGCTCGTGCAGACGTTGCAACCGTGGTTGGCCTGCAGGGATGTCCAGCACTGGATGGCGGTGGCATCGAGTTGTTGCGCAGAAACAAAATCGTCGAGCACCACGCCGAGACGGGCCATCTGAAGAAGCTTGGCCGGCGGGACGGCGGTGGAGTTGGCATAGGCTTTGATTTCGTCGGTCTTGGCGACGACGCGTTTATGCGTGGCTTCGAGCTTGGCGGCCTGGCCGAGGATTTCGGAGAGATCGACGGTGGTGACGCTGATGCCGTTTTTCTCGAGGATCTTTTCCGAATAACGAACCGTGTTGAACGCACCGGGACGGGCGCCGACGGCGCCGATGCGGACATTCTGCAAACCACGAACCACGCGACAGACGCCAAGAAACTTCGCGAAGTCGGCGCGGAAGCTCGGGTCGGTCGGACGGACGACGTGCTTGGTCGTGAGCGAGTAGGGGATGCCGGCCTGGCGGAGATTGTTGCAGACGGAAATTTTTCCACAGAACGCATCGCGGCGGCGGACGACGTCGAGGCGATCGAGATCGTCGGGATAACCCTGCACGAGCACGGGCACATTGAGGCCGGAGAGTTTTAGCGTGTCGGCCACGCCCTTTTCGTCGCCGAAATTCGGCAGGCACACGAGCACGCCGGCGATGTCGTCGCGGTTTTTGGCGAAGAGATCCGCGCATTTGCGGGCCTCGGCGTGGGTCTCGACGCCACCGAGCTTGGAGTCTTCGGGACTGAGCATGACGGCGGTCACACCGAGCTCGGCGAAGAGCTTGCCGAGATCAGCGCGAGCTTCCGTGACCAGATGATCGGGGAAGAAATCGCGGTTGCCGAAGATGACACCGATGGAGAATTTCGTCGAACGCATGAGAGGAGGTTTATTGGGGTTGGACCAAGGCGGATCCCGACGGGCGGAAACCGAAAGCGGCAAATATAAGGTGACTTTTGGCTCAATTCTTCCGTGATTATGTCAGTTTATAACGGAATCCTAAGATCGCCATGGTCACATTCGATCCCAATCGTCCTGATTTTTCGCCGTATGGGCTGACCTGTGTCCGTTGGAATCCGTCGCCGATGCGTCGCCCGGATCATCATAACGAAGTGGAGCTCAATTTCCTGGGAAGCGGTTGGGTTTCGTACCTCCTTGGCGGCCGGAAAATCCGCCTGGAAGCCGGCCGGCTCAGCGTATTTTGGGCGGCGATTCCACATCAGATTTTGGACTACGCGCCCAAGACCGAATATTTCGTGGCGACGGTTCCGTTTTCCTGGTTTTTGCAGTTTCGCCTGCCGGAAGGTTTTGTGCAGGCCTTGCTGCGGGGAGAAGTGCAACAAGAACCGTCCGCCCAGCGGAGTCGCGCCGACCACATGCTCTTTTCCGAATGGGAAAGCGACCTGCGCCAACCTCGCAAAACGACCGCGGAAATCGTGATGACAGAGATAGAGGCGCGGCTCATGCGGCTCGCAGCCGGGCAGCGCGAGCTTCAGAATCCCACCGGCAAAACCACCACACGCCGCCAAAAAGCCTTGCAAGGCGGAGGCCTTAACAAGGTCGAGCAGATGGCCTGCCTGATCGCCCAACGCTACACCGAACCACTCACGGTCGATCAGATAGGTCAAAAAGTCGGATTGCATCCGAACTACGCGATGAATCTTTTCAAAAAAACCTTTGGCACGACGCTGATCGATTACCTCACGCATCACCGCATTTCCCATGCGCAGCGGCTGCTCGCCACCACGGAGAAGAAGATTGTGGAGATAGCATTTGGTTCTGGGTTTAACTCGATCAGTCGTTTCAACGAAGCCTTTCGCCGGGCCTGCGGCTGCACGCCGCGCGAGTACCGGCTGCGGCACGAACTGGCGGAGTAAAGGCATCCTGCGCGCAGTGACCCATCTTGTGGAGCGCGGTCGTAGCGAAGCGATCGGAAGGGCACCACGAGATCGAGCGGCTAAGGGAAGAGTCCCGTGCACTCGTGATTCGTGTAAAGCAAAGCCGCTGTCTCGTGGGAGACAGCGGCTGGATACTCCCATCAAAAACCGCCCTTAAAGATCGAAACTGACGGTTAAAATAAACTGGCGCGGATCGACGATGCGATAGCCCCAGGCTCGACCGTCGGGGTTATAGGCAATCGGCTGCAAATGGCCGTTTTCGAAAACGTTGTTCACGTTGAGTTGGATCCTGCATTTCACCTTGTTGCTCCAGAGCGGCAGGTCGTGGGACAACTTGAAATCGACGTAAGTGCGCGCCTTGTCGTAGATCGGTCGGTTAGCATCGTAGTCAACTACAGCGTAATTATAGGCAGGATCGGGAGCGGCTCCGTAATAGCCTACAGCTGATTGACTGGCCCAACGCAACGAGCCGCCCACGGAGGTGCGCTTGAGGTACTTGTTATCGAAGGCGCCTGCCAATTGATAGTTGGTGGTCATGTTCACCTGATATCTGCGGGTTTGGGCGCGTGGCTTGCCGGCATTGGCCGTGGCGAGGCCGATCACCGATTTGACATTGGCGATATAAAATCCGGAGGGAGTATTGGTGCCCGACGCAGTCCCGGTGGCGCCGGTTTTCCACCAAGGCTGACCGGCTGTACCATTGGCAGTGGTTGCGGTGGTGGTGGGTACGACGATGGTTTCGGCAGGCACAACGCGGGTGTTTATGAAGTCCGTCACCGCGTGGCCAAGCTCGCTGTCGATGGCTTTTTGTTCGGCTCCTGTGACCTTAAGTGTCCAGTAGCGATTCGGATTGAAGGAAAGTTCAACCTCCATGCCTTTGGACGTAACAGTGTTTACATCGGTGAACGCACTGGCCCCGAGCGCACGGATTCGATCGATATAGGCCTGGTCTATGCCGAGCGGCGCGAGGTAGGTGTTGACCGCATATTGCTGGGACGCGGCGATCACGGTGGCCGGGACAGGGCCTGCTGGAATCGAGTTGGTTTGTGCCCAGGATTGCATGTACCACTGAGCGGCAAGTTGCTCGAGATCGAAACCGTCCTGACCGTTGCTGCCAAAGGTGACGTTGTAGACGTTAGGATCGTTGGTAGGATGACTCACTGTCGCGGTCTGCGAGGTAAGAGCGTTTGAAGATGCTGGATCGAAAAGTAGGCGTAAAGTGCGCGTAACGGCTGCGCTGGTGATCGAGCCGTTGCGGGAATTCTTCTCAACTGTTTCGTAGCGGGTGACGCGCGCGACCAGTTTGTCATTAAAAAGTTTTAGCGTGAAACCGTAGTCCTTGCTCTTGCCGGTTGGGTTGGGAAGGATGTTGGTATTGATGTCATACGCGAGGAGCTCGGGCTTGAAGCTGTTGGATTGGCTATAGTTAAGGTTTAGCCATTTCGTCGCTTTGAAAACGATGCCTTCGTTGCGGGACTTGCCGACTTTTTGTTCCCACGGAAATGGGAAATATTCGAGCAAACTGAAGTCATTGAGTCGGGTGGCCGGATTGACGGTGGATGTCAGCTGGCTTGGGCCATAAGGATTTGAATTCAGATTACGCGTGGAGCGTTCGCGATTGCGATCATAGCGCCAGCCCCAGGTCGTGACGATCCGATCCTTCCAGAAAAATCCCTGCCAGGTTACTCCTTGGGTGCGAATTTCGCGGTCCTTGACGCCCGGCGTCGCCGACTGGATGACCTCCATAATTTGGGCGTTTTCGTTGACGCGGGTACGAGTCGTTGCCTGATACCAACTCAGCGGCGTGTTTCCCAGCGAGTAGTTTGTGGCAGGTGCATAATCGACGATTGGACCGGGATTGGTCACGGCATCGCCGAGATAATACCGAGGAAACTGACGATATATATTACCGCGAACAGGAAGACTGGCTTTTTCGTTATTCGAGGACCAGGCGTAGTCGGCGACATTTATATCGCGAGCCGTCGCGGCGGTCGTGCGCATGTCGCGGCGTTCTCCGTAAGCGACGAAATTATGCTTCCCTAACCATTTCGACCAACCTTTGTTTTTTGTCATGTCGAGCAAGTAGACAAGGGTGGCTCGCGCGTCGGTGTTGTCCTCTTTGCCATACTTGATGGTTGGGGCGGAACCGCCGAGATAAGGGCGTAGAAAATACGGATTCGGGCTGCCATCGATGAGGAACTCATTCACGTCGACCGCAAGAAAGGGCGCGGCGCTGTCCGAGTCGGCAAAGACGCTGTGACTGTAGGTGTTGATGCGTTCTTTATAGAGCCCGACTTGCAGGCCAATTTGGTGCCGATCCGTGCGCAAAAACCATTGTTCCAATTCCACTTGTGCGAGATCGGCGCGATCTTTGCCGAAATTTGGCGCTAGGAAATTGATCTTGTCGCGATCATAGATCGATTTCGAGGTGATGCTCAGCGCTTGATAAAGTGGAAGCGAAAGAGGCTGGCCGGGAGTGGGGATGGTTGTAATGTCGGTAGTGCGACGATACATCGTCCCTGTTTCGACGTAGCGAATGGCGGGCGTTGCGACGGTGGGCGCCGTAGCGGAGTTGGAAATGCCATTGGTGCTGTAGTACGAGACGGTGCCATCGGGTTCGATGTACACGCTCGGGCTTTGCCAGAAGCCGCTGCCCTGGGGAAACAGGCCCAATGGCAATCCCCCCGCCGCCGGAAGACGACTTTCGTTGGCGGTCAAAACTGTTCCCGACGCGCTATTGTCGAGGTAACGCCAAGTGCTGGTCACAGGGTTCCAGACGGGACGACCAGTATCGTTCCACTCGGTGAACGCATCGCGGGGCAGCGTGGTGTTGGCGCGGCTAAAACTGGTGCGATAGGTTTCGAACGAACCTCTCAGCGTAGTGCTTTGCAGAGGTTTGATCGTGGTACCGACAGTCAGACGTTTGATTTTTTCGTAGGCAGGCTGGCGCACGAAACCTTTGTCGTCGTAGACTCCTTGGACCAAAAGAGCCGCGCGATTTTTCCAGAGCACGCGGTTGAGGGTGAAGCTGGCGCGCCTTTGTCCATTGTTATCGGTTCGGCCAATGATCTGAGTCTTGTCGCGCGTGACGCTGGCGCGGGTGGTGTTCACGTTGACCGTGCCGGATGCGTTGCCGAGTCCGAAGATATTGGCGTTGGGACCGCGGCTGATTTCGATCGATTCAGTATTGTAGGCGTCCAGGGGCACGACCGAGCTTACGGCGAAATTGTTGACCGTTCGGTTGGCGGAGCTGATGCCGCGAATGCGATTGGCGGACTGGGGCGCGAGGGTGGTGGTCTCCTTGTAGAAACTTCGGTCGATTGTGTATTCAGTATATTGCGACATGCCCTCGGTGTTGGCCTCATATTTGAAGATGTCGTTTATATCCAGCGCGCCGGTATCCATAATTTGCTGACGCGTGACGACGGAAATGGACGAGGCGAGATCTTCGAGGTTGGAATTGATGCGGGTGCCGGAGAGCGAGTTTGAGGCGTAGTAACCTTTATTGGTCTCTTGAATCTCGAAGGGGGAGAGAACGACAATTTCCTCGCCGGGCTCCGGCTTGGTGTTGAGCGCTTCGGCAGGTAAAGCTTTCTCGACGGAAGGGGATGGCACCGCTTTTTCCGGCACTGTTCTCCGCACGACCAAGGCGCCGGTTTCCTTGTCCTGCACCGTGGTGAGCCCTGTGTCGGCGAGCATCGCTTCAAGCGCGCTGTGAGCGGTCAACTCGCCCTGGACCGCCTTGGTTTGAAGTCCGCGAACCTGTTCGGCGGGATAAATAATCTGTTCGCCAGATTGATCGGCGAACGCCTTGAGTGTCACTGCCGCGTCGCCGGCTGGCAGGTTGAAATGTTTCTTGGTGTTGCTGTCGGCTGAAGCTGGCAGCGTGGCGGCAAACATAAACGCAAGGGCAACGAACAGGCGTGATAAGGCCACGCGGGGCCGTAGGGATACGACAATACGCATTTTCAGGGAGGTTTGTGTTGGGGGTCGCTGGCTTAGACGGACAACCCGATGCGTTCCGTTAAAAATATTTTGGCATTCCACCGCGACTGTGGGCGCGGCGGGCATTCGTCAGCGCGAACGTTGCAGCAGGATAATGTTTCCGCTCGTTCGGGCGCTCACGCCGAAGCCCGCGTCGAGCAAACGCACAAACGCGTTGATATTGTCCGCGCGAAAATTTCCGCCCACCACGATGGCCGCGGTTTCAGGATCGGCCACGACGAGTTTATGGACGTTGTAGCGATTAAATTCGGCGACGACGTCGCCCAGCGGCATGTTGACAAATTCAAGGCGCAAGCCCTGCCAGGAAAGCGCGCGCTCCATTTCCGCCGGCGTAACTTCGCTGATCTGGACGTGTTGCTCGCTCGTTGCCGCGCCGGACTGGATCGCCGCGCCAAGTGTGATGATGGCCTTCTGGCCTGCGACCAAATGGGAAAGCTCGCGGCTGGTTTCCTCGGCCTCGGGCACCTGTCCCCTTTGCGACGATTCGCCGAGCCGAACCTTGCCTTCCGTAACAAGGACCGAGACGGCGTCGTGGTCCAAAGCCACGCTGAAAGCGGTGCCCACCGCGCGCACGGCAAACTTGTCGGCGCTGACCACAAACGGGCGGGCAGGATTCTTCGCCACGGCGAAATGCGCCTCCCCGCGCACCAATTGCACCCGGCGCTCCTGCGGCGTAAACCGCACGTCGACCTTGGCGCCGACATTCAGTTCCACCACCGAACCATCTTCGAGCGTCAAGCGCTCCGGTCCCGGGTGAATGATGGCTTGATGCGATTTCGGACGATGGCCGGTTGGGAACTGAAACCAACAGAACGCTGCCACGACGAGAATTGCGGCCACGGCCAGCAGGCGTTTCCAGGGAAAATTGTATTTGTGGGCCGGCGCGAGCAGATCGGGGTTGGGCGTGGGACTGTGCGCTGGCCGCCATTCGCTCAATTTGTTCAGGGCATTCCAGCTTTTTTCCATCTGGGCCATCGCCTTGCCGTGTTCCGGGCGCTCACTCAACCATTGCAGATAGGAATCTTGCTCGGCGGCGGTCATGCCCCGGTCGCGGCGCGCGAGCCATTCGGCGGCCGTTTCCTCAAACGGAAGGTTTTGGTTCGGATCGCGCACTTTATGGAAGGTTAAAGCGGGAAAGAAAAGCCGCGCAACGCCTCATGCCAATGGCGACCTGAACTTCGACCGTGTTTTCGGATATGCCGAGTTGTTTTGCGATCTCCTTCTGGGGCAAACCATAGATCTTCCGCAAAGTGAGCACTTGGCGGCAGCGGTCGGGAAGAGATTGGATGGCCTGGGTCAAAAGGTTGAGCTCCTGTTGGTGCGCCGCGGCCTCCGCAGGCGAGCGGCCATCTGCATAGACGGTTGAGTTGTCGTTCTCCGTTATAGGTTCAAACGAAACAATGCGTTCCCGCCGCAGGCGATCCAGTGCGAGGTTGTGCGCGACGGTGAAGAGAAGGGCCTTGGGGGATTCCACCGAGCCTTGCCTGCGGGCGTTCCAGACGCGGGTCATCGCTTCCTGGACAATGTCGTCGAGATCGATACCCGCGGAGAATTTCCCTTGCAGCCAGCGGTGAAGCGTCTCCCGGTGCGCGTGCACTTCGTCTGCATACCAGTCCGACGCATCAGATTCTTGTTCCGTCATAGTCGCAAGCGGGAGAAAAGTTAGGACAGACGGTTAGGTTGTGCTGTCGAGCCAATTTTCTCACGTCCACGATTTGCCATGGGGGCAACGGCTCAGGACGCCGCGGCCTTTCATCGCCGAATTCGATTTGCCGAGCCGGAAATCAATCGACGTCGCGCACAACCTTCTGCATTTTCGCAACATTCCGGGATTTTGTGCGTCTAACCGCCGTCCCCCAACTAGTACATGAAGATTCTCCGTCCGATTCTGTGGTGCGTGGCGGTTGTCGCAGCGCTCTTGGTTTTGGTGCTTGGTCTGGCGTTCAACGCCTCCGTGCAAACCTGGGCCGCGCGGCGCGCTCTCGTCGGGCAACCCGGCCTTAAATCCGAATTAGGCCGCGTGTCCGCTGGCATGAAGCGGACCGAGCTGACCAATATCGCCATTTCAAAGCCGGGCTTCGATCTCAAGCTGCCTTCGCTGACGATCGACATGCCACTGATGTCGGCCGCGAACAAAAAAATCGAGGTCAAGAAACTCGTCGCCCGCGGCTGGACGATAGACCTCAGCGTGCCTGAAGCATCGCAACAAAAGCCTGCCACAACTTCACCGTCCACCCAAACGCCCGCGCAATCATCCGCGCCCGCCGAGGCCCAACCTTTCGCCTTTGAGGGCGGGCTGAAGCTCCTGAGTCTTCCAGTCGATTTTTCGCTCGAAGAAATCGATGTGGCGGGCGATGTCACTTTTGCCACCCAACCCGGTCGCCCCAAGGCGCACGCCAGCGTGGTTTTCTCCGGCGGAAAACTTGGTGTGGGTAGCGATGGCGTGTTTAAATATGCGTCGAAAATCACGCTGCCCGATCCCGACGCGCCGGTCCGCGAAATGACCGTCGATAGTTTGATCACCGTGCGGATGGCTACGCCGCGCACGTTACAAAAAGTTTCGATCGTCACCGATGTCCGGGCGCTTGGCCCAAAATTCCCCAACGGCGCCAGCCTTCACGCCGAGATCGTGCTCAACAGCAACGCCGCCGGCGAAAACTACCTCGTGATCGCGCAGACGCCGCTGGCGGACGCGTGGAAAAACCTTTTCAGCCTCGAAGCCTCGTATCCCGCCGGAGCGACCACGCTTGCCGGAAAATGGAAAATCGACGTCGCCAACACCGATCTCGCGCCTTTTACCCTCGGATTGCTGCTGCCGGTGTTCGGCGTGGTCGGGGAGGGTTATTTCGAAGCGGACCGAACCTTTGCCATGATCCACGCCGCCGGCCGGTTGGACAACACCGTGGAACAACTCTCCGTTTTCCGTCCTGAACTTTCCGCCATCGGTAAAATTCGCACGCAGATCGATTTCGATCTCGCCAAAAAAGGCGACCTACTGCGCGTCGATCGCCTGTCCGCGGCCATTTCCGGAGCCAAGCCCATTGTCTCCGTACAAGCCTTGCAAAAATTCGACTACGACGTCGGCGCACGCGCGCTGAAAGTCGCCGATCCCGCGGCCGAGCTTCTGCGCCTCACGCTTCACGGATTGCCGCTCGCCTGGGTGCAGCCTTACGTCAAGGACCTCGCGCTGACGGGCGACGATGTGCGCGGCGAATTTTTTGCCAGCGCCCGCAATGGAGGTTTCGCGATCCGGCCTTCTGCGCCGATCACGCTGAACAACCTCAATCTTTCCCGCGCGGGCAAGCCGCTCGTTCGCGCGCTCGACGTGGCAGTCAAACTCGCCGCCGACTCCACGCAACAGGGGTGGCAGGCGGACTTCTCCGAAATCGTCCTGCGCAGTGGCGCGGCGACGTTGCTGAATGCCAGCCTCAAAGCCGGTCAGCCCGCCGGTGCCACGCAGTTGATTAGCGCAACCGGAAACGTCGAGGCCAACCTGCCTGCTCTGCTCGCGCAACCTGCCGCCGCGCCTTACGCGGGACTGCTCAGTCAAGGTGCGCTCAAAGCCGATTTTTCCGCCAAGGTTGGCCCCACGCAGCAACTCTCCGCGACGGTGGTCATTGCCGATCTCGTTTCGCCAAAGGCTGAAAAACTTCCGCAGCTTCAGGCCGGTCTGCGCCTCGATCTTCAGTCGGGAGGACGCATCGAAGCCCGCCTTCCACTCGTGCTCGATGCCGCGGGCCGCAAATCCGACATCGAGCTCGCCGCCCGCATCAAGACTTTGCCCGCAGTTGAAATCGAGGCCGACGTCGTGAGCAACGCCATCTTCGTGGAGGATCTCCGTCCATTGCAGGCTCTGGCTGCTTCGCTTGAGTCCGAGCCAAAGCCTGCCTCCACCGCCAAAACCAACGGCAAATCCGCCAAAGCCGAACCTGTATCTGTCGCCAATCCCAACCACGTGGCCGACAAACTGCCTTTCTGGAACGGTTGCACCGGCCAGCTCAACCTCGCGCTCAAGGAGGTCGTTTATTCCCCCGACTTGAAGACCAGCGTCACCGGTTTGCTTAAAATTGAGGCTGGCGCGATCAAGCTCGAATCCATCAAGGCGGTGCTCGTTCCCGGCGGCGAGGCTACCATCAATGGCCGCATGACGTTCAATGCGACTGCGGCTGAACCGTACGCGTTCGAGGGCGATGCGAAGGTGAACAGTTTCGATCCGGCTCCTTTCTTTCGCGTCGCCAACCCACAGAAAGAGCCAACCGTTGAAGGCAAGTTCGACATCGAGGGCCATCTCAGTGGCGTGGCGCCCAACGCCGCGCTGCTGACCAAAAAACTCAAGGCCGATCTCAACCTCACCAGCCGCACCGGGGTATTTCGCGGACTCGCGTTGCCGAAGGCCTTTTCGGATCGCTTTCAGGGCAAGTCCGGTAATCTGTTGAGTTCCGTCACCGGTGCGGTGGTCGCTTTGGCCGGTGGACAGAAAAACGGCGCCACCGCTGCGGCCGCGGTCGAGATTGCCGGGCTTCTCGTGGCGATTCCCTACGACCAACTCAATGTCCGTGCGACACACGAGGCCACCGCCGCGCGCACGACGCTCGACGACTTCACGCTGATTTCGCCAACGATGCGCCTGACCGGCACCGGCTCCATCCTGCAACAGGAAGGCGTGCCGTTGTTGAAACAACCGCTCACGATCCAACTGGAACTGGGTTCCCGCGGATACGTCGCGGACGCCTTCGGCAAGCAGGGGATGTTGCAGGCTGGTTCCGATTCATTGGGCTACACGCCGCTTTTCGCGCCGATCCGTCTCGATGGCACGCTTTCCGAAGTCGGCACCGAGGCCCTGATGAACCTGCTCGTCCAAAAACTCCTCGCCAACGCCGCCAGCCCCCTTGGCAATCTCTTCGGCAAATAACGGCGCTCATCGAAAAACTTTCTCCTAATCCCAAAACGAACCCCATGAAATCACTAATGAAACTCGTGCTGGCGTTGGCGTTGCTGACGTCGCTCTTGAAGGCTCAGGATACCAAGCTCGACGGCTATCTCCGTTCCGGCAAATTGCAGGACGGGCTCAATGCCTTCGCCAAGCCGGCCAACGACGGCGAACGGTTTTCCCTCGCGGTATTGCAGACACTGCAGGGCCTTCAGCAGTTTGGCGACGGTGCTGGCAAGCTTGGCATCAAGCAATCTCTTGGACGCAATCTTCCGTTTTTCCGCATTCTGCCCGCCACCCAACCGGCCGGCACGCCGACCGAAGTCGCCACGCCGGAAAAAGTCCGCGCCCTTTTCACCAACCTTCGTGAATCGCTAAAAAAGGCCAACGCCACGCTCGCCAAGGTCGGCGATTCCGACTTCAAGGTGCAGGTCAACCTCTCTCAGGCCTACCTCGAAAATAATGCCGGCACGCCCGGCATGCCGCTCGCCGAATCGCTTGGCCGTATCATGGGATTGAACGCCGCTTCCGAGCAAGACATCGTGGTCAACTTCGATTCCGCCGACGCCGTCTGGCTCAAAGGCTACACTCACTTGCTCACCGGCATGCTCGAAATTCTTATGGCCTACGACTGGAGTCCGGTCTGGAACCAAATGGCGTATCTACTCTTCGCTTCGCCGAATCCGATGCCACCTCTCGCGAAATATGCCGTCTCGGGACAAGGCCAGGGCCCGAGCGATTGGGCCGACATGATTGCCGCCGTGCACGACATGCGCCTCGAACTAAAAGATGCCGAAGCCTTCAAGCGCGCGCTGGCTGAGTTTCGTTCGATGATCGCGTGCAGCCGCCTTTGCTGGACGCGTATTCAGGCCGAAACCGACGACGATCAAGAATGGCTGCCCTCGCCAAAACAAAAAGGACCGCGCGGCGCCAGAATCACACAGGAACAAATCGACGGATGGACCGCGGTGTTGAACGAACTCGACGCGATTCTTGCCGGCAAGAAGTTGCTCCCGCACTGGCGCATCATCAACGGCATGGGCATCAATGTTGCCCGGCTCGTGCAAAATCCGCCGAAGTTCGACCTTGTGTTGCTGGTGCAAGGTTCGGCCTTTGTCCCGTACATCGAAGGCGGCGACGTCAGCAGCAGCACCCGCTGGCGCCAATTGGTCGCGCCCTTCGGCCCGGGAGGCTTCATGAGCTTTGCACTCTGGAGCAATTAATCCCGCTTCGCCTTTCCCCCAAGCCCGTAGACTCCAGTGCGGGCTTTTTGTTTATTTCGCCGCTTCCACGCTCGTCGAAGCCACGAAGCATTGCCGAAATTGTAGGAGCGGCTTTACGCCGCGATTTTTCCGAACCATCGCGGGATAAACCCGCTCCTACAAAGCCGAAGCGAGCTTCGGGGCATTTGGACCACACGAAGTAAATTGGAGGGCCGACTTCCACGTCGGCCGAGACATTATTTCGCCAACCAGCGCGCCCGCTCCCACGGTCGACGTAGAAGTCGACCAAAATTTCTCCAGGGTAGGGGAATCGACGATTTCAAATCCCCTCGCTCCATTTCTCCGATCGAGCCACCGGGAAATATCCGGTGAAGACACTCCTCCGGTTTTCCAGTCACGCCCAGTCTGTAACCTCTTCGAAACATCGTTCTGCGATTTTTTAATATTTGCGGGCAGATGAGTTGCTCCGGCCGGAGATCGCGGTATAAAAACGATGACGCTTAAGTCGAAACACAATAGCAGACAGCGACGGGAGTAACCCTCGAATCACTTAAAAATATAAAGGAGGCAAAATGGTTGGGGAATCGCTACTGCCGCTTGAGGCGGCGGAAATTATCTACGAGAAACCTGCAACGGGTGTCGTGCAGGAGATTTCGTTTGGTTTGGATCGTGGTAACACGCTTTGGGTGCGTTTTCATGACAAGGGCGACGTCGTTGGCTGGATTGGAAAATTCGCCTGTGGCTTTTCACCGACGATGCGCGTCACCAAGGCTGCGGAACCCGATCGCTTCCTCGTTCTCGCCGGCGGCGCCGCCTATCTTGTCGATGCGACGCGCCGAACCGTGCTCAACCAGTATGTCGCCACTTATGCGGAGGACATCGCCTTCGATCCGAAGAAAAACCAATTCATCGCGGGCGACGTTCGATTGCGCATTGTCGAAAACGGCCGCGAAATCTGGACGAGTCGTCGCATTTCGGTCGAAGGCATCTATAACATGAAAGTGACGGACCGCGTGCTCTCCGGAATCGCTGTCGTCGGCACCGGGGGAGAGGAGGAACCGTTCGCCTTCGATCTCGACAAGCGCGAATTCCTGCGCGGTCCAGATTTTTCGAGCTGGGATGTTCCCTCCGAACCGAAAAAACCAAAGGCTTGGTGGAAATTCTGGCAATGACAAAACCTGCGCCGTAGGAGTCGCGCTGGGCAACGCTTTGGTTGTATTGGAAATAAGGATACTGTCTGTGAATAGTGAATACACCCCGCGACAGCGCGGTTCGTTCCCCCACTGCCGCCGACCTTTTACCAGAGTTGCGGTAGAAGGCTGCCAGCGCGAGGTGAACTGCGTACCTAGGCGAGGGTAAAGATTGACCGGCGCATGTATTGCAGCGACGACGCCGGCATGTTTTCCTCCGTTCATGGAATCACGATATGTCTTGCGGGGGATGGTTCTTGCCGTGCCAGCGCCTGCGGCTGAGCCAGAAGAATTTGTCGATTTGGTTGCGATGCTCGACGACGATGCCGCTCAAACGGCGTTTGAAGAGCTGGCGAAAGTCCGGCGGCTGTACGCGCTCGAAGTGCGAAAGCGCGGCAGGGAAATGATCTGGCTGACGGAAGGCGAACAGTTGCTCGCGCCGAAAATCGAATCGAAGCAACTGCTCTTCACACTTCCTGGAGTCGAGGTCTATGAACTCCAACACAATGCTTTGGCTTGGTAGTGGGAGGACTGGTTCGTGATGCTAGATTGGCAGGGGTGGTCACCTGACGTCGCTGTAGCGCCGTCAGGGAACGCCGGGGTATCGAATGCTCGTCCCTTGGAAAAACCGACGGACGCCCCGGTCGACCGCCCCTGCCTTCTGCATGGAGGATGAACTGTATGGCCGCATTCTGCTGAGACGTTGCGAATATCCCAGTTGCTAGTCTCTCAGGGCACGAAGGCCGCCAATAAGGCAGGCGAGGGCGAGCAGCAAAAGACGGGATTGCAAACACGGGATCGAAATTCATGGCAATCCGCCCGAGCCGGTTTTTCCCGGTTACAAGGCATTGGCGTCAACGCGTGATATACCTCTTTCCATAACGAAACCGACCTTTCCGAGGTGGAACGCGTTGACCTCAATGCGTTGGTTCGGTAGGGCAGTAAGCGCCGCCGCATTTTAGCCCTATTGGCCCTTTAGCAAAACTAAGCTTGTCTCCTAAGTCCCCACGTATGCTTTCCCAGCCCCTTCTCCAGCCCTGCGCGTTTCCACGAACCGACTGTCGGGGAAACCATCAGGCATCGCCTAGGCTTTACTGACATCAGGCGTTTACGACTTTACATTTTTACTACAATTGAATGGTTTTGGTTTGGCGGTTGAAAACGGGTGTGGAGTGTGCCTCTGCTGCGTCTCGGTCAACCCGGCATCGATCTGAACAACGCCTTGTTTGGAAGGTGCCCCAAGCGGGAGCCATCTTAAAACCACACATGCAAATCCAGCGTCAGCTCAACCCAAACTTGCTTCGGCGAAGCTCTTCACCGAGCGCCAGCGCGGGCCTGAAAACGGCCACTATAGCCTCCGTATAGGCACAGTATAGGCAGCGTATAGGCACTCCATAAGGAGAAATCGCCCGAAGCGAGCGAGGTTTTGGCAACAGTAACGACCGGGAGACCACCATCACATATGGCTAAAGTAAAAATGAATGCAGTCGTTGAAAAAATGAGCGGCGCCATTGGCGACCTCGTCTTCCGCAGCAGCGGAGACAATGTCGTCGTGAGCCGCAAACCTGAGCACAAGCCCCGCGAGAAATCCCCGGCCCAGCTCGATCACACCGAACGCTTCCGCCTGGCCACCAGCTATGCGAAAGCCGCCCTTGGCGATTCCGTGCTAGGGCCAGTCTATGCCTCCGCCGCAAAGGAGAAACACATCCAGCCCTATCCGCTGGCCGTGGGTGACTTCCTCAACGCACCAACCGTCGACGCCATCAACCTCGACGGCTTCCACGGCAAGGCTGGCGACGCCATCGTGATCCGCGCGAGCGACGACATCGCCGTCGTCCGTGTCACGGTCACCCTGCGTAATGAAAAAGGAACCACCGAAATGGGCGAAGCGGTGTTCACCCAAGGCTCCTGGCGCTATGTCACTCGTGCCGACTTGGATCTATCATCCGGTTTGGCCGCGATCGACGTCACGGCCCTGGATCATCCCGGCAACAAAACCACCCAGACCGCCGTCAAGCAGCCCTAACCTGCTGCAAACCTGCAAACAGCCCCACGGGCGGAAGCGCAGCAACCGCCTCCGCCCGTGTCGGCTTTTGGTTCTAAGAAAGGAACTACGCCCTTGTCGCGAGGCACGGTAGCTTTTTCCTCATCTTTCCTCTTTCTCGTTATCTTTCTCTGGTCCATTCCTTTCACAGAGGAACATTACTGTGCAGTCACAAAGTTTGGAAAACCCATTGACTTCAGCCCACTAGTTCGGCGGACTCATCACCGATCCAGCATTCAACTCTTTTTACGCGGGAAGCCCCGGCGGGTGACTTGGCGCTATAGAATGGAAAGCGGGATCGCATCACCGCTGCCTTTGGGCCAATCACCACTCCGCTAAACAACCTTCGCTATGTTTCTGTGCAGTTACACCTCGAACTGCTCTGGGTTAATCGGCGTTCACCCAGCGAACGGGAGTGCATTCGGCACTAATCGATTCGATCTACTGATTGTTGCAATTAGCGGGCGTGATGACGCAGCGGATTGTACTGCTCAATTGCAGCATCAATGCAATCCAAGGTCCGCGCCCGCACTTTTATTTCTCTAAAGCTCCGCTCCTTTCAAAATGAACAAACAATTCTGCGCTCTCCTGATCTGCCTGAGCCTTGTCATGACAACTGCAGTCTACGCCCAAAATACATTTCCTTCCTCGGGAAATGTGGGAATTGGAACGACAAATCCAGGAGATAAATTAGTGATTTCTGACGGCGACACGAATGCCATTAGTATCCGCGCGGGCGAAACAGCAGGAATCGGCTTCAATAGAGCGGTTACAGGTGGTGGCATATATAATACTGCCATCTCCGCATGGCAATTCAGCGCTCGAGATTCGATGTTCAGCCTAGAGGGTTACAATGGAGCTTTCCCAACTCCTTGGACTGTCCTTAAAAACGGTAACGTCGGCATTGGCACGACCAGCCCATCGGAACGATTCACCGTTACTCAAGGAGGAATGCTACTAGACAATCACCCAAGCCTCGCCATCAACGGCGAACTTTCTGCAGCCATCCGTATAACCGCGCCAGGCGGCTGGGCTCGTGGCTACGGGATCGTAAATTCCCAGAACCAAACCAAGGTAGTATGGGGGGCCTTAGGTGCAGGTGACGATCTCAATTATACATATATCGGACCGAGTTATAGCAATCCGTGGATGATTCTTAACCCTACCGGCAATGTTGGCATTGGCACGACGAGCCCGACGGAAAAACTCTCGGTTAAGGGCAGGATTCGGGCGCAGGAAGTGATCGTCGAAACGACCAACTGGTCGGACCACGTATTTGCCGATAGTTACAAGTTGCAGTCGCTCTCCGAAGTGGAGCAGCACATCAAAACCGAGAAGCACCTCCCCGGCGTGCCTTCCGCGCAGGAAGTCGCCGAGAAAGGCGTCTCCGTTGGCAACATGCAGGCGATTCTCTTGGCGAAGATCGAGGAGCTCACGTTGCACGTGATTGCGCAGGAGAAAGAACAGATTGCCCAGCGTGCCAAACTTGAAGCGCAATCAGCCGAACTTGCCAGTCTCAAAGCCGAAAACTCAAAACTCAGAGCCCAAACCAACTAAGTTTTTTTAAATACCTGCCTGTTATAGATCAGTGTTAATCAGTGGCTAATAAAATGAAATCCATTTCCGCACTTCTCGTTTTGGCTTTTTCAACCACAGTTGCTTACGCGCAAAATTCATTTCCTGCATCAGGGAGTGTTAGTATTGGTGGTAGTGCGACTCATCTCTCGTTTTCTTCTGCAACCAATGTTGAGAGGTTGATTTTGTTTGGTGATGGAGGTGGCGTTAATGACTATGGCTTTGGTATAGATGCAACTGATCTTGTGGCAAATTTCGGTCCGGGCGGAGGAATAACGTTTAAAACGAGTGGCATTTTAGGCGCTCCACTGATGCGTATTACTGGTAGCGGCAACGTAGGCATTGGTACGACGAGTCCTACCGACAAATTTGAAGTTTTTGGTAACCAGAAAGTACATGTAAGCACTGATCAAAATATTCGACTAGCAAGCTACACAGATGCCGGCTTGGCTGTGTATAATGATAACAACACTGCCCTAATGCCTTTACGTTTATATGGAGCTCCGCTTTTACTGAATCCGGCAGGTGGCAACATTGGTATAGGTACAATTGGACCATCTTTGCCCCTCGATATTGTTACCGACCGGCCATATGGTGTTCGGCTATACCGAACACTTTCGACTTCCGGTATGCTTTTAGGTGCGGACAATGCCGGAGCTGTTTTCTGTACTGAAGGTGTGCACGCTTTTCGATTCTATACAAACAGCGAGGAAAGATTTCAGATTAATTCAGTCGGCAACGTCGGTATCGGCACGACGAGCCCGAGCGAAAAGCTCTCGGTGAATGGCAAGATCCGGGCAAAGGAGGTCATCGTCGAGACGACGGGTTGGTCGGATCACGTATTTGCGGATAGTTACAAGTTGCAGACACTTTCCGAAGTCGAGCAGCACATCAAAACCGAGAAACACCTCCCTGGCGTGCCCTCCGCGCAGGAAGTCGCCGAGAAAGGCGTCTCCGTCGGCGACATGCAAGCCATCCTCCTTGCCAAAATTGAAGAGCTGACGCTTCACCAGATCGCGCAGGAGAAGGAACTAAAGGCCCAGCGAGTCGAGATTAACGCGCTCAAGGTCGAGAATGCCCAACTTAAAGCTCCGATCAAATCATCTATCAGTGCCAATTAGTATTTATCAGTGGTTAACAATTTCTGATGAAAACCTCACTTGCCATCTTTCTCTCATCGCTTGCGGTCGCAACTGCCAGCTACGCCCAAACGAACCTTTGGCAGAACTCTGGCAACATTGGCATTGGAACGACCAGTCCAGGGAATAAGCTGACTGTTGTTGGCGGACCGGTGTCGTTGACAGGCGATACAAATGCGATTTGGAACGCAGCGAGTTTCTATTCCATCGACAGCAGCGGGCGGACCTATGCTTTTGGCAGCCGTGCCGGTATTTTCTCTGTTTCGGATGAGTCGGTGGGCGCTGTGAGGTTTGTGATCAATAACGCAGGTAATGTTGGCATCGGTACTTGGGCGCCTGCAGCAAGTCTGCAAGTGGGCGATAATTTCAATGGAGTTCCCTACAACACAAAGTTCTTTGTAAATAGTGGGGGCGTTGACCGTTTTGGGCGCCTTGTAATTTCGCCTGATGGCAACGGTGCTGTCGGTGCTGTGATTAGTGGCTATTTTGATAACCCAACTTTTACCCAGAAGCTTATTCTAGGAACGATCGGATATAGTGGTGTTGAACAGACGATGATCTTGCAGAACGGTAATGTCGGCATCGGGACGACAGGCCCAACCGCAAAATTGAGTATAGTTGCAGATCAGTCTGGGGCGTCCGCTCTTTCCATCACAGATCCTGCAGGTTTCTGTTTAGATAGAGGTGTCATTACTACCCACGTGGATCGGCAGACACAGTTGGCTCTTGTGCGTCGGGGTGTAGCTACTTGGGGTTTTGATATTACTCCTGGAGGTACCGCTGTGATGACAGCTCAGGACTCTGGGATGAACATATTGGCCATGCAGCTCGGTGGTGGATCAGCTGGCAACGTCGGCATCGGCACGACGAGCCCGAGCGAAAAGCTCTCGGTCAACGGCAGAATACGGGCTAGGGAAGTGATCGTCGAAACGACCAACTGGTCGGACCATGTGTTTGCCGATAGTTATCGGTTGCAACCGCTGGCCGAAGTGGAACAGCATATCAAAACCGAGAAGCATCTGCCCGGCGTGCCCTCCGCGCAGGAAGTCGCCGAGAAAGGCGTCTCCGTCGGCGATATGCAGGCGATCCTCCTAGCGAAAATCGAGGAGATCACATTGCACCAAATCGCACAGGAGAAAGCGATTAGCTCACTCCAAAGTAAAGTTAAGTCGCTTGAGGTCGAGAACGCTCAACTCAAAGCCCTAACCAAATGACTACGGTTCGTTTCCAACCTTCCTGTCCCGAGCGTAAGTGACAATCCGCCATTCCACATTGCATATTATGAAATCTCTTATCGTTTTCCTTACCTCGCTGGACCTTCATCGCCAACAGTTTCGCGCAGACTCCTACAACGATTTCGGTCGATAATCCGAGCAACGAAGGCGGGCGTCTGCGTATTTGCAACACCGCCAAGGCTGGCGCTACAACTAGCGATTGGTCCATTTGGAACATGACCAATGGGTACGGCAATGGGTTAAGTTTCTGGCGATATTACGCTGATGGTTCAAATCCTGGGCCGTCGGTGTGGTTTGGTGATAACGGAAATGTAGGGATTGGAACGACTAGCCCATGGGAGAAGTTGCAGGTTAACGGAAATATTGGGTTGACGGGTGGAATTTCGATCAGTGCCGGTGAAAACGCTTCGATCTGGCCCAGTGGGCACAACCTTTTCTTTGGTGGACGGCAGGAATACGCCCATGTAAATTATACCTTTAGGCCTAGTTGGGGTACACCAAGTGTTACTTGGGCCACCATCGAGGTGCAACGCGCAGATCAAGCTGGGAATTTTACCACCGGTGCCCGAATCGCCAGTAATGGCAACACGTACTTCAATGGTGGAAATGTTGGGATAGGGACCGCCAGCCCCGGTAATACACTGACGATAATTAAATCCCTTAACACAATTGTTGATGGTTTTAGCTCCACACCGACTGTTCTTGTTTCCGGAAACGCGATTAATACAAGGGCAGACTCAAGTGTGCAGCAGCTTTTTTACTTACACCAACCTAATAGTGGGAACGGTGGCTATTCGAAAGGTTCTGCTTTTGGGATAGGACTTTCGTTTTGGGAAGACCCCGGCAACAATTATCCTCGTACACGGGTGGATTTTCAGACGACGGGTCGCTCCTATGATGCAGTCGACGCTATCAACACAGTGATGTCGTTGCGTGATGACGGCAACGTTGGCATTGGCACGACAAGTCCGAGCGAAAAGCTTTCGGTGAATGGCAAGATTAGGGCAAAGGAAGTAATTGTGGAGACAACCGGCTGGTCGGACCATGTGTTTGCCGATAGCTATAGGTTGCAGCCGCTCTCCGAAGTCGAGCAGCACATCAAAACCGAGAAACATCTCCCCGGCGTTCCCTCCGCGCAGGAGGTTGCCGAGAAAGGTGTCTCTGTTGGCGATATGCAGGCGATTCTGTTGGGCAAGATAGAGGAACTAACGTTGCACGTAATTAAGCAGGAGAAACGCATCGAAGCCCTAGAGTTAGAAAACTCACAATTAAAAGGGCAGTCGAAGTAACCTTAAAATCGGAACGATATGAAACATCTAGTCATGTATATTGCTTGTTTCCTCATTGCGGCTGGTGTCTACGCTCAAAACACCCCTTGGCCGACATATGGAAACGTCGGGATCGGAACAACAAGTCCCGACGAGATGCTGGTTATCACGGGGAACAGTGCCGCGCTGAAGATCAATGCCGCAAGTAACCCCAATTATTACTACACGAAGATCGTAACAAATTGGGATTCTAACCAGCCAACTCAAATTTTTAGTAACGGGTTCGAGATTCTACGCACTGTTTTTGTAAACCCGATGAAGCTTTCGCTGATGCCTAATGGTGGGAGTGTCGGCATCGGTACAGCTAGTCCCGATTTTTCGTTGGATGTAAACGGAGATGCACGGGTTGGCGGGGCATTTAGAATAGGTGAACTCTATTTTTCTCCGCTGCAGACGATCAATCTCGCGATTGGCACTGAACGCTGGGTCAAGCTGGCGACAATACCCAATAATCACTATGTCAGGTTTCAGATCCGTAGTGGTTCACAGGCGAGCGAAGAGATTGCGGAAGTAAGAATATTTGGAACGTACTTTAACGACCGGGTGGGCATTAGCGTAGAGAGACAGACGTACAACGATCATCTTCGGGAAGTCCGCGTGGTGGGGAACGATGGCTATCCCCGCACAGTGTTCATAAAAATCCGCGCATCGGAATATGCACCCACGGTCGTGTGGCGGGTACTGGATAGCAAAGGAGCAATCACAATCCACAACGTGGAGGAGACTCCCTCCGGCGATCTGTCGCACATCGTTGCGGGAAATCTCGTGACTTCGACAAACACCAGTATCGTGACGACCGGCAACCTTGCCGTCGGTCCCACGACTCCGGAGGCAAAACTTCACGTTCAGAATATAAGCAGCGCCGGACTGCTTTCCGATGGGTTACGAGTTTCTCGGCCAAATTCTTCGAATTGCTACGCTTTTGTTTCCTACGGAGGTGGCGCCACCGGAGAAGGCGGAGATACGGCTTATTTTGGCTCGGTTTACGCGGGTGGTGCTAAAGGTAGAATGGTTTTTCGCGTGTCAGACGGTAATGCTAACATAGACGCTACTACAATTGACTCCACCGGCAACGTTGGCATTGGCACGACGAGCCCGAGCGAAAAGCTTTCGGTCAAAGGAAAAATACGGGCGCAGGAAGTGATCGTGGAGACGACGGGTTGGTCGGATCACGTGTTTGCCGATAGCTACAAGTTGCAGCCATTGACCGAAGTGGAGCAGCACATCAAAACCGAGAAGCACCTCCCCGGCGTTCCCTCCGCGCAGGAAGTCGCCGAAAAGGGCGTCTCCGTCGGCGACATGCAGGCCATCCTCCTCGCGAAAATCGAAGAGCTGACGCTGCATGTGATTGCTCAGCAAAAACAACTTGATGCGCAGCGTGCTGAAATCGCGACACTCAAAACTGGAAACGCCCAGATCAGACATTGAACCTTAATGAAGACGATCACTCCTCTATTTCTGATGGTTGCTGCTGCCATCAACACGTATGCTCAGTCAGACGGATCGAACTATACCGGGACGGGTCCGGTCGCTTCGAGCACCTTTTCCGTGAACGATCTTGATGCCAGTCGCCCGCACATGACGGGCAATTCAGTTCTGCGGACTAACTATCATACGGGGCTGTCGTTTTCTGCACATTCCTATTATGGTGGCATTCGTTTTTATAACCAAGGCTACCTGCCTACCGTAAGCAATCCCTATGACAGTACAGCGGGTGCGATGATGGTTATGGCGATTATGGATGGCAACGTTGGTGTTGGGACGACGAGTCCAATTCATAAACTAGAAGTGGCAGGTAATGCGTTGGTTCAGGGCGTAGATGGATTCAATGCTACTGATAAAACCGCAACACTTTACATCGGTGATGGGGCGAGTTCCATTCGTGCAATTTATGATCGTGGGCTTACTTTCTCACAAAACGGAACTGAGCGTATGCGTATTCAAGGCGTGACAGGCAACGTCGGCATCGGCACGACGAGCCCTGCGGTGAAATTGGATGTTTGGACTTCGGATGCTGCTGGAGTACAGACAGCTCTTAGCTTAAACAATAATTTTTATTATGGTGCCGGTTCTGGTACGGCGGCCGTGCAACTAGACTTCCAACGATATCATTCCACAAAGGGTGCCATCCGAGTTGGTAACGAAAGTGAAACCACGAGTGATTATAATTATATGACTTTTAGTACTTGGGGTACGGCGCTGGAAGAACGCGTTCGCATCAACTCCTCCGGCAACGTCGGCATTGGCACGACGAGTCCGACGGAGAAGCTTTCGGTCAACGGCAGGATCCGGGCCAGGGAAGTGATCGTAGAGACGACGGGTTGGTCGGATCATGTGTTTGCCGATAGTTACAAGTTGCAATCGCTCTCCGAAGTGGAGCAACACATCAAAACCGAGAAGCACCTCCCCGGTGTACCCTCTGCGCAGGAAGTCGCGGAGAAAGGCGTCAGCGTCGGCGACATGCAGGTGATTCTATTGGCGAAAGTTGAAGAACTGACTCTGCACATGATTGAGCTGAAGAAGGAAAACATGGAATTACGGCACCAGATGGAATCGCTCAAAGCTTCGGTTCAGAAAGGAACGCCATGAATTGTTCTTCAATGATCGAAGTTCCGAGGCCGAAGGCCGACAAGACCGGGCGGCTATGCCGAAGGCACGGCCAAGATCGATGCCCAACAGGCCGAGATCGCCCAACTTAAAACCAAACAACCACCCATCCGTACCAATTAGCGATCATCAGTGGTTAAACATCCATGTCTTCCTTTCCGAACCATTAGCGTCAATTAGCGTTCATTAGCGGTTAAACAATTCTTCTCATGAAAACCTCCACCAAAACCCTGGCCTTATGGCTAATCGCCATTCTCGGCGTGACGATATCGGCTCAAGCGGCAGCGCCGACAGTTCAGAGTATATCCGTCGATTCTATACAGCTGGGCGAAAATACAGATTTGCGCACTACGGTAGCTGATGCTGATGGAGACCTCGCTTTTGTTGCATTCTATGCTTCTGGTCCGGGAATATCGGGCTGGCTCCATCTCGGTGATCGTAATGTCTCCGGCTCGTCCGCTTTGGCAAACCTCATCTGGCAGCCGCCGCAAGCGGGTGCTTATACACTCTTAGTCGAAGTTCACGACACCGTAGGCAGTGCCTCCACGCAGCGCACCTTTGAGGTGTACGCCGGTAAACTTGTCATCGCACCCGTCACGATCGCGAACGGAGTTAACCGCATGCACCAGTATTCCGGCGAAATCGTCACCACCGAGAATGCTTCCAGCGCCAACATCGTTGTCCAAAATGGCGGTAACTTCATTCTCTGGTCGGGTGGGCGGGTGACGCTTAAGCCTGGCTTCCGTGCCGAGGCCGGTTCGCAATTCTGGGCCGCGATCGATCATAACATGAACGGCTACTCGGACCTCGAAGAGGCGACCGACACCGATGGCGACGGCATGTTCGACGCTTGGGAAGTAGACCACGGCCTCAACATGCTGGTGAACGATGCGGGCGGTGACCTCGATCAGGATGGCACCACCAATCTCCAGGAATTTCTCGCCGGACGAAATCCCAATGACCGTTCCGACTCTGCTGGCCTGCCCGCCTCGGTGCAACTCGTCTTGCGTTCTCCATCGGGCCAGTACCTGGGCATCAACACCACCACTTGGAAAATCACGCCTGTGGCCAATCCATAAACCTTCGCTAGCACCAATATAAAAATGAAAAAAAGGTATCTTCTCTTTCTAGGCTTGGTTTTGATCGGAGCCGCTTTCCTCGCGATCAAATTTCTGCGTCCGGCCAGCCACGCCCCGGTTTCCGCCAAGCAAAACCAGACAGCACCGACCAAAGCTCTGCCAGTAGTCGCAACGACCGAAGAGGCGAAGGCACCGGTGCAGACCGCAACTCCACCCGTAACGCCTGCGCCCGAGAGCAAGGCTGCACCTGAGCAACCGGCCTCGGTGGTCGTTAATGCCGCGCTCGCACAAACCCCGCCCACCGTTGTGACCAGTGCCGCGGCCGCATCGCCAAACGCGGTAACGCCGCCTGTTGCCCCTGCTATTCCCGAGACTGTTGGCACTCGCCGCATGTACGCGGCGCACGCCTCCCTGCGGACGCCTACGATAGCCGATCCTGATTCCGGTCAGAACCGGCAGATATTGCAGTCCATGGTCACCAAGGCTTTGGCCCGTACTGACGAACCGAGGCAAAACGCGGCTCCAACTTCTAAATAAAACTTTATATTTCAAATCCTGTGACTCCTGCCAAGCTATATAAAAGTGTATTTTTGGTATTTTTACTTACCGGCCTTTGCGCGCTCTCATGCTCGACGTTAAGAGCAGTTCCTCACGTGATAGGCTTTAGTTCCCAAGGCGATTCTCCTGTGATACTTTCCGTGCAGGCATATGACGATGCTGGCGCTCTTGATTACGGAAGCTTTTATGCCAAGGGTATGGGTTTGTCTGATTGGACATTCATTGGAGCCGCTGGCTTTTACGGATCTAGCATGGGGTATGGAGGGACGGCTGAACTTTCTTGGACACCTCCGGTGCCGAATGGAATTTGGACAGTGAAGTGTGTCCCTTATGACATATTAGGTCAAAGCCCAGGTGATGATGGTGTCGGGCTCCTGTCGATTGCACCGCCATCACCCCCCAAAGTTCAGGTAACGGCACCAACAAGCATTACCTTGGGTACGAGCGCTACAATCTCTGCGCAGGTGACGGATGTGAATAGTGATCTCAAGTGGGTAGGCTATTATGTACTTGAACCCGGCAGGCCAGATACTGAATGGCGGCCGACGGAAGGAGAAAACGTGACTGGCGGAGGAGTTTCTAGGGGTTGGAGATGGACTCCGAAAAAAGCGGGTTCATGGTCCGTGCGCGTATATGGTACGGACATTGCCAACCATACGAGTTCACAGATAGTCTCAATTAACGTTACACCAGTTCCTACAGAGGAGCCTACACCAACGGGGCCTTATGAGGTTGGTTCCTTGCCCGGCGAGGTCAGCATCGATAACAAAGGCGCTGCCAACTATTCGATACCTTTGCAGAGTCCGCCCGGGCGTGCTAACTTCCAACCCAAACTTTCGATCAGCTACAACAGCGGCAGCGGCAACGGCCCGCTTGGCCTCGGTTTCTCCCTGGCAACCGGATTTCCGCAGGCGATCAGCCGTGGCCGCTCGATCCTCGCCCGTGATGGAGAAACGCGCGGCGTGACCTTTACGTCAAAGGACAAGTTTTACCTCGATGGCAAACGATTGATCTGTGTCAGCGGCACCTACGGCGCGCCTGACAGTATCTATCGCACTGAGGTCGACTCTTTCGTGACGATTGTGGCGGCGGGCACGGGTACGGACAGCAGTAATTGGAATATCGAGACCTTCACTATGACTGACAAATCCGGCACGCAAATGGTCTTTGGCAAATATGCCGATACCACGGACGGATATCAGCCTGGGGCATACAGGACGTTGGCCTACACTTACGCGCTGAAACGAGTGACTGATGCTTTGGGTAACTATATAGATTTCACCTACCGTCCGGCTGATTCTGGCGAATATTTGCTCGATACGATTCGTTACACCGGTGGGAGCGGCATTGATCCTCTAGCAGTGGTCCATCTCTACTACAACGAGCGCGTGGTGCCTGGAAATGAAACAGGTAATCCCTTTCGTATCGACAGCAGCGTCCGTTATATCGGTGGACACGCTTTCCCCATGACGTCTCGGCTCGACCGCATTGAGGCCAATCAAGTGGACGGCGGAGCCGAAACCGTCGCCGCTCGCTACAAGCTGAACTACGAATATGCACCTTCTTTTGGCCCCACGCGCCTTATATCAGTTGCGTCTTCATTTCGCGATTCGACGTCCGGCACGCTCAAGGATGTTCGTGCGACCTCCTTTGAATGGTCCAATCACATCGCTTCTTACACTACAAAGGTCCTAGAACCCAATGATCAAGTCTACGGCGGTTTCTACGATCCGAAGCATCCAACACGATATACCTTTGGCGATCTCAATGGAGACGGTAAAGACGATATGCTGGAGTTCGGTGATGGCGACTCGCCGCGCACATATGATTGTATAAAAGTATATCTTTCGAACGGCGGCGAACTTTTGGCCCCGCAGATTTGGGCTGCGAATCTCAGCCCATACTTCAGCAGCGACGTCACCATTCCGCAATTCTGGAAACTGGCCGATCTTAATGGGGACGGGAAAAAGGATATCGTATTCGGCGACTATTACGCTATATGGGGCCTAATTTCCACCGGCAGCGGCTTTGTCGGATTGAACGGCGGAAGCGAGCCGACACGTATATGCACGCTTGCGGGTGAATTCAGTCCCGTAGAAACGGCGACCGAGAATTGGGAAGCAGAACCCTTGAGTCCTCCCGAGGATTACGGCTACTTTGGCGATGAGGGTACTCGCGTCTGCACAGGCGATTTTACGGGTGATGGCCGCGACGATATTCTGATTCATCGCTACGACGGCAAATTGGAGGTGTTAGAAAATAACGGCACCAGTTTTACGAAGAAAATCTATGACGTGGGCAATCAAGCGGTGACTACGTGTGGTGTATATGCTTATGATAATATCTTGAATGCTCCTCCGATTAAGGAATGGCGTGGATACAGGAACAAACCCCGCAGCGTTCAAATGATGCCCTGCAATCTCAACAACGATGGCATCATGGACTATGCATGGGTCGAGACGACACAAGCTATGAGGTACACTTTTTTTGTGTTGGGGTCCATGGTTCAAAATCTTGGTTTAGAGTTCAAATACGAAAAAACTTTCAAAGTTGTCCTCAGTCAGCCGGGCGGAGGCTTTTCCCGGGCGGTCGAGCATCACAGTAATGGCCCAGCGGAGTTTAATTTTTTGACTGAGGGTCAGTACGGATTCCCCTACCGGAGCACTTCGTTCACTGTTATGCCTGGCGACCTAAACGGCGATGGCCTGACGGACTTTTTTATACAATCCATTGATTCCATGAGTTATGCCTCGGTCGACTGTCCCGACGCTCTACCAGACCGACAACAGTACTATATATCCAGCTGGGCGTTTATCGCGGGGGATGTCAGCGACCCACTCTCTGCGTTGGGTGCAAGACAGGTTATTCCCCCAAAAAAGGTCGAGCTTGGTAGCACGCAAACCCAAGCCTACCCTTGGTTCGATAAGGTTCCGTATATGAATTTCGAGAAATTTTTCAGCGACAGCCGCTTGGTTTTCCAGCCCTTGGACGTCCGGCAGACATTATGGTACCTAGATCGAAATGACGGTGCTGACTTGGCCGATGTGAATGGCGACGGCCGGGATGACTACGTTTGGTTTGTGGTCGATGGACCGCAGCGCGGCTGGTGGGTGATGTACGCGTTGGACGGGAGTTTTTCCGAGGCTCAGCGCGCGGACTTTCTTGGTTGGCAAGCCCCACAGCAGCTTGATAGCGAGTGGGTGAGTTACCGCGATGTGCAAACGGCCGAGCGTGTCGCGGTCGATCTTAACGGCGACGGCGTCAAGGACTACGCCTACTCAAGTCATGCCGCAAACCATAGCTCGATCTATCAGGGCTTCCATATTAGCAATGGACCAACGGGCAATCGCATCACCTGCGTCACCAATGGCCTGAACCATCGGACAAGCGTGGTCTACAAACCCATCACCAACGACTCTGTTTACACCGTAGGCGCTGCCGTCAGTTATCCTATCCGCGAGCAGCGTAATGCCACTTACGTTGTTTCGGATCTCTACAAAGAGTCCGGCAGCACGACACCCGCGCATTTCATCTATCAATACGCCGGAGCGCGGACGGACCTGTCGGGACGTGGATTCCTCGGCTTCCACAGTTTCGTCACACTCGATACGCAGACGAACCTCTTCAAATACCAGTTCCTCACGCAGTCTTTCCCGATGACAGGACTGACGGCGCGTGAACAGACTTACCGCTACTGGACTTCCGACAGTGATGCCAAATTCCGCCTGATCTCGACTCACGACAATACCGTGGTTTTCGACGAGGTTGCCAACGGATCATCCGCCTACGGTACCGTCTATCCGTTCATTTCCAAAGCGGTCGAATCCCGATACGAGGACTCCACGACCGCGCACTTCACTCGCAGCGTGGCCACGTCCAGTTCCCAGCCAGAGAGCCTCTTCCCCGCTGCGCGTCCCGCCGGCGCACACATCACGATCACCGCGGAATCGCTCTTCGACGGCCAGGAAACCGTGCAAACCACACTCCCCGGTGATTACAAGCCCAGCGACCGAACCACCGACTGGAACCTGCCCGGCGCCAACACCGTCGTAGGATCAACCAACTACGCCGACTTCGAAATCCTGGATTTCCCGCGCAAGATCACCTACGGCAACCTCAAGAAGCTCAGCACCAACTTCGGCGATGGCTTCACCGAAACCGTCACCACCAACTACAAAGATCCCATTGGACCACTCACAGGCCTTGTCGATAGCGTCAGTACCAAAGTAACTTCGTCTTTCGGCGAAGAAGACGCCCCCATCAAATCCTACACTTATCATGGCACCACCCCGCTCGTAGCAACCGAGACAATCAATGCCGTAGGCGCGGGACTTGATTCTACCACCACATACAATCGCGATGACACCGATCGTCCATGGCGCGTAACAAAGACTGAGTTCACCGCTCGTAAACACCCCGACGATACCGCTGCTGAAACTTACACTGTTTCCGAGAATACGGTCTTCGACAATCGTTTCGACCTGCCGACCGAGACAAAAAACGCCTACAGCCATAAAACCACAACCACTTATCACTCTCTCTTTGCGAAACCGACTTCGGTCACCGAAGTCAATGAAGCCCAAGTCACCACCACTTACGACGCTCTGGGCCGTATCCTCACTGTCACAGATGTTCTCAAAGGACACGTCACCACGAACACCTATAGCTGGGACGCTTCGCAAATCGTTTCTGGCCCGACCGGAGAGGACGGTCTTTCCCTTCCCTCGGTTTACGCGGTATCTACCATCACCAAATCGATCGACGGCGCGGTCACGATTAAGCCTGCTGTCACTGCTTATTTCGACCGATTGGGCCGCACGATCCGTACCATGAAAGACGGTTTCAACGGTCAACAGGCCATCACTGATACTGTCTATAACGTCCTCGGCCAGGTCATCGCCGTCTCCAATCCATATCCCGCCAATGCCTCCGACAGATATTGGACCAAGACTACCTACGATCCGATGGGCCGTGTTAAGACCGTCACAGCACCCAATGGCACTGTCACCACCAATGCCTACCACGGCCGCATCACCCAAGTCACTGTCGACGCCCCCGACCGCGATCCGCAGGTCAACAGCACGTACGTCGATGCTAAAGGACGCACCATCGCGGTCTGGAACGCTGACAACCCAGTCAGTGCCGTCACGAGCCCTGACTCGACGAGTAACACCACGTGGTACGTCGACGACCTCTCCACCGCTTCGATCGCCTACGGGCTCGATGGCTTCGGCCGCATGCGCGAAACCAGGCTCAAGGACCAGGCCCAAACCATCACCGCGACCTACGACGCGCTTGGTCGCCAGCTCACGCTCAATGACCCCGACAAAGGTCCTTGGTCCTACCTCAATAATGCCGTCGGCCAGGTCGTCCGCCAAGAAGATGCAAAGCATAACGTCACCACCTCCACTTTCGACCGTCTTGGGCGTCCGCTCACACGTACCACGACCGGCAACGGATCTACCGAAACGGCCGGATTCTTTTACTACGACACCACCGCCAACGTCGCCCTCTATCCGCACCTCGTCGCCAAAGACTCCCAAGGCTGGATCGGCGCCCCACAGCGCGAGGAATGCACCGCCATCGGCTCCTTTCCCGCAGTTAACCTCCACTACTACGACGCCAAGGGCCGCCCCTCGCTCGAGCTCGCCCAAAGCGATGGCAAATGGTTCTACACCGCCCACGAGTACGACGCCTACAGCCGCCCTGCCAGCGTCCGCCATTTCTGGAAACCAGCGGGCGCGGAAGATCCTGATTCCCAGCCCTATGTCTGGCAGGACTACGGCTACACCTATAGCTACGACAATAAGAGCTACCTCACCAGCCTGACCGATTCCCTCGGTCGCTCCTGGTGGGACCAGCCCGCCTACGATTACCTCGACCGCATCATCTCCGTCCGTAAAGGCGCCAGCCACGTTACAACCCGCACCTATCGCGCCGAAGACGGCCTGCTCACCGCCATCGCCACGCCCTCGGTGCAGAACATGAGCTTTGGTTATGACGGTTTGGGCAACCTCACTTCACGCTCCGACACCGGCGTGGGCGAAAACTACGGCTACGATAACCTCAACCGCCTCGAGAAACGCAACGGCTCGACTATCGCCGCCTACCAACCCAACGGCAACATCACCTCCAAGACCGAAGTCGGTGGCCAAAACGTAACCATCAACGCCTACGATTCGACCCATCCGCACGCTGTCTCCAGCTATACCTTCAACAGTCAGACCACGGCGATCACCTACGATGCTAACGGCAATCTTCTCACCCGTATTGGCGGAGGCACTACCTGGTCCATGAAATGGGCCGGCTTCGACAAACCCCGTTGGATGGCCAAGACCACCGCCACCACCACTGCCGGAAGCGAGTTCCACTACAATGCCAACCGCTCGCGCGTCATCCAATGCGAGTTCGACAGCATGACCGGTGCCGCACCCAACCAGACGCCATTGCACTATAACCGCAAGCGCCTCTACGCCCTCGGCTCCACTCTCGAACTCAACTACGCGAACCAGAATACCGATACCAATAGCTCCGCCCAAAACTGGTTGCTAGATACCGTGCGCATCTACGTGCCTGGCCCCGACGGCATCATCGGAGCGAGAGAATTTAATCCCGGAGCCGGAACCGGCCAGCAGGAGAAGGCCGTCGTCTACCATTACGACCACCTTGGCTCCATCACCGCCACCACACTTCACGGCACGGGCGCCATCGCCACCGACAAAGGCGGCAAACCCGGCAAGTTCAGCGAAGACGCCTGGGGTCAACGCCGCAACCCCTTTACCTGGGAAGGCGTGCCTGTCAGCACCGGCCCCAACGCCTCCGACGACGGCGGCGCCGACAGTGTAACCCCCCGCGGCTTCACCGGCCACGAAATGCTCGACGACCTCGACTTCGTTCACATGAACGGGCGTATCTATGATCCGCTGCTGGGACGCATGCTGTCTGCGGACCTAGTCGTACAGAACCCTAATAGTCTTCAGGACTATAATCGTTACAGCTATGTTCTCAATAATCCGTTGAAATTTACCGATCCAACCGGTTGGGAGTATTATGCTGAAGATGCAAAAAGTAGGCAGGCTGGTATGGCGGCTGCGTTTCAAAAAATGTTTGTTAACCTGTACTATGGAATGGCCAAATGTGCTGTAGGAATGACGGGACCGGGGCCGTTGCCACCCTCTGCTTATCAGGGGCAAATGAAGGTCATCGAGGCCCTCGACAAAGAGCAAAAACTAGTTTGCGATAAAGTTGATCGAGACACAGCTGATAGAGCCAATAATAGCGGCGAACCTGGCAACGAGGTAATTCCTGGCAGCGAGACTTTTCAAGATGGCGAAAGGCTTTTGAATATCCCGATGTTGGCTTCTGGCGCTCCAGAACTGATTGAGGCGATAACCGTCAAAGCAGCGACTGCGCCGGTGCTGGAAGCAAACATGGTGAGAGCGGAGGCATCTGCTTTAACCACCACAAGGGGTGCCAAAATTGCTGAAGGTACTGGAACGACGACAGCAGACGCTCGAATTACGACAGCCGCTGTTGATGCGAAACCGATCAAGGTAAATCCTGTAGCAACAGGTAGTCTCGAAGGTAAAACTGGCTATAACGTTTATAGACCAAATGGCCAAACTATTACCGATATAGACTCAATAAAGGATGGCGTACTGTGGGAGGAGAAGACCGCCGCTTGGGCGGGTGATAATTCTAAATGGGTCGATAAGAATATCTACGGTAAATTCGATAAATACATGGAAGCGAGGGCAGCTATGCCTGGTTATGAAAATGCTCCGATTGGATTCAAATTTGATGGCTTACCCGCTGACAATGCTCTCAAAGAGGCAATCGAAAAAGCCGTTCAAGATTTGCGTTCAAAGAATCCGAACGTTGATATCCGTCTAGATTGGGGAACAAATTAATGAGCTACATTTTTGAAAACATCAAAGAAAGTGATCGCACCATTTGGTGGCCAAGTAACGTTGTGGCTTTGGCCTTCTTAGGAGACGTTCATCTTCTTGAGAAAGAGACTGGGCTTATGTCTGGGATGAAGGAATCGGCATCAAATATGATAACCATCGATCCTGAGCCGTTACAAAAATTTGCTGTAGCAGCATTCAATTTTTGGTCGGAATCTAACAACCAGTCCCTGAAAGTATTACTCCAGGGAGCTATGCTGCATCTTATTGCGTTGTGTATCGCCTGCGGCAAAGAGTCGTGTTTCGAACGATTAAAGATTGGCGATTTACTGAATGATGCGCGAACGCTTGTGCACAATGTTTTTGAGCACGGTTAAACTGACGTCGAGAAGTTGATCTTTCCCGCAGATAAGCCATTCGCAAATCGACCGTTTCGCGAACGGGTAGGGAAAGCCAAAGGAGTCACAAGGGAAAGCCAAAGGGGAAAGCCAAAGGAGTCAGGGAAAGCCAAAGGAGTCAGGCTTTGGGGTTTGGAGGGAAAGCCAAAGGAGTCAGGCTTTGGGGTTTGGGGTTGACTGATTGGAGCAGACCATGAAACAGAGACCATGAAACAGGGTCAGAGACCATGAAACAGGGTCAGGCTTTGTGGTTTGGGGCAGATAGCGAATAGTTCGGGCGCTGAAAAAGGAGTCAGGCGCTGAAAAAGGAGTCAGGCTTTGGGGTTTGGGGTTGACTGACGGAAGGCGCGGCGTTGCGGTTGGAGCATGCCACGCAAATTGAGATTGGAGTCGGAGGGCGGGGTTTACCACGTGATCAATCGAGGGAACTATCGCGGGGACATCTTTCGTTCGGAAAAGGCGAAGGCGGCGTTTTTAAAATGTCTGGGCGAGGCGTGCGAAAAATGCGGTTGGGTGGTGCATGCTTGGTGCGTGATGTCGAATCACTATCATATCGCATTAGAGACCCCGCGCGGGAACCTGGCCGACGGCATGCAATGGTTGCAGGGGACGTTTTCCCGGCGGTTCAACTCCCTGCGCCGCGAGAATGGGCATTTGTTTCAAGGGCGATACAAGAGTCTGACCGTTGAGCCCGCGGGCTTGGGCGCGCTGTGTCATTATATCCATCTCAATCCGGTTCGGGCCAAGATTTGCACGCTGGAGAAATTGGGCCAATGGCCTTGGACGAGTTTGCACTGGCTGTTGCAGCCGAAGTTGCGGGCGAAGTGGTTTACACCGAGAGCGGCATTGGAGCATGCCGGCGAGTTAGCTGACATGGTGGCCGGACGCCGGAATTATCTCAAATACCTAGCTTGGTTGAGTGAGGACGAGCCGGCTCAGAAGGCCTTGAACTTCGCCGCCATGTCGAAAGGCTGGGCGATTGGCTCCATCGATTTTAAAAAAAGTCTGGTGCTCGAACACGACGAAGCGATTACAGCCATCCAGCAAAACCAAACCGAATGGCAGGAGCTAAAACACGCGATGCTGGACGACACACTGACGCGATTGCTGAAAAAGTTGAAAAAGCAGCGCGGCGATTTGCTGCGTGAGGGCAAGTCCGTGCCCTGGAAATTGGCCTTGGCCGCGGCGATGAAGGCACGGACGGTGGCTACCAATCGTTGGCTGGGCGAGCATCTGCATATGGGAAACATGCATGAAGTCAGCCGCAAGGTGTCAGCTTGGGCCAAGGCTCCGGATGTTGCGCTTACGCGGAAATTCCAATGAGCCCCAAACCGCGACGCCTTTTCGCGCTCCTGACTATCTTCCAGCCAGTTGTGCGCGTGGGTTAAAGTTGAGGTAGATGACAGCTGGTTGAGGTTCACTATGGTTGTCGCGGACCGTCTGAACGTCTTAATTGGCCACTGCCCCGTCTGGACGAATGATTTTTCCGTCCGGCGTTATTGCTGTGATATTGCCGGCGGCGTCGGTGACTCGAGTGTTTATTTTTCCATCCTCGGTTCGAACATATTCAAGAGTCTCTATCAATTGACCCGTCGCAGGATTCAGTCGCGCTTCACGTGTCAGCTGTCCCTTGTCATCATAATGAAATCGTCGGTCGAGCAATCCCCGGCCATCACCGAGGTCAGCGGTTTCACGTGTCACAAGTCCCTCTTCATTTTTAACAGCCGACGAGTTCGCAAACGGCAGTACGATTGTCGCGTTTGACGGCTCTACTGTAGGCGCCGGTGACGGGTGCCCGTTCGATGACGTTTCTGTGACGCGAGTGTCGATGGCGGGTGTTGTTGGTTGGCTGGTTTGCGCTTTCGTGGTCGCCGGCTCCCCTGACAGGGGAAGTGGTTTGGCTTGCCGATGCCAGAGAACGAAGCTGGCAGTCGCCAAAATCATCAATGCCGCCAAAACAAAAAGTGTACGTTTCATACCGTGAGTATCTTCAGTTTGCTGGTTAGCGAGAAAGCGGGAAGGAAATTCTTCACGTTCGGGCAATCGATGGACACGCGGATTTTGGTCCTCGCGCAAAAGCCTGTGAAAAGGTATCGGGCTGAGGGACGAGGAAAATTCGCCAGCGGCTATAGCGACAATTTATCGTCGCTGTGGTGGCGGGCGTCACCAAGTGACCTGGGCGATGCCGCCTTTGTGCTGGAAGCTTTGGTTGGTGTACTGATGGATCTCGAATTTGTTGCCGTCGGGGTCGGCCAGCCAGGTTTGCCAAGTGCTGTCGCTGCCGAGTTTTTTTGCGGTGCAGGTAACGCCCTTGGAGCGCATCGTTTCAATAAATTGATCGATGTTTTGAGTTTCGAAACAGAAGTGCACCAAGGTCGTGTTGATCATTTCGGTATAAGGCACCTCAAAGATTTCAATATAGGTTGAATTCCCGCAGTCGAAATAGGCGCCGTTTAATTTTCCCGCTTTCTCGAATGTAAACCGCACCGGCAGGCCGAGGGTCTTTGAGTAGAATTCAATGGAGCGATTCACGTCGCGGACGTGAAGGCAAACGTGGGCAAGTCGGGTAATCATAGGAGCGTCCTGAGGTTAAGCGTTGTGAGGGGGGATTGAGAGGAGCGAGGGAGAGGGGCGGAAATGGTTTTAGGCGCTGGTTGTTGGATCGGTTTTGGAGCAAGGCGGTTGATTGATTACTCTTCTTGGCAAGAAGAAGGCCAGGCCGCATGAAAGGACCGGAATCAACGCCGCGGAAATACCCAGTGCAATATATTGATAGTCTGGAAAGCCGCGGTGCCAATACCGACCGTCGCTTTCCGACAATACGTAAGTCAGGTTGCTACAGGCGAACCAGCTCAACAGGGCAACTAAAGGCGCGGCGGGGGCAAACAACCCTTTTTTCCAGCGCACGAGCACCCACGAGATCAGCGACGCAAAAATCAGGATATACCAAAACCCAAGTTCTTCCTGCCTTTGGATGGTCTTCCAGGAATCCATGTGCGCGAGGAGCTGTAGTGCCGCTTTCATTGCCGGTGAACAACAAGTCGTTCAACCGACCAGATGGCATCGCAGAATCTCCGCAACGGCCATACCAAAGTGGACTGAAATTCAAACCTTGGTCCGCAGCCGCAGTGCTCCGGTGAGGACCAGGGCGGCGAAGAAGAAACCGCCGGGGGAGCCTCCGCCTCCACCGCCTTTGCTTGGTGCACCGCCGGAGGACGTGCCACTGCTTGAACTGGAAGAAGAACTCGACGATGAACTGCTCGAAGAAGACGAAGAGGAACTGGAGCTGCTCGACGAGGACGAACTGCTGCTGGACGAGGAGCCGCTGCTGGACGAAGAGCTGGAGGATGAGCTGCTGCTCGAACTGGAAGAGGAGGAACTTGACGAACTGGAACTGCTGGAGCTGGAAGACGAGCCAGTCGAAATAGTTCCTACCGACAAACCATAGCCGAAGCTGGTCACCCAAATTTCGTTCGTGTTGTAGGGATTGAAGAAGACACGCTCGGGGTGGCCGAACGCATAGTTCGAAACACGGGTGAAAGTCGGGGTGGCGGCGCGGAGGTTGGCGGTGTGCCAAAGGCCCTCGGTCTCGGTGGTGAGGAATGCGTCGTTAGTATTGGTTGGGCTAATCGTAAGCGAGGTCACGCGGTCGAGGGCGTTGATCCTGGTCCAATGAGCGCCGCGGTCGGTAGTGCGGTAGAGACCGCCGAGTCCGTTGGGCGCGCCGCCCCAACCACTGAATACATCCACGAACCAGGTGTTTTGCGTCGAGTCGTGGGGATCGACGACGATGTCCTTCGTCCAGTAGAGCATGCCAGGAGCGGAGAGGTCGGACCAATTTTGCGTGGCCGGATCGTAGAGAAAAACACCCGAACTGGCGGTGAATCCGGGGGCGCGATGTCCGGAATAGGTGCAGAGGACCTTGCCATCGTTGAGCACGATGACAGTGGCTGGGTGGCCTTCGGTGCGAGGCGGATTGGAGAGTTTGGTCCACGTCGACGACGCGCCGGTTTGCAGGTCGCTCGAAACGAAGATTCCGCCGGCCGTGGAATGGACAACGCTGGCATACAGCCGATTGTTGTTGGTGGGATCGAGGGCCAGCCAGAAGACGGGATGTCCGAAATTGTGGACGAGTTGCCAAGTGACGCCGTGGTCGGTGGAGAAGATAATTTTGCCGTTGGAGTCGGCATCGTTGAGAGGACTGTCGGCGAGGCGCGTGCTTTGGTAGAGATCGTGAATGTTGGACGTGGCGGCGTAGAGGGCGCGGGTGGTCGGATGCTGGACAACGCGGTACATGGTGTTGGCAGCATTGCCATTCTGGCCGAGCGACCAGGTGACGCCGCCATCGGAGCTGCGCATACCGCGAATGTCGGAATAGGCGGCGACGAGATGCGTGGCGTCGCTCCAAAACACCTGCCAGGCGGATGTATTCTCCAAACCAATACTATGGTAGAAACCGTTTGAGATGGAAGTGGCGCCGGCAGGATGCTGGTCGACGGTGTTGACGTAAGCCTGCTGCCAGGTGGCCCCGCCATCGCTGGTGCGGTGAACGAAACCGTAGTCCGTGATCAAGGCTTTGGCGGAATTGTTGGGCGCGACGGTGAGGCCGAAAACGACCTCGCCATAGCCCCAGCTGCGGTCACCGCCCTGGCCGGACCAACCGGTGACGATGTTTTGATTGTTGGTGGTGCGAAACGTATTGGTCCAGGAAGCGCCGGCATCGGTGGTCTTGAAGACGACGGGCGAACCAGCCGAGCTGCCGCCGGCGGCGTAGACCGTGTTGAGATCGTTCTGCGCCATGGCGACGGAAAGAAGGAAGTCATTGGCGGTGTCGATGCCGGTGGTTTTCCGCATCCAGTTGCCAGAACCATTTTCAAGGGAGTAAACGCCGCGGAGGTTGCCATTGTATTCCTGACCGAGATCGATGCCGGGATAGGAAGCTGCGGCGGTCAGGCAGAAGAAACGCAACTGGTTGCCGACCTTCGCGCCGGTGAAGGAAAGCATGTACTCGGTGGCGGGAATGCCGGGCGTGCCGGCGTTGGTGAAGGAGGTACCGCCATTGGTGGAGACGAGCAGGCCGGCGTTGGTGCCGAGGTAAATGTTGTTACCGTCGAAAAACGCGCCGCAGATCAGCACGCCGTTGGCGGTATTCACGGTGACGTTGATCGGACTGAAGCTCGTGCCGCCGTTGGAGGAAATATAAAGCGCGGACCAGCCCGCGACGATAACGCGGCTCGGATTGTTATAATCGGCCCAAATACTATAAACATCGTCTCCCGCCAAAGGATTGCCGGGGAGGATTGACCAGGTGACGCCGCCATCGGTGGTTTTAGCCGGCTGAGCATTGTTGCCGCCGGGATAGGAAACCGTGTAGGCGATCAGCGGATTGCTGGTGAACCGCACGGCGGATTCGTGGCCGGCTTGGACGCTGGCGGAATCGACGAGAGCATAGCTATTGCCGAAATTGGTGGTGCGGTAGAGTCCGCTCATATCGCACGCGACGAAGTACTCATTGTCGTTGGCGGGATTGATCGACGGCGAGTAGAGCGCGCCTCCGCCGCCGACGCCGCGGCTGAACCAGGTGGATGGGACTTGGGCGTGTAGTGCAGCCAGTCCGAAGGAAAGGACGAATACAAGAAGAGGGAAGAGACGGGAACGAATCATGGCCGCAAGGGGTTCGGGAGCGAACGAAACAATAGCGGCGATAGAGCGGCTGCAAAGGCAGCGGTTCCGCCAGCGGATATTTTCACTGGGTGTTTACCGAACCACCGCGGGCATTCGAGTTTTTGATATGGATAGCCTCAACAGCTTAGCGAGCCACCCACAATGGGTCTCACATCCCTGGGAACTGTCCGGACTTCTTCATGGCTTCCATCTGGCGCATGGCTTTTTTCATGCCGCCGCCTTTGAACATGCGCATCATCTGCTGCATCTGCTGGAACTGCTTCATGAGCTGATTGACCTCGACGATCTTCGTGCCCGAACCATCTGCTATGCGCTTGCGACGGCTGCCGTTGAGAAGCTCGGGCTTGCGGCGTTCCTGAATCGTCATCGACTTGATGATGGCCTCGGTGCGGGCGAGTTGTTTTTCCGCGCCGTCGGGAATTTGCATGCCCGACATGCCGGGCATCATGCCCATGATGCTCTGCATGGAACCCAGTTTTTTGATCTGTTGCATCTGGGCGAGGAAGTCCTCGAGATTGAAGTCGGCCTTGCGGAGTTTCTCCGCCATCTTCTCGGCTTCCTTCTGGTCGATGGTTTCCTGTGCCTTTTCGACGAGCGAGACGACGTCACCCATGCCGAGGATGCGGGAGGCGAGGCGGTCAGGATAAAACGTATCGAACTCGGACGTCTTTTCGCCTGTACCAATGAACTTGATCGGCACGTTGGCGATGGACTTGATCGAGAGCGCAGCACCACCGCGGGCGTCGCCGTCCATCTTGGTCATGACGAGGCCGGTGAGGGCGAGGGCGTCATGGAAAGCCTTCGCGACGTTGACGGCTTCCTGGCCGAGCGCGCCGTCGGCCACGAGGAGGATTTCGTCGGGCTGCACGCGAGCGGAAAGCTTTTTAACTTCCTCGATCAGTTCGGCATCGATCTGGAGGCGGCCGGCCGTATCGAAAATGATGGCGTCGGCGGTGGCTGCCTTGGCGGCCTCGAGCGCGGCGGCTCCGATGGCGGGCACGTCCTTCGAGGCGCGGTCGCAGTAGAAGGCGAGTTCTTCCTGCTTCGCGAGGATTTCGAGCTGGTCGATGGCGGCGGGACGGTAGATATCGCACGCGGCGACGAGCGGACGGTAGCCGCGTTTTTTGAGCAGCTTGCCGAGTTTTGCCGAGGAAGTGGTTTTACCCGAACCGTGCAAACCCACCATGAGGATTTTGAGCGGACGCGCCGTGGAAAGATTGGTGGCGCCTTCACCGAGCAGGCGGACGAGTTCGTCGTAGATGATTTTAACGACCTGCTGGCCGGGGCTGACGCCTTTAAGCACGTCCTGGCCGACGCATTGTGTCTGGACACGTTCGACGAATTCGCGGGCGACCTTGAAATGCACATCAGCGGCGAGCAGGGCGGTGCGGACCTCCTTGAGGGCCTCGGCCATGTTTTCCTCAGTGAGTTTGCTGACACCACGGAGGTTGCGGAGGGCGTTGCTGAGTTTCTCGGTGAGCGATTCGAACATGGTGGAAAGACGACGATTGAAGGGGCAAGAAGGGCGGAATCGACGCTAAATTTGCAGTATTTTGCAGCGGTTATAAACGGCTCGCTTGCGCCAAGCTCTTTCGCGATGGTCAAAACCGAGATGGTCGAGCAAGCCACATACAAATTTCGTGCACTGAGGGCGGAGGAAGTGGATGCGAGCTACGACGTGTATCAACGGGTGCGGGACTGGCTGCGCGCGAACGAAATTCGGATTTGGTTGTCGCCCTTGCCGAAAGAGAAATTTGTCGCCAGGCAGACGCGTGGGGAATTGTTTGGGGCGTTTTGCGACGAAAAATTGGCAACGATTTTCGCGCTGGTGCACGAAATGCCCGACTATTGGGCGCCCGAAATCGGGCTGAAGCCGCAGTGGTGGTTAACCACGCTGGCAACGGCGCCGGAATTTCGAGGTAAACAGATTGGTCGGCGCGCGATCGTTTGGACGATGAATCATCTCCAAGCGGTGGGCGTGGAAGAACTTTATCTCGATTGCGCCTGTGGTTTTCTGCCGAACTTCTACGCCAGCTGCGGCTTTAGAGCCGTCGCGGTAAAGGCGGTGTCTTTTCCCTCAGGAAATACCTACGAGCTTACATTGATGAAACGACCTGTCCGGCCCCGTCAGGATTCGAGCGTGACGGTTTAACCAATATTAAGGGACGCTGAATTTACGGGAAACGCGGGTTTGTAGGGGTACAGCTGAGCCCTGAACCGGGATGATCAGCAAAAATAAGTGTGGATTAGTGGTTTTAAACTCTGCGAAGCTGAAGTTCCTATGAACCCTGTTCTCAAGCTGTTGATCGAAGGCCAGAGTCTGACGACCGCGCAAATGGCGCAGGTCTCGGGCTTGCCCGAAGCCGAAGTGAACCAGCACCTGGAACAGTTGAAGAAAGATAAAATCTTCCTCGGCTGGCGTCCGGTGCTCGATCTTACGAACGAGGCCGCAGCAGCCGCCACCGTGCACGCGGTCATTGAGGTCAAGATCACGCCCGAACGCGGCGGCGGTTTCAACCGTCTCGCGGAGCGCATCGCCCGTTTCGACGAAGTCGAATCGTGCTATTTGATGTCGGGCGGTTACGACCTGCTCGTTTTCGTCAAAGGCCCATCGCTGCAGAAAGTCGCCAGCTTCGTCTCGGAACGTCTTTCGACCATCGAAGGCGTGCTGTCGACGTCGACGCACTTCATGCTGCGCTGCTACAAGGATCAAGGCTTCCTGCTCGGCACCGGCGAGGCGCCCAGCACGCGGCTCAACGTCGCTCCTTAACCATCAAACAGGAGAACGTAATCCATGAGCACCGACCCTAAACGTTGGGTGGCGGGCCACGTGGCCACGCTGCCAAAGAGCGGCATTCGCGATTTCTTCGAACTGGTGGCCAAGATGAAGGGCCAGGACGTGATTTCACTCGGCGTAGGCGAACCCGATTTCGTCACGCCATGGCACATTCGTGAGGCGGCGATTTTCGCCCTCGAACGCGGCAAAACTTATTACACGTCGAACCTCGGCATGATCGAGCTGCGTCGTGCGATTTCGAAGTACGTCGAGGATCATTTCAGCGTCAGCTATCGTCCGGACGACCAAGTGATCGTCACGGTCGGCGTGTCCGAAGCGCTCGACATCGCCTTCCGCGCGTTTTGCAACCCCGGCGACAAAGTGATGTTTCACCAGCCGTGTTATGTCTCGTACAGCCCGAGCGTCACGCTCGTGCACGGCCAAGCCATCGCCGTCCCGACCTACGCAAAGGACAACTTCGCGCTGACCGCCGAGGCGCTTCGCGTCGCGTGGCAACCGGGTGCAAAAATTCTCATGCTCAACCTGCCGTGCAATCCCACGGGTGGCACTTGCAGCCGCGAGCAGTTGGAAAAGATCGCCGACTTTTGCCGCGAGAAAGACCTGCTGGTTTTCAGCGACGAAATTTATTCCGAGCTGACGTTCGAAGGTACGCACACCAGCATCGCGAGTTTTCCGGGCATGGCGGAGCGCACGATTTTTCTGCACGGATTTTCGAAGGCGTTCGCGATGACTGGCTGGCGTATCGGGTACGCTTGCGGCCCGGCGGTGTTGATCGATGCGATGATGAAGGTGCACCAATACGCCATGATGTGTGCGTCGATCGTCGCGCAGGAAGCGGCGCTTGAGGCGCTCCAACGCGGTTGGGACAGCGTGCTGAAAATGCGCGAGCAATATCACCGCCGCCGCGATCTCGTCGTACGCCGTTTCAACGAAATCGGTCTTAAGTGTCATCTACCGCGCGGCTCTTTCTATGCGTTTCCGGAAGTGAAGGCCACCGGCCTCAACGAAAAGGACTTCGCCGTAGGCCTGCTCGAAAAAGAAAAAGTCGCCGTCGTTCCGGGCGCTGCTTTCGGCGAAAACGGCCGCGGCCACGTCCGCGCCTGCTTCGCCACAAGCTACGAACAGCTCATCGAAGCGTGCAATCGGATCGAACGGTACGTGCAGGGCATCAAGAAGTAATCAATAAATTCGACCGCGAAGATACGTCCTTGGAAGGATTTCCTTGGCGCTCTTCGCGGTCTTTGTGTTTATACCACCATCATGTCCCGTACCGTAGCCATCGTTGGCCGACCGAATGTCGGCAAAAGCCGCCTCTTTAACCGACTGGCGCGGAAACGTATTTCCATTGTCCACGATCAACCCGGCATCACGCGCGACGTGATTTCGACTGAAATCAAGGACGGCGCCTATACGCTTCTCGATACCGGCGGCCTCGGCTTAAAAGACGGTGCGACGCGCGCCGACATCATCAAGGCTTCGGAAAAACAAGTTCAGTTCGCGATCGAAACGGCCGACCTGATCCTCTTCGTCGTCGACGGGCTTTCGGGAATTTCGGCCATCGACGAACGCGTGGCCGGCAGTCTGCGCCGCAGTGGAAAAAACATTCTGCTCGTCATCAACAAGGCCGACTTCGGCGACGATAAAATCGAACTAGCCGATGTCTACAAACTCGGCCTGGGCGAACCGTTGCGCGTTTCGGCCGAACATGGACGAGGCGAAGATCTCTTGCGCGAGGCGATTCTTGCCAAGCTCGGTCCTGTGCCGGTTGTCGATCTGGAAGCGGCCAAGACGGCGGCGGATCCGCTCTGCGTCTGTTTCGTGGGCCGTCCCAACGTAGGTAAATCCTCCCTATCCAATCGCCTGCTCCAAAGCGACCGTTTGATCGTCAGTGATGAGCCTGGCACGACGCGCGATTCCGTGGAAGTGCCCTTTGAATTTAAGGGACGTAACGGGAAGATGTATCCGTTCAAACTGATCGACACCGCGGGCATCAAAGCCTCGACCAAACTCGCGTCGCCCGTTGAATATTTTTCGCGCCTGCGTTCGCTCGATGCGATCCAGAAAGCCGACGTCGTTTTCCTCGTGCTCGACGCGATCGAGGGCGTCACCCAGCAGGACAAAGCCATTGCCGGCGAGGCGGTCAAAGAGCGCAAGCCGATCGTAGTCGTCGTCAACAAGTGGGATCTCGTGCACGAGGCATTCAAGAAGGAAGAAGGCATTCGCGGCTTCAAGAATGAGCGCGACTATCGCGAGAAATACGAAAAGGCGCTTTTCGACCGCTTGTTTTTCACGCCGGGCTCACCCGTGATCTTCGTTTCGGCGCTGAGCGATTTCGAAATTGACCGCATGCTCAACGCCGCGGTGAAGCTCAACCGCGTGCAAGATACAATCATCCCGACTTCCAAATTGAACAAGGTTGTCGGGTATCTCGCCGAACGCACGCCGCCGCCGGCGGTGCGCGGGCGCCGTTTCCGCGTTTATTATGCGACGCAAACGGGCAACCGGCCCTTCCGCGTGCGCCTGTTCTGCAACCGCGAGGAAAAACTCACCGAGAACTATCGGCGTTATTTGGAAGCGGGCATTGTCGAGGAGTTCGATCTGGGCGGCTGCCCTGTCTACTTCGATTTGGTCGGCAAGGACCGTTACAAGGACGGCGTGCGTCCCGTGCCCACCTCAGGCGACGACAAGCCCGAGGTTTTTGTGCCGAAATGGAAAAAGCGCGAAGAAAAGGAAGCGTCTGGTGAAGTCGACGATTTCCATCCGCACACGCTGGAGGACTGAAGACTGGAACCGTTTTGAACCGCTAATTTGCGCTAATTGACGCTAATTGTTCAGACTGCTAAAACTCCAGATGCTGTTTCGAATGAGCGTCAATTAGCGCAAATTAGCGGTTCTCAAAAAATGTCCACACCCTTGCGCATCGTTTTTCTTGGCTCGGATGCCATCGCGCTGCCGATGCTAGAGTGGCTCGTGGGCGAGGGGAGTACGCTGGCGCAAGTCGTCGCGGTTTACACACAGCCCGACAAGCCGGTGGGCCGAGGGCAAAAGATCACGGCCAACGCGATCAAGACGTGGGCTCTCGCGCGCGGATTGCCGGTTTTTCAGCCGGAGAAATTGACCGACGCGGTGCGCAAGGAATTCGCCGCGCTTAATGCGGACCTTGGGCTGGTGATGGCTTACGGGCATATTCTGCGCGACGAATTTATCGCCACACCGCGACTCGGCATGCTGAACCTGCACACGTCGCTTTTGCCGAAGTACCGCGGCGCCTCGCCGATTCAAACCGCCATCGCCAACGGCGACGCAGAGACGGGGGTGACGCTCATGTGCATCGTGCGCAAACTCGACGCCGGTCCCGTCGCCGACGTGGAGCGCGTGCGCATTGAAAAACTGGATACGGCGCTGGATGTGGAGGCGAAGCTAGCCTCGGCCTGCGTTCCGCTCGTTGCGCGCGCGCTGCCAAAATTAATCGACGGATTGCTCACGCTGGTCCCGCAAGACGACGCGCACGCGACCTTTTGCCGCAAGCTGACGAAAGAGGACGGGGCGCTGGATTTCAACGCGCTGGCAACGACTTTGGCCGCGCGCATCAATGGACTTTTCCCCTGGCCATCGTGTTCGGTCGAGATAGGGGGACAGGCAGTGAAGATCGGTTTGGCCGAGGCGCGAACGGATGTCGTAGGCGCGCAGCCAGGCGAGATCCTCAAGGCGGAAGGCGGCGATCTGATCTTGGCTACGAAAAGCGGTTCGTTAAAGCTGTTGAAGCTACAGCGTCCCGGCGGAAAAATGTTAGCGACAGCGGAGTTTCTCCGCGGATTCCCTTTGAAAACAGGCGAAATTGTACCGTCGCGTCCGATGCCTGTCCTGGTCGGCGCAGAACCGTTTCGGGCCGCAAAAAATAGCTCCGCTTAGTTGTCCGAAATATCGAGGACGACGCCGAGGAATAGATTCTGGCTGAGGAAATAGTAGGTGGCGGTGCCATAACCATTCACACCCCAGTCGAGACCCCAGGAATTCTTAAAAACGAAAACAGTATCCTCGATTTTTCCCGTCTCGCATTTGTAGCCGACAATGGTGACGGCATGCGCGCTGTCTTCGTCAGGGGTTTGTTTGTCCAGATGGCCACTGCGCCAAGTGTGGCGGCCTTTTACCCAACGGATGCCGATCGGAACCGGGTAACCGGAGTTGAGCGCGTGTACGATGTTGGCGATCATGGAGACGCGATCGAGGCTTGGGATGGACTGAATGACGACGCGTTTGGAGGTTTGCGCCTCCTTGATGAGTTCGTCGGACGGGTTTTCAATCGGGCCGCCTTTGCGATAAGGCATGCGATCCTGAGTGAGGATTCCGTAACGGCGGACGGCGGTGACGACATCCGGGAGTGTGAAGCCGATGTCGCCACCGGTTGGATCGTCGAGATTGTATTTTTGGTTTAGGGCCGTAAGTCCGATCGTATTTGCGGTGGCCCAGATGAGATATTGTTCAGAAAAACGTTGGGGCTTGCCGGTGAGTTCGGCATTTTGAAATTCAATCGCGCTCAGAATGGCGAAGACGGAACAACTGGGACGCGCACCCTGATCTTTCACCCAAAGCCCGTAATCGCTCATCTTCGGGCGAAAATCGACGGATGTTTCCAGCGTGGGTTGCGTGCCGAACAGCGAGATTAGTTGGTCGATTTTCCCTTTGGCACCTGAGCGCTGGTTGTTGCGCGCGGCGGCAATGCGGTCCTTTTGTTTTTGTTCGGCGGCGGCCTGACCGGCGCTGATCCTAGCTTCCTGGGCGCGCTCCGCTTCGGGGTTGTAGCCGAATCGCTGTTGCAACTCAGGCGAGAGATCGCGCAACAAAAGCGATTTCATGCCGCCGTCGTGCGTGATCATCGCGTTGCGGGCGGAGACCGAGCGGATGGTCACGTTTTGGTACGTCGTGGCGCCCACCGTCAGGCTGGGAAGTTTAGCGCCGGCTACGAGTTTCGCTGGAACATCTTCGGCGCGCAGAAATGAAACCATGGCCAGAAATAAGAGGCTGAAGGCGAAGCAGCCGATTTTTGCGGAAAGCGCGCGCTTAGGTTTCATGAGTTGGACCTCCGGAGTGGTTTCGCAAAAGTGAGCGACTAAACCGGGACGTTCGCAAGCGCCGCTTTGTTAAGGAGAAATAAAAAGCGCGGCCGTTGCAGGCCGCGCTTAGCGAGAGTATGTATTGGAAAAACGCTTACTTCTTCAGCGAAGCGCGCAGATCGTCGAGCTGGCCGGCGGAGCCGAGGAGCTTGTTGCGGCTGGCGATGAACTTCGCGTATTCTTCCATGTAAATCTTGCCCGGCGGACGGAAGTCGAACTCGGAGGGCTTGTCGCGGAAGAACTCGCGGTGAACGCGGGTCCAGACGAGGCGGCCGTCGGTATCGATGTTGATCTTGGTGACGCCGAGCTTGGCGGCGGGCAGGTATTCGTTGACGTCGACGCCCATGGAGCCGGCGATCTTGCCGCCAGCGGCGTTGATGCGGGCAACTTCATCCTGCGGAACGGAGGACGAACCGTGCATGACGAGCGGGAAGCCGTTCATGCGAGCCTTGATCTTTTCGAGTACGTCGAAGTGGAGGGACTGTTTGCCCTTGAACTTGAAGGCGCCGTGGCTGGTGCCGATGGCACAGGCGAGGGAGTCGCAGCCCGTCTTCTTGACGAAGTCTTCGGCTTCGGCCGGGTTGGTGAGGGTGGCGTGGCCGTCCTCGACCTTCACGTCTTCCTCAACGCCGCCGAGCATGCCGAGTTCGGCTTCGACGGAGATACCCTTTTTGTGGGCGGCGTCGACGACGCGCTTGGTGATCTCGACGTTCTTTTCGTACGGATCGTGCGAGGCGTCGATCATGACGGAGCTGTAGAAACCGGAGTTGATGCAATCGTAGCAGGTTTCTTCGTCACCGTGGTCCAGATGGACGGCGAAAATGGCTTCCGGAAAAATGCTGTCGGCAGCGCGGATGATGGCCTCAAGCATTTTCTTGTCGGTGTACTTGCGCGCACCTTTCGAGATCTGGATGATGAAGGGGGCCTTCGAGTCGATGGCGCCGCGGAAAAGGCCCATGGCCTGTTCGGCGTTGTTAATGTTGTAAGCGCCGATGGCGTATTTGCCGTAGGCGTGTTTGAAGAGTTGCGCAGTTGTAACGATCATAAACGTTTAAGGTAAGAAGTATGCCGAGGGCCGACGCTAGTTAGCCTTTCCCCCGAGCGACAAGGGTATTTTTCCACTCGTACGATAGAATGGCAAAATCTGCGCAAAGCCAGCAGTTGGGCTACTTGGCCACCTTAACCGTGCTTGTGCCACTCGGGGCGGGCGTTGATGGCGCGGCGCCGGTGTTTGTCTGGCGCGCGGCCCGCAACTGCTGGCGAAGCTCTTCCTGCGCTTTTTGCTGACGTTGAACCTCGGCGAGCGCGGCGAGCTGTGTGGGATTGAGCACGGTCGCGGCCGCGGTCAAGGCCGCATCGGTAACGGTGATGTTGCCGCCGCCCCCAAAGCCCCCGAACCCGCCTTGACGACGATTGCCATTGCTTTCGGAGGTCTTCGCAAGGATGTCGACGAGCTGTTGAGACTGCGCGTCGTTGAGGGGAGCGTTGCCGTAGCTAAGGCTCTGGGCGAGCTGACTAACGAAATTGCGCTGAGGGGCCGTCTTTTCATAGGCCTGAAACTCGGCGTAGGCGGCTGAACCGATGGTGTTCTGCAACTGGGCATCGAGTTCGGCTTGGGTGCTTTTCATGAGGGCCTCAACCTGTGAGCGATCAGTGATCCCCTGTTCGCGGGCAGACTGGCGAATATCGCGCATCGTATTCTGACGTTCGACCATGAGGTTTTTAAACGCTTCGACCTGCTCGGGTGTGAGCTTGCCGCTTTGGATGAGGCTCTTGAACAACGCAGCGTAGCGTTGATCGAGCATGGATTTTTCGCGGGCGTTCATGAGCGCCATGACCTTGGGGTCGTTGAAGATCTCGCGAAAACTGTCTGGACCGCCGCGGAAACGTCCGCCGCGCGGGCCGAAACCTTCGGCTTCATTGGGCGGGGTGGGTGGTTCGTCAGAGGCGACCTCGGCCGGTTGTTTGGCCTTTAATGCGTCGAGTTCGTTTTGCAACGCATGGGCGCGATGCTCGGCGTCGGCGAGTTTCTTGCGGAGAAGCGAGTCGTCGGAGTCGGTCGCCGCGGCCTTCGACGCATGGAGCTGACGGTTTTGTTGCCAGGCAAAAATGCCGGTACCGAGGGTGGTGAGCGCGAAAAAGACGAGCAGGGTGGTTTTGAGGCGTTGATTCACAACGGATCAAGACGTAGTCGGCCGGTGAAAAGTTGCGAACGATCTGTGACGAAAGGCCGCGAGCGTGTGGGAAGAGAAATCAACGGGTAGGGACGACCCGCCGGGTCGTCCGCCAACGTTGCTAAGGAGTTGCTCGCGCAAAACCGGACGGCCCGGCGGGCCGTCCCTACCTTTTGAATACAGGCTTAACGCGGCGGAAACTCGAACTCGGCCTTCTTTTTGTCCTTCGAAAGGGTGAGGTAGGCGCTGAAGTTTGCGCCGCGTTTCGAAACGAAGCCTTCGATCAAATTGGTCTTTCCATCTTCGAGCATGCGAACGATTTCGTCCGCCGGGAGTTCCTTTTGACAGAGCGTCTTTTTGAGTTCAAAGACTGTGCGCAACGCGTTGTCGGCGCCGCTCGGCTTCGCGACGACGTAGCTGTCGGCGGTCTCATAAAGATCGGCGTCGTGAGCTTTGCTGACACCGAGTTTCGTGGCCTTCGTGATGTCGAGCGGCGCTTTGGCTTTGCGCTCTTTGACTTTGCCGTCCTTGCCGACTTTCGGGGCGCGAGGTGGGAATTCCCACGTGATTTTCGCGCCAGCGCGGAGAAGAAATGCGTCGAAGGGCCGGCCTTTTTTCGAGATGAAAGCTTGAATGAGATCGGTCTTGCCGACGGTGACGAGTTGGATGGCGTGTTCGCGCGTGATCGGTTTCTGGCACATCGAACGGCCAACGCTGAAAGCCTGTTTCCATGTGTCGCCTTCACGCTCGCGCAGGACGTAGCTGGTCGGGGCTTCGCAGAGCTCGGCGCCGGTTTTCTCGTCGGTCCAGAAGGGCACGAGTTCGTTGATGTCGAACTTGTTTCCGAAATCCATTTCGACCTTCTTCTTCGCCTCATCCTTCGGATCGACGATGATGCGGAGCTTGGCCGGAAAACGGTTGCCGGTGCGCGGCGAAACGAACCCGTCCAAAGGTCCAACTTCGCCGCTGGTGACGAGCTGGCGGATCTCGGCTTCGTCGAGTTTGCGACCGGTCATGACCTTGTAGACCGCGAGCACGCCATCCTGCGATTTGTAGGCGCGGAGCGTTTCAAGCATCGGTTTGCCGTCGGTTGGCGACGGGATGTCGGTCACGCGCGCCGTCGACAGGTCTTCCTCGAAATTCTTTGTGCGATCGACGATGCCCTTGGTGACTTCGATAATGTGCGCCATGAACGACGGGCGGTCGAACTTGCCGTGTTCCATCTGGCGGAGCTTGTACTCCCACTGGCCGGTCATGTCGGGCTTGGTCAACTCCTCGGCCTTGATGGCGGTGAGAAATTCCAGCAGCGATTCGGCCTTGGTGGTAGGAGCGAGTTCGCGTTGCAAGCGCTCCATGTATTTCTGATTGATCAGGCCGTCGATCGTGTCGGCGCGAGTGGCGGGCGTACCGAGACCGCGTTCCTTCATCGCTTCGGCGAGTTCTTCGTCGTCGACGAGTTTGCCGGCGCCTTCCATCGCGGAGAGCAGCGTGGCTTCCGTGTAGCGCGGGGGTGGCTTGGTCGTCTCGCTGTGGAGTTCGGCGGAAACGGTTTTTGCCTTCGCGGGTTGTCCGTCGGCGGAGGAAAGCGGCGGCAATACTTTATTGTTGTCCGCGCCTTCGGTTGGCATCGGTGCGCCGGTTTCCTGCGCGGCGGCAACGCTCTTGCCGTAAACCGCGAGCCAGCCGGCAAACGTGAGGACTTTGCCTTCGGTCTTGAACTGGTGTTCGCCTGCGACGGTGCTGATGCGCGTCGTGACGTCGAATTCGGCTGCCGGATAAAACGCGGCGATGAAACGGCGCGCGATCATGTCGAAGACCTTCGCTTCCATCTCATCGAGATTTTTGTACTCGGTGCCCGTCGGGATGATGGCGAAGTGGTCGGAGATCTGGGCGTTGTTGAAAATGCGTTTGTTCGGCTTTACCCAACCTTCTGCCAGAGCCTTTTGCGCGTGCTCGGCGAGATCGCCTTGGAGCTGCCCCATGGTTTGTTTCACCGTGGGAATGTAGTCCTCGGGCAACGCGCGGGAATCGGTACGCGGATAAGTGATCATCTTGTGCCGCTCGTAGAGCGCTTGCGCGATCTGAAGCGTACGGCGGGCGGGCAGGCCGAAACGATTGTTGGCCTCGCGTTGCAGCGTGGTCAGGTCGTAGAGGCGAGGCGAAGCCTGTGTCGTGGCCTTCTTTTCTTCGGTGACGACGGCGGGTGGTTGGCCCTGACAGGCGGCCATGACGGCGTCGGCGACGGATTTGTCCCAAATGCGATCGATGCGGTCCTGATCGTCGTTCTCGGCCTTCTTGAAATTGGCGCGCTGATAAACGCCTTCGTAGCGGCCTTTCGCGACTTCGAAGTTGGCGGTGATGCGCCAGTAACCGCGGGGCTTGAAATTACGAATTTCCAACTCGCGGGCGAAGACGATGGCGAGCGTGGGGGTTTGCACGCGACCGACGCTGGCGACGTTGCCGGCGCGGGAGCCGAACATGCGCTTGGTGATCGCACGCGTGCCGTTGATGCCGATGAGCCAGTCGCTCTCGCTGCGGCAACGCGCAGCATCGGCGAGGCCAGCCATCTGCGAACCATCGCGGAGATTCTTGAACGCCTCTTGAATACCGCCGGTGGTCATCGTCTGCATCCAGGCGCGTTTCACCGGGAGCTTCGATTTCGTCAGCTGATATAGATAGGCGAAAATGAGTTCACCCTCGCGCCCGGCGTCACAGGCGTTGATGACCTGGTCGATGTCTTTTCGGGCGAGGAGTTTTTTCAACGCGGTGAAGCGCTCCTTGGAAGCCTCGATGGGTTTGAGTTCAAATTTTTCCGGAATGATCGGGAGCGTCTCAAGACGCCAGAAACCGTATTTCTTCTTGTCGATATCCTCCGGCATGAGGAGCTCCACCAAATGACCGACGGCCGACGAGATCACGTACTCGTCGTTTTCAAAGTGGTCGCCTTTCTTTGGTATTTTGCCGAGGGCCCGTGCTAGATCGGCTGCGACGGAGGGTTTCTCGGCGATGACAAGGGACTTCATGAGGACGGGAGCGGTTAGGGAGGCGCGCGGACAATTTCAAGCACGAGTTTTCGCTGTGTCAAAAAAGTGGAGCGTATTTTTCGCGCCGCCACAGGGCCAATTTACCTCGGGAAAATGCACTTTTCACCCGCTTTGATTGCAGTTGTTAAAATTTTTTCGGTTCGTTTGATCAGCCAAGTGCCAATTTCCGAAAGCGCAGCTCCCATGCCCCCGACCGCGACGAACGCGACGCAACGCCGTCAAACGCGCAACCGGGTTTGGTGGATCGCGGCTGGTTTGGCTCTCGCGGTGATTCTTTCGGGCTACATCCGCTGCCTCGCGAAATACGGAGACCTGACGCCGCTGATCCGATTTGGCAGCGAGTTCGAAGCGACGGCGGTGCCGGCCATTCGAGCCCAACCGCATCATGTGCACCAAGGCTACGGCTTTGACGCCCAATTCTACGTGCAGCTCGGCACCGACCCGCTGTTGCTTAAACCGGAAACGCCCGCCGCGATGGACAACCAATCCGTGCGCCCGCGTCGGATTTTGCTGCCGCTCGCAACGTGGCTCTTCAGCGCCGGCGGACAGGCGTGGCTTGCGCTGTGGGTTTACCCGCTGATCAACCTCGTCGCCTGGCTCGCGCTCGGTGTCGTGACGTGGCGGATACTGCGACCGGTTCCGGCCGATGTTGTAGGGCCGGACCTTGGTCCGTGCCTTGCCGTGAGCAACGGTGAAAGGGCGTCGACCAAGGTCGAGCCCTACGAGGCAAAGAGAGTCGGCGCTTTTCTTGCCATTGTGCTCGGTCCGGGTGCCGTTGAATCGGCGAGCCGCGCGGTGACTGACCTGCCGGCGTTCTTGCTGGCGTTCGCCTCGCTGAGCCTCGCCGGTTTCGGTGGCGCCATCATGCTGAGCCTCGCCGCGCTTGGCCGCGAAACGACACTGCTCGCCTGGCCGGGCCGGGTGGGGGACTTGCGCGATTGGAAAAAGAACGGCCTGCGTTGGATCCTCGACGGCGCGATCTGTGTGACACCCTTGGCGGTATGGATGGTTTCGTTGCACCTGCGTTTCGGCGGAGGCGGCGCGGGGGTGGACGGCGGTAATCTCGGACTGCCGTTGTCGGGCCTGTTCACGCGCCTGAAGGAAATCGCCGCGCACCTGTCGGCTCAGCCGGTGGCAAGTGTTTCGGATTTGATCCTGCATCCCGCCATTCAATGCAGCGTGTTGATCGTCTCGGTGGTGACGCAGATGATTTTCCTTCTAACAAAACCGCGCTGGAACGACGCCCTCTGGCGCTGGGGCCTGCTGGCCGGCACGCTCGGCCTGTGCCTCGGTTGGGCGACGTGGGAGGCCTTCTACACCGTAACCCGCCACCTGCTGCCGCTGCACGTGGCGTTTAATCTTTTGCTCGTCCGCTCCGAAACCTCCAGCCGGAGCCCTTGGGCGTGGCTAATCATCGGAAATCTCCACGTGCTGCCGCGTGTGTTGTATTGGCTGGGGTTTCACTGAGGGAACGAGCGGGCAAGGGCCATCAGGCGTATCCTGCGCACCCTCGCCTTCAAATGGATCCGCATCCTCTGGAAATGCTGGCACGACCATATCCCCTACAACGACTCCCGCTACCTTCTCTGCCTTCATCAACGCTGCGCTCCTCTCGCTAAATCTTGCCCATCACATGATCATTTCGTTTGCACCGTTGGCCTCTGGCTTTGGTTGGGCTCCGTTTTCATTTGTCGCTACCTATGGTTTTCGCAAGCGAAGTCATCAATTCTGCGTATGGGCGATAGGCATCAGCCAAAGTCACGATTTCTTCTTCTTTTGGGAACACTGGCGGCGTTGATCCAAAGTCAGCGACAAGACTCTTCACCATCGGCAGTATCTGCGTGCGATAAACAAATCTCGCATGCTCAGTTTCTTTCTTCGCGAGTTCCGCCGACAGGAAATTCACCGCTGACTCTTTAAGCTTCCGATTTTCTTCCTTCAGGTTGGCGACTTCTTGCTCCAGCGCCGCAACCCGTTTTTCGAGAGACGGCATGTCGGCTTTCACCGGCATGAGGAAAGCTGCAAATAAGCACATAAGGATATAGCACTTCATATATTTCTTTTGCCGAACGTTATATCTGCCGCGGCTACAGCCGGTGCGAGTCCTGCGCAGCAGTAATCGTGACGGATGTAGCCGTTGGCAGTATGCGCCTGGTTCGCCAGGCTATTTTTTGAAGGGAACGCTACCTTCCAAAATAATACCGGACAAATCCTCTGGAGAGCCCCATTCAGTGTGCACATCTATAGAAACCAGCTTACCATTTTCATCTGTACGACCAATCCTTGCACCAAACCAGACGTACTTTCCTCCAATTTTATCTTCAGTTAATAGTGCAAGTCCTGGAGCCCGTGCATCAGATAGGTCTTCCGCTGTAACAAGCATGAAGCTGCTCCAAGCACCAACGCTCTTTTTCATTCGAATACCGCCAAACCGAAGCAAGGGGTCCCTCTTGTACTTCGCTGAACTCTTCTTTATCGGATCACGTTCATTGACATAATAGACCCAACCTGCGTTCTCTAGCGCGAAATCGTATATCCCAGCGGGCAGGTCGAACACCGCCTCTGACATCACGGGGCCAGGGTCGAAGTAGATTCGCAAAGGCTTTGTGAGCAATATTCGCGCCGGACGAGTCGTGACATGTGCATTTGGTATCGACGAGCAGGAGCAGCAAATCATCAAAACCATGATGAAGGTTATATAGCGCATAAATTTGGCTAACGTTAAGTGAGCCACGCCGTACTGGTGAGCCGAGATTAAAAGGACGGATGTGATCATAGGCGTTGTGCTGTAGCGACTGTATTCGCCTCTGTTTTTGGTCCACACTCTCTCGCAATCTGCTGCTCAAGCTTCTCCATGGACTCTGTCAGTCTTTGCATGTGACGAATCTTTCTCGTCGTAGATTCATCTTTAGTCTGGGAAGGATACTTCGAGATAAGCTGACAAATATCTTCTCGCCCCATCAGCTTCGCATATGTGAAAGGCGGTTCGCCATCTGGCCGAATCGATGAATCGGCTCCAGATTTCAGAAGAAGCTCAATCATCTCCAAATTTCCAAAGTCAATAGCCTGCACAAGAGGCGTTCGACCATCTTCACCCCGCTGGTTCAGATTAATCCCATTTTCGATCAAGACGCGGGCGGCGGCCAAATCATCCCAGACGATCACGCAGTGAAGAGCATTCTCGCCCAGCTCATTCGTAGTATTGATGTCGGTGAAATCAACGTAGCCGAAATCGGACGTCGAAGCGACCTTGTCCAGTATAGCTTTGGCTTCAGGATTCATTTTGCTGTTTGAGGTGGCTGGAGGTCCTCCGTGGTGGTTGCGGCTAGTTCTAGGAATTTGGACGGCAGACTCAAGGGGTATTTGGGAAAGGAGCGAGTTTTGTAGTCGGGGTGGTTGAGGGCAGAAGGCCCACTGAAATATGATTGTTGGTGGAGCGCGAGGTCCCGGCACGCTGGTTGGGACGGCGATGAATAGCCGGCGACGTCGATCATCGCGCCGGGGACGTCGCGATCCACCAGTTGTTTGTCGGAACAAAAACGCCCTCCGGTGAGGGAGGGCGTTGGGCGCATTGGCGGAGTCCGCGGGGCGCAGGCACAAGGTAGGGACGACCTGCCAGGTCGTCCGTCAACGTTGCTAACGAGTTGCTCGCGCATAACCGGACGGCCCGGCGGTCCGTCCCTACCTCAGTCAGTTGTTTTATGCCCGAACGAGTTGTTTTCTTGTTCGAGCGAGCTGTTTTTCTGTTCGGGTGAGGTGCGAGGTTGTTCGGATGAGTTGTCTGGCGGTAGGGATGAGTTGTTTCGGCGTCGTGGTGAGGCGCGAAGCTGTTTGAGCCTGTTGCGACGATGTCAGCGTGAGCTGCGGGAAGGGGTGTGGGAGCTGTGCGAACGTGAGGGCGAATTGCGGATGCGCTCGCACGAACCGTTGCTGACTGCGACTACCGTGAAACGAGGCATTGGAAATTCACATCGGAGCCGAAAACATAGAGGACTTCCCCGGCGATATCGCGGACAGCGGTGGAAACGGTGAAGCAAAAGCTGTTGTTGGCTGTCGAGCGGTAGATATCGGTTGAAACAATGCCGTCGCACGAACGCGCTTCTATGAACCAAGGGCGATCGGACCAATTGCGGCCGCGGGCAGTGCGGTCGCGCGCGATCTGGTGTTCGGTGCGCACGAGGTTGTCGACGATCTGGCGTCCCTCGCCATCGGTGATATAGGCGAGTTCGAAGCACGGGTTGGATGTGAGCCAGTGGGCGATTTTTGTTTCCAGGTCTTCGCGACTTCCATCGGAAACCAGAAGTTCGGGCAGAAGTTCCGCGACGAACGCCTCGGCTTCATGATGGGCCTGAAAACGAAAGTTACCGACAGCGATAAGCAGTAGTTCGGCCAGGCTGTTGATGTCGTTGCTTGTGCTGTGCAGGGACCGGGCGCCATCGAGCTGACCGGCGGCAAGCGAGGCGATGCCCTGCACTTCTCCATTTACGGCGCCTATGGTGCGTGCGCTCGCGGGAATCGATTTTGTCGCAGCAGTGACGTCGGCCACGCGCACGATGCTTGCCTGCATCTCGCTTACGCGCTGCTCAATGTCCTTGGTCGTTTTCCCCGTGCGGTCGGCGAGTTTTTGCACTTCGTCGACAACCACGGCGAAGCCTCTTCCGTGCACGCCGGCACGCGCGGCCTCGATGCTGGCGTTGAGCGAAAGAATCCGGGTGTGCAACGCGATTTGTTCAACCGTGCCAAGCGACCCTCCGACCTGCGTGGAGGCGGCCTTCAATTCTTCAACTGCTTTCTGCAAATCCGCGGTGAGGGCCAGCATGGTGTCGGCTGCGGATGCGGCGCGACGTGCCTGTTCCTGCGCTTTCTTTTCGAGTTCTCCGGCGAGGGAGGCGAGCTGCGGTCCGAGCGAGGCAAGCTGGATCGAGGCACGCGCGATGCGGTCGAGGTGCAGGGCGTTTTGATCGGACAGAGGATTATTCGAGACTGTTTCCTCCATGGGCAAACTGTCCGTGTTCGCCCTAAGTGAGGGTGACAGCCATTTCTGTGTGTGGGTGAAGATGCGTGAGAAGCCGATGGGCATACGATTCCTTTGAGCAAAATCCATGCTTGCAGGGCGGCTGAAACGGAAAATCGACGGGCCAATGCGTCCGAAGTTGCGGGTATTCAAATTTCGGTTACCACGTGGAGCACTGCTACTAGATGGTTTGCGGGGAAAAACGCGCTAAAGTTTTTTATGATTTGTCCTATGGGCGGGGATGCTGCGGCCTCATAGCTGGTGGTTTGGTTTTCCAACTTTTTCGCGTGTATGATTAATACCATTTACCTCTTGATTTGACACTTTGGCACGGTAGTGCCGGTAGGGACAATGCTCCGCATTGTCCTCGGGCAATGACGGAGCATTACCCCTACCTTTTTGATGCAGACCCAGTAGTAAAGATCCTCGGGGCAAGCCCCGAGGCATGCCGAAATTGTAGGAGCGGCTTTACGCCGCGATTTTTCCGAACCATCGCGGGATAAACCCGCTCCTACAACTCACCAAGCCTAAGCGAGCTTCGGGGCATTTGGCCCCACAGGGAGTAAATGGTATAAGGCATTTCACGCAAAAGCGCGAAAAAGGATTCAGAGGAATCCGTTAAAAACCTCGTCCAGTGCGTTGAGCAGTTCTGCGATGGTGGCGTCGGTTTCGTCGCCCATGTTGGAGAGGCGGAAGGTTTTTCCCTTCAATTTGCCGTAGCCGGTGTCGATTGCGAGGGCGTGCTTTGTCTTTAGGAGTTGGTTGAGCGCGGGGAGGTCGAGGGCGTGGTCGTTGACGAAGCAGTTGAGCGTGATGGAGCCGAACTGTTCTTCAGGGAGAAGTTTGAAGCCTCGGGCGCGGCCCCAGGCGCGGACGGTTTGGTTGAGGCGGGTGTGACGGGTGTAGCGGTTTTCCAAACCTTCGGCGGCGATGTCTTCGAGTTTCGATTGGAGCGCGTAGATATGGGCGATGGTTGGGGTGGTGGGGGTCATGCCCTGCTCATGGTTGCGCTGGAATTCGAGGAAGTCGAAATAGTAGCCGCGGTTCGCGATGGTCGCAGCGCGGTCGAGGGCGCGTTTCGAAACGGAGCAGAGCGCGAGGCCGGGTGGGAGAGCGAGGGCTTTTTGCGAGCCGGCGATCATGATGTCGAGGCCAAGGGCGTCCTTCGGCAGCGGGAGCGCGCTGAAGGAACTGACGACGTCGACGATGGAGATGACTTCGGGGAAATCGCGGAGCACGGCGGCGAGCGCAGGGAGGTCGCTCATGGTGCCGGTGGAGGTTTCGTTGTGGATGAGCGTGACGGCGTCGTACTGGCCGGTGGCGAGTTCGCGGCGAAGCGCGTCGGGATCGACTGGCTGGCCCCAGTCGAAGTGGAGGGAGCCGGCGGCGAGGCCGTTGCGCTGGGCGACGTCGAACCATTTGTCAGAGAAAGCGCCGTTCATGCAGGCGAGCACTTTCTTTTTCGTGACGTTGCGTATCGACGCTTCCATTACAGCCCACGAACTGCTGGTGCTGAGGTAAATGGGGTCGCTGGTGGCGAAGAGCGCTTGCAGGCCGGACTGGATGTTTCGGTAGAGTGCGACGAATTCAGAGCTGCGGTGCGGGATCAGCGGTTGCGCCATGGCCCGGTAAGTTTTTTCCGAGACGGCAACGGGGCCCGGGATGAAGAGCTTGTAGCTCACGGCGGGTATGATCCTAAATTGCGGGGAAGAGATAACCACTTATTATCACTTATAGGCACCAATAAGGGAGTCGCCGTGCATGAGGGTGCTCCACGGCGTTCACTCGGTGGATGCATTTCCTCTCTGGCTTAAGTGGCGTTCTATCAGTGAATCTCAGCGAAAATAAGTGGTTTAACCGCGGTTTCGGATGCTCCGACCGGCGGTGGGCACTTACTTTTTCGAGACCTTGATGATCTTGCGATTGGCGTCGCCGAGGACAAGGACGCGAGGTTCCCATTTGGCGGCTTCCTTTTCGTCCACGACGGCGAAGTTCATGATCGTGAGAAGGTCGCCTTTTTTGCCGAGGAGAGCGGTGGCGCCGTTGAGGGAAATGGTTTTGGAGCCGGCGGGAGCGGCGATGGCGTAGGTTTCGAAGCGCTCGCCGTTGGCCATGTTGCTGATCAAGATGCGTTCGTAAGTGCGCAGGCCGACCGCTTCCATGAACTCGATATCGATGGCGAGGCTGCCCTCGTAGTTGAGGCTTTGGTCGGTCACCTCGGCGCGGTGGATCTTCGACTTGAGTAGATTGAGTTGCATGGCGTGGTAATCGGCGTGATAGAACCTGATAGAACACCGTCCTACACCGACATCGTCAATCTTTCAAATCCCCCGCATGTCTTCCTGGCTTCAGAAGAAATTCAACACGTTCGAGCAGTATACGATCGACGTGATTTTCGGGCGGGCCGAGGGCACGGGCGCGACGATTTACGCGGCGTTTTTGCAGTCGTTGTCACACCTTTTCAGCGGGATCGCCCAGGCGCGCCTGTGGCTCTATCGCAACCGGATTTTTCACGATCAACCGCTGGGGTGTCTGGTCGTGGTGGTGGGAAACCTCACGGTCGGCGGCACGGGAAAGACGCCGGTGGTGGAGAAATTTGCACGTGCGCTGCGCGACCGTGGACGCAAAGTCGCGATCCTCAGCCGCGGTTACAAGAGCAAGGCGCCGCCGATCTGGAAGAAATGGCTCAACTGGCTCACGCACGCGAGCGAGCCGCCGCCGCGCATCGTGAGCGATGGCGAAAAGGTTTTGCTCAACTCCGAGCAGGCCGGCGACGAACCGTACATGCTGGCGCGCAACCTTCCCGGCGTGATCGTACTAGTGGACAAGAACCGCGTGAAGGCCGGCGCGTATGCGATCAAGAAGTTCGGCTGCGACACCTTGGTGCTGGACGATGGTTTCCAATATCTGCCGCTCAAAGGCCGGCTGAACCTTTTGCTCGTCGACAAAACGAATCCGTTTGGCAACGGCTTTCTTCTTCCGCGCGGCGTGCTCCGCGAACCGATCAAGCATCTGAAGCGCGCCAGCTACGTTTTCTTGACGAAGTCCAATGGACAGCGCGACACCGAGCTCGAGGACCTGATCAAGGAGCACAATCCCGGCGTGGATATCATCGAGTGCGCGCACCGGCCGCAGTATTTGCAGCGGTTCGACAGCGACGAGCGCCAGCCGCTCACGCATCTCAAGGGCAAACGTGTGGGCGCCTTCAGCGGCATCGCCACGCCGGAGAGCTTCGAGAAGTTTTTGAAAGATCTCGGCGCCACGATCAGTTACACGAAGCGTTTCCTCGATCACTACCGCTTTAACTACGAGGACTTGGTCGGCATTTTCAGCGAAGCGCTTGAGCAACGCGTAGATTATATTGTGACGACGGAAAAAGACGCAGTGCGTTTGCCCGATCATCTGCCGTGTCCGGTGCCGCTGTATTATTTGCGGTTGGAAATCGATATCATCCGCGGCGCGGCCGACTTCGATGAGGCGGTGGGTAAAATCTGCTTCCCGGAGCTGGGCAGTCACACGCCTTTCCCGCTTGCGGAAACCGATCAGAAACCGAATTAATCACAACCCATGATCATCGACCCTCGTTTCAACGAACTCGCGGAAGGCCTGACGTCATTCTCCACCGCGCTTAAGAAAGGCGAACGCGTCCTGATCGACGCTTTCGATGTGCCCGATGCGATGGTCGTCGCCCTGATCCGTGCGGCGCGCAAACGTGGCGCGCATCCCATCGTGAACCTTCACCGCGCACGCATCACGCGCGAGCTGACGCTGGGCGCCACCGAGGAACAATACGCGCCGCACGCTGCCGTCGAGTTGGAACGTATGCAAAAAATGGATGCGTACATCGCCCTGCGCGGCTCGGACAACATTTTCGAAGCCTCCGACGTGCCGCCCGAACGGGTGCAACTCGTCAGCCGCCTGATGAAGCCGGTGCTCGATCACCGCGTGAGCAAAACCAAATGGGTTGTCCTCCGCTGGCCCACGCCCTCGATGGCGCAGCAGGCCGGCCTGAGCACGGAGAGGTTCGAGGACTTTTATTTCAAAGTCTGCACGCTCGATTACAGCCGCATGGTTCCCGGCATGAAGGCGCTCGCCGATCTGATGAAGGCGACTGATCGAGTGCACATCAAAGGCCCGGGTACCGACCTGCGTTTTTCGATCAAGGGTATCGGCGCGCAACCCTGCGGCGGTTTGCGCAACATTCCCGACGGCGAAGTGTTTTCCTGCCCGGTAAAGGACAGCGTGGAAGGCCACGTGCAGTACAACGCGCCGACGGTTTATCTCGGCCAGTCGTTCGACAACATCCGCCTCGCGTTCAAGCAAGGCCGGGTGATCGAAGCGACCTCAACCAACACCAAGCGCCTAAACGAAATCCTCGATAGCGATGCCGGCGCGCGTTACATCGGCGAATTTGCGCTGGGTTTCAATCCGCACATCCTCGATCCGATGCGCGACATTCTTTTCGACGAAAAGATCGCGGGCTCCTTTCATTTCACGCCCGGCCAGGCTTACGAAGGCGTGGGCAACGGCAACAAATCGCAGGTTCATTGGGACATGGTTTGCATCCAACGCCCCGAATACGGTGGCGGCGAAATCTGGTTTGACGACAAACTTGTTCGCAAGGACGGCCTCTTTGTTCCGAAAGCCCTGCACAAACTGAATCCTGAGTATTTGCTCGGGGTGGGTTAGGGCGTCATGGGGCGAAAGGCGGGGGAAACCATGTCGAACGGTGACCAGAAGCTAAAAGCTTTCATTCAAGCTTTGCCGAAGACGGAAACGCACCTGCACATCGAGGGCGCGCTGCCGTACGAATTGTTGCGCGCGTGGCAGCCGGGGCGTTTTCCGACACATCCGCCGTTTCGAACGCCGAATTTTCGCTATGCCAGTTTTCCGGCGTTCGATGAGATTTTGCTCGGTCACGCGTTGCCATGGTTTACCTCTGCAGACCGTTACTACAAAGCGGCCAAGGCGATCTTCGCGCGTCACGTCACGCAAAATGTCCGCTATGTCGAAACCAGTTTCCATCTGCCAGTGAGCGGCTTCATCGGCGTGCCGCCGCGCGAAATCATCGCCGCCATCCGCAGCGCCGTGCCCAAGGGTTTGGAAGTGCGAATCTTTGCCGGCATGCTGCGCACCGATTACCATGACTCAACCCAGGCCATGATCGACGACCTGCACAACTGGGACGAACTCGCGGGCGTCGATCTTCACGGTTTCGAGCAAACGCCGACGGAGCCCTGGACAGCCAAGGTTTGGGACCGTCTGCGCGGTGCGGGTAAAATCACCAAAGTTCACGCGGGCGAATTTGACGGACCAGCGCGAGTGCGTGAGGCCATCGAAATGCTCGGCAGCAACCGTGTGCAACACGGCGTTCGCGCCATCGAGGATCCCGCCGTGCTGGCCTTGGCGCGGGACAAAGGGGTGACCTTCGACGTGTGCCCAATCAGCAATATCAAGCTCGGGGTCTACCCATCGCTGCGCGAGCATCCATTGCGGCGGTTGATGCAGGCCGGAGTCAATTGCACCGTGAGCACGGACGACCCGCTGACCTTTGCGAATACGATTCCCGCGGAGTATCTGGCGCTGGCGAAGGAATCGGATTTCACCAAGACCGAACTGGCTAAAATCGCTAAGAACGGCTGGGCCGTGGCCGACGTACCGGGACCGATGCGCACCACGGCGATAGCCGAAATCGACCGAATTACGGCCTTGTAGGAACTGCATGCAGGCGGCGCTCAGCCGACCAGGGCCCGGGGCAGAGCCATCCATTGGTTGCGTTGTGAAAAGGGGGAAGGGAAGGAGCCGGCGTGGAAAACGAGACAATCTTTCCATCTGCGCATATTTCTGTCGCGCCGAAGGCGGTCATCCCTAGGCTGCGGCTGTTTTCGTTCCAACCAACTCCAACCATGTTCTCTCTCTTCCTTGGTTCGTTACTGATCTTGGCCGGGCTTGTCGCCCTGGTGGTGCGCATGTCTTCGCAATCCGCCGTCACGCGCGCATCCGCCGCGACAATCGCAGTGGCGCTGGTGCTCGCGGGCGCCGGCATTTTCACGCTGGCCTCGGCCGTTAATGTTTCTTCCGACCAGACCGGCGTGGTCATCAAGACGCTCGGTTCGGATCTTCCCGCCGGGCACATCGTCGCCGTCAACGGCGAAAAGGGCCCCCAAGCACGAGTCCTCGGACCGGGCTGGCATTTTGGTTACTGGCCCTGGTCGTATGAAGTCGAGAAGGTCGGCACGGTCCTGATTCCCAATGGACAGATCGGCGTCGTCACGGCGCTGGACGGAAAGGTTCTTCCTGGCGGTTCGGTTTTTGCTCCAGCCTGGAAATCTGGCGACGACATGCTCGACGCCACGAAGTTTTTGGCGGATGGAGCTGGTTATCGTGGCCCGCAATTGACCATCCTCACGCCCGGTAACTACCGCATCAACCCACGCCTCTTTAAGATCGAGATGCGGCCCGTGACGCTTGTCGCGGCTGGTGAAGTCGCTGTGGTCAAAGCCAATGCTGGTGATGTTTATACCGGCACCGAAAAAATCACGGTAAATGGTGTGGACATCGTTCCCCAGGGCCATCGCGGCATCTGGCGCACACCGTTGCTGCCAGGTGCGTACAATCTCCATCCCGATGCGTTTCAAGTCATCAAAGTTAAAACCACGCAGCGCGTTTACACTTATCAGCGTGTGGATCGCACGAACCAAGTCAGCACCGTCAACAAACGTGGCCAAAATCACACCGGCGCCGACTATTCGATCAGTGTGCGATCGAAAGATGGTTTCACTTTCCCGGTCGACGTGCGGCTATCCCTCTCGGTCGCCGCGGCAAACGCGCCTTATCTGGTCGCACTGCTCGGTGATCCCGATCGTGTGATGAAGGACGAACAGGAGGACGAAGAACTTGAAATCCTGGAAGCCCGCCTCGTGTTGCCGACAGCTCGCGCCGCGCTGCGCAACGTGGCCGAAACACTCGGAGCACTCGAATACGTTGCAAGCCGCAGTCGCGTGGAGGCGATGACCAGCAAACTGGTCGAGAGTGAATTTTCGCCCTACAAGCTGACGTTCCTCGGCGCGTTTATCGGTGCGATCGGGCTCGATGCCACGGAAGCTGGACAAAAGCTTTTGCTCACGCAGACCGACAAGGAAGTTGCCAGTAACCAGCGTGCGACGTACCAGCAACAGCAACAGGCGGAAGTGGCCCGCCAGCAATTCATTCGTTCGCGCGAAGAAGCCGATCAACAGAAGCAACTGGTCGAAGCGGAGTTTGCCGTAAAAACGGCCGGCGAACGCGCCAAGGCCCAAATCGAAACCGCCAAAGGCGAAGCGGAGCGCATCCGCATCACCGCGGAAGCGCGCAAGCAAAGCTACGACTTGCTCGCGGCGGCAATCGGCAAGGAAGGCGTCACGCTGCTGGAAAGCCTGCGTCTCGTGCAGGAAGGCAATATCCGCATCACACCGGAGATTCTGGTGCAAGGGGCTGGTTCGGAACATGGCCTGAACGACGCACTGGCCGCCACTATCCTGAGGCAGCAGCAGAAACCCGCGCCGGCAAAGTAAGCGCAATTCCCCAACCGCGTCATGTCCGACCTCACCCAGTATACGGTTCCGCTTGGATTTCGCCGCGCCCGCGCCGACAAAGTGCTCGCGCGGGCTTTTCCCGAGCACAGCCGCGTGGCTTTGCAGCGGTCGTTTGACGCCGGACTTGTTCTCGTCGCGGGCAAATCGATCAAGCGCGATCATTCCGTTTCGGCTGGCGATGTCATTGGGTTTTCTCTCCCGGAGACAAAGCCGTCCGAACTAAAAGCCGTCGATATCCCGCTCACTGTCCTCTTCGAAGATAAGCACCTGCTCGCTATCGACAAACCCGCCGGCATGATCGTTCATCCCGGCGCAGGCACCGGTGAAGACACCCTGGTGCACGCGTTGCTTTCGCATTGCGAAGGCGAGCTGAGCGGAATTGGAGGCGTTGAACGGCCGGGAATTGTGCATCGACTGGACCGCGAGACCTCTGGCGTGATGCTGGTTGCCAAAACCGACGCCGCGCACCGGGGACTTTCCGAGCAATTTGCCGAGCGTTCGCTGCAAAAGGAATATCTCGCACTTGTCGCCGGCGCGCCGGCGCTGCTCAGCGGCAGTGTGCGAAAGGCGATTGGCCGAAACCCCAGCCACCGTCATAAAATGGCCGTTGTGGAGGAGGGTGACCGCGACGCACACACCGATTGGGAAGTCGTGGAAAAATTCGGAAAACTCGCGACCCTCATGCGGTGCGTCATTCACACGGGTCGCACCCATCAAATTCGTGTCCATATGAAAGCGCTGGGACACATTTTGCTCGGCGACGACGTCTACGGGTGGAAGGCAGATCCGCGCCTGCCGAAGCAGCCTGAGCGCGTCATGCTGCATGCCGAACACCTCGTGGTTACGCATCCCATCACCGGGAAGGTCTTGGATCTGCGTGCGCCGTTGCCAAAGGATTTTAAAACGCTCCTGACCGCCTTGAAGAAGGCGACCACTCCCGCTTCTGAGCCGGCGCCAGCGAAACGACGTGTCTCCAAGAAGAAGTAGGCAGATAGTGGGTGGTTTTAGATTAGTTCACCCGGTCGAGCAATTCTTGTAACCGCAGTTGGAGATCGGTTGCGGTAAACGGTTTTGGCAGGAAGCTGATCAACGGATCTTCCGGAAAACGCTGGCGAACGTCGTACTCGCTATAACCGCTCATAACGAGAACAGGCGTGTTGAGCTGCATGAGGCGCAACTCGCGGAGGGTGGTTGGTCCGTCGAGCCCGGGCATCGTGAGGTCGAGGAGAATGCCGGTGTATTTGTCTCCACGCGCCAAGGTGAGCGCGAGGGCTTCATAACCGTCGGATGCGAGGGCCACGCGATGTCCCTGCCGCTCAAGGACGGTCGCCGCGAGCTTGCGGACCTCAGGCTCGTCGTCGACGACCAGAAAAAGTCCCGAGTTTAACGATGGCGGAAGGTTGGTCTTTTCGGTGTCGGCAGGTTTTTCCGGGAGCGGTTTTGCCGTTGGCGGCAGGAGCATCCGGAAGGTGGAACCCTGGCCCAGCTTGCTCTCCACAAAAAACGCGCCTTTGTGCGCACGGACGATACCGAGCACCGCGGCCAGTCCGAGTCCGCGACCGGTAAATTTGGTGGTAAAGAATGGGTCGAAAATGCGCTTGAGCGTATCGTCACTCATCCCGCAACCTTCATCCTGCACTTCGAGCGCGATATATTCGCCCGGCGGCAGATCCTGGCCGTGACGCGCCTCGCGCAGTTGGGCGGCGCTGACTTGAACTCGGGACGTCATGACGCGGATGTGACCGGTGCCCTCGCCGAGCGCATCTGAACCGTTGATCACGAGGTTCATGATGACCTGGCGGATTTGCGACACGTCGACTTCGACGGGCAACGGCTGAGGATCGAGAATGAAATCGAGCGTTGCATTTTTGCTGATGGAAAGACGCAGCAGATGCACGGTGTCGCTGACAATCTGATTGAAATTTGTGCAAGCCATGCTGGTTCGGCTTCGTCCCGCATACGCAAGCATTTGTTTGCACAGATCGGCGGCGCGCTGGGAGGCGGTTTCAATCTGGTTGAGCGCATCGACCACACTCTTGGGATCCTCGCGGGCAATTGACGCATTACCCATGATCACCGTGAGGAGATTGTTGAAATCGTGGGCAATACCGCCTGCGAGCACGCCGAGGCTTTCCAGCTTTTGAGCCTCCAGCATCTTGGATTGAATCTTCTGTCGTTCGTCTTCCGCCTTCTTGCGATATGTCACATCCTGAAACGAGCCGTAAACCCGAACCACCCGAAAGGCATCTTTCTCGGCGCGTCCAATGGTGCGGACCCAGATCGGTCGTTGGTTGGCCGTGACAAGTTCGAGTTCGATATCGAAGGCCACACCGTCTTCGAGGGCGGACTGGAACGCATTGCGAAAAATCGTCTGGTTCTGAGGCCGATAAAACGAGAACAACTGATCCAAGGTTGGGGAACCAGCATCGGGATCCAAATCGTGGATGCGGAAAGCTTGCAGCGTCCAATAAAGCACACCATTGAGCGCATCGTATTCCCAACCACCAATATCGGCCGCGCGCTGGCTTTGTTCGAGGAGGGCCTGGCTTCGTCCGAGGGCTTCCTCGATGCGTTTGCGTGTAGTGATGTCACTAGCGGCGCCGGTCACGCGGATGGGCTGGCCGCGTTGGTTGAGAGCGACAACTTTTCCACGATCGTGGATCCAAAGCCACTGATCGTTTCGACCACGCACGCGATACTCAATGCGCTCGTGACCCACTTTCAGGAGTTGTTCCCGTGATTGTCTGACGCGTTCAAGATCGTCGGGATGGATCAAACCATCCATCGAATCGATGGGCGCCGGAGTATTTCCCGCATCGGTGCCCAGCATCACTGCCCAGCGATCGCTGCGGGTCACCCGATTGGCGATGACGTCCCAATCCCAGAAGGCGTCCTGACTTCCTTCGAGCACGAGAGTGAGCCGTTCCTCGCTCCGCTTAAGGGCTTCCGCCTGGTTGCGAAGGCGACGAACCAGTCGCAATTGTCGAAGATAAGCAAAACCAATGGCCAGGAGAAATGCGAGTGCAGGAAGGCGGTAAGGCTTGAGATCCGTCAAACGCAGTTTGCGCGGTTCCAGCGGGCCGAACCATTTCTCATAGAGATCGTCGGAGGTGCCGTTGTTTCGAAGCGCGATAATACCGGCGTTGATCTCGTAGAGCAGGTCGTTGCGATTTTTAGGTACGGCGCAATGGTATTGATATTGAAGATCATTGAGCTTGAACGGCGCCAGCCTCACGTTTCGCAATTTGTTGTTCGAGACGATATTCTCGGCAAAAATTTGTGTCGCAAAGACGAAGTCCACTTCGCCGGAATTTAATTTTTTCAAACATTCATCAAGCGTTGTGCAGGCAATATACGTACTGCCGTAGCCATGTTTCATGGCGTACTCCTCCGAGAACCCTTTCGGAGCCGTGGCCATCCGCTTATGCATCAGATCGCTGGGGGCGAGGATCGATTTGTCGTCCTTGCGGATGAAAACTGCGCCGGGCAGCCCAAGATGCGAGATGGAGAAATTTGCGAACTCCGCCCGTTCCGGCGTGAAAACCATGTTGGAAAGGATATCGACTTTGCCGGTTTTGAAATCGTTGAGCAATTCTCCCCAAGGCCGGTAGTCGAGCTGCACTTGCAAACTTCGCTCTTGGGCGATAGCCATCATCAGGTCGACCAGAAATCCGACGGGTTCGCCTTTTTCATCGCTGTGCGAAAGCGGGCTTTTTCCGACCTCAATGCCCACGCGGATGACGGCTGGTTTGGCGCCAGTCTCGGCCGACTGTCCGAAGGACCACGTCGTAACCAGAAATCCGATACACAAAATCGCCAGCCATGCGATCAGCAGCCTGCGTGAAATCGGGGCGGCGAACTGGTCGGATTTGGGGCGATGTAGGGGAACGGTATTCACACCAGCACCTCCAACTAACCCCAGACAAAGGGGGGTAAGCCAGCAAAAATCTAAGCCTTGTCGGACGGTTGCCGTCCCGAGGCGGGAAGGGCGTCGCAATGTCACTGGTCACCGCCATTTTTCTGGTGGAGTTACCACCATCTGTATTGAATGTGCGAGCTTGAATCCTGACAGCAACGACTATCCCGCAGTGACGGTTGATCCCGAGCGCCCATATGACGGTATTAGGGAATTGTACCTATATCGCGAACCAGAGTTGATTTCGGCGATGTTGCGCGGTGACCGGCGAACGGCGCGAAAGATCATCAACCATATCCTGGTGCACATTTATAGCGTCGGTGAAGTGCGAACGGAATTGCTCAAGGGCTTGTTGCTCGAACTTGTTGTCATGATGGCGCGGGCCACGGTTGAAGCGGGCGTGGAACAGGCCGAAGTGCTCGGCATGCATTTTCGTCATCTGACCGAACTCGCCGAACTCAACGACGACGAACAGCTGGCCAGTTGGTTGCGCGAAACGTTCGAGAGAATCTTTGCGGCTCTGGAACGCCAGGAGCGAACCGATTCGCCGCCACGCATTGCCCGCGCATTATCCTTCATGCGTGACAATTTGGAACGCGAGCTCACGCGCGAAGAAGTAGCACAGCACGCCGGCATTTCGGCCGGGCATTTCTCGCACTTGCTGCGCGCGCGCACAGGCCGGTCTTTTACGGAGTTGTTGCGCTCCATTCGTGTCGATGCGGCCTGCGGTATGTTGCGCGCTACAGATCGATCGCTGGCGGAGATTGCGGCGGCCTGCGGATTTTGCGACCAGGCCTATTTCACGCACGTGTTTCGCGAACAAAAAAAGACCACGCCACGACAATACCGGGAAGCCGTGTCGGCAGGAAGCGTGAGTAAAACGCCGATATTGACCGAAAGAATAAAAACCAATGAATGCACCTAATATCGGATTGCTCTACTGTTCGGTCTTCGAGGATGAAATTGCGCTCCTCGCAAAGGACGCTTTGCACGTCAAGTTGCGCCAGCGTTTTGACATTGGGCTTCATGACAGACCCGCGGCCATGCGCGAAACCCTGCAATCGGCCGTGGATAAAGTGGATGAACATGACAATATTGAGGCAATCGTGCTGGTCTATGGGCTTTGTGGACTGGGAACAGCGGGGCTGCGAGCCGGCCGGCACAAACTCGTCATCGCGCGCGCGCATGATTGCATGACGCTTTTCATGGGCAGCAAAGAACGCTATGCGGACATACAAGCTGCAACCCCCGACTCATATTTTTATACTCCGGGATGGAACCGGGCGCGACGCGTACCAGGACAGGAAAGGCTCGCGGCATTGCGTGAGGAACTGTCGAAAAAATACGATGCCGACACCGTCGATTATCTGGTGGAAGCCGAACGTGAACTTTGGGCCAAACACGGGCACGCAATCTACCTCGAACTCGGGACCTCCAGCGCCGAAGCCGAGGCGGAATATGCGCAACGTTGTGCGGACGGGCTCGGCTGGTCATTTGAGCGAATCTCCGGTGACCCGGCTTTGATGCGGGATCTGCTTTGGGGGCGTTGGGACGCGAAGCGTTTTCAGATAGTCGAACCGGGAGACAGTCTTCAGCATTCCGTCGATGCATCGATTTTCAAAAGCAAAACCACCTGATGCCGGTTAAACTAACCATTCAAAACGCGAAGAGTGTGGTTCTGCGCACGGTCTCGCTGGCTGACGCCGACCGTCCGGTGCTATCGGATGTTTTGGCGGCCCACGGCATGCCACTGAATACGAGATGCGGCAAACAAGGATGGTGTCATGGCTGTCTGGTTGAATTGGTTCGGTCCGGAATCACGGGCGAAGAGACTTTGCAGCCGGTGAAGTCCTGTGAGATCAAACTGGAAGCGAACGACGACCTTCTGGTGCGCGTGCCGGATCATGCGCGATTGGAAGCTGAACCACAGGTTGGCGATTCATTTGAGATCAACATGCCAGTGGTGCTCGATCCACCTTGGGAACTTTTCGAAAAAGGCAGGAATCTTGCACTGGCCGTGGACGTGGGCACCACTACCGTCGCAGTCGCGCTCGTCGATCTGCTACGCGGCGAAGTGCTCGCCAGGGCAGGGGATTTTAACGCGCAAATCCGTTTCGGGGACAATGTGATCACGCGCATCGTAGCGGCGGGAATACCTGGAGCACGCGAGCAGATGCAAAGAGCCGTACTGCTGGAAACGATCGCGCCCTTGGTTGCAGAAGTTTGTCGTGAAGCCAGCCGCAGCATCGACCAAATCGCCGGTTGTATGGTGGCGGGCAATACAACGATGCTCCATTTGCTGGCTGGCGAGGATCCGGAAGGATTGGGTGTGGTTCCATTTACGCCAAAATTTATCGCGAGCCGAAGTCTTCACACCACGGAGCTTGGACTGAGAGGCGATTGTCCCGTGGTGCTCCTGCCTGGATTTTCCGCGTATGTCGGCGCGGACCTTTCAGCGGGGGTGTATGCGACGGGAATGTTTTGCGATGAGAAACCGAGCCTGTTGGTGGACATCGGCACAAATGGCGAAATAGTTCTATATGCCGGTGGCAGATTGTTCGGTTGTGCGACCGCTGCGGGACCGGCATTTGAAGGCGCCGGCCTGCTCGCCGGCACACGAGCTCAAACCGGCGCTATTTCGCACGTGACGATTAGCCGTGGTGAAGAATTCGTTTTTGACTTTGAAACGATCGGCGGTGGAAAAGCCGAGGATGCGCCGGGACTATGCGGTACCGCCTACGTCGATTTTCTTGCGCAGGGACGCGCATCGGGATTGCTGCTGGCCAACGGACGTTTCGATGCCACGACATGGAGCCAGTTGCCGAAAAACAAATGCACGGCCACGCCGGGTGGCCGGACGTTCAAACTGGCCGGCGATTTGTGCATCAACGAAGCAGATGTCGCGGCGCTCTTGCAAGCGAAGGCAGCGATCGGCGCCGGAATAGAAACATTGCTGAAGGCTGCGGGATTAGCGGCGAAGGACGTCGGTCGCCTGTATCTGGCGGGCGGTTTTGGTTTGTTCATCGATGTCGATCATGCCATTGCCATTGGCCTTTTGCCTGGTTTTACGCGGGAGCAGATCAAGGTGGTGGGCAACACATCGCTGGGCGGCGCGATATTGGCAGCATTGGATAAAAACGCCCTGGTTCAGATGGAAAAGCTTCGCATCAACGCCGTCATTCTGGAGCTTAATGAACAAGGCGGCTTCGAGAACTGCTACCTGGATCACTTGTCGTTGCCATAGTCGTTTTTGCCGCACACGAGCACAAAAGAATCCGCCGGAAGCACAAGAATTCCGCGGATGAGTTGGGTAAGATGGTTTCCATGTCCACGAGCAATTTCCACCCCCTCAGTGACGCCGTTCAAGCCGGCAAGCGCAACGAAGCCAAGCAGCTCACGCAAGAGCTCCTTCAAGCCGGGCAGAAGCCCCTCGACATCGTCGAACAAGGCCTTGTCCCCGGCATGAGCGCCATTGGCGAAAAATTTAAGAACAACGAGGTCTTTGTGCCTGAAATGCTCATCGCGGCGCGGGCGATGAAAGAATGCATGACGATCCTCGAACCCTTGCTTGCCCAAGCCGGCATCAAACCGAAGTACACGGTGGTGATAGGAACCGTGCAAGGCGATCTACATGACATCGGCAAAAATCTCGTTGCCATGATGCTCAAAGGCGCGAATTTCAACGTGGTTGACCTCGGCACGAATGTGATGCCGGCGAAATTCATCGATGCCGCGAAAACGAATGGTGCGCAGCTCATCGCACTTTCGGCGCTGCTCACAACGACCATGCCGGCCATGAAGACAACCATCGATGCTGTGCGAGCTTCCGGCCTGAATGTGAAAGTGATGATCGGCGGAGCGCCTGTCACTCAGGATTACGCCAACGAAATCGGCGCAGAAGGCTACAGCCTCGATGCGGCCAGCGCGGTCGATATTGCGTTGAAACTGGTCGGCGAAAAATCTTGAGGCGTTATTGTGGAGAGAAAATTCTATCTGGACCTCGCGGCCTCCGGCTTGCGGATGCCGATCGGCACCCATCTCGTGCTGCATCAGCATACCGAACCAGAGACCATTCTTCACGATGGGAAACGACTCGGGGCGATTTTGATAGAAACGGCCGAGCGTTTTAAGACGCCACTGGCCATTCCATTGATGGATCTCACGCTGGAAAAAGAGGCCCTCTTGTCGGCCATGGGTCTTCCCAAGACGGAAATCAGTCAGTTTCATTTTAACGAACCTCCAGACCTTCCGAAGTCCGTCGCGTTGACGCCCCGCATGAAGGCCTCATGCGAGGCTATCGCGCATGTGGCAAAAACTTCGACACTTGTTCCCATGGGCATGTCGATCGGGCCTTTTTCGCTCATGACGAAACTACTGGCAGATCCAATCACGCCGGTATTTCTCGCCGGAACGGGTGCGACGGCAACCGAGGAACCCGACGTGGCTTTGGTCGAAGCGGCATTACATGCTGGCGAAATGGTGATTGCCGAATATCTCGATGCACAAATCGCAGCGGGGGCAAAGGCAGTGATCGTGTGCGAACCGGCCGCGAATGTCGTATATTTCTCACCGAAACAGTTGGAGCTCGATTTTACCGTTTTCGACCGGTTCGTCATGACGCCGATGCGGCGCATCGCACAGAGGTTGGCGCAACGTGGTGTCGATTTGATTTTCCACGATTGTGGCGAACTCACCGACGGCATGGTCAAACGCTTCGCCAGCTTGGGCGCAGCCATGATCAGCTTGGGGAGTTCACGGAAATTGTGGGAGGACGCCGCCTATATTCCGAAGGACACGGTGTTATACGGCAATCTACCGACAAAACGTTTCTATGCCGCACAACTTACGATTGCCGAAGTTGAACGCATGGCTGGAGAGTTGCTGGCAAAAATGCGCGCCGTCGGACATCCCTTTATTCTGGGCAGCGAATGCGACGTTCTCAGCGTACCCGGCAGCGAACAGGCGATCCTCGGGAAGGTCGACGCCTTCATGCGCTGCGGTTGCTGCGTATGATCACGCTGCGTTAGCGCAACGTGATCGTGAGAGACTTATTCCTTTAGGATCTTCAATTCGCCGGCCTTTACCTTGTAGTTATAGATATTCTCGTTGAGAAAATCTTCGATTTTGCGGTGGGCTTCACTCCGCGCTTCGGGCAGTCCTGCCATAAAATCATCGGAAAGATCGTAAATTTCAGCATTCACATCCTTCGATTTGACTTTGCGGACCAGAGCGCGGGCATCGATATATTCAGCCGGTTCAAGTGTTCCGCCTGGACCACGATAGTTCATCATCAAGATCGGGTTGGAAATTGTCTCGGCGTTTGTCAGCAGAGGAGATTTCTTTAGACGCTCGGCACCGCCAAGGAATTCTTGAATGAGCTGTGGACGGGAATCCCCATTGGTCCAGCGAGCTTCCTTTACCCAGCCTTGCAGATCGAGAATAGTTTCGATCGCGATCGCACAGCGATATCGAGTCGGCTCCAATTGCACGCCTCTGAGAGCAACGTAACCGCCGAAGCCAACCCCCGAGATGGCGACGCGTTTTCGGTTAACTGCAAAGCTCCGCGAAAGGTGGTCGATCGCCGCGGAAATATCGGCAATTTGTGCATCCTCATACCCGTCCTTGAAGGTGTTGCGGTGCTTTAGGCCGAAGCCCCACGTGCCACGGGGGTTGACTTGGACGACAGCGAATCCCATGTCGGCATAACTCAACACCTCGGCCGAATAGTCGGTATGGACTCGAGCCCACGGTTGCTCGCCACATACAACGATAATCGGCACAGGCATTGTGCGTGCGGTTCTCGGGAAGGTGAGCATACCTGAAATATTGTGGCCCTGAGGGGCTGTGAAGGAAAACAAAGTGGTATCATGTGGATCGCGATTTCCATGCGCTGGGGCGCGTGAAACGAATTCCAAGAGTTTCTTCTTCGCCGGCTCATAGATGTAGAATGCGCCGGCATCGGTCACGCCATTGATATCGACGAGAAAACGTTGGCGGGCTGAATCCCACGAAAGAATTTGAATGGAACATCCTCGTTTAACGCTCTCCAACTCATCCTGAACTGCCTGAAGGTCAGGAGTGAACCATCGCGTAGTGCGGGCCCATCCCTCCATACGCAGACCGACAGCCTTGCGTTGGAATCGGTCATAAACGAGCGGATAACCGTCTATGCGTCCAATGATGCTTGGTGCACGTCCCTGTACTTCCGCCCGACTATTCAAGGCTTCGTTTGAAACGTTTCCGCCAATAGCTGTGTCGTTTTCAGCTCCAGCAACACTGGCCATATCCTGATTCCATGCATCAATCGCATTGTTCTGTGTATTAGTCTCGGAGGTCTCTTCCGCCATTTTTGGGCCTTCGCGTCCGAACAAGCTAAATACCAGCGAGTCCGGGAAAACGCCGGGACCTGGAGTGTACATATCGAATGCAGGATTTTCAGCCGACATATGGCTTAGTTTGCCAGATTTCATATCCAGTCCATAGATACCAAATGTGTCGCGTCCCACATTTGAGGCGAAATAGAGAAGGTTACTGTCGTAGTCGAAGCCAAGTGGCACCGAACGTTCGCCGAAATAGTTTTTGGGAGAAAGTGAAAAAGCGGCACGACCGGACGGCGTAGCGAGCTGATCGAGGGGCTTCCATTTGCCGAAAGTGGATCCACTGTCGTAGGTGATCACATGAGGAAACGGATCGCGAACGCTGATGGGGATGGCAATGCGTGGCTTGCCGTCCCGGTCGAACAAATAATTTTGGAAAGAGGAAATAGTATAATCGTCGAGCTCTTTGAGCTTGCCAGTCTTGACGTTGAGTTTGAAGCGCTCGACGTGGCGGAGACTATTGGGCCGAACAATACCGTCGGCCTGTACAATGACGCAATCAGGGTCATCTCCTGCAAAGTCGACGATATGGGGCGAGCGGGCCAATAAGCGTTGCTTGCCCGAGGAAAATGGTATGCCTTCGCGAATATCGCGTGGCGTGAGCAATGAACGGGCGTTTTGACCATTGTAGTCAAAAGCAAGAATTTCTCCCACGATATTGATGAAAAGCGGGTTGCTGGATTCAACCACGTTACTGTCAGTGCCGGTCGGACTTGAGCCATCAAGCGTTGTGGGGAAAACGCGGTTAGTTTCTACTACGAGCCGCGTGGCGGTCGTCCAGCCCATCCAACGGATTTGCGCAGACCGACTTTCTTTGTCTTTAATACCCGACATTGGCGTGGCCTGTTCATTCGAAATGACGGCTACTTTTGCGGTAGCCTTGGAGGGGTTATCAACGTCAACCACAACCACCGATAGTATATCTTTTTCTCGGAGAGTGTAGGCCAAGTATTTTCCGTCGGGCGAGAGTGCCACCTGATTTGTGCGAAAGGGAACAAAGAAGTTGAAGAAACGTTTAGGCGCTTCGTCAGTTGAAACCACCGCAGGGGTGGGTAAGGCCGTTTGCGCGGAAACTTTGCATGATAACAACGTGACGCAAGCGGATGTGAGGACGGCGAACAACTGTTTGAATGACATGGCTCCCATAGGACGGATTTGAAGACTGGTTTGTTTACTAAAACCTAGACGTTAATAAAGAACCAAAGTGACAGCCAGTTTGAATTTATCTGCTAGTCGCGAGTTCTACGGTTGGTTAGTTCACTGCCATCGTAAACGCATATTTCTCGTCGTACCCCGTCGTGAGAAATGCAATCGATCCGGTATTCACGACCGATCTCAGCTTGCGGAAAGGTGCCATGACGAGGCGATGCCGTGAGTTCGCCGCGCGACTCATTCCATGACAAGTGTATGATTGAATAGACGCCGGTTTCATAATCATAGCCGTCGCCCGCATCTTCATAAAGGTCGAACGAGGCGTCGGCTCCGGCGTAGATTCGGATTTCATAAGGCGTACTCGTTGTTTCGCCGGTGTGCTGAATGGATTCGCCGGAAAGTGGCAGAATAGTACCGGCGGGGATGAAGAGCGGGATGATATCGAGCGGGGTGGCGACGGTGATCGTCTGGCCGCCTTCGTAGATTTTGTTGGTCCAGAAATCGTACCATTGACGTCCGGCGGGGAGGTAGACGGTGCGGTTTTTTGGGGTGTCGGATGGAAGGGGCGTTGAATTCGGGCCGTAGTACATCGACTGGGTCACGGGGCAAACCATCAACCCAGGGCCAAACATGAATTGGTCGGTGAGATCGTGAGTGCGAGGGTCGTCGGGAAAGTCGAGGGCGACGGCACGTAGCATTGCTCGACTGCTGAGGGTGATTTGGGCGGCGACGGAGTAAATGTAGGGAAGGAATTGGTAGCGAAGGCGGATGTATTTCGCGATGGCGTCGTAGAAAGGCGTGCCGGGTTCGCCGAAGCGCCAGATCTCTCGCGCGGCGTCGGTGCCATGCGAACGGAACATTGGAAGGAATGCGGCGTACTGCACCCAGCGCACGTAGAGTTCCCAGAAGCCGAGGTCCTTGCAGCCGGTGTCGGCTGGATCGGGTTCGAGCGCGGTCATCGGCGTCAGTCCGCGGCAGCCTGAGGGGTAGTCGCCGCGCCAAAACCAGAGCTTCGGGTCGTTGTTGATGAAGAAGCCGCCGATATCGACCGTCCAATACGGCTCGCCGGTCGCGCAAAAGTTTAGACCTTCCGGGATGGATCGGCGCAGTGTTTCCCACGTCGCGCAGATGTCGCCTGACCAAGTCACAGTCGCGTAACGGTGCTGGCCGGCGTAGGAGGAACGGGTGAGGTTGATGACGCGTTTCGTATTCGTTGCTCGACGCTGGCCTTCGTAGATGCCTTGCGAGTGGAGGAGCGAGTAGCTGTTGATCTGGCCGGCGTCGATGTACCTTTGCGATTGTTCGGTGTTGATGGCGAGGCGCGCGTGAACTTCGGGTTTTACCGCGCCGGTCCAGTCAGCTTCGAACGGTTCGGTGCAATCGCACCACCACGCGTCGATACCGTGGGCGAAGAGGCCGCGATTGGCCTGCTCCCAGTAGATGCGCCGTCCCTCGTCGGAAAAAGCGTCGTAGGTCGACTGATTACCGAGCATGAGGCCGCGCTCGCGCAACTCGACTTGGTTTGGGCAATCGCCGGTCATGATCGGCCAGATCGAGATCATGAGCTTGGCGCCGAGGGCATGAAGTTCGTCGATGAAAGCTTTGGGGGCAGGGAAGCGTTCGGAATCGAAGGATTTCTGGCCCCAGCCGTTGCCGTTGGGCCAGGATTTCCAGTCGAGCACGATGCAATCGAGTGGGATCTGGCGGCGGCGGTACTCGCGGACTACGTCGAGCATTTCGCAGGCGTTGACATAGCGCTCCTTCGACTGGACGTAGCCGAAGGCCCATTTCGGGAGCATCGGCGGTTTGCCGGTGAGTTCGTAGTAGCCGCGGGTGACGGCGTCGAAGTTTTCGCCGTGGATGAAATAGAAATCCAGTTCGTCGACGACATCAGCCCAGAGGTAAGAGCCGAAAGCATCGTCGTGAAATGTCATCAATGAGCTGCAGTCGAGCAGGAGGCCGTAGCCTTTCGTCGAGACGAAGTAAGGCACGACGGCTTTCATGTTTTGCTGGTAGAGCTCGCGGGATTTACCGCGGAGGTTTCCGTAGCCTTCCTCATGCGAACCGAGGCCGAAAAGCGCTTCGTTCTCACTGAAGACGAATTCGAGTTTCGCCTCGAAGGCCTTGCGATCAAAAACGCGTTCGCAGTCAGTGGCCGAGGCGCGCGCGCCGTCGATGCTCTGGCCGGTGGCGGCCTTGGCGTTCTTGGCGTAGACGTTTTTGAAAACGTCTTTTGGCGTCAGCCATTTACCTCCGCGGGCTGGTTCGTTGAGGAGAATTTTGCCAGTGGAGTCGCGGTAGGTGATCGCACCGGTGGCTTTATTTACCGATAGCTGAAGCGCGGAGGTCGAAAGTGTGAAGGCATTTTGTTCTTCGGAGAGTCGAAAGCACGCGGCGGGCGCGCGATGTTGCACGATATAGCTGGGCGCTTCGGAGAAAGGCTTGCCCTCAGTGAGCGTGATACGGGCGACGGCCGGCGTGACAAACGCGATGCGCAAGCGACGTTCGCCGCTGGCAAAAACGATGGATTCGCGATGACTTTCGACGATGAACATGACGGGCAAAGATTAGGACGCGTTTTGCCGACGTGCGGTCAACTTGGCTTGGATACGCGGCTCCATGCGTTCGTATTTTTGATAGAACAAGACTGGCACGGCGGCGAGACCAAGGCAGAGGGCCGGCAGCCAGACTGCAGAGAAGATCATCGCATTTGTGGTGGTGGGCGAAAGCGGTTGTTTCGCAACCCAGCCTGCCGCGTCCATGATCCACATGGGAAGTGCCCCGCCGATCCCAGCGCCGGCCTTCAAGCAGAACGACGCACCAATGGCCGTAAGCAATCCAGCAGCGCGAATGCCGGTTTTCCATTCGCCGAAGTCCACGCTTTCAGAGAGCACGGAAAAGGGCATCGCCATCGCCATGCCACTGAAAATGAAACCGACCGCCCAGCCGGCCATGATCCACGAGACAGAGAGATTCTGGCTCACGCCGACAGCGATGATCAGCTGCCCGGCGACCATGCCGACGAGGCCGATCAACCATGCGTTGCGCTTGGAGATGGCGCGGCAGATCCACGGCAAAAGGAGCGCGGTTGCAAGCGAGGCGAAATCGAGGAGATTGGCGGGACGGATTAGGTCGGGGCGATGCAAGACATCCTCGAAGAAAAACGGTGCGACGGTGACGCGTGCGATAAAGCCGATCCAAAAAAGAAAGCTGCTCGCAAAGATGATCAGCCAGGGCCAGTTTCCACGCAGCGCTTTGAAGCCTCCCGCCACGGGCTGGGGTTTTTCTTCGACTTTAACCACTTCCTTGAGGTTGCGAAACGCGAGGAGAAACATGGCAACCGAGACGATAGCGAAGATGGATAGCACGATCATGAATCCTTTCTGATCGTTGCCGTTGCCGATCCTGCGGGCGAAGTCGATGCCAGTGAAATTCACAATGGCGAAACCCAACTTCGAACCGAACATCCGAAATGTCGTTAGGGTTACACGTTCGTGCGGCGAAGTCGTCAGCGCAGGGAGGATGGAGGTGACGGGCGTGTTGATGCCAGTATAGATGACATTGAAGGCAATGTAGGTGATCGCGGCATAGGCGACCTTGGCGCCATAACCAAGGTCCGGGGTGAAAAAGGAAAGGAAGCCGAACAACGCAAAAGGCCCACAAAGCCAGAGGAACCATGGTCTGCATTTTCCCCAGCGGCTATGGGTGCGGTCGAAAATAACGCCCCAAACTGGCGCATCGATCGCGTCGACGAAGCGCGCAATAAAGACAATCGTGCCCGCGGCGGCGGCGGTGAGGCCGTAGACATTGGCGTAGAAGTAGGGCAGGTAGCCCATGATCCACCCGAAGAGAAGTTGCCCGCCGATGTCGGGCAGGGCGTAGCTGAAGCGGGTGGTGAGCGAGGTTTTGGTCATTTTGGGGGCGGGGAAGTGGGCGCGGAATTTTTTATGGACGGCCCGGCGGTCCGTCCCTACCTCAGACAAGTAGTTCGGTTAAATCATAGCGGGCGAGGATGTCGGCAACTTTCACGGCGCGACCGGCGGTAGTAGATTCTTCCATCGCTTGTAGAAGGGCGATGGTGACGATGCCTTCGCGAACGTCGGGTTTGGGCGTCTCGCCACGTTCGAGGCAACGGGCAAAGTACTCGATGTAGTTCTGATATTCGCCAGCGTGGTGGCTGTGGCCTTCGAAGCGGAAGTAGTAGTCCTCGGCGCCTTCGAAATTTTCAACTACAGCCTGTGCGCCGATTTTCCAGGAATAGCGAAGTTCGTGGTAGTCGGCCTGACTGGCGCCCTGCGTGCAGCGGAGAATGCAACTCATGCCGCTGTCGCGTTGGGCGGGGACGGTGGGACTGGAGTAAGTGCCACTCACGCGGGCGATGCGGCTGGTGGCGGATTTGAAAATGAAGTGGAAGGTGTCGGGGTTGACGAGTCCGCCAGCGCGTCCGGTCGGGCTGAGGTCGGCGTAGCCCATGACTTCCGAAACATCCGGCAGGTACCAACGGATGAAGTCGGCCGGATGGCTGAGTCCGCCGAAGAGCCATTTGAAGGAAGGTTTTTTTGCCCAGGGTTTTTCCAGAAACCAGCGGTGATCGGCATTATACTGCGCTTCGATCGTGATGAGTTCGCCGAAAGCGCCGGTGAGGTAGTGTTCGCGCTGGCGGGCAAAGGGCGCGAAATGCCGTGAGCTTTGGCCAACCATCACCTGTTTGCCGCTGCGTTTTTGCGCGGCGAAGACCTCACGGGCTTGTGAGAGATCGTTGAGAAACGGTTTGGTGCAGATCACGTGTTTCCCGGCGTCGAGCGCCTGAATGACATGCGTGGCGTGCAGATGATCGGGCGTGTAGATGCCGACGGCGTCTACGGCGGGATCGGCGAGAATCTGCTCGTAGGAGGTGGTGAAGCGTTTGGGGTCGAGGCGGAATTCAGCGATGCGGCCGTGGCCGCGCGCGACGTCGAGATCGCAAAGCCAGACGACGTCCCAGAGCGGGCTTTCGATTCCGGCGGAAATGATGCTGCGGCCTTCACCCAGGCCGAGTACGGCGAGTCCAAGTTTTTTCATGCCGCGCAATTAGTAGTAGGGCTCCAGGATTTTCAACGCGAGGTCCGCTTCTTTTTGGTCTTTGAATTGGATAAGAATGTAGACGCCCTTGGTGCCGATCGTGTCGAGAAGCGGCTTGATGTCGCTGAGTTCGACATTGACGACTTGCACGGATTTTCCGGCGGCGAGAATGCGTTTGTACATGTCGTACCAACGCTTGTTGCCGCCTGGTTCGATGCCGGCCTGAGGCGTCCATTCGATCGCGTCGAGCGGTTCGATAGAGAGCAAGGTATCGAGGTGGCAGACGGCCTGCGTGCCGTCGAGGTGATAGATGGTATTGTCGAGCCACTCGCATTGAGCGGTGAGCGCGGGCACCACGAATCGCTTGTACATGTCGGGCGAGAACATGGCGGAGGCGTCGCACTGAAGTTTGGCGGTTTTGCCTGGTCCCCAAACGTAGAATGCATCGAAGACGGAACTGCCGTCCGGAAGTTTGATAATGTCGTAGATACGCTGGTAGGCCTCGAAGTAGGCGGCATTGATCTCCCAGATTTTTTTCTCAATCCACTCGGGACGCTCGATCATGTCCATCATCAGCGTCTGTGCACCACGCAGCGATGAAAGGATGTCCATGTTCTCGATCAAATCCGGACAGCCAACGAAGTATTTGCCGCGCGCTTTTTCCTGACATTGGCGCAGGATGGCTTCCGTGGTTTTCCACCAATGGCTTTCCGGATTGAAGCGAATGGGAGGCAACTCCTCAGGATTTTCAACGTGTTCGATGCAGGGATTAAACCAAACGGTGCCCTCGGCGAAACCAGGTTCGGAACCGCAGTACATCGCCAGCGTGCCGGGCCCGAGGTCGGGGCTGGCGGTCTGCAGAACGTCGAGCGGGAAAATCGAACGCGAGAGGCGGTAGTGGTTCTGCGCAGCGCGATAGGCGGGATCGCAATAGCGCTCGTCGATGGTTGCGGGAACGACGGGGGCGGCCACTTGTTCGTGAATGCAGGCGGCGGTCTCCGGCGCGCCCCACATGCCGACGAGCAGACCGTCACGGTTCCACCATTTCTTGAAGCGTTGTTGGGTTTCGGACCAGTTGGATTTCCACATGGGAGTTCAGGGGGAAGCGGGTTTGGGCGTAGAAGAAGATTCGGTGGCCGGCGACGGCGCTGGGCGCCGGTAGATGACCGGCCAGTCGTCGGTGCGGAACGGTGCGACCGGTAGGCCGACGGAATTGACGAGATTCGGATTGGCGGCTTCTGACCAAGCGAAGCGGACGGCGACAGGGCTGGCGATGGCGGGTGCAGTGACGACGACGGTGTCGCCTTCGATCACTGCGTTGGCGGGGACGAAATTTTTATCGCTGCCGGCGATGAGGAAACCGTCGAGCGGTTTACCGTCACGGGATTTCAGGCCTGGGGAAGCAGGAGAGAAGCGCAGAATAATTTTGTTGGCGGAAATTTCCTTCGAGGCGAAGCGTGGGCTTTGGGCTGCGGTGTTGGGCGATCCGTAGGTTTCGGCAAGGGCGAGCGTGGCGAGTCGAAGGCCGACGCCGCGCTTGTTGGTCGGATGAATGTCCTTCGGATTGCCAATGTCAGTGGTGACGACGAAGCCAGTGTGCGGAACGATTTTGGCGGTGGCGATTTGCGCTTCCCAAAAAAGCGGGAGGGCCTCGGCGGTCAGCTGTGCGGGATCTTTATCACGTGGCGAGTAACGGAAGGGCGCGAGCAAAACGTAATAGAACGGCGCGTCGGGTTTGGTCCAAAGCGCGCGCCAGCTTTCGATCAACGTGCGAAGCTTGAGCGTGTAGATGTCAGTGTCGCCGGCCATGAGGTTTGACTCGCCTTGGTACCAGAGGAAACCGCGCAGCGTGTAGGGAACATAGGGAGCGACCATGCTGTTGAAAAGCTCGGTGGCCTGGACGCCTTTGACCCAGGCTTGATAGGGTTTGGCAAGGAGTGGAGCGAGTTCGGGTGTGCGCTCGAATGCTTCGCGTGGCGTCCATGCCTCGATCATCGTACCGCCGTAGCTGGAGTGGATCAGGCCGACGGGAACGTCGAGTTTGCGCAGAAGCTCGGCGCCAAAATAGTAGCCAGCGGCCGAAAATTCGGCGGCGGTCACGGTTTCGGGTGTGCAGGCGACCCAGCGAAGGCTGAGAATTTTGTCGGTCGGTTTGCTGTAGTGCGGCACTTGATACAAACGGAGCAGCGGGTGATTGGCCTGGCGCGTGGCTTCCTCGTAGTTGTCGGTCGGCTTCTGGCCCTTGCGCGGACCGAGCTGCTTTTCCATGTTTGACTGGCCGGAGCAAAACCAGACCTCACCCACAAGCACGTCGACGAAACGCAGCGTGTTGTTGCCGCGAACGGTGAGCAGGCGCGGCTCTTTGCTTGCAGGCATGGCGTCGAGATCGATGCGCCACTTTCCATCGGTTGAGGTCTTGGCGGTTTTTGACTGGCCGGCAAACTCCACGGTGACTTGCTCGTCAGGCGTGGCCGTTCCCCAGATGGCGACAGGGCTCTCGCGTTGGAGAACCATGTGGTCGGAAAAAATGACCGGGCAGGCGACTTCGGCACGGGCAAGCGTGGTGAGAAGAGCGAAGAGGAGTGATGGAAATAGACGAAGTTTCACAAGCTGGACTTTGATTCGAGTGTGACTGATGCGGGTTTCATTCCGGGTGCGGTGGCAGTAAAGGTGATTTTTCCCGGTTCGGCGGTGCTACGGAGAACAATGAGGCTCCGGCCATCGTGGAGGCGGCGAGGGTTGGCATTGTACGGTTCGGTGGACGCAAGATCGGCGCTGCCGATGGCCGCGAGTGTGGCAGGACCGCTGACGGTGTAGTGGACGGATTGGTTTACGCCAGAATGGACGGTGCCATTTTTGTCGACGACCTCGACGTTGATGAAAATGAGGTCTTCAGAGTCGGCGCGCATAGTTTTGCGGTCGGCAGTGAGGCGGAGTTGCACGTCGTTTTCGGCGGTTTGAAGCGTGAAGCGTGCCGCCTCTTTGCCTTGGGCAAAAGCAACGGCGACGAGTTTACCCTCCGCGTACGGGACTGAGAAAGTGGCCTTGTATTGCGTCGCGGCACTGGTGTTTTTCTCACCGACGTTTTTTCCGTTCAGCAGAAGCCGAACTGCATCGTAGCGAGAAAAAACCACGACCTGGAGAGGTTTTCCTTCATAGCCAGTCCAGTTCCAGTGCGCCTCGGCGGGTGGAACGGACCAGAGCGTGGTGTTCCATGGACGGTCGGCGGACGTTGGCGGAACGACGGCGGCGTAGAGTTTCGTCACGCCGACGCCCCAGACAAGTTCACGGTAGTAAGATTCAGGTCGGCGAATTCCTGTAATATCCAAATCGCCACAAGCGCCGCCGTGCCACGGATAGTGGTTGCCGATCCAGTGGGCGGCAGCGGTCTGGCTGGGCGGATAGATGCGGCCGATGCCAGCCTCTCCCAGATAGTCAATCGCACTCCAGACGAAATCGCCGACGATGTACGGCTGGCTCAAGACGGTAGACCAGTTTTGAAACGTATCGGTTTGATATGATTCGGATGAATAGATGACGCGGGCCGGAAGCCGGGTGTGGTCGTCCGCGTGGCGCGTGAGCTCGTAGTTGTAGCCGGCGGCATCGAGCGTGGCGAAAAGCGGGTCGAGCTTCGTCCAGTCACCACCTTTGCCGAGGCCGTTGATGCCAGCGGTGAGAGGGCGGGTGGTATCGAGAGAACGAATACGGGCGGCGAGTTCGGTGGCAATGCGAAGACCGTTGGCGTTGCCTCTTTCGTAAAGTTCGTTGCCCGTGCTCCACATCACCACAGACGGATGATTACGGTCGCGCATGACCATGGCATCAATGTCTCGTTGCCACCAATCCTTGAAAAATTTGCTGTAGTCTTCGGCAACCTTGCCCTTTTCCCAGCAGTCGAAGGCTTCTTCGATCACGAGCAGGCCAAGGCGGTCGCAAGCCTCCAGAAATGCAGGGGCGACCGGATTATGCGCGGTGCGCGCGGCGTTGTAGCCGGCGGATTTCAGAAGCTGAACCTTCCGTTCCTCGGCCCGGTCGAAGGCGGCGGCACCGAGCGGACCCTGGTCGGAGTGGACGTTGCCGCCGCGGAGTTTGACAGGCTGGCCGTTGAGTTCGAATCCGCGAGCGGCGGAAACTTTGAGTGTGCGCACTCCGAAAGGCGTGGAAACTTCATCGACCACCCGTCCGCTGACAAGAACGCGAGTGATGGCGTGATAGAGCACTGGTGTGTCGGGGTGCCAGGGTTTCGGATTTTTGATTGTAACGTTATACGTTACAAACTGGTTGCCACCGCCAATTAGTTGGAGAGCGGGCGGAACGGTTTCCGAAACGATTTCAACAGGGCGGTCGTCGGGGCCGAAAACCTGGGTTTGGAGGGCAACGGAGGCGGGGGCATCGCTGAAGTTTTTGATATTGGCCCGTATGGCGATTGTCGCTCGTTCGGCGGTGAGTTCTGTCGTAGAAACGAAAACGCTCCACGGAGCCTGATGGATGACGCCGGTGACGTTGAGCCACACATGCCGGTAGAGACCGGAACCGGTGTAGTAACGGGTGTTGGGCTGCTTGGAATTGTCGACGCGAAGGGCGAGAAAGTTATCGCGACCGTGTTTGAGGTGCGGTGTGAGATCCGCGAAGAAGGAGGTGAAAGAGTTAGGGTGGGCGGCGACCGGTTTGCCGTTCAGCCAGATTTCGACCTGACCGGCAACGCCTTCGAATTCGAGCTGGACGCGCTTGCCGATCCATATGGTAGGGGCAATGAAACTGCGCCGATACCAGCCGATGCCCGTCGGGAAAAATCCACCGCCACCGGCGGTTGGAGCATTGGGATCGGTTTGGCCCTCGATGCTCCAATCGTGTGGCAAATGGAGCTGGCGCCAGGCAGAATCGTTGAAGGCCGGTTCTTTTGCTTCGGGAATGTCGCCGAGGGCGAAGCGCCAGCGGTCGTCCCAGAGCAGGCGGTCGCGCAGGCTTTGGGCGTGGAGGCTGCAAAGAGTTGCGAGAGAAAAAACGAGAATCGCGAGACGGCGGAGCATGTTATTCTACCTCCAGATTTTCGAGTTGCAGTTGGGGCGGAGCGAGCAGGCGGAATTTGTAGGTGCCGGCGTTGATGCTGGCACCGGTACGGGTGCGGACGATAGCCCACTCGGCAGTGGGCGGGAATTCGATCGGATCGGTCCGCAGGAGGTCACCGTTGGCTTGCATGATTTCGAGCGTGGCGGTGATGCGGGCGGCCGAAAGATTACGGTACTTGAAGTTCAAGCCGTAACGATCGCCGACGCCGACCTGAATGGTCCATTCAGTCCGGTTATCAGCGACTTTTTGCGCTTTATACGTAACGGATGGACGAACGGCGCGAACGAAGGCGAAAAGTGGTGTATCGTTGGTTGAGGCAAATTCGACGGAAGCTCCGGCGGCGAGACGTTGACGCCACAAGGCAAAGGTTGCGCCGTCGTTGGCGGTGGCGGTTCGTTTGGTATCGATCCATCCACCGCCTACTTTGGTGCCGGGTTTGAAGGCGCCTGTGATTTCTACGTGATCGTCGGCGCTCAGGCGAAGTGGAGGTGAAGGGGCGGCTGCAGAAGGCAGGATAAAATCGCCACCAGTCAGATTGTCTGGAAAACGGACAATGCTGAACCCGAGCAGCTCGCTACGGACGCCCAGTTTGACGTTTCCTACGGCCTGCCAGTTAGGGGCGTTGTCCGATAATGTGACAAATTGTGGAGGCGCCGGCGGTAGCACACGCGTGATGAAAACCGTGTAGCGCATCACACCAGATGAAATCTCACCGAGCGAAACAATGCTGCTTTTGGCGAAGGCTTTTCGGTAAAGAACGAATTTTGAGCCAACGGCAGCGTTGGTGCGCAGGGAGAGCGAAGTGCGCTCCCAACCGGCGAGCCAGCCAGGCAGGGGTAAAATACGTTCGTCCAAGGCAACCCAAACGTCGGCATCGTAACTCAGCTTGAATTCCAATGCTGTCGTCGCGGAAGCCGGCGTGCGAAGCCAATCGGCATCGAAGAGTTCGTAAGGCAATTCAGTGAAGCCTCCAGGTACATCGCTATAGTGGCGGTCGCCGGTATCGAGATGGGTCTCGACGGAGGATTGCGGCGGACTTTTGAGCAACATAATTGCTGGTGGCGGAGGGTTCGGCTCGGGCTGCGGGATTTTGGTGGAGATGGCGATGGCGGAAATCACGGCCTGTCCGGACGAGACCCGCGGAAAGGAAATGGTCAGCACGCCCTTATCGCTGCGGGCGGTGGCAGTTTTCTTGACGGCGCGGCCATGGCCGACCTCGCGCCAGAGATCAAAATCCCGCAGCACGACCTGGCCATTGATCGCGACATCGAAGACCCGCCAGCCTGTGCAGTTCAGGCCGTCTCCGATGCCGTACCACGGCTCAACGAAAAACAGTTCGACGAGATATTCGCCATCGGGAACGGCGAAGCGGTAGGAAAGATTTTCGCGGCCGTAGCGGAAAGTTTGGAAGAGCGTGCTGGCTCGTGTACCTGTCACCACGCTGTAAGTTTTGCCTTGGCTGGCAAAAGCGGCGGGCAGATTCGCGAATTCGGTGGCCCAAGAGACTGCGCCCCAGGAATCGCCCGGGTTGAAATCTCGGTCAGCCAGCCAGAGATTTTCGTAAGGATCGCGAAAAGCCGGACCACCGCAATTGATGCGGTAAAGATATTGGTATCCGAGGGCGGGCTGGACCAAGCTGTATTTTTTCGACTCTTTTTTCTCATCGATTGGGGGTGGCAGATGTTTTAGGCAGACCGCGTCGCTGGCAACGACTGCACTGCCCACGCGAGCCTCGGCACGGAGGAGATTGCAGTCGATTTCGACGTCGTCCCAGCGGAAATGCGTGCCGATGCCCGCGCGTGTGCGGCGGCCAAGTGAACGAGAACCATTAAACAGCTCCACTTCGTCGCAGTTGGAATAAACGATGAGACCGGATTTTTTGCCGGGAGACGTCCAGCGGTCCGGCCAGGTATGGGAAACGATATAGACCATCGGCTGAGTTTCCTTCGGAGCGAAGTTGGCCCGGTAGAGATAGAATGCATCGGTGGGCTCGCCCCAAATGGTGAAAAGGCCCTTGTTGTTCACCGGGCCTACGCGATCGAGTGGGCGGATGCCGTCGTAGAGCTGTTCGCCGAGTTCCCCGAAGTTGCGGCCGGGATTCGCATGGCTAACGAACGGCCACTGGAAATGGCCGCAGGCGTCGGCGCGGGCTTTCTCGGCGAGTGCGATTTTCATTTCCATCAAAGCGCAAAAACGGTCCTCGCTGAGCGGAGATTTTTCGACGAAGCCCCCCTCGGTGTGCAGGCCGAGGCTACGCCAAGCACCGTATTCACCAATTAAGGACTGTGTGCGCAGATCTTCGTCGTATTTTTCGGGATCGCCGCTGTACGTGCCCGACCAGTTTTGCGGAACGTCCCAATCGGTGCCGGTGCCGCCATTGCACGTGGTGATGAGCCGCTGGGTCGAGGAGGTGGGATCGAGCTTGCGAATAAGAGCGGAGCATTCCTCGGCGAAGGCAGTGGGCAGGAGGCTTTCGTTTTGCAGTCCCCAGAGGATGAGCGACGGACTATTGCGGCGCTCCTTCACCCATTCGGTGAGCAGCGTTTTGCAGTTGGTACGGAAAGCGTCATTGTCGAACCAAGTAGAGTCGCCAAACTGGGTCCACCAAAGCAGACCGTCGTGATCCCAGTACTGTTGAAAACGGAGATTGTGCGGGTGATGTGCGTCGCGAAAGGCGTTGAAGCCAGCGGCCTCGATCTGCCGAACGCGCGCAGTGATTTGCGTGTCGGTGAACGCAAAATTATTGCCGAGGAGATGTTCGTAGTCGGCGGTACCGTTGATAAAAAACGGTTCGCCGTTCACCAGCAGGCGTCGGCGATTGGAATTGGCGGACTTGGGCCAGGCGATCCAACGGAAACCGAAGGGCGTCTCAAAGCGATCGACGGGCTGTCCGTTGATGAGGATTTCGGACCGAATCGTATAAAGGTACGGCGACGCGGGCGACCAAAGATGAAGGTTCGAAACCGCGGGGAGCGTCTGAGCGATTTTGGCTGTTTCGCCTGGATTGGCCGTGTGCGCAGAGGACGTTTCGACAACCGAGTTGCCCTCGCGGTCAAGTAGTGTCGTGCGGAGTGTGATCTGCGCAGTGCGGGCATTGTAGTTTTTCGCCTCGGTGTCGATGCGCGTGGCGACGGAGTCGGACTGGGGCCCATCGATCCAAGCATGAACACCGAACGGTTCGATGCGCACGGGAGCGGTGCTGACAACATGCACGGGGCGGATGATGCCGAGAGGTTGCGGGCCTTCCGAGGTGCCATAGGTGCGTTCGCAGCCGCCGCAGAGCCAGGGCAGATCGCGAATGCCAGCGGGATGATCGGCGCGGACGGCGAGGATATTTTCGCGGCCGAAAGCGATCGCGTCAGTGACGTCGAGCGTGAACGTGGTCAAGCCCCCGGCGTGTTTCCCAACCTGTTGGCCGTTGACCCAAACCGTCGCATAGGAACCAACGCCCTCGAAGAAAAGAAAAATGCGGCGCCCCTGCTCAGACGATGCGATGGTGAAGCTGGTGCGATACCATGCCGTGCCATGGAGGTTACCATGGCGGAGTTGGTGGTAGCCATGGTAGGTGTCATGGTTGTGCGGCACGCTGACAGGGCTCCAATCGCGATCGTCGAACGCAGGTTTTTCGAAGCCAACGGCATCAGCGGGGGCAAGGAGGGTGCGCCAGTTGTCGGTGAGGAGTTGATCGGTGCGAAGTTCGGCAGCACGGAGAAACGGGGCGAAGACCACCAACAGGGCCAGGAGAAAACAGCGGGCTGGAGTCAGGCGGCGCACGGGAAACTATTCGCGGACGGGTTCGAGGTGAACGTCGTCGATCAGGAAGGATGCGGCTGGGACTTTGATGTCGGCGTTAGGGAGATCGTAGCCTTTGCCGTCACCGCGATAGCGGAAGGCGCCGGTACGGAACGACAGGCGTTCAACAGTAGCGGCAGCCTCGGCCGGGCCGATTTCGCCTGGTTTGGCAGGCTTGCCATCGATTTTAAGAGCGATGCGATCAGAGGCGGTCTTGGCGTTGGCTGCTAGTTCAAAGGAGATCCATCGGCCGGCAGTATACGCGCCGTTGTCATTCCATACCCCTTCGTGATTGGCCCAAAGGTGTCCATCTTCGCCGAGAGCGATCAAAAACGGGCGCGCGCCGTTAGCGGAGGCCAGTTCGATTTCGAAGCGGGCGTTTGTCTGACGTGGAAGCACTTTGAAGGAAGCCTTCAAGCCATGGGTTTCGGGAAAAACACAAACGGCGCGCGCGTAGTCGCACGGGTCTTCGTCGCGGAGTTCCAAGGCATGTTTGGCGGGAGAATTTGTTTCGACCACGGAAACGGGAGCCCAAAGCGGGCTATAGATGTTCCAGTCGACGGGAAGGGCGCCAGCGGCGGTCTTTTCAAAATCCTCATGCACCGGCTGATCAACGGCGGCGACGATGGGCGTTGGTACACGGCTGATCCAAATATCCTCCTTGTTGACGCTATAGGTCACCCAAGTGGCTTTGGCGGAATCGGGCGGAATGCCGTTGCCCTCGACGATGCCGCGAACGTATTGAGGGCCGAGGTTTTTGTATTTGCCGGGAAAACGCTGATCGGGAAGTTCGCCGTGAATGGCCAGCAGACCTGTAAAGTTTGCGCAATCCGCACTGGTCGTGACGGCGAGCGGCAGGCGTTGGCGATTGGTCGGGTTTAGGAAAAGCGCGAAACGGTCATCGCCCGTTTTTTGGAGCCAGTATTTGGACGCGTTATTGGGAAGATTGGTGGCAAATTGCTTCTCGGTCCAGGTTTGGCCAGCATCGTGCGTGGTGGCGACGAGGGCATTTTTCCAGACGCCGAGGACAGAACCGTCAGGACGATGAATGTACGAAAGCGCTTTGCCTTTGATGGTATAAAATCCGCTTTCGTCGAGCTGGTCTTCCTCCCACCATTGGGCGGTCATGAGTTTGTTGGCGAGCAGCGCATTGCACGCCGCGACAAAGCCGGCGTCGGTCGACGCGGTGTAAAGCGGATAAGGCGGCTTGAATTCAGGAAAATGTTGTTTGGCATTTAGGCGTATGAAATAGATCGGCCCGAAGGAGCCATCGGCGAGAATCTCACGCACGGCGCGACCGATTCCGGTGCCGTCGTTGGGTTCAGGCGGGATGCCGTAAAAGGAGAGCACGAGCAGGCGTCCTTCGGGCGCGACATAGAAACCCATGCGTTGATGGGCGACCGTTTCGCGACCGTCGGGCAATTTGATCGCGGGAAAAACGACGCGTGGTTTTTCCCACCGATAGCCGTCGGTCGATGTGGTGAGAGAGGTTACGCAGGGAAATTCGTGTTCACTGCGCGGGCCACTCAGGTATTCGAGGTAGTATTTACCTTTCCAATACGCCAGCATCGGTTGATGCAGATAGCTGTGCAGCAGGCCGTCGGCATGGGGAGAACTGGTACGGTTGGAGCGCACGACTTGGATATTTTGCACGCCAACCACGGGGCGCAGACCGCCGTCGGCTGCGGTGGTGATGGCTGGCAAATCGCGACATACGAGCGGTGGCGGCGGCTTCGAAGTATCCGCGAGGGCTGTGGCTGCGATGGCCAAACCGGCAAATAGAAGAAAATGATTTTGGCGCAAGGTCATGACGGACGGAGTATTTAGGCCGCCGGGCGATGGCGGATGGTGAGTTGCTCAACGTTTTCTGGACGGTAACCTCCGAGAAGACGGCTGGCAATGTAGCCGGTAACGAAAAGAACGAGGTGTCCGAAAAGTCCGATGAGGATTGGATTCATCTCGAAGTTTAACGGAAGGTTCAGGATGCGCGCTCTTGGCTCAGTCAGAATTGCCCAAGCGGTGAACAAAACGCAGCAGGCCATGCCAACATAGCAACCTTGCCGAGTTGCGCGGCGGGTGAGAAAACCGAGGCAGAAAAGCCCCAGGGTGCCGCCCGAGAGAATGGCGGCGATGGTGACAGCACGTTCCATCACGGGCGCGGAACCTTTGTCGGGAATCAGCAAAATAGCCGAACCAGCTGCCAGCGCTCCGCCCACGAGCACCATGCAACGTCCGCAGACCAAGCGCGTGCGATCGTTGCTCTTGGGAAACATATTCGCGAAGAAATCACTCGTGGCGACAGTCGCCACACTATTCAGGTCGGAACTGACAGTCGACATCGCGGCGGCGAGGATGGCGGCAAACACCAGGCCAAGCAGTCCGGCGGGGAGATAATTCATCATGAAGAAGGGCATGATGTGGTCACCGATTTCTGGCACCTGCGCCTTGGTTATGGAGAAAAACCCATAGAAGCATGAACCGATGAACATGAAGACAAAAAACACCGGCACGCAGATCAACGCCCCGGCAAAAACCGCGCGGCTCGCCTCGGCGTCGGTGCGGGCAATAAGGTAACGTTGCACGAGGTGCTGATCGGTGACGTAGCGGCGCGCCCACTGGATCATGTAGGTGAGGATGAAAAGCCACGCCGTCGTCTGCGTTTCGAACAGGCTTTTCCAGGAAAAGTCCCAATTGCCGAGAGTCATGCGGCCTGCGCGCCACGCTTCACCGACGACAGCGAAAGGCGCTCCCGCTTCGGGAGCGAAAAGCAAACGCAGCAAAACGAACGATCCGCCAAGAATCAAAATCGTACCCTGCGCAACATCAGTCCAAACAACGGCTTTGATGCCGCCGATTGTCGTGTAAACGGCGGTAAACAACGTAACGCCGAAGATGACATTGCGAATTTCCCAGCCCGTCAGCACGTTGACCGCGTAAGCGGTGGTGAGGAGTGTAACGCCGATGTCGAAAATACGGTCAGCCAAAAACCCGAACGAAGTATAAAGCCGGCCGCCCAACCCGAAACGCAAGCCAATGTACTCGTAAGCACTCATGCGCACGACGCGCCGGTAAAAGGGCACGATGACTTTCGAAACAAACAATAGAACCAACGGCAGCATCAAATGCGGCACGAGCAGGATCAGTCCTTTTTGATAAGAGTTGCCGGGATGCCCGACGAAAGTTCCGGTGCCGATGATGGTGCCCATCAGCGTGAACGCGACCACCCAACCGGGGAGTCCACGCCCGGCGATGAAGTAGTCGGAGGTGCTTTCGTTACGACGGGAGACGGCAATGCTCAGACCGACAATGAGCAGCGCATAGGCCGCAAGTACGACGTAGTCGAGTGTGTGGAGGGACATGGGGCGCGGGGAGAAAGCTGAGGCTGGAGAGCGAAGTGGAAATTAGTTCTTGATACGGTTTCGGGCCATGGTGGCGGCGAGTTTGATCGCTTCGATGAGACTGCGTGGATCGCCACGACCGGTGCCCGCGTTGGCGAAATCCGTGCCGTGCTCGACGGACGTTCGAATGATCGGCAGGCCGAGCGTAACGTTCACGCCGCGCCAAATGCCGAGCATTTTCGCGGCGACGTGGCCTTGGTCGTGGTACATGGCGACGCCGGCATCGAACTCGCCTTGGGCGCAGCGGAAGAAAATCGTGTCGCCGGCGTACGGCCCGGAAGCGTCAATGCCTTCGCGACGCGCTTCCTCGATGGCGGGAGTGATATATTTTTGTTCCTCATCGCCAAAAAGGCCGTTTTCGCCCGCATGCGGATTGAGACCGGCGACGGCAATCCGGGGTTTGGCGACGCCAAGATTTTTAATCGCGTCATTGGTCAGGCGCAGAACCTTCATGATGCGCTCAGGACGAACGCGGTCGACCGCGACGCGCAAAGGCACATGCGTCGAGACGTGACTGACGCGAAGTTTGTCGGCGGCGAGCATCATCGTGGCTCCAGGAGACTTGCAGACCTCGGCGAGCAAGCCGGTGTGGCCGTCGAAATGGTAGCCCGCCAAATTCATTGCAGCTTTATTGAGCGCCGAGGTGACGATCGCGCCCACTTTACCGGCGAGAGCTAGTTCGGCAGCGGTTTTCACCGCTTCATACGCGGCTTTTCCGGCCATGGCCGAAACTTTGCCGATTTGAAGCTGATCGAGATTCACGTTTTTGAGGTCGAGGACATCGACGGAATCCGCCGCAAATTGTCCGGCACCGACGTCGGCAATGGCGTTTATTTTGAGCAGGACGCCCGTGTAACGTAGCGCCGCGGCGAGCACGGCGGCATCGCCGACCACGAGCGGACGACAGATCGCGCGGACCTCGGGCAGGGTGACGGCTTTGGAGATAAGTTCTGGTCCGGTTCCTGCAGGATCGCCCAGGGTGATCGCGAGAATGGGGGGGAGTGCGTCGGAGGAGGCGGCCATGACGTATTAAGATTTTGAGAAGGAAACGCGGCAGCTGTCGAGTTGGCGCCAAAGATTTTCCGGCCAAGTGTAACTGCCCGGTTTGATGGTAAAAAGAATTTCTGGAGCGGCCGTCGGGTGCAATGCAATGACGCCGGGGGCCCATTCGCCCGCGACGTCGAAACTTGTCCAGCCATTGGCTTCGCTGATGGCCGCCGCGGTGGCTCCGCCCTCGACCACGACCTGTCCAAGGGAAACTTGAGAGCGCAGTCTGCGAACGAGTTCGCCAAAATCTGCGCGAAGACGCGCTCCCAAGGCCTGGTCGTTGACTGCGGTTTTCGGACTCTGCACTAGGATGATGCTGCTCATTTCGAATGTGCGCCTTAAGGCGGCGAAATCTCCAGCAATTGTATGCACCGGCCAGCCAACAGAAGAAGCATGGGCCAGAAGCGTTTCCCGGGCGGGCGTAAGCGACCCGGTGACAATCAAAACAAGTCCAGGAGACTTAGGTATGCTCGTTGGTTTCGGTGCGAGACCGAACTGCTTGAGGCACGCTTGGAAAAAGTCCGCGCCACCTGCCGCCAGCGTGTCGCGATCGAGGTGGGCGGCCCAATGGGCGACGTCAGCCGAAGTTGTTGTTTCACCGACGATGATTCCCTGTTCAGGCAGCGGGGCTCCGGAAGCCAGGACGCTCACCGGCCAATCCGGCGAAGGGCCGAGCAATTCGACGATGCTGGAGGATTTCGCAGGATGATGCGGATCGCGGGCAAAATTCGTTTCAGCAATCGGCACTTCTTGAACGAAATATTGTCCCTTCGAAATAGTTCGACCAAGCGATGGATTGGCGGGCACGAGTAAAATGCGTCGTTTGCCGGTGGCGCGGGCGAACGCGACAATTTCGGCCACGACGTTGCCGCGGAGAACGGAGTCGGTTTTCTTAAAAATAAACGCCGTATCCGCATCGCCAAGCGAGGCCGCTGTCGCTGTCACGCGTTCCGCCGCCTTGGCAGCGGTTAACAGGCGGGAGTCGGTATCGTGCACGGACAGGCCGGCCGAAAAGGGACGACTTTGGGCGGTGCTGGCAAAAATGCGGGACGGAAGTCCATGCCGTTTGCCGATGGCGGCTATCTCGGCAGCGCCGGTAAGATCGTCCGCCAGAACCGCGATGGAAGGTCCGGCCATGGCGAAAAATCAGGCGAGATTGAGGGCGGCCAACTCGGCTGTGACGCTCTGGCGGGCGGCGGCGTCGAGCGTACGCAACGGCGGAAGCACCGTTGGGCCGCAAAGACCGTGGGTGTCCATCATCGCTTTCAACGCGGCGAGGGATTCGCCGAGGCTGCGGTTACGCTGAAAGACTTGCGCGATGGTATTGAGCCGCGATTGGAGAGCTTCGGCTTTTTCCCAATTGCCAGCGCGAGCCTGGTCGTAGAGTTCGCGCCAGAGTTGCGGCACGAGATTGCCCGAGCTGGGAACAAGGCCGTCGAAACCAAGTTTCAGCGCCTTGGCCGAGAGCACGGCGGCTCCCATGAAAATGGAAAAGTTGGCCCGGTCGCTGAGTCGGCGAGCCGTTTCCTCGGGGCGGCCAGGTGCATTTTCAGAATCCTTAAATCCAATGACGTTGGGCAAATGGCTGAGATGCTCGGCGATGTCGAGGGGGAGCGACATGTGCGTCGTCGAGGGGATATTATAAAGCATCAGGCTTCCGCGGATCTGCGAGGAAAGCAGTTCGAAGAACGCCTGCATTTCAGCGGGCTTGAGCGCGTAATAAGCGGGCAGATGCGCAACGACGGCGTCGGCGCCGAGGCGCAGGTATTCGTTGGCCGCGGCAATGGAATTTTCCGGGCAGTTGTCTCCGATGCCGGCGTAGACTTTGATTCGGCCCGCGGCGGCGGTGACGGAGGCATTGATCAAACGAACGCGTTTGGCGGTGGCGATTGATGCGGCTTCGCCGGTTGTGCCGAGCACGAAGACATGCACGCCGGCTTCGGCGCAATGATTGATGATGCGGGCGGTCGCAGCTTCGTCGATTTCGCCTTGGGCGGTGAAGGGCGTGACGAGCGGGACGATGACGCCGTTATGTTTACCTTGTTGAATCATGCTGGATAGGCCTGACGGTAGATGGCCTCGGCATCGGCGAGGACGAGTTCGCGCGGATTGTTTTTGAGGAGACGGGTGACCTTCATAGCGGCAGCGGCCATGCGAGGAAGGGCAGACTCGGGAATGTTGAGAGCCGCAATGCCGCGCGGCACGCCGCAGTCGGCGCAGAGTTTCTCGATGTGAGCAATGCCGGCCTCGGCGGTCGCGAGATCGGTTTTTTGCTTTTTCACGCCGAGCGCGACTGCGATCGCCACATAACGTTCGGGCGCCGCCGGTAAATTGAAACGCAAGACGGGAGCGAGCAGCAGGGCGTTCGAGAGCCCGTGAGCGATATGAAATTCGCTGCCCAGCGGATAGGCGAGGGCGTGAACAGCCGCGGTGTTGACCGGCCCCAGGCACAGGCCACCATAGAGGCTCCCGAGGGCAACGCCGGAGCGGGCCGAAACGTTGAGGCCGTCTTTTACCGCAGTTAAAAGGTTAGCTGAGATGAGCCGAATGCCCTCCAGCGCGTAGGCATCGACAATTGGGTGGGCGAAACGGTTGGCGTACGCTTCGATGCAATGCACCATTGCATCGATACCGGTCGCGGCGGTCACGGCAGGTGGCACAGACAGCGTGAACAACGGGTCGACAAACGCAGAATCCGGCACGAGCCACGGGCTGATCACGCCTTTCTTCAATTGCTCGGCTTCGTCAAGGAGGATGGCATTTGGCGAAACCTCACTGCCGGTTCCGGCCGTCGTCGGGAGGCAGGCCAGGTAGGTATTGCGACGCGGCAGCAGGCCGATGCCAAAAAAGTTCTGCACCGGTTCGGCGCAGTCGTGAAGCGCGGCGACAAGCTTGGCGATATCCAACACGCTGCCACCGCCAAAACCGATGACTCCGTCCGGGGAAAATTTGCGCGCTTCAAGGAGAATGCGTTCGAAATCCTTCACGCCGGGTTCCGGCGGCACATCGATCAGCGTCGTGACGAGAATGTTTTTCCCGGCGAGTCCTTCCACCAATGGTTTGGCGTGAGGCGCGACCGGCGGTGTGGTGAGCAACAGAATCTTACGCAGGCTCCGTGCAGCAATCTCGTCTATACACCCCGTCGCGCAACCGGCGCCAAACGCGATTCGCGGCGGCTGAAGCAAGGTGATGGGTCGCATCGATTCGGCGGGCATAGTGGTGTGAGCTGGATAGCCAAAGAGGCGAAAAACCAGACTCCAAACCTCTAGGTTCATGAAACAAGTGGTCAATAATATTATTTCATAATGAAAGAAAGAGGGGCACGGTAAAACCGCGCAAGAACGCTAAAAATCGCATGTTAGCGCAGCCTGTTTCATGAAAAACAGACAAGGCCCGACGGACCCCGCAAAACGGAAGTAACAGTGCGTTACGTGAGATCGGCGACTGAATCGCCCTCGACCAAAGTAGGCTCGACGAGTACTTGGGTGGAGTTGCTGTCCTCCGGATGGCGGATACGCCAAAGCAATTGATCGACGGCGCGCCGGCCCACGGCTTCCGCGTGAACTTCGATCGTCGTCACCGATGGATGGAGATTCATCAGGTGCGGGCGCTCGTTATTGCACGAAATGACACTGACATCGCGGCCAATTTGCAGCCCGCGACCTTGGAGAACGGTATAAAGCTGAACGGCTGTCCGGTCGGCTGGCACAAAAATGCCCGTGGGGCGGGACGCCGCGTCCATCGCCGCCCAGCGATCCACCAACAGGCTGACCGTATCTGCACTCGTGATCGCCGGCAGCGGCCATTCAAAACTTTCGCGAGGCGATGCCTCCAAAAACGTCATGGTCTGGCCGAAGCGGGAGGTCGCCGCGTAGAATCCGTTGCGCAATTTTTCGAATTGGGTTTGGCCAGGCTTGGGATTCAGAAACGCGACACGCGTGTGACCGTTGCGGAAAAAATGTTCCGCGGCCAGCTTGCCCGCAGTTTCGGTATCGAAGTTGGCGTGATCGCCTTTGGCGTTGCCCAAGCGGCCCATCAGCCACACGTGGGGGAACCGATAGATATGCTGCAATAAATCGCTCTGCTCAAGAGGAGGAAGTTCGCCTTGGTTTGGTCCTTTGAGAATCAATCCGGTGACATCGTTTTCGAGGAGAAACGGCGGCACGCGATCGGCTTTCGGAATATTTGCGAGCATCAGGCTGCGGCCTTGCGAGGAGAGGGCGCCTTCGATGCCTTGCAACGCCGCGCTAACGACCGGGAGCTGCACCAGCGTGTCTTCCATGCCGAAGAAAATCGCCGCGATCGTCCCGGATTTCTGCTCACCGGAGCTGTCGTCCTTGCGTGTACTGCGTTGGCGGATACGCGAGTAGTTCAGCCGTCGCGCCACCTCCCATACTTTCGCACGAATCGTCGCGTTTACATCAGTGTGATTGTTCAACACCCGTGAAACCGTACCGACCGCGACCCCGGCCGCTTTCGCGACATCGGTGATGGTCACTTTATTCTTTTTGGGCATCGTCTTTGGGGCGGACTGCGCAGAATTCATGGGGCCTTTGGCTGGACTAGGGGTTTCCGGCCGCCCTGATGCCGGTGATTTGCAATGAAATCAAGTAATTCATGAAATAGTCTTATTTCCATGATGACAGCCCCTTGTCAAGGCGGAGTTGAAGCGACCTGTTGCGCGGATTTTCATCGCATCGCCAGAAATCTAAATGAACTTGACTTAAACATTTCATGAAACATAACGCTTTTTAGTTTATTTCATATGAAACAGTGGGCAGTCCCCTTCGTGCCCTTTGTTTCGAAGCCAGACAATTTCATTTTGTATGTGGTAAAGCTCTGCTGCCAGGCGTCTGTCTGAAAAGCGTGTTTTTCATACAAATGGTAAGAAAGCAGTTCGGCGAAAGTCGGTCTGCTTGGGGTAGGGGGTCGGTGCGTGGGTGCATCGGCCCCCCTTTGTTTGGATGATCTAGACTTCACTTTTAAACAGCAAAATTTCGCTTCCAGATATCTCCGAATATGCCTGCGATGTTTTTTGAATCATCAGCAAGAATTCTGTCCCGCATTCCCTTTCACCGGACCGCAACCATTTGCTCGCCCTCTTTTCGTCTTATCGCGTCTTGCGCCGATCGGACGTCGGGCAATTCTTAACCCTATGCCCCGACGCGTCGTCACCGTCTTGATCGCCTGCCTGCCGATTTTCTGTGGCCTCTTCGCTCGCGGTGCGGATTCCGAACCAAAGTCGCCGTACGCTGTTTTGAAGGCCGATGGGTTCGCCCACCATATCGAGAAATTCAATACGATGGAGGACGAGCCGGTCGCCAACCTCGTCCCGAACGCCGAGGCATGGGCCTGGTTGCAGACGCGCGTTCCGTACTTTACCTGCGAAGACGCGGACGTGGAAGAGATCTACTGGTATCGTTGGTGGGCGTTGCGCAAACATCTCCGAGTCGAACCAACCAGCAGACGCCATGTTTTCACGGAATTTCTCACGAAGCCGCGACCGGTGAGCAGCGCGCTGGGCCACCATTTGATGGAAGGCCGGTGGTTGCGCGACCAGAGCTTCCACGATGACTACTTGCTGTACTGGCTGCGGGGCGTTGAAGGCGGCAAGCCGCAGGGCCATCTTCATAAATACAGCCAGTGGCTCCAATATGCGGTTTGGCAGCGCTGGCTTGTCACCCAGGACACCGCGACGCTGACCGGACTTTTCGACGACCTCGTCGCGGATTATCGACGGTGGGAAAGTGAAAAGCTGACGGAGTCCGGTCTTTTCTGGCAGCACGACGTTTGGGATGCGATGGAGGAATCCATCAGCGGCGGGCGCAAAACCAAAAACCTTCGTCCACCGCTAAACTCCTACATGTATGGCAACGCATGGGCGCTCGCCACCATCGCACGCGTGGCCGGCAAGGCGGACGTGGCCGCCGAATTCGATCGCAAAGCCGCCGACCTTCGCCGCCTCACGCAGGAAAAACTCTGGCACCCCGAGGCAAAGTTTTTCGAAGTCCGACGTGAAGACGGCGTCCTGGCGGACGTGCGTGAGCAAATTGGTTTTATCCCGTGGTATTTCGAACTGCCTGCAACCGGCAAAGGATATGAGGCGGCGTGGACGCAGTTCACCGACGAGAAGGGATTTCGCGCGCCCTTCGGCATCACCACGGCGGAACGTCGTCATCCGCAGTTTCGTTCGCACGGTGTTGGCACCTGCGAGTGGGACGGCGCGGTCTGGCCCTTCGCCACCTCCCAAACGTTGACCGCGCTCGCCAACGTACTGCGCGACTACAAGCAGGATGCCGTAACCAACAAAGATTATTTCGACGCGTTTATCACGTACACACGTTCGCATCGGTACGATGGCAAGCCCTATATCGGCGAATACCTCGACGAAGTAAACGGCAAGTGGCTCAAGGGCCCGGACCCGCGCAGCCGCTACTACAACCACTCGACCTACGCCGATCTCCTCATCACGGGGATTGTCGGGTTGCGCCCTCGCGCCGACGATGTGATTGACCTTCAGCCACTGCTGCCCGCCGGAACTTGGAATTGGTTTTGCCTCGATGGCGTTCGGTATCACGGACGGGACCTGGCGATCGTTTGGGATCGTGACGGAAAACACTTTGGACAGGGAAAAGGTCTGACGATTTTCGTAAACGGCAAAAAGATCGCGCATCGCAAGCAACTTGGCCCCATCAATGTGCGTCTGCCGTAGTGCTCATGAAGGTTACGCGCAAAAAACTCCCCCTTAGACTCCTTTTCGCCGCTCTGGCGCTAGCTATTGTTTCGTTACACGCGGAGCAGCTGCCTCCGCTCATTTCGCACGACAAAGACAGCGGGAAACTAAAATACAGCGCCGACGACGAAGGCTCCCTGGTGCCGGATTTTTCCCACGCGGGCTATGCGGGTGGCGGCGTGGCGTTGCCGATCGTGCCGGTGAAGTTCATTTTGGCGCCCGAAGTGGGCGACAATACCGCGCGCATTCAAGCTGCTTTGGATCGCCTCGCAGGTTTGCCAATCGATGAAACTGGTTTCCGCGGCGCGGTTTTGCTCAAGAAGGGCCGCTACGAAATCGAAGGCCAGCTGCGCATCAAGGCCAGCGGCGTCGTGCTTCGGGGCGAAGGCCAGGGAGCCGACGGCACGGTGCTTGTCGCAACGGGCACGGATCGCCGAGCATTGATTTTGGTGCGAGGGAAAAACGACCTTGTTATCAGGCCGTCAGTCGCGGTGGACGATAAAAAAGTTTCCGTTGGTTCGGTTGAGATCCATGTGAAAAATCAGCAGAATCTAAAGAGTGGCGATACGGTCCTTATATCGCGTCCGGCGACGGCGGAATGGATCAAGGCCTTGGGTATGCATATATCGCCCGGCCGCCAGCAATTCGCCTGGAAACCCCAAGCGATGACGATCGTTTGGGAACGAACGATTGTTTCGGTAAAAGCCGGGGCGGTCACGCTCGAGGCCCCACTTACGACCGCGCTCGACGAGAAGTACGGTGGCGGCACTGTCAGCTTGTTTTCCTGGCCCGGACGACTCACGAAGATCGGAGTCGAAAATGTGCGCTGCGAGTCGACGTTTGATCCAGCCAACCCGCTCGACGAACAGCACGCATGGGAGGCGGTTGCGTTTGACCACGTTCGCGATGCTTGGGCCGCGAATATCACCGCCCTCCATTTTGCCGGTTCGGTCATCAATCTCGGCTCAGGAGCGAGCCGGGTGACCGTGCAGGATTGCGAATCGCTCGCTCCCGTGTCGGAACTCGGCGGATACAGGCGCCACACATTCACCACGGCAGGTCAGCAAACTTTATTTTTGCGCTGTCGCAGTCAGGAAGGACGCGCGGATTTCTGCACCGGCAATCTGGCCGCCGGTCCAAACGTGTTTCTAGAATGCATTGCCATCGACACCCATGGCGCCAGCGGTTCCGTCGGAAGTTGGGCCTCTGGCAGTTTGTTCGACAATGTGTCGATCGATGGCGGCACGCTCGCGCTGGATAACCGCGAGACGTGGAACCAGGGCGTGGGTTGGGCCGCAGCGAATTCGATGCTCTGGCAATGTTCGGCTTCGGTCGTTGTCTGCCGGAAACCGCCCACGGCGCAAAATTGGGCTGACGGCGTCTGGGGTCAATTTGTTGGCGATGGGCGTTGGAGTATGGTCAATGAGTTTGTTAAACCCGATAGCTTGTATCGCGCGCAACTCGAGGAGCGTCGGGGCGCGAAGGGGATCGCGGCGCTGGCGCCACGCACGTATCCAACTTTTAATGACGATGCGCTTCAGGCTGCGACTCGGAAAACAATTGAGGACGAGCTTCTAGCCGCCGTGCAGAAACCAAAAAACGACAAACCGTTGGCGCTGAGGAATGGTTGGCTTACCGCGAATGGCGCTCTGCTCACCGGTCGGCAAGCGGATGTCGCGTGGTGGCGGGGCTACCTTGTAAGCGGTCGCGAGGATACCAAGCCGAGCATTACCCGTTTCGCCCCCGGCTTGATCGGACCTGAATACACCGACGACCTCGACGAGATGACGGATAATATGCTCACGGCCCGGTCGCCCGACGATAAACTGAACGCCGGGCAAGTGGCGGTGAGACAACACTACGGACTTTGGTACGAACGGCGTCGCATGGATCACGAGCGTATCCGCAGACCGGATGCGGATGTCTGGCCTCCGTTTTTTGAACAACCCTTTGCCCGCAGCGGGCAGGGGAGGGCCTTTGACGGATTGAGCAAATACGATCTGACGAAATACAATCCCTGGTATTTCGGCCGACTTCGCGAGTTTGCCGCGCTCGGTCGGCGCAAGGGTTTGGTTTTGATCAACGCGATGTATTTTCAGCACAACATTCTGGAGGCGGGCGCGCACTGGGTCGATTTCCCCTGGCGTCCAACGAACTGTCTGCAACCGACAGGTTTCACGGAACCTCCGCCTTTCGACGGCGACACCGTCAAAATGGCGGCGGAGTTTTACGATCTTTCAAACCCTCTCCGTCGGGACTTGCATCGGCGCTATATCCGTCACTGCCTCGAAGCCCTGTCGGACGAACCCAACGTTATCCACCACCTGAGCGCTGAGAATTCGGGGCCGTTGCATTTCATGCAGTTCTGGCTGGATGTCGTCGCCGAGTGGGAGCAGGAAACGGGCAAACATCCCCTGATTGCACTCAGCGCTTGCAAGGACGTTCAGGATGCAGTCCTGGCCGATGCCCGCCGTGCCTCGGTGATCGACGTGATCGATTTGAAATATTGGTTCCGCACCGAAAAAGGCGCCGAATTTGCCCCTTCGGGCGGGACGGATCTTGCCCCTCGCCAGCATGAGCGACTTTGGAAAAAAGGCCGTCCAAACCCTGCGACAATCGCCGATATGGTTGCGGAATATCGCATCCGTTTCCCCGAAAAAGCGATTATCAGCGGATTGGACGAAGCCGATGGCTGGGCTTTTGTCGCAGCGGGTGGTTCGTTCGCCAAACTGCCTCGTACCACCGATCCGCGGCTGCTCACGGCATTGGCAAAAATGAAACCCGTTGAAACGCGGCAAAAAAACTGGCGCCAACTTTCCGGCGATGAAAGCCAATCGTTTATTTATACCTTTGGCGAAGGTTCGGTTAAGCTCGATTTGCGTTCGGTTAAAGGTTCGGTCGCCATTCGCGAAATCGATTTGAAAACCGGTGCAGTTGCCTCCGAACGCACGACTGCCGGTCAAATAGAAATCACCGGCAATAAACACCCGGCCGCATTTTGGATCACGCCTATCCCTTGAATTTCATCATGACCCTGTTCACCAGCATCCTTCGTACTTCGCTTTTGAGCCTGGCATTGGTTGCCAACCTGTGCCTCGCCCGCGCCACAGCCCCGACTTCCGTTGAGAAATGGGGTGTCTTTGAGATCGAACTGAAGGGCCCGACCGACGGGAATCCTTTTGTCGACGTCACGCTTTCCGCCGAATTCAGCAACGGCCACCGCATGGTCAACGTCCCGGGGTTCTACGACGGCAACGGCGTTTACCGCATCCGTTTCATGCCCGAGGAGACTGGCAACTGGACGTACTTCACGCATAGCAACCGCTGGCCGCTCACCCAGCAGCGCGGCGATTTCACTGTGACCGCCCCGACCAAGGGCAATCGCGGTCCTGTTCGTGTGGCCAATACCTATCATTTCGCCTATGCCGACGGCACGCCGTACAAACAGATAGGGACAACCTGCTACACTTGGACTCATCGCCCCGCGGCAGTCGAGGAGCAAACCCTCAAGACACTCGCCGCATCGCCGTTCAACAAGATCCGCATGTGCGTGTTTCCCCAAACTCACGGGATGAAAACGATGCCGCCGACCCGTTTCCCGTTCATGGGCGAACCAACCAATCCGGACTACACCCGGTTTAACCCGGAGTTTTTCCAACACCTTGAAAAGCGCATCAGCCAGCTCCGCGAGCTCGGCATCGAATGCGACCTGCTCCTTTTCCATCCCTACGACGACGACCATATTTGGAAACTGGATACAATGCCGCCCGCCGTGGAGGATTTCTACGTTCGCTATATTGTGGCCCGCCTGTCTGCTTACCGGAACATCTGGTGGTCGATGGCCAACGAGTACGATTACGTTCGGACCAAGACCGAGGCCGACTGGGATCGCAATTTCCAGGTCGTGCAGGCATCCGATCCGTACAACCACCTTCGCTCGATCCACAATGGCAAGGTGATTTACGATCACAACAAGCCATGGGTCACGCATGTGAGCATGCAGAATGGTTCGGCCGTCGAGGAAGTTGGCCGCGCGTTGCTCTACCGCGACGTTTATCGGAAGCCGATCGTATACGACGAAATCGTTTATGAGGGAAACCACCGCTTGCGCTGGGCGCAGATCGACGGCCGCGAACTGACGCATCGTTTTTGGGTTGGCACCGTGGCCGGCACGTACGTTGGCCACAGCGAATATTTGATCACGCCAGACGATCCCGCTCGTGAAGTCGAATACAGCGGCAAGGACCCGAAGGGCGATAACGCCTTCGTCTGGATCGGGCAGGGCGGTGTGCTGCGAGGCGAATGCCCGCCACGCCTCGCGTTCCTGCGCAAGATCCTCGAAGACAGTCCGGCGACCGGCATCGATCCGATCGACAAGTGGTGGACCGTCGGCATGGGCGGAAAACCCGGTGAATACTATCTGGTGTATTTCGGCCGCGAGAAACCGACCTCGTGGAAGTTCGAACTTTACCGCGACGGCATTGCCGATGGCAATCAGTTCAAGATTGAAGTCATCGACACGTGGGACATGACCATCACGCCGGTCGAAGGTGTCTTCGTCGCGAAAAAGAAGGACATGTACACGTTCATTGAAGAAAAGGGCCGTTCCGTGACGCTGCCCGGCAAGCCGAATATCGCGCTGCGCATCCGCCGCGTTTCCGGTGTGGCCGGCGAAATCAGCGACAAGCCTCCAGGAAACTGAGATCGTGTTGTTTCGTCCAGCCACAATTCTGATCACCCTGGCGCTGGCGGTTTTGCCTGCCCGCGCTGGTTCGGCGCAGGAGTTGCCTGAAACCTGCTTCTTGTTCACGTACTTCTACCACCACGCTGCTGGTGACGGTCTGCACCTGGCCTGGAGCAGGGATGGTTTTTCCTGGGAAATCCTGAACAACGACAAGCCCTATCTCCGTCCTGAAGTGGGCGAATCGAAGCTCATGCGCGATCCCTGTCTCTATCGTGGACCGGATGGCATCTTTCGACTGGTTTGGACGACATCGTGGAAAGGCAAAACCATCGGCTATGCTTCGTCGAAGGATTTGATCCATTGGTCCGCGCAGAAAGCGATCCCTGTCATGGCGCATGAGTCGCAGGCGCAAAACTGTTGGGCGCCAGAAATCGTCTGGGATGAAGCCAAGCAGCACTATTTGATTTTCTGGTCGAGTACGGTGCTCGGCCGTTTTCGCGAAACGGAGAATTCCAACAAAGGCCCGGAAGGAAACCACCGCATTTACGCCACGACGACGAAGGATTTCGAAGCGTTCACGCCAACCCGCTTGTTATACGACGGTGGCTTCAACGTGATCGATGCCTCATTGGCGAAGGACGGTGACCATTGGTTGATGTTCGTGAAAAACGAGAGCGCCCGGCCCAAGGTGGAAAAGAATATTCGGATGATCAAAGCGCAGACGCCGGAGGGACCTTTTTCGGAGGCCTCGTCTGCCATCACCGGCAACTATTGGGCGGAAGGCCCGTCAGCGATCAAAGTCGGTGACGACTGGCGCGTCTATTTCGACAAACACCGCGAAAACAAATACGGCGTGGTCATCTCGCGCGATCTGGTGCACTGGAACGATCTGAGCGAGCGCACGACGTTTCCAAAAGACGCGCGCCATGGTACCGTGATCGCCGTGCCGCGGGAAGTCATCGAGCGGCTTTTGCAGAACCAAGCGCCTGCGGTAAACGGCGCGGGAGTGACCAAGTAAACTTTGTACCATGAAAAACGCATTTCCTACTGAGGGAATTTTAGCTGCGCTTACCATCCCGACGGATGCAAACGGCAAGCTCATGAAACGCGCGCTCGCCACGCATTTGACCTGGCTGCGCTCCAAAGGCATTCACGGCGTTCTCGCGCTGGGCAGCACCGGGGAGTTTCCCCGCTTAAACGTGGAGCAACGCAAGGAAGTGCTGGAAACCGTGGCTGAACTCGCCGCGCCGCTTCCGGTCATCGCGAACATTAGCGACATCAATCCACGCGTGGTGGCTGAGCTCGGACGTTTTGCCCGACGTTTGAAATTGCCGGGCGTCGGAATCATGCCGCCAAATTTCTTTCCGTGCTCCACTGCCGATCAACTGGCGCATTTCGAATATGCCGCTGAAGCCGCCCAACTGCCGGTCATGCTCTACAATTTCCCTGAGCTCACCTGCAACCGCATCGGGCTCGACACGATTGCGAAATTCGCCGATCGCCACCCGATGGCGGCGATCAAGCAGAGCGGCGGTGAATTCGGCTACCACACCGAGCTGATCCGTCTCGGTCGCGAAAAAAACTTCTCGGTTTTCTCCGGCGCAGACACGCGCTTGCCCGAGGTGTTTAAACTCGGCGCTGCCGGTTGCATCGGTGGACTGGTTAACATTGTTCCAGAGCTGATGGTTGAGCAGTTTAATGTCTATCGCAAGAGCCAGCCTGGCCGCCTGGAACCGACCGCAACCCGCATGCGCGAAGTCGGAGCGATTGTCGATCGATTGACCTTTACCATCAATTGCACCGCGGGCGTCGAAGCTCGCGGCTTCGAGGTCGGCACGCCGAAGATGATCGTCTCCGATGCCACCCGGAAAATCTACGCTGGTGTTGTGGCCGACCTGCGGAAAAAATTCGCCGAGTGGGGGCTTGAGGCCCCAGGGGCAGCGCCCAAGGCTCGCAAAAAATCCCGCGCCTGAACCATTGCAACCACCAGAGCATGCTCATGAACAAGAACTACAAATGGACGATTGTTGGTATGCTCTGGTTTGTCTGCTTTTTCAATTACGCAGACCGCCAGGCCATCAGCTCGGTGCTCTCGTTGCTGGGACGCGAATTTAAATTCGACGACGTTCAGTTGGGCTGGATCGGTTCGGCCTTTGCCTGGGTCTATGCCGCTGGCGCTCCGATTGCCGGCATCGCGGCGGATCGTTTCTCACGAAAATGGCTGATCGTGATCGCTTGTGTTGCCTGGAGTTTTTTCACCCTGGCCACGGGTTGGTGCAATGGACTCATTTCGTTGATTATTGTTCGGGCGCTGACCGGGTTGGGGGAGACGTTTTATTTCCCATCGGCCATGTCGCTTCTCAGCGATTATCATGACAAAGAGACGCGTTCCCGCGCACTCTCATGGCATCAGTCGTCTGTTTACGCGGGCACAATCCTTGGCAGTTGGATGGCGGCGGAATTGGCTGAGCGGGCAGGTTGGCGTGTTCCATTTTATTGGTTCGGTCCAATCGGCGTCGTACTTGCAGGCATCTTGGTGAAATTCGTGCATGAACCCGAGCGTGGGCAAGGTTCCGGTCGTTCCGCACAGACGTTGGATTACCGAATCTATCGGGAAGAACAAATGTCAATCGGGCGCACGCTCGGAGTCATTTTTCGCACACCTTCGGCGATGCTTCTCATGGGAGGTTTTCTTTGTGCGAACTTTATCGCTGTCATTTTTCTTACCTGGACGCCCAAATTTCTCGTCGACAAATTTCATTACTCAATCGGTACGGCCGGGCTGACGGGCACGGTTTATGTGCATCTGGCCAGTGCTTTGATCGTGCCCTTTGCCGGGTGGCTGGCGGATAAGATGGGGAAGCGTTTTACTTCAGGACGCATGTTGGTGCAGGCGGGCGGTTTAGTTCTTGGCGCGATTTTTGTTTTCCTGGTGGGCAGCACGAACAGCACGTTGACGTTGATTCTGTCGATGACCGCCTTTGGTGTTTGCAAGGGGTTTTACGATTCGGGAATCTTTGCTTCGCTCTATGACGTAATCGAGCCGAGGGCTCGAGGCACGGCGGTCCGGAATCATGAATACGATCGGCTGGGGTGGCGGTGCGCTAGGACCGCTCTTTGTGGGCCTCGCAACGAAGTACGGCCGTCATGAAAAGGCCGTCGACAACATGAGTGAAGCAATCGCGTTTGGTGGTGCCATTTATATCGTTGGTGCGTTGCTTCTTTTAGCTGCTGCTTTTATGCATTCACGTCGTTCTGTAGCTGCATCCAACACCTAATTTTCCATGAGCGTTTTTCGTCATATTTCATTTATTCTGCTGTTCGCCGTTTTGCTGGCAAAGGCCGATACGGCCTCTCAACACCCAGCCATTCTGTCGTCCGAGTTTATCTACGAAAAAGGTCCTTATCCAGAATGTCATGCCTCGACGATGGCTGAGACTACGGATAGCCACTTGGTGGCAGCGTGGTTCGGCGGTACCAAGGAACGAAATCCCGATGTCTGCATTTACGTTTCGCGGCTTGAAAACGGCAAATGGACCGAGGGCGTGGAAGTCGCGAATGGCGTGCAACCTGACGGCAAACGCTTGCCGACCTGGAACCCCGTCTTGTTCCAACCGAAGAATGGTCCGCTCGTTCTTTTCTACAAAGTCGGTCCGAATCCGCGCGAATGGTGGGGCCTTATGATGACTTCGCTCGATGGTGGTAAAACCTGGAGCAAACCCACACGCCTGCCGGACGGTATTCTCGGTCCGATCAAAAACAAGGCCGTGGAGTTGGCCGATGGCGCGTGGTTGTCTCCCACGAGCACCGAGGGAAATCCGGAGAAAAAAACGGACAAGGGCGAATTTGACGGCGGCTGGCTCGTGCATTTCGAGCTCTCACGCGACGCGGGTAAAACCTGGGAGAAAATCGGCCCCGTATCCAAGGGAGGACCGAAGTTCGATGCCATCCAGCCCAGCGTGCTGTTTCATAAGGACGGGCGTCTGCAGGCCGTGTGCCGCACCAAGCAAGGCGTAATCGCACAAACCTGGTCAAAAGACGGCGGCAAGACTTGGACCGCACTCACCGCCGCCGAACTGCCAAACCCGAATTCAGGTACAGACGCCGTCACATTGGCTGATGGCCGCCAGTTGCTTGTTTATAATCATTCCGCGCACCGCATCGACGAGGCGAAAGGCAACCGTTATCCGCTCGACGTCGCGATCTCCAGCGACGGCCTGTCGTGGAAACGTATTATCACGCTCGAGACCGAACCATGCACTTCCGGCTACGCTTACCCGGCCGTGATTCAAGCTGCTGACGGTAAAATCCACATCACTTACACCTGGGATCGCAAACGCATCAAACACGTGGTGCTCGATCCGACGAAACTTTAATTCCGCAATTTCCGCGTATGCTTCGCTTGAAACAATCGATCGCGTTTTTGCTGGGATTGGTGTTCGCCGTGGCGGCGCATGCGGAACTGCGCGTCCTGTCTCCGAAATGCGAATACACCGTCGATCCGCTCGGCGTCGACGTCGCTCAGCCGCGTTTATACTGGCGTGTCGAAAGCGGTGAGCGTGGACAACGCCAGACCGCATACCAGATTATCGTCGCCTCTAGTGCCGAACTGCTGGCAAAGGACCAAGGCGATCTTTGGGATAGCGGTCGCGTCGCCTCGGCTGAAACGGCCCACATCCGCTACGTCGGCAAACCACTGGCTTCTTCGCAACAAGTTTTCTGGAAAGTGCGCTCGTGGGACCGCGCTGGCAAAGCTACCGCTTGGAGCACGCCGGCAACTTGGACAATGGGCCTGCTTGAGAAAACCGATTGGAAAGGCATATGGATCGCCGCGCCTGCCGCGACCGAGACGGTTTTGCTGCGGAAAGATTTTCTTGTCGGTCCGAAACTCCGCCGCGCGCTTGTGCATGTCACCGGCCTCGGACAATACGAAATGACGCTGAACGGCGAGCGCGTGGGCCAGGATCTTTTTACGCCGGGCTGGACGAACTACGAGGACACCGCGCTCTACGATACCTATGATGTCACGAACCAGCTGAAAGAGGGCAACAACGCTGTTGGCCTCAATGTCGGCAACAGCATGTACCACGTTGTTCGCCGAAATCGTTTTGCCAAGTTCACCAACTCCTACGGCCCACTGAAGGCAATTCTCCACCTGCGGCTGGAATACGCCGATGGACGCATCGAGTTCGTTGGCACCGACGATACGTGGCGCACGCATGCCGGACCAAATCCATTTGCCAGCATCTACGGCGGCGAGGATCTCGATGCACGTCTCGTGCAAAAAGGATGGGATCAACCGGACTTTAAAGCTGTCGGCTGGCGTCCCGCAGTGCCTGTCATGCAGGTCGACACCAACCTTCGCGGTCTCACCGCCGCCAACGAACCGATGCGCGAGATCGAGGTGCGTCAGCCGGTCGGTGCGAAGAAGTTTCCCGACGGAAAAGTCGTCTACGATTTTGGCCAAAACGCTTCATTCTTTCCCCGCCTGCGCGTGTCGGGACCGGCTGGTTCGTCCATTCGTCTCATGCCCGCCGAAGTGGTCAACAACGATGGCACGATTTTCCGCGACACGATGGGAAAGGCCCACCGCGGCCGCTCCTGGTGGCAATACACGAAGGCCACCGACGGCGTCGAAACTTGGACGCCAAAATTCTTTTTCCTCGGCAGCCGCTACATTCAGGCGGATTTTTTTCTCCTAGGCGACGAAACGCCGGCGCCTGCCGGTACCGACCGCAATAAGCTGGCGAAAATCGAGTCGCTCGAATTCGTCATCACCCATGCCAGCGTCGAGCCGCTCGGACAATTTAGCTGCTCAAATCCGTTGCTGAACCGCATTCGCGATCTTGTTCGCTGGGCGCAGCGTTCGAACACGTTTTCAATTCTGACCGACTGCCCGCACCGTGAAAAACTCGGCTGGATCGAGCAGTGGCATCTGAACGGCCCGGGCATTCGCTACGAGTGGGATATGGCGCGCACGTTTACGAAGTCCATGCGCGACCTCGCCGACGCTCAACTCGGCGACAAGGACGCGCCCGACTATGGACTCGTCCCGAACATCTCTCCCGAATATGTGAAATTCAAAGGGCCATTCCGCAGTGCGGCAGAGTGGGGCGCTGCGTTCATTCTCGTGCCCTGGCAGCAGTATCAGTTCACCGGCGACACGGAGCTGTTGAAAAAGTATTACGACGGAATGAAGCGTTATGTCGCGTACCTAGAAACGCGCACAAAGGATAACGTCCTCTCCGACGGCCTTGGTGATTGGTACGACTACGAAATCGACAAGGGTAATCGACCGAACCTTACGCCAGCTCCAATTACCGCCACCGCATTCCTCTTCGAGGACAACCGCACACTCGCGGAAATCGCGAAACTTATGGGTAAAACCGATGACGCCGGGCGTTATGCCGCCCGCGCCGCCGAATTACGTGCGGCTTACAACAAAAAGTATTTCCATCCCGAAACCGGCACCTACGCGACCAACTCGCAGGCGTCAAATGCCATTCCGCTGGCGATGGGCATTGCCGATCCTGGCACCACCGACAAAGCGCTCGCCTCGATCGTCGCTGATGTGGAAAAACGCGGTTATCCGACGGCGGGCGACATTGGTTTCCGCTCTCTCTTGCTCACGCTCGCCGAGGCGGGCCGCTCCGACGTGATCTACAAGCTGATCAATCAGGACGAAAAGCCTGGCTACGGCTACCAGCTGAAAATGGGCGCGACCGCGTTAACCGAGTCCTGGAACGCCAGCCTCGGCGCTTCGCACAATCACTTCATGCTCGGGCAAATCACCGAGTGGTTCTACAAATACCTTGTCGGCATCGACAGCGATCCAGCTGGTCCGGGTTTCTCGAAAATCATCGTAAAGCCCACGCCGGTCGGCGATCTCACTTGGGCGGAGGCGACGTACCATTCCATCCGTGGCCCGATCGCCGTGCGCTGGGAACGCACAAAGGAAAAGTTTACGTTAAAAGTCACCATTCCGGCCAACACCACCGCGACCATTTTCGTGCCGGCTCGCGATGGCTCGCCTGTTTTCGAAAGTGGCAGCAAAAATCCAACTCCTAGCGTCAAGCTCCTGCGCCGCGAGGCCAATGTCGCCGTTTTCTCGATCGAATCTGGCGGCTACGTTTTCGAGTCAACCCTCTCACAACCCTGAAATCTAATCGCGAATGAACGCAAATAGACGCGAATGAAAACCGAGCCACATTCCGACAGGGTAGGGACGACCCGCCGGGTCGTCCGCTTCGACTTCGGTCCAACTCAAGCGACGTTTAGCGGACGCCCCGGCGGTGCGTCCCTACCTTCGCGTTCATTCGTGTCCCTTCGCGGTTCCAAACCTTCCATGAAAACCTCCCAGCGGAAAATTCTCTCGTACTTCATGCTCTTTGCCGTTGCATCGCTCGCATTCGGACAAACCGTTTCTTCTTCCGACACACAGATCCAATATCTCTCGGGCAAAGGCTCGGACGACGCTGTCCAGTGGGATTTTACCTGCTCAGAAGGTCGTCGCGCGGGAGAGTCCGGCAAAATTCGTGTGCCTTCATGTTGGGAACAGGAAGGCTATGGCACCTACCAGTTTGGCATGCCGTTCTACGGAAAACCAAATCCACCTGGAATCGCCAAGGAACAAGGCAAATACCGCCACGCCTTCAATGCTCCGACTGAATGGCAGGGAAGGCGCGTGCGCATCGTGTTTGATGGTTCGATGACGGATACCGCCGTTCGCGTGAATGGCATTTCCGCCGGTCCCGTGCATCAAGGCGGCTTTTATCGTTTCAAATACGAAATTACCGGTTTGTTGAAGTTCGGTGGGCGCAACGAAATCGAAGTCACGGTCGACAAGGAATCCGCCAATGAGTCCGTAAATCTTGCCGAGCGCCGCGCTGACTATTGGAACTTCGGCGGCATATTCCGACCGGTGTTTTTGGAGGTTTTGCCTGCACATTTCATCGATCGTACTGCGATCGACGCGCGTGCCGATGGGACTTTCCGTGCTGATGTTTTTCTCGGAGCTACTGCTGACGAAAACACGAAAGTTTCCGCCCAAATTATCGACGCGTCGGGAAAACCGGTTGGTGTGCCGGCCGAGGCGACACCCGCTTCCGGAAGCGACCGCGTTTCGCTGGCCACATCGGTTTCTTCGCCGAAATTGTGGACAGCGGAAACGCCTCATCTCTATCGGGTGAAAATCACGCTCATCCGCAACGGGAATGTCGTTCATATCGCTACGGAGCGGTTCGGTTTTCGCACCTTTGAGGTGCGTGAAGGCGAGGGATTTTTCCTGAATGGGCAACGCATTCTGCTGAAAGGCACCAATCGGCACAGTTTCTGGCCAGAAACCGGCCGCACGCTCAATCGCGAGCGCAATTATGCGGACGTGCGTCTGATCAAGGAAATGAATATGAACGCGGTCCGGCTTTCGCATTATCCGCCCGATCCGGAATTCCTCGACGCATGTGACGAGCTCGGCCTCTACGTCTTGAACGAACTCGGCGGCTGGCATGGCCGTTATGACGAACCAACCGGACGTCGCCTAGTGGGCGAAATGATTTCCCGCGATGTGAATCACCCGGGTATTATTTTTTGGGACAACGGCAACGAAGGCGGCTGGAATGCGGCGATCGACGATGAGTTCGCCAAGTGGGACCCGCAAAAACGTCTCGTGCTGCATCCACAAGGGAAGTTCAGCGGCATCGATACGATGCACTATCGCTCGTATGGCGAGACGCAGGAATATTTTCGTGCCAAGGAAATTTATATGCCGACCGAATTTCTGCACGGCCTCTACGAAGGCGGGCAGGGCGCGGGCCTGTTCGACTATTGGGAAATGATGCGTAATCATCCGCGTAGCGGTGGCGGCTTTCTTTGGTCGTTTGCCGACGAAGGCCTGGCTCGCACCGATCAGGATGGGCGCATCGACGTGGCGGGCAACTATGGTCCCGATGGCATTGTCGGACCACACCATGAAAAAGAGGGAAGTGTTAACACGGTTCGCGAAATTTGGTGCCCGGTGCAGGTCGGCCCGATTCAATTGCCACTCGATTTCAAGGGCAGCCTAACTGTTGAAAACCGCTACGACTTCACCAATTTGAACCAGTGCAAGTTTGCCTGGGAGCTGGCGAAGTTCTCGTCCGCCGTAGAGGGCAAAGCCGGTCACGTGACAATAACGTCGGGCGAACTGGACGGCCCGGCGATTGCACCACATACGAACGGCGAACTCACCTTGCCCTTGCCGGCCAACTGGCGCGATGCCGATGTACTTTATGTCACAGTCAAAAATCCTGCTGGGGAAAAACTTTGGACCTGGTCCTGGAGCTGGAAACCGCTCAACGACATTGCGACAGCCAACAAGCCCGGTTCCAAAGTCGAATATCGCAGCGATTACGATGTGATTGTTGTCTACGCCGCGGGGCAAGAGATTCGCATTAATAAACAAACGGGCGAACTCGCCAGCGTTCGTCAGGGAACGAAATCGATTTCCTTCAACCAAGGGCCACGTTTTGTCGCGGCGCGACGGGGTGATCGCACTCTTGATGGCTCCATCGATCCTCAAGCCGCAAAAGGCGCGGATCGTATCTATAAAGAAGTCAATTTTGGCTCCGCGCTCAAAACCATCGCCGCTCGTGTTGACAGTTCGGACGTGGTGGTGGATGTGAACTATTCTGGCGCCTTGCAGACTGTCCGCTGGCGCGTTTCACCCAATGGGGTTGTTCGCCTCGACTACGAATATGCCTACGACGGCGTGGTGGAGTTGATGGGGGTGAAGTTCGACTGCCCCGAGGCAAGCATGAAATCCATTCGCTGGCTCGGCCGCGGTCCGTACCGCGTTTGGCAAAACCGTTTGCATGGTACAATGCTCGACGTTTGGACGAACAAATATAACGATCCAATTCCCGGCGAATCCTTCGTGTTTCCCGAATTCAAAGGCTTCTTTAACGACTGGCGTTGGGCTTCCTTTGAGACGTTGGAAGGCAGCATCACGCTCGGCAATTTCACGGCCGGCTCCTTCCTTGGTGTCTATACGCCGCGCGACGGACGCGATGCCATGCTTTACACGCTTCCGCAAACCGGCATCGCCGTGCTCGATGTCATTCCGGCTCTGCGCAACAAGGTCAATGCGACCGACCTCGTCGGCCCTTCCTCACAGGCGCAGCGGGTCTCAGGTGTGCGTCGCGGTTCGCTCCAACTTCGTTTCGAACTGAAATGATCGTTCGCACGCTCCAGCTTCTCCGTCGAAGTGCGGTCCCATTGTTCGCTGCGCTAGTCGCGACGTCATTCGTTGCGGCGCAACCGAAACCTTCGACCAACCCGGAAGCAGTATTCGCCGCACCACCGGAGTCGGCGAAGCCGTGGGTCTTTTGGTACTGGATGAAAGGCACGATTTCGCGCGAGGGCATCACGGCCGATCTTGAGGCTTTTGCCCGCGTCGGACTTGGCGGTGTGTACTTGGTTCCCATCCAGGACGTGCCGAACCTGCCGCTCTTCGAGCCTTCGGTCCGCACGCTTACGCCGGAATGGTGGGAAATGTTGCGTCACACATTTCGAGAGGCCGCACGCCTGAAACTGAAAATCGCGATGCATGCGAGCGACGGCTTTGCCACGGCTGGCGGTCCGTGGATCACGCCTGAGTTGGCCATGCAGAAAGTCGTATGGACCGAGCAGCAGGTCGAAGGCGGCGCCGCGCTCGAGGTGAAACTTCCACAGCCGGCCTCGCATGAAGGTTTTTACCGCGACATCGCGATCCTTGCGTTTCCGGCCCGTGATGGCGAAGGACTCTCGTCGCGGAATGTCGTGCCGAAGGTCACGACCGACGTGGCGGGCGCCGACGCGCAGGCCCTGGTCAAACCGGGCAACACCAAGCGCCTTCGCAGCGAGAATCCATGCTGGGTGCAGTTCGAGTTCGCCGCGCCATTCACTTGCCGCTCGATTGTGGTTCGGCCCGACGGCGCGAATTATCCGCCATTGCGCATGATCGTCGAAGTGGGTGACGACGGGAAAACATTCCGCTCGCTTGGGCGTCTTAAGACCCCACGGCATGGCTGGCAGGACGGCGATGCGCCTTATACGTTTTCCATCCCAACAACGACCGCGCGTTTTTTTCGTTTCGTTCACGATCCGTCCGGTGCCGAACCTTTTGCCGAAGACCTGGATTCGGCCAAATGGAAGCACGTTTTCAAGGTGCAGGGCATCGAGCTTTTCAGCGACGCACGCGTTCCTCACTACGAAGGAAAATCGGGCGCGGTCTGGCGATCGAGCGAACGCGCCGACTCGGCGCTGATTCCCGGTGAACTTTGTGTTCCGCAGGACAAAATTATCGATCTCACTTCGTCTTTCGGAACGGACGGAACGCTCAAGTGGCAGGCGCCTCCCGGCCGCTGGACCATCCTTCGCGTGGGCCACACCGCGACGGGCCATCGCAATGAAACCGCTGGCGCAGGACGCGGGCTGGAGTGCGACAAATTCAATCCAGAAGCCGCGCGTTTGCAGTTTGACAAATGGTTCGGCGAAACGATCCGGCAGGTAGGAACTGAGCTGGCCGGCAAGGTCCTGAAAATTTTTCACGTCGATAGTTGGGAAGCCGGCAGTCAAAACTGGAGCGCGACTTTCCGCGAAGAATTCAAGAGACGCCGCGGTTACGACCTGACGCCATTTCTACCATTGTTCGCGGGCATTCCGGTCGAAAGCGCGGAGAAATCGGAGCAGGTTCTTAACGATATCCGCCTTACGATCTCGGATCTAACCATCGACGGATTTTTTGTGCCACTCGCCGAATTGGCAAAACAGCACGGTTGTATCTTTACCGCCGAAACGACTGCACCGACGATGATGGGCGAGGGGATGCGGCATTTCGACAACGTGGACGTGCCGATGGGAGAGTTTTGGTTCCGCAGCGCTGTACAGGATAAACCCAACGATATTCACGACGCCATTTCCGGCGCCCGCGTGTACGGGAAGAACGTTGTCATGTCCGAGGCATTCACGCAGCGAAATCTGGAATGGGACGAGCACCCCGGCATGCTGAAAGCGCTCGGTGACCACAACTTCGCGCTAGGAGTAAATAAATTTCTCATCCACGTTGCCGCACTCAATCCCTGGTCCCACAATCGGGGTCCAGGCATGACGTTGAGCAATATCGGGCTTTTCTACGGCCGCGAGCAGACTTGGTTTGAGCAAAGCAAAGCATGGATTACGTACCTCAGTCGTTGCTCGGCTATGCTTCAACTCGGTCAATCCGTCGTCGATGTTGCATATTTCGCAGGCGAAGAATTGCCTGCGCGAGCAATCTTGCCCGAGCGCCGCAAACCGGAGCTACCGCGCGGTTTTCAGGCCGACACAATCAATCGCGACGCGTTGCTTAAATACACGTTCGTCCGAAACGGTCGCATCGAACTGCCCGGCGGCGCAAGTTACGCTGTGCTGGTGGTTCAAGATACGACAAAACTTTCGCCCGAGGTCGCGAAGAAGATCGACGGACTGCGACGCGCCGGGGCGGCTATCTTTGACCAGGCACGTGAGCGACAAGACTTGCGCCAAGTATTGCGCGAGCGCCTTGTTCAGCCCGATCTTTTGGTGCGAGGCAAGGGTTCGGAAGGCATCGAATGGACGCATCGGAAAAACGAAGAGGCGGACATCTATTTCGTCAGCAACCAATCTGCAGCCACTGCTCAAGTTGAACTTTCGGTCAACGTGCGTGGATTGCAACCCGAGTGGTACGACCCCGTCACGGGCGTGATCCAAGAACAGCCACTCAACGATACGACAGACGAACGTGGAGAGTTTGCCGTCGAACTTCCGGCGCATGGTTCGGCATTTGTTGTCCTGCGCCGTCGGGCGTACGCCGCGTCAATGCCTCACGCCCAGCCGCTGAGGGCGACGGAGCCACTAGTGACGATCGAGGGAACTTGGGGCGTTTCCTTTAAGACCAAATACGCAAGTTATGACCGCCGTTTCGAATTTGATAAACTGACCTCGTGGAGCGAGCACGGCGAAGGTTTTGTCCGCTACTTTTCCGGCACGGCTACCTATACCAAAACTTTCGAATGGACCAACGCTCATCTCGGCCGTCGCATCTGGCTCGATCTCGGCAAAGTCGCCAACCTCGCGAGCGTCCAACTGAACGGCGTCGATTGCGGGACAGCTTGGACCGAACCCATGCGACTCGATATCACACGCGCACTTCGAAACGGAAAAAATACACTCGAAATCCACGTCACCAATACCTGGCTCAACCGCCTAATCGGCGACGCGAAGCTTCCACCCGAAAAGCGCACGACGTACATTCCCCTCGCGAAACCAATCGAATCGCGTCCGCTGCTCGAAGCCGGACTGCTCGGTCCGGTGCGACTCGTGGCCGAACCTGAGGTTGTCGCCAACGATTCCTCCGCAATCCGTTCCGCCGACCTGCGCCGCGTTTACGAAGAAGCGAAGACCCCCTACAAATATGGCGTCGTTATCGCGGCTCCGCCGGGAAAGAAGGTCGATTGCCCGAATGTTTTTCGACACAACGGGCGCTGGTGGATGATCTATGTTCAGCTTGAAAATCTTCCGAATGGCGAGCCGCGTGGTTACTCGACGCAACTCGCAGTGAGCGACGATCTGCTGAGCTGGAAATCGCTCGGCACAATCCTGCCGCAAGGGCCGGAAGGCAGTTGGGATTACGCGAACGCTGGTGGCGGCCTCGCACTGGTCGATCCGACTTGGGGTGGCAGCTATGCGCTTGGCAAGCACGAAGGTCGCTACTGGATGTCCTACATCGGCGGTTCGTTGACCGGTTACGAGAAAAGTCCGCTCTCGATCGGCATGGCGTCGACCAACGATCCAACTAACCTAATCGCCTGGGACAAGTTACCGGCGCCGATCATGCAACCCACCGACAGAGACGCCCGTTTCTTCGAAAACGAAACGCTCTTTAAGAGTTCGATCATACACGATGACGCGAGCACACTTGGCGCGCCGTTTGTGATGTTCTACAACGCCCGACACGCTCGCGATAACGAACGCATCGGCATCGCCATCAGCGATGATATGAAAACCTGGCGACGCTACGGCCCGGCCCACATCATGGATCATCCGCGCCCGCCCGGCTTGCGCTTCGCGACGATCACCGGCGATCCGCAGGTCGTGCGCATGGGCGAGCTCTGGGTGATGTTTTTCTTTGGCGCCTTTTACCGGTCCGGCGCATTCGACACGTTCGCAGTTTCACGCGATCTCGTGCATTGGACGCCGTGGACCGGCCCCGACCTGATCTCCTCGACTGAACCCTACGAGAAGGAGTTCGCTCACAAGCCGTGGGTGATCAAACACGACGGCGTCGTCTACCATTTCTACTGCGCGGTAGGCAGCGAGGGACGTGTGATCGCGCTCGCTACGTCGAAGGATTTTCGGCCAACTGGTTCGGTACTTGCGCCAGACCCCGTGCCCAAGCCATAGACCTCTCGTCAACCCGCTTTCTACCTCCCCAAAACATGAGCATGTTCGACACGTTTGGAAAATCCGCCGCCGAAAAAGGTCGGAAGGAAAATACGCTGCGCAAATTGGAACGCCTTAACAAGGCGCTTCATCACGAGGAGCCGGATCGCGTTCCTGTGACGGATTTTTTTTGGGGCGGCTTCACAAGGCGTTGGCGCAAGGAACTGGGTTTGCCTGCGGATGCAAATCCCTATTATTACTACGATCTCGATTTGATTATCACGGTGCCGAACATGGACCCGTGGATTCGGCCCTTCGAGACACTCGTCGAAAATGCCGAGGAAGTCGTCGTCAAGACCGGTTTCGGCGCGGTGATCCATAAGCAATTTGCTTTTCCCATGCCGGAAATGCGCTCATGGGAAATCGATACGCTGGAAAAACTCGAGGCTGCGAAATTCGACGATCCACGCGATCCGCGGCGTTTTTTCTCCGGCGGAGACAACCAGATCGCCGGAGTAGGAGATGGCTTTGAACGCAACTCTCCCGCTTGGATCGATACGGTGAACTCTTTGCGCCCGGACTTCCCGGTCTTCGGCAGCATGATCGAAGTCAGTGAATGTCTCACGCGACTGGTTGGGCAAGAAAACGCGCTGATGTGGATGGGCGAGGAGCCGGAACGCATGGGGGCAGCAATTAACAAAATCGGTGCACACCTCCTCGAATGCGCGAAGGCCGAAATCGACGCCGGCGCTGGCCTGCTCGATGGTTTCCATATCTGGGGCGACGTTGCGTATAAAAACGCCATGCTTTTTTCGCCCGCTTACTGGCGTGAGCATTTCAAGCCCTGGGTCGCGCACATGACCGACTACGCCCGCTCGAAGGGTTTGCCCGTGACCTATCATGGTTGTGGCAACGTGAAAGCCATCTTCGCCGATTTTGCTGAGATGGGAATTTTGTCTTACAATCCGCTAGAGGTAAAAGCCGGCATGGACTGCGTGGAATTGCGCAGGCAATACGGCCACAAGGTCGGTTTCTTCGGAAACAGCGACGTGCAAATTTGGGAAACCGGCGACAAGGCCGCGATCAAGCGCGAGGTGTTGCGCAAGCTCAACGCTGCGCGCGGCGGCGGCTACATTTTCGCCTCGGACCACTCGGTCAGCAGCAGTGTTTCCGGCGAAACCTACGATTTCATTGTGAAGTTGGTTCGTGAATACGGCAGATACCCGCTTGGCCTTGGCGAATACGCCGAACAATTATAATAATCCAAATACCCCGCACCTCCATGGCTCCTATTACCCCGCAACCTTTTCTTGGCGTTGGTTTCCACGGAATCGGCGCGTTTTTCGCCGCCAATTGCTATTCGCCCCAAAAGTACATCAAACGCTGGTCCTGGGAGGTTTTTTGGATGGTTCAGGCCGCGTTTTGCTGGTTCCTGTGGCCCATCGTCGGCGCATGGCTGACGATTCCGGATTTAGGCGCGGTTCTGGCAGAGGCGCCCAAGGATCGCATGCTTTGGTCCTTCCTGATGGGTGTGGCCTACGGCGTGGGCGGAACGGCTTTTAACGTTGCGATCCGCTACATTGGCTTTTCGCTGACCTATTCGATCGCGGTCGGTCTTTCCAGCGTGCTGGGCACGTTGGTGCCGCCGCTCGTGCGTGGACAATTTGGCGATATCGCCGCAAAAGTTGGCTCTGGTTGGGTGTTCGGCGGTGTCGCCGCGGGCGCTCTGGGCATTGCGATTTGTGGCATGGCTGGCCGGTTTAAGGAAAGCGATTTGAAAGCAACCGCAGCCGGCGCCGGCGAATTTTCCCTCACGAAGGGCCTCACGCTCTCGCTGATCGCTGGAGCATTGTCGGCGGTTTACGGTTTCGCTTTGGAAGTCGCGACACCGATTGCCGATATCGCGGAAAAACACGGAGCGGGTTATTGGCGCGGCAATGTAACGTACATCTTCGCCAACAGCGGCGCGTTTCTGACCGCGCTGGCCTATAGTTTATTTCTCGCACGAAAGAACAAAACGCTCGGAGAACTCACCAGGCTCAAAGAGGGAAGTGAGCCGGCCAGCCTGCCGGTAAACTACCTGCTCGCGATTGCCACAGGCACGCTGTGGTACGGACAATTTTTCTTCTACAACCTCGGCCATGTGCGCCTGGGCAAGGAGTACGCCTTTTCCAGCTGGGCTATTCACATGGTGATGCTCGTGTTGTTTAGCAATCTTGTCGCCATTGTTTTCAAGGAATGGAAACGCTGCAGCCCGCGCACGCATTCCGCGATCGGCCTGGGCTTGGTTGTGCTTTGCGCGGCGGTTCTGCTGCTGACCTACGGAAATTATCTCGGAGACACCTCAACCTCTCACTAACTGGAAAACTATGAAACGCTACGGTTCTGTCATCGGCGTCCGTGCCGAAAAGCTCGACGAATACAAGAAACTGCACGCCGCGGTCTGGCCGGGCGTGCTGGCCATGATCAGCGCGTGCAATATCAGGAATTATTCTATCTACCTGCGAAAAATGCCCGACGGCCAGCATTACCTTTTTAGTTACTTCGAATATTTCGGCAACGATTTCGCCGCGGACATGGCGAAAATGGCGGCCGATCCGACGACGCAGAAATGGTGGTCGGTTTGCATTCCGTGCCAAAAGGCGCTCGACGATCGCGCGCCAGGCGAGTGGTGGGCAAACATGGAGGAAGTTTTCCATCAAGATTGAGGTTCGCCGATGGCTGCTCCCGCCAAATTCGACACGACAAAAAAAGATTCGATGGCCATGCCCGTGGTGCGAACCGCGCCTGCGGCTTTCGATTTTGCCCGCTACGCCGGTTTCGCCGCCGAAGCCGACAAACGCTACGCCGCGTTTCTCGCGAAGCGCGACGGCGTGGCGGTCTGGCAACGTGTGCGCGCCGGCGAGGTCTTTCGCGATGGCTGTCGTGATCGTGAACAGTCGTTGCACTGGCAGCTCGGTGCGCTCGCACGCACGATGGATTACCTGACGGACGCACCGACCTATCTGGAGCCTTGGTATGGCATCGGAACGACGGCCGCGGCTTTTGGGGCCGACTACGAATGGTTTCCCGGACAATCTCCTGCGGTGATTCCGCGCTATGGTTCGGTGAGTGAAGTGCCAGCGAAATTGGAGCGACTACCCGGTCTTTCGCCTGTGCTCGCGTCGACGTTAATGACGATCGAATATTTCCTCGAACAGACCCGCGGACAAGTGCCCATGTCCTGGTGCGACATTCAAGGCCCGATCAACGCCGCGGGCGGTCTTGTCGATGTGAGTCAGTTCCTGGCTTCGTTTTATGAGGAGCCGGAACGGGTGCGCGAAATCATGGCCGCCATCAGCGACGAACTCATTCGCTTCACACAAAAGCAGAGCGAATTGATCGGCAATCTCCTGGCGCGCCCGGGGCACGGTTTCGCGAGTTCGCGGGCTGGCACCGGCATCGGTTTGAGCACGGACAATCTCATCATGGTGTCGCCTCCGATGTTCGAGGAGTTTTGCGTGGCCGATTGCGAACGGATCGGTGCGGCCTTTGGCGGCACCGCCATCCATTCCTGCGGCAATTGGGGACGGTGGATTGAAGCGGTGAAGAAAATCAAAAATCTCACCATGATCGACGGCGCTTTTAGTCCGCAAACCGATCCCGCGTACAACAAATGCGAGGAGTTTCGCGACGCGCTGGCTGGCACTGGCGTGATTTTGCACGCGCGGCTTGTTGGCGATTTCGACGAAGTCATGTCGCACGTTCACCGCTTGTGGAAACCGGGCGTGCGCCTTATCGTCGGCACTCACGTTCAAAATCCAGAGGAGCAACACCGCCTCTATCACGCCATTCACGAATTCTGCTCATGAAATCCCTTCGTCTGTTTGCCAAGTTTTTCATTTTCTCCGCCGCCTGGCTACATGGTTCTTCGCCCGATCGCATTGTGCTCTTTAACACAGCGGCGATGCATTTTACCGAATCAAGTCCCATCGGGAACGGACGGCTTGGCGCGATGGTCTTTGGTGGCGTCGAGGAGGAACGTGTCGTCCTAAACGAGAGCGGCATGTGGTCCGGTGGACCGCAGGAAGCCGACCGCACCGATGCCGCCGCCGCGCTGCCAGAAATCCGCCGCCTCCTGCTCGAGGGTAAGAATGCCGAGGCGGAAAAACTGGTCTGGGCCAGTTTCACGTGTGCCGGCAAAGGTTCGGGTTTCGGCCAGGGCGCGAAAGTGCCATATGGCTCTTACCAAGTGCTCGGCGATCTGCGGCTAAAGTTTGTGCGCAGTGGGTCCGTGGCGGCGGCAGTGAAAAATTACCGCCGCGAGCTCGATCTGCGCGATGCCATTGTCACCACTTCCTACGATCAAGGTGGCGTGAAATTCGTCCGCGAAGTTTTTTCCAGCAAGCCCGACGAGGTGATCGTTTATCGCATCAAGGCCGACAAGCCCCGCGCGATTTCCTTCGAAGCGACGCTTGATCGCAAAGAATGCGCCACTTTCTCCGCCGATGGTGACAATGGTTTGAACATGACCGGTCAGCTGACCAATGGCACCGACGGCAACGGCGTGCGCTTTGCGGCAAACGTACGCGCCATCGTGCGCGGCGGCTCGGTCAAAACCTCCAGCGCCACACTCGTCATCCGGGACGCCGATGAAGTAACGCTCCTCATCACCGCGGCAACCGACATCAAAACCTTCACAGGACGGAAGGTCCTCGACGCGGCTAAAACCGCCCGCGCCGATCTCTCGCACGCCGCTGGTAAAACGTTTTCACAACTTCGTATCGCTCACATCGACGACTTTCGCCGTTTCTACGACCGCGTGGCTCTGCGGATCGGTTCGGTTGATGCGCTGACGCTTCCCGCCGCGAGCAAGTCCACGGCCGAGCGCCTCGCGGCTTTCCGCGCAGGGAGCGACGATCCCTCGCTTGTTGCGCTGTATTTTAATTTTGGCCGCTATGTGTTGATTTCAACTTCCCGTCCCGGCGGACTGCCGGCCAATCTGCAAGGCATCTGGGCCGACGGCGTGCAGACGCCATGGAATGGAGACTGGCACCTCAACGTCAACGTGCAGATGAACTATTGGCCCGCCGAGGTGTGTAATTTATCCGAACTCCACGAACCTTTGTTCAAGCTCATCGCCGGACTGCAGGAGCCGGGCGCGAAAACGGCCAAGGCCTACTATAATGCCCGCGGCTGGGTTGCGCATGTTATCACGAACCCCTGGGGATTTACTTCGCCCGGCGAAGGAGCCAACTGGGGCGCCACGACCACCGGCTCCGCCTGGCTGTGTCAGCACCTTTGGGATCACTATCTATTCACCAACAACAAGGAATTTTTGAAATGGGCTTATCCGGTTATGAAAGGTTCGGCTTTATTCTATTCGGACATGCTGATCGAAGAGCCAAAAAACAAATGGCTCGTGACCGCGCCGTCGAATTCGCCAGAAAATGCTTTTTCGCTGCCTGATGGAAAAAATGTCCACATCTGTTTGGGTGCCACCTCCGACATCCAGATTATCCGTTATCTTTTTAACGCCTGCATCGAGTCATCTAAAATCCTTGGCATCGACGACGCTTTCCGCGCCGAGCTGTCCGAAAAAATCGCGCACCTGGCCCCGACACGCATCGGTTCCGATGGCCGTGTGATGGAGTGGCTCGAGGAATACCCCGAGCCCGATCCGCACCATCGCCACACCGCACATCTCTGGGGCCTTTATCCCGGCATGGAAATCAGCCCGACAACGACACCCGCACTCGTGACGGCTTCGCGCAAAACCCTCGATGCGCGCGGCGACGAAGGAACGGGTTGGGGCCTGGCCATGAAACTCGCCATGTGGGCTCGCATCGGCGATGGCAATCGCGCGGCCAAGATCCTTGGCGAACATCTCAAACCCGCCAATCAGGAAACTTCCCAAAAACAACACAGTGGCGGCACGTATCCGAATCTCTTCGACGCACATCCTCCGTTTCAGCTCGATGGCAATTTCGGTGGTGCCGCCGCAATCGCGGAAATGTTGCTGCAAAGCGAACCCGGCGTGATCCGTCTCTTGCCGTGCTTGCCCGACGCCTGGGCCGAGGGCTCCGTCAACGGTCTGCGCGCTCGTGGCGGTTTCGAAGTCTCGCTTGTTTGGAAATCCGGCAAGCTCGTCTCCGCAGCGATCAAGAGCGTGGGCGGAACGACGACGCGAATCGTCGTTGGCAGTCGCACCATCGAACTCTCCCTCAAGCCAGGGGAAACAAAATCCATCGAAGGCTGAGCCATGCCACGCATCCGTTCGACTATTCTGCTGCTGATCGGTTTTGTCGCTCTCGCTGCAACGAGCGCTGCCGCGCTCGACTGGGAAAACGAACAAGTCCTCCAGATAAACCGTGAGCCGGCCCGGGCCAGTTTTGTGCCATTTGCAACGGTTGAGCAGGCCCGCGAGGGCAGGGTGGAGCAATCTCCGTGGTTCCTATCGCTTAGCAGCGAAACCGCGTGGAAATTCAACTGGGTGCCAAATCCCGAATTGAGGCCGGTGGATTTCTACAAGCCGAAATTCAACGATAAGAAATGGAAGACACTCCCGGTCCCGGCCAATTGGGAGGTCAATGGCTATGGCACGCACGTATACGCGAGTAGTGGATACATTTTCAAAATCGATCCGCCCCGCGTGACCAGCGAACCGCCGGCCGATTACACGACATCTAAGGAACGCAACGCCGTCGGTTCGTATCGACGCGCCTTTGAACTTCCGCCGGCTTGGGCTGGCCGCCGTGTCTTTATTCATTTCGACGGCGTGCAGAGCGCGTTCTACGTATGGATCAATGGCCAGCGTGTCGGTTACAGTCAGGGAAGCAGGTCACCGGCGGAGTTCGATATCACTTCGCATGTGCAACCGGGAAAAAATATTGTCGCGGTCGAAGTTTATCGATTTTGCGATGGTAGTTATCTCGAAGATCAGGACATGTGGCGTTTCGGAGGGATACAACGCGACGTGTGGCTGTATTCGACGGCTCCGGTCCGAATTCAAGATTTTGCGGTTCGCACTGAACTTGATGCCAACTACCGCGATGCCACGCTCCGCATCGAACCGAAACTAGCTGCTTACGACAATCGCGCGCTAAAAGGCTGGACCGCGCAAGCCGAGCTTATCGACCCGGCAGGCAAACCGGTTTTCGAAAAGCCGATCCGCCATGACGCCGAGCCGATCCTTAATCGAGAGGCAAAGCCGGAAGTCCTTAACGATCGGACACCCCAGCGGGGCCCGCGCAAGTTCGGTTGGCTCGAAAGCAGGGTAGCCAATCCCGCCAAGTGGACGGCTGAGACGCCATCGCTTTACCGGTTGGTTCTCACGTTGCGTGACGACAAAGAGGCCGTGGTCGAAGCTGTGGCTTGCGATGTGGGTTTTAGAAAAATTGAGATTCGCGATGGACGTGTGCTGATCAATGGGCGTCCAATCCGTTTACGCGGTGTCAACCGCCACGAACTCGATCCCGACCGAGGCCACGCCATTACCTATGAGCGAATGGTTCAGGACATCATTCTGATGAAGCAGGCCAATATCAATGCGGTGCGTACCTGCCACTATCCCGACGATCCGCGTTGGTACGAACTTTGCGACAAATACGGCCTCTACGTCGTCGATGAAGCGGATCTCGAAACCCACGGCCTTCGCGGAAAGCTTGCGAGCGATCCACGCTGGGCGCTGGCTTTTCTCGATCGCGCGGTGCGCCTTGCCGAGCGCGACAAGAATCATCCCTCCGTGATCTTCTGGTCGTTGGGCAACGAGTCGGGCTACGGCCCGAACTTCGCTGCGATGTCGGCTTGGCTGCGCGACTTCGATCCCACGCGACCGATCCACTATGAAGGGGCGCAGGGCAATCCCCGCGACCCGAACACCGTCGACGTTATCAGTCGTTTTTATCCCAGGACGATGGATCGGTATTTGAATCCTGGCATCGCGGAAGATGCCGACGCCGAGCGACCGGAAAACGCCCGCTGGGAACGCCTGATCAACCTCACGCTCACCGACGGTGAACAACGTCCGATTTTAACGAGCGAATACGCCCACGCGATGGGCAACGCCCTCGGCAACCTCAAGGAATACTGGGACGAAATCTACTGGCACCCACGCCTGTTGGGCGGATTCATTTGGGAGTGGGCGGACCAGGGCTTGCGCAAGAAAACCGCCGATGGCCGCGCCTTCATCGCGTATGGCGGCGACTTCGGCGACAAGCCGAACCTTGGCGCGTTTGCGCTGAAGGGAATCGTCAACGCCGACCGCGAAACGACGCCGAAATATTGGGAGGTCAAAAAGGTTTATCAACCCGTCTGGGTTGAGCCGCGCGAGATGAAGCCTGGCGCCGTGGTCGTGCGTGTCAACAACCGCAACCATTTCGTAAATCTAAGCGAGTACGATGTCCGCTGGTCCGTCCTTTGCGATGGCGCGGTCGTGCAGCAGGGACAGCTTGAACCGTGGGATGTCGCGGCCGGCGGCTATAAAGTGGTGAACATCCCGGTGGCGGCCATCGAGAAAACGATTGCAGGCGCAGACTACTGGTTGCGGCTCAGCTTTGTCACCCGCGCGGCCTCGGCCTGGGCTCCAGCTGGTCACGAAATCGCGTGGGAACAGATGAAACTGGAAGTGGAAACGCCGAAGATAACGTCGATTGAGAGCGAAGGATGGCCGATGCTGACGGTTGCCGATCAAGGCGATCTTGTACAAATCACCGGCAAGATCTTCGCTGCGAAATTCAGCCGCTCCACCGGTACGCTTGTGTCGTTGGATTATGGATACGGCGAACTTCTTGCCAATTCCGCCGGCCCTGTGCTGCAAGTCTTCCGGGCGCCGACAGACAATGACAAAGGGTTCGGCAAATGGCTCGCCCGCGATTGGCGCGGCGCCGGGCTCGACAAGGTCACGCGCACCGTGAAATCGCTTACTGTCACACAACCTGCGTCCGCGCTCGTTCGTGTCGAAAGCGTCGCCTACAGCGCCGCGGCCAAAGGCGCTTTTGTTCATCGCGCGATCTGGACGATTCGCGGCGATGGTTCGATTGACGTCGAAAATCAATTCACGCCCGAAGGCGAACTTCCTCCGTTGCCGCGCATAGGCATCGTGATGCAGCTCGCGCCCACGTTGGAAAATTTCCGCTGGTACGGCCACGGCCCAGGCGAAAACTACATCGATCGACGCGAAGCCGCGCCTGTCGGCTTGTACTCGTCGACCGTCGCGCAGCAGTACGTTGCCTACGCTCGTCCACAGGAAAATGGCAACAAGGAGGGTGTACGGTGGCTGACGCTCACCGACAAATCAGGCCGCGGACTACTCGTGGTCGCGAAAGGCGAACCGATTTCCGCGACGGCACTGCATTTTTCCGTGAGCGATCTCGATGCAGCGAAGCATGCCTACGAATTGAAGCCTCGTCCGGAAATTTTTCTCTCGCTCGATACAAAACAATGCGGACTTGGTAACAGCAGCTGTGGCCCCGGCGTCTTGGAAAAATACGCCGTACCGGTGCAGCCCTACCAGTTGCACCTGAGCTTCCGTCCGTGCGCGCCGGCGAGCGACAGCGATGTCGCGGCTGCCGCACACAAAACTCACCGCTAATTTTCCGCCATGCTGAATTGTCGTTTCCTGGGACAAATTGTTTTCGTATTGCTCGCCGCTGGAATTGCGCGGGCCGCCAGCGTTTCTGCGCCGACCGACGCGTCGCCGCGTGTGCGTTATGGTGCAGAGCGACTGCAAGCGACGTTCGGCTTGGATCAGACGGCCGCGAAAATTGTCATCGGGGTGCCGCAGGCTCAGGAAATCAAAAGCCTCATCGAGGCCGGCCGCGTCAAAATTGCTGAAGGCGAATTGCGGTCCGAGGGCTATGTGATTGCAGATGCCGGAGAAAAAACAATCGCAGTCATCGGCCACGACGACACCGGCGTACTCTACGGTTGCTTGCACCTGACGGAAAACGTGAAGGACCTGCGACACTTGCCGGCCCATTGCCGTATCGTCGACGCGCCTGTCCTCAAGCTCCGCGGTCCATGCATCGGCATGCAGAAAACTTTCATTCTGCCCGGTCGCCACGTTTACGAGTATCCATACACGAAGGAGCTTTTCCCGTTTTTCTACGACAAGGCATTTTGGAAAGAGTATCTCGATTATCTTGCCGGGCAGCGGATGAACACGCTGTACCTTTGGAACGGGCATCCGTTCGCCTCGCTGGTGAAACTCGCCGACTACCCGTACGCGCTCGAAGTCTCGGAGGAACAGTTCAAGGAAAACGCCGAGATGTTCCGCTACATCGCGCAGGAGGCCGACAAGCGCGGCATCTGGGTCGTACAGATGTTCTATAATATTCTTCTTTCAAAACCTTTTGCAAAAAAGAACGGCTTGCCGACCCAACTCAATAAGACAAACGAACTCGCCGCCGACTATACTCGCAAGTCCATCGCCGAATTCGTGCATCAATATCCCAACGTTGGCCTGATGATCTGCCTCGGTGAGGCGCTCCAGGATGTGCCGATGCAAAACGATTGGCTCTCGAAAGTGATTTTGCCCGGCGTGAAGGACGGCATGGCCGCTGCGGGCTTGAAGGAAGAACCGCCTGTCGTTGTGCGCACACACGCTACCGACCCGCGCGTCGTGATGCCCGAGGCGCTCAAGGTCTACAAAAACCTCTACACAGAGGCAAAATTCAATGGCGAGTCGTTGACCACGTGGGAACCGCGCGGTGTCTGGCAGCAGACACACCTGGCGATGAGCAAACTGGGGACAACGCACTTGGCCAATGTTCACATTCTCGCGAACCTGGAGCCGTTCCGCTACGGTGCACAACGTTTCATCCAGAAATCCGTCATCGCCATGCGCGACCGCCTTGGCGCGGGTGGCCTTCACCTTTATCCGCTCGCGTACTGGAGCTGGCCGGACGCCCCAGACAAGACCGAGGTTCCGCTCAAACAGATCGAACGTGATTGGATCTGGTTCGAGGCTTGGGCGCGTTATGCGTGGAACCCCGATCGCGACCCTACCGCCGATCAGGCGTACTGGATCGAGCGCCTTGCGGCCCACTATGGCACATCCGAGGCAGCTGCTAAGATTCTCGAAGCCTACAACGATTCCGGTGAATGCGCGCCGCGCCTCCTGCGTCGCTACGGGATAACCGAAGGGAACCGCCAAACACTTTCTCTCGGTATGACGCTCGACCAACTGGTCACGCCCGCGAAATACCGTCCGTATCCCGAACTCTGGCTCTCCCAGGCCCCGCTCGGCGAACGACTGCAGGAGTTTGCCGACAAGGAGTGGTCGAAGCAACCGCATGAGGGCGAAACTCCGATTTCCATCAACCGCGAGGTTCGTGAATTCGCCGCCAGGGCCGTCGCAGCCATTGAAGCAGCCGCGCCGCACGTCACGAAAAACCGCGAGGAGTTCGCCCGTCTGAGGAACGACATCTATTGCATCCAGGCACTTTCAGAAAATTATGCCGCCAAAGCCGAGGCGGCGCTCGCGGTCCTACGTTATCAACGCAGCCATGAACTCAAGGACATGGAGGAAGCGCGTCACCGGCTTGCGGCGAGTCTCGACCAATATCGCAAACTCACCGCTCTCACCAAGGACACTTATCGCTTTGCCAACACCATGCAAACCAGCCAACGGCGCATCCCGGTGCCGGGCGGGAAGGATGGACAGCCGGCCAACTATCATTGGACGCAATTGCTGCCTCTCTACGAAAACGAACTAGTGGAATTCGACAAACACATCGAAACCCTGCGGTCCAGTGGTCCCGCTGCTCGCGCCGCGATCCAGCCCCTGCAGCCCGCATCGTTTACGCTCCTGAGCTCCAAAGCTGAGACCTACCGTCCGGGGCCCGGTGCGAGGGTTTTCACGGATCGCACCTGGGAAATCCAGTCGCTGGCGCCTGAACTTGCCACGCTGACGGGCATCCGTTTTTCGGATACAGAAGCCAGGGCAGGGCGCTACGTCCCGATCGAATTCGAGACCGGGGTTCCGGTGCAGATCGTAATTGGCTATGTGCAATCCAAGGAAAAAGGCTGGCGCCAGCCGCCGGAACTCGAAACGGATGCCCACGCCGGCGATCAAACGAATGAACCACTGCTCCTAAATGCCGCCACTGTCGACACGCTGCCGCAAATCAACGCCTTTGTCATGAAATACGGTCCCGGACGCCACAAGCTGGAGCTCCGGGGCGACGGCAGTTTCATCATCCTTGGTGTCGCGGCGGTCGTTAAATAGTCCGCAATAGTTGCCACAGTCACAACCGACACTGGTGGAGCCGCTATCAAGCGGCTCGTTCCGCATGTCCGATATTTAACCGCGGATGCCCGTATTCGGCAGCGACGGCGAAACGAGGAACTCTCAGATTGCAAAGATAGCTGAGAACGGAATTTTAGGTTTGTTGATTGGTTTCGGGAGATTTGAGGTGTGGAACGAATGAAACAGCGGTTACGTCCCCTATGAACTCTGATCCGTGAGACGTGCCACTGAGGAAGCTAGAGCATTTTTAAAAATGTCATAACCGCACAACTCCGGCTGTAGGGGCGCAGTCTTGCTGCGCCCGGTTTGGTTTGCCACAGAAAGGGCGCAGCAAGATGTATAGACTCGGGTCAAGGGTAACAGATGAACCGCTAATGGGGTTACAGTGTATGAGTAGGCCGAAGCAGGGGATGGTAGCAGCCTTTGGGAAGATTGGTTGGTTTTGATAGATCGATAAGGCCGAGAGTAAATGCGGCGTAGCAGACCCGATAAACGCCGTGGGCTGCGCAGGGTCGCAGCGCCACAGGCAGTCCGATGAAAGCCTGGCCGATGAAGAAGAAACGGTTTTGGAAGGTGATCTCGCCCTTGGATTTCACCAGGTGGACCAGCTCCGAGGCTTCATACTGCGCGATGGGAAGCCTGGCTGGCATTCGGCGGGAACTGGGGCGATAGCGGGAGGCTGGCACGGCCAGATCAAGCGCTTCATGTGGACGGTCATAATTGTAGAGATGGCGGTACGCATCGAAGCGTCGCTGTGCCTGGGCGAGGTCGCGCCAGTCGAGGCGGTCCAGAAGATCGGCCTTGAGGGTGCGGTGGAAACGTTCGTCTTTGCCCTGGGTCTGAGGATGAAACGGCCTGCCGTGGATGACCTCCACGCCCAGGCGCAGCAACCAGACGCTGAGCTGGGTGAACTCCGGCCCTGTTCCGCCCCAAGGAGGGCCGTTGTCGCAAAGGATCTGTTCGGGCAGGCCGTAGCAGGTGAAGATGCGCTCCAAGCGCTCACGCACGCACACCGTCTGCTCGTTGGCACACGCTTCAAGCCCAACGGAAAAGCGGGAGTGGTCGTCGAGCACCGTGAGCGGATGGCAGCGGCCACCGCGCTGCATGGCAAAGTGGCCCTTGAAGTCCATTTGCCAGAGTTGATTGGGCTCGGCTCTGGCAAAACACTGCATCGGCTGGTGTGCGGCACTGTGGCGCGGGTGAATGCACCCACGCCGGCGAAGAATGCGTGCGAAGGTACTCACCGCCGGCATGCAAGTGTGGCCCAGATCGCAGAGCCTGCGATGTAGTTTGCGCGCTCCCCAGGTAGGATGCTTCGTGCGCAGCTTCACCACACGCGTCTCCACCGAACATGAGGTCTGGTTGCTGCGACGTACGCGTGCACGCTGCCGGTCTTCCAGGCCAGCGGGCCCTTGTGCATGGAAACGCCTCAACCACTTGTAACCGGTTTTGCGACTGACGCCAAAACGCTCACACAAGGCCACCATACTGATCGAGCCCGCAAGCGCGAACGTCACAAACTCGTGCCGTCGCGCGATTGTATTTTTGTTGTCCCAACTCATGGAAGAAGGGCCATGGCCCTTCTTCCATGAGTTGAAAAGTGTTACCTCACTAGCGGTACATGTGTTACCCACAACCCGGTACAAAACACAAGACTGCGCCCCTACGAAGACAGCTCGGTTCACAACACCGATTTACGGCTACAGTTTTATTGTATGTGCTCTAGGGTTTGGTGTCGGCAGGTAGATCGTTCGGCACGACTTCGGAGACAAAGGGGTTGGAGAAGTCGGTCTCCCAGCGATTGCCTTTTTTGTTTTTGTAGTAGGCCATCATATAAATTTCCTTTGGCAGTTCTGCTTCTTCGGGGATGTATTTCCGCTTGGGCTTTGGATCGTGAAACTTGGCCCAGACCCTGTAGTGGATCACCTTTTTCTGACCGATGACCGCTTCCTTCACATACGTTTCGCCAATGCGTTCCATGCGACCGTTGGCCGAGCGGGTGATGGGAATGAGGTTTTTGATGGCACCGGGGCCGTGCACATGATGATTCAGGAGGTGACCACGGATATAGGTCATCGAGCGTTGGTTGACAGCGTTCCAGAGTTTGGAGGATTCGAAAGGTTGGCTCCCCTCATTACCGCCGGGATCAAGGGTAAGCGGATCGGCCGTCATGTCGTGGCCATCGTTGTACTTTCCAGAAAGCGTGAGCCATTTGACATTGCTTGGAGGGACGGTTTCCGGCCGCCCGAGGGATGCGAGGAGTTTGGCGATCTCGTCGAAGTGCGCGCGGATGTCTTCGCCATCTTTTTGTCCGAAACTTCCCGCAGTTTTGGCCTTGATGCGATCAATCTCGGCAGCATGCGTTTCGATTTTTGCAATGAGTTTGTCCTCGGCGACGGTGGTCGTGTTCTTCTTTTTGTAGTCGGCAATGTAGTCCTTCAGAACCTTGGGGGTGGTGGCGACAGCAAGAGGCGGGCTGCTGGAGTTCATCTTCTCGTCGAAGTAGAGGGTGTGAATTTCCCCGGCTTCGTTGCGGAAGACATTTTTGTTTTTCCACCACTCAAGGACGGATGCGACGGTTTCGCCGAGCCACTCCCAAACCTTTTTGGCGAAATCGATGATCTTCTCGATGCCTTTGTCGATAAAGCTGCGGACCTCGTCGACGGCCTTGCGGATCTTGGCTGGGATGTCGCCAAGTCCAAGCCAATCGGCGAAGAAACGGATAGCGACGTGCAGCACCTTGACCGCGGTTTTTTCGACAAACTCGATGGCTTTGTCGAGTTTGCCTTCCACGATGTCGTCGATGCTTTGGAAAATCGCATTGACGACGCCCATCATGCGAGTGGCCTGGGCTTTCAGGTTTTTGATGATTTGGTAGATTTTTCGGATAATGCTAACCGCCTGACGGAGTCCAGGCGTGAGAAAATTCATCAACAGCGTGATGCCACCCTCGATGAGAATGTTGATCACGGTTTGTTGGACCTGTTCGATGATTTGTGACCAGAACGTCGAGATCTCGGCCTTCAATTCCTCCCAGAGCTCAGCGTATTTTTTTTCATAGATGAGCCGCAGCCATTTGATCGCGAGCGTACCGGCGGCGAGCGCGCGCCGAACCTTTCGACCAACACCAGGATACTTGCGCTCCAAAACATCGAGCACGTGATCGAGCGTCAGGCCGAGCAAGGTGGCGAGGGACGCAAAAATGCTCGGCAGGTCGAAGGATTTTGGCATTGCGATCGGCAAGTCGCCGAGAATCCAGGCGGCGATACCTTCGAAAAGATGACGTCCGATATTGCCGGCGAAGTTGTAGAGGCCTTTGACGATTGCAGAGGTGAGATTGCGGAAGAATTTGAACGGGTGCTTGAGAACTTTGCCGAGACTCTTGATGTGAGCCTGGAGTTGGCTGAGCAGCTCTTCGGGGACGCCGAGTTTTCGAAGCGCGCGGATAAGGAAAGGCGGTTTTACCTCTTTGGTGTTCTCATCGGTCATGGCCGGCGCCATGGCGGAGAAAAGATCTTCGAGTGGTTCGGTCCAGTTGTCGTAAAGCGTGAAGATTTGTTCCAACGTCGCGAAGGAGGTGTCGAAGACGTCGGAAATCCATAAGAATATTTCCCGGGCCGTAGCTTCGACCCAATCGTGAAGCCCATAGCCGATATCGTGGAGCTGCGTGGTCCAGTTCTGGACCCCCTCAAGGAAGGAAAGCGACAAGGTGGACGGCCAAATTGCGGCGTCGCCAATGGCGAGCCCGAGCCATCGCGCTTGGTTCGTGATGCCGGGAAGCACAACTTTGAACAGGCGGCCATCGTCGGCGACGTTATCGGGTTCCTCGACCGCATCGGCGGCTTCGTCGAGGAGGTCGCGCAAGGTCTGCGTACCTTTGCCGAGATCGCGGAGCAGGTCGAGTGGTTCGACCAGTTGCAGAGAGGTTTCGATTCCCGTGGCGATCGACTTGAGGTGCGACGGAACGTAGAGGGCTGCATTGCGGATGTTTTCAACCCAAGTGACGAGCGTTGCGGTAGGGCTGTTGAAATCGATGAAGCCGAGAATCTCAGCCACGTCGGCGCGCAGCGTCGGGAAACCATCGAGAACGGCCGCGTTGGCGCGGAGATCGTCGGCGAGACTATCGAGGCGTCGGCCGAGTTGGGCTTGACCAATATAGCCGCCGAGATCGCCCAGCGTTGCGCCGATTTTTATCCTGAGTTGGGCATACGAGAGCTGGGTTGCGGTGAACGATTCAGCGAGCCAGCGCCAGTTTCCATTGAATACGGCACGAAGCATCTGGCTCAAACCGCGAAGGCTGTCGGCAAAAGTATCTTGCGGGCTGTTGGAAAGAAGATCCTGTGCGCGGCTGGAATATTCTATGATGGGCAAGGAGCCGCGGAACCAAGCAAGCGGCCAGGAGAAGTGGCCGGGCTTGAGCGCGAAAGTGCTGAGCAAAACTTCCAGGCTGTTATCGGTGACAAACGACAACGTTCTCGATAGTCCGCCGGACAGCATCTGGTCCAACGTGTCCTGAAGCGAACGCGTCAAAAGACCACGCGATCCCAACTGTACCGTCGGCAGGAGAACGGGCCCAAGAAGCGGGCTGACCGCATAGGTCGCGATCGGCAGCAAAGGATCGAGTTCCAAACGTTGTACTGCGCCGTGAGGCGCTCGCGTGAGTTGAGGCACCGACGCGTCGAGGCGTGGCGCTGCAGTTTCATCAATGCGTGACCTTGGTGGACCTCGCGCGGACTGAGCGCTTTTGAGCGCAGGTTTGAACGCTCGAATTTCAGATGTTTGTTGGAAAGTGTGCGCAGTTTCGTGAGCGAGCAACCGCTGATCGGAAGGATTGGCCGTTGGACCTAGATAGATATTGGAGCCAACGGTGAAAGCGTGCGCCTTCAGGCTTTGAGCGGCATGTTGCGCTTCTTTGTTATCGTGGACACGAATGCTGCTTACGCCGTGGCCGGTGGCAGCTTCGATTTTGCGGCTCAGGGCGGTCGGCAGCGGCGCTCCGGAACTGCTCACGATCGGCAAAGTCGTAACGGGAGCGACGAGAGGTGCCAGTTTTGTGGACGAAAGTAATTGTTTTGGACGGTCATTAAAGCGGGTAGCGAAATCGGCAAAATCGTGCGCTTCGCGCTCCCAGCGGTCGCCCGGCGAAGTGACGAGAGGGAGTGGACGGGGCAGAGGAGATTTGGCAGGCGGCGCGAAACGGGACCGGATATCGGGTGTAGCCGGAACTGTGGTTGGAACAACTGTGGTGGATGGAGTTTTCTTCGCGGCTGAAACGGGTCGCGTTGCCGCGGGCGACGAGACAGCCGGAGCGATTTTGGCGGTGGGAGTCGCCGCAACCGGTTGCGAAGTGCGGGCAAAACGTGGCATGCCGGAAGAGGCGCCTTGAACATGAGCCGCCGCTTTGACCGCACGCCGAACCGGCGCGGCTGGAGCAGCCGTGCGGCGGATGGTCTTGGGGCTGAAGGTGGGCGCGGGCATGGATTAGACGGTCTCGAAGGGTGGCAACGGGATAGGGCCGACGGAGAAACTTCCGATGGCCGACGTTTGTTTAGTCCACTTTTTATTGGTGCGCTTGTAGACGCCCCATTCGCATTGGATGGATTCTGCGAAGTCGGCCTTGCTCAGAACGCCTTTCAGGCGGACAGGCTGTCCGGTCTTTTTGCTGATGAATGAATCCGGCCATTTGGGCCCGCGATTTGCCGCACCGTAATTCACTTTAACCGAATACCAGAGATAACCCTTCTTGGTTCTGTCGCCACGGGCATTGCCGACAAGTTCCTTGAGGGGATTCTCAACCGAGCCCAAGTGGTCCGAATTATTCTGGTGCGATCCAGGCGTGAGGTTGTTGCGCACACCCTTGCCGCCGAAGCGAGCATTGACGAGGTGCATCTGCTTGTAGCGATAGCCACCCTCAGTAAATCCGGCTTCCTGAAGCTCGAACCAACCCTTAGGTTCATGGCCACTTTCCGGCTCCGAACCACCGTCTCCAAGATTGGTCAACGGATCGGCTTTCATGGAGGACGCAGCGCCGGAACCATAAGCGGGCGATGGTTTGGTGTCCGGAATCTCCGACCACGGCACGGTGGAGAACAGTGACTTTTCCAGAATCGAAGCAAGTTCGCGCACGTAACCCCGCAATTTGTCAGTTTCATCGCTGAGCGCTTTGTCGCGTAGCGATTTGTCGCTGGGTTTATTGCCCGCGCTTTCGACATTTTTCATGCCCTCGAGTTTTTTCACTGAGGCTTCGATGGCGTCCTTCTTCGTTGTGGCCTGTGCCTTAAAGGTCGTCTTCTCGGCATCGGTAAGATCTTCGTTTTTGTCGATAGCTTTGATCGCGGCGGCTCCATCCATCGGTTCGCTGGCGATGACAAGTTTAACCGGAGCAGGCGGCTCACCCTCCAGCTTCGCATGATGGGTGGTGCCATCGTCGGCCTTGATGTCCTCACTGACTTTCCACCAGTTGAGTAATTTATCGACGGCGTCTTTGCCTTTTTGCTTGGCCCAGTCGATCAGGGCGAAGGTCTTGTCGATGAGCGTATCGATGGCGTCCTCGACTTTCTTGCGGACTTTCTGGATCCCCTCACCAATCACCACCGGCAAATCGCCGATGCCGAGCGTGCGGGCAAGGAAGGCGAGGACCATCGGGATCAGGCGGGCGGCGGCGTTTTCCACCATGTTGGCGCCCTTCGTGAGCACGCCTTTGGCGATGTCGATAATGCCTTCGCAGACCGAGTTCGCGACTTCGAGCATCTGCTTCAAGTACTGCGCGACGACTTGGAGGGCATCGTAGACAGCCTTGATTGCGTCGATGATCACGCTGAGACCGCCGCTCGCGAGTGTCTTCGTCACCCAGATCGTCGCCTGCTGGACAATTTTCCCGATGAGATAGTCGATGACCATGCCCAGCATGGTGTCCCAGAGGTTGCTAAGCTCTTTCTGGACGTGTTTCCAGAGGCCGGAGGGACCTTCGTTGATGAGGACGGAAATCCATTCGAGCGCCTTGTCGACGACCTTGACGATCTTGCGGCACTTGTCGGCGACGTCCTTGCCCTTCTTCTTTTCGATGCGCTGGAAAATCTTTTCCATCGTCAGGTCGAGCACCTGAAGAACGAGATCGAGGACGTTCTTGAGATTGATAACGAATGGATCGGCAATTTTGATGCCGGGGCCTTTCACGCCGCTCAACAACCAGTCGACAGCGCCTTTGAGGAGATGTTTGCCGATGTTGTCGATGAATTGTTGCAGACCGAGCTTCATCGCCTCGAGCACGTTGCCGAGGAAACCGATGGGATCCTTGAGCACGTCCTTGATCGCCTTCGCGGCGTTGCGAATCAGGTTCGTGACGAGCTGCGGCGGCACGCCGAGCAGATCGAGCACGGTGCGGAAGAAAATCCATGCAGCGCGGAAGAGATTGCCGTCTTGGAAAACGGCGACGATGGCAGCGCGGAATGCCGGCGAAACTTTTGCCCAGATGGCGGGTAATTCCACGAGTTGCGCGAAGACCGGAATTTGCGACAGGATTTTAGTAACAATGAAATCCTTGATCGGGTCGCGGATACATTTCGGCACGAGTAGGAGCGGTCCGAGGATGAGGTCGCCGAGACGACCCATGAGATCGCCGAGCGCGGAGATGAGTTTGCCGAGTGCGTTGACGATTGGCTCGATCCACAAATCGAGCGTGACGAGAGCAAGGTCGGCACTGGCGAAGAGGCCCGCCACCTTTTCTGTGGCCCATGTGCCGATTTTGACCGCTTCGTCACTGAGCCACTGAATGACGCCCTTGAGCGGCGAAAGCAGCGTGTTGCCGGAGAGCGTGGTGAAGAAATCGGTAACCTTGGTGACGATGCCGCCGATTTTGGTCGTGGCCCACGTCGAGGCTTCGACCACTTTTCCACGAAGCTTGACGATGGCGCGTTTGATGCCGGGCAGGATGATGTCGTGGAGCAGGTCCTTGTTCTCCGCGAGATCGTCGGGAGCGTCCATGTTGTCGGCCATGGCAGTGGCCTTGTCCATCCACTCGGTGATTTTTTCGCGGAGGTTGAGGATGTCCTGAATCGGGAGGAAATCGACGATGGCAGTCGCCGCGTTTTTGATCGGATCGATGATCGGTTTGAGCTCGGTTTTGATACCGTCCCAGACTTCGCCGGCCTTTTCCTTGATCCAGCCGACCAAACCGCCAGAACCATCGTCATCGGTGCCTTCGCCAAAGCCGAGTAGGTTTTTGATTTCGGTCCACGCGCCGGAGTAGAAGTCGCGCACGGGCTTGGTGAGATCCCACAGTTCCTGACCGACGTTTTTGATCCAGTCCCAGGTGTCGGCGGCGAACTCCTTGAGAAAATCGACGACGGGTGCGCCGAATTTATTCCAGACATTGCTGAGCCAATCGCCGACGGGCTTCAGGAACGTCGTGATTTTGTCCCAGGCATCGCCGGCCATTTTGCCGAGGATATCGCCGAGACTTTTGACGGCGGCAAAGAGTGGTTTGCAATCGCCGGCGGCGAGCGCGGCGAGGATGGGCTTGGCCTTGGCGATGAGCGTTTCGAAAACCGTCGCGATTTTCGCAGCGGTACCGCCTTGGGCTTTGAGCGAACTGAAAACAAAATCGAGGGCGGCGCTAACCTTGGTCTTCAGCACGCCGATGAAACCGTGGTCTTTGATATCGTGCAGCAGCTCGCGGATTTTTTGCGGAGCGAGCTTGTCGACGACCGCCCAGAAACCTTCGGCGATGAGGCCGGCTCCGGCATCGACAACTTTACCCGCGGTATCGATCGGGTGGGCAATGGCACTGCCCGTGGCCTTCAGCCATCCGGGAGTCTCCCAGCGTTGCACCATGCCGAGGGGAGCGCGGGAAATGGAGTGGCTTCCGGACGATGGCGGACCGCGGGGAGAAGCGGCGTGAAGTGTCGCGCTTTGTTGGACGGCGTGGGCTGTCTCGTGCGAGATCAATTCCAAGTCCGCGGGGCTCTCGCCAGAGCGCAAATAAATATTACTGCCAACCGTAAAGGCGCGTGCTTCATATTGAGCCGCGGCTTGGTCAGCAACGGGACCGGTGTGCACTCGAACGGAGGAAAGTTTTACTCCGAGAACGGATTCGAGGCGCTGGCGGATCACAGGATTCAAAGGCGACCCTGAGCTACCGCCGAGGGGAGCAGTGGGCGTGATGTCGTGGACCGGAGGACCATTGGCAGTGGGAAAACTGGTCGCGGGCGAAAAGCCCGGGTAAACCTTTGGCACCGCGTGAAACGTATTCGCGGAAGCAGCGCGCGTGGCGATGGAACGCGCGCCCGGTGGACGGTGAAGCGGTTTGGCGCGGGCGGTATCGGTCGCGACCGGCGTTGCGGAAGAAGGAACAAATGGCGCAGGACCGTGCTGCGTCGCGGGCGAGAAGTGACGAACGGAGGACGAAACGCGGCGCGCCTCATTTTCCCACCGGTCGTTGCGCTGGCTGATACCAACTGGTTTAGGAAGCGACGCGGCGAAGCGCGGCGTGCCCGCGGCGGCTCCGGTCACGCGCGTCTGCGCGACAGGACGCGCAGCGGTCTTGGGAGCCGGCGCGGCTCGTCGGGTGAGCACAGGATTGAAGGAGCGGTTCGCCATCAGAGTGCGCGGGCGGACACGGTTGCCATGGGCGGTTTCTGCGCAACGAGAGCGGGCGGTATGGGCCGCGAGACCTTGCGATACTCCGCTTGGAGCGCGTGGAGTAGTTTGGCAAAGTCGATGATCTGGCCGTTGCCCCGGGCAGCGACGGCGGCGGTGAGCACGACATTTCGAATCTGGCCGCCGGCAAAATCGCACTGACCTGCAAGGAGATTGAGTTCCTGCATCGTGAGCGAATGGGCCTCGCCGAGGTGCGCCTGCCAGAGAGCGCGGCGCTCGGCGGGTGCGGGCAAGGGAAACTCGACGATGAGATCGAGGCGACGGGAAAACGCGTTGTCGAAACGCGCGCGACTATTGCTGGTCAGGATGGCAATACTGTCGAAGGTCTCGATGCGTTGGAGCAGGTAATTGGTTTGGGCATTGGCGAAACGATCGTTGGATTCGCGAACGTCGGTGCGTTTGCCGAAAAGGGAATCGGCCTCGTCGAAAAGAAGGACGGCCTCGGTGCGCTCGGCGCGGGCGAGAAGGCGCGCGAGATTTTTCTCCGTTTCGCCGATGTACTTGCTGTTGATGTTGGCAAGATCGACACGGTAAAGGGGAAGCCCCAAGCGCGTGGCGAGCCAGCAGGCGGCGAGGGTTTTGCCGGTACCGGATGGTCCGACAAAAAGAGCGCGCACGCCGGCGGTGTAGCGGGTGGCGGAAGCCGCGCCGAGGTTGGAAGTCAGGCCATCGCGGTGATGGCAGCGGGAGAGAAGGGCGTCGAGTTCGGCGCGCAACTCCGGGTGGAGGACAAGCGCGTCGTCCGGGATGGGATCGGCGATGAGTTGCGCGAGCGATTCAAGGCCGGCGCCTTCGCCCGAGCGGGAAACGTCGCGAACGGTTGTGGCATCCGGAGTGGTTCGGCCATCCAGGTGGGCGCGATGGAGGGCGAGTTTACCCAGTTGGGAAATGCGCGCGGTGCTGAGGCGATGGCTGCGCGAGAGTTCGGCTGCGGCGGTGCCATGCGGGAGTGCCTGGCGCCAAAGCGTCTCGCGTTCGGCCAGCGTCGGGAGCGGAAGGCTCCAATGCGTGAGCTGACGACCGGGAGCCTCGAGTGTGCCCTCGATACCGGCGGCGACGAGCACGGGGCCATCGTAAAGAGGAATGGCAGGAACCTGTTTGGTTTCGCCGGGACCAGGTTCGAGGACGAAAACGGGGATGAGATCGCGCAGGATCAGCCACGCGGCAAGGCCCGAGGTGGCGACCGTTTCGGCGATAAAGGGTCGTTTGTTCAGCGTACGCGCAATGGAAGTGGCGGCGGCGCGAGTTTCCTCAAGAGCGGAAGAGCGCAGGACGAGCACGCAGGACGACTCCCGGGAGAGAGCAGAAGCCTGCTGGCGACATTGGGCGACGACGGATTCCGGGAGCGGGAGTTGCGCATCGGGATGGTCGATCACGCCGCCGGGCCAGTTGGTTTCTTCCCCAGAAAGAGCGAGGCAGAGAGGAAGCGAAAGCGAAACGGGACGTTCGGGCAGCGGAGCGCCGTCGTTATGCAAGGTGAGCGCACCGCTGAGGAAGGCGGGACTGCTGGCGAGTTGGACGGGATTGAAGAGCTTCGAGTTGTCGATGCGGCCAAAGGATTCTGCGAGGAGACCAAGCGTGGGTCTCGAACCGCCGACGGGAGTTTGGGCGTAGGCGATGGCTCGACCGGCGAGAAGGTCGCGTTCAATCGCGGCGACCAAGGCAAGCGACAGTGTTTCCGCGAGCGAAAGTTTCCAAGTGGAAGCAAGGCGGACAAGCGAGGTATCGTCCCCGGAAGGCTTGCGAAGGATCTGACGTGCGAGATCGGCCAGGCCCTCCGACGTGTCAGGAAGACCGCGCGCTTGTTCGGCGAGGTAATTTGCCTCAGTCGAATCGGTTCCCGTCTGGACGCCGACGCGCTGGGCGACGGCGGCGAGAGCGAGCTGCATGAGAGTAGTTTTCGCCATGGCTCAATCCTCGCGGTTGAAATGATAGGCCACGGCGCGACCGAGCCAGGGAATCCAACCTGGATCGAGGTCGAGACCGGCACGGCGCAAACGGACTTCGGCCTCGGCGGGACGAAAGAAAACATCGACGTGTGTCGGTGTCAGTGTGATCCGCGCGGGCCGGCGGACGATGGCGCGGAGATTCATGCCCGTCAGGCGAAGCGCGCGACGATTGACGGCGAGGAGCCAGCGACCGAGCGGCTGGTCGGTCGATGGTAGTTCGTCGAAGACAACAGTAAGGGGATCGGCTGCGTCCACGCGGGCATGCCGAAGGGCGAGACGGAGGATTTGCCAGGGAAATTCGGCGCGTGCCGGTTCAGGGAGCGTCGTAAGGAAGTCTGGTAGACCTGCGTGATCGAGTAGAGAAATCAGAAAAAAAAGACCGCCCGCGCGGGTGAAGAGACGTTCGAGCGAAATGGGTGGTTCGGTCTCCGATGCGAGAGTTTCTTCGAGAGGTGAAATGACGCTCCGTTGTGGCGAGCGAATGGAGGTAGTGTCGGCGGATTTCGTGGCGGGTATTGAACGATCCGCGACGGACGAGTAATTTTCACTCCGCCAGTGCCGGACGAGTTGTTGAATTCGGCTAGAGGAGACAACTGAGTTTCCAAACAGAGACGAACCAGACGAGTTATCCAAAGAGAGCCGAATAGCAGCGAGAAAGTTGGTGCGAATATCCGTCGGACCCCACAGCTGAATCAAGCGGCGTTCGAGGTCGTTTGGCGACAAGGCGGAGGATTTTTCGGCCGCGAGCAGTGTTTTGACGTCGGGCGCGTTGAATGGGCAATCAAGGGCGGCGCGGAGAGGCGCGAGATCGGAGGGCTCCAGGGTTTGAAGCAGAGTGTCGATCGCGGTGGAGGGAAGCGTCGCAAAAAGGCGAAGGGTCAAAGGAAGTCCGCCGCGAAGCGCGAGCGTCCGCACACAGAGGCGAAGCGTTTCGGCGGCGGGGGCCGAAGGTTTCCAGCCAGGCAGGGCCGAGCGCCAGTACCATTCGGTGCACGGCTGCTCCGCCAGCGTGCGACGGGCGAGTTGAAGCCAAGGCTCGTTGTGGTCGACGAAATAGACGGCTGCGGCATAGGGAGCGGACGGGGCGTGGACGCTGACCGGCACCAGATTCGTCTTTCGAAAAGATTCCTCGATGCGGCGGCTCCAGTGAGTGGAGTTGGCGCGAGACGAAACAACGCCAAGGTCCAAACGGCGGACAATAATCAGGCGCGCTTCGTCGCCAAGGGTGGCAGTCCGCAAGGCGTCTTCGAGCAAGACCTGTCCGTGCCGCACGTGATCCTCGTGTGCGGCCTTGAGGCGCAGGCGGCGGACTTGGCGTTCGAGAACCGGCATGAATCAGCGAAGGTTGCTCTGAAAATGGAGTGTGCTGTTCGCCGCCAGCGTGAAAGGAACGGCGGGGGCGTCGATCACGCGGGCTGCAATGTGGGAGGAGGAAATATCCTCGACGGTGGCGCGGATGGTGTTGGTGCCAGTCGGGTTTTTATAAATGACATCCATGCCCACGTGAACATGGGCGGGATCGACTTTGATTTTGATGAGATTGCCTTTGATGGGAGTGATGGGCTCGACGGTCTGGCCAGTAATGAGCTGGTTCACCGGAGCGTGGCTCGCGAGAAGCATGGCAACGCGGATGAGGTCATTGATCAGGTCGAGGGCCTCAGGCTGGTTTTGATCAATGCGATTGAATATCCAGTCGACGAGGAGTTGCATTTCCCGACGCAAAACGAAATCGATTTTTGGCCAGCCGGGCAGACGGCTGATGTTCCTGAAGTCGACCGAGACGTTGTCGAACTGGCCAAAGCGCTCGGCCCACGAGAGCCGGATGAGCGCGGGGACCTTGCAGAAATCTTCATGGAGGCATGTCGCGACGGTGAAGATATCGTCGAGTTCCTGAGCGGCGGCCTTGGCGAGCTTGGCGGGCCCGGCGGAGATGAGGTGGCCGAGCGTGAGCTGCTGATGTGCGGTATGGCGGAGGTCCTGCCAACTGAGCGTCGGCAAAAGCGCGCGGTTAATGGCGAGCGCAGGAGCAAGATGTTTTTGCGTGGAGGCGTAGCGGACTTCGTAGATCTTGCCGAGGACCTGCGAGTAACGGCCGTTGGAGGCGATAGGTGGTTCGGTGAAAATCGGAATGGTCGCGTAAGAGGAACGTTCGAGAAGAAAGCGCAGATGTTCCCAGCGGTCGACTTTTTCGATCCAGTTCGGCGCGTGCTTAAACCAACGGGCTGGCGATGACCGGAACAATTCGCGCAAGGTCGCCAAGTCGGTCGGAGGCGAATGAGGATCGCGAAGGCAATCGAGCACTGGATCGCTCGTGAGAGAAGGTTCAATCGTAAGCGACGGGACCTCGGCGTTGAGCTTGATCGCGCGGGGACGGTGATAGACGAGAAACTTGAGATGGTCGGTGAGAACCTTTTCGCGGTGAGCGTTGATCGCATCGAGGCGCGCTTGCTCCTCAGCTTTCAAGTCGAGGGCTACAGCGACGTCTTGCCGCGATTCCTCGAGTTCGACCTCGACTGGAATGAGGTCGGTGGTGATGCGAGCAATCAACGCCTGCGTTTCGGCCAAAGCAGAACGCAGCGTCTCGGTGAAAGCGCGGTATTCCTTGATCCGTTTTTCCACTGCACGAAGCGCTGCCATGGCCATGTCGGCATAGCTGACGCCACTGGAGAAATGTTTGGACTCGTCGGCGTCATTCACCGTGGACGAACCGTCTTCGGCGGCTTTGATCACGCTGAAATCGTCGAAGCGACGGCGGCTGATCAAGGTTTGGAAGCGAATGCGCGTGAGGACGACGTTGGAGGCAAGAATCTTTGGGCGGACGGCAAGTTTAGGAACGTCGACAAAGTCGGTGGTGAGATCGGCAAGGGAAAGGTTGAGGCGGGTGAGGCGTTCAAAAATTTCGAGACGACCGTCATGAATCTCCTGTCGAACCGTAGGAGCGAGCGCGGGCTGCAACCGATCCAATGGGATCGCCCGAATCTGTTTTTGGGAAAGAAGGTTGAGATTCGGCACGAAATTATCGGCGAACTTCTCAATGACCGAAGCCTGTTGGATGGTTTCAAGAAAGTCGGCCGACGAAACCAGATCGGCGGATTTCTGAAGATCGGCGATGGCCTTTTGGACTTCGGTCGAGAGACCTTTTTTCACCTCAGGATCGGCGAGCAAGGTTTTGCTGGCGGTGAAATTCGATTTCTCGGTGTTGACGAAATTGACGATGTCGCTCGACGGAATTTTGAAGGCGGTTTGGTTGAGAGGCGCGGAAACTTTGAGCAGCTTAAACGTGGTTCCGGAAGTATCCGATGACGCGGTTTTGTTGTTGGTCGAAGTGTTCGTTGCGGCCACGGCGGTCTGCACGGCGGAGGGCGCAAAGTTGGCGAGAAGCTGGGTGGCGTAGTTGTTGACGCCCGCGACGTCAGCCTTGGCGGGCTTGCGTTCGATGATGTTGGCGAGGCTGGGCGAGGCGGCAAATTTTGTGCCTAGGGAATTGTTTGTGAGCAGCGTGCCAAGGCGGAAAACATCAGTTCGGACCTTGAGAAAGCCGGAGTCGACCAATTCGTCGGCTTCATTCGTTTTCGCATCGAGGTAGCTTATGAGTTCCTGAATGGTGGCATTGTTGATCTTCGCCTGTTCCTCGGCTTGGATGTCGGTCTGTTTTTTGATGTAGGCGAGGAGTTCGCGGCGCAGTTCTTCCTGATCCTTGGCGTTCAGGTTATTCTCGCCCGTGGGATTGGGACTGGCGGCGGTGAAGCCGGCAAGCCAGCCCGGCACAGCGGCGCCAAAAGTGGCCGCGAGATCGGCTGCGGTGACGCCACAGGCTTTGAAAAGCTCCTTAAACTCGTCTTGATCCTCTGTCCCGAACTGCTTGAGGACAGTGAGAGCGTTGGCGCGAAGATTGGAGAGGATCTGACTGGTATAGGTAAAAGTGGTACCGCTCGGTGCCCGGACAACGGAATACTGCACCGCCTCGTCGGGCGGCGCGCTTACAATGGGAGGCGGATTGCCGCGTCGTTCGGGATCCTCGAGGCGCTTGGGATCAGCATCGGTGTAGGTGAGAGGAGCGGCGGTGACCTTACCGGTGGCAGAAAGTTCGAGAACACGACGTCGGTTGGTGAGGTCGTACCGCTTGGCGAGCCAGTCAGCGCGGGTGTCGCGATAGCGGGCGATGTTTTGGTCGAAGCGCGGGTCAATAATCTCTATCTTTAGGAGCTCCGGGTCGAACCATTGCTGAGAGATAGGAAGCAGGAGGCGCACCGCGTCCGGGCGCGCGGGATCATAGGGATCAAGCCCGAGCGTATCGGCAAGAAGTGCGTCAAGCTGTTCGAGAGGAATGACGCTGAGGTCGACGGTGTAGTTGGTGGGAAAAAAGTTCTGTGTCGGCGCCCATTCGGCGCCGCCGGTTTTTTTGACCAGTTTCAAATAGGCTTTGGGCAGCAAACCCACCGGTGGAAGCTGGCGGCAGAGGGTGGTTGCGGAGGCAGGTTCCGTGAGTGTGGCAAGCTGGGCGCAGAACTGGTTAAAACGTGCGTTGAAGAGACGGGAGTCGAGCGCAGGGTTGAAAAGCAGGCGCTGGCGTGGAGCGCCGGCCGGGCGGACCACGGCATGGCGGTCGATCCATTTGAGTGCGCCCGTGGCATCGATGCCGATGAGCGCGAGAGGCGCACCAATATTGTACCAAGGGAGAGGTTCGCTTTCGGCCTCTTTCTCGAAGATTGTCCAGGCGGCGCTATTTTGCCAGCGCGGGACGGTGAGTGGAGAGGGCACGGTGACGGGCCAAGGCAGTGGATAAAGAACAAGGCGAGCGGCGTCGGTCGTGGTCGTCTTGTAGTAGACTTCATCGTCAGGAGACCGTCCACCGGGTGTGAAATCCGCGCCGTTGTTTTCGTTTTGGAGCGCAAGTGGTAGATCGGCATCCTCGGCATAGCCAGGTTGGAGGACGAGGACGGCGGTGAGGACAGAACCGGTGAGTGGCCCAGTTTCGCCGATGGTTTTTTCGGAGACCTTGCCGGTGGCGAGGTTGAAAAGGCGCAGGTCGGTGAGTCGGGTGGCGACGACGTGGTCGACGACAATATCCGAACCAAACTGCGTGAGCGCCTGGCCGGGCTGGAGTTGAAACTCGATGCCCGCGGAAGTATCGCGCGAGGAAATTTCCAGCCCGGAGACGACGCCATGAGTCACCGAACGACCGCGAAGAAGAAGGCGTTGAACACGGACGCGTTGTTCGGCGCTGAGCTGACTGTCGGTGAGATGGCGGCCGGGGAAATAATTCAGGCGTCCCAGCCGGTTGATCTGCTCCACCGAACCGGCGTTGCGGGCAAAAATGAAACGACGTCCCGCGCTGTTGTCGGACGGCGGCGTGGCGGGCTGGGCCGACGGTGCGACAAAGGTGGCGATTTTGGGGAAGATCTCCGTGATTTTCTCGCCTGAAAAAGGATCGGGAATGGAGCCTAATTTCATGTGTTCACCTTTTTGATAAATTTGTCGATGTTGTCGCGGATGACTTGGGCGCGGCCGGTCGGGGCGTATTTTTCAATCACCTCCATGAGCGATTTGTAGGCGGGGAGATCGGAATATTTCGCCGTGATCAACGCGAGCGTGGCGATGCGATCAGTGCGGCCGAGAACCTGGCGGTAGCGCAGCTCGGTGAGGAAGAGTGGGTGTTCGGCCACGGTCGCCTCGAGGCCGCGAAGAACGGTTTTGGAGAGGATGGTTTTTCTGGCCTTGGCGATGATGTCCTGGGTGAGGACTTTGATCCCTGGATCCTTTTGAATCTGGTCAAAGTTTTCCGCGGGACTTTCGGAAATCAGCGGGATGGCGTTTTCCATGGTGGTGAAAAGCGCCTGCTGGAGAAGCGGGCCGAGCTTGTTGTCGGTGAGTATTGGATCGGTGAGAAGATTGACGAGATCGTTGTGGGCGGGCAGATCGGAGATGGTTCGGAAAAAGGCAAAACGACCCCAGAGCTGTTCCTCTGCGAGAAACTTGTAGAGCACCTCCTCGGGTTTTCCACTGATGACGGGCGGCGTCTCGGTGTTGTCGTCATCATTCGTGCCGCCTGAACCGCCACCGGTCGAGACCGGCGGCGGAAGGTCGGTGCCGGTGATGACCTCACTGGCGACCGCGAGAGGCGTGCCGGCGAGACCGGTACCGGACGGGAGATTGCGGCGGCGGATGTACCAGAGCTGATCGACTTTTGAGAGGGCTTCGCGCCAGGCCGGGCTGACAAAATCGGCGGGAGCAGGAGCGGGGCTGACCTGATTTTTCTTTAGTTCGAAAACGGCGTTGAGTTTGAGGAGCGCCTCGATGGGTTTTTGTTGGGCAAGAAGAGGCGGCGCAAAATTCCGCAGCACCGGCGGCGGTAGCGTTTTGAGTTTATCGAGCGTGTTGCCAAAATCGGCGCGCGTAACCGGCGCGAGGACGAGGATGGCGAGCGCATCCTGGTCCTCGGGTTTGAGGGCGAGATTGATGGGTGGCAGATCGATGCTGTCCTCCATGAGCGCGGCGAGTTCGTCGGCGGGGACAAAGGCCAGTTCGACGCGGGCTTCGGGCGGGAACCACGCCTGGGTGAAATCCGTGCGATTGATCGCATTCGCGGGAAGCGGGCCGGAAGCGGGAATGATTTCAAGAAAGCTTTGGGCGGAAAGCTGCCCGGGATTGGCGCCGGGTGTTTCCTTCAACATTTCCTGGTAGTGAAAGAAATGCGCTTCGGAAAGAGCACGCGGGGCAAAGCCGAACCCGAACCTATCATCATCGCCAGCTTCGCGGCGGACCAGCCACTCGTCGGTCCAATCGAGCGTGCCGTTGCGCAGGAAAAGCATCGCGAGCGGAAGCACCCCGGCGGGGAGCGAGGGATTTTTTTGTTCTAGAAAGATCTCCCGGGCGGCGCGGGTCCGGGCGGATCGCGGGTCTTTGCGCGAGGCATCCGAGTCGTAAGGAACGATGGTGAATGCGGTGGCTTCAATTGTTTCACCGTCTCGGAGGGAGCTGTTGCCATCGACGCTTGGCGGATAGGCCGGAGTGGGATTGGCCGTGAACTCGACGGCGCGGAGGCCGAGAACGAAGAGGCCGCTCAGACTTTGAAAAGGCTGCTGCGGTTCGCGGGTCAGTCCGAAGGCGGCGCTGAGTCGCTGCATTTGCGCAACGTTGTCGAGGTCGATGGTGATTTCGTTGGGAACGAAAACGATTTCCCCGGACGGAGTGAGGCCGTTGCCACGAGTGACTTTAACGGAAGCGGCAGGATTGGGCAGACCCGAGGCGGAAATCGTGGCCCGACTGACGCGCAGACCTTCGACTACGCCAAAGCCCAGCGTGCGGCCGAGGTCGGCTTGACGGGTGAGGAGATAAGTCTGTTCCTGTGTGAGATCGGCAGCGGTGAGGAATTTCCCGTCGAAGAAACGCGGACGGGTGCGGCGGGTGTCGACGATGATGCTGGAGGATTCGTTCTCCGCGGTGAGTTCGATTGGTTCGGCACACATGATGAAAAGGGGAAGAAGGTTTAGACGGGAAGGAGTTGGCGGAGTAGTTCGGTCGTGGTGACGAGCGGTCGGTCGAGATCGTCGATGACGACTTCGGCGGAAGCGTGGCGGTTAAGAGAAGTGGAAGGAGCATCCACGAGGCGGATGCGAACCCGGGTGATAAAAATGGCGGTGACGTCGGATGCGCCCTGGCCGGAGTCCTGATCGATGGCGGGATTCGATTGATCGTAGGCCTTGTAGATGGCGTCCAAGAGCTCGGCTTTGGTGGTGGGTTTGGCGTCGAACCGGCTTTTAGGTATAGCGGGGAGTTCGATCTCGGGGTCGCAGTCGCGAGGGACGAGGAGAAGCTCGAAGCTGTCATTCGCGCGGGAAGGCACGATGGCGTCAGTCGCATCGGCGGCGGGCTCTGGGAATCCTGGACGCAGGCCCTGCGAAAACGCGCGGTAGCGAAGAAGAATGTCTGCGATGAAATAGCGATTGGGGCCGAGATCCCGGAAAGGTTTGAGTATGGCGCCTGGTTTGGCTTTCTGGAAATTATACCACCGGTCGAGGCGCAGGCTCTGCTTGGTTTTGATTTCCACGAGGCGACCAATGCGGTCCAGCGCGATGCCGGGATTGACGATCAGTTGCTCGGGCACAGCTGGCTCGGTCGCCGTAGCATCCTTGGCGGGAATGAGCTCGGCCTTGAGGCCGGCGATAGTTCCCGAACCATGCAGCACCGTCAAGGCGGCGGCGAGGCGGCTGCGATGATAGAGCTGTTCCTGTTGGAAATCCGAGGCGTCGAGAAGGATGCCATTGTTGTAGGCAACCCGTTGGCTGGGATTAGTGGTGTTGGTGCTCATGAGGAGGTTCCTTCGAGACGGGGATCGAGACTGGCGGGACGAAGCAAAAGTGCGCCGTCGCCGAGAGAGGATTTTTCGACTTCCACCGGCACAGGCGGAGGAGCGGGCCGGAGGAAAGTGTCGACCGAGAGCAGCGCGGTGAGTCCGGTCATGAAATCGGCGGTGGCCAAGCGGACATGCGTAATGATATGCGCAGGGGCTTCCTGAGCAGTCACACGTTCGATGAGTTTAAATTCGTCGGGTGAAACGGTCTCATGGACGATCACGGTCACGCGGTGAGCGAGGGAGGCGAAGAATTCGTCGACGACCGCCTGATCAGCCGATTTCAGGTGGATGGAGGCATCGAAGAGGGCGAGAAACTTCTTTTCCGCGCCCTCCTCGCTGAGGAAAAGCGTATCGCCGACTTTGGAATTACCAGAGATGAAACTGCCGCCGAGAAGCGGATCGTCGTCGCGGTCGAGTTTTACGCCGAGGACGGTTTGCAGCGTGCGCCGGAACCAATAGTCTTCGACAACCACGATGCGTCCGGTTTGCACGCCGCCTCCGGTGGCGACGTCGAGGGCGAGGCGCAGCCCTTTCAACGTGCCGCGCGTCCGGAAAAGCTCGGGTGCGTTTTTCAGCAGGCGTCGGCGTTGCTGTGTGGGATACCAAGACGGGAAATCGACCCCGATCCAGCTGCCGAGCCATTCGACGGCGGATTCGGGCGTATGTGCGGAATCCGTGAGCAGCCAGCTGTCGGCCACCTTGTCTTCGAGCGGCGTGAGAATGCCTTCGAAGTTGGCGAGGAAGCGTCCGAGAAAGTCGGCGCGAGTGGAATTTTGGCCCTTGAACAAGGTTTCGGCCTCCGGGCCGAAGAGCGTTTCTCGGTAAAGCGCCGGCAGGTATTTATCCTGATAGGAGAAACGCGGACCATAGGCACGGAGCGCGTGAATGCACGGGGTGTTGCGAAGATTGCCGCGAAGCTCGATGCGAAGATAGAGGAAACGACCGCGCAAAGTGCGAACAGGACGGCTGGAGCGCTGAAGCAACACAGTGAACAAACCGTTTCTATTTCTGGCAATTGGTTCATCGGTGAAACCGGGCTGGCCGGGAAGCTCCGACGACTGCGGCACCCAGGCAGCTTGCGGTTCGTGGCGGTTGGCGGGCTCGGCCGCGCCAAAATGATGCGGATACCAGTCATTGGCGGTCGGCGCGTCCTCAATGCGGTTGGAATCGGTCGCGGCGGCGTAGATCGTGAAACCGGTTCCGGGAGGCAAATGCGCTTCGACGTACAGGCGGTGCCAGGCAGTGTCACCGAGGCCGCTATCGAAGGGTGTGGCGAGGGAGCCGGCGGCGTTCCGCGCGAGAGAAGGGAGCGCCAAGGCAATCAGCGGCCGTGTCCGGAGGTTGGAGGGCAACTCAGCCGTGGGCTGGCGGGAGAGGTATTCAACCGTGCTTGCGGTACCGTGCAGAAACGGGCCGCCGTCGTGTTCACGAAGTGGATACACTTCACCGCTGGGAAAAAGTTCGCCCTCGCGCCACGAATATGCGATCGCCTCTGCGACATCGGCCGCGAGCACGGCAAAGCGGTCGTTGGAAAGCCAGGCGATAGAGAATGGTTTTTGCAGGAGCTTGAGGCTGGCGGTTGGCCCGGGGCGACCGGAGTCATCGACCAGGCGAACCTGCGGACCGGACGCGGTCCAAAGAAGAATGCCGAGACGCCCTTCCGGGCTGCAGGCGAGCGCGACAGGATCTTCGCCCGCAAGGAGCCATCCATCGGGAATCAGCCTGAGCGTGAGCGGATTGGGATTCTCCTGCGTGGGCAGAAACGCGGTGGGCGGAGGCTCCCTGAAAGCCGGGGCCTTGGGCCAATGGTGGCCGGAGACGCGGGCAATTTTTTTGTTCGTGCGATCGAGAGTCCAGAGTCCGCCATCGGGAGCGGCGGCGATGCGCCAGGCGGCAAAACCGGTGGCCGCGAGGGTGAGCGTCGGATAGCGGTCGCTCAGCGGCTGAACCTGGATCTTGCCGTCGGTGGCGATGTACAGGAAATTGTCAAAACCGAGCGCGAGGTCGGTGACGGCGGTCGAGGCGGTGAATAAAACGGGACTGCTGGCGGTATCTTCAGGTTCGGAAAAAGCGCCGGTGGCGCGAACGGTCAGCCCGTCGGCATCGAGGAACGCCCGGGTGCCGAAGGTATCGCGCACGCCCGGGACGAGCTTCAGCCGGTCCTCCGCATCGCCGGGCGTTTCCGGATAGGCGATGTTTTGGGTCTGACTGGCAAGCCGCAGATGCTCGGGCAGCAGCTCAAGGGTGCCGGGGATATCCGGTGTCCAAGAGGTGCCGCCGAGGGCAAGCCAGAAACGTTGACCATTAGAGTCCATGAAAGAAAAGGAGACTTATGGGAAGATGAGGAATGGTTTGGGTGCCAGTGATTCTCAGCAGATTTCGGGAACGACGGGGATGGCGAGGCCGTCATTGGCTTTGGTGGGCGCGGGCGGTTTGAACTCCAGCGGGGCTTCGCCCTCGGCGACCACGACGCCGATCAGTTCGGGCAGTTGCCAAGCTTGAAGCGTGATCTCGACGTTGTCGTTGGTGGCGGTGAGCCGCTGCCAAACGCCGCCGACCTGGAGGAAAAGATTTGGACCGGAAACGCCCTCAATGCCTTCGACACGCGAGACCACAATTTCGAGCTCACGGCGTTTGATCGCGCGGCCGAGGGGCCAGCCACCGCCTTGCGGACCGCCGGGAGCGAGACAAAAGAGGTAACGTTTCAAGGCCTCTTTGACGGCGGTGTTGGTTTCTTCCCGGCCGCCAGGATTGTCGATGCCAACCGAGATCGCGAGTTGAACGTATTCGCAGCCGATAACGTAGAGTTCGGTTCCTAGAGGTTTGCGGTCGGACAGATATTTAAAAACAGTCTCGATGAACGGGCGGTCCACGCGGGGATACGGCGCGTCGAAACCGGCGCGGTAGGGCAGCGCCATGACGGAGACGACACCGGGGACATCGGGGCGGCGTTCCTGCGGTTTGAATTTGGGCAACACTTCCACGCGGCCAACCCGGACACCGGGCGTGGTGGCGGCGAGTTTTTCGTAATCGTCCGCGGTGACCGCACGGTCGCGATTGCGGAAAAGCGCGGGGATGCGCTTCTCGGCTTCGGCGAGCGATTCGGCATTTTGGCCACCGGTGGCCGCGAGCGGTTGGAACGCTTTCAATTTTGCAACCGGGGCGGGCGATACTTGAACTTGAGCGAGCGAACCAGCCGACAGGTTTCCCACTTCACCGCCGCCAAGACGCATGAGCTCGACGCGAAAACGAGCGCCGCGGGCGGGAATTTTTCCACGTACGCCGTCGCCAAAAAGCACGGTGCCGGCTTCGGGATCGAGTTCGTAAACGGCTTCCTGCACGCCGGCGAGAGCCAGGCTGGCAACGCGTTTCCAGCGACGATAACCGAGGCCGGCTTCCTCGACTTGGAGGCTAAAACTTTCTTCCTCGATGCCGCCATTGGGCAATGTGAGCGATTGATCGGGCTGGCCCGTGCCCTGACCAACGACCAGGCCGGCGGTGGTTTGGCGTTGATCGGCTTCGACGCCATTGATGCCGCTCCAGGCAATCGGGAGAGAGTCGAGATCGACGGCGGGACGCAAACGGAGCCAGGCGACGAGTCGGTTGGATTTTGTATCGTCGTCGAGACGCGGAGGCTTGTCGCCGGTGCCAGCGTCCGTGTCGTCGCGAACGTTGTTCGGCGGCGCGAAAAAGGAATCTTTCGACGGCAGCGTGAGGCGGATGACACCATCGGTCGTGAGTCCCTGCGTGGTATCACTGACGACGGTGAGTGGAAGATAGGCGACCCCTTTAGTGGGGTTGGCTGGATCGGGAGTGGTCAGTTCCCAAGTGAAAGGAATGGGAGAACGTTCTCCGATGTCTTCGGCAAACGCCGGCAGGGAAAGTTTCGGCGAGAACGCGACGTTGAGATATTGCGGGCCGCCGGAGCTGCTTTTGCCGAGAGTGGTTTTGACGGCATCTCGGATCGGGGCGAAGTCGGCGGCTTGTTCGGCGGGAACGAGCAATGCGTACCAGAGAGCCTGGTCGACGGTGTTCTGAATCAGGTCGAAGCCCGCGGGATCGGCTTTGCCGTCGGGAAAAACCGGCGTGGTGAGATAAGGAACGGCAGGTTTGTTGATGTCGACTGGGTAGAGACGAGAAAGCTGTGCGATCTTTGGAGACAGTTCCTCAAGTTCCGCGGGGTTCAGCGGGCGTTTGCAGTAAAGTTCGCCCACGATGGGAAGAACGGTGATTTCCGAACGGATTTCGAAGCCGGCGGGTCCTTTGATTTTCGTGAGCGCCGGGAGAAATTGGGACTTCGTGTTGTCGGGCGCGTCGAATTGGATCGAGAGAACGGTGTGGGCGGCGCGAGCGGCGCGCATTTTCACACCGAGCAGACGAAGAAAGGCCAGACGCTGGCGCTCGGGAATCAGATTGACGCGGTAAAGCAGCGTGTCGGTGAGCCACGCGAAGAGTTCGACCAACGTGCGGCCGGGATCGCCGGGAACCGGATTAGTCCATTCCGGTGTATGGGCAGGAACACGCGCGAGGACTTCCTCGACCAGATTGTTGAATGAGCGATCGTCTAGAGATGGGACGCGGATTGGCATCGGGTCAGGCTCCGAGTTCGAGGGTTAGGCCGAGACGGCTGGAGGCGCCGGTGCGGCGGAGACGGTAAGCGATTTCCACGCGGACCTGACCGGGTTGGTCGGGCGGCGCGGCGACGGAGATATCGTCCACGATGATTCGCTGCTCCCAGTGCGCGAGGGATGAACCAACGACGTCGCGAATACGGCGATGCGTGGTGAGCGTGTTGGGCTCGTGGAGAAAATTCTCCAGACCGGCGCCCCACAACGGACGCATGAGCTGTTCGCCAGGACGCGTCTGAAGAATAACGCGGATTTGTTGCGCGACGCTTTGTTCGAGCGTGGGCCAATTGAGTTGCCCGCCCTCGTCAGGGAGCGGAAGCAAAGGCCAACCGATGGGTGGAGGAACGCTCATTTTTTACGGGGGAAGGGGATGCAGATCTTCACGAAGGGGAGCCAAAAAAAGATGATGTTCAGCAGGCCCAGGATGATGTTGAGCACGATGAACGCGCAGATGGTGATGATCGGGATGTTGAAACCGCAGATCCAATCGAGGGTGAGCGACGAACCGTTGGTGCCTTCGCCCTTGAGAATTTTCTTGGGATCCTGATTGAGAAAATTGGCCAGCTTCGCCGGCACGGAGAAGGCGACGTTGGGACGGGCTTTTTTGAAAAAATCAGGCGTAAGATCCGGAAGAATCACCGGCACCGGTCCCGTCGGCCCGGATTCGAACCACGGAGCGATGGTGAATTCCTCGCTATAGGGGCTCCACACGATTTCCGGCGGACAATCGCAGGGACGCTTCACGCGGATGAAGGCGCGAACGACATAATGAGCGGTGACGTCGTCATAACGCCCGCCGGCGTTTTCCCCGGCGAAAACCGAAAGCTCCGTCTCGCCGGCGATTTCCTGAAGGACATTGAACAGCGCGTTGGCCTGCGCGTCGGTAACAGCAGGCCACGTCGCCGGACGTGGTAGCGTGAGCGATGGTTCAGGTTGGTCGAGGTAGAGTTTGGCGGCATCGTTGAGGTAAGAGCCGGCCGGGCGCGAGGTGCCGTCGACCAGCGTGATCGTGAGGGCGTTGAGTTTTTCGATCAGCTTGTCGCCCGTGGTTGGATTGAGCGGACGGAGCAGACTGAATTCTTGCGCCAGCTGGCGAACGAGGAGGATGAAACGCGAGGCGCCGGGGTTGATGCTAGCGTCAGGGTAGAGGACGGGGTTGTTTTTGACGTCGTCGCGGACGAGATTTTCGGCGCGCTGTCCGGCAGTGTCGGTGGGCCAGAGCAAGACAGGACTCGCGTTGGCGCGAAGAAGGAGCGAAAGGTGGGCGGCCCAGTCGGCGGCAGAAGGTGCGTCACCTTTCGGCATCGCGCCGGCACGGGAGGAACTGGTGACGGGAATCACACCATACAGCAAAGTGCGCGTGGTGGTGGCAACTGTTTCGGGTGGCGCGATAAAAAGTGAAGTAGTTTCCTCGGCGGTGCGGTCGCTGCTGCCAAACTGGCGTCGGTCAAAAGCGGGATCGGCGGTGTATCGAGGCTGTGGACGACGGGCGGGGTCCGGATCGCGGCGGTGATCGTCGCTGTCGAAGGGCGGAAGCTCGACCCAGCCGGTCACACGGCTCTTCGTGGCACACCAAGCATCGTAGCGTTTAGTGCCGTCGGATTGGGTGCGGATGCGGCGAACGACGAGCCCGGAGGAGTCGATTTTGCGGGGGTCGAGACGCGGCGTACCGAAGGTCGTGCAATGGGCCTCAAGCAGCGCGAGGTTGAAAACACGGTGAACGGGCTGGAAGAGACGGAGTACGCTTCCGTCCGCCGAGGGGCGATGGGTTGGAACCGTCGAAGCCGGATTTTCGCCGGCGAGTTCTTCAAGCAGAGCGGGGATAAAATCCTCGTCTTTGCGCTCGATGATCGAAGGCGCGCCGTCGCCACGCACGGGCCAGGCGCCGAGGAGTTCGACCTCGTGGCCGCAGTCAGTTTCTTTTGTGGCGACGCTTACCATATGTTGCCGGCTCCCGGGGTGTAGGTTGAAGCGATAACCGTTGTGGCTTGAAGGACATCGCACTTCACGACGCCTGAAAATTTCGACATGCCGGCGTCCACTTTCACCATGCCGGCGGAAACTTCGACCTGTCCGGCGGTGACCTTGACCTTCGAGGCGGCCTGAAGCGCGATGCCCTGAGAGTCGATGGTGATGCTGTTGCCGCCTGTATCCTCAAACTTAATACTGCCGCCGCTTTCGTCGGTCAGCGTGCCCTTGATGCCGTTCGGCGTGGAAAATTCGATTTTTGCCGACGAGGCGCTTTCCTCGACGATGGCTATGCGCGTACCGGCTTTGCCGGTGATGGTCCACCGATCCACGCGATCGCCGCTGAATTGCTCGGGCGGGTTTTGTGCGCCATTCCACAGGCCGCCGATCACGACGGGGAAGCGTGAATCGCCGGCGAGAAAAGTGACGAGCACCTCGTCGTCGACATCGGGGATGAAAAGCGCACCGCGGTCGGCACCCGCAAAAGGAACGGCGACGCGCGCCCAAATCTCGGCCTCGCCGTCGCCATCGACCGTGAGGAGCTTCACTTTGACGCGGGCCAGGCTGTCGGGATCTTGCACGCTGACCACCTTGGCGAGATGGCAGGCATGAACCGGATCGGAATGTAAATCGATGGCGGGCATGGGTCAGGTGTCTCCGAGGTAAGCGCACTGACCTTCAAACTCGGTGCGATAACCGGAGCGCAGGTCGAAGAGATGGCGCGCCGACGTGACGTAGAATGTATTCGAAAACCAAGTACTGAGGCCGGTGAGCTTCACATGCGTACCGACCCGAAGTGCGGGGGAGCCGGTGGTCTCGCCCTGCACCCGAAGGAAGCGGCGGGCGCGGCGGTTGCGGACCGTGGTGGCGACGGCGTCGACTTCGTCCTGATTGAAAGTGAAGTGGTGGCAGCTGTGATGCGTGCGGTCCCCGAGAGCATCGGACAGAGTTTCGCCGCCTTTTTTGCCTTCGCCGGGGCCGAGGGCATTTTCCGCGCCCTCGCCATCCATGACCGAACCACCGGATACATCCCAACCTTTCACGGTGGATTTCGTGATTTGATGGGCAAGGTCGGCGAGGACACGGGCGGCCCTGAGTTCTCCGCCCAGGGCGAGTTCGAGTTCTCCGCGGCGGACATTGGCACGCGGTGAAATTTGCAGATTGTTGCCGACGATCTGGAGATCGGCATCAACTCGTGCAATGAGGCGGCGAAGGAAACCAAGGTCGGTTTCGTTGAGCTGCACCTGGGTTCCGAAGTTTTGATCGAGACCGTCGATCTGCGGCGTGAGACCATGGTCGCCTGCGATGGCGCGGGCGATATCGGCGAGCGACTGGTCTTCGTAGACTTTGGTTCGGCGTTTGCAGCGGGCTTTTTGCAGGGCGTCTTCGGCAAGAACGATGATTTCCGGCGGAGTCTCCTTGTTGAAAATGCCTTCCAGCCCTGTGACGATGCCGCGGAAAATTTCGACAGGCGCCGCAGTGTCGCCGGCGCCAATGACGATCTCGGCGCCAAAAGCCAGTTCGCCACCGACGTCGAAGGCGTATTCAGCACCGCCCCCGCGGAGCGACGCGGAGTTGGTGAGTCGAAGCTCGAGCGAAGAGAGCCCGCCCTCCTGTTCGTTCATCACCATGGAGGTGATGAGCGCCGCCATGCGTTCGTTTTCCTGACCGTCGAGTCGGACGGTCGGATTGGCGACGTAGGTGCGTTCGGTATCGGCAGGAGGAGGCATGGCGGCTTAATCAGCGTTCAAACGGGCGGCCCGTTCGGCGATACGTTGGAGTTCGCGCAAGACGGCTTGTGGATCGGTGGGAGGCACGTTCGCATCACCCTGCCGGTCGGCGGCGCCGGTGGTGGGAACAGGCGGAGCGATTTCCGCTGAGACTTCGTCGAAAATGATGGCCATGGTTAATTGTCGTCGAAGCGAAGCCCGCTGGTGGCGCCGACTTCGGCTTTAAAGGTGCTGGAACTTTGGGCAATAGCTTTGCCGGTGACATCGAAAAGCGCACCGGGAGCGACGCCGGGGGCGGAAGCCGTCGCAAGCAAACGCGAGGCGTCGAGATATTTTCCCCCGACGGCGGTGGCTTCGGTGTGGAGTTCACTGAAGGCGCCGGCGCTCGCGGAAACACCGGCGGAAATGCCTGCACCGGTTGAGAGGCCAACGCCAGCTCCAGCCGAGGCACCGAACCCAAGGCCAGCACCAAGGCCGGCGTTGGCGCTGGCCCCAGCGGAGAATGAGGCGGCGGCACCGATCGAGACGCCACCGCCAACGGAGATGCCGCCCGAAACTCCGGCACGAAGGCTTTCGAGTCCATTGGCGCTGGCGATGCCGCGGGCGCCGGTTGGATCGCCAGCAGCGGCGGCGAGGTCGGAAGGGCTTCCACCGGCAACGTCGAGAGTTTGATCAACGTTGGCGGTTTGGCCGGAGCCCTGCTGGTCGAATTTATAGGCGTTTTGCGCCATCGAAAGCGTGACAACGGCGCGCAGCGGAATGCCGTTGGGCGAAAAGAAATCCATCGTCTGCTTGAACGAGTCGACGATGCCGATGAAATGAAACGCGCCCCATTCGAAGGTGACTTCGCTTAGAACTTGCGGCGGAGGGTTATCGCCGGTGCCGGGACTGGTCTGGAGCATGAGCTCGACCTTGTTGGTCTTGGAGCGGACATCGTCACCGGTGTCGGTGGTGTCGAAGATGAGCTCCATGTTGAGCTTCGCGCTGGCCGAACCGGTGGTTTGCTGCGCATGGCCGCCGTCGCCCTGACTGTTCGCGGTAATGGTATAGTCGAGCGAGGAGGGATTAAAATTAACGTCGAAGCTCTGCGCTCCCGCAGAACTGTTGTAGGAGAACTTTGCTTTTACGGTGTTAGGGACAGCGATCATGGCTTATTGGAGTGCCGAGGCCCTCGTGAACGAGATGAAGCTCTTCGATGGCGATTTCTCCGCTCTTGGCGTTCAGGTCGGAGGATTTGAATTTCACGGGTAAAGCCCGGTCGAGTTGCCACGTGCGGATAACCGTTGTCCCATCAAAATCGAGGTGACGGATTTTCACGTCCATGCGGTGGGTGTAGGCGCCGGAAAGCGTGACCTTGAGAAACCATTTCCAGAGGTCGGTGTTGGTGGTCATTCCGCGACGGAGAATAACCGTGGCGAAAGAAACGGTGCCCACGCGCTGATGCGTTCCGTAATTAAGACCGCCTTCCTTGATCACCTTGGGTTCCATGGTTGCCTCAAGGCCGCTGCATTCGGCGAACGCGCCACCAGCCACGCCTTTTTCGCTGTTGGGCAGGGCGCCGTCGCTTTTCAAACGGTTCTCGGAGAAAACCAGTTCGTAGCGGAAATTTCCAACAGGCGGTGTTTCAAAGTCAGGCATGATGATCAGGCGGGTGAGCCGACGGCGGTGACAGTGCCTTCGCGGAGAGAAAGAATGACCGTGATGAGCCCAACGGGATGAGCCGGCGCGAAACGGACCTCCGCGATCACACGGCCGTTGTCGATGTCGTTTTGGTTCGTAGTGGATTCGTCGCAACGAACTGAATACGCCTCCTCGGTCGACGTGCCGAGCAGCGCTCCGGCGGCATAGAAGTCGCCAAGCAAACGCTCCAGTTGAGCGCGAATTTTTTCCCAAAGCGCCGTGCCAGCGGGCTCAAAAGTGACGCTTTCGCCAAGGTGGCGCGAGGTGCGCAGGATCGCGGCAGTGAGCCGTCCGACTGGAGCGGGACGATGGGTTTCGCTTTTGCTCGTGGTGACGTCGGAAAGGACTCGATTGCCGTCGGGCGTCTGGCCAAGCAGCGAGACGCGATAGATCAAAGCGGGGGCTCCAGTTTTCGGCGTGTCCAATTCCAAATCGGAACCGGTGAGTTTGGGTTCGAAGCCATGGACTCCATGGAGAAACTGACGGCCTACGCTGTGGGCGATCCCGAGTTCAGGAATGGCGCGGGCGAGCACGCCGGAAAAGACGCCGTCGGGTGGTTCGAGTCCGCCAGGTAGCGCCTCGGCGCCGGGCGTCAACACCCAAGGGTAAGCCAGCTGAAGAAATGCGCTGGCGATGCCATCGTTTTCGTCGAGCGTTTTTCCGAGCCCAAGCACGCCACTGGCGAGATCGAGATTGCTCGTGTAATTGCGCGTGAGATCGGGCGATGGCAGCGGGAGCGTCAAAACCAATTCGACATCGCGGCGTCGGTCGCGGATGAAGCTTGCAGCGTAACGGACCGCACGGCGCCACGTGAGATAACCAGCTTCGGTGCAGGCCGGTGACGAGGAAATCTGACGAACCTCGTCCTTCGGCAGGACAACTTCCGGCGTGTAGTCGACAAAAACCTCCGGACCCGGCTCGACCGGCGCGAGGCCCGCGGGTTCGAGCGCTGTGTCCGCAACGAGTTCGGGCAAATCGGGCAGGCAGACGAAGGCGGCTTCGTCGAGACCGAGGAGAACGCCGAGGCCTTTCCACGTTGCAGGATCCGCGGGAGTCGGAGTCTCAGTGCCGCCGACAAATCCGGGAAGCAACTGGTTGAGACGAACCTGCTGGCTGGCCACAAAAGCCGCTTTCTCCGCGGCTGAAGCCGAGATGGCGAGGGTTTTGTACGTAACCGGATTGTCGATACGCACAACGTGACAGCGTGCGCCACCTTGACGGAAGAATGAGCGCACGGCGGCGCCTAACCACGTTGTGTAGGAAAACGCATGCGGTTGGGGCGGGCGTGTTTCCCATTCGAACAGGCGATCAAAGGCCTCAAAACTCTCCAGCGGAACGGGCGTGTTGAACAACGGATCGAAGTCGGGCACGAGCGTGCCGCGCGGCCGCCAGCCTTGGTCCTGAAGCCAGGACTTGAGGCGCGAGGATAGCGGCGTGGCACGGCGCCCGACGAAGCCGATGAAGCAGACGACGTCGGCGCGATTTGGCGACGACGTCGCAGCAGGCTGCGCGTCCTTGAAGAGGAGGCCTGACATGACAGAGTGCGGACTTACTCGATCACCATGCCTTCGGAGGAGAGGACGAGTTCCTCCATCGCGACATCGCCACCTTTACCGGCGAGAGTTGGGCCGGTGTATTTGAGCGGGAGTACGCTTTGGAGTTTCCATTTGCGGACATCGGCGCCGGTCTCGTCGCGAAGCGTGATGACGACATCGCGTTTGGAGGAGTAGCCCTTTTCACGCGTGTCCTTGATCCACGCAAAGAATTCGGTCGAGTCGACGACGCCGCGTTTGAGCGTGACGTCGCCCACCTTGTGCATCAGCGGGATTTTTTTGACGTGGTTTTCCTTGGCGTTGCCGTTGCGATATTCGGCAACGACCGATTCAGTGACGAGGCCGGAGACGTCGGAAAAGCCGCCGAGCTCGGAGGCCGGATCGACGCCGGGGGAATTGAGGTTTACGGAGAAGTTGAAGGCGCCGTAGGGAGTGCTGCGAGGCATGGTTTACCTTTGGTTAAAGCGATTAGTTTAGGAACGGGCATCGGCGGTCTTTTGGCCGATGCGGAAGATGACGAATTCAGCGGGCTTGATCGCCGCGACGCCGATGAGGCAGATGAGACGGCCGTTATCGAGGTCGTTTTGGGTCATGGTGGAACGGTCGCATTTCACGAAGAAGGCCTGCTCGGGCTTGTCGCCGAGAAGGGCGCCGTTGACCCATTCGTTGAAAAGAAAACCCGTGACCGTATCGCGGACGTTGGACCAGAGACGTTCGCCGTTACCCTCGAAGACCGCCCATTGCGTGCCGACGTCGATGGAGTGCTCTAGGTAATTGAAGTAGCGGCGAATATTGACGTACTTCCACTCGGGGTCGGACGACGTGGTGCGGGCGCCCCAGACGCGATTGCCGCGGCCGGCGAAGTAGCGCAGGCAATTCACACCGGCAGGATTGAGAATTTCCTGTTCCCCGGTGTTGACGAGGCGTTCGAAGCGCAAGGCGGTGCGAACGACTTCGTTGGCGGGAGCCTTGTGCACGCCGCGCTCGATGTCGTTACGGGCATAGATGCCGCAAACGAAACCGGAAGGCGGGAGAACGACCTCAGCATCCGTGTTCTGGTTGTTTGGATCAAAGTTAGGGTTCGGCGCAACGACCCATGGATAATAGAGCGCGGCGTACTTCGAATCGATCTTGGCCTTATAGTCGCGGGCGCCGGTCGGCAGCAGGCTCTTCGGCGTTTCCAGGACGGCGATCCGATAGGAGCGACGCTTCTCGGCGTGCGTGACAAGCGAATTGGCAATGGCGGTATCGATCGTGGTATGTCCGGGCGCGGCCACGATGGAGACATCGTCGATGCCCTCGATGATCGAAAGCGCGGCGTCGAAATCGTTTTTCGTGTAAGTCGGCTCGGTTCCATTGGCCAAGGTAAAGGTCTTCGACGTCGTGCCACTGGCGGGCTCGAAAACTTTTTGCAGCTGAAACGCCGTGATGCTGGTCGATGCCGGCTTGAACGCAAACGAAGTGGAGAGATGGTCGGCGCGCTTGTTTTGGTCGATGGCGAGCACCCAGCCGATGTAGAGCTTGTGATCGGGATGGTAACCGAGGCCTTCGTAGGTACCAAGTGGTTCGCCACGATCGTCCTCCGTGATCACGTCAAGAGTCAGGAGCTCGATCGCCGTGCCGGCCGCATCGGCGCTGGGGAATGCATCGGAGGAGGACGCGCCGGTGAAAACCGCACCTTTCTTTGTGAAAAAAGTGACAGTGGTGGTGGCGCTGCTACCAGAACCAGTCGTCACCGTCACACGGAACAAGCTGCCGTCGATGGCTTTTTTAGCCGCGTCCACCGAAGACAAAGCGGCACGTTGGACGACGGTGATTTTCCCATTGTAGGCTGCACCAGGAAAGCGCGCTTGGAAGTGACCGACATTGGCTGCAGGCACCGCGGAACTGCCCGAACCCGAAGCGGGAATCACCACGGTGGCGTAGGCCTTGGCCGGGGTGCCCGCGCTGGGGCTCGTGGCAAACGGATCCGGTTCGGTGAGCGTGCCGGTGATCGGGAAGGCGCGGGCCACATAGAGGCGAGCGCCACCTTCGTTGAAATAGGCCGTGACCGCGTGGGCGAGATAGTTGGTTTTGGCGGTCGAGCCGCTGCCGAGATCATCCACACCACCGTAGATGCGCTCGAAGTCTGCGAAGCTGGTGAGGAGTTCAGGAATCTCGTTAACGGGACCACGACGGGTGGGCCCGACAAACGCGGTGGTGCTGGTGCTTACTCCTTCGATGGATTTGCTCCGGAAGCTTGTCTCTTCAACGAACACTCCGGGCGCTAGGTATTCTGGCATGATTATGTTGGGTTAATGTTGGAGGTGACGGCCGGGGCCAGTGGCCTTAGGTCGTAAAGGGATAGTGGCGGCTGTAGGATGCGCCGGGTTTTAGGTGCAGAAGTTCGGGATCGGTGTTGCCGGCGGCGACTGTCGCGTCGCGCAACGCCGTCCAGTCGACAATTGGTTCGGTATTCGGCGGCAAAATGATTTCGAGCCTGGCTTCGGTCACGACGCTGACGACTTCGTCTTCGGTGTCGCCGGGCGCGAAATGTTTGAGGCCGGGAATGGCGACGAGGGCTTCTCCCCGCTGATCGGAAAGGCCGCAGCCAAGGAGCGCGTCGTCGGCTGTCGCCATGACGCGGGCGAGGGCGTTGCGAATTGGGTTCGAAGCGTTGTCGAGAATGAGCACGCGAACCTGAGCGAAACCCGGCGCGACCCGCGAAGTGGGCGAGGGCAGGAGTCCAATTTCAAACGGGCTGAAAAGCGAATTGGGCGGACGCTGGTCGTTGTTGGGACCTACCAGAGCCGGGCTCGGATCGCGCGGAAGACTGAGCGTGAATTTCGTCGGCAAATAATTTCCGGACGGATCTTCAACCTGCCCGGAACGGCCAAGCGAACCCGTGGTGACAACATCGGCGGGTAAAAGATCGGTGAGCTTAAAAGTCGGCGTGTATTTCTCGAGCCCGTCGGCGTGCGTGATAACGCAGAGTCCGCTGAGATTGCGCGTGAAGCGAAGCTGCGCGCCAGTGGCGACAAGAGGATAGGGAATCGGCGCGAGCGTGACGGCATCAACCCAACGCACCGCTCCAAGTATACGAGTATCGATGCGTTCCTTGATCATGGCACCGTCTCCTTGAGATTGTCGGTGTAACTAAAACGCGTAGCCACGACAGGTGTGGTGGAGACGGCGGGATCGTCGCTGATGCGAATGACTCGCGCGACAAACGGATAACTGAGACGGTAACCGCGATGCGACGCCTCCCAAATGCGAGCCATCTCTTCCGGCGGAAGTTCGCCCGGAGCGATGTTAACCTGTTCGTCGACCGCCCAGTGGGCGTCGGCACTGAGCGAACTCGTATCGAGAAAGGCATGGCGATGCAGTTCATGCATCGTCCAAGCGAGCAGGATGTGTTCCTCGTCGGCTTTGTCGGCCCAGATCGTCAGGAGAAAATGCAGATCGAGTCCTAGCGGCCCGGTAGCGCCGCCCGCGCGGGAGTTGCGCAAATGGTTGTTGATCGAGACGCGATGCAAAAAAAGTGAAACCGTGGAACTGGATTCCTCCTGGACGTTATCGTTGGAACTAAACTTCGAGGAACTGAGGACGGTAAAGGTGGCCTTCGGCAGAGCGGGGACACCGGGCGGCGGCACGTAAGTTGCGTACCGTTGCGAAAGATAATCGCAGAGCGATTGGCAGAAAGAGTGTATGGCGAGGTAATTGGCCATTTGTCTATTAGGCGCAGGTCAGAGAAAATTCCTCCGATGAAGCCGGCTGTGATTCCGAAGGACCGATGTCAGCAATCAGATTCATGCCGACTAAGCCACTTGCGACCGGGGGAAGTGAAAAAACTAAAACCTCACGCTGGTTTGAAAAAACGGATTCCTACCTGAAGGCTCGAAGGAGCATTTGTGATGTGATGTGTTGATTTGTGATGCGGACAAAACATGATACGTCGCTGACGAGCGGGGGTGAAAAACGAAATCCTGCGTTTTCGAAGTGATATGATTTTGAAATCCAAGAACTAATATTAATATAGGTCCCACCCGAATTCGTTAATGCAATTTCCTAACACGAAATCGGCTCCTGTATTTATGCAATTCGATTACATATATAATAAACCAAATACTATACTTGAACGTGGCGCGGGTCTTCCTAACTTTAGGTTAGATTTTGCCCGCGCAGGTTCGGACACATTAGGTCTGCTTTCGAATATAGTTTATAACTTATGTTATTAGTGATTTTTTGTATTATATATAATTTCCGTGGAGTGGGGCGCGCATGAGATCTGTGGCCCAAAATTCCGTCGCTCTTTCCGAAAGCCGCGTTCTGAGCCAGGTGTTAAAGCTTTATGTGGCGAACAGTGCCGTGAGTTTTGTCACCGCGGCTCAGGAACTCTTGAACTCCGAGCAATTGGGCGATTTTTCCATCGCATTGCGGCGCAGATCGGCGGGCGGCGGTTTTGTGGCGCACGATTCCCGTGAGCGGACTTGGGAAGCGCCGTTCGTCCAGCGCAAAGCCGAGCTGTTCCAGGAAATCCGCCGCGAAATTAGCTCTGGAGAAAAAGCCCTGGTCGTACGCGCGGGCATGGGGTTTTCCTCGGAAGAAGGACTGGAAGGTTATCGCTGCGAGATTCTGAAGCGAATTGGTTCGGCCCAGGCCGTGCTGTTGTTCATCGGCGAGCATGCGGATCCGATGACCCTGGCTTTTTCGGTGCTGCGCCTGTCCGGCGCGCGAGAATTCGAACAAGGCGAACTGGAGCGATTGGAATCGTTTCGCCGCTACATCGACAACGCCTGGGCTCTGCTTTGCCAGCGTTTGCTTTCGCGGGTGCTCCTCGATGGGATTTCGCTGGCGCTGCGAAATTATCACCTTGGTACGGTGATGCTTGATTCCCGATTGAGGGTGGTTTGGCATAATCGTGCGTCGCAAACCTCCATTCTGGCGTGGAAAGACGACGGCCGCGGGCAGCTCAAAGTCAGCCGCCGGCCGGAAGCGTTGCCGACGGATATTTTGGCCACCTGCGAGCGGCTGCGCGATGAATGGATTGAAAAACCCGGCGCGGGGCGTTTGCGGAAAACTCATCTGGTGCGTCACCCGACGGTACCGGCGCACTACGCGACGGTGCGTCTATGCGGGGCGAGCCTGGTCGGAACGGCGTTGCCGAATTTTATCGTGCAGTTCGAACGGCAGTCCACTGGCACGTGCGATGCGACGACCTCGGTGGTGGACTCGCTAACCACGGCCGAGCGTCAAGTTGCCAACCTCGTGCGAGAGGGAATGAGCAATCAGGAGATCGCGAGCGAGCTTGGAAAATCGGTGGAATCCGTGAAGTTTCATCTCCACCGCATGTTTAAAAAAGCCGGGGTGACAACCCGCTCGCGATTGATGCTGGCGTTAGTTGGCGCGAAATAATTTTTTCTACTCCAGCGGCGCCATGTTTGAAGCAATCGTCTCGAAAATCGGCTGCGGGCCTTTAGAGCATTTTAAAAAATGCCATAGCCGCACAACTCCGGCTGTAGGGGCGTAGTTTTGCTGCACCCGGTTGGGCTTCGCTACAGAAAGGGCGCAGCAAGACTGCGCCCCTACGAAGACAGCTCGATTCATAGCACCGATTTGCGGCTACAGTTTTATTGTATGTGCTCTAGCGCGGAGCTGCGAGGGATTGCAGAGCTTGATCGAGGGCTTCCACGCTGACGGGTTTGGTCAAGTGCGCGCAAAATCCTGCGAGGCGGCCTTTGCGCACATCTTCCTCCATGCCGTATCCGGTGATGGCGATGCCGCGAAGTCCACAGCGATCGCGCAGTTCGGACATTAAATCACAACCGTTGCCATCGGGCAGCCCGATATCGGAGATCAGCAAATCAAACACCTCGCGTTCGGCGACCGCCCGCGCCGCCGCGAAACAATCGGCAGTGACAACGTCGTAATGCCGGCGCTGCAACAAAAGGGCCAGCGTGTTGCGCGTCGGTTTGTGATCTTCAACGAGCAGAATGCGTCGCATCGGTGCGCCCGCAGAGGAATGAGTCGTAGTAACGGCCTGGCTCGAAGACGCCGGACGTGTCGGCGGATCTTCAGAACGCTGCGTCTCGTTGTGCAGCGGAAATTGGATATGGAAGGTGGATCCGCCATTTCGACCCGCGCTGGTGGCGCGAATAGTTCCCGAGTGCAAATCCACCAACAAACGTGAAATCGCCAACCCCAGGCCCAAACCGCCGAACCGATGCGAGGTGCCGCCGCCCGCGTGGTCTCCTTGGGAGAACGCGACAAAAACACGTTTGATCTCATCCTCCGTCATGCCAATTCCGGAGTCGGCGATCTGGATTGAAAGGTTGGCGCCTTCTTCATCGATCAAAGTCGCCACCTTCACCGCTCCGCCTTCGGGAGTGAATTTAACCGCATTTTTCAGGATATTCCAGAAAACCTGTTTCATGCGCACTTCGTCGCAGAACACGGTCCGGCGCGCCGCTTTTAGATCTAGCGTGATGGATAGGTTTTTCCTGATGATGTCGGCGCGCACCATCTTGAGCGAGTCTTCGAGAATCGTGTGCACATCCAGTGGCCGGCAGGTGAGGGCCACTTTCCCGTGCAGGATGCTCGTAAGGTCGAGGAGGTCGTCAATCAGCCGCGCTTCAAGCGCTACGTTCTGTGCTATCACCTCGAAATCAGCCCGTATCTGAGATGGGAGCGCGGGATTTTGCGCCGCTTCGCTCGCGACGAGCAGCACCGGGTTGAGCGGCGTGCGCAGTTCGTGGGAAAGCCGCGCGAGAAATTCGTCTTTGGCGCGCGAGGCGGCCATTGCACGATCCCGGGCGCGAACAATTTCGTTCTCCGTGCTTTTGCGCTCCGTGATGTCGTTGATCACCGCGACAATGCCCACGATCTCGCCTTGGGGCGTGCGTTCTGGTTCGTGAACGACGTGCAGCCACCGAACGCCCGAAGAGGCGAACGGAATCTCGACTTCAAACTCCACACTCTGGCCGCCCAGCGCCGCATCGACGTGAGGGCGAATGGTTTCGTACGGCTCTTGTCCCAGAATTTCCGAAAAATGTTTTCCAATCATCTGCTCTGGTTCGGCTTTGAAGCAACTGGCGTAGGTGCGATTCACGAATTTGAATTGGTGCGCACGATCCAGTTGCACGATGAAGACCGGGGCATGGTCGGTGACGAGGCGAAGCTGGGCTTCACGTTCGATCAGCGTCTTTTCCCGCTCGCGCAGTTCATTGTTGATATTAAGCAGTTCGACCGTGCGCGCTTCGACTCGGGATTCGAGTTCGTTGTTGGCGCAACGCAGCGCTTCCTCCGCTTGCTGCCGTTGCGCGACTTCGAGCTCCAGCGAGCGGTTTGCGGCCGCCAGCGCGCGGGTTTTGCGATAGAGATCCGCGAAAACGGAGATCTTGGATTTGAGAATCTGGGGGTTGAGCGGCTTTATCAGGTAGTCGACCGCACCGGTGCCGTAACCCGCCAGGACGTGGTTGTCCTCCTGATAGTAGGCAGTTAGGAAAATGATCGGAATATGCTGCGTGCGTTTCCGCTGTTTGATGAGGTGCGCCAGTTCGATGCCGCTCATCTGGGGCATCTGGATGTCCATCACGATCACGGCGAAATCGCCCTGAATCAGCTGCATCAGCGCACGGTCGGCGCTCAACGCCCGCACGAGATTGTAGGCCGGGGACTCCAGAACGCTTTCCAGGACGTCGAGATTTCGACCGTCGTCGTCGACGAGGAGAATATTGACAGGCGCATCGGCCATGACCGGCTTCTTTTCCTGCGATTCATCAAAACCCGTTTGCTCGACCGGACCAGTCCGCACGGGATCGGAGAGATCTTTGGTTGAAGCATTCATGAACGAGGCAACAGCCGTCAGCGATGGAGCCAGACCCGAAGAAGGGAAAGGAGCTCGTCGGTATTAACCGGTTTGGCAATGTAGTCGGAAGCTCCGGCCGCGAGGCATTTATCACGGTCGCCTTTCATGGCTTTGGCGGTGAGCGCTAGTATCGGAAGAGTGTGGGCCTGCGGATATTTCCGCATTTCAGTCATGGTCTGGTAGCCATCCATTTCGGGCATCATGATATCCATGAGCACCACGCTGACATCAGGCTGCTTTTGAATGATTTCGATGGCTTCCCGGCCGTTGGTGGTGCTGATCACTTCCATTTCGTGATCCTCCAGCAGGGTCGTGAGTGCGAAAATATTTCGCGCGTCGTCGTCTACGATGAGCACTTTGTTTCCCCGCAGCATCTCATTGGAAATGTGGAGATGCTCCAGCATCTTTTGTTTGGTTGGAGGCAATGCCGTGACCACGCGGTGGAGGAACAGCGCCGTTTCGTCAAAGAGCCTTTCGGGAGACTGCACGCCTTTGATGAGGACGCTTTTGGCGGTGGCTTTCAGTCGTTCGTCCTCTTCGTGACTGAGGTCCTTGCCCGTCAGCACGACGATGGGAATTTCTCGCAGCGTTGGTTCGGCTTGAAGTTTGTCCAGCAGGTCAAACCCGCTAATATCCGGTAGTCGAAGATCCAAGACACAACAGTCGAACGGCCGGTCGAAAAGTTTTTCCAGAGCCTCGGCGCCGGTGGAAGCCGTCGCGATCTCGATGTCGTCGTGACTGAGGAAGTCGACGATGCTCTGGCGCTCGATGTCGTTGTCTTCCACCACGAGCAAGCGTTTGGGACTGGAATCGACAAACCGCTTGATGCGGTCGAAACAGCGGTCCAAGCCCTCAACGGTCGCGGGTTTTACCGTGTAGGAAAAGGCTCCGCGCGTCAGTGCGTGCGAACGTTCCTCTTCAACAGATATGATGTGGACAGGAATGTGGCGGGTCGAAGTGTTGAGCTTTAAGTTGTTGAGTACGGTCCAGCCGAGCATGTCGGGGAGAACGACGTCCAGGGTGACGGCCGTGGGTTGGAACTGTCGGGCGAGGGTGAGGGCGGACGTGCCGCGGGTGGCGACGATGCCCTTGAAGCCTCGTTCGCGGGCGAGTCCGAGCAGAACGCGCGCGTAGTGCGGATCGTCCTCGACGATCAGCAGAGTTCGATCACCCTCTTGAACGCTTTCGCGATCGTCCGGGACAATTTCCTCCCGGAAGTGGGGGATGGCGACTGGTTGGTGAGTGATGCGCGTGATCTCGGAAGGGGGTTCGAGATAGAGCAAAGGCAGATAAAGCGTGAACGTGCTGCCCACGTTCGGAATGCTGTTCAGACGGATCTCGCCGCCGAGCAGCGTGGCCAGTTCGCGTGAAATCGCGAGACCGAGTCCGGTACCGCCGTACTTGCGGCTGGTGCCTGCGTCGGCTTGCTGAAACGCTTCGAAGATCAATTTTTGTTTTTCCGGCGCGATGCCGATACCGGTGTCGGTGATCGAAAACGCGACCACTTGCGTAGCGCGGGCCAGGATGGGATGGCCCGTCGTCCAACCTTCTTGCGCGGGATGCACTTTCACCGTGACGTAACCCTGGGCGGTGAACTTAAAGGCGTTCGACAAGAGATTCTTCAAAATCTGCTGCAGACGTTTTGGATCAGTGGTGATGATTCGGGGCAGAGCAGGTGAAAAGTCCACGTTGAACGGCAGATTCTTCGTGTCCGCGATATGCCGGAAGTTGCGTTCAACGGCATCGCGCAACGAGGAGAAACTGACTTCTTCGGCATCGACGGTGACCGTTCCCGATTCAATCTTGGAGAGATCGAGAATGTCGGTGATCAGGTTGAGCAAGTCCGAGCCGGACGAATGGATGTTACGCGCGCACTCCACCTGTTTCGGCAGCAGGTTGCCCGCGCCATTTTCGGCGAGTTGCTGCCCGAGGATGAGGATCGAATTGAGCGGTGTGCGCAATTCGTGCGACATGTTGGCGAGGAATTCGGACTTGTATTTGGAGGTGAGCGCAAGTTCGGCCGCCTGCTCTTCGAGCGCGCGGCGGGCCTGTTCGACTTCGCGATTCTTGCGTTCGACCTCGGCGTTTTGCTCGGCGAGCTGACGCGCCTTCTGGGCAAGTTGCTCGTTGGTCTGTTGCAACTCTTTTTGCTGCGACTGCAATTCCACCGTGAGCTGCTGGGACTGTTGCAGCAATCCTTCGGTCCGCATCGTCGCCTCGATCGTGTTGAGCACGACGCCGATGGATTGAGTCAACTGTTCGAGGAACGAAATGTGGGTGACGTTGAAAACGTGGAGGGAGGCGAGTTCGATGACAGCCTTGACCTGGCCTTCGAACAATACGGGGAGCACGACAATGTTGATGGGAATCGCGTCGCCCAGGCTGGAATGGATGCGGCTGTATTCGCTCGGAACATGGGAGAGCAAAATGCGCTGACGCTCCACCGCGCACTGCCCCACTAACCCTTCACCAAGACTAATACGCTCCGGCTGGCCCGGACGGGAGGCGTAGCTGGCGAGCAACCGCAGGGAAGGGCTCTCGATATCGGAGTCGTCCATTTGGTAGATCGTGCCTTGTTGCGCATCGACCAGCGGCACGAGTTGGGAAAGCAACATCTTGCCAACGGTGAACAGATCGCGCTGGCCCTGCAGCATGCGGGTGAATTTCGCGAGATTGGTCTTCAACCAATCCTGCTCGCGATTGGTTTCGGTCGTCGCGCGCAGGTTCGCGATCATCGTGTTGATGTTGTCCTTCAGTTCGGCGACCTCGCCGCGCGCGTTGACCTGAATGGAACGCGTAAGATCGCCCTTGGTCACCGCGGTGGCGACGTCGGCGATCGCGCGCACCTGCGTGGTCAAATTGGCCGCGAGCAAATTGACGTTGCCGGTGAGATCTTTCCAAGTACCGGCGGCACCGGGCACGTGCGCTTGACCGCCAAGACGACCTTCGACACCGACTTCACGAGCGACGTTGGTGACCTGCTCGGCGAAAATCGCCAGCGTATCCGTCATGTTGTTGATGGTTTCGGCCAGACTCGCGACTTCGCCTTTCGCTTCGACGGTGAGCTTCTGACGCAAGTTTCCGTTCGCGACGGCTGTCACCACTTTCACAATACCGGAAACCTGATCGGTGAGGTTTACCACCATGACGTTGACGGAGTCGGTCAAGTCCTTCCACGTACCGGCGACGCCGGGAACGATCGCCTGACCACCGAGTTTGCCTTCGGTGCCGACTTCGCGCGCGACGCGTGTCACTTCCGATGCGAACGCGCGGAGCTGTTCGACCATCGTATTGACGGTTTCTTTTAGTTGTAGAATTTCGCCGCGAACATCGACGGTAATTTTGCGCGAAAGGTCACCGCGCGCAACGGCTGTGGTGACGTCGGCGATGTTGCGCACCTGCGACGTCAGGTTGTTCGCCATCGAATTCACGTTGTCGGTAAGGTCTTTCCAAGTACCGGCCACGCCGGACACCTGCGCCTGGCCACCGAGAATTCCCTCGGTACCGACTTCGCGGGCCACGCGGCTCACTTCCGACGCGAAGCCGTTCAGCTGGTCGACCATGGTGTTGATCGTGTTTTTCAGCTCCAGGATTTCGCCGCGAACGTCGACCGTGATCTTGCGCGAAAGGTCGCCGCGCGCGACGGCGGTGGTGACGTCGGCGATGTTGCGCACCTGCGTCGTCAGGTTGTTCGCCATCGAATTCACGTTATCGGTCAAATCTTCCCACGTGCCCGCGACACCTTGCACTTGAGCCTGGCCGCCGAGTTTGCCCTCGGTGCCGACTTCGCGCGCCACGCGGCTCACTTCGGAGGCGAAGGCATTGAGCTGGTCGACCATGGTGTTGATCGTGTTTTTCAGCTCCAAGATTTCGCCTTTCACATCGACGGTGATTTTGCGCGAGAGGTCGCCGCGAGCGACAGCGGTCGTTACTTCGGCTATGTTGCGCACCTGCGCCGTAATGTTCGTCGCCATCGCGTTCACCGAATCGGTCAAATCTTTCCACGTGCCGGCCACGCCGAGCACGAGCGCTTGTCCACCGAGTTTACCTTCGGTGCCAACCTCGCGGGCCACACGCGTCACTTCAGCCGCGAAACCGTTGAGCTGATCGACCATCGTGTTGATCGTGTTTTTCAACTCCAAGATTTCGCCCTTCACGTCGACGGTGATTTTGCGCGAAAGATCGCCGCGCGCGACCGCCGTGGTCACGTCGGCGATGTTGCGCACCTGCGCGGTCAGGTTGTTCGCCATCGAGTTTACGTTGTCGGTAAGGTCTTTCCAAGTACCGGCGACGCCGGAGACTTGCGCTTGACCGCCAAGTTTTCCCTCGGTGCCGACTTCGCGCGCCACGCGACTCACTTCCGAGGCGAAGCCATTGAGTTGATCGACCATCGTGTTGATCGTGTCTTTCAGCTCCAGGATTTCGCCCTTCACGTCGACGGTGATCTTGCGCGAGAGGTCGCCGCGCGCGACGGCCGTCGTTACTTCGGCGATGTTACGCACCTGGCCGGTGAGATTCGCGGCCATCAAATTGGTATTGTCGGTAAGATCTTTCCAAGTACCGGCGACGCCGGGCACGACGGCCTGCCCGCCGAGCTTGCCTTCGGTGCCGACCTCGCGCGCCACGCGGCTCACTTCGGACGCGAACGCGTTGAGACGGTCGACCATGGTGTTGATCGTTTCCTTCAACTCCAGGATTTCGCCCTTCACGTCGACGGTGATTTTGCGCGAAAGATCGCCGCGCGCGACGGCCGTGGTCACGCCGGCGATATTGCGCACCTGCGCGGTAAGGTTCGACGCCATCGCGTTCACCGAGTCCGTAAGATCCTTCCATGTGCCGGCCACGCCGGGCACGACGGCTTGGCCACCCAGTTTGCCTTCGGTGCCGACTTCGCGGGCCACGCGCGTCACTTCCGCCGCGAACGAGCGTAGTTGATCCACCATTACATTGATGGCTTCCTTCAGTTGAAGAATTTCGCCGCGAACATCGACCGTGATTTTGCGCGAGAGATCGCCCTTGGCCACAGCGATGGTGACGTCGGCGATGTTGCGAACTTGAGCCGTGAGATTGCCGGCCATTTGGTTCACCGACTCGGTTAGTTCTTTCCAAACCCCGGAAACACCTTTGACCTTCGCCTGGCCGCCGAGTTTGCCGTCGGTACCGACTTCACGAGCCACACGAATCACTTCCACCGAAAATGCGCGGAGTTGTCCCACCATGCCGTTGACCAATTTCGCAGACCGCAGGTATTCGCCTTGGAGCGAGCGGCCTTGCGCTTCCAGCGGCATGGCTTGCGAAAGATCGCCCATCGCCACGGCGCCGATCACGCGGCCCATATCCACGGTGGGCTGTGAAAGTTCGTCAACCAGCGCGTTGATTGCCTCAACACGCTCCGCCCAATTTCCCACATTGTCACCCAATGGGAGGCGTTCGTTGATTTTGCCTTCTTCACCGACTCGTTTTCGCAACCGGAGAAGGCTCTTGTTGAAACGTTCCAGGCGCGACGCGATGGCGTTGACGCGATCGGCGACTTTGCCTTCCGGGCCACTCAAATCGGAGGCCATCCGCGCGGAAAAATCGCCATTCTCAACTGCACTCAACGTATCGATAAGGTCCCGCGTGAAGCCTTCGTCCGCAGCGACGGCACGCTTGCGCTTTGCTGATTTCGTCGCTTTGGCATTGGTGGTAATCATAAATTTTCCCGCCGGAGGATGGGGAATATGCCGCGGAATTCACCCATGCCCGCGCTAATCGCAACCATCCGGGAGTGTTTTTTGTCACGTATGGGAAAATTCCCTATGCTGGGCTTCGTCTTCCTCTCAAAGTCATGTGGAAAATACGTATTGTACGGCCCAAAAACCTAGGAATTTCACCTCCCGCATGGGAACTCCGCCGCGTTCTCTTGCGGACTGCTCAGTGCACGCCGGGGCGCTCGCTTCTTTTCAGATTTTCGTCGAGCGTCGTTTCCCGTTTTTCGTTTTCCTCTTTGGTTTTTCCATCCGGCGATACTTCGTCGGCGTGAACCGAACCTTCGATTGTGGGATTAAACGCACGGACAAATCCGTGCCGGAATAAATTACCGATCGTGGCCAGCAGACCAACTTTTGCGTCGCCGAACCTTCCCTCGAAGGGAATGCGGGTGGCGACTTGATCGCGCGATTTGTCTTTTACCACCCAAGCCGTCGCGGCGACGACGCTTTGCCAAACCCGCTCGCCCACGCTTTTGTCCTTATCCTCGACGTTCTTAAAATCGAGATTTTCGAAAAACGGTTTCACGTAACCCTGAAAACCACCATCGCGGCCGGCCATTTCGCCCACCAAACGAAACGTGCCGCGCGATACGTCGGCCTTGATGTAAGCCTTGAGCGTTTCATTCAGGGAGGTGAGATCGACCTCGTCGAGTTTCAGGCTGAGCTGAAAATGGGGCCGGTCCGCGAGCGGCTCTGCCGATAGCGAAAGGTTTAGCTTTCCACCTCCAAGGCTCTCGCCCTCGATGTCGATCTGGGCGGGAAATTCGCCGCTTTTCGCTTCGCCCGGACGGTTGCGCAGGCCCGTCGCCGTTGCGCGCATATGCGTGACAAACACGTCGACGGTGGGCTTGTGGGTGGTATTTCGATAGCGCAACAAGCCGTCTTTGATCACAAGACGAGTGATATCGATGGGAAATATATCTGTAATCGTATCCTGCCACCGTCGATCCAGGTCATTTTGACTTTCCTCTTTGCTCGGCCCTTGCACGAAGATGAGCTGGCCTTCGTCGATTTTAATATCGCTCACGATCTTGCCGTGCCACAATTCGCGCCACGCGATGGAAAAATCGATTTTCTTCGCCCGGAAAAACGGTTCCTGCAACCGGCCGTTGCTCTTTAAAATGCGGAACTCGTGCAACGAATAGGCGCCTCGCCAGAGATGAATTCCGATATCGTCGACGCCGCCCGTGTATCCGGGAATGCGCGAAAGCCGGATGTTCACCTGATGTTTCACCACGTAGGGCAGCGCAATCCGTGCGACGAGCAAAACCAACGCCACCACACTAATCGTGACCACCACGCGACGCGGCCAGGAACGCACGCGTCGAACGATTCGAGCGGGCTGACTGGTGGTGGGGGCGGTAAGTCGTGGTTCGGCTCGCATGGGTCGTCTTCTCCGGCCGTTGTCCGCTGAGAGGAGCCCGCACGCACCGGGCTTTCGTGAATCAATCGACGTTCACCGAGCCGCCGCTGGCCGGCGTGGACTTAATACTTGTTTTCGCTAGGTTGCGTTCAACTTTCACGCTAAGTGGCGCATCCTCTTCCATCGCGTTGAATGGAGACGAGTCGTCTGCCAGCGAAGTGAGCGAGCGATCTTTTTGCGGCGATTGAGTCTGCTTAGTAGAGGACGGAACTCGGTCCTTCTTCAACTGGCGCTCGGCTTCATGCCAGTGGTAAATAGCGCGGCCAGTAGGGCAACCATCCTGAAGCCATAGCTCATGGGCACGCCGGGCGATTTCATCCTGCGAAGGCTCCGCTTGTGGAGTTTCGGTCGAGGCAGGAGCGGGAACGTTGGTCGAAATTTTTTTCATCCGCTTACTTTAATGCGGAGGCCGGGGCGGAGGTATCGGGGCGAAGCCCATTTTTTGTCCCCGGTATTTTCGGAGCGATCGTTTACCCGGCCAGCGAGGCCGGATAAACGAATGACTCAGACAACGTCGGGCCCGTACAGCGCGGTGCCGCGACAAGCAGAACCCGTTAGGAACGATGATAAGCACCGAAGTGGTGCTGCAACTTTTCAGCCAGCATGCCGTTTTCGAGATCTGGAAGATTGAATTCGGGGGCCGCTTCAATTTCGGAACGATCGAGCGCAACCTTGATCGTGCGGTCGAACCAGTTTACATTCCTAAAAGAATGCGTGGGGACGACCACGGTTTTGCCCGGCAACCAATCTTTGGTTTTAAGGACCAGATAGGCAATGCGCCAATCCTCCGGCGCGATCAACAGCTCGGTGACATGACCCATCGGGCCGTCGTTTGCTTCCACATGATAGCCCTCGAGTTCGCGGGCGCTGCGCAGATGCGATTCCTCCGACTCGCCCGGCACATCTTCCTTGGGAGGATATTGTGGTTCGGGAATGGCGGGGATTGGCACGGACGCCTCACCGGCAATGCCGCCCCAATAGATAGGGAAGCCGAAATAGCGGTGATAACGCAGTTCCTGAGCGCGGGACATCGGTTGGTGCGTGTCGATATCCGGACTCTTTTTTATCTGCTCACGGGTCAGATCCACGGCCAGCGTGCGATTGAAATTATCGATACCTCGCAGCGAATGCGGCAGGATCAATACCTTGCGCCCGACGAGCCAGCTCGAGGTGTTGACCACAAAATATCTGACCATCCAATGCTCATCGTCAAAAAAGACGTCACGTACCATGCCGATTTCTCCGTCTCGGGCGGACAGAGTACAGTCTCTCATTGATTTTAATGTCTTTAACATGGGAATCCTTTCGTTGGGTTTTATGAGAAAAACTGGATCGTGAAATTTACGCCTCGTTGCAGCGACCTTCAAGGGGCGCGGGCCGAATTTCCGAGGTGAAAACAATGGCAGAATCGTGCGCGCGGTATTCGTCTGATCGTCGGCCGATAATGGCTGGACTCACGTTGTAAGAGGCACCTTGTTTTAGATCAGTCGTATTGTTGCGTAAACATCCCTACGCTCGATGACGACGAGTGCTATTTTTCCTTGGCGACCGTTTGTTTTGGCTCCGACACGATTTCCGGGGCTTTGATCGGAATTTTAGGAGCCCACTTGAGCCATTCTTTGTCCGGTTCGGCTACAATCTGAAATACCGTTCCCTCCGGCGCAAGCGGAGCTAAACCTTCTTTGCCTCCTTCTGGCGTGGCAAAGGCAACGCCGCCTGCGACGAGGGATTCAAGCGATGTATTTTTAAGTTCCGCGCCTAGCAAACCGACCTTGAAGGAAAAGCCTCCCGAATTCCAAAAGCGGGTGTTGGTTCGAACGAGGTCCGCGTAAGGGGCCGCTATGTGGATACGAATGAGAACACTCGTGGCATCGTCAGCCATCCGGCTGGTTTCTACGGCGCCGACCTTCATTTCGCGATAAAAAACCGCGGCGCCGGTCGTCAGCGACCCGAGGTGATCCGACAGGAGCGTGAACGTTTTTCCCTGTTCAGGAGTTTCGGGCGGCGGGGCTTTCACCATTCCTGTAAACCGATTGGCGGGCGGACCTTTTCCCGGCCGCACATTCAGCCGGGCTCCCGTAATCAATGTATCAAGCCCGCGAATACCGGACAGGCCGATTTCGGGATGCACGATCCAGAATTGCGAACCCTCGCGGGCCAGGGCCGCCGCGGAGCGATCGAGGCGCACGCGCACCGTCACGCCGTCGAGCCCAGGCTTCAACTCAACCGCGGTGACGGTGCCGACGGAGACGCCTTTGTGTTCGAGCACCGTTTTGTCCGCAGTGATGCCAGACCCGTCCGCAAAATCGATTGTAATTTCCGGGCCGCGATTTTTCAGTTCGCGAAAACCCATCCAGCCACCGACCGCGATCGCGACCAGGGGCACCACCCACACGAGAGAAAAGCTGCGCGTGCGGCTGACTTTGGGGATTGGTTCGGGAGCGGCGTTCATGATTTGGAAACTGGCGGCAGGGACGTGGAATGTTCGCGCCAAAGTACGCGCGGATCGAAGGCGTGGGTGGCGAGGACCGTAAGTACGACCGCCATCGCGAAAGCGACGATGCCCTCGCGCGGCTGGACGTTGGAAAAGGCGCCGAATTGGACGACGCCCGAGAGAAACGCGACGAGAAAGACATCGAGCATCGACCAGCGGCCGATAAAATCCAGCGCTGCATAAAGGCGCGTGAGTTCGCGGGCCTGCCGTCCTGCACCGCGATGCGCCTTAAAAATGAGCCAGCCGAGTCCGACTAGTTTCATGATCGGAATGACGATGCTGGCGAGGAATACGATGATCGCGATGACCCCCAGCCCCTGACGCCAGAGCTCGATTATACCTGAGAAAATGGTATCGGTGCGGGCCGCACCCGACGTCTGTGTGGTCAAAATCGGCAGAAGATTTGCCGGCAAAAGCATCACCGTGGCGGCAAGCGCAAAAGCCACGGCATTCGAAAGCCTTTCCGAACGAAGATGGGGATAGCGACGTTTCATGCGTTTGTCGGTTGCGAATTGGACGGCATTTCTTCCGGAGCAAATACCGGCTGACTCAGCGTGAAACTGCGCCACGCGACGAGAACTGAAACAGCCATGCCGGAATAAAACCAAAAGCCAGCGCCAATCGTGACATGCACGACCGAGCCCAGTTTCATCAGAGCCACAAGCACGGCGAGCACCTGCACTTCCGGAATGGCCCAATACGCGACGGCATGCGCGGCGCGGACCAAAAAAACGCCGCTTCTTTGCCGCCATTTCATATGTGCGCACGCCAGCAGGGCCGTCAGGATTCCCAGCAGAATCATCGGGGCGACAATTCCGCAGATGAGCACCCAGACCGAAAGCAGCCGCATGCCGTGATCCCAAAGTCCCTCCACACCGGAGAACAATAAACCACCGCGTTCCTGCCCAAATTTTCCGGCGGTGATAAACGGCAGAAAGAGCGCCGGCCCAGCCAGAACCAGCCCGGTCAATGCAAATACCAGTGTGGTGTTCCGGCCAAATCGCGGACCTCTGGCCAGCACGGTGTCGCAACGAAAACAAAGCGCCCGTTCTCCCGCGGCGAGCGCCACCGGTTGATGGTGCTGGCCGCACAAAGGGCAGGTGAGGAGCGCTGACGACGAAGAGGACATTTTCGTGGAAATGGATTGGTGTGGACCGCCAAAAAACGAACTCGGTAAGGGACATTCCACGTGGGAAACGGTTCCTGCGGCTGCAGCCGGTCAATTCCCTATCTCTAAATCGAAATTCCCGGATCCAGCGGCCGGAAAAATTCCGTGCAGGCGAGTAGGGGAAGCCCCTTTTCCCAAACTCGACGCTATCTATATCTTCACGGAATCGATCCGAGCGCGACCACATGCCACCTGCAAAAGAATGATTCCCGCAATTGCGTGGCGCGGAACATCGGTCATCGTGCTCTATGAAATTCGATGTCGTCATCGCTGGTGGTGGTTTTGCCGGGGCATATTGCGCGCGCGCCCTCGGGCGGGCTTTGGGTCCGGACGGCGTGCGCCGCGTGGCGTTGATCGCCGAACGCAACGTCTTCATTTTTCAACCCATGCTGCCCGAAGTTGCCGGAGCCGCGCTGGCGGCTGCCGATGTCGTGAATCCTTTGCGGCTTTTTTGCCGAAATGTGAATGTGCTGCAGGGTAACATCCAACATATCGACTGGGCAAAAAGACAACTTTCGCTCGATGGTGGACGTTTTACCCGGAATCATTTGGTCGGTTTCGATCATCTTGTGCTGACACTGGGCAGCGTGACCGATCTTTCGCGTGTACCTGGCATGGCGGATTACGGCTGGCCGATGAAAACCGTGGCCGACGCCTTGCGCCTTCGCTCTGCGTTGATCAACCGTTTGGAAGAGGCAAATCTCGTCGAGGACAACGCCGTGCGCGCGCGGCTCCTGAGTTTCGTGGTGGTTGGCGGTGGTTATACGGGCGTGGAGACGGCGGGACAAATTTTCGATTTCCTGCACGAGGCAAAACAATTTTATTCCAATCTAAGAACCGAAAAATTGCGCGTCGCCCTGGTGCATGCGGGACCGCATTTGTTGCCGGAAATCGGAGACAAGTTGGGAGACTACGCACTGCGTGTCCTTCGCCGGCGCGGCATGGAAATCCGACTCGATGCGCGCGTCGTTGAAGTAACCGCGCGCAAATTACTTCTCGATGACGGTTCGTTCATCGAAGCCCACACCGTTGTCTCTTCGATCGGCAACGCGCCGAGCCCGGTCACGCTCGATCTTTGCCGTCAACTTAATCTCGAAACATTGAAAGGACGCATCGTGGTCGAATCTACCATGCAGGTTCGCGGCCAAAATAATCTCTGGTCTGCTGGCGATTGCGCGGCGGTGCCGTGGAAAGACGCCACGGGAACCGAAAAAACCTCGCCGCCGACATCGCAATTTGCCTTGCGACAAGGGAAACAGCTTGGCCAAAACCTCGCGCGCGTGTTGCGGGGAAACGGAGCACCGCAGCCATTTCGTTACAAATATCTGGGCCAGCTCGCGACGGTTGGTAAACGCGCGGCCGTAGCCGAGATCCTCGGCCTGCATTTCAGCGGATTTATCGCGTGGTGGCTGTGGCGGACCATTTATCTGGCGAAACTTCCAGGGGCCTTGCGACGCCTGCGGGTCATTGTCGACTGGACCTTCGAACTGTTTTTCCCGCGCGATATTAGCGTTGTATCGCCCCCGCCTGAGGATCTTTTGCGCTCCATCCATTTGGAGGCCGGCGAGCCGCTTTTCGAACGAGGCGAAAAACCCCGCGGGTATTTCTTTATCCAAAGCGGATCCGTCCAAGTCGAATATGGCGACGGCACGACCGAAAAATTCCCTGCCGGCACTGTTTTGGATCAAGCATTGATCGCCGACGGCGTCTGGTCGGGCACCGCGCTCGCCAGCGAAAGTAGCGACGCAATCGTATTTCGCGGACGCGCATTTGAACTCCTAAAAACACGCCTGCATCTCGTGCCTCACGAACAAACCCCGGTTTCTGCCGGGAAATGACAGCCGATTGACGTCCGGCTTAAGCCCGCTTTTTGCCATCAAAGCTGGCGGAGAGGGAGGGATTCGAACCCTCGGAACCCTTGCGGGCTCAGCGGTTTTCAAGACCGCCGCAATAGACCACTCTGCCACCTCTCCAGTGGATGTAGCTTGCGCGGTTGCCAACGTGCAGCACGCCGTCTTCTCGGCAATCGTAAAGTTTCGACACGAATCATGAAATCTCCCCTCGGATGTCATCGCCGAAGCAGAAAAAATGGACGGCGCAAGGTATTAAGCAGGGCGAGAACCGAGTAGTGGCAAGTGGTCAAGCCAGTGGCACAATCGATTTGCGGGATGAAAGTTGCTCTCTCCTTGAGAAGAGTGGTGCAACCGTAAGGGTGTATTCGTCACGCTCAACTTCCACGAGCGGCTTACCCGAGGGTCGCGAAAAACATCGATCCAACAACTAGGGGCAAGTTGTTTCAGAAAACCAGGGGTTCGCCTAGTTTTTCTCATTTGCTAACTTCCGACCTACCGCCCGCAACAGATCCTGCATGGCTATGGGCTTCCGCAAAAGTACAATGTCCCGCTGTGAAAGCTCTCCAGCACCGAGAACAGTCGTGCTGTAGCCGGTGCAAAGTATTACTTTCAAGTCCGGCTTTCTAGCTCGCAGCGCGGTCGCCAGCTGCACACCGTCCATGCCGCCCGGCATAACCATATCTGAGACCAGCAAATCGATTGACGTTGTCTGCTTGCCCCATTCCTCCAGTGCGCGCGGTCCAGATTCGGTTTCGATAACGTGGTATCCGTATTGCGTCAGAATCTGGCCAAACATCTTGCGAACGGCCGGTTCATCTTCGACGACGAGAATAGTTTGTCCGTGTCCGCGTGGTACCGGAGCAGCGGCGGCGGCGGCTGGCATCTGCGATTCTTGAGCCGCCGGTAAATACACGCGAAAGACAGAACCTTTGCCCACCGTGCTGTCCACCTCCACCCAGCCTCCATGTTGTTTGACGATCCCATAAACCGTGGCCAGTCCCAGACCTGTTCCCTTGCCGATCGATTTAGTGGTAAAGAACGGTTCGAATATTCTTTCGATCGTGGCACTGTCCATGCCGCAACCTGTATCTGTGACGTCGAGACAAACAAAACGGCCGGACCGTGCGTCGCTTGTGTAAGCGATATTCTGGGGCGAGGCTTCGACGGCCCTCGTGCGCAACAGTAGTCGTCCACCTTGCGGCATGGCATCGCGCGCGTTGACGCAAAGATTTATCGCCACCTGTTCGATCATCCCCGGATCGGCATCGACGAGCGGAGTGTCACGAGGAAAATCGCATTCGATCGCGATGTTCTCACCGAGAAGCCGTCGCAGCATACTGACCAGTCCATTGAGCAATTGGTCCAGCCGAATAGCCTTGGTCTCCATCGCCTGTTGCCGACTGAAGGCGAGTAACTGCCGTGTCAAATTTGCTCCACGTTGGATTTCTTTTTCGAGATCGCGAAAAACTCCGCGAATCGCCGGATCGAGGCCAGGTTGATCCTGCACTAGTCCGAGTTGGAGCAGAACGGACGCGAGTACATTGTTGAAGTCGTGGGCAATGCCGCCCGCAAGCTGACCGACTGCATCCATTTTCTGCGACTGACGCAATTGCTCCTCTAGTATCTTGCGCCTGGTTATATTCTGCATCACCACGATAAAGTAACCAGGTTCACCGGCTCGCAAAACGGGGGTAATCATCACGTCGTGCACGGCGCGCCCAACGCCCTTTTGTTGATTGGCCACCTCGCCGTTCCACACCTGCTTGCCTTGCATCCTGGGTCCAAACTCTCGAAAGAAATTTGGATCGAGTTCCTCAAAATAGGTCATGCCCGGGAGACTTTTGCCGACAATGACTTCGAGCGAAAGTCCGAGCACGGCAGCGAATGCTGCATTGGCCCATTCGATGCGCCCAACCTCGTCCAAAAGGGCGATCGCATTTGCCGCCGCTTCCAGAGCGCTGCTCTGGATTCGCAATGTCCGTTCCGCTTCTTTGCGCTCGGTGACATCCATGGCCATGGTGATCACTAACCGCCTGCCATCGGGCAGGGTGCCTAAACCGGCGGACATAAAGTCCCAGACCCGGTTTGAACCCGCGCTTGTTTTTATGATAAACTCACCTTCCTTAACCTTTCCTGTGAGGCTATAAAGTTCCCGGATTTCTTTTTCTATCGTGGACGATCGGTCGCCATAAGCTTTCCGGGTCCATTCCGAAACGGTTTTCAGTTCCTCGGCCGCATAGCCGGAGATTTCCAACCACGCATCGCTCAGCAAAAGAACCTCATCATTTTCGGCGTGGATCATAACCGGAAGCGGCGCGTTGATGACCGCTCGCCGCAACCGTTGTTCGCTTTCCACCCGCGCGGCCTCGGCTGCACGCTGTTCGGTGATATCTTCCACCGTTCCGATGCCGCGGATCGCCCGGCCATCAGGGAATCGTTCCATCTTGCCGCGGCTTCTTACCCATCGTACGCCATTTGCGGACTCGAGGCGAAATTCGATAAAATAGTCCCCGGTCTTGAGAGAGTCGGTCCACGCCTCAACCAGCATCTGCCGGTCGTCGGGATGGACGCGTTGCACAAATTGCTCGAGTGTCATGGGGGAACCACCATCTACACCGAAAACACGGTGTGCTTCGGCGGACCAGAATGTCTTTTCGGGGACTATCGCCTGGTTGCTGTCGAACTCCACCGCCCAACTTCCGACCCGTGCCACCGCCTGGGCTCGCGTCAATTGCTCCTCGCGGGTTTTCACCTCGGCGGTGCGTTCGGTCACCAGCGTTTCGAGATGAAGTTCCCTCCGCTTCATTTCGGCGAAAAGTTTCGCTATGGCTGCACTCATCAGGGAAAAAACCAGTACCAACCCAAGCCTTAGGGCTAAAAGGCGGGTGTCGAACCAGCCGGTCAGGGGTGCGACGCTGAGAGTCCATTGGCCGTTTGGAAGCTCCAGGGCGCTGTTTACCGGACGCCGCAGGTTTTCCTTCGAAGAAGCCGCAATCACCTGTCGCTGACCTGTGGGATTCACGCGCCAGAGTTCGTAGTCGTAACCTTGTTCGACCAGCCGATGAATACGTGCAGCCGCGAGAACATCGGGCATGCGAAGCACCGCGAAGGTAAAACCCCAGAATTTTCCGGCGCCTTCTTCGCCGGCGAACACGGGTAGGCGAGCGACCGCTCCAAAACCGCCTTGCACAAGCTCGAAGGGACCGGCGAGGGTTAATTTGCCGGTATCCCGAGCGAGGCGGGCTTCTTGGGAACGCGCGGGATCTTTAAAAATGTCGTGTCCTATCGCGCCTTCGTTGCCCGAAAGCGGATAGACTTGCGTCACCGTACCGCCAGGAGCGGTCCCGACCGCGGACACTCCCGGATATTGGGGAAGAAGGCGTTTAGCCGTGCTATCGAATTGTTCGATGTCTCCACTCCCTTTCAGAACAAGTGCTTCGAGAGTGTAGTTGACGGAAATGGCTCGTTCGACTCCTCGTTGTAGCGCTTGGGCTCGGTTGGTCACTATGGCCAAGGCACGGGTTTTTTCGGTATTCTGCCGTTTTACTTCGGCCCAACACGCAAACCCGACGCTGCACACAAATCCAAGTGCGAATCCAGCCCACGCTGCCCATGAAGGTCGGCGAACGCCGGCGTCGGAAATCTTTCGCAATACCCCCATGGGCCATTCTCTTAGAGCTTTTGTACCATTGTAATCAAGATCTTAACAACCGACTGTTGGAATTGAATTCGCCTCGCGTCGGGCCTTTTAAAGCATTCTAAGCTCTCCCCGTTTGTTGCGCACAATAAATATTATGTCTAATATTGGACTGGGCTGATATCTCCTTCTGGCTGTGCTATGGAACGTGAATTAATAGCCCCTTCCGTGAAGCGGCTGCGTTTTTGTTAGTTTGTTAGAGAAGTCCATTTCTGGTTTTTCAGAACGTTGCTCTTCCATTTCCGACAAGCGGATTTTCCGTGGTGCGGTGCAAGAATTTACCTGATGCGCCGTTGCGATACCAAGCAAGCCGTCGTCGGTCCGAAGATGAGTGAATCGTTCCGCGAAAAAAAACTCGGCGCCGTCCTATCGTATTGGCATTTCCGGTTGGCGTTATCCTCCTTGGCGGAAAACGTTTTTTCCGGCGGATCTCCCGCAAAAAGACGAACTCGCCTATGCCTCGCGTCAGGTCAATTCGATCGAAATCAACGGCACTTTCTACTCCACGCAGCGGCTCGTCGAGTTATCGCAGTTGGTACAAACAAACGCCGGACGATTTTGTTTTCTCGGTGAAATGCCCGCGCTACGTAACGCACATCCGGCGGCTTAAGGAAATCGAGGGGCCTGTCGCGAACTTTTTCGCGTCAGGGTTGCTTTTGCTGGAGGAAAAACTCGGGCCGCTTCTCTGGCAACTGCCGCCCAGCCTGCCTTTTGATCCGGAGCGTCTCGTCGCATTTTTCAAATTGCTGCCACGTGATACCGCTGAGGCCGCGCGGCTGGCGAAAAGACATGACGAACGGCTTTCCGATGCCTGGACCAAGACCGGTCGCAATCGTCCCCTTCGCCATGCCTTGGAGGTTCGCCATGGTTCGTTCATGACGCCCGACTTCGTGAATTTGCTGCGCAAGCATGATGTCGCTGCGGTCGTCGCCGATACCGCGGGAAAATGGCCCCTGATCCAAGACGTCACCTCCGATTTCATCTACATCCGTCTGCATGGTGACGAAGAGCTCTATGTCAGCGGTTATACGGAAAAGGCGTTGCGCTCCTGGGAGAAAAAATTGCGCACCTGGCACAGCGGCGGGAATCTGGCGGCCGGGCAGCGTCTCGTTTCGCCGGTTTCTCCGCGAGCCGCCGGTCGCGACATTTTCGTCTATTTCGACAACGATGTTAAGGTTCGCGCGCCCTACGATGCCATGCGCCTCGCGCACTTCCTTGAAATCGGCCCTGCCCCAGACGAACCACCCGCCATCGAAAAAATCACCGAAAAGCCACGTACAGCTGCCAACTGGCCGTGGCGCAACCGGCGCGGTGGCGAAAATGCAGGCCGCCGAACGACTCGCAAGAAGCCCAAAGCACACCGAGCCGTCCGCAACTCACGCGCAAAATCCTAGCATTACCCCCATCATGTCATTTCGCGCAACCACTTCCCTGGGCCAACGGTCTCCACGCTCGCCATCCTTTGTGATTCCCATGAAGGCGTTGGGTGTCTCGACTCCGCCCTCGGGAACGTGGCGTTGCGAAATTAAATTCGACGGCTATCGCGCGCTGGCGCTGCTTGACGACGGCGCCGCTGAACTGTGGTCGCGTAACGAAAAAAACATATCCGCCGACTATCCCGAAATCGTCAAAGCCCTCGGGGCTCTTAAATGCCGCAGCGCCATTCTTGATGGCGAAATCGTCGCTCTCGACGAAGCGGGCCGCTCGCGGTTTCAGTTGCTGCAAGCGCGAGAAATTTCCGCCGCGCGGCCCCCTATCGCTTACTGTCTTTTCGACCTCGTTCAGCTCGATGACGAAGACTTCATGTCACGTCCCATCGAAGAGCGTCGCGCCGCGCTGGAAAAACTTCTGAAGCGTCCAATGGCTCCCTTGCAACTCTCGCCCGTTTTCGTGATCGAGCCCGCCCACCTGATGCCGAAAATCCAGGAACAGGGCTTGGAAGGTCTCATCGCGAAACGACCCGCCTCGTTATACGAACCCGATCGCCGGTCCGGCGCGTGGCTGAAATGGAAAGTTTTAAACGAACAGGAATTCGTGATTGGCGGTTTCACCGAGCCACGCAATAGCCGTTCGTATTTCGGCGCGATTCTTGTCGGTTATTATCAGCGCGGCAAACTTCTCTACGCCGGGAAAGTCGGCACGGGTTTCGATTTCGCAGCGCTGCAAAAACTCCACGGTTTATTCTCGAAAATTCAGCGCGACGACTGCCCCTTTTCAAATCTGCCCATGGAGCGGCGGCCGCGTTTCGGTCAAGGAATGACACGCGCCGAAATGAGAAAGGTCACCTGGCTCGACCCCAAGTTTGTCGCCCAAATTCGCTTTGGCGAATGGACGCACGACGGCCTGTTGCGACAGCCCGTTTTCCTTGGCTTGCGCAAGGACAAGGCCGCCACGGAAGTCCGGCGCGAAGCGGGAGCCGCAACCTCCGTAAAGAAACAAAACGGCCGTTTTAACTCCACCCATTAACCCCTAACAAAAGGTTTTGCCATGCGCGCAATTTGGAAAGGTTCCATCAGTTTTGGTTTGGTTAGCATTCCCGTGGCCCTGCAAAACGCCACGCGCACCGAGGAGCTCAAATTCCGCCTGCTCCGCGCCAAGGACATGAGCCCGGTGAATTATAAACGTGTCGCGGCCATCGACGGCAAAGAGGTGCCTTGGGACCAAATCGTCAAAGGTTACGAATACGAAAAAGGAAAATTTGTCGTGCTCAAGGACGAGGATTTTCGGCGTGTCGATCTCGAGGCAACGGACACGATCGACATCGTCGATTTCGTCGAGATCTCGCAAATCAACCCGATGTTTTTCCACCGGCCTTATTATTTGGAGGCGCAAAAAGGCGGTTCCAGCACCTACGCGCTGCTTCGCGATGTTCTCGCCGACACGAACAAAGCCGGTATCGCCAAAGTTGTCATCCGCACCCGTCAACATCTCGCCGCCGTGAAGGCCAATGGCAATTTGCTCGTGCTCGAACTGATGCACTTCGCCGATGAACTTGTCCCCGCCGAAACCGTCAAGCAGGCCACCGGTGGCAAGACGATTGGCAAACGCGAATTGGAAATGGCCAAAACTCTCGTGAAACAAATGACGGAGGATTGGGATCCGCGTCGTTATACCGACGAATACAAATCCGCCTTGATGAAACTAATCGACCGCAAGGTCGCGGCTGGCGGAAAAGAACTTCCCGGCGGAACCAAGCACGAGAAACCAGCGACCAATGTCATCGATCTCGCTTCGATTCTCCAGCAGAGCCTGGCCGAAGCACGCGGAACTTCTAAGCCCACGAAACGCAAAGCCGCCAAACCAACCAAAACCGCGCGTCGCAGCGCTGCGTGATTGGCGCATCTCTGGATTTTTGTGTCATGCCGAAAAATAAAAAAGTTCCGGACGCGCCAGAGCGTGAGGTGAAATTTTCCAATCTGGAAAAAATATTTTTCCCCAAGACCAAATTCACCAAGGGGGAAATGATTCACTATTATCTGCAAGCGGCGCCTGCGATCCTGCCACATCTTCGGGATCGCCCGATTACAACCATCCGCTTCACCGATGGCATTACGGGCGAGCGCTTCTACGAAAAAAATGCGCCGCGTTTCCGCCCTTCATGGATCAAGACTTTCTCGGTGCCGCGCCGCCATCATGAGGGTGAGATCGACTATTTGCTGATCAACGATGCCGAAACACTTGCTTGGTGCGCCAACATGGCGGCCATGGAATTGCATCCGTTTCTCCATCGCGTGCCAAAGCTCGATTGTCCCACCCATGTCGTTTTCGATCTCGATCCGGGTGAAGGCGCCGATCTCCTCACCTGCATCCGCGTCGCTTTTCTCATCAAGGAAATCACCGACGGTTTGAAACTGGAAATTTTTCCCAAGGTTTCCGGATCGAAAGGACTTCAGATCTATCTGCCGCTCAACACGGCGGCCACCTATGAGGAAACCGGGGCTTTCGCCAAAGCGGTGGCCGAACTACTCGCCAAGCAACAACCCAAGCTGGTCGTAAGCGCCATGCCCAAGGAACTGCGCCGAGGCAAAGTGCTGATCGATTGGAGTCAAAACTCCCGCTCCAAGACCACCGTATCCGTTTATTCGATGCGCGGAAAACGCGACGAACCCTATATTTCCATGCCCGTCACGTGGGAGGAGTTCAAGAAAGCCGAGCGAAGCAAAAAAACCGACGCGCTTTTCTTTTCCCCCGATGCCGCGGTGAAAAGACTCGAAAAGAAGGGCGACCTTTTTGCGCCCGTTCTCGTGTTGAAACAAAAACTGCCCCGCGCCTTCGCCCGCCAAAGCCCGGCGGTGGACCCGCCGGAAAACTCAAAACAAAAACTCGCGGCCTACGAGGCGAAACGCGATTTCACCAAGACAGCCGAACCTTCGTCCACCGGCAGGAGAAAAGGGCGCCAAGCAAAAAACGCCAGATCGAACGACGCGAACGGAGGCTCCCGGTTCGTCATTCAAAAGCATGCGGCTTCCCACCTGCATTACGATTTCCGCCTGGAGATGGATGGTACATTAAAATCATGGGCAATTCCCAAGGGCGTGCCGACGGAGCTCGGCGTGAAGCGTTCCGCCTTCGCCGTGGAGGACCATCCACTCGACTACATGCGCTTCGAAGGAACCATTCCCAAAGGCCAATACGGCGGCGGCACCGTCATGGTCTGGGACATCGGCACCTATGAATTGCTCAGCGGGAGCGTGGAATCCGGCAGTCTAAAACTTTTGCTGAGGGGCAAAAAACTGAAGGGCGAATGGCACATGTTCAAAATCCGGAGCGACGACGGAAAGGATGTGTGGCTGATCGCAAAATCGGGCCGCCCTGCGACGGCAATCAGCCCGCGACGAGACGACATGTCCGTACTGAGCCACCGTTCCATGGCTCGCATTGCAAAGGATAATGACGCGCAGTGGACGAGCCACCGATGATCGGACTGCGGGTGCCGAAGGCAGGACCAACCATGCTGCGTCCCACCCTGCCCCAGCCGATCTCGGTTCTGTTTCGCGGCGACCGCTCACAAAACACGCATAAAGGCGACGAGGTCGGACTTTTCCTCGGCATTGAGCTTTAGTTCAAGCACAAGGTTAAAGAATTCAACCGTATCTTCGAGCGTCAGGCAGCGTCCATCGTGAAGGTACGGCGGACTTTCCTTGATTCCACGGAGGGTAAAGGTCTTGATCGGGCCGTCCGGACCTTCGTTGAGAAACCGCTCCACGTGCAGATCATGCATTTGCTGGTCCATGTAGGCCGGCGGAGTGTGGCAGCTGGCACACTGACCTTTTCCAAAAAACACCGCTTCTCCCCGCATTTCTTTTGTCGAGGCCTTCGTCGGATCCAAACGACCCGCTGGCGTCAATTTTGGGGCAGGCGGAAAATCGAGCATGTTCTGCAATTGCGCCATGTGGCTCACCCGAACGCGGTCGAGAATATTGGCACCCTTTTTAATCGCGCGAATCGGATCGCCGTTGAAATAGGCGGTTCGCTGCTCGAATTCCGTGAAATCTTCCACCGAGCGCAGACTGCGTTTCGATCCGTGAATCTGCTGATTAAACAGGCCGCGCAAACTCGTTGTATCCAAACGAAACCTACGCTGCTGGGGGCGTATATCTGGGGAGAGGTGAAACTGACCGGTCGTGTGCCCGTTGACGTGACAGTCAAAACATGAAACTCCCAGACTCGGGTTCATGGTTTTCCGATCGTCGGTCGGGTTAAATTCCTCCTGAGGAAAAGGTGTAACCAGAAACTGGAGACCGTCCAATTGCACAGGCGTCAGGATATCTTTGAACAAGCGGAAGAAATTATTGATGGACACCACCTCGCCGCGTGAAACGTCGCCCAGCTCCGGACGGTTCTGCAAAAAGATCGCCGCCGGAAATTCCGGCAGAAACGCCTCGGGCAAATCGAAATCGACGTCGAAGCGTTGAAGCCTTGGAAACATTTCAATTTGGACCTGGGGGAAAACTTGTCCTCCTGTCGATTGTTTCGGGTGGGGCAATGACGGGTACGGGAAAACACCCTGGCTGCGGATTTGATCAGCCGACAGATTGGCCAGCCGCTCCCAGGTGAGTCCGCTGCGCAGTTTCGCCGTGGGGCCCACCGCGATCGGTTTGCCGCGAGTCATCTTCACCTCCGGATCGAGGCGTGGCGTAAGATCGTAACGCTGCGCCAAAAGTTCGCGCTGCTTGGACATGACACCGTCCTTCGCGGCGATGTCAGCCTTCATGATTGCCTCTGGGCTTTCGTTCGGTGTTTTCGCGTTCAATGGATCGCGCGCAAAATCGAAGCCCTTCATTTCGCCCTGATCAGGCTGCGCTTGAAACGCCGTGGATGCCGGTGGCGCCTTCTCCGCCCCGAAGACTCCCGATGTGTCGTGGGCATTCTTTTTCTGTTCTGGCCGGTTTCCGGGCATGGGACGCGGCGTTTGCGCGTCCTCGGTAGCATCTGGCAGCGGAGCCGGTGTCGGCGGGTTGGCCGCACTCATGCTCAGTTTCATAACCATTGTAACAGCGAAAACAAATCCGCCGATCGTGAGAGCCATGCGCAGCTTCTTGTAATATAAATTCGTCATTTGGTTTTCCTCCACGTTGGGCTCTCAAAATATAGATCGGCAAATACCTTCGCCATCCGGCGGATTACCGCAGGTCATGTAGGGAGCCGACGTGGAGAAAGACAGCGATGCGATTCAGCTAACCAAGCATGCAACCCCAAAACCCACGTCACCGGAGATGGACGACGTGGCGATCACGGCTTGGCCGGAGGCTAAGAGCGCGCGACCTGTCTGGCCTCACGCTTTGCGCACGAGCAAAAATGCGGCCGCGCCATCGTGGCCCGACATCCACGGCAGCGTCACCGCGGAATCTGCCAGCGCGAAGCGTCCGCCCGACTTTTCGAGAAACGCGCTGATCACACGTTCGTTTTCTTCGGCGTCGACGCTGCATGTGCTGTAAACGAGACGCCCGCCCGGTGCCACGCGTCGAGAGGCCCAGTATAACAAGTCCCGTTGTTGGCGGGCGTGTTTTGCAAAATCATTTTCCTGCAAACGCCAGCGGACATCGACACGATGGCGCATCACGCCGGTGTTCGAACATGGCACATCGATGAGCACCGCTTTATATTCGGACGGAAGATTCAAGTCTTCGAAAAGCCGTGGATTGGCTTTGGCGATGTCGGCTTGAACCAAGGCGACATCCACGCCCGTGACGCGGCCGAGATTCTCTTTGAGTCGCTCGATACGATCACCGGGCAGATCCATCGCGACGACACGGCCCGCCGCGACATCACCCGTACTGCGCATGGCGTCGGCGATGGCGACGCTTTTTCCACCGGGTGCGGCACAAGTGTCCAGAATCGTTTCGCCGGGCTGCGGGGCGAGCAGTTCGACGGCGAGCCGCGTAGACGGATCCTGCAAATACAGGGCTCCCGCGGCCAGCAACGCTTCGATGTTGGCCCAATTGCCCTGCTTGACCTCATAAAAACCAGCCCAAGCCGTGGGCGTCAGCCATGCGAGTTCGTCGGGCGACGGCCCGCGCTCGCGCAAACGCCAGCGGGCGTAGACGGACGAGGGTTTTTGATTCCATTCAAGAAATTCACGGGTGGCCGGCGCGCCGAATTGCGAAAGCCAGCGTTCGACCAGCCATTTCGGGTGAGAATAATAGGCGGCCAGCTGATCGGCCGTCGCCAACTTCGGCGGAGCGGACTCCGCGGCGAGCGCGGCCGCAAGTTTGCGGACCACGGCGTTGACCAACCGCGCCTCCGCAGGGCTTGCGAGGGTTTTTGTTTGTTCAACGGCGTGGTGAACGACGCGCGCGACATGATGTTCGTCACCGCCTTCGATCAATTCGAAGCCCGCGACCAACAGCACAGCGCGCAGCCGGGCTCGTGGCGGACGCTCGATCAGTTTCGTTGTATGCGCCTCGATGCGGCCCAGATTGCGCAAGGCGCCAAAGAGGAGACTTTGGCAACGCCCACGGTCGACGCCCGTCAACGTGCGCGGCAAAGTTTCGAGCAACGCGTCGACCCGCTCATTGTTTTCCAGCCAGCGCTCCAATAATTTTACTGCGGCTGACCAAGGGGTTGTCGCGACGTGGACGTCATTTTTTTCCATCGCGTCACGCTCTGCGCATGCTTCGTGTTTGCAAGACCGAAGCCTGAGGCACCGCACACATTTGCAGCGCGGTTGTTGACATCCACCCCCCCGATGCCCTCAACTTGTCGGTTCAGACTCGCAAAACCACTCTCTATGAATTCGGAAGCTGTATCTGCACTCATCGCCAAAAACCCGACGCTTAAGGCGTCCAAAGCCAAGTTGGAGGCCATGAAATCCGGCAGTTATGTCGTTCACCGCAGCTGGGGCTTCGGTCAGATCAAATCCTTCGACGAAAGCGCGCTCAAGCTCGTCATCGATTTCGAGGGCAAGAAGTCCCATCAGATGGACCCCGCCTTTTGTGTGACCACCATGGATGTCCTCCCAGCCAACCATCTGCTGGTCCGCAAACAAACCGACACGGCCAAGATCAACGACCTCATCGAAAACAATCCCGCTCAGCTCATCGTCGAGGCCCTCCAATCTTATCCCAACAACGCCACCACCGCGATCGACCTGGAGCTCACCCTCGCCCAAGTCATCGGTGAAGATAAGTTTAAAAAATGGTGGTCGTCTGCGAAGAAAGCGGTCGCCAAGGACCCGCGCATCGCCATCCCGGCCAAGAAAACCGAGTGCTACATCCTCCGCGAAACCCCCGTTTCCGCCGAAGACGAGATCCTTGAGCAATTCAACGGCACGCGTTCGGCCCGCCGCCGCATCAGCCTCGCCGAAGATCTCATTTCCGCGATCGAGTCCAAGGAAGTCAAAACTGACCTCAAAGCCATTCTCACCGGTGTCGCCGAAGCTGTGAAAGACAGCAACCAGATCGACGCGGCCGAACGTCTCTACGGCGCGCATGTGCGCGATCAACTCGCCAAAGCCATCGGCGACGAAACCGCCTTTGAACCGAGTCAGGCTTCCCTCGTCTCCGACGTTCGCGAACTCGCGGACATGGCCGACAAAATTCCCGTCCAATTCCAAGGCCGTTTCCTCGACCTCGTCAAAGAAACCCACCCGGTCGAGACTCGCGACATCGCCTTCAATCTGCTGAAGACCAGCCAGGGCAAATTCACCACCGAGTGCATCAATTTCCTCGTCGAAAACGGTCACGCCGACGAACTCGCCGCCGCGCTCAAGCGTTGGCAGGTCGAGCAAAACCTCCGCGCTCCCGTTCTTCTCTGGATCGTCAAGAATCGCCATTCGAAGAAATTCGCCAAGCTGCTTCACGACCTCATCACGCCGCGCCTCCTCAGCGCCATTTTCTTCGCGATCGATTACGAGGCGCTCCAAGCTTCCAGTGCACGTCGTATTCCGCTCGCGGAAATCCTTAGCGATGACACCGAGCTCATCGGCGATCTTCTTTCGACCGCCGATCCGGAAACCGCTCGCGACCTCGCGAATACCCTGCTCTTGAACCAAGGCTTCGAAGAGCTGACGAAAAAATCGCTGCTCGCCCGCTTCATCAAAATCTTCCCCTCGATCCAATCGATCGTCGCCGGCGACGCCGAGGGCAAGGAAGAGCAGCTCCTCGTTTCCCGCGACAGCTACGAGCGTAAACGCGAGGAATACGAAACCATCAAATCCCAGAAAATTCCGGAGAACTCCAAGGCCATCGCCGCCGCTCGCGAGCATGGCGATCTCAAGGAAAATTCCGAATACAAGATGGCCAAGCAGGATCAGCAGGTGCTCATGGCCCAGAAGTCTCTGCTCGAAAAAGAACTCGGCCGCGCTCGCATCACCGATTTCACCGAAGCCACCAACGACCAGGTTGGTATCGGCAGCGTCGTCGAGGTCAAAGTCGGCGCCTCCGGCAACACCGCCCGCTACTCGATCCTTGGCGCTTGGGACAGCGTGCCGGAAAAGAACATCATCGCCTACAAGACTCCGCTCGGCCTTGCGCTTCTCTCGAAGAAAATTGGCGACAGCGTGAAGGTCAAAATCGGCACTTCCGAAGAGACGTACACGGTTACACGCATCTCGCGTTACGTCGACGCCAGCTAAGCAGATTGGTTCTTCAACCGTTCCTTCAACTTTCCCCTTCAAAAAGCCAGTGGCTCGCGCCGCTGGCTTTTTTGTGCCTGCGAAACAGTTGTGCACTTCGTCGATTGCAAAGCGACCCTGAATCAGCCTTGCTGACCAGTCACAGGCATGAGCGATTTTTTTTATACAGGCCTCAAAATCGGTTTCATCGTCGCCGCGCCGGTCGGGCCCATTGCGCTGCTCATCATCCGACGCACGCTCAACGAGGGACGCTTATCGGGCATCGTTTCAGGCCTGGGCGCCGCGACCGCCGATCTTCTTTGCGGCTTGGTCGCGGCCCTCGGCGTGTCCGCCATCACTTCGTTGATCACCAGTCACCGCAGCGCGCTTCAATTGATTGGCGGTTTGTTCATGGTTGTGCTCGGAACGCGCACCTTTCGCGCCAAGGATCCCAACGCGGCCAAGCGCCCGCTGCACGAGAGAAATCTTTTCTGGGCCTGGCTTTTCACCCTGCTGTTAACGTTATCCAATCCCCTGACGCTGATCGGCCTTGTTGGCGTGGTGGCAGCCTTCAATGTGAGTGGCACGGAGCAGACTCATTTCGAAACCCTGCGACTGGCGGTCGGAATTTTTTTAGGATCCGCGCTGTGGTGGGTTTTTCTTTGCAGCATCGCGGGCTGGCTCGGTCGCAAGCTCGGCCATCGCACCTTGCATGTCATCAATATGGTCGCCGGCGCCTTGATCCTGGGCTTCGGCCTTTGGCAACTGGGCGATCTGGCGGTGAAGTGGTTTTCTTAAAATTCCTCTCCCGCACGTTTCCGCACCGCCGCCTCAGCCGTGATGGAAATACAGCCAACCCGCCGCGGCCACATGCATGACGGCGCACGAAGCCAGCGCCGCCGCCACGTCGTCGAAAACGACGCCCCACCCTCCTTCAAAGTCCTGCAATTTGGCGATTCCAAATGGTTTTGCGATGTCGAAGATCCGGAATAATGCGAAGCCCGCCAGGTAAACGCTCCACGGCGTCGCCCAACCCGGCAGCACCGCCGCGACATGCGTCCAGCCGATGAAGCATAGGGGGATGACCACAAATTCGTCGAGCACCACTTCGCCTGGATCGCGTTTGCCGAGGCGAAATTCCGCTTCGCCGCAGATGCCGACGGCCAGCCAGATGCCGACAAGGCTGAGTACAACCGTCGCGACGATGCTCAGGTGGTGGAAAATCAGCAGTTGATATAGCAATCCCGCGACCGAACCCCACGTGCCCGGCGCTTTTCGCATCCGGCCAAAGGGACCAACGCGAGCGACCGCGAGAATGATTTTTGTCGGCAGGAAGCGCGACCAGATGGGCTGTCGCAGTCTCATTGGTTGGCGTCGTCAAACATGCGCCGGTACTTGCTCGCGTAGCTCACCCCGGAGCTCACCGCCAGCAGGGTCGCAACAATGAAAACTCCCATGCCCAGCTTGTGCAGATAGCCGGTGTAGCTCAGGACACTTTCCGGCAGGAATTGCGCCGCGTCTTTTTCCACCGTGGGCACCAGCAGGAGAATCGCGAGCGCCACGAATTGCAGCACGGTTTTGATCTTTCCGCCTTTTTCGGCCGCTACCACCACGCCTTTGGTCGCCGCGATCATGCGCATGCCACTGATGAGAAATTCGCGGCACAACGTCAGCAGCACCATGATCAGAAAAATCACCGAGCCGTAACCGTGCGGTTCTTTCGCCGCGAGTCGCTCTACGAACGCAACCATGATGCCAACCACAAAAACCTTGTCGGTCAGCGCGTCCATGTACTTGCCGAAAACCGAAACGATGTTCCGCTTTCGCGCGAGATAACCATCCAGCCAGTCGCCGATCGCCGAGAGGATGAAGAGCACAAACGCCAGCGTCGCCGCGCCCGACCAATTGCAATACATCAGGGCCACAATGATGAACATCGTGGGAACGCGGGACAGCGTGATGAGGTTGGGCAGATTCATACGGTGGTGGTGCGCGAAAACTTCCTCGTCTTCGCGCAGCGAATGGTGAAGGTTCGAAGGCAGCTTCTCACTAGACGTGTGATCTCGAACAAGATTACGCCGGCGAGCAAGTATCCTTTCACCTCTGATGAGCCATTGTATTTATCCCGGTACCTTTGATCCGATCACTTACGGTCACCTCGACGTGCTTTCGCGCGCCGCCCGACTGTTCGACGTTGTTACGGTGGCGATCGCCGACAACCCCGGCAAAGGTCCGCTGTTCAGCACCGCCGAGCGCATCGAAATCGTGCGCCCCAACATCGCTCAATTTCCCAACGTCGAATTGACGAGCTTCGACGGTCTGCTGGTCGATTTCGCGCTCCAACAAAAAGCCACCGCCATCATCCGTGGACTGCGCGCGTTGTCCGACTTCGAATTCGAATTCAACATGGCACTGATGAACCGCCATCTGAAACCCGAAATCGAAACGATCTTCGTCATGCCGAACGAGTCGTACAGCTACACGAGTTCCAACCTCGTCAAGCAGGTCGCGCGTTACGGCGGCGATGTCTCGAATTTCGTGCCGCCCAACGTCGCCGAGGCTCTCAGAAAAGCCTTCACCGGCAAACAACTCGGCGCGCACTAAGCCACGTTGTTGGTATTTTTATCGCGGTTCGGTTTTCCCGTCGGCCGCAGTGCGTAGATGCGTCGTGCACGCAGTCCCACCACGGTTTCACCGCACTCGCCCCGGACTGATCGCCAGCGCGGTCAGTTGCCCGAGCCACACGAAAACTAAACACAACACAACCGACCCCGCGACGTAGCCGCCGGCCTTAGTCCATTCGCCATGCCGCGCGAGCGAAAGTGTCTGCAAGCTGAAGGCCGAAAACGTGGTGAAGCCGCCCAGCACGCCCGTCATGAAAAATTGGCGTCCGGCCAGGCCTACCGGCCACCGTCCACCCGCGTCCGCATCCGTCACTGTCGCGAAAAAACCAATCACGAAAGCGCCGACCACATTGACCAACAGCGTTCCCCACGGGAAATCGTGTCCCCAAAGCCGTGCACCCAGTTCCACCGCGCCGAGGCGCGTCACGCTGCCCAAGGCGCCACCAATCGCGACCCAAAGATAGATGAAGAGGCTGGACATTTTTCCCCGCAGCAAAAGCAAACCGCGTCGCTGGCGCGAACCTTCTTTTCTTTGGAAAAACACACCTGTCCGCGTTACCTGCGGAAATGAAAAGCGTCTCTGCCAACCACTGGCTTCGTTCCCAATCTTCTCTCCATGTGATACGTTAAGTGCGGATTGCGAAGCTCGAATAAACTTATTTTCCTTCTTCTCTAATCACTTTATGGCAAAGAAACGCAGCTTCGGTGGACTCATTGTTTTAGGCTTGGTTGTAATCGCCGTTGGCGCGGGCGCATACGTTTTTATCGGCAAAAATTCCGCGAAGCCACCCGAGGTCGTGACGATCGCCATCAGCAAAGGCGACGTCATTCAAAGCGTGACCGCCACCGGCGTGCTCCAGGCGCCCACCAGTGTCGATGTCAGCTCGCAAATTTCCGGTCAGATCAAAGAGCTCAATGTCGACTACAATCAGCCCGTGAAAAAAGGCGACGTCCTTGCCCGCATCGATCCCGCGACTTACGAATCGCGCCTGCGTCAGGCCGAAGCCAATCTCGCCTCCGTCACCGCCAGCAACACTCTTGCGCGGCTCAACGCTGATCGCACTCGCAAGCTCCGTTCCGAAAATCTCGTTTCGCAACAAGAGCTCGACCAATCCGAGGCCCAGCTTTCCCAATCCAACGCCGCATTGCTCACCGCCAAAGCCACCGTCGAGGACGCGCGAGTGAATCTCGATCGCTGCACCATCTACGCTCCGATCGATGGCATCGTGCTCGATCGCCAATGTGACGTCGGCAAAACCGTCGCCGCCAGCCTCAATGCGCCGACGCTCTTCACCCTCGTCACCGATTTGTCCAAAATGCAGATCAGCGCCGACGTCGCCGAGGCTGACATTGGCAGCGTCGCGATCGATCAGGATGTCACCTTCTCCGTCGATGCCTATCCCGGCCGCACCTTCAACGGCCGCGTTGCCCAAATCCGCAATCTCCCGAAAACCTCCCAGTCCGTCGTCGTCTACAGCACCATTATCGAGGTCAACAACGAGAGCCAGCGCCTTAAGCCCGGCATGACCGCCAACGTTTCCGTCATCATCGCCAAACGCACCGGCGTATTGAAGATCGCCAACGCCGCTCTTCGCGCTCGCATTCCCGAGAAATTCCTGCCGGCCAAACCCGAGACGCCCGCCACCGCCAACAATTCGTCCTCCTCTTCCGGCGGCACGCCCACGACTTCTTCGCAAGGCGAACGCCAGCGGGGCCAGGGAGGCGGCGGCGACGGTCGCAGTCAGTTCGCTCAGCTCCGCCAACTCGCCCAGGAAGCGGGAGTCACGTTCGGCCGCGATATGTCGGCCGCAGATCGCGAGAAAATCATCAAGCTCGCCGCTGAACGCGGCATCGAATTGCCCGAACGCTTTACATCCGGCGGTCGCAATCGCAGCGGCGAAAATACCGTCACCACCCGCACGGTCTATCGTCTCGCCAACCCGCTGCCAGATCTAAAAGTGGAGCCCGTTTCCGCCAAGTTTGGCATCACCGACGGCGCCAGCACCGAGATTATCGACGGCCTCAAGGAGGGCGATGTCATCGTTTCCAGCGTTTATCTGCCCGGCGACAATGCGGCCAGCGCGCAACCGCAGCAGGCTCGCAATCCCTTCGGCGGCCAGGCCGGCCCCGGCGGCGGTGGACGCCGTTTTTAAGAGGTCAATTACCGAGCCGCTTCAACCAGACGTCACCTTCCGCTTCTTCCACTGCATTCCTCCTCCGCCTTTCCATGCAGCCCGTTGTTAAACTAGAGGAAATCCACAAGATCTACGGCAACAGCTCCGAGATCGAGGTCCACGCCGTGCGTGGCGTGAGCATCGATATTCAGAAAGGCGAATTTGTCGCGCTCATGGGCGCTTCCGGTTCCGGCAAGTCCACGCTCATGAATATCCTGGGCTGCCTCGATCGTCCCACCCGCGGCCACTACCTGCTCGACGGCGTGGATGTCTCCAACCTCGATCGCAACGACCGCGCCGACATCCGCAACCAGAAGCTAGGTTTTGTTTTCCAGGGTTTCAATCTCCTCGCCCGCACCACCGCGCTTGAGAATGTCGAACTCCCGATGCTTTACAGCAACCAGCGCATACCTTCCAAAGTTATGCGCGAGCGTGCCTTGAAAGCCCTCGAAATTGTCGGACTCGCCAATCGCGCTGACCATTTGCCGAGCCAGCTTTCCGGCGGCCAGCAGCAGCGCGTCGCCATCGCCCGCGGCCTTGTCAACAATCCCCAGGTGCTCCTCGCCGACGAGCCCACCGGCAATCTCGATAGCAAAACCTCCGTCGAGGTCATGGGCGTTTTCCAAAAGCTCAACGAGCAAGGCATCACCATCCTCATGGTCACGCACGAGCTCGACATCGCGCATTACTGCAAACGCAACCTCATCCTCCGCGACGGCCGCCTTGTGAGCGATGTCATCGTCAAGGACCGCCTCATGGCCACCGAAGAAATGCGCAAGCTCAACGAAGCCGAAGCCGCCGCCAAACTCGTCTCTAACTAAACATCGCCGCCCTCTTCCCTCTTTCTCGTTCTCTTTATCTTTCTCCCCCCCCCGACCTCCGACATCTGGCTTCCGACCTCCGGCATCCGCCCTCCGCTCCCGAAAATGCGTTTCCTCACCACCATCATCATCGCCTTCCGCGCCCTGCGCCGTAACAAGCTGCGCACGATCCTCGCTGCCCTCGGCATGATCATCGGTATTGGCGCGGTCATCACGATGGTCAGCATGGGCAACGGCGCCAAGCGGCAGATCGAGACGTCCATCGCCGGACTCGGGCAAAACATGATCACGATTTTCCCCGGTAGTCTCACCTCGGGTGGCATGCGGGGTGGTTGGGGTTCTGCCAGCTCTCTTACGGTGGAAGATGCCGAAGCGATCAAGCGTGAGGTGGTCGGAGCAGTGGGCGTTAGTCCCGAAATTCGCGATCGTCAGCAAGTCATGGCCAATGGCCTGAATTGGAACACCCAGGTGCTCGGCGAATCGCCCGACTTTCCCTCGATCCGCGCCTGGAAACTCGCGGAGGGCGAATTCTTCACCGAAACCGATGTGCGCAATTCCGCCAAAGTCTGCGTCATCGGAAAAACCGTGGCCGACCAACTTTTCGCTGGCATGGATCCCATCGGTCAGGCCATCCGCGCCCGCAATATTCCACTGCGCGTGGTCGGCGTTCTCATCGCCAAGGGTTTCAATTCCAATGGTGCCGATCAGGACGATCTCATCGTCGTGCCGTACACCACTTCGATGAAGCGCATTTCGAAGAGAGATCGCATCAGCAATATCATCGTGCAGGCGCCTTCGCCCGAAACGATGGAACGCGTGCAGCGCGACATCGGCGACCTTTTGCAGCAGCGCCGTCAGGGCCGCGAGCCCGACTACACGATTCGCAACCAGCTTGAAATCGCCGAGCTTTTCACCGCGCAAAGCAAAACCATGACTTCGCTTCTTGGCGGTGTGGCATTGGTTTCACTCATCGTGGGCGGCATCGGCATCATGAACATCATGCTCGTCTCCGTCACAGAACGCACCCGCGAGATTGGCATTCGCCTCGCGGTCGGCGCGCACGGCAAGGACGTGCTCCTGCAATTCCTGACCGAGGCCGTGGTGTTGAGCCTGGCCGGTGGCCTGATCGGCATCGCGCTGGGCGCCGGTGCCTCGGAATTCGTTTCCTGGAAAATGGGCTGGCCCTCCGAGCTTTCGTCCTTGTGGATGGGCATCGCCGTTGGCGGTAGCGCCTTTGTCGGCATCGTTTCCGGTTTCTACCCCGCGCTCAAAGCCTCTCAACTCGATCCGATCGACGCTTTGCGCTACGAGTAGTTCCGAGTTGCAAGGTGTGAGCATTGGATCGACGGTCGGAAAGTCTCTCCGAGACGTCCGTCATCGTTGCAGATTTTTCGAACACGGCGGACGCGCCAAAACAGCAATTCTGTTCATACCACGCTGGTCATCCTGAGGCAGCGAAGATTCACCACTTCGACAATACTCGACGAAGCACGCTCCAGCCCCACGCGATATCCGTCTCCGGTTAAAAAACCTCGCTCTTCCCTGCCTCGCAATCGCGTCAGCGCGCGCCCCAAGGGGCTCATGGGAGATTCTCCGGTGCCAGTCCTAGGAATTTTTCTACTGCGGAAATTCGATTTAGGGGCATCCTCGTGCTACTTACACGGTCGGCATATACTTGCATCACAGGCGCTGGACGGCCGCTGCCTTGGCCAGCGTTCAAAATGCATCGTTTCATTTTCACTTCCCCTCATGCGCACAACCACCGAACCCGATCATAATCGTTGCAAAACAGGAATCGCAGGCCTCGACGACATTCTCGGCGGCGGGTTTCCCCGCAACCGTCTTTATCTGATCCTTGGCGATCCGGGAGTCGGTAAAACCACCCTCGGCCTTCAATTTTTGCTCGAAGGCCACCGACTCGGCGAACGCGTCCTCTATGTCACACTCTCCGAGACGAGAACCGAACTCGACGAGGTCGCCAATTCCCACGGCTGGAATTTGGCGGGCATCACTATATTTGAGCTTTCGGCGCTGGAAGCCCAGATCAAGGAGGCGGCCGACAATACTTTTTTCAGTCCTTCCGAAGTCGAACTTCATCAAACCACCAAACTGCTTCTTTCCGAGGTCGAACGCGTGCAGCCGGATCGTGTGGTGTTCGATTCGTTGTCGGAACTCCGGCTTCTTTCGGAAACCGCTCTGCGTTATCGCCGGCAGATTTTGCACCTCAAGCAATTCTTCTCCGGTCGGAAGTGCACGGCTTTGATGCTCGACGATCATAGTAGCGATGGAATCGTGGACGAACAGGTCGCCAGTATCGCCCACGGCGTGGTGCTTCTCCTGAAAAACGCCCCCAGTTACGGCATCACCCGGCGCCTGCTTCGCATCGAAAAAATCCGCGGCGTCAATTTCCGCGAGGGCAACCATGATGTCCTCCTAAAAACCGGCGGCATGATTGTTTTCCCGCGTCTGGTCGCGTCCGAGCATCACACGCCGTTTGAGGATCAGCGTATTTCCTCAGGAATCGAAAATTTGGATCGCCTTCTCGGCGGAGGTCTCGACCGCGGCACGAGCACCATTTTTATGGGCCCCGCCGGCACCGGCAAATCGTCGGTGGCCATTCGCTTCGCCATCGCCGCGGCGGAGCGCAACGAGCGCGTCCTCTATTTTACGTTCGATGAGGTGCTGCACATTCTTTTCGAACGCGCCAAGGGTCTTGGCCTGCCGATCGAGTCGATGGTCGAGGACAAAAGAATGAGCGTGCACCAGATCGATCCCGCGGAGATTTCGCCAGGCGAACTTTCTTGTATCATCAAGGACCGGGTCCAAAAGGACGGCGTGCGCATGGTGATCATCGACAGTCTCAATGGCTTGGTTCACGCCATGCCCGATGAACGCTACCTCGTGTTGCAACTGCATGAATTGCTCGCGTTCCTCAACCAACAGGGCGTCCTAACTTTGATGGTCCTCGCCCAGCAGGGAATCGTCGGCTATGTGCAATCGCCCATCGATCTCACGTACCTGGCCGATACGGTCGTTTCTTTCCGGTATTTCGAATTTGGCGGCGGAGTGCGACAGGCCATTTCTGTCGTGAAAAAACGCAGCGGCCGCCACGAGCGCACGATTAGGGAAATGAAGATCAGCGAGAGTGGCATACAGGTCGGCGAGCCTCTCACCAATCTCACCGGCGTTCTCTCGGGTGCTCCCACCGTGGAAAATGGCGCCACTCTTTAAGACGTTGTCATGGCCACCAGAGATTCATCACACGTGACCTGGCCGAACGAGGTCCCTGCGGAAATTCAGGATAGAATTCTTATCCTGGCTCCCACCGCCAATGACGCGCGGCTCACCGGCACTTTCCTCACCGACGCAAATTTCAAAGCGGTCGTCGTCGCCAATCCCGCCGACCTCTGCGCGAAGATCGTCGAGGGCTGCGGCGCGATCCTGATCGCCGAGGAAGCCCTCACGCCCGCCGCCGCCGAACGGCTCTTCGACTTGCTGAAATCGCAACCGACCTGGTCGGAAATCCCGGTCACGTTGGTTTCGAGCCGAACTTCTTACAACCAGCAACAAATCGAACGCATTGCCACCTCCAGCAACACCAACATCGCGTTGATCGAACGCCCGTTCCGGCCCGAGACACTGGTCAAGACCATCGAGGTATCCCTCCGCTCCCGACGTCGCCAATACGAGGTGCAAAAACTGCTCAAGGACCTCTTGCAAGCCCGCGACGCCGCCCAGCAAGCCAGCCGCGCCAAGGATGAATTTCTCGCCGCGCTTTCGCATGAACTGCGCACGCCGCTGAACCCCGTGCTCCTGCTCGCGACCGACGCTGCCGCGGACGAATCGTTGCCCGAAACCGTTCGCAACGATTTCGGTCTGATTGCCCGCAATGTCGCGCTCGAGGCCCAGTTGATCGACGATCTGCTCGATCTCACCCGCATCACCCACGACAAGCTCAAGCTCGACTTGCAACGGCTCGATGCGCACGAGGCCGTCCGCGCCGCCCTCACCACCACGCAATCGGAAATGCTGCAAAAGTTGCTCACCGTTAATACCGCGTGGGGCGCTGAAAAATCCGTCATCCTGGGTGACCTTACTCGCCTGCAGCAGGTCTTTTGGAATGTGCTCAAAAACGCCGCGAAGTTTACGCCGCGCTCCGGAAACATCACCATCGAGACGTTCAATCGCGACGATTCTTCCATCGTGATAAAAATAACGGACAACGGCATCGGCATGGACGCCGCCGACTTGGATCGCGTTTTCCAAGCGTTCGCCCAGGGAAAAAATACGATCTCCGCCGGCCATCGTTTCGGCGGACTGGGACTCGGCCTCGCCATCTCGCGCAAACTCGTCGAACTGCACCGCGGCACCATCGCCGCCCACAGCGAGGGTCTCGGCCGCGGCGCCACGTTCACACTCACGTTTCCCCTCGCTGGCGCGGAAAAACCGATGCCCGTCCCTACCTGTAGCACCCCGTCGCAGCCACCGACGGAAGTTCATCAAAAACTTCTCGTCGTCGAGGATCATGCCCCCACGCGTCTTTCGCTGGGTCAGCTTCTCCGCCGCCGCGGCTATCAGGTGTCCTTCGCCGGCACTCTCGCCGAAGCCCGCGCACAATTGGAATCGGATTCGTACGACATTGTCCTTTCCGATTTGGGCCTTCCTGATGGTGAGGGTTACGAACTCATGGAACAGCTCCGCGCGCAACCCGCGCTCCGTGCGATCGCGCTTTCCGGCTATGGCACCGAGGCCGACATCGCCCGCAGCCGTGCCGCCGGTTTCAAGGTGCACCTGACCAAACCCATCGGCGTGCAAGCCCTCGACGCCGCCCTCAACGCCCTCGCCGCCGAAGCCCCCGAACCAGCCGCCCCCCACCCCGTCGGCTCCGCTTCCTGAGGACGGAAGTCGGAGCCCGGAAGCCAGAAGCCGGATGTCGGAGATCAGAAGTCGGACGGAGCGCGTAGCGCGGCGATAGCGGGCCATATCAACTTCGCTCAAGGCTTGGTCTCTGTCCTCCGACCTCCGACTTCCGGCATCTGGGATCTGGCTTCTGCCACCTGGCTTCCGCCCTCTGCCTCTGTCCCCCGACATCCGACCTCCGACCTCTGACTTCCGACCTCCGCTCCGTCTTCCGGCCTCCGGCATCTGTCCTCCGGCCGTCCCAGTAGTCCCGCTTAACATCGACAAAAGCTAACTACTAGCCGGCCAACCAATCTAAAGGAACAGACCCAAAAGCCGATGATGGGCTGCCAGCATATCGGATTTTCCAGCGCCGCATCTCTGGCACCCAGGTAAACACCCCAGTCCCCGTTTGGCGTCCGCTGGATCTCCGCCCCATGCGTAAAATCCAATCCAAGCTGATCGCCCTAAGCGTTGTATCTGTCGCATTGATCGCGCTTTTTGTCGGTTTGTTTTATCTTTTGGTTTTTCGAGATTTTGCCCACCTCGCCTCCTTCCGGGAAACCACCCTGGTTTCGAATCTCGCCGCCACGCTTTCGATCAACCTCACCGCGGAACGGAAAGCCGGCTACGGTGCCTCCACGTTTCTCGGCGACGGCACACCCCAACAGCAGTTGATCGCCTTCAAATCCAGCGTCGACGCCACACATGCCAGTCTCGCCGAACTGAAATCCTTTGTTGAAGCACACAACGACGCGTTTTCCGATCGCCTTAAAGCCGGCCTCAAAGCCAGCATCGCTGCCGAGGCGGACCTTGAAGGTCTCCGTGCCGAACTCCTCGATCCCTCCCGGCCCCAAGTGGTCGTCCGCGACGAATCGCCGCTTAAAACCAAAACGCTAAGAACCTACGATCTCGCCCTTATCACCCATGCGAGCATTTTGCCCATCGTCTGCAACGAAACGAACGACGGCGAATTGGTTCGGCGCATCGTCACCCAGGACAACATCGCCCGGCTTCAAAAAGATCTCTGGAAACTCAAGGGACTCGTGGCGACCGTACTTCGAAACAACAAGATGCCGCTGAATGCCTATGCCGAGATCAAGCTCAAGCTCAGCAACATCGAGGAACAATTGATGCGGCTCACCGGTTTCGCTTCAACCGCCGTCCTCGACAAATTGAAGGAGATCCAGGCAGACAACGACTACCAAGCCATTATCTCCAAAGCCCGTCGCGCAGTCGAACTCGGTTCGCAAGCACCCGACTTCAGCGAACTCGGCACGCACAGTGACTACATGTCTGGCCCAAGCGCCCGCATCGAACCGCTTTTCCGCACCCTGACCTCCCTCGGCACACGCGAGGTCGAGGACTATGCCATCGGCCATCTCGCCGTCGCGCGTCGAAATCTTTTTGTGCTCGGCGGCGCCAGCCTGCTCCTCATCGCCGGCATTACCTATCTCATGCTGCGCATTTCCCGCAGCATCACGCGCCCTCTGCTCCACGTGAGCAAGGAACTCGATGAAACCGCCGCCAGCGCGAACCATTCGGCAGATGCCATCATGGGCACCAGCGAGCACCTGAGCACCGATGCCTGCGAACAAGCCGCCGCCCTGGAAGAAATCGCCGCTTCCATGAACGAGCTTGCTGCCACGAACGAGGCAACCCTTTCCCACATGAAGAAAATGGCCGCCATGGCCGCGGAGGCTTCGCAGTCCACGGAACACGGGACAAAGAACGTCGCCGAACTCAGCACCGCTCTCGTCGACATCCAGCAGTCCACCGCCGACGTCGCCTCCATTCTCAAAACCATCGACGAGATCGCTTTTCAAACCAACATCCTCGCCCTAAACGCCGCCATCGAAGCCGCCCGCGCCGGTGAGGCCGGAGCTGGCTTCGCCGTGGTCGCCGAGGAAGTCCGCAGCCTGGCCGCCCGTTCCGCGCAAGCTGCCCGGGAAACCGCCACGAAGATTGAGTCCGCCGTCAAAAACAGCACTCACGGCGCCGATCTCGGCCAGCGCGCCGAAAAACGTTTCAACCAGATTTCCACCATCACCGCCGACTACCACAAAATCGTGCAGGAGGTGGAAGCCGCCTCGCAGCAAACTGCGCACAGCATCACTCAAATCAACGACGCGATCCGCAAGGTCGACGACATCACCCAGCGCACTTCCGCCGCCGCCGAAGAAAACGCTGGCGCCTCCAACGAAATGCGCAACCAGGTGGGACACATCTTCAATTCCGTCACCAATCTCAAATCCATGGTCATGTCCGAGGAGGCCACCCCAGAGGCGCTCCAGCCCGAAAAACCAACCGACCACAATCCACCCCGCGAAACGGCGTCGACTGCCAAACCATCGCCCAAGTCCAAAGCCGCTCCAACGCCCGTCATCAAACGCCGCTGATTCTTTCGACGTTATCGGCGTCGCGCACCAGTGGTTGAAAAGCTTCCTCCATTTATCCTCCGTCGTCCCTCAGTGACCTCTGTGTCCGAGCTCCGTGCCCTCTGTGGCCTACTCCGACTCCAAGCTCCGCTCCTACTCTTCATCCGCACCACCACCACCGCTGGCGCTGATGTCCTCCGCTTTGATTTTGTCGACATTGAATCGTTCGACCTTCCCGCGAATCGTGGCGATCAAGTCTTCCAGCTCCGGCGGCTCCTTCATGAAGCGCAGCGGATTCGAACGCGCCACCACGAAAGTCTTCAGGTACGGACTGACAAAGCCCTTCGCCTTCAGCTTCGCCACCACCTCGGCCACCTTCACGTCGAGTTCCAGCAACAGCTCCGCGTGACGCTCGTGCACTTTCAATGCCTTCGTCAGCGATTCTTCGCTGAAGGCCGTCAGACGCCTCACGAACGAATTATAAACACCTCCACTGAAACGCGCGTTCTTCTCGTAGCATAGGCCCATCGTGATCAACGCCGCCTCCTCGAAATAGTACGCGAATTCCTTCTCGGCCTTGCTCGCGTTGTCTTCGAGCAGATTGCGAAAAATCCGAATCACCTCGAGCGACTTGTCCTTCAAGTTGTGCGCCTTCTCCGTATTGAGCGCGAGAATCTGCCAGGCCACTTCGCGCTTCGGCACCACCAACGCGGTGATCGACTTCGCACCCAATCGCTGCATCGCCGCGAGACGGTGTCCGCCGTTGGGAGTCCAGAAGCCCATCTCAGGAGCTGTGATGGCTATAATCGGATCGAGATACATCCCTGTGCGATCGATGACATCCGCCAACCGCTTGTGATGCATATCCGACACATCGCGCTGAAAAGGAGTCGGCGCCAACGCCTCGATCGGCAACACCGCGAGCAACAACGGATGCCTGCCAATCGGTTCGGCATATTGCCCAACCACCACACCGCCCACGCGCTCAATCGCCGCCTTGGTCTCCGCCGCCAAACCAGTCAACTCCGCCAACACCGCCTCCTTCGCCTCCGCCCCCCGCGTACTAGCCTTCGCCTTCCTCGGACGTTTCTTCGGCGGCATTCTTTTCAAAGTACTTTTGGGCATGGCGGATGAAATTTAAGCACGGATGAAGGCTGATCGATACAGATAACATCGTATAAGTAGCCATTCGTGGAATTTCGGCAAATGGAGTGATTAGTCGCCGACCGCATGCATCGCTATTTTTGAGGCGATTGGCTACTGATATCCGCCTTCATACCAATACTTGATAGCTTGTTCGACCTGTTCATCGGAAAGTACCTATTGGGGCTTCTCCCAGCTTTGGGTATCAATTGTCCAAGGTATCATCAATTTCGTTTCATGGCTCCTCGTGTGGCCCATAACAGTGGCGTTGATACTACTTTTATTCGGAATCAAAAAGTCTGGCGGTTCGACTCAGTAAACCTAATTTATGAATTCGTGCTGGCTGGTTCAATCCGAAGCACATTGACTCTTGAGGCTATCCAATACCGAACCACCCCTTTTTTCATCGGAGAATAAACCTCCGCTTCAGCAGTCTCATTCTCGGCCCGCGAAGGACTGAAGGATTGCCAAACCGCTGCTTCTCCCTAAAACGCAACGCATGGCGACCTATCAACGTTTCGAGGAGCTTCCTGTCTGGCAATCAGCGGCTGATCTGTATGATCGTGTAGACGATTTCTTCACAGTCGCTCCGCCCCAGCTTTCGCGTTCCTTCCGTGACCAGCTCGAACGTGCAACCCTATCGGTTTCAAACAATGTCGCCGAAGGCTTCGAGCGCGGCACCACCAACGAACTGCTCGCATTCATCTACATCGCACGCGGTTCGGCCGGCGAAGTTCGCTCGATGCTCACCTTGCTTAAACGCCGGGATTGGATCTCAAATTTCAAATCAGAGATTTCAAATCTCATTTCCCTCGCCGAGTCCTGCTCGCGTCAACTTCGCGCGTGGGCTGATTCACTGCAAAATTCCGACATCGCTGGTCCGCGACACCTCAACGATCAAACACGCGCCAACTATCAAAAACGTGTCACCCGCCAAAAAGGCGAAGCCGAATTCCAAGCACTCCTCGCCAAGCATCTCCCGGATAATCACCCATTGCGTCAACCCAAGACTTAAACCGGGGCCGCACGTTTATATTTTCACGGTGCATGGGTAAGAGCTCGATCTTTGCATCCTGTAGTCGGTTGAAGTTGGTTTTGCGCCTTGCTGACGGAGTATGCGTTCTCCGCCTTCAATGATTTTTCAAGGGCACAGTCGCAAGCTGTGCTTTTTTTCAATCATTGGTTCCCATTTCTACTCTCCAATCTCTGTTCACTCGGTTCCCTCCTGTAAATCGCACGCGGCTGTCTTCGTTTTATTGTCCGGTGACGGCCATGTTATTCGTAGAGTAAGTTGGATGACGCCGCAAAATGCTGCGTTCACAACTCCTCCTTCATTTCCTGTGATCAAAACTCCCTTCACCGGCGGATGCGTTTGCGGAGCGATTCGCTATGAATGCACCGCGGCGCCTGCCGATATCGAAATGTTCAAATGCCATTGTCGCGATTGTCAGCATGTCACCGGCGGCGGCCACGCCCCGGTCGTGTATGTCCCAGCGTCGACTTTCAGACTCACGCAGGGAAAATTGAAATACTACAAAACCGATAGCGAGATGATGGGGCCGCACAGTCACCAGCGCGGCTTTTGTCCCGAGTGCGGCTCGCGCATCACCGGTGGCGAAGGGCCGGGCGCGCCTGGTATCGGCGTCACCGCCGGCAGTCTTGACGATCCAAGTGGCTTCCAGCCGGCGGTCGAATTTTGGCTGTCCGATGCGCAACCGTGGGACTTGATCAATCCCGCACTGCCTCAGTTCGCAAAATATCCGGAACAATGAGCGCCGTATTATTTGCCCTGATGAATCTTTGACGGAAAGGAATTGGCTGAATCGGTATTGGAGGCAGGCGAAGGCGTCGACGGCTCCGATTTCTTTTTCAGCGCGGCATCAACCGCGTCGAGCAGTTGTTGCGGACGAAATGGTTTGTTCACAAAGATAATTTCCGAGATCCGCCGATTCTCGCAATCGTCGGCGGCCTGTTTGCCGTTCCCCGAGATGACGATGGCGGGAAGGCCGGGTATTTTGCTACGCATGAACTCGACCACGTCACACGCGTCGCCGTCCACGAGGTGAAAGTCGGTGATTACGGCGGAAAAATCGAAATGCGTGAGCCGTTTCACCGCAGACAGCCCGTCCGCGACGGTGGCCTCGTAGCCCCACCTAACCAAAACTTCGAGCATCAGCGGTGCGACACTCTCGTCATCTTCAACCAATAGAATTCGGTAAATCATTGTTGCTGGAATTTCCTCCCGGTTCGAAACAACGAAACGAGACTGGCACTAGACGCAACCCATGCGAAGCAGGTTTCACAAATTTTGTGTGCCTAGGGACAAAATTATCCGGTTAGCGACCGTTTCCACCAAATTGCGATGGGGCAAAATGGGATTTTCCTCCTCGGGGCTCTGCCTCAGCCGACGGTTTTTCGATGAGGACGCGGCAATTTACTCGAATCGATCCAAGAGCCTGAGGGAAACAACGCGCATGAAGCTCAATTAGGAGCGCGCCTGCCACGCTGGTTCGGAATGTTGGCGGTAATGTTGGAAGCTCGTGCGAAGTGCTCCGATGACTTCCGCGCTGGTTTCGCACAACGCCCTGAATTGTGGTTCGTCGACCCGCTCGATGTCTTTGCGTAAGTGGTCGAATAGCTCCGTCAGCTGACGATCTATGTTTTCACAGTGAACTTGGGGATCGGAAGAAGTCTCGTTGGTGGTTTTCATGCGGCAATCTAGCAGGCTGCTGAAGAACGGGGTGTTTTGAGAGGAGGAAGGCTGATTTTGAGCGTTTTTGATATAAACGCAGGCGGTGCACTGGGTTTTTCGCGCCGTTTTGGGCGCGGCCCGCTTGCGTTTGGCGGCTGGTTCGCAGTGTACGGGCACACTGCGGCCGCGGGGGGCGTCACGCCCCAGCGAGTTTTGGCGGCGCGGTGAGCATCAGTTTGGCCATGCGCACGAGGTTGCAGGCGGCCACCACGTATTGGCCTTGGGCGTGGGTTCGGTCGACGCCGCGGTACCGGCTTTTCCGGAAGCAGCCAGTGGTTTTGGCCCAGCCGAAGATTTCCTCGATGCGTTTGCGGCATTTCTGACTGAGGGCGTAAGCGAGTTTGCAGATCACGCCCTGAGCGTCGCGGTCTTTGCGCAGCGCGGGGTGCGGCTTTATCTTTTGAGCACGCAGGCCTTCGATGAAGTTCTGGTCGTGGTAGCCTTTGTCGGCTCCCACCGTTTTTGGTGCAAAGCCTCGGTTTTGCAGTTCGATCATTTGCTCGACGGCCACACTCGATTCGGAGGCGCCGACGGCCGGATGCACTTCGAACAGTACGCACAGGCCGTGGCGGTTCTCCATTGTGGCGTGGCCGGCGAAGCTTAGGCGCGCTTCTTTTCCAGGGCCTTTGCGCACCAGTTTCGCCTCGGGGTCGGTAGTGGAAGCGTGCGTGTCGTTGGAGCGTTTTTCGCCTTTGTAATCGGTCCAGTTGTTCCCGCCGCCGGGGCCTGGGGGCTGGTCTTTGCGTTTGAAACTTTTGAGCGAGGCCCACGATTCGATTAGCGTGCCGTCCACACTGAAGTGATCGTCGCTGACCCAGCCGTGCCGGCGGGCCAGGGCCACCACTTCGCTAAAGAACAGATCGGCCACTTCGTGTTGCAGGAGCCGTTCCTGGTTTTTGCTGTAGACCGAGGCGTCGAAGACCGTTTCGTCCAGCGGCAGATCCACAAACCAGCGGAACAACAGGTCGGTCTGGAGCCTGGCGCACAGTTGGCGGTCCGAGCGTACGGTGTAGAGCGCTTGCAGCACTTTGCCTTTGAGCAGCATCTCCGGCGGCACCGAGGGCGCTCCTCCTTCGGCATAGATCTCGTCAAAGTGCCCGCTCATCGCCGCCAGCACTTCGTCGCACATGCCCTTGATCGCACGGATCGGATGGTCCCCCGCAATCAGCTGCTCCACATCGATCAAACTCACGAAATCCCCCTGGGTCTTACGTTTTCCTCTCATGCCATTAACTGACGCCTATCGCTAATGTTTGTTTCACGGAGTTTTTCAGCAGCCTGCTAGTCTGCGGATGATTTTTCACCATGGGGCGGATCCCTGATCCTTGAGGCGGTTGGCAGGCGCCAGGAGGTTCAATTTACCTCGGCGCGGGCAATGGGCGCGATTTGGCGGCGGATTTCCGGAGGCATTTCGGTGAAACCAAGGGATTCCCACAGGCTCACGATCAGCAATTTGTTGCGAATCTCATGTCCGAGGCCACGCGCTAGTTCGCAATCGTCGGCCCGTTCATTGGACGTGCCGAGCCGGTTCTGAACGACCTCAAGCTCAACGGCGAGTTGACGCAGGAGGTGTTTATCCCGCTCAATTTTTCCCGGATTGAAAAGCGAAGTAAGGATTAAAGATGTTTTGCAGGCGAAAGAGGTGTTCATGGGTGCTGGAATTTGAAGCCTTCGATTCCTCCACCGTACGCACCTCCCAAAAATCCAGCGAAGCTTTTAAAGTAACAGATTTGCAACAATTGTAAGTTAATGCATGCGTGAGACAATTGCATGGAAACGAAGCTGTGTTTCGAGCCTGTTCGGCGGCGCGCACTGCGCTGTGGTTTAGAGCACATACAATAAAACTATAGCCGTAAATCGGTACTATGAACCGAGCCGTCTTCGTAGGGGCGCAGTCTTGCTGCGCCCTTTCTGTGGCAAAGCCAAACCGGACGCAGTGGTCCCGCCTCATCGAAGGTGATTCAAGACGCGGCGCCGAACTACTCGTAATCACTAGCATGGGCGCCGTTCCTGCGTCTGGAATATGAGCCGCGCGGAAGTTGCTAAGCCTTGCCTTTGAAAGACAGATTCACGCATAGTCGGACTTCATTCTGGCCCGTATGCCTTCCCCTTCCCTTTCCGTCGTCATCCCGTGCTATAACGAGCGCAATACCGTGCGCCGTATCGTCGATACCGTGCGCGACTGCGGTGTGTCGCCGCTCGAAATTATCATTGTCGATGACTGCTCGACCGATGGCACGCGCGACATTCTGAAAAACGAGATCGCTCCGCTGGTCAGCAAAATTATCTATCATGAGAAAAACCAGGGCAAAGGCGCCGCGCTACGCACCGGCTTCAAACATGCGACTTACGACCTCGTCATTGTGCAGGACGCCGATCTCGAATACGATCCACACGAATTTCCGGCGCTGATCGAATTCATCGCCAACGGTAAAGCCGACGTTGTCTTCGGCTCGCGTTTCATGGGCGGACGGCCGCACCGCGTCCTCTATTTCTGGCACAGCGTGGGCAACAAATTCCTTACGCTCGCCTCGAATATGGCCACCAACCTCAATCTCACGGACATGGAATGTTGCTACAAGATGTTCCGCCGCGAGATCATCCAGGGCATCGAAATCGAGGAAAATCGTTTCGGTTTCGAACCTGAGATTACCGCCAAAGTCGCACGCGGCAATCATCGCATTTTCGAGGTCGGTGTCTCGTATTCAGGCCGTACCTACGCCGAGGGAAAAAAGATCGGCTGGCGCGACGGCTTCCGCGCCATCTATGCTATCGTGAAGTATAACTTTTTCCGCTAGACGGACTCCTTTCCGCACTCGTTGCCGGCCTCTGGCTTCGGCTTCTCATCCGCCTCACATGCCCCAACCCACCGCCATCGACCGCTTCCTCGCCCTTCTCCAGTCCTCCGTTAAAGACGGGACATTGGTTAAGCTCACCCTCGGGAAAAATCGCGGTGCCGACGCCTCGCTAAAGAACATCTTCATTCGTCCCGTCACACTGAAGGCCGGTCCGCAGCTCTCTTTTGTCTACCGCCACGCCACGCGTGATATTACCAAAAATCTACCCTGCACCGACGCCGTGGCTCTCATCACCGATCTTCTCGGAATCGATTTTCTCGACGCTCACCTCTTTACGCCTGCGCAGACCGCACAACTTGAAATCGCTCCCGACGGCAAAGCCCGCCTCTCGATCAAAACCATTGCCAGCGCCCCCGCCGTTCCACCGGCGTCTCACGATCGGGAGCGTCAACACTTGGTTCCTGTCGATGCCCCCTGGTTGTACGCCCTGGGCATAACTAACCAACACGCCCAGCCGCGCGAGGGCATGGCGGCGAAATTTCGTCAGATCAATAAATTCGTCGAACTCCTCAGCCATCTCACCAACGAGGCCGCGCTGCCGGCGGACCGTCCCTTTCGCATCGTCGACATGGGTTGCGGCAAAGGTTATCTCACTTTTGCCACCGCTGCCTTCTTCGCCCAACGCGCCGAAGTTCTCGGCATTGAAGTACGCCCGGAGTTGGTCGACTTCTGCAATCGCACCGCTCGCGAAGAAAAATTTTCCAATCTCAACTTCGTGGTGGGAACCATCGCAGAGAGCCAACTCAGCGGGACCGATGTTCTCGTCGCTCTTCATGCCTGCGACACCGCGACAGACGACGCCATTGCCAAAGGCATCGCCGCCGAGGCTTCGCTCATCGTCGTATCGCCCTGCTGCCAGAAGGAACTTCGGCCCCAACTCACCGCTCCTTCTGTCCTCGCCGAAGCGCTCAAGCATGGGATCTTTCAGGAACGCCAGGCAGAATTCGTGACCGACGCCTTGCGCGCCCAGTTGCTCGAATGGGCGGGATATCGCACGAAAGTATTCGAGTTCATTTCGACCGAACACACCGCGAAAAATCTCATGATTGCCGCGGTGAAGGACCACGCCGCCGGGAGCGAAACTACGGCGCAAAAGCTCCGCAATTTCGCCCGCTTCTATGGCATCCGCTCGCAAAAACTCGCACACCGTCTGAATTTTTCCCTCTGAAAATGAATCTAAAACATCTCGCTATCTGGATTGCATTGGCCGTCGTCGCTTCGACTGGGCTTCGTGCCGCCGTAGAGTTTGTCGGGGTTTCCACCGAAAATGCCGAAACCAAAGTTGCTCTCGTTGAAACCTCGACCGGCGCCACGAAGTGGGTGAAACCTGGCGAACAGTTCGGTGGCTACACCCTCGCGAGCTACGACGAGACAGAGAAATCCATCTTGCTTACAAAAGATGGCACTGAACTTCGCATAAAGTTGAAGGAGGCCAAAGTCACTGCCCCGGCGTCCGAAAATACGGCTACCGAAAGCTCCGCGCCTCCTTCTGAATATATTCTCAAACCTGGCGACACCGCCTCGAGGGTCGCGAAAAACGCCGGCCTCAGCGTAGCCGATCTTCAAGCTCTCAACCCCGGGGTCAATTGGGCAAAATTGCACGTCGGCCAAAAGATTCGCGTCAAGTGAACTGGCCCGAACTCGATTGGAAGGTCCTCGACCGGCTGCGCGATGGTTTTCTCAGCGGCACCGCCGCGAAAGGCGCGTACTGGCAATCAGCCGCCGACCTGGCCAATTATGATTTTACCTACGGCGAACGGATCGGTTGGAAATGGAACGCCGTTCTATCCGAACTTCGCCGACGCGATTGGACACCGCCAAGCGGCTTGTTGCTCGACTGGGGATGCGGCAGCGGCATCGCCGGACGCAGGGCGTTGCAGGCTTTCGGTGCCAATCACTTCTCCGGGCTTCGCGTCTGGGATCATTCGTCACTCGCCAGCGAATTTGCCAGCGAGAAGGCGCGCGCCGAATTTCCTAATTTGAAAATCGCCCAATGGACGCCCGGCGAACCCATTGGCCTGCTCGTGCTCAGCCACGTGCTCAATGAGCTTTCAGCGGAAGCGCGTGACGAACTTCTCACCCTGATTGAAAACGCCGACGCCGTACTTTGGGTCGAACCAGGCACCCACGAAGTCAGCCGGCAACTCGCGGCACTTCGCGATCGTTTTCGCCGCGAATTCGAAATCGTCGCACCCTGCACGCATGCGAACGATTGTCCGCTTTTCACTGCCGAAAACGCCCGGCATTGGTGCCATTTCTTCGCGCCTGCTCCGGCCGGAATTTATGCCGATTCCAACTGGGTACGGTTTGGCCAGCAGGCTGGCGTCGATCTCCGGTCTCTGCCTTACAGTTACCTCGTGCTGGAAAAGAAAAACCTGCGGGCCAATCCAGCTCCGTTGCCGCCCGACGCGAGCCGCGTCATTGGTCGTCCGCGCGTGCACAAGGCGCATGTCGACCTACTCGCTTGCGACAAAACCGGGCTGAACGACCTCAAATTTTTCAAACGCGCCAATCCCGCGTTGCACAAGCAACTCGATCGCAAGCCTCCCCTGCCGCTCTATCGCTGTGAGCGCGAAGGCGAAAAAATTACGACTATCGATTCGCTTTTTCCCTAGCATCGAGCGGTGGAAGAGGTGGAGTGCTTTCAATTCGCTCCACGCGCGCAAGCACTTCGAGACAGGCTCGGCCGTTGTGATAAGGACATTTCCATAGGCTGATTTTAGGCAACAGGCGGTTCGGCCCGCGGTCATCGACGGACTGAAACCATTCGCCCCGCTCGTGGTCGATCATGCGTTTATCAATGAACGTCCACGTTTTTGCCGCCGCAGTAAGGAAGCGATTGTCACCAGAAATCTGATACGCGTTCAACAATCCCACCATCGCTTCCGCCTGGGGCCACCAGTCCTTTCTAGAATCGGTCACACCCTTCGGACCGCCTTCGTTGAAAACGCCTCCATCGTGATCCACCCCTTGTTTCAAAAACGCTTCGGCGATTTCCACGGCCACGGCTTTCGTTCGTTTGATCAAATCGGTGTCATCCAAAACTTGCGCGGCTTCCGTCAACAACCACGCGGCCTCAATGTCGTGGCCGTAGGACCAGTTTTCCGATCGAGGCGTCCAATTTTCGGTCAGGAACAACCGCAGATGATGGCTTCGCGCGTCGTAGATGCGTGTCAGCATGCACTCGACCAACGCTTGCAAGGCGGCGCGCAAATCAGCGTCGGGCCAAACGCGCAGCAAATTCGTATAAGCCTCCATCACGTGTAAGTGCGTGTTTTGTGACTTCGCCGCAGTGGCATTGACCGGGCTTTTGCGCGGCTGTTCTTTGCGCCAATCGCTCGTGAAAACCTCAAAATACCCTCCGTGCGCTGGGTCGCGCGCATATTTCTCGACGCAGCGATAAAGCATTGTCGCGCGTTCCAACGCCTGCGGGTCGAAGGTCGCACGATAATATTCACTCAAGGCATAAATGCCAAAAACCTGGCCGTAGGTTTGTTTACTGGTATCAAGTGGTTTTCCTTCCTTGGAAATGGTCCAATAAATTCCGCCATGCTGTTCATCCCAGAATCGCGTGAGCAAATCCTGATACGCGCGTTTCGCCATCTCGAGCAGCGCCGGCTCGCGGTAACGGCGATAAACGGCAGAAAACGCCCAGAGTATCCGGCAGGTCAGCAGCGATCCTCGCGGCGCCGCTTCGACGGGTTTGAGGTCGGCGGTCAGTTGTCCGTGGAAGGCGCCGTTTTCGGGATCGGGCGCGTACTTCAACCAAAAAGGCAGAATGTTTTCGCGCAGTTCGCGCTCGGCTTTGCGCCCAAGTTCCGACGGAGCGGACGCGGGATTTTCCGCGGCGCGGCAAATCGAACTGGTGACCAGCAATCCAGCAGCCAAGCCGATGCGGAAAGCCGACCTCATGACTAGGTCTAAATTTAATGCGCGAGCAAAAGCTCGAGCATCTTCCGGTCGAGTTTATGCCCGCGGAAATTTTCGTAAGTCACGTCCGAGCGTCCGCTGTCGATGGGGCCAAATTGACCGCGCAAATTCCACATCGACCAACCCCAGCCCGCATCTTTCCAGAGCGCGAGCAAGTCAGCCATCCAGGCAAGGGCGACGTCGTGCGGCGTTTTGATGAAGCACCCCCACTCGCCGACATGGATGGGCACGCCCTGCTTTACGAGGGGTTGCCACTTGTCGATGAGTTCGGCTTTCAACTGTGCGCGATCCCAACGCCGGCCTTGTTTGTCGGTCATGGGCCACGTCGGTTTTTCAAAGGACTCAAATTCATTTTCCGGCACCCAGTTGGCGGTGTAGTGGCTAACCATTTTCGGGAGATAACCTCGCGTGCTTTGCACGACTCCGAGGTCCACCACGCTCGGGACGGGCGTCTGGCCGATATCCGCGCCGTCGACGACGATGAGTCGGTCGGATCGCTGTTCCCGAATCGCCGCCACGAGCGTTCGAATCACATTCTCGTAATGCGAGTGTTCGGCCATGAAGGGCGGTTCGTTCAACAGATCGAAGCTCAGCTGCGTTGTTGGAACATCCTTGTAGCGCCGGGCGAAATAACGCCAGTGATGCGTGGCCGCTTCCAACGCCCGCGCCATGGCATCCGGCGTGCTATCGAAAAGTCGATACGGCTCCAAATCGCGCCGGTTGACGCAATAACCCGGGATGCGGTGCAGGCAGACGTTGAGATGAATGCCGTACTGTTTGCCCCAGGCGATGGCCTGATCGACCGGAGCGAGCGCACTTTCATCGATCGTCATCCAGTCTTTCGTCGAAGACCAGGCCCAGTAATTCAACGGCAGCCGGGCAAAATTGAAACCCCACTCCGCCATCCAGGCGAAATCCGATTCGCGAAACGACTGCCCGCGTTCGCCGCCGGTCAGCTCTGTCAGATTGAAACCTTTCCACAGAGGGATTTTCGGTTGCGAGTGGTTTTTGTTTTTTGTCTCCATAGCTTGAATACGTTGGCTGAGCAGCAATCCCGCCGCCGCGGACGAACTTGCCCTGAGAAATTCACGCCTGTTCATAAGATTTTTTTGGGGTTGATCACTAACGGTACAGACACGAACCAGAGTCGGCTGAAGCATGAGATCATACACCGGGGAGGCGCGCCACATCATGAGATCGTTTGCTCAGGAATTGAGTCTGCCGCTCGTGCGCAAAACGCATTCCGCCGCCCCCGTTTCGTCCAAAAGAACATCCCTCGCCCGACGCTTGACTCCCCGCCCTGCTCCGTCGCAAGGTTATCCCTTTCATTAACCAAACCTCAACCTCCCATGGGCAAACAATACAACAAAGTAATCAAAAAGAAGCGCCGCATCGCCTACTTGAAACGCAAGAAGGCTGCCACCAAGAAGACCGCCAAAACCGCGAAGAAGTAAGGCCCTGCGCCCCATTTTTAAGCCGCGGCCACGAAAGCCGCGGTTTTTTTGTCGACACACATTACGAACCGCCAAGCAACCGTTTAGGCCATCTTTGCTCGCCACCGATCCACGGCGCGACAAAAAGATCCCCGGTCATCCTTTACGCGTCGGCGTTTTTGAGCACTTTTCCCGCCACATGATCAAAGTCAGTCTCATCTCCCTCGGTTGCGCGAAAAATCTCGTCGATAGCGAGATCATGGTCGGCCACCTGCACAAGGCCGGCATGCAGGTTATTCCTGAGGCGGAAAAAGCCGACGTCGTCATCGTCAACACCTGCTCGTTTCTCAACGCGTCCAAGGAAGAATCGATCGCCACGATTCTTGAGGCCAACGAACAGCGAGGCATGCGCAAGCGTCGCAAGGAACAAAAGCTGATCGTCGCCGGCTGCATGTCGCAGCGTTTCTCCAAAGAACTTCCCGGCGCCATGCCTGAAGTCGACGCTTTCATCGGGCTCGATCAGGTCACGAAGGTCGCGCCGATCATTGAGGATCTTTACGCCAAGGAGCGCGGCGCCAAGGCACTGCCGGAAAATTTCGTCACCGGTCGTTCGACTTACATTCCCGATTACGACACGCCGCGTTTCCGGCTCACGCCGAAACATTTCGCCTACGTCAAAATCGCCGAGGGCTGCAACCATCCGTGCACCTTCTGTATCATCCCGCAGATCCGTGGCCGCCATCGCAGCCGAACCATTGCGAGCGTCGTCGCCGAAGCGCGCCAACTGGTCAAGGAAGGCGTGAAGGAGCTGAATCTCATTTCGCAGGACACGACCTACTTCGGCATGGACACGTGGGACGAAAAAGCCGGCCCGCGCGCCAAGGTTGATTCCGCCCGAGGCAACGCCCTCACCACGCTCCTCCGCGAACTCAACGCGATTGAAGGGGATTTTTGGATACGCCTGCTCTACACGCATCCGGCGCATTGGAGCGACGAGCTCATCCAAACCATCGCCGAGTGCAAAAAAGTCGCGCGCTACGTCGACATGCCGCTGCAACATATCAGCGATCACATGCTGACGGAGATGCAGCGCGAAACTTCTTCCGCCTACATTCGCGATCTCGTTAAACGCATTCGCGCCGGCATTCCGGGCATCTCATTGCGTACGACATTTATCGTCGGTTTTCCCGGCGAGACCGAAGCGGACATTGAAGAGCTCTGCGGTTTTATCCGCGACGTACAATTCGAGCGTCTCGGTGTCTTCCGTTATTCGCAGGAAGAAGGCACGCGCGCCGGCAAGATGCCCGGACAAATTTCCTCCAAAGTCAAAGAGGCCCGCTGGCATCGCACGATGGCGTTGCAAAAAGAAATCGCCGCCACCGTCAGTCAACGTGCCATCGGCAAAACCCTGCGCGTCCTCGTCGAGGAACCCGGCGTCGCGCGCGGCGAGGCCGACGCGCCTGACATCGATGGACGTGTCTACGTGCCAAAAAATCTTCCCGTCGGCGAATTCGTCGAAGTCGAAATCACCGGCAGCCACGATTACGACCTGCTCGCATTGCCGCCTGGCGAAAAACCCGATTCCTACAAAATCGCCAAACAGGCGCAGTAGTTTGCCAGCTGGATCGGCAAATCCGAACCGGCCTTGCCAAACCACGCGACCAATCTACGCTTTCACGCATGAGCATGACCTGGCTGGCTGCCGCCGACCGCGCCACGTTCTGGGCGCACCGCGCTTGGAGCGATTTTGTTGCATTGCCCGACAAGGAGCGTCACGTCGCGATTCTGCCGTTGTACGGTTTTGCCGATCATGGCCTGGGGTTGCCGCTCGACGCCGAAGAGATTCTCGGCAGCGCGGTTCTACGTCATGCCATGCTGCAAGTCGGCGGCGCGGTCCCCTGCCATGTGCTGCCCTCCGTACGTTTTGGTTTGGCTCCGTATCCTTGTTCGTTTTTCGGCATCGACGCGGAAACCGCGCATGCCCTCTTACACGATCTCGCAGCGGGTGTGAAAGCCGCCGGTTTTCACAAGCTCGTTTTTTTCAACACTAGCCCTTGGAATCGCGAATTGGTCATTGATGCCTCACGCGACATCCGCATCGGCCAAAAGCTTCAGACGTTTATTATCAACACACCGGCGCTCGGTTTCGATTTTCATCCTTCGTCCGAAAAACGCGGCCCGGCTCAAGCCGCTGTCGCACACGTTCAGGGCCGTGCGCCGCAAACGGCCACGCGTGCAGCCGATATCCGTGATGCCGATTTTCGCCCGGGTGCTTATCTTCAGCCCGCACCGCTCGCGCCCGACTCGTCCATTGACGGTGCCGCGGTCGTAAAGGGCGCGGGACAACACCTCGCCCGTTTGCTCGCGGAAATCCAGGCTCGCTCGTCCCTGGGGAACAACGATCATCGCACGCCTGCCGCGTTGCCGAACCTTCTGCCATCGACATCCGCGCTTGTCTTTCCGGAAAAATATCGCGCGCGTTATCTGCCTTCGTTCACCCGCGACGAACTCGAAGCACTGCCCAACAAAGAACGCGCGCTGGTCATCGTTCCAACCGGCGCCATTGAGCAACACGGGCACCATCTGCCCGTCGGCGTCGACGCGATTTTTGGACAAGCTTGGCTCGAAAACGCGCTGTCGCGCCTCCCGAACGACGCACCGGTTTTCGTGGCGCCTCCGCTGACCTACGGCAAGAGCAACGAGCACCTGGCGTTTCCTGGCACCCTCTCGGTTTCGGTCACAACCTTTCGTCGAATGCTGCTTGCCGTCGCCGCACAGTTGAAGGCGCTGGGGTTTCGTCAGCTCGCGGTTCTCAACACCCATGGTGGCAATAGCGCGGTGGTTGTCTCAACGCTCCGCGAGATCCAAGGCACGCTTGGCCTGCGCGCCGGCATGTTGAAGTCGACGTTCAAGCCCGATCTCGCCGCGCAGGAAGCCGCTTTTGGTTTTCACGCGGGAGAATGGGAAACCTCGCTCATGCTGGCCGTCGCCGACGAACTAGTCACCATGTCCAAAGCGGTTTGCGAATATCCCGCACAGCTTTCCGATCCCGGCGAAGTGCGACCCGAGGACGCGCCTGCAATCATTTCGTGGGCGACCGAGGATATTTCTCATAGCGGCGTCATGGGCGATGCCACGGCCGCTTCCCACGAAAAAGGTCACCGCTGGATGGATGCACACTGCGCCGCGCTTGCCAGCCGGATCGAAGAATTGTTGGGCCGCTGAAAATACGCGACCCCTTCGCCCTCGAAGCGCAACGCGTCAGCGCCGGCTCGAAACCAAAGGCTCTTAGCCCGCGGCCGGGTAGCTGCCCAACCATTTTACCATCGGGCAGAAGGTGCGTAACTCGGAAATCGCTTCACGCATCGGCTGTTCATCGTGATGGCCGACGACGTCGACAAAGAAATAATAATCCCACGCTTTTCGCTTCGTCGGACGCGATTCGATTTTGGACATGTTGATGCCACGCGACGCGAAAGGTTGCAGCATCCGCAGCAGCGAGCCGGAATGCGACGAACCTTCTTCGCCCAGCGCAATGAGCAGACTCGTCATATCGCGCCCGTTCCCCACGGAGCCGGACGGCGTCTTGCCGATGACCACGAAACGCGTCGTATTATTGGACTTGTCCTGAATGTTTTTCTCGACGACCGGCACGCCATAGACGGTGGCGGCTAGTTCGTTAGCCACACCTGCCGCGCCTTCCTCCTCACTCGCGATCTGCACCGACCGGGCCGTGCTCGACGCGTCGACCCATTGGGCGTGCGGGAGATGACGTTGCAGCCACAGACGACATTGTGCGAGCGCGGTGTCTTTCGAGTAGACCTTGGTTATTTTTTCCAACGGCGAACGCGAGATCAGGCAGAAAGGAATTTCGAGATAAAGCTGCGAAACAATTTTCAATTCCGATGTAACGAATTGGTCGAGTGCGTCGCGCACGGAGCCTTCGGTCGAATTTTCAATCGGCACGATACCGTAATCGCATTCGCCGCGATCGACGGCTGTGAAAATATCCGCGAAGGTCGCCATGGCATGGTAGTTCACGCTGGCGCCGAATTTTTTCAGCGCAGCCTGGTGACTGTTGGTAGCCTCTGGCCCGAGATAGGCGATAAGAAGTGGTTTTTCCAGTGCGATCGCGGCCGACATGATTTCGCGATAGATCGCATGCAACGCGTCGTTGCGGATCGGGCCCTTGTTCAGCGCCGCCACTTTGCGCAAGACAGCGTCTTCACGCTCCGCGACGTAGATTTGTCCGCCCGTGCTGCGCTTGACCTTGCCGATCTCGGCGGCGAGCGCGAGCCGCTGGTTCAGTATGTCGACAATCTGCTGATCAATTTGGTCGATTTTTTCTCTGATGGGCGCGAGGTCCATGGGGTTATGATCGGTCAGGCGGGGGTTTGGCCGGTGGCAGGAGGTTCGTTATTGGCGGTATCAGCGGCAGGGACGTCCTCGGCTGTAGGTACTGAAACTGGTTCGGCCGCAGGCGCTCCTTCTTCCGCGTGCTCGACGGAAACCGTTTCAAGATTCGGCGTGACACCTTCGCCCTCTTCGAGCGGCAGACCCATTTCGGCGTCGGTCGGCGTGCGTGGATTGATGGCGTTTTGCAGCCATTCGTCGATCTGGCGTGGCGAGAGCACGTCAGACGCCGGCAGCTCGACGAGCGATTTCACGCCGACAAAATCGAGGAATTTGTCCGTCGTGCCGTATTGCAGAGGACGCCCGGGCAAATCGGCGCGGCCAACGATGTAAACGAGTTCGCGTTCGAGAAGTTTATTGAGGCCCGCTTCGGCCGAAACACCGCGTATCGTTTCGATTTCCGTGCGCGTGACGGGCTGGCGGTACGCGACGATTGCGAGTGTTTCCTGGGCGGACTGCGAGAGTTTTACCGGTGGCGGCTCGTCGCGAAGAATGCGAATCCAGCGCGCGTAACGAGGATGCGTCACGAGGCGATAGCCGGTTGGACCTTCGATGAGGAGATAAATGTCGTTGCTCGTGCGAAACTCCGCCGCGATCGCGTCCATCGCTTCGCGAATCTGCGTGGCAGTGATGAGCGAAGGCACGTCTTGATAAAGTTCGCTGTCCTCCGGCGCGATCGGGGCCTCGGCGGAAACTTCGGCGACCTCCGTCGGTGCCACTGGCGCAGTGGAGGTTTCGTCCGCGTTTGGTGCCGGCGCTCCCTCCTCCGACTTCTGACCTCCGACCTCCGACGTCGGGTCTCCGGCTTCTGGCTTGTGGCTTCCGGCTTCCGCCGCAGGCTCCTCGGCTTCGGCTACGACCGGCGCTTTTGCCTGATCGTGGAAACGCTCTATGGCCGCTTGGACGTCTTTGACCGAGAGCGGCTGACTGGAGGAGAAAAGCAGTGCTTTGAGCACCTTCTGTAGGTTGAATGCCATGCGAGGAACGCGCCCAGTGAATGCGAGCGCCCTCACGCGAAGCAATCCCGAAAACCACGGCTTTGCATCGCCCGTTTTTCCCACTGACCTCCGTCAACCGTAACTCCACCCTTGCCCGACTTGCGCGACTTTGGTCTGCTGCCAAGGTTCTTCCCACTATGAGCACCTCCGACTCGCTTCGCCCCTACTCTTCGGTTGTCGTCGATGGAAACGACCGCGCCGCCGCCCGCTCCATGTTACGCGCTGTCGGTTTCAAAGACGAAGATTTCAAAAAGCCGCAGATCGCCGTCGCCTCGTCACCGAGTGACATGACCCCCTGCAACGTCCATCTCGGCGAACTTAGCACCCACGCGCAAAAAGGCATCAACGCCGCCGGTGGCAAAGCGGTTTATTTCAACACGATCACGGTCACCGACGGCATCAGCATGGGCACGCAAGGCATGCGGTATAGCCTCGTGTCACGCGACGTCATTGCCGATTCCATCGAGACTGCCGTCGCCGCCGAAGGTTTTGACGGGCTCGTCGCCATCGGCGGATGCGACAAAAACATGCCGGGCTCCATGATCGCCATCGCGCGGTTAAATCGGCCGGCGGTGTTCGTTTACGGCGGCACGATTTTACCGGGCTTTCTCCCGACCGACTGCGACAAACAAAAACCACTCGACATCGTTTCCGTCTTCGAAGCCGTCGGTAAACATGCCAAGGGCGAACTCGACGACGCGGGCCTGAAAGCCGTCGAGGAATCCGCCATTCCCGGTCCCGGTTCCTGCGGCGGCATGTACACCGCCAACACGATGGCCACGGCCATCGAAGTTCTCGGCATGAGTTTGCCCAACAGCAGCGCCCAACTCGCCGTCGGCGAGGAAAAGCGCCTCGATTGCGAACGCGCCGGAGCCACCGTCGTAGCCATGCTCAAGAAGGGCATCAAGCCGCGCGACATCCTCACGCGAAAAGCCTTCGAAAACGCGATCACCGTCTGCGTCGCCCTCGGCGGCTCGACCAACCTCATTCTCCACCTGCTCGCCATCGCGCACTCCGCGGAAGTTTCGCTCACGTTGGAAGACTTCAAAACCATCGGCGCACGCATCCCGCTTCTTGCGGATGTTAAACCGTTCGGCAAATACGGCATGGCCCACCTCATCCGCATTGGCGGCATTCGCCCGATGATGAAGATGCTGCTCGACCGCGGCCTGCTGCATGGCGATTGCCTCACGGTGACCGGCGAAACTATCGCCGAAACATTGAAAAATGTTCAGCCCTATCCGTCGTACCCAGACAAGCAGGACATCATTCGCCCGTGGGATAAACCAATTAAAACCGACAGCCACTTGCGCGTTTTGCACGGCAACCTAGCACCGGGCGGCGCCGTCGGAAAAATCACTGGCAAGGAAGGTCTTTATTTCAAAGGCACGGCGAAAGTCTACGAAGGCGAGGAAGACGCGCTCCAAGGCATCCTCCGCGGCGACGTCGTCAAAGGCGACGTGGTCGTCATCCGCAACGAGGGTCCCGTCGGTGGCCCCGGCATGCGTGAGATGCTGTCGCCCACCAGCGCCGTGGCCGGCCGCGGTTTGATCAAAGACGTCGCGCTCATCACCGATGGACGTTTCTCCGGCGGCTCGCACGGTTTCGACGTCGGCCACATCACGCCCGAAGCCGCGAAGGGTGGCCCGATCGGCATCGTGCGCAACGGCGACTTGATCGAGGTCGACGCCGTCAAAAACACGATCAGCCTGCTGATTCCCGACGCCGAATACGCCGCCCGCATGTCCGCGTACAAACCACGCCCACCGAAGGAAACCCGCGGCGTGCTCGCTAAATATGCCAAACTTGTCGCCACCGCCTCTGAAGGCGCTGTTACCGACAAATATCTCTAATCGAAATCACGAACAACGTTCATACATCGTTCGTATTTTCTGCTCCGCATTCCCTGAAACTTTCCGCATTTTCTTCCCTTTCATCTCATGAGCTGGACCCGCTTCAAAAAGCACTTCTACCAAAACCGCGAGCTAGGCCTCGCCCTCGATATCAGTCGCATCCCTTTCCCGGACGACTTTCTGGCCAAGATGGAGCCGGCGATGCAAAAGGCTTTCGCCGATATGGCCGCCCTTGAGAGCGGCGCCATCGCCAACCCTGACGAAAAACGCATGGTCGGCCACTACTGGCTCCGCTCGCCCTCCAGTGCTCCGACCCCCGAATTGCGAACCGACATCTCCGACGCCCTCGCCCGCGTTGAAAACTTTTCCGATCGCGTCCACGAGGGCACAGTTACGGCGCCCGGCGGAAAAAAATTCACCCAACTCCTCGTCATCGGCATCGGCGGCTCGGCCCTCGGTCCACAGCTCGTCAACCACGCCCTCGGCCAGCCGGGCAAGGACAAGATGACCGTCACTTTCTTCGATAACACTGATCCCGACGGCATCGACTACGCGCTCGCCCAACTCGCCGGCAAATTGCCCGAAACACTCGTTATCGTTATTTCCAAGTCCGGTGGCACCGTCGAGACTCGCAATGGCCAGCTCGAAGCCATCGCCGCCTTCAAGGCCGCTGGTCTCGACTACAAGAAACACTTCGTCGCCGTCACGGGATCCGGTTCCAAGCTAGAACAAACCGCCATCAAAGACGGCTGGCTCGCCCGTTTCCCGATGTGGGACTGGGTCGGCGGTCGCACCTCCGAACTCAGTGCCGTCGGCCTGCTTCCCGCCGCGCTTCAGGGCATCGACATCCAGGAATTCCTCGATGGCGCCGCCGCGATGGACAACGTCACACGCGAGCCGGTCACCGCCAAAAATCCCGCCGCGTTGCTCGCTCTCATGTGGCACTTTGCCACCGATGGCCGCGGTTCGAAGGACATGGTTGTCCTCCCCTACAAGGACCGCCTGCTGCTCTTCTCGCGTTACCTCCAACAGCTGGTTATGGAATCGCTCGGCAAGGAACTCGATCTCCAAGGCAAGGTCGTGAACCAGGGCATTTCCGTTTACGGCAACAAGGGCTCGACCGATCAGCACGCTTACGTGCAGCAGCTCCGCGAGGGCGTGAACAATTTCTTCGTGACCTTCATCGAAGTCCTCAAGGACCGCGCCGGCTCCTCGATGGAAGTCGAGCCCGGTGTCACAACCGGCGACTACCTCCAAGGTTTTTACCTCGGCACACAGGCCGCCCTCAGCGAAAAAGACCGCTCCTCGATCACCATTACGGTCAATGACGTTTCACCGCGCACACTGGGCATGCTCATTGCGCTCTATGAACGCGTCGTCGGTCTCTACGCCGCGCTCGTCGGCATCAACGCCTACCACCAACCCGGCGTCGAAGCCGGCAAGAAAGCCGCCACGGGCGTGATCGCGTTGAAATTGAAAATCGCTGCCGCTCTCAAGGCCGCGCCAGGAAAGGCTTTCACCGCCGAAGCCCTCGCCTCTCAGCTCGGCGCCGTCGAGCAAACCGAATTGGTTTTCAAAATCCTCGAGCATCTCGCGGCCAATGGTGGCGCAAAGAAATTGGCGAAAACGCCGTGGTTCGAAAGCACCTACGTTTCCGCCTGATCGCGCAGCCTCAGAGTTTCCGTAACAAAAAGGCCGCGGTTTGAACCGCGGCCTTTTTTTGTGCGATGAGACTGAGTTAAAGGACTACAGCGTAACGCCGTCTTTGAAGATGGCGATTTCGCGGAAACCGTTTTCTTCGTTACGCGCGAGTTTGCGACCGCTCGCAACGTCGATCACGTGCGCGAGCAATTGGTCGGCGAGCTCGGGCATGGTCTTGTCTTCGAGAAGCTGGCCGGCGTTGAAATCGACCCAGCTGGACTTGCGCGTGGCGAGATCGGAATTGGTGGCGATCTTCAGTGTGGGCACGGGAGCGCCCAGCGGCGTACCGCGTCCCGTGGTGAAGAGAATCATGTGCGCACCCGCCGCCGTCATGGCCGTGCAGGAAACGATGTCGTTGCCCGGACCGGTCAGGAAGTTGAGGCCCTGTTTTTTCACACGAGCGCCGTAAGGCAGAATATCGACGACAGTCGACGTGCCGCCCTTCTGCAGACAGCCGAGTGATTTTTCTTCGAGCGTGGTGATACCGCCGTCCTTGTTGCCAGGCGAAGGATTTTCATACACGACCTGGTTGTAGCGCATGAAGTATTCCTTGAAGCCATTAATCATGCCGACGCAGTCATCGAAAACTTTCCTGGTTTCGCAACGGTTCATGAAGAGCGCTTCGGCGCCGAACATCTCGGGCACCTCGGTCAAGACCGACGTACCGCCCCGCGCGATGAGGCGGTCGGAAAACGCGCCGACAAGCGGATTGCCCGTGATGCCGGAAAAACCGTCGGAACCACCGCATTTTAGTCCTATGCGAAGTTTCGACACCGGCACGGGCTGACGCTTTGCCTTTGAAGCGTAGGCAATCAGTTCGTTGGCGAGACTGATGCCCGTGGCGATTTCGTCGCTGAAATCCTGCGCGACCATGAAGCGGTAGCGCTGCGAATCGAGTTCGCCCAGCACGGCGCGGAAGCTCTGCATCGTGTTGTTTTCGCAACCGAGACCAACGATCAACACGCCGCCCGCATTCGGATGACGCGCAAGGTCGGCGAGGATGGTCTGCGTGTTCGCATGATCGCCGCCCAGCTGCGAGCAGCCATAAGGATGCGCGTAGACGTGAATGCCATCGATGCCTTCGGGTAAACCGTTTTCGAGGACGCGGCGACGAATGGCGTTGGAAACCTCGTTCACGCAACCAACCGTCGGCAAGATCCAAATTTCATTGCGAATACCGACTTCGCCATCGGAGCGGACGTAGCCGTCGAAGGTCAGCCCGTCATTGATCGGCGGAAGCGTGACGAGCGCGGGTTGATAGTTGTACTCCAGCACGCCTTCGAGGTTGGTCTTCACATTGTGCACATGAACCTTGGCGCCGGCGGGAATATCCTCGGTCGCGCGGCCGATGGGCTGGCTGAATTTGAGGATGTTTTCACCCTTCTTAATCGGCTTGAGCGCAAACTTGTGGCCGCGACCGACGGGCGTGGAGATGGCAACTGGTTTTCCTGCGACAGTCGTGGTCTGGCCGACAGCGAGGTCGGTCAGCGCCACAGCGACGTTGTCGGCTGCGTGGATAAGAAGCGTGTTTTCCTTCATGGATGAAAATGAGTTAGGCGGTTCGAGGTAGGGCGCGACCGCCGGGCGCGCCGGGCAAACGGACGGCCCGGCGGTCCGTCCCTACCCGAGGAAACGATATCAGTAGCTCGTGGCGACGACTTCGCTCAGCGTGGCGCGCATGCCCTTGGCGGCGATTTTTTGCAGGCCTGACGCGACGAGGTCGGTGAAGCCCGGGATCTCGGTGAGATCCTGACCCCAGAAATCCTTGCGCGACAGCGTAGCGACGGTGAGGTCGCGCAGGCTCTCGGGCTTGAGGTCCGAGGCTTTTTTCCAGGCTTCGGCGAAGAAAGCCAGAATGTGCGCGTCGTCCTTGATGGGATATGCCTGGCGGTTGCGGCGACCGCGAAGTTCGTTGGCCGAAACCGCCTCGCCGCAGTAAAACCAGATCAAAGCGGCAAGCGAGAACGACAGCGCGGGCGGAAGTTTGCCGAAATCTTTTTGGCAATCGAGCAGCGAAGGAAGCACGCGGACCTTCCACTTTGAGACGGAATTGAGCGAGATCGAGAGGAGCTCGTGGCGCACGAACGGATTGCAGAAACGCTCCATGACGGAGTCGGCGTAGGCCTTGCGTTCCATCGGCGGCAGCGGAACCTGGTGGAGAATTTCGTCGAACACGGCCTTGCGGATGAATGCACCACAAATCGGGTCTTCAACCATTTCGCGCACCGTATTGCAGCCGGCCTCGAAGGCGGCGAGCACGCTGGAAGTATGCGCCCCATTGAGCAGCCGAACCTTTCGCGTGCGGTAAGGTGTCATGTCGTCGGTCCAGATCACGTTGAGTCCGGCCTTGTGGAACGGAATCTCTTCGCCGAGGTGCTTCGGCCCTTCTATGACCCACAGGTGGAAATATTCAGCGGCGACGAGCAGCTTATCGTCGTAACCGAGTTCATTCACGATGCGCGCCGCCTCGTCTTTCGGGTAGCCGGGCACAATGCGATCAACGAGCGTGTTGCAGAAATGGTTGGCAGTCTCGACCCAGTTGATGAACTCCGGGTTGAGCTTCCAGGCGTAAGCGTACTGCAGGACGGTCTTGCGGAGATTCTCGCCGTTTTTCTCGATCAGTTCGCACGGGAGGAAAACGAGGCCCTTTTTCACATCGCCCTTGAAGGAGCTGAAACGCTCGAAGAGCAGGTTGGCGACTTTCGCCGGGAACGTGTTTTGGCAGACGCCCGGCGTGTAGGGTTCGTCAGCGTAGGCGATACCGGCCTCCGTCGTGTTGGAAACAACGAAGCGCAGCACGTCACCGCGGAAAGCTTTTACGAGCTCGGCCCACTGATCGTAGGGATTCAGCGCACGACTGAGCGCGGTGATGATGCGACGCGATTCAACGACCCTGCCCGCCTCGACACCGCGCATCAGCACGGTATAAAGACCATCCTGAGCCTGGATCTCCGCCGCCATGCCCTGCTTGATCGGCTGGGTCACGAGCACGCTACCGCCGAAAAGGCCTTTTTCATTGAGCTCATCGATCTTCCAATCGACGAAAGCGCGGAGGAAGTTGCCCTCGCCAAATTGGACGATCTTCTCGGGGAAGGTCGTCAACGGGCCGCAGGCCGTCTTGCCGGCGGGCACACCATTTTGATTCAGGAAGGCGCGTGTGAGTCGGTTCATATTGATAAAAATTCGCTCATGTAAACACAGGGCTTGGAGTATGAGTCGAACCTACAAGCGGACCCATAAGAAGGTATTCACATGGCAACGACGCAGCCTAGTTCGCGCTAATACCTAGGTCGCTCACCTAAGAAAACAAACTGGATATGAATTCTATTATTAAAGTCTGCCATTAACGAGGTTCCGCAGCGCTATTTCATCCCGAAGCTGAAACGTCCAACAATGAAGCCTGCATGGCAGAAAATTTCAGCTCGGTCTCGGCTTGTTCCTTTTCAGGATCCGAGCCGGCCACAATTCCAGCGCCCGCACAGAGCCGTGCCCTCGGCCCATCGATAAGCGCCGAGCGCAACCCGACAAAAAACTCGCCCTCCCCGCTCGCGTTTAGCCAGCCCAAAGCGCCGGCATAGAGACCGCGCGGAAACGACTCCAGTTTCCGGATACAGGGCACGGCTGCTTCGCGCGGCGAGCCGCCCACCGCCGGCGTCGGATGTAATCGTGCCAGCACATCGAGCACGCGCACAGAGGGGGGCACCGCCGCCTCGATCGGCGTGTGCAAGTGCTGAACATTCGCAAGCCGACGCAACCCGGGCCGCGCCGTGTGCCGCAATTCCAAGCCGAGCGGTTTCAAGCGGCGTAAAATCGAGTCCAGCACACACGCGTGTTCCGCCAGATCCTTTTCGTTGCGCAATAAGTTGCCCGCGAAAGCCGCGTCCTCGCTGGCCGAGGCCCCACGAGGCGCGGACCCGGCGAGCGCCTCAGTCGTTATCACCCCATCCTTCACACGCAGCAGCCTTTCCGGGCTCGCCCCGATCAAACTTTGTCCGCGGCCATTGGCCACGGAAAACGCAAAGCAGTCGGAGTATCGTTGACGCAAACCATTTAACACCTGCAAAGGATGAAACGGTGCGCTGGCCCGAAGGTCCTTCGCTCGCGCAAGCACGATTTTCCTGAAATCACCGGCGTTGATTTTTTGCAGCGCCTGTCGCACGGCATTCCTGTAATGCCCGACGTCCCCCACTTCGCTCACTGCAATCGCATCGCGAGCCGCCGGTGCGGAAAATTTCGGCGCGGCGTAGTCAAATGCGCCGAATTTCTGCCTCGCTCGCCAGAGTTTCGCCGCCAGTGAATCCAGCGGGGTATTTGGCTCAACCAATAGGTTTGCCACCGCCGTGGTTCGTCCACCCGCACAGGCAACCTGCCAGCGTGGCACAAAGACCGTCGCGGCCTCGAAAGCTTCACTCGCTTCAGTCTCGTCAGCGAAGGCAAAGGCCGAAAAAAAATGCGGCCCCGCAAAAGGAGCCTTCTGATCGCCAACCGCTAGCGTATTGGCCAGCGTTTCGTCGATAAAACGCTGGCAGGCCGCAAAACGGTCCTGTCCTGACGCAGTGAACACAGCGACGGCTTCCGCGCCCGCAACGGCTACACCTTCGGCCGGCCGCTCGACGTAAAAATGACGCTCCCCCGGCTCGAAAATCGATTCAAGCACCGCGAGCGGATCGAGCGCATCGACCTCAAGCGTGATGCTCACCAACTGCGCCCGTCCAACCTTCACCGCCACCGCCTGACACTGCGCGAGAAACGCAAACAACGCCTCCGGCGAGGAGTTTTCGGCAGGATTGAGCGGAAGAACTGTCATTCGCGAAAATTCAAAACATGTTTTACAGAAGAGAACAAAGGTAACGAATCGGTGCGATATTGTTTAGGCCAAATTTCCACAGCCCTGTTTGGAAATTTGGCAGCGAAAACCTGCGGCTCTTTGTTCCCTTCGTTTCCTTCTGTAAAAAATGGATCGGTTCAGACTTTCTTTTCCGGCGCCGGTTTTTCCGGACGTGGGAAAAGAATGGCGTTTTCGGCAACCTTCTTGCCGGCAAGCTTGTTGCCCCAAACCAATTCGTCGCTCCAAACGGCGCCAGACTGATAACCGAGCACCGCGTAGATTTTCTGCGATGTCTCTGGCATGACTGCCGTCAATAGGCCGACCGCACAGCGCAGCGCTTCGGCCATCGTGGCGAGCGAGGTGCGAAGCAATGCCTGGTCCTTGGCCTCGGTGGACTTGCCGAGTTTCCACGGCGCACGAAGTTCGATATAAGCATTGGTTGCGGTGACAAACGCGAACGTGCGCTCCAAGCCGAGATGGAATTGGAAGCCTTCGCAAAGCTGCACGACTTCAGCGTGAGTCTTTTGCCACAGAGCCCGCAAATCCTGCTCCGGCTTGTCGTCCACTTCCGCCGCCGGCACCTGGCCACCGGCAAAACGGTTCGTCATGTTGAGCGTGCGGTTGACAAGATTGCCGAGGTTGTTGGCCAGTTCGCTCGTGTAACGCACGAGGAATTGGTCGGGAGAGAAATCGCTGTCCTGACCAACGTTCATTTCGCGAATCAGGAAATAGCGCAGCGCGTCGACGCCGAACTGGTCGGCGAAATCGAGCGGCTTGATCACGTTGCCCGTACTCTTCGACATTTTGCTGCCGGAAACGGACCACCAGCCATGCGCGAGCAGCGCCTTTGGCAGCGGAATCTCGGCGGCCTTCAGCATGATCGGCCAATAAACCGCGTGAGCCGGTACGAGAATGTCTTTGCCGATCACATGGAAACTCGCCGGCCAGAAATCCGTGCCTTCAACCGCCGAGTAGTAGTTGATCAACGCGTCGAACCAAACGTAAGTGACATAATTTTCGTCAAACGGCAGCGGAATGCCCCAGGAAAGACGTTCTTTGGGACGTGAAATGCAGAGGTCGTTGATCGGCTCCTTGAGAAACTCGAGCACCTGTTTCTGACGATAACGCGGAAAAACGAAATCTTCGTTGGTTTTGAGAAAATCGATCAACCACTGTTGATACTTACCCAGTTTAAAGAAGTAATTGCTTTCTGTAATTTCGACGACATCGCCGTAGATTTCCGGCCATGAGCCGTCGGGCTGGCGGTCCTTTTCCTGAAGGAATTGCTCCTGACGCGTGGAGTAAAAGCCTTTGTAGTCAGCCTTGTAGATTTCTCCCTTGTCGAAGAGCTGCTGAAGAATGCGGCGAACGACATTCTTGTGACGCTGCTCTGTCGTGCGAATGAAGTCGTCGTTCGAAATATTCAGGCGTTTGCACAGACCGCGGAATTCCTCGGACACGGTATCGACGAATTGCTGCGGCTCGACGCCCTGTTTCTTCGCACTTTGCTGGACCTTTTGACCGTGTTCATCCGTGCCGGTGAGAAAATGCACCCGGTCGCCCATCTGCCGCCGGAATCGGGCAATGACGTCCGTCAGCACCTTTTCGTAGGCGTGGCCCAGGTGCGGAGAACCGTTCGCGTAATCGATGGCGGTCGTAATGAAGAAGTTTTTCATGCGATGAGTTGTTCAAGAAAAAGGACTGCTCGCGAAAAGTCGAAATGTTATGAAAAGCAGCCAACGGCCGCGCCGGGCTTGCGAAACCGCGCGGCGGACGCTTTACAAGAAACCCGCCCTGTTGCGCATCCACAACTCCATGAACCGGATCGCCCGCCTGATTGGCATAGCACTTTTGTTGCTCATCATTTTTCTCGCCGCTGTGCTCGCGAGTTGGACACGACTGCGTCGTCAAACCGATCAAGTGCAGAAGACCACGATCGAAATACGCCAACACCAACTCGAACGGGCGCTATCCAGCACGCGGCCGCCTCCGCTGCCTTGGCCCGAGAGCTATATCAAGGATTTGAATACTCTGCTCGACGCTCAAGTCGAAGTGCGGGCCAAAACCGAACCGTCCAGCGCCAACCCCACGTCTTCACCGTGGTATTTCGACTACACTTGGCGCGGCGCTGATCGCGAGCCGCTCGCGAATCTGCATGTCACCATCAAGCCCCCGGCCACGGTACAACTCGGCCACCTTTATCGCCATACCTCTTTTGTCCTACTCGCGTTGGCGCTCGGTCTTCTCATCGTGCTGGTGATCGTCATTCTCTTCAGTCGCGAAGAAAACTCGGCCGCAGATCAACCGATCGCGGCCGGCTCAAACACAAGCCACGGCTTTGCCAGTCTGTCCCAACTCGCCAAAGTCTCGGTCCAGCAACAAGCCGAACTCGAACACGAGCGCATCGAACGCTTGCGCGCCGACGAGGATCTGCATTTCCAACAACTTCTCCTCAACCGCTCGTTAGAGGAAAAAATCCAGCTTGGGCGCGAACTTCACGACGGTATCATCCAATCGCTCTACGCGACCGGACTTACCTTCGAAGCCGCGAAAAAACACATCGCATCGTCACCCGAAGAAGCCAGCCGCCAGCTCGAAGCAGGACTAAAAACCCTGAACACCACCATCCGCGACGTTCGCAGTTACATCAGCGGTCTCGCCCCCGAAAATCTCCGCCAGCAAAGTTTTTCCCAAGCAGTCTTGTCGCTTACCCAGACGCTGGGCAGTGGCCGTGCCGTGAATTTTGATTTGCGCATCGACGAACAAACCGCCGGTCGTCTCAACGACACACAGGTCTCCAATCTTCTCCAGATCATCCGCGAATCGATCAGCAACAGTCTTCGTCACGGAGCGGCCACACAAATCACCGTTCGCCTCCACGAGAGCGCTGACGAGATTGGCCTGTTGATACAGGACAATGGCAAAGGCTTCGATCCAGCGCGCTTGGTCGCTCGCGGTCACGGCTTGGACAATATAAAAGCCCGTACCGACCGCATCAACGCCGGTCTGCGCATCGCCAGTGCCCCCGGCGAAGGCACCCGACTTGTCATCACCCTTCCCATTTCTCTCGGTCACGTCTCATGAAACCTTCCCAAACGCCTTCCATCAAATTGTTCATCGTCGATGACAGCGAACTCGTTCGCACCGGACTTCGCACCCTCCTGTCCGACGAAAGCAGCCTGATCATCGTGGGCGAAGCGTCCAATGTCGCCACTGCCGTCCGCGGAGCTGTTCAGCAGCGTCCCGATGTGGTCCTGATGGACATCCGCCTGCCCGATGGAACGGGCTTCGACGCCTGCCGGCAGATCCTCAACCAGCTGCCAGATGCACGCGTCCTGTTCCTCACTTCCGTGGTGGATGACCGCTTGGTCGACGAAGCCATCCGTTCAGGCGGCCATGGCTATTTGCTCAAAGAAATAGATGGACGCGGACTTGTGCAGGCCATCCTCGACGTTGCCGCCGGCAAATCCATCCTCGACCCCGCCGTCACCGCCCGGGTGATGCAGTTGGTCAAATCCGGCAACAAGCAAAACTCATTACTAGAAACACTTTCTCCTCAGGAAAAACGTGTGCTCGCCCTGATTGCAGAAGGCAAAACCAACAAAGAAGTCGGCGCCGATATGGGATTGAGTGAGAAGACCGTAAAAAACTATCTCGCCAACGTTTTCGACAAGCTCAGCGTCACCCGCCGCTCCCAAGCCGTAGCGCTATTTGTTCAAAAAGAACAACCTGCCAAACACTAGAGGCCAACGCCTCTATTCGCCTAGGGCCTTTCTAATATACAAAGGCCTCTTCAGGAAAACGTTCAGACCGGATAGGATCCGTTCAATGAACCACAGTATTCCAAAAGCATGGGCAGGTCGAAATCAGAATGGCCGCGCATTCACTTTAGTCGAAGTGATGGTATCCACTCTGATCTTTGCGATGTCAGCTATGACGCTGTCCAGTTTATACCTACAAAATATGCGTTTCGCTAAGCAGCAAACGTATAACGTACAATTAATAAATACTTCCTTCGGCATATTAGACCAAATAAAGAACGCAGGGGCTGAACAGATCTGGCAGGCCTATCTTGCGCCAGGTACCAGCAAGTTAAATGTCAACTATGTAGACCCTGCTGACACAACGGATGGATATCGCGTCCTTCAACTTGCTATAAATAAAACCGACGACACCGAAGTATCCACAACATGGACTTCCGTTGACTTAAAATTCGGTACAGATCACGGCTTCACCACCATTCCAATCAAATATTGGATAACTATTCGCCGTAACCTCATGAAGACCGGACAGAAGATAAATTGTGACGTTTTGGAGCTTACGTTGGTTTATCAATGGCAGATTCGTGGCAAAACAAACAAGTATGTCGGCCAGCTTCAACTTACATTCCCTGCTCCAAATGGAACCTTCAAAGAATAACGAAATGCACACCTATATTAAAACTGAACCATATCGTCGAAATTCCGGTATGACGCTGGTTGAGGTGATGGTAGCCGCGTCACTCGGCGTTGTGGTCCTCGGAGTTGCCGCCGGTTTCACCTTCGCTTTCATGCGTGCCTCCTATAAGTCCATGGCGGATATTGAAAATGGTATCCAGCAGTGGGGTCTCTCTGCAAAACTCCAAATTGACGGCAAGATTGCCGACGGTTCCACTATTTTTCAATCTGCGACTCAAGGAACACCCGAGTACTTGGTGACAGTTCCTATAGATAATGGTATCGCTGCTGACGGCCTCGAGAGGGGCAAGGTATTGGTGTTATCGAAGAGTATTATAGATTCAGCGGGTGTAACCACCAATGTGATATCAGACTTAGTTTTCTATCTATATACGCCAGGCACTGCACCGGAATATGGAACTCTAAAGCGGTTTCCTGCCAAGGCACCAGATACCTTCTCCGTACCCGTCGGACAACGTTTAGATGGCACAGGCGCTCCCCAAACTGTGCGGGCCTTGGTGAATCAAAATATAAATACTTTCCTTGGCGGAGCTGCAACTATTCAAAAGCACGTGATGTCGGTTGCAGGTAATAAAGGTCCGTTCGCGCATTTCGGGAACACTAACAACGTTAGTATTGCACTCGTCCGAATCGAGACGTCAGGCACACTTGAGACCAGAAATTTGACCGAAGTATCCTTTAACCTTCGATAATTATCCATGAATAATCAAAACAAAGGCTCGGTTTTATCATCGGTGATGATAACTACTCTATTGGCCAGCATTCTAGTCGCCTCGGTAGCAAGCTTGATGAATTTCCAACGAAAGCAAGCCCTCCGGCAACAGTTGAAGCTCAACTCTTCCAATGCTGCCGAAGCAGCTATCGACTACGCATATTCCTTCATTGTCAACGATGCCGAAGACAAAGGATTAGAGCTGTGCAGTTATGTTCCTGCAACCGGCGAAAGCCCCGTCGAGTTCACCTTCCCTCCAACCGTATTATCCTTTCTAAAAAATAAGACAACCCTTCCTACCTCCCTCGGTGGTGGCGGCGACGCGCTTGCCTACAAAAGCATCAGGGTGAAAGTCATGCCCCGTCCAGCGGGCGGTCCAACTCGTGTATACATTGACCCCAAAAATCCAGCCAACGAGAACAATCCCAATCGGGGACAATGGGTATATCAAGAGGCTATTCCAATAATTGCGGCGGTTACCGCCACGCAAGGAGGGGTTGAGAGCACGACATATGTAAGGAAAGACCTTAATTACGTCCTCACAAATCTATTCCAACATGCCATTTTCTATCAGGGAGACCTGCATCTACATCGTGGATTCAAGACGATGGGATCGGTTCATACAAACGGGAATATGATCTTGAACGCTCACGACGGAGATCACGCAATATACAACGGTTTTGTTTCAGCCGGGGCTCGTTTCTACCGCGGTTCCATAACCGATGGGGGAGGTACCGGAATGGACGCCTATGGTCTTGTCGAACATAAAACTGATGGGACTTTGGACCCAACTAAATTCAGCACAGGACAAAGTGGTACCGGAACTAACGTTACCACCACCACTCCACTTACCGGCGGGGGAGATATACCTATCTACGTCGGCGCTGATACAGATACTAGCAGCTCTTTCACCTACCGCTTTGTTGCCCAAAAATTCGATCTTCGCTACATGGCTGACGAAGATGCGTGGATCAAAGCTTCGGCCGATTTCAATGGCCATCTGCAGGATAAGTCGCACGCAGTGCCCATTATTAATCCAATTGGTTCGATTGGTTATGAACAAGACCTCAAGAGCACAACCACCAAAAATGAATTTCAGAACGGTCCGTATTTCCTAATCGAACCCCTGCTACCTCCAACCCACAATTCGCGCACCACCACCATCAATCCTAAAACAAACTACCGCTATAACCTTTCGGCCAATGCCTCACTTGTGCTGCGAGTAGAGTTTGCTGCACGTGATAGCGAAGGAAAAACATGGGCGGAGCGCGGTATCGATCCAAATGTGTACAGCGCGTCAATCGCAGGTAGTGGCTGGATTCCCATGTCTGGTGAAACGCCGCTACCCCAGGCGCAAAACCCCGCCAACTACATCGTCCGTGCTTACAAAAAACCAGCAGCGATGGCCAGAGCAGACACTCCGACTGACCGCGTGAGTATACCATTTCCCACCGACGTCATCGGCCGCGCCGACTACATGCGCTATGAAAACAATAGTGGTACCCGCGCGAGCGCAGCATATGGCTCAAACTATGCTTACGCAGCGGGAGCGGATTCTCAAACAATCGACGTGCTCGGCACAGAATGCGACCTCACCGCAGTTACCTCAACAGTTCCAGCCGCCAGAACCAATCCTGGATCAAAAACATCTCCCCGTGTGATTGGCGAAGCATGGCATCGCTACCGGATCGAGCCTTATAGGGCGGCGAGTTCGTTACCTTCCTATCAAACTTGGCCTTACAACGGAAGTTGGGGCTCCACAAATGCCCAGTATTGCAACAAAGTTCTACCGGGAATAGGCATTCCCAACTCCGGCTCTGGCGGCTATGCAACCGACCCACAAACAACGCCGGCCGCAATTTCCACTGCTGCCACGATTGCCTATCCCCTCTACGGCCTTCACGACTCACGTCTCGGACGTGGCGTCAATTTATTAACTCTCGATATCAGCAGACTAAAAGAAATCATGGAGGAACCGATTGCCAATGTGAAAACAAAATATGGCGCAGAAGCTGAACAGTTCCGCCTAGCATTTAACAATGGCGCCGCTGAATGGAATGGCATAGTTTACGTTGAATTCCCTACCTCAGTAACGGTGGACACATCCACCTTGAATCGTGCACCTGCTACCAGTGTTTTCATTAATAACTCCCAAGCTCCTTGGGATTCGAATCCGGCTACAGGTGGTACTACGGCAGGTAAAAGCTATCTCGACACCCATCCGTTCACATACGGGCCCGCCGAAAAGAGAATCCCATATCGTTCTGCGGATACCACAACAATCGCTGATCGAGAGGACAACATAGTGCCAGTCGCAAAGGAGCTTCGGCGCTATCCAAATACGGTCAACATCTCTACCATCACCAACCCGGCAAATGCCATTATGGCCCTACAAGTGGTCAATGCAAAGCGCCTTCCTCGGGTCGCAATCGTTAAGGGTGATGCCAATGCGCAAAATACCTTGCGATATGGATTTACGCTCGCGACAAATGCACCGCTGTATGTAGTTGGTAGTTGGAATGCAGATGGTGATTACACCACTGGAACAAAAGTGCTATCAACTAACCCCAATGACTACGCTACGGTTGATGATACAACCTTGGCTGGTGATGCGAACTTGGAAATTCCTTCTGCAATCTTCTGCGACACGATCACTGTTTTAAGCCCGGGTTTTGCCACACAGACCAACTATCCGGCCGCCAACGGTAATTACACACGCCGGCAATATAGTTACCCCGGCGTCAGTGGTGAATCCAAAACTTATCGCGAGGTGAAATGGAAAAATGCAAGCGAACGAATCGAAATATCAGCCTGTATCGCTACAGGTGAATTCCCAGTCTTCGAATTCTTCACCCATGCACTGGAAGACTTCAATCTGACCAATGGAACGCCTTGCACGCCCCTCGTCGTAAAAGGTGCCATGGTGGGAATGTTCACTAGCGAACTACAGCACATCAAAACAGCCTACGGCCGGGCTGTGACTGATGATCCGCAGGATTCATGGGCCGGTCATGGTGCGCACTGTTTTCCCTCTCCACGCCTGCATAAATTTATCCTGGATGGCGAATTCCCGCCTGGAACACCGCAGGCCTTGGTGCCGACCCAGAGTAACTTCCAAATCCTCTTCAAAGGGACACCTACCCCGAATGACTGGGTCGAAAAAGCTGGTTTCTGAAGTCTGAATGTCTTTCAAAGCGCCCCAAAATCAGGGGCGCTTTTTTCTTGTCGCGCTTTGGAACGGACTATCGTGAATAATTGGCTGGCGGTCCGCCCCCGGTGGCTGAGTTTGTTTTTCGAAGCCTCGTCGATTTCGGCGAGGCTTTTTTCCTGGCCCATTGGGACGAACAAGGGGTCGTAACCAAAGCCTTTGCCACCTCGGGGTTCGCGCAGGAGGTCGCCGTCGCAGCGGCCTTCGAAGACGTGTTCGCGTCCTTCCCCGTCGATCAACAACAACACACAAACAAAGTGCGCGCCGCGGTTTTCGTTTGGGACATCCCGCATCGCTTGCACGAGCTTGGCTAGATTCGCGGCGCTGTCGCCTTGCGGCCCCGCGTAGTAGGCCGATTCCACGCCCGGAGCGCCACCAAGGGCATCGACGCATAGACCGCTGTCATCGGCCAGCACCCATGCCTCGGGCGGAAGGATCGCTTTGAGGGCACGCGCTTTTTTGGTCGCATTGCCAACAAAGGTGCCTGCGTCTTCAACCACGTCCGGCATGCCGCCGACGGCTTTAGCCGAAACGATTTCCAGCGCCAAACCGCTTGCATTGGCCAGGGCCTGAAATTCCTGGACTTTATGCGCGTTACCCGAGGCTAAATACAGCTTCATCAATGTGTAATTTGGGCGGATAGACGACGTGACCGCGCATAAGCTGGTCATCTCCCAAGTGCGCGTGACGCACATCGGAAAGCCGCACGGCGTGTTCGAGTTTTTCGCCGCGCAGACCGAGATATGCGCTTTTGGCCTTGTCGTCGGCAAGCAGCACGGGTGCGCGATAAACAAACATGTAATCCAATTCGCGCATCGCCAATAGTTCGCTCACCAAATGCGCGCCTCCTTCGAAATACACGCCGGTGATCTTTTCTTCGACGCACTTTTTTCGAAAATCGGCGATGTTCACGCGCTGCGTCGGCGACGGGAGCTCCCAGACTTGCACGCCGAGGTCGCGAAGTTTTCGCACGTAGCCGATGCCTCCGTGCGGCGTTGTAACAACAATCGTTCGTTCGCGAAACGCGTCGGTAAAAACTTGAGGCCAGTTTTTTTCACTCACGCTGCGCAGCAAACCGTCGAATACGAAACGCACTGGACTCCATTCCTCCTGTCCGTCGATGCGCGCGGTCAGCTTGGGATTGTCCTTCATGACCGTGCCGGCGCCGACTGCGATCGCAGGAAAAAGCCGCCGCCATTGCATGACGTCGGCCCGCGCCACTTCACCCGTAATCCACTTGGATTCCCCCATGCGCGTGGCAATTTTACCGTCAAGCGTGATTGCCGATTTTGCTGCAAGCAGCGGCGTGTTCTTGGCCGCCCAGTGGTTGTAGATAAGATTTAGATCGACACAGTCGCGTTCCAACACGCCGGTCACGATGTCGATGCCGGCCTCACGGAGGACTGTGAAGGCGCGTCCTGCATGCGCCGGATTTGGGTCGGTCGCGCCAATTACGACAGTGGAGATGCCGGCGGCTTTGATCGCGTCCGTGCAGGCTCCGGTCCGCCCCTCGGTTGAGCATGGCTCCAATGTAACGAACAACGTGGCACCGGGTTTCGCCTTGCGGCCGAGCGCGGCCAGTGCGGCTTTTTCCGCGTGCGCCCCGCCGTCTTTTGCGTGAAAACCTTCCGCCACGATTTTTCCGTCCTCAACCACCACAGCACCCACCAGAGGGTTTGGATGCGTGGCTCCCCAGCCTTGGCGTGCCAGCTCCAAAGCTCGTCGCATGTAATGTTCTTGCGAGTTCATGCCCGGACGTAGACGTAGGGGTTGCTTTGTTTTTCGTTTCTCACCGCGGTGCGCGGGCCGTGCCCGGGAAAAACAATCGTATCATCGGGCAAGGTATAAATTTGTTCGCGGATCGATTGGTCCAATTGCTCGAAACTACCACCCGGTAAATCCGTCCGTCCCACGCTGCCCGCAAACAACGCGTCACCGACAAAAGCCGCACCGGCGGCCTTCGTGGTTTTGTTGCCGGCGAAATAAAAGAGCACGTTGCCCGGACAGTGGCCCGGCACATGCCGAACCTCGACCTCCACTCCAAGCGCGGGGAACTTGTCGCCTTGCGCCACCCAAATATCGACCTTCACCGGCCTTAACCCGAGATCTTCACCCATGAAGCGTTTCATGATTTCGGGGTTCTCGATCATCATTTGATCATCCTTGTGGGCGCGGACTTTCGCACCGGTCTTTTCCACGACTTCCGCGCCGCCCTGCATGTGGTCCCAATGTCCATGCGTCAGCCACAGTTCGGTCAGTTTGCACTTTGAGTCATTGAGAAGCGGTTCTATTTCCGCCCAAATATCGCCCGGCGCGTCAATCAACACCGCTTCACCCCGTTCGGGCGCAGTCAGGAGATAGGCATTGGTCTGGATAGGCCCGGCTGGCAGGACGTGAATCTTCATCTACAACCAATCCATTCGGAAAACGCCGCCGTGCAACCGTGAAAATTCCCTTCCCTCCGCCCCGCCAGCCCGCTACGTCTGTATCTTTTCCCATGCCGACACTTAAATTTGCCGTCCTTCCCGGTGACTACATCGGGCCCGAAGTCATGACCGAAGCCCTGCGCGTGCTCGACCACGTGGCAAAAAAAGAGGGTCTCACCCTCGACTATAAAATCGCCGACGTCGGCGGCGCCGGCATCGACAACCATGGCAAGGCGCTCCCCGACTCCACGCTCGCGCTTTGCCAGCAAGCCGACGCGATCCTCTTTGGTTCCGTGGGCGGACCGAAGTGGGAAAAACTTCCCCCCAAGGAACAGCCCGAGCGTGCCGCACTTCTGCCGCTCCGAAAGGCCTTCAACCTTTTCGCCAATATCCGTCCCGGCCTGCTGTATTCGGATCTGCGCGATGCCTCGCCGCTCAAAACCGAACGCATCCCCAACGGCATCGACATCGTCTGCATCCGTGAATTGACCGGCGGCATTTACTTCGGCGCGAAATCGACCGTCACGCTCGAAAATGGCGAACAACAGGCCACCGACACGATGGTCTACAAGACCTCCGAAATCGAACGCATCGCCGAGGCTGCCGCGCAAACCGCTCGTTCCCGCAGCAAGAAAGTGTGTTCCGTGGACAAGGCCAACGTTCTCGAAACTTCCGTGCTCTGGCGAAAAACCGTGACGGCATATTTCGCGAAAAACCATCCCGATATCGCGCTTTCGCACATGTACGTCGACAACGCGGCGATGCAACTCGCGCGCGACCCAAACCAGTTCGACGTCCTATTTACCGAAAACATGTTCGGCGATATTCTCTCCGATGAGATGGCCGTGATTTGCGGTTCGCTCGGCATGATGAGCTCCGCGTCGCTCGGCACGGGCAAAAACTCCCACGGCCGCGCCTACGGCCTCTTCGAACCCGCGGGCGGCACCGCGCCGGACATTGCCGGCAAAGGCGTCGCCAATCCCTGTGCGCAGGTTCTCTCCTCGGCCCTCATGTTGCGCTACAGCTTCGGCCTCGACGCGGTCGCAACTAAAATCGAAGCAGCTGTCCGCAAGACAGTCACCATCGACGGCGTGCGCACCGGCGATATCGCCTTTGGCAAACCAGCGGTTGGAACCAAAGCGATGGCCGACGCGATCATCAAGAATCTCTGATTCCCAAAAGCACCGCGCTCGCTTTCGCTTCCATCCGTGTAAACAAAAAGCCCGCCGAATTTGGCGGGCTTTTGCTTTGTTTCGCCTGGCGCGAAATCGGGACTGATCAGTCGGTTCAATATTTCACCGAGCAGCCATAAGGCTCTGAGGTCGCCTTCTCGACCGGCTTGCCGGCCTTCACGGAGGCGAGCGCGGCTGTGGCGTAATTGGTGGCCTTGGCGATGTCCTCGGCATTGCTGGAACGAATGCTATCGATCGCGCCGTTGTAAACGAGCGTACCCTTTGCATCGATCACGTAAATCTGAGGAGTGGTCTTGGCTCCGTAAAGGTGGCCGACCTTGCCGTCGCGGTCATGCATGTAAGCGGTGGTCGCAGCGTTGTTTTTCTGGAGATATTCCTTGGTTTGGGCCGCGGTGAAGTCCGCGCCTTCCTTGCCAGGAGCGCCCGAATTGATCGTCAGCCAGACGACGCCATCGGCAGTAGCGGCCTTCTGCGTGGCGGGAATGTTGCCGCTCTTTTCGTAGTGTTTCTTCACAAAGGGGCAGTTGGGATTGTGCCATTCGAGCACGACCGTCTTGCCCTTGAGGTCTGAAAGCTTGTGGGTTTTGCCGTCGAGATCGGTCAGCGTGAAATCAGGCGCGGGCTGGCCGATTTCGACACCGGCTCTGAGGGTTTGGACAGTGAGGCCGGCAAACGCGGCCACGAGGGCGAGGAGGAGTCGGATCGAGTTTTTCATAGCGGTAATGTGACGCTATTCTTAACCCGCAGTTTCCATTTCGCCACCGGTCGCAACGCTTTTTATCGAAGGGTCGCGGAGATTTCACATTGCTGGCGAATAGCCGGTAGGTCATTAAGTTAACCACGATATCCCCGCTTGAGCATTCGCCCCGACACTTCTTCCGGTTCTCCGCCAGCTGATTCCTTTCCGGCGACACGTCTCGGCAAGATCGGCTGGTTGAATTTCGCTCTGGCGGCAGCGCTCGCCTTGGGCGCGGCTCTGTTTTTGTTGCCGCAATGGCGTCACAACCCGGACCTCCCGCATGGCTGGTTCATGCCCTTGGTATTCATTTTACTCATACACGAGGCGCGTACGCGGGGTGAAATGCGTTTCTTGACTTCCGGACCGTGGCATCTGGCGGCCGTGAGTTTGTGCGTGGTATGCGGCGTGGGATTGCTCGCGCTCGGAGCCCTTTATATGGCGGTGCTTGAGTGGACGCATGCGCTGGTGGTGTTGATGATGATCGGGGCGCTGTGTGCTTTTTTCTGCGCAATCTGGCTCACCTGCGCCGACGAACGCGTGCGACAGTTGCCCTTCAACTGGCCGGCGGCAGCAGCCATTTTTCTCTGGTTGCTGAGCATGCCGATGCCGCCGGGAACCTACGCCACTCTCACGCAAAGCCTGCAAGGTTTTGTCACGAGTACCGTGTTGAATTTGCTGCATCTTTGCGGAATCGCCGCCGTGAAACAGGGCAACATTCTCCAACTCACCGACGTGACCGTCGGCGTCGAGGAGGCATGCAGCGGTGTGCGCAGCCTTTTGTCATGTGTGTACACGGGGCTGTTCTTGTCGGCGACTTTGGTTCGCCGCGTCTGGCCCCGGGTCGCGATCGTTGCGCTGGCCGGGCCACTGGCGATCCTCATGAACGTTGTGCGCTCGTTCATTCTCACCTTGCTCGCCCATAACGGCGTGGCAATTACAGGTCTTTGGCACGACGTCACCGGATATGGCGTGATTGGCGTGACCGCCGCGTTGCTCGCGGGACTTGCGTTGTGGTTGGACCGACGCGGCAGCGCTGTATCCGAAAAGCCACGACAAGGCGCGAGCGACATAAAAGCGCGTCCAGTCGCAACGACCGCCTTGTGGCCCCAACGGATTGTTGTGGGTGGGATTTTTCTAGCCGCGGTTGTCATCGGGATTCTGCTCCTCAACCTGCGCCCTGCGACGACGGCTGGCCGTGCCGCGCCGAACCTTTCGGCTTTGCTCCCCTCGGACTATGCCGGTTGGTCGGCGCACCCCGATCAAGAGTTGTATCGTTTCACGTCGCAATTGCAGACCACGTTCCTCGCCCAAACCACCTATCAGCGACCAAATCCCGCGGGCGGCGAAATTCAGGAACTCTCGGTCTACCTCGCCTACTGGCCGGCCGGCACGGCTCCGGTCAGTGTCGTGGCGACACACACACCCGACGCCTGCTTTCCCGGTGCAGGTTGGGTGATAGAACGCCAAGTTAAGGACTCTGTCGAGACGACCGCGCGCAAGGAGGACGCAGATGGCTTTCTGGCGAACAACCCTTTTGCCAAAGCCGAAAAACGGGTTTTCGGTCTGCAAGGTTATACGCGGTATGTCTGGTATTGGCACATTTACGACGGCCGCGTGATCCATGTGTCGGACGTACGGTCTCCAAAACAGCTTTTACTTCTAGCGTGGCGTTACGGTTTTCATCGCGAGGGGGAACAACTGTTTGTACGGGTGGTTAGCAGCCAGCCGCTTGAGAAAATCGCCCATGAGCCGATCTTGCAGGAAATCTTTACAAGACTTGCCCCTTTCGGTCTTTAAACACATCCAAAAAATACCATGCTTTTCAGCCTCACCTCCCGGGAAAAAAGGACGCTCACGTGGCTGGCCCTTCTGCTGGTTCTGGGCCTTATCGGTTGGTGTGTACTATAGAACACCTACTTCTCCATGCTTCCCGCCGATCCTTCCAATCCGCATCGCCTGCCCGCGCCAACGCCCTCAGCCGCAATGAGCAAAGTCGGATGGATCACCGCCTTCGTGGGGATGCTGCTCGCCGCATACTTTTACTTCCAGCAAATGACGCTCGCTGCCCAGGTTAAATTGGAGCGCAACAGCACCGAAATGGCCCAGGTGGAAATCAAATCGCTAAAGAACCAACTCTTTGCCGAGCGCATTCTGGCCGAACGCCAGATTGCCAGCCTCACTAACAATGCGCCTAAGACCGAGACGCTCGTTTTCGCCCACCTCACACCACCTGAAGCCGGTTCGCTCGGTCCAACTGCCCTGGTGACCTGGCTCCCCGCGCGGCAAGCCGGTCTGCTTTTCGCCGAGCAATTGCCCACAACCCGAGACGACGAAGAACTGCGCCTCTGGCTGGAAGAAAAAAACTCCGGCCCCGTCAGCGCAGGTGTTATTACCCCCGGTCCCGGACGCTCGACCAAGGTGGAATTTAAATCCGCCAAACCGCTGGGTCTCGCCGTTCGCTTCACAGTGACCCGCGAGCGAAAAGACAACACCGGCGCGCCCACGGGCCCGACTCTCATGAGCGGGGCGCCGCAATAATTTGTCGGGAAGTGGCTTAACCAGCCAAAAATGACGTTAGCCGGCCTACTGTCATGCCGGCGGCCTATAAGTTTCCCATCCTTTCGTGGGCAAAAAACTTATCGCCAGATGGAAATCTTTACTCGACGCTGTACGATTCATTCTAACTTAAATCGTTCCATGGTCATTAAACCCAGAGTTCGCGGCTTCGTATGTGTTTCAGCTCATCCCACCGGATGCGCTGCCCATGTGCAGGAGCAAATCGATTACGTGAAGAGCAAAGGCCCGATTAAAAACGGCCCTAAAAAGGTCCTCGTGATCGGGGCGTCCACCGGTTACGGCCTTTCCTCGCGCATTGCCGCTGCCTTTGGCTCCGGTGCTGCCACCGTCGGTGTTTTCTACGAACGCCCGTCCGATGTCGAACGTCCCGCCACGCCGGGCTGGTACAACAGCTACGCCTTCACCCAGAAAGCCCGGGCTGCCGGTCTCTATGCCGGGAATATCAACGGCGACGCCTTTTCTCTCGATATCAAGAAGCAGACAATCGAACTCCTCAAACGCGATGTGGGACCAGTCGATCTCATTGTCTACTCGCTAGCTTCACCAAGGCGCACCCATCCGTACACGGGCACGGTCCACAAGTCCGCGCTCAAACCCATCGGCAAGCCCTACACGAACAAGACGGTCGATACCGACACAGGCGTCGTCAGCATGACCACGATTGAACCGGCCGCCGAAGAGGAAATTGCGGATACCATCGCCGTGATGGGCGGCGAGGATTGGGAAATGTGGATCCAGGCTCTTGCCGATGCCAAGTTGATCGCCCCCGGCGCCACCTCCGTCGCCTACTCCTACATCGGGCCCGAAGTCACTTGGGATATCTACAAAAATGGCACCATCGGCATGGCCAAAATCGATCTCGAAAAGGCCGCCAAGCGCATCGACGCGATACTCAAAGTTGAAGGTTACGGCCGCGCTTTCGTCTCGATCAACAAAGCCCTGGTCACCCAGGCCAGTTCCGCGATACCGGTGGTTCCGCTTTATATTGGCGTGCTCTTCAAGCTCATGAAAGCCAAGGGCACTCACGAGGGCTGCATTGAGCAGATTCAACGGCTCTTCGCGACCCAGATGTACAACGGTTGCTCGCTCAATTTCGACGAAGCCGGCCGCGTGCGTGTCGACGATTGGGAAATGCGTCCCGAAATTCAGGACGAGGTGAAACGGATCTGGCCGCAAATCACGACCGAGACGCTGTACTCCCTTACCGACATGGAAGGCTACCGCGCCGACTTCCTGAAGCTGTTCGGGTTCGGCATTCCTGGCATCAACTACGATGCCGAGGTCGAGCCGCACTTCTCCTTCGAGTAAGAAACCTCGCTCGGAAAATTTTAGCGCAGACCATCGGTTCGACGGTCTGCGCTTTTTTGTGCCTGTTTACTGTTTCAGCCGCCACTTCACCAGTGGGTCGAGCCCGCCCATGAAGTCCTCCACATCCAGCGTATAGTCGTTCTCCAGTCCCAGCGTGTAATTGATTTCGCCGTGCGTCAGATCTTCCGGCAAAAACTCCGCCGACACGCCCAGCGACCGCGCTTTGAGCATGAACTTCAACACATTCAAGCTCTCGCGCTGACGGGCCTGCGAGCAGATCAGCAGAAACGGCGTCGCACCAAACCGCAATGCATGGTGCGGCGAAACCTGCTTCCAATAGTCCGGATCCGTGCCAAATGCGTTGTCAAAAAGTGGCGCATGCGGATTTTCCATCACGTCCACGACGTTTATCGCGCCGGCATCCAGGGAAATCGTACCCAACCACGGCTGCGCTCCTTGTGCATAGGCAAGCCGCGGATCCGCGCCGAGCAGATCGACCAAATGTCCTCCCGCAGAATGGCCCATGAGGATAAATTTCGATGCGACTCCGCCCCAACGCGGCGCCAGGGCCTGCGCGGCAGCCAGCGCCTTCGCCACATCTTGCGCCTGAGTCATTGGATCGGCATCCGGTAACAGGCGATAGTTGGCGGAAATAAAGATGAAACCTTTCGGCACCCAGCGTGCGACCTTGTTCTCCACCACCCGATCCATGGCCTTGTCGCCGCGACGCCAGCCGCCACCGTGCACCATGAAGATGACTGGTGCCGGTCCGGTGGCTTCCTTCGACACATAAACGTCGAACCGTTGCAAAGCGTTTTCGCCATAGGATACGTCACGGATCACTCGCACATTCTCCGGCAGATTGACCGCCAGGGTTTCACTCGCATCAACGATATCGTTGCCCTCAACCGTACCGGCATAAACCGGCAAAAATGCGCACATCGCAACAATGGGCGCAAGTACTCTCAACGTTTTCATGAGTTTGGAATTTTAGGGTTATCTGTTTCGTTTTTCAGAGTGCGCCAGCACTCCGGTAGCGAAACATACGCAAGCACTCGCGGAAATGTTACCGACGGGATCGTGCCTCGGAGCGTTCCCAATCGTTTCTTTAACTTTCGTTAAATCTCTGCTCACTGTTCGCATGCGCGCGATTATTCAACGAGTCTCTACCGCCAGCGTCACCATCGACGGCCAGGTGCATAGCCAAATTGGTTCGGGTTTGCTCGTGCTTTTGGGCGTCGCCCAGGGCGATACCACCGAAGACGGCGAATGGCTCGCGCAAAAAATCGCCAAGCTTCGCATCTTTCCCGATGAAGCCGGCCAGATGAACCGCTCCGTCGCGGACATTGGCGGTGGTATTTTGATCGTCAGCCAGTTCACGCTTTTTGCCAGCACGCGAAAAGGCACGCGGCCATCCTTCAACGCCGCCGCCGCCCCAGACCTCGCGGAAAATCTCTACAACGTCTTCGTCGGCCAAAGCACCGCCGCACTTGGACGACCTGTGGCGACCGGACGCTTCGCCGCAACGATGCAAATTGCGCTCGTCAACGACGGCCCGGTCACGCTGATCATCGATACCAAAATACGTGAATAAGCGTTTCCGTTAGCCCGTCGCTGGTGGTTTTTCTCATTTTCGGCGACGTTCACCACGCCCGAATTCTTGCCGGCTTTTATCCCGGATTCCCGACGTCGAACTGCGTGCGTTGTTTTTCAAAATCACAGGTCCATTAAGGCACTGGTTTTGGCAAAAAACGCGCAGTGGTTCAGCTGGAAGGCGTAGTACGATCTTTGCAGCCTAATCCCCGTCCAAAATCTTCCCCTCGTTTTTAAAACTCCTATGGCTACCACCGCCGCTTCCTCCGCTCGCGAAACGCTCAAAACCCTTCCTGGCGACGACGTCCGCCAGATCATGTGGCGCTTCCAAGATCGCTACGACATCCAGATGCTCGTGCAGTCCACGCGCAGTGTGGCCCGCGGCCTCGTTGCCCAACTCGTCGCCCAAGGCGCGCGCAACAGTCACGATTGGACGCCTGAAAAAAATCAGCTGCTCAAAGCCTACGACGACGCCGGCATCACCACCTGCTTCATGGATCCGCACCAAGGCGGCTTCATTGAAGGCCCGAAGAATCTCGTCCTTTCACTCGTTGCGCTCGAACTCGCCTGGGTCGACGCCGGCGCCGCCACCGGCTCCCTCGCCGGAAACCTCGCGCTATCTCCAATTCACGAGCGCGGGACGAAAGAGCAACGCGATTACTACATGAGCAAGTGCGTGCCGACTCCCGGTGGCGACACCAGCAAGGTCTGGCGCGGCGCGTTCTCGCTGACCGAACCACTCCCTTACGTCGGCGTCGAAACCGGTTTGCTCTGCGGCAAGGTCAAGGTCGCCGAGTGGAAAGACGGCCAGGAGCCGATGCTCCACGTCGACAAGCGCGCCCGCTTCATCACGAACATGGGCTTCGCCAATTTCTCGACGCTCGCCGTCGATACCGACGACCCGCGCATCAAGTCGAGTTGCATGGTCATCGTCGAGGACACCGACCCCGGCACCTTCGACCGCGGCGCGCCCACGCACAAGATGGTGCACCAGCTTTCCTCGACCCACGATCCGGTTTTCAACATGACCGTGCCCGCCAGCCGTATCATCGGCGGTTACACCGTGAAGGACGGCGTGATCATCCCGAACTACTCGCATGGTGAAATCATCGAGGCTGTCTTCCGCCGCACCCGCGTGACGGTCGGCGTCATGACGGCCGCGAAACTCCTCTCCGCCGTCGAACCTGTCATCAGATACCAACGCAACCGTTTCCGCGGCGCCGCCAGCGTCAACCCCGGCACGCCGCGCTTCGACGCCGGCCTGCAGCAAAAAGAAGACTGCCTGCAACGCCTCGTCGATGTCTGGGCCACCGGTGAAGCCGCCGCCGCCCTCGGCATGGCGACCGCACGCCTCTTCGATCAGGTCGATCCGCTCGAAAAAGTGAAGGACGCGAAGTTTGCCGAACAAGGCATCACCTCCGGCATGGCGCAAATGAAGGCTTTCCGTGCGATCAACAAGCAGGCGCTCGAATTCATTGTGCTCGAAGGCAAGCCCGCCGCCGAGCGCGACCAAGCCCGTTACGACGCGCTCAAGGCCGATCCGCTCGTCCAATACACGCTGATCGACGCACAGGCCAATGTCCTCTGTCCCGCTACCAAGCTCTGGAACACCGGTCACGGCGCCACGATGATGCGCGAAGCCGTGTCTCTGATGGGCGGTTATGGGATCACCGAGGACTGCCCGGGATTCCTCGGTCAAAAGTGGATGGACGCCCAACTCGAAGCCACTTACGAAGGCCCCGAGGCCGTGCAGCGCCGCCAGATTTCGGTCACGATGACCAACGAGGTTTTCCTCGCGCTCTACAAGACGTGGATTGCCGAACTACACAACATCGCCATCAACAAGCCCGAAATCGGCGCCAATACCCTCGCCAATGCGATGGAACTCTGGCTCTGGTCGCTCGAACATCTCCAGACCGCCAAAGATGCCACGGGCGCCAAGCTCTTCTCCGGCAACCGCCACGGTGTGGTCTTCCCGCTCGTCGACGCGCTTTGCTGGTTGCTCGCCTCGCGCCAGCAAATCCTCGACGTGCTTGAACTCGAAGCCAAGGGTCCGGCTAATCCTACCGTCGCCGAAGGCCTCATTGGCTACGTCAACTTCTTCTCTGACCTCGCCGCCGTCCAAGCCGCGAGTGCTGCCGGACGCGCCTCGACCATCTGCGCCCAGCTCGTCTACGGCTTCAACGCTCCCGGCATTGGCCTCAACGGTCACGGCGACGCTTTCGCGAAACTTCGCCTCGCCGTCGACGCCTCGCTCTCCGGCTCCCACCTCGCCAAAGACCGCGCCGCCGAAGCCCTCACGAAAGTGATGATCCCCGAAGCGCTCGACTATCCGTAAGCTCTAAAATTCCTCCGTGAACTCTGTGTCTTCCGCGGCCCAAGACTCCCCTATTCCTGCTGTCGAGCGCCCTTCCATGAACGTCGACATCGTCTGCGTCGGCTTCGGGCCGGCCATGGGCGGCTTCCTCACCACGCTCTCGAAACAGCTCATCAAAGACGATGGAACGCCCATCGCCGAGAGCCAGGCCATGCCCGGCATGCCGCCGCAGGTGATCTGCTACGAACGCGCGGACGATGTTGGTTTTGGTGTCTCAGGTGTGGTTACGCCTGCGCGGAGTATCAAGGCCAGCTTCTCTCAGCTTGACGCCTCGCAGATTCCGATGGCTGCGCCAGTGAAGACGGAGAAGGTCGCTTACTTGCTCGATCCGATCGGTGCTAGCCGTCGTTCCTTCGCGTTGCGCGCTGCCGATGTTTTCCTGAAACCGTTCAAGGGAAAAGATTGGGCCATCGAGCTGCCGTGGATTCCGCCGTTCCTCGAAAAACACGATGGCCTCGTTCTCTCCATGGGTCAGTTCATGCAGTGGGTCGGTGCACAAGCTATGGGCTCCGGCACCGTCCAAGTCTGGCCGTCCACGCCCGCTTCGGCCGCCCTCGTGGAAAACAAAAAAGTTGTCGGTGTCCGCCTGATCGACCAAGGCGTGGAGAAAAACGGTACACCTACAGCCGCGTTTACACCCGGCATGGATATCCGCGCCGCACTCACCGTCATCGGCGACGGCCCAGTCGGTGCCCTCGGCCAACAGCTGGACAAGGAATTCGGCCTGCCCGAAGGCCACCACGCCTATGAATGGGCCGTCGGCATGAAACTGGTGGTCGATCTACCCGCCACCTCCAAGCTCGAGCCCGGCACCGTCTTCCACACCTTTGGTTTTCCTGAGCCGGAAATCTTCGGCTTCATGTACATTCACCCGGGCAATATCGCTTCGCTCGGCATCTTCGTGCCATCGTGGTTCGATAATCCCGTCCGCACCGGCTACCGCTATCTCCAGCACTGGGTGCAGCATCCCTACCTTTGGCAGCATCTCAACGGCGCCACGCTCCGCTCCTGGGGCGCGAAAACGCTCGGCGAATCCGGCCGTCGCGGTGAACCGCATCTCGTCGGCGATGGCTACGCGCGCATCGGCGAAGGCTCGGGCACGACCAACGTCCTCACCGGCTCCGGTGTCGATGACGCTTGGGCCAGCGGCGTGCAACTCGCCGAGGCCGTGACCGAACTTCTTAAAACCGGCAAACCATTTTCCAAGGAAAACCTTCAGGCCACCTACGTCGCCCGCCGCCGCGCGAGTTGGGTCGACAAGGAAAGCCGCATCGCCGAAAAAGCCCGCGACGGTTTCTCCTGCGGCTTCGTCACCGGCCTGATCGGCATGGGCATCACCGGTTTGACGGGTGGGCGCCTCAATATCTGGGGCAAACCAAAGGCTCCCCACAAACGCCTGCCCTCGATCGAGAAATTCTACGCCGGTAAAATCCCAGCTGCCGAGATTGCCCAGATCCGCGCCGACTGCCTCGCGAAAGGATTACCGCTCTACAACGCGCTCATGGACCGCGCGGGCTGGCCCGCCATTCCTCTCGACGGCAAACTCCTGGTCTCGCATCAGGACGCGTTGCTCCTCGGCGGCAAAGTTCAAGCACCGCACGGCTACGCCGACCATGTCGTTTTCCTTTGCCCTGACGTGTGCATGCAGTGCAACCAACGCACCTGCGTCGAAGTCTGTTCCGGCCAAGCCATCGCCCATGGCCCCAACGGCGTACCGGTTTTCGACCGCGAAAAATGCATTCATTGCGGAGCGTGCCTCTGGAATTGCGCGAGCGAACGTCCTGATGGCTCCGGTCGAACCGTGCTCGAATTCCGCGCCGGTACCGGCGGCCTGCATTCCGCCGAAAACTGAGTTTCTCGCGAATACCGCCCCTCACGGCTTCGGTTTTGTATTTTGCAAAATTGAGCGCGCCATGCAGCGTTCTGCCATGCCACGCGATGTCAGCCTACGCCCGTTGCCCTTGCCGGAGTTTCATCTCCTCCATCGCAAGTCATCCGCCGCAGGAGCGCACAAACGCTCGGCTCATGGATTGCCCCAAATAGATGGTTTTTACCTTGAGCGCACCGAGGAAGCGGTGAAGGCGTTTGGATCGGGTGTTTTGCCGACTCGTTTCCAGTTTTACTTCATTGGACTGGTTTCGCGAGGTCATGCCACTTGCACCACGGGACTCGCTTCTTTCCAACTCCGCCCGCCCACTGCGTTTTTCGTTCCGCCAGGTCAGATTCACTCCAGTCGTGGTTGGAGCACGCGAGATCGCGGATTCGCACTGAGTTTTAGCGAAGCACTGTTTGTCGAGAATCTGGGCGATAAGGAAACGCTCCGACACTCCTCGATTTTTCAATGGGAACGAGCGCCGTTTCTCCATCTCACCTCCGAAGAGTTCGACGCACTTTTTGCGTTATTTACCGCTCTTGAAAATGAATGGAAACGCCAGCCCGCGCCCTCCGTCCGCGCCTTGCGGCTGTTGCTTCAATTGATCGTCGTCCGACTCGAGGAGGCCGCGGAGCGTTGCGTTTGTCCGGTTTATCTCGACGCCAACGGACGCATTTACCAACGCTTTCGGTCCGCGCTGGAATCGCGTTTTCGCGAGGAAAAAAGTCCGGCCAACTATGCCATGCAACTCGGTGTGCATCCCAATCACTTCGCCACAGCCGTGCGCGCCGCGTCCGGTCTTCCTCCTGGCGAGTGGATAAGAGCCCGCGTAATTCTTGAGGCACAGTGCCTGCTGGGAAATACCACCCGCGCTGTGAAAGAGGTCGCCGCCGAACTCGGTTACGACGATGAAGCCTACTTCAGCCGGTTGTTCAAAAAGTCGGTCGGCGTTTCTCCTCGCGATTATCAGCTGGGTGCCGCTGCTTAGGCCGGCATTCATTCTGAGAAAAATCCAAGTCAGTCTGAAGTGCGTCCATTTCCAACGAAGCCCGATGGGAGTACGCTGTGTCCGCAACAAATCTTAAGCCATGACCACTTACTATACTCTTGGAAATTCCGGCCTTCGCGTTTCACGTCTTGCCCTCGGCACCATGACCTTCGGAACTGATTGGGGTTGGGGCGCAGACCAGACGACGGCCCGCGCGATGTTCGATCGCTATCTTGCTTCCGGCGGAAACTTTTTCGACACCGCTGATCTCTACACCAATGGCAACAGCGAACGTTGGCTCGGCCAATTCGTACGCGAAGCGGGCGCTCGCGAACGCGTGGTTATCGCCACAAAATTTTCCTACAACGATTCGCCCGGAAATCCCAACGCCGGCGGTAACGGCCGCAAACACATCCTCGCTGCCGTCGAAGGTTCGCTCAAACGACTCGGCACCGACTATATTGACCTTTACCTGCTGCACACGTGGGACCGTTTGACACCCGTTGAAGAAGTGATGCGCACGTTCGACGATCTTGTACGGTCTGGAAAGGTTCGTCATGTCGGGCTGAGCGACGTGCCGGCGTGGTATGCATCGCGGGCGCAGGCCGTCGCCGAGTGGCGTGGCTACGAAAAACTTTCCGCTCTCCAGCTCGAATATTCACTCGTCGAGCGGGGCATTGAAGACGAATTCATTCCCCTCGGCACCACGCATGGCATGGGCACGATGGTTTGGAGTCCGCTCGGCAGCGGCCTGCTCAGCGGCAAATACAAGCCTTCGCAGGGTGGCTCGTTTCAGTCCGGAGATGGCCGTCTCACGGCGCTCGCCAACAGCGGCAATCCTGCGTTCGCCAAGTTTACCGAACGCAATTGGGCTATCGTCGCCGAACTTGAAAACATCGCCAAGGAGCTAGGCCGGAGCATGGCGCAGGTCGCGGTCAACTGGGTGGCCAACCGTCCAGGCGTCGCCACCGTGATGCTCGGCGCAACCAAGCTGGCCCAGTTGGAGGACAATTTGCAATCGCTCGATTTTGAAATCCCCTCTCCCCTTCGCCAACGTCTCGACCAAGTCAGCGCGCCGGCACCGCGTTTTCCCTACACGTTTTTCACTCCGGGCATGCAAGCCATGCTCACCGGTGGAGTGGCGGTAGGCGAAAAACCGGCTGGCTACAATCCTTCTTTCGTGCTCGATGCTAAACCAGCTGGTGTAACCAAGGACTGAATTTTCCAAACCGATAGCCGCAGCACAATTCGCCAACCATCAGCGCGGAATTGGAGGCACGGTATCGGTCCTCGGCTTCCAGCGGCTCAGGGCGGCGTGAAGCTCGGTCACGCGTACCGGCTTGCTGACGTAATCGTTCATCCCGACCGCCAGACATTTCTCACGGTCGCCCTGCATCGCATTTGCAGTCATCGCGATGATATGTACGGGGCCTTTCCACGGGCATTTTTGTCCTGGATCGGTTTCCATGCGCCGGATGGCCTGCGTCGCTTCGTAACCGTCCATTTCCGGCATCTGGCAATCCATGAAAATGACGTCGTACTGAATACGTTGCAGCGCGGCTAGAACCTCGAAGCCATTGGCGACCACGTCCGCATTGCATTTGATTTTGGTCAGCAAGCCGAGCGCGACTTTTTGGTTCACGCGATTGTCTTCGGCAATCAGAATGCGGATTCGCGGCAAAGCCCCAAGCTCCTTCCCCTTGGTGCTTACAACCGGTTCCGCTGTTTCGTCATCCTCGTCTTCCGGCGCTCCGCTGTTGGAAACCACGTTGAGGAGTGCCGAGTACAACTGCGACTGCTTCACCGGTTTTACGAGGTAAAGCTCGACGCCAGCGTCCCGCATTTCCTCGCTGCTGTGCACGAGTCCGGAGGATGTAAGAATGAGAATTTTCGTCGCCGCAATCGTTGGATCGGCCTTGATGGCGCGTGCCAGCATCAGGCCATCCATCTCGGGCATTTGCATGTCGAGCATTGCAATTTTGTAGGGACGCCCCGAAACCGCCGCCTGACGCAAAATCGTCAAGGCCTCACGACCCGATGCCACGGCGTCGCGATCGATGTGCCAGGCGCTGAGTTGCTGCGTGAAGATCAAACGATTGGTCGCATTGTCGTCGACGATTAGGATGCGCACGCCATCGAAATCCTGCGTCAGGTGTCGGGGCGGGGTCATCGGACCTTTTTGTTTTTCGAACTGAGCGGTAAACCAAAAGGAAGATCCTTTGCCCGGTGTGCTTTTCACACCGATTTCGCCCTGCATCATCGCCACCAGCTGCTTGGCAATCGCGAGTCCCAGCCCCGTGCCGCCATATTTGCGCGTCGTCGAGTTGTCCGCCTGGTTGAACGGTCGGAAAAGCTTCGAAATCGTGTCTTCGGCTATGCCAATACCTGCGTCGATAACTTCGATGCGTATCCGCGCCTTCTCTCCGGCCTCGGCCTCCCGCATGACGCGAATCACGACGTCGCCGTTCTCGGTGAACTTGATGGCGTTGCTCAGCAGATTGAGCAAAACCTGTCGCAATCGACCAGGATCGCCGCGCAAGCGCCGGGGCACGTCCGGCGCGATAAAGCTGGCCAGCTCAATGTTTTTCCGCAGGGCCTGGCCAACAAGCATGTCGCGGGTGCTTTCGACCACTTCGTGAAGGTTGAAGTCGAGGGTTTCGAAAGCGAGTTTGCCCGCCTCGATCTTGGAGAAATCCAGGATGTCGTTGACGATGGTGAGAAGGGCGTCGGCGCTGTTGCGCGCGGTGTTCGCATACTCGTACTGCTGGGCGTCGAGCCGGGTGTCGAGGAGCAGACCGGTCATGCCGATCACACCATTCATCGGCGTGCGGATCTCGTGGCTCATGTTGGCGAGAAACTCGCTTTTGGCCTTGGCGGCTGTTTCGGCCGATTCTTTGGCCTGGCGCAGCTCATGTGTCCGCGTTTCGACAATCTGTTCGAGCTCCTCGTTGCGCAAACGCGCCTGCCGCACGCGAACCAGATGAATGATATAACCCGCGCCTCCGGCCAGCAGACCGATGAAAATATAAAACCAAACGGTTTGGTAGAAAAACGCCTGCACGGTGAAATCGAGTTGGGCCCATTTTTCATTCCAGATGCCGTTGTTGTTGCAGGCGGATACTTGGAACCGGTAGCGCCCCGGAGGCAGCCGGTCGTATCGCATACTACGGCGGCCGCCGACATCCACCCAATCGTTGTCGAGCGGCGAAAGTTTCACCCGGAAACGGACTTTTTCCGCGGAAAGCATGTTGATCCCCGTGTAGTAAATCTGCAGGTCGGTGCTCCCGGGCGGAACCTTTATGCCATCCACCGGCGAGACGGCGCTGCCGTTGATCTGAACCTGCTCGATGTGCACCGGCGTCGGCTTCTTGTTGATAATTACTTGTTCGGGATGAACGATCGCCACGCCGCGATCGGTGGCGAAAAACAAATCGCCCGAGCGAGAACGGCAGGCGTTGGGGTAGCCTTGCATGTTGCATTCCACCGCGTTCAGCCCGTCGTGACGATTGAACAGCCGCGGATCCAGCGCGGCGCGGCGCCCCTGCGCGACGGCATCGAATTCTTCGTGTTCGATCCGCATGAAACCTCTGGGACAAGCCACCCAATAATAACCTGCACCGTCCTCGATAATGCCCGCGATGAAATCGTCCGCCAGCCCATCGCGCGTCGAAAAGATTTTCCAATGCCCGTCCTTGAAACGATTGAGCCCGCCTCCTTCCGTGGTCACCCAGATCGTGCCGGCGGAGTCTTCGTAGACCGCGCGTGGAGCCACGTCCGAAATCTCCTGGCCACAGTGAAACACCGACCAACGCCCTTCGCGAAAGCGGGCCACGCCCGCGGGCGGCACGGTCACCCACACGTCGCCGTTGCGTGCACGGGTGACAGCCTTGAACGTGTTGCTGCCGAGTCCGGGCAAATACATGTACGCGTGAAAAGCGCCGTCACGCCAGTTGTAGAGCCCTCCATCGCAAGCCGCCCACATTGCAGCGGGACCGTCCATGGCAATCGAGTTAACCCTGGGATGCGCCAGACCGGGAAGCGCCACGCCGGGATCATCCTGCATGTGCTTGCGCCATTCGCTTTGCCTGGCTTGCTGGTAGAAATTTTTGACCTCGGTGCCGTCGTATAAATACAGGCCGTTTACCGCACCGATCCACAGCTTACCGCCAGAAGTCTCCGCTATGCTAAGGACCTGCACCATGTCTTCGCCACCGGGCGCCTGCAAACGCGCTGCCTTTTGCCCGTCCCAAAAATAAAGTCCGCCGCCCCACAGGCCTATCCAAATTTTGCCATCGCTCGCTTCCATCACGGAATAGGTCGCCAGCTGTCCCAGCCCGTCCTCAAGGCCGATGCTCGTCGACATGGAGTCCGTCAATTGAAACAAACCTATCGCGCTCGCCACCCACAGGCTTCCCTCCCCGTCCTCGTAGACTTGTTGCAAAAACGATTGTCCAAAATGCTGTGGAAAATTCGCCTGTTGCACTTTGCCTTGGTGAAGTCGGAACAACCCTCCGTTTGTGCTGATCCACAAGCCGCCGTCGCGATCGAAGCGCATGTCGGAAACGCGCGTGTTCAACAATCCCTCTGCTACGCCGTATTTCTCCACCTTGCCATCCGGGCGAATGCAAAACACACCGGCGGTGGAACTCGTCCAGACCGAACCATCCGCTCGTTCTATAGCGCTGGTGAAATTTTCGCCGGGGACGCCATACTTGTCGGACATAACCTCCGCCTTGCCGCCGGCCAGGCGCCAAAGCCGCGTGCCGGCAATCCAAATGCTCCCGTCCGCACGCTCAAGATAACCGCGGACCACGCCGGTGGGCTGCTTCCACTCCCCTGCGGGCGTGGTGATTTTGCCATCGCGCATAAACGAAATGCCCGTTCGCGTGCAGACCACGACGCTTCCATCCTTCGCCAGGAACAATGAGCGCACATAGTTGTTGCCGAGGCCGTCCTCCGCGGTGAAGCGGTCAAAAAAACCGTCGCGCCAGCGAAAAAGCCCGTTGTCGCCACCGAACCAGAGAGTACCATCCAATCCTTCCAGCACGGCAAAAAATCCGCCGCCGCGCAGCTCTGGATTGCTGCTCCCGTTGAAGACCGTGAAATGGCTGCCGTCGAATCGCGCAATGCCCTGCGCCGTCGCCGCCCACAAATAGCCGTCACGCGCCTGCGTAACCGCCCGGATTTTGTTGGAGGGAAGACCGTGTTCGGTGAACCAGCCGCGAATGGTGTAACTGCTCGCATCGCGCACCGGATTGAGCGCCCACAACGGAAAGACCAGCCGTAAAAAAAGAAGCCCGCCTAGGAGGGTACGAATGGTTCGGCAAGCGCGCGGGCTGGTAAATGGGGCTTTCAAATCGGAAAATGGCGTTGCAATTGCAAGTGACTGGATCAGCGGAATTGTTTCGTCAGCAAAACGATATATCTTCTTCTTCGGCGCATTTTCGGGGTGATTAAGTCAACAAATGCGCAGGAATTTTGTTTGCCGCCCTTGATTTTCCGTCGGCAGGATCACCGGTCCTTCGAATTTCTGGCAAAGGCTCAGAAACGTCTCCCAGCAGCCCCGCCAATTACAGCCTCAAACGCCATTACTCGTTTTAAATCATAATCTTATGCCAACTGCTTACCAAATCGTTGTCTGCGGCAGTCTCGTACCCGATCCGCTGCAAACGCTCGAACCCGTCGCTTCCCCGACCGGTCCCGCCCTCAAAAACGAAATGATGCTGCCCGCCGTGCTCGACCCTTGGGCCGGCCATGCGCTCTTCGAGGCGGCCAATTTGGCTAAACAAAACCCCGGCACCAAAGTTTGGTTCGTTAGCATGGGACCCAAGGCGAAGCTCCAGCAGGTCATGATGACCATCGCGCAGAAAGTCCCCTTCGAACTGGTCGCCATCGACGGTCCCGCGAGCGGTTTCACCGACGCAAGCGAAACCGCCGCCGCCCTTTCTGAAGCCATCGCCACGATCCCCGGCCTTGATAAGACAAAATTGTTTGTCTTCGGTGGTTGGGAATCCGCCTCGCGCGGGGCCGGCGCCACCATGCAGATGATCGGCGAGTGCCTTGGCATCACGGACCAATTTCAAGGCGTGGACCAGCTTACCGTCCAATCCGACGGCTCTTTCAAAGTCCTCGAGCGCATCGAGGGCGGCAAACACCAGGTCTCCACTTGCTCCGCCCTGCCCGCTTTGCTCGGCTGGGCCACCGGCAATCTTCCCGAACCAGCCAATAATCCCCAAGTCGGCATGCTCAACATGCGCACCGTCATGCCCGCCCTGCAAAAAGCCAAAACGGTCAAGCTTGCCGGTGAAGGTCTCGCCTTTGCTGGTGTGAATTTGCCGAAACAACGTCGCGAGACAAAAATCGTCAAGGACATGACCCCTGAAGCCATCGCCGCCGAAATCGTCGAGTGGATCGGCAAAGAATAAAACCAAAACCTTTTTACAGAAGTTAACGAAGGAAACGAAGCGCCAATCCGAAAAAACACCCTCCTTCGTTCTCTCTGTTTCCTCCCGTAAAACTAAACTCCTTCGCCATGGAAACCATTCTCTTTCTCGCCCACACCGAAGCCGATGGCTCGCTGCCCAAAGCCGCGCTCGAATCGCTCGGTGCCGCCAAAGCCCTCGCAGCCTCGCTCGCCGGATCGACGTTCGTCGCCGGTCTCGTCGGCGCCGACGTGCAAGCCGCCGCCAACCAGATTGCCGCTTGCGGCGCTACGCGCTTTCTCAGCGTCGCCGGCGCTGACTTTGCGCAAGCCCGATACGCAAGCGATGTCGTCGCCGTCGAAGCCCTCGGCAAAGCCGCTTCCGCTACGATCATCGTCGGTCCCGCCACTTCGCGCTGGAATCGCGTGATGGCTGGCGCCGCCCAACGTCTCGGAGGTCGCATCGATACCCATGCCACTGGCCTGAGCGCCGCCGACGGCAAGCTCTCCGTCACCCGCTGGTATTATCGCCAACGCATGGAAGGCGTGCTCACACGCACGCAACGTCCCTGGATCGTCCTGCTCGAGTCCGGCTGTTCCGCCGCCTTTGCTGGCGCCGCTGGCTCCGTCGCACTCGAACCAATCGCCACCGCCTTGCCCGCGCTTCGCACAACAGTCACAGGCGTGCAAGCCCCCGCGGCCGATGCCCAAACCATCCGCCCTGACGCCAAACTCCTTTTTGTCGCCGGCGCCGGTTGGACCAAGAAGCAGGCCGACGGCCAGGCCCACGCCGACGAGGCGGAAAAACTCATCTTGGGATTCCTCGGCAAAGCCAAAGCCTCGCTCGGAAGCACCAAATCGCTCGTCGACCTCAGTGGCGAAGGCCAAACAGTGCTCACCTTCATGACACACCTCAACCAGATTGGTCAGACTGGTTCGACACCTCGCCACCCGAAAGGGCTCGCGACCTGCTGCCACGGCGAAGAACCGCACACAGTCGGCTGGCGCTTTATCAACGAACGCCGCGCGATCAATCTGAACGCCGCATGCAGTTGGGCCCAGGGCAAAGCCGACGTCCTCTACGTCGCCGACAGCTTCGCCGTCATGCGCAAAGTCAACGAACTGCTAGGCGCTAAGTAGTTCTCCTATACAACTTACCACCGCCAATCGGCGTGACCCAAAAAAGGTCGCGCCTTTTTCATGTCCGCCTGGAGAGGCGCCTTACGCCGCGATGGTTGGGTAGATCACGGGACTTTCAGTCAGCCGCTCATCCCAATCGCTTCATAAATGGCTGCGTTTTCAGCCACGCGATCAGCTCGCCGGCCATGGCTTGGTGATCGCTCACGCGCGGGTGCCAGTCAGACCAATGGTTGAAGACAAAAGAGTGTAAGCGCAGATCGGTCGTTTTGAGCAGTGCAACCGCGTTCTCCCACGCTTGACGCAACGCCTCGCTTCGCGCTCCGCCGAACATACCGCCACGCAACAAAACGAATTCCGCATGCGGATATTTCTTCCGCATGTTCCGCACGAGCCTCACGTAAGCGTCCGCAAATGCGGCCGGGAAATCCAAGGCTTGGTTTCGCGAAAACGAATCGTCATTTTCGCCGTAGTTCACGAATACCAGATTGGGATTCCAATCAAACTCCTCCGCTTCCGGCGAATCCGGCACCGGATATAAACGATCCCAGATTTCACTGGCGACCTTCGGAACATAACCAACCACCACCCCCATGCCGCTCACGGCGATATTGCGATAACGAGCTCCAAAAACTTTTGCCGTCAGCGCGGCGTAGCTCCGGGCATTGTTGTGCGTCGCAAACGTTTCCCACTGGTCGACCGCACCGTCTTCGCTGCATGCTCCGGCCGTGATCGAATCGCCGAAAAACTGCATCGCCAGGCCGGACTCCGTCTCGGGCGGCATCGACACGTCGGCTCCAGCTTGAAGGCTAATTCCCTGGAAAACCACGTGTCCAACATCGGCTTCGGTGCGTTTGAGCAAAACCATCCGATGTGCACCTGCATGCAACGCTTTTGGAAATCTGAACTCGCACGGAGAGTTCGCCTGCGCGAGCTCCACAAGAGTGGACATTCCATCAACTTCGAGATCGAAACAAACCACTCCACGGCAGGCGCCGAAATGCAAGATCAGTTCAGAACCTTCGAAGACGATCTCCACCGTAGTCCCCTGCCAAATCAACACGGGCTTGGATGTATCAGACCAATCGATACGACCTTCGTAACGAAGACGTTTGTCGGAGGCGGCGAGGAACGGTTTCATGTGGGTCGGCGCTGATGGCGACTTGATCACATGATTGGAATTTATTCTGCCAACAAAAAAGGCGCGATCTTCGAGGATCGCGCCTTTTGGAAAATCGATCACGTCAAAACGTATACATCAGTTCCGCGCGATAGAATGTCACGGTGTCGCGCTGCGTGTAGAAGTCGCCGAGGAACGCGACCTCAGCCAGGACCAGGGCGCTGAGTTCTTTGGTGATCTTCTGTTTCGCAATCACCTGCACTTGATGGCCACGGAAATTTCCCGTGCGACTGAAGCGGGTGTTGTTGGTCGAGCGAGTCGGCACTTCCTGCGGGGCGAACAGCGCGCAGTACATCGTGGAAAGGGAGGTCGTCTTGGTAGGCGAGATCGCCCATTGCACGCCGTACTTCATGAGATTCTGATACTGGCCGGTGCGTCCGCTGGTCTCCACCGCGTACGTGACGTTCCACGTTTCTCCGAGGCGCGGATAGCGGCCCCAAAGCACGTCGAACATTTCATCGGTATCAGCGGTGTCGGGATCATCGCCGGAAAGATATTCGGTTAGGAGCGTGATCTGGTTCGCGAGCTTGTCCTTGAAACTATAGGTCAACTTGGCGTTCCAACCATAAGCTTCGACGTCGCGCTTGCCGGTGCTCGACAGCGGAAACCGAATAGGGAGGTCGCGGCGGCCCCATTGCCAGGCGGCTTCGACAGAATACAGCCACTTTGGCGCCGGCGTGCCGGCGACGCGTGCGCCTACTGTAGAAACGGCGCCATCGTTGCTCGTACTTACCGCGCGGATATCCTCCTTGTAGATCGCATAGCCTTCGATTTGGAGGTTCTTAATGGATTTGTTCGTCGCGTAGACAATTGCCCCAAATTCGTCCTGGTCGGTAAGAACATACGAACCCTGACGCCCAAGAATCGGAAACTGATCCTTCGGATGCGCCTGCTGCTTGAAACTGATGACGTCGAACTTTGTCTTGATTGCCGGGACTTCGAGCGTGGCGCGCAGACCATCGAAATAATTGGTCCACGAACCATCGCATGGGCTGCCATCGCTCACGAGCCACTGGTCACCAAGTTGAATGTCCTGGCGTCCCGCGGTAACCGTTACAGGAAGTTTGCCTGGGAGATTTGTGCTCCATTTCGCGTAGAGGTTATCGAGAATCGCGTATTTCCATTCCTTGCCCTCGCCGGCTACCGTCGAGTTGTTAAACCAATAACGTGGTTCGGCCGCAACCCGACCGTAGACGGAAAATGTCGGAACAATGTTGTAGTTAGCCCAGACTCGCGTGCGCAAACGGAAGTAATCGCGATCGTGAAAAGGCGCATCGCAATTCAAAGTATGCACGCCGTCGTATGCCTCGTAGCGAAGGCGCACATCACCGCCGAAGGCGAAAGCGGCTGGCGGCGTCGCCGGCTGGGAAGTCGGAGCCGCATCGGCCTTTTTTTCCTGAGCACTGGCGGTGGTGACGGCCACCAGCAAGGCTACGAGTGAATTTCGGAATTTGCGCATGATCTTTGTATCGGTATTCCGGTTACGTGTCTGAAAGCCGGAACGTCAAATAGCTCAAATCACCCTATTTCTTACAAATGGGATCCTCAGTCCGCGCCCATCCATACGCCGGGGTAATGAACCCTGGCAGTTTAGCTAATGAGAGGGATTCCCCTCAGGCCAGCTCCCGACGCGACTATCGCGCAGAGACTTACCCTTCAAAACCGCCAACGCTGACCGAATGGCCGTTATCCTTGGCCCCGAGAGAAAGAATATAAGGCGCAGCCTTTTTTACCCACGCCTCCGCTTCGGGAAAGCCTGTTGCACTCGAAGACCAGCATTGGCGGAGCATGTCTGTATTGATGACGCCGGGGTTAAGCGGGACGACCGCCATGCCGGAGGGCAATTCTTCCGCCAAGGCCTTGGTCAAGCCTTCTATCGCCCATTTTGACGCACAATAAGGCGCGAACCTCGGCGCCACCGAACGCCCCCAACCCGAACTGAAGTTTACGATCACGCCTTTTTTCGCCTGCACCATCGCAGGCACAAAGGCGCGGATAACGTTGGTCACGCCTTTTATATTCACGTCGATCAATTTTGAAAATTTATCCGCGGGCACTTCCCAGAGCGGAGCGGGATCGTTCATGAGCGCAGCGACGTTGAGTAAAAAATCTGGTGCGCCGTGAACGGCCAGCACCTTCTCCGCCCACATCTCGACCCTCATTGTGTCCGCCACGTCGACCACGGAAAAATCGTGTGGAGCAGGATGCGTAAACCGCAGGTCCATGATGCCCTCCCCGCTCCGTCCGCAACCAATCACCGTATGCCCGGCAGCAATGTAATAATCCGTAAGCGCGCGGCCAAGCCCACGGGTGATGCCAGTGATCAAGATTTTCATGCCAACAAGTTCAATGGGCCGCGTTCAGGATTCAAGGCCGATCCCAAAGAGTGGCGCGCCTTCGCAATCGCGCGAAATTCTTCGTAAAACCGCCCAAGCAATGTTCGGTCGCTAAAACCGGCGGCAACTATAGAATGAAGGACCATGATCGAAGACTCCGAACTTTTGCGCCGTTATGTCGCCGAACACTCTGAACCAGCGTTCGCTGACTTGGTAAGTCGTCACGTCGACCTCGTCTATTCCGTAGCGCTGCGCACCGTTGGCGGCGATGCACATTCCGCACAAGACGTCGCTCAAGGCGTCTTTATTGCCCTTGCGCGCAATGCCCCGTCGCTCCTGCGCCATCAGGCTTTGGCGGGCTGGCTTTATCTCACCACTCACCATACCGCGGCCCAAGCGGTTCGCGCCGCTCGCCGGAGGCAACACCGCGAAGAACAAGCCACAACTATGAACGAAATCCAAAACTCAACTGATATCGAGTGGCATCGGTTGCGGCCTGTGCTCGACGAAACCATGCGCGACCTCAACGAACTCGATCGCGAGGCTATTCTGCTGCGCTTTTTCGAAAAACGTCCCTTCGCCGACATTGGCGCTGCTTTACGGGTAAAAGAGGACGCCGCCCGCATGCGCGTCGACCGGGCAATCGAAAAACTCCGCACCTTGCTGGCCAAGCGCGGCGTGAACTCCACCGCAGCAGCTCTCTCGATGTTCATCGGCAGCCAAGTTGTCGCCGCTCCCGTCAGCCTGAGCACGAATATCGCCAACGCTATCGCCGCGGCACCCCTTTCAAAGGCGATTCCCCTCGGTCATTTTATGAAACCACACCCAATTGTTATCGCCAGTCTCGCAGTCGTTGCAATCGGCGCCGCCGTCGTTTTCGCAACCGCCGTCAAAAAGAATCAGACCGAATTAACTTCGATGCCTAAAGCGAATGTTTCAACAGTGTCCAAAATCGCCACCATCGACACGCCTCGCGCTTCCCCCGAAACAATCCGCGCCACCTTTGGCTCGCCTGCAACAAAAGCGACGGCTATGCCCGCCGAAGAATCCGCCACCGCGCATGTCCCGGACAATGTCGCGCGGGAATCTTGGATCAGTCGCATGGTTGATGACTACGATCCGATGTTGAATAAATTGCAACTACCTCCCGAACGGGCCGCCGCCTTCAAGATGCTCATTCGCGACAATCTCCGCTTGCATGGCGATCTCGGCGTGGTTTGGCGCACCGCAGGACTCAAGCCTGCCGATCCCGATGTGGAATCGCTTGCGAACGACGCCGACAGCACGCTCGCACGGCAAATTCGCACGGAGTTCGGCGAAGTCGTCTTTGCCGCCTTCCAGCATTTCAACGAAACGGCGCCGGTACGCGAATTCGCCAGTCACGTTTCCCAAGCGCTTACCGGGACGCCCACGCCTCTCACGGCGGTGCAGTCGGAGCAACTTGTCGAAATTTTGCACCGCAATCGCACCCGCGGTGAGGACGGCAAACTGAGCGATTATCCACGCGCGTTCGATCTCAGCGCCGTGATCGTTCAGGCGCGGAGCTTCCTCTCGGATCCGCAATTGACCGCCCTGAAGAAAGCCTTCGAGGCTGCTCCATAACAACCTCCCAGAGCCAAAACGACACGGTGCCTGAGGCATCGCAGCCGCTGCTTTGGCCGGACGCTTTGATCAACTCTGGCATTCGTCGTCATGAAAAATCCTTCCCTTCGTCTGATTTTCGCCGTGTTCCTGGCACTTCCACTCGCATTTTTGTTGGAAATGCGGGCGGCGGCGACGGAACCTGTCGTCGCTTCCGTCGCTCCGCGACGGCGCGCGATGGAGGACGCCGGCATTGCCCGAGTGGAGCCGCGAGCAACTGCTGCGTGTCCTCGGCGAACCAGACGAACATATTGGCAATAAGGCCTGGATTTACTGGGACTGCATCGTGCGTCCGGCTGGCGCCAACCCGAAGGATTGCAATACACTCGTCGCCGTTTTTGAAGGCGACCGAATAAGCCTTTTAAAGGCCGTCAGTGGCAACGAACTGCGCCGCGCACTCAAGCTCGGTCCGGCGTCTCCGCGGCTGGAAAGCCGCGATTTCGTTTTCTATCTTAACGAATAACACTGAGCCAAATACGGCTTCGGCAAAATCTCAGGCCTCAGTCCACCGCGCTCACTGGCGCGTCTGCATACTAAACTTCGTCAGGCCGACTTTACGGCAGGTATCCATTGCGAAAGTAATTTTGTCCCAAGTGGCTTTCTCGTCGGCGCTCACGAGGACAGGAATATCCTTGTCGATTTGCTTCACGTTTTTCAGAAGGTCGACGAGTTGCGCTTCGGAAGCCTCTTTGCCGTTAAAGCTGAATTTACCGTCCTTGCTGATCTCTACGACAACGTTGCCCTTGAATTCGTTTTTGCCGGCAGTTTCGGCTTTGGGGAGTGTGATGTTAAGCGTCGTGTTGGTGGAAAAACGCATCGCGACAAAGGCGAAGAGCACGAGCATCACGAGCACGTCGATGAGAGGCACCAGCGGTAATTCGGGGCGGTGCCGTTTTCTACTGCGGAGTCCGCTGACGCTGCTCATTGGACGAGTTCTTTTTCGCCGGCGGTGGCTGGCGTGTTTTTCTGCGCGAGTATTCGTTCAAGCAATACATCAAGGCGCGCGGCGTGGTGATCGATTCTGCGTTGCAGGTAACCATTTCCGCCGAGGGCGATCAAAGCGACAACAAGGCCGATCATCGTCGCCGAGAGTGCATAACCGACGCTGTGCGTGAATTGCACAGGCTCGGGCATCTTGGTTTCGGGATCGATCACGTTAAAGGCGCTGATGAGACCGAACACCGTACCGATGAGGCCGATGAGCGGCGCAGCGGTATAGATAACGTCGAGGTAGCTGACGCCTCGCTCCATCTTGATGACTTCCAGTCGAGCGTAGGCCTTGGCGCCGTCGACATCGCCGGGATGCTGTTCGACAAATTGAATAATGCGACCGAGAGCCGACGCTTTATCGTTAAAGGTGGTGTCCTGGTAAAATTTCCCCTGCAAGGCAGCGTCTACCAATTCCTGCGGGATAATTGCCGCTTTGCGGAGGGCGACGGCGCGTTCGCAGATAATGAAAACGGCAATGAAAGAAAGCGTGCCGAGTACGTAGGCCAGAATACCGGCCGAACTCACAAGGCGTATCAGGTCAACAGCAGCAAGAATCATAAGGTTGAATGAATAGGACTCCTCCTCTGACTCGCCAAACGAAAAAAGGGTTCAAAAAGTTTGATCTAAGTTTCTCCGCGGAGAGTTGACGCCGGGAAAATAGGTTTTGCCACGAACAGAGCAAGCGGAGGAGTCCATCTCCGCTTGCTGAAAATAATCATCAAGCCGCCAAGTACGGCAGCTTCTTGGTCAACGCGGCAACGGCGTCTTTGCCGTCGAGCAGTTCGCCAATCGAATCCCAACGGCCATTGATCAGCGCGTCGCGGGCGCTTTCGCGCTGCGTGGTTTTGATCTTTTGGCCGCCAAAACGAACTTCCTGCGCGGCGACGTCGACGACGACTTCCAACTGCGGATTTGCTTCAACCGCGGCAGCGATCTTGGCGATATCTTCGCGGCTCGCGCATACACAAGGCATGCCAAGCGTAGTCGAATTGCCGAAGAAAATTTCAGCGTAGTTTTCCGCGATGATTGCGCGAAAGCCGTATTTCTGAATCGCCTGGGGCGCGTGTTCACGGGAAGAACCGCAACCGAAGTTTGCGCCGGAAAGAAGGATCGTGGCGCCTTGGAAACGGGGCTCGTTGAGCGGGTGCTGCTTGTTGGAACCGTCTTCGTTTTTGCGCACGTCGTAGAAAAGGAATTCGCCGAGTCCATCGAACGAAACGCACTTCATGAAGCGAGCCGGGATGATGCGATCGGTGTCGATGTCGTTGCCGGGAACGCACACGGCGCGGCCGGTGACTTGAGTGATTTTTGCGAGAGCCATTTTTTATAAAGTTTAAGTTGGAAGTGTAAGTTTAAGAAGTTAGCGGGAAGTCGAAACAGTTGTTTGAACCTAAACTTCAACTTCCCTCTTCAACGGTCTTCGCGGTTAGTTCACCGCGAAGACTTCTCGTGCATCGCTCACGACACCGGTGACGGCAGCGGCGGCGACCATGAGCGGGCTCATGAGAATCGTGCGGCCGGTCGGGCTGCCTTGGCGGCCCTTGAAGTTGCGGTTCGACGAGCTGGCGGAGACTTGGTCGCCAATGAGTTTGTCAGGATTCATCGCGAGACACATCGAGCAACCAGCAGCGCGCCACTCGAAACCGGCTTCGGATAGAATCTTGTCGAGACCGAGTTTTTCGCACTGAAGCGCCACGATTTGCGAACCGGGCACAGCGATCGCCTTGATGCCTTTGGCGACCTTCTTGCCTTTGATGTAGCGGGCAACTTCCTGGAAATCGCTGAGGCGTCCATTGGTGCAAGAGCCGAGAAATGCGACATCGATCTTGGTGCCTTTGATCGGAGCACCGGGCTTCAATTTCATGTAAGCGAGCGCTTCTTCAATGGAGGCTTTTTCGTCAACGTCCTTCGCTTTGGTCGGATCAGGAATGCATTCGTTGACGCCGAGTCCCTGGCCGGGATTGATGCCCCAAGTGACGGTCGGCTCGATCGTGGCGGCGTCGATTTTAACGACGTCGTCGTAGTGGCAGCCCTTGTCGCTCGCGAAGGATTTCCAACGCGCGACCGCTTCGTCCCAAGCCGCGCCTTTCGGCGAGTATGGACGGCCTTGGAGATAGGCAAAGGTTGTTTCGTCGGGATTGACGTAGCCGACGCGCGCGCCGCCTTCGATGGACATGTTGCACACGGTCATGCGCTCTTCCATCGTGAAACCGTCGAACACGTTGCCCGCGTACTCGTACGCGTAACCCGTGCCACCGTTCACGCCGAGCGTGCGGATGATGTGGAGAATGACATCCTTCGCATAAACGCCAGGGCGGAGCTTGCCGTTGACCTCGATGCGACGGACTTTGAGTTCGCCGAGCGCCATCGTCTGCGTAGCGAGCACGTCGCGGATCTGCGTCGTGCCGATGCCGAACGCCACCGCGCCAAACGCACCGTGCGTGGAGGTGTGCGAGTCGCCGCAAGCGATCGTCGTACCGGGCTGCGTGATGCCCTGCTCGGGGCCGACGATGTGCACGATGCCCTGCTTGCCCGTGCCGCGGTCAAAGAAAGTGATACCGAATTGCGCGCAGTTTTTGCGCAGTTCGTTCATCATGGCCTGAGCCAGCGGATCGGCGTACGGCTCGGCGAACTGATCGGTAGGGACAATATGATCGACCGTCGCAAACGTGCGGTGCGGCATGGCGACCGGAAGCTTCAGGTCGCGCAGCATGCCGAAGGCCTGCGGGCTGGTGACTTCGTGAATCAGGTGCGTGCCGATCAGCAATTGCGTCTGGCCATTGGCCAGCTTGCGGACGGTGTGGGCGTCCCAGACTTTTTGGAAGAGCGATTTTGCCATGGTAGAGAAAGGTTTTTGAGGAACGAAAATGGAATACGAAGGCCGAAATATACCAAAAGTTTGCCATGCCGGGAAATACTTGTTTCATCGTCTGTGATGCCTCGTGAGTATCAATTTCCGTTCGAGTTGCGCCACCTCGTTTATTTCCGCGAAGTCGGTCTACAATTGCATTTCCGCAAGGCCGCCGAGGCACTCGCGATCGCACAACCCGCTTTGAGCCGCCAGATTGCCCAACTCGAGCAAGCCCTCGGCGCCGACTTGCTCACGCGTTCGCGCCGCAAGGTCGAGCTGACGCCCGCCGGCGCCGCCCTGCTGGAACGCATCGAGCCACTCCTGCGTTCGCTCGCCAATATTCCCGGCGAAATCGCCGCGATGGCCGCAGGTCAAACCGGGCACGTTCGTGTTGCCTTTACCGGCCTCGCCATGGCCACGGTGTTGCCGGGGATTTTGCGCGAGTTCAGCAAGCGCCATCCCGGCATTCGCGTGGAGCTCAACGAATCTCCCACGGCGGCCCAACTCAAGGCCTTGCAAGCGGGAGAAATTTCCTGCGGCTTTTTTCACCCCGACGCGCCGACGCCCGAACTCCGCACGCATGTTCTGTTGCGTGAGCGCAACGGCATTCTCCTTCCCGCCGACCACGCTCTTGCGAAAAAAACTTCGCTTCGTCTGCGCGACCTCGCGAGCACACCGTTCGTACTTTTTCCCCGCGGACTGAACACTGGTTTTTACGACCGGATTTTGGCCGCTTTTGCCGCCGCAGGCGTAACTCCGCACATCGCCGAAGAGGTCTGGCCACGCGCCAATGGCATCGGACTCGTCCGCGCCGGTTTGGGGGCGACGTTCATCACCCCATCCGAAGCCAAACAACTGCCGGGAGACGTGCGGTTTTGCCCTTTGAGCGGCCACGCCCCCGAAAGCCGACTTGTACTCGGCTGGCGTCAGAAGCCCCAGCCCGATCCCGCGTTGGCGGCGTTCCTCGAAGTCGCCGTCGCCACCTCCGAGCGCCCGGTCAGCAAGAAAACATCCTGATAGCCGCCTTGATCCACGACATATTTTCCTAATGACGCCGTTTGCGTGCCGTGCGTCGTCCAGTTAGAGTTGAATTTCTCCACACCGCCCGAAATCTTCAGCGCACATGTTTAAACGCATCTTGTTAGCCCTGCCGGTTGCCTGCCTGCTCACCTTCACCAGCTGCCGAGAACCCAAGATTCGCAGCTACCGCATCGCCAAGGAATCGGAGTCGCCCGCCCCCGCTCAGACGTCCCCGTCCCCGGGCATGACCGTTTCGAACAAACCTCGCGCCGGGCTCACCTGGCAAAAGCCCGACGCCTGGCAGGAGCAAACAGGCAAAAGCATGCGCGTGGCCAGTTTCCTCCTCGGGGAAAAAGACGGTGTAAACACCGAACTCGCGGTAACCGCATTTCCAGGCGACGTCGGCGGCGATTTCGCCAATGTCAACCGTTGGCGCGGCCAGATCCAGCTCCCGCCCATTTCCGAAGCCGAACTTCCCTCCGCCATCACTTCCCTCGATTTGCCCACTGGCAAATTTCAACTGATCGACATCACCAGCACCGAACCACTCCTCGACGGTAAATTCAAGGCTCGCATCCTCGGCGCCTGGCTCAAGCAGCCCGATCACACGTGGTTCTTCAAGATCACGGGCGACGAAGCCACGGTCGGCGGGCAACGCGACAATCTCCTCGCCTTTCTCCGCACCGTCGCTTTCACCGAGCCTGCGTCCGCTCCCTCAACCGAACCAGTCAATGCCGGTAACATGCCCGCCACAGCCGGCGCCGGCGCGCCCGCCATGCCGCCTTCAGGCATGATGTCCGGCGACGTCCCGCCTCCACCCGCAAGCGACAATCCCCTTGTCTGGACCGCGCCCGCCGGCTGGACCGCCAAGCCGCTCGGCCAGATGCGCAAGGGCAGCTACACGGTTCCCGGTTCCGCGGGCGACGCCGACCTTTCCGTCACGATGCTCTCAGCGAAGGCCAATCCTCTCCTCGAAAACATCAACCGCTGGCGCCGCCAGATCGGGCTCGCGCCGCTGGCCGAAACCGATCTCTCCGCCCAAACGACGGCCCTCGCCGTCGGCGACCTGAAAATCACCATGATCGATTACGCCAACAATGCCAACCGCGTCCTTGGCGGCATCCTCTACCTTGGCGATGAGGCGTGGTTTTTCAAATTGAGCGGACCCGAAGCCACCGTGGCCTCGCAAAAACCCGCCTTCGTCGAATTTCTCAAAAGCGTCAAAACCCGCTGAGCCATGAGCAAAATCTGGAGCCATCTTGTCCGCTTCTTCACCTCCATGCAGCTCACCGTGGTGCTGCTGATCCTGTCCCTCGTGCTCGTCTTCGTGGCGACGCTCGACCAGGTCAATCTCGGCATCTGGGCCGTGCAGGAAAAATACTTCCGCACGTTCTTCGTGTACCTGCGCCCAGCGGGAAGCCAGCTGGCCTTGCCGGTTTTTCCCGGTGGCTATTTGATCGGCGGACTGCTTTTCCTCAACCTTTCGGCCGCGTTCGTCTATCGTTTCAAACTCACCTGGAGAAAACTCGGCATTCACCTCACCCACCTCGGGCTTGTGCTTTTGCTGCTCGGCGAACTCATCAGCGGACTTCTCCAGGAGGATTTCCAGATGCGCCTCGACGAGGGCCAGACCAGCAACTTTTCTGACAGTCCGCTCGAAAACGAACTCGCCATCATCGACACCACCAACCCGGATTTCGATCAGGTAATTGCCATCCCGGCCAAACTACTCGCCAAGGGTAATCCCATCCAGCATCCCGGCCTGCCCTTCCGCGTCGTTGTGCGCGCTTATTTTCCCAACGCCGAAATCCAGATGCGGAACCAGATGAGCAACCCTCCCCCTCCGATGGCCACAACCGGCATTGGTGCAGAGGTCGCCGTCACACCCCAACCGGTTACTTACAAGCCCAATGAGCGCAACCTCCCCGCGGCCTCGATCGAACTCGTCGGCGCCGGCAACACGTCGCTCGGCACCTGGCTCGTCTCGCTCGTTCTGGCCAGCCAGCAGTCGTTCACCCACGAGGGAAAAACCTGGAAACTCACGCTGCGCCCCGCGCGACTCTACAAGCCATTCTCGCTCACGCTGCTGAAATTCAGCCACGACAAATACGCCGGCACCGAGATTCCGAAAAATTTTTCCAGCAAAGTCCGCCTCCGCACCCCTGATGGCAAAACCGACCGTGAAACGCTCATCTACATGAACAACCCGCTTCGCCACGCCGGTCTCACCTTCTATCAGGCGGGTTTCGAAAACAACGACCGCACCACCGTCCTCCAGGTCGTCCGCAACCCCGGCCGCCAGCTGCCCTACATCGCCTGTATCCTCATGTCCATTGGCCTTGTCGTCCAGTTCGGCATCAGCCTCTTTTTCTTCATCCAAAAACGCGCCGCTGCCAAAACCTGATTCGCATCATGAAAATGACATCCATGCGTCTCCGTGAACTCCGTGGTTAAAAAACATTCCACCATGAAACGTCTCCTCCCTTTTCTCGTCCTCTTCGTCGGTCTTTATATCGCCGCGAAACCCCTCCTCTCTTCCCGTAAGGCAGCCAGCGACTTCGACCTCGATGGCTTCGGCCGCCTCCCAGCCCTCGTCAACGGTCGTATCAAGCCGCTGGATACCGTTGCCCGCACCACGTTGCTCACCATCCAGAGCCGGCAACGCGTCAGCGATCCGTCCGTCAGCCAACCGTTCGCCGCTTCGCCTGTCGAATGGCTCGCCATCGCCTGCTTCGATTCCGCCCGCGCCAACACTTTTCCAACCTTCCGCATCGATTCCCCTGAACTGCTTGCGCTCGTCGGCATCGGCGAGGCAGAAACCAAAATCAATTACGACAGTCCGGCCAAGCGCGTGTTGGCTATCTTCGGTTTCCTGCCCTCGACCCGCGCCCGCTTTTCGTTCGACCGTCTGAAACCACAGGTCGCCGAGATCGAACGCCAGGCTCGTCTTGCCAATGAGGTCGAATCCGCCCAACGCAACGCCTTCCAGAAGGCCGTGCTTAAGCTTTACAGCGATCTCATCACGTATCAGCAGCTCCAATACAGCCTCGTCCTGCCAGAAAGTCCCGACTTCCTCGATGAACTCACGCAGTTCCACGCCGATCTCGGCAAAGCCGTCGAGGCTGCGCGCCTGCAGGCCGACAGCAAACCGCATGACGAGGCGGCGATCAAAGCTGTGACGAATGCCCGCAGTCGTTTCGAATTCCTCTCTTCGCAAGGCTCACTGCTCGCAATTCCCACCGCCGATCCGGCCAAACCCAACGCCTGGCGCAAAACCGGCGACGCGCTGCTCAGCACTTTCGAAACCGGCCGCATCGATCCCGCCGCGCTCGTCTACGCCGGTCTCGCCCATACCTGGCGCAACAACCAACCCAAGGAGTTCAACGAGATCATCCGTCTCTATCGCGTGGAACTCGAAAAGAATTTTCCCGCACAGCTGAAGAAAAGCGACGCCGAGCGCACTTTCAACGTCGCCGAACCATTTTATAGCAGCATCACCCTTTTCGTACTCGCCTTTCTCTGCGGCGTCGGCTCCTGGCTTCTCTGGCCCGAAACGCTCCGCCGATCCGGCTTTTATCTCGTCGCCCTCGCCTGGGTGATTACTACCGTCGGCATTGGCACTCGCATGTGGATCGGCGGCTACGCGCCCGTGACCAATCTCTACTCGTCGGCCCTCGGCATCTGTTGGGTCGCCGTTGCGCTTTGCCTCATCCTTGAGACGTTTTTCAAGAATGCGATCGGCATCGTCGCCGCCGGCACGGCCGGTTTCATCGCCTTGATCATCGCCCACCATCTTTCGTTGAGCGGTGACACCATGGAAATGATGCGCGCTGTCCTCGACTCCAACTTCTGGCTCGGCACCCATGTCGTGAGCATCACGATTGGCTACGGCGCCATGTTCCTGGCCGGGTTCCTCGGCATTATCTATATTGTGATGGGGCTCTCTTCCACTTGGCTTCAAAAGAAGTTTAACCCCAATAGCGCGTTGGTTATCGCGCCCCTTTCGCCTGGGGCCGCTATCGCCGCGCGCGCCACAGCCGTCAAAGACGAAACCAACGGCCAGGCTCTCACCCGAATGGTATACGGCATCGTCTGCTTCGCCACGTTGTTCAGTGCCGTCGGCACGATCCTCGGCGGCATCTGGGCCGACCAATCATGGGGTCGTTTCTGGGGTTGGGATCCGAAGGAAAATGGCGCGCTCATCATCGTGATTTGGTGCGCGATCACGCTCCACTGCCGCTGGGGCGGCATCGTCAAATCCCGCGGACTCATGGCGCTCGCCGTTTTCGGCAACGTTGTAACCGCTTGGAGCTGGTTCGGCGTCAACATGCTCGGCGTCGGCCTGCACAGCTACGGCTTCATGGACCAGGCCTTTTGGTGGCTGGTCGCCTTTGGCATCAGCCAGGTCCTCATCATCGCCGTCGCCCTGATCCCTCTGGAAAACTGGCGGAGCTTCAAAAAGCCTGCTCCCGCCAAGACGGTTTGAAGTGCGCTCTGTTGCGCTGAGAAAAAAAGCTCAGATCGGCCATCCCGATCATTTTGAACACCAAGATCACGAAGAGACGCAAAGAAGTGTTCGCACTTCCCTCTTTGCGTTCCTTGGCGTCCTTTGTGTTCAAATTTCCTAACCTTTTCACCACCTGTGTCCGAAATCGCCAAACTGCGAAAGCGTCCACGATGAAAACAAAAGTATTCACCATCTTGTGCATATTTGCCGCAGCCAGTCTTGGATTGGCCGAGGGCGCGAACTACCCGAAGGCCAAGGTCAACTTCGACGACTTCAAGGACCTCGTGGCCGAGGTGGAAGCCCACCGCGCCGCTCGCCTCATTGACCTCAATACTTTCCTGAAGATGAGCAAGGAACCAGGCGTTATCATTCTGGATTCGCGCTCGGCGTTTCGCTACGACCGCGTGCATGTCAAAGGCGCCCGCCATCTCGCCTTCACTGACTTCACTCAGGACAGCCTTGCGAAAACGATCCCGTCGTTCGACACGACGATCCTCATTTATTGCAATAATAACTTCGAAGGCAACCAGGTCGACTTCGCCTCCAAGATCGCGTTCCCGCGCCCAAAACCAACCAACGCAGTCGCCACGCAAATCTCTGCCCAAAGCAAGCCCCGCATGATGGCGTTGAATATTCCGACCTATATCAATTTATACGGATATGGTTATCGGAATGTCTACGAACTCAACGAACTCGTGAATGTCACCGACCCCCGAATCGAATTCGAGGGCTCGATCATTGGGAAGAAATAGCGTTTCGGCTTCAAAGCGGGAGCACGGCGTTCGCGGCTCATTGAATGGCATCAAGGGCCGTCTAATTTGGTCCCGACACGCCTGCATCCCGGGCTCCGTCCGCAATGTGCTCGACTCCTTTCGCCCGGTTCGGCAAGGTTTCTGTGCTTCAACCCCTCGTGCGGAAGATCGTCTGCTTTCCCTCAGCCCTCGGATAACAAGGCATTCCTCACGTTCCACGTCCGCTTCAACCCAAACAATCGAGAACATCATGGCCTTCACTTACAATGGCTTTGGCACAAAATTTTATGGAGAAGCCGACCGCCGTCCCGACGGAAGCTTTGTCACCACCGAATGGCTTACCGCGGCCTATGTGCCGTTGATTCCGCTCCGCTCGTTTCGTTTCGTGCGCGTGCAGGCAAACGACGTGAACGTTCTGGTCTTTCATTCCCAGTCGTATGGCGTTCTCGAAAAGTTGCCCATCTGCTGGCCACAAGTTGGCCGTATCTATGCGTTCGTTGTCGGTACCGCGCTTTGGTGGTTCGCGCTGGGTTGGCTTTTCTTTGCCAAGCTTGCGATTTTGGACCGTCCCAATGCCCCCTATCTCATGGTTTTGGCCATTGCCGTCCTCGCCCTTCCCTTCCTCGTCACTTGGTGGTTCCGCCGCGAAGCCTATCGCGCCCGATATGGCTCGGCCACCCAACCTTCCCCTTCCCCTGACGGAAAAGCGTGATAAACCGCACTTGAGCTAGGTCAGAACTAGATCTGGAGCGTCGTTTGAGATGTCCTCGAAGAGTAGAAGGCGCTTCCTTCGTTTTGCAATGATCGCGGTAACAACGATCATTGTCAGCCTAGCGATCTTTCCCTTCGCGGTGCCACGCTTTCTCTCGGTCTGGAGGTCCGATATCATTTTCCGTATTCCGACGAAGGATAAGGTCGTCTTCCTCACCATCGACGATGCGCCAACAGAAGGCACACCGGCGATTTTGGATGCGCTGAAACGCCACAACGTGCGGGCGACGTTCTTCATTATTTCTGGAAGAATTCGCGCACCGGAACAAATCGATGCGATTCTAAAGGCTGGTCATTCCGTCGGAAATCACATGGCCACATCGCGTGCAGGTTGGAAACTGTCGCACGAGGACTTCGTACGTGACTTTGATCGATGCACCGCGGCGCTCCGTCCCCACAGCGAAGTTCGTTTCTTTCGTCCACCTTCCGGGTATGCCACCAAGCAGCAAGTCGCCTACGCCAATTCGAACGGCATGCAGGCCGTTCTTGGCTCTGTCTATCCGTTCGACGCCCATTTCGAAAATACAGCCATCATCGTCCGCCTTGCCTCGTGGCTGAGTCTCAACGGCGGCATCATCATCCTTCACGACGGGAAAGATCGCAAAGTCAGAACAGCCGCAGTGCTCGACCGACTGATTCCGATGCTCAAACGCCGAGGCTACCGCTTCGGAGATTTGAATGAAGCACTCGCTATCCCTAATAATGCTGTGCATTGATACACGCCTGCATTGGTATCTAACGAACCATCCCAAATGCCCACAACGTTTCTTCGCGCGGTCTTCAAATTCTTTTTCAATCCGGTATGCGTATCGGTGGCTGCGGCTTGTCTCTTTTTTGGGGCAGGCTCTCTTCGGGGTGCACCGGCGAAGATCACGTATCGGGGTTTTACCATCGATGAGTCGCGGCTCCAAACCAGCCCCGACCTTGAAGCTATCCACCAAGCCATCCAGCAACAGATCGATATCGTGTTGGAGGTTGGCCTGCCCAAGGAAATTGAAGCATTCCTCCAAGAGGTGCCGTTCGTACTGATCCCGGCAGAGGATATTCCACGCGGGACCCCGGGCTTGTACGAACGGGGATCGAAAACCGTGAAAGTTACCTCCCGCATCGTAAGCACAGGAAACAAACCTGTCCTGCTGCATGAATTATTGCACGCGTATCATCACCAACGCGTGCCCCAAGGATTTCAGAATGCGGAGATCATTCGATTCTACGACAAAGCAAAGATCGCCGGCAACTTCTCCGAAAAATCCCACATGATGCAAAATCCAAACGAATATTTTGCGTGTGCAGGGACCACTTATCTCTTCGGCGAGACCGCTCAGGAACCTTTCAGCCGCGACAAACTGAAAACCGCCGCTCCCGACTATTTCGCTTTCCTCGTCAGACTCTTCGGCGACCAAGCCGGCAAATTCGACGGCAAGCTCGATGGCGCCGCGACAAAACCAAAACGCCGGAAATAAGCTGAACAGTCGTCGACTCTGCTCACCCAAAATCCAGCTCGCCCTATGATTCGCGCATTTGCCCCATGTGATGCTGAAGCGTTAGCGGAAGTTTACCGAGATGCTGTGCGTTTGGTCGCGCCCCAAGCCTACTCCATCGAGCAAGTAAATGCTTGGGCACTTTATCCCGACAATATCGAAGAATTCCGAGCGCGCCTATCACGCGGGTTGACGTTGGTTGCCGAAGAGCAACAAGAGATTGTCGCCTTCGGGCAACTGGAGCCCGACGACCATCTCGCTTTTCTATACTGCTCTGGAGCATTTTGCCGCAAAGGCATCGGCTCCGAAATCTATCGGCATCTAGAATGTTACGGGGTTAGGCAGGGCGTAAGCTTAATCCATACGGAAGCGAGCCGGATCAGCCGCCCCTTTTTCGCAAAGCATGGTTACGTGCTTCGCGAAGTAGAGCACGTGATCCGTTTCGGAATCGAATTCGAGCGCTTCAAAATGGAGAAACGGGTGGTTGTGGCCTAAAACCAAGCTGGGACAGTCTTTCCCGTTGCGTCCCCTTCGCGACCTCTGCAGTTCAAAAATCGCTCACCCTTTCCCCAACAATTCCTCCGCGTGCGCTAGCGCGCTCTTGGCGGTGCGGTCGCCGAGCATGCGGGCGATTTCGCCGAGGCGGGCTTTGCGGTTTTCGTGGATCGATGCGATTGTGACGACGGCACGGTCTTTCGATTGGTCCTTGGTGACAACCAAATGGTTCGCCCCTTGCGCGGCGACTTGAGGAAGATGCGTGACGCAGAGGACCTGATGCGTTTTGGCGATGGAGGCCATTTTTTCGCCAACCACGGTGCCGATTTCGCCGCCGACGTTGGCATCGACTTCGTCGAAGACCAGCACGGGCACGCCGTCGAGGTCGGCCAGCACGGTCTTGAGCGCGAGCATCACACGGGCGAGTTCGCCGCTGGACGCGATCCGGTTGAGCGGCAGCGGAGCTTCGCCGACGTTGGGTGAGAACAAAAACTCGCAGCCGCAATCACCGGTGGGACCGAGTTCGGGAAGCGACACGAGCTTGATTTGGAAGTCGGCTTTTTTGAAGCCAAGTTGGGCGATGCTCTTCGATGCCACCTTGGCGAGTTCGCGCGAGGCTTTTTCACGGATCGCGCGGAGGGCCTGCGCTTCTTTCTTCGCGGCGCGCTCGGTGTCGGCGATTTCTTTTTCAAGTTTGACGAGCGTGCCTTCGAGGTCGCCCTGCACTTCGAGGCGGCGGCGCATGTCCTCTTTGGCTGCGATGACGGCGCGAAGGTCGCCACCGTGTTTGCGCTTCACTTCGAGCCAGGTGTTCATGCGCTCCTGCAATTGCTCGGCCTGTTCGGGGTCGAACTGATATTCACCGCCAAGCGCCTCGAATTCCGCGCCGAGGTCGGCGAGTTCTATCGAGGCGGAAGCGAGGCGGTCGGCGAGCGCCTTGCTGGCCCCATCGAGTGTTTCGAGCTGGCGGGCTTCGCGGACGAGCGCAGCGACTCGGCCGGCGGCGCCGTCTTCGCCAGTCAGGCCGTTGGTCAGCGCGGCGGCGAGTTCGATTAGCTCTTGCGCTTTGTTTTGCCGTTGAAAATCGCGCTCCAACGTTTCGATGGCCTCGTCGGTCAATTCCAACGCGTCGAGTTTCGAAAGTTGATTCTCCAGGAAGCTGATTTGGTCTGGCGAAAGTTTCGTCTCGTTCGCAATGCGTTCCCGCTCGGCCAGTTTTTCGCGCCAGGCGCGATAGCGTTGGCCGTAGGCGGCGAGGGCTTCGCCGGCCCGACCGAACAAGTCGAGCAGTTCCAACTGGCAGCTTTCCTTGAGCAGGCGCCGCGGTTCGCTTGGTCCGTGAAAATCGATCCAGGCTTCGCCGAGCCGTTGCAGCGCAGCCAAGGTGGCGAGACCGCCATTCACGGTGAGCTTCGGGGCCTTTTCGCGTGGCAGGCTGCGTTTCAAAATCAGCACGCCGTCTTCGCACACAGGCAGGTCGAGTTCGGCCAGTAACGCGTCGACCTTTTTTGTGTTTTTAAAATACAGCGAGGCCTCAACTTCGCACGCCGCAGCACCTTGGCGGATAATGGTTTTGTCGGCCCGTTCACCTGCCAGAAGACTCAAGGCCCCGAGCAAAATACTCTTGCCCGCGCCAGTCTCGCCTGTGACCGCGGTGAAGCCCGCTTCGAAGTCGAGCGCGACCTCTTCGAGTAACGCCAGGTTTTTGATGCGGAGGGACTGGAGCATGGGCCAAGATGGGCGCAAAAAATCCGTCGCATTTCAAGTGTGCTCAGGGCAACGGACACGATTTTTTGCCACCTAGGTATTGCAGAGAACGAGGCCATACGGCACGCCGTCGGCATTCCTTCCGCTAACTAAAGACTGGCTCCCAAGACGTTTTCGGATATTGCTCAAAGCGTCGTGTTCCGAGTCTTCCGAAAAAAGCTCCACAGACGGTCCATCCGAACATGGTTGCTGGCGGGTACGCTGGTGCTGGTCGTGGGTGTGGCGTGTGCCATGACCATCGTCGTTTACGGCCAGTCGCGTCTCGCCGCGCGCAGCGTTGCCCAGACGGAATTGGAGGAAGTCTCAAGACGCGTCGTGTATCGTGTGGAGCAGTTACTGCGTTCAGCGGAGATGACCGCTGAATCCGCGGTGCGGGCGATGGGCGGCAAATCGAAGACCTCCGCCGAATGGGAAGCCCTGTTCATCCGACTTGTCCCGGCGTTCGAGCAACGGCCGGAACTCAACTACCTCGGCTACTCGCTGGCTGCGACCGGCGAGGCTGCTTTTCTGCATCGCCGAACCGATGGCTTGATGGAATGGATGGCCTACGTGGACGAACCCGGCGGCAAACGCGTTCTTCGCATCTACCGTTACCAGTCCGGACGGTTTTACCTCGTGGACGAAACGCCTTGGGACGGTTATGACCCGCGCACCCGGCCCTTTTTTCAGCAAGCTGTTGCCACCCGCAAACCGGGCTGGACGGAAGCTTATGCCTTTACCGATTACGAGGGCCGAAAACCGGTTCAAGGCATCACCTACATTCTGCCGGTCTTCGCGCCTTCGGGTGAACTGGATGGCGTCTGGGACGCCGACTTCGACACCGACGCGTTAGGCGAATTTTTGCGCCAGCTGCGTTATGAAACCGGCGCGGAAAGTTTCATCGTCGAAAACCGTCGTTCGAAGCAGCAATGGTTGCTCGCTCATCCCCAGAGCGAGAACGCCGGCCGGGGCGAGGTAGCTCCGTCCACCTCAGACGAGTGGATGAAAAGCCAGGCTCCCCTCTTGCTGCCAAATGCCGGTGCCAATTGGATCGGTAAATATCAGGATTTACCGCCGTCACAACCTCGCTGGACGGTCTTCACGCTCTCTGACAGCGGACGCGCGGCAGCGGCGTACTATCGTGGCCAGAAGTGGCTCATCTTTGGCGTGAGCATCGCCGCCATGGGTATCGGCGCACTGGGCAGCGTACTTTTCGCACGCTACATGGCGCGTCCGGTCGAGCAATTGCGTGCAGCGGTGCGCGGCCTCGCCGGCGGCGCGCAACCCGAACTGGCGTTGCGTTCCGCGCCGCGCGAACTCCTGGACCTGGGCGGAGCGTTTCAGGAAATGGTAAAGGCCATCTCTGACCGACAGCGCGAACTCGCCTCAACCAATGTATCCCTACAAAGCGAAATGGCCAAGCGGGCCGAGCGCGAAGCCTTGCTCGATGCCGTCGTCTCGCACGTTCCCTTTGAGCTTCTTGTTTTCGACAAGAGCGGTGTCTGCCGGTTGCAAAATCCCGCGGCTCAACGCCGCCTCGGCGACCTGCTCGGCCGCAAGCTCGATCCTGCCTCCTCCGCCGAAGCGGCCTCGCTGCCGCTCGCGGAAAATTTCAATCGCGTGCTGGTCGGACAAGTGGTGCAGCGCGATCTCGTGGGCCAGCAGAATGGCAACATCGTTTTTTCCCACGTCGTCTTCGCGCCAGTGCTTGCCGACGGCAAAACCACCGGCGTGGTCTGCGCGAGCTTCGATGTCACCGAACAACGTCGCGCCGAGGAGGCGCTTCGCTCCAGCCAACGCCGCCTCAGCCTGCATCTGGAAAATACGCCGCTCGGCGTGATCGATTGGACACCGGATTTTTGCGTCGCCGCTTGGAATCCTGCGGCCGAACTCATTTTTGGCTGGTCCGCCGCCGAGGCGCTCGGAAAACACGCGGCGTTTCTCATTCCCGAACACGAACGCGCCGGAGTCGCGGAATCCTGGCGCGGTCTTCTCCACAGCCGCACCGGTGCGCGTTATTCCAACCAAAATATCACGCGCGACGGCCGCACCATCGAATGTGAATGGTACAGCACGGTCGTCGCAGACGCCGAGGGGAAGGTCGCGAGCGTTTCTTCGCTCGTGCTCGACGTGACCGAGCGCGCCAGCGCCGAGCGCCTTTTCCGCGAATCCGAAGAACGTTTCCAAAAAGCTTTTCACCGCGCGCCGACCCCGCAGGCGATTGTGCGCCTCATCGACGGTTGTCTCATCGACGTCAACGACCGCTGGGAGCAAACCTACGGCATCAGCCGCCAATCGGCCACCGGGCGAACCGCCATCGAACTCGGCATTTGGCCCAATCCCGAAATGCGCGGGCAGGTTTTGCGCGAACTCGACCAGACCGGCGAAATCCACGACCGCGAAGTCAATCTACTCCGCGCCGACGGACAAATCGGCGTCTTCCTCCTCTCAATCACTTTGGTCAAAATCGAGGAGGTCGCGACGATGCTGATTTCCCAAGTCGACATCACGGATCGCCAGCGCGCCGAACGCGAGATTCGCGCGCTCAACGAAAGTTTGGAAATCCGCGTCGCCGATCGCACCCGCGAACTCGAACTCGCGAACGCAAAACTCAAGGAACTCGACCGGCTCAAGAGCGAATTTCTCGCCACGATGAGCCACGAGCTCCGCACTCCGCTCAACTCGATCATCGGTTTCAGCTCGATTCTCAAGCAGGGCATGGCCGGTTCGGTTAACCCCGAGCAACTCAAGCAACTCGAAATGATTCATGGCTCTGCGCGTCACCTGCTCGGCTTGATCAACGATCTGCTCGACGTTTCCCGCATCGAGGCCGGCCGCGTCGAACTCTTTCCCGAACAAGTCAACATCGGCGAGGTCCTGCAAGACGTCGAACGCACCCTCGCCCCGATGGTCGCCGCCAAACATCTCACCTACTCCACCGAAGCCGCGCCCAACCTTCCGGCCGTCGTCACCGATCGCAAACGTCTCTACCAAGTCATTCTCAACCTCGCCAACAATGCCGTGAAGTTCACCGAAAAAGGCGGCGTGCGCATCGTTGTCCAGGCCGAAGGCGACTTCCTGCGGCTCGCCGTACACGATACGGGCATCGGCATTCGGCCAGAAAACATCGCGCGCCTTTTCGAAGCATTTCGCCAAGTCGATGGTTCGGCTCGTCGCGTTTATGAAGGTACCGGTCTCGGCCTCTTTCTCGTGCGAAAACTTCTCAAGCTCCTCGGTGGCACCGTCGACGCCACGAGTGAGTTCGGCCGCGGCTCCGTTTTTACCGTCACACTCCCCTTCATGGTGCCGTCCCAGGCCGATTCCGGCGGCACGCCTTCCCTTTGGGAAAATCACACCCTTTCACGATGAAACCCCGCGTACTCCTGATCGAAGACAATGAGGCCAACCGTCTGCTCGCCACCTTTCTGCTCGATAAGATCGGCTGCGAAGTCCGCCACGCCGGCGACGGGGCCCGTGGACTCGCCTCGGCGGAAAACTCGCCGCCCGATCTCGTCGTGCTCGACATTCAAATGCCCGAGATGGACGGCTATGAGGTTGCCACCCGCTTGCGCGCTCAACCGGCCACGACGAAAGTTCCCATTCTCGTCGTCACATCGTATGCCCAATCTGGCGACAGGCAGCGCGCGCTGGCCCTTGGAGTCGCCGACTATCTTGAAAAACCCTTCGAACCCGACGATTTCATCAATCGTGTGGTTCGTCTTCTGCCCGCCAAGCTGGAGCCCGCCCCATGAAAATCCTCGTCACCGAAGACAATCCCAACAGCCTCTACCTGCTTGAGCAGTATTTCGCCGCACGAGGCCACGAAGTCTGGTCCGCCACGAATGGCCGGGATGGACTCGCGCTCTGCCACGACCGCGGCCTTCCCGACATCATTGTTTCCGACGCCCTCATGCCGGTGATGGATGGTTTTGAACTTTGCACCGAGATTCGACGCGATCCCCGGCTGAAAACCCTCCCGTTTATCCTCTACACCGCCACTTACACCGCGGAAAGCGATGAGCGTTTTGCCCTTTCGATTGGCGCCGATCGCTTCGTGATCAAACCCATCGAACCCGACCGACTGCTCGGGATCGTCGACGAGGTCCTCGCTGAAGTCGGCAAGAAACCAAACCGCACCGCCACCCAATCCCAACTCGTCGCCGGACAGTTGCAGGAATACACCCGCATGGTCTTGGTCAAGCTGGAGGATAAATTGCACGAACTCTCCCGCGCCAACACCGCCCTTTCCGCCTCCGAGGAATCGGTCCGGACGCTCAACGAGAAGCTCGTCAACACCGTCCACCGTCTCGAGGCCGAGATCGACCAGCACCGCCGTGCCGACGAACTACTCCGTATGGCACAAAACGCCGGCGGCATTGGCTGTTGGGAAAGCAATTCCGCGGGAGTTCACTGGACGGACGAAGCCCGCACGCTTCTCGGTTATCCCGGCGCCGGAGGGCCGGCAAAATTTTCGGACTTCGTGCAAAACGTGGCTCCCGACGATCGCGCCCGCGCCAGTGGCGTGCTTGATTCGCTTTCGAAATCGAAGGAAAAAACCTTCGAATTGGAAATCCGCTACAACTGCCCCGGGCAGACTAAAGCCAAGCAGCTTCTTCTCCGCGGCGGCCTTCTGCCCGGCGCTTCCAGCCAGGCCGACCGCTGGATCGGGATCGTGCAGGACATCACCGCCCGCAAGGAAACCGAAAATCGGCGCCAACTTTTGGAGCAACAACTCTTCCGGTCCCAAAAAATGGAGGCGTTGGGCAACCTCGCCGGCGGCATAGCGCATGACTTTAACAACATCCTCACGGCCATCCTCGGCCACGCCGACTTGCTCCGTCTCGAACTGGGCCGCATGCCCGGTTCTTCCGCCTGTCTGACCGACATTGCCGAGATCGAGAATGCCGGCCAGCGCGCGCGCGACATCATCGCGCAAATTCTAACCTTCAGCCGCCGCCAACCGATCGAGCGTCAGTCGATGGTGTTTTCCAAGGTGGTCGAAGACTCCCTGCGGCTCGTGCGCTCCGCCATCGGCAAGCACAACAAGATCCATCCCGCCCTCAACTGCGACCGTTTGGTCAGCGTCAACGAAGGACAGATTCAGCAAGTGCTCCTCAATCTCTGCACCAATGCCGCCCACGCCATGGCCCCGAAGGGCGGCAGCATCACCGTCGCGCTCGACCCGATCGACATCGACGTGGGTCCGACCGGCTCGCGGCCGATTGCGCTGAATCCCGGCCCTTATGTGCGCCTTCGCGTCACCGATACCGGTTCCGGCATGGATCCATCGGTCATCGAACATATTTTCGAACCATTTTTTACCACCAAGGCCGCGGGCGAAGGCACTGGCCTCGGCCTCGCGGTCGTGCACGGCATCGTGCAATCGCACGAAGGAACCATCCAGGTCGAGAGCACACCTGGCAAAGGAACTACATTTTCCCTTTTCTTCCCCGTTTCAGACGAGCGCGCCAAGTCAGGCTCAGCCGCCCACGAGTCCGCCAAACCCAACGGAAAGGGACAAGCCTTGCTCATCGTCGATGACGAACCCAGCGTCGCCCGGACGTGCGCGCAGTTGGTTGAAAAACTCAACTACCGCGCCACCGCCATTACCGATCCCAATCAGGCGCGCGACCTCTTCGAGCGCGACCCCCAGGCGTTTGCCGCCGTCATCGTCGACTACCTGATGCCTCGGTTGACCGGCCTCGATCTTGCCCGGGCGTTGTGGAAAACCCGCCCCGACCTGCCCGTAATTCTAGTTGCAGGCTTTGGCGCCCAAATGGACGCTACGCGGGCTCGCGCCGAAGGTTTCCACGATTTTCTGACCAAACCTTTCACCACCGCTTCCCTCGCCATCGCCCTCGCCCGCACCCTCGGACCGAGCCAACCCGTGGCAGCGAAAACGTCGCGCTGAGCCCGCGCTCCGCTTAAAGACGGCCTGTTTCACCGCTTTTTCGGTCGAAAAAAAATTCGCGGAAATGTCGGAATGGCACCCGCTCACCCGTCATTGAGGTGAAGCTGCGAATACCTCGCGATCCCAAACACTCCTCATGAATGATACCACTCAACGTTTAGTACAGCGCTGGCTGCATATTGTCTCCAGCGTTCCCGTCGTCGGATATATTTATAGTCCGTTTGAAGAAATTCCAAATTACGCTCCCGTTGTTCGGTTTATCTTCGTTCCCCTCATTGTCCTTTCGGGGCTTTGGATGTGGAAGGGCCATGCCCTTCGACGTCTGGTTTCGAAAGCCACTTCTCAAAAAAACCACCCTTAAAAAACGCCCCGATGAAAACCGCTAAAACTAAAAAAACACTATCCTCCGAACAGCGCGAAGAACTGCTCGGAATACTGAAGGCCCGCTTCGAGAAAAACACGAAGCGTCACGAAGGCCTTGAATGGTCCAAGGTAAAAGTCCGGCTGGAAGGCGATGCCGAGAAACTTTGGTCACTGGCTGAAATGGAAAATACCGGTGGCGAACCAGATGTCATCGGCCACGATCAAAAGACGGGTGAATACATCTTTGTCGATTGTTCGCCCGAAAGCCCCAAGGGGCGGACCAGTCTTTGCTACGACCGCGAAGCCCTCGATTCCCGGAAAGAACATAAGCCAAAAAACAGCGCCATGGATATGGCGTCGGCGATGGGTGTCGAACTTTTGACCGAGGAACAATATCACGCGCTGCAAAAACTCGGCGCTTTCGATACCAAGTCGTCGAGCTGGCTGAAGGCACCCGACGAGGTTCGAAAACTCGGAGGCGCCATCTTTGGCGACCGACGCTTCGGACGCGTTTTCGTCTATCATAACGGCGCTGAATCTTACTACAGCGGGCGGGGCTTCCGTAGCTCGCTCCGAGTCTAACCATCATCTACCGTCTACGACTTCATGAAATACATTCTTCTCACCCACCTTTCCAAAGAATCCTTTGACCCGCCGAAGAATCCGGCCGACGTCGCCGCGGGTCGCGCTTATGGCGAGGCATTGCGAGCCGCAGGCATTTTCGTTGCCGGCGCGGGACTGGAATCGCCGCAGAACACCACCACCGTTTCCGTGCGCGACGGAAAGCGACACGTTCAAGACGGCCCATATGCCGAAACGAAGGAGTTCCTCGCCGGCTTCGTCGTGATTGATGTGCCCAATCTCGATATCGCGCTGGAATGGGCCGCGCGTAACCCATCGGCGGCACACACGGCGGTCGAGGTGCGGCCGCTCGGTGGTTCCTATTTCGCCACCGGCGCCGTCAAGTAGCGCGCGATGAGCGACTCCGCCACGCACGCCGCCATCGAAGCCGTCGCGCGCAATTCCTATGGACGGCTCGTCGCCTATCTCGCCGCGCGTTCGGGCGATATTGCAGGCGCCGAAGACGCGCTTAGCGAAGCTTTCGGCGCCGCGCTACGCCGTTGGCCGATGGACGGCGTTCCGGCAAAACCCGAGGCCTGGCTGCTGCACACAGCGCGAAATCGCCTGATCGACGCCGCGCGTCATGGCCAAGTACGAAAAAAAGCCGAACCATTCCTCCAACTTGCCGCTGAAGCGGAAGACGTCGCGACGATGGAACCGATCTTTCCAGATGAGCGGTTAAAACTTCTCTTTGTCTGCGCCCATCCGGCAATCGACATCGCCGTGCGCACACCGCTCATGTTGCAGACGGTGCTCGGACTCGACGCGACGCGTATCGCGTCAGCTTTTCTCGTTTCACCTTCAGCGATGGAACAGCGGCTTGTGCGTGCAAAAACCAAAATCCGCGAAGCCGGTATTCCGTTTCGCGTGCCCGATCCGACGGAATGGACCGAACGCACGTCCTTCGTGCTCGGTGCCATTTATTCCGCTTACACCGCCGGTTGGGAATGCCTGATTGACGATGGTTCGACCCTTCACGCCCTTGCCCGCGAAGCCGTCGCACTCGGACGCACGCTCGTCGAACTCGTCCCCAATGAACCCGAGGCCCTCGGTTTGCTGGCGCTGATGTTGCACTGCGAAGCACGCCGCCCGGCCCGCCGCGACCCTGGCGAAAACAAAGCCGCTGGCTCCGTCGCTCAGGCGCGCTTCGTGCCGCTCGACCAACAAGACACCGCCCGCTGGTCGCGTCCGTTGATCGGCGAGGCAGAAGAACATTTGCGTAAGGCATCGTCGTTCAAACATCAGGGACGCTATCAGCTTGAAGCCGCCATTCAATCGATCCACGCGCACCGCGCGACGACTGGCCTGATCGATTGGAAAGAAATCGCACTGCTCTACGAAGGCCTCGTCCACCTCGTGCCTACTATCGGTTCCCAAGTGGGTCGCGCCGTTGCGCTCGCGGAAACCGGCGATGTCGCCGCCGGCATGGCCGCACTTAGCGCGATTTCTCCAACTCATACCGCAAACTACCAACCCTGGTGGGCCGCCCGCGCCCACTTGTTGCGCCGACTCGGCCAGCACACCGAAGCTCGCAATGCCTTCGAGCGGACCGCGAGCCTCACCGACGATCCCGCACTTCGCGCCTATCTTCTCGAACAAGCCGGCCCCTAATTTCACGCAACCAGTTTCGCCCGCAAGAAACGACAGACCAAAGCGCGCTTTCCTTTTCCGGGCACAAAAAAAGCCGCTACCTATTATGTTGTAGCGGCTTAGCCAGAATGGTGGACCCTACTGGACTCGAACCAGTGACCTCTTCCATGTCAAGGAAACGCTCTAACCAACTGAGCTAAGGGTCCAAATTTGAGAGTCGTGGAGTAAGCACGACTCGGGCGGTAGTGCGCAAGTAAAAATCTCAGTCTTCCCCCGAGAAAAATTTCTTCGCCGATGCCGTGTCTTCCGCGATTTGCGCCTTCAGGGCATCAATGCTTCCGAACTTTTTCTCTGACCGCAAAAAGCGAAGCCACTCGACCTTGATTTCGTCCCCGTGGTCGAACGGGCATAAGCCGAAAAGATGCACCTCCAAACGGGGTTGTCCGCTTTGCTCCACGGTCGGACGCAAACCGTAATTTGCCACCCCGGCGTGGCTGCGCGGTGACTTGGGGCCGGTCACACGCACCGCATAAACGCCGAATTGCGGCCGCAGTTCCGGCTCCCATGGGAGATTGAGCGTCGGAAAACCAAGTTTCTGACCAAGATTTTTACCCGCCTGGACACGGCCTTCCGCAAAATACGTGTACCCGAGCAGCGAGTTGGCTTCCTCAATTCGCCCTTCTTCCAAGCAACCGCGCACTCGTGTGCTACTGATCGGTTCGCCGTTTTCCTGCACGCGCGATGAACTGAAAACAGTCAGGCCGTATTTGCGGGCTTCGGCCAGCAAGAGCGCCAAATCACCGCGACGACCACGGCCAAAGCGCCAGTTTTCACCGACATAAATCGTGTCCAGTCGCGGAAGAAATTTCTTCAAATGCGGCAGGAAAAACTCCGCTTCGATCTGCGCAAATTCCGGCGTGAAACGTTGCGAGATGACCGCATCGACTCCCGCAGCGGCGAGAAGATGCGCCTTGGTCTCCGGGCTGATGATGAGTTTCGTGGCTCTGTCAGGGCGCATAACGGAGCTTGGGTGTGGCCAAAAGGTTAGCACCGCGGCGAGTCCGCCGGAGCGCCGGGCAGACTGCACCGCCGCGTCGATCACCGCGCGATGGCCGAGATGGACACCGTCGAACATACCAATCGCCAGATGCAACGGACGCGACGGGAAATCCACGTTTTCGAGTCCGTCGAACAACTGGAATTTATCGTTCACAACGCAAAACTGGGCACCGCCTCGTGCACCGGCACAAGTCGTTTCTCAATTTCCGGCAGCGATAGTGCCTGAATCGCGTCGAGCGTCAGGCATTGCGAAACGACAAATTTCCCGGTGGCCGTGCGACGCAACGCGGAAAGGTGGCCACCGCAACCAAGCTTTGCACCCAAATCGTGCGCCACCGTGCGGACATAGGTGCCCTTGCTGCAGCGCATGACAAAATCGATTTCGGGCAGCGCGATGCGCGGCGCGTCAAAGCTCGCGATGCGCACGAAGCGCGGCTCACGTTCGATCTCCTCGCCTTTGCGAGCCATCTTGTAGAGAGGCACACCATCAATTTTCACCGCGGAAAACATCGGCGGCGTTTGATACTGGTCGCCGACAAAACCTTTCATCGCCGCGCGCACTTGATCGTCCGTGAGCGCCGGAACAGGCCGCGTTTCGAGCACCTCGCCCTCGGCGTCCTGGGTGTTGGTCACCTGCCCGAGCTTGATCGTACCGGTGTACTCCTTGTCCAGGCTCATGAGGTATTGAGAAGCGCGTGTGGCCTTGCCCACGAGGACCACCAATACTCCGGTTGCCATGGGATCGAGCGTACCGGCATGTCCGATGCGCTTCATCTTCAATTTGCCTCGAAGGCGGGCGATGACGTCGTGGGAGGTGTGGTCGGTGGGTTTGTCCACCAGCAACACCCCATCAAGTTCTTTGGGCGGTATTACCATCAGTCGTTTGGTTCGGAAACCCGGGCAATCTGCGCCTCGAGGGCGGCGATCAAACGCGGGCGAAACTCCGCCAGCGTGATATTTTTCATATTGAGCCCCGCCGCACAGGCGTGGCCGCCGCCGTTGAACTGCGCGGCCACTTGGTCAACGCGGTAAAGTGGGTCCTTGCTCCGCAAACTCGCCTTGATCACACCCGGGCGTTCTTCAATGAGCACGCCGATGTCGACACCATCGATAGCCCGCGCGTAATCGACCAGTCCTTCGGTATCTTCCGGAGAAGTGTCGGTCTCCGCAAAAACGCCGTCGGGCAAGATACCAATGCAGACGCGACCGCCACATTCCATTTTGAACGAGGAGAGAAAACGCTGCACGAGCTGGAGTTTGCCCGCCGATTCACGCTCGTAAATTTCGCCACCGGCATCCGCGGGATTCGCGCCAAGTTCGACGAGCTCCGCGGCGAGCATAAACGTACGGCGCGTGGTGGAATTGAAGCGGAACTGGCCGGTATCGGTCATGATGCCAACGAACAGAGCTTGCGCGGTCCGGGCATCGATCGGCAATTTGTTGTCGAGAAAAATGCCAGCCAAGATCTCGCAGGTGGCGGCCGATGCGACATCGACAAAGTTTTCCGCGCCGAAACCTGTGTTCGAAATATGATGATCGACGCTAACGTAGGCACGCGGGAAACGCGCTTTCACTTTTTCTCCGGCGCGGTCTTGATCGGCACAATCGGAGTAAATCGACAAATATTCCCCCGCCGGCACTTCATCGGCCCGCAGGAAGGTCATGTCTGTAGTTAAAAATTGGAGACGACGCGGAACCTTGTCGGGATTTACGCAAACGACGTCGTGGCCAAGCGCGCGCAACACGCGGGCCAACGCCACTTGCGAACCGATGCAATCGCCATCAGGACGGGCGTGCCCGATGACCACGATTTTTTTCCCTGCCAGATTGGGAAGCAGGTTGGCGAAGCGTTTGGAAAGTTCGGGAAAAAACTTGTCCATGATCAGTCCTTGCCGCTCTCCTTGTCGGTACTAGATGATTCGTTTTCCCCGGCGTCCTCGGTCGTTTCGACGGGGCCAAGCTCGTCCAATGCCGCGAGGATGCGATTGCCGCGAGCCGTGGATTTGTCGAGCGCCACCGTGAAGCGCGGCATGAACTTGAGCACGATGCGGCGGCCCAGTTCGAGGCGCAGATCCGGAAGTATGGCGCGGAACCAACGGAGTTTTTTCTCCACAAAATCGTCGTTGCCGAAAATCGAAACGAAAATCCGGGCGTCACGCAGGTCAGGAGCCACTCGGATCTCGGTGATGGTTAGCGCCACCGCCTCGCTCTGATAGCGACGGTGCAGAATGTCGCTCAGCTCGCGTTGAATCAGCTCATTGACGCGAATGGTGCGATTGGACATGGGAGCGGAACGTTGGAGGAATTACTTTAATCAAGGACGTGAAGCCTGTGGCGCCTCACATCCTGAACCAAAACATTACAGAGCAGCCCTGACCTTCTGAATTTCGAAAGATTCGATGACGTCACCAACCTCGTAGCCGTTGAAGTCGTCAAGCTTGATACCGCATTCGAGTCCGGCGCGCACTTCGTTGGCGTCGTCCTTGAAACGTTTGAGCGTGGCGACCTTGCCCTCGTAAAGAACTTCCTTGCCGCGACGGACGCGGGCCGACGAGTTGCGGGTAACCTTGCCCTCGGTGACGAGACAGCCGGCGACAAAACCCTTTGCCAGCGGGAACGTGGCGCGCACCTCGGCGCCGCCGAGTTTGACTTCCTTGAGATCGGGATCGAGCAGGTCGGCCATCATCTCGCGAACCTTGTCGCCCAACTCGTAGATGATGTCGAACGTCTCAATGCGCACATTATGATGTTTCGCCAGCGGCGTGACGCCATTTTCGAGCTTGGTGTTGAAACCGATAATCACCGAACCAGCCGCTCCCGCCATAAGAACGTCGTTCTTCGTGACCAGGCCGACATCGGTTGAAACGATTTCGAGGGAGACCTTGGTGCTCTTGATGCCCTCGAGCACGGAGCGTACGGCTTCCGCCGATCCGAACACGTCGGTCTTGATGATGACCTTGAGAACCTTCTGGGTCGTGGCGGCGATGTTGGCGAAAAGACTTTCGACCGAAACTTCCTTGGGAGCGGCGGCCGTGGTGGCGGCCTCTTTTTTGAGGCGTTGCTGCTCTTCCTCCGCAAGGTTTTCGGCCTCGCGGGCGTTTTTGACCGCTTTGAAAGTGGCGCCGCTGTCAGGCGTGCCGGACCAACCGATGACACGCACCGGTGTTGCGGGCGTGGCCTCTTTGACGTTGTTGCCCTTGTCGTCGAACATCGCGCGAACTTTGCACCAGTTGGCGCCGCAAATGAGCGCGTCACCGACTTTGAGTGTGCCGCGTTGCACGATGACGGTCGCGAGCGGGCCGCGTCCGACCTCGATCTGCGATTCGATGATAATACCGCTGGCTTCGGCTTTGGGGTTGGCTTTCAACTCCATGACGTCGGCCTGCAGAAGGATCATTTCCAGTAGTTCGGGAATACCAGTGCCCTTGATCGCGGAAACGGGAACCACGATGGTCTCGCCACCCCAGTCTTCGGGCGCAATGTTGCGCTGCTGCATCTGCGCTTTCACCTGGTCGAGATTCGCGCCTTTAACGTCCATCTTATTGACGGCGACGATCAGCGCGACCTTGGCGTTTTGAATATGCTTCAATGCCTCATCGGTCTGCGGCATGAAACCGTCGTCAGCCGCAACCACGAGAATTGCGATGTCGGTGAGGCTCGCGCCACGGGCACGCATTTTGTTGAATGCGGCGTGACCCGGGGTATCGAGGAAGGTGATTTTGCGACTATTGGCCTCAACTTGGTAAGCACCGATATGCTGGGTAATACCGCCGGCCTCGCCCGCAGCGACATTGGCCTTGCGGATCGCATCAAGAAGCGAAGTTTTTCCGTGGTCAACGTGACCGAGGATGCAGGCGACCGGAGGACGCGGCGCGAGGTTTTTCGCTTCATCTTCCTCGGGCTTCTTCTTTTCCTTCTCCTTGGCGGCAGCGGCTTGTTGGGCAGCAGCATCGCCACGGTGTTTGATTTCGAGGAGGAAACCGTGTTTCTCGGCGACCTTATTGGCGACATTCTCCTCGATGTTCTGATTCATCGAGGCGAAAATGCCCATCTCCATCAGTTCGGAGATGAGTTTGAACGGCTTCATGCCAAGGGCGGTGGCAAAATCACGCACCACAATTGGCGGTTTCAAATGGATAATCTTGACGTCGCCCTCGACCGTGACCACTGGGGCGGTTGTCACAGCGGCGGATGGAATGGCCGGCACGGCGGCGGGCGCCGAAACATGTGCCGGAGCAGCCGGGGCGGCACGGGCCGGCACGGGCGGCGGAGCCACCGGGGCCTTTGCGACGGGTGCCGGCGCAGGAGCCGGAGCCGAAACAGGGGCGCGCGGTACCAGCGGCGGCGCGGAAACAGGTGCGGGCGGACGCGGAGCCGAAACAGGAGCCGTAGGTAATGGGCGGACTGGCGGCGGGGCCACGGGTGATGGACGGCTTGCGACCGGCAGGGGCGGCGGCGCCGAGATGGGCCGGGCTGGAGCCGGAGCCGCTGGACGCGACGGGATGACCACAGGCGCTGGAGCGGACGCGGGAGCGGCAGCGGCCTTCGCTGCTGCGGCGGCTTTGGCCGCTTCTTCCTTTTCGCGTACGATATCGGCCGCACTCTTAACCATCGGGCCTGACGGCAAAGTGGTTTTGAAAGTTGGCGGCGCTTCGGGAGTCGGAGTGATTTTGGCGGCAGCAGGCGCCGGAGAGGAGACCGCTTCCGCCGCAGGTGCCGGCTGGCTTTGACTGGCGAACTCTTGCGTCAGCGCCTCGGCCGAGATCGGGTCGATCGTGCTGGAGACGCTTTTAACGGCAAAATTGCGCTCCTTCAGCAGGGCCAACAACTTCTTGTTGTCCATACCGATCTTCTTGGCGAGTTCGTGGATGCGGATGCTCATTCAGTCTTTGCGATGTTGGTGCTGCGGATAGGTTCGGCGGTTGAAGCGTTATTTGGCCACGCGGGCCATGATCTTGCTGACCTCTTCTTCGGAGAATCCCGCCTCGGTGAGATCGGCCGCTTCAACGGTTTCGAGGACGGACACGGAGTTCATGCCGATGCCAACCAGGCGTTCGGCGATGCCGCGATCGATTTCGAGGGATTTGACCAGAGTCTGGATGGCGGTTTCGCGCGGATCGCTGGTAGCGGCCCTGAATTCCTCGATATCGAGACGCCAGCCGATGAGGCGCGAAGTCAGACGCGCGTTCTGGCCTTTGCGTCCGATCGCGATGGCGAGGTTCTCCGAATCGACCTTGAGAAGGATGCGGTGGTTCTTTTCGTCGATGAGGATCTCGCGCGGGATGGCGGGCTTGAGAGCCTCGACCACCATTTGCTTTGGATCAGAGAAGTGGTTTATGATATCGATCTTCTCGCCATTGAGCTCACGGACGATCGTCTTGACGCGGGCGCCGCGGGCGCCGACGCAAGCGCCGACCGGATCGACCTTCGGGTCGGTCGTCGTGACGGCAATCTTGGTGCGGTAGCCTGGTTCGCGGGCGAAGGCCTCAATCTTGACGGTGCCGTCGGCGATCTCGGTGACTTCGACCTCGAAAAGACGGCGGACAAATTTCGGGCTGCCACGGCTGAGGATGAGCTCAGGACCGCGCGGCGTGGACTCGATGGCGAGAAGAAGGCAGCGAATGCGGTCGCCGGGTTGGTATTCTTCGCCTGGAACCTGTTCTTTGCCGGTAAGGACTGCTTCGGCTTTGCCGAGATCGATGAAGATGTCGTTGCGCTCTTTGCGACGAACGGTGCCGGTCACAATGTTGCCGACCATGTCCTTAAAGTCGTCGTAAATGCGGTCCTTCTCGAACTGACGCAGGCGTTGCATCACGGCCTGACGCGCGGTCTGCGCAGCAATGCGTCCGAGCGTTGACGGATCGAGTTCTTTTTCGACGATTTCGCCCAACACCGCGCCGGGTTTGATCGCCTGAGCTTTTTCGATATGGACCTCGATCTTCGGGTTGCTAACCGAATCAACGACTTTCAGCAAAGACCAAGCCTTGAGCTGGCCGTTCTTCGGATTGATTTCAATCTTCAGTTCCTGGCCGGAGTTCACGCCTTTCAGGGCGGCGGTTTTGATGGCATTGACGATCGCGGCGATCATGTCGGCGCGGCCGATGCCCTTCTCCTTCTCCATGTATTCGAGGACGGATAGAATTTCGCTGCTCATAAATAGGCTTGGATGATGTGGAAAAAAAAAGCGGGCCAGAGGCCCACTTTTGGAAAGTGAACGTTGTGTGAGTCGGACAAATTAGCTTTCGGCCGGAAGCGTTGTCAAGCCCCGCTCCCGTCCCGAGTTGGGCAGGAGGGCTGGACTGACGATTCGTTGGCGAGCAGCCAGCCAATGAGGCCTTGCAAGACGCCATGACTGAGCGGTCGGACACGCGCGTCAACTATCCCCAATTCGCGAAGCGTCCGGCCATATTTTGCCGGAATGTCGCCCGGCGGCCAGGCAAACCAAAGGCCGGAAAGAGCGACGGCCGACGGCTGACTGGCGAGAAGCGGCAGCATGCCATCGCAGATCAGCGTGTTCAATCGCGTGCCACCGACCGCATCTCCGAAAACCTGAGATACGAGCTGCTTCGTTAATTCGGGCCACCGGTGCGCCCGGCGGACGGCGCCGGTTTGAAACGCGTGCGCCATTTCCAACGATGGCAGTTTGCCCGAGAGCCGCAGTAATTTTTGAGGCCAGTCGGGACGCGCGGCCACCCATTGAGCGTATTGTTGTAGACGAGCGCGGGGATGGTTCGCCGGACGAATACTTTGTTTGTACCAACGGTCGTCGAAACGAGCATGGACGTTTTTGAGAAAATTTGCGTCCGCCCTCCCCCATTCGGCCAGCGGATACGCGGTCGCCACGGCGAGCATCGGAGCCCGATTGAAACGGTAACCCAATATTTCCAATGCCGTGTGATGACAGGCCGCGTCCCAACCGAGTCGCCCCACGCGCAATTTTGCGAAGTGCACTTTTTGGTCCCAGCGCCTCGCGGCAAGACGTTGCAACTCCTGTTGCAGGCGGGCTGGTTCCATCTGAAGCAATTCACTGCGCACCTGTGCAAGGGGATGGTCGGCCAATCGTTCAATAGCTTCGTCGGCTGCGTATTCCTCCAAGTCGTGATTCAACAATGGCAGCAATGGCAGAATCGGGAGCCTGTGGCCGTCACAACCCAAGGTTGCGAGTTCATCGGTTGGAAAAAGTATCACGTGCAGCACTACACGTTCGTAGCCTCGATCGCTCGAATGGCCGTGCGCCGCCCAGTCGCTTGCGTGTAGGTGAATTTCCACGTCGCCCGAGACGATTTCGCCGCCGATGTCGATTCGCGCTTGTTTAAAATCCGGGCCGCCCAACCGGTTCCAACGTCCAACCTGCAAAACCCGGACGGGACGTCCATCGGTCGTCCGAGCCCGCGCCTGGTCAAAATCGCCACGCAGCCAAATCTGCTGAAGCAATTTTTCCGGAAATGAAAAAGGACCATACAGGCCCTGAATTTCTGCCACGCCACCGCCACCCCCCTGCTGAGTCATGATCATATTTTGTTCTTCCAAATGGTTTCGTTCTTCCGCCGCTGGCTGGCAAGCTGCGTTTGCTGATGTTGTTCAGTTCGCGTTACCCACGCCCGCAATTCCTCGGCGGATAGCCCAGTGGCGCCCACGGCCTCAATCGTCTGCCGCTCTGCACAATCATCGGTTGCCACCAGGCACACCGCAGCGTCCGCGGCTTTTCCGACCAGTTGCTCAATGGCGTCGTCGGCCGTCATTCCGGTTGGTGTGAACACCAGGGAAAAAGTCGTCGCATCACCCGGATGCTCGACGACCAGTTCGCTGCCACGTCCGTCAAAAACCACCGTTAGCCGCACCTGTTCCGCATCATGAAGAATGCGGACAATCTGCAGCAATTTCTCCCGCGCCACGTCGCGTTCCCGCCGTAAAAGCAGACGCAACTCCGGCCAGGCATGCAGGATGTTGGAACCATCAATCAAAAGATGTTTTTCGTAACCCACCGCAACCAACTTGGGCAGGCCATCGTCTTTGTGCAATGCGTTTAAATGCGCCGCGCTTCCGAAAAACCTCAAATGCGCCTTGTTCTTCCCGTTCGCATCACCATCATTGATTTCGGGAGCAGAACCGCTAAACATTTGCAGAACGTCATCAGTTAAAAAACAAATACCACCCCTATGCCGCGCATTGCCATCATTGAAGACCAAGTGATGTTCCGGACGGCCCTGACGGTCATGATTCAGGCCAAGGAAAACGTGACCGTCGTGGGAGGTTACGGTTCGGGCGCAGCCTTCATCGAAGCGATGCCCACACTGGGCCGCATAGACCTGATTCTTCTCGATATTCAGCTTCCGGGCGAAGATGGCATCACGCTTGCCGGAAAATTTAACGAACTACTTCCTGAGACTAAAGTCATCCTCCTCTCCTCCGTAAAAGAGGACTATCTTTTATATAAAGCGCTGCAATCGGGCGCCGACGGTTACGTTCACAAGGACGATTCTTCCGACGCGCTGGTCGGTGCAATCGACACCGTGATGCAGGGCGGCTGTTATTTCGGTTTCACCGTTCAGCAATTGCGGCGGCAGATGGGCCACAACCCCGAAAGCTTCAACAAAATCCTTACTGACAAAGAACAGGGCGTCCTCGAATTGCTCGGACAAGGACTCAGCAATGAGGAAGCCGCTCCCCTTCTCGCGCTCAGCCCGGACACCGTGCAAACCCATCGCCGCAATATCATGCGGAAACTCGGTCTGCACAGCGCGCTTCAGCTTCAATCCTACGCGCTCAAACGCGGCTTCACGTCTGTGGACGATCTGCGTTGAAACGTTGATGGCGGGCGAGCGCCGCCTTCAGGGCCTGTCCGACGTTGGCCACTTCCTCCCGGCAGATGGAGCGCACTTTTTCAATTTCGCTCTCCAAGGCGCCATCGCGCAACCGGCGTTCGAGCAAGCGTAGTTGATCGCTCAATACATCGGCTTCCACCAGCAACATCGCGCTGACAAGTTTGTGCGCCGCATTGGCCGCCGGAGTACACTCGCGATCCTCCAGCATGCGATCAATGCCCGCCCACTCGTTTTCGATTTTGCGCATGAAGTCGGGCAAAATGACCTCGAGCGGTCCGAGCCGGCCGAGTTGCGTCACTGTGATATTCGCGGTGGGAGCGGCCGGTTCGACGAACGGTTTTGCCGAGGTGCGATGCTGCGACGCCCAGCCTTGGATTGCTGCTTCCAATTTTTCCACCGTGATCGGTTTGCTGATGAAGCCTGCCATGCCAGCCTGGGTGCACTCGTCCTCCTTTTCCTTGGTTGAATAAGCGGTGACGGCAAAAATGGGCGGCTTTGGCTCTTCACAATGTTGAAGGATCTCACGTGTAAGTGTGCCACCGTCGGTGTCGGGCAGCATGAGATCGGTGAGGATCAGATCGTAGCCGTTTTGCTGGGCAAGTTGCAGGGCGGTTTTTCCATCGCATGCCCAATCAACTTTGTAACCCAATTTCGCGAGAATATTGCCCAACACGAGCCGATTGTAGTCTTCATCTTCGATGGCGAGGGCGCGCGCATTCAAGCTGCGCGTTGTCCCGCCGTTGGCGTCGTCGCGGCGGTGAACTTGCGCGATCTCAAAGGGTATCGTGACTTGGAAAACGGTCAGCCCGCTTGAACTCGTCACGCCGACGCTGCCTCCCATGGTTTCGGCGAACTTTTTGCAGATGGAAAGACCGAGTCCGCTTCCGCCGATTCGGCCGCGTTTGGCGTATTCGCCGCGGGTAAAGGTTTCGAAAAGCGTGGCCTGCTCGTGCGGCGGTATGTCGGGGCCGGTGTTTTTCACCGCGACCGTGACCCGACACCGCTGTAGTCCCTCGTTCAATACATACACATCAATCGACGCCGCGGGCGGAACACCGTATTTAAGTGCATTGCTGAAATAGTTGGTGAGGATCTGACAGAATTTTCCGTGGTCGCCCGTGACGATTGGGCGAGGTCCGGCCCAAGAGGCAAGTTCGAGGCGGTCACCGGCAAGATCGAGGGACGTTATGGTCGCGTTGATGCTCTCCGAAAGATCAAACGTGTCGGGATGCAACGTGATTTTTCCGGCTTCGATCTTTGAGAAATCGAGGACGTCGTCGACCGTCGTGCGCAATTGTTCCGCGCAGCGATGCAGTGTGGTGAGATAATATTTTTCGCGCGACCCAAGCTTAGCCTCCTGAAGAATCTTCACGATGCCAATGACGCCGTTCATCGGGTTGCGAATCTCGTGGCTCATTGCTGCAAGGAACTCCGATTTGGCGGAATTGGCCCGGGCCAGTTCCTGAGTGCGCTCCGCAATCTTCAGCTCCAATTCGCGATTGCGTGCACTGATCTGGCGGGTACGCAGCTTCACCGCACCATAAAACAATATACAGCCCGTGAGACCGAACAGCGTGATACCGGTATACGAAAAATACCACGGCAGCGGACGCACCACTTGGAATGCTGTAACCGGGCCGGTTTCACCGAGGTGGTGAACGCGTAGCTGCAGGGTGTGCTGACCGGTTGGAACATAACTGCGAGTAACATCTTCGCCGTATTTATGCAGCTTCCACTCATCCTCCAGTGGCAACAACCGGGATTCAAACTGCGGCGGTTCCAACAGTCCCCAAACATGCGTTTTAAAACGGATGGAGATTTCCTGCTCCGAATTGGTGAGCTGAATTGTCCGCGACCCCGCTGGCAGCACACGTTGTTCCTTCGTCTTCGGATTTCTCACGGTGATTTCGATCTCAGGCAGCGTGAAGTCCGGACCGGAAAGTTTGGTCGTATCGACGTGGATTACTCCCGAGTCGCCGCCTAGCCACAAATCATCCCCAGAACGGAAGATCGCAGTCAGATTTTTGAATCGTTTCAGGCCAGGAATGTTTTTTTGCCTCCACGCCAACCCCTCGCCATCGCCCGTGATCACACCTACGCGGAGGGCATTTTCAAAACGTCCAAAAACCCAAGCCGCACCGTCCACGCATTCCGTGCCCAAGGCGCCGGCAACTCCCTCGGTATTGCGGATTTTCTCCCCCTTCATCGTGGTGAATCCGGAATCGTCAAACAGGGCCAAAGGTTGCCCCTCGTGAAGCGTCAGTTTGCAACGCTTGCGACTCGCCATTTGCAGGGAACTGCGACGCAACGCATCGTCAATCATCATGATCGATCCCGGGTCGGTTCGAAACCACAGGCGCCCCATTTTATCCTGAAGATAATAGCTAATGCCATCGGTCACCTCACAGGTCGTCACCTCGCCCGACTTCAGATCCAACCGCATTAATCCACGTTGGCCAGAAGAAGTCGCCATTCCTCCGTAGATAAATTCACTCGCTCCTGCAAAACCCACGATGGTGCGAAGACGCATGCCATCCACTCCAGGAATCTCCTTAAAGTCCGCAGTCCCGATTCGCGCTTTATAAAGTTTTTCTCTCGCCAAGGCATAAACGTTGTCGTTCACGCGTGTCCATGACGCTCGAAGCTGATCAGGAAGATCCGTTCGTCCCTCCGGAGATAAAAACAGAGCGGATTGTGCATAGCTAATATAAGCGTCGTCGTTGTCCGCCAGTATTGAACGGACTTCACTGGGTAAAGGGATCCATCCCGCACCGGAACGATCTTGCACAAAACTTATCCCGTCATCGGTTGCCACCCAAATACCGCCAGCCCGACTCGGCAAAATGGCATTGCAGCCATCTGAAGCAAGTCCCTGTGCCTTGGTTATCTGTTGTACCTTTCCATTGAGTTCGACGACAAAATAGCCGCCTGCTCGTGTCCCAATATAAATATGGTCGTTGTCGCAAACTGTGTTTCCAGTTATCCACGCACGGGTCAGATCGCCTTGATCTGAGAAAATCCGCCGCTCCTCGCCTGATTCCATATTTTTGGAAAAGATCGTGAAGTCGACGGCCACAATCCAATTTTTATCGATCTTCCCTAGGAGCGATGCCGTGCCGGTTCCCGATCCCAAAACGGCGGGAACAAGCTCCAACACCCCATCTTTTAACACCCATACCTTAGATTCAGCACCAACTTTCTGATTAATATATAACGCACCGTCCGAAGTGAATGGACGAAGATAGTTATCGTTTTGAAAGTCAGATACCTTGGCCGCGACGCCTGATTTTTTAGAAAGCTGTATCACTTTGCGGTTGGTAACCAATACAATACTGTCATCCATATTATAGATATGTAATACAGTACCGTAGAATTTATCGGGAAGCTGTGACGTAATACTCGTATATACATACGCGCCGCTGCTATCTTTCTCGTAGTATCCTACTTCGTTGCTCCCTCCGGCCCAAATCCGCTTTCCCTGAAGACAAATACTCCTGACTTCAGCTGAATTCTCCATGCGCGGAGCCGCAATCCAACTGGCACCGTCATAAATCAACAGGCGATCCGCGCCCGCGTACAGCAAACCCTCGGGCGACTCCTGCAAGCACCAGACCTTGGACGTGGTACCTATTTCATCCGTCGAGTAGTTCCGAATGAGTGGTGCTTCATCTATAAACGAGGTGGCACCCCTCGTAACGCCGACGGTAAAAACTATAAAAAAGAGGAGCCCGCATTGTAAAATATGCGGAAAAAGCCTCCTTATCGTACCTTTCCGAAGGTATGGACCTATACTCATTTTAGGTAAACGACATGCTCTAAACTGAGAAAAATATGAGCTAGACATTGTAACGTTATGAAAAACTTAGCTCGTTTCATCCTCGTCAGCTTCGCAGCTCAGCTGCTTTTCGTCGGAATCGCAAATGCCAAAGTCACCAACTCCGTGAGCGAGCCCAAGGCCGTCGTTTTTGCAATGCCCGATGGCGGTGATGAGGGTCCGTGGGAAGGTCTTCTTACACCAGACGGTGGCGATGAAGGTCCTTGGGAAGGTCTCTAAGGCGCCCATATAGCTATTTTTTATACCCCTAATATTATAATCATGATCGATCTCGCAGTGTTGAAATATCGGCACGCCCTCGCTGATTCGGGCGGGCCTATTGCGAGGATCGTCTCCACGCCGGTATCGATCTTTGGCCAAAGTCTTTTTCAAGCCGATGCTTTTCTTGCACCGGGGCTCGCACCACGCAAGCCCCAGTTTGCTAAAGGAACACCGGCTGATGGCTCAGGATCGAGCGAATCACCCAAGGTCGCCCGCAATATGGCGGTCTCCGAAGCCATCGAACGTTGGGCCTTTCATGCCGAACACGACGGCCCCAATGCCGGGCGCTACGGTTTCAAAGAGGACTGTTCCTCGAATGGAATGGCGGCGTTTCCAGGGTTTTTTAAGATTCAGGCGAGGCGGAGAGCTCACATGGAAGCTCTTGAGCAGCTGTCAGTCGTGGCTTGGTGGGCGGGCCATATCGATGCTTCGCCGACCAATTCCGCTCTGCCCGGCATAGAAGTTCTTAGGCTTCACCACCCCGCCGACTTTGGCGAAGTGGTCATTGTCTATCGGAAGTCCAAATCGGGCCACGTCAGCTATGGGTACGCAGCGGGACAAACCATTGCCGGGGCCACGACCCGCGCGATTGTGGAACTGGCCCGCAACGAGTTTATCGTGACCTACCACAAGATCTGTGGGCGTACCAAGGCCATCAACGATCACCTTGAGCGGCGCTGTCTTTACTTTGCGAGTCCCGAGGGACATCAGGAGTTTCTTGATCGCGTCGCCGAAGGGCCCACCAAGCCCGCGCCCGAATGGCATCCTATTTTCGATGGTGAAATTCGAGGCCCTTGGTCGCGTTACGCGACGGTCTGGCGGACAACGCTGAAAATGCCCACGCAAGACTATTTGGATCCCAAATTGAATTTCTTCTACTGGTAAAACCTTCAGCTGGGCGGCCGAATCTCAGGCATCAAGGCGCCAAGCCCCAGTGGTTTGTGAAAGGATAGTAGATAAACAGGGGTCGGCCTACGACGTCCTTTCGCGGGACAAAACCCCAGTAGCGGCTGTCTTTGCTGTTTCCCGAGTTATCGCCGAGCGCGAAATAACCATCTTTGGGAACCGTCACCACACTGCCCGACTCCAAAAGGCCAATATTAAAATAACCGGCGTACTTTCCTTCGCGCCGTCCATTTTTTTGAAAAGCTTCCGCGCCGGTAATCGGTTGTCCGTTTCTATATAAAACGGGTTCGCGAATCTCCAGCTGGTCGCCGGGCACGCCCACCAGACGTTTGATGTAGTACTGATCCGCGCCGATTCCTGAAATACGTCCGGTCCTAAACACAAAACCGTCGCCCGGCTTTGGCGATACGAAGTGATAACTCAGTCGATCAACGAAAAGCTGATCCCCGGTCATAATATCAAAACTCAGGAACACCTGCCCTTTCTGCACTTCACGATCTAGTGTCACCCACCGAAAATCATAGTCTCCGCGCTGGGATTTCCGCGCAAGCTGGTCGAGCTCTCGATTTGAAACTCCAAACGCTTCGCGGAGAGCCGTATCAAAATCGAAATCCTCAGGGACTTGAAGGCGAACGGCTTCATCGCCGACATAAAACAGGTATTCTCTCACCAGCGTTGAGAATAAACCCCATTTGCGACCGGGCTTCAATTGATAGTAAAGGAGGCCATTATAATTGGGCCGGACCTGAATCGTGATTTTGCCGGATTCCGGCGCGACGAGCTGTTTGTATTGCGCGCCAAAGGCGACGAACCGCAAGGCTTGCGCCGCGACCCCCGGAGCTTGCGACGGATCTTTGTACACTTGTGGCGTCATGCCGTTGTAAGTCGGCCACATCGAGTTCGTCGGGATTTTAAACGGCTGCACAAAATATGTGCGGATACCGAGCACCACGATTGCAGCCACAAGGAAAAATTCCACATATTCCTGAACCGTCGACTTGGGGTAAACTTTTCCGCCCGTGCGACGCATCACGCCTTCAAGCTCCTCGATGCCGAGTTTCAACTTCGCCGCATTGGTGCGCTCCTTGAGCATCTTTCGCAGGTTCGCGATCTGCGACTGGAGTTCGGCGGCGAGCACTTGGGAGATAACGTCGCGGCGGTAGTGGTAAACCTTCTCAGCGAGTTCCAGCCAGTTTTTGGCGTTGGCGCGCATCTTGCCCTCGACGGAAAACATCGACGTGAGCCAACCGACAAACAGACGCGCTTTGGTACTTTGTTGTGGTTGGCTAGCCAAGGTGTTTCCGGGGTCGAGGTCGTGGTTAGTTGTTCTTCAGCACCTTGATGAAAGCGTCGGGCGGAATCGAAACTTTTCCGATCAGCTTCATCTTCTTTTTGCCTTCCTTCTGCTTGTCGAGAAGTTTGCGCTTGCGGGAAATGTCGCCGCCATAGCACTTCGCGGTCACGTCTTTTCGCATTTCGCGGACGTTGTCGCGGGCGATGACTTTGCCGCCGATCGCAGCTTGAATTGCAACTTTGAACATCTGTGGCGGGATAATATCGGCCAGCTTTTCGCAAAGTTCGCGGCCTTTGCCTTCGGCTTTTTCGCGATGGACAATGCTGGCGAAAGCGTCGACGGGATCGCCATTGATGAGGATGTCCATTTTCACCAGGTCCGAGGGACGATATTCGCCGAGTTCGTAATCCATCGAGCCGTAGCCGTGCGTGATGGATTTCAGACGGTCGTTGAAATCGACGAGAATCTCGTTGAGCGGAAGCACGCAGCGCATCATGACGCGCGTGGCGTCGAGCGTATCGGTGTGCTCGCAGACGCCGCGTTTTTCCATGATCAACGCAAGGATGTCGCCCATCGAATCGTTGGGGATGTGGATGGAGGCGTTGATCGTCGGCTCGCAGATTTCGAGGATCGTACCGGGATCGGGCAAATTGATCGGATTGTCGACTTCGAAGTGTTCGGTACCGCCTTGGATTTTAACCTTATAAACGACGCTCGGGTACGTGGAGATGATTTCGACGTCGTGCTCGCGGCGGATGCGTTCCTGGATGATTTCCATGTGGAGCAGGCCGAGGAAGCCGCAGCGAAAACCGAAGCCAAGCGCGACCGAACTTTCAGACTGATACAAGAAAGCCGAGTCGTTGAGGCGCAAGCGTCCGAGGGCGGCCTTGAGCTTTTCGTAGTCGGAGGATTCGAGAGGATAGAGTCCGCAGAAAACCATGGGGCGGACTTCCTTGTAACCCGGAAGCATCTCGGCAGCGGGCTGGCGCGCGAGCGTGAGAGTGTCGCCAATCTTGATCTCGGAAGGATCCTTGATGTTGGAAACGACATAGCCGACATCGCCTTCGCCGAGGACATCGACCTTCTGCATTTTCGGCGTGAAAACGCCGACTTCCTTAACTTCGGATTTTTGTCCGTTGCTCATCAGGAGCATCATGTCGCCGGCTTTCACTGCGCCAGAAAACACACGCGCGTAGGTAATCACGCCGCGGTAGGAATCGTAGAGCGAATCGAAGACCAAGGTGCGGGTTTGCGGGTAATCGCGCCAACGCGGCGGCGGAATACGGGCCACGACGGCTTCGAGAATATCTTCGATGCCGATGCCGGATTTACCGCTGGCGAGGATGGCCTCGTCGTGCGGAATCGTCAAAATGTCCTCCATCTGCTTGAGACAGAGTTCGAGATTGGCGGCAGGCAGATCGATCTTGTTGATGACCGGAATGATTTTCAGGTGCTGCGAGACAGCGAGGTGGTAATTGGCCACGGTCTGCGCTTCCACACCCTGCCCCGCGTCGATGAGAAGAACAGCGCCTTCGCACGCGGCGAGGCTGCGAGAAACCTCGTAGGAAAAATCCACGTGTCCCGGCGTGTCCATGAGGTTGAGTTTGTACTTCCGGCCGTTTTTGGCCGTGTACGTCATGGTTACGGGATGACTTTTGATCGTGATGCCGCGTTCCTTTTCCAGATCCATCGCGTCGAGGTGCTGGTCGGTGAGCACGCGCTGTTCGACGGTGTTCGTGTATTCGAGCAGCCGGTCGGAAAGCGTCGTCTTGCCATGATCGACGTGGGCAATGATACAAAAATTTCTGGTCAGGAGTTCTTCCATACAAGGGCCCGCCAAGGCTCATCGCCCGGGCGGGTGCTAACAGTTTAAAAGGTCTTAGCGTGCGGGCTTGCGGCCGGGTTTCAAGCCGTGGTGTCCGAATACTCGGCCATCGATTTGACGACCCAGGCTTTGTCGGTGCGTCGGGCGAGACCGGCGAGAACGCCGCCCATGCCGAGTTCGAGAAATTCCGTGGCACCCGCGGCGACAGCGCTGCGCATGCAGTCTTCCCAGAGGACGGACGACACGACTTGTTTCACCAGCGCGGCGCGGATGTCGTCGGGGTTCGAGACAGCTTTGCCGGTGGTGTTGGTGAAGACGGTGAATTGCGGAGCGTTGAATTTTACGGTCTCAAGGAACTTCGCGAACGCATCGCGCGCTGGAACCATCAAGCGGCTGTGGTACGCACCGGCGACGTTGAGCGCCATGGCCTTTTTGATGCCGCGGGCTTTAGCGGCTTCGACGGCGGCTTCGATTTTGGCTTTTTCGCCGGAGATGATGATTTGGCCGGGAGCGTTGAAATTCGCGGCTTCGACGTCGAATTCCTGGCAAAGCGTCGCAACGGTGCTGCGCTCTTCGCCGACGATGGCGGCCATGCCGCCGACGGTTTGCTCGCAGGCGACCTGCATGAGGCGACCGCGTTCGGCGACGACTTTCAAGCCGGTCGAAAAATCAAAAACGCCTGCGGCGGTCAGCGCCGTGACTTCGCCCAAGCTCAAGCCGAGCGCGTAGCTCACGGTAGGCAATTTGCCCTGTTCTTTCAGCGCGGCGTGCAGCGCGAGGCCGTGCACGAAAAGCGCGGGCTGACAGACTTTGGTCTGCGTGAGCTCAGCGTCAGGACCTTCGAACGAGATCTTGGTCAAGTCCCAGCCCAGCACGCGATTAGCCTCATCATAGAGGGCGCGAGCAGCCGCGGAATTTTCGTAGAGCGATTTGCCCATACCGACTTTTTGGGCGCCTTGACCGGCGAAGAGAAGTGCGAGTGCCATAAAATAAAAGGTACACTCGTAAAGTCCCCGACCGGCGGGGCCAAGCCCTAAAACCGGCGAAGTTGCGGGAAGTATTTGCGGTCGTCGACGATTGGAGCCGTCGGCGGGCGCTGTGGTTCGGCAACCGGCGTGGCAGCGGGTTTGAGAGTGGCCGGCTGGTTCGGGCCTGACGGACTCGCGACAGGCAAAGACGAAAGTGATTCCGGGCCGCGGGAACGATCCGGCTGAGGCCGGCCTAACGCAGCCGGCGAAAGCATTAAATTCGGGCTCGGCGGCGGCGTTGAATCGGGCTCTTCGATGTAAGGATTTCGAGGCGCTGCCAGAATCGGAACGAGGGGCGTGTCGTTTGGTTCGGACAACGGGCTACGAGCAACATCGGTGATCGGACTTTGATATCCCGCAGGGCGCAAGGGCTCCCAAGATTTAACGAAGGGGTCGGTCGCTCCGTTGGATTTTTTCGTGTCTTGGCCAGCCTGCAAAAGCTCAAGATCGCGCGGCGAAATCCATTGCGCCATGAATTGTCCCAAGGGATTTGGAGCCTCAACGGGTTTGTAACCGCCTCCTTGGTCGCGCTCGTGTACGAGGGAGGAATCGTTCGACCGGCGGCGGGTGGCGGCCTCGGCGTCGGTCTGGTTCAAAGCATCCTGTAACCAGTTGGTTGAAATTGGCTTATCAGGGTCGGGTCGCGCGGTGGAGTTGCCCGCGTCTCCGGGCAGCGTGAGCGTGGGCAGTCCGGCGGAGCCGAGGCCGGGGTGTTTGCCGAGTACGTCGCGTGAGCGTTCCAATGCAGGCAGTTCCTTCAACTCGCGACGGGCAGATTCCAAGGTGTTTTCGCCGGTCGCTGGAGACTGGGTCGAGTTGCTCGAAGATGTTTGTCCGTGCGCGAGTGCGCACAGCGCCAAGGCTGCGATAACTGCGAGGTTTCGTTTCACAAAAGGCCGCACCACGCGGTTCGTGGCGCTAAGCGGTAATAAAGATGCCTTTTAGATTCATGTCGAGCGCCTGCGGATTTGGCGAAAACCGCAGTGCATCGGCTTTACTGATGAGACCCGCCTTCACGAGGCGGTAAAGGTCTTTGTTGAACGAATAGGTTTTCGTGTCGCCGGTGCTTTCGAGCAGGCTCTGAATTTTCTCGAATTTGCCTTCGAGGATCAGGGTTTTGATCGTGGCATCGGCATTGAGAATTTCCGTGGCCGGGATGCGACCGCCGCCTTCCAGCGCAGGAATCAAGCGCTGACAAACGATACCGCAGATCGAGCCGGAAATCTGTCGGCGGGCGCTCTGCTGCTGCTCGGGCGGGAAAAATTCGAAGAGACGCGTGAGCGATTGTGCCACGGTCGCGGCGTGCATGGTCGAAAGCACCAAGTGACCGGTTTCGGCGGCGGCGATGGCGGTTTCGAAGGTTTCGCGGTCGCGCATTTCACCGATCAGAATGATATCGGGATTTTGACGGAGCACCGAGCGGATCGCCGTGGCGAAATCCGGCACATCGAGGCCGATTTCACGTTGGTTAAAGACGGACTTGTCGTCTTGGAACGTGTACTCGATCGGATCTTCGATGGTCACGATGTGGCGGTCGTGGTTGTGGTTAACCCAGTCAAGGATAGCGGCCATGGTGGAGCTTTTGCCCGCACCGGTCGCGCCGCAAATGAGGAGAATGCCATCTTTCGCTTTCGCGAGGTTAAGGAGCGGTTCTTCGTCGAGGTTAAGCTCTTTGAAACTCGGCACGCGGCTCTTCACGTGACGAAACACCACGCTGACTGTTCCTCGTTGGTGAAAAGCGTTTACGCGGAAACGGCCGATGTTCTCCGCCGTATAGGCGAAGTCGATCTGGCCGAGGGTTTCCCACTGCTGCTTGAAGATGCGCGGAACATGGTCGTCGACGAAAGCTTGCGCTTCGGTGCCGGCGATCGGGTCCATGTCGACGGGTTTCAAACGACCCGATAGACGGACGTAGCCGGGTTTGTTGGATTTCACCACGACATCGCTGGCGCCGCTCTCGACCGCGAGTTTTAACAGGTCATTGAAGATTTCAGTATGTAACGACATGGGGGAATACAGGCTAAAAAACCTTGCGCCTTTGGTAAATAGGACTGGTTTGATGTGCAAGGTATCTTCCTGTAAACGCTAAATGAAACTCCGACCGCTCACTGGTGCCATCACCGCCCTTATTACTCCGTTCAAGAACGGTTCCGTCGCTTTTGACGACCTGCGCAAGCTCGTAGAGGCCCAGATCAAGGCGGGCATCCATGGTCTGGTTCCTGTCGGAACCACGGGGGAATCGCCCACCCTTTCTTACGAGGAACACATGGACGTCATCCGCACGACCATTGAGGTTTCGCGTGGCCGCGTTCCCGTCATCGCGGGCACAGGATCAAATTCCACGCACGAAGCCGTCGAATTGACCAAGCTTTCTCACGATGCCGGTGCCGACGCCATGTTGATCGTCGCGCCTTACTATAATAAGCCCAGTCAGGCGGGTCTGTTCCGTCATTTCTCCGAGCTCGCCGAAACCACTGACAAGCCGATCATCCTTTATTCGATTCCCGGACGCTGCGGCATCGAAATCGGCGTGCCTGTGATCGAAAGCCTTCGCGCAAAGTATCCGCACGTTCGCTACATTAAGGAAGCAGGCGGTTCTGTGGATCGCGTTGACCAGCTCAAGCAAGCCATGGGCAAGGACATCACGGTGCTCAGCGGCGACGACAGCCTTACTCTGCCTTTCATGTCGGTCGGCGCCGAAGGCGTGATCAGCGTCGCCTCCAATCTTTTCCCAAAGGAAATCGCGCAGCTCACCGAGCTCGCCCTCGCCGACGAATTCGCCAAGGCCACGAAGATCCACCGGAAGCTCTATCCGGTCTTCAAGACGCTTTTCATCGAACCCAATCCCGTTCCGGTGAAAACCGCCCTAGCCCACATCGGTCGCATCGCCTCCGACGAGGTTCGCTCGCCGCTCTGCGAAATGACCAAGGCCAATCGCGAAACCCTCCTCGCCAGCCTCGCCCCGCTCGGTCTCAAGTAAAACCATCATGCCCCTCCAAATCGCACTCGTCGGAGCCAAGGGCCGCATGGGCCAGGCCATCACCGCCGCCGCTCCCGCCACGGGGGCCGTCATCGCCTGGCCAATGGACCAAGGCGACGACCTTGCCACCGGTATTCAAAAAGCGGATGCGGTCATCGACTTTAGTTTTCACAAGACGACCGCCGAGGTCATTCGCCTCTGCACCGCGGCAAAAAAACCGCTCGTGATCGGCACCACCGGCCATTCCGCTGAGGAAAAGGCCACGCTGCTCAAGGAAGCCGCGAAAATTCCCTGCGTCTGGTCGGGCAATTATTCCGTCGGTGTTAATCTTCTCTTCGCCCTCACCCATCGCGCCACGCAAGTCCTCGGCGCCGACTACGACACCGAGGTCATCGAGATGCATCACCGCTTCAAAAAGGACGCGCCCAGCGGTACCGCCGCCCGCCTGCTCGAAATCATTCTCGAAGAACGCAAGCTCACCGCCGAAGCGCTCCGTCACGGACGCGAAGGCATCACCGGCGAACGCACGCCCACTGAGGTCGGCATTCACGCTCTCCGCGGCGGCGATGTCATCGGCGACCATACCGTGATGTTTGCCGCGCTCGGCGAACGCGTCGAACTCACGCACAAGGCCTCCGATCGCAACATTTTTGCCCGCGGATCCCTCCGCGCCGCCCACTGGCTCATTTCACGCACGCCCGGCGTTTATGACATGCAGGATGTGCTCGGCCTGAAGTAGCTGGTATTTAGCATCTAGTAGATAGTAGATATTGAGCCCGTACTAACTACTATCTACCAACTAAACTACTCACTATTCCCTCATGATCACTTCCATCCAAGGCACCCTGGCGGAATCCAATCCGCTCCGCGCCATTGTCGAAGTCAACGGGTTCGGCTATGAGGTGAACATCCCGGTCACGACCGCGGAAAAACTTCCGCCTAACGGCACCGTCGTAAAACTCCACACCCTCGTCATTTATCGTGAGGACGCACAGACGCTCTACGGGTTCGCCACGACGGCCGATCGCGACTTTTTTCGCCTGATGATCGAAAACGTCACCGGCATCGGGCCGAAGAGCGCGCTCACGATCATGAGCAAACTCTCGCTTGCGTCGCTTGAAGGAGCGATTCGCAGCGGCGATGTTGCCACGCTTTCGAAATGCCCCGGCATCGGCAAAAAGACCGCCGAACGACTTGTCGTTGAGCTTCGCGCCAAGGTTGGCGCCACCGGCAATATCGACGCCGCCACGCTGGCGGCCGGCACCGAACCTGATGCCGCACCTAAAGGCGAAACCCGCCTGCACGACGCCATTCTCGCGTTGACCGCTCTCGGTTACAAAGCCGCCGACGCCGATACCGCGATCCGACGGGCCACGCTGGCCCTCGGTCCGACCGCCACGACCGAGCAACTGATCAAAAAAGCGCTGAGCTGAGATCTCCGGTCTTACTGGTCAGCGGAGAATACATGAACCGGGCTCGCGCTCGGGCGAAAAAACGACAAGGTTTGCCGTCCCCATCTGTGCCGCGCATTCAGCGGTCACGGGAAAACCTCGTCTTCAATCAAGCCCCGTCATGCAAAAGACCATTTCCTTCCGGCTCAATGGGCAGCCGGTCGAAGTCCAAGCAGAACCCGATCGCGCGCTGCTTTGGGTTCTTCGCACCGATCTCGCAATCACCGGTCCAAAATTCGGCTGCGGTATCGACAAATGCGGCGCCTGCACTGTGCTCGTCGATCAGCGCGCCGAGCGCTCCTGCTCGATTGAAGTTGGCACCATCGCAGGAAAAGACGTCGTCACCATCGAGGGACTCGCGAAAGACGGCGAACTGCACCCGCTGCAAAAAGCTTTCGTCGCGCACGATGCCCTGCAATGCGGCTTCTGCACTCCCGGCATGATTCTCACAGCCTACAGCTTGCTGCAGAAGAACCCAAATCCCACGCGCGAAAAAGTGATCGCCGGGATGAACGACAACCTTTGCCGCTGCGGCGCTCACGCGAGAATCGTCGACGCGATCCTTGAAGCCGCCGCTGCCATGAGAGGAGAAATCAAGTCATGAGCACTCATTTTCTGCCTGACGAAATTCATTCGGGTCAGCCTTCCGACCTAATGGCCAGCCTGCCTTCGCGCCGGGAGTTTCTCAAGCGTCTTGGTGCAGGTTTAATGGTTTATGTGGCGCTTAGTCCTTCCTTCGGTTTCGGCGCCGAAGTCTCGGAAGCAGCCAGACCGCTCACGACCCGGCCAAAAATTCCAACCGATTTCAACGCCTTCCTCAGCATTGGCGAAGATGGACGCGTAACGTGTTTCACCGGCAAGATCGAAATGGGTCAGGGCCCGATCACGTCGCTCCCACAAATGCTCGCGGAGGATTTGGATGTCCCCGTCGACAGCATCGATATTGTCATGGGTGACACCGAACTTTGCCCCTTTGATGCCGGCACTTGGGGCAGTTTGACGACACGCGCTTTCGGACCGCTCCTGCGCGCCGCCGCGACTGAAGCTCGGAGTGTATTGATCCTCCTCGGAGCCGAGGCGCTTCAGGTTCCCGCCGATCAACTCATCACTCGCGATGGTCTCGTGATCGACTTGAAAGACCCGTCGCGAAGCATCAGTTACGGAAAACTCACAAAAGGGAAAAAGATCGAACGCCATCTCGAGGTAAAACCCGACCTAAAGAAACCATCGCAGTTCAAAATCGCCGGGAAGCCGCTTCTTCGCCGCGACGCACGCGACAAAGTCACCGGCAAAGCCCGCTACACCGGCGATCTTCGCCTGCCTGGGATGCTTTACGCCCGAGTGCTTCGTCCCCCGGCCCACGGCGCGCGTATTCTGAATGTCGATACGTCGGCCGCACGGGCAATCGCTGAAACGGTGGTGGTCGAGCAAACCGATTTGATCGCCGTGCTCCATGCGCTGCCTGAAGTGGCCGAAGAAGCGCTCGCAAAAATTCGCGCCGAATACGCTCCGTCGCCCTCGACGCTGGACGACAAAAACATCTACGATCATCTCACGCAGGCGCAGGTTCCCGTTCGCGTTGTCAAGCAGGCAGGAACCATCGATCCGAGACAAACCAAACCAGCCCGCACGCTCGAGGCCACTTACCGAAACGCCTACGTTGCCCATGCGCCAATGGAAACACATACCGCGCTGGCAAACGTCGAGGAGAAGAATGCCACAGTCTGGGCGTCCACGCAGAATCCGTTCGGTGCACGTGAGGAAATCGCCAAAGCCCTTGGCCTGCCAACAACGAGTGTGCGCGTGATCACACCCCATGTCGGAGGCGGTTTTGGCGGCAAGTCGGCCAATCGCCAGGCCGTCGAGGCCGCCCTTCTCTCGAAGGCCGCGGGCAAGCCCGTCATGGTTATGTGGACGCGCGAAGAGGAGTTTTTCAACGACACCTTTCGCCCCGCTGCCGTCGTAAATATAAAATCCGGCCTCGATGAAAGTGGGCGCATGATTTTGTGGGACTACGAAGTACGCTTCGCCGGCGATCGCGGCGGCGATGTTTTATACGATATACCGAACCATCGCGTATCGTCCGTCGGTAATTTCAACGGCCCTGCAGGCGTCCATCCGTTCAACATCGGCGCGTGGCGCGCTCCCGGTTGCAACACCAATGCTTTTGCCCGCGAATCGCATATCTCACGATTGGCGGAGCTCGCTGGTGTCGACCCGATCGAATTTCGATTGCGACATCTCACCGACCCGCGTCTGCGTCGCGTCCTCGAAGCCGCCGCCAAAAGCTGGGGTTGGACTCCCGCCGTCGGTCGCAGCGGCCGTGGTTTGGGTGTAGCTTGCGGTTCGGACGCCGGCACTGTGGTGGCCTCGATCGCGGAAGTCGCCGTCGATAAAAACGACGGCAAAATCACGGTTAAACGCGTGCTTTGCGCCCAGGAAATGGGCCTCGTGGTCAATCCCGCTGGGGCCAAACTCCAAATGGAGGGGTGCATCACCATGGGCCTTGGTTATGCGCTCACCGAAGAAATCCATTTCGAGGCCGGTGTGCTCAACGATACTAATTTCGACAGCTACCAGCTCCCGCGTTTCTCCTGGGTGCCCAAGATCGAAACCGTGATTCTCGACGCCGACGACGCTCCTCCCCAGGGTGGCGGCGAGCCTGCGATTATTCTGATGGGCGCCATCCTTGCGAACGCGGTTTACGATGCCACCGGCGCCCGCCTGCTCGATCTTCCAATGACTCCGGAGCGCGTGAAAAAAGCGCTCGCGACAGCCGCCACCTAGCTTGCACACGAACAAATGCCCGGTTTTCGAAAGCAACTACTGGATTGGATCGAACGCGGCGAACCTTTTGTCATCGCCAGTGTGATGCGCACCGAAGGCAGCACCCCGCGGGCACCCGGCTCTTCCCTGCTCGTTTCCGCCACCGGTGATCGTTTTGCCGGCTCTGTCAGCGCCGGCTGTCTCGACAACGAGGTGATTGCGGCTGCAACAGAAGTCCAGGCAAGCGGCACCCATCGCGTCATGCGTTTCGGGCCGGACGGAACGCCTCTCTGGCAGGATGGTTTGAGTTGCGGCGGATACGTGGAGGTGCGCTTAGACCCATGGTTCGCCAACCAGCCGCAACCGGAAATGAAAGCGCTCGCGCTGCAAATTCACTCCTGGCTTCGCTCCGATGCCAACGCCGTGATTCTTTCGCGCGGGGACCAACACTTTGGCTTCGACCTCGCAGGCCACTCCGCCGGCGCCCGCGGCGCATTTTCGTCCGAGGAACTCGATCGGGCGAAGACTCGTCTGGCCGAAGAAGCCGTTAGTACTTTCGATACGTTCGGTAGAACGCCTTTTTTTATCAGAACCCTGGTTCGTTCTCCGCGGCTTTTCATTGTCGGCGCGGTCGATACCGCCGCCCATCTTGTCGCCCTCGCGCAAAACGCGGGTTTCGTCTGCATCGTCATCGACCCGCGGCGCTACTACGCAAGTTCGGAGCGCTTTTCCATCGCACCCGCGCAACTCATTAACGCCTGGCCGGAGGATTTCTCCACATTTTCGCCCACCCACCGCGATGCCGCGCTCGTTCTCAGCCACGACCCGAAAATCGACGATCCCGCGTTGGTCGCTTTGCTCAAAACCCCGATTGGCTATATTGGCGCTCTCGGCAGTCAGCGCAGTCACGCGATGAGATTGGACCGCTTGAAATTGCTGGGCGTCGCTGAAACCGAACTTAAAAGAATCGAAGGTCCCGCCGGCCTTCGTTTGGGCGCATCGGATGCCGTCGGTATCGCGATTGGCATGCTGGCTGGCATCGTTCGTTCTCAGGCCAGCCGCGGAATCTGGGCTTAACCGTTTCCCATGCCACAATCCATTCAGTTGGAAAAAAAAGCGCCGCGCCTGGCCGGAATTATTCTGGCCGCGGGTTTGTCCCGTCGCGCCGCCCCTTACAACAAACTTCTTCTGCCCGGTCGCGATGGAACTCCTGTGGTGCGTTGTGTGGCGGCCGCTTTCGCGGCGGCTGGTTTGCAGGAAGTCATCGTCGTAACCGGCCATCAACATGACGCTGTCGCGGAAGCTGTATCCGGACTTTCCCTACACACGGTTTATGCTCCCAGTTTTGCGTCCGGGATGGGAAATTCGCTCGCGGCTGGCGTCCAGGCGGCCTCTCAAACCTGCCAGGGCTTTCTCGTTTGTCCGGGCGATTTGCCAGACATGAGCGTGGCGATCGTTAGCCAAGTGGCGCTCGCTTTTGTCGAGCATGGCTGCGCGAAGAATATCATCCCGGTTCACCATGGGCTTCGCGGCCATCCGGTCGCCTTGGTGGCCGACTTGCGTTCCAAACTTGAAAAACTTTCCGGGGACACCGGCGCGAAAATTCTGCTTTCCGCACCTGAGGAAGTTGCACGCACACTGGCTCTTTCGGTCGAAAGCGAGGCCATCAACGCCGACAACGACCTCGGTTAATCGCGCCGCCTTCGTCTTTCAGCGAAATTCGAAACGCCTCCGTCCGTCGCGCCAGAAAAAGCAATACTGTTAGCAAAACGCGTTTCGCATCAACAAACATGCTAACGCCTTCCATGTGGTCTTTGCTTTTGACCGCGGGGCGCCAACCGCTAGCCTAAACCTCCTTTTCGGCGCACAATACCGCGTCCTTTGCCCGCATCGCACTTACTTCCGCCATGCCCACACCCACGATCATCTACACCAAGACCGACGAAGCCCCCGCCCTCGCAACGTATTCGCTCCTCCCGATCGTGCAGGCTTTCACCAAACACGCCGGGATCGCCATCGAAACGCGCGACATTTCGCTCGCCGGTCGCATCCTCGCCGCCTTTGCCGAAAAACTTCCGGAGTCCCAACGCGTCCCCGACGCCCTCGCCGAACTCGGCGCGCTCACGCTCAAGCCCGAAGCCAACATCATCAAGCTTCCCAACATCTCCGCCTCCGTTCCGCAGTTGAAGGAAGCCATCGCCGAACTCCAAGCCAGAGGCTACGCGCTTCCCGATTATCCCGAGTCACCGAAAAACGACGCCGAAAAAGACGCCAAGGCCCGCTACGACAAAGTCAAAGGCTCCGCCGTCAACCCCGTCCTCCGTGAGGGCAACTCCGACCGCCGCGCGCCCAAAGCCGTCAAAGACTACGCCCGTGCCCACCCGCACTCGATGGGCAAATGGACGCCCGACTCCAAGACGTCCGTCGCCACGATGGGCAAAAACGATTTCTTCTCCAACGAGAAGTCCGTCACCCTCGCCGCCGCCACGACCGCCCGGATCGAACATGTCGATGCCGCCGGCAAGGTCACCGTTCTCCTTCCCAAACTCTCGCTCAAAGCTGGCGAAATCCTCGACGGCACGTTCATGAGCAAAAAGGCGCTCGTCGCCTTCTACGCCGAACAGATCGCCAAGGCCAAGGAAAGCGGCGTGCTCTTCTCGCTTCACCTCAAGGCCACGATGATGAAGGTCTCCGACCCCATCCTCTTCGGCCACGCTGTCCGCGTCTTCTTCAAGGACCTGCTCGCCAAACACGCCGCCACGCTCGCCGAACTCGGCGTCGACTTTAACAACGGCTTCGGCGACCTCGTCGAAAAACTCCAAAAACTTCCGGCCGACAAAAAGACCGCCCTCGAAACCGACATCAAAGCCGCTTTCGCCAATGGACCTGCCGTCGCGATGGTCAATTCCGACAAAGGAATTTCCAATCTCCACGTCCCGTCCGACGTGATCGTCGACGCCTCCATGCCCGCGATGATCCGCGCGGGCGGCAAGATGTACGACGCCGCCGGCAAAACCCAGGACACCCTCGCCGTCATCCCCGATAGCTCGTACGCGACGATTTACACCGCGACAGTCGACTTCTGCAAAACCCACGGCGCGCTCGACCCGAAAACCATGGGCTCCGTCCCTAACGTCGGCCTCATGGCCCAGGCCGCCGAGGAGTACGGTTCGCACAACAAAACCTTCGTCGCATCCGCCGCCGGCACCATTCGCGTCGTCGATGAATCAGGCAAAACCATCCTCGATCACCAAGTTGACGAAGGCGACATCTGGCGCGCCTGCCAGACCAAGGACGCTCCCGTGCAGGATTGGGTGAAGCTCGCCGTCAACCGCGCCCGACTCTCCGCCACGCCCGCCATTTTCTGGCTCGACGAAAAACGCGCGCACGACCGCGAGATCATCGCCAAGGTTAACGCGTATCTAAAAAACCACGACACGTCCGGCCTCGACCTGCGCATCCTCACTCCCGCCGCCGCCTGCACGCATACTCTCGAACGCATCGTCAAGGGACTCGACACCATCAGTGTCACCGGCAATGTCCTGCGCGACTACCTCACCGACCTTTTCCCAATTCTCGAAGTCGGCACCAGCGCCAAGATGCTCTCGATCGTCCCGTTGATGAATGGCGGCGGGCTCTTTGAAACCGGCGCCGGCGGTTCCGCGCCGAAACACGTCGAACAGTTTCTCCAGGAAAATTACCTGCGCTGGGACAGTCTCGGCGAATTTTTCGCCCTCGCCGCCTCGTTCGAGCACCTCGCCATCGTAATGAAACATGTCCCGGCCAGGGTTTTAGCCGAAACGCTCGACACCGCCAATGGCAAGTTCCTCGAAAACGACAAATCGCCCGGCCGCAAACTCGGCACCATCGACAATCGCGGCAGCCATTTTTACCTCGCTCTTTATTGGGCTCAGGCGCTCGCGGTGCAAAACAGCGATGCCACCCTGAAGAAAGCGTTCACGCCGATCGCAGCCGCACTCACTTTGAACGAAGGCGAAATCGTCTCCGAACTTCTCGCCGTTCAGGGTAAAGCCGTCGACGTCGGCGGGTATTATGCCCCCGACGACGCCAAAGCCTCCGCCGCTTTGCGTCCGAGCAACCGGTTCAATAGTATCCTGGCGTCGCTCTAGCCTGCGTTCCGGCCCGGCCCTCTAGAGTTCGTCCCGCCGCCGAGGACGCTATTTCTTTTTCCGCTTGTGCAACACGATCATGTTGCCATCGGGATCGCGCACGCCGACCATTCTGCAAGAAGGAAAATCCAGCGGCCCGAGCGCCGGCTTGATTTTCTTCTTTTTCAGATGTTCGAGCGCTTCTTCAAAGTCGGTGACCTCGAGCGCCGCGGTCGTTCCCTTTTTTGACGGCGGCCACATTTTCGGCGCGCAACCGACCGAGATTGTCCCCTGGCCGATGTCGTATTCGACGAAATTCTTGCCCATTTCGCGGGCCGGCTTCAGGCCGAGCACGCCCTCATAAAACTTCCGCGCCTTCCGCATATTAGTCACCGCGTAGGCCGTGAATGCGATTTCTTTATAGTTAATCATGATTGGAATGAGTTGCCACGACAGACCCGTTTCAACTGGATCTGCTCCTCGGCCCGATCGCTCCTCCTTATGAAATACCCCGTTTTTCTCATCGGACTTTTCCTGATGTTTGTGGCCTGCGCCGGCAAAGCTAACCATCCCGGGCGCACCATAGGAGTCGAACGTTATCCGGAAGCTCGCGACCTCTACCAACTGACGGAAACGCTGCGCAAAAAACACAACCTGCCCGCGCTCGGCATCGGGATAATTCACGGCGGAAAAATCGTGGGCCTCGGCGTGGCGGGCGAACGCGTTGTCGACTCGGGCGATTGGGCGACCCTTGACGACGCGTTCGACATCGCGTCGTGCTCGAAGTCGGTCACCGCGACCCTCGCCGCCATGCTGGTTGAGGACGGAAAAATCCGTTGGAACACCACGCTCGCCGAGGCTTTTCCGGAACTCAAAACATCGATGCTGCCCTGCTACGCCAGCGTGACGCTCGAACAATTGCTGCGCCACCGCTCGGGCCTGGATCGCATCATGGACCGCAACGACCGCTGGATGGAATGGAACCAGCAACACACCGGTAAACCCGCCAGCAAACAACGCCTGCTGTTTGTCGCGACCGCGCTCCAAAAACCGCCTCGTTATCCGCCCGGCACCGACGAATATTACTGCAACGATGGCTACGTCATTGCCGGCAGCATCCTCGAACGCGCCGCCGGAAAACCGCTGGAAGCACTCGCGCAGTCACGGTTGTTTCAACCGCTCGGCCTCGACTCTTTGCAATACGGCGCCGCTCCGAAAATCGCCGGGCACGAGGACGGCTGGTTTGGGAAAAACCGTCGCGCGAGCGTCGACCCCGCCAAGTACGGCTCCCCGCCCTTTGGCTCTCCCGGTGGGTTCCTGTCTTGCTCGGTGCCGGACCTGCTTCGTTATCTCGATTTCCACAACCAGGGCGAGCACGCGGGCCATGCCCTCTTGCGGCGCGAGTCCTTTCAACACCTGCACTCCCAAGTCGCCAACCGACGCTTCGCCCTAGGCTGGGAAATCGAAACCCGACGAGACGCCCGCGGCCGCGTGATCGAGCGCAGCATTTTCCACGGCGGCTACTCCGGCTACGCGCGCGCCAACATGTGGTTTGTCCCCGAGACGAATTGGGGAACCGTCATCGTGATGAATCACGGCCGTGGCGACGGCTCCAACTGCACCGATATTTTCTACGCGTTGCTCAAAGAATTCGGCCTGATTTCCTCAACCCCCGTTCAGGAAAAAGCACCGTAAGTTTGCCTCGGCGGAAGCGCTCACGCCGTCATCGGCCCGTCCGCTTTGCGTGGTCTGTGGCTGGCGTACCGGAACAACCAAGCCGAGACACCGAACAATAAGACAAAGACAAAATTCAGCGCAAAGACCTGTGCAACGCCCGGGCTGAAATCGTGTGGCCGGACGAGGAGCGCAACGATGGGGACCAAAAATTGGCCACATGCCATCGCAGCCATCGTCTGTGCCATGCCCGCCGACGAAAAACGTGCGATCGCAGCGCCGATTAGTCCGATGGCGAGCACTCCGCCATACATCAAATTAGCCGGGTTATCTTCACTCCCGACGAAGCCCACGGCCAGATTGCCCCAGAACACCATGAACGCCGTCGCCAGTGCAAGGCCGGTCGCGACGCGGTGGGCGACGCTACCCGTTTTGTTGGTCACGAGTTTATACGCGAGACCGATGCCCACCAATAAAACCCAAAGGAAAATGAACGCGCCCGGATTCCAATTGAAGCCGTCGACCGTTTGATTCGCGACCAAGGGAATGAGCAACAAAAACGAAGGCACCAGCAGAATGGTGAGAAGGCTTTTTTTAGTCATCATGCGGTCAGCCTCCCACACCTTTGTGAAGACACGATGAAGTCGTCATGAAAACGAGGTGAATTCCGCGCCTCCCGATGTCTGTTCTAGAGTAAAAAGCGCCGCACAGCGAAGCATGCGTTCCGGCCCTAGCCAATCGCCGACCTATCCTCCCTCATTTCGTTAGCACAACGTGCGTCGCTTTTTCTGCAGCCACGTGTTCGGTGCAGCGGTAGCCGAGTTTGAGCAGGTCGATGCCGTTGAACAAATGCTCGCCCGAACCAAGCAACACCGGCGAAATCGCCAGGTGCATTTCGTCGATCAAGCCGGCTTGGAGATACTGCCGGATCGTCGCCACGCCACCACCGATTCGAATGTCTTTGCCCTTGGCCGCTTCCTTCGCGCGGTCGAGTGCGGCGTGGATTCCTTCGGTTACAAAGTGAAAGGTCGTGCCGCCGGCCATCTCGATTGAGGCGCGCGGGTGATGCGTGAGCACAAACACCGGCACATGATACGGCGGATTGTCGCCCCACCAGCCTTTCCACTTGTCGTCCGACCACGCGCCGCGAAACGGGCTAAACATATTTCTGCCGAGAATCCACGCACCAAGTCCCGCCATGCCGCGCGCCGCAAAATCTTCGTCGATGCCCGTCGCGCCAGCCGAATCATTTCCAAGTACCGTGCGTTGAAAGGTGCGCGTCGGGAAAAACCACTCGTGCATGCCGGTGCCACCTTTACCCAGCGGATTCTCCAAGCTTTGATTTGGGCCGGCCCCGTAGCCGTCGAGGGAAAGACCGAAGCAGTTGACGCGAAGTTTGGGCTGAGATGTTTGGCTCATGGCGGATTTTTGGAATTGGGGCGGAGGGAGTCGAAATACGGAATTTCTAATTTTGTTTTAATCAAACGACGAAGCAGGTCCCGCCAATCGGACATCTCAATTCATAGGCATAATCATGCTTGGGCAGACCAATTGGCCGTCAGTCATTTGCATTTATTGGCGCGCAGTCGCTATGCGGAGTGAAGCGGTTTCATAACCGCAGGGTTTCTCATTAAAAATACGGTCCGGCATTTGCGCTGGTCCAATATGTTGGTTTCTTACCCGGTAAATTAGGTCTGTTGGAGCAAACCCCATCTCGCTGCAGCGCCAAATGAGTACTTCTGAAAAGAACGAGCCCGAGGACGAGCCAGCCGACGATGGCAGCGTGCTGAAATTGATCGTTCAAAAACTGGCGAGCCAGGCGTTGCTGTTCGGCACCGCGGGTTTGGTGGTTTTGGTCGGGGCGTGGAAAATAAGCAACGGTTCGCTCCCGCTTGTGCTGTCGATCTTGTTCGTTTTCGTCGTGGCCTTGGGCAGCTATTTATTTTTCGAGCAGAAAGGCAGAGCGAAAAAACATGCGCCGGCCGCGAGTCGTTCGGCTTCGGAAAAATCCCAGCCCGTGGACAGTCCGACCAACGGCTTTAAAGTCGATCTCTGGACCGCGCCTTTGCCCCACGACGGGGGGCGCGACGTCGCCGTAAAATCGAAAAACAAGAAAGCCAGTTATCGCACGGGCCAGAAAATCGTCGTCGGTTTTCGCGCCAGCCAAAATTGCTATCTCACGCTGCTCAACATCGGCACGAGCGGCAAACTCACCGTGCTGTTCCCCAACGCACACCATTCCGAAAACTTCGTCCAAGCCGGCCGGGAATACCGCATTCCCGAATCGGACAGTGAATTCGAATACGAACTCCAAGGCCCCATCGGCACGGAAAAACTCAAGGCGGTGGCCACCTTGAAGAAGGTTGCGCTGCTGGAATCACATTTTGCCCTCGATGGCTCCCTCTTCCGCACGGTCGACGCCACCACGGGCGCGCGCGACATACGTGTGATCGAGAAAAAAATATCCTCCGTGCCCAGGACCGAGTGGACCGAGGACACCTGCGAATTTCTCGTCACCTAAACCAGACATTAACGCCAACAACCCCCATGCAATGCGCCAAATGCAATTCGGTTAATCCGCCCGAGGCCAAGTTCTGTGGCAAATGTGGCGAGCGCCTCGCTCAGACCACCCCGCCCGTGCCGCCGCCTTTTCGCTCAGTTGAACCAGCCGCCGCGTCCGAGGAAACGGTTTCCGACGGCCTCAAGTTAGGTATCGCGGTTGGTTCCGGTGTGTTTCCGCTGCTCGGAATCGTCATGGGGGCAGTCTACATGAACAGCCAGAGCCCGGCGAAGAAGAAGGTCGGCAAGCTGTGGCTCTATATCGGCCTCGGCGCCGCCGTTCTTTGGTATCTGTACTCGCAAAGCTAGCCAAAAACGATCGCCGCGAACCCGTCCCATCCGCATGAGCCTATCCGAGACCACTGCCGTTCGCGGCGACAAGGCTTTCGCCCTCATCGTGGGCATCGGCACGTATCAAGACAGCCGCATCCCAACGTTGAAATACACCCACGCCGACGCACGCGCCTTCTACGATCTGTTAACCGATCCGCGGCGCTCCGGCTTCCCCAAAGAAAATGTGAAGCTGCTGATCGACGAAGAAGCGACCCATACCCAGATCCGCAAGGCGGTGAACAAATGGCTCTACAGTCAGGTTATGCCTGACTCGACCGTGATGATTTTTTTCGCCGGTCATGGCGGTCAGGAACAGGACAAGTGCGAATCGATCGCCGAAAAACAAGCCTACTATTTTCTACCGTGGGACGCCGACCCCGAGGACATGGCGTCAACCAGCCTCTCTCAAAACGATTTTGAAAAACTAGTCCGTACGCTCAAAGCCCAGCGTCTGGTCATGTTTCTCGACGCCTGCCATTCCACTGGCGTCGCCAAAGCCGGAGGGCGCGATCTTGCCGTGGTGGCGGCGCCAAAATATGAACGTTTCGCCGAGGGTGAAGGCCGTGTGGTGATTGCCGCCGCCAAACCCGACCAGCGCTCCTGGGAGGACGAGAAACTTCAGCACGGCATTTTCACGTACCACCTCCTTGAGGCGCTTTCCGGCAAGGCCGATGGCAACACCGATGGTTACGTCTCCATCCAGGAGGTCGTAAACTATCTTCAACGAGAGGTGCCTCGCACGGTCAAACTGCTCGGCAAGGAACCACAGGATCCCACCATGATTTGCGAATCGTTGACGCGCGACATCATCCTTACGGTGGATTCCGAACGGGTTAAACTGAGAGCGCAGGAACTCAGCAATGCCGCGCAAAAGAAACTGGAGGAAATGCAAGGCCGGCGCCTCCGGCTCGTGGAACTGCGGCAGAAAAACCAGCTCGCTTCCATGGAGTTTACCGAGGCCATGCTCATCAACGAGAAAACTGCCGAAGAATGCACCCCGACCGAAAAAGTGCTCAAGGAATACCTCGATCTACTGCTCACCGACAAAATCACTCCGCAACTCTATCTAAAGACTCGCGCACAAATTCAGGCGGACAAAAAACCTGAGCCTGAACCACCACCGCTGCCGCCCCCTGCGCCAAAAGCCCTGCGCGTCTTCTGCATCCATTGTGGTGGTCCCAATGTTTCGGATAACAATTTCTGCGTGCAATGCGGCAAGCGTCTGTAGCTCGCACCGTGTCGATTTTTCACGGCCGATAAATAGCGCGGCAGAAACACGCCTCTAGTCCGACAGCGGACCGCTCTCCGGCGCCAGTGGAGCGAAGATAAAGGTGAGTGCCCGCACGTAGGACTCCATTTGCATACCGGCATGCCGCGCACCTTCGATGACTTTAAACTGATAGGCCAAATCCGGGTGTTTGCGTGAGGATACCCGCGAATTATAGCGCAAAATCGCCGCAACGAAACCCGGCCACTCGTTGCTGCCCACGCTCACGAAAAGGCGGCCCTTCGGGGCGCGACCGGATTTAACGAACTTTTCCTCATAACCAAGCAACCAATCGTTCCCCACATTGACGGCCGGTGTCACGGCCATGTACCCGGAAAACAGCTCCGGCTTGGTGTACATCGCATAGAGCGTAAATAAGCCGCCCAGTGAAGCTCCGCCCAGCACGCGATGCGCCGGGTCGGTGCGAAATTCGCGATCGATATAGGGGATGATTTCCGTTTCCAGCGTGCGCAAAAAATCCGCCGCATGACCGGTGTTTTGCGGGTCGTTATTGGACGGCACGGGCGAGAGCTCCCAATTGCGCAACTGCCCGTAGTTCAAGTTTTCTCCCGGATAGCCGAGCCCCACGATGATAAACTCCGGGACGTATTTGTCGTAACGGAGTCCGCCCGCGATCGCATCCAGCTTGCCGAAATCCCAATAGCCATCGGTGACAAAAACGACCGGATAACGCTGCGTTGTATCTTTTGAATAGTTGCCCGGCAGACTGATATGCAGTTGATACTGGCGTCCCGTTGCGCTCTTTGGCAGCACCCGCAGCTGCGAGTTCGGAATCGTATGCGGAGGATAAACCGGTGCCGCCTCCGCAGCAAAGACGCGGCCAGCGACCGCCCCAGTTAAGAATGCTACCATGACCGCAAGACGTAGATTTTTCATAACGTCCTAGATAAACCCCGCCGCGCCCCAAACCACGCCATAATCCGCCATTACATTAGAGCACCCCGCGACCCACCGTCCCAAGCCGAAGGCTTCCGCCGCCCGCCGGAGGCGTACCGCCCCTCCTGTATAGACTCGGGTCAAGGGTAACAGATGAACCGCTAATGGGGTTACAGTGTATGAGTAGGCCGAAGCAGGGGATGGTAGCAGCCTTTGGGAAGATTGGTTGGTTTTGATAGATCGATAAGGCCGAGAGTAAATGCGGCGTAGCAGACCCGATAAATGCCGTGGGCTGCGCAGGGTCGCAGCGCCACAGGCAGTCCGATGAAAGCCTGGCCGATGAAGAAGAAACGGTTTTGGAAGGTGATCTCGCCCTTGGATTTCACCAGGTGGACCAGCTCCGAGGCTTCATACTGCGCGATGGGAAGCCTGGCTGGCATTCGGCGGGAACTGGGGCGATAGCGGGAGGCTGGCACGGCCAGATCAAGCGCTTCATGTGGACGGTCATAATTGTAGAGATGGCGGTACGCATCGAAGCGTCGCTGTGCCTGGGCGAGGTCGCGCCAGTCGAGGCGGTCCAGAAGATCGGCCTTGAGGGTGCGGTGGAAACGTTCGTCTTTGCCCTGGGTCTGAGGATGAAACGGCCTGCCGTGGATGACCTCCACGCCCAGGCGCAGCAACCAGACGCTGAGCTGGGTGAACTCCGGCCCTGTTCCGCCCCAAGGAGGGCCGTTGTCGCAAAGGATCTGTTCGGGCAGGCCGTAGCAGGTGAAGATGCGCTCCAAGCGCTCACGCACGCACACCGTCTGCTCGTTGGCACACGCTTCAAGCCCAACGGAAAAGCGGGAGTGGTCGTCGAGCACCGTGAGCGGATGGCGGCGGCCACCGCGCTGCATGGCAAAGTGGCCCTTGAAGTCCATTTGCCAGAGTTGATTGGGCTCGGCTCTGGCAAAACACTGCATCGGCTGGTGTGCGGCACTGTGGCGCGGGTGAATGCACCCACGCCGGCGAAGAATGCGTGCGAAGGTACTCACCGCCGGCATGCAAGTGTGGCCCAGATCGCAGAGCCTGCGATGTAGTTTGCGCGCTCCCCAGGTAGGATGCTTCGTGCGCAGCTTCACCACACGCGTCTCCACCGAACATGAGGTCTGGTTGCTGCGACGTACGCGTGCACGCTGCCGGTCTTCCAGGCCAGCGGGCCCTTGTGCATGGAAACGCCTCAACCACTTGTAACCGGTTTTGCGACTGACGCCAAAACGCTCACACAAGGCCACCATACTGATCGAGCCCGCAAGCGCGAACGTCACAAACTCGTGCCGTCGCGCGATTGTATTTTTGTTGTCCCAACTCATGGAAGAAGGGCCATGGCCCTTCTTCCATGAGTTGAAAAGTGTTACCTCACTAGCGGTACATGTGTTACCCACAACCCGGTACAAAACACCTCCCTGGCCCCCTACCGTGCAGGCCCGAAGCCATACCGCGCGTGCCCGAAACCTGACCGCGGATCACCGGACCTGAACCGGGCTTCGCCGGAGCCTGACCGCGGGTCACCGAAGCGTGACCCCCACTCTCTCGCATCGTCCACACCCCTTCCCGCAGCTCACGCTGACATCGTCGCAACAGGCTCAAACAGCTTCGCACCTCACCGCGACGCCGAAACAACTCATCCCTACCGCCAGACAACTCATCCGAACAACCTCGCACCTCACCCGAACAGAAAAACAGCTCGCCCGAACACGAAAACAGCTCGTTCGAACACCAAAACAACTCACGCAAACAACGAAACAACTCACTCAAACATTAAAACAACTCATTCAGACACGTCAGCAATCGCCCAGAACACGTTAGCAACGCAAACAGACAGCGCCGCAATTGAGACAAACCGCGCAACAATCGCCTCGTACCGCCAAACAACGCACGCTGACACGTCAGCAACGCACACAAACAACACAACAATGCCCTGTAACAGCCAAGCAATGGGGACAAACCGCTTAGCAACGACCACAAACACGCCAGCAACCGGCACGTACAGCCCAGCAATTGAGACAAACAGCTTAGCAATTGAGCCTGACAGCAAAACAATGCCCCCGAACAGCGAAGCAATTACGACGTACAGCAAATACTTACGCATTTTCACCGCCGTAATGCAGATAAACCGCAATTACATAAGTATTCCCCTGTGTGAGTAGGGACGGCGCTCCCCGGACTTCAACCGCAGCACGCCGGAACCGCACCGGACTCGGCTGGAGCCGCAACGCGATGCGCCCTTCACCCCCGCTTATCCCGCCCGTGGCAATGCGGGCACGAGACGTCGGGCACATAGTGCGGGTGACGTTGCTCCTCGATGGTCAGCGGCATCTGGCAGGCGTAACAAAGCACCGAATCGGTTTCTTTGAGCGCAGGATCCAAGCCCACGCGCTTGTCGAAAACGAAACATTCGCCCTCGTAATGCGCGCCACCGCATTCCTCGAAATATTTTAAAATACCGCCCTCGAGCTGATAGACATTGAAACCTTCGCGCGTCATGAAAGGCCCCGCCTTTTCACACCGAATACCGCCGGTGCAAAACATCACAATAGGTCTTTCTTTTAGTTCGGGCTTCAGGCGCTGAACCGCGTTGGGAAAATCCCGGAAGTTGTCGATGCCCGCCGGCAGCGCACCGCGAAATGTGCCCAAACGCACCTCGTAGTCGTTGCGCGTGTCGAGCAGCGTAATCTCGCGTCCTTCGTCGAGCCATTGCTTCAACGTGCGCGGAGGCAGCTTGGCCGCGGGCTGACGCGCAGGGTCGATCCCGTCGACGCCAAACGCGATTATCTCCTTTTTTATTTTCACCAGCATTCGGTTGAAAGGCTGCTCGGCGCTCTCGCTTTCCTTCGGCGAAAGATCTTCGAGGTCCGCAACGCTTCGCACTTCCGCAACCAGCGCGTCGACATCGGCCCGAAGCCCCGCAATGAATAGATTTATCCCTTCGCGGCTCAGCAAGATCGTGCCTTTCAAACCACGAGCAACGGAAAGATCGAGCAACCGTCGTCGCAGTTCTGGCAGATTTTCCAATGGCGCGAATTTGTAGGCAGACAGATTGATGAAGGCGGACATCGGCGAAAAGTCGGCAATGTTTCCAAAATCGCGCTTAAATCAACTGACGTCCGGCTTTGTCTCTCGGACCAGCCGCACGCACCTCCGCTGAACATCGTTACCTTATCGACGTTCAGAAACCGAAATTACGCTTTGCGTCTTTGCAGCTTCGCGTACGGTTAGCGCCGATGACCTCCACGGCTCCTTCCTTTCGCGAAGCACTGCGCTTTTGGCTGAAACTGGGGCTGATCAGCTTCGGCGGGCCGAGCGGGCAGATCGCGATCATGCACACCGAGTTGGTTGAAAAGAAAAAATGGGTTTCCGAAGAACGGTTCCTCCACGCGCTCAATTTCTGCATGCTGCTTCCGGGTCCGGAAGCCACTCAGCTCGCGACCTATTGCGGCTGGCTGCTTCATCGCACATGGGGCGGAATTGTCGCTGGCGTGTTGTTCGTACTTCCCTCGGTGCTGTTTCTCTGGCTGCTCAGTTTCGTCTACGTGAGCTATGGCCAGGTCGCCTGGCTCGGCGCCGCCTTTCACGGCCTCAAACCAGCCGTCACCGCCATCGTATTCGCCGCCGTCTGGCGGATTGGTCAGCGGACGTTGAAAAATGGCTTTCACTGGGGCATCGCCGGCGCGGCGTTCGTTTCTTTGTACTTTTTTCGCCTCCCCTTCCCCGCTGTCATCGGCGCGGCCGCGTTGCTCGGACTTTTCTTCAAAAACAAACAAGCTAAACCACCCATAATCTCCAACACCGGCCTGACGGAATCGCACCCGTCGCTCCGCCAAACGATCAAAGTTATCGCCATATCGCTCGCGCTTTGGTGGACGCCCGTCCTCGTCGCCGGGTTCTATCAAGGCTGGTCGGGGACGCTCGCGCAGTTGGGCCTTTTTTTCAGCCGTGCCGCGCTCGTGACCTTCGGCGGCGCCTACGCCGTGCTGCCTTACGTTGGACAACAGGCGGTGGAAAACTATCATTGGCTTTCGACTGCTCAAATGCTCGACGGTCTCGGCCTGGCCGAAACCACACCCGGCCCACTTATCATGGTGCTGCAATTTGTAGGTTTCCTCGGTGGCTGGAACCAGCCCGGCGGGTTAACTCCCCTCACCGCCGCCACGTTGGGCGCGGCAATGACGACGTGGACAACTTTTGTCCCAAGCTTCATGTTTATCTTCGCCGGTGCGCCTTATCTCGAGCGCTTGCGTCACGTCACGTGGCTCAACCACGCGCTATCGGCCGTGACGGCAGCGGTGGTTGGCGTCATACTGAACCTGGCCGTTTGGTTTGGCGTCCACGTGTTCTTTCCCGATCACAGCAAGATCGATTGGTACGCGACTGTCCTTGCGACATGTGCCTTCATTGCGCTCCATTGGTTTAAAGTGGGCGTATTAGTCATAATCGCTGGTTGCGCAGCCTTGGGCGTCGGCAGATATTTATTGCTGCGATGATTCAAACCGATCCGCGTGTCCCCAATCACTTGTCACGTATTACGTGACAAGTTGGATCGGGAGCGTTTGCTTTGTTTTGATATGAAAAGGTGGCGGCGGAGCCGCGGTCTGCGAACAGTCTCGCAGGCGGGTACCAGAGCGATTATTCGCTGTATTCCGCCCAGCTGGAGCTAGTCTCGGTCACGCGCACACGTTCGACACGCACGCCGGTCGGTACACGGTACCGGGCGTCGACGGCGCCAGCGGAGTCGTTGAGCCGTTTCTTTAGTACATCGAAAATGGTTTTGGCCATCATTTCGCTGGTCGGATCGACCCCTTCGAACGGTATCACTTGCACGCCGTAGATTTTTTGAAAGTCGGCGAACTGGGGGTCCTCGGTATTGAGGCAGAAAGCGTGGTCCCAAGAATCGAGGAAGGTTTCGATGGCGGCTTTAATGGCCTTGAAGTCGCACACCATGTCATTCGCATCCAACTGATCGGCAGCGAGTACAATGTCCACGCGACGACTGTGGCCATGGGGGAAGCGGCATTTATCGGGATGCTTGGTCAGCAGGTGCCCGTTCTCAATTTCGATACTTTTACAGATGCGGAAAGACATGTTTAAAGACCAGACCTTAAAGGGGTATCAGTCCGCGTGTCGATGCCGTGTTCATTTCCTAATGCCTGTCCTGCAACGGGTGACATTCCATCTCTTCATCATCTCAATCGTCCGGGCTAATTACGCGTCCCGGCGCCGAATGGAGGGTTGAGTCGCCTGTTGGGAAATACCAAACTACCTCACTTCTCCAAACGGGCATCCCCGGCAAGTGCCTCGTGTCATTTCCCAGGCATCGCCCCACTTCCCCACAGCAATCAAAACGTCGGCGCAATTTCCGGTATTTTTAGTCAACGAAGCATACTTCTATGAGAATCGGCGGCTTCCAAAAACGTTCTCTGATCGACTATCCGGGTAAGACCGCAGCCGTCATCAAGACCCAAGGCTGTTGCTGGCGCTGCCCCTTTTGCCACAATCGATCCCTGACCGTCCCCACGCGTTTTCAGCCCGCGATTCCAGTTGAAGAAGTCATTGAACACCTCGGGGCGGATCGCAACGAACTCGACGCCATCGTCATGACCGGCGGCGAGCCCACCATACAGCCCGGGCTCGATGTTTTCCTCCAGCGTGTGCGCGAGATGGAATTTCTCATCAAACTCGACACCAACGGCAGCCAGCCCGACGTCCTCGCCGCGCTGCTCGATGCGAAGCTGCTCGATTACATCGCCATGGATGTCAAAGGCCCACTTTGCGAGTACGGCCGCTTTACGGGTTGCCCGGTCGACACCGGCCCGATCGAGCTCAGCATCGAATTGATTAAACAGTCCGGATTGCCCTACGAATTTCGCACCACGCTGGTCGGAGGACTGCACGAACGCACACATATCGATGAACTCGCTCCGCTCATGTATGGGGTGCGCCGATACGCGTTGCAGACCTACAAGCCGCTGCCACACGATTCGAAAACCAACGATCCTTTCACACAACCCGATGTGGAGCTCTTCCACGCCGCGAGCGTCGCCTTGCGCGACAAAGTCGGCGAGTTTGTGGTGCGGTAAATGGTTTCGGTCACGCGAATCCCGATCAGACTTATTTCCACTCGGCCAGTCCGTAGCGTTTAAGCAGAGCTGCCAACGCGCCCGAGGCGCGCATCTTGCCCATGCCTTCGTCGAACATTTTGGCATAGCGTGCGCCTTTATCGTTCTTCGAGAAAGCCAGGTAGATCGGTTCATTCTGCCAGGTGTATGCGATGCGGAAATCCGACGGCGACAGGCCCATGCCTTTGACCGTCCAAACAAAAACCGCCATGGTCTCGGGCATAACGTCGATTTTTCCCTCTTTTAACTGGTTTAGCCCGTCGACCAAAGGCGTCTCGCCGCCAAACTGCACAACAGCCGGTGCCTTGCCGGCTTTAATGTACGCGTCGAGCGCTTCCCAGTAAGTGTAGCCTTCAATCGCTCCGAGGCGCACGCCTTTGAGCGAAGTGACGTTTTCAAATTTCCACGGACTGTCCTTTTTCACGAGCAACACGACACGTGGTTCGCCGATTGACTCGTCGGGGGCGATCAAGCCTTCCAACTCAGCCGAGCCGGCGCCAATGACACCATCGATTTTGCCCGAGCGTGCATTCGTCAACGCTTCCGCCCATGGCATCATCTGGTAGTCCACCTTGATGCCTTGCGGTTCAAAAATCGCTTTCGCCAATTCGACGACGTAGCCCGGCGTTTTCGACTCAGGATCGCCGTTGTATGGCATCCACATGTCGGCCCGCAATCGCAGCGTCTCGGCCCCCGAAGCGATAGTCGCGAGCCCCAGAACGAGCCCTGCGAAAACAAAAAATCGTCCGGCCAGCGAGGTAGTGGGTAATCGCATACAACCAACTTTATCGGCCGCTTGGACCAATAGTTTAGCGACAAACTTTGCCCTGAAAACTTCTCAGCCGGCGAAAAATTTCACGATCTTCCGCATGGATGACACGAGGGCGTCGATCTCGGCGGCGTTGTTGTAAACGTAGAAGCTCGCACGAACCGTGCTCGGCAGGCCGAGTTTGCGCATGAGCGGCTGGTTGCAGTGATGACCGCCGCGCAAGGCGATACCGTCTTGATCGGCAAACGTCACCACGTCGTGCGCGTGCGCATCCTTGAGCGCGAAGCTCACCAATCCGCTGCGCGCGCCCTTTGGCCCGAGGATTCGGATGCCGGGCAACTCGCTCAGCGCCGCGTAGGCCTTGGCCGCAAGTTTGTAATCGTGCTCGGCAATGCGGGGCCGACCCAGTGCATCGAGGTAATCCATCGCCGCATGCAGCGCGATCGCGTCAGCCACGTTGGGCGTGCCGGCTTCGAAGCGCTCGGGAGACGGCTTCCACTTGCTGCCGGAATATTCGACGGTCGAAATCATACCGCCGCCGCCCTGCCAGGGCGGCATCGCATCAAGCAACGCCTTGCGTCCATACAACACGCCAATGCCGGTCGGGCCAGCCATCTTGTGTCCGGAAAACGCGAGAAAATCGCAGCCCAGCGCCTGCACATCGATGGGCTCGTGACCAACGGATTGCGCGGCGTCGATCAAGGTCAACGCACCGACTTTTTTAGCCTTGGCACATAGTTCGGCCACGGGATTGATCACGCCGAGCGTGTTCGAGATGTGTGTGAACGCGAAAAGTTTCACCTGCGGCGTGAGGAGATTGTCGAGCGCCTCGAGGTCGAGTCCTCCCTCGGCATTTTCGCCGACCACCGGCACGTAGCGCAGCGTTGCACCGGTGCGCTCGGTGATGAGCTGCCACGGCACAAGGTTGGAATGATGTTCCATCTCGGTGATCAGGACGACGTCGCCTTTTTTCAGATTGGCGGCGCCCCAGCTTTGCGCGACGAGATTGATCGATTCCGTCGTGCCACGGGTAAATACGATTTCCTCCGGAGCAGCGGCGTTGATGAACTTCGCCGAGCATACACGCGCCGCCTCGTAGCCATCGGTCGAGCGCATGGAAAGCGCGTGCAGACCGCGATGGACGTTGCTGTTGTCCTGTTGATAAAAACGCGCCAGCACATCGATGACCGCGCTGGGCTTGTGGGTGGTGGCGGCGTTGTCGAGATAGATCAGCGGCTTGTTGCCCACGTGCTGATGCAGCACGGGAAAGTCGGCCCGCACGTCGTCCCAGAACTTCGAGGAAAGGCGCGGCTGTTTAAGAACGGGAAGGGCGGCGCTCATACGTTGGCCTCCGGCTGGTTGGCGGCTTCAAGCGCAGCGTGCCACGAGAGCGTGGCGCATTTGATGCGCGCGGGAAACGCATGCACGCCGGCAAAAGCGGCGAGTTCGTCGAACTCTTCCGGAGCCTGACCGGTTTTCACGATGTCCGAGAAACGTTTGTAGGTATCGGCCGCTTCGTCTTTCGTCTTGCCTTTAAGCTGCGTGGTCATGAGCGAGGCGGAGGCTTGCGAGATCGCACAGCCGGAGCCTTCAAAGGAAATTTCCGCGATTCGGTCGCCTTCGAGCCGCAAGTGGACGGTGCAGTTGTCGCCGCACGTCGGATTGTCGCCCGTGGCCACGCGGTTGGCGGTCGGGAGCTTGCCGCGATTACGCGGACGCTTGTTGTGATCAAGGATGACCGATTGATAGAGATCGCTGAGATCGCTCATGGAGGTGCCGAACGTAGCTAAAGTTCCGCCAAACGCAAAGCCAGCATTTCTGCGCCGCAAGCTTTTGCCGACCACTGTGCCTTTCTTGCCGGTGGCAGACCAAAAACGTTAACGCGGTGTTCAAGTTGCGGAATTTTTTCCCAATCAAGCATTGTCGCGCCGTCGCCAAGTGCTTTTGCTCGCGCCTTTACCTCTATGAAACAAGTCAATCTCGGCATGATCGGCGGCGGCACCGTGGGCAGCGGCGTATTCAACGCGCTCCAGCAAAACGCGGAGCTCATGGCTGCCCGCACCGGCGTTCGCCTCGTCATCCGCAGAGTCGCGGTCAAGGCCTTCGACGAGCCTCGCCCCTACCCGATCACACCGTCCCTGATGACGCTCAACTGGAAAGATGTCGTCGAGGATCCCGAGATTCAAATCGTCACCGAACTCGTCGGCGGCACCGGCATCGCCAAGACCATTGTCCTCGCCGCCCTCGAAAAGGGCAAAGCCGTCGTCACCGCCAACAAGGCTCTGCTCTCCGCCCACGGACCCGAACTCTTCGCCGCCGCCAAAAAAGCCGGCACCAATCTCTATTACGAAGCCAGCGTCGCCGGCGGCATTCCTATCATCAAAACCCTGCGCGAAGCCCTCGTCGGCAACCGCTTCGAGCGCATCTACGGCATCGTCAACGGCACCTGCAATTACATCCTCACTCGCATGACCCGCGAAGGCGCCGCCTTCGACGCCGTGCTCGCCGACGCACAACGCCTCGGTTATGCCGAAGCCGACCCGACACTCGACGTCGACGGCCACGACGCCGCGCACAAAACCGGCATCCTCGCCTCGCTCGCGCACGGTTTCTGGGTCGATCACCACGACATTCACGTCGAAGGCATTCGGCCGCTTACGCCACTCGATATCCGCTTCGCCCAACAACTCGGCTACACCATCAAGCTTCTCGGCTCCGTCCGCCAAGCCGAACCGTCGAAATCCGCCAAAGCAAAATCTAAGAAAAGCAAATCCTCTGGCGCCCGCATCAGCGTGGCCGTGAGCCCGACCCTCGTCCCGCAAAGCCACGTCATCGCCAGCGTGAACGACGTCTTCAACGCCGTCTTCGTTTCCGGCTTCCCGATTGGCGATACGCTCTACTATGGACGCGGCGCCGGCAAAGATGCGACCGCCAGCGCCGTCCTGAGCGACCTCGCCGACGCAGGCCTCGACATCACCCATGGCACCCTCGACCGCGTGCCCGCCTTTGCTGCGTGCGCACAGGGCACAGTTGTCCCCTACAGCGAAACTTCTTCGCGCTTTTATCTTCGCCTCAACGTCGTGGACAAACCAGGCGTCATCGCCAAAATCTCCGCGATTCTCAGCACCGCCGGCATCAGCATCGCCTCGATCGTGCAGCCCGAAGGCCACGAAGGCGAAGCCGTCCCACTAATCCTGATGACGCACAAAGCCAGCCGCGCCGCAATGGACAAAGCCCGCACCGCCATCGCCAAACTCCCCGCAGTCAAAGGCGATTCGCTGCTCCTCCCGGTGGAAGATTTCACCTGAGTCTGCTGCGTGTTGAAGGAATTCCCTTTGCCCAGTCGTCTATTCAACCCGTAGCGTCTTTCTCACGTATAAGTTTGCAGCACTGCGACGTTCTAACTGATCCGCAACTTTGTTTCGTCGAACTAGCTCATCGTAGTAGACGAGCATCTCTTTACCGAGATATACGCTTTCGCTCAACCGACCACCGCTGTCCACAGTTGCCAAGCTCGGATACTTCACTTCAACCCCGTCGATTTTAGTGAATTCGTTCGTTGCCGTCCTAAAAGTCTCGTGCGCTATTTTTATTCGTTCTGCAAACATGGCCCGAAGCTCACCATGCAGTTGAACCATGCATGAAAGGTATTCTCGAATCGGCTGCCGCAGATCGACATCATTTCCTTCTGCGTTCAGATCTTTGAGGACACTCGCCTTAATCTTTCCCTTAGCACAAAGATCACTGGTCCTCGAATGCGGTATGATTGCGGTGACGGGATATCTGTTACCATCACATTCCACCGTGAAATGGCTATACGTGATAATATGCACAAGTAACCCCGCGTGCTGTACGTGATTTCTGAGTTCCTCCATTATACGATACCCGCTCGTCTTATCGTAACAATCATTCTTGAACCTCTTTAGTCTTAGAAATTCAGGACTCTTCGCTCCAAATTGAGATGATACGGAATGAGCGGTCTGGTCGAGAAACAATCGGCAAGCTGTAAGTAGATTAGCAATACGCCTATCGAGCAACAACCGCTGCGTCATAGACACATCGTGTCCTTCATGGCTGGAGATCACAACCCTTTCGGCAATTCTAAGGAGATCCACTTCAAACTCATTGTAGTTCTCCAGAAGGAGTTGGAATTTCTCCTCGATTTCAACTGCTACGAGGCATCGGTCACGAGCCTCTTTTACTTCAGCGTAACGTTCTTGCGAAATGTCGGAGCTATGGCGCTCGGCATCAACCCAGCCTTCAACGATATAGTTCATAACGAGGAGATCTAACGAGGGCAGGTTTTTTGAGGTTATTACGCAAACGTGTGTTTTCAATAAAACACATTCCGATCCAGGCTGCGGTACTGGATGGCTTCTAGCAGGTGGTTCGATTCGATCTTTTCGGAGGCGGCCAGATCGGCGATGGTGCGGGCGACTTTCAAAATGCGGTCGTAGGCCCGGGCCGAAAGCGAAAGTTGTTCCATCGCGTGTTGCAGCAGGTCGCCGAGCGTGCTGTCGATTGCGCAGTGTTTGCGGATCTGCGCATGGGTCATGCGGGCGTTGGAGGTGATTTTACTTCCAGCAAAACGTTCGTGCTGGCGGTTGCGAGCGGCTTGCACCCGTGTGCGAACGGTCTCGGAAGTTTCGCCGTGTTTTTCGTTGCGCAGTTCAGCAATCGAGAGCGCGGGCGCTTCGATGTGAATGTCGATGCGGTCGAGCAGCGGGCCGCTGATGCGCGAGCGGTAGCGCTGGATTTGTGGCGGCGAGCAGCGGCATTCGTGTTTCTTATCGCCGAGGTAGCCGCAGGGGCAAGGGTTCATCGCCGCAACCAACATGAAGGAACAAGGCAGCGTCACTTTGCCGGCGCTACGCGAGATCGAGACGACGCCGTCTTCCAAAGGCTGGCGGAGGACTTCGAGCGCGGAGCGTTTGAACTCGGGCAACTCGTCGAGGAAAAGTACGCCGTTGTGCGCGAGCGAGATTTCGCCGGGGCCGGGAATCGCGCCGCCGCCAAGCAGGCCGACATCGGAAATAGTATGATGCGGCGAGCGCACGGGACGACGTCCGAAAACCGCCGGTCCGCTGAGGGTCTGGCCGGCGGCAGAGTGGATGCTCAGGATTTCAAGCGACTCGTCCAAAATTGGCGCTGGCATGATGGTCGGCACACGTTTCGCGACCATGGATTTTCCCGAGCCGGGGGGCCCGATCATCAGAAGGTTGTGGTTACCCGCGACGGCGACTTCGACGGCGCGGCGGAGGGCGTGCTGGCCTTTGATTTCGGAGAAATCGCCCAAACCGTCCTCACTATGCGCGGTTGGCGCGGAGTGTGGCCTAGCGGGTGTGGGTTCGAGCTTGAGTTCGCCTTTGAGAAAGCGAAAGGCGTGGTCGAGCGAGGGCACGGCATAGACTTCCAATCCTTCAACGAGAGCGGCCTCGGGCGCGGAGGCTACGGGGAGCAACACACCGCGTTTGCCGAGGGATTTTGCGAGGCGCGCCAAAGCGAGCGCGCCGCGGATCGGTCGCGTGGCGCCGGAGAGGCCGAGTTCGCCAGCGATCAGATATTGGTCAATGCCGTCGGGAGGGAGCTGACCGGTGGCGGTGAGCAGGCCGAGCGCGATGGGCAGGTCGTACATCGGGCCTTCCTTGCGCATGTCGCCGGGGGCAAGATTGATGGTGGTTCGAGTGCGAGGCTTTTTGAAGCCGGTGTTGCCGAGGGCGGACATCACGCGGTCGTTAGACTCCTTGACGGCGGCATCAGGCAGGCCTACCAGCACGAGTTTCCATTCGCCCGTTTCGCCGGAGTTGACCTCCACGTGCACAAGCTCTGCGTCGATACCTTGCAAACCCGCCGAAAAAATTGTCGCCAGCATATTTAGTTCTGGCGTGTATGAGCGGCGGCAGCGGCGGAGACAAGTGCGATGTTGCGGTTGACGGCCTCCATGTAATGGTTCGGCCCGTCGGGATAAGGTGTGGCGAGGAAGCGGTAAAGGCCGAGAAGGTCGTTATCGAGTTTCGGTTGCACAACCGTCCGCCAGAAATGCGGAGTTTTTGCAATAAGCTCTTCGACCGAGCGGAAGTGGCGTTGCGCTTCGGGTACGGCGGCGAATTGATCCGACTCGTGAAACTCGGCGAACAGACGCGGAAGTTCTTCCAAGTAGTTCGATACGGACATTTGTCCCAAGTAATCGGCTGTGGCGACCGCGCAGCCGACTAGACCTTCGATGGGATTGCGAAAATGGAGGCGGCGGATGGGCGTGCCAGAGTTGGTGCAACGGATCGCGCCAAGCACGCCGTCGAGTTCGTCGAGGTTGACACCGACGGTCGGTAGATAAGATGAGGCGACGGCGCAGCTGCGGAGGACGTGGGTGAACGTGTACTTGGCGCCCGTGCCCTCGGTGTCGGCACGCATTTTCAGATAGCCGGTGTCGTGCAGCAGGGCGGCGGCGATCGCGAGTTCGAACTGGCGTTCGTTGAGGCGCGGCTCAATGCCGGCGTGGTGCCGACCTGCGAGCATTTGCGCGAGGCACCAAACCACCTGCAAGGTATGCTCGAGGTCATGATACGGCGTGTCGATTTGCCGGTAATCCATATAACGTCCACCGAACATCGCGTCGACATCCGCGAACAGACGCGGGAGCAGATTGGGGGTTTTACCCTGAAACATGCCGGCAAATGCCGTCGCAGTGGCGTCGGCCACGGCGATTGAACTCTTCGTGTCGATCGTGGGAAACATGCTGGGGTGAAAACCGGAAAGCCCCTAGCCGTTTTCAGGCCAGATTTCTTGCCGGCAGCTTGTGACTAATGATTTGCGTCTAAGTCTCGCAAGCCCAATCTCTGGCGCTTTCACGTTCATCATGTTGCTTGGACTCACCGGTGGTATTGGTTGTGGCAAATCGACCGCCGCCCGCTTTTTCGTCGAAGCGGGATTTCGCCGCATCGATACCGACGAAGTCATCAAAAACGAGGTCCACGCCCAACCTGAAGTCATCGCCGCCCTGCGACTGAAATTCGGGTCAGAGGCCATCGGTACCGACGGACGCATCAATCGGCCGGCGGTTGCGAAAATCGTTTTTGCGGATGCCAATGCTCTAACCTGGCTGGAGGAACTCACCCACCCGCGATTGCGCGTCCTGGTTCGTGAAAAATTAGAGGCGCACCCTGAACTTGACCATGTTGTAGAAGTTCCCCTGCTCTTCGAAAAACATTTGGAGAATTGGTTTGATTTCACCGTCTGCGTGTCCACAACCTCGCAGCTTCAACTCGCACGGCTAGAAGAGCGCGGCCTCCCCAGAGCGCTCGCCGAGCAACGAATTTCCAAGCAATTGCCCTTGGCGCAAAAAATTGAGCTCGCTGATTACGTATTGTTAAACGACGGTTCACCCGAATTTCTGCGTGACCAAGTCAACCGACTGGTCGCAGAACTCCGGGCCGGCCGCTGACGCCTCCCTGGCTTTCCCCAAGCCTCCCCTGTGGCGCGCTTTTACGCCCTAAAATTTCTCGCATTCATCTATCATTTATCATGGCAGACTCTGATCTTAACGACGAACCCACCGTGAAAAAATCCGGTGCCAAAAAAACCGCCGCCAAAAAAACCGGCGCCACCCGTACACGCAGCCGCAGCACCACCAGCAAGAAAAAAGCCGCCGCTGCGTCCGAGGAGAAAACCCCGGAATTAAATCTGGAATCCGCGCCCGTTGCCGAGGAGTCGCCCAAGTCCGCGACCGCACCGGCCGAAATTTTCACCCCGACGCCCCCTCCTCCCGCTCGCGAGGAAAGCGAGCCCAAACGCTACAGCTTCGACCCCGACGAACCCGCCGAAAGCAGCAAGCCTGAAAGCGAATCCAAGTCCGACGCACCTCCGGCATCTGAAACACCCGCCGAAAAAAGCGCTCCAACCTCCGCCGAGAACCAGATTCCTGCGGCCCCGTCCTCCGATTCCGCTTCGCCACAACCACCGCAACAGCAGCAACGCCACCAGCACCCGCCACGGCAGCAACACGGAAACCATGGCCAGCACGGACAACACGGCCAGCACGGCGGCAACGAGCCTCACTGGAAAAAGAATAAAAAGAACCGCCAGCGTGGTCGCCATGGCGGCGGCCCCTGGCAACAGGGAGGCGGACAAGGTGGCGAACCGCGTGAGCCAAAGTTCCCGCAACAACCGCCCCCGCCGGATCTCACGCCACATTATGGCGATCTGCCCAATCCCGCCAACTTCGCCGATCTCGCCGCCCTTGAAACCACCGCCACCGATATCACTTCGGGCGGAGGCGAACCCGTCTATCTCGACAAACTTTACGCGCTCAACCTCGCCGAACTCACCGCCGAAGCCCGTCGCCTCGGCGTCAATTTCGACGGCGCGCCCAACCGCAAACAGGTCCTAGCCGAGATTTTCAAACAACTCTCAGCCGCGAAACGCCCGATTCTCGATCGCGGCTGGATCGACATGACCGACAAGGGTCATGGCTTCATCGTTCACGAGGCCGTCAACTACCGCCTGTATCCAGAAGATGCCTACCTCCCTGAAAGTCTTGTTTTCAAGTGGGGTCTGAAACGCGGCCACCAAGTCGAAGTCCTGGTCCAGGCTCCAAAGGAAAACGAACGCTGCCCGTCCGTCGTCCGTGTCGACAAGGTCATGGGCCTCGAACCGGCCGAAATCTCCAAGGTAAAACCCTTCGAGGACCTCGTCCCTTACTACCCGCTCCAGCGCATCCTTCTCGAAGCGCCCGAGATTCACAAAGACATCTCCATGCGTGCGGTCGACATCCTCACGCCCGTCGGCTTCGGCCAACGCGGCCTCATCGTCGCCCCGCCCCGCACCGGCAAAACGGTCCTGTTGCAAAACATGGCCAACTCCATTTCGAACAATTTTCCTGAGGCAAAACTCATCCTTCTGCTGATCGACGAGCGCCCCGAGGAAGTCACCGATTTCAAACGCCACACGAAGGGCGAAGTCGTCAGCTCCACCTTCGATGAAGCGCCCGAGAGCCACGTGCACTGCGCCGAGATGGTTGGCGAAAAAGCCCGCCGCCTCGTCGAAGCCGGCCAGCACGTCGTGATCCTGCTCGACTCGATCACCCGTCTCGCCCGCGCCTACAACGCCCTTGCCTCCAACTCCGGCAAGATCATGTCCGGCGGTATGGAAGCCACCGCGCTGCAAAAGCCTAAACGCTTTTTCGGTGCAGCCCGCAACATCGAAGGCGGCGGCAGCCTCACGATCATTGCCACCGCGCTGATCGATACCGGCAGTCGCATGGACGAAGTTATCTTCGAGGAATTCAAGGGCACCGGTAACATGGAATTGCACCTGGATCGTGGTTTGGTCGACAAACGCATTTTCCCCGCGATCAACATGGACCGCTCCGGCACGCGCAAGGAAGAGCTCATCTACCATCCCGACGAAATGCTCCGCATCTACGGCCTCCGCCGCGCCATGCAAGGCATCCCCCCGGTCGAGGCGATGGAAATGCTCATCACCCGCCTCAAGAAGACAAAGACCAACGCCGAATTCCTCATGGGACTCAACCGCTAAGCCCCGAGTCGAACCTTCGTCAATTCACCAAAGCCCGCAGGAAACTGCGGGCTTTTTCATGTACATGCAAAGCCCTACACACGCTTCTCCGGCCACAGAACTCCATATTTTCACACTCTAACCAAATGAACCTGTAATAAATCGACCATGTAATCCGCTCGACTTTCAGAGTCTCGCTTGTCTTTTATCAATACTCGACCGCCCCTGAAACCTCGTAGGAGCTTATTTCATAAAGCACCACTAAAAGCTTATCCCAATGGAATTGTATTCCTTAAAATCGGCGCTGTCGCAGAAAGCCAAGTTAAGCTGAATGTGGATTGACCAATTTGTTAACCATGAAGCCCCCTAGCATAGCAGATACGGTTAGTCTTGTCGGGATTGCTGGCGCGGGCATCGCCTGTGTTTCCTTGGCCTATGAGTATGGCTTCGCAAGCGGTGCCGGAGTTAGCCTGACCGTTCTTTCACTCAATCCTCATGATTTAATTAAGTCAGCTTCCGCGTGGGCACCTCCTTTGTTTGTGGGATTCGCCGGCATCTTTTTCCTAGAGACGTCTACCAGTTATATAGAAGGAGGAAGATCCGAAGATGAAATTGTGCGCCAAACCGGCAATCCGGAGCTATGGCGCAAAATTCGACGCTCACCAGACTACATGTTTTTGGTGATCGGTCTTTTGCTTTTGATCGCAATCGTTGCTAATGCAGAGTTCATTCGACCGTTCGTCCATAACCTTTACGTTTTGGTTTGGCTGTCAGTTGCTGGGTTTTTGGTTACACGCGATAGCCTGCAGAAAAAGTTTCCGCCGCGACTGCTATTTGCCGTTTGGGCCATCGTTGGAGTCGTGCTTTTCGTTTACGGTAGCGGAAAGCAGGACGCGATTACTGCATCTAGCAAGAAGGGAGTAGACACAGTGGAACTTGCGTCAGGCAAAGTGTCAGCTGGCCGGCTACTTCGCCGCTACTCTGAATTTGTGCTTTTTCTACCAGATACAGAAAAAGATACAGTGATCATCCCCGCTAGTGAGGTTAGACTAATAAAAAAGCCTACCAACTAGTAACGCCTACACCTGTATCCGCCACACCGGCTACGAACGGACCTGTGAAGGTTCATTAGCGAGTAAAACCTCAAAACAACTCCCCTTGCCCCAAACCATAGCGGCGTTGGGCTTCGGCGAGGCAGCCTTTCATCTCCAATTCGCCGAGAAGGCGGAAGAGTTCCTTCGCTTCCATCGCGGGCTTTTCGGCCGAGACTGTGGGCAGCGAAAGATTGAGCGTGGTGAGCTTCAGATTGCGTCTTAGGCCTTCGGTCTGGTTTCGGACGGCCTCTTGAAAACGTTCGGGCTTCAATTCGCCCGCGTGCGCGATCACGCCTTCGAGCGAGCCGTATTGCTGCAGCCACTTCGACGCGGTCTTTGGCCCGACGCCGTTTACCCCGGGAATATTGTCCGAGGTGTCGCCGACGAGCGCCAGGTAGTCCGCGATCTGCGCGGGTGGCACACCGAACTTTTCCTGGACGCCAGCTGCATCCATGACGCGCCAGCCCAGCTTCGGATTAGCGGTGGGGGGTGGTAGAAGAATTTTAACGCCCCCGCCGACGATCTGGGCAAAGTCTTTGTCTGCGCTCACGATCAACACCTCGTGGCCGAGCTTCGCGAGCGCCACAGCTTGGGCGGCCAGCAAGTCGTCAGACTCAACGCCGTCCTGTTCGATACCGACAAGCCCCATCGCGCGCGTGAGCAGTTTTACGTACGGCAATTGTTTCACGAGCGCCTCGGGCATGTCTTCCCGGTGGGCCTTGTATTCGGGATGCAACGCAAGTTTGTCCTGCGCGCCACCGAGATCGAAAAAGACGAGCGTGGCGGCGGGCTTTTCCTGATCCTCAAATTTCCACAGCGACTTCACCCAGCCGTGCAGTGCATTGGTGGGAAAACCGTCTGCGCGCGTAAGCTCAGGAATCGCATAGAAGCAACGATACGCGAGATTGAAGCCGTCGACCAAAAGCCATTTTGCCATGCGCCCAGCGAACCCCAGCCGCAGCCCGGCGCAAACTCGAAATGACAATATTCTTACCGGTTCGGCTGAGCTATCGGCTCGACAAGTGAAAGCCGAACCAATTTCTTTGCGACATTCGCGGCAAGCGCCGCTACTCCAACTCAACCCGCCCATCCCCATGCCCGAAAGTCCCTTCGTCCAGCCCCAGCAATTGACCGCCGAAGACAAAAAGGTCGCCGTCGAAACCACGCCCGGTGTCGCAAATGGCGCAAAATGGTTCTGGTGGATCGCCGGTCTTTCGCTCGTGAATACCGTGCTGATTCACAGTGGCAGCGACACCAGCTTTGTAGTAGGTCTCGGACTCACGCTGATGGCCGACGCGTTGTTCCAATCGGTAAAAGCCATCGCCTTCGCCATTGATGCGGTGGCGCTCGGATTCTTTTTTCTGATGGGCCTCCTTTCGCTGCGCGGGCATTTTTGGGCCTTTATCGTCGGAGCAGTGGTTTATGCCGGCGACGCGTTGATCTATCTTTATTTTGGCGACTTCATGTCTGTCGCGTTCCATGGCCTCGCGCTCTTCTATATTGTGAAAGGCGCCATCGGCCTGCGCACGGCGTTGCAAGAGGCTCAATTGGCCCCAGCTGAAAACAGCGGCACCGCCCCGATCGCGCCGTCGCCCTCAGAGTCGCCGAAGCTTTAAAGCTTATACCATGAGCAACAAGCTCAACACTTGGCTGCTAGCAGGAATTTTTCTCCTGCAAATCGTCATCGTTGCGCTTCTCGTCCGACAGCGTTCGGCCGGGAAACCCATCGTAATCGACGATGCGTTTATGAAATCCTTTGTGGAAAGTTTCGCAGCGTCTTTGAACAAAGTTCAATCCGTCTCGGTCGACATTCCCCCTCCACAAAATCCCGGGAAAGACGGATCCAGCCTCACTATCGAAATACAAGCCGACCGCGTGTCGATGGACGGCAAGACGATGAGCGTTTCCGAATTCGAAAAACAGGCTCCGAATATTGTTGGGCCAACAACCAAAGTGTTGCTCCAGGACAGCGGCAGCACGAACTATAAAACTTCAATCGAGGTTTTGGAGATTCTCCGAAAGAACGGTGTCGTTCAAATATCGAGCGAAACGGCGTATCGCCAATCGCCGAAATGACGGATGTGAATGTTGAGATTTTCGCGAAGGGCGTTTCTGCTGGGTACCACTCATGAGCACCGTCCTTTCGCACAAACTCGCCGTTCTCGTTTTTATTGAAAATGCCGCAGGCGAGCAGCTGCTCATCCGGCGCGCGAAGATGCCGAATTTGGGAAACTGGAGCCCTATCGGTGGAAAAGTTGAAACAGGAATCGGCGAATCGCCGTTCGAATGTGCCGTGCGCGAAACCGAGGAGGAAGCCGGCTTCAAAATCGTCGCGAGCGACCTGCATCTCTTTGGCATGATTTCCGAAAAGGCCTACGAGGGACAGAGTCACTGGTTGTTGTTTCTGTTTCAGTGCACAAAACCCATTCCCCATCTTCCACCGACGATCGATGAGGGACACTTTGGCTTTTTCAGTCGTGCCGCGGTGGATACACTTTCGCTACCCGAGACCGATCGCACCGCACTCTGGCCGATCTACGACAAATACCATCGCGATCATTTCGTGGCGCTGCGAGCCGATTGCAGGCCCGGAAGTCCGCTACTAGTTGAAATAGAAGAAGTCACACCGCGTCCTTCCGATGACGCCAAGCTCCGGTAGTAGCGATAAAACTGCGCTCGCGTTTTCCACGTGAGCAGAATTACTAGTTGGGAGCTCGATCTTGATCTCGAAGGGTTTCGGTAAAAAATAAGCCCCTTCGCCGAACAATTTTCTCGTGAGTACAAAACCCTCCGCCACTCCCAACAAAAAAGCCGAACCGCCCGCCTCCGGCACTGAGCAGAGCCATTTGGCTCCCATCAATGCCAACCTCAAGCCCGAGGAGCGCATCGAACTTTATCGCAAGATGGTCCGCATTCGCCGTTTCGAAGAACGCAGTTTGCGCGCTTATCAGGCCAAAAAAATTGGCGGTTTCCTCCATCTTTATATCGGACAGGAAGCTGTCGCCGTCGGTTGCTGCTCATTGATGGGGCCGCACGATCATGTCATCACGGCCTACCGCGATCATGGCCACGCCATCGCCGTCGGCATGGACACCAAGCCGCTCATGGCCGAAGTCTATGGCAAGGTCACTGGTTGCTCAAAGGGCAAGGGCGGTTCGATGCATTACTTCGATCCTTCGCGTAATTTTTGGGGCGGCCATGGCATCGTCGGCGGCCAGATCCCGCTCGGTCTCGGTCTCGCCTATGGCGTGAAGTACAAAGGCCAGAAAGGTTCCGCCATGGCGTTCATGGGCGACGGCGCGGTCAACCAAGGTGCCGTGCACGAGTCCTATAATCTCGCCGCGCTCTGGGATTTGCCCTGCGTTTTCGTGATTGAAAACAACGGCTACTCGATGGGCACGAGCCAGGAACGCTCCTCCGCGGGCTTCGGCCTCGCCGAACGCGGTCGCGCCTACGGCATGGCTTGGGGCACTTGCAATGGCCACGATCTCTACGACGTGCGCGCCACGATGGATAAATTCCTCACGCTCGCCCGCGAGCAATCGAAGCCGAGTATCGTCGAAATCGACACGTACCGTTACCGCGGCCACTCCGTCGCCGATCCGGACAAAACCTACCGCACGCGCGACGAAATCGAGGACTACCAGCGTACAAAGGATCCCATTAATCTTTTCCAACAAACGTTGATCAAGGCCGGCGTTCTCACCGAGGCCCTCGCCGAGCAAATCGACCAGGAAGCCCGCGCCGAAGCCGACCAGGCCGCGGATTTCGCGGAGGCCAGCCCGTTCCCAACCACCGAAGACCTCCAAAAAGACGTCTATTGGGAAGTCGACAATCCCGACAAGAAAACCTCCGGAGGCCGAATCTTCTTCGATAAATAAGGTCATGGGTCATCGGTAACAGGTTATAGGTTCCCATTACCTATCATCTATTACCCATCGCCTCCCACCTGTCACCCATCACCAATAACACATCACCTTTTTCTTCCACCGATGCCCGTCATCACTTACCGCGAAGCCATCCGTCACGCCCTCTCCGAGGAACTCGAGCGCGATCCCAACGTCGTCGTCATGGGCGAGGAAGTCGCCCAGTTCAACGGCGCCTACAAAGTCACCGAGGGCCTGCTCGCCAAATTCGGCCCCAAGCGCATCGTCGATACGCCCATTTCTGAAGCCGGTTTCATCGGCATGGGCGTCGGCGCCTCGATGCTCGGCGTGCGCCCCGTGATGGAGCTCATGTTTTGGTCCTTTTACTCGGTTGCGTTCGACCAGATCCTGAACAACGCCGCCAACGTCCGTTACATGTCCGGCGGCCAGATCAACGTTCCGATCGTCATCCGCGGACCGGCCAACGGTGGCACCAACGTCGGTGCCACGCACTCGCACACGCCTGAAAACGTCCTCGCCAATCATCCCGGCGTGAAGGTCGTCGTACCCGCCACACCGTACGACGCGAAGGGCCTGCTCAAGACCGCCATCCGCGACAACGACCCGGTGATGTTCCTGGAGAACACCATCCTCTACGGCGACAAAGGCGAAGTCCCGACCGAAGAATATCTCATCCCGCTCGGCAAGGCCGACGTGAAACGCGAAGGCACCGACCTCACCATTGTCACTTATGGCCGCTCGGTCATCCACTCGCTCAAGGCTGCCGAAGTTCTCGAAAAAGAACACAAGCGTTCGGTCGAGATCGTCGACCTCCGCACGATTCGCCCGCTCGACATCGATACGGTCCTCGCCTCCGTCGCCAAAACGCATCGCGTGTTGATCGTCGAAGAACAAAAACCTTTCGCCAGCGTCGGTTCGCAACTCGCCTATATGATCCAGCGCGAAGCCTTCGACGAACTCGATGCTCCAATCCACCGCCTCACCACGGTCGATTCGCCAGCGATCTACAGCCCACCCGTTGAGATCGAACAACTCCCCAACCCCACACGTGTGATCAAGGCCGCCCTCGAAGCACTCGCGTAACCCCTCGCGCTAGCTTGGAATGCAGAATGTAGAATTCCAAAACCGCTTCTACGTACTCGCATTTCTAATTCTACATTCTTAATTCTAGATTCTTCATTTTTCATCCCATGGCTCAAATCATCGACATGCCCAAACTCAGCGACACCATGACCGTGGGCACGCTGGTCAAATGGCTTAAAAAAGAAGGCGACGCCGTCAAAAGCGGCACAATGCTCGCCGAGGTCGAAACCGACAAAGCCACGATGGAGTTGGAATGCTTCTTCGACGGCGTCGTCCTGAAAATCTACGCCCCCGCCGGCTCACAAGTCGCCATCGGCGCTCCGCTTTGCGCGATCGGCAAAGCCGGTGAAGTCGTCCCCGATGTGCCCGCGCCCAGCGCGCCCAAACCCGTTTTCAAAGACGAACCCAAACCAGCCACCACCTCTACGCCAGCGCCCGCTCACCTGCCCGCCCCAACCCCGGCTGCGGTTCCCGCCGTTCATCCTGAGGTCACTTCGGCTCCCGGCCAGCGGGTGAAAATTTCCCCGCTCGCGAAAAAACTCGCGGCAGAAAAAGGCATCGATCCCGCCGCCATCCAGGGCTCCGGCCCGAGCGGCCGCATCGTCCGCGCCGACGTAATCGCCGCTGCAACCGGCGGCAAACTTCAAACTTCAACTTCCAAACTTCAGACTGGCGGCGCGTCATTCGCGCCGTCCGCCAGTTCGTTCGCGAAAGGCCCGATTCAAGAAGAGAAAACCATACCTGTCTCGAACATGCGCGGCACCATTGCCCGCCGCCTCGTCGAATCGAAGACGCAGCTTCCGCATTTCTACCTCAACATTGAAGTCGACGCGGGCCCGCTTCTCGAAATCCGCGCCCAGCTCAACACCGCGCTCGAAAAATCCGGCGTCAAACTCTCCGTCAACGATTTCATTCTCAAGGCCAGCGCCGAGGCGCTCCGCCGGGTGCCTGCGGTCAATTGCTCGTGGGAAAACACCGCCATCCGCCACCATAGCGCTGCCCACGTCTCATTCGCCGTGGCGATAGAAGATGGTTTGATCACGCCAGTCGTTCGCGACGCGCATCTCAAAACCGTCTTCGCAATCAGCGACGAGGCCAAAAACCTCGCCAAGCGCGCCAAGGACAAGAAACTTGCGCCCAACGACTACACCGGCGGCACGTTCTGCGTCTCCAATCTCGGCATGATGGGCATCGAAAGTTTCAATGCCATTATCAATCCGCCCAATGCCGCGATCCTCGCGGTCGGCACCACGGTAAAAAAGCCCGTCGTAAAAAACGACCAGATTGTTATCGGCCAAACCATGATGCTGACCCTTTCGGTCGATCATCGCGTGGTCGACGGTGCCGTCGGCGCCCAGTTCCTCGCTGCGCTCAAACAGCTTTTGGAGGCTCCGGCCCTCCTTTTGATCTGAGGGCAAATCCTCTCGTATTTTTTCCGGCCCGCTCATGACCGAGCGGGCTTTTTGTTTTTAGACAAGGGGTTGGAGAGCGGTTAATCGGGGGTATTATAATATTGATCATGCGCGGCCGAACGTCATTCGGCTCAACTTTACCGCAGCTTGCGCCGTTGTAGGAAATCACGAGCCCATCATAGGTTGCGTATCCATGCAGCAGCCTGTTGCGGACTCGTTGCCATGATTGGTTTTTTCGAACTCAGACTGGACTACATCTATTTTTTGCACGGGGTCGCACTGGCGCTCATTGCGGGCTCATCATGGGGTTTGTTTCATTTGGAAAATCGCCGGGGTTGGTCGTGGCTCGCGCTTTTCGGTGCGTCCCAAGCCGCCTTTGTGTGGCTGAACGCGATCACGTTCGATCTGGGTGACAACCGGGTGCTGTACGCCGTCCGCGTCATGTTGCTCGCCGGTTCTTTTTTCTGCCTGGTCCAGTTCGCACGGAAAAAACTCTACGGGATGGGTCTCCTCAGACTGAACAACTGGGTGCATATGGGACCAGCCGCGCTGCTCGTTGTCGGTATCATACGGTTTGGCCGCGATTTCGCGGACTGGTACATGCCGGTGCTCGGCCTGTTGAGCGGCCTCATTGCCGGTCTGGCATTCATCGCCCGCTCCCGGGGTACGCGCCAAAAGGTTGAAGCGGTTCGCCTCCAGCGATGCGCCTTTGCCTTCGGTTTTTATGCTTTAGTCATTGGTTGTACCGGTTTGACGAATTTCGCCTCGGCCCAGGATCCCGGCCGACAAACCTGGTTGTCGCTGGCTACTGCACTCGTTGGGATCGTTCTGGCCATTTTCGCTTGCTGGACCCTGGGTTGCCACTACTCGCTGCAACATCATCTCCGTCTCGGCGATCACACGAGACGGACCTGGGCGCACAAGCGGCAGGTGCAATCCGGCATTCTCCTGCTTATTGTCGCTGCCGGTTGGTTTTCTTCCGACCATGCCATGCGTTTGAAGGACGAGAGCATGCGCAACGACATCCTGCTCCGCACTCGCCTGCTCGCTGCGTCGATCCCTCCTGAGTATGTCGCAACTTTTCAGTGGAATCACACCGATCTCAACAACCCTCGCTATCAAGAGATCAAGCAACGCATGATGGCGCAGGCCAAAGCGAACCCGGACATACGCTTTCTCATGCTCACGGGACTGCGAAAGGGGGAGGCCTATTTTCTCGTCGATTCCGAGGCGCCAGATTCGCCCGACTATTCGCCACCCGGACAACATTACGACGATGCCGAAGAAAACTACCTTCACGAAGCGGCGAAACATCAGGCCTTTGTTCTTGGTCCGCTCACCGATCATTGGGGGACTTGGATTTCCGCTTCCGTTCCGCTCGGCGCGATCGGTCCCGATAATGCGTGGGTCACGGCCGATGCCGACATCTCCGCAGCGCACTGGTCTGCCGCGCTAAAAGCGGGTCGCCTGCCTGCCTTGCTCATTACGCTTATCATCACGTTGCTGTTAATAACCTATTTCTATGCCCAAGATCGCATCCACGAAAGCCTCGCCCGGCTGACCGTCTCGGAACAACGCACGAGTACGCTTGTGGAAGGTTCGCCCAATTGCGTTCAGATGTTTGACCCCCAAGGGCGCTGTACCGCCATCAATCAAAATGGCCTCAATGCCCTGGATCGCCGGCGCGACGAGATCATCGGCCAGCATTACCTTTCAATCTGGCCTGTCCACACACGCGAGTTGGTCGCGAAGTCGTTCGATTCCACGCTCAAGGGACAGTCTACAGCCTTCGAATCCGAGTACCACAGACCTGACGGCCAGACGATCATCTGGCGCGTCGCCCTGACTCCCACACTCGACGACCAACGCAACTTGCGCAGCCTCGTCTCGATCGGCGTCGATATCAGCGATCTCAAGCAAACCGAAAAGGAACTGCTCACAGCCAAGGATGCGGCCGAGGCTGCAAACCGAACCAAAAGCGAGTTCCTCGCCGTTATGAGCCATGAAATCCGCACGCCTTTGAGCGGTGTCATCGGCATGCTCAATGTCCTGCGGAAATATCCGATGGAGCCCGACCAGCAGCTTTATACTGATCTTGCGAAGGAAAATGCAGAAAATCTCCTGGGCATGCTCGATGACATTCTGGACACCGCCAAGGTCGAGGCAGGAAAACTCTCGCTCGAAACTATCGCCTTCGATCCTGTCCTGGAATTCGGACGCGTGCTTGAACCCATGCGTGTGCGTGCCGAAGCAAAGGGGCTCACATTTACTTGGACGCTTGCGCCCGATCTTCCGCCCGCCCTCCACGGCGATCCAACTCGCCTGCGCCAAGTTCTCGCCAATCTCCTCAGCAATGCCCTGAAGTTCACCGAGAATGGCAGCATAAAAACCGAAATCTCCATTGCACCCGCTGCGGAAGGCCGGGCGGAACTGCGTATTGAAGTGATCGATACAGGCATTGGGATCGAAAAGGAAAAGCTCGCATGCCTTTTCAGCCGTTTTGAGCAAGGAGACATTTCCACCACCCGACGCTTCGGTGGCACCGGCCTTGGTCTTTCCATAGTAAAGAACCTGGCGGAGCTCATGCGTGGCGACGTCCAGGTGAAGAGTACGCCGGGAATCAGCACCATCTTTACTTTTACCGCGTCGGTTGGTGTCGGCACGAACGAAGATCTCGCGGCCGTTCGAGGTACCATTGCACCCATCTCAAGTCTCCCCCGTCACCGCGCCCGCCTGCATATTCTCTGTGCGGAGGACGATCTCACCAATCAGGTCGCCGTGGAATTCCTCGTAATTCAGATGGGACATTCCATCGAATTCGTCGACGATGGCCAAAAAGCCGTCGATTGGCTCGCCTGCAATCGAGCCGATGTCGTGCTCATGGACAATCGCATGCCGGTGATGGACGGGTTCCAAGCGACCCAATGTATTCGCAATCCAGCCTCAACCGTCCTCGATCACCAAGTTTACATCATCGCCAACACCGCCAACGCCGCTTCCGGATATCGAGAGCGCTGCCTTGCGGCCGGCATGAATGACTACCTCATCAAGCCCCTCCGCGAAGACGAACTCCATGCCGCGCTGGAAAGGACCATCGTACATCTGGAAAAACAGGGCGTAGCCCTCCAGCCGCCCGAAAAGCCGATTCATTCCAGGCATGTCTATGCCTCGTCGGCTGAAACCCAGTCGCCCATGAGCGAAGTCGGTTTGAGCGAAGACGAATTGCTGGCCATTCTCGACGAAGCCGAAGCCCAACCACCCTCTCCACCCCAGCTTCCCTCGGATGCCATCGAACGCATCACCGAATTGTACTTTGCGGAAGCGCCGCAACGCCTCGCGCAAATGCGGGATTCCCTGGCATCAGCCAATTCAGTTGTACTCGCACGCGCTGCGCATTCCCTCAAAGGAACCTCTAGCTATATCCAAGCCGCGGCGCTTTCTTCGATCTGTGCCGAAATAGAACGTTTTGCCGACAACAACCAACTCGACCGAATCAACGCGCTGGTTGTCCGGGCGGAAAAGGAGTTCGAAATTTTACGCCAACAACGCAAGCCCACCGCCTCATGAACACAACCAAACGCATTTTGATCGCAGACGATCAGGAAACCGAGCGCACCGCCTTGCGCGCGATCCTCAAGGCCGAACCCGGCTGGGAAGTCACCGAAACCAAAGATGGACAGGAAGCCATAGACTTGCTCTGCGACGGCCTGCGCCCCGACATCTGTCTGCTCGATTTGAGAATGCCCCGCCTCGACGGGCTCGAAATGCTCACACGCATGCGCCGGGACCCCTTGCTTCGCGACATCAAAGTCGTCGTCGCTTCCGGCACCCGCGACAAGGATACCATTGTCGCCCTCGCCAAACTCAGCATCGCCGGCTACCTGCTCAAACCCTACAATGCCGAAAAGACGCTCGCCACCCTTCGTCCGCTCCTCGCGCGGTCAAGTGCCAACCCAACCCTTTACACCAAAAATCTTCTCAAGCACACCGCGTTGATCGCCGACGACAACGTCACCGAACGCGCCGCGTTGAAGGAAATTTTCAAAACCGAACCAAGCTGGGAAATTGTCATGGCTCAGGATGGACAGGATGCGCTCGATCGCCTCCATGCCGGCTTGCGACCCGACCTCATCCTCGTGGACTTGCGGATGCCCAGAGTCGACGGCTTCGGTTTCATCCAGCTCATCCGTGAAGATCCGAGTCTGCGCAAGATGCGCGTGGTTGTCATCTCCGCCGAGCACGATCGCGAACAGGTTCGCGCACTCGCCCAACTCAATATTTCAGGTTACCTCCTAAAACCCTTCGATACCGCTAAAGTAAAGGCCATCCTGCAGCAGGCTGCGGGATTGAGTGTCGCGACGCCGACCCCCGTCAGTGAAATAATAACCAAATAAAAAAGGCCCGGCAAAAATCCGGGCCCGTCCTGCGCGAGGGAATAAAAAAAATCAGCCTTCGGCTCGTTTCTTCGCGTCGGCTTCAATCAACGCGCGCACCCGGTCGAGTTCGATTTTGACCTGAGTCTTGACCGTTTTCAGCGCCCCGGCATCGGCCGCCTTCGCGTGGGCGAAAAGGTAAAACTTCATCTTCGGCTCCGTGCCGCTGCCGCGCGCCGCAAAGCTATAACCATTAGCCAGCGTTACAAAATAGAGATCTTGCGAGGGAATCTGTTCACCGTCGGCATCGAAAACGTGCTCACGGCCGAAATCCTGGAACTTTGTCACGGCAACGTCGCCAAATGTTTTTGGCGGTTCCGAGCGATAGGTATCCAGGATGCGTTTGATTTTCGCAGCGCCACTTGCGCCCTCGTAGTAGATGTTGATTACGCCTTCGAGGAAGAAGCCGTAGCGCAGATAAATATCGTCCAGATATTCGGTCACAGCCATGCCGCGGCTTTTCACCCAAGCGCACAATTCGGCGAGCATTAAGCAAGCAGCGTTGCCATCCTTGTCGCGCACGTAGTCGTTGCCGAGATATCCGTAGCTCTCTTCGCCGCCGAAAAGGTAGAAGGTGCTGTATTTCTGCAACAGCTTCGCGCGGCTTTCAAACGGCGTGGCGTCGTAGTCGAGCGCAATTCCCTCGGAAGAAAGTATCTTCGTTTTAAGATGTTCCTCATAGCCACGAATCTTGGCCGCGATCCATTTGAAACCCGTCAGCGTGTTGATGACTTTGACGCCGTGCGCGTGGCCGATCGCATCCTGCAATGGCGAGGTTACGAATGTTTTGATCAACACGGCCGAGGCCACGCCGCCCTTGGGAATCCAACCGAGCTCCTTGTATTTGCTAATTCGATACTCGGCGAGCATGGCACCGATTTGGTTGCCGGTGAGGAGTTCCATTTTGCCTTCGCGATTGCGCACGGCGCAGCCCATGCGGTCGCAATCCGGATCGGTGGCGAGGACCAGATCGAGCCCTTTCGCTTCGGCCAGCGCAACCGCTTTGGAAAGCGCTTCCGCGTTTTCCGGGTTTGGCGATTTCACCGTCGGGAAGCGTGGATCGAAATTCAGCTGTTCCGCGACTTCGTGCACTTCCGCGCCGGCATGCAGCAGCAACGGCACCGAGGCGATCGCGCCCGTGCCATGGATATTGGTAAAAGCAACCTTGAGCTTGGCTTTGCGAAACACCGCTGGATCGAGCAACGCTTTTTGCGCAACCGCCAGATAAGCGTCGTCCGCCGCCCGGCCGAGTGTAATGACCCGAACCAAGTCCTTGGAGAGAAACTGACCGACTTGGTCGAGGGAAACCTTGTTCACCTCGGCCACAATCGAAGTGTCGTGCGGTGGAACCACCTGACCGCCGTCTTCGAAGTAGGCCTTGAAGCCATTATCGTGAGGAGGATTGTGGCTGGCGGTAATGACGACGCCGGCATGCGCTTTCAGATAGCGCACCGAAAAACTGAGTTGTGGCGTTGAGCGCGGACCTTCGAAAATATACGCGGTGCCTCCGAGTTTTGTCCACGTGGAGGCGGCAAGCTCGCAGAAATGCCGGGAGAAGTGGCGGACGTCATGGGCGATCACCAGCTTCGGCAATTCACTCCGGGACGACTTCGCCAGAAAGCTGTGCGTGTAGCGGAACAAGCCGACCGTCGCGCGGATGAGCGTAAAATCGTTCAACACATTGCTGCCGATAGCGGCATGTTCGGGTGTGCCTTGCTCGCCAAGCTGGCCGGACTCGGCTTTCGTCGATACCACGCCGATCGTGCGTCCACGCATGCCGCCCGTGCCAAATTCAAGATAGCGATAAAACCGGTCGTTCAATTCGGCCCACGCCTGCTGCGCAACGAGTTCGTCGATGCTGGCCACGGCCCAAGCAGGCAAGCCTGCATTCAGCCAGGCTTGGAGGTTTTCATTGGTCGAGGCGAGAAGCTGGCCGGCTTTGGCGGCCGATTGAATTTTTTCCAACGTGGTCATGGCTTATTCGAGATAAAGGGGTCCGTGGTTGAGTTCGTCGCGCTTGAGAGAACGCTTGCCGAGACTGTCGAGGAACGAATCCTCGTCGTATCCAAAAAGCGGCGACACCTCGACGTCGATCTTCGGCAGTCCGGTTGGGTCTACCTCGACGGGTTTGCCGCCCAGCTTGAGCCAGCGGGCGAACTGGCGCATTTGGTCCTCGCGGCAGGTTTTGGGTGAATCGATGCCTTCGGCGTTTTTCACCGGACTGAAGTCGTCGGCGCGGCGCGTTTCGATCACGACCGGCTGCCGGGAAAATGGTAGCGCGTCGAAGACAAACATCTCGAATTTCACACCGTTGGCCTTCTCAGGCTTCACCGGATTGCCCGCGGCATCGACGGTGGGAATTTTTTTATCGGCACGATGGAATGGCAGCGCCACGCCTTCGCCTCCGGCCGCCATACGGTGGATGAATTCGCGATCGAGCGCGTGAATAGCGATGCTGCCAGCGAGGTAACGGAGCTTCCCGTGGGCGTCGGTCGCGCGCTGGAGTTCGAGCGGGAGATCGCTGTACTCGACGACGATCAATTTGCCGTTCTGGATGCAGAAGTGGCCGACTTTCTCCTCGGGATAGGCCTTGGTCACCGTCTTGCTGGACATTTCCGAACCACGCAAAAGGTGGAAGCCGATGAAAGCCGGATCGATCACGCGGACCAGTGGGTTGTCGACTTGGAAAAAGCTCAGCGTGTCGATGCCCTCGCGCTTCATGAGGTCCAACGCGCCGCTGCGCTCCAGCGCGCGAAGCGAACCGCCGTGGCCATCGGGACTCATCGCGATGGAGCTTTTCGTTTCGAGGAGAATCTTGCCGTTTAAGTCCACAGCGGGCATGCGTCCCTGGCGGAAAAAATGCACGCGGCCGGCGTCGAGCCCGAAGAAATTATTCTCTTTGAAAAATGTCTCGGTCGCCACGTGGTTGGCGTGACTCGTCATGATGAACCAGTGGATCGGTTTTCCGTAACGCAGGCCGGCGGCGCGGATCTTTTCGGCAAAAATCTGGAATAGCGGTTTCTTCTTGATCGGTGAAACCGGATACGTGCCTTTCGGGCCGTCGTAGCCGAGCCGGGTGCCCTGCCCGCCCGCGACCACGAAGGCCGCAACCTTGCCCGCGCGCAACGCCGCCTCGCCCGCACCTTTCGCGCGAGCCCATTCGGAGCCGTTGCCACCGTTTTCAGGAAGCGGCTCGTATGGGGCCGGCGTGATGCCCTCGAGATTCACCGCGGCTGCGCCCTTAACCAACAAGGTTCGGCAAAGCCGGTCGATTTCCGCGAGATCGATTTCCGCCGCATCGGCCAGCAAGCGCTCCTGTTCGGCCGGTGTGAGTTGGTCGAAGAAGGCGAAAACCTGCCCCTGTCCGGCGTTGCGAAACGTTTCGATGATCGAAGGTGTGGCCATGTTGCTGATAAGAAAAGGGGTTATTGAAAAAACGCCACCGGCCCCGCGGCAATGCTATTTCCCGCGCGCGATTGCAGGATCACGGGATACGACGCGGGTTGCGCGCGCCATCGTCGCGACGCAGGTCTTGTTCGCCCACCGACTCAAACCGGAAAATCATTTCCTCGGGTTTCGCATAGCCGAGCTGGCGGCGGATCACGAGTTCGACGAAGGCCGGATCGTTTCGCAAGCGGTCGAGAATTTTTTCCTGCTCACGCAATTTCAACTGCGCCTCCGCCAGCAATTGACGGCTCTCCGCCTCGTTTTTCAGCAGCTGTTGGTATTGTCGACGTGTCTGTAGGAAGAAAACCCCCGAGCCGATCGCGAGACACAGGAACAGCAGCAGATAAAATACGATGATCAGACGGCGGAAGTTCAATGGAGGATGCCGGAGATAAACGACTCACCCCAAGGCTTGTAAAGGACGTTTCAAAAGTAGATGTTCCAAACGTACCTACGCAATTTTTGCGTGCCTTTCGCCGATATCGTTAATAAATGCCCCACCGACATGTACAAGAGCTACTACGGATTCAATGAGATGCCTTTCAACATCACACCGGATCCAAAATTCCTATACCTCAGCCCCACCCACCAAGAAGCGCTGCACCACCTCAAATTCGGGGTCGAGCAGCACAAAGGTTTCATCGTAATCGTTGGCGAAGTCGGTTGCGGCAAAACCACGCTCTGCCGTCGTTTCCTCAACGAGCTCGATCCTGCCCGTTTCGACACCGCGCTCATTCTCAATCCGCGCATCAACGAAAACCAGATGCTCCGCGCCATCCTCCATGAGCTGGGCGAGGAAACCACCGCCGACAACCCGCACGACCTCGTGCTTCAGATGAACAAAGTGCTTCTCAGCCGCATCACCGCCGGCCGCGACATTGTGCTCATCATCGACGAGGCCCAAAATCTTTCCTTCGAGGTCCTCGAACAAATCCGTCTGCTCTCCAATCTCGAAACGGATCAGCAAAAACTTTTGCAGATCGTCCTCATCGGCCAGCCCGAGCTCAAAGCCGTGCTTAAACGTCCCGAACTCCGTCAACTCCGCCAGCGCATCCTCGTTCACTGCGAACTGACTCCGCTTGATCCGTATGAACTGGCCCACTACGTCAACCACCGCATGTCGACCGCCGGCTGGAATGGCCGCCCGGTGTTCACCGCCTCGGCCATGCGCAAAATCCACGGTTTCTCCAAGGGAATTCCCCGTGTGGTCAATAATCTCTGCGATAAATCCCTCCTCTCCGCCTTTATTCGTGAATCGGATGAGGTAAATTACTGGGACGTCCGCCGTGCGGTCAAAGATCTCAAGAAACTGATCGAAGAATAACCGCTTTCGCCCTCTGCGATGAGCCTGATCAACGACGCGCTAAAAAAAGCCCAGGAAAAACGGGCTCAGGAAGCGGCGGCCCAAACGCCTCCCGCACCGCCACCGCGTCCGCCCGCCCCCGACACGATTTCGCAACCACACCCCGACGACGTAAAGCGCAAGATTCCGGCGCCACCCCCGCCCCCCGACCGGCCGCAACTTCCCATACCACCTCTAAAACCCACCGGCGGACCCGGTCCGCGCCGCGTTCCGCTCCCTCCGATTGTCAATTATTCGATTCCGCAGATCGATCCTGCCGAACAACCCGCCACGCCTAACCAAACCAGGCCGCGCGTCTCGTCCATTCGCTACAATCCTTCCGGCGACGACGAAACAGAGTCCGGACGTCCGCGCTCCAGCGCACAGAAAACCTTCTGGATTGCCCTGGGCTGCATTGCCGCCGTGGCCATTGTCGTGCGACTCGTCGTCACCATGGGACGCAACGATTCGGTCTCCTCCAAGCCCCAAGTCGAACAAGTCGCACCGCTCCAAGTCGCCGTTGCCGTTCCCACGCCCAGCCTGCCGCCTCCGACTCCTCCAGTCGCTCCCACACGAGAAATCCCGCCGGTCACAACGCCAGAGCCGGAAAAGGCCGAGCCTCCCGCGTCCGCCGTCGCAGCGGCCGAGCCGCCGCCCACTATTTCGTTCCCGACAAAACCCGCCGCCACTGCCAAATCCACGCCGGCTCCCGCGCCCGCCCCGGCCACCAAACCAGCTGCCACCGCCACGGCGCCCGTCGTTTCGCTTCCGCCCGACTCGACTCCGCCCGCTGCGTCCGCGCCGGCTCCGGCCCAGCCCGCTCCCGCCGCGCTGCCTCCGATCTACGCTCCGCGCGCGCCGGCTCCGGTCAACAACGCGACGCGAATTCAAAACTTCATCGACCGTCTTCGCGTCACCAGCGTCCGCATCTCCGACAAGGGCAGCAAAGTCATCCTCAACGACCGTCTCTTCAATGTAGGCGACATGGTCGACCCCGGCCTCGAATTGAAACTCGTGAAGATCGAACCGGGCGTTATCACCTTTACCGAGCCGGGCGGGAAAAAGTTCATCAAGCTCTACCAATAACCATCCGCTTCCCCGCCCTTGCTGACACCCACTCGACAGATCCGCATTCGACTTTTGCAGATCAGCGACGGACTGCTCTTCATCCTCGCGCTTGTCGGCGCCTACTATTTGCGCGCGTCCCTTTCGTTTACCTACTTCGAATTGGCCCCGCTGCGCGAATTCAGCAAATACCTTTGGTTGCTCCCTTCCATCGCGGTCATTGGCCCCGCGACGCTTTCGAAGCAGGGATTTTATCACCAACAACGCGTGATTTCCCGGTGGAGCAATATCTTTCTGGTTATGCGCGCCATCACCTTCGCGACGATCGCGATGGTGCTGCTCCTGTTCCTTTTTAGGGCCGACTTTGCGCGTTCTGTTATCATCCTGGCGTGCACCTGCGGCGGACTTCTCTGCTACATTCGCCACGAACTCTTCCTCCATTTTGCCGCGACCTCACGTGCGCGCAGCCAGTACCGTCAACGCATTCTCTGGGTCGGCGTGCCCGAGGAAAATCGACTTCTGCGCGAGGCTCTCTCCGCTGACGAACGCGAACAAATTGAAAGCATCAGCGAATTCGATCCGCGTTCCGAGTCGATTGAACAACTCATCGCCATCCTCCACGATTACTCGATCAACGCCGTGGTCTTCAATCTGGCGGGCCTCGATACCGGCCGGCTGCTTCCGATTCTTTCCACCTGCGAACGCGAAGGGGTCACGGTTATCGTCCGCCCGGGCGTTTTTGCGCGCAGCCCCTTTGGCATGAGTGTCGACTGGTTCGCCGGCGAACCGGTCATCCACTATCACGCGCAGCCGGTTCGGCCCAGCCATCAGTTGTTCAAACGCATCATCGACATCGTGGGCGCCGCCCTCCTGCTTCTTTTCCTCGGGCCCGCGCTTCTCGTCATCGCAGCGTTGATCAAATTTTCCTCGAAAGGCCCCGCCGTTTTCAAACAGACCCGCGCCGGCCTGAATGGAAAACCATTCACCATGTACAAATTCCGCTCCATGCGCACCGGCGCGGAAAAAGAACAGGCCAGTCTCGCCACCTTCAACGAAATGACCGGTCCCGTCTTTAAAATCACCAAAGACCCGCGCATTACGCCCATCGGCCGCTTCATCCGGCGCTACAGCGTCGACGAACTTCCACAACTTTGGAATGTGCTTCGCGGCGAAATGAGTCTCGTGGGCCCACGCCCCTTGCCTGTGAAAGAGGTTAAAAAATTCAGCGACGACGCCCATCGCCGTCGTCACAGCGTGCGTCCCGGACTTACGTGTCTCTGGCAGGTCAACGGTCGCAATGACATCACTGACTTCGACGAATGGGTTCGCCTCGATCTCGCGTACATCGATCAATGGACGCTCTGGCTCGATCTGAAAATCATGATCGCCACCCTCCCCGTCGTCCTCTTCGGTCGCGGCGCTCGCTGAAGTAGCGTGCAAAACGACAAACAGTCGTTCTTAAACCAGAGAAACCTCATCCCGACAAAGTAACCTATTAGGTTACTCTGGTTTTTATGTTTTCGCTCCATTGACGATCGGATGGAACATGGGTGGCGGACAACCAGCAGGAAATCCTCGTCTCGCCCGCGCTTTCCGTTCATATCGCCGGTGTGGAAAATTCTCCGACCGGCAATTCCGTCCCGCCCTTGCCCGCCGCACCGTTGCCCGGCTCTTTTGATCCGCGCACCCTTCCTGTCCTGTATCGCATCAGCTCGCTTGTCGGCCGCACGGAGGATCCCCGCGTCGCCCTCCGCTCGATCCTTGCCGAAATCATCGCCACGCTCCACGCAGCCTCGGGTTCCATTGCCCTGCTTAATCCCGACACAGGGAAACTCGAAATCGAGGTCCAGCAAGGTCTCCCTCCTGAAACGGATGAAGTGGGTCTGCGCCTCGGGCAAGGCATCACCGGCTGGGTTGCCTTCCACGGCAAGCCCTTGCTCATCGCCGACGTCAAAGCCGATCCACGTTATATCGCCATTCGCACCGAGGTCCGTTCCGAAATGGCGGTGCCAATGGAAGACAATGGCCAGACCATTGGCGTCATCAACGTCGACCAGGACACTGTCGGCGCCTTCAACGAAGCCGACCTCCAGCTCCTCATTCTTTGCTCGCAGGAGGCCACCGCTGTCATGTCCCGCCTTTGGCAGCTGCGTCACTTGCGTGACAAAGCCCGCCAGTTCGAATCCCTCCTTGCCATCGGCCAATCGCTCGTCACCAAGGTCGGCCCGCAGGAACTTTTCGACGCTCTTACCCGCGACACCCGCCAGATCATGCAGTGCCGCGCCTGCGCCCTCTATCTTTACAACGAACCGAACCAATCTGTCCGCCTAGCCTCCGTCACCAACACGAATTCCGAGGTGCTCGGCCAGGATCTGCCTTCCGATTCCTGCTTCGTTTCCGGTGTCATCCACACCCGCAAGCAGCTCGAATTTCCCAATATTCAAGGCCCGGAGTTTCGCGACCTCCTCGATCTTCCGCGCGATCCCGCCCTGCGCACGCTGCTCGCGACGCCTGTCACGTTTGAGTCGGAAGTCCTCGGCGTGCTCGTCGTTTTCACCGATCACATTCATCGTTTCAACAACGACGAACGCCGCCTCATCGCCGCGCTCGCCAGCCTCGGTGCCGTCACCCTGCAAAACTCGCGTCTCTACACCCGCGTTTTCCAAAGCGAAGAATCCCTCCGCAAAAACGAACAGCTCACCACCTTGGGCCTGCTCGCCGCCGAAATCGCACACGAGATCCGAAACCCGCTCACCGTCATCAAGCTTCTCTATTTCAACCTCGGCTTGGATTTCGACGAAGGCGATCCACGCAAGACCGACGTCCGTGTGATCAGCGAAAAAATCGACCAACTCGAAGCCATCGTGTCGCGCGTGCTCAGTTTTGCCAAAGCACCGTCGAGTCTGCATTCACGCTGGCCCATCACCGATATCATCGACGATACGCTCATCCTGATCCGCCTGAAACTCGCCCAGAGCAAAATCGCGCTTCGCTTCGATCATCCCTCGCAACCGCTCGTCGTCGACGTTCACAAAGGACAGATCCAGCAGGTCCTGCTCAACCTTCTCATCAACTCCACCCAAGCCATGCCCGACGGCGGTGAAATCGCGGTTTCGTGCCATACCGGTGATGCGCCCAATGGACGCGTGGTGTGTATTGACATTCGTGATACCGGTCGGGGCGTGCCCGAAACGCTGCGGGAAAAAATCTTCGACTCGTTCCTCTCCGGCCGCCCCGACGGCACCGGCCTCGGCCTCGCGATTGCGAAGCGCATTTTGCTCAGCCACCACGGCGACATCGCGCTCCAAGAAACCGGCCCCGCCGGCACGACGATGCGCCTCACGCTGCCTTTGGCGTAGACGCCGCCTGTTATCAAATCTGAGGAATCAACCTCAGTGGAAAAAATTGGAAATGTGCGCACACCTTCGCACTTTTCCCGCATGCAAGTTAACAGCACCGCATCATATTCTCCGAGTTACACCGCAAATTTCGGCGCCGCCGAGCAGGCCAAAAGCAAAGCTGCGACCAAGGTGGCTTACCAACCGTCCATCGATCCGCTCGCCAAAGCCGATTCCGCAGAGCAAGCGTCAGCCACTGAACGCGCGCAAAAAGTTGGCCAGAAACTCAACGCCAAGGCCTGAAAAAGCGCGCCGCTAGAACAGACGCGAAATCGCTTTGGACAAAGCATCCGCCTCCGAGCAGAACCGTCAGCGATTTTTACCGAAGAGCAATCGCAACGAATTCAGGCAAACCACGACCGTGCTGCCTTCATGTGCGGCGACACCGACGCCGAGCGGTACGATGCCAAAGATCGACGCGATCGCCATCAGCACCACCACACCGAGCGAGATCGCGAGATTTTGCCTGATGATTGTCCGGGCGCGCAGACTCAGCCGCAACGCCGCGAGAAAGTTCTCGATTCGATCGTGCATCAGGATGACTTCGGCCTGCTCCAAAGCCGCATCGCTGCCGCGCGCGCCCATTGCCACCGAAACATCCGACGCCGCCAAACTCGGCGCGTCATTCACACCGTCGCCCACCATGGCGACTTTTTTGCCGCCAGCGCGGAAGGACTGGATCGCCTCGACTTTGCCTTCGGGTGTCAAACCCGCGCGCACTTCGTCGAGACCGAGTTCCTTGGCCACGCTTTCGGCCGCGTGACGACGGTCGCCCGTCAACATCACCGAACGAATCCCAGCGGCTTTCAGTTTGGTCAAAACCTCTTTTGATTCCGCGCGTATCTGGTCGCGCAAGAGAATGCGACCGACCAAATCCCGGCCGATGACCCAGACCTCGCTCATTTCGGGCGGCGCGGGCGGCAAGGCCTTGGCCCATTCGGCCAGCGGACCGCTTTCGAGCAACTCACGGCGGCCGAGCAAGCATTGCGCGCCATCGATCGTGCCGCGCACGCCCTGACCGGTGAGCGATTGAAAATCGTCGGTATCCAGTTCTTTGACACCGTTCGCCTTCGCATGGCGCACGATGGCGCGAGCCAGCGGATGCTGCGATTTCACTTCGAGCGCATACGCCAGTTCCAACACCTGATGTTCGCGACCAGGAGGATAACTTTCGTGACCGACCACATCGAGTTCGCCGGTCGTAAGCGTGCCGGTTTTGTCGAGCGCCACGACTTTGATCTCGGCGAGTTTTTCGATCGCCGCTCCGCCGCGGAAAAGCACGCCGTGCTTCGCGCCCCACGCAATCGCCGCGAGAATGGCCGATGGAATCGACAACACGAGCGCGCACGGGCTCATGACGACGAGGAGCGTCATTGCGCGGTAGAAAGCCGAGCGCGAGCCTTCGACACTGGTGAACGGCGAAACATGGAAGCCCAGCCACCAGATGAAAAACATCACGGCGCACACGCCCAAGACCACGAACGTATAGCCGCCGCCAAACCGGTCGGTGAAACGTTCGCTCGGCGCGCGAAGTTTTTGCGCCGTCTGAATCAGACGGATGATCTTTTGCAGCGTACTTTCCGACGGCAAACGCGCCACGTCGAAATCGACCGCGCCCCAGAGATTGATTGTGCCACTGAACACTTGATCGCCGACCGCTTTTTCAACGGGCCGCGCTTCGCCTGTGATCGCGGATTCGTCGGCCGCGCTTTTGCCTTTCGAAACAACGCCGTCGGCCGCAAACGCCTCGCCGGGCTTCACCCGCACGCGATCGCCGATGCCGATTTCTTCAATCTTCACCAGTTGCTCGCGTCCGTCGTTGCGCACCACCGTAGCCTGCTTGGGCGCGGTTTTCAGCAGGGAGCCGACTTCGCGCTGCGTGCGGTCCATCGCGTAGTCCTCCATTGCGCCGGACGACGAAAAGAGAAACAGCAGCAACACCGCCTCGCCCCAGGCGCCGATGCAAACCGCACCAACCGCCACCGCCAACATGAGAAAATGAATGTCGAGTTTCTTCTGCTTGATGTTCTCCCAAGTGTCGACCGTGGCGTCCCAGCCGCCGGCAATCAACGCCACGCCGTACAGCGCATGCGCCAACCATGCCGGACCGACGCCCATTTTTTCCACCACAAAACCCGCAATGCCAAATACGCCGCACACCGCCGCGAAAGCTGCGAGTTCCCGCCATTCCGGCTCCTCGATTTCCTCGATCTCCGCGTTGATCGGCGGCCATTCGTATTCGCGCCATTTCCACATCGCGGCCGCGGTCGAGCAGGTCAGGCCGGCCATTTCCGTGAGCTTGCCTTCCTGTCGCACCGCAAAACCTGCGGGCACTTCCGCCGCGCTGGCGAGCTTGTCCTCGATGGCCTTGATCGTTTCCGCCAGTCGCGCCTGCAATTGCACGTAGTCCACTTCGCCGAGGGTCGCCACGGCGATTTTTCGGGTGCCGGCGTCAATGCGCACGGCCTCAATGCCGGGTTGTTCGCTCAGAAATTGCGCGAGAGTTTCAGCCCAGTTGACGTTCGGATCTGACTTCGTAGACATCCTCGCAAAATGGAGCAGTCGCGATGCCGCGCAAATATCAATTGCGCTCCTTCGCATGAAACCGATGGTTATCAGACTCAATCTCAGTCATGATCGGTTTTAATGATGGCCCAACTCCTCCGCCTGCGCCGCCCTCGCGTGCGCCGGAGCTGACTGCGCGCATTTTCGCCGAAGGTGGCTGGCTTCAGGATGGTCTGAGCCTCGAGCATCGCCCGCAACAGGAGCAAATGGCGCTCGCCACCGCCGCCGCGATGAAAGCTGACGAGCCGTTGCTCTTCGAGGCCGGCACGGGCGTCGGCAAATCCCTCGCCTATCTTCTGCCCGGACTTGTCCACGCCATCGACCAAAGCCGTCAGCTCATCGTTTCGACCCACACCATCGCCTTGCAGGAACAGCTCGAAACAAAAGACCTTCCGTTGTGCCGTCGCGTCTTCGCCACAGCGCCCGAACTCGCCCGCTACAAGGATTTCAAGAGCGCCGTCCTCGTCGGCAAATCGAACTACCTTTGCACCACGCGCCTCGCCCACGCGCTGCGCGACAAACAGGAACTCTTCGCCACACCCGAGCACGACGATCTTCAGCGCGTCGCCGCCTGGGCCGAAACCACAACCACTGGCTTGCGCCACGAACTCGTGCCCGCCGTTTCGCAGGATGTGTGGGATCTCATCAATGCCGATTCATCCAGCTGCTCGCGCAAATACTGCGACTGCGAAAAATGTTTCTACCAGCGAGCCCGGGGGCGCCTGCGGCAGGCCAACGTCATCATCGTCAACCATTCGCTTCTTTTCGCGCACATCAACGCCGGCGGCGCCGCCGAAAAAGGCAGCGCGCGCGGCGTGTTGTTTCCCGACGATTTCGTCGTGCTGGACGAGGCCCAGACGGTGCCCGAAGTCGCCACGGATCACTTTGGACTCCGCGTGAGCAGCTACGGCACCGACCGGATGTTGAAACATCTTTTCAACCCAAAAACAAAACGCGGTTTACTCCAAAAATTTGGTTCCCCTGCGGATCGCCAGCTCGTGGTCGATGCGCTCGATGCCTCCGAACAATTCTACACTTTTCTCGCCGAGAAACTCCTCGACAAGCAGCCGCTCGTCCGCGTGCGCGAAGAGGGTTTTGCCGAGCCGTGGCTCGATGGTCCGCTGGTCAAACTCATCAAATCGGTGCGCACCATCGCCGACAAATTCGACGATGGTCGCGAACGCGACGAATTGCTCGAACAGGCGGGTAAAATCAAAACCTACCAAACCAATCTGCGACAATTTCTTCACGTCGCCGACGACAAACACGTTTACTGGCTCGAACGCTCCGGCAAACGCCAGACGATTGTCACGTTGCGCAGCGCGCCGATCGATGTCGCGCCCTATTTGCGCGAAGAGCTGCTGCAACGTCAGACTTCCGTCCTTTTCACGAGCGCAACCCTCGCGATGGGCGGACGAATCGAGCCGTTTCAACACCGCGTGGGAGCGGAAGACGTGCGCTCGTCCGTGGTACAATCTCCGTTCGATTTCGAACGCGTGATGCGCATCTACGTCGCCGGTGACGTGCCGTTGCCTTCGCCGCGCGACGCCCGCCTCGCGCTCGATGTGCTGATCGACTACGTGCGGTTTTGCACGTTGCGCAACAAGGGCGGTTCCTTGGTGCTATTCACCAGTTATAGCGACATGCGGCAGGTAGCCGATGCGCTCGAAGTCGATTTTGCCAAAGCCCGCCGCCCTTTTCTGATGCAAGGCGGAGATTTCTCCCGCACCGAGCTCGCCCGCAAAATGCGCGCGGTCGGCAACGCCGTTCTTTTTGGCACCGACAGTTTTTGGACAGGAATCGACGTGCCGGGCGACGCCCTTTCGCAGGTGATTGTGACCCGCCTGCCCTTCGAAGTGCCCTCGCATCCGGTTTTGGAAGCGCGCACCGAGTGGATTCGCGACCAAGGCGGCAACCCTTTCAACGAACTCACTTTGCCCGACGCCTTGATTAAGTTTCGCCAGGGCATTGGCCGGCTCATTCGCACCAAAACCGACCGGGGCGTCGTGACGGTTCTCGATTCCCGCGTGCTCGCCAAACCCTACGGACGGTTTTTTCTCAACTGCCTGCCCAAGGAAAACTTCGAAAAAATCACACGGGAAACGCGCGAAGAGCTATTTAAGCCTTTCGGTTGAGCCGATAGCCCCTTAGCGTCCTCCCTTAATACCAATTCATGCAACTTCGCAGCGCCGCCCTTACCGACATCGGCCGAATCCGCCGCCAGAATGAAGACCGCCTCCTTTGCGAGGAGTCGTTGTGCCTTTTCGGGGTAGCCGATGGTGTGGGCGGTTTGCCCGGCGGTGCCGAAGCTGCTCAATGCGCGGTGGATCTGATTAAAAAACTCATCCGCAATTCCAGCAATCCACCGGACCTCGAACTTATCACCCTCGAAACGAATCACGCTGTCGCCCAGCTCGGCTTTCGTCTTAGTCCCCATTTTGGAATTGGTTCGACCCTGACTTACGGCGTTTTTCGCGACGGCAAACTCCGCCTCGCCCACGTCGGCGATTCCCGTTGTTATCTCCTGCGCGGACGCGACATCGAATGCCTCACGCTCGATCATTCGGTCGAAAACGAAGCCAAAGCCCGTCGCGCCAAAGGCGAACTCATCTGGGTCAACGAACAGCATCGCAATGCACTGACGCGCTGCATCGGCCAGTCCACACCGCTTGAAGTCGACGTCGCCACCCGCACCGTGATGCCGAAGGACCGTTACCTTTTTTGCAGCGATGGCATCACCCGCCTCCTTCGCGAAGAAGAACTCGCCGAACATCTTGCTCGCAACGATCCTCCGGCCGATATCCTCCACGACATGATTGAACTCACCAACGTGCGCGGTGGACTCGACAACGCCACCGCCGTGCTCGTGGTCGTCGACCAAGTTTAACCAATTGCCATATGGGCGAAGAAAAACGCTCCGACACGTTCGCCCGCCTCGTTGCACAACAGCCGGACAATGAGCTTTTCCGCTTCAGCCTCGCGCAAGCTCTCGTCACCGAACACCGGTACCTCGATGCGGTTGAGCAATATAAATTCTGCGTCCGCAAAAAAGCCGATTGGATGATGCCGCGGATCCTTCTCGCCAAAATCCTGCTCGAACTCGGCCGCAATCCCGAAGCGCGCCTGCAACTCCAGGATGCCCTGCGCCTCGCCGTTGAACAACAGCACGAGGAACCCGAACGAGAAATCCGCGCCTTGCTCGCGAGCCTTTCCTAAGCCGCGAAATCAAACGAGCGATTTGATCGACAAAGGGAAAGCCGACTTCCACGTCGGCCGAATTTGCCTCGAATCTCGGCCACGCCGAAACGCCGCCCTCTCGTGCGGCTCTCGTGACCACAACACTCATTCCATCAACTGCTAGCTGACGAAAACTAGCATTTGATTGGATAAAAAACGCCGGCTCCCCATCGTGTTCGCCCATGTTCGCCAAGCCAGCTGCCACGATCGCCACCACGCAAGCCTCCCGTCCCTTGACGGGCATTCTTATATTGATGGGTGCGATCGTTTGCTTCTGTTGCATGGATGCGTCTGCCAAGTGGTTGGCGCGTCACATTAATCCCCTGCAAACCTCGGGCATGCGCTACCTCGTCACCCTCGTCGTGGTGGGCTTTTTTCTTAACCCCAAAACCAAGCCCGGGATCCTTCGGACGCAAAAACCCGTGCTGCAAATCGTACGTGCGCTGACTTTGATCGGCATGACCATAGGCTGCTGGATCGCCCTGCGCTATTTGCCGCTCACCCAAGTCACCGCCATCAACTTTTCTGCGCCGCTCATGACCGCGTTGCTCGCCGGGCCAATGCTCGGCGAAAAAATCGGACCGCGCCGTCTGATCGCTGTGTTGGTCGGTTTCGCTGGTGTGCTTATCGTAACACGCCCGTTTGGCCAAGCACTGCAACCCGCCGTGCTGCTCTCGCTGGCCGCCGCCGTTTCGAATTCGTTCTATCTCATCATCACCCGCCAGCTCGCGAAAACCGACTCCTCCGAAACCACGATGTTCTACACCAGCGTTTTCGGCGCGGTGCTCGTTTCGCCCCTGCTCTTCTTCTATTGGAAAACACCCGACAGCGCGCTCGTATGGCTTCTGATGATTGGTTTGGGTCTGCTCGGTGCGTTCGGCCACTGGCTGCTCATTCTCGCCCACCGACACGCACCGGCCTCCGTGCTCGCACCGTTTTTCTATTCGCAAATCATCGGTGCAACCGCATTCAGCCTGACGGTTTTCGGCGAAAGCCCGGATCGCTGGACGATCGTCGGCGGCCTCATCGTCATCGGTTCCGGCTTGTACCTGCTCTATCGCGAACGCGTTCGCCAGAAATTCCCCAGCGCCGACGTCGCGGTCTAGCGGCAGCTGCACAAAAAATCTTCTTCTTTGCATTCACGCTCTTTTGCGTGAAATTTGTGACTCAATCGACATGCCTGCCGTCCTTAACTACGAACCCGTCATCGCCGCACCGCGCCGCGAACCCGCGCCACTTTCCGTCATTCAGGAGGAAATTCTCCGCCTGAAAAAGGAGCGCAACGCCGTCATTCTCGCGCACAATTATCAAATCGAGCCGATCCAGCGCATCGCCGATTTCGTGGGCGATTCGCTTGGCCTCTCCTACCAGGCTCAGCAGGCCAAGGCGGACGTCATCCTCTTCTGCGGCGTCCACTTCATGGCCGAAACGGCCAAGATCGTGAATCCCGGCCGCACCGTCCTCATCCCCGATCTCGCCGCCGGCTGCTCGCTCTCCGACTCATGCCCGGCCGAACAACTCGCCGCCTACAAAGCGAAAAATCCCAACGTCTACGTCGTCGCCTACATCAATTGCTCGGCCGGCGTGAAGGCGTTGAGTGACGTCATCTGCACCAGCGGCAATGCCGTCAAAATCGTCAATCAGGTTCCTGCCGACCGCGAAATTCTTTTTGTCCCCGACCAAAACCTCGGCCAATGGGTTGCGCAGAAAACCAAGCGCAAGATGCAACTCTGGCCCGGCAGCTGTTACGCGCACGTGCTCTTCACCGTGCAGGCCTTGGAAAAGGCCCGTATTCAGTTTCCTGATGCGCCCATCGTTGCGCACCCCGAATGCGTGCAAGCCGTCCGCGACCTCGCCGACGAAGTGTGCAGCACCGAACTCATGGTGAAATTTGCGAAGGAGACGCCCGCGAAACGCATCATTGTCGTCACCGAAAGCGGCATGCTCCACCGCCTGCAACGCGAGGTTCCCGACAAGACCTTCATCGCCGGCCCGACCGACACCTGCGCCTGCAACGACTGCCGTTTCATGAAAATGAACACGATCGAAAAAGTTCGCGACGCCTTGAAAACCCTCAGCCCTGCCATCGACGTCCCCGAGCCAACCCGCACCGCCGCCCTCGCCCCCATCCAGCGCATGCTGGATTGGAGCAAGCGATAAGCTTTAGCGAACAAGTCCTTACGCCTAACTACATGAAATATATTATTTGTGTTTTACTAGCGTTTACAATCGGCCTTCAGGCAAAAGACGTTTCTAGCGAAAAACCCAAGTTCAAGATTTCATTTCCTGATGAAGCAGGATGGACGGCCCCAGTTCTCCACGAAGGGAATCCCGCGGTACGAATTTGGTCAGCAGAAAATCAATCCGTCGCTTTAGTATACATTTTCACAGTCATCGACGCCCCTATGCCCGAGGCTAAACCTACCTTTCGAGAGAATGCTGAGGAGTGGGCACGGGGATTATCAGAAAATTTTACCCAAAAGATTTCATTCCAAATTAAGAAACTGGCTGATCACGACGCCGCCGAGTTAGTGACTTCTCTGAAGTCAGAAAACGGAGAGTTATTTTATTCGAATTGGATGATACAGATCGAACAGATCACTTACGGAATTACGATCATCGCAAAGGAAAAATCCAAGCTGACAGGCTCGGAGTCTGCCACATTCTTGAAATCACTTAAGCTTGAGTGAACTGCTTGTTCAGTTGGCCTATGCCCGAAGCTGGCTCACCTCAACCCAAACACCAGCTGCAGCACTTCTTGCAAATCGCGGCCGATGGCCCAGGAGCCGCGCTTTTCAAAGACGAGGGATTTGCAGCGGTGTTGTTTTAAAATCGCTTCGTTGGCCTCCAATATCTGCACCGTTCCCGAACCAACGCTCATCATCTCCATCGGCGAGAGCGGCGTGAAGGAGAATGGCAGGCCCATTTCGTTGACACGGACCTCCCAACCTCCGACCAGTTGATCCGGTGGAAGCGGCTTGGAGATGAGCGATGGATAGCGTTGCACGTAATCCGGAACGCGTTGCGTGGCGATGCGCAGGCGCACCGCCGTCTTCATTTGCGCGAAATACCCGCGAAACGTATCGACGCGCCGCGACCGGTAGGCGTCGAAAAATTCCAACGGATCGAAGCCGAGCAGGTTCATGCCATTGTAAAGTCCGTGCGGGTTGCGGTTGCCGAATTTTTTCCAGTCGTACCAGCTCTGGAAATCGCGCGAGAGCATCACGCCCATTTCGAAATGCAAGTGAGCCCGTTCGCGCGGAATCGCCTGTTCGCTCGAACTGCGGCCCATTACGCCAAGAACCTGGCCGCGCGTCACCACGCCTCCGACTGCAATTTCTGGTGCGATCTCCGCCAAATGCGCGTAGAGCGTGTAAATCGCCGGCTCGGCATCGGGATGCTCCAACACGACGTAGCGCCCATAATTGCTGTTGCCCGGGCTGCGGCTGACGTAGTGGACCACGCCGCTCATGGCGGCGAAAACTGGATCGGTGGGCTCGCCACGCCGATCGCGTCGCAACGGTTTTAAATCGAGCGCCTCGTGAAACTGCCGGCCGCTGCTGCGTCGACAGCCAAAGAGTCCCGACTCGGGTTCGCCCGCGGCCGTCGGCTGAATGAATTCCGAGAGCGGCTTGCCCTCCAGATAAGCGGTGTTCGGCGTGGGCCAGACGATTTCGACGCGCTGCGCCTGCGCCATCGTCGCGAGCGCTACCAACATCATGGCCGATAGGAATAGTTTCGTCATACGGAAGTCTCGCGATCCATTGTAGTCATTACTTCGGCGCCGATCGCATCAGCTATGAGCCGGCCGCGCAAGGTCAGTGCAAGTTGACCGTTGGTCAACTTGGCCAATCCTTCCGCGGTTAACCGCGCCGCAAATTCGTCCATGGCGTTCCATGGCGCCTGCGGAAAACGCGCACGCAACGCCGTCAGGTCCACGCCTTCGTTCATGCGCAGGCCAAACACGATTGCGTCTTCAGCCAGCAATGCCGGTGTAATTTCCGCACGATCTTCCGTGGCTCGTTCGCCGCGGGCGAGCCGCTCGTTCCACTTTGCCAGGTCGTCGATATTGGTGCCCCGCCAACCCGAATATTGCGACGAAGCCGCCGGCCCAAGACCAACCCACTCGTGCATGCGCCATGTATTCAAATTGTGGAGGCACGAATAACCTCGCCGGGCGAAATTGGAAATTTCGTACTGCGCGTAACCCGCAGCGTCGAGTTGCTCCCATGTTTTTTCGTAGAGCCGCGCCTCGCGCTCGGAATCGAGCTTCACTTTGCCCTGCGACAGTTTCACCCAAAGCGCTGTATCCTCTTCAAAGGTTAGGCAATAGGTGGAGAGATGCTCCGGCGCGAGATCGACCGCCATGCGCACATCCTCCAGCCACGAGGCTTCGTCCTGCCCGGGCACGGCAAACATGAGATCGATATTCACGTTGATGAAACCCGCCGCGCGTATCCGTTCGTAAGCCCGCAAAATTTGTTCCCGCGTGTGCGGCCGGCCCAATGCCTCCAACAAACTTGGCTGAAAACTTTGCGCGCCCATCGAAACACGTGTGACACCTAATTCCCGCAAAACCGCCAGCCGCGCCTCGGTGACCGAACCCGGCGCCAGTTCCACCGACCATTCCGACGGCACACCGCCAAAACGCGTCTTCACCGTCTCGCCCAAACGTCGCAAGTCCGCTGGCGCCAGCAATCCCGGCGTGCCGCCGCCCCAGAAAATCGTATCCACCGGCTGGATCCACCTAACCAATTCCGCCTCCCGGGCGACGCCCTCGAGGTACTCGCGAACCATCGCCGCCGTGGGCGCAACCTGATAAAAGGCGCAATAATCGCACGTCCTTGCACAAAAAGGCACATGCACGTACAACCCCAGTGCATTTCTGACTGGCGCTAGGGTCTGCATGTTTTTAATTTCGCTCATTGCCAAGCCGCATAAGTTTATATTGCCTTCACAGTGATTTTTTAATCGGAAAATCCCAATGCAAAACAACCGCTTCTCTCACGCGAGACGAATCTTCCTCGGGTTGGGCGCCGCCCTCTCCCTCATGCTGACGGGCTGCTACACAGCCTCGATCACCAATCTGACGCCGTCGACCTTCCCGGAAAATCCGTCGCAAATCTATACGATTTCCGCGCGCGTCAACCCCCGTGATGCCGATTACGTGCCGGGCACCGTCGTTCCCATGCTCGTCATCGATGGCCAAAGTATCGCGCTCAAGAAGAGCCCGCTCGGCCAGGACATTTGGGAAGTCGATTATCAAGTTCCCGCCGGCCGCAACGAACTCGTTTACTATATCCAAACTAACTACCAGATCCAACGTTCCAATGGCCTGACTTCCTCCCGCGAGGATTACACGCCGCTGCAACGCTCGCAGATCCTGAGCCGCTACATCGTCTCGATCGAAGCCAATCGCGGCCCCGTCGGCGCGCTCGTTCGCATCAGCGGTCGCGGTTTCACGCCCAACGACATCATCAACTTCGACGAAACTCCCGTCCGCACCGTCTTCGAATCGGCCGGCTCCATCGGGTTCTACGTTCCCGGTCTTGACGCCAATCGCAACTACCGCGTGTCCATCGGCAGCGGCACCAGCCAGACGCCCGTCGGCACTTTCCGCATCGATGGTCCGGTCGGCAGCGACCTGTCCAGCACCGGCTTCTCGGCTCCTAACGCGGGCGGCCTGCTCGTCTCGCCCACCGCGATCACGTTGCGCCGCGGCGAAAAAGCTCCGCTCACCTTTACCTCTCCTGTCGCCGCAACCGCTGGCGGTCTGCTCATTGACGTCACCACCGACGTTCCCGAGAGCGTGATCATGCCCGAGGTCATCATCCCGCAGGGCAACAACACGACCACCATTACCATTGAAGGCGGCCGTCCCGGCAAAGGCACCCTCTTCATTAAGGGCCCCGGCGTGAAAGAGCTGCACGTCCCGATCACGGTCAACTAAACATCGACAAAATAATTCCCGAAACCGGCTCTCGCAAGGAGCCGGTTTTTTTGCGCCCAAATCAAACGAATCCGACAAACCGCTCTTATCTCCGGCCTTCTAGAGCATTTTTAAAAATGTCATCACCGCACTACTCCGGGTGTAGGGGCGCAGTCTTGCTGCGCCCGGTTTGGCTTTGCCACAGAAAGGGCGTAGCAAGACTGCGCCCTACGAAGACAGCTCGGTTTGTAATACCGATTTACGACTATAGTTTTATCGTATGTGCTCTAGGCTCGCGATGTTTGTCACGTATTACGTAACAAACTCGTCATCCGGCAAAATACCGAATCCCAGTGGCGCGCCGCGCTACAGCGCCCTCTATTTTTCCCACTTGAGTTTCACCACCACCGGCCGGTGATCGCTCGCCTCCAATACCTCAGACGAATCGCAAATTGTGGCCGTTCCGGTGACCACCGCCGTTTTCAGCGCCGGCGAAATCAACACGTGATCGACAGCGCTGTAGGTCTGCTCCTTTCGATAAAAATGCGTCCAGACTTCGCCCCGGCTGTCCGTCGCGGGCACGCGCTGAAAAATCTCCGCCTCGCCGCGTTTCATGAGGGAGCGCAATGGCCGGCTGGCACCGCTGTCGTTGCAATCGCCCATCAAGATAAACCGCGCTTTCGTTGGTTCTGGGAAAAGTTTCAGCACACGATCGCGCACTGCCACCGCTTCGCCGAGCCGACGTTGCGCCGAAAGCGGATCGTCGTCCCGATCGGTGAAACGACTTTTCAGGTGCACGACGAACAGCGTGAGCTCGCCACTTTCCATTTTGAAACGCACTTCGAGCAGACCTCGTTTCACCGGCTCCTTCGTCTTAAAATATGAAAATGTCAGGTCCGTGTGCCGTCCCACGGAAGCAAAGGGCCGCCGCGACAAAATCGCCACGTGCCGTTCCTCATCGGCAGCTTCCAACAATTCCGCGTAGGGGTACTTTACGCCGTCGGCCGCAAGGTCCCGTTGCAATTCCTCCAAAAACGACTTTGGGCCGATTTCCTGCAATGCGATCACGTCGGCATCGAGGGTGCGAATCACCGCGCGCAGCGCCTTTTTCTCTGTCTCCGGTTTCGGATACGCCTGTCTGAACGTCCCTTCGACCATGCGATCGGCAAGGCCATAGTTTTGCACGTTATACGTAGCGATGGTGATAGTTTCGGCCTTTAAAGCCGTCCAAACAAACAACAACAACCACACATAGCCAATCCCCGGCCAAGCCCGCCCGCTGAAGTGTTTTGTGCCTTTTGTGCTTTTTGTGGCCATTCCGAATTTCATTTCGCCGCGAGTAGAGCCTCCTCGCGTTCCACCACCGTCGGATGCGAATAGTAAAACCCGCTGAACCAGCGATGCGGCGTGAGATTGCTCAGGTTTTTTTTCGCCAGCACATGGAGCGCGCCGATCATCGGTCCCGCGCCGCCCACCGCTTCGCGTGCAAAAGCGTCGGCTTCGTATTCATGCTTTCGCGAGAAATAATTCCCGACCGGTGTGAACCAGAATGTCGCCAAACCGCTCAGCAGGCCAAAGAGCAAAAATGCTGGCGCGATTTCCCCCGCAGGTAGACCGAACGCCGTATTGAACCAGGGCGCCTGCGCCAGCCACGCGATGGCGGCAAACGCGCCCAGCATCATCACCGCGCTCACTGCAATCGTTTTCGGGATATGCCCGCGTTTATAGTGGCCGACTTCGTGCGCCAGCACGGCTTCGAGTTCCTCCGGCTTGAGCTGTTCGATCAATGTATCGAAAAGCACAATACGACGGAATTTTCCGAAGCCCGTGAAAAACGCGTTCGAATGTCCGGAGCGTTTGCTGCCGTCCATCACTTGAATCGTCGACGCGCGAAACCCGGTCCGCTCCGACAGTTCCAACAGCCGCTTGCGCAAATCGCCCTCCGGCAGCGGCGTGAGTTTGTTGAAGAGTGGCAAAATCAGTTTCGGGTAGAGTACCAGCATCAACAGTTGAAAAACAAAAACCAACGCAAAGCCCCAAATCCACCAGGTGCTACCGGCCAGCCGCACAAGTGACAGCAGAGCCCAAAGCAGCGGAAAACCAATCGCCAGGCCCAGCACCATGCCTTTGATCTTATCGCTGATCCACAAGCCCAGAGTGCTTTTGTTGAATCCAAATTTCTCCTCCAGTTTAAATTGTCCCCACCAATCGAGCGGTAGCGACGGCAGGCCGAGCAGCAGCCCTGTTGCGATCAAAAACAAGGCGTCGTCCCAAACACCCGTCGGCGAAATCGGAGCAAACTTCGCATACAACCAAGGCAGCAGGCCGCAGCTCAGCACGACTACGAGCACGAGGGAATCCCACACGAGTTCGATCCGGCCAAAGCGCCCCTTGGCCAGCGTGTATTCGACGGATTTTGCATAGCTCGCTTCATCTGTGATGGCCGCCACCGCCGCCGGCGGCTTGGCCGCGTTTTTGCGCGCCTCGGCGCAATTCAGCAAGCTCAGAACTATTTCGGCCGCGAGACGCAGCACTATCAGGGCGACAACAATCGTTAAAACCATGCCCCAACTGTGCAGCGACTTCCCGATCCGGGCCAACGCAAAACTTTGTCCACCATCTCACTCCCGTGATTCGCCTCATGCCTTTTCCAAAGTTTTGTTGAAAAGCCGCACTCTCCGCACAGATTGGGCGCGTGGAAGCCAAGCCCGACAAATCACTTTCCTTCGAAGACGCCCTCGCCCAGCTCGAAACCATCGTCGACACCATGGAATCCGGCGACGTGCCGCTGGCCGACTTGCTCGCTAAGTACGAAGAGGGCAATAAACTTCTGAAAATTTGCGAAACACGTCTCAAAGATGCCGAAATGAAAATTGAGCTGCTCAAAAAACAAAAAGACGGCATCGCCTTCACCACTTTTCCGACCGCCGAACGCGACCGCTGAGCCACCCGCGCCACCGTCTACTATCACGCAGCTCACCGCTCGATGAATTCTTCGTCTTCCGCCTCCGCCAACGCCATGCCAGCTCCTTCGCGCCTTCTCGATACGATTCAGGGACCGGCTGACGTAAAGCGCCTCACGCCCGACCAACTGACCCGCCTCGCCCAGGAAATCCGCGACGTCATTATTGCGGTCACCGCGAAAAATGGCGGGCACGTCGGCCCAAATCTCGGCGTCGTCGAACTCACGCTCGCGCTCCATCGCGTTTTCTCCACACCCGACGACCAGTTCGTTTTCGACGTCAGCCATCAAAGCTACGTTCACAAGCTTCTCACGGGCCGCAATGGCGATGGTTTCAAAAAGCTACGCCAAACCGGAGGCATCAGCGGCTTCAGCTACCGCAACGAAAGCGCCCACGACAGTTTCGGTGCCGGACACGCCGGCACCGCCCTCAGCGCCGCCCTCGGCATGGCGACCGCGCGCGATCTCCGCGGCACCCACGAACACGTCGTCGCGGTTTGCGGCGACGCTGCGTTCACTTGCGGCATTACCCTCGAAGCGCTCAACAACGTCGTCGCGTCGACCAAGCGTCTCATCCTCGTCCTCAACGACAATGAGTGGTCGATCGCCAAGAATGTCGGCGCCATCGCCAAATACCTCAACAAACTTTCCACCAATCCGACTTACAACAAGGTCCACCACGACCTCGAAAAGTTTTTCACCAGCCTTCCCCACGGCCATGACATGCACCGCATGTGGGTGAAATGGAAACGCGAGACGAAAGACTTTTTTGTGAGCTCCAGTCTCTTCGAAAAATTTGGCCTGCGTTACCTCGGACCGGTTGATGGCCACAATCTCGAAGAGCTGACCAAGAATCTGGAATTTGCCAAAAGCTCCGACGTTCCGGTCGTTCTTCACGTGCTCACGAAAAAAGGCCGCGGTCTGCCCGCCGCCATCGAGCACCCGGAAAAATTTCACGGCGCCAGCCCCTACAATCCCGAAACCGGCGAGAGCAAAGCCTCCGCGCCCGGAACGCCTCCCAATTACCAGGACGTGTTCGGCCAATCACTCGCCCGTTTCGCCAAGGAAGACGCCCGCATCGTCGGCATCACCGGTGCCATGCCCAGCGGCACCGGCCTGCACCACCTCGCCGCCGCCTGCCCGAAGCAATTTTTCGATGTCGGCATCGCCGAGGAACACGCCGTGCTTTTCGCCGCCGGCCTCGCCACCAAGGGCATTCGCCCGGTCGTCGCGATCTATTCGACATTCCTCCAGCGCGGCTTCGATCAAATCATTCACGATGTCTGTCTGCAAAATCTCCCCGTGACGTTTTGCATGGACCGCGCCGGCCTTTCACCCAACGACGGCCCGACCCACCACGGCCTCTTCGATCTTTCCTACCTCCGCTGCGTACCCAACACCATCGTCATGCAGCCGAAGGACGAAGCCGAACTGGTCGACATGCTCCACACTTCCCTCCGGCAGGACTCGCCCGCGTTCATCCGCTACCCACGCGGCGCCGGCACCGGCGCGCCGATCAAAGCCCAGCCCGCAACCCTAACCATCGGCCAGGCCGAAGTGTTGAAGCAAGGATCCAATATCATCCTTTGGGCGCTCGGACCCATGGTCGCTGAAGCCCTCAAGCTCGCCGCGCGCCTCGAGGCCGAGGAGCATCTGTCCGTCGGCGTCGTCAATGCCCGCTTTGCCAAACCACTCGACCGCGAACTCCTGCTTAGCCAGGCCGCCGTCGTTCCACTGCTCGTCACACTTGAGGACAACGTCCTCGCTGGCGGTTTTGGCAGCGGCGTGCTCGAAGCGCTGCAAGAAGGCGAATGCACGACCGCCGTCGAACGCATCGGCTGGCCCGACAAGTTCATCGAACACGGTTCCGACGTCGCGACCCTGCGCGCCGCCAACGGCCTCGCGCCGGACGAAATGTACCGCCGCATCCTCGCCCGCTGGCGCAATCTCCACCACGCCCAGGTCGAAGCGGGGGTATAACGCGTACGCTATTTCTCGCTCTCTTTAACGACGGAGGAAGTTGTCAACTTGATGATCCCCTCATCAAGCCCGGCGTTCATATCAGTAGAAATACTGGCCGTTGTGGAATGATAGACCACAAGAACCCAGCTTACTGGCAGACTTTCTCGGATTCGTTCGTTGTTTTCAATTCGCTCCGTGGCGAGTTTGGGATCGACCCGCTCGATGGTGAGCTTTTTGCAGCCTCGTTTAAGCAACTCGCCATAAAACTCCGCAAAAAAGGTCGGCTTGCCTTCCGACGATTTCCAGTGGGAAATCTCTGTGAGCAGCGCTGGATCCTTCCGCTTGAATGCAGTTAGAATTGTGTCTGCAAATATACGCTCTTCAGATGTGGGAGAAGGAGGTAAAACGACAGCGATCTCGTCCTTTGCTACTGCACAACCAGTACTACCGACCAAGGAAACCCATAGGCCCAGAAAAATAACTGCCTTCATAATATGCGGGATATTCGACCGCAAATCTGGCCAAATTCCACCTCGAAATTACGGCACAAAGTACGACCATACACCGCCGTCTGCCAGCTTGCGGTTAATCCCAGTCTGTTATTTGCTTTCTGCAAATCCTAGCTACGCGATCCTACCAACAAACCATGAGCGACACCACCAAACTTGAGCCGCGAAAAAGATCCGTTGTTGCTCCGTTGTTCGACTGGCTGACTGAACGTGCTGCTGGCGTGCTGCTGCATCCGACCTGCCTTCCCGGTTCCTATGGCGTGGGCTCGCTCGACGGCGCGGTCGATGCGTGGCTGGCCTTCCTCCAATCCGCTGGTTTCCGCTACTGGCAGGTCTGCCCGCTCGGACCGACCGGCTACGGTGATTCGCCTTATCAATGCTTTTCCTCGTTCGCCGGCAATCCGTACCTGATCGATCTTGAGGCGCTCAAAAACCACGGATTGCTGACGGACGCCGATCTCAGCCCACTCCGCGCCCTGCCGCAGGATCATGTCGATTTCGGTTGGTTGTACGTCACGAAGTGGCCGGTTCTGTTCAGGGCGTTTCAAAATTTAAAAAACGCGCCCGGCGCCCCCGCCCAGCCCTATGGCGACTTCGCCGATTTTCAGAAAAAGCATCGTGACTGGCTCGCGCCGTACACGCTTTTTATGGCGCTCAAGGATTGCCACAAAGGGCAGCCCTGGTGGGACTGGCCGGCCGAATTCCGCTTCTTTAAACTCGCACAAGGCGCCACCCTGCCCGAAGGCGTGTCCGCCAAGGCCGAGGCCTACGCCTTCTGTCAGTATCTTTTCTTTGGGCAATGGCAGGAGGTTCGGGCCAACGCCCGCAAACGCGGCATCGAAATCATCGGCGACGCGCCGATCTTCGTCGCTCTCGACAGCGCCGACGTCTGGGCCAATCCCCAACTTTTCCAAATCGACCAAACCACCGGATGCCCGCTGGCCGTCGCCGGCGTTCCTCCCGATTATTTTTCGGCCGATGGACAGCTCTGGGGCAACCCGCTTTACGACTGGGCCGCGCATGCTGCCGATGGTTACAAATGGTGGCTCAGTCGCCTTCGTGCCAATTTCGAACTCTGCGACGTCCTTCGCATCGACCACTTCCGCGCCTTCGACACGTACTGGTCCATTCCCGCCTCCGCCGAGACAGCCCGTACCGGCAAATGGCTCCCCGGCCCGGGCCTGCCTTTCTTTGCCGCGGTAAAGGCGGCCATGCCCGATGCGCGTCTCATTGCCGAGGATCTCGGCGACCTGATGCCTTCTGTCCTCGATCTGCGCGACGCCACTGGACTCCCCGGCATGGTCATCCTTCAATTCGCCTACGGTGGCAAAGCCGACAATCTTTACCTCCCGCACAATCACCACACCAACAGTGTCGTGTATCCGGGAACTCACGACAACGATACCACTCTCGGCTGGTATCGTTCTGCGCCCGAAAATGTCCGCGATCACGTGCGCCGTTATTTCCGCATCAGTGGTCACGAGGTCGGTTGGGATTTTATCCGCGCCGCTTATTCGTCGCCGTGCAATCTCGCCATTATTGCGCTGCAAGACTTCTTCTGTCTCGCGTCGGAAGGCCGCCTCAACAGCCCCGGCGTTGCCGCCGGCAACTGGCAATGGCGTTTCCGCCCCGAACAACTCGGCCGCCTTTACCTCGACAGCAGCACGTACCTACGGGAATTGGGCGAACTGTACGGACGCATCACGCCCGCCAACGACGTATAAATCGGTTTGGTAAACAGCCACCCGCCTGAAAACTTGACCGGCATCAACGACGCCCGCGCCGCAAAGGGCTAAATTGACCGCATGGCCGAAAAACCTGTTTTTCCCGTCGATCAAGTTGTCCAGACCTCACTCACCAGCGAGACGGTCTTCGCCGAAAACGGCGTCGTCAGTCGCACGCTCTTTGCCAATTCCGTCACGCGCGTCGTGCTCTTCGCTTTTGCCGCTGGACAATCGCTTTCGGAACATAGCACGCCCCGCGCCGCCATTGTTCAGGTGCTCAGTGGAAGCTGCGAATTCGACGTGAATGGCAAAACCCATAACCTGACTGCCGGCGATCTTCTCCACATGCCGCCGGGCGCTCCGCATGCCGTGCGTGCCGCGGAAAAGTTTTCCATGCTTCTCACGCTTTCCAAACCATAACCTCCCATCATGCCCAAATGAGCACGCAAAAATTTCGCACCCTCGACGTTCGCCCCGTGCTGAAACGTGGCGGTGAACCGTTCTCCATCATCACGTCCGAAGTTGCTTCGCTCAAACCCGAAGAAGGATTGATCTTGATCACGCCTTTTCTTCCTTCGCCGCTCATCGAGCATCTCAAAAGCTCCGGCTTCGGAGCTCGCCCACAAATTCAGTCCGACGGCTCGTGGCAGACAATCTTCACCCGGACTTAAAAAATCGGCCCGTTGCCTGGCGGCGCCTGCTTCTACCCAATGAACATGGCAGTTGGGCTTTTTTCCTGGAGCCGCTGTTCCTCGGCTTGCTCGTCGCCTTCTCACCCGCGGCACTTTGGTTGAGCCTGGCGGTTTTTCTTGGTTTTATCTCCCGCAAACCCGCGAAGTTTTCCTTCGCCACGGCTTCACCCAGCCCGCTGTCTCTGCGCGCTCCCGCGCGTCTGCTATTACTCGCCTTGTCTCTCGGGGCCGCATTTTGCCTCGTCGGTGCAATCGCCGTTTCCCGCTGGCAGGTGCTCATCCCCGTGATCGTATGTTTTCCCGCTCTGCTGGTTTTTGCTTTGCGCGAACGAGAAGGCCAAACTCGTGCGCTCACCACCGAACTTATCGCCACCGGTCTTTGCTCTTTTCCGCTGGTTTCGATCGCCTTGGCCGATAAATGGGATCTCGCGTCCGCACTTTCCCTCGGCTGCGTGAGTCTGGCCCGCGCCTGGCCGAGTCTGCTTTTTGTACGCGCCTGCCTGCGGAGGGCACGTGGCGAAACCAATCAGCTGCTCCCTGCCTTGCTGGCCCAGGTTTTCGCCCCGCTCGTACTCGCTGGTCTCGCCCAACAAAATCTGGTGCCACCCGCGATTGTCGCCCTCAACGCCGTGCTCTCGCTGCGCGCGTGTTTCTTCCTCCTCTCGAACAAGTCCAACTTCACCGCCAAACAACTCGGCATCATTGAGGTTGGCTGGGGCACATTGTACGTGCTTGGCGCAACAGCAGTTTATCGGTGTTAGCATCGAGATCGTTGAAGTTTGATCCGCCTCAAGGCTGTTTTACGCACCGACTGCTAAGCTGGCGGCATGCTCTCCACTATTCCTGCCGAAAAAATCTACGACGCCCGCACACTTTCGTGTGAGGTCAAACAGCCCCAGGTTTTCGCTCGCGCCCGCAACCTGGCGCCCGGCGATTACTTCGTGCTCATCAATGGGCATAATCCTCTTCCGCTTCGCTACCTTCTCGACTCCGCGCATCCAGGGCAATTCTCGTGGGAAAACATTCAGCAGGACCCCAACGCTTTCGCCGTCCGCGTTAGCCGTCTAAAACCAGCCTGAATCTCCAAAGCGCTTTCACCATGACACCCACCTTGATCAGCAAAATGGATCTCCGCGGCCTGGAGCCTCCTGAACCCATGATGCGAATTCTCGAAGCACTCGCTACCACACCACCCGGCATAATTCTCGAAGCCCATTTGGAGCGCCGTCCCATGTTTCTCCTCGAGGAACTCAAGCGTCGCGGCCAGCAACATACGTGCACGCCACAAGCGGATGGCAGTTGGACCATCCAAATGCCCATCACCGAAACAAGCGCCACCGGCTCGCCCTCCACATGAGCAAGTCCTCCCCCGCTCCAAGTCAGATCTGGATTGCATTGCCGTTTTTTCTTTTCGGCTTTCTGCATTTCGCCGCAGGGCTGCTCTGGCTTGCCTGCAATCCGACTACGCTGACCGGTCATTTTTACCAACCGCATGTCATCGCTTTCGCTCACGTTATCGGCCTCGGTTTCCTTATGTCGCTGGTCGCTGGTTCGAGTTATCAGTTGCTGCCCGTTGCTTTTGAAAACCCGCTTTTCAGTCGCACCTTGGCAAAAATCCACCTGGCGCTGCATCTTCCCGGCGTGCCCCTGATGGTTTACGGCTTCTACCACTGGCGGATGCCCGCACTCGCCGTCGGCGGAACCGCCGTCCTTTTGGGACTCGTCCTCTACGTGCTGAATATCACCTGCACCGCGGTGCGTCCTTTACGTCGCACTCCCACCTCGATTGGCGTGCTCGGTTGTCTCGGCTCTCTCACGGTCGCCCTCGGCGTCGCCGCTTGTATTCTTTCGTCGAAACTCGGTTTTGTTGCCGTACGTGAACCGCTTCTTCTCCTCGGCGCCCACACCTACCTGATGCTGGCTGGATTCTTTTTGCTCATTCTCGCCGCCGTGTCTTATACGCTCCTGCCGATGTTCCTGCTCGTGCCGCTGACCAGCGCACGTCGAGCTTACGGTTCGGTCCAATACTTTCTGGCAGCCATCGCTCTTTTTATTCCCGGCCAGCTCGCATTTTCGCAACTTCTGCCTTTTGCCGCGCTCGCCGCCGCATTGGGTCTCGGTTTCTACGCGATCGAGAATCTTGCCCTCATCCGCCGCAGTCCTCGCCGCCTGGATGGAGCCTTGCGACTCTACGCCCACAACCTTGTTTTTCTTTTACCGGTAGCCATCGGTTTCATTTTCCGTGGTCTTCAACTCGCAGGCCATGCGCCCGCTTTGGCTTTGAATCTCGACACGCCGCTCTTCACCTTTGCCGTTTTTGGCACATTGGCATGCGCCATTCTGGGCATGGGCGCCAAAATCGTGCCCTTCCTCGTCTGGCAACATCGTTATGCCCCCCTTCTGGGCCGCGCTCGCGTTCCAAAACTCGCAGACCTCGTCTATGGGCGCTTGCTCAATATCCTCGCCTGGTCGGTTCCGGCCGCAGCTCTAGCGCTAGCCGTAGGTTCGGCTATTCAAAGTGATTTCGTTGTCCGCATCGGTGCTTTCGTCTTCTGCGCGTCCATGGCTGGCTTCGTCATCAACCTATTCAAGAGTCTTTCCCACCTTTGGCGTTCCGCCGCCCAACCACTACCCACACCCGCCGCACGCCCAGCCTCCCTTTCCACATGAGCAACCCAATTCCAGACGACGCCACGATCCTCGACCGTCTCCGCCTGCTCGATGACCCCGAAATCGGGCTCAACATTGTCGATCTCGGCATGGTAAGCGCCATTGAACACGATGAAACGGGCTTCGTCCGCGTCGTCATTACGCCAACCAGTCCCAACTGCCCGATGCACGATCAGATTGTCGAGGGCGCCCGGTTGATGGTTGCTGGCATTCCAGGCGTGACCACCGTCGATATCGTGATGTCGTTTGATCCCCCTTGGAATCCGGAGATGATCACACCGGCAGGACGTGAGTTCCTGGAAAATCGCCGTTGAGATCCACACGGCGCGCTGGCCAAAGCCGGCCGTCTGTGTTTCTTTCTGGCGCCATGCCCGCCAATTCCACCCTTTCTCGTGTCGCCCTCGCGGAATCCCTCCGTGGCTGCCAGATTTTTTCCGGAGTGCCCCCGACCGATCTGGAAATCATCGCCGGTTTTTCAAAACTCGTCCGTATCGGCAAAGGCGAGTATCTCTTTCGTGAAGGCGACGCTGCGCTTGGCTTTTACGTCGTGCAGACTGGCGCCATCAACGTCCATCGCGTCAGCGCCGCCGGCAAGGAGCAGATCATCCATGTCTTCCGCACCGGTGAAACCTTCGCGGAGGCCGCCCTGGCAATGGCTACTGGTTACCCGGCCGACGCGCGGGCAGTCGAAAATTCATCGGTTATTCTTGTTCCAAAGAAAGAGTTCGTCGAATTGCTCCGCCGCCGCCCTGAACTTTCGCTGCGCATGCTCGCTTCGATGAGCACGCATCTCCGCGTATTGGTCGGCCTGCTGGAAGACTTGCAGTCAAAAGACGTCGAAACCCGCCTCGCCAACTGGCTGCTTCACCGCTCTTCCGGGGAAAAAATTCCCGAAGTCGTCAAGCTCCAGACGACCAAGCGCGTCCTGGCCGCGGAAATGGGTACCACCAGCGAGACGCTCTCGCGCACTTTCGCCAAATTCCGCGAAGCCGGCTGGATTTCCGTCAAAGGACGTGAAATCACTCTGCTTTCCCGTGAGGGTATCCAGCGGCTGCTGCAGAAAAATCTTGGCAATTAATCGGTGCGAAAAAAAAGACCGGGGCTTGCGCTCCGGTCTCATAAAAATTTTCGGCAGGATTTAAAACGGATTTGCGCGCTGGCAAAATTGCAACGCCACTCCCCAAGGATCCTGCATCATAACGAGCGACGACCCATCTGGCAGTTTGTCTTCCACGAAGAAAGTCGCGCCGGCTTTTTCCACACGCGCCCGATCCGCGTGGGAGTCTTTCGAAACAAATGCCACATGGAAAACCAAGGGATGCGTCTTCTTGTAGTCGGGCATCGCGGCGGTCGTGTTGCTGTACATTTCAACGACAACCCGCCCCGTTTCATCCGCGAGAAAGTGCGTGTACGGCGCGTCCTCGCGCTTGCGGGCAACCGTGAGGCCGAGGTTTTGCACCCACCAGTGGGCTTGGGCGCGGCAATCGGGAACGTTGATGGCGAAGTGTTCGAATTTCATGGTGTTTTGGGTAAAAGAAAACGGGTGATACGCTCGATTGCATCGGTACCGGCATCCTCCAGCACATAGTGCCCGGCATCGTCGTATCGATGCACCGGCACGTGCGGAAAAATTTCACGCCAGCGCGCCAGAAAATGGTCGTTGAAACAAAAATCTTTGCCGCCCCAAAGAATCAGTTTCTCCCGATTGGCCAGCAAAGGCAGCTTCGCTTCGATTTCATCGAGCCTCGGGCGCGTCGAATGGTTCGATGACATTGGGATGTCCTGCACGAACCGATGCACAGCTACACGATTCTCCCAGGAATCGTAGGGAAAAAGAAATCCGCGCTTCACGTCCGGCGCGAGCGGTCGCACTGTCGACATCCACGAGGCTGGCCCGGCAAAACCGTTGAAACCGCGCACCAAAACCTTGCCAAAAATTCCCGCGCGGCACAAAGCGATCCGCTTCGGTAGGTGCGTCGAAAAAAAAGCCGCCGTGTTCAGAATCACCATGCGTCCGATCAACTCCGGATGCCGCGTCGCAAAACCGCAACCAATCGCCCCACCCCAGTCGTGCACGATCAGGTGGATCTTTTTTAAACCAAGCGACGCCACTAGTGCCTCCACGTCGGCAATTCGGGTCGCGAGACTGTAGTCGTAAGTCTCCGGCTTTTCCGAAAGCCCCATGCCAACGTGGTCCGGCACCACGCAACGGATCGTCGGCGAGAGCCTCTTCACCACATCACGATAGAAAAACGACCACGTCGGATTTCCGTGCAACATCAACACCGCCTCGTCGCTGCGCGGACCTTCATCGAGATAGCTCATCCGCGCGCCGCGCGGCGTAGTAAATGATTTTGGCTCGAACGGATAGATCGCGCGCAGCCACGCGGGAATCGGTGAAGATGTTTTCATGCGCGGGCGCGGTAGGGACGGACCGCCGGGCCGGCCGGCTTGTCGTCTGTAGGTAGGGACAATGCTCCGCATTGTCCGGTTTGGGAAATATTGCGCGTGCTCACCATTCGAGTCCCAACATGAGGCAGTTCAATCCACTTCCGATTCCAAGCAGTCCAACTCGACTGCCTTCGTTGACCGATCCGTTTTCAATCGCCAACGCAAGCGTGGCCGGTAACGAAACCGAACCCATGTTGCCCAGGGTGTCGAAGGTCGAAAAATCCTTCGCCAGATCGAGCCCAAGCGTTTCGTAAAGTTTGCGTCGATGCGCCGCACCGACTTGGTGGCAGATAAACCGATCAGGCAGTGCTTCATTCCAGCCAGTCGCCGTGGAAAAATCATTCCAGGTTTCGCGCGCAAGCGCGACCCCCGCGACCAGCATCGCCTCGGAGTCAGTCTGCATCGCCAGCGCGTCGGCTCCATGTGTGTCTCCTTTGCAAAGATCGCTGTGCTGTGTCGCCGCTCGCACCGCACCGCCCAACAGGCGATGCTGCCGGCCTTTCACCAGCGACCGATGACATAAAATCGCACCAACTGCGCCCGAACCAATCGTCAGGTTCGCGAAGAAGGGTTTGATCGCGTTCCGGTCCAGCGGCGCCGTCAGGAGATGCTTTAGCGTTTGTTCGATTAGCGGCCGCCCATTTTCGCCGGAAACGATCATGCCGGCCAGCACTTGGCCGGACTCAATCAACCCGGCGAGCAACACCATGCTGTTCAAAAAACCGAGGCAGGCATTCGAAACATCGAAAACCTGCGAACGCGGAGAGAGACCGATTTTGCGATGAGCAAATGACGCCGTCGCCGGTTCCAACATGTCGCGACAAACGGCTGCGTGAACAAACACTTCGAGCTGTTCGGGACGCAGTGAGGATTTCGCGAGTACGGCCTTACCCGCCGCGGCACTCGCATCGGATGGAAGTGTATTCACCGGCCAATGACGCCGCTCGCGAATGCCCGTCATCAGCTCCAATCGGCCGAAAGGCAACTTCAGCCGTTCGTAAAGCGGACGCAGGCGCTCTTCGATCGAAGCCGAAGACCAAATTTCGTCCGGCAACGCAACGGCGATGGATTCGAGGCAAACGTTCTCAAATTTCATGAGGCAAATCCCAAATGCCAAAGGGCCAAATCCCAAAGAAATTCCAAATTGTCAGCACACACACTCATTTGGAGTTTGGAACTTTGGGATTTGCATTTTCCAGCGGCGGCACCGCCGCTGGCCTCATCGCGAGGCGGATAATTTCCTGATCAAAATAATTTGAACCGAGACCTGCATCCACCGTCAGGGTCGAACCATTGATTCCACTACTCGCCTCGCTGAGCAGAAACACCGCGGCGTTCGCCACTTCCTGCGTGCTGAGGTTTCGTTTGCGGAACGTCATTTTCTCGGCGTAAAGGTAGCTTTCAAGATAGCCGGGGATCCCGGCCGAGGCGCTCGTTTTCAGCGGCCCGGCGCCGACGACGTTGAAACGCACCTCGCCGTTTGTGCCAAACGACTTGGCGAGGAACCGCGAAGCCGACTCCAGCGCCGCCTTGATCGGCCCCATGTAGCCGTAGTTGTCGGGCGTCACCAGCAGCGACGAAATGCCAATGGTGACCACGGAGGCGTTTTTCGCGAGGTGCAGTTTAAACGCGTTCGCCATCTCAACCAACGAAAAGGCGGAAATTGCGGTAGCCTGCAAAAAGTCGGCGCGCTTCGTTTCTTGAAACGCTTTGAAGCCTTCCGCGTAATTGGCGAACGCAATCGAATGCACCAGCCCATGAAGAGGCGCGAGGCCGGCCGCGGCTACTTCGCCCGCGAGTTTGTCGACCGCGCCTTCGTGCTCCACGTCGCAGATGAAAACCGGTTTTCCCGCCAGCAACGTCTCCAATGACTTCTTTCGCGCCTCGGAACGCACGCTGTAGATGACTCGCGCGCCTTGATCTTCGAGCGTCTTTGCGATGTGCCACGCGACGCTTTTCTTGTTGGCAACGCCAAAGACGAGAAAGTTTTTTCCGGAAAGTTGGAGGAAATCAGCCATGGCTTCTTAGCTTTGCGCCGGTTTCTCCGGCGTTTTCCATGCCACCGTGAAATCCACCGAGAGCACACGCGTGCCATCGGGCTTTTTGATCGCACCGCTCATGATGGTGAAACCGGCCGCAAAATCTTTTTTCTTCACTTCGATAAGCGTCTCGTCTCCAGGATAAATCGGATTGCGGAAACGCACTTCACCGATCTTCGCCATCAACGGCACGCCTTCGCCGGGTTTTGCGCCTGCCGCCATCGCCTGTCGCGCCATATAGAGCGCGCCTGTTTGGAAAACCGATTCGCAGAGCAACACGCCGGGCGTAATCGGCGAGCCTGGATAATGTCCCTGATAGAAAAATTCGTCGGCCCGCCACTTGCGGCGCGCCACCAATCCGTCGGCCGACTCCGAAACAATTTCGTCGACAAAAAGAAAAGGCGGACGGTGCGGAATGAGATCGGTGACGGGAGGAAACATGGGATTGGTCCCGCCAATGAACACGCATCAGCGCCAATAACGAAAGCCAAAATTCACGAACGACCGAACTTGGAATTTTTGCCACAGAGGACACAGAGCGCGGACACAGAGACGGCGGGAGTATCAAAAGCCTGCTGAAATATTTCCGCTAACGACGCTATCGGCATCGAAGACAGCTCACTCCCATGCTTACCTGCATTCCCTCCGTGATCTCTGTGTCCGAGCTCCGTGCCCTCTGTGGCAAAATCTGATCTCTGTATTTATCGCCAATAATATCCATCTTAGTGCCAGTTTCTGCTATTCCCAATCGACCGCCCTTGCTGTAATAATCGCGGCGCTTTTTCCCCGCCTCTGGCAAATTCTACGCCAAGAATATCTAGTTCGATCAACCTCTCACGATCGTCATCATGAAGAAATCAAAGACTGTTCTGCTGGTCGCCAATGGCGATCTGCGTCAATCCGCCAACGAAAAATGCTGGCCCGCCCAGGCCGCCATGGAAGCTCGCCTCACCGAGGTCGTCGCTTCCCTCGGCGCCAAACTGGTGCGCGCGCATCCTTACAAGCCCGAGCTCAATCACGGCTTCATCGCCTCGCAGAAAGAAGGCATGGAGGTCTTCGCCAACATCAATCCCGAAACGCCACTCATCGTTGCCGAGTCGGTCTGGCAATACTCGCACCATTTGCTCCACGGCCTCATTTCGCACAAAGGTCCGATCCTCACCGTCGCCAATTGGTCCGGCACCTGGCCCGGCCTCGTCGGCATGCTCAATCTCAACGGCGGCCTGACCAAGGCCGGCGTGAAATATTCGACGCTCTGGAGCATCAATTTCGACGACGAGCTCTTCCTCAACGGGCTGGCCTCCTGGCTCAAGACCGGCGAGGTCAAACACAAGACCGCCCACGTCAAGCCGCTCGCCAAGTGCGCCGTGCCAACCAAAGCGTCCGCCACCGCCAAAAAAATCGCCGCCGATCTCAAGCGCCGCAAGGCCATCATGGGCGTCTTCGACGAGGGCTGCATGGGCATGTACAACGCAATCATCCCCGACGAAATGCTTTTCTCCACCGGAGTGTACAAGGAACGCCTGTCGCAATCCGCCCTCTACTATGGAGCGACTCAGGTTTCCGAGGAAGATGCGACCGAAGTCTTCAACTGGTACCAGTCCAAAGGCCTAAAGTTTCATTTCGGCACCAATGAAGCCACCGAGCTCACGCCGAACCAGGTCATCTGGCAGTGCAAAATGTACATCGCCGCCGTTCGCATCGCCGACGAGTTCGGTTGCGACACCATCGGCATCCAATACCAGCAGGGTCTCAAGGACCTCATCCCCGCCTCCGACCTCGTCGAGGGCACGCTCAACAATTCCGACCGGCCGCCGGTCAAACGCACCGACGGCACGATCATCCGTCACGGCGAACCGATCCCGCACTTCAACGAAGTCGACGAATGCGCCGGCCTCGACGGCCTGCTTACCTACCGCGTGCACAAGGCCCTCGGCCAGCCCGTCGAAAACACACTGCACGATCTGCGCTGGGGTGATGACGACAAGAGCGGTACCACCGACGAATACGTCTGGGTGTTCCTTATCTCTGGTTCGGCTCCGGCCGCGCACCACATCGATGGTTGGGCCGGAAGCGACTCGCTCCGTCAGCCCGGCATGTATTTCCGCCTCGGCGGCGGCACGCTCCGCGGCATCGCCAAACCCGGCGAAATCGTCTGGAGCCGCGTCTTCGTCGACAAGGGCAAGCTCAAGATGGACCTCGGCCGCGCCAAGGTCATAACCTTGCCCAAGGAGGAAACCGAACGCCGCTGGAAGGAAACCACCGTCGAATGGCCGATCATGCATGCGGTCACTTACGGCGTTTCGCGCGACCAGATGATGGCCCGTCACAAGGCCAACCACATCCAAGTCGTCTACGCGAACTCCGCCAAAGACGCCGACCTCGCACTCTACGCGAAAGCCGCGCTCGCCCGCGACCTCGGCCTCGACGTTTCGCTCTGCGGCACCAAAGCCGACGGAAAGCCGTTCTAAGAATCCGAACAACAACCACGGATTATAACGAGCAACACGAATGGAATTCTTAACCACTTATTTTCACTGATGAGCACTTATCCGGAAAAACATCTCCGGCATCAGTGTCTCTCAGTGTCCATAAGTGGTTAGAAGGCATTTCTCATTCGTGTTCCTCTGCGAGATTCGTATTTAAAATTCTGGTCCGTCGCGCCCCTGCCAACGGACCATTTCAGTTGCCTCACCCCCGCTCCCTTCCCACTCTCACCCCGCTTTTCTTAGTCACTGCCCTTCCGCTCCCGGCAGTGCTCGCATCACACAACCACCCTGCTTCACCCAGCATCCCCATGAGCTCTGATCAAAAACCCGGCATGTTCACCAGCGCCGAAGGCAAAAGCCTCGTCGTCACCTTCACCCTCGTCAGTTCCCTTTTCCTCCTCTGGGGATTCTGCAACGGGATGATCGACGTGATGGACAAACATTTTCAGGACGAACTCCACCTCTCGCTCGCCCAGTCCGCGTGGGTGCAATTCGCCCATTACCTCGGTTATTTTCTCATGGCGCTGCCCGCCGGTTGGCTCGCCACCAAACTCGGCTACAAAGGTGGCATCATTGCCGGCCTGCTCATGGTCGCTGTCGGTGGCTTCTGGTTCATCCCTGCCACGCACATTGCGCAGTTCTGGGCGTTTCTTGTCGGTGTCTGCTTGATCGCTTCGGGCCTCACTTTCCTCGAAACCATCGCCAATCCTTACACAACCGTTCTCGGTCCGAAACAATTCGCCGCCACCCGCATCAATCTTGCCCAGTCCTGCAATGGCATTGGTTGGATTTTCGGCCCCATCGCTGGCAGTATGTTTTTTTACTCAACCAACGCCGCGGGACAGAAAACAGGATCGGAAACTCTCTGGATTCCCTACGCCGCCGTCGGCGCCTTTGTGTTGCTGCTTTCGGTTGTGTTCTATTTCGCTCCGATGCCCGACATCAAAACCGAGGACGAATATCATCTGGATGACAAAACTCCTGGCGCCTCGCATTCAATCTGGTCCCATCCCCACTTCGTCTTGGCCGTGGTCGCACAGTTTCTCTACGTCGCCGCCCAATCCGGCATTTTTAGTTTCTTCATTAACTACATGACTTCTCAGGTTCCCGCCATTCCGACTTCCTGGGAATGGTCGTGGCTCAAGTCGATTACCGAAACCGGCAAAGACGGGCTTATCCATATCAGCGATGCAGGCGCCGCTAAGCTGGCCTCGGTCGGTTTCTTCTGTTTCCTCGCCGGACGTTTCAGCGGGGCCGCGATCTTGAAAAAATTCTCCGCTCACAAAGTTCTCGGACTCTATGGTCTGCTCAACGTGATCGTTTGCGGTCTGGTTTTCTTGAAACTCGGCTGGCTGTCAGTCGCTGCGGTTTTCCTAAGCTACTTTTTCATGTCGATCATGTTTCCGACGATCTTCGCACTTGGCATCCACGGCTTGGGTGCACGGGCCAAACGCGCCTCAGCCTACATCGTAATGGCAATCATGGGCGGCGCTATCGTGCCAAAGTTGATGGGTGCTGTGGGCGATCATTACGGTATGTCAAAAGCCTTCATCGTTCCGCTCGCCTGCTTCATCTTCATCGCCTTCTACGGCTACAACTGGTCGAAGTTCAGCAAAGCCGAATCACTCACCAGCGGCATCAAAACCGGCGGCCACTGAGCCCGCCGGCATTTGGAACGTCGCTAAAATAGCTCTGATCGCTGTCGCACCAGAGGAAGCAGTCTTCCGAAGGAAACGCGCCGGCCTTTGAACGAATGTCGATGGGTGTTGAACGGTTGTCGGGAGAATCCGCAGGCGCGTTAATGCGTTTTGCAGCACGGTCGAAAGAATGGGCGCAACGGTCGATGGGTTCTGAACCGTGGTCAGAATCATGCGCACGCGCGCCGATGTTTCCTGAACGGTTGTCGGTGCCTCTTAAATACTCGTCGCTACCCCCAAAATGCGGGCCGATCTGTTCCGAACGAATGTCCGGGCAGGTTGAAGGTAGGGACGGACCACCGGGCCGTCCGGTTGTGCGTGAGCGATTCTTTAGCAACGTTGACGGACGACCCGGCGGGTCGTCCCTACCTTTGAACACTCTGCTTCGGTCTTCGTCCGGATCACTTCAGACTCTTCAGCTTAACTGTCTTTTTGTAGGTGTCTGAAATGGAGGGGCAATTCCGCATGGTGAAATCGCTGACGTCGCGTAGCTCGAACAGCGCTGTGCCGCCTGCACGTTGGGCTTTGAAACGATCGAACGTGATTCCTGCCACGTCCATCAGCACCACCGCAGGGCGCGTGTCTTCCTTGGCGAAGCCTACTTCGACGTTATCCACAGTGATGTCGTTCGCGTGGCGAATGAAAAATCCGTACGCAGGCAATAAACCGAACATACTCGGCTCGGGATAACCGACCTCACGCTCAGGCACGTCGAACGGTTCGCGCGGTTCCTTTTCCGGTCGCTGTTCCGCGGGCGACATGCGTTGGCCGGGTTTGCGTTGGAAGAAATGGTTCGTCAACGTCGTCGGCTGGTCGGCGACGTGCTGCATTGTGAGTCCGCCGCGGTAGTGAATGCGGATATTGCTCAGGCGCACATCCTCGATCGGATGGCCGGGCACGCCGGCGATGATCGAGGCGTAACGCGAATCCGCATCCGACACGACCACGTTGCTGATCGTCACACGACGGATCACACCGACAGGCGTGTTCGCCGGTCCACGCATACGGCTGCCGAGGCGCAGGAACAGCGGCGAATTCGAAACCTCGCGCATCGTGATGTTCGAGATCGCAATGTCCTCAATCACGCCGCCGTCAACTGTCTCCAGTGCGAGTCCACGCGAGCGGTCGAAGACGCAATTTGAAATCGTGATGTTTTTAAAGCCTCCGTTGGACTCCGTGCCAAACTTGATGCGCCCGGTCGGGCCATCGCGATCGGGCGCACGCTCCATCGTGCGTTTAAACGTTCCATCGAGAAACGTGCCCACGTCGTAGCCCGTCACCTGACAGTTGGTTATGGTCACGTTTTCACAGGCGCGTGCTTCGCCGAGACCGTACGAGCTCTTAAGGCAGATCGCGTCGTCGTGCGGGGAATTGACGCTGCAGTTGGAAATGCGGACGTTGCGGCAGGCGTCGACATCGAAGCCATCGCGATTTGTATCAACCTTCAGGTTGTCGATCGTGAGATTATCCACGCCGGTCGCGAGCAGGACCATGTGTCCGCCATTGAGAATCGAGAAATCGCGCAAGATGACATTGCGGCAGAGCTTGAGCGCGATGGACTTGTTGCCCTGCCCCGTCATGTCGCGGCGCCGTCCTGGCTGCTCGGCTTGGTTTTCTTTTTTCGCATCCGCGGCGGCCAGGGCCTCTTCACCGTTTTCGACCGTGATGCTTTTTCCTGATGCGACCTCCGCATCGGCTTTCGCTGCGTTCTGACGTTCGCTTTTTGCCGGTGGCCCGTATCTCACCAAGCCCGCTCCGTCGATCCGTCCCGGCCCGACGATCGAAACGTTTTCCAAGCCAATGCCCCAAATCAGGCTGTTCTGCCAATGGCTGTGTCCAAAATCCTGATACGCGTCCGCTTCGTTTGGCTCGGCCGCATCGTACGCGCCCAAGCCCGGAGCTGGTTTCGCCGCGACCAAGACACAACCGGCGTCAAGATACAGCGTGATGTTGCTTTTCAGCCGGATCGATAAACTCAAATACCGCCCAGCCGGCAGTCTTACTGTGCCGCCGCCCGCGGCGACAGCGGCGTCAATCGCGGCATTGATCGCGGGAGAATCGAGTTTCATGCCATCTCCCGCCGCGCCAAAGTCGCGAACATTAAATTCAACCGCCGCAGACAGGCCGATGGCGGTGGCAGCCAGTAAAAGAACAAGCCGGATCATTTTTGCGTCTTGGGTGTGGTTTTGTTTTTCAGATGTTCCGCCTCCCAGTCTGCCAGCCAGGGCCGGGCCAGCTCCATCGTCTCGATTGCATTCAATGCCCAGTGCACGCTGGCGACACCGTGCAATTGCCAGCCAACCGAGCGGCCCAGAAAGGCCGGATCGGTCACGGGTTTAATTACGCCGGGATTCGAAACGGTTCGCGGCGCGGCCAAAGGTTCCTGAATGTCTCCCACGAGTTTTTTCCACGCTTCGAGACCCAGCTTTGGATCTTGCAGCCTGTTCGCCGCGTAAGACAGCAAACGCGGTGCAGTCATCTGTCCGCCCTCGGCCTGCTGGCCAATCGTCGCGCAGGTTTTCGCATAGGCGGTCCAAAATTCAGGAACGTCGTACATCGGTTCCAGCGCCGACATGTTTTCCGGCCCGCCGAACAACATGTCGAAGTACCGGCCACCGAGGCCGCCGTCTTTATCCGCCTGGGCGGCCATCGCTTTCATGTCCGTTGTGACGCGAGCGCGCCAGCTTTGGTCGCCGCCTCGCTCCCATTCGGTGGTCCAATTGAGTGCATAACACATCCATTCCAGGCTGAAACGCGCCTCGGGCTTGCGATCGGCCGCGGTCAAACGCGGCGCAAAATCTTCTGGTCGCGGCGCTTCCTTGTCAGCCCGGAAATCGAGCTTGTAACCGCCGTCCGGCATCGGCAGGTAGTGCGAGCCGTTGAATTGTTGGAGGTAGGTAAAGGTAAGGTCCGCGTCGATTTGTTCGCGCAAAAGATCCCCCGTGCGTTCATCGCCGCCGGAAAGAAAATAATAATAACGCTTCAATCCTGCATGGCTGATGCGCGGTTGCTTAGCCCCATCACCCCAGTGGTTGATGTTGTGGCGCGATCCCAATGGCGCAAAGGGTCCGATGTGATGCACGTCCACTTCGCTCGTATGACGCGTCATCGCCTCGGCAAAACGGAACAGATCCGCCCGCCCCGTGCGCAAAAAAGAAACCCACAGCAACATGTCGGGCATCAGCTCGGTGTTCGCCCACGCCCAACCACCGACATCGTAGCGCCACTCATGACGGCCTACGTCGTAGTTGTGCATAATGTCGCCAAAATCCCAAAAGCTGTACCAAGCGCGTTGGTCGACTTGTGTCCGATAGAAATCCACGAGTCCCTCCACCTGATCTTCGATCCAACTCAAGGTCGGCGTCGATCGATCCGGCAGACTCCAATGACCGAAAACCTGCAATGCATGATAATACTCGGGCGTGGCCACGAGCATTGGCGGTGTCGCTGTTTCCTGCGCCATCGCCACCAAGCGGCTCGATTCTGGAATGGAATCAAGCGCCCAGAGTCTCAGCTCGTGCGTATTCGCGACTCCCAGCGCCGTGGACCAGCCCGGTTTCCAGTCTTCGTAATTCGCCATCAGTCCATGCGGCATCGTATCGTAGTGCCGCAAATCCATCGGCGGACCATCCGGCGACCAGAGCCAAATTTTCAACTCACCCGACTGCCTGGCCGCGCCGGTTATTTCCAGTGACGCAGGATATTTCTGCCAAAAATCTTTCACGCCCACCGCCAGTCCGCCTGAGACGTCGCCCAACAAGGCCAGACCCAACGCGCGGCGGCCTTCGGTCACTCGCAACCAGGAACTCGCCTCCGTCGTACGTTTGCTGATCGTGAAACCTTCCGAGCCGAGCTGTGTAAGCTTTGCGTCGCCCCAAACCGGCATCGTATCCAAAGCCATCTTAACCGGCCGCGGCAGCGCGTCGTTTTCCGGGACGCGTTCGCCGGCCAGATGATCTTGATAGAAGTCGCTCGCCTCGGGAACTCCGCGCAAACGATAGCCAGGAACCATTTGTATCGGCTGTTCCCATACACCGCTGCCTTCACCCGCAAACCGAACGTGTCGATTGTGCAGCGCCTCCCGAAACGGGACCGTGAACGCCAAACCGAGACCTTTGATAAAATCGTTTCGATCATCCCCATCGAAAACGAAGGAATGCACCAGCCGTACCTCAGTCGAACCAGCATAAAAATACAAACGCACGACAAAAGGCAGCCATTCGCGCGCTCCCTCCGTCGCGCGGTGCATGCCCTCGATCTTCACCACCGCGCGCACCGGGCCGGACTGTTCCAAGGAAACTCGCCGCACCCGACTCGTGAACTCCTCTTCGCGCAAAATATGTTTTGTCGAATATTCCGAACGATCTTCACGCACGGCGATCAACCGTCCATTCTGCGCCACAACGCGATCACCGATCGACAGGGTTTCGAAAATCGCAGTGCCTTCACGCGCGATGCGCATCTGCAATGATCCCGTGTCGATGGAAATACCGGTCGTCTCCTCGTTGCACTTGATCGGCGCGACCTCTTTCTTAACAAGACCGTCACCAGCCGGCACCAGTTTGTAAGGGCCCGACGAACCAGCCTTCACCGCTACGGCGTGTCCAGACCATTTCACCGAACCATCCGGCCAATAAGCAAGCGGCCAGCTTTGCATCGCCACGTGTTGTCCAGTTGGCGACACAAGATTCAGCTGCGTGCCGGGCTGAATTTTTCCTTTTGGCCAAGGCGTGCCCCAAGTGACGTTTGCGTCCACCACCGGCGCCACGCCGCCCAGCCAGTTGATCGTCACCCCGTCGGTCCGTTCGTCGGCAAAAGCATGCTGCGCGGCCAGCAGCCAACCAAGAGCCAGTAGCAAAACTGAAAAAAAACGGTTCATAGAAGTGGAAAATTGCGGTTATTTGAGTTGCACGTCCCAAACCTTGGAACGGCGAGACGTGCCGTCGGGGCCCGTCACGTCAAGAATCACGACGTAGTTGCCGGGTTTGTTGTAAGCGTGCTCCGGATGTTGATCTGTCGAGGTCGCGCCATCGCCGAAATCCCACCTCCACGACGAGATAGTCCCCACCGACAAATCCTTGAAAGCGACTAGACGTCGATCCATATCGACGACTTTCCAAGTCCATTGCGCAGCAAGCTTGGATTGAAGCGCTGGTTCGAGCGGCATGAGCTTGAAGGCGCAAAGTTCCGAAGCGTGGCCGTACATCGTGTGCTTGGGCGAGAGATTCCAAAAGCCATTGTTTCCCGGCGCCTTCACGTCGTCGTAGTCGATCACCGCCCAGGAAAGTCCGATGATCTTGTTTTCGTTCAACACGGATTCCACCGCGCGCTGCGGCCCTTCCGGACCCGCGTAATCGAAAGGTGTTATCCAGAATTCCAATACAAGTTTGCCCGGTTCGCCCGGTTTGAAATTGAAGGAATACGCGGCGTTGGACCACGGCAGTTCCTTGATCCAGGTGGGCGAACCCCAGGCCATGCACCAGTCCTTGTTCACCGCCGGCGTGAAGATGTGATAATTCTGCGCGTGCACGCCATGGATGGCCCACTTGGCCTCATTGACTGATATGCGATCATCAGCGGCAGCCGCCGGCTCCCCCACTCGCTCGGGTGTCCAAAATTCCTTGTGCCCTTTGGCAATCAGTGGCCCGCCCGACGCGTCGCCGTCGACCACGATCTCGAATGTATCGTTGTGCAATCCCGGCTGCGCGAAGTCCCAATAATCGTCCGACGCTTCGTAGAGAAAATAGAGGCGATTCAGCCCTTTCACCCAGCCAACACGCACACGTACATCGAGGTTTTTCTGATCGGGCTTCAGATGGTTTTTCGAGTCCTCGTGCAGCTGGTCGATTCCAATCGCATACGCGTCGGGCACCAGTGCCCAGTCGTCAGCGTTTCCGTCAATGCGAGGAATTTTGTCCGCAGGGAACTGGAAAATCTTGTAGGTGACTTCTGGTTTTTCCAATGCGAAGACCAGGCTGGGCAGAAAAACCATGCCCAAGATCCAGGCAGCAAACGCAATGAAATGCCGATGGTGCATGGATATTCGAATTGAGAAACTCGCCCGGCTTAGGGGGAAACAAGCTCCGTTGCCTTCGCCTTGTCCGAGAAATAGGCGCCGAGCGGATTATTTTTCAACCCTTTCAGGCCGGCGATGACACAGGCCGCGTTGAATTGGGCTCCGGCGGCGGTCGTGTGCGTGCGCGGATCGGCAAAGAAGCCGGCTACTTTTTCCATGCCGAGTTTTTTATAACCATCGCTGACCAACAAAGTGAGATCGAAATAGAACACATCATTCCGCTTCGCGAGTTCGGCATCCCACTCCGCAAATTCCGCGAAATCGCGTCCATTTTCCCACTTATCCTTGTGTGGAATCGGCGAGCAAAGAATCACCGTCACACCTTTCGCTTTTGCGTCGGCGATGTAGCGCGACATGTACCAGCCGAAGCTGTGTACCTGTTCTTTGGTTCCGTCGGGTTTGGTGTCCTCGACCGTTTCGTCGCCGAGACCGCGAACGGAAGCGCGATTCTTGTTGGCGGGATCGCCAATGCGGCCGCCATCGTTGTGTCCGAATTGAATAATAACAAAGTCGCCTGCCTTCATCTGCTCGACGACTTTTGCCCAACGGCCTTCGGTGAAAAAAGTGCGGCTGCTGCGTCCGCCAATGGCGTGATTGACGACATTGATTTTAGCTGGATCGAAATAAGGCGCGATGACCTCACCCCAGCCGAACATGCCTTTGTTGCCGCCACTTTTAACCGTGGAATCTCCCACAATGAAAAAGGTCGGCAGCTTGGGGTTGATCGGTTTTTCCTCACGAACCTTCGACGCGTCAACCACGGGACGCTCGTCTTCGGCCGATTTGATCGTTGCCGCAGGCGGGGTGAGCGTGGGTTCTTGAGCGAGAATAAAAGAGGAAAGCTGATGGTTCGGCAGAGCCTGCAATGCATTGACGACCGTACGGGCATTCAGAACCGCGCCGGCCCAGTTGGTATGAGTATGTTCGTCGGGTACGGTCGTCGGGAAAAACTTCATCACAGCCTCGCGCCCGAGTTCATCGTATTGGCGCGCCACCTCTTCATTCAGATCGATGAATGCGACTTTTTCCTGCGCGGCGACTTCGGCAGCCCAGCCGGCGTAGCTTTTTTTGTGGCGGACAATTTTCCCCTCCTCGTCCCAACTCTTGCGCGGGATCAGCGAGCAGATGATCGGCGTGGCTCCTTTCGCGCGGGTATCGGCGACAAATTTGCGGAGATACCAACCGTAACTATGCACGGTTTCGTGCTTCTTCGTGAGAAGATTGTCGATTTCCTGTGATTCGTCACCCACGCCTTTGATCGTGCCCCGGGCACGTTTGTCGTCATTGATCGGCGCCTCGTCGTTGTGGCCGAATTGCATGATCACGAAGTCGCCGGGCTTCACAAAGGCCAGCGCGCGCTCCCAGTGCCCGCTGGTCAAATAGGTCCGACTGCTGAGGCCACCGACCGCCCGATTCACGACGTTGATATTCGTCTGGTCAAAAAACGCGGCGAGCGGATTACCCCAGCCCCACTGACCATCAGCGCCTTTTCCTTGTCCGTCATCGCGGCCGTTGCGCACGGTCGAATCGCCGATCAGAAACAGGGTCGGGAGCTTGGGATTGGCTGGTTCTGGCAAAATGATCGGCCTGGTGCCAGGATCCGTGTTGATCGCGGCCGGAGGAGTCGGGGCGGGCGTTTGCGCCAGCGCGGCACAGGCCGGCAAAATTGAGAGGAGCGACCGAAGAAAACGACTGAACATGGGGATGGAGGGGATTTCTATTTAGCCGACTTTACGGGAAGTTGAATAACAGGAGCAGAGGGCAAGGGTGCCTTTTCGTCGAGGTGGAAACTGGGATGTGGCGGTTGGTTGTAGCCTGCATTTTGCCAGGCGATGGAGAGTCGATATTGCGAATCGTGCATCAGGGTGAAAATCCGGTGTTTTGTCGGGATCGTGCTGGTATAAATACGCAGCTCCTTGTTGTCGCGCGTCCGCCAAATAACTTCTTCGCGCCAGTCGCCCCAAAAATCGCAGCTGAGCGCGGGAGTGGCCTTGGTGCCGTTGTTCGAGGTACATGCGTGAGCGATAAGAAGAGGTTCCACCTGCTCCTTTTCCCAATTCCATTTCACGATGCGATGCTGATCGAGAAGTTCAGAGAGCAAATCTCCGTCCCAGTAGATGCCGAAGTTGCATGGCAATCCCTGAGGTCCCGTCGCTACAATCTGTTTCCCCGTCGCATCGTAAAGCCCATCGATGCCCGCGCCCCGCGCCCAACACTCGGAACCAGGAAAACGAGGATCGATATTAAACGCATTGCCACGGCCCGGGCCCTCGCCTTTGTCGCCGCCTTCTTCGTCGGCCTTCACCGAAGGCACGGCAAAAAGCAGTCGCCCGGTGCGCGCGTCGCGCATGCTCAAGCCTTCCTTGTCGAAACGTTCCTGGATGTCGCAAACCTCCAGCCCCGGATTCGAGGGCACCAAATCGCCGACGTGCAACGCGTCGCCGTGGCCCCAGCCGGTTGAATACAGCCCTTTGCCGTTGTCGTCGGTCACGCAAGCACCGTAAACGATTTCGTCGCGTCCGTCGCCATCGACGTCGGCTACCGATAGATTATGGTTCCCTTGCCCGCGATATTTCTCGTTGCCGGGAGTGCCGTCGTCGCTGTCGAAGACCCAGCGCTGAGTGAGCTTGCCGTCGCGGAAGTCCCAAGCCGCCAGAACCGTGCGTGTATAATAACCGCGGCACATGACGAGGCTGGGCCTTTCGCCGTCGAGATAAGCGACGCAGGCAAGATAGCGTTCGCCGCGGTTGTAATGATCGTCGCCCCAAATTTCCTTCAATTCCTCAGGCGTCGGATCCTCTTTGGTCGGATGGCGGCCCGGAACATACGGGACTGTAGTCAGCGCCGCTCCGGTGAGTCCATCGAATACCGTGAGGAACTCGGGACCCTTGGCGATATGGCCCGCTTCGGTTCGGTGGTCGGCGGCAGCATCGCCAATCACCTTGCCCGTGCCATCGATGGTGCCGTCGGCGGTTTTGCAGGCAATTTCGGCGCGACCGTCGCTGTCGAAGTCATAAACCAAAAACTGTGTGTAATGGGCGCCTTCGCGGATATTTTTCCCGAGCCGGATCGTCCACAGAAGTTTGCCGTCAACTTTGTAGGCTTGAAGGAGCGTTTCGCCCGTGACGCCTCCCGCGCCGTTGTCGCGCGGCCGCTGTTCCTGTTTCAGAATGATTTCGTATTCGCCGTCGCCATCCAGGTCGCCAATCGAGGCGTCGCCCGGCGTATATCCCTCGGGTGTTTGCAGTGGCACGGAAACGTAAGGCAACGGAGCGGCGTTCGCCGGAAAAACAAAAGCCGCGCTGGGTTCGCCTTCCTTGCCGTCGAGGACCGCGCGAACGAAATACTTTGTCTCTCGATCAAGGTGCGGCATCGCGTCGAGCCACCAAGTCGGGCCGGTCAGGGGTTGTTCGTTCAACTTGACCGTGCCCGCCGCGAAATCGGGCGGTGGGGTGAAAGGTCGACGATTGGGATTCTGCGGTCGATCGTTCCGTGGACCTCCGTTGGGACCGGGGGCAGCTCCGTCAGGGCGTGGTCCAAAGCGTCTGGCGTCGCGTGGCGCCGCCGCGGTGACGCGATAAACATTGAAAGCCGTGCCGGCAGGATCGGTCGCGAGCAAACGCCAGCTCACGAAAACTTTGCCATCGGGCTGTTGCACGGCGATCACGCCCCGCCCGAGCGGTTCCATCACACGGGCCGCGCGGAGGCTGGCACCGGTAACGATGCAACAAATCAAAAGTGCGAGAAAGCAGGAGATTCTCATGAGGTTCGATTAATTGCGCGAAGGCGATGGCGCAAAGTGCAAGCCACCGTCGCTGATGGCTTGCTTGGAGCCTTCGGTCTTGCGCAGCGCGATCATTTCGGCGCCGGCCAATAGCACCGGCCCGTATCCGTGGGCCGCATACACACTCACCGGCCGGTGGTAATAAAACGCTGGATCAAAGCCCATGCCCGTGCCCACGCACGTGGCTTCGACTTGACCGGTGGCGTTCACCTTTTGCGCGACCGCATTCCAGCCCAGCGAAACCATCGGGCCGTAGGCCTTGCCGTCGAGCCAGCCGCGGTTGATGCCGCGCGCGATCGAATAAACATACATGGCCGAGGCGGAGGTTTCCAGATAGGAGTCGGATCGGTCGATCAGTTGATGCCAAAGCCCCGTGCTGTCCTGAAACGGCGCCAGCCCGGCGACATGCGCGCGGAACTGCTTCAACACCGCCGCGCGTCCCGGATGATTCTCCGGCAGCACCTCCAGCAACTCCGTCATTGCAACAATGGCCCAACCATTCGCCCTCGCCCAATGAAACGCCGGGTGCGGCTCCATGTCCTGAACCCACCCATGTCGGTAAAGGCCCTTTTCGGCCACAAACATGCGCGAGGAAAATTGCAGGATCTGTTTCACCGCGTCGTCGAAATATTTTCCGTCGCCGGTCAGCACACCCATCTGCGCCAGCGCGGGCACACTCATGTACAGGTCGTCGAGCCAAAGCGTGTTGTTCATCGGACGGTTTCGCGCCAGCGTGCCGTCGGGAAAACGAAACTGCCCGGAAAACACCCAGGCCATGTAGTTGTCGATCCACGGCCGGAGCGCTTCGGGATTCACGCCGGCCCGGCTGGCTTTGATCAACGCCGCACACATGGAGCCGCTGTCGTCGAGCGACTGCGGCTTTAAAACCGAGCGCAACGCCAGCATGCGTTGCGGCCCGGGTTGCTCTTCTTTGGCGGGAGCGGGTTGTTGGCGAAGATGGGCGGCGAGCGTCGCGATGGCGTTAAGCCGCACCGCAACGTAATCCCGATAACGCGCATCGCGAGTTTCAGCCGCGACGTGCAGCATGCCCGCGTAAGTGACGCCCCACTCATAACTCGTGAGCAAAAAATCGGTGCGGTCGAGAGCGGCGTTGGCGGGCAAATGCGCGAGATCCGTCACCGGCTCGCGGGTGTCGCGATTGATGACTTTGACTGCGCTGGCGGTTTCCAGATAAGCCAGCACGCGATCGAGCACGGCTTTGATCTCCTCAACCTTCGCCGGCGCATAAGGCACCGGATAAGCGGGCTGCAGGCGCCCAGGTTGATTGCCCGGTGATCGCTGGCCGGGTTCGCGCGCGCCTGCATCAGCGGCTTGGGTCGCCGAAGCGCTGGGAGCGGAAGCCGTCGCTTGCGCCTGCATCGAGGCGGTCAGAAACGAACAGGCGAGCAAAACAAGAAAATGACGCAGCATGATAGGGAGGAATCGGGGTTTGGAACGACTTGGCTGCGCAGGAAATTCGCAAGGCGAATCCACGCGACAAAGACAAGCCACGTGTGACGAAATATCGCCTACACGGTATCAACCGCAATCCAGACGAATCGTCTTCCAGTACGAATCTTTGCGAAGGCGATCTCTTGGCTTGGCGACCGTGGGAATATCCGTGAAAACAACCTCGTTGCCCATGTCAGATCCCAGCCTCCCTGCCGTCACCCCCAACCCCGCCATCCCCGCCAAAGTTCACATCCACGCCATCCGGGGTTGGCGGCGGACCTTGTTAACGCCGCTCGCCTGGCTGGTGCGACTGTGGAATGCGTCACTTCGTTTTGAAGCCACGCCGGAAACCGTCGCGAATCTGCGCAAAGTCGACGTGCCAGTCGCCATGATGGTTTGGCACAATCGCCTGTTTCTCGGCTCTGAAATCTTTCGCCGTTATCGCCAGGGCCGGCCGGTTTATTGTTTGATCAGCGCCAGCAAGGATGGCGCCTGGATCGACGCGTATTTTTCCCTCGTCGGCATGCGAAGCGTGCGAGGTTCGAGCAGCAAACTCGGTCGCGAAGCAGTGACTTCCCTCGTCACGGTGATGAAAGACGGTCACGACATCGCGATCACCGCGGACGGCCCCCGGGGCCCCCGCTACGAATTCAAGGCCGGCGGCGTCATCGTCGCCCGCCGCGCCCACGCACCGATGTTGCTGATCGGAGCAGAATTTGGCCGCGCAAAACAACTCGGAAGCTGGGACGGCTTTTATATTCCCCTGCCCTTTTCCCGCATCCGCCTGCAATGTGAAGTCGTTTCAACCGATGAACTGGCCGATCGCGACGACAGCGCGAAACGACTGGGCGAACGCCTTGCGGCGATAAACCCCGATAAAAAATAATTGCGGCCTCTCGAAGTCACGAGAGGAGCCGGCCAAACGAAGCCGCGTGCTTTAGAATACCGGTGTTAATTCGGCGGTGCTGCCGGGCTGGACGAGATAATCGTCGCCGATCGACCAAGTGAGATCGTTGATGAGGAATTTGAACACCACCGGGCGTGCAGTCTCCGACAGTGTGAGCGACCATTGATCGTCCGCCACGCAATCGAGCGGGATGCCTTTTTCCCAATTCAGGCCTGGACCTTCGCCGCGGATGTAAAGCGTGTTGCCGAAGCCGACGTCGATGTTGGCCACAATCTTGGTTGCGACCTTGGGCGAAGGCGCCGCTTTCACGGCCGGAGCGGCAACAACCGGAGCTGTGGCAACCGGAGCGGCGACTTTTTTCGCGGTGGTCTTCGGTGTCTTGGGAGCGGTGGTGGCGGTCTTCTTTGCCGGTGAGGGCGCCGGCGTCGCTAGGGTAGTCGTGGTGGCTTTCGTTGTTTTTTTCATAGGTATATGAACCTCCTCGGACTATTTTATTGTTGTTTGATCAACGCGTGCATTTTCGAAACAAGGCTCGACTCAAGCAATAGCAAATTAGGGACCAACACGGGTTAAGCGCTAAATTTTCCCAATCGTAATATGCGCTATCAGTCATTTGCGGTAAAAATTGGTGTTTACTCGCCGCCCGACTTTGCTCAAAACCACCCGCTCCACGTGGGGCAGTAGCTCAGTTGATAGAGCGCGTCGTTCGCAACGACGAGGTCGCCGGTTTGATCCCGGTCTGCTCCACCATTTACCCTCGTAATCCCAGCCCCAGAGGTAAGCCCCGCGAAACTTTTGCACTTTTCGTCTTAGTTTTGCTTTTTTTATGGCAACAAAACAGCAACAGGAACGGCAACAAAAGGGCAACAAAGGCGACTGGAAACCGCCGCGTGGTATCCGCTATTCCGAGCGCCCCGGACTGCCCCGGCCGTACCTCCTACATTGGCGAGCAACGGACGGCGCGCGCAAGTGCGTAGCCTACGACACAAAGCCGAAACGAGAGAAAGCGGCAAAAGCGCTCGTCACAAAAACGGAACTCAACGGCCGCGCCGTGATGGATTTCAACCCGTCCGACTGGCACCTTTGGACGCAATTCCGCGAACTCATCGGGCAAGCCGATCCTTTGGACGTAGCGCGTTTCTGGCTATCTAAGGGCGGCCCGAACGCCGCAACGTCAAACATCCGCCTTTCCGAGCTAATAAACCGCTACCTAGCGGCGCGCTCAACCGAAGGCACCGGCAAGGCGTCACTTTCCCACACGAAGGGCGATTTAGCCCGCTTCGCTGAGACGTTCGGAACGAAATCGGCCGGTGAAATCACAGCCGACCAACTGCGCGCTTGGTTGCGCGCCCTACCCTTCGCCCCAACCACCAAACGTAACCACCACAAGCACGGCGCGGCTCTTTTCAATTGGGCAATCCGTGAAGGCGTCTTTGACGGTCAAAACCCGTTCCGCAACGTCGAGAAACCGCCCCTGACGACAGACGAGGTGGAAATCCTCACGCCAGAGCAAACCGCCGCGATCTTCGCCACGGCTCAAGCCCAACGGCCGGAAGCATGCGCCCGGCTCGCGTTGGAGTTTTTCACCGGCCTACGTCATTCGACGGCCGCCAAGCTCAACCGAAGCGAAATCGACTTTGACGCGCGCGGCATGCGCATTCCGGCCGCGAAGATCAAAACGAAGCGGCCGCAGTACATCGAAGGCTTGCCCGGAAATCTTTGGATCTGGCTGGCAACGGCTCCCGATGCCGCATGGACACTTTGCGGCAAGGACTACGAGCGCGCCAAAAGCGATGTCTTCCGGCTGGCTGGCGTCGAGAATCCCGGCAACGTCGCCCGGCATTCGTTTTGCTCGTATCATGTCGCCTTACACCGGGACGCGGCCGCAACCGCCGTCATCCTGTGCCACACCTCGCCCCGGACGCTTTACCAGCATTACAAGGGACTCGCGACCGCAGAGGCGGCCGCCCGTTATTTCGCCACTGTCCCGGCTTGGTTTCCCGCCAGCCCGTGACGCGCGGCGATGATCTTCCAAGCGGCAACGAACACGACGCCAGCGACCGCCAGCACACCGGCCGCGCGAATCACCCACTCCTCAGAAACAACGTTGACGCCTAACACCGTCACGAGCGCGGCCGCGCCAAAGCAGACGGCCGCCCAAAGATATTTCCGCACCGCTGAGACAACGGACGCGATGGCGAACCCGCCAGCGATCCAATAAAACAGCCGCACGCCCTTCCCGCGCGCAACTTCTACCGGGCTTGGTGGTGGCGACGGTTTCGGAGTGGTTGCGCCTTCAACAGATTCCCGCGTCGTTTCAATACGCATTTCCGTGGGCGCGGAAGTTTGAATAGTGATCCCGGCCGCCATGTCCGGCTTGCCAGTGGCAGCGGGAACGGACGGCGCGGGAGTTTGAGAAATTTTCGAGCCAGCCGGAATCGGGACAGTCACGACGGTTTTTTCCACACTCGCGCGGCCGGGATTTTCGGCCGGGCCGTTCTGCGTCACTTTCGGCTTTCCGTTTCGATCCACACGCGAGGCGGTTTGAGCCTCAAACACGCAGCCCGCGAGGCATGAGACAATGAGGATAAAAATAGCGGGTTTCATCGGCGCGCCTTGGACCAAAGCAGCGCAACCGCTACCGCGATGACAACAACCAGCCCGATATAGGCAGACCGCGAAGCCGCCACCACTGGCGCTTTAACCGTCCGCGTTTCTATCATGTCGTCTAGTTCGTTCATGGCTTGCGATGCTTACAGGTGTAATCCGTGCAGCGCTGGCGACGGATCGCCAACACGGTCTGCGTAATCATCCAAACGCCAGTAGCCAGCGCAGCGAAGGAGGCAGCGAATTCAGGCAGGGAAAAGGTTGCGGCCCAACCGGCCACGCCGCCAGCGGCAGCGATGAAAGATTGACGCGTCATTTTTTGAATGCCTTCCAAAGATAAATTCCGACAAGAACGACGGCCGCGACTGGAATAAGCCACGAACCGAGCTTGAAAGTATTAAGCACGCCCTGCCCCACGCTCGCGACAGCCTCGCCTGCCTTCAGTACGTTTTCGCCCACCTCGCGGGCGAGTAGACCCCAATCAAATGACGTATCTAAAAGCGGCGTATTCGTGCCCCACGCGGCAACATGACGCTTGGCGATCTCAACTTGTCGTGGTTCGTACTGCTCAGGATGCTGCGCGACATAAGCGAAGGTATAATCAAACAAACGCGTGCGATCCTCAGGCGAAAGATTCGCGGGAGTGATGGCGTCCGCCTCTGAAATTCCGAACTGTTTCCCAACCAGAATTCGCGTCTTTGTAATCGTATCCATTTTTTGGATATGTTAATTTGTTAAAACCCTGCTCCACGACTTCCGGGCGGTTATTTCGAGCACTTGCGTTGAGTTTTTTACGACAGGCGTAGTCAGCTTGAGCGTGTACTGGCGGCGGTTGTACCATGGGGAAAGGTAGAAGCCGTAAATTGTCCCGTTCCCCTCACTGATCGCGTACACTGCCTTTGCATCGCGGTAGTATGAACCGGCACCGTAGGCGATTTGAGATGCCGCCTTCAAAAAATTTGTCCCGGCAATCACATTCCCATTCGGATCGAACGCCTGTAGCGTGAAATCCTCCAGCATAACGCCAATAGTGGGCGGTTGGTCTGGTTCCATGTTAGCTGTCCCTTGTATGCCGCCGCCTGCGTTAATCGTGCGGAAACAGTCGTTGTTGAACGCCTCAAACTTCGCGTTGCCCGACGAGTCAAAACCAGTCGCAAAGTTCGCGATAGCCTGCGACGTGCAAGGCGTCACGTTCATGATAAACTGAGTCGTGACCTTAGCTTGATCACCAACGCCCAACGCGACGCCGGGAGTAACCACGTCCCGATCAGATAGACTCACGAAAGCGGTAGGATGCGTGAAGCCGATTTCCGAAATCGTTTTTGCAACGGTGAAGGGGGAAGAATAAAAAACACGATTGTGCGTGATGATGCAGACATTGCCCACCGTGTTGTAGGTTGTGTTATTTTCGCTCGCATTGTTCAAACAACCCCATGTGAGGCCCGCAATTGGATTCAAAAGCGCATCCGTGTTGACATACCAAACCGTACCGACAGCGGCAACGGCAACATCAGGCGACGCGGTTACATCTACCTGCGTGCTCGAAACGAAATTTGTAATATAGACTTCTAGGCCACCAGAACCCACACCCCACTTAAAGAGACGGCCAACGTCCCCAATCTGAAAAAATCCAGAGCTGGCTGTAATTCGGTTTGCCGCCTGCGTGAACGTAATTGAACCGGAATCACGGCGCACAGGCGTTGGCGAAACCGACTCCCCCAAAACAGGCATCCCAAGGCAGTCAAGAAACGGAAACGCCGCGCAATTGTTCAAAAACGAGTCCGTCAACATGTGACGACGGAAGGGCGTTTTTGCGATGACCTTTCCTTTTCGGAGGAATTCGATTTTATAGCCGAACGAAAGGTTATTGTTAACAACCAAAAGTTTCATACGAGCGAAGCGGAGACAAACCCGGTAGATTGATTGACTGGAAAAAAGTTATTCGTGGAGGTAGGCACCACCACGACGCGAAGAGCCGAGGACGCGAAAGCGGTATTCGATGAAAAACGATCAGTGTAAGTTCCGCATCCAATAATGACACTTTTGAGAAGCGCCGAAACAAACGCGGACGCGTAGCCCGCGCTTTCATTCAAAGCGTAGACGTTCACAATCGGAACGAACAAACGTCCTGATACAAATGAAACACCTTCAGCAACAGGCGGTATCGACTTTGAAAAGGCGACGACCGCCAACCTCAGCAATGCGCCAACAAACGACGGAGAAGCCGCGAGACGCTCAACGAAGAGCAAAGCCTTTTTCGCGCGCCGCTCGTACATTGTCGGCGTTGGGCGCTTTTGGATATTTACCCACGAAAACATTTTCTTACGGCGTGTACCACACTTCGGACACGCATACAGGAATCGGCGCGGCCGTCGTGTTGACGATGGTTATTGCCCCGGAAACGTGAATAATAGCCGTGCTCTTAAACTCGACGGCTTCGCAAAAGTTCCCATCCGCGTCTTTAATATAGACCGGATTCGCGGCGTCCTGATTCGAGATAATGACCGCCTTACGGCGAAGCTGACCCGCCGCGGGAATGCCGCTCAGTGTAACGCTGGACCCCGCCGCAGGCGATGCCGCTAGGGAAGTAAACGCTTGCCCCTTGATGATGGTTGGAGGCTCGATGACAGTCGGGCGGTTCTGATTGCGGCGGCCGTAGCCCGAATAGATTTTAACGTAGGCGGTCGCGAGGTTCGGGTTTTTGACTTCCAACCGCTTGAACGAAATGCCCGGCGGCAAATCCTCGCGGTCACCTTGTTCGTAAGGAAGGAACGGCGCGCCATCGCGCAGAATCTCAAGCTTGACGTTGGATTGAACGACAAGGAATGAATCGCCTTCGCCCCACGCGGTACGGACCGCACCGGGCGGGATTTCAATCTCGTGAAATTGTGCCGCTGTAGGAGTCATTTCTTCCCTTTCCGCATGAACAATGCGAGCGCCACGACGGCCGCGATTGCGACGGCCGCGATACTGGCGTATTTGCTGACGGTTTGAACGATAGAGGCGTTTGTCTGTGGCGTTTCGAGAGCCCCTTTTCCCGAAAGCTGAGAGGCGAGAGATTGCGTGCTCTGAATCGCCAGATTTGCGGCATCCTGCGTCGCCTTGTTCGAGTTCGCCGCAACAGAATGAACCCCGGCGAGCGTGTTCAAAGACGCCTGATATTGAGTCGCCGAAAGCAGATTGTTCGCTTCGACAGTATGAAGCGCGGCCGCAACCGTTGCAGGATCGGAGGTCGTTATTGACACGTTTGCACCCGCGCCAGCCGAAATACCGCCAGCGCCAGCATATTGACCGCCTTGAGCAATCGCTAACGAATTGTCACCGCCAGCGTTCGCGCTGGAATCGGTATAGTTCGTCGTCGTCTGATTTGTCGTCGCCGAATTATTCTCTTTTGAAAATGCGCTGAACCAACCCATGGGAGTTTCCGGTTATTTGCGGCGCGCGAATGCGAACATTCCACCGAGGATCAACACAACGGCGGCCGCGATTATGACGTAAAGAGTGGTTTGGGATTTCGCTGTTGCAGACACGCTCGAAGGCGAGGCGCTCGAATTGTCTCCGGGTGTTTGCGAGGCCGTTGCGCTCGTAGCGCCGGCCGAATTACCACGGCCGCCAACCTGTTTGTTGCCGACCGTCAAAGAGCCGCCCTGATACGATCCAGAGCCGCTAGTGACGCTTGTAGGCGTGTCAGCCGTAGCATTCGACAGAACGCTTGAGGCCGCGCCCAAAGCCGCGCCGTAGGGCGTGGCGGACATGAGAGAACCGGCGATGCCCGCCGCCGCACCAACGCCGCCAGCCGCACCGCCGCCCGATGAACCACCGGAACTGCTGAGAAGTGAGGCGAGGTCGATCATTTGCGACGGAAGAAAAACAGGCCGAGAACAACGACGAGAACCACGCCGCCAACAATGACGACGGTGTTACTCACACCCTTGATCCACGTGGAGGCCGGAGCCCCAGCAACGACGGTGGATGCCTGAGCGGCAACCGGAGTCGGCGAAATGACGGGAGTCTGAGCGGCGGCGCGTGTAGCGTCCGCCTGGGCGGAAGCAACCTTGTTCGCATTGTTTTGCGTCGAGATTGCACCATACACTTGCCCGGCCGTCTGTACGGCCGTCGTGAAAAGATTCATGATGCCGCCGTTATTGGCAGGCCCGTCCGTGCGTGTAGCGATTTGTTCGGTTTCTTGCATTTGAAAAAAGCCCCCGCCGATTGCGGCGGCGAGGGCATCGAATTATCGAGGTAGTGAAACGAAAAGCCCGAGCTCAGATGTAGGCACCCGCGCGCTGTTCGAGGATCGCTCGCACGTCGCCAGCGCTGGCAGTGAACACGCGAACCGTGAGATCGCGCTGAACCATGAGCGTATCAAAGAGCTGTTGATGCGGATCGAAACAGAGCGGGTAATCGAAGGCGCTGGCGTCGAGTCGATAGTCCGCGAGGATAGCGGCGTTTTCCGCCTCTTCCGCCTCGTGAATCTTGAAACTGTCCGCGATGACTTCGGCTTTCGTGATTTGGTTCGCATCGGCGCCGGTGAAGTAGATGCGCTGAATCGGCAGGTTGACCGGGAACTCCGTGAAATCGCGGAAACCGGCGACGGCATAACCCGAGAAGGGCAGATGCTTGACGATGTTGAGCACAACTTGGTTGTTCGCGAGACGAGCGCGGCCGCCGTCGTAACAGGCGAGGCCAGTAAGGCCGATGTCCTGTGCTGTACTCAGAAACTTGATACGCACCGAGAAATCAGTGACCTCGTTCACGTCCCAAGCGGTTGCCTGCTCATCCATCACGGACGCGCGCCATGGCTCCGAAAAGAAGATCGGCAATTCAAGAGCAGAAATGCCGGTGATGGCATTCAGCTTGCAGAGCATCTGAAGAAACAGCGGCGTAACGTCGCGGATCAAACGGCCGCCAACATAAAGCTGGATCGACTCGACGATGTCCTTTGCGTTGGTGAGAGCGGCGTGACCGACCGCCGTAGTGTTGGCCGTAAGGAAAAACTTCAGCCAGTGATAGCGCCGATTCACCGGCAACTTGAGAGTTGCGGTCGAACCGGGCAGAAGAGAGCCGTTGATACCGGCGATTTTTTCGTTGATGCGCATGGCTTGGGTTTCCTTTTTTAAGGTTCCGTTGATTGGTTAGCCTGCGCTTAGGCGGCAGCGCCCTTCTTGGCGTCCGAGCCGGGAATCATGTCCGCGACTTTCTTGACGGGGCGAAGGAAACGGCCGAAGGCGAGAGCAACGACAATTCCGATGGCGAGGCCGATCAGGAAGAGCTTGCTTGTGACGACTGCTTTGATTTTTTGCATGTTTTGAGTGGTTGCGTTTGAAGAAATTTTCTTCGAAGCCCCACGCTCATGCGGTTTCCCTCCCCGGATCGAACCCTACGATATACCTCGATATGCGCTTGCGTACCGGAACGGCCTGCAACGGCACACCCACGCGATTTAAAACCGCTCAGAAACGGCCGAAAACCGCACAAAAAAGCGCCCGCCCGGCGAAACGGATGCGAGCGCGCCCTACCCTATCGGTCAACCTGCCAGCCAATAAATCACGGTCTTTTTTGGGTCCGGCTCCGTTCCGCCGAGCTTCGCTTGATTGGAAGCTGTTTCGATGGAGGCAGACAAAACCAATCGTGACATTTCAACTGGTTGCCCAATATGCCGACACCTTACCTCTACGATATGGTTTCGGCGAAATTCCGCGACGGCGGAACGTCTGGCATTGTGAACAAGCGCCGCTTCGCGGCGCGTAAGCTTTCTATTTTTCTTTGGCTTTTTCATGGGAGAAAACTCAGAGGACGGCCGGGAATCGGCCGCGCGTGACGAGATGCTGGCCGTCTTTGGCCGCGAATTTGCGCGCTAAAATAAACTCAAAGCGCGGCAGTCCCGTTGCCTCCATTATTCGCGGCTCACTCCAATCCTCAGACCAAAGTTTCGCATCCGATGGCGAACAGCGAAAAAGGAACAATGTCCCAAATTGATCGCGCATGATCGGCAGCAAATTAACCGCGCGATGGCCTAAGACATAAAGCTGGTGGCCTTGGTGACGGCCGCGCGTAAACAGGTCAATGAGTTCGTTGTCTCTGTCTATGGTTAGCGTTGCTTCATCGATAAAAACGACGAGGTTTTTCCGTGTCCAAAATACTTTTTTAAACTGAGCGCTCAGACTACGAAACACTAACGCTTGAGGCCCCCACTCATCGAGATTCGGGTCACAAACGAGACTCGCGCGACCATGCCCGTAAGCATAACGCGAAAGAGCTTTCCCGACGTAGCTCTTTCCGCAAAGCGACGGCCCAAAAATGCCGACATGGATACTCATGGCAGTATAACCGGAGCACAGGTTTCAGGGTCGATATATAACAACCGCCATACACCAGCCGCATCGAGAAATTCAAACGGAACGGCATGCACGGAACCAATCGCCTGAAACATTATCAAGTGAACGTGAAGGTACATCATTCAACTTTCGAGCTAGGAGCGACGGCGAGAAACACGAGCACGGCGGGAAGAATCAGGAATAGCCAACCACCTGCGCCAATGAGCAACACGAGGCGAACGACGTAAATAAGCCCAGCAAGAACTGCCAAGCGGTAGAGACTCGCGAGAGAGTATTTGATAAATGGATTCATGGCATTGGCGGGACAAAGGGTTTGGTGAATTGGACAGGTTCGTTAGCTGGCGGGATGATTGGCGGAACGGCGGCGGGCGGCGGCACTTTGCTCTTTTCAGGTTCAGCCGAAATCTCAGGCGCAGGCGTGACGTTTTTTAGCTCAGGCTCAGACGAACCACCAAAAAGATCCCTTAGCCGCTTCTCTACTTTTGGCTTTGAAATTAGCCTTAAAACATAGGCGGCCGCCAAAAAGCAAAGCGCGACTCCACCGACAAACCGCCAGCCTCGATAATCGAAATACTTTGCAACCGTCTCGACGTAGTTTTTGTGCTCAGCAGCGGGCGGCGTCGATTCTTCCGGTACACCCAGCGCCAAACCGGTCAACGTATAAGCGACACGGCATCCGACCTCGGCAGCATCGGTACTCGAACCAACAGGCGGCGGCGCGCCTTGCGGTTGGGCGGATGCCTCAGGCTCGCCCGGTTGAGCTACAGGCGGCGGCGTGGCGGCGGCAGCACGATCCGATGCGCTCCACGGATCGGCGGCAGGCGAAACGGCCGGCGAAGCAATCGGAGCAGAGCCCGGCAAAGTCGCGCCTTTCGGCTTCCGGCCGCCGCGCGGCATGAAAAGCCCTTTCCCGTTGAGGTAAGGCGAGCCGTCTGGATTGGTTCGGAACCGCTTGGCGTCGAATTCGCGCCCGGCCCGATCCTTGAGCGGTTCTTTAGCGGTTGTTTCGGCCTGCGCCGTTTGCGGTTCGGCGGCGGGCGGTTGAGCGCTTGGAGTCGGCACAGCCGTTCCAACGCGCGGAGCAACGGCCAACACGGCGGCCGTTACGTTATCGGGAGACAGGGTTTCACTCATGGTTTTTTGCGAGCGGTTTCAGAGGGTTGAAGAAAGCGCTCCGCTTCCGTGCGCGGTATCCGGTACGGAACGCCAACCGGGAGAACTTTGATTTTCCCGGCATGGCATTGACGACGGACCCAGCGCTCAGAGCGGTTTATCAGTAGCGCCAAATCTTTCGGCGCGAGCGGTTCAGGTGATGCTGGCAGTTTCATGTTTTAGAACCGCCCTTCCCTGTAGTCTTCACAGCCAAAGCGGTTTTCGGCGCTCGTACAGGTAGGGCAGAAAGTAAATGGCTTAACCGCTCCGCGAGCCGTTCCGGCGTCGTGGCGAGTTGGTCAAAACCGATTCGGAATTCACGAGCGGTTGTGCCGATGGATTCACGGCAAAGAGCGGTTTCCGAAACCTCATCGACCTCCAACACCGTCACGGCGTAGATGGCGGCCGATGACTGGCTCCAACACTGCACACGGAAGGCGGGAAAGGGCGTTTTCATGCTCAGTTGAGGATTGCGGGAGCGGTTTCGAGAAACGGCGCAAAGCGCTTTTCGTAATCGGGCGGCGGGTCGATCCCGAGCAAGTCACCTTGGAATTCTTCCCCAGTTAGTGTGCCCGTGTGGACCTTGATTAAGGCAGAGGCCGACCGCCCGGCCTCCCACTCTGCGACGGTCTGCGCCCACAGGCGGAACACGAGGGGATGCCCGGTAACGGCGCTCATGTCAGGCGTCGCACGGTTCGTCATGACGATAACGCGCGGTTCTTTAAAAGGCGTCGGACCCGCTGCCGGGCCGATACGCGCCATAACCTTCGTTACCTCCACGGAACGGCAATTAACCGCAAAAGAACCGCTCAACAACCGCCCGCCGATGTCGGGCTCTAGGTTGGCTAACCGCTTGCACTCTTCGGTAAGCGCGTAGGCGTCTTGCAGGTTTTCGAGCGCTTCTTTTTCGCCCGGCGTCTGCATATCAAGGCGGTTGTGGTTTAACCGCTCAGCCCATTGCATACGGCTCCCCAACCGCTGACGGCGTAAAATTCTACCGCTCTCTTTCCGCGCGCGGATTTCATCGGCAAGGATACCCATCGGGCGGACAAGGCGACGGTTTGCCGTAACCGCGTAGAAAGCGCTCAACTCGGAATCGCTGAGCTTCACGATGTCGCCCGGTTTCGTGACGTACTTGCAGCACTCGCGCGCGTCGCGAATCACACCGTCTGCGAGCCAAACAATTTTCTCGCCGTCACGGTGCCAGTAGGAATGCACGAACTTTATGACCCGCTGCCAAGTGTCGGGCTTGATGTAACCGCCAGCGCAGTGAATCACGCAATGCGCGTGCGGATGATAAAGAGCCTCGCCCTTTTCGTTGCGCTCAATCGAGCCCGGCTCCTCACGCTCAACCGTACCACATGCGACCGACTCCATTTTGATCTGTACGCCCTCAAATCGGTTGCCCTGCTCATCGCCTTCCAGCGTACCGAATTCGGTTGTGCGGAAAACGATCTGCAAGCCCCAACGGTAAGACAGCTCTTTGTTCAACTCGCGGAGCTTGTAGAACAGCCAATCCAGCCGCTCAGGGATTTCATTGACGGTGCAACGGCGGCCCGTCGTGAAAGTCCAGAAGCGCGAATAGGGATGCCTCTGGATAAAGTATTCAAGCGCCGCCAGCTTTGGCGCGCGAGTCATGGCGGCGATATACGGCAGTAAACAAATGCGCCGATACTTCGGAAGTGCCTCCAAGGTTTTCGAGTGCAACCACCAAATATAAAGCCCGTATTCATCATGCCGATACGGATCAATCCCGACGCCTTTTAGGCGTTCCGCAATCGCGCGGCTCTGTTCCATCGTCTGCCGGTATTTCTTGCGCAATTTCCGGTACTCTTCGTCTGAAAGCTCCATGCCGGTTTCCGCCTGGGCGAACTCAAGAAAGTCTTTTTCCGCCTCTTCGCGCTCGTGTTGGCGAATCTGCGAAACGACCGGCGAACGGTACTCCTCAAAAGCTGAATCGTCAGCATCACCAAGGAGGGAAACCTTATCCGCCGTGTGAACCAATTCACCACCTACAAAGCGCGGAGGATGGGAACGGTTCGGTTGCGGCCGATTGAGGCCCGCACGGCTGGCGTAGGCATATGCCATGCGTGAAGCGGTTTTCTCCCGCTCGCGATAATCGAAATCATAAATCATCCGGCCGTTGTGCTCGCGCTCGCGTTGCGCGCTCGATTCACGAACTGCCGCGCCATGATCGCGCCACCATGCGGCGCTTTTGGCGATTTGCTCGCGAATCTGTTCGGCTCGTGTCAAAGCTTTGCCCTCCCCTGTTGAAACGATTCGAGCGCAGAGGCCGGAATCAGCACGTTGCGCGTTCCGGCCGCTTTAACGCGAGGTATCAGCCCGATGGATACCTTGCCTTGCACCCAACGCGCGGAACGCCCCACGAGCGCGCCGAACTCGGCGGGAGTGAAGGCCGCTTTATTCAGCGCGCTACTGTCTTCCAGCTTCGAGAGCACGGCACGCAAAAGCGTTTCTATCCGGTCGAGGCGTGCTGTTTCCTCTTCGCTCATGGCTCAAAATTCCACCGGGCCAGTAGATGCCGCCCAACTCTCGCGAGCGGCCGCAATTTCCGCCTCTGTGAACGTGTCTCGGCGGGTTGAATTTCTCTGGTGCGTCAGTGGCCGGATATTGCCCGCCTCGTATCCATCGCGCGGGTCGATGCGGTCAACGGTCAATGCGCGCGGAGAGACCCCTACCCGCTTGTGATAGCCAGTCTTTTCGCAGAAAGCGCGGAACTGTTCGATTGTGAGGGTAAACGGCTTGCCGCGCTCTTTAGCGTGCATCCGAAGGTTAGCATAAGCGCTTTCGATTGGGTGGGCTTCACGCCAGCGCTGTTGATTGCAGCGATGGCAACGGCGGCGGTCGGGTTTGCGCGGATTCGAACAACCGCGCTCGCAACAAAGTCCGTGGCGTTTCTTCGCCATCGAGACGGACGCCGAAATCGAGGTAAAAAGGCAACATACGCTCATGACGCCCTCCCCTTCCGCTTACCGAGACAGAGCGCAGATACAACGAAGAGCGCTCCGCTAAGGTTCCAACCAAGCAAAATCCAAAAAGCGATTTCCCAGCCGCTCATGAGTCACCCACCCTTTCCCACAGAATGTCCGCGTCTGCATTCGGCCTAAGCGTCTCACGCGAGGTTGTGCGGAGAATGACCGGCAACAGGCTGACTGACTCGACGGTGTACCGCTTGCCACCAAACGAAAAAACATCACCCGGACGGGCGATGCTTGCGAAGCTATGCGCTGTGAGTTTCAGCACACCGGATAGACCGGCAGCAGAGTTCTTTTTGATTTCGGCCATAAAGGCCGCATCGGTCCGGGGTATTTATGGCGAAATAACTACTCCCGAACCGAGCGACAGTATTATCAGAATACTTAGAATACTTATGAGACAAGTAAAATTCTCGCATGTCTCACAAGTCTATGAATTCTTTAACTATGGCTGAAAAAATCTTTGACGCCCAAATGACGCTGAAAATGCCCAAGGCTCTGTTAGAGGGACTGACTGACATCAAAAAGACTCATGGCCTTGAGCCCGCCGAAATACTCCGCCGTCTCGGCGAATCAGCCGTCGCCTTTTACCGCGAAAAAGGCTATTTCACGTTCCCGATCCGCCTTCTGCCGGAAAAGGAATTCGTCTCGGCGGTTATCAACACCGCCGAAACAGGCGAAGACCGCGCCCGTTTGGTTGCCGAAGAAACGCGCCGTAAGGCTACGGGCAAAAAGGCTGGATAGCCCAGATTATCCCATTTCGTTATGTAACCCGCAGCCCGTTTTAGCAAATAATTTACCCTTGCAATGTGAGCGTTTCCTTAACTATCTGATACATACAGTTTCAGATAACCCCTAATGGAGAGGAAAATTATCATGCAACTACCCGCCCACCCCTTAGAGTACTTGAGAATTGAGAATGGCGACCTTTTTGCAGATCGCCCCGCCCAGCCAAGATATCGGTATTTAGATACCCCAGAGATAAAGATCATTGCAAAAAATCAAGCTACTCAACGAGCCGAAGCTAATCTCGCGAGTTACTCGTTTCAACTCAATGGAACTACTGATCCACAATGGCGTGAACTCTTAAAACAGGAACTAGATAATGTCCCTTCAGGAATGAATAGGAAGGACCTTTTGGTAGATCCCCAAGGGAATGTGCTCGTTCTTACCTGTTCACCGGTAAACCTCGAAACTAAGTATCAGTTTGTCAAAGAGTGTATTCAGCGAACAAACGGCAAATATGCCAATCTCCGCAACAGTCTGATACAGAAGGTAATAAAAATGAATGAAGAACAGCGAAAAGCGGAAGAAATGATAAAGGACGCTGACAAACAGATTCAAAAAGGATTCAGCGACCTAAAATTGTAACAGTCTTAGCCCTGAGTCCTTATAAAAACACGATGAAAACCTACGACATATTTACTTCAACTGGAACACTCGTCACCTCAGTACAAGGTTCCCATATCTCCTTTGGAGGCAAGGAAGTAGGCCATACGTCAGTTTTCAATGGGTCGGAGCTTGTCGCTCTTGTTCCCTTTGAAAGCGGTTGCCTCGTTGCTGAAGCGCCAGCCGGAAGATAATCTAACGGCGATCTCGTGGCTAACCAACGAAAAAGCAGTGGGATGGATAAGCGGGACTATGAAATAGGCAAGTTATCACTTATAGCTCGGATAACCGAATCCGTAGTTAAGCTGTTCCAGACCGTTGCTATTTGCGCCGCAGCGGTTTTGGCGATATATTTCATTATGAACGGCTGTGTGTCGATGTCTGATAAGAATCCCTCATCGATTAATGCACTTTCCAATTTTGTAGAAAAATTTAAGCTCGGAACTATCTTCGGATATGCACTTGCTGGACTGTGTGGTGCAGGTTATTGGTACGAGAGAAAAGGGAAAAAACGGGCCATTCAGGAAAAAGCACACTACCAAAAAATCGCAGAAAAAAACGATCCCGACCGACCCAGCAGCGGTCTAACATCGACAGGTCAAACACCCAAAGACAATGAATGAACAACTACTATTCGGATTCGGTATTCTCCTGTTCCTATTCGTTTGGAACAAAATGATCCGTCGAACAGTTTTAGATCATCACCGCGATAAGCTCTTTGATCTCCGAGAAAAAGTTCGTTCCTTCTACGCGTCACGAGAGCACGGATTAGCCGATAAGACATACATTAATTTGCGCGTCCTAGTGAACAACCAAATTCGTTTTCTCGATACGGTTTCGATTTATCGACTAAGCTTAATTGATCGCCAGATCAAAACCAACTCGGAGCTCCGGCAGTGCATCAATGAAATGTTAACCGAGAAATTCGCGACTGAAAACAAAGAGATCGCAGAGTTCATTCAAAAAGCTCGAAAAGAGGCGTACTACACCGTCCTCTCCTATGTCATTTTCTCATCTGTTTTCGCTTCACTTCTGTTCTTGTCACTTTTTCCCGCCACTATCTTGGCGCTCATTCTCCGCGACTCGATCAGGTCAATTACGAAGTCTGTGAATATTTTAGCGCGTGCATTAATGTGGTTGAGCCGAAAAATTGCGCGTTCTGAAGTAGTCGAAGGATACTCTTCATTACCCGAGCTAGAAAGCTACGCTCACTCGCACACTTGCCCGGCAGCCGCTTAATTTTCGACAACTTTTCGGCAACTTTTCTGTCGGATAAGAGCAGATCGCTGTCCCGGTCTGCTCCACCATCTTGGATTCGAGTCGGCGGGAAGATCGGAGTCCGAACGCTCTACGTGAGGGTCCATTCGAGAACTCGGTCGGTTAGCGATTGACCGCCACGCTCATTTTACAGCCGCGTACAACGCCAAGGCACAATCATTGGGTGTAAGTAGCTCTCAGCCGTCCGGGCTTCGCCTTACCGATCCATTGACACAGAACCAGCGCCACTTGACAGGTTGCGCTTCCTGAGTACCTGTTATCGCATGCTAGCCCGTCTTTTATTGTCAAACTTCAGCCTGTGCGGCACCGCTGGTGACCGCGGTTGGTTTGGCATTGCCTCGCGCTAAGCAATTCCCGATCTCCCGCCGTAGCCGCCGGTGCCACTTATTCGCCCGGCGGTTTTTTCATGCCCTTTCACGGGCATTTCCCACGCAGCTTTGCTGCACCTTCAGCGCATCCGCTCCCAAAGGAGATCGCTATGAACACACATCTTATCCGCAACATCGGCATTGCCGCTCATATCGACGCAGGCAAGACGACCACCACTGAACGCATGCTCTATTACTCGGGCGCGATCCATAAAATGGGCGACGTGCACGACGGTAACACTGTCACCGACCACATGGAACTGGAGCGGCAGCGCGGCATCACGATCACCGCCGCCGCCATCTCCAGCACTTGGTCGACGCATCAGGGCGCACGCGCTCAGCAGCCCCATTTGATCAACATCATCGATACGCCCGGACACATCGACTTCGTCGCCGAGGTCGAACGCTCCATGCGCGTGCTCGATGGCGCCGTCATTGTTTTTTCGGCCGTCGCCGGGGTGCAGCCGCAATCCGAAACCGTCTGGCGCCAAGCCACCAAGTACCGCGTGCCGCGCGTGATTTTCATCAACAAGATGGATCAGGTCGGCGCCAACTTTTCGCGCGTCGTCAGCGAAATCCACCAGCGTCTTCGCGCCAATGCCGCGCCGTTGTATCTACCGATTGGCTCGGAAGAGGACTTCGTTGGCCTCATCGATGTCGTTCGTCAAAAATTCACCCGCTTCGGAAGCGACGCTTCCGACCCTCGCGGCCTGAAGCCAGTTTGGGAAACGATTCCTGCGTCGCACGTCGACGAGGCTCGTCGTGCCCGCGAAGCGCTGATCGAGCGCGTGGCCGAGGTCGATTCGCAGCTGGGCGAATTGTTCATCAACAATTCGCCGATCTCCGCGGACGATCTTCAGGCCGCGATTCGTCGCGCCACGATCGCGCAAACGTTCTTCGGCGTTCTGCCCGGCTCCGCCTATAAGGAGAAAGGCGTGCAGCGTCTGCTCGATGCGGTCGTCGACTATCTGCCCAGCCCGCTCGATCTGACTCCGCACGCACTGGATGAGAACCAACAGCCTCTCCCTCTCCGCGTCGACGCGACAGCGCCTTTGGTTGCGCTCGCGTTCAAGTTGACCAGCACTCCCAATGGTCAGCTCGTCTTCACGCGCGTGTATCAAGGCATGCTCCGCGCCGGACAAACGGTCTACAATCCACGCACCCGACGCCACGAACGCATCACGCGTCTCGTGCGCCTGCGCGCGGACGCTCAGGAAAACATCCCGCAAGCGATCGCGGGCGATATCTGTGCCGTGCTCGGTCTCAAAGACGTGAGCACCGGCGATACGCTCTCGGCCGACGTCGATCTTTTCCTCGAGCGCCCGACGTTCCCTGAGCCCGTGGTGTCGCTGGCCATCGAGCCAAGCACCAACGAGGATCAGGAACGCCTCGGCCTCGCGTTGCAACGGCTCGTGGCCGAAGATCCGACCCTGCGCGCCCGCACCGATCCCGAGACCGGACAGGTCCTCCTGTCCGGCATGGGTGAACTGCATCTCGATATCATCCGCGAACGCATGCTGCGCGAATTCCGCGTGAAAACCAACGCCGGACGTCCGCAAATAGCCTTCCGTGAAACGATCACTCGCGCCGCCCGCGCCGAGGGAGAGTTCAAGCACCAAAGCGGCGGCAGCGGCCACTACGGCCACGTCGTCGTCGTGCTCGAACCACATCCCGGCCACGGCAATGACATCGTCAACGAAATCGTTGGCGGCGCGATTCCGAAACAATTCATCCGCCCCACGATCCAAGGCATCGAGGAAGCCCTCAAGGAGGGCGTACTCCATGGCTATATCGTGACGGATGTGCGTTGTCGCATCGTCGATGGTTCGTTCCATCCCGTCGATTCGTCCGAACTCGCCTTCAAGACGGCTGCGCGCATGGCGTTCAAAGAGGCCATGCGGGACGCCGCTCCCGTGCTGCTCGAACCGATCATGGCGGTCGAAGTCACCACGCCCGTGGAGTATCAAGGCAACATCGTCGGCGATCTCAGCCGACGCCGCGGCCAGATCCGCAACGTCGAAACCGACTCGGAAACGAGCGTGATCACCGCCGAAGTTCCCCTCCAGGAACTCTTCGGCTACGCCGTCGACATCCGCTCCTTGTCCAAAGGCCGTGCCGAACAATCGATGACACCCTGCCACTACGCTCAACTCCCGGCGAGCGTCACGATTGACGCTCTCGCGAGCTAAGCCCCGTCAACGCCTTCCGGAAGGCGTTTTTGTTTGTCGGTGATCAAAGGTAGGGTCGGACCGCCGGGCCGACCGTCATCTCGGTACAACCTTTAGTAATGCATAAACCAACCGACACCGCATGCTGGGTTGCACCTCACGGTCGTTCGTTCAGGCCCGAGTCAATCGCGGGCGACGTTGACGGACGGCCAAGGCTGGCCGTCCCTACGTTCCCAAACCACTCCGCCCGCACCAATGTGGTAGGGTCGGACCGCCGGGCCGACCGTTACCTCGGTACAACCGTTGGCAATGCATAAACCAACCCACACCGCATGCTGGGTTGCACCGCACGGTCGTCCGTTCTGGCCCGAGTCAATCGCGGGCGACGTTGACGGACGGCCAAGGCTGGCCTTCCCTACCTTCCAAACCACTCCGCCCGCACCAATGTGGTAGGGTCGGACCGCCGGGCCGACCGTCACCTCGGGACAGCCTTTGGCAATGCATAAACCAACCGACACCGCACGCTGGTTTGCACCGCACGGTCGTTCGTTCAGGCCCGAGTCAATCGCGGGCGACGTTGACGGACGGCCAAGGCTGGCCGTCCCTACCTTCCCAAACCCATGGCCAATCCTCCGGCTTTGCGACCAAACCTTGTCGCACTGGATTCATACGGATGTAATGAGCCTTCTCATCCAGGCTTTCCGCCTTCCGCAATCGGTGATCAAAGAAACCGCGTTGCCAAAGGATACCCATTTGCCGCGCGGTAAATTCCTTCCACTTGGCAACCGTTGTTTTCATTGTGTTCTCCAGCGGAAACGCAATCAACGCATGCAAATGATCGGGCATGAGCAAAAATAGCGTTGTATACCAGTTCCCGCGCTCTTGTCGGAAACGGACAGAATCGATAAGCGCCTGGGCAATCTCCGGATGACAAAGTTGATTGGCACCACGTTGCTGGCAGCAAATGGTGATGAAAAAGAGTTCCCCCGGCTGCACCCAGTTTGGAATCTCATGCGGCAAAACTTTTCGTTTCGGCAGATTCATTCCTCGGCAACATTCCCAAACGTTGATGCGGAAACAAGCCGGAAGGGAACGTATGATCGCCGAAATGGGCCGGCCATTCACGGGCAAAGCTGACGGACGGCCAAGGCTGGCCGTCCCCACCTTCCAAACCACTCCGCCCGCACCAATGCGGTAGGGTCGGACCGCCGGGCCGACCGTCACCTCGGTACAACCTTCGGTAATGCATAAACCAACCGACACCGCATGCTGCGGGTTGCACCGCACGGTCGTCCGTTATGGCCCGAGTCAATCGCCGGCGACGTTGACGGACGGCCAAGGCTGGCCGTCCCTACCTTCCAAACCACTCCGCCCGCACCAATACATGTAGGGTCGGACCGCCGGGCCGACCGTCACCTCGGGACAACCTTTGGCAATGCGTAAACCACCTCGCAGAGCCCACAGAGATCCGATCTCCTCGGAGATTCCGCCCTTCGATATTGGATATTGAGCACCGGGCATTGAAGCCGGGCTACATCTTAATACCCGACCGATTCCAGGATTGCCGTCCCTGCCGAAATCCTCTCATCTGGGGCATCCAGCCAATGTCTACCCCAGTTGCAAGAGCGAGAGAGTCAGTTGATACGCGGCACGCCACAGCGCGACGAACCATCGCCGATGTAGAATGTCGCCGGCGTGTGATCACCCAACCAAAAACCTTCACACTGCCAACCTTACACGCACCACCCGGCGTATTTCTCATTTTAAAGAGTCAAGGCCTAATGTCTTTGGCTCCATTTGACGTCTAGGGCTCCTTTCAAAACCCGCTATAGCAAATAACTTACCTTTACTAAGCATGAGCTTTTATAACGATTGGGGATTTAGAGAAAATCCTTTCACCAGTTATCCGTTAGGCCCAGATGAAGAAGGAGAAAACCTGCTAATAGGCAGAGACAAAGAATTATCCAGGCTGATGGAACGCATTCAAAGCCCACCGCGGTTGCCGACAGTAGAAGGAGGCGTTGGTGCTGGAAAAACAAGCTTGGTAAATGTGGCGACTTATAAGCTAACGAAACAGTTCCTTACGGCACGGACAGGAGATTTATATGTCGCGTGTTCGAAGGTGTTCCAAATCTCAAATCTTTCGCAGCTCGAAAGGCTAGAAGAAGACTTCTATTTTTCTGTAGCACAAACCCTTATCGGCCTTAACGAGGAAAAGTATAAATTCCGTTTTGCAAGCTCCGCGAAAAGCAAAATTGAATCTTGGCTCAATAGTCCCACGTTCAAACAAGTTGAAATTGGGGGGTCCCTATTCGGACACGGTTTGTCCGCTGGGGGCGGCTCCTCGCCGAACACGGCGACCGGTTTCGACAAGTCAGGATTCCGAAAGGCAGTGAGAGATTGGCTATACGAAGTGTTTCCCCTCGGCGGGGGGATAGTATGCGTTATCGACAATATGGAGTTACTCCAAGAGTCGACTGACGCTCGAAAGGCAATCGAAAGTCTTAGAGACTCGCTGCTCAATACACACGGAACTCGTTGGGTGCTTTGTGGTGCCAACGGGATAATTCAGGGCGTCGTTTCCTCAGCCCGATTGGATCGCCGCGTGTACGTTCCGATTGTTATCGATCGGCTCGGCGATGACTTTATCGACAAAGTCTTTGAATCTCGCATCAATGTGTTCTCGAAATTTCAAGGGAGCGGATACCTCCCCTTAACCAAGGTCGCCTTTCGCGTACTATACGAGGCCCTAAACCGTAATCTAGGAAACTTAATCGCCGCAGCAGACGAATATTGTATTTGGTCCAAGGACCACGAAAGCACACCTCAAACTGATAAAGAAAAAGATGATGCTTTCTACAAATGGTTCTACGAAGACGTAGCAGCGGTATACGCAGCAGCAAAGACTCAATGCAAGGCGCGCTCGCTTGAAGTACTGGACGCGATTATATCGGGAGCCGGCGGAAATTGCTCACCTGGAGACTACGATATGTTTGGCTTCAAGTCACCGCAAGTGATGCGCGCTCATATCAAGGAATTGGAGGACGGAGGATTACTCATAAGTGTCCAAGACGAAAAGGACCAACGAAGAAAATCCATCCAAGTGACTTCCAAAGGATACAGGGCTTATTATCACAAGTGTCTTATAGGAATCCAGCGTACACTCGAGCAGGTTCGGCAAGCGATATTAGCCGACTCAATGTCCTGAGGAAAATAAACAAAGTCATGAGACGGAGTCAGGATTTGAGGGTTGAGGAAACGATAGCCGATGGTTGCGGATGGCTGACCGGGCACGGCCTTTTTTGCACTCCGCATTCGTGCACTCCGTGCAATCCACGGCACACGGAAAGCGTCTTGAGGACAAGTCGCTCCACCCAAAAACATCAGGCTCAGGCGCGAGGATCAGCAATCCGGCCAAGGCGGGTCTTCAAGATCGCGGCGTAAAGCCGCTCCTACAAAAACTGCGCGCAAAAAAAACGGCCGGGCCCGTGGTGTGGGCTCCGGCCGGTGGTTGTCAGGGCGAGACGCGGGCTCTGTGCCAAGTTACTCTCAAAAGATATCGAAACGACAAAGGTAGGGACGACCCGCCGGGTCGTCCGTCAACGTCGTCTGAGATTGGCTCATGCACAACCGGACGGCCCGGCGGGCCGTCCCTACCCATCAAACATCGGTAGTATTTTGACGTTTGATCGCAACTTGGGCGTTATTTCGCCTCGGCGCTGGGCGGGGTGTCGGTGCCCTTCGATTTCTTCGGGCCGCTCTTGCGGCGCTCCGAAGTGCGGGTGCCGCCGGCGAGTTCGTACTCGTCGGAGTCTTCGCCAAAGTAGCTGCGGATGCCGCCGCGCACACGCGTGGTGTTTTTGCTCATGCTATCCGCCAGCGCGTCGCGTTCGTTGCGCAGCGGAGTAAGCTTTTCCTCCAGCGCCTCGATGTCGGGCTCCAATTCGCCCATGCGGTCGTATTGCGCCTGAAATTCCTTCACGGTCAGGTTCTTCAGTTTCATTTCCGGATTGGCTTGCCAGACCCGGAGGGCTTTGGCGGTGCGTTCAAGTGAGGTGATGCTCATGTTTTTATGGATGTATTTTATTTCGGTTGTTTCGGAGTTCGGCGCGTTGTGCGCCGGTATCTCGAAAATGGTTTTGAAATCCGCCCAATCAGTGCCGCGATCCTTTCGCAGACGGTTTGAATTGGTTGCTGTCCGGGAGGAATTGCCGGGATGCCACGGTGAATCTCTTCGTGACCGTTCCCCATTGTCGCTCTCCTGCTCCGAATCTTGAATTCCCACCGTCAAATTGTGAATTCGCTCCTCGTTTAAGGAGATTCCAAGGGTCGAATTAACAATTCCGGGATCCGAATTCAGAACTTCCGGGTGCGAATCCCCAATTTTACCCGTGGAGTTCACAATTCCAGGGTCCGAGTTCACAATTCGGAGGTTCCCCGCGGCAATGGGCGGAGGCAAAACCAAGCGGCCCACCACAAGCGGGTGGAGGCGTGGGCAAAGCGGACGTTGTGCGCGGTGTTGAAGCAAGACCCGCCGTTTGAAACGGGTAATCCGAAAACCGAACACGTGATTATCTACCTAAATAGAGGTAGATGTTTGTTAAATATTCATCAACCGACGTCGTTGTCGCTTGGATATAGTTATTTACGCGACCGACTTTAATTTGGCTGTGTCGCTAAGTTAATGGTTTCCCCTACACTCCGCCGAAGCATTTCCCCGACGGAGGGTGGAATCGATCTTTTCTTAACGCAAAGGCCGCGAGACCAATCCGCCGGACACAAAGGCCACAAAGCATACCTGCCCTACTTCGCGCCGCGTTCTTCGCGTTTAAAATCCGAACTCCGCCTTGCCAAGAGGCATTGAAAAAAGAGTCAGAGCTTTGTGGTTTGGGGTCGGTAGCAGATAGTTTGGCGTTGGGTCCTAGAGCACATACAATAAAACTGTAACCGTAAATCGGTGTTATGAACCGAGCGAGCTATCTTCGTAGGGGCGCAGTCTTGCTGCGCCTTTTCTGTAGCGAAGCCAACCCGGGCGCAGCAAGACTGCGCCCCTACAGCCGGAGTTGTGCGACTATCACATTTTTAAAATGCTCTAGAAGGTGAAGCCAAGCATGAGTCCTGCGGCAAGGTTCGGGCTGGCGTCGGTGAAACCATGGAGAACGAATAGCTGGATCCGACTCTTTTCGTTGAACGGATGTTGCAGGAAGGCCATCGCCTCGAGGGCGTGATCGCTGCCTTCGATCATGCGTGCACGCCAGTTGCCCGCCAGGCCGATGACGTTGGAGGAAATTTTGGTTGTCATCCCAACGGTGGCCAAGGGTCCGCTTTTCATCGGGTAGGCCTCGCTGTGGCCGAGAAATTGGTAACCGATATTGGCGAAGGGCGTGACGGTGCCTCCGGCCTTGAAGACATCGATCTGCACGGTTGTATCCATTTTTCCGGTACCGAGGCCCTTTTGTTCGTCGGCGGTGGGGAACTTCACCTTGGCGCCAAGACTGGATGACCAGCCGTCCGTGCTCGCGGCAAATTTGCGGGTCAGCCCAAGGGCCGCATCGCCCACGCCCGAGGCCGAATGCATGGCGGAGGCGTTGCCGGTATTACCCACGACGGTGGCGGGGCCCTTGAGGCGCACGTAGGGCAGCGATCCCTCGACGCGCCAGGCAGCGGTCTCATAGGTCGGATTCACGAGGGCGAGAAACACGTCGGTGTCGGTGGCGAGTCCATAACTGCCGCGCGCGAAAACAAAACCGGTGTCGATCTTGAACGACGATTTTTCCGGCTCGGCGAAAGCGGCGGCGACGCCAGTGAGCGCGACGATAAAAAGAAGGGAGTATTTTGGCATGGGGAAAGTAGATTGAAATGAAGTTGAAAAAAAGGGGGAGCCCGCCTTGTCGCGGCGAACTCCCCATCTGGAACGAGTGCCCGTGCTGGATGAGGAGGCGTGGCGACTATTTCTTCACGTTCGCCTGAGCGCCGGCATTGGTCGCGGCGTTGGCGGTAGCGGGTTGGTTGGCGGAGGCCTTTTCAAGCCCCTCGGCGGCATTGGCGTTGGCGACCAATTGTGCCTTGTCGAGACCCGTGGTCGTCGCGTCGCTCGCGATGTTCGCCCGATCCAAACCAGCGGAGGCATTCACGTTGGCGACGTTGGTCGCCTTGGCGAGGCCGGTTTCGGTCGAGACAGACACCGACGAAGTCGGACCGGCGTTGACGCCGACACCCACGTTGCCCGTCACGGGTGGATTCTTGGCGGCGGCAACTGCGGCGTTGGTCGTGGCGTTGGCCGCGCCGGTGGTGGAAGCGGCCGCAGCCTTCGATGCGGCGACCGAGGCATTGGTGGCGGATGTGGCCGCTGAACTCAAACTGCTGACCGCGTGGGAGGCGTTGGTCGCGGCAAGAGTCGCGACCGAAGAAGCGTTGACCGCAGCGGTCGCGGACGCAGTGGCAGCGCGCGAGGCGGCGGCGGACGCATTCGTGGCGGCAGAAGCGGCGCCCAAAACCTGGGCGGACGCGACGAAGGGCAGAAACGAGAGGATTCCGACGGTGGTAATAATGGTTCGTGTTTTCATAGGTATTGGAGGTTTGTTGTTTTATCGGACGTTGATTCATCCGACGCCGCCAAGATGCCATACGACCATTGCCGCGATCTTGCGGCGGCATTACGGTTTGGCAATGTGGCCGCCCGACCTTCTTCGCCCCGCGGGCCACGTGGGAAATACGTACGATGGGCGGAGCAAGGCCGCGGACAATCACGGGCTGTTGTCGGGAGACATGTCGCAAAAAATCCCCTCCCCCGCTTGCGCGTTTGCAAACATGAAACAAAAATATCGCACCCCTCCCACGCACAATGAACCTCCCGTTTTCCCGCGGAACCCGCATCGGTATTTTCACCGTCATCGCTACAACCTTCTGGTCAGCCACAGGCCTGAAAGCCGCTTCGCCCGGCTTGGAAAAGCTCGCAGAAGCAGCGGCTCCGCAGTCCAGCTTTTCGCTCACGCCGGGAGTCGATTATCTCGCGGGCAAATACGGCATGAAGAGCAAAACCGAAATCTGTATCGCCAGTCTCACCGGCGAATATACGTTCCGCGACTGGACCATCCGCGCTTACGTTCCCTACCTTTCGGTTAAAAGTCCCGGTGGCACAACGATCATCGATGGCCGTCCGGTGCAGACCTTGGGAGGCGCCACACAAAGCGCGGTATTAAAGAAACTCGGCCTGACACTGGCGCAGCTCAAAATCCTCACGCCGCAGCAACGGCAGACGCAGATCGATGCAGCGACAACCAACTCCTCGACCGAAACCAATTCGGGCATCGGAGACGCTGAACTCTCGCTCGACTACACTCTCTACAGTGACAGCGCCACGGGCTGGAATGTCGATCTTACCGGTACGGTCAAGTTCGGCACGGGAAAGGAAGAAAAAGGCCTGGGCACGGGCGAAACCGATTATCGTGTGAGCGCCGAGGTGTCCCGAAGCATTGGCAAATTTACGCCTGTCGTGAGCTTCGGCTATTGCATCATGGGCAAACCCGAGGATTCGGACCTGCGCAACTATTTCTTCGGCCGCGCGAGCGCGATCTATTCGCCGACGTATGACACCGATTTGAGCCTCACGTTTTCCGCCGCCCAGCGTTCCAGCGAAAGCACCGGCGCCGACAACGAATTGATCCTCGTGGCGTCGCACAATGTCGGAAAATCCTGGAATGTGGAGGGCCACGTGCTGGCCGGACTCAGCACCAGCGCACCCGATTTTGGCGTCGGTGCATCGGCGCGTTACAGCTTTTAGTTTCGGCCGAAAAAAACACCCATGCGTTCACCCCGCCCTACCTCCCATTTCACAAGATGCGCGCGCTGATCGTGGATGACGATGCGAAGATCTCGTCGTTTGTCGCGAAGGGACTGCGCGAAGCCGGCTTTGCCGTCGATGTCGTGGCCAATGGTCCCGACGCCCTTGCGCTCGCGCGCACAACGCCATTCGACGTCGCTGTCGTGGATGTTATGATCCCGGGTTTTGATGGGCTGCAACTGATTGAGAAACTGCGCGCCGCGAAATTGCAGTTTCCGGTGCTGATCCTCAGCGCGCGACGCAGCGTCGACGATCGCGTGGCCGGGCTCCGGCGAGGCGGCGACGACTACCTGACGAAGCCCTTTTCCTTCACCGAACTACTGGCCAGAGTCCAAGTATTGATTCGCCGCAGCACGGCCCAGCCCGAGGCGACGCGCCTGACCTACGCCGATGTCGAAATGGACCTGCTGGCGCGTCGCGCCACCCGGGCCGGTGAAACGCTCGCGCTGCAACCCCGCGAGTTCGTCCTGTTGGAATATCTGATTCGCAATGCGGGCCGCGTCGTTTCCAAGACCGCCGTATTGGAGCACGTTTACGACTACGGTTTCGATCCGCAGACGAATGTGGTGGATGTGCTCGTCTGCCGGCTGCGAAGCAAACTCGATCGTAATGCCGCGGTGAAACTGCTGCACACCGAACGCGGCTACGGTTATGTCCTTCGCAATGAGTAAACGGCCCGACTGGCGATTCAGCCTGCGCCTCGCGCTGGGCGTCGGAGGTCTTTTCGCCATTGCTGTCGTCGTCATTTATTTTAGCGCAGGCACCATGTTAGAGCGCGCGTTGACCCGTGAGGAAGCGGCGTTGGTGCTCGACCGCCGCGAGGACATTCGGCTGGCCTGGCAAAATGACGGCGCGGAAAGCCTGACTGCGTTTCTTAACGAGCTCGATGGGACAACGGGCGAACAACTGGCCGTGCGAATCGAACGATCCGATCAATCGCTGCTTTTCGAAGGCGCGACCGTCGACGCGCCCCAAGCGCCTTGGACCAAGCTTCGTTTTTCGCCGCTCGGAAATGAAAAACATGTCGCGGCCGCGGAAGGATGGACGGCCACGGCGATCCTCCTTCCCTCCGGCGACATCCTGTTCGTCGGCCGCTTTTCCAGCGCGCTCGCCGACGTTCGCAAAACCTACCGCGGCCTGTTCGCGAACGTCGTGGCTCCGCTGCTGCTGGCAGGAGTACTTGGCAGTGTATTCATGGTTATATTCGCGTTGCGTCCGCTGAGAAATACCGTCGGCGTCATGCGACATATTGTGCAGACCGGCGATTGGTCCGCTCGTGTGAGCCCGCCGCGCTCGGAAGGCGAGATGAGGGATCTGGCCGAAGCCTTCAATGCAGTCTTGGATCGGCAGCAACGTTTGGTCGAAAGCCTGCGACAATCCCTCGATTGTGTGGCGCACGATCTGCGGACGCCGTTGACGCGATTGCAAGTGGCGGTGGAAACTGGTTTGTCCAAAACGCCTCGCGACAGCGCGGCGCGAGAGGCACTGGCCGACGGTCTTGAGGAAACGCAGCGCGTCCAGGCGACGCTGGATACCCTGCTCGATGTCGCGGAAGCAGAAGCCGGCGCGATGAAACTCAAGCGGGAAACGATCAACGCCGCGGATTTACTGGCTGAAGTGGCGGATCTTTACGAATTCGCCGCCGAGGAAAAAGGCGCGAAATTGGAAGTGCGGGTTGCCAGCAAAATGGAGTTCGTCGGCGACCACGTGCGTTTACGCCGGGCGCTGGCGAATCTCGTGGACAATGCGCTCAAGTACCTCGGAAACGGGCGGCTGGTGGTATTGTCCGCCGAACGGATCGATCGGGAAATTATTCTACGGGTGGAAGACGATGGCATTGGAATTCCCCGGGAAGACCAAGTGCGCATCTGGGACCGATTATTCCGGGTGGATCGAAGCCGTTCCGCCCCGGGCATGGGCCTCGGACTGAGTTTGGTCAAAGCGATCGCTGAAGCGCATGACGGCCGCGCGGAAGTCAGTTCGGGCGTAGAACGTGGTTCGGTTTTCCAACTGCGATTGCCAGGAACGCGCACGCTTTAACTGCCGCTTTGCACTAAAATTATCGCCGAGTTATCTCACGGTTTAACTTTGACTCGAACCTTGGGCACCTCCGGGCGTTTCGCTGGAACGATGGGAGCCACTGGTTTCAATAGTGGCCCGGGCTTCAGGACGGTGACGGTGCGATGAATTTCCGGATGCCGCAAAACGTATTCCTGCAGCGCGGGCGTGCGGTTGAAGAATTCCTTCTGACTCAGTAATTGGGGATTGGGCGTAAGCTGAGTCGCTAGCTCGGGATGTTGGTCGAGAAATTGGTCAAACTCCGCGATTTGTTCCGGAGTTACGGGAGGCGTGGACTGGCGAATGAATTCACGATGGAGAAACCAGCGCGGTCGAGCGGCAAGCTCCGCGCGAATGGCGGGATGCAGTTCGAGGAATTCGCCGAACGGCCGATGATTTTTGATAAAGGCCGGATCGTTGACCAAGGCCGTTTTCTCGCGCAGCCGGGCCTCGATGGTCGGATTCTGGTCGAGAAATTCACCGAACAGAGAGAGTTCGTCCTTTACAACGGACTCGCCGGCTGTAGCCGCAGGCGCCGGCGCCGTGGCCTCTTCTCCTCGAGCGGGACACGAAATAAATCCAGCCACCGCTGCGGCAGCGCTCAGAACAAATCTCGTTTTTTTCAGAAGCAACATGGATGAACTTTTCGAAACCTAGGATCCTAGGGATTCTCTCGGAAGATCATTACGGTGATATTGCGCAAACATTACCATTCGGCAATGTTGATGGCGCAAAAGAAGCCCCAAAGAACAAGGCAGCTTTTGCCCGGCCTACCCCGCGACAGAGCCTGGCTGTTTTTCCTCGGAAACCAAACGGGCAAAAATCATTTTTCCGCCCGCCGACGGCAGCACGCTGGCGATTTCCACATGCACCAGCCGGCCGACAAACTGGCGCGCATTGCTCACGACTACCATCGAACCATCCTCCAGGTACCCTACCGCCTGGCCTTCGTCCTTGCCGGGTTTCACGAGTTCGACTTCGAGCCTTTCACCTAGCACCAATTCGGGCCGCAAGGCCTTGGCCAGCGTGTTGAGATTTAGCCAATGCACGCCGTGAAATTCCGCCATCTTCGCGAGATTGAAATCCGTCGTCAGCAATTTCGCCTTCATCGACTGCGCGAGAAATACCAGCTTCGCATCCACGTCCTGTTTTTTCGTGAGGTCACTTTCGGGCGTGCGGATGTCGATGTGCTTGATCTTGCGGAGAGCATTCAGCGTTTCCAAACCGCGTCGGCCGCGAGCTTGTTTGTGCGGGTCGGAGGAGTCGGCCACCGCGTGCAATTCATCGAGAATAAAACGCGGAATCACCAGCGCGGCATTCAAAAAACCCGCCTCGCATACCTTGGTCACACGACCGTCGATCAGCGCACTCGTGTCGACCACCACAAAGGGTACTTCCACTTCGTGAGGTACAAAACGCACGTAAGGAATGACCAAGTTGAATTCGTCCTTTCCCCGCAACGCGATCACGATGCATAGATAAGGAACCACGAGAAAGAGAGCTAAACGCACAAGATAGATCACCTGCGGATCGCCATCCGACATCAGCGGTGAGATGTGAATCATGTAGGCGATGAGCAGGCCAATTCCCAATCCGAACGTAATCGCAGACAGGCCGCGGAGTGAAAAACCCTTCAGCAGAATGTCCGTCAGCACGACAAGAACACCGATAAAAAATCCGATGCTCACTGACATAAACTGCAGCCGATCCCACGCGGGATTCGTCAAACAAATCAGCCACCCCGTGAACGCGCACAGCGAAACAAAGACCAGACGAATGGGCAGCAGGGTTTTGTTCATCTGGTGATCACCAATGACTTACCTTAGTGCAAAATACAATACAATAGGCAGACCTATCCCCATAATCATGCAAAAATAGAGAATCAAAACAGCCCGGCGGGCTTTCTTTTTCTCTTCTTCGGTGGCGGTCATGACGGCTCAAAAATCTGTCCGGCCCTTCTCCGCTGACAAACCAATTCCTCCGCACCAGCGCCAGCCCTCAACGACCCGGTGAATCGTCGGGCTCGACATCGCCCCATCATTCCCGTTTTCAGTCTTTGTGTTCGAACAATTGACCCTACTCGCACCCGGCCTGCTCGGAGGCTCCGTTGCCCGCGCCGTCCACACTCGCAAGCTGGCGCGCCGCATCGTCATCTGGGCTCGTCGCCCCGAAGTCCGTGAACAACTCCGCGCGCAACCTTGGTGCACCCAAGTCACCGACACGCCCGAAGAAGCCGTGCGTAACGCCAACCTCGTCGTCCTCGCCGCTCCGGTCGAAAAAATCGTCGATCTCGCCCGGACCATCGCTCCCGCCCTGCCGTCCGGCGCTATTGTTACTGACGTCGGGAGCGTCAAAGGACAACTGACCCGGGCCTGCGCCTCCGCTATTCCTTCCCACGCCAGCTTCATCGGCTCGCATCCCATGGCCGGCAGCCAGAAAACCGGTTGGGAAAACAGTAGCGACACTCTCTTTGAAGGACGCACCTGCTTCGTCACGCCGCTACCCGAAACACCTGCCACCGCCACGGAAACCGTTTCCATCTTCTGGCGTGCACTTGGCTCCCACGTCGTGCGCGTTTCCCCCGACGAACACGATGAAATCGTCGCGCACATCAGTCACCTTCCGCAGTCCATCGCCACCACGCTCTGTAGTTTTCTCGCGCAAAGAAACCCCGCCTGGCGCGATTTTGCCGGTGGCGGACTGCGCGACACGACACGTATCGCGGCGAGCGACGCCACGATGTGGATCGAGATTTTCCAACAAAATCGCGAAGAACTCCTCCGCTCCCTTCGCGATTTCCAAAACGAACTCGAAGGTTTCCAAGCTGCCCTCGCCAACCGCGAATGGGACGAACTCCACAAACGCCTCACGCGTGGTAAAACCTATCGCGACGGTTTCAAAATTTGAAACCCCGTCCCTGCGGCCCGCTCCCATACCCACCTCGACCGTTTGTCATGTATTACGTGACAAAGGTTTTTCTGCGAAATGCTCCGTAAGGCAAAAACGGAGAAACTAGACGCCTGGCAGGAAAAATTTCCCGGCACTTCTTTCTTGGCGTCTCCGCAGCTTTGCATGAGCTAGATCGTTTCCATTTCCATGCCTTTGCCCGACCTGCTTCCGATCCAGCCCTTCACACGTCCGGTGCGCGGTTCTGTGACTTTGCCCGGATCGAAAAGCATCACCAATCGCGCTCTGCTCCTTGCCGCCCTTTGCGATGGTCCGGTCACGCTCACTGGCGCCTTATTCAGCGAGGACACGGAGATCATGGCCGAGGCCTTGCGCCAACTCGGCTTCGTGGTGAAGGAAAACCCCACGCAAAAAACGATCTACGTCGAAGGCCGCGGTGGAAAAATCCCCGCCGAAAAAGCCACCCTCCACGTCGGTCTCGCAGGCACCGCCGCTCGCTTCCTCACCGCCCTCTGCGCCGCGGTCCCGCGCGGCGTGTATCTCATCGACGGCGTGCCGCAAATGCGCAAGCGGCCGATGAAAGGTCTCTTCGACGCGCTCGCCAGCCAGGGCGCGGAAATAAACTATCTCGGCGAAAAAGGATTTTTTCCCATCGAACTACACGCGCATGGCCTGCGTGGCGGAGAAGTCGAAATCGATGCCAGCGAGAGCAGCCAGATGCTTTCCGCCTTGCTGATGGTTGCGCCGCTGGCGGCCTCGGCGCTGCAAATCAAACTCAACGGCGCGGTTCGCTGGCCGTTTGTGGAGATGACGATAAACCAAATGACGCAATTCGGCTTCAGTGCCAAATTGCAGCGTACCGGAAATATCATTGAAGTGCCACGCAGCGGTTTTTCCATAGCTGCAACCTATGCCATCGAGCCTGACGCTACGGCAGCCAGCTATTTTGCCGCTCTGCCGTTGGGTGTAGGCGGAGCAATCTCCATCCCGAATCTTTCCGCTCCGAAGCAAGGCCTCCAAGGCGATACCCAATTCCTCACCGCGCTCGAACAAGTCGGCGCAACAATCGGCGCGACAGAAGGTGCAATCCAAGTGGCGTACAGCCCCACTTCAAAACGCTTCGGTCTCGTTCGCGATTTCCGCGAATTCTCCGACACCTTTCTCACCCTTGCCGCGATTTCCCCGCTGCTCGACGGACCGACGAAAATCTCCGGCATCGCCCACACACGGAAACAGGAGACGGACCGCGTCGCCGGCATGGCGCGCGAATTGAGAAAACTCGGCCAGGACGTCGTCGAAACCGAGGATTCACTCGAAATCCATCCGCGCCCCCTCACGCCCGGTATCACCATCGAAACCTATGGCGATCACCGTTTCGCAATGAGCTTCGCCATTCTTGGCTGTTACGACTTGCTCGGCAATGGTAGGCCCTGGCTCACAATCAAGGATCCCGCCTGCTGCAAAAAGACTTTCCCGAACTTTTTCGACGTCTTGAACGAGCTTCGGACAACTTCGCACCTTTCTCCGTGAGTTCCTCCTCTTTCATCATTGTCGCCATCGATGGCGGCGCCGCCTCCGGCAAGTCGTCCACTTCACGCGCCATTAGCGAACGTTTCAACCTGCTCCACGTCGACACCGGCTCGTTTTACCGCGCCGTCACGGCGGAACTTCTCGCCCGCGGTGTTGCAAGCCACGATCACACCGCCGTGAAAGCCGCTTTGACGAACCTTTCGCTTGGCACACGCGTGGAAGGACGCACCGCTTTCATGGAAATCGGCGGCCAGGTCGTTCCTGAAGCCCGCATCCGCAGCGCCGAGGTCACCGCCGCCGTCTCCCATTTCGCCGCCATTCCCGAATTGCGCGCCGCCCTCCTCGCCTACCAGCGCGGCCAGGCCGAGGTCGCCCGCGCAAAAGGTTTTCGCGGCCTCGTGATGGAAGGCCGGGATATTGGTTCGGTGATTTTTCCCAATGCCGACTTCCGGTTTTTCCTTCACGCCGATCCCGAGGAACGCGCTCGCCGTCGTGCCGAACAAGGCCAGGCCGACCAGATCGCCGAGCGCGACCGCCTCGATTCGCAACGCAAAACCGCGCCACTCACCGTCCCCGCTGGCGCCACCGACATTGACAGCACGCATTTGACCTTGGCGCAGGTTGTTGAAAAATTGTCCGCGCTTATCAGCACCCGACTCACCTCCGCATGAACCGCCCTCACGACCAACTGGACATGGAGCCGATGTATGGCTTCTCCCACTACGTGCTGCGGCAGCTCTACGAACTGCTCTTCCGCGGCGAAAGTTACGGCCTGGAAAATCTTCCCGCTGACGGCGGGTTCATGATCGCCTCCAATCATGCCAGCCACCTCGATCCTCCGATCGTTGGCAGTCTGATTTCCCAACAAGTTTGTTTTTTCGCCCGAAAAACCCTTTGGAAACCCGGCTTCGCCTCCTGGTGGCTTAATGCCGTGGGCACCATTCCCGTCGACCGCGACGGTGGCACTGACGTCACTGCGATCAAGCGCGTGCTGGGTGCTCTAAAAAACAACAAGGTCATCATCCTTTTTCCCGAAGGCACCCGTTCCACCGACGGCAATCTTCAGACTGCCAAACCAGGTGTGGGCCTGCTTGCCTGCCGCACCGGGGTGCCGGTGGTGCCCGCCCGCGTTTTTGGCTCTTTTCGCGCGTTTGGCAAAGATGGCAAAGTGCGCTTTGGCACGCCCGTGTCCGTCGTTTACGGGAAACCGCTTTATCCGTCGGACTACGACGATCCGTCGGCGGGCAAAGAGCGTTATCTGCTTTGCTCGCAGCGCATCATGGCCGCGATCGCAAAGCTGGAGTTACCGTCCGTCGATGTAATCTAGAGGCCAATTAATGCTGGTGGCCCTGTTCAAGCACAACCACCAGCACGCCAAGCACAGTGAATAGCAAGCCGAGCAGCCCGGCTTCGTAACGCTCGAAATTTTTCACGCGGAAACGCTCCAGTCCGACCAGCGTCAGCCACGTCAGCAAGGTCATCGCCGCCAGCGCAGCCACGGCCAGGATCGCGCTCAGCACAAAATAGCCGTGCCAGCCGAACCGTACGCCAGAGAGATAAACCGGCAGGAAACCTTCACAGGGCGAAAGCGTGAGCATCACAAACAAACCGCTGATGGCAGCCCAGTCGCCTTTGTCGGTTTTCATCAACGGACTTTCACGCAATTCGTGGTCCCAGTGGCTGTGCTCGTGTTCTTCTTCGTGCCCGCAGTGTTCGCTGGGTTGGTGCTCACCGCCCGGCGGACTGTGATGACAAATTCCTTTGCCGGTCCATTGGCGCCAGAAATAAAAAAGCGCCATTAGGAACAGAATGCCGCCCGCCACCCAGGGAAAATATGGACCGAAATTTTCGTAGAATTGAACGCCCACCAGCGTCACGACAAGTCCGAGCAGACTGGTGAGCAGCACGTGACCCAGACCTGCGGCGATCGTCACCGCCAAAACCTTCGCCCGGCTCCAATTGCGCGCCCGACCAACCAACACAAAGGGAAGCCAATGCGTTGGGATCGCCGCATGAAAAAAGGCCATGGTAAATCCAGTGGCGGCGAGCGAAGATAGGACGGTGGAATTCATCTAGATTTGGCGGAAGGTTGAGGAATCGCGGTTCTTTCGACCGCTGTCCACCGCGAACTCTAGCAAAGTCGTCAAGACCTCGCGAACCGCAGGGATCACAGTCCTTCGCAGGCAATCGCGCGCGCCGATTTTCATTCGCCGTCTTTCCATTTCTCAATTTTCGCATATCAATCCAACCCGTGCCTCCTTCCAACGCCCAGCAACCCGATATCGCCGCCGTCAAAACGTACCTGCTCGGTTTGCAGGAAAACATTTGCCGCGAACTCTCGGCCGAAGACGGCTCCGCCCAGTTCGTCACCGACGAGTGGACGCGTCCCGAGGGCGGCGGCGGACGCACACGGTTGCTGGCGGAAGGTTCGGTTTTTGAAAAAGCCGGCGTCGCTTTCTCGCATGTGACCGGCTCGAAACTTCCGCCGTCTGCAACGGCGCATCGTCCCGAACTCGCCGGTAAAACCTGGGAGGCGCTCGGCGTTTCCCTCGTCATTCACCCGCGCAATCCCTACGTACCGACCAGCCACGCGAATGTCCGTTTTTTTTGCGCGCACGACCCCGTCACTCCTACTTCCAACTTTCAACTTCCAACTTCAACTGTCGGCGCGGCCAAAGCCGCGCCGACTTGGTGGTTCGGCGGTGGGTTTGACCTCACGCCTTATTACGGTTTCGAGGAAGATGCCGTTCACTGGCACCGCACGGCGCGGTCGGCGGTGACGCCATTTGGCGAGGCGCTTTATCCGCGTTTCAAAAAATGGTGCGATGACTATTTTTTCCTCAAACATCGCAACGAACCGCGCGGCATCGGCGGTTTGTTTTTCGACGATTTGAACGAACTCGGTTTCGCCAACTCGTTCGCCCTGCTCCGCGCGGTTGGCGACGCTTATATCCCGGCGTATCGGCCCATCGTCGCAAAAAGAAAAGCCGTGCCGTACGGCTATCGCGAACGACAGTTTCAACTTTATCGACGCGGGCGTTACGTGGAGTTCAATCTTGTCTGGGACCGCGGCACGCTCTTCGGCCTGCAAAGCGGCGGACGCACCGAATCGATTCTCATGAGCCTGCCCCCACTCGTCCGTTGGGATTACGGCTGGCAACCCGAGTCCGGCAGTGCGGAGGCGCAGCTCTACGATGTGTTTTTGAAACCCCGCGACTGGGCCAATAATCCTGCTGGATTCTGACTCCTGACTTCTGTCTCCTTGCTTCAATGACTTCTCGCGAACGTTTCCTCGCCGCCGCCGCCTGCCAACCGCTCGACCGCCCGCCGATCTGGGTGATGCGTCAAGCCGGCCGCTACCTGCCCGAGTATCGCGAGCTCAAAGCCAAGTCGTCCTTCCTCGAAATGGTGAAAACGCCCGCGCTCGCCACCGAGGTCACCCTGCAACCGCTGCACCGTTTCGCGCTCGATGCGGCCATTCTTTTTTCAGACATCCTCGTGATTCCCGAGGCACTCGGCCAGGCCTACACGTTCCGCGACACCGGCGGCATCGCGATGGCCTATCGCTTGGAAACCCGTGCGCAAGTCGACGCCCTGGCTCCCGCCAACGCGGTGCCCGAACGGTTGAATTACGTCGCCGAAACACTCGCCCTGCTCAAAAAAGAACTGTCCAGGCAGAAAGCCTTGTTGGGATTCGGTGGTTCCCCTTGGACGCTCGCCACCTATATGATCGAGGGAGGAAGCTCCGACGATTTCGAACGCAGCAAACTGCTCTTTTATACCGAACGCGCCACCTTCGACGCGCTGCTCGAAAAACTCACCGCTGCGCTCATCGCCTACTTTCAGATGCAAATCCGCGCGGGAGCCGACGCGATTCAGATTTTCGATTCCTGGGGCGGCATTCTCGCCGGGCCAGACTACGAAGCGGCGTCGCTGCGTTGGATACGGCAAATTGTTGCTGCCTTACCGAAGGATTTTCCGGTCATTCTTTACGCAAAAGGCACGGCCGCGCAACTCACCGACCAGGCGTTTTCTGGCGTGAAAGTCATCAGCGTCGACTGGACCTGCGATCTCGCTATTGTCCGCCGCAACCTGCCCGCGAACGTCGCCGTTCAGGGCAATCTTGATCCCGTGCTCATGCAAACGACGCCGGGTATCGTCCGCTCTGCAACCAGTCGCCTGCTCGATTCGATGCGGGGAACCAATGGCCACATCTTCAATCTCGGTCACGGCATCACTCCCGCCGCCAAAATCGAGTGCATGCAGTCCCTCGTCGACACGGTTACAAGCTGGAAATAGTCGACCCGCAGCGACCTGACCCGTTCGCCGTGGGACGCAGTCCCCATTGGGCTCGGTTGCGAATGCCTCAATTCCGGCCAAAGCCACTCGCAAACCCTGCCAACGTCTTCCCTTGACTCAAGGGGGTACCTGCATAGCCTTCCGCGCTTTTCTTTGGCATGGCGCAAGACCTGAAAGACACACTTCAGCTTCCTAAAACTGATTTCCCAATGAGGGCCAACCTCGTGGGACGCGAACCCGCCCGGCAGGCGCATTGGGAGAAGCTGGGACTCTATGCTGCCATCCAAAAGAAACGCGCCGCCGCTCCCGCTTTCGTTCTCCACGACGGCCCGCCGTTTACCAACGGCGACGTGCACATTGGCACCGCGCTGAACAAGACGCTCAAGGACATCGTCCTTCGCTATAAATCCATGCGCGGCTTCCGCACGCCATACGTTCCCGGCTGGGACTGCCACGGTCTGCCGATCGAACAAAAGGTCATGCGCCAATTGCAGGCCGAAAAGAAAACGCTCTCGACGGCCGAGATGCGCACCCTGTGCGACGAGTTTTCCGAAACCTGGATCAAGACCCAAACCAAGCAATTCAAGCGTCTCGGCGTGCTCGCCGACTGGGCCTCGGAATACAAAACCAAAGCCCCCGCGTACGAAGCCGATATCATCCGTACCTTCGCCGCGTTTGTCGAAAAAGGTCTGGTCTACCGTTCTAAGAAACCCGTTTACTGGTCCATCCCATTTGAAACCGCCCTTGCCGAAGCCGAGATCGAATACAAAGACCACGTCTCGCCATCGATCTGGGTGAAATTCCGCGTGCCGGAGGACGAAGCGAAAAAATTCGGCCTGCCCGCCGACAAGCCGCTCTTCGTCGTTATCTGGACGACAACGCCATGGACGATTCCCGCCAATCTCGCGATTGCGGTGCATCCAGAAGTTGAATACGTCGTCGCCGACCTCGGCGCCGAGCGCATCATCGTCGCCCATCCGTTGCTGAGTTCCGTACTCACCGCCGCGAAATCCGAAACGCAGCCTGCGATCCTCACCACCTTGGCTGGCGCAAAGCTCGAAGGCTTGGCCCCGCGCCATCCTTTCATCGACCGCGCATCGCCGGTTGTCCTTGCCGAATATGTCACTACCGACAGCGGCACCGGCTGTGTGCACACCGCTCCGGGCCACGGTTCCGAGGACTACATCACCGGTCTCAAGTACAAACTCGAGATCTACTGCCCCGTGGGCGACGATGGCAAATACGTCGACGATGGAAAAGTCCCCGCCGATTTGGTTGGCTTGAGCTGCCTCGAGTCCGTCGAGGATCTCGAAAAGAAACGCACCTCCGCCGCCAACGTCGCCGTCCTCAAAAAACTCGACGCCGCCGGCGCCTTGCTCGCGAAGGCCAAACTCACGCACAGCTATCCGCATTGCTGGCGTTCGAAGACGCCGATTATTTTCCGTGCCGTTGACCAGTGGTTCGTCTCGCTCGACAAAAGCGGAACGCGCACCTCCGCCCTCGACGCCATCGGCAAGGTCGCGTGGATCCCCGCCTGGGGTGAATCCCGCATTCGTGGCGCTGTCGAATCGCGTCCCGATTGGTGCATCAGCCGCCAACGTTCCTGGGGCGTGCCGATCATCGCATTCTACGACGAAAAGAAAAACGCCTATCTTGACGCGTCGGTCGTTCGCACCGTTGCCGCCAAGATCGAAAAGCAAGGCACCAACTTCTGGTACAACGCCAATGCCGCACAAATCCTCGAAGGCATCGCCCTTCCCGCCGGCTGGCCCGCGGCTTCCGCCCTCACCTGCGGCCGCGACACGCTCGACGTGTGGATAGACTCTGGTTCGTCACATGCTGCGGTTCTCAAACGCGGCCAGGGCGGCACCCAGTGGCCCGCGGATCTTTATCTCGAGGGCAGCGACCAGCATCGCGGCTGGTTCCAGTCTTCACTCTGGACCGGCGTCATCGCCCAAGGCGGCGCGCCTTACAAACGCGTGCTCACCCATGGTTTCATTGTCGGCAAGGACGGCAAAAAAATCTCGAAGTCCGGCCAGTACGAGAAACCGCCGACGTCCGACAATTACATCGCGCAGTACGGGGCCGATGTTATTCGCCTCTGGATTTCCTCGCAGAATTTCACCGACGACATCCGCGTCTCCGATCTCGACAAGGATCTTAAAGACCCGTCGAGCATCCTCAACATCGTCGCCGAAGCCTATCGTCTCCTGCGAAACACCTTCCGTTATCAGCTCTCGAACTTGTTCGATTTCGAGCCCGCGCGCGACGCCGTACCGGTCGAAGAAATGGACACGCTCGACCGCTGGGCTCTCCATCACACTGCCACGCTAATCAAAGAATGCACCGCCGCTTACGACGCGTATGAATTTCACCGCGTGTATCAGCTGTGCAATCATTTCTGCTCGACGACGCTCTCAGCCGTTTATCACGACATCCTGAAGGATCGTCTCTACACCCACGGCACACACAGCCCGCTTCGTCGGTCGTCGCAGACTGCCATTCACGCCATTTTCCAAGCGCTGGTTAAAATCCTCGCGCCAATCATCACGTTCACCGCGGACGAAGCCTGGTCGTTTGGCACCGCCAAGTCCGAGTACGCGCAGGACTCCATCCACCTTCAGGACTGGCCCGAAGCTCCCGCGGCTTGGACCAATCCCGAACTCGACGCCGACGTTGCCGCGCTCCTGAAAATCCGCGCGCAGGTCAACGAAGCCATCGAACCGCACCGCGCCGCCGGTAAACTGGGCAAGTCCCTCGATGCCGCCCTCACGCTCGAAGTTCCCACCGCCGACACCGCCACGTCGAAACTCCTAGAAAAGCACCGGGAATTTTTGCCGGAGCTCTTTATCGTTTCGCATGTCGGAATCTCCTCGGCATCTGTGACCTCTTTCACCATCAACGTACGCCCTTCTCAGGAACTCGGACATACCCGTTGCCCGCGTTGCTGGCGCTGGGTGCCCGCGGTGGAGAAAACACCTCATGCTGACGTGTGTCCACGTTGCGCCGAGGCGTTGAAATCATAGGCCTTAACTTTCGAAACCCCCATCCGATCTAACATGGCTAAGCAAAAAAAATCCAAGCCCCAAGCTGCTAAGAAGCCCGCCCCGAAAAAAGCTGCGCCCGCCGCCAAAAAGGTCGCGCCCAAAGAATCTGGCCCAAAAAAAGCTGTTGCCGCCCCCGCGAAAAAGCCCGCGCCAAAACCGGCTCCCACACCAAAACCAGCATCAGCTGAAACTCCGAAGCCCAAACCTTCAGTGCCTTCCTCCGACAACAAAAAATCCGCCGCCAACGACAAGAAGGAGTCCGCCCGCGAACTCCTCCGCAACCGCATTCTTGGAAGCAAAAAGGCCTCAAAGCCCATCGCTTTCTCGCTCGATGAAGTCCGCGAAATCGCCAAGACCGTCGCCAAAGCCCCGGAAAGTTCCGATGCCTCCAAGGCCAAACCGGCCTCCGTCGTTAAAACACAACCCAAGACAATCGATGTCACCAAAACGGCCAAGCCCGTCCAGCCTCACCATGTGAAGGCCGCCTCGCTGACCGATATTCTTGGTTTCAATCCCAAGCGCGCCACCAAGCCGCCCATGGAAGTCGACCTTGAAAGCATCCCGGAAAAATTCCGCCGCTACTATAAACTCCTGATCGATCTCCGCACCCATCTCACAGAGGGCATCACGCTCCACAGCGAGGAAACACTCAAACGTTCCGCTAAAGACGACGCCGGCGATCTTTCCAGTTACGGTCAGCACATGGCCGATGCCGGCACCGACACCTTTGATCGCGACTTCGCGCTCAGCCTCGTCTCGAGCGAACAGGAAGCCCTGACGGAAATCGATGCCGCAATCAAACGCATCAAAGAAGGCTCCTACGGCACCTGCGAAATCACTGGCAAACCCATCGCCAAGGAACGTCTCTCCGCCGTCCCCTTCACTCGCTACTCCGCCGAAGCCCAAAAGGAAATTGAACGCAATCGCATGCGCACTCGCTCCTCGGCCGGCCTCTTCGGCGAACTCGGCGAAGACGGCGCGAAGATCGAGGACGCCGGCGGCGACGACGAGTGAGCGAAATCAGCTCCCTTCCTCCTGCTTCAACCGACAACGGCGCCGCCCCGGCACCGAGGCTACAACGTATTTTCGCCTACCGCTGGCTGCTCAGCCTGGCGGTCAGTGTGTTCATGCTCGATCAGATAACAAAATTTCTGATCGTCAGCACCCTGCAAACCGGCACCTACGGACCACCGCACCATATCCCGATAATACCGGGATTTTTCAACCTCGTGCACGTCGGCAACACCGGTGCCGCGTGGAGCCTGTTCACCGGCAAGAGTACCATCCTCGCGTTGCTCGCACTCACGACACTCACCGCGATCTTTTTCTGGCGACACTCCCTCGGTCTTCGCGTGAAAACCGTGCAGATCAGTTTCGGTCTGCTTTGTGGCGGCATTGTCGGCAATCTTCTCGACCGCCTCGTCTACAAACACGTGATCGATTTCCTCGACTTCCACTTCGGCAGCTACGTCTACCCCACGTTTAATATTGCCGATTGCGGCATCTGTATCGGAGTCGGCATCTACCTCTGGTACTCGTTCAAAAATCCCGCACCCAAAGAACCGGCACCTCCGTCCGCGTAAACGAGCTGCCTTGAAGCGTTCTCCCTTTTTGTCGGGCATGCGTTTTTGAATTCCGACCGTCTATCGGGGTGCAGCGCAGAATCCATTTCGACAACGCCAAAAACTCCAGCGATGTGCGAATCGCCAAAAGAAATCGCTCGAATATTTCGCCGCGCAATACGTCAAAATCAGGCAGGCGCGAATTCGAAACGTTCCTGAAAAAGTTCTCCATCGGCCCTGAAGCTAAACATCGTAAGATCGCGGCATTGCTCTAACGTAAGAGTCCTCTAAGCGTGTCATTTTTGCCCTTCGCCCACACCCTGTCTCCTTTTTCTCCATGAGCAGCAAAGACGTTTTTATCGGCACCGACAGCGGCGCCACCACTTCCAAGACCGGCGGCATCTGGGCCCGCGACGGCTCCATCGTCTCACACAAACTTCTACAAACTACCACCAACTCCCAGGCCGGTCGTGAGGCTGTCGTGAAAGGTTGGATACAAGGCGCCGTCGATTTTCTTGCCGAACATCAACTCACTTGGGCCAACGTCCGTGGCGTCGGCCTCGCCATTCCCGGACCTTACAAGAGCTATGGCGTGCTCGAACGCACTGCCAACCTGCCCGCCAGTTTCGAAGGATGGAATTTTCACGCCGACTACGCGGCCGCCCTGGCCGTCGCAGCCGGACGCGCCATCCCGCTCGTCGTCGGCAACGACGGCAACTTCGGCGGCGTCGGCGAAGCCAATCAAGTCCGCGGTAAGAGCAAAGCCTCCGTCCTCATGCTCGCCCCTGGCTCGGGTCTCGGTTGCGCCTTCATGGATCAAAACGGTCTGCCGCTCGACGGCGACACGCTCGCCGGAATGGAAGCCGCGCACATGCCGGCGCCTCTGCACCTGCTCGGCGGTATCCGTCCGTACAAGTGCGGTTGCGGCCGCGATTGGGGGTGCGTCGAAGCCTACACGACCATTTCCGGCCTGCCTCAGCTGCTCGAGGATACATTGAAAAAATTTCCCGATCACGAGCTCGCGAAATCGACCGCGCCGATCAAAGAAAAAGTTCTTTCGCTTCGCACCCGCGCGCAAAAAGGCGATGCCCTCGCGCTCGAAATTTTCGATTTCCAAGCCCGTGCCATGGGCCTCCACATCGCCAATCTCGCGATGGCGCTCGATCCTGGCTATGTCATTATCGGTGGCGGTTTGATCGACCCCGAAGCCACCACGCCGGAATTCCGCGAACGCTACCTGCGCCTGATGCGCGAGGCGGCCGCTCCCTATCTCTTTCCCGCACAGCGCGCCCGCATGAAAATCGTCGCCGCTTCCCTCGGTGAACTTTCCCAGGCAATCGGCGCCGCTCTCGTGGCGATGTACAGCGCAAAATAAAAACACGAACTATTTTACAGAAGCTAACAAAGGAAACGAAGAGTCACCGCTCTTTCTCGCGTCCCGTTTCCAAGCCTCGTTTTGGAAACTCGACCCAAGAGCATCAGCGGCACTTTGTTACCTTAGTTGTCTTCTGTTAAAGGGCTTGGAGGTCCGAGCTTGAAATGCCGCGGCGCGGCGCCTCGTCATTTTTGTGTCTTTTGCGTGTTTTTGTGGCCATACTTCCGGCCACTTAGACACTAAAGCCGACATGTCCGATCTCGATCCAGATATTCCACCGCCCTCCAAGTTCACGCAGCTGCGCAACGCTTTTCTCTCGGGTCTTTTACTGCTCGCGCCGCTCTTCGTCACCTGCTGGGTGCTCGCCCTTCTTTTCGAAAACATTGGGGACGTATTCCGGCCGCTGCTGGAGAATTTCGTGCCGGAACAGTTCCGCCGTTACGCTCTCCTCTGGAATATACTTTTCACCCTGATCGCCGTCGTTCTCATCACGCTACTCGGCTACCTCTCGCGTTACGTTCTCGGAAAATATTTTGGCGGCCTCGCCGAACGCTTCATCCAAACGATTCCAGGCGTCAATACTGTCTATAACACCGTTAAACAGCTAGTCGCTACGTTCGGCACAAAAAACCGCAATCTCTTTCAAAAGGTCGTGCTCGTCGAATTTCCCCGCAAGGGTGTTCATACGATCGGCTTTCTCACGAGCAAGGTCCAGGGCGAAGCTCAATTTCGCGCCGGCCAGGAACTCTGGTCGGTCTTCGTGCCGACCACGCCCAATCCCACCGGCGGCTACTTCATGCTTTTCCCCAAAGACGAGATCGTCGAGCTCGAGATGAGCGTTGGCGATGGCATGAAGTTCGTTATTTCCGGCGGCGCCGTCGTCCCGCCGTGGCCACACAAGCCGCAATAATTCCGTAATCCTGACCACGGATTTTCACAGATGAACGCGGATTTCCAAAGCCAGTTCTATTTGAGCCTTCTGTGCCTTTTGTGGCCAAATTCTCCTATTTATCCGTGCCCCATCTGTGAAATCCGTGGTTAAAACAAACCGCCTCTCGATTTCCTTATCATGCCTGGCCCGATTCTGACGACTGACGCCTTTGTGTTGGCTAAACGTCCGCCTTCGGATGCCTTCCAGTCCTTCACCGTTTTTTCTGCTGAACATGGTTCGTTGCTCGTCTTGCAGCGCATTTCAAAAAAATCCGCCGCCAATGCCGTAGCGCTCGACCTTTTTGACGAGGTCTCTCTTACGCTGGAAAGCAACAACCAGGGACAAGCTTGGTTCGCAAAGGAGGCGCGCCTGCTCACCCGCCAGACCGGCCTCGGCCGAACCTATGAGGTGCTACAAGCAGCTTCGGATCTCGCTCGTTTGCTGGCGCGAAACAGCGTGCCCGAAGAAAGTCGCGCGAAAGTTTACATGCTTTTCCGCGAAGCTCTCGCCGCCCTCGCGAGCACAGAACGTCCCGATATCGTCTATCTGAAAAGTCTCTACCGTTTCGGCCGGGACGAAGGCTATCCGGTGAAGGAACAATGGTTCCCCTCTCTTCCCGCAGCCGATCGTGAAAATGCCGTTGCCCTCCTCAACCAACCCGTCGCCGGACAACGCATCGAACCACCACTCGTCGCCAAACTCCGTCGTCGCCTTGAAGACTATCTTCGCGGCCACACCGAGATTCTTCTCGAATAATCAGTGCTGAGTTCGATGGGAAACGTGCGGTGCCCTAAATTTCAACTCTCGCGCACGAAGAATCCGGCTGATTTAGCTCTATCAATCAGTTTGTAATCCATTAAGTTACAAACTGTCTGCTTCGATTCCCCACTCTGAATCGCCCGCGTTCGCGATCGAGTCGCGTAAACTTTATCGATCATTTGTCTCTCGAATAAAAAAAGGAAGCCCGCCTATCCCAAGGCGGGCTTCCGACTAACTGAACCACAACACAAAATCGTCTGGGACTAGAATGCGCCCTTGATGCCCAGGCGGACCACCGGATCACCGTAGACATAGTAAGTCGCGGGCAACTTGTAGCTTTGGCCGAGCGCCTGTCCGTTCTTGAAATATTCCTTGCGCCGATAACCGATGTTATCGATTTCGAAGAACGCCGTGCACTTAGAATCAAAGGAATAGCTGACCTCGAACTTCGTTTTACTTTCGGGGGCCTTGTACATATTGAGCACGTTGATGGCTGTTCTTGAACCGTCTGAATTCGTGACGGTGATCGTATTGGCCGCCGCGGTGGTGAGCGTTTCACCTGTCCAGTTCGTGCTGATTGCGGTTTGGAATTTACGCCAACGATAGCTCAGACGAACGTTAACCGCGCGAGTCACGGCATCCGTGTATTGCGCGTAGAGCGTATCGAGATCATCGGCATCGATGTCCACCCAGGTATAGTTCACTTGGACGTTAAGCCCATCGAAGGGTTTAGGTAGGAATGAGAGGTTTTGGTTGTACCAAACTTCGAAGCCGTTGATTTCCGAACTGGCGCCATTGACGCGCACCGTGCCCGTCGTCGTGAGACCGAAATCAGCCGGATTTATAGAGTAGTCTGCGATTGCCTTAACCATCAACGGGTCGGTCAGCGGCACAATACGATTGATGATAAACCCACTCACCTCTTTGCGGAAGACAGAGCCTCCCACTACACCGGTCTTTTTAAAATAGTACTCAACCGAGGCATCGTAGTTGTTTACATAATACGGCTTCAGGTCTCTCGATGGAGCCGACAACGAAGCGTCAGTCGCCGCCGGCGTCGTCGCCGCCGTAAAGTCTGGCACCAATTCGCTGTAGTCTGGATCACCAACCGTACGACTGAAACCAGCGCGAACCACCCAATTGCGGTTAGGTGTGTAACGGAGGGTCACCGAGGGATACCAATTGTCGTATTTGATCTCCGTTGAGAGCAGACGGCCTAACGGCGTCGCATAATTGGCCGCTTTACCCTTGGTCGTGCGCTTTTCCCAACGTACGCCACCGACGACCAGCAAATCTTTTAAGAAGGTGGCGTCGGCCCGCAGATAACCCGCCGTATTCTCTTCATCGAAGCGGCGCCAATTGTCGTTGTTAACCCGGCCGCCTGGGATCAAACCCTGATATTTTTCATATAGTTTGTAGAGGTCGATCGCGTTGCCAGAACCAAAATCAAATCCATAGTCAACCGGCTTGTCCTCCAATACGCCGGCCGCAACTGGCGAAATGTACGGAATATTCGTGGAGAACAAACCAATGCGACGAATATTACGACCGGTCTTGTCGAACGCCCCGCCAGCCTGCAGCGAAACAGGAATTGCAGAGTCAAAAGTATACTTATAATGCGCATTGAATCCGGTTTTCGTATCAAGGGCGTTAAAGGGTTGAAGACGCATCAAGCCAGCACCCAACAATGCATAGGCATTTCTATCAAACGTACTGCTAAACGGTGTGCTACCGCCATTGATCAGGACGGACGGATGCTTCGGGTCATCCAGAACGTTATCGACGATATATTGAGGGATACTACCGCCCACGACGCCACCGGTGTATTGAGCGACGCCCTGGGAAAAGTAGCCTTTGGTGTGGTCACGATATTTGCCATCGGCCTGCGACCAGTAAGCTGCAATCCACGCCTTCGAAGCGTCGTTGAACTGATGAGTCAGCGTGGTGTTGAAGTGATAACCCGTCACGTACTTGTTGCGCTGATTATCGTTCACCTGAATGGAGCGACCCGCGCTGGTCCCAACCGAACCATTGGCGGCGACAGTCGAGGCGGTTGAATTCGCCGCATTCTGCGTCGCACCGACGAGATTGACGATGCCTGAGGCATTCGCGCCGAGATTGAAAAGTGTGCCGCGTTGACGGAATGTGAGATCGTACCAGTTCCATTGGCCGGAAACCGACAACCTGGTCGAATCGCTAATAATATAATCAACCTTGCCTGCGAATGATTCGCGGTGCGTAAGCTTCTGCTCGTTGTTCATGTTGTACGTAACCAAGGCGGGGTCATCGACCGTGGTGCGGGTGCCGTAACTCTGATAGGTCACGCCTCCGATGACGACGGGGGTCGGACCGCCGGGAGCGACCGCGCTCATCAACCCCTGATTATTAATATTCCAAGTATAAGCCGTGCGCGGGGAGTCGTGGTAAATTTCCGAAAGCGAATAGTTGATATTCAAACCGATCTTGTCGGTGATGCGCTTCGCGAAATTGAGATTGAGATTGGGCCGGACTACGTAATGCGATCCCTTACCCCACGTGCCATCTTGGGGATTCAAGGAAAGGCGCGATGTGGGGCCCGTCAGATAAAATTTGTAATCGAGACGTTGCGGGTCCTGGCGATCAAACGCACTTTTTGTCACCATGTTGATGTAACCGCCCGTTGAGTTCGCCGGCATGTCAGGCGTGATGGTTTTAACGATCTCGTTTTTTTCCACGCTGTTAGCCGAGACCTGCTCGGTTTCGAACCGGCGGCTATCCGCCATCGACGATGTGCTCGCCATCGGCGTGCCATCGACGTCGATTGTTGTGAACTGCGAACGAAGTCCACGCAGCGCGACACCTCGCGCATCGTTGGAATTATATACAATGCCTACGCCGGGTAGGAATTTCAAATATTCACCAATATTCCCTTCGCTGATATTGCCGAACTGATCGTTTGCAGCAATTAGCTTGCTCTCAATGGCAACCTTCTGGAGTTGTATCGCCTGCGCCATGCCCTCCTTGGTGCCTTCGACCTTGAATTCGCCAAGCCTGATCACGTCCTGCGCCGCCAGTTTAATCTGCACGTCGACGCCCTGCCCGGCTTTTACTTCAGTTCCAGTCTCGGCGGAATCGAGACCAGGATAATGCACGACGACTTTTTGCGAACCCGCCGGGACATTTCGGAGCGTAAAGCGACCATCGCGTTCGGTCGTGGTGTGCAAATCGGTGCCGCTAATGTTAACCTCGGCGCCTTCGAGATATTTTCCGGTCGCGCCGTCAACCACCTGGCCGTTCACCGTGCCCGTCTGCTGGGCAAAGGCCGCGGAAGTTAAGCAAAGCAATAGGGCGCAAGCGCCGACTATAAACCGACGGAATATTTTCCGCGGAGGATTTTGTGAATACAAACGAGTGTTTACAGTGTTCATGGTGTTATTGGGTGTGGGTAGGAACAAAGACGGGCGGCGATGAGGACCGCATGCCCGAATGCAGGCAGTCGCCTTCGCCCTGCAACGAACAGGGGAATATCGGTAAAGTTGCCGTCTAAAAACCAGCCGTCGCAATTCCATGGGATTTGATTGCCACGCTGTCTGGTTTACCGGCCGCTCTTGTGGTGTATGACTGTCGTGAATACCGACAGTTGGTGTGTTGTGGCCTCTATTAACGCTCGATGCGTTTACTCAATATATCGTACGGGAGTTAAATTGGGTGGTGGAAAATCATGATGCGTTCGGACAGCAAATCTACTTTAGGTCGAAAGGGTTTCTAATCACACCGAACACCGGTGTTTCTCACATCCCTTCAATTCCGCGCATTTTTTTGGGATGTTTTTTTCATGCGGACGAAAACCGCCTCGCGTATCTGAATTTCTTTTCGAGGGATTCACCTCCCAATCAGGACATATTTTTCGTGTTGAATTGACGCCTCAACCGTCGCGCTGGAACGTGTCCGATTGTGGATTTTTCCCTCGAACAACGCACCGCAGCCCTCGGAGTCGGCGATTTCGCCAGCTTCGTGATCGGCCCGCGCGACGGTGGCGATGGTCCGCAGGGAATCTGGCGCGCGCAACTCGGCACGCATTGGCATCAGCAACTCCGCGTTCAAGCCACCGCCGATCAACCCTCCGCGCAATTCGAAGTTCCAATTCACGGAAAAGTTTTTCATCGCGGTTGGACTCTTAGGCTGAGTGGCCGCATCGATCAGATTATTCCTGACGGGTCGGGCGCACTGCTGCGCGAAATAAAAACCATTACCCGCGCGCTTCCCGCCGCCGAAGAAGAATTGCGCGCTGAGTATCCCGAATACTTCGCCCAACTTGCCACCTATGTCGCGCTCACGGCGTTGACGGAAACAACGTCGTCCAAAATTCGGGGTGAACTCGTCTTCGTCGAAGTCGACACCGGGTTGTCACAAACGGTCACATTCTCGCCGGCCGACGATGCCATTTTCCGCACCCAACTGGAACGAATCACGGAATTTCTCGATCAGCGCCTCCGTGCCCGTGAACGTCTGCAAACCCTGCGCTTCCAACCGGCATTCGCCGCGCTACGCCCGGGACAGGAAACGGTGCAGAACGAGCTGGCCACAGCCCTCGCCCAACATCCCATCGTTTTTTTCGAAGCGCCGACTGGGTTCGGAAAAACCGGCGTCACGCTCGAATGCGCGTTGGAACTCCTGCGCTCCGGTCGTTTTGAGCGACTCATTTATCTCACCAGTAAATCGACCGGCCAACTGCACGTCGCCGAGACTCTCGCGCGCATGACCCGGCAACCCGACGGCCGCGCTGGCGTATTGGCCTGGCAAATACGCAACAAGCGCGAGCATTGCATTCACACAACGTATCACTGTTCGCGCGAAGTCTGCCCTCATCTCAACGACCTCGAACGCAAGTGGCCGCGCAGCGGCCTTTCGCGTTTTTATCTTTTCGATACCGAAACGCGCGACATCGACAATCTGCGCAAAGCGGGGCGCGCCGCTTCCGTTTGCCCCTACGAAATCACCCGCGCCGCCCTCGCCTTCAACGATGTCTGGATCGGGGATTACAACTACGTTTTTTCGCCTTCCAGCCGTGGCCTGTTCGAAAATCAGCCCGGCTACGATCCAGCGCGCACGCTCCTTGTCCTCGACGAAGCGCACAATCTTCCTTCACGCGTCGCCGATGTGTTTTCGAGGCGCTTCTCCGCTACAATCGCCAATACCGTCGCTGCCGAACTTCACCAAATCCGCGCTCCAGCACGCCTCGTACAAGCGTGGGACCAATGGACGCATCACCTGAGCCAACTCGGTGTCAGCGATAGTCTCTCGCTCGCCGAAGAGGACGATACACGCCACCTTCTCGAAACGGTCGCCAGCCTCGTCAGCACGACGCCGCTTGATAATACCGCGCTCGGCCCCGACGTCATGGAGCAGCTTTGGCAATTCCCTTCCTTCGCCGACGAACTCGCCAATCTCGCCCTGCCACGCCTCTGGTGGAGTCCCCAGCCTGGCGAACTCGCCGTGACCTGCCTCGATGCCGCCGCGGCGATCGGCCAAACCCTGCGATCCTTTGGCGGAGCGCTTCTTGTTTCCGCCACCCTGACCCCAAGTGACACCTTTGCCGCCGATTGCGGTCTCGACACTCCGTCCATCACCGAACCCGAACCACCTGCCACGCCACCAGAACGTCTCGGGAAACTTAATAAACGCGATACTCGGCGTCTTTATAAACAGCTCACTTCCGGTGCCGAATTGCTCAAAGTCGAGGAGACCAACGCCAGTCAGGCACCTGCGCTCGTGCAAGCTCACGCCCCTTGGCGCGACCACGCTTACGACGTCGCCATCGACCTGCGCGTCGACACTTCCTACCAGCAACGCACCCGCCACCATGGGACGACCGCGGCAACCATCGAGAAAATCCATGCCGCCGCTCACGGACCATGCGCCGTTTTCTTTTCGAGCTATCGCTACGCCGAAGCCATTCAAACCATCCTGCGGGACAACGGCTCTCGTCTTCGCGTCGCGCTGCAACCCCGCCTGCCCGATCTCGCTGCCCAGACCGCCTGGGTCGAGGAATCGCTCGTGCAAGCCGACGTCCTATTTTTGGTTCTTGGCAGTAGTTTCGCCGAGGGCATCGATCTGCTCGGCGGACGCGTCAGCCACGCCATGGTCGTCGGCCCGGCGCTGCCCGAGGTCAACCCGGTGCAAAAAGCCCGGCTTGCCGAGGCCGCCCCACTCGGTCGCGACGAAGCCTTTCGTCGGGTGTATCAAGCTCCCGGCATCCAAAAAGTGAACCAAGCGCTCGGGCGCCTTGTGCGCGCACCGGGACAACAAGCCAAGGTGCTCCTGCATTGCCGTCGCTTTGCCGAACCAAGTTACACCAAGCTCCTCGCCTCCGAATACCGAACCAGCCATCAGATAGATTCATCCTCTGACTTGGAGCAGTGGCTCGCCCGCGATCGGTAACTATCCGGGTGCGTTGTCAGCCGTGCTTCACTTCGTCGGCGATCGGCTGTTTCTTCCGATATGCGAGCCCTTGGAAGATCGCGACCATGGTGCCATTCTCATCCGTCACATTGACGGTATAGCTGCCCAGCTTCGGGTTTAGCGATACTTCGCGCGCCTCCGCCGTGAGCGTGCCGTGGGTTGTCGCTTTGACGTAGGTTATACTCACACTAATGCCAACCGCAGCCGAGCCATGGCCGTTCGAGGCCACACCAAAGGCGTAATCCGCCAGCGTGAAAATCGCTCCGCCTTGCACGATGCCCAACGCATTCAGATGAGTCGGCCTTACCACCATTCGAGCCACCGCCTGTCCTGGCGCATGCGATATCAGTTCAATACCGCAGTGATTCACAAACTGGTCGCTCCGAAAAAATTCATCGATGGTTTTCATACAATCACCGCAAGCTACCCTCCCGGTCTTCTCGGAGGCAAGCACCACACCTGAGAGCCGCGTCCTCTACACTAAGCGTGGAAATATTCATGCGGCCATTCGTGGCATAGCCCGTGCTGAGAGACAGGCGTAACACGTTTTGCTCAAAAAGTAACACTGCCTCCAATGATCACCACCTCCTCCCTCCGCCGCCGTCTGTCTGTTTTCGCCACGCTCTTCGTTCTCATCACCAGCCTCGCTTCCGCCGCACCACTCAAAGTCGCCTTCTCGGACTGGCCCGGCTGGACCGCTCTCGAAATCGCCGCACAAAAGGGTTGGTTCAAAGAAGCCGGCGTCGAAGTCGAACTGCTCTGGTTCGAGTACGGCCCGTCGATGGAAGCTTTCACCGCCGGTAAATGCGACGCCGTTACCGTAACCAACGGCGACGCCCTCGTTACGGGCGCCAACGGCGCGAAAAACGTCATGATCCTCATGACCGATTTTTCCAATGGTAACGACATGATCGTCGCCAAGCCCGGCATCGCCTCGTTGAAAGACCTCAAGGGCAAAAAAATCGGCATCGAGATCGGCTTCGTTGAACATCTTCTCCTGCTCAACGGCCTGAAGAAAGTGGGCCTCACCGAAAAAGATCTCGAACTGGTTCCCACCCCCACAAATCAGACGCCGCAGGTGCTCGCGTCCGGACAGGTCGACGCCATTGGCGCCTGGCAGCCCAATTCCGGGGCCGCTCTCAAGGCCGTCCCCGGCTCCAAGGCCATTTACACCAGCGCCAATGAACCCGGGTTGATCTACGACGCCGTCGTCGTCACCCCGCAGAGTCTCGCCCAGCGCCGTGCCGATTGGGTCAAGTTCGTTTCCGTCTGGGACAAGGTTGTGGCTTATTTGAAAGATCCGAAGACCCGTGAAGACGGCATCAAGATCATGGCTGCCCGCGCCGGTGTGGATCCCAAGGAGTACGCTTCCTTCATGCCCGGCACCCAGTTCCTCACCCTCGCCGAAGGCGGTAAAGTCCTCTCGGCTCAGACCAAGGGTTTCGACTCGCTCATCGGCTCTTCGAAAATCGCCGACGAATTCAACGTAACCAATGGCGTCTACAAAGAAGCGCAGAACGTTCCTTCGTACATCGACGCGTCGCTCACTGCTGAAGTTCTAAAGAAAAAGTAATCACCCGCCCTTCGTAAACCCCTCCGTCTTCTTCGCCCCGCCGGGCAGCCAATGGCCCGGCGCAGGGCTGGGTTGTATCCAAAATTCCACGTCATGCCTAAACAGAGCTGGCTTTCGGTCCGCAAAGACCTCACACCCCGCCGCCGCATGGTGCTCGGCGTGCTGGCGTTTTTGCTACCCCTGGCGCTCTGGTGCATCGTGAGCTATGTGCCGTTCATCTGGCACCCGATGGTGAAAGTGGATTCGCCTGGCGATGTCTCCTGGTTTCGCCCGGGCTTGCTTATTCCTCGAGCCGATTTCACCAAGGAAGCAACGCGCTTGCAGTCCGAGGGCGGAAACCTTCCCACGGGCACGCGCGCAAATCCGATTTTTCTTCCCGCTCCGCACGCCGTCGCCCGGGCGCTTTACACCGCGTTCACCACCAAGCCGGTTCTGCGTGGCGACCTTTGGTTGCATGAGAGTCTTTGGATGAGCATCAAGACCATCTTCTGGGGCTTCGTCATCTCTTCGCTGATCGGTGTGCCGCTTGGGATTTTTTGCGGTGCGCATCCTGCGATCGCCCGTCTCACCGAGCCTTTTGTCGATTTCATCCGGTATATGCCAGCTCCGGCCTTCGGAGCGCTCATGGTCGCCATCTTCGGCATCCATCTCGAACCCAAGGTCGCCATCATTGTCATCGGAACTTTCTTCCAGCAGGTCCTCGTAGTTTCAAATACGGTGCGAAAAACCGAGATCAGCCTGATCGAGGCTGCGCAGACACTCGGAGCGAGACGCCGGCAACTCGTCTGGCGCGTCATTGTCCCCGCCAGCCTCCCTGATCTCTATAACGACCTGCGCATTCTGCTGGGGTGGGCTTGGACCTACCTGATCGTTGCGGAGGTGGTAGGCGTTAGTTCGGGAATCACTTTCTTCATCAATCAGCAGGCCAAGTACCGCAACTTCGACAACGTTTATGCCGCCATCGTGATCATTGGCGTCATCGGCCTGCTCACCGATCAGGTACTCGCCTTTATCGGAGTTCGCGTTTTCGCGTGGAAAAATCCGCGCCCCAGCCGTCTGCGCACGTATTTCGTCCGTCTCGTCACCGATCGTTACGCCACGCCGCTGATTAAAATTCCACCTTACAAGCCCATTCTTACCAAGTGACTTCCGCGACCGAAATTTCCAGCCTTCCCGACTATCGCACGCAATCGTCTGCCGTCGCGGAACGTTTTCGCAAGCTCAAGGAACGCCCCGTCGTCCTCGATGTGCAGCAACTCGGCCGGTCGTTCGAGGGCGAAAATGGCCCGGTCACCGCCTTGCGCGATGTGTCGTTCAAAGTCCACCGCCGCGAATTTCTCTGCGTGATCGGCCCCTCCGGCTGCGGCAAGTCCACGCTCATCCGCATGGTCGCCGGCCTCGATTATCCGACTTCCGGTCGCATGCTGCTCGACGGCAAGGAGGTCCACGGCCCCGGCCCCGATCGCGGCATGGTCTTCCAGGGCTACACGCTTTTCCCCTGGCGCACGGTTGCGGAAAATGTGATGTTCGGCTTGCAGATGCAGGGCATGGAACGCACGCAGGCCTCCAGCGAAGCGCGTCAGTGGATCGAGCTTGTCGGTCTTTCAAGGTTCGAAAATGCCTACCCAGCCCAGCTCTCCGGCGGCATGAAGCAGCGCACCGCCATCGCGCGTGCGCTGGCCGCCAATCCACGAATCCTCCTGATGGACGAACCGTTCGGCGCGCTCGATGCCCAGACGCGCGCGCAGATGCAGACGCACTTGCTCGAAATCTGGCGCAATGTCGACGTCACCATCCTCTTCATCACGCACGATCTCGATGAAGCCGTGCTCCTCGCCGATCGCATTCTCGTGCTCAAGGCCAATCCCGGCGAAGTTCAGGAAATCATCGAAGTGCCCGTGCCCCGGCCTCGCAATCTGGCGCAGGTGAATTCGCCGGAGTTCCTCGCCACCCGGAGGCGGTTGGACGAATTGATCCACCCCAAAACGGACGTCCACAGCGCCGAAATCGAAAGACTTCCCATCGTGCGTCTGACCCAGGTCGGCGACGACGTTGAATAACTATGCCGCGCAAAAAACAGTCTTCGCCAAAACCGCTCGCCTGGGACAAACTAACCTGGCCCGAGATCGCTGCATTGCACGCCAGCGGCGTCGACGGCGTGATCCTGCCCTGCGGCGCCACCGAGCAGCATGGTCCGCACCTCGGCACCGGCATGGATGCTTCCCTGGCGACCATTCTGGGCGAAGCCGTTTCTGCCACGACCCGCGTTCCTGTCCTGCCGACGCTGCACTACGGCTGCTCTCTGGGACATTCGCATCGCTGGCCCGGCACGCTGGCGCTGCAGCCACAGACGCTGATTTCACTTGTGACTGACATCGGCGACTGGCTCTTTGCCGCGGGTTTCCGCCGCCTTTTTTTACTCAACACTCACGTCACGAACCACGCACCGCTTCGCTGCGCGCTCGAAATTCTGCGGAGCCGCCACGACGGCTTCATGATCGCGGTGATCAATGCCGCGGAGGCCAGCCCGCGCGTTAGACGTGAGTTTTTTTCCGACGCTGCAGATTGGCACGCCAACGCCGCCGAAACCGCCCTCATGCTCGCGGCTGCGCCGGAAATCCTCCGTCCCCGCCTTCTGAAAAAATCCGACGATCCTGACCGCACCGGCGGTCTCGTTTTTGCCCACCCAGTCAACCGCACCAGTGCCAATGGCGTTACGGGCTTTCCCAGCCGCGCAACCCAGGCCAAAGGCCAGCGCCTTCTTCGTTGGCTCGTCACCGATCTCGCCAAGCTCGTCCGCCGCGGCATGCGCGAACGTTCTCCACTCGACGTGCCTTATTTTCCGTCCGCCAGCGGCCAGTCGCCTTCGCATTTATGAAAAGAGAATAGCCAGTAACAGGACCCATCACCCATCGCCAACAACCCTTTATCTTTTCATAAATGAAATCCGATTCCGACATTCTTAAACTTCAGGCCGAACTCAAAGCCAAGGGCGTCAAATATTGCGTCGGCGCCTACACTGATATTCACGGCATTCCGAAGGGCAAATTCGTGCCCATCGATCATTTCCTCCACTTTGCGCACGGGTCCGAGCTTTACACCGGCTACGCGCTCGATGGCTTGGGCCAGCGCCCAAACGACGACGAAATCGCCTCCCTCCCCGATCTCGATCGTGGTATCATTTTGCCGTGGAAATCCGAAGTCGCCTGGTTTCCCGCCGATAACACCTTCCACGACGAACCATATCCTATCAACACACGGGTCGCGCTGAAAAACGTCCTCGCCGACGCCGCCAAGCTCGGACTCGGTTTCAACCTCGGCATCGAGTGTGAGGTCTTCGTCGTGAAGCACGGTGACGATGGCAAGCTCTCGATTCCCAACTCCGACGACAACCTCGTGAAGAGCTGCTACGACATCAAGCGCTTCATGGATCGCTACACCTGGCTCGACAAGGTTTCGACCGCGATCAACAACCTCGGCTGGGACCTTTATTCGCTCGACCACGAGGATGCGCCTTCGCAGTTCGAGTTCGATTTCAAATATGCCGACGCCCTAACCATGTGCGACCGCTACGTCTTTTTCCGCATGATGGCGAAGCAGTTTGCTTCCGAGGAGGGCCTGCTCGCCACGTTCATGCCCAAGCCCTTCGCCGACAAAACCGGTAACGGCGCCCATTTCAACATGTCGCTCTACGAGCTCGCCTCGGGAAAAAACGCATTCAAGTGCGATCCAAAGGAAGACCCGCGCGGCCTAGGACTCACGCCGCTCGCCTACTCATTCATCGCCGGCGTCATTCGCCACGGTCGCTCGATCTGTGCGGCGCTCGCTCCGACGGTCAACAGTTACAAACGCCTCGTTCGCCGCGGTGCGATGAGTTACTATTCATGGGCGCCAGTCTTCAACAGCTTCGGCACCAACAATCGCACCAACTCCATTCGCGTGCCTATGGGCGGAGGCCGCTGCGAAAGCCGCAATGCCGACTCCGCCTGCAACCCCTACCTCGCCGCGACGCTGCTGCTCGCCGCCGGCCTGGAAGGCGTCCGCGAAAAACTCGATCCGGGCTCACCCCAGGAGGAGAACCTCTATGAACTTCCTGAAACCGAACTAGCCAAACGAAACATTTCCTATCTGCCACGCGACTTGGAGGAAGCCGTGGAGCTTTTCGCCGCCGATCCGTTTATCGCCAAAACGCTCGGCCAGGAATTGCGCGACGAGTTTATCACCTACAAATCCGAGGAATGGCGCGCCTACCACCTCACTGTCAGCCAGTGGGAAGTCGATCGTTATGCCCGCCTCTTCTAGAAACTCAACTCTGCCCACAGCGGCGAATCCTTCAACGGATTCGCCGGTCGCAGCTGCCCGCTCCGACAAAGTCGCCCGCTTCAGCATTTCGCTTCCTGAAAGCCTGCTCGACGAGCTCGACGCCATGGTGGCAAGTCGTGGCTTTCAGAGTCGCTCGCAAGCTGTGGCTGCGCTCGCTCGCGACGGTTTGGTCGAGTTTGCCAGCGAAATCGGCACCGGTTCTGTCGCCGGCACGGTCAGCCTCGTTTACGACTATCGAAAAAAAGATCTCCAGGCGCGCCTCGCGGAAATCCAACACCGCTACTACTTGCTGATTGTATCCAGTATGCACGTACACTTGGAACATCACAACTACCTCGAAGTTCTCCTCGTTCAGGGGCCGGCAAACGAACTGCGCAAACTGACCGACGAGCTCGTCACGTGCAAAGGCGTGAAAAATGGCCGGCTCAATCTCACCGCCGCCGCCATTCCACCCCTTCGGTAGACAATCCGAGCACAAAGCAGTGGCAATTTTCACCCGTCCTGAGGAATCGGCACGATCCTTGCAGTAACACTTTTCATTAATTTCGTAATACCGCCAATGATCTCCGCCCCACTCCTCACCAAGCAACTCCACCACGCCGGCATGTGGTCGGGCGTGATTTCTCGCGGCAAGACTCTGCGTCTCACCGATCTCGAAGGCGGTGCGAACGTTGGCCTGCTTCTCTACAACGCCGACCAACCAACCGAACGGTACAACATGCCTGATACGCTCAAGGGCCAGCATATCTTCCATGTCCGCGCACCGTATTGTCTGCATTCCGACATGGGACGTGTCCTCGCATCGATCGTCGCCGATTCCGCCGGCTGGCACGACACCGTTTGCGGCTGCTCCGACGCCAACCTCGTCGCCCAAAAATACGGCGACAAAAACTACCAGACCTCTCGAAACGAATTTTTCCGCAACGGCCGTGACTGCTTCCTCATCGAACTCGCCAAGCATGGTCTCGGCAAACGCGATCTCGTGCCGAACCTTAATCTATTTTCCAAAGTTGTCGCCGACGACTCCGGCAAACTCTCCTTCGTCTCGGACCACTCGAAAGCCGGCGGCTCCGTCGATCTCCGTTTCGAGATGAACACGCTCGTCGTGCTCAACACCTGTCAGCACCCGCTCGATCCAGATCCCGTCTACCACCCGCGCAACGTGAAGGTAGAAATCTTCGCCACACCACCGCCCACCGCGGACGACCCGTGCCGCAACTCCCGCCCGGAAAACGCCCGAGCTTTCCTCAACACCGAGAACTACTACGCGCTAAGCTCCTAACCTTTCTTCGGATTGATTATCAACTCCTCCTTCGCCCCCTTCGTATCTTCGCGAGACACCGCCTCCCATGACCCTCACCGAAAGCAAACTCGACCCATCCACCGCGGCATTCCGTAAGGTCGTGCTCGCCGGCGACTATTTTTCCTACGTCGTTAAAAAGGGCCAAACCCTCCGCATCGTCGATCTCGAGGGAAATCAGGCGGCCGACACACTTTTCTACGACGCACACGAACCAGCCAACCGCTACAGCGCCTCCGATACGATTCGTCACCAAGGTGCTCTCTACCTCACAACCGGAACGCGCCTCGTTTCCACCGAAGGCGACGCGCTCCTCACTATCGTTGCCGACACCTGCGGTCGCCACGACACGCTCGGCGGCGCCTGCTCGCGCGAAAGCAACACCATGCGCTACGCCCTTGAAAAGGAGCACATGCACGCCTGCCGCGACAGTTTTATTCGCGGCGCCCAGGAAATTTCCTGCTCATGCCACAGTTTCCATCTCGAAAAACATGACTGGGGCAAACGCGACATCACCTGCAACATCAACTTCTTCATGAACGTCCCCGTCACGCCCGACGGTCGCCTCACGTTCGAAGACGGCGTTTCAGGGCCGGGCCGTTACGTCGAGCTCCGCGCCGAACGCGACGTCATCTGCCTCATCTCAAATTGCCCCCAACTCAACAACCCCTGCAACGCCTACAACCCGACGCCAATCGAAGTTTTGGTTTGGAATGCCAAGCCCTCCCATGCGTCGGATTGAGGAGTTAGTAGTTTGTATTTGGTAGTTGGTCGAAACACCTGTGTGCACCTCCGTAAAATTCCTATTTGTCACCATCCCCGCCATTTCGCAGGGAACGAAGGTATGCATTCAATCCCGGGAGCAATTCACTGAGAACTTTCTGCAATGCCTGCTTCGACGTCTTATCCACCAGCCCTCGCTTATCCGCTCGGCGCAGAAAATGCCTAACTTCGTAAAGAGATCCGCGTGCCATTCTCACGAAACGTTGATTGTCGGCCGGCGACGCTCGTCCGTAACCCTCGGCGATGTTTGCACCGACGCTATCGGCCGCGCGCACCAGCTGCTTGCCAACGGTTTCCTTAGCAAACGGAGCCCAATCACCAATCAAATCCCACGTCGCGTCCGCCAATTCCTCCGCCATGCGGTAAACCCTCAGTTCATCCAATACAAAAGTCGCCATAGTGGATTTATAGGAAGCCTGCACCAATGCACGAGAGCAACAAAAGATTGAGCATCCCCGTACCAATTACCAACTACAAACTACCAACTACTTTCCCGTGTTCACCAAAGTCCTCATCGCCAACCGTGGTGCCATCGCCTGCCGCATCGAGCGCACCCTGCGCAAAATGGGCATCAAGTCCGTTGCCGTGTACTCCGAAGCCGATGTCGGCTCGCTCCACGTTGCAGAGGCCGATGAATCTGTTCTGATCGGTCCTGCGCCAGCCGCCCAAAGCTATCTCGTCATCGAAAAAATCCTTGAGGTGGCCAAGCAGACGGGCGCCCAGGCGATACATCCTGGTTATGGTTTTCTCTCGGAAAATCCAGGCTTCGCCGAAGCCTGCGCTGCCGCTGGCATCGTGTTCATCGGCCCGAAACCCGATCAGATGCGTCGCTTCGGCCTGAAGCACACCGCCCGCGAAATCGCGCAAAAAGAAAACGCTCCGCTTCTTCCCGGCACTGGACTTTTGCCCGATGTCGCCACCGCGCTGCGCGAAGCCGAGCGCATCGGTTATCCGGTCATGCTCAAGAGCACGGCCGGCGGCGGTGGCATCGGCATGCAACTCTGTTGGAACGCCGCTGAGCTCGAACCCGCGTTCGCCCGCGTCGATCGCCTCAGTCGCGCCAATTTCAAAGAGAGCGGTCTCTTCCTCGAAAAATACGTCGAGCGAGCCCGTCACATCGAAGTGCAGATTTTTGGCGATGGACGCGGCCACGTCGTCGCCCTCGGCGAGCGCGAATGCTCCATCCAGCGTCGCAACCAAAAGATCATCGAGGAAACGCCCGCACCCGGCCTGCCCGAAAACGTCCGTGCCGAACTACTTGCTTGCGCCGAGAAACTCGGCCACGCCGCCGGCTACGAGTCCGCCGGCACCGTCGAATTCGTCTTCGACGACGCGACAAACAAATTCTATTTTCTCGAAGTTAACACCCGCCTCCAGGTCGAGCACGGCGTGACCGAGGAAGTCACCGGCATCGATCTTGTCGAGTGGATGGTCAAGCAGGCCGCTGGCGAACTTGACCTCACGAATTTTCAGCGCCGCTCTTTTGGCGCCTCGATCCAAGTCCGTCTCTACTCTGAGGATCCTGGCAAAAATTTCCAACCCGCCACCGGCGTGCTCACCGAGTTTGTCGTTCCGCACAGCTTGCGTACTGAAACCTGGGTCGAGCGTGGCTCCGAAGTCAGCCCGTACTACGATCCGATGATCGCGAAACTGATTTCGCGCGGTTCGACACGCGACGAAGCGCTCAACCGCCTCGCTCAGGCGCTCGCCGAAACGCGCGTCGCCGGCCTCGAAACCAACCTGCTCTACTTGCGCCAGATTCTCGCCTCCGAAGGGTTCCGCGCCGGTAAAGTCACCACGCGGTATCTCGAAAAACTTCCCTACTCCGCACCAACCATTGAGGTTCTCGACGGCGGAACCCAAACCACCGTGCAGGACTATCCCGGCCGCCTCGGGCATTGGGATGTCGGCGTTCCTCCCTCCGGACCGATGGATGCCCTCGCGTTCCGGCTAGCCAATCGTCTTGTCGACAATCCCGCTTCCGCCGCCGGGCTCGAAATTACCCTCAGCGGTCCCACGCTCCGCTTCAACACTTCTGCCATCGTCGCCCTGACCGGCGCGGCCACGTCCGCGACACTCGACGACAAGCCCGTGACTTTCTGGCGCGCCTTCCGCGTGAAACGCGGCCAAACCCTCCGCGTCGGTGCAGTCACCGAGGCCGGCATGCGCGCCTATTTGGCGATTCAGCATGGTTTCGATGTCCCCGATTACCTCGGCAGCAAGGCCACCTTCACGCTCGGCCTCTTCGGCGGCCACGCTGGACGTGCGTTGCGCGCTGGCGACGTGCTTCACTTCGCTCAAACCGTAGTTGGTAATTCGTTTTTAGTAATTGGTGAAAACCCTTCGCCTACGCCTGCGTCCGCACCAATTTCCAACTCCCAACTACCAACTACCTCCTCCGCGCTCCGCAAACTCCCGGCCGCCCTCGTTCCAACATATACCCGCGAATGGGACATCGCCGTCCTCTACGGTCCGCATGGTGCGCCCGATTTTTTCAAAGACGAAGACATCGCCGATCTTTTCTCCGCGACCTACGAGGTTCACTTCAACTCCGCCCGCACCGGCGTCCGCCTGATTGGCCCAAAACCGCGCTGGGCGCGCACCGACGGTGGCGAAGCCGGCCTGCATCCGTCCAACATCCACGATAACGCCTACGCAATCGGCGCGATCGATTTCACCGGCGACATGCCGATCATCCTCGGTCCCGACGGCCCGAGCTGCGGCGGTTTCGTATGCCCCGCGACGATCATCACCGCCGATCTCTGGAAAGTCGGCCAGCTTAAGCCTGGCGACAAAGTCCGGTTCCGGCCCGTCACCGCCGCCAAGGCCCGCGAACTCGAAGCGGTCCACGAAGCGCAGATCGAGACCTTGATTCCCGGCCGGCAACGAGCCGGGGCAATTGGTCGTTGGGATTTGGGAATTGGTAAAACTTCCAAAGCCACGCCTGCGTCCGCACCAACCACCAACTACCAACTACCAACCACTGCCTCCTCCATCCTCCACACCATTCCGCCTCGCGACGATTTGCCCGCCGTCGTCTACCGGCGCGCCGGCGATAAGTATTTGCTGATCGAATACGGCCCCGCCGTCCTCGACCTCGAACTTCGCTTCCGCGTTCACGCCTTGATGGACTGGCTTGTCGACAGCCACACGCCCGGCATCCTCGATCTCACTCCCGGCATCCGTTCGCTTCAGGTTCACTTCGACAGCCGCGTGCTTCCGCTCGAACGTCTGATGGAGACATTGATCGACGCCGAGGTTCACCTTCCTGCTCTCGACGATATGGAAGTTCCCACGCGCATCGTCCACTTGCCGCTCTCGTGGGAAGACGAGTCCACACTCCTCGCCATCCGAAAATACATGCAGACCGTCCGCAAGGACGCGCCGTGGTGCCCGAGCAATATCGAATTTATCCGCCGCATCAACGGCCTCGACTCCATCGACGACGTGAAGCGCATCGCCTTCGACGCAAACTATCTCGTTCTCGGCCTTGGCGACGTTTATCTGGGCGCACCCGTCGCCACGCCTGTCGATCCGCGTCACCGCCTCGTTACCACGAAATACAATCCCGCTCGCACGTGGACGCCCGAGAACGCCGTCGGCATTGGCGGCGCATACCTGTGCGTTTATGGCATGGAAGGTCCCGGCGGCTATCAGTTCATCGGCCGCACCGTGCAGATGTGGAACCGCTGGCGGCAAACCTCTGACTTCACTGGCGGTAAGCCGTGGTTGCTGCGCTTCTTTGACCAGATTAAGTTCCACGAGGTCAGTGCCCAGGAGTTGTTGAAATTCCGCCAGGATTTCCCGCTCGGCCGTTACAAGCTCAAGATTGACCACGAGACATTTCGCCTGCGCGACTATCGGAAATTCCTTCGCGATAACGCCGCCTCCATCACCGCCTTCAAGACGAACCAGCAGCAATCGTTCGAAGCCGAGCGCAAACGCTGGGAAGCGTCCGGCCAGCTCAACTTTTCCGCCGAGAGCGAAGCCTCCACCGGCCCCGCCGAACATGCCGCGCTCCCGCCAGGCCATACCGCCATCGTCGCACAGGTTCCCGGCAACGTTTGGAAGATCAACGTCCAGCCCGGCGACCGCATCACGCGCGATCAAGCTCTCGTCATCCTCGAATCCATGAAAATGGAAATTTCCGTCTTCGCCACCGGCGCAGGCGAGGTCACACAGGTCCTCTGCGCCGAAGGCAAACCCGTGCAAGCCGGCGATCCACTCGTCGTCATCAAGCCAATCGCCGCCGCAACGGCAGTGTAATTGGCAGTTTGAAATTAGTAGTTCGTCAAAGCTGCCCTTCGTCAAAAACCAACTACAAACTACCAACTACAAATTACTAATCTTCCTCCCGCATGGCCCCTTCACCCATCGCCGAAACTCTCGCCCGCCTCGACGCCCGCGGAAAGGACCCCGTCTGGATTTCGCGCCTGTGCCGCGAGCACGTGCTCGGACTCGCCGATGCCGCGGCCAAACTTTTCGGTCCCGCTCCACTGCGCGGTCTGACGTTTGCGATCAAGGACAATATCGACTTCGCTGGCGTGCCCACCACCGCCGCCTGCCCCGATTTCGCGTACACGCCCTCCACTTCCGCTCCTGTCGTGCAACGGCTCGTCAATGCCGGAGCGATTCCCCTCGGCAAAACCAATCTCGACCAATTTGCCACCGGCCTCGTCGGCGTGCGCTCACCGTATGGCGTGCCCGTAAATCCGTTCAACTCAGCTTACATCCCCGGCGGCTCCAGCTCCGGCTCCGCCGTGGCGGTGGCGGCTGGTTTATGCGATTTTGCCCTCGGCACCGACACGGCCGGTTCCGGTCGCGTTCCCGCCGCCTTCAACAACCTCGTTGGCCTCAAACCCACGCGCGGCCTCCTCAGCACCCGCGGCGTGGTTCCAGCCTGCCGCACACTCGACTGCGTTTCCATCTTCACACGCACAATTTCCGACGCCGCCGAAATTCTCTCCGTCGCTGCCGCCTACGATCCGGAAGATCCATACAGCCGCCCCGCCACTCCGCCGGTGATCGATGAAGTCTGGCCGCCTCGCATCGGCGTGCCGCGCGCCGACCAACTCGAATTTTTCGGCAACGCCGCCGCCGCCGAACTTTTTGCCACCGCCATCGCGCGCTGGCGTTCGCTCGGCGCCAAAATCGTCGAAATCGACTTCACGCCGTTTCTCGCCGCGGCCCGCTTGCTCTACGAGGGACCGTGGGTCGCCGAGCGTTATGCGGCCATCCGCCCTTTCATCGAGAGCCAACCCGCCGCGCTGCATCCCGTCACGCGCCAGATCATCGAAAGCGCGCGCGCCCTCACTGCCACGTCCGCCTTCGAGGCCGCCTACAAACTCGCTGCGCTCCGCCGCCAAGCCGAGGCCGTTTGGGCCGACATCGACGTATTGCTCACGCCCACCACGGGCACGGTCTACACCGTCGCCGAAGTCGAGTCCGATCCCATCCGTCTCAATTCGAACCTCGGCACCTATACTAATTACCTGAACCTATTCGATCTCTGTGCCGTCGCCGTTCCCGTGGGCTTTTTGCCAAACAAAATGCCTTGGGGCGTTACGCTCGTCGCTCCCGCATTTTGCGATGATCGCGTGCTCCGCCTCGGCGCAAAATTTCTCGGCGAAACCGCGCCGCAACGCTCCCTGCCATCTGCCGGCCGCACGATTAAACTTGCCGTCTGCGGCGCGCACCTCAGCGGACTCCCGCTCAACTGGCAACTCACCCAGCTCGGCGCGACCCTCGACCGCGCGACCAAAACGGCTCCCACCTACAAACTCTTCGCCCTGCCCGGCACCACGCCGCCCAAACCCGGACTGATCCGGGTCGTCGAAGGCGGCGCGCCCATTGAAGTCGAAGTCTGGAACGTCCCCGTCGCGGGTTACGGCCATTTCGTTTCCAACATTCCGAGTCCGCTTGGCATCGGCACCGTCACGCTCGACGACGGCTCGACCGTGCAGAGTTTCCTCTGCGAAGCCGCCGCCGTGGCAAACGCTCGCGACGTCACCTCGTTCGGCGGCTGGCGGGCATTCCTCGCTGCACGTTGAGGAAATCGCTCACGCCGCCACGCAATCGCAGTGGTGCGTGAGCGCGCGTTCGGTCAGCGTAGGCGTGTGCTGGAGGAACCAAATTGTCTCCGGCTCCCACAGCGACGCGCGGATCGGTTCGAGCAAACGGCGCGCGAGATCGGGTTCGGCAATCTTCTGCAAGATCGTCAACGTCTGACGCGAGGCCGGCAGACCGAGCCATTCGAGCAGCGCGTAAACGCCACCGCGACTGTGCACTGCCGCGATTTCTTCCCAACGCGTTTCGGTCCCGCGCAACCGCGCATGTTCGGCCACGAAGGGCGCAAGTGCCGGCGTCGCCAGCAAATCCGCCACCAGCCCCGGGCAAAGCGCCACCACCGCCAGCACGCCGGCGCGGCCCACGTCGAACATTTCGAGCAGCCGCCGCTCCGCCGTCGGAACGAATTCGAGGAAAGCCGACCAGCGCGTTTCCGAGATGCCGTCGGCCGCCGAGGAGAAGATCGCCGTCGAGGGATCGGGCTGCCAGTTGACCCAGCCCTCGTCGCTTTCGCGGTAAAATTTCATATCGCTGTCGACGCGGTAGCGTTCGCCATAGTGAGACCAGATGATTTCGATCGAGCGGGTGAGCAGTTTTTTGGAGGTGGTATTCATGTTCATGCGTTGACAATACCACCCAGGGTGGGTCACTAGCTGTCCCACCCTAAAAAAAACTGAAATTATTTTATGATCACACGCGGACGCTCCCGGCCCCCTCTAGAACGCATGCTGCGCATCCACGAGGACCTGCGGCGCGGAGCCATGACCAACTGCACGCAGCTCATGCACGACCTCGAAGTTTCGCGCAAAACCGTTGTTCGCGACATCGCCTATATGCGCGACCAGCTCGACCTCCCGATCGAATTCGACGCGCAGCTCAACGCCTACCGCTACACGCACCCGGTGAGTTCGTTTCCCACCGTGGAAGTCACCGAGGGCGAACTCATGGCGTTGCTCGTCGCGCGACGCGCTGTCGAGCAATATCAAGGCACACCCTTTCACCGGCAGCTTGAAATCGCCTTCGATAAACTCACTGAAGGACTCAAGGATCGCATTTCCTTTTCGCCCGCCGAGGAACTCAGCGCCGTATCGTTCAAAAACATGGGCCTCGGCAAAGCCGATCTCGTCGTCTTCAACACCCTCAGCACCGCCGTGCTCAAGCAACTGGAAGTCACCTTCGACTATCGCAAGCCCGGCGATGCCCGCGCGTCGCGCCGCTCGGTTCAACCTTACCATTTATCTCACCGCCAAAATCTCTGGTACCTGGTCGGCCACGACGTCGAACGCAAGGCCCTGCGCACCTTCGCCCTGCCCCGCATCGCGGACGTTCGCACCACGAAGACGACGTTCTCCCGTCCCCAGGATTTTTCGCCCGAAAACTTTTTCTCCAATGCCCTCGGCGTGCTCGGCGGCAGCGGCAACTACCAGGTGCGCGTGCGTTTCACCGCCAAAGTCGCCGACCGCGTGCGTGAGCGTGTCTGGCACGATTCGCAAGCCCTCCTCGAATTGCCCAACGGCGGCGTCGAACTCAGCATGAAACTCGGCGCGCTCCCTGAAGTTGAAAGTTGGATACTGAGCTGGGGCTCCGACGCCGAAGTCCTCGCCCCCGCCGAGCTCCGCAAAAGCATCAAGGCCGCCGTCCGACGCCTGACGCAACAATACCGGTGACCAGCGTGCAACCGTGCTCGCAAGGGCCCGGGACGGATGTCTTTTATCAACATCCATAGGTAGGGTTGGACCGCCGGGCCGACCGTCAATGTCTCTTGCAACTGACCTGAACAACCGCGGACGGCCAAGGCTGGCAGTCCCTACCTAAGAACCCACGTACCAAAGCGATAGCCCCACCTACCACGACATGGGCCGGGGTACCTTTGAGGTATCTCAGCCGAGCTTTAGGGTACCCCGGGCTACCTCAAAGCTCGGCGCGCAAGCCTTCGAGCTCCATCGACCCACCTCCAAGCTCGGCCGACCAACCCTGAAAGGTCCAACCGTCCACCTTCAAGCCCGGAGCTCCTACCTCAAAGCTCCGCCCATGCACCACGAAAGGTGGACGGAGAAACCTCCGAACTCGGCCGCCCGCCCTCCGAGCTCAAACCGCCAAGCCCCGAGGTAGCCGCACGCAGCCTTTGGGGTAGCACCTCGACGCTGAAAGGCGGACCGCCGTGCCCGCCGTTTCGATTTGAGCCTGTCGAAATGGCGCAACACGTATGCCGACGTCGCGCCCAAACCAGCGCATTGGGGTCAATGCGCTCCACCTCAACTGCACCGTTCCGCCAAGAACCGCCTTGAACTTCCCGTCCCACCGCTTAGAACCAACGCCCATCCCGTGGAGGCCAGCTTCAACGACTAAGCGGGAAAACCAGCACCAGCTTCGCGACCGCGTTAACCCCTGCACAATGACCACCATGTTGCTCATCCTAAAACGCAGCTTCGTCTGCCTTGCCCTACTGCTCGCCCTATCGCTTCATGCGAAAGCTGCCGATGACACGGTCAGCGTCGATTTCCCGGACGAATCACGTGTAGTAATTCTCCGTAATATCGCAGACCTCTTCGAGCTCAACGTCGTCATCCCCGCAAACCTTCCTGGGAGAACAAGCATCAAGGTCATGCATTGCTCGTGGAAGCAAATCTACGACCTTGTCTTAAAACCCGTGGGCTTCGCGTGGCGGGAAGAAAACGGCATCATCAAGATCTATGACACCGCGCCGGAACGCCCGCTTCCACCTTCCAACGAACCAGCTCCCGTCACCTCACCACAACCAGAAACACCAACACCCGTCGCAAAGCAGCCAGCTCCATCCAGGATCAACGGAATGGCATGGGCCGTGATCGGAGTGTCGGTTACCAGCTGTCTTTTCGCGCTCGGCGCGCTTGTCGTCAGTTTCAAACGAACTTCACGACAAAAGACCGCACAACCGATTGAAACCATGCGAATCGTCGCAGCGATAATCCGGCTCTTTGCTCTTTCGTATATTCTCTCCGGCATCTTTGGTCTCGGCCACCTCGCGACGTACCTCTCGATGTACCAGAGATCGGCGAACATCCCCAATACAAGCAGTGCCAGCCTTACGGGAATGCTTTCGACCGCAGTTTTGCTGCTTTTGAATTTGCTGCTTGGATGGATTATCTGGCGTGCGGCCCACCGCATCGCCGGATGGCTTCTCGGATCATTTCCTACGAACAGCCAACCTGAAAAGTCCTCTCCGCAGACTGGCCCGGCGCCAGCCAGTACCCCCCTCCTTAGGCAACCACATGCATTCAAATTTGCGCAGCCTAGGGAGGAAGCCTGAGACGGATCAACTTTTGCACGTTGCTACCGCAGCGGTTGCTCCGAAGCCACCCTACCCGCGGACCGCGAGCCGCTCAAACCCACGCGCCGAGGACGTCGCGTGCCACCTTCGGAATTTGCGTCGATTATTTAATTTGCGGTTAAAGACGGTTTTGGGTCGAACCGGCGACGACAGCGCGTCGCCCTCCATGCCAGATGGTTTCGTCCGTGAAATCCGTGCAATCCATGGTTAAAACTATTTTGGTCCCGCGGCCATGCTAGCATCAAACGCGGGTGCGACTCGGAATGCCTGATTGCTTTTCGCTGGTTTTCTCCGACGCTTCGCACTGCGCGTCCCATGTTTCTCGATACGGTCAAAAGTGTTTTTGCTAGCCTCAACCAACACGACGTTCGTTATCTGCTGGTGGGCGGTTTGGCTGTGGCCGCGCACGGACATAGCCGGGCAACCAATGACATTGATCTTGTCGTCGCGTTGGAGCGCGAGAATGCGCTCAATGCCATTCAGTCGTTGGTCGCACTCGGCTATAAACCGGCAGTTCCGGTAAACGCCGCTGACTATGCAGAAGCCGGTATACGGAAACGCTGGATCGAAGAGAAGGGCATGCTCGTTTTTCAAATGCGCACCGGTGACCCTCTTGATATTCCTGTCGATCTTTTTGTAACCGAACCATTCGCTTTCGAACCAGCCTACGAAAAAGCGGCCAAGGCAGAGTTGTTTACCGGTGTAGTGGTGCCTGTCGTGCCGTTGGACCTCTTGCTCGCGATGAAAAAGGATGCTGGCCGTCCCAAGGATCAGGAAGATATACGGGTACTGAGGGAGTTGCACCCCGATGCGTCTGGTGTTTCTTGAAACACGCTCTATGAATCCGTCCGAAAAGCACGACTTCGAAGCTGCGGCAAGAGCCTCCCGCGAAGCTATGCTCAAGCTCACCCCCGGTCAGCGGATCTTACGGGCGCTGGAGTTGCACGAACTCGGCCTGAGGTTGAAACAAGCCACCGCTCAGGCGCAAAAGACCACGCGGCAGGATTTGTCGGTGGCCGAAGATTCGGGGAAATATAAAACGCAGTAAGCGCCGGCGGACAACACGACGGCCCAGAGCAACTGCCCTTTCCGCGAATGTTGAGTTGTTCGAACCCACGCGTTGAGGTCAACGCGCGCCACCTTCGGAGAAGCTGTAGGAGCGGGAGCCTGAAACAGAGTCAAATTTTGCACATTGCACAATGCTCTTACCCGCGGATCGCGCCAGTTGGCGTTCAGAAATTTTCCTATAACGCGTTATGCAAAAGGTCCGATGGCAGGTTCGTTCTCCTTGAGCTATAGTGCGGGCGTCCCACCAAAAAACGCGCAACTTATCTAGCCCTAAACAGCAAGATGATCGAGCGCTGCAGTACGAGAGGAAATGTTTGAAATAAAACTCGAATAAATTCTCCACTACCGCGGTGGGACCTATTTTTTTCCAAGCAAAAAACCCGTCATCTTCAGCGATGCGGGATTTTTGCGTGTAAGGCCCCGTACATCGGAGTTCGAAGCGATCGCGACGACCTGCTCATCAGTGTGCATAAGCGGTTTAAAACGGTTCAGGGTCGAAGCGGACGGCCCGGCGGTCCATCCCTACCCGCGATCACGGCTAAGCGTATACGGGATACGGCAACGACGGCGCGTTGCCCCAAGTCAGATGGTTTTAACCGAGGTATCCGCGCAATCCGTGGTAAAAACTATTTATGATCCCACGGCAGTTCGATCTTCAGGCGCGGGTGTTCCCAGACTTTGAAGAGGGTGAACATTTTGCCCGGGTTCAAAATTCCGTTTGGATCTAGCGCTTGTTTCACGGCCTGCATGGCTTTGATCTGCGCAGGGGAATGTTGCAGCGCGAGGAACGGCGTCTTCGCGAGGCCGATGCCGTGCTCGCCGGAGATGGCGCCGCCGAGTTTGACCACGCCGGCCATGAGCTGGCCGACGGCTTTTTCCGCGCGGAGGTATTCGGCGCGGTTCTCGCGGTGATACATGATGTTCACGTGCAAGTTGCCATCGGCAAGATGGCCGAAGGTCGGGATCGGCAGGCGTGAAGATTTGCGGAGTTTGTCGAGGAAGACGGCGAACTTTTCGTAGTTTTTCAGCGGGACGACGATGTCCTCGTTGAGCTTCGAGTCGCCGAGCGCGAACATGGCGGACGAGCATTTGCGGCGCACGGTCCAGAGTTCCTCGGCCTCGGCGCGGTTGGCGGCTTCGCGGTGGGCGATGGCGTGTTGTTCGGCCCAGGCGAGTACGGTGGGCTTCAAGTCGGCGAGTTCGTTGGCGGTACCAGCCAGTTCGAGAAGGATGACCGGGCGGCCGGCTTGGCCCTGGAAAACGGTTTGGCCGGTCTTGGCTTCGGCGCATTGCACGGCATGGCGGTCGAGAAATTCGCAGATGGCGGGTTGCACGCGCTGGGCGAAGAGCGCGCGGATGGCCTTGAAAGCAGAGACCTCATCGGCAAAGGCGGTGAGGAGCGTCCAGCGCGCGGGCGGCAGCGGGACGAGTTTCAACGTGGCCTCGGTGACGACGCCGAGCATGCCCTCGGCGCCGATCCAGAGATCGCGGAGGTTGAAGCCGGCGGAGAATTTTTTCGTGGGGCGCCCCCACTCCACGTATTCGCCGGTCGGGAGAAAGCCTTTGAGCGCGAGGACGAAATCGCGGGTCACGCCGTACTTGCCGCCGTGCATGCCGCCGGCGTTGCAAGCGATGTTGCCGCCGATGGTGCAATACTGTTTCGAAGCCGGATCCGCTGGATAGAACCAACCGGCGGCTTCGGCAGCGGCGTGGATTTGCGCGACAATCGCGCCGGCTTGCACGTGGGCCATGCCGGCTTCGGCGTCGATTTCGATTTTATTCCACTTCGAAACATCGAGTACCCAACCGCCCTTGACCGGTGAGCCGGAGCCGGTAAGCGATGTGCCGCCGCCGCGCACCGTGACGGGTACGCGGTGCTGGTTGGCGAGCGCGAGTGTCGTGGCGATGTCGTCATTTTTCTTCGGCGAAATCACCGCCTCGGGCAGGAAGGACAATTTGCTGCTGTCAAATGAGGCGCGGAAAAGCGCGTCGTCCGAGGTGGCAACGCGAGGGCCGAGCGAGCGGACAAGCTGAGCGGTGGCTTTGGCGAAGGGTGTGGGTTTCGGTTTCAATGAAATCGGCGAATGGTGGAAAAGAGGAAGTTATGAGGAAGCTCGGATTGGCAAGAGGCAAACCAAGGTCAGCCAGTACAGTGATTTGAAATGAATGCAGACATTTTTGCCACAGAGGACACAGAGCTCCGACACAGAGAACACGGAGTCAAACCACTGAAGAAGTAAGGAGGATTACAAAGGCACCCCATTGCCGCTCCGTGAACTCTGTGTCCGAGCTCTGTGCTCTCTGTGGCCCAATGTCTTGAGATGACAAGGAATGCGCACCCGAAGACACGACGCCGTATTTTTGCTTTTCATTCACCGCCAAACCGGTAGGTTCGCGGCTCCCTTTCGTCACACACTCCCATACCATACACAACCTCCACAAATATGAGTAACTCCCTGAATATCCGCCAAGATGGCGCCATCGATTTTCTCTCGCTCGGCGCGCTGGTTCATCGCCTCGATCCCGGTATCATCCCCTTTCGCAAGGCAAACCATTGCGACATTCATGTCAGTGGCGGCGAGTTCAACGTTTCGGCCAATCTCTCGGATTGCTTCCGCCTGAATACCGCGGTCGCGAGCGCCATGGTCGATTACCCGATCGGCGATTTGATCGCGGAACGCGTGCGCGCGATGGGCGTGAAACCTTTCTACAAGAAGTTCAAACACGACGGCGTGCGCGGCCCGAATATGGCGACCGTTTACTCCGATCGCGGCCAGGGCGTGCGCGCTCCGGTGGTGTTTTATAACCGTTCCAACGAAGCCGCCGGTCAGCTCAAGAAGGGCGACTTCGATTGGGCACAAATTTTTGGACAGGGCGTGCGTTGGTTCCATAGCGGCGGCATCTTCGCGGCGCTGTCGGAAACGACCGGCGAACTGATCGTCGAAGCCATGCAGGCCGCCAAGAAGGCCGGTGCAATCACCTCCTTCGACCTCAACTACCGTCAAAAGCTCTGGGACATCTGGGGCGGCCAGTCCAAGGCGCTCGATGTGCTCGGCCGCATTGTGCAGCACGTCGACGTTCTCGTCGGCAACGAAGAAGACCTTCAGAAGGGCCTCGGCATCGAAGGCCAGGACGTCGAGTCGAAGTCGAAGCTCGATCCGACCGCGTTCTACGCCGTCATCGAAAAGGCCACCAAGAAATTCCCGAACGTGAAAGCCGTCGCGACGACGTTGCGCGAAGTTCACTCGACCAACCGCCACACTTGGGGCGCGGTCGCTTGGGTCAACGGCAAGACCTACCAATCCCCGATGTGCGAACTCGACGTCGTCGATCGCGTCGGCGGCGGCGACGGTTACGCGACCGGCTTCTTCTACGGCTTGCTCAGCGGCGCTTCCGAACAGGAATCCGTCAACCTCGGCTGGTCGCATGGCGCGCTGCTCACCACCTTCCCCGGCGACACCACCATGGCGACGGTCGAACAGGTGAAAGCCTTCGCCAAAGGCGGCTCCGCCCGCATCCAACGCTGATCGAACCAGAGGCTAGAAGCCAGATGCCGGATACCAGCATTTGAAAACAATAAGACCGCGAGCCTTCATGCTTCGCGGTCTTTTGCTTTTCGGACGCTCGCTTCTTTAACAAATATGATCACGTTTGTTCTCCGGTCTCCGGCCTCTGTTTTCCATTCTGCACACTCCGAACTCTGACTTCCGACTTCCGACCTCCGAAACCGACATCTGGCCTCCGGCTTCTGACCTTGGGCCTCTCTTCCGAATCCTTCTCCCATGCTCTACTTCGAACGCGGCTCCCCTACCGATAAAATTTCCGTCGACGATATGCGCGCGGCCCTCAAACAGGCCCTCGACAAACTCGGCGCCCGCAAACGCGTGCTCGCCGTGCCACCGGACTTCACTCGCTTCCACTCGCAGGCCGGACGCCTCACCAGCCTCGTCCACGAGTACTACGGCAAAAATCTAACCGACGTCCTCCCCGCTCTCGGCACGCATTCGCCGATGACATCCGAGCAGATCCACGAGATGTTCCCCGGCGTGCCCGAATCGCTTTTCCGCGTACACAACTGGCGCACCGGCATCACAACCGTCGGCACCGTGCCGGCGGAATTCGTGAAGGAAGTTTCCGAAGGCGCCGTCGATTTCCCGTGGCCCGCACAGGTTGCCAACCTCATCGCCACCGGCAAACACGATCTGATACTTTCCATCGGTCAAGTGGTTCCCCACGAGGTCATCGGCATGGCGAACTACAACAAGAACATCTTCGTCGGCACCGGCGGCCAGGAGGGCATCAACAAGAGCCATTTCGTCGGCGCCGCCTACGGCATGGAACGCATGATGGGCCGCGCCAACACCCCCGTGCGCAAAATCCTCAACTACGCCGGCGAGAAGTTCACCAGCCACTTGCCGATCGTATATATTCACACCGTGGTCGGCCGCGGCGAAGACGGCAAACTCCACGTGCGCGGGCTCTACATCGGCGACGATCACGAGGTGTTCAACAAGGCCGCCAAGCTCTCGCTTGAGGTCAACTTCCAGATGCTCGACGTGCAACTCAACAAAGTCGTCGTTTACCTCGATCCATCGGAATTCAAGAGCACCTGGCTCGGCAACAAGGCCATTTACCGCACCCGCATGGCCATGGCCGACAAGGGCGAGCTTATCATTCTCGCTCCCGGTTTGAAAGAGTTCGGTGAAGACCACGAGATCGACCGGCTGATTAGGAAGTACGGTTATTTCGGCACGCCCAAGACACTCGCCGCGACGAAGGCCAACGAGGAGCTCCGCAATAACCTGAGCGCCGCCGCGCACTTGATCCACGGTTCGAGCGAAGGCCGTTTCAACATCACTTATTGCCCCGGTCATCTCACGCAGGCCGAGATCGAGAGCGTAGGTTTCAAGTATGCCGACCTCAAGACGATGACTGCGCGTTACAACCCGGAAAAGCTCAAGGATGGCTGGAACACCGGAGCCGACGGCGAGAAGTTCTTCTACATCTCGAATCCCGCGCTTGGCCTCTGGGCGTATCGCGGACGTTTCGAGCAGTAAGCTCTACGTTTTCAAGGCAAAACTCGCTTTCCAAAGCCGCGGTCAAAACCGCGGTTTTTTTGTGCGCAACGCGGATCGGGTAAAAACCCTAACCAATTTTGCAAATCATCCGACACCTTGCTAACCACTTGCAATGGGCGGACTTCACCCATCGAAGACCTACAGTAGTTTTAAATGTTACCTACTTTGTCGTCGCACGAAAACGAGGGTAAACACCTCAAGCTGCATAGAATTGCGTCGATATTGAATCAGCTCATTCTTTCCCAAAGTTTTTACGCGAGCCCTCGCCCGCAGCCCGCGTTCCCCTCCCGCCTTCAAACGCTTTCATGTCCGCTCACGAAAAAAACCGACGCATTCTCGTCATCGACGACAACCACGCCATCCACGAGGATTTTTCGCGGATTTTGCGTCCGAGGGATGAATCGAAAAAGGGTCTGGACGATTTGGAGAAGGAATTGTTTGGCGCCTTAAGTCGCGCGCCTTTCGCGGAGGAAAATTTTTATCACATCGACTCCGCCTATCAGGGGCTCGACGGCATTGAAAAAGTTTCCCAGGCCATCACCGCTGGAAAACCCTACGCCATGGCGTTCGTCGACGTGCGCATGCCCCCGGGCATTGACGGCGTCGAGGCCCTTGAACGCATTTGGAGAATAGATCCCGATTTGCAGGCCGTGCTCTGCACCGCCTACTCCGATTACTCCTGGGAAGAGGTTATAAAACGCCTTGGAATGAGCGACCGCCTGCTCATTCTCAAAAAACCTTTCGACAACATCGAGGTCCGCCAGATCGCCAATACCCTCACCGAAAAATGGTCGTTGCTGCAACAGACGCGCACGCGCGTGCAGAATCTCGAACAGGCCGTCGCCGAGCGCACGGCCGAGTTGATGGCGACCAATCGCAAGCTCTCTTCCGAAATCATCGAAAGAACCAATATCGAAGTCGAGCTCCTCAAGGCCAAGGACGCCGCCGAGGCCGCCAACCATGCGAAAAGCATGTTCCTCGCAAACATGAGCCACGAGGTGCGCACTCCCCTCAATGGCATCATTGGCATGGGGGACCTTCTGCTTCAAACCGACTTAACCAATCTCCAGCGGGATTTCGTCCAGACGCTCTGCCATAGCGGCGAAGCCCTGCTGACCGTGGTCAACGAAATCCTCGACTTCTCCAAGATCGAGGCCGGCAAGGTCATCCTGGAAAAAACCGATTTCACTCTCGCCGACGTCGTCAATTCCGCGCTCGACGTGCAGGCCCAGCCCGCCGCCAGCAAAAAGCTCGAACTGGCCTGCCTCATTGAAAACGAGGTTCCACGACGCCTCCGTGGCGATGCCACGCGGTTGCGCCAGGTGCTTTTCAATCTTCTCGGCAACGCCGTCAAATTCACCGATCAGGGCGAAGTTTTCCTGCATGTCACCTTGGAACGCTTCAGCGCGCAGGAGCTGACTGTGCGGTTCGAAGTGTCCGACACCGGAATTGGCATCTCGCAAAAGGTTCAGGAAATACTTTTCCAGCCCTTCACCCAGGGCGATAACTCCACGAGCCGCAAATATGGCGGCACCGGACTCGGCCTCGCGATCTGCAAACGCCTCGTGGAAATGATGGGCGGCGAAATCGGCGTGATCGGCGAACCAGGAAAAGGAAGTAAATTCTGGTTCACCGCCTGTCTTGAGCACGCCCAGCCTTCGCCTCCCAGCGCCACCCCTTTTGCCATTCCCGCAAAACGCGTCCTTATTGTCGACGACAACGAAACCAACCGCAAAGTTCTCCATCATCAGCTAACCTACCGCCAGGTGGCGCACGACTCCGTCGACAGCGGCCCCGCCGCGCTCACCGCTCTCAAGCATGCCGTGATGGAAGGCATGCCATACGATTTGGTGCTGCTCGACTACCACATGCCGGAAATGGACGGACTGGCCGTTGCCACGAGCATCGCGTCCAATCTCGACATTCCGCGGCCGAAAATGGTGCTCATCACCTCCCTCGGCGATCACCTAACGGGCGAGCAACTCAAGCAATATTGTCTCTCTGCCTGCCTGCTCAAACCCGTCAAACCCACGCCTCTTTTCAACACCATCATCGAGACCATGGCGCCCGGTTCGGGTGTGGCGGAAAGCGCCCTCGTCGAAACCCCGCTTTTCCGAACCAATGCAGCGCTCAGCATTCTCGTGGTGGATGACAATGCCGTCAACCGCACCGTAACCGGCCACCAGCTCCAAAGGCTCGGCTACACCGCGGACTTCGCCAATGACGGGCAGCAGGCCATTTCCGCGCTCCAGCGCACCCCGTACGACATCGTGTTCATGGACGAACAAATGCCCGTCCTCGACGGCGTGGAAGCCACCCAAATCATTCGCAAGGCCCAAGCTGGCGGCGATGTCAGGTATAAAAAGCATTTGCGCCTCATCGCCCTCACCGCCAACGCTCTTCCCACGGAACGCGAACGCCTCCTGCAAGCCGGCATGGACGACTACCTCTCAAAACCCGTTACGATCGCCGGCATTCGCGAAGCTCTCCAACGCAACATCGACGCCATTAACAAAGCACGTTCAACCAACCGCCCCTTCTAACCATGAGTCAGCCCCAGGAAAATCCCGCCCACCCCGTGCCCACCACCGCTTCCGGCTCGCCGATTCCCAATATCGAGAACCTGCTCCTCAGCGCCTTCCTGGATAACATTCCCGACCAGATCTATTTTAAGGATCTGCAGTCACGCTTCATCACGCTGAGCAAGGCCAAGGCTCTGCGCGACGGCAAAAAAGTGGAGGACTACATCGGCAAAACCGATTTCGATTTCTTTGCCGATGCGCACGCGCGAAACGCGTTCGCCGATGAACAGGCCATCATGCAAACAGGGCAGCCCATTTTGGAAAAACTCGAAAAAGAAGTCTGGCCCGACGGGCGCGTGACCTGGGTCGTCACTAGCAAACTGCCGTGGCGCGATCAGCAGGGCAAAATCATCGGCACGTTCGGCATGAGCCGCGACGTCACCAAATCCGTCGAAACGCAAAAAGCCCTCGAAGACTCCAATCGCCAGCTGATGGAAGCCACGCGTCAGGCCGGCATGGCCGAGGTCGCCACGGGTGTTCTTCACAATGTTGGCAACGTCCTCACCTCGATCAACGTCACCGCCAATTTGATTTCCGACCGTTTCCGCGATTCGAAAGTCACCAGCATTTTTAAAGTCTGCGCACTTCTTCGCGACAATCAGAACAACCTCGGCGAGTTTTTCGCCAAGGATCCGCGCGCCGGAAAACTCCCAACCTACCTTGAGAGCCTCGCCAACAATCTCGACAAGGAACGTGTCGACACCATGGCCGATCTCTCGACGCTCCTCAAGAGCATCGACCACATTAAGGACATCATCTGGATGCAGCAGAGCTACGCCTCTGTCGCCGGCATGGTCGAACCACTCGTTCCCTCCGAAACCATCGAAGACGCGATAAAACTCAGCACCAATGCGCTGCAGCGGCACAACGTTCACGTTGAAAAACAAATCGCACAAACGCCCGCCGCGCGCGCCGAACGTCACAAGGTTCTTCAGATCCTCGTTAATCTCATCAGCAATGCGAAAAAAGCCATGGACTGCAAAGAGCCCTCGCAACGTCGCATGCTGATCCGCGTCGAAAACGGCCCCGACGAGACGATCCTGATGAAGGTCATCGACAATGGCATCGGTATTCCGGCGGAAAATCTCACCAAGATATTCTCGCATGGTTTCACCACGCGCAAAGATGGCCACGGCTTCGGCCTCCATTCTTCCGCTCTTGCCGCCAAACAAATGAACGGATCGCTCTCGGCCGAAAGCGACGGCGTGGGCAAAGGCGCCACCTTCACGCTCACGCTACCCCGCTGGAAAGACAACAAGTCAGCCGAAGGCGACAGCCTCCGCGTCAAAAAGCCCGAGGAATGCTTCGACGCTCCCGGCCAAAACCGACCACCAGAGGCAAAATAATTTTCCATCACGCCCGCCTACTCCGGCGGGCGTTTTTTTTTAACCTTGATCAGCCGCCAACACCTTCGAGCACGAATTTACCAATATTATCCGTGATGCCCACAAAAAGCGTTTTCGCGCCGTCCTTTTTCTTCAGTTCAACCGTTACGTGTTCCACCGGTTGATTCGTCGCCTTGTCGAAAATGCGACCCCACAACTTTCCCATAGGGTCGGCTAAAATGACGAAGTTGTCATAATTACTTCCAGCATGCCTATTAAACGACTGCACAAGTCCCATACGGGTAACTAATCTCAACCGTGTGCCGGCCTTGAAACGGACACCTGTCCACCTCGCTTGTTGACTGCGCTGGTTGGTTTCGCTCCGATGTCGTTGCCTATTTCCCAAACCATGAGCCTCCAAATCAAACCTGCCAATCAATGTGCATTCGACCAGATCTCGCTCGGCGAGGTCATGCTTCGTCTTGACCCCGGCGAGGACCGCATCCGCACCACCCGCTCCTTCACCGCCTGGGAAGGCGGCGGCGAATACAATACCTCGCGCGGCCTGCGCAAATGTTTCGGCCTGAAGACGGCCGTCTGCACCGCTTTTGTTGACAACGAAGTCGGCCACCTTGTCGAAGACTTCATCATGCAAGGCGGCGTCGCGACTGACTTCATCAAGTGGCGCGAAGACGATGGCATTGGCCGATCCATTCGCAATGGCCTAAACTTCACCGAGCGCGGCTTCGGCGTCCGCGGCGCGGTTGGCGTTTCCGATCGTGGCAACACGGCAGCCTCGCAGCTCAAGCCCGGTGACTTCGATTGGGAACACATCTTCGGCAAACTCGGCGTGCGCTGGCTTCACACCGGCGGCATTTTCGCGGCTCTTTCTGCTTCCACGGCCGACGTCGTGATCGAAGCGGTCAAAGCCGCCAAGAAACACGGCACGATCGTCAGCTACGATCTCAACTATCGTCCATCGCTCTGGAAATCCATCGGCGGCCTGAAGAAGGCGCAGGAAGTGAACCGTGAAATCGCCAAGTACGTCGACGTCATGATCGGCAACGAGGAGGATTTCACGGCCTCGCTCGGTTTCGCCGTCAAGGGCGCCGAGGACCTCAAGCACATCGAGACCGACGCCTTCAAAGCCATGATCGAAACTGCGGTGAAGGAATATCCCAACTTCAAAGTTGCAGCCACCACCCTCCGCCATGTGCACACCGCCACCAGCAATGACTGGAGCGCGATTCTCTGGCACGAAGGGAAATTCCACGAGAGCAAGAAATACCCGAAACTCGAAATCCTCGACCGCGTTGGCGGTGGCGACAGTTTTGCCTCCGGCGTGCAGTTCGGCTTCCTCACCTTCAACGATGCCCAGAAGGCGGTCGAGTACGGTGCCGCTCATGGCGCGCTCGCTTCGACGACCCCGGGCGATACCTCCATGGCAACCCGCAAGGAAGTCGAGAAGCTCATGGGTGGTGGCGGCGCCCGCGTCGTTCGCTAAAGCATCAGCTGGCAGGGAATCGAGATAGTTCGTATCCATTCCCATTCTCTTTGGCTTTCGCTGCAAATGCCCGGGCCCTTTTTCGCCCGGGCTTTTCCGTTGTTTGTGCCTCACCCACGGCAAATTATGTAAACTAACCTTCTTCAAGAAACCTTGGCGAAGGCTTGTATTGCAGCTGATTTTCAACATGCTCGCTATCTCCCCGAGCAATCATGCGCCTCCAGCTGTCTTTTCGTGTTTTCGTTTCGCTGCTGCGCATCGTCGTGCTCTTCGGAGTCGTATTTTTCTGTCAACAAGGCCGTGGTGAAGAAAATCCCAGCGCCGCACCACTAGAAAACCGACAAAAACGTCTCTACATTGTCGGCGCGCCGGCGGACAGTTACCCTTACGCCTACACAAAGCCCGATGGCATGCTGGCGGGCTTCTCGGCCGATCTGCTCGACGCCGTCGCGCGTCTCATGCACTTGGAAATCCAGCGTGTCGGTGCCCCCGGCATCGAAGTCCATCGCCGTTTCAGCGAGGGCGAATTCGATATGCTGCAAACTTACAGCCAGACGCCGATACGCGATAGCTACACCGATTTTTCCGTACCATTCTTAACCCTCCAAGGCGCCATCTTTGTTCCGAAAACCGGCGCGATCAAAAAACTTTCCGACCTCAATGGGCAAAAATTCGCCATCATCGGTCGCGGAAGCATGGGCGAACGTTTTCTGCGCGATCAGGGTCTGCGCGCCGAAGCCGTTTATATGAGTTCCTCCGAGGAGGCCCTCGCTGGAATCGAAAAAGGCCTCTATGCCGGCACCTTCATTTCCCAACTCACCGCCCTCTCACTCATCCAGCGCAACGGCCACAAAAACGTTGTCATGCTCGGCGAACCCTACGCCGACTACGATATCCGCCATTGCTTCGCCGTCCACAAGGGAAACACGCAGCTCCTCGCGCGCCTCAACGAGGGCCTGGCCATCCTCAATCGCACCGGAGAATTTCAGCGCATTTACGATCACTGGTTCGGCAAACTCGAAACCGCCAGTGTCAGCCAGCGTGTGCTGCTGCGCTATAGCATCATCGCTCTTTGTGTAATCGTCGGGCTTCTCCTTGCCGGAATTTTTTACCGGCAGGTGCTTAAGCGCCTGATCGCACGGCAGACCGCCGAATTGTCCGCTCAGCAAGCCCACCTCCAGGCGCTTTACGACAACATTCCCATGGCCGTGTGCCTGCTTGAGCGCGACGCCACCGGGTACAGATTTCTCTCCATCAATCAGCAGGCGGAACCCTGGATCGGCCTCACCGCAACCAATCTCAAGAACGAATACCTGCATAAGGTCCAAAAACCCACCGAGTGGTTGCTTGAGTTCGCCGGACTCCTTTCCGCCCGTCCTTCGATCACCACGCTCGTTCGCGAGGAACGCCGTCTCGCGCAAAGCACCAAGCGCATCATCTTCACGCTCGTCCCCATGCCCGTGGCCGGCCAGGGCAACCCCCGTCTCTGCGTGCTCGGTGAGGATATTACCGAGCGTCGCACGCTCGACGAAGAAATCAGCCAGTCCCGCCGGCTGCGCGCCATCGGTGAACTCGTCGGCGGCATCGCTCACGAATTCAACAATCTCCTCACGCCGATCGCGCTTAAAACCAGCGAAATCCAACTCGATTGGCCCGGCGACGCCCGTCTCCACGCGGAGATCCAGCTCATTTCAGACGCCGCCCAACGCGCCTCCGAACTTACGCGCCGTCTGCTGACTTTTGGCCGCAAGGTCGACGACCGCGTCGAGCAGGTCTACCTGGCGTCTATCACCAACGCTTGCCTGGCGCTCCTGAAACTCACCGTCGACCGGCGCATCGTTTGGGAGAACGTGATTCCCACGAACCTGCCTCCCCTCACCTTCAATCCCACCGACCTCAACCAGATCATCCTCAATCTCGTCCTCAATGCTCGCGACACCTTGATGGAAAAACTCGCCAGTCCTCATCCCGAGGGTTGGGTGCCCACCATCCGCGTCGAGGCAATCCAACTGCCCGCAACCGCCGTGGGTCGCCTCGAACCGAGCGTGCCTTCGCGTCGCGAAATCCTCGGATGGCAGCGCCTCACCATTCGCGACAATGGCATGGGCATGACCCCTGAGGTGCGCGAGCGCGCTTTCGAACCATTTTACACCACCAAGGATGTTGGCAAGGGCACCGGACTTGGGCTCGCGACCGTCTGGCATCTCGTCACTGAGGTCAGCGGCCGCATCGAGGTCGAATCCTTGAAAGGCCAGGGCTCCGCCTTCCACATTCACCTGCCGGTTTTTGCCAGCTATCCGACCGCTGTCGCGGCGGTCAAACCTCCACAACCGGTCACCACCGTCAACCACTCCATATTCCTTGCCGAGGATGATGAAATGGTAGCCTCCTCGATCATCGCGTCGCTTCAACGCGCCGGCCACAAGCCCATCCACGAGCCCAATGGCATCGCTGCGTGGAAACATCTTCAGGCCAACTTGGAACGTTACGATCTCATCATTCTCGACGTGAATATGCCCGGCCTCGATGGCATCGAACTTGCCCGCCGCGTGCGCGGCGCCGGCGAATACAAGGGCCGCATCATGATCATCAGCGGACGCTTGAGTTCCGACGACCTAAGCGAGATCACCGAGGCCAAGGTCGACCGCGTACTGAGCAAGCCTTTCCAAATTGCCGAGTTCCTCAGCGCGGTAAACGACTGCCTGACCGCGAAAAACGAATAATTTTCGTCCCCGGGAGTTCGCCGCGCCGCGTATTCGGTCCGCAACTACCGTTACTTCGAGCGTCCTTTGAACTCCGGATGCTGCGCCGCGAAACGCGCGTAATCTGTTTTCAGAAAACAATCGAGTGTCTCAGGCAGTTTCTCCGTGACCTCCACCCCATCGTGAAAAATCACTTCCGGCGCAAAAGGTCCGTCGCCCTGCGCGCGCACCGCCACCTGATCCGGAGAGATGGAATATCTTCCCAAGACCGAACTCGTCGGCCATACCACGTCGGGAAAAACGACGAATGCCAGTTCCGAACAAACGATCTTCCGGTCGCTCTCGACATCGAAATTGAAATCGTAGGCCTTGCCGATTTGCGCAAAGGCCCGCAGGACTCCCGCTTTTGTTTCATCGGGCGTCAGCGTGCGGCGGCGAATGACCAGCAGATCGTCGATGTTTAGGAAATGTTCCAGCGTGTTGATCTCCACTCCGGGTCGCAATGCTTCCACAATCGAGGCACCCGCCTGGATCCGCTGATGATGCGGCCGAACCAATGGGTCGTTCCAAACACCCAACGCCTTCAACTCCTCTTCACCGCCCACCCAAACAGCCACGTGGCCATAATGGCCGGGAATGGATTTATCGGTCAGGCGGAAAGGCGTTTTTTCCAGCAGCACATCGAGTGGCCGTAAACGATTGCGCAACGCCAGTCGCTGTTCCGCAGGCATAGCGTTCAAATATCCGTTGCGTGTTTGCACCAAACCCATCGCATTGCCGACCACAAGGCTGGTGGTGTTCATCATCGTCGATCCCATGCGTGACAGCAGATCCATCACGTATGTCACGCCGGCATGTCCGCCGGTCGACCACTCGGCGATAACCCGCGCGGGCAATTGTTTTGAGAAAAATTGATAACCCGGACTTTGAGTGATGACTTCGTCCAAAAATTTTTCGTCCTCAGAGCGGTCTTCCGCCTGTCCGCCTTCGGCTCGATACCAAACCACGGCCCGCGCCAACCTCAACCGAGCCACAGGATCAAGAAAACGTTGCACGGCTTCATCCAACTCGCCCACCACGGCCGGATGGTCGTTTTTCAAAAGTTTTCGCAACTTCCGCTCCTTGAAATAAGGGTCCACGCCCATGGCATAATCATCGTGTTGAACCAAAGCCGCCGCCAGCACGAGTTTCGTTTGGGTGCGTGCGAGTGGATCGTGCACCAGCGCAGGCGCGGCGCGGTGCCAAGCCTCAGATCCCTGGACATCCACCAAGGCCCGCCAGCGACGGCTCAGGAAGACGTAATCTTCGCCACCGCGATACAGCGCGTTTAGATCGCCACTCGTCAACACACCGCCGTTGAGCCGCGGTTGCGCTTCTTTGACAAAGGTCCGCGCTCTTTGGCGCCATTCTAATGAGCGCACCATCAAGTCCCGCGCATATCCGATGTCGGTCCGCAGCGCTTCTGCCCGTGGCGGCAGCCCTCGTCCGCCCGAAGCCTCCAGCCAGCCCAAGCCAGCCGAGCAAAATCCCACCACGACGCACAAAACCTGGAAATAGGCGCGTTTGATCATCGCCAAAGCCCGCCAAAACCAACCTCAATCCGCAACGAAAAACCGCTTCGGACGGCCGCATTGGGGAGTCAAACGCGCTTTCCGGCCCCAAAGTTACAAGCTTTCCATTTTCCGCGACGAGGTTACGCTCCCCTCAATGCCGCATCGCACACTCAATCTCGCGGAACTCGCCGACTACCTTCATCTCTCAGCCAGCGATGTCGAACGGCTGTTGCGCGAAAGCGATCTGCCGCGCGTAGAACGCGGCGGGCATCTTCAGTTCCGTCGCGCGGAGATCGATGCCTGGGCCTCGCAACGCATTCTCGGCATGCCCGGCAAACGGCTCGATGCCTACCACGAAAAAACGATGCGCGGTACCCGGGAGATTTTTCCCGAACAAGCGCTCATTCCCGAGTTGCTCACGCGTTCAGGAGTTAACTTGGAACTGCCTTCCAAAACGCGGGCCTCCGTCCTGCGTGACATGGTCGGCCTCGCCGAAAGCACCGGCAAGGTCTTCGATTCGCGCGAACTTCTGCAAAGCATCGAGGCGCGCGAGGAACTCTGCTCGACTGCAGTCCCGGGCGGACTCGCCCTTCTTCACGCGCGAAACTACGATGCGTATCGCTTCGAGAGTTCGTTCATCGTTCTGGGACGAACCATTCAAAGTATTCCCTTCGGCGCTCCGGACGGCGCCCCCACTCGCCTCTTTTTCCTGATTTGCTGTCAGGACGACCGCATCCATCTGCACACACTGGCCCGACTTTGTTTAGTCGCCACTAAAACCAAGATCTTGGAACAACTCTACGAAGCGCCCGATTCCGCAGCCGCCTACGATGCCCTTGTCGCGGCCGAGCAGGCCGTTCTTCCCGCAAAAAGTCCGGCTGGATAATCCCTTGAGCATGCATCGCTCTCTTCCGAACCTAGCGGCAATTAGCGATAAATAGCGGTTTAATATCTTCCGACGTCAAAATCGACGATGATCGGAGCCTCGTGGTGAAAGCTCCTCAACGCAAAACCGTTTCGATCTGGAAACTTACTGCGGCAGTCCTGCTCCCGGGATGATGGGCACCACTTCTATTTCGTAGGCGGTTCCCGCCGACAGAGGCACGCGATAAACCGCCTGCGCAGGATCGTATTTTGCGTCATAGGGACGCCCGTTCAGTCGGATGCGATTGGGGGGCTCGCGCCGAATCTGCAGCTCGCAAGGAGCGCCCAGAGCTGGGATGGAGATTCGGATGACATCCATCCGGACGCTGAGACGAAGAAGTTTCGACTTATTCTCATCGTAAGCGTCGATGAGTTCAAATTGTGTCTGCTCGCTTTTGCGGCTCGGGATCGCGTGGATCACATACTGGGGTTTCGCGGCCGAAGCATCCCACTGCGCGCGATTGCCCGCGGGAATTGTACCTGTGACATAAATCGTGTTGTCGGAAACGAAAACCGGAATGCGGTTGAATGGCGCCTTCACCTTGATGGTGTTGCCGCCCTTGTGAACTTCGTTGGGCTGATAAAAGTTGTGCCATTCGTGGCCGTCGGGGAGGTAAACGGTGCGCTGCCCGCCGGGGGTGAGGATCGGCGCCACCAGAAACGCATGCCCAAACATATATTGATCCCAAATTCCATACGTAGCATCGTCCTCCGGCCAAACGTAGGCCATCGGTTTCATCAAGACACCGGTTCGGTCCGCGGTGTGCGAAAGCGAATAGATATAGGGCATCAGTTGCATGCGCGTCGCACACGACTCGCGAAACGCAGCCTGCAAGCCCTCGCCGTAAACCCACGGCGGACGGTCCTGGTTTTTGCCAGCGGCATCGTCGAGCTTGATTTCATAAAGGCCGTTCCAGGCGCCCCACTCCAGCCATCGGGCGTAAAGTTCTTCGTCGATGCGTCCTCCAAAATAACCGCCGACGTCGGTGCCCCAAAGAGGAAATCCCATGAAGCCGCACCGGATCGCGTTGGCGAGATTCGAGGCCATCCCATTCCACGTTCCGCGCGAGTCGCCGCCCCAGATCGCCGAGAGATAGGGCTGCGAACGGTGAAAGGCGCCGCGGGCGAAATTAAACTGATCCGTTCCCCACGCGTTCGTGAGCATTTCGTGCGTAACCTTCGCGTAGAGGTAAAGGTACCTGTTGCGTCGTTCGGGCAGCGGCGTTCCGTCCTTCCACTTCGTCGCCTCGGGAAAAAGTTCTTCGCCACGATCGTCCTTGTGGCCGCGCACCCCCGCCGCGTATTGGAGCTTCAGGCGTTTTTCCCATTCCACGACGGCTGCGGAATCGGAGAGGTCCAGATAACCGTTGTCGCCGGCAAGCAGTCCGGGAAATGCCGGATCGCCGAAGGTCTGCGGCGCGATCCAAGTCATGAATTTGAGCCCATAAGACTTTTCGAGCGTGGAGATCCATTCCGCCGGTTTTGCAAAGCTTTCGCTGAAATTCATTTTCGACCAGCTGTGCTCTCCGTCGCTATACGGCCGATCGACGAACCAGGCCGTAAACGGAATTTTTATCTCGGTCATGCGTTTCACATCGTCGAGGATTTCGGCGGATCCGCCGTTGTTCTGATCGCGCCAGCCAATCGGCCCCGCGGCCCACATGGGCAAGGCCTTCGGCTTTCCGATCACTTTGTAATACGACGCCAGCAATTCGTCGCCGTTGCGCCCGAGAAAAACGTACCAATCCAGCGTGCCGGTTTGGTGATAGAGTTCAGTTTCGCCTTGCAGCCCCAGTTTGTAGCGGCCTTTCGCAAAAGTATCGAAGAACGACGCGCAGCCTTTCGCCGTCATGTAAAAGGCGGACCAGACCGAAGCGTAATTCTCATGGTACTGGCGCTCGTTGCCCGCCGCATCGATGTCGATTGTGGCGCCGCGCAGATCGGGACTCCTTCGATTACCGGGATTGAGTTGTTCGAGTACGCCAAAAAAATGATCGTCCAGATCACGCAGCCTCAGCGTGGTGTGACCAGCCCATTCCGGTTTTGAGCGAAATCTAAATCCGCCTGCGACTCGCTCGATGATAATTTCCGCCGAAACCTCGCTGACTTTTTCCAAAAATTCGACCTCACCGGGATAAACCGCGAGCAAAGTCACGCGCTCCGGTGTGCGTTCGTTCACCGCCACGGCTTTGGGTGCACGAAAGTTGAACTCAAATGCGTGCACTTCCAACACCAGGTCCTTTTCACGGAAAATCTGCACGTGCCCGTCTTCAAGGCTGAGGCGCATGCCCGGTGCCTCCAGCAGGGTTTCGGGCTTGGCGGACAATGGCGTGCCGCCCAAACCGGCCACCAGCCCTAACAGCAACATCGGGATTCGTTTATATGCGCTCATGCTGAGGTAAAATACGGGGTTTTGCGTCAAAACTTTAGAGGATAGCCGTGCTTTGGCGCCTGACGTTTCCGAGGACTCGTATCATCTACGGATTCAACGCCTTTGTACACTCATTTGCCGGCGTTTTTGAAAAAGTTCAGTCGATGCTCCTGCAGATAGTCGACCTGCGCCTGAACGGTCGAACCCGGAAATATCTCCTGTCCCGCCTTCTCATTGGCCGTTCGGATGTCGCGCGTTTCCAAATATGTCTGCGCCCAAACCACGCGCGTCGCGCGAAATGACTCCGCTTGCTTCAAATCTCCCGGCCTCAGTTGCACCGTCAAAATCAACAACAACCCGAAGTAACCGGCAAACAGTCCGCGTGCGCTCCACGTTTGTTTCATCGCCGACAACTGCAAACAAAACGCCAGCCCCGCGGGAACCATCAACGTGACGTAACGCGAAGCTCGCGCCGCCTCGATCCCTTCGCCCAATCGTCCCAACGCTGCGCTCACGCAATACGTCGCAACAAAAGCCGTCAGGGAAAAAAACACCACGCTCCGCGGCTCGGTTTTTGCCACGCCGACCCGAACCAATTGCACACCTTGATAAAAGCAGAGCGCCACCAATAACCCAAAGACCACCAGCCCCGTGGTCGTCGCCACCCAGCCCGCGCCCCAAACGCCTTGCGCATTCGCCAGCATCACCCCGACAAAACGCAAGGTCTGTCCCACCTGCCCCACGACCTGAGAAAATCCTGTCGCCGCGGTTTCAGTCTTGTAGTGACAAAAGAACAATCCCCACGACGCCACCACGGCAGCCAGCGCGAGTGCCGCCTGTATTGCTCCGCGCCGGTCTTTTTGTCGCGCCAGCTGCACGCTTTCGAGTCCGAAGAGCACCAAGGAAATCCCGCCGACATAAAATCCAAACCCGGTGAAAATCGCCAAAAACGTCAGCCCTGTCAGCAGCCCCAGTCGCAGTCCGCGCGTTTTCACAAACCACGCGAGGCCATACAACGTAAGCAGGAGCAGCGGCATCGCTCCGTGCGAAATATTCGAGGGCCCCGCGAATTGTTCGTACTGCCGGATATTCAAATACAGCAACGGCACCATTGCCAAAGCCGCTGCGTTTCGCGCCCCGCAACGCCACGCCAAAATCAGGCCCGCGCCCGCCGCTGCGATCAGCACCCAGCTCACGCCAAATGCATCCCAGCGCGAATTCCAGTCACTCGCCTCCGCAAGCACCCGTGTGACAAGAAAGCCCGCGCCTTGCCGGTGAGGCCCGTGTTGAAAATCGAATCCCGCCCACCAGCCCCGCTCTTCGAACATCGGCCCGTAAATTCCCCATTGATCCCAGTACATGACATTCACCGCATAACGGTCGACAAACGCATGCTGTCTCCAGGCGAGTCCGATAAACACCACCGCAACCACGATCCACGAAAAGAGTTTCCCTGGCATTGAAAAAATCGAAGGCTGCGCGGGCTTCATCAAAGGGCGTATCGTGATCGTGGTTGGAACGTGGAGAAAAAATAAATCGACGCCATCTTCCATGGTTCACCCCTCTCAAGTCAAACCAGCGAATTCTCTCCAATCAGACGACGTCGGCGTTTTTTTGCGCCCTGAACTCGAAGTGCAGAAGAAAACGCTTAGGTTGCGCACCTCACTTACAAGGAGCCAATGCCTAGGTATTAAAACGTTGGCACGACCATAGTACTCCGCAACTCGACAACCATGAAGCTCCGTCTCGGAATATGCCTTGCGCTTTTTGTTTTTCTGGTGGGAGTTTCCGCCGCAGCCGAACCTCCCTACGCGAAACAAACCTTCACCTACAAAACGGTTGGATCCATGGCGATCAAAGCGGATGTGTATCGTCCCCCCGGCGAAGGGCTCCGCCCGATCATCGTTTGGATCCATCCCGGCGGTCTTATCATGGGCAGTCGAGCGATGCTTCTGTTGGATGAATGCGAAAGGTTTTTGCGCGCGGGTTTTATCGTCGTCGCTATCGACTACCGTTTGGCCCCCGAAACAAAGCTCCCGGAAATCCTCGCTGATATTGCCGATGCCTTCAAGTGGGTGCGCGGAGCCGGCGCGACTTTGTTCGACGGAGATCCAAAGCGTGTCGTTGCAGTCGGTTCCTCGGCGGGTGGCTATTTGGCTCTCATGGCAGGCGCCAGAGTGCAGCCTCGTCTCAATGCAATTGTATCTTTTTATGGTTATGGCGATATCGGCGGAGAATGGTACAACCGTCCGAGTCCCTTCTATGCCACCTTGCCGCGCGTTTCGCATCAAGACGCCCATCGCGCAATCGGCGTAAAAGAAATTTCGGAAGCCCCCGTCCGAGAACGAAACGCCTTTTATATTTATTGCCGTCAGAATGGTTCTTGGCCCTACGAAGTCGTTGGTCCGCTCCCAAACGCAGGCCCTGCTCCGTACGCGGCTTTTAGCGTGGAGCGGCTTGTGACAAAAGATTTCCCTCCGACGCTCCTTCTTCACGGAGACCAGGATGTCGATGTGCCGTTCGAAATGTCAGAGCGGATGGCCGCCAAGCTCGCCGAGCACCGCGTGGAACACCGATTCATCCGAATGGAAGGCTTTAACCACGCTTTTGACGTCTTCCCCTCCTACCCGCCCGAAGGCCCGCCCGTCGGTTTGTCACGACCGAAAGTGGCTGAAGCATTTGAAGGCGTCGTGTCCTTCCTGGTGAAGCATAGTCATAAACAATCATGCTCGATGTGGTTCACGCGGAAAAACTAGAACGAAGCGAAACCAGCCGCTAAAACCGAAAGTCCGCGAACTCGTACGGAAGAAAAAATAAACTAAACAACATTAAGGAATAAAATGAAAGCCATCGAAGGTTATCGATTGATCTTGCCCAGTGAATTGAATTGGCGGCCATCGAATATGATGCGCATTCCAAATGCCGATTACCTGGAGCGCACAGGAAGCGAAATCCTGGGTGCCCGTCTCTGGCGTTTGCCGCCCAAGAGTGCGAATACACTTCATAAGCACGTGATCGCGGAGGAATTTTATTTCGTTCTTGAGGGCACCGGACGAATTCGCGTCGGCGAGGAGACTTTAACCATTCCCCGCTATGGCGGCGTGCTGATCGGACCGGCTGCCCTTCGCCAAATCTTCAACGATTCCGATTCAGAGGTGCTCTGGCTCATCATTGGCGCACCGGACAAGGAATTCGAATCCGGCAAAATCGATTTGAAGCAACACTATCCCGTCGAACCAACTCAACTGCCGCCGGAACTCAAAGGCGTGGAATGGCCGCCCAAAAGCTAAACCAACGCAACGTCCCAATTATACCGATTGCGAGTTTGAAATCGCCAATTCGGTATAACCGAGTACAGAATGTTGAGCCAAAATATGAAGAAAAAGATCTGGCTCCTTCTTCTGACCCTCGGCCTTGACCTGACGGGCTGCGTCACGGACTATCGTGCGGACAAAGTTTCCGATGGCGTTTGGAAAAACCTGGCGCATATCGCCCTAAAATCGCAGAAAGTCAGCGATACCGAATACCAGATTGTGGCATTGGGAGCCGGCGCGAGTCAGGAACAAGATATTGAAGCAGCGTGGAACGATTTTGCCGCAAAGATCGCAGATGGCAGACCCTTCACAAAACAGGCGAAGATGGAAGACTATGTCTACGTTGAGAGTTACATGCGACACGATGCCAAACGGTTGGTGGGAACGATCACCATAACCGGCCCCGAAAAAATGAAATAGGCGAACAGGTATGTAGATACAATATCCATGACGCCGTTGCTTTGGACAACGCGAGTTTCTCCTCTATTCAACCCAGCCGTTTGCTAACATGAATACTGCATCGCCCCTGACCCCATTTGCATCACCTTCGGCGCTATATACGCCATTCCAAGTTGGACTTGCTTCATTTATCGGCGGTCCGTTCGCAGCCGTCTACACGTTATACTGTAATTTCAAGCGCCTCGGCAAGGTTCGCGAGACGCAATTCACCCTGTACCTTGGCGGAGCCTTTCTCATCGCCATACTCGCAGTCCTTCCCTTCTTGCCGGACAAATTCCCCAACATGGTGATTCCGGTCGCCTACACGTTTGCGGCGGTCAGCATTGCCTCTTCGAAGCAGTTGTCGAAAGAGCAAATTCTTGCGTCCGAAAACTACGTTCGTCGCTCCGGAGGAAATGTCGCTGTCGTTTGTGTGGTCTCGTTCCTCGGCTTCTTCGCCATTATGCTTTCTGTCCTGTTCGCCTTGGACCACTGGGGCATCGTTAGTCTCGAATAACCAAACACCGTTTCCAACCGCCAGCTCCGTTACGTCCCGTACATTGCAAATAACGCGCCCGTTCTGACAACAAATACCAGTTCGTTCCCAAACGAGATGAACTTTCTGTTCCCGCGTCGCATCGGGCGCCTCTCGTACTTGCTCAGAGGCCTAGTATGCTCCTGTGCGATCGAAGCTCTGATTGCATACAACGAAGCCGTTTCGTCGTGGGAACAAGTGCTTGGGGATCCGTGGCTCCTTCTCTCCGGATTGGCGATTTTCTTATACTGGTTGATTTTTGTGGTTTGCGCACGGGCCAAAGACGCCGGAATGCGATTGCACTGGCTTTTGCTGTTGTTCATTCCCGGTGCAAACATCGGTCTTGCGCTCTTGCTTCTCTTCTCGAAAACGAATCCTCTTCTTGAACAAGACGGACCGAACGAAGCATCAGCACCAACAACGGAAAATCTGCCTCCGGAAGGACCTTAGCAGGCTGCTGAAAAACTCCGTGAAACAAACATTAGCGATAGGCGTCAGTTAATGGCATGAGAGGAAAACGTAAGACCCAGGGGGATTTCGTGAGTTTGATCGATGTGGAGCAGCTGATTGCGGGGGACCATCCGATCCGTGCGATCAAGGGCATGTGCGACGAAGTGCTGGCGGCGATGAGCGGGCACTTTGACGAGATCTATGCCGAAGGAGGAGCGCCCTCGGTGCCGCCGGAGATGCTGCTCAAAGGCAAAGTGCTGCAAGCGCTCTACACCGTACGCTCGGACCGCCAACTGTGCGCCAGGCTCCAGACCGACCTGTTGTTCCGCTGGTTTGTGGATCTGCCGCTGGACGAAACGGTCTTCGACGCCTCGGTCTACAGCAAAAACCAGGAACGGCTCCTGCAACACGAAGTGGCCGATCTGTTCTTTAGCGAAGTGGTGGCCCTGGCCCGCCGGCACGGCTGGGTCAGCGACGATCACTTCAGTGTGGACGGCACGCTAATCGAATCGTGGGCCTCGCTCAAAAGTTTCAAACGCAAAGACCAGCCCCCAGGCCCCGGCGGCGGGAACAACTGGACCGATTACAAAGGCGAAAAACGCTCCAACGACACGCACGCTTCCACTACCGACCCCGAGGCGAAACTGGTGCGCAAAGGCCCTGGAAAAGAAGCGCGCCTAAGCTTCGCCGGCCACGCCACAATGGAGAACCGCCACGGCCTGTGCGTACTGTTCGAAGTGCATCCGGCCGTCGGCGCCTCCGAATCGAGTGTGGCCGTCGAGCAAATGATCGAACTGCAAAACCGAGGCTTTGCACCAAAAACGGTGGGAGCCGACAAAGGCTACCACGACCAGAACTTCATCGAAGGCCTGCGTGCTCAAAAGATAAAGCCGCACCCCGCGCTGCGCAAAGACCGCGACGCTCAGGGCGTGATCTGCAAACTCGCTTACGCCCTCAGTCAGAAATGCCGCAAACGCATCGAGGAAATCTTCGGCTGGGCCAAAACCACTGGCTGCTTCCGGAAAAGCCGGTACCGCGGCGTCGACCGAACCCACGCCCAAGGCCAATACGTGGTGGCCGCCTGCAACCTCGTGCGCATGGCCAAACTGATGCTCACCGCGCCGCCAAAACTCGCTGGGGCGTGACGCCCCCCGCGGCCGCAGTGTGCCCGTACACTGCGAACCAGCCGCCAAACGCAAGCGGGCCGCGCCCAAAACGGCGCGAAAAACCCAGTGCACCGCCTGCGTTTATATCAAAAACGCTCAAAATCAGCCTTCCTCCTCTCAAAACACCCCGTTCTTCAGCAGCCTGTTAGGCTCATATCTTAGACTAACAAATATTATGCGCGTCCCTTTTAACTATAAATTTTTCCTCTGCGTCATGGTTGCTGCCACTGCTTTTGTTGGCTGTGTGAACATCGCTGACGTTACAAAAAACGAGCCGGAGGTCTGCGAGCTACATAAACAAAAAATGGAAATCCGGGAAGTGCGCTGCATTCCGGGCTCCTCGGTTTATTCGTCCGAATATAGCTCCGCTCTCATTTCAAAGTTTCCACATCATGGTGGGCCTCGTTTCGCGGAGGACCTTGCTTATCTCAATGCCAGGAAGGCGCGCATCCACGTTTGCCCGAACTGCGACGAGGCTTATCGCGCGTGGCAGCTTGCTCACTCGACCCATAAATGAGCCCGCTGAAGGTCAGGTATTCATCTGGCCGAGGTGGGGCATAAGTCCCGGTGCGCCTGGTTTGGAATGCAGCGTCGCTCGTTCAGCATCGTCGCTCAACTCTTCGAGACGCCGCATCCCAACCTTTGGCGACCTTAGGGAGACAATAGTTCGACCTGCTGCCCTGTTTTGAATGCCATGATCACCAAGCGATGCAAAGCAACCAACCCAACCGACACCACCCTGTTCAATCTTTTACAAACAAACCCCTTGAGTGTGCCCTCTAGGCGATAAAACCAAATCCTCCCAAAGGAGGAAGACAAGCCATCTATCAGGCTGCAGTTTTTGGAGACCGAATGAAAGAATACTTGTTAATGATTGCGAAGGAAAAGCAGACGAACTAGTCGCCATGCCACAATACCTGTGATCACATTTGTCTTCTAAATCTTGGCTCGCCAGTACGCGCGACTGACCATATAACGTTAGGTTAAGACATGAAATACTACATACATCGTAATATCGAAGCGGTAGCCGTCTGCAAAGGCTGCGGGCGTGCGATTTGTCCAGATTGTCTCGCAGATCTAGACCGAGGCTGTGCATGCAAGGGGGCGATGCGAGGAGCACGTGAAAGATATTATCGCGCTGGTGGATCGGAATATCGCAGGCATGAAGTTGCCACAATTTACCACGCTGCCTGAGGTCACTCGCATTGAAGGAGTGCGAGCCGGTGCAGGCTCGACGTTTACCGATGGCCACCCGAGAGGCGATGCTTCTGAGAAAGCAAATCCGAGGGCGATCTTTTGGGTTGGAGTTATCGCATTCTTTGCAGCGTTACTCGTCGCCCTATTGCAGATGTGGAAATAAACAATCTGACCTGTAGCAAGTCTTCAAAATATGAAACCCTTTATCCGCATTCTGTTTATCCTCCTTACAATCTCTATAAGCGCAGGCTGTGTATCCAGTTGGATCAGTCGTGGTACAGCCAAGGGGCGCGATGTGTTGAAACCCGGGGCCTCGGAGGCAGCGATCTCAAAGCGATTTGGTCCTCCGCTCGCTGTTGTCCCTGAGTTTTTGGCAGGCAAGATCAGCCGCGATATGAGGTCCAGTGCGTTTTACCGCGTATGGAAAGTGAAGGGGCGACCGGCACAGTCGGATGACGGAAGCGGCGAAGCGACCGTCAGTGCCATGACGCTCGGACTTGGAGAGGTATTTCTGATTCCGATGGCTCTCGCCCGGAGCAGCGCGCAATCGACGCAGACATATTACTTGATCGGCTATTTCTCGAAGGACGAAAAGTTGCTGCATCACATGGCGGTCGAGGAAAAGAAGTAGGCGAACCATCCACAAAGAACTACGCCTATGATCCAGTCTTTGCTTTTAGTCTCTGCCCGCCAGCGTGGCGCGGCTAACGCATAACATTCGGCAAATATCCCATCCCCATGTTCGGCCGTTTTCTGTTTGTCTCGGCTCGCAGGTAAAGCGTAGCTGATCTTTGACGCAGCAAAAAACCGAGGGCGTGGACGATTTCAAACGGTTGTTGTTGCCCGGGAAAACCTATTGCTTCGTCGGTTCGTCGGGCATCGGCAAAAGCACGTTGATCAATCAACTGATTGGTAACGCGAGTCTGGAGACCGGCGACGTCAGCGGGACGGGCGAAGGGCGGCATATTACGGTGCGACGCGAATTGATCCGGCTCGAGGGCGGCGCGCTGGTGATCGACAATCCGGGCATGCGGGAATTCGGCATTCTCAGCGCGGAGGCAGGCATGGACGGAGGTTTCGCCGACATTACTACCCTCGCCTCCTCATGTCGTTATCGGGATTGCAGTCATAGTGGCGAACCCGGCTGCGCGGTGCTTGGGGCATTGGAGTCGGGCGAGCTCAGCCAGGCGCATTATGAGAATTTCCTGAAGCTGCGGAAAGAATCCGCGTTTCACCAAATGTCGCAGGTCGAAAGAAGAAAGAGAGACCGAAATTTCGGCCGCATGGTGAAGTCGGTGAAGAAGCACATGCGGGAGGAGTGAGGAATGCGGTGAAGAGCTGAGAGGCACCAAACAGGACGAAGCTCTGCGGTTCGCAATCGAACCGCGCTCTAATCTTCCTCCTGTTGTGTCGTTTCGGCTTTGACGGTATGAACCTAAAAACGGCAGTTGAACCACTTATTTTCACTAAGATTCACTGATAGCAAGCCGCTTAAGCCAGAGAGGACGGCCATCCGAGGAGTGAACGCCGTGGAGCAATATAATTGCACGGCATCTTTCTTATCAGTGCCAATAAGTGATAATAAGTGGTTACCTCTCCCGCGAAATTTGGGATGAATTGAATCCTTGGTTGAGAGCATTTTTGAAAATGTCATAGCCGCACAACTCCGGCTGTAGGGGCGCAGTCTTGCTGCGCCCAGTTTGACTTTGCCACAGAAAGGGCGCAGCAAGACTGCGCCCCTACGAAGACAGCTCGGTTCACAAAACCGATTTACGGGCTACAGTTTTATTGTACGTGCTCTAAAAACTACTTTGGGTAACATCCATGCGATCGTTCCGCCAACATGCCTGAAAATCCATTCATTCAAATACGTGCTCCCTTCCTGGGGATCATGCCCGGCGAAGAGGACGAATTGGTAAACGACGGCATGTATGGAAAGGCGTTGGCGCTCTATCTACAAAAGCGACTGAGTGAGCATGGCTATCGCGCGCCCCGGATAGTCTGTGAAGACTGGGGCTGGTGGGTTACGGTCGCGGACCTCCCCTTTTCGTGCGGACTTTGCATCTATGGCGTTCAAATCGGCGAGACAAACGAACTTGATTTGTGCGTGACCGTGTCAGCAGCCAAAGAGCGCCGTTGGAGTTGGAAGTTGTTTCGCTTTATCGACACCACGTCGGACGTCGAAAAACTGCACGGGACAGTACGCAAAATATGCGATTTAGATTCAGCCATAACAGTAGTTGGAGAGACGGCTGACTATCCCTTGGCGTAAGATTATTTCGGCGGGCAAAGCAAGTGCGGGCGCCATCAACGCGTTCTGAACACCGCAATGACCTACAAAAAAGCCCGCGACCGGGGTCGCGAGCTCGACTGTAACCAAAACGCAGAAACAACTATTTAATCTAGTCGGTGTCTAGACCGAAGCGAGCCGGGTCGGCGGCGCTCGTTTGGAGGTTGACTGCAAGCAGAGCCTTGCACCCGGCAAAACCCCTATAAGGGGGGATTACAATCAACGACCATCGGTCATCTTCGTTTCAGATGCACTCGTTTCGGTCGATACTAAGCCGAATCTTTTATCCGCCTTAAACCAACAAACCAATTTACAAGTGACTTAACAAATTTCTATGACGCTGTGCGGAAGGGGCATAGAGCTAAAATTTACATTATACTGCCTCTTTTATGAAATGGACCTTACGCAATCGAATCCTCGTTCCCACAGTGAGTTTGCTCGCAGTCGCCGCTATTTCCATTAGCGCCGCTTCCTACGGAATAAGCCGTCAGTCACTGGAAGATATTTTCGACGCCCAGATGGCTGACATCTGTAACTCCGGTCTCCGTCAGGTGGAAACCTGGATGGAGGGCCAGCAGCAAAATATCGCGCATTGGGCAGCCAGCGCGCACATTCTGACCGCCACGCAATCGACACCGGAAGGCATCGCCATGCGCGAGCAGGTCAGCGCGGAACTTGTACATGCCTTCAAAAGCTTTGGCGTTTTTGCCAATCTGCAGCTGGTCGACGTCAAGGGCGATACCCTTTCGTCCAATAACCCCGATTCCGTGGGCAAACTCAACGTCGCCGACCGCCAGTATTTCAAGGATGCATTGGCCGGCAAAATCGCGATCTCCGATGTGTTGCTCAGCAAGTCGACGGGGAAACCGATTGTCGTCATCGCCGTGCCGGTGATGGATGGTTTGACCGTGCGCGGAGTGCTTTTCGGTTCGCTCGACATGCTGGTGGTGAGCGCAAACGTGGTTGGACAAATCAAAATCCTCCAAACCGGCTACGCTTACATGTACGATCAAAACGGTGTGTTTATCGCCCACCCCAAGCCCGAGAAGATCCTCACCACCAAACTCGACGACTTCGATTGGGGCAAAAACATGCTCAAGGAGAAAAACGGTGAAGTCTATTACACCTACGAAGGCATCGAGAAAATGGTGCAGTACCGGACGAGCGAAAAACTGCGTTGGGGCTTCGCCGCCACCCTGCCGATGTCGGAGATGCTCGCCTCAACCAATCGCATGGGGAAAATCAACCTCACACTAGGCTTGGGAAGCCTCGTCGTCGGTCTTGTGTTCCTGTGGTATGTCGCCCGTTCTATAACCAATCCCATCGTGCACGCAGCCGAGCAGCTCTCGACCGGGGCAAACGAAACCAGCGCGGCAGCCAACCAAGTTTCCACCGCCAGCCAAACGCTCGCCGAGGGTTCCACCGAACAGGCCGCCTCCCTCGAGGAAACAAGCGCCTCGCTGGAGGAAATGCATGGGGTGACCAACCGCAATGCGGAGAGCGCCGCCAAAGCCAACGACTTGACCCGCGAGGCCCGCAAAGCCGCGGATGCCGGCGCGATCGACATGCAGGTGATGACGACCGCGATGCACGACATCAAAGCTTCCAGCGATGACATCGCCAAAATCATCAAGACGATCGATGAAATCGCCTTTCAAACCAACATCCTCGCGCTCAACGCCGCAGTGGAAGCGGCGCGGGCCGGAGAAGCCGGCGCAGGTTTTGCCGTGGTGGCCGACGAAGTTCGCAGTCTCGCCCAACGGGCCGCGCAAGCGGCGCGTGAAACCGCCGGTAAAATCGAGGGCGCAATCGCCAAAACGAATCAAGGCGTGCAGATCAGCGAAAAAGTTTCCCTCAGTCTGACGGAAATCGTCGAGAAGGTGCGTCAGGTTGATGAACTTGTCGCGGAAGTCAGCACCGCCAGTCGCGAACAAAACCAGGGCGTCAAACAAATCTCCACCGCAGTCGCCCAGATGGATCAAGTCGTTCAATCCAATGCTTCAAGCGCCGAGGAAACCGCGAGCGCTTCCGAGGAACTCAACGCGCAGTCGGTCACGTTGAAAGCGATCGTCGACGATTTGCAGCGCCTCGTTAGCGGTGCGAACGTCGCGCGTCGGGATCAGGAAAATGAGGTTGCCATTGAACCAGTCCAACTCGCCAAAGCAAGAGTCTTGAAGCCAGTCGGGCGAAACTAAGGACGGCCTTTTATCCGGCTTGTCACCTAAGCAAAAAGGCGAACTACCACAGCCCAGTCGTCTTGCCCTTGTCGGTCAGATTCTCTTCAATCACGGCGAGAATATCGGCGCGGCCGGCCGTGGTTTTGGCGGAACAGACGATTGTGCCGGGCAGTTCCGGCCACCACGTCGAGAGCGTTTTCAAAAAGGCGGCAACGTTGTTCTTCGTGGCATTGGCAGATTGTCGGTCGGCTTTGGTGAAGACTAAAACGAAGGGCGAGCCGACATTGCCCAACCATTTCACAAATTCCAAATCGATGGACTGCGGCGGGACGTTTGAATCGATCAGAACAAACACGCAGCGCAGGTTCTCGCGTTTCTCCAGATAGTCAGCGACTGCTTCGTTGAAATCCGCTCGCTTCGTTTGCAGCGTCTTCGCGTAACCGTAACCGGGCAGATCAACCAGGCACCAGCTGCCATTCACGATGAAAAAGTTGAGCAGCTTGGTTTTGCCGGGCGTGCCCGAAACAAGCGCCAGGTTCTTGCGTTCCACCAGCATGTTGACGAGCGAGGATTTGCCGACGTTGGAACGTCCGATGAAGGCGAACTCCGGCCGGTTCCAGTTGGGACAGGTTTTCAGGTCCGAAGCACTGCGGTCGAATTCAGCGGATTTGATCTTCATGCGGACCTCTGCGTGGCAGTAAAACGCAGTGAGCGCAAGGTACGCGTTTCATTCATCGTCATGCGACTGCCTATTGCGCCGAGAGCGGCAACCCTCTACGTCATTCTTTCGCCGTCATGTCCGATTCTCAACCCACGCCGTCCGAGCAGAATCCAGCCACGCCGCACAAACGCCGACCGCGTTACTCGGGCAAAAATCCGCGTCGCTTCGAGGAGAAATACAAGGAGCTCAACCCGGAACGCTACGCCGCCGACGTCGCCAAGGTCATCGCCTCCGGCAAGACCCCCGCCGGCACTCATCGCCCCATCATGGTGGACGAGATCCTCGAAGTGCTCGCGGTTCAACCAGGCGAACTTGTCGTGGATTGCACCCTCGGTTTTGGCGGCCATGCCCGGGAGTTGCTCATGCGTCTCGCCCCGGGCGGCCGGCTTGTCGGTCTGGATGTCGATCCAATTGAACAACCCAAAACCATCGCCCGCCTGCGCGCGGCAGGTTGGACGGAGGAGGCCTTCACCGCTGTGCGTTCGAACTTCGCCGGCCTGCCCAAGGTGTTGGCGGAACTTGGTGTCGACGGAGCCAATGCCATCCTTGCCGACCTCGGCGTCTCTTCGATGCAGATCGACGATCCATCGCGCGGATTTTCGTTTAAGACCGACAGCGCCCTCGATCTCCGGTTAAATCCCACGCGTCCTCCCTCTGCGGCGGAATGGCTCGCAAAAATCTCCGCCGAAAAGCTGGCAACTGCGCTCTTCGAGAACGCCGACGAACCCCGCGCGGAGTTGCTCGCCCGCGAACTCATTGCCCGTCGGGTTGAAAAACCTTTTACCCGGACCATGCAACTGGCCGACGCGATCCGAACCATCCTCCATCTGCACAAATCCCGTCGCGATCCGGAGAGCGACGATGATTGCGTGCGGCGCGTCTTCCAGGCGATCCGCATCGCGGTGAACGACGAGTTTGGCGCGCTCGATATGTTCCTGCGGCATTTGCCCGCCTGCCTGAAATCCGGTGGACGCGTCGCGATCCTCACATTTCATTCCGGTGAAGATCGCCGCGTGAAGCACGCCTTCCGCGAAGGGCTTCGTTCCGGAATCTATTCTTCAACGAACGACGAAATCATCCGCGCGGGAGCGGATGAACGCCGGGCCAATCCACGCAGCTCCTCCGCCAAACTTCGTTGGGCCGTACGCGCCTGATCTCGCCGAAGGCCCCGCGATCTTTTGGTTTTCGGAACGAGCTCACGTGACAAGCGCCCCACCCTCATTGCCCCGCCTATACATGGACGAGGGACGATGCGGAGCATCGTCCCTCGTGGCGCTCATGCGCCAGGAACACAACTGCAAACACAACTCAGGGACAAATCATGCGCGCGTCTGGGCCGGTACGCCAATCCTGCGCCATTTGGCGAAATAAGCAATACCGCCAAGCGCCGCGGACAGAAGGAAAAGGGTCGACGTTGTGTCCGGCACATTGTGCAGGAATCCGCGAATTTCTCCTCCCGGAAACTGACCGCTGTGGATGTTGAGATAAGCTCGGTCGCCAAGGAGCGCTGCCTCCAATGCAGCCGACGCGCCAGCGGCAGTGCCACCGTTGGCGGTGACATAGGAGCCGTTGAAGGTCGAGGTCTGCGTGAGGTCAAAGATGTGATCGTACGTGCCCGACGTCACACCGGTTGGGAATCCCGTGAAGGTCGGCGTTTGCGTGGCAACGCCTGCCGTTCCGGTATTCGGAGCCGCGGTGGCGGCATGGATGTGCGACGCAGTTGTTCCGGCAAGCAGTCCGGAAAAGCTGACGACCACCTGCATCGTCTGAGCGACATCGTCGAAATACACGTCTGCCCAGCCGGTGCCCGGCGATGCATTGGGCGGAGCCTCCGCCGCGCCAGAAAGAACTGCTTGGAAATGAATGCTATTGGCCTGCGCCACAGTGCTGACACACGACAAGGAAAACGCCAGGGCGGCGCCCTTGAGGAAGTAACTGGGTTTTGTATTTTTCATAGTGGTGTCGTTGACGAATCAAGACGCGCCAAAAAGCTGCAGAACATGTGCCCCGCGGTTTTTCATTTCGTAACAACTCTGTTACGTGGTTCTGTGATCAAGAGTTGCACATACAATTCCTCGCTTCCGCAGATGTATTGCATGATTGAATACGCGAAGATCTGTCAATTTCGCCGACACGAAACTCTGGAAAACCGACACGCAACGCCGACCCGGCGGCTGTCGATTCTCTCGGTCATGCAGGTCGCGAGGGTGCGCTGGTGAGGCTAATGATCGTTCAAGGCCTTGAGCACTTCCTCCGCCTTCCAGCCGTTCCCCCGCCAAATGTGGGTCACGCGTCCGGAGGGATCAATCAACGCCGTGCAAAGGGTGTGGTCGATTGTCACGCCATTGCGCTCGGCAAAGACAGAAAACGCTTTGGTCAGTCTTGAAGTTTCCGTGTGACTGCCCGTTAGGAATTGCCACACTGCAAAGTCAGCATGTTGAGCCTCCCCATAGGACTTTAATATTTCCGCCGTGTCGTATTCGGGATCCAGAGAAATACTCAAAAGTTGAACCCGACCGGTGAGTTTCGGCTCGGCCTTTATCGCATTCTGCAATTCTCCGAAGCGGGAAGCCATCGCCGGACAATAATCGACGCGCGGGCAACGCGTGAAAATAAATGTCAGCACCGCGAAGTGTCCGCGGAGATTGGCCGCAGTGATGGCCTTACCGCTTTGCGTGACCAGGGAAAATTCCGGGAGCGAATCACCCTCGTGCAAGCGAGTCGACGTTGCTTTCGATTTTTGTTCGGCACCAGAAAGTTTTTCCGCGCCAGTCACAATGAAGTCTGAAGCACGCATCTCGGACTCCTTGACGTGCAGCCAAAAGCGGACGCGGTCCCCTGCCTTGAGCGGCGCGGCTTCCTTCGAATCCATCACGTCAAAACGCATCGTCATGGCCGGCATTAGTCCCGGGATGTCGTCATGGGCGATGGAAACCTGCCCTTCTTGATCGAGAGGCGCGCGCACCACGCCTGTGACGTCGTAGACTTTTTCGCCGGCCAGCATACGCGCCGGGGACAAACAAAGAAGGATTGCGGCGAGGAAGAGGAAGAAACGCAGTTTCATTTTCGAACTATGGCAGGGCAAACGACATCGCACCTTGATGAGCGTCAAGCACGCGGGGTGTTTTTTAGGGCCAGGAATTATTTCAGGGCGACTTGACGGGGATCAAGGCTGCGAGACTGTTTCGGTATTAATATCGCACTACGATATGAAAACAACACGACTCCTCCTTGGCGGTTCAGTTCTCTCCCTGTGCATTCTTGCCGGCTGCAGCAAGAGCGATAACACGACTGCCCAACCTCCTCCATCCGCGGCGCCAAAATCGGAAACATCCGCCAAACCCGCCAGCGGTCGCGCCGTTCTGATCACGGCAAATGACACGATGAAGTTTAACCTGACGGAAATTCGCGCAAAACCGGGCGAAGCCCTTGCCCTCACCCTGACGAACGAAGGAACGGTGCCCAAGTTCTCCATGGGCCACAATTGGGTGTTGCTCACGATCGGGACCGATTTGAACGCGTTTGCCACCGAGGCGATGAATGCCGCCGTCACCGAATACATTCCGGCTTCGTACAAGGATCGCGTGCTCGCTGCGACCAAGCTCCTCGGGCCCAAGGAGTCTGACACGATCCTCTTCTACGCTCCCGCCCAGCCGGGTCATTACCCGTTCCTCTGCGCCTTTCCCGGCCATCTACAGGTCGGCATGAAAGGTGAATTGATTGTCGAGTAACCACGTCCCAACAACACGAACCAACCACAACCATGAAACCACCCCGTTTATTCGTTGTTTCCGCCGGCTTGGCCGTCGCAGCGTTTTCCCTCGCTGGCTGCAATCCCCCCGGGAAATCCGCAAGTTCCTCCTCAAACAAGAACGCGGATGCCAGTTCGGCCGCCGCTCGCACGTATGTGGCACCAGGCGCGAAGGACGAGTATTATCTTTTCTATTCCGGCGGTCATTCGGGCCAGGTCTTCGTGGCTGGGATTCCCTCGATGCGGCACATTTCGACGATTCCAGTTTTCGGCCGCTACCCGGGCACCGGCTATGGCTACGACGAGGAATCGAAAAAGTTGCTCGGCGATTATACGTGGGGCGATGTGCATCACCCGGGGCTTTCAAAAACCAATGGCGTCTACGATGGCCGTTGGTTGTTTGTGAATGACAACGCCAACAATCGCATTGCCCGCATCGATCTCCGCGATTTCAAGACGAGACAGATCCTAGGTCCAATCCCGAATTCAATGGGCAACCACGGCTCTTCCTTCGTAACGAACAACACCGAATACGTCCTGGTCGCCACGCGCTTCTCCGTTCCTCTGCCCAAGGGTCGCTACGCCGACCCCGCCGACTATGAGAAGGAGTTCAATGGTTCGGTTTCTGGCATCAAGGTCGATTCCAATACGGGTGAAATGAGCGTCGGCTGGCAGATTCTTACGCCTCCGATCGATTGGGACCTCGGTTCCACCGGCAAGGGTCCGAGTGACGGCTGGGCTTTCTGGACGTCGTACAACAGCGAGATGGCGCACAACCAACTGGAGGCAACCTCCACCCAAAAGGACCGCGACTACGCCGCTGTGGTGAATTGGCGTGCTGCCGAAGCGGCGATGAAAGCCGGGCAGACCACCGTGATGGACGGTGTGCCCGTCATCGACCCGGCCAAAGTTCCCGGCGTGCTTTACTATTTGGCCGTGCCAAAATCGCCGCATGGGATCGATACCGATCCGTCCGGCCGTTGGATCGTAGCATCAGGCAAGCTTCAGCCGGTGGCGTCGGTTTTCGATTTCCAAAAAATCCTCGCCGCAATCGAGAAGAAAGATTTTGAGGGCGAATTCCGTGGCGTGCCGGTCATCCGTCACGATAGCGCGCTCGAAGGCGAAGTCCCGGTCGGCCTCGGCCCGCTGCACACTCAATATGACGGACAGGGCAACGCATATACCTCTCTCTTCATCGAGTCCGTCGTGACAAAATGGAAGCTGCCGCCGTGGAGCACCGAGGAGCGCGCCGACCTAAACAAAGCCGTTCTCGATAAAATCCCGGTTCATTATAGTATCGGTCACTTGGTTGTGGGCGGCAGCGACACAACGCAGCCATATGGAAAATATTTGGTGGCCATGAACAAACTCTCCAAAGGCCGCCATCTTTCCGTCGGACCGGGTCAACCCGAAGACAGTCAGTTGATCGATATTTCCGGCAAGAAAATGGAAATGTTATATGAGACCTTCACCGAACCTGAGCCGCATTTCGCGCAAATCCTGAAGGCCGATGCCATCAAACCGATCGAGGTTTATCCGAAAACCGAGAACACTAATCCGAACGCGGTCTGGGACGCAAAAGACACCGGCGTCACGCGCAAAGGCAACGTCGTTGAGGTAAAGATGCTCGCGATCCGCAGTCACTTCACACCCGATCGAATCGACGCCAACGAGGGCGACGAACTCGTGATTCATGTCACCAACGTCGAGCAAACGCCCGACATGATTCATGGACTCGGCATCGTCGAGCAGGACGTGAACATGATTATCGATCCGGGCGAAACCAAAACGATTCGGCTCACGATGAAGAAACCCGGCGTGTTTCCCTTCTATTGCACGAATTTTTGCTCAGCGCTTCACCAGGAAATGCAGGGATATCTCGCGGTGAAGCCCGCCGGCTACGCCGCCAAGTAAAACCATCCACTATCACCAGCCGCGGGCGGGCGTTTTTGCCCGCGGCGTTTTAATGCGAAGCCGCCATGAAGGAGTTTTTTCTACGCGAGAATCTTTTTCTCCGCCGTTCGCTCAACCTGACTTCACGCGCCCTGATGTTGTTGGCGGCGGCGACCATTATTTCGGCCGCGTTCCTGCCGCTCTGGCAGATCCGACTCGTTGCCCCCCAATACCAGGAAGGGCTCACCCTTCGCATCTACGCCTACCAGTTGGTTGGAGGCAACGGCGGTCAGGATCTGCACGAGATCAACATGCTCAACCACTACATCGGCATGCGACCTCTGGCCGAGGCCGACTTTGTCGAGATGAAATGGTTGCCGTTCGCATTCGGTATTTTCGGCCTGCTCGCTTTGCGCGCCGCCGCCATTGGCCGAATGATCAGCCTCATCGACCTCGGCACGCTCTTTCTGTATTTCAGCATCTTCTCGATCGGGAATTTCTACTATCGCCTGCATACCTACGGCCACACGCTCGATCCGCACGCGCCGATGACGATCAAGCCCTTCACGCCAATCCTTATCGGCAAACAACAGATCGCGAACTTCGTGCAGTCCAGCACCCCTCTTTTAGGCGGCCTTTTACTCGCCGTGTTTCTCCTGCTTGTGATTGTCGCAATCTGGTGCTCGCGGAAGGAGGAACCGTGAAGGCCTTTCGCCAATGGTTGTGGCTGGTGCACTGCCTTTTCCTTGTCCGGGCTTTCGCCGCCGCCGAAACCGCCGGTGATCGCCTGCGCCGTGAGATCGAAACTGCCGCGCCCGGCGCCACCCTCAACGTCGCCGCGGGTGATTATGACGGACCTTTTGTTATCGCCAAATCAGTCCATTTACTCGGTGCACAAGGGGCTGTTTTGCGCGGCAACGGGAAAAGTAACGTGATCTCCATTCGCGCCGCCGATGTCGAAATTGCAGGGTTTATTGTTCGCGGTTCGGGGCGCAACCTGTCCGAGGACGTCGCGGCCATCCATATCACAGGAGCAAGAGCGGTGATCCGCAATAATCGTATTTTTGATATGCTTCACGGTGTGTACGTGCGCGGTGCCAATGATTGCCGAATCGTCGACAACGTCATTCTCGGTGATGGCGCATTGGGCGAGGTGATCGCCGATCCGGTTTCCTCGGGCCTGAAAACGAACGATGTGGCCAGCGCAGAATTCTGCGACGTGGTCGTATCACAGGACGCCCGAGGCAATGGCATTCACCTCTGGAATTCCTCGGGCCATTTTATCGGTCGCAATACGATCAAGGGCACGCGCGACGGAATTTATTTTTCGTTCACCCGGCAAACGCACGTTGTGGAAAATCTCATCACGCATGTGCGTTACGGTCTGCACTACATGTATTCGGACGAAAACGTGTTTGAGCGAAATCGCTTCTCCGAAAACGCCGCTGGCGCCGCGCTGATGTTTTCAAAAAAGCTTCTCCTGCGAGCCAATCTTTTCGTCTCCAATCGCAGCCATCGCGCGTACGGACTTCTGCTTCAGGCAATCGACGACACACGGATCGAAAACAACACGATCGAAGGGAATACCGTCGGTCTCTACGTCGAAAATGGAAATCACGATGTTATCCACGGCAATCGCATCGCTGGCAATTATGTCGGTCTTCGCATGAGCGATAGTACCGCGGACAGCCAGATTTTCGAAAACATCTTCACCAACAACATCCATCCGCTTGAGACAAATGGCGCCAATGGCGCGAACCTGTGGGCGGTCGACGGGCGCGGCAATCACTGGGATGACGCCCTGACTATCGATTTGAATCGCGACGGCATCGCCGACCTACCCCATCGCGAACCCGATCTTTTCGGTCAATGGCGCCGCAATTTTCCCGCCATCGGTCTCCTTTCCGCCAGTCCTGGAGAGAGGCTGCTGCGGCTGATCCACAGCCGCCTCAATCTTGCGACCCTGCCCGGAGTAATCGACCCAAAGCCGCTCGTCAAAGCAACCAAAGAGCCATGATCCTGACTCGTAATCTGCGAAAATCATTTGGCTCGAAGGCCGTGCTCACCGGTCTCGATTTCGATGCCGAACCAGGAGCCATCACTTTGATGGTCGGCAACAATGGCGCGGGCAAGACCACCGCCATGCGGCTGCTCGCCGGTCTTGCCAAACCCGATGGCGGCACGATCGCCATTGCCGGACACGACATGAAAACGGCCAGGAGCGAAGCCCTCGCTCATCTGTCGTTTCTACCTCAAGCCCCCCGCTTTCACCCACGGTTGACGGCGGCGCAGGTCGCGAACTTTTATGGCCAGCTGCGCGACCACAATAAAAATGCCAGTCTGGCCGCGCTGGAAAGCTGGGGGTTATTCGAGTTCAAACACGTTCCCACCGGCAAACTTTCCGGAGGTCTGAGGCAGCGACTCGCCCTGGCGGTCTTCGTCCTGGCCGAGGCTCCTGTTCTTTTGCTCGACGAGCCCGGCTTGAGCCTCGATCCGGAGTGGAGAATGCGGCTTCAACAATTCCTTTCCAGCGAAGCAGCGCGAGGCCGGACAGTTTTGGTCGCTACTCATCTCCTCGGAGAATGGGAGGGCAAAGCCCATCGTTGCCTTTTGGTCGAAAACGGCCGCTGCACTCGTGAGATCCAGCCGAACCGTTTGCGCGATGCATTTTTCGATTCATCTGCTGCCGAACAACCGCCTTCCGCCAAATTGATCGCCTGCGACTAGCCAATGCCATGTACGCCGTACGCTCGCTTCCTGCCAGCCACACCGTCGCTCGCGCGGCCGCCCGCCGCGAATTCCTGAGCCATCGTCTCAACCGTTTTCTCCACGCGCATGTTCTGCTCGTCCTCGTCGCCGGTTTTCTCCCTCTTTTGACGCCCGGCGACTCTCTTGCACGGGGCGCCTCCTGGTGGCTGCTTCACGCCGTGCTCTATGCAGTTTCCCTCTCGACCTTGTTACTTGGACTTAGTTCGGCCCAGGCCGAAGCCGAGGAATTTACGTGGCTGGTCGGCTTGCCTTCGGGCATCGGTCCCTGGCTGACTGGCAAAGCCGTTGCCCTCGTCACGATTGTCGTAGCCGCCGCCGGTTTGCTGGCGCTTCCGACGGTGTTCCTTAGCGGCGGTTCGTCGGAATTACTTGTGGCCGCCTTTGGGGCCGCCGGCGTAAGTGCCGTGTGCAGTCTGGCCGGCCTCGCCATCGGACTTTGGATCCGCGATCAAGTGCGCGGCCTCATCGTCGCGGTCGCTGTTTGGTTTGTTTTTTTGTTCGGCACTGACTTGCTGTTGATCGCGGTGGCGGGTGGTTCAGCCACGCAGGAACATCCCGATCTCTGGGTCGCGGCGCTCATGGCCAACCCCCTCGACGCCTTTCGCATCACTGTGGTATTCTCCGTGGAGCGCGCTGCGTTCAGTGGACTCGATGCGGGATCGCTGACCCAGTGGTGGATCGCTCATAGCACGCTCTGGTTGACCATTATATTTGCGCTTTGGGCTTCGGTGTCCTCGGTTCTGGCCTGGCTCGGTGCGCGACGACAGGTGGACGGTTGATCAAGGGATTGTCTATTTTGCCCGGGCGGGTTTGATCGCACGTTCACTGTCATGCCCACGACTCCCTCTCCCGCAGCCAAAACACATTATCAGGTGCTCGCGTCACTGCGCTACGCGCTTCGTCGGTTTCTCGCGTTTAGTCAGAACGCCGCCCGGAACGCGGGCCTGACGCCGCAGCAACACCAAGCCTTGCTCTCAATCAAGGGATTTCGCGGTCCCGGCAATGCCTCCATCGGCGACCTCGCGGAGCATTTATTTCTCAAGCATCATAGCACGGTGGGTCTGGTCGATCGCCTGGTTCAAAAAAAATTCGTGCGCCGCATCGAGGCGCCTTCCGACCGCCGCCGGGTCGAACTAGAGCTAACGCCTAAAGGCGAGGCCATGATCAAACGCCTTTCAGACATCCACCTCCGCGAGCTGCGGCAGATCCGCCCGGAATTACAACGCATCATCGCCTCCATCCCCGACTCCAGGGCGCTTTCCAAAGTCCCTCGCAAACGGAGCTGATTGCGTTCGGCGCGCTTCGTTGGCGGCTCGGGATGCGTTGATCTGGCGAAGCACGAAAGTCCGGCGTATTCGTTATTCCACTACGCAGGCACGAATGCGAAAAAAGAACGGCTTCGTCGCTTGACAATATATATTTCCGCCGCAGGGTGGCGTTATCTTGAACCCGAACACGCATCAGAAATATATTTTCTGCGCCCGCCCGCAAATGGCGGGAGGCTTGGCCTTGCGTATCTTCCCGGCTCGACCCGGGACCGCGAGCTGAGGTCGGCGCGAATTTTTCCGCGAAAACCGACCAAGGGCGCGGCCACCGGGCAAATACGATAAGTTAACGCGCCGCGGCGCGTCCGGATTCCGGCGGTCCCGCGTATAACAAACACAATCCGCACAATCGCGTGGTTGTTCCAAAACAACTCCCGCCCGCAGTCGTCACCGCACGACTTTCGGCGCGGCCTCAAACTGGATTCCACCATGATTATTCTCCACGTTACCGATTTTCATTTCAATAAACGCTGGTTCGACTGGCTGCCCAACAATGCCCCACCCCACGATCTTCTCGTGATGTCGGGCGACCTGCTCAACCTGTCTGACGCCACTTCGCAGCAGAAGCAGATCGATTGGGTCTCCACTTGGATCAACGAATATCCGCACCCGATGTGCCTGTGCAGCGGCAATCATGATCTCGAGTGGGACGCGAAAGCCGAGCGGTGGACGCCCGCCTACTGGCTTCGTTCTCTCGCAAGTCCGAAGGTGTGGACCGACGGGCAGCGCGTCGCGCTCGATGGCATTTCCTTGCTCAATATCGGCTGCACCACGCGCCCGAAAGGAGGCAAAGCGGACCTCTGGGTCGTCCATGCTCCTCCCGCCAAAACTTTGGTGGCAACTCGCGCGAGCGGCCGCGACGCCGGCGATCCAGATCTGCTCGGTCCCGCTCGGCGCTACGCTCCGCGCGTCGTCTTTTCTGGACATGTGCACGATCCAATTCACTGGTGCGAACAGACGGAGCCAACACTCTATCTCAATCCAGGACGCACACCGGACGCGCTTTTTCCCAACCACATTCTCCTAAAGACGGATGACCTGAGCTCCGAACTCATCACCGTCGACAAATGGGATACGTCGAAAAAATTTCCGGCGACCGCGCGCATCCCCATCGCAGTCACCGATGCCCCCACGGTCTCGGTTCTGGCCAACTAACCAACCGCAACCTCCCAGTCCGCAAGCCTGGCCATTCCGGCCCGGAATGCGACTGCACAACCACAAAAAATATCATGAATCACACTCCTATCTATATCACTCGCGAAGATAATTCCAAACTCCGCCTCCTGCTTGCCGCGGCACTTTATTCGAATGCAAACGGCGCGCTGAAAAATCTCAGAAACGAACTCGACCGGGCTTTCATCATCGACGCCGAAGGAGCTCCAGCAGGCGTCGTGACAATGGAATCCCGCGTTGAATTCGAAGATCTCGCCACCAGCGAGGTCGAGGACTACGTCATCACGTTCCCCGATAGGGCCAACGTGGACGAGAAGCGCCTTTCCATTCTCTCGCCCATCGGCACCGCGCTCATTGGTTGCCGGGAAGGTGACATCGTAAGATGGGCCACTCCCGGCGGCATCCGCGAATTGAAGATTCGCCGGGTAGCGCCTCCGACTCCCGACAATGCCCTGCCGGCGCCCCTGGCGTTTACCTCGTTGCGTTAAACGCAGGCCCATTCCCGTCGAGGGGAATCTCAACAAAAACTATCGCTATCGACAACGCGGTCGCAGCCGCCCAAAAACATCATGCAGGCACTCACCTCCTTCACTTCGTACCTTCAGCGTTTCCACCTCGGACCAGCGACTCTGTTGGTTGCGGTCGCCATGATTGTTTATCTGCTCGCTAGCAGACGCCGTGTCCGGCCTCGACCGCGCCTGATGACTCCCGTCCGGACGCGGATTGCGGTCGGCGCAGTGCGCTGGACGATTATTGGAATCGCAGTGGCCGGAGTCCTCTTCGCGATGGGCATCGATCTCCAGGGAGTGTGGTCGTTGCTGGGCGCTGTCTTGAGCCTCGTCGCCATCGGCTTCGTGGCGATGTGGAGCATTCTGAGCCACATGCTCGCCTCGCTTTTGATCGTAGTGTTTCGTCCCTTCGAACTCGATGACCAGATCGAGATCGTGGGCGACGATCCCGTGCTCGGCAAGGTTGTCGACCTGAATCTGGTTTATACGACGCTGCGCACCGCGGACGGAGGAACCCTCCGAATTCCGAATAATCTCTTCTTCCAGAAGGTGCTCAAACGTCACGCACCGATCGCACTCGCGAGCGAACGTCCCTCCCTTGCCTAACATTTAAAAACAAACAAACCATGAAAATTAACTCTCGCAGGCGTGGGCAGATGAGTTTGGGCGTCTCGTTTGGTTTATAAATGTCGCAATGCTAACCAATCTCTGTATCCGCCATCAGACAACCTATCTCCTGCTGGAAATCGGCTTCCAGGGCATTGCCGGGATTCACGATTCCCCAGGATAACTGGTTGAGACAGGTTCCTTTTGGGCCGGCCCAGACACTTTCGTGTCTGCATGGCCTGTAAACGCGCCGTTCCACCGCTCAAGCGAGTCGGACAATTGCGCAATCGTTTCCACGCTATCCGCTGCGCGTGAACGGCAAAGCCGTCTTCATGACGCAAACCAACCATTATATCCAACATTGTTACAATCTAATGCTATCATGATTCATACTCTCAACAAGATCCTCGTCGTCGGTTTCGGTGCAGTCGCCGAATGCGCCCTCCCTCTCATCCTTAAACACGTCCCCATCCGTGCAAACAACATAACCATCCTGGATTTCGAGGACCGCAGGTCGAAGCTGGCTGCGTGGAGCGGTAGCGGCGTGCGATTCGAACGGGAGCGAATCACTCCTGAAAACATGGCTCGCATTCTTGAAAATCGCTTGGGCGCAGGCGACCTCTTGATCGATCTGGCCTGGAATATTGACACCTGTGCATTGGTTCAGTGGTGCCATGAACATGGCGTACTTTACACCAATGCGTCGGTTGAGCTGTGGGATCCTTACGATGGAGCAGGGGCAAAACATCCCACGGAGCGAACCTTATATTGGCGCCATATGAAGCTTCGTCAAATGGTGGCGAATTGGACTGAAAAAGGCCCAACCGCCGTTATCGAGCATGGCGCCAACCCTGGGTTGATTTCTCATTTTACCCGGCAAGGACTGCTCGATATCGCTCGCCGGATGATCGAGGACGGCAAGGTAGACGGACAAGCGGCCGAAGAAACAATCGACCTCATCAACTCGCGCTCGTTCAATCGACTCGCGGCGCGGCTAAACGTCCGGGTAATCCACTGCGCCGAGCGCGATACTCAGGTCACCAACATCCCAAAACGCCCCAACGAATTCGTGAACACGTGGAGCGTCGAAGGTTTCCGCGAAGAAGGCACCACCACCGCCGAACTCGGCTGGGGCACTCATGAACGGACCTTGCCTGCCTTCGCGCACCAACACGCGGACGGCCCCTGCAACCAGATTTGTATCTCGCGCATGGGTATGAATACTTGGGTTCGCTCGTGGGTCCCTCACGACACAATCGTCGGCATGCTCATTCGCCACGGCGAAGCCTTCACGATTTCCGACAAACTGACCGTTTGGGAAAATGGCAAGGCGGTCTACCGCCCCACGGTTCACTATGCCTATTGCCCCTGCGACAGTGCAGTCGCATCCCTGCATGAACTTCGGGGACAAAACTACCGACTAGCGCCAAATCACAGGATTCTAAACGACGACATCGCCGAGGGTTCCGATCTCCTGGGCGCACTCCTCATGGGTCATCCTTACAACTCTTGGTGGACAGGAAGCCATCTCCGCATCCGGGAAGCCCGCCGCCTCGTGCCGCACCAAAACGCCACCACGGTGCAAGTGGCGATTGGAATTGTTTCTGGAATCCTCTGGATGCTGGAAAATCCACAGTGTGGATTTTGCGTGCCGGATGATTTGCCACACGACTTCATCCTGCGCGTCGCCAAGCCCTATCTCGGAGAATTCATTTCAACCCCTTCCGATTGGACGCCGTTGAAGGACTCATATCGGGCGTTTGACCGGTTCAACCTACCCAACATCGATACCCAGGACCCGTGGCAGTTCAAAAATTTCCTCGTGACCGAAAACGATTGAAATTGGTTTGGCAACCTTTGGGGAGCTTGCGGTGTTTCGCCGTGGGCTCCCCGCAGTGCCGCTAACATGGCGCCTGACGGCGTTTGGAATTTTTATATGTTACCCACCCTGCTTTTTTCCGCTGCCGGCAGGTCGGCCAACAATTCGAAATCGACCAATGCATAAACAATGCGGCCATCCGGTCGGCGCAGGCAACCGGCTCCGTTCGCCTTGGGACGAAGGATAAGGTGTGCAGGTTTGTGGTCCAATACGATCATTCCGTGGGCCATCAAGTCCGCAATGCTGTCCTCCGTCAGTTGCAGCATGTCCGCCTCAGACAGCTGGCCGGCCTGAAAAAGCGTGCTTGCATCCACACCCTTAACCCATCCAAAGAGGGAATAATAGGAACGCAACGGATCGAGTTCGATTCGCACTCGTCCTGTTTCCTGAAATCCCGCGACCGCTTGTTTTTCCATCTCAGCCGCGCTTTCCCCGCGACCATGTTGCCAAAGCTGAAGCTGTTCCGGCGGGCTATAAATCGCCAGTGGGCGTTTTGTATACAGCCGCGGACCCTGTTTGCTAGAACGCAAACGGTTGAGACGCCCGAATTCTTCAAAGGGATTGTTGAAACGGAGCGAGGCCACCACCGATTCCGGGAACCGGCCGAGAAAGGTCGCGCTCGCATAAAATGGCACATCCTGCGCGTAGCGACTGACCTTGATCACAAAATCGTTCGTCGCGCCATTTTCTTCCTTCACGCCATAACGGTAAACAGTTCCCGTTGATTGACCCATGCGCTCGCCGTTCCGCCAAAATTTTCCTTCCGCATACCACCGGTCCGGCATCAGCGCCCGAAGCAATGGCCAGCCATAACGCGTCACGAGCAATTGGCCAAAGTCGGGCCGTTCAAAAACCGCGTATCGCACACCGTAGACTTCCGCAGTTTTGGGCGCGGGCAAAGAGGCGAATAATGCGCTCGAGACACCGTCCCGACACCCGCTCCGCGATTCCATCACCCAGCGAAAAAGTTCACAACCGCCTCGCTCCTCTCCCGTACACGTGCAGCTGACTCCGCAATTGGGCGGCACCATCGTTTCCAAGGTAGCGACATGATCGGAGTTGGATTGCACGCTTTAAACATAGGCCGAGCCCGCCGCTGCGCAAACCCGCAAAAGACAGATCTGGCACACCGCAGGGCGTGGTTCAGATTGGGCCACAAGCATGCTCAGAATAAGGTGTTAGCCTAGGCCAACAAAAGCGCCGCTCCCTTCAATGCCCTCTTCCGCCGTGCGTTGGTGGACCCGATCAGGTTCGAACTGACGACCTCCTCAATGCCATTGAGGCGCTCTTCCAACTGAGCTACGAGCCCGTAACCAACGTGAGGGTGTGGAAAATCAAAGTTTCTGCCGGGAATGCAAGGACTTTTTAATCCTCGTCATTCATTTTCAGGTCAAAGGTGAAACTGCTGCCTTTGCCGTCGGGGCGGGGGCCCACCGACCTGAAATTTCTCACTGCCGCCAGCGCGGATGCGTCGTATTCGGCATTGCCGGAGGACTTCGCAATCTTGGACTTAGGAATGCTTCCATCCGCCGCCACATAAATTTCCACCCGGGCGACCAGATTGTCGCTCAAGCCCGTCGGTATTTCATGGTTCTCGCGGATGCGCAGCTTGAGCAAGGTGAGATAAGTCTGAAGCAGGTCCTGTTCTTCACGACTCAAAGCCGTGCCTCCAGCCCCTCCTTTCGTATTGTTGACAGAGCCGCCGACGACGCCTTGAGCGATGCCTTTGGCGTCGATTTTCTTGAGACCACTCTGCCCTCCTACGCCCGCTTGGGCGGCTTTTAGACGGGCCGCCATTTCGGCCTGCTTGGCCTTGAGCGCGGCTGCGGCTTCCGCTGCCTTGGCGGCTTTGGCTTCTTTGTCACGCTGTTTCTTCTGTTGATACGCGATCTTATTCTGGGTCCGTTTGATCGTGCGGTTCAGGTCGGGGACCACGGGATCGGGTTTCTTGGGTTCCGGCTTGGCAATAGGCGAAGGTTCCGGCTTGGGCGGAGTTTTCTTGGGTGGCACCGGAGCCGGAGTCTCTTTCGGTGGCGGAACAGCTTCCACCGGCGACGGCTCAGGCTGGGCAGAGACAACAGGTTCGGGCGCGGGCGGCGTCGGAGCGGGCGGCAGAGGCAGCGGAGGAAGATTTGGCATCTCGACTTTCGTGCCTTCGGGGCTGCCCAACGCGGGCGCCTCGGTAGCGCGATAGTTGTCGCCCGGCCCAGCAACCAGTTCAAAGGTCTTCGCCGGTTTTGTGATCTCGTCCCTCATCGCATAGGCCGCAAAAAACATCGCCGCCGCAAAGAGTGCATGCAGCGATATCGAAAGCGCGAAGGCGGCGGGTGAACGGGCGTTCATGGCGGGCAGTGGGATGACGCGTCGAACGGATTTTTCTTACCTTCAATCCTTCACCTGGGTGTCGAAACTGATTTTGCTCAGATTGTTTTTGTGCAACTCGTCCATGAGGGCGACGATTTTTTCGTAAACCACCTTGGCGTCGCCGCGGATGCGAATAACCGGGGGATTCGAGGACAACCCGAGGTCATGCAGACGTTCGGAAAGACGGGCCCACGTAACGTTGGCGCCGTCGATGTAATACGCCCCCTTATTGTCGATCGCAACCGTGACAAACTTTGTGTCCTTATCGGGCTTGGGTTGTAGTGTCTTTGAATGTTGGGGCAGATTAATGTTAATCGACTGCTCCTGTTGGCTGACGCTTGCCGCGGTCATGAAAATGATCAGCAGCGTGAAGCCAAGATCGATCATGTTGGTGACGTTGAGCTCCGCGATCGGATGGGCGGCACGTTGACGTCTGAAACTGCGAGCCATGATGAAATGATTTAGCGGTTGTGACTAGCTCGGCAATTACTGCGATTCGAGTTCGATGCGATCAGCGAGGGAACTGGCGTAGTTTTCCAGTTCGGTGATCATGACCTTCGTGTTGGCGAGAAGGTAATTGTAACCAAAGACCGAGGGAATCGCGACAATCAGGCCGGCGATCGTGGTGAGCAACGCGGCCGAAACGCCGGGGGCGAGCGCGGGGATACCGACGTTTTGCAACATCGATACGGCGGTAAAGGCTTCCATGACGCCCCAAACCGTGCCAAGCAGCCCGAGAAACGGCGCGCCCGAGACCAGCGTGGCCAGAAACACCATGCTCGATTCGTAGCGAAGCGTCTGGCGGGCAAGAGCGCGTTGCAGGGCGTTTTCCGCGTGCTCCAAGCGCGTGCGAACCGCTGTGTCTCCACGTTCCTTCGCCAGAGCCTCCGCGCGCCAGTAAGCCTCGATCGCGTCGGCAAACAGGTCGCCGTAGGGAATCACGCGTTTGCCGCGAAACGATTCGGGAAGCTGAAGCACCGCACGCTCTTCGCGGAGGCGTTGTTCAAACGAGTGGTTGAGCAGACGCAGGCGTTTCAGCTCGAAATGTTTTCCGATCATCACGGTCCAGGCAAAGAGACTGGCAATCAACAAACCCACCGTGATGACCTGGCCGGCGGCGTCGCAACGCATGAAAACCTGAATGGGGTTGGTCGTGGCGAGAAGAGGCAAAAACAGATTCATTGAAAAAGATTACGTGAAGAGTTGGAGCGTTTGGGCGGAGCATTCAATGGAAAAGCATGCGCGGCGAGATGTTCGTTTTGGCGGATGAAGTGCAGACCGCGTGCGAATGCTGTTGCTCCCGGGGCTTTGGTTTTTTTGCCTCTTGGATGTGCAGGCCCGCGCTGCAGAATCCATTCTCGCTACCACCAAATAATTCTCCTAGTTTCCCATCATGCCTCTCAAAGACCAAAAAGCTCTCGGCAAACTCATCTCATTTGAAGGTTCGGAAGGCAGTGGAAAATCCACGCAAATCGCGCACCTCGCCGAGCGCCTCCAACAGGCCAAGGTCGACGTCGTTTCCACCCGTGAGCCCGGCGGCACAGAAATCGGCGAGCAGATCCGAAACATCATCGTCCACAATTCCAAGGGCGACGAAATGTGCGCCGAGACCGAGCTCCTTCTTTTCGCCGCAGCGCGCGCCCAACTCGTCCGTGAAGTCATCGCCCCTGCCCTGCTCCGCGGTGCCTTTGTGCTCAGCGACCGCTACCTCGATTCCTCGACGGTCTACCAAGGCATTGGACGCAACCTCGCCATGGGCCCGGTCAATCAGATCAACCGCTTCGCCGTCGGCAATGTCATGCCCGATCTCACCATCGTGATCGACGTTCCCACCGAAGTCAGCCTGGCCCGTATTCGCCAACGTGCGAGCGACCTGCCCGACCGCATGGAGCGCGAAAATATCGATTTCTACGAAAAAGTTCGCGCCGGCTACCTCGTGCTCGCCAAAGGCATGTCGGAACGCTTCGTCGTCATCGATGGCACGCAAAAGGAAGCCGCCATCGCGAAACAAGTCTGGGCCGCCGTGCAAGAACGTTTGGTCGAAACCGCCAAGCCCGCCCGCAAAGCCGCAAGGCGAACCACGGTCAAGGCCTAACCGCCGCCAGCGCCGCGTCTCCGCCGCATTCGATGTCATCGGCAGAAACCATGCCCTGGCCCGCCGCCGTTGCCGGCACGCCCTCAGTCCTCGTGATCGAGCGCGCCATCGAACGGGACCGTCTTTCGCACAGTCTGCTGCTGACGGGCGACGACATCGAAACGCTCCAGCACGTCGCCCTCGCCCTCGCCGACCGGTTGCTCAACACCGGCGACACAGCTGGCGGCGGCTTCGGTTTGCCCGGCATGGATGCGCCCCGCTACGCGCCCGAGCAGCATCCGGATTTCTTCGCGCTTCGTCCAACCGGCAAAATGCGCCAAATTTCCGCCGACGCGACGCGCGATCTCATCGGCAAAGTCCAGGTTTCGCCCACCGTCGCCCCGCGCAAGGTCGCCGTTATCCACGAGTGCGATCGCATGAACGTGGCCGCTGCCAATATTTTTCTCAAAACCCTCGAGGAGCCGCCGGCCAACACTTCGCTCCTGCTTATCACCACGCGGCCCTACGCCTTGCTGCCCACGATCCGCAGCCGCTGCCTTCATTTCCGTTTTCCAACCGATACCGCGGGTTTCTCACCCGACGGATGGAGCGCATGGCTGAGCGATTACCGCGGCTGGCTCGCGCAATTGCGCGCCGGCATCGCCGACAAAAAAGCCGCGGCCGCCTCGATTTTTTGCACCTATGGACTGGTTTCGCGATTCGGCGCCATCCTCGATTTCGCGACTGGCGAAGTTTGGAAGGCGCAAAAGGAGAAACTTCCCGCCGAGCTGTCCGATGAGGAACAAGTCGCGATTGAAACCGGGATCGCCAATGGCCTCCGCTCTCGACTCTTCATCGAAATCGAACACGCCACCCGCGCCTTCGCCCTCGAACGCCTGAACAACGACGACGGCACCACGCGCCGCGCCTTGACAGCGTCGATCGAAAAACTGGAGCACGCCGTTGGCCTGTTGCGGGTCAATTTGAACGAATCCGCCGCGCTGGAGGATTTCCTGCTCTCGTCGCTGCGCCTCTGGTCGCGAAAGTAGAACCCCAGTGGTTCCTTGCGCGCGAGTTGCGTCGTTCAGCGTCTCGGCAACCAAACTCAAGAGAATAACGCTAACGTTATACTCTTAATCCGCTTTACGGGATGGCCGTCACGGAGTGATAGCACGTGACGCAAAGTGAAGCCAACCACGTCCAGCACCCAGCCCACTCTACTCGCCATCGCCTGGCCGATTTTTGTTGAACAGACCCTGCGCATCTTGATCGGCACGGTCGATACGTTTATGGTGAGCCATGTTTCCGATGGCGCAGTCGCCGCGCTCGGTGTGGCCAATCAGTTCGTCGTCCTGGCATTGATCTGTTTCAATTTCATCGGCATCGGCGCAAGCGTGGTCATTACGCACCACGTCGGTGGAGGCGATGCGGCTGGTGCAAAAAAAATCGTCGGCACCGCCATCGCAGTGAATCTTTGGGTCGGCATCGTTTGCAGCCTGATCGCCTACCTCTTTGCCGCGCCTCTTCTGAGGTTCATGCAACTACCGGGCGATCTCATGATCTACGCGCAGCCGTTTCTGGCTATGATGGGCGGTTCGTTGTTCATGGAGGCGGTCAACAGCTCCATCGGCGCCTCCCTGCGCGCCCACGGACATACGCGCGACGCCATGGTGGTCACGCTGGTGCAAAACGTGATCAACATCGCGGTGAGCTGCGTGCTCCTGTTCGGCCTTTTGGGTGCACCCAAGATGGGCGTGCCCGGCGTCGCGCTGGCCAGTGTCTTCAGTCGTGTGGCAGCTTCCATCGCGCTTTGGACTCTGCTCGAGCGTCGTCTGCACATCAAGTTGCGCGCGGCGGACTTCGTAAAGCTTCCGCTCGGACGAATCAAACGCATCCTCCACATCGGCCTGCCCGCCGCCGGTGAACACATGAGCTATTGGCTCTCATTGATGGTTATAACCAGTTTCGCCTCCCGACTCGGCTCAGAAAGCCTCGCGCAGATGACTTACACCCAGAATGTGCAACGCCTAGTCATTCTTTTCAGCGTTTCGCTCGGACTCGGCACGGAAATCCTCATCGGGCGGATGATCGGCGCGGGGGAGTTTGAGCACGCATATCGCGAAGTCATGAAGAGCCTGCGCACGGGCCTGCTGATCGCCACCGGGGCAATTGTACTGGTGGCGTTGTTCGCCAAACCGATGCTCGGCCTGTTCTCACGTGACCCTGTGATCATCGCGGGCGGTGTATTGCTTTTGCGGCTGTCGATCATCTACGAGCCGGGCCGGGTCTTCAATATTGTCGTGATCAATGCGCTTCGCGCCACAGGAGATGCGCGGTTCCCTGTGCAGGTCGCCATGATTTCACAATGGTTTATGGGCGTACCGCTCGCGTGGTTTTTCAGCCTCCGATTGAAATGGGGCCTGCCGGGAATCTGGATCGCCATGATGATCGAGGAATGGCTGCGAGGCATGATCATGTACCGGCGTTGGAAACTTCGCAAATGGCTCAAGTATGCGCACCGTAGCCGCGAACAAGTCACGAGCAACCTGATCCCGGTTGTACCGGAAAGTTGAATACGTTGGGCCGCACCTGCGGTGTAGCCCTTGCCAGACCTATTTTCCGATGCCGAAGGCGCGGAAACCAATGGCGCGCAACTGGGCGAGATCGACGATGTTGCGGCCGTCGAAAATGAAGGCCGGCTTCATCATACCCGCGTAGATTTTTTCGAAATCGAGTTTTTTAAACTCGTCCCATTCGGTCACGATCGCGACAGCATGCGCGCCCTCGCAGGCTTTGTAGACGTTCGAAGCCACCGACAAACGTGGATTGGAATTACCCTTGCCGAGTGTATCGGAAACGATTTCGGCGGCGGGAACTTTTGGGTCATACACGGTTACGTTGGCCTGTTCCGCAAGCAGATCGCGCACGACATTGATCGCCGCGGACTCGCGCGTGTCGTTCGTGTCTTTTTTAAAGGCAAAACCGAGCACAGCGATTTTCTTGTCGGCGACGGTATTGAAAAGAGAATCGACAATTCTCGAGGCAAAACGGCGCTTTTGAAAATCGTTCATCTGCACCACGTGCTCCCAGTACGAAGCAACTTCGGGCAGGCCAAAGTGCTGACAAAGGTACACAAGATTCAAAATGTCTTTCTGAAAGCACGAGCCACCGAAACCAACAGACGCCTTCAAAAATTTGGGGCCGATGCGGCTGTCTTTTCCGATGGCATTGGCGACTTCGTCCACGTCTGCGCCGGTCGCTTCGCAAAGCGCGGAAATGGAGTTAATCGACGAAATGCGCTGCGCGAGAAACGCGTTGGCCACCAGCTTTGAAAGTTCCGAAGACCAGAGGTTGGTTAGGATAATACGCTCGCGCGGCACCCAGCGGCCGTAAACGTCGGCGAGGGTCTTCAGCGCCGCCTGCCCCTCCGCGCTTTGTTCGCCACCGATCAGCACACGATCAGGGCTGAGCAAATCGGCCACCGCCGTGCCTTCCGCAAGAAACTCGGGATTCGAAAGCACGGAGAATTTCAGGCCGCGCGTGTTGGCCGCGAGAATCGTTTTGATCGCTTCGGCAGTGCGAACCGGGATGGTCGATTTTTCAACAATGATCTTAGACGACGTTGCCACATCCGCGATCATGCGGGCAACAGATTCGACGTAGCGGAGGTCCGCGGCCTTGCCGGCGCCCACACCGTACGTCTTGGTTGGCGTGTTGACGGACACAAAGATGATATCCGCTTTTTGAATACCGCCGGCGACGTCGGTGCTGAAATGCAGATTTTTGCCACGGCACTGCTTGACCACATCATCCAAGCCAGGCTCGTAGATCGGAAGCGTATCGGAATTCCAAGCCGCGATGCGGGCGGCGTTCATGTCGACGACGTTCACTTCGATGTCAGAAGCCTTGAGGGCAATCATTGCCATAGTAGGACCGCCCACATAACCAGCACCGATGCAGCAAATTTTCATAGGAATGACCGCAAGTTAGGCCATTTCGTTCACAGCTTCCAAGGCCGAATTTCCGAATGCAATAGATTCATCCCAATCGCCGCGCAACCGTCACAAACCGTCGCGCTGCCTCAACAAGGTCCGTTTCGTTTAGAACGCCAAAACTCAGGCGTACGAAATTTCGCGGGGCGTTATCGCCAAAACATAAATCGCCCGGCACGTAGAGTACGCCTTCGCGAATGCAGGCATGGCAAAAAGCCGAGTCGGTCGCGGTATCCAAAGCAGACGGCGCTTCCAGCCAAAGATACAGGCCGCCAGTGGGAATGCTCCAGCGCCAGCCGAGTTGCGGCAGCCCTTCGGTCACCAAGGCATCGTTCAGACAACGCATTTTCCGTTCATAATGCGGCCGAATTTTCGCAAGTTGGCCGACATATCCGCCGTTGGACAGGACTCGCTCAAAAATCGCCTGATTTAAATTCGCCGTGCCGAAATCGTGACAGCCTTTGACGTGTAACATCTTTTCCAGCCAGATCCGATCGGAGCAATAACCATAGCCCACCTTCAAGCCGGTCGCGAAAGGCTTTGTCAATGTCTCTAGATAAAGTTTCGGAAATGCGCTCCACGAGGACAGGCTCAACACACTCGCTGCCGGGCAGGCTTCGCGGAAATAGAGTTCGCGGTACGCTCCATCCTCGATGACCGGCAGACATAAACCTTGCGCGGTCAGCACGTCGGCAATCGTGTTCTTTTCTTCTTCCGTCAGGCTGCGGGACGATGGATTTGAAAAATAGCTGACGAAATACAGGGCCTTTAAGCGCTTTATGTCCCCGTTCGCACTCATCTCGACGAGCATTTCTTTCAACGCAGCCCCATCGATCCGACCATTTTTGTCGATCGGCATGGAACGCGCCTGCACGCCTAGTCCAGTCAACATCTCCAAAAACACAAAGTAGCTCGGTCGGTCCACCAACACGATGTCACCCGGGTCGCAGAGCACCTGCATCGCCAGGTAAAGCGCTTGTTGCGATCCATTTGTTATCAACAAATTTTGCGCAACAGCTTCAATCTCGAGATTCGCTTCTTTCTTAACCAGCGCTTCCGCGAGCAATCGCCTCAATCCGGACCGACCCTGATTTGTGCCGTACTGCAAATATTCCGGGTCCCCGGATTGCGCTGCGAGGTCCTCCATTGCCGAACGCGTGGCAAGAACCGGCAGCGTACTGTTGTCCGTAAAACCGGCGGCGAGCGAAAGCAACCCGGGGGTTTCCAAGGCCATCGTCATGAGACGTGCGATCGTTGGCGGCTCCGAACGCTGTCCAAGGGAAGAGAAACTTATTTTAGCGGGTTTCACTGGTTTAGCTTAAAAATTGACCTGCGCAGAGACGATTGACGGTCTTCAGAAATGAAAAAGGCGCGGAATTGAGACCGCGCCTTGGAGGAAAATACCGCCAGAGTATCAGGCGGGATTTGGCGCGGGGGCGGTACCGCCGAGGTTGGAGGCAGGTTTGTCCGCCGGTTGTTTCGGATGCTTGTCGTTGGATTTCGGCAGCGGAGGAATCTCTCTCACCACGGGCGATTTGATTTCGCCCTCCTGAAGGATTTCCAGCACATGTTTGCCTTCGATCGTCTCGTATTCCAACAGCGCCTCGGCGATTTTATCGAGGGCGGGACGGCGGGAAGAGATGACCTCGGTGGCGCGGGCGTACTGTTCGTTGATGATGCGGGAAACTTCCGCGTCGATCTTGCGAGCCGTTTCCTCGCTGTAGTTTTCCGAACGGGAGATTTCACGGCCCAGGAAAACGGTGTCGTGATTATCGCCGTAGGCGACCATGCCGAGCGGGCTCATTCCCCAGTCGCAAACCATGGCACGGGCAATCTTCGTCACCATCTTGATGTCACCGGTGGCTCCGCTCGAAATGTCGTCCATCACGAGTTCTTCGGCGATGCGGCCTGCACAACCAATCGCTATGCGGATTTCGGCGCGCTTTTTTTCCTGCGTGAGAATGTCTTTCTTGGGAATGTACATCGTGCTGCCCAAGCTGCCACCACGAGGAATGATCGTCACCTTGTGCACGGGAACCAAGCCGTCATCCAAAACTGCGGTGACCAAGGCGTGGCCGGCTTCATGATAAGCGGTTAGCTTTTTCTCGCGGTCGTCCATCACGCGGCGGCGTTCGCGGCCAAATTGTACTTTTTCGCGCGCATCTTCGACGTCGATCATTTCGACTTTTTTCTTGTTGCGACGGGCAGCGAGGAGCGCGCCTTCGTTCAAAAGATTCGCGAGGTCAGCGCCGGAAAGCCCGGGCGTGCCGCGGGCGATGACGTTGAGGTCAACGTCGTCGGAAAGTGCGATCCGGCGGGCATGAACGCGGAGAATTTGTTCGCGGCCCACCAAGTCGGGAAGATCGACGTAAATCTGGCGATCGAAACGGCCCGGGCGCAGCAGCGCATTGTCGAGCACATCGGGGCGATTAGTCGCGGCGATGATGATGACGCCTTCGGTGGTGTCGAAACCGTCCATTTCTACAAGAAGCGAGTTGAGCGTCTGCTCACGTTCGTCGTTGCCACCGCCGAGTCCAGCACCGCGCTGGCGGCCCACGGCGTCGATTTCGTCGATGAAGATCAGGCAGGGCGCGTTTTTGCGGCCTTGCTCAAACATATCGCGCACGCGGCTCGCACCGACACCAACAAACATCTCCACAAAGTCGGAGCCGCTAATGGAGAAAAACGGCACGTCGGCTTCGCCGGCGACGGCTTTGGCAAGAAGGGTTTTACCCGTGCCCGGAGGGCCGACCATGAGAATGCCCTTCGGAATTTTGCCGCCCATCTTGGTGAATTTTTTCGGATCTTTCAGGAAATCGACAACTTCCGAAACTTCTTCCTTGGCCTCGTCACAACCGGCCACATCGGAGAAGGTAATGCGGTCGCGATCGCGCGTCAGAAGCTTGGCCCGGCTTTTGCCGAAGCTGAGAGCGCCGCGGCCCGCGCTCCGGATTTGCCTCATGAAAAGGAAATAGAGCAGACCGATGATGAAGATGATGGGAAGGAAATTGCCCAGAATCTGCGTGTACACGGTGCTCGCCGGACGCTCCGTGAACAACGCTTTCTGCAGGGACTCCTTGGTCTTTTCCGTCAGGCTGCCCGACGCTTGGAAATACTGGGTCTTCACGCCATTGGCGCCGTCGAGAATCGGTTCTTTGACTTCGCCCACAACCTGCACCCAATCGCGAGCGACAGAGCCATCGTAACGGATTTCGCCTTTTGCGATCAGCTTTCGGTCGGCCAGTTCAACCACTTCCTGGATTTTGAGGGTCGCGGGCGCGGCATTGTTGCCTTTGCTGAAGTAAATCAACGCAGCCAAAGCCCCAAAAACAGCCATCCAGATCAAAATGACCTTGGGCTGAAACCGCTCGGGAGGCAGGTTTTTAAGTGGGCGACGCTTTTTATCGTTTCGTGGATCGGACATCAGGGTTTTTAAGACTGGGTTGTTAACGTGGAGGTTCCTTCACGATAAGTCAATTGAACCCCCTCAACGGTCAAAGTTGTGACTTTTGCGGTCTCTGCAGGGGGGAATCCGGGCACCCAAAGGACCGAGCCTTGAGTTGAGCATATGATTGGAAGTATTCCGCGGCGTTCCACGGGGATTTTCCGATTTACGAACCAGTCCTGAATTTTCGCCGATCCCGGCGCACCGAGCGGATGAAAACGGTCTCCGGCCCGCCAAGGGCGTGCGACCAATGGTAACGCTGCGCCAGACACAAACGCTTCGCGTCGACAATCGACCTGTCCGGCCAAAATGCGTTTGCGCAACTCCGCATCGAACACGATCCGCCGAACCATGATCTCCGCTCCATCGGGCAGTTTCACCGCGCTCCCCTCGCCCAATTCCACCGCGGCCCAAGGTTCGAATGCTCCGGTCGCAGGTTCCCACCTGAGAATAAAATCGCTCAACCCAACAAAACCGTCTGCCACGCTCACGCGTCCAGCCGCGCCGGTTTCGCAAAGCGTCAGGAGTTCGTCAAAACCCGCCCGGCTCAATGTCGCCAGCGGCCGCCACCGGCGCAGCGCCCGTCGCCACAGCGCGCGGGGCAGTCCGCGCAGAGGCTGCAAGTCGAGCCGGTTGCCCGCGGCCTCCACACCCAGTTGACGGAGCCAAAATTCCAGCGCCACGTCATCCTCTTCGCAAAGCTCGCGGCTGAGCGCCGCTCCACCGAGCACGCTCGCACACGCCGCATCCTGCCAATGCGGAAGCACTTCATAACGAACCCGCGTCCGAAAATAATCGCGCGTGGAATTCGTCGCATCCTCCCGCCAGGCCACACCGGCCGCCGTCAATGCGGCGAGAATTTCGCCTTTGCTCAACGTGAGCAGGGGTCGCAGGAAAATGCGGTCATCTTCTTTTGCGCTTAATGGACGTGGCGCGGCCAGTCCGGCCGGACCGGCGCCGCGCGCGAGACGCATGAGCTGCGTCTCGGCAATGTCGTCTTTTTGGTGGCCAGTCCAAAGCACACGTGCCTCGCGGGCCGACATTTCCCGCGCAAAAAATTCCTGCCGCGCCGCGCGGGCCTCAGCTTCGCCGGGATGTTCGGGCGGATTCGGCCATTTTGCCGAACTAAAACCAATCTCCAGATCAGCGCAGACCTCGCGGCAAAATTGTTCGTCACCATCGCTCGCCGCGCCACGCAGACCATGATTGAAGTGAAGAGCCGTCAGGCGCGAGCGCCGTTCCGGCCAATGCGTCCAGATGAGGAGCAGCAACGCCAATGAATCGGCGCCTCCGGAAAATGCAACGCACCAAGATTCATCCGCCGGGCGCGTGTCGGCAGCGGACACGACCGCCGGATGCAACGCGGAACGAGGGAAAAGCGCAGGGAAATTTTTCCAGTCGGCAGGCATCGAAATGTTTCAACCACGAATGAACGCTAATTGGCGCTAATTATAAAACGAAAAAGGCGACGACTCCTGGTCGTCGCCTCCGCTTCGCTGAAATCGGCGATCAAAAGCTGAGATACTCCTTGCCGAAATACGGCACGAGCGCGGTGGGTATCTTCACGCGGCCGTCGGGCTGCAGATTGTTTTCGAGCAGCGCAGCCAGCACGCGCGGAATCGCGAGGCCGGAACCGTTAAGCGTATGGACGAGTTCGACTTTTCCGGTTTCCTTTGCGCGAAAACGAATTTGCGCGCGGCGCGCCTGGAAAGCCTCGAAGTTTGAACAACTCGATACCTCCAACCAGCGCTTCTGACCGGCGGCCCAGACTTCAAGATCGAATTTCTTCGACTGGGAAAAACCGATGTCACCGCCGCACATGAGCAACACGCGGTAAGGGAGCTCCAGTTTTTGCAGGATGCGCTCGGCGTCGTTGCGCAATTTATCGAGTTCGTCGTAACTCGTCGACGGGTGGACCCATTTGAGCAATTCGACTTTATCGAACTGATGCAAACGGTTGAAGCCGCGCACGTCTTTGCCGTAACTGCCGGCCTCGCGGCGGAAACACGGCGTGTAAGCGCAGCGGTAAACCGGCAGCGCGCTCTCGTCCAAAATTTCGTCGCGGAAGAAATTCGTCAGCGGCACCTCGGCGGTCGGCACCGCGTAGAAATGATCGTCGGTTGTCTCGTACATCTGCCCTTCCTTGTCGGGCAACTGGCCGGTGGCGGTAGCGCTGGCGGCGTTGACGAGGATGGGAGGATTCACCTCCACGTAGCCCGCCTTGGTGTCTTCATCGAGGAAGAACTGAAGCAAGGCGCGCACGATCTTCGCGCCATCGCCAACGTAGAATGGAAAACCGGCGCCGGTGACTTTCGCGCCACGCGCAAAATCGAATAACTTTTCAAAACCGGGAATATCGAAGTGCGGCTTCGCGGCGGGCGAAACTTTGGCGATGTCGCCATGGGTCGAATACACGACATTCTGCTCCGGGGTTTTGCCCTCCGGCACGCTCGCATGCGGAAGATTGGGCAGCGCGAGCATGGCTTGTTTCCATTTATCCTCGGTTTCTTTGAGCTGACCTTCGCGTTCTTTCACCTGCGCAGAAACGGCTTTCATCTCCTGCACCTTGGCGACGAACTCCGGCGAACCTTTCGGGAGCTTGGCCATGTCGGTGTTGGCGGCCTTTTGTTTGCCGCGAAGCGCTTCGACCTCTTGCAATTGGTTGCGCCACGCGGCGTCGAGGGCGAGCACGGCATCGAGATCAACGTCGAGATGCTTCTTGGCAATGGCTGCGCGGACGAGGTCCGGCGTTTCACGAATGAGCTTTGGGTCTAGCATGAGGGAAGAGCAAAACGGTTCGGGCGCGCCAGTTCACGCAAATTCTGCAAGCGAATGCGACGAACCAACCGCGTCAAAACCCGTCGCGCGTCGACAAACGCGGTCACCAGCCGCGATTCGGAAAGGGCGCGGCCGAACGCATCTCTGCGCCGTCGAGCTTGGTGAAACGGGAATAAACGTCCTTGGCCGAAAGCATTCTTAGATTTCCGACGGGAGCCTGAATCACATGGTTGGTGAGGCTGTTCAGCGGATAGGGTCCGTATTGCTGCGGATCGGTCGGCCCGAAAATACCGATGGTCGGCACATCGAGCGCGGCCGCAATATGCATCGGACCGCTGTCGTTGCTGATGACCCATGAGGCGCGTTTGATCAGCGCGGGCAACGACACCAGGCTGGTGTTGCCCGTAAGATTGAGGAATTGGTGATCGGGCAGCGGGTCCTTGCAGTCGACGTAAGCGTTGCCGGCCCAGATGACTTTTCGGCCCGTGCCATCGCGCGCAATCAGCTCCGTGAGTTCCTTGAACCCGTGCCATTTCTTTTCGGCACGGCGGCTGTCAGGAAACATCACGATCGGACGCGCTCCGCTGCGGCTGTCCAGAAAACTGAGATTCAGTCCGTCAACTGGCTTGAAATTCAATTTGCCCTGTAATTCCGGTTTCGCGTCGAGCGCAGGACAAAATTGCAGCAAAATATCCATGGCGTGGCTGCGCCGTCCCATGGGCGGAAGCGGAACGGTGCGTTGATAAAACAGACTCGAGCATTCGCGTGCGTCGCTGCGGCCGATTTTGTTTTTCGCCCGCGCGCGCCAAGTCATCAAGCCCGTGCGCAGCAGTCCTTGAAAATCGAATACATAATCGAACTCCGTCTCGCGCACCTGGCTCATCAAGCGCATGAAACCGCCCGGACCGTCGTTTCGCCGAAAGACGTACGTGCGATCCACCGCTTCGCAAGCCCGGACAATCGGGGCGAAAATATCGCGGACGATCCAGGAAATATGGAGATCGGGCTTTTGTGCCTTGAGCGAAGTGGCGACCTGCAAACCGTGGACGATGTCGCCGAGCGAAGAAGGTTTAATGATAAGAAGCTGGGTCATTTCTAAAACGAACGCGCTGAAAAGAATGTTCTTTTAACCGCGGACAGGCTTCGTTTGATGAAGTTTCCCTCGGTAAAATCAAATGATAATCGCTGTTTTTCACGGGATCGCAACAATCTCTGCTCGTCCGCGTGCTTAAACTTCTTCTCCAATCCATCGGTTGGCTGCTCGCCCATACGCCGCAATTTCTGCTGCGAACTTTCTCGTGGTTGCTCGGCCACGCAATATTTTACCTGCTTCGCCGGCGCCGCCGCCTGTTTTTTTCCAATCTCGATCACGCATTCCCAGAACGCACTCGCGCTTGGCAGGCGAAGATCGCCCGGCAAAGCAGTTGCCGCTTCGTCGAAACCGCGCTGCTTTCCTTCGCGTCGCCATTTATCTCCGACACGCGTCTTCGTCGCATCGCTTCGGCCACGCCGGAGGTCACGCAGTTTTTTATCGATCACCACGCGCAGCCCTACCCGCTCATTGTCGCGGCACCGCACATCGCATATTGGGAAAGTCTCACTACGCTTGGGCTCTTCATGGATGTGCCCATGCCGGAGTTCGGCGTCATTTTTCGCCCGCTCGACAATCCTACCGCCGACGCCTGGGTAAAAGCCACGCGCGAACGGCATGGGATGCGCCTGCTCTCGCGCAAAGACGGCCTCGCGGAATCCTTTCGCATTTTGCGCCGCAAGGGCGTCGTTGGCGTTCTCTTCGATCAAAACGCCGGACTGCAAGGCGCCCTTTCCACGCTGTTCGGGCGCGTTTGTTCCACGAGCGAACTTTCCGGCATGCTCGTCGAACGTTCCGGCGCGCGCATCATGGCGTTCTACCCGCGCAGGCTCGGATTCTGGAAATTGCGCCTCGAAGCCGAGGAGGTCCGCCATGATGGCACCACCGCCGGCGCCATGCTCGCCCTAAACCGTTGGTTAGAGACAAAACTCTCAACCGACGACAATCTTTGCGCCTCCTGGCTGTGGAGCCACGACCGCTGGCGCCATCAGGACATTCCCGAAAAACGTCTGCGCCTCGAATCCAAGCGCAATCTCCTCGCCGCCGACCTTGCCTCCCGGGGACTCGCTACAGTTCCGCACAAGACCCGCCTCTTCATCCGCATGCCCAACTGGCTCGGCGACGTCGTCATGGCGCTTCCGCTCCTTCGCGCCCTCCGCGCCTCCCGGCCCGATGCCGAGATAACGCTTATCGCCAAAGCCTCCTTTTTCCCGCTGCTAAAAGACTGGGCGGTCGCCGACCGTCTCGAAGCACTGCCCCAACATGGTCCCGGTTACTTCCTGCATTTCTGGAAATTTCGCGAACGCCATCCCGACATCTACCTGCTTTTCACCAATTCCCTCCGCGGCGACCTCGAGGCCTGGCTCACTGGCTGTCGCCAGCGCTTCGGCATCCTCCGTCCCGGAAAACATCGCCCGTTGCTCACGCGCACTTACGCCGTTCCGGCCAATTTCGACGAACGCGAACATCACCAGCTCGAACTTTGGGAAAATTTTCTTCGCGCTTTCGGGCTCGACGGTCCGCTCCTCCGCGAACCGCAGTCGCCCAGTTCCAAATCGCAAAGCCCCGCAGCACCTTCGTTCCAAGACCTTCGATTCTCGACCGCCATCGGCCTGATCGCCGGTTCGGAAAACAATCCGGAAAAACGCTGGCCCGTGGAACACTGGCGCAACCTTCTCGCGCAACTCCTCGAAAAACATCCCGACGCCGAGTTTCTCCTCCTGGGAACCGCCAACGACCGCTCGATCACCGCGGCCATCGCCGCCGGTCTCGATTCCGCACGCGTTCACGACCTTGCGGGCAAAACCAATCTGCCTGCTTACATTGAGAAACTTCGCTCCTGCCGATTGCTGATCACCAACGACACCGGCGGCATGCATCTCGCCAATGCCCTCGGCGTCCCGCTGCTTGCTCTTTTCGGCCCCACCAATCCAGTGCGTACCGGCCCTGTTTTCTCCGCGCCTTTCGAAATTCTACAACCACCGAATTGCCCTAAAACCGGCAGCGCCTCGCTCATCGATCTTGCGCCTACCACCGTCCTCGAAGCCACGCAACGCCTCCTCGCCTCCGGCTCCCGATCTCCGACTTCTGACCTCCGGCCTCTGGCTTCCGGCCTCTAACCGCCTGCCTCCACCATGCCTTTGCTCGCCGTCAACGACCTCCGCACCTATTTCCACACGCGCAACGGCGTTTATCGCGCGGTGGACGGCGTCAGTTTCGAGCTGAATCGCGGCGAAACGCTCGGCATCGTCGGCGAATCCGGCTGCGGAAAATCCGTCACCTGTTATTCGTTGATGGGGCTCATTCCGCAGCCGCCCGGTCGGATCGAAAGCGGGACGGCCTTTTTCGACGGTGTCGATCTCCTGCATTGTAAGCCGAAACAAGCCCGTGCCCTTCGCGGCAAGCGCATTGCAATGATCTTCCAGGATCCGATGACGTCGCTCAATCCGTACCTGCGCATCTCCGAGCAGATCATCGAGCCACTTCGGATCCACGAAAAAATTTCCCGCAAACTTGCCCTCGATCGCGCCCTCGAAATGCTCACCGCCGTAGGGGTGAATGACGCCGTCAACCGAATCAATTCCTACCCCCACGAGTTTTCCGGCGGCATGCGTCAGCGCGTGATGATTGCCATGGCTCTCATCACCAAGCCCGAACTTCTCATTGCGGACGAGCCCACCACGGCGCTCGATGTCACCGTGCAGGCGCAAATCCTCGAACTCATCAAAAAAATGCAGCGCGAACTCGGCATGGCCGTGATCTTCATCACCCACGATCTCGGCGTGATCTCCGGGCTTTGCGACCGCGTGCAAGTCATGTACGCCGGCCGCATCGTCGAAACCGGCGATACCCGAACTCTTTTCTACCAACCAAAACATCCCTATACCCGCGCCCTTCAGCGCTCCATCCCCTCGCTCCAGCCGAAAGGCGCCGAACTCTACACGATCGCGGGCCTGCCGCCGGATCTTTCCAAGCCGCTCCCCGGCTGCCCCTTTGCTCCCCGCTGCGAATACGCCATCGCTCGCTGCCACATCGAAACACCCGCCCTCACCTCCCAAAACTCCGATCATCCCCACGCCTGCCTCCGCGTTCAGGCCGGAGAAATCTAGCTTTCTTTTTTAACACGGATTACACGGATGAGCACGGCTAAGATACTATATGCAGAGCTAAGCGAGCCCGGCCTAAATGAAAAAGCTTACGAAAACGCGCTCGTGATAGAACTCGGCAAGCGAGGCCACCGAGTTGAACAGCAAAAACAATTCGATGTACTGTACGAGGGACAGATTGTGGACAAGTTGATACCCGATTTGATTATCAACGATCAGGTCGTTGTTGATCCAAAAGTCGTGGAGGAATTCGGCCCCACGCATGTGTCCCAAATGATCGGCTACCTTGCTATAACTAACCTTCGTCTCGCTCTTCTTCTCAATTTTAAGCACAACGACCTTCGTTGGAAAAGGATTGTTCGATGATTGTATCCGTGCCCGTCCGTGTAATCCGTGGTTAAAGAAAATTTCCGATGCCTGTCACCGAGCCCATTCTCCAACTCACCGACGTCAAGACGCACTTCCCGATTACGAAGGGCTTTCTTGTCAAACGCCACCATGGCGCGGTGAAGGCCGTCGATGGCGTCACGCTCACGCTCGCACGCGGTGAAGTGCTCGGCCTCGTCGGCGAATCCGGCTGCGGAAAATCCACCCTCGCCCGGACCATCCTTCAACTCGTCCCGACCACCGGAGGCTCGATCGTTCTTGAAGGCAAAAATCTCACCGCGGGCTCCGACGACGAAATTCAGGAAGCCCGGCGACACCTCCAAATGGTTTTCCAAGACCCTTACGCGTCGCTCAACCCGCGCATGACGGTCTTCGCCACGCTGGCCGAACCACTCCTTGTCCACAAAGTATGTCCACGCCCGGAGGTTCCCGCCCGCGTCGCCGAGCTCATGACCCTGGTCGGCCTCGCGCCCCGTTTCATGCGGAAATACCCGCACGAATTTTCAGGCGGCCAGCGCCAGCGCATCGCCATTGCCCGCGCCCTGGCCCTGCAACCGCGCGTGATCGTCGCCGACGAACCGGTTTCCGCGCTCGATGTTTCAATCCAGGCACAAATTCTCAATCTCCTCGCCAGCCTCGTGAAAAAGATGGGGCTCAGCCTTGTTTTCATCGCCCACGATCTTTCCGTGGTGAAACACATTTCCGACCGCATCGCCGTGATGTATCTCGGAAAAATCGTCGAGCTCGGCAAAGCCGTCGATGTGATCGAACGCCCGCTCCACCCGTACACAAAGGCGTTGATCAGCGCCGTGCCCACGCCCAACCCCGACGTCGAGCGCGCTCGCCAACGCATCGTCCTGCCTGGCGATCCGCCTTCTCCGGTCAATCCGCCGCGCGGCTGTCCTTTTCATCCGCGCTGCACCTTCGCGCAGGAAAAATGCAAAGTCGCCGTCCCGCCGCTCATCCCCGCCGACCCCACTCGCGAGGTCGCTTGCGTGCGCGTAAACGAAATTAATTAAAAGATTTCATCCTGGCATTCCCACTTGCCGCAATGCCTCGTAACAGGCGATTCCGGCAGCGGTGCTTAGGTTTAGCGAGCGAAGGGCGGGATTGGCATGGGGAATCGTTACTCGCTGGGATTCTCCAATTTCTGTGTGCAGCCATTCCGGCGCACCCGAACCTTCATTGCCAAACACCAGTCCATCACCGTCTTCGAAGCGTACATCCCAGAACGTTTTTGTCGCTTTTGTGGTGAAAAGCCAAAGCCGTTTTGGCGCGGCTGGACTCGCCATAAACGCCTTCCAATCAGCGTGTTCATGAACATCCAGTGAAAACCAATAATCCATTCCCGCGCGCTTCAAATTGCGATCCGTGATTTTGAAACCGAGGGGATGGATCAAATGCAAACGCGTCTTCGTTAGCGCACACATCCGGCCTACATTTCCCGTGTTTTGTGGGATCTCCGGTTGAAAAAGTGTAATGTGCAGCATCTTTTTTGGTAATTAAATAAAGACAACGAATGCAACGCCACAATTAAGACGCAGCGCTGGCTCGATGCCCCGGAGAACAGCGCGTAACGAACAAAACGACATACGCCATGACTTCTCCAGATCATCCGAGCCGTTCTCTCTTCCTCGTGGACGACGAACCGCTGATCCTTGAATCGTTCGGTCAGCTCCTGCGGAATCACCTGTCCTGCCCTGTCTACACGTTCCCTTCGCCGCAGACCGCGCTCCAGCAAATCACTCAACTCAATCCGGGCATGATCATCTCCGACTATTTGATGCCGGGCATGAACGGACTGAAATTCCTCGCCCAGGCCCAGCATTTCGTTCCCGACTGCCACTCCGTGATCATCACCGGCGGCACGATCGACTTCGACACCGACGAACTCGAACATCTGCCCGGTCTCAAAGGCATCCTGCGCAAGCCGCTCCACTGGAAAAAGCTTGCCGAATTCGTGATCAGCAACTGGCCCGAGCACGCCCGGCCGGTGCTGCACGAACCCGCTTTGGCGAGTTGAGCTATCTCGTGCAAACCCGCACGAACAACCAACCGAGTTCGTGCGGTTGCCTACGGGATTTGGTTCTGCATACGCCGCCGTGCTTCCATTTGCCCTGCGCGATAGTAAGCCATTTCGTTTTCGATGTCGGTTAATGCTTTATACTGCGCTTGGGAGAGTGTGGTTTTAAGTTGCTCCATCACCTCGGCAGGCAACGTCGGATTTATGAGCATGAACGTTGGGTCTCCGCAGCCTTTGGCGATAATCGCTAGCATAGCTGAATTTTGTTCGGCGCTGAGTGACTCACCGCCGCTACGCAACCGCAGACTCAACTTTTCAATGTAGTCATACACGCCACGCTGCTCGATCGCGGTGCGGTATGCCTCGTATTTCTCAGCACCGAGAAAATCTTTGATCTCAGCCTCGATTTTACCATCTGCGTCGCGCAAGCCTGAAAAATATTTCTTCCGCCCCTCAGCTGTCGTCCGGTCAATACCTTGTTCGCCCATAATCTCTCGCAAGTCGGACTGAACCGCCACTTTCTCCGCGAGCAATTGATACAGCCGGGCCTGAGTTTCAACATCGAAGCCCATCGCGCGAAAAGCGCGGCCGTATTTCACTTCTTCTCGCACCGCCAAGAGCGTCGCGACGTAGCGTCCGGGGAAACTTTCGTCCAAAATAATCTCTGGAGCCGCAGGGATGGGCTCGGTCTTCGCCGGTGGCGCTAGTTTTTCAGAGCGCGCGGCAACTGTACGCGTGCGCGCGCGCGTTTCCTCAAACTTGCGCTGAAGCTCGCGGTATTCCATCGCCGCTTCTTCACGCTCGCGACGAGCCCCTCCGAGCCTGTTGAAAAGCATCCCGTCAAAAACAGCCGCAAGCAGCACCAAAATCACCAGTACCCCGCGCTTCGGGAAATAACTCCTGGTAACTGGTTCGGTGGACTGTGGCTCCATTTTCATTTGGATCCGTTCCTAAACCGCGCCTCACCTAGCTTCAGAGCGATGTATTCCGCTTTGGCCTGTTGGCTGGCCTTAAATTTGCTCAACGCTTCCATTTGCGCCCGCGTGAGGAAGTGACTGGCCTCGACCACCATCGAGTCGGGAACCGTGTACCGTAGATTCGGATGAAGGGGTTTCGCAGTACTCGACCACAATTCCACCAGGCGCTCCACCTGCGAATCGTCGAGCGCCGACGGTCCATTCGCCAGAAGTTCCCTCAGATCTTTGAGATGCCCGCGGTGAGCATCCGTTTCTTCGTAGTGCCGGAATGCTGCCGCGTTTTCCGGCCCAAGAACCTGATCGATCTCCTGCAATACGTCCGCAGTAGCCTCTGCGCGCATCACATCGAGTTGAGCCGAATCTTCGAAACCACGTGCCTTGATGTCTTCCCAAATTTCTCGGCGCCGAACCCACTTCTCCGCTATCAGCTCACGCAGACGCCGAACGTCGCCTCCAGTGGAATGGAGTCGCTGAAAAAAATCTGCGTACATTTTATCGATCGAAACGTACTGTCCCACCATGTACGCCTTCCTGAGTTCCGGATCCGCCAGCATAACCAACCCAGGGTCTTTGCCATGTGAGACGTCTCCCTCGACCCGGTTAGCACGGTTAGCAGCTGGCTTTTGTACCTGAGTAACTGTATCAGTCTCATCGGCCTGCCCTGCAACGACAGCCGTGGCTCTCTCCATTCGCTCGCGCAACTCCGCAATTTGTTTCGTCACCAGAGCTTCTTCATCGCGTGCGTTTTGCAGTTCCCGGATCAGAAAAACGCCAACCAACAGCAGCACCACCAACCCGAAAATCCAGATTTTATTTCTGCTTTTGATATTGGTTTCCATTCCCAACACCACGTCTAGGGCACCGTCAATCTCAGGTCAACTGAGCCTTGATCGCGTCGAGCAGGTCGCGATAGGTGTCGAGCGCGCGGAAATGCGGAAACTGCTGTGTGATGTTCAGCGGCGCGTGGAATAAAAATCCCACATCGGCCTCGCCCAGCATCGCGGTGTCGTTGAATGAATCGCCCGCGGCAATCACCCGGTAATTCATCAGCTTGAAGGCCGCGACGGCTTTTTGTTTCTGTTCCGGGATACGAATTTTGTAGCCCGTGATACGGTCGTTTTCCACAACCAGTCGATGGCACAAAAGAGTCGGCATGCCCAATTGTCGCATCAAGGGCGCGGCAAATTGCTCAAACGTATCGGACAAAATCAGGACCTGTGTGAGCGAACGGAGTTCGTCGAGAAATTCGCGCGCGCCCGGCAGCAGTGGCAGGGAGGCGATGACCTTTTGAATGTCGGAAAGTTTCAGGCCGTGCTTGTCGAGCAGCACGAGACGGCCGTTCATCAGCTTGTCGTAATCCGGTTCGTCACGGGTGGTGCGTCGCAGCTCGGGGATGCCGGTCTTTTCAGCCACGGCAATCCAGATTTCCGGCGTGAGCACGCCTTCCATGTCGAGGGTAACGATCGTCTGTTTCACGCGGCGGAGTGTTGAAAGTTTTTCGCCGCTGTCGAGCGAATGGAGCACCTGCGGTCTATCTTTATTCGTTCTCTTTATATTTCCTCGCTCTTCCACACCCGTTTTTAACCGAAACCAAAGGGAGAAAGATAAAGAGAGAAAGAGGAACGAGCCGATCCTCAGCTCGACTTCCGCCGATCTTTCATCGCCTTGTCGATTTCGCGATCGGTGACTCTTTTCTTCAGGTCCTCGCGTTTGTCGTAGAGTTTTTTGCCGCTGCAAAGCGCGACTTCGACTTTCACGAGCGCATCTTTAAAATAAAGGCGCAAAGGGATGAGCGCACGGCCTCCGATTTGCAGCGCTTGCGCGATCTTGCGAATCTGGTGGCTGTGAAGAAGCAATTTGCGGGTGCGGCGTTTGTCGTGGTTGTAGATGTTGCCAAATGCGTATTCCTCGATGTGAGCGTTGTGCAGCCACAGCTCGCCTTTTTCGAAACGACCGAAGGCATCGGTGATCTGCGCCTTGCCTGCACGGATGGATTTTACCTCCGTGCCTTTCAGCGCAATGCCCGCTTCGAACTTTTCCTCCACGAAGTAGTCGCGCAGCGCTTTGCTGTTGCGAATCTCCGTGTAGCGAGCCGGGTCTTTTTTTTGTGCGGACATGGTTGTGGTCAGGCGACGCAGCGCCCGGTCAGCGCGAAGCTGGACTGAAAATCACCCGCCGCCGAAAACGGCCTTATTTGATGACGTCCTCGCCGATCTCGAAGCTGATCTTGCCCTCGATGATTTCGCGCAGAGCGATGTCTTCGGGGGAAAGTTTTTCAAGCGATTCTACCAGCGCGCGGCTGCCACGACGCAGCTGCTTAACACGGCGGGAGACCACGTTGATCAGTAGGTTCGAGTCCGGAATCACTTTCTGTGCTTCTTTGATATAGTCGTCGCGCATGGGCTGGGCGTTTGTCTTTGGTGAAAAGGTGAAGGGCAAAGGTTAAGCCCCTCCCCGTCAAGGGCAATATTTCTCAACTTGCCTCGCGCAGTCATCTGGCCGACGGTGCCACATGCTCCTCGTTGGTTGGACAACTGTTGGCAATCGTGAAGACGCTGGCCGCCTCGCTCAGGGTCTTGTCGCTGCTCGGCTGGCCGCTTGCGTGCAAATTGATGGGCCAATTTTCTCGCACTACATCTGGCAAGGTCAGGCTGAAACCGCCGAAGAATATCGGTTGACGGTTAAGTTTCTGCCCGCGCGTGCGGGCGCGGTAAAAGCGTGGTTGGAACAGCACCATCCATACGACACGCCTGAATGGTTGGTGGTGCGGAGTGAAGATGTTGCAGAAAAATACTTGTCATGGGCCCGCGCGAACTGTACGTCTGCGCCTCTTTAACACGTCACAATCACTTTTCTAAAACGTCATGTCACAGCACAAAAGTCTCCAAGGTTCCAGTGGTATCGTCATTAAGCGCAACGTACTGAAGCGTTTCGAACGCGTCGATTTGCTCAAAAAGCGTGGCCAGTGGAAAGCCGGCGACCGCGTTCAGGGCCTCCGCAAGACCAAGCCCGACGTCTAAGCCACAAAGCTTTCCGTAAAAGGCAGGCAGCACTATCTGCCTGCCTTTTTTATTTTTAAGTCATCCCGAGCATTCGCATATTCCGATGAAAGCCTACCTCGCCCAGATTCTTCAATGGTACGCCGATAAACTGGAACAAGGTGGTTATTGGCTTGTAGGCCTGCTCATGGCGATGGAAAGCACGTTCATCCCGTTGCCCAGCGAGGTGATTATTCCGCCAGCCGCCCACCTTGCTTATACGAAAGGCACGATGTCCGTCTGGGGTGTTATCATAGCCGGTACAATTGGCTCTTGGGTCGGTGCGGCGGTCATGTACTGGGGATCTCGACTCGCTGGACGCCCGCTCGCCATGCGTTACGGAAAATATCTCTTCATTCCCGCTGAGAAAATCGAAAAGGCCGAACGCTGGGCGGCTAAATTTGGTTCCTTCGGCGTGTTTTTTTCGCGATTGCTCCCCGTCGTAAGGCATTTGATCGGCATCCCGGCTGGCATCGTCCGCCTACCCTTCGGTCGCTACTCACTTTACACGCTGCTTGGCTCTGGCCTTTGGTGCGGCGTCCTGGCGTGGCTGGGCATCAAGGCCGGACAGGACGAAGCGCTCATGAAAGGCGAACTCCATCGCATCACGCTATGGGCCGTGGCGGCATTTGTGGTTTTGGGCGTGGTATATTATTTTTTCGTTCACCGCCATATGAAGGCGGAGGACAAGAAGTAAGCCTTCGTTGTCAGGTCGGTGCGGCAAAGGTCCGTATTCCTAAATTCTTTGCTTGCGCCACGTCGGAAGCGTGTGTGTTTTCTGCACTCCCGCAGATTGCCCAGGTGGTGGAATTGGTAGACACGCAGGTCTCAGAAGCCTGTGCCTAACCGCATGGGGGTTCGAGTCCCCCCTTGGGCACCATTTTTAGAGTTCTCGTTTCGGCGGAGGAGCTGAGGGATTCCCTGATTGAAGCCTAATCGCCTATATTTGGCTTGTTGGGGCGTAGGAGGAGGTTTTTCCTGACTCTTTTCCTATGATCTATCTCCTCGGTGGCTCCGGTTACGTCGGCCAAGCATATCAAGCGTTGCTTAAGAAAAAGGGCATCGCCTTTCGCAATCTTCGTCGCGCCGACGTTGATTATACGAACGCCGACGTCCTTGCCGCCGAGCTCAAGCGCGACAAGCCCGAGTTTCTGATCAACTCCGCCGGCTACACCGGCAAACCCAATGTCGATGCTTGCGAAGTCCACAAAGCGGAATGCCTTTTCGGCAACGCCGTCCTTCCCGGCATCGTCGCCAAAGCCTGCGCCGAAGCGGGCGTGCCATGGGGCCACGTTTCTTCCGGTTGTATCTACACCGGCGCCCGCGCCGATGGCACCGGCTTCACCGAGGAGGACGCTCCGAACTTCACCTTCCGCCAAAACAATTGTTCGTTCTACAGCGGCACCAAAGCCCTCGGCGAAGAAGTCCTCGCCGACGCTCCCAATTGCTACATCTGGCGTCTTCGCATTCCCTTCGATAACATCGATAATCCGCGCAACTATCTCACGAAGTTGATGCGCTATGCCAAACTCCTCGAAGCCGCCAATTCCATTTCGCAACTCCACGAGTTCGTCGCCGCCACTTTCGCGTGCTGGGAAAAACGTATTCCCTTTGGCAAATACAACGTCACCAATCCTGGCCACGTGACCACGCGCGAGGTCGTCGCCATGATTGAAAAGAGCGGTGTGCATCCGAAGAAATACGAGTTTTTCCCCAGCGAAGAGGAATTCATGAAGCTGGCCGCCAAAACTCCCCGGTCCAACTGTGTGATGTCGTCCGCCAAGCTGGCCAAAGCCGGCATTCAGATGACCGAAGTTCACGCCTCCGTGGAACAGGCGTTGAAAAACTGGATCAAAGCCTAACTTCTCTTTAGCTCCAACCATGAATATCCTCGTCACCGGCGGCTGCGGTTTTATCGGCTCCAATTTCGTCCGCCAACGCCTCACCGAGGCCAATTCCCCTCTCAAAAGGCTCGTCAATCTCGACGCGCTCACCTACGCGGGCAACCCCGCCAACCTCACCGACTTCGCCGGGGATTCGCGTTACGTTTTCATTCACGGTGACATTGGCGATAGCAACCTGGTTGCCCAACTGCTCGCCGAGCACCAGATCGATGCCGTCGTGAACTTCGCCGCCGAGTCTCACGTCGACCGCTCGATCGATTCGCCCGAACCATTCATTCAAACCAACGTCGTCGGCACCCTGCGCCTCATCAACGCCGCGCGACTCTACTGGACCAAGCTGCCAGAACCAAAGAAAGCCGCGTTCCGTTTTCTCCACGTTTCGACCGACGAAGTCTACGGCACGCTTTCGCTCACCGACCCGGCCTTCACCGAGGAAACGCCCTTCGCGCCCAACAGCCCTTACGCCGCCTCGAAAGCCGCCAGCGATCACCTCGTCCGCGCCTATCAGCACACCTACAAATTTCCGACGCTGACGACCAATTGCTCCAACAATTACGGCCCGTTCCACTTCCCCGAGAAGCTCATTCCATTGATGATCCTCAATGCCCTCGAAGGGAAAAGTCTTCCGGTCTACGGCGACGGCATGCAGATTCGCGACTGGCTCTATGTCGAAGACCACGCCGCTGCAATCTGGCTGGTTCTTCAAAAAGGCCGCGTCGGTGAGACCTATAATATCGGCGGGCTCAACGAAAAACCGAACATCGAGATCGTTAAGACGATTTGCGCCCTCCTCGACAAAAAGTCCCCGCGCGCCGACGGCAAAACCTACGCCGAACAAATCACCTACGTCGCCGACCGCCCCGGCCACGACCGCCGTTACGCGATCAATTGCGACAAACTCCAAAAAGAACTCGGTTGGAAACCCAAGGAAAGTTTCACCACCGGCATCGAAAAAACCGTCGACTGGTATCTGAAAAATAAAACCTGGGCAGCGGACATCACTTCCAAAAAATACGCCCGCGAACGCCTCGGCACGAAGGCGTAGTCAGGTTATTGGTCATAGGTCATTGGTTATGGGCGAACAAGGTTTCCGTGAACTCAAGGTCTGGCAAAACGCCAAAGATCTCGCTGTTCACATTTACCAGCTTTCGTCCTCAGGCTCGCTCTCGAAGGATTTTGGCCTGCGCGATCAAATCCGTCGTTCTGCGATAAGCATTCCATCAAATATCGCTGAAGGTGACGAGCGTGACACTAACAAAGATTCAGTTCGTTTTCTCTATATTGCCAAAGGGTCACTAGCCGAGCTTCGAACCCAATTAGAAATCGCCCAAACTGTGAGTTTGGTTTCTAAACAAGACTATCAAGTCCTTGAAGCAAAGTGTGCGGAGATCGGTCGCATGCTTGGCGCTCTCATTAAAGCACGTTCACAGCAAAATCAGGTGCAATCCACATCCTGACCCACCTTGTAACCAATCACCTCCGACGACCCATCACCCATGACCCATAACCCATCACCTCTCCGCCGGGGTATTATCCTCGCCGGCGGCTCCGGAACCCGTCTTTACCCCCTGACCATCGCGGTCTCCAAGCAGATCATGCCGGTTTATGACAAGCCGATGATCTATTATCCCCTCTCGGTTTTGATGCTTTCGGGCATCCGCGAGATCCTCGTCATCTCCACCCCGACCGATCTGCCTTTGTTCAAACGCCTTCTTGGCGATGGATCTCAGTTCGGCCTGAAGCTTTCCTTTGCCGAACAACCCAGTCCCGACGGCCTCGCTCAGGCGTTCACCATCGCGGGCGACGTGGGTTTTCTGACCGGAAACGAACCTTCCGCCCTCGTCCTCGGCGATAACCTTTTCTACGGTCACGATTTCGTCGACTCGCTGAAAAACGCGACCGACCGCACCAGCGGCGCCACCATCTTCGGCTATCATGTGGCCGATGCGAAAGCTTACGGCGTGGTCGAATTCGCTTCCGACGGACGCGTGCTGTCGCTCGAAGAAAAACCCGCGAATCCAAAATCCAACTACGCGGTCCCGGGTCTCTATTACTACGACAAGGACGTCGTCGCCATGGCCCGTTCGCTCAAGCCGTCGAAACGCGGCGAACTCGAAATCACCGATCTCAACCGCCTCTATCTCGAAGCTGGAAAGCTCCAGGTCGAAATCCTCGGCCGCGGCACCGCTTGGCTCGATACCGGCACGCATGACTCGCTGCTCGACGCCGCGCAATTCGTCGAGGTCATCCAAAATCGCCAGGGACTCAAAATCGCCTGTTTGGAAGAAATCGCCTATCGCCAGGGCTGGGTCGATCGCGCTAAACTCGACGCTCAGATCAAATTCCTCGGCAAGTCCACCTACGGCGAATATCTGAAAAAACTAACCTGAAGAGGAAGGTTATTGGTCATAGGTCAGGGGTAATGGGCAGTCGGAAATTGGAAATAGGTGATGGGTTGCCACACACACCCATAACCCATAACCCATGACCCATAACCTAATCGTCCCTTGCGCCTCTCCTTCATCGTTCCGCTCTACAACTGCCTGCCGCTCACGCAGGCCATGTTGAAAAGCCTGCAAGCCACCCTGCCCGCCAATCTCGATCATGAAATCATCCTGATCGACGACGTCAGTACCGACGGTACGCGTGAGTGGCTCGCTTCGCTGAACGACCCCGCACTCCGCGCCCTGCTCAACGATCGCAATCTCGGCTACGCCGCCACCAACAACCGCGCCGTCGCCACCGCCACCGGCGACCTTCTCGTCCTTCTCAACAACGACCTTGTGCTGACTCCCGGCTGGCTGGAGCCCATGCTTGCACTCCACGCCTCGCTGCCAAAACCGGGCGCCATCGGCAATGTCCAGCTCAACGCCGCCACTGGTGCCGTGGATCACGCCGGCATTTACGTCACCGTCAAAGGCAAACCCGAGCACGACACTTCTTCCGCGCCCTGCGGCGGTTCTTGCAGCGGCGTGTGCTCCTGTCACCGCCTTTCGCCCGCCGTCACCGGCGCCTGCCTGCTCATTTCGCGCTCACTCTGGCAACAGCTTGGCGGTTTCGACGAACAATTCCACAATGGCGCGGAGGACATCGATCTCTGCTTCCGCGCCCGCCGCGCCGGCTACAACAATGCCGTCGCCCTGCGCAGCGTCATCCGCCACCACGTCAGTTCCTCCCCCGGCCGCAAACAAAACGACGAGCGCAATTCCTACCTGTTCACCCTCCGCTGGGAAAAAGAGCTCATCGCCCTCGGCGCTCCGGCTTGGTGCAAGCATCATGTTCGGCATGAATCCTATCGCGACTTCATGTCTCTTCCGGCGATCCTTCTCTATCTCGCCGGCCTTCGCCAAACACCGCCCTCCGCCGCGTTGCGCGGCGTGAAGCGCAACATCGATCACAGCCTCGGTATCTGGACAAAAGCGTTCGGACCTTGCCAGCTCGCCGACAAACCCTAAACCGGCGTGGTCCTTGTCCTGTGGCCGCGTTTATCTGACGCTGCCTCAACTTGGCGGATTTTCTCAACTCGTGCCCGATCTTCTCCACACGCTCAAAACCACTTTCGGTTATTCGGCTTTTCGCCCGCTTCAACGCGAAATCATTGAGGCCAGCCTTGCCGGACGCGATGTCTTCGCTCTTCTGCCGACCGGTGGCGGCAAATCGCTCTGTTTCCAGATTCCCGCGCTCCATCGCACGGGCCTGACCATCGTCGTCTCGCCGCTCATCGCGTTGATGAAGGATCAAGTTGACCAACTTCAGGCCGCCGGCATCGCCGCCACTTTTCTCAATTCCACCCTTGGCGCCGCTGAAGCGCGTTCTCGCCTGGCCGGTCTTCATCGCGGCGAATGGCGTTTGCTCTACGTCGCGCCCGAGCGCCTGATGCTCGATAACTGGCAGGAAAACCTGAAGGCGTGGAACGTCGCCGCCATCGCCATCGACGAAGCCCACTGCGTGTCCGAATGGGGCCACGATTTCCGCCCGGAATATCGCCAGCTCTCCAAGCTCCGCGAATTCCTGCCCGACGTGCCTGTGATGGCCTGCACCGCCACCGCGACCGAACGAGTCCGTACCGACATTATAAAATACCTGAAGCTTCGCGAGCCCGCCGTTTTCGTCGCCTCCTTCAATCGCCCCAATCTCACCTACAAGGTCATTCCCAAAGACGAGCCCGCGAAGCAAATCATCGCTTGGGTGAAAAAACGCGAGGACGAGAGCGGTATCATCTACTGCGCGAGCCGCGCCGCCACCGAGCGCGTGGCCGAGGCCCTCGCCGGACGCGGTTTCAGCGCCCGCCCGTACCACGCCGGTCTCGCCGCCGAGGAACGTTCCCGCAACCAAGAGCTCTTCCTACGCGACGAGGTTCGCATCATCTGTGCCACGATCGCCTTCGGCATGGGCATCAACAAACCCAACGTCCGCTGGGTTGTGCATTACGACCTGCCCAAAAACATTGAGGGTTATTACCAGGAAACCGGCCGCGCCGGACGCGACAGTCTCCCCAGCGACTGCCTCCTGCTCTTCAATGCCGGCGACGCCGTCAAGCAGACTCATTTCATCGATCAAATAACCAACCCGCAGGAGCAACAAGTCGCCCGCGCCCAGCTTCGACAGATCATGCACTACGCCGAGAGCAGTGGCTGTCGCCGCTCCGAGTTGCTCGATTATTTCGGCGAAAAATTTCCGCTCGATAATTGCGGCGCCTGCGACAATTGCCTCGAACCGCGCGAAACCTACGACGGCACCATTCCCGCGCAAAAATTTCTTTCCTGCGTTTACCGCATCAACGCCGTCAGCCGTTTCGGCGTGGGCATCAACCATGTCTGCGAGGTCCTCACCGGCGCCGACACCGATAAAATCCGCCGCTGGGATCATGACAAACTCTCCACTTATGGCATCGGCAAAGACCTCCCGCGCCCGCAATGGTCCGGCATTGGCCGCGAGCTCATGCGCCTCGGCTACCTTCGTCAGACCGATGGCGAATATCCCACCCTCGAAGTCACGCATGAAGGCATGGAAGTGTTGCGCAGCCGTCAGTCCATCACGCTGACCAAACTACTCGTCACACCCAAGGTTCGAAAGATTGTCCGCCGCGAGGGCGACATCGAGTGCGACGAAATCCTCTTCGCCCGCCTGCGCGACTTCCGGAAGCGTCTCGCCGACGAACGCAAGGTCCCCGCCTACGTGATTTTTGGCGACGCCACGCTTCGCCAGCTCGCACGCGAGTATCCAGAAAACGACGACGCCCTCGAAGGCATCTTCGGCATGGGCGAAAAAAAACGCGCCGAACTCGGCCCGCTCTTCACCTCCTTCATCGCCGATTTCCTAAAAACAAACCCGAAGCAAAATTTCGAAAGCTGAAATCGTGTTATTAAGCCGCGTTTGGAGGAATTGGAAAAGCTGCCCCAACACCTTTGCAATCTGAGCGAAGACGCCTGAACGCAATCGCTGTTGTTAAAAAGGTCCGCAGCCTCGCCATTTGAAAGCGACTTACGCAGCCGCGCGCAAACAACCGTTGCATCGGACATCAAACAGTGTTCATTTGCACACTATGCTGACAAAGCGCCAACAACAGGTTCTCGATTACGTGCATGCGCATCAGCGCAAGCACGGAGTGCCGCCGACGTTGCGTGAGATTCAGGCACATTTCGGTTTCGCCAGCCCCTTCGCCGTCACACGGCATTTGCAGGCCTTGGAGAAAAAAGGCGCACTCGCCCGCCGCCCCGGCAAAGCCCGTGGTTTCACTGCGCCGACGCTGCACAATCCGTCGTTCACCGCCGTGCCTCTCTATGGCACCATCCCCGCCGGTCTTCCCGTCGAAGCCGAACAGCAACCGGACAAACATGTCGCCATCGATCCCGTTGCGCTTGGTCTGCGCGCCAACACTTCGCTCTTCGCCCTCACCGTGCGCGGCGACTCGATGACCGGCGCGGGCATTCTGGATGGCGATGTCGTTTTTCTCGTCAAACGCGAACCACGCGCCAGCGACATCGTGGCCGCACTGATCGACGGCGAATCGACCTTGAAACGTTTTCTCGTTCAACGCGGCCAGTCCTACCTGCGCGCGGAAAATCCCCGCTACCCCGATCTTATTCCGGCGCGCGAGCTCGTTATTCAAGGTGTCATGGTCGGCCTCCTTCGACCGCACGCATAAACGCGCAATCATGAGAACCAGACGTGCATGCCTGCCGCCTCCGAAAAACTCCACGCTTTGCGCGACCTCCTTGCCCGCCGCTTCCCCGACACCATCGCGACGGTTCAGGGCAATCGCATCGCCACGGGCCTGCCTTCCATCGACTCCGCTACTGGTGGTCTTCCAACCGGCTCCATAACCGAAATCATCTGCTCCACGCCCAGTGGTGGCGGCACCCTCGTTTTGGCGCGCCTGCTCGAAGCAAGTCGCCAGCAGCGCCTGCGCGTCGCACTGGTCGATGGCGCCAACACCTTCGATCCACAGTCCTTCACCCAAGACGCCCTCGCCCACCTCGTATGGGTTCGCTGCCACACGCTTTCTGAAACGATGCAAGTCGCCGATCTGCTCGCACGCGATGCGAACTTTGGGCTCGTGCTCATTGACGTGCGTGGTCTACCCGAGCGCGAACTGCGTCGCGAACCCTCAACCTCCTGGTATCGCCTGCAACGCGCCGCCGAACAAAGCGGCCTGCCTCTCCTGATCGAGACGCCGTTCGCCCTTGTGCCTAGCGCCAGGTTGCGCTTCGTGCTCGATCGTTCGCATCCCATCGCCGCGCTTGAAGCCGAGCGCCCCGCACTCACGACACAACTCGCACCCACGGTTCAACGTCAGCGACTGCAGACCGCAGCAGCCGGTTAATCGCATCCTACCGCCAACGCGTTTTAGAAATTAGCGTCCATTAGCGCAAATTAGCGGTTAAAAAAGTCCGTCCTCATGTTCGCCGTCCTCCACATCGCCGACTTCGCGCTGCACGCCGTACTTCGCAACGAACCGGAAACGGCCGGCCGTCCCGCAGCGCTCTTTGACGGCACGCGAAAAAAATCCCTCGTCCTCGCTGCCAATGCCCCCGCCCGCAATGCCGGTGTTTGCCTCGGCATGACCGCTCCGCAAGCCGTCGCCCGCTGCGCCTCGCTGCTCATCCGCACGCCCGAGCCGGAAGCCGAGAGCGAAGCCGCCCGCGTACTGCTCGCACTAGCATTCACGCTCTCGCCTTCGGTCGAAGAAACCGAACCAGGCATTTGCACCATCGCATTGCAAGGTCTCGATCCGTTACAACACACTCCGCGCGCCCTCGAAGCGGTTGCCCAGCTCAATCTTCTCGGCCTGCCTGCCACCGCCGGCCTCGCTCGGACGCCGCGGCTCGCGCTTTATGCCGCTCGTGTGGCAAATCCCGTCTTCAAAATTTCCGACGAAGAATCCTTCCTCGCTCCGCTACCACTGTCGACCGCCACTCCTTCGGCTGAACTCGCCGAGGTTTTCGCCCAATGGGGTCTGCGAACTCTTGGCGATCTCACCGCCCTGCCGCGCGACGAAATCATCCATCGCTTCGGCGCCGAAGGTCTCGCCTTTTGGAATCGCGCAACGGGCGACAACTCCCGCCCGCTCAAGCTCGCCACGCCGCCGCAGGATTTTTCCGCCAAGTTCGAGTTTGAAGAGCCTGTCGAAACGCTGGAGCCGTTGTTATTCCTGCTTCGCCGTTTCCTTGATCGGCTCACCCTGGAACTTCGCGTCGCACAACTCGTCGCCGTCGAAATCGAACTCGCCCTTCGACTCGAAGACGACACGCAATACGGGCGTCGTTTTCGACTGCCCGAACCAACCGGTGAGGTGGAAATTCTTTTCCGCACCTTGCATACGCACCTCGAATCCGTGCAAACCGCCTCGCCCATCGTGGCGCTGCAACTGCGTCTGATTCCCACACGTCCTCTGGTGCGCCAGCAAGGGCTATTCGAAACCGGCCTGCGCGATCCTCACGGCTTCGCCGAAACGCTTGCACGGGTCGTCGCCATTGTCGGTTCTGACCGGATCGGCACACCACAACTTGAAGACTCGTACCGTCCCGACGCGGTCAAACTCGTCCCACCGCTTGCTGTCATTCCACCCGCGCCCGACACAGCCATTCATCCGCCTGTCGGCCTTCCGCTGCGTCGTTTTCGTCCACCGCTGCCAGTCAAACTGGAATTCACTGGCGAGACACCCACCTACCTCTGGGCCGAACCTTTTCACGGAGCCATCGACACTATTCTTGGCCCCTGGCGCAGCAATGGCGATTGGTGGCAACCTGACCGCGCTTGGGCCCGCACGGAATGGGACATCGTTCTAACCGACGGCGGCCTCTATCGCCTGATCCAGATCAATGAGGCGTTTTTCATCGAAGGAGAATATGACTGAAAAATTCCATTTTTCAGAAATCCCAAACGCCAAAACTCCAACCCCAAAAAAGGAAATCTGCGCGCCAACGCGCTTCTGTTTTTGGGTTTTGAAATTTTGGAATTTTGAAATTTGCGCGAAGCCATGAGCGCCTACATTGAACTTCACGCCCGCAGCGCCTTCAGCTTTTTGCGCGGCGCGTCTTTGCCCGAAGATCTCGTGCAAGCAGGCATCGACGCACAATTGCCCGCCATGGCTCTACTCGATCGGGACGGCGTGTACGGCGCACCGCGTTTTTATGGTGCAGCACAGGAAAACAATTTTGCACTTTGCCCGCGCGTCGGCGCCGAAATCACCATGGAAGATGGCAGCATCGTGCCTCTGCTCGTCGCCACGCGCACCGGCTATCAAAACCTCTGTCAGCTCATCACTGAAGCAAAACTCACTGAGCGCCCTCCCAACCTCGTACTGCCCGAACTTCCAGCGGGCGCCGATCCTTCCGAACGCAAACGCCCGTGCTTCGCCACGTGGGACGAACTCGCGCGTTTTTCCCATGGCTTGATCGCGCTCACCGGCGACGAGGAAGGGCCCATTCGCCGTGCCTGGCGCACGGCCGACAAAACTGCTGCAGCCGAAGCGCTCAAAAAGCTTACGACAATCTTTGGTCCTGACAACGTGTTCGTCGAACTTCAGCGCCACCGCATCCGCGGCGAGGAGCGTGAAATCAAATTCCTCGCCGACCTCGCTGCCGCACATCGCCTCCCAATGCTCGCCACCGGCGGAGTGAACTATGCCGTCCCGGAGCATCGCGTTGTCGCTGACGTTTTCAGCTGTCTGCGCCTGCACACCACGCTCGATTCCGCTGGAAGAAAACTCGAAATCAATTCCCAGCGTCATGTGAAAACTGCGCAGATTATGCGCGAGCTTTTCTGCGATTTTCCATCTGCCGTGGAAAATTCCGCGCGGCTCAATGAGCGTCTCGGCTTCACGCTCGAAAATCTCGGCTATGAGTTCCCAACCTTTCCCACACCGCCCGGCCAATCGATGGACGCTTTTCTGCGCGAGCAGACTTTCGCCTGCGCCCATCGGCGCTTGGATTCATTGCCCGAGGAGCTGATCAAACAGCTCAATAAGGAACTTGAGCTCATCGCACGCCTGAAATTCTCCGGATATTTTCTCATCGTTTGGGATATCTGTGCGTGGGCCCGTTCGCGTGGCATCCTCGTCCAAGGCCGCGGCAGCGCCGCCAACAGCGCCGTTTGTTACGTGCTCGGCATCACCGCAGTGAATCCGCTCAAACACCGCCTGCTTTTCGAGCGTTTCCTCAACGACAGCCGCGTCGGCAAGGATGGCCGCCCTTCGTGGCCCGACATCGATCTTGATTTCCCCAGCGGCGAGCGGCGCGAGAGCGTGATCCAGGAAGTCTACAATCGCTACGGCCGGCGCGGGGCCGCCATGACCGCCAACGTCATCACCTACCGCGGCCGCAGCACCATTCGCGAAGTCGGCAAGGTCCTCGGCTTCGGCGATGACGCTTTGGATCGGTTTTCCAGTCTTTATGCCAACGGCGATTTTCCGCAGACGCTCCAGTTGCAGGATCAACTCAAAATGTCCGGCATCGCGGCCGATCATCCGCGCGCCTTCGCACTCGCCCGGCTCAACCATCATTTTCGCCAAGGCTTGCCGCGCCACCTCGGCCAGCACTCCGGCGGCATGGTGATCTGTCAGGGCCAGCTCGACAAGGTTGTCCCGCTCGAACCCGCCACCATGACCGATCGGAGCGTCTGCCAGTGGGACAAAGACGATTGCGAGAATCTCGGCATCGTGAAAATCGATTTTCTCGGCCTCGGCATGATGGCCGTGCTGCAGGAAACGGTCGAACTTTGCCGCCAGCGTCCCGACGGACCGAACCATCTCAACGATATTCCGCCCGAGGACAAATTCACCTACGAACGTATTCGCGCCGCCGATACCGTGGGCGTTTTCCAGATCGAGAGCCGTGCCCAGATGGCCACACTGCCGCGTTTCAAGCCGAAGGATCTTTACGATCTCGCCATCGAAGTCGCGCTCGTTCGTCCCGGCCCGATCACTGGCAAGCTCGTGCATCCGCTTATCCGCCGGCGGGACGGCCTGGAGGAACCTGTTTATATCGACAAGAGCGTCGAGCATCTCGTCAAACCCATTCTCGAGCGCACGATGGGCGTCATTCTCTTTCAGGAGCAGATGCTGGAAATCTCCATGTCGCTCGCGAAGTTCTCTGGCGCCGAGGCCGAGGAACTGCGACGCGCGATGGGCTTCACCAAAAATCCTGAGCGGCTCGCCAAATCCCTCCGCAAACTCGTTGCCGCGCTGCGCCAGCAGGGCTACAACAAGGCCGTCGTCGACAAAGTCGTCCATTCCGCCACGACCTTTGCCGCCTATGGTTTTCCCGAATCGCACGCCATTGGCTTCGCGATGCTCGCCTATTCGAGCACGTGGCTGAAGTTTCATCGGCCAGCAGAGTTTTATGCCAGCCTGCTCAACAACCAGCCGATGGGATTCTACTCGCCGGCCACGTTGCTCCAGGACGCCAAGCGCGGTCACTGCCAACTCCAGGTCAATCCGGTTTGCGTGCAACACTCCGACTGGATTTGCACGGTCGAGGGACCAAACACCATGCGCATCGGCCTGCGCTATGTGAAAGGACTGCGGGAAGCCGGCGTGCAACAACTGCTCGCCGCGCGTTGCGAAAAAGCCTTCGCATCGATGGACGATTTTCTCCGTCGCACCGATTTAACCGCCGCCGAGCGTCGCTCGCTCGCCTCCGTCGGCGCACTCAATTGCCTCGCCCGCCACCGTCGCGATGCACTGTGGAAAGTCGAAGCCGCGTGGTCCGATGACGAGAGCCTTTTCCGCCTTTTCGGACAATCCGAAGACACTGCCTCGCCGCTCGCACCCATGTCGCTCACCGAACGCCTTGGCGCCGATTTCCGCGGCCTCGGTCTCACTGCCGGTCGCCACCCGATGGCTTTGCTGCGTGATCGTCTGACCGATGTCACTCGTGCCACCGATCTAAAAGAAATCGCCAATGAAACTCGCGTCACCATCGCCGGTTCGGTCATCTGCCGCCAGCGACCTGGCACCGCACAGGGTGTCGTGTTCGTAAGTCTCGAAGACGAAACCGGTATTGCCAATGCCGTCGTCGCCCCTGCGCTGTTCGAAGAACTCCGCCTCGTGATCACACAGGAGCCCGCGCTCAAAATCACCGGCCCGCTGCAAAACGTCTCCGGCGTTATCCACATCCGCGCCGAGCGGATCGAACCGCTTCACGACTCGGACCTGCCTGCGCAAACCTCACATGATTTCCACTGATCGCGCGCAAAAACCAAACCATCCACCACCATGAAACTCGCCGTCGATCTTCACCTCCACTCGCGCTACGCCGGCCACGTTTCGCCCGACATGACGTTGCCCCGCATCATCACCTGCGCCCAATGCAAGGGCCTAGACGTGCTCGGCACCGGCGACTGCCTGCAATCCGATTGGCTGCGAGAAATTGAGGGGCATCTCTTTGAAACGGGCTCTGGGTTTTTGCTCCCGCGCGCCGAAACTTATCAAACCAGCCGCGAAACCTTGCCGTTGCACCTGCAGCGCCCGGTGCGCTTCGTGCTTAGCACCGAAGTCTGCTGCGCTCCGCATGGCACCAAACGTCTCGGCGGACTTCATCACCTGCTTTATTTTCGGTCACTCGCGAGCGTTCGCCGTCTCCGCGAAAAACTGCTTCGCTTCGGTGACCTGAAAGACGGACGCCCCACCCTCGCGCTGAGTTCGCACGACCTTCTTGCCCTCATCCTCGACCACGGCGACGGCTGTGAACTCGCTCCGGCTCACGTACTCAGCCCGTGGTTCTCCTCGCTCGGCAGCGTGAGCGGACGCCAGACACTCCAGGAAATCTTCGGTGATAACGCCCGTCATCTGCTCGCCATCGAAACCGGCATCACCTCCACCCCTGCCATGTGTCGCCGCATTTCCGCACTCGATGGCCACACGCTGATTTGTTCCTCCGATGCGCATTCCCCAGCCAAACTGGGTCGTGAATATACCATCCTCGATATCGAGCCCAACTATGATTCGGTCATATCCACACTGCGCCACCCCGCGCAAACACGACTGCTCCGCTATGTGAAATACCCCTGCGAACGCACCGGTTACTACTACAATTACTGTGGCTTTTGTCAGAACGCCCAACACGGCAGCATCTGCGCCCATTGCGAACGTCCATTGATCGTCGGTTCGCGCGATCGCGTGGAGGTCATCGCGGATCGCAACGAACCAATTTCACTTCCCCACGACCCTCCGTTCTGCGAATTGGTGCCACTGGTCGAACTGATTGCCCAGGAACTCGGCTTGAGTCGCGATAGCGAACGTGTCTGCCGACTCCACACTCGATTCCTGCACGAAATCGGTCATGAGCGCTACGTTATCACCGAAGCTCCGCTGGAAGAATTGCTCCATGTCACTACGCCGGCTTTTGCCAATGCCATCGTCGACCAGCGGCATGCGCCCCACGCCCTGCAATCCCGCGAACAACTGTCGTTGCGATTCTAACGCAGGTTTGGATTCCGCGTCGTTCGCGCGGTGCGCCGTCAGCTGTCGGCCTGGGATGAAACTAATTTAACGTAAACACTCCCTCCGTGGAATTCGCAGCAAAGCTAATACTAGGCATACGAACCGACCCACTCAACAGATGCTAATTCCTTTTTGCTTCGTTTGCAGAATACACAAACGGGAATTCCGTTTGCCTCACGATGGCAGTATTTCTCACAGCTTTCATCCTCGTCGGCTTTTTCCTCGCCGCGCTTTGTCACCAACAGGGCAGTTCGGCCTTCAACCGGATGGTGGTGTCCCGCACCGATGCTGATTCGCACGAATACGAAACCCAGTGGAAGCATTGGCGCCAGCTCCAGTTTCACATCAGCCTCGGCCTCGTTGTCCTCGTCTGCGGCCTTTGCCAGGTTCTCTAGAATAAGCTGACGTCAAAGAGATGCCGCTTCCCGTGGCGTCCGTCCTCCTCATCGCCATTCGTGGCGTGGGTAGCGCCGCGAAAGTTCCGTTTTGATTTTCGGATATTGGTCGCGCCAGAAATTCGTGAGGTCGTCGGTGACTTGGATCGGGCGCTGGTTCGGCGCGAGCACTTCGATCTTCACCGTCACACGCCCGTGGCCGAGCGTGAATTTTCCCTCGACTCCGTAGAGTTCTTGAATGCGCGCGGAGAGAATCGGCGGACCTTCCTTCGCATAAGTCAGACGTGAACGCCGGCCATTGGCCATGGTGAGTCGTTCGGGTAAATAGTCGTCCAATACCGCAAGCTGCTCCGCCGTCAGCCAGTCGCGCAGGATTGGCATCACGGGTTTGTCGCGAATGTCTTTGTAGCCAAGTTCGCCGTAACAAATCTGTTCGATCAACGTCGCCCGGTCGGCGTCGGTCAGCGGATTCACTTCCAGTTCGGGAAACCATTCCGCAAGCCGATTCACGCGCACAATCCATTGCTCCACCGATTCGTCCCACGCTTCGAGCTTCAAGTTGCCCGCCATCACCTGCGCGGTCAGCAAACGCGCGGCCTCGTCGTAAGGAACATTCTCCGCACTCGCCTTCGACTCCAATACAAGATCGCGAAAGCGCCGTTCACGGCGCGCAATCACACGCTTCGCCTGCTCATCGTAAACCACGCCCGTCGCCTCGAAATAGTCATCCGGAAACAATTCCTTGAGCCAAGGTTCCTGAATCGCCGTGGCCAGGCTCAGCAACACGTTGACTTCTCCCCCGCGGCCTTCGACTTCACTCACTTCGGCCGCGACGAGCAGTGGTGTTTTGCCAATCGCACTTTCGCGGGCGAGAAGGCCTTTGCGCTTGTGCACGAGCTCACAGCGCAGCGTGCCGGCATCCAGGCGTTTCGCCAAGTGATCGGAAAATCCGGCGAGCACGCATTTGCGCACCGCCTCGCCGTCGACACGGCGCTCGCTCACGTCGAGTTTTTCCTTCTCCGCAATTTCCAAAAATTGTTCGAACAATGGTCCGACCTGCCGCGCGCCCTGCGCATGAATCCCAAGACGCCGGCAGGCATCGAGTGCGTAACGATTCTGGTCCGCGTAACGCCAGGCTCGCATCAGCAAAAAGAAATCCGATTCGTGTTCTTCGCCGAGCACGTTCTCGCGGGCGTCCTCGACTTCGCGTGGCACGCCTCGAAGAAGAAAATTTCTACCTTGGGTTAGCGCCGCCATCATCGCCACTGGCCGTACACAACCGCGCGCATCGGCCTCCAGCAACATGCGCGCGTAACGCGGATGCACCGGAAAACGCAGCATCTTCCGTCCTACCTCCGTGATGCGCGAAAGCGCCGCTGTCTCCTTGGCACTTGGACCTTGGCCCTTGTTCCTTTTTTCAAATGCCACCGCACCCAAATCCTCCAACAACATTTCCGCCCGTTCGAGCGCCTTCGGTTCAGGTTTCTCCAACCAAGGGAAACCTGCCACGTCGTCGATGCCGCTGGCTTTGAGCGTGAGCACCACTTCCGCGAGATCGAGCCGGCGCACCTCGGGCAATTCCTGCAAAGGACGCTGCGCGTGCTCGCGTTCAGTCCACAACCGCACGCAGATACCTGGCGCCGTGCGGCCGGCGCGGCCCGCCCGCTGGTCGGCGGAGGCCACCGAAATTTTTTCGATGAGCAGCGTATTGATCCCGCGATTCGCATCGTAACGCGCCACACGCGCCAAACCGCCGTCAATTACCGCCGTCACCCCGTCGATGGTCAGCGATGTTTCGGCAACATTGGTCGACACGATGATTTTGCGCGTTTCGTAACGTGCCACCGCGCGGTCCTGCTGGTCGGGCGGAAGTTCGCCATGCAACGGAAAAATCACGAAGTCGCGCAGCCCACGATCGCCTTGGAGGGCCTGAACGGTTCGGCTGATCTCGTACGCGCCGGGCATGAAGACCAAAAAATCGCCGCTGGTCGCCTCCGCCACGCGCACGCATTCGCGCGCCGCCACATCCCAGACCGGCTCCTGCTCGAAATTCGCCGTCTTCGCCAAATATTCGATGCGCACCGGAAAGGTCCGACCTTCCGACTTCAGCACTTCGCAGGGCGCCAGATATTCCTTCAACACACCGGCGTCCAACGTCGCCGACATCACGATGATTTTCAGGTCGGGCCGCGTCGTTTGCTGAATCTGAATCGCCCGCGCCAGCGAGATGTCTCCGTAAAGATGCCGCTCATGAAATTCGTCGAAGACCAGCGCGCTTACACCGCGCAGGGAAGCGTCAAACGACATTTGACGCAGCAAAATACCTTCGGTGACAAACCGGATGCGTGTGCGTTCGCTGACCCGCGCTTCGAGTCGTATTTGGTAACCCACGACATCGCCGAGCGGCACGGACATTTCTTCGGCCACGCGTTTTGCCAGCATCCGGGTCGCCAGCCGACGCGGCTGAAGCACCACCACTTCGCCGCGCTCGCCGAGCAACCCATGACGATAAAGCATCTGCGGAATCTGCGTGGATTTGCCCGAACCGGTTGGCGCCTGCACGATCAGCCGGCCCTGAGCCCGAAGATGGGAAACGACGGCATTCTCGATTTCGTAGATGGGCAATTCGCGTGGGGACACAGGAGTTGAAATAGTTATAAAAGAACATTACGCGATCCCGCCCCCGCAAAATCCAGCTCGTTTTCCCATACTGCACGCCATAGCCAGATTGACGTGGTGTGACCGCGGACTTCATGCTCCTCCCGGTCCACTCGCTTTCATGGGGAAATTGTTTTTCGTCCTGGTCTCGACCTGCCTTTGCCTTGCCGCGCCCTGTCACGGCATGCAGCCATTGAACGCGACCGAACGACGGCAGCTGGAACGCGAAGCGCGGCTGGTCGTGGACTTCATGCAAAATGGACACGAATCCGGCCGCCTTTTTCGCGAACTGGACAATCGCGAAATCCTTACGACGTACATGAACGGCCTGGATGCCGACGCCGACTATCTGCTAAAAGACGATATAGATTTTATCCGGTCGCGCTTCGGACGCACCCTCCGTTCCGTCTACCTTTTCAAGGGCGACCTGCAACCCGCCTTTGAGATTTTCGAAACTTTTGCGAAGCGCGTGCAGGAGCGGACTACTTGGGCGGAGCAGCGGCTCTCCCGTGGTTTCACCTTCACCGAAGACGAAACAACGTCCCCCTCCAATAAAACACCCGCCGCCAACGCCGCCGAAGCCGACCTGCGCTGGGAATCCAAACTTAAGGCCGAGGTCCTCGCCGAAATTCTCCGTGGCGCCACCGAAAAAGAGGCCACCGACACGGTGGCAAAACGCTACGTCCAAACCCGTCGCCACGTCATGACCATGGACTCGCTGGCCGTCCGGGAGCGTTTTTTCGACAGCCTCCTTCAAACTTTCGACCCGCACAGCGGTTACTTCTCGGCCGACTCCACGAGGGAATTTCACCTTGAGATGAGCGGTGCGGTCGCCGGCATCGGTCTCGATTTGAAAAAGGAAAACGGCCTCTGCCTCGTCGCGGACGTCAAGCCCGGCGGCCCCGCCGATCTCACCACCGAACTCCGACCCGGCGATGTGATCGAAGCTTACGGCGAACCGGGCAACCCGCCGACTTCAACCAAGGGCAAACGGTTGCGCGAAATCGTCACCCAAATTCGAGGCAAGCCCGGCACCAAGCTCGCCCTCGCCTATCGGCATCCCGGTGAGACTGACACGCGCTCCTGCACCCTTGAGCGAGCGGTGGTTGTATCCATCGAAAACCGCGCCCGCGGAATTCTCTACCAAGTCCCCACCGCCAACGGCAAAAGCCGAAACGTCGGCCTGATCTGGCTTCCGGGATTTTACGCCAACGAAGACGAAACCGGCAAAACCAGCGCGACCCAGGACGTTCTTGAGCTCCTCCGGCAAATGCGCACGACCGGGCTCGACGGCCTCGTCATCGACCTCCGGAACAATGGCGGTGGCGCACTCACCGAAGCTCGGGCGCTCAGCGGGCTTTTTATTCCTAAGGGACTCATTATGCTCTCCCGCGGACTCGACGGAAAAACCATCGAACACCTGGCGACCGAATCCGCCGAGCGCTACGATGGACCGCTCGTGGTACTCACCTCGGAACGCAGCGCCTCGGCGTCGGAAATATTTTCCGGCGCCATGAAATTCCACCGGCGTGCGCTCATCGTTGGCAGTCCCGCCACTTTCGGCAAGGGCAGCGTCCAGAACTACATCGAACTCGCCAAAACCAGCGTCGCCACGCCCGCCGATGCCGAGACCTGGGGCACGCTCCGTCTCACCCAGGAACGTTATTACCAACCTAACGGGCGCGCCGTTCAGTGCGCTGGCATCGCCGCCGACATTGTGCTTCCTCAGCAAACGTTTCCTGACTTCCGCCGGGAGGTCGCCATGCCTCACGCCCTGCCCGCCGACAACCTGAGTCCTCCTGCAACCGCCGTCCCCTATCCCGGTATCGTAAATTCCACTACACCCGAACTCATTGCGAAACTCGACCGTGTAACCCAGGAAAATATCGCCCACTTGCCCGAGTGGTCCCTCTGGCAGCATGAGAAAAAACTGATCGAATCCCTGACCGAAACCAACAGCGAGAGCCTGCAAATCGAAAAACGTCGCGCCGCGCACAATGCAATTGAAGCTTCGCTCATTGCGCTGCGCAACGAACGCCGCCAGCTCTCCGTTTCCCTCGCCTGGCCCGCACGCAATATCGAGATCGACGCCGTGCAACTCACCCTCGACGCGCACCGAAAACACCTCTTGCAACCGCCAACCGAAGGAAGTCTGCCCGCGGGTCATCATCTCGTTAGTGGCGGTTTCCTCTTTAAAACCGACCAAGACAAACCTCGTCTCCTCTGGCTTGAGCAATTCGAGTTTCGTCGTTTTCTCGGCGATGCCAGCACCCTCGCCATCGCCTTCTCGGAAGCTTCCGGCACCACCATCACCGCCCAGCAAATGCGTCAGGCATTGCAAGCCATTGACCGGCTCGAAAACACCACGGAAAACGATGTACTAACCTGCTTGTCCCGACAGGCGCCTTCCGTAACCACCCCATCCGCCCTACGCGAGGGACTTGAGGCCATGCTTCTGCGCATGACCGAACTCGACGGCGATCTCCGCCGGCACAGCGCCGCGCTCGACGTCCAGGCACGCGAAGCCCTTCGTCTCGCCGCTTCCTGGGCCAATGACCTTCCATCCGCTTCAGCAACACCCTGACCCCTCGTCTTATGTTTTTTAAGAAAACGATCTTCCTCGGTCTGACATTCGCCCTGATTAATTTCTCTCAATCGACTGAGGCTGAAACCGGTGCACCGAGCGTCCCTCCCGCGTCTCCGGTCCCCAAGGTCAAAGACACCGCCAATGACGCCAAAAAAGACGATCCGTCGTCCACCGCTAAAGCCGATCTTGCGGCTGAAAAGTTTTGGCGTGCACTCAAGCTGCTCGATGGCAAGTCACCGGCAGAACTTTCCGAAGGCCGGGCGCTCCTTCAAGCTGCCGCCGATATGGAGTTCACCCACGCGCAGACACTACTCGCCGAATGCCTCATGACCGGTCAGTACGGTTTTTCCAAAGACAAGCGCAAGGCCGCAAACTGTTACCGGCTCGCCGCCGAACGCGGTAATGCCTTTGCGATGGTTAGCTTCGGCCAGTGTCTTTACAGCGGCACGGGCGTCCGGAAAAACCGCGACAAAGCCACCGAATGGCTCACCGCGGCCGTCGATGAAAAAGCCGATTACTCCCGTCCGGTTCCACCGGCTGATTACCTGGCCGATATCGCCAAAAAACCGGACACCAATCATGGCGTCGCAGGGGAACTCGATCGCGACGCGGTCGGTGATTGTAAAGCCGCTGCCCATTATTTGCTCGGCCTGATTGCAATCGACGGCAAAAAAACCGATTTGTCGCAAAAGCACTTTGTCGCCGCGGCCACCGCCGGCATCGGGGGGCGCTCCGGAATCTATCTGGCCGCCGTTCAAGCCGCGCTCAACTACGCCTTCGGCCAGGGTATCCCACGCGACATGGTGAAGGCCAATGAAATGCTGGCCATCAGCCGCACCCTCACCATTCGCGCGGGCATGCGGCGCATTCATAACTACACCACGTTGAAAATAGTCGACGATTTCGCCGCCGGCGATTTGGAAGAAGAAATCGGCAGCGCCGGAACCGAGTTCCAGACCCAAGCTCAATACGATATTGCCACGACGTTCACTAATAAAAAATCAAAGGACTACAATCCCGCCGAGGCGGCCAAGTGGTTCGAACTCGCCGCAGAAAACGACAACGCCTGGGCCATGCTGCATCTCGCGTTTTTATACTCCGGAAACGAACTCGGCCGGCCCGATCCCGCCAAAGCCTTTCTCTGGTTCGAAAAAGTCGGCGGCGGCAAAAAGCCGAAACACACGCTCGGCACCGCGAACTACGCGATCTGCCTCTACAACGGCATTGGAACACCAAAAGATACCGCCAAAGCCGAGGCTCTGTTCAAGGAGCATAAGGACACGGTCTTCGCCTGTTACCTGGGTACGAAGGGCGAATGTCCAAAAACTGTCCTCAATTGGGACGAATGGGTTAAACTGATCGAAACCTGGGCCAAGGACAAAAAAGATCCGCAAGCCCAGTATTTTCTCGGCAAGCGCTATCTTAACGGCTGGGACGACAAGCCCGATCCCAAGGCCGCCATTCGCTGGTTCAAGAAGGCAAGCGCCGCCGGCCACGGGCAAGCCTGGACCGAACTCGGTGTGCTGCACGAATACCAAGGTTACCTTTTCAATGAAAACGGGACGGAATGCGTGAGTTCAGCCGTCAATTGCTACAAGCGTGCGACCGAGGCTAACGAACCAAATGGCATGGCCAACTACGCCAACATGCTCGACAATGGAAATGGGATCAAACGCGATTGCGAGCAAGCCGAGCGCATCTATCTCCGCTGTTTGGAAATCGATCCGGACCACGCCAGGGCTCACAACAACCTGGCCAGCATCTACGAGGATCGTCTTGGCGGTTTTGAAAATATCGAAAAGGCCGTCTTGGAAGCCGTAAAGGAAACAAAAGCGTCTCCAAAACCGACAACCACCATCAATCTTCGCTTGAAGAGGCCCCGATACGAGTCCTTGAGTACCGACGACCTCGTACTACGAGACAAAATGCTCGCGCACTATGAAGCCGCTTTCCGTTTGGAATTAGCCTACGCCGCTCGAAATCTCGGCCGCCTCCATCGCGCCGGGCTCCTCGTCGAAAAAGATTACCGCAAAGCCTATCAGTACTACGAAAAAGCCGCCGAGTGGGGCTTAGCGGAGGATCATTTCGTTCTCGGTGAACTTCACGAACTCGGGCAGGGCGTGCCGGTCACCTACACGGAAGCGGCTTATCACTACCGACTGGCCGCGCTCGAAGGCGACAAGCGCTCCCTGAAGAAGCTCATCGATCTCTATCTGTCGGGGAAATTAGGCGAAATCGATTTGGACCGCGCCAAATTCTGGTTGGATCGTATGATTGCCCAAGGCGACTTTTCCGGACTCACCACAAACATCGACGTTTTGCTTCAGAAAAAAGAATACGCCACGGCCATCGAATGGCTACGCTTCCTTGAGGAATATGGTGGCAAAGGCGAGATCGGCTTCGCCTGCGAACGTCTCAGCCGCTGTTACGAGCAAGGTCTCGGCGTGAAAGCCAGCCCCTCAAAAGCGAAAAAATACCTCGAGCGTGCCCTTGCTAACAACGACAGCGACGCCCTCGCCTGGCAGGGCATGCTCCTGATGAAAGAAGGAAAACATAAGGAGGGAATCGCCGCCTTCGAAAAAGCCTCTAGCTACTCCAGCAATGCCTGCTTTTACCTCGGTCAACTTTACTATCACGGTACCTATGTTGAAAAAGATCAGGCCCGCGCGTTGCAGTTGATGAGGAGAGCAGCCTCGTCCAATCACAGCGAAGCGCTCTATTTCCTCGCTGGCGCCACGTACAAAAACATCGCGGGAGCCCCGAATCTCGAAGAAGCCATCAGCATGGCCACCCAAGCCGAAGTCTGCGGTTTGGAGAAAGCCAAAGCGCTCCGGGAAAAACTTGAAAAGCGACGCGACGCAAAAAACGGCGAGACCGTAGAAGAAGCCGCCGGCGCCCGGTCGTCGTAGGTCAGATATTGTATTTCCAACCCATGCATCAATTACCCCGTCGTTTTACCCAGGCACTCCTTGCCGCGGTCCTGCTTTTTCCGACACAACACTCGCCGGCCAAAACCGATACAAGCACGACCGCCAATCTTCTCGATTCGTCCCAACCCAATCCATCCGCCTCCGCCAATAAAGACGTCGCGGCCGAAAAATTCTGGCAGGCCATTACGCTGCTCAACAATAAAAAGGATGAAGCCACCGGCCGCAGTCGTCTTCAGGAAGCCGCCGATTTAGAGTTCACCCATGCCCAGACGCTTCTGGCCGAGTGTCTGATCACCGGCCAGTACGGTTTCACCAAGGATCACCGCAAAGCCGCCAGTCTTTACCGACTCGCAGCCGAACGAGGCAACGCCTATGCGCAGGTCAGTCTCGGCCAGTGTTACTACACCGGCACCGGCGTTCGCAAAAACCGCGAGAAAGCCGCAGAATGGTTGAATCGCGCTCTCACTGAAAAAGCCGACTTCACACGGCCAATTCCACCGCCTGAGTACTTCGCCGCCCTTGCTGAAAAACAAAACAATACCAGTTCGGTTGCCGGCGCCATCGAGCGCGACCCCGTGAGCGACTGCAAAGCGTCCGCGAATTACCTTCTCGGACTGATTACTTCTGCAGACAAAAAGACTGACCAAGCGCATAAATACTTCGTCGTCGCCGCCACTGCGGGCATCGACGGGCGTTCCGGCATCTATCCAGCCGCTGTGCAGGCCGCCCTTAACTATGCCTTCGGACAGGGAACTGCCCGCGATATGGCCAAGGCCAACGAAATGCTCGCGATCAGCCGGCGGCTCACCATCAGCGCGGGCATGCGCCGCGTCTATAACTACACCAACCTGAAAATCGTCGACGATTTTGCCACAGGCGAAATGGAAGAAATGCTTTCCACCGCCGGCGAAAAATTTCAAACCTCCATGCAGGTCGAAATCGCCGACAGCTTTGCCAAGAAAAACTCAAAGGACTACAACCCGGCCGAAGCCGTGAAGTGGTATGAGCTCGCATCCGAAAGTGGCAATGTCGCGGCTATGATCAAACTCGGCTGCCTTCACGCGGGAAATGAACTCGGAAAGCAGGATTTTGCGCGGTCGTTTCTCTCGTTCAAAAAGGCCGGTGGCGGCGAAACGCCGAAACATTTTCTAGGTCTAGCCAACCTGGCAATCTGCTATTTCAACGGAATCGGCACCACCCGCGATTCAGAAGCCGCAGCGGCACTTTTCAATAAATTCAAAAAAAAGGAATTTATCTGCTACTTGGGATCCAGAGGCGAATGCCCTAAAACCATTCTCACTCCCCAGCATTATCGCGAATTGCTCGAAACATGGGCCAAGGACCAAAAAGACCCCCAAGCCCAATACTTCCTGGGCACTCGCTACCGCGATGCGTGGGATGGCACTCCTGATATAAAAGCCGCCATACGCTGGTTCAAAAAAGCCGCCGATAAAGGACATGGCCCTTCCTTGGGTGCATTGGGCACCTTGCACGCCTCCTTACCGACAGCGTTTGAAGAAAGCGGTACCGAAGCAGTGGCAAACGCTTACGCCTGCTTCAAAAAAGGCAGCGAGGCGGGTGACGCGGAATCGATGGCCAACTATGCCACACTCCTGACAAAGGGACAAAATACCGGTCCGGGCGCCGATGCCGCTCTGCCGTTTTTCGAACAGTCACTCGCAATCGATCCTACCAACGTTCAAGCCAACAACAATATTGCGGTCATCTATGAAGCGCGTGCCCGGGATACAAGCAATGGCAACGCCCGACATGACCTTGCGCAAATGTTTCAACATTACGAAGCCGCCGTTCAGCAAAAGGATTCCATCGCCGCAAGAAACCTCGGTATGATCTATGCCGAAGGCTGGCTGATCGACCAGGATTGGCAAAAAGCATACCGATATTTTGAGCAAGCGGCCGAATGGGGCCTGCCCGATGCGCATTTCATCCTGGGGAAAATACATGAGCTGGGCTGCGGCGTGCCTATCACGTATTCAGAAGCTGCATACCACTATCGGTTGGCCGCTCTCGACGGCCATCTCGACGCACTTAAGAAATTGATCCAATTGTACATCTGCGGGCGCATGGGATCGGTCGATTTTGATCGAGCCATGTTTTGGCTGGATCGACTGGCTCGGCTTGGCGACCTCGACGCACTCACTTCGATCGCCGACATCATGATGCAGAAAAAGGACTATCCAAACATGTTGAAAATCCTGAACCTGCTCGAAGAAAACGGCCGCCCGGCCCAAATCGGTTTTGCCTGCGAACGATTCAGCCGCTGCTACGAACAGGGCTTGGGTGTGAAGATCAACCTCTCGCGCTCCAAACGTTATTTCGAACGAGCATTGGAGAACAACGATGGCGATGCGCTCGCCCGCCAAGGATTACAACTGATCAAGCTGGGCAAAATCCAGGATGGCATCAGCGTGCTCAAGCAAGCCGCCAACTACTCCGCCAACGCATGTTTTGCCCTCGGAGAACTCTATTTTACCGGCTCAAACATTGAATTGGATCAAGACAAGGCGCTTAAATTCATGCGCAAGGCGGCTGAGCAAAACCATTTCGAGGCGCTCTACTTCCTCGCCAAGGCAACCTGCGACAACGTTCAGGGCGCTCCAAGCCTTGATGAAGCAATTCTCTTCGCCAACCAAGCCGAAGTGTGCGGCTTGGAAAAAGCTAAAGCGCTTCGTGAACAATTGGAGATACGTCGCGACAAAAAAATCATACCTACCAGCGATGAAGAAGCTGCCCGCGTCCGCTCATCCTGAGTCGCACTTTCCGCTAATTCCGGCTATCCCCAGTGAAACAGCCTTCCCCGGCGGCCTAGCGACCGATCCAATAAAAAAGGACAAAGTAACCCAATAGGTTACTTTGTCCTGTGACGTTTTCGACTCAAACAGCCTTTATATGGAGATCACGCAGCCGGTGCAGCAATGGGCGTGGTTGGAGCTGGCGTGGAGGCGGCGGCAGCCTGTGCGGCGACCGCGGCAGCTGCTGCAGCCGCCGCTTCTTCCGCCAGCACGGTGCGGACGCAGAAGTCGCCAAATTCCTCACCGGTCCCGCGCTCCAGGGCGTAGCGCTTGATGATCGGGCCGAGCAGCGCGAGGCTTTCGTCGATGGTGACCGACTGGCGGTAGAGCTTGTTTAAACGTGTGCCGTTGTATTTGGCGCCCAAATACAGGGCGTACTTGCCAGGGGCCTTGCCGACGTAGCCGATTTCGGCGAGGTAGGGCCGGGCGCAGCCGTTGGGGCAGCCCGTAACACGAAGGCTGATCGCGTCGTGCCGCAGGCCGGCTTCGTCGAGGATCGTTTCGTAGCGTTCGAGCAGATCGGGCAGCATGCGTTCGCTCTCGGCGAGCGCGAGACCGCAGGTCGGAAGAGCAACGCAGGATAGCGCATTGAGGCGCATGCCGCTTTGTTTGTTTTCGTCGGTTAAACCGTGGCGCGCGAGGATGGCGTCAATCAACGGCTTCTGGACGTCGGTGACGCCGGCGATGATCACGTTCTGCGAAGCGGTGAGACGAAAATCGCCCGTGTGAACCTTCGCGATTTCGCGAAGCGCGGTCTTCATTTTCCAGCCAGGAATGTCTTTGATGCGGCCGCTGAGAATATGCAGTCCGTAATACGACGTGCCATCCACGCCGCGATGCCAGCCGTGCGGGTCCTGGATCGTGGTGAACTCGAACCGGCGGATTGCGCCAAGAGCGAAGCCGGCGCGTTTCTCCACCTCCGCCTTGAACCAAGGCAGACCGCGATCGTCGATGGTGTACTTGAGGCGCGCATGCTTGCGATTCACGCGGTCACCGTAGTCGCGCTGCGTGGTCATCACCGCCGTGCCAACGGCAATAACCTGGTCGGGCGTGACGAAACCGAGAAGATCGGCGAGGCGGGGATACGTTTCGGCGTTGCCATGGCTCATACCCTGGCCGCCGCCGACCACGACATTGTAGCCGACGAGTTGGTTATTTTCGACGATGGCGATGAAGCCCAGATCCTGCGAAAAAACATCAATGTCGTTTGACGGCGGAAGCGCGAAGCCGGTCTTGAATTTGCGCGGCAGGTAGGTCGGGCCGTAGAGAGGCTCTTCGTCGGGTTCGCCACCGGCGACAAGCTGATCATCGATCCAGATTTCGTGATAAGCGCGCGTGTGCGGGAGCGCGTATTCGCTCCAGGCGCGGGCGTGGCCGTAAATTTGTTGATGAACGGGACTGCGTTCAGGATTGAGCGCCGCCATGACGTTACGATTAACGTCGCCGCAAGCCGCGATCGAATCGAGAAGCACCTTGTTGAGATTCTTGATCAGCGGACGAAGATTGCCCTTGAGCACGCCGTGAAACTGGAAGGTTTGACGCGTGGTTAGGCGCAGCGAGTGGTTGGCGAGCTTGTCGGCGATGTCGTCGAGCATGAGCCATTGCTGCGGCGAGCACACGCCGCCGGGCAGACGCACGCGCAGCATAAAACCGTAGGCTTTCTCCTGCTTCAACTTCGTGCGCTCCTTGCGAAGATCGCGGTCGTCCTGCAAATAAAGGCCGTGAAATTTGGTGAGCTGGCTATTTTCCTCGTTGATCGCGCCGGTCGACGTATCTGCGAGCTCCTGCGCGATCGTTCCGCGAAGGAAATTGGAGGCAGCTTTGATGCCTTCGTTGGCGCTGAGGGGCTTCGGTGTGGCCGCAGGTGCGGATTCGGTGCTCATGAGAATGCAGAAAACATGTGCAGTCCGAGCCACCGCGCAAGCATTACTTTGTTTTTTGACGTACTTACTAAACTAGTGACGCTTGATGCTAATATTAACTAACTTATACGATCTTATTTGGACTCAACCCGCCGACATTTCAACCAAAATTTCGTCGCGACTGACCATGCCCATTTCCGCCCAAAGCTGCATAAGGTGCAGCTTGTTGCGGATCTTGTGGCCGAGATCGCGTACGAGGTCGTAGTCGTTGCTGTTTTCCAGCGGAGTGCCCAAGCGAGCCTGCACCGCGCTGAGCTCTTCAATCAAACGGTGTAACTCGCACCATTGCTGAGTCATAAGTTCGTGCGAGACCGCCGAAATTTCCCAAGGTATATCCGAGTGCGCTGAATTGAAGGGGTGATTGTCCACGCAATTATCGCCATCGAACCGCCGGGTATAATTCTTGAGACAAAAGAAACCGCCAAACACTGCTATGAGACGGGCTTCACACGTCGTTCAGTTTTCCTACTGCGGGCAAAAATAACCCTGCCTAAACCGCCCCACCCTGCTCGCTCCATCGTTTCAGGGCTCTGCCGGTAAGCGAGGTTTCGGTTCGAAGCAATTCGTCCCGAGAGCCCGCAAATACGATATCGCCTCCGGCCGTTCCGCCGCCCGGACCAAGATCAATGATCCAATCGGCCAGGTTGATCACGTCGAGGTTGTGTTCGATGACAATGATGGTGTTGCCGGCATCGCGCAGCTTAAAGAGCAGATCCATGAGATTCTGGATATCGGTCCAGTGCAGTCCGGTCGTCGGCTCGTCGAGAATATAGAGCGTGTCGCCTTGCTGTCGTTTGCTGAGCTCGAGCGAAAGTTTGATGCGTTGCGCTTCTCCGCCCGACAACGTCGTCGCCGATTGACCGAGCGTCAGATAGCCGAGGCCGACAGCGTTGAGCGTTTCCAATTTGTCCATCACGCGCGGAATGTTCCGGAAAAGTTTCATCGCTTCCCGCACCGTCATGTCGAGCACATCGGCAATGGACTTCCCGTGAAAAAGAATTTCCAACGTCTCGCGATTAAAACGCCTCCCGCCGCAACTCGGGCACGGCGCGTAGGCATCGGCCATGAATTGCATGTCGAGTTTGATCACGCCGTCGCCTTGGCAGCGTTCGCAGCGGCCGCCGCGAATATTGAAGGAAAAACGGCTGGCCTTGTAGCCCCGCACCTTGGCAAGCGGCACCTGCGCAAAAAGATCGCGCAACAAGTCGAGCATTTTTGTATACGTCGCTGGGTTCGACCTGGGGCTGCGACCGATCGGCTCCTGATCCACCTGCACGAGCTTCTCGAAGAAATCGAGATTCTCAATGTGGCGGTGCTTGCCCGGAATGGTTTTGGCTCCGTTAAGTTTTCGCGCGGCGGCCGCGGCGAGCACGTCATTGACGAGCGTGCTCTTACCCGAGCCGGAAACGCCCGTGACGCAAGTGAGCAGGCCGATCGGAAAACGTGCGTCGACACCGCGCAGGTTGTGCTCGCTGGCTTCCCTAACCGTCAGCCAGGCGTCATCGGGCTTTTTCGTCTTCGCATCTTTCTCGACCGACATTTTTCGAGCGAGAAAGGGCCCGGTGCGCGAAATACTGGCCGGCTGCGCGGCGCATTGGGCGGGCGTGCCTTGAAACAAAATATTTCCGCCCTCAACCCCCGCTTCCGGCCCGAGCTCAATGATTTCATCCGCAATGCGCATGGTGTCTTCATCGTGCTCGACCACGAGCACGGTATTTCCGCGATCGCGGAGCTCGCGCAGTGTTTCGAGAAGCTTCTGATTGTCGTGCGGGTGCAAACCGATGCTCGGTTCATCGAGCACATAGATGACGCCCATCAAGCCCATGCCGAGTTGCGTCGCCAGCCGCACGCGTTGCGCCTCGCCGCCGGAGAGCGTTCCATAGTCGCGGTCCAAATTTAAATAACCAAGTCCCGTCTCCAACAAAAATCTCATGCGCTGATCGATGCCCGCGACGATTTCCCGCACCGCTTCGTTGGCCGAAAGCGCGGCGGCCTGGCCACGCGCGAATTCTGCAGCCGAATTCACATCCATCCCAAAGAATTCCGGCAACGTCTTTCCTCCCACGCGCACCGCACCGCTGCGTGCGTTGAGCCGGGTGCCGTGACACTCAGGACACTCGCCGCTCACCATGAACGTCGTCAGGCGCGCGCGAAATCCGTCGCTGTCCGTCTCACGCCAGCTTTCGTCGAGCATCGGAATCACTCCGGCAAAGGGCATCGCTTTCGGTTCGCGCATCCGGCGCAGCTTGAAAGAAAACAACCGTTCACCCCCGCCAAAAAGCAATGTCTGTCGCGTGCCTTCGGGCAATTTCCGCCAGGGGATTTCCGCATCAAAGGGCAGTTGCTCGGCCAGCTGCTTGAGAATCGCGTTGTGCTTGATGATAAGATTTTTTCCGCCGATGCGCCAGGGCTTGAGCGCGCCCTCGCGCACGGATTTCTCCGGATCGGGCACGACGAGCTCGGGCACGAACCTAAGCTTACGCCCCAAGCCCCCGCAGGTGCCGCACGCGCCTTCCGAGTGGTTGAACGAAAAATGCCGCGGGGTGAGTTTTTCGAAAACGTCGCCGCAGACTTCACAGGCGAGATGCTGGCTGAGTAGAATTTCCCGCCACGGCCCGTCAGCTGACTTTTGCGCAAGGACGATCGCGCGGTCGTGCCCTTCGCGAAAAGCCAGCTCAAGCGAATCGGCCACGCGACTGCGTTGATCCGCATTTGCGACAAGACGATCCACAACCAGATCCACCACAATCTCCTTCGCGCCGCTCGGCACAAGGTGCGGATCGTCGAGATTTTTGATTTCTCCGTCGAGTCTCACGCGTTGAAACCCGCGCTGGCGCAGTCGCGGCAATTCTTCACGAAGCACGCTCGGCTTGGCGCGCATGCAGGGCGCGAGCAGCATCACCCGTTCGCCTGGAGCCTCAGTGAAGATGCGTTGAATATTGTCGTCGAGCGAACGTTGCACCACCCGTCCGCCGTCCTTCGGGCAGACTTGTTCTCCGACCAGCGCCCACAACAACCGTGCGTAATCGGCAATCTCCGTCACCGTCGCGATCGTGCTGCGCGGCGAGCTACCGCCCGTGCGCTGCTCGATGGCCAGCACCGGCGAGAGTCCGTGGATGAAGTCCACGTCCGGCCGCTTCAGTTGTTCGAGCACCTGACGCGCCTGCGTGCTCAGCGACTCCATGTATTTTCGGTAGCCCTCGGCGTAAATCGTGTCGAACGCCAGCGACGATTTGCCCGAACCACTTGGCCCCGTCAGAACAACCAGTTTGCCCCGCGGAATGCGCAATTCGAGGTTCTTCAAATTATGCTCGCGGGCGCCTTTGATATGAATGTGTGTTTCAGCCTGCATGGTCGGACCTGCAGAATCGCTAATTTTACGTGGAGGTCAAAGCACGATAACATTTTCGTATACTTGGCATTCCCTCTTGAAACAGCGTGCTTTGAATATCTTTTCCGTTCAGCCTGCCTACCCCACAACCCCTCGCCAAGTCTTGGCGCGGCAGGACTACATTTACCTGACATTCCATGAAAAACCAACCGTCGAAGAAACCAAGCCGAACCTTCCGTTGTATCCATAGTCTTCCGTTCCTTCTCCTGCCAGTCGCCGCGAGCGCGCTGCCACTCGAACTTGGCGAAGTTAAGGGCACTTTCGACACCACGCTTTCCGTCGGCGGGCTTTATCGCCTCGAAGATCCCGACCCGACCTATTACGGCACCTCCAATGGCGGTCAGCAAAACTCCGTCAACGCCGACGACGGCAATCTCAACTACAAGCGCGGTTTCGCTTCCCGCGTCGCCAAGGCCACGCACACGCTCGAGTTGAAATATCGCAACTTCGGCGCCCTCGCCAGCGGCTACTATTTCTACGACGCGGAAAATCAGGACGACCCGCGCGAGCGCACGCCGCTCTCGAACGACGCCCGCAACCGCGTCGGCACCTATCGCGATTTTCTCGATCTCTACGTGCGTGGAAAATTCGACGTCAACGGCCACGCGCTCGATCTTCGTTTTGGCCGCCAGGTTCTCAACCTCGGAGAAAGCACCTTCATTCCCAACGGCATCAACGTCGTGAATTCCGTCGACGCCGCGAAACTCCGCGTGCCCGGCGCCGAACTCCGCGAGGTGCTCCTGCCTGTCAACATGCTCAAATCGTCGTTCAGCGTGAGCGACAATATCACCGCTGAGGCGTTCTGGTTGCTCGAGTTCCGTCGCACCGAGATCGATCCCGCCGGCACCTATTTCAGCACGAACGATTTTGCGACCCGCGGGGGAACCAATGTCTATCTTGGCTTCGGCGCCCTTTCCGACCGCACGCCGCTCGGCGCCGTGCCGCGCGATTACGATCGCGAACCCGGCAATTACAACCAGTTCGGCGCCGATGTGCACATTTCGGTGCCTGCCCTCGGCAACACCGATTTTGGCTTCTACTTTGTCAATTATCACAGCCGCCTTCCCGTGATCAGCGCCAGAACTCCGACCGGTCCGGTCAACGTTCTTCAGGTCCAGGCCACGGCGTCCGCCCTGGCTTCCGCGCAACTCGCACCAGCCATGATCGCCAACGGCGTTCCACCGGCCACCGTCGCCACGGTCTTGCCCCAGCTGCTCGGCCTGGCGTTTCTCGGAACACCCGCGTCTTCGCTTCCGGCCGGGCTTGCACCTTACGCTCCGTTCTACCCCGGCGCCGTGACGATCGCCAATGGCGCCTCGCAACTCGGTCTGCTTAATGCCGCCGCCACCGGTCGCTACTTCGTCGAATATCCCAAAAACATCCGCATGCTCGGCGTCAGTTTTAACACCGCGCTTGGCAATACCGGCATCGCGATGCAGGGCGAGGTTTCCTACAAGCGCGGCGTGCCGCTGCAAATCGACGATGTCGAACTCCTTTTCGCGACCCTCTCTGCCCTTAGCAGCCGGTTCGGCCAGTCCAACAATGCCAATCAAGTCGGCAACTACCTCGGACAATATGACACCGAGATTTCCGGTTACCGCCGCAAGGATGTCTGGACTGCACAGACCACGCTCACCCGCACGTTCGGCCATTTCCTGGGCGCCAACCAATCCACGCTGATCGGTGAAATTGGCGGCATCTACGTTCCCTCGCTTCCCTCGAAGGACGAGCTTCGTTTCGACGGCGCCGGCACCTTCACCAGCGGCAGCCAGGTCGCGATGAACAACACTACCTCCGCCGGCAGCACACCGCTCCCCGCCACGCCCTATAGCGCCTTTGCCGATCCACTCTCTTGGGGCTATCAGGTCGTCGCCCGCCTCGAGTACAACAACGTCTTCGCCGGAATCAACATCACGCCCGCCATCGCCTTCGTGCACGACGTCAAGGGCAACACCCCGCTCCCGCTTGGCAATTTCGTTTCCGGCCGCAAGTCCATCAACCTCGTCGCCGAATTCTCCTGGCAAAACAGCTGGGCGCTCGAAGTCCGTTACGTAAATTTTTTCGGCGCCGGCCGCTACAATCTGATCGCCGACCGCGACTACGTTGCCAGCACCCTTAAATTCTCTTTCTAAAATCCGGCCAAACTACTCCACGCCATGAAAATTTCCCCGACTTCCGATTCGTCTTCATCACGCCCCGAAGAGCATCCCTCCGACCTCCGGCATCCGACCTCCGTCCTCCGGCTTCTGGCTTCTGGCCTCTGTCTTCTGACCTCCGCCGCTTTGGCCCACGCCACGATCAGCGACGCCGACCTCGCCCGCCTCGGTCAAGACCTTACGCCCCTCGGTGCCGAGCGCGCCGGCAATGCCGATGGCACCATCCCCGCGTGGGACGGTGGCGTCACCACACCACCTGCCGGATACAAAATTGGCGATCATCATCCCGCGCCGTTCGCCGACGAGGCGTCGCTCTATACCGTCACGGCCGCCAATCTCGCTCAGTACGAGAGCCGCCTCACCGCCGGCCACATCGCATTGTTGAAGACCTACGCCGATTACAAAATCCCTGTTTACCCGACCCACCGTACCGCTTCCTATCCCCAACGCATTTACGACGCCACGAAGCAGATCGCGCCTACGGCCCGCCTCGCCAACAATGGCGCGAACGTCGAGGGTGCGCTCGTCGGTATTCCGTTCCCTGTTCCTCAAAACGGCCTCGAGGTCATCTGGAATCATCTGGTTCGGTTCCGCGGGGTCGCCGCTTCGCGCACCTATGCGCAGGCCGCTCCGCTCCGCAACGGCAGCTACAGTCTCGTTCAGTTCGAAGACGAATTCCTTTTCAACTACGTCCGCCCCGACATCACCGCTCAGGATCTCAAAAACATTCTGATCTATTACAAGCAGGCCACCACCGCTCCCGCCCGCTACGCCGGCTCGATTCTGCTCGTGCATGAGACGATGGACCAGGTGAAGGAAGCCCGCCACGCCTGGCTCTACAATCCCGGCCAGCGCCGTGTCCGCCTCGCTCCCAAGGTTGCCTACGACGAACCCGGCACCGCCTCCGATGGCATGCGTACCAACGATCAGTTCGATATGTATAACGGCGCGCCCGACCGCTATGAATGGAAACTGCTCGGCAAAAAGGAACTGATTGTCCCCTACAATTCCTACCAGCTTCATAGCGACAAAGTGAAGATTTCGGAAATACTGAAACCACTTCATATCAACCAGGATCTCACCCGCTACGAGCTCCACCGCGTCTGGGTCGTCGACGCCACCGTCAAGCCCGGTTCCAGCCATCTTTACGCCCGCCGCACCTTCTACGTCGACGAGGACTCGTGGCAGATCCTCGCCGTCGATCAATACGACACGCGCGGCGTGCTCTGGCGCGTCTCCGAGGCACATTGCATCAACTACTACGAGGTCCCGACCTTTTGGAGCGCACTCGAAGTCCACACCGACCTTTCCAACGGCCGCTATCTCGTGGTCGGTCTTAACAACGAGCACAAAGCCTACGACTTCTCGCTCAAGCGCAGCCCCTCCGATTTCTCCTCCACCGCCCTCGCCAACGAAGGCACGCGCTGATCGATCTTCTTAACCACGGATTCCACGGATCGGCACGGATGAATTTCTCAACCACTTATGCGCACTGATGCTCACTTATTCCGATCGATGCTTTGAGGGTGGAGCGCATTGACTCCAATGCGCTGGTTCTAGGGCGACGTTACAAGCGCGTTGAGGCCAACGCGCTCCACCTTCAATCCCTGTTAATCCATGCCATCCTTGGCTAAAAAGACCTTCCCCATCCATAAGTGCCGTTCAGTGGACATAAGTGGTTAAAAAACCTCCGTCTCCCTCTGTTTCCTCCTAAAAAATCAAATTAGCGGTTCCAAAATCCTCCTGTGCCTTTTGCGCTTTTGTGGCCAACCTTCCGTTTCTTGAAACGTTTCCTCTCATTTTCGACCGTCTTGTTGCTCACCCTCCGCGTTCACGCCGCCGAGCCAGCCGCCACCGCCAATGGCCTTTTGCTCGACGCCGCCGTCGTCCAGAAAAACATTTTCGCCGTCGGCGAACGCGGCCGCATCCTCCGCTCTTCCGACTCCGGCCAGACTTGGACAACGCTCGTTTCCCCCGCCCATGCCACGCTCACAGGCGTCAGCTTTGCCGACGAACAACACGGCTGGATCGTCGGCCACGACGGTACGATTTTGCACACCGCAGATGGCGGCGCGACGTGGATTCAGCAGCTTAACGATCCGAAGCTCTCCTTTCTCGATGTCCTCGCCCTCGACGCCAAACGCGTCTGGGCCGTCGGTTCCTTCGGTACATTCTACGCCACCAATGATGGCGGCAACACTTGGACGCCGCACAAAGTCCTCGCCGAAGACCTGCACCTCAACGCCATCGCGGCCTCCGGTTCTGACGCCGTCTTCCTCGCCGGCGAACGCGGGAGCCTGCTCCGCGCCTCGCGCACCGAACCGACCTTCATCGCCACGCCCGCCGACTACGATGGCTCGTTTTTCGGCACGCTCGATCTCGGCCGTGCCGTCCTCGCCTTCGGCCTCCGCGGCCACGTCTTTCGTTCCGAAGATCGCGGCGCCACGTGGCAACCGATTCCGCTCGCCACACCTTCGCTGATCCTCGCCGCCATCAAATTGAAAAACGGCGCCATCGTCCTCGCCGGCCAGGCCCGCGCCTTCTTCGTCAGCAAAGACGAAGGTCGCACCTTCACCGCCTGGAACCCCGGCCTCACCACCGCCGTCGCCGCCCTGCTCGAAACTCCCGACGGCGCGCTCCTCGCCTTCGGCGAAGCCGGCGCCACCCGCCTTCCCAAACCTGAGTAAATATCCAAACCTTTTAACCACTGATGAACACTGATGCGCACTTAATCGAATCGATGCATCTACGGTGGAGCGGTCAAAAATATTCCTCTCCGTCATCAGTGTCCCTCAGCGCTTATAAGTGGTTAAAACCCTTCCGAAACAATTAGCGCCAATGAGCGCAAATTAGCGGTTCCCAAAAATTCTTCTTTCGTGCTCCGTCCGATCTCTGACCTCCGATTTCCGCCGTAATGTCCTTCGCCTCCCTCACCAACGCCCTTGAAGCCTTCGTCTTTCGTCGACGCCTCGTGCTCGTCCTCGGCTTCGCGGCGCTTACGGCATTGATGGCGTTTTACTGCACACGCATCCGGGTCGACGCCAGTTTCAATAAACAACTCCCGCTACAGCATCCGTACATCCAGACTTTCACCAAGCATCAGGAACAATTCGGCAGCGCCAATCGCGTCATCATCGCCCTGATGGCCAAAGGCGCCCCAGCCTCCTCCACGTCCTCGCCCGCCGCCCCAACCATTTTCACCCCGGCTTTTTTCAAAACGCTTAAAGCCGCGACCGACGAGGTCTTCTTCATGCCCGGCGTCGAGCGCAGTCAGGTGCAATCGCTTTTCACGCCCAACACCCGTTACGTCGAGGTGGTGGAAGATGGTTTTGCCGGCGGCACCGTCATTCCCGCCGGTTTTCAAAACACCCCCGGGGAACTCGCCGTCGTCCGCGAAAACGTCATCAAGTCCGGCAAGGTCGGCCAGCTCGTCGCCAACGATTTTTCCGGCGCCATCATCAGCGCGCAACTCATCGAAACCGATCCCGTCACCGGCAAGAAACTCGATTATATCGCCGTCGCCCACGACCTCGAGACGCGCATCCGCCAGAAATTCCAAAGCGACGAGGTCAGCGTGCACATCATCGGTTTCGCCAAGGTCATTGGCGACGTCAGCGAAGGCGCCCGCGGCGTCGTGGTCTTCTTCTTCGTCTCGTTCTTTGTTACTGGTCTGTTGGTTTATCTTTATTCGCATTCGCTGCGGATGACGATTCCGCCGCTCATCTGCTCGTTCGTGGCGGTGGTCTGGCAACTCGGCCTGCTCAGCGCACTTGGCTATGGCATCGACCCGCTTTCCATCCTTGTCCCTTTCCTCGTGTTCGCCATCGGCGTCAGCCATGCCGTGCAAATGGTCCGCGCCTTCCGCGCCGAGATGTTTGCCGGACAGGACAACGTCTCCGCCGCACGTGGCGCTTTCCGCCAGTTGTTGATCCCCGGCGGCGCCGCGCTGCTCGCCGATACGTTTGGCTTCCTCACGATGCTCGTGATCAAAATCCAAACCATCCAGGAACTCGCCATCACTGCCTCGCTCGGCGTCGCTGTTGTCATCGTTTCCAATCTCTTCCTCCTGCCGATCCTGCTCTCCTACCAAAAGATCCCCGCGCGCTACCAGACCCGCGTCGCCGCCCGCAAGGTCCACACCGATGCCCTCTGGCGAAAGGTTTCGCGCATCATGGAGCCCAAGCCGTCGATCGCCATCCTCATCGTTTCCGCCATCCTCGGCGTCTTCGCCTGGTATAAATCCCAGGAGGTCCGCATCGGCGATCTCCACGCCGGCGTGCCCGAACTGCGCCAGAATTCCCGCTATAATCGCGACAGCCGCCTCATCACCGAAAAATTCAGCATCGGCGTCGACATCCTTTCCGTCATGGTCGAAACCGAACCAAACGGCTGCGTCAATTACGACGTGCTCAGCCTGATGGACGACCTCGAAGGCCGCCTGCGCGCCCTGCCCGGCGTCAAATCCGTGATCAGCGTCCCCACTGTCGCCAAAATGGTCAACGCCGGCTGGAACGAAGGCTCGCTCAAATGGCGCATCCTCCCGCGCCACCCCAACGCCCTCGCCCAAGCCGTCTCGCCGATCGAAACCGCCACCGGCCTGCTCAACGCCGACGGTTCCGTCATGCCGATGATGATCTTCCTCACCGATCACAAAGCCGAAACCCTCCGCAGCGTCACCGACACCGTCAAAGCCTTCCAAGCCGAACATTCCGCCCCAACTGTAGGAGCGGCTTTACGCCGCGATTCCGATTCCGCCGAGGCTTTACGCCGCGATTCCTCATCCGCGGCCTCACGCCCCGATCCCGCCGATCCATCGCGGGATAAACCCGCTCCTACACCCAACCCGGCCGGCACAACATTCCGCCTCGCCAGCGGCAATGCCGGCGTGATGGCCGCGACCAACGAGGTCGTGCACGATGCGCAGTTCCCCATTTTGCTCTGGGTCTTTGGCGCTGTCATCGGGTTGTGCCTGCTGACTTTCCGCTCGTGGAAAGCCACGCTTTGCATCGTGATACCCCTCGCGCTCGTTTCCTGGCTCGCCTACGTCGTGATGGTTTACCTCCAGATCGGACTAAAAACGTCCACCCTCCCGGTCGTGGCCCTGGGCGTCGGCATCGGGGTGGACTACGGCATTTATCTCTACGCCAAACTTCGCGCCGCCCTTGAGTCTGGAGAATATTTCGAAGACGCCATGTACCTCGCCTTCACCCAGACCGGCAGCGCGGTGGTTTTCACCGGCCTGACCCTCGCCATTGGCGTAAGCATGTGGTTATTCTCCGACCTAAAATTCCAAGCCGACATGGGCGTCCTGCTAACCTTCATGTTCCTCGTGAACATGCTCGGCGCCATCATCCTCATGCCCGCCTTAGCCCGCTGGCTCTTCCGGCACCACACGCGGAAGAACGGCACGAGCGCGCCGTTCAGCCGGCCATGAACGCCCTCAGAAGACTGCTGATTCACGAAGGAAACCAACTTCAAAGCCGCCAAACCTCAGTAGCTACCTTTGCCAACTCGACTTGTCTGGCATGGATTTCTTTGTCGGTCCATTGGCTCAATTTCCGAAAGTAATGGTTAATTGCTAATTCCGACACATCCAATGCTCCTTTCTTTTTCTTCGAAAAGTCTGCAGCAGCGACTTTTTCGTTCAGTTTGGTTGTGAGCAAGGTCAAATTGCCAATACGGTAGATGAACTGGCTCGCATCGACGCCGCTGGAAAACCCCGCTTTCCATTTCTGTCCCAAACTCTGTGGCAGTACGTGCTCTAAATTTACTGCTTTGGCATTTCGATTCACTATATTTTCCGCACCAGCTTTGCTAGTGGTGCTATCTAGATGATCGGCGATTTTACGCAATGTATGGCGCGCCAGTTTTGCTTGTGACCGTGTAAACTGAGCGACTTCAAAATCTGCACGGAATGTCGGGTCTGGGCTAATTGCCGCAAACGCCTGCGCAACTTCTTCCGGCTTTTTCAGTGTCTTATTCCTAATGCCTTCAGCGATTCGGTTGGACTCACGCTCGAGATTACCCGGCGACTGATTCCCGATTATAAAATATCGAAACGAAAAATTAGCTACCGTGCGAAATAACTTGGCAACGTCTTTGGGTTTTTTGAATACCTGAATGCCATTCAGCAAAATCGGGTTGCACTGGGTAACACGGTACAGTTTCAGTTCGTCAATGGCGTCGTTGAAATCGGCGTCATAAGCTGAGTCTTCCTCCCAAAGATCAAAGTCTGAAATCTTTGCATAGTCTGACGCCGTAGAAGACAAATCAGATGCAAGATCCAATGCTGCTTTTTGATTACCTCCGATCTCTTGAACGATATACTTGTACAGCTCCTTTTCGCGAACTAGCCCCGTTGCTTTTTTAGCGATCCAGTAGTGCCTGACATATTCAGGAATCGGCCTACGACCAAGTTCCACGACCATTGTCTGCCAATGTTTCTGCATCCGTACCACCTCATCACGTGCTTCTGCGTAAAGGCGGTTTTTGAGAAGATCGGTTACCGCCAATTCTCTACCTCGCGCATTTAATGACTCAAAAAACAGATTCGCGTCCTCTTCCGACTGCACTGGAATCGCGATCAGCTTAACAGCATTGCGAAGACAATTGAGCAGCGGGACGATGAATTTTTCATCTGCATCAGCACCGATTTTCGCGGCCCCTGTTGTTACCTTCTCCACCAAAAACCGGTATGCTTTCAGCAAGGCCACATTCGACTGATCGAGACTTTTCTTCTTTTTCGAAAGATACTCATCGATTTCACTGATACTTCTACTTTCCACGATCATGGATAGATAGGTCTCGTGGTTAATGTCGTTTAGCTGAAGCTTCGGAGAAACAGCTGCTGCACGATTGAATCCTTTAGCGCCAAGAAAAGAGGTGAATACCTGAACAGCCCGGTCGTCTTTAACTGATAGAAAGTAACCCCTAATGGCACTGAAAACCATACTCACACATGTCAGCCTCTGCTGACCGTCGATTATTTCAGTCGGCTGGTGGTTCTTCCGCTGCAACACGACTGTTCCAAGAAAGTACTCACTGCCTCGCGCTACTGCAGCGCACAGGTCGTCCCAAAAATCCTCCACTTCGTCACTGGTCCAAGCGAAGTTCCGCTGGTATCGCGGCACTGCATATCGGACGTCGCTCGTAAGAAGCTCGGATATGGATTTCAGTTCAGGCGGTAAAATTCCCGTTTTCATATTTCCTCAAACCCTAGTTGGTGGCACTTCTAGAGGACGAAGTCAGCTGAATTCCCCCATTTGGAGAAGCAGGCGCTGCGCGAGGCGCAGAACGCGCTCGACCGTCACGGGGCCGATCATTTCCGAAACCTCCAACTCGCCCGGCTGAAAATCCTAGGTGGAACAGACCTCAACGCGTTGGCTCACGCGACGCCCGGCAAGCGTCTTGAGGACAAGTCGCTCCACCTCGGAAGGCGATGGTTTTTAATCGGGCTGAACACCTCACGTCCTGACATTTGACTGACGCCAACAGACTCAAGCGAACCATAACCTCAGAAAATTCCCGCACCAGTCTTGCCTTCAGTAGTTGACGGACCAGACAAATCTCGGTGGCCTTTTTCCACCCTTGTCGGCGGATGCCCTCTACCGAGTTGCCGTCGGCAAAACAGTCGTGAGAGGGATAAACCACTCTTTACAAAATCATTCACCAAATGAAGAAAACTAAAACTGCCTTATCGTTTCTATTTAGCGCAGCGTCACTGTACTCGTGCCTTTGGGCTGCCGAGGATACGCCCAAACAGGCTGATCAGATTGTGACTGCGAGCAGTTCTTTTCAGCTTCAAATCGATCTGGACGCGACTGGTAAAGCAACGATTCAAGGAAGAGCGGTCGATGAAAGCAGCATCGCAGAGATATTGCGCGCCTTGGTTAACAAAGATCCAGAGGCGTCAGTTTTAATTTGTGCGTCCGAAAAGGGTAAGTTCGAGCCGATTTCAAAAATCATGGAGATTTGCAGAAAGAACGGCGTGAAAAAGTTTTCGATGACGACAAGACCCTGACTATGACGGAGCAGAACGCCAGGGCGCTGAAAAATGGTCAGGGCACGGTTTTTTGGGGTCCGACATCTTCTTTGCGGAACTTGGTGCTCTTCGTGTTCCACTTCCTTTTCCGATCCGTTTTGAACACCAAGATCGCCAAGAATCGCAAAGGGCTCGCCAGCGACCTCGCTCGACGTGTCGGGACTTCCACCGGCGATAGCTGAAGAAGCAGGCGCTGCGCGAGGCGCAGAAGGCGCTCGACCGCCACGGCGCCGATCATTTCCGAAACCTCCAACTCGCCCGGTTGAAACTCTGAAGTTGGAGCGAGGCGTCCCCGACTCGCTGGTTTGGAAAGCGACGTCGCTAACCACATGACGTCGCTCGACGCGTCGGGACGCCGCGTCCCACCCCGGAAAACTCACCATCGAACGCGCCCTCGACGGCGTGGATCTCTCCGGTCCTCTTCGATCTCCTCGAGCCTTCGCTCTGAGACTCACCGAGCCCGGCGGGCACGGCGGCCCGCCCTCCATCAAACCGACCAACCCATGCGGCCACGGACCTCCGCCATCTGTGCTCATCTGTGGTTAAAAAAAGTCCGAGCTTTGGTTCGGAAGGTTGAACCCGTATTTTTACTGAGAGACGCTGATAAAAATCCTCTCGGTCCAGTCATCAGTGACCATAAGTGATTATCAGTGGTTAAAAAATCCGACCTTCGCGTACTTCGCGTCCTTCGCGTGAAAAAACCAGGTCGAACCCCAAACCCGGCACGTACGCAAGGTGCGGCCTTACCCGAACCAACCCGCCGGGGACGTCAGGTTCCACCTTTCGATCCATTCCTTTGCGCCCAAAGAAAAAGGACGGGAGGTGCTTCCTCCCGTCCTTGCAATCTAACCACAACCATCAAACCGCAACTGCCTTCGCTTTGCGGGTCGGGGCCTTGGCTTCTCCAACCGTCACGTCGAAGCCCCAGGGCTCCAGCGCCTTCTCGTTGCCGCGGCTCGCGCCGAGCAAGAGATCGCGAATGCGCATGATCTCGAACAAGAGCGTGCCTTTGGTTTGCAAGTTCTGTCCCTCGCTGATCCCAAGGAGCTGGTTGCGCTGTCCGGTCAGTTCTTCGAGCCGCCGGCTGAGTTGTTCGATGTCGGTCTGCCAAGTCTTAACGGACTTGGCCTTCTCCGCGAACGCGACCATGTCGATCTCCACGCCCACCGCCTTGCTGGCGTTGTCGCTGCTCTGACGCTTGACGATCGACTCGGCGAGCTTCACGAGCGCCGCAGGGTCTGTGGTCGAGACTCCTATCTTTACCGTTTTTCGTGCCATAATTTTTTCACCTCCTTTCCGATTTAGGTGCCGACGAATCCGTCCACCGGCCACAACTTTGTCAAACCGCTAAAATTTGTTTTTGTACCTATCGCCCGGTTATAAAAACAACAACCATCGTCCATCTCTTTATCTTATCGCACGACCTTCGCCGCGCCCTCACGTATTGCCGATAAATTGCATAAGCCGCATCGCCAACTAACGAACTGCGCCAAAAACTCGCCCGCTCTCGGCCAATTGTGTTCTCCTTTCTGCAAATTGGTCCACCGCCGCTGGCAAAACATCGCCAACCTGCCTGCCAGGACATCCATTACTAAACGAGAACCTCCTTTTCTGCTCCACTCTTATACTTTTGCCGTCATGCATCTCCTCTTTTCAAAAAGGAGCTCCTTTTTCTGGTTTTCACGTTCTTTCCGCCAACAAGCTGGCCGGTTGAAAAGCGGATATTCTGAATCGGGGTCAGCGACTCCGACTATCCCAATTCTTTCATCCTGGCGGATGTTTTTCTCCTGAAGGGCGTCCTCAGCTTTAAACTCACGACACAAACGAATCGTCGATATTCGCAGCGTCAGGCGTTTACTACCCAACTCAAAAAAACGAGGGCAGAGGCGCCCGTGCGCACTCTGCCCTGTTGAGCAAATGGTTAGTTAATGCCAAAAGTTATGCTGTTAGCATAGGGTCCGGTGTACCAGACGGAACCCCATCCGCCGTTAAAGGAAGAGCCACCGAGCGTTCCGGGGCCCCATATTTCAAGTTCGTAGTTTCCCGGTGGAAGATCGTACACCTCGCCTGAGTCGTAATAGCCGTACCCGCTTGGTCCATCTATATACGTTTCTGCATGACAACCTGAGAAGTAGTCATACCACCCTCTGGCGACGACCTCATTGGTATCGAGGTTGCGGATATAGATCTCAGCATCCGTGTTGGCGCTGAATGAAAACGAGACGCTTGAGGTAATATATCCGACATTGACCGTCACGGCCGACAGCGAAAGCACTGACGAAATCAGCGCTGCAAGCACCACGAAATGGCGCGTAAGCTTAGTTAGCGTATTCATATGTTTTAGGGTTCGGCTCTAGTGACCGGTCGCTCCCGCGACCTGAACCAGCGGTGCGCCAGCCGAGGTAAACGTCCCGCTGTTTTTTTCGATTCGCGCACGGAGAGTCCGCGAACCGGAAAGTGATCCAACGCCGCCAAGCGATGGGGGTAAAGTAACCCCGCTCAAAGCGCATCAAAATGACTTCGAGACAACGCCTCCCGTGTTCACATTGTTGCGCAATAGACGAGCGAGACTTAATGGAACGGTAGGAGTTCGGACCCGGAGATACGCCTCACCGCTTGAAATCGCGCACCTGTCCACCGAGGCGAAGATCTGGTTTTGCAGATCTCCGCGCTCCTTTTATCAAACAACTTCTCCGTTTCTTCATTCCTTCCTGTTCAGGATAAACCGCGAACCTGTTACAGAAAAAAACACAGGTGACGCAGCTTCAGCGCCATGCGTTTTCGCGTTCAATGGCGGGCATCGGCGATCCCGGCAGGCCAAATCCGGCCTTCTCATAAAAAAATGCCCTAATTTGGTATGGGAGACTTTACCAGATGACTGAAGTGCACAGCGTGGTACATGGTCAGCCCCATCCCCACTCCGGCCGTTGGCGCGACAGTTCGCTCCAACGAACAACTCCTCACTATTCCCGACGTCGTCATCCGATTGGCGGGCAACTCGCAGGACGGCATTCAAGCCGTCGGCGCTTTTCTCGCCCGGCTCGCCGGACGTTCCGACCAAGAGGTCATGACGTACATGACCATCCCGTCCACCATCTCCGGCGGGCCCTCGATTTTCCAAGTCCGCATGGGCTCCGGCGAAATTCTGTCCGCTGGCGATCGCGCCGATCTCCTCGTCGCCTTCTACCAACACAGTTACGAAAACCACCGCGCCTCGCTGCGACCAGGCGGCGTGCTCCTCTACGATTCCGATCACGTCACGCCAAATCCCGAGGACAAGGAAGTTACTGCCGTGCCCGTGCCGATGACCAGCGCCACCGTCGAGGCGGTTGGCGGTTCCACCAAGGAGAAGGGGAAAAACATCTACGTGCTCGGTCTGCTCGCGCGTATGTTCGACCTCGACGTGCCGAAGCTCACCCAACTGATCAAGGAACGTTTCGGTGGCAAAAACGAGGACATCGTCCGCAACGCGCTCGTCGCCTTCGATGCCGGCTATGCGTACCCGGCCGAGAATCTGCGCAACTGCCTTTACCGACTGGCAAAACCGGAAGCCACCGCCAACGGCGGCCGCCCGCAGATCACGACCGATGGCAATTCCGCCCTCACCTACGGATTGATCGCCGCAGGCGTCCGCCACGGCGCCGGTTATCCGATCACCCCCTGGTCCTCGATCATGGAAACATTGCGCACCGAATTGCCGAAATACGGCGGCATCTTCGTGCAATGCGAAGACGAAATCGCCGCCGCCTCGACCGCGCTCGGCTTTTCGTACAGCGGACATTTGGCGATCACCGGTAGTTCCGGTCCCGGACTTTCGCTCAAGATGGAAGCGCTCGGCTGGGCCACCATGGCGGAAATGCCGCTCATCGTCGTCAACGTCCAGCGCGGCGGCCCTTCGACCGGCATGCCCACCAACATCGAACAAAGCGACCTGCTCCAAGCCATCTATGGCAGCCACGGCGATTCCCCGCGCGTCGTCCTCGCGCCGAAAAATGTCGAAGACTGCTTCTACATCGCGATGGAAGCGGCCCGCATCGCGCGTGAATTCAGCACGCCCGTGATCATCCTCACCGACCAGGCGCTGGCCACGCGCATCGAGGCGTTCGACGAACCCGACCTCGCCAAAATCATGGTCGCGCCAAAACTCGATCTCAGCCCGCGCGACGCCAATTTCAAAGCCTACCCACTCGACCAGCCCCAACGCCACGCGCCTCCCGGTGCCTGGATGAACTCGGGCAAATATCCTACTGTCACCGGCCTTGAGCACGACGAATTCGGCCATCCCACCGCGAGCCCGGTCCTGCACACGAAGATGACCGCCAAGCGCCGCGAGAAAATCAAATCCGTCGCCGCCACCTACGATGCACCGGAACTCTTTGGCGACGAAACGGGCGAGGTTCTGCTCGTTGGTTGGGGTTGCACGTACGGTCCCATCCGCGAAGCCGTCGGCCGTCTCCGCAAAGCCGGTACCAAAGCCGGCCATCTTCAAATCCGCCATCTCCACCCGCTCGATGAGGGCCTGGACGAGATCTTTGCCAGGTACAAAAATATCCTCGTCGTCGAAATCAACGACGAAGGCCTCTACGGTTACGGCCAGCTCGCGACGCTTCTGCGCGCGCGCTACTGCAACCCGGCGATCGCCAGCATCACGAAGACCGACGGCCTGACATACAAGATCAGCGACATCGTCGAACGCGTCGCGAAACACCTCGGCCTCGCCGACACTTCTTTCGGCATGCGCAAACAAAGCCCCCTTGCCGCCGCGATTCGCACCTGAACGCGTTTTTGATTCCAGCCCACTCCGCACTCTCGACTTCCGACCTCCGACTTCCGACCTCCGACTTCCGACTCCGCCCCCATGTCCTCTTCCACTCTTCCCGCCCCCGCCCCGCTCCCCGACGCACCGCGTGCGCCGCTCACCAAGAAAACTCTCACCGCCGATCACCCGACTTGGTGCCCCGGTTGCGGCGACTTCGCTGTGCTCGCCGCCTTCTACAAGGTCCTTGAAAAGCTAAACTACCCGCAGGAAAAAATCGTCACCTTCGCCGGTATCGGCTGCTCCTCGCGTTTCCCGTATTTCGTCAACACGCACGGCGGCCACTACATTCACGGTCGCTCGCTCCCCTTTGCCGCGGGCATCAGTCTCGGTCGCGACGACCTGCATGTCTTTGTCTTCGGCGGCGACGGCGACGGCTTCTCCATCGGGGGGAACCATCTCGTCCACACCGCACGCAAGAATCCACGTCTGACCTACGTCATCATGGACAATTCCGTTTATGGCCTGACGAAAAAACAAACATCGCCCACCTCGCCGCTCGGCTTCAAATCCAAGACCGACCCGTGGGGCGCCTTCGACCAGCCCATCAATCCGATGCGCACGCTTATCGACAGCGGCGCCACTTTCGTCGCCCGCAGCCACGCCACGCAGATCAATCACATGGTCGAGATGATGCTCCGCGCCGCGAACCACGACGGTTTCTCGGTCGTCGAAATTCTTTCCGAATGCGTCGAGTTTTTCGAAGGCGCATTCGACTCCGCCGTTCCGCGCAAAGGCGGCGCTTTCCAAACCATTGAATTGAAGAAAAACGACGGCACGCCCGAGGATGCCGCGCGTCACGATCCGACTGACGAGTTGGCCGCCTTCAAGTTGGCGGTTGAGCCCTGGCCCGGCCGGTTCGGCGTGTTCTACGAAAACAAAACCCGCCCGACCAAGAACGCCCTCGAACAAAAACTCATCGCCAACACCCGCGAAAAGACAAAGCACGCGAGCGACCTCGAACTGCTCTCGAAGACCTTCGCCCGCATGCGCTGAATCTTGTCCGTGTTCGTCGGCGTACGTCGGTAGTTCGACTCCTTTGCATCCCTTTTGGGATGCACCCGCACTGGATTACTCCGAATCTTAGCCTACTTACGGATATTTTTCTAAACAGAAGGACAATTTCGGAAAGAACGAACGTAAAATCCTCAACACGACTGAATGATAGTTGTAACTGGGCAGGGTCGTCTTGGGTATTTGGTCTGACTGCATTTCGTCGCGTGTTACAGTTATCCCATGACTAGAAAATTCCTCATCCTCCTGGCTTCGATTGTTGTGCTGATGACTTCTTCAAGGGCGGAATCCGTTTGGGCGGGTAAAACGGTTGATGTCATTTACCATCCACCCACTGGGAAGCCCAAAAATGTGGCGATCCTGATGCTGGGCGGCTCAGAAGGCGGCTTTCCCGATTACTACGACACCAAGGGGTTTACCGAAAAAGGGTACGCATGCATGGTAACCGGTTATTTCCGGACACCTCACACCCCGGAGCGTCTTGAGCTGATTCCCCTCGAGTACTTCGAGGCCGTGATTGAACTGTTCCAAGCCAAACCTGAAGTCGGCGACAAAAAATTGGTGGTTTGGGGTGGATCGAAAGGCGGGGAACTCGCTCTGCTGCTGGCGTCACGATATCCGCAGATAAACGGCGTCATTGCTGCCGTTCCGAGTTCGGTGGTTTTTCAAGGCATCGGCGGTCAGCGCGTGTCCAGCTGGTCGTACAAAGGCGACTCTGTCCCCTTCGTGCCCTATGCCGACTACGACTTCAGCAAGATCGTGAACAACGAATACGTCGAAGCGTACCGGCTGTCGCTTGAGCAAAAGGAGGCGGTGGAAAAGGGGGCCATCCCGGTCGAAAATATCAACGGTCCAATCCTCATTTTGACGGGGAAAGCCGACACCATGTGGCCTTCAACTCGGATGGGCGCGATGATTGAAAAACGACTGGCCGAAAAAAAATTCACGCACTGGTACCGGCATTTCAGTTACGAGAACGCCGGGCACACCTTGAACGACGGCTACATGATGGGAGGCACCGCCGAAGGAAATCGCAAGGCGCGTGACGACGCCAAAAAACAGATCGATGATTTTTTGGAGCAAGTGGCCGGGTCGAAAGCCGTAACTCTTCAGAAGCCCTAAGGGAGCCGGACATCCCCTGTTTCCTTTCGCTCGCACCAAGCCTTCCGGCTGAAAGATAAAAGCCGGAAAACCCCAAGCCTCCGCCCAAGGGAGGCGTCCGCGCTCAGGTTATTTTTGTCGGGGTGGTCACACATGATCAGCGGCTATGGATTCAGACACAGGTGACGTACCGGTTGCGAAAATCGCGCGTTCAGATTTGTTTCACGCGAGCCCGGTCAATGGCGGCATCGGGCAATAACCCCAAACACTCGGAATCATGAATACCTCTTGTATTCGCAGCATCGGGCTGGCTGTGCTGGCCCTTTTCGTTTCGTCGAAAATTCACGCGCAGTCATTCACAGGCACGACTTTGGTCGACTTCAACGCCCGCGGCTACGCTAACTACGACGTCTACCTCTATGCCGATACCGTAGGAGGCGGCAACGATTACGCAGAAGCCTCCGCGAGCTTCGGACCACTTTCCAGTTTTTCCTGGAGCTACTGGAGCGAGGCCGGTGTCAGCATGCAGGTAAACAATATTCACAAAGTCGGTAGCCAGTGGATCGCCGACTCCGCGACAATCTGGACATTCACCAATGCACTCGGCGCCTATGAGTCTGCGTCGTATACCAACGTCGTGATGCCTTCGAGCAGTTGGATCCAAGGTTACGCCTATTGCGCCGGGTACACCATGCCCGTGCATGGGTGGATCAATGGTTATGGCACGCCGGCCAACACGCCGCCTGTCCCGTCAATCTCGGTGAATGGCCGCAGCTCCGGCGACTCCGTTCCGGTGGGAACGACCGTGACGATCAACTACGGCGCCACCGATGCAGACGGAAATCTCAACGGCATCCGCTACAATATTCTGCCGCCTTCAGGTGTGCTCGACAACGGCGGAGGCGCTTATGCGCCACAGTCGGGAGGTAGCGGTACGGTGGTTAGAACGGTCACGCTTTCAACGGAGGGGGATTGGTATTTCTGGACCGATGCGCGCGATGCCGTTAACGCGACCGCAAGCACACCCACCTACGGGAGCGGGTTCAAAATCACCGCATATATTAATTCTACAACCTACTGCACGCCGGCTTACGAGCCCTGGTACTGGAACGATTGGGGAACCATCCAATATAACAATAATTGCTACAACTATTCCAACAACCGCCGAACCGACACCTTCGCCCAACCGGGACGAGCGAGCGGCAATATGTATGTGAACGTCAACGTCGCGGAAGTAAGCGCGGGGGCTATTTCCGATGGACTGGAACCGACGGATGCGACTTCGATTTCTCCCGAAGGAAAAACCAAACTCGCGATGGTCATCGATCCTGATCCCTACTGGCCGGATTTCCATTGGTATCGGCTCGATAGCAACGGCTACTGGACGCACAAACCCGGCCAGACCCCGGCAACCAATCTTGATAATTCCGGCCAGCCGATCACCGATCCCGAAACCGCCGATCGCGGCAGCTATACCATATTCGGCGGGTATTTCTTCACGCCCTCCGACTGCACGCAAGGACAGGGCCACGCCAACATTCTTTAATCAGACTCTTCACGACCATGAAAAAACTATTCTTTTCCCTCTTTCTGATCGTTAGTGCTCTCCCCACCATGAACGCTCAGAATTCAGCCTCACCCGCCGCCCTGCGCGTCGAAATTCTTGTTTTCTCGGGCAGGCCCAATCCTGTCTTTACCCTCACCGATCCAGCCCAGATCGACAATATACTTGCTACAGCGGAAGCCCTGCCTTCGTCGCAAGCTGCGTCCAGCACCGCCACCGAACGTCCAACCTTGGGCTATACCGGCATCCGAGTCACAAACCTGTCGGTCAATCGCGCCAGCATTCAAGACATGCAGGTCGGTCGCGCCGGTGTGCGTATCAATAGAAAACCGGCCGCCCTTGGAAAAGCAGCGGCCGCACGGGTGAATCCGCCAGAGGTCCGAAACGATGCAACAGGCGCTTTGGAAACGCAGCTACTGGCGCTCGCTCGAGACCACGGCGCAATCGACGACCATTTGCTCGCCCGCCTAAAAAAGGCGAAATAGTTTTTCGCTACGCACGACAAACGAAAGCCGGAGCCATAAGCTCCGGCTATTTTTCGGCACCGCACGAAATGCAGATGGTGTGAAACGGACCCATTTTGAACTAAATAAAAATGCCCGTCGCGATCGAGTATCGCGACGGGCAATAACAAGAATTCCTAGGACGAATTCTTAGTTAGCATTTACACTAGCCATAACAATGCCCGAGTCGGTGTCGACTTCCGCGTCGACAAACATAATGTAGTTGCCCGGCGTCAGTGTACCGATGCTCGAGGTTCCCTCTCCGCCAAAGTATCCAACGTATTGCCAGGTATTCGCGTTATATAGGTACACATATGGAGATTTTGCACCCACCAAGCCATATTGTCCCAAAATATTATATCCAAAGACTTGAACAAAAAATGAACGTGTTTCAGTGACTGTGAAGCGGATCGTTCCACCGGATCCCCCTGTCTGGTTCCAAGTCCCAGAATCCTCGTCCCATACGTTGACCGGCGCCTCGACATAGAAACGTCCGCTGCAGTTCGTAATAGGTGCGCTGGAGGTGAAACCGATGTTCGGCGCATATTGGTTGACGACGCGGGTTGAGCGCCATTGCCAGCTACTTGAGGTGGCCAAAGCAGTTCCTGCTACGCCTGGTGCGAGGGTATAAAACGATGAAAAGTAAGATACCAGACCACTGACGTCCACGGGTTGTGTCACATCGAGCAAAGCATTCTGACTCACGAAAAGACCGGAAATCTGGACGTTATTACCGGGCCCGGTAAGCGATTCCACCGTAAATTCGCTGATTTGAGCCTGAGCTACATTGACAATCAACCCCAGCATGACCGCGACGAACCACGAACGAGATAACATTTTTTTATTCATATAGGATTCTGTATTTTTGTTATTGGGCGTAAGAGCCCGTGTTTATTTTCCCGCCATCAAATCCATGAGGACGCAAAGTCCCGCACGAATTTGAAGACAGCAGAAAATACCAAGCAGGCCCAAGATCCTCTTCAAAAAAAACTACCTAAATTTTGGCCAACATTCGGTAGACAAAACACCGGTAGACAAATGTCACATCCATGCAACGAAACAGGCCCTCCTCAGCGATTGCACGGCACGCCTGTCCTTAGCTTCTCCCCTTTCTCTTGTTAAATTTCAACCAGACGATCCATTTTATAGGAGTAAAAAGGTAGTGGAACCTTTCATCCTATAGCCTCTGGACGATTGATCGGTCTCTCGCTGTCAAAACAAAATTTTACCTCGCAATAGGGAAATTTTAACTGGCGCTGGCGGTTGACGTTCCGTGCAACCCAACGCATTTTCCCCGTGTCGTTGCACCTCCAACGATAGTTAGTTGAAGCTGGACCAAAAGGAGAGCCGTTGAGCAAGCTCCGGCCATACCTTTTAGCCCGTTCCGTACGGAACGGGCTTTTTCTTTTTAATCACCTTCAACATAACTTCCCAACCCGTTTTTCAGGTGTAAAGACCTCGCGGGTGGCCTTTCCCACGCAACTCTCCGTTTTCTCTGTTCCCTCCTGTTCAAAGAAATTTTCCGTCCTTTTTTAAAGGGTAAACGGAAATGACGGAGCTTGAAGTTCAATGCCATGAGGAATGCGGTTTCATCGATTGTTGTTGAACAAGTGCCCATTGGCATAACGAACACGACGATACCACCAAACTAGCGGTTCTTCCCTTTCGCTTCCTTCTGCCTCTTCGCGAGACAACCTAAACTGCTATCGACCCCAACCCACCGGGACCTCGGGCTCCGACTCAACTTTCGTCTTCACGTGCACTGATTTTTCTATCCTCTCCCGCGTCAACATAACGCAGCCGATCCCAGGCCGTACAGACATTGTGATTTTTTGTCGCACAGAGGAACGCCGCTTGACCGCGATGGATTTCCGCGCGGTCCTTGATGCTTCCATGTCCGCCACTTCCACGCACCGCCGCGCGCTCCTCCTGATGCTGACGTCAGCCGGTTGTTTCACCAGCAACGTCCTGATGGTGCGGCTGCTCGGCGAGATGCAGGTGGCCAACATCTGGCTGGTCTCTGTGGCCCGGTTCGTTGTGGGGTTGGGCTTGATCGTCATCGTCTATCGCAGTGAATTTCAACCCCGTCACCTTTACCAAAATGCCAAGCTCATCGAGCGCGGCATCATCGGCGGCGGCGGTGTGTATCTGACCTACCTTTGTGTGGTTCACATCGGCGCGGGCCGCGCGACTTTTATTGGCAACACCTACGTGATCTGGGGCGCCCTGCTCGCGGCTTGGATGCTGCGCGAAAAACTCCAGCCCGCCGTCCTCGGTGGAGGCGCCGCAGCGCTGGCGGGAATCGCCCTTCTCACCAATATCTTCGCCTCAACCGCGCACCCAGGAATGTACGATTTGCTCGCAGTTGTGGCCGCACTGCTATCAGCCTACATTGTCGTGACGATCCGTCAGCTTCATGGCAGCGAACATACCTCCACGATTTTTGCCGCCCAATGTGTTTATGGGCTCCTGCTCTGCACCATCCCCGCGTGGATGACCTTCAAACCGATGCCGCCTCTGGCTTGGTTGGTGATTTTACTGGCCAGTCTCGCGGCCGGCGCCGGCCAGCTCATGATGACGCGCGCGTTCCGAGATCTGCCGGTGGGAGAAGGTTCCCTCCTGCAAATGCTCGTGCCGCTGGGTATCGCCGTCGGCGGCGCGGTTTTCTTTCACGAGCATTTCGCCGCGCATGAACTCGTGGGCGCCGCGCTTATTTTGGGCGGCACGGCATTCACCGCCCTAAGAGGCAAAACCACGCCCATTGCCACGGAGGAATAACCGGTGAACCGAGGTAGGCCGATGTGTTTAACTCCGGGGTCGCAGACCGAACCATCCGTCCTAGATTACATCAGCTTTTTGTCCGGGAGTGAACCATGATCAAAACTCCAATTACATCCGAATCGGTTGTGCAGCGCCAGCTGGAGGCATTCAATGCCCGCGATTTGACGGCGCTGCTATCGATCTACGCAGACGACGCTGAATTGTTCGAATACCCGTCAAAATTGGTCGCGCGTGGCACGGAGGAACTACGAGCTCGTTTTTCGGCGCGTTTTGCAGAACCGAACCTGTTGGCGAAACTTGTTCACCGGATTGTCGTGGGCACGACTGTCATCGATCACGAAATTGTCACTCGAACTTTTCCGGAGGGCGCCGGCACGCTTGAGCTTGTGATGATCTATGAAATAAACGAGGGTCGCATTGCCAAAGCCTGGAGCATTCCCGGCGAGAAACGGCTTGCCCAAAACTGATTTCCAAATCCCGTGCGTCTCGAACGGCTCAAATCCTACGCCCTCGGTCTGCCGCAAACCACAGTCGTGAGCCAGTGGGGCGGCTTGGTCTTCAAGGTTGTGGAGAAGGCCTTTTTCATGATCTCGCTCGATGGCGAAACGATCAGCGGCGTCATCTTCAAGTGCACGCCGGACGAATTTGCCGAACTCACTGCCATCGACGGCGTTGGTCAGGCGCCGTATTTTGCCAAGCGGATGTGGGTGCGCGTCGAAGACCTCGCCGCCCTGCCTGAGCAGGAATTGAACAACCGCATCCGCCACAGCTACGACCTCGTCGTGGCCAAACTGCCAAAGAAGATTCAGGCGACGTTGAAGTGAGCAGGCTTTGTCTCCTTCCGATATAGCGCCATCCAATTTCAGGGTGGCCGAAATTGCGGCACCGTGCCTGACTGTTTTCGTGGCTTCATGAAAAATAATTTGCGGCGCGCAAAATCGTGCATCCATTTCGCCGCTCTCCATGGTCAACACGACGCAACGCCGCCAACGCTCCCTCTCCAACCTGATCTTTCTCAGCCGCTGGCTGCAGGCCCCGCTCTATGTCGGCCTCATCGTCGCACAGATGGTGTACGTCTACCGGTTCCTCGTGGAGCTGTGGCACTTGATCGATTTCGCATTGCTCGGCCACGCGGCGCCCAGTTCGGGCGCAGTCGCCGGGCGTGACACGGAAACGATCGTAATGCTCACCGTCCTGGGACTCATCGACGTCGTCATGATCGCCAATCTGCTTATTATGGTGATTGTCGGTGGTTATGAAACCTTCGTGTCGCGACTCAATCTTGAGGGACATCCCGACCAGCCCGAGTGGCTTTCCCATGTGAATGCCGGCGTGCTCAAGGTGAAACTGGCCATGGCCCTCATCGGCATCTCGTCGATTCACCTCCTAAAAACCTTCATCAACGCGGACGTGACGACCGAAAAAGCCCTGCTGTGGCAGGTGGCCATTCACCTAACGTTCGTGGTCTCGGCCCTGGTGCTCGCGTGGATCGACCGTCTAACTACAGCCCATCCGGCGGCAACAATGAGCGACGCCGCGCAGCATTGAGCGCAGGCGCAGAGAATCATTGTGCACCGCGGGAACGCCGCCAGAGCGCAGCGCGCCCGCAAAATTTGCTGCGACCGGTTGAACTTTTCGTGCTTCGGAAGACTTTACCGACGCCTCGCGACAAAAACGCATTACCCAAAAAAAGCCTATGAATAGCGCACGCAATCCCGTCGGTTGGTTCGAAATCTACGTACAAGACATGGAACGCGCGAAAGCGTTTTATGAAAAAACGCTAGAGGTAAAACTCGAGGCCCTGCCGAGCCCGATCATTAAAATGTACGCGTTTCCCATGTCACCCGACAAGCCCGGTTCCGCCGGCTCATTGGTTAAAATGGAAGGATTCAAATCCGGCGGAAACAGCACGATCGTCTATTTCTCGTGCGTGGACTGCGCCGTCGAATCGGCGCGCGCGGCCAAAAACGGCGGCAAAGTGTTCAAAGAAAAGTTTTCCATCGGCGAATATGGTTTCATCTCCCTCGTCCACGACACGGAAGGCAATTTGATCGGACTCCATTCGAGGAAGTAAATCGATCGGATATCGGTCGACTGGTTAAGGTTTTGGTCCTGCCGCTTGTTTCTCCGACGGCAGCTCGCGCAAAAGCGCCTCGAACCGGGCTTTCGCCTTTGCATCCGCCGCATTATTCATTCCGAAAACCGCGAGCTGTCGGCTCATATCAGGATAACCGATTTTCCTCCCGAGTTCGGCGACATAATAGACAAGCCCCAAATCGTGATAGTATTTTTGCGCCGCCAGCAAGAGCTGGCCATATTGTTCTTTTGTGGGCACCGTGGGACTGATCAGCCAGGTGCGCGCAATCAAACTGTGAAAGGCCGCACCCGCCGCCGGTTGCTTCAGTCCCGCATAAAGAGGCGCCTGCATATAGGCGATTTCGTCCTGTGTGGCCATGCGACCTTCTTTCGAGAGCTTCGCGTTGATCTCAGAGACTCTTAGTTTCGCCAATTCCAGATAAGCCTGGGTTTGGGTGGTTTTGTCCCTGAAGGCTGTTTCAAGAAATTTTCGGGCACGTTCCGCGTGCCCGGCGTCAAGTTCGGCGCAGCCCAGCACGGCCAGCAGATCGGCATCGTAGTTGCCACGCACATACGCGGCGATCAGACGGTTAAGGGCGGCGTGCTTATGCCCGGCGAGACGCAACACCTCACCCGAGATCCGGCTCGACTCAGCGTCCGTGGCCGGTCGGACCGTGAAAGGCGGCACTTCCGCCAGCTTGGTCTTCGATTTTCCGCTGCTCATCTGGAGCGATTTGTAATTGGTGAACTCGATGTAGCTCCGCATCTCGATCTGCATCGTGCTGTACGACATTCCAAAGTGTTTCTTGAAGATCTCCTCCGTGATCGGGCCGCGAGCAGATTCCTCGGCGAGTTTGAAGAAAGCCGACGCGTAGCGCTGCTCCTGTCCGTAGAGGCAAAGATGCGTAAATAAAAAGGCCTGCGTCGAAAAATACTCAGGCCGTTTTTCCACGGGGGTGTTTCCTGACACCGCAAAAAACTCCTTTAATGGAATGAAACCGCGCTGGGAAAAAATGCTTCGGAAGTCGCCTGAGGAAGCAAATTGGCGCGCATCCCTGGGTAGTTCCCTTTCGGGAATCATGCTCTCGCTGATTCGCGGCGCAGATGACGAGAGCATGGAATCCGACTGGTTCGCCGTGCGCACTGACGTGTCGTGGCGATCAAGGTCGGCAAAGTTGATGTGAGTATCGGAAAAATCCGTGTTGGCGAACAACTGCACGAGTCCTTCCTCCAGCCAGTACGGCGGCGCGGGCTTGATACTGCGGCGGATAATCTGCCGAAAATACTGGAGGTAAAAACTACGAAACGCGGAGTCCCAGCTGAAATCAAACGTGTCGGCGAGGCCTGGATTGTCACCGGACCCAAAATCGACCACGATGGCATCGCGCTCGCCGTTACTGAGAAACCGGCCGCGAACCGGCGCGCTTGATTTCGCGTCCTCCTGCGGCAGGAAAGCAGCGAATGCCTTTTCCTTTTCGCAGAGAACGATGCTGGTGGGCGCCGGGGAGACCGTTTTGGCCCCCGGCAAAAGGATTTTAGCAACCTGTTGCAAGAGGCAAAAGTCCTTCACGAAGCGGCGGGTTTCCTTGTTCGGCGCATTCGAGAGAATCTCAAAACCATCGATTGCAACATAGTCCCACTTCTCAATTGGGGCCAGCACGCGGTCAGTCGTAACATCATACTTCGGCAGCACAATGGTCTCGGGTGCGGCTTCCGTGGCAGTGGCTGTATCCGACGCAGCGCGCGAGATACCACACGTGAGCAAGGCGAGAAAGATCAAGGCGAAATCGACGTGACGAACCATACGCGTAGGGAAATAAAATCCTTCAACCATCCCAAAGCCAGCCTCCAAAAAAAGGCGGGGAGCGCCGACGCGCGCCCCGCCTCTGCATCACTGAACAAATCAATAAGAACCCTTCAAGCCGATGTACATCGGGATGCCGAATTCCTGCGTCTGGCGATGGCGTGCATAGTACGGAACATCGTCGTTGTAGGTGAAGTTGACCTGCGGACGGTTCGTCAGGTTGCGCACGTTGAAATAGGCTTCGAGATGCTGCGAGAGCTTGTAGCTAATGTTGAAATCGAGGCTGTAGCGGGGGCGCTCGTAGTTGTAGATGTTCAAAGCTGCATTGGAGACGCTCACGACTTGGCCGCGGTAATTCCATTTTAGATCTGCACGGACGCGATATTTGTTCCAGCCGAGGCCGACGTTGCCACTGCGTGAAATGAAGCGGGTAAAGTCAGCAGCCCGATCACCCTCCACATGATTTTCGGTCATATTGGCCATGAACGAGAGGCCGTCCAGGCGCGGGGGCAGGAAAGGAAGTTTCTGCGAATATGAAACTTCGTAACCCGAGATCTTCGCGTTACCGCCGTTGCGGCGCGCCGTGTAGATCCAAGTCCCATCGGCAAAGGCTGGGTCCAGACCGAATTCTTCGGCCGCCTCGGCGTTGACGACGTCGGTGCGGTTCAGCCAGAAGTCGGTGAGCTTTTTGGTGAAGTAACGCACGGAGGCGATGCCACCTTTCTTGAAGTAGTATTCAAGCGAGAGGTCGACGCTTCGGCCGGTCCAAGGTTTGAGTTGGGGATTGTTCAGCGTGATTGTGCCGCCTCCCAAACCGTTATCATTTTCGTCAATGGTTTTGACCGGCAGAATGTTCGAGATGTTGGGTCGGCCGATCGTGACAGCGTAGTACGAACGGAAGAGCAGGTTGTCCAAGATAGAGTACGTCGCGCCAAAGCTGGGATAAAACCCGTCGTAGCTGCGGCTGACTTTGTTGCCACGCTCCTTGTAGAGCAGCTGGGTTTCCGCGTAAGTGCCTGCCGCTGGCATGCCCGGCTGACGAACCTTCACTCCGCCCACGACGACGATTTTGCCGTTTGCATCGCGGAATGGTGCGTCGGGATCATACAAGTAGGCTTCGCCTTTGTCGGCCGTCTTTTCGTAGCGCACTCCGGCGATCACGAGCAAACGGCGCATCGGACGGGCATCCAAGCGAATGTAGCCGGCGCTGACCGTCTCGTTCAAAACTTCGGAATTTTGAATGCGGTAAAGTTCGTTGGCGGCGGAGAGTGGGAGGAAATACTCAGGGTGCTCCAGGTAAAGCGCGTACATTTTCCGACGATCGGGCCAGACCACGGTATTGTTGAAGCCGGCGCCATCGCGGTATGAATCCACCCAAGTGCTGTCGAGGTTGTTGTCAGCGTTGTTCGCCACACGATCAGGTCCGAGGTAAGTCCAGCGGTCTTGGTAGCGACGGTTGTCGCGAAGCTCTTCGCGAATCGCCACACCGGTTTTCACCGTGGTGGGCATCCACTTGATCGGGATGGCGCGCTTCACGTCGACGTTCGCGCTACGGATCGAGACCTCACCGTCCACCGGACTCGATTGAACCTGGGTCAGGCGATAATTGGCAAGGTCACGAAAATCGAGGACGTTGTTCGAATTGTCCGTCACAACCACGGTGGGAGCCGAGGGAGAATTCTGGGTGCCGTAGAGCGCGACCGCGATAGGGCGTATGCCCTGCATGTTAATTGTCGCATCTTGGAAATATCCGTCGCGCGTATCGCGGTAGGCCGACTTCGAATTGGAGTGGCTGGCGTTCGCCGTGACTTCCCAAAACTGACTGTTGAAACGGTAATTCAGCACGAAGATATTGGTGACGCCCTGCATGGTGCGCATGCTGCCGCCCAAGCTCACGTCGCCGCGGCCGGTGGCGCCGACGGTTGAGTCGGGAGTGAATGACAGTGCGCGGCCACCGGTGATCGAGGAGGTTTCGGTCGTCCCAGGTCCGTAGGTGATATTACGGTTGCCGAAGGAGAAGTCGTAAACGTTGGAGGCGACCGATAGCGAGAGGACGCTGTTAGGAGTTAATTTCCAATCGAGCTTTCCGCTGATCGAGGCGCGGTGCACGTCGCTGGGGCCATCTTGGATTTGATAGCTCTGCATGTACGGCCTGGAAGGCGTGGCACTTCCGCCAGTCAGGCGCCACGTGCCAACTGGGCGATGGTTTTCGTTGAGCTGATTGGTGAAAAGACCGTTAAGGGTAATGCCGATCTTTTTGTTGATCGGTTTGATGTAATTGAAGGTGAACCCAGGCATGCCGGGATAAACGCGATTGCTGCTCGGGAGGCCCTGCATGCGTTGCCAGAATTCCTTGTTTTCACTGTTTAGGCTCAGGTACGCGCTGTAATTGAACTGGGGCTTGGAGTGCTCAAATGCGCTCTTCGTCACGAGATTCACCGAGCCGCCGATGTTGTCGGCCGGCAGATCAGCCAAAGGCACTTTGATCACTTCGGCACGCGCGATGTTGTTCAGCGAAATGGCGCGGGTGTCGAAGCCGCGGTTGGCGTTGCCGGAGCTGGGGCTGGCGGCGCGAGCACCGTCGACCGCCACGCCGACGAAATTCGAGTCAAAGCCATTGAGGCTGAGACCGCGCACTTCGGTGGCATTGTACTCGGCCTGGATGCCGGGCAGGTATTTCAGGAACTCGCCGACGTTGCCTTCGGAAATGTCACCAAACTCGTCCGCCGATACGACGCTTTTCATGTTCGAGGCATAACGTTGCTCGCTCGTGGCGATCGAGCGCGCATTTGTGTCCTTCTGGCCAGCCACCACAAAGGAATCGAGCACGAGGGTTTCGCCCGAGTCAGCTACACCGCCGGTGGACAAATGGATCGTACGCTCGATCGATTCACCGGCTTTCACGACAAGTTTTTCCTCTTTCGTATCGAGACCGGGATAGATCACTTTCACGGTGATCTCGCCGGCGGGAACACCGTAGATGCGATATTCGCCAAATTCATCCGTTACGGCTTCGAGGCTGCTGCCTACAACCGTCACGCGAGCATTTTTAACATACTGCCCGTTTATAACGTTCAAGACCCTACCTGTGAGCGTCCCCGTCGCCTCGGCAGAGGCGGTCTGGGCGGAAACACGTGGAGAAGTCGAACCAATGACGAGAAGGCAAACGGCACAGAAAAAAAGCAGATTTTTCCAAACCTGCGTTGAAGTTCCTACGAAAGGAACAGACACGCGCGTACGCGCGGCAATAGCATGATGCATAGGGAGGGGTTGCTTGTGTTGGGGAAGCGGAGACAAACTGACCGCCCCATTCAGACCGCTTCGGCAATCACACCGTCAACTGAGTCGATGCGCGCGTCGTTGACCTACAGCGCAAAATCTTCCCCGCCCTAGCCTAACAAACTTCCGCATGCCGCTATTTCATGGGTGTGACTACCGCCTCCCCTCGCGACGTTTAAGTCGCGAAAATAAAAGTAAACGGACGCGGAATCCTGTCCGCGTCCGACTTCACTATTCAATCGATACAGCCGTAGAAATCCGTCTCCGCTCAGTCCCGGCAATCGACGTCGCGATCGTGGGATCGCTTGAATTGCTGAGGGACAAAACCGGGCAATTCGCCATCGGTAAATGCGAAGACGTAAATCTGGTTGGGGTTTGGAATTTTTCCACGCGTGGCGTCCGTCGGAAGCTTCAAGGGATCCGCGACGGTCGCCAGAAAATCGTTGTCGTTTGCAATGAACAGCGTGTGCTTCGTGCCCCCGCCGATCTCGACGTCAGGACCAAAGGTGACGCCCTCGATTTTCGATGGAATCAAATAGCTGCTGATGCCGGAAGCGTTGAGCTTGCCAACAATATCCAGAAACAGCGTCTTTTTGACCGCGTAAGAGGAAAGATCGGCGTTGGGTCCGGCGATGGCGCTGACATCGGTCGCTCCGGCGAGATCGATCAAATAGAGTTTTTTCACCACGGCTTTGGAAGCCGTTTCTCCAATCGACGGAAATTCACCCAGGCCGCTACCATCGCGCTCATCCAACAGAAATTGATGGTTGTTGACTGCTACAATTTCGCTCACACCCGAACCATCGGTTAGTTGATAAGCGTATTCGTGCGTGATGCCGGTTTTCAGGTCGACTGTGACCAGGCGCAGGCTCTTCTTTTTGTCCTGCTCCAGATTGGCCTGCATCGCGGCCACCAGCATTTTCCCGTCGGGCGTGATGGCCAGCCCTTCCATGCCTTTGTTGGCGACGCGACCGATCGTGTTGCCGGCAATTTCCACCGCGCCCTGCGCGCTGAGCTTGGCGACGGCAAGATTGGCGGGCAAAGCGATTGCCCGAATACGCTCTCCCGTCGCGCGGTCGAACTCGTAGAGAAACGGACCATATTCGTCGGAAATAAATACGCTGCGACCATTGTTGGAAAGCCGGATGCCCTCGGGATCGAAGCGGGCATTTTTGGGCGAGGACGAAGGTTTGGTGGCGTCGAAATTATCCGAGCGCCCGCTAAAATAATGCGTGTGGTCAATGGCGTTCAACAACGGTACGCCAGAACCAAGCGGTGTGACACCGTCGACTTGGTTCCCGAGGCCGGATCCGTTGCCGTAGCTCAATGGCGTGCGGCTCGAAAGCAAGGTGGTGCCCGTCAACATCGGCGTGAGCGTGAACGGCAACCCCGTGGCGGGATCGGCGGTGGGCGCGAGACTGAGATTGAGCGTATGGAAACGGGGAATGTAGGAGGCTGTGTCGTCGACGAGGGCGTTGTAGGCCTTGGCGTTGGGTCCGCGATCCGGAAGCGCGAGAAAGGTGGTGCCACCGGCATAAGCCAAACCCGAACCAATTCCGCCCAGACAATTTCCCGGGAGACCATTTTCGAGCGGAAAGGCGGTTTCAGTGGCAAAATCCTCATAGCTGCCGCTGATGGATCCGATGGCGATCAGATCGACGGCGTGAGCAGCCGAGGCCAGAAGGGACGAAACAAGAACAAGTGAAGCGATGCGCTGTTTTTTCATGTGATGACTTAAGCCAAGCAAGGAGGTGGAGATTTCAGGAACCAGCGCACCATGCCTCGAATGCGTGACAACTTTGTGGCGGCATCGTAACATTCGGGTGACTAACCTGAATCCGCTGCCCGGGCGCGAAATGACAGCGCAAGTTCAATCGAGGAAAAACCCCCTCGAACTTTGTACCTTTTTAGTTGAACAGGTTGCTTCTGCGCTGTCGCTTTCGCCTAAAGATTCATTGTCCGCGACCGCAAAATTTCGGTCGTAGCGAACTCTGCCTTCGATGGCAGCGCTCTCATTTCGCAACGGGCGCTTCGACCGTATGAGCCGACAACATGCGAACCATAACGTGCGGTCCGCTTCCATCGAAACGCGATGCAGCGATGCCAACCACCCCGGCCACAGTCTGAAGTGGACGCAATGGTCGCGTTGCCGCGACGCGGCACGTCAATCGAGGGACGCCGTTCAGTTCAATGCGGAAACAAAAAGAGCGGCAAGGCTCACCAGGCGCCAATCCCCAAAATGCGGGGTCAAAGTCTTCCACCTCGGCTTGAATATTAATACTAATCTGCGGGCTTTTCAGCAGGTCTTTAAATGAAATATCGAGCATCTCGCGCAACACGTCGCGCACTCCGGGAGTTTGCGCAGCGATGCGAAAGAAATCAGCCATCGCCATCGTTCCACCGGCAAAAGCGCGTTCGTCCTCCAAGCCAATTCCCGCGGCTTCCAATTGCGCCCGATTTGCCGCAGCCTTGTCGTCAGCGGGCCGACGGGTGTTAAAGCCGACGCGCGCTCCTTTAGCCGAAGCGATTTTTCTCATCGTAATCGCCGTGCTGTCCAAGCCCAAGGCCAGATAGTCACGCGTCACGGTTGCGCCGGACCACTCATCGCGAACGTCACGATCTTTCCCGTTCACCGTGAAAGGCCCGACTGTGCGGATCGCCACCCCGGACCGGAGTGTGGTCAAAGCGCACCTCCCGTCCGCTCAGCGTATAAAGTGTCGGTTTTTTCCGCTCCGCCTTTTTCTCCTGCGGTTTCAAATCGTTGCCCGAAAATAAAACCAGCCATTGCCGAATCTTACCTTCGTCCACACTTGTAACCAACGCGGTGACTGTATCGCCTTTTTGCATGAAACCCTCCACAGGGGTTTTCGATTGCGAGGTAATAGGAATGCCCAAATCTCCAGCTCGCCGAACCAAACCGGCAAGGGGCGGGATAAAATGGAAATCAGGACGCGGCGGAATTTCGAATGCCGGGTGCGGCGGAACGTTTTTGAAGCTTAAAATTTCCTGCAAAACGGGACGAACCGCGACGTTCTGTCCGTCTCGTTTCACCACGCAATCGAGCCGAGTACCTGGCGGTTGGTTAAAGAATTCCGCAAGCGGCCAGCTGCCCGGCCGTTGGCGCCAATGTTCGACGTCGAGTCCATTAAGCTTGAGCAGGCGATCTCCGTTGCGCAGCCCGGCCATCGCGGCCGGACTTTCGGGCGCCACCCGAGCCTCCAGTTCCCCTCCTTGCGGCTCAGCCGGAATGAACGTTGCCCCCAACCGATTGTACAAGCCCAAACGCGCCGAGCTCTCGTGCGGCTGAAGGTAAGCCCAGCCATTTTTGCCATCGACGATCAAGGTCAGCTTGCGCAGCGCGTCAAAACCCAGCGTTGCGAGATAAGCGTCCCCATAAATGGCGATTTCGGTCGGATGCGCCTGCTCCAGGAGCACCTTCGACAAAGTGAGTTTATCGATAGACCATTGTTCGGCGGCGGTGACTTCAGCCAGAGCGATTCCCGTCGCCAGCATCTCATGGCCTTCCAAAACGGCGGGCGGCCCCGAATGCGCATTTTTCCATTCATTCCACAATCGCGGAGAAAGCGCCACGCCGCCTTGCGAGCCGGTGTCGATGGCGAGCAATCCCACGCCATCGCCCCGTGGAATTTCAAGGACGAGGGTTTCTTTCTTTTGGCTCACTCGATATTTGAGCCAGCCCTCGGCTTCCGCCGGGACACTGCCTATGATGCCCAAGCCGCTTCGGCCCAAATCGATTTTCCAAATATTGTTTCGCACCGCCGGCCATCCGACCAGGCCCTGGATTTCCCATTTCGCATAGTCGGGCCCTTTGATCACCGCGATGCGCGCTTCCGGAGACTTGGTGCCGAAAAATTCCACCGCAACCGGATCGGATAGTTCCACCGCGACGTGACCCGGCGAAAGCGGTCCTGTTGCCAGGGACTTTGAAGGCAACGCCATCAAAGCGGCGACATCCTGCCAGAGCGCGACCTCCGCACCCGCTCCAGTGTCAAAGCCGAACCGCATGACCTGACCATTGATTTTCACCGGCACGTCGATGCGATTCGCGGCCACCGACAGCGAACAACTAAAAACCAACAAAAAGAACCAAGTCCAAAGGCTGGATAAAATTCCGCGCCGATGCCGCGCACGGCTCCAGCTTACCCAACTGCGCACCGCAGAAGCAACGACGCCGCAGGTTTCAGCGAAATATTTCGAATCAAAAACGGGGTCCATCATTTTAAAGGTGGCTGCCGGCCAATTTAAATAAAGCGGCAGCAAGACTGTGGCTTCGCAACCGAGAAACAAAAAAATCTCATATCTCAGGTGTCGCAACGGGTTGGATACAACGTCCGGGAACTAGAAAATGGCTGGGTGCACCTTCCCCCTAAACCGATCTACCTAACCAACAGAAGCGATGTCAGGAATGCATAGAATCAAACTGGGCAAGACGCCCGTTTAAACGCAGCCACACGAAAACGGACAACTTCGCGCATGCGGTACAAAATCATGTCACGTCTGCAAAATTCACCGGCCTCCACCCCACGAACTACCACCAAAATGGTCGCTATTGGCGCACGACCCTTGGCACTTTCGCCAACCCGCGATTCCTGTGTCGGATGGGATGAGTTCCACAACCGCGCAACAGAGCCTACAACCCGTGCGTCGCTATTTCACCCGCGTGTACACGATCCCTTTTCCGCAAAAACCGGACCACTTTCGCCCGTGTCGCCGTTTCGACAAGAGCGTCGGATATGCTTACAAAGAAAGGTTGTGGTTTCCCGACTTTTCCTAAAAGGTTAAATTTTTTTATTTTATTCAATAAGTTTAATATCAATGCTTAATAAATCTGTCTTAAGAAGATGTTAATTCTTGGCACTATCATTGCTCAAGCGTCGCTCGTCCAAAATCAACCTTTCCACTTCGACAATGAAAATGAAGAAACTACTCAGCCTCGCTGCTCTCGGCCTGTTCGCGATCACCGCTCAAGCCGCAACTTTCACCTTTACGCCGAATGACGGTCAGGGAGATCTAGACGATCTCGGCGACCTGGATCACTACTACGCCTACAGCTGGGGCATCTCCGGCAGCTCCGTCGAGTCCCTCCGCACCTCGCTAATCTCGGGTGGCCAACAGATCCAAAGCGCCAAACTCACGATCTGGAACGTCTGGGACTGGACCGTCGAGCCGGATGTCCTCAACATCAACCTCCTCGATGATCCCACCAAGAACGTCGTGGCATACTGGGACAACCAGAGCGGCGGAAATTATTTTGCTCCGCAAGGTGGTTTCCTCACCTCTTGGTCTGATCCCAAAGGTGGCGATACGTCCGACAAGACCTTCGACTTCGTCTATAACTTTACCACCTCCAACATCGGACTCCTGACCAGCTACATCATCGATTCCACCAGCTACAATAAAGCAGTGTTCGGTCTCGGCTTCGACCCCGACTGCCATTACTACAACACCGGCGTCCAGCTGGACATCGTCACGACTCCAAAGCAAGTGCCCGAAGGCGCCTTCACCGTCAGTTTGCTCGGTTTGAGCCTTCTGTCGCTCGCCGGAATGCGTCGCTTCATCCGCCGCTAACCCGAAGCACGATTTAGAACCTTCACCCCAAGCAGCCTCGGCCGCTTGGGGTTTTTTGTGTCCGCATACCTCGTCTATTAAAAAACCGTAGAACGTCAGGCGCGATAGAACGAACCAAAGCACAGAAGGATTCGCTAACTGGGCACACCATCTTCGCTGTTCGTTGCGGTTCCGACCGTTGTCGTCGATTGAACTGTGTGGTTCCTAGACCGAGCGTATAGCTATAGTGAGGCCCATCAGTATTCTGTACGCAGCAGATGCTAAAGCGCTTCTCGAAAAACTGAGGCCGGAAATCAGCCATAGTTTCAATGAAATTGCTCTAAGTCTCCAAAACTTGGCGTTACTTTTCGTACAGCATCGATCGTTGCTATTTCCCCGGACCGCAGAGCGATGGCGCGCAACTTCCCAGCGATTCGATCTGCACACACCTATCTGGCAAAAAAAAGCCGACCGGTGTCCGGTCGGCTTTGAAGTTATTGTGCGAATCGCGGTCGGCTCAGGCCACGCGCTCGACGACGAGGGGCGGAGGCGTCGGACGTTTCGGGGCGAGACGGTAGGCGTTCTTGAAGTATTCAAGGGCCTGCTCGAGCTTCGCTTCATCGTTGTAATGAATCATCATGAGCGGCTCGCCCTGTTTTACCTGGGTGCCGACTTTCTTGATCTCGGAAACACCGACGGCGTAATCGATCTTGTCGTGCGCCTGTTCCTTGCCACCGCCGAGGAGGTGCACGCCGCGCGCGATCATTGCGGCATTGATGGTGTGCACGTAGCCGCGTTTCGGAGCCGGGAGTTTGCGAATGTGTTTCGCCTGCGGGAATTTTTCCGGGTGGTCGATAAAGGTCGGATCGCCGCCCTGGGCTTTGACGAGCTCCTTGAATTTTTCGAGAGCCGAACCATCGGTCAGGTGGCGCTGCACGGTCTGCTTGGCCGAAAGCGTCGAGCCAGCGACACCCGCGAGGCGGACGATTTCCATGCCGAGCTTGAGCACGAGTTCCTTCATGTCCTCGGGGCCTTCGCCCTTGAGAAGCGCAATGGCTTCTTTGATTTCGAGCGCGGTGCCGACGGTGTCGCCGAGCGGCTGATTCATGTCGGTGACAAGCGCGACACAGCGGCGCTTCATCGAGCGGCCGACGCGGGTCATCGAGCGAGCGAGCTGCTTGGCTTGCTCAAGATCCTTGATGAAGGAGCCATTGCCCCACTTCACATCGATCACGAGACCTTCAGAACCTTCGGCGAGCTTCTTTGAGAGAACGCTGCCGGTGATGAGCGGAAGACTCGGAATGGTGCCGGTTTCCTTGCGAAGATCGTAGAACTTCGCGTCGGCCGGAGCGAGATCGTCCGTCTGAGCGACGATTGCGCCGCCGATGCGGGCGAGCTGATGCGAGAAATGTTCGGTCGTGTGATGGCCTTTGAAACCAGGAATTGCGGCCAGCTTGTCGAGCGCGTTGATGACGTAATCGTGTTCGACGCCACACATCATCGGAACCACGACACCGCTAGCCATCGCGAGCGGAACGAGGACGAGTGAAGTTTTATCGCCTACGCCGCCGGTCGAATATTTATCGATCTTCGGTTTTGCGATGTGCGAAAGATCGATCACTTCGCCGGATAGCATCATTTCCTCGGTCAAATCAGCCGTCTCTTGGGCTGACATACCTTGGAAGTAGATGGCCATGGCCAATGCCGCCAGCTGATGCTGTGGCATCTCCCCATCTAAAGTGCTATCAATAATATAGCGGATTTCTTCTTGCGTAAATTCGCCGCCGTCGCGTTTCTTTTCGATCAGAAATTCGAACGTTGGCTTGATGAACCTACGAGGAGGAAGGGTTCTTTTGGTCATGTGCTTTGTACTGTAAAAAGAGTGGCAGCCCTGCGGCTGGCAAAGTTTACGATCCAACCATAAGATACTGATTTGTCGAGCCAATTTTACACAGTCCAAGTTAGGAGAATCTCCTATTTGCTTGATCCGCCATTATCTCCACAAGAATGCCGGCCGATCCCTGAGCCATAAGAAGGTCTGATGAAATCCGATCTTGCAGGTGGGTGGCCCGCAACGGTTGAGTGGCGGGATGCAGGTATCGTTCAATCTCGCGGCCGATGTCGAAGCGGCCATGTTTTCCGCAGCCAAAACCATCGCGCTCGATGGCAATCGCTTCGCACCTGAAGTGCGCACCGCCGATCCCAAGCACGGTGATTTTCAAGCCAATGGCTTGCTCGCCTATGCCAAGCGCGAGAAACAAAATCCCCGCGCCCTCGCCGAAAAACTCGTCGGAGCGCTCGATGCCGCCACACGCGAACGTTTCGATGTCACAATCGCCGGTCCTGGCTTTATCAATTTCACTCTGAAGCCCGCCGCGTTGCTCGAATGGTTGCGTGCTTTCGCGAATGGCGAACAGCTCAAAGCTGGGGCCGCCCAAGCTTCGTTCGCCGCCAGCCGCGCGGGAAAAACCTACGTGGTCGATTATTCTTCGCCCAACACCGCGAAGCAAATGCACGTGGGACATCTGCGCTCCGCGGTGATCGGCGAAGCGCTTTGCCGCATGCTGGCCTTCACCGGGGCAAATGTCATTCGCGACAATCACCTCGGCGACTGGGGCACGCAGTTCGGGAAGTTGATTTATGGATACAAGCGTTGGGCTGATGCCGCCGCGCTCGAACGCGAACCGATCGAGGAACTTGAGCGCCTATATAAAGCCGGCAACGATGCCACGCCCGAGGGGTCTCCGGCCCTTGAGGAAGCGCGCCAGGAACTCGTCAAACTACAAAATGGCGATCCCGAGAATCTCGCGCTGTGGAAAAAATTCACCGAGGTCAGCCAGCGCGCGTTCGACAGCATTTACACGCGCCTCGGCATCAAATTCGACCATTACCTCGGCGAAAGTTTTTATAACGACAAGCTCGACCGTGTCTACAACGAGTTGACAGAGCTAAAGCTCGCCGAAGAAAGTCAGGGTGCGCTCGTGATTTTCCATCCCGAGCATCCGCGCTTCGCGAAACAACCATTCATTATCCGCAAAACCGATGGCGCGAGCAACTATGCCACGACTGATCTGGCGACCGCGCTGTATCGACTGGAGCATTTCAAAGCCACCGGTGTCGTGATCGTCACGGATTTCCGCCAGAACGACCATTTCGAGCAGCTTTCCCTTGCGATTAAAAAATGGTTCGCCGCCAAAGGCTACATGCCTGAGGCGCTCGCCGAAAAATTTATCAACCACGTTAGTTTCGGCGCCGTGACCGGCGAAGATGGCAAAGCGCTCAAGACCCGCGACGGCGGCACGATCAAGTTGAAAGCCCTGCTCGACGAAGCCGAAGAACGTGCCTTCGCGGTTGTCAGCGAAAAGAATCCCGAACTCCCAGAAAACGAACGTCGGGAAATCGCCCGCGTCGTCGGCGTCGGCGCGGTTCAATACGCGGATCTTTCACAAAATCGCAGCAGCAACTACGTCTTTTCGTGGGACAAGATGCTCAGCCTCGACGGCAACACAGCGCCCTATCTGCTCTACGCCGTGGCGCGCATTCATTCGATTTTCCGCAAGGCCGGCGCCACGCCGGGCGACGCGGCTTCCGAAGCCTCCGCCGCTTCCCTTGAGACACCAGCCGAGATCGCGTTGGCCCACAAAATCGTCAAATTCCCCGACGCCGTGCGCTTGGCGACCGATACGCTTTGCCCGCATTTTCTCGGTCTCTACCTTTTTGAACTCGCGGGGGAATACAGCTCGTTCAACAACGCCGACAAAGTCCTCGTCGACGATCTCCCGATTCGTGCGCGTCGCCTGCTGTTGTGCGCACGCACATTGCTCGTTCTTGAAACTGGACTGCATTTGCTCGGTTTGCGGACGCTCCAGCGGATGTAACTGATTTATAAAAATTTACTTTCCTGCGCAGACCTATGGTACACTGAGCGTTCACGCCTGTCTGCGAGCGACAATACGCTTGCCGCATGCCCAACCCCGAACCAGTCTCCAAGCCAATGGCCACGCAGGAATTTTATATCCGAAACGCTTCTGAAACCGAGGCACACGGACCTTTCACTCAGGAGCAACTCGTCTCCCTCGCCGAAGCAGGCAAGGTTGACCAACAGACCCTGTACTACGAGGCAGGTACAGAACAATGGATCGCCATCGGCGCCAACGCCGACCTCAAAGCGGTCGTTTTCCCGGATAAACGCGTCCTCACCATCAAGCCGAAGGACCGCATCGAATCCGTGAATGCCGCCGCCGATTTGGCTCCGCCTCTCAGCGTGAACGACATGCTGGCCGCAGCCGAGGGTCGCACTGCCGAAACCAAGGACAAGCGCGACAAAACCATTTCCATGGAACGCGCCGCGCGCATCGGCCGCTATGCGTGCATCATGATGCTATTTTTCAGCATGAGCGGTCTGCTCGTGCCTTCGATCACCGAGATCGTTGCTTTCGATTACCAGACGTTGCTCGCAAATCCGTTTGTTTACTTCGGCATTTTTGATCTGGCGCTGATGGTCTTGCTCTTCCTCGGCGAAATGAGCCTTTACCCGGTCGTCCGTTTTCGCTGCGCGCTGGGCGTGGGCTTCCTCGGCATCCTCTTCTGGTGTCAAGGCGAGGTTGTGCCGATCGCCACGATCACTGCTGGAGCGGTGGGCCTGTATGTCAGCACCGTCGTGGTCAACTACATCTCCCTCGCTCTTTTTTCCGGCATCGGATTAGTGGGCATGTCGGCTTTTGCCTATTACATGTTGATCGGTTGACGCGGTGCGTTTTGACGGGCATCCTCTTTCGAGCACGATGCGCCAAAGACTCCGCCGCCTCATCACCCTCTATACCCGCGACATCTGGCAACCCGCGTTGTTAAACGACCGGTCGTTGCGCGGACGCATTTACGCCGTGCTTCGTGTGATTTCGATCACGATCACCGGCATGGGAGAAACGCGGATCACCAGCCGGGCCGCCGCACTCAGTTTCAGTACTCTGCTCGGCATCGGACCGGTGATTGGGCTCGCAGCGCTCATCGCGGGCTTTGCCGTGGGCAAGGATAACTCGGATCTCGTTTCCAACAAAATCGGCGAATTGCTGAAATTCGCCGCACCGCAGGTTGGCCAAAGCGAACAAGTCTCGGTCAATCCTGAGCTCGTCAATCTTATCAATAGCTTCATCGCCGCGACACGTCACAGCGCCGCCGGCGGCGTCATCAGTATCGTGTCGATCATCGTCATCGTGCTGCTTTTGTTCACGTCGGTGGAGCAAGTCTTCAACGACATCTGGGGCGTGCGCCGCGGACGCTCGTGGCTGACGCGCATCGTTTTTTATTGGACGATTCTGACCCTCGGCGCAGTGGTGTTTTTCGGAGCCGTCGGCATGTTGTCGACGGCGGCCTTCGTGGGATTTTTTCGCGACAACCTGCACCTTACGCCGGGCATGACGGACTTGCTCACTTTGACGCTGCCCGCGTTTTCCATCGCCCTGTTGATCGGGATCCTCACGGTGTTTTACCGATACATTCCCAACACCCAAGTCTTCTGGCGCGCGGCCCTGATCGGCGCTCTGCTCGTGGCCCTGCTTCTCGTTGCGAATAATTTCTTGGCGTTCTTCTATCTGCGCCGCGTCGATCTCACACGCAATTTATACGGTTCGCTGGCGCTGCCGATGATCCTGATGTTCGGCCTCTATGTTTTTTGGCTCTTCATTCTGGTTGGCGGCCAGATCAGTTACGCGGTGCAAAACGTCCATTTCCGCAACAGTCAGGCCGCCTGGGGAAATCTCACCGAGGCGACGCGGGAACGACTGACTCTTGCGGTGCTGTTGACCATCGCCCGCCGCTTCCAAGCCTGCCTCCCGCCATGCGGTGTCGCACAGCTCGGAGGCACGATCAAGGTTCCCACCCAGATTCTCAACGAGTGTCTCAACCGCTTGGTCGATCTCCAACTCGTCACCCTCGTCCCTCCCGGCGCCGAAACCAATGCCCAGGACTATCATTACCAGCCCGCGAGACCGCTCAATCGCATCACGCTGGGGGATTTCAAGCATCGCTTCGAACATCACGGCGAGGACCCGGCAGGCGAAGCCCTGGCCCGTCTCGATCCCGTGCTTACCCGTTATCACGACACGTTGAAGTCGCAGGAAGAAGAAACGTTCTTCACCCGCACGCTGGAACAGCTCTTCGCGGAAAATCCTTCCAATAATGGAAAGAGCACCGTCTAGATTCGGCGGTTAAGCGAATGCGCGGGACCGCCAGCGACGATTTGCTGCGAGCTCGTGCTTACTTCGCCTTTTCCGTGGGCGCTGGCTTGGAGGGCTCTTTCTTCGCCGAGATCGCGGCATCGACGTCCTTGTAGATGTCTTTGCCGAGCGTCCTGCAAACATAAGTCCAGTCCCGGGATGAACCGCGGCCATGGTCCTTCGTCAACAATGGATCTTTTTCCGCACCGAATAGTTCGTAATGAATGTCGAGGGATGCGGCGCCCGCGCCAAAGCCAACGACCATGCGGGTCGCTTTGCTGCCTGCGTTGTAGCGAACCATTTTCACGATCAAGAGATATGGTGCGACGGCGGGGTCGAACTTGTCGCGAGAGGGAATCATCGTGGCGGTCACGCCATTATCCTTAAAAATCTCGATCACGTACGCTTCAAGCCGTTCGCCGACTTGGTTAAGCTGATTTTGCTCATCCTGCGTTTTTCCTTCCAAGCCGCGGTCGATCACCACCTGCACCTTGTAATCCTTTTTTTCGCGTGCGGAGAGTCCTGCGGGCAACACGAAGAGTCCGAGCAGCAACAACGACAGTGCAAAACGAAACGATTTTTTCATGGGATATAAAAGTAGGCCCCAACCCCACCAAAGCCCTGCCTCCAAAGCAACCGCCTAATAACCGGCTGGCAGCTCAAAAATAGCGTGCGACTCGCGTGACTCCCCCATTGACAGGCCCCGCCTCCGCCCTAGCGTCGCCAGTTTCCCCATGATTTCCTGGATTCAGAAATATTTCCAACAGCACTTCAAACTCGTCTTCCTGCTCGTCCTGCTGGCGATGGCGGTTCCACTCGTGCTCGTCTACAATCAATCAGCCGGAGTCGGCCGCGCCGATCGGAGGATCTCGAGCCGCCCCTTTTTCGGCTACAATCTCGCCTCCGAAAGCGACATGGCGCCCATCGCGCGCGAAGCCCAACTCAGCAGTTTCCTCCGTCAGGAAAACACGAACCCCCTCGCCCGCTTAGGTGCCCTCGCCCTCGCCAACCAGCTCAATCTTCCGCGCCCGACGGCCACCGAGCTCAAGGATTACCTGAAAACCATTCCGGCCTTCGCCAACGAAAAAGGCGAATTCGACGCCAACGCTTACAACCGCTTCCAAGCCGACATCCGCAAGAGCAACCAGGAAGCCCTGGTCCGCCGCGTCATCGAGGACGATTTCCGCATCGAGCGTGTTGCCACCCTTCTCGGAGGCCCCGGTTTCGTGCAGCCGCAGGACGTCAAAAAACAACTCGAACTCGCTGAAACCAGCTGGACCCTCGGCGTTGCCACCGTCGATTACAAAGCCTTTTCGCCGACCATCACGCCGTCCGACGCCGACATTGCAAAATTCTTTGCCGACTTTTCCGGGAACTACCAAATCCCCCCGCTGGTCAGCGTTCGCATTGCCGATTTCTCGGCCGCCGCCTATCTCGACAAAGTCACGGCTACTGAAGCGGAACTCAAAGCCTACTTTGACGCCAATCCCGCCCGTTTCGCCAAGGCCGATCCCAAAGCCGATCCCAAACAACCTGCCCCTGCTCCTAATTTCGAGTCTTCCCGCCTTCAGGTTGAGCTCGCCTACCGCGTCGAACGCGCTGCGCGCCTCGCCACCAAAGCGGCGGCCGACTTCAGCCTCGCCCTCGACAACAAAAAACTGCAACCCGGCACACCCGCGTTCGAAGAATACCTTGTCGCCAACAAAATCAAACTCCGCGATCTCGCGCCTTTCTCCGTCGACGAACCGCCGGTTGAGCTCGGCCGCAGCCGCGATGCCGCTGAAGCCGCGTTCAAGCTCACTCCCGAGCGTCCCATTTCCGACGCGATCGGCCTGAGCACTGGCGGCGTGGTCCTCTTCCTCGACAAAATGATTCCCGCCCGCCAGCCGGAGCTTGCTGAAGTGAAGGCCAAGGTCACCGCTGATTACGTCGAACAGGAAAAACGCAAACGTTTCGTCGAACTCGGCAAAGCCATTCGTACCCAGATCGAATCCCGTCTCAAAGCCGGCGATACCTTCGAGAAAGCCGTCGCCAATTCCAGCGCCACCGCCGCCACCAAAGTCGAGTCCAAGACCCTCGCGCCATTTACCCTCCGCCAGCGTCCACAAGACCTCGATTATCTCGCTTACAGCGCGCTGCAAAATCTCAACAAAGGCGCCGTTTCCGAAATGGCCGTCGGGGCAGACAAAGGTTTGATCGTTTACGCCGCCGATAAAAAAGTTCCCGAACTCACCGAGGCCAATCCGCAATATAAGGTCTTCCAAACCCAAATGGCCCGCGCCAACGCCGCGCGCAGCAGCGCCGAGTACCTGAACGAAATTATCGAAAAAGAACTCGCGAAAAGCGCTCCCGCCGTCCGCAAGTAAAGTCCTCTTTAACGCTTCTGATTAGTTCGAAAAGGCGCGATTCAACTCGCGCCTTTTTTGTGCCTCGCCACCGTCCACCGGCATTCACCGCCGTTTGAGACCGAACTACGCCCTTTGGCAGCGAAAGCGTTGCAACTTTTCATGACCATCCGCGTCATAGCAAATGGTTGAAACGCCCGGGTCGATTCTCGATTCCCTCCGCAAACAACTGTAACTTTTCGACATCCACCGTGTTTTCTATTCAGCTCCAGCTCGTGTGCCTCCTTTATCCATGACGTTCTTCTCGCGCCTCGCCACCCTGTCACTCGTTTTTGCTTCATTCCTGCCCGTCATTCACGCGCAGACCGCAGCGGCCGATAATCCCGCTCCACTCACGCTCGAAGAGTGCGTGGCCCGCGCTCTCGAAAAGAATTTCGATGTCAGTCTCCAGCGTCTCACCACTGACAGCGCGGCCAACGACGTTCAGATCGCCAAGGCCATCTACGATCCGACGTTGAGCTTGGAAACCAGTCGCTCGTTCAACAAAACCGCACCGGACACGACCATCATCACCACCACCGATCCGGTGACCGGGGCCGTCACGACGACTTCTCAAAATTCCCTTTCCACCAAAAGCACTTCTGATGACACCCGTGCTTCGGTCGCTCAAAGGGTCGTCACCGGCGCGACCGTCACCGCCACCGGTGTATTAGACCGCAACTACCGCAAACCCGTCGTGTCCTCCGGTCTCAACCCAGCCTATACCGGCAACGTCGGCCTCGTCGTCAGGCAGCCGCTGCTCAAAGGTGCGGGCACGGGCGTAAATCGCGCCGCCATCGAACGCGCCAAGCTTGGCCTCGGTCGTTCCAATTATGACCTGAAGAGCACCGTGCTCACCGTTGTGCGCAGCGTCGAGTCCGCTTACTACAACCTCGTCTTCGCCCGCGAACAACGCGAAGTCCGCCGTTTTTCCCTCGAGGTCGCCCAGAAACTCCTTGAAGAAAACCGAGCCCGTCGCGCCACCGGCGTCGCCACGGATCTCGAAGTCCTCCAATCCGAAGTCGGCGTCGCCAATGCCCAGCGCGATCTCGTTCTCGCTAACCAAACCGTACGCAACAGCGAAGACGCGCTCATGCAGCTCATCGGCCGTTTCGAATTCGATCAACCGCCCGGTCAGGTTCGCTTCAGCGAGGAAGCCGCGCCCGTCGTTTCCTTCGATCGTTCCTTCAAGCTCGCCCGCGACAATCAACCGGACATTCTTTCCTCCACCCTCGCCATCGAGCAATTCAAGCTCGACGTCAAAACCACCAAAAACGCCCGCCTCCCCCAGGTCGATCTCACGGGTCAGGTCGGACAGGCCAGCAAGGAAAATTCGTACTCCCGCGCCTCCACCAACGTCTGGGACGGCAAAGGCTACAACTGGCAGCTTGATCTTTCCGTAACCATGCCATGGGGACTCCGCGCCGAATCCGCCCGGTATCGCAACGCCCAGATCGCTCTCACCCGCGAACAAACGCGCCTTCAGTTCATCGAGCAAAATATCCTCGTCCAAGTCCGCACGGCCATCCGCGCCGTCGAGACCAGTCTCGAAAACGTCCGCATCACCGCCCTCGCGCTTGAGCTCAGCCAAAAACAGTTCGAGCAGGAAAAAGCCCGTTACGAAGCAGGCCTTTCCACCTTCCGTTTTGTGCAACAGTCCCAGGCCGAACTCGACGCCGCTCGCGTCAACGCGCTTCAGGCAAAGGTGAACCTCCGCTTCGCCTACGCCGACCTCGCCAAACTCGAAGGCAGCTCCCTCCCACGCTATAACATCAATCTGGCCGGACAGTAACCAAGGCCATAGCTGGTGGCTGCAATGTCGGCCGGCAACAGGGGTTGCGCACGCGCAGCATCTTTGCCGCTGCGGGATTTTCGGCTTCCCTGTTTCCTCCTGTAAAATGGATTAGGTTCAGGCCTTGGCGCTCAATTATTCCGCCTGATCACCAGCAACTCGCATTTGACGGCCTTGCGCGTTTCTGGATCGAACTCGACCAACGCACCCGATAGGCGCACGTCCTTTTCGGCAATTTCGAAACGCCGGGGCATGCCGTCCAAAAACCGTCCGATCACGGGCTTCACTTCACGACCGAGCACACTCGCGTAAGGACCGGTCATGCCCACATCGCACATGAACGCCGTGCCATTCGGCAGCACTGCCGCATCGGCCGTCGGCACGTGCGTATGCGTGCCGAGCACCGCCAGCGACCTCCCGTCGAGGTGCCAGCCCAATGCCTGCTTTTCTGAAGTCGCCTCGGCGTGAATCTCTACCATCGCGCCATCGGCAAGCCCATCGAGTTGACCGAGCATCCGGTCGGCGCAAAGAAAAGGACAATCCGCTTTCGTGCCGAGATATTGACGCCCCAAAACCGTAAAAACCGCCAAACGAAATCCTTTCGCCTCGACGACCACATGATCCCTCCCCGGGCACACCGAGGGTAGATTCGCCGGACGGCACACTCGTTCGAAACTGTTGATCTCACTCTCCCAACCTTTCTGGTCCCATACGTGATCGCCCAGCGTGATCGCATCCACTCCGGAGGCCAGCAACTCCTTCGCAATCGCTCCGGTCACACCCGATCCGGCAGCGGCATTCTCGGCGTTGGCGATCACAAGATCGATGCCGCGCTCAGACCTTAGTCGGCGCAGGCGCTCAACCACGATCTCGCGGCCCGGCCGCCCAACAATGTCACCGATGAACAAAAATTTCAGCATGCCGCAGGCTCCGCCTCCCCCCGCCCAAGTGCAACCGCAATCACATTGCCCATCCACTTACCGCCGTGGCCAACCCCCCTCAATCCACAGCGTTTCTTTTTTGCCCCTCGCAAAACCCCGCTCGGCATCAAAGATGCCATTGTACCTATCAAACTGGTATGTCATCTATTAAATGACAACCATTCAGATACCCGCAACCTTCGCCTCCACGCGTCATTTCGTCGGTTTACCGGACCTTTGTCATTTAATGGATGACAAACCTTCCGAGGCTGGCAGACGTTTGCCGGAGGGCTGCGGAGAGGGGCCAAAACCAACAGTTCGGTCTTTCGGTTGCACGGGGACTGAATCACTACGGGTAAATCCGGTTTCCGCGCTTGCCTCTCCTGAGAGGCGGAGCTTTGTATTGCCCTTCATTTTTGCCCGTCACATCCATGAAAAAAGCCACCGCCTCTACCGCTAAAACTCCCGCTGTCACGGAAATGAAAGGTGCCGACGCCGTCGTCCAGTGCCTTATCCGCGAAGATGTTGATGTGATTTTTGCGTATCCCGGCGGCGCCTCGCAGGAACTGCATCAGGCACTCGCACGCACCGATAAAATTCGCGTCATTCTTCCCCGCCACGAACAAGGTGGATCGTTCGCCGCCGAAGGCTACGCCCGCGCTTCAGGCCGCGTTGGCGTGTGCATGGCCACCAGCGGCCCCGGCGCCACCAATCTCGTTTCCGCCATCGCCGACGCCTACATGGATTCGATCCCCATGGTCGCGATCACCGGCCAAGTCTTTTCAAAATTCATCGGAAAAAGCGCGTTTCAGGAGACTGATTTCTTCGGCATGACCCTGCCGATCGTGAAACACTCTTACCTCGTGATGAACGTGCATGACCTGCCGCGCATCTTCAAGGAAGCCTTCCACCTCGCGCGGAGCGGCCGGCCCGGCCCCGTTGTGATCGATATTCCGAAGGACGTGCAACAAGCACGCTTCACGCCCGTGTTTCCAGAAGGCGTTCAGTTCCGCAGCGCCTACGCCAATCCACAGTTTTTCGCCACCGATGACGAATTGAAAAAAGTCATTTCGCTCATCGCCGAGGCCAGGCGTCCCGTCCTCTATGTTGGCGGCGGCATCATTTCCGCCGAAGCGATGGGCGACCTGAGGAAATTTGCCGAGACCACCAACATCCCTGTCGCCACCACCCTGATGGGCGTCGGTGCCTTCCCTGAGTCGCATCCTCTCTCCATGAAATGGTTCGGCATGCATGGATCAGCGTACGGAAACTGGGCGGTCGACCAGGCCGACCTCGTGCTCTGCCTTGCCGCGCGCTTCGACGATCGCATCACTGGCGACACTAGCAAATTCGCCGTCGGCGCAAAAATCGTCCACATCGACATCGACGCTTCCGAGCACAATAAAAACAAGCGGGTCGCATTCCCCATTTGTTCCGACGTCAAATACGCGCTCGCCCGGCTGAACAAACTGCTCGCCACCGCCAAATTCAAGGCACCCGACACCCAGCCCTGGCACGAACAAATCGCCAAGTGGAAAAAAGATTTCCCATTCAGCTACGAACCGAGCAAGCACATTGTCCCGCAGGAGGCTGTCCGCATGCTCTACGAGTTGACCAAGGGCGACGCGATCATCGCCACAGGCGTCGGCCAGCATCAGATGTGGGCCGCCCAGTTCTACGATTTCAACAAGTCGCGACGCTACCTCAGCTCACTCGGCCTCGGTGCGATGGGCTTCGGTTATCCAGCCGCGCTCGGCGCCAAGGTCGCTTGCCCGGACCGCCAAGTCATCGACATCGACGGCGACGGTTCCTTCATGATGAACATCCAGGAACTCGCCACCGCCGCCATCGAGAAGATTGCCGCAAAAGCGATGATCCTCAACAACCAGCACCTCGGCATGGTGGTGCAATGGGAAGACCGTTTTTACGGCAGCGTCCGCGGCAACACGATACTCGGCGACGAAAACAACATCGGTGGCCCCGAAAACATCGACGGCCTGTATCCCAACTTCGTCAAAATCGCCGAAGGTTTCGGCGTGAAAGGCCGTCGTGTCGTCAAAAAGAGCGAACTCCGCGAAGCAATCCAGGAAATGCTCGACCACAATGGCCCTTACCTGCTCGACGTGATCGTGCCTTATACCGAGCACGTCCTGCCGATGATTCCCGCCGGCAAAACGGTGAAGGACATGATCCTCAAATAACCACTCCGGCCGCACCAAACAGGCGGCCAGTGGACAGGTTCTTTCTTCCGCATGGTTTTGATGACGCCCGATCCGATCGAAGGCACGTGGCAGCCCTTCAAGGCCGAACTTGCCGGCGAGCATGCGCCCGAACTGGCGTTGTGCAGCATGCAATTGGTCCTCGGCGCAGGCACCTATGCCGTTCACTTCGGCGAGGAAATCACCGATACAGGCAGCTACACGCTGCATGTCTCAGCCGAGGTGCACACCATCACACTGCACAGCAAACAAGGCACCAACAAAGGCCGAACCATTCCTTCGATCTATCAACTCGTCGGCGACCGCCTGCGCATTTGCTTCGGGCTCGATGGGACCGTGCCCACGCGTTTCGCGGCCCCTGCCGGAAGTCCGTTCTATCTCGTCGCGTACCGGCGCAGCGCCTGAAAATCCATGCGGGCCGTCCGCATTCCAATATTCCGCGCTCGCCAGGCTGCCAGCAGCTCTTCAACCTGGTCCATGGCAAACGAACGCCTCGCCCAACAAATCCGTTTCATCGTCGAAGCGGATAAAATGAAGGAAATATTCCGGCAAACGCTCGTCTCACAGAGCCGCCGCCGCGAAAATGACGCCGAGCACTCCTGGCATCTCACGCTCCTCGTCATCATCCTAGCCGAACACAGCAATGTTCAACCAATCGATGTGCTCCGCGTCCTCAAGATGCTCATCATCCACGATCTCGTGGAAATCGACGCAGGTGACACCTTTGCCTACGACACCGCGCGCATGGCCGATCAGCACGAACGCGAAGCACGCGCGGTCCGATCGCATTTTTGGACTGTTACCGGCGGATCAAACTCGCGAACTGCGAGCACTCTGGGATGAATTTGAAGCCCGCGCGACGCCTGAGGCGAAATTCGCCGCCGCCGTCGATCGCTTTCAACCGATGTTGCTCAACTGCCTGACGGAAGGCGCTGCCTGGAGAAACCACGGCGTGACCAGTGACCGCGTCATCGCGCGGAACCAACACATTGGTCAAGGAGCGACTGCGCTATGGGAATATATGACGCAGATGATTGCCGAAGCCGTGGCCAAGGGTCACCTGGCTCCGCCCGCCAGCCCGAGCTGAATTAGCGGAGCAAATCGCCACCGCCTAAAAAACTTATCCGCAGCCAGGTTTCACCGACTGGATTTTAGTTCTTTCGTCTTGTGCCGAATGAACATCCAGTTCCGTGTCCATCTTCCTGTACAAACGAGAATGCCGGCGGCTCGTTGCCGTTGCGCTGGTATTGGCGGTCGTGAGCTTTGCCCATGCCTTGGATCCTTCGCGTTCACCCGCACAATTCGCGAGCGACGAATGGTCCACCGCGGCGGGAATGCCGAGCAACACCGTGCGCTGCATGGCGCAGACGCCTGAAGGATTTCTTTGGGTCGGTACACCCGAAGGGCTTGGGCGTTTTGACGGCCGCGATTTCAAACTTTTCACGCTCGATAAAATCCCAGAATTGGAAAGCAATTCGATCTCGGCTCTGTGCGTGACCGCTGACGGCGCGCTTTGGGTTGGCACCGAAACTGGCCATATATCCAAATTTCACCACGGCAGCTGGCAAAGAATGAACCTGCCCATGGAAGGTTCGCCCCAGGCGGTGCGCAGCATTTATGCCGTTTCGGAAAACGAAATTCTCATCGGTCAGGTTGAACGGCTCTGGCGCTATAAAAACGGCGTATTCATCCAACAACCTTTCACCGAAAAAACGCGACCCACCGGCGTGCGGCAGATCGGAGTATGCGGCAACGGCAATGTTTGGGTCATTGGCGCGCGCATCATCGAACTGAAAGGCGATCAGATCCTCTTGCTGACCCAAAAACAGAACGGCATTCCCCATGATCGGGCACTCGCCATGGCCCCTGCGGTTGAAGGTGGCGTCTGGTTGGGAACACCCCGCGGACTGGCGCGTTTTTTTGACGGCAAAGTGCAGCAGCTTTTTGACACTTCAAACGGCCTCCCGACCAATTCGATCCAGGCCCTCCTCGTCGATACCGACAAACAATTGTGGCTGGGGACCGCTGCCGGTCTCTATCGTTTTTCCAATGGTCGCTTCGAAGCGTTCCGGACAATCACCGGCGAGGAACCGATGGACATCATTTCCTTGTTCGAGGATCACGATGGCAATATCTGGTGCGGAAATAGCCGCGGTCTGATGCGAATCAAGGACGTTAAGTCCGGCTCCATTACGCGGCGTGAAGGCTTGAATGGCAGCCCGACGTGTGTGATCCAGACTCGGGACGGTGCCCTTTGGTTCGGCACAAACGGCGCCGGCATTGCACGTTTCCACGAGGGCAATATCGAAAACTATCGCACCAGCGCCGGCCTTTACGAAGACAGCATTACTTCCCTAGCCGAAGACAAGGAAGGCCGCGTCTGGGTGGCCTACCCCAACGGGCGCTTGAGTACGATCGCCCAAGGAAAAATTGAAGATGCTTCCATCGGTCTTTCCTCCGGACGAGTGAGAACGGTCGCGGTGGACAAAAACGGCGTGGTCTGGGCCGGCATGTTGTCCAAGGGATTGCTTCGCTGGAATGGACAAAATTTTGCCGAAGTTCCGCTCGGAAATTTTAGTCGTAACATCCGGCATCTTCTGGTCGATCGCTCCAACCGACTCTGGATCGGCACGCGTGGAGGCGGCTTGGGCGTGCTCAACGATGGCAAGTTGGAGCAAGTGATCGCGCCAACCGACAATACGGATAACGACATCGCGGGCCTGTGCGAGGACGAGGAAGGAACCATCTGGGTGACCTGCGCTTTCGACCCGATTCTGCGGCGTGTCGCCAACAAAAAAGTCGAGGTTGTGCCGCTCTCTTCGCAGGAATCCGGCCGCGCTTTCGGCCTGAGCGCCGATCACGACAATCTGTGGATCGCCTGCACTCAAGGCGTGGTGCGCCTCCCTTTCAGTGAGGCAAAGGCGGCGCTGGCGGGTCAAAAACAAAACCCTACGACAGAACTAATCAGCGAATCCGACGGCCTTCGCCTCGGCGGCCCGAATGTCGGCAGTGTGCCCAATGCTTTTCGCTCCCAGGATAATTCCCACTGGTTTCCCATGCGCCTCGGCATGGCTCAGGTCGATCCTAAGCGCATACGCAGAAAATCGACTCAAATCACCGTCTTCATCGAGGACGTCCTGCTTTCCCGCCGCCCCATTACGCCCGCCGAATTTTCAAAACTTCCGCCGGGAAAACATGAGATTCAAATCCATTACACAGCGCCAAACCTTTCGACGCCGGAACGAATTTCTTTCCGCTACCGCTTGGTGGGTTTCAACAGCGAATGGGTGCTCGCGGGCAACCGTCGCGAGGCCATCTACTCAAATCTTCCCGCCGGCCATTATCACTTCGAAGTCGCCGCCAAACATCTCAACTCCGACTGGAACACGGAGGTCGCCGCCCTCGAGTTCGAGATACGCCCCTACTATTATCAGACTGTTTGGTTCTGGATCGCGGTGCCGTTGAGCCTGTGCGGCACGCTCGTCCTTATCTACAAATGGCGCATCCGGCGACATCGCTTGCGCGAGGAACGCCTCGCCTGCCTCGTGGAAGAACGCACCCGCGACCTCGCCGCCGCGAAAGACGCCGCCGAAACCGCCAACAAGGCCAAAAGCCAGTTCCTCGCCAACATGAGTCACGAAATTCGCACACCGATGAATGGCATTATCGGGATGACCGAACTTGCGCTCGATGCGGCCAAAGAACCTGAGGTCCGAGACTATCTTAAGACCGCACATTCTTCATCGGAGTCGTTACTCAAAATCATCAACGACATTCTCGATTTTTCAAAAATCGAATCCGGCAAATATACGCTCACTTCTGAACGTTTTGACCTCATCCATTGTGTCGAAAGCGCACTGGAAACAATTGGAGCCGGTTCGCCGGATAAAAACATCGCGCTTATTTATCAAATCGATCCGCGGGTTCCATCCATGGTGATTGGCGATAGTTCCCGTTTCACGCAGGTGCTCGTCAATCTGCTCAGCAACGCCAGGAAATTCACCGAACATGGCGAAATCGTCTTGCGCATCGCCTTGGAGGAATCCGCCACGATCGACCACGCGGTGCGCCTGAGCGTGAGTGACACCGGCATCGGTATCCCGGCTGACCGGCACGAAGCCATCTTCGAGTCTTTCGAGCAGGTTGATAACTCCACCACCCGCCGCTTTGGCGGCACTGGCCTCGGCCTCGCCATCACAAGGAAACTCGTACACCTCATGGGCGGTCGCATTTGGGTCGAAAGTACCCTCGGTCAGGGCAGCTGTTTTAATTGCATCCTGCCGCTCCCGCCCGCCTGCCCCGGGACCGTCGTTCCCCCTCGCGCACAGGAATTCTCGGGCCACACCGTTCTTCTACTCGTTAGCAACGCCACGTTGCGAGAAACGCTTTGCACCGCTACCGCCCTCTGGGGCTTGCGTCCCGTCACCGCCGCCAGCGCCGCCGAGGCGATTTCGCTCGCCAAAGCAGGACCGCAGTCGGCCGCCTTCGACTTCGCGTTGATCGACAACCAAGTGCCCAATCCAAAGAACGGCGATCCGCGCTGCACAGCGTCTCAACTCCTCGAAGCTGGCGTCATTCGTGCGGCCACCACCATTCTTTACGCACCGCATCCTACGCCCAGTGAGCGCGATTTTTTCAGCAACCTCGGCTTCAAAACCATGCTGCGGCGTCCGCTCATCAAAGCCAAGATCCGCGAGACCTTCCTGCAACTTTTCCGTGAAGCAGGGGGAACCATCGATAAATCGGTAACCGCCAATGCGTCTTCTCCTTTTCCCCGCATGACGCCCCTGCGCGTCCTTCTCGTCGATGACAACGCCGTCAATCTGAAGGTCGCCAGCACCTTTGTCGCCAAGGCCGGCCACGCTGTCACCATCGCTCGCGACGGCGCCGAAGCCTTGAGCCGTTATCAACAGGAGCCGTTCGATCTCGTCCTCATGGATGTACAAATGCCCGTGATGGACGGCCTCGAAGCCACGCGCCAGATCCGCAATCTCGAAAAAATCTCGGGCCGTCATATCACCATCGTCGCCCTCACCGCCCATTCGCTCAAAGGCGATGAAGAACGGTGTCTCGCCGCCGGGATGGACGCCCATTTGGCCAAGCCGATCAGGGTTGCGGAGTTTTTCGAAGTCATCACCAAGCTCCTTCCTCACACTATTCTCAACGGCAACACGCCGCCCGCCCCGGTTTCGGCCACGCCCTGAAGCTCCGCGAAAAATCCGACGGTCAACTTACGAAGTGATTGGCACGACCCAGTGCTTTTCCTTTAAGCATCTTTCATGAAAAAGCCGCTGCTGCTCGCCTTTATCGCCTTCGCGTTTTCCCTTCGCCTCATCGCAGCCGAACCATCCGCCACCGCCTACCTTTTCGCTTACTTCGTAAAAAACGGCGAGGACGGCCTGCACCTTGCCGCCGGTGCTGACGGCTACACCTACGAGGCTCTCAACGACGGCAAAAGCTATCTTACGCCGCGGGTCGGCGAGTCCAAACTCATGCGCGATCCTTGCCTGCTCCGCGGTCCCGACGGCACGTTTCACCTTGTCTGGACGACCGCGTGGGAAGGCAAAACCATTGGCTATGCTTCTTCCAAGGATTTGATCAACTGGTCCGAACAAAAAGCCTTGCCCGTCATGGTCGACGAACCCGGCACGCGCAATTGCTGGGCACCCGAAATCGCCTATGACGAGGACAAAAAACATTTCCTCATTTTTTGGTCCACCACTGTCACTGGCAAATTCCCGGAAACCCAGATCGCCGAGGACAAAGGCTACAACCATCGTGTGTATGCCACCACCACGAAGGATTTCGTCACTTTCACTCCCACTCGTCTCTTCTACGAGCCCGGGTTCAATGTCATCGACGCCACATTGCTCAAGGACAACCAACGTTTCCACCTAATCGTAAAAGACGAGACTCGGGTGCCGGTGAAAAAACACCTTCGCATCGCCTCGTCGGATAAAATCGACGGTCCCTACACCGACCTCTCGGCGCCCTTCACCCGCGATTGGGTCGAAGGTCCCACCGCCATCAAGGTCGGCGACAATTTCGTCGTCTTCTACGATTGCTACCGCGACAAACACTACGGCGCCGTTCGCACGAAGGATTTTAAAACGTGGGAGGATGTGACCGATAAAATCAAAATTCCCGCCGGTGTTCGCCACGGCACGATCATCGAAGTTCCCGCCACGTTGATTGCCACGCTGCGAAGCCCAATTCCAGCCAAGCCCTGAGAAAATCCTCGCTTGCGCTGAACGGCGCTGGCCGCGCAATTTGACAGGCTACACTATCGAAAGCTCACGATGAAACCTCCCGCCTGTCCTGCCTGTACCCTCGAAGACGTGCTCAGCCATTCCGATCACTGGGAGTGCGCCACGTGCGGCCATGAATGGCCCAAGGAAGCCGCCGCCGAAACCGAAACAGCCCGCATCGTCAAAGACGCCAACGGCAACGTGCTGGTCGACGGCGATACCGTCGTTCTCATCAAGGATCTCAAGCTGCGCGGCGGCTCTGGCGTGCTTAAGGGCGGAACCAAGGCGAAAAATATCCGCCTCGTCGACGGCGATCATGAAATCGATTGCAAAATCGACGGCACTCCCATGGCGCTCAAAGCCTGCTTCGTGAAAAAAGCCTGACCCGCTTCTTCACCGCTTTCCCTGAAGGCCGGCTTCCACGCCGGCCTTTCCTTTTTCGACACCAGCGCCCGAACTCCGATTTCCGGCCTCCGTCCTCCAACTTCCGGCTTCTGGCTCCTGGCTTCCGGCTTCTGGCCTCCACCCTCACCTACCGCACCCAGTCCTTATCCTGACGCGCATTAAGCGCCCAGGCCAGATCCCTGGCGAAGAATGGACCGCGATAAATCATGCCGGTGTAAATCTGGACAAGCGTGGCGCCCGCATCGAGTTTTTCGCCGGCATCCGCCGCGCAATGAATGCCGCCCACGCCGATGATCGGCAATTTTCCGTGTGTCGCGCGCGCGATGTAATTGATGATCTCGGTCGAACGCTTGCGCACGGGCTTGCCGCTCAAGCCGCCAGCCTGATCGACCGTCGCGAAGAAACCGGGGCGCGCAAGGGTTGTATTCGTCGCAATGATACCATCGAGACCGAACTCATTGATAGCGGCAAGAACCGAGTCGATCTGCGGGAAAGTGAGATCCGGCGCGATTTTCAGGAGAACAGGCTTCCGGCTGCGGCCGGCGTCGAGGCGCGCGCGATTGGCGTCCATGATGGCGCCGAGGAGTTCGCGCAGACGATCCTCGTCCTGAAGCTTGCGCAGATCGGGCGTGTTGGGGCTGCTGACATTGAGGACGAGATAATCCGCATAGTCCGCCAGTCGCTCAAAACTCGCGAGGTAGTCGCCCACGGCTTTTTCCAGCGGCGTCACCTTGGTTTTGCCCAGATTGATGCCAACGGGAATGCGGCGTTCGCCCGGCTTCGGCAGCTTCGCGAAACGCGCAGCCACGCGATCCGCGCCTTCGTTGTTGAAACCCATACGGTTGATCACCGCTTCTTCCTTGGGATAACGAAACACGCGCGGCTGTGGATTACCGGGCTGACCTTGCGCCGTAATCGTGCCGACTTCGATATGACCAAAGCCCAGAGCCGCCGCCGCCGTCCAGCCCTCAGCGTTCTTGTCGAAACCAGCGGCCAAACCGACAGCATTGGGGAATTTCAGTCCAAAGGCCTCGATTGGCTTCATGCTCGACGCAGGCAATTGGTTAAACTGTTCCATCGCCCAGCACAGCGGCCGGACATGCCCGAGCAAAGACATGGCCTGCATGGCGAGTTCGTGAGCCCGCTCGGGTCCGAGCGAGAAGAAGGCGGGACGCAAAACTTTTTCGTAAATCATGCCCATGACTCGCCACAGTGGAAAACCCCCGGCAAGAAATCAAGGCGTCCCGCGAACGGTTTGCACCATAACCCCGCCAAAAGGCCCCCATCCGCCGTTCGTCCCCGCGGCAAAAATGCGCATCCTGCTACTTTCCGCACGATTCCCGCATTTTTGTGCTTGTTTTTCGAAAAGCCGACAACACGCTCCGCGTTCAATTTTCGGCCCGGACGACTGGTGGAGACCAGACACAAGAAAGTCGCAAGATTTTCAATTTACCGGTTTGACTCCGCTTAATCCCGGGCCTTTTGCTCCGAAAGTTAAGCAACAACATGGCCAAATCCTCCAATATCCTCGACTGGTGCAGCGTTCGTCTCGGTGAAGATCATAACTGGTGGGTCAACGAAGTCAGCGACTCCGTGCGCTGGGACGTTGATGGACTCAGTATCATCGACCCGCGTCAGGTCGCTCATCTGCTTGAATTGATCGAGCCCCTCCGCGATTACGGCTTCGACCAGGACATCATGGAGGCCGCGTTTATTCCTTTCCGCATTGAAAAAGACCTCGGCGAAGGCCGTGTCCGCCTCAAGCGCGTGAAAGACTCCATCTTCGAATCCGACGAAAAACTTTTCGCCCTCCCCGACGTCATCGACGAGGAAAATGGCCCTTCGCCGACCTGCTCGACCATCTCACCCGCCTCCGCGTTAAGATGCTCAACGACCTCTTCGATTTCGAATCGAAGCTGACCGTCGACGAGGTCGAGGACGAACTCCGCGAAGACCAAAACACCAGTTTTATCGAAGGCAAAGCCGTGCATTCCTTCGAAGAAATCACCTCCATCCTCGACTACGTGCCCGCCGGTTGGGACACCGACGAAGAACAGCCCGCCAAGGAAATCGAGGACGAAGACGACGACCTACCCGAACTCGACGAAGAAGAGGAAGAAAAACTCAAGAACGACGAGTCCCTCAAGTGGGACGAAGACGACGAAGATAAAGACGACGAGGACGAAGAAAAATCTGACGACGACGAAGATTCCGATGACGACGATGATGACGACGACTCGGATGACGACGACGAAGAAGATGAGGACGAAGAGGAAGACGAACGTCCGAAACGCAGCGCGAAAAAGAAACGGTGACGTTGCATTTAACCGGGGTTTGGCTCAACTCGACCTCGTAACATGCATCACGTTGCCCGGTATCGACTGTTTCCCCTAGCGTTGATCTGCGCACTCGTTTGCGCGTTCATCACCGGCTGCAACACCGCCACGTCCACCCGCGGCAATCCCAAACTGCCCGAAGCCAGCTCCGTCGCCAATCTCCGCCCCGGAGACACGCTTGTCATCACGCTGCAAGGCGTGCCCGATCCCACGGCAAATTCCGTGCAGGTGGACGAACAAGGCCTCGTCACGCTTCCCTACATCGGCCCTGTCACCGCGGCTGGCACAACCACCGCCGGTCTGTCTCAGAAAATTCGCGAAACCTACGTTTCGAAAAAAATCTACACCACGGTCGATGTCGCTGTCTCGGTGACCGAACGCTTCGTTTACGTTGGCGGCGAAGTCACCCGCCCCGGTCGCATCGTTTGGACGCCTGACCTGACCCTAACCAAAGCCGTGCAAGCCGCCGGCGGTTTCAGCCTCTACGCGAAGGAAACGCGGATCAACCTCGTGCGTGATCGCGTCGCCTACCCGATTGACGCCCATCTCGCCCAAAAATCGCCGATGGAAGATCCGCGCCTCATGCCAGGCGATTCCATCCAAGTGCCGAAATCAGCATTCTGATATTCTCGCCCCAGAGTGCACTGAGCTCTGACACAGAGGCGGCGGGAGTACGCAAGGTTGGCGTATGTTGGTCTGGCCGTTGAGGCGGTTAGTCCACGCAAGGAGCTCTGACGCAAAGATCGGGTACGATGCCAGAAACTACACCTCTTCGGTCCTCTGTGAACTCTGTGTCGGAGCTCTGTGCCCTCCGTGGCAAAAATCCGCACCAAAAAAATTACCCCTTCAACTCCGCCGCAACGTCCTTCGCGAAGTAGGTCAAAATCATATCGGCGCCGGCCCGCTTGATCGCGAGCAACGATTCGAGGCGCGTCTTCTGCAGATCGAGCCACCCCATCTTGGCCGCAGCATGCAGTTGTGCGTACTCCCCTGAGACCTGATACGCCGCAATCGGCATTCGCGTGGCTTCACGCACGTCGCGAATCACGTCGAGATATGGACCTGCGGGTTTCACCATCACCACATCCGCGCCTTCCGCCTCGTCGAGCAAGGCCTCGGTGATCGCCTCACGGCGATTGGCGGGATTGAGTTGATAGGTACGCTTGTCGGAAGGCCCGGCGACCTTGCCGATCTTCATCGTGCCCACCGCATCGCGGAATGGACCGTAGTACGCCGAGGCAAATTTCGACGAATAAGCCATGATCGCCGTCTCGGAAAAACCAGCGGTGTCGAGCGCTCCGCGAATCGCACCGATTCGTCCGTCCATCATGTCCGACGGCGCGACAAAATCCACGCCAGCCTGCGCGTGCAGCACAGCCATTTTCATCAACACCTCGACCGTTTCGTCGTTGGCCAGATCATGACCGTCCTTCGTCAGAAGTCCGTCATGGCCGTGGCTCGTGTAAGGATCGAGCGCGATGTCCGTCATCACCACCATCTCGGGCAACGCCTTTTTCACCGCCTGCACCGCGCGAACAATCAGTGTGTTCTCGTGCAGGGCCGCCGAGCCACGCTCATCTTTGTAGCTGGCATCTAGTTTCGGAAAAAGAGCCACGGCGGGAACGCCACGCTTGGCGAGCACCCGACATTCCTTGACCAGATCGACAATATTGAGACGCACCACCCCAGGCATTGAGCCGACCGGCTCCGGCGCACCCTTGCCGTCCACCACAAATAGCGGCGCAATAAAATTCGCCGGACGCAGCACCGTTTCCTCCACCAGCGACCGCACAGCTGCCGTGCGACGCAGACGACGGGGACGAATAGGTAGATCGAGTTTAAATTTTTCAGCCATGGTCGAAGGGAGAAGTGATCCAGAATTAAACCGCGAATTTGGGTTATTTCACGCTAATCTTTTCCAAATTCTCCGAAGCACCTCGCGTCGCGATCACCTGAATCATCAAATGTGGTCCTTTCCCGTCGGGCCGCTGCGCCGCGACACCGATAATGCCAGCGCTGGTCAGCAACGGCGGCTTCGGCTCCGTGACAGCCAAGCGACAAGCCACCGCGGGCTTGTCGAACAAATTAAAAATCACCGGGAAATACCACGCGCCTTCTCCCGCCGGCAGTCGCCACACCTGCGGCCAACCCTGCCCAAACTGTGGCAGGAACATCATATTGATCTGCGGCTCGCCTCCATGTTTGACCAACTGCCACCAAGGTATTTCAGCCACTTCGCGCAGCACATCACGCAATTCCGAAGTCTGAAGCGCGATGCCGAAAAAAGCCACTAACGCCGGCAGAGTGCCCGCCATCGCACGTTCTTCGGTTTCCGTCAGGCCCATCAACTCGCCATCTCTTTTTCCCTTAACCAATTCCTCTGCGGTAAATTTCCTGCTGTTACACGCCCAGCCGTGATTCTCCTTTAGAAAAAGAGCATCGTGCGCCTTGAGCTGCTGCACTCGCAACCATGCCTTGCATGCTCGATCGAAACCGAGGCGAAGGTATTCTGAATTCACCTGAATCCGGACCTTTCGATCTTTCGCCCCTTGCGCGGCTTTTTCATCGGTTGGGGCATTCGATTTGGCCGGTCCGATCATTCGAATTTCCAAAGCCGCAAGTTTCCCGGCGAAATCGAACTCCCGGCCGGTTGTCGTGTAGAGCCGCCACTGGCTGAGTGCCGGCGCCTGTTTTTCCTTGGCCGTCAAATCAACCGCCTTCAATTGCACGATCCATTGCGTGGCCGAATTGCTTTCAGTCAGCGTCACAATCGCCGTGATCGTGTCGCCAGCGATCAGTTCCGATCTCTTGTCCGGTGCTGCGAAACCATCGAGGGCCAGTCCTGCCCGTTCGGCCGCCAAGCGCGTGGCGCTGAACGGCTCCGAAAACCTGAACTCTGGCACAAACGGGTTCGATGTCGGCGCTGCCGTCGCACTTCCCATCATGCAGCCGAAGATCATCAGAAAACGCAGGTTCACTCGCATGTACCCAACCAAGCCAATCCCTGCCGGGACAATCAACAGAGATTCCCCCGACGATAAAAAAAACTCGCTCGTGTCTGCGTCCTTTCATGTTCATTAGCGGTTACAAAACATGCCCATCACGCTCTTCGATTCGTTAACCCGCCAGCCCAAGATTCTCGCGCCCTCGCATCAGGACGGCGTTTTCCGTTTCTATAATTGCGGTCTCACCGTGTATGCTGCGGGGCATATCGGCAATTTTCGGACTTTCGTCGTCAACGACGTGCTTCGCCGTTTGCTCATTCTCGAATTCGGCGAGAACAAAGTGAAATACGTCCGCAATTTGACCGATGTGGACGACAAAACGATCAAGCGCGCTCGCGACGAAGGCCGTTCGCTCACTGAAGTCACCACACAGTGGACCAATAAATTTCACGCCGATTGCGCCGCGCTCAACTGCCTGCCGCTCACGCCCGATTGCGAACCAACCGCCACCGGCCATATTCCCGAACAGGTCGACATGATCGACGTGCTCATGAAGAAGGGAAACGCTTATCGTGCACCGGATGGATCGGTGTATTTTAAAGTGTCGTCGTTCGAAAACTACGGCCGCCTCTCGCGGATTAAGGAACGCGATCTCCAGCTTGGTTCGGCCCTGTCTCATAAATCGCAGGCGGTGGACGCGGACGAAAAAGAGGACGGATCCGACTTTGCGCTCTGGAAGGCTTGGAAATCCGAAGATGGTGCAAACGGCTGGGACAGCCCGTGGGGCCGCGGCCGTCCGGGCTGGCATATTGAGTGCAGCGCCATGATTAAAAAGCACCTCGGCGAAACGATCGATCTTCATTCGGGCGGTGTCGATTTGCTCTTTCCACACCATGAGAATGAGATCGCCCAAAGCGAGTGCTGCAACGGCAAGCCCTTCGTCCGTCATTGGTATCATAGCGAGCACCTCCTCGTGGATGGGAAAAAAATGTCCAAGTCGCTCGGCAACCTCTACACGCTGGACGACATTAAGGCCAAAGGTTTCTCCCCGATGGCCCTCCGCTACGCCCTTCTTGCCGGCCATCCCCGAAAGCAGCTTAGTTTCACGTTCGATACACTGCACGCCGCGGAAAAGGCGCTCGCCACGCTTCGCGCCTACCGCGCGACCTTGCCAACGTCGGGTGTGACGCGGAACGCTTTCGGCCCGGTCATCACCGCCCTTCAGGACGACCTCAACACGCCCGCGGCCCTTGGCGAACTCTTCTCTATCGTCAATCGCCACGAGGAAGAAACGGACCTCGCCTCCTTCGATCAGGCGTTGTTCGCGCTCGGCCTGGATCTCAATACTTCTGCCGCCCCGAAAGCTGAAGTCCCCGCCGAAGTTACCGCTCTCGCCGAAAAACGCTGGGCAGCAAAAAAAGCAAAAGACTTCAAAGCCGCCGACACCCTCCGCGCCGAACTCACGGCCGCCGGCTGGTCGATGCTCGACGGCAAAGATGGCTACAAACTGGAGCCGTTGAAAAAATAATGTCGTTCACGGACGGCCCGGCGGTCCGTCCCTACCCTCAATCCGGTTTCCCATCCGTGCCCATCCGCGCAATCCGTGGTTAGAAATCATCTCCGAAAATTAGCGTACATTAGCGCAAATTAGCGGTTCCCCATTCCGTTCCAGAGTTCCTGAGCCCCAGATTAGTCATCCCGTGAATTCCCAATCGCACTACGACGTCGCCATCATCGGCGCGGGCATGTCCGGCCTCGCGGCCGGCATAAGGCTCGCGCACTTTGGCAAGCGCGTGTGCATTTTCGAGCGTCACAACGCCGTCGGTGGACTCAACGGTTTCTACTCGATCGCCGGACGCAAATACGATGTCGGTCTGCACGCGATGACCAACTTCGTGCGCGCCGGAGTCAAAGGCACGCCTCTCACCAAACTCCTCCGCCAACTTCGCATCGACCGCGATGAATTTGCGCTCTGCGAACAAAAACGTTCGCGTATCGCCTTTGGGCCGCGTGGAGAAACCTCACTCACCTTCACCAACGATTTCTCGGTGCTCGAAAGCGAAGTCGCCACAAAATTCCCCGCGCAAATCGATGGCTTTCGCCGCCTCGTCGCTGCGATTAAAACCTACGACGACGTCTCGCTCGATGCCACGCCGGTTTCCGCGCGAAAAACCGTTCGCCAACACATCAGCGACGCGTTGCTCGAGGACATGCTTTTCTGCCCGCTGATGTACTACGGCAGCGCAGAGGAACACGATATGGAGTTCGGCCAGTTCGTGATCATGTTCAAGGCGCTCTTTCTGGAAGGGTTCGCCCGGCCGCTCGACGGCGTGCGTGTAATCCTCCGCGTGCTCACCGATAAATATCGCGCCGCGGGTGGTGAACGCCGGATGAAATGCGGTGTGAAAAGAATCGTCGCCCGCGAAGGACGCGCCGCCGCCCTGGTGCTCGATGATGGTTCGGAAATCACCGCTGACCATGTCATCAGTTCGATCGGCGGCCCGGAGACGGAACGACTGATCGAGGTTGACCACGAAGTCCCCGGCGCGCTTCCAGCCAAAGCGGGGAAACTTTCCTACGTCGAAACCATAACGGTTCTCGACCGCCAACCCGCCGAGCTTGGGTGGGGCGATGATACGATCGTTTTTTTCAACGATTCGCCACGCTTCGCTTATGAGCGTCCGGCCACGCAAGTCGATCTGCGCAGCGGCGTGATTTGTCTGCCGAACAATTTCGCGTATCCAGACGGCCAGCGTCTGCCCGAGGGACTTTTTCGCTGTACGTGCCTCGCGAACTACGATCTCTGGGCGAAGCTGTCCGAAGACGTTTACCGCGCCGACAAACAACGCTGGTACGAAGCGATCACGGCCAGCGCCCAGCGTTTCCTGCCCCCGGTTCCTGCGGCCGATACCCTCGCGGAGGCCACGCTGACGACTGACATGTTTACGCCGCGCACGATCACAAAATTCACGGGTCATCTCGCCGGCGCTATTTACGGTTCGCCCTTCAAAAACCGCCAAGGTCGAACCGCACTGGCCAATGTTTATCTTTGCGGTACCGACCAAGGTTTTCTCGGAATCGTCGGCGCGATGTTAAGCGGCATTTCGATGGCGAATTACCACGTGCTTAAAGGCAGCTGAGGGCCATAAAACCGACCAAACGGTGTCGCGCGTCCTACGAAGCCTTTTCCTACTTTTTTCGGCTTAATGGCTTGGAAAAGTCTTGCGCGCAGCCTTTTTTTCGCAAATTATTTACATTAACGCCCCGCTTCGCCGCGTCTTCCCTCGCTGCGTTGTTCTCATGAAAGTCCTGCTCATCGAAAACGATCCGCTCGCGCGCCTTTATATGGAGGCTTCGCTGGCTACGCTTGGGCTCGTTTCCGAAATCGCGGAAAGCGTCGACGAGGCCTCGCCGCGTGATCACGGCGACGTCCGATATCCGAGTGATCGTGTGCGATTGGATGATGCCCGATCAGTCCGGCCTTGAGCTGTGCCGCTGGGTGCGTGCACGCAAAGTAGACTATGTGTATTTCATCATCTACACGCCACACGATGCCTCGAAGGAAAACGAAGACGCCGCGATCGACGCGGGCGTGGACGATTTTCTGCAAAAGCCCGTTAACTTGCGTGAACTTCGGATTCGACTGCATGTGGCCAAGCGCATTCTCGACAGCGCGGCCCATATTCGCGAATTGCAGGGCTTGGTGCCGATTTGCTCGTACTGTAAAAGTGTACGCAAAGACGTCGATTATTGGCAGCGCATCGAACAGTACATGGCGGCTCGAACCGGAAGTGAATTTACTCACTCCGTTTGCCCCACGTGCTACGACGAACACATTATCCCGCAACTCGAATCGATGAACATCGCCGCGCCACCCCGCCTGCCCACCCGGCCGCGCGCAACTCGTACCTAAATTCCATTACCGCAAACAAAGCCTCCACTATTTCAGCTTTTTGGACGCCAGTGATTTCAATCTGCAATGCCCCGGCGGCCGAGTGAGACTTCCTTTTCAACCTTTACCCAAGAATCTTCCCGAATCCGGGGTATGAAAACCCCTAAACTTTGCCAAGACAGCGCCGATAGGAATGAACAAGAGTCACGTCTGCACGCGCTTTATGCCGTCACTGGTGTTCGCGGGCGGGCTTGATTCGTAATCATGCCTCCGACCAGTCCACCAGACCATACGCCCTTGTCCACTCGCCGTACTTACTCCGATTCTGAAATCACACGGAAGATCGACGCGTGCCCGAAACTGGCGTCGTTGCAGAGCATCAATCGCGCCCTCGCCGGACTGGTCAACTCCGAGCAAAGCTACAATTCCCAAATCGCCGAGATCATCCGCCGGGACCCTTCGCTGACCGCACGTCTGCTGCGCATGGTCAATTCCGTGTACTTCGGCCTCACCGCCAAGGTGAATAACATTGAGGAAGCCGTTTTTTATCTCGGTCTGCGCCAAATTCGCGAACTTTCGATGGCGACGCCCGTCATCGAGGAACTCGAAAAGATCAATCGCACCAGCGTCCGCCTTCCCTGGAAGGACCTTTGGAAGCATTCGATTGGTTCGGCCATCATGACTCGCGAGATTCTCGCCACCACCACGCTTCTCATCGACGACGATACCGACTACATCATCGGCCTGCTTCACAACGTCGGCAAAGTCGTCATGGCTTCCGCCTTTCCCGAGGAATTCGCCAAGATCGTCGAAACCTCTTTCCACAACATCGCCGAAGTCTGCGCCCTGGAACGCGAGCTCATCGGTTGGGATCATGCGCGCATCGGCGGCTACTATTTGCAACGTCACCAGCTTTCCGCAGAAATCACCGACGCCGTTTATTATCATAACGACCCGGAGAACGCCCCCAACCATTCGTTCTACGCCGCGGCTGTTCAGGTCGCCGACCAACTCGTGCGCTACGCGGGCATTCCCGGCGGTTTCGAAAAAGTCGCGCCCATTGCCGATGACGCCTGGCTCGAACTTCCCGGTTGGAAGATTCTCTACGGGACCGGCGAAAAAGAAACCCGGCTCGCTCGTGCCGCCCTCTCGAACAGTGTGCAACGTTTGCCCACCGTGTTGAGCGGTTTGGTGTGAGTTGGAAAAACCTTTCCGTTCTTTTCGTGTTTGACGACGAATCACCTCGATCCGTCGCAAATGCGTTTATCCAGATCTTCCTCGCCTCGTGACAGCCAGCACTCAACTACCCACTTCTTCGACCGCCGCATCCGCCGCCACGGAAGAAGCTGTGCTCGTGCTCGATTCCAAGCGCCGGATCTCCGAACTCACGCCGCGCGCCGCCGCCTTGCTTGGCCAGCCGACGGCTGAACTGATCGGACGTCCCTTCAGCGAAATTGGCTCTCTCGAATTGATGGGCCTTTCCGCCCGCGAACAACCGGTCTTTCGAAAAAAACGCCAGCCCCATAGCTTCATCGTCACTCTCCTTCTGATCGACTACGCCTCAGGCGAGCATGAGGATTTGGTGAGCCCGTGGGCGCATAGCGTGGAACTCGTTCTCGTGCGCAGTCCCGAAGGTCGCATCCTCGCGGTCAACGAAGCCTTTGCCCGCAAGTTCGGTATTCCACGGCCCGCGTGGGCTGGACGCACTCCGACCTCCTTGCTCCATCCGGACGATCTCCCTGATTGGAGCGCCGCGACGAAGCGTATCGAGCGTCCGCCGTATCGCACCTCGCACGAACATCGCTGGCAAACCGCACAGGGCTGGCGCTGGCTTTCGTGGGAGGAAACCGCCGTGCGAAATCCCGAGGGCAGCATCGTCGCCTACCGCGCCGTCGGCCGCGATGTCACCAAACGCCGTCTCGCCGAAGAACATTATCACAAGCTCGCCAACGCCGTCGATCAGTCCCCTTTTTCCATCGTCGTGACGACACCCGACGGTCGCGTGCAATACGTGAATCCGCGTTTCACCCAATCGACCGGTTATACGCTTGAGGAAATTTTCGAAAAAGAAATTCCAGTGCTGCGTGAAGGACACGCCAGCGAGGAATCCTTCCGCGAATTCGAACAAACCATCGCCACCGGCAAAAAATGGAGCGGCGAACTCTGCACGCGCTGCAAAGATGGGCGTACGCTCTGGGAATTCGTCCAGGTTTCCCCCATCCGCAACCACGCCGACGAGATCACGCATCTTCTCAGCATGCGGGAGGACATCACCGAGCGAAAAAAACTGGAGGACCAGCTCCGCCAGGCGCAGAAAATGGAAAGCCTCGGCACCCTGGCCGGCGGTATCGCGCACGATTTCAACAATGTTTTGGCGATCATCAATGGTTTTACCGAGATCGCCCTTGGTCGCGGAGCGGCCGACGAGGCACAGGCCCGTCACCTGCGGGAAATCCACAATGCCGCGCAGCGCGCCATCGGCCTGGTCCGCCAGATTCTCACCTTCAGCCGCAAGACCGAGGCCACTTTCAAGTCCGTCCCGCTCAACCAGCACATCAAGGACCTCGGTCGCATGTGCGCCGAGACCTTTCCGCGCACCGTTTCGTTCAATCTCGAACTCGACGAAACGCTTCCCGCCATCTGGGCGGACCCAAACCAGTTGCAACAGGTTATCATGAACCTGTGCGTCAATGCCCGCGACGCCATGCCCGGCGGGGGCTTGATCGCCATTTCCACCTCCAAGGTCGATGGCGCTTCCATCGCCCATCTCGGCGGCGACTCCGGCCGGCCCTACGTTTGTATTAAAGTTTCCGATACCGGCTGCGGCATGCCCCCCCACGTCCGGGCCCGTATTTTCGAACCATTTTTCACCACCAAACAAAACTCCGGCGGCACCGGGCTCGGTCTCGCCGTCGTCTACGGCATCATTCTCAATCATCGCGGATTTCTCGATGTGGAAAGCGTCGTGGGCCAGGGCAGCGCGTTTCAGGTTTATCTGCCGCTGGAAGTACCGAAGACCGCCGCTCAGGCCGACCACGCGTCTTTGCCCTCAGGCGAATTTCCAAGCGGCACCGAGACAATTCTTGTCGTCGAAGACGAGAGCAGCCTGCGCGAACTTCTCCGGACCATTCTCGAACCTCGCGGATACAAGGTTCTCACCGCCGGCGACGGCGCCCGCGCGGTCGACGTGTTGCTGAGCGAGCCGTCCACGATCCACGCCGTTCTTCTCGATTTGAATCTGCCTCAGCTCAACGGCCTCGACGTCTACAAGACCCTTCGACGCCTCCGACCTGACGCCAAGGTCATCATCATCAGCGGAAACATCACGCCTGACATGCGCCGCGAGCTCAATGCCCACGGTCAGCCTGAATTTCTTCCGAAGCCTTACCAAATCGAAGAGCTCGGACGTCGCCTCCGCGCTGTTCTTGGTTCTTCGCCTAACAGCGCTCACGCTGCTTAAGGTTTCTCAACAAGAAGCACCGCAACAGTGAGTTCTGCGGGCATTTGGAAACGGGCCGCGTTGTTGACGCTCCGACATTTCTGCTAAAAAATTGCATGAATCGGCCGATGCATGACGTGGATTGTCATGCCCTCATTTTTTCGCCATCAACGCCTCTCACATGGCCTGGTTCGCCACCCACGCATCATGATAATCCATCATTTCTTACGCAATACGGAGGATGAGCGTGAACGTTAAATCGTCATGGGTTGAAGAGTTTTTCCCCGCGGACGCGCCTGCGGCACCCGAAATTCCGGGTCGTGAACTCAGCGACGATGAGGTTTTAAGGCCCGTTTATTTGCGCGGTGACCGTTGGATGCGGCTGTTTCTTTTGGGCCATTTGGTTCTTTCCTTCGGCCTCGCGGCCGTAAATGGCACTTGGTTCCCGACACTTGTTGTCGCCCCGCTCGCCTTTCTGGTCTTTTGGTTCCCCGCTCGCTTCGCCCCCGGCTCTTCGCTGACGCGAGGCACCGCCGGTTTAGCCCTGCAAATTTTTGTGGGCCTGCACATCTACCAGATGCATGGCATGGCGGAGTTCCACTTCTTCTTTTTCACGAGCACCACCATGCTGATCATGTACGCCGACTGGCGTTGCATGTGGCCTGCCGCCGTCTTCGTCACCATTCAGCACACCGCTTTCGCGCTGCTGCACAATTATGGCGTGCCGCTCGATTTCTTCGAGCAGGCCCATGTAAGCACCACCAAGCTCATCACGCACCAGCTGATCGTCGTGCTGCAATTTTTCGTCGTCGGCCTTTGGGCCTGGCTCATCCGGCGCCATATGCTCGGCGAACGCCGCAACCACCAGCAATTCCTAAAACAACGCCGCGAGCTTGAGGAACAGTTGGAACGCGTCCGCCGCTCCGAATCCCTGCTCCAGTCGAGCGGCCAGGTCCTGCTCGAAACCCAAAGCAAGATGGCTCGCGAGATCCGCGAACGTCGCAAGACCGAGGAAACCCTTCTCCTCGCGAAGGCTGAACTCGAACAAACCAACTACCAGCTCCAAGATTCCATTTCGCGCGCCAACGAACTCGCGCTTTCCGCCGAAGTCGCCAACCAGGCCAAGAGCGCCTTCCTGGCGGTCATGAGTCATGAGATCCGCACGCCGCTCAACGGCGTCATCGGTATGACCGATCTCATGCTGGAAAACGCACAAACCGAACAGCAACGCGATGGTCTCGAAACCATTCGCAGCTCCGGTAACAGTCTTCTCGTCATCCTCAACGACATTCTCGATTTCTCGAAGATCGAGTCCGGCAAACTCGAACTCGAACGCGCCGCCTTTGGCCTCCAGCGCAATCTCGACGAGGTCGTCGCCCTGTTCTCCGGTCGCGCGCAAACCAAGGGATTGCGCCTCACCGCTTCGATTGCTCCCGAGGTGCCTCCTTTTGTCATGGGCGACGTCACGCGTGTACGCCAGATTCTTTCCAATCTCGTCGGCAATGCCCTCAAGTTTACCGAACAAGGCGAAATCGCCATTCAAGTCACCGCTCCGGAACTCACCCCGGGCTCCCTGGCCTCCGGGCCCATCACGCTGCGGTTCTCGGTTCGCGACAGCGGCGTCGGCATTGCACCTGAAAAACAAAGCCTGCTCTTCCAACCGTTCAGCCAGGCCGATCTTTCGACTTCGCGCAAATTCGGCGGCACCGGACTCGGACTCGCCATCTGCAAGCGCCTCGCCCAGCTCATGGGCGGCGATGCCTGGATGGAAAGCACCGTCGGGCTCGGCTCGACTTTCCATTTCAGTATTCAAACGGAGGCCGCTGCCCGCCCGGCCACAAATCCGACCGAGCCCGCCCCGCAACCGACTCCAGCACCCACCGCCAAATCTGACAGCGACGGCCATCCGTTGCGCCTCCTTCTCGTGGAAGACAACATCGTCAACCAAAAGGTCGCCATCGCCATGCTTAAGCGCAACGGCTACGATCATGTCGATATCGCCGCCGACGGCGTTGAAGGCGTGGCCAAGGCGAAGGCCACCGACTACGACGTCATCCTCATGGACTGGCATATGCCTGAGATGAACGGCCTTGAGGCAACCGCTGTCATCCGTCGCGATCTGCCTCCCGATCGCCAGCCTTGGATCATCGGTCTCACCGCCAATGCCATGATCGGCGATCGCGAAAAGTGCATTCATGCCGGCATGGACGACTATCTTAGTAAGCCGCTACGCAAGGATGACCTTCTCAACGCCTTCGCCCGCGTCCAAAACCACACCTCTACGCCGGAGCCGGTCTGAGGTTTCCTTCGGATAGCCCGGACATTTAGCGGTATACGCTGGATCGTTGTAAGCCCAGCCATCATAGGGCCAAGCAGGTCAACAAAGACCTCCGCTTACATGCCCTTCACGCGGTCGCGGCAGAAATTATCGAAGAGAGAATAAATTTCTTTCGGCGAGCCCATGCCCAGGGCCTTTTCCGCGAGTTTGCGGGCTTCGTCCATTTTCATCGCGCGCACGAGAAACTTCACGGCGGGCAACAGCGGCGGCGCCATGCTTAATTCGTCGACGCCTAGACCGAGCAGCAGTGGCGCGTAAATCGGGTCGCCCGCCATTTCACCGCACACACTGACCGGAATTTTCTGCTTACGCGCTTCGTCGACAATGCGCTTGATGGTGCGAATGATCGCCGGATGCGTTGGCTCGTAAAGATGCGCGATGCGGTCGTTCACCCGGTCGATCGCCAGCATGTATTGAATCAAGTCGTTGGTTCCGATGCTGAAAAAATCGCATTCCTTGGCGAGGATGTCGGCGGTGTAAGCGGCGCTGGGGATTTCGATCATTGCGCCGATCGGCATTTTCTCGTCGAAGGCCACCCCTTTTTTTCGCAGTTCCTCGCGGCATTCGTTGAGCATGACGTTGGCCCGGGCCAGTTCTTCCGAACCACTGATCATCGGGTACATCAGCTTGATTTTGCCGAAGGCGCTGGCTCGGAGGATGGCGCGGAGCTGGTCCTTGAACAGTTCGCGATGTTCGAGGCAAAAGCGGATCGCGCGAAAACCGAGAAAGGGGTTCGACTCTTGCGGAAAGAGTTCGGGATTACCCGCCATCGGCTTATCGCCACCAAGATCGAGCGTGCGGATGATCACGGTCGAAGGCGCAAGGTTTTCAGCCACCGTCTTGAACGACTGAAATTGCTCTTCCTCGGTCGGCACACGGTTGAGGTTGAGATATAAAAATTCGGAGCGGAAAAGACCGACACCGTCGGCGAGATATTCTTTCACGCCCGCCACTTCATCGGATTTCTCGATATTGGCGCGAAGGATGACATTGGCTCCGTCGAGCGTGACGGCAGGCAGGCGGCCGGCCTCCATCAGGCGCTGTTCGAAGTTGCGCTTCTGCAATTGGATCTTGCCGTAGCGGAAGAGCGTCTGCTCGTCCGGATTGAGAATGATCACACCCTCGTAGCCGTCGACGAGCGCCCAATCGCCACTCTTGATGCGTTTGGAAAGATCGCGTGTACCGACGACCGCGGGGACTTTCATTGAGCGCGCAACAATGACCGCGTGACTCGTCTTGCTACCCGAGTCCGTGACGATCGCGATGCACTGGCGGCGGTCGATCGTGGCGGCATCGGACGGCGTGATGTCGTTGGCGATGACGACGCGTTTGTCCGCGAGTTTGCTGAGATTCTGTCCGGCCTGACCGAGAAGGTTATTCAACACGCGCTGGGCGACGTCGCGGATATCGCCAGCGCGTTCGCGGAGATATTCGTCGTCAATCTCGTCGAAGGCCTTGATGTAGCGCTGCGAGACGTTGTTGAAACAGGTTTCGATGTTGATGCCTGTATTTTCGAAGTCGCGAATCGTTTCCGTGATCAACGCCTGGTCTTCGATCACGAGCAAATGCGCGTCGAAAATGCGCGCTTCTTCAGGCCCTAGATTTTTTTCTACCTCGTCTTGGATCTTTTGGATCTGCTGGCGGGTGATGAGCAAGGCGTGCTCGAAACGGGCGATCTCGTCGATGCGTTTGTCCGGCGCAACTTCGTAGGAAGGAATTTCTACATCGCTTTGGATGTACAGGAAGATTGGGCCGTAGGCGATCCCTTGGGACGCGGAGATGCCTTCGATGATGACTTCATTTTGCGAACGAGATTCCATGAAGTTGTTTTGGGTGCGGCGCGATTAGCAACTACCGGCCGCGCTTGAGGATAACCTGTTACCGCCGTATTTGGTCAAACGATTTCTGTATCCAGAATGAAAGTATGCATGCCCCACGCTTCACGCACGCATTTGACCACCGCGTCCAATGGCGTGTTTTCCCGCAACAATGCAAAACAGGCGCTCCCACTTCCGCTCATCGCCACCGCGAGGCTGAATTCAGTGCGCAATTTTTCCAGCAGCGCGGGCAACGCGATGTATTTGGCAAACGCCGGTCGCTCCATGTTGTTGAAGAGAAGAGTTTCCGCTGAATCTCCCGATGAAATCCAATGCGCCAGTTTTGCCTCTGCTTCGTTCGGCGCTAGATAACTTCCCGGCGCGCCCGCCGCCATCCGACCGTAGGCCCAAGCCGTCGCGATCCCAAAACCCGGCTTGAAAATCATCACGCGCCGCCCGCTCAAACGCGCAGCCGCTGAAGACGGCAATCGCTCCACGTTTTCGCCCCGGCCTCGTATGACCACAGGAGCCGCATGCAAAAATAACGCGCAATCCGATCCAAGTTTTACCGCCAAATTTAGCAGCACATCCTTCGCGAGCGGCTTTGGAGCAAGTTGGTTCAATGCCTGCAAGGCCGCCACCGCATTGCTGCTCCCCCCGCCGAGGCCCGCCCCCATGGGGATTCGTTTATCCAATTTGAAACGCACGCCGCGCTCGGTCGGCAGGGCCGCAGCTTCTCGAAACAGCTTCGCCGCGCGTAAAATGAGGTTCGTGTCGTCCAACGGCACCGCTGGATCGTTGCACTCAAGCGTGAACTTGCCGTCGTCGGTCGCGTGGGCTTGCAATGTGTCGCCAAATTTCACCGGCGCCACAACCGACACCAAATCGTGAAAACCGTCCGCACGCCGCCCAGTGATCGCGAGGAGGAGGTTCAGTTTGGCCGGTGAAAAAATGACGACAGGAGACACGTCGCCACTTTGCGCCGCCCGCCCTACCTTTGAAAAGCGCTAAAATCACGACGTCTTCGCGCCGTGCCACCCCGGAAATCCGCCGCATTCCCGCTTCTTTGCCATCTCGATGGCTTCGCTACTTCGTCCACAACTGGCATGTTCAGCGTTGAAAAATTAAACGTTACGAGTTTTCCGCCGTTCCCCACCCTGTTTTTCTTCTTCCGCTCCGCCGCATTTAGGTGTGCAGTACGTGGATAATATTATGCCTTGCGATCTCATCCTCGCCCTCGACGTCCCCACTCGCGAACAAGCCGCTCCGATCCTCCGCCAACTACGCGGCAATCTTCGCTGGGTTAAAATCGGCCTCCAAATGTTCACTGCCTATGGTCCCGATTACGTGAAGTCCATTGCCGACGATGGTTTCAACATCTTCCTCGATCTCAAGCTCCACGACATTCCCAATACCGTCGCCAAAGCCATCGAATCCCTTGCGCCGCTCCCCATTGGCATGCTGACACTGCACACGAGCGGCGGACGTGAAATGATGACCGCCGCCAAGGAAGCCCAGCAAGCCACCAAACCCGATCTGCTTCTTCTTGGTGTCACGGTGCTCACTTCGTTCGACGCTCTGGGCCTGCGCGAAGTCGGCGTCACCAACACACCCGACGCCCAAGTCGCACGCCTCGCGCACCTCGCCGTCGACTCCGGCCTCAACGGACTCGTCTGCTCGCCGCTCGAAGTCGCCGCACTCCGGCGCCAATTCATCCTGAATCCGGGGGTCAAACTCATCACACCCGGCATACGTCCCGCCAACGACCCGACTTCCGACGACCAGAAACGCGTTCTGAGCCCCGCCGAAGCCGCCGCCGCCGGCGCAAGCTACATCGTTGTCGGACGTCCCATTCTCAAAGCCAAGGACCCCGCCGCCGCTGCGCGCGCCATCCTTGCCGAACTGAAAGCCTGAGCCAATTTCCTCAAATACCCCATGAGAAACGCCGCCATTCTCCTCGCCGCCGGTAGCGGGCGCCGCATGCAGGGCCTCGTCACCGACAAGGTGCTCGCCCCGCTCGCCGACAAACCCGTCTTCGCGCATTCTGTCGCCGCATTTCTCGAAAGCGGGGTCGCCGATTTCTACGCCATCGTCTACCGCGATCAGCGCCAGATGACCGAACTGTCCGCCTATGCGCCCACGCCCTCCGTCTTCGTGAAAGGCGGCCGCGAACGCCAGCACTCGGTCGCCAACGCCCTCGAGGCGCTGCCGTCCGATATCGGCCATGTTTTTATTCATGACTGCGCCCGGCCACTCATCAAAGCCGAACAACTCGTTGCGCTCCTAAAAATCGTCCAGATTGAGAATGCCGCCGTGCTGGCCCATCGTGTCACCGACACCATAAAGCAGCACTCTGGCAACGGCCATCTCAAGACCGTCGATCGCGAACATCTTTGGGCGATGGAGACACCGCAGGTTTTTACCCGAGAACTCATCACTCGCGCCTATGCCCGCGTGGTTGAAAAAGAACTTTCCATCACCGACGACGCCGCGGCCGTCGAGTTGCTCAACCACCCGGTCGCCCTCCTCGAAAACGCGACCGCGAACCCCAAGCTGACCACTCCGGCCGACCTTGCGTATTTGGAGTTTCTGCTCGCGAATCCGCAGAGGTAGGGCGCGTGATCCCTAACACGTCGCAAGGAAGCGGGACGCCTTTCCATCCGTGTCATCCGTGAAATCCGTGGTTAAAAAATTCTCCGCCTCCGCATCTTCCGCATGAACTTTCGCATCGGCCACGGCTACGATATTCACCGCATCGTCAGCGGACGCCCCATGATCCTGGGCGGCGTGAAATTCGACGTCGATTACGGCCTCGAAGGCCATTCCGACGCTGATTGCCTCACCCACGCCATTTGCGATGCACTTCTCGGTGCAGCGGGGCTTCCGGACATCGGACATTTTTTCCCAAACCACGATCCCGCCTACAAAAATATCGATTCGCAGATCTTGCTCCAGCGCGTGATCGCTGCTCTCCGCGAGCGACGCTTCGCTCCCGTCAACATCGACGCGTCACTCATTGCCGAAAAACCAAAAATCTATCCGCAACTTGCTGCAATGAAGTCCGCCCTCGCCGCCTCCACCGGCCTGCCCATCGAGTGCATTGGCCTCAAAGCCACGACCAATGAAGGCATCGACGAAATCGGCCGCGGCCTCGCCATCGCCGCGCACGCCGTCTGCTTGATCGAAAAAAAGTAATCTCCGCCCATGCCTGTCCGCCTCCGCCGTCTCCTCTCGGCCCTTCAGCCTTTCCATCTTTGCCATCGTCGTGCCGAAGAAAGTTTCGCCTTAAGCAAGCCCCATGACGCAAACCGCATGGCTCGTCAGCTCCGCGCCACCATGCTCCGCCAGTCTTCCGACTTCCGACTTCCGATTTCCGGCTTCCGGCATCTGGCCTCCGGCTTCCGACCTCTGGCATCCGCCCTTCAGCTCTTCAGCCTTTGTTGTCGTCGCGCCCAGAGGGCGCCCGCTACGACAACCCTCCGCTTCGCTTCGGGCGAGCCGCTTGACGCAAACCGCGCGGCTCACCACCTCCGCACTACCGTGCTCCGCCAGCCCGCTATTCTCCGGCATCTGGCCTCCGGCTTCCGACCTCTGGCATCCGCCCTTCAGCTCTTCAGCCTTTCAGCCCTTCTTCTCTTCGCCGCCTGCTCCCCGCGCGAGACACCTGTCCAGCGCGGCAATCGCGAGCAAATTCTCCATCGTGGTATCAGCCCCGACATCTCGCAGCTCGATCCCCAACTATCGACCGTAGCCAACGATTACGCCGCACTCCATGCGCTATTCGAAGGGCTCGTCACCGAGGATCCCGTCGACCTGCACCCCGTGCCCGGCGTCGCCGAGAGTTGGGACATCTCTCCCGACGGCCTGCGCTACATTTTTCACCTCCGCGCCAATGCCAAATGGTCCAACGGCGAACCTGTCACGGCCCAGGATTTTGTCGCCTCCTTCAAACGTATTCTCACCGCCCCGCTCGGCGCGCACTATGCGAGCTTGCTCTACGTCATCGAACAAGCCGAACCTTTTCATAAAGGTAAACTCGCCGATTTCTCCCAAGTCGGCGTTTCCGCAATCGATGCCCATACTCTCCAGATCAAACTCGAACACACCGAGCGCAATTTTCTGTCGCTCCTCACGCTCGCTCCGTTCATGCCGGTGCACACGCCGACCATCGAAAAACATGGTCCGCTGCACGACCGCGCCAATACGTGGACCAAGCCCGGCAACATCGTCTCCAACGGCCCCTTCACCCTCAAGGAATGGAATCTCAACCAGCGGATGATCCTCGTGAAGTCGCCGTTCTATTGGGATGCCGCAACCGTTCGCCTGAAGGAAATCCACCTCCACGCCGGCGAAAGCCGCGAGACCGAGGAGCGCGCCTTCCGTTCCGACCAGTTGCATGTCACCGAGTCGTTGCCACCCGGCAAAGCCGATGTGTGGAGAGACGATCCTCAACGCCGCCTGCGCGTCGACACGCTCCTCGGCACCGAGTTCTACCGCATCAACGTCAACCGCCCCTTCCTCAATGACCGACGCGTGCGTCGCGCCCTTTCGCTTGCCGTAGATCGCGATGCCATCGTCAACAAAATCCTCCGTGCCGGCCAGATTCCCGCGCGCGCATTCGTTCCTCCCGGCACCGCGGGCTATACACCTGCCACTCAAATCCCGACCGATGCCGACGCCGCGCGCGCACTCCTCACTGAAGCAGGCTATCCCGGCGGCAAGGGCGCCCCGCCCATCGAACTTCTTTTCAACACGTCCGAAAGCCATCGCGCCGTTGCCGAGTCCATTCAGGAAATGTGGCGCCGCGAACTCGGCCTCGAAGTCCGCCTGAGCAACCAGGAAAATGGCAGCATGCTCGCAGTCCGAACCACTGGCTCGTTCCAAATTCTACGTTCCGTCTGGATCGGCGATACGATTGATCCCCTCAGCTTCCTCAGCATCTGGACTTCCGATAGTGGCAACAATTTCACCGGTTGGAAAAATCCGCTCTTCGATCAACTTCTTTTCGAAGCCGCCCGAACCAGTAACTCAGCCACCCGCGACGCCCTCTTTCAGAAAGCCGAGGCGCTCGTTCTCGACGATGCTCCGTTCATACCCATTTACCACTACACGCACGTTTTCCTGCTTCAGCCCTCGGTCAAAGGCTGGCACCCCACGCTTTTGGACCACCACCCCTACAAATACGTGTACTTGGAAAACAAGTGATTCATTTGCCGCGGCGCGCCTTATGCTCGACTTTTCTCGCATGCCAATCCGTTCCGTCCTCTGCTCGCTCTTACTCGCTTTTCTTTCCACCGTCGCCCTCGCCAAGCCCCCGATGGTTTTTCGCATCGGCAACGGCACCGAGCCCAAAGGTATCGATCCTCATGCGGTCAGCGGTGTCCCTGAACACCACATTCTGACGTCCCTTTTTGAAGGCCTCGTCACAATAGATCCGAAAGATCTCCATCCCGTCCCCGGCCTTGCGCACAAGTGGGATATTTCCGCCGACGGCCTCGTCTACACTTTTCACCTGCGTCCTGGCCTGAAGTGGTCCGATGGCGCGCCTCTCACCGCCGACGATTTCGTCCAATCATACAAGCGCATGCTCACTTCCGCGCTCGCATCCGAGTATGCCAATATGCTCTACGACTACGTCGAAGGCGCCCTCGCGTACTATAAAGGCGATATCAAGGATTTTTCCCAAGTCGGCTTCAAGGCTATCGACCCTCTTACGTTGGAGGTCCGCCTCGTCCATCCCACTCCGTTCCTCCTCAAAATCATCGCATGCCACTATGCATGGTTCGCGATACCGACCAAGGTTATTGAAAAATATGGCCCCCTCGATTCGCGCAATACCGACTGGACCAAGCCAGGCCGGTTCGTCTGCAGCGGTCCCTTCATGCTCTCGGAATGGTTGCCGAACCAAAAACTCGTCGTCGTCCGCAACCCAAACTACTGGGATGCCGCAAACATCAAGCTCGATGCCATCGAATTCCACGCCACCGAGGATCTCAATAACGAGGAACGCATGTTCCGTTCCGGTCAGCTCGACAAAACCAACGAACTCCCGATCTCGAAAATCGATGTCTACCGGAAGAAATATCCGGAAGCCTTTCAAACCGGCCCGCTCCTCGCTGTTTATTTCTACCGCTGCAACGTTACCAAACCACCGCTTAACGACAAACGCGTGCGCAAGGCCCTCGCCCTCGCCGTCAATCGTGAGTCGCTGGTGAAAAATGTCACGCGTGCCGGACAGATCCCTGCCTACGCCCTGAGCTATCCCGGCACCGCGGGGTACACGCCGCGCGCCAAACTAGACGGTGAACTCACCGAAGCGAAGCGCCTCCTCGCAGAAGCCGGCTATCCCGGCGGCAAAGGCTTTCCACCTATCACGCTACTGTACAATACGCACGATGGCCACCGCGCAATTGCCGAGGCTGTGCAAGCCATGTGGCGCACCCAGCTCGGCGTCGAAATCAATCTCCAGAATCAGGAGTGGACTGTCTATCAGGACTCGCAAATCACGCTCAATTATCAGATGGCTCGCGCTGGCTGGGTGGCCGACTACGTCGATCCCAATACGTTCCTCGAAATTTGGACCTCATGGAACGGCAACAACCAAACGGGTTGGTCCAACGCCGAGTACGATCGACTTTACAAGGCCTCGCTTGCCGCAAAAGATGAAACCGAACGCTTTGAAATCTACCAAAAAATGGATGCCATTTTGGTCGACGAGTGCCCCATCATTCCAATCTATCACTACACCCGTCCCTTCGCTCTGAATCCCAAAGTCAAAGGACTCTATCCCAACCTCCTCGACCAGTACTCCTACAAGCAGATCACGATCGAAGACTAGTTTGCATGCGCTGAACCTGCTTGGGCATTCCTTCAACGTTCAAGGAAGCAACAGTTCTTGGCGTTCTTTACCGGTTCCGTGCGCTAACGCCCCATTCCACGCCAAGGTTTACAACGGCGGTTTTTCCTCCTTTCTAGCCTTCATGGCAAAAATCGTCTTTGGTACCGGTTCGTCCAAACCGATCGATTTCAAGGACCGGCGTCACTTTGTGCGAACCTTTCTGTGCGGTTCAGGTCTCGGCCAACTGCGGCTATTCTCCGCAACCATCCACGTGCACTCGTTGCCATCCGACGAATCCGGCTCCTGTTTAACCAAATATCATGCCTAATTTGCTTCGCCGCCCTGCGTTCTGGCTTTGCATCGCATTGTTTTTTTGGCTGGTTGGCACGAAGTTTACCTTAATTGCAGACTACGGTACCGACCTTCCCTTCGCCGACCAATGGGACGGTGAGGCGCGCGATATCTACGTTCCCTGGTTGGAAAACCGGCTTTCTCCCGCTGATTTCTTCACCGCTCATAACGAACACCGCATCGTGTTCACGCGGGCCCTTTCCCTCGACCTCCTCGCGTTGAACGACCAATGGGACGCGCGCCTGCAAACGGTGGTCAACGCCCTTTTCCATGCCGCGCTTGTCGCCGCCTTCGTCGCCTTTCTGGCGCGCTGGCTCTCCTCAATCCCGCTCATCCTTTTCGCCGTCGGCACCGCCGCACTTCTGAGCCTGCCTATTTACGCGGAAAACACACTGGCCGCCTTTCAGTCCCAGTTTTATTTCATCTTGTTGTTCTCTGGGTGGAATATTGCCGGCGCCACGTTGTGCCGACCCGGCAGCTTGGGCTGGTACCTTGGCCATCTTGCCGGAGCAGCCGGGCTTTTCGCGATGGCCTCCGGCTTCACCTCCTCGCTAGTGGTCATGCTCATCACCGTTATGCGGCTCTTCGTCGACCGCCGCAAACCCTCGGCATTGGAGTGGGCCGGCCTTGGGTGGTGCGCGTTGGTTGTGGTCGCCGGATTTTTTTTGCGGGCTTCCGTGCCGATTCATGAAACCCTGCGCGCCCATTCTTGGGAGAATTTTTTTCAATCGCTGCTGGCCCTCGCTTCCTGGCCGACCCGCGTGACCAAAACCAATTTCCGGCTCGCGTTGTCTGCCGGACTCTTCCTCGCCCCTGTATTCATCGTAACGCTGCGATGGTGGGTCGGAAAAATGACCGACAGACTCGCCACTTTGATCGTCGGAATCTCGGTTTGGTGGAGCGTGCAAATAGTGTTACTGGCATATGCGCGCGGCGGTGAGCAAAATGGCCTTTCTCCAAGGTATTTCGATACGCTGAGTGTCCTTTTACTGGCCGGTTTGCTTTCCTGGTTGTGGATTTTTTCGGTCTCAAAACAGCTGAATAAATTCGTGCTGATTGTCTGCGCGTTTCTTTCAGTTCTTTGGTTCGCCACGCTTCGTCGCGAGCTTTCCGTTGCGACTAAAGTATTCTACGTAAGCCATCTTCAGGCTCTCGGTTCATTGAATGCAAATCGTGAGGCCACCATCCAAAATTATGTCTCAGGCAAAACCGTCTCGCTCTCGACTGCGCAACCGTGGACCGAACTGCCGCACTATCTGCCGGAGCGATTGGAAAAAGTCCTAAGCTCGCCACGGTTGGTGGAAATACTTCCCGCCTCGGTCCGCAAAAAAATCGCCCTCGTTCCGGACCCTTCTCGCACGACGGGTTTCGATTTTGCCAACAAAATCCCCACCCAAACCAATACCGACACCCTATGGAGCATTTCCTCCAAGCCAAACCTCCCGGCATGCACCTTCGTCAGCTTGCCCCTCCAAAGCCAATATCCTTATCTCAGGTTTGAACTTCCGCTCTCATCAGGCCTGAAAAATGGCGAACTTTTCATAGAAACCAGCGAGGGCCAAAAGCTACCGATAACAAACCACGCCTTTGAGTCCAATGGACGCCGCCGCATCGCTTGGATAAAAAATCCCGGCAAACCTTTCCGCGTGATTGCTCATTGCGATCAAGACCGAACCGTCACTTTCTCCAATCCAGCGGAGTGGGCTCGCCTCAGCCTGCTCGCCTTCCGAGCCATCGCGGTCGCTCCTTGGCTGCGTGCCGCCGCTTCTCTTTTCTTTTTTATCAGCATCGCGTTGACCGTCTTTCCGCTCTTGGGTAGACGAAAGCCCACGTTGCCATAGAACGGTTCGTCTTCTCAACGCCAACTCATGTCCAAAATTCTCCTTGTCACTGGTTCATCCGGACTAATCGGATCCGAAGTCTGTGTGTATTTCGCGCGGGAGCTCGGTTACACCGTCCACGGTGTCGACAATAATCAGCGTGCCGTGTTTTTCGGTGCTCAAGGCGATACACGCTGGAACCAGCAACGCCTCATCAAGGATCTTCCGGGATTTCAACATCACGAGCTCGATATTCGTGACCGCGCGGGAGTCCTCGCACTGGTTAAACAGCTTAAACCCGCCGCTATCGTTCACACCGCGGCCCAGCCTTCGCACGATCGCGCCGCCGCGATTCCGTTCGACGATTTCGACACCAACGCCGTGGGCACGCTTAATCTCCTTGAAGCCGCCCGTCAGGCCTGCCCCGAGTCGCCGTTCGTGCACATGAGCACGAATAAAGTTTACGGCGATGCGCCCAATGCCATCGCGCTGCGGGAGCTTCCCACCCGTTGGGACTACGCCGATCCGGCTTACGAAAACGGCATCGCCGAAACTTTCACCATCGACCAATCCAAGCACTCACTCTTCGGCGCCTCAAAAGTCGCCGCTGACGTCATGGTTCAGGAATACGGCCGCTATTTCAATTTGCCGACCTGCTGCCTGCGCGGCGGTTGCCTCACCGGCCCGAACCATTCTGGCGTCGAGCTCCACGGCTTCCTCAGCTATCTCGTAAAGTGTAACCTCGAAGGCCGCGAGTACAAGGTTTTCGGTTACAAGGGCAAACAGGTGCGCGACAACATTCACTCGCTCGACGTCGCCCGTTTCATGGCCGCATTCGTTGGCGCCCCGCGTGTCGGTGAGGTCTACAATCTCGGCGGCGGCAAGGCCAACAGCACGTCGATTCTTGAAGCCTTCAAGATCGCCGAAAAATTCACCGGCAAGCCCCAGGTTTTTACCTACGTCGACCAGAACCGCATTGGGGACCACATCTGCTACTATTCCGACCTCCGTAAAATGCGCACCCATTATCCGTCGTGGGACATCACCCAATCGCTCGAAGAAACCATCCGCCAAATCGTCGACGCGTGGAAAAACCGCCCAAAGGCATGAAAATTTTCGGAATGGTTGCACAGAGAACACAGGGAGAAATACCGAGGGCCGAGAGGCGCTTTCCCAATTCGAGCGTCCCCACGCCAGCTGTGGGCTTCGGGATGCAAAAAATCCAACGTGGGCTCACTTTCTCCGTGACCTCCGCTCCTCCTCTCGTGCCCTCTGTGTAACTGTCCTTCTCTCGATCTCATGCGTATCCTCATCACAGGCATCTGCGGTTTCGTGGGCAGCGCCCTGGCCCGTGAGCTTATCGCACGTGGACATCAAGTCATCGGTTTCGATAACTACATCCGTCCCGGCAGCGAAACCAACCGCGAGCCTTTGCAGAAACTCGGCGCAAAAGTCCTCACCGCCGATTTGCGTGACATCGCTGCTATGGAGTCCTTGCCCGCCAGTGATTTTGTCATCGATGCCGCCGCCAATCCCAGCGTGCTCGCCGGTGTAGACGGCAAAACAAGTTCTCGCGAATTGCTCGATCACAACCTCGTCGGCACGATCAATATGCTGGAATATTGCAAGCAACACCGCGCTGGTTTCATCCTGCTCAGCACCAGCCGGGTCTACTCAATTCCACCACTTGCCAATCTCGCGGTCGACGCCGTCGCCCATGCCTTTTGTCCATCATCGACGACGCGCAGTCTGCCCCCCGGGCTGACCGCCGCCGGGGTAGACGAAACTTTCAGCACGCAAGCTCCCGTCTCGCTTTACGGCGCGACCAAACTCGCATCCGAAGCGCTCGCGCTCGAATACGGCGAAACGTTCAATTTGCCTGTCTTCATCAACCGGTGCGGCGTCCTTGCTGGTGCCGGCCAGTTCGGTCGGGCCGATCAGGGCATTTTTGCCTACTGGATCAACAGTCACCTGCGCCGCCGACCGCTCAAATACATCGGTTTCGGAGGGCATGGTTATCAAGTCCGCGACTGTCTGCACCCGCGCGATTTGCTGCCGCTCCTCGAAAAGCAATTCGTCTCGCCACGCCTTCCGGTTGACGACCGGATCGTCAATTGCTCCGGCGGTACCGCTTCCGCCCGCTCGCTTCGCCAGTTGACCGATTGGTGCGATGCGAAATTTGGTCCCAACCCTATCGCCACCGACAACACACCCCGTCCCTTCGACATCCCCTGGATGATTCTCGATTCCGCCAAGGCTGCCCGTATCTGGGGTTGGCATCCGCAGACCAACACAGATGCGATTCTTTCGGAGATCGCCGCGCATGCCGCCGCAAATTCAAACTGGCTCGACCTTTCCGCCCCGCGCTGACCTTCTTAACCGATCATGCAGCCACCGCCAAAACATCCGCCAGGCACACTCTCGCTCTATTCGGTGATCATTCCGGCCCGCGACGAGGAGGAATCGCTTCCGGAAACGCTGCGGGAAATCCACTCCGCGTTCACCGCCGTCAACATTCCCCATGAGATCGTCGTGATCGACGACGGCAGTTCGGACAAAACCTGGTCCGTACTACAATCGCTCAAGGCCGAAATTCCGACTTTGGCACCGGTGCAAAATCCCGGCCCTCATGGCTTCGGCCGCGCGATCATCTTCGGCCTCAATGCCATGAGGGGCGACGCCTGTGTCATCATGATGGCGGATGCCTCCGATTCACCGGCCGACGCGATCACCTATTGGCGTCTCCTCAATGACCAAGGCTACGAATGCGCCTTCGGTAGTCGTTTCATGAAAGGCAGTCAGGTCGTCGACTATCCGTGGCTCAAGCTTCGTGTTAACCGTCTCGCCAATTTCCTTGTCCGGCTCGGGTTTCGCCACGGCCTCAACGACACCACCAACGCGTTTAAGGCCTACCGCCGCACAGTGATCGACGGTTGCCGTCCCCTGCTCTCGCCGCATTTCAACCTCACGGTCGAGCTTCCGCTCAAGGCCATCGTGCGCGGCTATTCGTGGGCGGTCGCCCCCATTTCGTGGAAGAACCGCAAGCACGGCGTAGCCAAACTTAAGATCAAGGAAATGGGCAGCCGTTATTTTTTTATCTGCGCCTACATCTGGCTCGAAAAATATTTCAGCCGCGGCGATTACCGCCGGCTTTGACATAAGAGCGCCTAGCTTCCGAACGCACGTTTCAATGTTCTAATAACTCATGCGAACACAGTCTGGACAGTTGACTGACTTCGCGATCCAGCCAGTTTGATCTTGTTAGAGTTCTCCCGTAAACAGAACAACGCAGTCTAACGACCGCAAAAACGGGCCAACCGCCCGCTAACGATACCGCCGCCCCCCTCGTGGGACGGCGGTTTTGCCTTCCAATTTAAACGTAACAGAAGGCAACCAAGATAACGAGAGACTCACGTTTTCGCGGTTCATCTTTCACTTTTCTCGGCGGATAGACCCAAGTTCTGCCAACCAAGTATCGAATAACCATCACATCTTCGTTTTTGCATTACCTTCTGTGAAACGGTTCGTTCATTTCCCCAACAACTCGTCTGCGATTTCGCCCGCGCCGTAGACATTTCGCAGAGCCTCGATGATAATTCGCGCATCCACGGAGACGGCCCTTGCCTGTTTGTCGGTATAGGCAAAATCCGCAACGAGCGACTGGATGTTTCCGTCGAAAATAATGCCAACGAATTCACCGGCCCGGTTCAGGGTCGGACTGCCCGAGTTGCCGCCAATGATGTCGCACGTGCTCACAAAATTCATCGGCGTGATCGGACCAACTTTGTTCTTTTGAGCATGCCAGCGCGCCGGTAAATCAAAAGGAGCTTTCCCTTCGTGTGCTGCCGAACGCGCGTACATCCCTGCCAACATTGTAAACGGAGCCACTCGCTGCCCGTTTTCATCGTATCCTTTGATTGTTCCAAACGCCATGCGGAGCGTAAAGGTGGCGTCCGGATAAATCCGGCTGCCGTCGAGTGCGTAACGCACACGCGAGATTTTCGCCTGCGCCTGCTCCTTCACCTCGTTCAATTCCTCGATGGCTTTGCGTGCACTTCGCGCGGTCCGCATCAATTGTCTGCGCAAGCCCAAGCAATGCGTCGCTCGCGACCGCCTTTGCCATCGCGGCTTCATCGAGAGCGTACAACTGCTTGCGCGTGGCAACATCCTTGATTTTGGTTCCACTGACCAGTTCGGCGGCACGTTCGCGCGGCGACTTGCCTCCCAGCGCGGCCTGTACCAGCGGGTCGTCGGCACCCAGCTGTGTCGCCAACATCACCAGATACGCCTCCAGCCGCAATTGTTCGAGATCGTCGTAGATCGGTTCGTCGGAAAACAGCGCGAGTTCGAAGGATGCCCGATTCGAATCGCGATACTCGCGCAGCCGCTGGCCACTCGGCTTGGCTTTTTCCGCCGCAGAGCGATAAAGCGCGCGCGCGATCGAAAACAGCGTGCTGCCACGGTCGGCAAAACGTTCGAGCAGGTTGAACTGCGCCGAAGTAGTCGCGATGGTTTTTTGCGCCGTCGCAATTGCATCCCAGGCCGTCCGCACATCGGCAAACTCCGGCCGTTCGTCAGCGAGTTTTTTCAGACGCTCTTCTTCGGCTCGTTTGCGTTCGAAGACCTTTGGATCGAGCAGCCCGGCCAGCTGGCCGTCGAGAGCTTTGCGAGAATTCTGGTAGCTAAACAATAGATCGTGAGCCCGACGGGCGTTTTCGGTGCTGCGTGCGCTATAACTCAGCATCAAAACCTCCTGCGCCTTGAGCCATTCCAAGGCCTTCGGCGTGCGGCGATCGCGCGCGTCGGCAAGCTCGGCGTAAGTGAAAAGCCGGCTGGTCGAACCAGGATGTCCCACCACAAAAACCAGTTCGTCTTCCGTCGCGCCTTTTTCGCTCCATTTCAAATAGTGCTCGATCCTGGCGGGTTTGCCATTCTCGTAGGCGCGAAACAGGCAAAAATCCAAGTCATAACGCGGATATTCGAAATTATCCGGATCGCCGCCGAAAAACGCCGCCTGCTGCTCCGGCGCGAAGACCAGGCGCACGTCGGTGTATTTCTTAAATCGATACAGATGGTACTGCGCGCCTTGATAAAGAGTAACCACGTCGCTTCGCAGCCCGGTTTTATCCAACGATTCCTTTTCAATCTCAGCCTTGATGGCGCGTCGTGCGGCAAAAGCCTCCGCCGCGTTCAGTCCCGGTTTTACCGCTGCGTTTACGCGTGCAGTCACGTCGTCGATCGACATCAGCACGTTCAACTCCAGGTCGACGCAACGAATTTCCTCGGCTCGCGTCTTGGCGCGAAAACCGTCGCGCACGTAATTATTTTTTTCATCGCTCAACTTCTGCAAATCGTCCTGCCCGACGTGATGGTTCGTGACGATCAACCCGTCCGGCGAAACGAAGGAACCCGAACCACCGCTATTAAAACGTACGGCGGACTTCTGCACATGCTCAAGCCATGCAGGCGTCGGCTCAAACCCGTACCGGTCCTTCAAGGTTTGCATTGGCGGCGCGTTGAGCAACCACATGCCTTCGTCCGCCCTCACCGAGTTTATTGCAAAAATGCCCAGCGCCAATCCTACCAGCCGTTGAAACAAGCGTTTTGTTTTCATGCGCAGAAAACAAACCCATGCTCGCCTTCAACTCCAGCCGTTTCCAACGAAAGAGGAAAACCGACGAACCAGGCACCTTGGGCTTGCCGCCGCGCGACTCTCGGCAATCGTGAAACCCAGACCGATCCTCACCCATGATTCACTCTTTTGTTTTCAGTGAAGGAAAAGCTGTCGGCCGCGACCTCGAAGTCGAAGCTCTCCGGCTCGTGCGCGCCGACAAGGGTCTCATGCTGTGGGTGGACCTCGATGACCCAACACCCGAAGAAATAAAAACCATTCTCGAAGGCGTTTTCCAGTTTCACCCCCTCGAAATCGAGGACTGCGTCACTCCCAGTTCCCTTCCGAAAATCGAAGACTACGACGACCATCTCTTCATGGTCACCCACGCCGTCGATTTTACCCGCACCGAAAAGTTCAACACCACCGAACTCGATCTCTTTCTCGGCAAGGATTTTCTCGTCACCTTCCATCGCAAGCCGCTTCGGTCCGTGCAATCCGCGCTCGACCGCTGCGCCAAGGCCACCGGTGTCGTGGCTCGCGGTCCCGATCGCCTCGCCCATAGCGTGCTCGACCTGCTCGTCGACAATTACAAACCCGTGCTCGACGAGCTCCGCGCCGAACTGGAGGAAATCGAGGAGGTTGTCCTTACCAAGGCCGACGAAAGCCTCATTTCAAAACTCCTCCACGTCCGCAGCGACATCAATAATCTCCGCCAAATCGTCCGCCCGCAACGCGACGTCGTGAACCGACTCGCCCATGGCGAAAACAAACACGTTCGCGCCATCATGCTGCCCTATTTTCGCGACTTGCGCGACGAACTCCTCCGCATCGACGAAATGGCGTCGTCCTATGCCGACCAGCTTCTTATCTCCTTCGATCTCTATCTGAGCAAATCCGACTTTCAGGCCAACGAAGGCATCAAGGCGCTGACCGCCCTCACCGCCCTTACCCTGCCCGCGACCATCATCGGCACCTGGTACGGCATGAATTTCGAACACATGCCCGAGCTCAAATCCGCATACGGCTACCCCATTGCACTCGTGGTCATGGTGCTCAGCACGGCCGCCATGTGGTGGTGGTGCAAAAAGCGCCGCTGGATCTAATCACCGGTTCCCTATCGCGTCCGCCATGATCACTACGCTCGTCTACCGCGATCACAAGCTCGTCGCCCAGGATCCCTCTCCCGACGAATTGATCATGCTGCGAGCCGAACCAAATACCATGCTTTGGGTCGACCTCTCCGCCCCCACTGACGACGAGACGAAGCAGATCCTCGAAAAGCTTTTTGCCTTCCATCCACTGGCCATCGAGGACTGCGTCAGCGACAATCCGTTTCCAAAGCTCGAATCCTACGACGAACACATCTATCTCGTCATGCACGCCATCGCCGCAGCCGGCGAAGACGATTTCAAAACCATCGAGCTCGATCTGTTCCTCGGGAAAAATTACCTCGTCACCTTTCACAAACAACCGCTCGCAGCCATCACCGCCACGCACGATCACTACCTGCGCAATCAAGGGACGTTGGTGCGCGGTCCGGATCGCTTCGCCCACGCCATCCTGGACCGGATGGTCGAAGCCTACAAACCCGCGCTCGAAGCCGTGCGTCGTGAGATCGACCATGTTGAAGATGGAGTGTTGCACGAGATTTCGGCTGATGAGCTCTTTCCCAAGGTTGTTGCCTTGCGCAAACAACTGTCGCGCCTTCGTCAGCTCGTGCGTCCGCAACGCGAAATCGCCGCCGAACTCGCCCAGGGGAAAAACTATTTCATCCGAAGCGCAATCACGCCCTACCTCCGCGATCTCGCGGAAGAGCTTGGCCGTTTCGAAACGCAAACCCAGGCTTGGGCCGAACAGCTCATTATTTCGTTCCGCATTTACCTGAACAAGTCCAGCAGCGTGGCGAACGCAGGCATTCGCGTGCTCACCGCCATCACCGCGCTCACTTTTCCCGCCTTATTGATTGGCGGCTGGTTCGGCATGAACTATCAGAACATGCACGAACTCGGCTGGGCCGGAGGCTATCCGCTGGCTTTCGGCCTCACGCTCTTTGGCACCTTCGCCACCTACGTGTTCATGCGCCGGCGAAAGTGGCTGTAGAAGAAATCGGCGGAGGTGGAACTCCGCCCTCCAGGAAACCGCCTGCGTGGAGGGCCGACTTCCACGTCGGCCGAATGGGCTCAGTGCACCACAACCACGAGATGCAAATATCGCGCCTCCGGCCTCACTTTTTAATCTTCGCCGCCTCGGCTTCGAGCCGCGTCACAAGTTCGTCCATCTGGTCGATAACAGCCTGGATGGTTTCACGCTGGCTCAGATCGACGCCGGCTTTGCGCAGCTGCTCCATGGGGTGGTCATTGCCGCCGCTGCGCAAGAGGGTGAGATAACGCTCGGTCGCCGCCTTGCGGGAGGCCGCGTCACCGGTCGTCATCGCCTTCACCAGCTTGGCCGAGGAAGCAAAGCAGGTCGCGTATTGATAAACATAATACGGCGATTGGTAGAAATGCGGTATGCGCGCCCATGTCACCTTATAGAGGTCGTCGACCGTCACGGCCTCGCCGTAGTAGTCGCGCAGTAACTTCAGATAAATATTATTCAATACCTCGGCCGTGATCGATTGGCCCTGCTCAACCAGCTTGTGCGCTTGCAACTCGTAGTCGGCGAAGAGCACCTGAGTGTAATAGGTGCTCACAATCGCGTCGACCGCGTTTTGCAGCAGCACAAAGCGCTCTTTCGGGTCGGTCGTTTGTTCGAGAAGCTTGTTCAAAAGGAAACGTTCGTTGGTCGTTGAAGCCACCTCGGCGACGAAGATCGTATAATCTGCCGTGGCGAACGGCTGCGTTTCGAACGAAAGCACCGTATGCATGGCGTGACCGCCTTCGTGGGCAAAGGTGAATACGTCGTCGAGCGTATCGGTGTAGTTGAGCAACAAATACGGACCGACGCCATATACGCTGTCGCAATAGGCACCGCTGCGCTTTCCTTCGTTTTCGTAGACATCAACGCGGCCGCCGGTGACGAATTTTTTGTATTTCTCGACGTAGTCGTTGCCAAGCGGCGCGACGGAATCCAGCACCAGTTTCGCGCCTTCCTCGTAAGGAACTTTCATGTTCACTTGGAAAATCGGGGCAAAGTTGTCGTAGATATGATAGGTTTCCAACCCGAGGAGTTTCTTGCGCAATTTTGCATAGCGCTGGAGCGGTCCGGCGCCGGCACGCGTGACGGAAACGAGGGTTTCGACAACCGACGCGGGAATGGCGTTGTGATCGAGGGAGGCTTCAAGCGTGGTCGAGAAATTGCGCGCCTGGGCCTGATACCAATCGCGTTGCAACACGCCGTTGTAGAGCGAGGCGTAGGTGTTGATGTTGGCCGCATACGTTTGGTAATAGGCCTCCCAAGCCTTGGCGCGGTCAACCTGGTTCGGCTCGGTGTTGAGAATTTGCTGGTAAACGCCGGGCGTGAGCGTGACTTCGCGACCGTCAGTCAGTTTGATTTTTGGAAACTTGATGTCGCTGGTGCTCAGTTCACTAAAAGTGGCGGCGGGCGATTGGCCCAGCTGTGACGCAAGGGAAAGCAGGCGTTCGCCTTTTTCGTCGAGCACGTGTTTCGCCTGGCGAAAGGTTTCCAGAATGGGAAAACGGTACGGCGCCAGCGCGGGCGTATCGGCGATCCATTTCTCCACCTTGGATTGTGGAATCGTGAGTAGTTCGGGCGTAAACCATGCCGTAGCCGTGCCGAAACGGGCGAAAATAGTCTGTACGCGTTGAAGGCGGGCATTCATGGCGTTGTCGCGTGTATCGGTGTCGCGTTGGAGCGACGTGTACCCATAAACCCGATACTGCAGCTGGCCGATCTCGTCGCTCAATTTGAACGCATGCAGCAACGCCTCCGGGCCTTTCGCCAATGTACCTTTCAATGCCGCATAGGCGTCCATCTTGGCTTGCATCTGCTTGAGCCCTTCTTCCCAGGCATCCCAATTGGCGAAAATCGGCGTGTAATCCCATTTGTATTGGGCGGGAATTTCAGCGCGTTTATTTGTCTCGGGCTTGGCGGTCGCGGAAACAACGGTGGCGAGCGAGAGGGCGAGGCACAGAGGTGTTTTCATACAGGCAATGTTTGAAATTCTTAACCAGTACAGCCACAAAGCAATGTCGCCGTACCTTGGTGAAAGACGGTGATGATTTGCGCCTTTAAGGCAACGACGGCCGCGATTTTGTTTTGTGCAACCGCCCGCCATCGGCCGATGATGGAGGCACACCATGATTCGAGCTTTCATCTTCGATTTCGACGGCCTGATCCTCGACACCGAATCGCCCATCATTGAGGCGTGGGCGCAACTGCACACCCGCGCCGGATTGCTCTGCGATCATCGTCAGGCCCTCGATCTGATTGGCGAAGTCGACCATGACTTTGATCCTTGGCACGTCTTCCCCACCCATTTTGATCGCCAACAACTCGAGGACGAACACCGCACTCTCACCCGCGCGATCACGCGCCAGCAGCCTTTGTTACCCGGCGTTCGCGAACGTCTCGATGAGGCCACCCAACTGGGTCTCAAACTCGCCGTCGCCTCCAACTCTTCGCACCGCCATGTCGACGGTCATCTGCAACGCCTTGGGCTTTTCGAATATTTCGCCACCACGCGTTGTCGTGACGATGTCGCACGCGGAAAACCTGAACCCGACGTTTACCGCGCCGTGATCGACGCGCTCGGAATCCCGCCCGGCGAAGCCGTCGCCTTTGAAGATTCCAAGGCCGGCGTTATCGCCGCGAAACGCGCCGGACTGCGCGCCGTGGCCGTGCCGAACAATTGCACCCGCCACCACGACTTCGCGCAGGCCGACCTCGTCGCCAGTTCGCTCGCCGAACTTACGCTCGGCGAGCTGATCAAACGTTTCGCCGGCTGATTACAGGTCGAGTTTGATTTCCTTGCCGTCCGCCGTGGTGACGGAAATCGAAGCGTCGCCGTCTTTCAACACGAGCGTCGTATAGTCTTCGCCCAGTACCGGTTTCAACTCGGGAATAATTTTGTCGGGGCCAACGATGTCCGTGTACTTCGCTTCGTTCTTCGCGTTCTCCAGCATGAACTGCTGGGCGGCGGCCGCGAACTGACGGAGATTGTTCTGCACAGTCTTCTCTTGCGACGCCGCTTTTGTTTTTTGAAACGCCGGAATCGCCATCGCCGCGATCACGCCGAGCGTGACGGGATTATAAACCGCAACAGCCGCCAAAGTTGGCTTGAGCGTACGGGTCGAAACTGAGCGAACAAGAATGCCGTCGGGCAAATTGATGCGAGCCGTGACGAGCGGTTGTTTGATGTCCGGAATGTTGTCAGTGAGCATGGCGAAAACACGTTTCGCTTCAGGAGCGGCTTCAGGGTTGATCGCTCCGAGGTGGCGCAAACGCGAGAAAAACTTCGGGCTGATGTAGGCCAGGCCATTGCCCTCGCGTCCCACTTGCCCCAGCGCCTGCTGAAATTCCTTACTCTGTTCAAGCCCGGCCTTCTGCTCACGGCATTCCTTTAAAAACGCCGGACTAGTCGCCAGAAACAAAGCTCCATTTTCGATGGCCAGCACGGGCTGAAGCCCTTCGATCGGCAGTGGCATTTGCAGCGTGAATGTTTTCAGCGAACCTTCCTGTTTCACCTCGAAAAGAGGCACGCTGGTCAGGAGTTTTTCCAGCGTTGCGCCAAGTCCGTCGATGCGGAGCAAAAGCGAAAACGCGGGGATATTGATTGGCTGGGGCGTGGGCAGAGCGACGTTTTTCTCTGCATCGAGGCGCAGCACCAACACGCTTCGGCCCTTCAGGCTCTGGATGACGTCCAAAGCGGAAACGCCCGCCTCGGCGCCGCTTTTTTTCAGCTGATTGTCGACCATCGCAGCCGTCATCTCGCCGCCAACGCGCACCAAGACAGCGCGGATCGCCTTGTAGGCCGAAGGCAGATCAACTTCTCCCTCCGCATAAAAATCGGCGTTGGCCGGTGCGAGTTTGGTGTGCACATAAGGAGCTGCCGAACCACCAAGGACCGACAACAGCCCGTGTCTTCCGGTTGGTGTGTAGAAAAACGCACGATTTCGATAGCCTACAGCGCCATCGCGCACTGAACTCAGGCCAATTGCCTTCACATCAGTCAGGCCGAGGTCGTCGAAGATCTTCCCAAAATCCTGCTGGAGCATTGCGCCAGCCATGGGCTGGGTTTCGGCAATGCTGTCCGCCATTCGCCGCAGCTGCGTGGCGAAAAGTTGCAGATCGCCGTCGACGTCGGCGTAGCCGAAGAGCTCGCCGCCGAGCTCCAGATGTTTGTTGACCGCTGCGAAGTGCGGGCTGCGCTCGGTCGCGGAGACAAGCGGGGCCGAATCCTTGGACTCAGCGGAATAGAGGGAATGCGGTTGCTTCAGTCCTGCCACCAGAAGCACCGCGAGAAGCGGATAGAATTTCATTGGGTGCATGCCCCGCCATGCAAACTGTCGTGAACAGGCGGTGCAAGATTTTGGTCGTGCATAGAGGTTAAGATTTGCGGCGTCATTGTTGCCGAGGAGTTGCAACCATACGGGAATCCAGCCAAACGTTTTCCACCAAGCCGCAACCATGCCCTCCCCTCCACGCTTCAATGTCCTCGGTGTCGGCGTGCATGCCCTCGATTTGCCGCTCGCGCGCGACCTTGTGATTTCCGCCGCCCGCGAGAATTCTGGCTCAGCGAAATATATCTGCTTTTGCGACGTCAACAGCGTGTCGTGCGCGCAACGTGATCCTGCCCATCTTGAGCGACTCAATCGTTCCTTCCTCACCACGCCTGATGGGATGCCTTTGGTTTGGTTAGGCAAACGTGCCGGTCACAAATCCACCAGCCGCGTCTATGGACCCGATCTCGTGCTTGAAGTCTGCCGCGTGACCGCCGGCACCGAGCTCACGCATTTTTTCTACGGCGGCGGCCCGGGCACAGCCGATGCACTCGCCGCCAGTTTGAGCGCGCGGTTTCTTGGCTTGAAAATTGTCGGCACGGAGACTCCGCCCTTCCGGCCACTTACGGCGCAAGAAGCCGACGAGTTGGAAAAACGAATACGCACGCTCCGCCCCAGTTTTTTCTGGGTCGGCCTGAGCACGCCTAAACAAGAGGCATTCATGGCGGAATACTCTGAGCGATTGGCGGTACCCGTAATGCTCGGCGTTGGCGCAGCCTTCGATTTTCTTTCCGGACGCGTTAGGCAAGCGCCCCGTTGGATTCAACGTAGCGGTTTCGAATGGGTTTGGCGCCTGTGCGCAGAACCACGCCGCCTCGGCCCGCGCTACTTCAAAAACAACCCGCTTTTCGTCCTGCGTGTCCTCGCCCAACTGACCGGCCTGAAAAAATACTCCTCCGATTTCTGATTCTTCGGCTTTCTGATTAATAAAACCGGCCCAACGGCGTTATCAGTTTAAATGAGCGGCAAATTCATCGCCCCACGCTTCACCCTTTTCCTGCTAGCCTTTGGCTGTATTTCCACCTGCGCAGCCACCGAACCAATGAAGTTCGCGAATATGGCTGAGACGCTAAGCGCACAGTGGAATGACCGGCTCTGCAGTAAATTACAGCGCTTTCAGCAGCAATGTGAGCCGAAGCTAAAAAAGATAGCTTACGAAATACCGTCTTTGAGTTTGCCCCACCCCTTCATGTGTGGGGGCTGCCACCTCTTTGCTCTTTCGCCTTTTCAGGAGGACATCCCTGTATTGTTATTTTTGGATACAATTCTTGGCGCCTCAAGAATTCAAATACTGACCGTAGATGCAACCGGCCCGGTCGAACCTCGACTCGCCGGCATTCTTTGGGACGAACTACATGAAGGATTTCTGATTCAGAAAAAGACAAACACCTCGGATATATTTGCGCGAAAGTTTCTTTATGAACTCATCGGAAACGCACTGAGGGACGATGAAGTCACTGAATGGATCGAGCCCGAAGAAACGCTCGAAAAAGAATACGCCAAAATGAAATCTAACACCCGTTTTTCTACCCATTACGTCTTGGAGTTTCAGGGTGAAAAATGGACTCAGATCGAGCTGGACGTGGATCGGTTTCAAATTCTAGTTCGGACAAAAGATCACTGGGGATACTCCCGTTTCGATAGATCTTACGCTGAAGGGATAAAAACCTACATCAACGACCTTCATGCCATCTACGCAAACGATTCTACAGAATCCTAAGCCGCCCGCTACCGCTATTTTCTCACGCCGTCCTTGTCGAATTTGGGCGGGTTGAGATTCATAAAAACGTCCGGGCGGTTTCGGCGCACGGTGACGAATTTCGCATAAAGCGGGAAATGCGTGGAAAAACCCGAACCCTTCAGGCCTGAATAGTCCCAACCGATCGGTTCGCCGCGTTCGTCGGCGTTGAGGCCGGGGAATTCTCCCACGCCAAACGAACCATCGACATATTGCACGCCGCGAAAGTCATACAGCCCGCGCGAAACGAGCATGTGCATGAAGGTGCTCCATACACCGTGATATTTCTCGCTGCCGCGCTGCGATGACGGCAGTTCGTACCAGAGATTGTAGAGTTCGGCCTGGTTGCGGAGCGCGCGTTTGTCGCCTTGCGAGCCCAGCACGTCGGTCAGCGCGATTTTGTCATAACGAAAGCGCGGACCTTGGTTGTAAAAACAGTTGAAAGTACCGGCAAGGATCAGGTCCGCGTTGGGGTCGACGCTGAAGATTTCACTCATGCGATCGCGCAAAACTTTCGCCGCGTCCACGCGAGCCTCTTCGGACGAGGCACCCATTGCGTCACCTTTCCAATGGTTGTTGAAAAGATAAAGCGGATGCGGCCCGATCTGCACCTGCACCTCCAGCAAAGCCGGCATGTCCGGCACGATGTAGCTGTGGACCGCACCGATTGGGAAACGTGAAAAGACGATATTGATGTGAGCGATGTGGCGGCGCTCCTTCGTTTGAACCGCGTCATCAGAAGCGGCCACGCGATAACCGCGGAGTCCGCGATCATAAAACGTTTTCAATAAAAGTCCCTCGACCGGAATCATCGCGATCTCCCTCGCATTGTAGTGACCGAGCATTTGCTCGATCGTCATGTCTTCAAAATGTTTCAGCATTCCCGCGTGATCGAAAAGGTACTGATCGCGCTGGAAGTCCCTTTCGACTTCCTGAAAAAGGATGATGTCGGGCCCCTCGCCGTTGTTAAATTGGGCGGCGACCTTCGCGATGTTGTTCATCTTGGTGAGAAGATGGCTCGTCGAATACCGTTTCGCGGCGTAGTCCTCGGAAAGCGAACGCCCGTCGGCTGCGGTCAAGTTTTCGACGTTGTACACCAGCACGGTAAACTCCACCGCGCGCAGCGGAAGCGCGAGGGCGAGTATTACGCAAAACTGAACGAACAGACGCATCGGCAGGTGGCAGTGAAAAAGGCTAGGTTTCTAATCGGCTAAAATGCAGACAATTGAAGACCTACGTTAGGCACGATGGCGCGATTGACCAGCGCATCCTGTCCAGCGAGTCTGAATTCTTCGTGAAAAAGCAAAGCCAAACCGTCCTGTCCGTTGAAAACCTGTCTGTGGTGCGTGGTTCGACCCGTATCCTGAACGCTGTTACATGGACGGTCGGCTGTAAACAGCATTGGGTGATTCTCGGTCCCAACGGCAGTGGCAAAACTTCGCTTCTGCGCGCCTTGATCGGCTACCTCACGCCCTCCTCCGGCCATATTGCCGTGCTAGGCCGCGTGTACGGGGAAACCGATTGGCGCGACCTGCGCGAACGCATCGGGCTCGTTTCCTCCTCGCTGCAAATCTCCATTCCCGTCGCCGAACCTGTCATCGAAACGGTCATCAGCGGAAAATTTGCCCAACTCGATCTCTGGGCCAAAATCACCCGTGCCGACACCCGCGAAGCCATGCGGCTGCTGTCGCTCGTCGGTCTCAGCCGGCTGGCGGAGCGCGACTGGGGCTGCCTCTCACAGGGCGAACGCCAGCGCGTGCTCATTGCGCGCGCACTCATGGCCAAACCCGAACTACTCATCCTCGACGAACCGTGCGCCGGCCTCGATCCGGTCGCGCGCGAGCATTTTCTCGGCTTTATCGAGCGGCTGGCTCGAAAACGCGGTTGTCCATCGCTCGTGCTCGTCACGCATCACGTCGAGGAAATTACGCCTGCCTTCACCCACGCGTTGCTGTTGCGAGCGGGACGTGTCGTTATCGCCGGCCCGCGGCGAACCAGCCTCACCAGCCAATCGCTCGGCAAAACCTTTGCCGTTGCCGCGAGGTTGCTGAGCAACCGCGGACACTTGCGGCTTGCGCTGCCCCGCTCCCTCCTATCTTCACGTACGCTGTGAATAACATTGTTGAGGCCATCGAAGCGCTCGGGCTCGCCAACCCGCTGACCTTCTCCGTGCTTTTTATCGGCGCATCGCTGCTGATGATCTGGCGGCTCAATGCGCTTCTCGACCATGGCCTGGAAGGCACCGCGCTTGGCACTTTGGTGATGCCGTATTGTTCCGGCCTGGGCAACCTGATCTTCGTCTTCATTCTCCTGCAATCCAAGGGCCAGTCGATCGAGGTGATGACCAACTGCCTCGTCAACAACGCGACCAATCTCACCTTTGTCCTCGCCATTCCGGCGCTGATTTGGGGCCTCAACCTTTCCCCGGTCTCCGCCGGCTCAGGCGAAGGAGGCAAAGGCAAGAAACCCAAGAAGGCCGCCATCGCCAAACTCGAAAAAGCCGAAACCGAGCAACGTCTCAGCCGCCTCTCGCTCTTCCTGACCATGGCTGCGGTCGCGTTTTTCTCCGGCGCGGTCTGGGCTCTCGGTCAGGATGGATTTCTCGATTTCGGCGACGGCCTCGTGCTCGTGGGCCTTTTCCTGTTCTGGCAGTGTTTCCAAGTCTTCGACGTGCTGAAGCACAATGTCCGTCAGAAAAAATCGTTTTCTCCCTTCTTCTTCATGGATCTGGGTGCACTTTTGATCGGCGCCGTTTTTCTTTACATCAGCCTTGATTGGCTCATGACCTGGCTCGCCGCCCAAAAAACCGGTTTCATCAGCGCAAAAAATCTCGGCTGGCTCAGCGGCTGGCTCATGGTGCTGCCCAACGCCCTGCTCGCGGTTTACTACGGTTGGAAACGTCGCGCGGACATCGTCTATTCGTCGCAGCTCGGCGATGGACACATCTGCATTCCGCTCTGCGTCGGCTTGTATGCGCTATTTAAACCAATTCCGCTGCCCGGCTTTTTTGGTGCAGGCATCGTGATCCTGCTCGCGGCGACCGCACTGCATTTCCTCGTCATCGCCACGCTCGGTCGCCTGCCGCACTGGGCCGGCTGGCTGCTCATGGCCGCTTACGGCTGGTTCGTTATCGCCGGCCTGGATGTTTGGGCGTAAGGATCTTTATTCTTTATCTTTCCCTTTCCTCTTTCTCCCCATGTTTTCAGAAGAAAAGAGAAAGACGAAAGATAAAGAGACAGATTATCAGACCAGGGGGTCGGCGCGGAATTTTTCCGTGAGATCCACGAAGGGTTTTTGCGCCTCGCGCCAACGCGGATCCGCCCTGAGCGCGGCGAGCGTGCCATAGGTATTATTGCAGAGGAGATAGAGCGTATGTCCGAGGCGGATACAGGCGTCATAGCGCGAGCCCCCGGCGTTGTCCACGAACTCGAAATCGCCGACGCTGTAATAATTGCCCTGCATTTGGGACATCAAGGGCGCCGAATCGCGGTGCAGATCGGCCTTGAATTTTTCGGCGCGTGGGCCGGTATACGCCCGGATCTCCGCCTTGCCCTGCATCACGCTCAACACAACCCATTCGTCAAAGACAGGCTTCTGATAGAGCACGTCCATGCGGTCGCGGCAGGCTTTGATGTGTTGGTTGGCGGTTTCGAGGTTCATAAGCGGCAGTGTTGCGGCATTTGCAGGCAAAGTACGCTCCCACGCCAGTTTTTTATGGTGAACGAACTGCGAAAAAAATCAGGCCGACGGGAAAAATCCGCCGGCCTCATACCAACGCAAATGCGCGGGGAAGCGATTTCTCAACCGCTGATTCCACCCGAGATGTACTGCCGCAAGTGGTGAACTTCGTTGCGCTGCGATTCGACCAGCCACCGCGTCACATCGCCGATCGAGATCAAGCCGACCATGCGCCCCGAGTCCTCGTCGACGACTGGGATTTGACGACAGCGTTTTTCGGTGAAGAGGCTCATGACTTCCTCCACCGTCGCCCGCGGGGAAGCGATGATTGGGTGGCGCGTCATGACGTCGGCCACACAGGTGAGATCCGGCTGCCGGCCCGCCGCCACGACCCGCGTCAGCACGTCGCGCTCGGTCAACAGGCCAATCAACTCGCCATTTTCTAACACAACAACAGATCCAACATTACGGTTGCTCATCTCGCAAACCGCCTCGGCCACGGTGTCGCGGCCCGTCACGGAAAACACGGCATTTCCCTTATGACTTAACAAAACTGCAATCGGGGTGTTCATGGGAAGAAGGGGTCAATTAACTGTCGGGTATTTTCCACGAATTCGCTGCGCCTACAACCCCTAATTTCGCCTTCTAATCTCAACTGTTAATCCCGCTTATGTCTTCCTAAACAAGGCATCGAGCGAGCCCAGGCTCTTCAGCGGTCCCGTCTTCTTCGTGGGCACCGGCGTCGATACAATCGGCTTCGGCTGGGCCGTCGGTGACGTCTTTTGCTCAATATTTTTCGCCGCTTCCGTCGTGGTTTCCGAGATGCGTCCGGCTCTTATATCGGCCAAAACGCGGTCCAATTTTACCGCCGAAACCGCTTCGGCGGTGCCAAGTTCCTGCGCAAACAGACTCACCCGAAACTCCTGCACCATCCAAAAAAACGCCTCGGCGCCCGCACGCGTGCGCAGTTCGTTCGCGGCTTTCATGTACGGCGCGAGTTGTTTGGCGCGTTCCTCGTCTTTTGCCGGGTTCTGGCGCCAGCGGTCCGCGCGCAAGCGCATCGCTTTCAAATACCGCGGGAAATGCGCCAGCTGTTCATACGGAGTCGTCGCAAGAAAATCCGGCCCCAACAAGGTCGCCAGTTCCGGGCCCTGTCCGCGATACAGATGCGGATGCACGAGCAACGCCTGCCGCAATGTCAGAATATCCTTCAACAAGTCCATGAGCCGCGGCACGAAGCCGCGCAGGTCGGCTTTGGCGCGGGCGAGCGTTGCTTCAAAAACAGCCGCGCTGAGCGGAGCGACAGGACGCGTGCAAATCCACCGACGTACCGAACCATAGGCTTGCTCCATCATTTCATTGATCGGCGCGAGCGTGGCCGTGAGCGTGCCGAGATCGCGCATTGCCTTCAGGTCTTTTTGCATCCACGCCAGTTCGTAGCGCAGCTGCAATTCGATCAACCGCTCCAGTCCGAGTTGCGTCGCCTTCGCGGCTTCCTCGGGCTGGCGGAACAAGCGCAATGCGACGCCCTCCCCTTCGGCTTTGAGCCCGGGAAACGCAAAAACCGGCACGCCCGCCTGTTCGCCGACGGGGACGCGCTCCGGCACGTCACCGAAAACCCACGTCGTCTGCGGTGCCTTTTCCCAGCGCGAACGTGCTGCGCGCCAAGCCTGCGGATCTTCATGGGCGACGTTCGCGCTGACTTCGCGTTGTCGCGTGGCCAGTGCCGTTTGAATTTCCGTCAGTTCGCGGCTGGCGCATATTTCCACTCCTTCGTCGTCGAGCACCCGCACGCGCACGCGCAAGTGGTCCGGCAACGGTTTTTCGTTCCAAAGTGCGGGGTCGACTCGAATCTGAAAACGCTCCGCCAACTGCGTAGCCAACGCTTCGGTCAAATTTTCCCGGCGGCCCGTGAGCCGGTCGCGTTGCGCCAACTGCGCCGCCAGACTCTTTGCCGTTTCCGCCAAGGGCATGAAAGCGCGGCGTAACTCTTTCGGCATGGCACGCAGGTAGTGTTCGACTTTCGCCTCCAAATGCCCGGGCACCGCCCAGTCGAGTGATGCCGGCGCGAGCAAATTCGCCTCGCGCACGCGCACTTCGAGCGTCACACCGTCGTCCGCCTGACCGGGTTTGTAGGCGTAGGCGATGGGCACCGCGCGATTTTCGAGCGGCAAGGCTTCGGGAAATGCTTCGACATCGTGCTGCAACTCCTCCGGGTCGCGCAGATCGTCCGGCTCCATCATCAGGAAACGCGGTTCCGCGCCTTTGCGTTCGCGCACAAGATCGACGAGTTCGGCAACAGAGCTGACGCCTTGCGAAGGCGTGCCCGGAGGTCGCGCTCCAACTTCCGGCAGCAATCGTTCCGCATAAAACCGGTACACACCTTCGTCGAGATTCATGTAGCTGCTGTCACGGGCGCGGGTGAGCAGATTTTCAATCTTAGCGCGGACCTCGCGGTTGTGCGTCAGAAAATCGAAGGGCCACGTGATCGTGTCATTCACGAGCGCTTCGCGAATAAAAATCTCCGTCGCCTGAACCGGGTCGATTTTCCCGAAGCCGACCGAACGTGTCTCCAGCTCCAAACCGTAAAGTCGCGTCTTTTGTTTCACCAGCACGCGACCGCCTGCTTCGTTCCAGAACGGCTCGCTGTGCGAAACTTTCACCAAGTGCTCGGCCAGATCGAGCACCCAGAGCGGATCGAGCCGCGCACACGTCCGTGCATAAAGCCGCGACGTCTCCATGATCTCCGCCGCCATGATCCAGCGGGGCGAGCGCTTGTCGCGAGCCCCGCCCTCCGTAGCCTTGGCGTAGGAGGGCTTCTTCTTCTGCTCGTCCTTCGGAAACAACACCGAACCGGGAAATATCACCACGCGACGGTCATTGGTTGCCTTGTACCCGCCGTTTTCGTCGTCGCGCGTGGCGATGTTGCCGAGCAAGCCCGCCAGAATCGACCGATGGATCGCGCGGTAAGGCGGCGTGCCAAAGGCTTCCTTGTCGGGCGTGATCTGTTCGGGTTTCAACCCGTGAAACGCAGAGGTCAACTTGAAGCCCTCACGCTCCTCCAAGACATCCATCAGCTGGCTGTGAATATCGCGCCATTCGCGCATGCGCGTGTAACTGAGAAAATGATCGCGACAGAAACGACGCAGCTTCGCCTGCGACATCGTTTCGAATTCGTCGTGAAACGCGTCCCAGATGTTGAGCAGCGCAAGAAAATCCGAGTCGGGATGAGAAAACTTGCGATGCGCCGCATCGGCTTTTTCGCGAGCGTCGAGCGGACGCTCCCGCGGATCCTGAATCGAAAGACCGGCCGCGATTACCATGACTTCACGGAGGCATTTTTCCGTCCGCGCCTGCAAGATCATGCGTCCCACGGTCGGATCGACGGGCAAGCGGGCGAGTTCCCGGCCGAGAGGCGTCAGAACAGAAGCCAGAGGTCGGAGGCCAGAAGCCGGACCGCGGATTTCAGAAGTTGCTGCGGCGTCATCCTCTCTTTTCTGGCCTCTGGCTTCTGGCTTCTGGCTTCCGACCTCCGACCTCTGACTTCCGACATCTGGCATCCGGCCTCCGGCTTCCGGCTTCTGGTTTTCAATCGCCCCCAACTCCTCCAGCAACGCATAGCCCGCCCGGATCGCCTTCGTCGCGGGCATGTTGATAAAGGGGAACCGCTCGATGTCGCCAAGGCCGAAGGCCTTCATGCGCAGGATGACGTCGGCGAGGTTGGCGCGCTGAATTTCGGGTTGGGCGAAGCGCGGGCGTTCGTTGAAGTCTTTTTCTGAATACAGGCGGATGCACACGCCCTCCGCCACGCGGCCGCTGCGGCCTTTGCGCTGGTCGGCGCTCGACTGTGCAATTTCCTCAATCGGCAGGCGGCGCGTGCGCGATTGCTGGGCGTAGCGGCTCACGCGCGCGAGGCCCGTATCGACGACGAAACGAATGCCGGGAATCGTCAGCGAAGTTTCGGCAATGTTGGTTGCAACGACGATCTTCCGCCGTTGCGTCGGGGCAAAAACGCGTTGCTGCTCGGAGTTGGAAAGGCGGCCGAAAAGCGGCACAAGTTCGCAGTTTTTCATGCGGCGTCCATCGAGCAGATCGCAGGCTTCGCGGATGTCGCGCTCCGACGGCATGAAGACCAGCACGTCGCCGCTTTCACTTTCGCGCACGATGCGTTCGACCGCTTCGACCGCGCCGTCGACGTAGTGCAGCGCCTCAGCTTTTGCGTTCACGTCGTCTTCCGGCGAGGCGTCGCTGCCAAGTTCGTCGAGCGGCGCGTAGATGACCTCGACGGGAAACATGCGTCCCGAGACCTGAATGATCGGCGCATCGTCGAAGGCTTTGGAAAATGCCTCGGTGTCGATCGTCGCCGAAGTGACAATGATTTTTAGTTCTGGCCGCTTGTGTCGGAGCAGACGCAGATGCCCGAGGAGAAAATCGATGTTCAGCGAGCGTTCGTGGGCTTCGTCGATGATGATCGTGTCGTAGCCACGCAGCATCGGATCGCTTTGCACCTCGGCCAGGAGCATGCCGTCCGTGAGAAATTTGATCACCGTCGCGTCGGAGGTCTGGTCGTTGAAACGAATCTTGCAACCGACCTCGCGGCCCCAGTTCACGTTCAACTCCTCCGCCACGCGCCGCGAGATCGACAGCGCGGCCACGCGTCGCGGTTGCGTGCAGGCGATGCGCCCTTGCGAGCCGCGACCGGCAGCCAGGCACATTTTGGGAATCTGCGTGGTTTTGCCTGAACCCGTTTCGCCCGCCAAAATCACAACCTGATTCGCCTGAATGGCCGCAACGATTTCCTCCGCGCGCGCCGTGATCGGCAGTTCGGGCGGAAAATCAATGCGAAAGGGAAAGGATGGCGTGGGCACGTTGCGGCTGGCGGATGAAGGGAAAGGTTTTAATTTGTCATCAACGCGCGGCGGGCGGAAAGTGAAAACGTCAGGTTTGTCCCACAACGCCACCATGTCCCAGCCCCCGCCCCTCCCTGCCGAAGTGCTCAAACGGGTGCAGCGCATCGCAGCGATCGACGGCACCGTGCTGGTCGTTCTCGCCGGCGGTTTTGGACTGATCTCGGCCTTCGGTTTGGACTGGCTGGGCGCAGTGGTCGGCGCACTTGCGGCGGCGGTCGGCGGGATGGAATTAAACGGTCGGCGGAAATTGCAAGCGGGTGAAATTGTTGGCGTGCGCTGGTTGGTACGAAGTCAGTTGGTGTTGCTGGCCGTCATTCTCTGCTACGCGGCGTATCAGTATTTTTATTACAACCCCAAGGCGGTCTTGGCCGCCGTGGCGAATGCCGAAAACATGATCAACGACGCCCAACGCGCACAAGGTATGGAACCCACGACGTTTGCGGAGTCGTTCGGGCTGAGTCAGGCTGGATTTCGCGAACTCATAAAAAAAGCCATGCGCACAACCTACCTTTCGGTGGGACTTGCCACGATTCTTTGTCAGGGCGGACTGGCCTATTATTACCACCTGAAAAGCGCCGTGATCGCCCGCAACCTGAGCAAAAGCTGACAAGGATTTCCTCGTCGCAGCTTCGAGGACGGGCCCAGTAAAGAAAGTACTGGAAAACTATGAGCACTTTTCATGCGGAGGCGCATGTGGCTCGCCACTTGCTATAGAACGGCGGCCAAACGGGCTAAAAATCGCCATGACTCCCATTCTCGACAGTCGGAAGTTGCTAGCTTTTACCACACTAGCTCGCGTAGGCAGCTTCACACATGCCGCCCGCGAACTTTTCATTACGCAATCGGCCGTCAGCCATGCCATTAAATCGCTTGAGCAAGAATTGGACTGCCGCCTTTTCGACCGCCTCGGCCGCAGCGTGAAATTGACCCCGGCCGGCCTGCAATTGCTCGATCGCGCCCAACGCATCTTGGAGGAGATGAAAATCGCCCGCGCCGATCTCGCGGAAATGGGAAAGTAAAGTCGTCGGCATTTTGCCGCGGCGCGCGGGGTTTCACTGATTGGCGGAAGGTAAAATTGCCCTTCGTCCGGGCAAAACGCGGTTTTGGAATTCCCATTTTTTCTTTCGGGGAAAAGAATTGGGCAGTCGCGGAGGGCAAATCCCCAAGTCGGGGCAGCGCACGTCAGCCTTCGCCTTTCCTTCCACCTCCTCCGCGCCCTCCGTTTCCTCCTGTAAAAAAGGTTTTTTCGGAAGCGCGGAAGAAACACCGTCACTCGATGCCCAGCTTCTGCCGGCCTTCGGCGGAAATCATTTGGGGATTCCACACGGGGTCCCAAACGATGTGAACCTTGGCCGAACGCACGGTCGGCAATGCGGCGATTTTTTGGCGCGCGTCTTCGGCGATCACCGGCCCCATGCCGCAGCCGGGCGCGGTCAGCGTCATTTTCACTTCAATCGCATGGCCACCGTCCGGCGTCTTCTCGACGCTCATGTCATAAACCAATCCCAAATCGACAATATTGACAGGGATTTCAGGATCGAAGCAGGTCTTCATCGCATCCCATACCGCCTGCTCGCTAAATTCGCCCGCGGCGGCCGCCGTGGTCTTCGGCGGTTCAAAGCCAATGATCGCCGACGCGTGCTCGGCCGCGATGCGGAACAAACCCTGATCCGTGCGAACGGTGACATTGCCACCAAGGGTTTGCATGACGAACACATTGCTACCGGCAGTCAGTGTGGTGGCATGGCCGGCTGGAATGGCCGTGGCCGGAATATCCCGCGAAAGATGCGTGTTGGGGTTGTTCATGGAAGTTATTTCAGGCGGATGTCAACCGGCAGGCGGGCGTAAACGCCCTGCTGATCGTTGAATTGTTCGAGGGAGCGCAGTTCGTCTTTCATCGCGTCAACCATAGTCGTGATTGCGCCGCCGCGCGAGCTGGCGGGTTTGATGCCGTTGAAAAGCTCGGCGATCATTTCGGCAAATTCCTTGTGCGCGGGATATTCGATCAGCTGGTATTTGTTGCCCAAGCCGGCTTTTTCCGCGGCAAAAGCAATGGCCGCATCAAGCCCGCCGATTTCGTCGACCAAACCGAGATTCTTCGCTTCGACACCCGACCAGACACGGCCTTGGGCGATTTCCTGCACGCGCGAAAGTTCGAGGCCGCGCGACTGGGAAACCTTCGTGATGAATTCGCTGTAGATCCAGTCGACGGCGCGCTGGATGAGCGCGAGTTCCTCTTCGGTCTTCGGACGCGAAATCGTCATCGAGTCGGCGTATTTGCCGGTTTTCACGCGGTCGAAGGTCAGCCCGAGATTTCCCGCGAGTTTTTGCACGTTCATCATCAAGCCGAACACGCCAATAGAACCAGTGATTGTCGTGGGTTCGGCATAAATTTTATCGCCGTAGGTGGAAATCCAATACCCGCCCGACGCGGCGTAGGAGCCCATCGAGACGATGACCGGCTTGACCTGCTTCGCGAGGCGGACTTCGCGCTGGATGTGCTCGGAGGCCGAAGCCGAACCGCCCGGGCTGTTGACGCGCAGCACGATCGCTTTGACGTCGTTGTCCTGGCGCAGACGACGCAGTTCGCGGGCGAAGCGGGTTCCGCCGATCTCGTCCTGCTGGCCGTTGCCGTCGACAATCACGCCTTCGGCGTAGACCACAGCGATTTTCCCGCCCGAGGAGGGTTTAGCCATATGCGGCCCGTCCATCAGATCAATGTATTCCGCCAGCGCGATTTGCTTGAAAGGCTTGTTCACGCCCTTGAGGCCGGTGCGCGTTTTGAGTTCGTCGAGTGCCTCGTCGCGGTAGCTCACACGCGTGACCAGTTTTGCCGCGAGCGCGGCGTCGGCGCGGATAAAACCTTCGCGGTCCACGATCGCCTGCAGATCCGCCTTGGACAAACCGCGGGCGTCAGCCGTCGCCTCCACCAGTTCGCCCCAGACGTCGTCGAGGAGCTTTTGCAACTGCTCGCGATTTTCCGGACTCAGGTCCTTGCGCGTAAAAGGCTCCACCGCCGATTTGTATTTGCCGACACGCGTGACTTGCACGCCGATGCCGAACTTTTCAAAAGCGCCAGTGTAGAACATCGGTTCGGCACCAAGACCCGGCATGTAGATGATGCCGTAGGGATCGAGCATGAGTTCGTTCGCGACCGAGGAGACATACATGTCGCGCGTGCTCGCGACATCCAGATAAGCGACCACCGGTTTTCCCTTGGCCTTCACCGCGACCAGCGCTTCGCGCACTTCCTTGAGCGCTGCGAAACCGTTGCCGAACGAGCCGCCGCCCGAGGGCAGATGCCCGTGCAAATAAACGCCGGCGATACGCGAATCGTTGCCCGCCGCACGCAGCGCCGCAGTGACTTGGCGCAATTGCAACTGACGCGGTCCCTGGTCTCCACTGCCCAGCGCCGAAAGCAATTCCGACGGCGTCGCTTCGGGTGGCGCGTCCGTGATCAAAGTCGTGAGGTCAAAAACGAGATACGCGCCTTGTTCGACGGACGCGGGCTTTTTGTTACCTATCGCGATCAACATGCCGAGCATGATCAGTCCGATGATGAACGCGCCCATCGCGCAAACCGCCAACGCCGCCAACGTCCCCAACATCGAGGTGAAAAAGTTTTTCATGTCGCCCGCCACGTTGGGTGAAACGTCCCCGGGCATCCAGCGAATTTCGCTGGGGCGTTCCCCGCAAGTCGTCTACCGGGAAAAAACGCCCGCTAATGCCGCTCGCCACCGCGACAAATCCCAGCTACTTTTCCTCCGCCCTAAGAGCTAAAACTTTTCTTTGGCGCCCCTCCGTGCCACAAAAAAAGCCAGCCGTTTCGGCTCTTCTCCTCCCATGGAACCCACCGAGCAGCAGAAGGAACTTCTCACCACCAATCGCAAGGCGCTCACGGTCAATCTCGACCCCGTCAAGTACGGCACCTTCGCCGAAATCGGCGCGGGCCAGGAGGTCGCCCGGTGGTTCTTCCAAGCCGGTGGCGCCGCCGGCACCGTCGCCAAAACCATTTCGGCGTACGACATGGCCTTCAGCGACGCGATCTATGGCAAGGCCCCGCGCTACGTCTCGCGCGAACGTCTCAGCCTCATGCTCAGCCACGAGTATGAATTGCTCAACCAACGCCTCGCCTCCACTCGCGGCGCCGACACCACTTTCTTCGTCTTCGCCGACACCGTTTCCGCCAAAAGTTACAAGGGCAACAACGAGTGCCATGGCTGGATGGGCATTCGTTTTCAAACCGAACCTAACGGTACGCCCAGCGAGGCCATCATGCACGTGCGCATGTGGGACAAGGAAAACGTCCTTCAGCAGCAGGCGCTCGGCATCGTCGGCGTGAACCTCATTTACGGAGCCTTCTACCTCCGCGACGACTTGGAGAAATTGATCATCTCCCTCGTCGATCAGGTCGGCACTGCCCGCATCGAAGTCGACATGCTGAAGTTCTCCGGTCCCGCCTTCGCCAACGTCGACAACCGCCTCGCCTCGCTTCACCTCGTGCGGCATGGACTGACCAACGCCGTCATGTTCGGCCCCGCCGGCGACGTCCTGCAGCCCTCCGAAATCCTCTATAAAAAAGCCATCGTCGTCGAGCGCGGCAGCTTCCGCCCTGTCACCCACGTCAACGTCGACATGATCAACTGTGCTTGCGCGCAATTCGTTCAAGAACCACTCGTCAAGGGCAAGGAAACGATCGTGCTCATGGAAATCACCATGCACAATCTGCTGGCCGCCGGCGACCTCGACTCCCAGGACTTCCTCTCGCGCGTCGATCTTTTGAGCGAACTCGGCTTCACCGTCCTGATTTCGAATTACTCGGAATTCCACCGCCTCACCGCGTACTTCCGCCGTTACACCCAGGAGATGGTTGGGGTCGCGCTCGGCATCAACAACCTCCTCGAGGTCTTCAACGAAAAATATTACGAAAGCCTCCCGGGCGGCATTCTCGAAGCCGTCGGCCGCCTCTTCCGCTACGCGGTGAAACTCTATGTTTACCCGATGCAAGCGCAGGCCTTCGAACGCTTCCTCGCCGAACAAAATCCCAGTGGCGCGCCGCCCGCCCCGATGAACACCGGCTTCAGCAACCGCGTTTTGATCACCGCGAAAAACCTCCATGTACCCGACAACCTGCGTAACCTCTACGCGCATCTCATGGAGAATCATTACATTGACTGTGTGACCGGCTACAACGAGGCACACCTGAGCATTTTCTCCCGCGACGTCCTCCGCCGCATCAAAGCCGGCGACGCCTCCTGGGAGCAAATGGTTCCCCCCAGCGTCGCCAGTACCATCAAAAAGAGGAAACTCTTCGGCTATGGCGCGACGAATGCAGCGTAGGAGTCTGCTAGGCCTTTGACACACTTAGAGCCCTGAACTATCGAATGAAACAAGTATCCTGCAGGTAAAGGGAAGCAGAATAGCCGACCGAACCATTGTGAATACGGAAATCGTAAGGGCAGATTAGGTCTTTTGACGAAAAGAGTCGAAGGCAGCTACAAGAGATGCTTCAGTCTTCGAATCAGGGCCAAGGATAAAAACGCCCAAGCGTTCGGCAGTAAAATCATCAAACGACGTATTATTCCAAAAGAAGAAAGCAACGTCCTCCGGTGTATCGTTCTCATGCCATGTAGTCATAACGAAGGCGCTTTTTTCTTCGCCATTTTCGACGGCAGCCAAATCGATCGAATCGTCCCAACTCGAACAGCGATGACCATAGCACACGGCGTATCGGCAACCTGAAGCGACAATTGCCGCACTGATCATGGTCTGTTCTTCGGTAGAAACATCTGTCACTGCAATATATAGAAGTAACGCGTAGTTCCCTCCACCAAATGGTGGTGTGAAGTGAAACGGCCTGGAGGGACAACGTATGATGCTTACTTGGCGCATACTTATTCGGCTAACGGAGAACCATACAGCATCGACTTTGACAGGTCGGAACCAACCTCCTCCGGTTTTAATCGGATGCGATTTCTTTTGGAGTGAGACTTTAGCACTGCCCGTCGGCAGTGCGCTTTAGATTGCTTGAGACAACTTCACCCTTCCGTCGTCCACTTGAAGATCGTGGTGCTCAATGGCGGTAGCGTGAGGTTCAGGCTTTGCTCCTGGCCGTCGAAGGGGACGTCTTCGGTGGCTTTGCCGCCGTCGTTGCCGATGCCGTTGCCGCCGTAGTACTGGCTGTTGGAATTGAGTACTTCTTTCCAGAATCCCTTGCGCGGCATGCCCAGGCGGTAGTTCTTGCGGATAACCGGCGTAAAGTGGCCGATGACGGCAAACATCGTCTGCTCGAAGGGATCGACGCGGAGATAGGCTACCACGCTCGCATCGGTGTCGTAACAGGCGATCCAGCGGAAGCCCTGCGGGTTGAAATCGTTACAGCTAAGGACCGGTTCGGCTTTGTAGAGCGCATTCAGGTCGCGCAGAAGCACGCGGATGCCGTCGTGATCGAGGTACTGGCAAAGATGCCAGTCGAGGCTCGTCGTATAGTTCCACTCGCTGGACTGGCCAAACTCGCTGCCCATGAAGATCAGTTTCTTGCCGGGCCAACCCCACATGTGGGCGTAAAGGGCGCGGAGGTTGGCGGCTTTTTCCGGGATGTGCCACGCGCCCATTTTGAAGAGCATCGAGGCTTTTCCGTGCGTGACTTCGTCGTGCGAAAAGACACTCACGAAGTTTTCCGCGTACTGATAAAGCATGCCGAACGTGAGGTCGTTCTGATGCCATTTGCGATGGATCGGCTCCTTCTGGAAGAAGCGCAGGGTGTCGTGCATCCAACCCATGTTCCACTTCAGGTCGAAGCCAAGCCCGCCGTCCTTGGTGGGTTTGCTCACACCGCCAAAGGAAGTCGATTCCTCGGCAATCATATACACGCCGGGGAAATAGTGGTGAACAAGATCGTTGGTCTGACGGAGGAATTCGATCGCCTCCAGGTTTTCGCGGCCGCCGTATTTGTTGGGGATCCACTCGCCTTCCTTGCGCGAGTAATCGAGGTAAAGCATCGAAGCCACGGCATCGACGCGCAGGCCGTCGATGTGGTAACGGTCGAGCCAGGCGAGCGCGCTGGCGACGAGGAAACAGCGGACCTCGTTACGACCGTAATTGAAGATCAGCGTGCCCCAATCCTGATGCGCGCCCTGCCGGGGATCGGCATGTTCGTAGAGGTGGGAACCATCAAACTCCGCCAAGGCAAAACTGTCGCGCGGAAAGTGCGCCGGGACCCAGTCCAGGATGATGCCGATGCCACGCTGGTGCAGGTGATCGACGAAGAAAGCGAAATCTTCCGGCGAGCCATGACGTTGCGTCGGCGCGAAGAAGCCCGTGACCTGGTAGCCCCACGAACCATCGAAAGGATGCTCAGCCAGCGGCATAACCTCGATGTGGGTGAAGCCCATTTCGACGACGTAGTCGGCGAGCATGGGGGCGAGTTCGCGATAGCTGAAGCGACGGTTGGCGTCTTCGACTTTTCGTTTCCACGAACCGAGATGCACTTCGTAGACCGACATCGGCTGGTCGAGTTGGCCGGCCTTGGCCTTGCGCTGCTCCAACCAAGCGGCGTCGCCCCACTGGTGTTTGCGCGTGTCGTAGACGATGGAGGCGTTGTTCGGCGGCGCTTCAAAGTAGGTGGCGTAGGGATCGGTTTTGAGGTGAAGGTGGCCCTGCTGATCGTAGATCTCGTATTTGTAATATTCCCACTCGGCGAGGCCGGGTATAAACAATTCCCAGACACCAGAAGCGCCGAGCGGACGCATCGGATGATAGCGTCCATCCCAATGGTTGAAGTTGCCAACGACCGAAACGCGCTGCGCGGTCGGCGCCCACACGGCGAAGGTCACACCGGGCACGCCATCAATCGTACGGACGTGGGCACCGAGTTTTTTGTAGATAAAATGATCGGTGCCTTCGTTGAAAAGGTGCAGGTCGAGATCGCCGAGCGTGGGCAAAAACGAATACGGATCGAAGAACTGGCGAATTTCCCCGCTATGCAACGTCGCGCGCAGCTGGTAACGAAACACCTCGCTATGGCCGGCGATTGAGCCTTCGAAAAAACCTTCCGGCGCGAGCTGAGTGAGCTCGGTGGCTTTGCCGCTGGCGAGTTCGACGACTTCGCATTTCGCCGCCTCGCGGATGAAGGCGCGCACCACGATCCCCTGCCCTTTGCCCTTTTTCACCTGGTGCATGCCTAAAAAGGTATGCGGGGTGCCGTTTTTGGCCTGGAGGAAGGATGCGAGCTCAGCTTTTGAAATGATCACGGGGAAGAGAGTTAGACGTTACCATGACACAGAATGATGTAACGTCTAGCAGGCAATTTCCGTACCAGAAGAAACATCCATCGCATTGCGCCAAGAATTGCCGGGCACAAACGTCCGCCACGCTGTCCAAGGATCTGCGCCTCCCTCACCGCCACCCAGCAACCGACTATGCCCCGCACCGCCCTCGCCAAGGAGCTTGCCTGCGACCGCCGCCATGATTTTGCTCCGCGGATCGTGATCCGCCGTTTACTGACCGCCCTGTTTGTCCTTTGCTGCTGCGCCATTGCCGGCGCGCAAATTCCCAGCCTGCCGCAGTTCAACGCGGAGCTCATGGACACCGATCCAGGCACCGGCGATCAAGTGCTCACCGGCAACGCCCGCCTCGACTACGAGGGCGTCCTGCTCACGGCCGACGAAATCCGCTACAACCTTCGCTCGCAAACCGCCAGCGCCCGTGGCCACGTTGTCCTCACGATCGACAATAAACTCGCCCTCACTTCCGAACGCGGCAGCGAACTTCTGCCCCAAGGCGCGAAACGCCTGCTGGCCGACGAAATTCTTTTTCACCTCAAAGAAAAAACGTTCAGCGGCACGCGACTGCGCTTTGGCGAATATCCTCTCTACATCGAGGCCAGTCGCGTCGAAGGCACACCGCGCGACTTTGCGGCCTACGACGCAAAAATGTTTTACCGCGAACCCGGAATCTTCACTCCCACGCTCACCGCAAAAAAAATCTCAGTCGTCAGCCGCGAAAATGTCGTCGCCGAAAAAGCACGCCTCGGCACCGGAGACACTCCCGTGATCCCCTTCCGCCGCATCGACCAAAACGTCCACGATCCGCTCATTTCGCACATCAGCGCCAAAGTCGGTCACAGTGGCACGCTCGGCTATTTCGCCGACCTCGGCCTCCACCTGCCCTTTGCCCAAGGCGTCAATTTGGGCGGCGATCTTGGTCTCTACAGTTCGCGCGGCATCCTCTTTGGCCCCTCCGGAACCTACGACATCACCAAAAACGAACATCACAAGTTCGGCGAATTCAACACCGGCTACATCCACGACAATGGCAACAAGGGCTTGGACATCCTGGGTCGCCCCATTCATTCCGACCGGGGTTTCGTCCAATGGCAGGACGCCTTCGTCTCGCTCAAACGGAATACCACAACCAACATCCAGCTCAATTACTGGACCGACTCCGCCGTCGCCCGAGATTTTCGCCCCGATGAGTTCAACCGCAACCAGCAACCAGATACCTTTTTTGAGACCACCCATGCCAGCGACAACGCCGTCTCCTCGACCTTTCTCCGCATCCAACCCAACACTTTCTACCGCGTCCAACAACGCCTCCCCGAGCTTCGCACCGACTACCTGCCCAGCCTTTTGGGATTCGGAATCTACAACCGGGGCAGCCTGAGCCTCGCCGCCTTGCGCGAACGCGCATTTGACGCTCAGAGCGAGAAAATCGACGACGTCACCGTCGTCTCCTACGAGACATTCCCCACCGTGAAGAGCAACCGCATCGACTGGCTCTACGCCCTCGAGCGTCCTGTTGCCCCACGTGAATGGTTTGTCATCAACCCAGTCGCGGCTGCCCGCCTCACGCACTATTTCGACGCCGTCAATGGACGCGCTGCCTACTCGCGTTTCCTCGGTGAAATCGGTGCCGACGCCAGCCTCCGCGCCAGTGGTGTCTACAACTACAAAAACGAACGCTGGGGCATCGACGGCATCCGCCATCTGGTGACGCCCAAACTCTCCTATCGCTACATCCCGTCGGCCGACCGCGGCAAACGCTACATCCCGCAAGTCGACGATCGCGTCTTCGACACCGCTCTGCCTACGCTCGAACTCGCCGACCAGCGCAACATCGACGACCTCGAATCCACCAACGTCCTGCGCGTCGGGATCGACAATACCCTTCAAACCCGCGACGCCTCTTATGGCTCGCGAGACCTCCTTACGTTCAATGTCGCCGGCGACTATCGCTTCCGCCGCAACCTCGGCGAAAAAGATGTTTCGTCCATCCATACAGGCCTGAGCCTTACCCCTGCCCGCTGGTTGCGCTATGACGTTTATAACAGCTTTACTCCGCAAAATTACACGCTGCGCGAATTCAACAACCGTTTCACCATTCTCGATGGCAACGTCTGGCTGTTCAGCATCGCGAACCATTACCTCCAACACCAAATCGATGAGTACATCGGCGAAACCCGTTATCGTATCAACGAAGTCTACTCAGCCGTCGTGCGCCTGCACTACGACGCCCGCCGCAGTCGTTTCAACGAGCAGTCGCTCACCGTCCATCAAAACCTGAACAACATTTGGAGCATTCAATACGGCGTCCGCCGCTACGAAGGCCGTTCTCGCGAAGGCAGTTTCGGCTTCAACATCAGTGCGCGCTTGATCGGCCTCTAAGGCGAAATGAGGTAGGCGCATGGCCCGCCAATGTGCTGGATCGGGCAAATGAACAATCACAAGTGCAACAACGTGGATTTGCACTGCGCGTGACGTCTTGTCTTCCCTCGGTCTCCATCTGAGTTCATTTGTGTTTCCATGTCCGAACACTTTGAAGTCTCGCCCGTAGCCGCCAATCAAGGCCGTACTTTCCTCAAGCTCCTCGCCGAGCTCCGCCCCCATTTTCGCGACGACCGCAATCTCCCTGCGCGCATCCAGCAACGTCTCGCCAAAGAAAAACGCTTCGGCTCCCGCGACCGCCGCTTGTATCGGGAATTGTTATACACCGCGATCCGGTTCCTGCCGTGGATTGAAACTCTGCTCACCCGCTCCGAGGAAGAAACACTTTGCGCCGTCGTCTGGCTCGCCGCCGAAGACAACGCCACGCGCCCTCTTAAACAATCCCTGCCTACCGACTGGCCCACGCTTCCCGCGACGGTCGCTGCAAAAGCCGCCCTCCTCCGCGTCAACGAGCCACTCCTGCCCGAGTGGTTCCGCGCTCATTGCCCGGCCGCCTTTGCATCGCCCGAGATCGACGTCCTTCACACCCGCGCCCCGCTCTGGCTCCGCCTCCAAACCGAGGACACGCGGCCCGTATTTGAGGAATTCACTTTCCGTCAATGGAAGTGGCAGCCGTCGGCACTCTTGCCCGGCGCCGTCCAACTGCTCACCGAAGCCGACGTTACCAAAACCGATTGCTACGCCCAAGGTCTCGTGGAAGTGCAGGATCTCGGCTCACAACTCTTGCTCGAAGCCGTCCGCCCCGCCACCGGTTCGCGCTGGCTCGATGCCTGCGCCGGCGCTGGCGGAAAAACTCTGCAACTCGCCCGCCTCGTCGGCCCGACCGGCCAGGTCACCGCGCTCGACCCACGCCACGACGCCCTGGCCGAACTCAAGCTCCGCGCCGCCCGCGCGCGCCTCTCGCAGATCGTGGTCCGCCAGCATCCCCCCGCGCCCACTGCGCTTTTCGATGGCGTGCTCGTCGATGCCCCTTGCAGCGGCACCGGCACCTGGCGCCGTTCGCCCCATTTGAAATGGTCGATCTCAGAGGCCGATGTTCTAACCGCCGCCCAGCGCCAACGCGAAATCCTTGCCCGCTACGCCAAACACGTCGCTCCTGGCGGCCTGCTTGTTTACGCGACGTGTTCGCTCAGTCATTTCGAAAACGAAGACGTCGTCACTGAGTTCCTCGCCGCACATCCGGAATTTGCCACCACCCCCTTCAACCAAACCTTCAGCGCCACCCCAAGCCCACAAGGCCTCACGATTCTTCCTTCGCAGCACAACAGCGATGGCTTCTTCGTCGTTGTGCTATGCCGCAGGTAATTCCGAGGTAGGGACGGCCCGCCGGGCCGTCCGGTTTTAACGAGTCATTCGTAAGCGACGTTGGCGGACGACCCGGCGGGTCGTCCCTACCAAAAACAACAGACCGAACAGCTCACTCCGGCTCGGCGGTGCCTTCGACAACCCAGTCTTTTGCTTCTGGGACTTGTTTAAAGAATTCGCGGAGCGTGGCGCTCAGGTGTTCGGCGTAGCGAAAATGCGCGCCCATGCCGGTGCGGAGTTCGGCTTCGTAGATAAACTTGTCGGCGTGCGTGCTGTGCTCAAATGGCGTCTGAGCGCCGAGCAATAGCGAGTACACATAGGCCGGCGAGCCGCGCTGCATCAGCTCGCGCGTGAGGTCGGCCTGCTCGTTGAGCAATTGGGCATGAGCACTGTGCTTGATCTCAGGCGGGAGATAAAAGCCTGCCTGGATGAGCGGCGTATAACGATGGCCGGTGCGATGGCGGTTGAGGTCGCGGAGTTCGGCCAACGCCATGTTATTCCAGGCAAAGGTCACGCGCATCCGTCGCGACGCCACGCCTTGATATCCATAACGATTGGTTCGGTGCCGCAAGGACTCGGAAAGCGGTTGCGTCTCGGCAAGGAAGGGCGGCGTGTCGCGGTCGACCTTGACCCAGACTTCGTCGTTCAAAGGGGCGGTCGAGAGACGCTCGAGGCCGAGTTTGAAGCTGGCGGCAAGTTCTTGTCGCGCCTGTTCCTCGAAGGATTTTTCGGCGACGCTGTGACGCATGAGACGCGGCGAAATTTTCAGGAGCACTTCGCGAATCGCCTTCGCGGCGGCGCGAGCTTCAGGATGCGGGAGCGAATCGAGATGTTTCACCGTCTGCGCCCACATGCGCGAGCTTTGCACCAGACCCAGGTTGGTGCGCGTGGCGAAGGGAATGAAGTAGCGCGCACGATCGAGCGCGTAGTTTTTGCGAAGACGTGTGACTACGGCCGGCTTCGCGTCAGGCGGCAGGCGCACGAGCGAGGGATTCGCGATCGCCGCGGCGTCGAGCCGCGCGTATTCGGCGTTGTAGGCGGCGAAGGATTTTGCGAGCAAGGCCTGCCAACGCGGCGCGAGATCGTCGGGAATACCCACCTCGGATGCGGAGGGCACATTTGACGCGTTCATCGTGATGTAGCGCGTGCTCGATTCCTGACCGTCGGCCATCTGCGAGATTTCAAAGACTTTGTACGCGAGCCACATTGAGACATCGTCGAGCGCGATCGCGAGACCGCCGGTGAGGCCGCCGATCGAAGCGTGGCCGTAGTCGACAAATTTCAGGATGCGGTCAATCGAGGCATCGGGATTGGCGAGGTCGACTTTTTCGAGGATGGCACCGAGGCCGTCGTTGCTGCGCGAGTAGCGCGCGAGAACCGAGGCGAGGAGTTCGGGAGTGACCTTCGGGAGATCAGCGGCGGAGGGTGGCGGGACAAGGGCGAGTCCAGTGACTTTCATGCGGCGGTGTGGATGTTTTCACGCAAAGCGCGCATCACGCCAAGCACGAAGCGGGAAATTTGCAGAATGCCGACGTCGTCGTGCTGGTCGCCCGCCAGCACGTGGCCTACAATTTCGCGATCCAAGCCGTCAACGGCGTCTGGAAGAAGCCAAGTAAGACCGAGGCAAAGGCGAGAAGCGCAAGCACAGCAACCGTGGCAACATTGATCGGCGCCGCTTCGGCTGTATCGGGTTCCACCGGGGCCTCGGCAGAATTCAATTTTCGCGGCGAAAAATACGCGGCCTTGATCCAGCCGAAATAATAATAGATCGAAACGACCACGCCCAGAATCGCCACGGCGAGCAGCCAGAATAGCCCGGCCTTGAACGCCGCGATGAAGATGAGCAGTTTGCCGATAAATCCCGCGAGCGGTGGGATGCCCGCGAGCGAACCAAGCCCAATCGCCAGCACAGCGGCGTAGAACGGATGCCGGCGTGCGAGATCGGTATAGTGCTCCATTTCCTGATCCGCGTCGTTGGGGCCGGCAAGATGGGTCATCACGCCGAACACGGCAAAAGAGGCAAAAAGGTAGACCACAAGATAGAAGTTCACCGCGTCGGCCGCCTGTGGAATGGAATTGGCGGCAATCACCCCCAGCAAAAGGTAGCCGGCGTGCGATACGCCAGAGAGTCCCATGAGGCGCTTGACGTTGTGCTGCGTGAGCGCACCGAGATTTCCAAGGATGATCGTCACTGCCGCCAGGAGGGCGAGAAGCGACTCCACCAGGTTCTGATACGCGCCGAACACTTGGGTGAGTACCATGAGAATCGCAAAACCGGCGGCTTTTGATCCGACGGCGAGAAGAGCGGTCACAGGCGTCGGTGCACCTTGGTAAACATCGGGAATCCAAATCTGGAACGGCACTGCACCAATTTTAAAGGCGACGCCCGAAAGCACGAGAACGATGCCCACGCTCGCGATAAAATTGTTGGGATTGGCTTCGAGGAACGCCTGCAAGGCGCCAAAGTTCATTGAAATCGACGAGGCCCCGGGCAGGCCCTTGTTGCCCGCCACGCCGTAGAGCAACACGATGCCGAAAAGCATGATGCCCGAGCTGAGCGCGCCAGTGATCAAATATTTGAGGCCGGCCTCAAGCGAAAGCGCATTGTTGCGGAAATAGCTAACCAGCACATAGAAACCCACCGTGATCGTTTCGAGCGCGACGAAGAACATCACGAAGTCATTACTCTGCGCGAGCAGCATCATCGCCGCCGTCACGACCAGCACGATGTGAAAAAATTCCACGCGCGGCAGCTTCTGCTTCTTGAAGGCAGCCATGCCCAACCAGGTGACAAGGATCGCCGTCAGCAGGAAAAACACGCGCATGAACTGGCCGGTTGCCGACAGCCTCAGCATTCCGCCAAATATCGCCTGGTCGAGGAAGGGCGTGCGGTAGTTGATGAATAAACCTGCGAGCGCACCCAGAAGACCCGCAAGGCAGGTTGCCGGGATCGCACCGTGCTCCTTTTTGGGCAGCAGCATTTCCAGCACCAACAACGCCAAGGCGAGACACCCGAGCGATATCTCGGGGACAATGGCGAGCCATTGGTTGGATTCGGCGATTCTGGTTAGTTCTTCGGGATTCATCTCGGCGAAAATTATTTATTGGCCACGGCGGTCGTGGCTGCGTGAGTCGCGGCGGGGTAAATGGCCTGCAGGGCGCCGTTGAGCGAGGTCGAGATCGACTTCGGCCAGAAACCGACAAAGAGCAATGCAGCCAGCAAAACGATCGCGGGCAACTTTTCGCTCCAACGCAAATCGACAATCGGTTGTCCTGCTGCCTGCTTTGAGAACACCTCCGTCGGCTGGCCAAAGAAAACGTTGGCGGCCGCGCGCAATCCGTAGATCGCAGAAATCACCACACCTGCAATCGCGCAGCCCGCAACGCACGGCGAAAGCGTCCACAGCGAAACAAAAATCGCGAGTTCGCCCCAGAAGTTGGCGAAGCCCGGCAGGCCGATGCTCGCAAAGGTCGCGGCGACGAAAAAGGCCGCAAGCACGGGGGTCTTTTGCGCAAGTCCGCCCATTTGCCCGAGATCGAAGGTCTGCGTGCGATCGTAAATACTCGTCGCAAGCAGAAAGAGCAGCGCCACCGAAAGTCCGTGCGCCACCATCATGAGCACCACACCGCCGGCACCCACGACTGAAAACGCCGCCACGCCGAGAAACGCATAACCCATGTGCATGACCGAGCTAAAACCGATCATTTGCTTAAGGTCGCGCTGAGCGATCGTCACAAAACCGATGACGAGAATATTTCCCAACGCCAGCGTGACCAACACCCACTTCCAAGGACCAAGGCCAAGGGGGAGCAAGGGCAATGCAATCTGGATCAGGCCGTAAAGGCCGAACTTCTTCAACACGCCTGCGTGCAACATCGCGGCCGAGCTCGGTGCGGCACCGTAGCCGAGCGGCGCCCAGGTGTGCAGCGGCCAGAGCGAAACCAGGATGCCAAAGCCAAACATGAGCAAACCGAAAATATTTTTCTGCGCAAAGACCGGTAACGGATTCGCGAGAAGCACGTGACGCAGCGAAATAAGGTCGAAGGTTTCCGCACCGCTCTTCACATAGATCGCGATCAAGCCGATCAGCGACAGCATCGCACCCAGCGTGAGATAAATCGTCATCTTCATTGCCGCGTAGTTGCGGTCGCGTCCACCCCAGATGCCGACCATGATGAAGGTCGGAATCAGCGCGAGTTCGTGGAAGAAATAGAAGAAGAAAACGTCGATCGACGCGAACACGCCCATCAATCCGCCCTGCATCACGAGGAGCAGCGTGAGGTAAAGTTTCAGCCGTTCTGCGCCTGAATGGATCGCGTACAGTCCGGCCGCCAAACCAACCAGCCCCGCCAACACAAAGAGCGGCAGCGAAATGCCGTTGAGGCCAAGCATCAATCTGATGCCAAGACTGCCCAACCCGGTTTCATAAACCGTTTTGAAGGCATAAGTATCAACCTGAGTCGCCGAAGAAAATTGCGCCCACAAAGAAATCGCAATGATGGCCGGAAGGCCGAAGCCGACGTAGGCAAGCTTGGTTGCCCAAGCCTTGGGCAGGCCGAGCGCGATCACAACGGCCACCGCCAGCGGTGTCACGATCGAGAGGAAAATAAGATCAAAAGGGCAAGTGGTCATCGCGTTGTCCGATTAGAAAATTCCAGCCGCAAATCCCCAGACCAGCGCCGCGCCGATCAAAAACCAGTAGACATAGGCATGCAGGCTCCCGACGTAGAGGGCACGCGCCCCCAGACTGATCAGGCCGACAAAACCCGCCAAGCCGCCCACGATCAACCGGGCAAGAACGACGTTATCGATAAAGTTAATGACCAGGGCGAACCGGTCCTGCACCTTTTTGACGTAGTAATTGAAAATCTCATCTGGCGAAGCCTTGAGCAACGCCAGCCCGCTAAACAGGCCCGGGCTCTTTGCCGCCAAGGTGTCCTTCCCTTCCGGTTTGTAGAAAAGGTAAGCGCTCAACGCGCCCACAAACACCACGATCAAACTGATAGTGAAGACAACGTGGTGGGCGTGTTCATGGTTGTGGCCATTGGGAACCTCGTCGAAAATCGTGCGGAAGCATCTCAAATCGAGCACCTCGGGCCAGCCAGCGGTAATCGCGAGCAGGGCCAAAATGACCAGCGGGATAATCATGGAGAAGCCGCTTTCATGCGCGTGTTCGGCACTTTCGCCACGGGGCTTGCCAAGGAAAACCAGCTTCCAAAGCCGAACCATGTAGAAAGAGGTCAAAACCGCGGTGAATGCCAGCAGGCCAAAAACCAGCCGGTTCTTTTCAAAGGCGAGCAGCAAAATGGTATCCTTCGAGAAGAACCCCGACAGCAGAGGTGTTCCAATGATCGCCAGAACTCCGATGGTGAAGGTCGCGAAGGTGAGCTTCATCTTTTTCGCCAGTCCGCCCATTTTGAAAATGTTTTGTTCGTGATGGCAGCCGTGAATGACCGAACCTGAGCCAAGGAACAAGAGCGCCTTGAAGAAGGCGTGCGTCATCAGGTGAAACATGGCCGCCCCGGCACCGGCGAGCAGCAGAACGTTCACTTTCCCTTGATCGGTTTCCTGGACCTCGTGGAGACGCCCCAAACCGAACGCCGCCACCATGTAACCGAGTTGTGACAGCGTTGAATACGCGAGAACTTTTTTGATATCGCTCTGGGTGACCGCACAAAGCGCGGCGTAAACGGCCGTAGCCACACCAATCCACATCACCACGTTCAATGCGGCTGGAGCAGCCGCAAAAAGAGGCTCGATCCGGCAAAGCATGTAGATACCGGCGGCGACCATCGTCGCAGCATGGATGAGTGCGGAAACGGGCGTCGGGCCTTCCATCGCGTCGGGCAACCAGACGTGCAGCGGCATTTGTGCGGATTTGCCGACCGCGCCGCAGAAAAGAAGGATCGGAATCGCTGGCGTAATCACCGAGCCTATTGGCAGCTTGATCGCGATTTCGCTTAAATTCACGGTTCCGAGCGCCGCGTAGCACCAGATGATGCCGATCAGGAAACCAAAGTCGCCCACCCGATTGACGATGAATGCCTTTTTCGACGCGTCCGCGGCCGACTGCTTTTCATGAAAATGATTGATCAACAACCAGGAGCTAAAACCAACCAGCTCCCAAAAGATAAACATCATGAAAAGATTGTCGGCAAAAACGATGCCGAGCATCGAAAACATGAAGACAGAAAGTCCGCCAAAATAACGCGCTTTTGCGCCGTCCTCGTGCATGTAGCCCAGCGAAAACACATGAACGCAGAGTCCGACAATCGCGACGATCGCCAGCATGAGCGCGGCGAGATCGTCGAATTTAAAACCCAGCGAAAGCGTCCAACCGCCCAGTTCCATCCACGAAACGGAAGAGGCGAAGCGATGATCGCCAAAAACAAGCTTGAGCGCCGCGACGGCCAGCGCGGCACAGGCGCCCACCGAAATGGACGACGCCAGCGTGCCCTGCCGACGCAGGAAAAGCGCGATGATCGCCGCCGAAGCGAGCGGCAACAGGAGAACGAGAAGTGCGAGTTGGAGGGGCGCCATGGTTTAGTTTTTCAGCGCGTTAAGATCTTCGACTTGAACGGAGCCACGTTTGCGGAAAAGCGCGACGATAATGGCAAGGCCGACGGCGACCTCGGCCGCAGCCACAGTGAGAATGAAAAAGACGAACACATTGCCATCGAGGGTGCCGTTGAAACGTGAAAACGCGACAAGCGCGATGGTCGACGCGACCAACATCATTTCGAGGCACATGTAGATCACGAGCGTGTTCTTGCGCACCAGCACGCCGAAGAAACCGACGGCAAAGAGCAGCGCGCTGAGAATCAGGTATTCATTTAGCCCGATGGTCATTTGGTCTCCTCCTGTTCTTCATATTTCTTGCTGAGCACGATCACGCCGAGCATCGCCACGAGCAGCAGAAAGCCGACGACCTGAACTGGCAGCAGATAGGTGGTGAAAAGTTTCGCGCCGTATTCCTTGAGACCGGCGCTAAAAGCTTCAGCGGCGGGAGCCGAGGAGAACTGACTGCGTGAGACAAAACTATAGACGCCCAGTCCGAGCAGCGCGGCGGCCAACGTTCCTGCGATGAAAGAAATCTTTTTGTATGGCTTTTTGGTTTCAGTCTGCGGTTTGAGCAGCATGACGATGAAAAGGAAGAGCGCCACGACCGCTCCGGCGTAGACGAGGATCAGCAAGGCGGAGAGCAAAAGCGCGTCGAGCAAGGCGAAGATGCCGGCAACTCCGAGCAAACTGAGTAAAAGACACACAGCGGCGTTCACGGTGTTTTTGTTGAACACCACTGCAAGGGCGGAGCCGACCGTAAGCGCGGAGAAAAGGTAGAAGAGAAAATTCGGCATGAAACGAAAAGCTTCGGAATGGTTACACAGAGTCCTCAGAGGAGACGCGGAGGTCACCAATAACACAGGGCATCAGAATGGTTCTCTGTGCTCTCCGTGCGTCCTTCGTGTTCTCTGTGTAACTCGTCATAAAAATCAATGTTCGTTGCCGTGCTCCTCGGCGGCTTTCTTTTTGTCCCATTTGCGATGTTCGTCCGGCAGCGTGCCGCCAAGCTCGTAGAGCCGGTCCTTGTGATTGATCATCTCTTCGCGCGAGAGGCCGGTCATCGAAAACTGATTTTGCAGCCAGATCGCCTCTTCAGGGCAAACCTCCTGGCACATGCCGCAGTAAATGCAGCGCAGCATGTCGATGTCGAATTCCTTGGGTGCCTTCTCGACGTGGGCGTTGGGCGCGTCGAAGGGAATTTCGCCCGGCGTGATGCGAATGGCTTTTGGCGGACAAACAAATTCGCAGAGCTGGCACGAAACGCATTTTTCACGACCATTTGGATCTTTGACCAAGGTCGGCACGCCGCGGTAGCCGGGCGGGATCACCGGACGCTGCTCCGGATATTCGAGTGTCACCGGCTTGGCCACGAGGTGTTTCATCGTGGTCTTCAATCCCTGCATAATCTGCGGCAGGTAGGTGCGCTCGGCGAGCGTCAGAGGTTTTCGTTCAAGAGGGACAACGGCCATGGCGAAAGATTCCTATTTTTGAATGAGCGCGATGGCGATCGCGTAGACGAGAAGGTTGGCGATGGAAAGCGGCAGCAGAATGCGCCAGCCGATCTTCATCACTTGGTCGTAACGGAAACGCGGAACCGTCCAGCGGATCCACATGAAGAAGAAAATCATCGCCAGTACCTTCCCGAGGAAGATGGCGATGGAAAGAAGGCCAACGAAAAGCGGGTGAATCGTAAAAGCCCAGCCGGTTACGTGGTGTAGCCATTCGACGACGGTCCCGAGCGGGAGCCAAGGCAACGGGTTCCAACCGCCGCAAAACAACAGCATGAAAATGCCCGAACCCACGATCATGTGCGAATACTCCGCCACGAAGAACAAGCCCCATTTGAAGGCGCCGTATTCGGTATGGAACGAACCGACGAGATCGGCTTCGGATTCAATGGTATCGAATGGCTGGCGGTTCGTCTCGGCAAACAGGCAGACAAGAAAGATGAAGGCCGAGATCGGCATCAAGAAGCCGAACCAAGCGCCACCCCAGGAAGCTGAGGTCAAACCGTGCCACGTGCCGCTTTGGAACTCGACTACGCGACCGAGGCCCAACGTGCCAGCCTCACCAGGCGCATTGACCCAAAGGAAAACTGGAAGCACCGCCAGCGTCATCGAGAGTTCGTATGAAATAAGCTGAGCCGAAGCGCGCACGCTGCCGAGGAAGGGGTATTTTGAGTTCGACGCCCAACCGGCCAGAATCAGCGAGTAAACGCCAAGCGAGGAAATCGCGAACACCGCCAGCAAGCCGACGTCGAGATTAGCGAGGACAAGCGGGATGATTTTACCCACCTCGTCGAAGTAGGCACCAAACGGCACGACCGTAACGGTCGTCAGCGCGGGAATCATCGCAAGCAACGGCGCGGCGATAAAGTAGAACTTGTGCACATGCCCTGGCGTGGAGTCTTCCTTAAAAAGCATCTTGCCGCCGTCGGCCATGACGTGAAACACGCCGAGACGCTGGAGGAACTTTCCGACGAATGGAATCCAGGCGACCCACGGCACAATAGCACGGTTCGGGCCGGGACGATCCTGCACCCAGGCAGCGACCTTGCGTTCCGCCATCGAGCAAACGCCCGCAATTGGGAAAATCACCAGAATCACCGCGAGCCCTTTAATCGCAGCTTGGAGCCAGATGGGAAGTTGAAAGAAAAAATCCATTTTTAACAGAAGCTAACAAAGGAAACGAAGCGGTTATTCGTATGCGAAATCAGAGGAAGCCGTAGAACCTTTGCCGAACCTTTCAGAACAGTGGAAAGCGGAGAAACGATGTGATTTTTCAGGACCATTTCTTTGTTCTCTTCGTTATCTTCTGTTTAAATCAGGCCTTGGCGGCGGGTTTAAAATGAAGCGTTTCGCCCTCGGGGAAGGCGAGCGCGGCAAAGGCGGAGCCGTCGATGATTTTGCCGGTGTCGGGAATCGCGGCGAAAGAAAGGCCAGCCAGCGGTTTAACCTCGGAGGAAAGGCCGGCCCAAATCGAGGCAACATCAGGCAACAACTTCGCGCCACCGACAGCGGCAAGCAGCTTGGTCAACACGACGACGTCGTTGGTCGCGCCAGCGAGGCCGGGAACCGCGGCGTTGAATTTCTGGAGGCGGAACTGCTGGTTGATGAACGTGCCGCTCTTTTCAAAAACCGTGAGCGTCGGGATCACGACCTGCGCGGCAGCAGACGTTGTGTCAGCGTGCGTGCCGAGATAAACGATTTTGATTTTCGCGAGCTGCGCGGCCGAAAGACCGGCGGCAGCGAGATCCTCGTTGATTGCGAGAACGGTTTTCACTTTGCCAGCGTCGATCGAGGCGGCGAGTTCGGTGAGTTGCGCGGAAGGCGGTTGGCCGATCATGCCTGTGACGAGTGCGCCACGCGTGTTCGGATTGCGGTCGGCAGAGACGAGAATCTTATCGCCCTCTCCCACTCGTGCAACGATTTGCGCGGAAGCTTTGAGAGCGTCGGCGATTTTTTTTGTGAGGAATTGTTCTTCGACCGAACTGCGACCGGAACCGACAACGGCGACGTTGCCGGCTTTGAGTAGTTCGGCTGCGGCGGAAATCGCGGCGTCGAGATTGGCAGGCTGGCCATCGACTGAGATCGCGGTCAGGCGGCTGTCGTCGCGGACTTGCTTGTAGAGCGTGCGGCCGCTGTCGGCCATCCAGGTGTCATTGACCTCATCGTTGCGACGCGGGGTGATGCGGTAGATCTGGCCTTCGCGCGACCAGACCACGGTGTTGGCTCCAACGGACGATTCGGTGTCGATGCTGTCCGTCTGCTTGAGGAACCAGACGCGCATCTTGAAACGGAAATCCGTGCTCGTAAGCGCGCCGACCGGGCAGATGTCGACGGTGTTAAGCGAGTAATTATTTTCGAGCTGCTTGCCCGGATAGCAGGTCAGTGTCGAGTAGCTGCCGCGATCGATGAAGCCGAGGACATCATCCTTCGCGACTTCCTTGGAGAAGCGGATGCAGCGCGAGCAGAGCACGCAACGTTCGTCGTCGAGCGTAACGCGCGGTCCGAGCTGGGTGCGCTTCGGTTTAACGTTCTTCTGCTCGATGAAGCGCGAGTAGCCGCGACCGTAACCCGTCGCCTGCTCCTGAAGTTTGCATTCGCCGGCCTGGTCGCAAATCGGGCAGTCGAGCGGATGGTTGATGAGGAGAAATTCCATCACGCCCTCGCGGCAGTCTTTGATCTGCGGCGTGTTGGTGCGGATGTGCAGGCCCGGAATGGCGTTGGTGCCGCAACCGATTTGGGGACGCGGCATCCAATTGATCTTCTGCTTGCCGGTGGCTGGATCGACAACGGGCTGCTTTGTTGCAGGATCGACGGCCGGCAGGCCCATCTCGACGAGGCACATGCGGCAATTGCCGACGACGGTGAGTTTAGGGTGGTAGCAATAGTGCGGCACATCCACGCCGACCAAGCGGGCGGCTTCGATCACGTTCGTGCCCTTGGGCACGGCGATCTCCTTGCCGTCGATGTTGACGGTGACGAGGTCGGGTTTGGTCGTTGGTTGTGACATTGCTAAAGGAAAACGTTCGGAGATGAATTTTACAGAAGGTAACGAAGGAAACGAAGCGGTGTCGGGTTAGCTTGGAATTTTTGCGTGAGCGATGTTTTGGACTCTTTGTTATCTTCTGTTCAAAATCAGATGAGCTTGAGTGAGGCTTCGCCATTGGCGGTGGCTTTTGATTCGGGATACGCTTTGAATTCGTCGCCGAATTTCTGGACGAAGCTCATGGTCGGCCACGAGCACGCCTCACCCATCGCGCAGATGGTGCGGCCAGCGATCTGGTTGGCCACGCTATTGAGTAGCACGCCATCTTCTGCGCGAGCGTCGCCGTGGACCATGCGGTTGGTGATTTTCTTCATCCAGAGCGAGCCTTCGCGGCACGGGGTGCATTGGCCGCAGCTCTCATGAGCGTAGAACGCGTTCAAATTCGCCAGCGCTTGCACGATGTCGACGGTGTCGTCCATCACGATGACGCCACCCGAACCACCCATGGTGCCACAAGCGGCAAGCGTGTCGAAATCCATTGGAATGTCCTCGACGGTCAATGTGCGTGTGGAGCCGTCCTTGTTTTTCAAGGTAAACGTTTCGCCAAAACGCAGGATTTTCGCGGATGAACCGCCGGGGATCACGGCCTTGAATTTGCGGCCGGGCAACGGGCCGCCGCAGACCTCGTTGAGCAACTCGCCCATCGTGATCTTGCCGACTTCGTATTCGTAGTAGCCAGGGCGTTGCACGTGACCGGAGACGCAAAGAATACGTGTGCCGGTATTGTTGGGCGTGCCGATTTTCGAGAAGGCTTCACCGCCCATGTCGGCGATGTGCTTCACGTGGCAAAGCGTCTCGACGTTGTTCACGATCGTCGGGCACTGGTAGAGGCCGAGCACGGCGGGGAAATACGGCGGCTTGATGCGCGGGTACGGGCGCTTGCCTTCCAGCGATTCGATCAGACCGGTTTCTTCGCCGCAAATGTAGGCGCCAGCACCACGATGGACGTAGATTTCGCAACTGTAATTGGTGCCGAGAATGTTGGGACCGACAAAATTGGCCGCCCGCGCCTCGGCAATGGCTTTTTCGAGAATGCGAGCACCGATCGGAAATTCGCCGCGGATATAGATGTAGGCCTGCTTCACGTTGTTCGCGAAGGAGGAGATCATGATTCCCTCTATGAGCTGGTGCGGGTCCTGGTGAATGATGTAGCGATCCTTGAATGTGCCAGGCTCGGACTCGTCGGCGTTGACCACGAGGTAGATTGGCTTGCCGCTTTTGCGGTCGACCAACGACCACTTCACGCCACAGGGAAAACCAGCGCCGCCACGGCCGCGCAGGCCGGACTTTTTGACTTCGTCAATGATTTCCTCGGGCTTGCGCGTGACGGATTTCTTGAGGATCTCGTAGCCACCGTTGCGCACGTAACAAGCGAGGTCGTTGGTGTAACCGGCCTCGTCGATGTGCTGGAAAATCAGGCGACGTTGTGCGGGAGCGGGCATGCGAAAAGTTTAAGTGAAAAGTGGAAGTTTAAGCGGTCAGCGTTTCGCGTCGGCCTTGATCTTGGCGGCGATTTCGCGGGCTTTGGCGCAATCGACTTTCTCGTGTAGTTCGTCGTCGACCATGACGACGGGAGCGGTGCCGCAACTGGCGAGGCATTCGACGAACTCGATGGTGACTTCGCCGTCGGGCGTGATTTCGTTGAGATCAACCCCGAACTCTTTTTTGAATTCGCCGGCGACTTTGTAGCCGCCCATCAATGCGCAAGAGAGCGTGCGGCAAACTTTGATGTGTCGCCGTCCGATCGGCTTGCGGCGGAACATCGGGTAAAACGTCACCACTTCGTAGACGTTGATCGGCTGGAGTTCGAGTTTCTGCGCCACCCACTCGATCGCCTCGTCGGAAATGTAGCCGGCGTCCTCCTGAATCAGGTGCAGCAGCGGCAGCGTCGCACTCCGTTTCACCGGATAGTGCGTGATGGCATCTTCGATTCGTTGGAGTGTTTCGGGCTTGAGATTCATTCGGACTCGGAAATGGGAACCGCTAATTTGCACTAATGGACGCTAATTTCGGCGAACCGGAAATTTGGTTTGAATGAGCGTTCATTAGCGAAAATTAGCGGTTAAAAAAGTTTCGTGGTTAGCGGTCGCATTCGCCCATGACGAAGTCGAATGATCCGAGGATCGCGACGACGTCGGAAATCAGGATGCCGGTGCAAACTTTTGGGACGATGGAAAGGTTGCAGAAGGAGGGTGAGCGGATCTTCAGGCGCCAGGGAACTCCGCCACCTTTGCTCACGACGTAGAAGCCGAGTATGCCCTTGGGGTTTTCCGCCTCGAAGTAGACTTCGCCGGAGGGCATGAGCGGACCTTCGGTCACGATCATGAAATTATTGATGAGCTCCTCCATCGAGGTGAGCACCTTCGCCTTGGGCGGCGCAAAAATGCGGACGGCATCCTTGGCGAACCAGTCGCCACCGGGCATCGTCTTAACGACCTGGCGGATGATGCGGACGGACTGGCGCATTTCTTCGCCACGCACGAGGTAGCGGTCGAAGCTGTCGCCCTTCGTGCCAACCGGAACATCGAACTCGTATTGCTCGTAGCCGGAGTACGGCTTGTCCTTGCGAAGATCGAGACCGACGCCGGAGCCGCGGAGATTCGGGCCGGTCAGGCCGTAGGCGAGCGCGTCTTCTTTTGAGATCACACCGACGCCGACGGTGCGGTCGTGGAAAATTTTGTTACGCGTGAGGAGCGAGAGGATTTCTTCGAGCGCGGGTTCGAATTGGTCGCAGAATTTTTCAACGTTCTGCAGCCAGCCGTCGGGAATGTCGCGGGTGACGCCGCCGATGCGCGTGTAACTCGTGGTGAAGCGGGCACCGGTGAGCTCTTCGAAAAGCTTGTAGAGGAATTCGCGCTGGTTGAGCGAAAGCACGAGCACGGTCCAGGCGCCAACGTCGAGACCGAACGCGCCGAGACCCATGAGGTGCGACGAGATGCGCGCCATTTCGGCGGTGATCACGCGAATCGCCTGGCAGCGTGGCGGCACTTGGAGATTTGCGAGTTTTTCTACCGCGATGGCGTAGGCCATGTTGTTCGCGAGAGGTGCCAGATAATCCAACCGGTCCGTATAGGGCACGAACTGGTTGTAGGTCATGTTCTCGGCGATTTTTTCGTCACCACGATGGAGGTAACCGACGACCGGATCGCACTTGGTGACGATCTCGCCGTCGATCTCCAGTTGGAGACGGAGCACGCCGTGGGTCGACGGATGCGATGGCCCCATGGAGAGGTCCATTTTTTCCGAGCCGTATTGTTCGACGTCAGAAAACTTCGCAGCGCTGTCGGGAATGGAAATTTCGTTGGCCATGGTCGCGTCAGTTCTTGGCTTGCTTGAGTCCGGTTTGGTCCGGACGAGGCCGGCGGTCGCTCCAGCTTTCGTCCTTGGCGCGTGGTTCGGCTTCGGTGAGGTTCATCTCGCCGGAGGAAGCGACAAACGGTCCGCCCGCCATCGGCACGGCAATCGCCGCAACGCCGGTCGCTGCGCTGATTTCAGCATCGGGCAGAGGGACTTCGATGCCTGCGAGTGGGAATTCCTTGCGCAACGGATGGTACGGATAGCCTTCCCACATGAGAATGCGACGCAGGTCGGGATGCGCGGTGAACCTGATGCCAAGCATGTCGTAGCATTCGCGCTCGTGCCAGTTGGCGGCGGGCCAGAGATCGACCACGCTGGGGGCTGTCGGCTCGACATCGTTCGCGCAGTGGGCAGCGACACGGATGTATCCAAGATTTTGCGACGAGAAGAGGTGATAGACGACCGTGAAACGGGGCGAAGCGCCTTCCGCCCAATCGATCGCCGTCAGGTCCATCAGCAGGTCAAAGGCGTGTTCGTCGCGCAGGTATTTTAACGCCGCGACAAGATCGGCCATGGGCACGTTGACCGCCTCGTGATCCGTGCTGGCGCGGTCGGTCACTTGCGGGAATTTTTCCTTGAGAGCGGTCTTGGCTGCGGTGGGAGCAGTCATGTCGTGGTTCGTGAGGCGAAAGGTGTAATGCGCTTCAGTGACTCAGCCTTTTTTAAAAAGGTTCGAGGCAGCGTGCTCGGTTTTGATTTTGCCCTGCAGCTTGATGAGCGCGTCGAGGATCGCCTCAGGACGCGGAGGGCAACCGCTGATATAGACGTCGACGGGCACGATGCGGTCGACGCCTTGTAGTGTGGAATAACTACGGTACATGCCGCCCGAGCTGGCGCACGCGCCCATGGCAATGACCCATTTTGGCGACATCATTTGGTCGTAAATGCGGCGGACCTGCGCGGCCATTTTGTAAGTAACGGTGCCGGCAACGATCATGCAATCGGCCTGGCGTGGCGAAAAACGCATCACCTCAGCGCCGAAGCGCGAGATGTCGAAACGTCCGTTGCCCACCGCCATCAGTTCGATCGCGCAGCAAGCCAGACCCATCGGCATGGGCCAGACAGAGTTGGTGCGAATCCAGTTGATAACCGAGTCGAGCCGGGAGACGACGACCTCGCCCTCAACTTTGCTGTTAAGGCCGATCTCGGTGGTGTTGGCAGAAACCATGATGCAACGATGTAGTGGTGGTTAAAGCGAAAGGGTCAACGTAGCATCCACTTGAGGTCGCGCAAGGAGGTTTTAGTCATCTTTTTATCCAGCAATTATACAATTTTACCTCTGATATCAGGCTAACCAACGTCCGTAGCTTGACGTCGAAATGAGAGAAACTTCTTCTAATGCGCGTAATTAATTGGCCGGACTGATAAATAACTCCCGCTTCGCCACACCCCAATAACTGTGCACCTCCTGCGAATTATCAAAATCAGCTTTCTTGCCTGTCTCACGACGGCGGCAACCTTCGAAATCCGTGCAGAAAAATGGACCACGCCCAGCGGCGTCATCGAGGGCAAAATTTCAGGCATCTACGGCACCATGGCTCACATCGTGGGCAAAAAGACCATGATGCTCCTGCCGTTCGATTCCCTGGACGACGCCAGCCTTGACCAAGTGGCGCAATATCTCGCCACCGTACCCGCCGAAAAACCATGGGCCGAATCCACTTCCCCAGTGGCGAAAGCGACGAAAGGTAGGCTCCAAATCCTCAAAGACGGGAAACTCGTCGCCTTCGATCCGGGCACGCGGGCCGAACCCGAATTTTACGTGCTTTATTTCTCCGCGCACTGGTGCGGACCTTGCCGTCGATTCACCCCGACACTCGTTCAACAGTACAATAACCTTCGCAACAGAGCCTTTGGCGAAAAATGCGAAGTGCTGTTCGTGAGTTGGGACAAAGGTCGAAGCGAACAGGCCGAATACGTCGCTGAAGTCCAGATGCCTTGGTTGACCGTGAAGTTCAACGCAGACGTAGGCGTTTTGGAAAAGTGGAAACCCAACAGCATCCCCGGACTCGCGGTGGTAAACCGAAACGGCGATATCGTTTTTCATTCTCACGAAGGCGGCGAATACCACGGCCCGACAAAACCGTTCCAAGACCTTCTGGCGCTCCTGCGCGAAATGGAACCGACCAAGGCGAAATACCATCAGGGCCGCCACCGTCTCGCGATCCGCCAGCAGATCGTCGCGGGCGCCAACCAATCGGTCCCGGCAAAAGTCTATTTCACTCCGCTCGATCGCAAAAAATTCCAAGGACTGAAAGAGCCGCGCGTCCAAATACATTGCAAGGTCAACGAGAAGGGCACCGTCGAGTCGTTCATCTGCGAGCCCGCGTTGCCGCCTGCCTATTTGGATCAGTCCCGTCAGGAAATCGGCCGCTGGCTTTTCCTGCCTGCGGTCGAAAATGGCAAAGCCCAGCCGCAGGAAGTCGTAGTGCCGGTTGATTTTGCCGCCACCACGGGCGCAGATGCCTCAACCAAGAGCTAAATCCGGCGGAATTCGCGTGCATTTAGTCTTGGTGAAGATTTTCCGTTGACCCCGCTCTAACAGGACGCCTTATTTCGACCCCTTCGCCCTTTTGGCAGGTCTTGTTGGCAAAGACCCGCAGAACACCTTGGAGAGGTGGCAGAGTGGTCGAATGCGCATGATTGGAAATCATGTGTACCGCAAGGTACCGAGGGTTCGAATCCCTCCCTCTCCGCCATCCTTCGCCCGCTGGGCTTCGGATGGCACAGCCATCTTCGCCAGATAGTAACTTCAGCCCGCAGTCTGAATGTTGCAGCGAAGGATGCCCGCCGAAGCTTCAGCGAAGGAGGAACCATGTACTACGTATATCTCATCGAAAGTATCACACATCCGGAAACACATTATGTCGGGTTTACTGAGAATCTCCGTCAACGCATCGCCGACCACAATGCGGGTAAAAACGTGTCGACCGCAGTAAACAGGCCGTGGCGGCTCGTGACCTATCTAGGATTTTCGAAAAAACAAAAGGCTCTTGCTTTCGAGCAATATCTAAAATCTGGCTCGGGACGCGCATTCGCCCATAAAAGATTCTGGTGAGACTTCGCCCGCTGGGCTTCGGAGGTCACGGCCATTTTCGCATGTCTGCAAATTGAGCGGTCCCCTCACGTCAGCAGATAAAAGCGAGGATCCCTCGATCTTACCAAAAAGGTCTTGCCCCGTTTGATTTAATGTTAAATTAGCATACTTATAGCCCACCCACCCTACCCCTTTGTGCAGACCCCTCTGCACGCACGGCATTGATGACGCCGCTTTCCGTTGTCGATCCGTCATACCCCAGCGCCCTCACCGGCGCGCCGAAAGCAACCCCGTATACCATGAACCACACGTTCAAACTCCGTACGCTCGCAGCGACCTTTGCTGCTGTCTTGATGGTTAGTCTCACCTCCGCGCCGGCCGCCAAGGCCGCGACTTGGTCCTCCTCCGCCCAATGGGGCACTTGGTCCAATGGCGGTTACACGCTCTACAATAATATCTGGGGCTCCGGCGCCGGCCCTCAAACGATTTGGGCCAATAGCTATAGTAATTGGGGCGTCTGGGCCAACCACCCGAACACCGGCGGCATCAAGTCCTACCCCAATTGCACCAAATATATTGGGAAAAAACTGAGCGCAACCAACACCCTCAAGTCCAGTTTCAGCGCCACGACCCCCAGCGGCGGCGCGTGGGAATCGACCTACGACATTTGGGATAGCGGCAATGCCAATGAAATCATGCTCTGGATGAACTACACCGGGACCGCGACCGGTGGCGGAAATGTTAAACCCATTTCCTACAACTGGAGTTCCACCGGCAACGCCGTGCCTGTTTACACCAATGTCTCGGTGGGCGGCCACACGTGGAACGTCTTCCGTGGAAGCAACGGCGCCAACAATGTCTATTCGTTCCTCCGCACCTCCAAAACCAACAATGCCACGGTCGACATCAAAGCGATCCTGCTTTGGATCAAGGGCAAGGGTTGGATCGGCGACATCACCATCGGCAATGTCCAGTTCGGCTACGAAATAACGTCCTCCAGCGGCGGCTTGAACTACACGACCAACAGTTTCTCGGTAACGGTCAACTAAAGCGGCGCCGACTTTATCAAACCTTCTCACGACGCCGGAGTCCTTCGCGGATCCCGGCGTTTTATTTTTAACGATAATCAGCGGTTCGTTACAACCAATTCCGAGCGCCGCAATTCCCAAGTTTTCTCGAAAAAACCAAAAAAACAGACGTTCTATTTCGCTCCCGCCAGGGCTCTCGCCCGCTCGACCGCGCCGTCCAAATCTCCGGCGATATTATCCGCTCCCACCGCGTCCAGGAACCCTGCCTTTTCCATCATAAAGAAGGGCTGTGTGTGCGGACCGCAGAGGATTAAATGGCGTCCGCGCCGCTTCAATTTCATGTGCAAGTCTTCCAAGCGGTCCAGCGCCGTGGTATCCATCGCCGTCACGGCCGCCATGTGCAAAATCACCACGCGCGTGTCGCCGCCTGCGCGGCGCAATACCGTGTCGAGTTTGTCCGCCGCACCAAATAGCAATGCACCAAAAACACGATAGACGATGACATTTTTGGGCAGGTTGGCCACGCGTTCATGCGGAGCCGCCTTGGCATCACCGGTCATTGATTGAACCTCCGTCGTATCGGCCACGCGTTTCACGAACAGAAATGCCGCCAGCACCATGCCCACGCCCACTGCCTTCGTCAGATCGAAGCAAACAGTCATGCCAAAGGTCACCAGAAAAACCAATCCGTCACTCTTCGGCCGCCTCGACAGCAGGCGAAACTCGTCCCACTCGCCCATCCGGATCGCCACTACAATAAGCACGGCGGACAATGTCACCAACGGCACGTTGGCCGCCAGCGGTGCGGCAACGAGAAGGACCAGCAGCAAGAAAAGCGCGTGCACGATGCCCGCGACCGGAGAATTTGCTCCATTCCGAATGTTCGTGGCGGTGCGCGCGATGACGCCCGTCACTGGGATGCCGCCGAAAAACGGCACGATAAAATTCGCAGCGCCCTGCGCTATCAGTTCCTGGTTGGAATCATGCCGGTCATCGATCAGCCCGTCCGCCACGACCGCCGACAGCAACGATTCAATGGATCCCAACATTGCAATCGTGAAGGCCGGTGCGATCAACTTGTCGATCGCGCGCCAATCAAAAGCCGGAAAGGTAAATCCCGGGAGCCCCCGCGGAATACCGCCAAACTTGCTCGCAATCGTCTCTACCGGCCAACCGGCGAGCGATACAAAAACCGTGCCGAGGACGACGGCGACGATCGAGCCCGGCACGCGCCGGCTGTATTTCGCCGGCCAAAGCCAAACTATACCCAAGGATACAATTCCCAGCACCAAAGCGTGCCAGTTGGTTGTTGGCGCCGCCCGCACCAGCGCAATCACCTTGGGCAGAAATTCCGACGGTTCGTGATCCAGCTGAAGCCCACAAAATTCCCGCACGACCGTGCTCATGATCGTGATCGCGATGCCACAAGTGAAACCCATGGTCACCGGTTGCGGAATGAAACGAATGAGCGAGCCCAGTCGAAAAGCGCCCATCGCGAACATCATCGCGCCCGCCAGCATGGTGCAGACGAGCAGGTTTTGCAGACCGTATTGCGAACCAATCAAAGCCACCAAGCCCACAAATGCCCCGGCCGGTCCTCCAATCTGCACCCGCGAGCCTCCCAAGGCCGACACGATGAAACCGCCGATGATGCCGGTGTAGAGTCCGGCCACCGGCGTTACGCCCGAGGCGATGCCCAAACCAATACACAACGACAACGCCACGATGCCCACGGTGAGACCCGCCATGAGATCGGCCATAAACCGCTCCCTCGTATAATCCTTGAGCGATTCAAGGAGCTTGGGACGAAACGTGAAATATTCGCCGGCGAGTTTCATGTCTCAGGAAACCCAATACTGCGAGCCGGCATGCCACAGCGCAAGATCGGGTCTTGCCTTTCGCCACGCGCAGTCCCCGCATGCAAAACCGCTCAACCGCGCCAAGTGAAGGCGTGACACAGCGCCACGCCCGCCGCGTCCGCTTCGTCGAATTCCAAAGTACGTCCGTGGCCGAGCAGGCCCATCACCGTGCGCGCCATTTGTTCCTTGCTCGCGCGACCCGCGCCGACGACCGCCTGTTTCACCCGCAACGGCGGGTATTCGAAAATAGGTTTCTCCCGCAATGCCGCCGCCGCAATCGCCGCGCCCCGCGCCGCACCCAGAATTTGCGCGGTCTGAAAATTCTGCACATAAATCGTCTGTTCGAGCGCAACATGCCGCACGTCGAAATCGGCCAGAAATGCCGTCACCGCCCGGTGAATTTCCGCCAGCGCAAAGGGCATCGGATGCTTCGCCTGCACGTTCACCGTTTTGCAACGCAACAAAACCGGCTGCCGGCCCGCGGCAAATTCGATCAATGCGAGTCCGGTACCGCGCAAACTCGGATCGATACCCAACACCTGCCCTGCAAACGCGGGCCGGTTCAACGTGTATCCAGTATCTGGCGACACAGGTGACGCGAGTTTCCCCGCAATTTTCGCCGCCCACATTTGCCTGACCGACATGCGCGCCATGGTGATTAACTAGATCGATAGGAAGGTGAAAATTTTAGGGAAAGAGCCCCTGGAATAAGCCCGGCCTTGCGGCCAAATTGTACGAGCGGTTTTACGCCGCGATGCAGACGAAGCCATGTCTCCGAACAAAACATCTCGCACCTGCGAGGCAATGCGGGACCGTCAGCTATTTCGTTCGCCCGCATTTTCTTGACCCAGGCGACTGCGCGCCGGCAGAGTCGCAAGGAAATCGGCCAGTTTGCGCGAATTTACCGGCTTGGTGAGGTAGGCGTCCATCCCGGCTTCAATACAGCGTTCCTCGTCCTCGCGCATTGCACAGGCGGTCATCGCCACAATGGGAACGCGGCCGCCGTTTCTCTTTTCAATCTCACGAATCGCCACCGTGGCTTCGAGTCCGTCCACTTCGGGCATTTGCACGTCCATGAAAATCAAATCGAAAACGTGTTGGCCGAAAAGCTCGACCGCCTCCCGGCCGTTGCGAGCCACCGTGACGATGTGGCCGTAGCGCCCAAGAAAACCCTCCGTGACTTTCAAGTTCACAGCATTGTCCTCGGCCACCAGCACCCGCATCCGCACGCCGTGTGCGGTCGCCGGAAACGCGTGGAGGCCGCTTTGCGGGGGAATGGTCTCAGGCGCACCGCGGGCGTGGGACCGCGAACGCACGATGGTGGTAAATAACTCCTGTCGCGCCACGGGTTTTATCAATTGGTAGGCCTGCAGCCCGATGTTTCTCCCCCTGGCAAATGTTTCGTTGTCGTCCGTTGCGAGCATCCAGATGAAAGCCGTCGCCTGATTGCGCGGATCGGCCACGAAGGCGGAGGCAAACGCTTCCAATGCCTGGGCCGGCTGCGTACCATCGACGAGAATTACATCGAATGGCTTCGCGGCCGCATGCGCGTTGGCGATCGCCACGAGTCCCTCCGGGCCGCTACTGGCGGTTTGCACCGCGGTGCCTGCCGTGCGCAAAATTTCCTCAAGCAGTTGCCGGCAATCCGCATGATCGTCTATCACCAAGGTCCGCACTTCCGTCAATCCGAGCGTGCCGCCGGCATCGAGCGAAAGTTCCGGCGCCGCGGAATGTGTCAGCGGCAAACTGAAACGAAAGGTCGCCCCGCCCCCTGACGTATTCTCGAACCAAATACGTCCGCCCATGAGACCGACCAAACGCCGCGAGATCACCAAGCCCAATCCGGTTCCGCCATATTTGCGTGTCGTCGAGGTGTCCGCCTGCGAAAAGGCCTCGAATAATTTTTTCTCCAAATTCGGCGGTATGCCGATGCCCGTGTCGCGAACAGAGAGTATCAACTGGTTCCCCCGCTCCCCCATTTTCGTCGAGGCGCTGAGGGTGATGCCCCCTTTCTCGGTGAACTTGATCGCATTGCTCAGCATGTTGAATAAAATCTGCCGCATGCGCGTCGGGTCTCCCTTGATGTGACGCGGCACGTCCGGAGCGATATCGACCATTAACTCCAGTTTTCGCTTGTGCGCACGCAGGGCAAAAGCCTTCGCTGCGGATTCCAGCAATTCCTCCAAGTCGACCGGGATGACTTCCAATTGCATCATCCCTGCCTCGATTTTCGAGAAATCCAAAATATCGTTTACCAAGCTCAACAGGGTATCAGCCGACTGACTCGCCGTGCTCAAATAATCGCGTTGTTCGGGATTGAGCGGTGTCGCCAGCGCCAGTTCCGTCATGCCAATCACGCCGTTGAGCGGCGTGCGAATTTCGTGGCTCATGTTGGCCAGGAACTCTCCCTTGGCTTTGTTCGCGGCGTTGGCGGCGCTTCTGGCGCGATGCAACCGAACCGTTTGATAGGCTAAAAGCGCAATGACCCAGGCCAGCATGCCGATCACGATCAACATATACGTGCTGCGATGCCTCGCCGTCTGCTGATAGCGGAGCGTATCGACCTCGTTGTCGGGGTCCAAAAATGTGCTGAAATACAGAGCCGATATTTCACCGTCATCCGACATTTTGCCAATTTCTTCGGCAATGACGTCAGCCGCGCGTTGTGCATCGGTGGATGACCGCGTTGCCCCAACGCCGAGCACGAGTCGGGCCGCCGCCACGGTGATGAAGCGCAGTTCCATCCCTTTTGTCGTGATCAGTTGGTTAAGTTGAGCCATCGCCTCGCGGTTGCCCCAGGCCACGACTGCGTCACAGCTTCCATCGACCAACGAAGTGAAGAGCGCCTGATAACTCGGTTTCCCCTCCAGTTGCGACCGGGGAAAATTCTCCACCGCGTAGGCGCGCGCCGGCCGGTTTTCGATGAAACCGATCTTGTGACCCGCCGCATCGTCGAGCGTTTTGATCGGACTGGTGCCGAGTGTGACCAGGGAGCATCGATTGCTCAGCCAGGGTTCGGAAATATAGATTTGTTTTCTACGGCCGGGCAGGTCCCCAACCAATGGCCAGAGATCAACGTTGCCCGACATGAGATTAAAATCCGGCCCACCCGTGCATTTCACCCATTCAAGCTGGACGTGACGGCGGCGACAGGCCTCCGAAATAATGGCGACCGCGATACCACTCGGAGTGCCATCGGGCTTGATCGTTTGATAAGGCGGAGAAAATTCGAAACCGATTCGAAAAACCCGATTGGTCGGAGTCAGATGCACTCGAACCCACAGTGTCCACACTGTCGCCGCTCCGGCGCAGACCATTCCAAGAATGAGCAATAACCAAAACCTTGTGCTAAACGCACGCCGCGGAGTTTCGGGGCCAAACCACCTCATCTCCTTTCTATCGGCACATTTGCCGGCCACTTGATATTATAGCGTCTCAATAAGTTAGGTTGACTCCGCTTGCAAAACGACTGCACCTGGGCACCGTTGCCGCCCGTGCAAACACCGCGAAACATCCAATTGATCGGACATGAAGTCGCCATCGCGTGGAGCGACGGCACCGAGACTTATTTTCCGTTCGACAAACTCCGCGCCGCCTCCCCCAGCGCGGAGCAGCGTGGCGAACGCGACATCCTCGGCCAATTGCACGGCGGCAGCGATCGCACCAGTTTCGCCGGCGTCGAAGTCACTGGCTGGGAACAAGTCGGCAACTACGCGATCCGCTTCGACTTCAGCGACGGCCACCGCACCGGTCTCTACAGTTACGAGTACCTCCTCGCCCTCGCCGACCGCCTAGCCACCTAACGCCATGCTGGAAGCGCACAGCCGCACAGGCCTACCCCCAAAAAAGCCGGTGCTTGGACACCCCCGTGCGCCCTTAAAAACGCCCACGCGAATACCGACTCCACACGTTTGTCACGTACTACTCTTCCGCCCCAAAACGTCCTTTTCCCGTAGGTAGACCCAAACACTTGTCACGAAATACGTGACAAACTCAGCCCTGCGAACGTCCCCGTTTGAACTTCACGTCCGTGACAAACCGCTTGTCATCTAATAGATGACAAGCGGTTTGTCACGCGGGTGGCGCTTCAAGAGATGCACAGGCAATGGCGTCGTGTGACGGTACAGTAGCACGGGCGTTTTCTGGATTGTCATCACCCGGCGAGGCGGCGTGATTCGTGGCATGTCATTCCCCGCCCGCACGAACACGATCCGAGATCGAACTCGGCACTACGCTCCAACCGAAATTCGGCGCTGACGGCCTCATCCCTTGCATCACGCAAGATGTCGCCACAGGCCAGGTGTTGATGTTCGCCTTCATGAACGCCGAGTCGCTCGGGCACACGTTGAAGACGAAAAAAGCCACCTACTGGAGCCGTTCGCGCAACAAGCTCTGGGTAAAAGGCGAAGAGTCCGGCAACGTCCAATGGGTGAAAGAACTCTACACCGATTGCGACCAAGACGTGCTCCTCATCAAAGTCGAACAAACCGGCAGCGCCAACGCCTCCTGCCACAACGGCTACAAATCCTGCTTCTACCGCAAACTCGAAAACCTCGACGAAGCCGCCGCCGGCACGAGCTTCAAGCTCGCCTACACGTCCGAACGCCTTTTCGACCCAGCCACGGTGTATAAGAAGAAGTAAGTTATCGGTTATAGGTCATGGGTGATAGGTGATGGGAGCGGAAACACGATTTATTTCTCCCCATAACCCATGACCTCAAACCCATCGCCTCTCCTATTTCAATTCGCCGGGGCCAGGCCGCGTTCGCTCTTGTTGATGAACGCGATCATGTGCTGGAACTCCGCCGAGCTCACCGCGGGATGCGCGAGGAGTTTTTCCATTGCCTGCGAGCGGTTGAGACCGTCGCGATAGAGGATGCGAAAGATCTGGCGGATGTTGTTCATCTGCTCGGGCGTATAGCCATGGCGTTCGAGGCCGACTTTGTTGATCGTGCGCACGGTCGCGGGTGAACCGTCGATGATGAAAAATGGAGGAACGTCCTGCACGACCTTGGCGCAACCGCCAATCATCGCATGTTTGCCGATGCGGCAAAACTGATGCACACCACCGTACGCGGCGATCAACGCGTGATCTTCCACATGCACGTGGCCGGCGAGACCAGCGTAGTTGCTCATGATGATGTGATTTCCTAGCACGCACTCGTGGGCGATGTGCGTGTAGGCGAGAAACAAGTTGTCAGAGCCAATTACGGTGTGGTCGCCGTCGAAGGTCGCGCTGTGTACCGTGACGTACTCGCGGAAAACGTTGCGGTCGCCGATGCGCACACCGGGGTTGCCTCCCTTGTACTTCAAGTCCTGCGTTTTGCCGCCGATGTTGGCGAAGGCAAAAACCTCGCACTCGCGTCCGAGCTCGGTATTGCCCTCGACAGCGGCGTGGTGATGCAGCTTGGTTCGGTCGCCGAGCTTCACGCCGGGGCCGACGTAGGCGAGCGGGCCGATTTCGACGCCTTCGCCGAGCACGGCGGTTTTGTCGACGTATGCGGTGGGATGGATGTTTGCGCCCATGGCGTTGAGGTCAGGCTTCGTCGCCCTCGTCCATCACGGCGAACATGAGTTCGGCGGAAGAAACGAGCATGCCGTCGACGGTGCAGTTGCACTCGGCGACGCCAATCTTGTTGCCACGGCTCTTGGTGAGCTTGGCGTTGATCACGAGTTGGTCACCGGGACGAACGGCCTTGCGGAATTTGACCTTGTCGCAGCTCATGAAGAACGCGCGTTTTCCTTCGCTGGAAATTTTGCGGAGCATCAGAATGCCGGCCGCCTGCGCCATCGCTTCGATCTGGAGCACGCCGGGCATGACGGGTTCACCCGGGAAATGGCCGACGAAATACGGTTCGTTGATCGTCACGTTCTTGATCGCGACGAGTTCCTCAGCGCCGATGAATTCGACCACGCGGTCAACCATCACAAAGGGATAACGGTGCGGCAGCGTGTCGAGCACGCGGCGGATGTCGAGCGACGTCTCGGTCGGGAGGACGTGCGCAGGGCGCGGCTTTTTCTTCGGGCCTTTTTTCTTCTCTTCGAGTTTTTCCGCGAGCTTCTTGGTGAGCTGCGAATTGATCGCGTGGCCAGGGCGCACGGCGATGATGTGGGCTTTGACCGGAAGACCGAGCAACATGATATCGCCAATAATATCGAGGATCTTGTGGCGAACGAACTCGTCGGGGAAGCGGAGCGGTTCCTTGGAGAGGATTTTGTCGCCTTTGATCACGACGGCGCAGTCGAGGCTGCCGCCCTTAATCTTGCCCATTTTCACGAGGTGCTCGATGTCCTCGTAAACGGTGAAGGTGCGCGATGCGGCGATCTGCGTCATGTAAGTGTCGGGATCGATGTCGATCGACAGATGCTGGGTGTGGATGCCGCGGTCGTCGGCCGACGTGCAGGAAATGCGGAGCGTGTCGCAGGGCAGCGCGATGATGGAGCGATTGCCGTCGGTGACGGAAACGGCTTCTTCGAGGACAAAATATTCGCGTTCCTTGTCCTGTTCGACGGGCTCGCCCTTGATGATCATGTCGACGAAGGACTTCGCCGAGCCATCGAGCACGGGCGGCTCGTTGGCGTTGATCTCGATCGTGACGTTGTCGATGCCGCAGCCGTGGAGGGCGCTGAGGACGTGTTCGACTTGGTTGAGCTTCGCGTGACCGGAGGTGATCGCGGTGTTGCGAACGAGGTCGGTGATCATGTCGACGCGCGGCTTGATCTCGGGCTGGCCGCTGAGATCGACGCGTTTGAACACGATGCCGTGGCCCGTGGGCGCCGGCTTCATGGTGAGAGTGACAGATTCACCGGTGTGGAGACCGGTGCCTTGGACAGAGACCTCTCTCGCGAGAGTGCGTTGCTTCATAGGAAATTTGGTCGCGAGTCTGTCGGGAAGCCCGCGAAAAGCGCAAGCGCGGAGATTTGACCTAGTGCTTAGCCATCAACTCGTCACTCACCAACCACTTTCAGGATTTGGGTCTTTTCGCCGGATATAAGGCCTCACGAATTTCTCCTTCAAAACGCCGAATAATCCGAAAGTGCGCCGTGCCATCTCGGAACGCGACGAGAAACTCTTCTCCGTTAACTGCGGTTCTACACGCCCAATCAAAGACAATCTCCCTGACATTCGCTTCTTCTTTCGGAATGCCCTCAAGAGCCAGTAGCTTACTTTGCGCGGGCAGGCATAACGTTGGGATGTAGTCGTCGAAGGGCGTACCATCGAGCACATTGTAAGTAATCCTTGCGAAATCGGCTATCTCCATAAACCGCCTAGGGGCGAGTTTTAGGTTTTCGCCGGCGCGGTCGAACCGCGGACGACCAGCAAAGGTTCGATCATTTTCACCGAGGCTTTTGCCGCCGGCGGTTGGCCGAGTTGAGGCAACAGCGCCTCGACGGCCAATTGCACCGTTTCCTCAATGCGTTGATCGACACTGGTAAGGGCGGGCGTGGGCATCAGGCAGACGTCGAGGTTGTTGAAACCGGCGATCGAAACATCCTCGGGCACGCGGACGCCCGTTTCCTGCAAACCACGCATGGCGCCGATGGCAACTTCGTCGTTCACGGCGATGAAAGCGGTGGGAAGATTACCGCGCTCCACGGCGGTGCGGGCGATGCGTCGACCTTCTTCAAAGTCGTTGGTGCGCGGAAAAGCACCGTCGAACATCTCGATAGCCTGCTCCAGCACCAAACCACGGGCGAGCAAGGCCTCCTGAGTGGCCCGCAGGCGGTCGCGCACGCTGCGCGCCTGACTGTTAAAGGCCAGGAGTCCGAAGCGGCGGTGGCCAAGGTCGAATAGGTGATCCATCACCATCTGCATGGCGCGCGGACGATCCAGCGTCACGGTATTCGCTCCTTTGATACCGAAATGGTCGATGATCAGGTGCGGCGTCTCGCGCTGGACGAGCTCAGCAATGTGGCGGGTGAGTTCGTCTTCGTTGAAATGCCCGATGAAGACCACGGCCTCGACGCGCATGGATAGGAAGTGACGGATCACTTTGTCGCCATGGCCGGCCTCGATCACCTCGATCAGTGACGTGTAATTTTTCTCGCGCAACTGATGCTGGAGGGCGGCGAGTTTGCGCACGACGGGCGGCGTAAGAAGATTTTCCACGCAGATGCCGATCGTGGCGGTGCGTTTGCCCTTGAGATGAAGGGCATAGGCGTTCGGCACGAAACCGGTTTCCTCGATTGCGCGGCGTACACGCTCGATGGTCTTGGGCTTGAGGCCGGGCTGGCCGTTAAGCACGCGAGAGACCGTCGTCCGAGCAAGGCCGACATAGCGGGCAAACTCGGTCGAAGAGCGGATTTGTGGGGTAGTTTTTTTGGGCTGGGAGATACTCACCGGACTAGGGGGCGGAAAAGAACAAAACGATTTCTGCGGACACGTATCTTAAAGTTGACGGAATCCTTTTATAGGCTACCAACGAACCTTTCGATCACACAGCTTCCCCAAATCGTAGTCCCGGGGTCAACGAAGTTTCTCCTTTCGCGTAAAGTAGTTCTCCCGCACGAACCGCGAATTAGACTTTGTTGGCTGAAACGGTTTCCCCAGCGACGACGTCTTGCCCGGTAGTTTGTACCATCACCACCGTCACACCCCCAAATGATCCGTAACCCGTTAAAAACAAAATATCTGCTGACGTTCAGCAGCCTTTTTACCCTGGCCAGTTTGCTGCGCGGCGCCGACCCGTTGCAGGACTTTGGCGGTGTCTCCCCTCTCCAATGGTCCGTTCGCATGGCCGATTCCGAGGTCAAACGTTCCGGCGACTCCTTGTTTTACCGCGGTGAAAAGGGTGCAAAGTGGGACTACACCAGCGGCCTCCTCGCCTACTCTTTGCTCAAACTCGATGAACGCCTCAGCGCCGAACAATATCAGCCGTTCGTCGAAAAACTCATCGGTTCTTTCGTCAAAAACGACGGCACGATCCATAAATACCAAGTCGAAACCTACAATATCGACCATGTCGCTCCCGGCAAAGCCATCCTTCGTCTTTACAGCCTGACCGGCGATGAACGCTATCGCAAAGCCGCCGCCCTGCTCCGCTCCCAGCTTGCGACTCATCCGCGCACCAGCGAGGGCGGTTTCTGGCACAAAAAACGTTACCCGTGGCAAATGTGGCTCGACGGTCTCTACATGGCGCAGCCGTTTTATTCCGAATACGCCCTGCGTTTCAACGATCCCGCCGCCTTCGACGACATCGCCCTTCACATTACGACGGTAGCCAAACACACCTACGACGCAAAAACCGGACTCTTTTATCACGGTTGGGACGAAAAAAAGGTCCAAAACTGGGCCAACAAGGAAACCGGCCAGTCCCCCAATTTCTGGGGCCGCGCCATCGGTTGGTACGCCATGGGCATTGTCGACGCGCTCGATTGCTATCCCGTCGACCATCCGCGCCGTCCCGAACTCATCGCCATCTTCAACCAACTGGCCGAGGGCGTTTTTAAACACGCCGATCCCGAAACCGGTCTTTGGTACCAGGTCATGGACCAGGGCAAACGCAAGGGCAACTACCTCGAAGCCACCTGCTCCTCGATGTTCATCTACAGCTTCGCCAAGGGCGTGAACCAGGGCTACCTCCCCGAAAGTTATGTGCCAGCCATCCGCAAGGCCTACACGAGCCTCATTGCCAAACTGATTTCCACCGGCAAAGACGGTTTAACTAATCTCAACCAATGCTGCGAGGTCGCCGGCCTCAGCGCCGACCGTCCTGGAACCTTCGAGTACTACGTAAGCGAAAACGTCATCTCGAACGATCTCAAAGGTGTCGGCCCCTTCATCCTCGCCGGCATCGAACTGGAAAAACTTTTCAAGCTCGAACCGACCGGCTGGGCCAAGGTCGCAGGCATCCTCAGCCGCATCAAGGATCCGGTCTTCCCCGCCCGCGATTTCCTTATCACCGAATTCGGAGCGCCCACCGATGGAACCTCCGACAGCACCGCTGCCATCGCGAAGGCCATCGAGGCTTGTAACAAGGCCGGCGGCGGCCGCGTTGTTGTTCCTAAGGGCGTGTTCGTCACCGGCGCAATTCACCTCAAGAGCAACGTCAATCTCCACGTCTCCGAGGGAGCCACGCTGCAATTCAGCTTCGACACGTCCAAGTATCCCGTCGTCCTCACCCGCTGGGAAGGCACCGAGCTCATGAGCCACTCCGCGCTCATTTATGCCTACGGTCAGGAAAACATCGCTGTGACCGGCAAGGGCACGCTCGACGGCGGTGCCACGACCGAGACCTGGTGGAGCTGGAATCTTAAACAATCCAAAACCGGCAAACCGAGTCTGCAAAATGAGGCCCGCAACAAGCTCGTCGAAATGGCCGCCAAAAATATTCCCGTCTCGGAGCGTGTCTTCGGCGAAGGCAGTTACCTTCGGCCCAATTTCATCCAGCCCTACCGCTGCAAAAACGTTCTCATCGAGGGCGTGACCATCAACCGTTCGCCCATGTGGGAAGTCCACCCGGTGCTTTGCACCAACGTCACCGTGCGCGGGCTCACGATCGTCAGCCACGGCTCCAATAACGATGGTTGCGACCCCGAATCCTGCCGCGATGTCCTGATCGAAAAAACCACCTTCGATACCGGTGACGATTGCATCGCCATCAAGTCCGGCCGCAACAACGACGGACGCCGTCTGCTCATGCCGTCGGAAAATCTCATCATTCGCGATTGTGTCATGAAAGATGGCCACGGCGGCACCGTGATCGGCAGTGAAATCTCCGGCGGCTGCCGAAACGTCTTCACCGAAAACTGCCGCATGGACAGCCCCCAGCTCGATCACGCGCTCCGCCTCAAGACCAACGCCGTGCGCGGCGCCTACATCGAGGACGTTTATTTCCGCAACGTCCAGGTCGGCCGGGTCGCCAAGTCCGTCGTGATCGTCGACTTCAACTACGAGGAAGGCGCCAAAGGTCCCTGGCTCCCGCAGGTCCGCAATGTCGAAGTCGAAAACGTCACCGGCACTTCGTCGCCCCGTGTGCTCAATTTGCAAGGCTTCGAAAAGTCCCCCGTCAAAAACATCCGCCTTATTAACTGCTCTTTCGCCGGCGTTGAAGGGGATGATATCGTCAAGAACGTCGAGGGCCTCGAACGAATTAACGTGAAGGTTGAAAAAAAATCCCAACCATAACGCCTCCCCAAACGCATCATCTCCCCCAACCGACCGCCTCCCTCAAAATCCGATAATCCATGCAACCCGATACCCAAAAGAAGACCAACTACCGTTGGTATATCTGCTCACTCCTCTTTTTCGCCACAACCATCAACTATCTGGATCGCCAGGTACTTTCCCTGACCTGGAAGGACTTCATCGTTCCGGAATTCCACTGGACCGATTCCGACTACGGCACGATCACCGGTCTCTTCTCGATTTTTTATGCGATCAGCATGGCGTTCGCCGGCCGTTTCGTTGACTGGATGGACACCAAAAAAGGTTTCCTCTGGGCCATTGGTATCTGGTCGATCGGCGCCTGCTTGCACGCCTATTGCGGCATCGCCACTTCGGGTATTCTCGCTGGCGAATGGTTCGTCGGTTTTGAGCAAGCCCGCCACATTATCGGCGGAGTCGACAATGTCGCTCGGATCGCCTCGGTTAGCGTCGCGCTCTTTATTTTCGCACGCTTCGTGCTCGCCGTTGGCGAAGCCGGCAACTTCCCGGCCGCCATCAAGGCCACGGCGGAATACTTCCCCAAGAAAGACCGCGCGTTCTCGACCAGTATCTTCAACGCTGGTGCCACCGTCGGCGCCCTTGCCGCGCCGATCACGATTCCTCGGCTCGCCGCAGCTTACGGCTGGGAAGCCTCGTTTATTATCATCGGTGCGCTCGGCTTTCTTTGGATGGGCTTCTGGATCTTCATGTACAAAAAGCCCAACCAGCATCCCAGTGTGAATGCCGCGGAGCTCGCCTACATCCAACAAGATCACGCCACCGACGCCGCCGTGCAGGCCGCCTCCGGCAACGCAACTCACGACCGCATGTCGTTCGCCGCCTGCTTGAAATACCGTCAGACATGGGCGTTCGCGGTCGGCAAATTCATGACCGATGGCGTGTGGTGGTTTTTCCTCTTCTGGACTCCCGCGTATCTCAGTTCTGTGTATGGCATCAAGTCGTCCGATCCCAAAGGCCAATTCGCCGTTTTCGTTCTCTATGCGATCACCCTGCTCTCCATCATCGGCGGTTGGCTGCCCTCCTACTTCGTGGTTAAAAAGGGCATGAATCCTTATGCCGGCCGTATGAAGGCCATGTTGATTTTTGCCTTCATTCCGTTGGTTGCGGTTTTCGCCCAACCCCTCGGTAAACACACCTACTGGCTCCCGATTATCATTATCGGCATCGCTTGTGCCGCGCATCAAGCGTGGTCCGCAAACATCTTCTCGACCGTCGGCGACATGTTCCCGCGGAAAGCGATCGCCACCATCACCGGCTTCGGCGGCATGGCCGGCGGCGTGGGCTCGTTTATCATTAACAAAGGTTCGGGCGTCCTTTTCGATCACGCTCACAACACGGGAATGACATTGATGGGATTCCACGGCCGCGAAGCCGGTTACTTCATCATCTTCTGCATCTGCGCCGTCGCTTATCTGATCGGCTGGACGATCATGAAATCGCTCGTCCCGGTATACAAACCCATCACCGATCTCTAATCGCACCGATTCCTGATTGAGGCTCTGCCTCCCTTTCCAAGCCAGCGAGTGCTCTCGCTGGCTTTTTTGTGGCCACACCCATCCTTCGGGCGTCCCCAGCCAATTTGTCATTTAATAGACTACAAACTATCTGCTAGGACTAAAATCCGCACATGCCTTGCAACTAGAACGATGATGTTTAGCTACGGTACAGAACTGTTGTCCTGGGCGGGCCTTATAATTCCGCTTAGTTGGGAAGCGACGCGGCGACTTCCGTCTCCATTATTGCACAGTCCAGCACCATGAGGAGATCGGCCAGCCGAAAGGGCTTGCGGATGATCGGCACCGACAACGATCCGCCGCGGAGCCATTCCGGCAATTCCTCGATCAGACCCGTCATAATGACCACGGGAAGCGGTGGAATGGATTGTCGCGCCGTCAACGCCACAAAATCTCCCCCTTTCGCGCCCAGCCGGTAATCGGTCAGTACAATATCGAATCGTTCAAACAGCATTTTCGCCACCGCTTCCTCGGCCGACCGCGCCGACACCACGTGATAACCAGACCGCTCAAGCATTTCAAAAACTGCCGACAATACGAGGGGTTCATCGTCCACCACCAAAACCTTGGGCCGCGGGCTACGCCATTCAGTGTCCGCTCCGGAATACGCTTCTTCCGAGGGTTGAAGATTCATGCCGAGTGTTGGTACCCGCTCGATCCACATACGCTAGTCCAAGTTACTCACAATCTCCTCAGAGCCTGATGCGAATAACCATCGCTCACCGCCCGTTCCCACAAATGCCGGAAACTAATCGTCATAGGGACCGCAATAGGAAGCAAAACCACTCTCGCTCCACCTACCGATCTGCAAAATGAAACGGTATTCCCCTCGCATCTTCACCTCGATTAACTTCTCGCCATTGGTTCGGTCTTTGACCCGTAGGCCAAAAACGGGCGATATCGACATTATGGATTGTGCGTCTCGTTCGTCACTCTGCCTCTATCAGATCGCATCAACATCCGCACCGTCCTCGCATTCGGGCCAACAGCACCAGACTGCACTTTTGACTTTGATTTTAGCGGAGGTCGCGGACCCCGTTTGATGTCATACTCCAGGAATTTCTCGGCGCCTTTCTTTTAGAAGCACGAATCCGTTTGTCATTTAATAGATGACAAACGGATTCTTCTTTTCTCCGGTGTATACGCACTGCCCTATCATCTTTGAACATAGGTTCGTAGAATCTTCGATTCGAAAGATCTACGTCATGTGATGTCAGTCAGTAGGAGTAATTCTTAATGATGGTTCAGAGAAGCATCGCACCTGGAGATTCAGGCCACAGGTGCATTTTCCCTGATGAAACGTGCTCCCCGACGAAGCTTCAACCTTTGTTGCGTGGGTGAAATTTCGCGTGGTGGTCGACCAAGCGTTTTTCTTCGACGGCGGTGTAGATCTGTGTCGTCGCGAGATTCGCGTGGCCGAGCATTTCTTGGATCGCCCTCAAATCCGCGCCGCCGCCCAGTAGATGCGTGGCAAAGGAATGTCGCAAAAGATGCGGTTTAACCGTCTTCGTGATTCCAGCGCGCAGCGCGTATTTTTTCACGAGCACCCAAAGCATCTTACGCGAAATCGCCGTGCCGCGTTCGCTGAGGAAAACCGCGCTGCCTGTCTTCGGTTTGACAAAATGACTGCGGCCGGCGACAAGGTAAGTTTCCAACGCCGTCGCCGCCCGGCCGCCAATCGGCACGACGCGTTCCTTTGAGCCTTTGCCAAAAACGCGCAGAAAACCTTCCTTCAAATCGACCTGTTGCAACGTGAGGCCGCTTAGTTCCGACACGCGCAATCCGCTCGAATAAAACAGCTCCAAAATCGCCCGGTCGCGCAATGCCATCGCGTCGCCGCCCGCGGGGGCTGTCAGCAATCGTTCCACTTCGAGTTCCGTCAATGTCCCAGGAATGCGCCGCTGAAGCTTGGGGCCGGCGAGCAACTGCGTGAAATCGTCCTTGCGCAAATTCTCGCGGACCAAGTGACGCGCCAGTCCGCGCAACGCCGTGAGTTTGCGCGCAAGGCTGGTCGCCGAGTAGTCCTTGCCGCTCAATGAAAGAATCCAACTTTCCACTTCGGCCGGCGTGACGTTTCGCCAATCTGTCACACCTTTGCGCGCAAGAAAATTGGCGCATTGATCGAGATCGGTTTGATAACCTGTCTGAGTGTGGCGCGACAATCCGCGTTCGAGTTTCAGAAACGCGATGTAACCGTCGATGTCCTCGACGAAGCCTCCTGGCGCCTTGCTGCGCTCAAGATCCGCAGCGTGTTTTTGACGGAGGCGGGCCATGGCCAAAATGCCGCTCCCGCGGACAACTTAGCGACGCCGCAAGGGCGGACGCGTGAAATTGGCCGGACGCTCGTCCTTCATGCGGTAGGTGATGCGCGCCTTTTCCAAATCGTAGGGGCTCATCTCCATCTTCACGTTGTCGCCTGCGGCGATCTTGATGAAGTTCTTGCGCAGCTTGCCCGAGATATGGGCAAGAACGACGTGGCCGTTCGAGAGTTGTACTTTGAACATCGTGCCGGGAAGTACCGCCACGATCTTTCCTTCTACTTCGATCGCTTTGCCGTCAGACATACAAAGCTTGGGTGACAACTGAGGTTTGGTTCATGCAATAAAAGTCCGCAATAAAAGCACCTTGTAACACTTGAGCTCCCCACCTAAGTCAAGGCTTTCCTCTGGGCGGTTTCCGTTGAACCGGCCTGTCTTCGCCCATTTCGCCGATCTTCATGAGCTCTCCTGAATCAAAATTGCCGCTCGATTGCCCTTTTGAAAAACGATTCCCCTCGCAACTTCTCCGCGACGATACGTTTTTCATGAGCTTGGCGTACAATCAGGCCATCGACGCCTGGCGCGAAGACGAGGTGCCCATCGGTTGCGTAATCGAACTCGCCGGCGAAGTGATTGCCTCCGCCCACAACACCGTCGAGGGCGCCCACGATCCCACTGCCCACGCCGAGATGCTCGCCCTCACTCAGGCCGCCGCCAGCATCGGCGACTGGAGGCTCGACGGCGCCACCCTCTATGTCACGAAGGAGCCCTGTCCGATGTGTTCGGGCGCCACGCTGATGTCGCGCCTAAAACGCGTGTGCTACGCCGTGCCCGATCCGAAGATGGGGTGCCTCGGCGGCGCGACCAATCTCAACGATCTCCCGCGCGTCAATCATCACCTCGAACTCACGGCGGGCGGTGTGCTTGAACCCGAGTGCCTCGAATTGCTCCAGGCGTTTTTTAAATTGAAGCGGTCCCAAGAAACCTGACTTATACTGACGCCACCGCCAAAATTAGCGCAACTCGTGCCCATGAAGATTCTTGCCCGACGAGTTGACGCCGCCGCGGTCCCGTCTACTGGTTGATCTTACTCACTCAGATAGAAAACGAACTAAAGAAAACAACCATGGCTTACGAACTTCCAAAACTGCCTTACGCTCCCAACGCCCTCGAGCCGCACATCGACGCGAAGACGATGGAAATCCATCACGGCAAACACCACCAAGCGTATATCACCAACGCGAATAATTTTCTCAAGGACCACCCCGCCCTCGCCGCGCTCGACGTCAATGCCCTGATCGCCGATCTCTCGAAGGTGCCCGAGGCCATCCGCGGCGGCGTGCGCAATAATGCCGGCGGCCACAGCAACCACTCCTTCTTCTGGACCATTCTCGGCCCGGGCAAGGGCGGCGCCCCCAAGGGCAAGCTTGCCGAGGCCATCAACAGCACTTTTGGCGGTTTCGACAAGTTTAAGGAAGAATTCGCCAAGGCCGGCGCCACCCGCTTCGGCTCCGGTTGGGCCTGGCTCGTGGTTGGAGCCGACAAGAAACTCGCGATCGGTTCCACCGCCAACCAAGATAGCCCCCTCATGGGCAAGGCGGTCTCCGGGATCGAAGGCAAGCCCGTCATCGGCCTCGATGTCTGGGAGCACGCCTATTATTTGAATTATCAAAACCGTCGCCCCGACTATATCGCCGCCTTCTGGAACGTCGTCGATTGGGACGCCGCCGAGAAGAATTACCTCGCCGCCATCGCCTGAGCGCAGGGCGCTTCGTTTTTCAGCTATTCACCATAAGAGAAAGGCCGCACCGGAATCCGGTGCGGCCTTTTTGTCGGGCGCTCGCCTAAAATAATTTCCCGGTGGTTACGGGTTCAGCACGCTGGCCTTTTCCGCCGTTATATTGCCGATGCGAACCGTCCGGCCGCTCTTGGTATCGAGCAGGAACAAGGCCCGGCTGCCGGCTGCACGCGCCGTGTAAATCAGATGGCGACCATCCGCGAGCCAGCAGGGTTCGACACCGTCATACGCCGCCTTGGAAACTTTTTCGCTTTTGCCCGTGCTGAGATCGTGCACGGCGATTTGGAAATGGCCTCCTTGTTCGCGAAACGTGTAAGCGATCTTGTTGGGATCACCCACGCTCCAATCCGGCTCCGCGCAATACGTGGTGGCCAGTCCTCCGCCTATCATCTGCCCACCGCCGCCACCGGCCGACATGATATACAACTTCGGACCAGGTTCGGATGCGTAAACGATGCGGCTGCTATCAGGAGAAAAACACGGTGACGATTTGACCGCGTCCGAACGCGTGAGACGTGTCACCGGTCTGCCGCTCGCCGGGCTCGAATAAATTTCCGGTATTCCTTCGCCGCTCAACACCATTGCCACACGCTGGCCGTTCGGGCTGAAGCGCGCGCCGCTGTTGGTGCCCTGGAAGCTGGCGAATTTCGTGCGGTCGTTGTTTTGCAAGTTGATCAAATAGATATCGGGAAAATTCCGAAAATAACTCGTGTAGATCAGCTTTGTGCCATCCGGCGACCAACGCGGAGTCATCGCGTGCGCATTGTCGCGAGTCAGCTGTCTGACTTCGCCCATGAAAAGATCGCCAACGTAAATTTCGTCCTTGCCGGTGCGATTGCTGACGAACGCAAGCTTAGAGGCAAAAAAGCCCTTCAGGCCGCTCGTCGCTTTGACCGCCACGTCGCCCGCGCGGAAGAAGGCATTGCGCAAGCTGGTGCCGGTGACGTTTTGATTGAGCGCTACCGAACTACCCTTAATCACCTGCACGTTTACCGAATTTCCGCTGACGGCGGAAAAACGAATCTCATATTGACCGCCCGAAGCCACCAGACGGTACTCGCCGTGTGCGCCGAAAGCCGTGCGGGCCAGCGCGTCGAGTTCAGCGGTGTTGCCGGAAACACGAATCGGAGTGCCGCCTGCCCCTGGCACAATGACTTTTCCAATATATTCAGAATCATCGGCTGCGACTGCGAATTGGGCTGCTACACCCAGAACCAAGGCGGAAAAAAAGCGTAGGAGTTTTTGCATGGAGAAATTTGCTGCGTATGTGTGAAGAAGTTCAGGCCATTTCTATTTACACGACACGCCCTCTTAACAACGTTAAAACATTTCCAATTCAAAAATCTCCACCGTGACCTCCGACCAGATCAAAGAAGCCCTCAAGCAAGTTAAGTATCCCGGTTTCAGCCGCGACATCGTGTCGTTCGGTTTGGTCCGCTCCGCCGCGTTCGCCGACGGTGTCGCGAAGGTCGCGCTCGCGATCACCACTTCCGATCCGAAAATTCCGCTGCACCTCAAAACCGAGGTTGAAAAATGCCTGCTCGCCCAGCCCGGCGTGAAATCAAGTATCGTCGACATCGCCGTCTCCGCCGCCAAAACGCCGCCCGCTCCCGGCCAGCAAAATCTCGGTGGCGGCACCGCACCTGCGGGCATCGCGCGCTCCGTCGCCATCGCGTCCGGCAAAGGCGGCGTCGGCAAATCCACTTTCGCCGTCAATCTCGCCTGTGCCCTCGCCCAGCTTCTCGAAGCGCAAGGCCGATCCGGCCGTGTCGGTCTTATGGACTGCGATATCTACGGTCCTTCCGTGCCGCTGATGATCGGCATCAACAGCCGTCCGATGGTCGATGGCGACAATCTTCTTCCTCTCGAAAAACACGGCGTGAAAGTCATGAGCATGGGTTTCCTCGTCGACGAAAACACGCCCGTCGTCTGGCGCGGTCCGATGATCATGAAGACCGTGCAACAGTTCGTGCAGAATGTGCGCTGGGGCGAACTCGATATCCTTCTGATCGATCTGCCTCCCGGCACCGGCGACGCACAGCTTTCGCTCGTGCAGACGATCCCGCTCGACGGTGCGGTGCTCGTCACCACGCCGCAGCTCGCCGCCGCGCAGATCGCGCGCAAAGGCGGACTGATGTTCCAAAAAGTGAACGTCCCGCTTCTCGGCGTCGCCGAAAACATGAGCTACTTCGTCGATCCAATTGGCAACCGCCACACGGTGTTCGGCGAAGGCGGTGGCGACAAAACCGCCGCAGACCTCGGCACGGTTCTGCTCGGCAAAGTTCCCCTCGTCGAGGACATCCGCGCCTGTGGCGACTCCGGCGAACCCATTGTGGTCAAGGATCCCAACAGCGAAGTCGCCGTTATTTTCAAGTCCATCGCGCAGACCCTCATGCGGCAGCTGGCAAAAAAATAACGAACCTCCTGCCAGAATCAAAAGCGGCCGGGCACCAGCAGGCCGCTTCTTCATTGGAAATCTTCCGCCGCAGGGTCGATTCCCACGCCGACCACTAACTCGCGACGTCCGACCGTTGTTGAAGTCGGCCCTCCCCTTTTCGGCGTCTTCGGTCTTGGTTTGCTAAAAAGCCCTGCCGGCAGTTTGTCATCTATTAAACGACAAACTACCTGACAGAGCCAAACTTGCCTTAACAAAGGAACAGCCGGCGCAGAAAACGTGTTTTTAGTTTCTGCGCCGACCTGAATTTCGGTCTTACTGTTGTCCGAACAATTCCATTTCAGCCAGCTGCGTGGTGGTCCAACCGGAGGCGACTTGGAAATCGAAGCGGAACCAAACGTATTTGTTCGATGCCGTCGTGAGCGTGAAGTCGCGTTTCAATTTCCGGCTGCTCCAAGACTGGCCGGTGCGCGTCTCGATGACGGTCCAATTGGTGCCATCGTTCGAACCATACAGCGTCCAGGCAATCGGGTCGGAGTTAGCGCTATCCGAGCTCGAAGTCAGCGTGTAGCGGCGCAGGATGGTTGGCGCAGAGGTGCCAACCTTGATCCAGCTCGCAGCACTGTAGTCGGCCCACCGCGTCGAGGCACTGCCATCGAAGAGTTTTGCGACCGCATAATTGCCGCCCGCCTGACCGCGCGCCGAATAGGTGGACGGCGTGAGCTTGGCCGAGACGACGGTGGAACCGTGCATTTCGATTTCAGCCAGTTGCGTGACCGTCGCCGAGAGCGCGTTGAAGTTGAATCGGAACTGGGTGTACGCCGCCGAGGTTGTCGCGAGGACGAAGTCGCGCGTGAGCTGACGTGTGGCCCAGGTTTCGGCCGAGCGGGTGTCGATGACGTTCCACGTTACACCGTCGTTGGAACCCGAAAGTGTCCATGAAACCGGATCGCGTCCCGGCGTGTCTGCGGCCGACGTGAGGCTGTAAGCCTCGAGTGTGGTCGGTGACGCGAAGGTGAGTTGCACCCAGGTGAATGCGCTGTTGTCGACCCACTTTGTCGTGGTCTTGCCGTCGAAGAGCATGCTGACTGCTTCCGCGGCGCTGTTTTGTCCACGCGCGGTGTAGGAGGTAGGCGTGAGTTCGGCAAAGTCTGGCGAAGCGGCTGAAGCAGCGCTTACGGTGAGAGGAACAACCAGCGACACCGCGGTGCCGGCGGAATTGCTCACGATCACGTAATAGTTGCCCGCGTCAGACGAAGCGGTAGCTCCGATCGTGTAGGTGGCGCTGGTGGCGCCGGCGAGTGCCGCGCCGCCTTTGTACCATTGATAGTTGAGCGGAGTGCCGCTGGCGGTCACGGTGAACGTGGCTGCGCTGCCTGCGGTTGCGGTCACCGCGGTGGGCTGTTTCGTAATTGCCGGGGCGGTCGTCACGGCGGCGTTCACCGTCAGGCCGACGACAGACGACGTGACCGTGCCGGCGGAATTGCTCACCATCACGTAGTAATTGCCCGCGTCAGACAGACTCGTGGCACCAATCGTGAAGCTGCTGCTGGTGCCGCCGCTCAACGCTGTGCCGCCTTTATACCACTGATAGCTCAGTGAGGAGCCGGTTGCTGTGACGGAGAACAAGGCAGAGCCGCCTTGCGCTACCGTCAGCGGCGTGGGCTGCGCGGTAATTGCCGGGGCGGTCACCGGCGCATTCACGGTGAGCGTCGCCGCCGACGAGGTCACGGAACCGGCCGTATTCGAAACGACCACCGTGTAACTGCCCGCGCTGGAGAGCACCGTTGAAGCTAGGGTGTAGGAGATGGTTGTAGCGCCGGAAATCGCGACGCCGTTTTTATACCATTGATAGTTCAACGACGTGCCGTTCGCCGCGACGGTGAAGGTGGCGGCCGCGCCCTGCGTCACAGTCAGCGAAGCCGGCTGCGTTGCAATCGTCGGGGCGGTGACCACCGCGGCGTTCACCGTGAGACCAACGACGAGCGAAACAGCGGTACCGGCGGAATTGCTCACAATCACGTAATAGCTGCCCGCGTCGGCTGAAGTGACGGCTGGAAGCGTTACGCTGGAGCCCGTGCCGTTGGCAACTGGCACGCTGCCCTTATACCATTGATAATTGAGTGAGGAGCCGCTTGCCGCGACGGAGAACGTGGCCGCGCTGCCCTGCGTGACGGTGAGCGGAGCCGGTTGCGTCGTAATCGACGGCGCAGTGACGCTCGCGCTCACGGTGAGCGTGGCGGTCGAGGAAGTGACGGCGCCTGCAGAGTTGCTCACGCGCACCGAATAACTTGCCGCATCGCTGGTTGTGGCCGACCCGATCGTGCAACTGCTGTTGGTGGCTCCGGAAATCGCTACGCCGTTCTTGGACCACTGATAAGAAAGCGACGAACCGCTCGCCACGACGGAGAAATTCGCGGAAGCGCCGGGCGCGACCGTCAGAGATGTCGGCTGCGTCGTGATCGTCGGCGCAACGGCAACCGCGTTCACCGTCAGCGCAACCGCCAGCGAGGTCGCCGTGCCCGCCGTGTTCGATACCGTCACGGAGTAACTGCCGGCATCCGCGAGCGTGGTGTTTGAAATAGTATAGCTGCTGTTCGTCGCGCCAGAAATTGCGACGCCACTCTTCTTCCACTGGTAGCTGAGCGAAGTGCCGCTCGCTGCCACGCTGAAGGTCGCTGCACTGCCCTGCACAACCGTCAATGCAACCGGCTGCGTCGTGATCGTCGGCGCCGTGACTGCGGCGCTGCCAATCGCAATCACCGCATTATCGGAAACGGTCGAGCCATAGGAGTTCGAAACCGTCGCCGTGTAAACGCCCGCGCTCGACGTCGACGCCGAGGCAATCGTGTAGCTGGCGTTGGTCGCGCCTGTGATATTCACGCCGTCTTTTTTCCACTGATAACTGAACGGAGCAGCACCATCGGCCGACACGGAGATCGTCACCGACTTTCCAACTTCGACTGTCTGCGTGGCCGCCTGCGCAGGGACTCGTGCGAGAAGAGTCGCAAAAACTAAAACTAACGGGCCAACAATTTTTTTGAGCGTTTGCATGCGGGCCTCAGCGACACGCAATCCACTGTGCAGTAGCTCATTTTCTCCGCGCGCAGAACGTTTCGCGAAAAATTACCGAACGTGTCAAAGAGCTGAAAAAATCCCGGCTAAAAATTTGTATTCGGATTTTTGCTACAGATATTTTTGACGAAGGGAGTAGACGCGCTTCACACGCTCTTAAGTTTTTCGAATGGGGCGTTCGCGAACGTCGAATCGGGGCAATCCCCCAGCTAAAAAAGCCGCCAAGCGCCAAATTTGGGCGCGAAAAATTTCTGCACACGATGGAAATCGCGAGCACGAATTAGCAAGCTCACAAATTGGAAAAGGCCGCGCGAAATCGTCCGTGCTCCACGCACGCTCGTCGATTCGAGCGGGCGCCCGCGGGCACAAAAAAACGCGCGTTTAAAACGCGAGCTCTGTCGCGAAGGTGATGTGTCCGCCTGCCGACACCATCGAACGTGCGCGGTTCCCGCTACAATGCCTTGCCCAAAAATTTCAACGGAGCGTGTCGCGCGAAGCTTTCGCGCTGCCTCAACAGATTCTTCGCTGAGTTCGAATTACAGGCGGAATCCGAGGACAAATTTTTCGCGCCCAGTGAACGGATTCCTCAACGGTCTCCTCGCTCGTCGCGCTGGCGGCGCGACTGCCCCCAGTTCCGCCCTTTGCCCTTGATTTAATGCTAAATCTGGGCTTTGTTCGAGCCTCATTCCACGGATTCTACCCTTGTTTCCGGCGCGAGGTCAGGGCCCGCGGTTCGTCTGTCGAACCCTTAAATACCCCCAAAATCATGCAACTGCCCAAAGCCGTTCCCTCGCTTCGCGCGTCCTGCGCGCGCTTGCTCGCCCTGCTCTGCTTTTTCCTCACCGCTTTCGTCGCGCATGCCGCTACCTGGCAGAACGTTCAGATCGGTGGCGGCGGTTATGTTCCCGCCGTCGTGTTCAGCCAGGCTTCCGCGAATGTCATCTACGCACGCACCGATATCGGCGGTGCTTACCGTTGGAATCAAGCCACCAGCACTTGGATCCCACTCATGGACTGGGTCGGTTGGGACGACTGGCATCTGCTCGGCTGCGCCAGCATCGCCGCCTCGCCGCTCAATGCCAACAAGGTCGTTGTTGCCGCCGGCATGTACACCAACACGTGGGATCCTTCCAACGGCGTGATGCTCCGCTCTTCCGATCAAGGCGCCACGTGGTCACAAACGCAGATGCCATTCAAAATCGGCGGCAACATGCCCGGCCGCGGCATGGGCGAACGTCTCCAATACGATCCCAACAACGACAACATCCTTTATTACGCCGCTTCCGACGGCAACGGACTCTGGAAAAGCACCGATGGCGCCGTCACGTGGAGCAAGATCACGAGTTTCCCCAACGCCGGCAATTACGTGCAATCCGCCAGCGACATCAACGACTACCTCAACCACACGCCCGGCGTCCTCTGGGTCACCTTCGACAAACGCACCGGCACTGCCGGCGGCGCCACCCAAACGATCTACGTCGGCGTCGCCGATCTGCAAAATGGCCTCTACATGTCCACCAATGGCGGCACGTCCTGGACCCGCGTCGCCGGTCAGCCCACCGGTTTCATGCCGCACCACGGCGTTTTAGATACAGTGAATGGTTTTCTCTATCTGACCTACAATAATCAGGCCGGCCCCTACGACGGCAGCCTCGGCGATGTTTGGAAGTACGCCACCGCCACGGGCGTATGGACACGCATCAGCCCCGTGCCTTCGACCGACACGTCCAACGCCTACTTCGGCTACGGCGGCCTCACCATCGATAAACAAGTCCCCACCACCGTCATGGTCAGCGCGCTCAACTCTTGGTGGCCCGACACCCGCATCTGGCGCAGCACCAATGGCGGCACCACTTGGAGCCAGATTTGGGACTACACGAGTTACCCCAACTGGTCGCGTCGCGGCATTCTCGACGTCACTGTCACTCCCTGGCTGACCATACCCGGCAACTACTCCGCCCCCGAGCCCGCGCTCAAATACGGTTGGATGGTCGACGACATCCAAATCGATCCGTTCAACTCCAACCGCATGTTCTACGGCACCGGCGCCACGCTCTACGGCAGCACGAATCTCACCAACTGGGATCCCGCCACCACGGCCACATTCACGGTCAAGCCCATGGTCCTCGGCATCGAGGAAACCGCCGTGCTCGACCTGATCAGTCCGCCCACAGGTTCTCCCTTGCTCAGCGCGCTCGCCGATATCGGTGGTTTCAACCACACCAGCCTGACTACCGTACAACCCAGTACCTACAAACTCCTTTGGGGCACCAATCGCAGCATCGACTTTTCGGAGCTCGCGCCTTCCAACCTCGTTCGCACCGGCGATGGCGGTAACACCACTTTAGGCGACCCCGGTCGCAGCATCGCCCTCTCCAACGACGGCGGCGCCAACTGGTACGAGCCCAGCACCCAACCTTCCGGCATCACCAGCGGCGGGCAGGCGGCCGTTTCCTGCGTCAACAACCAGAACATCGTCTGGAGCCCCGGCGGTGTCGGCGTTTACTACACCACCACGGGCGGCTCCAGTTGGACCGCTTCGAGCGGCATTCCCGCCAGCGCCAGCGTGCGTTCCGACCGTGCCACCGCCGGAAAGTTCTATGGCTTCCTCAACGGCACGTTCTACGTTAGCACCAACAATGGCGCAGCCTTCACGGCCACGGCCGCCACCGGTCTTCCAACTTATGGACAGTTCAAAGCCGTCTTCGGCCTCGCCGGCGATATCTGGCTGGCGGGACAAGTTGCGACGTCCCCCACCACGGGCGGTCTCTGGCACTCGACCAATTCTGGCGCGAGCTTTACGAAGCTCTCCAACGTCGATCTTGCCTACGCCATCGGGTTCGGCAAAGCCGCGACCGGACAGACCTACCCGGCAATTTATCTGACCGGCAAAATCGGCGGCGTCTGGGGCATCTATCAATCCGACAACGCCGGCGCCTCGTGGACGCGCATCAACGACAACGCTCACCAGTACGGCAACCTCTCCTTTTGCATCACCGGTGATCGCAACACCTATGGCCGTTGTTACGTCGGTACCAACGGACGCGGCATCGTTTACTCCACCGCCACCACCACCGCCGATTTCACCCTTTCGGCCAACCCGACATCGGCAACGGTCAATCGCAGTTCGACCACCACGTCGACCATCACGGTGAACAAATTGAATGGCTTCGCTAGCAGCGTCACCTTAAGCGCCAGCGGCCTTCCCAGCGGTGTCACCGCCTCCTTCGGCACGAACCCAACGACAGGTACAAGTACCGTCACCTTCACCGCCAGTAGCACCGCCACCCTTGGCACAGCCGACGTCACGGTCACCGGCGTCAGCGGCTCGCTCACGCGCATGACGACGATTGCCCTCACCGTGAATACTTCGGGCGGCTCGTCCTCGAGCAGTTCCTCGTCGAGCAGCAGCTCGTCTTCATCAAGCAGCAGCAGCAGTTCTTCTTCAAGCAGTTCCTCGTCATCAAGCTCCTCCAGCTCATCGAGCAGTTCGTCCTCCTCCAGTTCGTCGAGTTCGTCCTCCAGCAGCGGCGGCACGGGCGGCGGAGGTGTCACCGCCTCCGTGACCAACAACCTCTCCGGCTGGTACAACGATCAATCACTCGTTCTGGCCAATACGTCGCCGCTCACCGCCCTAACCGTGACCATTACCATTCAACCCACCCAAAGCGTAGTCTATAACGGCATGTACAACACGATCGGTTCGCAGATCACGAACGCGCACAACGGTCTCGTGTATACCTTCACCCTCGTCTCGGGTCAGACGCTGGGCGCCGGCACGAACAAACAGTTCCACGCCGCGACCAATGGCAACGGAACCACGCACATCTCCACCGGAGACACCTGGTCGATCAGCTACACGACCGGAGGCGTGAGCTACACAAACTCAGGTCATTTCTGAGCGGGCAAAACCGTTCGGTTTGGAACAAAAAGAAAGGCCGCGGCAGAAGCCGCGGCCTTTTCTTTATTTAGCCGTTAAAAAAAACCTGACCTCATCGCTTTCCGTAAGCGCTCTTCGCTCGCCAAAGCCTGCCCTCTCCGCGACTATTTCCCTTACCCGTTGGCCTCAGGCATTGGTTCGTCCCTTTCCGCTACTACAAGACATCATGATCATTCTCGAGTGGAGCGTTGTTGGTTGGCCCGCGGGAAACGAAGTCGTCTTACTGAAACCGACGCGACCACTATGAAGCATCCTGACCCAATCGCTAACCATCCTATCGCTTGCGAGTTCACCACTGGATCGTCCGTCTGGTCGCCCCACTTTTCTCGCGGCAAACTCCTAAGCTCACGAGAGCTGTAAGTCCGGGATAAGCGATATGTCGAGTTGTTCCTGATGCCGGAAAATCCCCCGACGATAAGTATGATACCGATAAAAATCAGTCCGAGGCGCATAGCGTGTTTTTAAGCCAACGTTACAGGTCAGCCACGCCGTACCAGCGGGCAGGGATAAAAAGAAAATGGACGATCATAGGCGTTGCGCTGTATGCTACTAATAGGCGGATGAGATAACATAAGGAAGCGGCCCCGGCATGGACTGGACGGTGACAAGCACGTAACCGGCACTCCTTAGCCGGAGCCGCAATCTAACAATGATAACGAACAAAGCACTTAATGGCAGAACGCACTCCGGGCAACCGGAAACTCGCTGGGATATCGCCGTCGACGTTGGGCAAAAAGCACTGGACTGGTACGGTGAACTCGGGGCCCAGGCGCACCAAGGCCATATCGCCAATCGCAATGAGGCCATCCTCTCATGGCTGGAACAACTCAACACCCACGCCCGCCAGCACGGCCTTGGCGGCGTGCGCATCCTCTGCGAACCCACCGGCGGATACGAACGGCGCCTGCTGCGCGCGGCCCGCCAACTCGGCTGCGCCACCGCCTTGGTCAACGGCGAAGCCGTCCACCAGATGCAAGTGGTCGAGAACAACGATACCGGCAAAAGCGACATCAAAGATCCCCGCACGATTTTACTATTGGCCAAATGGAACAAAACCCTGACCGATCGTCCCCTCCAAGGCGAGTGGCTGCTCCTGCGCGAACTCAACGCCCGCTACGACCGGCTCGAACGCGACTCCACCCGCTGTAAAAACAGGATTCATAAACTGCTCCTCTCGCTCTTCCCCGAATTGAGCTTTAAAAACGACTGGCTCTTCGAAGGCCGCGCCGCCCAAGCCACGATCGCACTCTACGGCCTGAACGCCGCCGCGATCCTCGCCGACGGCCTGGAACGCTGCACCGCCAAACTGCGCAACCACCACGTTGGCCCAAAGACCATCCAGCGACTCTTCGCCGACGCCCAGCGCTGCGCCCTGATCGACTCCGACCCCGACTGGCTGGCCCTGCTCGCCGAGGACCTGCGCGCCCTCTTTGCCGAACTCACCGTGCTGCGCACCCGCCGAACCAACACCCGCCAGCAAATGATCGCCCTGGTCGAACGCCTGCGCGCCCGCGGCGCCACCCGCCTGCAAGCCCATCCCGACCTGATCAGCCCCTTCATGCTCGCCCGTGTCCTCGCCGAGACCGGACCGCTCCGGGACTTTGCCCACGTGCGCCAACTCTGGCGCTACGGCGGGCTCAACCTGCGGCCCCGCCAAAGCGGCACCATGCAAGGCCAGCTCCGCCAAGCCAAACGCGGCCGCGCCCGCCTGCGCCACGTCCTCGCCCAAGCCGTCCTCAAACGCGTCGTGCACGGACAACTCTACGGGCAATACTACCACGCCAAACGCGACACCGGCATGTGCGGCGGCAAAGCCATGACCGCGGTCGCCCGCAAGTTCCTCAAACTGCTCCACGGCCTTGAACGCTCGCCCCAACCCTTCGACCCGAAGCGCGTTTTCCGCTCCGCCGCCTAAACCACTTCCTTGATCTATTTTAGCCGACATTAACTTTTGCTTTTCCGGGAAACCCGCCGCTTGAGGGCCACCAGCCGTTCCGCACAGCCTCGCTGATGCTCAACTGTATGTTTTAAAGCCCCGACGGCGGGCCTCCCGGTCTTACCGCCCTTTAAGTATCGTCCGGGCCAGCCCTCAAAAGCTGGACCAACTCATGGGGATCGTCGCGGAGGACCGGGCTCCTGGTTAAAGCGCCAAAACCATATCCATCTCATGTAACCAAAACCACCTGCTACATCCTGCCCCCCGGGGCTCGTCCTCCGACGAGCTGGAGGCCCATTCTCGGACTCGCCCCTCTCCCCCCTGACGGCAAAATCAAACTTACCCCTTGATTTTACCTAAAGGGGAGCGCCTGGTTCGGCTCCGTCTTAAGGCGCCCATGCTGTATGGTCCACGCGTGACCACAGATAAAACATCGCAAATAGAAAAAGGAGGACTGCCATGGGTGTAAGGCTAAACCAAAAAGCGCTTTTCTGCTCATCCTGCTTCATCTTCTTCCGGTACAATGCAAGGCAGAGGAAATACACGGCTGGATACAGGAGCGAGCCGATCTGACAGGTCGTAGCAACGACACTCAACATGACAGATTCAGCGCCTGATGACTGTCCTGCGAGACTCATAATATCCGCCAGCGCAACTACCGGATAAATGACCAGCGGCAGCCCGGCGAAAACTAGCGACGCGATAGAGACGCCTTTCATTTGCCGAACAGTGTATTATGCCGGACGAAGCGTTGGCATATCAGGGATTGAAGTTTTGTGAGGTCGCATGGCGGATCCAGGGGGTGCGATGGCGTTAGAGATACGGGATTCCAGTGAGTTAGGCAATCGCGGTTTTGGACCTAACGGCAGTTTTGATGATTTTTCTGCCAATATTCTTCCACATAAACCAGCAACGAAAACCGGCGAGACCGTGGCTCTCGTTTCGAGACCGGTCGTCTTGCCGGGCTACGCGGGGAAGATGTGCACTTCCTCAAGTGTCGCACGGCCGCGGCAACCAATGCGGCGAAATACCAGAGTCCCGGTCCGCCGCCGCCGCCACTGCCGGATGTCGGACCGCTGCTCGGCCCGACGCCGGAGGAAGAACCTGAGGATGACGAACTGCTCGACGAACTGGAAGAACTCGATGAGGAACTGGAAGAGGACGAACTACTGCTGGTGGAGGATGAACTCGACGAAGAGGAACTGCTCGACGACGAACCGGTTGATGCCGGCAAGGAAATGACGTTGACCGAGTAGGACGCGAAGGTCGTGTTGAAACTGCTGCCAGATATGGTCAGAGCCGAAACTGAGACGTCGGTCGAGCCGGTGCCGGTTGGTTTGGCTGCGTCATCCTGGGTTTTGCCGTAGCTGTAGAGCGTGGCATTCGTGCCGGGCGTAAACCCCGTGAGGCCGATCGTGCCGGTGTAAGTGTTTACCGGGTCCTTGTTGATCACCAGCAGACGCAGCGAACCGTCGGCGGCCTTGACCGCGTAGGCCGAAAGAAGCGTGTTGGTGCTCGTCGCGCGCACAACCGTGTCGCCTCCACGGGCAAAGTAAGAGAGCAGCTTCATCACATAGTAGGTAGGATATGGTTCGTAAGCCGTGGTGGGAGCGCCTGCAAAGGTGGGGCTGGGGACATTGGTGAGAATGCCGTAGTCGCCGTAGTTGCGCCAGCCATACAGCGCGGCTGCGTTATTGTTGCCATTCGAGGGACCGTTGCGAAGCGCCCACCAGATGAGGGCGTTGAATTCGGTCTGCAATACATTGCCGATGCTGTCGGCAAGGAACAATCCATTGACGAGGCTCGTGGTCTGCTTGCCGGGACTGGCGTAGACCGAGTTGTTTTCCGTGACGACGATTTCCACATTCGCGCCGGCGGCGCCGAGGTAGTCCGTGAGTTGCTGGCGCAATTTTGCCGCATCCTGCGGCCAGGTCAGCGCGGACTGCAGGAGCTTCGCGTCGCCCTCGGGATTACCGGGCTGATCCACGGCGGGGGCCTGTTCGTAACGGTGGTAGATCAGAAAATCGGGCGTGACGCCGAGGTTCTTGAGCGTGGTGAGCATGACGGGCGTCCAGCCATTGTGCACGACGCCGGTGCGCGGATTTGTCGCTGGATGATTGGTGTTGTTGGCGTTTTCATCCTCGCCCGCTACGGCCACGACGCCGACTTTGATCGTCGGGTCCACGGCTTTCATTTTCGCAATGTAGTCCCTCGCACGGGTCGCGTAGGTGTAGGGATCGTGCGCGACAGCCTGTTGATCCGTTTCCCAAGTACCGTAGCATTCATTGCCGATTTCCCAATATTTCAAACCGTAAGGCGTAGCCCGACTGACACGCAAAAAATTCATGCCGTCGTTCGCGCCGAGCATTGGGGAGTTTCGCAGGTTCGACCAGTAGCCGGCGGTCTGCCAGTTGTATCCCTTCGAGTCGGTACCGAGGGCCACGTCGGATGCGGTGCCGAGAAGGCTCGAACTGGCGTTGGCGTAAGCGACCCAGGCGGCGGCTTCCTCCGGTGTGCCCGTGCCGTAGTTGACGGTGACGAAGGTCCGGGCGTTTACTCCTGTGATCAGGTTTGAGAAATTGTTGAAGCCCGAGGACCAAGTCCACATATTGGCCAGATTGGTATTCGTCCGCCAATGATATTCGTCGGAAAGGGAGCCACCCGGTATGCGAATCGTGCGAATGCCCGCGGCTGCAACCAGCGAGATGGTTTGCGCGCTCCCGGCCTGACCATCCCACATCGTGGCATTGATGCCGAACACGCGTTCATCGACAACGCGGATGGATTGCGTGACATCGATGCTCAACGTGGCCGTCTGTGCCGGCAGTCGGACGACCACGAGCGACATGAGAACAATGAGACGGAAACAGGAGCGTGAAAGCTGGTGGAGCATAGGGTGTCGGTAGAATAACGGGTTCCGCCGTGAAACACCATGTGATGCGTGTTAGCCGATTTGAGATTGCTTGCGCCGCCGTCGCGAAAGAAGCAGGGTCGCAGCACAACGCTGCAACCATTTGGTCATGCACCAAGGCTCACGGCTATGAACAACCTGCTCGATTTGCTAGCAAAAGACTCTCTAAAAGTCGGCGCGCTCGAACGAATTTACGCTGTCCATCACGACGATTCAGATTTCGTCACCGGAGCGATTAGTGCGATGCGACAACTGGATGCTGATATCGCATGGCGGGCGGTGTGGTTGCTCAAGCGACACGCTCTTGAGGGAAAATTAAGCGAAGCCGATCTCGAACGCCTCGCGCTTTGCGCCGAGGAAATGACACATTGGGCGTCGCGATTGAACCTCTGCCAGCTCTTCGCCGGGACTGGCTGTCCTCACACGGTGCGCGACGCAGTCTATCCCTACTTCGTGGAATGTTTTTCCAATCGGCGTCCCATGATTCGGGCATGGGCAATCTCGGTGTTATCCGAATTTCAAAAGGATCCGAAGTATCGGAAACCCGTCGCCGCGATGCTGCTCCAGGCAAAAGCCGATCCCGCCGCGTCGGTCGTTGCCCGTCTGCGCAGATTAACTTCCACGAGGCCTCAGTCGCCCAAACGCAACTCTTCCCAGTGGTGACTGTCAGCATGGCTTTTCTGCAAACGTTCCGACATTCGAAAAATCGCCGGCGCCATATTCTTCCATCTTGTACCCCAAAATCTCCTCGGAGAACGTAGCGTCACATTTCCTGCATGTGCCACACTTGTTCACCGATATCATTCATGCGCCGCAGCGCGTTTTTCGTTTCATTCTTAGTTCTCGCATCCGGTTCGTCCATTGCCGCATCCACTCTTCCAACCTGGACAAGCGCCATCACCGGCAAGGAGCTCCCCCTGACTGTGCACGTACCGGCTCGCCCTGCCGACAAAACCGAAGCCTCCGCGCTTCCAACCGTTCTCTACCTGCAAAATCTTGCGGCACCGCGCGCAGGCACGGATTCCGACGACGCCATCGTCAGTGACCTGCTCGCACAGGGTTGTCAGGTGGTCGCGATCGACTTCGGTCGGGACCCTAAAACTCGCCTCCCTGCCCTCAATCTCGATCTGGCCAAACTTCGCGACGACATTCGTGTCGGCAAGTTTTCCGTACCAATCGCCATCGACCAAAGCCGCGTTTACATCGTGCCTTCCGGCCATCGGTTGCTGCGCGATATCGTTTACTACCGCGATGCCGGGCGAACGCTCTGCCTCGACTTGATCTATCCATCGAACCCCGCCAAGGCTCCGGGTATCGTGCTGGAATTTTCCTGCGATAACAAGGATCGCATGGGCAACGTCTCCCTCTCCGCGTGCAACGACACCATCCTCGACGGCGAGGCCACGGAAGGATTTGCCGTCGCGATGGCCGATCATCCCGTAGCCGCGCCCTACAAGGGGATCGACGCCATGCCGGAATGCGCCTGGAAAATCAAAGCCGCCGTGCGCACGCTTCGCGCCACCGCCCGCGGCCTTGCCTTGGACGAAAAGATCGTGCCGGTGGGCTTCTCCCGCGGCAGCGGCATGGCTCTCATGCTCGTGACCACCGCGGGCATGCAGGAATTCGAAGGCCATGGCGAACAACTCTCCATCGACAGCGCCGTCCAAGGCGGCGTGATCATGTCCGGCCGTTTCACGTACCTCGATCTGCTGCCCGAAGACCACATGATTCCACGCTACGAGAAAGCGTGGGGCACGCTGGAAAAGTCGGCCGACGTTTGGAAACAACACGGTGCGCTCGACTACCTGCAAAATCCCACTCTTCCGCTCTTTCTCACCATTAATTGCACCGAAGCCCCCGAGGCCCTTTACCAAATGGACATCCTGCGCCGCCGCCTGAGCGAATTGAAAAGTCCGTTCATCTACCATCTGGATCAGGAACCTCGCGGCCATAAAGTCGCCCGTGAACCCATAATTCTGGAAGCAATCGACCGCTACCTGAAGGACCGGCTGCACTAACCAAATTCCCCAAGTATTTGCGATGGAGGGTCGACTTCCACGTCGATCGTTGGCTCATGCAATGTGGCCGACGTGGAAGTCGGCCCTCCAGTTGTGCCGACACAACGGACTGGTTCGGCCGCGAGGTAAAGCAACACCCACCCAACAAATTTCCCGACCGTTCGTTAACCCAGCGTAGTCGATCCGCCGGCAAAGCTTTCCAATTCGTCGAGAGCCTCGCGCAACGATTCCGCGTGCCCTTGGAGGTTTCCAGCGGTTGAGGAAACTTCCTCGGCTGCGGAAGCGACGGCTTGTACTTTTTGGTCGACCGATTGCATCGCCTGCGAGCAACCCGCCACACCCCTGCCCTGTTCCTGGGTCGACAATGCGATGCCTTTGACCATCTCGGCCATTTTTTGAATGTCCTGATGAATGGTGGTAAAAGCCTGCGCGGCGTCGGCACCCACTGTCTGGGCGGTTTTCTGTTCCTGCAAAGCGGCCGACATTTTTGCTTCGGTTTCGCGGGCGGCTTCGGCGCTGCGTTTCGCGAGCGTGCGGACTTCCTCGGCGACCACGGCAAAACCGGCGCCGGCTTCACCGGCACGCGCTGCTTCGATGGCGGCGTTTAGGGCGAGTATATTGGTTTGGAACGCGATTTCATCGATCGTTTTGATGATTTCCCGCGTGTGTTGGTTCAGTTCGTCCGCCCGGTTCATGGCCAGGCTGAGCTCTTGCATTTTCGCCATGCCGGAACCGACGGATCCCACCACGGATTGCGTGGTGACATCGGTTCGCTGCGCCGCTTCGATATTGGAGCGATTGCTGGCGTCGATTTCGACGAGCGACGATGACGTTTCCTCCACGCTGGCCGCCTGCGAGGTGGCGCCATCGGCCAGGTTGCGACTGATCTCCACCATCTGGGCGGAAGCGATTTTCACCTCCCTGCCCGCTTCGGCTACGATGGCGACGTTTTTCTGAATGTGGCCAACCATCTGATTCGCCACCACGAACCCCAAAATACATCCAATAACAAGCAACAATCCCGCAATTGCGGACGAGGCCCAGCGGATGGTTTCGCGCATGGAAATGATTTCCTCCGCGTTGCGTCCGGTGAAGTACATGCCTTTTCCGTTTTGGGCCTCAATTGGCCAGTAGACCGAACTGTAGCGATCACGGCCGATCCGGTTGATCGTATGAAATTCACTGCCCTGTCCCAAAACGATGTCTTCCACTTCGGGATTGGCAACGCGCGTGCCAATAGCCCGCCTGCCGTCGCGCATGATGGTGGTGGACGCCTGGGTATCGCCGATAAAGAGCGTCGCTTCATTTTCAAAACGAGCCTTGATCCAATCGACGAACTGATGGTTTTCAGTGAGCTCAATCCAGCTGACAATCGTATACCGGCCACCGGCCCAGGAACTCGGCACACTTTTTACCAGATAGATGGACGGACCGAAAAAATAGATGCCGGGTTTTCCTCCGCTCTTCAGGTATTCGTAAATCCAAGAGGTCGCGCCAGTCTGAGCCTTATCAGGAATGGTCGCGGTCACATGGCATTTCAAACTTCGCAAAGGCAGCTCAAGCACCGGCGCGATTTTTTCCCCGAGATCCTTGACCTCAAAAACGTCTGCCTGCTCCTGCGCCATCAACTGAAGCCCCTTCTGAAGATCGTTCACCTCCTCGCCGATCGCTTTCTGAATCGTTTCCAGTGCGCGAGTACTTTCATTCATACCACGGACGTACATGCGTTCCATCGTCCACCAGCCGAGTGCCCCCATGAACATGATCGAAAGTGCAACACCCCCAATGGCCAGCGCCAGCACTCCTTTGCGTAAGGTCCAGTGTCGACGCACCTTACCCAACGCCAAAACGGGCCGATCCGCCGGATTTTGGAATTCTCTTCGACTAGGGGTATTTACGGAGGTGCCACTCACCTGTCACTTATCGGAGGCCGCTCGGAGGAATTAAGTGGGAATAAGGTAAAAGAAGCATCCGATGCCCAAGGGGCGTGACAAACCGCCATTGCCACTCGCGGGCAATAAACTCCACCGTGAAGCATGACCCTCACCTTTATCCTCCTCGCCACCGCCATCGTCGCATTGTGGGCCGGCGGCGACGAAAACTCCCCAAAATTCCGCCAACAACTTTGGCTGGGACTTTGGCTGTCGTCGTTGGTTGTTGCTTTCAGCGAGGGCGTGGTGACAACCGCCGGCGCCGCGATCGCTGTCGCGTTTGCCGGAATCGTGTTGGCGTTTCAAAAAGCGCGGGCTCCCTGGCAAGTTGGGCTGGCGGCGACTGCCTTGCTGGCCATGGCGGTCGGTCTGATGCTGCATAAGCTCCCAGGTTTTCATAATCCACTCGTTATCGACAAGGTGCGATTCACACCCGACGCGCGGCCCTTCACACTTTACCTCAACTACGACAAGACTCTCGTTGGGCTTTTCGTCCTCGGGTGGTGCCACACACGCATCGCACGGCTTCGCGACTGGAAAACGCTGTTCGCCACCTGGCTGCCCTGGACGGCCGCGCTGGTCGCCGTGTTGATGATATTGTCGCTGGCCATGGGCTACGTTCGTTTCGCGCCAAAGTTTCCAGCGGAATCGTGGCTCTGGCTGATAGTTAATCTGTTGTTCGTCTGCGCCGCCGAGGAAGCGCTGTTTCGCGGTTTTATCCAAACTCAGCTGCAAAAATCGTGGTCACGCTGGCGCGGGGGCCGCGCAACCGCCTTGGCGATAGCGTCGGTTTTGTTCGGGCTGGCGCATTTCTGGGGCGGCTGGGCTTACGTGGCTTTGGCGATAGTCGCCGGCTTTGGCTACGGCTGGATCTACCAACGCACTGGACGTATCGAAGCCAGCATCCTCGCCCATTTCGCGCTAAACACGGTGCACTTTTTCCTCTTCACCTACCCTGCGTTGGCGACAGGAAATTAGCCGCGCGACTTGCCGTTGGCGGGCGGTTGGTGAAATTTCCTCCATGATCCTTCCGAAAGCCAACCGTTTGACACCGGAACAAGTCGCCGAGATCACCCAAATCGTTGGGGAGTTCGGCTGTCGCATTCAAACCATCGTCGGGGCTGTGCGCTCGATCTACGCGATCGTGGGCGACGAACGCGATGAGTTGATGATCAACCGGCTCGAGGGACTTAGCTATATCGATCGCGTCGACAAAATCCAGTCGCCGCACAAGCTCATGGACCTGCGTTCCGATCTCGCTTCGCATCAAATCGAAATTGGCGGTGTGATACTGGGCAAGGAACTGCTCGTCATCGCCGGACAATGCACGATCGATCCAAAAAATCCGCAGTTGTTTTATGAAACGGCCCAGGCGGTGAAGGAGGCTGGCGCGAATGTGCTGCGCGGCGGCGTATGGAAGCCACGAACCAACCCATATGCTTTTCAAGGCGATGTGAAGTCGCTTGGAATCCTGCTGGAGGCCCAGCGCCGCACCGGGTTGCCCGTCGACGCCGAGGTGATGGACGAGCAGCAGCTCAAACTCGCGCTCGATGCAGGAGTGAACATGTTGCAGGTCGGCGCGCGCAACGCCCTCAATTACTCGCTGCTGCGCTCCATCGGCCGCGCCGTGGCCGAGCGCAGCACCGTGGTATTGCTCAAACGCAGCCTGCACATGGGACCGCTCAACGAATTTATTTCCGCGGCCGAGTACATCGTAAGTTTTGGCAATCCCAACATCGTTCTCTGTCCGCGCGGCACCTCTCCCACGCTCGACGGATATCGCAACCATCCCGACGAAAGCATCACTCCTTTGCTAAAGGAAAAAACCTGGGCACCGGTCGTCGTCGATCCTTCGCATTCGGTCGGCAAGGCTGCGTACGTGCCCGCGTGCGCACTCGCCGCTGTCGCCTATGGAGCGGATGGTTTGTGCATCGAGGCCCACGTTTCGCCCAATCACGGGATCGGCGATGACCCGAAACAAGCGCTCACTCCAAACGTCCTCGCTGAGACAATTCGAAAGGCGAAACAGATCTGGCAATTGCGCAAGTAAGACGGCGACCTAAAAGTTTGCTTCGACCGCTTGCAAAACCGTCGGCGCACGGTTCATTCGCGGCTCCGCTTCAACTTGATGGAACGCTCCACCGCTCTCCAAACCCTAGGACTTTCTACATCCGCCACGCCTGGCGAACAACTCGAAGCCTACGCGCGGGAAAAAGCGCGGCTCGATCGCCTCGCCGCGCAGGCTCCTGACGACGATCTCTCCGCCAAGATCGCCCAGTCCCGGGCCTTGCTGGAGACAGCTTGGCAAGCGCTGCAACCCGGCCCGCAGACCACGGCCGCCCCGAAACCAACGGACGTTAAAGCAAAACCGCCATCTACCAGGAAATGGCGTTATGCCGCCGCCATGCTCACATTGGTCGTGCTGGCCCTTTTTGCCTGGGAGGGAATCGAGGTTTATCGCGACCGAATTCAACGACAGCAAGACGCCGAGCGACTTGAGGGAGAAAAGGAACTGGCGCTGGCTCGCGAAGAAATCCCTCGCTTGCTGGCAGGCATCGCCGAAAAGCTAAACTGGTGCGAAACTCAAAAGGAGGTCGTCACCGCGCTTCGTCAGGAGGCTGACGAAATCACAAAAAGGCCAGATGCCTCCCTTGCCGAACATGCTTGGATCGCCAAACGCATCGAGCTTTTCGCCCATTTCATGGCAAAGGCCCGCCAGCTGACAGCTGGCTTCGACCTCGCCCGCGAGCAGCAATCCGCCCGCCAATGCCTGGACCGTGGAGATCGACGCGAAGTCACAGCCCTGTTTCACCGTTTGCGCGCGCTCAAACTTCCCTCCGACGAGGAGATCGTGGAGGCATACAATACCGTTTACGAAAAGCCCCTGATCACGTTTTGCCAGAGCGATGGCGAGCTGTTGAAATTGCTCCGCGATGTAAATCCGGAGGCGGCCGAGGAAGCGCTTAAGTCGCTTCGTGCACAAACCACGGAAATCGCCAAAAATTCGCATCCCACCGCGGACCAGCTAAAACCTGCCCTCGTACTTTCCGCAGTCGTTTCTGCCGATGACCCAGAGATTCGGCAACTGACGAAAGCGGTTCCCGCCTTTGCCTATCTTGAAAATCCCGATGCAAAAACGTGGCCGCTCCTTCATGCTCTCATCGAGGCGGATAGTTCTCGCGACTTCGAAAAAGTTCGGGAAATTTCCTCCGAAGTGCGCGCCATGGGAGGCCTTCCGTGCCCAGTCTTCCTACGCACGGAGGCGCTCGCCATTCTCGCCGCCTTCGAGTCTGGGACCACAACCACGCACTACTCCCAACAGGCTTGGGAGCGAAAACTCGCCGCCGAAGACCAGTTGGCAGTCGCCGCCCGCGCGGGCGACGAAATCGCCATTCGACGCCTCGGCGTCTGGCTCGCTCGTTGGAAGGCGCGCGACGAGTTACCCGCGCTTCCGTGGCTGGAAAAAGCCGCAGCCCTCGGCGACGAGCCCGCAGGCAACGAGTTATTAAATGCCTATCTTCAAAATGAAGACCCGCGCGCCTTCGCCCTCCTCCGCGCCAAGCTCGATGCCGCGCCTGAAAACGCCGCCCTTATTTTCGAACTCGCCCAGCTCACCGAGAAAGGCATTGGCACAACGTCCAGCCCGCAGGATGCGCTGAAACTTTATTACAAAGCCGAGTCTCTCGGAGAAGAGCGTGCCGTACCCGAGATTTTCAGCGGAATCAAAGATTACAATAAGGCGTATTCCTATGCGCTGGCCCAGGTCAAAAAACGCCAACCACCGCTCTCCGCCAAAATTTGTGACGTGCTGCTCGCCCGGGCGCCGATCGACGATTCCGACCTCGCCGCAAAATGCTACGCGCTCACAATTGCCTCGCTTGAGCGCCACCCCGAGGAAGCGGAGCATTTTGGGAAATGCGCACTCGAGCTCGCCCAAACTATCGCCTATCAGGAATCGATGGAACAACACCTGGCGGCCGATGCCATGTTTGCCGACCTCGTTCAGCGGCGGATCAGCGGCGCGTCCGCTGACCGGTCTATCCTCCGCGCCCTGCACAACTGTGAAAAGTGCGATGGCAGTGGCCGCACTCCCGGGCGCGCGGATTGCGAGGATTGCGGCGGCAACGGAAAGATCGGTTGCAGTCGCTGCGACCACACCGGCACAGACACGATTTTTCAACGAACCTGCAATCGCTGCGATGGCACCGGTTATATCAAATGTTCGGCATGCAGTGGACGCGGCTGGAAACGGACCAGCGAAACCTGTTCGACGTGCGAAGGCTCCGGAAACTGGAGTTGGTTGAATCGTCCCGGTTTGATTCCGGAATTCAAACCGCGGGAATGAAGCGGCCACTTCGCATGACGGCGTAGTTGAGCGACCACTACAGGCGTCTCATAAAAAACAGCCCACACCGTTTGGCGGTGCGGGCTGTGCGACTGAGCGCAACGGCCGATTCTCACCTTGCTGGCCGTTTAATCGCTCAGGTTAAAAACGATCGGAATGGTCATGCGAAAGCGGACGGGAATGCCTTTGCGTTTACCGGGCTCGAAGCGCCAGGTGGAGACTGCGGTCACGGTCGCATCGTTGAAACTGTCGTTCGTGGTTTTCACCACGCGCACGTCATGCACGCGGCCATTTTCATCCACGACAAATTCCACCCAGACGGTTCCCGAGACGCCCGCGACTTTCATTGCATGCGGATAAGCCGGCGGCGTCTGACGTCGCGTAACCGGCGCATTATCGAGAAAAGCCGAACCAATGATACCTGTGCCAGGCCCTTCGCCGTCGCCTTTGCCAAAACCGGCAAAACTGTTTGGGATTTTGGTGCCGGTGCCCGGTTTTACCGTGATGCGCTCCTGAGTGATCTGAAACGGGTTGATCGGTCCCGGCGATGGCATTTCCAGCACTGAGATCGGCGCCTCTTCATTACTGCCCGAGCCGGTCTTTTCCTCGGGCGTCACAACGGGTTTTTCGTCCTCAACCAACTCTACGTATTTCTTCAACAAAATCTCCTCCGGTTTTTCCGGCAAGGCCGGCAGTACACAGGTGATCTTGGGCTTGGAAGCGCCGGGCGTTGGCGGTTTGCCTGACCCAATAAAAAGCATTGCGTGAAGAACGAGGGCAATTGCAGCAGGAATGATAAACGTGCGGTTCATGGGGTATCCTTTGGTTGCTGGTTCAAAAAGGAAACGACGCAGCATGAAGTTTATTACCCGATATTTTGAAAAACTTTCGCTCGATCGCTGCCCGACTCATTTTCCACCACCAGTACTCTCATAAGAGACCTTGCGATATGCCTCTGGGCTCCTAAACCAATTGTCCTGCAATCTCGTCGATCCATTTGAACAAATATCTCCAAGTTCTTCTCTTCGCCGCGGCGGTCGCCCTTCCCTGCTTCATTATTCCGCACGACAGCTATTTTTTCGAATGCACGATCAAGTCGGACCAGCACGCCGCTCTTGTTTTTTACGCAAATCTCGGACGAGGTTTTAACGACGACGACCAGTCAACAACCACACTTAAGGCACAAGAGCGCGCCAGTATGCACCGCTTCGCGCTTCCGTCGGGAAAACTCAAAGGGTTGCGCCTAGATTTCATCGACGTCGCCAGCCGCGTGACAATCGAACGGCTGAGAATTGTCTCCGCGGGTGGCGCAGTGGTTCAGTCCTTCCCGTTGGACCAACTTCAGTCCAAGGATCAGGTCACCCTGTCGCCACAATCCGACACGATGGAGCTTGTCCCAGCCGCGGGCGGCACAACCTCCAGCATCTACATGCATTTTGAAAAGCCTCTCCGCCTGCCAACGGCCTACAATTTCAGCAGGCGGTTGTTTATATCTGCTCCGTGGTTTTTGGGAGCGTTCGCATTGGGTTGGCTGCTTCTGCTTCGCATCGCTGGCCAAAAAAGCTCCAGCCACTTCGCTGGATCATCCGGGACGCAACCAGCATCTATAGCTACTCCGAGCCATCCCTCGAACGCATTTGGTCATTGGGTACCTTGGGCGACGCTAGCGGCTGCCGCACTTATTCTGTTCGCCCGCATGCCCGACCGTTTTTTGCAGCCACAATTCTACGCCGAAGACGGTTACTTCTACGCCTGCGCCATCGAGCATGGAGCAAAAGCGTTTCTCATGCCTTACGGCGGCTATCTGCTTACTGCCGATCGCTTGATTGCCGCCGTCGGAGTCAGACTGCAGGCACTCTACGCACCCGCCTTTTTCAATGGTGCGGCATTGCTTGTCCTGTTGGTCGTTCTCAGCCGGGTTTTTTCCGCCCGCATCACTTTGCCTGGCAAGCCGCTTCTCGTCCTAATGGTGGTGCTTCTTCCCCGTCCTCAGGATATTTTTTTAACCATCACGAATATCCAATGGGTTCTCGCCCTGGCGCTGGTGCTTCTCCTCCTCTCAAAAGATGCGAGCCGTCCGCGTCAGTACATCTACGATTGCCTTGCGGCGTTAGCAATTGGACTCACAGGCGTTTTTTCCGCGCTGCTGCTACCCTTTTTTGTGTGGCGGGCCTTTCAGCGCAGGACAAAAGCCAGTCTCGCGCTCACCGTCATCGTGGGCCTCACCGCACTCGTTCAGGTATGGTTGGTCGTCCAAGCTCCTCCCGCCAAACTGGAGCCCATACCCGGTTCGCTACTGACCATTCCCAGCATCATTGGACTCCGTATGTTCTGCCTGACTTTTGGCGGTCCGTGGCTGGTTCATCCTTGGAAATTCGTGCTGCCCTATTTTGCAATTTTGGTCGCGGGTTGGGCGGTTTTTCTGTGTCGGCCAGCGAAGGGACAATCCGCGGAGGCTCATCCCCGTTGGTTGTTTCTGGCTATCATCGGTGTCTTTGCCGCCGCCGCGCTTTATCGGTACAAGGACATGCTGCCGTTGTATCTCAAAGTCGGTTATAGTCGTTACTTTTATATGAGCCAGTTGCTTTTCGTCTGGCTTATCGTTTTCGAACTGTACTCCCATTTCTATCGTCGTGCGGTTGCCGCGATTGCGCTCTACGCTTTTTTGGTCACGACCCTCTGCACGTTCCGACTGGAGCCATTGGTGGACTATCGGTGGAGCGAATATGCGCCTTTGGTTGATCAAGGCAAAGACGTCTGGATGCCCATCAATCCTGCGGGATGGCATTGTCATATTTCAGAGGTTAAAAAATAAGGCCCGCCACAACACGGGCAGGCTTTCCGCAGGCAAATTTCCCTTCGTATGCCGCCATTGACGCACGGGGTGGGCTTCCTTCATTGTGGCGGTTTCTATTTTCCGATGGCCACGCAAAGCACAGACTACAACTTCACCCAAATCGAGCCGCATTGGCAGTCCAACTGGGAGAAGAATCGCACGTTCCGCGTCGAAAACGACACGTCGAAGCCGAAGTTCTACGCGCTCGACATGTTCCCGTACCCGTCTGGCAGCGGCCTGCATATCGGCCATCCCGAGGGCTACACCGCAACCGACATCATCAGCCGCGCCAAACGCGCCCAAGGTTTCAATGTTCTCCATCCGATCGGCTGGGATGCTTTCGGCCTGCCCGCCGAACAGCACGCCGTCAAAACCGGCACGCATCCGTCGTCCAATACCCAAAACAACATCGCCAATTTCCGACGCCAGCTGAAGGCCCTCGGTTTCTGTTACGACTGGGACCGTGAGGTCGACACGACCGACCCGAAATACTTCAAGTGGACGCAGTGGATCTTCCTGCAACTTTTCAAACGCGGCCTCGCTTACGTCGATGAGCGCCCCGTCTGGTGGTGCCCGGAACTCCGCACCGTTCTCGCCAACGAAGAAGTCGTCGATGGCAAATCCGAAGTCGGTGGCTTCCCCGTCGAACGCAAAAATCTCCGCCAATGGGTCCTCCGTATCACGGCGTACGCCGACCGCCTGCTCGCCGACTTGAAGGACGTCGACTGGCCGGACTCGACCAAGCGCATGCAGGAAGCCTGGATCGGTCGCAGCGAAGGTGCCGAACTACTCTTTAAGCTCGAAAACGCCAAGCTGGGCGACCTGAAGGTTTTCACTACGCGCCCTGACACCGTTTACGGCGTCACGTACATGGTTGTCGCGCCTGAACACCCGCTCACCGACGCGCTCACCACGCCCGAACAGCGCGACGCCGTTGCGGCCTATAAGAAAAAAGCCGCCGCCAAGAGCGACCTGGAGCGCACCGATCTCGCCAAAGAAAAGTCCGGTGTCTTCACCGGTTCGTATGCGATCAATCCCGCCAATGGCGCCCGCATTCCGATCTGGGTCGCCGACTACGTCCTCACCGGCTACGGCACCGGCGCGATCATGGCCGTGCCCGCCCACGACGAACGCGACTACGACTTCGCCGTCCAATTCAAGCTGCCGATCATCCAAGTGATCGACTCAGGCAAACCCGACCAGAAGCTCCCGTTCATTGCCGATGGCAAGTTGATCAACTCCGGCCCGCATACCGGCCTCGATTGGAACGATGCCAAGAAGCAAATCACCGCCGACTTCGCCGCCAAGGGCATCGGCAAGGCCACGGTCAATTACAAGCTCCGCGACTGGCTTTTCTCGCGCCAGCGCTATTGGGGAGAACCATTTCCCATCGCCTGGGTCACTGAGGCCGATTATCTGCGCGCTTCCCTCGTCCGCAACGATGATGTCCCGTCCGCGCCTGTCACTTACAAGAGCGAAGGCCACACGTGGTTCGCGCTTCCGCTGCCGGCCGCCGCCCTGCCACTCACTCTGCCCGAAGTGCAATCGTATCTCCCGAGCGGCACCGGCGAAAGTCCGCTGGCCAACGTCACCGACTGGCTGGAAATCTGGCTCAATTTCGAAACAGGCGCTTCTCTTCCCGCCTCGCAACCGAAACCCGCAGGCGAATCGTGGATTCGCGCCCGCCGCGAGACCAACACCATGCCTCAGTGGGCTGGTTCGTGTTGGTATTATCTGCGCTATCTCGACCCAAAAAACGAAAAGGCCATCGCCGCTCCCGAGCTCCTGAAATACTGGGGCGTGCCCGATCTGTATGTCGGTGGCGCCGAGCATGCCGTGCTGCATCTGCTCTATGCACGTTTCTGGCACAAAGTCCTTTTCGACGAGGGCGTCGTGCCGCAGGCCGAACCATTCAAGAAACTTTTCCACCAAGGCATCATCCTCGGCGAGGATGGCGAAAAGATGTCCAAGAGCCGCGGCAACACCGTCAATCCCGACGACATCATCAAGTCTCACGGCGCCGACACGCTGCGCCTGTATCTGATGTTCCTCGGGCCGTTGGAAGCCATGAAACCGTGGAATCCCAATGGCATCGAAGGCGTGCACCGCTTCCTCCAGAAAGTTTGGCGCGAATGCATTGGCCGCGAAGGGCAGGTCAATCCCAAGATCGCCGCCGACAATTCCGCCGCCGAACCAGCCGAGCTCACTAAAATTCTCCACGAGACAATCAAGAATGTGACTGAAAAAATAGACGGTCTGCGCTTCAACACAGCGATTTCAGATATGATGAAGTTTGCGAATGCCCTCCAAGAAGCCCCCGTCGTCAACCGCTCGACCGCACTCGCCATCGTGCAATTGATCGCGCCGTTCGCCCCGCACTTCTCGGAAGAACTCTGGGAACGTCTCGGCGGAAAAGGCTCCGTGCTCGACGCCGCCTGGCCAAAATTCGACGCCTCCAAACTCGTCGCAACCGAGATCAAGCTCGTCGTCCAAGTGAATGGCAAACATCGCGGCGAACTCATGGTCGCGCCCGGCATCACGCAGGACGCCGCCTTCGACCTTGCGAAAGCCGACGCCAAGGTCGCCGTCCACCTCGCTGGCAAAGAAATTAAGCGCGTCATCTACGTCCCCGGCCGCATTCTCAACATTGTGGTTGTGTAAATTAAGGGGATTTCCCTACGTTACGGCTTAAATCAGACCAAGTTGCCCATTCCGAGTGGGTAACTTGTAAAAATTGCATTTATCTTGCATTATCATTGGCATCGCACCCCCGCTAAATCACCATGGGCGCCATGAAAACGAGCCGTGTTTCCCCAGTTTTTGCCTGCGTCGCCACCCTCGCCGTGAGTTTCATTTTTGTGGGAGCCGCCCACGCTGCCGGCCGGAAAAATCCGACCAGCAAGGTTTTCATCGCAGATGCCAAAGGCGAAACGTTGATCAACAACGGCGACAAGATCGAGCCGCTCACCGTCAAATCCGCCTATTCCATCGAGGGCTCCACGATCGAAACCAAGGCCGATGCGACAGCGACGCTGGTGTTCTCAAACGGCAACTCGGTCACGCTCAACCCGAATAGCCGCCTCGAAGTTAAAAAGTTCCTGCAGGAACCGTTCACGCCCAATCGCAACGACCTCGATGTCGAGCCGTCGATCTCCCAAACGGTCCTGAACATTTCACAGGGATCCTTCAGCGCATGCGGCAGCCGCATGGTCGCCGGCAGCTCTCTCACTTTTCTGACTCCGCACGGCACCTTCAACATCCGCGGTCGCAAGGTCCTCGTTGAAACCGCCGACAACGAAACGGTCGTTTCCGTGCTCGACGGCGACATCACTGCAATAGATCCAACCACCGGCAGCAGCCAGACGCTCAAGGCCGGACAGCAGGCCGTCCTCCGCAAAGCCGGGCCAACCAACCGTCGGCTGTCACCGTCCGCACCCTTTCGCCCGAAGCCACCGCAAAGGCCGACGATCAAGTTTCCGTCGCATGCATGGCCCGTCGCACCGTTTATTTTGAGACGGCCGAACGCGACGAAATCCGCCCCGTCCAGATCAAGCCGGCCGACCTGCCGACACAATTCACCGTGAGCCCGTCCCGGATCAACCGGTGAGCAGCGCGGGGCGCGCGATTTTTTGATGAGACCACACGCCTTCGCCAAACCAGTCAAAACCGCCATAGCCGGATTGCTGCTTTTTGCAGCCCTCGCCGGCCCGGCCCGCGCCATCGTGAAGTTCAACGATGGCCATGACGAAATTTTCATCACCGGCACCGCGGGAATCACTTACGACTCCAACATCTACGCCGATGCCAACGCCCAAAGTGATACGATTTTCACCGAATCGCTTGCCCTCGAATATCAGCGCAAAGCCGGCATCCTCGGCGTCAATGCCAACCTTGGTTGGAATTTCGGCCAGTTTGCCAGCAACACGTCTGAAAGTTACGCTGATCCCTACGCTCGCGCCGAGATCACCAAAGGCACCGGCCGCACCACCGGTTCGCTGACGCTCGGCGCCCAGCGCCAGAGCCGCACGGAATATGCCCTCAATCTCCGCACCGTTTCGTGGGACTACGACACCGGCCTGAACGTCAAGTACCCCGTCATTGAGCGCTACTCGATTTCCGGCCAACTCGCCTACAACTATCAGGATTACGTCAACAACCCTAACCTTTTCGACATCCGCACGGCCACCGCCGGCGCCGACCTTTTCTACGTCTATACCTCCCAACGCGACATCCTTGGCGGCTACCGTCTCCGGATAACGGATACGACCAACAGCACTCGCAGCTACGACCACGCGTTTACCCTCGGCACCACCGGCAAACTCCTTCCCAAACTCAACGGCACCGTCCGCCTCGGTTATCAATTTCGCCAGACCGATCGCAATAATCTCGGTCGCAACGACGAAACTTTCTCCGCTTTCACCACTGCGACTTCGGCCACGTGGACGGTTTCGAAACGCTTCACCGTGACAGGCATCGCCTCGCGCGACTTCACCACGCTCGCTACCGATATCAACGTCGACAACACCGCTGCCGCGTTGAGCACCAGCTTCGCCACCACCGGCCGGATTGCGCTTTTCGGTGGAGGCGGAGGCGGGCATCTCCGCTACCTTGGTTCCCTCAGCGATGGTCGGCGCGACACCTACGCCACCGCCAATCTAGGTTTCGCCTACACACTCAACGATCATCTGAAAATCACTTTCACCGGCCTCTGGTATAAAAACTGGTCAAAGCTCGACCAGGCCGACTTTATCCGCCGCACGATTTCATTGCTTGTCACTTCGCGTTGGTAAACACTTCGCACGTGATATGAGCCTGCTCCGCTCACCCCTCATCTGGTTCGCCGCAATTTTCGCTCTCCTTTTGCACGCGTCCACTTCGCTCCGTGCGGAGGAATCAGCCGCCCGCCCGGCGCTTTCCTACACCATCGCCTGCACCGACCGCCTTCGTATCGCCGTGTATCAGGAGGAGGATCTTTCGGTCATCGCCCGCGTCGACGCCAAGGGCACGGTCAATCTTCCTCTCGTCGGCGAAGTCAACGTACTCGGCCAAACCGTCAGCGAGGCCCAAAAATCCATCGAAACCGCCTACCGCAACGGTCGCTATCTGAAGAACCCGCAGGTCACGATCAACATTGAGGAATACGCCCCTCGTGAGGTTTCAATTCAAGGCATGGTGCGAAACCCCGGCCGCTACCCACTTCCGATCGAGGCGAGCATGACGGTGCTCGAACTCGTCACCAAAGCCGGCGGCCTCACCGATACCGCGCGCGGCACCGCCATCACGGTCACCCGCATTTCCCCGGACGGAAAGAAATCCGTTTTCACGATCGACATCGAAAGTCTCATCAGAGGACGCGACAAAGCCAAGGCCACCGACAATTCGCTTCTCCTTCTCCCCGGTGACATCGTCTACGTTCCCGAACGCATCATTTGAACTAAAACCATGTCCGACGCGTCGCTGAGCCCCTCCGCCTCCCCCTCCCATGGCGATTCCGTCACCGAGCGCCGCACCTTGCGCGATTATCTCATCATCCTGCGCGAACGGCTCTGGATCGCCCTTCCCCTCGCTCTCCTCGTTTCTATAGGGCTGGGCTACTGGCAGGCCCGCGCCAAGCCCCAGTTTCAGAGCACGGCCACGATGCAGATCGAAAAACCCGAACGCGTCGTCATCAGCCAGGAAATCGTCGACCAGAGCATCACCAGCGATGCCGATCTCAATACCTATCTCCAAATCCTCCGCAGCAATAAACTCCGTACCAAGGTCATCGAATCGCTCACTCCCGACGAAATAAAAATTCTCCAGCGCCCCTACCTTGCGGAAATCCAACCCGGCCAATCCCTGCCCCACCCCAGCGCCATCCTCGGCAACGTCACCATCTCGCCGGTTCCCCGCAGCTTCATGATCATCGTCAACGCCGCGCACCGCGATCCGGAGGCCGCCGCCCTCATCGCCAACCGCGTCGTCGATCAGTTCATGCAATACCTCCTCGACACCGTCGGAGGCAAAAACGATTTCGCCGTCGAAAATCTCGGGAAAATCGCAGAACGCCTCCGCAAGGAGGCCGAGGCCGCCGACCAAAAGCTTCAGGTCTACATGAAGGAGCATCGCCTCGTTTCGCTCGACAACAGTGTCAATATCGTCGCCGACCGCCTCAAATCCGTGAACAACGCCTTGGTGGCCTGTCGCCAGGAGCGTTATAAAATCGAGGAAGCCGTCAAACAAGTCGATACCTACAAAGCCAATTCCCAGAATCTGCTGGAGTTGGGTTTCATCTCCAGCCACGGCAACATTCCTGCACTTCGCACCCAGCTCGCGGAGCTCTCCCGCCAGCAAACCGTCCTCGGCGAACGCTACTTCGAGCGTCATCCCAAGATGATCGATATCGCCAACGCCATTGCCGCTTCCCGCGAGCAAATGAACCGCGCCATTGATCTCGCCATCGCCGATCTCCGTGCCAGCCTCGAAAAAACCCGCGCTGACGAGAAAAATCTCGAAGCCGAGTTCTCAACCAACGAACAGGAGCAAATTCGCCTGCGCGATCTCGCCGTCGATTTCAAAAGCCTCGAAAACCAGGCCGCCGTCGCCAAAAGCAATTACGCACAGATCCTCGACCGGCTCAGCCAGGCCAACACCAGTCGCGGCATCGAAAAAATTCCCGTCCATGTTCTCGACCGCGCCACGCCCGTCGGCGCTCCTTTTACCCCAAGAATGGGCAACATCATCCAGACCTGCATCGGTGTGGGTCTCGCTGTGTTTTTCGGCGTCGCGCTCGGCCTCAGCTTCATCGACGACCGCATTAAAAGTTCGTGGGACGTCGAACACTTCATCGGCGTGCCGCTCCTCGGCATCGTGCCCGACCTCGGTCACTTGAAGGACGACGAAAAATATTCGCTTGTCCTGAAAAACAACGAAGCTCCCGGCGTCGAGGCGTTCCTTAGCATCTACAGCTCGGTCAAAATCCACTCCAAGCTCGACTTCCCAAAGTCCCTTCTCGTCACCAGCACCATCCCCGGGGAAGGCAAAAGTCTGGTCTCCTGCAACGTCGCCGCCGGCTTCGCCCGCCATGGACGCAAGACGCTCCTCGTCGATTGCGATCTGCGCCGACCCATGCTCCACCGCCACTACAACCAGCCCAATGATAATGGCATCATGGCTTGGTATGACAAAGGTGGCACGCTCGAGGGCGACGTCATAAAAAACTCCAACCTCGGCATCACCAAAATCGGCGACAATCTGTTTCTCCTTTGCTCGGGCGGTCGCTCGAAGAGTCCGACCCAACTGCTTGAAAGCCCCGCGTTCGGCCAGCTCATCGAACATCTCAAAAAGAACTTCGATCTCGTCGTCATCGATTCGCCTCCGATGGGTGCCGTCACCGATTCGCAACTTATCGCCGAACGCGCCGACGAGGTTATTTATGTCTGCCGGTTCGGCAAAGCCCTCCGCAAGCACATCAAGCTCTACATCCGTTCGCTCCAAACTGGCAAAAACGAAATCCTCGGCATCGTCCTCAACGGCCTCTCCACCCGCCGCATCGAGTATTATTCCAACTACCGCTACTACCGGAGCTACAAAAAATACTACGGGACGCAGACGTGAAAAGGTAGACGGACCGCCGGGCCGTCCGCCACTCGGCGTGGTTCCAAAAAATCAGTGTCCCTAAGCGATCATCAGTGGTTAAAAAATCCTACCTCCGAATCAGCATCCATTAGTGACAATTAGCGGTTCCAGAATTTCAGCCTTTCAGCCCTTCCGTCTTTCAGCCTTTCTCTTTCCGTGCTCTCCGCCTTTCTTCCGAAAGACTTTGATCCGAAGAAACCCGTCGCCCTCATCGCCGGCCAGGGTGTCTATCCAATCCTCATCGCCAATGCCATTCGTCGCGCCGGGGTGCCGCTTCGCCTCATCGCCTTCGAAGAGGAAACCCGTCCCGACCTCGTCAATTCCGTACCGGACGATGAGCGCCGCACCCTTCTTGTCGGCCAACTCGGCAAAGCGCTGAAAACCCTCGAACAATTCAAGGCCGGCTACGCTCTCATGGCTGGCCAGATCACTCCGCGCCGCCTTTTCAAGGGTTTGCATCCCGATCTCAAAGCCGCCCGCATTCTCTTTTCCCTCAAGCGTCGCAATGCCGAGACCATCTTCGGCGCGCTCGTCGCCGAAATCGAAAAACTTGGTATCCACATGTTGGATGCGCGCGCCTTCATCGACGATCACATGGCGAGTCCCGGCGTCATGACCGGCGGTAAGTTCCCGATCGAAAAAGACTATGTCGACCACGGCATCCACATCGCCCGCGAGTCCGCCCGTCTCGACATCGGACAGGGCTGCGTGGTGCGCAAAGGCACGGTCCTCGCCGTGGAAGCCTTCGAAGGCACGGACGCCATGATTCGGCGCGCTGGCGAATTTAAAACCGATAACGCCCTTTTTGTGAAAACCGTGAAGGCCAATCAAGACTACCGTTTCGATGTTCCCTGCTTCGGCTTGCGCACCCTCGAAACGATGCGCGAAGCCGGCCTGCAAACCGCGGCGCTTGAAGCCGGCAAAGTCATCATGATCGATAAACCTGCCGTCCTTGCCCAAGCCAAATCCTGGGGCATCTCCCTCCTTGGCTTCGAGTAAGCACCGTCCTGATCTTTCTCGTTCTCTTTATCTTTCTCTCCTTCCGCCGTCAGCTTCGTCCTTCCCAGACTTGCGCTTCGTCGGCGCCCCGCCCAAGTTTCGCACCCATGAAACATGATGTAGTCACAGTCGACGTCAAAGGCGTGATGCCCACTGCCAACGGCTGTGCCGTGTTCCTGGGCAATGACGACAAAACCTTCGTCATCTACGTTGACCACTCCGTGGGCAACGCGATTCAGATGACCCTCGACGGCGTCAAAAAAGAACGTCCGCTCACTCACGATCTCATCGGCCATATTTTCCTCGGGCTCGACGTGAAGCTCGACCACATCGTCATCAACGACGTCAACGCCGGCACCTTTTTCGCGCGCATCCTCCTGCGGATGGAAAACGAAGTGAGCAAAAAACTCGTCGAACTCGACGCCCGCCCAAGCGACGCCACTGTGCTCGCACTTCAGCAAAAACGCCCGATCTACGTCGCCCGAAAAGTTTTCGACTCCTCTGAAGACATGTCCGAGATCCTCGAACGCGTGCTCAAGCAGCAAGCCGCCGAAACCGAGGAAGCCACCGAGGACGACGATGATATCGATCCCGACCCCGAGGAGGAAGAAGAGGACAAGTAAAACCAGAAGCCAGAGGACAGAGGCCAGAAGCCAGAATCTAAAACGTCTTCGCAACGACAATCTGTCTTCACCTCTGCCCTCCGAATCCGGCCTCCGGCTTCTGGCATCTGGCTTCTGCCCTCTGGTTCCCATGCTCCCCGCGCCCATCATCCCCGGCCAGCCGCTTACCGCGCTTGCACCGATGCAGGACGTCACCGACCTCGCGTTCATGCGTGTGATCGCCCACTACGGCGCGCCCGATTATTACGTCACCGAATTTCTCCGCGTACATGCCCAATCGCATCCGGAAAAACACATCCTTCGCTCCATCGATGAGAACACAACGGGCCGCCCCGTTTTTGCCCAGCTCATCGGCGAGAATATCACCTACCTCACGCGCACCATCGAGGAACTTCTCCGCCATCCCGTGGCCGGCATCGACCTCAACCTCGGCTGCCCCGCGCCCAAAGTTTACAAAAAAAACGTCGGTGGCGGTCTCCTGCGGGAACCCGATAAAATCGCCGAAATCTTCGGCGCTCTTCGCGCCGCCGTCCCCGGACTCTTCACCGTCAAGATGCGTATCGGCTTCGAGGATACACGCCACTTCGAACAGATCCTCGACCTCGTCAATGAGCACCGCGTCGACCTGCTCACCGTACACGGCCGCACTGTGAAAGAAATGTACCGCAGCGGCGTTCACTACGACGAAATCGCCCGCGCCGTCGCCCGCGTCCGCTGCCCCGTGCTTGCTAACGGTGAAATCGCCACCGCCGCCAAAGCCTCCAGTGTCCTCGCCACCACCCGCGCCGCCGGCGTGATGATCGACCGCCACGCCATCCGCAACCCGTGGATCTTCCGCCAGTGCCGCGAACATTTCGCCGCCGCGGAGGTGAAAAATCCGCCTGCATCAGGTAGGGACGGCCAGCCCTGGCCGTCCGAAAACCCGGCGCGCCCGGCGGTCGCGCCCTACCCTGAATCCCAGTCCGCGCTACATCCTTCCGTCTTCCGCCCTACCCTCGCCAACGTCCGCGACTATATCGAGCACCTCTACCGTGCCACGCAGACGCCTGAGCTACCTGAGAAACTCCACGTCGCCAAAATGAAGAAGTACCTCAACTTCGTCGGCCAAAGTGTGGACCCAACCGGCGCCTTCATCCACGACATGCGTCGCGCACTGACCGAAGCCGAACTTTTCGCCATCTGCGACCGCCATCTCCTCGCCGAGCCCACCAAGGAATTTTCCCCCGAACCCTACCCCGGCGTCATCGCCCGCCCCAACTGCGAAACCCCGCACACCGGCGACAGCTGCTCGCTCGACACGATCACGGCGTAACAGGGCCATCTATTCTTTCCGGCAAAATGCTCGCGGCGGATTGGTGGCAACGACACGCGCCTTGCTTGAGAAAAAATTTGGGGGTTAATCTGTTGGAACACCCTGGTCCGTAAGATTCGAAATTTCACCTCCACACAGTGCCGGCGTTCATCTGTTCTTGTTTACCTGGTCAGGTTGCTCGATGAATGTGCCGATTACGACGTTCGACTCCTTGAGGTTTTCGACATTTTCATAGCGATTTTTCTGCCCGCGTACGGTGCCGATGATGATGTTATCGAGCACGACGTCTTTTACTGGCAGGTCCTTGTCGCCGAGAATGCGGAACGGCGTGGACGTGGTACCCACCTTAACATTTCGCATCGTGACGCCGCGGATCGGCGTGAGTCGCTCCTCGTAGGTGGGCACCAAGGTGCGCCATTGATAAAGCACATCCGTTTCGATGCCAAATACGCCCATCTTGAACCTGGCGCCAGAGGCATCGATATTCTCCATTGTAATATTTTCCACAAAACCACCTCGGCGCCGGTTCGTTTTTATATAAAGCACGTTGTAGGGATCAAACTGCGGCGCGCTGAAATCGAAACGACAGTCGTGCACGTAAACGTTGCGCACGCCGCCGGAGAGTTCGCTGCCGATGGCAACGAGTTGGTGTCCATTGATGACGGTGCAGTTTCGGACGACAATGTTTTCGGACGGCGTGCCCAACCGCCAGCCGTCGTGATTCGTGCCGGACTTGATGACGATGGCGTCGTCGCCCTGATCAAACTGACAGTCCTCAACGAGAAGATTGCGCGTGGACTCCGGATCGATGCCGTCGTTGTTGTGACCGTGCGCGGAAATATCCACGTGCCGAACCACGACCGAGTCACAAAGCAACAAATGAATCGTCCAAAATGGACTGTTGCGAATTGTAACGCCTTCGATGAGCACGTTCCGACAGCGGTTAAACTGGATCAACTGTGGACGAAGATTGTTTTCGCCCTCAGCCATCTGACGTTGCTCCACCGGCACGCCGGTCGAGCCCATCGTGTAAAGCCTCTTGAGTGCCTCCATATGGGCCGGCGATCGCTTGAACCAATGCTCCCAAGTTTCCATTTTAGGCTGAAGCTTGCCCTCGCCGGTCACGGCCACGTTTTCGCATTTGAACGCATAGATGAGCGGCGAATAGTTGAAACATTCCCAGCCCTCCCAACTCGACTGGACAGCGGGCAGGTAATCCTTCGGGTCACCGCTGAAACTAAGCACCGAATCTTTTGCCAGATACAAGTTCACATTGCTCTTCAGGTGAATCGGGCCGGTCAGCCATTCTCCGGCGGGAATCACCACACGCCCGCCGCCCGCTTTATGACAGGCGTCGATGGCTTTGCGGATGGCCTCGGAATTCTTCGCCTGCGACTTCGGAACGGCGCCAAAATCCGTGATGATAAAATCCCGTTTGGGAAACACCGGGACTTTGATCGGCGGCATCGGAAAGGGAGCCTTGGCGATGACTTCCTCATAAGTAATAGTTTGATTTTGCGCGCCGATGGCGGCAGAGCCAGCCAGCAAAGCCAGGGCAGTTCGTAGTACGTTGCGAAGATGAGTCATGAGGACGACGTTCCAAGTAACCTGAGAGAATGAATCTGACCGATCGTCCTCCGATCCATTCAAGGCGAAAGTATTCCCTCCGCCTGATCGTCCGGCATTTTTAGACTAATAGTCACTCATCACAAACCACATCACCCAAGTTATGCTGATGGTGAACATCACCAAACCGGAAAGACCAAAGAGTAATACAACCGGATTCTTCGGCAATACCGCGAGTACACCCGCGATCAGCGCATTGCCCAAAATTAAAACCGTCCAATAGTCCCGTTTTCTGCGTGAGTTCGGCTTTGTGAGATCGAGCGGCTGCTCATGTTGCATCTCCTGCCTGAGATTCTCACGCAGAATGGAATGCACATCGGGCGATGGATCGGGATTCGCCTCACCAGACGGGCGATTAACGCAGTCGAAATTCTTGGCGCCTAACTTCAGTTCCTTATCAGGGCGACTGGCTTCGTGCTCACTCATTTTGGCGCGAGGACTGACGGTGATACAGTCTCGGTCGTGCTATCTGTCCTCTGGTTCGGCTCTTTTTTCAAAAGATCTATTCGTTTTTTGGAGCTATCGATTTGTACCACCAAACCGTCGAACTGCCACTGCCCCAGTCTCTTTTGGGCTTCGACGTAAACCGTGGCCTTTGCTTTTGGACCAGAAACAGGGATAGCCAGCTCAGCTTGGCCGCTGCTGCCGCTCACGTGGATATTACCGGTAACAAACCACCCTGCGCTGATAGGCGTCCCCAGTTGATCTATCACCGCCGGTGATTCTTTAACCCGGACTAGCGCACCAGAATAGGCGTCAGATTTCTTCATGAAGCCGAAGATGAGCGCCATGAACAACGCGATAGCCCCCAGAAAGACGATAACGCCAGCTAAACACGCAGTCGGCACAAACCACTTCCAGTTCCGCTGTAGCCAAGTGCTCTGTTTCAGAGGTAACGACTGTGGGGCTAGAGTCATCAAAGCTATGGACTACGTTCAAGGATGAAAGTCGAGTGGATTGAACGCTGTATGTTGCATACCAACGTCATTAGTACCTTTCGGCACAACAAAAAAGCGCGCCGGCCTTTCGGCTGGCGCGCTTTGGGAAACGTTGTAGATCGTTCGCGGTTAGAGTTTGCGGAAGACGACTGAGGAGTTTTGGCCGCCGAAGCCGAGGTTGTTGCTCTGCACGGTCGTGAGTTTGGCCGGGCGGGCGGTGTTCGGGACGTAGTCGAGGTCGCACTCCGGATCGGGTTCGTGAAGGTTGATCGTCGCAGGCATGATCTGGTTTTCCAAGGCCTTCACGCAGATGATCGATTCGATGCCGCCAGCCGCGCCGAGGAGGTGGCCGGTCATCGACTTGGTCGAACTAATCGCCATCTTCTTCGCGTGGTCGCCAAAGACTTTCTTGATCGCGAGGGTCTCGAACTTGTCGTTGTACGGAGTCGAGGTGCCGTGGGCGTTGAGGTAATCGATCGCTTCGGGGGCGACGCCGGCGGACTTGAGCGCGCTGCGCATGGCGAGGGCCAGACCTTTGCCGTCGGGATCGGGTTGCGTGATATGGAAAGCATCGCAGCTCGCACCGTAACCAGCGATTTCGCAGTAGATTTTCGCGCCGCGTTTTTGGGCGTGTTCGAGCGATTCGAGGACCATGATGCCGGCGCCTTCACCCATGATGAAGCCGTCGCGGCCGAGCGAGAACGGGCGGCTGGCAGTCTTCGGGTCGTCGTTGCGCGTACTCATGGCTTTCATCGAGCAGAAGCTGGCGTAGGCAAAGGGCGTGATGGCGGCTTCGGCGCCACCGGCGATCATGACGTCGGCATCGCCGCGGCGGATGACGTGCATGGCTTCACCGAGGGCGTGCGTGGCGGTGGCGCAGGCGGAAACGACGCCGAAGTTCGGACCGCGGGCACCGATTTCGATCGCGTAGAGACCGGAGCAGATGTTGCCAATCAGTGAGGGAATCGTGAAGGGCGAGACTTTGCGCGGGCCTTTTTCGAAAAGGTTTTTGAGCTGGCTCTCATAAGTGTACATGCCGCCGATGCCGGAACCGATGATGACACCGACGCGGTCACCGTCTTCCTTGGCCATGTCGAGGCCGCTGTCCTTGAAAGCCTGCTTGGCGGCGATGAAACCGAACTGCGTGTATCGGTCGTTGCGGCGCGCTTCCTTCGGGTCCATGAACTGCTCCGGCTGCCAGTCGCGCACTTCGGCACCGATCTGGCAGGCGTAGTTGGTCGGATCGAACTGCGTGACGCGATCGATGCCGCATTGGCCAGCAAGGATGTTTTTCCAGAACGTATCGACGTCGTGGCCGATCGAGGCGATGGCGCCGAGGCCGGTGACTACGACACGTTGAGAGGGAGGGAGCGTGGTGGACATGCGTTCTAAAAGTTGAGAGCTTTCCGAGTTATTGCGAAGCACACAATCAAAAGTATTCGGCGGGTAGTAGCGGGGCCAGCAGGCCGTTTAGCAGTTTTGATGGCGTCGCAAGCGTTTGCCGAAAAACAAAAAGGCGTCCTACCGTCAGTCTCGTGGAGCGAGGCTCGGTAGAACGCCAAAAGAAAAATCGTGGCTTATTTAGCCGCGGCCTTCGACCTGATGTAGTCGATCACCTGGCCGACCGTCGTGAGCTTCTCGGCATCGGACTCAGGGATTTCGCCCTTGATCTCGTCCTTAAACTCTTCTTCGAAAGCCATGATGAGCTCGACAGTGTCGAGAGAATCAGCGCCAAGATCGTCGAGAAACGATGCCTGCGGGGTGATCTGCTCTTCGTTAACGTTGAGTTGGTTAACGATGATTTCTTTGACGCGTTGTTCGATGGTTTTTTGATCAGCCATGTTGGGTGTTTGTCTTGCGTGATGAAAGGGTCACATCGCCATGCCGCCGTCAACGGTAAAAACTTGGCCTGTGATATATCCTGCTTCTTCGCTGCACAAAAACGCGGTGGCGGCCGCAATGTCGGCAGGCTCGCCGAAACGCTGCATCGGGATCATGGCGGACGCGGCTTTTTGCACTTCTTCGCCGAGAACGGCGGTCATGTCGGTCTTGATGAAACCGGGAGCGACGACGTTGGCGGTGACGCCGCGTTTGGCGAACTCCTTGGCGATGGCTTTGGTGAAAGCGATCATGCCACCTTTGGCGGCGGCATAGTTGGCCTGACCGGCGTTGCCCACGATGCCAACGACCGAGGCAATGTTGACGATGCGACCGTAGCGGGCGCGACACATCGGCCAACCGATGGCTTTGCTCCAGTGGAAGGCGCTGGTAAGATTGGTTTGGATGACAGCGTTCCAATCGTCCTCTGACATGCGGGCAATAAGGCCGTCGCGAGTGATGCCGGCATTGTTCACGAGAATGTCGATTTTGCCGTATTCCTTGAGCAGTTCTTCGGCGGCTTTCGTGACAGCAGCGCCGTCGGAGACATCGACCGGCACAGCCTTGGCCTTGCCACCGGCGGCGGTGATCGCGGCCGCAACCGCACCGCAGCTCTCAGCGGACTTGGAAACGCAGATGACGTTGACGCCGTTTTTGGCGAGCGTCTCAGCGATGGCCTTGCCGATGCCACGGCCGGCACCGGTGACGAGGGCGGTACGATTATTAAATGTCATAGGGCGGCTAGGTTGGGCGAACCGGCCGACGCGGGGCGAGCAGAAAAATTTTGAACGCGTGGCGGCTGAAATGGAGGGCCGACTTCCACGTCGGTCAGACTGGGCAATCCAGCGGTCGACGTGGAAGTCGACCCTCCACATTACTAACACTTACCGCCATTACGTTAGTATACGTCGCGCTGGTAGCGTTTTTCTTTTTTCAACTGCTTCACGTACTCGGCGGCTTGTTCCGGTGTCATGCCGCCTTGCTGGGCGATAATTTCATGGAGCGCCACGTCGACGTCCTTGGCCATGGCTTTGGCATCTCCGCAAACATAGAAATACGCCCCACCCTTCAGCCAGAGCCAAAGCTCGGCGGCGCTTTCACGCATTTTGTCCTGCACGTAGATCTTTTTTTCCTGATCGCGTGACCAGGCCGTATCGAGTCGGGCAAGATGGCCTCGCACCAGGAGTTCGCTCCACTCCTCTTCATACAAGAAATCCCGATCACGGTGATGATCGCCGAAAAAAAGCCAGTTGCGGCCCGTCGCGCCCGAAGCTGCGCGGTCCTGAACAAAGGCGCGGAATGGCGCGATCCCCGTGCCGGGGCCGACCATGATCACGTCTTCCGTCAGATCTTCGGGAGGCCCGAAATGCGAATGCGACACAAACACCGGCAGCGCAGCGCTGCCAACCGGCGTGCGATCGGCCATGAACGTCGTGCACACGCCGAAACGTTGACGTTGGTTCGTCTCATAGCGCACAACTGCAACCGTGAGATGGATTTCGTTGGGATATTCCAAGGGCGACGACGCGATGGAATAGAGCCGGGGCACGAGCTTGCGGAGATGATCGACGAATTCCTGCGGCGTCAGCTTTGCACTCGAAAACTCGGTAAGAATATCGATGTACTCGCGGTGTTCGAGATAGGCGGCCAATTCGGCCTTTGCTTCCGGTGCAAGGAGCGCTGTCAGTCTCGCCACATCCGTCGGCGCCGTAGCCTTGGAGTAAAGCGTGTTGAGGATCTTTACGGTCGGCCCGTTCAACGCCAGACGCGAAAGCAGCGCTTCGTGCAACGAAATCGGTTCGGCGAGTTTCAAGATCGCCGGGGAAACTGGTTCGTCACCGTCTGCGCCGAGGAAATGCAGAATCTGGTCCACGTCGGCCGGATGGTTCGTTGGGTACACGCCGAGCGAATCGCCCGCCTTGTAGGTCAGACCGCTGCCTGCAATGTTCACGACAAAATGGCGCGTTTCTTTCAGCGAACCGTCTTTGCTCAACAACCGGTTTTCGGTGATGAGCGCGTGAAATGGATTGTCCTTGTTGTAGACGGACGCATCGGTGGCGGCTGGTATGGACATGTTGGCAGGGCGAGCTTGCTTCGCTGGGAATTTTCACCCCAACTGAATCGCAAATGAGCGATTCGCAACCGGTACGCGTGCAAAAATTCCTGGCCGATTCCGGTCTGTGTTCCCGTCGTGCCGCCGAAGCACTTGTCGCTGAGGGCGAAGTCTGGATCAACGGCGAGCGCGCCACCCCCGGACAAAAAATAACGCCCGGCATCGATAAAGTCACAGTCAGCGGCAAAACCGTCCGCGCCACCGCGCAGCCCCGCATCACCCTCGCGATGCACAAGCCGCGCGGTCTCGTTTGCTCCAATGACGATCCATTCAACGCCGACACGGTCTTCACCGTGCTTCCGCGAGAATTCGCCCGCTTCCGGTTTTTTTGCGCCGGCCGCCTCGACAAGGACAGCGAAGGCCTCGTGATCCTGACCACCGATGGCGAGCTCGCCAACCGCCTCATGCATCCGAGCAATATCGTGGTCAAACATTACCTCGTGAAACTCGAACAACCATTTCCTCCCGGTAAAAAAGCCGCCCTGCTCCGCGGCATCATTGCCGAGGGCGAACGCCTCAAGGTCGAGCATGCCACCCTGCTCTCGCCGGCCGTCGACGGCTCCTCCAAGGTTGTCGACGTGCAGATGCACCATGGCAAAAAACGCGAAATCCGCGTGCTCTTCACCGCGCTAGGGTTTGACGTGAAGCGCCTCAAGCGTTATCAGATCGGGGCATTCGCCCTGAAAGGAATTCCTTTGCGAGCCGTCAAACAACTTTCTAACAAAGAGATCGCACTTTTATTCAAAGTCCCCCACCGTCGTGGCCACACCGACGAAAAACCTGCTGATATCCATGAAGATTAAAACGAGTCTGCTCCTCGCACTCCTCGCCGCTTCCAGCCTCGCTGCGGCACCGCTTTCCAAGACCACCGCGGTGCACGCCAAGCCCAATGCCTCCTCCGCGGCGATCGCGGTGTTGAACGCCGGTGCCGAACCAGTGCTCGCCACCAGCGGCGAACCTGCCCCCTCGGGCTGGACTGCCATCGAGCTCGCCGGACCGCATGAGGTCTATGTGCAATCGAAGGATATCATGAAGAGCCTCGACGTTCGTCCGGGCGCCTCCTTCTACACCGCTCCAAAAATCGACTCCGCCGTCCTCACCACGATGAGCAAGGGCGACTCCGCCGAAATTTCCGGTCTCCATGGCCGCTGGACCCAGATCAAACTTCAGAAAAAAGTCATTGGTTACATCGGCGACGACACGGTTGACTCGCCCATCGCCCGGCCCGCAGTTGCCAACTCCAACCTGTCCTCCGGCTTCAACGCGCCTGTGACACCCGCCCCCCGTTCCGGTGGCGCCTCTGGTCCGTCTTCGCCTGTTGCGGCCTCTCCGGTTCAAGTCTATTCCGGTCCTGCTCAGTCTACTCCCGCCCCGGCTGGCGCCGCTTCCACGCTCAGCCCCGCCGCAGCCGCCGCGCTGCCCCGCATGTTTGAGGGCACTTTTGTCCCGGCCAAACGGTTCCTCGCCTACAAACCTTACGACTATCAGCTCAACGACCGCGTCGGCGAACGCTATGCCTTCCTCGACGTCAGCCGCCTCTCCAAGGCCGACCCAGTCGACAAATACATGAACCGCGTCGTCACCGTCTATGGCACCGCCAAGGCCATCGAAAATACAAAGGACATTGTGATCGAGGTCGACAGTATCCAGATTCACTAAAACTCTTTACCTCTGGCGCATGGTTCATCCCATGCGCCTTTTTTGTCCCCACGTCGTCCCTCGTTTATACTTCACGCCTTTCGCCCTTCCCGCCTTTTCCCATGGAACTCATCGACGGCAACAAAATCGCCGCCTCCCTCATCTCCGAATTGAAGGCTGAAGTCGCCACCATTGCCGGCCGCAAGCCCTGCCTTGCGCTCGTCCGCGTCGGCGACGATCCCGCATCCGTTTCCTACGTCACCAAAAAGGAGAAAACTTCCGCCGAAATCGGCATCACTGGCCGCGTCATCCTCCCTCCTGTCACCATCTCGCAGGCCGAGCTCTTCGTACTCATCGATCAGCTCAATGCCGATCCTACCGTCGACGGCATCCTCGTTCAATCTCCGTTGCCAAAACATATCGACGAACTCGCGGTCTTCCGCCGCGTTTCGCCCACAAAGGACGTCGACGGTTTCCACACCATCAATCTTGGCAAAATTGCCCAGGAGGACGAAACCGGTTTCGTCTCCTGCACGCCCGCCGGCATCATGGAACTCCTGGCGCGCAGCAACGTCGACCTCAAGGGCAAGCATGTTGTCGTCCTCGGCCGCAGCCTAATCGTCGGTAAACCCGTGGCCCTTCTCGCCCTTCAGAAAAAGGCCGGTGCCAATGGCACTGTAACCATCTGCCATTCCCAAACTCGCGACCTGCCCGCAATCACCCGTCAGGCTGACGTTTTGATCGCCGCCATCGGTCGCGCCGAATTCGTCACCGCCGACATGGTAAAGCCCGGCGCCGTCGTGATCGATGTCGGCATCAACCGCGTGCCCGATGCGTCCAAGAAAACTGGATACCGTCTGGTTGGCGACGTGCATTTTCCCACCGTCTCGCCACTCTGCAGCAAGATCACTCCTGTCCCCGGCGGCGTCGGGCCCATGACCGTGGCCCTGTTGATGAAAAACACTGTGAAGGCCTTTCGGCTCGCCACTGCGCCGTCAGTTTAGCTAGAACTTACAGCACGGCAGCTTGCGGCAGGGCCAACCTCAGCCATTCTAATCCTAACATGTCTTCCCCGAAAATTCTGGTCGTCGACGACCAACCGGTGAATGTCCAGCTTCTCAAACGGAAGCTTGAACGCGAAGGCATCCAAGTTGCCGCCGCGTACACCGGCGGCGAAGCGCTCGAAGTCGTGGTGAAGGAAAAACCCGACCTCATCCTTCTCGATGTCATGATGCCTGACATGGACGGCATGGAGGTTTGCCAGCGCCTGCAGGAAACTGAGGAAACACGTTCCATCCCCGTCATTTTTATCACCGCCCGCAGTTCAAAGGAGAGCAAACTCGAAGGTCTTGCCGTCGGTGCCGTCGATTACATCACCAAGCCCATCGACCTCGACGAAACGCTCGCGCGCGTGCAAACGCAGCTCCGTTTCGTCGCGATCAATCGCGAGATGTTCGACCTCCAGCGCCGCCTGCAAGAAGCACGCCGCTCCGCCACCATCGGCGCCGTCACCCAGGGCATCGCACATAATCTCAACAATCTCCTCGGCGTCGTCCTCGGTTACCTCGACCTGATCAAGAACAACTATAACAAGCCGGAATCGGTAAAAAAGAACGCCGAATCCGTCGAAAATGCCGTCCAGCGCATTGCCAGCATCATCAAGCAGCTCGGCTCGCTCGTCGTAAAATCCCGCCTGCCCACGACCAAATACGCTCTGGGCAAACTCATTTCCGACGGCGTCGCCCGCTACCAGTCCGATTTCAAAATCGTCCACACCGTGCAGGTCGACAACCCCCTTGCCGACCTCCAAATCGAAACCCACGTCGAAGTCTTTGAAGACGTGCTTTCGAAGGTATTGATCAATGCTTGGGAAAGCTACGGCAAACGCCCCGCCGACCAGCGTCCGATCGTGCTCCGCACAAAATTGGTCGAACTCCCCGGCGGATCGCAGGCGGTGGAAATTCGGGTCGAGGACCAGGGCAATGGCATCGACCCCGAGATCCGCGACCACATGTTCGAACCATTTATCAGCACCAAACAAACGGTCGGCGTCGGCATGGGCCTAACCGTCGCGCGCCACGCCCTCCGTAACATGGGCGGAGACGTCACCATGACCGACCGCGAAGGCGGCGGCAGCGTCGCCATCCTCGTCCACCCCGTCGCCAAGAAGCCTCACGCTTCGGCGGATTGAGTGCCGGTTATGAACTTAGTTTTCGCGTCCCTCGTCCTTGGTTGCATCGGCCTGTACTTCGGCATTGAGGAATACGAACGCAGGAAAGCGAATCCCAGCGGTGAGCCATGGATTTCCCGGTTCAAACGCAGCTTCCGCTCCAACCTTTATTTCCTGATCGGGAGCTGGGGTGCCTTCGCACTCTATTTTTTCGGATGGAGAAAACACAGCCTAGAAACGTGCGCCGTCGAAGCATTGTTAATGACTGCCGTATTTGTGTTCATCGTCCTGCACGGAGCAACCTTGAGCCTGCCGCGTAAAGCGAAGTGACCAGCGTCGCTTGCCCGCCCCGCTCGCTCGTTTTCGCGTCTTCTGCGCTTTTTGTGGCCACTACTTCGCCCCGTCTCCGCACTTGAACGTTCAGCGTTGAGAGTTAAGCGTTCAGCATCTTCTGCACTTTCCTTAACATCCGTATTTCCTCATGAGCAAAATCGCATTTCTCGGTGCCGGCCGCATGGCCTCGGCCATGGTCGGTGGTATTCTTGGCAAAGGCGTCCGTCCCGCTGACGTTGCCTGCACCAGCGGTCCCGACGACACCGCGCGTCAGCTCTCCGCCAAAACCGGCATCAATCACCAAGACGATCTTGTGAAACTTCTTGGCGGCGCCGATGCGATCGTGCTCGCCTGCAAACCCCAGCAGCTGGCTTCTCTTGATCCACGCCTCGCCGAACTCACCGCCGGCAAACTCGTGCTCTCCATTCTCGCCGGCAAACGCCTCGGCACGCTCGCAAAAGTTTTTCCGAAGGCCCGCAATCTCGTCCGCGCCATGCCCAATACTCCCGGCCAGATCGGCGCGGGCGTTACCGGTTGGTGCTCGCTGCAGCCTCTCACCGCGGGCGACCAGAAAATCGTCGATCTCATCCTCGGTGCGCTCGGCAAAATGGTCGGCTTGCGCGAGGACCAGATTGACGCCGTCACCGGTCTGAGCGGCAGCGGACCGGCTTACGTGTTTGAGTTTGCCGCTGCCCTTCGTGAAGGCGGAATCGCCGTGGGACTCGACCGCGACACCGCCAAGCTCCTCGCCTACGAAACCATTCTCGGCGCCGCCAAACTTCTCGAACAAAGCACCGTCGAGGCCGAGGAATTGCGAAACCAGGTAACATCGCCAAACGGAACCACCTACGCCGGACTCATGCGCATGGAGGCGCACAAGTTCCGCGCCATCATCGCCGAAACCGTCCTCGCCGCCACCAAGCGTTCCGAGGAGCTTTCAAAGGACGCCTGATCAATCCGTGGCCGTCAGGTTACGCCAAAGACCATGACCGCGCCTGAGCAGGACCATCCCGGAGTTATCACCTACCCTCCGCTGATTTTTCTTTTCTGTCTTCTGACCGGTCTGGCGCTTCATTGGTTGGCAGCTGTTACGCTGACTCCGCACCTGCCCTTCCGCATTTTGGGCGGCGCGCTCGTGATGTTGGCCGGATTTTTAGCGGGTTCAGCCCGTTCGGCAATGAACAAGGCGGGCACCAACATCCTTCCGACCAAACCGACGCTCGCGATAGTCGCCTCCGGCCCTTATCGCTTCACCCGCAACCCGATGTACCTCGCGCTTTGCCTGCTTCATGCCGGCATCGCGTTGTTACTCTGCTGGCTAATGCCGCTGGTCATGACTGCGGTCCTCGCGAGCATTTTGCACTTTGGGGTGATTTTACGCGAAGAAAAATACCTCGCCGCCAAGTTCGGCCCAGTGTACGTCAATTACCAGAAAAGCGTCCGACGCTGGCTCTGACCCCGTGGTTAAAACCTACAAATCCGCCGTCGATCTCTGGCTTGCCCTCTTTCTGATCGGCCTGCCGCTCGCCTTCATCTTCACGGGCGCAAGCATCGGTTTCGGCCTTCATTTGCTGCAGTGGCATGCTACCGTCGGCAAAGCTGTCGGTTTCGTGTTGTTCGGTTTCGGCCTCGCTCTCGCCGCGTTGATCGCGATGTTTTCCATTCCCTGCCGCTACACGCTCAGGGAGCGCGAGCTTAACATTCAGTGCGGCATTTTTCAGGCCGACGTTCCGTACAACAAGATCAGACGCCTCGAATTCTCCTGCAGCATCTGGAATGCCCCAGCGCTCTCGCTCAACCGCGTTAAAATTGTGCTCGATGATGGCGTTCGTCTCATTTCGCCCAAAGAGCGCGCCGAATTTATCAAGGACCTGCAAGCCCGCATGGATGCATCGGCAGGGTGAACGGCAAGGTATTTGTAGTCGTTTTACCACTACAGCTGCGGCGCATTGTTAATAGCGGGATTTATAGGGGCACTTTAATTCCTACTGGACAACTACAAGAGTAATTTTTCGGTTGGGACTTGCTCAAGTTCCAAGGGATGCGGCCGAAGAACATGCGACCATTCCAATCTTTTTCACCGACCTGCCATGTCTCTCACGCGCCATTTTTCTCTCACGCAACGCATCCTAATCGGCTTCGCAATCGTTCTCGTGCTCGCCTCAGCGGGCGGCGTCGCCACGCCCCTTCTTCTTCGTTCGATCAAAGCGAACATCACCGAGATTTCTGAGGACACTTTGCCTGGCATGGAAACGTTGTCACAGATTCTCACCAACGCCGGGATGATTCAAATCAACGTGCTTCGCCATCTCGGCAGTGAATCGGCCACCGAAAAAGCCGACTTCGACCGCCAGATCGAAGAATACATGAACAAAAACTCCGGGCTCATGACTGGCTACGATGCCTCTATCCATCAGGCCGAAGATCGAGAGCTCTTCAAATTGGTCACCGCTGCGCGCCAGGAATACTCGAAAAATCGCGACAGTGTGCTCGCCCTGAGTCGCGCGGGAAAAACTGCTGAAGCCAAAGAACTCAACCAGGCGAAATTGCGCCCCTCGTTCAATGCGTTCCAAAAAGCACTCACCGACCTTCTGCAATTCAACATTCGCAATGGCCGCCGCCTACGCGACGCGAGCCTCCTTTCTATTTCACAAGCCTCGGCTCTTTCGATTACCGCAGTGGTGATCGCGATCGTCGCCGGCGTGATCGCCGCCTTGGTGACCGCCTTCTCCCTCAGCCGGGCAGTGCGAACCATTGCCGATTCCCTGAGCGATGGCGCGATACAAATCACAGCCGCCGCCGGACAAGTCTCCGGCTCCAGCCAAAGCCTCGCTGAAGGCGCCAGCGAACAGGCCGCTTCGCTCGAGGAAAGTAGTTCTTCGTTGGAGGAAATTTCCAGCATGACCAAGCGCAATGCCGAGAACGCGCTTCAAGCGCAGCAGTCTGCGACCGAAGCCCGCAACGTCGCCGAGGAAGGTGCCAGCAGCATGAGCGCGCTCAGCTCCGCGATGACCGCGATCGAGGCCTCCAGCAAAAATATCGGCAAAGTCATCCACACAATCGATGACATCGCTTTCCAAACCAATCTCCTGGCTCTCAACGCGGCGGTCGAGGCCGCACGCGCCGGTGAGGCCGGTGCCGGTTTCGCGGTCGTCGCCGACGAAGTTCGCTCGCTCGCCCACCGCAGCGCCGAATCCGCCAAGGAAACCGCGCGCCTGATTGAGGATTCCATGAGCAAAGGCCAGCACGGCGCCTCCCTGAGCGCGCAGGTCGAAAAGAATCTCAATGCGATCGTCGAGCGTGTCAGGAAAGTGGATACATTTATCGCGGAAATCGCCACCGCTTCGAATGAACAAAAGAACGGGCTCGACCAAGTCCTGACTGCCGTGACCCAAATGGACAAGGTCACCCAGGCCAACGCGGCCAACGCCGAGGAAAACGCGTCCGCCAGCGAGGAACTCAACGCCCAGGCCGACAGCCTGCACGAACTCGTCGCCGAGTTGGAAATCCTGGTCCACGGCGCCAGAGCCAACGCCTCATCAGAGGCCACCGCGTCCGGCGCCAAGGCCACAACCTTCTTCGCACCTACCAAGCCAAACCAACCGAAACGCTCTATGCCGCTTCAAACGGCAAATCGCCGATAAGGACGAAGTTAGCGGCCAGTTTTACTTCTCAAGATCGAACAGCACCGAGTCAGCGGCCAAAAATAGGGCTGCGCTCGCGGCTTGCCCCGCCGCCTGTTCTGCGCCACGCGTAGAGGCTGACTCATGAGCAATCTCAATGGACGCATTCTTGTTACTGGTGGCGCCGGCTTCATCGGCAGTGCCCTCGTCTGGGCTCTCAATAGCCGTGGACTTACCAATATCGTCATTTCCGACATTCTCGGTCAGGACGAAAAATGGAAGAATCTCGTTCCGCTGAAGTACGCCGACTACGTTGAGGCCGGGCCTTTTCGCCAGCGCATTGCCACGCAGCCCGGCGCCTTCGGCAAATTTTCCGCCGTTTTCCATCTCGGCGCTTGTTCGGCCACGACCGAAAAAAACGCCTCATACCTCGCCGACAACAATTTCGCCTACACCAAGGAGCTTGCCGCGTGGTCGCTCGCCCAACAGGCGCGTTTTATTTATGCCTCATCCGCCGCAACCTATGGTGACGGCGCGCAGGGTATGGATGATCGCAACACCAATCTCGCCGCGCTTCGTCCGCTCAACATGTATGGCTATTCGAAGCACCTCTTCGACCTTTACGCCCAGCGTGAGGGTTTCCTCAACTCGATTGTCGGCGTGAAATATTTCAACGTCTATGGCCCCAACGAGGATCACAAGGGCGACATGCGCAGCCTCGTCAACAAGGCCTTCCAGCAGATCATCGACACCGGCAAAGTCCGCCTCTTCAAGAGCTACAAACCCGAGTTCAAGGACGGCGAACAAATGCGCGACTTTCTCTACGTGAAAGACGCCATCGAAATGACGATCCATTTCGCAGAGACAGCGACCAACGCAGGCGGCCTCTACAATCTCGGTTCAGGAGAAGCCAACACCTGGCTCACGCTGTCGCGCGCAATTTTTGCCGCGCTCGGCCGCGAGCCCCAGATCGAGTTTATCGAGATGCCCGAAATTCTCCGCGGCAAATACCAGTACTATACCAAAGCCGACATCTCCAAACTTCGCGACACGGGCTACGCCAAACCGCTCACCCCGCTCTCCGAAGCCGTGCGCGACTACGTGCAGGGCTACATGGTCCCGGGCAAAAAACTCGGCGACTAAAACCGCCGGTTTGGGACAACCTATCCGTGCGCCGCCGGCGCTGCCCCGCCCGGTGCGGCCTGCAACAGAGAGGCAAACAGGTTCTTGTTGGCCGCCTTCATGAAGGCCTCGTGCGCGTCGATGACGCCTTCCTTGAGGCGGCTCATCAGGCATTGATCCATCGAACACATGCCCTCAGCCGAACCACTCTCTATCAACTGACGGATATTGGCGATCTGCCCGGTGCGAATCGTGTTCGGCAACGCTTCGTGCGGCAGCAGGATTTCGTGCACGGCAACGCGGCCCTTCGGAATGCGCTTGCAGAGCAATTGTGAAACGACGCCGGCCAGACAGCTCGAAAGCATCGTGCGGACCTGATTTTGTTCCTCAGCGGGAAAGGCGTTGATGATGCGGTCGACGGTTTTTGGAGCGTTGTTGGTGTGCAGCGTGCCAAAGACCAGCATGCCCATCGAGGCGCAGCTGAGCGCCAGCTTGATCGTTTCCAATTCGCGCATTTCGCCGAGAAGAATGATATCGGGATCGTGTCGCATCGCGCCTTTCAAGGCGTCGGCAAAGGAAGCGGTGTGCTCTCCCACTTCACGGTGCACGATGACGGACTTTTTGTTCTGATGCACGAATTCGATCGGGTCTTCGATCGTGATGATGTGGCGCGCGAGGTGCGTATTGATGTAATCGATCATCGCCGCGAGCGTAGTGCTTTTACCACTACCCGTTGGACCGGTGACGAGCACGAGGCCTTCGTGCAAATGGCACAGGCCCTTGAGGACTTCGGGAAGTTTCAATTCCTCGAAGGAAAGAATCTTGGTCGGGATCTGACGAAAGACCGCCGCCTGGCCCCAGTGATTATAAAGAAAGTTCGCGCGGAAACGGGCCACGCCGGGAATTTCGTGGGCGAGATCCAGGTCCTTGTGCTCAAGAAAATCGCGCCAGCGCCGGGGTGGACAGATTTCTTCCAAAAGTTTTTCCATCTGCGCGGCAGTCACAGCCGTTTCGCCGATCGGTATCAGAGAACCCGATACACGGGCTTTCGGCGGCAGGCCGACGGCGAGGTGCAGGTCGGAACCGCCCTGGGAGAGCATCATTTGGAGAAGCGTGTCGATGAGAGGCATGACGATGGCGGGGAAAAGAGTTCGCGGCTCAGACGGTTATTTTTGCGCGGATCATCCGGTTATTGATATTGGCGCGGGCGGTGGCGGCGGTGATTTTCTGCTTTTGCCAGAGCTCGAAGATGACGGATTCCATGAGGCACATGCCGTCCTTGAGGCCGGTTTCCATGGTATTGCGCAGGCCCTGGGTTTTTCCCTCTCGGATAAGGTTAGACACGGCGCTGTTGGCCACAAGGATTTCGCTGGCCAGCACGAGGCCGCCCTTGGCCTTGGGGAGGAGGCGCTGGCAAATGATGCCGCGCAAACTTTCCGCCACGCTGGCGCGGATCTGCGGCTGTTGGGCCGAGGGAAAGACGTCGAGCAGGCGGTTGAGCGTGGTAGCGGCGTCGCTCGTGTGCATTGTGCCGATGACAAGATGGCCGGTCTCGGCCGCGGTGATCGCCATCTCGATGGTTTCAAGGTCGCGGAGTTCGCCGATCACAATCACGTCGGGATCCTCGCGAAGAGCGCCCTTGAGCGCGCTGGCAAAGGACTTCGTGTGCGGGCCGACCTCGCGCTGCGTGACATTGCATTTGCGCGACGGTTGCACGACCTCGATGGGATCCTCGATCGTGATGATGTGGTCCTCGCGCGTCTCGTTGAGTTCGGCCACGAGAGCCGCGAGCGTCGTGGTTTTACCCGCGCCGACCGGACCGGTGACGAGGATGAGTCCGTTGTGATAGCTGAGGAATTTGTGAACCGGCGCAAGGTCGCGCAGGCCGATCTCTGGCAGCCGGGGAATGCGCGCCGGAACCATTCGGTAGGAACCAGCTGCGCCCTGCTTGTGAAACATCAAATTCACGCGGTAACGGTTCTCGTTGTCCAAGGCCAGGGCGTAGTCGAAATCGCGCCGTTCGAGAAAGACCTGCCTTTGGTGCGAGGCGAGAAGCACGGTGTTGAGGCGCAAAGCGTCGTCCGCCGAGAGCGGCTGTTCGGAGAGATTGATCAACGCGCGATTACGCCTAAGAAATGGTTTGGCTCCGGCGGAAAGATGGAGATCGCTCGCCCCGTAATGCGCGGCGTCGCGCAGGAATTGCCGCAGCTCGCGTTCCAAGCCCGCCTCGGTGAACTCGCTCAGGCCCGTAAAATCAAAATCAGGAGGCGGCCCTTGGTCGATGAAAGGCGGAACCGTGTCCCGCTCGGATGAAGAAGTTTTCAGCGTATCGTTTCCTTGCGCAGGTTTTGCGCCCGGCCCATTGAAAGCGGGAGCCTCGCCATCCGCAGCTTTCGCCATGGCCTCGGTGCCAAGCCCTTCAAGCCGGTCGACGTCGCCGACAATCCCGTCGTCGATTAGCTGCTGTGCGAAATCCATCAGGCACACGCCCTCGCCCAGCTTCTGCACGATCGTCTGGCACTGCTCGCGCGAAAATAATTTTTGATGGATGCCCAAATGGATCAGCCACCTAACGTCGTTGTTCATTGTAAAATCAAGATGTGCCCCTGCCATCGGCACATTCACGGGAATCTGTTAACCCAAATTCATGAGGACTTTCCCTAGAAAATCCCGATTGGTATGCTGTACATTTTCATTTATTTTCGCACACGTGTAACAGTCGCTTTGACGTAGGGCCGCTCGGCGTTCTATGCTGCCGTTTTTCCTCAATGAACCTCCGCCCCCCAGCTGCTCTCTCCCTTCATAACGTATTGACTCTCGGCATTCTGCTCAGTTTTTGCGCTGTCCCCAGTTTCGCGGCCTCAACTTCGGCCAGCGATGGCGATTGGGCGAAAGCCGATGAAATCGTCCAATCGATTCAGTTGCCGAAAATTCCCGCTCGCGACTACGTGATCACCGATTTCGGCGCCAAGCCCGATGGTCAAACCGACGCCCTGCCCGCCATTAAAGCCGCGATCAAAAAAGCTTCAGCCGAAGGCGGCGGTCGCGTCGTCATTCCCAAAGGCGAATTCCTGAGCAACGGCCCGATTCACCTGGCCTCGCAAATCGAACTCCACGTCGCCGAAGGCGCCACACTGCTTTTTAGTCCTGTCGCGAAGCATTATTTGCCCGTTGTTCTGACTCGTTGGGAGGGCACCGAGCTGTACGGATACTCGCCTCTCATCTATGGCTTCGAAGTCCACGACGTCGCGATCACCGGCAAGGGCACAATCGATGGAAATGCGAAAAGCGAATTCCTCAGCTGGATCGATCCCAAACTACAGAATACGCACCAAAGCGCGCTTCGAAAAATGGGCCAGAATGGAATTCCCGCCGCCCAACGCATCTTCGGCGAAGGCACCTACCTCCGCCCGCCGTTGATTCAATTTTTCCGCGCCGAACACGTCCTCCTGCAAGATTACACGCTGCACAATTCACCGTTCTGGGTGAACCATCTCGTCTACACCGACCATGCCACCATCCGGCGCATTCGGGTCGAAAGCCCGCACACCAATAACGACGGCGTCGATGTCGATTCTTCGCGCCAAGTGCTCATCGAGGACTGCTACTTCCGCACCGGCGACGATTCCGTGGTCATCAAATCCGGACGAGATCGCGACGCGCGCGAGATCGGCAAACCCAGCGAAAATGTCGTCGTCCGTCGCAACGACATGGGCGGCGAAGATGGCATCGCCCTCGGCAGCGAAATGTCCGGCGGCATCCGCAACGTTTACTTCTCCGACAACGTCCTCCGAAAAGGCGTCTCCGCGATTCGTTTCAAAGCCAACCTCGACCGCGGCGGCACCGTCGAGCATATCCGCGTGCGCAACTTTACTGTCGAATCCTTCGACAACCTTTTCTGGTTCCAGCTCGATTATCCCGGCTCGGTCGGCAATTTTCCGTCAACTTACCGCGACATCGTTTTTGAAAACTTCACGGTGGAAAATGCCGGCACCGTTTTCGAATGCCGCGCCCCGCTTGGCGCACCGCTCAAGAACGTCACCCTGCGCAACATCGCCATTAAGCAGGCCGGCAAAACTTTCGTCCTCGAGAACGTGGAAGATTTGAAGTTCGAAAACGTCACGATCGGCAAACAGGTCGTCAATGGCACCCTCGACTGGAATCAACCCGCTCATTGACGCCACGATCCACCCGGCACAAAGGCCCGTGATCACCACTTTTCCACCCGGACCAGGTCTAGAAGGGGAAACACCCCATACCGCCAAGCCGGGTGGCGAAGACGGTCGCCCGGACTCAGTTCATTTCCACTTTCGGCGGCCGCCACGCGATCTTTCAAAGTCCCGGTATCACCTTCCAGCAGTCCCGAAGCGCACGACACTTGAAAGTTTTTCATTTAGACAGCTCCCTGGAACAGCCTCGTTTACGACAAGCGGCCGTCGGCAGTTACTGTACGATCAAGTCATTGACAGCTTGCGCCCTCCATTTACCTTATAAACAGTTCAATTAGCGCTCGACCACATGCAACGAAGTCTCAGTTGAGCTGTCCGTCCCAGCACCAGCATTTCATGACCACCCACAATGATCTCGGTAAACTGCCCGGCGCGAATCCGCGCGCGCAGGCTTTGCCGACCGGGTGTTGCTCAAGTCGGCTAAGCGGATTGAATCCAGCGATAAGTCCGCAATCCATCGTAATTAATAAATCGCGGTTTCGTTACACAACTTACTCTTTTCTAGTATAATATCCTCCAGCCTTTTGTCGTGGTCACCATGTCGTCATCGTTTCAACAACCCGAGCCTTCTCGAGACTTCGTAAAGCAATCCAGCCTTTACCAAGAATTTCTCGCTGAACGTGAGGAAATCCTTCGGCATAAATGGATTGAGTCGGAACGGCTAGGTTACGATATCGGTTTTGAGCGCGCTCTCTTGGACTGGATCCGCAAACATCGCGATGCATGGCGGGCTGACCGCCGCGCCAAATTGCAGGCGGCTTCCGCGCCGGCCCCTTCCGAACCGCGGCACCCGCAAGCCCACGCCTCCGGGCATTGATAGCTTTTCCGACGCGCGCTTTACGGCGCGCGTTTTTTGCGGTCGACGAGCTTCCGTCAAACACCTCAGCGGCATGGCGCCCGAAGGGATCCAGGCACTCCGACGCCGTATAAGGACTTGAGATGTTTCTAACGGCTCCGAACTTAATTTTTCGCGAGTGACTCCAAAATCTGCTCGGAGGCTTGGATACCGCGAGCCATCACGTTTAGATCAAAGCTTTCGTTCGGCGCGTGCAGATTATCTTCGGGCAGGAATAAGCCGAAGAGTAAGGAGTCCAATCCCAGGACTCGCTTTATGTCGGCGATGATCGGCACGCTGCCGCCTTCGCGCAGATAAAGCGGCGGCTTTCCAAAAACGCCAGCAATGGCCTTGTCGGCCGCGCGAAACGCCTTCGCGAGCACGGGCGATTGATCTTTCGGGGTGTTGGACCGATCCGGCGGAACCACGACGTAAGGAATGCCCTGGTGCTGGTCGATTAGTTCGAAGGTCACATCCTTCGGCATGCGCTCGCGCACGGTTTTATAGAGGAGCTCGCGAATTTTCTCCGGGTTCTGGTTCGGCACGAGCCGGCAGCTGATCTTCACGAAGGCCTTGCTCGGGATCACGGTTTTTGTCCCCTCGCCTTGATAGCCGCCGCCGATGCCATTGAATTCCAGCGTCGGGAGGAAACGCGTCGCCTCGAATGGTGTGTAACCTTTGTGCGTGTGAAACGCCGGGATGCCGAGGAACTCACGGTATTGCTCTTCGCTCTGGCCGAGTTTCGCGAGTTCGGCACGTTCCCATGGTTCGACTTCAAGCACGTCGTCGTAAAAACCGGGCACGTTCACGCGACCGTCCGGCGTGTGAAGCGACGCGCAAAGTTCAGCCAATGCCTGTATCGGATTTCGCAATACGCCGCCATGCAGGCCGGAATGAAGATCCATTTTCGAACCGGTTACCACCAAGTCGAAGAGCGTCAGGCCGCGCAGACCGCAGGTGATAACAACTTGATCGGGACGCGGAATACCTGTGTCGGAGAGATAAACGAAATCCGCCTGCAACCGGTCTTGGTACTTTTCGAGGAAAGGCAGGAAACTCGGGCTGCCCGTTTCTTCTTCGCCTTCGATCATGAACGTGATGCGCAGCGGGAGATCCGGACGACGTTCCAACAAACGTCCCACAGCGGCGATATGCGTCATGAGCGGACCTTTATTATCGGCCGTGCCGCGACCGTACATGCGGTGACCGCGGATTTGCGGCTCGAACGCCGGCGTCTGCCAGAGATTCAGCGGATCGGCGGGTTGCACGTCGTAATGGCCGTAGATGATGACATGCGGCCATTCGGGTTTGCCGGCGCGGTGCGCGAGGACAATCGGATGCAGCGCCGTCGGCACGATCTCGGTTGAAAAGCCGATCGAGGTCAGCAACCCCGCGACAAATTCACGGGCGCCTTTCATGCCGGCTGTAGCCGACGGATCGGCGGAGATGCTGGGATGGCGAACGAATTCCTTGAGCTTTTCGATCGGATCAAACATGGCCGCAACGTGACGCAAAACCTCCCTGCTCGCTAGTAAGAAAAGTGCCGATCGCCGTTAAGAAAGTTTGACCTCAACAGAAGTCTGTCGGCGAAGGTCGTAATGCTCCACGCTTCCCGAGACCGTACTGAGCACGGTTAAGGTTCAAGTAGAAGCTGACCGCCTACCTGGCTGGAGCTTCCGCGCGGGGGAATTTGAGATGCGGACAACGTTGCTCCGCCGCGCTTAGTTCAGGCTCGGATCGTCGGGTTCGTCCACGATGAGTTTCCAGTCGTGGTCGAGATCGGTGAGAATCGTACGCCAGAGCGTTTCGTCGGGCTTTTCGTTCATCAACTCGGCCACCAAAGGCGTGACCACCCAGGCGTTTTGCTTGAGCTCGTTTTCGAGCTGGCCGCCCGTCCAACCAGCGTAGCCAAGAAATGCCCGCAGGTGCGTGCCTTCTTCCTGTTGAAGCTCCGCCGCCTTTTCCGGGTCGATGCCAAACATCAGTTGGAAACCGCTCTGATCCGCGTGAAATTTCCACGCGCACAACAAAAGTTGCTCCGTTTGTACTGGGCCGCCTTGAAACAAGGGCACATTAGCGAGCGGGCTGAGCGCGAACTCGGCGTTGAGCTGGCCGAGATGTTTGTCGAGCGGATGGTTCATTACGACACCCATGGCGCCTTTTTCGTCGTGCGCCGAAAGCAGCACCACCGCACGGCGAAAATTCGGATCGCGCATCGACGGGTGCGCCAGCAAAAGCGAGCCGGCGAGTGCATTGTTTTCTTGGTGGCGACGTTCGCGCATGGCAGTAGGTTGACCGTGAGCTCGAGGGAGGGTGCAGCTTAAAGTTGAAGGATTTTCACGCCAGCATCTATCAGCAATTGTCCGACCAAAGGATCATTTTTGTAGTCGCGACGATATCGCACTTCCACGATACCGGCCGCAGCGAGGATTTTGGCGCAATTGATGCACGGATAATGAGTGACGTAGGCGATGCAACCTTCCAGCGAACTTCCGCGGCGGGCCGCATCCGCCACGGCATTCTGCTCCGCGTGTACCGTCGCCTGCTCGTGACCGTCGCGCACTCGCGAGACGTGCGGGGTTCCGGGTAGAAAACCATTGTAGCCGGCCGCGACGATGCGGTTTTTCCGCTCGCCGCCGCTCACCACCACGCAGCCGACGTGCAGCCGATCGCAGGGTGAACGGGTCGAAATCAAGAGCGCCGTCGCCATGAAATATTCATCCCACGACGGACGGCCCTGCAACGTCTCGGCTACGAGGCTGACTTGGTTCAACAACGATTCGTTCACTTCACTCATCGCGCGCAGCTTGAAAAAGTGTGCACAAAAAGCGATAGAGAATCGCAACCACCCCGTATCCAGACCGTTTCCCGTTCACCACCCGCCAAATCGCCACCCAAAAACCATGACCGCCCCCGCCAAAAACGCACGCCGCACGCTCATCTGGATTGTCCTCGCGGTGTTGCTGGCGGGACTCGGCATCGTTGCGGGATTGTCCCTTTATCGCAAAAAAAACGTCGGCTCTCCCGTCGCCGCTTACCTAGTCCCCATCGACAACGACAGTCGCGTGAAGCTTTCCTGGTGGCCGGCGAAAAAAATCGCCGCACCCGTCGCCCTTCATTCTGACGAACCCGTCAGCATCCCCAACGGCTCAAAAATCAAACTGATCCACACCGACACCGGCAAAGCCGAGGATATCGCCGGCCCGGCAAAGATTGTTCTTCAGCGGAAATTGCCCTCCGAAACCGAAACGCTCTCATCACCCCTCGACGAGGTGTTTAAACAGCACATCGGATTTCCTCCCACGGAACGGCGCCTCATTTTGACCTCCCCCGTCGGCATCACCCGTTATCTCAACCCCCTGATCGACTGCGAAAACGGCATGCCTCCCTTCGACGTTCTCGTGGTCGATCCCGCCGATCCGGACGTACCGCCGAGGATCGCAAAAAACATCAGACTGCCGATCCAGCTCTCCGCCCTCGAAACTCCCCAGCGCCGCCAGCTCGCATTCGATCGCAACTACGAAATTTACGTCCGGGAAAGCGGTGACCGAAATGTCAAGGAGGGCGCCGCCCGTTGCCTAACGAGTTCTGACGCCCAATTCGACAATCAAATCCCAGCCACGCCGGCCGACCTCATGATCGAGGCTTTCGCCGCCATGGCAAAAAAACCCTATCGAACCGGCGACGCCTGGCTTGCCCTTTCGCGCCTTCCACCCGAATGGGCGAAATCCGAACTCGGCGTTCGCCTCAGGCTGTTGGTTGGAGCCGAACTTTTTTCAGGTTCCCAAGTTGAAGAGGCTCGCAAAGACGCCGCCAAAGTCATGCGGCTGCGCTGATTCGCCGCCTAAAAACAATCTCCGGAGATTTCAGAAAAATATCCACCGAAACGAAGGATCTCTGATTCCCTGCAGCTTGCGTCCCTACCACCGCCTGCAATCCCGATCCCTCCCGACTCCAAGCTCTTCGTTACCTTCTGTAAAATGGTTCGCCGGTTTCTGCCACGCCACTCTTGACCCTCCGTTCCCCTCGCTGACACCGTTGCCCATGGCCACCCTGCAAGAACTCGTCGACTATTGCGATCAACGCACCCGCCGCGCCGCGTTCAAGGACGCGCCCGGCGCCTTCAACGACCTGCAAGTTGCCAATGATGGCCAGGTCACCAAAATCGGCGCCGCCGTCGACGCAGGCGTCGTACCCTTCCAAAAAGCCGTCGCCGCCGGCGTCGATTTTCTCGTCGTGCACCATGGCATGTATTGGGACATGCCGCGCCCGATCACCGGGCCGGTCTACGAACGTGTCGCCACACTCATCAAGGGTAATTGCGCGCTCTATTCGAACCATTTGCCTCTCGATGGACACCCTGAAATCGGCAACAACGCCCTGCTCGCCCGCGAACTCAATCTCACGCCCACCCGACCGTTCCTTATTCGCGATGGCGAGCCCATCGGCTGGATCGCCGAGCACAAGGAAACGCGGGCCGAACTAAAAGCCCGCCTCCAAAAACTCTATTCGCGCGTCATCGCCATCGAATGCGGCAATGCCAAACCTTCCGCCATCGCCTTTTGCAGCGGCGGCGGCAACAGCGCCCTGCCCGAGCTCCCGCGGGAAGGTGTCGATACCCTCGTCACCGGCGAACTCCGCGAGGAATGGTTCAACTTCGCCCAGGAAAACAAACTCAATCTTTTCCTCTGCGGCCACTACGCCACCGAAGTCCACGCCGTCAAAGCCCTCGCCGCCGAACTCTCCGCCAAGTTCAACCTCCCCTGGGAATTCATCACCACGGAAAACCCGTTGTAACGCAATTCCTCTAGCCCTCGGTTCCTACGCCGTCCCTTTCTCCCCAGACATTTGTCATCTATTAAATGACAAACGTGTTTTTAACAGCATTCTTCTCCTCCTGTAGCAGCATGTCGGCTCCCACATGCCGTTTGTCATTTAATAGACTACACAACGGTTCGCGAGATACAAAATTTACTCAGCGATTCTTTCGAGGAAGTTGCAGGGTATTACGGTTGATAGGGCCTGCACGATAATTTCCAGCTTCCCCAGCCTCCGAGATTTCGCAACAGTCGTCTCATCATGAAAAAGATCGCCATCCTCAACGGGCCCAATCTCGACCGCCTCGGCAAACGCGAACCCGAGATCTATGGTTCGACCACGCTGGCCGATCTGGAGAAAATGATGCGCGCGGAATTCGACGGCAAAGCCGAACTCGAATTTTTTCAGTCCAATCACGAGGGCGCGCTCATCGACAAAATCGCCGCACTCGCCGACGCCAAGTTCGACGGCCTCGTGCTCAATGGCGGCGCCTTCACCCACACCAGTGTTGCCCTTCGCGACGCGCTGCTCGGTTCAAAACTTTCCGCCGTCGAAGTCCATATTTCCAACATCTACAAGCGCGAGGATTTCCGCCACGTCTCCTATACCGCCCCGGCCTGCCTCGCCGTCATCACCGGCCTTGGCCTTGAAGGGTACTTCGCCGCCGTGCGCTTCCTGCTGAAGCGTTAAAAGTTTCCACGTCTCCACTCCGTGAATACGTCTTCGCCAGACGCCAGCTGGCTCGTCTGTCATACCAAACCCCGTTGCGAAAAGAAATTCGCCGCCCTCATGGCCGCGGAGAAATTCGAGCATTACCTGCCGCTCATCGAGAGCGTTCGCCGCTACGCGAAGGAAACGAAGCGTTTCACCAAGCCGCTTTTCCCTGGTTATGTTTTTGTCCAGGTGCCGACCGAACTAAAGGCCCGCATTTATCAGCAAGACTTGCTCGCCCGCGCCATCCCGGTCGACGACGAGGCGCTCCTCCTCCACCAACTCGGCGAGGTCCGCACGCTCGTGTCGTCGGGCTTCACTCTCAGTCTTTACCCGATGATCAAGCGTGGTGCCCGCGCCAAGGTCATCGGCGACCCGCTGCGTGGCGTCGAAGGCGTCATCGACGATCCCGCCAATCCCAACGGCATCATCATCTGCGTCGACGTCCTTCAACAAGGCCTTCTCGTCAAAGTCCCCCTCACCGATCTCGAAGCCCTACCGTAGCTGCGGGTCATATACCCACTTTCTCATTCGCGCGCCGGCCTCCAAGACTGTTGCCGCCTTAACCAATCGCGAAGTCCATTGCCCGCAACTTTACCTTCGGGAAAGCCCCGTTGGCTTTTTCTGTCGGCCGGTTCATTTCTTCGGAAAAAAACTTCGGGCCTGCACAGCGCAACGTGACCCCTCGAATCGGCCGACCGCCCAAACCCCCGCATTGACGCCGCCCCTCGCATCGTCGAGAAACATGGCACTGCGATGAGCAACAGCGCCAACAACCCGCCTACGACGGCCACCGCCACGACGATCAAGCCCACCGATCTCCGCGGCATCCTCAAATACGTTCCGCGCTTCAAGGACCAAATCTTCGTCATCGCCATCGATGGCGCCATTGTGGCCGACGAAAATTTTGGCAACCTCCTCGTCGATATCGCCGTCCTCCGCAGTCTCTCGATCAAGGTCGTGCTCGTCCACGGCATCAGCCACCAGATCCAGGAACTATCGGCAATGCGGAACATTCCCATCACCGACGCCTTTGGCACCGGCGTGACCGATGCCGCCACGCTCGATCTCGCCATCCGCGCTTCCTCCCGTGTCTCGCATGCGCTGATCGAAGGCCTCACGCAAAACAACCTAAAATGCGCCGTCACCAACGCCATTCGCTCGCTCCCCTGCGGCATCCTGCGCGGCGTTGATCAGCAGTTCACCGGCAAGGTCGAACGCGTCGACACCGATTTCGTCCTCAGCCTGATCGACAAGAGCATCGTCCCGATTGTCTCTCCCATCGGGTTCGGTCCCGACGGACGCTCGCTCCGCATCAACTCCGATCTGCTCGCCGCCGAACTCGCCGAGGCGCTCCACGCCACCAAGATTGTTTTTCTCACGCCGCAACCCGGTCTCGTGATCGATGGCGAAGTCAAACGCGACATCACCGTCGAAGCCCTGCGCGACATCCTCAAGGACCACCCCGAACGCGTCAGCGCTCCCGTGCAAAGCAAGGCGCTTCACGCCATCAAGGCCATCGAGACCGGCACGCCGCGCGTCCACGTAGTCGATGGCCGCATCTTCGACGGCCTGATCAACGAAATCTTTTCCAACGAAGGCGTCGGCACGCTCGTCTACGGAAACGATTACCAACAAATCCGCACCGCCACGCGCCGGGACGTCCGCCAGATCTACAATCTCACACGCGGCGCCGTCCGCCGCGAAGAGCTGCTCCATCGCACGCAACAGGCCATCGAGAAAAACATCGACCAGTTCTTCGTCTTCGAAATCGACGAGAACATCATCGCCTGCGTCTCGCTCTATTTTTATCCCGACAAACCCACGCTGGCCGAAGTCGGCTCGCTCTACGTTTTGCCGTTTTATCAAAACCGGAACATCGGCCGGAAGATGGTCGACTACGCTTGCCTGATGGCAAAGGAACGCGGCGCCAAAAAAGTCATCGCCCTCTCCACGCAAAGCTACGGCTTCTTCACCTCCGTCCTCAACTTCGAGGAAACCGACAAAGAAACCCTCCCCGAAGCACGGTTAAAGTTGTACGAAGAAAGCGGCCGCAACGCCAAGGTCCTGGTGAAGAAATTGTGAGGGCTTTCTAAACTCGATCACCGAGTACTCATGAGTGGAGGAATCAAATTCTCAGAAAAAGTATTCTGGGGAAAGGCTGGATGGGTATATCGGACTGCGCGCGACGGCATTTGTGCAGAGTTGAAGAGCATACCGGGTGGCGAAGAATTGGGCACGGAACTCTCCGCAGAAAGCCACGCTGCTCAGTGGGGCCAACACCTTGATCTGCGTGAGTTGCCGGAAAATAAAAAGAAGCTCTTCTTTCAGGCGGTTCACAAATACGTCTCAGCTTACAGAAAAAATCCTTCTCCAGATAGTCACGCTGCTTCCCCCACTGGATTCTTGGTGGCGCTTAACGAACTTGAGCAATTCACATCTGATGCAGAACAAGCAAATCAGACGCTCTCATTATAACTGTCTCGCTAGCGTTCGTTGGTAGCCAGAAGCCTTTGACCTTTCCCCCATGGAACCCCGCATCAGCATCATCGCTCTCGGCGTGAAGGACCTCGATCGTTCCTTGCGCTTTTACCGTGACGGACTCGGTTTCCCGACCGAAGCAAAAGAGGGAGACCCCATCGCGTTTTTCCAAACCTCCGGCACGCGGCTCTCGCTTTACCCGCTCGAAAAACTCGCCGAAGACATCTCGCCCGACCTTCACCCGTCCAAAGGCGGCTTCGGCGGCATCACGATAGCCCACAATGCCCGCACGAAAGAAGAAGTCGCCCAAGTTCTCGCGCTCGCCGAAAAAGCCGGCGGCAAAATCGTGAAGCCTGCACAAGACGTCTTCTGGGGCGACCACAGCGGCTACTTCACCGACCCCGACGGCTATTATTGGGAAGTCGCCTGCGCCCCCATGTTCACCTTCGACGAACACGGCGCGCTGAATGTGTGATTTTGGTTTGTAAGGTAGGGACGGACCGCCGGCCCGTCCGTTATCTCCGCCCGCGTGTGGGCGTTGGCCACAGCCGCGCAACTGCTGATCTCGCCCGGACTGCGGGTGCGACAAGATTACCTTTGCTGCGGGTGGAACGCGGCGTCCCTCGACGCGTTCTGCGACGTCGCAAACTCTTTCGCGTCGTAGCCAAACCAGCGAGTCGAGGACGCCTCGCTCCACCTCTGAGAGACGATTGCATCTAGTCCTGTAAAAACTGGGCCGGATTGGCCCGAAATAGGCCTAAAACGTCAAAAAACAGGCTGAAACGTTCGCGATACGAGCCCGGCAGGTCACGCGAACGAGGCGGGAGGCTGCGCGGAAGCCCCGGGAGGTCACGCGGACGAGGCGGAACTTCACGCGGAACGCCCGGAAGTTCGCGAACTGACAGCGTGCACTTGCGCGGACAGATGCGATCATCGTGCGACTTGGGCGCCCACTCACCTGGATCACATGAATGTTTGCGCAGACGCACCGGCAGCCCATTTCCCGCTTTCCCGCGACGCTGAATCCGTCTTACTTGCCCGCCGATGTCGCAGAATTTTGCCCGCATCGTCCTGGTCGTAACGGTGGCGTTTTTCGCCACGTTTTTTTTGTGGCCAATTTTCCAGATCCTCAAGGCCGGCTTCATCGACGCCAATGGCGATGTCACTACACGCTTCCTCGTCACGGTGCTCGCCGATCCGCTCTACCGCGGGGGACTGATCAACTCCTTCCTGCTCGCCTGCGCCACGACCACGCTGGCCTTCGCCATCGCGTTGCCTCTGGCGTTTATTTCGGATCGTTTTATTTTTCCCGGGAAAAACATTCTGAGCTCGCTCGTACTCGTGCCGATGATTTTGCCGCCCTTCGTCGGCGCCATCGGCATCAAACAAATTTTCGGCCAGTACGGCGCGGTCAACGCCTTCATCGTTTCGCTCGGCCTGCGGCCCGAGGGTTGGACCTTTGACTGGTTTGCGGCGAATCAGTTTTGGGGCGTAGCGATCATCCAGGCGCTTTCGCTCTATCCGATTGTTTACATCAATTCCGTCGCCGCGCTGGCCAACATCGATCCCGCGATGGAAGAAGCCGCGCAAAATCTCGGCTGCACCGGTTTCCGCCGTTTCTGCAAAATCACGCTGCCGCTCATCCGCCCGGGACTTTTTGCCGGCGGCACCATCGTGTTTGTCTGGGCCTTCACCGAACTCGGCGTGCCGCTCATTTTCGATTACCCACGCGTCACGTCGGTCCAAATTTATTACGGCCTGAAAGACATTGGCAGCAATCCCCTGCCTTACGCCCTCGTCACCGTGATGCTCGCGAGCACGGTTGGGCTTTACGCGCTCGGCAAAGGACTCTTCGGACACCAAGGCCACGCGATGATGGCCAAGGCCACGAGCACCGGCGGACCACGCGTCGTCTCAAAGCGTCGCCAGTGGTTTTGCACCGCGCTCTTCAGTGGCGTCACACTCGCCGCGGTCATGCCGCATATCGGCGTGGTGCTCGTGGCGTTTTCGAGCGATTGGTACAACAGCATCGTGCCGCACCAATATACGTTGGAAAATTTCCGCATCGCGCTCGGCCACGATCTCACCGTGCCCGCCATCGCGAACAGCCTGAAGTTCGCCAGCATCTCGACGCTGATCGACATCGTGCTCGGTATCGCGATTGCATGGGTCATCGTGCGCACCAAATTCGTCGCCCGCCACGCCCTCGATTTTCTCTCGATGCTGCCTCTCGCTGTGCCTGGCATAGTTCTGGCGTTTGGTTATCTCGCGATGAGCCAGCCCGGCCGCTTTTTCCATTTCCTCAATCCGATCAACAACCCCACGATCCTGCTTATCATCGCCTACTCGGTCCGCCGTCTGCCCTACGTCGTGCGCTCGGCCGCGGCCGGCTTCGAACAAACCAGTGTCACGCTCGAAGAAGCCGCGCAAAACCTCGGCGCCCCGCCGCTCAAGGCCACTTTCCGCGCCACGCTACCGCTCATCACCGCCAATCTCATCGCTGGCGGCCTGCTCGCGTTTTGTTTCGCGATGCTCGAAGTCAGCGATTCGCTCATCCTCGCGCAAAAACAAGTCTACTATCCAATCACGAAAGCGATCATGGCGCTCTTCGAACTGCTCGGCGATGGCAAGTTCATCGCCAGCGCGCTCGGCGTCTGGGCCATGGCCTTCCTCGGAGTTGCGATTGTGGGTCTGAGCATTCTCCTCGGCAAAAAACTCGGCGCGATCTTCCGCGTCTAACCGACCACTACCACCTGTCATCGCCAAATCTCCCGCCCTACAAAATCGCTTGTCATCCATTAAATGACAACCGGTCTTTCGCCAAACCACTTCGCCATCCGCCCCCATGAACCGCCCGCAAAACCTCAAACGTTTGTCATCGATTAAGTGACAAGGCCTCCGCAAGCCGAACCACTCCTCGTTACGGACAAAACCAAAACGTTCCAAAACCGTTTGTCATCTATTGAATGACAAGGTCTCGTATGCCGAATCACTCCTTAGCATCCACAATCCCATGACGCTCCAAGCCGTTTGTCGTCCAATAGATGACAAGCGGTTTTATCCCGAAATCCCAATGATTCTCCTGCTGATTGTTTCGTTTGTCTGGGCGTTTTCCTTTGGATTGATCAAAGGGCGGCTGGCTGGGTTGGATGCGAGTTTTATTTCGGCGGTGCGTCTTGGGCTGGCGATGTTGGTCTTCCTGCCGTTTCTGCGTTTGCGTGGAGTAAAAACTTCGCAAACGGTTTCGCTTCTTCTTGTCGGTGCCGTGCAGTTCGGGCTGATGTATCTCGCCTACAACGCGAGTTTCAAATTTCTGCCAGCACACGAGGTCGCTCTCTTCACGCTCACCACGCCGATCTTCGTCACCGTCGCCGCCGATGCCCTGGAAAAAACTTTTCGCTGGCGCGCATTGCTCGCCGCGCTGATCGCCGTGGCGGGCGCGGCCGTGGTGATTTTCAAAAACGCAGCTCCCTCCGCCGATTTGAAGGGCATTCTACTCGTCCAGTCATCGAACATCACGTTCGCTGTCGGACAAGTATTCTATCGGCGGATACGACTCGCCAATCCCGCCTTGATCGACCGCAATATTTTCGCGCTGCTCTACGCTGGCGGCTTCGCGCTCACCCTACCGTTGGCATTGTACCAAGGCAATTTTGCCCTGCCCACCCTCACCTCCGGCCAGCTCTGGACGCTCCTCTACCTCGGCGTGGTTGCATCGGGCCTGTGTTTCTTCGGCTGGAATTACGGCAGCACACGTGTGAGCACGGGATTGCTGGCCGTTTTCAACAACGCAAAAATCCCCCTCGCCGTCGCCTGCTCGCTTCTCTTCTTCGGCGAGTCCACGGATCTGACGCGCCTGCTCCTCGGCGGCGGACTCATGATCGTCGCCGCCCTTCTCGCCGGAAAAAAGTAAGTCTCTCCTCGAGCGAAAGCCTGGCGTTACAAACAGCCTCCTTACGTTCCGGGAATCGCGTCTTTAGTTCTACCAGATAGTTTGTAACTTAATAGATTACAAACTATCTGATAGAACTGGTTTCCCGTGCGATCGTTTACCGCGAGACTAAACTTCCTCCGTTCGCGGCCTTCCACGTTGTCGGATTCAAGGAGATGAATGCTGTGAAACCCCGATATAGTTCCGCACCGCCCATTTCTCCGGTAAATAGAAGTTGTCGGGCGTCCGTTTCAACCAGAGTCCGGTCGAAGGTCCGCCGTCAAAGTTGAGCGCCTCTTGGATATCCAAAATTGTGGCAACTTCGGCGTGCTTGAGCACCGTCGCCAAATCGTGGAGCGTGCAGGGACCGCTCGCGCCGATCGCCCAGACTCCCTTTCCGTCATGGCAGACAAAAGTTCTTCGCGCGACTTGGTTTCGGCTGGAGTCCGTTTCGGACTTGCCGCCACGCACTAACCACGTGCCAGACTGCAAAAGTTCCGTGACATCCGGCGCGTCCCGAAATGTCTCGCTGAATTCCAGCGCCGGGTGGCCGCCTCGCACCACGAGCAGGCCCTTCATCCAACTTTTTGGGTCAACCGCGGTCACTCGAACCCCGGCGCTGATCATTCCGCCCACGGGCGAGAACGGTCGTCTTTCGAAAAAACCTCCGTTGCATCCCGCGACACAGGCATGGGCTTCCATGGCCTCGGCCAGGTTTGAAAACCTCGCTGTGTTATCTTCCGCAGCGTTGTCGATCACCCGCAGGCCGAAGTGCGCTTCGGAAAATATAATAAAGTTCAGAGCGATCTTCCGCGTTCCCTGCTCGATATTCACCACTCGCAGCTTGAGGTCGGCCGACGATGGCGATTCGTCGGCGCGACAACAAAACCCAACCAGGCCGAAAAGGACAAACCTGAGGAGCCATTTCACGACGATGACTTTTCCAAAGCCGGCCGCGGGTCAAATCACCTCAAGATCCGTCCTTACAACCGACTCCAGGCGAGCAAGGCCTTTTTGCACGATTTCCGTCGTCGGTCCTTCGACCAACAACCGGATTTTTGCCTCTGTGCCGGAGAAACGTACAAGCACGCGGCCGTAACCGCCCATTTCGGCTTCGAGCGCCTGGATGGCCAGCGGCAGATGCGGCAGCGTCGCAACGTCCTTCTTTTCGCGGACTTTCAAATTGGCGGTAGCTTGTGGGTATTTCCGCAGGCATTTGCGCAATTGCGAGAGCGGCTGCTGCGTCTCGATCATCACCCCGAGCACTTTCAACGCGGCGACAAGCCCGTCACCAGTCGGCGAAATTTCCGAGCAGATGATGTGGCCAGACGATTCGCCGCCGAGCGTGGCTTTTTCGAGCATCATGCGCTCCACCACGTAGCGATCGCCAACGTTGGTGCGCAAAACCCGTCCGCCCGCTTCACGCAACGCGGCGTCGACACCAAGGTTGCTCTGCACGGTCACAACAAGCGTTTTGGCAGGCAGGCTGCCCTGCTTGAGCGCGTGCAGCGCGAGGATCGTGAGAATTTCGTCTCCGTCGAGAATAACACCTTTTTCGTCGCACAAAATGCAACGGTCGCCGTCGCCGTCGTGCGCAATGCCGAGACGCGCGCCGGTCTCGACCACCTTGGCCGCAAGTTTCTCCGGGTGTTCGCTGCCAACGCCGGCGTTGATATTTTGGCCATCGGGTTGATCGCCGATCGAGAGGACTTCTGCGCCGAGGCCACGCAAAACCAGCGGGCTCGTCATGCACGTGGCGCCATTGGCGGTGTCGAGCACCATTTTCCAACCGGCGAGCGCGTTTGCCGGTAGCAAGTGTCTCACGTTCTCCATGTACGACCGCAGGCCGTCGAGATGCCGGGAACGTCCGTAAATGATCGAAGGCTGTTCGATCGGAAGCAGTTTTTCGATTTCCAGCTCCTGTTGATCGGAAAGCTTCACGCCACCGCGGGCAAAAAACTTGATGCCGTTGTCCGCGACCGGATTGTGCGAAGCGGTGATCATCACGCCCAAGGCCGCGCGTTCGCGCACCAAGGCTGCCGCCACCGCGGGAGTCGGGACGACGCCCAGCACCGCCGATTCAACGCCCATCGACGAAAGCCCCGAAGAAACGGCATGCAGCAAACTTTGGCCGGACGCGCGCGTGTCGCGACCGAGCAAAACCTTTTGTTCGCCCGAATGGGTCTGGCGCGAAACAAAACGCGCCGCCGCGACGCCGAGTCGTTCGGCGAAAGATTCATTGATCACGGGGCCGCCGTAAGGGCCGCGCACACCGTCCGTCCCGAAGTACTGTCGTTTCATAGCTGGAAAAACTCCTTGGTTGCCGCGATTTTCGCTTTCACGGGCCCGCCGAGCAGCAGGTCGCGGGCTTTGGCCACGCCTTCGCGCACGGAGGGAACCTTGCCACAGATCCAAAACGCCACCGCTGCGTTGAACACGATTGTCTCGACCAATGCGGCCGGTCCGCGTCCGGCCAGCACCGCCTCGGTGATCGCAAGATTGGTGGCAACGTCGCCGCCTTTGAGCTCGTCGAAATTGGTGGTAGCGGCGAGTCCGTGATCGGCGGCATTCCAAATGCCGTCGACCGAGCGCAGGCGGCCGATACCACGCACGCGATTGGGAGTCGCCGTGGTAAGTTCGTCAATGCCACGACCGGGCCCGAGGATGCCGTGCGCCGCAATGCCCGCCTCGGTGCCGAGCAAGTCGAGCGCGTCGGCCAGCCGCGCCACCCAGGGCTCGGACGAAACACCGAGGAGGATGCGCGCCGGACGGCCGGGATTCACAAGTGGTCCCAGGATGTTGAAAATGGTTCGTTCACCAATGGCCGCGAGCGCCTTGCGGGCCGGACCGATGTGTTTGAAAGCCGGGTGATACGCTGGCGCGAAGAAAAACGCGAAGCCCAGTTCGCGCAGCGCGGCCTGCAACTTTTCCGGTTTCGCCTCCAGATTCACACCGAGGCCGGCGAACAGATCCGCGCTGCCGCATTTCGACGTCACGCCGCGATTGCCGTGTTTCATCACCGTCACGCCGCCTGAAGCCAGCGTAAACACCACAAGCGTGGAAATATTGAAGCCGCCCGCGTGGTCGCCACCCGTGCCCACCACGTCGATCGCCTGCGACGACCATTGACTCACACCGGGGTCTATCGACAAAGCACGGAATTCTTTTGCAAAACCCGTGACCTCCGCCGCCGTCGAACCCTTGCCTTCCAATGCCGCGAGAAAATCGATTTTCTTCTGATCCGCCACGTCTGCCGACGCCAGTTCCCGCGTCGCCACCGCAATCTCAGCCGGGCTGAGTTCATGACGGCTTTTCAGGCGCAGTGTAAGATCAACGAGGGCAGACATAAGCGGGTTAGGAAAAGGGATTCCTCAAGCTTGGCAAAGCATAAACTGGACAGTTGCTTGCACTTCTGGAAACAAAAGGTCCGTGTTGCGCCTCACTTTCATCAGCCTGTTGCTCACTCTCTCGTTCGCACGGTCGCTTTTTGCCGCCGAAACCGAACCTGCCGTCAGTACGCAGCCTCCCATCGCAGCCGAAACAGCGAAGCCGGCCGCAAAACTGACCACTGGCGATGCCTTGGTACTGGGGGTCGTGGAGGGGGTCACGGAATACCTGCCCATTTCCTCGACGGGGCACTTGATCATTGCAACCAAATTGCTCGGCCTCGAAGGCGAAACGCCCCTCACTTCCGCCTCTGGCGAACCGCTTTGGTACAAGAAACCTTCCGTCAAATATCCCGAGGGGATCCCGCTCACGAGCAAGCTCGCCGCCGACACTTTTACCGTTGTCATCCAGTTCGGTGCCATCGCGGCCGTCGCGTTTCTTTATTGGCGGCAAATCCGCAAAATGGCCCTTGGCATTGTCGGGCGCGATGCGGTCGGCCTGCTAATGGTCCGCAACCTCCTCATTGCCTTCGTACCCGCCGCCGCCCTCGGCTTTCTGCTGAGCAAATGGATCGACTCGCTCTTCTCTGTGGCTGCCGTGCTCACCGCCCAAGTCAGCGGCGCAATCCTCATGATCCTCGCGGAAAAATGGCGCAAAAACCAAACCAAGCTCCGCACCGATCGCGATCCCTCCGAATTGTCCGGCCCCGAGGCACTCGGGATCGGCATCCTTCAGTGTTTCGCCCTCTGGCCCGGCATGAGCCGCTCCATGACGACGATTGTCGGTGGTTATTTCGCGGGCTTGAATCCTCGCCGCTCGGCCGAATTCAGTTTCCTCCTCGGCCTGATCACGCTCACCGCCGCCACTGTCTACAAGAGCTACAAATCCGGCGCCGCCATGCTCACGGTCTTTGGGTGGCATAACATCGCTCTTGGCTGCGTGGTCGCGGCCTTGACCGCGATCGTTGCCGTACGCTTCTTGGTCAACTACCTCGCCAGCCATGGTTTGATCGCCTTCGCTGTCTATCGTTTCATCCTCGCTGCCGTGCTCGGCGTGTTGCTCTACGTCGGTTACGTTTGAGACACTTTCCTCCGAAGCTGCGTTTTGCGTGTAAGCGCTTGACGCTGCCCCTTGCCGCCCTTTACTCGGTCCCCTTTCACATCTGAAACTTAGGCGTCACAAAAAACGCCACCCACTCCTTAATCGTCTCCCACCATGGCTAATCCGAAACGCAAGCAATCCAAACGCCGCAGCGCCAACCGCCGCGCCGCCAACGCTTTCAAAGCTCCGCAAATCGCCACCGATCCGACCGATGGCAGCGCCTTCCGCCCTCATCGCGTCAATCCCAAGAACGGCATGTACCGCGGCCGCCAGGTTCTCAACGTTGAGGTCTAAGCCTCGCGTTCCGGCCCTCCTTTCCTTCAACCATCACCTGTGATGGTCTCCAGCAGCGGCGAAAATGCACGGATCGCAGTCGATGCCATGGGCAGCGACTTGGGTCCGGCTGAAATTGTCGAAGCGGTCAAACTCGCCCTCGCCGAGTTTCCCGATCTCAATCCGGTCACCCTCGTCGGCGATCAAGCGGTTCTCAATCCGCTGCTCGCCCGCGCAGGTTTGGCCAATCATGCCAAGATCGCGGTCTTCCATGCCTCTGAAGTCATCACGATGGAGGACAAACCGCTCGTCGCGCTGAAGCGGAAAAAAGACTCCTCGATGGCCCGCGCCATCGAACTCGTGAAATCTGGCGAAGCCGGCGCCGCCGTCAGTTGTGGCAACACCGGTAGTCTCGTCGCCGCTGGCATTCTCAAGCTCCGCACGCTCGACGGCGTGGACCGTGCCGCGCTTGCACCGGTCGTCCCGCGAACCAATGGGCATTTTATACTCGTCGACGCCGGTGCCAATCCCGAGGCCAAGGCCGAACATCTCGTCCACAACGCCATTCTCGGCTCCCACTACTGTCGCATGGAGCTGGGCGTCGAAAAACCGCGCGTCGGCCTGCTCACCATCGGCACGGAAGAAGGCAAGGGCAATGCCCTCATCGCCGAGACTCACGAGCTCCTCAAACGACTCGAAGGCCAGATCAATTACGTCGGCCCGGTCGAGGGTTTCCAGATTTTCAAAGACGAAGTTGACGTGCTCGTCTGCGACGGTTTTGTCGGTAACATTTGTCTCAAGAGCTGGGAGTCACTCGTGAAATTCTTCGGCAAAGAGATCAAATCCTACCTGAAGGCCAACCCCATCCGCTCTATCGGAGCCCTCATCGCCAAAGGCGCCTTCACCGACCTCAAGCACCGCATCGAACCTGAACGCTACGGCGGCGCTCCCCTCCTCGGTTTGCGCGGCAACCTCATCAAAGCCCATGGCTCCGCCAACCGCCACGCCTTTAAAAACGCCATCCACGACGCCAGTTCGATGATCAAGAGCAACCTCAACCATCGCATTGAGGCAGACATCGCCCGCGCCAACGACGCCATTCGTCAGCCCGTGGCCTGAGCCCACGATCCGCGCCCTCCCTTTTCCAGCCACCCATGGCCACCCCCACGATCGCAATCCTTGGCACCGGTTCCTACACGCCGGCCAGGGTGCTCACCAACGACGAACTTTCCAAACAGGTCGACACCTCCAACGAGTGGATCCTGACGCGGACTGGCATCCGCGAACGCCATATTTCCGCGGCCGGCGAAAACACCTCGGATCTCGCCGCCAATGCCGCTCGCGCCGCGCTCCATGACGCCGGCCTCGCGCCATCGGATATCGATCTGCTCATTGTTGCCACTATCACACCCGATTTGCCGATGCCGGCCACCGCGACGATCGTGCAACATAAGCTTGGGCTGAAATCCAGCGCCGCCTGCTTCGATCTCAGCGCCGCCTGCTCGGGCTTCGTTTATGGCCTCGATACCGCCAGCGCCATGCTCGCCTCCGGCCGGTATAAACACGCACTCGTGATCGGCGCCGAAAAACTTTCCGCCTTTGTCGACTGGAAAGATCGCACCACCTGCGTTCTCTTCGGCGATGCCGCTGGCGCTGTCGTCCTTGGCCCTAGCCGCGGTGACGGAGCCCGCATCATTGGCACCAAACTCTATTCCGAAGGCGGTCAGGCCGATCTTCTCAGCATTCCCGGCGGCGGCAGCGCCTGCCCCACCACTCAAACCACCCTCGACGGCGGCCAGCACTTTATCAAAATGAAGGGCCGCGAAATCTTCAAAGTCGCCGTCCGCGAAATGGAAGATGCCGTGGAGGAAATTCTGGAACAACACGCCCTTAGTCCCGATCAGATCAGTTGCGTGATTCCTCATCAGGCCAACCTCCGCATCATCGAAGCTCTCTCCAAGAGCCTCGAAATCCCGCTCGAACGTTTCTTCATCAACCTCGACCGCTACGGCAACACCTCCGGCGCGTCTATTCCCCTCGCACTCGACGAAGCCCGTCGTGCCGGCCGCGTCCGTCGCGGCGACACCACCCTTCTCGTCGCCTTCGGGGCGGGCTTGACCTACGGAGCCGCGCTGGTTCGCTGGTAAACTTCCTACAACCCCTTCCTCGTGCAACGCCGGTTTCTCCTCGCCCTCCTCGTTCTTCCATTTCTTCTCGCCGGCCATGCCGTCGCCGAACTCGTCTGGACACCCCAAGGTGGCTGGCGCATCGAAGGCGGAGCCCTCGCAGGTGTTGGCGGCAGTGACGCCAAAAACGCGCTCGGCTTTATGAACAAGGCCCGCGCCGCCGAGGAAAAAGGCAGCAAAGGCAGCGCCATCCGCAGCTACACCAAGGTCGCCAAGCGGTATCCAAATTCCGTATACGCGGCCGAGGCTCAGTACCGCATCGGTAATCTCCGCCTCGCCCGCAAACAGTACATCAAGGCTTTCGACGCCTTCCAAGTCGTCGCTCTCCGCTATCCGCAGACCGGCCGCTTCGACGAAATCATTGGCAAACAATACCACATCGCCTCCTCCCTTCTCGATGGCGCCCGCGGTCGCGTTTGGGGCCTGTTCCCGGGTTTCACCAATCGCGAAAAAGCGATTGAACAACTCGAAATTCTCCTCATCGAGGCTCCGTTCAGCGATTACGCGCCGCTCGCCCTTCTCAGTATCGCCCGCGGTCATCGTTACTTTAAAAACACCGAGGAAGCCCTCGACGCCCTCGATCGCATGGTCAACAATTACCCGCAGAGCGTCCTCACCACCGATGCCTACCTCGACCTCGGACGCACCCATGCATCCCTCGTTGAAGGCCCCTACTACGATCAAGGTTCGACCCGCGACGCCATCACCTACTTTGAGGATTTCATGATCCTCTTCCCCAGCGACAACAATGTCGGCATCGCCGAAAAGGGTCTCACCGACATGAAACGTGTCATGGCCGACAGCAAAATGAAGATCGCCGATTTCTATTTCAAACGTCGCGACAATTACAAAGCCGCCCGCATCTTCTACAACGAAGCCATCACCGTTTATCCCGACTCGGAAATCGCCGCCAAGGCGCGCGCCCGCCTCGCCGAAGTCGAAGCCGCCTCCAATAAAGCCGCGGCCGCCGCGCTGCCACCTCCTCCGCCGGCAAAGTAACACGGCAACCGGCGCTCCTCCGATTCAAATTCATCAGGCGATGCGCCTCCTCCTCCTTTCAATCTGCGCGGTTCTCGGTTTGTTCCTAGCCAGCGGTTGTGCAAACTACCGGCTTGGCACCGGAGGCAAGCTCAGCTTCCAGACCCTCTACATTCCGCCGGTTGAAAACAAGGCGCAACTCCCGCAGGCCGTCGCCGTCGTCACCACGCAGATTCGCGAAGCCTTCCTCCGCGACGGACGTGTGACGCTCGTCAATTCCGCCGCTGAGGCCGATGCCACGCTTCAGATCAACCTCGTGCGTTACGCTCGCGACATCGCCACCGCCCGTCCCGACGACACCGGCCTCGCTCGCAAATTCAATCTCAACCTCACCGCGCTCTGCACGCTGCGCAACACGAAGGACAACACAGTGCTCTTCGAAAACCGTGCCGTCGTCGTGGAACAGCAAATTTTCGCCACCGCCACGCCCCAACAACCCGACAGCGACCAACTTCAGGCCGAGTACCAATCCCTGCCTCAGCTCGCTGCCAAGCTCGCCGACAAAGTCGCCCACGCCGCCCTCGACGTCTGGTAAGATCAGGAAATATCCTTTTCCGGAGGAGCCACAGAGAATACGGAGCTCGGTCACAAAGTTCACTGAGACCGAACCATCCAAACCAGGTTCTGTATCATGCCTCTGACACGCCAACAGACTCCGCCCGTTTTCAGGTCTCCCTCCGCCTCTGTGTCCGCGCTCTGTGTTCTCTGTGCTCCCCTGCCTTGTTGCCTTTCGGCTTAAATTCCCAATTTTCCTCTCCCATGCACGCGCCGATCCTCGCTCCTTCCATTCTCGCCGGTGACCACGCCAATCTCGCCTCCAGCGCCGCCGTCGTAGAACAACTCGGCCTCCGCTGGCTTCACCTCGATATCATGGACGGCCACTTCGTGCCGAACCTTACCTTTGGTCCACAAACCGTCGCCGCTCTGCGGAAAAATTCGAAGCTGTTTTTCGATGTCCATCTGATGCTCGCCGAACCGCAAAAATACATCGAGGCCTTCGCAAAAGCCGGCGCCAATCTCATCAGCATTCACATCGAGCCACCCTACGATCATACCGCCACGCTCGCCCGTATTCGGGCTCTCGGCTGTCAGAATGGCATCGTGCTCAATCCTGGAACGCCGGCCGACACGATCAAACATCTCATCGATCAGGTTGATCTTGTCCTCATCATGACCGTACAGCCCGGCTTCGGTGGGCAAAGCTTCAGGCGCGAAATGCTCCCGAAAATCACCCAAATCAACGCCTGGCGCCGCGAAAAGAATCTGAATTTCCGCCTCGAAGTCGATGGCGGCATCGATCTTGGCACCGCCGCCGAATGCCGTAGTGTTGGCACGGATACTTTTGTCGCTGGCACCAGTTTCTTTGGCGCAAAAGATCGCGCGGCTTTCGCCGACGCCTTCGCGCGCCTCTAAGGCCAACCGGTGTCTCACGGCCTTCCTGATTGCCCCGAACCGTCACCAACTGACGCTAACCGCGGCCATCACCGGGACGTGAAACACCGTGATGCATCCAATACTAAAGTGTTTCTTGCGCCCAAAAGCATAGGTGTGTGCTTTGATTCCCAGGATCCGGCCCGCCGTATCCATAACCTTTTGGTCCTTCGCCTGCCTGCGTTGCGCCTCAATTCTTTCATCCAGCCCGCGGATGTCCCATCGGCGACCTTCAATCACGTAGTGCGGTAAAACAATGGTGTCGCTTGGCGTCAGTTCGTCGGTCTTGGCGATCGTCGCCTCTTCATTTTGATCCGACTCACCTGTCTGCTCTGACTTAGGCAGACTGTACCGAATTTCGGACAAAACCACTTGGCGCCAAGACACTGGTTTGTTGGAGGCCGAGTCGTCTGCCAACGCCGTGCTTGCACCGAGCGTCATCAGGATGAGTGCCCTGAAACTTCCTGCGAAAAAATTTTCCCAGCAGTATAGCACGTGAAACTCGGGTTGGATGAATCAGTCTGACTTCAACCATCCTCCCGGTGTTCCCTCTCTTTGCTGGGTGCGGCCCCCGCCGGCAATTTACTGTCTCGCTTTGGCGATTTCTTCAGCTCTGCGATACTGTGCGCGGAAGTGATCACCCAACTCGCGGGCGAGTTTGAGTTCCTCGGTTTTATCCTTCGCGCTTAAAGCCTGTTTGATGCGGCCGTTCGCCGCCGCGAGATTGACCGCTGATAAATCCTGCAACACCGCCAGCGCTTCCGTCGGTCGACCGGCGGCGATGATCGCCTTCCATGCCCGCGTCAGTTCGGCGTGCGTGTCCATGGTGATCACACGAATGATGAAGCTCATCTCGCGGAAAAGTTTTCCCGTCCACGCTGGGCGGTAGATCAATTGGTTCGTCACGTCGTAGGGATTGTCCTCCGGATCGCTGCAGAACTTTTTGAAATCGGCGTTCTGATAAAAATCGCGCCGCACCGGCAGGCGGCGCAGGGCAAAGCGATGCGGGCCACCGGGTGTCCCTGGACGAAAATTCCAAATCTTTTGCCCCTCCATCGAGAGCACATATTCCATGAACGCGATGGCGACTTCGCGATGCTCAGCGCCGCGAAATAGCGCGACGGGATCGACTGAATTCACCGTGCCGCCGAGTGGCGCCACAAAGCCGAGTCGCTGTTTTTCCGCGCGACGTTGGATCGCTTCGTCCTGCTGGCGGCCGTAGAAATCGATGCAGATGCCTGCGGCGGAGTTGCCTTGCGCGACGTCGATTGGCGGTTTCTGCGAGGTGTCGGTGAAATAACGCGAATTGGCTCCGATCAATTGCATGAGTTGCAAACCCGCCAGCCAGCCTTCGCGCACTGCCCGGGCTTCGATTTCTTCCGGCGCCGTGTCAGGCTGCTCCTTGGTCAATGCCACCAACCGCGCCTGCATTTGCTGCTGGATGATATTTTCGAAGGCTTTTGCGATGGAACTGCTTTTCGTCGGATCAGCGAGCGCAACCTCGCCCACCAGACGCGGATCGGCGAGATCGGCCCATTGCTTCAATTCATTGGTTACCCCCAGCCGTTTGAGCGAATCGGTGTTGTAGACGATGCCAAAGTTGCTCAAGACCACGCCGATCCAAAGGCCGCGCAAATCCCAATAACGTTCGCCGGAAAAATGCTGCGGAATGGTGTCGTCGCCGAACCAGTCGGGATGCCTGCTGATAATCCCGCTATCGACCAGCCGGCCGTCGTCGGCCTGTTTGACAAAGTCAGGCGTGCCGCCTCCAAAAAAAAGATCGAGCCCGCAGCCTACGTTCGACCGCAAAAATGTTTCCCTCGCCTCCTTCGCCTCAATCGACGCATCGACCGGGAGTTTGGAATTTTTATAACCAGCCTGAATCTCCGCGCTCCAGATGCGTCCCAGCGTCTTCGTCCAATGGAGTTTGAATGCCGCGTCGTATTCGCCTTCGAGAAAACGGTTGATTTCGCTCGTGCCACCAATCACGCGCCAGTCGACATTCACTGTTTTGCCCGTGGTCGCCTTGTACCATTCGCCAAAGCCACGGCCATATTCATATCGCAGGGCTTCGTTATGCGGCGTGATGACGACGAGCGTTTCATCGGCCTTAAGCGGGCTGGCCTGCTTCTGTCTGAAAATAAACGGCAGCGCCAGCGTTACCACGAGAGCGAGCAGGATGGGCAGTCGTTTCAGCATGGCAAACGTCGTCGTGGCGCCGGGCCGTTTTATTCCGAAAGGACGATCACGTCCTCGGGTTCGACCATCGCAAACAGCTCCATGCCGGCCGACGTGCCAAGGAAGCGAGGATTTAACTCCAGGATCTTCAATGACGAACCATTTGCACTCGCCAAAAAATCGTACTGCGCCACTTCACCGAGGTAGACCGATTCGCCGATCCGGCCCGCGATCGAATTGCGCCCGCCCGTCTGGCGTCCGAGTTTCCAACATTCGGGCCTGATCGAAAGTGTCGCCGCACTGCCCACCGTCGGTCGCGTCGCTGGATCGCCGAGCACGCCGTCAAAACGGCCGATCGGCGTTTCCACCGTCGCGCTGTCGCCAATCAGGCCGATAATGCGGCCTTCGATAAAATCGGCCTCGCCAATGAAATTCGCCACGGTTTTCCGCGCCGGCCGACGGTACACCTCGCGTGGCGAACCGACTTGCAGGATCTTGCCATTCTCCAAAATCGCCATGCGGTCCGAGATCGATAGCGCCTCTTTCTGGTCGTGCGTCACGTAGACTGTCGTGAGATTGAACTCCTTGCATACGCGGCGGATTTCCGTGCGCATTTCCAGGCGCAGTTTCGCATCGAGATTCGACAACGGTTCGTCAAGCAGCAGACAGCGCGGACGGATCACCAGCGCGCGAGCCAGTGCCACGCGCTGCTGCTGTCCTCCTGAGAGCTGGTTCGGCTTGCGCTCGGCATAGGCTTCCATCCGCACCGAGGCCAGCGCCTCGGCGACGCGAGTCTTGATCTCGGCGCGCGGCACCTTGCGCTCTTCAAGGCCAAACGCGACGTTTTGCGCCACCGTCATATGGGGCCACAGCGCGTAGCTTTGAAACATCATGCCGGTGTTCCGCCTGTGCGGCGCCAGGCGCGTCACGTCATCGTCGCCGAAAAAAATCTTCCCTTCTTCCGGAATGTAGAAGCCCGCGATGCTGCGCAGCAGCGTTGTTTTGCCGCAGCCGCTCGGCCCAAGCAGGAAAAACAGTTCCCCTTGCTCAATCGTCAGATCGAGACCTTGCAGGGCGACGGTCGTGCCGAATTTTTTGGTGAGCTGTTCTATCCGGATCGAGATCATCGCAGGTGGTGGACCGACCGCGAAGAAACAATCTTCCACCTAGGTGAGTCAAAGGAATTAACCGCGCGCAGAATACGGAAGCAGTTGCCACCCGCGCCGCGATTCCTTAACGCCTTCACGATGCGCAGCACTGTCAAGCCAACCAACAATCCGGCCGACGATCTTGAGGCCATCCTCGTCAGCGACACCGCGATCAAACGCCGCCTCAAAAAACTTGGCGCCGACATTTCCGCCGCCTACGGCGACGAGGAAATCACGGCCATCGCCATCATCAATGGCGCCATCCTCTTCACCGCTGACTTGCTCCGCCAGATCAGGAATCCCGTCCGCCTCGATTGCATCCGCGTTTCGAGCTACCGCAATGACACTCGTTCACGCGGCAAACCCCATCTCCTTCACAGTCTCACGCTCGACATCACCGGTCGCCACGTGCTGCTCATCGATGACATTCTCGATACCGGCAAAACACTTTCCGTCGTCGTCGATCTCATTCGAAAACAGGACCCCGCCAGCGTTCGGACCTGCGTCCTCCTCGACAAAAAAGGCCGCCGCGAAGTCGAGTTTGAAGCCGACTTCGTGGGTTTCCAGATTCCTGACCGGTTTGTCGTTGGTTATGGACTCGATTTCGCCGAGCGCTACCGAAACCTTCCCAACATCGGCATTCTCAAGCCCCATCTGCAAAATCCGCCCGAGTGGGCGTGAGCGCCGCATTTTTTCCCGCCGGTTTTTATCGGCCGGCCGAAAAGAAGTACGTCATCGCCGCCAGATAGAGCCGCGCGTCGGAAATTCCATCAGTCGGGTCGCTGGAAGGTTGATCGCTAGCGATCCACGCATCCTGGATTGAGCTTGAGGCAAAGTCCGCCTCCAGCCGGTCGCTTACTTCCGACCTTTGACTACCCTCTTCGATGATTTCGTTGGTGGAAATTAAACTCATATACGTATCGGATTTTGAAACCGCGCAAGACAACCCAACGCGGTTACCGCAGCGTGGGATCGCCCCGGTTTTTTGAGTCAGCACTATCGGTCGCCACAAGGACCGTGAGCAGCAAGATCGTGATGGTCGCGAGCACAGCCATGGTGATTTTGTCGTAATACAGTAATAACGTGAGCATGCCGGTTGGGCAATTGGAGCAGTGGTTGAACCTTAGCCGCACACCTCAGCGGACTGGACGAAAGTGAGGATTTTGCTTCGCGATTTGGTCAGGCTGTGGCCAAACTTTTTGCCTTTAGCCACCGCCCGTTTTGCCGGGAGCGTCTGGTTCTTTTTCGCCCGAGCAGCACCACGACGGCGGATGCGGCCAGTCACCAAAGCGCCGACGCATTTCTTCGCGCATCTTTTCGCGTTCCTCCGGCGTGGATGATTCCCAACGCTTCGACATTAGGTGTTCGCGGAAATGTCCACACGGGCCACCCCGCCGATGAGGGAAGCCGCCAAAAAGAATCTTAGCCAGCACAAGGATGCCAAGCGCCTGCCAATAGCTAATGGCTTTCACCGCGAGCACCTCGGTCAACACGCCGTTCCATAGCGCATATACGACGTACGTGAAGAGCGCCAAAAAGGCGATCACCGCGACTGGGATCAAAAAACAATACTTGGCACAGGATCGGTTTTTCATGGTTTTAAATAGTTCGGTTAATGTTTGAATGAACGAAATTCATCGCGAAGCGCCTCCAGCCGCTTCCGGAGATGCAGGACCGCGTAACGCTTGCGGGAGATCAGCGTGTTGACACCATCGCCGGTGAGTTCGGCGATGTCTTGAAACGACAGCGCCTCCAGTTCGTGCCAGACGAAAACCTGACGTTGCTCCTCCGGCAGTTCGGCGAGCGCCGCATAGAGTCTTTCCCAAAATTGCGCACGCAAATGTTCCGTGCGCGGCGTTTTGTCGTCGCGCAGAAAAAAGTCCGCAAAATCGAATTCCGTTTCCTCCGCGTCGACCGCCAAAGCCTCCAGCGAAGACATCTTCGGCTTGCGGTAACGATCGATGATCTTGTTGCGCGCGACGGTATAAAGCCACGAACCCACCTGCTCGACCGCGCCAGCCTCGATCGTGGTCACAAGTTGCTGCCAGACATCCTGCAATACATCTTCCGCCTCGGCATCGCTCGACACGCGAACCCGAATAAACCGCATGAGCCCGCGTCCCATGTCGCTCACGACTTGGGAAACACGTCTTTTTTGCTCAGTACTCATGTAGTTTGGAATCTGCCGGACAGCGTCCATTTCCTCTCTCAGACGAATCAGGGCAAAGAATATTGTATCTTTTCTTCGATAAAATGGCCCCAACCCCAATTCGCGCCCGTGAAAAAAATTCGTTGTAATGCCAAACCCGTCGTCGTTCGCGTGCCCGCAGATTTTCGTTTTAATACCTTTCAATTGGTTCGTCTGCGATGCCGCGAAACCGTCCCGATGTTCTGTTCGCGGAAAAATTTCTTCTTCCGAATATCTCCTATTTACTTCGCGAAAAATCTCGGAGATAAAATTTCCAGCGCTCTCGGACGAACGAACATTCCGAAAGCCAGTTAACCCAAACAAAAGGAAACCTACCATGGCCGCTAAATCCAAAAAACCCGCAAAGAAACCGGTGAAAAAGACGGCGAAGAAAACCGCCGGTAAGAAAAAGAAGTGAGCGGCTGCGGAGCCTCCGCGCGCCGCGCCACGCTCCGCCAACTCAGTCTCCGCCAAGCGGCCTTACGCCACTTGGCGGTTTTTTTTGCCGCAACCCGCAGCTGTTCGACATAACCCGAACCATTACTATAGCCTAATAGGCCGAATCCAATCCGGACGTCGCGGCCGCAGAACTGGCGAGCTATTTGCCCGCCACGAGTTCGAATACCTTCACTCCGGGAAACGCAAAAAGCAGCTGGTTGTCCTGGACCTCCGGAGCAGGCAGGGCGAGAACCGGCGCGCTCCAGTCAATCTCCAACCCGTTCTTTCGGGCCTCCATCGAGTAGTGCCGTTTCACCATCGCCAAGGCATCCGAGGGCGATTTTTGCGCCTCGCTGTCGAGCCACGCGAGCAGCTCGACACTGTTTCCTGTTTCGGCACTCAGCGGATTTGAGGCCGTGCTCCGTCCCCGCAAAATATACTTAGACAACGACATGATGGGATGAAATTGAGTTTTTGCCTTTTGCGCAATCGAAAGCGCGCAATGTTTTGTATCTTTGGTTTGTACAAGGACATTCCCAATGCGATGATGTTGCCTGCCGCCGCCGAAAAGCAGCCGCGCTTCTGCGGATCATCAGCTTCCCCTTTTTACGCACGCCGTTCCCCTTTGCGCAATCCGAGATGTCGGACCCGGCGATTTCAGGAACGCGACAGCTCCACCAGCCGCTCCCGCACGAATTTGATGTGCCCCTGTAACAGATAAAACCTGTCGCCGAAAGAAGCGGGCACCTTGAGGTGATTGACCACCTTCTCAATTTCGTTGAGGCGTTCGAGCAGGATTTGCCGTTGTTCGTTGGACGGTGAACCTTCGGCATCCTGTTCGAGTCGCAGAAGCCGTCGGTAACAACGATAGAATCGGAGTTGGATACTCCATTTATACGCGCTCGGTAGAAAACGTATGGCCGGGACAAGAAGCAGCACCACGGGGACAAATGCCACCAGCATCCGGTTCAAAAGACTGGCGAGCCAAAACGAATCAATGGCGCGAAACAAAAAGCTTTTGCCCGATTTGTAGAAACGAATGGCGTCGTCACTGATCTTGAACTCATGTTCGAGCGGCGCGGGAAATTCGCCGCGTTTGTGAAACAGTCCCGACTTTCCATGTACTTCCCGAGCCACGTCGAGGAGCAGGTCCGATAACGCGGAATTCAATCCCTTGCGCGCCACTAACTCAACGGTAGGTCCAATGAGCACCAAATCGTGCGCCGGCAGATTCTTCCCAAAATCGATCGATCCTTCCGGGAGTTCGATTCGGTTCAGGTAGGCATAACGGCGGACATAGGCATCCGCCTGGGTGAAGTTATAGGCTTGGACATCGGGAGATCTGATCAGAGCTCGCAATGTCTGTGTCGGCGCCGATTCGCCCATAAGGAAAACCGCATCCACCGAACCATCCGTCAGGCCTTTTGCGGCTTCTTCCGCGTCAAGATCGAGCAATGTGGTGGGAGCCCCGGTGATCCCGTTTGCCTTCAGGAGAGCCAGCGCAAGCACGTGCGTGCCACTTCGTTCATCGCCGATGGCGATTCGTTTTCCTTCCAGTGCAGACAGCCGGTTGATGGTGGTCTGCCCACGATAAAAAATCCATAGCGGTTGGTAGGAAATGCTGCCCAGAGAAACCAATTCGCTCAAATTCACGCCGTCCGTCAGCCCTCCCTGCACAAACGCGATGTCGACACCTGATTCGGCGGTTCCCAGCCGTTGGAGATTTTCCTTCGAACCCTCGGAAGGCAAAATGCGAAGCGTGACGCCATGTGTCGCCAGCACCTTTTGGTACGATTCGGCATGGCGTTGAAACGTGCTTCCCGGCCTCCCGCTGGAGATGGTGAGCGTGCGGGGCGGAGCCGTTCTCACGAACCAAACTACCGCAAAGATACAAACCGCGGCGGCGAAAAGCGTGACGAGCGAAGCGACAGTCGAGCTGAGCCCGAAGTTCTCGCTGAGAACCGCGACAATGCGCGGACGGCGCGTCTCTTTTGGGTTTTCCATGAGGAAAACATACACGACAACGCCGTCTACAAATCAACCGGTTTTGTCCTCCGGCGAGGCAGGAAACCCAGGCAACCGGTGCAGCTGACTATTCGACCTCTACTTCGATTCCGCCAATCCACTTCGCAACCACATTGTAGACGAGTGCGCCCAAGGCGCCGGTGATGAAACCCATGACCGCGTACATCACCGGAGCGAAAAGCGCGAAGCCAACCCCGAAGAACATCATTCCTGCTCTTTGGTCGGGCGGTAGCTGAGACGAAAGCACACCCATCAACAGGAAAAACGGAAGAAACAAGAGTCCCATGATTCCATAGAGAATGCCCAGCATCTTGCCGAGTTGGAGAGGCGCGATGCGTTTAATACGACGCGTGGCGGGAGTAGTTGTGGAGAACATTGCCCAGCCATACTAGGCCGAAGCGTTTTGGCAGATCAAGGTTTGTTCGGCTGCGAGCCGAAACCATCCGACCGTACCACAAAATAAACGGTACGTTGAAAAAAACGTACCGTCCTCAGTCGTGTTCCCGATGCCTTCGCTTCGCGCGCAAAAGGCGTTGGAGCTGACTAGTCCTCCAGATCGAAACGCAAGGGGATGGTCACCCGCACCTTCACGGCCACACCATCTTTTTTCGCGGGTTTAAAAGTCCACTTCTTGATCGCGTCGAGCGCCGCCGTTTCAAACTCGCGGCGCGATGACTTCGCAATCGTCGCGGTCATCACTTTTCCTTTTTCGTCGATGACGATGGACACGGCGACAACGCCGTTGACCCCCAAGCGTTTTAGATCCTCTGGATACTCCGGCGGCGGGGTTTTGACCGGCACGGGATTTACGTCCACGACGGTGTAAATGGTATCGTCAGCAAAAAGCTGAAACGGGAACAGGGCCACAACCGCCAGCAGGTGCAGGAAGTTGATGCGCCGTGAAAAACACATGGAAGCGATTCGAGTCATTTTCGAGTCAGAGCGTTGGTTAAGAGGAAGCCGGGCCCCCCGGAGTACCCGAGGCGCCATAACATACTCTGTTTTTTGTAAGACGCTGGAACCGACGTGAAGGTTTACACAAAAATTGAGCAGCCGCGCTGAAACGGGCTCAAGTCAGCAAACGTCGCCACGCCAAACATAAGCACATGCCTTTCAATATCTAAACTCCTCAACAGTCGACGAATGCACGAAGGTTCTCTGATCAACATCGCGGCACGGCGGCAGCGTACCGCTCTGTTCCACGCGATTTGTTATCGCCTGCGGAAAAACTGCTCCGTGGCGTCGGCCAGCGGATATGCCGCGTTCGTCTTCCACCACTTCAAAAATGGCATGACGTGGAATGCCGCCGTTTCAACTTCGCGCATGAAAAGTCGCGCCATCGGACCGGCTTCGTCGAGATAACCTGAATCCTTGAAACGACGCACCGCCGCCTCGATGTCGTAGGGAATGGAATACTGCCGCACCGACCAATCGGCGCCGGAGTTCTCCAACACGGAATATTGCGCGCCCGGCGTTCCGTCGAGCGGCAATCCCACCGAACCAACCGTTACGATCCGTCGCTTTCCCCAAAATCTTACGCCCGCAAAATGGTTGTGGCCGCGCAACAGCCAGCGCTCAGTCGCTCCGGCAAACATCGGCTCAATCTCCGCCTCGCTCGTGTAAGGAAAAATCAGGTCGGTATCGTTGCGTGCCGAACCATGGACAAAAAGCACATCAGGCGCCTCAGGCAGCCAAAGCGTCGTCGGCAACGCCGCCAGTTCCCGGCGCATCTGCTCGCCGAGTTGCGACGCCGCAAAATGCACCGGTCCAAACTGGGCCGTGCTCCATTCGGGACTCGCGCGGTCCGTGCCAAGATCGAAAACATAACGTTCGTGATTGCCACGCAGCACGGGACAACCGAGCGATTTCACCAATTCCCAGCAAGCCAGTGAATCCGGGGCGCCAACAACAATATCGCCCAAAACGACGATGCGATCGACATGAAGCGTTTCGACATGCACGAGCGCGGCTTTCAGTGCGAGCAGGTTTCCGTGAATATCAGCGAGAACGGCAATGCGCATAATACAGGGAGAAATTCGTCAGCAGAATTAATAACTTATGACAAACGACCAACACTTATTAAGAGCTATCGCAGAAAAGCCACCTTTAGTCCGTCCAATTTATTTTCCGCCCCATCAAGAGATGGCTCAACAGATGAAGAGGACGCAACCCCGGTAGTGCACTATGGCCGTTGGTTGGGCTTTTTTCTCCGAGCAATAAACCATGTCGTGAAACTGGCGATGATGATCAGAGCATAAACAACGGCGAAGCACCACTCCGACGGTCCTGAGTGGCCAATCGACTCGATAGCCGTCCGAGACTCAACCCAGCGCCAAAATGGGACCAGCAACAACGTAGTTATTACGGCAATCGGAAGAGCAGCCACACAGACGACCGCCGAGATCAAGAGCTTCTTCACTGTGAATTGCGCGAACAGGGAGTTTCTTTGCCTAAAAGCGTTAAGCAATGGCTAGATTTCTGGATTTTTGCTCACCGTTTCCACTTCGTAGCAAAACCGCTCTTCTTGCGTTTTGGATATGAAGAATTGGTCGGCTTTGAAAGCTTTTTGAAATCGCCGCTTTTCAGCGCCGCAATCTGGTCGCGCAACAGCGCCGCCCGCTCAAATTCCAGATTCGAAGCCGCCTCGGTCATCTCGTCCTGCAACTCCGCAATCACGACAGCGACCTCGTCGGGCGAGGTCTCGGCTACGATTGCCTCCTCCTCGTCTGTGCCGGTGTACACGTGCAAGCTGGCTTGCGCGGCACGTTTCACACTGCGCGGCGTGATGCCATGCGCCTGGTTGTAGGCGAGTTGTTTTTCCCGGCGGCGCGCGGTGATCTCCATCGTGGCGCGAATCGAATCGGTGATATTGTCAGCGTAGAAAATCACGCGGCCGTTTTCATGGCGCGCCGCGCGACCGGCTGTTTGCACGAGACTCGTCTGGCTGCGCAAAAACCCTTCCTTATCCGCGTCGAGAATCGCTACGAGCGCGACTTCAGGTAGATCGAGCCCCTCGCGCAGAAGATTGATGCCAATGAGCACATCAAAATTGCCCAGACGCAGGTTGCGAAGAATTTCCACGCGCTCAATCGCGTCGATGTCGGAATGGAGATATTCCACGCGAACTTTCGCCTCGCGCAGATACGCGGTGAGATCCTCGGACAAACGTTTCGTCAATGTCGTCACGAGCACGCGTTCGCCCTGTCCGACGGCGCGCCTGGCCTCCGCGATGAGGTTTTCCACCTGGCCTTTTGTTGGACGGATGGTGATCTCCGGATCGAGCAAACCTGTGGGCCTAATGACTTGTTCGGCTACGACGGCGGATTTTTCCAGTTCGAATTTGGCCGGCGTGGCCGAAACATAGAGCGTCTGGCCTGTGACCTGCGTGAATTCCGCGAAGGATTGCGGCCGGTTGTCGAGGGCCGACGGCAGGCGGAAGCCGAAGTCGACCAGCGTCTGCTTGCGGGCTTTGTCGCCGTTGTACATGGCACCGATCTGCGGCACGGTTGCATGACTCTCGTCGATGAAAAGAAGAAAATCCTTGGGAAAGAAATCGATCAGGCAGAAAGGCCTGTCACCCGCTTTTCGACCGGTAAGATGCCGCGAGTAGTTTTCGATGCCGCTGCAAAACCCCATTTCTTGCAGCATCTCCAAATCGTAGTTCGTGCGCATGCGAATGCGCTGCGCCTCAAGGAGCTTCCCGGTGGACTCAAAGAGATCCACGCGTTCGTCGAGTTCCTTTTTGATCGCGGCGATCGCGTTTTCGAGCCGGCCGCGGGACGTCACGTACTGGTTAGCCGGATACAAATCGAATTGGTCCAACGGACGAATGACGTTGCCCGTAAGCGGATCGAATTCGGATAGCGCGTCAACTTCATCGCCAAAGAACTCCACCCGCAAACCCTGCTCCAGATAGGCGGGCATGATGTCGACCACGTCGCCGCGAACGCGAAAACGGCCGGGTTTCAGCTCGTAGTCGTTGCGGTCATACAGATTATCCACGAGGCGCTCGAGAAGCTTGTTGCGACCGATCGATACACCGCGACGAAGCGGAATGCGCATTTCGGCAAAGTCCTCAGGCGAACCCAGTCCATAGATGCAAGAAACGCTTGCCACCACGATCACGTCGCGCCGCGAGACAAGCGAACTCGTCGCCGCCATGCGGAGCCGCTCGATTTCCTCGTTAATCGAGGAATCCTTTTCGATGTAAGTGTCGCTCGACGCGATGTAGGCCTCGGGTTGGTAGTAATCGTAGTAGCTGACGAAGTATTCGACGGCGTTGTTTGGAAAAAAATTCTTAAACTCCGAGTAAAGTTGTGCCGCTAGTGTCTTGTTATGCGAAATTATCAGCGTCGGGCGTTCACACCGCGCGATGATATTGGCCATCGTATACGTTTTCCCCGAGCCCGTGACGCCCAGAAGCGTCTGGTGCTTGTTACCCGCCTGAATGGACGCAACGAGTTTATCGATCGCCTCAGGTTGGTCACCCGTGGGTTTATAATCGGCTTGGAGTTGAAAAAGCATTCAAGAAAACGGAATCGAAGAACCGGCAAAAGTCACCTGCAACTCCCAACAGTCCATGCCTGAAAAACGCCTTCCCAGTTCACTAGTTACCTTGAAAATTTCGGCTCGTCTTCTCACGGCTTTTGCTCACCTTACTGTAAGGTTTCAATTGATTGGAATCGATCATATCAGCAGCGTAACCCTTTAGCATAGCATTGTTCGCCCAAGCTCGGACATCACCCCAATCGCCAGCTCGTCTCGTCGAATCGTCGTCGGGGCCGTTGTGCCATTGGCATCAATGAGGTTATTTTCCCTACCCAACAAATACCGATAATGAAAACACCAACCACCCTACTACAACCGTGGCGGCGCCAATGGGCCGCCATGTGCGTTTTGCCCGTGGCTCTCACTGCAACTGCCCTCGCGCAGGAAGCTCCGAAGCCGGCGGCGGAACCCGCTGTCCCCGAAAAGAAAATACCGGTAGAAAACGTTCCCCCATCGGCCAGTTCGTCTGTGGAGGACGAGGACATTCTCGTGCTCTCGCCGTTCACCGTCGATGCGACAAAAGACAAGGGTTACTTTGCAGCGAACACCCTCGCTGGTAGCCGCATGAAAACCAATTTGGCGGACCTGGGTTCGTCGATATCGGTTATTACGGCCCAGCAAATGGCGGACACCGCTTCGACCGATATCAACGATATCTTTCGTTACGAAGTGAACACGGAAGGTTCGCTGACGTACACCCCGAATGTGCAGAGCTCGCGTAATGACGGCTTTATTGATCAAGTTGCCGGCGCGACCCAAGGCGGTGCAGTATCGAACATCATCAATGCCGGTGCTAATCGCGTTCGTGGCCTCGGCGCACCTACTCCGGCGATCAACTACTACAGTACAATCCGAGCGCTGCCCTTCGATTCTTACAATACATCGACAGTAGAAATTACCCGTGGCCCTAACTCCATGTTGTTCGGTATGGGAAGCCCGGCCGGTATCGTTAACCAAAGTACCGCATCTGCCCAACTCAACAAACGAAGCGCGTCGGTCTCCATGCGCGTCGATCAGTACGGATCTTTCCGTAGCTCGTTCAATTTCAACCAAGGTCTCATTCAAGACAAATTGGCGATCTATGGTGCTGCGGTTTATGACGACCGCCGTTTCCAGCGCGAACCTTCCTATGACAAGACCAAGCGGTTTTACGGCGCCATCACCGCAAAGCCCTTCAAGACGACGGTCATTAAGGCGAACATCGAACAATACGACAACGACAACCATCGCCCCAATAGCCTCACGCCTCGCGACTACGTCACCCAATGGAATCTCGCTGGTCAGCCTTATTACGATGCCACGACCCACACGATTTATAACCTTCAGACAAATGCCCCTCTTGGCATGATCGTGAACGAAAATGCGAATACTCCTTACGCTCAGTCGGTGCGTAACTTTATCATCAACCGCCCTGGTTATAATCCGGCTCTGCGTGGCACCAGTGCGACCGTCTTTGGTGGAACGGATACTACGTTCACGTTCTACAATGGCTTCAGTATTTTTGCGGCAGGCACGGGTTACATTGGCCAACCAGCCGGAACCGCAGCAGGCACCGCCTATGTCGCCGGTCAGGCTTCGCCAAACATTCTTTACGTTCCAGGCATTATTGCGGGTGGCAACGACGTCCATTTGGGCCGCAGTTTCATGCAGATTTCTAATGGCCAAGTGGTCGGTTGGTTCCGCCCGACTTACCAATATCAATATCTGACTCAATTTGGCACGCCCACCAATCCGACCGCCAACCCCGCGCTTTATCCCACCGCAGGCAACGTTTACCTAAATAACACTTGGGCGGATATCTACACCCGCACTTATACCGCCTCCGGTCCGTGGACTGCTGCCGGTAATGGCATTCTCGGCAGCTCCTATCGTTACCCCGGCGTGACCGATAAATCCATCTATGATTGGACCAGCGTTAACATCAATGCGATGAACTTCGGTAACGCACGGAATACAAATTACAATCTCGAGCTCGAACAACAGCTTCCTGGAGATCTTTTTGTAAGCGCTGGTTGGTTCCGCCAAGACTACCACTCACGCTCCAACTACACCTTGGCCCAACTCAACACAGCCACGCTTTATGTCGATACGAACAAGTATCTGCCCGATGGCACGCTTAATCCGTATCTTGGCAAGCCGTACGTGCAAGATGTCGATCCCGATAGTTACGTGAATGAACAATTGGACGACCACTACCGGGCGATGATCGCTTGGACACCTGACTTTACCAAGGAGACAGGTTGGAAGCACTGGCTTGGACGCCATCAGATCCTCGGCCTTTGGTCCCGCGACAACTCGATGATCACCACCTCTCGCCAACGTTTGCAGTATCTCGGAAGCACAAGCGACATGGGACGTTATCGCTTTATGAACAACCCAAATAACGACGCCGCCGGCAATCCTACGGGTTGGTCTTATCAGCAAACTTCGATCCGTCGTACCTTCTATCTTGCGAATCCAGGTGACCCAAATGGAGTAGTTACCCAATCCGGTGGTTATTGGGACCCACTCACCTACACCGGTGATATCCAAGTCTATGATTATGATCAAAGTAGATTCGTACCCGTAAACATGACTACGGGCTTCTGGGAACGTGAAGAAGGTACCGGACGCACGCAGCGCCTGGTCAATACGATCAGCGGTGCCATGACCAATTACCTTTGGGACAATCGTCTCGTCCTCACTTCTGGTGCACGTCGGGATACCATCAAGTCACGCGGAACCAATAGTGGTGTTGCTGCGGTAAAAGATGCAAATGGCAATATCATTGCCCCCGCAATCACCAACCCCCAAAAGTGGGTGAATGGTGTCTTTCAGCGTGATTTTCTTTTCGAACGGTGGGGTCCTTACGGTAAGTCCGTAGGCGATACTTTCACGGCAGGCGGTGTGTTCCGTCCTTTCCAAGGCTGGCGCGGCATCGAACGCGGAGCTGAGAGTGGCTCCCAGCTGTGGCAATTTGTCCGCAGCTTCGGCATCAGCTACAATAAGTCCAGCAACTTTAACCCGCCAGACAGCGCGTTGAACGATCCCTTCGGTGTTCAACTTCCCAAACCAACGGGTAAAGGCGAAGATTACGGTTTCCAGTTCTCACTGCTGGATAACAAGCTTTTCGCCCGCGTGACTTGGTTCAAAGCCTCCAACCTGAATGAAAACATCACTGCGCCTCAGGTTTTCACGCGTTTCAATAATAACGTTGACCAGACGCTGTTCCGCAATTGGGCCCGCACGATTACGATGATTAACTTGCAAGCGACACACCCAGGGGATGCTCGCTACGACCCGACCAGCACCACATTCGGCCAATCTCTTAGTACGGCCGAAGAACTTGAGGTGCAGAACGGTGCTCAAGTAATCTGGCAACTGCCGTACGATTATTACACCACACTTCCCTTCGGCTTGGGTGCTACTCGTAATGCTGAAGCCAAGGGCTTGGAAGCGGAAATCAACTACAATCCGACTCCAAACTGGACGATGAAGTTTACCTTCGGTAAACAAGATACCAAATACGCTAGCGTACTTAAGGAGTTCACTCCGTGGATCGCGAAACGCATGGCAGTTTGGACAAGTGCTCGGGCCGCCGACTACCTGCTGCCTCAGTACCAAGGTCTTGCCACCTACACTACCAGCGGTGGCCGTGCGGTGAATCTGACCAACTTCTGGAGCTCCTTTGGCTACCAGTCTACTGTATTCCCGGAGAGCGCAGGAGCTAACCCAGAGGCCATCTACAATCGTGATGTTGTGCCTCAACTCACGCTCGACCGCGATCTCCAAGGCCAGTCTGTTCAGGGCCAACGTAAATATCGTTGGTCATTCCTCACCACTTACAGCTTCGAACGCGGTATGTTCAAGGGCTTCGGAGTCGGTGGCAACGAACGTTGGGAAGACAAGGCGGTCATCGGTTATCGTGGTAAAGCTAGCGGTTTGATCACGAATTACTACAATGGCCAGCCCACGTTGGACCTGTCGGATACTACCCAGCCGGTGTACGATGATGCCCACTATTATACTGATGTCTGGATTAGCTATCGCCGGAAGATCTTCAGTAATAAAGTTGATTTGAAAGTGCAGCTCAACGTAGCGAACGTCTTTGAAAACGGCAGCCTACGTCCGGTTGCGGTTAACTACGACGGCCAGCCCTATTCGTACCGTATTATCGATCCGCGCCAATATACCCTCACTGCAACATTGTCGTTCTAAGGCGCTTCGTTCGAAAAATTATAGATTGTGTCAAAGCTCCCGGCCAACGCCGGGAGCTTTTTTTTGCCTGAATAAAGACACCTTGAGCGTCCCCTCTGTTTCTGGCCTGTTGATCCGTGAACATGCACGTATTCCGATTGCTGGTTCCATTTGTAGCCAAGACCACGGTTAAAGCGTGGTTTGCTGCCGCAACGACCTTTGTCGCAGTGGGAATCGCTTGGTGTGGGAGCCTATCCGCGCCTTTCGAACTCGACGATCGGTCATCCATTTTGGAGAACGCAAGCATTCGACGCATGTGGCCGCCCACTTGGTTGCGATCGCCCTCCACGGCTGGAGAGACAGTGAGCGGACGACCGATCCTAAACCTGTCGTTTGCGCTAAATTACGCCTTGGGGGAAAATGAAGTCACGGGCTATCGGTTGCTCAACGTCTTGATCCACGCGAGTGCTGCAGTTCTCTTGTTTGGCATCGTCCGTCGCACACCGAAATTGGCTCGCGAGCGTGGTTATAAAGATCATGAATCGACCACCCCTTCAGCGTTTTTTCTCCCGCTCACCGTCGCGCTTCTGTGGGCGCTTCATCCCCTGCAAACGGCGGCGGTCACGTATGTGGTCCAACGCGCGGAGGCGCTCGCCGGATTATTTTTTCTAGCCACCCTGTATGCCTTCATTCGGGGAGCAGAAAGGCAAAACAACGCAGCACCAGAGACGAACCAGCCCCAAAAAAACCGTCGCAAAGGCCAAGTTCCAGGCAAAGCTTCGAGCAACTCCGGAAAATCATGCTGGGGCATAGGCCCTCAGGCATGGTTCGTCATTTCCTTTGTCGCCTGCCTGCTGGGTGCAGGCACAAAGGAAACAATCGTCGCCGCGCCAGTCGTTGTCTTGCTTTACGACCGAACCTTTCTGGCCGGCTCTTTTCGCGCCGCTTGGCAAGCCCGGGGGCGCATTTACGGAGCACTCGCCGCCACGTGGCTTTTACTAGCGGTTCTGGTGACGCTAAATCACGGTCGAGGTGGGTCCGCCGGCGTCGGTGGAGAAATCGGAATTTGGTCATATACCCTCACTCAATGCTATGCGATTGTCCGATATCTCGGTTTGGTCGTTTGGCCAGTCGGTCAGATCTTCGACTATGGCGTCCCAACGGTCGCAGGGTTCGGCGGGGTATGGTGGCAGTCTTTGTTTTTGACCGGGCTGATCGCAGGCGCGATATGGGCTTTGGTCCGGAATCGGCCTGTAGGTTTTTTGGCCGTTTGTTTCTTTTTGGTGCTTGCACCTAGTTCGAGCGTGGTTCCCATCGCGACGCAAACCGTGGCGGAGCACCGCATGTATTTGGCGCTCGCTGTCCCAATCCTTCTTATCGTGATGGCAGGAAAAAAATTCGCCGTCTTTTTCAGCGGTAAGGCCGGTCGGACAGAAAATTCTAAACCAACCGCCAGCGATAAAGAAAATAAATCAAAAAGCCTTTCTGCCCTCTCTGGGCCGGCTGGCTGGATTTTTCAAGGGATCGTGTTGGCTGCCATCGTGACGCTCGCAACGGCAACGATCACGCGTAACAAGGTCTATGGATCCGAATTGGCGCTTTGGAATGACACGGTAACGAAGCGTCCGGATAACGCGCGGGCTCACCATAATCTCGGCATTGCCCTGCTGCGCCAGGGTCGCACCGACGAAGCATTACAGGAATTTCAGAGAACGATCACGCTCCGTCCAAATCATGCGTTCGCACATTTTCAAATTGGCACGATCTGGCTGACAAAACGGCAATGGGCAGAATCGGTTCCCTATTTCGAAGCCGCCCTTGCGGCCGACCCGCATTTTCTCGATGCGCGTATGAATCTGGGCCAGGCGTTGAATGGTCTTGGCCGCGGGGACGAAGCCGTCGCCCAATACCGGGCAGTGCTGGCGGAGGATACTGACGCCCATGATGCCCGAACCAGTCTGGCAGCGCTATTACTTGCCGGAGGTCAAATCAAGGAGGCCGAAATAGCCTTGCGTGAAGTGCTGAGCGCAGACCCGGACTTTGCGGAAGCCCACTATCAACTCGGCCTCGTGCTGGAAAAAAAAGGCGACGTCACAGGTGCCGAGCGAGAGTTCAACACGGCGATCCACTTGAAACCCACGTTGGCCCAAGCGCATTTGGCCTTGGCCAACCGCCGTGCCGCCCAGGGAAATTCGGCTGAAGCAGAACGCGGCTATCGAGAATCTTTGCGCCTCGATTCAGATTCAGCCGAAGCTCATTTTGGTTTGGGCAATCTCCTCGCCCAACGAAGAGATTTCATGTCCGCGATTTCTGAATACAACGCGACACTTACCCTCTCGCCGAACCACATTCAGGCGCGTAACAACCTCGCCAATTGCCAATTGATGACCGGTCAAATTACCGAAGCGGTTTCGAACTATGAAAGCGTGGCCCGAGCCCGGCCGAATGACCCCGCCGTACGGCAGAATCTTGAGCTAGCCCGCGAATTGGCGCGCGGCCGCTGAAGATTCGACCAATCGCGAAACGAAACTCCGTCCAGCAAACTTTTCGTTTCCGTCAAAGACCGATCAGCTTCCGCACCCGATTGCGGGTCAAAGAAAGCAGGCCGGGCGTCTTTCCTGGAAGGTGGTTTTGTATCAGCACGAAACCTACACCGCTAAAATGCGCGTCGAAGAGATGGGCGTCCCACCGGTAATAATTCCAAAAACGCGGTGAACGCACCAGCCTGTACTCAAGGCCCGGCGTGAATCCGATGATTTTATCCACCGAGGCCCGACAGTTGGGCGTCGCGCCATGTTCCTGCGTCATCAGCCGTTCCGCCCGCAGTGCAGGCCGGCCGGCCACGACTAGACGGCATGGACCGACAAATTCCATGAAACACAATTGCCCGGTCAACCAAGCCTGCCAGCGAAACAATTGCCAGCGCCAACGGACCTGCAATTTCTGCCCCGGCGGCAAAACCACCGCCGCCAGAAAACTCGGCCGAACCACGAGCGAACTTCCTTCCGGCACGTGTACCACCGCCATCTGATGCTCTGGATTCTTATGATGCGCAAAAGCAAGACGGTAATCCCGGCCTGCCCGAGCATTTCTGAAATTCACATCATGGACAAAACCGCTGAGCAAACTAGTGATGGGAAATCGCCAGCTCATCATCATTTTCGATTCGCGGACCAGTCCGTCGTCAACCGACTGCAAATAACGAAATCTCACACGCGCGCTTTCGCCAGGCCAGAGCGATGTCTCGACGACGTTCCGGCTTTCTCCTAATGACGGAGAAAAACCCGGCCGGCGGTTGAGCAACAAAGGCCGCTTGCGGGCGATGCGCGGAGCGAAAAAGTAAAACAGACTCAGTTTCCGCAAAGTGGGTCCAATAAAATACAACCCGGTCAAACCGACAAAGACCCACCAGCCTGCCAGCCACGACGAGTAAAAATAGTGCACAATCGGCGAATCGAATTCCTTTTCGATTTGCAGCTGCTTTTCGAGGCGTCGTTGCGCCCGCTCCGCTTTCTCCAAGCGCGTGGTACCTTGCGCCAGTGGACGGCTCAGTTTGTTGATGGCTTTTAGTTCGTCGCGCTCAATCTGGTTTAGTTTATCGATACTGTCTTGGTTGATGCGCCACTGCTCCCGCGCGCTGATGAAACGTTTCCACGTCGTCTGGAGCTCCCCCAGATTGGCCGCGATGCGCACGGCCTGACTGGCGCGCGCGCGATGCGAGGCAATCTCTTCCTGTACCATACCCAGTTCTGCAGCGGCGGCATTACGCGCCGTCTGCGTCAGTGCGAGTTGCCCGCGCAGGCCCGCGAGATGCCGGGTGTGTGCTTCGGGAAAATCCAGATTGTCCTGCCGATGCAACCATAAGGCATAAAGCGCGCACGAGGTCGTCAGGATGAAGGCTCCAAACATAACCTTCAGAAACGCCCAAGAAATAAAAATGCGCAGTTTTGAAAACACGTCGTCGACAGTCTGCCATCGTCCCGGCGGTTTTTTCAACCGCCTAGATGGAATTTCACCCAGTAATCGCGCCGTTCAGCCCGCCTGGTCGCGAACCAAGCGTTTCAGCTCACGCAACGGTTCGCTGGCATCGGCCTCCGCGAATGTCACGGTGTGCTTGCGTCCGCTGGCGTGCTGCACAGTCAGCGTGTGTTGGAATCCGTCGGCGCCTTTCGCCTTGGAGGGCAGTTCGCCCGGCAAGGAAAAAAAGTCCGCGGCAGTCAGCAATTCTTCGAGGCGCCGCGTCATCTCCGCGGTCAGACTTGCCGTGTCGAGCATTTTGGGTGGTGGACGGATGCCCGCCACACCGCCCGAGCGCGCCAGCGTCAAAATGGTTGTTTTTGCTTTGGGCATATCAAAGGACTCCCACTTCCTGCCATGCGGCTTTAACCGCTTTGGTTTCGTTGCTCGTGGCGCCATAGAGGGAGGTCGCTGATGCGATCGTCGCCTTGGCCGCGGTTTTGAAGGTCGAGTTGTAACGAATGCGGTTGCAAAGCGCATCGTACCAGATGCGCCCAGCCCGCTCCCAAGCGTAACCGCCAAGCTCAGCCGCGAGCAGGTAGAACGCGCGATTGGGGATGCCAGAATTGATATGGACACCGCCGTTGTCGCCCGCCTTCGTGGCGGCAAGTTTCACATAGTCGTCCATGTGACCCGGCTGCGGATCCTGGCCGCCGAAAAGCGGATCGTCGTAGGCCGTGCCAGGTTCCTTGAGCGAACGCAGGGCGACACCGTTGATGCCTTTTCCGAGCATACCTTTTCCAATCAACCAGTCGGCCTTCGCGGCTGTCTGCTTGCCTTTCCATTGTTTCACGAGAGAGCCGAAAACATCGGAGAATGATTCGTTTAGTGCACCCGACTGGTTTCGGTAGATCAAACCCGCTTCGTACTGGGTGATGCCGTGGGTGAGTTCATGACCCACGATATCGATGCACTTGGTGAACCGGTTGAACATTTTTCCATCGCCGTCGCCATAGACCATCTGTGAGCCGTTCCAGCAGGCGTTGTCGAATGGTTCGGTCGGGTCTTCACGGAAATGCACGGTGGAATCGAGGCGCATACCCTGATCATCAATTGAGTTGCGGCCGTAAACCTTTTTAAAGAAGTCGTACACCACGCCCGAGTAGTCGTAAGCTTCGTTCACCATCGTGTCCTTCAGCTTCGCGCCGCCCTCGCTCCGCACAAGAAGGCCGGGCAGGTTGTTGTTCTGTTGGGCATCGTAGATGGTTCGTCGCTTTTCCCCGGCGGGCGTCATCATAGAGACAGCGCCCATTGCCCCGAGCATTTCGCGCTGGCCGCGCAGTCGATGGGAGCCAAGCAGCGTGCTAAGCGCACGCGAGCGTTGTTTCTGGTCACCGTTTTCGGTGATTCCGCGAATCATGTGGGCGGGGATGATGGTGCAAAACGGACAGCCAGCATGGGCTCCGGAACGAACACGATTAGCAACAGGTTTACGCGACTTCATAGCGATGTGATTCAGGGTTGTGACTGCGCCGGAGCCGCAAACCATGCACCGAACCGTCCGAAGATCAATCCCAAGCACGGCGCACGCCGCCTTCAGACAAATAGAAATACCAGCGCCAAAACGGTTGTGGGAATTGACGCACCGAGAAACAAGCCCAACGGCGAAACTCCATCAGGAAAGTAACGTTGCAAAATCGACTGGCCGGCGGGATTTGGCGCATTGGCAATCACTGTCAGGCCGCCTCCGGTTACCGCGCCTGCCACCACGGCATATTTTGCCGAATCGGAAAAATCCGGAACCAGCGTCGAGAGATAAGTAATCGCCGCATTGTCGTTGAAAGCCGTCAAGCCGGTGGCACCCAGAAACAGCGGTGTGTCGCCCAATCGAGAGAGCACCGGCTCGATCCACCAGCCCTGCAGGCCGCCGTGCACAACCAGTCCTGCCAGAAAAAAACCGACCAGCAACGAAGGCCTCAAGTCCAGGGCGTCCTGGTGGTGTGCGGTAGCTTGGGCGAAAGCCAGGTAAAACAAGAACCCACCGACAAACAGCGCCGGGTAGTGCGCGACGACCACAGTCCAAACCATGAAACCCAATTGAACAGCAGTCACCCAGGCAGGAGCGGCACGCCGTCCTTGAACGGAAGTCTTTTCAACCTCTTTCGCATTCACGCGGCGTGTTTCCAATTCAACGAGTTCTCGTCGAACAAAAATATAAACCAGCAAAGTCGCGACAATGATGCCCAGCACGGCGCGCCAGCCAAAATGTGTCAGCATGAAAAGTGTATTCCAGTTCCACGTCGCCGCCACCATCAGGACCGGAGGCGCAGCAAAGTGCGTCAAAGTTCCGCCCACAGAGACATTCACGAAGAGCAGCCCGAGCGTCGCATACGCGAGACGTGGCGACGGTTTGAGCGCGTAAAACATCCGCGCGAGCAACAACGCGGCAATCGTCATCGCCGCCGGCTCCGTGATAAACGAACCGAGCAACGGAGCTAAAATCAGCAGCGTGAGCCACCAAGCGCCGACCGACCCATGCCCGATCCCCGCCACGGCACTCAGACAACGTTCGGCGAATTGCAGCACCGGGCGCGTCGAGGCCAGGGCCATGATTACAACGACAAACATTGGCTCGGTGAAATTCACCTGATGCCCGATGTAGTCGAGCATCGTCCCCCAGCCTTTTAATACCGCGATCACGACGAGAAGAATGGCGGCCCAAATGCCAAAGACGGCCTCGACCTCGCCCAGAAAATGCAACACCTGCCCCTTGAAGCTCACTTCGTCGGGCCGGCCATCAATGTTGTTGTCAATCGTCTTTCCCTGCTGTTTCAGGCGCGCGCAATGTTTCTCCTCCACCTCGTGCGCCCAGTGACGAAACTTCGCGGTCAGAAATGTGTGCACAATCGCCCCGAGAAAAATTCCCGTGGCCACGAGATTGAGCGGCTCGGTTTTGATGCGATTGACGAGCAGGTCCAGCAAACCGGTCTGAGCAGCGTCGCCGTAGCTTGGCAAAGGAAGTGGAAACCTGGTTGCATCCATATCCACCAGCGAAGGCTAACCACGGCACATCGCAAGCCATCCTCAGCAAAAAACCCGGGCCTTTGAAAGCCCGGGTCCGAAACTACAACCAACTCACACCGGTTCAGAAAGTGTGAATGAAAAACCCGGACCGCAACTTCGGCTCAAACCAGGTGCTCTTCGGCGGCATGATCTGGCCGGCGTCCGCGATTTCCATGAGTTGCGCGACGGTCGTTGGATACATGGAGAACGCCACGCCGCCGTCGGCGTCGACACGTTTGGTTAATTCGCCCGTGCCGCGAATGCCGCCGACAAAATCGATCCGCTTGCTGGTGCGCGGATCATCGATGCCGAGCAGCGGCGCTAGGAGTTGGTCCTGCAGCACGCTTACGTCGAGTTTGCTGACCGGATCGGCGTTGGCAGCGGCACGGCATTTCAGGCCATACCATTTTCCGCCGAGGTACATGCTCACGTCGCCGATCGCCGTGGGCGAAGGGGCGGCGTTTTCGGTCAGGCCGAATTTCTCCTTCACTTTAGCGAGAAAGGCAGAGGGCGTGTGACCGTTGAGGTCAAAAACGATGCGGTTGTACGGAAGGATTTTGAGTTCGCTGGCGGGAAAGAGCACACACAGGAACCAATTGTAATCTTCCTGGCCGGTGTGTTTCGGGTTGCGCTCGCGACGGAGACGGGCAACACGGGCTGCGCTGGCCGCACGGTGATGACCGTCGGCGATGTAGGTCACGGGCACTTTACCGAAAGCTTTGATCCACTCTTCGCCGCCGGCAACGCGCCAGACGGTATGCTTGATTCCATCGGGCGCGGTGAAATCGTGCAGCGGCTTTTCCTGCGTCTTCGCATTCACGAGCGCAGTGACAGCCGCTTCGTCGCGATAGGTTAGGAAAACCGGGCCTGTGTTCGCGCCGAGCGTGTCGATGAGACGCGTGCGGTCGTCTTCTTTGTCTTTGCGGGTTTTTTCGTGCTTCTTGATTAGTTCGGCATCGTAGTCCTCTACGTTGCAGACGGCGACAAGACCGCGCTGCACGTGCTGGCCCATCTGCTGTTGATAAACATAGAGACTCGGACCGGCTTCGCGGAAGAGCACGCCGTCGGACTGGAGTTTCTTGAAATTGGCGTTGGCGGTTTGATAGACGATATCGCTGTACGGATCGGTTTTCGCGGGGAGATCGATCTCGGCGCGGTCGACATGGAGGAGGCTGCGCGGTTTTCCCGCGGCGAGTGCGGCGACCTCGACGGTGTTGACCACGTCGTAAGGCACGCAGGCGACTTCAGCCGCGGCGGCAGGTTGAGGAACGAGACCTTGAAAAGCACGTATACGCATAAAGAGGAAATGGAGGCGGCGACCTTCCTTCGCGTCAAGCCACCTGCTGCGATTGGCTGCGACTCTCCCGTTGACCAACCCTCAATTTGCAGGAACGATTCGGGCTCCACCCCTTTGATCTCCGATATGAAACGTCGCGCAACGTTCTCCGCTGGAATTGTTCTCGGATTGCTTCAGTTATTCATCTTTCGATTCGTCCGCGCCGAAGCTACCGAGCCGGCGATGCTCAATTTGGATCACGAGCCGATCCTCTTGGACTCAGTGACCGTCAAGACGATCAGAGATCGCACGAAAATCTACGAATTGGCGGCGCGGAACTTTTGGAATTCCACGCAGGAAAAGCGCACGGTCAGCTACCTCGACGTGCTCGTCGTCGCTTACGAAAAAGCCGAATTCGATCTGGCTGACGCGCTCCTGAAGAAAAAACGATACCGCGATTGGATGGAAACAAAGGGGCATGATTTTTTCTGCAACTATGGCGCGATCAACGTGCAGGTTCCCATTGCCTTCAAAAACACGATTGGTCCCGCCCAAGGTCTGGCGAAAAGCGGTTCGCGCGAATTCGCGCAATATAATTTCAAGCGCAAATCCATCATCATCGAGCGCGAACTTTATCATACGAGCCTCATGCAGGCCTCGGGTATCAGCCTTTGCGCCATGCCCTCGCCCACCGCGCTGGAACGCATAAAGAAAATCGGTGCGGCAAAAAAAGATTTCGAATTTCGCCGCCAAGTCGGATTCGAAATTCAGCTTCAAGATCTCAATCGACTGTACGCCTTGTACGTGAAGCGTCCGATCATGAATCCCCTCGAGGCGCTGGAAGCTCTCTGCATGCTCGGTGAGCGCCCCAAGGCCCAAACCGTCGACGCCATTTTAACCCGCAATGGTTTCAAGGCCGATCCCTCTGTGATCAAAAAGATTCTTGCCGACACCAAGGAGCGGCAAAAGGTCGCCATGTACGACGGCGCGGACACGCCCATTGTGGAAGCTTCAGACTCACCCGATCCTTCGGCCGCCACCGTTTTTGGTTCGGGTCCGGCTAATAATGGACCGGAAGCGTTTCTCGGCGCACATCGCCTCCTGACCGGACTGACCGAGAATCCCGTCGTGGTGATCCCGGGATTGCGCAGGCTGGGGAAAAACGAGTACGAGCATTTCCTTGAACGCATTCTGCTCGAAGCTCCCGGCCATATTTAATCGTTCGACGCGGATCGAACCAATCGCACCGAACCTCTCCGCAGATGCCAATAAAAAAAGCCCTCCGTCTCCGGAGGGCTTTTGCAAAGTGAGTGTCGGTCAGCGAACGCCTTACTTGGCTTTCTGACCGCGCTTGAACTTCGAGGTGAACTTCTCGACGCGGCCGGCGGTGTCGACGAGGCGCTTCTCGCCGGTGTAGGCGGGATGCGAGTCCATCGTGACGTCGCGGATGACAACAAAGTACTCCTTGCCATCGATCTGCTCTTTACGAGCCGACTTCATGGTGGAGGTGGTGAGGAAACGCTTGCCCGTACCGACATCGAGGAAGCAAACGTTATTGAGAGTGGGATGACCTTCGGCTTTCACGGCGGATAGAATGGGTTGGTGGCTTAGCCCTGACGCGCTTTATAGCGGGGCTCAACCTTGTTGATCACGTAGATTTTGCCACGACGGCGGACAACCTGGCATGCAGGGTGACGCTTCTTGGCGGATTTGATGGAGGAGACGACTTTCATAAAGCTGTCCAAAACACCGACCGGCCCCGACCCTGTCAAGACCCTAACGTGAAATTCACAAGAGTCAGGCGGCTATGGGGATACCCGTATCGTTTTTGGATGGAGGAGGTGAATTGTGCTGTAGTTTTTGCAAAATCTCAGTGTTTGAAGTGACGAATGCCGGTGAAGACCATCGCCATGCCGCGTTCGTCGGCCGCCTTGATGACTTCTTCGTCGCGGACGGAACCACCCGGTTGAATCGCGGACGTCGCACCAGCATCGGCGGCGGCAATGAGGCCATCGGCAAACGGGAAAAGCGCTTCGCTGACGACGACCGAGCCCTTGAGATCGAGTTTGGCCTCGCCAGCTTTCCACACCGCGATACGCGAGCTGTCGACACGCGCCATCTGGCCGGCACCGACGCCAAGCGTTTGTTCGCCGCGGCAGTAGACGATGGCGTTTGATTTGACGTGCTTGCAGACGCGCCAGCCGAACATCATCGAGGCCCACTCTTCTTCCGTAGGCTGACGTTTGGTCACGACTTTGAAGTCAGCGCGCTTGCCCAGAATGTTGTTGCGATCCTGAACCAATACGCCACCGACAACGGAGCGGACGTCGAGCAGTGAGTCGGCGCCGGGTCCGGCCTTGGCAATCATCAGGCGCAAGTTTTTCTTCTTCGCAAAAATCGCGAGCGCCTCGTCGCTGAAACGCGGGGCGATGATGACTTCGGTAAAGATTTCCGAAATGGTTTTCGCGAGACCGGCGTCGAGTGTGCGGTTGACGATGATGATGCCGCCGAACGGGGCCTGGCGATCCGTCGCGTAAGCTTTGTCCCAAGCGGCTTCGAGCGTGTCGGCCGAGGCTACGCCGCAGGGATTCGTGTGCTTGAGGATCGCGAGCGTGGGCTTCTCGAATTCGCCGATCAGGTACGTGGCCGAGGTGATATCGAGAATGTTGTTATAACTGAGCTCCTTGCCCTGGAGCTGTTGGAAATGATCGTGGAACGTGCCGTAGAGCGCGGCCTTTTGGTGCGGATTCTCGCCGTAGCGGAGCGACTGCGCTTTCTTGTAGGAGGCGGCAAATGTTTCGGGAAAACCGGAGAGCGCGGCGAGATCGGGCTCGGCCTGCTGCGTCTCAAGGTACTTCGCGATGGCGGTGTCGTAGCTACCGGTGCGCTGGAAGACTTTCAGCGCGAGCTTGCGGCGGAGCGCGGGGAGTTGTTCAGGTTTTTCGAAGGCCGCGAGCACGTTGTTGTAGTCGGACGGATCGCATACGACGGTTACGCTCTCATGATTTTTCGCCGCGCTGCGCAGCATCGACGGGCCGCCGATATCGATGTTCTCAATGGCTTCCTCAAAATGGACGTTGGGCTTGGCGACAGTTTGCTCGAACGGATAAAGATTCACCACGACGAGATCGATCAACGCGATGCCGTGCTCTTTGGCGGCAGCGAGATGATCGGCTTTGTCGCGACGACAGAGGAGACCGCCGTGGATTTTCGGGTGAAGCGTCTTCACGCGCCCTTCCATCATCTCCGGGAAACCGGTGTGCTGGCTCACCTCGGTGACGGGCAGGCCTTTTTCCGCGAGGAGCTTGGCAGTGCCGCCGGTCGAGAGGATGCGGTAGCCAAAACGTTTGACGAGGGCGGTCGCGAATTCGACCAGGCCGGCTTTGTCACTGACGGAGAGAAGGGCGAGCTTTTCCATAAAATTGAAAGGTGTTAACGGCGAAAAATTTTCAGGTTCGATGCCTGCCGGAGGGCTGAGGATATCCGTTTTGTGGATACGGCTGGGAATGGGTTTTCGTTACGCACAAAGCGCAACGTTGTAGTTCAAGAAAACGCGGTGCAAGTCTAAGAACGAATCGGCCGATCTTTGTCCGAATGCGATCCCGCAAACCCGAGAATAAATTTTGCCGGAAACAAGTCGTGGCTTCTTCTCAAAATGCAGTGCAACCCAAACTAAAGCTAAGGCATTGCCTTGGTGCATGGGAGACATACTATGAGATATGAAACTCTCACGACGCTTTCGCGGCTGGCTGATCGCCTTCGTGGCTTTTTTAACGCTCTACACCGTTGTCGGGTTTTTTGTTCTCCCACCGATCGTCAAAGCTCAGGCGGAAAAGAGTCTGTCCGCCGAACTCGGTCGCATCGTCCACCTTGGGAAAGTGCGCATGAATCCGTTCGCGCTTTCCGTGACACTGGAAGACTTCGATATTCGGGAAAAAGATGCGCAGGCTTCTTTTGTGGGCTGGAAACGGCTTTATGTGAACGTCAGCGCCCTCGCCTCCGTCGCGGGCGACTGGGTTGTGGGTGACGTCGAACTCGATGGTTTTCACGCGGCCGTCGCGATCAATCCGGATAACACGTTCAACTTCTCCGATCTGCTCGCAAAAATTGTCGCGCTTCCAAAAACGCCCTCCACCGCCCCATCGACAAAACCGCCCCGGCCCGTCCGCGTCGGTCGCCTAGCCGTCACTCAGGCTCGCTTGGATTTCAGCGACCGCTCGCGCCGCCAGCCTTTCGCCACAGTCGTCGGACCGCTCACCTTTACGCTGAATGGTTTTCGCACAGCGGGTGCGCGCGGAGCGCCGTATCATTTCGAAGCTGTGACGGAAGCTGGCGAAAAATTTTCCTGGACCGGCACGCTCGCCGCCGACCCGATCGAATCAAAAGGCTCGTTCGAAATCGCGAATCTTATCCTAAAAAAATACACGCCCTACTTCGAGGATCGTGTGCGCGCCGATCTTACCGATGGCAAACTTTCGCTCAGCGGCCATTACGAAGCTCGCCTGCTCGGCAATGAACGCACGATGAAGCTCAACGACGGCCAGGTGCGACTACGCGATTTGACTGTCGTCGACCGCGCCGGCGCCCAACCCGCTGTGGAACTGACCTCGCTCGACGTCGATGGCATTCAAGCCGACGCGATCACGCTCAAAGCCGCGGTCGCTCGCGTAGCGCTTGCCAAGGGCCACCTCGCCGTGCGCCGCGCAAAAGATGGTTCGATCAATCTTCTCAGCATGCTGCAACCGGACGGTTCGGCCACATCCGGGTCCGCCGCCACGCCGGCATCGAATCCTCTGCCCGTGCCAGAACCGACGCCCCCTCCCGCGACGGCTGCGCCGCTTCTGCCAACCAATCTGCCCGACGTACGCGTGGGTGAGTTCGCGCTAAAAGATTTCGCGGTCGACGTCACGGACGATACCAGCCCACGCCCCGCGAAATTGGCGCTCAACAGCCTGCAATTCTCCCTAAAAAATATCACGCTCACTGAGGCGGCCGCGATGCCGCTGGACCTCTCCTTCTCATGGGCGCCGGAAGGCACGGTTCATGTCGTCGGCAAAATCACGCTGAAGCCGGAATTGGGCGCCGAACTAACCACCGAAGTCACCGGGCTCGGGATCTTGCCGCTCAGTCCGTATATCGAGCAGTTCGCCAACGCACGCATCACCCAAGGCACCGTGTCCACAACCAATACCGTGAACCTAACGTTGCCCGGTGGCCAACCCGCGGTGGCTTTTGCCGGTAATATCATGGTCGACAAACTCGGTCTCGTGGACAGTGCGCACAATGAGGACCTCGCCGGATTCTCCTCCCTGACCGTCACCAACCTGAAGGCAACCACTTCGCCGCAACTCGCCGCCTCGATTGACGAGATCAAGGTCAACGCGCCCTACGCGCGCGTGTTGGTCAACGCCGATAAAACCATCAACCTAACCACCATCGCCAAAACGCCCTCCTTGGCACCAGGCGAACCGTCGGAAACCGCCGTTCCTCCGACAACAGGGACGGCCCCGACCGCCCCTCCAGCCGCGCTGCCGAAAGTCGATATTGGACGGGTCGTGATTGCCGGCGGCGATTTTAGTTACTCAGACCACTCCATAGAACCAAACGTGCAAATGGCCATGACTCAGTTCGGAGGCACCATTTCGGGCTTGTCGTCTGAAAATCTCACCCGCGGCGACGTCGATTTAAAAGGCGTTGTCAATGGAGCCGGCCCCATCGCCATCTCCGGCAAACTCGATCCCCTCGGCGCCCGCAAATTCGTCGACCTCAAGATCGATTTCAAGAACATGGACCTCCTGCCGATCAGTCCGTACACCGGCAAATTTGCCGGCTACAACCTGGCCCGAGGGAAATTGCAGGTCGACACGAAAGTCCTTCTCGACGGCACCAAGGTCGACGCGACGAACCTCGTCACTCTCCACCAGTTCACTTTCGGCGCCGCAACCAATAGTCCGGACGCCACCAGCCTGCCGGTACGCCTCGGCATCGCCTTGCTCAAGGATCTCGACGGAAAAATCGTCATCGATCTGCCGGTGCAGGGCAGCCTCGACGATCCAAATTTCCGCATCGGCAAAGTCGTGCTGCGCGTCATTGTGAATTTACTCACCAAAGCCGCGGTCTCGCCGTTTTCGCTCATCGGCTCGATGTTTGGCGGCGGCGGCGAGGAACTGGCCTATCAGGAATTTGCTCCCGGAACGAGCGAACTCCTCGCGACCGAACAGCCCAAACTGGAAACACTTATAAAAGCGCTAACCAATCGCCCCGGTTTGAGCGTCAGCCTGGAAGGCGGCTACGACGTCGCGGCCGATGCCTACGCGTTGAAATCGCAAAAATTCGCCGACTACCTGCGCCGACAAATTTGGGAAGCGCGCCACGCTGCCAATCCCAACATTCCTCCCCCCGAACAGCTCGTCATCACACCCGAAGAGCGGGCCGCAGAGATCAAAAAGCTCTTCGATGCCAAATTTCCTCCTGGCACAAAGTTCGGCACACCCCTCCCCCAGCCGCCTGCCATCGCCGCACCGCCTCCTCCGCCAAAAGCTGGATTTTTTAAACGCGTCTATCACTGGATCACCTTCCGCGCCCAACGCGAGAAATTGGCCGCCAATCGCGAAAATAAACGCCGCGCCGAAGAACATGAGAAAGCCGTGGCCGCTGCGGCAGCGACCGGTTTGCCGGTTGAAGAGATGACTGCGCGCCTCGCCGAAACCATGCCGGTGAACGACAACGATCTCCGCGCCCTCGGCGTACAGCGTGCGGAGCATGTGCGGGATTATTTGATCAACGTCGGCAAAATCTCGCCCGATCGCCTCTTCCTGGGACAAAGCACCGGCGCCACCACCGAAAACAAAGGCCCGCGCGTGTTTCTCAATTTGCAGTGATTAGCGGCAATACTCCGTCCCACACCTTTCGCCACCGCCAAGCATCAAGTGCTCGTGCATCCACGTGTGCACGACCGGCACGCCGCGGAGCACCGTGAGCGTACCGAAAAGAACCAATGCCACACCGCCTAGCCGGACAAGCCAGCGACGTCGTGAAACGTCGATTTGTTGTCCAAGCAATCCCAGCGCCAGCAAACCCGGCAGCGTCGCCAGTCCAAAAACATATGCACCAGTGACCACGCCGATCGTCGAACCGGTGTTCACGAGCGCCAGCAACGCCATCAGGCTCAAGCCGCACGGCAGCAAACCGTTTACCCAACCGATCAACATGCTTTTCAAAAGCGACGGTTTCGACCAAAGTCCACCGAGCGCACCGCAAACCTGACTGCCTTGCCACCAAGCCAGGGCTTTGGATGGAAGTCGCAGCTCAAATACGTACGCAAGGCCCATTGCGATCATCACCAGCCCCACGACCCAGCCGAGCAGGTTCTGAAAATGCGCCAGCGCGCCCTGCGCCGCCACCCAACGACTCGCCAGCAACAACACCACGCCGATAAAGGCGTACGATGTTGCTTTCCCGAAATGGTAGACCGCCTGCCGCGCAACGATGCCCACCGGTCGCTTCGACCCCGCCGACACCGCCAGCGCAAACGCTCCGCACATGCCCAGGCAATGCCCCGTGCCGGTCAGGCCAAGCAGGAATACGCCAATGAGGTCGGTCCAAGTCATTGCGCCCCCACCGTTGCCACCCCCGCCCGCCGTGCAACTGCTTTCGTCCTCCACTTCGCTTGCTCAACAATCCCCGGCCCCAAAATCACTCACCCCAGTCCTACGTTCTTCTCCACCGCCCCACCCCAGACCAAACCTCGCTCGCGTCACTACCGCACCCACCCCGCCAAAAACGGCCAACTTTCACGCCTTTCGTTGCCTTCTTCACCTTCCTCACCTTCCTCGCCTTCCTCACTTCCCTCACCTTCCTCGCTTGGAAATTTTATTCTCCATTTCCCGAGCGTTTGTCATCTAATAGATGACAAATGTTCGGGGTGGTCTCGCTCTGCAACTGGATCAATCAACTTGTCATTTAATAGACGACAAACGTTCCGGCGGTTGCAAAGGCTGCGCGGTTGAGTTCTTTCCGCGAACAGTCCGTTTTACGACGCTGCATGCCCGCCTCCACCCAACTCCTAGGTCTCACCGCTCGGCTCGATAAATTGGTTTATCACCACGGCGGCATGACGCTACCTCCAGACAAACCGCACGCGTTCGTCTATTTCATCACGATCGAAAATGCCTCCGATCGCGTGGTCACCCTGCTTGGCCGCAAATGGGTCATTCAGCACAGCGATGGCGACCATCTCGTTATCGAGGGCGATAAAATCGTCGGTGAAACACCGCGCCTCGCACCGGGCGAGCAATTTTCCTACAACAGCTACCATATCGCCGCCACGGACGCCCGCGCGCTCGGGAGTTTTCACGGCGTTGACGAATTCGGCAACAAGATCCACGTCGTCTTGCCGCCCTTCGATATGGTAATTCCGCAGGGTTCGTCCAACTAACCCGGCCTCGGCATTTTTCCCCAGAGTCTTGACGCGAAAATCTTGCGGCTTGCCGGAAACCGCGGTCTAGGCCTTCCTCCGGTTTTAAATAATGAAGCTTATCGATCTCAATCGAGATGGTGGTATCGGCGCCAACTCGCTTTTTGTCCAACTTGGCGAACTTAACATCCTCATAGACTGCGGCCTACATCCCAAAAAAGCCGGTCGCACTGCCACGCCCGACCTAACACCGTTGCGCGGGATCCGGTTGGACCTGATCATTATTACGCACTGTCATCTCGACCACATTGGCAGTCTGCCCGTGGTCATGCGCGAACATCCGGAAGCACCCGTGATCATGACCCAGTCGAGCCGCATGCTAATCGAGCGCATGCTGCATAATTCCGCCAATGTTATGGTTCGCCAAAAGGAGGAGGAAAACATTCCGGAGTACCCGCTTTTCACGCATGAGGAAATCGATCGTTGCGCCGCACGGATGACCGGGCTCCCTTTTACCGCCGCAAAAAAATTCCGCGGCGAGAAAGACGAGGTCGAAATCATTTTCCATCACGCCGGTCACGTGGCCGGAGCCGCCGGCGTGGAATTGCATTACAAGCACCGCGCAATCTTTTTCACCGGCGACGTACTTTTCGAAAACCAACGCACGCTCGCCGGGGCGAAATTCCCCGCCGGACATTTCGATACCGTCATTACTGAGACCACCCGCGGCATTACCGAACGCCCCGCGAATAAATCCCGTCTCGCCGAAGTCAGCCGCCTGATCGACAGCATCAATACCACCATCCAGCGCGGTGGTTCCTTCCTGATGCCCGTGTTCGCCCTCGGTCGCATGCAGGAAATCCTCGCAATCATTCACGACGCACGGAAATTCGGCAAACTTGTCGAATGCCCGATCTACGCCTCCGGTCTCGGCATGGATATCGCCGATTATTTCGACGAAATCACCCGCAAGCTGAAACACACCAATTTCACGCGCAGCATCATCAAGGATCTGAAACTCAAGCCTACTCCGCGCAAACTTAACCCGGGCGAAGATCCAAAACAAAACGCGCTTTATATCATCAGCTCCGGCATGCTGGTGGAACGCACGCCGTCCTACACGCTCGCTTCCGGCCTGGTGAGCAGCGCGCATAACACCATTGGCTTCGTCGGCTATTGCGATCCGGACACGCCCGGCGGCGCACTGCTCGCCGCCAAACCCGGTGACACCTTCCTCTTTGCCGCCGCCAACGTGAAAACCAAGATCAAGGCCCACGTCGAAAAGTTCGAGCTCAGCGGCCATGCCGACCGCGAGGAATTGCTCGAATTCGCCGTGCAGGCCACGCCCCGCAGCGTCGTGCTCACCCACGGCGATCCTGAAGCGCGTGCCTGGTTCGCCGACGAATTGGCCAAACAACTCCCCAAAGCCAAAATCCTCGATCCCGTGCCGCTCAAACAGTATCAGGTTTAGCCAAGCGAAATCCGCGCCGCGGGCGTTTGGTTTGGCACCTGATCGGTCGGCAAAGCGCTGTCGCAGCGTTGGCCGCTGGCCGTTTCTCCTCCGGCAAAAGCCGAACCTTCCGGGAAAATCGAACTGTGCGGCACTTTTGCTGCGCTGGCGTTTGACAATCTCGCACGGACATTGACCTCTTGTGACATGTCCAAACGCGCTGTTCTGCTCGTCAACTTAGGTTCGCCCGATTCCACCTCTGTTCCCGATGTGAGAAAATATTTGCGCGAGTTTCTCGGCGACGAACGTGTCATCGACCTCGCGGCGCCGTTGCGTTGGTTGTTGCTTGAGGGCATCATCCTTCGCACACGCCCTAAAAAATCGGCGCACGCCTACGAATCGGTTTGGACCAAGGACGGATCGCCTTTGTTGGTAACGTCGCGTTCGGTTCAGGAAAAACTCTCCGCCCAACTCGGCGCCGAAGTTCCCGTGTATCTGGCGATGCGTTACGGCCAGCCCTCGATCAAATCGGTCATCGCCAAAATCCTGGCCGATGGCGTCCAGGAGGTGCTGCTCATTCCCCAATATCCGCACTACGCGATGTCCTCATGGGAAACCGTCACGGCCAAAGTCTATGCGGAAGCCGCGGCGCAAACGCCTTCGCTGCGCATCACCACGGTCCAACCTTTCTATGAAGACGCCGACTACATCGAGGCACTCTACACGTCCGCCAAGCCCTACCTCGAAGAACCGCACGATTACGTGTTGTTCAGTTATCACGGCATTCCTCAGCGCCATTTGCGCAAAGCCGATTCCTCGAAAGCGCATTGCACGATTGTGAAGGATTGCTGCGACGTCTGTTCGCCCGTGCAAAGCACCTGTTACCGCGCCCAATGCTTCCGCACCACCAAGGCTTTTGCGCAGCGCGCCGGCCTTACTCCGGACCGGCATTCGGTGTCGTTCCAATCCCGGCTCGCCGGCGAACCATGGTTAACACCCTATACCGACCACGAACTTGAGCGTCTGCCCGCCACCGGAGCGAAGCGCCTTCTCGTCATGACCCCCGCGTTCGTGGCCGACTGCCTGGAAACGCTCGAGGAAATCTCGGTCGAAGGAAAAAAGACCTTCCTCGAATCTGGGGGTTCTACCTTTAAGCAAATACCTTGCTTAAATGACCACCCGGCCTACATTGCCTTCCTCGAAAAACGCGTGAGGGAGTGGGCCGGAACTTGACCGACACTTTCGTGAATTTCTCATCTCAGAAAAGATCTCATACCACACAAGAACCAGCGGCTCCAGCCGATGTCTCAAGCTCCAGCGTGTCCACCAGCCTTGCACCGTTCGCGGCGCAAACGCCGATAAGTCCGGCCTCCTTTCCGATCCCACGACCGCGACCCCATACCGAATGTTGCAATTGGTCGGTGCGCACCCGATAAACGTGATCAACCCCGCTTCCATTTCCGTGTCACCCTTCCAAGGAACTGACTCCCTGCTCAGCCCCGCGCTGATCACGCTCGACATGCACGGCAAGATCATCGCGGCCAACACCACTGCGCTGCGCTATTGGAAGACCACGATCGAACAGTTCCGAGACACTCCTTTCGCCCAACTTTTTATTTTCGACGGCACTTCTGTTGCCACGGCGGGAACCGAGGCGCAATGGACACTGCTCATCACCAATGCCCTTAACCGCAGCATCACCTGCATCACCCGCCTGCCGGCAAATACCACCGCCGAAGTCGCCGTGCGCATTGAGGAAACTCAGGGGATCGATGGCGGCTATTTCGCGTTTATTGAGGATCCCATTCGCCACCGCGATTCCACTCCGCCCCTCCTCGTCGATTCCGGCCTGGCGTTGCTGGCCGACGAAGGCACCGTCGGATTCTTCGACCTGAATTTCAAGGCCGGCCTCATGTATTACTCGCCCGCCTGGAAACGGCAACTAGGCTATACCGACAAAGAACTTTCCAATACCTACGACAGCTGGCAGCGCCTGATCCATCCCGACGATTCGGCCGCCGCACCCGACTCCGCACCGCGCAAACAGAAACCCGGCGCACGGTCTTTTTCCATCGAGATCCGCATGCTGCACCACGAAGGCCACTACGTATGGATGCAGTGCCTGGGCACTCAAGTCATCGGTCCCGATGGCGAACTCGAGCGGGTCACCGGTCTCCAACTCGATATCAATGAGCGCAAGGAATTCGACGAACAAAGCGCCCTTAACGACGAGCGTCTTCAAAAACTCACCGGCGAAGGCGGTCTCGTCACGTTCGACTTCGATTTCGCTCATGGCAAATTCTGGCTTTCTCCGAGTTGGGCAAAATTGATTGGCGCGCACGACGCTGCCGCCAGCGAACTTGATGCGTTTCTCGACGCGCTTCCGCAAAATGTCGCGCTCCGCGGAGCTGAAGCTTTCTTCCTCGCACCCGCACCGGGCCGCGAATCTTTTGTTCAGAGCGTCGCCCTCCGCGATGCGCAGGAAAATCCGCTTCCCGTCCTCGTCGGCGCCCACCGCCAGTTGAATCGCAAAGGCGGCCTCGCCCGGGTCGTGGGCTTTTGCTGTGCGCTTCCACCCGAGCTCAGTTCCAGCCTCGCGACCATTTCCAGTCTCCCGCTTCCGCCTGCGCTCATTCCCGCCACCCTGGCCAGCCTCGTCGAGGCCATCATCGTCACCGACCAGGCCGGGCGCATCGTCTATCTCAATCCCCAAGCCGAACGTCTCACCGCCTGCACGCTCGAAAAAACCCAAGGCGTGCTTCTTGGCGATGTTTTCCGGTTGGCCGGCCGTGTCACCGGCTTGGCCGACGAGGAAGCTCTCGTGTCGGCCTTCGCCAACAGCGACCACACGCCGCTTTGCGCCGACCATCAACTTCTGACCGCAGACGGCAAAACCCGCCCCATCGTTTGGAGCGCCAGCCAGGTTCTCGGGCCCAACAAACGCATCGAAGGCATGGTCGTTGTCTTCCGTAACCCCGAGGAAATGACGCTTTCCCCCGAGGAACTGATCAAGATCAACCGCTGGGAATCCCTCGGCGTCGTCGCCGGCGGCATCGCTCACGATTTCAACAATCTCCTCGCCACCATCCTCGGAGGCATTTCCCACGCGAAGGACAACAACGACCGCTCCTACCTCGCCGATAGCGAACGCGCCTGCCTCGCCGCCAAATCCCTCACTAAACAACTTCTCGCTGCCGCCAAAGGTGGCACACCTGCGACTTCGCAAGTGCTCTCGCCGCTCGAGCTTCTTGAGGAATCCGTTCGCCTTGCCCGTGCCGGCGCCTCGGCCGAAATCACGGTCAATGCCGCCGAAACCGTTTCGCCCGTCCGCGTCAATCGCGCCCAAATGATGCAGGTCTTCCAAAACCTCATCATCAACGCCCTCCAGGCTCTTCCCCCGCAAGGCGGTCATATCACGCTCGCAGCCGACAACGTCCGTCTCACCGACGGCGCCATGCCTCCGCTTCCCGCCGGCAATTACGTGGCTTTTGAAATCCGCGACAATGGCGTTGGCATCCCCTACGAAAACATCGAGAAAATTTTCGAACCTTTCTTTACCACCAAAACCCAGGGCACCGGACTCGGCCTTTCCACCGTCCGCAATCTCATTCGCAAGCACGGAGGCCAGATATCCGTCGTGTCCACCGTCGGCGAAGGCACCACTTTCCGCATCCTCCTTCCGCAGGCCAACCAGCCGGCGGAGATAGAAACCCGTCGCACGCCAATCCTTCGTACCGGCACCGGTCGCGTCCTCCTTATGGATGACGATCCGGATATTTCCCGGCTCGCCGCCGGCATGCTCGCCAGCCTCGACTACAAGTACGATACCGCCCGCAATGGCGAGGAGGCCATTACCCTTTACAAGCGCTACATCAATGTTGGCCGCCCGTACGACCTCGTCATTCTCGACCTCACCGTCATCGGCGGCATGGGCGGCGAGGAAGCCTTCCGCCAACTACGTGAAATCGACAAAGATGTGCGCGCCATCGTTTGCAGTGGCTACGATTCCGAGGAAATGGCCCGCCAGTACATAGAAATGGGCTTCGTCGGCTACCTGCCCAAGCCGTTCCGCCTCGGCGACCTCGCCCGCGCCATCAAAGCCGTCCTCGGCTGACCCGCGGCAAGGCGGCTTCACCTCCCGACCTCCGACGTCCGACCTCTGGCTTCCGGCTTCTGGCATCTGACCTCCGGCCTCCGCCCCTCACCGCACCAGCGAAAATCCCGCACGCAGCATCCGCGACTTCGTGTTGTAGCTTAGCAGGCTCTCCCCGTAGCCATCGAAATATTGCAACAGCAGGAAATTCGCGAAATGCCCGTAACTCACCTGCAATGGATACGTGAAATCCAATTGCACGCTTCCGCGATCGAAGTGACTCCCAATGCGGCCGAGGAATCCCAAATTCCAACCGTTCCGCCGTGCAAACACCAACTGATACTCGCCATAACCACGATAACGCTCCAAGTCGGGATTGTCGCTCAAGTTATCCACGTAATAAAAAATTTTCGGTGCAAACAACAGACTCCATTTAGGACCAAAATCGCGGCTGAAAATCGGCCGTATGTAGACGAGATTCAGACTTCGCGATTTGTCCCCGTCGCGGCCGTTCGATTCATGCTGCGCTGATATCTGGTAGCCAAACCATCTGAACCGCAGGAAACCCGGCTTGGCCGGCGCCGGCGACAGCGACTCCCACATCAGCTCCGGCATGTAACTCGTGTCATAGAACGGGCTTGAATACGACGTGATGTCCCAGACCGAACGCTGCGTGTAACCGAAGAACAATCCGCGCAGCGGCGGATTCAACGTACCCGTCGTGCTATTGTCGCCAAAGACGCGGTATTTGAAGCTGAATTGAAATTTCACCGCTGGCTTCTTCGGTCCGCCGATAAAATAAATCGGCAGGTGCGTGGAAATATTTTCCGCGAACACCCGGTGAAACTCCGCCAAAGCCGGGACCTTGCCTTCATCGGCCAGTGGCGAAAACACGGTCTTTTCCAGCGAATCCATGTCGCTCTTTTTTTCCGGCCGCTTCACGTCAACGATTGCACGCACCATCGGATCGGCAATCTCCAGCACCAAACGCCCCTTCGCATCGTTCGGTACTAAAAACACGCACGTCGCATGACTGAAAGCTCCCGGGCCGATCACCGGCACCGGCATCGTCTTCGCATAAATCGGCACCGGCCACTCACGACCGTCACCCACCAAGCGCGCAAACATCTCTATCGGCAAAGTAGCGCGCGTGACTTTTTGGCCAGGGTTCAACAACACGAGACTGACTTCCACGTTCTGTCCCGGCGCCACCGGGGATGTCGGTACAACCAATGTCGCCGTGATTCCCTGGCCCAGGAACCCACCGTGGAAATCACGAGCAGAAAAATCATTCCCAGAAAATGCATGGCCCGAGAATCGCGGCGCCCCACGCGGTTTTCAAACCGTTTTCTCGCATTACGTTTTTGCGTTGGTTGAAGTTTGGCATTCACTCGTCCTTCCCATGATTGAAGTCCGCAACCTCACTCGCATCTTCCGAACCTATAAAAAGCAGCCTGGTTTCTGGGGCGGCGTCCGCGGACTTTTTAAACGCGAATTCGAGGAAACCGCCGCCGCCAAAGACATCACCTTCGATATTGGTGAAGGTGAGTTTGTTGGCTTTCTCGGCCCCAATGGCGCAGGCAAGACGACCACGCTTAAAATGTTGTCGGGCCTTATTTATCCGACGTCCGGCACCGCCCGCGTCGCCGGCTTCGATCCCACCAAGCGCGAAAACGCATACCGGCGCCTGTTCGCCCTCGTGCTCGGCCAAAAAAATCAGCTCTGGTGGGACCTGCCCGCCCACGAATCCTTCCTGCTGCTCCGCCACATCTACGGCCTCGATCCGAAACAATACCAATCGACTCTCGACGAACTCGTCTCGCTGCTCGGCGTGAAAGATAAGCTCAATGTAATGGTTCGGGAACTCTCCCTCGGCGAACGCATGAAGATGGAACTCATCGCCGCGCTACTGCACCGCCCGCGCGTGCTTTTCCTCGACGAGCCCACGATCGGTCTCGACGTCGTTTCACAAAAAGCCGTCCGCCAGTTTCTTCGGGAATACAATCGCAAGCACCGCGTCACCATCCTCCTCACCAGCCACTACATGGCCGACATCAAGGAACTCTGCGAACGCGTGATCGTGATCCACAAGGGCACAAAAATCTACGACGGCGCGCTTGACCGCCTCGAATCTAGCTCAGGCAGCCGCAAAAAGATCATTCGTTTCGTCCCGCAGGACGGTTCGTTCACGAACCATTGGAAATCGACCCATGGCGACGCTACGCGCGATGACGAAGGGAAAATCACCCTGCGCGTGAACAACGATTCCGTTGTCCCCGCCTCGCAGGAAATCCTCGCCGCCGGCCCCGTCGCCGACATCACCATCGAGGACGTCCCCCTCGAAGACATCATCGCCGAACTTTTTCAGTCCCGGTAACGTCGTCCCTTCGGCTCAGAGCCTCGAGCTTGTTCGTCGAGCGGCCCGCTCGCCATTGGATTGAAGGTGGGAATGCCTCTTACGGAGAACCATCCGCGGCAATGTACAGAAATTTGCGCCGGGAGCGGACGCAAGGAGAGGCCTCCCTGACTGAAATTCAATCCGGTCCAGTTTGGCGGTCGGTTTGATTCAAGAATTTCTGAATTCCGAATCAATATTTTCACTCCGACAACTCGCCCGCTTTTGCGGCGGCGTCGGCGAGGAGTTTTTTGCGGAAGGCAGCGTCGCGTTTGCGGTCGGTGCGGAGTTCGAGGATGCGAACGCTCGATTCGGGCAGGGTGGAAATTAGTCTTTCGAAATGGTTCCAGTCTTTTACCGCGATGTGTTCGATGCCGTAGGCCGAGGCGAGTTTTGCGAAGTCGGCTTCCTGCGGCGTGGCGAAATATTCCTCGAAGGGCGGATCGAATTTCGCCACCGGCAGATGCTCGAAGATGCCGCCGCCGTGGTTGTCGATCAGCACGATGGTGAGCGAGCCTTTCAGTTTTTGGCGGAGCAAAAATCCGTTGGTGTCATGCAGCAATGCGAGATCGCCCGTGAGCAAAAGCGCGGGTTTGTTGCCATGGGCCACGCCGAGCGCGGTCGAGAGCGTGCCGTCGATGCCGTTGGCGCCGCGGTTGAAATAGATCGGACACGCGCGGTCGTTCGGGTCCCAGAAATATTCGAGATCGCGCACCGGCATGCTGTTCGCAACGAAGAGCGGCGTTTCCGCGGGGAGTTTTTGCGAGAGCAGCCAGGCGGCCTTACCTTCGAAAAACCAGTCGACACCGGCCAAAGTTTCGGCGACATGGGTGCGGGCCAGTGCATCCGCGCAGGTCCATTTTGCGGAATAGTCGCCCTCGACCGGACGCGCGGGCAGATTCATCGCGATGGCTTCCACGTCGGCGCGGAAAGAACGCACGCGGTTGTGCAGGGCATCGAAATTTTTTGTACGCTCGGAGACGATCCACACGGGCACATCGAGCGCGGCAATCCATTCGCGCAGGGTTTTGCTGATCGGCCAGCCGCCCAGACTCAGGATGAAGTCGGGCTTCAGTTTTTGGAGCAGGGATTTGTTTCGGGCCAGTATGTCGTAACCAAAGACGAAGGGCTGCCCGGGGGCGTCGCAGCCGCGAAGGGGCGAAAGACTGTCGGCCAGGACGGGCCAGCCGGTGTTGTGCGAAAGCAGTTCGACCACGCCGGCGTACTGACCGGCGTTGGCGGGCTGGCTCGGGCCGGCGACGATGAGACCGCGCCCTTCGTTGGGCAGCACGGGCAACGCGGCGCCAAGTTTGGGCAAGATCGGCGGAGCGAGTTGCGCGAAGAAAGGTTCGCCGAGGAAATCCTGCAATTTCGCGGCCGCGCCATCGTCGGCGATGGGCGCGAGCGGATCGCGAAAGGGCGCATTGAGATGCACCGGGCCGGCCTCGGGCAAAACCGCGCGCTCGACGGCGTGGGCGATGGTCTGGCGCAGGTAAGCGAGCAGTTCGAGGCGCGGCTCGGGCACCGCGAGTTCGTGGCTCCAATTCACGTGCGAGCCGAAAAGTTTATGCTGGTCGATCGTTTGGCCCGAGGAGCATTCGCGCATTTCCGGCGGACGGTCCGCCGTGAGCACCAGAAGCGGCACACCGCTTTCCTGCGCTTCGATCACGGCGGGAAAATAATTCGCGCCGGCGGTGCCTGAAGTGCAGACGAGCAAGGTCGGACGGCGATGCTGGCGGGAGAGCCCCAGCGCAAAAAAGGCGGCCGAGCGTTCGTCGAGCACGGGAAACGTTTCGAACTTCGCATTTCGCACCAGCGCCATGGTGACAGGCGTCGACCGCGAGCCGGGCGAAATGACGGCCTGAACCACACCACAGCGCGCGAGCGTCTCAACCAGCACGCTGCACCAAAGCGTGTTGGTGTTAGTGGCATCGATAAAAGGGCGGTGGGACGCGTTCATGCGAAGAATGCCGGTTGATCAAATCGTCACAGGAGCACGACGCAACAAAAAGGCCCCGGAGTGAACTGGTACCGGCGGAACGGCGCCCTCCAGATAAACGGTTTAGTCGATCCCGAACAGAGCGCTTCAGGCGCCCGCAGGCTGGGCCGGAAGTAGTTCCTTCAGCGCGACGGAGAGATCGTCGGAGGAGAAAGGCTTGGCCAATACTTTGTCGGCGCCAAATTGTTCGGCGACGCGGAGAATGTCGCGCGCATCGACACGGCCACCACCGGAAATGGCAAGGATTTTGGTCGGCGCTTTGTTGCGACGGAACTGTTGGATCGTTTCCAATCCCTCCTTGTCGGGCATGATCAAGTCCATGATCACGAGTTCGGCCGGTTGGGACTGATAAGTGCTCCAAGCGGACTTGCCGTCGTTGGCCTCGGTCACTTCATGTCCCATGCGTATGAGCAGCATGCGAAGCACTTTGCGAAAAGCATCATCATCATCGACAATGAGGATTTTGGACATGGTCAGGTTAGCTTTTTCTTTTTTAGGACTTGGTCAATCACGACGCTAAGACTTTTCACGTCCACGGGCTTCATGATGATTTCGGTGACGCCGGCGGCCTTGAGTTGGGTCTCGTCGAGATTGGCGTAGAACCCCGTCATCAGGATGATCGGGATCCCGGGTTTGATGCGGTTTATCTGGGCGGCAAACTCGATTCCGGTGAGGCCCGGCATCGTCAGGTCGGATAGGACGAGGTCAAATTTATCCGGAGCAGTTTCGAAGGCAGCCAAAGCCGCCACGGGGTCCTGCAGCGGGGACGGAGCGTAGCCGAGCTTGGTCAGGATGCGGCCGATCATGCGAACGAGAACTTCTTCGTCGTCGATCACGAGGATGCGCTGTCCCCTGCCCTGCACGGCGGGTAGTTCGACCGGGAGTTCGGGCGAATCGCTCAGCGCATATTCGGGGAAATACAGCCGGAACGTCGTGCCCTGTCCCGGAGAACTTTCGACCGTGATCAATCCGTCATGGCGTTGGACGATGCCATGCACCACCGCCAAGCCCAGTCCGGTCCCTTTCCCCGGCGCCTTGGTGGTAAAGAACGGTTCGTAAATGCGTTCAAGCGTAAGCCGGTCCATGCCCTGGCCGTTGTCGCTCACCGTGAGGCAGGTATAAACGCCCGGGCGGCCGCCGCGATGGAGTTTGGCAAAGGTTTCGTCGGCTTCGAAACGGTCGAGTTCGATTTTCAGGTGCGAGTGCGTGCGCCCTTCCATGGCGTGGGCGGCGTTGGTACACAGATTCATCACGATCTGGTGGATCTGGGTGGGATCGGCCAGCACGGTCGGCGTTTTGCGATCCAACTTGAGTTCGAAGCCAAGCGAACTCGGGAGTACGGCACGAAGAAGTTTGGCCGCTTCCTGCACGACACGCTCGAGTTGCAAGGGCACGCGTTTGTGCTCCTGCTGCCGACTGAAGGCCAGGATCTGTCGAACGAGATCGCCCGCGCGTTTACAGGCGGAAAAAATCTCGGTGAGGCTGCCCTGCACGCTGGGCTCCCGGGCGTCGAGCCGCGCGAGTTCGGCATAGCCGGTGATGGCGCCAAGGATGTTGTTGAAATCGTGCGCGATACCGCCGGCGAGCGTGCCGATGGCTTCCATTTTTTGCGCGTGGCTGAACTGAAGCTCAAGCGTGCGACGCTCGGTGATATCGGTCGTGATGCCAACGATGCGATAGACTTTGCCCGCAACGTTTTTGACCGGAAAGGCACGGTCGTAAATCCAGCGCACCTGACCGTCAGGACGCGTAATGCGATAGGTCTCGGCGTAAGTGCTGCCGTCCCGGTTTGCCACGGCTTTGAGCACGCGGTCGCGATCCTCGGGCACAATGGCATCCGCCCAACTGCCAGGATTTTCGTAGATGCTCTCGCAAGATCGACCCCAGATTTTTTCGTAGGCTGGGCTAACGTAGAGCATTTTTCCGTCCTCCGTGCTGAGCATCCAGAAAACCTCATCAATATTTTCCGCCAGTTGCCGGAAACGTTCGTTACTCTCGGTCAAGGCCAGCTCCGTCGCCATGCGGGCGGAAATATCGCTCACGCTCACAATAATGACGTCCTCCTGCCCCACCCTCGCGCGCCGCATGCGCACCTCGCCCCAAAACAGGCTGCGGTCCATCCGGCGACAATGCCAGGTGAAGACCTGGGGTTCGCCCCCCGCAGCACTTTTTAAATATGCCAGCGCCTCTTTCTCGCTAAAGGGTGGTTCCCCTAAACTAAGCTCATCAACAATTGAGGCGCGGGCCTGGTCCTTGGTGCAACGGTACATCTCGCACATGCGATTGTTCACATCCATGATGCGCCCCGTCTTCATCTCGTGGATAAAAACCGCGTCGCTGACCGAATCGTAGATTGAATGAAAACGCTCCTCGCTCGCCCGCAGCGAAATTTCAGCTTCCATCCGGGCGGCACGCTCGATCCGCCAAATATGCGTTTCCCGCTTGAGCAATAAATAGAGCAAGCCCGCGGTAAGAACCACATAGGTCCAGCCCTTGAGGACGTTCAAACGGGTCAACAGCTCCAGATCGCGCACAAAAAAAGCCAGCAACGGGTCCGACACTACAATCCAGAGCGCGCCGAAGAGCGTATATAACGCGACAACCCGCAGGACCATTCTTCGCAAGTCGCGGTCGCCCATTTTTGCCGACGGTTGATTGTTCGGCACAGGCCTGGGCGCACCCGTTTTCAAGGGTTCAGCCTGCGGTGCACTTTGTTCCCGGGGGTCGGCCATGAGCTGTTCGATGGGGCGCCGGTATAACCGCTGCCCGCCGGGAAAATGTCAAAGGAACTGTGGCGAATTCTGGCTTCCTTATATCCAAAGTCGCGCCCTGACGGTAACTTGCCCGCCCCCGGCGTTCAGGGACGGGCTTTTGCCTGCCTTGCCTCGGCTTAGGGTGAAGCGAGCCGGAAAACCTCGCTTCCGGCCAGGAGGAAAGCGCCGACCGCGAATGGTTCGGTGTTGGTCGGATCGAAGCCGTGAGGCGCAGCCCCGATGGGCTGAACGTGTTCGAGTTTGCCCTCGGGAGTGACGCAGGCATTAAGCGCGTTCCAAGCGCGGCGGATGGCGGGCTCGGTCGCCGCGCGATCCAACCAGCCGTGATTTACACCCCAGGCGAGCCCAAACGCCATGAACGAACTGCCGCTGGTTTCGCGCGCCGGATGCGAGGCCGGATCGAGCAGGCCGACACGCCAGAGTCCATCGGATTGCTGCGCGGCCAGCACAGCCTTCGCCATGTCCAGATAGAGTTTTTTGTAACGTGGATAATCCGGATGATCCTGGGGAAAAAGATCGAGCACGCGGCATAGCCCCGCGAAAACCCAGCCGTTGCCTCGCGCCCAGTGAATGGTCCGGCCGTTGGCCTCGCGCACATCAAGATAGGATTCATCGCGAAAATACAAACCGACCGAGGGCGAAAAGAGCCTGCCCGTGGTCAGCCACCATTCGCTGTTCATGAAATCGAGGTAACGCGTGTCCCCCGTGGCTTTCCACAGCTGCAACCAAGCGACAGGCCCCATGAAAAGCGCGTCGCACCATGTCCAACGGTCCAACGCGTTGTGCGAGTTCCAATCCATCAGCGTGCCCGCCGGCTTCGCGAGGATTTCGTCGAAGCGGGCCTTTGTCGGGGCCAGCATTTCGGGCGCGCCGAGTTGGCGGTGCAACTCCAGATACATCTGACTCACGCAATGGTCGTCGGCATGATAAACCCGGCGGTGTGGCTGCCAGCCATTGGCCTTGCCTTGCTCAACCATCACGTCCCGGTAATGCCGGTCCGGCGAAACTGAATCGAGCGCCAGCACGCCGATATAGAACGGCGCTGTTTCCCAGCCGCGCGGCGGATAGCGATCCGGATTTGGCATGTGCGCAAGTTGCCAGTCAGCCACCCGGCGCATCGTCGCAAGCACTTCCGCAGCCATCGGCGCGCATTCCAAATCGACGTCCGCCGTTGCGGCCTCCCCGGAGTGATGCATGGCCGCGCGCTGCGACGCTTCGGGACTCCAAATCAAAGTACCGATGGGCGTTGGTTGGACCCGGGCGGCGTTGCGGTCATTTCCGTCCCGCTGCTCGACTTTTTGCACGAGCAGATGCACCTGCGCGAGCCGGTTCCAGAGTTCGGGATCGTGGGACGGTTCCCAAGCGCCGACCGAGTTGGCGGTAAGTTCGGTTTCGGTCCATTCCCCGTTTTCCAGGTCGGCGAGCGAAGCCTTCACGATGCGGCCGCCCCGCGCGTCGTCGCGATAAATCAGATGCAGGCCATGGAACTTCCAGCGTTGCTCCACAAAAAGTGCGGCACGCGAAATCGGCGGGCGCTTGGTGCCTGCACCGGACAGCGAAAACATCTCGGTGCGGCGCGGACCCTCGATCGTCCGCCAAGCCTTGCCATCGTGACGGACGATGCGGAATTGCGGTGGTTCGCCAGCCGAGGCCGACCAGTAGCTCGCGATATAGGGCCGGCCCTGCTGGTCAGCGGCCACCGTGGGAGAATTCATCAGGTTGCTGTTTATCGGAATGCGGGCGGCGTATTCGGCGGTGGCTTCCCTGATCGGCAATGTCTGAGCCGAACCATCGCTCCGCTGCCACGTTGCGCCGCCGTCACTTGAACGCGCGTAACAAAAATCGTGATTGCTCGCGACGTCGGGCGAATCGCGCCAGATCCAGGCCAGATGCAAGCCGCCTTTGCGATCGACCGTCATGCCCCAGTAAGGACTGCGCTTGCCTTCGCCATCGATGAGATTGGTCTGCACATCAGTCCATTTGCCGGTGGCAACCGTATAGCGTTTTAAAACGAGCGAACCGCGGCCCGATGCGCCGTCGCGGCAGAGAAAAAGCAAATCGCCCGAGGGCAGGCGAAAAAATTGCGGATAAGTCACCTTCCCTTCGCGGGCGCCCGTCATCGGTTGCTTTACACCGAGTTCGAGCGAACCGGCCGCAACGCTGCGCGCATAATTGAGCGCGTTCCCATGATGATCCCAGGAAACATGAAGAAAACCGGCGCCGTCCACGGCGAGGCTGATGGAGTTGTGCGCGTCGGCGACGTTGCCCTTGTGGGTTGTGCGGCGCGTTTCCCACGTGTCGTCCCCCAGCGCGCGTTTCGCGAGCACCATGAAGCCATCGGCATCGTAGAAAGCCGCGTACTGCGTGCGACTCAATGTATGCAGAATGTTCTGCGTGTTCGCCACGACATTGACCGAACTGCCGGCCCAGGCTGTATCCGAAATGTTGATGCAGCGCGCCGTGGTCGAAGGAACCATCTCGACGGCAAGGGCGGCGCGGAGACCGACAGTGACAAATAACAGAGCAGCGACAAGACCAAGGGGGCGTTTCATGCGGGGAGAAGAAAAACGTATCCTCCGTGCCGCAACAACGCGAAACGCCGGACCGTCAGGTTCAACGCCACCGCGATTTTGGTTTGTAACAAAGTGTCATGTATTACGTGACACTTTGTTTGTTTCTCCCACGTAGATGACTGGTCCTTTTTTTTGCCAGATCAGCCGCCGAGCATTTTCAGAAGCTCGGCCTCGTCGATCACGGGCACGCCGAGAGTTTTTGCCTTTTCGAGTTTGGAGCCGGCTTCCTCGCCGGCGAGAACGTAGCTGGTTTTTTTGCTCACGCTGCCGCTGACCTTGCCGCCGGCGGCCTCGATTTTTTCGGTCGCTTGTTCGCGGCTCATGGTCGGCAATGTCCCCGTCAGCACGAAAGTTTTTCCGGCAAACACGGCGCGGCTGGCTTCGCGTTTCACGGGGGCAACAGGTGCGACGCCCAACGTGAGCAATTCGCTCACGAGCGAACGATTTCGCGGATCGTTGAAATGATCGATGATCGCAAGGGCCATCGTTTCGCCGATGCCCTCGATCACGCTCTTTTTGTCCGCGACGAAATCCTCATATTTTGCATGGGCAAGTTCGTCGAGACCGCCGAATTTCTGCGCGAGATCCTTCGCGGCGGCCACGCCGACATGGGTGATGCCGAGCCCGTGAATGAAGCGCCAGAGTTCGGCGCGCTTGCTGGCTTCAATCGCAGCAAGGAGCTTGTCGGTGGATTTCGCGACGCTCTTGCCGAGCGTGAGCAGGTCGTCCCGCCGCAACCGATAGATATCGGCAACGCTTTTCACCCAGCCTTTTTCGACAACGACATCGACCATTGCCTCGCCCAGACCATCGATGTCGACGCAGGCCTTCGAGGCGAAATGCTGAACGCGACGGCGCACCTGCACCGGGCATTCGTAATTTGGACAACGCAAAGCGACTTCGCCTTCGATCTGCACGACAGGCGTGGCGCACACCGGGCATTTCTCGGGAAATGTGTACGGCACGCACTCCGGCGTGCGGCGGGCGGTGTTGACCGCGACGACCGCGGGAATGACTTCGCCGGCTTTTTCGACAAAAACAAAATCGCCGACGCGAATGTCCTTGCGGGCAATCTCGTCGCGATTGTGCAGCGTGGCCCGAGCGACGGTGGAACCGGCAAGGTGTACGGGGGCTAGTTCGGCAACGGGAGTGAGAACACCGGTGCGGCCGACTTGGATGGTGATGGCGTTGAGGCGCGTCTCGGCCCGCTCGGCGGCGAATTTGTAGGCCATGGCCCAGCGCGGAGATTTGGAGGTGGCGCCTGCTTCGCGTTGCAGCGGAATGGAGTCGAGTTTTATGACCGCGCCATCGGTCGCATAAGTGAAGTCGCCGCGAAGCTTATCGAGCTCCTGCACGGCGGCCCAAGTTTCGTCGGCGCCCTGAACGGTCCAGACCTTTTCCACGGTCGGCAACCCCCAGGCGCGCACAAGTTCGTAATAGCCGCTCTGTGTGGCAGGCAGCGCGGTGGCAGGTTCGCAATAGCCGAGTCCATAGAGGACGATTTCGAGTTTGCGCTGCGCGACCTCGCGCGGATCGAGCTGCTTGATTGTACCTGCGGCGAGGTTGCGGGGATTGGCGTAGAGCGGCTCGCCGGATTCCTCGCGAAGCTTGTTGATGCGTTTGAATTCGGCGTTGGTCAGGAAAACCTCCCCGCGGATTTCAATGACATCGGGAAGCGGAGCGCCATCGTCGGATTTTAGTTCTTTTGGCAGGGTGCGGATGGTGCGGGCGTTGGCCGTGATGTCGTCGCCCTCGATGCCGTTTCCGCGTGTGACCGCGCGGACAAATTTGCCCTTTTCGTAAGTGATGCTCACCGCGAGACCGTCGATTTTAGGTTCGACGACGTAAGCGAGCCGCTCGCGTCCAAGAAGCCGAACCAGTCGCTCGTGGAATTCATGGAGTTCCTCGCGCGAATAGGTGTTGTCCAAACTCATCATGCGCTCCCGATGGCGATACGTAACAAAGCCTTCGGTGCGGTCGTCGCCCACCTGTGCGGTCGGAGATGTCGCCTGCGCGGAAGCGTCTTGCGGAAATTCCGCTTCGAGGTCGGCGAGTTGGCGCTTGAGCCGATCGTACTCGAAATCGCTGATCTCGGGTTGCGCGCGTCGGTAGTAGAGTTCGTCGTGGTGCGCGACCTCGGCGCGAAGTGCAGCGATACGGGTTTGAGCCTCGGCAGATGTCATGGGGAAAAAATTCGCTCGGCCGGCGTGGGCGTTTCAATCCGCGAACGCGCCAAAGGCAGCTCCAACGCCCCACGGTAAAACCGCCAGCGCGCATAAAGCGTCACGGCCAGCATAGCTCCGGCCGTATCGACCAGCCAGTCGGCGAGTTCGACGGAGCGGCCGGGCGTGAAGCTCTGATGAAATTCGTCGCTAATTCCATAGCATGCCGTCAAAACGACCGCCCAATAAAGCCCCAGCCCGCGCCACGTCGCCACCACCGGCACCCGCGCCACCAGCGTTGCGAGAAGCCCGAAGACAAAAAAATGTGCAATCTTGTCTATCCCAACAATATTTGGCGCGGAGACCTGACTCCGGCCTGAAACCATAAAAACCGTCGTGGCCAACGCCAGCGGCCAAAACCAATCGCGAGCTCCACTGAGAAAATGGGATGATTTCGTGTTCAAGGCTGCCCCAGTTCAATGCCCGCTCCCCGCACTTGCCAATCCTTTTGCGGAATCAACAAAAGCGATGGTTCGCATAAAAATGATTTGGGCGGTCGCAAAGTTCTCCCAAAACAAGAGTTTTTCTCTACTTTCCCGCGAAATGGCCGATAGCTTTGCATTGAAGTCCTTCACTATGGACATTTTGCCCCCCCAACCGGCTACCACCCGACGGCTTTCTTCGGGCTGGCTGTCAGCGCGTAAATTGCTGGCAGGAGGGTTCGTTTTTACATTGTTGGCGACGACTCCCACGCTCACTTCCCACGCGGCGGTCGAGCCGGAAAACCAATCGTCCCAATACAATTTCTTCGCGTACGCTTTTGGCATCGATCAAGGCCTGCCTCACAACGGCGCACCCCTCGTTCTTCAAACCCGCGACGGCTACATCTGGAGCGGCACCGAAAGCGGCCTTTCGCGTTTCGACGGAGTCCGCTTCGTTTCCTACCGCGTCGCGAATACGCCCAACCTCGGCAACAACCGCATTCGCTGCCTGCTCGAAAGCAGTGACGGTACTCTTTGGATCGGCACGCAAAGCGGACTCTCCGCTTACAAGGACGGCAAATTCACTTTCGCCGGGCTGAAAAGCGCTCAAATCCGCAGTGTCACCGAGGGCGCATCCGGCACGCTGTGGGTCGCCACCAGCCAGGGCATTTGGGAATACCGCGGAGGCGAGTTCATCTCGCATCTCGACGATCCCGGCTCTCCGGGGCGGGATATTCTGCAAGTGCTCTACGATTCCAAAGGCCGTCTTTGGATCAGCCCGCGCAACAAACAAGTCCTCATCTACGAAAACCGAACCTATAAAAATCTGGAAGAATCCGACGAGAAATTCCAACTCGTTAACAAATTCATCGAGTACCCGCGCGGCCAGATCATGTTGGGCACCGACCGCGGTCTTTTCGTCGCCAAGGACCACGCGCAGGTAAGCCGCTACACCGAGGTCGGCGACCTCGCCAGCGTCGCCATCCGTGGCATCTTCGTCGATCCGAAGGACAATCTCTGGCTCTTCACCGAGGACTCCTGCTACCTTCGCCCCGCCGGCCGAAAAACGGCGCAACTGGTTCCGATTCCTTCGGCGGCCAATTGCCGCGACATGATTCTCGACAATGAGGGTACTTACTGGATCGGCACCGCGGGCGACGGCCTTGTGCGTGTTCGCCCCGCCGCCTTCAAAATGCTCGCCCGCGAAGACGAACCACTCGGCGGAAACACCCGCACCGTCGCCGGCAATGCCGACGGCACCGTGTGGGTTGGTCTGCCCGACACCGGCGTCATGAGGGTCGATCCGGACGGGCGCATGACCCACGTTCCCGTCGGTCCCGAACGTTCCGTGGAAGTCTGGTCGGTCTGCCCGGCCCGCGACGGAAGCTTGTGGGTCGGCACCCGCGGCACTTTGCGGGTGATCAAGGACGGCAAAATCACTGAATACCCCGAGTTTCTTCGCGTTCGCGCAATTTACGAAGACCGCTATGGCACCATTTGGATCGGCTCCGAAACCAAAGGAACCACCCTATACAAGGACGGCGTCTTCACCACCATCTCCAACATCCGCCAATTCGATCCCAACGATAAACGGCACGCGTCCATCACCGTTCCCAAGGTCATATGCGAGGACCACGAAGGAGCGGTCTTCATCGGTCTCGATCAAGCTGGTATCGCCAAAATCAAGGATGGCGCCTATACCTTCTACGATTTGGAGGATGGGCTTCCCTCCAATGACATCCGCGCCATTTATCATGATCGCAACGGCTACCTTTGGGTCGGCACCAAAGGCGCCGGCCTGGTCGTGCGCACGCCCGATGGACGCTGGCTTTCGAACGAACAACTCTCCGCGCCTTTCAGCGACCAGGTTGCTGCCATCATCGAAGACGATCATCAACGCCTCTGGCTCGGAACGCCCAAGGGCATTTTCTGGTGGCAAAAAAGCGAGCTTCTCTCCGTGGCCGAGGGTCAGCGCAAACACGTCATGCTTCGTCTCGCCAACACCGAGGACGGTGTGCGCCTCGGCCTGATCGGCACAGGTTCCACTCCGGTCGCCTGGCAAGGCAAGGATGGACGCATCTGGTTTGCCAGCCGCCGCGGCGCCCTCGTCGTTGATCCCAAAAATATTCCGATCAACACCACCATTCCCAAGGTCAATGTTGAGGAAGTCCTCGTCGACAACCAACCGGTCAGCGACAAACGATCCATCAAACTCGACGCCGGTTCCCACACCCTTTCGATCGACTACTCCGCCCTCAGCTTCATTCAATCCGACCGCGTTTTGTTCCGCTATAAACTCGAAGGACACGACAAGGACTGGATCGATGCAGGCACGCGCCGCACTGCGTTCTACATGAATTTGCAACCGGGCACGTACCGCTTCCGCGTCATTGCCAGCAATAATGACGGTTTTTGGAACGAGACCGGTGCCAGCGTCGCCATCACTCAAAAACCGCACCTCTACCAAACTTGGTGGTTCTATTGCCTGAGCGTGTTGGGGCTCACGCTCGGCACCGTTCTGCTTTTCCGCTGGCGAACCAATAAACTTCGCCAGGAAAAGGAAAGGCTTGAAGACCGCGTTCTCGAACGCACCCAGGAGCTCGTCCTTTCCAAGGAACAGGCCGAGGCCGCCACTCAGGCAAAAAGCATGTTTCTCGCGAACATGTCCCACGAAATCCGCACGCCGATGAACGGCGTCATCGGCATGACCGGTCTGCTTCTCGACACGCCGCTCAACGACGAACAGCGCGAATATGCCGAGACGGTCCGCAACTCCGGCGAAGCCCTTCTCACCATCATCAACGACATCCTCGACTTCTCCAAGATCGAGGCCGGCAAACTCGAACTTGAAAACACTTCCTTCAAACTCCGCACCGCGGTTGAGGACGTAGTCGAACTTCTCGGCGGAACCGCCTCGCGCAAACACATCGAGCTCGCGTACTGGATCGACAACGACCTGCCTCCTGAACTCATGGGCGATCCCGACCGCTTCCGGCAAATCCTCATCAATCTCGTCGGCAACGCGATCAAGTTCACCGAAAAAGGCGAGGTCGTCGTCCACGTCTCGCAACTCGCCGCCAGCGAGGCAAACGTTTCCCTCCGTATCGAAGTTAAGGATACAGGCATCGGCATGACCCCTGAGGCCTGCGCGAGACTCTTCCAGTCCTTCACCCAGGTTGACAGTTCCACCACCCGGCGCTTCGGCGGCACCGGGCTCGGTCTCGCCATTTCCAAGCAACTCGTGGAGTTGATGAATGGAAAAATCGGCGTCGAAAGCGTGCCCGGCCAGGGTTCGACATTCTGGTTCATCCTCACCCTCGCCCGCAGCACCCACGTTTCCACGCACACCGCTCCAACCTTCGACCTCGTCAAAGGCAAACGCGTACTCATCGTCGATGACAACGAAACCAACCGGCGCCTGCTCGTGCACCTCCTCCGCCGTTGGAAACTGGCTCCCACCGAAGCCATCCGCGGAGACCAGGCCCTCGACCTCCTTCTTGCCGCGCTTGCCGAAGGCCAGCCCTTCGAACTCGCGATCCTCGATTACAACATGCCGGGCATGGATGGACTTCAACTCGCCAAAACCATCCGCAGCACTCCCGCCTTGAGCAACATGCATCTCATGATGCTCAGCTCCTCCCTCAGCAAGGATCAGCGTGCGGAATTGGATTCGTTCCATTTCTTCGCCATCTATCCAAAACCGGTCCGTCACAGCACGCTCGTGCGGGCACTCGAAAAACTCTGGGGCGAACCATCCAACACACCTAATCCCGTCAGCAATACCCATCAACCCCTTCCCGCCGTCAAGCCGCTGCAGCAGCACGCCCGCGTGCTCATCGCCGAAGACAACGCCACCAACCAGATCCTCACCCGCCGCATGGTCGAAAAGATCGGTTGCAAAGCCGAGGTCGTCGCCAATGGCCGCGAGGCGCTAGATTCCATGGCGCGCATCCATTACCATCTCATTCTAATGGATTGCCAGATGCCTGAAATGGACGGCTACGAGGCCACCAAGGAAATCCGCCGGCTCGAACGCAACGGCGCCCGCGTCCCCATCATCGCCCTCACCGCCAACGCGACTGACGACGAGCGCCAGCGCTGCCTCAGCGTCGGCATGGACGATTACCTCTCGAAACCAGTTCGTTATGCCGAACTGGCCACCATGGTCAAACGGTGGCTCGAAAACCAGAAACTGCCGCCCGCATCCACCCCCACTATGAGCCCAGACGGGCACACGCAGGGCAAATAGCCCGAGAAACCACCCGGAAAACTCCGGGTTACGCTTGATCTCGCCAGCGAGTTGCGCGATTCTAACCCTTCCGGTTGATCCAAACTTGATGGGATTGAACACACGCAACACCCCTTACATTGCCTGCGCGGCCTATGTCATTCTGCGCGTGGTTTCCCATTTTACGGCCACCTTTTTCGAAGTGTCGCCGGGGATTTCGATCTGGTACCCACCCTGCGGCCTCGCTCTCTCGTTGTTGGTTCTGCTCGGTTTGCGGTACATGCCCATCGTTTTTATCGCGAACCTGGGCCTCGCACTCGCCTTGCCGGAATTTGAAGTCTGGTGGATGCCCGCGGTCCTCGCGGCTTTCAACACGGTCAACTATGCCGCCGCTGCCTGGGTCGCACGCCGCTTTCTCAATGGCGTCCTCCTTCCTGGGGAAACTCGCAACACGATTATTTTCACGTCGGTCGTCATGATTTCGCCCGCGACGATGGCGCTCGGCGGCAATTTTGTTTTGGTCATGGGCGGCGTCACCGAGTCCGCCAAATATTGGGGCTCGGTGCTCAATTGGTGGGTCGGCGACGTGAGCGGCCTGCTCACCGTTGTACCTCCGCTGATGGTTTTCGCCGGTCCATGGCTGCGCGGCGAAAGCGTTCCCATTTTCAACAGTAAAAGCCGCTGGCCCGCGGGTATGATCGCCCTGCAGACCGTCGTGCTGATCGGATTCCTTTTCCTCGTTTTTGCGTGGAAGCCTTTCGGCCAATTCACGCCGTTCTATCTTTGTTTCCTGCCGCTCATCTGGATTTGTTTTTGCCACGGTCTCGTGGGTGCCACGCTTGCCACGTTGTTTATCACCATGGCCGGCCTCATCGGCTTGCACTTTTCCGGAGGAAGCACGCCGCTCCTCGTTGTCCATTTTCTCTTCTTTGAACTTGCGATTGCCTGCGTCGGCTTGGGACTCGGTTCCGCTGTCTCCCGCCGCAATAAAATCCAGCGCGATCTCGTCACCAGCCAGGCCGAAACCGGACGCCTCCTCCAAGTCATCGAGGCCACGACCGACTACGTCATCACCACCGACGAGAAACTCGAGATCCTCTACGCGAATACCGCTCTGCTTCGCCTCGCCGGCAAAGGCCCGCTCGTCAATTTGCGCGGACATTTGCTCACCGGCCTTCTACCAATAGCCACCGCCAAAACCTTGGCGACCGACGCGCTCCCCACCGCCCTGGCCAGTGGCGCCTGGCATGGCGAACTTACTATTCTGGACGGCGCCCGCGCTGAGATTCCCGTTTCCTTCGTCGTTCAGGCCCATCGCGAGGCGAATGGAAGTCCCGCCATTTTCTCCTTCGTCCTGCGTAATATTTCCCGCCAAAAACAGGCCGAGGCCGACCGCCTCGAAAGCGAACGCCGTCTCCAGCAGGTCCAAAAACTCGAAAGTCTCGGCGTACTTGCCGGCGGCATCGCTCACGATTTCAACAATCTTCTTACCCCGCTCCTCGGTTATGCCAGTCTCGCCCGGCTTGATCTCCCTGAAGATTCCCCAGTTCAGCAAACCCTTAACAAAATTGAGAAATCGACCGAGCGCGCCGCAGCCCTTTGCCAGCAAATGCTCGCCTACGCCGGCAAAAATCCCCTCGCGTTCAGCGAAATCGATCTTTCCAAACTCATCGAGGATACCTCGCATCTCCTCCGCGTTTCGTCGGGAAAAAAACGCAGCTTGTCGCTCGACCTGGCCCGCCCGCTTCCCCGGATCACCGCCGATTCGATCCAGATGCGGCAAATCCTGATGAATCTCGTGCTGAATGCCTCCGACGCCATCGGCGACAATACCGGCACCATCACCGTCCGCACCCGCGAAGAAACCCTCGACCACACCCGCGTCTCTGCACGTTTCCACGGCCGCACTCCCGAGCCGGGCCAGTATGTCGTGCTCGAAGTCGAGGACGACGGCAGCGGCATGACCCCGGAAGTCTACGCCCGGATTTTCGAACCATTCTTTAGTACCAAATTCTCTGGACATGGACTCGGGTTGGCCGCCGTGCTCGGCATCGCCAAATCCCACCGGGGCTCCATCCAGGTCAAAAGCATTCAGGGCAAAGGCACGCTTTTCCGCCTGTTTTTCCCGGCAATCGTCAATTCGTCACGCGAAACCACGCCGCCGATTTCCCTCTCCGGCACTTGGAAAGGCTCCGGCCGCGTCCTCATCGTGGACGACGAGCCCGACGTTCGCACCGTCGTCGCCCGGGCGCTCGAAGTCTCCGGCTTCACCACCGAAATGGCGGTCGATGGACTCGACGGACTCGAATATTTCAAAAAACATTCGCGCGATCTCCGCCTTGTCATCCTCGATCTCACCATGCCGCGCATGGACGGTGAACAAGCCTTCCAGGAAATGCACCGCCTCAACCCCGAGGTCCCCATCATTCTCATGAGCGGTTATTCGCAGAAACTAACGCTTGAGCGCTTCGTCCAAGCCAAGCCCGCCGCCTTCCTGTCAAAGCCCTTCGATTATCGCTCGCTGCAAAACTGCCTCCGCCAACTCCCCTCCTTCCGCAACGGTTGATGGCAAAAATCATCTCGCCGTCGCTCGCGTCGCCCAATGAAGATTGCCCCTGTTCATTTGATCTGGAAAAAACCGCGCGTTTTTATTCCAGCGTTTGCGCCGCCATTACTCGGAGCGACGTTTGGTCTGATTTACTCCTGTAAATATTGGCCTTATCACGTAGCGATCCTCGGCAGTGCTTTTGTTGTTACTCTCACGCTTATCGAAAGTCTCGCCACCGGCCAAATCGAGGACAACTGGGGCCGGCTCACCCGTCGAGACCATCCCCAACGTTACTGGGTGCAAGTCGTGGTGTGGCTCGCCTTGTACCTTTGCACGATTGCCACTCCAGTCGTAATCGCCATTCTTTGGAATGGTCGCCCTTCAACGTGACTCCGGCCGAACTCCGGATCGGGCAACCAACTTACAGCGCCAATACCAGCAAATCGGCTATTTTGCGGCCTGATCACCCTCAAGTAATTGCGCGCTTCGGACACTGCATTTTTGGCTTCAGTGTCTCCCAAAGTTTTTTCGATCGATGCGTAGGCTTTATCCACATCGGCCGCTTCCACTTTGCCCTCGTCTTTTGCGGCCTGACAAAGGAAGGCTAAGGAGAGACCAATTCCAACGCACACAAAAAGGGGTAGGTTTTTCACAGGACCTGAAATTCAGGGGGGTACCGAAGCGGGATGCGCAAATGAAAATGCGCGACATTCAAGTCCAGTCCCCGACCCGTCGAGACCACGTCATCAAAATATACCACAAGTCGTTTCCACGCCGGGGTTTTTAAAATGGTCGGGCTGGTGAGATTCGAACTCACGACCTCTTGCACCCCATGCAAGCGCGCTACCAGGCTACGCTACAGCCCGAACAAGGAAGGGTCAGAAAGTAGCATGCGCCCGGCGGAAGCAAGCGGTTTTTTCACCCCTTCTTCCAACCAAGGGAAAAACCGGAGCAACCTTCAATTTCCTCGCGAAATCCGCGGTCGTGAATAAACTGAAGTCGCTATGAAAACGATCCTTGCACCCATCGATTTTTCCACCGCAACGGAGGGCGTGATCGAAGCGGTCAGCACCCTCGCGCGCGTGACGCAGAACAAAATCCTCCTTCTCCACGTCGTCCAACCGCCTGTGCTCACCAGCGATTATGGCCTCGCGGTCGAAAACTTCCAGGAAGCCATCGCCCTCAGCGAAAAACATTCCGCCAAACGCCTCGCCGAAATCACCGAGGGACTCCGGCTCCGCCATTCCGAGCTCCTCGTGGAAACCCGCCAGGTCAACGGTCCACCCGTGCCCGAGATCCTCGATGCGGCGAAAATTTTCGACGCCGCCTACATCGTCATGGGTTCGCATGGTCATAACGCCTTCTACGATCTGCTTGTCGGCACCACGACCCACGGCGTCCTCCGCAAGGCCTCCTGCCCTGTGGTTATCGTCCCTCCGCCTCAGCGCGCAAAAAAATAGCCATACCATCTCTCAGGCCTAAAAAGCTTGTCTGGCCGGGCCTTCGTGGCAGGGTTGTTCATGCGCACCAGCTTCCCTTGGGGGATATCGCAGGCGTGACATCCACTATGAAACTCGCCCTTCTTCTTCCGATCGCGATTCTTTCCTCCGTCACCGTCTTCGCCGACGATGTTACGCTGGCAGATGGTCGGGTGTTCAAGGACGCCATTATTGTTTCGGAAACCCCGCGCACCGTCACCCTCAGGCACGCAACAGGGCTCTGTTCGGTCGCAAAACCACTTCTTCCTGCCGAATTGCAGGCCAAACATCCTGTTGATGAAGCGGCGGCCAAGGTCGCCGAAGAAAAAAATCGGCAGGACCGTGTTCGAGCCCGCGAATTGGAACAGGCCGAATACCAGCGCTCCCTCAAGCTCCGAGCCCAACGTGAGGAAACCGCCAAACTCAACGAACGCGCACCTATCGAAGAGGAGTCAAACCGCCGCGACCGGCTGAATTCCGCCCGCGCCGAAATGCAGGTCCGCACCGAAATGTATTTTAAAACCGAATACCCCCTGGTCGCTTCCGCAAAAAACACGGGCGCGATCAAAGTCGCATTCGCCAGCTTGGAGTTGATTGAAGGCTGGGCCAATCGCTGGCGCGGCGCTGGCAGATGCGAGATCGAATACGACGGCGAAATCGTGAAAGTTTACCCAACCTACCCGGCAAACACCGTCGACGCCTATGCCAAGGCCGGACAACTTCAGGAACTCAGTTACACTCCTTACGAAACCACCCGCTACAAGCAAAAGATCCAGGATTTCGAGGTCATTTACAACGCCGAATCCGCCGATCCCAGCTTCGAGCTCACCCTGCGATAGCACGACTCCGTGTGGGTATCAGGTGGAGGGTCGACTTCCACGTCGACCGTTGGTCCATGCAAGCTGGCCGACGTGGTCGGCCCTCCGCTCAACTGCAGTTGCCAATCCACCGAGACATTGACCAACTTCGGCCATGCTCTTCTGGTTGAAGAAAACGCTCACCATTCCGTTTCTGCCTCTTTACTTCACGTTGCTGGTCGGCTTCGCGGGCCTCGTTCTGCTGTTCTGGACGCGGCGTCAAAAACTCGGTCGCGGGCTCCTCACTCTCGCGCTACTGGCGTTGGCGGTTTTTTCGAACAAAGGCATCGCACGCCTTCTGATCGCCCCGCTGGAAAATCAATACGCCGCCATTCCCGAAGCGCGCTCTCCGAGTGACCTGCCTTCCGCCGCTCGCGCGTGCCGTTTCATTGTGGTGTTGGGCGGGGGTCACGGCGATTCGCAAAAACTTTCGCGGTTAAGCCAGCTCAGCCCTTCCGCTCTCGGTCGCCTGACGGAAGGCGTCCGTCTCGCGCACCTTTTGCCCGAGGCGAAACTAGTTGTTTCGGGTTACAACGGCCCGGTTGAGTTTTCCCACGCGCAGATTCTCGCGGAATCCGCGCAATCGCTTGGGATCGTTCCCGGCCGCATCGTTCGGTTCGACAATACTCGCGATACCGACGACGAGGCCCAGGCGATTTTCCGTGAAATTGGTTCACAGCCTTTTCTCCTCGTCACTTCCGCCTGGCACATGCCGCGAGCCATGGCCTTGTGCAAAAAAGCCGGCCTCAATCCCGTTGCCGCACCCAGCGATTTCATGGAGCGAGACAATCGCGAAGAAATTGGGCTCTTCGTTGCCTGGGACATGGGCGCGCTCGAACGCTCCACCAAAGCCATTCACGAGCGGCTCGGTTTTTTCTGGGCCAAATTGCGTAAGCGGGCTTAACGCTCGCCGGAGGCGAAAAATGGCGGCGTATTTCGTGAAGTTTGCAAAATTTCCATCGTCCGCCGCCATCGTCACACGAATGTAACACGTCTGTCACAGAATTCGTTTCACAAAGGTTACGAACGCCTCTAGCCAGTCGGTCATATGATCTCCATTCCCAAGCTATTCGGCAAAGACCAGAAGTTCTACGACCTGCTTGAAGCGAGCGCCGAAGAGGCTCTCACCAGCACGAAGCTCCTCTCCAGCTACCTGCAACGCATCGAGTCTTACCGTAGCGCGGGCGACCTTGACGATTTCATTCAAAGCCGCCGGAAGGACAAAAAGATCACCAGCCAGATCACCGAGGAACTCTGCAAAACCTTCGTCACTCCGCTCGAACGCGAAGACATCGAAGCGCTCTCCCTCGCCCTTTACCGAATTCCGAAAACCGTCGAAAAACTCGTCGAACGCCTCTCGATTTATCCCGGCAAGTTGCCGCGCGAAGCCTTCCTCCGCATGGCCGACCTGCTGGGCAAAGCCGCCGAATCGGTCGTTTTCATGGTGAAACAACTTCGTCACGGAGCGCGCATCGAACAAATCGGCGAAGCCAACGAAAAACTTCAATACGCCGAAGGCGAAGCCGACAAACAACTCCTCGCCGCCATCAGAGATCTTTATCACGGCACCTACGATGCGAAGGAAACAGTCATTCTTCAGGACCTCTTTGAAATGGTTGAAAAGGCTGTCGATCGCTGCCGCGACGCCGGCAACGTCGTTTTCCAAATCGTTTTGAAATACTCCTGAGCGGAGCCGACCCATGGAGCTCCTACTCATCGTCATCCTCGTGGCGCTGGCCTTCGAGTATATCAACGGCTTTCACGATGCCGCCAACGCCATCGCGACTGTCGTTTCCACCAAGGTTTTGACGCCGCGCCAAGCGATCTTGCTTGCCGCCGTAACTAATCTCGCCGGCGCGTTCATCGGCGTCGGCGTGGCCAAAACCATCAGTTCCGGCCTGGTCGAAACCGCCGCCGTGACAACCATCACGGTGTTATGCGCGCTGCTGGGCGCGATCGTCTGGAATCTGCTGACGTGGTGGTGGGGACTTCCCTCCAGTTCAAGCCATGCCCTGATCGGCGGCCTTTGCGGCGCAGCGGTTGCCACCGCCAAGGGCAACTGGCATGTGTTGATCTGGGCCTCAACCAATGAAAAGGGCCAGCATGTGGGCCTTTGGTACAAGGTCGTGCTGCCTATGGTCACCTCGCCAGTTCTCGGTTTTATCGTGGCTGCAGTGGTTATGGGCCTGCTGTATATTCTGCTGAAAAAGTCCACCCCTCGCTTCGTCAACGGATTCTTTGGAAAGCTTCAGCTGGTCAGCGCCGGCGCGATGGGCCTCAGCCACGGCTCCAACGATGCTCAAAAAACCATGGGCATCATCACGCTCGCCCTTTTCACCAGCACCCAGGCCGGCGTACTTAAAGATCTCCCCGGCTGGGCGTCCTTTCTCCAACAAAGCGACAAGGATATTCCTTACTGGGTGATCGCTGCCTGCGCGCTCACCATGGCTGCCGGTACTGCCGGGGGCGGCTGGCGCATCATTCGTACGATGGGCCACAAGATGGTGAAATTGCAGCCCGTGCATGGCTTCGCCGCCGAAACCAGCGCTGGCGCCGTCATCCTCACTGCTTCGCATTTCGGCATTCCTGTTTCCACGACACACGTCATCTCCACATCCATCATGGGCGTCGGAACGGTGAAACGTTTCAGCGCGGTCAAGTGGGGCATCGTCGGCCGCATCGTTTGGGCTTGGGTGCTCACGCTCCCAATTACCGCGTCTTTGGGCTGGGCCTTCATGCGCCTCGCGCTTGCCTGCGGCGTCAAATGAACCGGCAGCTCGGACGCTGAACCCAAACCACTCACTTGAGACCGGTTTGGTGTTGAACCCCCGCCGCCATTCCGGGCATATCATCCGGTCATGGCCGACGCATCGCCGCTCTCCCCCGGTTGCGAAATTCTCCTGCTTGAGGACGACCCTTCGTTGCGCAAGCGGCTCGCCGCCCAACTGCGCGGCTTCAAAACCGAGGTCACCGAAGCCGCCAATATCGAAGAGGCGCGCCGGCTGTTGCGGGAAATGCGTTTCGATTTCGCTCTGATCGATCTCCATCTGCCGGATGGCGACTCGCTCAGCCTTCTGCGCGAGGGTGCGTTTTCGGAAAATACCGGAGTCGTCGTCATGACCGCTTTCGGCGGCGTGAAAAAAGCCGTCGAGGCCATGCGTCTCGGCGCGGGCGATTACCTCACCAAGCCCTTTGAGCCAGAAGCCCTGCCGCTGGCGTTCGCGCGTTGCCGCCTTCAGCACAACGCCAAGCGCCGCGACGAACACCGTTCCACCGGCTCCGGAGCCAAACCCGACCAGCTTTTCTTCGGCCAGAGTCTCGCCGGCCTCCGCACTCAGCTCGACACGATCCTCGCCGCAGACCGGCGCCTCGAACGCCAGCTTCCCGCCGTCCTGATCGAGGGCGAAACCGGCACCGGCAAAAGCGCCATCGCCCGCTGGCTGCACGCTCAGGGCCCGCGCGCCGAGCGGCCTTTCATCTCTGTCAACTGTGCCGCGTTGCCGGAAAATTTAGTCGAGTCCGAATTATTCGGTCATGAACGCGGTGCCTTCACCGACGCGCGCCAGGCCCGCATCGGTCTTTTCGAAGCCGCCGATGGCGGTACGCTTTTCCTCGACGAAATCGGCACGCTCGCCGCTTCGACCCAGGCCAGGGTTCTCACCGCCGTTGAGGACGGGAAGATTCGCCGCCTCGGCTCCAACAAGGAAATCCAAGTCGATGTCCGCCTCCTCGCCGCCAGCAATCGCCCGCTGGAGGAACTTGTCGCCACCGGCAACTTTCGCGAAGACCTCTATCACCGCCTGCATTTGTTGCATGTGACGTTGCCGCCGCTGCGCGAACGCGGTTCCGACATCCTCGCCCTCGCCCGTCACCTTCTAAAGCCCATGGCCGTGCGCCACCGGCTGCCCGGGCTCACAATCTCGCCATCCGGCGAAGCCCGTTTGCTCGCACACCGTTGGCCCGGCAATGTTCGCGAACTCGCCCACGTGCTGGAGCGTGCGGTCATTTTCAGCAATGGTACGCAGCTCGATTTTGCCCAATTGACCAGCGCCACCGGCACCTCATTGCCGGTAGCAACCAGTTGGCGCAATCCTGCCTGGCGCCTGCCCGAGGACGGCTTCGCTCTCGACCAAGTCGTCGCCGATCTCGTCGACGAAGCTCTGCGCGAAACCAATGGAAATGTCTCCGCCGCCGCCCGTCGCCTCGGCGTCACCCGCGAATTTCTCCGCTACCGGTTGAATCAGCAGCCCGGGACAACGTCCGCCCCGTAAGGATATCCACGCATGGTTGGCCGCACCCAACCATGGCTTCTTCCGAGCTCATGGATTGGTTGGCTGCAACCAATTACAGCTATGACGCAGTCGGTTTCTTCGCCGCATCGAATCGTTTTCATTTAATCATCAATAGCTTATGGATATAAACCCAACGTTGGCACGGAACTAGTTAATAGGTACAGCACCATGACAAAACATTCTACACCCCGCCTTTTGCTCGTCATTCTCGGTCTGCTCGCTCTCGCCAGCGCCGCCCAAGCCCAAATGGACGCCGGTTTCATCGGCAAACGTTACGCCGGACTCGGCTTCTTCACGGAGAATGTCCGCGATTCGAACATGGACAATGGCAACGGCGTCGAGCTGTTCGCCAACGTTCCGATTCTCGATTTCCTCGACGCCGGCTTCCGCGCCTCGAGCGAACGTTTCAGCAACTTCAATTACACCGACCGGCGGATTGGCGGCTACGTCACCGCCTATGCCGATCTCGAATGGGCCAAACCCTTCGTCGAATTTTCCATTGGCGAAACCAACCAATCTTCTACCTACAACAACGTTAAATATCGGAACCGCGAATCGCTTTGGGCCACCAGCTTTGGTCTGGAAATTCCGGTCACGCGCTCGAGCGCGCTGTTCGCCTCCGCCGCCTACACCGAATATTTCAATAGCAGTTACGACTCCGCTTGGATCTACAAGTTCGGGCTGAACACCTGGTTCACCCCCAAACTCGGCGCGATGATCGGCGCCTCCTTTTACGAGAGCGAATCCATCACCTACTCGCTCGGGCTCAATTTCCGTTTCTGACGGCCGCCCTGACAAACCACTCAGTCCGCCCAAAATATTTCCGCCATGAAAAACCATTTTCCCTTGCCGGCCCAGATGCGGCGCAACCCGCGCACCTGGTTGTTCGGCGGCCTGGCCAGCCTCCTTCTCCTCGGGGCCACCACCGGACTCGCCAGCGACCGCTTCATCGCTCCAGGTCCTTCCGACAGCAGTTCCACTCCGCCGCCTGCACCACCGCCGTCCAATTCCGGGTCAGGCTCGTCCTATTCTCCGCCTCCTTCAAACTATTCCCCACCGCCAAGCAACGATTCCGGCAGCCGTTTCATCTCGCCAGGTCCAAGCCACGATTCAGGCACCGGTTTCCAGCCCGGCCCCGGCGGTGGTTATTCCGGTGGCGGCTACTACGGCGGAGGAGGAGGCATGCACGGCGGTTATCCCTATTGGGGCGGTTGTTACTACTGGGGCGGCAACTATTATTTCTGGGGTGGGCATCGCTACAGCCCGTTCTATGACCAGTTCTTTTACGACCCGCTTTTTTCAAACTACTACGACGGCTATGCTCGCCGCGGATCGAACTTGCGGGAAACACCGATCTTTTTCCCGCCCATTCCCCCGCCCATTGGTGCACCACCGCCGCCCAAACGCTCGCCCGTGGAGCGCGCGGCCGCGCCCAAGGATCTCGCCAGCCATGTTTACGAGCCCTTTTACGCGCCGCTTAGCACACGGCTGTACTCGAAAGATCTTTCCAAAAAACTCCTCTCACGGTTGGAAAATTACCGAACCAAACGGAGCGCCCTACAAACCGAGCTTCAGCAAAAGCTCGCCTCGCTCAAGGACGCCCCGGCCGCCGAGCGCGTAACCCAACTCGAAGCGTTTTCCCGCGAGCAGACCCCGCGCATCGTCGAGCTCGAAGCCACCGCCGAACAGCTTCGCAGCGACCTTTTGCACGGCGGACTCGTCGGTTTCATTTCAGGCACCGGCGATTGGAACGAAACCCGCCAATGGCGGCTCGGCGGCAGTCAGAGCCCGGAAGCGCGCACCAAAACCCTCATCTACGAATTCCTGGTCATGCGCGCCGCGGTCTTCTATCAGGAAGGGCTTTCGCCCGCGCAACGCCGTCTTCTCCGCGAAGTCGCGATGGAGTTACAGGTCGAAGCCTTCAAACCCAACGTGAAGGAAACGTCCTTAAAAGGAGAAGAGAAATGGCTCTACTTCTCCCCCGAAACCGCGCGCATTCACATTCCCACGGACGTTCCCGAAGAGCTCGAGGCCAAGATCGCCCTCTATCAAAATGAGAAAAACCGTCTCAAAACGGAGCTTCGCGACGCCATTTATCAATACGACAACAGCTCAGAGTCCAAGCGCACGCAGGCTCTCAAGCAGCTTGCCGAACAACAGGCCACCGCCATCGCTTCGCTCGATCTGTTGGCCGACGATATCCGCGCCGGTCTCGCCGCGCTGCCGAAGCCCCCGGGTCCCAGCACCGGCCCTGCTTTCCCACCGGAGCTCTCCGCCCGCATCAATTCGTACCGCAAGGAAAAACAGGCCCTGCAAAAAACGGTCCAGGCTCGTCTCGAAGAGATTCGCACCGAACTAGCCCCTCAATCTAAAGGCATGCGGCCCAAATCCAGCACGTCCGACCTTAGCTATCAATTGGAGGGAGGCTCGCGCGTTCCTCCGGGCAACCTCGACAAAATGCGCGAGGCCGTAAACCAGCTAAACAAGGAAAATGCCCAGCGTTTTGCCCAGCTCGATCGCGAGAAGGAATCCATTCGCAGCGCCGTCGCCGCCTTTGCCGCCGCCCATCGCACCGCCGAGGGAGCTCCATCCGTCGCATCGCTGCTCTCCGCCTTCCTCACTGCCCTGCGCGAAGAGGAATCCTGGCAACCTTACACGGATTACCAAACCGCCGTCTATCAGCCAGGCCTTTCCCCCGAACAGCGCCGGCTGTTCTTCGAGATCGCCCTGGAAAAACTCGCATTGCCCCTGCCTGAAGGAGAATTCTAGCGCTTCTTCTGTAGAAAGTCCGATGGAGGGCGACGCGCCGTCGTCGCCGGTTCGACTCAGCCGTCGCCCTCATCCTCGTTTTCCATAACAACCTGCCCCAATCAATTTCACCCAAGTCCAGAAATTCTTGAACCGCTAATTAGCGCTAATTTCCGCTAAGATCGGACGCCGATAGATAAACTGGTCCGCACCCAGTTTCTTCTGAATTAGCGTTAATTAGCGAAAATCAGCGGTCCCAACGACTGAATAATAGGAATAACCCGCACAATATCTGAAATTCTATGTGTGTCCGCCCCGGATTTCCGTCAACCTGACCGTGCACTGACCAACATGGCGAAATCGGAAACGTCCCCACCGACCTCACCCAAACGCCCCTCGAGTCGTCTGGCGCTCATCACGCTCGCGACTACGCTCCTCCTCGTTGCCATTTTTGCCGGCATGGTTGTTCGCTTCCGCACCGAATTGCGCGAAGACATCCGACAAAAAATCATTGGGCGCGACGCCGCTGTGCTTTACCCTGTCGCCCTCCAGCAGGTGGCGGAGGCCGAAACCGCTAATCCCACCGCCACCGACCCAGGCGTCCGCCTCGCCAATGTTTTCAAAAGTGCCAATCAGCGGGGCATGCTTGGCGTCGCTGTCTTCGACGAGGATGGCGGAACGGTGCAGGCCGTGCCCGCGACCATGCTTTTTGTGGAACTGCCTGCCGACGACTACCTGCGGCTCCTAAGCGGTACGCCCCTGAGCCGCTATCATGACGCGTTTCCGCTCGACCGCTATTTCGCAGGCATCGCACCGCGCCGCACCGCTCCCGTGCTTGAAGTCCTGCTTCCGCTGCTCAGCCGGAACTCCACGTCCCCAATCGGCTTTGTCCGCTACTATATCGATGCGCTTCCGCTTTCTCTCGAACTATCGTCCATCGACCAGCGCATTCGACGCCAGACCAATGCAACCCTTATAATCGGCATCAGCCTCATCGCCGCCGTCCTCGGCCTCGCCTACCTCGGGCTGCGCCGCGCGCAAAACGCCGTTGCCCTCCGCAACGAACAACTCACCAGAGCCAACTTCGAGCTCACGCTCGCCGCCAAGGCTTCCGCCCTCGGGCAGATCACCTCGCACCTCATCCATGGCCTGCAAGGTTCCGTCGCCGGCCTCCGCACCGTCGTCGCCAGCCACGATCACGCCCCGCAAGCCTCCGAGGACTGGCAGTCCGCCGCCGGCTATACCGAACGCATGCAAAGCCTCATTCAGGAAACCGTCGCCTTGCTCGGTGACATCGAGGCCCAAACTCGCTACGAACTCACCGGCCGCGAACTCGCCGAAACCATCCGCCAGCGGGGCTCACCGCAAGCCGCGCGCAAAGGCGTGCTCCTCTCCGTGCGCGACAACTTCCCGCAAACCCTCGACAGCCACCGTGGCAGCCTCGTCTGCCTTATCGTCTCCAACCTCGTCGACAACGCCATCGCCGCCACGCCCTCCGGCCGCAACATCGACGTCGCCCTGAACAACGGCGACGGCCAGCTTTCGGTCCTCGTTTCGGATCAAGGCGCGGGCATTCCCGATCCGATCCGTGCCAACCTTTTCCAACCAGGCCGCACCACCAAACCCGGTGGCACGGGCCTCGGCCTCGCCATTTCGCAACTCCTCGCCCGCCAGATCGGCGCCGAACTCACCCTCGCCCAAACCGGCCCCACCGGCACCACATTCAAATTGAAACTCCCTCTCTCCCCAAACTGATCGTTTCTTCCCAACCGTCTTCCCCCCGTTTCATTCATGAAAACCCTCTCCTCCATTCTTCCTTTTCTGGCCTTATGCATCGTTTTGTCGCTTTTTACCAGTTCGGCCGTTGGCGCCGAGGGCAACAGTTCCGACGACCTGTTTGAACGGTGCGCCAAGCTCATCAAGCAAAACCGCTCGACCAGCATGACCGCCGCCAATGCAACCGATGCGGTGATCGCTCTCGGACTTTCCGGCAACGAAAAAGCCGTGCCTCTCCTCGTCGCGGAATACGAAAGCCAATCCAACAACAACCGGCGCCTCCAAGTGGTGCGTGCCTTGGGCTGGCTTCGTTTCCCATCCTCGCTGCCCACGCTCGAAGCCGCCGCCGGCGACCGTTACCAACACATCCCGAAACAAGCCGCACTCGCCATCAGCCGCATCAAAGGTGAAACGCCCACCTACGGCTACTCTCGCAGCCCCGCCTTCGCTCCCGGCAATTGCTCCGCCGACGCTGTGATCGAAAAATGCACCCTGATTCTCACCTACGGCACAACCAACAGCTTCGACGGCCCATCGAAAGCCGAAGCTGCCATCACCTTGGGACTTCTCGGAAATGAACGCGCCGTCCCCGTGCTGGCCGATCATCTGCTCAATGAAGAGAACCAAAACCTCCGCCTACAAATCGTGCGCGCGTTAGGCTGGATCAACAGCCGAACCGGCGTCCTCGCTTTGGAGAGCGCCTTGAACGATCCCTACGTCCACGTCCGGAACAATGCCGCGAAAGTCCTGCAACAAATCACGGGTAAAAGTTACGGCTACAACGAAGAGTCCGACGGCCTGCGCAGCATGAGCACCCTCATGGGCGTCGACCGCGACCCATTAGAGGATTTCGGTCGTCCGTAAGCGTTCAGTTGAGGAGAGCCCAGCAGCCAAACCCATGCGACGCTTCACATCGCACCAACCAAGTCGGCGCCGAACTCATCCTCTTCGAAACCGGGCCCACCGGCACGACATTCCGTCTCAGTTTCCCTCTCGCCTCTCCGGCACTTGGACGTTCGAGGTTGGATGTTAGGCGTCGCTTGGCAGCCAACGTTGTCTACACAATCACAAGAACCATTTTACAGCTGCAAACAAAGTACTGCAGGATAGGAAGCTCTTCCCCGGCTCTCCACTGCAGACGCCTGCTCAAAGGCGAGCTTGTTCCGCGCTCTAACGATCTCCGCGGGAATATCCGTATCCCAACTATCTCCAACTTAAACACGACCCTGTTGGCTTGGTCCCTAGATCAACTGTCGCCACTCCTGACATAACGTTGTCACTAGGTTCCGCTAAAATACTCGCACGAAAGCTAAAATCAGTAGTGACGTCACCACCGGTTCAGCTTTTCTCAATCACAGAATCCTAAATGCCACAGTCATCACTCATCGATACACTCGGCTATGGAAGTTCACCGAAGTTTATCACTCCGGTGAAGGCGAAGGATTTGCCTGCGAGTGAGCTCTCATTTGCGTTGCGTCACACATCTGATGTCTGTCGCGAACTCACGGCTCGTCAGCAAGACTGCCGATTCCACGGCACGTATGTTCTCCAAGAAAAAGCCGACACGCCAGCAGTGCCCGTCGTCTACGTGTTCGAAACCGAATCTGACACGACGGCACGCGAGATCCACAAGATCGTTTGGAACCAAAACCTCGTTCCTTTTATCATCATCTTCTCGCGCACGACAGTGCGGGTTTATCCAGGCTTCATCTACAAACGCGATGAGGATCGGTCTCTGCTAAGCGTGGCACGTTTGGTTGGGGACACGTTAAGCCAGGTGAGTGAATTCAGTGCGACTGCGATCGACGAGGGTCTGGTTTGGAAGCGGTGGGGCCACGAAGTGGACCCATCGGCACGGGTTGACGAAACATTGCTCCGGCACTTGCGAGATTTGGACCAGAGCTTGCAGGAGCACATGCCGCGGGATACTTCACATGGACTGATCGGAAAGTTCGTCTACCTTTATTATCTTCGGCATCGCGAGATTCTCTCCGACCGGAAACTTAAAAAATGGGGTGTGGATCCCAGTGATTTATTCAGTCGAAATGCCACGCTCAAGGCGTTCCGGACGGTCAACGACCAACTGCAAGAATGGCTGAACGGATCGGTTTTCAAACTGGGCGAGGATTCGCTTGCAAATATTTCCCAGGCGCAGCTCCGTTTGGTGGCCGGTGTATTCAGCGGTGACGCTGCGACGGGCCAATTGCATCTCGATTTCCGGGCCTACGATTTTTCGCACATTCCCATTGAGACCCTGTCGTGCGTTTATGAGCAATTCCTCCACGACAGGGACAAGCCGGATGAGGAGTCACGCGGCAAGACCTTAGGAGCCTACTATACGCCGATTGCTTTGGCCGATTATGTGATTGCGGAACTAGAGCAAAAACTTCCTTTGCGGGAAGGAATGCGGGTACTCGACCCGTCATGCGGGTCCGGGATTTTTTTAGTGCAGTGCTACCGCCGTTTGATCGAAAAAAGGATGCGGTCAGAACGACGTTCACTCACAGGCCCAGAACTCCGAGAGCTGTTAGTGAAGCATATTTTCGGCATCGACCGGGACGACGACGCATGTCGGGTGGCCGAGCTGAGCCTCGTACTCACGCTGCTCGACTACATCAATCCGCCAGATCTTGAAAGCACAACGTTCAAGCTCCCCACTCTGCGCCAGTCGAACATCTTCAAGGACGACTTTTTCGATACCCAGGGCGCTTGGCAGGCTAAGTTCAGTGGTGAGTCGTTCGACTGGGTTGTCGGTAATCCACCTTGGGCTGAGGTTCGAAATGTTCCTACGTCGGATCATGAGCATTATTTTGCAGGCCGATGGATCACCGCGCACAAGGCTAGCCATCCGACAGGCGGAAATCAGATTGCCGAAGCCTTCTTGTGGAAAACAAACACTCATTTGAATCCAAAGGGAGTTGCCGGCTTACTCGTGCCCGCGATGACTTGGTTCAAGAAGGAATCTGTCGCATTTCGTCGGCAGTTTTTCGGTGGTTGCGAGGTCTGGTGCGTCGCCAATTTCGCCAATCTATCCTACGTACTCTTTGCTGGCCGGGCCAAAATCTCTGCATCTGCGGTCTTCTTCAAAGGCCGAAAGCCGGCAGCTGACCATGTCCTACTAACTTTTGCTCCTTTCGTTGTAGAACAGGTTGCAAACCGCCCGCAGAAACCAAATCGCCAAGTCGACACTTGGAATATTGTGGTAAATGGCGCTGAGTTGCAGGAAGTGGATAATTTGACCGCTACTCAAGGTAACGGCCTCCACTGGAAATTGGCGATGTGGGGTTGTTCGCGAGACGAACGATTATTCCAGCGTCTTAGAAAGAGGTTTGGGCAATTTGGGGGTTTCGCCAAACAGGTGGGGCTGTTCGCCCATGAAGGGTTGCAGTTGCGAGTAAGCGGCGACGCAAAATCTGAAAAACTCGAACACCATCCCGAGCTTGCAGGAAAACTTCGACTCAATACCTCAGCGTTACGTGGCACTGCTCGGCTCTTCTCTTTTCCTGCTGAAGCACTCGACAAAATTTCTGCTAACGAAAGCTACGTCCGCGCGGGGCGGTCAAAGTTGCCAACGGCCGTATCTGAACCGCCGCATATCGTGCTCGATGCCTCACGCCGATTCGCAGTGTTTTCCAAGGAATTTATAGCGATTCCGCCCCGGCAAGTTGGTATCGGAGGCCCGCGCGAAAAGGAAAATCTGTTGCGGGCGCTAAGTCTCTTTCTGAGTTCGGATTTCTGTATCTACCACCAATTCTTTGCTTCACCTCAGTGGGGCATCGACATGAACCGAGCAGACTTGGATACGCTCAAAGAACTGCCGGTGCCATTGGTCGATTTCTCGGCCGCCGACCTGAACGAATGGTCCGAACTACAGAAGGACTTGGCATCTCAATCGGCCAAGCAGTTCAATCAATCTGAGTTGGATTGGAATGAGTCTGGCAAGCAGCGCATGGAAGCGCTCATCGAGGAATTGAATAAAAAAGTATTCAAGGCTCTCGGACCTGCGGACGAACGAGCGCTGGTTGGTGGAGGACTTCGTTCACCTCAATCTTGAATTGAATCAGGGGAAGGTCACGACTGAGACACTGCGGGAACCGTCCGAAAGCGAACTGAAGCTCTACCTAACTACGCTACGGGATTGCTTGGACGAATTCTTGACCACCAATCGCGGTCTTCATCACCGCCTTGAGGCTGTGGCCGATGGAGATGCCGCGTTGTTTTCTGTCACGCTGACGAAGGCCACGGCTCCCATTATGCCGAACTTGTTGCCTGCTGATGGCGATGCTGCGCAGGCCCTTCAGAAATTGCGTTCGCAGGTCCGCCAAAAGCACAGCCAGTGGCTCTACTTCGACCGCAACTTGAAGATATATGACCAAGGCGTGCTCTGCCAATTGAAGCCAATGCAGCGCCTACACTGGACCCGTCGCCAGGCAGTGATCGATGCCGACCAGATAATCGCAGAGACTATAACCAAAGGCTCTCACATATGATCGAGAGCGACGGAGAAGAGGGTGAACCGGCGAACGTGCCACTGCACGAAGTCTACATCGTCGAGTTGCGCGAACAGGCGTTGGTGTTGATCGAGCTGGGTTATCGTCGCATGACGGGCGAAAATTTTTCCGCAGCGGAAGAAGACGCCATCACCGGCGAGTTAGTCCGTCACATGAAAGACGCGATGGAAGAGTCGGATGCTCCGATCTGGACAGAGCGCTATTCAGTATCGGAGCAGGTTCGGTCGAATGCCTCCGGCAAGCAGGGCAAGCGACGCGCCATAGTGGACATCGAGTTCGAGCAGCACAAACGAGGTCTGCGCCCTCGATTGCGGTTCGAGGCTAAGCGACTTTACAGCGGATCGGGAGTTGCGGAGTATGTGGGAGACGAGGGGCTTTCGGCTTTTCTTACAGGGCATTACTCGCGGACACATACCGACGTCGGAATGCTGGGGTACGTGCAAGAGGACACAGCAGTCAATTGGGCCGAAAAATTGTCGAAGCGACTAATCCATCCAAATCATCGGATCGTTCCAAAAGGAGGATGGCTACCCGTCACGATTAAGAATGGCCCATCGCACATCTATTACACAAATCACCTAGATCAGGCTTCGTCTCCACTTCAGGTCGTTCACGTGCTAATGCGTTTTCTCTAAAAGCGGTATGTCTCCAAGTTAGCTTGAGTTGCGCTCAAATCCTGCTCGTTCGGGCTCAAGTTCTGCTCGCACGTACTCTATTCTGGTTCGTATCCGCTCAAGTGCAGGTTAGCCGCACTCAATCCGGGATTGGTTCGGTTCAAATGCCAATGACTCGCACTTCGGGCCAACTCGTCCGGACTGAAGTTTAGATCGTTCGGACTCAAGTCCGGATCGAAAACACTTAAATGTAAGCGTCGCTCAGAGGACCTCATTGACGGATCATAATGCTGAGAGTTCTGAAGAGGGCTCTGATCCGGATCTGATCAGAGGGAGGTCATAATGCTGAGGATTATGATCTGATCATTTCAGAGCAGATCAGAGACATGCCGGTTGCCAGTTGATGGGTAGCAGCGTGGCAAGGTCGTCTTTGGAGCTCAGCCTCGGCAAGCGTGTGAGGACGTCCTTCATGTACGCATGCGGGTCTTTGCCGTGGCGCTGGCAGGAGATGACAATCGAGTAGATGATCGCCGAGCGCTGGCCGGCATCGGGGTGGCCGATGAAGAGCCAGTTCTTCTTTCCTATGGCAGAGGGCCTGATGGCATTCTCGACTAAATTATTATCCAGCTTGGTCTCGCCGTGATCGAGGTGTGCGGTGAGCGGTGTCCAGTGGCGGAGCAGATAGTCGCAGGCTTTGCCCAATCCGGATTTTGGGAGCACGCGTTCACGCAAAGCCAGTACGATGCGTTTGAGCCAGCGCAGCGGTCGGGCAAAGTAGTGCTGGCGCAGTTCGCGTCGTTGGTTTGTGGATACACTGGCTGTGTCCCATTCGCGTTCTTTTTGGTAGAGCTGCCCGATGAGGCGCAGGATCAGTGCGGCGGCCTTGGGATGTTCGCTTTGCGATTCGAAGAAGCGTCGACGGGCATGGGCCCAACATGCAACCCAAGTGATGCCGGGGTGTTGCTTGGCGTGCGAGGCGTAGGCGCCCCAGCCATCCGATTGAAGGATGCCGGTGTATCCATTTATCAATGACGTGAGTTCGCCGTGGCGCCGGGAGAGGCGCCAGTCGAAGACAACGTCATCGCCGGGCCGGCTGATGACCCACAGCCAGCCTTCGGTGGTACCGCCACGTTTTTCATCGGGATCGTTGCAGCGGATCGGAGTCTCGTCGGCTTGAAGGTAATTTCCGGCGAGCAGGCGCCGGAGCATCGTTTTGTAAATCGGCTCCAGCCATTCGGCGGTGATGGCGATCCAGTCAGCCATCGTCTGGCGCGAGAGTTGAGCGCCCCAACGCGATGACATTTTCTCCAACCTGAACAAAGGCAGATGATCAACGTATTTGGAGAGCGCGATCCAGGCGAGCAGTCCGGCCGAAGCATAACCACCTGCCACCGGCCTAGCTGGTGCGGGGGCGATGACGGGAGGCAGTGCGCGGTTGAGCTTATGGCGGTACTTCGAGCGGATGATCACACGCTTCACCAACTGCGGAGCGACGATGTCTACTTCGAAGGTCTTCTCCTCGGAGATCTTTTCGTAGAGGTCGGGCTGGGCCTTCACTTCGTCGGGGATGATCTCGATCGTTTCGGCGACGGGCAGATCCTTGAAGGTCTCGGCGGGAACCGGGCGTTTTTCCTTCGCTGTGATTTTGCGTTCGTAGGTGATCGTCTCGGTCTTGGCCGGCGCCTGTGACTTGGCGGCTTCTTCGAGGGCGAGGACGGTTTGCAGCCGGTCGAGCGTTTCACTTTTGCCAGGGCCGAAGACCTGGCGCTTGAGCCAGTCGACCTGCGCACGCAACGCCGCGTTCTCGTTTTTTAGTTCGAGGTTTTCGGCGTAGACTTTTTCCACGGTCGGCATCGCGCCAACTCAGAACACGAACCAGCGTTTATGTTCCAATAATATTTGGATTATTTTATCGCTCGTACCAGGGCTTGAGCGAACCGTGCTTGAGTTCGACTCCACCGGTCAAAAGTGCCAGCGCCTCGGGCGTGAGCGAGAGCTTGGTTTTGTCGGTGCCCACCGGCCACGAGAAGCGGCCTTTTTCGAGGCGCTTGGCCAAAACCCAGATGCCGGTGCCATCCCAGTACAACAGTTTGAGGCGCGTGCGCTCTTTGTTGATGAAGGCGAAGAGCGCGCCGCTTTTGGGATCTTCCTTGAGCTGTTCGACGACCGCTGACCACAGGCCGTTAAATTGTTTTCTCATATCCACGGGTTGCACCGCCACGTAGATTTTGATCGCCGCAGGAAACGCCAACATCGGTTTAGCCGCGCAGGGCGCGCACCAGGGCTGCGAGTTCTTTCACCTTGTTGCCGCGCACGCTCGTGCCGTCGGGCAGGCGCGCCTCCAACTCGGTCGTCTCGACCGCAGGCGACGGCACCGGCGCTGGCAGACGCAACTGGGCAAATTGTATCGGGCGTGGCGCCGGCGGCTGTTTCGCTGCCTTCAGCACCCAGCCGGCAAACGTCGCGTACTTGATGCCTTCGCGACGGGCGAACTCGGCCTGCGTCAGGCCGCTGTGCTGGTACTCACGCACCAACTCGGCGCGTCGTGCCACCGGTGTCACCCGATGACCGCGCTGGTCACGTTTCTCTCCAGTCTCGATTACTTCCACTGTGATTGCACCCATCCACGCACTCTACCGCAACCATATCGACTGATCTAGGGGGACCCAGGTCGGACTCTTACACTTAAATACTTCTTATACGAATTCAAAGCAGGATAGATAGCATTTGAGTTGGTTCGGCACGGACTTGAACCCGGCAAATAATTACCTCAAGCGAATGGGTGTTGTTCACACCGTTTCGATGGAGTGCTCCAGCCCTTGGCGGGCGGATGTGAGCCATATTAACCTAAACTCGAAATAAACATGGCCAGACGTAAACGTACCTCCCCTTCGATCGAACGCGCGCAACAACGCGCCGACGGTCTCGCTTCCATCGGTCCTTCGCTAAACCTCGGCGGAAAACTCTCCTTGGCCGGCTTCCAAGCCGAAATCGACGCTGTCACCACCAAGCTCTCCGACTACAATACCAAGCTCGCGGAGGTCGATGGACTGCTCAACGAGTTGGAAGCGGCTGAAGCCGCACTCGACGACCTCACCTCCACCATGCTCGCGGCGGTGGGCGTGCAGTACACGAAAAACAGCACCGAATACGAAAAGGCCGGCGGCACCCGCACTGACGAGCGCAAGTCGCCTTCGAAAAAGGCCAAAGTGGCGACCGCCTAAACGCTCGAAACGTCAATCCTTCCGGCAAGTCCCGCCTCAGCCGCGGGGCTTTTGTTTAATCGCTGCTTGCACCAAAGTTCGAAACCGAACCAACGCGTTGAGGTCAATACGTCCTACCTTCGGCCAATTCGATTTATAGGAGCCAAGGTTGAGCGCAACGTCCCCGGCGCGCCGGTTCGAAAAGCAACGTTGCATGTAAAGCGACGTCGCTCAACACGCAAGGGACTGCGCGTTCCACCTCGGACACGATCTTCTTTGGTGCGCTTTGACTCCGAAGTATCTTCCTTCGCGAGCTTTGCATTTAACACAGATTCTTTCCGGCCCGCGCCGCCTCCATCTTGCCCCGTACTTAAGCGTTCAGCGTTAAATGTTCAGCGTTGAGCGTTCGTCCCGCCCCGCCCCTCCGCTTGACCGTCCCGGCAGGCTCGTGTTGGTTGGCACCTTCATGGTCTCGCAACCGACATCTTCCACACGCTTCGTCATCCTTGCCTTCAACGCACGCAATCTACTCGCGGTGCAGACTGCCGGGAAAATGGCCGACGTCGCCTTTGATGGAATCGATCTCGAGACAGCAACACGCGATCTTTCCCGGGCTTTCAAAACTCACACGCCGCCCGCCGAGTATTACCGGGTTGAATACAACCACATCGTTCACCGGATTCATTTTTCCCAAGTCGTAGAACCGGCCGCTGACCCGTCGCTCCGTTTCACCGCGCTCGACCAGTTGCAGGCCAACCCCGCTTCGCTTTCGCCTTTGCTTGCCAAAATCCTCGGCGAGATCGACCCGTATCTGATCGAGATTCCTTACCTCCATCTCAGCGACAACGATTTCATTTTCAAATTCCGTCCCGACAACGAACGCAACCGGCTCATCTACCAGGCCGATCCCGCCTCCCACGCGCTCTATCAGTCGAAACTTTGCGAAGCCATCAAGGCCCTCGCACGCACCCATGAACGCACCGCGGTCGCGCCGGTTTCGCTGGATTTCGGCGCGGTGCAGTACGTGATTCCCAGCCATTTCGGGTTTTGCCTCGGCGTCAAAAACGCGATCGAACGCGCCTACGAAACCCTCGCCGAAAACGCGGGCCGCCACGTCTTCATGCTCAGCGAGCTCATCCACAATCCTTTTGTGAATGAAGACCTGCTGCGCCGCGGCTTGCGCTACCTGCAAACCGACAAAGGCACACCGTACACCGTCGATGGTATCAAATCGACCGGAGCGCCAGGGGAACAGTTACTTTGGGACAAACTTTCGCCCGACGACATCGTGATCATTCCCGCGTTCGGTGCGACCGACGACGACAAGCGCCGACTCGTGCGCAAAGGCGTGCCCGTCTACCAGTACGATGCCACTTGCATGCTCGTGGAAAAAGTCTGGAAAGCCGCCCGCGCCTTCGGCGAGGAGGGCTACACCGTTGTCATCCACGGCAAACACGAGCACGAGGAGACCAAGGCCACGTTTTCCAACGCCCGGCGCCACGCCCACGCCGTGATCGTCCGCAACATGGATGAAGCCCGCCTGCTTGGCGAAATCATCGCCAGCGACAATCCGTCCGTGCGCGCCCGCTTCTATCAAGACTTCGCCGGGAAACACACGCCCGGCTTCGACGTGAATCGACATCTTGAGCGCATCGCCGTCGTCAATCAGACCACGCTGCTCATGAACGAAACGCTCGAGATCCTCACCCATCTTCGCGGCGTTTACATTGCGAAGCTCGGCGAAGCCGAAGGCTCCACGCGCGTGGGCGGCGGCGGCAAACGTGACACGCTCTGCTACGCCACCCAAGTCAATCAAGACGCGCTGAGTAAAGCCCTCGCCGGTCCGCTCGATCTTGCTTTTGTGATCGGCGGAAAAAATTCCTCCAACACCTACCAACTTTATCGACTGTGCGAACAGCGCCTTGGCGAACGCGCTTTCTTTATTCAAGGCGAAGCCAACATCCGCTCGGCCGACTGCGTGGAACACTACCTTTTCCCGGCGAAAGGCTCGCATGGCCACGGTCACGACCAAATTCAGATACGCAAACTTCCTGCACACAATGGCGCGCAACCCCTGCGCGTGCTCTTGACCGGCGGCGCGTCCTGCCCCGATGGAATAATCCAGCAGGTTATCACCCGCATCAATTCGCTCTTTCCCGCCCTATCGCTGCGCGGCATCGACGAGGTGCTGGCCGGACTGAAAAGAACCACAAACTAATTTTAAGAGCCAAATGCCCACCTACATCTACGAAACCGTTCCGAAAAAATCCGGCGCCAAAACAAAACGCTTCGAAATCAAGCAGAGCATGAAGGACAAGCCCCTCACGAAACATCCGGAGACCGGGGAGCCCGTGCGCCGAGTGATAGCAGGTGGTTATGGTTTTATCGCCCAAAAATCCGCCCCGCCTCCCCGCGCTTCGTGTTGCCGCGGCGGCGGCGACTGCAACAATTGCGAATGCAATAATTGATCCAAGTTGCCCACAGCAGGCCCCACTGGAGCCGAACTATTTTATAGAGGGCAACAAAGGAAACGAAGCGCAACCGATTCCCCGACGCCGGGCTTCCATCACCAAAGATCCGAAATGGAAATTGGATTCTAGAGCATTTTTAAAAATGTCATAGCCGCACAACTCCGGCTGTAGCCCGGTTTGGCTTTGCCACAGAAAGGGCGCAGCAAGACTGCGCCCCTACGAAGACAGCTCGATTCATAGCACCGATTTGCGGCTACAATTTTATTGTATGTGCTCTAAAAAATCCGCGGCGCTTCGTTACCTTCGTTCTCTTCTGTTAAAACAGATCGAAACGCGCCTCGCTTAGCCGCGGCAAAATTCAGCGACGTTCTTCACGCTTTCACAGCTCCGTATACTTGTCCGAGCGTCCCTTGGCCTTTTCCACCGGATACTTTTTCGCGTTGGCCGCCATCTTCTTTTCAATCACGGCTGCGACATCGATGTCTGTCATATTGGCAAACTCGAGTGCATAAATTACCACGTCCGCGAGTTCCTCTTCGATTTTTTGACGCTTCGCCGGATCGCGTGCCGTCGCCCGCGAAGCATCGGATGTGGCCCATAAAAAGTGCTCCATCAGTTCGCCCGCTTCCGCGGCCAGGGCCATGCTAAGATTCTTGGGCGCATGGAATTGCTCCCAATCGCGCTCACGGGCAAAAGCGAGCACGCGGCTCTTCAATTCGGCAAAGGTGGTGTTGGCGTCGGTGAGGGAGGGCATGAGCACAGTCTGCGTAAAAGTTTATTTTTGTCCAAAAATAAACTTGGCCTGACGCCTGCTATGTGCTCATTCGACTTCAGTCCAATGAACCGGAATCTTAAACATCAACGCAGCCACGCCGGCACTTCGATTACGAAGGCCGTCGCCTATTGCTGTGTCCCGATGCGTCCGGTCGTATCCGTTTGGACTAAAAAACAACATTACGGCACGGGCTCTCAGGCCTAAACGCTCCGAATAATCGGAACCAAGTTTAGCCAAAAGAAAGAGAGCCCGGCCCCTCCACCGAGAGGAGTTTCGCATTTCCCATTTTCCCATGAACACGATCATCAATACGCTTAAATCCAACGCCCGTCGTACCGCTGCCGCCCCGGCCTCCATGCCGACGCGCACGCCGCACTACGAGTGCATCGAGGATGTTGACGCGCTCAAAGTGATTGTCTTCGTGCCGGGCGTGGAAGCCGCCGGAGTGGAAATCACCCGGCGCGGCCCGGACCTGACGGTCATTGCACGCAAGTCCCACTTCGTGCGCGTCAATTGGACCGCCCTCCACCTCGAAAAAGCCCAGCGCGACTACCAGCTCCGCCTGCGGCTCGGCAACGGCCTCGATTACGATGCCCTCAATGCCGAGCTTGTCGACGGACGCCTGGTACTGACGCTGCCCAAAAAGGCGTCCCTTGCCGAACCCGCTCGCCGGGTCGCGTGAGCTTTGCCGGTGTGCGCTTGACCTGTTCACGCGCGCACCGCCGCTTTACCGTCCCGGTCTGGCCGTTGCAGTCCCGTCTTTATTTAACGAGCCGCCTGCAACGGTTAATGACCGGGATGAAATATTTTTATTCAAGGTTTTCCGAACAATTGAGCCCTTTACCTGACAAATAAAAATGTATCCAACTTTGTAACACGCGGCCTTTTTTTCCTAAGTAATAAGTACGCTGTGTCGTTATCTATCCTGTAAGAACCCCATGTCCCTCTTCGTTCCACCCGCCGTTTTTACTCCCCCGCCCGTCGATCGTACCCCGGCCCATATCAATCATGTGGCCAATCACGACGTGCAGTGGAACCGACCGGTTTTTCGCCCACCTTCCCTGCCTACTCCTGCGCAGATCTGGAGCGAACTGCCCTTCACCACGCGTTACCTCGCGAAGCACGAGCAGCCCAAATAAAAAACCCGCCCTCGCAAAGCGTGAGCGGGTAAGAGGCTTACACGTCCGACTTCGTCGGGCGTTTTTTATTTCTTAACCATCGAGAAGACCTTCTTCACGAGCCCGTCTTTCGACATCGCCGGATTGGCACGCAGGGCGCCTTCGCCCTTGGCCATCTGGCCGTAGACAAAATCCACCGTCTGTTCGGTTACGTTCTGCTCCAGGTTGGCCGGCGGTTCCTTGCCAAACATCGCGGCAGCCATCGGGCCCGCCTTGGCGACCATTGCTTGATAGGCAGCGCCGACGCCGTTCTCCTTGAACTTCGCGTTAATCAAAGGTTGCACCTTCGTGAGGATCGGCGGACGCGTTTTCTGTTTCGTGAAATTCGTCACGCCGTCCGGCGCGGCCTTCAGCACCGCCATTGGATCGTCCGCCGTCACCGCGTTCGTCTCGCTTTTGAAAGCGTCTTTTGAAAGAGGCAGCACCTGGACGGCCGCGTTCTTCAATTTCGCTTTAAAATCGTCGACCAATTGTCCCTGACCGCTGGTTCGCAAAGTCGATTCGAGTTTCTTCAACTTGTCGGGCAGGTTGATCGCGAAACCTTCCAGAGCCTTCGGATCCGAAACCGTCGCCAAGGACTGATCCACGAGCGAGCCCATGGCCGCCTTCAGCCCCTTCGATGCCTCTTCAGCGGTCGGCTGGGCGTCGGCCGCAACCATGCTCAAGGCACAAATCGGCAAAACTAGCAATGATAGGTAAGTTTTAAGTTTCATAGGGAATCTACGAACTTGGCCGAACCGGCGCGCCTCGCAATCTTTAACAAGGGTTCACTCCGGCACGAGCCACTGCAACCGGCCCCGTCCACCTGGCGCCTGCGCGAGCAATTCCGCTAGGAGCGGCAACAAAGGCGCAACTACGCGGTCGATTTGCCAGGGCGGATTCACGACTAAAAGCCCGCAGCCTTTCATTTTCACCAATGCGTTTTCGCCCGCGATCGTCAGTTCGGCGGTAAAAGTCGGTGGCAGCTTCGTTGCCAGCAGTTCGTCAAAAAACGCATCGACCCGCGCACGCTCCGTCAGCGGATACCAGACGGCAAATGTTCCGCCTGGCAGTCGGCGCAAGCCTTCGCGCAAGCCGTCGACGATTTGCGCAAATTCGCTTTGTTCCTCAAACGGCGGATCGATCAGCACCAGCGCGCGTTTTTCTGGCGGTGGCAACAAGGCGCGCAAACCGGTGTAACCATCAAGCTGCTGTGCCGCGACGCGAAAACCGAAGGTGAACTCGTCGCGCAGCGCGGCAAATTCCTCGGGATGCTTTTCGCACAGCGCCAGCCGGTCCTGGGGACGCGCGAGCGTTTGCACGAGGCGCGGCGAACCCGGATAAAAATGCGGTTCGTCGCCCAAACCGCCTTTTGCGCGGTTGTATTCACGAACCAACGACAAATATTCCGCCAACGGCGCGGGCAGATCTCCTCGGGCCCACAGCCGGCCGATGCCGTCGGGATGCTCGGGCCGGCGTTCCAAGAAATCGCCACGTGCCGCCTCGCTCAAATCATAACTGCCGCGTCCCGCATGCGTATCGACAAACAGAAAACCTTTTTCCTTACGCTGCATCCCACGCACCAACTGCATGAGGATCGCGTGCTTCATCACGTCAGCAAAATTCCCCGCATGGAAATGATGGCGATAGTTCATGGCGACAGCGTGATACTAAACCACAAATGTCCGCTCAGATCCCACAAACTTTTTTCACCACGGATGCACACGGATAACGGAAATCTTGTGCAAAAAGCAGCCGACATCGCAGTGGATCGAGTCCGTGCCAATCAATGAAATCCGTGGTTAACGTTTCCGTTTCTCAGGCGATGGGCACCTTGACCACGATCTTGCGGATAAGTGTTGGCGCTTTGATCGCCACCGTGGGCATGTGTCCGTCGACCGGAAAAAGCACGGCCGATTCACCGGCGCCCAAACGCACTGCACTGGCGGCGCCGATGGCGGCCATTTCGTAAATGATCACGTCCTTCGCGGGTGTTTTGTCTTCCTTCACTTTCAACTGCGCGACATCGGCCACTTCGATGTACTCCTCTCCGGCTACAATCACCTGCACGTCGATGTATTGCTTATGCGATTCGAAAAACGCCTCGGCGCGCGGCTTCGATTGATAAGCCTGTTCGAGCGCAAAAGCTCCGCCACCAAGTTCGGTGCGTTCCTGTTTGCCCACCTCGATTGAGCGCACGCGTTGGTAAGCCGTCGTGCCCGGACGAAAACATTCGTCCAAATAGGCGAACGTAGCTTGAAAACGATCGGCGTGGGCGAGTTGCGCACGCACAGTTGCGAGGGAGCCGAAGATAGCCATGAGGCGACACACTCATGACCTCCGCCCGCGCTGGCAAGAAGCGAAACTCCTCAAACCGATGGGAAAAGATTGCGACGCGCCGCCGCACACCTTCCCTTATGCCCAACAAACACCATGAGCATCGAATTCGGTTGGTGGGTCACCCGCCCGGAAACCGGCAAGTTTCAGATCAACGTCTCCGTCCACGGCGGCAACATCACCTGGCTCAAAAAGCAAGGCCACCACACTTCGTGGGAAGACTATGGCCCGCCCACCGATGAAGATTGGGACAAGCTGCTCTACGAGGCCGAACGCCGCGTTCCCCGCCGCCTGATTTCACCGAAACAATTCGAAGAGATAAAGCGGTTGCGCGAACGATAGAAAGCATTCGCGAACACGTCCGGCGCAGCGACGCTTTCGACGTGAAATTTCCGGCCAATTTCCGCTCTGCTTTTGGCAAAACATGCGGGGTGTTTTGAGCGTCTCAGGAGTTAACTCCACGTGCACTGCATTCAGCAGTCCGCCCGGAGCCTCTCCGTCGCCCATCGCCCTCTCTCCACGAGAATAACCAACTGCGTTCCCCTATGAAAACCCGCCGTGATTTCGTCAAAACCAGCCTCGCCCTCGGCACTACGCTTTCCCTCGCCGCCAACCTGAATTCGCTTTTCGCAACCGTTTCCAAAGAACCAACCGCACCGGCAACCGATATCCCGACCTCACCTGCCAAACCCGTTGGCGATGCTGCCGACGCTCCAAAATCCATACTCGCTGCCATTCGCGACGGCGACCGCGTGACCATGCTCGACAAGGCCTTGGAGGAACTCGGGGGCATCAAAACCTTCGTCAAACCCGGCCAGACCGTAGTTATCAAACCCAACATCGGCTGGAATGCCGTGCCCGAACGCGGTGCCAACACCCACCCGGCGATCGTTGGCCATCTCGTTTCGCTCTGCCTGGCCGCCGGCGCGAAATCCGTCAGCATCTTCGACAACACCTGCGACCAGTGGCGCGAAACCTATGTGAACAGCGGAATCGAAAAAGCCGCGAAGGACGCCGGTGCCATCGTCGTGAATGGCAAGGATGAAACGCTTTACCGTGAAGTCGAAATTCCCAATGGCGTGAAACTCAAAAAGGCCAAGGTTCACTCGCTCATCCTCGATAGCGATGTTTTCATCAATGCCCCTGTCCTGAAACACCACCATTCCACCGAAATGACGGCGTGCATGAAAAACCTCATGGGCATCGTTTGGGATCGTGGTATTTGGCACCGCACAGACCTCCATCAGTGCATCGCGGATCTTCTCACACTCAAAAAACCTGCGCTCAACGTCATCGATGCCTACCACCCTATGGTGCGCAACGGTCCGCGCGGCAAAAGCGTCGAAGACTGCGTCGAAATGCGCGCCCTTCTCGCTTCGACCGACATCGTCACCGTCGATGCCGCCGCCGCCCGCCTGCTTGGGCATGCGCCTGAAAAAATCACCCATGTAAAAATCGGGCACGAAATGAAGCTTGGCCGCATGGACCTCGAAAACATCGACGTCCGCCGTCACAAACTCGCGTGATTCCGTGCCGCGCAACTTTCTAAAAACCGCGCGCGTCGCCCTCGCCCTTCTTACTTTCACGGGGCTCACCCTGGGCTTTGTCGATTTTCGTGGGTTCTCCCCACCCTGGCTTGGTCACACGCTCGCCCAAGCCCAGTTCGCTCCCGGCCTTGTCAGTCTGCTCGTCGGAAGCGCGACCGGCGCAATCGTTTTCGGCCTGAGTCTGCTCCTCGCGCTCGCAATCGGCCGCGTTTATTGTTCCGCAATCTGCCCGCTGGGCATCCTGCAAGATATCATCGCACGTGTGAGCCGCTGGGTCCGTAGGAAGAAAAAATTCCTGCCCTTTGCCAAACCGTTCACGAAGCTCCGGCAGGTTTTCCTCTGGGGAACGGTTTCGGCCGCTCTCGGCGGCTGGGGCGGCTTCGCCCTCGCGCTCCTCGACCCTTACAGCAACTTCGGTCGCATCGTTTCCACGCTCGCACGGCCGCTTCTGACCGTCGCCAACAATTCCGTCGTCGGCCTCGCCAACGCCGCGGGCCTTCAAAATTTCTACCGCGTCGAGCCTTCCTGGGCTGGAGCCGGCCTGCTGCTTTTACCCGCGCTTTTTTTTACGGTCGTCGTTGTTATATCCGCCCTGCGCGGCCGACTGTACTGCAATACCGTTTGCCCCGTTGGCACGGCGCTCGGAGTTCTCTCGCGCTTCGCGGCCTTTCGCATCGGCATCGACAAAGCCGCCTGCACCAAATGCGGCGATTGCCTGCGCAGTTGCAAAGCCCAGTGCATCGATCTCCGCGCCGGAACCGTCGACGCGTCGCGCTGCATCGCCTGTTATAACTGTATTGGCGCCTGCGACGAACAGGGCATCAACTATCGTTTCAGCTGGAGAAAAACAGCTGAGGCTTCGCGCGATTCGCTCGCGGAGTCCGATCCGCAACGTCGCAATTTCCTCGCCACCGTCGCCGGTGGCCTGACGGCCTCCTCAGCGTTGTTGACGCTCGCCCGCGCCGAAACGACCGCCACCACTAACGATACGCCCACGCTCGTCAAGCAAGGCGCCGCAAGCCGCGCCATCTGTCCGCCCGGAGCACATAGCGTCGAGCAATTCCTCGACCGTTGCACCGCATGCCATCTCTGCATCAGCGCCTGCCCAACTCACGTGCTTCAACCGTCGCTGCTCGAATTTGGTCTCGAAGGTTTGTTCAAACCCCAGCTCAAGTACTCCACCTCGTACTGTCTTTTTGAGTGTACGCGCTGCGGCGAAGTTTGTCCCGACGGTGCAATCGCCCCGCTCGATCTCGCAAAAAAATCCGTGACTCAAATCGGCGTCGCCGACCTCTACCTCTCTCGCTGCGTCGTCCAGGTCAATGGCACCGATTGCGCCGCCTGCTCGGAACATTGTCCGACCAAAGCCGTCACAACCAAGCCGTATCGGGAAAATCTCCGAATCCCGACCTTGGATCAAAATCTATGCATAGGCTGCGGCGCCTGCGAATACGCCTGTCCGGTTAAGCCCGTGAAAGCCATCCTCGTCACCGGCCGCGAGGTCCACGCCACCGCCCAAAAACTTATCGAAAAGAAAGCGTCTGCCCCAACCCAGTCCGGCGATTTTCCGTTTTAAATTCCCCCTCCGCACGGCCGGGCCATGCTCGGCCCGGCAGAGTGTCACGTATTACGTGACACTTATTTTGGCGACACTAACCATTCTTACACGGTTGGAAAACAGGTAAAGTGTCACTTAATACGTGACACTTTTTTACATATCAGTGCGACAGGAGGAAACTAACTTTATGGTAGATTTCGTTCCGGCTCTGCGAAATCTAGAAATCTTGCAGCCGGCCTTCGCCGCTTCCGCGTTCGGGTTGGAGCTGCGCCAGCACTTCGCCCAAGAGATAAATCGAGCCCGTCACCAAAACGGTGTCGCCCGCTTTCCCCACGGTGCATTTTCCCGGTCCCGGAAAAATGTCCATCACCGTCGCGCGACGCAGCGAACCTTTGAAATCCGCGGGGACTAAAGCTTCGAGTTGTTCAAATGTGCAGGCTCGCGCCTGTTGTGGCATGACGAGGTGAATCTCGCGCGCATGACGACAAACGGTCTCAAGCAACGGCCGCGCCCGCGCCGCGCCGAGGACACCCGTAACAACCACTGGAGGCCTTCCAGTTTCAGAAACTAGCCGCCGGAGATTTGTATCCAAAACTTGGGCACCTTCCGGATTGTGTGACGCATCGAGCACTAACAGGCGACCGTCGCAATTCAGACGTTGCCAGCGGCCGGCCCAGGAAACTTTTTGCAGTCCTTGAGCCACGACCGCCTCGTTTAATTTCCAACGCGTGGGCAGAATCTTGGCCACCAACGTCGCTGTCGCAGCATTCCAACGTTGATATTCGCCTTCAAGGTTGGTCGCAGGGAAAGCGCTCAAATCACGCCCAAATTCCTCGCGCACGGAATAAACCTTCGCCTGTCGGCTCGCCGCGATTTCGCGCACAATTTGTTCGGCGGCCGGAGGCAGAAGCCCGATGACAACCGGTCGCCCCTGTTTGACGATACCCGCTTTTTCTGTGGCGATTTTTTCAATCGTGTCGCCTAACATTTCGCAATGATCCAAACTCACCGAGGTGATGACCGACACCTCAGGCTGCACCACATTGGTCGCATCGAGCCGTCCGCCCAAACCGACTTCGATCAATGCCATGTCACATTTCTTTCGTGCGAATTGCAGAAAGGCCATCGCGGTCATGAACTCGAAGAAGCTCGGGTGATCGTCTGGGCTTTCGCGAGACACGTTTTCGGCGATTGGCTTCAATTCATTGGCAAAATCGATAATTTCCCGTTCGGACAAAATCTCCCGGTTCACCTGCACACGTTCACCCAGTCGCACGAGATGCGGCGAGGTATAGAGGCCGGTGCGCCAACCCGCCGCGCGCAAAATCGCCTCCAGCATTGCCGCGGTCGAGCCCTTGCCGTTTGTCCCTGTGATATGGATCGTCGGTGTGGCCCGTTCGGGATGCCCGAGCGCGCCAAGCCACAGTTCCATTCGGTCGATGCCGTACTTCACACCCTTCGCCTTCAGGCTGAAGAGATAGTCCTGAACCTCCGGGTAACCGGCAAACTCAGCTTTTGGCATTGGCCGCGGACTGCTTCCCGACGTACAGGGCTTGCAGCAGGTCGCGCAAGCGGTCGCGCATTTCGAGACGGCTCACGATCTGATCGATCAAGCCGTGTTGAAGGAGAAATTCCGCGCTTTGGAAACCTGGTGGTAGCGTTTGTTTCGTGGTTTCCTTGATCACGCGGGCGCCGGCAAAACCGACGAGCGCGCCGGGTTCGGCCAGGATTACGTCGCCCAGCGTCGCGAAGCTGGCCGTGACGCCGCCCATGGTCGGATGCGTGAGCACCGAGATAAACGGCAGGCGTGCTTCCGCGAGACGACCCAGCGCCGCACTGGTCTTTGCCATCTGCATGAGCGAGAAAATACCTTCCTGCATGCGGGCGCCACCCGAGGCGCTAAAGATGATGCAGGGAATCTTTTTCTTGAGTGCCACTTCAATGGCGCGGGTGATTTTTTCGCCCGAGGCCGAACCCATCGCACCCCCGCAAAAACGGAAATCCATCACGGCCACTGACACATCGATCTCGTGAATGCTGCCCGTGCCACATACGACCGCTTCGGGCAGGCCGCTCTCCTTCTCGTACTTCTTCAGACGTTCGGGATAAGGCTGGGAGTCGACGAATTTCAGCGGATCGGCCGAGCGCACTTTGGCGTCGGCTTCCTCAAAGGTATTTTGGTCGAACAACGCCGCGATCCGCGCCCGTGCGCTAATCGGGAAATGGTAGCCGGACTTCGGCACCACCATGAGGTTGTCCTCCAATTCCTTGTTGAAGACGATTTCGCCGGAGATCGGACATTTGGTCCAAAGCCCCTTCGGGATGTCTTTTTTCTTAACTACAACTGTCGAATACTTCGGCTTGCTGAACAGCGACATGGTGAAATTTTAACCGTGACCGAATGTGACAACGTCCAGATTTAGGCAACCCGCCCGGCGCAGCACGGCCGCGCAGCTGTTGAGGGTTGAACCTGTTGTAAAGACGTCATCGACAAGGATGTAATGTTGATGCCGGTTTATGACGCGCCCCCGGGCCACTGAAAAGGCATTTTTTAGGTTGGTTCGCCGGGTCTGCCGGTCAAAGGCGGTCTGAGAAACCGTGTCTATGTCACGCTTTATCAATATCTCCACGCATGTTCTTCCACCCGCCACGCGGGCAAAAGTCTCCGCGAGTAATAACGATTGATTATAACCGCGTTCCCGCTGCTTTCGCGAATGTAATGGTACGGGCACAAGGACTGCGTCGCGGATCAAATCCAAGACCCGTGGCGTGCGTCGAATAACCGTTTCGATATCGGCCAACGCATAGAGTCCACGGTGGTATTTCAACTCATGCACCAGTGCCCGAGCCGGACCTTTGAACAACACGCAAGTTCGCCCTTGCCGAAATGCCGGCGCCAGCCCTTCGCAATGAGGGCACATCCTTTCGCCCGCCAGTTCGCCATAAAAGGGATGCCCGCAGACGTAGCACGCCGGTCCTTCCACAAAATCGAATTTCTCCGCGCAGCTCGCACATACGTGCCGGTAAAGGTGAGGTTCGATCAAACCGTCGCATGAAACGCAGACGGGAGGAAATGTTACCTCGCCCAGTTTCCGCGCCAAACGTTTGAGTACTGTCTTCATTTTATGAATACAGCACTTTGACCAAAAACAATCCCTGCGGCGGCGCGGTCTGGATGAGCGGCGTCCGCTGTTTCGACTCCAGAATCTCACGCAGTTTAGGCGGTGACATCTTGCCCTCCCCCACCGCCACAAGCGCACCCACCAGGCTGCGAACCATCTTGTACATAAAACCGTCAGCTTCGGCGACGATTCGAACGCGGCGTCCTCGCCGAACCAGCTCAAATCGCCTCAAATCCCGCACGGTATCTTCCTTCGGTGGACCGTTCAGCGCAGAAAAAGCGCGAAAATCGTGTTTTCCCTGCAAAACCTCCGTCGCCGTTTGCATGGCCGCGAGATCGAGCGGTTTTGCGATCGTCCACACAAATGGCCTTGTGAAAGGATCGGCGTCGCCGAGAAAAAGATGGTATTCGTAGATCTTTCCCGTCGCGGAAAATCGCGAGTGAAAATCCTGCGTGGCTATGCGTAACGTTTTGATCTGGATCGCCGATGGCAGGCCCGCGCACAGTGCCGCCCGCAATTTTTCCGGTCCATGTTTCCACGCCGCGTCGAAATGGAAAACCTGTCCGTGAGCATGCACACCCGCATCCGTCCTTCCGCTCGCGTGAATGCGGATGAGTTCGCCGAACATCTGCTTCAAGCGCGCTTCGATTACGTCCTGAATCGCACCTCCACCGTGCTGGCTCTGCCAGCCGGCAAAGGTCGTTCCGTCGTAGGCACAGACACATTTCCAACGCTGAGCTGCGGACAAGTTTTTCTTCACAGCCAGCACTTCGGAACTCACGGTTCCTCCTCCAGCGGCGGTGGCGTCGGCAGTTTTTGATCGAGGAAATCCTGCAAGATAATCGTCGCGGCACGCGAATCCACCAAACCGCTCGCCCGCACGTCGCGGCGCTTCGCTTTTGGAATCGAGTCCTCCGCCTCATACGAGGTCAACCGCTCATCGACAAAATGCACCGGGAGGCCGAACTCTTTGCGTAGTTTTTCGGCAAACGCTTCAACTTCCTTCCCTTTGAAGCCGACCGAGCCGTCCATATTGTAGGGAAACCCCAGAACCAAATCCGTCGCGCGCCGCGCCTTCACTACTGCGACCAGTGCGGCCCAACGTTTCGTAGCGTCCGCATCAATGAGCGCAGGCAATGGAGTCGCGACACCGATCTCGTCGCCGTAGCTAAGACCGACGCGCTTCGAACCATAGTCGATGCCAAGACACCGCATGCTAGAAGCCTCTCTCTGTCGGTAGGGACGCCTCTCCGAGGCGTCCGCTGCACAACTCTAATCGTAGGCAACAGCAACGGACGGCTCGGAGAGCCGTCCCTACCCTCGGAATGCGCGCTTGCGTATCCATTTTCATCTTACAACCAGCGTTTGCCGTCCTTCTCGGCTTCGATGCGCTTGAGCAGCGACTTGATTTCCTGCGCCTTCGATTTCGGGGCCACTAGCGTGGCATCCGGCATATGCACGACAATTAAATCATCCGCGCCCAGCACCGTGAGCAGATGATTTCCCTCGGAGAAAACGATATTGTTGTTTCCCGCCTCAACAATCGCCCGCCCACGCGTCACGTTGCCAGCCGCGTCTTTTTCAAAATGTTTCGGCACTGCCGGCCAAGCGCCAACATCGTCCCAGTCGAAGGACGAAGGCAGCACAATCACGTTGCTGGATTTTTCGAGCAGCGCGTAATCGACCGAAATTTTTTCCAACTTCGGGTATGCTTTCTTCAGCACCGGAGCGAGCGCCTTGCGTTTGGCCAGCGCCGCACGGATCGGATTGAAACCGGCGTGAAGTTCAGGAGCGTGCTGCGCCAGCGCGGACTCCACTACGGGGACGCTCCAGACAAACATGCCGGCATTCCACATGTAGTCGCCACCAGCGATGTAACCTTTCGCCACCTCCAAGGTCGGTTTTTCGACAAAACGCTTCACTTTATAAACCGCGAAACCTTCGAAATTCCGCCAAACCTCGCCTCGCTGGATATAGCCAAAACCCGTCGCGGGCTCGGTGGGCGCGATGCCGATGGTTACCATCATCGATGCAGATTCCGCGGCGGCAAATGCTGCGCGCAGATCGCGTTGATAGGACTTCGCGTCATGGATCACGTGGTCCGCCGGTAACACGGCAAACACGCCGTTCGGGTCGCGCGCACCGACAATGGCCGCCGCCAGCCCAACCGCAGGCGCCGTGTCGCGGCCAACTGGTTCGGCAATAATGTTTCCCTTCGGAAGTTTGGAGCAGACTTCGCGCACCGCGTCCTCCTGGATCGCGCTGGTGATGACAAAAATATTCTTCGCCGGCACGAGCGATTTCACGCGATCGAGCGTTTGCACCAGCAGCGGTTTTTTCCCGACGATGGGCAGCAGATGCTTGGGGCGGCGGGCGCGGCTTTGCGGCCAGAAGCGCTCTCCTTTTCCACCGGCAATGATGACGACGAATTTTTGCGGCATGTGAGTTGAAAACGATGGCCAGGCGACTGGTCAGCGCAACGCCTTTTGCGCGAGGGACCACCTCCGCCGTCTACAATTTTAGTTCAGGATGCGATCGAGCGTACGACCTCGCGTAGTCCAAAAACGCCTTTTTCAAGCGCAACGTTACCGAATCAGGTGCTACATGGAACGCATGATTGTCGATTGCCGAAACCGGCGTCAGATCCTTGGTGGAAGAAAGCAGAAAACATTCCTGCATGCGCGGCAGGTCGGCGTATCGATTCTTCCACTACTTTCACGCCCGCTTTGGGAGCGATCTCGCGGATCAGAATTTCCCTCGTGATGCCGGCGAGAATGCCCGCGGAAAGCGGTGGCGTGACCACCACGCCGTCGCGTATGAATGCGATATTACTAACCGCCGCTTCGGCGATTTCGCCTGCCAGGTTGGCGATAACAACCTCATCGGCTCCGCGCGCCCGGGCCTCGCGCAAGCAAAGTATATTGTTGAGATAGTTGCCTGTCTTCCACGCGGGATTGAGGGCCTCAGGCGGATTACGCCGCAAATCGGCCAGGGAAAGACGCAGCCCGGCGGCGAGCTTCTCCGGTGGAAAAATCGCGTTTTTCTGCACGAGAATCGTAAAGTCGGTTTTCTCGGCAAGTGCGGTATCGAGTCCAATTTGGCCCGTGCCACGCGTCACTTGAACGCGAATATAGAGTTCCTCCGCCGAGGGCACCCGCGCGCGAAATGCCTCGGAAGTTTTTTTGATTTCACCGAACATCTGCTCAGCGGCAAAAGGCAGATTCAAATGCAAAGCCTGCGCGGAGCGTTCGAGACGACGTTCGTGCTCCAGCCAGGCGAAAACCACGCCGTGGTAGGTGCGCCAGACTTCATAAATGGCATCGCCGTACAAAAAACCACGATTCAGCGGGGAAATCGACGGCTCGTCAGCCGAATGGAGGCGTCCGTTTGTATTGGCCTGAATATAAGCGTTCATATTTTGCCAGCCGTTGTCCCATGCACTCGCGTTACGGCCCTTCAGGCAAGGGCGAAAAAAAGCCCCCGGTTTTTCCGGGGGCTGGATTGAAAGACTGACGTTGGATCAACCGCGTTTTTTGACGAGGCCGAGTTCTTTCTTGATGTTCTGCACGCTCGGGAGGGAGATGCCGAGATCCTTGGCGATCACGGCGCCGGTCTTGCCGGCCTTGACGGCCTCCTTGACCTTGTCCTTCACCTCGGGGGTGATCTTCGCGCGCTTGGCACGTTTGCCGGATTTGCCGGCCTTGACGGATTTGCCGGCCTTGCGACCGCCAGCAACCTGTTTGAGAGCATCGATCAAATCAGCAACGCTGTCGAAGCCGAGTTGGGCGGGCAGTTTGGCCAATTTTTGCGTCCGTTCCTTGGCAATGGACTGCTCGAGTGCGGCCACCTTCGCTCTGGCGGCTTGGAGTTGTTTAACATTATCAGTAACCATAGGCGGGAAATCCAATATAAACTTAACAAAGACGCAAGTGTTATATTTGATACTTCAATTTAGTCATCTGCATACATCAGGTGTAGTATTCTAGTAGGTAGTTATATTGCGTCGATTCCTACAGTAAGATCTCACGTTAGAGTCGTATGAAAATCGAGTCGGCAATCTACACTCTCCACCTGAAGGCCCGATCCGATCAATAGATAGAAAAAAGGCCGGAAGCCCCGAAAGCTTCCGGCCTTATAACAAAAATTCATCAACCTCAAATCGTCATCGCGTGATAACCGCCGTCGACGATAATTTCATCACCGGTGACGAATGAGCCGGCGTCGCTCGCGAGGAGCAAGGTCGCGCCAATCAGCTCCTTGGCTTCGCCGAAACGTTTCATCGGGGTATGACCCATGATGCTGGCCACGCGTTCGGGGCTGAGAATCTTGCGGTTTTGCTCGGCCGGGAAGAAACCGGGCACAAGGACGTTGACGCGGACGTTTTTCGTGGCCCATTCGCGCGCGAGGTTGAGCGAAAGGTTGTGGACAGCGGCTTTGCTCGCGGAATAGGTGAAAACCCGCGAGAGCGGCACCACGCCCGACATTGAGCCAAGGTTGATGATCGAACCGCCCTGTCCGCGATCGACAAGGTACTTGCCGAACACTTGGCAACCGAGAAAAACGCCCTTCAAATTGATCTTCATGATGCGCTCGAATTCGTCCTCCGTGATCTCAAAGTAAGGCGTGGCGGAATTAACGCCGGCGCCATTGACGACGATATCGACCTTCCCCGATTTCTCGAGGACAGTTTTCAGGAGCTGTTCGAGCTCGGTTTTGCTGCTCGCCTCCGTGGCGACGAAATAGGCTTTGCCTCCCGCGGCCTGGATCTTGGCGATGCGGGCATCGGCCTTTTCTTTGCTGCGGCCAACGATGACGACTTCGGCGCCGGCACCGGCCATGCCTTCAGCCATGGCGCCGCAAAGTTCGCCGGTGCCACCGATGACCACAGCGACTTTGCCGGTTAGAGAAAATAAGGATGTTAGGTATTCGGAAGGATTCATGGGGGAATGGCAGAAAACGTACTCTGTGGGTGGCTGGCAAGGCAAAGCGGACACGAGTCGTTCGCGGAACGTTAAATCTGTCTGCAAGGCATTGCGCTTGCGCCCGCCGGGCCGCTTGCGCTAGCTCGCACGCATGGGACGCATCCCGCTAGAAGATAATTTCAACGACGTTATCGCCAAGGCCCAACGCGGCCTTGGAATCGACGACGTCGAACTCGCCCGCCGCGCCGATGTCCGCCCCGGCGATGTCGCAGCGCTGAAAGCCGGTCAATTTAATGAAGCGGTTGCGCGACGGGTCGCCAGCCATCTCCGTTTGAATCGAGATGCCCTCGTCCGCCTCGCGGAGAAAAAATGGTATCCGCAGGTTCCCGTTTTTCCGACGGGTTTCACGGCGTTCAACACCCCGATGGACGACATGACCGTGAACAGCTATATCATTTGGGACGATCGGTCGCGCCACGCCGCGGTCTTCGATACGGGCGCCACTTGCGAACCCATGCTGGAATTCATCCGTGAATATCGCCTGAACGTCCGCTACATTTTCCTGACCCACACCCACGAGGACCACATCGCGGATCTGCCGCGGCTGGCGGCCGAAACCAAGGGCGAAGTCTGGGCGAGCGAGCGCGAACCGGTTTCGCTTCCCGGTGCCAAAACTTTTGCCGAAAACGCTTTTTTCCACGTGGGGCCCATGTCCGTCAAGACGCTATCGACTTGGGGCCACTCGCCGGGCGGCACGACCTATTTTGTGACAGGACTCTCCTGGCCTTTGGCGGTGGTGGGTGATTCGATGTTCTCCTGTTCGATGGGTGGAACCGCGACCGCCTTCGCCGACGCCTACGAGAACAACATAAAAAAAATCATGACTTTGCCCAACGACACCATGCTCGCCTGCGGCCATGGGCCGTTGACGACCGTGGCCCAGGAACGGCGCAACAATCCGTTTTTTGTTCGCTAGACAGTCGTAAAACCCAACTCCCTGCCCGCCACGTGGCCGGCGGCGCATATTTTTGCGGAAACTTTGTAACACAAAGCGCGGAATTCGTAATACCTATATGTGCGCAAGCCGCGATTCCAGCGACAACCGGACACACAACAGTTGGGCCATTCAGCCCCGTTCCGCCGTGTCCATTTATATGCAATTTCACGACCAAGTCGTCTATCGACAATCGCGAGATTAGTTTGCACAGTGCGCACTGTGGATAACGACGCACCGCTTACGCCCAATAAATCCGCGCAGGCCCGCTTTGAGCCAACCCGTTGGAGCGTCGTGCTGGCTTCCGCGAAGACCCAGGCTCCCGGCGCCGGCGAAGCCCTGGCCGAGCTTTGTCGCACCTACTGGCAGCCGCTCTATTCCTTCGCTCGCCGGCGTGGCCTCGACCATCACCACGCACAAGATACCATCCAAAACTTTTTCCTTCATTTGATCGAAAACAAGTCCCTCTCCCGGGCCGATCCGCTTAAGGGAAAATTTCGCAACTACCTGCTCGCGTCGCTTCAGCACCACATGGCCAATGAGGTCGCCCGCAATAGCGCCCAAAAACGAGGCGGCGGGTCCCAACCGGTCTCGATCGACGACCAGGAGGTTTTGCTGAAATTCGAATCCTCCCAGTCCGCCTCCCCCGTGCCAGCGGAAGCCGTTTTCGAACGCGAATGGGCCGTCGCCGCGGTCGAGGTCGCGCTCGTCCAGCTGGAAAAAGATTTCGCCCGCAAAGGCAAACGCGACGTTTTCAACATCCTCAAAACCTTCCTCGTCGACGAACCTTCCGCTGGCGCCTACGAAAACGCCGCGGCCACGCTCAACCAGTCTTCCGGCGCGCTGCGCACCGGCGTCCACCGTCTGCGTCACGAATTCCGCACCCACCTCCGCCGCGAAGTCGCCAAGACCGTCGATTCCCCCGACCAGATTGACGAGGAAATGCGCCACCTGCGGACGGTCCTTGCGAAGCCAACCAGCTGACCCATCCAGAGTGTCTCGCCCATCATGACAAAAGCCGAACGCACCTGCCATCGCTGCGGACTCGTTTTTGTCTCGGAAAAATTGGACGGCCTTTGCCCCTCCTGCCTGCTCACCAACACCCTCGACTTGGAGGACCGCGGCGAGGAACACGCGTTCTGGGAGGACGAAAAACCCGCGCCGTCGCTCGGCCGCGCGTTCTCGCATTTTGATATCATCGAGGAACTCGGCCGCGGCGGCATGGGCACCGTTTATCGTGCCCGCGACCACGTGACCGGCCGTACCGTCGCGCTGAAAATCCTTCAGGCGCATCACCTCGACGAGCCCGATTTGGTCAAACGCTTCCGCTCCGAAGTCCGCGCTGTCACCAGTCTCGATCACCGCAATATTCTTCCCATTCACGAGGTCGGCGAGCACGACGGTATTCCATTCTTCAGCATGAAGCTCGCCACGGGCGGCAGCCTCGCGCAACGCCTTCCCGAATATCTCGGCAATCCACGCCAGTGCGCCGAGCTTCTCGCCAAGATTTCCCGGGGCATCCAGCATGCCCACGAGCACGGCATCCTCCATCGCGATCTCAAGCCCGGCAACATCCTCCTCGATGACGCAGGCGAACCCTATGTCTGCGATTTCGGCCTCGCCAAATGGATCGAAGACGATCGCCGCCTCACCATCACTTCCGCCGTGCTGGGCACGCCGCACTACATCGCACCCGAACAGGCCAGCGGAAAAAAAGGCCTCACCACCGCCGCCGACATCTACAGCCTCGGCGCCATTCTCTACGAACTTCTCACCGGCCGCCCTCCGTTCGTCGGCGAATCCGTCATCGACACCCTCCGGCAGGCGTCCGAGTGCACCCCAGCCAAACCATCTTCCATCGTCAACCACACTCCACGCGATCTGGAGATCATCTGCCTCAAGGCCCTCGAACGCGAACCTGAGGCCAGATACAAAACAGCCCTCGCGCTCGCCCAGGATCTTGAAAACTGGATCGAAGGCCGCCCAATCCGCGCCCGTCCCGTCAGCGCCGCCGAACAACTCTGGCGTTGGGCCCGCCGCAATCCTTTGCCCGCCACCCTCGGCGCCGTCCTCGCCGCCGCCATCACGGCTCTGGCCGTTGGTTCGACCATCGCGGCCATCAACATCAACGCCGCGCGCAAACGCGCCGTCATCGCCGAAAAAGACGCGGTGGAACAGCTCTATAATGCCCTCCTCGCCCAAGCCCGCGCCTCGCGCATGACCAACCAGGCCGGCCATCGCATCGAAGCCCTCGAAGCGATTAAAAAGGCCGCCGCGATCCGCCCCAGCATCGAGCTTCGCAATGAAGCCATCGCGGCCCTCACGCTGGTCGACGTCAAAACAACAAAGTCCCTCAAAGTTCGCAAAGCCCCCCTTCAACAACCCTCTGCGTTCGACACAAAACTCGAAACCGTTGCAGTCGCCACCGAGGAGGGAGACATCAATATCCTGAGCCTAAAAAATGGCGAGTCTCAGCGCATAATCAAAGGCGCGGGCAAGCCCATACTCTCATTGATCCACAGCGGCACCCGCTACCTTGCGGCCCGTTGTACTGACGACGCCGTGTACATTTATGAGTGCGCCACAGGACGTCGAGTTGCCCTTTTTCCAAACCGGAAAATTCCCCGCCAGATCGGATACACCTCGGCCGATTGCATGTTCTCGCAGGACGAGACGTTGCTATCCCTGGGCTCGAGCGACGGCGTTGACGTGATCGACCTGCTCACGGCCAAAACAATCGCCACAACCAAAACCATCCATCCAGAACAAATTGCCATCTCTCCCGACAATCGACTTGCAGTGTTCGACGCTCCCATTCCGACACAGGTCCCTTACAAAGAGAAATTTTTCTACCTCTGGTCTTTCAAAGACGACGAGCCCGTTGCAAAGGTGGCGTTGAATTCGTATCCGAGTTGCTTCGCTTGGAGTCCCGATTTGCAGTGGCTGGCCGTTGGTTGCTCCGATTACTCAATCCAAATCTTTCGCACAAGCGACTGGCAAAATGTCGGATCGTTGATTGGACATCGCCAGCCGCCAGCAAAAATCGCCTTCAATCATCGGAGCGACATGATCGTCTCCAATTCGGGCGAATTCACTCTGCGTCTTTGGGACGTGCGAACCTTGACTCAACTGGTTGAAGCCGCGGGCCACGGCTCCGAGAGCGCTGCCAACTTTTCTCCCGATGACCGATTTCTCGGCACGTTTTCGGGCCAGTCCGCCAAAATTAACGAAATCGTCGGGCTCCGCCGGATCTGCATGACATTTGCACCGTCCTCAACCAACGAACAAACGCAAAAAGTCAGCTCTCTCGATTTTTCTCCCGACTCGAAGCTTCTCGCCAGGGCATCCATCAATTCCGTTCAAATAGTTGACGCAAAGAAAGGATTGCCTCTGTCCACGATATCCCTCCCCTCCGCGACCCAGACTTCTCTCCGGTTTCTCGCCGACAACCAGACACTGGCTGTGCTTTCCCGCAAGTCAGGGCTCTCTTTCCATCGGTATTCGTATAAAGGCGAGAAGTTCGAAATATCGCTCGGCGACCCACAGTCAGAGTGGGCGACCTACGCATTCGGCGCGGCATCCTACGATGGCTCCGCCTATTTCGGCCTGACTTCCGATAAAGAGACCAAGGGCATCGTCTGGGACCACGCCACAGGCAAAACCCTTCTTTGCGTGGACAACGCCCAAGCGATCCAAGACCTCGCGATAAGCCCCAATAAAAAATGGGCCGTCATAGCCTATCTAAATCGCACGCACACCATCTGGTCGTTAGCCACAGCTGAAAAAATCGCTGAGCTCTCGGGCGTCCAAGGAGGTACAATCACCTTCAGTCCCAGCGGTCGATGGCTGGGCGTGACGGGGAAATCCGAAAATATCCTTTGGGAAACCGAGCATTGGACCAAAGGCCCCGCATTACCCCGCGAAATTGAGGAGAAAGCATCGGCCATTTCATTCTCTTACGATGAACGGTTCTTAGCCGTGCGGATACTCGATCAGACTGCAATCCTCGCGCTGCCCTCCGGAGAACTGCTCGCGATGCTGGAGCAGCGTATTCTCCCCGCGACTGCCAGCCGACTTAAATTTTCACCCGACGGTTCGCAACTGGCGCTGCATGGCTTGGACAATTCCCTCGTCCTCTGGAACCTCCAGGAACTGAGGAATGAATTGAACAACCTTGGCCTCAATTGGCGATGACCTGCCCTCCACCCATTCTCCGTTAGAATCCATCCAAACAGTCAACCCGCCAAAACGCTATGCCAGACGAAGTACCGCCACCAGAAAATCCGGGCGAAACATTCCTTCTCGCCCCCAGTTCAACCGCTGCCGCAGGCAAAACCCTGCCCGGCCTGCAAGAGGCGCTTGTTGCCGCCCAAGTCCTAAAACTGATCAAGGCCCTCCCTCCAAAAACACCGGGCGTCGCCGAGATCAAAGCAGGTGCAATTAAACTCGCGCACGCTGCTGGGGAAAAGCTCAGCAAAGCCAAATAATCTCAACGCATCTTGCGTCTTTCCGAGGCCGGCGTCTTACGATGCCGGCCTTTTTTTGTACAAAAACAAACATCCGCCCGGCGCAGTCGTATCCACTTCGGTTCACTTTTTCTGAAACAACCCGCCGAAAATTCCTAATATATATATACCAACAACCACACCAGCTTCAGCTCACAGAACCCAGATCCAACCACCGATGAAACTTCTGCAAGACGTCACCTTCGACAGCCTCTCCGCCGTGCGCCAAGAGCTGCGTGAATGGTCCGGTAATAATGCCCGCACTTCGCTTCATGGGAAAACGCCCAAAGCCACCCGCGACATGCTTCTTTCGATCATCATCCATAGCCTCGCTGAAGAACTGAGCAACGTCCGCGTTCGCGCCCAAATTCAAGCCGCCCTCTCCGATCTCACTCAAAAAAAACACAAAGACTGCATGGAGTGAACATAACTTCATGACGCTGCGCAGGCCGAAAAACTCACGGCCTGAACGCATGAAATTGCACTTCTGAGCCGGGTTCCCGATTCAGAAATAGAAAATAAAAAAACGCGCGGCGAGAGGCCACGCGTTTGGATATTAGTTCTGTATATCGGTTTAGTACCGGTAGTGTTCGGGCTTGTAAGGGCCTTCGACCGGGACTCCGAGGTACTTGGCTTGTTTCTCGGTGAGTTTCGTGAGCTTCACACCGATTTTTTCCAAGTGCAGCCGGGCGACTTCTTCGTCGAGGTGCTTCGGCAAACGATAGACGCCGATCTTGTAGGTGTCCTTGTTTTTCCAGAGATCGAGCTGGGCAAGCGTCTGGTTCGTGAAGCTGTTTGACATGACGAACGACGGGTGGCCCGTTGCGCAGCCGAGGTTCACGAGGCGGCCTTCGGCGAGCAGGTAGATGCTGTTACCTTTGGGGAACGTGAACATGTCGTACTGCGGCTTGATCGTGACGCGCTTCACGCCGGGAGCTTTGTAGAGCTGGTCGACCTGGATCTCGTTGTCGAAATGGCCGATGTTACAAACGATGGCCTGGTCCTTCATCTGCTGCATGTGTTCCAGCGTGATGATGTCGCAGTTGCCGGTCGTCGTGACGTAAATGTCCGCGACGCCGAGCGTGCTCTCGATTGTATTGACTTCGAAACCTTCCATCGCGGCTTGAAGGGCGTTGATGGGATCGATCTCGGTGACGATGACACGGGCACCGAAACCTTTGAGCGAAAAAGCCGAACCTTTGCCTACGTCACCATAACCGCAGACGCAGGCGACTTTGCCGGCGATCATGACGTCGGTGGCGCGCTTGAGTCCGTCGGCGAGAGATTCGCGGCAACCGTAAAGGTTGTCGAATTTCGACTTCGTGACGGAGTCGTTGACGTTGATCGATGGGACGAGGAGCTTGCCCTGTTCGTGGAGCTGGTAGAGGCGGTGGACGCCCGTGGTAGTTTCCTCGGAGACGCCGCGCCATTCCTTCACCATCGCGGTGAATATGCCGGGCTGTTCCTTGTGGATGCGCTTGAGAAGGTTTTTGATGACCTGCTCTTCGTGCGAACCGGAAGCGGTATTCACCCAGTCACTACCTTTTTCGAGCTCGTAGCCTTTGTGAAGCAGGAGCGTGACGTCGCCGCCGTCGTCGACGACGAGTTGCGGGCCGGTGCCATTCGGGTGGCTGAGGGCTTTCCACGTAAGATCCCAGTACTCTTCGAGCGTTTCGCCTTTCCAAGCGAAGACCGGGACACCGGCCTTGGCGATGGCCGAAGCGGCGTGGTCCTGCGTCGAGAAGATGTTGCACGACGCCCAGCGCACGGAGGCGCCGAGTTCGACCAACGTCTCGATGAGGACGGCGGTCTGGATCGTCATGTGGAGCGAGCCAGTGACGCGTACGCCTTTCAGGGGCTTGGACGGGCCGAACTTTTTGCGCACGGACATAAGGCCGGGCATTTCGTGTTCGGCGACGGAAATTTCTTTCCGGCCCCAGTCGGCGAGGGAGATGTCTTTAACGTGATAATCCTGTTGCGCCTTGGTCGGCGCAGAGAGTGTAGAAACCATTTTGATGAAGGTTGTCGCGCGGAGCGCGGGTTATTTGATGGCGGCTTTGAGGGCGGCGGCCTTGTTGGTCTGTTCCCACGGGAGGCTGGCTTTGCCGAAGTGGCCGTAGTTGGTCGTCTCGCGGTAGATCGGGCGGAGGAGATTGAGCTGCTCGACGATCTGGGCGGGCTTGAAGCCGAAGACCTTGGTGACCGCTTTGGCGATCTTCACGTCGTCCACTTTGCCCGTGCCCTGCGTGTCAACGTAGACGCTGACCGGCTCGGGATGACCAATAGCGTAGGCGAGCTGGAGTTCGACGGCGTCGGCGAGGCCGGCGGCGACGATGTTCTTCGCGACCCAGCGGCACATGTAGGCGGCCGAGCGATCGACCTTCGACGGATCCTTGCCGGAGAAGGCGCCGCCACCATGACGGCCCCAGCCACCGTAGGAGTCGACGATGATCTTGCGACCGGTGAGGCCGGAGTCGCCCTGCGGACCACCGACGACGAAGCGACCGGTCGGGTTGATGAGATACTCGGTTTTGTCGGTGAGCAAACGTTTCGGGATGACCTTCTTGATCACGTTTTCGATGAGGTAGTCCTCAATCGTGCCGTGCGCGACGTCGGCGGTGTGCTGCGTGGAGATAACGACGTTTTCGACCGCGACGGGCTTGCCGTCTTCATAGCGGATGGAAACTTGGGACTTCGCGTCCGGGCGGAGCCAGGCGACCTTGCCGCTCTTGCGGATCTTGGTCAGCTCGCGGCCGAGGCGGTGGGCGAACATGATCGGCGTCGGCATAAGCTCGGGCGTTTCGTTGCAAGCGAAGCCGAACATGAGGCCCTGGTCGCCGGCGCCCTGCTCGGCGGTCTTCTTGCCCTTGGCTTTTTTGGCGTCGACGCCCTGCGAAATATCGGGCGACTGCTTCGTCAGGTAGTTGTTTATGAATACACAGTCGGCGTGGAAAACGTCGTCGTTATTGACGTAGCCAATGTCCCGGATCGCAGCCCGGACAATTGATTCGTAGTTAAGCTTGGCCTTGGTGGTGATTTCACCGGCGAGAATGACCATGTTGGATTTCACCATGGTCTCGCAGGCGACACGCGAGTACTTGTCTTGGGCGAGGCAGGCGTCGAGGACGCTGTCAGAAATGAGGTCAGCGACCTTGTCGGGGTGACCTTCACCAACAGATTCGGAAGAGAAAACAAAGGATTTTGCCATAAGATAAAGGAGGGTTAAAACCATCGGCTCGGAGGCGGGCAAGTCTAATATCAACGTATCCGCATTTCATGATATGAGAACCAACTTAAGTTTCCTTAATCTGTGACGACCAACGTAGGGAACTCTCTTCACCGCACCGTCAAACGTCATGCAGTTAACCGCAGGAACCCTTCCCTTTGGCTTTGGGGCGCCATCCCCCGCAGCACGTGCCGCCATGGAGCAAAAGAAGGCGTTAAGTCTCAAAGGACGTAAGATTCTGATGATCGATGACGACCGGATGAATATAAAGATCCTGAGCAGCATTCTCCAATCGGAGGGTTATGTTACCCAGGAAGGTTCTTCGGGCGAAGAGGCTTTGACGCTTTACGACGAGTTCAAACCCGACCTCGTGCTCATGGACGTGGTTTTGCCGGGAATCGATGGTTTCGCCGTTTGCCGCGAGCTTCGCACCCGCCACGGCGACAATGCCGCGCCCGTCATTTTCATCACTGCAAAAACCGAGTCCGACGATATCGTCGAAGGTTTGGCCGCGGGTGGCGTCGACTACCTTCCAAAACCCTTCCGTCGCAAGGAATCCCTGGCCCGCATCCGCACCCATTTGCAGAACAAGCTGCTCATCGAGCACCAAAAGGCATTGGTCGACCAATTAAAAACCGCTAATCAAGCGAAAAATAAACTCCTCGGCATGGCGGCGCACGACCTGCGCAATCCCCTGGCTTCGATTCGCGGCCTGGCGGAATTTCTGACCGACGGCACCGTGGGCCAGCTCACTCCCGATCAACTCGACCTCGCCAATACGATTCTCGATACCAGCCAGTCCATGCTGACGTTGCTCAACGAACTGCTCGACGTCGCCACGATCGAGGCCGGCGAACTGAAGGTGCAAAAGGAGCCGCACAGCCTGGCCGAACTCGTGGAAAAGGCGGTTTACCTGAACAACATCAACGCCACCAAGAAAAACACCAAGATCGTCTACAGTCCGCCTTACGAAGCGCCGATAGTGAGAATGGATCAGGCCAAGATAAAGCAGGTCATGGACAATCTGTTAAGCAACGCCGTGAAATATTCTCCCCCGGGTTCCACGATCAACGTGCGCATCTCCGGCTTTCATCCCGCGTACACCGTGGCGGTGCAAGATCAGGGCCCCGGAATTCCCGAGAGCGAACGCCATCAGCTCTTCAAGGACTTCGTCACGCTTTCCTCCAAACCCACCGGCGGCGAAAAAGCCACCGGCCTCGGCCTCGCCATCTGTCGCAAGATTGTTGAAGCCCATCGCGGTGCCATCACCGCCACAAATCTGCCTCATGGCGGCTGCGAATTTTCAATCATGCTTCCCGCCTGAACCCATGAAATACGAAGGTAAAATTCTTCTCGTCGACGACGAAGCCCACGTGCGGAAATTCATTGCGCTCATCCTGAAACAGCTCGGCGCCACGTCCATCATGGAGGCGTCCAATGGCAGGGACGCGGTGGAGGTTTTCAAAAGCGCGCAACCCAATATGGTTCTGCTCGACGTTAACATGCCCATCCAGGACGGCATTCAAACGCTACGGGAAATTCGCACCCTTTCCACTGACTGTGTCGTCGTCATGCTCACCTCGCTCGCCAACCGGCAGACGGTCGAGGAGGCTCTCAATCTCGGAGCCGACAATTACATCCGCAAAGACACGCCCAAGGACGAAATCCTCGCCTCACTCCGGGCCACGATCGCCGAGTGCTTCAGCGCCGAGTAACCAGCCATGAGCGCTCATCCGCACAACTCCACTACTCCGGTCAGACCGCATCCGATCGAGATGGTCAAATACTCGCTCCCCGAGCTCCTGGCTGAACTCAAACTCGAACGTGCCACCGGCACGCTCGCCATGGAAAAACTGCAACAAGCCGACATCGGTAATCTCTTCCAATCCAAGCAAAGGCGCCGCCGTGGCAAACCCGAGTAACACGCAGTTTCTCGAGCAGCTCAAACAGCTGCCGCATTTCGATTACAAGGACGAGGTCGATGCCCTTGCCCAGCAGCATGGCATAACCACGGCTTTGCTCCAAGAAGTGATCGATCGAAAATATGCCACAAAGGACGATGCCTGCCGCATCTGGGCCGACGGCCTCGGCTTCGCCCACGTCGATCCCTTTGCCTCCCTTATCACCGACGAGGCCATCGATAAAATCCCCGTTGAAATCGCCAAAAAAGCCCGCGCCATCGGCCTCTACGTCTTCAATGGCGTGCTCACCACCGCGATGGCCGCGCCCGACGATGCGGAGCTCGTAAAACGCCTTTCGCAGATCGCGCAGATTCCCATCAGCCCCGTCTTCGCGCTCCCGCACGACATCGACGACGCCATCGTCATCAGCTACTCTTCCGACAAAAGCCTCGAGGAAAGTCTCAACGAACTCGAACGCTCCCGCCTTTTCACCGATCCAGAGCTCGCCGCCGACAAGATCGCCCAGCTCGCGAACGCCGATTCCCTCATTCAGATAGTTGAGGAAATCATTCACTTCGCCCTTCGTGAACGCGCAACGGACATTCATATCGAACCCCAGGAAAATATTTCCCGCGTGCGTTTCCGCGTCGATGGCATGCTCCGCGAGATTTTCACCTACTCGCGCAAGCTCCATCGCGCCATCATTTCACGCCTCAAGATCCAGTGCAGCCTCAATATCGCCGAGTCGCGTTTTCCCCAGGATGGACGTTTTTCGATGCCGATCGGCAGCCTGACCGCGAACTTCCGTTTTTCCTGCATTCCGTCTGCCTATGGCGAAAAAGCCGTCATCCGCATCCTCGCCATGACCGGGCGCAAGTCGATGCTCACCCTCGACAAGATGATGATCTCGCAATCGGTCCTGCAGCCGTTCAAGCAGCTCATCCAGAATCCAAACGGCATCATTTTTGTCACGGGTCCCACCGGTTCGGGAAAAACAACGACACTTTACGCCGCGCTCCACGAGATCAACACGCCGAACATCAATATATCGACAATCGAGGATCCGGTGGAAATCCAGCTCGACGGTGTCACGCAGACGCAGGTCAATTCCCACATCGATCTGAAGTTTTCCACCATCCTGCGTTCCCTCCTCCGTCAGGATCCGGATGCCATTCTGGTCGGTGAAATTCGCGATCTCGAAACCGCCAAAATCGCAACGGAAGCCGCGCTAACCGGCCATATTGTTTTTGCGACGCTCCACACCAACACGGCCGCGCAAGCTATCGTGCGGTTGATGGAAATCGGGGTCGAACCCTACATGGTTGCGCCCTCGGTCATTGGCGTGCTCGCCCAGCGCCTCGTCGCCCGCATCTGCGAAAGCTGCAAGGAGCCGTACACTCCCACGCGGGAAACCCTGCAACGCTATTTTCACGATGACGGCCTTGCCGATAACGATGTGACATTCTACCGTGGTCGCGGTTGCCCCAGTTGCCGCGGGACGGGTTACAAGGGCCGGGTAGCCTTTCATGAACTCGTTCTTATCACCGAAGAAATTCGCACCATGATCTCGGATAGAAAAAGCGCGCAGGAGATCACCCGCGCCGCCGCGAAAGTTGGGTACAAGCCGCTGCGCTACGACGCCCTGAAAAAAGTTCTGCTCGGCCTTACCACCATCGAACAAGTCGAGGAAAACACCTCAGTCGAATGGGTCGGTTAACTCATTTTTGTTTTTTCGAAACACTTAAACTCGACGAAAATTTTCCGTCCGCCAAATTCCAGAAAGGTTACCCATGTCGACCGAACTCCCCATTGACCCCGAGGCCATCGAAAACCTCCGCGCACTCAACCCCGGCGACGAAGACGCCTTTCTGAAGGATATCATCGGCATTTTTTTGGAAGACACCCCCGAGCGCATCGCGGAGCTCAAACAGTGCCTGACCTCCTATGATCAGCCCAAGTTCACCCGCGCCGCTCATAGCATCAAAGGCAGCGCCAGCAACCTCGGCGCCACTCGGGTGCGCGCCACCGCCGAGAAACTGGAGCACCAGTCGCGCAACAGCGGTTTGGACGGTCTCGATCCGTTGATCGCGGATCTCGTGAGCGAGTTCGCCATCGCCAAGGCGGAACTGGAAAAGTACACCGTCAACAAGGCCTGAATTTTCCGGACTGAAATTGTCCGTAGAATCTATTTAGCGGTACAAAGCGGTTGTGGGCGCGGTCGTAAGCACGTTATACTGACGCACGGCCAGCCGCCACCATTCGGCGAGCGATTGAGCTGGAACACGCCAAAGCTCGCGGTGCAACCAGATCATCGATTCGGCATCCAGCAACAGCGCCATTTTTTCCTTGGTCGTAAATTCCGCCGGTCCGTCCCGCAGCAATCGAACGCGCAGTTGCAGGAAATAATCGCGCGATTCCTCGCTCGGCCTGCGCTGACGTAACAATGAAACGTGCACCGCATTGATGTAGGGATCGAGCACCGCCTGCAGCAGGCCATAATCGGCGCGCAACACCTCGATTGGCTGCATGTGTTTGTAGCATTCGTCCAGGTTCGTCTTCAACCGTTTCAATTCATATGGCGGATTCGCCTCTTCCGGGGTCATGAACATGCCCCAGCGCAGCAACTGTCGCCCAAAACTCGGCTTGCTCAAGGCAATCGACAGTGGGATTGAAAAAACGATGCCAGCCAAAACCGGGCTCAACCACCAAAAGTAAGCCGGCCAGATCACGAAGGAAGACGCACCCCAAACAAGCCCGAAAACCATCTGCGGCCCGTGAGTAAGGATCGCCTCGCGCCAGTCCGTGCCGTCGTCGCCACCCCGGTTTTGTGTCACCCAGTTCACTCCTTGCCCGAGCAAAATAAAGAGCACGAACTTGCTGTTGAAAAGCATGTTGATGGGCGCCAGCAGCGTGGAAATCGCAATTTCGAGCAGGGCTGACAATACCACCTGCACACGACCGCCAAAACGCTCTGCTTCGGCCTTTTTCTGCACGGTTAGGAAGACACTGATGAATTTCGGCAGAAAAAGCAGCAGCATCGTCAGCACGAAGAGCGTAAACGCCTCCGGCACCTCCAGCATGTATCCAAAAATTGAAGTCATGATCTCAGGCCGCAGATGCCCGGCCGACGGGAAACGCACGAGATTGAAGACGTGAATGGTGCTCAACAGCAGGAAAAGCAGCCAGAGCGGCGACGACACATAGGCCATCACTCCCATGAAAAGATGGAAGCGGTTGACCGGACGGAAGCCTTTCGCGAAGAGCAGCCAGCTGTGCTGCATGTTGCCCTGACACCAGCGCCGGTCGCGCTTCGCGCTGTCGATCAACGTCGGCGGTCCCTCCTCGTAGGTGCCCTCAATGTCGGGCGCCAGCCAGACGCCCCACCCCGCCTTGCGCATCAGTGCGGCCTCCACAAAATCGTGGCTGAGAATACGTCCACCGAACGGCTCGCTACCGGGAAGACTTGGCAGCGCACAATGGTCGATGAACGGCTGCACGCGAATGATCGCGTTGTGACCCCAATAATTGCCGTCGTACTGCTGCCAGTAATTCAAGCCGGCTAGAAAGAGTGGACTGTAGAGGCGGTTGGAAAACTGTTGCAGGCGCGCGTAAAAAGTCTCGCCGTTAACCAACCGCGGCGCGGTCTGGATGATGCCGACCGTGGGATTCTTCTGCATGGTCGCCACCAGATCGACCAACGCCTGGCCACTCATGACGCTATCGGCGTCCAAAACCACCATATAGCGGTAATTTTTACCCCAGCGGCGCAGAAAGTCGGCAACGTTGCCCGCCTTCTTGTTGATCTGCTGACGGCGCTTGCGGTAAAAGATCCGCCCGAAGCCGCCAACCTGTTTGCAGAGCTCGACCCAGGCGACCTCTTCCTGGATCCATTGGTTCGGCTTTGTGGAATCGCTGAGGATGAAAAAGTCGAAGTGCTCCAGTTTCTTTGTCGCCTCCACCGAGCGATAAATCACACGGAGCGCCTCGAACACGCGGCTGACGTCCTCGTTGAACACCGGCATGACGATCGCCGTGCTGGCGAGCGAAATGTCCTCGTCGGGTTTGACCGTTTTGGTGATGAGGCGACTGTCGCCACCGCGGTTGATCACGTAGAAGCCGATCAACGCCGTCACGAAGCCGACGGCGATCTGCGAAAACAAAATCACGAACAGCGCGAGCAAAGGCCATTCGACTCCACGGATTTTGTCGTTCTGCCAGAAAAGGTCCGCGAGAAACCACGTCGCAAGACTGGTCAGAATAAAGACCGCCGTGAAAAACATGAAACGGCGGCGCTTCAGTCGCTTTGGGTCAATAAAATCTGCGTTGATGATGCGCATGGGTCGGCGTGGTCGTCTTCAGCGCGTTAGGTAGAAAATACTGGCGAGAGCGGCTACAAAGAGAGCCCAAAGCAAGAGCGTGCTCAGGATGGGAATTCTCTCGATCTGCTCGAGGGTTTCACCCGCCGCCTCACTGATCGCACCAAGATCGATCTGACGCGGAACCATGTTGGAGACGGACATATCCGGCCCGGCCTCCATCGAACTTGCCCGCATCGCCTTTCTGAATTCTTCGGGAATGGTTTCGCGTTGCAGAAACGCGTAGGGCCATTTTTCGGGGCCGTCGGAAAGCAGCAGAGCCACGCGGCCCGCAGCCGGCACGCGGTCGTCAGGCAGATCTTTGTCTGCAAGAATTTCCCTGAACCACGCCGCCATCATCGCCTCACATTCCTCGGCGGCGAGCGTCGTGGGCTCGATCGCGGGATTTTGCGCGTGGCGCCGCGCGGCACGCTCGAGCACGGCTTGAATGAGCCGGCTTTGGTGCAGACGATTATGTGTCCGATGCGCACGCAGGTAATCCTCAACGCGCACATAGGCCGCGTTCCACGCCTCCATCGTCCCGGTGCGGGGACGAAAACTGCTTAGCGGGGCGTCGACTGGTTCCAAAGGTAGCTCCATGTCTCGGTTAGGATATGGGGCTCGCGTTTCAAGAAGCAACGGAGTTCCACCGGCTTTCCGCTGCCATCAGGTTTGATGGAAAAAGCGACGCGCCAGGTGCCGTTAAAATTATTCTTTTGCAGACTCTGGTGAACCAGGGTTGCACCTTCGCCGACCGAGACAATGGCTTGAATGCCTGAGTCCGCCGAACGGTTGCGCAAAACCGGGCTATCGAAATCCACCCAGAACCGTTCCAGATCGCGTTCATGCGTCTTGGAATGACCAATTCGCGTGGCTACAGCGTAGCCTGCCGGCGGTTTTTTGCCGCCCGAACCTTCGATGAACCAGTGAAGTTTGTATTCAAATTCGATCGGTTCGCCCACCGCCGGAAGTTTTTCCGGCACCCAGAAGGCCACAATGTTATCATTTGTTTCATCCGGAGTCGGAAGCTCAACCAACCGTACCGCACCACGTCCCCAAGCGCCGGTCGGTTCGACCCACACGCTGGGCCGCAGGTGGTAAGCGGCTTCCATGTCTTCGTAACTGGAGAAATTCCGGTCGCGCTGCACAAGGCCAAAGCCTTTGGGGTTTTCGTCGTTGAAAGAGGTCACACGGACTCCGGTCGGGTTGACCAGCGGACGCCACAACCATTCGCCACTACCACGTTCGAGCATTAGGCCGTCCGAATCATGCACCTCAGGACGCAAATCGCCTTCCTTGCTCGCAGAATTCTCGCCGTGCCAGAACATGCTTGTGAGCGGGGCCACGCCGAAGGCTTTGATAGCCGAACCAGCGCGCTGGTATATTGCGCAACGCACCTGCATCACCGTCGCCTGACCGGGCTTTATAATGAAACGATAAGCGCCAGCCACACTCGGGCTGTCCAGTAGCGCGTAAACGGTCAGTTCCTTCGAGTCGGTCTGCGGTCTTACAACCCAGAATTCCTCAAAAATGGGGAATTCCTCGGCCGGCGCCTCAGCCGTATTGAGCGCCAGACCGCGTGCCGACATGCCATAACGCATCGCCTGACCCAAAGCCCGGAAATAACTCGCACCCTGAAACACGGCTAGTTCATCGAGGTAGTTCGGGTTGTTCAGCGCATAGTGCACGCGAAAGCCCGTAAAGCCCATGTCGGACGGGATGCGCCCGATCGAGCGGGCCTTCATGTTGTATTCGAAAAATTTCGCGCTGAAATCGATCAGGTCCGCTTCGCCATTCTGAATTTCGGAAACCTGAACAGTCTTGTTGTAGATAAAGCCTGGATGGAAAAACTGAAGTTGGAAGGGCAGCTGCTCGCGTTTCCACCAGGCACGATTCGTATCGAAACGAATCATACGGTAGTCGTCGTAGGAAAGATCCTGAAGTTCCTTCGGCACGCGCGAGGCGCGGGGCACATAGGGGCTGGCCGCAAGCGTCTTGGCGCGAAATTGCAGCACTTCAAAATCGAACGGCACCGCGGCAATGGCGCTTTTGAAGGGGCTCAGGCAGAGAAGGACGGCGAGCGTCAGGCGTTTCATTTTTCCAAGAAGAAATTCCGTTGTTTTTCCGAGATGGGCAGTGAGGCACGTTCCATAACTTTTAGCAAATCTTCCCAAATCGCCCGTTTGGAGCGGTTGGTCGGGTTGCGTAAAATGTAAGACGGATGGTACGTCACCATGACCGGTATTTCGTCAAACAGTTTCCATTTGGACCGAATTTCTCCCAAAGTTTTAAATGACCCCGCACCAAACAGCCCGGTCGCGGCGGTCGCGCCGAGCGCCACGATAATCTCCGGCTTCACCACTTCGAGCTGTGCCTTCAGGTAAGGCAGGCAATAAGCCATCTCATCGGGTGTGGGTGGGCGGTTACCGATCTGCGCGCCACCGCCAGACAGAGGCAATTGCGGCCGCCAGTTCATGATGTTGCCAATATAAACGTCGCTGCGTTTCAGGCCCATGCCCTGAATCATCTTGGTCAACAACTGTCCGGCAGGTCCAACAAACGGCTCGCCTTGCTCTTCCTCCTCCGCTCCGGGCGCTTCGCCGCAGAAAAAGATCCGCGCATCAAGATCGCCCACGCCAAGCACGACTTTTTTGCCAGGGCGAACGTGAGACTTGCAAACCGGGTCGTTGAGCACCATCTGCAGCAGCGCATTCCAGCGCTTTTTCTTGTCGCCGGCCGGCAGCACCACTTTTGGCGCCGGAGGAAAGGTTTCGGTCGAAGAAGGCAATGGTTTAACGACAAAGGCCTTTGCCACCGGCTCGAAACTGGCGATAGGCTGAGGTTGTGGTTTCGTCGGAGCCGTAGTCGTCTCCATCGTCGAAATCGGACCGGGTGCAACCGGTTCGCGTGCAGGCGCGGAAGCCGCGGATTTCCCCCGGGCTTGAACAATCTTTTTCAAACGCGCCAAGCTCTCGTCCGATACGACGACCGATTTCACGCCCGAGGCTTTCAGACGCTTGAGTTCGTCGGTAAGAGCGTTGAGCGAAGCGCGCATGGTTCAAGCAACGGGAATGCGGGGGGCAAGCAGCTTTTCCGCATACTTGCCTAACAAGTCGAACTCCAAATTTACCAGGCCGCCCGCGCATTTTGTATGAAGGTTTGTCACGGCGATTGTATGGGGGATCAGCCATACCGCAAGCGTGTCACCCTCTGTCTCCGCGACCGTGAGCGAGATGCCGTCGATCGCGATACTGCCCTTGTGCACCAGATAACGTCCGCAACCGAGCGGTCCACGGATCTTGAGAAAATGGTCTTTGCCGCGCTGTTCAAAGATCTCGATTTTTCCCAATCCATCGACATGACCGGTCACAAAGTGCCCGCCGACCTTGCCGTCGAACCGCAGACTACGCTCCAAATTCACCGCCGCACCGGCACCGATCGTGGAGAAATTCGTCAGCCGTCGCGATTCTTCCAATACATCGAATTCAAGTATGCCCGCGTCGAATTTCGTCGCGGTGAGACAGCAGCCATTGACCGCGATGCTGTCGCCGAGCGCCAGATTTTGCAGCACAGCTTTCGCCGCGATGCGCAGACGCCACGAGTTCGCGCCTTGCACGAAACTCTCTACACGACCTGTTTCTTCGATGATTCCGGTAAACATCAGCCCGCCACTATACGCCCCGCGGTGCTGGCGGGAATCACGAAATCGCCTGCCCCTCCGTTTTCCGCGCTTGCCTCCAGCCAGGGGAACCGCTTCCCCGGAAACAAAACCGCCTCGAACTGTCACGGGAGTTTGGCTTTGCGGAACCGTCCCTGGGACCTCCAGTCTAGCCCTTTTATGAAAATGCGCGCCTCGAAGCTCTTCTTCATTCTGGCTTGTTTCACTCTCCACCTCAACGCCGGCGCGGCCGTTCTGCCTGTTGTGCTTCGTTGCGATTCCGGCACCGACCCCTTGGGGGTCGATTCCCCTTCCCCGCACTTGAGCTGGCAGATGCAATCCGACGAGCCCGGCCAGCTTCAAACTGCTTACCGTATCATAGCCTCCAGTTCCGCCGGGATGCTAGAACAAGACCGCGGCGACCTCTGGGATACCGGCAAAATCAACTCGGCCGATTGCATTAATCTTTCCTGGAAAGGAAAGCTCCTCGCCTCCAGCCAGCAGATTTTTTGGAAGGTCCAGCTTTGGGATCGCAAAGGAAAACCAACTGCTTGGAGCAAAACCGCGACGTTCACGATGGGTCTTCTCACCGAAAAAGATTGGTGCGGAGCCCAATGGATCACCGATCCCGATTTGCTCAAATGGGTCCGGCCGGCCATCGGCTATCGTTCCGAGGAAGCCCCCCGCGCCGAAACCACCAAATGGATCCAAATCGATCTCGGCGCCGACCAGTCCATCGACTCCGTGCACCTTCTCGCCCTCGAACAGGGCGTCAGCGAACGCCTCGGCTTCCCCTACTATTTTAAAATCGAGGCGTCCTCTTCCGCCGACATGGCTGGCGCCGTCACCCTCGCCGATCACACGGTCACACCGCCTAACATCTGGTTTCGCCGGCTCGATTTTCCGGTCAAAAATGTATCCGCGCGCTACCTACGCCTGACCGCCACCAAACTGCGCGACATCGGCGGCGTCCATTGCCTCGGGCTCAGCCAGATCGTCGTTTATTCCGGTGATCGCAATATTGCCGCCGGGGCCAAGGTCACCGCCAGCGATAGCATTGAAAAACCGCCTTTTGCTGCCGCCGCTGTGACCGATGGGCTCGGCCTCCCCGGCGTCAATCCGCGCTCTTCCGATACCTTACTCCTGCGTCGCGATTTCCTCGTCCGTCCGCGTCTGCGCCGCGCCATCGTTCATGTGAGCGGACAAGGCAGTTGTCAGGTTACGGTTAACGGCCGGCCAGTCACCGAAGGCTTGCTCACGCCAGGCTGGACCGACACCGAAAAAACCTGCCTTTACGAAACCTACGATATCACCAACCTCCTCCAACCGACCAAACGCAATACCATCGGCCTAAGCCTCGCTGGCGGAATGTACAACGTGCAGGTGGCACCAAAACGCTACAACAAATTTGCCACCAGCTTTCACGCCCTCACCGCCAAAGGACTCGTTCGCCTCGAATACGACGGTGGCTTTGTCGAAACTATCCCCACCGACAATACCTGGCGTCTTGCCCCCGGCCCCACCGTCCTCGCCTCCATGTACAGCGGCGAGGATTTCGATGCACGCCGCGCGATCGATGGCTGGAATCAACCGGGTTTCGACGACGGAAAATGGAGCTCCGCCGTCGTCAATCCACACGCTCCCGCCGGTGCGCTTCGCGGTTTCTCCCATGCTTCTCCACCCTTCAAGCTTTTCGAAACCCTCAATCCCATTTCGACAAAAGAGCTCAAGCCCGGCGTAACCGTTTACGACCTGGGACAAAATGCCTCGCTCATGCTCGACCTCAAGGTCCGTGGCCCGGCCGGCGCGAGCGTCAAGATTCTGCCCGCTGAATTACTGAAAGCCGATGGTTCGGTTGAGCGCGGCTCGTCCGGTGGTGGCGACGCGTCGTGGAACTACACGCTCGCCGGCAAAGCCGATGGTGAAGAATGGCATCCGCGTTTCTTCTATCATGGGGCCCGCTATCTGGAGGTGCGTTGCGTTGCACCCCTGAGTTCGCCCGAAGCCCTGCCGGTGATCGAAGCCATCTCTGCCCGCGTCGCACATTCGGATGCTTTACCCGCCGGCGAGTTCTCGTGTTCGAACGAGCTTTTCAACCGCATTCGCGAGCTCGTCCGTTGGGCGCAACGCAGTAACTTTGCGCACGTCCTCACCGATTGCCCACACCGCGAGCGCCTCGGCTGGCTCGAACAATATCACCTCAACGGCCCTTCGCTCCGTTACGAATTCGAGCTCGACCGTTTGTATTCAAAAAACTTCGACGACATGCTCGAAGCCCAGACTCCCGTCGGGCTGATTCCGAGCATCGTGCCGGAATTTGTGATCTTCGATGGCGGTTTCCGCGATTCGCCCGAATGGGGTAGCGCTCTCGTCCTCGCCGCCTGGCAACATTTCCAATGGACCGGTGACGACACCGTGCTCCGTCATTGTTACCCTGCAATGGTTCGGTACCTCGCCTATCTTGACACCAAGGTTCAACCCAACGGCCTGCTCAACCACGGTCTTGGTGATTGGTATGATCAAGGCCCGAATCGTCCCGGCTTGCCGCAGCTCACTCCTATCGCGCTGCCAGCGACGGCGTTTTATTATCATACCACTGAAACGCTCGCAAAGATCGCACAACAACTCGGCCAAGCCGACGAAGCCGCCGCGTACGAGCAAAAGGCCGCGAAGATCGCCGACGATTTCAACCGCGCCTTTTTCAATCTCGCCACTGCCACCTATGCCACCGGCTCGCAAACCGCCCAATCCCTTCCGCTCGTCTTGAACCTCGTGCCACCGGCAAAACGTCCTGCCGTCGTAGCCGTCTTGCTCCGCGACATCGAATCCCGTGACTACGCCGTCACCGCGGGCGACATCGGTTATCGTTACCTCCTGCGCGCGCTCGCCGACGCCGGACGCTCCGATGTGATCTTCCGAATCAATAGCCAGAAGGAAAAACCCGGCTATGGCTACCAGCTTGAACATGGCTGCACCAGCCTGGCTGAAGCTTGGAACGCCGAGCGCCACGCCTCGCAAAACCATTTCATGCTCGGTCACATCATCGAGTGGTTCTACGCCGACGTCGCCGGACTCGCTCCCGATCCCGCCGCGCCCGGTTTTAAAAACATCCTCATCCAACCGCGTCCCACCGGAGACCTCACTTGGGCCAATGCCCGCCACCAGACGCCCTATGGTTCGGCAACGGTTCAATGGAAGATCGCCGATGGCCGCTTCGAACTTCACGTCGAGATTCCGCCCAATGCCACCGCGACTATCCGCGTGCCCGGTCGCAATGCCCAGCTGGTCGACCCTACAGGTGCCTCCACTAAATCTCCTTGGGTTCAGGAAATCTCCCGCACCGGCAACGAATGCTTCTTCACCGTTGCCTCGGGCCAATATCGTTTTCTTTCCGACTGGTAACTTCCGCCGCGCCCGGGCTTAAAACGGCATTTTCGGACACGACGCCGAACCGCGTCTTGACAGGTGCATTCTTTCCTGAGGCACTGCCAACGCCACCCCACCCTCCCACCCCAGCTTCCCGTTGTTCTGCCGCATCACTTAAAGGCAGCGCATCCGGAAAACACCAGGTTTTGCAGAGCCTTCATTTCTGCCCACCCACATGCACCTCCGTCTTCGCTTCCTCCCCGCCGCAGCCGCCGCGCTCGCGTTCGCACTTTCTTCCCACGCTCAAACCATAGTCAGCGATCCATCCGCTCTAACGTGGGTAAAAACACGCAACTCCGACACGATTGCGCCCGACACCGCCAATCATAGCGTGCTCTTCACCGAAGGCCAAACCAGTGGCTCGTCCTTCGTCACCAACTTCACCGCCACGCCCGTCGCTATCGATCAAACGATCACCGTCACCGCGACCTTCACCACCGGCGGCACGCTGAATACCGCTTCGAATTCCTTTCGTTTCGGCCTCTTCGACAACGCCGGCACCCTGCTCACCACCAGCCCAAACTCTAACAGCAGCGCGTCCTTCACCGACGACATCGGTTACGTCTACGGTCTGAATTTCAACGGCTCCAGCGGCACTCTCGCGGTCGACGCCATCACGACCGTCAACCAACTTCTCTCCAGCACCTCAGGCTGGACCAATCTCACCGCCACCTCCAGCGGCACAATCGCTGCCTTCGCCGCCAATACTACTTACACCCTTACCCTCGCCCTCACCCGCACCGCCTCTGGCTACACCTGCACTACCACCCTCAACGGCGGCGCAATTTCCAACTACACCCAAGCGGCCAACGACGCTACCGCCGGCATACCCACCTCTTTCAGCGAGTTCGCCATTTACATAAATGGTGGCAGTGGAGCTGTCAGCTCACTCAACCTCACCGGTTTCACCGTCGTCCTCAGCAATGGCGGCGGCTCTTCCAGTTCATCATCGTCCTCCTCTTCCTCCAGTTCATCTTCCTCCAGTTCCAGTAGCTCTTCCTCGGGATCCTCTTCTTCCTCCAGCTCGAGCTCTTCTTCGTCGAGTTCTTCCTCTTCCAGCTCAAGCTCATCGTCTTCCAGCTCTTCCTCGTCTTCGTCATCCTCCAGTTCGTCCTCCAGCTCTTCCGGTGCGGTCCCGCTCGTCGTAAAACAACCGCTCAGCCGGACAACAATGAGCGGCCACAATACCACATTTACCACCGCCGCCAGTGGTGACGCATCGCTCTCCTACCAGTGGTACAAGGACAATGCCGCTATTCCCAACGCTACGGCATCCAAGTATACGATCACAGCCGTCACTGCAGCCGATGCCGGCACTTACAAGGTTACTGTCACCAATAGTCTCGGCAACGCCACCAGCAGCGACGCCACGCTCACCGTGGCGCCCGCTCTGCCCAATTCGGCTTTCAATCTTCAGGGCTTCGCCACCCAGGGCACCGGCACCACCGGCGGCGGCGAAATTGCCGAAACAGATGCCACCTACAGGAAATGTTATACCGCTTACGATTTCGTGAAGGCCGTCTACGATTCCAACAAAACCGCCGGCGCCGTTCGCGTGATCGAAGTCATGAACGATCTCGATCTCGGTTACAACGAGGTCGACGCCGCCACGCTCGCCCTCAGCAACTTCCGCGCACACGCCACGCCCAAACTCCATCCGCGACTCATTGCCACCGGCGTCAGCCTCATCGATGTCACCACCAAGAATGGCGGCCTCACGATCTTTTCCGCCAACGGCGCCACGATCCGCCACACGACCCTTAATATCAAAAGCACTTCCAACATCATCGTCCGCAACCTGATCTTTGACGAAATGTGGGAATGGGATGAGGCGTCCAAAGGGGACTACGATTCCAACGATTGGGACTTCATCGATCTTAGCAACGGCACCGCTGTCTCTAACATCTGGATCGACCATTGCACGTTCACCAAAACCTACGACGGCATTGTCGACATGAAAAAAGGTACGCAGTACGTCACCCTATCGTGGTGTCGCTACCTCGGCGACGACGGCGCCACCAACGCCGACAGCTTTGTCCGCCAACAAATCGCCGCCCTCGAAGCCAACCGTGCCTCCTACACATTCTACAATTTTCTTCGCAATAACGGTTTCTCCTCTGCCGAGATTGTCCAGATCATTCAGGGCCACGATAAGTGCCATCTCCTCGGAGCCACGGAACTCGACGCCGAAAACGCCCTGCTTTCCGCCACGTTCCACCATCAGTGGTTTGAAAACATCTGGGATCGCTGCGTGCCCCGTCTTCGCGGCGGCCAAGTGCACAACTACAATATCTTCGTCGACGATACCAAAAGCCTCGTCGCTAAACGCCTGCGCGACACTCGCGTCACCGCCATGACGACTTCCGCGCAGAATTCGATTAATAACACGTATTCTTTCAACCCGTTCCTCAATGGCTCCATTTCCACGGAAGGTGGTGCCATCCTCGTCGAAAAATCCATCTATCAGGACTGCCTTACCCCGCTGCGCAACAACCAGACCGACATCACTAATCCGACTTACACCGGCAAAATCCTGTCCACCGATACCATCTACGTCATGCACAATGCCGACGGTACGACGACCACTGTCCGCGGCGCCAGCACCGATACCGGCAACCCCATGGGGCCCTTTCAAGCCCCGATAATCCCATTCTCTTGGAATACGTTCACAACCATTCCCTACACCTATACGACGGACGATCCCGACATACTCCCCAGCATTCTCGCCCGTGCTGCCGGCGCCGGTGTCGTCACATGGGAAAAGTCCAACTGGCTCAAAACTAATTACGGCGGCTCCAGCAGTAGCTCGTCCTCGTCATCAAGCTCCTCGTCGTCCTCCAGCAGCAGTAGTTCCAGTTCTTCCAGCAGCTCCTCGTCGTCGAGCTCCAGCAGCGGTTCCAGTTCCTCGTCGTCTTCTTCAAGTTCGTCGTCCAGCAGCTCAAGTTCCTCCTCGAGCAGTTCCAGTTCGTCCTCCAGCAGCAGTTCCTCGTCGAGCAGCAGCAGCAGTGGCTCCTCCTCCGGCCCGGTCACTCCGCCCACCCGGGGCGGCGCCCCCAGCCCCCTTTATCTTGGCGCCCTCGCATTGCTCCTCAGCGCCCGCGCCCTTCGTCCCGCCAAAACCCAAACACATCGCTAGCGCCAACCGTCTCCTCCGCGCATCCGCGATCACTGCCCCACTTCCCGTCGAAATCCCAGTACCAAATAGTCGCCGCTCACAACGTTCGTCATCCATTAGATGACAATTCGTCCGACATCGTAGTAGTGGGCGCGTTTGGCCTGTCTCGAAAGCATCGGCCATTTGCCACAATTTCCCCGCGAAGGCCGTTGGCCGAAGCCGCGCACGGAAACACGCCCCATCGGCGTTTTCTATCAGTTCATCTCTCGCGAAAAGAATCGCCGCCCTTCGTCTCAAAACCAAATTTCACCGATTGTCCTCGCAACGCTCGTCATCCATTAGATGACAAACTTTCGGGTTTAGCCCGCAGCCCCTGCCGCTCCCTCTCCGTTTTCTTCGTTCCCTCTTGTTAAAACAAATTCGCCGTCTACCGCGCCACGCCGCCCATCTGACGTCACGACAAATTCCGACGCGACAACCCGCGATTCCTGCCTAGGGTTCGCTTCATGTCTTCGCCTTATCAACCCGCGCCGACCCGTTACGACAATCCCGGCCTCTACCGCACCTGCGGCCACTCCGGCCTCAAACTCCCGCTGCTCTCCCTCGGCCTTTGGCACAATTTCGGCGGCACCGACGACTACACGAACTCCCGCGCCCTCCTCCTGCGCGCCTTCGACCTTGGGATCACCCACTTCGACCTCGCCAATAACTATGGCCCGCCTCCCGGCTCCGCCGAGTCCACCTGCGGCCGCGTGCTCCGCGAGGACCTCGCCGCCCACCGTGACGAACTCATCATCAGCACCAAAGCCGGCTACGACATGTGGCCCGGCCCCTATGGCAACTTTGGCTCGCGCAAGTATCTCCTCGCCTCCCTCGACCAAAGCCTGAAACGCCTCGGTCTACCCTACGTCGACATCTTCTACAGCCATCGCCCCGATCCCGACACCCCGCTCGAAGAAACCATGGGCGCGCTCGACCACGCCGTCCGTTCCGGTAAAGCGCTCTATGTCGGCCTTTCCAACTACAACCCCACGCAAACCTCCAAAGCCGCCGCCATCCTCCGCCGCCTCGGCACACCCTGCCTCATCCATCAGCCGCGCTACAGCATGCTCGAACGCACGCCCGAAAACGGACTCTTCGACGTGCTCCTGCGCGAAGGTATCGGCTCCATCGTTTTCTCTCCGCTGGCCAAGGGCATGCTGACCAACCGCTACTTCGCCGGCCTGCCATCCGACGCCCGCGCCATCCGCGATCCGCGCTTCCTCAAAGCTGGCGACATCACACCCGAACTTCTCACCAAGACCAAACAACTCGATGAGATCGCCCGAGACCGCGCCCAGACCCTCGCCCAAATGGCTCTCGCCTGGGTCCTTCGCCAACCCGCCGTAACGACCGCGCTGATCGGCGCCAGTAAAGTCAGCCAGATCGACGACAACATCGGCGCGATCAAAAAACTCGCATTCACCCCCACCGAACTCTCTACCATCGAACAAATCCTAGCCGGATAAAAAAAAGACCTCTCACACGCTCTCTAAATTGAAGAGATTCATGGCGACTACATTTGATATTTACCCATCAAATACAACACCGCCAATTTTCTCCGAAGTGGTAATGCTGGCCCATCGTCGGTTGACTGAATTTGGGACCAAACATGGACTTGGCACTATTCCGCCTCTGACTTTTACTCTTCACAATCAAGACGAGGAAGTATCTGAAATTGGCAGAGACGCACCGATGATCTGGCCAGAAGACAATTACGTCTGGTTTCAGTTCGGAGATATACTCGGCGGTTCTGATGCTTATTGTAGAATATTGGACGAGGAGGGTTTGGCGTGTTGGGAAGAGCAAATCAAAGTACACGAACCTGCCCGTTCAATCGCTTCACACGTTCGGCGCTGCGTCAATACCCGCCGCTGGTGGTACTTCCGCCGATCAGCCGGACAGCCTGCAATAGTTAATCTCGGCTATGGATTCTTGGCCGCGGCACTCGCAGAGATAACAAACGGAATAATTTATAGCGAAGACAACGCTTGGGAATACGACCAATTGCCATGCAGTGCCGAGAAATTCTACGATCTCTATTTCAATCCCGCGCAAACGCAGGATAGCGATCGTAAAGAGTGGATTAAGCGCAATCTTGCTGACCTAAAAAATAACGGAATGGGTATCTAGATAGCATGATTCATCCGAGCGCCAAACTCGGCTCGATCTTGAGCGCGGCGGAGTCGATGCTGGCGGTGGCAGTTGGGTCAGCCCAGGCGGCGAAGGCGATCATGCCGGCGTTGTCGCCGGTGTGTTTGGGTTGGGCGATCAGCACGGGCAGGCGGCGCTTCGAGGCGAGTTTTTCCACCGCGGCGCGCAATGGGCGGTTGTTGGCCACGCCGCCGGAAAGACCGATGCTCGCATAAGCGCCTTGCTCCAGCGCTCCGGTCGTTTTGCGCACGAGCGCGTCGATCACGGCTTGTTGGTAGCTCGCGCAGAGGTCAGGCATGCGCGCGGCGATTTCCGCGGGCGACATTTTTTCGAGCAGATAGCGCAGACTCGTTTTGAGGCCGGAGAAGCTGAAATCGAGGTCGCTGCGCGGGCCGATGCCACGCGGAAAATCGAATGCATCGGCTTTGCCGTTCGCAGCCTGTTTTTCAATCAATGGGCCGCCAGGATAGCCGAGCCCGAGAAGTTTCGCGCCTTTGTCGAGCGCCTCGCCCGCCGCGTCATCCCGCGTCGAGGAGATCATCGTGATGCGTCGATTCGCATCGAGGTGAAAGAGCAGCGTGTTGCCGCCCGAGACAATTAGGCCGAGGTGCGGGAGCAGGGCGGATAATTTCTCGTCGAACGCTGCAGGAGCTTCGGCATGCAGCGCGATGAAGGGCGAAAAGGCATGCCCACGCAAGTGGTTCACGCCAGCCAAAGGAAGTTTGAGCGCCAGCGAAAGCGATTTTGCCGCAGCGGTGCCGATGGCAAGGCAGCCGGCGAGTCCCGGACCATTTGTCACCGCCAATTTTGTGACCGTGCGAAAATCGTCCGTGATTTCCCGGGCGCGTTCGAGCAATGGACCGATGGTGCGCAGATGTTCACGGGTGGCGAGGTCGGGCACGACGCCGCCGTAACGACCATGCAGCACGATCTGGCTGTGCACCCATTCTCCCACCAGTCCGCGTGCCGGATCGAACACGGCCACCGCCGTCTCGTCGCAGGAAGTTTCGAGCGCAAGGATCATTTCCTGGCGGGTGCGGCCGGTTGGGCGGAAGTTGCCGGCGCAGGCGACTGGGGTTTGCGCTCTTCGAGAATCATGACACCGCGAAGAACGTCGATCGCGGCCTGGAGCTGGCGGTCCTCGATCGGCTCAAAGCCAAAGCGTTCCTTGAACTCGGAGGGATCTTTCACGTCGCGGCGTGCACGTTGAAGACGGACGTTTTGATCGTCCTCGGGCGTCATCACCACTTCGACGTTGGGCAGCACGCCTTTCTCATGGATGGTCACGCCGCTGGGCGTGAAATACTTCGCGGTGGTCAGGCGCATGCCTTCGCCGTTTTTCAACTTGAAGATCGACTGGACCGACCCCTTGCCGAACGAACGCTCACCGACAATCACGGCCTTGCCGGTGTCCTTGAGCGCGCCGGCTACGATCTCGGCGGCGCTGGCACTGCCTGCGTTGATGAGCACGGCGACCGGAACGTCGATGGGCGCCTCGTCAGACTCGGCCTTGTAGTCTTCGCGATCGCCAGGCTTGCGGCCCTGGGTGTAGACGATGGTGTCGCCTTTCTTGAAAAATGGCTCAGCCACGGCCACAGCGGAATCGAGCAGGCCGCCGGGGTTGTTGCGCAGATCGATGATAAGGCCTGTGGCTTTCTGCTCGGCGAGCTTGTTGATCGCCTTGATGAATTCGTCGGCGGTGCGCTCGGTGAACTGCGTGATCTGAAGGTAGCCAATTCCCTCGGGCAGCAATTGAACGTCCCGTACGCTCTCGGTTTTGATCAGTTCGCGCACAATGGTAACCTCATAGTCCTTTTTTGTGCTCGGACGGAAAAATCCGATTTTCACGCGAGACTTGGGTTTGCCGCGAAGTTTGCCCACGACGAAATCCACGGAGAACTTTTCGAGTTTCTGGCCATCGATGGTCATGATCTCGTCACCGCGCATGATACCGGCGCGTTCGCTCGGACCGCCTGCAACCGGGGCCACGACCACCACGCGGTTCTTGCGTTGCTCAATCTGGATGCCCACGCCGCCAAACTCGCTGCTGATGTCTTCCTGGAGTTGCTTGTAGTCTTTGGCCTCCATGAACTCGGTGTGCGGATCGAGAGAATCGGCAATGCCATGGATTGCGGCACGCGTGATGGCGGGATACTGCGCGGCTTTTTCGTCGACGTAATTTTCGTTCACCAATTGGAGAACCTCGCGTACGTATTCGGACGAGCGTTCGAGATCGCGGTCGGAAAACAGTCCCCACAAAAATGCGAGTTTTGCGACGCCTAAAGCGACGCAACTGCCCAGCACGACGCCGAGCGCAATAGTGAGGATCCGTTTAACCATGTTGGCGACTGTGCGAATCCGGAGAGGTTTGTAAATGGGTTCGTTTGCCAGACTGGAAACTGAGGATTTTTTCGCAGCAGGGCGGAAGCCGATTTCCACGTGAACATTTTCCTCGCAGCAGGGGCATGTTTTACAACCAACTTCATGCCGCAAACTTCCTCCATGCCCACCTCCGCCGCTCAAGATCGCCGCCCCTCGCCCGAGTTTCAGGCCGTTTTTCGCGCAGAAGCCGGCGAGGCCGGAGCGATGTCATTCGATCGGTTCATGTCGCTCGCGCTGTACCATCCCGCCGTGGGTTATTACCGGGCTGAAAAAAAACGCGTTGGTTACGGCCGCGGCACGGATTTTTACACCGCGACCTCCACGGGGCCGCTTTTTGGCGAACTTGTCCACGCAGCCTGCCGGTCGTTGCTTGGTCAGGAAAAACTCAAAGACTACACCTTCGTCGAACTCGGCGCGGAGCCCGGAGCCGGCATCCTTGCCGGTGCCCAACATTCGTTCGGTGCCACCCGCAACATTCGTATTGGGGAAACGGTTGCGCTTTCAGGACGTTGCGTCGTGTTTTCCAACGAGCTGTTCGACGCGCAGCCGTTTCGACGCCTTCAGTTTCAAGGCGGATCCTGGTACGAAATGGGCGTGCAACTTCTTTCTGGCGAACTCCGCGAAATCGCACTCGCTCCCGTCGCTGCCTTGACCTCTCCTTCTAGTCTCTCGGCGCCCGGCGCAATCGCATCCCTGTTTTCCACCCTTCCCACCGTCGCGCCCGAAGGCTACCGCATCGATCTGCCGCTGGCCTCCGTCGCGCTCGCCGAACAAATTTCCGCACAACCTTGGACAGGGTTATTTCTCGCTTTTGACTACGGGAAATCCTGGCGCGAGCTCATCGCCGCGACTCCGGCTGGGACCGCCCGCGCGTATTTCCAACACCAGCAGTCCAACGATCTGCTCGCCCGCCCCGGCCAACAGGATCTGACCTGCCACATTTGCTGGGATTGGCTCGCCGATAAGCTCGCGGGGGCCGGTTTCGCCCCGCCGCAATTGGAGACCCAAGAAGCCTTTTTGATCCGCCGCGCCGCCGATTTTATGTCCGCTACCGTGGCCGCCGAGGCGTCGCAATTGAGCCAACGCAAGCTCGGCCTGCTCCAACTGCTCCACCACCTCGGACAAAAGTTTCAGGTCCTGTGGGCTTTACGCCAATGATTCGTCGTTCAAAGTTTCCCCTTGCTTCGCGGGAGTGCCGCCCTTTACTCACGACCCTTTAACCAACTCGAAACCATGGCCAGAATTTGTGCAATCACAGGCAAACGCCCCGTCAAGGGCAACAGCATCAACCGTAAAGGTCAGTCCAAGAAGAGCGGCGGCATCGGCACGCACGTGACCAGCATCACGAAGCGCAAATTCCGGCCTAACCTCCAGCGCATCCGCATCAAGCTCGCGAATGGCGGCACCAAGCGCGTCCTCGTCTCGGTCAAGGCCATTAAAGCCGGCCTCGTCGAGAAAGCCTGAGCTTAGCTCCCTTTTTCGTTTTCTTTCGCCCGCGGCTTTTTGGTCGCGGGCTTTTTCGTGCCGGTTTCCGGCGGCGGGCTGTCGACCGTGAGAGGTAACTGCTCGGCCGACTGCAAAATCGGCAGCACGTAGGGAAAGGGCGCCCGCGAATGCGTGCCGTAAAGCCGTCCTTCGCAATCGGGACAAAAGCCGTGCGTACACTCGATGTTCGCGTGCTGCTTGAAATAATCTTCCAGAGCCAGCCACTTGCCGTTGGCTTCCTGGATTTTTTTGCAACCAGCACATACCGGTAAAAGTCCGCGCATGGACTTGAGTTTTTCCTCTGCAATTTCCAATTCGCGCCGCGCCAGTTCGCGCTGCGTTTCCACTTCGTGCCGGTGAATAGCTAGATCAATCTGCACGAGCAGTTCGCGTTCTCCGAAGGGTTTTAGAATGAAACCGTAGGGCTCGCACTCGCGCGCCTTTTTCAACGTCAAGGGATCCGAATGCCCGGAGAGAAAAACCACCGGGCGGCCCGTCGTCAGCCGGATCTGCCGCGCCGCTTCCGAGCCATCCATTTTTCCACGCAGGTTGATGTCCATCAGCACGAGATCGGGCACGAGGGAAAAAGTGAGTTTCACCGCCTCCTCGCCGTTGTCGACCAGCGCGACCACCGTGTAGCCCAACCGCCGCAAAACGAGCATGAGGCTGTTCGCCACCAACGGCTCGTCTTCAACTACCAGCAACCTGCGGGATGCGGAAGAATTCATAGGGGGTACAGTTCTCGTGTGCCGGGGAAGGAAATGCCGGACGCCTGCGAACCGTCAAGCCAACGCCGGTAAAAACAAAACCATATCCCCGATTTCCGGGGTGTTTCTCCTATCCGATGTTCTCCTTTTCCCGCCGGCCAGGCCACCGACCCCATGGCAGACCGATGGGCAGGCGTGAGTGCGAGCAACCGGCAATCTCTGTCGTCAGCTGCCGCTCATGCGAAACTAACCGCCTCCGGCAAAAGCCCCGCCGGATCAACGAAAATCGCCACGCAACCCCTCGGCTCCGTCCTCGAAACTGCGCAGTTCGGCCTTTCCCTGCGACGAATAAATCGGCAACCTTGAGAAATGGGAGATCCAGCCCCACAAGAGGTCGACCCCGCCCTCACCCCTCCACTGCAATCGTTGGCCGGCGAGATAATCCCGCCACCGCCCGAATCATTGCCTCCACCCAAACCGACGGTTTGGAGTTTTGAATTCACCGCCAATCACCGCGAGTACTTTCGTATTTGGATCGTTAATACGTTTCTGACTCTCGCCACTTTCGGGGTCTACGCGGCCTGGGCCAAGGTCCGCAAAAAAAGGTACTTCTACGGCCATACCCGTCTGCTCGGTCACGCTTTTGACTACACGGCCGAGCCCAAAAGACTGCTGGCCGGCAACGCCATCGTTTTCGTGCTTTTTCTCGGCTACGCCTTTTTCGGCGCCGCCTATCCGGTCGTTAAGTTTCTCACCTTGGTGTTCGCCGCACCGGTGCTGCCATGGCTCATCATCCGCGCGCTTTCCTTCAACGCCCGCAACACCGTCCACCGCGGCCTCGCCTTCCGCTACCGGCCCTACTATCCCGGCGCTTTCCTCAACTTTGTGGTGCTGCCCATCCTGTGCGTGATCACCCTCGGCGGACTGTATCCGTATTTCTCGTACAAAAGAAAACAATTCGCCATCGACCGCCTTCGCTTCGGCGACGGCGTTTTCCATTTCGATGGCAAAGTGAGCACGTTCTACGGTTTTTATTTCGTTGGCGTTCTCCCTTTCATCGCCTGGTTCATCGCACTCTCCATGACCCTCGGCATCATCGCCGTGAATACCGGCCAAACCCGCGCCGACTTCAATGAAAACTGGTTGATGCTCGGCAGCGTCGGTTCGATCAGCGTCTTTTGGTTCTCGCGCATGATTGTGCGCGTTAAAAAATTCAACCATGTCTGGAACAATACCTGGCTTGATGGCCACCGATTCCACGCACGCATGGCGCTCGGCACCTACTTAAAAATCCAGCTCACCAACGCCGCCGCTGTCATCGGAACGCTCGGTCTCGCCTTTCCCTGGGCCTCCGTCCGACTCGCGCGCTACACTCTCTCGTGCCTCGAAATCTGGCCCGACGGCAATCTGGACAAAATCGAACAACTCGGCACCAACAAAGGCGCTGCCCTCGGCGACGCGGCGACCGATTTCCTCGGCTTCGATATCGGCTTATGAACACGATTCCCGTTCACTATTTCGATGGCCGGAACACCCTTCCTCACCCCGCGACACTTTCGCGCGAGGGTGACGTCTGGCTGATCAAAGGTGAAAGCGTCAATCTGCGCTTGCCTTGCGACCTGGTTGGCTTCCCCGCCGCCGTCGGTCAGTCCACTCGGTTTCTCCGACTTCCGGCAGGCGCACGCTGCCAGGTCACCGACGTCGAGGCCTTCGTCCAACTCGAACAATTAGCCAGCGCCAAGTCTTCGCGTATCGACAAAATCATTACACGCCTCGAAGCCCGGGCGCGCCTGGTCGCGGCCGCGACCCTCGTGCTCGTCACAGGCCTCGTCGGCGCTTTCTACTTTTCACTGCCCCGTCTGGCTGCGCACATCGCAGGCGCAATCCCGGCTACCGTCGAAAAACGCATTTCATTGCATACGATGCAGGTTTTGGATCGCCGCGTTTTCGACTATTCCGCGCTGGGCTGGCAACGCCAGCAGGAGCTCCAAACGTCGTTTACCTCCTTGCTTTCCGCCACCGGTTACACCGGGAAACCGCTGAAGTTGATCCTCCGCCGCATGGCCGACGATTCCGCCAATGCCTTCGCCCTCCCCGATGGCACGCTCATCCTCACGGACGGACTGGTTAATCTTGCCCAAGACGATGACGAACTTATGGCCGTACTCGTCCACGAAATCGGCCACTGCGAAAACCACCACGCGGTTCGCATGCTGTTGCAGGATTCAGCCGCGTTCGTCTTTGCAGTTTCGTTGCTCGGAGACGCCTCCGCCGTCACCAATATCGCCGGCACTCTGCCGCTTTTGCTGACCTCCAAAAAATATTCCCGCGATTTCGAAACTGAGGCCGACCTATATGCGCTTCGCGCCATGCAACGGGCCGAAATTCCGCTTCACCGCTTCGTCGACATCATGGAACGCATGGAAACCACGCGAAAGCACGGCGTCCCGCCCCGTTATATCAGCACTCATCCTCCGACCGGCGATCGCCTCAAGGTCTTTCGCGCGGCCTACCCCAATAAACCGTAGCCGTTGATCTGGGTGCCAGCGGGAAGGCGAATATACGGCCTTCAAAAAACTCAGCCCCGCCCGGCAGGCTTCTGAGCACCACCGGGCAGGGCTATATTATTGAAGTTTCATAACACCTCTCGCTGTTGCTTACCGCATGCCAACCCCACGCCTCGCGCTTTTTTGTCCAAAAATCGTCAGTAGGTAAAAAATCGATACAACCGTTCCTTCATCTTGGATGACCATTTTCTCTTGGACCATTGCGTGACATATATCCCTTGTGCAATGCGGCCAGCCCGATCAAAACGATCGCTAATAAAAATGCAGTGCCGAACCAATAGTCGCTGAAAAAATCTAGCGATTCCGGCGAGGCTAGCTTCTTGAATTCCTCCGTCGTCTGAAGGCAGACAAGCGTAAGCACCACAAATATTGTCATTGCGGACGCGGACAAAAACACGATTCCGGCATCACGCAGTTTGTGGCGGAATTGATCACACGCGAATCCAGCAAAAAGTGCAATCATCGCAGGAATGGAAAACCCCGCGAGAAACACCGATTTTACGGCTATCGACGGCATTTTTGCGAAGCCTAAAAACGAAATCAAGTATACAAAAAAACCAGCGACTATATAACAAAGAATGCTAAAAACTCGGCCTGTCATTTTGAGAAATCGCCTGCGAGAAAAACTCGTTTGCCTTCGGACGGAACAGGAAAAACGCGATGATCAAAAATACAATGAACCCAGGAATGATTGCCGCTTTCATTGGGGATGTACTGAAGCTTATGGTAAATCCAATCAAACTCCATCCAATGTAAAGCATCCGGGCCCAAGCTTTGGCTTTTAGCATAAAAACTCCCGACAAAATACTTACGCCAAGGCCGACATACATCATCACAAACTGAATCGGCACTGGAATAGGGCTTTTGCTCATAAGGTCCCGAACCATTGGATTATTTATCGTCAGCGTGCTAGTGATGAAGGAGAGGCCTCCGATCACGATTAATATCCAGGCGATAATGCTGACTGAAGTCGGTCGTGGTTTCATACTTAATGAAAATGTAACTGTTAGGAGCTAGATAATGGTTTTCTATGCGAGCCGAACCAATCACGCTTACCTCCCGGGAGAAGTCGAGCCAATTGAACCTAGTAGCTGGTTTTACAGCCATCACTTGGCGATCGGTTTTGTCACAAGCAGCGAGCTATTCAGGCCGGGAAGGCGTTCGGAAAATTCTTCGCTTTCATCGGTCTGACGCAGGGCGCGTTGAACCATGCCCATCTTGGCATCGAGGTTGTCGACCATGGATACAAACACGGCCTCGGGCGTCGCAGCGTAAACGGCCGCGCCCCATTCGGGTTCGCCTTGGTGGCTGAGCACAATGTGCTCAAGCCGTTCGAGCAAGTCGGGGGCGAGTTTCGCCTTCAGTCCGGCTTTGCGCGCGATCTGGTAGCCAAGGACCACGTGGCCTTGCAACTGGCCTTTGCGGCTGCGTTTTGTCGAAAGCGAGCCTTCGTATTCGACCACTTTGCCTGTATCATGTAACAGGATACCGGTCATCGCGAGGTCGGCGTGAACCTCGGGATAAAGCGGAAGCAATGCCTTCGCCGCGCGCGCCATGTGTAGCGTGTGTTCGAGCAAACCGTGACGATAGGCGTGATGCATCGCCACAGCAGCGGGAGCGGTGCGGAAGCTATCGCCAATCTCCTCAAAAACGGCGCGGGCCGTCATGCGGAGTTCATCGTGACCGATGGCGTCGATAAAGGCGTTGAATTCGGTCCACATCGCCTCCGGATCCTCGGGCGCTGCCTCAACAAGGTTGTCGAGCATGCCGGGCGCCGCGAGTTCCTCGTCGGAAAGCGCGGCGAGCTTATGCAATTTCGGCGAAAGACGTCCTTGGTAGTAATCGATTTTTCCCGCAACGCGAATGGCCGAACCTTCCGCCAGAGACTTGAGAAGCTCGAATTGCGGATGATCGGCAAAGATGGTGCAGGAAAACGTGCCGGAGCGATCGCCGAGTTCGATGCTGAGGAAAGGGTTCCCGTTGGAGGCGGTTTTCGCCGTGAGCCGTCGCAGGAGCAACACGCTGGCGAAGGGTTGGCCGGTGCCGTTTTCAAGCGCCTTGAGCAGGCGCACGGAGAGAAGCGTTTCCTCAGGCATGGTCTTTGACGAGTTGAGTGAAGGTTTTGAAGAAGGGGTGTTTCACATCTTGCATCATCGAGTAGAAAACAGTTTCGGACGGAAGAATGTACACGTGATTGCGAGCCCTAAGCGCATCGAGACACGTCTTCGCATCGTCCGGACGGCGGGCGCTGATCGCGTCGGAGAGAATCGTGACCTGCAATTGGGCGTCGAGCGCGTCGAGGGCCGTTTGGTAAACGCAGACCGACGTTTCGAGGCCACAAATGATGAGGTGTTCGACGTCCATTGCGCGAATCGCGTCACGAATGCCGTCGTCGGCCATCGCGGAAAAATTCGTTTTTCCAAGTTGCTTCGCGCCAGGCGCCAGCTTGAGCAGTTCGGGAACGGTGCCGCCGAGTTTTTGCGGTACTTGTTCCGTGAATACAACCGGCATCCCAAAACCCTTGGCGGCCTGGATGGCGAAGCTGCTGCGCTTGAGCAGTTGTTCGCTGTTGGCAACGGATTTCAGGAATACCGCCTGAAAATCGATGCACATGAGAAGCGCGCCCGAGAAAGGAGAGAATGTGTCGGCCATATTGAGTCAAAAAGGATGTGTAACGGTCCGGATCATACGGCCCGGAACTGTCAATGCACGCCAATTGACACAGCAAGGCGCCTCTTGGCGCCGGTCGTTCAACCCTGCTGGAGCTTGTACTCGACGGCGTCGCGCAAGGCTTCCCAGCTGGCGTCGATGATATTGTCGCTCACACCAACCGTTCCCCAGATGGAATGGCCGTCGGTCGTCTCGATCAGGACGCGGGTGCGGGCATTGGCGCTCTGGCGGCTGTCGAGGATGCGGACCTTGTAATCGGTCAGGCGCGTGGCCTTCAGCGACGGGAAAACGCCCTCGAGGGCAAGGCGCAGAGCCTTGTCGAGCGCGCCGACCGGGCCGGTGCCTTCAGCGACCGTATGAACAACTTCGCCGTTGATGCGGAGTTTAACCGTCGCTTCCGCAACAAGACTCGATTCCGGCCCGCGGCGCTCGACGATCACGCGATACGATTCGAGTTCGAATGACGATTTTTTATGGCCAAGCCATTTTGCGAGGAGGAGTTTGAGCGAGGCATCGGCGGCTTCAAATTCATAGCCGCGAAATTCGAGGTCCTTCAATTCGTCGATCAGCCCTTTCATGGCGGGTGATTTTTCGTCGAGATCGAAACCGAGTTCCTTCGCCTTCATCGCGACGCTACTGCGGCCGGCCATATCGGAAACGAGCACGCGCGTGCGGTTGCCGACAAGCGCCGGATCGATGTGCTCGTAGCTGCTTTTGACTTTTTGCGCGGCGTTGGCGTGGAGTCCGCCCTTATGCGCAAACGCCGACGCGCCGACATAAGGCGATTTGGTATCTGGACGCAGGTTCGCCAATTCATCGAAATAGAGCGAGAGCTCGCGCAGCTGGCCAAGGTTGGGCGCGCAATGCGCGGTGCGACCCATCTTGAGGAAGAGATTCGGCAGGATGGTGATGAGATTGGCGTTGCCGGTGCGCTCACCATAACCATTCACCGTGCCCTGCACGAGCGTGGCGCCGGCGGCGATACCCGCGAGCGAGACGGCGACGCCGAGGCCGCTGTCGTTGTGGCAATGCACGCCGACTTTATCCGCACCGAATTCCTTCACCACGCGTCCGACGATTTCCTTGAATTCGTCGACCATCGTGCCGCCGTTGGTGTCGCAAAGCGTGAGGTTGCTGGCTCCGCCCTTCAACGCCGCTGCGAGCGTGCGCAGCGCGTAGTCGGCATTATTTTTGTACCCATCAAAGAAATGCTCGGCGTCGTGCACGACCTCGCGACCATTGGCGACGAGGTATGCGATCGAGTCTTCGATCATCGCGAGATTTTCTTCGAGCGTCGTGCGCAGGATTTCGGTGACGTGGAGCGTCCAAGTTTTGCCCACCAGCGTCATGACCGGCACGCCGCTGTCGAGGAGCGTGCGGAGTTGCGGATCGTCGGAGGCTTTTCCTCCTGCGCGGCGGGTCGAACCGAAGGCGGCGATCTTCGCGTGCTTCAAGCGGAGATTTTTTACCTCTTGGAAAAAGGTTATGTCGCGCGGGTTGGATCCCGGGAACCCGCCCTCGATGTAGTCCACCCCGAATTGGTCGAGCTTCTCGGCGATGAGGAGTTTGTCCGTCACGGAAAAGCTGATGCCTTCGCCCTGCGTGCCGTCGCGAAGAGTGGTGTCGTAGATGAGGACTTGATTGGATTTCATGGGCGGGGATGTTGGAAGTGTTACGAGAGAAATTTAGAGTGTGGAGAATAAAAAACCCGGGCTTTTGCAGGCCCGGGTTCAGGAAAATCGTAGTGCGTTTTGCGATTACGCGCTGTTTCCATGCCCGGGCCCGCGGCCCGAAATAATCGAGCTGCTAATCGCAATAATAATGGAGCGTAGAGCGGACATGGTTGGAAACGAGCGTCACCGTAACCCAAAGAAGCATTTTGTCCAGTCGACGTTTATAAACCTCTTATTCTCTCACCACAGACCTCCATAGACAACGATCCGATAGGCCCAAACCGCTTGTCATCTAATGGATGACAAACGGTTTGAAGGGCGGAGTGTCCGGTGCGATGGAAATGAAGCGCGACCGCCTCACCACGATCCGAAAAGCGCGTAGGCGGGCATTGCGGTCAAAGATTCAAAGATCTTAGCTGCGCAGCGTTCCGGCGGCTTTTTCGGCAAGATAAGAAGCGTAGGTTTTGGCGATGCCGTCGCGGAGAGAGATTTTCGCTTTCCAGCCGAGAGCAGTCAGGCGGGAAACATCCATGAGTTTACGCGGCGTGCCGTCAGGCTTTGTCGTGTCCCACGTAATGCGGCCCTGATAGCCGATGGCGGTGGCGACGGTTTCGGTCAGCTCCTTGATCGAGACATCGATACCCGTGCCGATGTTGATCCAGTCGGGCGGATTTTCGAGTTTCACCAAGAAGGCGCAGGCGTCGGCGAGATCGTCGACGTGCAGGAACTCGCGCATCGGTTTGCCCGTGCCCCAAGCGATGACTTCGGGGAGTTTCTCCTCCTTGGCTGCGTGAAAACGCGAGATCAGTGCGGGAAGCACATGCGAATTTTGCGGATGATAGTTGTCGACCGGGCCGTAGAGATTCGTCGGCATGCCGGAATGGTATAGCACGCCGTATTGCTTGCGGTAATATTGGCAGAGCTTGAGCCCGGCGATTTTGGCGATGGCGTACGCTTCGTTAGTCGGCTCCAGCGGACTGGTAAGCAGGCAGTCCTCGGTCATCGGCTGGGGCGCAAGCTTTGGGTAGATGCAGGAGCTGCCGAGGAAGAAGAGGTGTTTCACGCCGGCTTTGTAGGCGCCGTGCACGGTGTTGGAGGCGATGGCGAGATTTTCGTAAATGAACTCGGCCGGATAGGTATTGTTGGCGTGGATACCACCGACCTTGGCCGCGCCGACAAAGGCGATGTCCGGTTTTTCCGCGGCGAAAAACGCGTCAACCTGGGCCTGCGACGTGAGATCGAGTTCCTGGCGCGCGCGGAGGACGAGTGTGACGCCGGGTTCGTTTTTGAAACGGCGCACGAGGGCGCTTCCCACCATGCCTTTGTGGCCTGCGATGAAAATTTTCATGGTTTGGCGTCGATGGCGGCGATTTTCGCTTCGCGTTTGGCGAGTTCAAGATCGTGGTCGACCATCAGCTCCACGAGTTCCTTGAACCGAACCTTTGGCTCCCAACCAAGCTGCTTTTTGGCCTTAGCCGGATTGCCGATGAGGAGATCCACTTCAGCCGGACGTTCGTAGCGCTGGTCGTATTTGACGTACTTTTCCCAGTCGAGTCCGACGCGGGCAAAAGCAACCTGGCAAAACTCCTTCACGCTGTGAGTTTCGTTGGTACCCACGACGTAATCGTCGGGTTTGTCCTGCTGAAGCATGACCCACATCATCTCGACGTATTCCTTGGCGTAGCCCCAGTCGCGTTTGGCGTCGAGATTGCCGAGGTAAAGAGATTCCTGAAGGCCCATCTTGATGCGCGTTGCCGCGCGGGTGATTTTGCGGGTGACAAATGTTTCGCCACGGCGGGGAGACTCGTGGTTGAAAAGAATACCGCTGCTCGCGTGGAGGTTGTAAGACTCGCGATAATTAACCGTGAGCCAGTGGGCGTACATTTTAGCGCAGCCGTAGGGCGAACGGGGCCAGAAAGGCGTTTTTTCCGTTTGAGGAACCTCTTGAACTTTGCCGAACATTTCGGAAGAGGAAGCTTGGTAGTAACGGCATTTTTCCACGAGGCCGGCTTCACGAATGGCCTCAAGAATACGTTGAGCGCCGAGACCCACTACATCGCCCGTGTACTCTGGCACATCGAAGGAAACACGCACATGCGATTGGGCGCCGAGATTGTAGATTTCATCCGGTTGCAGTTGATAGAGCAACTTCACCATCTGCACGGAATCGGCAAGGTCACCGTAATGCAGGAAAAGGCGCACATCGTTGACATGCGGATCGCGATAAAGGTGATCGATGCGGCTGGTATTGAACGTCGACGCACGACGAATCACGCCGTGAACCTCGTAGCCCTTGGATAAAAGTAGTTCCGCGAGATAACTGCCGTCCTGTCCAGTGATGCCCGTGATGAGTGCTTTTTTCATGAAATATAAAACGTTGTGGAACCCGCCGTCTTTGCGCAAGCACTGCGGGTGCCAAAGTCGTGATTTAACGCAAACGTTCCCCTCGGACAGCAAAACAGGGGACTTGTGCCCAGGAGCCAAGCACGCATAACCACACCTATGCGTCTCACGCTCATTGCCGCCCAATCGCTCGACGGCTTCATCACCAGGCACGACATGCCCGGAAGCGCTTTTGCGTCGGAAGCAGATCGTACGTGGTTCCGAGAAGCGCTGCGCGATTTCGATTGCTGCGTGATGGGCGGAGAAACTTACCGCACGGCCCGCGAAATGATTCGCGCGTCACTCATGCCGGAACGCCTGCGCGTCGTGGTCACGCGTTCGCCCGATGCTTTTGTTCGGGATGCCACGCCGGGTAAACTGGAATTTGTCGCCAGCCAACCCGCTGCACTCGTGGCCACTCTCCACGCTCGCGGTTTTCAACGTTGTGCGATCTTGGGTGGTTCCCAAATCCACAGCCTTTTTCTGGAGGCCGCTCTCATCGATGAATTCTGGCTCACGGTGGAACCGCTTCTTTTCGGCGGTGGCATTCCCCTCCTCGCTCGCCGCACTTCAACCCAACTCAAGCTGCTGGCCCGGGAAAATCTTTCGCCCGATACCCTGCTGTTGAAATACCGTGTCGAAAAATGAAACTGCGAGATAGCCATTGGGCTGTTTACTTTATTGTTTGGCTGCTCGCCGTTGTTGGCGGTGGCGCACTGGTCGGCGCCGTGAGTTTCCCCTTGCTCGGGCCCCTCTTCGGAAGCGACCATTCCGTGTTCTCACATGTCGTGGCCGGTGCGCGCCACCTCGGTTTTATCGCCCTCGTCTGGGCGCCGGGCATCGCGCTTGTGGCCTGTGTCATCCGGGCTAAACAAAATAAATCGCGCCAATAATTTTCCTCCACGTCCCCCTCAACCTCTCAAGTTCCTCCGTCTCGAATAGTCATGCATCCCCTCATCGCCAAACTCCTTCCCGGCCCAGTCATTACCGACGGCGCCTGGGGCACGCAACTTCAGGCCCAAGGCCTCGGCGCCGGCGAATGTCCGGATCTCTGGAATCTCACACATCCGGACCGAGTGGAAAAAGTCGCCCGCTCCTACGTCGACGCGGGCAGCCAGGTGATTCTAACCAACACCTTTGGCGCAACCCGCATGCGCCTTGCCGATCACAATGCTGGAGACAAAACCGCCGCCATCAACAAGGCAGGCGTGGAAATTTCCAAGCGTGCGGCGGCCGGCCGAGCCCTGGTCTTTGCGTCCGTGGGTCCAACCGGAAAAATGCTCGCGATGGGTGAAGCCACCGAGGAGGAATTGCGCGCCACGTTCGCCGAACAAATCAATGCCCTGGCCGCCGCCGGTGCCGACGCGATTCTGCTCGAAACGTTCGCCGATCTCGATGAAACCCGCGCCGCCATTGCCGCCGCGAAAGCCTCTGGCTTGCCCGTCATCGCCAGCCTCGTCTTCGATTCCGGCGCGCAACGCGACCGCACCATGATGGGCGCCACGCCCGAAGAAGCCGTCGCCGCACTCACCGAAGCGGGAGTCGATGCGGTCGGCGCGAATTGCGGACGCGGCATCGAAGGCTATCTGAGCATTGCCAAACGCCTCCGCGCCGCAACCACCCTGCCCGTTTGGATCAAAGCCAACGCCGGCCTGCCTGAAATCGTCGCAGGCCAGACCGTTTATCCGGCGATTCCGGAATTTTTCGCGGACAAAGCCGCCGAAGTCGTCGCCACCGGCACTAATTTCATCGGCGGTTGCTGCGGTACAAGCCCCGCCTTCATCGCCGCCATCGCAAAAAAGTTCCGCCGCGCCTAGACCGAAGCTGAAGAGACTTTCGCCAACATCAAAAATCACGAGCCGCACTTCCTTTAAAAAAGATGCCCGCCGCGCACGTGGGTTTGTCATCTATTAAATGACAACCAACGTTCGGTCACAAAAAATCTTTTTCGCAGGTAAAAATGCAGCACCGAACCCCGTTGTCATTTAATAGATGACAAACTTTCTGCGGGGTCTGGGCTCCTGGGGCTATAGGCCAATGTTGAGCCGTGGTAGGAACGGCCGAGATCAGCCAACGTGGTTACTTCGCGCGCATGACGTAGAGCTTGTCGCCTCTACGGACTGGTTCGGTGACGCGCAGGGCGACGTGAACGCCTGAGGGGGCTTTGTCGACCGGCTGCGAATCGATCTGAAGCGATTCCACTTTTTGCCGGAAAAAGCCGGTCGTGTGGCCTTCGACGAAAAGTTCATCGCCGATGCCAAATGGTTCGTCTTGCACTGCAATCTCAGCCACGGCGGGTTTCTTGAAATAATTCACCACGGTGCCGACGAAACGCTTCCGCATCGGCGACGCATTGTCGGGTTTCGTGCTCCACTGGCCGATCGGCTTTCCACAATAGAAACCTGATGAGAGGCCCCGATTGTAGACATCGCCCACTTCCTTTACCAGCGAAGTTTTTAGCTCTTCGAATTGGTTTAACCACCCACGTTTGCCTCGATTTTTCGCGTAAAAATCCAAAGCCCGGCGATAAGCGCCGACCACCGTCGAAACATATTCCGGACCGCGATTTCGACCCTCGATTTTCAATGAGCCCACGCCGGCGTCGATCAGTTTTTCCAGAAATGGCAGGGTGCAAAGGTCCTTTGGACTGAGAATATAGTCCTTGCCCAAGGTCCATTCCTGACCGGCACGTGTCTCCACGATGCGATACTCCCGTCGACACTGTTGCGAGCACTCGCCGCGATTGGCGGATTTTCCGCCTTCGAAATTGGATAGGAAACAACGTCCGCTCATCGAGACACACATCGCGCCATGGCCAAACGCCTCGATCGTCACAGCGTCGGCCTTTTTCCCGAGGGCCGTTCGCAGGGATTGCTTGATCTTGCGAATGTCCTCGATCGAACACTCTCTCGCCAAAACGAAACGCCGCACGCCCAGCCCGTGAAGAAATGCAATTGCCGCCGAATTCGCGACCGACATCTGGGTCGAGGCGTGGACTTGCAGGCCGAGTTTTCGCGCCGCCGCCAGTACCGCGAAATCCGCACCAATGACCGCGTCGATTTGCGCCTTTTTCGCCGCCTTCAACAAGCGCTGCAACGCCACCATTTCACGCTCAAATACCACAACGTTGAGCGTAAGATAAGCCCGCACCTTTCGCTTGTGACAGCGCGCAACGATCTTCGGCAGATCTCGCGTCGTAAAGTTTTTCGCCGCCGCACGCATGTTGAAGCCACGCACACCAAAATACACCGCGTCCGCGCCGGCATCGAGCGCGGCGTCGAGACTTTTCCAGTCCCCGGCAGGGGCGAGCAATTCAGGAATCGAAATCATTGGCGGAACGCATTGTGAGTAAACGTACGAAACTGCCAGCACGGCTCGCGGGCGACAACCCGTTTCAGCACGAAATAGATTTCCATTGGCCAACTGCCCTCCGTGTAACAGCCTGCCAACGCGTTTATTTTATCAGGGATCGACACCTGACTACACGCCTCGTCAAACATGTCCCGTCTCAACTTTAAACTCGAAAACACGTCCACTGGTTCCAAGGCCCGCGCGGCAACCTTTCAAACGCTCCATGGCGAGGTCAAAACCCCTGTTTTCATGCCGGTCGGCACCCAAGCCACCGTCAAGGGACAAACCGCTGAAAGCCTCAAGGCCACCGGTTCCACCGTCCTGCTGGCCAACACTTATCACTTGATGCTCCGTCCCGGTCCCGAGGTGTTCAGGGCGTTTGGCGGTATTCATAGGTTTATGAAATGGGATGGACCCGTGCTCACCGATTCCGGCGGCTTCCAGATTTTTTCCCTGCCCAGCGACCGCGTGATGAACGAGGACGGCGCGCGTTTCAAGAGTTACGTGGATGGCGCCGTTCATCTCCTGTCGCCCGAATCCAGCATCGAGATGCAAAAGGCCATCGGCAGCGACATCATGATGGTGCTCGATCAGTGCATTCCCTCAACCGCTCCCTATGAACAAGCCGAGGCCGCCATGCATCTCACGCATCGCTGGGCCGAGCGCTCGCTGCGCGCCCGTGGCGATTCCCCGCAGGCGTTGTTCGGCATCGTCCAGGGCGCCTGCCATCCGGAGTTGCGAAAAAAAAGCGCCGCTTTTCTCGGCAAACTACCGTTCGACGGACTCGCCATCGGCGGGCTTGCCGTCGGAGAAACGCATGAAGAACGCTATCGTTTCACCGATCTCGCCACCGATCACCTGCCGCACCATTTGCCACGCTATCTGATGGGCGTAGGAACACCGATCGACATTCTCGAAGCCGTCCACCGCGGTGTAGACATGTTCGATTGCATCATCCCCTCGCAACTCGCGCAACGTGGCACCGCCTTTACTTCGCATGGCCGGATGCACTTCCGTCGCGCCGTCTACAAATTTCAAGACGAGCCGCTCGATGCCCGCTGCGACTGCCATACCTGCCGCAATCATTCGCGCGGCTACATTCACCACCTAGTCAAAGCTGACGAGATGCTCGCCTGGCAACTCCTCGCCACCCACAACATCGCGTTTTATCACCGTCTCATGCGCGAGATGCGAGAGAGCATTTTGCGAAACGAATTTCCCGCCTACTACGAACGCAAACGGCCCGAACTCATGCGCAATGACGAGGACAACCCGTGCCTGCACCCAAAGAAAACGCGCGGCACTTCGACGGCCCGGCGGAAACTCGGCGACTATGAAATGATCACATCGCCCCAGGGATTTTCCAGCATTCGACAGGTTAGCTCCGGTGAAGTGATGCACTCCGTTTCCGCCCCGCACGACGAAGCCAACCGGCTCTACATCGAGCAATCCCACCTTGCCGACCGTTTGCTCAAGCCTTCCGGCGAGAACAGTTCCGAATTGGTGATCTGGGATGTCGGCCTCGGCGCCGCCTCCAATGCTATGGCCGCGCTCCAATGCTTCGAGCAAACGCTCGCCGCAAAAGGCCCCGATGCGGTGCGTCCGCTTCGGCTGGTCAGTTTCGAATGCGATCTCGATCCGCTCAAACTCGCCTCCCGCCACGCTTCGCACTTTCTCCATCTGCGACACGGTGCACCGCATGCGATTCTTGCCAATGGCCGCTGGTCGCACGCATCCGGCTTGATGCAGTGGGAACTACTCGCGGGCGATTTCCTCGAGTACTTGGAAGAAGCGGCCGTGCCCGACCTTATTTTCTACGATCCGTTTTCCGCCAAGACCGACTCCGCGCTTTGGACGTCCGAGGTTTTTGCCCGCATCGTCCAACACTGCGGTTCAAAGTCGACGGAGCTCTACACTTATTCCGCCGCGACGGCCGTGCGTGTCGCCCTGCTGAGCACCGGTTTCTTCGTGGGCGAAGGCCTCGGCACCGGTCCCAAAGCCAGCACAACCGTGGCCTTCAACCGGATCAGCGGCGCAAACGAACATCCCGCCAGACCTAAATTGCTCGACAGCGAGTGGCTCGCGCGCTGGCGCCGCAGCAGCTCCAAATATCCCGCCCATTTGTCGGAGGACGACAAACACGCCTTCGCGCAGAGCATCGAAGATCACCCGCAGTTTAAGCTTACGCCCTAAATCGAAAAATCCGTGCGGCCGGAAACTTCGTGGAGGCCGCATTCGCGTTTGAGGCCGCCAAAGCGCGTGTCTTCTTCCTTCATGCCATCGAGTAGCTTGGTCGTACTGTGCCAGTCGCCCACCGAGACATAGCCTTCTTCCCACAACGGATGATAAGGCAGCTCATATTTGGTGAGATATTGATGCACGCGCTTGTTGTCCCAGTCGGCAATGGGATGAATTTTGGCGATTTTATTTTGCTGTTGAACAATTTTCACCGCCTCGCGAGTGCTCGATTGTGAACGTCGCAAGCCCGCCAGCCAGGCCGTGGCGCCGAGTTCGCGAATGGCGCGGTCCATTGGTTCGACTTTGTTGAGGAAATTATAGCGTTTCAGTCCTTCCACGCCCTGTTCCCATTCCTTGCCAAACAGCGCCTCCTGCTCAGCCGCGGTCGATGCCGGCACATATTTCTTCAAATTCAGATTCAGCCGGGCCGTGAGATCGCGCGCGAATCGGTACGTTTCCGGGAACAAGTAACCGGTATCGATAAAAATCACGGGAATCTTCGGCGCAACTTGCGTCACCAGATGCAACATCACCGCCGCTTGAATGCCAAAACTGGTCGTCAGCACCAAGCCGTCGCCGTAGGTGTCCACCGCCCATCGAACCCGTTCTTCAGCGGAAGTTTTTTCGAGGTCGGGCGTGGTGGAAATAGGCGCAGGAACAAGATTGGACATGAATTAGGTTCGCTGAACCTACTTAGGACATGTCCTAAGTAAAGATTGAATCGTTAATTTTCGCTTCTTTTTGTTTTTTAATGTCTTAAGTAACACTAAAAATTTGGACCTAGCTTTGAATCTGGGTCGGCTGGGCTTGATCGGCGCCAGTGCCAACCAAAAATTTCCGCGCGAGCGCGGCGTGCAATTCAGAAACCCGCACGGGCTTGCTGACGAAATCGTTCATTCCCGCCGCAAGGCATTTTTCGCGGTCTCCCTGCATGGCGGCGGCCGTCATCGCGATGATATGGATCGGGGCGGCGGACGCCCACGGACAGGTTTTCGTCGGACCGTTTTCGAGGCGCCGAATCGCTTCGGTGGCGTGATAGCCGTCCATTTCCGGCATCTGGCAATCCATGAGGATAACGTCGTATGGAATTTTCTGCAGCGCCGACAACACTTCATGGCCGTTCGCGGCGACGTCGGAACTGCAACCGAGCTTCCGCAAAATTCCGAGCGCCACTTTTTGGTTCACCGCGTTATCCTCGGCCAGCAGCACACGGATTTTCGGCAAGGGTTGCAAGGGCTCCCCTTTTCCGGCCCTCGCGTTTGGCGAATGCAGGTGCTCGTCCACCGAATCTTCGTTGGCAATGTTCACCAACACGCCGTGGAGGTGCGCTTGCTTCACCGGCTTGATCAGGTACGCAAGAATGTCGGCGGCCTTCAGATTATTCGCGTCCACGAGTTGTCCCGACGATGTGAGAATGATCAATTTCGTGCCGGTAATCGATGGATCGGCTTTGATCGCGCGCGCCAGCATCATGCCGTCCATTTCAGGCATTTGCATGTCGAGCAATGCCACTGCGAAGGGTTTCTTCTCCGCCGCAGCCCGGCGCAATTTTTCCAGAGCCTCGGTGCCGGAAGACGCTGTTTCATACGGCACTTTCCACGAGCCGAGTTGCAGCCCTAGTATCTGGCGGTTGGTTTCATGATCGTCGACAATGAGCGTCGAAATTTCCGTCAAATTCCGTTTCAGCACCGGCGAGACCGAAAGCGCGCCTTTCTGACGTTCAAACTCCGCGGTGAACCAAAACGTCGTCCCCGTGCCCACGACGCTGCGCACCCCGATTTCGCCTTTCATCAGGTTCGTCAAATGCTTGGAGATGGCCAGGCCCAATCCGGTGCCGCCGAACTTTCGCGTGGTCGACGCGTCAGCCTGGGTGAAGGGTTTGAATAGTTTTTCGATGTTCGCAGCGGACAATCCGATACCGGTGTCCGTCACCTCGAAGCGCAACCGCACGCCCGTATTCGTTTCAGCTTCGCGGCTGACGTTTACCACCACGCCTCCGTGTTCGGTAAACTTCACCGCGTTGCTGAGCAGGTTGAGCAGAATCTGGCGCAAACGTCCCGGATCGCCTCGCAGTCGCCGCGGAACATCCGGCTCGATGCAACTGCCCAGTTCCAGCTGCTTCTTGAGCGCCTGGCCGACAAGAATATCGCGCGTGCTTTCGACCGTCTCGTGGAGGTCAAAGTCGAGCGTTTCAAATGCGAGCTTGCCCGCTTCGATTTTTGAAAAATCCAATATATCATTGACGATGGTTAGCAAAGCATCGGCGCTGTTGCGCGCCGTGTTTGCGTAGTCATATTGCTGTTCGTCAAGCTTGGTGTCGAGAAGGAGACCGGTCATGCCGATCACGCCGTTCATGGGCGTGCGGATCTCGTGGCTCATATTCGCGAGGAATTCGCTTTTGGCCCTGGCGGCAGCCTGCGCTTCATCCTTGGCCTGGTCGGCCTGCTCCTTGGCGATACGAAGTTGTTGCGTTCGCTCCTCCACCAATTGCTCAAGTTCCGCATTGCGCCGCTGGGTTTGCCGCACCCGTATGCGATAGATCAAGTAGGTCAACCCAAGTCCGGCCAGCGCAACCACTGCGTAGAACCATTTTGTCTGATAAAAAAACGGTTTTACGACGAAGGCAACGCTTGCACCGCGCTCATTCCACAGCCCGTTGTTGTTGCAGGCGGTGACGTGAAATTCGTATTCGCCCGGAGGAAGGCGGTCGTAGCGAATGCTGCGGCGCCCACCGACGTCGACCCATTGTCGATCCAAAGGCGACAGCTTGACGCGAAACTGCACTTTGCCACCCGCGAGGAGATTGATGCCCGTGTATTCAATTTCCAGATTCGTGCTGCCGGGAGGAATAAGGATTTCGCCGTTCATCGGAACTTCGCGTCCTGCGACCCGCACCCGCTCCACCAACACCGGAGGCGCGGCGTTCTCCTTGCGGACTTTTTCAGGGTGAATGACGACCACGCCGCGATCGGTGCTGAACAACAGCCGGCCATCCCTGGAACGGCATGAAATAGGATTTCCGGTATTATTGCATTCCACCGCCGTCAATCCGTCGTAACGGTTGAACAATTTCGCCTGCACCGCCAGCCGCTCGCCCCGGGCCACCGCATCGAAATCGTCGCGTGCGATGCGCATGAACCCTTTCGGACAGGCCACCCAAAAATTGCCCAGCGTGTCCTCCTGAATCGTCTGGATGTGGTCATCGACCAGCCCGTCGCGCGTCGTAAAGTTCCTCCATTTTCCATCTTTGAAACGGTTCAGGCCGCCGCCATCGGTCGTCATCCAAATCGCCCCGTCCGCGTCTTCATACACGGCCCGAGGGGCTACCGGAGAGAGCACCGTGCCACACGCAAAAGTTTCCCATTGTCCCTTCCGCAACCGACCGGCACCGCCAGGTTGCAAAGTCGCCCAAAGATCGCCGTCGCGCGTCCGAAACACCCCACGGAAAAAACTGCCTTTCAGACCCGGCAAGGTCGCTCGGGCCTGAAATCCGTCTTTCGTCCCGTGATACAAGGCACCATCCGTGGCGACCCAAACGCCGCCCTCGCCGTCATCGGCAATGCCATAAACGAGATTGTGCATGAGGCCCGACAGGTAAGCGTCGGGATTTTCTTTGTGTCGCGCTTTTAACTCTTCCACCTGGTTCGGCTGGTAAAATTTCGTGACGACGCCGTCCGCGTACCTAAACAATCCGTTGTTCGCACCGATCCAGAGAGATCCATCGGCTTGTTCGGCCAACGCCATGATCCGGTCGATTTCCTGACTGCCCGGCGCTTCCAGCAATTCAGCTTCTTTCCCGTTATAACGGAAAAGTCCGCCGCCATATAAGCCGATCCAAACCGTAGCGTTTTTGGCTTCGAGCAGGCAATAGACCGAAAGTTTTTTCAAACCCTGCCCCGAACCAATGCTCGACGAAATCGAATCGCTCAGCCGAAACAGCCCCAGCGCACTGGCGATCCACAACGCACCTTCTCGATCTTCATACAACATTTGCAACACCGCCCTGCCAAACTGCTCCGGGTAAATCGCGCGCTCGATGTGGTTGTCCACCATGCGATAGAGGCCGGCGTCGGAACAAAGCCAGAGACACCCGTCCCGATCAAAGCACATGTCCGCGACCCGCGAGTTGGTCAGCCCCTCAGCCACGCCAAAAGTTTCGATTTTCCCGTCCGGCCTAAGGGCTCTCAAGCCGAGGTTGGACGAAACCCACAGCGTGCCGTCCGGTCGTTCGTGAATCGCCCGGAAATCGAGTCCCTTCCATTCTTCCTGATCGGACAAGCGCTCGATCTTGTCGCCCACGACACGCCACAAGCCCTGCTCGGTCCCGATCCAGATGCTGCCGTCCACCCGCTCGTGATAAGAACGCACCACACCGCGCAACGTGTTTTTTAACGAGGCGGGCGTGGAAATTTTCCCTGGTCGGCAATAAGAGATGCCGCCGTTCATTCCCGCCACAACCGTGCCATCACGCGTGCAAAACAAGGTGCGCACCAGGTTGTCGTGGAGCCCGTCCGAAACGGTATAGAGTTCAAAGCGCCCGTCGTGACGCCGAACGACGCCCATGTCTCCGCCGAACCACAACGAACCATCCGGAGCCTCCAAAACCGCGTAAAATCCGCCTCCGCGCAACTCCGGGTCCGTGTCGCCCGTGTATAGCGTGAAATTGCTGCCATCGAAACGAGCAATGCCCTGTGCCGTCGCAATCCACAGATAACCGTCGCGGGACTGCGCCATACCACGGACCTTGTTGGAGGGAAGACCTTGTTCGGTAAACCAATTATGGACCGTGTACGAACTCGCCGAGACTCGCGGATCCAACCCCCGGACAACAACCGAAGACAACGCCACAACCGCGCACAATAACGCGCGCGCGAACCAGACAATGTCCGATGAGCAGCGAGAGGGGGCAGTTTGCATGCAAGGGGCGCCTCAATTGATCGAAAGCCGATGTATCGGCCCGATGTAGAGGCGCGCCATTACGTTTAATCGGCGTATCTTAGGTATTTTTAAGACAGATTGTCCGGTCCGACTGAAGATAGGCCGTGCAGCTGGGAGGCGAAGACGCACGCCTTTACCATTTAATAGCTAACAACTTCCAAATCCTCGCACGTCCGCCGTGCCAGCGGCCCGCTGGCGAGCGACGACGTCGCGAAAATATGCCCGGAAAAATGGCTACTTCAGACTGGCCAACAAACGCTCCAATTCGGACCGCTTGGCCTGCTGATCAGCGAGCTGTTTACGAGCACCTTCGAGCACGGCAGCGGGGGCCTTGCTCGTAAAAGCCGTGTTGGCCAAACGCGCTTCGGTGCCGGCGATGTGTTTTTTGATCTGCTCGAGCTCCTTGGTCAGGCGGGCTTTTTCGGCCGCAGCGTCGACTTTCACACCTGTGTCCAAATAAAGAGCGCCGAAGGCGGTGACGATCGCAGGCAATGCCGGCTCGCTTGCCGTGCGTTCAAGCGAAGCCGCGCCGACCAGACGCGTGATTTTCGACGCATTCGCTTCCAGGAAACTCCACGATGCCGCATCGGCCAGCGCGATAAATTTCACATCGCGTTTGGAGGCGACGGATTGTTCGGCTTTGAGCTGACGGGCGAGTGACGTGAACTGCTTCAATTTTTCCACGCGTTGAGTCGCCGCGGCATCCACCGCAACGCCCTTGCCGGCGAGCGCCGCAGCGAGGGCATCGGCGGTTTCAAGACGCGTGTTTTGCAGGAAGTCCTTTTCCGCGCCGTAACCGAGCAGGTGCCAGAGTTCTTCCGTGATGAAGGGCGCGAACGGCTCGAAGAGCAGCAGAAACTCGCGAATGACGAGATCCTGAATCGCGAGCACATGCGTTTTCGCGGCTAGATCCTGAAGACGCGCTTTCGCAACTTCCACGTACCAGTCGCAAAAGTCGTTCCAGAAAAACGAATACAAGCGCTGTGTGGCACCGGCGAATTCGAAATCGGCAAAACCGCGTTCGAGCGTGCGCATGGTGTCGAGCAGTGCGCCGAGGAGCGCGTGATCGTCGTCGTCGAGTTGCTTGGCGTCGATGCGCTTGAGAATGGCTGCAAGCGACGAGTTGTCGCTCATCTCGCCGCTCATCTGGCGGAAACGCGTGGCGTTCCAAAGCTTGTTGCAGAAATTTTTCCCGCCTTCGATGCGGTCTTCGTCGAACTTCACGTCCTGGCCCAGCGGAGCCATCTGAAGCAAACCGAAACGGAGGCCATCGGCACCATATTTCGCGATGAGGTCGAGCGGATCGGGCGAATTCCCGAGGGTCTTCGACATTTTGCGTCCCTGCTTGTCGCGGACGATGCCGTTGAAATAAACGTGTTTGAACGGAATCCGTTTTTCCACCGGCGCACCAGGGTTCGCGAATTCCAAGCCGGCCATGATCATGCGGGCGACCCAGAAAAAGATGATGTCGGCGCCCGTCGCGAGCGTGGTCGTCGGGTAAAACGCGTTGTAGCCGGCTTTCTGCATCTCGGCATTTTCCGGCCAACCCAGCGTGGCAAACGGCCAGAGCCAGGACGACGCCCAGGTGTCGAGCACGTCGGATTCCTGTTCCCAGTTTTGCGGATCGGCCGGGCCGTCGAGCGAAACATGGACCTTGGAGGTGTCTTTTAGATCGGCAACGGTCAACTTTTCGCGATCGACGCCCTTCTTGTACCACACCGGAATGCGATGCCCCCACCAGAGCTGGCGGCTGATGCACCAGTCCTGGATGTTTTCGAGCCAGTTGAGGTAAACCTTCGACCAGCGCTCGGGATGCATTTTCACGAGGCCGTCGCGGACAACTTGCTTGGCTTCCTCGACGCGCGGGTACTTGAGCCACCACTGCTGCGTGAGGCGCGGCTCGATCGGCACGCCTGCGCGCTGCGAGTAACCGACGTTGTTTTCGTAGGCTTTCTCCTCGATGAGGGCGCCGTTTTCCTTGAGCAGTTCGGAGGATTTCTTGCGAGCAGCGAACCGCTCCATACCGGCAAGCTGCGGGCCGGCAAATTCATTCATCGTTCCGTCGGCGTTGATACAGTCGATGATCGGCAAGTTGTGGCGGTGACCGATGTCAAAGTCGACTTTGTCGTGGGCGGGCGTGACCTTGAGTACGCCAGCGGCAAATTTCGGATCGACGGCGGCGTCGGCCACGATCGGCATCTGCACGCGTTCGCCGAGCGGGCGCCAGACTTTTTTGCCGATGAGGTGTTTGTAGCGCGGATCGTCGGGATGCACGGCGACGGCGACGTCGGCAGGAATCGTCTCGGGACGCGTCGTCTCGACGTTGAGGTGCGTGAGCGGGATCGTGTTGCCCTCGGCGTCGGTCGTGGTCGATGGCTCGACGAGTTCGTAGCGCAGTTTGTAGAGCAGGCCCTTGGTTGGGCGCATTTCAACTTCTTCGTCAGAGAGTGCAGTGAGCGACGCCGGGCACCAGTTGACCATGCGCTTGCCGCGGTAGATCAGACCTTGTTCGTAGAGTTTCACGAACGCCGTGAGAACCGCGCGACTGTAGCCGGGGTCCATCGTGAAATGCGTGCGGTCCCAATCACAGGAGCAGCCCAGTTGGCGAAGCTGATTGAGAATGATGTCGCCCTTTTCTTGGCGCCAGGCCCAAACGCGTTTCAGGAATTCGTCGCGGCCGAGATCGTGGCGGGTTTTGCCCTCGGATTTTTTGAGGTGCTTCTCGACCATCGTTTGTGTGGCGATACCGGCATGGTCGGTTCCGGGAATCCAGCAGGCAGCCTTGCCTTCGAGACGAGCGCGGCGGATGAGCGCGTCTTGCAACGTGTTGTTGAGCACGTGGCCCATGTGCAGGATGCCAGTGACGTTCGGCGGCGGGATGACGATTGTGTACGTCTCTTGTCCGGGCGCGGCGCGTCCGGCGAAGCACTTGGCTTCCTGCCAGGCGGCATACCATTTTGATTCAACGTCGCGGGCTTCGTAGCTCTTGGTTATCTCGGCCATGTGGAATGAAATTTTGGAAACCGCCGAGCCAACCAACCGCCGCGCGGGGTGGCAAGTGGTTTAACGGCTGGCTAGCCCGGATTGCAGAGCGCCAACGACACCGCATTTCGCCCTCGCCGCCCGAGTCGTTATGAATAACAAACATCACAAACCTGCGCCATGCCGTCCCTTCGCCAATTGCTCGACCTGCACCCGACGATCCTGCTGATCGATTCGTCCTCAACCGTCGTGCAGGCCGCGGTATGGCAACAAAACCGCGAGCCCGTCTGGTCTGCCAAGACTGGCGAGGCCGGTGAACAGATTTTCGCCGTCGTCAATGACGTGCTTACCCGCTCCGGTGTGTCGCTCGATTCGGTCGACGCTTTTGTTTTTTGCGATGGTCCCGGCTCGGTCCTCGGCATTCGCACCGCCGCCGTGGCGCTGCGGACGTGGAGCATGCTGCGCAAGCGGCCAGCCTATGCGTTTTGCGGACTCACGGTCGTCGCGCAACAGCTCGCACTCATCCAGAACAAACGCGAATTCGCAATCGTCGCCGATGCCCGTCGCGATTCCTGGCACCACGTCGACGTCGATTCTGCCGGAAACATTTCTCCCTTAAAACGCATTCCCACGGCGGCATTGTCAGGGGTGTTGTTCACGCCTGAGGGTTTCCGCGCGTGGTCCACACCGCCCACGCAACTCCAGACGGTCCCCTACTCGCTCGAGGCGCTGCTCCCGCCCTTGGTCGATATCGACTTGTTCGCTCCTGCGGCCGAACCCGACGCCTTTCTGCACGAAGAACCCGTGTACCAAACTTGGACGCCGCAGGTTCATCGCGCGCCAACTGCTTCCTGATCATGCAAAATCTCTCGCGTCTGCCGCTCCGCTGCTGGGCCGAAATCGATCTCGCCGCCCTTGAGCGCAATCTTCGTCTCATCCGCGCCTCATTGCCGAAACACATGCGTTACGTCGCCGTTGTGAAAGCCGACGCCTATGGCCACGGCTTGCAGCAGGCCGCCGCACGCCTCATGCATGCCGGTGCCGATCTCTTCGCCGTAGCCAATATCGCCGAGGCCGCGGCGCTGCGCGAAATTGGTCCAGGCTGGCCCATCCTGCTGCTCAGCCCTCTCCTGCCCGAGGAAGATGCCTACGTCGCCGAATACGATCTCACTGCAACCGTCTCAACCAGTGACGAGGTCCAACGTTTCAACCAGCTCGGCCAGTCCGTTGGCCGCCCGATCGCCGTCCATTTGAAAATCGATACTGGCATGGGCCGGGTCGGGGTGTGGCACGAGCAGGCGGAAAAACTTTACGCCGAAATCGTCGCCGCGCCAAACGTCACATTGGCCGGGGTATTCACGCATTTCAGCAGCCCCGACGACGATCCTGCCTTCACCGCCGAACAACGCCGACGTTTTCTCGCCGCACTGCAACGCTGCCCGGGCATTCGCCTCGACCAGCTCTTCGTGCATGCGGACAGCAGCGCTGGCCTCGAAACGCTGGAAGGTTCGCAGCCGTTCAACGCCGTGCGCATTGGCCTGCTCCAATTCGGCGTATTGCCCCGCCCCAACTCACTTCTCGCGCAGGTCCACACCGAACCAGTCTTTAGCTTCAAAACACGCGTCGGGCTTGTGAAAGATTTGCCAGCCGGCAATACGGTCAGCTACGGACGCACCTACACGTTGAAACGCGACACTCGCATAGCCGTGCTCACCGCTGGCTATGGCGACGGTATTTTGCGCGCTTCCAGCAATCGAGCCCAAGTGATCATTCGCGGCGCCCGTTGCCCCGTGCTTGGCCGCGTGACGATGGATCAAACTATCGTCGACGTAACGGACGTTCCCGGTGTCACCCGCGGCGATCAAGCCGTGCTTTTCGGCAAACAAGGCAACGCGGAGATTACCATCGCCGAATTCAGCCGCTGGGCCGACACGATTCCGTGGGAAACGTTGTGCTCCGTCTCAAAACGCGTCCCTCGCGTGTACAAAACGCAACTCGGAATCTAGCTTCGGTTCGGATCGCTCGACATCGCAATGGTTCGGGCCCCTGAAGCCTCAAATTTTTGGAGCGGCAGCGACATGCGGCGTCAAAAAGCAGCGCTTATGGGTGTTATTATTTTTGTAACAAGACGCAAAAACACCCGTCTGTCTAGGCATGGAAAAAGCCTCTCCCAACCCGACCCCCGCTGTCGCGTTCGCAGAAAAACCAACTCCGACAGAGGCTTGGCAGCCGCTGCCTGCCGAACAGTGGAATGAAGAAACTGCGCGCCACTTGCTTCGCCGCGTGGCCTGGTCCGCCCCGGCCGAGGAAGTTGCGCGAGCGGTAAAAGACGGGCTGCCTGCGACGCTCGACCGCCTTTTCCCGCGTGAAGCCAAACCATCCCCAAAGCCTAAGCTGATCGAAGGGCTGCAGGAGGACACCCAGGAATTCACGCAAAAACTCCGGGCAGCTTCGCCCGAGGAAAAACGCCTGCTGCAAAAAGAGGCACGGGATCGCTCCCAACAAGCACTGTCCGATATGGCAGTGCGATGGCTGCAATTCGCCGCTATCCCCGGAAATGCCGCTCTTGAGAAATGGATTTTATTTCTCAGCGATATTTATGTCGTCAGTTTCGAAAAAGTCCGGAACGCCGCGCTGATCCACGACCATTTCGCGCGTTTGCGCGAGTACAGTCTCGGCCCGGCGCCAACGCTCGCAAAAGTCGTTTCTCGCTCCCCGGCAATGATTCAGTATCTCGATTTGCAGGAGAGCAAAAAAGACGCGCCCAACGAGAATTTCGCCCGCGAGCTCTTCGAATTGTTCGTGCTGGGCGAGGGAAATTACACCGAGGCGGACATCAAGCAGGCTGCGCGCGCTTTCACTGGATATCGACAACAGTTCGGCAATTTTCGTTTCGCGGCGAAACAGCATGACACCGGGAGCAAAACGGTGTTTGGCCATTCCGGCCGCTTCGATGGCGACGAGGTCATCGATCTCGCATACAAGCTCCCCGCCGCGGGTTTGTTTCTGCCGAGGGAAATGGCCCGCTTTTATCTTTCGGAGACTCCCCTGCCCGCCGACACGCTGGCAACGCTCGGCGTTTGGTGGCAAAGCCAGCAGAGCAACTTGCGCGCGCTCGCCCATCGGTTTTTCGGCAGCCGCTTGTTTTACGATCCAGCCTTCCGCGGCAACTATATCAAAAGCCCGATTCAATTTTACCTCGGCCTTGTCCAGGATCTCCAGCTCGACATCGCGCCGCTCGCACGCCGCGTCCTGGGCAGTCTGCGTCAGATGGGACAAACTCTTTTCACCCCTCCCAACGTACGCGGCTGGGTTGGCGGTAGACATTGGATTAACTCGTCGACGCTCAGCGCCCGCCGTCAGTTGGTTCAAAGTCTTTTCTATCCCATCAACGAAGCCAATCTCAACGCCGACGAACAAGCCGAGCTAACCGCGGCGCGCGCTGAAGGACGCGTGCACTTTACCGTCGAGCCGGAGCGTCTTAAAACGATTTCCGGCGGAAATCCCAAAGAAGCAACCGACTCCATTCTGCAAACTTTTCTTCCCGTCGCGCCGGTGGACGAATTTCGCGCCCAGCTCCGCAACTTTATCGCCGCGGGCTCTCCAAACCAGCGCAACGATCGGGTGAGAAACGCCATCATCGCCCTTCTCCAGTCCCCGGAATATCAACTCTGCTGAACCAAACATGAAAAATCCCGCCAACGTTTTACCGACCACACGCCGCGAATTTTTTCGGCTGACCGGAACGGGCATTGGTTTGCTCGCCTTCAGCCGTTTCGCCCCCGATTTCCTCGTTCAATCCACCCTCGCCCAGACTCCGGCGCCGGAAAAGGATCGCAGCATCCTCGTGCTCGTCCAACTCGCCGGCGGTAATGACGGTTTGAATACAGTCATCCCGTTCGAGGACGCCAACTATTACCAACTCCGCCCCGGACTCGCCATTCCCAAGGAAAAAGTGCTGCGCCTTTCGGATACCATTGGCCTCCATCCGTCCTGCAACGAACTTCACGCCCTGTTCCAGGACGGGAAACTCGGTGTTGTCCAAAATGTCGGTTATCCCAATCCGAACCGCAGCCATTTTCGCTCCACCGACATTTGGGAAAGCGCGAGCGACAGCGACCAGATTGTCTCTACCGGCTGGCTCGGCCGATTCCTCGACAATACCTGCGCCGGCATGCCGGTCGAAAACATAGACCCTGCCGCCGTTCACCTCAGCGCCGAAGTGCCCGGCGCCTTCCTCGCCGAACATTCACATCCCACCTTCGGATTCAACCCGAACCAATACAATCGCCAGGGCAACAGCCAAAACCTCGGCCTGCTGGAAAATCTCGTGCATCACGACCACCCTGAAAACGACAACGCTTCGTTCCTCAAACAGACGATGATGGACGCCTTGGTGACGGAAAAACGCGTGCAAAAGGTGCTCGGTGCGTATCAGCCCGCCACGAATTATCCCGGGAATCCGTTTGCCCAGTCGCTGCGCAATGTCGCCGCACTGATTGCCGCCGGCCTTTCGACCCGCGTCTATTTTGTCTCTCTCGGCGGGTTCGACACTCACGCCAACCAACTCAACCAGCACCAGAATCTATTGCGGACACTTTCGGAAGGATTGGCGGCATTTCAGAAGGATCTCGAAGCCCATAAGCTCGATGGCCAGGTGCTGACCACGACGTTCTCGGAGTTCGGCCGCAGGCCGATGGAAAACGAAAGCCACGGCACCGATCACGGCACCGCAGCACCGCTGTTTGTCATGGGCACCGGCCTGAAAGCCGGACTGCATGGGACAGCTCCCTCGCTAAAATTGGAACGAAATCAGGACCTCACTTTCAGCACCGATTTTCGTCAGGTGTATGCCACGATCTTGGATCGGTGGTTGCACTGTCCCGCAACCAGTGTTCTTGGCAAGGAATACAAGCCCCTTGGCTTTATCTGATGGTACGGCAATCCTCGCCGTGCGTCTCCGGCTCAAATCGGTTGCCGTTTGTGCAAAAGCCCGGAGACCATTCCGACTGCTTCCGCCAACTGCACCTGAGATGTGTTGAGCACGAGATTGTAAGCGCGAACGTCTTCGATGTTCGCGTTGAAATTCGCGCTGACATATCGGCGAGTCGCGGCATCCCGCTTGGCGTTGATTGCCCGGGCTTCCTCTTCGGTTACGTCGTAGAGCTGTGCAAAATAGCGGGCGCGCTTTTCCGGTGGCGCCACGAGCCGGATGTGAATACCGCCGGGAATCTCCGCCGTCGCGAAATTAGCTCCGCGCCCCACAAGAATCACGTTTCCGCGGCGGGCAATTTCGCGCATCGCCTGGTTGGTTTTTTCCAGCAAATTCCAAATGTTCGGGTGTAATCCGATCATTTCGCCAATGAAGGCATGGGGCTCCGGGGTCTTATCTTCGGGCAAAAAGCGCGATAAATACGCCGGCATCGAACATTCTTCCAAGAGACGGGCAGCCAGATTGCCTTCCAGCACCGTCCAAGTTTTTCCCGCCGGCGCCTCGGCATTCAGGTGACGAGCCAGCATCCGGGCAAAACTGGATCCGCCAGAACCCGATTGTTTGGAAATAGTTATAAATCCGTTGCTCATGTCGCTCGCCCGCAGAGGAGGATGCGACTCCAACGACTCTGCGAAAATATAACTACCTGTGTGAGTGAGAGCGGCGGTGTTCATGGCGAAAAGAGAAGAATCCTGAGGTGGGGTTGTTAAGTTTAATTAATAGCTTCAATTAGCATACGTCATGCCACTGCGCCTCCTTCCCCAGCGGAGAATCACTCGTCCAACACGTGCTTCACGAATTCGACCCGTCCGTCCATATGCGGATTGTGTCCGGAGTTTTCGACGACCTCAATGCGGGCTTGTGGGAAATGTGTTTTGATGGCGGCGTGGTCGGTCGATTCTACGTAGTGTGAACGGCCGCCATTTATAAACAATGTCGGACCGTCGAACCGGTCGCCAGATACCAAGGAGTTTTTCGCCAGTTCAGGCAACGTCGCCGTCAACACCGGGAGGTTCACGATCCAGCGCCATGCGTTCGTTTCTGGATCTCGTTCCAAGTTGGTCGCAAGAAACTTCCTCATGCCGAAACTCGGCACGCGCGATTCAAAGCGCATCTCCGCCTCAGCGCGGGATTGCAATGTGCGCAGGTCGAGTTCGTTGAGTGCCGCAAAATCGTTGGCGTGCCCCATTAGCGCATAGTCCTTCGGTGCCACATCGACCACGTAGAGTTTTTCCACGCGCTCAGGATGCCGGCATGCGAGCAACATCGCGACCTTGCCACCCATGCTGTGTCCCATGATCGAGGCCCGGTCCATCCCCTGCCCGTCCATCCATGCCAACACATCGGCAACCATCGCCAGAAAAGTCATTTCGTCCGCGTGGGGCGACCGTCCGTGATTGCGCAGATCGAGGGCCCACACGTGAAAACGCTTCGCCAAATCCGCGCCAGTCGATTGCCAATTGCGCGACGAACCAAGCAAACCGTGCAAAACGATTAGCGGCGGATTTCCTGCACCACCAAGGTCGCGATGAAAGAGAGTCATGTTAAAAACGATGGAAACTCAGGCCTCGCTTGCCCGGTGTGAAGAATATTCTGCGGCTAGCGCGGCGCAAAATCAGCCTCACAACCACGCATGCCTTTTTACTCCGGACACTTAAGTCCGATCTGTTGGCCAGCCCGCCTTAAAGTATGCCTGTCGCTTGCCGATATAAGGAGGACCGGCACGGCGTTCGGTCCGGTCAAACCTCAACCCCAACAATCCACTCCCACCATGAAAATATCCGGTCAGGCGCGTCTCGTGATACGCAGCGTTCTCTTCGTTTTCGCGGCCGCCCTTCTCTCCTCTTCCTTGCAGGCCAAAACGCATCTCAAAATCGCCGTCGGCGATTCCCGCATCGAAGGAGCATTCAATCGGTGGAATGCCACGACGCCTTGGGAAAAAATTGATCAGTACAAAAACCCCGACGCCATTCGTCCGGTGGTCGATCTGATCCTTCTGCTTCAAACATTGAAGGCCGGCGGTCTGGATTTCGACTACGAATTGGCTCTTTATCCCGGTTATGAACGCGCGAAGGTCGAAGCCGCCCTCGGCCACGCCGATCTTTCCGCCGAAACCATTTGGGACCAGGAAATCGCCGAGTATGGCGACAAGGTCCAAAAGACCGATCCTGTGATTCGCATTGGCGAATTCGAGAAAGGCCTTTACGTGCTTTCCACCAACGAAGCCGCGCTCAAGGTCAAAAGTCTGGACGATTTGAAAAATTTTGTCGGCGCCATCCCTTCGCCGTGGGGTCTGGATGTTGACTTATTGGAGCAGCTTCATCCCAAGAGCATCGAAAAACCCGCGCGCATCGAAAACGTTTTCCTCATGATTGAAAAAGGCCGCGCCGATTTTACCCTTCAGGAATTCTCCGCCAAGCCCGACCTCAGCATCGAAGCGAACGGCGTACGCCTCGTTCCGATTCCCGGCCTCAAAGTTGCCATCAACGACAATCGGTCCTGGTACATCAACAAAGACCTCCCGCATTCCAAGGAGATTTTCGCTGCGCTGGAAAAAGGCCTCAAGGCCCTCCGTGCCGAGGGCCGCTTTGAAAAAGCCTACAAAGAATCCGGCTTCATCAGCGCCACGACGGCAAACTGGAAACGATTGAAGTAGGGCGCTGCTTAACCAACTGCATTAAGATTTCCGCAAGGTAAGAAGGCTGGCTTTATGCCGGCCTTTTTTATTTCCGCAAAAACAAATTTAAGGTCGTCGCAAAAACTCTTTTCGCCCAACTCACTTTTTCCTTTGCGACTTGGCGTCTTTGCGTGAGCGTTTCCGCTTCATGAGTTCGGAGACGAAACTGACCCCGATGATGCAGCAGTATTTTGAGGTGAAGCGTGGGCTGCCGCGCGGCACGCTGCTGCTTTTCCGACTGGGCGATTTCTATGAAATGTTCTTCGAGGACGCCGAAATCGCGTCGCGTCTCCTCGGGCTCACGTTGACCAAGCGTCAGGAAACCCCCATGGCCGGCCTGCCCTATCACGCGGCCGACAACTACATTTCCAAACTCCTCGCCGCCGGCAAAAAGGTCGCCATTTGCGATCAACAAGAACCAGCCAAACCCGGTAAGCTCGTCAAACGCCAGCTTACACGCATCCTCAGTCCCGGCACGACGCTCGCCGCCAACCAACTTGACGCCGCGCGCAACCACTACCTCTGCGCAATCTCCTGCGATAAAGCAGGCCTCCATGCCGCCTGGCTCGATCTCTCCACCGGAGAATTCAAAATCGCCAGCGATCCCCGCATCGAGAATCTCCTGCCTGTCCTCACCGCGCTCGATCCCGCCGAGGTGATCGCCATTGAAGGTGCGGTCGAAAACTGGCGCACCGCACCGCATGAACAAACCGGGCTGCACGCGTTGCACCATTTTTGTTCCAGCCGCCTGGTTACAGACCTCCCCGGTTATCATTTCGAAACGTCCGATGGCGCGCGCACGGTTGCCACTGCACTCGGAGTTTTAAACCTCCAAGGTTTCGGCCTCGCTCAAAATCATCCAGGCCTTGGCCCCGCCGGGGCACTCGTCTATTACGCAACGGAAAATCTTTGCGCAAAACCCGAAAACCTTCGCGGCCTCCAGGAATACCGCAGCGCCAAAACCCTGCTTCTCGATCCAGCAACCCTGCGCAATCTGGAAATTTTCGAGTCCACCCGCGGCCAGCGCGACGGGTCGTTGATCAACTCGATCAATCGCACGGTCACCGCCGCCGGCGCGCGTCTGCTCGAACGCTGGCTCGCCGCCCCCACGCTCGACCTCGTTGAAATCACCCGGCGTCAGACGTTCGTCGGCGATTTCATCAGTCACTCGACGTCAATCGCCTCGCTCCGCGAGCAACTCCAGCAAGTTCGCGACATCCCTCGCATCCTTGGCCGGCTGCAAAACCGTCTGCGCAATCCGCGCGAACTCGGCGGCGTGCGCGACACGCTGGCCCAGTTGCCGGTCATCGTTGCCGAACTTTCCGCCATCGGCAGCCCCGCTATCGTTGAAGTCGCTACTCGTATCACCGATCTGCCCAAGCTGCGCGACTTGCTCACCCGCGCGCTTGCCGACGAACTGCCCGCCGATTTGCAGGATGGCAATTACATCCGCGCCGGTTACGATGCCGAACTCGACCGCATGCGCTCTCTCACGAGCGACAATAAAACCTGGCTTTCCGACCTTGAGCGCGGCGAACAGGAACGAACCGGCATCAAGAGCCTAAAGGTCCGTTTCACGAATAATTTTGGCTATTATATAGAGGTTACCAAAGCGAATCTCCATCTGGTTCCCGCCGACTACATCCGCCGCCAGACCACCGTTGGTGGCGAGCGCTATGTCACCGAGGATCTGAAGAAAAAGGAGAAGGAAATTTTCCACGCCGAGGAAAACGCCCTAGCCCGCGAGCTCGAATTATTCGGTCAACTTGTCAGCGCCGTCCTCGACGAATCGGTCGCCCTCGCCCAAACGGCCGACGCGCTCGCCGAAATCGACGTCCTCACCGGTTGGGCCATGCTCGCCCGCGAATGGGACTATTGCCGGCCCGTACTCGATGACGACGACGTCCTCGAAATCGTCGAAGGTCGCCACCCCGTCGTCGAGCAAATGCTCCGTCTTTCCACCATTAGCGCCGGGGGGAACCAGAAATTCGTCCCAAATGACACTGCACTTTCGATAGATGACGTCCAGATCGCGCTTATCACCGGCCCGAACATGGCCGGTAAATCTACTTACATTCGCCAAGTGGCCTTGATCGTTTTGATGGCGCAGGTTGGCTGCTGGACTCCTGCGAAAAGCTGTCGTGTCGGCTTGGTCGACCGCATTTTCTCACGGGTTGGCGCCAGCGACGATCTCGCGCGTGGCAATTCCACGTTCATGGTCGAGATGAACGAAACCGCCAATATTCTCAACAACACCACCGAACGCAGCCTGATCATTCTCGACGAAATCGGCCGTGGCACCTCGACCTACGACGGTTTGAGCATCGCGTGGGCCGTGATCGAACACCTCCACCGCGATCCCGTCCGCGGTCCGCGCACGCTTTTCGCCACGCATTACCAAGAACTCACCCAGCTCGAAAAACATTTGTCCCGTTTGCGCAACTTCTCCGTGGCCGTGAAGGAATGGAATGACGACATCGTGTTCGTCCGCCGCGTTGTTTCAGGCGCAGCTGACCGCAGCTATGGAATCCAAGTCGCCCGCCTCGCCGGCCTGCCGCTCAGCGTGATCGATCGTGCTAAGACTATCCTCGCCAAACTCGAATCCGACGACACTGCCGTGGAATTGCCAGCGCCCAAGGCCGCTCCGAAAAAGAAGATTTCCGTCAAGCCGGTCGACGATTCCCAGTTGAGCCTGCTGTAAACGAAAAAGGGCCCGGTCGAACCGGGCCCTGCAAGACAAGACAACCAAATTTGGTTCCCGGGATCAGTTCCCCTTCTGGTACTGAAATGCCGAGTTCTCATATGGCAGCTGCACGGGATGGCGGGTGCCGATGAACGAAGGATTCGGTTGCTGGTTCTGTCCGTTGGTTTCGCTAAAAAGTGTCTCCGCGCTAAGCGGACGCAACGGAGCGAACTCCATGTTTTTCATCCAGCTGAAGTCAGGACGCTCCTCGGCCACGGCCTGCTCGCCGTTGGTGGTAATCGCGTTGACCGGGACAAACTGGCGAACCGGCAGCACGGCGTAGTAGAGTTTGCGCATTTCGCGGGTCTGCGGATCGGCCGGAGGAATGGCGACAGCCTGCACGGTTTCCGCGACGGGAGCAGCAGTTTCGGCTTTGGCAACCACGGTCGCAACCGCACGCGGTTCGGGCTTGGCGGGTTGTTCGGCAACATTCTGCGGAGCAACAGGGCTCGCGCGGAAAAACACCAAAGCCACGCAAGCGGCCATCGCCGCGACACCCGTGGCGTAAAGCCCGCGCTGGAGCCAGACACGACGTGGTTCGGGAAAAGCGATAACTTTGCGATCGGCATCCGCGAGGGCGCGGGAGAATTTCGAAGTCGAAGGTGCAGCCTGGCGGTCCTGTTCAAAAAGCTGGGTGCAGGCCTTCTGCATGCGGCAGTACTGTTGGTAGGTGCGACGGCGGTCCGGTACCCGCTGGATTTCGGTTTCCAGCTCGGTGGCTTCGGCCGCGGTCAGCTGCTGGTCGACGTAGAGGTTGAGCAGCTCGATGAATCGGTTGTCTTTCATTTGAATTCAGCTCCTAGTTTGGCTCTCAGCGCCTCGCGGGCCCGCGCAATGCGGCTTTTGACGGTTCCGACCGAGATGTTGAGAATGGTGGCAATTTCTTCGTAAGACAGGTTCTTGACATTTCGGAGGATTAAAATTTCGCGGTGTTTCGTACCGAGCTTTTCCATCCCGACCGCAACGCGGTCCACGAGTTCCTGCGTCACGGTTGCATCTTCGGGAGTTTCAAGCTCCGCCGTAAAAACATCGCTAAGGGGCGTGTCATTGTCGTCGCTTACTGGTTGGTCAAAGGAAACGGTTTTGTCGCGCTTGCGCCGCCACCAGTACCAATACCGGTTGCGCGCGAGATTCGTCGCGATCTGATAAAGCCAGGTGGAAAAAGCCGCGTCGCCGCGAAAATTCACGAGGCCGCGATGCGCCCGGATGAATGCGTCTTGTGTAACCTCCTCGGCGTCCTGCTGGTTGCGCAAAAGCTGATGAACCATTGCATAAATGCGGTCCCAGTAGCGCGAAACCATTTCGTTAAATGCCGCTTGGTCGCCGTTCTTAAAACGGTCGACCAGCACACGATCAAAGGCCACTTCTTGAGCTTTCGTTGACATGCGATCAACGGAAGTGTGATGGGTATACTTTTCGATTGTTCCCACTTTTTGAAGTTGGACGGTTAAATATAATTACGCGATCGGATCCTGAGGATTGGGGCCGATGCTCAACGCAGGGGTCTGACCTCGGCCAGATAATTCTGTGCACTCTTTCCTGCAATTCTGTTAAAAAATCCTTGCAAAACGTGGCGGCTGAAACGTATTCACGTCGCCCTTTCGGATGGTCGCTGGGTTGGTAGCTCAACGGTAGAGCAGCGTCCTTTTAAGTCGTTGGTTCCGGGTTCGAATCCCGGCCAACCCACCACCGAAAACTTGCGGGAGCCCTTCCGGGAGAGAACAAAGATCATGGTTCTTCCGCAGCAAATGACGCATAGACAACACCTAGCAGATTGTCGCGCGTTACCAGTTCCAAATCCGCAATTTCGTTGTTCAGTCCCTGCACGCGCCAGCCTTTGGCCTTCTTTTCCAAAATCTGATGCACGACTTGGTGTCCTTTTTTATTCAAATAGACCACGGTCATACCCGGCTTCAGGTCTTCGTAGGCGATTTTGCTGATCACGATCATCGTATTATCGCCAAAAACCGGTTGCATCGACCCGCCCGAACCAACCGCTGAGACCCGCCCCTCGCCCATCTGGGAGACCTTCTCGGCGTCTTTCCACGCCTGCACGCGGCTCACATCGGTCGACGGCACCGTCTTGGCGTCGGCTTTTGTCGTGACTGGCTGGGGCGTTGACGCCGCAACGGGCTTCGTTTCGGATCGCTCTGAGACCGGTGTGACTGGTTCCGCCGCACGCGCCCAAGCCACGGCCACGCCAAGGCTAGGCAGCACCCAAAATCGCAGCCGAAGGAGCGCATTCATGGACTTCACGCTTAAGCTACGGAACAAAAGAAGGCGAGATGAAGCTCGGGGTGCTAATTTTTTGTAAATTTCTTTTAAGTCCCGCAGTTGAATGAGTTTTCACTAAAATTCTGGGGTGTTTCCGCCGAAGTCTTTGGGAACCGGTCTCCGCACGCAACCTCCCCTATGAAACGACTCGTCATCATCGAAGATCAAACCGCAATCCGCGAAATGTTGGTGGAAATCCTCCGCGCCGACCCCAACTACCTTCTCGTGGGCGAGAGTGGCGATGGCCAAAGCGCCTACAACCTTTGTCTTGAGACCAAACCCGACGTGATCGTGCTCGATGCGAAACTCCCCGGGCTCAATGGCGTCGATTTGCTCCGCCGCCTCGGCAAACAATTTAAAAATCTGCGTGTATTGGTTTTTTCAGGACACGAAAATCCCGTGCTCGTCCGCGAAATGCTGGAAGCCGGCGCCCATGGTTTTGTCGAAAAAACCGCCGGCCTTATCGAGTTTAAGAAAGGCCTCGAAACCGTCTCGAACGGTGGCACCTACTTTGGCCCGGCCGTCGCCGCTCTGCTGCGCAACGTCGTCGCCAATCCCCAAGCCAGCAACACCGCCGATTTTCTCACCGACCGCGAACGCGAAATCCTCCAACTCGTGGCCGAGAGCCACAGCACCAAGGAAATCGCCTCCAAGCTCGGCATCAGCGTCAAGACGGTGGACAACCACCGCACCAATCTGATGCGCAAGCTTAACCTCCACGACGTCGCCAGCCTCACCCGCTACGCCCTCGAGGTCGGCCTGATCGAACCAAAGAAAATGGCCTAAAACGCCAAATTTCCCGTACTCGATCACCCAGCATGTTTGTCATCTAATAGATTACAAATATTCAGAGCCCCTCAATTTTCTGTCGTTGTGGTTTTTGGTCTTGGGATTATGTTATGTCATCTAATGGATGACATAACTGTTTTCGCCATCTAAAATAGAACTACGGGAATGTGCGGACTGATTTGTCCGGAAAAAACGTTAGTCGGCGTCAAGTTCGCCCTCTTAGCCCTCTGCGTCCCGTTAGCTGGACGGGGCCGTGCGCGAGCAGGTCAAAGTGGCATCGACCACTTCGCGGTAGCGGACCGCAGCGACGGCAATCACGCGGGGATCGTTCGCGATGGTCGCGGTCAAATGCGTGCGCAAGAGCGGCTGGCCTTTGCGCGCCTCAGCACAAATCATAGACACGTCGCCGTCCGGCCCGGCATGACGACCGGGTGAAAGAAATTGCAACGCCACAATCACGTCGCCGCGATCAAACGGCGGTGTGCGCAGACGGGCCTCAAGCAAAGGATCGTTAAAGGCGTATTCCGGCCTGGGACGTTTTTCCATTGAGGCTACCGAAACGGCCTCGACAGCATCGCCAAGCAAATTCGCGAGTTGTCGCCCGAGGAAATCACGGACCTCGGTTACACCGCGCTGCGGGCTGCCGTGATCGACCAATACGACTTGCGGCTTCCAGAGTCGCTTCTCCGCCACAACCTGTCGTACCGCGAATTCCAGCGCCTCGGCGATGCGCGTATCCGGCTCGCTCACATCGACCAGCCAACGCGCCAGACGCAATCGCGCCTCGGGAAATTTTTTCGCCAGTGTCGCCAGTCGCTCCGGCACATAATCGGTCAACGCACCGCTCGGTCCAAAAAACAAAGGCAAAATCACTGCCTCTGCCGATGGGTTCGTTTCCAAAAAAGCATTCAAGGCCGGCTCCAGCAGCAAAGCGGGCTGCCCCCCCAACCTCGCGGGATCGATCGCGCTGGAATGCAACAACGACACCGGGCGAACCTCGGTTCCGAGCACCGTCGCCAATTCCGCCGCTGTCTTGCGCAAGCTCAATGTAGCCGTCGGCCTCAGCGAACCATTGTCGAAGAGAAAGCAGATTGGGAACGTTGCGGAGCTTTTGGCGTCCATTTGACTGGATAAATGACTTGCCGACCCAAACCCATTGCTCAATAAGGTCAACCTACTGACACATTTCTCATGAACCTCTCCAAGAAACTTTGCCTCGTCCTTGCCTGCACGCTGGTGGTTTTCACCGGCTGCTTTAAGAAGCCCCAACGCCCGACCGTCGACCAAACCGTTGTTGGCGGAGGCTCAGGCCTGCCCAACAATGGCAATGAGAATTTCACAACCGATCCGAATTCTCCGCTCAAAGGACGTGATGAAGCGGGTTGGAATGGCAACAAAAACTACGACTTGCTGCAGCCCGTTTACTTCGATTTCGACAAGTCGAGCATCAAGGAAAGCGAACGCGCCAAACTGCAGGCCGCGAAGGAATACCTCGAAAAGAATCCCGACCAACGCCTCTTGATCGAAGGTCATGCCGATTGGCGCGGCACTGCCGAATATAATCTCGGCCTCGGCGATCGTCGCGCGAATGCCTGCAAAGCCTACCTGATCAAGATCGGCGTCGCTCAGGACAAAGTTGAGACCATTTCCAAAGGCAGTCTTGAGGCCAAAGAAAAGGGTACGTCAGACGAAATGGCCAAGGACCGTCGCGGCCAGCTCGTAGTCGTGAAGCCGTAATACAGTCTCCAAATTTTCAATACAAAAGCCCCAGAGCGATCCGGGGCTTTTTTGTGCACGTACCCCAACGACAGGTGAAGCGCGTTGACCTTGACGCATTCTGCCAACGTTGCCCGAACCAACGCATTGAGGTCAATGCGCTCCACCTCCGATCTCACCGCCGCCGCCGCGATTTGGGCCAACAAAAAAAGCCCGCCGTTTTAACGGCAGGCTTTGAAAATTGGCGGTGGCTTCACACGAAGCCGCGACCGAAGCTTATTTGATCTCTTTGTGGACCGTGTGGCGCTTGAGGTACGGATTGTACTTCTTCTTCTCGATGCGCTCGGTGACGGTCTTCTTGTTGCGCTTGGTGAGGTAGCGGGAAACGGGCTTACCTTCCTTTTTGGCTTCGGTGCATTCCAGGGTGACGACTTCTTGCATAGGTTTAAATTGTTTAAGGGGTCAGAAGAAACGGACCCGCCCTGCCCTCTGCAACCTAAATTTTAGGAAGATGCCATCTTCTTGTCAGTCAACGGCAACATGACCCCGCGCCGGAACAGTGTGACCTGTCCTGTGCTCGAAGAAACGACCAACGCGATGCAATCGGCCGTAACCGAGATCGCCGCCGCGGCCGCGTGCCGGCTACCCAAGCCGCTGGGCAGGGTATGCTCGCTGTCCGTCGCCTGAATGAGGCTGCCGGCGGACAACACCACGCCATCGCCACGAATCACGAATGCTCCGTCAATCGACGAAAACTCCTTCACCGTTTCGTCCATGAAGGGATTGAGAATGTTGCGATCCTCTTCCTTGTATCCAAAGAACGGATTCAACACGAGCGGTTTGGTCAGTTTTTCGACCAGCGCGGTGTCGCCCACGACAAAGAGGCAACCCACCGGCCGGCCCTCGCGGCCTTCGACTGCAAGCTCAGTGGCCACGGCGATCACACGCTCCAGGACCTCGGGTTTCACATCCTCAGGCAGCAGGTCGTTGCGGCCCGTCATCAAGCGCTGGAACTCGCGTTCCACGTCGACCACGACCAGTGTGTCGAACTGGTTGCTACCGACCACACCGCCGAGACAGCAGACGCGGTCGTTGAAGGTGATGATGCCGCGCGTCAGCGCCACCAGCATCGCGCTGCGCAGCTGAGCCAGGCGTTGATTGGAAAAAGACCGCACCTGAATGCGCTCGGCGAAGTCGTTTTTCTCGTCGCTCGTCTCGATGAGGTTGCGACTGACGAGGATCGCTTTGTTCTTCGAAAACCAATTGTCGAAATCGAGCCCGCCCACGAAGGTATCGCCAAAAACCATGATTGCCCCGCAGGAGGCGCCTTCGGCCACACGCTGGGCTTCGCGAATCATCATGCGATTGATCCGGTTTTGCTGGGCCTGCACCGGACGCGAGAGAATGCCGCCAAAGCCCGCGAAAATCCGGTCGTATAAATCGTCGACGGTCGGGGCCTCGATGAAACTTTTGACGAGGTCGGCTTCCTTCACTAACCGGGCGACAGAGGCAAGCACCTGTAGGTAATCCCGCGCCTTTTCGTCGGCGAGGAGCATCATGATCAGGTGAATCGGTTCGTCCTTCGCGCCGTCGTGGCGGATGCCGGAGCGGCTGCGACCAATGGCGAGCACGTAGCGACGGCCGATCTTGGCCCGCACGTGCGGCAACGCGACGCCGAGGCCGAGATAAGTCGTCATCGTGCTCTCGCGCTGAAGCAGGCCCTTCAGCAGCACGTCCTGTTTTAGATCTGGGAAACGGTTGACGGAAACTTCGAGCAGCTCCTGCAATGCGCCCTTCATATCAGCGCTGCGCAGGTCAATGATGCGACTGCGAGCGATGATTTTTTCGAGCCGCATGATGGTGGGTCTTCGGGCGGATTATTTTTCCCAATCGAGCGCGCCTTTTTTCACTTCGTAGACGAGCCCGAGCACGAGCACGCCGAGGAAAAAGAGGATCGGGCCGAGAATCGCGATGTGTTGCGAGAGAAATTCCCGGTAGACAAAGGTCCAGGGAATCAGGAAGACGACTTCAATGTCGAAAATGATGAAGAGCATCGCGGTGAGATAAAACTTCACCGAGAAGCGCGTGTGCGGAGCGCCTTCCGATTGGATGCCGCATTCATAAGCGGAATCCTTGATCGCGTTTTTCCTGGAGCGCTGGCCGAAGAAATGGCTCGCACCAATGACCGTGCCGGCGATGACCGCGGCAAGCAAAGCCTGGATCAAAATCGGCAAATAAGGAGCGTTGGACATCACGATTAGAAAAGGACGCAACTCCCTGGCGGAGACAAGGGCATTTTTACATTTTGGGCGGCTAGAAAAATTTCACTCACCCACGCGGATGATGCGTGAGGAGATCTTCTTCTGTGAGCCGACGCCGAGCTGTTCGGCAAAGTCGATCGTGCGGATTTCTTCCGAGACATCGCGGAAACCGTTTTCTTTGCGAGCTTGGTTGATCCGCTCGAGCATGATCGAGTCGAGAGCGACAGGATCGGTGCTGAGCCAGATTTTCGGCTCAGAAAGCGTGTACAACGAGTTGAAGTAGGGACCGCCGATGTATTGGTAACGCTCGAGGCTCGCGATGGTGAAGATCCATGTTTGGCGCAGTTCGGGAATCGCGCTCATTTCCGCGACGGCGGCAGGGGCGTTGGACGCGCTGCGGAAGAAACGCGCGGTATTGCTGGCGTTCCAGAGCGTGGCGTTGACGAGCGCGCCGTTGATTCCGAGGGTCGGATGGTCGGTGTAAACCGGCAGGTTTATCCAAAAATCCGCGTCGAGGAAAAGCGGCGTGGCGAGGAAACTCTTGCGGTCCTGGTCGACGGTGGTGTTGGCATCGACGCCTTCGACGCTCTTCTGCGCAAAAATCGGGTCGAAACGTTCGGGCAACGGACTGTCGTAGAACCACACCGGATCGTAGTACTTGCCCGATTCGAGCACGTAGACCTTGTGACCTTTGAAAGGCGTCTCTCCCGTCACCAGCGAGGGCAAATAACCCGTCATGCGAAGGCGCAACTGATTGAGACCGACGAGGAAGATATCCTCTTTCTTGAAACCACGGCGTTCGAGGGCGGAAATTACGGCCTTCACGAGCGGCACGGGCGTGGCGAGCCCGGCGCCAGAGTCAGAATAGATTTTCAACCCTACTTTTTTCTTCGCGCCCGGAGCGATTTTTCGGCCGCTGGAGTTTTCAAATTTGGTCAGCAGCAACTCCACTTGAGCGGCATATGCGCCATCGTCGAAATGCGCGAGCGATGCCTCCCAAATCGGTTGAGGCGCCGCGGGCTGGGTTGGAGCGGCGGGAGCCGAAGTAGTAGTGGCGGTCGGAGCGGCTGCAGCGACGAAGGGCAACAGCAGGCAGATCGCGCTTAGGAAGGCGAAGCGGGAGGTTTTGAAAAAAGACATGTTAAAGTGAGTCGCCGAAAACAACAGATTGTTTCCTACGAAGGGCAGTTCTTGACAGACCCGGCGTGCGGTTAAAAGTGCAAACTTCTTTTCGCCGGGCCTGTCCATACCCGTGCGCCAAACCACGCTCATGCCCGCCATCAAGCCCACCTGCGTCCGCGATCTCAAACTTCGCGTGAACATCGTCGACGTCATTTCGCGGGTGGCGACGTTGCGAAAAGCTGGCGCGCGTTTCAAAGGGCTTTGCCCGTTTCACCAAGAGAAAAGCCCTTCTTTCCACGTCGATCCTGACAAGGGTTTCTACAAGTGCTTCGGCTGCGGCAAGGCCGGCGATATCATTTCGTTCGTTCGCGAGACGGAACAACTCAACTTCACCGAGGCCGTCGAGGCGCTCGGCCAACGTTTCGGAGTCACGATCGAATACGAAGAAGGCGCCGGCCCTTCACGCGAGGAGCGTTCGCTGCGTCAGGAAATTTTCGAAATCCACGAACTCGCGACCGAGCATTTCCACCAGCTTTTCAAAGCCAACAGTCCGACGGGCGATTTCATGCGCACCTATTGGAAGGAAAAACGCCGTTTTCCCGCCGAACTCGGCGAAGAATACAAAGTCGGCGCGGCCGATCCTGCCGACAACACCCTCGCCGCGCTTTTGTTGAAGAAAAAATTTTCCGAGGACGCTCTGCGCCAATGCGGCCTTTTTTTCCTGCGCGAAGGTTCGCTCTTGGCGCTCGGCTCGCTCAAACCGCGTTTCCGAGGCCGCCTGATGATTCCGATTCGCGATCACCAGAGCCGCGTCGTCGCTTTCACCGCGCGTCAGACCGATCTCACGCCGGCCGACGATCCCGCTCGCGAAGCCAAATACGTCAATTCTCCCGAGACGCCAATTTTCACGAAAGGGAATTTGCTCTTCAACCTCGACCGCGCGCGCACCGCCGTTGGCGATAATCATCCGTTCGTCATGGTCGAAGGCCAGCTCGATGCGATGCGCTGCTGGCACGTTGGACTAAAAACCGCCATCGCTCCGCAAGGCACGTCGATCACCGATTCGCAACTCGTCCTCCTTCGCCGTTATCATCCGCAGGTCGAATGTTTCTTCGATAGTGACAGCGCCGGGCAAAAAGCCGCGCTGCGCTTCCTGCCCATGGCGCTCAAGGCCGGCCTCGAGATCCGTTTCCTCTCGCTCGCCGGCACGTCGAAGATCGATCCGGATCTTTTGTTCCTTGAACGCGGTTTGGCTGCGTACAAGGAACTGCAGCACGGCGCTCTCAGCGCGATGACGTTTGCCTGCCGCAGCATTCTCCCTGCGCCCGAACAGGCTTCGGGCGAACAAAAAGCCCGCGCTGCCCAATCGCTTTTCGAAATCATCGCCGCCGCCGAATCGGAAGTCGCCCGCGCCGAGTTTCTCAGCGAAGTCGCCAGCGTGTTCCGCTTGCCGCTTCCCGCCGTGCGAGGCGATTTCGAAAAATTCCGCGCCCGCCTCGACCGCCACGCGGCCGCCCGCCCCGCCCCGCCACCTGCGACGCAAATCATCCCGGTCTTGGCGCCCGCAGTTGAAACGGCGTCCACCCACACCATCGAGCGCGACCTCTTACTGCTCTGTCTGCATTTTGAGGCTCTCGGCAAACCCATCGCCCAAACCGTGCCGCTCGAATGGCTCGATACGTCTCACATGTCGGGAGCACTTTTAAACCGTTTTCTCAACGAATTCGAACACGACGCCTGGCCCGGTCGCGATCATCTCGACAGTCTGCTCGAATCCGCCGAAGAAAAGAACCTCGTTTCGTCGTTACTCTTTGACATTCCGCAAATTGACGAACCGGTAAAGGTGGCAAACGAAGGTTTGCGCAAGCTGCGCGACCGCACGCTGCAGCCGCGTTTACGTCAAATAGAACTTGCTTTGGCCACCCACGGTGCGGACAGTAACGTCGACGTAATTTCTCTAATAAAGGAACGTACCGATATACAACGACAGCTTCGTGCGCCCTTCGGGTTGCCCGTGGCTGTCTGACTTTTTCCCATTTTTCCAACATCATGCCGCGCAAAGCCAAGTCCGCCGACAACGACGCACAATCCGAAGCTGTGGAAGCAGCCATCGCCCAGACCCAAAATGCCGCGGGCGACGGCGCCGCAGGCCCTGGTGCCGAACTACCTCCCGGAGGCATTAACGACAAGATCCGCAACCTGATCCGCCTTTCCAAAGAGCAAGGTTACCTCACCTTCGACGACATCAACGAAGCGCTGCCCGAATCCGTCGAAAACCAGGACGAAATCGACAACGTCCTCTCCATTCTTCAAAACCTCGAAATCGAAATCCTCGAACCCGACCAGGTCGAAGACTACAAACAACGCCAGGAAGAAGCCGAGGAAGAGGAGTCGCGTTCCTCCCAGCACGACATTCTCGACGATCCGGTTCGCATGTACCTCAAGCAGATGGGCCAGGTCCCTCTGCTCACGCGCGAACAGGAAGTCGAAATTTCCAAGCGCATCGAAAACGCCGAGCTCAAGGCGCAGGAAGTCCTCTTCGAATCCGCCATCGTCGGTCGCTACATTGCCGTCCTCGGCACCAAACTTCTGAGCCGCGAGGAGCGTTTCGATCGCATCGTCATCGACAAAAAAATCGATAGCCGCGAAAACTACTTCAAGAATCTCCCCAAGCTCGTCGAGACCGCCCAAAAAGGCGAAGAATCCGTCGCCGAGGCTTGGACCGAATATCTCCAGACCAAGGACGAGGCCGGCAAAAAACGCGTTCTCACGAAATTCCGCAAACGCGAAAACCTCCTCAAGTCGGGTTTCGGTAAGTTCTTCTTCAAGCTAAAGGTCTACGAGGAATACCTCGAGCAGCAACAACCGCTCCTCTCGGAAATCGAATCCCTCTTCGAACAAATCGACAGAGCCAAACATCCGAAGACCAAGAAGGACGCTGCCATTGACGTCAAAGTCATCAACGCCCGCCTCAAACAGATCGAAGCCGAACAGCGCCTTGCGCCGCAGCGCCTCCTCGAAGTCGTCAAACAGACCAACGTTCACGTTCGCGAAGCCCACAAGGCCAAGACCGAGATGGTCGAGGCCAACTTGCGCCTCGTGATTTCGATCGCCAAGAAGTACACCAACCGAGGCCTCTCCTTCCTCGACCTCATTCAGGAGGGCAACATGGGCCTCATGAAGGCCGTCGAGAAATTCGAATATCGCCGCGGCTACAAGTTCTCCACGTACGCCACTTGGTGGATCCGCCAGGCCATCACCCGCTCGATCGCCGACCAAGCCCGCACCATCCGCATCCCGGTGCACATGATCGAGACCTTGAACAAGGTCATGCAGGTGCAAAAACAACTCCTCCAGGAATTCGGTCATGAACCAACGCCCGAAGAAGTGGCCGATGAGATGAATCTGCCCGTCGAACGCGTGCAACAGATCATGAAGATGGCGCAACAGCCCATCTCGCTGCAGTCGCCCGTCGGCGACGGCGACGACACCAGCTTCGGCGATTTTATCGAGGACAAGTCGGCGGAAAATCCGTACGACATGACCGCCTTCTCGCTCCTCCGCGAAAAGATCATCGACGTGCTCGACTCGCTTACCGAACGCGAACGCCGCGTGCTTTCGCTCCGCTTCGGCTTGATCGACGGCTACAGCCGCACGCTCGAGGAAGTGGGCAAGCAGTTCAAGGTCACCCGCGAACGCATTCGCCAGATCGAGGCCAAGGCCCTGCGCAAGATGCGCCATCCGACACGCATCCGCCAGCTCCATGGTTTCTTCGATGCCGAACAGCTCGACAATGCCCAAAACCTGTTGAAACAGGTCGCCGCAAAGAAACCCGGCGAAAGCGCACCGCCGATGCCGATTCCCTAACGGTACGACCGATAAAATCATTTAGCGCCTTTACTCAACCGCCCTCACGGCATAGTTTCGCCTAAACATGAACAGCCTCCCTTCAACACCTCTCGCAGGCATTTTTGGCCTCGGTGGCACCGAACTGATTGTCATTCTGCTCATCATCGTTCTGCTCTTCGGCGGCGCCAAACTTCCCAGCCTCGCTCGAGGACTTGGCCAGTCGATCAAGGAGTTCAAAAAGGCGCAGAAGGACGACGAGCTCGAAAAATCCGCGGATGCCAAACCAGCAGCCCCCGCCGCTTCGCCAAAAACCGACGGCAAGAACTAATCGTTCTTAAAACATACTTAGTTTCAAGGCGCGCCTGAACAGCGCGCTTTTTTATTGTCGCTCCGAGCTTGTCGCGTCCTTTTGCGATCGCTCTTGCAACCAGTCGCGAAAATCGTGGATCCGATCGGGCAAGCCCAAGACGAGCAGTTCATCGCCCGCCCCAATCACCTCCTCGCCTGCCGGACTGAGTAGACGCGTAGTGCCACGGCGAATACCGGCAATCTGCACGCCGTGTTTTTGTGCCGGTGAAAGCGTTTTGAGACTCTGCCCCGATGCTGGGCTTCCCGTCGGCACCAACATCGATTCCATCCGCACGTCCTCGAACTCGGTGGCAGCCGGCAACGATCCAGAAACAGCTCGAAGAAATTTTTGCGCCGCCTCCACCTGCTGGGCCGTTCCCAGCAGCAAGACTTTGTCCCGCGGATAGAGCACGGTTTCGGGCGTCGGAAGCGAAATCAGAAAGCCCTGCCGAACCACGCCCACCACCGTGCAACCGAAACGCGCGCGCAAATCCAGATCTGCAATGCGCCGCCCCTGCGCATCCGCAAGGTCCGGCAAAACGCAGTCGATCACGCTCAAATTCCAATCGCCATGCGGGCGGAGCCATGGCGCGTTCAGATCGGTCGCAAGGTGTTCGTTTTTATTGAAGACCTCCTGCAATCCGATCTCCAGTTCGCTGTGCCAGTACACAAGTTTGCGTTGGAAGAAAAACAAAGCCCCCAGAGCCACCGCACCGCTCCCGATAATGATCCAACTCGCGCGACCCTCCATCGGAACCAGCGTCGACAGCCAAACATAAAGGCTCATGCCCACCACAAAACGAAACAGCCGGTCCAACACTGGACGCATCCGCCGCGCATCCGCGTGCCCCTCGGTCGAGACCTGCGAGTAAAGCAGACACAGCGCGGAAAGATTTCGCCAGATCGCGACCAACGGCGCGAGGACCACCAAGGCCATGGCGAGCCAGAACAAAATCGCGAGTCCGTTTGGAAAAAGCCAATCCTTGCCCAGCCATTTTTCTCCGGCCCGCCAGAGTTGCTCCGAAAATGCCAGCAACCCTGTGACAAACAACATCTCCAATCCCACCTGCACGAGGCGTTTTTTGCTGAGTTGCCAGAGCAGATTTCTCTTCTGCCGCGCCTGCAACTTTTCCAGCCAGGTGTGATAATACGCGTGCCAGAGACCGAATACCCTCGGCTGACGAACTATCACCCAATCACTAATTTTGGCCGCGTGCCGGGTGATCAATGGCGCCGCCAGCGTGGTGACCAGCGACACTCCCACCGCCAGCGGGTAAAATTTGCCCGGCACCACCGCCGCCCCGACGCCCAACTGAGCGATCACGAAGGAAAACTCCCCGATTGGCGTCACCGAAAGACCGACCTGCAACGATTCCCGAACCGATTTACCGATTAAGGTGAGTCCAACTGCCATCGCCAAGGGCCGAACCAGCAGCGTGAAAACCGAAACGCCGATTACCCAGCCGATCGCCTGGCCCAATAGGCGCAGGTCGATCTCCATACCAATTGCCACGAAAAACACCGCCGTAAATACGTCGCGCATGCCCTCGAAGGTCCGCTCCACCTGCGTGCAGTGCGGCGTTTCCGCCACAATCGTGCCCAGCAAAAATGCGCCCAGCGCCAGCGAGTAACCCGCCCAATGCGCGACAACCGCCAGGGTGAACAACATTCCCGCCAGCGCGACCGTCTGCAATTCGTCCCCCATGGATACGCTCAATTTTCTCAACAACCAAGGCACCAATAATAAACCGCCAACACTCGCCAGGACCACAAAGGCGCCAAACAAGCCCAACGTCGTTCCAATCGGCGCGTTGCCCAAACCGCCAAACTTCACCACGGAATTGAGCAAAGTCAGCATCACCACCGCCACGACGTCTTCCAATACCGTCACGCCCATCGCGAGTTGACCCGCGCGCTCGTGGGTTGCGCCGGCTTCTTGCAGCACTTTCGTGATGATCGACGACGACGAAACCATCAGCATCGCTGCAAGAAAAAGACTTTCTTTCCCGCCAAAGCCCACCACCGCGCCCGCCACCCGCGTTGTATAAAAAATAATCGCCGCACCGCTCGCCACCGCCAGCAAAAGCGAAAAGCCCAGCCCGCGAAGACGCCGCAGACTCAACTTCAACCCAATGGAAAACATCAGGAACACCAGCCCGATCTGCGCCAGTGTATCCACCCGACCAATATCCTCGACCAACGCGAATGGAGGCGTGTTCGGCCCGATCAAAATGCCTGCCGCAAGAAAACCCACCACCACCGACAACCCGAGCCGTTGGCAGATCCAGCCAACAACACCCGCCGCGATGAGAATGACGGCCAGATCCTGAATGAAATGGATTCCGTGGGTGGACATGCCTCACCAAGTCGCATAATCCGCACTACCGTCAAGCTGCGCTTTCAGCTCTTTTCCTGCGTAAGACTTGCGTTTCCCCTTTGACAGCGAGCGCATACACCGATTGTTTTCCGTGGGCGCAACGCCGCCGCATTACACAAATCATGGCTTCGAACTTGTTCGGTTACTTCTCCAACGACATCGGCATCGACCTCGGCACTGCCAACACACTCGTCTACGTCAAGGACAAGGGGATCATCCTCCGCGAACCTTCAGTCGTCGCGCTCGATACCACCACGCGCAAAGTTCGCGCCGTCGGCGACGAAGCCAAAAAAATGCTGGGCCGCACCCCTGGCAACATCACCGCCATCCGCCCGATGAAAGACGGCGTCATCGCCGATTTCGACGTCACCGAGGCGATGCTGCGCTACTTCATTCGCAAGGTTCACAACAATTCCCTGCGCGTTGCCCCCCGCGTCGTTATCGCCATTCCTTCCGGCATCACCGAAGTTGAAAAACGCGCGGTCAAAGACTCCGCCACCCACGCCGGCGCCCGCGACGTCATCACGATTCCCGAACCGATGGCTGCCGCCATTGGCGTTGGCCTTCCGATCGACGAGCCCGCCGCCAACATGATCGTCGACATCGGCGGCGGCACCACGGAAATCGCCATCATCTCCCTTTCCGGCATTGTATTCTCCAAATCAATACGTGTGGCCGGCGACGAACTCGACATGGCCGTCGTCAACTACATGAAGCGCGCCTACAACCTCCTCATCGGCGAACGCACCGCGGAAGAGATCAAGATGCGCATCGGTTCCGCGTATCCGCTCGAAGAGGAGCTCTCAATGGAAGTCAAAGGCCGCGATTCCGTGGCCGGCCTTCCCAAGACCATTCACATCACCTCGCAGGAAGTCCGCGAAGCCCTCAGCGATACGATTGGCGCGATCGTCGACGCCGTCCGCACCACGCTCGAACGCTGTCCGCCTGAACTTTCCGCCGACTTGGTTGACCGCGGTTTCGTGATGGCCGGTGGCGGCTCGCTCATCCGCGGCATTGACCGCCTGCTCAGCGAAAAGACCGGCCTGCCCGTCACCGTTGCCGACGACCCGCTCTCCGCCGTCGCTAACGGCACCGGCGCCGTCCTGAATGACCTGAATTGGGTCATGCAGAACGTCTGAGGCGCCGACGCGCGACTAAGTAGCGCAGCCGGGCGAGGCAAATTTCAAAACCCCGAAATCACATGCCTCTGCTCCGTCCACCTTCTATTTTGCGCGAAGAAGAAGAATCGCCCGAAGATACCCGTTGTCCGCCCGGCGCGCCGCTACCTGCCCCCTCTGCGCTCCCTGGCGCGCATTTTTTCGCCGCTCCCTCCGCCGAATCGTCGGTGAAAAGCACTCCGATCGCCGCAACGTTTACTCCCCTGCAAAACGCCGGAGTCAATCAACTACTCGAAGAACGAAATCAGATTCTCGCCGACACGAAGTTGAGCGCAAAAGAGAAACTGGGGCTTTTGGAAAACAACCGGGTCACGCTCCTAACGCTACGTGGGGGTCGAACCACTCGCTCGGACGAAGTCGTGAAATGGGTCCTGATGTTTGCGGCTTTCACCACGATCGTGCTCGCCATCTTAAATGTCGCAGCCGGACTTCCCACCGAAGTCACGCTCTCGTTTGTCGGCACCGTGCTTGGCGGCACCATTGCGACGATCGTTCAAAAGCTCGGTCGAGTGTAAACAATTCCTACGTTTGAAATCTTGAGAAGAATTTCCGTGCCATTCCACGTGATTCTCAAGTAAACAGGATGCACAGTCGTGCTCCCCAAACGCTTTGATCAGGCCCAACCTTTTATCACCCTCGGCATAATCGTCCTGGCGTGGTTGATCGTGCCGACCCTTTCCAAACGGTACATGCGCCTGAGCTTTTTCGAATTTCAGGCGCCGATTGATACCGCCGCGTCCGGAGTGCGCGATGTGCGGGAATTCTGGTCGCTGCGCACTCGCACTAAAAACGAACTGATCGAGGCCGGCATCGATCTCGCGCACCTCAACGCCAAGTACGAGACCAGCATTCAGCAAAATGCCGCACTTCAAGGCGAAGTCGCCCGCCTCGAAGAGCTCTTGAAGCTGCCTTCCCGCACCGAATACCGCTCCGAGCCCGCCCGCGTCGTCCGTCGCGATTTCAATAGTTGGTGGCAGGTCCTGATCATCCGCAAAGGCGCGAATCATGGCATCACGGTCGGTTCACCCGTGATTTTTACTGGCGGCGTCGTGGGCCACATCAGCGCGGTTCACGCCTATGAGTCCGAAGTTCTCATGATCAGCAATCCAGGTTTGCGACTCGCCGCGAATATCGAAGGCGACAGCCGGCCGCTCAGTTATCAGGGTGGAAAAAATCCGGTGTTTGGACCCGCCATGGGTCGGGTGGAATTCGTTCCGCTCGAAATGACCGCGACACCTTCTGCTCCGCGTCGGCTCGTCACCTCGGGACTGGGCGGCGTTTTTCCGCCCGGCCTGAAAATCGGCGACATCGTTCGTCTCGATCCCAGCACCGACGGTCTTTTCAAGTCCGGCGACGTCAAACTTGATCCGCGTCTCGACTCCGTCGAGGAAGTCGCCGTGCTCGTGCCGATTACAGCCGAGGCTTCTGTATCCACGAAACCATGACGCGTGCCACCTTCATCTTGCTCGGCTGCTGCTTGGTGCTTTGGACGTGCGTATGCCAGATTAACCACGTATTTTCGCCTCTGCATATCAGCGTTTTTGTCGGCGGGTTGCTGGTAACGTTCTCCGCGCTGCGGCTCGGTTTTCGCGAGGGTTGGTGGTGCTCGATTTTAATCGGGCTATTCGTCGACTCCTCCGCTGCCGTCTCTTTCGGTTTTCATGCGCTGTTCTTCGCAATTGCGCACACGATGATTTATAATTTCCGGGGACGCTTTCCTCGCGAAGAAACCATCTTCGGAGTGATTGTCGCCCTGATCGCCAATCTCATCCTTTTCCTGATGATCACGTTCGCACTCATCCACCGCTCCCCCGCTCCGCCGGCGATGATCCTGCGTCTGTTGTGCGAATTGCTCGTTTCCGAATTGCTGATACTCATCGTTGCCCCGTGGTTCTTCGCCTTGCAGGAACGTTCGCTGGAGCTTTGCGGCGTTTCCCTCCGACGCGAACAACGCGGACTCTGATTCGGTCATGGCCAACAATCTTGCCGAGCGTTCAGGAAATCTGGTCGAAACCCACAAGGGCTACGACCCGCGCACCCTGTTTTTCTATTTCGTCATCGCCGCGCTGCTCATCGCCCTCGTCGTCGGCCTTGCTTATCAACAACTCTTCAAAACCGACATTTATCACGAGCGCGAGCGTCAGCAGAACCAACGTCGAATCCTAATCCCCGGCGCGCGGGGCAACATCTATGACCGCGAAGGCCGTTTGCTCGTCGGCAATCGCGCGCGTTTTTCCATCAGATTACACCTCGACGAACTCCGGAAGGAATTCCTGAAAGAATCCCGGATCATCCGGAAAAACTACCGCGAACTCGGCGACAAGGACATCCCAAGTCTCGGCCAAATGGCGCAAATCGCCCGCTACGCCGTCGTTCAACGATACTTGGACCGGGTCAATGCCATCATCGGTCGGACCGAGAAACTCGATGCCAAGGACCTCAACCGCCATTTCCACGGTGAACTGCTGCTGCCCTTCACGTTGATCGAGGATCTTACCCCGGACGAATACGCCAAATTGCTCGAGCAAATTGAGATCAAATCGCCCTTGCAGGTGTATGCCTCAAGTACACGCTACTATCCGTACGGCGCAGCGACCTCTCATGTACTTGGCTACGTTTCCAGCAACGATGAAATCGAGGCCGACGAAGACTACAACGCCGCCAATCTAGCCACTTTTAACGACAAGAACACTTTCAAGGTTCGCGGAGCCATCGGCAAAGATGGCATCGAGGCCGAATATAACGACCTTCTTCAGGGAGAAACTGGTGGTGTCGTGTATCGAGTCGATCCTGCGGGTTATCGGGTCGAACCACCCGTGTTCCGTAAAATTCCGGCTCAAGGCAAGAGCGTGACGCTTAGCCTCGACATCGATCTTCAGCAGCTTGCGGAAAAAGAACTCGCTGCCAACGAGCTTCACGGTGCCGCAGTCGCGATCGACATCAAATCCGGCGAAGTGCTCACCCTCGCGAGCATGCCCGACTACGACCTTAATTTATTTTCTCCACGTCTGACGCAAGCGGCAGCCGATAAGATTGAGGCGGACAAAGCTTGGCTCAATCGAGCAGTTAATGGCGTCTGGCCCCCAGGTTCCACTTTCAAAATCCTTGTCTCGATCGCCGGTCTGCGCAGCGGATCGCTCTCAATTAATGCAGATACGGTCGACTGCGTTGGCACCATGCGCATCGGCAACAGCAACAAGACTTGTGATAACGGCCTGGCGCGCCACGGGGTTGTTGCCCTACGCGAAGCCATTGCTCACAGCTGCGATATTTATTTTTATACCTACGGAATGCAAATGACGTCCGAGGTTATAGCCGCCGAGGCGCGGCGTTTTCATCTCGACCGTCCCACCGGAATCGAGCTCCCGACTGAAACGCGCCGGATGATCATTCCCGATCCAACGTGGAAAAAGACAAATCGTCAGGAAGGCTGGGTTCCTGGCGATACCGCTAATATGGCAATCGGCCAAGGATTCGTACAGCTCTCCCCTCTACAAATGGCTTGTTTTGCCGCTTCTGTTGCGCGACGCCAGACATTCACCAAGCCTACCCTCGAACATCATTCCGTTCCGAGCGTCCAAAACAACGAACCAATTGGATTAACCAATGCACAATATGCTGCCGTGATAGATGGCATGGAAGGATGTGTGACCCACGGAACAGCAGCGGCGACCTTTAAAATCCCTGAATACCAAATTCCCGGAGTCCAGGTAGTCGGCAAAACAGGAACGGCACAATACGCGAACAAGCTCAACGTGGCCTGGTTCATTTGTTTTGCCCCAAAAGAGAAACCTGAAATTGCCGTCGCTGTAGCCATCCAAAGCGATACTCCCGGCGAGCAGTTCGCCGGCGGTCTTTATTCCGCGCCGATCGCCGCGAAGATTTTAAAAAGATATTTCGAAAAGAAAACCGCCGCCGCGCAACCCGCCATCGCCAAGCCCGCGGGCGCGCCGCCGGCCGCCGCCATCATCACGGCACCCGGCCGCTGATCAACGTCGGCGTCCGCGGCAGAGATCGCGGGCAGCGCGAAATACCGGCTTCGGCTCCGGCCAGGTTTCCCGACGCCCATAACGCAACCGCTGCAAACGCGACTGCACATCAGGGGAATTCCCCAACTCAGTCGACTTATCCAATCGTTGTAACCAAATCCCCGCTTCGCGCCGCACGGGGTCCATTGTTCTTCCGCTGGAAAAACGCCACTGCGTCCAGCCTCGTCGCAACGCCCGCAGGATCAAAAACCCGGACAACGCACCCAATAACACCGTGACGGCCATGCGAGCCCAGCGCCCGAAGTTCCACGGGCGGGCCAGCCATTCTTTCAAGGCTGTCACAAAAGCGATGGTTTGCTCGCGGATTTGACGGCCAGTGCCCTCGACCGATTCCTTCAGCCGTCGCACAAGCTGCTGCTGATCCGCCTGGTCGAAGTTCACGATATGCCGGTACCACAACATCCGCAGCCGATCAAAACGCGCCTCCCATGTTTTGCCGGCGTTGCGCAGACTGTTGGTCGACTGCCCCAGCAGCGCTCCCGTCAGTCGCGGCCCATCGTTGGTGGGATCCACCCGCAACCACTGGCCATGCCCAATAAAAATTTCACACCAAGCATGGGCGTCGGAGTTCCGCACCATTAGGTAATCGTCGTTCCAAGTGCCGCCCAAGTAGCCGGCGACCACCCGCGTCGGATGGCCCGCCGCGCGCGCCAGCAGCGCAAACGACGCGGCGAACAGCTCGCAATGGCCGGGCTCACGCGAGACGAGCCAGCGCACCAGCGGGTCGTTTTGGCCGGCAGGGAGCGAAGATTTGAGAGAGTAACCATGTTGTTTCGCCAGCCAGATCATCGCCGCCCGCGCAAACGCCTCAGGATTCAGCGTGGCCCCTCCTGTGATCGTGGCCACGGTTTTCTGCAATACGCTCCGATCGTCTTCGGACAAAGCCGGATTCAGCCGTTCGGGTTTAAAGTCCGCCGGTGGCAACATGCCGGCGAGCTGTTCGTTCGTGTTCATGCCTTCCACCCGGTAGGCTTTCATCGCCACCGGATCGCGGCCGAACATCAACAACTTCAATTGGGGGGCATAACGTACCGATTGAGGCTCGGTAAACGACAACCTCCTAAAACCACCCGTCAGAGGCAAATATCGACCGGCCACGGGTTCCAGATAAAACGTCCAGTAAGCCGGGCGGTTCCGCGCGGGCGGTTCCTGACCTTCGATCCGCATCACCGTTGATTCTCTTGAAAACGATGAAGCTTTCAATGCGGTAGACATCCGGAACGTGCCTTCACGATATTCGTCGAGCACGACCATACGCCAGTAGAGCGCCGTCGGCACCAACGCGCGATCCGACACTTCCACGCGCAAAACCACGCTGTTGTCCTGCTGAATATCGTTCACGTCGCCAAACCTCAACATATCGCTAAATCCCGTGTGCGATTTCTTTGGCAGCATGCGGTCAAAAGCCAGCCCACTGTTGAAATCGAAACGCGGGATCGCCATGAACAGCACTCCGGAAATCAGCACAAAGCCCAGAAACAGCCCTCCGCCCAGTGCGAAAACCCGCCAGTCGCAGGTCGCGCGCACGCGAGCCAGCAATTCCGTCCAACGCCGGTGAGACCACCGGGGCGCTTCGTTCAATTTCACCGGTTCGTTCGCCTTGGCACCCTCCTGGGCATCGACCAGCGTCACAACAAATAGCAGCAACAGCCCGCAAGCGACAAAGGCAATGATCTGCGCCGCAAACACCATTGACACCGTGATCACACCGGCGATCACGATCAAAAAAAGACCGAGCACGATAAGCTGCAAGTCCTCGCGCCGCCGGCGGTAGTGACAACTTCGATACAAGAGCAACAGCACGTCCAGCCGCACCATCGACGCCAGCGGTTCGCTATGCACGTAGAAATCGTATGCCACGTATAATACGACGCCGGGGAAGGCCAGTTTGTGAACCAACGACGGCACGCGAGCCACCCAAGCAGGTCGCACGAGAGCCAGCGGAACGAGGACTACGCTGACGACGAGGAACCCCCACGCATTGATCTCCAGATAGAGCAACGACGTGATGGAAATCAACGTCAGCAAGCCGCCGAGCAGCCATTTGAGCTGCCGGAGTTCGTCGAGTTCAAGCTGTGGCCGCGACTTCGCCATCGACATAAGCAATCACCCCCTTGCCGCCTTCAGGTGAAAAAGACAGCACGTTTTTGTTGGCCGGCCGCGCCGGGCTGGTTTCGTTTTCCACCGGCTGCAAAACAGCCACCCGATCGAGAAATACTTCCAAGTCGCGCACGCCACGAACCGGAACCACCGGCTCTCCGCCAAACGCCACGCCATCCAACTTTCCCTGTTTGAACAAGTCTTCCGCGAGCGTCGCCGCGAAACTGCACAGCGTTTCGAACTGCATGGCGTTTTTCCAAATCGACGCGGGAACATCCAGCCAGAGCGTAAAGCTCTCCTCGTTTTCGACTGAAAACTGTCGTACCACCAATCGGCGCAACCGGGCGCTCGCCTTCCAATGAATCTGCCGGTGGGAATCGCCCGCACGGTAGTGGCGCAACGCCAGCAAGTCGCCGCTTTGTCCCGCCCGTGCCATCGGCGCGCCCGGCTGAGCCCGCCGCCAGGCGGCTACAGGGAAACGCCGGTATTCGACCGGCGCCGGCCAGACCGTGACTTCACAGGCCGTCTTCGCCGCAAAACTTTTTCTCAAAAAGCCGAACGGAAACAAAGAACCAACAAATGCAAGCTCCACCCGTTCACGCCCGCGTTTCAGCGGTTTGACCGCCCAGGAAAGCTGCGCCTCGGCCTGCGGATCGAGCCGGTCCCGCAACGCGATCTCCCGCAAGTCGGGCGCACTCGTGCTCGCAACCTCAAATACCAGCGCCTGTGACGGCACAAGCCGCTTGTCGTTGCGCAGGTGAATGGTCGCGGTCTGCTCCCTGCCTGCGCGCATCGGCGAATCTACTTCCAACCGCCAATGCACCCTCCTAAAATTCAACCAGGAGAGCACGCCGCTTAAAACAAGGCAGCCGAGAAGAAGGGAAAGCGTGACAAACAGAATATTGCTTGCGCTGTTGTAGGCCGCCACACCAACACCCACCGCCAAACCGATCAGCACCAAGCCCGGCAGCGTGGCCGAGACGCGTTGTGTGCGCTTGGGAAAGATCAGCGCCCACAAAACCCGCCGCCAGAATCCCACAGTTGCGCCGGCATCCTGCCAGACGTTCCGTTTTTTGGGTGCGCGTCTCACGATCGATGCGTTTCTGGTTTTGCCGCGTTTTTGCGAGTTGAATTTCCGTTACACGTCCGCTTTCAAACCGGTGTGGCAATCGACGCAACGATTCGCTTCAGCACCGTCGCCACAGTCCGTCGTTCTTCAAGAGCATCTGCACTCGCCCGCACCAGACTCAGGCGATGCACCAGCACGGGCGCCACGACTTCGCTCACGTCCTCAGGCACCACAAAGTCGCGCCCATGCACCAGCGCCCGCGCCTGAGCGGCGATTTTCAATGCGAGTCCACCGCGGACACTCACGCCAGCGTGAAATTCCACCTCGGTCCGCGTCGCCGTCACGATTTTCAGCACATAATCGAGCACCGAGTCCTCAACAAAGACCTGCTTTGCGACCTCCTGCAGCTGTCGGATTTCCGAACCGGTTGCCACCGGCTTAATCGCAATCTCGTCGTAAGCCGTCTGCGCCGTGCGCAGGATATCCATTTCGTCGTGCGGCTGCGGATAGCCCATTTGCAGGCACATCAAAAAGCGGTCCAACTGGCTTTCCGGCAACGCAAAGGTGCCCTCGTAGTCCACGGGATTTTGCGTTGCAAAAACTATGAAGGGCCGTCCGACCTCATGGGCCACGCCGTCGACCGTCACCCGCGCGCGGTCCATCACCTCAAGCAAGGCTGATTGCGTCTTGGGCGTGGTTCGGTTGATTTCATCGGCCAAGACGACGCTCGCAAAGACCGGGCCTTTTTTGAAAACAAAGTCCTTGCGCGTCTCGTCATAGATGGCCACGCCGGTCACGTCGCTGGGCAGAAGATCGCTTGTAAATTGAATGCGCGAAAACGCGCAGTCCATGGAGCGCGCGAGCGAATAAGCGAGCGTGGTCTTGCCGACGCCCGGAAGATCCTCGATCAGCACGTGTCCGCCCGCCAGGAGGCAAACGAGCACCTGTTCGATCACCTCGTCCTTGCCCTTGATCGTCTGCCGCATGCTGGCACGCAGTTTTTCAACCACCTGTTTGGCCTCGGTGACAGCGGCGCCGGTAACAAAATCGCTCATAATCCAACGTTACGAACAGCTCTCATTCGCGCAAATGGATTTCCCATGACAGGCCCGGGGTGTTTCCCCGACTTTGGTCAACGATGTGAACTAGGCTCCCGTTGCCCGTTCCGCAAGCCTGTGCTTTTGCTGAGCGTGCATCACCAGCCGTGATTTTTCACACGGCCATCCAGCCCCTCCCTCCCCCAACTGCCAGATCGCAGCTAAATTTTCGCAGGTCCGCTTGCGCATTGATAAACCGTTTCTCGCCATGCCCCACACCGTCCCCACCAGGCCCTATCCTCATTCAATCGCCAAAACATTCTTCGTAATGCTGGGCCTTGTTTTTGTCGCGTTGCCTGTTCATGCCCAAAGCGGACGCGGCTATTTTGTGCATCTCAGCAGCAATACCGCGGCAGCCGCCACGGCCACAATTGCACCTCCGGCCGGAGGAAGCTACAGCGCGGCAGCGCAGACCAACACCGGCATCATTTGGAATGAATTTCCCGCCGTCACCTCGGTGCTGAATCCACCCGGCAATATCGGAAATCCCAAGGCCGCGAGCGCTCTCGGCACCTACAACCTTTACGCGGCTCCCAAAAGCCTGGTCGATTCAACAGGCGCCGCCAGTCCGGTCACCGTCAATGTCACGATCAATTTCGCCGCGTCGAACAACGATGGCATATCCAACGTCAGCCAGTCCGGCGCGAGCCCCAATCCCGCGGGCTTGATGGGCAGTGCATGGCGTCAGCAGCGGGGCGAAAATTCCATTGTTTATACAATCGCCGGCCTTCCCGACGCGAATGCCGCTTACGACGTTTACTTTTACGGCTCCGGAAATGCCACCAACCAAGGGACAACTGTTACTTTGGCCGCTGCCAATGTATGGAGCACAAATCCCGCATCCGCACTCAGCGCCGGTCTGGCTTCTCCCGTTTCGGTTCTGGATGCAAATGGAAATCCAATCGCTATCGGCAATGGCTGGAATGTTCTTCATGGGAAATCGGACGGCACCGGTACGCTCGTCATCACCCAGTCAAAACATACCAGCGGGCAGAATTTCCTGAATGGTTTCCAAATCATTCGTTTCCCGCTCGCAACCATCACAGCCCAGCCGCCACCGACAATGACTGTCGTCTCCGGCGGCACGGCTTCGATCCCCGCGACGGCGGTTCTCAACGGCACCGTTGGCCTCGCCAGTCCTTTCACCGATCTCGCCTATCGCTGGCGCAAAGACGGAGCACCCATCGATACGGTGGCCAACCCCAGCGCGGCGACCGCCACCCTGGTACTGAACGGCGTGACAAATGCCGATCAAGGATCGTACGACGTGGTCGTAACGAGTCAGGGCGGACCGACAACCAGCACCACGTGCGCACTTTCGCTTTCTTCCTCGGCGGTCGCTCCTGGGATTTCCAGCCAGCCTGTGAGCCAAACAGCATCCATTAACGGAACTGTAACTTTTAGTGTCGTCGCCAGTGGTACCTCGCCTCTCACCTATTCTTGGCAGAAGAGCTCAGACAACGTCACGTTCACCGATATCCCTGGCTCGAACTCGTCTCAGCTGCAAATCCTCAATGTCCAAACCGCGGATGCCGGTTACTACCGCGTAAAGGTTCAGAATGGCGTGCCTCCTGATGCCGTGAGCGACGCGGCGACCCTTACCGTAAAACCTGTTATCACCACCCAGCCCTTGAGCACCGTCGTCACGGCTGGCGCGACGACCTCGATCAGCGTGGTCGCGGACGCGGGATCGGGCACGCCCGTTCCCACAACTTACGTCTGGAAGCTCAATGGAGCCGCCGTGAGCGATGGCTCCGGTATCAGCGGCGCCACTACAGACACGATCCAAATCTCCAATTTCTCCGCAGCAAACTCCGGATATTATACGGTAACGGCGTCAAATTCTGCCGGTTCGGTCACCAGCAATGTCGTTTATGTCGGTATTTCCACCGCCCAGACCGTTGTTTTCGGACCGAGCAACAGTGCAACAGCCATCAATCCCGACACGCCACTTGTCGTGCGTTTCACGTCAGCACCCCGCCTCGGCGAAACCGGCAAAATTACAGTCCGTAAAACATCGGACGATTCTGTCGTTGAAACGATCGACCTCGCGGCCCTCACGCTGTTCACGAATGCGTCCATCGCTTATCGCTACCAAACCAAAAATATCGGCGGCTCCGGCGGCAGCACTAATTATAAATACTTCCCGGTATTGATCGTCGGCAACGAGGCCCGCATCACGCTGAAGTCTGGTACCGTGCTGGGTTACAACACTTCTTATTATGTAAATATCGAACCAGGCGCCATCCTCGACTCCACCGGCGCCACATTGCCCGCCGTCACTGGAAAAACCGCGTGGACATTCACCACGAAGTCCTCGGCTCCAACCAGCGTGCCCACCCAAACGACCTTCACCGTGGCCAGCGACGGCAGCGGCGATTTCTCCACGTTGCAGGGAGCCTTGGATTTCATCCCGACGGGCAACACCACGCCGGTGCGGATTAATCTGCGCAATGGCATCTACGAGGAGATCATTAACTACGGCAATCGCCACCAAATCACCCTCGTCGGCGAAAACCGCGACCAAACCGTCGTCGAATATCCCAACAACGCTCCTCTCAATAGCGACACCACCCTGCGCGTGAGTTTCTTCGCAAAGGGCAACGACCTCGTCATCGCAAACCTAACCATTAACAATAGTACACCGAAGGGCGGCGGCCAGGCCGAGGCTTTGCGGAGCGATGGCGCGCGCAATTGTTTTCTCGGATGCACGATCAAGAGTTTTCAAGACACGCTGCTACTCGGTGCCGGCAACTATTTCCAAGATTGCCTCATTCAAGGCGACACCGATTTCGTTTGGGGAGGCGGCACCGCCATGTTCAAGAATTGCGAACTGCGTTGCATAAATGGCGGCGACCTGACCCAGGCGCGCACACCTGCCAACAAGTTCGGCTTCGGTTTCATCGATTGCACGATTACCCGCCCGTCAGGCAGCTCGTTCAGTTACAGTCTCGGCCGCACGTCCGTCGACGCCACCACGTACGGAAATCCGATTTTCATCAATTGCCGGATGGATGCTCATGTTTCCGCTGTCGGCTGGTCTTCCTCCTTCATCAATGCCACCTACATCGCGAACACGCGCAACTGGGAATATCAATCCACCGACCTCACTGGCACCACGCCTGTCGATATAAGTCAGCGGGCTTCCTACAGCCGCCAGCTTACGTCCGCCGAAGCCATCCTTCTGCGCAATCCCGCCTATTTCTTCGGCACCACGAGCGATAGCACACCCGCTACCGCCGCAGGCGATGGCTGGGTACCCGCTGTGCTTCCTATCATCCATTCCCAACCGGTCTTACAATCTTTGGCGTCCGGCCAACAAGCCGTTTTCTCGGTCATCGCCAATGGCGCCCAAACATTAAGCTATCAATGGTACAAAAACGGTGCGGTCATCCCCAGTGCTACGACGAGCAGCTACACCATCGCTTCAGTCACCGCTGCCGATGCCGCCAATTATACAGTCACTATCACTAATTCCGCCGGTTCCACCAGCAGCAATGCCGCCACACTGACCGTCGACGGCGGATCTTCTTCATCGAGCAGTTCGTCTTCAAGCAGCTCTTCTTCAAGCTCTTCATCATCGAGCAGCTCGAGTTCGTCTTCGTCGAGTTCCTCATCCTCGTCTTCCAGCAGCTCGAGTTCTTCGTCCAGTAGTTCGTCCTCTTCGTCTTCATCCTCCTCCGGTTCCTCCAGCTCGAGCGGAGCCGACGTGCTCAAGGTCGATATCAACCGCGAAGGCAAAAACAGCGCCTCGACCACCGCCACGGGCTACACGCAGTGGACCACCGCAGCCAGCACGGGCGTTTCCACCACCGGAACCGCTTCTGTCACGCAGACCTTCACCTCCGCCGCCGGCACTACCGTCAGCGTCAGCCTCGCGCAAACCGCCGCCTCCCAGACCGCCGGCGGCACCGGGCTTACGTTTACCTATTACGCAACCGGAACCACCACCGAGGGCCAGAAGCTCGTCAGCGATGGCGTGACTGTCGCCCCCGCCGTCGCCAATGCCGGGGGCCAAATTCAAATGACGATCACCGGTCTTGCCCCCGGCAGTCATAGTTTGCTCACCTACCACAACGCCGGCGACGCCCAGACTGCGCTTGTTTCGATGGCGCCAATCCAGGTTTCCCTCAATGGCACCTATGTCACGTCCGTTACGCCGACCATACGCGCCACCGATACCACCGCACCCATTTCCTATCTGGAATTCACCGTCGGCGCCCCGACCGACGTCACCACGATCCTCTTTGCCGCCGACACCACGTCCACCGCCACAACCAAGAACGTTGTCATCAACGGCTTTGAAATCGACACACCCAACTCCACCCGCATCGCCAACACCCCCGCCCCCGTCGACGCCGACGAACATGTCGACTGTGACAGCGGAACCACCGTGCTGAGCTGGGCTGCCGCCACCGCCGGCACGGCCGTTTCGCACGACGTCTATTTCGGGACTTCCAAAGCCGCCGTTCAATCCGCCACCCACGCTTCGGCCGAATTCAAGGGCAACCAAACCACGACTAGCTACACCGCAACCGCCTCCAATCCGTTCGCGACCTACTACTGGCGCATCGACGAGATCGATGCCTCGGGCAATGTCAGCAAGGGCACCGTCTGGTACTTCCGTCCGCGCCACCTGGCCTTCCCGGGAGCGGAAGGTTATGGTCGTTTCGCCCGCGGCGGACGTGGCGGCAAAGTCGTCCATGTGACTTCGCTTGCCGATTACACAACGTCCGACACGCCGGTCCCAGGAACCCTGCGCTACGCCATCGAACAGGAAACCGGGCCGCGCACGATCGTGTTCGATATCGCGGGTCTCATCACGCTCAACTCCAAGATCATCATCAACAGCGACTATATCACCCTTGCCGGTCAAACCGCTCCCGGCAAAGGCATCTGCATTAAAAAATATACGATCGGTCTCAGCGGTGCCGACGACGTGATTATTCGCAACCTTCGCTCCCGCCCCGGTCGCACGCTGGAGACCGTCATGATTTCCACCAATAGCAACGGCACCAGTGGCACTCCTGTCAGCGCGCAAGTCGCCGTGGCGGTTGACGGCATGGGCATGCAGGGTAGCAGCCATTGCATTATCGACCATTGTTCGATCAGTTGGACGATCGACGAGGCCTTCAGCTCTCGTTCCGCCAAAAACATCACGTTGCAAAACACGCTGATCTCGGAGGCCCTCAACAAAGCCCTGCATCCAAACTACGTGTTCCTCGACAATCTCGCCGGCACGGAACATGGCTACGCCGCCTCCATCGGTGGGGATATCGGCAGTTTCCATCACAACCTCCTCGCCCACTGCTACGGCCGGAATTGGTCGCTCGCTGGCGGACTCGACGCCTCCGCCGCCTTTGCCGGACGCCTCGATATCACCAACAATGTTGTCTACAACTGGGGCTCGCGCACCACCGATGGCGGCACCAAGGAATTGGACTTCGTCAACAACTACTACAAACCTGGAAGTGGCACGACACTGTTCCAGTACGCCCTGACGATGAATCACGAAAATGACTTCGCCGGTTCCCAGCGCGCCTACTTCGCCGGCAATGTCATGCCTGGTTATTTCGACGAAACCACCCAGGACACCGGCCGTCGCTACACCGTTTCCAGCGGCGTGCCCACCCCGACCTACGAGACTTTCGTCACCACCGCATTCTTCCCATCGTATGTCACAACCCAAACCGCGGGCAACGCCTACAAGCGCGTCCTCTCCGATGTCGGTTGCAACCAGCCCGCGCTCGACGACCACGACATCCGCATCGTCAACGAAACCCTAACCGGCACTTACACCTATAGCGGCAGCGTGACTGGCAAACACGGCTTCCCCGACGTGGAAACCGACGTTGGCGGCTGGGAAAACTATCCGACCGTCAGCCGCGCCTCCGGCTACGACTCCGATGGCGACGGCATGCCCGACTGGTGGGAAAAAGCGAAGGGCTTCAACCCCAACTCCGCCGCGGGCGATTTCTCCGAAGCCAATGCCGATCCGGATGGCGACGGTTACACGAACCTCGAAGACTTCCTAAATTGGATGGCCGCTCCGCATGCCGACTGCCCGCAAAATGGCACGGTCTCCATTGACCTTTCGCTTCTTGCCCGCGGTTACACCAGCAGTCCCGTCTTCACCGTCTCCGGTGCGGTCAACGGCACGGTTGCACTCGGCACCGACGGCAAAACCGCCACCTTCACGCCGCCCGTTGGCGCTGTCGGCCTCGCCCGGTTCACCTACACAGTGACGGACTCCACCGGTTCCAGCATGAGCAACATACTCGGTCTCCGCGTCGTCGCCGGTTCCGCCACGCCTGTTGTTACCTCCGCGCCCGCCTCGCAGTCCATCAACGTGGGCGATTCAGCCACCTTCACTGTCGTGGCCACCGGCGATACCACGCTCTACTATCAATGGCAAAAGAGCACCGATAGCGGCGCCAATTTCGCCAATATCACCGGCGCGACCAATCCATCCTATACCATCGCTCAGGCCCAAACAGCCGCGGCAGGTCAGTACCGTGTCCTTATCACCAACACTTCCGGTTCCACCACCAGCGCTGCCGCAACGCTCACGGTCAATCCCGTCTACGCCTCGCTCGTGCCCGATGGCTTCGCCTCTTCCGCCACCGGCGGCGGTTCACTTGCACCCGTGGTTGTGACCACTGCGGCGCAATTCAAAACCTTGGTTGAAGGCACCGCCCCCGCGGTCATCACCATCTCCGGAACGCTCACGCTTTCCGGCGGCAAGGTCGCCGTGCGCTCCAACAAAACGATTCAGGGCATCGACGGCGACGCCACTATCATCGGCTGCCTCGATCTCGGCAGCGGCAATATTTCCAACGTCATCATCCGTGGTCTCAATATCACCAATCCCGGCACCACGCTCGGCACCGACGGCCGCTATATCGATGGCGGTGACGGCATCACCATCCGCGACGGCGCCAACAATATCTACGTCACGCATTGCACCTTCTTCAATTGCGCCGACGGCATGTGCGACATCAACAACGGCGCCGACAACGTCACCGTTTCGTATGGCGAATTCTACTACACGCCCGCCCAGGCCGATCACCGCTTCACCATGATTTCGGGCAGCGTCGGCGCTGAGACCAAACCGCTCCGCATCACCCTCCACCACAATTGGTGGTCCACCCTGTGCGATCAGCGCATGCCATCCGGCACCTACGGGCACGTGCATCTTTTCAACAATTACTGGAACACCCCGGGCAACAGCTACGCTACCAACGCGCGCGATCTCTCGCAGTTCTTTTCCGAGCAGAACGCTTATGTCGCCGTGAAAAGTCCCATCTACAAGGAAAACGTCGACACCACGCTCGCAGGTGGACGCATGCGCATCATTGGGAACAGCTATACCAACTGCACCGGCATCGCGCCCGACACCGGCAACGACATCGTGTTCACACCGAACTACTCCTATGCGCTTATTCCGACGGCCGACGTCGCCACCACCATCGTAAGCTACGCCGGCAACACCTTCGGCGCCGCGTCGCCGTCGCTGCCGGTCTTTACGGCCAGTATTACCGGCCCGACTTCCAATGTTGTCCCTGGCTCCTCGTTCACCCTTAACTCTGTCACGAGCGTGTCCGCCATCACCGGCTTCCAATGGCGCCTCAACAACTTCGATATCCCCGGCGCAAACTCACTGTCGTACACCGTCGCCAATGCACAAACGAACCACTCCGGCACCTACACGGCCGTACTGACGAGCGGTGGCGGAACCACGATTGTCAGCTCGCCCTTCGTTATTAATGTTTCCTCGTCCAGCAGCAGCAGTTCCTCATCGTCCAGTTCGTCGAGTAGTTCCAGTTCTTCTTCATCGAGTTCGTCGTCCTCCTCCAGTTCATCGTCGAGCAGCTCGAGTTCGTCTTCCAGCAGTTCGTCCTCGTCAGGCGGCGGCTCCTCCTCCGGCTCAGTCCCGCCACCCAGCGGTGGTGGCGGTGGTGGCGCCCCGAGCACTTGGTTCCTCGGCGCCCTCGCCCTCGTCTTCGCTCTGCGCAAACGGAAAACCATTTAACAGAAGCCAACGACGGAAACGAAGCGGCTGTCACCTACCCGCACAAAGGTTCGTTGCTCGATTCTTCAACCGAGCCAAGACACTCGACTGAGCAGTCCCAAAAAACGCTTCGTTCCCTTCGCGGCCTTCTGTTCAAAACGGCCCGGATCCAAACCGTTTTCACACCAAGTCCGCCAAGATACGCAAAGAATCCGCCCTCCCTCCCACCGCTTTTGCGTCTTCTGCGCTTTCTGTGGCGAATAACGTCTCCAAAGACAAAGTAACCTAATGGGTTACTCTGCCTTCGGGATACATTCATCCAACGGTCATTTTTCTGCGCGGTTGCGCTGCGACGGCGGAATCGAAAGATGGGAACATGCTTTTGCGCCTCTCTCTGAAACCGTTTTTCTTCGCCCTCGCCTGCCTCGCCACCATCTGCGCTTTTGCCGAGCCGGCAAAACCCGCCGGCAAGCCCGCGCCGCAACCGCTCTTCCGCGATCCCGTTTTTGACGGCGCAGCCGATCCAGTCGTCATCTGGAATCCCCACGTCAAACGCTGGTGGATGTTCTACACCAACCGCCGCGCCAAAGCCGAAGGTCTTTCCGGCGTCGCCTGGGTTCACGGCACGAAGATCGGCATTGCCGAATCCTCCGACCACGGCGCCACCTGGTCGTACCTCGGCACCGCCGACATCGATCTGCCCGTCGAGCTTGCGAGCAACTATCCCACCCATTGGGCGCCCGACGTTTTCACCGCGCCCGATGGTACGCACCACATGTTTCTCACCGTCGTCCCCGGCGTCTTCGAGGACTGGAAACATCCGCGCACCATTGTGCATCTCACCAGCACCGATCTACGCAAATGGTCCAACGCCGTTCCGCTTACACTCGCCACCGACAAAGTGATCGATGCTTGCGCCTATCAACTACCCGACGGCAACTGGCGGCTGTGGTACAACAACGAAAAGGACCGCAAATCCATCTACTATGCCGACAGCCCCGACCTGAAAATCTGGACCGACAAAGGCAAAGCCGTGCACGACCAGCCCGGCGAGGGTCCCAAGGTTTTCCGCTGGAAAAACTCCTTCTGGATGATCACCGACGTCTGGCGCGGCCTCGCCGTTTATCGTTCCGACGACCTGCTCAACTGGACGCGCCAGCCAGGGGGGAACCTTTTGGCTGAACCAGGCAAAGGCGCCGATGACGGCGTCAAAGGAGGTCATTGCGACGTCGTCGTGAACAATGACCGCGCCTATCTTTTCTATTTCACCCATCCCGGTCGCACGCCCGGCAACGAAAAGAAAGACTCCGTCGACACCCGGCGCAGTTCCATCCTCGTCGTCGAACTCCACGAGCAGGAAGGCAAACTCACCTGCAACCGCGACGAGCCGACGTTCATCGATCTGCAACCGCCAAAGTGAAGAGCGGCCGGGCCTTTCTCCGGAGGGAAAGTTGTTCTTGAGGCTTCGAGTCTCTGGTAAAAAAGCCAGAGCCGGGGAAACGTTGCCGGTACTTTTGCGCGCGCTCCGGTGGTCCATAAGAAAGCACCAATGCTGGCAGTAATCTCGCTGTTAAAGGGGGTTTGAAAATTCAGCTCAAAATTTAAGTAACAGCACACGAGATTTCGCGTCTTTGTTGTCAGTTCTACGATCAAGGAGGGCGAAAGCCTTAAAAAAACCAGGTCTGTCAAAGTCCTTGGCTGGAGCTGCTGCATGCCTTCAACCACCATTCTCCGCCGAAAAATAATTATCACCGGCACAGGCCGGACTGGAACGACGTTCCTCGTGCGATTGTTGACGGAACTCGGACTCGATACGGGATTCACCCGGAATTCCTGGCAAAAGGAATTCGACGAGCACTGTCAGGCGGGCTTGGAACACGACATCACCGATCCCGATTCGCCTTACATCGTGAAGAATCCGGCGCTTTGCAATCAGCTCGCCCCGCTGCTCGCCTCAGGTCTCGTGGAAATTGATCACGCGTTTATTCCGATTCGCAATTTGGACGCCGCAGCCCTCAGCCGCGTTCGCATCGGAGGCCGCGACGGCACCGTCCCCGGCGACCTCTGGCTCACCGACGATCCCGCAAAACAAAAAGCGGCGCTGGCGACGGTTTTTCACGATTTGGTCCAAACCCTCGTCGCGCACGAAATTCCCTTCACCTTTCTCAACTTCCCTCGCTTCGTGCAGGAGCCGCGCTACGCCTACCAACAGCTTTCGCCTCTGTTGAGCGGTATCAAATGGGAAGTTTTTCTCGCCGCTTTCAAACGTATCGCAAATCCCACGCTCGTTCACGATTTCAGCCGCCCGAAAGCGGCCGAGGCGAACGGAGAAATCGGCCGGCAGTACTTGCTCAACAAGCAGCTCCAGCGCAGGCGCCGCCGCATGCGACGCATCGCTTATCATATTGCTGCCATCGCGTTGCTCGCAGCCTTTTTCCTTTGGTACAAAAGCTAGGAATTCGCATTCGACTTTCGGCGCATCCGTGCTCCGCGGATAATTCCGTCTTCCTTTAGACTTTTCTGTGCGGTTTGTTCATCGGGCGGCCATAACCCCCATGTAACCGATGAACGATGATGCCTCCCTGCTCCGCCGATTTGCCGAAACCCGCGCCGATGACGCCTTCGCCGAACTCGTGCAACGGCATCTTAACCTCGTCTATTTCGCCGCGCTTCGGAAAACCAACGGTCATTCCCACAACGCCGAGGAAGCCGCACAGGCTACGTTCACTCTTTTGGCTCAAAAAGCCGGTTCGCTTGTCAACCACCCGAACCTCGCCGGCTGGCTGCACACCGCCGCCTGCAACCAGGCACGCGAACTCATGCGCGCCGAACAACGCCGCGTACAGCGCGAACAAACGTGCCACGCGATGAACGAACTCACCGCCGCCGAGGCCAACGATCGGGCTTGGTCGCAAATTCGCCCGGTCATCGACGATGCCCTCGCCGATCTTGAGCCCGACGACCGCGAGGCCGTACTCCTGCGTTATTTCGAAAACCGCCCGTATTCAGAAATCGGCGACACCCTGCGTCTCGGCGAAAACGCCGCGCGCATGCGCGTCACCCGAGCCCTCGAACAACTTGAAACTTCCCTCGCCCGACGGGGCGTAAAATCCACCGCCGCTGCGCTTGCCACCACTCTGGCCGTCCCTGCCGCCCTCGCCGCGCCCGCCCAACTCGGCGCCACAATCACGTCCACCGCGCTCGCTTCCACCGCCGTCGCCGTCACTGCCTTCAGTCTTCTAAAAATCATGTCCTCCGCCAAACTCATCGCCACCGCCACGACCATCGCCGCCCTTATCGCCATCGGCACCGCCCTTTACCAAAACCAGCAATTACATACTTCCCGCGCCGAAGCCGCTTCGATGCGCGAACGCCAAGTCGCGTTTCAAACCCAGCTCGATAGCCTGAAGTCCCAACTGGCCGCCGAAAAGAAACGCGCCGACGAGGCCGACAACGACAACGAAAAACTTCTCTCCGTCACTTCATCGATCATCATCGATAAAAAGACCGCCATGACGTCCAAGGAAATTATTACCGACGAATCTGTCCAAGCCCGCTTCAACAATGCCAAACAGCTCGCTCGGGCCGGGCGGTATGACGAAGCGCTGGCCGACTACCTTTGGTGCTTCGACACTGGAATGCCGCAGATGGACAAGTACAGGGGTGTTCGCAGCAGCTTCCTACTCAGTTCGATTGCCGAACTAGGAAGGAACTATCCCCCGGCTCTGGCTGCGCTGCAGGAGCGACGCGACAAGGCTGAGCAACGCCTTCTGGCAAATGCCAAGGACCGCGATGCTTTGAAGGATTTTGCGACTCTCAATCGTTCCCTCGGCGCTCAGGAAAAAACGCTCGCGCTTTTCGATTCGTTGGCACCGGACGATAAGCGCCGAAAAACCCTCGGGTATGACGTCAAGGATCAGCTGCTGGAGGCGAAACGTTACAACGAGTTAGTCTCCGCATATCCCTACGAATCCATCGTCCGCCAATTCAACGCCGTCTCCAATACAGATCTTCTCGGTGGCCTGCCCACCGCCGAGATACAGAGATTAAAACAGCATGCCGCACGCTCCGCGTCCAAGGACCTTGAAGCCTTGGTCGGCGCGGGTGATTTTGCCCACGCCTCGGAGTTGCTCGAAAAAATTGTTTCTGTCGACAATTCCGCCGAAACCCGCGCCAAGATCCAAACCCATCTCGCCCGCGCCGGACATCCGGAGCTGTTGAAGGCGCCGTAAGATCATCGCGCAGCTGCGCATCTCGCTCCGACGCTTCCGCAACAAAGCCGAACCGTTCGACAAGGTGCGCGGACATCCGCGCAACGCGCACGAACCGCGTCGCAACTCGTTCAAACCGCTTCGCACCTCACTCGGACACCGTCGCAGCTGATCCGAACAGCTTAACAACACACGCTGACACGCGCGCACCTCACACGAACATCGTCGCACCTCACACAAACACCGAAGCAACTCACTCAGACACGAAAACAATCCGTGCAGACAGCATCGCAACTCACTCAGACATCCAAACAACACGCGCTGACAGTCTGACAATTGACACGAACACGTTCGCAATCGCCACTGACGCTCAAGCAACGCATCCAGACGGCCAAACAACGGGCACGAACACTCGCGCAACAGACGCTGACACTTCAGCAACGCCCACGAACGGCGTCGCAACGGCCATCAACGGCCTAGCAATTGAGACAAACAGTCTAGCAATTGAGACTGACAACGAAACAATCGCCGCTGACAGCCAAGCAATGAGCTCAAACAGCGAAGCAATTAACAATAACATAGCAACTTAGGTTATATTATACCCAAAACCTCCTGCGTGACCGAGAAACTCTTTCCACGCCGCAAAAACAGGCCGTTTAGCTCATTTCCCTTTCAACGAACGCGTAAATTCCGCAATCACGCTCGCCGGGACCACCACTCGCCAGTCTGTTCCCGTTCGTTGAAAACGAAAGTTCACTTCACGAACCGCATCGTTGGACTTGTGTGAACGTTGGAGACGAATCTTCGCGAGAATCGCGTCTGAACTGGCTTCGGTTTGTTCGACGATTTCCGCTGCGGTTAAATTTGTCGGCAAACGACCGGCAATGATCGTCGCCACCAATTTATCCGCCGAGGGAAACAGCGCCTGGGATTCAGGAGGAATGGAGGCAAACATGTTGTCCGCAGCGGCACGACTTTCAGCGTCAAAAGCGAGCAACGAAACCAGAGCATCCACCTCTCCGCCCGTCGCTGCCCAGATCACCGAATGAAGCGTATCGCGCGGCGAGGCCTGTCCGAGATTTTTCCAACGCTCCTGAACAGGTCGGGGAACAGCCGCCGTCGCCGACATTTGTGAATTCGTTTTCTTGAGCTCCGCGATTCGCTCACGCACCACCGCCGCTTCGGTCGCAGCCTCGTTCAGTTTTTGAAGTTCCTCAGCGGATACAGTCGTCGGTTTAGATTCCATTTTTAGCGCTTTTATCCGGTTCGATTCGGCCGACTGCTCCTTAAGGCGCGACTGCTCTTCACGGAGGCGCAGGTTTGTTTTTGCCTGCCACCAAAGGCCAAAACCGACAACCATCGCCAGAACCAACAACACGATGTTTCCCTTGGGATTTTTCATGTTCAAAACCACTCGGCGTTATCGTCGTACTCGATTGAAAAGACAAAAGGCTGCTGCAGGCGCGCGTTGACCGGTAGACCACCCTTTTGCCCGGGCTTAAACTTCCATTTCACAATGGCTTCCTGCGCCGCCGCGGCGAGCGCCTCGTGCGTGGCTTTCGCGACGTTGACGTCTTTGACGTCTCCATCCGGCGCGATGGTGAACTCAACCAGCACGTCACCGCCCACGCCTATTTTTTTAAGTTCGAGGGGATAAACCGGCTGCACGCGCAGTCGGGGCACGGGCATTTGATCGAGCTGCTTGATGGTATAAAGCGGCTTACCATCGGGTGTCTGCCGGAGGGGCACGCTGGCATCCGCCGCGGGCTTCGCACGCTCTCGCAATGCCTGGAGCAGCTCCGCTTCCTCGGCGCGCAGCGCGTCGAGTCTCGCCGCCTCCTGCCGAAGCAAGGCGATCCTCTGCGTCTCAGCGTCAAGCCGCGCGCTTTCGGTTTTCGCCTGTGAAATGTCAGTCGCTCGCTGAACCAAGGCGGAATTTTCCGCCTGCAACTGCGATCCGGTTTCGCGTTGGGACCAAAGAGCCGATCCACCTGCCACCACTATCGCGGCGGCGACGCCAGCTTGGAATTTTGTCATACCCATAAATACAATGGTGGCGCCGGTGGCCGTCGCCGCTCCGGCCAGTGCGGTCGTTGTGACCGTTGCGGCAAGCGAAGCAGGTGCGGCGGTGACCACTTGACCGGCCAAAACCGTGCCGAGAGCGGTGGCGGTGGATTTGATGCCACGCCGCACGAGCAGGCTGTGCAGTTTTTCGAGTGCGCGATCCACGCGCATGCGCGCAGCGTTTTCGCTCAGGCCGAGGGCTTCGCCGACTTCCGCGAGTGTGCGCGATTGAAAAAAACGAAGGAGGAGCGCGTCGCGGTCGCCTTCCTTGAGATCGCGCATGGCCGAATCGAGGACCGGACGCAGGGAGGACCAATCCGGCTCGACGGCTCCCTGGTTTTCGATTTCATTCATGACATGAGCCTTTTGTTCGCGGTTGCGCCAGCGCTGCTCGGAGCGGATCGCTTTCGCCGCTTCGTATTGAGTGCTTAAATACAACCAGCCGATCAGGACGGGCCGGTCGGCCAAGGAGGAAGCCTTGCGGGCCAGCCCGGTGAACACCTTTTGCGTCACGTCATCCGCCAGATGCGCGTCGCCCGCGACCAAGCGCAAAGCCGTGCCATAAACAGCGCCGATGTGACATTGCACGAGTTCCGCAAACGCGGCCTCCGATCCATCGAGATAACGGCGAAGAAGTGCGGCATCGTCTGTCATGGCTTTGGATATAAGCACCCGCCAACCAACAAAGCCGCACAGAATTTTCAGATCATCCGAACTTGATCGCTGGAACACAGGTTGCCCGTGGTAAGGACGCCCGTTTGTAAGGACGGCTTTCCGAGTTGTCCGTCAGTGCAGCTTGCGTGTGACGTATCTAGGCGTCCCAACGACCAATCTCGTGAAAATCGCTCATGCCCCCCGCCAAAAACCGGAATCAATCGTTCACTTCGATTGTAACGTCTGCTGAAACTCCGCGACGACGGATTTGGGCACCATGAGCCGCCAGTCCGCTCCTTGTCGTTGAAAACTCAACAAGACCGCTTTGAGGTCGATCCCCTTGGGATTGGCCCGGTGCAGGAAGAAGCGCGCCTTTATCACATCAGGCTGCTCTCGCGTCTCCTCTCTCCATTCGGCCTGATAAAGCGCGGGCGTCAAACGTCCGGCAATCAGCGTCGCCATGAGCTTTTGTCCTGTAGGGTACTGCGCCCGCTGCGCCTCGGACAAACCAGCCCACAATGTCTCCACAGCCTCGCGGCTTTCCTGATCGAAAAACAGCATCGAGCCTAACGCATCCACATCGCCATTGAGCGAAGCCCAGATGATCGAGTGCAACGTGTTCGTCGGCGTCGAGAGGCCAGCGTTTTTCCAAAGCGCGGTGTAGTCCGGAGCCGTTTCCGGTATCGGCGGTGGCAGCGCGGAAAGGCGGGCCAGCGTTTCCTTCATTTGCTCAATCCGCACATTTAACACCGGCACCGAATTCGCGTCGCGTTGCAGTTTTGCTGAATCGATCGCCGGAGCGGTTTTGTAGCGAGCGTTCAACTCGGCCAGGCGTGTAAAGTCGGCAACGTCTGCGCGGAGTTGCGCTCGCTCCCCGCGCAGACGTGCGACTGTGTCGACTTTCAACCAGACGAATGCCCCTAAGACACCCGCCAGAACCAAAAGAATGAAAATGCCTCTCGTGTTTTTCATCATCAGAGCCACTCCTGGACCGTTCGTTGGTTGAGGCCGATTTGAAAGGGCACCGTCACGCGCGAAGAAACCGCCTCACCCGATTTCATTGCCGGTTTGAATTTCCATTTTTCGAGCGCCTTTCTGGTCGCCTCGGCAAAAGCCTCGCTGCTGGCCTGCTCCACCTTCAATTCGCTGGTCGAACCGTCGGGCCGAATAATGCAGCTGATCACCGCCGAACCCTCCATCTTGAGTCCTCCCGGGAATTCGGGATCACGTTGCTCGGATGGCGTAGGTCTCACGTCCAGTTCGCTCAAACGGTAAATCCGCAGGCCATCAACCGTCGTGGCGGCAGTTGGCGCACGTGCTGGTGTAGCCGCCAGAGCCGGACGTCCCGCCAGCAACTGGGCATTGCGCGCCGTCATGATTCGCTGAATTTCTTTGCGCAGGCGCGCCTCCTCGGCTCGCAACGCCTCGGACGCGCTGGCCTGTTGGCGCAACAATTCCGCCGCGCGCGCGTTCGCTTCCAATTTGGAATTTTCTGTCTTTAAGCGCGAAACTTCCGCCGTCTGCTGAATCAAGGCGGTATTTTCCGCCTGCAATTGTTGAGCGGTTTGGTGTTCGGACCACATAACCGATCCTCCCGTCACCGCCAATGCCGCAGCGATGCCCCATTGTAGTTTTGTCATGCCCATAAAAATCACAGCGGCGGCACCAGTTGACGCAGCGCCCGCCAATGCCGCAGTCGTGACCGTCGCCGCAAGCGCTCCGGGTGCGGCGGTGGCCAATTGCGTCGCAATCACGGTGCCGAGCGCAGCGGCGGTCGATTTAATGCCACGGTGCGTCAGCACATCGCGCAATTTGTCGACGGCCCGGTCAACGCGCATCCGAGCGGCATTCTCGCTCAGTCCGAGCGTCTCGCCCACTTGCGCGAAAGTTTGTGAATGAAAAAAGCGCAACAACAGCGCGTCACGATCGCTCTCCTTCAAGTCCAGCAGAGCCGCATCGATCACCGGCCGAAGTGCGGTCCAATCGGGTTCCGGGCTCCCTTGAGTTTCGATTTCTTGCATGGCGTGCGCCTTCTGTTCACGAGTTCGCCTCCGCCGCTCGGCTCTCACCGTGGCCGCGGCTTCGTAGTGCGTGCTGAGATAAAGCCAACTGAGCAGCACAGGACGGTCGACGAGTTTCGCGGCCTTGCGCGCGAGACCGGTGAAAACTTTCTGTGTCACATCGTTCGCCAAATGCGCATCGCCACCCACCATGCGCAGCGCGGTGCCGTGAACGGCTCCAATGTGCAGCCGCACCAGTTCGGCAAAAGCGGTTTCCGAACCATCCAAATACTGACGAAGAAGAGCAGCGTCGTGGGTCATAGCTGTTGTGTCGCTTGACCTTTAGCAGCCGCTCACCACCAAAGCCGCACAAAATTATCGACGATTATCCGGATTTATTCGCGGAAACGCGGATTGCGGTGGTAGGGACGGCTCTCCGAGCCGTCCGCCGCGTCGCCTGCGCTTGACGTAGCTACACGGACGCCACGGAGTGTATAGATTCGGGTCAAGGGTAACAGATGAACCGCTAATGGGGTTACAGTGTATGAGTAGGCCGAAGCAGGGGATGGTAGCAGCCTTTGGGAAGATTGGTTGGTTTTGATAGATCGATAAGGCCGAGAGTAAATGCGGCGTAGCAGACCCGATAAACGCCGTGGGCTGCGCAGGGTCGCAGCGCCACAGGCAGTCCGATGAAAGCCTGGCCGATGAAGAAGAAACGGTTTTGGAAGGTGATCTCGCCCTTGGATTTCACCAGGTGGACCAGCTCCGAGGCTTCATACTGCGCGATGGGAAGCCTGGCTGGCATTCGGCGGGAACTGGGGCGATAGCGGGAGGCTGGCACGGCCAGATCAAGCGCTTCATGTGGACGGTCATAATTGTAGAGATGGCGGTACGCATCGAAGCGTCGCTGTGCCTGGGCGAGGTCGCGCCAGTCGAGGCGGTCCAGAAGATCGGCCTTGAGGGTGCGGTGGAAACGTTCGTCTTTGCCCTGGGTCTGAGGATGAAACGGCCTGCCGTGGATGACCTCCACGCCCAGGCGCAGCAACCAGACGCTGAGCTGGGTGAACTCCGGCCCTGTTCCGCCCCAAGGAGGGCCGTTGTCGCAAAGGATCTGTTCGGGCAGGCCGTAGCAGGTGAAGATGCGCTCCAAGCGCTCACGCACGCACACCGTCTGCTCGTTGGCACACGCTTCAAGCCCAACGGAAAAGCGGGAGTGGTCGTCGAGCACCGTGAGCGGATGGCAGCGGCCACCGCGCTGCATGGCAAAGTGGCCCTTGAAGTCCATTTGCCAGAGTTGATTGGGCTCGGCTCTGGCAAAACACTGCATCGGCTGGTGTGCGGCACTGTGGCGCGGGTGAATGCACCCACGCCGGCGAAGAATGCGTGCGAAGGTACTCACCGCCGGCATGCAAGTGTGGCCCAGATCGCAGAGCCTGCGATGTAGTTTGCGCGCTCCCCAGGTAGGATGCTTCGTGCGCAGCTTCACCACACGCGTCTCCACCGAACATGAGGTCTGGTTGCTGCGACGTACGCGTGCACGCTGCCGGTCTTCCAGGCCAGCGGGCCCTTGTGCATGGAAACGCCTCAACCACTTGTAACCGGTTTTGCGACTGACGCCAAAACGCTCACACAAGGCCACCATACTGATCGAGCCCGCAAGCGCGAACGTCACAAACTCGTGCCGTCGCGCGATTGTATTTTTGTTGTCCCAACTCATGGAAGAAGGGCCATGGCCCTTCTTCCATGAGTTGAAAAGTGTTACCTCACTAGCGGTACATGTGTTACCCACAACCCGGTACAAAACACGGAGAGGCGTCCCTACCCTTAAAAGCTTATTCCTGAAAATCGCCGATGCGCAGGAGCAAGGGTGGTTCGAGGACGCAATCGAGTTTGGCGATGTCGCCGAGGGTGTGACGGATCGCGCGTTCGTCGCTAAAATGGGTCGTCAGAATCAGCGAGGCGGCATCGGGGCGCTCGGCTGCCATTTGGATGACGGTGGCAATACTGACGTTGCTCTGGGCGGTGATGGTCGCGATTTGTGCGAGCACACCGGCTTCGTCTTTGACCGTCAGTCGCAGATAGTAGCAGCCACGAATGTGGCCGAGCGGCGCAAGCTTGGGCGCCTCGGTGTTGCCTCTGGCATGAAGTTCGGAAGGCGCACAGGCCATGACGGCTTTGCCAGCCGTGAGCAAGGTAACCGCATCGGCAATGTCGCTGATGACCGCACTGGCGGTGGCGTCTTGTCCGGCACCGCGACCGATGTAGGTGGTCGTTCCTACCACGTCGCCTGTAACGGAGATCGCATTGAAGACGCTGTTCACATTGGCCAGAACTGCGCTCTTAGGGAGCAATGTCGGGTGAACACGGACGGAAATTTCGTTGGTTTCGAAATCGCGGGTGATGACCGCGAGGAGCTTGATCGCATAGCCGAGTTGCGCGGCCATTTTCAAATCGGTCTGTGTGAGACGCGCGATGCCATCGACGATCATCTGGTCCGATTTCACCCAAACGCCGTGCGCAAGGTAGGCGAGAATCGAGGCCTTGTGCGCAGCGTCCCAACCCTGCACGTCGAGCGCTTCGTCGGCCTCGGCATAACCGAGACGTTTGGCATCGGCAAGAATGGTGGCGTAAGGCGCGCCCTCCTGCACCATGCGGGTGAGGATGTAATTGCAGGTGCCATTCAGGATGCCATAAATGAGCTTGAAGCGATTCGCGATCAGACCTTCGCGGAGAGCCTTGATGATCGGAATGCCGCCGGCGACAGAAGCTTCGAAGAAGAAATGGCCGCCGTTCTTTTTGGCGGTGGCAAAGATCTCGACCCCGTGTTCGCAGATCAGGGCCTTGTTGGCGGAAACGACGATCTTGCCGGCCTTGAGCGCGGCGAGCGTAACCTCGCGGGCCAGCGTAGTGCCGCCGATCAGTTCGCAGACGATGTGAACGTTCGGGTCAGTCGCGACAGAAAGCGCGTCGGCGGTGATTTTCGAGGCGGGAATCTCGACCGAGCGCGGCTTTTTCGGATCTTTGACGGCGGCGCGGTAGAGTTCGAGCTTCACGCCAAAACGCGCTTTCAGCTCAGGCAACGAGCGCTCGATGTGCTTCCAAACGCCCTGCCCAACTGTGCCGAGACCGCAGATTCCGATGTTAATGACGGCTGGTTTGTTCATGAAAAATTTTTAACCGCGAATGGAGGCAAATGAACGCGAAAGGTTAGGTTTTGGGTTCCGTCGGTTTCTTCACGAAGCGATTTTCGGTACCGTTCATCAGGCGTTGGATATTGGCCTTGTGACGTATAACCACAAACGCCGCGATGACAACCGCCAGACCCAAGAGGAGCGGCGGCTGATGCAGGAAAAATGCCGCGATGGGCAACGCAACGGCCGCGAGAATCGACGCGAGAGAAACGTAGCGCGAGGCATAGAATGTCGCGATCCATACGCCGAAACTGATAAGCATCGCAAAAGGCATCAGCACCATGAAACCACCTGCGGCCGTCGCGACGCCTTTGCCGCCTTTGAATTTGGTGAAGCAGGAGAAGCTGTGGCCGAGGAGAGCGGCAACGAGGTCGGTGACAGCTAAAATGAAATAACGCGATTCGCTGACAGCAACCACGGCATTTCCGCTCTCATGGATGACCGTGCGAACATACCACAGCCAAACCAACGGCCACCCCGTCGCCACGGCGCCTTTCAGCGCATCGAGAAAGAATACGAGATTACCGAGACGTTTGCCGGCGGGGCCGAACTTTTCGCCAAGGACACGTTTGACGTTGGTCGCGCCGGGGTTTTTCGAGCCGTGCTCGAAGATATTGATGCCTTTGGCGCGAGCGACGACGTAGCCGAAGGGTAAGGCGCCCAAGATGTAGCCGACAACCGCGGCAATGAGAAGCGGGAGGAACATGGGAAAATGGTGGAACCTGCACTCCGTGCGGGTTTGTTTTTAAACGTCTAGAAAAGGCAAAGCCCGCACAGAGTGCGGGCTCCACCTGATTACAATTGTACGAACTTCGCCATCTTGATCGCGGAATTGCCCTTGATCTCTTTCCTGGCGGATTCGCTTGGTTCGTTATCGACGCGCACGACCATGTAGGCGGTGCCGCCGGGTGTGAGACGCGAGAGCGACATATCGGCGATGTTGACGCCGTCCTTGCCGAGGAGCGTGCCAATGAGACCGACCATGCCGGGCTGGTCGACGTTTTCCAAGACGAGCAATTTGCCGCTGGCTTCCACTTCGACCTCACGACCGTTGATACCGACGATGCGGGGTTGCGCGGCTTTGCCGATGAGTGTGCCCTGCGCGGAATAACTGCAACCGTCAGCGCCAAGCGCTTCGACGCTGATCAATTCGGTGTAGTCGCTGTCGGCGTTCGATTTGACGACCTCGACCTGGATGCCGAGACGCTGGAACATGAAGGGCGCGTTGACGTAGTTGACCTCCTCGCCGCTGATGCGACGGAGGAAACCGCGTTCGATCGAGCGGGTGACGGAGTTCACGTCGACATCGGCAACCTTGCCAAAATAATTGATGCGCAGCGAAGTGATCTGCTGCGGCGCGATTTGCTGGACGAGCGTGCCGAGCTTGGTGCCGAGATCGAGATACGGCCCGAGGATCTTGAGGGCGGCGGCGTCGATCGAGGGCATGTTGACGGCGTTGCGAATCACGCCACCGGCGAGGACGTCGGCAATTTGTTCGGCGATTTCGATGCCAACCGATTCCTGCGCTTCGGCGGTCGAGGCGCCGAGGTGAGGCGTGAGGACAACATTCGGGAGCGAACGGAGTTCGCTGTCCTTGGCGAGCGGTTCGTCTTCGAACACGTCGAGACCGGCAGCGGCGACCTTGCCGGATTTCAGCGCGGCGATCAGGGCGGTTTCCTTGATGATTCCGCCGCGGGCGCAGTTGAAGATGCGGAGGCCTTTTTTGCATTTCTCGAAGGCCTTCTCATCGATCATGTACTTGGTGTCGTCGGTCAGCGGCATGTGGACCGTGATGTAGTCGGCGTGCGTGAGAACTTCGTCGAGAGTGGCGATTTCCACCTGCATGGCCTTCGCACGGCTGGGCGCGAGATAAGGATCGTAGGCGAGCACACGCATGCCGAAGGCTTGGGCGCGCTTGGCGACTTCGCCACCGATGCGGCCGAGGCCGACGATGCCGAGGGTTTTGCGGAACAGTTCGACACCGCTAAAGTTCTTGCGATCCCACTGGCCGGCCTTCATCGAAGCGGCGGCCTGGGGCACGGGGCGCGCGCCACAGAGGATGTGGGTGAAAGTGAGTTCGGCCGTGGCGATGGTGTTGCCCGACGGCGTGTTCATGACGACAACACCGCGTTCGGTGGCAGCTTCGACATCGACGTTGTCCACGCCGACGCCCGCCCGACCGACGACCTTGAGCAATGGCGCAGCGGCAAAAACTTCGCGGGTGATCTTGGTTTCCGAGCGGACGGCGATAGCCTGCACGTCTTTCACGAGCTCAAGGACCTTGGCGGGCGTGGACCCGTAGGCTTCGATGACTTCAAAACCCGGCTGTTTGCGCAGGTATTCAACTCCCTTGGGCGAGATTTTGTCGGCGACGAGTACTTTCATGGGTGAAAGGCTTGAGGGAAAAGCCCCCTGCCGACGGGAGCAAGGAAAAGGTTCTCTTAGTCTCACATGCCTTCGCACACCTGTCGGGCGCAATAACCGGCACAGCTGCGCGTTGGAACGACTTAAGTCAGCTGTTTTTTCAGAGCGGTGAGCTCCGTCTGCACGCTATCGACGCAGGATTGCATGGACTCTTCGGAGACTTGGGCGAGGTCGAGGCGGTCTTGGGTGAGCTCCCAGAGAACGGATTCCGAGGCCGTGCTGAGTCCCAATTGGCCAACCACCCAGCCGGCGAGATGCATCTGCGCGCCCTCAGGACCCTCGTCGGGATGCACCTCGGGTTCGTGTTGGTAACGCAAACCCAAGCAGAGGTTTTGCGGCAACTTCCACGACTCTAATATATAAGATGCGGCTTCGTGGTTGGTGATATTGAGGCGGGCGCTTTCCCAAGAAAGCACATCGATATCGTCCGGACAGATTGCGCCGGGATGTTCTTTTTCGAGGATGCGACCGAGAACCAGTTTTCCCACCTGCCGCAGGATCCCGAGGGTGAACGCCCCTTCTGTCTCCTGCCCTGCCGCGTTGGCGATCGCTTCCATGGCCAAGGCGGTGGCGACGGAGTTTTCCCAAACTTGTTTCGCGTTCATGCGATAAGCGGGAAGGCCGTTCTGAAAAAGTTGTTCGGTCATCGCCATGCCGACCATGCGATGAATCTCGCGGAAACCGACGCGGTTGACGGCTTCGTCGAGTGAAGTGACGGCGTTGCCGCCGCGGAAAAGAATGCTGTTGCTGACGCGCAAAACGCGCGAGGTCAGACCCGTGTCGATACCGATCAGGTTGGCGATCTTGTCGAGGTCCGCGTTGACGTCATTCAGGAGAATGCTGAGCCGACTGAAGATGTGGGGTGCGGTCGGGAGTTTCTGTGAAAGACGAAGGATGTGGTCCTTCAGCAGGGCGGCGGGATCCATGGGGCGGCTATCTTTACCACATCGGCGCTTCCGGCAAAACATTTTGCGCAAACCGAGTCAGTATTCGGGCGCAAAAAAGCCGCGCGAGATAGCGCGGCTGGGCAAAAAGGGAAAGAGGGGTTGGCTGGTTCAGGCCTGCGCACACCAGATGTCGTCGTCCTGGTTTTTCTGGGGTGCCTCGGACTTTTTTCGCGCCTGACCGTCGTCGTGCAAGGGATGGCTCATATAGCAGCCAGTCATGATTTCGGGATAATATTTATCCTCCACGTCGAAACCCATTTTTTTCCAGAAACCAACCGGTGAGCCGCCGTCGAGATCGACCGCCAGCACTTCGATTTTTTTGATCGTGGCGGGAAGTTTAGAAAGCCATTCGAGGACCATGCGGCGACCGTAGCCCTGTTTGCGCTGTTCCTTCGGCACAAAGAGAACGTCGATCCAAGCGACGTCATCGCTCAGATGCGTGGCAAGAAAAGGTGTTTTCTCAAGTTTCATCGTAGTCGGTCTCTCTAACTCTAATAACGGTTTGCGCGGCCAAAATATAACAGCAAAACGTGCGCCAACTCGTCTTTTTTTCGAGGGCGGTTGCTCCTTTGGCAATTTTTCAGCAACCCCAAAAAATCCGGGCCAGCGATCCATTCTGCCCACTAACGCTGTTAAGACTCTTATCTATAACAGATGGTTCCCAAAAAGCACGCCGATGATTGAAAAATTCGTGTAACAGTTTCCGATTTTCCCGCCGCCAGACTGTATCGCCCGCCATCTGGGTGATTTCCCCGGGGAACCGGAACCGACGTCGCGCCTTCGCGCTCGTTCAAGTCAGCTGCTGCGGCAACATCACACGCAGTTTTTCCGCCCACGGCTTAAGCGCCGGCAGGATCGTCGGATAAAGTTCCACGCCGTCGCGCAGTTGGGTTTCGCGGCGGCGCAGTCCGCTTTCCCCGGGCAAACGCACGCGATCAAAACCTTCCCGCGGCGCCGAGGCCCGACACGCTTCGGCCATCTGTTGCGTTTGGCGGATAAACGCCGCCGCCCCGCCAAATGCCGCTGGTTCGAAAACCTGAAGAAACACGCAAGCCGCCCAGCCTTCCTTCGGATCCGCCCGACCGTGTCCGGCCAAACCTGACGTCAACGCCTCGACCAGCAAACCGAGTGCATAGCCTTTGTGCCCATGATCCACACCGCCAATCGGCAACAGGGCACCGGGCGGCTGCGTGAACAACGCCCCCGGCACTTTCGTGGGCTTCCCCGCCGAATCGACCAACCATTCCGACGGAAACGTTCGCCCTTCGCTATGGGCGCGACGCGTTTGCCCGTTGGACGCGATCGATGTCGAAATGTCGATAATCACTGGTTCACCATCAGTGGGCCAGGCCGCCGAGATGGGATTTGGCGATAGAATTCCCTGGCGCCCTCCATGCGCTGCGACCGCACGGTCCTGCGGATCCGAACAAGTCAACAGCGCCATAAGCCCTGCATCCGCGACGCGCTTCAAATACGCCGCCAAACAGGCGATGTGATGACTGCGCGAGATCGCCACGGAGCAGGTGCCATTTTTGCGCGCCCGTTCCATCGCGAGGTCAAAGGCCTTCACTGTCAGCCATGGCCCCGGCAAGCGCATGCCGTCCCAGGTCACCGCCGCGGGAAAATCCGCCACCACGCGCGGCTCGCCCGACGTCGCCATTACGCCGGTGCGAACGTCGGCCAGATAAGAGCCCAATTGATGCAGGCCGTGCGTCGAATGCCCCAACAAATCGCCTTCCACCAAAATCTCGGCCACCACCGCAGCTTTGGAAATTTCCAGACCGGCGTTGGTCAATAGCTCTTGCGCAAACGTCGTGAGCTCTTCGGCAGAATAACGCGGGTTCATATCGGCATCAAAAGAGGTCGCAGGGCCAAGGCCACGTCAATCGTCTGAACGCAATTCATCCCTCGCCAATTCCTTGAAGAATCGCGAAACTCCTTCTGACGTCTCCCGTCTTCTTCGTATCGCATGCGCTTTCTTCGTTTTTCTCGGCTCGTCGTTCTGGGTTCGCTCGCACTGCTCGCACGTCTCGATGCCAACGCCGTCGACACAGGGTCACCCGAACAGGCTTTCGCAGAACTCAAAGTTTATTCCACGGACGGCAAGCCCTGGCGTGTTCCCGTTGAAGATTGGCCGGGGGCACGCGAACGAGTCGCCAACAATCCCGCTTGGACCAAATGGCTGCGACAAGAACGGGCCGCGGTCGACGGCTGGATCGCGCGACGCCGTGACCGCGTCGAATGGGCGTGCGGTTGGTATCACGATTTCGTCAGTCCCAAGGACGCCTCGCATCTCACGTGGACGCCCGACGTTCCGGGCGAGGACGTAAAATTTCTCACCAGCCCGTCCGACCCGCACGTTGAGATCACTCCCAAAATCATGGGCGGCTGGGTTTTTGCTTTTCGCGCCCGCCACGCCGAGATGATGGAGCGCGCAGCCTTTCTCTATCGCCTGACCAGCGAGGAGAAATACGCCAGTTGGGCTGCGGCTCAGTTGGATTTTTATGCGCAGCACTACCTCGAATGGCAGCCGCAGCGCAAAGGCCAGGAAGCGCGTCTCTTCTGGCAAACGCTCGATGAAGCCACCAGCGGTATCAAATACATCAATACCGTTCGCCTGCTCGGCGACTACGTCGATCCGGCCCGCAAACAGCTTTGGTGGGACAAATTTTTCAAGCCCGAGGCGGACGTCCTGAACAAGGGCTACCCGAACATTCACAACATCGCCAATTGGCATCGCTGCGCCGTCGCCCAATTCGCTCTGGTCTATAAAAACGAAGCGCTCTGGCACGAGGCGATTGATGGAAAATTCGGCCTGCGCAACCAGATCGCGCAGGGCATCACGGCCGACTACCTGTGGTTCGAGCAATCGTTTCATTACAACGAATTTGTCGTCCAAGCACTGATCACCCTCTTCACCCAAGCCGGACTCGCGGGCCGAGCTTCGGAGCTCGCGCGCGAAATGACGGTGGGAGAAAACCTCATGTTATCGCCAATCTATCTGCGCTTTCCCGACGGCACGCTGCCCAACCCCGCCGATGGCACCGGCATTGAAAAGGTGCCTCATCGCAGCTTCCTCGCCAGCACCTACCGCGTCTTTCCAACCACACTGGGCCTGAGCGAAGCCGCCGAGCTGCGAAACTGGAACACGCTGCTCGATCCCCCACCCACTTCGCAAAAATCCGATGCGCTCCCAGAGGTCCAAAGCGAAAATCTCGAACGCTCGCGCATGGCTCTGATCAAGCGCGGCCCGTGGCAGGTTTTCCTTCACTACGGACAACTCAATAAATCCCACGCGCAATCCGAAGCGCTCAATTTTTCGGCCTTCTATGGAGAAATCGATATCACGCACGACCCCGGCACCGTCGGCTACGGTTCTCCGTATCACAAGGAGTACTACACCAAAGGCCTCAATCACAACGTACCGCTCGTCGACGGCGAAGGCAGCGTTCCCCCGCAGCCCGGCGAACTCCTCGGCTACTCCGCGGAACAAGCGCGCATCTCCGCCGCGCAGCCGCTCTCCCGCCCCGGCATCACTACCTCGCGCACCTTGGCGATCGAGGGCAACCAACTGATCGACACCGCCAACGTTCGGAGCACCGCGGGCAAAACCCATGCACTCGGCCTCGCACTGCACCTTCAGGGAAAGGTTCAATTGCCCGCCTCGTTCAAATCAGACGACACCTTCGCTACAAACCGGCCCGCCGCTTTCGGGTATTGGAAGAACGTGACAAAAACCACCTGCAAGGACCAAGTGAGCTTCGACGTGGCCTATCGCGGACTGCACATGCGCGTCACCTTTTCCCTTCCCGGCGAATTCACCATCTGGCACGGATCGGCCCCCGATATTCCGCCCGCACGTCGCGAAGCCTTCTACCTTGAGACGCAGGGGAAGGAGGCGACGTTCGTCACAAAATTCACGCCTGTCGCCACCGCCACGCCGTAAGTTTTTCGGGCGACGCGTTGTCGACGCCGGTTCGGAACGATGGGCACGGCGGCCCGCCTTCCAAATCGTACAAGCCTTCACGGCACTTCATTCCAATTTCCCTGGAAGGGGAACCATTTATTATCACTTATTGACACTAAGGAGTACGCCTGCCGGACAATATATCGCGCCACGGCGTTCCCTCGTCGGATATACCCTGCTCCCCGCCTAAGTGGCTTTCTATCAGTGAATCTCAGTGAAAATAAGTGGTCCAACTGCGATTTTTTAGCTTCATTGTTCTCTTACGTTTCCTGCCTCGACTCGCGTTAAACAAAGTTACAGCCTCCGCGCTTGTTTTCCTCATGTCCCGCGAGGTCCACATCCACGTCGCCCACCCCCGCCTTAAGCTCGACAAGAACTCTGTCGTGAAAGTTGTGCAAACGCTCGACCAACACGCCGAGAAATTCCGCGGCGGCTGCCCCCCTGGCGAAATCTCCATCGCCTTCCTCACCGACAAAGCCCTTGCCCGCATCCACGCCGATTTTCTCGACGATCCGACGACGACCGACGTGATCACTTTCGAGGGCAATGCCCAACTCGGCAGCGGCGGCGAAATCTGCGTTTCGGTCCGACACCGCCGCCGCGTATGCCTCACAACACGGCCACAACTTTTCCGAAGAACTCACTCTCTACGTGGTCCACGGCTGGCTCCACCTCGCCGGTTATGACGATTTGAAACCCACCAAAAAACGCCTCATGCGCGCCGCCGAAAAACGCGCGATGAAATTCCTCTCCACCGCCCGCGTGCAACCTGCGTTCGCGTTTAAGAGCAGGTAGTGCCGTACTAGTTGCTATAGATAAAAGCTCGACTCTAGAGCACTATAGAGAAAGTGTTTAGATGTGACTCCTAAACACCGATACCAAAGTCTTTCGAGTGCGCAGTTATCTTATTCAAGCGCCTGGGGTTTTATGGGGTTTATCGATCTGGATCGTTATGATGCAAACCTGGGAGGAAAAACTAGCCAATTAGGCAGGGCTTGGACACCGGCGGAGGTTCTGGAACGAGCACTCCAGCACATGAACAATGGCCTTGCTTTTTTCTGGGGTTCTGCCGATGCGGACAATCAAATCAACATCAACCCAGCGAATTTCCAGCAGTTGCGAGCCACTGCGCTGCAACGGTTCCAAGGAGCAATTGAGATATCCCAAGGCCGGTTGTGCCTAACAGGCTTTTCCGGTCTAGCGGCAATCGCGCAGCTTATCGACAAAGACGAATTGCCATTTTGGGAAGACTACGTCTGGAACGTTTCGCCAGGCTGGTACTCGATCGAGGTACTACAGTTTTCGCGATATGACGGTAGTGCTCAGTGCATCGGAGATGTAGATCCCGAGTTCGAAGACGGAGCTACGCATCACGCGATTCAGATCGAGCAAATAGAATCTGGTCGTTGTACGCGATATCTCGAACTATCGAATCAACCAGCCTTCTTTTATCCCAAGAAAAGAAAGTAGCTGATTTATCGCGAGATATTCCTACCTAGCACTTAATAATCGATTCACTCCACATTCGCGATCTGTTCGCGGATGCGTTCGAGTTCGTTCTTCAGTTCGATCACGTTGCGGGAAATCGTCAGATCGTTGGCCTTGCTGCCCATCGTGTGCACCTCACGGCCCATTTCCTGCAGAATAAACTCCGATTTGCGGCCGATCTCGCCCGAACTTTTTAGTAGCGCTAAAAATTGCTCGAAGTGACTGCGCATGCGCGTGAGCTCCTCGGCGATGTCGCAGCGGTCGGCAAACAGCGCGATTTCCTTGAGTACACGCTCATCATTCAAATCGAGTTCCAGCCCGGCCTGACGCAGGCGTTGCATCAGCTGGTCGCGATAATTTTTCGGCACTTGGGGCGCGCGCTCGGCGATAGCCGCCGCGTGATTTTGCAGGATCGTCAGGCGCGCGAGAAAATCCGCCAGCAAGGCCGAACCTTCCTTCGCACGCATGTCAGCGAAGCTTTTGAGCGCTGCTTCCAGCGTCGCGAGCACGACCGGTTGGGCGACTTCGGCGGTCGGTAATTCCGAAGCCTTGCGCTGCGAGTTGGCAATCTGCCACAGCAATTCCGGCGAGGGCAGAAAAGACACGCCCTGTTTCGTCGCAAAATCCTTCAACTTTGCGAGCGCTTCTCCCATGACCGCTTCGTCCCATTCCACTGTTTGGGAACCTTTCGCACCGGTCAGTTCCAGGTCGACGTGGACTTTGCCCCGTGCGGCGTATTTGCGGACGAGATCGTTGATGGCCGGTTCGAGCGACTCCCATTCCTCGGGAAGTTTCACCGTGAGATCGAGCGTCTTGCGATTCACCGAACTCACTTGCGCCGTTAGCGTCTGTGCTCCGAGCGACCCAGTCGCCCGGCCAAAACCGGTCATGCTTTTCATGAATGAAACTCCATTTCATTCATGAAAAATCACAAACTCCAAAATTCCAAACGCCAAAAAAGACCGGAAAACGCCGACGTTAAAAGGCCAATTGTCACTCCAGTTTCTTCACAATGGCTGAAAAAATGAGCTTCAATTCATGTGCCTCTTGGCGAAGTTCCGCCCGTGTCTTGTCCAACGCTGCATCGGCGCTGCAATCGACAAGTCGGAGCCAAAGCTGACTTTCCTTTGCCTCTTTTCGGCAAATGCGAAATTTCATCACCCGATCTTTATCACCAAGCGCTTCGTTGGCCTCGATGCAGTTGGCCGCAACCGAACCAGACGCACGGATCAATTGTTTGACGTCCTCGAGATTCGAAATGGTCCGAGGCAACCGCCGCACAAACGTTCTGACTGCCACCGCAAACTCCTCAGTCCTCGCCTCCAAGTCCTTTGGTTTTTCACTCATTGACTATTTTTTGGAGTTTGGACCTTTGGCCTTTGGGATTTTTGCTCAGCTTTTCCGACTGAGCATCACTTGGACTTGCTGAACGTCTTTGTCCCCGCGTCCGCTCAGGCTCGCGATGATGATTTTGTCTTTGGGTAATTCTTTCGCGCGCTTCAACGCGTAGGCGAGTCCGTGGGTCGACTCGAGCGCAGGAATAATGCCTTCGAGGCGCGAGCAGAGTTGGAAAGCCGCGAGCACTTCGTCGTCGGTGGCATAAGCGAAATCGATCCGGCCACGTTCGTGATAAAACGCGTGCTCGGGTCCAACGGCCGCGTAATCGAGGCCTGCCGATACCGAGTGGGTCGGTTCGATTTGACCATCGGCGTCCTGCAACAAATAGGTTTTGCAGCCTTGCAACACACCCAAACGCCCACCGGCAAAACGCGCGGCATGCTCGCCGCGCTTGATGCCGCGACCGCCCGCTTCGACGCCGGTCATGCGAATCTGCGTGTCTTCGAGAAATTCGAAGAAGAGGCCAATGGCATTGCTGCCACCGCCGACGCAAGCAATGAGTTCGTCGGGCAGACGGCCTTCACGCGCGAGGATTTGTTCCTTCGCCTCCAGACTGATAACGCGGTGAAAATCGCGCACCATTTTCGGGTATGGATGCGGGCCGTACGCCGTGCCTAGCACGTAGTGCGTGTTGCGGACGTTGGTGACCCAGTCGCGCAGGGCCTCGTTGACCGCTTCCTTCAGAGTTTTCTGGCCGGCCTCGACTGCGCGAACTTCGGCGCCCATCAGCCGCATGCGAAAAACATTCAACGCCTGCCGTTCCATGTCGACCGCGCCCATGTAGACGACGCATTCGAGTCCAAACTTCGCGCACGCCGCCGCCGTGGCGACGCCATGCTGGCCGGCACCCGTTTCGGCGATGATGCGTTTCTTGCCCATACGGCGGGCGAGCAAAACCTGCGCAAGGGCGTTGTTGATTTTATGCGCGCCGGTGTGAAGCAGGTCTTCGCGTTTGAAATAGATTTTTGCCCCACCAATGTGGTTCGTCAGACGTTCGGCAAAATAAAGCTCGGTGGGCCGTCCGGCGAATTCTTTGAGGTGATGGCTCAGTTCGGCCTGAAATTGGGGATCAATCTTGGCCGCTTCATAGGCTTGATCGAGCTCCTGCAAAGCGGTCATGAGCGTCTCGGGCACGTAGATGCCGCCGTACACGCCAAAATGGCCAGTCGCGTCAGGGAGTGAGAAACGATCGATCTTGGAAACAGGAGCTTTTGACATGAGCGGAAACACTGAAGGCCCACTGAGCGCAGAGGCAAACCGCTTTTGCAGGCTTCCTGTCAGTGGGCGTAGCGAGCGACGGGCACAGCTAAAAGAGCAACGGTCAACCTAACCCTAAACGCGTTTGACGGTCACCACGGTCATATCGTCGCGTTGCGTGGCTCCGCCGGAGAAGCGGCGAACGGCGTCGAAGATGCCGTCGTTGATCTGGCTGGCCGTGCGTGTGTAAATGCTGCGCACACGTTCTGAGAGGCGAACGCCGGAAAACTCGCGACCCTCGTTGTTGGGCGCTTCCGTGATGCCATCGGTATAGAGAATAAACACGTCGCCCGGCCCGAGCGGTTCCCGCCGGTCCGTAATCACTGCGTCGAAAAGTTCCGGTTCGACCAAGCCAAGCGGCATGCCTTCGGCGCCCACGAAGTCAGACGACAAGCCCGCGCCCGCGGCCAGATGCCGGATGAAGAGCGGCAACTCATGGCCCGCACGGGCAAAAATCACTTCGTTTTCCGCCGCATCGATCACCGCATACGTGATCGTAATATAGAGATCCTTGCGCAGTTCGCCGCTCAACACGTGATTGAGCTCCGACAATACTCGCGCGGGAGACTCGAAACGCGGCGCGATCTGTCGGAGATTCGTGCGGCAAATCGCCATGAGTAGTGACGCCGGTATTCCTTTTCCTGATACGTCAGCCACCGCCACGCCAAGACGTGTGTCGGAAAGCGCAAATAAATCGTAGAAGTCGCCGCCCACTTGTTGCTCAGGGACGTAGCGCGCATCGACTTGGAAGCCTTTGATTCGCGGTGCCTCGCGCGGCAGCAGCATTTGCTGAATACCACTCGCCAGAGAGAGATCCATGTCGAGCTGCTTCTTTTCGATCTGGTAGCTCAGGTGGTCGGCGTTGTGCAGGGCGAGCGCGGCTTGCTCGGCGAGCGATTGCACGAGGGAAAAATCGACGGAGTTGAAAGGAATGCCGTCGGCCGGATTCGTCACCGCCAGCACGCCGAAAAAGCGGTCGCGAAAGGTCAGCGGCACCGCGATCACCGACTTCACCTGCAAAGCCGGATCGTCGTGTTTCACCACGCGCGGATCGCTGGCTGCGTCGACGATGAGTTCGGCCTTGCCGGTTTCCGCGACGCGGCCCACCACGCCTTCGCCCACGGGAAACGTTTCGGACTTCAAAACCTGCTCAATGAACTTCGCGCGCGAAGTCAGCTTATCTTTCACCGAAGTCGGCAGCGGACGGTGCGGCGGGAAAAGCCCCTCCAACGCCGCGCCCCGCATCGTGTTATCTGATCTTCGCTCAAAAATGCATGCGCTGAGCGCCCCGGTGCACAAAATCGACGCGTGCACAATGCGCTGGTAAAGCTCTTCTCTGCGGGGATTCTCACCGAGCGCCTCGGCCATGTGATGAATAAATTCCACCACGATTTGCGTCTGCTGGGCCACGACCTGTTTCTCCGCGTGCAATCGCTCCAGTTGTCGCTGGGCGCGGAAATAAAAGAGAAAGATGGCGAAGGCACCGATGACTGCGCCGATCAGGAAGTAGACCATGGGAAAACGATAAGCGCGGACATCTGTGGCAGGTCGACCCGCGCGGGGCAATGGCGGAAATCTGCTTGCGCGAAAACGTTTCCCGGGCCTTGTTCGCACCTTTATGAGTACACCCGCCACTGCCAACGAAACTGCGATTATCAAAACCGCCTATGGCGAAATCACCCTCGCCTTCTGGCCCGACGTCGCTCCCAAGACAGTTGAAAACTTCAAGAAACTCGCCCGTGAAGGTTTTTATGACGGCACGGCGTTTCACCGCATCATCAAAGGCTTCATGATCCAAGGCGGCTGCCCCAACACCAAGGTCGGCGGCAAAGGCATGCCCGGCACCGGTGGTCCCGGCTACCAGATCAAAGCCGAATTCAACGCCAAGCCCCACGTGCGCGGCGTTGTCTCGATGGCCCGTTCAGCTCACCCGGATTCCGCTGGCAGCCAGTTCTTCATCTGCCACGGCGACGCACGTTTCCTCGACAAGCAGTATACCGCTTTCGGTCAGCTCACCGCCGGTGACGACGTCCTCGAACGTCTCGCCACCGTCCCCTGCTCCGGCCCGGAACGCAGCACGCCGATCGAACGGGTGGCCATCGAAAGCATCCGCATCGTCCCCGCCGCCTGAGGCCAGCAAAACCCTAACCACCCCTTTCACCCAAGGCGCCGCATGCATGCGGCGCCTTTTTTATTTCCAATGGACAAGATGTTTATCCTCCTCCCGCCCGAGGTTCACGTTCAGCCGCCTCCCGCTTCTGCTTTCGCTCGTTCGCCTCAATTTTATCCAACAACATAATCTGATCGCATGCGTCCAGCTTGAGTTGGTACGTCGATTTAGCGGCTTGCGCCACTTCCTCCAAGAGCTCGCGCGCCTCGTCCCGGCGTCCCCCTTTGATCGCTTCCTGGGCCCGAGCATATTTGGCACGCAGGGCCATAGGTTCGCGCAGGGTTTGCAGTTCTTCCCGGAGCGAACTGCCCGCGTCGGGGTCCTTCATATAACTATCCACCATCTCCAGCGCCTCCCTGGCTTTGCCACGTTCCGCCATGGGGGCGATCCGGACTTTAACATCGTTCAAGATCCAACGTTTTTTCAGGTCCTGGGCTATGCCCCAATCGCGCGCATCCAGTTTCTCGCGATTGGCCAGCGCTCGTGAAAGGAGTTTCCACGCCGTCGCGCTGTCGCCAGAGCCATCCGCAATATACGCCAAACCCACATAGAGGATGGGTTCATTCGGAAAAAAAGTGAGCCCTTGTTGCAGTGCTTGCACGTCGGCGTCCGTGTACCGTTTGAGGTTCGCCATGGTTCTCGCAAGCGAACGATAGAACCTCTGGTAATACGGGTTCACCGCGATGCCCTTCTCCAAGTGATCGGCAATCTCCCGCGTCTCGTTGTCCGGTATATCTCCGGCGGCAGCCGCGAGCTGCGTCCGTTGTTGCGTGACAATGATGTAGCTCATCGCGTCTTTCGAACCAAGCACCACCGCCTTTTTGGCGGCTTCATAACCGCCTTCCTCGCTGCTGATGCTTTGCAAACCAGCCAGCGTGTCCCAACACTCTGGTTTGCCCGGAGCGAGGCGAATAGCCGCCTCGGCATGAGCCAAGCCCGCTTCCTGGCGTCCCGCTGCGCTCGCCAGCTTTGCCAGTGCTATTTCCACTTCAGCCTGCGACGCGGGTAAAAACGCCCCCTGGAGTTTCCCGTGGGAGTCGAACTTCTGCATGCCCAGACTATATTTCCCGTCGCGGAGATACTTCCCAAGTTCGAGGTCCATCTTCTCGTACTTCATTCCAAACCCCTTTTCAAAAGCTTCGTCCAGCGACAGGTCGCCTGAATTCGCATTGAGAAAATCGTTCAAGGCGGACCGCGCGCCCTCGCGTTTGCCAAACATCATGTAATGCACCAAAAGCCACGACTTCGCGTAAAAGACGCTGACCCGGTCTTCCTCGTTGTAATTTTGCCCATCCGGCGTGGCATGCAGGAGCTCCTTGGTTGAAATGAGCTGGCTTCCCGAACCGTGCAACCGCGCCAAACGGCTGGGAATCGGCTGCCCCCACTGCGCTTCGCCCTTGACCGCTTGAAACGATGAAAACACCTCAGCCAAACCCTCGTTGATACAAAGGGGAATTTTCTTCGAAAAAGCGCTTAGCATCCAGTGAACGCCTTCGTGATAAATTGTTTCGCGGGTGTCGGCATCCTCACTCAAATCTTTCATGCCAATAACGCCCCAAGTCTCGAATCGCGTGAAAAATCCCGAGATCTTCTCATGCTTCTTTTCCAGATTCTTGGGGAGATAACCGCGAAAATCTTTTTCCTTCGCAAACATCACCACCGTGAGTCGAGGCAGGAGCTTTTCGTTGACCGTGATGACCTGGCTCAATGCATCTATGAACTGGTTGAACTCCTCCGCCCACGCCCGCGTTTCTCTTTCGGAAAGTTGGGAAACCACGGTGAATCTCGGTGTTTCCAGCACACGCCACTGCGGCGCGGCCGATAGATGTGCCGGCAAAACGCACCCAATCAATACCGCCAGCAAAACAAACAACGCTTGTCCGAGAAAGTCGCGCCTTGGGCTCAAAAGCCAATCATTGGGGGAAATCACGTCGCGATCCTCACAAACCGCCAGCCCTGACTCAAGCCTCCAACGCCTGACACCCAGCCAAAGCGCAACTTTCCGCGCGTGCTGAATAAAAAAGCCCGCTGCAAACGCAACGGGCTTCGCTCTTTAAAAGTTTAAGGCCAATTAGGCTTTGCTTTTGGTTCCCTCCTGGCTCGACGGTGCATGGGACTCCGTTGATCCGGCGGCCGGGCTCGCTGAGTTGGTGTTACCCAAAAAAGCTGGTAGGTTAAGTCCCACGCTCTTTGCCAGTTCGTTGATCGGCAAAACACCCTTATAAAGGTCCTGCACAAATTGTCCGGGACCCGCCGCCTGAGCGCCACTGCCACCCATCACGACCACCTTCTCAAACTGCAGTCCCTTGATCGCACCGGCCTGAATTTCGGCGATGCGCACGATGTTTTCCGCAATGAGCAGCTGCGTGGCGCCGCTGGTGTCCTGTGCGACTCGCAGCAGTTTTTCGAAACCTTGTGACTTCGCATCGAGCAGCGCGCGCGTGCCTTCGGCTTCGGCGGTGAGTTTCGCCTGAATACCGGAAGCCTCCGCTGTAAGTTTGGCCCGGATACCCGCTGCCTCGCCTTCCGCGAGGCGTTTCGCGCCTTCGCCTTCAGCTTCCTTTTGGATAACGTACGCGGCCGACTGGCCTTCCTGCATGATCTTCGCCTGTGCGGCCTTCGCTTCGGCATCGATGCGGATGCGTTCCTTTTCGATTTCCGCCTTCACAATTTGATCGGCCTGCTGCTGCGCTTTTTCGCGCGAAGCGCGGGCGAGTTCGGCTTCCTGCTGTGCCTTGTAACCTTCCTGCAAAGCGCGGGCCTCGGCGACTTTTTGCGCGGCCTCGACACGGCGCTTGGCTTCAGCCTGCTCGGAGGCAAGATCGGCATCGGATTTGGCGATAACGACCTGTGCGGTATTCTGGCCCTTGCGCGCCTCGGCCTGGGCCGTGGCCACGCGAATGGCCTGCTCGCGCTCGGCTTCGGCTCGACCGATCGCGCCGCGCTGATTTTCCTGCGCGACCTTGATCTGCGCATCGTTGATTGCCTTGGCCGCGGCTTCCTTGCCCAACGCATCGATATAGCCAGAAAGATCTTTGATGTCGCGAATGTTGCCGTTGATCATCCGTAGGCCGATTTTATGGAGTTCGACCTCCACGCCCTTGGTGATGGCAGCGATCAGTTTTTCGCGGTCGTTGTTGATTTCCTCGATCGTCATCGAGGCGAAGACCACGCGCATCTGGCCCATGATGATTTCGGAAGCGAGTTGCTGCACTTCGTCGAGGTTGCGACCGAGCAAACGCGTAGCCGCGTTTTGCATCACCTCCGGATCGGTCGATATACCGATTGTAAATGCGGCTGGCGCATCGATACGGATGTTCTGGCTGGAGAGCGCACCCTTGAGTTCGATCTCCAGATTCATTGGCGTCAGGTCGAGGTAACCGTAGCTCTGGAAGAACGGTATAACGAAGGTCGAACCGCCGTGGTAGCAACGCGACGAAAGGCCGTTGGAGAGTTTGCCGTACACCACCAATATCCGGTCCGGTGGACACATGCGATAGCGCGCGATCAAGGTCGTCGCTATGATAAAAATAAATATAACTCCGAATGCAATGAGTGCGATTGGTACAATATTCATGGGATTCAATAAGCTGGATAAAAAAACTCCGCCCGATCTGTATCAGGCCAATGGTTCGACGAGGAGCGTGCGTGAATCGATGACCTGCACGACCTTGATCTTTTCGCCACTGGGAAGCAGACGATCGCTGGTGTTGAGCGCCGAAAACGTCTCCTGTCGGCCGGAAAAATTCACAATCACCTGCCCGCCTGCGGCGCGGGCCGGAGGCAGAGTCACATAAACGGTGCCAATCGCGCCCACGGTTTCCTCCGGACGCATCGTGCCGTCGCTGCGCATCGAGTAGATCGCGCGAAACATCAGGATGATCAGTCCCATGATTGTACCGCCGGAAGCCATTGCCACGACAACCGCCATCGGCAAAATCAAACCAGCCTTTAATGCCAACCCGCCCGCCCAACCAAAGCCTAGGAAGAAACCGGTCAGCGGTTTTACCGAAAAGATGCCGCCGCCGCCATGATCGAAGTCGGCGCCGACCGCGTCCACCGCGTCGTGATGTTCCATGCCAAGGAAAGCGAGCGCAGCCAGAATGACCGAAACAAGGCCGGCCAGGAGCCCGATGCCGTAAAAAACCTGCTGCGCATCCGTTAAACCGCCCCACCAGCTGGATAGTTGGTCGATCATGGGAAATAGTTGTTTTGGGTATTTAGCATATTTAGAGACAGGCAGTTTGGATATTACAATCTCCAACTGAATTCCCATGCCGCGCGGCTGTTTGACACCCGGGCCCTGCCCATTAACCTGCGCGCGAATGGAAAAACCGATCTACACGCTAGAATTCGAAAAACCGCTGCGCGAACTCAGTGCCCAGCTCGATCAACTGCGGCAGCGTTCCGAGGAAAACAAACTCGATCTTTCCGACGAAATCGCCGCCATTGAGCGCAAGATCGCCGCCACGCAGCGCGAAATTTATTCCAGTCTCTCACCCTGGCAAAAGGTACAAATCGCCCGTCATCCGAAGCGTCCCTACGCGCTCGATTATGTCGAGTTGCTCTGCGAAAATTTCCAGGAGCTCCATGGTGACCGCCAGTATAACGATGACCGCGCTTTGATCGGCGGCACTGCGTTTTTTGAAGGGCAGCCTGTGATGATTGTCGCGCAACAAAAAGGCCGCGACACCAAGGAAAACATCTTGCGCAACTTCGGTATGCCTCAACCGGAAGGTTATAGAAAAGCCCTGCGTCTCATGCGTCTCGCGGAAAAGTTCGGCCTGCCCGTCATCACTTTCATCGACACGCCCGGAGCTTTCCCCGGCATCGAATCCGAAGAGCGCCACGTCTCTGAAGCCATCGCCATCAATCTTCGCGAAATGGCCATGCTGCGCGTGCCGTCCATCGGTGTCGTCGTCGGCGAAGGCGGGTCCGGCGGTGCGCTCGGCATCGGCGTGACCGACCGCGTGCTCATTTTCGAAAACAGTTACTACTCCGTCATTTCGCCCGAGGGCTGCGCCGCCATTCTTTGGAAGGACCGTGCCAACGCGCCGCAAGCGGCCGATGCTCTCAAGCTCAATGCCGATCACCTCGAAAAACTTGGCGTGGTCGACGAGGTCATTGCCGAACCATTTGGCGGCGCCCATAACGATCCCAAGCAATCCGCCGAGGCTCTCAGGTATTCGCTGATCAAGCATTTGAACGACCTGCGTGCGCTCTCGGCCGAGCAATTGCTCGATACCCGCTACGAACGCTACCGCCATCTCGGCGTCTACGAAGAAGCCGGCGTCACGCAAAAGTAAGAGGCAACACAGTCCCACGTGCGGCTTCGGGGTGCATGGCGCCGCCATCCATCCCGCGGTTTAACCCAGCCATCCGCCAAAATGCCCACCAATGGACGGCGGCAAGACAGCCCGCGTGCGAATCGCTATGTTCAGCGTGTTCACATGAAAACACACCTGAATAAAATTGCGTTGTTAATCCTTTCCCTCGCGGCCACGGCTGGCACCGCCTCGGCCCAGCGTCTGTTTGTCCGCGGAGACGCCGGCATCGTCGCCGCCGGAAAAAGTCCCTACGATCAGGCCGGCGCAGCGGGCAGCATATCGGTTGGTTCGACTTTGGATGCCGCTTCGCAGCATGAACTCTCGCTCTCGCTTGGCGTGCTCGCCTGGGCCGAACCCGAGGTTCGCGGCCATCGGCCGGACGACGCCCGCGGCACCACCACCCTGCGCATCGACGGCGATTATTTCGACCTTCCGACCAGCACCGAACATTTCACCGTCGATGGCGACTTCCTGAAGCTCAGCAATGGTACAAACATCGCCGCCGACTACCGGCCGGCGCTCGCCATCGTCCCTATCATGGCCAACTATCGTTTGTACCTCGGCCAGACCGACGCACGCGTCCGTTTCTTTTTAGGTGCGGGTGCTGGTTATGCCAGGTTGCGCATGGAGTCCGAACTTTGGAAGGAATTCAAACGCAGCACCTACGCGAGAACGCAATCCGACACCGCCACCAGCTTCACCTGGAGCGCCACGGCGGGCATCTCGGTTAAGATCATCGATCGGCTGCGGCTTGATTTCAGCTATGCCTATCAAAGCATCGAGGGCGCCGATTTCCGCATGCCCAACCTCACCTGCAATCTGGATCGTTTGGAAACCCACCTCGCACGGGGCGGCGTAACGTGGGTGTTCTAAACCCCCTTCATCAATTGTTCGGGTAAAAACCGTGGAGGTGCTGCGAAGCCCCTCCACGTTTAATTTTTTAAAAGTCCGACTGGGAGAGAAAATCCCTCTGCGCTTTTTTTAAGTTGAGCGACGGGTGCTCCGCCTCGCCTCAAACCGCGGGGCGGGAGGCGCGCCGGTAAACCGGCACGAGCGTCATCGCTTCTGCAGACGGGTAATGGCTTCTTCCAGCAAGGCGAAGGACAGCGGACATTTCTTCGGATTGATGTCCACCCAGACGCTCCAGATGAGCGCCTCGGCCAACTCCGAGTCTGAGAGCTGCTGAGCCTTGGCTGTTTCCTTCAGGTGCAACGCCTTCGCCATTTGCTCGACCGAGAAGCCGCACTCGTCCGCCATGCTCTTGATTTCGTCGAGCGGGTACGGATAGAGGGCTGATTCTGAGCTAGGTGAGTGTTCCATGCCCTTATAAATCGGCTCTTTTCGCACTTGGATTAAATGTGCGTATCCAAAAAACTGATAAAAAATCCCTCAGCCCCATGGCGGGGAAAATCCCCCGTTAACCCCTCAATATCAGACGACTCCGCGATACGAAGGTACGATACGGCGGACGGCAGGCGGCGCACCGACGGAGGCGCGCGGAACCAGATCAACCGGAAAGACTACGGGATTTTGCGGTGCAGGCAGCGCTTGATCGTTTTGACGCTGGATACAGCTGAGCAAAACTTCGACCGCGCGATTGCCCATTGCACGCAGAGGTTGGCGAACCGTGGTGAGCTGCGGAACCGTGGTGCGGACCGCCAGCGTATCGTCGAAACCGGCCACTGAAATATCGTCGGGGACTCGCAGGCCGACTTCGGCCAACGCCTCCATGCAGCCAATCGCCACGCCATCGCTCACGCAAAAAACCGCGTGTGGCAGCGGTTCGCCCGCATGGCGTTTTAACCAACCACGCATGGCATTGCGGCCGCTCTCGGTGCTAAAGCTGGCCTGAATAATCAGCGAGCTATCCACGCGAATATGGGCGGCCACCAAAGCCCTTTTGTAACCGCGCAAGCGACGCTCGGCGCCGACCAAACCTTCGTCTCCACTCACATGCAGGATCCGGCGGTGCCCCTGAGCGATCAAATGACGAACCATTTCATAGGAACCACGCTCCTCATCGGTCTCGATGTTGACGACGTTGGCGACAGCGATGTTCGCATGAAGCGCGACGAAAGGTGTGTGCGTCGGAAGGTGTTTCGCCGTTTCAGCCGTCATCGTCGGGGCCACCAAAATCATGCCGTCGATACGGCCATCGCACCAGCCGGAGAGACGCGCGGCGTCGCGGCGCCAGTCATGCAGAGTGAAAACCGTGGTGTTTTGTTCGCGGCGGGAGCAGGCCTCCAGAATGCCGTTGAAAACTTCGAGAAAGTACGGATTGAGCTCGCCGCCTTCGATGACTGCGGCCAGGCCGAGGGTGTGCATGCGGCGGTTGGCCAGAGCTCGCGCGGCGGCATTGGGGCGGTATTGGAGCTTGGCGGCGGCCTGCAGGATGCGATCGCGCGTTTCGGGAGCGATGCGGGAGGAGGTACGGGCGCCGTTCAGCACGGCCGAAGCCGCCATCGCCGAAACGCCCGCCTCGCGGCCCGACATCGGAAAGCGTCGCGGCGCGCAGGGATTTCGGTTTTTTCGAGGACGTCATGGGAAAAGGGGTGAAAGAGATAAACTCGATTTCCTCGGCGGAATCCAGCGCTCAGGGTTTATTTTTGTCGGGGTTGATTGTCTGCATCATGGCGGACTTAAAGAAACCAAGATAGATCGAGGCTTGGAGCACCCTGATTTTTCGTCCGTCTTGCAACGTGATATGGAAATCGTAAACGCGAAAACTATCGTCGATATCGTGCATCCACTTCATGGAATCTGACATCAAATCAACGGGTTCGCTGGTCTTGTGCCAGATGCGTTGATTGAGGACTGGTTTGTCATCACGCAATACAAGGACGGGTTTTTCGTCGCTCACATCTTCCACCAAAATACTTGCAGGCTGGGCGCCGTCGACAAACAGAAGCCCCAGATCGTAGACGCCGTTTTTGTTTTGGGCGTTTAACATCAACCGGGCGGCCAGGACCTTTACAACGTCACTCTGAAAACCTTCAACCCTGCCGTCGCGAAGGCCGACCACCACCCGTTCGCCCGTCGAAATTTTGATCCGGGCCTGAGGTCCGGGGGCCATGCAGGCCGTAAGGGCAAGGACAGCGAGAACGAGCAAACGGGACTTCATATTACCGATGTTAAAAGGTTTCTGATACAGGATGGCCGATCGGGCGATAAACAGGAAGCTCGCAGCAGACCAGCCCCGGGCGGACATCGCAAGCCCGCTGTGAAATGAAAAAGCCCGCATGACCAGGGGCCATGCGGGCTGCAATTTGTACTCTCAGGCTGTGGGTTAGCAAATTCCCGAGAGTAGGCGTCTGCTGATAGAGATTAGAACATGAACTTGTTGCTCACCTCGAAGGTCTGACCGTTCACGATGCGCTGCTGGGCCCACGTGCCATCCGGCTCGACGGAGATCGGAGTCAAATGAGCGCGCTCGCCGACGTTGCGCAGGTTGAGTTGAATTCTCCAGTCGAGCTTCTTGGAAAGCTGACGTTGATAACCAACCCACAGATCGAAATGAGAATCGATCGTGCCGTAATGCGGTTGGTTTACGTCCGCGATCCACGCGGAGTTCCCGAACAGCGTGGTCCGTTTGATACCATAACCAAGAATCGGCTTCGAAGCCCAACGATAGGCTCCGCCGAAGTTGAAGCCATTCAAAGGACCGCGAGAGAACGTGTAGTTCGAGATGACCTTAAAGTTCCATTTCCGCAGTTCAGGCTGCTCGGTGCCGGTCAAGGCGACCTGCGTGAGGTAAGGAGCCCAAATGCCGCTCATGAACTCGTTGCGAATCGGTCCACCACCCCATTCAGGTGTATCACCGATGACAGTACCCAGCCACAAGCGAGCCATGCCGTTCAAGTAACGATCGGCGCCTTCACCTAGGGAAGTTTGGTAGGCTTTTACCTTCGAGGCATTGAAAGAAACATCCCAGCCCTTCAGAGGCTTAAGGTTAGCTTCGATTTCATAGCCCTTCGAAACAATGTTCTGGTCGATGATCGGCTGCACACCGTGAATCAAGTGCGTGTTGTTGATGCTCCAAGGATAGGGTCCTGCTCCGTTGGAGACGACGTTGGCCCAATCTCCCCGCTGAATGGCCGCCACGCTGACCGGCATGCCGTATTGATCCCAGTAAGACTGCGGGAACAGCTTTGGGAATTCATTGCGAATCGCCGTGGCAATCTGGGCAGCCAGAGCTGGGTTCGATTGTCCCCAACCCCACAGCCAGGAATTACCGGTGTCAGGAGGATTACCCTGCGAGGTCATGATACCACTCGCAGCCATCGTGAGGGTCCACGAAGGAAGCGAGTCGATCAGCCAGCCCGCGGCACCGAGTGGCTGTCCATAGGAGGCTTGGGCATTTTTATTTTCGGTTTTGAAAACCGTGAAACGCAGCGACGCACGACCGTTCAAGGTATCGAGTTGAACGCCATAGTCGTTGGTACGTCCCGACTCGCTTGGAAGCATCGATCCGTCGATGCCGTAGCGCACGCGAGGCGTTTCGTTTTCACCATGGAAGTAAAACAGTGAAATATCCGTTTCTCCTGGCAGCTTCTTTTTAATCGATTTCGGCAAGTGGACCGTGACGCCATAACTGCTCGATTTCGTTTCCACGGTAACGCCTGAATCGATCAGGCTGTAGTTCATGTTTGCCACGCCAGTTTCCGCATAGACCACAGCTTGGTTACCACGTTGACGCACCTTGTCGGTACGCAAACCAATCATCGGGATGACCGTATCATCCCAGAAATAGCCTTGGTACATGAGGGCTTTCGAGGTGATCGTTTCATCGGACTTGCTGCCCGAAGTGTACAGCTGGTCTCGATTGTATTGCGAATTAAGAACCGTTGACGCCAGTGAGGTATAACCAGCGTAGTTTGCCGGATTATTAATTTGGGTTGTTGTCACACCACCGACGACTCCCGGTATAGGATTATTCCAAGGATTATTAACAGCCGTTAGATCACCAGTGTAGGTGTTATTCCAAACTTTAACCGGTCCCGATGTCGGAATCAAAGGATTGGTTAGGCTGCTGAGGTTTGATCCCGCAGGGGAATTCCAGTTTTTCAGCGTCGGCCCAAGATAGGCGACCCAGCTCACGGTCCGATTCGACAACGTCATATCCGTTCTGCGGGCATTTTGGGCGTAGATCGTGTCCATCGCGTATAGATCCCAAGCCTTGAGGTCCGCCAGGGTGGTATATCTGCCAGCCAGCCCGGTTATTTCGTGGTGTCCGAGAACCTTCGCCAACGGTCCTTTTCCAATCAGGTCTTCAAATTTCAGCGAATAGGAGGCCGTCAACTGATAGTTGCGCGTCGTGTAGTCGGCTGAGTTGTTGCCGCCACCGCTCATGTCGCCGGCAATAAATGGCCTGCCGACATTGGGATTCGTCTGGGCCTGAGGCAACCACGACGGATAGGTGAGCATATAAGAGTCCAAGTCGACCGAGATAAATGGCGTTATATAGGACGTCAGCAGACCTTCTTTTCCACGTGTATATTTCTGATGGTCTGCCACGGCTTGAATGACCAGTCGGTTATCAAACAGACTTTGAACCACGTTGACGTTGAAAGAGTCCCAGTTCTGCCACTCACGTTTGTTGGGGCCATCGATCAGTTTGTTGTAGAAATCGAAGATGGAGGTATTTGAGAGGCTCTTATCGAGATAGTTCACAGTGCGCGCATAGGCGCCCGGGAACGAATTCGGATAAGTATAATCTTGGGACCGGGCAAAGTGCGCAAAGCCGGCTGTATATATATGGAAGGTGTTACCATCCTGACGCACGTTGGTAAGACCAGCGGGAGCTCCCGTGCCACCCATACCACTTTGGGCAGCTCGGAGCAGATTGCCGGAGAGAGCATCGTACCAGTAGGTCGCGCTATTTCCCCATGCATAGTGCATGTTGTTGGCGTTGGTCACCCACGGAGAAGCGTTAACGTCATAATTGTTCGGGCCGTTACTATTATAGGTAAACGGGTCATAACCATTTTTATTGGTCCCTTGGAAATAGCCGCTAATATAGTCCAGCGGCGGCAACTCGCGGGGAAGGTTTGAATCGACTTTTCCGTGTTCGAAGTTGGCTTGAATCTTCGTGTGAGCCCAACCGGTATCTAGCACCTTGGGATCGATACGCACCGTTCCATAAATTCGCTTCGAACGGCTGAAAGCAGGTTTCTGCTGGTACTGTGTATCGTCATTCAATGCATCCACTCGAAGAGCGAGCTGTCCTGGAACGAGTACATAGTTGTAATCAACGCTCTCACGATGCGTGCCGAAGCTTCCCACTTTACCTTCGAGGGAGCCCATATTTTTATATACGGCTTCGTTCGTCATCACATTGTTAATACCGGAGGGACTTCCGACACCGAACAGGAACGAGTTCGGACCACGCGCAATTTCCCAACGGCTTACATTGAAACTATCGCCCGGGATATAGGTTTTAAAATAGTTCCTTGTGCTATCCATGGCGGTAAGACCACGTGCACGATTCGTCCCCGATGGATTCGCATGGCGCGAGCCTTCCGCTGCGCCCACCGCGCCGAAACCACGACTGGTGACGCCAGAGAAATTACCGTTAAGACCGGCGATTTCAGTGTTTGTAGTATACCTCAACAAATCCTCGGCATTGGTGACGCCCAGATCTTGCATAAATTTGGGCGTGATCACTGAAATTGACGAAGGCGTGTCTGCCAATTTCGTGCGGACGCGGGCGCCGCCCAAGGTGTCGGTCGCCTGATAGCCTTCGTGCTCGGTCGTGACTGAAAACGGATCCAACACCAGTACCTGCTCATCGGATAGGTCACTGCTGGAAGTCGTTGCATCGTTCGATTTGTTCTGAACGGGCTCGGTGGCTGTAGTGCTCGGCGCAGCGCCTTGCGCCAAGGCAAAGCCTGGCGCAAGACACATTGCCAAAAGCACCAGCACCGGCCGGTGCATGGTATGCTTTTTCATAGTATGGGGGGGTTGTTCGGTTTTGGATTACATCGCTCCGGCTGGTTGTCGGAGTTGCTGTAAAGGGTCAAAAAAAGGGGAAAACAAAAACAATTCTCGGCTAGGAAAGTTTAACATTGATGCGTCGAATCGCAGGGTTGTCGCAGACAAGAATTGTACCCAACGAGTCAGCCTGCGCAGCAGCGCCTTCGATGGATCCAACAGATTTCACTCCAACTAACTGCAGCTGCCAGCGGCCGGAAGCGGTGCCTTCCAGCACGGCTTCGATTTGCTGGCCCCTGCGCGTGACCTTCAGAGACGAGCCCTGCTCGCCCTTCAGCGTCGGCACCTGACAGGTGGCGGTGGCGCCATCAGCGAGTTCGTAAACACGGTAGAGCGTGCCTTCGGTAAATTCGTAGTCCGGGCGGCTGTCCTGCTGGCCCAAGGCCATAACCGAACCAGCCTTGACCCACAAGGGCATGCTCATGAAGTCATGTTGCGAACGATGCCAGCGCCCGCCCGTCTGCACCTCGCCGGTAAGGAGGTGCGTCCAACGGCCAGCGGGCAAGTAATAATCGGCCACGCCGTCTTCAGAAAGCACCGGTGCCACCAAAAGCGAAGAACCGAGCATATACTGACGCTCAAGCGTCACGACGGCTGGATCGTCCGGGAACTCCACGATCATCGGCCGCATCATCGGCACGCCTTCGCGGTGCGCTTCGACGGCCGCGCCGTAAAGATAAGGCATGAGGCGACATTTGAGCCGGGTGAAAAAGCGAAGTACATCGCAAGCCTCGCCATTATAATTCCACGGCACGCGATAGGATGAGCTGCCGTGCAACCGGCTGTGCGATGAAAGCAGGCCAAAAGCTAACCAGCGTTTATATACATCCGCCGGAGGCAATCCTTCGAAGCCACCGATGTCGTGACTCCAATAACCGAAGCCGCAAAGCCCCAACGAGAGTCCGCCTCGCAGACTCTCCGCCATCGATTCGAAAGTGGAATGACAATCCCCGCCCCAGTGCACCGAGAAACGTTGTCCGGAGGTGTGAGCCGAACGGGCGAAGACAACGGCGTCACCCTTGCCGCGCGCCTGCTCCAGGAGGTTAAAAACAACCTCATTATAAAGCACGGTATAGTGATTGTGCATTTTCACCGGATCGGATCCGTCGAAATATACAACATCCGTTGGAATACGCTCGCCAAAGTCCGTTTTAAAGCTGTCTACGCCCATCTCCACCAGACGGCGTAGGTGCGCGGCGAACCATTCACGGGCACCCGGATTGGTGAAATCCACAATGCCCATGCCTGGCTGCCACAAATCCGTCTGCCACACGCCGCCATCTGCTTTTTTCAGCAGGTACCCTTGGCGCCGTGCTTCTTCGAACAACGCCGAGCGCTGCCCGATATACGGATTTATCCACACACAAATTTTTAAGCCGCGCTCGTGCAAACGGCGCAGCAATCCCACCGGATCCGGAAACACGCGCGGGTCCCACTGGAAATTGCACCAGTCGAATTCGCGCATCCAGAAACAGTCGAAGTGAAAAACATGCAACGGCAGGTCGCGCGATTTCATGCCTTCGATAAAACTCGTCACCGTGGCTTCGTCGTAACTCGTCGTAAATGAAGTGGTCAGCCACAGGCCAAACGACCACGCGGGCGGCAGCGCCGGACGTCCGGTCAGCGCCGTGAGCTTGCGCAATATATCCTTCGGCGTCGGACCGTTTATAATAAAATATTCGAGACTTTCGCCGGGCAGACTGAACTGCACGCGGGAAACTTTTTCCGAGGCGACTTCGAACGATACAGGGCCAGTCTCATTCACAAGCACACCATAACCACGATTCGTCATATAGAACGGAATCGCCTTATATGCTTGGTCGCTGCCCGTGCCACCGTCCTTGTTCCAATTTTCCACCACCTGGCCATTCTTCACGAAGGCGGTGAATCGCTCGCCCAAACCATATACACATTCGCCTACTCCGAGCGAAAGCTGTTCGTGCACAAAAGGTCCGTGACCGGCATATTGTATATAGCCCATGCCGCGAAAACCGCTCTTGGTCAGAACGCGGTTGCCTGACTTGAAGGACAACTCCCAGCCGTCGCGGCGTTTCACGTGGGCGGACAAATCGCCAGAGGCAAAAACCGCTTCGTCGGCATTCTGGGAAATTTGCACCACTGCGGCCGGCTGAGGCACCAGCGGCACGTGCGGTCCACGGTCAATCCCGCCGCTGTAATGCTCAATGCGCACCTTGATGATGTCCGGCATGGGCGAACTCAACCGAATTGTCAGGAGCGGTCCCTGCAAGGTGTCACCACGATGACGGATCGGGCGCGTCGGCGCATGCACGACCAGCGAGCCAGGCTCGGCGGTACAATCATGAGCCTCAGCCGGATAATGGGCTTGCACGCCCGGCTGAAGGAGCCAGTTGCCGTCGGTAAACTTCATCGATGTCTTGGGGTGAACGCGGGGTAGTTTTAGTTTAGCGTTAAATTTAATTTAGGGATAAATCCGTTTTATCAATCCTTTTTTTATAGAATCCCAAAAAAGTTGTTGGTCGTCTCGCCACGGTTTCTCCACGCGCAGACCAGTTGCACTTGCTCGATTTTTGCCGTTCGCGAATTTTCGCAGGCGACCGCCAAAAGCGTCTTGAAACTCCGCGAAAATTCTGCATTTAAGGTTAAATCGTTAGTTTCACCCCCGTTCCCAGCCCCCTAACCCATCGGCGAAATGGCAGAAAAGCCTTCCTGGCTCCGCTACCAATCTCCCCGCCTCAGCAAATCGCTCAGCTTCGTCTCCAAACCCGCTCCAATTTTTTTGTTAGGTGTGTGTGGAAATCCGCCGGCGTTATAGTGAACATCGCACTATGACGCCGGCGGTTGTGTTTCGCTTCGGCGCACGTTCAAATTGAAATCATTCCCCTTATGCTCGCCACCCTGCTCCTCGCCCCGCTTTTCTCCGATCACATGGTTCTGCAACGCGGCCAAACCAATCCCGTCTGGGGACGCGACCAACCGCAACAAGTCATCACTCTCACCGTCGAGGGCGCAAAAACCGCGCCTGCTCCGATCAGCGTCACTGTCGGCTCCGATGGCAGCTGGCGCCTGGCCTGCCCCGAATTGCCCGCCGGCGGTCCCTATCGTCTTCACGTCAAAGGCAGCACCGAAACGGTGATCGACGACGTTCTTGTCGGCGAGGTCTGGCTCGCGTCCGGCCAGTCCAACATGGAATGGAAACTCCCCATGTCCGACGGCGGTCCCGCCGAAGTCGCTGCGGCCAACGATCCGCAATTGCGCATGTTCACGGTTGTCCAAGCCGCCTCGAAGGAACCGCTCACCACCGCCAATGGCTCCTGGCGTTCCGCATCGCCCAAGGCCGCCGCTGACTTTTCCGCCATCGGTTACTACTTCGCCAAGGAACTCCGCCAAAAACTCGGCGTACCCGTCGGCATCATCAATACGTCGTGGGGCGGCACCCGCGTCGAAGCCTGGGCCAGCCGTGAGGCTCTCCGTTCCGTGATGGATGTCGAAAAGGAAATCGCCGAGCTCGCGGCGGCCGAAAAGGATCTTCCGCGCATCCGCGCCGAGCACGCGGCTAAAGTCGACGCTTGGGAGTTGCAAAATTTTCCCATCGACCGCGTTAATGAAGGAGAACCACGCGGTTGGGCCAAACTGGATTTCAACGAAACGGCGTGGCCGACCATGACGTTGCCGATGTTCTGGCAAAGCGCCGGAATGCGTTTCAATGGCTGCGTCTGGTTCCGTCTCACGCTCGACCTGCCCTCCGCCTGGGCCGGCCATGAGCTGACGCTTAGCCTCGGTATGGTCGACGATTTCGACACCACTTATTTCAATGGCGAACGCGTCGGCGCCACGCTTCGCGACATTCTCAATGCCTATCAGGTAAAACGCCGCTACACCGTGCCTGCTTCCCTTGTGAAGCCCGGTAAAAATGTGATCGCCGTGCGCGTCTTCGATCATTTTGGCGATGGCGGTTTCGCCGGCCCGGCGCCACTGATGCTAGCCGAAACAACCGCCAGCAACCAAAAGCCCATTTCGCTGGCCGTCGACTGGCGTTACGCCGTCGAACGCGAGGTCCCGCTCGTTCCTGGCAGCGTATTCGCCTCCTCGCCCGCCGCCCCCGCCATCCTCGCTCCGCAAAACAACCCGGCGTATCTTTTCAATGCCATGATCGCGCCGTTTGTCGGCTATGGGATCCGCGGCGCCATCTGGTATCAAGGCGAGTCCAACACTGAAGTCGCCGCCACCTACCGCGACCGTTTCACCGCGATGATCCGTGACTGGCGCACGCGCTGGGGCCAGGGCCCGTTCCCTTTTTATTTTGTGCAACTCGCCAACTTCACCGCCGGGCCCGGTTGGCCGCTCCTCCGCGAGGCGCAAACACAAACTCTCGCGGAGCCCAATACCGGCATGGCCGTCATCCTCGATATCGGAAATCCCAGCGACATCCATCCGCGCAACAAGCTCGACGTCGGTCGTCGTCTCGCGCTACTCGCCCGCGCCAAAACCTACGGCGAGAAAAACCTCGAATGCTCCGGCCCAACCTTCGAGCGCGTCGAGATCGACGGTGCCACCGCGCGCATTCACTGGCAGCACGCTACGGGCTTGCGCACGCGTGATGGCTCCGGAGCGGTAAAAGGTTTCGCTCTCGCCGGCACGGACGGTATCTACCATTCTGCCACCGCCAAAATCGATGAAACCGTCGCGGTCGTCACCAGCGCCGAAGTGCCCGCCCCAAAATTCGTCCGCTACGCCTGGGCCGACAACCCCGAGACCAACCTGGAAAACTCCGCCGCGCTACCCGCCGCCCCGTTCCGCACGGATAAATAATAACCGGCTCATTTCCCACTGAGCTTCCCGGCAGAGAGTAACCTATTAGGTTACTCTCTGCCTTTTATGCGAGGGACGATATGCCTAATTGTTCCTTTTTATTGGCCTAGTACTACTCTAGAAAGCATCCCGAAGGGTTACTTCCCCTTCCGCTGGTCTCGCTGAATTTGCGTTTTCAATTCCTGCCAGCGGGCCAGACGTTCTGCGATTTTCGCTTCTGAGCCGATTGCTTTGGGCGTGTAGAGCGTGAGCGGTTTTTCGAGGTAGTTCTGGCCGGAAATATTCTCGGGATAATCGTGCGAATAACGATAACCCTTACCGTGGCCGGCGCGTTTGCTCGCCTGCCCGCCTTTGTCGCGCAACGCCAGCGGCACTGCCTGTACGGGTTGGTTAGCGATTGCGTCCTTCGCCGCGTGCAATGCCAGATTCGCCGAGTTGCTTTTCGGCGCGAGGGCAATGTAAAGCGTGGCATGCGCCAGCGCATATTCGCATTCCGGCAAACCGACAAAATCGCACGCTTGATGAGCCGCGATCGCCGTTGGCAACGCCAACATGTCAGCCAAACCCACATCCTCCGATGCAAGAATGACGAGCCGCCGCGCGATGAAACGCGGATCCTCTCCCCCCGCAAGCATCTTGGCCAACCAGTACATAGCGGCATCCGGATCGCTGCCGCGACAGCTTTTGATGAAGGCCGAAATCGTATCGTAGTGTTCGTCCTCGTCGGCATCGTAACGGATTCGCCGTTCCCGCGCGAATGCCTCCAATTCCGTCGAAGTGATCTCTGCTTTTTCCGGGAGGCTGAGGACCAGCACTTCGAGTGCATTAAGCGCACGGCGCAGGTCGCCATCGCAAAGCACGGCAAGATCGTTCAACACCGCGTCGCTCGCCGAACAACCTCGTCCGCCCAAGCCTCGCTCGACGTCCGCTAGTGCGCGTTTGAGCACACCGGCCACCGCGGCGGTGGAGAGCGGCTCCAAGCGAAAAAGGTGACTGCGGCTGAGCAACGGCGGATTCACGTAGAAGCCCGGATTGTGCGTGGTGGCGCCGATGAGGCGCACGTTGCCTTCCTCGACATCGGGCAGCAACAGGTCCTGTTGCGATTTATTGAAACGATGAAGCTCGTCGATGAACAACAGGGTCGGCGCGTCCGTTCTACGCCGCGCGGTCGCGAGGATTTCGCGCAACTCGGCCACATTCGACATCACAGCATTGATTCGCACAAAACGGCTTTTGGTTTCGCGCGCGATGACCTCGGCGAAACTGGTTTTTCCGCAGCCGGGCGGTCCGTAGAAAATCAAGCTGCCGAACCGATTGCTCGTGATAAGTCGGGGCAACAGGGAGCCCGGCGCCGTCAGATGCTCCTGGCCCACAATTTCGTTCAATGCCATCGGACGCATGCGCGCAGCCAGGGGCTGGCGTTCGCGGCGAACCGAGTCCGACGCCGACGCAGGCTTGCCGACCGACGTTTCGTTCATCAACGTTGGTTCGGTGTCTGATTCCCCAAAGAGATCTGGTTGTTCGGAGGGAGGCATTTGGACCCCGCACATTTTCGCCAAACGTCCGCAATGGAAAGCTCATTCAATACCGATCTGACGCCCGAATCCGCAGTCCGAGGGCGCCAGCTTTCGACTCAGTTGCCGCGCTGCTTGCGTCATCGCGCGCCCGTGCTGTGGCTGCTGCTACCCTTCATCGGTGGACTCGTGATCGGACACGTTGCTGTCGGCGTGCCCGCGCCGATTTGGTTGTTAGCCACCGCTGCGTTGCTGCTCGGCGTCACGCTGATTTTTTCGAGGCGGCCGCTCGTGTGGGGCGTGGGATTGATCCTCGGGTTGTTACTCGCCGGAGCCGGCTATTACGAGGTCCGACGCCATCGCCTTTCTGCTTGGGACGCACTGCCGATGCGCGAGGCAAAACTCACGCTGCGCGTCGAACGCACCTTCACGCCCTCGGCCGATGGCAAACGCGTTTCCGGTCTAGCCCAAATCATCCAAGCCGACGCGCACCTCAATGATCTTGTGGGTCAGCGCCTGTATTTTTCCCTCGCGCGCCGTGCGGGTGAAATCGTTCCAATTCGTTCCTCGGAAATTTCTGTCGTCGGCATTTTGCAAACGTTGCCGCGTCAGGCTTCGGCTGGGTCTTTTGAAGGTTATCTCGTCAATCAAGGGCTCAATTTCCGTCTCAACCGCGGCCGCGTGCTCGCCCAAACCGCGCCACCCACGGCGTATCGGAAATTCTGTGACAACGCTCGCGAACGCCTCTCATCGTTCCTGAGCATCGGCTTGGGAAAACATCCGGATCTCGCGGCCATTTCCCGCGCGATGTTGCTCGGCCTCCAGCAGGAATTAACCGAAGAACAAAACCAATGGTTCATGCGCAGCGGAACGATGCATTTATTTTCCATCAGCGGCCTGCACATCGCCGTGATTGCCCTCGCGCTCGATGGACTTCTCGGGCTTTTTCGCCTGCCGCGCGTTGCCCGTTTCGTCCTCTCGGCGGTTCTGCTTTGGTTTTATGTCGATATCACCGGCACTGCGCCCTCGGCCGTGCGCGCCTACCTGATGGTCGTGCTGTTGCAGGCATCGTTTGTCCTTCGCTTGCCAATTAATCCGATCGCGGCGCTCAGTTTCGCGGCCTTGGGCGCCCTGGTGGTCGATCCAATGCAACTGTTCACCGCGAGCTTTCAAATGTCCTACGGCATCGTTGCCGCGCTGCTGCTGCTCGGTTTACCGCTCGGCGAATTTTGGTGTGACCGCTGGCAACTCTTCCGCTTCCTGCCCAAGGCCACTTGGTCGTGGTGGCAACGCATGCTCGATGTTGTCCAGCGCTGGTCGCTCAATGTGTTGGCCATCGGCATTTCAACCGCGCTCGTCAGCACGATCAGCGGCGTGATCTATTTCGGTCTCTTCACACCGGGTTCGCTGCTGGCGAACCTCGTGCTTATTCCCGTTGGTTCTTTGGTGATACTCAGTGGCTTTATCTCGATGCTCTGCGGACTCGCCGGACTCACCACGCTTTGTTCGCTCTTCAACCATGCCTCGGCGCTTGTTTTGCTCGGTTGCGAACGTGGCATCGACTATTTCTTGAAGGTTCCCGGGATGTTCCGAACCGCGCAGTTTTCCAGGGGTTGGTCGGGCTTCGTCATCTTTGGCGTTTTGCTTGCAACACTCCTTTGGGGCTACGGCACGCGCTGGGAAAATAAACGTGGCGGCATCTGGCCTCCCTTCGTCGTTACCGCTCTCGCCCTGATTTTCGCGATAAAATACAGCTGAGTAGCCCAGCGCACTGTCACGTATTACGTGACACTCTTCCGTAGGAAAAAAACCATTGTATTACCTAAGTAAAATAGCCAAAGTGTCACGTATTACGTGACACTTTTTTACAATATAAAAAAGGGATCAAGGACCGGTCTGCGGTTTAGGGGCGGGCTTGTATTTTGAAAGCGATTGCGCAGGGTTGGCGGTACATGAAAAGTGCCTACGAACTCGCGATGGAACGTCTCGCCAAATCCGACCCGGATTCCGGCAAACCGCTTTCGGCGGAGCAGAAAGCCCGTCTCGCCGAAATTGACCTTCTCTACAAAGGCAAGATCGCCGAGCGCGAAATCTTCCTGAAAAAGCAGCTCAACGAAGCGCTCGCCGACGGGAAATACGAGGAGTCGGACAAAATTTCGAAACAGCTCGCCAGCGAGCGCGCGCGCCTGGAGGAAGAACGCGAGGACGAAAAGGAACGCGTTCGCAATGCTCGCGCCTGACTGACCGCTTACGCAACGCACATGGCCCAAATCCCCAAGCGCCGCCCGACCAATAAGCTCGCGGGCTGCATGTGGCTTGCGCGGTTAACCAAAAAAATCCGTCTTCATCTCGCCGGGGAACTTGACGCCAGTTTTCACATGCCGTTCTGCCATCCCCTCGCGACAGACGGTGTTTTTTTCAAGCACTTCGAACTGACCAAAGATGAAATTATTCAGGCGGTGCAAAGTTCGAATGGCGACGACGAGAAAGTCGCGTCGTGGTTTCTAGGCCGCAGTGCAGACGTTTCCGAAAAAATCGCCTCGTGGAATCAGGTTGCGCCGCAAATCGGCCGGCCCGGATTTCCCGGCGAACGAATTTTAGCTTTCGCCAAGAAAAACGTCTATAAAGGTCCCGACGACAGCCGGCTGGATAGTATTTTTCTACTGCTCGCGGCCGACGAAGGTTACCTCGACGAAATGCTCGCGATGGAGAAAGCCTCGGTCACATCAGCGCCGTGAACTCGTCCGGCAATGGCGCGGTCGCGGAAAACGAATTCGTTTTCCCGCCAAAGGTGTATTCGAACGTTGTCGTGAGCGAATGGAGAAAAAGGCGTTTTTCACCCGTGGCCTTGGCGAATTCGCGGTTGGCGCGAAAATCGCCGTAAGTTGCGTCGCCGACGATCGGCAGGTGGCGATGCGCGCATTGCACGCGCAATTGGTGGGAGCGACCGGTTTTGGGTTCCAATTCGATCAGGGCGAGCGGCGTTCCGACTTTGCGCTGACGGAGCACGCGCATGTGCGCCTCCGAGGGAATGTTGCCACCCGTCGTGGTGCGGATTTGTCCGGCACGTTTTTCCACCGCGAGTCGATCGCGCCAGATTTCGCGCGCGATGTGCGGCTGGCCGAAGACGAGGGCGTTGTAGACCTTTTTCACGGCGCGTTTCTGGAAAAGGGCGCGGATTTCGTTCGCGAGTTTTTCGGTGCTGGCGACGAGGATCAATCCCGACGTGGCGGAGTCGAGCCGGTTCAACAACCAGAGTCTACCGGCAGATCGTTCGGCGCTGGCGGGCCAGAAATAAAATTCGCCGTTGGCGTCGTAATGCGCCGTCAGCAATGCGCGCTCTTCGTCGCGTGCGCTGTTGGGTTGCGAGAGTTTGCCCGCGGGTTTGTTGAAGGCGGCGAGTCCGTTGACGTCATGCTTCACGAGGGCGACGTCACGGCCAAGCGGAAGCGTTGACCAGAAGTTGTCCGCGGAAGCGGTCACGGGGGATCCCCATAATAGAACGTCCACGTCATAACTTGCGAATCGCCAAGTATCGCAACCATATCATCCGTCCAAACGCCGTAAGGCGCGCGCGAAGTCATCGCGGTCACGCAGATGCTTTGATACTGCGTTCCCCCCGTGTTGGTCGCGGGGGTTTCGATTATTTCCGCAATTGCGCCTGTCTTATCCATCCGGAACTTGACCACCACCACCGAACCATTTGGTGGCTTGATACCACTTTGAAAAAGCATGTGCTCCCATTGCATCTGGACAGCTTCGCTCATGCGCGAGAGATAGGCGCCGTAGTCACTCCAACGGCTGTCAAATGAGGCGGGGCCGTTGTTTCTGCTTCCCAGTTTATTCTCCTGAAAAATGGCGGGGCGGGTGTTTGGCTTGTCGAGGCGCAATCGTGGTTGCGGTTTGCGAGGATCAATACGCGGCTGCGAGGGCGACATCTGGCCAACGGTTAATGGAGCATCCTTCACGCCTTCTACTTTTTGGTCTGACTTGGTGACGTTATCGGAATTTTCGGCCTTGTTCATGCCAAAGCCGTTTGGATTCAGCCCTTCCATTTTTTCCACACCGGGTAGCGGATTTTCGGCTTTGTTGGCCGCGCTAGCCTTCTCGAGGGCAGCGGCGATTTCGGGTGTAGGCGGTGGTTCGGGGGGCGGAGCCTCACGCGGAGGTTGCAGTTCGCCATTCACCACTTGGTTGCTCTGAAAATCTTTCTTTCCCTCGGTCGCAGCACGATCCCCGTTGGCGTCGGGATTTGGCTTTTCCTGGGAAGCCTGCGTATTTCGCGCGCCGAAGTTATTGGTTTTGTCAGGAATATTTTCCGGAGCCTCAGGATTGGTTTCGACAAATTGCAGCGGCGGTTTCTGCGGCTTGCTCGGCATTATAAAATCATCAACCACGCTGACCTCGAACTTGGGCTTAGCGCGGGCGACTTTCAGTGAGGGATCGATGGTTTCGTTGCCAAGATGACGCGTGGCCAGCCAAAGCAGAAGCAGGAGTGTCGGCCAGATTAGGGCCGCGAGCAGCACGCCAAAGATCACAGAGCGCGGATCAAATTCGTCGCGTCCGGGTGACCACTTCACATTGCGAGTGCGTGGCGTTTTTTTAAGCGGTGTCGGGCCGGAAATCTGGCTCATGAATGGCGTGCTGGACTTTAGGGTGAGCCTAGGAGACCGCAATCAGACAAAATTTGTTTCGTCGCTTCCATCGGGAGGCCCATAATATTCGTAAACGAGCCTTCCCAGCCGGCGATGATCAGCTCCCGGCCTTCCTGAATCCCGTAGGCGCCGGCCTTGTCGAGCGGGTTGACCACGCGAAAATAGGCGTCCACCACGGCGTCGTCGAAAGCCTTAAACGTTACCTCGCTCGTGACGCCGTGATCGATGGCGACGCCGCGATGTTTATGGCGCACCGCGACGCCGGTAAAAACCGTGTGCGTGCGGCCGGAAAGTCGTTTCAACATGGCTCGCGCCTCGACGAGATCGGCGGGCTTGTTGAGTACTTGATTATCGATGAAAACCGTCGTGTCGGCCCCCAATACCCACGCGTCGGGGTGACGCACGGCCACCCAGTCGGCCTTGAGCGCAGCGTTATGCGTGACCATGTGACGCGGGTCGGTGTCGGGATCCTCGTGCTCCGTGATTTGCGCAACCACGATGTCGAACTTGAGGCCAAGTTCGGAAAGCAGCTGTTTCCGACGCGGCGACGCGGAGGCAAGAATCAGGGCGGGAGTTGGTGAACCGTTTTTCAACAGGTCGTGAGCAGACGCGATTTAGGCCGGGCGGCGCAAGCGGGAAGACAAGAGGATCCCACGTCCCAGCTCGTCCGCTCGCGTGAGGTGATATCGCGATACACGCAGCCCTGCCGCCAAAGTACTCTGCGAGAGCTTTGAGGTGTCCCGCAGCGGCTATTACCGCTGGCAAATCCGGCGAGAGCAGTCCAGCCCGCGCGCCCGCCGCGATGCCGAACTACTCGGCCTAATCCAAGCCGAGTTTCGCCAAAGCCGCGGCACCTACTGGGTACCCCGCCTGCACCAGGCCCTGCGCCAGCGAAAAGAAAACACCAGCCGCAAACGCATCGCCAGGCTCATGCGTAAAGCCGGCCTTCGCGGCTGCGGACCCAGACGCCGCCGTGTGAAAACCACCCAAAGCGATCACGACGAGCCGATCGCCCCCAACCGCCTCAAAGAAGCCAAACCGGCCACTCAAACCTGGGTCAGCGACATCACCTACATCCCAACCGACGAAGGCTGGCTGTACCTGGCCGCGATCAAAGATTATTGCAGCCGCCGCCTGGTTGGCTGGGCCATGAGCGAGAAAATCGACACTCAACTTGTGCTCGATGCCTGGCGCCACGCTTATGCCCAACGCCACCCCAAACCCGGCTTGCTGTTGCACTCCGACCGCGGCGTACGCCAGCCAAACGTATCGAAGCGCTTTAACCCAGGCTGGTGTACTTCAAAGCATGAGCCGCCGCGGCAACTGCTACGACAACGCCATGATGGAATCAGGCTGGGGCACGCTCAAAACCGAATGCGTCTATCGCCAACGCTTCGCCACCCACCAGCAAGCCCGCGTAGCGATCTTCGATTGTATCCATTTTTATAACCGAGAACGCCGCCATTCTGCCCTCGGCTTCATCTCTCCTGTCGACTTCGAAAACCAAATCAATTAACCCCTCAACCATATCGCCCAACCTCCTGTCCACTTTTTCGGGGCAAGCTCACGCTACCGGCCACAACCCAGCCCATTGCCGCCGCTGCTGGTGCCGGTCTATCCAAACGGTTGGCTGGTGCGAACGGTTCGGCTCAATGGTGATATTCACTTAGCCGGCAAACGTCAGTAGGATGCAAACGTACGGCCGGCGGTTACCACGTTTACTTCCACCGACTCGTTTTGGTGAGCATTGCCTCCCAGCACTTGTCATCGCACTAGGTTCGGAGAGGGAGGGGCTGCGCCCCTCCCTGCCTCCCCGCTTCCCATGGGAAGGACTCGGACTTCGGAAAGTGTGAGCGAAACTCTGGCGGAACTTGTCAGCGAATTATGGCGGACTGCCAGGTCAATGCGCTCTACCTCAAAGGCATCGTTCGGCTCACAGGAGCTCTTTGATCTTGTTGAAGATGGCGTACGAAAGTTTTTCGTTGCCGAGGGTGCCGGCGCGAATGCGGACGCTGGTGAGCGACTCGGATTGTTTTTCGACTTTGACGTAAATACGAACGTCCTCGGCGGTGCGGACCTCAAGGATCGCGACGAGTGCGTCTTTCTTCTCCTCGATCTTGGAAAATTGGAGCTCGGTGAGGGCCTTATTGGCCGTCCGGGAGACCACGTCGAAGCGGCGGTCAAAATTGGCCTGCAACTCGCCGCGCACATAAATGACGGCGCCGGGCGTGGTGGTGTCGACGACGGTCGAGCAACCGGATTGAAGGCCCGCGAGGGCGAGAAAAGACGCGAGCAGAGTGCGGCAGGAGATGAGCTTGGAGATTTTCATTTGAGGAGGCAGATGGACCACGGTTTTGGCGGTTGGTTTCATTTTTTGCGCAAACCACTGCACCCCATCAAGGCAAGAAACAGCTATTAGACCTAAAATCTCAACGCTTGCGGAGCCAACGCTGGCTTTTCAACCAGAGCATAAGCCCCAGCCCGGTTAAAAAACCGCCCGCGTGGGCCCACCAGGCCACGCCGCCACGAACCGAAGTTTCATCAACCAGAGAACCCACGCCATTGAGCGCCTGCAAACCGAACCAAACGAGCAATAACACAAATGCCGGCAGCGGCACGATCGGCACCACCCAAGGTACCAGCGTGAAAATCCATGCCGTCGGAAACAGCGCCAAATATCCGCCCAGCACGCCGGAAATCGCCCCGCTCGCCCCAACCATGGGGACGGTTGACTGTGCACTCATCGCCACCTGCAATGCCGCGGCTCCGAAGCCCGACAACAAGTAGAATAATAGATAGCGCGCCGGTCCGAGTCGGTCTTCCACGTTCTTCCCGAAGATCCAAAGGAACCAGCAGTTCCCCAACACGTGCGCCACGCCACCGTGAAGAAACATCGAACTCAAGACCGTGCGCCATTGCCCAAGGTCGTCGAGGCTGGCGAGCAAGCGTTTTGGCACGAGCGCGTTTTCCCCCATAAAGGTCGCCAGCGCGTTGCCTCCCTGCGCGGCCAATACGACCTCGTACGTAAAAACACCGAGATTGGCGGCGATGAGAAGCACAGTGAAAGTAGCCGGTCGGCGGCGCGGAGCATCGTCCCAGAGCGGTAGCATGCAAAAGGTGGAAGTGAGCCGAACGAACACGTCAATCTAAACCACCGGGGGGCATCGCCACATTCCGGCAACCCCGGGATTGAACACCACGCGCAACCCTGCACACTGCCCACGTACGCCAATGACCCTGCCCCACCCGCTCAAGCATACCTTCGCAACCATCTGTTATACCCTAGGTCTCGCGCTGGCGGTTTATCTCGCGTTGTTGAAATTTTTCGCCCTGCCCTGCGTCGGCCCGGGAAATTGCCAGACAATTCTCTACAGCAAGTTCGGCTCGATTCTCCACGTGCCTGTCGGCGTTTATGCCGCGCTACTCTGGTTCGGTGTCATTTTTATTCCGAACAAGGACAAACGCGATGTATTCCTGCTGATGCTGGCGGGCGGAGCCGCGTTTTTCATGGTGATCCAATTTTTTGTTCTGCGGGGTTTTTGCCTGTACTGCACGCTGCACGCCGTCGCCGCGTGGGGCGCCCTATTTCTGCACCATGAACGGCCGCGTGTTTGGATGGCCGTCCTTGCCCTGGCGCTGGCAGGTGGCGGATTTCAGCTGGCCCGAACCCACGCCAATCACCAAGCGCAATCCGGTACGGCGCAACCCGCGCAACTTGCCACGCTCGCGGACAAGGCAAGCGCCCTGCCCTGGCTCGGCAAAATCCATCCGCGCAGTCCGGCCGTTATTCTTAGCTTCGATTGTCCATCGTGCATCGACCTCCTCGAAAAACTCACGAAGGAAAATTTCAAAAACCGCGACCTTGGCCCGGCGCTCTATTTCAAAGTCAACGACAGGAACCGCGCGCTCACCCTGGCTGTTGTGGCCTCAGTGCTGTCGCAACGGGAACTGACCCGACGCGACGCGTTTATCTCCACAATGAGCGTGCTCCTGATGGAAAAGGAAAATGTGCTGGCGAGCCCCGATGCCGCTGCGGCACGCCTTGCCGCATTTTTTCCGGCGGCCTTGGAAAAGAAGGAGGATGCAGAAACAATTCTCGCCGCTCAGGCCAAAACGCTCAGCTCAATCAATACAGGCGATACTACGCCGTTGCTCGTCACGCGAGCCGGCCTCGCGCAAGCAGTCTTTAACACCGGGGATCTATTCCCGTGATTTCCGCGAAAAAACCAAAAGCGCGACCTACGGTTTAGGCGCTTCGACGGGTTCGGCTCGGGCGATGAGAGGAAGCTCAGCCTCAAGTTTGTCGCCGTCGTAGACTCGCATCAACTGCGTGAAGGGTCCCGGATTCGCGGGCGTCACGGTCAATTCATAACGAAACTTGCCGTTTTCGTGATCGATCAAGCGAGCCTCACCAAGCTGAAGAACCAACTGCGGCGTGCCGCCTCCCGTCCAACCCACGATGGTGATTTCACGCACGGTTTTTTGTCCCGCCTTGACGGTTGGGAACACCACGGGATTGGGCGACACGCGCAGCGTCGAAGTGATGGGAACAAATACATTAAACGAAATATTTGGCTCTGCCGAATCGTTCGTCGCCACGGCGACCTTGACCGTGTAGTTTCCTGCCGGAGCGTCGGCCGGTTTGATAAACTGCAGCTGAAAGTTTTTGCCGTCGTCGCTTTTCGAAACCGCCTGCAGCCAGTCGGGCGCGCAGGTGATTTTGCCGAGCTGGACGCGACCGTTTCCAAAATGTTGTAACGTCGCCTTCACCTCCGCAACCTGGCCCTTAGGACTTGGAGGAACGATGATTGTCGACGGTTCCAGACTCCAGTTTTTGAAGAGCGAGATATTCAGATCGATGGGAATCGTCAGTTCGCCGGCGGAAGTTTGAACAAGGACATTGCGCCGCAAGCGGCCGATGTAACCGCGTGTTTCCACGCTACCTTGAAGCGGCGTACTCTCGCCCGGGGCCAGCGTGCGTTTGCCCGGAGCCGCGGCCGTGCAACTGCAATCGGCCCTAACGGAAAGAATTTCCAACGGAGCCTTGCCGTTGTTCACCAATTTCACCTCGAAAGCGATGGTTTGTTCCTGCTGACGGCGCCCGAGATCCACCGCAGCCGGATCGGCCTGCAAGCCGGCAAACATGCTGACCGAACCTGCAAGCAGAAACAAAACGAGCGAAAGAAAGGTGACCGGTTTTTTCATAAATCAGGCAGATTCTTCCAACACACTGCGTATGGTGCGGGCGAGATCGGTGAGCTTGTAAGGTTTCGGCACCATGCCGCGGAAACCGTGGGCGCGATAGCTCGAAAGCACGGGATCGCTGGAGTAGCCGCTGGAAACGATCGCACGGACACGCGGATCGATCTTGATCAATTCCTCCATCGCTTCGCGGCCACCCATGCCGCCCGGGACGGTGAGATCCATGATCACGAGACGGTAGGGATTGTCGGTGTTGAGGGCCTTTTTGTAGGCCTCGACCGCCGCGGCGCCGTCAGCCACAGCATCGGGTTTGAAGCCGAGACGTTCGAGCAACGTGACCGCGACCGTGCGGATCGTGTCTTCATCATCCATGAAAAGGACGCGCCCGGACATGTTGATGAGTTTGTCGGGAGTTTCCGGTTCTGGAATGGCCGCTGTGGGCACGGCGGGAAGCCAGATGTAGAACGTCGTGCCCTTGCCCAATTCGGAATCGACGTCGATATGCCCCTGGTGACGGCGTACGATCGAGTAAACCGTGGCCAACCCCAGACCGCTGCCCGACTGCTTGGTGGTGAAATACGGATCGAAGATACGCTGCAAATGCTCGGCCCGGATGCCCATGCCCGTGTCGGCGATTTCCAAGCGCAGGTATTTGCCGACCTGCAATGGACGGGCGGATTCGGGCGTGACCTCTTCGTTGTGAATCGAAAGCACCACCTGGCCACCCTCGGGCATGGCCTGCACGGCATTGATGACGAGATTCTGCACGACCTGACCGATCTGACTCTTATCGACATCGGCCGCCCAGAGATCCGCGTCGAATTTAAACTCGGAAAGGACCTTCGAGCCGTGCAGGGCGAACTCCGTGACCTCGCGGACGATCTGCTGAAGTTGCACGGTCTTGCGGACCGGTTCGCCGCCCTTGGCGAATGTGAGCAGCTGCTGAGTCAATTCGCGGGCACGCAACACGCCGCGCTCGGCTTCGCCCAACCATTTGCCAGCGGCAGCCATCACGCCCGAGTCGAGCATGGCGAGGGTGACGTTGCCCATGACGACGGTGAGAATGTTATTAAAATCGTGCGCGATGCCACCGGCAAGGATGCCGACCGATTCCAACTTGGAGGAGCGGAGTAGTTCGGCTTCGAGACGAACGCGTTCGGTGATATCGCGGAAAACGACCACCGCACCGATCGCCCGGCCCGCAAGGTCGTGCATCGGCGCGCAGCGACCGTCGACCATGCATTGCGCGCCCTGTCGGTTGATCAAGGTCGAATGTAGTGGGAAATCGACTACGCGGTGCTCGGAGATCGAACGCGCAATCGGCATGGTGATATTGGCCCTGGTCTTGTCGTGGCGGAGCACACAAACCTGTTCCACACCGCGTCCGATGGCTGTGCCGGCGGGCCAGCCGGTGGCGCGTTCGGCGACCTCGTTCATGAATTGCACGATTCCATCCGTGTCGGTCGTGAGCAGGCATTCGGCCATGGCGCGCAAGGTCACGCGCAAGCGTTCGCGTTCGGCGGCCAGGGCCGCCTCGGCGCTGCGGATATCGGTCAAGTCGACAAGCACCAACTGCGTCGATTCGAAGCCCTGACGCCCGCCGAGGTTGGGCAACCACCAGCGGAAATAAACGCGGCGGTCGGCGCCGTCCAACGCATGCAAAGTGATTTCGCCTTCGATCTCGTTGCGCCCATCCCAAACGGCGACAAAAGCGTCGCGACGCGCCCGCAAGGAATCCGCGGTGAACACCTGCAATAGGTTTTCGAGAAGTTCCTTCTTCGAGCTGGCCCGCGCCATGCGGACCGTTTCCTGATTCAAATTCACCACCGCCACAAGGCCCATGACGCGGGCGACCTCGTCGGGATTGGCATCCATGTAGGCGTGCAGATCGGTCACGCCTTTTTCCCGGAGCTCCTTGATCCATGTCGCGATCGCGCGGTAGTCCTGCTCGACAATCGCGACCGGCGAATGCTCGAAGAGCACGCGGAAGCGCGTCTCGCTTTCGCGCAAGGCGTCCTCCGCGAGCTTGCGTTCGGTGATGTCGGTGTGAGAGCCGAGCACGCGTTGCGCGGTGCCCGAGGCGTCGAAGGTGGCCTGGCCGCGCGACAAAATCCAGCGGTACGAACCGTCTTTGCAAAGCACCCGGAATTCGCAGTGAAAAAATTCCGTGGCACCGCGGCAATGCGTCTCGAAGGCGTCGTTGACGCGGCCCAGATCGTCGGGATGAATGCGCGTCAACAACTCGTCGCGGCCTGTGCCGATTTCATCTGGTTCGTATCCGAGCATCTGTTTCCAGCGGTCGGAATAGAAACATTTTTGCGTCCTGAGATTAAACTCCCAGATGCCGTCCTGGGTGCCGCGAACGGCGAGTTCCCAGCGTTCCTCGGCTTGTCGGACATTCTCCTCGGCGTTCTTGATCTCAGTGATATCGACAAGGACCACGAGCACCCGGCCCAGATCGAGCATACCGTCTTCCAACCTCGCAACCGACCAGCGCACAGTCTGGTAATGAGCCTGACCGCGGGCGTCCACGAAGCTCACTTCGGCATTCACTTCGTCGCGTCCTTCAAGGATGGCGATCAGCTCCTCGCGAAACGCGCTCAACACACTGGCCGGCGGCGCCAGTTTTTCGCGCGGGGTACTTCCACCGAGAGAAGCTTCCGACAGATAAGCCATGGCATGGCGATTGGCCGCGCGCAGGCGGATCAACCGGTATCCTTCGCACAAGAGCTCCGGCTGTTCGTTCAATGCCGCTTCAAGCTCTGCACGTGTGTTCAGGGCTTGCTGTTTCAACCAATAACCCACCTCGGCAAAATCCTCTTCGAGAATCGAGACGGGAGTGCGTTCGAAAAGTTCGCGGAAGCGCAGCTCGGACGAACGCAGCGCGGCGTCGGCCTTTTTGTTTTCGCTGATGTCGGCATGCGCGCCGATCAGGCGTTGGGGCTGGCCCTTTTCGTCGAACAAAGCCCGGCCGCGGGCCTCGACCCACTTGTATTGGCCGTCCTTGCAAAGCAGTCTGTATTCAGCCCGGTAGTACTCGGACTCGCCCCGCAGGTGGGCCTGCAATTGCGCGATCACGCGGTCATGATCGTCCGGATGGATGCGGGCCTGCCATTCGCCGGCTCCGCCGACCAATTCGTCAGGGGTAAAACCGAGGATTTGTTTCCAACGGTCCGAAACATAACCATCGCCAGTGACAAAATTCTTCTCGTAAATGCCGACGTTGAGCGCCTTGACGGCGAGTTCCCATCGGTCCTCCACCTCGCGCAAACGCGCCTCGGTTGCGCGCAGGTCGCTCAGATCGGAATAAACGACAACCACGCGGCGCAGGTCGAGGCAGTCATCGATCTTCGCCACGCTCCAATGCATTACGCTCGGTCCCGTGCTGCCTCCGCCCGGTCCATGCGGCAGATCGCAGACCAACTCGGAACGCCCGTGCCAGATGGCCTCCAATTCGGCTTGGAACGTCTTCAATACTTCGGGCGTGATTGAGGTCTGTCGACGCTGAGCGTAAGTGACCAAGTCGGGGACGCGTGACAGGCGCAAAGCCGCCGGATTCGCTCCGGTCACTCTCACGTTGACGTATTGCTCGGCGAGCATTCCGGGATTCGCCTTCAGATAAAGATCCAGTTCCGTTACGCCCGCGGTGCGTAGCTCCTGCAACCAACGTCCGACCGCCGTGAAATCTCCTTCGACGATTGCCACAGGCGTGCGTTCGAAAATCTCGCGCAGTCTCGATTCGGAAACTCGCAAGGCTTCCTCGGCCTTCAAGCGGGGTCGCAGATCGCGTAAGATCGACTGCACATAACGCTTTGCCCCTGTCGTCACTAATGATGAGCGGGCATGCATCGGGATAACTTCCCCGTTGCGGTGCTTCATGAGGATCTCGTTTTCAACGATACCACCATGTTTCACGTGCGCCTCGAAGGAACGGCGGATCGTATCACGCTCCGACGGCGAATGCAGCACGGTATGACGTTGGCCGATTACCTCTTTTTCCTTCCAACCGAGCACTTCGCAAGCGACGCGGTTGGCCTCCACGATCAGACCGGTCTGCGCTTCATATACGAGAATCGCGTCACTTGCCTGCTCCAACAACAAACGATGGCGCTCCTCCGAGATCTGCAACTCGCGGTTCCGCTGATCCAATTCCCGCCACAAACGCTGGCTGGTTAACATGGTCATCGCGCCGGCAGCGGCCACCGCCGCCAAAGTCAAAAAGACAATATCGCCGGCGGGAAAATACTTGGGGATCACGCCGTTGATCGCCCAGCCCACCAACGCAGTCACCCCCGCGATCGCTCCGATCGCAGTCAACTGATTGCGCGAAAACTGATATAACTTCATGAGCTGGCGTGATGCTTGGAATTGCCCGTGAACGGGCTAGGCACAACGAAGCCAGCCCCGCCACCTTTGTCGAGGCACAATCCGCCCCCCACGTCCCGTCCTCCAGCCTCACAAAATTTTTAAAAATTAAGCGCCGGCCAGTGCCCCGCGCCGAGGTCGGGCCTCGGGTGTTCCATTCCAACAACTGATAGTTTTCGCCCTGCCAATACTGGTTGCGAGCCGCTTTATTTCCGGTGTCATTTCCCGCGTGGAAAACGAACGCCTCAGCTCCGAACTCCAGACCGCGTTTCTGGAATTGCTCGACGACCCCCAGCCGTCCGTTCGCCAGGCGCTTCTCACTCACTTTCTTGAACACCAAACCGCGGCGCTCCACTTTCTGAAATCGATCGCCAACGGCAACAATCGTCCCCTCGCGTTCCACGCCCGCTGGTTTCTTGAAGAATTAAAGTTCTCCGACCCTGTCGCCGAATTCCGCGGCTTCATCCGCTCGCTCAATTACGAACTCGAAACCGGAGCCCTGCTCCTCAGCCGCACCGTTCACCCGCGTATCGATATCGCCCATTGCTGCGAACAACTCGACGCCCTCGCCGCCCGCTGCCGCGAACTCTTCGCCGAGCCGATGACCGCCCGCGAAAAATGCCGTATTCTCAACCGCGTGCTTTTTCACGAAAACGGTTTTCACGGCAACGCCGAGCATTACATGGACCCGCTCAACAGCTACCTTGACCAGGTCCTCACTCGCCGCAAAGGCCTGCCCATTTCCCTCAGCATCGTCTACCTGCTCGTCGCCCATCGCGTCGGCTTGGAAATTGAACCCGTCGGCCTGCCCGGCCATTTCGTCGTGGGTTGCTACACCGAGGGTGAACCTTTCTTTATCGACCCGTTCGAAAACGGCGCCTTTCGCACGCCCGATAGCCTTTTCGACTGGCTCCGGGCCCGCAATATCTCGCCCCAAATCAGCGACCTCGCGCCCACGCCCGTGCGGGAGGTCCTCTGCCGTTGCTGCCGCAATCTCGTGCATCATTACGAAGCCGCCAATGACACCGTCCATGCCCGCCTCTTTGCCAGCTTCGTCGAGGAATTCGAAACCACCTACAACCACCACGCTCAGCCGTAAATAGGAACCAAGGTAGGTTTAAAATAGGCAGTTGGGTCGCAGAGAACACAGAGCGAAGACACAGAGGCACAGAGTTGTAGTGATGGAAAGACCATGCGTGCTTGGTTCACCGTCTCCATCTCTGTTCTCTCCGTTTTCTCCTGAAAAAAATCCACACTCTGAACTCCTGCGCCGCCGTGGTTAAAAACTGCCACCTTCCACCTAAAATTTTCCATGGCATTTCCTCCGTGAACTCTGTGTCATCGCTCCGTGCCCTCTGTGGCCCTTCTAAAAACTCCGCGTTAACATGGCCACCCCTGAACCCGTCCACACTCTTTCCGATCTCGATAGCTGGAACTTTCCCGGCGTCGCCCTCGCCGTGCTCGGCCATCCGATTAAACACTCCATTAGCCCGGCCATGCATAATGCCGCGCTGGCCGAACTCGCCCGCACCGACAAACAGTTCTCCAACTGGCGTTACTTCCGCTTCGACATTCCACCTGAAGATCTCCCGCGCGCCCTCGAACGTTTTCGCGCCAAAAACTTCCGCGGTCTCAACCTCACCATCCCGCACAAAGTCATCGCCAACGACTTAATTTCCTCCGGTCGTCTCGCCGGCGCGATCGATTCCGCCGCCCAGCCCATCGGCGCCGTCAATACGCTCCTCGCGACCGAAAAAGGCTGGCAAGGTTTCAACACCGATGGCCACGGCCTCGCCACCGCCATTCGCGAAGACCTCGGCCTCGATGTCTCCCGTTCGCACATCATTCTCCTCGGGGCCGGCGGAGCCGCCCGTGGCGCCGCCGTCGAATGCTTGCAACGCCACTGCCGTTCCCTGTGGCTCGCCAATCGCACCGCCGCCAACCGCGACTCGCTGCTGCAACAACTGTCTTCCATCGCCAAAGGCATCCCGCTGCATGGCTTCGATCCGGCAACACCGCCCGCCGAACTGCCCACCGGCGCCATTGTGATCAATGCCACTTCCGCCGGCCTCAAGGATACCGACGCTCCGCCAGCCGACCTGGCGAAACTTCCGTGCCCCTCCGGTGTGTACGACATGATCTACAACCCACCGCAGACCAAGCTCCTCGCCCAAGCCGAACAGTTAAAAATCCCCAACGCCAATGGCCTCTCGATGCTCATCCATCAAGGAGCCAAGGCGCTCTCGATTTGGACCGGCCGCGAAGTCCCCGTCGCCGCCATGGCCACCGCCGCCAAGGCAGCGATGTGATTCAGGTTCGGCGGGCGGGGCCGTTCAACGTCTCGAAAACCGCGTAACGCCTCGGGTTGCGAAACGTCACTGCCGAGACGACTTCGTTCAACCCCGCCCCATGCGTAACATTTCATTCCCCTTCCTCGCGCGGCTCATTGCACTCGCGATTTCGCTCGGCATCGCGCTGCCCTTTGCTCTCGCTCAATCGCAATCCGCAACCATCGCGCCTTCGCCTGACGATGGTTTCATTACGATCTTCGACGGCCAGTCCCTCAATGGCTGGGAAGGCGATCCCAAATATTGGCGCGTGGAAAACGGCGCACTGGTCGGCGAGGTCACGCCGGAGACTCTGCTGAAACAGAATTCGTTTATCATCTGGCGAGCCGGGACCACCCGCGATTTCGAATTGAAGCTCGAATATCGCGTCACCGCCAAGGGCAACAGCGGCATCAACTATCGCAGCACCGAAATCGAAGGCCAGAAGTGGGCCATGCGCGGCTATCAGGCGGATATCGACGGTGCGGATCGCTACACCGGCCAGAACTACGAGGAAAAGGGCCGCACGTTTCTGGCCAAACGAGGTGAAGCCGTGACCATCAATTCGTCCGCTAAACCCGCGGTGATCGCCTCACTCGGCGAGGCCCCACAGCTCGCCTCCTTCATCAAAAAAGAGGACTGGAACGAGGTTCACCTCATCGCGCGCGGCCACGTGCTCACGCACATCGTCAACGGCCACGTGATGAGCGTGGTGATCGACGACGATGCTGCCCATCGAAGATCGGAAGGACTATTGGGCGTGCAGGTGCACGTCGGGCCTCCCATGAAAATCGAATATCGCAACATCCGCCTGAAAAATCTCTGAGCGAAAAACGTCCGCATGCTCGTCCCATCCCCATGAAAATCCCTCCTGCACCTGCTTCATCGACCAAGGTACTTTTGCTCGCGGGCGTGTCGCTCTCGCTCGCCCTCGCGTTGAGAGCCCGCGCAGCCGAACCAATCACCAACTCCCTCGGGATGAAACTCGTGCCGGTCGCCGCCGGAGAATTTACGATGGGCTCGGCGTTGAAGCCGGCCAATTGGGACGAGTCGCCCACGCATCAAGTCGCGATCTCGGCCCCGTTCTTCATCGGGGAGACCGAGGTCACCGCAGAGCAATTTCGCCAGTTCAAACCCGACGCGCCGCTCAACGATGCCTACAAGCCTTACGCAGCAGGTATGAGCTGGCATGACGCCGTCGCGTTTTGCGCGTGGCTGAGCCACAAAGAGGGACGGAACTACCGCCTGCCCACCGAGGCGGAATGGGAGTTCGCCGCTCGCGCCGGACGAAAAGATGGCGCCACGTGGGAAACCACCGGAAAGGCGATTCATCCCTGGGGCTTGCGCCAATTGTACAACGGTCCGGTGGAGTGGTGCGCGGATTGGTACGGCGAATATTCTTTCGCCACTCAACGCGATCCTGCGGGTCGCGCCAGCGGTTTCATGAAGGTCGTGCGTGGCGGTTATCTCGACACGCCGGAGAAATTCAAACCCGACAATTACCTCCGCCCGTCAAACCGCGCCGGCGCCCCGCCGAATTTCGCCCCCGCCTCGTCAACGGATCCCAATCCGCAAAAATACGGCCTCCACCGTATCGGGTTTCGTGTCGTGCTCGCTCCAGCGGTTCAGACCGCGCCCCTCGCAGCCGAACCGTCGTTTATGACCCAAGGCGTCAAGCTCTCTACTGCGACTTCCGACGATGTGCTTCGCGGTCCCGATCCGGCCAAGCCGTACCTGCGACGTCGGCGGATGCTGCCCATGCCGTTGGAGGGCACGATCGATTTTGTGAAGGAACACCGCGCCGGTCTGCATCCGTCATTTCGCCATCACAACCACAGTCCTGGTTTCGCCGTGCTGCCCAATGGCGACGCCTTGTTGGTGATTTATTCGTCGAGTTGGGAATACGAACCCGAAGTGAGTTTGATCGCAGCCCGACTGCGTTTCGGCGCCGAACAATGGGACATGCCCTGCCCGTTCATCGACACGCCGGGCGCCAACGATCACGCGCCGTTACTCTGGGCGGATGGCGGTAAGCTCTGGTTGTTCTGGGGCAATCCCCATGAGGAAGGCCATTTCCCGTTTCAATTTCTTACCTCCAACGATCTGGGCGCCACGTGGAGCAGCGTGAACTTTCCTCGCATCACTGGCCCGCTCGGCTCCGCGCTTGAACGGCCCCAGCCCATCAACTCCGTGATTCGCGATAACAACGGTCGCACGTATCTCGCGGTCGATGCAGCTGAGGGCGATCCGCTCGGCTCGCAATCGATGCTTTGGGCCACCGACGATGGCACGACCTGGCACGACACGCTCGGCCGGACGTTTGGTCGCCACACAACGTTTGTCCTGCGGAAAGACGGCAGTATTCTCGGCATGGGCGGAAAAAACTCGGGCATCGATAATTTCATGCCACGCGCCATCAGCCGCGACGGCGGACGCTCCTACGAAATGAGCAAGACGCCCTTCTCGCAGCTCAGCAGTGGGCAGCGGCCATCTATCATTCGCCTCGCGAGCGGACGGCTGTTCATGGCCGGCGATTTTTATCCGTCGAAGCGCACGAAAAAACCAGACTCGATCAAGGAGGACGGTTCCTACGTCGCGCTTTCCGACGACGATGGCGAGACGTGGCGCATCAAACGGCTCCCCGGCACGTACTCCGTACACCGCGCCCGGCCGAGCCTTGGCTACTCCGTCGCCCGGCAGGCGCCCAACGGCGTCATCCACCTCATCACCTCGTGCAACCATCCCGGGCTGCACTTCGAACTAAACGAAGCATGGATCCTCAGCGATGCCACGTTCGCCGACGACGATCCGCGCCTCGACGCGAGCAACGCCGCGAAAATTTCCGACGTTCAAACGCATCGTGAAAACTTTCCCGACGGCAAACCGCGCGTCACGTGGAGCAGCGGCGTCGCTGACGACGGTCGCGTTTTGCTCGAAGGCGAAGAAACCTGGTTTTATCCGAGCGGCGCGAAGCAACACGTCACCACCTACCACCTCGGCCGAAAATCCGGCGTCGAAACTTTCTGGTCCACCGACGGCAAAAAAGAGTGGGAATGGACCCATCGGGACGACGGCACGAGTGAATGGATCACGTGGTGGCCGAACGGGACCAAGCGTTCCGAATCCCTCTGGAAAAATCACACCCTCGTCCCCGGCACCGACAAACTTTTCGACTATAAGCCGAACCAATAGGCTGTTGCGGCACAACGTTACTGTTCAGGGAAAGCGACGACGCTCCGACAATTGACGTTACGATTGCCTCCTTGGATGAACCTGAGCGTTTTCCTCCTGAAATCGCGATCTGGACCGAAGACCGCATTCCGTGGGTGCCGCTCGCGCTGGAGAGGCCAACGCGGCTTAAAGATAGAAAAGAATAAGGCTGCCCCGGGGCCTTCGCCGCTGAAGATGGTAATAAAACCACCCTTCCGCGCGGCCTTTGTCGGGAAAAGCCGTCCGTTGGCGCATTTAGATTTACCAGCTTCTTCGTCCGTTAACTCCCAACGTCTCGAAGAACATGCTCCACCCAAAATCACTGCTTACCGGCCTTGGCGCCGGTCTGTTCTGCGTCGGTGCCGCCTTTGCGCACCCTTCTGTTCCGGCGGAAATTCCATCTTTTACCAATGTCTCCGTGCACGATCCCTCGGTCGTGAAGGCTGGCTCCCAGTTTTACGTCTTCGGATCCCATCTCGCGTCAGCCACAACCACGGATTGGATGCATTGGACGCAGTTGTCCACTGGCCCCACCGATGACAACCCGCTGTTTCCATTTCCCTTTGCGACGTTCGCTTCGTCGGTCGCATGGATCGGCAACAATCCCGGTTTTTGGGCGCCCGATGTCATCCGTCTCGCGGATGGACGCTACTATTTTTATTACTGCATCGCCCGCGGCGACCAACCGCGCGCCGTGCTCGGCGTTGCCGTCTCCGACTCGATCACGGGGCCTTACACCGACCTCGGCGTCATCGTGCAGTCGGGAATGTGGGGCCTGCCGAGTTTGGACGGAACAATCTACGACGCCACGCGCCATCCCAATGCCGTCGATCCCGATGTATTTTTCGACAAAACCGGCCGGCTCTGGATGGTCTATGGCTCCTATTCCGGCGGCATCTTCATTCTGCAACTCGATCCCTCAAGTGGCCTGCCTTTGCCGAACCAAGGCTATGGCAAGAAACTCATCGGTGGAAACCATTCCCGCATCGAAGGGCCATGCATGCTCTACAGTCCGGAGTCGGATTATTACTACCTTTTCCTCTCCTTCGGCGGTTTGTCGGCAGACGGTGGTTATAACATCCGCGTCGCCCGTTCACGCCAGCCCGACGGCCCCTTCTTCGATGCCTCGGGCAATGAGATGACCAACGTTTCCGGCGCTCCCGGCTCGTTCTTCGATGACGCCGCCATTGCACCCTACGGCGTGAAATTGCTGGGCAATTATCAATTCCTCTCCGTCGCCGGCGAACCCGTCAGCGCCACACGCGGTTACCTTTCGCCCGGCCACAACTCCGCTTATTACGATCCGCAGAGCAAAAAATACTTCCTCGTCTTTCACACGCGCTTCGTCGATCGAGGTGAGGAACACGAAGTCCGCGTGCATCAAATGTACATGAATGCGGACGACTGGCTCGTGGTCGCGCCGCATCGTTATGCCGGCGAAAAACAAGAACGTCACGACCGCCACGACGTCACCGGCGACTATAAACTCATCAATCACGGCAAGGCGATCAGCCCTGCGCTGCAAACTTCTTCCCTCATTACGCTACAGCCCAACGGTACCGTCACTGGCGCAGCGACGGGGACCTGGAATTTTTCGCGCAACAATGACCTCGCGCTCACCCTCGATGGAAAAACTTACCAAGGCGTCTTTAGCACGCAGTGGGACGACGATCAGGGTGCCTGGGTCTACGCGTTCTCCGCGTTGTCGACGGAGGGCGTCGCAATCTGGGGCAGCCACACTGTGACCAGCCGCCAGACCCCGCGCATCGTCTCCCTGCCAAACCGGCTCGCGCTTTTTGGCGATATCAATACGTTTTGCCTGCCCGAACCTGGCAATGATCGCAGGGACGACCACACCTACTCCGTCGCGACAGGTCCCGCCGGTCTCACCGTCGACCGGGCGACCGGTGTCGTTTCGTGGCGCCCCACCCTCTCGCAAGTCGACGTGGCCTACCCCGTGACCATTGTGGCGGTCAACACGTCACCCGACAATCCGAAGCAAACGCACTACACGTTCACGATTACTGCGCGCTCCGTAAATGTCGTGCGCCGCGTAGACCTGAACTTTGGTTCGGCCGCGAGTTCCGGCCTGCAAGATGCCGCCGGACTTCTGACCGGTTTCACCGCACAGCTCCCGGGAACCGGCGCCGCGCTGCCCGTGCTGGATCCTAACCTCCGACTAAACACCAACACGGGCGCGCTCGAACTTTCCTCGACCCAGGCCGACTTCTTCGGCCAGTTCAACTTCGCCAACGCCAGTTTGCCCGGCGTGAGCCTGAGCAGCCTCGGCTTCACCGGCACCGAAGATTTTGCCGTGACCGCAGTCTTCCGTCCGCTCACCACGCTGGAATTCATCGATCAGGTTGGCGTGTATGTGGGAGCCAATAGCAATTTCCTGACGCGCTCTGAAACGATCGTTTTTGGCGCGCCCGAACGCCTCTCCGTCCACACGCAAAACAACGTGGACTTCGACGGACGCTTCTTCGGTTTTGGACTCAATGCCGCCGATGGAATGACCATTACCCTCACGCGCGAAGCCGGCGCCTGGCGATACTTGATCGACAATCTCGAATGGAATCCCTTGTCCGCGCCCTCTTTCCTCGACGGACGTTCCGATCTCGTCGCAGGCGTATTTGCGATCACACCCCTAAATACAAATCGCAAAACCATCGAGGTGGACTCGTACTCACTGGTTGTCGCCACCCACGTGCCGCAGCTCACCCCTCTCGAAGCCTGGCGCATTCTCCATTTCGGTCAGGCGGACAACACCGGGATCGCCGCCGACAACGCCGACCCGGACCGAGATCGCATTCCAAATCTTCAGGAATTCCAAAACGGCACCGACCCGCTCGACAACACCCCGTGCCGCCCACGCCATTAGGAAACGGAAAAACAACGCCATAGCCGTTTAAGACCGCGCATAACCGCTGGACACGCCGCAACCAACGCGGCGGGTTCAGCGTGTACAGACCGAAGAGATAGGTCCCGTCTACCCATCGGATGCGATGAACCTTAACCGCAGTTGAACCACTTATTTTCACTGAGAAACACTGATGGTCAGAATTTAGCTGACCAAAATCATTCACCTCACCGATGAACCGAGTCTTGGTTTTCTATTCGCTACAACTCAGGCATCGTGCCAATAAGTGATTATAAGTGGTTAATCCTTCTGCGGAATTCAGGATGAAACCTATACCGCTTGCCACGGCCAACCTCTAGCGCGCACCTTTAGTAGCCGCCACCACCACCGCCTCCGCCGCCTCCTCCTCCACCTGCGGCCGCGGCAGCCACCACGCCGGCAGCGATCACCACGCCCAGCAAAATGGATTTGGTGCTATCAAAGCGTTTGATTTCGGCTCCGGCCACCTCAGCCACCGCAACCCGGCGGCCATCCACACCGACGAGAGTATCTTGTTCGACCGAACTGACTTTCAGTGTGACCTGTGAGCCATCTTTCATCGTGCAACGCACAGTGTCGCGCGTGTGGACCAAGGTGGAAAGCCTGCCAATGTCGGACGACTGAACCGTCTGTACACTTGTACATGCGCAGAGAAACGCGCAAGCGGTCATCACGGCTACAAATTGTAGATAACGAATGGATTTAGTTTTCATAAGACACCTCTGTTTAGTGGTGCAACCTACTCCCTTTTCGTCGGACAAAAAGGACACGATGGTAACCGGACTGTTACAGGCAATCGCCCTCAACCGCCTGAAGACTAATCTCTCTCCAACTATTTTAACGCCCCATTTTACAGGAGGAAACTGAGGGAACGGAGCTTCCGACCGTAGGGTGCAATTCTGTTGTGCCTGGTTTGTTATCAGCGCCCATCAGTGTTCATAAGTGGTCAAAAAAAAGACCCATTGAACCACTTACCGCCTCTGAAACACGGATGGAGATAGAAACCTATCTCTGTTCAACCAAAGCTCCCTTACCGTGGGTTCAGTGATTTGTTCAGATCTTTTTCGAACTTCTCCTGCGCCTTCCTCTCCTTTTCCGCGCTGGCCGATTGCGACGTGGTGGTTTGCACGACCGGAATCTGCCCCTGCGCGAGACGCAACGCTTGATCCGGAGGAATTCCTTTCGTCCGCAATTCTTCAGCCCGATCACGCACCAGTTGTTCCCGATTCGGTGTGAACTCGGTGGTTGTCACCGGGGTGGCCGGCTCCTTTTTCTTCGAAGCACGGGTATGACTGCAACCAACTGTCACCAACAAAAGGCTACTCAATAGAACTAAAATCACTTTAGTCATGGCAGGTTAAAATTTGAGGTCTTCCGCACGGTTGGGTCTGCAAAGGGTAAGCACTGGTTCTAGCTGGCGTTGGCAGTGACTCAAGGCGTTTGTCGCCCCGATCGCTGCGTGAAGCCCAGTGGTTTCGCGGGCACCATAGCCGCTTCTTGACCAAACACTGAGCGGAAACTCGGTCGAATGGAGGGCCGACTTCCACGTCGGCCGCGCCACTCGATCCAACGGTCGACGTGGAAGTCGACCCTCCAGCTGAAGTTCTCATTGAGTGATAGATGCGTCTTAAGTCGCTGCTGCTCATCTTTGTCATGCTGAACGTAGCGAAGCATCCGGTGCGATGCTGCTCGCTTTGGCGTGGTCCAAAGTGGACTCGTCGCAGCACTCGTTATGCCAATCGGAATTGGAAGGCGTTTGCCTCGTTTGCACGGAGTTCAGTCGAATTTGCACGCCATTCACCCTTGTCTGCACGCAGTTTGAGCCCCACTGCACGCTGGTCATTTTACGGGAGACAATCTCGGAGGGTTCCTGCGGCCCCGGTGAGGCATACATCCCCGCGAGCCGGGTCGATGCCTTGCGAGTTGTCAGCCCCCGGAAAGCCGTTCACCGTGATGCCTTTCTCATGCGCATCGGACTCGCCCAGCTCAACTCGACCGTCGGTGACCTCGCCGGCAATCGCCGCAAAATCCTCGACGCCTACCGCACGCTCGTCGCTCAAGGCGCTGAACTCGTCGTGTTTCCCGAGCTGATTGTCTGCGGCTATCCGCCCCGCGATCTGTTGTTCAAAAAACGCTTCGTCTCCGACAACGAGGAATCGCTCACCGAAATCGCCGTCGAAATCGGCGAAGTGCCCGCCGTGATCGGCTTCGTCGAAACGAACCCCTCCGCCGAAGGCCGCCGCTGGTTCAATGCCGCCGCCTTCTGCCAACGCGGCGAGATCGCCGTGATCGGCCGCAAATGCCTGCTGCCGACCTATGACGTGTTCGACGAAGATCGGTATTTCGAAGCCGCCCGCGAGCCCGCCATCGTCAATTTCGGCGGTAAAAAAATCGGGCTCACCATTTGCGAGGATATTTGGAAAAACCCCGCAATCGACACCGGACGCCTTTACCGCGCCAATCCCGTTGCCAGCCTCGCCGCCAAAAGCGTCGATCTCGTCATCAATCTCTCCGCCAGCCCTTGGCATTACAGCAAAAGCGACATACGCGAACAACTCGTTATCGACAGCGTCCGCACCCTCGGCTGTCCACTTGTATATTGCAATGCGATTGGCGGTAACGACGAGTTGATCTTCGACGGCCGCTCACTCGTTGCCGATGCGTCGGGCAACGTCATTGCCCGCCTCGCCGCGTTTGCCGAAGAGTTGCGCATCGTCGATGTGAGTTTTTCCGAAGGTAGGGACGAACCGCCGGGCCGTCCGGTCGCGCGTAACTTACCCGCAGATGACGTTGACGGACGACCCGGCGGGTCGTCCCTACCACCCTCCGATCCCTCCGCCGATGTGTACGCCGCCCTCGTGCTCGGCTTGCGCGACTACGCGTTCAAATCCGGTTTTAAGCGCGCGCTCATCGCGCTTTCCGGCGGCATCGACTCTGCGGTCGTTGCTGTGCTCGCCGCCGAAGCCTTCGGCCCGGAAAATGTCATCGGCGTTTCCCTGCCCTCCGCGATCTCGTCGCAACACTCGAAAGACGACGCCCGCGTTCTCGCGAAAACCCTCGGCATTCGTTTCGAAACCATCGCCATCGCCGATGTCGTAGCCGCTGCCGAGACCGCGCTCGGTCCGATCTTTGCCGGTCGCAAACCCGACGTCACCGAGGAAAACATCCAGGCCCGCGTGCGCGGCGTCATCATGATGGCTCTGTCCAACAAGTTCGGCTCGCTTCTCCTCACCACCGGCAACAAGAGTGAAGTCGCAGTCGGCTATTGCACGCTTTACGGCGACATGTGCGGCGGCCTCGCCGTCATTTCCGACGTTTTCAAAACGCAGATCTACGCCCTCTCGCGCTGGATCAATCGCAACCGCGAAATCATACCGCTCAACACGATCGAAAAACCGCCGTCCGCCGAACTCCGCCCCGGCCAGGTCGACCAGGACAGCCTGCCGCCCTACGACGTGCTCGACGCAATCCTCAAAGGCTACGTCGAAGAAGGCCTCTCCCGCCGTGACTTGATCGCGCAAGGTTTCGCCGAACCAGTCGTCAGCGACATCATTCGCAAGGTCGACCTCAATGAATACAAGCGCAAGCAAATGGCCCCCGGCCTGAAAACCACCCCCCTCGCCTTCGGCGTCGGCCGCCGCATCCCCATCGTCCAAAAATACGTGAGCTAAGTTAACGGAAAATAAACCGTTTTTAACCGCTAATTTTCGCTAATGAACGCTAATTCAGACAAGCCACTCGCACAGCTCGGGTATGACATTATGGCCGCTGCTTTCGATGTGTACAATGATCTGGGCGGCGGTCTATCCGAGGAAATTTATCAGGAGAGCATGGAGCGCGCATTAAATGCGAGAAACATTCCGTTCGCTGCCCAATCCGAACTTGTTGTTTTCTACAAGGGCCAACCTCTCACAAAGCGTTTGCGTCCCGACCTGTTCATTGCTGATGAAGTCGTCGTTGAATTCAAAGCCGTCAAAACACTCGCCGAAGAACACGAGGCACAACTCCTCAATTACCTCCGAGTCACCCGCAAGTCCGTCGGTTACCTCATCAACTTTGCCGCGTTTCCTTCGCTCCAATGGAAACGTTTCGTCAACACTCGCTCTCCTGTCTGAATTAGCGCCCATTAGCGAAAATTAGCGGTTAAAAAAATATCCGTCATGTCTTCCTCAACCTCCGAACAACTTTTTGCCCGCGCCCAGCAGCTTATTCCTGGCGGCGTGAATTCGCCCGTCCGCGCTTTCCGCTCCGTCGGTGGCGCACCGTTTTTCGTCAAGGCCGCACGCGGCGCCACACTCATTACGAGCGACAACCAAGTCCTCGTCGACTTCGTCTGCACCTGGGGCCCCGCCATTCACGGCCACAACCACCCCGCGATCAAAAAGGCCATCGCCACCGCGCTCGAAAACGGCACGAGCTTCGGCACGCCCAATCCCTACGAAGTCGAGATGGCCGAGCTCATCATAAAGTTTTTTCCATCAATCCAAAAGGTCCGCATGTGCAACAGCGGTACCGAAGCCACGATGTCGGCTATCCGCCTCGCCCGTGGCTTCACCAAGCGCGACAAAATCGTGAAATTCGCCGGCTGCTACCATGGCCACTCGGATTCATTGCTGATCAAAGCTGGTTCGGGAGCGCTCACCCATGGTAGTCCGGACAGCGCCGGTGTGCCCGCCTCGTTCGCCCAGGAAACCGTTGTCCTCCCCTACAACGATCGCGCCGCACTCGAGGCCGCCTTCGCTGCGAATCCCGGCCAAATCGCCGGCGTAATCATCGAGCCCTACTGTGGCAACGTCGGGTTCATCATGCCCGATGCCGGTTACCTCGCGTTCCTCCGTGAGATCACCGCCAAGCACGGGACGGTTCTCATTTTCGACGAAGTCATGACCGGTTTCCGCATCGCCAAAGGCGGCGTGCAGGAGCGCGAAGGCATCGTTCCCGATTTGACCTGTTTAGGAAAAATCATTGGCGGCGGCCTGCCCGTTGGCGCCTTTGGTGGACGCGCCGATATCATGAACTGCCTCGCACCGCTCGGACCCGTTTACCAGGCCGGCACGCTCAGCGGCAACCCGCTCGCAATGGCCGCCGGCATCGCCGCACTCAAATTGCTCGACGAGGGAAATCCCTACGGCCGCCTTGATATTCTTGGCCAGCAGATCAAGGGCACCGTCGTGGCCGCCGCGCAGGCCAAGGGGATTCCTGTGCAAGTTCCACAATGCGGTTCGATGTTCAGTATTTTCTTCACGGATACGCCGGTCCGCGACTACGCCACCGCGCTTAAAGGCGACGCCAAACTTTTCGCCCGCCTTTTCCGCCTCTGCCTCGACCAAGGCGTCTACCTCGCGCCGAGCGCCTACGAGGCCGCCTTTCTCAGCACCGCCCACGATGGCCCCGCCATCACCAAAGCCTGCGAGGTCCTCGCCGACGCAATCAAGGCCCTGTGATTTTTCCGTGAACGCATTCCCGTCCGTCGCCGTCATCGATATTGGCAGCAACTCGATCAAGATCCTCGTCGCCCAACGCACGAGCACCGGCGGGCTGACTTCGCTTTTCTACAAAACCCTCGATGCCCGCATCAGCGCCGGCATTAGCAAAGCCGAACCACGACTTAGCGACGAAGGCATGGCCCGCGGACTCGCCGCCGTCAAAGAACTGCTCGCCGATGCCGCAAATTTCACTCCGGCTAAAACCATCCTCGTCGCCACCAGCGCCGTGCGCGACGCCACAAATGGTGCAATTTTTCGCCAGCAGATTTTCGACAAAACCGGCTATAGCGTGCGCATCCTCAGCGGCGACGAAGAAGCCAATCTCATTGGGCGCGGCCTCACCTGCGATCCCGCGCTCGCCGGCCTGCAAAACTTCTATCTCTTCGACCTCGGCGGAGGCAGCCTCGAATGTCTGTCTTTTCAAAACCGTACCATCCGCCAAGCCCAAAGTTTCCAGCTCGGCTGCGTGCGTTTGACCGAGCGTTGCGTTGCCGATCCGACGCAACCTTTCACCGACGAAGCCCGCCTGCGCGTGAGCGAATTAACCAAGGAGAAGCTCGCGAAAAACGGTTTTGCCTTCGATCTACCCCCGGGCGCCATCACGATCGGCACCGGCGGCACGCTTACGACCGCCCGCGTCATTCTCGCCGCCCGTGAAGGCAAAGAGCTCGAAGACATCGGCCCCACGATCACGGTCGCTCAACTGCGCGAACTTCTTCAACTCGTCGGTTCCGTCGATCTCGACACGCGACGCAAAATCCCCGGCGTTCCCTTCGGCCGCGCTGATGTGATGCCCGCCGCGCTCGCGACCTTCATCGCGCTCGCCGAATTTGGCGGCATCAAAGAGTTCGTGAACTCGCTCTACAATCTCCGTTGGGGCGTCGCCGACGAGGCGATTTGAGTCCGCAGAAATTTTTGCCACAAAAAGCACAAACGGCCTATGCACATAATAAAGCTCTTCTGCGCCTTCTGTGCTTTTTGTGGCCATTCCCTCCGCCCATGAGTCGCGTGATGTGCTATCGCTGCTTCTGGCCGAAGCCTCTTTGCTGGTGCGAATCGATCCAACCGATTGAGACAAAGACACGCTTCGTGTTTTTGATGCATCCGAAGGAATTCAAGGAGGAGAAAGCCAATACCGGCCGCCTCACGCACCTCTGTCTCAAGAACAGCGAGATCGTTATGGGTGTCGGTTTCGACAACGACGAGACCGTGCAGGAGCTTATCCGCGATCCGGTGAATTTTCCCGTGCTCCTCTACCCCGGCACCGAGGCAAAGAATCTTTCACAAGGCGAACTCACTATCGGCGATCTCGGCGGACGTCGGCTGACCGTTTTCATTCTGGACGCCACGTGGAGCGGTGCGCGGAAAATGCTGAAACTCAGCCCGAGTCTGCAACGCCTGCCGCGCGTGATGTTCACACCCACCGCGCCCAGTCGCTACGTGATCAAACAACAACCGCAGGATGGCTGCCTCTCGACCTTGGAGGCATGCCATGAGCTCTTGCTCAGTCTGGAGAAGTCCGGACTCGATCAGTATGTGTTGCCGGAGCAACTGCTCGGCATTTTCAAGCGCATGCAGGACCACCAAATCCGCTGCGCGTGCGATCCGAACAAAGCCGGGTATCGAAGAAAACCCTACAGCGAACCAAAGCAAAGACGCAAACCCACCGGCACCAGCGGCGCGCGGCGAACCAAATATCTGCGCAAACCGGCCGGTGAGACGTAGTTTTTTTCGATCCGTTTTTGGAACCGCTAATGGAGTTTTCCCAATGGGGAAAACTTTAGAGATCCCCTCCGGCTGATCGCCTACGGAGTAAGTTGCGGGGTCTGCTAATCGCAGACCGGGTGAGTAATACATCCATTTTCAAACCGGCTTGCGATCAGCCGGCCCCTTAACAGGTTGGCTGAGCCGATTAGGCGAAGCACACCAAGTAAGTTTCCTCTTTGAGGAAACTCCATTAGCGGTAAAAAAAAGATCGAATCCGAACAGCGCGCCGGAACGGCGCGCTCCACCTCGGAAACAAACCTCGTGAGCGTCAGTGCGTCGCCTCGTCGGGCTCGATGATCGCGGTGAGGTGCCACTGGTGCAGCGTGAAGGCGTAGGCCTCGGCTTTTTCGCGCAGGCCCGTCCACACGACCGAACGACCTTGCTCATGCACTTCCATCATGTGTTTGCGTGCCGTTGGCTCATCGAAACCGAAGACTTTGCGGAAAACCATCACGACGTAAGACATGAGGTTCACCGGATCATTCAGCACAACCACTTTCCAGAGACCATGCAGCTCAAGCTCGGTCTCTGGATGCGCAACAGGTGTCGGCGATGTGTTCGGATTTTCGGGCACGCGATTTATTCTACAAACTATTCTTTAACCACTGATGTTCACTGATAGACACTGATACAAAGGAAATAAAACAGCGGCGAGGCATGTGGAAACTCGGTCCAGGGCACATGCATTAGTGACCTTCAGTGACAATAAGTGGTTACTCTTCAGAGAGTCAGTTTTATCAGGCCTTGGCGGCGGCTTCGGTCACGGCGGCGGCGATCTTCGCTTCGGCTTCGGCCACGGCGATCTTGGCGATGTCTTTTTGGTTGCGCCATTTCATTTCGATGACGCCTTCCTTGAGACCTTTGCCACCGATCGTGATGCGCAGCGGGACGCCAATGAGGTCGGCGTCCTTGAATTTTACGCCTGGGCGCTCGACGCGATCGTCGATCAGCACGTCCGCACCGGCCTTTTCAGCGGCGGCACCGATCTTTTTCGCGAGTTCGGCGGCTTCGGGCAGCTGCGGATCAAGCAAACAGACGAGCACGTGGAAAGGTGCGACATTCCACGGCCAGATGATGCCGTCGTTATCGTGGCTTTGCTCGATCACGGCCTGCATGGTGCGGCTGATACCGATGCCGTAGCAGCCCATGACCATGAGGTGCGACTGCTTTTGATCGTCCGTGAAAACGGCTTCGAACTTCTCGGAGTATTTCGTGCCGAGTTTGAAAATGTGGCCGACCTCGATGCCGCGGCGGACCTTGAGCGGCTGGCCGGATTTCGGGCAGGGTTCGCCCGCGCGCACGCGCCGGAAATCGCCAAACTTCGTGATCGCGAGGTCACGCGTGACGTTGACGTTGCGCAGGTGGAAACCGTCTTTGTTGGCGCCGGTCGTGCCGTTGCCGACAAGGCGGATGGCGTGATCGGCGAAAATGCCGGCGAGCGCGGACGGATTTTTGATCGTGCCATTGACCGCGCCGAGGCTGCCAGGTTTGGCGCCGAGGACGGGTTCGATCTCTTCCGGCGTGGCCGGACGGAACAGAGTGAAGCCAAGCGAGCCGAGTTTGGCTTCCTCGAGTTCGTCGCTGCCGCGAAGAATGACGACAAAAGGCTTGCCGTCGCCAATGAAGACGAGGGTCTTGAATTGCTTGTCGCCAGGAACTGAATACGGCGTCGCTTCGAGCGCCGCGATGGTCACGACGCCGGGCGTGGCGAACTCCTCGACCGCGCCAACCGGCGCCGCGTCAGTAAGATCTTTCGGCACGAGGCCACTGGTGGCTTTTTCGCGGTTGGCCGCGTAGCCGCTTTCCTCGCAGTAGATGATGTCGTCGTCGCCCACTTCGGCAGGAACCATGAATTCATGGGAGAAGCTACCGCCCATCACGCCCGTGTCGGCCTCGACGGGAATCGAGAGCACTCCCACGCGTTTGAAGAATTTCTCGTAGGCCTCCTTCATGTTGAAGTAGCTCTTCACCGCGCCGTCGTCGGTCGTGTCGAAGGAGTACGAATCCATCATCACAAACTCACGCGCACGCATCAGGCCGTAGCGCGGACGAATCTCGTTACGGAATTTTGTGGCAATTTGATAAAAGTTCTTCGGCAGATCGCGGTAGCTCGTGATTTCGGTTTTCACGAGGGGCGTGATGATTTCCTCGTGCGTCGGGCCAAGAACAAATTCGGGCTCTTTCGAACGCCCTTTGCCGGCGCCGGCGGTATCGGCGCGGAACATGATTTCGCGCGCCGCAGCCCAGCGTGGACCTTGTTCCCAAAGTTCAACCGGATGCACATGCGGCATCCAGAGCTCGATCGCGCCGGCGCGGTCCATTTCTTCGCGACAAAGTTGCGTGATCTTTTGCAGCGCGCGAAGGCCGAATGGCATGAAGGTGTAGAGGCCGCCGCCCAGCTTGCGAACGAGGCCCGCACGCACGAGGAGTTTGTGCGAAGCGATTTCGGCGTCAGCCGGACTTTCCTTGAGGGTGGGAATGAAAAACTGCGACCAATACTTCATAAAGTCGGCCAACGAAACAGCCACTCCGCCCCGGCGCAAATGTATTTGCGACACAGCCCGCGCCGCCCTTACCTCCCCGACGCGCATGCCAGCCCGCCCAAATCAGAAACCTTGGCCCATGAAATGGATCGTGATCTCGATCCTCGTTTTCATTGTTGGCTACACTTTCATCACAATCCGCTACCGTAAACCCGGCGTCGCCCACCAACCCTACAAGGACGCCAAGGATCGCGCCACCGTCCAACGGCTTCAGGAAGCCGGCTATCAGCGCATCGCCGCGACCATCTCCCTGCCCGCTGACCCGAAAAATTCCGCCGCTCGCCTCGGCAATACCTTCGCCACGCATCAAATCATTCCCGGCGGCATTCCCACTGAACTCGCCGAAACGTTGATCGACAAACCCGCGTTGCCCGAAAGTTTTTCCAGCGTCGCCGCGCCGGCCGAGGTGGCGTCGCTGATGCCCTACGCGTTTCAGTTCACCTGCACGCTGCCCGACAAAAAATCCACCGTTGAAGAAACGTATGTGTATTTGAAAAACGAAGACCTCGCCATCGTCGCCAGCTTCGAAAAAATCGGCGGCGAACTGCTCGCCCGCAGCCGCGACAACCCCGTGCTCGTCACCATCCCCGGCGGCACGCTTAAGCCCGGCACCTACCAAGTCCGCCTGATCGGCTCGCAAAATTCCCGCCAGTGGACGCTGCAAGTACGGTGAAGGCTGGCCTCGGTCGGGCCGCGCGAACGCTTATTGACCCCGCCGCTTCTTCCCGACACGGTACGGTTCGGTGAAAGCATCCTGGGATACACTCAAAGTCCTCTCCGACCCGACGCGCGTGCGCCTGCTAGCGCTGCTTCTGCACGAGGAACTCTCGGTCGCCGAGTTGCAGGAGATCCTCGGCATGGCCCAGTCGCGCATATCGTCGCAACTCGCCCTCTTGCGCCAGGCCGATCTCGTGATTGACCGCCGCGATGGACGCAAAGCTTTCTACTCGATCCCGCCGCAGCTCGACCCCAACCAACACCTGCTCATCAGCACCGCCTGCAACGCCGTCGCCGGCCTGCCTGAACTCGCCGAAGACCGTGCCAATCTCGACCGCATTCTCGTCCGTCGCCGTCAGCAGTCGGAATCCTATTTCAATCTCATCGCGGGCAAGCTCGGCAAAAACTATTGCCCCGGTCGGTCGTGGGAGGCCATTGGTCACCTCGCGCTCCGCCTCACGCCCGCCATCACCATCGCTGACCTCGGTGCCGGCGAAGGACTCATCTCGCAACTCCTCGCCCGCCGCGCCGCTCATGTCTGGTGCATCGACAATTCCCCGCGCATGGTTGAAGTCGGCACCGAACTCGCCGCCAAGAACAATCTGTCCAATCTCGCCTACAAACTCGGTGACATCGAAAACGTCCCTCTGGACGAAGGTTCGGTGGACCTCGCGATTCTCAGTCAGGCGCTGCACCACGCCCAGCATCCGCAAAAAGCGATCGACGAAGCCCATCGCATCCTCCGCCCCGGTGGCCAGGTCCTCGTCCTCGATTTAAAGAGCCACACGTTCGAAAAGGCCCGAGAACTCTATGCGGACGTCTGGTTGGGTTTCAAAGAAAACGCGCTGCATGGCTTCCTAAAAAAAGCCGGTTTCGAACAAGTCGAAGTCACCACCGTCGCCCAGGAACCCGCCGAGCCGCACTTCGAAACGTTGCTCGCGAGCGGGGTGAAGTGAAACACTCAAAAAATCGGTGAGCACCGAATCACACAAAAGGTACATCGAGCAGCAAGCCCTGCGTGAGGCTCAGAAAGCGATTGATCGCGGCCAGTCCTCGCTGCGAAAAGAAAATTGCGCAAACTTGCGCGTACAAACATTGGAGCCGTGGAAACGCGTGCTCGTCGCATTTGGTGGCGTGCTCCTAGTTACCTCTGGTTTGTTCGCTTCAAGAGAAGATATAGGATGGCTCGCCCTTCTCCTTTTTGCTCTTGGTGGGCTTACTGTACTCGGTGCAGTTTTTGGAATCAAAAAGACCGTGGAAGCAGCGCTCAATGGAGTCGATGTCTCCTACATTTTTGACGCGCTGTTTTAATAGGTCGCCCTCGGAAAGCTTGTTCAGCGGTCCTGAATTCCACAGTAAAACCATCTCCAGCGACCTTACTCCCTATATCCTCACCGCGCCACGCGCATCGCTCCTTGCGCGGTGAAACGCACGCGGGCTGGAATCTTGTCGAGCGGCGTCAAAACCTCCTCGACGGTCTGCGATGTGTGATCCGAGTCGGTCGCGACAAAACGAACTTTGATCGAAACATTGTCGTGGAAAAATCCACGGGCGGTCCCGTTCACCACGATTTGCTGAGGCGTGCGGCCGACCGGCGTGCCATCGATGACCACGATGCCGCCCTTGGGATCGGATTCGACCCAGATCGCGTATTCGCCCGCCTTCAACGCCGGCGTCTTTTCCGGCGAATACAACACGTTCTTTTCCGGTTGTGACGACGGGTGCGGAGTGGGCAATGGCTGTCCTTTCTTCGGCGCGGTCGAACACGCCGCGAGCAAAAGCACGGATGAAAAAACGAAGATGCGCAGGGGACTCGGAAGCATGGAAAAATATTTGAACCGCTCACCGCGCCGTTGTTCCTCTCGAAGCGACGGCTGCGAACGTATTTCAGTTTTCATTACAGACGTTCGACGCCAAGGCGATAACGCTGAGGTAAAATCCCTGCCAAAATCGCATCGACGGCCAACGCGTTACTCTTCGCCCGCGACCCGTCCGCGCATTCCTTTCGCCATGCTCCGATGCCGCTTCGACGCGATCATTCGCTGTTTTTGGGCGTAGCTTTTGGGGCGTTTGCGCCGCCGCTCCTTTTCGCGCGCCTGTTGCCGCGCGGCTTCGGCTTGGCGCAGGGAGGTTTCCAGTTTCGCACAGAGTTCCGTCCAGGCCAACTCGCGGTTCGCCGCCTGCGAACGCTCTTGTTGCACGCGGACCTCGATGCCCGTCGGCCGGTGCTTCAACCACACCGTAGAGGAGGTTTTGTTGATCTTTTGCCCACCCGGTCCCGATCCGCGCACAAATTTTTCCTCCACGTCGGCCGGAAGGATGCCCAACATGTCGACTCTTCTTTGGATTTGCGTTGGCAGATTCATCTGGTGCCCTTTCAGACATTAGCGAAACTCTTTCGTGCTTTCAGAGTCAAACCCACCTTCAACAAGGTCCAATAATTCACTCATGATCACCGGCCCCGTTTGGTCACAAAAACTCCGCGAAGAAATCGGCAAAGCAGTCATCGGTCAGGATGCAGTCGTGGAACGCCTGCTCGTTGCCCTCCTGGCCAACGGACATGTCCTTCTCGAAGGCATGCCCGGTCTCGCCAAAACCCTCCTCGTCAAATCGCTCGGCACCGCCCTCGGCGTCCAATTTGAGCGGATACAGTTCACGCCCGATCTGCTGCCAAGCGACGTCGTCGGAACCATGATCTTTCAGCCAAAAACCGGCGAGTTCACCGCGCACCGCGGCCCGGTCTTCGCCAATCTCGTGCTGGCCGACGAAATCAATCGCGCCCCCGCCAAGGTCCAAAGCGCTTTGCTCGAAGCCATGCAGGAGCGCCAAGTCACGATCGGCGGGCAAACCCATCCACTTCCAAAGCCCTTTTTCGTGATGGCCACGCAAAATCCCGTCGAACAGGAAGGTACCTACCCGCTGCCTGAAGCGCAGACCGATCGCTTTCTTTTCAAATTGCTCGTCGACTACCCGAGCCTCGCCGAGGAAACCGAGATGATGACCCGCTGGGGCCAGGTCACAAAACAACCCGCGCTCGAAGCCGTCTCCTCCGGCGAAGAACTGCTTTCGCTCCGCACCGAGGTCGACAAGGTCCATGTCGCGCCCGCCCTTCAAGGCTACATTCTCGCGCTCGTTCATGCCACCCGCGCGCTGGCGACCGACCCACGCAACCAGCTCCAACCGGGAAAGAAATACCTTAACTTTGGCGCTTCGCCCCGCGCCTCGCTCGCCCTTTTCCAAGCCGGCCGTGCGCTCGCCTGGTTGCGCGGGCAGGACTTCGTGAGTCCTTCGTTGATTCAGGATATCGCCCCCGACGTTCTCCGTCATCGCATCGGCCTGACCTACGAAGCCGAGGCCGAGGAAATCAACGCCGACAAACTCATCGGTCAGGTCTTGGAAAAAACCCCGGTGCCGAAGCTCTGACCTCAACAGTCTTTATTCTTTCTCGTTCTCTTTATCTTTCTCTCAGCGACGCCGCAAACATCCGAACCGGGAGAAAGAGAAAGATTAAGATAAAGAAGAAAGATTTTTAGCCAATCAATGCCTGCCGAACCAACAAACACCTCCACTGCTTCGCTGGCCATTCTGCGTCAGTTGGAATGGCGCGTGCGCCATGCCGTGGAGAATGTGCTCAGCGGCGAATATCGCTCGGCCTTTCGCGGGCGCGGCATGGAATTCGACCAGGTTGTGAAATATTCCTTTGGCGACGATGTCCGAGACATCGATTGGAATGTCACTGCGCGCCTCGGCGAACCCTACCGCAAGAAATTCGTCGAAGAACGCGAGGTCACGCTGATGATCGTGCTCGACGATACCCCCAGCCTCCAATTCGGCTCGGGCGCCCAATCGAAACGCGAGGCTCTCCTCGAACTCGCCGGCCTCGTTATGATGCTCGGCGCCGTCAACCGCGACCGTGTTGGCTACCTTCATGCCCGACCTGACGGCTACGTCTTTCGCGAGCCCGTCCGCGGACGCGGCGCTATCATGCACGCCGCCTCGACGCTCATCGGACGCGGCGCGCCGGATTTCGCCAACAACAACCAGACGCCGGAAACAAGCATACCCTGGCGCCTCGTCGCCAGTTCCGCGCCGAAGCACAGCGTACTCATCTGGCTTGGCGATTTTCCACCCGCGCCCGCTCCCGAAGGCTGGTCGGTCATGCAACGTCGTTACCAAACCATGGGCTTCCGCGTCGACGACCCGTGGGAACGAGACCTGCCCTCGGGCGAAACCTTTGCCGCATACGACCCGGTCCAAGGCCGCTTGGTGACGTTGTCTGGTTCCAGTGCCGAACGTCAGGCCCACGCCGCATGGCGCGCCGAACGCGAGCAAGCCTGGCAGGCGCTCTTCCCCGATCCGCTCAGCCGCCTCGCGATCACGACCGAGGAAAACTGCCTCGACGCGCTGGTCCGCTTCTTCCACGCGAGAATGCATCGTTAAAACAAGTATTAAGGTCCAAGTAACAAGTATCAGGATGAGTACACCGATCCATGCGCTGCAAAATCTGACCGCTCCTTTAGGCGGCTCGATTCTTGGCACTTGGAACTTGCCACTTGGAACTTTGGATTTGCGCCTCGCAAATCCGGAATGGCTCTTCGCCCTGCTTCTCATCCCCATCGTGATTTGGATGCGTGGGCGGCGGCGCGTACCCGTGTTAGTTGTACCTTTTGCTTCTTCGTGGCACCGCAAGTCTTTCACCACCGTTTCGCGTTGGCCCGAAATCCTCGCCGCCGCCGGCATTACCCTGCTCATCGTCGCGCTCGCCCGTCCTCAAACAGTGCATGACAAACGCGAGGTCCGCTCCGAAGGCTACGACCTCATGCTCGCGATCGACATTTCCAGCTCAATGCTGGCGGAGGACTACGAAAAAAACGGTCAACCCATCAACCGCCTGCAAGCGGTAAAACCAGTTATTCAAGCCTTCATCGAAGAGCGCTCCAACGATCGGATTGGCCTCGTCGTGTTTTCCGGGCGCGCTTACACGATGGCGCCGCTTACCTTTGACCACGACTGGCTCTCCCGGCAAACCGAACGCATTCAAACCGGCATCATTGAAGATGGCACCGCGATTGGCGACGGGCTCGGCGTGGCTCTCACCCGCCTCGAACAGGCTTCGCACGAAGAGGGCGGTCGACGCAAAGGCGCCTTCGTCATTCTTCTAACAGATGGGCGCGAATCTATAATTGAAAAGGATGGCCAGAGACGAACGCTCAGCACTTTGCCTCCAGATCAAGCAGCCGGAATTGCCAAATCTCGCGGTATCCCTGTTTATACAATCGGCGCGGGTAAAGACGGCTGGGCGCGTCGTCCCGTCATCGTCAATGGCCGCAAGCTCGGCTACGATCGCTTTTTCTCCGATCTTGATGAAGGACTACTTCACGACATCGCCGATACCACCGGCGGACGCTTTTTCCGCGCCGACGATAACCGCACAATCAAGTCCGCATTCGACGCCATCAATCGGTCGCGCAAAATCGAGTTCAAGGCCAAGACCTATCTGATCACGACCGAACTCTTCCCTTGGTGCGCAATTCCCAGTCTGGCCTTGCTCTTACTGGCGGCCCTCCTGCGCCGAACTAACTCAAACCGGCCATCTTCTCAAATTTCAAATTCTTCAAATCTCAAATCTCCCGGCGCTTCAGCCCTTCAGCCTGTCAGCCCTTCAGCCTTTTCTCGTTGATGACCTTCCACTGGCCCCATGCCTTCTGGCTCCTGCTCCTACCGCTCGCCTTCGCGATGGGAGAGCTCCGCCGTCGTCGCGCCATCGCCAGCGCCACGCATCCAAAAATCCTTCGCGCCGAGGCAGGCCCGTCCGAGCTCTCGCTCAAACCGGACACCACCGGTAAAATCACCGGCCGCCTCCGCTGGCGCCTCTGGTTGGGACTCAGCCTCGCCGTCGTCGCCCTTGCTCGTCCGCAATGGGGCAAACTTGAAGAGGCCGTTTATGAGGAATCTCGCGAGATCATCATTGCCCTCGATCTTTCGCGTAGCATGCGCGCCGACGACGTGCGCCCGTCCCGCCTCGACCGCTCCAAGCTTCTCATCACCAGCCTGCTCGAACAACTCCGCGGCGAACGCGTCGGTTTGGTGGTATTTTCTGGTACGGCTTTTCTGCAAAGCCCCCTCAGCGCCGACTACGAGATCCTCCGCGACTTTCTGCCCGGCCTCAACCCGGCCTACCTGCCGCAAGGGGGTTCCAACTACACCGCCCTCCTCCAAACTTCTCTTACCGCTTTCGGCTCCTCCGGCAGCGCCGATCGGTTCCTCATCGTTCTGAGCGACGGCGAAGCGACCGACGACGATTGGAAATCGCACGTCGCCGAACTCAAGGAAAAGGGTATTCGCGTCATCGGCTTGGGTGTCGGCACCGCGGCCGGCGCCATGATTCCCGATGGATCCGGCGGGTTTGTGAAAGACGAACGCGGCGCCGTCGTTCTTTCGAAACTGGAAAACGCAACGCTTCAACAGCTCGCAACCGAAACCAACGGCCGTTATGCCGATGCCAGTTCCTGGGTCGATCTCGCCCAACTCATCCAAACAACAATCGACACTGGCAAAAAAGGTACTTTTGCGGAACGCAACCGCGCCCGCCTCGTCGAGCGTTTTCAATGGGTGCTCGCCCCCGCGATCTGGCTGCTCCTTTGGAGTTTTTGGTGGGAATTCCCGGTTCGTCCGCGTCTCCGTGATGTCCGGATTGCCCAGCGGCCCGAAATCCCAAACGCCAAACCGCAAATTTCAAACCTAGCCATCATTCTTCTCCTCCTCAGCCTTTCTGTCCTTCAGCCTTTCAGCCTTTCCCCCGTCCACGCAGCGGACAAAGAACCGCCCAAAGGCCCGCCTCCAGCCGACACGCTCACAAAACTCGTGGCCAGCCTTTCGCAACGCAAGGATCTCACGGCCCGCGACTATGCCGAACTAGCCAATAGTACCATCGCCTACGGAAAGGATCTTCAGACCGGCCAAAAACATATTTCGCCCGGCCCTGTCAACGATGCCCTTGCCGGCGTTGGTCTTGGCGAGGCGCTCGACACCAAAGCCGCCGACTGGCCAAAACTTCGCAGTGAACTCGAAGCTCTGTTGAAGAAAAAAGAGCCACCCAAGCAGGACGAGAAGCAGCAATCTCAACAACAGGAGCAAAAGCAGGACAAAAAAGACCAACAACAGCAGCAGCAAAAAAAACAGGAGCCGCAAAACTCCCAGCAACAAAAACAACAGCAGAAACAATCCCAACAGGGCCAGCCACCGCCGCCCAAGCAGTCCGCATTCGGCGACATGAAGGAAAAGTCCGCCGAGAAATCCAATCAGCCTCAGCCTCCAGCCGATCCCACCGAACAACAAAAAGTCGGCGGCGCCCAAGAGAAGAAAGAAGGCCAGGCCGTCCAGGATACCGCCCTCGCCGCGCCTCTTCAGAAGCTCGAACAGCTCAAGGATCAAGATTCCCCCGCCCAGCTTTATCAACTCATGCAAGGCCCCGTCACCGCGCCTAAAAAACCAGCCAAAGATTGGTAACCATGCGCCGCCTCCAAAAAATCGTCATCGCCCTTCTCGCCACTTTCAGCCTGGCCACCCTTGCTCATGCACAATCCGGACGGTGGGAACCGTCAAGCGGCACCCTCGCCTTCGGCCAGGCTAACCAGCTCCTGCTTATTTTCGAAGGCTGCGCCCCCAAAGGGCAGCCCACCCTGCCTTCCGTCGATGGCCTCGTCCTGCAATTTGCCGGAAATTCCAGCCAGACATCGATTGTCAATGGTTCGGTCTCCCGCAGCGAGTCTCTCACTTACGCGGCACGCCCCACCAAACGCGCCGACATCGTCATTCCGGAGTTTTCAGTCGATACCGACAAGGGTCGCATCAACGTGCCCGCTGCAAATTACTCCGTTGGTGCCGCGACCGCCGGTGGCGTTTCGCTTGAATCAGTCGCCACCGCCAATTTCAACATCCCGGCCACCGTCTGGGCCGGCGAGGTTTTCCCCATCGAATACAATCTCAATGTCCGCAAGCGAAACATCTACAGCCTCGATGGATTGGTCGGCAGCCTGCTCGACTGGAAGCCATCCGCACTTGTCACGGAGGAATGGAGCAAGCTCGCCGCCCGCGAATCCCAGATCAATGGCGAGCCCTTCATCACCGTCTACCAAAACACCCGGGCTTCAATCGGTAAACCGGGTCCGTTGACGCTGCCGGAGGGAAACCAGCTCGTCAATATTACGACAGGGTCCGCGGGCCTCGGCTTCTTCAACCGCCCCAATATCGAACAATTCGCCATCACCAGTAACAAGCCGGTCGTCACGGTCCGTCCGTTGCCGTCCAATGCACCGGTTTCGTTCAATGGCGCCGTTGGCCAGTTCACGCTCAAGTCCAACGTTGTGCCCGCCACCACCAGCGTGGGCGAACCGATCACTTGGACGCTCACGCTCGCCGGCACTGGCAACTGGCCCAGTTTCCCCGGCTTGCCCGCACGGAGTGTTTCGAAAGATTTTCGCGCCGTGCAACCGCAGGCCAAACGCACGCCCAAGGAAGGCGCCCTTTTCGAGGCCACACTGGTTGAGGACGTGGTTCTTATCCCAACGAAGCCCGGCAGCTACACGCTCGGCCCTGTGACTTGGTCCTACTTCGATCCTGCAAAAGGCGAATACCAAACCGTCACCGCACCCGCGACCACCGTCAGCGTCGCGCCCGCGGCGGAAGTTCCCCAGCCGACCGTCAGCGCTGCGACTCCGGCGTCGCCGGCCCCCACGGAAAGCCAGCCAAAACCACCCGCCATGCCCAAGGGCATCCCGCGCGATCCCTTGCCCGACGCTGGCGAAGCCGCAGAACCACTGGAGCAAAATCGTTTCATCGCCGCCCTTTGTGCGCCCGTCGCCGTGCTGCTCGCCTTATGGCTTTGGCTCGCCTTCCGCCGCGCGCGCGTGACCGATCCCGCGCGCACACGCCGCGAAGCCCGCCAGCGAGCGCTCGCCGCAATCGATGCATTGGGTTCCTCTCAAAACCCAGAAGAAACCGCCAAACTCATCCTCACTTGGCAAAAAGAGATCGCTCTCCTCTGGCAATTCTCCGCCGCGGTGCCCGCAGCCCACAGTTTTCCCACAAGCGAAGCCAAGTGGATAGCGTTGTGGGCCGAGACCGAACGCGCCCTCTACCGCGATGCCACTCCCCTCCCGGCGGACTGGAGCACCCGCGCGCGTGAAGCCCTGGCGACGCACCACGTTCCCGGCTTTTCCTTCTGGCAACTGTTTCGCTTAAAAAATCTCCTTCCCTTCGCCGCCCTTCTCGCGCTCGGCTTCGCCCTGACTGGCACCTCTCTCCACGCCGCCGATGCCAAAGCGGCATACGATAAAGGCGATTTTGCTGCAGCCGAACAATCCTGGCGCGCCGCGCTGGTGAAAACTCCGGCGAATCCCGCCGCGCATCACAATCTCTCGCTCGCAATCGCCCAACAGGATCGCTGGGCGGAAGCAGCCGCACATGCCGCCGCCGCCTTCGCTCAAAATCCCACCGATCCGGCGATCCGGTGGAATCTCACGTTCGCCATCGAACGCGCCAATTTCGCTCCGTCGGTTTTCTCGGGTTTTTCCGCCGCACATCCACCGCATCAAATCGCCGGCCTGCTTTCGCCTACGCAGTGGCAATATGCCGCCATTCTCGCTTCAATCCTGGCCGCCCTCGCCTTTGCCTTGCTCTTGTTGCGCGCCTACGGCAAGTCCGCCCGCTGGCTGAAAATTACCGCAATCGCGCTCTTCGTGTTTTCCAGCTTCCTCGGCGGTGCCGCTGGCTTCAGCCTGCGTGTGTATTCACCGCTCAACGACGCCCGCGCCGTCGTCGTCTGGCGCACCACCACCCTCCGGTCGATCCCTACGGAGGTCGAAACCTCGCAAAAAACGACCCCGCTCTCCGGCGGCACCGTGGCTGTTGTCGATAACAACTTTATCGGCAAAACCTGGGCGCACCTCAGCTTTCCCAACGGCCAGACCGGCTGGATCCGCAGCGAAGACCTCGTCGCGATTTGGAAATAACGCACCAGGGCAGGACGCGCTTAGCCGTAACATTGCAATTGGGTGGAGCGCATTGACCTCAATGCGCTGGTATTCGGGCGACGTTGGGAAAGCGCGTTGAGGTCAACGCGCCCCACCTTGACTCAAGCCTTCTCCGAGGTTCATCGCCAACGCCGTGATTGGGCTCAGCCTTCCGCGCGCTTGACCACGCGTATCGGATATTTGGTTACGGTGAGGCCCTTGGCGTTGCGACTGCCCAAGGTGAGCGGCGATAGGTCGAATTCGAATTCCTTGATGCGCGCCGAGCAGCGGCCGCTCAGCGTCACGTTGACCTTTTTCGTCATACTCGCCTCGACCTTGGCCACATCGAAAAATACCACTCTCGAACCTTCGCTCGGAGTGAGATTGTAGAGTTTTTCGCGCGTGACGCCGCCGACTTGGAAACGTTTGGCAAAGGCCTTCCCGCTTTCCTTGTCCTGGTACATCATCGTGTAGAAACCCTTGTCGCCGTCCTTCGGGAGCACGGCCACGTGGAGGATTTCGCGGCCCATGAAGACCTTGTCGGCCACACGTGCGACTTTCATCGTGCCGTCCGCCATAAAGCAAATGACGTCGTCGAGGATCGAGCATTCCAGCACGAATTCGTGCTGGCGCCAGTTGAGGCCGATGAAGCCTTCCTCGCGATTTACATACAGACGTTGGTTCGAGGAAACGACTTCGTGCGCACTGATCTGCTCGATCTCGTCGTAACTCGTACGGCGTTTGATGCCCTTGCCGTATTTTTCGGCCAGCATCTCGTACCAAGCGACGGCGTAGGCCGTGAGGTTCTTGAGGTTCGATTTCGTTTCCTTCATGCCTTCCTCGATCTTCTTGATCGCCTCGTCGGCTTGGAAACGATTGTAAGCCGAAATGCGCTTGATGCGGATTTCCGTCAGGCGCGTGATGTCGTCGTCAGTGACTTCGCGGCGGAGATTTTTGATGAAGGGTTTCAATCCTTCGCGGATTTCCTCAAGCACGCTTTCCCACGTCTTGGATTTTTCGATACGCCGGTAGATGCGCTCCTCGATGAAAATGCGCTCGAGCGAATCCCAGTGCCACTGTTGTTCGAGTTCACCGAGTTTAATTTCGAGCTCTTGCTTGAGTAGCGCCTTTGTCTTGTCGACGCAGCGTTTGAGAATTTCGCGCACGCCGAGGAAGATCGGTCTGTCGTTGCCCGTCTTTTCGTCGTTTTCGATCACGCACGCCGCCGGAGAGAGATTCACCTGGCAACTCGTGAAAACGTAGAGTTGTTGAATAACTTGTTCGGGATCGGCGCCCTGCGGCAGGTGAACAAGGATCTCAACTTTGTCGGCTGTGTTGTCGTCGACGTGCCGAACCTTGATCTTCCCCTTAGCGTTGGCGGCCAGGATCGATTCGATCAGTGCCTCAGTCGTGAGGCCGTAGGGCAGTTCGGTGATCGCGAGCAGGTACTTGCTGCGTTGTTCGATCTTTGCGCGGATCTTCACCTTGCCGCCGCGCTCGCCGTCGTTGTATTCCGAAAAATCGGCGATGCCGCCCGTCGGAAAATCAGGATAAATGCGGAAGGTTTTTCCCTGGAGATGATTCACCGCCGCCCGGCAGAGGTCGTTGAAATTGTGCGGCAGGATTTTCGTCGAAAGACCGACGGCAATACCGTCCGCGCCTTCGAGGAGTACGATCGGGAATTTCGCGGGCAGCGTGACTGGCTCGCGATTGCGTCCATCGTAGCTCTGTTGCCAGGTTGTGGTTTTCGGATTGAAAAGAACTTCGCGCGCAAAAGGTGTCAGGCGCGCTTCGATGTAACGCGGTGCCGCCGCCTCATCACCCGTGTAGATGTTGCCGAAATTACCTTGTGGTTCGATCAACCAGCCACGCTGCGCGATAGCCACGAGAGCAGCGCCGATCGACGCATCGCCGTGCGGGTGAAGTTTCATCGTCGCACCTACAACGTTGGCGACCTTGTGGAAGCGGCCGTCGTCCATGTCCCATAAGGTGTGGAGCACGCGGCGCTGCACGGGCTTCAAACCGTCGTCCATGTGCGGCACCGCACGATCGAGAATCACGTAGCTCGCGTAATCGAGAAACCACGTGCGGTAATGTTTCGCCAGCGGGGCATCCTTGCCGTTGCCGCCTTTGGCCACGGTGGCAGCTTCAGCATGAACGCTGGCCTCCGGCTTCTGGCTTCCAGCCTCGGCCGTGTTGTCTTCCGACTTCCGACCTCCGACTTCCGACTTCGACTCGATGGCCTCCGCCTTCTTGTTCTCAGCCTGTGCCGATTGTTCAAGCGGCAGCTCTGCTTGGTCGTCTTGTTTCTTCTTGGGCGATTTTTTCTTGGCCATTTCCTAAAATTGAAAACTTAACTACGGACGCTCTGCTTGCCCCCGCCAAGCACGAAATTTAAGCCTCATCGTCCGCGGGCAACTGCAATTTTCTTCGATTCCGCCAGCGCAGCCTCAAGCTCGGCATCGATACCAGCGCGCAAGTCCGCAAGCGTCGCGCGCACTTCCACGTCGGGCGTGACACCGCGCCCTTCGAGTCGCCGGCCGTCGACTCCAACGTAGTCGCAAAACGGCACCTGCATTTTTCCACCGCCCGGCAACGAGTAGAATAGCGAACTGACAACCGCGCCCGCGGTTTTCCGGCCGACCACGGTGGCGCGGTGTTCATGCTGCAATACGTGGGCAAATATTTCAGCCGCGCTGCCGGTGTTCGGTCCAACCAGAAGAACCACGCGGCCTGGAAACTTGGCAGAGAGAAGAGAAAGGCTGCTCCGCAAACCGTCGCGCCCGCTGCGTTTCACCATGTGGCCAATGAGGACGCGGTGCTCGAAAAATTCCGCCACGGCCATGCGCAAGCCGAACATTTTGCCACCGGGATTCTGCCGCAGATCGATCACAGCGGCTGGTGCCGCGCGATGCATTTTCAATTGCTCGCTGAGCCAGGATGTCGATTCCAGCGTCGTGAATTCGTCGAAGCGCAAATACAGCGTGCCGTCCGGCAGCACCCGGGCCACGCGCTGCTCGAATTTCAACGGCTGCGGTTGAAGCTCAAGTTCGCGCCGTTGTTCGTGCTCGTCGAGAAATACAAAACGAATCGCCTCGCCCATGCGCGCCACAAAACTGTCGCGCCTAGGCTCCGCGGAAAATTCTATACCATTCCGCGACACGACCACCCAACCCGGCTTGATACCCGCGAGTTCAGCCGGACTCCCCGGCACCACACGTGTCACCACCAGCCGGCCTTCAACCACCTGCCACGTAAAGCCCGCCGCCACGCGGAAGCCCGACGAAAATTCGTGCGTTCTCCGCGGAGACAACGCAGCGAGATGCGATTCCTTTAACTCGGCCGCCATTCTGTTAATCACCCGATAAAGAGCGTCGTCATCCGCCGCGGCAGCAGCCTCCGGCCGATACCTTTCGCGCTGAGCGCGCCAGTCGACGCCGCGAAATTTCGGGTCGAAATAATTCCTATCCACCAAGGACCACGCCTTGTCGAAGACCTTGAGATTGGCCTCGACACGATCCTCCACCGCCAGCTTCGGCGGCTCGCGGTAAACGGTCGGCGCCGTTGCGCAACCGCCAAAAAACAAAACCAAGAGCAAACCGGCAATCACCCATCCGTGCGAATGGAGTCTACCGTCACCAGCGGTCGAATGACGTTGGCGGGGATGCTCCAGATGCCCGGCGTGACTTCCGGGCATGCGGCGGGCATTCATTTTAAGCAGCATCGAACGCCCTTGCGCGAACGGCATCAGGCGTCGACCAGGTCTTTTTCGACGCGGAGATTGCCGATGATGAAGTCCTGGCGTTCAGGGGTGTTTTTTCCCATGAAGAACGAGAGAAGTTCGTCGCTGTTGTGGAGATTGGCGAGAGTCACTGGTTCGAGTTTGATGTTTTCGCCGATGAAATCCTTGAACTCGCTGGCGCTGATTTCGCCGAGTCCTTTGAAGCGTGTGACTTCGTTGGTCGAACCGAGCTTGACCATCGCAGCCTGTTTTTCCGCCTCAGAGTAACAGTACATGGTTTCCTTCTTGTTGCGCACGCGGAAGAGCGGCGTTTCCAGAATGAAAACATGGCCGTTGGTGATGAGTTCGGGAAAAAATTGCAGGAAAAACGAGAGCAACAGCAGGCGGATGTGCATGCCGTCGACGTCGGCGTCGGTGGCGATCACCACGCGGTTGTAGCGCAGGCCGTCGAGTCCTTCCTCGATGTTGAGCGCGCTTTGCAACAGGTGGAATTCCTCGTTCTCGTAAATCACTTTTTTCGAGAGGCCGTAGGTATTGAGCGGTTTTCCTTTGAGGGCGAAAACCGCCTGCGTCTGCACATCGCGGCAAGCGGTGAGCGAACCGGCCGCGCTGTCACCTTCGACGATAAAGAGCGTGGTATCCTCGGCGCGTTTGTCTTTCGTATCCAAATGAACACGACAATCGCGGAGCTTGCGATTGTGCAAAGAGGCCTTCTTGGCGCGTTCGCGGGCGAGGTTGCGGATGCCGGAAAGTTCTTTGCGCTCACGTTCGCTGTCCTCGATCTTGCGTTTGAAGGCTTCAGCGGCCTCCGGGTTGCGGTGCAGCCAGTTGTCGAGGTGTTGTTGGAGGAAATTACCGACGAATTGGCGGATCGACGGGCCGTTCGGACCGATGTCGGTTGAGCCGAGCTTGGTTTTTGTCTGCGATTCGAAAACCGGTTCCATCACGCGAACAGAGATTGCCGCGACGATGGACTGACGAATGTCGGCGGCGTCGTATTCCTTCTTGTAGAAGTTTCGGATCGTTTGCACGAGGCCTTCGCGGAAGGCAGCAAGGTGCGTGCCGCCCATGGTGGTATGCTGGCCGTTGACGAACGAATAGTAATCTTCTCCGTAGTGACCGCCGTGGGTCATGGCGATTTCGATGTCGTCGCCTTCGAGGTGGATGATCGGATAAAGCGTTTCGCCGGTGAGCTTTTTCGTGAGGAGATCGCGCAAGCCGGCATCGGATTTAAAGGCCTTGCCATTGAGCGTGAGGGTGAGTCCGCGGTTAAGGTACGCGTAATTCCAGAGCATTTCCTCGATGAACTCGGTGCGGAATTTGAAATCCTTGCCGAAGAGCGCTTCGTCGGGCGTGAACTCGATGATCGTGCCGTTCTTCTCGGTCGACGAGGCAACGCGGTGATCTTTTTTCAATTTGCCCTGGGCAAACTCGACGACCTTCGTCTGACCGTCGCGCACGGCTTGAGCCCGGTAAGTGAGCGAAAGGGCATTGACGGCTTTTTGGCCGACGCCGTTGAGACCGACGGCTTTCTTGAAAGTTTCGCTGTCGTATTTGGCGCCGGTGTTGATGACCGAGACGCACTCCAGAAGTTTTCCCAGCGGAATGCCACGACCGTAATCGCGCACGCGCACGGTGCGATCGACAACATCGACATCGATCTTCTTGCCGAAGCCCATCGTGAATTCGTCGATGGAGTTGTCGATCGACTCCTTGATCAGAACATAAATGCCGTCCTCGGCGTGCGCGCCGCTGCCAAGACGTCCAATGTACATGCCGGGGCGCAGGCGGATGTGCTCCGTGGAGGAAAGGGTTTTAATGCTCGCTTCGGTATAAGCTGTGGCCATGAGAATTTATTTTCGACCTCCAGCGTCGGGCGCGAAGCGAGCGTGACAAGCGAAAATCGTCGTGTAAATTTCACGTCGCACATCTTCGCATGGGCGCTGTCAGTGTTCGGTTACACGTCTATCTCCCTTCTCTCATGAAAAAACTCCTGATCATTCTGGCCGGCCTCTTTGTCGTAACGGTCGTCGCCATCATCATCATTATTGCCAAGCTCGGCACGATCGTGAAAACCGCGGTCAATACCGCCGGTCCAAAAATCACCCAAACGACCGTCGTCCTCAAGGAAGCCGACATCTCGCCGTTTTCAGGCAAAGGCGCGCTTAAGGAACTCACCATTGGCAATCCCAAAGGCTGGACGTCCGAGCATGCGTTTTTCCTCCGGGAAATTTCCATTCATCTCGAACCCAAATCGCTCACGAGCGACCACATTGTCGTCAACAGCATCGTGATCGACAACCCCGAGATCATTTACGAAACAACCATTACCAACAGCAACCTCCAGGATCTCATAAAGAACATCCAGCAATCCGCCGGTGGCACCCAGCAAGCGCAGACCGAGCCAAAGCCCGAGACTACGGCGCCGCAACCCGCCAAAACCGAACCAGCCAAAGAGCCTAAAATCGAGATCAAGAGTTTCCGTCTCGCCAACGTCACGGTCAAAGGCATCGCTGCCGGCAAGAGCTACAGCGTGACGCTGCCTGAGTTCGTGATGACCGATATTGGCACCAAGGAAGGTGGCCTAACCCCGCAGGAACTCTCCATCGCAATTATCAAGGAAATCTCCATCCGCGTAGCCAAGGCTGCCGCCGTGGAAGCCGGCAAACGCGGCCTCCTCGACAAAGCCGGCGAAGGCCTCCGCGACCTGCTCGGCGGGAAAAAGTAAAGACAGCCACGATAGTCTATCGAAACCGGCAGCTCCCTCGGGTGCGCCGGTTTTTTTATTGACCGGGGCAGCGCTTCGCCGAAATCGCGCATGGACCCTGCGGACGGTAGCCGCGACAACCAATCAGCCTGAACGTTCCGTGTTGCCCAACTCGTTGGCATGACTAAAACCAATTCACCATGCTTTCGGCTATCCTCGGAAAGAAACGATTACTATTAATCAGGCTATGGTGCCTCAGCCTTTTCGCTTTGGCCGCTTCGCAGGCAGACGCGGGAGACTGGCGAGAATGGCCAAAAATCGACAAAGCAGAGCTCGCTGAAACCACGCCTAAGATCGATGCCGAAGCAGGAGCTGAAATTCTCGTCGAGGACGTCCTGCTCAATTACAAGTCCTTGGACAGCGCGGAAGCGACACGCTATGTCCGAGCGAAAATTTTTTCCACGCGCGGCATTGAGTATTTCTCGCTGGTTAAAATCGCCTGCGAAAACGATCAAAGCATCTCGGAATTGGCCGCGCGAACCATTACACCCGCCGGGTACGTCACTGAGGTAAAATCGAAGGACATCCACAATCGCGAGGAATTCCGTGATCGTGAAGGCCGCGTGCACACAAAGACGTTTGCGCTTCCCGCCCTCGAAGTTGGAGCGGTGATTGAATACAAGTACCGCATTTATTCCACCAAACCAAAATTTGCCGCCGCAATCGTGTTTCAAAATAGTCTGCCGACCAGGCTCGTACGCTACAAAGTCGGCCTGCCAAAACTTCCCCCTCAGTACGTGGGGGCGTATCACATCCGGGCGCTCAGCTACCTCTGTGCCAATCAAAAGCTCATCCCCAAGGATGGATTTTTCACCTTCGAATTTAGAAACCTTCCGGCCTTCATCAGCGAGCCGCTCTCGCCTCCGGTTCTGATAAGTTGCCCATCGATGCACTTGTTCTATAGCGATTCCAAACGCGATTTGCCGGCTGATTTTTGGCGAAAATACAGCAAGGAGCTCTACAAGGAACATGCCTCGATGTTGAAAACCACGCCCACTCTCGTCGAAAAAGCTCGGGAGATTGTCGGCGCAGCGGCGACCGATGACGCCAAGCTCAAAGCAATCCACGAATGGTGCCGAATCCACATAACCAACCTATCACGCGGAACAACGCACCTGACCGCCGAGGAACGCAAAGTCCTTAAAAAAAATGAAAACGCAGCCGAAATCCTCACCGCGGGCAAGGGAAGTGAAGCCGATATCAATCTCCTGTTTATTTCCCTCGCAATGGCCGCAGGTTTTGATGCACGCGTTGCCATGTGCAATAACCGCTTCGAGTTTCGGTACGAAGAGAACATCACTGAGCCCGCTCTTGTGTTTTCCGATCTGATAGCAGCCGTTCAAATGGGAGGCGACTGGAGGTACTTTGATCCAGGCTCGACTTACCTTTCTTTCGGCCAGCTTTCATCCAAAAATACAGATACCGCCCTTCTCGTGAGCGACCCGAACGGACTCGGACGCCCAACCATGATCGAGGGGGACCCATCAAACGCCAATTGCATTCAAAGAAAAGCCGACCTTCGCCTGAGTCCGACCGGCACGATCGAAGGCGACGTCGTGGAAACTTATTCGGGACAAGAGGACGTGAATTTGAAATACTTCTTTGAGGACCAAAGTCCTGACAAATGCGCCGAGCTTTTTAGAAAAAAGATTTTACGTCAGTTCAAACATGCTCGCGTGACGAACGTTGTCGTCGAAAACGCTGCGGGCCCGTCAGCAAATCTTCGAGTTTCCTATCATCTCAAAATCCATGCCTACGCGGAAAAGACAGGTTCCCGGATGTTTTTTCAGCCAGCCGTGTTTCAAAAAGGCGGTGTTAAACGGCTCACTTTGCCCGATGGCGAACGCTACAATCCGCTGCAATTCCCCCACCGCTTTCAAACGAAGGATGAGATTCATATAGTTCTTCCAAGTGGTTATGATATGGAACCCACCACTCCACCGGTCGGTTTGGATATCGATGGCTTGGGCGACCACGACATTGAAATAAACCTAAATAGAATCACGAAAACCGTCACGTATAAGCGGGAATTCAATCTTTCAAAAATTTTCTTCCCCACCTCGGTTTACCCCAAAATGAAGGATGTTCTCAGGAAAATACGCGAGCGCGACGATCACACCCTTTCTCTCAAACGGGATGAAACGATCGATATCCCTCAATCAGTCGAGAGCGAAGACTCCTCCGACGAGCTCGACTCAAAAACCTCTCTTGATGACGATGACGGGGACGATATGGATTTCGTCTCATGAGGTGCTGGGATCGAGTCCGCGTCGGGCCATTTCACGTATTCTCAAAACCAGCCGGTAGGGCCAGATAGGGATTGCCCACGTGAACGGTCTCATTAGAGACATTGTGCATGACGCTTTCCGCCGCCCCCGGGTTGCCGCGATCGTTTATATTCTGGCTGTGCTGCCTCGGCGCACTGGTCTTTAGCGGCACTTCCGTGCGAGCGGTGGATTGGTTGAAGATCAACAAGAGCGAACTCGCCGAGACCACGCCCAAAATCGATCCGGAAGCCGGTGCCGAGATTCTCATCCGCGACGTGGTACTCGATTACACGTCCATCGAAGGTGCCGAGGAAACCCACTACATCCGCGCAAAAATATTTTCCGAGCGCGGCATAAAATACTTCTCGCTCGTCAAAATCGCTTCCAAGTCCGATCAAAAAATTTCGGGTCTTTACGCGCGAACGATCAAACCGGACGGCACCATCGTCGAGGTGAAGTCCGATGACATCCATTCCCGCGAAGAACGAAGAGACAACGAAGGCCGCATACGGACAAAGACCTTCGCCTTTCCCGCCCTCGAGGTCGGAGCGATCGTCGAATACAAATACTACCTCTCCTCCAAAAGCCCGAAGTTTTTAGCTCCCATCGTATTCCAGGCCAACCTGCCCATCCGACGCGTTCATTTCAGGGTCGGGATGCTAAGGCCGACGCCGAATCTAGTCTTTCAAGCCGACGTGCGCTCGCTATCGTATCACTGCCCGAACCAAAAACTAGACGCTAGGGCGGATGGCTTTTACGAGTTCGAACTCACCAACCTCCCGGCCGCGAAGCAGGAGCCCTACGCGCCACCCATGATCATGAACTGCGCCTCCATGTTGGTGTACCTCAGCCAGTCGAAGAACCTGCCTCCAGCCGATTTCTGGCGTCAATATAGCAAGGAACTGCACAAAAAATATGCCTCCCCGCTAAAAACCACACCAGATATCACCGCCAAAGCCACGGAGTTGACTGCCGGCGTGCAAAGCCCGGAGGACAAACTGTTGAAGCTCTATAACTGGTGCCGCACCGGCATCACCAACCTCGAACGCGATACCACGCGTCTCAGCGCCGAACAACGGAAGGCCCTAAAAAAGAACGACGATGCCAACGATGTGCTCAAAGCCGGCGTCGGAACGGGCTTCGATGTCAACTTGCTGTTTATCGCCTTGGCTCGCGCCGCGGGTCTTGATGCGCGCGTCGCCGCGTGCAACAACCGTTTCGAACTGATTTATAATGAAATCATCACTGAACCGCGCTTCGTGTTTCCCAATCCGGTAGCCGCCGTGCAACTCGGCGGAGAATGGAAGTTCTTCGATCCCGGCGCCACCTACCTGCCCTTCGGCCAGCTTCGTCCACGCAACACCGACACCACCATCCTTGTCAGCGATCCCAAAGGTCAGGAGAGCCCCGCCTTCATCCAAGGCGAGCCGCCGGAAAAAAATCTGGTCCAGCGCAAAGCCGATCTTCGCCTTACGTCCGGCGGCACGCTGGAGGGCGATGTGGTCGAAATTTACTCCGGTCAGGAGGATTTTTCCCTGAAGAATCTACTCGATGACAAAACTCCCGAGAAGCGTGCGGAATATTTCAGAGGGCGGTTGCTGCGGCAATACAAGCAGGCACGCATCACGGATGTCGTCGTCGAAAATGCTGCCGATCCATTGACCAACACCAAAGTCACCTACCATGTCCGCATGCCTTCCTACGCGGAAAAGACCGGCTCGCGGCTGTTCATCCAGCCAGCTGTTTTTCAGAAAGGTGGTACCAAGCGGTTCTCCCTGCCCGATGGCGAACGCAAGACGCCGCTCTTGTTCCCGCACCGTTTTCAGACCAGAGACGAAATCAACATCGTCATACCGATCGGTTACGTCCTCGAAGCAGCCAGTGCTCCAGCACCGATCTCCGTCGGTGGCTTGTGCAGCAGCGAAACCCAAATCACGTTCAACCGCGTCAAAAATGTTCTTTCCTGCCGACGAGAGCTGAGCCTGACCAATCTCATTTTCAAGGCCTCCGTGTATGCCAAGATCAAGACTGTCCTCGATAAAATCCGCGAGAATGACGATCACACGCTCACTCTTAAGCGCGATGAAAGCATTGAAGCCCCGCCCGACGAGGCTCCGGAGAAACCCGAAGTCGCCAACGATGCCGATGCCAAGTCGACTTCGGCCGAAGATGGAAAATCCGAGATGGAATTCGCGCCATGAGCTTTCGCATCCACCCGGGCCTGGCCTATTTCTCGATGTGCCTTTGTTTGCTGTCGACCTTTGCGAACTGCCTGGCCGAACCAGCTTCCGCGCCTAACTGGGTGAACGAAGCCGCCGAGCAGCCAGCTTCCTTCCCCTATGGCAAGGCTCCCGCCGTCATGTTGCTCGATGAGCTGCTGATCGACGTTTCTCCGGATGGCACTTTCACCTACCGAACCAGGGGCGTGACCCGCATCCTCACCGCCGATGGGCGCTCCGAAGCGAAAGCGTCTGTCAGCTATAACACAGAAATGTCACGCGTCGTTTCCTTTAAGGCTTGGCTGGTCCGTCCCAAAGATCCCGTGCTGGTTTATGGCAAAAACAAGATAGTCGAGACCGCCGCCTATGGGACGAGCCGCGAACTCTACAGCGCCGGACATCGTCAGCAAATTTCCGCCGTGGCGGATGCCGAGGCCGGATCGGTGTTTGCTTGGGAAAGTGTTCGCGAAGAAAAGCAAATCATCAGCCAGACGTTGTGGAATTTCACTGGCAGATTCCCGATTGAATGCTCGCGCTTGAGCGTGCGCCTGCCCAAGACCTGGCAGGCCGAACCTCACGTCTTCAACCATGCGAATATTCCAGCAATCGCCACTGAAAATACCCTCACGTGGGAATTGCGGCAGTTGCCGGCCGTGCGACGCGAACTTTTTTCTCCCGCCAGCATTGTCACGCAGCCAGCTATCGGGCTCGACATAAAACCGCCCGCAACCGCCAACAATATTTGCCGCAAATCACTTTTCTCGTGGTCCGCCATCTCCGCCTATTTCACCCCACTCTATCACAAGGCCGCCACACCCAGCGCGGAAATGAAAACCAAGGCGGACGCACTCGTCGTCGGCGCCACCACAATGTCCGAGCGCATCAGCCGATTGTGCCTGTACGCTCAGAAAACGAACTATATTTCGATTACCCTTAACGCCGAAGATGGCGGCGGAATGATTCCTCAACCCGCCGAGAAGGTCTTCCGCTGCAATTATGGCGATTGTAAAGACAAGGCTACCTTTCTGCGCGGTCTCCTCCGTACGCAGGGTATCGAGTCATATCCCGTGATTGTCTATTCGGGCGATCGCCAGCGCGTCCGCGCCGAGTGGCCTGCGGTTCTCCATTTCAATCACTGCATCCTCGCGATTCAGGTCGACGATACCATCGATGGCCCAGCGCTTCTAATACATCCCAAGCTAGGTCGACTTATGATCTTCGACCCAACCAATCCTTATGTACCATTCGGAATTCTGCCGCATGCCGACAGCGGCGGTTATGGCCTTTTCCTCTCAGGCGCTGATGGGGACCTTTGCCAGCTTCCGCTTTCCCAGCCCAGTTCCGGGCAAAAATCCATCACACTCAAAATTCAAGCCGACGGTTCCTTCGTCGGGACGGTCAAGCGGGTAATCGCAGGCCCCACTGCTGAGCAAATACGGGCGGAGTTTCGAAATACGTCACCCACCGATTTCCAGATGCGCCAGCAAAAGCAGATTCAACAATCCGTGGCCGGCGCGGAAGTCGAAGTCGTCGAAGCCATCGATGCTTTTGAACAAGGTTCTTTCACACTCACGGAGAATCTCAAGGCAAAGGCCTACGGCAAGCCGATGCGCGACACGTTGCTTGTTTTCAAACCGATTATATTTCCCGCCAGCTCCGCGCTTCCGACAATGCGGATAAAACGCACCCAGCCTTTGCGAATTGACGCGATCGAATTGACTGAAAACACCGAAATTTCCCTGCCGGACGGCTTCGCGGTCGACGAACTTCCAACCAACACCGATCTCCAATCTTCGGTCGGCCGCTACTCCGCGAGCATTCAAAAAAATGCCAGCGGCCAGCTTGTACTCAACCGAACCCTGGCGCTCAAGGAAACCACGGTGCCGGCGGAAAATTACCCGGAGATTGTTCGTTTCGCTGAGAAGGTTCAGGAAGCCGAACAATCCCCGGTGGTTTTAAAACGTTTATAGGAGAACGGGCGGACAAATCGTATCAGGGAAGCGGCACGGCTTGGCGCGGTGTTGCCGCTTTTGATTGGATCGTCACCGTCGTCGGCTTCAACCCGTCGGCACGCGCGGTTAATTTGAGGTCGCCCGGCTCCTTGGCAGACTGAACGATGATCTGCGCAAGTCCGTTGAAAACGCTGCGGCTCCAAATCACGGATTGTGGTGCCGATTGCAGACGTAATTCCACGCCTTTGTTCAAGCCCGCGGCGGAACCGTAGTTCGCCACGGTGACGGCGATTACGTTTTCGCCGGCACGCAGTAATTTTTTCACGTCGTAAACCGAGGCCGCGCGGGCGTCGCCCGTTCCCCCAAGCTTTTGACCGTTAATGTAGACGTTGCCACCGCCATCGATTTTGCCGAACCAAAGCTCAACGGCAGGCGAGGCAAGGTCTTCCGCAGTCACATTGAGACGAACGCGAAACACCGCTTTCTCGCGCAAACCGAGTGGGCCGCTTTCAACCGTCACATCAACCGGCTGCCAGGAGGAATCGTCGACGTTTTCGGCGACTTCAGGAACCGTGGCGGCATATGGATCAATGCCTTTTTTCATGCGCCATCCGTCGATCGGGATAACCCGGGTCGTTGTGGCTGGAATAAACGTGTCGGGCTCATGGCAGCTTGGGTCGCCGTTGCCGACACCGAGAATGCGACCCGGACCTTCGAGTTCGAAACTGATGAGGTTGCCCGCGGTCGGAACGATACGATTTTGTTCGTCGGCGACGGAAACAGTCACAACCGCCAAGTCTTCGCCGTTCGCATCGATTACCGGCCGATCAGGCAAAAGCTGGACCGCGGCGGGAGCACCCGTGGTTTCGACTTTTTCCTCCGCAATCATCTGCCCGGCCTTGAAGCCCTTCGCCGAAAGCGTGCCAGGCGTGTATTTGACTTTCCACGACAACTGGCCGTCGCGCGGCATGGTTTGCTTGCCCTGACTCAGACCGTTGAGGAAAAGCTCAACCTCTTCGCAATTGCTGAGCGCGCGCACCTCGATCTCCTGCCCTTCCTTGCCGACCCAGTTCCAATGGGGCAAAAGGTGCAACACGGGTTGTTCCTGCCACCACGAGCGGTAGTACCAAAAATTGTCCTTCGGAAAACCGCAGGTGTCGTAGATGCCAAAGTGCGAGTTGATGCACGGCCATTCATAAGGTGTTGGTTCGCCGCGGTAATCGAAACCGGTCCAGACAAAGCCGCCGGAAAGCCACGGACGGGCATTGTAGAAGCTCCACCAATCGTGCGCGAGATTGGCCCACTCGGGGGCGTTGACATCGTAAGCGCTGACGTAACCGCGAACCGTATCGTTTTCGTAGATACCGCGCGTGCTGACCGTGCTGCCCTGCTCGGTGCCTACATGTGGTTGTTTCGGATGAGCGGCGCGGTATTCGTCAACGCCAGGACCAATGTGGTAATTCCAACCGCGAATCTCGATGGCCTCGTTGATGCCCGCGACTTCGTTACCGACCGGCGACGCGTACGTGATAGGCCGCGTTGTATCCAGTTTTCGGATCGCGGCCTGCATGGCGATAGCGACACGTTTGCCGGCAGGCGTGGCTTGAGTAGTGAATTCCTCGTTGGCAATGGACCAAATGACAACGCTGGTGTGGTTGCGATCGCGTTTAATGAGACGTTCTAGGCGGTCGATGTTTTGCGCGTCGCTGCCAAGCAAGCGGTTCTCATCCATCACCAGCATGCCGAGGCGGTCGCAAGCTTCGAGCAGTTCCGGGGTCGGGGGGTTATGCGAAGTGCGATAGGCGTTACTGCCCATCTCCTTCAGTTTCGCGATGCGAAAATATTGCAGCCGATCCGGCAGCGCCGCACCAACGCCCGCGTGATCCTGATGGTTGCACGTGCCTTTGATGACGTACGGCTGTCCGTTGAGAAGAAAACCCTTTTGCGTATCGAACGCGACGGTGCGCAAACCAAAGTTGGTTTCGACTTTGTCCAGCGTCTGCAGGCCCACGACCAGCGTGCTGTTGAGCTTGTAGAGCTTCGGCGTTTCGGGCGACCAGAGAGCGGGCTCGTCGATACGCACCTCGAATTTGACCAATGCTGTACTTGAATTTTCGATACGAGCCGGTTCGCGTCCGCGGGCAACAATTTTGCCTTCGGGCCCAGCGATGTCCCACATAACGACCGCGTCCGCCGGGGCCGTGGCGGTGTTGACGAGTTCGATCTGCGCATGGACCTGCGCGGCGCCGCCAGGCGCGTTGTTGCGGAAACTGCTCTGCACAAAAACGCCGTCCGGAGCGATCGCAACAGGCGAGGTTTTCACGAGCCAAACATGCCGGTAGATGCCGGCGCCTTCGTAGAACCAACCTTCGGTTTGCGTGGCGTCGACGCGGACTGTGACCACATTTTTGCCGCCGAAAATGGCCACGTCCGTGATATCGTAGCGGAAACTGCTGTAGCCACTCTCATGACGTCCCACCTGCCAGCCATTAACGAAAACCGTACTATCTCTAAATACGCCGTCGAATTCCAGCCAGAGGCGCTTGCCAGCATCTGCCTTGGTGAGATTAAAAGCGCGACGGTACCAACCAACGCTGTTTTCCGGAAAGGCCACGCCAAGAGCCTTGTAGCCATGCGAGATATCGGCCTTTCGATCGAAAGGCAGTTCGATTGCCCAGTCGTGCGGCAGGTTAACCGTGCGCCAGCTCGCGTCGCTATAAACCGGGTTGGCCGGGCCGTAACCGGTGCCGGATTTGGCGAGATTGATGCCAATGCCCCAGTCGTTGCCGAGGTGGAATTTCCAACCAAAATCCATCAATAAACGCTCGCGAGCCGTCGCCGTCGCCGGCGTGGTGGCGGCAAAAATGCGCGCTCCGCTCGTGAGCAGGAGAAAAGCACAAAATAACAGGCATGATAGTCGTTTCATAGCGATAACAGGAGGTTCGTCTTGGTTGGGAAATGGAATCAGGAAACAGTGACCGGCTCGGCGGAGCGGATGGGAATGGCAATGGACTTACGCAGGGGCAGGGAGAAATTTCCAAACGTGAGTGCACGCCATAGCCACTCCAAAGGTCCATAGTTAAAACGTTTCATCCAGAAATGCGAGAACACGATCTGCCCGGCCAGCATCGCGAAGCCAACTAGCACGCTGTAGAAAGGCCCAAACCAGCGGAACAGCGCGAGGCCAAAGCCATAAAACAGCGGCACGCCAATCAGGCCTTGTACGACGTAATTGGAAAGGCTCATCCGCCCAAATGGGGCCAATACGCGCAACACCGTCCTGCCCCTAGCCCATTGATAAAGCAGAATGAAGCCACCCACCCAGATCGCGAGTTGGGCCAAATTGCAGTAAGACGAAACCAGATTGTTCAACGGATAATGGCTCATCCCCGCCTGGCTCCAGCCAGCGACCTGAAGCTTTGCGGGATAAACCACCGCAAAACCAATCGCTCCAAAAATCAATGCGCGCACGGCCATCCTTCGGCAACGCCTCGCGTCAAACAACACGCCGGATCGAGCCATCGCCAATCCCGCCACAAAAAGACCTACCATCTGCGTGTAACGACCCGTTTCATAGGTCCAAGTCAGGCGCGAAAGTTGACCGAGTCCCACGTTTGTTCGGATAAAATCCCAAAAAGAGTCAGCCGAATAAACCCTGCCGAGTTGCCCGTAGACGCCCCAATGGTAAGGTCGCGCAATCTGGTAGCCCGCATCAAAGGTTATGCGGGCGACTTGCCACAACGTCGGAAGTTGCAGCACAAACAAAATCGAAACCCAGATCAGCGCGCGATGGCCAAGGCGGTTTAAAAAAACCATTGGCACGCCCAGAATCGCGATCACCAGTAAAAAATCGCCGCAAAAAACGATCCCATCGACATAGCCAAAAATCGCCAGCACCGCGAGTCGCCACAGAAACCGTCCCTGAAAATTGACCCCTCGCCGCGACCAGCTCTCAAACATGAAGAAAAAACTCACGCCAAACATCAACGCGAAGACGGCGTAGGACTTGCCGCCAAAAAGAAAAAAGCCCCCGTCGTGCGCAACGGTGTTGAACGGTCGCAGCCATTCCGGCGGATTCGCCGGATAGCGCGTAAAATCCCAATGCTCGATCGAATGCAGAAGCAAAATGCCCATGAGGGCGGATCCTCGCAATGCGTCGATCAATTCCAATCGCGAGCCGCCTTGAAGGACGGCCGGGGTTGCAGTGGCGGTTTTCATCGAGAAAAAAGATTTATCACGAACCCGCCCGGCGATCCATGGCGGAGCTCCCATAAAACCTTTGCGAAATCCACAAGGAGCGAAATAGTTTTGTTTACTTGATCGTCAGATTCACGGTCTAGAATCGCTTCGTCGCGAACGCCTCCATTTCCCATGAAATCGGTTGAAACTCAGCTTTGCGAAATCCACTCGCTAGGAAAAACCACCCGCGAAACCCTCGCGAGCGCGCGCCAGGTCAAAAGCCTTTCCGCGCACAAAATTCTTTTTGCCGGCCACACCGTAGCAGGCCGGGGCTACCGTTTTGTCCGCCATGCCCCCGCGTTCAACCAGATCCTCGCCGTCACGGGTGGCGAAGGCCGTGCCATGGTCGATGGACGTTGGCGGCCTTGTCCTACCGGTCACGTTTATATTAGCCCCGCGCGGTCCTTCTGTGCGTACGAAGTGCGGCCAGGCCACAACTGGCGGCTTTGCTGGCTCATCTACGACCCAGCGGCCACCCTGCCGGGGTTGCGCGCCGGCAGTGCGCCGCGGCTTGTGCAAGCCGATACACTCGGTTTGCATCACGCGATTACCGGACTTTGTCATGAGGCCGCCGGAGAAGCCGAACCAGCCGCCATGGAGCTTTTATCCGCGCTCGTACACCGGCAGGCCTTGCGCATGCTGCAACCTTCCAGCGCGGATCCGCGGCTGGAAAGGCTCTGGCTCGTGGTTCGATCCGATCTGGGAGGCGCTTGGGACCTCGCCCGCCTCGCACGTTGCGCCGGCATGAGCGGAGAGTCCCTGCGACGTCTTTGCCTCGAATATCTCGGCGCTCCGCCGCTCGCCTACCTCACCCGGCTCCGAATGCAATATGCTGCCGATCTGATCGCTTGCACCAAGGAAAAGATCGCCACGATCGCTGGCCGTGTCGGTTACGTCGATGCGTTTGCCTTCAGTAACGCCTTCAAACGCGTTTTGGGCCGACCGCCGTCGCATCAGAGAAACTTACAGAAGTAGCTGTCAATCGATTGCTTAATTCCAAATCAATTTTCAGAGCATAATTTAAACTGTTTTATTGCCAGTTAAACTCTCACTGCTTTACCTCTTTCTCAGTTCGTTCCCGCCCCAACCCACGCCCGTTTTGGCCATGCCCTACCCCGTCGCTTCCCGTTCAGTCGTCGCAATTCGGCCTGTCCTGGCCGTTCTGTTCCTGCTCGTCGCCGCGAGTTCCTTCCTGCGCGCCGCACCGCCTTTCTATTTTGGCAACGACCTTTCGGTCACCAATCAGATGGAGGACTGCGGCGGCGTCTATCGCGAAAACGGCGTTTTGAAGGATCCGTTTCAAATCATTGCCGAGCACGGCGCCAATCTCGTGCGTGTTCGCCTGTGGAACGATCCGTGGTGGATGCAGCTTATCCCGCAAACCGCACCCAATTCCAAGGCCCAATACTCCGACTTCGTCGACGTCGTCGACACCATCTCACACGCCAAAGCCCAGGGCATGGCCGTGATGCTCGACCTCCCCCTCTCCGACTTCTGGGCGGATCCCGGCCGCCAGGTTCGTCCCCGGGCGTGGAGCGCCTTCACCGACGACCAACTCGAAGTCGCCGTTTATACCTACGTCAAAAACGTTCTGACCGATCTCAATGCTCGCGGTCTCATGCCCGAGATCGTGAAGCTCGGCAACGAAGCCAACGCCGGCATCCTCGTCCGCCCCACCTTGACCGCCAGTTGGAACAGCGCTACGCAACAACTCGATTATACCGTCAGCGGGACCACCCGCACTGAGGATGCCTATTTCGCCCGCATGTGGAATGCTGCCATCCGCGCGGTCCGAGAGGTCGGAGCCACCGCGAGCGTCAACCCGAAGATCGCCCTGCATGTCGCGGGCCTGACGCGCCCTGTCAGCTTCTACGCGTGGATACAGACGATCGGCGTCACCGACTTCGATATCATGGGTTTCTCCTACTATTATGCCTGGCATGGTTCCTCGATCGCCGGCATGGGGAACCTCATCCGACAACTAAAGGCCAATCACCCTTCCAAGGACGTCATGGTGGTCGAGACTGGTTATTTGTGGATCCAGGGTTGGGTCGACGGTCTGAACAATATTCTCTGGGATCCCGACCCTGCGTTTCTTCCCGTCAGTCAGGCCAACCAGCGCGCCTACATGGCCGCTTTCTGTCAGGAAGTCATCAACGCCGGCGGCAAGGGCGTCGTCTTTTGGGAACCTACGTGGATCTCCACCGTCGCCCGCACTCCGTGGGGAGTCGGTTCTTCGCAGGAACACGTCGCCTATTTCGATTTCAACAACAACAATAATTTCCACGTCGGCGGCACCTGGCCCGAGGCGACCTACACCGGCTTGTCCACGGCGCTCACGATGAACGTCCAGCCTGCATCCATCACCGTCACGCAAGGCAACCCCGCCACGTTCACCGCTTCCGCGGTCGGCACTCCGAAACCCACTTATCAGTGGTATAAAAACGGTACCGCCATTGGTGGCGCAACCAGTTGCCAGTATACAATCGCCGCGGCCGCCTCAACCGACGCCGCCAACTATACGATGGTCGCCACCAGCAGCGGCAGTAATCTCACGAGCAATACCGCAACGCTCACTGTGCTCACGAGCAGTTCGTCTTCCAGTTCGTCGTCCTCTTCCTCCAGCAGCAGTTCGTCGTCTTCCTCAAGTTCCTCTTCCTCGTCCTCAAGCAGTTCGAGTTCCTCATCGAGTAGTTCGTCCTCGTCTTCATCTTCTTCATCTAGCAGCTCCTCAAGTTCGTCATCGTCCAGCAGCAGCTCGTCCGGTGGCGGCTCTTCCTCTTCCGGCGCTCCGGCCCCGGGCGGCGGTGGAGGCGGCGGCGCGCTGCCGCTGTGGCTCGTTGGATTTGTAGCTCCGTTTCTTTTGTGGCGAACCTTGTCGGGACGACGGTTGTAACTGGGTGTTTGCCCCTAAAAGAGGGATTCTCGCCTCTCGAAAGGCAGCGACCGCTTAAAGGCACGCGTTAAATGCCCGATGTTGGGGCATTCCCAACTCGTTCATGCCCGTAAGCCCTGCCTCGCCAATCGCGTCATTGTTTTATCGTGTCGCTCTCACGCCGATCCGTTGGCTGTCGCGCGCCGTGCAAGGATTGCTCTTCGCCGCCATTGTTTGCCTGAACGTCCCCGCCGCCGTTCCCATTGTTCAGCTCAGCCCGACCGCCTACTATACCGAGCACTGCCTCTTCGTCATCGACTCCACGGTCACTTGGTCTTCGCCGACAACCGCGTACAACGAAATCTATGGCTCGCCGTTCACCCGCTTGAACAATGCCTACGATCTGCTCACTACGCAGTTCCCCGGGAACTATCTTTCGATCTGCTACATTGCCAACACCGGCGCCTCCAACACACCGAACTACATCGACCGCGCTAATAAAGGTTCAGGCATCAATATGCCCTATATTAGCGGCGCGCCGAATACCTGGGCTACCACGGATTTTTGCCGCTACAATCTGCCCGGTGGTCTCGTTTCCAAACCCGTTCTTGCCGTGTACGACCACGAGATCGGCCACGCCTGGGGCGCCCGCGCGTTCTATAATCTTACTCCGCCTTCGCTCAGCAACGGACATTGGCTCGACAATTCCACGGTCGATTGCCAGATGGGCTCGGGTTTCTCCAGCGACGGTTGGATTAACGTGAATAAAATCTACGGCGATCCCACCAATGGCTTTCGTTGGCAGAAAGTTTCCAACACCCGCAGCAACGACTACGAAACATTTTCCGAGCAGGCGCTCTACCTTCTCGGTGTCGCCGCCCGCTGGCCAACTTCCTATGTGCTCAACAATCCTGTCTACAACGCCGACCTCACCATGAGCTCGTCGTCGGTCGACACTTTCGATCACGCCGCGATGGTCGCCACCTATGGGGCACGCAATCCCGACTACACCACGTCGCCCAAACATTTCCGATTCGGCTTCGTCTACATCGCGCGCGATTTCGCCGAGATCAATGCGGTTTACCAGAATGTCGAACAATCCATCGATCATTTCTGCAATGCCGAAACAATCGATACCGGCACTTATCGCGCGCAAACGCCGTTTCTCGCCAACACAAAATATCGCGCCAGCGCCGAAGCATTGCTCGCCGATCTCGACGGAAACGCGACACCCACGCTTTCCATCCCGACCAGCTACGTCACGTCCACCGACGGCAATGCCACGATCAATTTCAATGCCGCCGATCCCGGCGGGCCCGCACCGACCGTCACCCTCGTCCCTGCGTCCACTTGCGGTGCCGTGGTTGGCAATACAGTGCAAATCACAGGACTCCCCGATGGAGTTCACTTCTTCGCACTCAAAGCCGCCGATGCCGCAGGCAAAAAAGCCTTCGCCCATTTCGTCGTCGAAGTGCAACACGCCGCATCTCTAATCACAGTCTCCACGCAGCCCGTTCCACAAACTGTCGTCGCGGGAAGCGATGCCACCTTCAGCATCGTTTCCGTCGGCAACGTTGCCCAGTCCAACTATCAATGGTTTCGGCAATCCGCCCGAACCAGCACATGGAACCTTTTATCGAATGGCTCGGGCGTCGGCGGCGCCACGACCCCTACGCTCATTGTCACCGTTACGCCCGCCATGGATCAGGATCAGTTTCTCTGCGTCGTCACAGATTCACTCGGCACCGCGACGAGTACCGCCGCATTGCTGCGCGTCAACGAAACCGTGCCCACCCTCACCACCCAGCCCACCGACAAGGCCGTCGCCGTCGGAAGCTCCACTCCGTTTAATGTCACCGCGGGCGACAATGCCACCACTTACGGCTACTTTCTATACCAATGGCAACGTCTGGCCGCCGGCAGTTCGACGTGGAGCGACTTGACCGACGGCTCCGGCTACACGGGTACCACGACCGCGTCATTTCGCGTCGTCGCCACGCTCGCGATGAGCGGCGACCAATTTCGCTGCAATGTCACCAACACCGCCGGCACCACCGCCAGCCATGCCGCGATTCTGACCGTCGGCACCCTCCCTGCAATCACCGCACAACCTGTTTCGCCTCTAACGATCACCGCCGGCCAGACCGCTTCCTTCAGCGTCACCGCCACTGGGACGGCGCCTCTCGCCTACCAATGGTCGCGTTATGGCGTGCCGATCCCAGGAGCCACCAGCGCAACCCTAACAATCACCAACGCCCAAGTTTCCGACTCCGGCGCCTACACCGTCGACGTGACTAATGACTTCGGTCTCGCGCGGAGCAACGTCGGTTCACTCACTGTCAACGCAGGCTCTTCGTCCTCCTCTTCAAGCTCCTCCTCGTCCTCGAGTTCCTCAAGCTCGTCCAGTTCTTCCTCAAGTTCCTCCTCCTCCGGCTCCAGTTCTTCTTCGTCAAGCTCTAGCAGCTCTTCTTCATCTTCGAGTTCCTCCTCTTCGTCGTCGAGTTCCTCCAGTTCGTCTTCCAGCAGCTCTTCTTCGTCATCCAGTTCCTCGTCTTCCTCGAGCAGTTCCTCCAGTTCCGGCGCGACGGGTTCGGTCACCATCAACGTTTCCACGTCCAACGAACTCGCCAACGCCATCACTTTCGCCACCGACAATCCGCTCGCCTCGGTCACGATCAACCTCGCCGCCGGTCCTTACGCGCTTTCGTCGCCCTTTCCCGCCGTCACCGCCAGTAATCTTATCGTGCGCGGTCCGTCCGCCACGCCGCCGACCGCGTTCCTCGACGCCGCCAGTCTTTCCTCCGGACCCATCTTCACGTTTTCCGGCGATCATGTTTCGATCGCCAACCTCGCCTTCCGCAACTTCCACGCTCGCGCCGTCGCGATTCTACCCGGCGCCGATCAAGGCTCCATCGCCAACTGTACTTTTTCCGCGTCCGCTACCTCCGCCATCGACGGCCAAGGCTGCGTGAATTGGACTGTCACCGGAAATACTTTCAACACCCTCGCCGGCAGCTCTGTCACCGCGGAACCCGCCGTCGTTTTCCATGCCAGCGCGTCCGGCACCGTCGTCACCGATAATCTTTTCCTTAACTGCGACCGAGCCATTGCTTTTGGCAACGGCGTGTCCTCCACCCACACCGGAGGAAAGATCCAAAACAATTTTATCGCCGACAACCGCACCTCCGGCAGCTTTCCCGGCCCCGCCATCTCCCTCGAGTCCGCCTCCTTCGCTGAGGTTGACAACAATACGCTTTACCTCACCGGCACCTATGCCAACGCCATTGAGTACAACTATGCCGGGACCACGGCTGCACTGATTCGCAATAACCTCACCAATAAACCCATCGTCGGCCTAAACGGAGCCAGTGCGACCCTTTCCACCAATTTCACTTCTGCTTCTGGCTCCTGGTTCGTCTCGCCTGCCGCCTGCGACCTTCATCTTTTGTCCTCGGTCGCAAGCGTGGTGAATGCCGGCACGACCATCACCGCTCTCACGACCGATATCGACGGCGATCCCCGCCCCAATGGCCAGGCTTACGATATCGGCGCCGACGAATACACCGGCCCCAGTTCGAGCAGTAGCAGTTCCAGTTCGTCATCGTCGTCGAGTTCGAGCAGCAGCTCTTCGTCTTCGTCCAGCAGTAGCTCGAGTTCGTCTTCGTCCAGTTCGTCCTCCAGTTCCTCCTCTTCAAGCAGTAGCTCCAGTTCTTCGGGCGGCGGTTCCAGCTCCGGCAGTACACCTGCGCCGAGTGGCGGCGGAGGCGGCGGGGGATCCACGCCAGCTTGGTTGCTATCTTCTCTGCTTACTCTCGTCGCCTTCCGCAGGCTTTCATGGCGCCGGCGGTAACGATCGCACGTAAAGCTCCTCAACCTTTTTGCGCGCCCAGGGCGTTTTGCGCAAAAACGTCAGGCTCGATTTCACGCTTGGATCGAAAAGAAAACATCTCACCGGGATGCGGCGCCCGAGTTCTTCCCAACCAAACTCCTCCGCCAAACGCGTGACGATTTTCTCCAGCGTAACGCCGTGCAATGGATCGTTGGATTTGGGCGGATTCATGTTTGCCATGTTTTGAGAATTTGCGGCAGCGAGCGGATGTTTTCGATCCTGAAAAAGCGCGCATCCTGCGTCGGCATTTCCTCCACCTGCTCTCCCGCCCAAGTGATATGATAAGGGATATATACGCCGGCCCCACCCAGCTTCAGCACAGGAAGAATATCCGATTTCACCGAGTTTCCAACCATCAGAAACCGTTCGGCAACAATCCCCCGCCGCAAAAGAATCCGCTGGTAAGTGTCCACGTTTTTTTCCGAAACAATTTCCACCGCCTCGAAAAATTGCGCGAGGTCCGACTTGGCTACCTTACGCTCCTGATCGCGCAAGTCTCCTTTCGTAATCAGCACCATGCGGTGTTTGGGAGCCAACGTTCGCAACGTTTCCGCCACACCGTCCAACAGCTCCACCGGATGATTCAACATTTCTTGTCCGAGCGCGATTAACTGCCGGATTTCATCGGTGCCAATCTTTCCCTGCGTCAGATCGATCGCGGTTTCGATCGCCGAAAGCATGAAGCTTTTGATGCCATAGCCGTAGAGTTCGAGATTGCGCATTTCGGTGGCGAAGAGCGTGCGATCCACCGTAGCTACTTCGTGATAATGACCGAGCAAGGCGCGGTACCTCTTGTGCACCTCTTCGAAAATGGTCTCGTTGTGCCACAACGTATCGTCTGCATCGAAGCCGATCACCCAGTCGTTTTGAATCATGCAGCGAATGAAACACTCTGTCGCAGCCATGCAAGCCGCGTAATTCCCAACCAGTTTTCGCCTTCGTCACAATATGCCTATTGCGGAATATACCGACTTCTGCATATTGGCCGCGTGAACCTTATTCGCATCTACGAATGCCTTTGTGACCGCACCCGCCTGCGCATCCTGGCGCTGCTTGACGGCGGCCCACTCTGCGTTTGCCACATTCAAGACATTCTCAAGGAGCCACAGGTCAAAGTCTCGAAACACCTCGCCTACCTGAAAACCCGCGGCCTCGTCGAGGCCGAGCGCGAGGGAAATTGGATGATGTACCGGTTGCCTCCCAAGCCGTCCCGCGAACTTCGCGCCAATCTCGCCTGCCTCCAGGACTGCGTGACCGAAGACCCCGTTTTCGCCCGCGACGCCGCCAAACTCGCCAGACTTCGCGTTCGTCTAAGCAAGAGCGATTGTCCGTGTGGCATGCGCACTTCCTGATTTTTCCCTCATGAGCAAACCAACCGTTCTCATCCTTTGCACCGGCAACTCGTGCCGCAGCCATCTTGCTGAAGGCATCCTCAAATCCGTCGCAGGCGATATTCTCAACGTCGTCAGCGCCGGTTCCAAACCCGCCGGCTACGTCCACCCGCTCGCCATCGCCGTCATGAAGGAAATTGGTATCGACATATCTGCACACCGCTCAAAATCGTGGAACGAATTCATGACCGAACCAATTGAAACCGTTATCACCGTCTGCGGCAACGCCGACCAGGCCTGCCCAATTTTCCCCGGTCAGGTCAACCGCCACCACTGGCCTTTTTACGACCCCGCCCACGCGACCGGCACCGATGCCGAAAAGCTAGCGATCTTCCGGCAAGTCCGCGACGAAATCCGCCGCCAGTTCACCGCCTACGCCGACGGCCGCCGCGATGCATCAAAGTCTAAAACCTAACAACTAAATCTTTCGCCACAAAGAACACAGAGCTTCTACACGGAGTTCACAGAGAAAACCCAGTTCCGCTCTTTCTTGAGAACCAACAGTCGAGCTAACCACTTCATTGCAACCTACCTTGTGGCCTCCCGCTGCCTCTGTGTCCGCGCTCTGTGCACTCTGTGACCCATGCCTTGAGCCTCGTTTACTAACCTTCCAATCTCCCCATTTCACATGTCGGACTCCATCGCCAAAAACCTCTCCTTCCTTGACCGCTACCTGACTGTCTGGATTTTCGCCGCCATGGCGGTTGGCGTCCTGCTCGGGCATTTCGTGATCAGCGATCCCGTCGCGTTTTTCGCGCCAATGACCGTGGGCACGACCAATCTTCCCATCGCCATCGGGCTCATCCTGATGATGTATCCTCCGCTCGCGAAGGTGAAATACGCACAACTTCCGCGCCTCTTCGCCGACACTCGCGTCCTTACGCTCTCGCTCGTGCAAAATTGGGTCGTTGGTCCTATTCTCATGTTCGTTCTCGCGATCACATTGCTCCGCGATCATCCCGGCTACATGGTCGGCCTGCTCCTCGTAGGCATCGCCCGTTGCATCGCCATGGTGCTCGTCTGGAACGATCTCGCCAAAGGCAGCCGTGAATATGCCGCAGGTCTCGTCGCGCTGAACAGCATCGCGCAAATCCTTACATATAGCTTCTACGCTTGGCTCTTTATCACGGTTTTGCCTCCGTATTTCGGCCTCAAAGGCGTTGTCGTGCCTGTCGCCATGGGTGACATCTTCCGCAGCGTTATGATTTATCTCGGCATCCCGTTTGCCGCCGGAGTGCTCAGCCGCGCGATCCTTGTCCCGCTCAAGGGCGAAGACTGGTACGAAAAGAAGTTCATTCCACGCATCTCGCCGATCACGCTAACCGCGCTGCTTTTCACCATTGTCATGATGTTCACCTTCAAAGGCGACGCGATTGTGCGTTTGCCCATCGATGTCTTGCGCATCGCAGTCCCACTCGTGATTTATTTCGCCGTGATGTTTCTCGTCAGCTTCCTCATGGCAAAAAAACTCGGCGCCGACTATCCGCGTTCAACCACGCTCGCCTTCACCTCGGCGGGAAACAATTTCGAACTCGCCATCGCCGTGGCCATTGCAGTCTTCGGCCTGAATTCCGACGTCGCATTCGCCGCCGTCGTGGGCCCGTTGATCGAAGTCCCCGCGCTCATTTGCCTAGTCCACGTTGCGCTCCGCCTCCAAAACCGCTTCACTGGCCGTCCATCCAAAGTAACCTAATAGATTACTCTTTCATCTTCCCGCAGGCACAATCGCGCGTTGCGTCGAAAAACAAAAAAGTCTGCGTCCTTTCCGGAGTCGTTCCGTCTTCCAAGGTGACATGAAAACAAACACTCCTGATTCCGAAACACTCAAAGCCGAGGTTCGTCGGCGCTACGGCTCCATCGCCAGCGGCGAAACCACGCTCAGCACAAGCGGCGCGTCCGCCAGCACCGGTTGCTGTAGCAACACGCCCTCCATACCCGCCGACAAAAACAGCTGCGGTTGCAGTTCCGACTCCCAGGCGCGCACCCTCGGTTATTCCGATGCCGATTTGGCCGCGGTTCCCGAAGGCGCCAATCTCGGCCTCGGCTGCGGCAACCCGGTCGCGATAGCCTCGCTTCAACCCGGCCAGACTGTGCTCGACCTTGGCTCTGGCGCTGGGTTCGACGCTTTTCTCGCCGTGCGCGCAGTGGGCCCCACCGGCCGGGTCATCGGCGTCGACATGACCTCCGAGATGCTGTCAAAAGCCCGCGCCAACGCCCAAAAAGGCGGCTATAAAAATGTGGAATTTCGTCTCGGTGAAATCGAAGCCTTGCCCGTGGCCGATTCGACCGTCGATGTGATCATTTCCAATTGCGTCATCAATCTCTGCCCTGACAAACGCCCTGTCTACAGCGAGGCCTTTCGCGTTTTGAAACCCGGTGGCCGCATTGCCGTATCCGACGTCGTCGCCCGTACCGAACTGTCTGAAAAGGTCAAACAGGACCTCGCACTGCACAGTGGCTGTCTCGCCGGCGCCACGCTCGAAAATGAACTGAAAACGATTCTGGCCGAGAACGGTTTCACCAACATCCTGATACGCCCAAAAAATAATAGCGACGAGGTTATCACCAGTTGGGAATCCAAACGTGGTTTCGAATCCCAAGTTTACGCCGCCGAAGTCACCGCGCAAAAACCCGACGGCAAATCCTGCTGCGCACCCTCGTGCTGCAACGAATGATCCCGGCCAACCAGTCCGCCCCGTCCGTCGAATCCGAGGCCGTTATCGAAGATCTGTGGCGCGAATTGTCCGCGCCACTCCGCAATTTCCTTCGTTCGCGCACACGTTCAGCGGCCGATGCTGACGATCTCTTGCAGGACGTGTTCATGCGGATTCACAAGCAACTGCCGACACTCCGAGATACCTCGAAGCTCCAAGGCTGGGTCTATCGCATCGCGCGCAATGCGCTCGTCGATCTCCATCGGGAGAAACGTGAAACCGTGCCGTTCATGGACGATGCCGCCGATGACGACCTCGGTGGGCAAAACCTCGTCGATCTCACGCCCTCACTCCGGCGTTTCATCGCGCAATTGCCGCCTGTTTACCGCGAACCATTGGTTCGTCATGAATTTCAAGGTGAAGCCCTCGCCAGCGTCGCCGCCAGTCTCGGCCTCACGCTTACCGCGACAAAAAGCCGCGTCCGTCGGGCGCGCCTGCTCCTACGTGAAATGCTCGATCGCTGCTGCCATTTTGAGTTCGACCGCCTCGGCCGTGTGATCGCGGCTGTTCCTCGAAATACGTCGGCGTGTGATTGCGGCCATTCGAAAACGATAAATGCGGTTCAGTGCGGAAACTGATCCGAAGCCCGCGGCAACTGGCATCTTGGGCGCAGCAGCCCTCACTCTGTTTTCGGCACAATCGTGATCGTGCGACGGGCAAGCACCTTCGAACCTTGTCCACTCATGTAACGCACCTCGACCTCACCAGTTTCTTTCGGCGCGGATATTTTTAATGGAGAACCCGCCGTCGTGTTGGCATAAGCGGCGTACTGGCCGTCGCGAGCGCTCTTCGCCACGATGGTGATATAATCGCCTCCATGATTGGGCCCGCTCCATGCCACCGAAACGGGCGCGCCCGCCACGATCTCCGACGGAGCGTCCAGCGAGACTTTGGCCGCGATGACCTGAAGCCCACGCCGTGCGAGTACTTTCGCCCCCTGCCCTGTCATGTAGCGCAGTTCGGCTTCACCCGGTTCGATTGGCACAAGCACAGTCAAAGGAGAACCCTTCGACACCTCCGTGTAATTGCCATATTGGCCGTCGGGCTTCGTTTTCGCGACAATCGTAATGTAGTCGCCCGCATTTTTTGGACCTGTCCAATTGATCGTCAAAAGCGACCCGGCAATCGCCTCGTCGGCCGCGACAAGACTCACTGCCGCCGCAACAATCTTGATCGCCCGTCTTCCCAAAACGAGCCGGCCTTGCGCGCTCATATAGCGTAACTCGGCCTCACCGGCAGTTGGCGGTAACGTCAAGTTCAGCAGCGCGCCTTTGGCGGTTTCGGTGTAATTTCCATATTGCCCGTCCGGCGTGCCCTTCGGCACCACTGTAACATAGTCACCCGCGTTGTTCGGTCCGGTCCAGCCCACGGAAATGACCGTTCCCGCGACCGCTTCCTCGGGCGCAGTCAAGGTCGCTTCGACCGGTTTTACTTCGATCGAAGCCCGGCCCAAAATCTTTTTCGAACGTGCCGCGACATAACGCACCTCGTATCCGCCGGCCTGCATCGGCGCGGTCAACTCCAGCGGGCTGCCCAAGCGCGTCTGTTGATAGTTCGCATAAGCTTGTTCGGGCGCTTCCTTCACCACGATGGTTAGGTAGTCTTCGGGATTATTGGGCCCGGTCCATTGAACGGTAAAAGCCGCGCCGGCCTTCACCACCGCAGGAACAACGATCGTGGCCGGTGTTAGAATTTCGTCCTTGGGCTTCTGGATTTCCGTCGGCTGCGGAGCACCTGTGGACGCGGTTGGTACTGCTTCTGTCGCTAGCGGCTGGGTTGGCAGCTTCTTTGGCGAGCTGCATGAGCAGCGAAACAGGATCAGCGCAAGTAGCGCCAGCAAGAGCAGCAAAAGAATAATAACGATGTTACGACGGGAGCGTGGTGATTCGGACATGGCGAATGGTTGCGCTGACAGTACGCAAGCTGTCAGTCAGCGCAAAAGAGACCTGCACTTTTTGACAGCGTCCAAATGCAAACGTCCTGCCAAAGCACAACCATACGCGCCGCAACCAACTGATTTCATCCGCTCCAAAGTCTCTCTCGCAAATCAATCGCTTTTTTAGCTGTTTTCGTTCTCATAGGCGAACCCATCGCTCATGCAACGGCTGTTTACCCTCCTGGCCCACGTCGTCGTACCTCTCGCCGCGTTCCTCACTTTCATGCTGCAACCCATCGCCGGCAAACTTCTGCTGCCGGTTTATGGCGGTTCGGCTGGCACGTGGCTCACGTTATCGATGTTTTTTCAAGGCGTGTTGCTCGCCGGTTACGCCCTTGCCTGGCGGGGTCTCGAAAAGCATCGGGATATTCTTCCAAAATTCATCGCCATCCTCGCTGTGCTGGCACCGTTGTCCCTTCGATTACCGCTCTGGGCATTTCCCGGTTTGCCCGAATGGCCGGGCGTGCTGGCGAGTCTCACGCTTTCGCTTCTTCCCACCGTCCTGCTCACGACGGCGTCAGGACTGGTTCTGCAAGGTTGGTTGCAACAACGCAGCGGCCGTCCCCCTTTCTACCTCTACGCCATCTCCAACGTCGGCAGCATCCTTGCCTTGCTTGCCTATCCTTTTGCGATCGAGACCCACATTGGACTGGTTCGGCAGATCTTTATTTTGAAATGCCTCCTGTGGATTCTTTGCGCGGCCTTGCTCGTGCTGTCCGGCTTGCAATGGTCCACGACGAAGGATGCTCCATCCAGTCTTCCAGATACCGAACCAGAAGAACTTCCCCAAGGTGCAGTCGTCGCGTGGTTCATCCTCTCGTTTTTCACCTGCACGCTCATGCTGGGTGCCATTCCCATCCTCAGCGCGGAATACGGGTCCAATCCGCTCACGTGGCTCGTTCCGCTTGGCTTCTACCTCCTTAGCTTTAGCTTCACGTTTTCGGGTTGGTGGCGGCCTGCGTTCAATTACATAGCTCTGGTTGCGCTGAGCTTTGCTCTTTTCGGATTCATGCAGGCCAAGGGCATCAGCGCGACATCCCTAAAACAATGGGCGAAGCTGTGGCTCATGGTCGTATTGTTTTTCGGATGTCTCGGAGGCCAGGGTTACCTCTATCAGTTGCGTCCGGCCCGACGGGCGTTCTTCTTCTATCTTGTCATCGCGGCCGGCGGACTCGCGGCAGGCATTTTCGTCAGCGGAATCGCTCCGCTGCTTCTCAACCGCAATCTCGAATTCACGGCCGCAGCTTTCTTTCTGCTGACGTTTCTCGCGTTGCAGTTGCTTGGAAAAAAAGAGGCGATCGCCCGCGCTTCGCTTGTTCTCATGGTCGTTGTACCTTCTGCGTGGTTCGTTTATACCCAATTGAAGATCGAACGCGCGGGGGAAATACGCCCGATGTTCTTCCGCAATACTTACGGGACGCTGCTACTGGAGCAAATTGGCCGTCAGCTTTGGCTTTCCAACGAAACTACGCTGCATGGTGTGCAGGTTCTGGACAAAAAAAGCCGGCGCGTGCCGACTTCCTACTACACCCGTGGTTCGGCTGTCGGCGGAGTGCTCAACGCTCTGCAGAAAACCCAGCCCTCGCTCCGCGTCGCCTCGATCGGTCTCGGCTCCGGTACGCTCGCCGTGTACGGGCGCAAGGACGATCTGTTCGCATTCTGGGATATAAACCCGCTGGCGATCAGAATTGCCCGCGAATACTTTTATTACCTTCGCGATTGCCCTGCGAAAATTGAGATTCATCAGCGCGACGGACGTCTCGGGCTTTCCGCCTATCCCGGACGTTTCGATGTCATCGTTCTGGACGCTTTTGCCGGCGACTCGGTGCCGGCGCATCTCATCACGCGAGAAGCCATCGCTGGTTATATCGCCCGCCTCGATCATGGCATCCTGCTGGCTCACATCAGCAGTCGCACCTTCGATCTCTATCCCGTGATTGCTGCTGGCGCACGTCAGGCGGGTTGGAACTGTATGTACGTTAATAGCACCCCACACAAATCGGTCGAACAGTCCTTGCTCGCGATGAACACGAGTTATGCCGTGATCTTTCCACCCGATCGCGAAGCCGAAGTCACCCAATGGTTCGATGCGCTCGGAAAGGATCCCGATTTCGACCTGCTTGTCGATCAATCTCTCGATGGCTACAAAGTCGAATGGACCGACGATCGTTCCGCGATCATGGATTTGCTGACGTTGAACAATCTCCTGCGGCGATAAATCAGCTCCGCCGCCAATCAGCACGCAGACTTGCGCCACCGCAGCAGTCCCGGCACCCTCGGCACAACAATCATTCTCCGCCATGGCCAAAATCGAAATCCCTGCCGCCCTGAAAGCCGACATCCCGCAAACATTGCTCGGCCGCATCATGAGCGCGACACCCGTCGTCATGACGGTCGTCGCCACCATGCTTGCCGGCCTCGCGTCCAGCGAAATGACCAAGGCCCAGTACGACCGCTCGCTGGCCGCCCAGCAACAATCCAAAGCCGGCGATCAATGGAGCTTCTTCCAAGCCAAACGGCAGCGCAGCGCCAATGCGCGCAATAATCTCGATTTGCTGGAAGTTCTCGCGCCGCCGCAGCCGCTCGATCTCGCGGCGCTCCAACAAACCGTCGCCAGCTCCGACAAGCTCCGAATGCTGATCGACAATCCCGCCGGCCAAAACGCCCTCACGCTTCTGCAAAAGGGCGAACTCCCCACCACCGCCAAGAATCCCCCGCTCCCCTCCGAGATCTCGAACGCCCTGGCGGCCATCGAGGCGCTCAAGCCAGACGCCGAAATCGCCGCCCTGCTTGGCAAGGTGAGCCACCAGCTCATCACCGAGACAATAATCACCGCCAAAGAGCAGGCCGACGCCTTCGACGACGCCACCAAGCCCGTCAATCAGGCCATTGAGGCCCTCAACGACGCCCTGGTTCAAAAAGAGGCGCGGCAAAGTCTAATCGCCGCGCGGATTCGTTTCTCCGCCCAGCGTTACGACGCCGAAGCCCGCCTCAATCAGGTCATCGCCAATCTCTACGAACTGCAGGTGCGCAAAAATAATCTCAGCGCCGAACGTCATCACGGTCGCAGCCAGCGCTTTTTCTACGGTATGCTCGGTGCACAAATGGCCGTGATCATCGCCACCTTCGCCATTGCCGCACGCCAGCGCAACCTGCTCTGGACCCTCGCCGCTGCCGCCGGCGTCACCGCCCTGCTCTTCGCCGGCTACGTGTATTTGTACATCTGATACGCGCGTCGTGCCATTTAGTAATGTGTGGCCGGTTCGGGTTCTGGCACGGCGTTTGCCGCGTTCGGACGTTCCAGCACCTCGGCCACAATCAGGAGCACGGTTCTGCGCCAGCCAATCAGGGCGCAATCCGTATCGGTCGCCCTCGCACCAAGAAAAACGTAATCTCCCGAAGGCGAGATGAGCATGATCCGAGTGCTCACCATGCGTCCGCCCATCCAGATCAGGATTTTTGTATCAACGGTAAGTTTCATAAAAGAGTCCTCAAGCGAAGCGTGTAGAAGTTGAAACCGACGCATAATCCCACCTCACACCCCGGGACATATTCAAATAGAAACCGCCTCCGAAGATTTACGTACGTATTTCTGCTCAGTCAGTCGCGAGAAGGAATCTGTCACAACGAAATCGCCGTTTTGCTTACGCCAATGCGAACCACGTCGCCGTCGGCGGACGCCCGGGACGTCATTTACGGTTTTCATGACTCCTTCTAGCCCGCATTCGCCGGTGCGGTAGCGTCTTCCACCGCAATCTCAGGCATTGACGAGGATTTGCCGTAAGCGTTTCCTCCCTGCCATGAACGAAACTCCGGCCACCGCCTCGTCGGTTAAATATAAACGTGTCGTCCTCAAGCTCAGCGGCGAAGTCCTTCGCGGCGGTAAATCCGGCGATCCCATCGATGGCGGCATCCTCGAACGGGTCTGCAAACAGGTAAAAGATATTCACGACCTCGGCGTCCAAGTCTGCGTCGTGATCGGCGGCGGCAACATCTTCCGCGGTCTCGCCGGCGAAAAACGCGGCGTCGACCGCACCACGGGCGATTACATGGGCATGCTCGCCACCGTCATCAACTCCCTCGCGTTGATGGATTGCCTCGAAAAGATGGGCGTCACCACCCGCGTACAAAGCGCCATCCCGATGAATCAGATTGCGGAACCGTTCATCTTGCGCCGCGCCATGCGCCACCTCGAAAAAGGCCGCGTCGTCATTTTCGCCGCCGGCACCGGCAACCCCTATTTCTCGACCGACACCACCGCCGCCCTTCGCGCGTCCGAACTTCACGCCGACGTCATCATGAAAGCCACCAAGGTCGACGGTATCTACGACAAGGACCCGAAGAAATTCACCGACGCGGTCAAATACGATCAACTCACTTTCATCGACGCCCTCAAGGGCCGCCTCAACGTCATGGACTCGACCGCGTTTTCCCTTTGCCTCGACAACAATGTCCCGATCCTCGTGTTTGATCTAAACGACGAAAACGCCATCCGTAAGGCCGTCATGGGCGAAAAGATCGGCACGCTCGTCCATAGCTGAACGGCGTAAACGCCTTTCGGCTGTCTAAGTGGCAAGTTGAAGTTAAAGCCATCCACTTAAACCGCCCTCCTTAAACCTAAACTTTCAACCTAAACTAAAATATGTCCCACCCCGTCATCACCGATATGCAGGGCAAAATGAAAAAGGCCCTCGACCACACCTTGCACGAATTCAGCACGATCCATACCGGCAAAGCTTCTCCGTCCATGGTGGAGACCGTGATGGTTGAAGCCTACGGCACCACACAGCCGCTCAAATCCTGCGCCGCCATCTCCACCCCGGATGCGCACATGATCCAAATTCAGCCGTGGGACAAAGGCATCACCCAAGCGATCGTCAAAGGCATCCAAATGGCGAACCTCGGGCTCAATCCTTCCGTCGACGGAAACGTCGTGCGCGTTCCCCTCCCGCAACTCAGCCGCGAACGCCGCGAAGAATTCGTCAAGGTCGCCCACCGCATGGCCGAGGAAGGCCGCGTTCAAACTCGCAACATCCGTCGCGACAGCATGGACGCCCTCAAGAAAGCCCAGAAAGACGGCAAAATCTCCGAAGACGACCACAAGCGCCTCGAAAAAGAGGTTCAAGTCGCAACCGACAAAAACATCAAGGACATCGGCGACCACCTCGCGAAAAAGGAAAAAGAACTGCTTACGGTATAAGCCGACTTGGCCATGGGCCATTGGTTATAGGTCATGGGTCGGAAAAACCACCTATCGCCTATAACCCATCACCCATAACCTTTCTCCCGCATGCCTTCCTCCGCTTCGTCACTCGCTTCCCGCTTCAGCACACGTCCACGCCGGGTCGTCATCAAGCTCGGTACCGGCGTGCTCACGCACGGCATCGGCCAGCTCGACGCCGGCCGGATCGCTTCCATTTGTGCGCAAGTCGCCGGCCTGAAAGCGAAGGGTATCGAAGTCATCGTCGTCAGCTCCGGCGCCGTCGGCCTCGGCATGGGCCGCCTCGGTCTCGCCCGCAAACCAAAAGAAGTATCCAAAAAACAGGCCTGCGCCGCCGTCGGACAGAGCCTGCTTATGCAAACCTGGCAGCGTGGCTTCGAGCCCCACAGCCTGACCGTCGCCCAAGTTCTCCTCACGCGCGAGGACCTGCGCGAACGCGACCGCTGCCTCAGCATCAAGTCCGTCCTCAACCAACTCGTCGCCTACGGCACGATTCCGATCATCAACGAAAACGACACCGTCAGCGCCGCCGAAATCAATGCGATGCTGAAGTTCGGCGACAACGACACGCTTTCCGCCCTCGTCTCAAGCCTCATCGAGGCCGACTACCTCGCGATTCTTTCCACCGCGCCCGGACTCATTGACATGAAAGGCACCGGACAAATCGTGCCCGTCGTCGAAAAAATCACCTCCGAGATCGAAGCCATGGCCGGCGGCACCACGAGCGAAACCGCCACCGGTGGCATGATCTCAAAAATCTCCGCCGCCAAGATCGCTATCAAATCAGGCTGCGGCGTCTTCATTGCCAGCGGCGCCGAGGAAGATGTCTTGCCACGGCTCTTCGCTGGCAAAGGCCCCGGCACCTTTTTCGTGCCGAGCGGCCTGCCCCTCGAAGCGAAGAAACGCTGGCTCGCGTATTTCCAGCGCCCAACCGGAACCATTTTCGTCAACACCTGCGCCGTACCCGTCATCAAGGAACAGGGCCGCAGCTTGCTCGCCATCGGCGTAACCAGTTCAAAGGGGGAATTTTCCTCAGGCGATGTCATCAATATCGCCGGACCCGACGGCAACGTCTTCGCCCGCGGCAAGACCGGTTTTGCCAGCGACGAAATCAAAGCCGTCGCCGGCAAATCCAGCGACGAGGTTCGCCCCCTTTATCCCTCGCGCAAGCACCTCGAAGTCGTTCACCGCGACGACCTCGTGCTCTTGTAAACGCGTCCCGACTGCGCCGGCGCCCCGACCGTCGGCCCGTCTCTGAGGGAGGCTTAGCGGACAACTTCATGCTTGTCTTGAGGTGCCCCGGACACGTTTGTCACGTAGGCGACATAACCATTCGCCACTCCCAATCCTTACTCGGAAAAAGAAGATATCTTCATAGCTTTGTCGCTGGGAAGTTTGCCATGTAATACATGACAAATGCATATCGCGCAGGCGTCTGGCTCAGGAAGTGCCGCTGTGGCAACAAGCTCTCGCTGCAGGCTCCTCTCGACGACACGTGTGCGAAAGTTGCCAAAAGTCGCATAGGTTTTGCCAAATCACGCGCAGCCGCGGCGTGCAATTCGGGGTTAAGGTAGCGATAATCGGAAATTTGGTTCGTCAACCTAGTCACCCCCCAAATGAAACCCTACCTGTACCTGTCCTTGATCCCGGAATCGCTCATTGCATCCCACCTCGCCCCCGAGGAGTTTGGTTCCTACCTCTCCGTAGGTTCGCAAAAGCGGTCCCGCGGCCAGGCCATTTATTTCAAACTGACCGACGCGTATGCCGAGGCCACTCTCAAGAAATTAGGGCTCGACGCTGGTTTGGGTCGCACCGCGGGCGAACCGCTCCGCCGCTCGGCCTATCTCAACATTTATCGCGTCCTCGAGCAGACTCCCATCGATGCTTTTGAAGCCCTGTATCTGACGACCGACGATGGCCGCGTGCTCACGCTCAAGCAGGGCAGTTATCACCAGGATCTCGCCCCGCGTTTTCACCTTTATCAGGAGTTCTGCCCGGTCTCGCCCCGCATTATCAGCACGCTTGAGCCAAAGGCCTTCGCCCAGGAAATCACCGATTCTTCCAAAGTCATTTCGCTGCCCGCCCTCGTCTTCACCGAGCTCAAGCTCGAACAGATGGCCGAAGATCCCGAGGCCAAGGTGCAAAACCTTCCTTACACGAGCATCGAGCATATGCGCGATTGCATGCGCGAGCTGAAGGCCAAACCGAACAAGAGAATGAAAACGGTCGTGCGCAACTTCCATCAGGACCTGCTCTACCGCACCCTGCGCGGCGGCTTCTACGTCGCTACTGCCGGCGGCGGCTTCCGTTACTTCCCGATGCCGTCACGCGAGGAACTCGAAACCACCTATTACCCATGGTGGCGCTCCGCCCTCTCTTCCTTTGGCGGCTAAACTATTTCCCATCCCTAAACAAAAAAGCTCTCTTCCCCCCATCCATCCATGCGCTCAGCTCTGCTCAAACTCTTTCGGAACCGAAAGTTCTCGAAAGCATACCTTGGCTCCTTCGCGGTGCTCTTTTTGGCCGCGTTCTTTGTCAAACCGCTCTTCGGCGCGACAAGTGGCGAGGCAGCCCAAGCAACAGGCGAACACGCCTTTAAATTCTTCAGTCTGTTCTCAGACCCGAAGTATACCCCGATGGAGATTTACTCCCTCGTCGCGGTGCTCGTCATCGCCGTGCTCGGCCTGCTTTATGCCTTGATGCTGGTTAAGCAGGTCAAGAACGCCGACCAGGGCACCAAGCGCATGCAGGACATCGCCGCCGCCGTTCGCGAAGGCGCCGATGCCTATCTCGCCGCCCAGGGCCGCAAGATTTTCCCGCTAATTATCATCATCACGTTTGTCCTCTTCTTCACGACCCAGAGCGATCTGATCGCGTTCAAGATGGGCCGCGCGGGTGCCTTCATCGTTGGCGCGATTTTCAGCTGGCTCGTCGGTTTTGTCGGTATGCGTCTGGCCACGACCGGCAATCTCCGCGTCGCCGCCGCCGCCCGCAAATCCTACGGCGAAGCCATGCAGCTCGGCTACCGCACCGGCACGATCACCGGCATGCTCACCGACGGCCTCGGCCTTCTCGGCGGCACCTTGATCTTCATCGCCTACGGCGAACAAGCCTACGAAGCCCTCCTTGGCTTCGGCTTCGGCGGCACCCTCCTCGCTCTTTTCATGCGCGTCGGCGGTGGTATCTACACCAAGGCCGCTGACGTCGGCGCCGATCTCGTCGGCAAAATTGAAAAGAACATCCCCGAAGACGACCCACGCAATGCCGCCACGATTGCCGACAACGTCGGTGACAACGTCGGTGACTGCGCGGGTATGGCCGCTGACATCTTCGAGTCCTACGAAGTCACCATCGTGGCCGCCATGATCCTCGGACTCGCGACCTTCGGCCACAAGGGCGTTATTTTCCCGCTCCTCGTTCGTGGTATCGGTGTTCTTGGTTCGATCATCTCGACTTACACCGTCAAAGCCGGTGCCAATGACACATCCGACACCGCCCTCAAGTCCGTGCACAACGGCTTCTGGATTGGTTCTTTCATTTCGGTTGTGGGCTTCATCGGCCTCGGTCTCGCCTACTTGAAATTTGACGCCGCGTATCTCGCCGGCAATGCCAGCGCCGCCGCCGGTTTCCCGAATGGCGACCCGACCCAACTTCCCGTCTGGGCCAATTTCGGTGTCGCTGGCCTCGACATGCGTCCGGTCATCACCTGCTTCATCGGCGTCGTGCTCGCGATCGCGTTGAACAAGGTCACCAGCTACTTCACCCACACGACCCATGCGCCGGTCAAGTCGCTCGCGAAAGCCTGCCAGACCGGTCATGCCACGAACATCATTCAAGGTTTCGCCGTCGGTTATGAATCGACCGTCGCCACCGTCGTCGTCATCGCGGTCGCCATCCTCCTCTCGTTCCTTTGCTACGCCAGCACGCCTCCGCTGTTCGTCGCTTATGGCGTCGCCATGACCGGCATCGGCATGCTCACGCTGACCGGCAACACCATCTCGATGGACGTGTTCGGCCCCGTCGCCGACAACGCCAACGGTATCGGCGAAATGGGTTACGACGCCGAAGCGATGGAAAAAGAAGAAAAGGGTTCCTACAAACGCGCCCGCCAGATCCTCGCCGATCTCGACGCCGTGGGTAATACCACCAAAGCCGAAACAAAAGGTATCGCCATTGGTTCTGCCGTCATTGCGGCCGTTTCGCTTTTCTCGTCGTTCATCGCCGTCATCGCCGTCGGCTCCGAAGACAAGATCTCACAGATGACCACCGCCCAGTATCTCGAAGAAGCCGGCAAGCTCACTGTCGCTCATCCGATGGTGTTCATCGGCTTCCTCATCGGCGGCGCCGTCCCATTTCTCTTCAGCTCGATGCTCATCCGCGCCGTCGGTCGCGCCGCGTTCCTCATCGTGAAGGAATGCCGCGTTCAGTTCCGCGACGCCGACATCTGGTCTGGCAAAAAGAAACCCGACTACGGTCGTGTCGTCGATATCTGCACCGCCTCCGCCCAGAAGGAACTCATCGGGCCCGGATTCCTCGCCATCCTTACCCCCATTGCAGTGGGCTTCTTCCTCGGCACTCAGGCTCTTGGCGGTTTCCTCGCCGGCATGATTCTCACCGGTCAGCTCGTCGCCGTGTTCATGGCGAATGCAGGTGGCGCGTGGGACAATGCCAAGAAATTCATTGAAGACGGCAACTACGGCGGCAAAGGCTCCGAGTCGCACAAGGCCGCCGTTACTGGCGACACCGTTGGCGATCCGCTCAAGGACACCGCCGGCCCGGCCGTCAATCCTCTCATCAAGGTGATGAACATGGTCTCGCTGCTCGCCCTCGGCGTCGTGATCAAGTTCAACGTTCTCACTGGCACCCAGTCCCGCATCATCGGCGGACTCGTCGCCCTCGTCTGCGCCTTCGCCATTGGCTGGGCCGTCTGGCAGAGCAAACGCGAGTCGAAGGAACTGCAGGAAATGGAAAAACAATTCGAAAACTCTTAAGCGAGTTTCCAGCCCACAGACCGTTACACACCAAAAAGGCCGCCCTTTTATCGGGGCGGCCTTTTTATTGCCGTCCGGGAAAACATGGCCGAAAGCACCCCTTCCGCCTCAACAATGGCCAACCTAAGTCGTCGCTTTCCTCCTCTGTGCTATAGGCATAAGTGAACCACCCTATTTATACCTACACCGCCCGCCAAAAAAACCGATAATTAGAGACAATACCGCCATGAAGTCGTTGTCCCTCAAAGCAAAGCTCGTTGGAAGCATCGTGATTCCGATGGCTGTAGTCATTTTGGTGATCGTCCTGCTTTCCCTGCTCGCCGGGTCGGTCCGCACAACGGTGCACACGGCAAAAGAGCGCGGACTGCAATCTGCGCTGCTGGTCAAAGGGATGCAACTCCACACGGTACAGGTTCAACAATTCCTGAGCGATGTCTCCGCCACACGTGGGCTGGACGGACTCGACGACGGCTTCAAGCTCATGGCCGAGCTGAGAGCCGCCATGAATGACATGGAAAAGTCATGCAATCCAACGCCGCAAGTGCCGAAGAGACCGCCAGCGCTTCCACCGAATTGCAATCTCAAGCTGAAACACTGCATCAGGTCGTCAGGGATCTCGATCAACTGATCGCCGGTCGGCGCCATTCGGAAGATCCAAATTCGTCTTCGCCGCCTAAGCAGAATTTTCAGGGATTTGCGCTCGCCTCTTAAAATTTGCCTTTCGTCTCCACTAAAAAAAGCCGCCCCAAGGGCGGCTTTTTTATTCTCCAACGTCCAGAATGTTTCAGCCCGTCTGCCGAAGCCGGCGGTGCATCAACCAGCGACTCATCGCTAAAATCAGCCAGCCTATGCCGAACCAGCCTGGCACGCCACCCGCGCCAGCCTTTCCCGGCACCGGTCCGCTTTCAGTCGCGGCAGTTCCCGAACCGGAAGACGAAGACAAACCATCACCCGGGTTGGCGCTCGCTACCGAAAGCGATGCGGTTGTCACCACGCCAGTCGGAGTGATTTTGCGGATGGCGGCATTGCCCGTGTCGGCCACATAGAGATTGCCCGATGAATCGATCTTCACGTCGCGTGGCTGATTAAACCATGCATTGGTCCCCGTTCCGTCGAGCAGACCTGAGATGGTCGAAAGCCCCGCAAAGGTCGTGACCGCGCCTGTCGGCGTCACTTTTCGTATCGCCGAATTCGCAGTATCCGCCACGTAAAGATTTCCCGAGGCATCGAGACACAAACCACGCGGCTGATTAAACGATGCCGACGCGCCCGGACCATCGGTAGCGCCGCTCACGCCGGCCAGCCCGGCCAGTGTGGTGACCACGCCCGCCGCAGTCACTCTGCGGATCGTCTGATTGTAGGTGTCGCTGACAAAGAGATTGCCCGCACCGTCGACGACAATGCCCGAGGGCTGGTTGAAACGCGCCGCACTCCCCACACCGTCCGCGGTCCCAGTCGAACCAGCTGCGCCCGCCAAGGTTATCACGGTTCCGTCCACCGCGATTTTACGGATCACCGCGTTGCCGGAATCCGCGATGTAGACATTGCCGACGCCATCGGCGGTCAATGCGGCCGGCGAGTTAAACCATGCCGTCGTACCGGCGCCGTCGCGGTAGCCTTGATTCGAGGAAGAGCCTGCCACCGTCGTAACGGCCCCCGCCGCGGAAATTCTCCTGATGATCGAATTCCCAGTATCGGCGACATAAAGGTTTCCAGCGCTGTCCATCGCGATGCCGTTCGGCTGCCGGAACAAGGCCGCCGCTCCCGTCGCATCGGTCGACCCTTGCTGGCCCGCAGTGCCGGCGAGAGATGTCATCACCCAATTTGTCCCTATGGTCTGGATTGTGTTATTCGATGAATCGGTAACCGTCAGCGTCCCCGACGCGCTTGCAACCAATCCCGAAGGCGCAGGCAAAACCGTGGAGCTCACAGTAAGCGTGGCGACAAAGCTATTGACCGATCCTGTGGCATTGGTCGCCGTACAGCGATACATGCAACCATTCAGGGACGACGTCGCGCTTTTCACTGTCAAGATCGAGGTCGTTGCCCCTGCGTAGTTGGTTCCGTCAGAAATCGCTGTCCATGTTGCTCCATTGTCTGCCGAAACATACCAAGCGTAGGTAGGCGCCGGATATCCGGTGGCGAATATCACAAGGCTCACATCGTGGCCACTGGCCACCGAGTGACTGGTCGGCTGAGTCGCAATAACGGGTCCGGCGGGCGCGGGACTGACGGCGAGCGTCGCCGTCGAACTAGTGATTGAACCCGTACCATTCGTAATAACCACGGTATAGTTTCCGGCATCGGTCAGCTGCGCGACCGGTATCGTATAAGTTGCGGACGTCGCACCATTGATCGCCGCACCAGCCTTCTTCCATTGATAAGTCAACGGGGCCGTTCCTGTGGCCGCGACGGTGAAAGTTGCGCCGGCGCCCACGGTGACGGTGACGCTTTGCGGTTGTGTCGTGATTGACGGTGCGACAGCGCTGGCCAAAACCGACAAAATCGCCGCATTGCTGGTCACAGAGCCTGAACCATTGGTTACCACCACGGTATAGTTGCCCGCATCGCTCAATTGCGCGCTGGGAATCGAATAAGTCGCCGACGTCGCTCCACCAATTGGCGCGCCACCTTTTTGCCACTGGTAGCTCAAGGGCGCGCTTCCTGTCGCCGTCGCCGAGAAGAGCACACTGTCGCCTACCACCACTGACAAGCTCTGGGGATGGTTCGTGATCGAGGGCGTGCTGTTGACCGTCAGAGTGGCGGTATTGCTCGTGACCGAACCAACACTGTTGCTCACCGTCACTGTGTAACTGCCTGCATCCGATGTCTGGACATTGGAAATGGTGTAGTTCGCTGTGGTTGCACCGCTGATGACCGCGCCGCCTTTCTTCCATTGGTAACTAAGCGGAGCAGGGCCCGAGGCGACCACGCTCAGTGTCGTCGAGCCGCCAACCGTCGCCGTCGCATTTTGCGGTTGGGCCGTGATCGACGGAGCGGTCAATACCGTTAACACAACCACACTTGAGGTGACCGAGCCCGCAGAATTTGTCGCTGTTACTGTGTAGGAGCCGGCATCGGCTGTTTGGACGTTCGCAAGGGTAAGGGAAGCCGCCGTCTTCCCCGAAAGCAAAGTGCCGTCATGATACCACTGCAAAACCGGAGCTGGAGAGCCGGATGCTGCCGCCGTAAACGTTACCGAACCACCTACATTGGTGGAAGCGCTTTGGGGCTGCGTGGTAAAACTCGGCGGGCTCGTCGTCGTGCCCGCGGTGATCGTGAGCACGCACGTGGCACTCACCGAATTGCCACTCGTATTGGCTTTCTCCCATGCCTTCACCGTCACCGTCCAACTTCCCTGTGTCGTCGGCGTACCGGCGATAGTCATCTTGTACGGCGAACTCACGTTGACCGGATTTCCTCCCGTCACGCTGAGTCCGGTTGGCAGCGTACCTATCACGCTCCACGACCGCGGGCTGCCTGGAGCGCCCGACAACGAAAAACTCACGCTCATCGACGTGTCCGTGGTCCCACTGGTGGAGAATTGCGTGCCGGCCGGACCGCTCGTCGGCGCAGCCGGCGTCACACTGAAAGTCGTCGCACCTGCCACGGAATTGTAGGCACCCAGCGCGGCAAGCGCGAAAACCGATTTCATCACCATTCCGCAGCCGCCGCTTTCAAAGACGTTCCCGGCCTGCAAGAACAGCCGGAGCACGGGCATGCGTTGCAGCAAAAGCACCAATAAAACGGAGGGCACGTTCACCCAGCGGAACCGAAAATAGATCGAATAGAGATTCATGACAGATGTGCCTCCTCTTTTGTTTCTTCTTAAAAGTTAGTTGCAGCCACAACCGCTGCCACCGACACCGCGTCCTCCCGAGGAGGCTTCGCGCGAAAAATAAATATGTTCCGTCATGGCCGTCGCGAGACCGTCGCGGTCGGGTCGCATGGTGTAGTCGGCCAGCGTCGCACGCTCCCAAGGCTGCACCGTCGTGCAACCCGACAACACCAAGCCTACACCGCCAAGGAAAAAACAAAAGATGAGGAAGGCGGCTCGTTTCATGGCTGTTCCTCCAACAGTTTTTGAATCTTTGCGCGCAGTTCTTTCACCGAGGCATCGCCGTGATACCCGGTGTGAATTTCACGCAACACACCTTTGCGATCGATCAGGTAACAGGTCGGCATGCCCGGCACTTTGACGGTGGCAACCAGTTTCTGCGCGCCGTCGCGCACGGTAACAAAACCGGGCGCGAATTTTTTTAGAAAGGCCGCGTACTCTTCAGGTTTCTTGTCGACGCTCACCGCGATCAGAGTGAAGCCCCGATCGGCCAGGTCTTTTTGCATGGTCGAGTACGCAGGAAAAGACGCTTTACACGGGGAACACCACGTCGCCCAAAAATCCACCATCACCACGCGCCCGGCCGTGTCGGGCAACGTGCCTTCGAGATTAAACGTTCCCAGATCGGGAAACGGTGTACCGATTTTTACGTCAGCGAAGGCCGTGGAAGCCAGCGCCAGCAGTGAAAAAAACAGGGCTGCGATTTTTTTATTTAGTAACGACATAACGATAAAATCCTCTGGTTTGGTAACGCTCCTGATCGGTCACGACGCAAGCTTCCGCGGTCATGAGATCCTGCACGATTTTAAGGCCCGCTTCCGGACCGAGAATGAAAACCGCCGTCGATAGCGCGCCGGCCTGCACGCACGCCTTGGCGATCACGTTGACCTGCCTACAACCATTTGCCACCGGCCAGCCCGTGCGCGGATCGACGATGTGACCATAGCGTTTTCCGTTGAGCGTAAATCCGCGGATATAGTCGCCCGAAGAAGCCACGCCTATGTCACGCGCCGCCACACTGCTCCAGCAGGCAGCACCCGGACGCGCCGGATCTTCCAGACCAATATGCCAGGCCGGTTTTCCCGGCACGGCACCCAAAGCAAAAATATCGTGCCCGAAATCTATCAGCGCTCTTTCGATACCATGTTTGCGTGCGATCTGCGCCACAATGTCGACCGCGTATTCTTTTCCCCAACCGCCAAAGTCGAGCGCCATGCCCACCTCCGGTAAACGAACGAGCCCGGGCCTGCGTTGAATTTTCTGAAAGCCGACCAATCGCTTCGCCGCTAAAATCTCGTTCTCGCTGGGAATTCGCGGAATCGCTACCCGATAATCCCACAGGCGCATCAGCGGAAGCGCCGTCACATCCAAGACCCCTTGCGTGAGTTGATACAACGAGCCGCTTAGGTCCAAAAACATCTCCATCTCCGCATCGACCGGCAACCAATCGAGTCCCGCTGCCGCATTGATTCGGCTCACCAGACTATCCGAACGAAAACGCGAGTATTTCGCCTCAAACGCAGCCACCCAACTGACCGCTTCGCTTTCAAAAATATGCGCCGCATGTTCGTCGCCACAGACATATTGCACTTCGCAACGCGTACCGAGCGCATTCCACCCGAGCACACGTAGCTCCTCACTCACCGCGGACGAAGTACGCCCCGATGCCCGGGAGTTGGCAGAGATTTGTGCAGTTAGCTCCATTTTAGTTGTTCGGTTTAGCGCGACAGCTTTATCCCGCCCATGAACATGTTTGCGTTGGTATAGGCGTCCTTTGGGGTCAGCCCATCGAGTCCCTTCATGACGTAGCGATCGTAGTTTGCATCGATCGAAAGCCAGCTGGTGATTTTCCACACCACTTTGATGCCCAGATCGATCGTCTCCATATACGACAGCCGGTAATCGGAAGAATAAAACGGCGCCTTGCCCGTACCCGTTTCCCCAAGCCGGGGTTCGTAGGACGTCGTGATCCGCGAACGATCCAGGTTATAATAATAAAAATCCGCCGCCGACTGCCGGTAATAACGAATGGACGGCTGCACGATCAGATGTTCACCGAACTTCTGCAGCCACACCAAACTCGTGGTATGGCTGGTGATGCCGAAGCTGTCGTGATAATGCCGGTATGAGATATCGGCCGCGCCGTTGAGCCGTTCAAAGTTACGATTCATTCCGAGGAAAATGCTGATCTTCTGCCGCTCCTCCGGACGATTTTCCGGCGGTGTGTAATAAAACCCCGGGTCCACATCGAGCCGCGTCGTCGAAACGATTTTATACGGATCGCTCATCAATCCCGTGGATGTTCCGTAGACAACATTCGCCGTCACCGACGTATTGGGATTCAGCAGTTGCGTGACGCCCGCGATAAATTCGGCCCCGTCCTTATGCCTTTGCTTCGTCCAGTTCAGTTTCCATTCGGAAATCGTGTCCTTCGTTCCTCCGTAGCCGAGTGTTACCGTCGTGTTCTTATCGTTAAAGTCAGTGACCGTGTTGGCCGACCAACCGTAGGATACATAATCGCTCTCGCGGCTCACGCCATAACCAATCGATAGGTTTATTCTGGAAAACTGGTGGGAAAGATCCGACGTCCAGGCCTTGCGACGATCCTCCATTTCGGCCTTTGGCACAATCTTGCTGCCTGCCGGCGGACGCTCCCCCGTCGGAGTCGCCCCCGCGATCGAATCCAGCAGGCCCATCACTTTCAGATGCGTGTCCGTCCCAATGTCTTTTTCGATCTGGGCATATTGGGAATCGACTCGAATGCGGTCTTTATCCTCCTGCCACGATTGCGCTTTGATGCTGAGGCTGTCTTCGGCGCGTGCTCCGCGCGGATGCGTGAACAACAAACACAATGCGACAACCGAAGCACGAACCCGCAGGGGCATATGGAGTGAAGACGCGAAATCCATGGTGGGGTGAAACAACGCAATTGGGACAAATTATTCCCATTAGCAATTTCACTCCCCCATATAATATTATCTTTACCAACAATTGACCGACCTATTCTTAACTTAACAATATCTAATCGCTAATTTTTAAGAGGTCACCGAGCCTGTATTGAACGCACTTGAGTCCCTGTCTCAACTACCTAAGCCTCGATCACCACTCCACCCCGCTTGGAAACCGCGTCCGTTATTGATTTGCACTCTCAATAACGGCGTGAGCAATAAAACGAACCTCTCCTTAAACCTAATGGTTTTACTAAATATTTTTCCGCACAAATTTTGCAAATCAGGGTATCGTAGCGTAGAAATTTATCCTCCCGCCATCATGACTCTTACCAAGCTGCGCCTTCTCGCCCTCTCCTTCTTTCTCAGTTTCCCCCTGTTCGGCTCAGCCCTTCACGCACAAGTTGCCGCCTCGCTCGTCGCTTCAGAAACTTCGATTCAACCCGGGCGGCCATTCACCGTCGCACTGCGCCTTATCCACGAGCCGCATTGGCATACCTACTGGATCAATGCCGGAACCGGCTACCCAACGAAGCTGACGTGGCAGTTGCCCGCCGGCTGGGCCGCCAGCGACATCCAATGGCCCACGCCCAAGGTGCTCAAAGACCACACAGGCGCCGTTACCGGCAACGGTTATGAGGATGACTTGCTTCTCCCCCTCACGCTCACGCCGCCCGCCAATCTGACCATCGGGGAAACAATTGAGCTCAAGGCCAAGGCCGAATGGCTGATGTGCAAGGAAACGTGCATTCCCGGCGAAGCCGATGTCTCCCTTTCCCTTCCAGTCAAAAGCGAACAACCCACCACCAACAAAACGCTATCGGAGGCATTGGCCAAAATCCCGGCCCCACAGAAGCCGGCCGGTTGGACGGTCACCGCCACCCGTCGTGACAAATCCGTCGAGCTCGCCTTGAGCGGTGGCTCATTGCCGTTGCCCAATCCTCATTTCTTTAGCACCGACGCGCTGATTCAATATGACCTCCCGCAAACCGTCGCGCAGAACGGAAATCAACTGCGCCTCACACTTCCCATTTCGCCGTCGTTCGATGGCAAACCTGAGAAACTCCTCGGCGTGCTCGCCTACGGCGACCCGGCGCACCCTTCCGGCCTTACGATCGATACGGCGTTCTCCGCCGCCGCGGCTCCCACACAAGGTTCTACGAAAGGTCTCTTGCCTACGCTCCTGCTCGCGTTCGTCGGCGGATTGATCCTCAACCTCATGCCCTGCGTTTTTCCAGTGCTCGGCATCAAGATTCTCGGCTTCGTCAACCAAGCCGGCTCCGACCGCAAAAAGGTCACGCTCCACGGCCTCATCTTTACGTCGGGCGTACTTCTCTCGTTCTGGGCCCTCGCGACCTTGCTCGCAATACTTCGTGCCGGTGGCAGTCAGTTAGGCTGGGGCTTTCAACTCCAGTCACCCGCGTTTGTTTTCGCACTTGCCGCCGTCATGCTCGTGTTCGGCCTCAACATGAGCGGTGTGTTTGAATTCGGCCTGCGCGCGACCTCGGTCGGTTCCGACCTTCAATCCAAGTCGGGATATTCCGGCTCCTTTTTTACCGGCATTCTCGCCACGGTGGTCGCGACACCGTGCAGTGCCCCGTTTCTTGCGCCCGCCCTCGGCGCAGCTCTCGCGATGTCCACCCCCGCGGCCTTCGCCATCTTCACCGCAATCGCCATCGGTCTCTCGACTCCGTACCTGCTGCTCTCGATTTTTCCCGCCGCAATCAAAGTCCTGCCCCGCCCCGGTGCGTGGATGGAGACTTTCAAACAATTCATGGCGTTTCCTTTGTACGGAACCGTTGGCTACCTAGTCTGGGTGCTTGCGGGACAGCTCTCCGATACCGCCCTCCTCAACGCTCTCTTAGGCCTGACCCTCATCGCGCTGGCGATTTGGCTGTATGGACGCTGCACTCAACCCGGTGCAAAACCCGGCCGCGTCCGCTTCGGTCTCATTGGAGGTGCTGCGATTATTATTGCTGGCGCTTTGTTCGGCTGGCCGCGCACCGCCGCCCCAACCGACCTCAAGTGGGAAAAATGGAGCCCAGCCGCCGTAGCGGAGGCTCAGGCGCAGGGCAAAATGATCTACGTCGACTTTACCGCCCGCTGGTGCGCCACGTGCCAGGCCAATAAACGCGTCGTTTTCGGTTCGTCTGAAGTGCAGCGGGTATTCAAAGAACGCGGCATCGTCATGTTAAAAGGCGATTGGACCAATCAGGACCCAGCCATTACCGCCGAACTCGCAAAATACGGCCGCAGCGCCGTGCCGTTCAATCTCATCTACAAGCCCGGCGTCGCCGAGCCCATCGCGCTGCCCGAGCTCCTGACGCCATCCACCGTGCTGGAAGCGCTTCGCTGATAGAATATTGTCCCGTGTAGCCCGGGTTTTTTATTTCGCCGGTAACATTTCGTTCGGCGTTCGCGTATGTGGAGAAAGAACGCGCCGGCGTTGAACCTAAACGCCAAACGCCGGTCAGCTGTTGTCCCTAACACATTCCAATCATGAAAATCAAAACCCTGCTCTGCATCCTAACAATCGGTTCGGTTGCCTTCGCCACCGCCCAAGCCGAAACGCGTCGCGAGAAAAAAGAAATCCGCCGCGATAAACACGAGATCGCGAAAGACCAAAAAGAAATCCACCAGGACAAAAAAGAATTGGTCCAGGATCAGAAGGAAATTCACGCCGAGAAAAAAGAACTGGTTGGCGACCAAAAGGAAATCCGTGCTGATCGCGCCGATGTTCGATCCGATCGGGTCGATATTCATCAGGACAAGAAAGACCTGAAACAGGACCTCAAAGCCGGCGACAAGGAGGCCATCAAGGAAGATCGCGCCGACCTGAAGGAGGATCGCAAGGATCTCAAAGAAGATCACTCCGACCTTCACAAGGACCGCGCCGACCGCAACAAGGACGCGCGCGAGCTCCGCAAGGAAAAGAAAGAGCGCAAGCAGGACGCCAAAGAACTCAGGAAGGACAAGGCCGAACGTCACCAAGACGTGAAAGAGCTGAAAAAAGATAAGGCCGACATGGACAACAACCAGCCTGCGCCGGTCCCGGCCCCCGCGAGCTAAGCTCTGGAATTCTTCCTCTCAATCTCAGGCGAGAGAGCACACACGCTCTCTCGCCTTTCTATTTCAGCCGTAGGATTCAAGACCTCCTTGGCGTCCGGCGCAGGTAGTCTCGGTGCGCCGGGCAGGACCCGGGCTTGTGCGGCTGAAAATTTTCGACAATACCTCATGGTATTGGTTCGGGTTTTGAGAGTTTCTGCCGGGATTCGTCCGCTAATTTCGTCACCCATGCTACAAGGTCCGCACGCTGCGCCTCGGTCAGCCGCGCCTCGGGATGGGCAAGCGTGTAACTCCACAAAGGCATGCCTTTCTCCGCGACTTCGTCACCACAAGCCTCCAATACTTGCAAGGCCCGGCGCGGTGGAAGTCCCCCGAATTCCGAAAAATTGATGTGCATTCGCCCCTCCTCCACATGGTGGTCCAAAAACCACGCAACCGGCTGAATCGATGCATACCATGGATACCGCGTCTGGTTCGAATGGCAGTCGTAGCAGGCGCTCACAAGTGTTTCCCGAACTCCCGGCGGTGGAGGATGGACAGTAATCAAGTCCTCTTGCGACGAAGTCGGCAACGGCGGGCGGTCCGGCCGGAAAAATTGCAGCGTCACAAAGACAACCGTAATTCCTACGGCGATCTTTTTGAGCACACGAAAGCAAACCTCGGCATTCATTTTCAATGCTAAGATGTCCAGAGTGTGCCGTGTATAAAGCCCGACATCGTAACAGGCGTGTTACCTGCTTTACCGAACCATTCTATCGGTCGACATCCTTCGGCGGGATGCCTCAAAGAACGCGCTCACGTTTGCATTTTGACCAAACATGAACTTTTTTGCTCCTCCAGTATCCGCGCCCCACAAACTATTCGGCATCCCCAAAGTCATGCGCATCCTCGTGATCGAAGACGAACCCCAACTCGCCCGGCACATTGCGTCAGCGCTGGGCCGCCAGGGACATCTCGTGACCGCCCAGCACGACGGAAACGCCGGGTTGCAAAAAGCCCTTGTCGAATCGCCCGACCTCATTGTTCTCGACTTGAACCTGCCAGGCATGGATGGACTTTCCCTTCTCGGTCGGTTGCGCGAAGCCAATCGCACCGCCCGCGTGCTCATCCTCACCGCACGCACCGAGGTCGAGCATCGCGTGAAGGGCCTCAAGGCCGGCGCGGACGATTATCTTTCAAAGCCATTTTCAATGGATGAATTGGGCGCCAGGATCGAGGCACTCGGACGTCGCGGCACGACTCCCGCGACCGGCGACATTCATCGCGTGGCGGATCTCGTCATGGATGTACACAACCGGCAGGTCTCCCGCGGGGGCCAGTCCATTACGCTTTCGCCGCGGGAATTCGATGTATTGCAAGTGCTGATACAAGAACCCGGCCGCGTTTTTTCCCGCACCGAACTTTGCGAGCGGGTCTGGCAGCGTGACTACGAATACGACACACGCACCGTCGAGATGTTCATTGCCCGCCTGCGGCGAAAAATCGACCAGGGCTTTTCGGTGCCGCTGATCACGACCATTCGTTCCGTGGGATATTCGCTCCGGCCTCCGCCCGCTTAACGCTTCGCTGTCCCTTTCGATGAAAATTCCAACTCCAGCTATTCTCGTCGTTCTCGCTCTTTCTTCGCTGCCCTCCCTCGGCCGTTCTGAAGAGCCGTCCACAGCCACGATTGAAGGACGCGTCGAATTGCCAAAAGCCGCCCGTCGGACCGTCATGCAGCAACGTTACGAAGTCATTACAAACAGCGGCGTGGTGAGCATCGATCCGCCTACCGCCGTGGTCTATCTTGAAGGCAGTTTTCCAAAACCAAACGAACTTCCCAAAGCGCAGGTTGTTCAAAAAGATTATACCTTCATTCCCGCCGTTCTGCCGATTCAGGTCGGCACGCGCGTCGAGTTTCCCAACGAAGACAAGGCATTCCACAATATCTTCTCCTACTCTCCGGCCAAGCGGTTCGATCTCGGGCGTTACCGTCCTGACGAACGCCCGATTCCCTCTGAAATTTTCGACAAACCCGGCCTTGTCACGCTCCGCTGCGAAATTCACGAGCACATGCGGGCGATTATCCTCGTGCTGGATACGCCCCACTTCGTGCTGACCGGCGCAGACGGCACTTTCAAGATGACCGGGCTGCCGCCCGGTCACTACAAGCTCAAGGCCTGGCTGAATAGCAAAACCACCCTTGAGAAGGAAGTGGATCTTTCATCAGGTTCGGTGGTACGCGGCGACTTTCCGTGAAAGCGATTCCCTCAAAGGAGCCGGGCGCCTATTTTTTTCGCCGCAGCGTGCTTCTCGCCTTGATGCTGGCGGTCACCGGCGCCACGGCGGGCGTGCTCTATTTCGCCGAGAAGCGAGCGGCGGACGACTTCGAACGAACCACTCACGTCGCGTTCAAGGAACGCATCGATTCGTTGAGACGCGCGCAGGAGATCCGCCGCGCGGCCATTTTGGAACGTTGCCGCACGCTGGTGAAGAAAGCGCGAATCCACGCGGCGCTGGAAGACAATGCGCTCGATCTTCTCTATCCGAGTGCGCGCGAGGAATTGAGGGATATTATCGAAACCCCGGAAAATGCCGCCACACCCGGACTCAAAGCCAAGTTTTACCGCTTTCTCGGCACCAATGGTAAACTGATCCCGCCCTCCGATGCCGGAGCGATTGGTTCACTCTCCGATGATGAGGAAAGCCGGCTTTCGCTGCCGGAACTGCCCTCGCAATCTCAACTCGGTTATATCCCACAATCCGTACGCAACGGAGCGGACCGGTTGTATGAAATTGTGGCCATGCCTGTGATCTCCACGGAGACGGGAACGCCCATTGCCGCCCTCGTTCTCGGTTTCGATCCAGTCGATCCCGCCAAAATCGAAAAATTCGAGAACGGCGTCTATACACTCGACCGCTATTATCCGCTTGGTCAAACGGTGGCGAACACGACTTTGATTGAAGCGACGGTGAAAGCGGCCTTCGCAAGGGAAAACGGTTCAAACGAGGGATTGCGAGTCGATGTTTTTGGCGAGCCCTGCCTTCTTTTTCGACAGACGCTAAATCCCCATTCGCTTTACCCGGTTGCCGTGGAAATCTCCGTTCTTCCGCTCACCCGTTTACACGAGCAACTGACCATGCTGCGCTGGCGCATCATAGGGGCTGGATTATTGGTGATAGCCGTTGGATATTTTTTGAGCCGATTCTTCGCCTTGAGGCTGGCCAGGCCCGTCGAATCGATCGTGCAGGACTCCGTGCAAAATCGCGCCCTACGTCTCCAGGCTGAATTGGCCTTGGAGGCCACCAACCGCGAACTGCAGCGGTCGGTACGTTTTTCCGCCGATGCCTCGCATCAACTGAAGACCCCCGTTGCAGTCCTTAGAGCCGACCTCGAGGAATTGCTGGCTAAACCTCATCTTACCCAAGATCAGTGCAACGAGCTCGATGCCCTCGTTCACCAAACCTACCGCCTCACCAACGTCATCGAGGACTTGTTGTTGCTCTCACGGATGGAAGCGGGCCGGCTCCAGATTAATTTTTCGCCAGTCGATCTTTCGCTTTTGTTGTCGCGCTGGATCGATGACTTGGGCGCCCTGCCCGATTCCATGCAACTCAGGGTCTCTACGACCGTTCCGCCAGGACTCTACATCTCCGGCGAAGAACGTTATGTGAATTTGATTCTGCAAAACCTGCTGGAAAATGCCTGCAAGTACAACCGGCCGAACGGTCGCGTTCAGGTCCGCGCGGAGACGGTCGATGCAACGGTCCATTTAATCATCGGCAATACGGGTCAGACGATTGCACCCGAAGCCCGCGAACACATTTTCGAGCGCTTTCATCGCGGCAGCGTCGGCGAAAACATTCCCGGGCACGGATTGGGGTTGAACCTCGCACGCGAACTCGCCCGCCTGCACAAGGGGGAATTGAAACTCTTGCACTCCGAAGACGACTGGACTGAATTCGCCGTCAGTTTTGTCCGTGTGAAATAAGATCCCACGCCGGCATAAAAATGAAACCCCTGCTCACCCCATTGCTCGGCTTGTTGGTTTGCGCAGGTTCGGCTTTCGCTTCTTTCGACGACAAGCTGGACCGCGCAAGCGATACCCTGCGTTTTTCTTCAGAGGATGAGAATCTCGTCTTTCGGGTGAGCGGCACGGTCGAAGCCGAGGCTTATTCACTGACGTTGCCCTATGAAAGTACGGTCTACACCGAAGACACGAAGCTGGACGCAGGAAGACTGAAGCTCTGGCTCGACGCCCGTTTTTGGAAATACATTTACTTCTTTACCGAAGTTCGGGTTGACGATGGCTACGACCCCGGCAGCGACCAAGGCCTGCGCGCCAGGATCGGCGCCTGCGCAGTACGCGCCTCCCTCGGCGATTTTGCAATCCAAGCGGGCAAATTCGCCACCGTCGTCGGCGCCTGGCCCCGGCGTTACAACGCCTGGGAAAACTCCTTCATCACGGCGCCGCTTCCCTATTCCCACTTGACGGGCATTTGGGAAAGTGAACCCGCTTTGTCCCCCTCCTACTTACTGCGCTGGTCACATGTTCGCCCACGTCCGGCCGCGAATCGCGAACAGTCTGATCAACATTTTCGCCAGCCGATTATTTGGGGCCCATCTTATAGTTCGGGGGCGGCGCTTTTCTGGCTCTCCGGACCGTTCAGTGTCGCCGCCGAGGTAAAAAATGCCGCCCTGTCCGCCAGTCCTTACCGTTGGAATACCACCCATGGCCTGCGGGAAACGCCCGCGCTGGCCACGCGCCTTGGTTACAAACCAAATGCAAGCTGGGAACTGGGCGTCTCCGCGAGCACCGGCACTTATCTCGAATCCGACAGCAGGTCCCACCTTCCAAGTGGCGCCCAATTGCGCGACTACCGCCAGATCACGACCGGAGCGGATGCGAGTTTTGCCTGGCATCACTGGCAGGTCTGGGCAGAGGCGTTCGCGGCGCGATTTGAAATTCCGCACCAGGACGCAGCCGAGGTCTTTTCGTGGTATTTGGAAACCCGATACAAAGTCACCGCGCGTTTTTTCTGCGGGGTCCGCCTGGGACAGCAATTGTACGGAAAGATCCATGTCGCGCCGGATGAAAAAATTCGATGGGGGCGCGATGTTTCGTCGCTAGAATTTGCTCCGGTCTTCCGCATCAACGCCCATCTTCAGGCCAAGGCTCAGTTTTCGCTCATTCGCACGGAAGACAGCGGGAGGGACTTCGGTCACGTGCTGGCGGGACAGTTGACGCTGCGTTTTTGACGCGCCGCACACGGTGTTTGTGCAAGGGTAACGGTTCGGTTACTTAAAGCGTCTTTCGCCCGCGCAAGACACGGTTTTGCTCTCAGTGGCAACAAGCCACCAATCCGTGAAGAGCATGCAAAATACCTCGCCCGCACGCCGCCGCTGGAGACATTTACTTCTTTCCGCTGGTTTTTACTACGCCCTCGTCGTCCTTATCGCCTGCACCTCGGTGAATCGAAGCGTGGTTGCTCCACCCCGGATTGCCGGAGCGGTCTTCGTGGGCAGCCAGGAATGCGCCCAGTGCCACCAAAACATCACAGGCACTTTTCACGATGCAACCCATGCCAATCTAAATGCTTCAACCACCAAGGTCGCCGAAACCGGCTGCGAAAGCTGCCATGGGCCGGCCAGCCTGCACGTGAAGAGCGGAGGCGGAGCCGGCACCATCGTAAACCCGAAACAATCGCCAGAGGCTTGTTTTCAGTGCCATCTCGACAAAAAATCCGAGGCCGCACTTCCGCACGCCCACCCAATCCTCGCCGGCAAAATGTCGTGCGGAGATTGCCACAATCCGCACAAGGGCGACGCTGTGCTCGGCAAGGGCACGCAGCTCGCCTCCGCAAACGATACCTGCGTGAAATGCCACCGGGCCCAGCATGGGCCGTTCGTATTCGAACACGAGGCCGTCCGCGAGGGCTGTGTACAATGCCACAATCCACATGGTTCGGTGAACGAGAAGATGCTCAAGGCGCGAAACCAGGCGCTCTGCCTACAGTGCCATTTTCAACAACAGACCGGCCCCGGTCAGATCCTCATCGGCGGCGTAAATCACGCCCCGCTTATTTCCCGCGGTACCTGCTGGAGCGCCGGCTGCCACGAAGCCATTCACGGCTCACAGGCTAACTCCACCCTCCGCTACTAGAAGAAAGGCCTAACATGCAAAATATGCCCATCTTCGGCTCCTTCCCGCACAAAACGCCACTGTCCCGATGGACTCTGAGGCTATTCCTTGCAATTGGTTCGGTGTCAGCGCTTGCGCAGGCCGCTACCGACGCAGACAACTCCATCGACACGAATAGCCTCGTCGCCGTGTCCGCGACACAAGCCAGCGTTTCCGGTAATAAAGCCGCCTTCCAGGAGCTTTTCCGCCGACGCACGGGTTTTTCCGGCGGGCTCGAAGATTTTCGCTACTCGCGGGAAAACAATCGCTACACTCTTTCGCTCGACGGCCACCTCCTACCAGGAGATGACGACTATCGCTTTGCCGGGCGCTGGAATCACACGAGCGGGCTGTATTCGAACTTCGGTTACAACGAGTACACGACTTACTACAATGGCACCGGCCGTACGTTTCTTCCCACCGGTACGTTTTTCAATCTTTACGACCCGGGTCTGGCGACCAAGCGCGACCAGCTTTGGCTCGAAATCGGGCTGGCCAAAGAAGATCGTCCAAAAATTCTCCTCCGCTACGAACGCCACGGGCGACGCGGGACCAAATCCAGCACCGAGTTGGGCGAAACCAATCTCACGGGCGGTGCCGGCTCGAAAGCGATTGTACCCGCAAGTTTGAGCATGGACGAGATCCGGCAGATCCTTGTCGCCGAAATCAGCCGAAGCGTCGGTCCACAGCGTTGGGAAATCGCCGCCCGCTACGAGCGCAGCGAGCAGGACAATCGTCGCTACAGTGCCCGCCGCCCCGGCGAAGCTGCAGCGGAACGTGTCTCCACCACCCGAGAAGTTGTCGATTCCGACTTGTTTAGCAGCCACGCCATCGTCGAGCATGAATTCAACCAAAACTTCCGCGTTTCCGCTGGAGGTTTGTACTCGTCAATCGACACCGCGCTTGAGGGCAATCGCATCTTCGGAGCCGCCAACGACGCGATCTACGATCCGGTTTTCGCGCGTCGCCAAGCTGGCGATATCGGTTATCTCGGATTGGATGGCAGCACGCATCTGAAGCAGTACGTCGGCAATCTGAATGCGGTGTACGTGCCGTTTAAAAATTGGACGACCCGGGCCGACCTCCGCTACCAGCATCTTCACCAGGACACGCTTTCGACTTTCGTTGCGACCAATGTCCAAAATAATTTGGTCACCTCTGCCATCGATACCGGTGCCACTTCGGAAAAACAGGAAGATCAGCTCACCGGTACTCTCGACGTCCGCTACACTGGCCTCCCGTCCTGGACTTATAATCTGCGCGGCGAATGGCGTTCCGCTCTCGGCGATTTGGATGAAATGCTTTATCCAACAGCGACGGGTGTTCCATCGATCCAGCGCAGCACGGACTACGCGCGCCATTTCGAAAAATATGCGCTTTCGGCCAACTGGTACGCACGCCCCAAGCTCACATTTGCCTCGGAATATTTCTTCCGCGTCCAGGATAACTATTATAAAGCTCCAATTGACAGCACGCTCCCGGGCACCGCCGACCGATATCCGGCTTTCGTGCGCAATCATCGTTTCGATCTTCACGACTTCAATCTCCGCGCTTCGTGGCGGGCCCACGCAACACTTAGCCTCGTCACCCGCTATGACGCCCAGTTTGGCCGCTCGTTCGCGCGCTTTGACGGAATCCCCGCTACGCAAAGCGGACGTTACACCGGGCACATCATCAGCCAGAGCGTCAATTGGTCGCCGGTGCCACGGCTTTTCTTCACCGGCTCCGGCAGCCTGGTGTACGATCAACTCGCCACGCCTGCAGCCTCGATCGTGCTCAATTCGGACAACAACTACTTCAACGCATCGTTCTCCGTCGGCTATGCGCTGACCAAAACCAGCGACGTCTACGCCGATTATTCGCTCTATCACGCGAATGGCTTCAACGACAACTCCGGCACCTCGCAGCCCTATGGTTCGCAGCAAAAGACGGATAACGCGTCGCTCACCTACACCGTCAAGCCCTCCGAGCGCGTTCGGTTCACGTTGAAATACACCTACGCAAGCAACCGCGACAAAACCTTCGCCGGTCGCAACGACTTCCATGCGCACATCGTGTATGCGAAAATTCAATACCAACTCTGAAATTCCTCATGTCTCGCCTGCTTCCAATCCACACGCTCTTCCTAATAGTTTTAATCGGATCCGTCGCATTGCCTGCCTCGGCGGCCGGTGCAGGCGCCGAGCTCTTCGTGGAGAACTGCGTTCGCTGTCACGGTGAAGATGGTCGGGGGCACACCAAAATGGGGCGAAAACTGAAGATCGTCGACCTTACGTCGGCCACCCTTCAGGCACGACTCACACCCGAGCGGGTTTTTGATTCCATCACCAATGGTAAACCGGACGCACGAGGCAACGAGCGCATGCCGGCCTTCGGCGAAAAACTTTCCGAAGCCGACCGCCGACTGCTGGCGAACTATGTGAAGACGTTTGATCCCGGCAAAAGCGGCGGCACGGATTCCAAATAATAAAAAAAGCGCCCCGGCGTTTTGCCGGAGCGCTGGTAAAATAACGAACCAATCGACAGAGCTTACAGGCGGGCAATGAGTTGCTGGCGCTCGTTGATCAACTGCTTGGGCAGGCGGTCGCGCAGCTTGAAGAAGAATTCTTCCTGGCTGACGACTTCCGTGGTCCAAGCTTCTTTGTCGAAGGACATGACCTTCTCGAAGTCATCCTTGGAGAAGTTCAAGCCGGTCCATTCCATGTCTTCGTACTTCGGGATGAGGCCGATGGCAGTCTCGACGGCGGCGGTCTTGCCGTTGACGCGGTCGACGATCCACTTCAGCACGCGCATGTTGTCGCTGTAGCCCGGCCAGAGGAACTTGCCTTCGGCACTCTTGCGGAACCAGTTCACATGGAAAATGGCCGGGAGGAATTTGACCTTCTTCTGCATCTTCAGCCAGTGGGCGAAGTAGTCAGAAACGTTGTAACCGCAGAAGGGCAGCATCGCCATCGGGTCGCGGCGTACCTGGCCAACGGTGCCGGCGGCAGCAGCGGTCATTTCGGAACCCATCGTGGCGCCGAGGTAAACGCCATGCGCCCAGTTGAAGGACTGGAATACGAGCGGCATCGTGGTGGCGCGGCGGCCACCGAAGATGAAAGCGCTGATCGGCACGCCTTCGGGATTTTCCCAAGCCGGGTCGATCGTCGGGCACTGCGAAGCCGGAGCGGTGAAGCGGGCATTCGGGTGAGCGGCTTTCGCGCCGGTCGCTTTCGCGATTTCAGGCGTCCATTCCTTGCCCTGCCAGTCGGTCAATTTGGCCGGAGGCGTGGGGGTCATGTCTTCCCACCAGACGCCACCTTCGGGAGTGAGGCCGACGTTCGTGAAGATGGTGTTCTTCGCGAGCGACTTCATCGCGTTCGGATTGGTCCTGTCGGAAGTGCCGGGAGCCACGCCGAAGAAACCGGCTTCCGGATTGATCGCGTAGAGACGGCCGTCTTTGCCGGGCTTGATCCAGGCAATGTCGTCGCCGACGGTCCAAACCTTCCAGCCGTTGAAGCTGGCGGGCGGGATGAGCATGGCAAAGTTGGTCTTGCCGCAAGCGGACGGGAAAGCGGCGGCGACATAGGTCTTCTCGCCCTTCGGATTTTCAACACCGAGGATGAGCATGTGCTCGGCCATCCAACCCTCGTCGCGGGCCATCGTCGAAGCGATGCGCAGCGCGTAGCACTTTTTGCCGAGGAGGGCATTGCCACCGTAACCAGATCCAAAGGACCAAATTTCGCGGGTTTCGGGGAAATGGGTGATGTATTTTTCCTTGTTGCAGGGCCAGGTGACGTCCTTCTGGCCGGGAGCCAGCGGAGCGCCAACGGTGTGCACGCAGGGAACGAAGAACGCGCCTTTGTCGATTTCTTTTAGTACGGCCGAACCGATGCGGGCCATGATGCGCATGTTGGTGACCACATAGGCGGAGTCGGTCAGCTCGACGCCGATCTGGCTGATCGGGCTGCCAATCGGGCCCATCGAGTAAGCGAGGACGTACATCGTGCGGCCGGCCATCGAACCAGCGCAAAGCTCCTTGAGCTTGGCTTTCATTTCGACAGGATCGGCCCAGTTGTTCGTCGGACCAGCGTCGTCTTTGTTCTTCGAGCAAATGTAGGTGCGCTCTTCGACGCGGGCGACGTCACCCGGATCGGACTTGGCGTAGTAGCAGCCAGGCCAGAGTTTTTCGTTGAGCTTGATGTAAGTGCCGGCCTTCACGAGCAGGTCGGACAAGGCGTCATTTTCCTCCTGGGATCCGTCGACCCAGTGAATAGCAGCCGGTTTGGTGAGCTGGGCGATTTCTTCGACCCACTTCAGCAGTTTGGGGTTGGTACTAAGCGGAGTTGCGGGATTCCTATTATTCATGCGAGGTTGGTTTTAAGGGGATTATTTAGTAAACCTTAACGCGTGCTACGGAGCTGCGTATTACGTGGCAAATTTCACGCAGAAATTGACTGAGGGAAATCTCTATCCATCCATCCCGTGTGAAATTCCGGCAACTCATCGTGCGTGTCGGAAATCTAATGGCCAGCTCCAAAGCCGAAGCTGCATTCGCAGTGCGCGCGGTGTCGGATTTTGTCCCGTAGAGACTCAGGCGATGCCGAGTTGTTGGCGCAAATTGTCGAACGCCACCTCGGTTTGCTCCACGCAGTCCCGGATAAAATTCTCGCTCACTCCGGCACGCTTCAGTCGTTCGGGTGTCGGTTCCCAAATCGCGCCTTCGGACGGCAAACCTCTGCCGAGTTGTTCGGCTACCCAACAACCCAGATGCATGATCGCGCCAAGCGGGCCGTCCTTTTCGTGGGCCTCGGGCTTGTGGTGATGGCGGATGCCGTTGCAGACGGCTGGCGGAAGTTTCCACGCTTCAAGCACGATAGCGGTTGTTTCGTGACTGGTGGTGTTGAACTCCGCCCGCTCCCACGCGGCGATATCGCCGACCATCGGGCTGGTGGTGCCGGGACGCTCCTTCGCGAGAATGCGTCCGAGGACAAGTTTCCCAATCTGGCGGAGCAATCCGACCGTGTAAGCCTCGTGCTCGTCTTCGCCGGCTTGGCCAGCGATGCGTTCCATCGCGAGCGCGGTGACCACGGAGTTTTCAAAAATTTCCTTCGCGCCCAGATGATAAGCCGGCAGGCCTTCCTTGAACGCCTGCTCCGTCATCGCGATGCCGACGATTTTATGAACTTCGCGAAAACCAACGCGGTTGATCGCTTCGTTGAGCGATTCGACCGACAAGCTGCCGCGAAAAAACACACTGTTACTGAGGCGCAGCACGCGCGCAGTCAGTCCTGTATCCACGCCCACGAGTTCAACCACTCGACCCGGATCGGAATTGAGGTCGTCCAGCAATACGCACAATTTCGCAAAAATCTGCGGGGACGTGGGTAATTTTTGAGCCAGCCGCAGGATGTGTTCCCTGAGGGCGGTTTGGGCAGTCATCATAGGAGATAACTAGGTAAATCGGCCTACGGCGGACAGGCTAAAATTCGAATTTTAACGAAGTGTCCGGCGGCAGCCAGGCAGCACTATATAAAGCGGAGGATATAACCATCCAAACCGCTACAAGTTGGTCCAACCACAGACTCAGCCGGCTTTCAGTTGGGTCTTCAGTTCCTCGAGAGCTTCCTGCGTTTCAGGCACGCAATTCTGCACGGCCTCAGCCGCGATTCCGGCGCGGACCAGCACGTCTTCGCTCACGTCCCACTGCTTGTTTTCAGCATTGAAACCTTTGCCCATCTCACGAGTGACCCAGCACGCGAGGTGCAAAAGCGCACCCATGCGGCCCGCCGCATCATCGGGTTTGTAGTGTCCGCGCACCGCGTGGTGCATGCTCTCGGGCATGCGCCATTCCTCAAGGATCATGGCGCCAACGTCGTTGCTGGTAATGCCAGCCCAAGCGCGTTCCCACGAGGGCAGATCGAAGTTTGCCGTTTCCGGACATTGCACCCCGGGCTGTTCGATCTGAAGCAAAGTATCGAGAATCAATTTTCCCACCGGGCGCAACAGACCCACCGTATAAGCCATGCCCTCGTCTTCGGCTGAAGCCGCAGCGAGCTTGGTCATCGCGAGCGCTGTCACCACGGAGTTTTCCCACATTTGGGCCGCCGTGAGGTTATAAACCGGCAAACCGCTTTGGAACACCTGATCGGTCATGGCCACACCAACGATCTTGTGCACTTCGCGAAAACCCACGCGGCCAATCGCCTCGCCGAGGGTGCTAACCGCCGTGTCGCCACGGAAAAATACGCTGTTGCTCATGCGGATCACCCGAGCCGTCAGACCGGCGTCAACCGAAGCCAGTTTCACAATGTCTTCGACGTCAGCGTCCATATTGCCCAATAACATGCCCAAGCGCCCAAAAATATGGGGCGATGTCGGCAGTTTCCGCGCCAGACGCAGTACTCGTTCTTTAATCGCAGTGTCCGTGGTGGTGCCAGTCATAGATGTATCCGGTTTTATCGGCTCTTTTCGCACAAATCTAAAGTGCCAAGCCTGCGTCTAGGGGTTCTTCCTCTCCTCCAAACGACGGGAGAGTTGGCGTTGTAAATTTTTTCTAAAATCTTCGGCTGCGCGCTCTCTTCCCGCCCATTGAATCAACGTGCCATCGCCCGAGACCGGCCTCGCAACTTGCAGGTCGGACTGCTCACCGCATTGACCTGCTTCCGCTACCACTCCACCACTTTGAGTACGACTTTTCCGCGTGCCCCAAAAAATTCTTATCATCGAAGACGAGCCCGCCATTGCCGACACGCTCATCTATGCTCTGAAAACCGAGGGTTTCGACCCGCATTGGTGCGCCACCGGCCAGGCCGGACTGGCTGCCCTCTCCAACCAATCGTTCGCCCTCGTCGTGCTCGATATCGGCCTGCCTGACGGGTCGGGTTTCGAATTCTGCAAAAGCATCCGCACCCGTTCCGAGGTGCCGATTATCTTTCTCACCGCTCGCGCCGCCGAGATCGACCGCGTCGTGGGACTCGAAATTGGCGGTGACGACTATCTCGTTAAACCCTTCAGTCCCCGCGAACTCACCGCCCGCGTCAAAGCCATCCTTCGCCGAACCAACGGTCATGGCAAAACACCACCGGCTCTGACGCCAGTCGCCACTCAGTCCGCGTCTCCTTTCTCTCCTACCCAAACTCCCAATCACAAACCCGAAACGTCCTCTTTCTCCCTCGACGAAATCCGCTGCCAGATTGCCTATCGCGGCCAGCCGCTCGACCTCACCCGCTACGAATTCCGTCTGCTCAAGGCCTTGCTCGCCCATCCCGGGCGCGTCTTCTCGCGCGACCAGCTCATGACCGCAGCATGGGAAGAACCTGCCGCCAGTCTCGATCGCACTGTCGACGCCCACATCAAAATGCTCCGCGCCAAACTGCGCGCCATCGACAACACCGCCGATCCCATCCAAACCCACCGTGGCCTCGGGTATTCCCTGAGAGAGTAAGAAAAGCACGACTTTTTCTCGCCACAGGGGACACGGAGCTCGGACACGAAGAGCACAGAGAACAATTCATTGAACCGTTAGTCGCATCTTTTCTCTTATCTTTCTCGTTTTCTTTTCTTCACCATATTCCTCCTCCATTCGCAGCCAAAACACCTAGGCGTCCCCTCCTTCCTCCGTGACCTCTGTGTCCGAGCTCTGTGCCCTCCGTGGCCCAACTCGACCCGATTAAACCCATGGCCATTCGCACCCGCATTTTCCTTGTCTACCTCCTCCTCGTTGGCGGTGGCGTTTGGTACCTGATCGGTTGGGCCATGAACTCCGTCCGCCCGCGCTACCTCGAATCGATGGAGGAATCCCTCGTCGATGCCGCCAATCTCTTCGCCGCCGCCGCCGAAGCCGAGGCCGTCTCCGATGCCCGTCTGGTCCCCGACGCTCTCCACCGCCTCTTCGACCCCGCTTACGAACGCACCGTCAACGCGCTCATTTATTCCCTCCGCAAAACGGATATCGATCTCCGCATCTACGTCACCGACGCCAAGGGCATCGTCATTTACGATTCCAATCGCGGCCTGCATGAGGGCCACGATTATTCCCTCTGGCGCGATGTTCGTCTCACGCTCGCCGGCGAATATGGCGCTCGCGGCAGCCGTGCAGACCCCGACAACGATGCCTCCCTCGTCATCCATGTCGCGGCCCCGATACGAGCAAATAATCAAATCATCGGCTGCCTCACCGTGGGCAAACCCACGCGCTACATCAATGAACTCGTTGCCGTCGCCCGACGTCGTATTCTCTGGGCCGGTTTTGGCGGTGGCGCCTTGGTGATTCTCACCGGCTTCGCCTTCTCCGTCTGGCTCACTACGCCCATCGAGCGTCTCACCACTTATGCCCGCGCCGTCCGCGATGGCAAACCTGCCAAACTTCCCCGTCTCGCCGGCCGCGAAGTCACCACGCTTCAAACGGCTTTCGACGAGATGCGCGACGCCCTCGAAGGTAAGCAATACGTCGAGCGTTACACCCAGACGCTCACTCACGAAATCAAAGCTCCGCTCTCCGCCATCCGCGGTGCCGCCGAACTTCTTCAGGAACACGGCATGCCCGCCGACCAGCGCGAAAAGTTCCTCGCCAATATCCAGCGCGAATCCGCCCGCATCCAGCAGCTCATCGACAAACTCCTCCAACTTTCCGCACTCGAAGCCCGCAAGGGCCTCGGCCCCACCGAATCCGTCGAATTCGCCGCCCTCGCCCGCACTGTAATCGACAGCCTTGCCGGTACGCTCCACACCCGCCGCCTCACGGTCGATCTCCGAGCCTCCGCCCCGGTCACCGTGCAAGGAGAGCGCTTTCTCCTCCAGCAGGCCCTCGCCAATCTCCTTCAAAATGCCGCCGAGTTTTCCTCTCCCGGCTCCGTAATTGTCCTTACTATAACCAGCCACGCCCACCAAGCCAGCGTCAAAATCGAAGACAGCGGCCCCGGCCTTCCCGACTACGCCCGCGACAAAGTCTTCGAACGTTTCTATTCCCTCCCCCGCCCCGACACGGGCGCCAAAGGTACCGGCCTCGGCCTCAGCTTCGTCCGCGAAATCGCCCATCTTCACCACGGTGAAATCACCTTGGAAAACCGCCCGGAGGGAGGTTGCAGAGCAAAACTGATCTTGCCCGCCTGAACCTCGGTCAAATCGCCAATAGCTTCCTCAGCTCACCAACCGCGGCCCTCGTTCTGATGTTTGATGCCCCAAAAAGTGTCACGTAATACGTGACACTTTTCACAAGCTTCTACGGCGTCGTTGGAAGCCTGTATCAAGAATTCCCTACCTCGGCGCTGCATTGACAGAGGGAAACTGGTGTCTCCCAACGATTGGCGATGCTGATCAGAACGCCGTTCGGATCCCGCACGGTGAAAGTTCGGCGTCCGCTGGTTCGCTCTTCCGGCGGATGCACCAGTTGCACGCCGCCGGCGCAGAGGCGTCGATACTCGGCCTCCACATCATCAACCTCCAAGTTGAGCCAAAAACCGCGGCCATCCGTCGCGCTCACCAGCTCCGCGTCACGCTCGTTGGTTTCGTGCTTAAGAACCTCCAGTCGCACGCCAGAAGGATGCATGAGCAACACACAGGTCTCGTTTTCATCGAGCGTACGAAATCCCAGCATCTCCGTATAAAAATCCCACGTTTCAAAAAACTTTTCCGTCACCAGCCCGAAGGAAAAAAGCCCCTGGGACCGTGTTCTATTTTTTGCGTTCATGCTCATGATTTCCTCCCTTGGTGGTTGTTGATGGTTTTACTCAGCCAGCCTTGCGTTTGTGGATCGTCAGTGAGTTACCCGCCGGATCGAGCACCACCGCCAGTTGGCAGACCGGGCTCTCCATTGGTTCGAGCACAAACTTCGCGGATGCCGCCCGCAAAGCCGCTATCGCTTCGTTGAAATCCGCGACCTCCAGCGCTACGGATGGACCGCTCGCAGAAGGCTTCCACTCCGGCGACATGTTGGTGATGGCAAGCGTCCCGGGGCCGATGTCGTACTCGATCCATTGACCTGCACCACAATCGAACACGGACGAAGTTTTAAGCTGCAAAACGCCCTCGTAAAATGCACGGGCGGCGGCGAGGTCGGTGACCGGATAACCGGTGAAAGCAATTTCTGTGACGCGAGTCATGATGTATCAACGAATGAAGGTTGTTGTTTCGGACACGCCCAACCTACCACAAGCTCCTGACAACATTATGTCAGGAGCGATTTTCCTCACACATTAGACAACCGCTTGCGTTTTGGCGGAGCTTCGCGGTCTTTCGCCTTCGAATAGCGCCAAAGCAACGCCTTCGCCTCGCTCTCGACCAGCGTTCGCAACTTCGCCGGCGCCAGCGCTTCCGCATCCGCTCCAAACGATAAAATCCACCGAGCGAACCATTCGAGCGAATACGTTTCCATCGTCACATCGAAGCCACCGCGAGCCGCCAACTCCTCCTTGATCTCCGCGTGGCTCTCGCGTTTGGCCCGCTCCACTGCGTCGGGCGAAAACCAGACACGCACAACAAAACGCTCGGCGGAGTCACGCCACGCCCTCAGATGTTCACGCAATGAAAAATCCGGGCGCGGCGCAAAGCGTTCGGTCAACATTTCCAAGGCACGCATGCGCTCGATTTTGAAATAGCGAAAATCCTTCCGCAGTCGGCACCACGCCACCAGATACCACGCCCCACTGTGATAGGTTACGCCGAGTGGTTCGATTTCACGAATCGTGTCGTCGTCGCGAGCTTTCGCACGATAGGTCATCTTCAACACACGACGTGCGACAATGGCCTGCTGGATTGGCAGCAGCATGCGTTGATCGAGGCCGGATGGCAGCCGCGACTCGCCAAAAATCGCCGTCGCCTCGGAAAGCCGGTCGAGATCGTCCTGACGTTCACGCGGCAGAACCGAACGGAGCTTCGCGAGTGCGGATGCCATCGGCGCACGCAGGGAGGCGTCGGCGAATTGCTTGACCATTTCGCCACCGACAAAAAGCGCCATGGCTTCCTCCGCCGTCAGCATGACCGGCGGCAGATGATAGCCCTTCATCAAGGTGTAACCCACGCCCGCTTCGCCACAAATTGGCACGCCGGACTCGGCCAGCGACGCGATGTCGCGGTAAACCGTGCGCACATTGATCTCGAAGTGCGCCGCCAACTCCTCCGCGCGCACCACCCGCCTGCCTTGCAGGTGCATCACCATCGCGACAAGCCGGTCGGTGCGATTCATATCGCCTAGCAAAGGCGGACGTCCGCTTGCAGGCGATCCGAAACAAAATCGCCGGCAAGCAGGCTCCTAAGAAAAACTAAAAAACACCACCCGGCCATCGCTCAGGAATTTTTCAGTGCCTCAAGTTCCTCCCAGCGCGCAAAGGCGGTGGCATGTTCGTGTTCCAGGACATCGAGGCGTTTCTTCACTTCGGCAAATTGCGCGGCCTGATTCTTGTAGAAGACAGGATCGCCCAGTTTCGCGGTGAGTTCCGCCTGTTCGGTTTCCATTGCTTCGATCCTGGCGGGCAATTCATCCAGTTCCTTGCGCTCTTTGTTGGTAAGTTTTCTGGCGGAAGATTTGGCAACGGGCTTTGGTTCGTTTTTGTTTTTCTCAGCCTCGGCCCGAAGTGCTGCGGCGATGGCGCGCTTTTCCTTATCGCGGACCCAGTCGGCATAGCCGCCGTTGTAGTCGCCGATCTGGCCGTTGCCTTCGAAAACGAGCGTGCTGGTGACGACGTTGTCCAGGAAATCGCGGTCGTGACTCACGAGGAGCATCGTGCCCTGGTATTCGACAAGCAGATCCTCCAGCAGATCGAGCGTTTCGAGATCGAGATCGTTGGTGGGTTCGTCGAGCACAAGGACGTTGGCGGGCTTGGTGAACAGACGCGCAAGGAGCAGACGATTGCGTTCGCCCCCGGAGAGCACGCGCGCAGGCGTGCGGGCCCGAACCGGTGAAAAGAGGAAATCCTCAAGGTAGCTGATGACATGCCGCGTGCGGCCATCGATGGTGACCGTCGCATTGCCATTCGCGATGTTGTCGGCCACGGTCTTGTTGTCGTCGATCTGTTCTCGCATCTGGTCGAAGTAGACGATTTCGAGATTCGTGCCGTGTTTCACGGTGCCACTGGTCGGTGCGAGCTGTCCGAGGAGGAGTTTGATTAGCGTGGTTTTACCCGCGCCGTTGGGACCGATAATGCCGATCTTGTCGCCGCGCATGATCGTGGTGGTGAGATCGCGCACGAGCGTTTCGCCGTTTGACCAGGCGTACGACATATTTTCAACGTCGATCACTTTCATGCCGGAACGGTCAGCCTCGGCGAGTTTCAAGGTCACGTTGCCCGTGCGATCGCGGCGGGCGGCGCGTTCTTCGCGCATCTTCATCAGCGCGTGAATACGGCCTTGGGCGCGCGAACGCTGGGCTTTTACGCCTTTGCGAATCCAGACTTCCTCCTGTGCGAGTTTTTTGTCGAAGGCGGCCTGTTGTTTTTCCTCGGCGGCAATGACCTCTTCCTTGCGCATCAAGTAAGTATCGTAGTCGCACGCCCAACTCGCGAGCCGTCCGCGGTCAAGTTCGACGATGCGGGTCGCGAGTTTTTTCAGGAACGTGCGATCGTGCGTGACAAAGAAGAGCGCGATTTTTGCAGTGAGTAGAAACTCTTCGAGCCAGAGGATCGATTCTAGATCTAGATGATTGGTCGGTTCATCGAGCAGTAGCAGATCGGGCTGGCCGGCAAGAGCCCGCGCAAGGAGCGTGCGGCGCTTGAGTCCGCCCGAAAGTTCGGTGAAGGCGACGTTGCCAGGGAGCTTGAGGCGTTCGAGCAGTTGCTCGACGCGAATTTCGCGTTCCCAATCTTCCTCGTGGTCGTGCGGCGGGCGCAGCCCCGACCAAACCACGTCGTGCACGCTGCCGGTGATGTCGTTGGGAATCTCCTGCGTGAGCCGCGTGAACAACGAGCCGGGCTGCCGGAAAACCGCGCCGGTATCGGGCTTCATTTCGCCCGCGATGACACGCATCAGCGTGGATTTCCCGGCGCCATTACGACCGAGCAAACAGACGCGTTCGCCCTCGTTCACCTGAAAGTTTACGTTTTCAAGGATCGCGGGACCACCGAAGCAGAGATTGACGTCGAGAAGGCTAAAAAGGGCCATGAGCCGGGAAACGTGGTGGGCGAATCGCCGCGGTGCAACCCTGTCCTGCAACCCGATTCATCCTGCGCGCAAAACTCCCTTACGCACCGTTTGTCGAAGCGTATTTGCGCAACACCGTCCGCAGCCGGTCGGGATTGAAAGGCTTCTGCATAAAGCCGACCGCGCCTTCCGGCACTTCGTCGGAGATCACTCCTTCGTTGTGCCCAGTCACGATGACGATTTGCTGGTCGGGTCGGATTGCCCGCACTTTTTGCATCGTCTCCAGACCGCCCATGCGTGGCATCGTCAGGTCGAGGAGCAAAAGTTTATACATCTGCGGGCTCTCCTTGTAGATCCGCAAGGCTTCGTCGCCATCGCGCGCCAGCACCACCGAACCGCCGGCTTTCTCGATGATCCACTTCGCCATCACGCGTACGCCTTCATCGTCGTCAACCACCATGATCGTGCCATTGACGCTGCCGGATGGTTCGGCCGGCTTGACAGGCGGTGACGAAACAACGCTTCCCGGCAAACCCGGCGCGGTGTCGAACGCGGGGATGGTGCCGGCCTGGATGGGAAGAAAAACTTTAAAGCAAGAGCCCTGCCCGCGAAAACTTTCCACCGCCACCAGGCCGCGATGACGCCGGACGATGCGGGCCACCGTGGCCAAGCCCAGCCCGCGATTCGCGTTTTTGGTGCTAAACAGTGGATCGAAAATCCGGCTCCGCGTAATCTCATCCATGCCGCAGCCGTTGTCCGCGACTTCGAGCACCGCATAGTCGCCGGGTTTCAGTTCCTGTTCGTCCTGGGCGAACGGCACCGCGAAAGTCTTGCTGTAAGTCAGCACGCGAATACAGCCAGCCTTGTCTCCGATGGCTTCCGCCGCGTTGGTGACCAAATTCAGCACCACCTGCCGCAACTGCGCGTCGCTCGCCTTGATCGCCGGTAGATTTTCCGCCAAGCCCGTTTGCAGGTTCACGTTCCGTTTGAAGTCGGCGCGCAACAAAGCCAGCGATTCTTCCACGAGTTCGTTGAGCGACAACAAGACGCGACTGGCCGAAGCATCGCCCGCCGGCACGCTCAAACGTTGGGTCAGATCCGCCGCCCGCGTGGCCGCTGCTTCGATCGTGTCGAGACGACGCGCCACGGGAGAATCGCCCGGCAGTTCCTTGCGGGAGACGGCCACAGCACCGTAGATGCCTGTGAGAAGGTTGTTGAATTCGTGCGCGATTCCGCCCGCCACCACACCGACGCTCTGCAAACGTTGCACTTCTTGAAGTCGTGATTCGATCCGGCGCAGGCGCGCTTCCACCTGATGCAACCGCTGGGCGGCATCGGTCGCCACACGCAACGCGTGCGCCGCCACCGGTTTTGTCACGTAACCCGACGGTGAAACCAAACCTGTTTTCTCCATCTCAGCGCGAACGCCATCGTCGACGACAAAGATTGTCGGAGTCTGCCAACGTTTTTGCAGCTCGCGCGCTTGCACCAATTGCGCGGACATATGGGCCGCGTCGAGCGCAAACAACATCAAGTCCGGACGCGCGCACGCATGAGCCCGACCGGCATCCGGCGCGATCACCACCTGCTCATAGCCCGCCGCCTTAAGCAATCCTTCCACCGTCACCGCCGCATGGGCATCGCGATCGACGATCAAGACATTGGGTTGGCCGGACATTGAAGGCAAAATTGAAAGGCGGTTTCGATTGGAGAGCCAAGAACCAACAACTCTTTCTACCCAGCGTCAACCGCCACACCGCTGTACCGTAAAACCTTCAGCTAACACCGCACCACCGCCTGCGTCCCCCGCCAGTCGCTCTCCACCACGCCGCACCTCTTTCGCGAAAATCGCATTCTTCCGCACCAGTGATGTTGAGAATCGCATTGCAATCCAACCTCCCGCCGTCCCCAAAATTCGATTAAGCCCACTCCTTCCATTTGAAGGCCCATGCAGATCCCCAAGCGCACGCCTGCACCGCCGGCCCCAGCCCATGCTCACCAGCAATTGAAAACACGAGGTAACGTAACGCCCAGAAACTCGTGCGCGCGCAACCGATTCCCGGCGCGCCGCCATCCCCAAAAATCCCTTCGCCCACCAGAATTCCCGCCCAATCCTCCTTTCTTCCGCACTCAAACCACAACATCCCACACTGCTCGTCATCTATTAGATGACAAACTTATGGTTATGTTGCCCCCGCGGAAATTGATCCGTTGTCATCTATTAAATGACAAGATTGCAGGGCGGGCTTAGCAAAAATCCCGGCCCTATTTCGCGGTCGTAGCACCGTGTTATCGTTCGTGTTTCCCTCTCGCCATTCCGGCGAGTGCGCGACAAGTTGACCGCCCTTCATTAATGGCCGACTTCCTCGTTACCCGCTCCGACAAACGCGAACGCGCCTTCCTCATCGGCGTACAAACTCCGAAGATGGCCCCCGGCGAAGGCGCCGAACTTCTCTCAGAACTCACCGAGCTCGTCGAAAATCTTCGCATGACGGTTGCGCGCACCACGCTCGTCAATCTCCGTTCGCCCACGCCCGCCACCCTGCTCGGTAGCGGCAAAACCGAGGAACTCATCGCCCTCGCCAAAGCCGACGGTGCCGACGTCATCATTTTTGACGAAGCCCTTTCCCCCGCCCAACAACGCAACTGGGAAGAAATCTCCGGCCTTGTCGTGATCGACCGCCAGGAGGTTATCCTCGAAATCTTCGCCGACCGCGCCCACACCCGCGAAGCCGTCCTTCAAGTTGCCCTCGCCCGGATGGAATATTCCCTCCCGCGTCTCACTCGGGCGTGGACCCATCTTTCGCGTCAGCGCGGCAAAGGCGCCATGGGCGGCGAAGGCGAAACTCAACTCGAACAAGACCGTCGTATCGTGGCCGATCGTATCGTGCACCTCCGTGACGAACTCGCCACGGTCGTCAAACAACGCGACACTCAGCGCCGGCGCCGCATGCGCGTGCCAGTTCCCACCGCCGCGATCGTCGGCTACACCAACGCCGGAAAATCCTCGCTCCTCAACCGTCTCACCGGCGCCAGCGTGCTCGCGGAAGACAAACTCTTCGCCACGCTCGACCCAACCACGCGCCAGCTCCAACTACCCAACCGTCAGAAACTCCTCGTGACCGACACCGTGGGCTTCATCCGCCGCCTGCCCCATGGGCTTGTCGAAGCCTTCAAAGCCACGCTGGAAGAGGTGCTCGTCGCCGATTTTCTGGTGCATGTCATCGATGTCACCAATCCCAACTTTGCCCACCACCACGCCACCACGCTCAGTGTGCTTGAGGAACTCGGCGCCACCGGCCAAACCATTGTCACCGTCTTCAACAAAGATGACTCGGCCGACGAAACCATGCGCGCCCAAGCCCGTCATCTCGCCGCCGACGGTTTCTTCGTCAGTGCCCATACCGGTTCAGGAATCGAAGCATTGCAAGGTCGCTTCGCCGAGTTGATCGCCCACGAATTTGGATCCGTCGAATTGTTCGTCCCCCATTCGCGCTACGATGTCATCGCCAAGCTCCACGCTCTCGGCCACATTCAAAGCGAAGAGCAACGTGATGACGGCGTCTCGATCCATGGCCGTTTTCCCGCTGCCCAATCCGCCCTCTTTGCGCCGTTTGTGGTCGAGGGCAAATCAACGAAACGCTGAGATTTTCTTCCCGAGAAAAGGAGTGGACTGTATAAGACACCACTCGAGATGGTAGAACCACCCGCTGTTCACGGGACGTTCATGCGGCGAACAATCGCAGCGCGTTCCCGCACTCCACTTCAACTCACTGGATGTATCCGACGTCAGCTTGTAATCTGTCGTTCGTCTGTCTGACCGTAACCAATACACCCACCGTAAGCGTGCGGCCGTGGGCATCGAGCACTGCATTGACCAGATACGTGTCTTTAGCCCCGTGATAATCGGGATCGATTTTCAATTCCACGATTTCAGTTTCCGGATTCGGCTCCAAACGCTTGCGCACCTCAGCCAATACGAAATCCATCATCTTGGAAGAGCCGTCGTTGGGTTCCACTTTGGCTAAAGTTCCAAGTTCGGGTTCATTCGCATAATCCCGGTCCATTTTGAGTTCATCTTCTTCGGCCAACACCGTCATCGCAGCAACCGAGATTGTCACTGCCGCCCCGCGCCGCGCCCAAACATGCCATGCGGCTCCCCAACCAGCCACCCGCCACCAGACGGCGCCCCCGGGGCTTTTGCGATCTCGCGCGAAAGGCTTTATTGATGTGATGTATGATAAGGTAACTCCCATAAGATGACTCCACGCAGCCAGTGAGCCGATATTGAAAAGCCCGGCCGGCATGTTGTCAGCGTTAATAACGTAAAAGGACCGCCAAAAGTTACGGCAAATTTTGTTCTTGAAAGAATATCTTCCCTTATTCCGCCGCCAATACCCTAACCTTTTGATCGAAAACAAAAACCATCAACAACCACTGCCTAGAGAACATTGGTTGGGGCTCAAAACCCGTCGATGCTATTGCCGGAAACGCAGCGGATCGGTCGGAAGACGAAACGTGAGATCCTCCCAATTTCCGTTGACGTGATCGGGCTCCACATCGTCGTTCATGGCGCTGATATAGCCGAGCAGGTAGCGGGCGATTTGTTTCGACTCCTCAACAGTGGTTGCCGAGCCGATTTTTTCCCTGATTGCTTCGAGGTTGATCATGGCGGCTGCTTTCTCCTTTCGGTTGAGCGTTGGCTAAGTACGGTGAACTGTCCCAACACCGCTAGCTATAACCGGGCCAATCTCCCTGCACAAGAGCCGCCACGTTACGAGTGTCTTACATTTTGATCAAAATCACCGGAAAACCGCCCTCCACCATGGGCTGAATAGCCAAACTGGCTGCCCGACATGGATTCGAACCTTGTTTCAGTGGGGTGGTAAAGGATTTCGAGTCATGCCTTAAGGATTGGGCTGGTGAGTATTACGCACAACTAGACACACAAACGCGTTTAGTTTTGGCGGTTGTTTGGCGAACTTTGACGGATGTGGAGGGCGTTAAATGACGATTTCTCCATACGTTGTTCCGGGCTTTTGGACGGAGTTGGGGGCGCTAGCGAAGATTCGCCAGCTAGTGCGCCGTGGTTTTCCGGACAATCTGCGCAATTGGCGTTTTATAACCCTCACGCTAGACCGTGAGCGGTTTCCTGATCCAGAGGCTGCATATGAAGCCGGAAAACGGTCTATGCGGCATTTTATCGACCGGTTGCGCGAGGATTACAGCATCAAGCGTTGGTGTTGGAAACTGGAGTTCCATGAGCCGGATGAAAACGGCAAGGTGTGGCCTCACTGGCATCTGTTAGTTGACTACAAGCGTCCTATCGAAGCTGAAGACATTCACAACCGGTGGGCGAAGGGACGGACAGAAATCAAGGGTGTGACAGATGCCCGCTTTGATTACCTTTTTAAGTACGTTTCCAAGGCTGCGGAAAATCTGCCCGATTGGGTTCTCAATCGCAGCCAGATGAGGCTCTTTCAGACCTCAATGGGATTCTTCCCCTCTTCGACCGGCGATGAGCTAAAGAAAGAAGAAAAGGCGTCCCCCCGCCAAGCTGGTGATGACCTGTCCAGCGACACACAAAACGAACGTATCGGGAAATCCGATACAATCGGGGAGAGAATTCAGAAATGGTCAAAGCTTGTCGTCGGTCGGACCACTTTGGATGACGGCTCAAAACGTCATCAGCTCTTTGTAATCCGTCAGGATTCGTGGGGTGCGTTACTTGTGGAGTTTTCACAACTTCTGCTCCGGCACGGTCTCGGGGCGGATGTCCTCAAAATCGACCGCAATAAAATAGAAACGAAAGTACAAACATGGCTATCAAACTACCTGCCGGACTTCCAACCGGCGTCTTCCTGATCGGTAAAGCGGTTGGCGATTTCGAAATGATCGGTGGCGTCTCTGCAAAGGGTCGCGCCTATCAAATGGTTCGTGGCAAGGTTCTCGCTGGTGAGACCTTCGTCAACCTCACTCAGTCAGTCGATCAAGCAAAGGGTGAAATGCCCCTGCTCTTTCGCTCTGGCGAAGATGTCGTCGCGCAAGTCGTTCCGGGATTCAAGGCAAACGGCCTTCTGTCTCTCGATGTCAAATTGGAGCGTCCAGAAGTATCGAAGAAATAAAGGCCCGCGCATGCCGGACGCGCTAGCGGACGGCATGCGCGGCCTTTCCTTGTTCAAAACAAAACTAACTGTCGTTATGAATCGATTCCAGAGAGCTAATAAAATTGGTGCTATTCGTCGTCGTATCGCTGATCTCGAAAAAGCAAAGACGATGCGTTGTGAGCGTCTGCTGCTTACCCCTAGCAGTTGTTTAAATGCCGAAATTTGGGAGTCTACGGAAAAGCAGGCTATCACTGCGCTTACTGGGGAGATATCGCGTTTAAACGGGGCTTTGATGCTCTTGGAGGGTCAGGGGGAGTTGGTTCTGACCTGAGTATGATTTTTGCGTCTATAGTATCGCAAATGGTTCGGCAGTTTTTGCTGACCTGTTGGCCACTATGGGTGCTATTCGCTGCCGGAATTAGTTTCCGCGTCTGGTTGTGGCGGCGAAAAATAACAAAATAAAACCGGGAAACATAAACATGACTGAGATTACTGCAATGGTTGCATCCGCAACAACGCTGTTTGGCGTTATCGTTGTTCTGGCCGTCTCTGTGACCGGGTTTTTCCTCGGTCGCAAGTGGCTCAAGCGCATCTAACGATGCTATGCCGGGGGACTGCAAACCCCGGCTTTAAACCTTTAAATCCCATGAAATATGCTATTCCTAATTTTTGTAGCAGGTTGTTGGTTGTCTTCTTTTATTTTGTCGCCTTTGGATGTTTGAAGGTCTTTGGTGGTGGCGGTTCGTATGTCGTGCCGTTTAACTATTGGAATGGTTCTGGCTATGAAATTAGGGATATTACATTTACGGTTACGACTCACACAGAGTTGACGAATAATGGGGCTGGGGCTCGGTTATTTACAGCGGTGAGCACAAACTCGGGTACCCCGGGTTGGCCGGGACAGTATTATTCGATATATATAAAGAAAGCGAATGGTCTTGAGGTCGCTTTAGTGTATGAGCAGCAAGCCAGCGGATATTACGATATATTGTTTGATAGCGAATACCAGGTAGGTGCGGAGTTACGGATTAATGCGTTTACGTATAGTAACTTAAATCCTACTGAGCGGGTTTCGGTCAATTATACTGATTATCTATCGCCTGAAGGCAGTTCGTCTTCGTCTAGTTCTTCGTCCTCTTCCTCGTCGTCGTCATCGTCTTCTTCATCGTCGTCGTCATCCTCGTCTTCAAGCGGAAGTTCAGGGGGAGGTGAAGGCGGTTCGTCGTCATCTTCGTCTTCGTCAAGTTCGGGTGGGAGTTCGTCGTCAAGCTCTTCGGGGTCGTCTGGTTCTTCGGGTACGGGTACAGGTGGCGACTCGTTGTGGGAAGCTGTACAGGCTGCGCAGAAGAAAGGTGAAGAGGGTACTAGTCAAATGGAGGGAAAAGGGGCTGCGGCGGCATCGGTGGCTAGGGCTCATTATCCTTCTGTTAGTCAGCCCGTGAAGCCGACTGTTGGCGGTGGTGCGCCGAACTTCGCGATAGTTTTTCCGGCAAACATGGGCGGGGCTACGGTCGATGCTGATCCGTTTAAGAATGAACGTTTCGCTGGGATTTGTGAATGGTTCCGGTCGGCCACTGCTTGGGCGTGTATAATTGTTTTTGGCATTTGGGCGTCAGCGCAGGTTAAGGACTGGACGCAAGGGATCAGTGTTTTGCCGCAAGCGAAGGGGAATCCGATAGTCAGTGGTACGGGCGCGCAAGCGACGGCGTTGGTTGCTGCTTCGGCAATAACGGTGGCGGTGACTACATTTACTTTGGCTTTGTTGTCTTGGTTGACCGGAGATATTAGTTTGTCTGCGATCATAGCGGCGGCGGGCACGAATCCAACTACGGGAATGGCTGCGGGGGCCTTGTATATGTTGGATAAGCTTTTTCCGGTTGCGACGATTGTGTTGACCCTCGTGGCGCGCTTTGGATGGAATCTCTATGCTTCGTCAATCTTCGCGGCTGCGGCTGCTACAATTCGGTTTATTGTGCCATGAACTTTGAGAATCTTCCTGAATGGGCGCTTACCGATGAGGCGAAAGTTTTTGCCCTTGGTATGATGTTTGGAGCGTTGGTGCGTTTGACTCGTACAGGGCTTCGTTGGGTGCGTCGTGTTGGTTCGGATAACATCGAAAGATAAATTTATGATAATTGCTGATTCTATTTGGGGTATTGTTTTTTGGATGCTTGTTGGTTCGGTTAGTACGCTTTTCGGGTTTTTGATTGCCGACGTTTGGGCAATCAGGAGGGCAAAGCGTTTTGACAAGTTGGAGGAGTGAACGATGAGTATTCACATCGGCATGGGCAAACCGGGTGGCGGTAAGTCGTACCTGGCTCTTTTGGAGATCATCAAGGAACTCGTGGAGGGCTATCGAAACATCGTTACGAACCTTCCTTTAGATGTTGGACGGCTTAACGAATACCTCCAACAAAAGTATCCCGGCCGAAATTTCCGTACGGTTGAACGTGTTTGTCTGATCCGTAGTGATGAGGTGCAGTCGTTTTGGTTGGTTCGTGGACCGAAACGTTTGCCGGTGCCAAAGTTTTCAACGCTTGAGAAACTAGATGATGTCGAAGCGGAAAAGGTGATGGAGGGTGTTGAGGGTTGCCCGCAAGGCGTCTTTTACGTTATTGATGAAGCGCAGTTGAAATTTAACGCGCGTAAGTGGGCGGAAATTGGTCCAGAGGCATTGATCTATCTGGCGCAACATCGCAAGCTGAGCGACCGCGTGTGGTGTATCACGCAAGCGGCTTCGAATTTGGATAAACAGTTTCGATCTGTGGCGGAGGATTTTATTATTTCCCGTAACGAGTACCAAGCTCGGTTTGGCATGTTTAGAGGTCGTGGTCGGTTCGTTGCGCGTTATTACAACGAAGAGCCGTCGCGTAATTCTGAGCCATTTATAAAACGTATCTATCATTTGGATACGCAAGGCGCGGCGTCTTGTTACGACACTGCGAAGGGGATTGGCGTGCATGGATCGCAAGCGGACAAAGGGAAGCGGGCCTCGGGCATACCGATTATTCTGGTTTTACCGGGTGCGGTTTTGCTTTGTGCCTTGACCTGGTTTGCGCCATGGATTGGCGGTAAGCTATTGGGCAAGCAAATTCAGAAGAGCGCGCCGTCGAGCGCAACGGCATCCCCTACTCTTGGCAATGGTACAGACCCGACAGCCCGACCCGCTGTCCAAATGGACAGTGTGACGGGACTGCCGTCGGTCCAGTTGGCGCAGTTGAAACCAAACAACACGCCGGCTGCGTCGAGCGCTTTGCCCTCGGATATTGCGAATCGTCCCCTTCCCCAGCCGGTTTTGGTTCGTGGTTATTTGATCCGTGCGGGGCGTGTACAGGTTGTTTTAAGTGACGGTCGTACGGTTACGGATAGAGATAAGGAATTGCAGCGTGTAGACGCAGCCGGGACCGTTGTAGACGGCACGAGGGTCTATTTGGAGCGAGCGAAGGATCCGGAACGTGTGGAGATGCCTGTGCGAACGGAAATGTCTAGAATCGAAGCGATCGACAAGCCTCGGGACGAGGGGTCGTGGTCGGTGGTAGATGGCGTTGCTCGTCTGAAGACCACCGAAACGCTAACGAGTTCTATGCGTTAGGTTGCTAGATTTTGGGTATGCGTGAGGTCTCGGCTTTGGCTTTTGCTTCAGCTTTTTCTTTGGTTCTGTTGTAGGCTGGGTTTGTGATTACCAAACTGGTCCCTGCCATTGTCCACGAGGCGGTTCCTCCGTCAGCGCGTTTCCAATTGCGCGATAGTTTTCGGAATCCTTGGTCAGTGCTTGACGTGTCGGTCCATTTCGATGCTTGGCAATTTGCTGTGAGAGTCGTTGTGAATTGATTTTCGGTCCAGTCTCCGGGGTGGGTGTAGGTGATTTTCGAGCAACGGTTTTCTGTTAAAACGGCTGTTATTCGCCATGATTCTTGTTGAAATGTTAGAGCGGTACCGATGGTTATGAATTTTCCTTGCGCGAAAAACTTTTCCGGTGTCTGTGACAGAGGTTGCCCGAATCGTTTTATAAGCTCTTGCTCATTTTCTCCAAGTCGGGCGCTGGCCGTCAGTGATACTGCTGCAAATAGGAGCAGTGAGAGCAGATGGCGCATGGTGTTTGCTTGGGGCGTTGCCAGCATCCGGGTGTTAAGCTGGCTTTTTTACCTGCTTTGGGTGGTCGGCTGTTTCCCTGAGTCTTTTTTCTTCATCGCTAACCGGGGGACAGTTGTCGGCATACCATTTGCGAGCGATTAGCGCTAGGTATTCACCTTTTGTGATATCAAGTGCAGTGCTGAAACGCTGAATTTCTTCCGCGATGTGCTTGGGTAAAGAGGCGGCTATTTGCGGCTTAGAACGCACGCGAGATTTCATACTTTATGATGTTACAAAAATCTACTTGCTTTTGTGAGTTCTTTTGCATTCATATGAGTGCGTGATTCAGTATGTCTTCAAACAGAGTCGTAGAAAGGCCGGTAGGCGTATCTTGTCGCGGTCGTATTCTGGGCGGTACGCGCTGCAAGCTGGTGACCGACCGGTGACGGTGTCGCTGTACACGTCGAACAAAAAGGTAGCAGAAAAGCGTCTTCGTGATTTGGTGACGGCGAAGCAATGTGAGGCGGAAGGCATCGTGCAACCTGAGGCAATTCGTTTTGCTGCTGCGGCGTCGCTGGTGTCATTGGTTTCTGAATACAAGGCGGATTTGAACGGGCGGGGTCTTGCTGCTGCGCATGTGGTCGAGAGTGTGCGGCGCATCGAGCGGGTCATTGGGGAGACGGGGTGGGCGCGTCTTGCGGATGTCTCCCCTACTTCGTTTGTGGCGTGGCGGGCAAAGCTTACGTGTGCGGCAAAAACGAAGAAAGAATTTCAGGTGTCGGTGAATGCTTTCTTCAATTGGCTGGTTCGGCTTGGGCGTTTGGCGGTCAATCCTCTCAGGGGTGTAGATATGGTGGATACTCGAGGGAAGGCGGTTCGGGTGTCGCGTGCGTTCACTCAAGCGGAGTTGGCGAAACTCTGTGAGGTGGCTCCTGCCTATCGTCGGCTTGTGTATTTGTTTCTTGCATACACTGGAGCTCGTACGAATGAGGCGCGTGCGTTGCTATGGGATGATGTTAACCTTGGGGATGCTCCGTGCGTCGTGTTCCGGGCAAGCACGACGAAGGACAAGGACAAGCGGACTGTGCCGTTGCATCCGGAGTTGGCAAAGTTGTTGTGTTGTGAGGCTGAGGTGACGAGGTGGCGGCGTGATCTAGGTGTGTTTGCTCGGTTTCCATCTGACGACGCGTTGCAGGCGGATATGGCGAGGGCTGGTATTGAGCGGCGTGACGCGTCTGGTCGCGTGTTACATTTTCATGCATTTCGAAAAACTTTTCAGACGTGGGGCGCTCAGTCGGGTGTCGGTCAGCGTGCCGCACAGGAAATGCTCGGTCACTCGGACCCGTCGTTGACGGCTAATGTTTACACGGATGTTGCCGCACTCGGATTGCATGCCGAGGTGGCAAAGTTGCCGTGGGTGCTGGCTCCTGAAGTACACACAGCTGCACGCACAGATTGTGTGTCTAGTTGTGCGCAAGGGCCTTTTAGGGCTGTTTTGACTCAGTTGGTAGAACTGGCACAAAAGGCTATATCAGAGGGGGATAACACTGTTTTTGGCCTCCCCAAGCTGGCTGCCCGACATGGATTCGAACCATGACAAGGAGATCCAAAATCTCCGGTGCTGCCATTACACCATCGGGCAAACAGAAGGTTGGGAAATTGAGGCTGAATCGGACCGCGTCAAGGATTCTAAAGGACCTTTTAAAACCTAGTTTTCGCGGCTTGCCAACGTCCTGCCCCTCCTGTGACAAGTGCTTCATGCTCATACACTCCGTTTTCTTCTGGCTAAAACCTGAAACCACCTCCGCTCAGCGTATTGCCCTGCAAAAGGGCCTTGAATCCCTGCGCGGCATCAAGTCCGCAGAGTGCCGTTTACGTCGGAACGCCCGCCACTCTGCCTGAGCGTCCGGTTCGCGACAGCAGTTATACCTTTGCGCTCACCGTACTCTTCAAAGACATCGCATCTCACGATGCCTATCAGATTGATCCGCTTCACAAGGCTTTCCTCCAAGAATTCAGCTCATTCTGGGCACGCGTACAGATTTACGACCCAATCTGAGGCGGATCTCCGCTAAGTTTCAGGTCCAGCGGTCTTCGACCTCCGACGTCTCTCAGCTCCCCGACGTTCTACCGTCGCTCTTCGACTTCGCTTCGCCTTATTCGAGCTCCGTCGCCAATTGCCAACCGCTTGCTTGGTCGACAAGCGCTATACGCGTGTTCGCGGGATTCGCGCCATTGAGCACAACTTCCAACCTGCAGCCACCGCCTTCCCGCCAGCGACTGTCGTAGGTCCAAGCTGTCGAGGCGAGCGGTCCTCTAACCACTTGCCATGCGATACGAGATGCGCCCCCTGAAACTGGACGTTCAGTCTCGGCATACCACACGCCCAATAAAAACATTGCCCGCAATTCTGACTTCACCGCCACCGTAGCTCGTCCCGTGGAGTCAAATTCGACCCGGGCCATCTCTGCACCGTCCGAGGATGTCAGCGTGAACACCGCCTGGCGTGGCGGCTCGGATGGGAGCCATCCCATTTCGGCACGATTATTTTCCACTGCGAAAGTCAAACCGGGCTCCCCACCAGCCGACCAACGCAAGGGGCGCGGTTTGACGCCGCTCGCAAATTTGAAGGCGAATCCGCTCAACAATTTTGGATGTTTCAATGTCGCAGGCAGTCGCGCCTTTTGTTCTTCACTCATCTTTCGACGCAATGCCTCGGCCAGATCGGTCGCCCCTTCTCGCAAGGGCATCGTAGGCACAATGGCATCGCGTCCGACGCCCAGACTCCACCGACCAAGCTTCACCGAGCCCACGATCTGCATGCCGGCTGGTAACGACTTGCTCTGAGGCAAGCCTGTGCCACGGGCTGCATCACCAATCTTTTCAGGCGCGCTCAATCCGGCCGTAGAACTGGAATTTTTATCACCGGCAGGAGTGTCCGGCGCACCAGCGTCCGATGATGTCACGGAAGACCCATTGGCGGTGTCAGGTGTCTCTGGTTGTTCACTCTCCGCCGATTCGCTCATGCGGGGCGTGCCTGTCCCCGATGCAGACGAAACCGAAGAAGAAGTTGTGGCACCTTCTGGCCCTTCACTTGGAGCCGGTTTGGAAGCCTTGGAAGCGGTCCTTGGTTCTTTCCGATTATTCGGCTTTTCATCGACTTCGTCAGAATCTCCGGGTGATGAGGGATCGCTGGAAAGATCACTCGGGCGACCCGCGGGATTTCCAACGTCAGTTGCGATGGGAGTTTGGGATTTTTTGACAGGCTTTTCGACCACCGAAACAGACGCCTCCGGGCCCTGTCCAGAAATCCGCTGAACTCCGGCACCGACGGAAGCTGCTCTACCATTCGAAGAAGCTCCAGCGGCATCTTCCGATGACGTCTTCTTCTCCGCACGAACAGCCATGGGAAGTCCGCTCCCCTTGCCTGCGCCTGCCTTTTTATCTTCGGGAGCCAAACCAGCATTTATCGCTACGCCCTGCTTCCTTTCTGTATCACTGCCCGCTGGCGATTCCGGCATTGCACCCATCGCGCCAACCGGCAAATGCCCGGACAATGCTTCGGCGGGTGCGCCGTCGGCTGGAGGGCGTGATTCGGCTTCCGGGCGCGAAGTGGCTACACTCGTCGCCGTGGAATTTTTGACGCGAGCATCGGTATCCATTCCACTTGATGGTTCGGCTGAATTCGACCGTTTTTCCAATGAAGCGTCAGGACTGCTCGTCGGACTCGGCATTGCGCGGGAGTCACTCGTCGACCCCGACGACTTTGGATTTATATCCGCAGAACTTACGCCGGAAAGTTCCACGCGCGTACCTATTTTAGAAACCGATCCCATGCCTAACTCCGCACTGGATGACAAGGTCGGCACGTCAATTGAGGGGGTCTCGCGACGCACCGTCGGCAGCTTCGTGTCCCCCGATCCGTCGACCACAGCTCCCAGCCCCGAACCCGGACTGTGATTCCTCGCGTATGTCTGTGCTTCAGCTGGTGGAGCTGATTTTGCGGAGGAAAACTTTTCCGGCGTCAGCGTCGAAACACGCTGGGTAGTCTGCGTGTCCGATTTTGCCGATCTAAAATAGGAAAACCAAATCCATCCACCACCGCCAAAGAGAAACAGCGCCGCCAGCGCGGCACCCCAAATCCAAGTCCGACGCTTCGTCGCGACAATCGGCGCATTCGTCTCTGCCGCATTTTCGGTCGCGGCTTCCTCCGTTCCCCCGGCGGTGGAAGCCACAGGATCGGAGGTGCTGCGCAATTCGATGCGGGAGGTTTCGCCTCGTTCGACGGTAACCAGAATCCCTTTCTTTGAAAATTCGCCCGGCCCCGAAATCACGCGCACGCGGTAGCGGCCCGGCGCAAGTTTGGTGAAATTAAACTCGCCCCTTTCGTCCGTCGTCGTTCTCGCCACCCGCAAACCTCGCGCGTTTTCAATCACAACGTCGTTGCCCGCCGAACCGTTTCCGCCGAACATCACCTTACCGCTAACCGCGCTCTCCTGCGAATCGGGATGGGAAATTTTAGCCGCCACATCAAGCCCCCAGCTGTGGACCATCACCCCGGTTTCCGTGCGACAAACATACTCCGCCAAAGCCGCATCGGGCTTGCCCACGAGTCCCTCGGCGAGCGCCTTCACGCGCACCATGAGCTGATCGACGATCTCCTGTGAACTCGCGCCGCCTCCGCGCGCCTCGTTCATCAGCGGACTTACGGGATTTTCTTCGAACGATTCTTTTGCGCGTTCCATTCGGTTACGCACGCCCGCCAATTCGGCCGCAGTCAGCGGTTGTTTTTCCGCCGGCTCGCGCCAGGTCCATGACACACCGCCATCGTCGGAACGTCGCTGCGGCGCCAAAAATACATCGCGAAAATGCGGCGAAAGCATGCTCCAATATTGGTGGATCGACCGACCGCCAACCTTGGCCACGCCAGCACGATCTTCGCCAAAACGAATCTCTGCCACCGCACGCTTGGAATCGCCCGCACTCATGGCCGGCCCTCCTCGTCCAAAGAAACCGCCCACTCTTTCGCGTCGCTCGAAAGTAAATTAATCAACCGCCACCGGTAAACCTGCCCCGCCTCCAGCGTCAGTGCGAACTTTCGCATCTGCGCGTCGCCCACGTTTGCCAGAAGCTTCTGCTCCACCCGATAAGTGCCAGCCGTTAGCATTGCCTCGGCGGATTGTCCGACGGGCATTTTCCATTGTTTGCCGTCGTCAGCGCCTGCGGGCCAGATCGTGACAAGCCATTCGCACGTCCCCTCGTTGATCATCACGAGACGCGCCGCGTCCTTTTCCCAGGCAGCCGCTTTCTGAGCTTGTTTGGCCATCTGCGTTCGATGACCGCACCAGAACAAGCCAATACCCAATCCCAAGAGACAAAGACAGACCAAGATCACACGCGTGGTCTTTGACGCAGGTTTGGGCATGATGGAAATTTGTGTCAGCCGCGTTCAGCGTCCGACAATCCAGTATCGGCCCAAACCGGCCATGGATAAAGTTCCAAGCGCGCGAAGCCTGACAATCCTATCCGCGATATACCCGCCACCATCCACCCCTACAAAACCCATTTGTCACGTATTACGTGACAAACTTTTCGCGGAAATGGACGGACGTTTGGAGCAATTTTGAGCCGGAACCGGTTTAGCGGGCGTGCGGCTTTGCTTGGGCGGCGCTGAGCAACTGCTTCGCCGCGGCCAGCGCGGGCATTTGGCCGTTGGCGACCGCGGTTTCGAGTTCGGCACGCTGCGCAACGACGGCTGCGTTGTGGTAGAAATCGGTTTGCAGCGATTCGCGAATCAGCGAGTGCATCCACGAGATTGCTTGCGTACGACGGCGTTCGTCGAGTGCTCCACCGAGCCGCGCGGTTTTGAAAAATTCTTCGACCGTTTCCCACACCTTCGGAATGCCGTCGCCCGTCAGTGCCGATGCCAATAATGCCGGTGTGGTCCAGCCCTCGGTCGCCGGTCGCAGGTAATGCAATACGCGAATCATCTCGGCCTGCGCGGCCATCGCTCGCGGACGGTTGTCGCCTTCGGCCTTGTTGAAAACGACGAGGTCGGCGAGCTCCATGATGCCTTTCTTGATGCCCTGCACCTCGTCGCCCGCACCCGCGATCATGAGCATGAGAAAACAATCCACCATCGAGCGCACGGTCACTTCGTTTTGTCCCACGCCAACGGTTTCGATCAACAGCACGTCATAGCCCGCCGCCTCGCAGAGCAGCATCGCCTCGCGACTCTTGCGCGCCACACCGCCGAGCGAACCACCCGACGGCGAAGGACGAATGAAGGCGTTGGCATGGCGTGAAAGTTTTTCCATGCGCACCTTGTCGCCGAGAATGCTGCCACCGGTAATCGTGCTCGACGGGTCAACCGCCAGCACCGCGACGCGATGACCTTTGTCGCAGAGCCACGTGCCCATCGCCTCGACAAATGTGCTCTTGCCCGCGCCCGGAATGCCGGTCAAGCCCACGCGCAGCGCTTTGCCCGTCTGAGGCAACACCCGCGCGAGGAGTTGTTGCGCGAGTTCCTGGTGCGCCGCGGCGTTGCTTTCAACCAGCGTGATCGCGCGCGCCAGTATGCCTGTATCGCGGTTCTGAATACCAGCAACGTAATCGTCCAACGAAAGCTGACGCCGACGCGGTGTATGCGCATGTGTGCTTACCACACCCGCCGGTGTAACGCCTTCCATTACGCGCGTGGTGAACTCGGGTCCGGCTTGTTCCGGCACCCAATCAGGCCGAGGCTGATGGCAGTGTTCGCGCTCCTTCTTTGTCATGTGAAAAGAGCCGCGCCAAACACGAGCAAGGTCAAGCGCACAGAAAAACGTGTTCCATTCCTAACAGGACCTACTCAACCAAATTACCGTCCTTATCCGTTGCCAGCGATTCAACCACCGTGATACCGCTACAAATGAATTGAGCATCAATCCCAAATGAAGGCTCAAGCTTAACAAAGTAGTAACAGGTTTCGGAATCAGTCTTCTTTTTCTTTTCAATCAAGAGAGAGAAAATTGCATTCTGGTGATTAAATCCATCGGCATGGAAATCCTCAAGTCCATCAAACCGGAAAGTTGTTACTGCGTGTTTTTCAGTAACAAGAGATCCTTGGGCATCGGTTTTGTTCGTTAGAAGCCAGTGATGTAGTTTTAAAGTAAGAGCAGGAAAAATATATTCATTCTCCTCTTCACGGATACGGCCTCGCCATAAAGATAGTTCAACCACTTCAGCATCATGGAACGAAGGCCAATGGCCAAAAAATGCAGTTACTTTTTCACTCTGCGACACCCAACCCGCAATTTCTGAATGCATAATAGTTATGATCTTCGGTTCGACCCTGATCAACGGCTCGCACGTGGCAAGGTTGATCACAAATGTTTCCAGAAATGGGCATGTAGAGCCCCTATATTTCATCAGCGGGCGAACTCTTCCTTTCGAGTCACAAAAAAACGTCGGTGACAGCCGAAGCCGTCACCGACGTTGAAGTGGTTAGCGGTTGTTAGAACTTACAGGCGTTCGAGCAGGATTTCCAAGGTGCGCTTGGTGCTCACCGGGATCTGGGTGCCAGGTCCAAAGATCGCGCTGGCGCCGTTCTTCAAGAGGAAGTCGTAGTCCTGCGCGGGGATGACACCACCACACACGATCACGATGTCCTCGCGGCCGAGGGCCTTGAGGGCGTCGCGCAGCGCGGGCAACAGCGTCTTGTGACCAGCGGCGAGCGAGCTCATCGCCACAACGTGAACGTCGTTTTCGACGGCCATCTTCGCAGCTTCCTCAGGCGTCTGGAAGAGAGGCCCGATGTCGACGTCGAAGCCCATGTCGGCCATGGCGGTCGACACGACTTTGGCGCCGCGGTCGTGTCCGTCCTGACCGAGCTTGGCGATCAGGATGCGCGGACGACGGCCTTCCTTCTTTTCGAATTTCTCAACGAGGTTGCGGACTTCGTCAGTCATGGGAGCCTTGCCGAACTCTGCACTGTAAACGCCAGAGATCGAGCGAATCGTGGCCTGGAAACGGCCGAATTTTTCTTCGAGGGCGGAGGAGATTTCGCCGAGCGAGGCGCGTGCCTTCGTCGCTTCAACAGCGAGTTCGAGCAAGTTGCCTTTGCCGGTAGCGGCCGCTTCGGTGAGCGCGGCGAGCGTGGCGCGGCACTTGGCTTCGTCGCGGGTGGCGCGGAGTTCCTTGAGGCGCTTGACCTGGGCTTCACGGACGGCGGTGTTGTCGACCGAGAGGATTTCGAGCGGATCTTCCTTCTCGAGGCGGAACTTGTTCAAACCGACAATCGTCTCCTTGCCGGAATCGATCTTGGCCTGGCGCCGGGCGGCGGCTTCCTCGATGCGGAGCTTCGGAATACCGGCCTCGATGGCCTTGGTCATGCCGCCGTAGGATTCGACTTCCTCGATGTGCTTCCACGCCTTCTCGGTGAGTTCGCGGGTGAGCGCTTCGACATAGTAGCTACCAGCGAACGGATCGACGACGTTGCAAATGCCCGTCTCGTTCTGGAGGAAGAGCTGGGTGTTGCGCGCGATGCGGGCCGAGAAATCGGTCGGCAGCGCGATGGCTTCGTCGAGCGCGTTTGTATGTAGCGACTGGGTGTGACCGAGCGCGGCGGAGAGAGCCTCCATCGCGGTGCGGGCGACGTTATTGAACGGATCCTGCTCGGTGAGCGACCAGCCCGAGGTCTGCGAGTGCGTGCGCAGGGCGGACGACTTCGGATTCTTCGGGTTGAACTGCGAGACGATGCGGCTCCAGAGCGTGCGGGCAGCGCGCATCTTCGCTACTTCCATGAACGGGTTCTTGCCGATCGCCCAAAAGAACGAGAGGCGCGGCGCGAAGGCGTCGACATTCATGCCGGCTTTGACGCCGGTGCGAATGTATTCGAGGCCGTCGGCCAGCGTGTAGGCAAGTTCGAGGTCGGCCGTGGCGCCGGCTTCCTGCATGTGGTAGCCGGAGATGGAGATCGAGTTGAACTTCGGCATGTTCTTCGAGGTGTACTCGAAGATGTCCGCGATGATCTTCATCGAAGGAGTCGGCGGATAGATGTAGGTGTTGCGCACCATGAACTCCTTCAGAATGTCGTTCTGAATCGTGCCGGAGAGTTCCTCGAGCTTCGCACCCTGTTCGAGGGCGGCGACGATGTAGAACGCGAGCACCGGAAGAACGGCGCCGTTCATCGTCATCGAGACGGAGACCTTGTTCAGCGGGATATCGCGGAACAAAATCTGCATGTCGAGGATCGAGTCGATGGCCACACCGGCCTTGCCGACGTCGCCGACGACGCGGGGATGATCGGAGTCATAACCACGGTGCGTAGCCAAATCGAAGGCCACGGACAGACCGGCCTGACCGGCCGCGAGGTTGCGCTTGTAGAAAGCGTTGGACTCTTCGGCGGTGGAGAAACCAGCGTACTGGCGCACGGTCCAGGGTTTCTGGACGTACATCGTGGCGTAGGGTCCGCGGGTGAAGGGAGCCAGGCCCGGCATGGTGTCGAGCGTGCTGCAACCAGCGAGATCGGCGGCGGTGTAAACCGCTTTGACCGGGATGCGCTCGTCGGTCTCCTCGACCACTTTGGCGGTGGCAGCGGTTTTGGCTGCCGGGAACTGAAACGCGTCGTACGCGAGATTGGTGAAATCAGGATTCATGGGTTTCAGGCTCCGATCTTCTTGAGAAGGTTGGCGAGGAGTTCGCGGACGTTGGCGCGAATGTGGATGAAGTCGTCGATGCCGGCCTTCTGGAAGGACTCGGTGACGGCTTTGTCGGCGGGCAGGCCCGCGAGTACAACGGTGATGCCGGGCTTGGCGGCCTTCAGCGTAGAGGCGAAGGCGGGCACGAGCGTCGGATACGTTTCGTCAGTCGAGCAGAGCACGGCGACGGACGCACCGGAAGCGGCAGCAGCTTGCGCGGCAGCTTCGGCAGTCTCGAACGCCTCCTTGCCGACCGCTTCAAAACCGCCAACCGCGAAAAAGCCAGCAGTGAAGTCAGCGCGGGGTTTATGCTGTTTGACCGGTCCGATCTTCGCGAGGAAGACCTTCGGACGAGAACCGTTTTTCTTGGCAAACGCATCGGCGGCGGCGCGAAGGGCTTCGAAACCTTCCGCAGCACGCTTGGCTTTCACCGCGGGAATCGCGGCTTCAGCAGCGGAGGCGCTGAGCGCAGCGAGCTGGCCGATCGTGGCCCCGGCAGCGGCGGCCTTGATCAGCGCGTCGACATCGTTCGCAGCAACTTTCGGCGCAGCGGCGCGGCGGCCCTTGATCTCAGTGGCGCGAGCGGAGGCAAACGCGGCCTGGTCAAAGACGGGCTTGGAGAGCGGCTTTTCTTTTAGATTTGGGAAGAGGTTCGTCCCAACGAGCCCGGAGCGGCGCTTGCTGATCGCGTCGTCCTTTTCCGCAGCGGAAGTCGCCACGAGCTTTTGAACGTAACCTGAGCGAAGCGCAGCGGCGAGGCCGCCTTGTTTCTCGATGTCCTGGAAGAGAGCCCAGGCTTTACGGGCGAGTTCGTCGGTGACTTTTTCCACGACCCACGAACCGCCCGCCGGATCAACCGGGGCAATCGTGTGAAACTCCTCGGAAAGGAGCGTGTGGAGATTGCGCGCGATGCGGCGAGAAAACTCGTCGCCACCGCCAAGCACCTCGTCAAACGTGCCGATGCTCAGGCTTTCGATGCCTCCAAGCACGGCCGAGAACGCCTCGGTGGTGACGCGGAGCATGTTCACATGCGGATCGAGCTGCGTTTTATTCCAGCGATTGGTTCGGGCGTGAATGCGGGCCTTGGCTTGCTCGGGTTTGACACCGAAGCCCTGCGCGACGCGGCTCCAGAGGAGGCGGAACGCGCGGAACTTTGAAACTTCGAGGAAGAACTGCGGGCCAACTGCGAAGGTGAAGCGCATGCGCGGCGCGGCGGTCGCAGCATCGACCTTGCGGGCAGCGAATGCGCGGAAATATTCCGCACCCGCCGCGATGGCGAAGGCGAGTTCCTGCACGGCATTGCCACCGGCTTCGAGCCAGAGGGCACCGTTCACACCGACCGTGGCCAGAGCGGGAGCGTTTTTCGCCGCCCACTGCGTCCAGGCAGCGAGTGAATCGTAGGCGCTGTTCAAAGCGACTGGGAGTTTGCCCTGTTCCGCGAGTTCACCAAGCGGATCGGCGGTGACCGAGCCCGTCAGCTTTTCGGCCGAGACTTTGGTTTTGGCGGCGTGTGCGAGATAGAGTGCAGCGACTGGCAGCGGATTTGCACCAGCACGGATGTGAACCGGCAGCGCTTGCAGACCGATACCGTGCAAAGCAGCAGTAAGATCGTTCAGGTCGGTAATCGAAACGCCGTCGATGCCCACCGCAGCCGCAGCGGCGTCAGCATCCTGTCCGTTACGCGTGGCCCGATCAGGCGTAAGCGCGACACTGTCCTGTCCGCGCATAAGGTCTTTTAATAATGCGCAGTTAAAATCCAGCGATTTTGCGGCCGCGATTTCCTGACAAAATTCCCACGCTCCAGCTGTGTATCCGCTACTCGAATACCCGCGAAGGAATGGTGCTTCACCGGGTTGCGAGGCCAGGTTGGCCAGTCCGGACACGTCAGCACGCGTGTAAACGGGCTGAAGCGACACGCCTTCGAAAGTACGTGTCACCAGCTTCTTATCAAATGGCGCGCCTTGCAGTTCGGCCTCGACGGCGGTCCGCCATTGCGTATAGGCGGCGCGCGCGGCGTCAAGCGACGGGGCGGGGCTGTTTTCCGGATTTTGGCTCATAATGGAGTCAGTCGTGGTTGAAATATTCGAAACGAGAGGTGAAACTATAAGGACAGAATTACTAATTCGCTCCGCAGATTTTGCCAAAGAATGCCCACGCTTCGCCAAGCGATGCGCAGTAAGGTCCGACCGCTTCCGGAATAATGGGAACCTCACGTCAGAAGTCTGCTTTCGCAAGAATCTTATCCTCTTTCCAATGATCACTCGCATCGACCATCTCGGCATCGCTGTCAAATCCATCGACGAAGCCCTGCCCTACTACGAAAAAGCGCTCGGCCTGCGCTGCGAACATCGCGAAGAAGTCGCTTCGCAAAAAGTCAAAACCGCTTTCTTTAGCGCGGGCGAAGTTCATCTCGAATTGCTCGAGCCGACTTCCCCGGAAAGCCCAATCGCGAAGTTTTTGGAGAAAAATCCTTCCGGCGGCATCCACCACATCGCTTTTGCCACGTCGGATATCAACGGTCAGCTCAAGCAGGCTGCCGGCACCGGCGTGAAATTGCTCCACGAAGTTCCTTTCGAAGGCGCGGCCGGAAAATTGGTCGCCTTCCTTCATCCCAAGTCTACTTTCGGCGTGCTGACCGAGTTCTGCGCACCGAAGGCGTGAGTTATTTCCTCAACCCCTCCATCGTCCTAATTTATCCATCATGGCCATCTCGCCTGACCTCCTGAAGCAGCTCGAAGAAAAGCGCAAAGTCATCTACGAAGCTGGCGGCAAAGACAAACTCGCCGAACGCAAAAAGAAGGGACTCATGAACGCGCGCGAGCGCCTCGAGGCCCTTTTCCAGCCCGGCACTTTCATGGAGTTTGGTCTCCACGCCCAACACCAGTGCCACGAGTTCGGCCTCGCCGATAAAGTTTTCCCGGCCGACGGTGTCATCACCGGCATCGGCTACATTGATGGCCGTCCCGTGGCGGCTTACTCGCAGGACTTCACGGTCGGCGGTGGCTCGCTCGGCTCGATGCACGCGAAGAAAATCTGCAATCTGCAGGATTACGCGATGAAGTCCGGCATGCCTTTCATTGGCATCAACGACTCCGGTGGCGCCCGCATTCAGGAAGGCGACGCCGCGCTCTCCGGTTACGGCAATATCTTCTTCCGCAACGTCCTTCTCTCCGGTGTCGTGCCGCAGATTTCGATTCTGGCCGGCCCGTGCGCAGGTGGCGCGGCTTACTCGCCCGCCCTCACCGACTTCATCATCATGACGAAGACCAACGCCCAGATGTTCATCTGCGGACCCGAGGTCATCAAGGCCGCCACCGGCCAAACCGTGACGATGGACGAAATCGGTTCCGCCGCCGCCCACGCGACCATCAGCGGTAACATCCATTTCGTCGCCGAAAACGAACAGCACGCCTTCGAGATCGCGAAGAAGCTGCACTCGTTCCTCCCCTCGAACAACGTCATGGATCCTCCGCACCATCCGACCCCTTCGGTCTCGATGGAACCGGATCTCGCGATGAACGACATCGTTCCCGAGGACCCGAAAGCTCCGCTCGACGTGCACAAGGTCATCGCCCGCCTCGTCGACAACGCCGATTTCCTCGAAGTGCAGCGCGATTTCGCCAAAAACATCGTCGTCGGCTTCTGCCGTATCCAAGGAATTGTTACGGGCATCATCGCCAATCAGCCGACGGTCAAGGCCGGCACGCTCGATATTGATTCCTCCGACAAAGGCGCCCGCTTCATCCGCTTCTGCAACGTCTTTAATATTCCGATCGTCACCTTGGTCGACGTTCCCGGCTTCATGCCCGGTATCCAACAGGAACGCGGCGGCATCATTCGCCACGGCGCCAAAATGCTCTTCGCGTACGCGGCCGCGACCGTGCCGAAGATCACCGTCATCATGCGCAAAGCCTACGGTGGTGCCTACCTCGCCATGTGCTCAAGCGATCTCGGCGCTGACCTCGTCTTCGCCTGGCCGACCGCGGAAATCGCCGTCATGGGCGCCGAAGGTGCAGTCAAGATTCTCTTCAAGCGCGAGATTTCGTCCGCAACGGATCCGAAGAAAAAGGAAAAGGAATTGTCCGCCGACTATCGCGACAAGTTCGCCGCTCCTTACGAGGCCGCCAGCAAGGCGCTCATCACCGACGTCATCGAGCCCTCGCAGACTCGTGGCATCGTTGCCATGGCCCTGCGCAACACGCTCGCGAAACGCGAGACCCGTCCACCCAAGAAGCACGGCAACATTCCGCTCTAACCGACTTCAATCTGCCTCGCGCTGTCATCGCGCGAGGCTCTAATCATGATGTCCTCTTTCTCACCCTTGCTGGCCGAAGCCGGCCAGTCGCTTTTCGACAACGAATGGGTGGCGTTCTTCGTCATTCTCGGAAGCCTCACCGCTTTCGTCCATGCGATCATCGCCTTCAGGCGCTCGCTCGCGACGGCGCCGCAACCGGCAAAAACCGCCACGGCGTCCGCTGGTGTTGCAACGCCAGCGCCGGCGGAAGGCCCGTCGGTCGAAGTGTTCGCCGCCATAGCAGCAGCAGTCGCTGTCACGCTCGGTTCCAAGGCCCGCATCGCCTCCGTGAAACCTTCCACCGTCGTCGTCGATCCGGGCCATCTCCAGTGGTCCGCCGAAGGCCGCCGTCAAATCTATTCTTCCCATAAGGTCCGCTAACCACCCCCGCAGAACAACCAGTCAATCTAGTCCATATGAAAAAACTCCGTGTCACAGTTGAGGGCAAAGCCTACGAAGTTCTTGTCGAAATTCTCGACGAGGGCACCCAAACGGCGGTGCCGATGCCCGTCGCCCCCGCCAGCATTGCTCCTGTCGCTGCGCCAGCGGCTCCCGCCCCAAAAGCCCCCGTCAATCCAGCAGCCCCTGGTGACGTCGTCAGTCCTCTCGCCGGCAAACTCGTCTCCTACGATGTGAAGGTCGGCGATGTCGTCAAAGAAGGTGCCCAAGTCGCCACCATCGAAGCGATGAAGATGAACACCTACATCTACGCTCCTTCAGCTGGCAAAGTCGCCGCCACGTTGATTGCTCCGGGCGATGGCGTCGAAGAAGGCACCGTCCTCCTGCGCATTGCTTAATTTTTATTTTAAAGCGACCGTCCGGCCTTCCAGTCGGACGGTTTTTTTGTGTCCTGATTTAGGCAACCGCACGGTTACATAACAAAGGACAATATCGCTTTACTTCACCTGAAAATGAATGCCCTGCCTGCGAACGATCACCGCGGCGAGAGGTTAAGGCAAACGACTAGATAGCCCGGTTATAAAGTCGGACTTGTTTTCCGATCAATTACATGCAGGTTTTCGGAGCTCTCCTCCAGCTCAACCCCAGTCCCCACCCCAATCCATGTTAAGCCCGTCGATTTTTTCCACCCAAGTTTTGGCCGAAGCGCCCAGTAGCGAACTTGATTTAAAGACCGTATTCCTCGCGGTCGCCGTCGTCGCCTTTATTGCTGTGACTTGGAAGTTGATCACCCTCCACCGCAAGCTGGGAAGTGTGGAAAATTCCGCCCATGTCGCCATCGAGAAAGCGACGGCGGTTCTGCAACGCAAAGTGGAGACGCTCGAGGCCCAATGCCGCGATCTTCGAAACAACGATATTTCCAAGCTCCATCATCGGCTGGAAAACATGCAAACCGAATGGACCGAACATCGTGAGGGCGATTTCGGCAGTTTGCACCGCCGCGTGGAAACGCTCGAAACCACACCCCCGATGCCGATCATGTCCACCGCGGTAAATGGCCACGGACGAGAAGCCATTCCTCCGCATACGGTCGCAACCATTTCAGCGGCAATTCATACCACCCTGCGCGCCCGCTACCGCCTTGTGTCCATCGGTCATGCTTCTTCAGACCGCCAAGCCTGGTCTGTCGAAGGACGTCGCCAAGTGTTCAGTTCTCACAAGGTTCGCTAAGCAAAAGCCGGAGTATGAAGTGATGTCCGCTAATACTCTGCTCTGGCTCATCTTTTGGGTAACATTCGTTGGGGTCTCGGTCATCGATTACCTTATCGTTGGACGGCGGAAGACCCCCGTAAGCGTGAAATCGGCGCTTCGCTGGACAGCGTTGTGGATCGCGATTGGGTTGGGATTTTCCCTAGCAATTTACCATCTGCATGCAAACGGACGCACCGTCTGCACCGAGTACATCACCGGCTATCTCACCGAATACTCGCTGTCAGTCGACAACCTGTTTGTTTTCATCCTGATCTTTTCCGTGATGGGCGTGTCCGACGCCGCGCAGCCAAGGCTGATCAAGCTCGGTATCTATTTCTCAATCGTACTGCGCATCATCTTCATCCTTTTCGGCATCGCTCTCATCGAACGCTTTCACTGGTTGGTCCACATGTTCGGCGTCCTCTTGGTTTGGACAGCTTGGCGGATGATCGCCGACGGTGATGGCGACCAAGTTCAGCCGGAAAAAAATCTATTATATAAACTCGCCACGCGCATCCTCCCGATTCGCGCCCATACCGAGGGTTCCCAACGACTTTTTTTCAAGGCGGAGGGGAAAAGCTACGTTACGCCACTCTTCCTCGTACTCCTGGTGATTGGGAGTACCGACGTGATTTTCGCGGTCGATTCCATTCCAGCCATCATGGGCATCAGTCAGGATCCCATCGTCGTTCTCACTTCCAATCTGTTCGCGGTCCTCGGGCTCAACTCGCTCTACCTCGCCATTCGTAGCGTGGTAGGCATGTTCAAGTTCCTTAAACACGGCATCAGTTTCATCCTCTTTTTCATCGGAGCGAAGATGATCGCGGCGATTTATCAGCCGCTGGAGGACTGGTTTCAGGGCAAACCTTACGTCACGCTGCTCGTGATTCTTTCCGTACTCGCGATCTCAATCGGTCTGTCCGTTTGGCACGATCGAAAAGTTCGGGAAAACTCCCGGCCTGTCCGCTAAAAGCCCGAAAATTGCGACGCCTGAGCCGGCGGCAATTTCTCAGAAAGCAAGGCCGCGACGAAGTCATTGCAACGTCGTGAAATCGCCGCGCAACCGCGTCCCATTTCGCAATCAACCCGCGGCCGTCGGGCCCCCGGTGAATTAAATTTTCTTATGCAGAGTGAAAATTTCTTTCATCATAAAGATCAACATATTGGAAAACTTGGAATGCAAACAATGGGGATAGTACAGCAAGATCTGCAGAGCCCATTTCGGGGGTCAGGAGTACGATGATCATCATGGCCCTTCCCTTTTTCAGGAACCCCTCTCCTCGAAAAATGGCATCGCTGAACCAGGGGAAACCCGCGATTGCGCGACGTCCAAAAAACAGGAATCCCAGGACCTTCTCGAACCAATAACGCCACCCAAAAATAATACCTCCATTTTTTGGATACAGTTTTTACCACCGTGAACTCGCTTACCCTCCTCTGGATCATCTTTTGGTCAATGTTCATCGTCATCTCGGCGATCGACCTGTTCGTGGTCACCCACACCAAGAGCGCGGGAGGAGTGAAACAGTCTCTCTGTTGGACCGGCCTCTGGATCTGCGTGGCGTTGAGCTTTGCCATCGCCATTTATTTTCTGCATCCGGGCGGCGCTCCCGTCGCGATGCAATACGTCACCGGTTATCTGACCGAATATTCCTTGTCGGTGGACAACTTGTTCGTGTTCATCATGACGTTTTCGCTGATGGGCGTGCACGAAGCGGCGCAGCCCAAGATTATCAAGATCCGCATCTACCTTTCGATCGCATTGCGCATCGCTTTCATTGTTTTCGGTTTGGCGCTGGTGCAAAAATTCGAATGGCTGCTCTACCCCCTCGGCGGCGTGTTGATTTGGACCGCTTGGAAAATGCTGGCCGCCGACGAAGACGAACAAGTTCACCCCGAGAAAAATCTTCTCTATTGGGCAGCTTCGAAAGTTTTCCCGGTCCACGCGGAAGATCAATCCAAGCGTCGCTTTTTCACCCGCCATGATGGGAAACTGTGCATGACGCCCCTCTTCTTAGCATTCCTTGTCATCGGGAGCATCGATTTGGTGTTCGCGATGGATTCGATCCCCGCGATCATGGGCATCAGCACCGATCCGTTTGTTGCGATCACTTCCAATGTCTTCGCCGTGACCGGCCTCAACGCACTCTTCTTCGCAGTCCGCGGCATCATGGGACTTTTCAAATTCCTCAAACACGGCGTCAGCATCATCCTTTTCTTCATCGGCGGGAAGATGGTCGCCGGCATGATCCACTCGGTCGACGTGTGGTTCCGCAGCCATAATTTTGTTTCCCTGCTCGTTATCGTCCTCGTGCTGGGCGTATCCATTGTGCTGTCGGTGTGGCACGATCGCTCCATGGAACCGAAGACGGACGGCGAGCCCTCAATCTAAAAGCCCCAAGCAAAACCAAGAGACATCACTATGGAAAACCTCACATTTGGAATCACCATGCTCATCGTCGGCATGGGTGGCACGCTCATCACGCTTTACGCGCTTACCTGGGTATTGCGCGGCCTCACGCATTTCTTTCCTGCGAACGAAGGTGAAACCGACAAAAAGAACTAAAGCTTCCCGATGAACTTCGATACCATTCTCAATGCGCTGCGCGGTCTGTCGGAAGGCATGCTCCACTTTGGACCGTCCAATCTCATCATGCTGGCAATCGCCGGCGTGATGTTCTACCTCGCGATCGCGAAGGACGTGGAGCCCCTCCTCCTGTTGCCCATCGCCTTTGGCTGCTTCCTCGTCAATCTCCCCCTCAGCGAGGTCATGGACCAAGGCGGTGTGCTCAAGACGATGTACGACTTCGGCATCGGCAACGAACTGTTCCCCCTGCTGATCTTCGTCGGCATCGGCTCGATGACGGACTTCAAGCCGCTCCTCGCCGAACCAAAGCTCCTGCTCTTCGGCGCCGCAGGTCAGCTCGGCATTTTTGCCACGCTCATGCTCGCCTTGTTGGTCCTGCCTTTTGTGCCCGGCATCAACCCCGCCCAGATCAAAGAAACCGCCGTCTCCATCGCCGCCATCGGCGCCTGTGACGGTCCGACGGTCATTTACGTTTCCAACATGTTTGCCGGTCTCGGTAAGATCGACACCGCCATGGTCGGAGCGCTCGCCGTGGCCGCCTACTCTTACATGGCGCTCGTGCCGATCATCCAGCCGCCGATCATGCGCATGATGACCACCGAGAAAGAACGTCAGGTCAAAATGCCCAGCGTAAAAGGCAAAGTTTCCCAGACCGCCCTCATCGCTTTTCCAATCGTTGTCACTCTCGTCACGGGCCTCATCGCGCCGAAGGGTCTTCCGCTCATGGGCATGGTGATGCTCGGCAATTTCATGAAGGTCACCGGCGCCGTTCAACGCCTCTGCAAGTGCAGCGAAAACGAAATCGCCAATATCTCCACGCTCTTCCTCGGCCTCGCCATCGGCGGCACCATGGCTGGCGGCCAGTTCCTCAAGATGCAAACACTGCTCGTGTTCGGCCTTGGTCTTGTCGCCATCATCATCGATACGGCAGGCGGATTGCTTCTCGGCAAAATCTGGTACGCGCTTTCCGGTGGAAAAGTTAATCCGCTGATCGGCGCCGCTGGCATTTCTGCTTACCCGATGGCCGCTCGTCTCGTCCAAACCGAAGGCCAGCGTTGGAACAAACAGAACTTCCTTCTCATGCACGCCATGGGTGCCAACACCGGCGGTCAGGTCGGCTCGGTCATGGCCGCCGCCATCATGCTGGCGGTTCTCAAGGGTCTCGGCATCATCTGAGTATCACCTACTCAAATCAAACCCAGTTCACTCCGCACATGCCTGCGGATCGCCCACTCAGCGAACGAAGCTGTCGTGCCATTGAAGGCTGGCAGCTTCATGAATTCGCCACGCTTCCATCCACCAACCCCATCGCCGGTGCCCTCCCGCCCTGGCATGCCGTGCGAGCCGACGTGCAAACCGGCGGACGCGGACGCACCGGTCGTGCGTGGATCTCAGATGCCGGCGGCCTTTGGCTCTCCGCGGTTCTTCCCGCGCCAGGACCCCGAAAAAAGTGGTCCATTCTGCCTCTGGGCGCTGGTTGGGCCGTGATTGAAGCTCTCCGTAGCCTCGGTATCGAAGGGCTGCGCCTCCGGTGGCCCAATGACATCCTGCACGGTCGCCGCAAACTAGCCGGCCTGCTCGTCGAGCAATACCAACCTGAAACCGTTGTCATCGGCGTTGGCATCAATATCGCCAACCGTCCCGATACCCTAGAGGCCTCTCTCGCAGGTCACACCGTCGGCGTGGCCGAACTCGCCGGACGGCCCGTAACCCTCGACGAAGTTGCCCGCCTCACTCTCGGCGCCTTCCGTCGCATGCAAGGCCTCGTCGAACAAGATCGCTTCGCCGAGATTGTGGAAGACATCAACATCCGCTGGGGCGATCCGCGCCGCGTGCAACTCACCCTCAACAGCCGCACCGAACCAATTGCCGGAACCTTTCGCGGCGTCGATCCGGAAGGACGGCTCAGCTTTGTCGACGACCACGGCAACTCCCTCAATCTCGAAGCCAGCCAGGTCGCCCTCTTGCGGGAAATCGGTTAGTCCTGTTCGTCTCGCGGTCCTCGTAGTCCATTTTTCCCAAGCCTGTAACGGCTGTCGCTGTATCAAATTGCAGAGCCAACCGGCCGCCGCCAATCTCTGCCGCTTATGGCGTCGCCCATGCTCATCGCATCAACCGTGGAATCCAGTCCGGACGTTCCGGTTTGGTTGATCTTTCCGTTTGGACTGCTGCTGTTCCTGATCGCGATCATGCCCCTGTCGCCACCGAAGATAAAACACTTCTGGGAGCACAACTATCCGTTCATTTCCTTCGGCCTCGCCGCAGTCGTTGCCCTTTATTATGCGTTCGGACTCGAAGGCGGAAAACCCACTCTGCTAACAACGGCAACCGACTACATTTCGTTCATCTCCCTTATTGGTTCGTTATTTGTCGTTGCCGGGGGCATCCACATCAACGTCAAGGGCGAGGCCTCCCCGCTTGGCAACGTGTTGTTTCTAGCGATTGGTACGGTAATCGCCAACGTTATCGGTACCACCGGCGCGTCGATGGTTCTAGTCCGCCCGTGGATCCGCATGAACAAGATCCGCATTTCCGCTTATCATATCATCTTTTTCATCTTTATCGTTTCCAACGTCGGCGGCGCGCTCACCCCCATCGGCGATCCTCCGCTTTTCCTCGGTTATCTCAAAGGAGTTCCTTTCTTCTGGCTGATCGAACACGTCATTCGCCAATGGCTGGTCACGGTTGGTCTGATCCTGGCCGCCTTTTATGCCTTCGACCTATGGTCCTTTAAAAAGATGCCGCGCAAGCTGCAGGCCGAATTGGAAAAACCTGAAACGTGGCGTTTCGACGGCGGCATCAACGTCCTTTTCTTGGTCGCCATCATTGGCGCCGTGTTTCTGCCCGACAAATTCTTCCTCCGCGAAATCGTGATGCTCGGCGCCGCTACCGCCTCTTATTTTCTGACCCCAAAAACGGTCCACAGCCAAAATGCCTTCAGCTTCGGTCCCATCAAGGAGGTCGCTTTTCTTTTCGTCGGTATCTTTGCGACCATGATGCCCGCCCTCAATTACATCGACCGTCACGGCGACGAATTTCACGTGAAGAAGCCGCTACAGTATTACTTTGCATCGGGCAGCCTCTCCTCGGTGCTCGACAACGCCCCAACCTACGCGACCTTCCTCCGCCTCGCCGAAGCCACCGCGCTAAAGGAACGCCCGTCGGACTTTCCAGCCAACGCCGTCACGGAAGCCGAAGTCGTGCGCGCACTCATCGATCATCCCGCCGACCGCCTGCTCGTGATCGCCGTCAGTATGGGCGCGGTGTTTTTTGGCGCTATGACTTATATCGGCAATGGCCCCAACTTCATGGTCAAATCCATCGCCGAATCCGAGGGCGTGAAAGTTCCCACCTTCTTCGGCTACACTATAAAATATAGCCTGCCGATCCTGCTGCCGATTCTCGTTCTCAGCGGCTGGCTATTCCTCTGCTAAGAAAAACAGCCTGCTTATTCAACCTACGAACCCCGCCAAAAAGAGGCGGAGTTTCTCTTCGACCGCCTTTTCCGAATCACTCGCCTAAATCTTCCACCGCGATCCGATGCCCCTGACAGCCACTGTAGTTTTAGATGAAAGCTGCGCCCACCTCCAAGAGGCGGTTGCACGCTTCGCCGCCGTCCGGGTGTTCAAACGTTCAACAGGTTTCCATTGCGACTCCAAAGCGGCGGCCACGGAGCTCCACCAGCTGCTCGTCGATGAAAACCTACATGGCCGGGCCGTCTATGTGGCACCTTCTTTCGCAGGCTTCACCGCGCTCCTGCATGCTGGTCAGTATCCGGGAGCCCTTGCCGCGGTTCTGCTTCTCGACCCCTCACACCCGCGCCAAGGCGACGAAGCAATCGCCATTCTGGAGTCTGCTCCGCCAAGTTCAGAACGGGAATGCTTGACGTTGTTTTTCTCAGGCTTCGGTCCAGCCTGGGTTCGGTCCTGCCGCGAGGTAGCCAAACTAAAATATATCGGCAAAACACAACTGCATGTGTTTGCTGCCGGCAGGTTCGACCTTTCCACGAGGCTGCCTCAAAACATCCAGTCTCGATTATTGTGCAGCCGCCACTCTCTGCTGAGGGAATATTGCAACCTCACTTCGACTGCTGTTTTCAAAATAATCGAAAACACAGGGCACGATATCGCCCGGTTAGCTCCCAACGTTGTCCTCGCAGAGATTCACCAAATCGCAAAAGGCATCGAGGCAACGGCAAATCTCAAATCTGCGTTTTGAAATACGCGATCGTGCGCTTTAGGCCTTCCTCCAACGGAACTTTCGGTTCCCATTTCAGCACGTTCTGCGCGAGAGTGATGTCTGGTCGGCGTTGCTTCGGATCATCGGAGGGCAGCGGCTGGTGCACGATCTTCGACTTGCTGCCGACCAGTTTCAGCGTGAGCTCGGCCAGTTGCAGCATCGTAAACTCGCCGGGATTACCAAGGTTCAAAGGCCCTACTGTTTCGTTTTGCGCCATGAATCGCACGAAGCCCTCGATCAGATCGTCGACATAACAGAACGAACGTGTCTGCGAGCCATCGCCATAAATGGTGAGATCCTGCCCCTTCAGCGCCTGTACGATGAAATTGGATACCACGCGTCCGTCGTTCGGATGCATGTGCGGGCCGTAAGTGTTGAAGATACGGACAACGCGGATATCGACCTTGTTTTCACGGTGGTAGTCGAAGAAGAGTGTCTCCGCGCAGCGTTTGCCCTCGTCGTAACACGAGCGTCGGCCGATCGGGTTGACATTGCCCCAGTAACTTTCCGGCTGCGGATGCACCGAAGGGTCGCCATACACCTCGGACGTGCTCGCCTGAAAAACCCGGGCCTTCACGCGCTTGGCCAGGCCAAGGCAGTTGATCGCGCCCATCACCGAGGTTTTGGTGGTTTTTATTGGGTTGTATTGGTAGTGCGGCGGCGAGGCGGGACAGGCGAGATTGTAGATCTGATCGACCTCGTATTTGAACGGATCGATCACGTCATGGCGCACCAGCTCGAAGTTCGGATTCGGCAATAAATGCGCGATATTGGCCTTTCGGCCCGTAAAGAAATTATCAATACATATCACCTCGTGGCCGTCATTTAGGAGGCGTTCACAGAGGTTTGAACCGAGAAATCCGGCACCGCCGGTTACAAGGATGCGCATGGGAACTTACGATGGAAAAAGCGGGTCATCAGGCCAGCAAAAGTTAAAAAAACCGGGGGAATCCCCGAGCCTCATTTTTAAACCAATCCGGACGACTTTGCCAGTCCCCACCTCCAATTTTCGAATTGCGCTTAATATAGGATGATTAGCCTTAAACACTCCTAAATCGCACAACCTAAACCTGATTACGGCGGTTCTATTTAACCTATGACTACCATCAAAACCTTAATTGGCACAGTGGCGCTGCTGGCGGCCTCCACTGTTTTTGCACAATCCGGCAGTTCGCTGTTCCCTAAAGGCGACCAAGACGGCCAGGGCACCATCGGCCGCCGCTATGGCGAAGGCTACCTCAGCCTTCAGAATGTCAGCCATTCCTCCGACGACATCTTCGGCATTGGCGTAGGCGGCAATCTACCGGTCTGCAAAGGCCTGGATCTGATCGGTGGCGTTGGCTATACGTCCTACAAACCCGACGATTGGTCCACGACCCTGACTAATCTCGATGGTGGCGTGCGCGTCTACAATAAAATTGAAGACGATGTGAAGCCCTTCCTGCAGGCGGGCCTTGGCCTTTCCATTGGTGACGTGCGGGATCACTCGACTAGCTGGATCAACTGGAGCGTTGGTATTGGTGCCGAATTCCCATACAAGTACGTCTCGATCACGCCCTCTATTTCCTATCATGACGATCTCCGTCACCGCGATCCCAGCACGCAATCGATGCACTACGCGGTTGAGGTGAATTCCTGGGCCACATCGCAGATCGGCATTTTCACAAAGATTGCAGCCATCGATATCATGAACGATTCGAACATCGAAGTCGGTCTGACCGTCGGCGTGCGCGTTCGCTTCTAAAACGAGTTAACAGCGCAAAATTTCCTAGCCCGCACTTATACGTGCGGGCTTTTTATTTCTCCCTCAGTCCGGCCTCGTACCGCTCGATCCATGCTTGGTGCCACGTGCCATAGTCGCCCGCCTCAATGTGCGCGCGAGCCTGCGCCATGAGATCGAGAAAGAAATGGAGATTGTGAATCGTCAGGAGCGTCCCGCTCAACATTTCGCCCGCAACCGTCAGATGTCGCAGATAGGCGCGGGAGAAATTTGCCGTGTAATTGCCCAAACCTTCCACAATCGGCCGCGGATCGGCGCGGAATTTTTCGTTGCGCAAATTGATCGGTCCGTCGGGTGTGAAAACGAGCCCATTGCGAGCGACCCGCGTCGGCAATACGCAGTCAAACATGTCGACACCGAGCGCGATCATTTTCAGCAGCTGCGGCGGCGTGCCGAGGCCCATGGTGTAACGCGGTTTGTCCGCCGGCATGAACGGCGTGGTCGCGCCTACTTGTTTCAACATCTCTGGTTCGGGTTCGCCCACGCTCACCCCGCCAACCGCGTAACCCGGGAAATCCAGCGACGCCAATCCCTCGGCGGCTTCGCGCCGCAGATCGTCAAAGGTCGAACCTTGCACGATTGCAAAAACATGGTGCCCCGCGGCGAGAAACCCGTTGTCGGTGGCGATGGTTTTGCATTGCTCGGCCCAACGCTGACTTCGCGCGACTGCTTTCGCGCAAGCGTCGCGTTCACACGGCCAAGGCGGACATTCGTCGAGCACCATCGCGATGTCGCTGCCCAGATTCGCCTGAATCGTCATTACCTCGCGTGGCCCGAGGAAAAGTTTCGCGCCGTCGACGTGCGATTGAAAAGCCACGCCGTCGTCGCGGATGTCGCGCAACTTGGCCAAACTAAAAACCTGAAAGCCACCGCTATCCGTCAGAATGGGGCCATCCCACCCCATGAATTTGTGCAATCCGCCCATTTCCCGCACGAGTTCACTGCCGGGACGAAGATTGAGATGGTACGTATTGCCCAAAATGATCTGCGCACCAATCTCACGTAAGTGCACGGGAGTGATTGCTTTAACTGTACCTTGCGTGCCGACCGGCATAAAAATCGGCGTTTCCACCACGCCATGCCGCGTCTGCAAACGGCCGCGTCGGGCCGCCGTGGCGGTATCGGTTTTCAAAAGCTGGAAGTGTGCAGGCATGAGCGGCGGGAGGCTGTGCGGTGCCTACCAATACCCCTGCGCTTGACCGATGTGTCAACAAGACGTTAATTCCCAGCGTGCTTCTCGTCATCGATAACTACGATTCCTTCACCTACAACCTGGTCCAATACTTCGGCCAACTCGGGGTTGAACAGCGCATTTTCCGCAATAACGAAATTACTCCCGCCGAGGCGCTCGCCCTGAATCCGGATCGCGTGCTGTTGTCGCCCGGGCCTTGTTCGCCCGTGGAGGCCGGCGTCACCCTCGCGATGATCGAGGCTTTTAAAGGCAAAAAACCCATCTTCGGCGTGTGCCTTGGTCATCAATCCATCGGCCACTACTTCGGCGGACGCGTCATCCGCGCCGATCGGCTCATGCATGGCAAAACCTCCCCCATCCGCCACAAGGACACCGATGTTTTTCATGGGATGCCGCAGGGTTTCGCCGCCACGCGTTATCATTCTTTGCTTGTCGAACGTTCCTCCTTGCCCGACTGCCTTGAAGTGACCGCCGACACCATCGAAGGCGAAATCATGGGCCTGCGCCACAAAACGCTTCCCATCTGGGGCGTCCAGTTCCACCCTGAGTCCATCGCCACCGAAGGCGGGATGCGAATCCTCCAGAATTTCCTGGAACTCAACTAACCGTTTGCCCCACCCAAACCCATGCGTTGCCCCAAATGCACATCGATCGAGGACAAGGTCATCGATTCCCGCATTAGCAAGGAAGGTAGCACCATTCGCCGGCGCCGCGAATGCCTCGAATGCGGTCACCGTTACACCACAACCGAAATGTTCGTGCGTGAAGACCTCGTCGTTACGAAGCGCGATGGACGCCGCGAAGATTTTGACCGCGACAAACTCGTCCGCGCCGTCCGCGCCGCTTTGCACAAACGTCCCGTCGACCGCGAGCAACTCGACATGTTGATCGAAGATGTGATCGACGCCCTTGAAGCACAGTACGAAAGCGAAATCCCCTCGCAGGCCATCGGTGACGCCGTCATGCAACGCCTGCGCAAGCTCGATCAAGTCGCCTACGTCCGCTTCGCCAGCGTCTACAAGGAATTCCGTGACGTTTCCGAATTCATGCAGGAAATCAGCAGCCTCGGAAAACCAAAACCCGACGTTCACTGATACTACAACGATAGAAACTATCGCCCAATGAGTAAGCCGAATCCCCAAGCCATCGCAGCCGTTCTTGCGTGGGGAGGATTATTCTGGGCCTGCGCTCTCGTGGCAGTCAGCCTCGCCATTGGGAATCCCGTTTTATTAACTCTCTTTGGTTTGGGATTTCTGATTTGGGGACTCTGGATCTGCCGTGCCATGGCAAACCATCTCGCTCTATGGCTCAAATGCCTTATCTGGTTTGCCTCCTTCGGCTATAACCTGTTTTGGCTGTTAAAATACTTAAAAAGCCCGGCGCACGAACCTCTGGTTTTTTTAGTTTGGTGGGCGATCGCTACCTGCCTCTCCGCCGTTGCAGCACTCTTGGAGCGAGAGAAAAAACAAACCGCGTAACCCAACAGGTTTTCACTCCTCAGATGCCCGCACCTTCCCGCGACGAGCTCCGCCGCCTGCATTTCATCGACGCCTTGTTCGCCCAGGTCACCGGCCACGACCTCTATCTCGCGCAGCAGATCAAGTCAGCCATTGCCTTCAGCCTTTCCGAGCTCGAACAACAAACTATCGCCAATCCCGAGCTAGCCTTCACCTACGACGCCGCGTTCACCGATTCCGCCGCGAAACTGCTCAATAAATTTTTCGAGCAGCAATCCAGCCACGGCTTCTACCACTGGAACGCCGCACACTCACTCGAATCCGCCACGCCTCTCTTTGCGCGCAGCGAGATCATGACCGGTCTCAAGCAGCTTGCCCGCTTCCGCGAATCGACCCTCCTCGTCACCAATCTCCGCCCGGCCCTGCTCCCGCCCGAACGCCGCGCCACCGCCAAGCGCGTGCAAAATTACGAGGACACGCTCGCCTTCATCCGCGACCTCGCCGCCGCCCGCACCGCTCCCAGCGCCAACCTGCAGCTGTTGTTTCTCTGAAACCTCGGATTGCGCAGACATGCATCGATCAATACATCCTATCCGTGTCCATCCGTGAAATCCGTGGTCAAAAACAAACCTTCTCCCATGTCCAAAACCATCTTTCAAAAAATCATCGATCGCGAAATCCCTGCGAAGATCGAACACGAGGACGAACATTGCATCGTCATCAACGACATCCAGCCCCAAGCGCCCGTGCACCTTCTGATCATCCCGAAGAAGGTCATTCCGCGCGTCGAGGCCGCCACCAACGATGACCAGGTCACGCTCGGCCATCTCATTCTCACCGCCGGCGTCGTCGCGAAAAAGCTCAACCTCGCCAAAGGTTTTCGTCTCGTGATCAACAATGGCCCCGACGCGTGCGAATCCGTCCCTCATCTTCACGTTCACTTGCTTGCGCGTCGTCAGCTCAACTGGCCTCCCGGCTAAACGATTTTTTCTCCCAACCCAGTTCTACCCCAACAAAAGAATCCCCGGAACAACCTCCGGGGCTTTTGTTCAATACCGGCCATGCCTCCCAGCTTCCCCGCTCCCCTCGGTAGGAGCGGCTTTATGCCGCGATTCCTGAAGCTTTTTGCCTTGGCCCTTTCCCTTGGGTTGTCACTCCCCTTTCTTCGCGCCAATACCTTAAGCGACAATTTTGCCCGGCCTCCCGCCTCGGCCCGCCCCTGGGTTTATTGGACGTGGCTCAACAGCAATGTCACCCGCGAAAGCATCACCGCCGATCTCGAATCCATGGCCCGCGTCGGCCTCGGTGGCGCCCTGCTCCTCGACGTCGATCAAGGTACTCCCGCCAGCCAAGTGAAATTTTTCGACGACCAGTGGCAGGCGTTGATCCAACATGCCGTACGCGAAGCCAAACGCCTTGGGCTCGAACTCAACGTCAATAACGGCCCCGGCTGCGGTGGCAGCGGCGGTCCTTGGGTGATGCCCGAACAGGGCATGCAGTCCGTGTATCAGAGCGAGCACTACGTCAAGGGCGGCAAACGCTTTCAGGGCACGCTCGCGAAACCTGTCGATCGTCCCGATTATCGCGACATCGCCGTGCTCGCGTTCTCTGAGTTCCCACTCCCGGAAAAAGACCGCTACAAAATCCCCAGTCTAACCATGAAGGCGCTCCAATGGAAAATGTGGATTGCCTACGGCGGCATTCAGAGCGCTCCACCTAACGCCCTTGCTCCCGCCTCCGCCATTATTGCACAGGATCGCGTGATCGATCTCACCGCCGCGATGAATGCCGACGGCCAGCTCACGTGGGATGCTCCGCCCGGGGATTGGACTGTCCTCCGTATCGGCCATGCCTTCAACGGCAGTGTCGTCCGGTCCGCCGCCAAGGATCAGAGCGGTCCCGAAACCGACAAACTCAGCAAGGCCGCCACCGCGCTTCACTTCAACGCCTTCGCCCAACAACTCAACGCCCTCGCTGGCCCCGATGGCAAAAAAACGCTCGTCGCCACGCACATCGATAGCTGGGAAGGCGGTGGACAAAACTGGACCGCCGGCATGCGCGAAGAATTTCAAAAACGCCGCGGCTACGATCCCGTGCCGTTCCTGCCCGTGCTCACCGGTCGCGTCATCGGCAGCCTGCAAATCTCCGAACGTTTCCTTTGGGACCTGCGCAAAACCGTGTCCGAACTCATGGTGGAAAACTACGTCGCCGAATATGCCCGCCTCGCCCGCGAAAATGGCCTGCGGTTCACCTTCGAGAGCTACACCACCACCGGCAGCGACCTCGACGCCGCCAACCACGTCGAAGAACCAATGGCCGAGTTCTGGACGCCCACTGGCCAGGGCGCCGATTTCTATCCGACAACCAAATCCATGGCTTCCGCCGCCCACGTCAACGGCCGCCGCATCGTCGCCTCCGAGGCGTTCACATCTTCCCAAAATGAACGCTGGCTCTGGCATCCCGCGCTCCTCAAAAGCATAGGAGACGACGCCTTCTGCCAAGGCATCAACCGGCTCGTCATCCACCGCTTCGCCGCCCAACCCTTCCCCAAACGCGCGCCCGGCCTGCAAGCCGGCACCTCCGGTCTCCACTACGAACGCACCAACACTTGGTGGGCATACTCCCGCCCGTGGCACGACTACCTCACGCGCTGCCAATATCTCCTCCGCCAGGGCGATGCCGTCGCCGACGTCCTTCAGCTCCAGTCTGAGGAACCTCTCCTTCGCGTCCAATTGTCGCCACTTAACGGATACGACTACGACGTGTGCGGCACCGACACCTTTGCCAAACTCTCCTTCAAAAACGGCCGTCTCTCCTTGCCCAATGGACGCAGCTATCGCCTGCTCACACTCCATCACACCGGCACGATGACGCTGCCGACGTTGAAACATCTCCGCGACCTCGTGCAGGCCGGCGCCGCCATCCTCGGCGAACCACCGCATGCCACGCCCGGCCTAACCGGCTATCCGCAAGCCGACACCGAACTTCAAACCATCGCCAACGAACTTTGGGGCAACGAACCAATCACGACCACCCGCACTTTCGGCAAGGGGCGCGTTTTCCGCGGCATTCCGGCCGAAAAGGCACTGGAACTCCTCGCCATCCCGGTGGACTTCGAGGCCGACAAGGAACTTCGCTGGACCCACCGCACCGTCGATTCCACTGAAATTTATTTCGTTTCCAACCAAAACGACTCGCCTACCACTGCCCTCTGCGCCTTCCGTGTCGCCGGCAAAATTCCCGAACTTTGGGACGCCGAAACCGGCCGCATCATTGCGTCCTACCCAAACGCTCCCGCCAAGCCCGGCCAGACTCGCCTTTCGATTCCCTTCGCCGCCAATGGCTCGTGGTTCGTCGTCTTCCGGCCGGCGCCCCAAGGGGCTCCGCCGCCCAATCTCATCGGCATCACGCTCAACAAAATTCCGCTCTACGAAAACGGTTTCTCCACCCGCGCCGCATATCCGCTTAACCTGGTTACTGGTTCGGTTCGGGAAGCCGGGCCTTACGTCCTCACCTTCTCCGATGGCAGAAAACGGAAATTCAAGGTTCCCCTCCTTCCGCCCGACACGACCATCGAGGGTAGTTGGAACCTGCGTTTCCCCGCCGGCTCGGGCGCGCCCGCCCACGTCATGCTCGACGAACTCAAATCCTGGACCGCTCTCGCGGAGCCCGGCGCCCGTTATTTCTCCGGTATCGCCTCCTACACCAAAACCATCGACATCCCCAAGGGGTATCTCGGAAAAGACCAGCGCCTCATTCTGGACCTCGGCAAGGTGTGCGTGATGGCCAAGGTCAACCTCAATGGCAAACCCCTCGGCTTGCTCTGGAAGTCGCCTTATCAAATCGACATCACCAACGCGGCGATTGCCGGTCCCAATGAACTTGAAGTCGAAGTCATCAACCTCTGGCCCAACCGCCTGATCGCCGACGAACTGCTTCCCGACGACAGCGAGCGAAATCCCAACGGCACGCTGAAATCCTGGCCGCAATGGCTGCTCGACAACCAGCCCAGCCCGACAGGCCGCCAGACCTTCAGCAGCTGGCGTCTCTGGCGAAGCGACGATCCCCTGCAACCCTCCGGCCTCCTCGGTCCCGTGACTTTGCACACCTCCGCCACCCTCCCCATCGCCGCCCCCGCGCCCGAACCCGCCTCCACGCTCCGCAGCAAAGCCCCCGGCACACGCTAAGTGCTCCGGTTGGAGGGCGATGCGCTGTCATCGCCAGTTTTGTTTCCACAGCGAGCAACCACAGAAGACTAAGCTCTAGACCGCCGCTTAAATACGTAAATCTCACTGCGTAATCCCCGCACCCGCTATGCCCATCCTTTCCATTCCATTTGCCATGCCCCACCCTTTGCCTTCTGCTCCGTGATTCCCTTCGCTATCGGCGATCCCGCGGGTTGAGCTCCAGCCGGTTCACTCTCAGCTCGAAGTATCTCAATCCCTCCTGGTCATACCCCTAAAATCCAATTTACTGAGGTTATGAAATCCCAATCCACCCTTTACCTCTAACCCTCATCTCATGTTGCGTTCAACCCCCATTGAGGTCATAACCTTGTCTGGCAAAGCATGACAACATTCCACGTGTTACTCTGCTTCAATGCGACGGCTTTTATTTTATCCGGTTTGTGGATGTTTGCTGAATGCCAAAAGTATGAAAGTGAGATAGAAGAAAAAACCTTAACCTTTGAAAAGGTTTCTGAAATCAGGGAAAAACAAAAACGTCTGCGCAAAAAGGGCAGCTTCATTTTGCTCACGGCCTTCATTTCGCTGCTAATTGTTTTATTTTAATCCACATCAGCCGAACGAGAGCATGAGGCTAACCGTGTACGATTCGATCTAGACCGTCCTCACAAGCCCCTCTTGCCAAGCATGAACCCGCTATTTTCCATTTCCGGTTACACCCTAGACGATTGCGCGTTCCTCCTTATACCCGCAAAAAAGGCGGCTGATCGAAATCAGCCGCCCGAGGACAAAGACTACGTAGTAATTAGTGAGCTTGGAAATACGCGAGGATGTCCTTCCAGCCTACACCAGCGCCAATAATGATCGTTGATAAGATAAGTGCAGCAACACCCGATGCGATCAACTTGTGAGCTTTCTTACTGGAGCCTTTCCATTCGTGGAAAATCCAACCCCATATCGTCGCAAAGATAATGATGCTGGCCATATGCAGCGTCCAAGAGGCGAAACCGAATTTACCCATCTGAGTTTCTCCCATCGTATAGAAGAAAAATTGGAAATACCAAGTGGTTCCGGCCAGCGCCGAAAACAGGAAATTGCTAAGACGAGGAACCTTCAGATCGGTTGCGGTTGGAGCCGGGGATTTTGCATCACCAGCACCATGTTCGCCACCGGAAGCGGTCAGACCGGCATGCTCAGCACGAACGTGAGTGGCGAGGTATTGATATCCGGTCTTGTTTTTAAAGTTGAGAATAATGCACCAGATGAAGTTGGTCGTGAAGCCACCGATAAGCAGCACACAGAGCTTCGGCAAACCGCTCCAAATTGGATCAGTGCCCGCCTTAACTGAGGCCTCACCGATTGGGTTGCCCGCGGTGAGTGCGAAAGCAAAGCAAGCGCTCATCACGCCGCAGAAGGTAGCCACGATGATGCCCTTGCCGAAACTAAACTCGGCATTAGCCTTGGCCTTTAGTTCGGCCGGCATTTCTTTTTCCTTGGTATATCCGGCGAGCGAGGAGATTGCGATGCCCAACAAACAGACAGCGACACCGACGAGAGTAATCTGACCTGCTGTAGTTGAGGCGATCTGAGCCAACGTTTCAGGAACCGGAATAGCAGGAATAAATGCCTTGAAGATAGGCGGCAACAAAGTGCCGATTGCAGCGCAGTAGCCAAGCGCCACACCGGTGCCCAATCCCAAACCGAGATAGCGCATTGTCAGACCGTAGGTCAGGCCGCCAAAACCCCAGAGCAGGCCGAAGAAAAACGTCCACCAAAGCGTGCTGCCGGATTGCGAGGTGATGACGTTGAGCAGGTCTTTGGTCAGGATACTCGCGAAGAACCATGGACAAATGAGCCAGGAAAAGAAACCGCCGACGAGCCAGTAGGTTTCCCACGACCATTTTTTAACGCCTTTGTACGGCACATAAAAACTCCCGGAGGCCAGGCCGCCGAGCCAGTGAAAAATAACGCCAAGAATCGGATTAGGGGTCATGGGTGTGATGCGTGAAGCTGAGGTTGGGGGTTGAGACGGGTTTTGGAGGAGGGGAAAACTGTAGTAGGAAAGAACGATTTTGTGCTTTGTTCGAGGTCCAGTGGTAGGGACGCCTTTCCGAGGCGTCCGCACCGTAACATCAAACTCGGTCCACGATAACGGACGGCTCGGAGAGCCGTCCCTACCTTGGCCCGACAACCGATTTAGCCGAGAAACCGGAAAACACTAGAAACATACAAAGAACAAAGTCAGATCGGAAGAAAACGTCCGGTCAGATTTTAGGAAGAAGGCCGGCAGATAAACATCCACCAGCCTTCGTGTAAATCATTCAGCGCTTAGGCGTAGCCTCCACCTTGGACGATGCCGAGGTCTTTGCGGCGCTGGGTACGCTCTTTCGCGGCGGCGGCTTCGTAACCGCTCTTACGATGGCCTTCCAGCGGATCGAGCGGCAGGTTGTTGGCCTTGCGCCAAGCTTTGAGCGCGGGGGAGACGTCGGTGAAGAACGCTTTTTTCAACTCTAGCTCGGCGTCAACGACGTTGTTCTTCGCCTGAGCCTTGCGGAGCGCCTTGTGATCGACGAGCGCGGCCTTCGTGTAAAGTTCCTGTGCCATGATCACGGTCTGGATCGTCGCCTCGATCTTCGGCTTTTCGTTGTGCGACTGGTCGATCATGTAGGCGATCTTCGGCATCTTACCGGTGTCGACCGCGTACGAATGGATTTCGTGGAAGATGCGGAAGATCTGGTACGGATCGATCGAGCCCAGTGTGAGATCGTCGTCAGCGTAACGACGGTCGTTGAAGTGGAAGCCGCCGAGCATTTCTTCGTCGAGGAGCCAGGCGACGATCTGCTCGATGTTCTGCGCGTTGTAGTGGTGGCCGGTGTCGACGAGGACCTTGGCGCGAGGGCCGGCTTTTTTCGACATCAGGTAGGACATGCCCCAATCGGCGATGTCAGTGGCGTAGAAGGCGGGCTCGAAAGGCTTGTACTCGACAAGCATCGTCTGCCAGGGAGCGAGTTTCTTGTGACAGGCCTTGAGGGCTTCCTCGAAACGGGCCTTGCGGTCGCGGATGCTTTCCTGGCCGGGATAGTTCGTGCCGTCGGCAAACCACAGGGAGAGATATTCGCTCTTCACGGCTTTGCCGATTTCGATGGAATCGATGCAATGCTGGAGCGCCTGCTCGCGGACCTTCGGGTCAACATTGGCGAAAGAACCCCACTTGTAGCACTGATCTTGGAAAACGTTCGGGTTGATCGAACCGATTTTCACGCCGTGCTTCTTGGCGAGCTTGGCGGAAACGTTCGGATCTTCACCGGCCCTGAAATCCCAAAGGACGTGCACGGCGACGGTCGGGCAGCAACCGGTCATTTTGTGGACCTGGCCGGCGTCGGCGAGTTTGTCATTGAGATCGATGGCCGAAGCGGGCTGGAAAAATTTTCCGAAGCGCGTGCCGGTGTCGGCGAAACCCCACGAAGGGACTTCGATGTTAAACGATTTCAGGGCCTCAAGGGCGGTTTTCTGTTGTTGGGGAGTCATGAGCGAAAACTGCAGGGTTAGGGTTGGGCAGAGTAGCGGTCACTTTGCGACCGCAGGGCGAAACTAAGAGTTCCACCTTAGCGGATCGACATGCGCGCAGGAATCGCCTCAATGATCTTCTTCATACAAAAAATGCCCGTCGCTGCGCCGGACTACTTTCACTATTTGCCCGCTTCGCCCGAACTCGTTCATTGGGGCCTCGGTGTAACCGCCGTGGGTGCTGCGCGCATCGCTCCCGCTGCGCCCTACCCGCCTCGCGATCACCCGACCGATCACTATTTCGCGTGGTCGCGGGGGAGACGTCTCGACGCGTTTCAAATTCTGCTCATCACCGCCGGTCGCGGGATTTTCGAAACGCGCGAAACCGGTCGGGTCGAAGTAGAGACTGGCACCGCTTTTATCCTCTTTCCCAAAGTCTGGCATCGCTACCGCCCGGATCCCGTTCTCGGCTGGGAGGAAAAATGGACGGAGTTTCGTGGCCCCGTCGTCGATGACCTTCGGCGCGCAGGTGTGCTCAATCCTGAATCGCCCCTCCGCAAAAGCGCACTTGCCGCCGGTCTCGAAACGGTGGTTGATGCGATTCATGCCCGCGTACGCAACGCGCAGCAACCCGGGTTCGATCCCGAACTCTCCGCGCGGCTGCTCAGTGCGCTCGCCGTCTGGCAATCCTGTGGACGCGCCAGTCCCGCACGCTCGCGCCTCGTACGCGCCGTGGCCGAAGCCGAACGCCATCTCGCGGAACACCTGAGCGAACCAGTTAACATCGAAGCCCTCGCCCGCCGTCTCGGCGTGGCCTACTCGCATTTTCGCCGCGCGTTCAAGCTCCATACGGGATTTGCCCCCTGGCAATATGTGCTTTACCAACGCCTTGACCGCGCACGGCGCTTGCTGTCGGCCGGCGACAGCACTCTTGACGACATCGCCAACCGTCTCGGTTTCAGCTCGGCCTTTCACCTTTCCGCGGCCTTCAAACAAGCATTCGGTGCCGCCCCCGACAACTGGCGTCGTCAATTTGCCGCGGCGCCGCAAAACACGCCGCCGCGAAAACGTGAGCGAAGACAAAAATAGTATTCTCGCGAAAGCTGTCTTCTTAGAGCATTTTTAAAAATGTCATAGCCGCACAACTCCGGCTGTAGGGGCGCAGTCTTGCTGCGCCCCTACGAAGACAGCTCGGTTTGTAACACCGGTTTACGGCTACAGTTTTATGTGTGTGCTCTAGTTTTGCCGCGGCAATCGCCAAACTGCTCAACGACGGCCCGCCGCTTCATTCGAAAACAGGTGCCCCGACCGCAACGCACCAATAGAGACAAATACGCTCGAGCCCAGCATGAGCAACGCCGCAGCCACCGGATGGAGCAGACCGGCTGCCGCCAATGCCATGCCCACCAAATTATAGCCCGCGGCGAAAAGTAGATTTTTGCGAATACTCGTTCGCACCGCCCGGGCCAGTTCGATTGCCTGCGGCAAAAATCGCAGGTCGTCACCGACGAACACCGCCATCGACGACGCGCGCGTCAATTCGGCCCCGCTCCGCATCGCGACTGAAGTGTGCGCCGCGCTCATCGCCGCGGCGTCGTTGATGCCGTCGCCCGCATAAACGACCGTCCGCCCGCTTCGCACCGCCTCTTCGACCTGAGCCAGCTTTTGCGCAGGGGTCAGCCCCGCCCGCACTGTAATCGGCAAACCGCTTAACACTTCGCCCGCCCCCGGATCGCCGCTCAATACCGTGACCGCGATGCCCTGCCCACGAAGTTTTTCCAACGCCTCGCCCATCCCCACCCGCCATTTCTCTTCCAAAATAATCGAAGCAACCAACTTCCCATCGATAAAAACGCGCACGGCCTTCCCCGAACGTTTGTCATCCATTAAATGACGAACGTTTCCGATTTTTTCCGGCGCATCGTTGCCCGAAGAAGCGGCGAGTTCGGGTTCACCGACGGCCAGCGAAACGAAATTTCTCTCAGGACCCGCAACCTCGGCCACGACGCCTTGCCCGGGAATAATCCGCCTGTTCCGCAGCGCGACGTTCGAAGGCTGTGTCCCGCCCAATCGTTTGTCATTTAATGGATGACAAGCGTTCGTCAGCGCCTGTGCGACGGGGTGCTTCAGACCGGCCTCGATCTCCCCGACGGCGGCTTTCAGCCAATCCGTGTGTTCGCCGAAACCAGTTTCCATCCGCCACTCGCGCACCGAGAGTGCATCGACCGAGAGCGTGCCCGTTTTGTCGATATAAAGCGTATCGGCTTGCGCGAGAACGTCGAGAAAATCGCCCGTCCGTGCCACGAGTCCAAAATTCGCCAGCCGGGCCAAACCGCCCCACACCGCCACAGGCGTGGCCAAACCCATCGCACAGGGACAGGCGACCAATAGAACCGCCATTGCGTTGAAAAGCGCCCGCTCCCAAGGCCCGTGCGCCGTCCACCAAAAAAACGTGGCCACGCTCACGCCAACCACCAGGGGCAAAAACCACGCCATCAACCGGTCGGCTTGCTGCTGCAGCTTCGATGGCGCCAGCCGCGCTTCACGCACGGTGGCAAGAATCGCATCGAGTTTCCGCGTTCCACCGTCGACCCGAATTTCGAAAGAGCCGTCCACCGAATAAGTTCCCGCCAAGACACGGTCTCCCGGGCCTCGCGGCTCCGGCCGCCACTCGCCGGTCATCGAAGTTTCCTGCACGTAGCCACGCCCCGTAACGATCTCGCCGTCCACCGCAATCGGTGCGCCCGGCGCCGTCCGCACGAGCGCGTCGGCAGCGACCTGTCCCGCCTTTGCGCTTGCAACCGAACCATCCGCCTGAACTACGTCGCAATATTCGAATTTTTCCCGGGTTTCGTCCACTGCCCGCAGCGCCGCCACCCGGCTACGCGCGCCCAGCATTTTTCCGGTCGTATGGACCACGATCAAGATTGCCACGACTTCGTAGTAAACCGAGCCCGCCTGGGTAAAGGTGCTGATCAGCGATCCTGCCAGAGCTCCCGCAAGGGTCACCAAAAACAAAAGATCGATGCTCACTTTGCGTTCGCGTACCGAGTCCCACGCCGAGCGCACCAAGTCGCCACCGAGAAACGCGAGTGCAGCAATCGCGGATAAAATCAAAATCCCATGTACCACGGCATAGGCCCAGCCTGCGATTTCCGACAAGTTCACCGCGAGGCTGAAGACCATCGCTTGGGCTGCGATTGCCGCGCCGGCGCCGATCCGCAACCATCCACGATCCACCAACCGCTGATCCGCCTGGAGACCGGGTTCGGTTGTTGGAGGGATCATTGCGTTGTCCATGGTGTCACAGCAGAGTCGAGTCACTCACCCCGTTCGTCAAACTTCCTGAAAACCCGTGAAAAACCCATTCCTTCCTTTTCTCGCCCTCGTTGTCGTTTCGTCCATCGCCCAGGCCCAGGAATATCCATTCTGGGGCTTGAAAATGCCACCGCCCGCGGAGCCGCCCGCCGTCCATCTCGTTAAGGAGGCTGACGTTCTCGTCGCCAACATTACCATCGCCGCTTCGAAGCGGAACCCGGCGGAGCAGGCCGCCGATTTTGCCAGGGGACTTCAGGTCCTCCGCAACGCCGTGGCCAAGAATCCCGCACTCAAAATCAAAGACGAACGCATGTTTTTCGGCGGCGGCGAACCCAGCATGTTCGCATCAAGCTACGCGGCCGGTAGATTCAATACCCAACGCAGCGGCTCCGATCTCAAGCTGCTCCATCCACTCGCGACCAGTAAAAATGCGCCCGAAGCAGCCGAGGTTCTCCGCAATTTGATCGGGGCCTTAAAACTTCCTGCGGACGTGGCGGTCCGGATCGATTCGATGCAGATCGAAGTCAATGACGTCGATAGTTTGCGCACCGCCGTCCTCGAAGCGATCGCAGCCGACGCCGCGAAACTGAAAAAACTTTTCAACGATTCCGATGTCACCTTTGGCGGTCTCGAAAATCGGGTCGAACAACGTCCAATCAACAACGAGCAAATTGCCGTTTTCATTCCTTACACGCTCACCATCGGAAGCGCCAAAAAGAACTAACACCCGCCCGGCTTCCTACGCGCGCCGTCAAGGCTGCACGTCCAGCCAAAAAGGCACCGCCGTATCCTGTCCCGCGAGATTCACTTGCGCCCAAACAACGTAGCGCCCGGCCTTGGGGATTGTCACCTTAAAGCTCAGTGTCGGACGCACCGCATCGGGCTTTTGGGCAAGATCGATTTCATTGGGATGCAGGTGTGCAAAACCTCCGCGTTCCTGGTCAAAGGCGACTAAATGAGCGAAGGCTCCCATGATGGTCTGAAGCGGCACCGCCGCTCCGTCTTCACGCTTTACCGAAAACGTAAGATCGAGCACCTTCCCCGCTCGCATCGGATTTTCGCGCGGTTGAAGAGTGAAACGAAATCCTTCACGCAGAATACTTCCGTCAGGCCCGGCCACCGTCGGCGTTTCGTCATTCGCCCGCGGTACAGCGGATGAGTCCTTCACTAAAATATCCGCGCTCGCATAAAGACCGCGCGCGGTTGCGGCAGGAGTGAAATCGGCAAATGCGCGATAAAGTCCGGCTCGTTTCGGTGTGAATTCCACGAGCCATTCGCCGGGCTTCTTTCCCGCCAGCGGATGCAGGTGCTGGTAGTCGGTAAGCGTTGGATCCACGATCATCAAATGCAGTTTCTGCGTGTGCACGACCAACAAGTCGTCAGGGCCAACCGGCTTTCCAGTTGCCGTTTTCATGGCGAGCGCAAGATGCGCCGACCGCGCCGCGAACACTTCGTCACCGGTAAAAACCATGGCAACCGGAGAGCGCACGGTCGTCACCGGCATGAACTGGGGATTCGCCGGGTCGCAAAATTCCACGCTGCTTCCGCCCGGGCGAAAATCCATGTGGCTCAGGTTCGTCCCCGTTGGCAAATGCCGAACCACAATATAGAGAACAATGGCCGCGAGCGTAATCCACCCGACTTGCCGCCAGTGGATTCGCGAGGTGGATTTTGCCGCGCTGGTGTATGGGCCTGGCTCGGGAGCGATCACGTTTTTCTCAATTTACCCAGAAATTCCTGCACGTCCCACATGCTGCCGTCCGCGCGGTGCACGATTTTACCCGACGCATCGATCAGCAAGGTTGTGGCGGTGTGGTTCAGGATGTTGTCCTTAAATTCGGCCAACACACCGAATTGGGCGAGCAGGCTCTTGATCGAGGCTTCCGGGCCGGTAAGAAAGGTGTAGTTGCTCGTATCGATTTGCCGCTCCAAGGCGTATTGCTTGAGCACGCCGGGTGTGTCGTTGGCTGGATCGAGGGAAATCGAAATCAACTCCAGGTTCGCCACCCCTGCATCGCGCGCAAGTTGCTGCAATTGTTGAAAACGCGCGACGGCGGCCGGACACATTTTTGCGACCTGGCATCGCGTAAAAATGAAGTTGAGCATGATCTGCTTGCCGCGAAAGCGCTCACTTTTCACCACGCGTCCGGTTTGGTCGTAGAGCGCAAATTCCGGCACCTGCTCGCCCACTTCGCGGTAGGCTTTTTTTCCCCGGATCACTGTTTCCTGACCGAGGGCGTTCGCCGCGCTGTCGATGATGGCTTTTTCCGCCGCATCGGCCGGCCAGATTTTCTCCAATTTGAATTCCCCTTGGCCGATTTCCACAAGTTCGGCTCGAATTCGGCGGCCCGGAGTCGCGATCGCCAGATCCCCCGCCGAAACGTCGAAGTCCATGGTCATGGCCGGCATAAGTCCTTTGATTTCATCGTGGCGCACACGAAGGGTCTTGGCGGCATTGTCGATGGCAAGCACTTCGCCCGTCAATGGATAGCGTTTTTGCGTCGGTTCGCTTTTTGCCGAATCAGCGGCTTGGTCATTTTTCTTCGCACAACCCGGGCTCAGCAGGATCGCCAGTAAAAGATTCACTAGCAGTGTGAGCCTGAGATAAGTTTTGTTACGAACAACGGGTTTGGACATGGAAAAATGACCTCGGAATTTGCGGATCGTATGCAGACCGCTTCGTTTCGCAACCCATGGTCCCCGCTTCCGCGTCAAACCGTACCAGCTCATACAAACCCGGCCTAGCCTGGTTTGCGACGTTGGGCAGCGCCTGGGTGTTCGTGCTGGTCACGCTTGGCGCATTTACGACGAGCATTGGCGCGGGCATGGTTTTCCCCGATTGGCCTCTGTCCAATGGTTCCCTCAACCCGGCCGGCTGGCTCGGCAACATCGCCATGTTTGCGGAACACTCGCACCGGTTGAGCGCGGGATTGATGACGATGATCACCATCGCGATCGCTGTGGCCGTCTGGCGCACCGAGGAACGTCGTTGGCTGCGCCGCGCCGCGACCGTGGCCGTGATCCTGATTTTCGTGCAAGCCTTCGTCGGCGGGCTGCGCGTGCTGCTCGAAAAGCAGCACGTGGAAATGATCGAGACCAGCGTGGGCCGGCTTTTCGCCATGGCGCATGCCTGTCTCGCGCAAATCTTCGTCTGTACGCTCGTGGCGATCGCTGCCGGTTGCTCACGGTCCTGGGTCGAACCTGCCCCCGCCGACAAAAAGAATTTCTCCCCGGCATTGCGGACTCTCGGAATCGTCTGCTGCGCCCTGCTCTTGCTCCAACTCGCCATCGCCGCCGTCATGCGGCACAGCTTCGCGGGTCTCGCCATCCCGTCTTTTCCACAAAGCACACCGGAAGGCGGCTGGCTGCCCGCCGAGTGGAATTTTCGCGTAGGCATCCATTTCGCCCATCGCGTCACAGCTGTGGTTCTCGCGGTCGCCATTGTTTGGTTTTCAGCCGCGCTGCTGAGATCCGCAGGGCTTTCCCGCAAAATGAAAAACGGCGCCGTGCTGCTGATCGTTCTCCTCGTGGCTCAAATCGCACTCGGCGCCGCCGTAGTCCTGACGGGGCGTCAACCGCACACCACGACCGCCCATGTGATCGTCGGGGCCAGTTTGCTCGCCGCCACATTCCTCATTACTTGGTACTTGCATCGGGACGCCATTGAAAAACAGGCGTTCGCGATCGTGGCCGAAAAACTTTCCTCATCGCAGATTCCAGCCAATCAGCACGCATGAACCCCGTTGCGCTCCCGCTTCCTTCGCCCAGTCTGGCCGAAACAACGCCCAGAGCCACTTTTCGCGACTATCTTGAGCTTACCAAGCCACGCCTGAGTTTACTTTCGGTGATAACGGCGGTCGTGGGCTATTTCGCCGCCCACCGCTCGTGCGATTTGGTGGTTTTCATTCCGATGCTGATCGGCACGTCGTTCGCCGCCGCCGGGGTCGCCTCACTTAACCAATGGATGGAACGCGACACCGACGCGTTGATGAAACGCACCGCCGACCGACCGATTCCGTCGGGCCGCGTCAACACCGGTGCAGCGTTCGTGCTCGGCTGGGCTCTTTGCGTCGCCGGGCTCGGCCTCCTTTTCGCCAAGGTCAATGGCCTTTCCGCCTTCTTCGCTCTTGCCACCATGGTTTCGTATCTCGCGCTCTACACGCCGGCCAAACGCTGGTCGCGCTGGTCCACCGAGATCGGGGCTGTCGCCGGCGCATTTCCTCCGTTGATCGGTTCGGCGGCCGCGACGGGTCCGATCGAGCCCTTGGGCTGGATTCTGTTTGGCGTGCTGCTTTTCTGGCAAATCCCCCACTTCATGGCGATCGCGTGGACCTACCGTCGTGATTACGAGGCGGTCAACTTTCCAATGTTGCCCGTGCGCGACGCCAGCGGCCGGTTGGTGGCACGCTGGTCGCTGTTGCACACCACTCTCGCCGTCGGTGCTGCGATCTCGCCGTTCTTGTTCGGCCTGGCCAGTCGTTGGTACTTGGGCGTTTCTATTATCCTTGGCGTCTGGTTCGTGTACAAAGCCGGAGCGTTCCTCCGCGCTTCGTCACGCGAAAAAACCGCGCGCAGTCTGTTTTTTGCGTCGATCATCTGGCTGCCGCTGCAACTCGCAGCGCTCGTGGCCGATCGCTGGTTGTTGAGCTGATGCTGGCTGAAATGACGATCCAGGATTTTCCGGCGCTCAATGCCAGTCTCAACGCCACGTCGGCTCTGTTCATGACGGCTGGCTATGCTTTCATTCGCACCCGCCGGATCGCGGCTCATCGCGCCTGCATGCTTGGGGCTGTGATCGTTTCGACGGTTTTTCTCGTCAGCTACGTGATCTATCACGTGCAGAAAGGCGAACCCACGCGCTTCGGCGGAACCGGGGTAATCCGCACGGTTTATTTCACGATGCTGCTCTCGCACATCGTCCTCGCCATGGCGATTGTGCCGCTGGTTTTGCGAACCGTTTTCCTCGCATTGAAAGGCCGGTTCGAGACGCATCGCAAATGGGCGCGTTGGACCTTTCCGCTCTGGTACTACGTTTCGGTTACGGGCGTGCTGGTCTACTTTTTCCTCTACCATTGGTGGCCCGCGCCGTGACGCGCCTCCCGATTTTTCGCGCTTCGCCACAATCAACGCTAACACTCGGCGCAAATCTAGATCAGATCGGCTTATGGCGGACTTTAGTAGTTGAAATAGACCGAGCTCTGAAAACGCTGTAACCACCACCCCCACACCACCGTTCCCGACGCCTAATTTTCTCATGAGTCTGTTCGCTTCCACGCGTCATTCGCTTCGTCGTCTTTGCCAAATTGCCTTGGTTGGCCTTTCGCCGCTTCTGCTCGGCGGCTGGTCCTGGATCCAAGGCCCGCAGTCCACCTTCGACACCCATGGCCCGGTGGCCAAGTCGCAGCTACAGGTTTTCTACACCACGGTCTGGGTCACCGGGATCATTTTTGTGCTCGTGGCAGGCGTGCTGGCCTATGCGACGTTGAAATTCCGCGCGCGCAACGCGGCCGACGAACATGCCGAACCACCCGCACAGAGCCACGGCAATCCCCTCATCGAGCTCAGCCTGATTGGCGCGTCCATCTTCGCCTTGGTGATCATCGCCGTGCCCACGTTGCATGCGATTTGGTACACCTACGATGTGCCCGAGGAGGAAAAGGCCAACATGTACGAGGTCAATGCCACGGGCCTGCAATGGTGGTTTCGCTTCGAATATCCCAACGAAAAGATCGACGGCGCCGGTCAACTCGTCGCAGCCAACGAACTGGTCATACCCGCCGGCCGCCCCGTCCGCGTCAATCTGCGTACCTCGGACGTGATTCATAGTTTCTGGGTCCCCAAGCTCGCCGGCAAGGTCGACATGATCCCTAACCGCGGCAACCACCTCTGGCTGAAGGCCGACCAGCCCGGCTACTTCTGGGGACAATGCGCCGAATTCTGCGGCGAGGACCATGCCGTCATGCGTTTCCGCGTGATCGCCCTCGACCCGAAGGAATTTGCCGACTGGCTCAACCAACAAAAACAGCCAGCCCGCAACGTCGCCGCGGCCGCTTCCACCGAAACCCTCAAGATCCAGCCCGCCTCCCTTTCCTTCCGTCGCAACGCGCCTGGCTGGAGCGAACAGTTCGACGCCAGCCCGTTCGATAACTGGCGCCAGCAGCAATTCCCCGCGAAAAACGAGGATCCGGCGCTCATCGCCCGCGGACGGAAACTTTTCACCGAAAAAACCTGCGTCAGCTGCCACACCGTTCGCGGCCACGACGGCGCCGGCACCACCGCACCCGACCTCACGCACGTCGGCGCGCGCACCACGATCGCAGCCGGCCTGCTCGAAAACAATCCCGACAATCTCCGTCGCTGGATCACCGACCCGAACGGCGTGAAACCCAACAACAAGATGTACGTCGGCGTCCCCATGGGCGGCTCGGTAATGACCGGCTATATGAAGCGCGATATCAACACCGGCCATCTCTCCCCCAACATCAAGATCGACGAGACCGAGGCCACCGCGCTCGTCGCCTATCTGCAAAGCCTCAAATAATCCGGCGTCGCCATCTCACGCCCTTCGCCACCCAGTCGCCTGATCTAATTTTAGCCCGTTCATGGATACCATCGCGCCCACCGCTCCCGCCCATCACGACGCCCACACGGCCGAAAAACGCCCGTGGTTTTTCAACCGCCCCACGGCCAAAACGGGAATCGTCAGCTGGCTGACCACTGTCGACCACAAGCGCATCGGGCTCATGTACGGCATCTCCGCCCTGTTCTTCTTCCTCGTCGGCGGCGTTGAAGCGCTGATGATCCGCATCCAGCTCGCGGTGCCCAACAACACTTTTGTTTCGCACCAGCTCTACAACGAGCTCTTCACGATGCACGCGACGACGATGATCTTCCTCGCTGTCATGCCGCTCTCGGCCGCGTTCTTCAATTACATCATGCCGCTGCAAATCGGCGCGCGCGACGTGGCTTTCCCCCGGCTCAACGGCTTCGCCTTCTGGGTGTTTCTCGCCGGCGCCATCATTCTCAATGTCGGCTGGTTCGTCAAAGCCGGCTCGCCCGACGTCGGTTGGTTCGGCTATGCGCCGCTCACTTCGAAGGCGTTTTCCAATCAGTTTGCCACCGACGTTTCGACCGATCTCTGGGTCATGGGCCTGCAGATCCTCGGCGTCTCTTCGGTCGTCGGCTCGCTCAATTTCATTGTCACGATCATCAATCTCCGCGCCCCGGGCATGACGATGATGCGCCTGCCGGTTTTCACCTGGATGACGCTCATCACCGCCTTCCTCATCGTGCTGTCGTTTCCCGCGATCACCATTGCGCTCGTCGAGTTGATGATGGACCGCAATTTCTCCACCAGTTTCTTCGAAGCGTCGACCGGCGGCCTCCCGATCCTTTGGCAGCATCTCTTCTGGGTTTTCGGACACCCTGAAGTCTACATTTTGATTCTCCCCGCGATGGGCGTCATTTCGGAAATCCTCCCGACCTTCTCGCGCAAGCCGCTCTTCGGTTACCCCATCGTCGTTTTCTCGGGCGCCTGCATCGGCTTCCTCGGTTTCGGCGTTTGGAGCCATCACATGTTCACCACCGGCATGGGCACGGTCGCCACCGCGGCCTTTTCGCTCATGACGATGGCCATCGCGGTTCCGACCGGCGTGAAAATCTTCAACTGGATCGGCACCCTGTGGGGCGGCCATCTTCAGATGCGCACGCCCATGATGTTCGCCCTCGGCTTCATCTGGATGTTCATGATGGGCGGTTTTTCCGGCATCATGCACTCGGCCGCCCCGGCCGACGCACAACAACAGGACAGCTACTTCGTCGTCGCCCATTTCCATTACGTTCTCATCGGTGGTTCGGTTTTTGCGCTGCTCGCCGGCATTCACTATTGGTTCCCGTTGATGTTCGGCCGCAAGGTTTCCGAGTTCTGGGGTAAACTTTCCTTCTGGGTCATCTTCGTCGGCTTCAACACCACGTTCTTCCCCATGCACTTCCTCGGCCTCAACGGCATGCCGCGCCGGACCGCCGTGTACGACGGCAACATGGGATGGAACCAGGCCAACTTCATCGCCACGGTCGGCGCCTTCATCCTTGGCATCGGTATCGCGATCTATTTCGCCACGATGATCTACACCTACTTCAAGGGCGAAAAATCCGGCCGCGATCCCTGGGATGGCCGCACGCTGGAATGGGCCATTCCGAATCCGCCTCCTGAATATAATTTTGCCGTCACTCCCACCGTCCACACCCGTGACGCCTTTTGGTACGAGAAACATAACCGCGAGGAAATCGCCAAGGAAACGCTTCAGCACGCGAAGGCCGAGTCCGAGCACGGCGGCATCCACATGCCGAGCCAGTCATGGTTCCCGCTGCTCACCGCCATCGGCATGCTCGTCGGCGGCCTGTTTCTGGCGCATCACAATTACATCGGCGCGATTTGCGGCGGCGGACTGACGTTCCTCGGCGCCTACCTCTGGTCCCACGAAGCGCCGGGCGGTTATCATGTGCATCCGGAAAGCGAAAAAGCCGATCCATATTCCTCCGCCAAACACTAATTTCCACCTAATCTTTCGTCTTTATCTTAATCTTTCTCTTTCTCCGCCTTTTCCCTCGATCGGACGAAAGATAAAGAGAACGAGAAAGAATAAAGAAACCCGTATAATCTTCTCACCATTTTCATGAGCAGCCACGCCGCAACCATCGATCACCACCACGACGCCACCACGTCGACCGGTATTCCCAACAAGAAGCTTTTCATGTGGGCGTTTCTTGCCTCGGACTGCATGTTCTTCGGCGCGCTGATCTCGACGCATCTGATCTACCGGCTGCATCCACCTCCGGGCTCTCCCAATGTCGCCAAGGTCTTCAGCATCGAGCTCACCTCGTTTTCCACGTTCATCCTCCTGATGTCGTCGCTCCTCATGGCGCTGGCGGTGAACTCCATTCAAAAAGGCCTGCTGAAAAGCACGCGTCACAATCTGCTCGGGACAATTTTCTTCGGCCTCATCTTCCTTGGCTGCCAGGTCTACGAGTTCACGCACTTTGCGCACGAAAAGGACTTGAAGATCGGCCACGGGCAAATTTTTGCCGACACGTTCTACACGCTCACCGGCACCCACGGCTGCCACGTCGCCATCGGCGTGCTCTGGCTGATCCTGATGTACATCCGTTCCTTCAAGCCGGCCGACGGCAGCGCTTGGATCGCCCGCGCCGGCCTGCACTTGGCGGTCTTCGGCGTCACCATCGTCGCCGGCATGGCTTCCATCCTCGGCTTCATCCACGCCCTGCAAACTCACGAAAACCTCGACGTGTTCGCGCAACACCATGTCGTTTCCCTCATCGTAATGGTTGCCGGACTGCTCGGCCTTTACGCGTTGAGCCGTAAGAAATCCGCGGTCGAATTCGGCGAGGCCAACGCCATCGACGTCGAATCGATGGGCTTGTACTGGCACTTTGTCGATATCGTGTGGATTGTGATCTTCACCGCCGTTTACCTTCTCGAATACCTCTGATTTTCCCCGCCATGAGCTCCTCCACCGCCAGCCTGAATCCTGAGCAGAGCAAATTTCACATCTTCGTGCAGATCGCCATGGTGCTCGCCGTCATCACCGGCGTGGAGATCGTGCTCGTTTACCTGCCTTTCGCGAAGTGGCTGCTCGTCTCCACCCTCGTGATCTTGTCGGCCGTCAAATTCCTCTTCGTCATCTTCGTGTTCATGCACCTGAAGTGGGACAAGGCCTTTTGCACCATCCTGTTTTTCATCGGCCTGATCCTTGCCCTCGGCACCGCCGCCGCGCTTATCGCCCTCTTCGCCGGCGAGGCCAGCGCCCCGCTGACCAGCGCGCTCCTCACCCACTGCACCGGCGCAGTGGGCTAAACCATGATCGACTGGCGGCACTGGCACAATGAACCCTACCTGATCGGCGGACTCATTGTCGCCGGGTGGCTCTTCGCCTTGCTGACCGGACCTCTCCGCGACTGCCTCGCGCATGGCCAGCCGTTTCCCCGCGGTCACGCGCTTCGCTTTTACCTCGCCCTGTTCGTTTTCTATCTGGCGGTTGGTTCACCCCTCGACCAGGCCGGTGAGCGTTTTCTTCTCAGCGCGCACATGATCCAGCACCAGCTCTTGATCTACGTTTCCGCGGTGCTCTTTCTCACCGGGCTGCCGACTTGGCTGCTTCAACCTATAACACGCCGGTCTTCTTTACACGTACCGTTGCGCCTGTTCACGCATCCGGTGGTTTGCGGGTTGCTTTATACCATCACCCTTTCCGTCTGGCATGCTCCTGGACTCTATGACCTCGCGCTCCGCGACAAAAACATCCACGTGCTCGAACACCTGATGTTTTTCGGCGCCGCGCTTTTTTACTGGTGGCCGATCCTCAGCCCATCGCCTGAGTATCCGCCGCTCGGTTACGCCGGTCGCGTGCTCTACCTCGTCGCCGTGACGATCGGCATGACGCCGCTCTTCGCCTTCATCGCCTTTTCCGACAACGTCCTGTATCCCACCTACGAATACGCGCCACGCCTCTTCGCCGCCTTCGGCCCGATGGAAGACCAACTCCTGGGCGCCGCCATCATGAAAACCGGCAGCCTCGGCGTGACCTTGCTCGTCATCGGCCTGATCTTTTATCGCTGGAGTTCGAAAAGCACACCCCACCATGTCCACGCCACTGCCTGATTTGGAAGCCGCGCTCGCCAAGGCCGGCTTGAGCGAATTCTTCGCCGACTGCACCGCGGCCCACCAACGCGAATATCTGAAATGGATCGGCGAAGCCAAGCGCCCCGAAACCCGCGCCGCCCGCATTGGACAAGCCGTCAAGATGATTGCCGAAAAGCAGACCAAAGAGACCGCCCGCGCCAAGACGCGCTAGGCACCGGCCTTTCCCTCAAGGGATTTTCTCGGCACCGGATAATTTCTCGCTCTTCTCGACAGTTCTGTCTAACCGGCCTCCATCCACATCGTTCATTTCCATTTACCTCTCGATTTGACACTTTGGCGCGGTAGCGCCGGTAGGGACAATGCTCCGCAATGTCCTCGGGCAATGACGGAGCATTGCCCCTACCTTGTTGATGCCAGACCGAGTAATAAATGGTTTAACACGAAGATCGCAGAGATCCGCAAAGACTCTTTTTGCCTCGGTGCCTGAGTGTGCATTTCCTCGTCACACCTGGGTGCCACCGGCAAGTCCGATTCGCCGCGGCTCGGCCTTGACTACCGGGAGGTAGCGCCTTCGCTCTAAGCGACCGAACGTTGTCTTCCTACCCCTCCTCATCTGCCGATGAAGTATCTCCTCGCCATCGATCAGGGCACCTCGAGTTCGCGCTCGATGATATTCGATTCGGCGGGAGCACTCGTCGCCTCCGCACAGCGGGAGTTTCCCCAGTACTTTCCGCAGCCAGGCTGGGTGGAACACGATCCCGAGGAAATCTGGCAAAGCCAGGCGGCCACGATCACGGAAGCTCTGGCCAAGGCTCACTTGCGCCCCGGCGATCTCGCTGCGCTCGGCATCACCAACCAGCGCGAAACCACGCTGATCTGGGATCGAAAAACGGGACGTCCCATCGCGCCGGCCATCGTGTGGCAGGATCGGCGGACCGCCGCCTACTGCGAACAACTGCGCGAGGCCGGTCACGCGCCTTTCGTGGCGGAGAAAACCGGTTTGGTCATTGATGCATATTTCTCGGCGAGCAAGATTCGCTGGCTGCTCGATCACGTCCCGGGGGCGCGAGCCCAGGCGGAAAAAGGCGAACTCGCTTTTGGCACGATCGACTCCTGGCTCGTGTGGAAACTCACGGGCGGCCAGTCCCACCTGACCGATGCGTCGAACGCTTCGCGCACGATGCTGGTGGATATTTCCTCGGGCAGATGGGACGACGAGCTGCTGGCCCTCTTCACCATTCCCCGCGCGCTCCTCCCCGAGATTCGGGATTCAAGCGAAGTCTACGCCACCGCCACCGAAGTCGTGCCGGGTGTGGTCATCGCCGGCATCGCGGGCGACCAACAAGCCGCCCTGTTTGGGCAAGCCTGCCTGCAACCCGGCATGGCCAAAAACACCTACGGCACGGGCTGCTTCATGCTCATGCACACCGGGCTGGAGCGCGTGCGTTCGCGCCAGCGTTTGCTCAGCACGATCGCCTGGCGCCTCAATGGTCGGATCGAATACGCCCTGGAAGGCAGCGTCTTTGTGGCGGGTGCCGTGGTTCAGTACTTGCGCGATGCGCTCGGTTTCATCCGCGAGGCGCGCGAAGTCGAGCGACTGGCCACGTCGGTCCCCGACAACGGCGGAGTTTATTTTGTGCCGGCTTTCGTTGGTTTGGGTGCGCCGTATTGGGATCAAGATGCCCGGGGCGCCATCCTTGGTCTGACGCGCGGAACTGGAGCGGGCCATATCGCGCGAGCCGCAGTCGAAGCGATCGCCCACCAAGTAACCGATGTCCTGAAAGCGATGGAAGCCGACACCGGCATCCATCTCAAAGAGCTGCGCGTCGACGGCGGCGCCGCCGCCAACAACCTGCTCATGCAATTCCAGGCCGACCTTCTCAACTGTCCCGTGGTTCGGCCAAATACGGTGGAGACAACCGCTCTCGGCGCCGCCTGCCTCGCCGGTCTCGCCGTAGGAATCTTCCGCGAACCATCAGAAATCGCCCAGCGCTGGAGCGAAGAGCACCGCTTCCTCCCGACAATGGACTCAACGAAACGCGAAGTTCACCGCCGAGGTTGGAGCCGAGCCATCGAGCGTGCCCGTTCGTGGACCACCGAGTAGGCTTTGCAGTCTTGTTTTACGATTCTGCACCACAACGTAATCCACCGAGACATCAACCAAGGTAGTTGCGTGTGAGGCCACCTTTCTACTCGCGCCACGTGGTGCGTTTCTCATGAGTCAAAGCCTGAGACCGTCATTCGCTCGTCTCAGAAATACCTCCACGTCGACAAGGCGGACGTGACCGCCACTGTGCAGGCCATTGTACAAATGCAGCCCAACCCAAAAAAGCCCTCGCCCGATGATAATAAGTCTCCGTAGCCAAGACAAATTCCCCAGATATCGCCTTGCAGCCATCATCACCCACCGTTCTGCAAAAACCTCCTCAATCTAAAACATTAAATTTCTGCCAGCCTTCACTGCTTGCCTGCTCCGTATCTGCGTTCTGCGTCTTCGTTAATTTCTGTACGCAGGAAGAATCCAAGATTGCGTAATCGCAGAAATTATCAAACTAGTCATCTCCCGCCTGATACAAAAAAAGAGGGCTTCCAGCAATGTACCTACGACGTCTCTTAAACCCAAACTTGTCACTAAATTGGCGTCCATTCTTAAAGAATAATCTGCGCAACGCCACACTAGCGTAAGGATCTCATATGAAGTTCGCTAGTCTATTCTCTGGATGTGGAGGTTTTGATCTCGGGTTCTCATCCCGTGGTTTCAATCCGAGTGGTGCTTATGACTGTGACCCAGAAGCTATCGAAAATTTTTCTGCCAACGTTGGTGGACCGATTTTCCGAGCAGACCTGACGAACGGGATACCGAACGAGCACACATTAAACGGAGTCGACGCACTGATCGCTGGGCCTCCCTGTCAAGGGTTCTCTACAGTGGGTAAGCGGCAAGTTGATGATCATCGAAACCACCTGCTCACCCTAACCGGTTATTTAGCCAACCGCGTATTACCCAAAGTTCTCGTGGTCGAAAATGTCGCTGGCGCCCTCTCTGGTGAACACGCCCAATATTTCAAGTCGCTCGAATATTTGATGAGGCTTCGTGGTTATCGCACACATACTCTGCGTTGCCAAGTATCAGAACTCGGCATGGCACAACTACGACGTCGTGTACTCTTCTTTGCGTGGCGAACTGGTCGGGACATGAAATTCGTGATACCTAGGTTTAAGCCTAGCGATCTTCACACTGTTCTTCGAGGGGTAAGTTCCCACTCAAACCATCTACCTCGCAACTTATCTGTCGGCTCTCGTGATTGGAAGATCGCATTGCGGATTAAACAGGGACAGAAATTGTCAAATGTACGCGGGGGGGCAAATGCTATAGCTACATGGGATATTCCTGAGGTATTCGGACGTACAACTGAACACGAACGCACGGTTCTTGAATTGTTGCGGCGTCTGAGAAGACAGGAACGCCAAAGAGATCATGGTGACGCAGATCCTGTAAGCATTGAGCGATTGGAAGCAGCACTAGGCATCCGCTTTCACCGATTAACAGAAGGGCTGATTACAAAAGGCTACTTGAGGCGTGTCGAAGGAGGCATTGACCTCGTGGGAACATTTAATGGAAAGTTTCGACGACTTGCTTGGAATAAGCCAAGTTGCACGGTTGACACTCGGTTTGGCTCTCCGCGTTATTTTCTGCACCCGCAACATCACCGAGGTTTTACAGTTCGAGAAGCAGCGCGTATTCAAGGCTTCGCCGATAACTATGTTTTCCGAGGAAGCGAAATTGCTCAATATCGGATAATCGGTAATGCCGTCCCCCCGCCCCTCGGCGCTGTCGCAGCAGATTTAACTACTGGTCTATTAAACCACCGTTAAGATGGACCTCTTGGAGCTCCAAAGATTAATTAAAAATTGGGACTTAACTCAAGGTCCAGATTTGGAACCCGGTTTAGCATCTCAATATCAAGCGATTTACGACAGGTTGCAGTGGTTTTCCGACAATGATTGGCGCAACTATCTTCCTACAAAAAATCCAGCTTTTAATGCAGACTACATGGTTCGACTCGCCAAATGGATGGGGAATGTAAAAACCGATGAGGAGAGGCAATTACTCTTAAAATATGCGCGGCGCATTACATACTTCTCTCAAGATGACATGGAAGCGTTGTATCAAACGGCTTTCACAGGTCCAATCACTCAATGGATAATTGAGAAAGAAAAACTCTCACTATTAGATCCAAAATTCCAAATTCGGTTACAAGAAGAACTCCATACTCTCACGTGGTACTGTCCTGTTACGGATAGTATGAAAATTGCAGATTTTCTCCACATCAATCTCATTACGGAGAATTATAGACCTTGTTTTCGCGATCATTATCATTTCAAGAGTCCTGAGGAAGTAGATGGCACTATAGCGAAATTTAAGAAATATATGAGTAAACCGAATTCTTCCGCGGGCGCTCCGTCGCTAAAACGATTGGTGCTGCTGGATGATTTTGTTGGCAGCGGAACACAAGTTACTGGGCCAATTAAGTGGGCTGCTCAGAATCTAAACGTCCCTATACTATTCATCCCGCTAGTTATTTGTGCACCGGGGTTGAGCAAGATCAACGATTTGCGAAAAGATCTTCCCAATCTAGATGTTTCCCCGATTATCGTTTTAAGCGAAGAGAATTTGCTAGGCCCCAAGAGGCGGGGTAAAGAAGGAATAGAAATCGCCGCTGAAATTGAAAAACTAGCCAACAGTACTTTTGGATTGGTTGCAGGCAGTACACATACCGATAAAAATACATCTCCATACACGGCGTTTGGATATCAGGAAACTGGTGCAACCTATGTCTCCCATAGTAATACTCCAAATAACACTCTACCACTAGTTCATCACAAATCAGTGACAGGAAACTGGCAACCGCTATTTCCCAGATCTAAACGAGCTTAATAGGTTATGGACTGGCAAATTAATCCATTTCAGGAATTGTACCTTTCAGATAGCGTCAATGAAGAAGCCTTTGTAGACTTATTCAGTCCTATACCACTGACATCGGCAATAAACCCTCTATTTCAAGAGGGTAATGTGGTTTTGAGCGGCACTCAAGGGTGCGGTAAGTCAATGATCCTCCGTTTACTATTTCCAGAAACTCGTATTGCGTTTGCCAACAAAAACCAGCCGTTCCCAGTCAATGCCCGTGCAGCACGATTTGTCAGTGGCGGCATACATTTAATCAAAAGTGGTATCTGCGATATTGGACAAGTAACTCTAGGTAAAGGCGATGATTTCGACGTCGAGCGCCTGCCTTTCTTTTTCGCCGATTTCTTCAACAGTCTTGTCGTTCAAGATCTGCTGAATAATATTGTCGCCATCAGCACTCGGCCAGAAGTCTTCGACAACATCGTCCAAATTGAGAGAAGTGCAGAATTTGCTCAAAAATTGGCCCCACAAGACTGCTGGCTTGGAGCACTAGACGGTTGTGACTCGCTAAATTCTGTACTAGAGCGCCTTTCATTCAGAATAAAAGCGTACCGACGGTGGATTAGTAATCCAGATATAACTATACCTGATCTTCTCGCCGCAACGAAAACGGCTATTGGCGAGCCAATTGCGCGCACCGTTGAATGCCTCAAACAAAGCGGCGTCTTGAAGAGAGATGTAAAATGTTTTATAAGAGTAGATCAGTTAGAAGAGCTCCACCAAGATGCCAGTGAGCACCAACAGCGGGTTCGAATTGGTTTTCGCCAAATGCTAAATAGAGCCTTCGCGTCTCGCGATCTTCGACTTCACTATAGAATTGGCACTCGGCGTTATGGATGGAACCAACCGGAGTATCTGCAAGTCCATGGAAGCGGCGCAAAGTTAGAATCACGCCGCGATTACCTTCTAGTAGACCTTGAAGATATGCTTGCACGAAGGGAAAGACGAACCGGATGGACCTTTCCTAGGTTTGCCTCGGATGCCTTTTATCGAAGAATAAAATGGGCATACGGTGGTGATGTAGAAACCGATGTTAAGATCTTCAATCGTATTTTCGGTCGCTCACCTGCCCCCTCCAATAGGGCTGCTCTCTTGGCAAGTAGTCCACCCAGCCAAGAACAGCTTAACCGTGTTTTGAGGTTAACTGAGGCTGAAAACTGGTCGCCCAAATGGATCGAATGGTTTCAACATCTAACAACTAAAGACCCATTACTGGCAGTACTCGCCGCTGCGTGGGGAAGACAGACAGGCGGTCGTGGTAAAATGCCCAATCGCGCAAAACCACCGCCGCTAGAAAATAGTTGGCTCAAAAAATGGTGGCGCAAAGAACGCCTAATGCAGGCAGTGCTGCAGTTAACGGCACGCCGGGCACAACGCTTAATTTGGTTTGGCAGTGACGATGTCATCGCTCTGAGTGCCCCAAATATAACTGTTTTTCTCCATCTCTGTCATGCCGTTTGGGACCTATTTCTAAAGGAGCAGCGTCTTATAGACTCTGAATCAAAGCGGCTAAACCTCATCGCAGAAGGCAGTATTCTACCTGAAACTCGGTCGCTGGTATCCAAAATGCCAGTCGTGAATGGCACGAAAAACTTAGTGAGCAACCCGGAGGCGACGTTCGCCGACGATTTATAGATGAACTCGGACGAAAATTTCGTGAACAGCTCAGGGACGACCTTGCAATGAGCTATCCTGGAGCAAATGGATTTTCGCTCCGTCGAGACGAACTTGAAGCCAGATCCAATAGAGAGATTTGGCGCTTTTTGATAGAGGCCGTGGGTTATGGTGACCTTGTTTCAACTCCGCATACAACTAAGAATAAACGTGGCGAACAGCGTATAAAGTTTTATTTAAACCCTGTATTATCTCCAATTTTCCAAATTCCAGCTGCACACACAAAAGAACCTCTCTATTGGCACATCGATAAACTATTAGAGATTGCACGCGCAGCAGAGATCCTTTTTACAACGGTAAATTTGGATAATAAACGTAGTTCCAGCCCACGTCGATCATCCCGTTTAAAACAAATGAAGACTAATAAAGACTGGCAGGAAGAACTTCCACTTTTCTAAACGTGCCAAACGAATATCGTCCTTGGGGATTGCTCGATTGGGCTCTTAATTTGTCATCTCGACACCAATGGGGCATTTTGGGAGCATTAGGTACAGAAGAACGTTCGTTAGCATCATGGAAATGGCTTAGGGGCTTAAGCGAATTGCGATTTACTCGATTGCTGGAGATCCACGACCTGCCATCCAAATACACGGAGCGCTGCAAACAGCTTCTCACAGAGCGTCAAACAGAGTTCTACGCTTCTGGTGGTCAATCCAATGAGATTATACGACCTGTCGAACTACTCACCGAATTGCATAAAATAATCGCTATCGGTAGAGAATTGGAAAGTTTAATCGAGGATTCAATAATCTTAGATATCACATCACTACCTAAGCGTTTTTTCTTCCCTTTACTGCGATATTTCCTCCGCAGTAATAAGGTAAATAACTTGGTTGTCACGTATGCTATTCCAGAAAAATACGACAACAAACGTACACTAAGCGAGAAAGCGTCTGAATGGCTCAATATTCCTGGTTTTCAATGTGACAATTCAAAACAAGAAACATTAGTTGCTAGTGTCGGATTCATGGTGGAGAGTATGCAAAGTCATATTGCAGAGATAAAAAAACATGAATCGATTAAGTTACTGATTCCTTTTCCCGCAGCTATTGCGGCAGTTCATAGAGCGTGGGAATCTATTTATCGGCTTGAGGAAGGTCGTGAACGCACCAAGTTCGCTCACTATCGGATTCCTACGATAGATTTAAATTCAGCGTTTAATCGGATTACCGTGTTGGCGTCTGAAACCAGCACCAAACTATCGTTCGCACCTTTTGGTCCGAAGCCCATTTCAGCAGCAATGTGCCTCTACGCTTCTCAAAAGGAGTGCAGTGTCCACTACCCTCAGCCATCGATATACAATCCCGACTATTCTAAAGGGACGGCTGAAATTGGAGGAAAGCAAGCGGTATATGCATATTGGATAAAACATGAAGGTAAAAACCTCTACCGTGCATGATTCCGTCACAACCATTCAAAAGATACCAGAATATAAAAACGAGTCAGGTTTGGAGAAGGAAGCCGAAAAGGGATAAAATTTTTCAGTTTTTAGTCGTTAGCTAATGATTCGGCGTTGGTCGCAACATCTCTCTTTTCCAGATCGTATCCATCCACAGAAATAAAAAGCCGGAGCGTGTCCGCTCCGGCTTGTGGTTACTGATTCTAGATCTCCGTTAGGCTGCTTTTTCTGACGCGGTGGTCGCAGTGGCAGCAGCGACACGGGTGCTGCGCTTGCGCTCGGAACGGCGGGTGCCTCCGGCTTGTTCGTATTCATTGCTGTTGCGAGCCGTGCTTAGCGGCGATCGCGGCGAGCATGCGCTCCGAGAAGTCCTTCGTACTTTGCTCAGCCAGCTCGAAGATGTTCTTCGCTTCATCGGCCTGCGAAAGCAGGGTGTTGTAGGCCGCTTGCTTCGCGCGGGCGTCCTCGATCGTGGTTTTGAAGGCCTCAAGCGACATGCCGTTGCCAAGATCGAGTGAGGGATCGATCGACTCGATTCCGGCCGCACGGGCAGCGGCGTTTTGAATGTCCTTGGACAGGGTGCGTTTTAGACGTGGCATATGTTTTGTATTTTATTTTTCGATCCTCCGGCCGGCCGGGATTGGCCAGTTGCTTTCTGAATCGTGATACAACCATCTTATCAGGGAGGGTGGGACATTTACGGACCCACCCTCTGAATTTTTGCACACCCAGCGTCTTTTTCGGCATCCTCCTGAGGACAATGGTTAACCAATCATGATTGACCAAAACCCCGTGAACCGGCCGCCCCACTCGGCAAAGAAATCGCAGATCGCCAAATCCAATCCAGCGTATTCCCTGCCCTCGCCCGAATACCACCTGCGTCCTGGCTTCTACTGGGTGTTCCCGCGCGCGTACTCCCTTCGGACATCGCTGTACTGCTTCGGCTGAAATGCGTACGCCTTTCAGGATATGGTCTACGGTTGTGGAAACAACCCATACCACTCGGGCGCTCAGGAGTATCCCATTTCGGTCAGGGAGAATTCCTCCACGGCCTTCGAGTACTCTTTTTCAGTCCAAGTCTATTTTCCTGGCTGAAACCAGTACTCCGTCTTCGTCCAGGAGAACGATGCCGAAAGCGATCGGTACTCCGGCCGCAACGCTTGATGGGCTCAAGGCCTCCGCACGCTCCGCCGTGCCTGTCAGCTAGCAGCTTCAAAACTAAACGGCAGGGCGGCACAGCACCCTGCCATTTAGTTCTATTCAAAGGTGTTGGATGACTAAATCGTCGAATTTATAGACGGTCTTGCAATCCAGTGGTCCCGGAGGGAAGACCGTGACGTTGGCCTCATCAGAACTCGTCAGCATGAAGGAGAGCTCGGATGCACCACGTTCCAAGGCTGCGTTAACGTAGGCTGTCACATCCACCGTGTAGCTGGCCGTGCCCTGTCCGGTCGGGCTCGAAGTCACTCCGGGTGCCACCGTTCCGCTGATATAGGGCCCCTGAGGAATCGCAAAAATACGAGAGCCCGCGGGATAAGGCGCCGCCGCTGCGAGCCGAGCCAAGGTAGGCCAGATCCAAAGGTGCAGTTGGCAGTGTTGCCGACGGAGCGAGCACCACCAACGAACCTCCGGCACCGGTCATCGGCTGACACAAGGTGTTGGGTGCAACGCCCGACGGCAGCGTGTAGCACCTAAACGTCATGGTCGCCTTCGTGACCAGCCCCTTGAGGTTCTGTCGCGTGCTCAAATCGTAGCTGAAACCCGCGCGATATAAATCCTGCCGGAACTTCGAATCGGTTCCCCGGGTATCGAAAAGAATTTCCCAGCCCACCACCGCTTCCAGTCCTTCGCGCGGCGGCTGTGTGGTCGGCAGGTTTCGCCACCACGTCTCGATGTCCTGCCAGCTTGGCGATAGCCAGTCGTTGACGTTCTGGGGATTTATCCCTTTCGAATTGATTTTGGCGATGGTGATGACTTTGGGGGTGATCTTTGTTTCGATCGGCGTCACCGGAGAGTTGCAGCCGGTCAAGGACAGAAGGAGGAGCGAGGCAAGCGCGCCCGCGAGGGACACGATATTGGCTGAGCGTTTCATAATGGTTATGGATGTTGTGGGTGGTTTAGGCACAGGCCGGGACAGGTTAATTTTTACTAATCGCGCGTATTCCTATGCCTACTTGTCTATATATTAGGGTTATTCCGCCCGATGTTACGGAGTTTCTTCACTCGTCCCCCCGAAATCCTGCGCAACTGAATGGCCGCAAGACGTGCATCCCAAACTATTTCGTAGAGGCTACCTGTGTTCCTAGAATTTCCTTTCTAAACTCGCGATTCACGGCTAATGCCTCTGACTTGCTTTGCCGTGGAGCCCGATACTGAAACCCCAGACCAGCCCAAGAGTGAGCGCTTTGTCGCGACTCGTTGGACGGTGGTGCTTTCCGCCCAGGCCAAGGAATCGCCGCAGGCCGATCGCGCGCTTGAAACGCTTTGCCGAACCTATTGGCAGCCTCTCTACGCCTTCGCGCGACGCCAGGGCTTCGCGTTGCACGACGCCCAGGATCACACGCAGGAATTTTTCGCCCAACTGCTAAAGAAAGATTTTTTGCGCTCCGTGGCTCCCGAAAAAGGACGCTTCCGCACCTTCCTGCTCGTCGCGTTCAAACGTTTTCTCGCCAACGTTCTGGACCGGGCCTCCGCGCAACGGCGAGGTGGCGGCGTCGCACCGCTTTCGCTCGATGTCGAAGCCGCGGAAAATCTTTACCGCACCGAGCCGCTGAACGAGGCGTCGGCCGATGTCATTTACGAGCGCCGCTGGGCGTTGACCTTGCTCGATCAAACGATGAACCGCCTGCGCGAGGAATATGTCGCCGCAAACAAAGCGACGGAGTTTGATCAGCTCAAAATTTTCCTAACCGCGCCAAAGGGAGAAATCAGCTACGACGTTATCGCCAAGGCGTTGGGACTTTCCGCCGGCGCCGCCCGCGTGGCCGCCCATCGAATCCGGCGGCGGTACCGTGAAGTATTTCGCGACGAAATCGCCCAAACCGTGAGCACTCCCGATGAAATCGACGACGAAATCGCCCACCTGCTCAGCATGTTGGGATAATTTTCTGAGAATTCGTGTAACAAATCCGCCTTTCTCCTGATTAGGAGGTGATGAACAACATGCCGATATCCTCCCGATGCCCGCGCTGCGGCTCCGACGTATCGACCGATGCTGTTCAAGGCCTTTGCCCGCGTTGCCTGCTGAGTATCAACCTCGCCACGCAGACGGAAGGTGTCACCCGGCCGGGCAACGTTCCCACGGAACCGCCTTCCTTGCAGGAAGTCGCCGGCTATTTTCCCCAGTTGGAGATCCTGCGTCTCATCGGACGCGGCGGCATGGGCGCGGTCTATCAAGCCCGGCAGCCCGGCCTCGACCGCTTCGTCGCGCTAAAGCTCCTCACACCGCCGCAAGTCGACGTTCACGGTTTCGCGGAGCGCTTCACCCGTGAAGCGCGCGCCCTCGCGCGATTGAATCACGCCAACATCGTCGCCGTGCATGATTTTGGTGAACGCCAGGGCCATTACTATTTGCTCATGGAATTCGTCGACGGCGTAAACCTCCGCGAACTCCTCCAACAAAAAACCATCACGCCCGCCCAAGCCCTCGCCATTGTGCCCAAGGTCTGCGAGGCCCTGCAGTTCGCCCACGAGCAGGGTGTGGTCCACCGCGACATCAAGCCGGAGAACATCCTCCTCGACAAACGCGGCCAGGTGAAAATCGCTGATTTCGGCATCGCCAAGATCATTAATTCCAATGCCGCCCCTTCCTATCTCACCGGCGCCCAGGATCGGATGGGCACGCCCCACTACATGGCACCCGAACAGGTCGAAAGCTCCAAATCCGTCGACCACCGCGCCGACATCTACTCGCTCGGCGTCGTGTTCTATGAATTGCTGACCGGAGAACTTCCCCTCGGCCGATTCTCGCCTCCGTCGCAAAAAGTCCAAATCGACGTCCGCCTCGACGAAGTCGTTCTGCGCGCCCTCGAAAAAGAGCCCGACCGGCGCTTTCAGCATGCCGCCGAGGTGAAGACGCAAGTAGATACCATCGTCGCCACGCCAGGCGAATCCGTGAAGAAGCCCCGCGCTGCCGCGCGCCACTGGCCCTGGATCGTCGCCACCGCCCTGTTTGCCCTGACCGCGCTGGTTGCCACGACGATTCTCCTGCTCCGTCCAAAACCAATCGGAATCAACAACCCCGGTCCCGTCGGCAGCTACACTCTCGACAATGCCCCACCCGTCGTTGTCAGCACCTGGCCGGTTTCTGGCGTCACCGACGTCGAGTCCGGAGAGATCGAGCTCCGCGTGACATTCAGCAAGCCGATGCAACAAGGTTGTTCCTGGGTCACGGTTTCCGGCCTGCCCTATCCCGAAGCGTCCGCCAGGCCGGCTTTCAGTCAAGACCGTCTCACCTGCACTTATAAGGTCAAAGTCCAGCCAGGCAAAACCTATGGCACCATGATCAATTCACGAAAGTACACGAATTTCAAAGATCTGAATGGCACGCCTGCCGTGCCCTATCTGCTTACGTTCGCCACTCAACCGGCTGCCACCTCCACCACGTCCCCAGGTCCCGAGCCGCCGAAGCCATCAGGCTGATCCACTGTCTCTTTTATTTAATCATCCGCCACGGCTGCGTCGTGGGCCGGGTAACCGTAAACTTCTGAAATCTTTCTGTTATGAAAACCAAGTTCAATCTCACCCTCTCCTGTTTCGCAGGGCTTCTCTTCTCATTCCTGCCATTGCTTCACGCCGTCGATACAATCGCTACCGATAAAATTCCACCGGTTGTCATCAAAACTTTCCCTGAAGCCGGAGCCTCCGAGATTCCTTCCGGCCCTATCGAAATTCGCATCACTTTCAGCAAGCCGGTGAAGAAGGACTGTTACACGATCAACCCTGTTGATACAAAAATTGTCCCTGAAAAAATCTCAAATCCCCGCCTGGAAGCCGACGGTCGGACCTTCGTCATGGATGCGAGGTTAAAGCCCAACACCACCTACGGTCTGTGGATAAACGGCCCGCGCGGCGGCCATTTTCAAGATCGCAACGGCGTCTATGCCCAGCCCTATCAGTTCTTTTTCAAAACCAGCGCCACCGCTAAATCTGAAGAAAAGGCTCACGCTAGAACAAAAAACGCCGACGTAATCGAGAAAATCAAAGGGCTTACGCGATCACGTGAATGGGACAAGGCCCTGGACGTAGTACAAAACGTACTAAAGAAATCCCCCGACGATCCACAAATGCTTACGACCTGCGGTACAATCCTTCTTGAAAAACTCCAGGCTCAGGAAGGACTGCCATTTTTGACCAAGGCCCTTAAACATGCGGACTCGGATTTCCCCGGCCTGACATTGTTGACCTATCTCAATCTGGCACGCGCTTACTATCAAATAGGCGACTATGAAAAGTGCAGCCAAGCCCTGCAAAAAATCAAACCAGGCGCCTTGGCTGAGACTGACGATATAGCCAACCTGCTCGGGCTCAGTGACGGCTATTCAACTTGGGCTATCGTTGAGACCGATCATATCCGTTTCCATTTCAGCCCGACGATCACGACCGAGGTCCGGGAGAAATTCAGTAAAACGCGTGAGGATGCATTTCAGACCGTGAATGTTTTTTTCCAAGCAATTCCGCCAAAAAAAATTGATTTCTTCGTGTGGAGCTCATCGGAAGAAGCAAACAAGGTCGCCGGATTTTCCCAGCTCGGTTTCGCCAATACCGCTAGCGTCGTTGTTCATTCCAGGGTCGATCAAACTAGGGGTCACGAACTCACCCACATCCTTTGCGCCTATGCCGTGAAGCCCACCCGGTCCACACGTCTAATTAACGAAGGTATCGCCGTACACTACGACCTCAGCGATCGAGACCGCCTGGCAACGGCACGTGAAGCGTTCCAAAACTCCGGAGCACATAATTTCTCGATCGTTTCACTCTGGCAGAACTCATTCAAAAGGACCGAAGACAATCTCATTTATCCCATCGCCGGCGCGTTCGTGGAACGAATTCACCAAAAAGGTGGCGATGAAAAGTTCCTTCAGCTCTGCGCCAATCAAACCTACGAATCCGCAAAAAACATATACGGCTCCGACCTGGACGCTTGGATCGCCGAATTCGAACAGGATATCGCCAAATCTTAAACCACTTAAAACCACCTAATTACCATGAAAAATCTACTCATCACCAGCGCTTTGATCCTCGGACTGTCCGCGTCGCTAACGGCGCTCGCCGCCGATTCTTCTGTTCCCGTGGTTGTCAGCACCATACCCCTAACCAATGCAAAGGACATCGCACCCGGTCTGACCGAGATTCGCGTGACGTTCAGCAAACCGATGCAAGACAGCGCTACATTTACGCCCGTCGACCAAAAGAAACCTATCGCACCCGATCTCATCGCTTCCAAACCAAGTTTCTCCGATGACCACAAAACCTTCATCTTGAAGCTAAATTTGAAGCCAAACACCAAGTACGCTTTTTGGATCAACAGTCCCAAGTTTAAAAATTTCAAGGACACCAGCGGCCAACCGTCCACGCCCTACCAGCTCACCTTCCAGACCAAGGCAGAATAGAAATTGATCCCCGCGATGGGGTTTTCCCAAGCGGGACACTTACGCGGTAAATGTCCGAATCGAAAGAAAGGCCTCGCATGCAAACAACTAAACGCCAGGTTTTATGTCTCTCGTTAGCGGTTTTTATTCTCTCGGCAGCCATACTTCCGGCTGATGAAGGTTCGCTTCTCTCCGAAAAGATCATTCGTCTGCCGGAACTCGCCGTGTCGGAAACACTGAAACTCCGTCCCGAAGAAAAATGGCTGACCGGCCAGATCTTAAATTTCGAGATTTTCAGCAATGCCTCGGAACGGGAAACAAAGGATTTCGCCGCTAAATTGTATAAATTCCATCAAGCCTTCGTTCAGCTTTTTCCCCAAGTCACCAGTATTTCACGCGACAAAATCACTCTGGTTTTATGCGGCTCGCGTGACAAATATCTGGCCCTTGCACCCGAAGAAGCCGGGCGCATCGACATGCGACGCGGCAACCTCGTCTATAGCACACTCCAGGACCACTATGGCACAACCTTTCTGATCAACCTGGATGTTCAGTCGTTCTTCGGGGACGGAGTTTCTGTAGGGTCCGACGGCGAAGGTAACACGTTCACACAGGGGACAGGGAGCGAATTCATTGACGGAGAAACACTGGTTCGGCAACAGTACGTGCGGCTCCTGCTCAGCCGCACCCAACCACGGCCGCCCGCCTGGCTTGAAGAGGGCGTGGCGCGATATTTCGACTCCTTGCAGGTCAAAAAGGACAAAATCACCTTCGCTCAACTCGACATGAGCCTCACCCGGTATTTCAGCAATGAAAGGGGCATACCGCGGCGCATGCTCTCCATGCCTGAATTCTTCGCCATCACGTATGGCTCTCGTGAATACAAAAGGTCGGCTGGCGGCACCTTCTCGCATCAAGCCCTCGCCTTCGTGCACTTCGGGATGCTGAGCCACAAGGGTCGTTACCGGAATGCCTTTCTCCAGTTTATTGAGGAAGCCTGCAAAGCACCTGTCACCGAAGATATGTTCAGGCGCTATTTCAAAATGAGTTTCGACGACATGGAATCTGCTCTTCGCGACTACGTCCAAGGGGGATTCTATAAGCACGTAGTCGTTCCCAAAATTACCGCATTGCCACCGCCGCCCGCGCTGGACCTCAGGCAAGCCACCGATGCCGAAGCAGGCCGAATGAAAGGCGACGTCCTGCGCCTGGTAAATCGCTACGACGATGCGCGCATCGAACTCGTTTCAACCATCATGCGGAAACACGCCGATCCACGAATGCTGGGATCCCTTGGTCTGTTGAACTATGAAACACAAAGTTACACCGCCGCCCGCATCTTTCTGGAAGCAGCTGTCCAGGCGAAAGTCGATGAGCCTGCCCCCTACGTTACGCTGGCAAAACTCGGGATGGCAGAAGCCAAACGAGATAACCTCGTCGAGAAACTGAGCCCCACCCAACTCAAAGACGTTCTCACGCCACTCTACGCCGCCCTTGCCCAAAAGCGGCTCCACCCCGAAATCTATCTCACCATCGCGGACGCCTGGTTGATTTCGGAAGCGGTTCCTACCTTCGAAAATTTAGCGATACTCGATGAAGGAGTGCTCGCCTTTCCACGCAATACCGAGCTCATCTTCAAAAATGCCGCGCTGAAAGCACGGCACGGTTACACTGAAGATGCTCAATCACTCATCGAGCTCGGCCTCAAAACCGCCAAGGATTCTTCGGCTCGCAACTACTTTATGCGACTAAAGTCGTCCCTCCGCGCGCCTACAACCCCTTAGGGTAGTTCAATCTAGCCAGACGAACATCATTTCCCCTGCGTGCCCCAACGGCGATGGAGGAAACGTTCCCACGGCGAAAACATGATTTTGTCCGCCAGCAGGCCGATCACTACGATGATGAACATGACACCGATCACCTGCTCCATGGCGTTCAGCTCGCGGCCGTAATGCAGGAGATGGCCGAGACCGAAACCACTCAAAATCGTCACGTAAATTTCGGCTGCCATCAGCGAGCGCCAGGCAAAAGCCCAGCCCTGTTTCATGCCGCCGACGAGAAACGGCAGCGCAGCGGGCAACATCACTTTTATCCACGTGTGCAGACCCTTCGAGCCCATCGTGCGGGCCGCGCGGGCATAAATGGGCGGGATGCTGCGCACGCCATTGTCGGTCGCGATGATCATCGACCAGAGCGTGCCCATCACCACAACGAAGAACATCGCCGTCTCCGTCTGGCCGAACCAAAGCAATGCCAGCGGCACCCAGCATACGCTCGGCAGCGTCTGCAAACCGAGCGAAAGCAGGCCGATCGTGTCCTGGCAGACTTTGAAGCGCGCCGTGAGCAAGCCAATCGGCAGGCCAAGCACGATACCAAAGGTATAGCCGAGAAGAAGGCGCTTCATGGTGACCCATGCGGCGTCGGCCAGCGTGCCGTCCCGAACCGCACCCCAGAGGTATTCACCAACCGTGAGCGGAGAAGGCACCAGCACTGGCGACCAGATCTTCGCGCGCACGAGGATTTCCCAGATGACCGCTAGGACCAGGAAAAATGCCGCAGCTGAAAGAAACCGTTTCATTCCGCCACCTCCGCTTCGGATTTCATGAAGCCCTTCAAGGCCTTCGTGATCGTAGTTGCGTGGCCGGCGAGATCGACGCTGTTGATATCCCGCGGGCGAGCCAAATTGATTTTGAACTCCTGCTGAATGCGGCCTGGGTTCGGCGAAAACAAAATCACGCGGTCGCCCAGGCACACGGCTTCGCGCACATTGTGCGTCACAAACACAATGGTTTTCTGGCGCTGCTGCTGGATTCGCTGAAGGTCGCCGTAAAGTTGTTCACGCGTCAGAGCGTCGAGCGCGGCGAAAGGCTCGTCCATCAAAAGCACGCGTGGATTCGGTGCCAGCGCGCGGGCAAGCGCCACGCGTTGCTTCATGCCGCCGGAAAGTTCGTGGATGTTGGCGTGGAGAAATTTTTCGAGTCCGACGAGTTTCAGATAAAAATGCGCGACTTCGCGACGCTCGGGATTGGTTAGTCCCGGCTTGAGCTTTAGGCCGAACATCACGTTATCGATCACGTCGAGCCAGGGGAAAAGAGCCGACTCCTGAAACATCACCATGCGGTCGCGGCCCGGGCCTGTGACCGGTTGGCCGTCGCTGGAAATCGTCCCTTCATCGGCTTCGTCGAGACCTGCGATGAGATTGAGCAACGTGCTTTTTCCGCAACCACTCGGCCCCAGTAAACAAACGAATTCGCCTTCGGCAACGTCGATCGAGACGTGATCGAGCGCATGCACCTCGCGTCCGCGCGCGCGGAAACGTTTGGTGATGCCGCTCACCGCGAGTTTCGACGGCGAGACGTTGGCGAGTTCCGATTGGAGCGTCATTGCTGAAGTTGGATGAAACGCGAGAGATCCACCTTGCCGCGGATAAAGCCGAGCTGTTGCGCGTCGGCGACGAGGCTTTCGATTGAGCTCAGCGTGATTTCCGAGGTAAAGGTCAGGCGCTGCCAGGCGGAGACGACGAGTTCGAGTTTGATCTCGCGCTTCACCTCCTCGCTCAAGCCCCGCTGCACGAGCCCTTGCGCTTCGGACGGATGGGCATTGATCCAATCGGTCAGCTCACGGTGCGCCTGTGCAAATTTTTTGACGAGCTCGGGTTGGTTCGTGAGCGCCTTGACGCTGGAAACGAGAATTGTCGTCACCGCGTCTTTTTGTTCGAGATGGATTTTGCCGCCCGCTTCGCGTTCGATGCGCGAGACCCAGGGCTCCACCGTCCATACCGCGTCGATCTTGCCTTGTTGGAACAGCGAAAGCTGGTCGGGATTAGACGTGGGGAGAACGGAAACTTCGCCGCCCATCTGCGTGATTTTGAAACCTTGATTTTTCAGCCAGACACGCGCGGCGACGTCCTGAGTGTTTCCAAGCTGCGGCGTGGCGAGCCTTTTGCCTTTGAAGTCGGCTGGTTTTTCGATGCCCGAACCAGGTCGCACCAACAACGCGGCGCCACCGCGGGCCGCCCCGGCGATCGCACGTATTTCGTCGCCCTTCGAGCGAATGTAGGCGTTGAGCGAGGGATTGGGTCCGACATAAGTCAGATCGAGCGAACCGGCGAAAATCGCCTCCATCGCGCTCGGCCCGGCGTTGAAGGCGTACCATTGAATTTCGACGTCAGGTCCAAGACGTTTCTCGAACCAGCCTTTATGCTGCGCGGTCAGCGTCTTGCCGATCACGCCTTGCGCGTGGGTGACGTTGGGAAAGTAACCGACGCGCAGAACGGTCTTCGCGGAGAGTGTCGTGACGAGCGCGTGCCGCAGCCACCAAAAGTGCGATGATTTTTTTCATATGCCTTCACCAAAAAGAAATTCGCTCAATCCACGCTCCGAGGGCGTGGGGTGGGAAGAAGAGGAAGCGGGAGCGAGGGTCCCGGTTTTTTTGGCGCGGCTGGCGGCGCTTGGTTTAACCGCAAAAGGGAGTTCAATCTTGCTCGTTCGCATTTTTCGGAGCGTGACTTCGACCACGTTGGCAAGCGTGTAGCGGTCGAGGATGTTCGCGATGGCGTTGCGCACATCGAGCATCAGCATGCGCAGACCGCAGTGGTCCTCGTCAGGGCAGGAACAGCGCTGATAGGCGGTTTGGCTGACACAGCCGATTGGCGCGAGCGGCCCGTCGAGATACCGGACGATCTGACCGATCAAGATTTCCTTCGCAGGCCGGGCGAGTCGATATCCGCCGTATTTACCACGCACGCTTTCCAAGAAACCGCCTTCTTTGAGCGCGAGAACGATCTGTTCGAGGAACTTGACCGGGATCTTCTCGCTTTCGGCTAACTCGTTTAACTGCACTAGGTCACGCCCGAGCTCGGCTGCGAGCGCCAGATCGATCATGGCACGTAAACCATATTCGCCGCGTTTGGAGATCTTCATGGGGGCTAAATTCCTAGTTTGGCAGTGGGGTTGGACAGCCTCACGCAAGATCCGGACGTGGCAAGCGGAAACGACCCGAACGCGCCGTCTTCAATGCCGATGGGCTTGAGCACTCTTCGGCCGGCAAGAACTCGTCTTAAGACGGCGACCGATTCCCCAGCCGTTCCTGCGATCGCCGACACGAAATCCGCGGAGTGAACACGTCGACTACAAAACCGTTCATCACGGCAACCTCAGGCTCACGCTCGATCGCCTTTGAGCACTTGGTCGATGGCGTGCGAAAGGTCGGTGGGGTCGTAGGGTTTTGAAACCATGCCACGAAACCCGTGCGCCTGGTAGTTGGACAGAACCAAGTCATTGGAGTAACCGCTGGAGACGATCGCTTTCACCTTCGGATCGATGAGCAGGAGCTTTTCCATCGCTTCCCGGCCGCCCATGCCTCCCGGAATTGTCAGATCCAAGATGACCAAATCGTATGGCTCCCCGGCCTGACGGGCCCGTTCGTATTCGGCGAGGGTTTCCGCGCCATCGCAAACTGCGGTGACGGCGTGGCCCATGCGTTTCAACAGCGTCTGCCCGAGTCGCCGCACCGCCGGCTCGTCGTCCATGAATAAAATTCGCACCTGCTTTTTGCGCACGGAAAAATTTCCCGGCGCGATGGGATGAAAAATCGGCGGAGTGCTATCCACGGCCGGGGCGATTTCCGCGGCCGGCAACCAGATTTTGAATTTGGTACCCTGGCCGAGCGCCGACTCGACCGTGATATGGCCGAGATGTTTTTTCACGATGGAATGCACCGTGGCGAGGCCAAGTCCGTTGCCATGTTTTTTCGTCGTGAAGTACGGATCGAAAATTCTCGGCAGATTCTCCGGCGCAATTCCCGGACCGTGGTCGGCGATGCTCAACCTCACATAGCGCCCGGGCGCCAGTACCTGCGCCAGCTCGCTGCCGACGATTTCGTTGCTCAACGAAATGTTGATCACGCCGCCCGATGGCATGGCCTGCAATGCATTGATCACGATATTCTGCACGACTTGCGCGATCTGGCCTTTGTCGACATTGGCCGGCCAGAGATCCACGGGTTGGTCGAATTCGCAGCGCGTATTCGATCCGCGCAGGGCAAACTCCGTGACTTCCTGAACGACTTCCGGCAGCGACACCGCGACGCGTAAAGGAGCGCCGCCCTTGGCGAAAGTGAGGAGTTGCTGCGTGAGATCGCGGGCACGCGTCGCCGCCTGTTCGGCTGAGCGCAAGGACTCGACCGTTTCCGGCGTGAGATTCGCGTCATAGCCCGCCAGCGAGATGTTGCCCATCATGACGGTGAGAAGGTTATTAAAATCGTGCGCGATGCCGCCCGCCAGCAGCCCCAGGGAATCCAGTTTGCTCGCCCGCTGCAATTCCTCCTTCAACCAGAGCTCGCGCTGCATTTGTTCGCGAAGCTGTGCCGTCTGGATTTTCACCCGGCGACGAAGGGCCGTCACCCACGCAATAAAAACCACCGTGCCCAACCCCAAAGTACCGGCAAAACCCAGAATCAAACGGCGCGTCAACCACGGGGGAGATTGCAGCACCTTCACGTCGTTTGCCGTCCGGAGGTGCAGCACGAAGGTGGCGGGTTGTCCGTATTCGTTGCGTCTCACTTCGTAGACGCCGACGAGTGCGAGCTGGCTGCCTTTTTGGAGCTGGGTGAGTGCATTGTCCGGCCCGGCATCGTCCAGGAAAGCTTCAAAAATCACGTTCTGCTTCTGCAACGTCAGGCGGACCTGGTCGTGGGTTGCGGAGTTGTCAATCAAGTCGCCGGTCAAGGAAACCAAGCGGCCGTCTTCCTCAACGAGCGGTTGATTACCGATAACAACAGGTTTTGGCAGCGGCTCGTTCTCAACCCCCACTTTGCGGTAAACCGCCTCGCGCAAATCGACCCGCCCACCCTGCCGGCCAAGAAAACCCACGGCCTCGATTTTGTCGCCGGGCTTGAGGATTTCATTCGAACGCGAATAGATCGTCAGGCTGTCCGTGCCGTCCTGAATATAGACCAAATGCCCGGGCGTCTGGTGCAGCACGACGCCGGAGACCCGCACGCGCTGGCTGAAGGATTGCAGGCCGCCGTACTGCCCAAGGCTCGCGAGCGTGCGCACCGGTACGTCGAAAGGATTCTGCGGCGCGGATTCCTCGACTTGGACGTAGGAGACAGAGGGAACCCAGAGCTTGATGCCGGTCAGTTTCCGCCGTTCGCTGGCGCTGGCCGAGCAAACACCGTGGAGGCGTATCACCGAACCAATAAATTGATCCACCTCCTGCGCAAGCGGAAGCACGGCGATGAAATCTCCGGCTGACGTCGCCAGTTCCAGTTCGTTCCAGCCGTCCTGCTTGTTCACCTGCCGCAGATAGCCGCGCATTTCCACCCACTGGGCCTCCTCCACGCCGGTGAGCGCATGTTCGAGCGAAATCTGCCGGGCCACCGGCAACACAACGTCGCTCACTCTTTCAAACCGGCTGGCCAAAACCACCGGTGAAAAGCGGCCCATGCCTGTCACGCCGCGAACGTCCATATTTCTTCCGACGGAGCGTACGGGGGAGTTGGAGTTCGCGCGCATGATGCAGACACCGCCGCTGGAGTCCTGAATGAAGAAGAATGGCGCGTTGGCGTTGGACCACGTAACCACTCCCGTGAGCCAAACCGGCCTGCCTTCCATCGCTTCCTCGGCGGAAAGTTCCAGCACTTGAGAAGCAAGCCGGAGCGTGGCCGACTTGTCCTTCCCGACCGCCAGCCCGCCGGTCGAGGGGCCTTGCAGGGGCCTGACCAGCCCGCGAGCCAGCCGCCATTCCGTGCCGTCGATCAAGGGGAACCCGATTGCCTCCACCTGTTCGTTGATCGCAAACGTCCGGCTCTGCACGGTCAAAATATCGATTTGTCCAGCGTCGTCCCGAATCCGCACGAACCGCCCGGCTTCCTGGGCTTTGACGAGGCCCGTGACACGAACCAGTTTATCAGGGGAAATTCCCGGTAACGAATGGATCGGCACGGCCGCGGTTTTAAACCGTGGGTCGTCCTTCAATTCATGAAGCACGGTCAGCTGATCCACGCCGGACAGCATGATCTCGAATGAAGGCGGCTTGCCGTCCTGGCTGGGCTTCGGATTGAATACGCCCGAAACTCTCACGGTGGCATCGTTGATATTTGGCACCGGGACGGTCGGATCGAAAAGGAGCCAAACCGTGATGGGGACGCCTTCAATCACCAGCGTAATCTGGACGTGCCCGGGCGGGATTCTCCGCGCACTCTCGACAAAACCTTCCGCAGTTACATACCTGCCGCCCCATTTTTGAACGTCCTCCAATTTGCCGCCAATCGGGAGAGCATCCGGGAGGCTGCGGCCCTGCTCCACGATCACCGCATTTTCGAAGGAAATATCGCCCTTGGACGGCGGTAATTTTCCCGACGCAACAACGCGCTGGCCAAAATGGAAGGGAAATGGATTGGCACCATAAAGAACGTAAGCGGGCTCCCCCCGCATATCCTGCATGAACAGGATTTTCCACTCGGGATCGAAATAGGTAACGAAGCATTCGATCCGAAAATCCAACGATTTTGCCCTCTCGGTCGGTGCCAAATCCCAATATTGTTGGAATGACGTGATGAAGGCCTTGCCGGAAGTTGCGAATTCCGCCTCCGCTGTTTGGGCACACGCGATTTTTCCAAACACGGCCAAGCTCACGCACACAAAAAGCGCGCGAATGAAACGGGCGTTTGAGAAAGACCGGGTCCCCACAGGAACCCATCGTGGGAGAATCATTTTTCCGACAACAATAGCTGGGGTGTGAAGCTGGAATCGAACTCAGTGTATTATCGACGCTTCGTGTGTAGACCCAAGGCAAATATCGCTGCACGCAATACTACTGTCGAAAAACAGCACTTACCTTCATCTGCTGCGCGAAACCCTTTTGCGAAAGCCGACCATCTCCTCCACTCTTTCAAGCGGCAGTCGTCGTATAAGTTGTTATTTGGCAGTGCTTACTTGACCAAAAAACCCACTTTCCTCTCCGGTGCGCGGTGACGAAGATGCAAAAAAAACGCGCGGCCCTCGGTGAGGACCGCGCGTGCGGTTGAAATGAAATTGGAAATCCCGGCTCAGGCCGTCGGCACTGCAATCAGGTTTTCGATTGAATCGCTTTCGGTGTTGAGATCGGCAAAGAGCCAGGTCGAGAGGTAGCGTTCGCTGCTCGACGGGATGATGGCGACGATCTGCTTGCCCTTGTTTTCCGGACGCTGGGCGAGTTGCAGAGCGGCCCAAACGGCGGCGCCGCTGGAGATGCCGATCGGAATGCCGTCGAGCGTGTTGACCTGTTTGGAGATAGGACCTGAATCGGCTTCCTTCACGCGGATGACCTCGTCGATCACCTTCGTGTTGAGAACCGGGGGAACAAAGCCGGCACCGATGCCTTGCAGCTTGTGCGGACCAGGTGCGCCACCCGAAAGGACGGGCGAAGCATCGGGCTCGACCGCGACGATTTTCACGCCGGGTTTGCGGGTCTTCAGGACTTCACCGACGCCGGTGATGGTACCGCCCGTGCCGACGCCAGAGACGACGATGTCGACCTTGCCGTCCGTATCTTTCCAGATTTCCTCCGCCGTGGTCTTGCGGTGAATGGCGGGATTGGCTGGGTTGGCAAATTGTTGGAGGACGACGCTGTTTGGAATCTGCTTTTGCAGTTCCTCGGCCTTGGCGATGGCGCCCTTCATGCCCTTCGGTCCTTCGGTCAAGACGAGTTTCGCGCCGAGAATCTTGAGGAGCTTGCGGCGCTCGATCGACATCGTCTCAGGCATGGTCAGGATGAGCTTGAGACCCTTGGCGGCGGCGACAAACGCGAGCGCGATGCCGGTGTTGCCCGAAGTCGGCTCGATGAGAACGGTATCCTTGGTGATTTTGCCCGACTTGAGTGCGTCGTCGATCATCGCGTAACCAATGCGGTCTTTCACGCTGGAAAGCGGGTTGAAGAACTCCAGCTTGAGGAGCACTTCGGCCTGGGCGTTGTGTTGGGCGGCGGTGCGATTGAGGCGTACAAGCGGCGTGTTGCCGATTGTATCTGTGATGTCGTTATATATTTTAGCCATGGTGACGTTGGGTTGGTTGAGATTTCTTTTGGGGGTTAAATCGCGTAGTCGTGCTGGAACGTGTGGGTCGGCCTCAAGCGCAACAGCACCAAATCGTTAAGCTTAATGTTCAATTCGGCAAGTTCGGTTCGGGAAATTTCCGCCTCCACCGTCTCGCGCGTGTTCGCAAGCTCCAGCGTGAGCAGCATCTGCGAGCCCGCAGTATGGACGTGGCGGAAGACCGCCGGCACGCCGGCCGCGCCGGAATCGTGCGACATCACCTGGATGTCGTGCGGGCGCACATAGAGCAGACCGTCGGCAGCGAGACGACCGTTGTCGTGAATCGGCCCGGTCGTGCCCCACGATGCGGTGTCGCGCAGCACGTTCACGTTGCCGAGGAATTGGTAAACAAAAGGCGAGACAGGCCGGTCGTAGACCTCTTGGGGCGTTCCGACTTGTTCGACCTTGGCCTGGTTCATGATGACGACCTCGTCGGCGATCTCCAGCGCCTCCTCTTGATCGTGGGTGACGAAGAGCGTGGTGAGATGAATTTCCTCATGAAACTGGCGCAGCCAGCGACGCAGGTCTTTGCGGACTTTGGCATCGAGCGCGCCGAATGGCTCGTCGAGCAGCAACACCTTCGGCTCCACCGCGAGGGCACGGGCCAGGGCGACGCGTTGACGTTGTCCGCCGGAGAGCTGGCTCGGGAAGCGCCGGTCAAGTCCATCGAGTTGCACGAGCTTGAGCAACTCATGCACACGGTCGGAAATTTTTTTCTCCGGCGGACGCTCGGCACGCGGACGCACGCGCAAACCAAAGGCGATGTTTTCGAACACCGTCATATGCTTGAACAAGGCGTAATGTTGAAACACGAAACCGACGCCGCGCTTACCCGCGGAGACGCGGCTCACATCCTCGCCGTGAAACTCGATTTTGCCGCTGCCTTCATCGGCGTGTTCGAGGCCGGCGATGATGCGCAGGAGCGTCGTCTTGCCCGAACCAGATGGCCCCAGCAAAGCGACGAGCTTGCCGCTCGGCACGACAAGATCGACGTCGTTGAGGGCCTTGAACTGGCCGAAGGTTTTGGTGATGCCTGTTGCGATGATACTCATGGGGGTGCGTTTACGCCTCGGCGCGTCCTTGCTGGAATTTCCATTCGATGAAACTTTTCAAAACCAGGGTAACGATCGCCAGCACCGCGAGCAGCGAGGCCACAGCGAAGGCGCCGACAAAATTGTACTCGTTGTAGAGAATCTCGACGTGCAGCGGAAGCGTGTTGGTCTCGCCGCGGATGTGGCCGCTCACCACGGACACCGCGCCGAATTCGCCCATCGCGCGGGCATTGCACAAAATGACGCCGTAGAAGAGTCCCCACTTGATGTTCGGCAGCGTCACCCGCCAAAACGTCTGCCAGCCGCTCGCACCGAGGGTGATCGCCGCGAGTTCCTCGTCGGTGCCCTGCGCCTGCATGAGCGGGATGATTTCGCGCGCCACAAATGGGAAGGTCACAAAGGTCGTCGCCAACACAATGCCCGGCACCGCGAAGATGATTTTCAGATCCAGCGAAATGAGCCACTGCTGCAACCACGGGAAGGTCGGATTTTCGGCGGCAAGGTACTGGCCTAACCACCCCTGAAGCCCAAACACCAATACGTAGATCAGACCCGAGATCACCGGCGAAACCGCGAATGGCAGATCGATCAGCGTGATGAGCAGGCTTTTCCCGCGAAACTCGAATTTCGTGATCGCCCAAGCCGCGATTACGCCAAAAACCAGATTGGCCGGCACCGAAATCGCCGCCGCGATTAGCGTGAGCCGGATGGACGCGAGCGCGTCGGAATCCGCGAAGGCCGCGAAATAGGCTTTTATACCGCGGCGAAAGGCCTCCGCGAAAACCGCACCGAGCGGAAAAACCAGGAAGAACCCGACAAACAACAACGCAATCGTCGTAAGCAGCCAGCGCACCCATGCGGGGTCCTGCGTGACCTTCGGCTGCGAGGTGGCCGGAGGACGATGGCGCTGGAGATTGGAAATAGTTGCGGAGGCCATGGCTCAGATCTTGTGGTAACGACGGCTCCACTTCTGGAGCAGGTTGATGACGAGCAGCAGGACAAACGAAGCGACCAGCATGACGACCGCGATTGCCGTGGCGCCGCGGTAGTCGTATTGCTCCAGCTTGGTGATGATGAGCAGCGGCACGATTTCGGTGCGCATCGGCATGTTGCCCGAAATGAACACAACCGATCCATACTCTCCAAGCGCACGGGCAAACGAGAGCGCAAAACCCGTCAACAACGGTGGCACCAGTTCGGGAAAAATCACACGCGTGATCGTCTGCCAGCGGCTCGCGCCGAGGGTCGTGGAAGCTTCTTCGAGTTCAGGCTCGAGTTCCTCGATCACCGGCTGAAGTGTGCGCACCACGAAGGGCAGTCCGATAAAAGTCAGCGCAATCAGGACGCCGAGTTCCGAAAATGCCGCCTTGATGCCAAGCGGTTCGAGGTATTGGCCGATCCAGCCGTTTTTCGAATAGATCGCCGTGAGCGCGATGCCCGCAACGGCCGTCGGCAGCGCGAAAGGCAGATCGACCAGCGCGTCGATCACTTTCCTACCGGGAAAAGGATAACGCACCAGCACCCAGGCGAGCAGCAGGCCGAAAACCATGTTGACCAAGGCCGCGACGAACGAGGCGCCAAAGGTAATTTTGTAGGCCGCCATGACGCGCGGCGAGGCGATTGCCTGCACGAAGGCTTCCCAGGACATGCCGGCGGTTTTCAGAAAGGCCGCGGAGAGTGGCACGAGCACGATGAGCCCGAGATAGAAAACCGTGTAACCTAGCGAAAGGTTAAAGCCGGGGATGGCGGAACGTTGTTTGCTGAGAAGCGACATCACAAATCCTGGCCTTGGGCGATGAACCCGCGGTATTCATCGAGGATGGTTTGCAGCGCCACGGCGGCGGCCTGCGCCTGCACATCGAGCGGTTCGAGTGCGGGCGTTTCGAAAATCACATCGAACGGCTGCGGGCGTTGATCCGGCGGTGCCGCCAGCACGCCGCAAAAGCACTGCTTGATCACGCCATCGGTGGCCGACCAGCCATCGATCATCGGGCGTTGATCGCGCGGTAGAATTTTCTCGGACGCCACCAAGGCCGGACGGAGCAGCGCTTCGTTGAGCAAGCGATCGTGCGCGTAGCCGTAAAGGCCGGTGCAGGTGTCATCGGCGTGCAGCGAAATGATGCCGTAAAACCGGTTAGTCTCGAGTTCGGCTTCGAGCATGCGCACTTCGGGTTCGGCAGATTCGCGCCAAAATTCGCGATTGAGATCTTTGCCCGCGCGATTGTTTCGCGTGCCGTCCTCATAGCCGGTGGGATTGGTCACCGGATAAATATAAAGCTCGTATCCATGCGCCCGCGACGGATCGCGCAACAACTCCGTGAGGAAAATCACGAGCGCCTCCGGGCCCGAGGGTTCGTCGCCGTGCAGCCCGGCAAAAATACCGAGCCGGATTGGCGACTGACCTTCGAGCGGACCGGAAAAAACGTAGCGCGGAATCTCGTAGCGGCGTCCATCGACGACAAATTCACCCGTGCTTTTGCTGCGCAGCAATGCCCCACCCTGTCCGGCCAGCGAATCGAGCCGGGCGAGCAGTTGGTTAAGATCATGCGCAGGCATGGTGGCGGATGAAGATGGCATCGATGGGATCGGGCGAGTTATTTCGCGTAGATTTGATCGAACGTGCCGTCGTCGGCGAAGTGCGTTTTCTTGGCCTTGGTCCAGCCGCCAAACGCTTCGTCGATAGTGAACAGTTCGACCTTCGGGAACTTGTCCGCGTATTTAGCCGCGGCAGCCTCGGACGTCGGGCGATAGAAATTCTTGCCGGCGATTTCCTGCGCCTCGTCCGAATAAAGATAATCGAGGTAGGCTTTGGCGACTTCGGCGGTGCCTTTCTTTTTCACGACCTTGTCGACCACCGTGACGCTCGGCTGGGCAAGAATGCTGAGCGAAGGCACGACGATCTCGAATTTGTCGGAGCCAAATTCCTTGAGCGCGAGAAAAGCCTCGTTTTCCCACGAGATAAACACGTCGCCCACGCCGCGCTGCACGAAGGTTGTGGTTGAACCACGGGCGCCCGAATCGAGCACGGGAACGTTTTTGTAGAGCTTGCGCACGAAGTCCTTCGCGGCGTCGTCGCTACCGTATTTGCGGCGGGCGAATTCCCAGGCGGCGAGGTAGTTCCATTGCGCGCCGCCCGAGGTTTTTGGGTTCGGCGTAATGACGGAGATTCCCGGCTTCACGAGATCGTCCCAATCCTTGACCTTGAAGGGATTTCCCGCGCGCACAAGAAACACGATCGTGCTCGTGTACGGAGCAGAGTTTTTCGGCAAGCGGTTCACCCAATCGGCCGGGATGAGTTTGCCGTTGATATGAAGAGCGTCGATGTCGCCGGCGAGAGCGAGCGTTGCAACGTCGGCGGGCAAACCGTCGATGATGGAACGGGCCTGTTTACCCGAACCACCGTGCGATTGCTTGATAGTGACGTTGTCGCCGGTCTTCGCCTTCCAGTATTTTGAAAAAGCGGCGTTGTATTCGACGTAAAACTCGCGCGTCGGATCGTAGGAAACGTTGAGGAGCTCGATGTCTTTCGCGAAAGCCGGTGCGGCGAGCGCAACGACGGCCAGAATTGCGGTGAAAAATTTCATGACGAAAATGTTTAGAGTGTTTAGGTTGTTCGGCTCAGAAGCTGAGGTGGAGGCGGGTGATGATCGCGAGTTCGTCGTCCTGCGCGCCAGGCTGCGCGGTCGGAGTTTTGGCGTCGTCGAATTTGGTCTGTTCCGCGTTCACGAGGAAACGGAAGTTGCGGTTGAGGTACCAGTTGAGGCCGACGCCGTAGGCGATGGCACCCGTGGCATTGGTCACGCGGCTGAGGCCGGCACCGTCATCCGAAACGGCATGGAAGAGCTTGTTGTCGAGTTCGAGGCCGCTCACGCGAGCCACGAGTTCGAAGGCGCCCCAACCATCCTTGCCGAACGCGTTCTTAGGAGTAACACCCGCTTTCGCGCCTTCTTCTCCCGTGAGAACCCAGCCGACGTTGGCACGCCAAGCGGAGTTCTTGAAGGATCGCGTAAGTCCGGCGGCATTAACGGCGATGTCTTGCTTTTCGAGCGCGTACTCGGCGACGAAACTGAAAGGCGTGCCCGTATACCATTCGACGCTCGGGCTGATGCGGGTGTGCGTGCCGTTCGCGTAGAGCGTGGCTCCATAACTAAAGATGGCCTGTTGCGAGTTGCTCGTGATGTTCGAGAGACCGTTCGAGAGATTCGTGCCGGCCACACCTTTTTCGTTGCCGCGGCTGGCGCCGAGACCGAAGGAGAGTTTTGAAATCACACCGTCGACGGATTTGAAAGGCGCGACGGTCAGGCGACCCGCGAGGGTTTTGTCGCCGTCGGCATAATCAGCGGAAGCACCGCCGAAGTTGGTCGTGTTGTTGGCCACGCCGTTAAAAACGCCGAGACGGTACTCGACCAAACCGCCGCCGGCCGCGCCGAAGACTTCGACACCAAGATCGCGGTTCGGCAAAAGCGTATTCGGGAATGGCGATTCGATGAAGTGACGATTCGAGCCAGGCTCAAGTCCTACGGCCGAGGGGAATTTACCCGCGCGCAGGCCGAGGTAGGGACTGAATCGAGCGGCAATAAAAGCGTCCCAGAGAGCGACGGTCGTGGTGTTGTTGGTTCCACCACCTAGTTCGGGCGTGATGTTGAAGTCGTAGATACCCGCGACGGTGCCACTAAAGATCAGGCGGGTGCGGCGCAGGAGAAAGGCGTCGCGATTGGCCGCGCCGTCGTCGAGGAAGAAACGGGCATCGAACTGCGCGAGTGCCTTCAATTTGAGATCAAAGGACTTGTCGGCCGAAGTGATGGCAAAGCCGCCCGCACCAGCGGTCACGGAAGCGGTCGTCTTGGCTTTCGCCGCGGAGTCTTCGTCTTTGAGCTCCTGCTTGCGTTCGATGACGCGGAGCTTTTGGTCGAGCTGGCGAATTTGTTCGCGCAGCGTCTGGATTTCTTCGTCGCGTTGGTCGGCCCGAACAACAGTGAATCCCGTCGCAAGCAAAGCCAAGGCCAGCACAGAACGAGTTTTGGATCTGAGAAGAGAGGTCATGTATATGGTAGTGAGCTGTGGTCCAGTTGACTGGTTCGGTTCGTGGCGACCTCCGATTCGAATCGGTAGGCAAAATTTTCAGATGCTCGTGTGAGGACGGAGCAGTTCGTGCTTTGCGGAATCGAAGCGCGTCTTTTCCGTACGCTCGATCTGAGTCACTTGGTTGTCGTGGACGACAATCTGGACCACCCCGTAACGGAGGCTTTCAACTTTGCCGCGGACGAGTTGCAGCCATTCGGGGGTAGTGGCTTCAGATGCATTTGGGAGAAGATTGGCGGCCATGGCTTATTCCTATTTGTTTACTATACTTAGTTGTTTTTATAAGAATATCCGTAAAACAAAGCGCAAGCCCTATTTTTATTTTTTCCATCCGCCTCCTTTACCCGAACTTAAGAAAGGAACATTACTCCCTTTCTTAGTGTAACTTAACAAGGATACGGCGGCGCTTGTTACCTCAGATTTATGCGCAAACCATCGTACGCAAAAGCGATTTTCGACGGAAGCTTCGCCCCATCTTTTTCGTGATCTAAAAAGTGCGTCATATGCGTCAGGTAGGTTTGAGGAGCAGCGATTTGTCGGGCCGTATTGACTGCCTCGCTGACGCTGAGATGCGATGGGTGCGCTTCATATCTCAGGCCGTCGAGGACCACGACTTCCGCACCTTTGGCGAGAGCAGTCGCTTCGCTCGGGACGTTTTTGCAATCGGTGTAATACACGAACTTTTTTCCGCTGCTGCGTTCGGTGAAGGCCAGGCCCAGAGTATTCACGCCACCATGCGGCAGCAACGTCGATTCGACGGTCCCCTGCGCCAGTTCCAGTTTCGCGGGCATGGGTTTTAGTTTGAATGCGGGATAACCTTTGACCACCGGTCGCTCCATGATCGCGTAAGGATACATGGCGTGCACGCGCCCAAGCCCCTCCTCCGTGGAGTACACTGGAAGCGCATTTCCGCCCAGCAGATCGCAAAATCGCCGCAGGTCGTCCATGCCCGCCACGTGGTCCGCGTGCCCGTGCGTCAGGATAAACAAATCGACCCACGTCACAGAATTCTGGATACACTGGAGCCGGAATTCCGGCGCCGCATCAACCTGAATATGCAACCCATCCATCACGACGTGGATGCTGGCGCGGGTGCGTTTATTACGAGGATCGGTAGACCTGCAGACAACGCAATCGCACGCGATCAACGGAACGCCCTGCGAAGTACCAGTGCCGAGAAAAATGACTTCCATCCGCCCAGCAAACGCGGTCCCAGCCCATCGGCAAGCTCGCGCCACATAACGTCCTCTCACCATTTCCAATTTCAATACTCCGCCTCCTACCCTATCGCTACCTCCAACCCCTTGTCATCTAATGAATGACAAGCGCACTGAGCAGGTGCAATTGTCTAAAAGACTCTCGTCATCCAATAGATGACAAACTGTTTGGCACCGCTCGCGCCCGCAGAGTTTGTGATGCTCCGCTGAAAGAAAGCAAATTCCGTGGATAAACCCTCGCGGCGCTCTGAAAAATGCCTGGATTTCGCCTAAGACGGTAATTCTCGCGAGGGGAAGGACGCACGAAGGACCACTGCTTTTTGTTCAACGTCTCTACCTGTCGCAAAGGGCACGAAGCTCAGTTTCATTGTCCGGCACTTGATCAGCAAATCCGAGCTTTACCGCACTTACACCATCTCGCGGTAAACGTTCGGGTGCGGGCGCGGGATGACGACGGCGTTTACCAGCATGCCGGCTTCGCCGATCAGGCGGCGACCAGCGGCCACGGCGGCTTGCACGGAGGCAACATCGCCGGTCATGGTGAAAAAGGCTTTGCCACCCAAGGCCATCGCGAGGCGAACTTCGAGGAGTTGCACGCTCGCGCTTTTCGCCGCGGCGTCGGCGGCGCGAATGAGCGTGGCAACATTGAAGGATTCCAAAATGCCAAGCGCGCCTTCTGGCGGGACGACATTGGTTCGGCCGAGCGCGATCAACACGTCGGGATGAATGTTCGAGATGACAAATTTGTCGATCATCACGCCCTTGGCCGCTTCGGCGCCGCTTGAGACTGCGCTCTCGACGGACGAGGTATCGCCGGCAACGAGCACCATGTACTTGCCCGAACAAATCGACCGCGACAAATAGAGTTTCACGTTGCCCGCTTTGAGCATCGTATCCGCCACAAGGAAGCCAGCGGCCACGCTGGACATTTCGATCATGCCAATGGAGTTTTCGGTCATACGCGTGGAAAAATTCGGGGTTCGCGGGTCAGGCCCGGTCGAGGACGATGGCTTGAGCGGTCACTTCGGCGACGGTCGCAGCCACTGGTGCATGGAGGCGTGCGCCGAGCGCCTTCTCCGCGATTTCGGTGAGCTGTTGTCCGGCGGAAACGCGGTCACCGGTTTTCACGATAGCGACGGACGGAGCGCCAGCGCTCTGTTTGAGCGGAAGAACCAGACGCTTGGAGGAAATTTCCTTCGCCTGGAAGTGCGCGGGATCGTCGTACTGAGCGATATCGAGCTTCGACATCAGGCTCTTGATCGGTACGCGACGGCCGTCGCGCATGGGATGAACCTCAACCGTCGTCGGACCGGAATATTTGACGTTGTTCTTGCGCAGTTCGGCCTTCGATTGGTCGCAGGCTTCCTTCGGGAAAAGTTCCTCGGGGCACGAGAACAATGTGCAGAGTCCGCATGAGCAGCACATCGCCGCCCAATCATTGAAACGCTCCGCGCCGGTCGCAGTAAAGGCCAGCGTGCGCATGACCTGGTGCGGTTCGACGGCGTAGCCGAGGAGGAAACGAGGGCAAAGCTCCGTGCAATAGCGGCATTGATCGCACGCGGATTTACCGATGGCGTTTTGTTGCGGCGCGGGTTTCAGTTTGCGTTCCACCACGTGATGGTCGCGCGCGAGCACGATCACGCCACCAGTGGTTTTTGTCACGGGGCGGTCGAGATTGTCGGTCGTCTCGCCCATCATCATGCCGCCGATGGCGAGCACGGGATCAGCAACGGTTGCACCCCCAGCTAGCGCGATGCACTCGCGAAGTGTGACGCCGAGCGGAACAGTGATCGTCATCGGTTCGCGCACGGCGCCGGCAATGGTGAGCGTTTTATGCGTGACAGGTTTTCCCTCGGCGGCAGCGGCGATGTTGACGTAGGTCTCGACGTTGCAGACGACCGCACCGACGTTGAGCGGAATGCCGCCCGGCGGAATCAAGCGACCGGTGGATTCATAAACCAAATCGTATTCGTCGCCCGCCGGATAATAATCACCGAGCAGATGCACGCGCACCGCAGTGCCAGCGCAAGCGGCTTCAACGGCTTCGACAGCGTGCTTGTTCTTCGCCTTGATGCCGACGATGCCGACCTTCGCGCCGACGGCTTCCATCGCGAGTTGCATGCCGCGGATCATTTCCTGCGCCTGACGTTCCATGACGACCGCGTCCTTGTGCAGCAACGGTTCGCACTCGGCACCGTTGGCGATGACGGTGTCGACCTTGGCGGCAAACTTCACATGGGTGGGAAAACCACCGCCACCAGCACCGACAACACCGGCTTGTTTGATCTTTTCAACGAGGCTCATGGGTAACAAAGGCTGAAAAGATATGATTGAAGTCCGTCATTTATCAAGACGGAAGAAAGTGGAAAAAACCGAATTAGCAGAGTCTCTATTTTTCTCCCCGGCTGTGTTCCCCCTTGCTCGCCGAGCGTCACGGCAATAATCTTGAGGAGAGAATTGTATCAGTCGGGAACCTCAAATTTGCTGCTAAACATCGCTTTCGGAATGAAATGAAAACTGTGATCCTTTTTCTGTTTGGATGCCTTACGTGCATAGCCCTAGCGGATTCGACCTCCGAAAAGGCAAAGTTAAAGCAAAAGTTGGAACCGCTATTTAGCCCAGACTATATTGTTTCCATAGGCTCCGATGAAGATTCGATCTCCTGCGTTAAGATCGAACCGTCTGATTCCTTCCGCAAATCCGCGCGCTTTGTATTTCTCATTAATATCTACTTCAGTCCCCACATCGATCCTGCGCAGTGGAAGAAAAACTACAAAGAAAGTGAAAAAATCCGTGAGAAGCTGAGAACGAATAAATTCACAAAAGAAGCCTTAGAGGAATACAAAAACGCTGCAAAGCCTAGTTTGCCTGATGCGGAGTTTGAAAACTCAAGCATAAGTTTTCATATGGCTGTCGACCCTTTACCGAACAGACAGACGGAAACCTTAGCTACAGCGGAGGCGCAGCGCCTCTATGACAAGATATTGTCAGTGGTGAAACTCTATGAGCGGCCTACGCAGCTGGAGTCTAACACTGAAACTGCACTATCACCGAGCGCCATACCACCAAACAATAGAGTTCATCCCTAAAAAGGAACCAAAACATTGAGGACAATAGGAGCATTGCCCCTACTTTGATCCTCGAGCGCCCGGCGGTCGCGCCCTACCTTTTAAAACCGCCAGAAGACAACACGGCGGGTCAAGGATAGCCCATCCTACCCTCAGACGAACCGCTTGCCAGAGGCACAAAAAAACGGCACCGCGTTTTCTGCGGCACCGTTGAAGTTTTTGGCGATAGAAATTGGCTTGGACTTAGTAGTCCATGCCGCCCATGCCGCCGCCGGGGGCGGGAGCGTGAGCTTCCTTCTTCTCGGGAATCTCGGCGATGATCGCTTCGGTCGTCAGCAAGAGGCCGGCAATCGAAGCGGCGTTCTGCAGAGCGGTGCGGGTCACCTTGGTCGGGTCGACGACGCCGGCCTTGACGAGATCCTCGTACTTGTCGGTCGCGACGTTGTAGCCGAAGTTGGCTTTGCCGCCGAGGACTTCCTTGACGACAACGCCACCGTCAACACCAGCGTTGGTGCAGAGCTGCTTGAGCGGGTGCTCAATCGCGCGGCGAACGATCGCGGCGCCGAGGGCTTCGTCGCCTTCGAGCTTGAGGGCTTCGATCGCCTTCGCGGTGCGGAGGAGAGCAACGCCACCACCGGCGACGATGCCTTCCTGAACGGCTGCGCGGGTCGCGTGCAGCGCGTCTTCGACGCGGGCTTTCTTTTCCTTCATTTCGGCTTCGGTCGCGGCGCCGACATTGATGACGGCAACGCCACCGGCGAGCTTCGCGAGGCGCTCTTGGAGCTTCTCGCGGTCGTAGTCGGAGGTGGTTTCCTCGATCTGGCGGCGGATCTGTTTCACGCGGCCCTGGATGTCGGACGATTTGCCCGAACCTTCGACGATCGTGGTGTTTTCCTTGTCGACGACGATGCGCTTGGCACGGCCGAGGTCGCTGATCTGGACGTTCTCGAGCTTGATGCCGAGGTCTTCGGAGAGGAGCTTGCCACCAGTGAGGACGGCGATGTCTTCGAGGATGGCCTTGCGGCGATCACCGAAGCCAGGAGCCTTGACCGCAACCACGTTCAAGGTACCACGGATCTTGTTGACCACGAGCGCGGCGAGGGCTTCGCCTTCGACCTCTTCAGCGATGATGAGGAGGGGCTTGCCGGATTTGGCGGTGGTTTGGAGGATCGGGAGGAATTCCTGGAGGTTGCTGATCTTCTTTTCGTGGATCAGAATGTAAGCGTCTTCGAGGACGGCTTCCTGGGTCTCGGCGTTGGTTGAGAAGTAGGGAGAGAGATAGCCCTTGTCGAACTGCATGCCTTCGACGACGTCGAGGGTGGTTTCGATGGACTTGGCTTCTTCAACGGTGATGGTGCCGTCTTTGCCGACCTTGTCCATGGCTTCGGCGATCTTGTCGGCGACCTCGTAGTCCCAGTTGGCGGACACGGCGGCAACCTGGCGAATCTCTTCGCTTTCGCTGACCTTCTTGGAGATTTTGGCGAGTTCGGTAACGGCGGCTTCAACAGCCTTGTCGATACCACGCTTCAGGTAAACCGGGTTGGCACCGGCGGTGACGTTCTTGAGGCCTTCGCGGTAGATGCCCTCGGCGAGCACCGTGGCGGTGGTGGTACCGTCGCCGGCAGCGTCGGAGGTCTTGGAAGCGACTTCCTTCACGAGCTGGGCGCCGATGTTCTCGTAAGCGTCCGGAAGCTCGATTTCCTTCGCGACGGTCACGCCGTCCTTGGTGACGGTCGGAGAACCGAATTTCTTGTCGATGACGACATTGCGGCCCTTGGGTCCGAGGGTGACTTTAACGGCCTTGGAGAGGAGCTCCACGCCCTTGAGGATCTTTTGACGGGCTGTCTCGTCGAAAATGATTTGTTTAGCAGGCATATTCTTAAAAGTTTAAGTCTGAGATTTAGGTTTAAGTAACTGGTTCGTTAAGCTCAGGCGATGACGCCGAGGATGTCGTCTTCGCGGACGAGAGTGAACTTCTCGCCGTCGATCTTCACTTCGGTGCCGCCGTACTTGCTGATGAGCACCTTGTCGCCGACTTTCACCTCGAAAGCCACGAGCTTGCCGGATTCGTCCTTCTTGCCGGTTCCGAGGGCAATGACCTTGGCCTCTTGGGGCTTTTCCTTGGCGGAGTCGGGAATGATGATCCCGCCGCGGACTTGTTCCTTCTCTTCGATGTGTTGCACGAGAACACGGTCGCCGATGGGTTTGATGTTAACTTTAGCCATATTATTTAGTTTGGGTTGAGGAGGTGTTGTTCTTTCAGGAACGACGCGAACCGGCGGGCTCTGCCAACCGGTTCGCGCAAATTCACGAAAATTATTTCTTCTTGTCGTCGTCCACTACTTCGAAGTCGGCATCGACCACGTCGGCCTTCTTCTCGGTTTTCTTCGCGCCCTCTGGCGCGGGGCCAGCGGAAGGACCTTCGGCGCCGGCCGCACCCGCGGCCTGCTGAGCCTTCTGGGCTTCGGCATAGAGTTCGGCGCCAAGTTTCGAAAGATTTTCGAGGGCAGCCTTCATCTTGTCGGTGTCGTTTGTTTCAAGATCCTTCTTCGCGGAAGCGATGGCGGACTCGATCGGGCCTTTCTTGTCGGCGGGGAGTTTGTCGCCCGCGTCCTTGATGGCTTTTTCGAGTTGGTAGATGGAGCTGTCGAGCTGGTTCTTGGTTTCGACGGCTTCCTTGCGCTTTTTGTCCTCGGCGGCGTGGAGTTCGGCTTCCTTGGTCATCTTCTCGACCTCTTCCTTGGAGAGGCCGGACGAGCCTTGGATGGTGATTTTCTGGTCCTTGCCAGTGCCGAGGTCCTTGGCGGAAACGTGGAGGATGCCGTTCGCGTCGATGTCGAAAGTGACCTCGATCTGCGGAACGCCGCGCGGCGCCGGCGGAATGCCGTCGAGCTTGAACGTGCCGAGCGTTTTGTTGTCGCGCGACATCGGGCGTTCGCCTTGGAGGACGACGATTTCGACGCCGGGCTGGTTGTCGGAATAAGTGGAGAACACCTGCGTCTTCTTCGACGGGATCGTGGTGTTGCGCGGGATCATCGGCGTGGCAACCTGGCCAGCGGTTTCGATGCCGAGCGTCAGCGGAGTGACGTCGAGGAGGAGCACGTCGCGGACTTCGCCCTTGAGCACGCCACCTTGGATGGCCGCGCCGACGGCAACGACTTCATCGGGATTGACGCCCTGGTGCGGCGGTTTGCCGCCGAGCTGTTTGGCGATTTCGACCACCTTAGGCATGCGGGTCATGCCACCGACGAGAACGAGTTCGTCGATTTGCGAGGAAGAGAGATTGGCGTCCTTGAGACAGTTCTTGAACGGCTGAAGGCAGCGTTCGAAGAGCGATTCGCAGATCTGCTCCATCTTCGCGCGGCTGAGCTGGACGTTCAGATGCTTCGGGCCGGAAGCGTCTGCCGTGATGAAGGGAAGATTTATATCTACGGACTGGGTAGAGGAGAGAGCGATCTTGGCTTTTTCAGCTTCTTCCTTGAGGCGCTGGAGGGCCATCGGGTCCTTGCGGAGATCGATGCCATTTTCCTTTTTGAAAGTGTCGACGAGCCAGGTGATGATGGCCTCGTCCCAATTGTCACCGCCAAGGTGCGTGTCGCCGTTGGTGGCTTTGACTTCGAAGACGCCGTCGCCAATTTCGAGCACGGAAACGTCGAACGTACCGCCACCGAGATCGAAGACGGAAATTTTTTCGTCCTTCTTCTTGTCGAGACCGTAAGCGAGCGACGCGGCGGTCGGCTCGTTGATGATGCGCATCACTTCAAGACCGGCGATTTTGCCCGCGTCCTTGGTGGCCTGACGTTGCGCGTCGTTGAAATAAGCGGGAACGGTGATGACGGCCTGCGTGATTTTTTCCCCGAGATAGGCCTCGGCGTCGGCCTTCATTTTCGCGAGGACGAACGACGAAATTTGTTCGGGAGCGAAGCGTTCGGTTTTGTCACCGACTTTAACTTCGATGTAGGCGTCGCTGTTTTTGCCTTCGACGACTTTGAAGGGGAAACCAGCGGCCTCTTTTTGGATTTCGTTAAATTTGCGACCGATCAAACGCTTGGCCGAGAAAATGGTGTTGCTCGGATTGGTGACGGCCTGGCGTTTCGCGGCCTGGCCTACAAGACGTTCGCCGGTTTTCGTGAAAGCGACGACCGACGGAGTGGTGCGCGCGCCTTCGGCGTTAGGGATAACCACAGGTTCGCCACCTTCCATGATGGCCATGCAGGAGTTTGTGGTGCCAAGATCGATACCTAGAATGCGACTCATGCCCCTGCTTCAGCAATGGACGTGCCTTGAGGCCGACTCTTCACTTAAACTGTTTTCAAATAAACTCTAACAATTTTTAAGCGCGAAATCGCGCTGTTTCCGAAGGCGCAAAAACGCGCCAGTTTGACACAATTTGCAGTCAAAAATGTGCCATGAGACAATCGTCTGTCACACGTCAGACAAGACGCACGAACGGTCCGCAACAGTGAGAAAAGCGACCTCCGACTACTCACTTTATCAGCGCTTGGTAAGTCAGCACCTTGAAACGCTGGTTGAGCGTATAGCTTCCGGCCGGCATGAGCTGTGTCATGAAGAACATCACGAGCTTCTCCTTTGGGTCGACGAGGTATTGCGGATAGTACGCACTACCCCACCCGTAAGCGCCTTCGCTGCCGATCTCGCCACAATTACCGACGTCGCCCTTCACCCAAAAACCGAGGCCGAACCCGTCGCCTTCGCCAGAGAATTTGTTTCCAACGTGGTTTTGATGCATCAGCTCGACCGTCTTCGGAGCGAGCAGACGCACCCCATCGAGTTCGCCGCCATTGAGCAGCATCTGCAGAAGCCGTCCATAATCGTTGGCGGTGGAAAGTAGTCCGGCCCCGCCCGAAAAACATTTGCGCGGGCCCTGCACGTAGTCAGACGTCGACGCCTTCTCCTTCAACACGAGTTTCCCGTTTTCATAACCATAGAGATTGGTGAAACGAGAAACCTTTTCGGGCGGCAGAAAAAAGCAGGTGTCTTTCATTTTCAACGGACCGCAGATGCGTTCCTCGACGAATTTGTCGAGAGGCATACCCGAAACCACTTCAACGAGGTAACCGAGCACGTCGGTCGCGTAACCGTACTGGAACGCTTCACCGGGCTGGCCATGCAAGGGAAGCGTGGCAAGGCGGTTCATCGCCTCTCCGATGGTTTCGCTGCGGTTGGCAAAGTACCAGCCGGTGAGATTGGCCTTTTTATAATCCTCCTTCGCGAGCCCGTCGCCGTAGGTGAGGCCGGCGGTGTGCGTGAGCAGATCACGGATCTGGATTGGGCGCTTCAGCGGCACGGTAACGTATTTTGCCTCGGAAGCCGAACCAGCCGGCGGAGGCACGGCGACAACGGAGTTGGCAAAGGCCGGGATATATTTGGAAACAGGATCCTTTAACATGAAACGCCCTTCCTCGTAGAGCATCATGATGGCGACCGTCGTGACGGCTTTGCTCATCGAAGCGATGCGGAAAATAGCATCGGTCTGCATGGGCTTCCCGTTTTCGATATCCTGCATGCCGTAGGCCTGAAGTTTCACGATTTGCCCGTTGCGAGCGATGTACATGATGCCGCCGGCGATCTCTTTTTTCGCCACACTTTCCTGCATCACAGCGTCGAGCCGCTGCAGTCGCTCGGGAGAAAAACCGAGCGACGAAACTGTCGCGGCATCCTGCGCGTGAGTGGCGCCAGTCAACCAAACCAGCGCCAAGCCAATGACCAACAACGTCGAAAGAAAACGGGGCAATTTCATAGAAACGCTTCCATAGCCAATCGGGCAAAAACGGACAAACGAAATTTCCCGTCGTCGCGTTCTAATCTCGCGGAACATTCCCCCGCATGTCAGCGTCGGATTCATTGTGAAGCTCGCCCGCAAAATTCCACGGTTGATCAGCGGCTTGATGGCCGTGGCTTTGCTTTCGGTTCTGTCCGTTCGGGCCGAGCCGACGGGCTTCACCGCTTCACTTACTGAAGAAAATAAAGTCGCCATCGGTTTCGCCAAGCTTTCCGCGGAGCAACTGGCCTCGCTCGATGCGCAAGTCCAACGCGAAATCTCTGTCGCGCGGCAAGGCGATACGCCGGCGTTTTCGACGTCGTTTACGCGCCGCCGGTCGCCGCAACAGCGCAAGGACGCCGGGCTCGATCAACTCATGACGCCCGAACTCAAGCGTCTCGACGAACTCGTCGCACTCGCCGTAGCCAATCGGCCCGCACCACCCGGCCCACTCATAACGAAGCCCTTTGTCTCCACGCCTCCAGGAGGAGACTGGGTTGAAATCACTCCCAAAAAACTCGAAGTGCATGGCGAAGTCACGCTCGCCTACATGTGGGGCAGTGGCGGCCGCAGTGGTTATGGTGCATCGATGGCCACCACTGTGAGTGATCCTGACGGCAAATTCGCATTCACGGTCGTCCTCTCGCAGTTCAATTTTAACGGACGTGGTTCGCACCGACCGGGCGAATATGGCTGCGACTGCGGCTGGTAAGTTCCCTTCCTCGGATAATTGGCTTCGGTACATCCTGCCCTTTACCTGTGCGGCTGCGGTAAACGTGTCACGTAATACGTTCCACACCGTTTGCCACCGCTAAAACCGCGGCCATGTAAGTTTTGGCTGAACCGGGCAAAGCGGGCGACTCATTTGACGGGAGAAAACGGCAGCACATGGTTGTCTGGCATGAAACCTCTCCTGCTTACTTTATTCGCCCTCCTGATTGCTTCGTCGGCCTACTCGGCCGAACCCACCGCCACCACCCAAGTTTCATCTAGTGCCACAGTTGGCAGCACTCAGTCCGACTACGTGCTTGTCCACTTCATCCTTCGGCAGGATGAATCGCGCAATCTCACCGAGATCCAACAGCTGATGAAGGACCAAAAATTCTGGGCCGAGTTTCCGCCAGAGGGTATCCAAGTCGAATCATGGTACGTCGTCATGGGCCTTGGTCACGCGGTGACTTTGCGCGTGCCGCCAGCGCGTTTGCGCGAGGTCAATCTCGCGATGGAGCGCGCAGCTTGGAAAATTTTCCGCACCGAATGCTATCCGGCGTACGATTTGAAAAAGGTGGCCGAGGCAAATCGCGAAAAACAAAAAGCCGAAACAGCAGCGGCGAAACCGTAATTTTTCGGTGGAAAACCGACGTGTCTCGACATCCGTTTGCTCCGGTGCGCCTTACGGTCGGGCTCAATTCTCATTCTAACAACAGTACGAAACCACCGTTGGGCATGAGTGTGATTTTGATTTTTCTGTCCAAACCCAGCTGAACCTCCTCTTTTCTCAGGCACAGGTCGTTGCCCACCCCTTCCGCAATCAAGGTGCCCTTCACGCCTGCTGCATTCAGGCGGTTTAGGTCGAGCGTCAGCTCCTTTTTATCCGGCTCGCCATTGATACCGGCGACGAACCATCGTCCATCGCCTTTTCTGGCCAGGACGGCGAATTTTCCCGGAAAACCATCGATGAAACGCACGTCGTCCCAAACTTCCGGCACTGTTTTCAAAAATTCTCTGACATATTCCGGCGCCTTGGCCATGCCAGAGGGAATTTCCGCGTAGTGTTGAATACCCGAGGTAAACACGACAGCAAGCGCGAGTTCGAACGCCGCCGTAGTGCGGCGATGAATACGATCGCTGATGCGATCCAGCACCATTGGCGTGAAATCCATCGGGTCGAAAACATTGCGCGTAAAAGGCAACATCGTCGCATGCGCGGGCTCCTCGTCGGCGTTTTTCTGATCGAAGGTGATAAACTCCAAACCCTTGATTGCTTCCATTGTCATGAGGTTCGGGTAAGCGCGCTGCCAGCCTCGCGGTAACGTGGCGCCATGGAAGTTGATCATGAAACCGTAGGGCACAGCGTCCTGCAAAATGTCATGGTAATACCCGATCATCGACTGACCGTCGCCGCCGAAGAAATCGATCTTCAAACCCGCCACGCCCATGGCCTTCAACTTTTCGAATTCCGCCATGCGAAGCTCGCGGGTGAGCAAGCGATGGCGTGGCGTTTGCGGCGCGTCATTCCAGTCGCCGTTGGAATTATACCAAAGCAAAATCGCGACGTTTTTTGTGCACGCATAATCGACTAACGTTTTCATTTTTTCGTCGCCAATTTGATTGTCCCATTCCGCATCAATGAGGCAATACCGCCACTTCATCTCGGCCGCGTAATCGACGAACTTCTTCTGCACCTCATACACCGTCTGACTGTCGCCCAACAGCGGCCAGCTCCACGAAGCCTTGCCCGGGCGCGGGACGACGACGGTCTCTTGCGCAGGTTTGTCGGCCAGATCAACGCCGAGTGTGGATTCGACAATCGTGCGCAAGTCTCCAACCACCACCAAGCGCCAAGGGGTAAGCCATGGCAGTTTCGATTCGGGATTGCAGGGACCATTCTGGAAAACCTCTCGGGAATCAGGAAACCCCACAAAATATTCGCCGCCCGGCGATTCATGCCGCAGACGCGTGCCGCAATAATTGCGTGGCAACGAACTCTCGCTCACCAGCAGCCATGTTTCCCCGGAGCGGAAAAGCGCAGGATAAACCCAGCCGGCGCCGAGTGTCGATGTCGTGCCGACATCAATTCCTTTTTGATAATATTCCTCGTAGGATGGATTCGTGCGTTTCCAGCCGGTTTTGGCGACAGACATCGGTTGGAGCCAGGCCTTCGTTCCAGGTAGAAAATGAAATGACGAATGCTCTTCGCTCAGCTTGCGAACGCCGGACGATTTTGGGTCCTCCGGGAAAAAGTAGCGGAATGCAAAACCGTCGTCCGACACCTGAAAGATGATATCTATCGGCTGACCACCCGCCGCAGTGAGATGAAACACTTGACGATTGGCGGCGTAGGTGTTCACGCGGCGTTTGGTCGTGAGGATTTCGTACTGATCCGTCACCGACTCGATCTTGCCGCACGAAAGAATTTTCAAGCCTTTGGTAAAATCCGCGTCGTCGCGCACGACGCCAAGCTTGGAGGATTGTAGTATAGGTTTGTCATCGAGTGTCGCGGAATATCCCGGTTCGCCAGCGGCATTGAGTTCGAAAATAACGTGCAGCCGTTGATTTGGACTGCGAAGCCCGCCCAGCGTTTTGCCAGCAACGAGCTGAAGCGCCAGTAGGGGAAAAATCATCACAACAAACCAGCGGCAGCTGAAACGGGGTATTTTTAAGCACATGGAAATGAAATGCGTCGAGGCGTCCTCGGAAGCTATCTGAATTTTCCGCGCTTTTACGGGACAGTCAAAAAGAACGCATCGCACAGCTCCGACTTGGCAACGCGCCGAAACGTTGCGTTGATCTCCTGCGTGTTCGCACTCGCAGACTACGATCTCGCTTCGTTTCAGGCCCAACTCACCGCGTGGGGCTTCAAGCCCTCGCACGCCGGGCCGCTTCTGCGCGCCTTCTATGCGGGTGGCGGCGAAATTTCCTGGGACGGATTGCGCGCCCCGCTCGCGCTTCGCAAAAAAATCGCCACCGAAGCGCGTCAACTCACCAGCCTCGCAGCGCGTCAGCAAGCTGAGGACGGCACAATTAAACTCCTGCTTCGCCTCGACGACGGCCGCACGGTCGAGTCGGTCTTGATGCCTGACTACCGCGACGATCGTGCCGCGGGCTGTATCTCCTCGCAGGTCGGTTGTGCGATGGGCTGCGATTTTTGTGCGACAACAAAAACGGGCTTTGAGCGCAATCTTACCGCCGGTGAAATGGTTGAGCAATTTCTCGCCCTGCGTCGCGAAGCGCTCGCCTCAGGGCGTAAGCTGCAAACGGTCGTTTTCATGGGCATGGGCGAACCGATGCTCAACCTGGACAACGTCATCGCCGCGATCCGCCGCCTCGCCAGCAACGACCTCGGTTCGCTCGGCTGGCGTCAGGTGACGGTTTCGACCGTCGGCATCGTGCCCGGCATCGACGCGCTGAGGGCCGCCGACTTGAATGTGAACCTCGCGCTGTCGCTGCATGCGCCCGATGACACGACGCGCGAAAAACTTATTCCCGCAGGCAAAAGGTTCGGCATCGACGATGTGCTCGCCGCCGCGGATCGCTTCCAAACCAGCACCGGCCACCCGCTTTCGATCCAGTATTGCCTGCTCAAGGGTGTGAACGATTCGCCCGAGCAAGCACACCAGCTCGCGGCGTTGCTAACCGGACGACGGATGCACGTAAACTTGTTGCACTACAATCCGACCGGCGTCGGCTTGCGGGGCATCAGTTACGAACCGACCGAGCGTGAAATCGCCGATAATTTTGTAACCATTCTCCGTAACCATGGCGTGGTGACCCACTTCCGGCGACCACGCGGCCGGGACATCGACGCCGCCTGTGGACAATTGCGCGAGCGCCAAAACGCGGCAGGGATTTCCAACGCCACAAAATGAGGAAACTCCCCCATGGCGCCCCTGTAGCTTAGTGCTAACCTCTTGCACATGGAAATCTCTTCCACATCTTCTGCCGCCCAGGCGACTGAGATCCAGCAGGCGTTGTTGTTCAAGAAGGCCATCAACGCCGAACAGGGTCAGGTATTGCAGCTGATCGAATCAGCCATGCCCTCCTCTGACATCCCGGACTCCGCCAAGGTTGGCAAACTGCTCGACGCCAAAGCGTGAACGAGCAACGCGACATACTGCGTTAAAAACGCGACCGCCCTCAGGCGCCGCGAAGGGAAGATTGTAACCGACCGCACGGTTGTTTTTATCAGGCTGCCACCATGCCTAACGAGTGCGTTTTTTCCGCTGATCGCCTTCATCGCTACACCCTAATCCATCGCTGGGACGAAATGCTAAATCCCAACCATGGCATCGCGTGGATTTGCCTCAATCCCAGCACGGCCGACGAACATCAACTCGACCCTACGTTGCGCCGCATCCGCGATTTTTCCGCCACCTGGGGTTACTCGTTTTTCGTCATGCTCAATGCCTTCGCCTGGCGCGCGACCGATCCTGCCCACATGAAGGCCTCTGCCGATCCAATCGGTCCCGACAATGATAAGTGGATCAAGCACTGGAGCGATAAAGTCGACCGCGTGATGATTGGCTGGGGCGAACACGGAGCCCACCTCGGTCGCCATGAGCAAGTGCTAGCTCTGCTCGATCGCCGCAAAACTTTCTGCCTCGAACGCAACGCCAGCGGCCAACCGAAGCATCCGCTCTACGTGGCGAAAAAGAACCAGCCGCTGTTATTCGCTGATTGATCGGCGCCACTCCGAGGCGTCGCAATGATATCGCGACCAGCGCAGCGTTTCAATTTTGCTGCAGCGTCTTCCGCGCCATGCGGAGCATTGACTCCTCGGCATTGTAATCGGCCATGCGAGCGATCTCGATCCACGCCAGGTCGTGCGATTCGTCCGAGATGAGCAAAGGCTCCTCGCAATCGGCCTCGATCATGAAACGGATGTCGTAGTGGAAGTGATCGGGATCGGTTTTGCGGGCGGGAATCAGGTGACGATCAACATCGAAAATTCCCTCTGAAATCACACGCAATTTCGTGAGTCCGGATTCCTCCCGCGCCTCACGCAGCGCCACCTCCAACGGATTGAGTTCCCCGTCGGCGTGGCCGCCGAGCTGAAGCCATTTATTCAATTTCCGGTGATGTGTAAGCAACGTCCGTTTGCGTTCCCGATCCACGATCCAAGCCGAACCGGTCAAATGACCCACTTGAAGCGAACGTTCCGCACAGTTGGGATGCTCCTCGACGAAACGAATCATATCCGCTGCCATCGTCGCCTCGTGGGCATCGAGCGGTTTAGTCGCATGGGCACGCAGCAGTTTCAGGACAAGTTCACGAGGGTCATTCATATAATTTTCGGAGTTAGCCAAAGAGAACACAAAGCTCGGACACAGAGTTCACGAAAAAAAACCGCACAAAGTAATGTCTCGATGGTGAAGGGACACGGCAGTGTTTGCGGTCTCTGTGCCCTCTGTGTCCGAGCTCTGTGCACTCTGTGGCCGTGGTTGGAAAAACTTCAAGTTGTCACAAACCATTTCGTTTCGGCTGTCACCGCACCGACTTCGAGTTGTTTAAAAATTTCGTCCACCGTTCTTGCTACCGTGAAGAGCTCCAAGTTCGACGGTTTGTTGAATTTCTCGACGATCATGCGGTTAAAAAATTTTAGTAGATCATCGTAAAAACCGTCCTGATTAAAAATCACGACCGGCTTCCGCAGCACGTCGAGCTGGCGCAACGTGAGGATTTCCATAATCTCCTCCAACGTACCCCAACCACCCGGCAGAGTCACAAACGCGTCGGCCTTCGTCTCCATCAGCAGCTTCCGCTCGCGCATCGTCACGACCGTATGCATTTCGTCGGCTTCGTCGTAGGCGAGTTCCTTGGCCTTCATAAACTCCGGTATCACACCCACGACGCGCCCGTCCGATGCCTTAACGGCTTTTGCCACCGCGCCCATGAGACCGACCTTGCCACCGCCGTAAACGAGACCCCAGCCACGCTTGGCCATTTCCTGACCGAGCAGCGTAGCCGCAGCCGCGTATTTCGGATCAAGCCGGTCGCTGGAAGCACAGTAAACACAGAGCGATTTCTGCATGCGGAATTTTGAACCGCGAATGGACGCGAATTCACGCTAATTTTGAGAAAACTCCACACTCCGGCGAATCTTTCTGGTTTGGATTTTCGCGTTCATTCGCGTTCATTCGCGGTTTCCAAAAAAAACGTGGCAACCTCCTCCAACTATCGCGGCCGTCTCGCGCCTTCGCCCACCGGGCATTTGCATCTAGGGCACGCACGTACGTTTTGGTTCGCCGCCGAACGCGCCCGAAAGGCCGATGGAACACTCGTCCTGCGCAACGAAGATTTGGATGCCCAACGCTTCCGACTCGATTTCGTCGCCTCGATGATCGACGACTTGCATTGGCTCGGTTTTCGCTGGGAAGAAGGCCCCGACATCGGCGGTCCGCACGGGCCATACAACCAGAGTGAGCGCCGTCCCATCTATCGCGCCGCGCTCGAAAAGCTTCATGCCGCCGGCCTGATTTTCCCCTGCACGCGCTCACGTCGCGACGTTCTCGACGCCGCGCGCGCTCCGCATGAAGCGGGACGAGAGCTCGACGAACCCATTTATCCACCACAATTCCGTCCACCCGCCGACACACCACTGCCACCGTTGGGTGACGTGATCAATACCAACTGGCGGCTGCGCGTGCCCGATGGAGAAACGCTTGCCTTCGACGATGGATATTTCGGCCGCCAATATGCGATCGTCGGCCGGGACTTTGGCGATTTTCTGGTCTGGCGCAAAGACGACACCCCCAGCTACCAACTCGCCTGCGTCGTGGACGATGCCGCGATGCAAATCACCGAAGTCGTGCGCGGCGCAGACCTGATTCTTTCCACTTTCCGCCAACTCCTGCTCTATCGCGCGCTGGGGCATGTCGCGCCAAAATTTTTCCATTGCCCGTTGATGAACGACGAAAACGGCGTCCGCCTTGCCAAACGCCATGATGCCCTCAGCCTGCGCAAATTGCGCGAGTCTGGAAAAACGTCCGAATCAATCACTCGATCCTTTTCACAGAAGGAAACAGAGTGAACGGAGAGCGCCCGCAAAGGTTTCTCTGTTTCCTTCGTTGCCTCCTGTGAAATTCTTGCCCGTTTAGTTCCTCAGAGCCGCGGGCAACAGCGACGCCGGGCCATGAATGTAGAGCTGGTAGTAGAGAAAAAACACCAGGATACCCAGCCCTGCGAGGAAAACGGTCTGCCCCACTCCGCCCGCGCTTTTTTCGCTGCTCTTGTAAAGCGAACGCACCACGCCTTCGATTGCCGGCGAGACGAAATAGGCCACCAGCGAACTACCCACAAGGACCAAGAAAATGATCACAAACACGCGTATGATCGGGTTGCCAATCATGTCGGCTTTGTAGGAAACGAGGCTGTTGCAAATATTGAGAAGCAACAGGCAGCAAGGGAGAATATAGTAAGTGCGAACGACGTTGGTCTTTTTCACGGCAGAGATGAGGTCACAGCGCCCTCCACCGTCATCCATCCGAACCACTTGTTCCAAGGCAAAAAACGAGGCGTGCGACGAATGCCCCGCAGGTGCCTCGCTGGCACAAAAAAAACGGCGGCCGTTTTGGGCCGCCGTTTGGAAATTTCGGGCTGGTCGTGATGACGCTTATTCCGTCTTGGACGTAGTTTCGGTTGATTCTGCAACCGGCGTCTCGGGAGCGGCTTCCTCGGCCGCAGGCGTCTCGCCTTCGACCGGGGCCACCGTTTCAGCGGTCGGAGCGGCTTCGCTCGCGGCTGCGGTCTGGATCGGCGGAGTCGTCTGCGGAGCTTCCGGGAAGTTCTCGGGATCGTGTTCGTCCTTTTCCACTTCCTGCTTGCGGGCTTCGGTCATCGGCGGCGCAGCAAAGAGGCGGCCGTCGATAAACTCGGTTACATAACCTTCGGTCACGAGCCAGCGGAGGTCGCCGTTGAGGCGGGTCAGCTTCGACTGATCCTCGGCGGTGAGTGCGGTGGCGGCTTCAGGCGTGATAGGCGGAAGCGTGCCGCTGGTTTGGATCGGGGGAACGGTTCCGGCTTCGGTCGCAGGCGTGGCTGGGGGAGCTTCCGGCGGTTTGATGCCAAGGAATTTCAGTGGAAGCTCGCTCGCCTTGATCATCGGAGTCGCCTCGATGAACGAGATCAGTGCTCCAATCGTGTCGGAGAAGGTCTGGCCGGGTACACGGAATTTGCGCTTTACGGCGCAGACATATGAAATGCCCTTCGAGCCCTTCTTGAAGATGGTGAAACCTTCGCGACGCAGGCGACCGCGGAGAGCGTTGGCCGTATCCAGCGGGAAACGACGTTGACGCTCCAAAGCGCCTTCGAGAGCGCGGCGGATTTCGCCTTGGGGAAGCTGTTCGAGGAGTTTGCCGTGGAAGCGCGCGTTTTCGACGAGCTTGACGACCTTTTCCTTGGAATGAGTGAGCAGGTACATCCGTGCCTCTTCGAGCGTGTCGAAGGCCGGGGCGGTTTCGCCGGCAGGCGCGAGTTTCCAAGTATAACGCGTGGCCTTCTTCATTTTGGCCAGCCACTGATTGACGATTTCCGGATCGCGGACGGTTTCGATGCGGGCGCGAAAGGCATCGAACGACATGCGCGTGACACGGTTCGCATGATGCTGCTGCACGATCTGATTGTAACGATGGTAATTCGGCGGCCCGAGAAGTTCGCCAGTGATCGTGCACTTATTGATGACTTGGAAATTGCCCTTGGGCGCGTCGACTTCGACTTCCGCGGCGTCGAAGAACGTACCGAGGTGCGTGCCGATCACGTGGGCGATGGCGGCTTCTTCGTTTTCAAAGGGCACGCCGTCTGGAATCGAAATCGCCATCGGCGCGGATTTGACCACCGGAATCGCGGCGACTTCAGGAGTCTCCGCGTTGGGGTTGGTCTGCGCGGAAGCGGCTTCGGTTTCAGCAGGAGATTTACGCTGGATAACGGCGACGAAGCGGTCGTTTTTGCCAATAATCACACGAGCGATTTCGAAAAGCTCGTACGTGCGGCAGGAGGTGCGAATGGCTTTTGCGAGCGCGGAAAAACCGACATCCTCGGGATAAAACGTAACGTTGAAAAATGGGCTGATGTAGGGACCGCGATCGCGTTCTTGAAAACCACCTTCGCGCGGACCGGAACGAGGACCGCCGCGGAAATCGCCCCGAGGTTCGCCACGACCACCTGGGCCACCTTCGCGACGCGGGCCACCACGGAAGTTACCACGGGGGCCACCGCCTTCACGACGAGGACCGCCGCGAAATTCGCTGCGAGGCGCCTCACCGTCGACTGGCTTTGGTGCGGTGTCGTCGGTTGTGGGACCGGCGGGCTTGCGGAAACCACGGCGGTCACGCTTGGTGTCGCCACCGGGGCCGCCATTGTCACGACGACGATCGTCGTCACGGCGAGGGCGGTCATCATTGCGACCTTCACGGGCAGGGGCTTTGTCCTGCGACCACTGGGTGCCGAAGCTGAAGCCCTGAAGTTGAGTGAGGTCGAGTTTGTTGAAATCCTTGGAAGGATTTTCGGTGGGAGCTGAATCGTCCATGCGGTTTGCGGAAAAAAGAGGGCGGTACCCTCGTGGGGTGTTGATGCAGGTGTAGGTCCTGAGTGCTTAGGGAAAGAGGGCTACGATTTAACGCCTCTCCCCGGGAAGCAAGCGTGTTTTCCCGTCTGGAAGGGGCATATTAGCGATGGTTAAAGAAGATTTTTCCATCTGCGGCCGACTGGGAATGGTGCTCAGGAAGGGACTCGAACCCTTACGCCTCACGGCACACGCCCCTCAAACGTGTGTGTCTACCAATTCCACCACCTGAGCGTACCAGTCGGAGGAAGGCGGACTAAGAGACATCCCACGGACCTTGTAAAGCCCGGAAATTGCAAAATCGCAAAATGTGTTTTGACCCACCCGTCGTACTGGCAAATGTACCGCACACCCAACGCCATGACGCACGACGAGATCAAACGCGCCCTGCTCGCTTCTTACGAAACCGACGGCGGCATCAACCACCTCGACGGCATCAATCTTCCGGCCGAAGAATCGGTTAATGAACTCGCCCGCGACTTCATGCATCTGCTCTTCCCGGGCTATTTTCAGGAAAGCTGCCTCTCCAAAAAGGAAGTCCCGGGCATGCTCGACGGGCTCCTTAAAAAAATCGAGACCCGGCTGGCCGCGGAATTGGAAAAGTGCCTGCGTTTCAATCGCGACGCCGATCCCAGCGCTCGCGCCCGCGAACTCACAACCCATCTTCTCGCCCAACTCCCGGTCGTCCGCCGTATTTTGCAGACAGACGTCGCCGCCGCTTATGCCGGCGATCCCGCCGCGCGCAGCGTTGAGGAAATCATTCTATCCTACCCATGCGTGCTGGTGATTTCGCTGCAACGCATCGCCCATATTCTTTACCGCCTCGGAGTGCCGCTTCTTCCGCGCATGCTCACGGAGTACGCGCATGAACGCACCGGCACCGACATCCATCCCGGCGCCGAAATCGGCAGCCATTTCTTCATCGACCACTGCACCGGCGTCGTCATCGGCGAAACCGCGCGCATCGGCAACCACGTCAAAATCTATCAAGGCGTGACCCTCGGCGCGAAATCCTTTGCCGTCGACGACAAGGGCGTCCCGGTCAAAGGCGTGAAACGCCATCCCGAGCTCAAGGACCATGTGATCGTTTACCCCGGCGCCACCATCCTTGGTGGTGATACCGTGGTCGGCGAAAATTCCGTGGTCGGCTCCAACGTCTGGCTCATGCAATCGATGCCACCCAACAGCATTGCCTATTACCAAGGCGACGCCGCCTCGATCATTCGTCCGAAAAAGAGCAAGGAAGCTTTGATTGAAGAGCTGAGCGACTGGGTGATCTAGTGACCTAACCTCAATCAAAGCATGAGCAAACAAACACTCGCTCTCGCCGCTTTGATGATCGCACTTCTATTTGGTGCGTTGTTCCTGGATTTCCCTGTGCCAATAGCCGTCGCGATCACACTGGCACCAGCATTCATTGCGGTCGAAATAGACTTAATTCGGCGGATGAAGGCATTGAAAACGTATTATCAAAATCGTCAGGTATTCTACCGGCTCTGGCTTTCGCGCTACGGGAAGGAAAGAAAGGACAAAATCAAACGATATCTCCGCCTCTATTCGCATGCGTTCGGAATCGGAAAAGATATCATTCATAAAATCGGACCCGACGATGGAGTCATGGACTACTACAATCGCAACTATCAGCCCGGTGACGCCGATAGCATGGAAGATGTGGCATTGGTCCGCGCCTTAAAAAAGGAATATGGCTACGAGGTGACGCTCCCAGATGGGAAACTCTCGTTGGGCGCATTGTTTGAGAAGGTCACCAAAAGAACCTAGCCCCTCACCCTTTCACCATCCCTCGATATCTCCGCGGCGGAACGCCCATCACTCGGCGGAACATTCGAGAAAAATAATACGGATCGGCAAAGCCCACCGCCTGGCCAATCGCTTCGACTTTTTCGCCGGTCGTGTCGAGCAACTGACACGCCCGTTGAATACGTTGGCGGATCAGCCAATCGATCGGCGCATAACCAAAGCGCTGGCGAAACGTTGCCGAGAAATGCGACACCGACAAGCGTGCCCGCACCGCCAGCTGCTCCAATGTGATACGTTGGTCAAAATGCTCGCGCATCCACGCAGCCGTCGCTTCCACGGCATCGACGACTGTTGGCGCGTTGACCGGCATGTGACGCACTCGCACGAGTTCCGCCAGGCTCCATCGCAAGGCCGCCGCAGCCGCCAGAAGTTGCGGTTCGCTATAACCAATCTCAAGGCGTTCGTAAACCCGCGCTACTCCCAGCGCCGGTACAATGCGCGGCGGCAGTTCCAGACAGGCCGAATCCGGGTTCCGACCTAGCACCGCAGCACGCCAATGATCCGCTTCTTCGCCGGCAAAGTGCGCCCACTCAAGCGTCCAGGGATCACCCTCATCCGCTCCGTAAGCGTGCGTTTCTCCCGGCGGAAGCAACACCACTCCGCCCGCTTGCACGCGCTGCTCGCGTCCCTTCCAACGCACCCAACCCGAACCAGCCGTACAAACCAAAAGCACTGTGCCCGCTGCGCCCTTGGCACGTTCCACGTAGTGCCCGGCCGCATGGGGATAGGCGCCCGCATCGGTCACGGCCAGGCCACGAAGCAATGGACTGCGCAGGGCGCGTTGCACCACCGACGGAGGCAGCACCACGTGGTGCTGACCGGGAAAACCTTCTCGACGACGAATGGTTGATGGCATGGCAATTTTCGTAAGATCCTCCATTTATTTCAAGCTATCGTCCATTGGTAAATGCATTGGGATGGCGTAATATCGTCGAGGTTCTCCATTCCCCGTTCCGCAAAACTTCTTGTTGCTCCGCCATGTCCTCCGTGCGCGCTTCCCGTGAATCCGTAACTTTGCCCACTTACGCGCCCGCTGCGCCGGACCGCAACCCGATGTTTCTCGAGAAACGCGTTTATCAAGGAAGCAGTGGACGAGTTTACCCGCTGCCGTTCACCGATCGCATCGAGGAAAAACCGAAGCCGCGCGCCTGGGACGCTGTCATTCTCGAAAACGAATTTATCTACGTGATGATTCTGCCCGAACTCGGGGGACGCATCCATGTCGGTCGCGATAAAACCAACAACTACGATTTTTTCTACCGCCAGGATGTGATCAAGCCCGCACTGGTCGGACTCGCCGGGCCTTGGATCAGCGGCGGCGTGGAATTCAACTGGCCGCAACATCATCGGCCTTCGACTTTCATGCTAGCCGACGTGCAGATCGAAAAACACCCGGATGGTTCGGTCACGGTGTGGTTGAGCGAACACGATCCGATGGCGCGCATGAAAGGCATGCACGGCGTTTGCGTGCGGCCCGACTCCGCCGCGATCGAACTGAAAGCCCGCGCCTATAACCGGACGCCACATCCACAGACTTTTCTCTGGTGGGCCAATGTAGCCACGCGGGTGCATGAGCAGTATCAGTCTTTTTTCCCGACCGACGTGACCTTTGTCGCCGATCATGCCAAGCGCGCCATGAGCCGCTTTCCGCTCTGCGAGGAAACCTACTACGGCGTCAACTATGGTATGCGCGGAAAGCACGGCATTCCCGCCATGGAAGTTCCAAACCAGTTTATACCTCCACACGCCGCAGCAAATTCTACTAATGGCAGCCAACCAGTTGCTAACTCGCAAAAACATCCTTCCTACAACCCCGCCGATCTCTCGTGGTACGCCAATATTCCTGTCCCGACGTCGTACATGGCGATGGGCTCGCAAGATGATTTCTTCGGCGGTTACGATCACGCGGCGCAGGCGGGCGTCGTGCATATCGCCAACCATCACATTTCGCCCGGCAAAAAACAATGGACGTGGGGTAACGATGAGTTCGGCTACGCATGGGACCGCAATCTCACCGATCCAGATGCCGCGGGAATTTGTCATCCGTACATCGAAATTATGGCTGGCGTTTACACGGACAATCAGCCGGATTTCTCCTTCCTTCAGCCCGGCGAAACCAAGAGTTGGAGCCAATATTGGTACCCAATCCAACTCATAGGTCCAGCCCAGCAAGCCAACGTCGATGCCGCGCTCTCGTTCGAGATCAAAGGTCGCAATGCCCGCCTCGGTGTATGCCCCTCGCGACCTTTTCCGCATGCCACCATCGCACTGCGTCGTCGAGATCGCGTCCTCGCTAGTTTTACGCATGACCTGAAACCCAATTCACCTTTTGTCACCGAGGTGCCGTTGCCAAAATCGATCGCGGCGACCGAACTCACGCTCGTGGCACAGGACGCGACAGGCCGTGAGATTATTACTTACACCCCGCGCAAAATCACCCCCGCGGCAAAAGAAGAAATCGCCAAGATCGCCGCGACCGAACCACCTTTGCCAGCCAACATCATTGGTGCGGACGAACTCTACATCACCGGTCTTCATCTCGCGCAATACCGTCACGCCACGCGCTGTCCCACGCTCTACTGGCTTGAAGCCTTGCGACGCGATCCAGGCGATAGCCGCTGCCACACCGCGATGGGAAAATGGCATCTGCAACGCGGCGAGTTTGCCCACGCCGAAATCCATTTCTGCTCCGCGATTGCCCGCCTCATCTCGCGCAATCCCAACCCCGCCGACGGCGAGGCCCTCTATCAACTCGGACTGACGCTTCGTTATCTCGCGCTCAGCGAAAAAAATCCTACCGCACAGTCCGCCCTCGAAAAACTTCACGACGCTTACTCCGCTTTCTACAAAGCCACATGGAATCAAGCCTGGGCCTCGGCCGCCTACCACGCTTTGGCTGAAATCGACGCTACGCGCAGCGATTGGGCCAAGGCGCTTGACCACTTGAATCGCTCGCTGCGTTTCAACACCGACAACCTCCGCGCCCGCAATCTCCGCGTCGTCGCCCTGCGCCACCTCGGTCGCAGTGACGAAGCCAACGCCGCACTTCGCGAAACCCTCGCTCTCGATCCGCTCGATTGGTGGGCTCGCCACCTTTCCAACGAACCACTCACCTGCGACAATCAGGTCCGCCTGGACCTCGCCCACGACCACATCCGCGCCGGCCTTTTCACCGAAGCACTTTCTCTCATTACTTCTGAAAAATCGCCACCCGCCCTCCCCAAAAATGACCAAACAGTTTGTCATCTATTAAATGACAAACTTTCCGGCACCGGCAGAACGCCTTTATGCAGTCATGGCCGGCTGTCCGATGCAGATTCCAAGAATCCCGCAAATCTCGGCACCGCCCCGCTCCTTGCTTACACGGCTGCGTGGGTTTGTCATTTAATGAATGACAAACTGTCAGCCCGTCGCTGGCTCAAAGTGGCACGGCAGGCTGCGCCCGACTACTGTTTTCCGGCGCGGATCGAAGAGCAGATTGTCTTTGAACATGCCATGGCGGCCGATGCTCGCGATGCGCGGGCGCCGTTTTATCTTGGGCATTTTCTCTACGACCGCCGACGTCATCACGAGGCCCTTGTTTGTTGGGAGAAAGCAGTTCGGTTTGAACCGAAAAATGCCGTCGCCTGGCGCTGTCTGGGCATTGGCTATTTCAACATCCTGCAAAAACCGGCCAAGGCGCGTCTGGCCTACGAAAAGGCGTTCCGCGCCAATCCAAGCGATGCCCGCCTGCTTTTCGAGCGCGATCAACTTTGGAAACGACTCGGCGACGCCCCTACCCGGCGCTTAAAAGAACTGGAGCGCCATCGCGACCTTGTTCAACAACGCGACGATCTTTCGGTCGAACTTTGTGCCATCTACAATCAGACTGGCCAGCCGGCCCGTGCGCTTGAAATCGTTTCCACGCGAAAGTTCCAGCCGTGGGAAGGCGGCGAAGGCCAGGCGCTCGGCCAACATGTGCGCACCCACCTCGCGCTCGGACGCAAAGCCCTCAGCACCGGTCGCCATGCCGACGCGATCAAGCATTTTACCGCCGCCGGCGCAGCACCGCACAATCTCGGCGAGGCCCGCCACCTGCTCGCGAACCAAAGCGACATTTACTTCTGGCTTGGCGAAGCATTGTCCGCCGCCGACCGAACCGACGAAGCCCGCCAACAATGGAAAGCCGCCGCGAGTTTCAGAGGTGATTTTCAAGCGATGAGCGTGCGTACGTTCTCGGAGATGACGTACTACTCGGCGCTTTCGCTGCTTCGTCTACGCCAAGCAGCCAAAGCAAAAAAGCTCCTCCGAGACCTTCAACGTTATGCGAAGAAACTCGCGTTGACTCCGGCCAAGATCGATTATTTCGCCACGTCGCTGCCCACCATGCTGCTTTTCGATGACGACCTGCAGGAACGACAAACGACTACCGCGCTTTTCCTCGAAGCACAGGCGCTGCACGGACTCGGCCAAACGAAGGCCGCACAAAAATTGCTGCGTACCGTTTTGTCACGCGACCCAAACCACCCGCAAGCGGCAGACCTTTTCGCACAATCCTAAACTCCGCCAAAATTCAACCGCCCTATCCAGGTCGCAACCTACAAATCGCTTGCTTCGTAGGACCTGGCTCCGGTCAGGCCTTCCAATAGAAATTGCCACACCCCGAAAACAGGAAGCTGCCCGCCTGCAATCCGACAACTCTAGTCCTATGATCGCCCCAACCGCCCCTGCCCCGTCATCGACTCCGCCTACCCAATTCAACGCCACGTACATCTGGACAATTTCGTTCGTGGCCGCGCTCGGCGGGCTGCTTTTTGGCTACGACTGGGTGGTGATCGGCGGAGCCAAGCCGTTTTTCGAGCGTTTTTTCGAACTCAATGACGCCAATGCCTCGGGCTGGGCCAACAGTTGCGCACTCATCGGATGTCTCGTTGGGGCGTTGGGTACAGGTGCGCTCAGCGACAAATTCGGCCGCAAACGCCTGCTGCTTCTTTCGGCGTTTCTATTTGCCGTCACTTCGCTCGGCAATGCCTTTGCGCAAAACTTCACCGTCTTTGTAGCCTGGCGTATTTTTGGTGGCGTGGCCATTGGTTTGGCTTCAGGTCTCTCGCCGATGTACATTGCCGAGGTCGCACCGGCATCGATGCGCGGGAAACTTGTTTCGCTCAACCAACTCACCATCGTCATCGGTATTCTGCTCGCCCAATTCGTGAACTGGTATCTTGTGCGCGACCTCCCGGCCAATTCGGGCGACGAATTTATCCGCAGCTCGTGGTACGGCCAGTCCGCCTGGCGCTGGATGTTCGCACTCACCGCCGTGCCTTCGGCGTTATTTTTTGTTGGCATGTTTTTCGTGCCGGAAAGCCCCCGCTGGCTGGCGAAACGCGGCCAATACGAGCGCGCGCACTCTGTGCTTAAAACCATCGGCGGTTCGGCTTACGCAGACGCGGAATTGCAGGACGTCGAAAAGACCCTAGAAGGCGGCCAAAGCCAGCGCGTACCGTTCGGCGATCTGCTGCGACCCGACATGCGCCGCGCATTGGTGCTGGGCGTCGTGCTGGCGGTGTTTCAGCAATGGTGCGGCATCAATGTGATTTTCAACTACGCCGAAGAAATCTTTCGCGCCGCCGGCTATGACATTTCCAGCGTGTTGAAAAACATCGCCTGGACCGGTTCGGTCAACCTGATCTTCACCTTCGTCGCGATTGGTACTGTCGACAAGTTCGGCCGTCGCCCGCTCATGCTTCTTGGCGCCGCCGGCCTCGCGCTCATTTATATCACAATGGGCTTTTGCTACCGCGGCGGCGTGCAAGGGCTGCCGCTGCTCCTGCTGGTTCTCGCGGCCATCGGTTGCTACGCGATGACGCTCGCACCCGTGACCTGGGTGGTGATTTCGGAAATTTTTCCCAATCGGATTCGAGGGGCCGCGATGTCTGTTGCCGTGACGTCCCTCTGGGCAGCGTGTTTTATTCTCACCTACACTTTTCCGATTTTAAACAATCGCATCGGCGCGGCAGGCACGTTCTGGCTCTACGCCGTCGTCTGCGTTATCGGCTTGGTCTACATCCTGCGCGCATTGCCAGAGACAAAACAAAAGTCGCTCGAAGCGATCGAACGCGAGATGGCAGGCAAATAAAAGCCAGTCGCAGGTGGTTGTTTCCGAGTTAGAGCGCGGCGTTTTGCGCAATCGGCGCGCCGTCTGCTGGAGGCAATGCCTCCTATGCATTCTTATCTAACCGCTCTCCTGAGTTACCTCGTACAAACGTTTGGTGGAAATCTTGGCTGGGCCATCCTGGCTCTTTCACTGGGCATTCGTGTCGCATTATTGCCGCTCACCCTTCGTCTCTCACGGCGGATGTTGCGCAACCAACAAATCGCCCTCGCCCTGCGACCTGAGATCGAGGAAATCAAAAAACGTTTCGAGAAAAAACCTGAACGGATTTTTGGCGAAATGCAGAAGGTTTATAAAAAACACGGTTACAGCCCGTTTGATTTGCCCGCGATGCTTGGCTCTTTCGTGCAGTTGCCGATTTTCGGCGTCATGTACCGTGTGATCAAAGACGCCGTTTCAAATGGCGGACCTTTTCTCTGGATACGTAGTCTGGCCTCGCCCGACGGCTGGCTGACGCTAGCCATCCTTACGCTCACAGGAGCCTCGGCCTATTTTATGCCAGCCGCTTCTGCCTCGGCGAAGAGCACCCTGATTTTTATTCAGGTAGCAATCACCGGCTTTATCGTATGGAAACTCGCGGCGGGACTGGGCTTGTACTGGGCGGCATCCAGCTTGGTCGGACTCGGCCAAAACCTCTGGCTGCGCTCGCGAATTCAGCAGGAAACCGCTCTGGCTTACGCTAAATAGAAACCTTTCACGGGTCAGCCCGCGCCTCCACTTTGCGGATTGTCGGCCGGTTTCCCGTATTGCCAACCGCCGGGCGACGCAAATGCTCGGTGATTAACCACCATGCTGAGATTCATCGCCCGACGTTTTCTTGAGACGATTCCCGTCCTCTTCGTCATTATCACGGCGACGTTTTTCATGATTCGGTTCGTCCCCGGCGGACCGTTCACCGCGGAAAAAGCCGTGCCTCCGGAAATTCAGCGCAATCTCAACAAATACTACCACCTCGACGATCCGCTCTGGAAACAGTACCGCGATTACGTTTGGGATATTTGCCCGAAAAAACTTAACCTCCCCGCCCTGCGCAATGGCCTCGATTTGAAGGAGGCGTTCGGCATGGATTTCCGACCGTCGTTCAAATACGCCAACCGCACCGTCAACGAAATCATCGCCGATAAACTTCCCGTTTCCATCGAACTTGGACTTCTTTCCCTGGGTGTCGCGTTGATCTTCGGCCTCCCTCTCGGCGTTCTAGCTGCGATAAAACGCAACAGCTGGATCGATTACCTCTGTTCGTCGGTTTCGATGGTCGGCATTTGCGTGCCGACTTTCGTGCTCGGACCTTTGCTGATCCTTTTGTTTGCGCTAAAACTCGGTTGGTTCAATGCCTCTGGCTGGTACGAACCGATCGACCGCGTGCTTCCCGCCGCGACGCTCGGCTGCGTCTACGCTGCCTACATTGCCCGGCTCACCCGAGGCGGTATGCTCGAGGTGCTCGGCCAGGACTACATTCGCACCGCCCGTGCCAAAGGAGCGAGCGAGACACGCGTTATTTTCAAACACGCCCTGCGCGGCGGCTTGCTGCCCGTCATCGCCTTTCTCGGACCGGCCATCGCGGGCATCATGACCGGCTCGTTCGTGATCGAGAGCATTTTTCAAATTCCCGGCCTCGGACGCGAATTCGTCACCAGCGCTTTCAATCGCGACTACAACCTCGTGCTCGGCACCGTGCTCCTCTACGCGATCCTCGTCATCACGCTCAACCTCGTGGTCGATGTGATCCAAGTCTGGCTCAACCCGAAACTAAAATTCGAATAAGCCATGCCCGCCCTTTCGCCCAAAAACCTTCCCAGTGCGGTGCTCTCGGCCGAGCAGTTGGAACATGGCCATTCCCTCTGGCAGGACGCCTGGCATCGACTGCGCAAAAACAAACTCGCGCTCCTCGGCGGCTCTCTGCTCATCGTGCTCGGTCTCTCCTGCGCGCTGGCACCGTTTTTCGCGCAATCCTATTTCGAAAACAATCTCGACAACACTTACGCCCCACCTGGCGCAGCCCACTGGTTCGGCACGGATCAATTGGGACGCGATCTGCTCGCCCGCGTCCTCTACGGCGGACGCATTTCAATCATGGTCGGACTGGTGGCTTCCTTTGTCGCGCTGGTGATCGGCGTGTCCTACGGCGCAATTGCGGGATTTTTCGGCGGCAAGACCGACATGGTCATGATGCGCATCGTGGATATTTTGTACGCACTGCCCTTCACGATCTTTGTTATCCTTCTGATGGTTTTCCTCAAGGATCCGATGCAGTCCTTCGACACCTGGCTCGGTCAGCACGGCATGAAACAAGCCCAAGGCGTTGGCAAAATCATGCTGCTCTTCGCCACAATTGGCGCTGTGGAATGGTTGACGATGTCGCGCATCGTCCGCGCCCAGATTATGTCGGTGAAGAAAATGGAATTCATCGAGGCCGCCCGCTCGCTCGGTTACAGCCGCACCCGGATTATTTTCCGCCACATGGTGCCCAATATTCTCGGTCCCGTCATTGTTTATACCACGCTAACCATTCCCGCCGTCATGTTACTTGAGGCCTTTCTGAGCTTTCTCGGCCTCGGCGTCGACGACCCCATGAGTTCCTGGGGTAAATTGATCAAGGACGGTTCCGACAAAATGGAGGAATACTGGTGGCTACTGGTTTTCCCCGGCGCGATTTTTTCCCTGACGCTCTTTTCGCTGAACTTCCTTGGCGACGGTTTGCGTGACGCCCTCGACGTCCGCAGCTCAAAAGATTGATGTCGCCCCTTCCGCTCGCGCCACACTATTTCTTCACTTTCCTTCATGCGCCGCTTCTTCCCGTATTTTAAATATCTTCGCAAAGTCCGATTCGCCATCGCAGGCGGCGTCTTTTGCGGAATTCTTTACGGCGCGGTCGGTGGCTTGGGCGCGCCGCTGATGATGAAGTACGTCTTTCCACGCGTGCTCTCCGCTGATCCGATGGAAGCGCCCACGAGCCAAACCAATGCAAAGGAAAAAAATTCCTTCCAAAAATGGATCGATCTGGACGGCTATTTCGACCGCATGTTCGGAATCGAGCCGGTAAAACCCCAACCTGCCCCAACCAGCACACCGCCACCCGTCCCCGCCGCTCAGCGTCCCCGACTCACGACCTGGCAGGTCTGCATAATTGCGATGTGGTTGCCTATTATATTCGCGATTCGCGGCGTATCGGGCTACCTCAACACATATCTTATCCAGCATGCCGGCATCCGGATATTGGAGCAAATCCGGCTCGATTATTTCCGAAAGATGCAACAGTTGCCCCTCGGATTCTTCCAAAAACTCTCTAGCGGCGAAATGATCGCTCGCGACCTCGGCGACACCAATCAGTTGCAGACAACACTCACCATCGTCTCAAACGATCTGATCAAACAACCCGCCACACTGATCAGCACGCTCACAGGCGTCGCACTGATCGCCTATCAAGAGCAGGGGTTGCTGCTTGTTCTCGTTTGCCTGCTCACCGTGCCGCTCGCGGTATTTCCGATCCGCTACGTGGGCAAAAAACTGCTCACCCGTGCCATCCATCTGCAGGCACAAGCAGGTAACATAACCAGTCGCTTCACGGAAAATTTGGCTGCAGCCAAGGAGGTGCGGGCGTTCAGCTTGGAAGATCACGAGGTCGACCGCTTCGCCAAGCTCGGCGCAGTGATCGTACGCGCCCAGATGAAAGTGGTTAAATACGCCCAAATCCTCGCCCCATCCATCGAAATTCTCGCCACCTGCGGCATCGCCCTAACCTTTGTCTACGCGTACCGATACAACGTACATAGTGGAAGCTTTCTAGGAATTCTGACCGCTTTGTTCTTAAGCTACGAACCGATTAAAAAACTAGGTGCAATCAGCAACGAGCTAAAGCGCGGTGAAGCCTCACTCACACGGCTTGAGGAAGTGCTGGATGAACCCATCTCCATCACCGACCCAGCGATACCGGTTGAACTCGGCCGCTGCCAGGGCGAAATCTCTTTTGAGAACGTTGAATTTGCGTACAAGACCAATGAATTGGTCTTGCGCGACGTGAGCATTAAAATCCCGGCCGGTACAGTCTGCGCACTCGTCGGCCCCAGCGGGGCTGGTAAAACCACCTTCGTCAACCTAGTCCCCCGGTTCTATGAGGTCACCCAAGGCTCGATCAAAGTCGACGGCCATGACCTGAGACATTTGCGCCTTGCTGACCTGCGCCGTAACATCGCCATCGTCTCGCAGGACCCCGTACTTTTTAACGAGACAATTTACGAAAACATTCTTCTTGGCCGCCCCGAAGCCACCCGTGCTGAAGTCGAACAGGCTGCGCGCGACGCCTTTGCTCACGATTTCATTCTGAATCTCGAAGGCGGACTTGGCTACGATACAGTCGTCGGCGAACGCGGCGGGCGCCTCTCCGGCGGTCCAGCGCCAACGCATCGCCATCGCCCGCGCTTTTCTCCGTAACGCGCCCATCCTGATTCTCGACGAAGCTACTTCCGCACTCGACTCCGACAGCGAAGCCGCCGTCCATGCCGCGCTAAAGAAACTCATGGTGGGGAAAACCACCCTCATAATCGCACACCGTTTCAGCACCATCCGCGACGCCTCGATGATCCTCGTTTTCGAAGAAGGCAATCTCGTCGCCAGCGGTCCGCACAGGAGCGTCTACGAATCGTCGCCGATGTATCGCTCTCTTTACGACAAACAATCTCTTCCGGCTTGAACAGAGTTCACAAACTGGAGCCCAAAAACACTTCTCGCTAAATGAAACGCGCCTTCATCACCGGCATCACCGGCCAGGATGGCTCCTACCTTACGGAGTTGCTCCTAAACGAAGGTTATGACGTTCACGGCCTCGTTCACCGCCCCGATGCGCTGAACGCCAGCCACATTGGCCATCTCGTTCAAGACTCCAAGCTCCTCAACAAGCGCCTTTTTCTTCATAACGGCGCTTTCGAAGACGCCACGCATCTTCGCCGCGTCATCAGCAAGGCTCAGCCCGACGAATTTTATCACCTCGCCGGACAATCCAGCCCGCGCATCAGCCTCGAACTCCCGGAAACCACCGTCGATAGCGTCGGCATGGCCACGATCCGCCTGCTCGAAATTCTCCGCGACCTGCCGACACCGCCAAAATTTCTCTACGCCTCCAGCAGCGAAGTCTTTGGTTCGCCACCCTACTCGCCACAGGACGAACTCACCCCGCTGAATCCCACCACGCCCTACGGCGCTGCCAAAGCCCTTTCCCAACAAATGGGCCGCGTCTATCGCATCGCTTACAAACTTCCGACCTGCTCCGCCATTCTCTACAACCACGAATCGCCCCGCCGCAGCAGCAACTTCGTCAGCATGAAAGTCTGCAAGGCCGTCGCCCGCATCAAAAAAGGCCTGCAAACCGAACTCCATCTCGGCAGCCTTTCCGGCCAGCGCGACTGGGGTTGGGCCCCCGACTATGTTCGTGGCATGTGGCTCATGCTCAAATCCGACACCGTCGACGACTACGTGCTCGCCACCGGAAAACTTCACAGCGTTGAACAACTCGTAGCTACCGCCTTCGACGTCGTCGGCCTCAATTGGCGCGACTACGTTAAGTTCGATGCCAACCTCGTCATGGCCGTCGAACCAATCGCCTCCTACGGCAACCCATCCAAAGCACGCCGCCTGCTCGGCTGGGAAAGCACCCTCCCTTTCGAACAAATGATCGAATGCATCGTCGTCTCCGAACTCGATAAACTTTCTTGATCCAGACATGGTCCACATCGTCCCTATTACCATCGCCCGGATGAAAGGTTCGTTGAACTCGTGGTCGTGCTTGGTGTCGCACGACTGCAATCGACAAAGATAACCCTGCGTAACGCCACAAAGAAAACCAGCCAAACCCGTTACTCTGGGACAAAGCCCATGCGAAAATACGATTTCACACTCGATCTCGATACCCCGAATTCGAACTCCCTCATCCTGAAATGCATTAAACCCGGCAGCACAGTGCTCGAGTTCGGACCTGCGCATGGGCGAATGACGAAATACCTTAAGGAGAAACTCGAATGCAAGGTCACCATCGTCGAATTGGATTCGGAAAGCGGCTCCGAGGCGGCCAAGTATTCTGAACGCGCGTTGATTGGCGAAATCGAGGGCAATATCGAAAGCGGCTACTGGGCAAAACAACTCAAAGGGATAAAATTCGATTACATCATTTTTGCGGATGTGCTCGAACATCTGCACAAGCCCTCGGAAGTACTCGGCAAGGCCACCAAGCTGATGACGGAAGATGGTTCCATTGTCGTGTCGGTCCCAAACCTTTGTCACAATTCCATCCTGATCGAGCTTTGGAAAAATCGCTTCGAATACCGGAGCATTGGACTTCTCGACGAGACACATCTCCACTTCTTCAGCAAAGTTAACTTAACCAAGATCGTGCACCAAAACGGCCTGCATGCCCATGTCGCCCACTACGTGCGCAACATGGTGGAAAACACGGAGTTTAACCACTCCCTCGCCGAACTTCCGCCTGAAGTGGCAAAGGCGATGGCAAAGCGCGAACATGCCGACGTCTACCACCTCGTTTGGGAACTCAAACGCGCGCCCTGGCTGAAGCCCGGCGCCCTTCCCAAGGTCAGCGTGCTGTTGCCCACCTACAACTACGGGGAGTATCTGCCCGCGGCGATCGAATCCGTGCTCTCCCAGGATCTGCCGGACTTCGAGCTCATTATCAGCGATGACGCTTCCGACGATTTCTCCGCCGAGATTATCCGTTCCTACGCCGCGCGCGACCAACGCATTCGTTTTAAAATCCACGAAGTGAACCAAGGCATGGTTGCCAACTGGAACTGGTGCCTCGAACAAGCGCGTGGAGAATACATTAAATTCATTTTTGGTGACGATCGCTTGGCCTGCTCCAACGCGCTCAGCACGCTGGCCACCATGTTGGATTCGAATCCCCGCGCCGTCATTTCGACTTCAGCGCGACAGATCATCGATTCGAATGACGAGGAGGTCGATTTTTGGAGCGCAATCAAACAAAACGGCCTCAACAAAGGTCCCACCATCGCGCGCCATTGCCTCTTTACCATTCAAAACGCCATCGGCGAACCCACCGCCGTCATGTTTCGCAAGTCAGCGACCGTCGGCCGCCGTTTCGACCCTACTTACAGGCAAATTGTCGATCTGGAGATGTGGTTGCATCTGCTGAAAAGTGGCGACTTGGTCTACACCGACAAAGCCCTGTGCCATTTCCGCCGCCATGATCGGCAACAGACCGCAACTAACAGCAGGGCTCAAATCGGCTACCATGAACACGTGCGCCTGGCGGAAGAGTACACCAAGACATTTCTTCACTCCTCCAGTCACCTGACCTTTCGCGAAAAAAGACTTCTTGCGAGGGTTCTGCACTCTTTGGAACGCGGTAAAGACATCCCGGAGTCCGCACGGCTTCTCACCCCTTATGTCAGGAGCTTGCTGGGCAATTGGCTTTGGTTCTTTCGATTTAGTCGTTCTTTTTTCCGTCCTTTTGAAAACGCCTGCCGAGCATGGCGTAAATACGTCCGCAGGGATCCAGCATTGAATGGGAATTCACACGGATGACCAACGTCAGCCCCAAAGTCAGCGTCCTCATCCCTACCTATAATTACGCCCGCTACCTGCCCGAGGCGATCGAGTCGGTGCTTCGGCAGGACTTTACCGATTTTGAATTGATCGTCAGCGACGATTGCTCGACCGATGACTCTGCGCGCATCCTCCGAGATTACGCCGCCCGCGACCCGCGTATCCGCGTTCATGTTCATCAACCGAACCTAGGCATGGTGGCCAATTGGAACTGGTGCCTCCAGCAAGCTTGTGGTGAATACGTCCGCTACCTCTTCGGTGACGATTGTCTCGCCCATCCCTCCGCCCTGAGCCGCTTCGTCAAACTACTGGACCAAAATCCCGCCGCCTCGCTCGCCGTCTCCGCACGCTTCACCATTGATGAACATTCCGGTTTTACCGGGATTTGGGATGAATTGCGAACCAGCAGACTACACCAAAGTCATGCACTCGTCGCCAGCTGCCTTCTTGAAAATTGCAACCTTATCGGCGAACCGTCCGTGGTGATGTTCCGGCGCGAACAAGGCCTTCGCGGCTTCACGCCCAATTTAAAGCAAATCGTCGACTTGGAAATGTGGTTTCACCTGCTTCTCAAAGGCGATGTCGTCTATACCAACGAACCGCTCTGCTGTTTCCGCCAACATGGCGTTCAACAGACCGCCATCAACCGCTCCACGCAGACCGGCGATTTGGAAATGGTCTCCATTCTTCGCGAATACCTTCCACTCCTCGCGAAGCGCCAGCCTCGACCGCTCAGCACGTTCAAACAGCAGAGAATTCTTTTTCGCGCCCTTATTCACCTTTTGAAAAAAGATTCCCTTCAGCCGGCACTCACGGCGGAAGTGGAATGGCTTCGCGCACAGCTGCCGTCACTTCCGCGTCTGTTTGCCTGGCTCGATTACCGCATCCGACGTCCTTTCGAAAATATGAGCCGCTCGACGAGAAAGAGAATCTTGCGACGAAAAATGCGCGAAGGATTCACCGAACACATGGCGTTTGTGCAAGGATTGCGTTCCGCTCGACACTGACCACTAGCAAGTCATTTCTATTAGGTCCGAATGCCTGCGCCCTCCAATGTTCCGAGTATCCTGATCATACGCCGCCGCTATCTCGGCGATATTGTGCTGCTCGGCCCGGTCCTCAAAAGTCTGCGCAACCACTGGCCTGAGGCAAAACTCACGGTCATGGTCGATCCGGCCTTTGCGCCGATTCTTAGCCTCAATCCCGACGCAGACAAAGTATTCTTTGTCCCCTCAAGTCTGGCAGGCTGGTGGAAAACATTTTTCCAACTACGTCGATCGCGCTTCACGCACGTTCTCGATCTCGACAACCGGCCACGTAGCGCCTGGGTGGTCCGGCTTTCGCGAGCTCCCGTTCGCGTCGCCCTGCACCATGGAGGGACCGTTGTTGCTCCCGGCGCCTACACTCACCACGCCATCGCTTCCGACAACTTTTTCAAAACGCATCACATCACCGATTACTACGGTCACGCGTTGAAACAAATCGGTGTGCCGTTCGAGTCCACCGCGCCAAAACTAGTCCCACGCCAAGAGGACTTCGACTTTGTTCGGCGGCTGCCCGTCTTCACACAACCATCAAGTGCAACTAAAATCCTGATCCATCCCGGCAGCCGAAGTCCCCATCGTATCTGGCCGGCCGACCGCTTCGCCGCCGTCATCGCGCAATTTCAAACCAACGGTCTCACTCCCATTCTGGTTGCAGGTCCTGGCGAAAAAAATGTCGTCGCCGACATCCAATCCCGACTTCCGATGCCCGCCGCGGCCGTCGATCAGCGCCTCACAATTCCCCAACTCGCCGCACTTTTCGTCTCTGCCGATACGCTCCTTTGCCACGACAGCGGCCCGATGCATCTCGCCGCGGCCGTCGGAACTCCCGTTGTCGCCCTTTTCAGCTCTCAAAGCGTCACTGCCTGGCGGCCCTTCGGCGAACAACACATCACCTTGCAGGCTCCGATGCCCTGCAACCCGTGCCTATCTCCAAATTTCTGCGTGCCCTCCGACTCCTACCACAACCACTGCGTACGTCACCTGAGCATCGAACAGGTTTTCAACGCCGTCCGGCAGCAGATCATCAACAAAGCAAAGTAACCTGTTGCGTTGCTTAACCCCGCTTCGGCGCCGCATCTTGCAAGAAATGCCGGCCATCGAAGGCTAAAACGCCTTCCATCCACCGTCTTCCCATTTTTCGTGGAGCGTGCGGCCATGCACCGCGAGTTCACGATCACGCCAGCGTGCCAACCGACGCCTTGAGACAAACTTTTCCCAGCGGCGCCTCAGCCATCCGATTTTCCATTTTTTCCTAAAATAGGCGCGATTTTCCGCCTCGTAGGGCCGCGTTTTTTTCGAACTGCGCAATGCGTCCTGAGTCACCGAACCAAAGTGATGGATAAAACTGTCGCCCACTGTGCCCAGCTTCAGCCCGGCCAGTTTCACCCGGCGGAAAAAATCACTATCTTCGAACTGCCCGATGCGGAACGCTTCGTCGAACTCTCCAACCTTTTCAAAAGCTCTTCGGCTCACCGCAAAACACACTCCGTGCGCAACGCCCAGCCTTGTCACGCCTTTCATGCGCTCCATGTACTCCGCCGCGTATTCAGAAAATGGATAATTCTGCTCCCGCTCGCGCATCGCCGGCGAAACCACATCGAGCCCCGCACGTTCCGCTGCGCCGATCAATTTGCCCAACCACCCCGTCGGCAGCAGCACGTCGTTGTTGAGCACCACGATCCAGTCCGCCTCCTTCCCTTCCCGGCACCCTTGATTCCAGGCGGGCGCACAACCTCGGTTTTCCGCATTCGCGATCACTGTGATTCCACGAATCTGTTTCAACCATTCGCCCGTGCCATCCGTCGAGCCATTGTCGACCACGATCACTTTCACCCCGGCCGCAATGTCGTCCGCCAAACTGCTCAAACAGCCTTGCGTGTACGCGAGCTGATTTAAAACAGGGATGACAATCGCAACTTTCATGCCCCTCCAAAACCGCTGCTTTCCGCCCGCACTGCAAATCCATTTCGTGCCGTGCCCCGACGTCGCACGCCTGCCTCGACACAAGCTGGCTCGACTTTCTGCCAACCGCCGCCTTCGCTAGAAGGAGTTTCATGGCTTCCGCCCTTCCGCTTTCCGTCGTCATCATTGCCAAAAACGAGGCGCACAATCTCCCGCGTTGCCTCGCCAGCGTGCAGGGCTGGGTCGCAGAAATCGTGGTGCTTCTCAACGATACGACCGACGATAGCGCCATCATCGCTCGCAACCATGGTGCAAAGGTTTTCGAACAACCCTGGCGCGGTTACCGCGACACCAAAAACGCCGCGCTCGATCTCGCTTCGCACAACTGGGTTCTCTCGCTCGACGCCGACGAAGAAGTTTCGGCCGCCCTCCGCACCTCCATCGAAACTTTTATCGCCCGCCCCGACCTCAACCAATTTGCCGGAGCCAAATTTCCCCGCAAGGTCTGGTTCATCGACCGATGGATCAGTCATGGCGATTGGTATCCCGACTACAGTTTGCGCCTCTTCGATCGCACCAAGGCCCGTTGGGGCGGAGACGCCCACGTGCACGAAAAAATTGCTGTTCAAGGCCCTATCGCCAAACTCCACGGCGACCTGCACCACTATTCGTTCCCGACGCTTTCCAGCCACGTCGCAAAAATCACGCCTTTCGCGGATCTTTTCGTGAAGCAACAGATCGAAAAAGGCGGCCGCTTCTCCGCCCTCGCCGCCATTTTCCGCGCGTCCTGGCGTTTCAAACGCGCTTACTTTTTCAAGCTCGGCTTTCTCGACGGCTTCCCGGGACTGTATATTGCCACCGCCACCGCCTTCGGCACGTTCGTCCGCTACAGCCGCCTCTACGAACACGAGCGCGCGCAAAAACCGCCGTCCCCGCCCCATGGCTGACGATCCCAAAGAATTCAGCCGCACCGCCGAGGAACTCATCGCCTCCCTCCGTCGCCTGCCGAACGAAAATCCTCCCGGCATGCGCAAACGCCCAACCAAAGACCTCGGGCCGTTGATCGAGGAGATTCTCGTCAAAAACCAAATCGGTCGCGACTCGCCCGAGCAGACCATTCGCGAAAAATGGCCTGAGCTCGTCGGCCATGCCAACGCCCAGTATTCGCACCCAGCCCGTATCGAACGCGAACGCTCCCTCGTCGTGCTCACCTCGCACGCCGTCGTTCGCAACGAACTCTTCCATCATCGCAAACTCATCGTCGAAAAAATCCAAAAGCTTCCAGGTTGCGCCCATGTTCGCGAAATCAACGTCCGCGCCGGCTAGGAACTGTTCAAGATTCTGGAATAAAGGAACTCACAAATGATCCGAAATATCCTTTGACGAACCTCCCCACTTCCATTTCCCGCTTATTTGCATCCCAGAACAAAGTTCTCAGTGCCTCGCCCAAATTTTCGCTTGCACCCCCTGCCCCCAGTCGGGATACATATACCTTGCGTTAGTGGAAGTCCGTCGGTTGCGGACTCCCACCATGACTGGTCTCACATCCCGTGGGATTGGAACGGTGGCACCGGCCGTAAGGCGGGTGACACGGGACTCAAAAATCCCCTACAGTCGTGAAACTCAACAATTAAACCATGTCTACCGTAGTAAAACCAGAAATCATCGCCGAATACAAAACCCACGACAAGGACACCGGTTCTTCCGAGGTCCAGGTTGCGCTTCTCACCGCTCGCATCAATCACTTGACTGAGCACCTGCGCACCCATCGTAAAGACTTCCACAGCCGCCGCGGCCTTCTTCAGATGGCCAGCCGCCGCCGTAAGTTGCTCGATTACCTAAAGAAACACAATCTTCCGAAGTACAACGAGCTCCTGCAAAAGCTTAATCTCCGCAAGTAACCAGTTTTAGCACACGGGCGATCCGATCCGCGGATCGCCCGTTGTCATTACGACACTCGCAATCGCACCGGGACATTTCCGCTTGCCCCCGCGCTCAAAGCGCGGAAATCACAAAACTCCAAAATCCAAATTTCAAAAGCTCAGCACCTCCGGCGCACACTCTTTTGGGATTTGAACATTGGAATTTGGGATTTCCCCGAAACTTCGGGGCCAAACGGAAATCTCTCTGGTCGATTAGACCGAGGATGCAAGGGCCGGTTACCGCCCATCAAGTCCCGCGCACCCAAAACCCGCGTTGGCCGCTTCTCATCCGGGAGGCGCAAACCCCGAACCCGTCCGCCGTGCGCCGCGATCCCGTTCGATCTATCCGAGACGCACAATCCGCATAAGAATAAAATGAATCAGAAACATATCGTAACGGTCCCGGAACTCGGGATCACGTTCTCCACCGGCTCCTACGCCCAACTCGCCAACGGCGCAGTCAACGTCAACGTCGGCGAAACCAACGTCTTTGTCACCGCCTGCGTCGCGCAGAGCATGAAACCCGGCCAGGACTTCTTCCCGCTCACCGTTGACTACCGCGAAAAATACGCCGCGGCCGGCCGTTTCCCCGGTGGCTATTTCAAACGCGAAGGACGTCCTTCCGAAAAAGAAATTCTCACGTCGCGTCTTTGCGACCGTCCTTGCCGCCCGCTCTTCCCCGAGGGTTTCCTCAATGAAGTGCAGATCATCGGCCAGCTCATGTCGGCCGACCAGCTTAACGAAGCCGATATCCCGATGGTCAACGGCGCCAGCGCCGCTCTCGCCATCTCCGACATTCCGTGGGCCGGCCCGATTGCCGCCGTTCGCGTTGCCGAAATCGACGGTCAGTTCGTCGCCAACCCAACCATCGAACAGATGTATTCCTCCTCGCTCGACCTCATCTACGTCGGCACCGAGAAGGACATGTTGATGATCGAAGGTTCGGCGGACCAGATCACCGAAGAGCGCTTCGTCGAAGCCCTCGCGTTCGGCCAGCAGGCCATCCAGCCGATTATCAAGGCCATCAAGGAACTCGTCGCTCTCTGCGGCAAGCCCAAGGCCACGTTCGCCCTCGTCGGCGCCACGCCCGAGGCCCGCGCCATCATCGAGCGCGTCGTTCCCGCCGAACGCCTCGCCACCGCCATTTTCGGCAAGGAAAAGGCCGCTCGCGGTGCCGCCGTCAAACTCCTCAAGGAAGAAGCCAAGGTCGCCCTAACCGCCGAACTCGGCGCTGACAAATTCACCGATGTCGACCTCAACGTCGTCTTCGAAGACCTCCAATACAAAGCCTACCGCAAGACCGTCCTCGAAAAAGGCGTGCGTGCCGACGGACGCGGCCAGAAGGACATCCGTCCGCTGAGCTCGCAGGTTGGCGTTTTGCCTCGCGTGCATGGTTCGGCCATGTTCCAGCGCGGCGACACCCAGAACATCGCCCTCACCACCCTCGGGCCGACTAAGGAAGCCCAGGAAATGGACGGCCTCACCGGCGGTGCGAAGTCCAAGAGCTTCATCCTCCACTACAACTTCCCGCCATTCTCCGTCGGTGAAACCGGTCGCTTCGGCTCCCCCGGTCGCCGCGAAATTGGCCACGGTGCCCTCGCCGAGCGCTCGCTCGTCCCGGTGCTCCCGCCCGAAGATGTATTCCCTTATTCGATACGCGTTGTCTCCGAGATCATGGCCTCCAACGGCTCGACCTCGATGGCTTCGATCTGCGGCGGCTGCTTGTCCCTCATGGACGCTGGCGTGCCGATCATCGCTCCGGTCGCTGGCATCAGCTGCGGTCTCATGACCCAGAACGCCGCCGACGGCTCGATTGAAAAGTGGGTCACCATCACCGACATCCTCGGTGAGGAAGATCACTTCGGCGACATGGACTTCAAGCTCGCTGGCACCACCAAGGGCATCACCGGCTTCCAACTCGACCTCAAGATTAACGGCTTGCCCTTCGAAATCGCCAAGACCGCGATCTTCCAAGCTCGCGACGCCCGCGTCGAAATCCTCAAGACCATGCTTGCCGCCCTGCCCGCTCCGCGCGCCGACCTCAGCAAGTACGCTCCTCGCATCCAGACGATCCAGATCGATCCCGAAAAGATCGGCCTGCTCATCGGACCCGGTGGCAAAACGATCCGCCGCATCACGGAAACGACCGGTGCGCAGATCGACATTGCCGAAGACGATTCCGGCAAGGTGTTCATTTACTCGAACAATGCCGATGCGATGAACCGCGCCGTGCAGGAAATCGACGTCCTCTGCGGCGGTGGCGCCCAGATCGAAAACGGCAAGCTCTACCGCGGTGTCGTCAAAGGCACCAAGGAGTTTGGCGCTTTTGTCGAGTGCCTGCCCGGTAAGGAAGGCCTCTGCCACATCAGCGAACTCGCCGACTTCCGCGTGCGCCGCACCGAGGACGTCTGCAAAGTTGGCGATGAGATGTGGGTAAAGTGCATTGGCATCGACGAGAAGTCCGGCAAAGTCCGGCTCTCGCGCAAAGCCGCCTTGAAGGAAATGGAAGCCCAGAAGCAAGGCGAACAAGCGCCCGCCGCTCCGGCTGCGCCGACCGCCAGCTAACCGTTCTTCATTCTCTGCATCTTACTGTTTCTCCAGCCGGGAGCTTCATCGCCTCCGGCTTTTTTATTGCCAACAAAAGGGTTTTAGCGGGATTAGGTGTTTATAGAACAACATGAAAAACTCCCTCTCGCGCCTTTTCATCTTTCTCGCCGTACTCGCCATCGTGAGTTCGACCATCATCGCTGCGGATGCACCGGCCGTCCCCGCTGTCACCGAACAACCTTCACTCGCCAAAAAAAAGTTTAACCGAGGTCCTTGGGAAAATGAGATCGGTTACACCCAGGCCGTCCGCGTAGGAAACACGCTTTATGTTTCCGGCATAACCGGTGGCGGTGCCATGCCCGCGGCCATCAAGAAATCCTACGACAACGTTGCCAAAACCCTCGCCGCGCACGGCCTTGGCTTCCAACACGTGGTTAAGGAAACCATTTATACCACCGACATCGAAGCGCTCAAAGCCAACGCAAATGTTCGCAAAAGCTACTATGGAACAGATTTCCCCGCCGCGACCTGGGTCCAAGTCGCTCGTCTCTTCCAACCCGAACACGTCATCGAAGTCGAAGTGATCGCCATTTTTCCCGACGCCGCGCGCTGACAGCTAACGTTCGTCATTCTTTTGATCCTGCTCTTTTTCGCAGCCGAAGGCTCAGGCCTTCGGCTTTTTCTTTTGAATAAGGAACTCGGAAATACCGGCGAAATTTTCGCGCTTCCAAGCACCCCGTCCATTCGTTCCAAAAAATTGATTTCCGTTCCTGACTTTCCTGCGTTCCACCTTCACTCTCGTCCTTTCTCGCACCATGCGCCTTCTTCTTACCAACGACGATAGTATCGAAAGTGTCTTTCTGCACGAACTCGTGCATGCCCTGCGTCATGCAGGCAATGAAGTTTACGTCGTCGCACCGAAGACCGAACAAAGCTGGATCGGCGCCGCAAAATCCCGTCATCGCCCGGTTTCATCCAAACCTGAAGATCGCGGACCTTGGCTGCCCTACGTGGGTTGTCGACGGGACGCCGAGCGATTGCGTCAATATCGGCATTGCCCATCTGCTGCCGGAACGCCCCGATGCCGTGGTCAGCGGCGTGAATCTCGGCTTCAACGCCAGCATCGGTTTTATGCTGGCCAGTGGCACGATCGCGGGAGCATTCGAAGGCGCCGTCCACGGCTTGCCCGCCATCGCGCTCTCCCAAGATTTGCCACTCGAAGAATTCGAACAAGTCCGCAGGAACAAAGGAAAATCCAGTCCGGCGGTTCTCGCCACCCTTCGCGCCTCTTGCGCCCATGCTGCCAAGTTCATCCCGAAATTCGCCCACGCCACCGCCGCACAGAGCTTCATTGTCCACAACGTCAACTTCCCATATCCGTGCACGGGAGACACTGACGTCCGCCGCACCGTGCCCGCGCGAGTGATCATCCCGGGACTTTTCAGTCCACAGGCCGACGATGGCACCCACCGTTTCGTTTTTAAACTCGGCCAGGATATCTCCCCCGAACAACCGTTGACCGACCGCAAGGCGCTCGCCGCCGGCCATATCAGCCACACCGTGCTCGATTACACAAAGCTGGGGTCGTAACAGAAAGCAAACGCAGGACGCTCAACGTCGCATCCACCAAAGACGCTGTCGATTTCTTGTGGTTTGGCAATCGCCTGATCGCTAGGCGACGCGAGCACCGTGAGTGCCAGATTCCGATTTAGAAGCGGGTACGAATACCAATGGTCCAGCCCGCACCCTGACCCATATCGATGGTAGCTGTTCGACCAGGAATGATTTTAGAGGGATCTCGTGGATCAACGCGGTCGCCCAGTCGGCGTTGGGTAAAATCGCGCAGACTTTGCCCGGTAATACCGGCATAAAAGCCCGTTCGGTCAGTTACCCAATATTCCAAATTGATATCGTAGTAGAGACCCAATCTGAATTTGTGGGTGGAATTTGATTCGTTCCAATGGTACTCCGTCGTGTTCCCTTCTTCATCGGGACGTAATGCCACGGGAACGTCGTTCCAAGTATTGTAATATTCCGTGGAGTAAAAGTTCGTACCGATCCAGCCAAGAGCCAAACCCACCGTACCGCTGACCGCCCAACGATCGTTAAAGTTATATCGGAATGAAGGTCCAACATGCGAAAGCATATAGGAGCCCTTAAGTTGATAGTTTCCATGGATCATGACGACTCCTGCAATCGTGGCTTGGCCCGGCGTATAACCATAGGCCAAAGGAGTTGCCGTAGAAAGATCCGCTCCGCTAGTCACATTGACGGGCGCAGTCGTCGCATCGACGTATCTCCAAACCGGTGCGGAAGGATCACTATAGAGTTTCACCGCGAGATCAGTTTGACCGGTGATGCCATTAGGCTGCGCGGGATCGACCGTGCGGTTGATGATGGCATTGTGGTTAAAACCAGTGTCCACCATGCGGTAGGTATCAGTTGTCCGTAACAGAAAAGCTGGGAAAACGCCGGACGCTTTTGCGTTAATATAGGCGAAATTTAAACCGGCCGAAACGCCCCAATCGAGACGACCTCGTTTGCCGAGACGACGCTCAACGTTTACGTCAAACCCGGTGCTGGAACTACTATCGGCCTCAAGCGAGGCGCCCGAAGTCATAATGCCGTCAGCGTGCATTTCCACGGTACCGTCCGCCTTGAGCTGAGATTTGTTCAGAGCGCTCCAACTGCGCGTCTGGCCTGGCTGGTACGCAAGAAACTTCGCCGTGGAGGCAAAAGTATAATCAATATTCTGCACCGTGTTTCCGTCGCTTCCTTTTGAAACTGTATTAGGAACGTACGTGCCGTCGGAATTTTTGAACACAGTCCCGTCCGGATTTAATACGGCAGTCGCAATCCTCGTGTAGACAGTGATGGTCTTTCCTCCATCACCTCTTACGGCGATAAAATCATTGGTGCTATATTCGCCGCCAATGCCCACGCCGGGCGTGATCATCTCGGCGCCGTAGTGAGAGTCGGCATTGACCACGCCGTCTGTGTAATAGTGTGACTGAAAACCAGGAGTCGTGTCGTTGGGATTGACCGTTATCGGCTGGCCTAACCCACCGAGATTCCCGAAGCGAACTTTCGGACCGCTATTAAGGCGGCGCAAGCCCACAGAAATTGTTGTGTCCAGCGTCGGAATAAACTCCACAGGAATATCTTCTTCTTTTTCCGGCAGGATCGCTGTGGTTTCGTCGGCGAAAACAGGGATCGCAACCAACGACATCAAACTAACTAGGAAAAGATGAAAACGGAGATGATTCATGTAACGCTCTACCAACGATGCGTGGAGTTTAAGAAGGTTGCGGGAAAAGGGTGAATGCAGCGGAATTTGGGCGGTTATGGCAAGGGCATAGCGTAGCCGAGCAAAAGAAGTTCGTTGCCTGGATTTCTTTCGGTCAGGCCACCGTTGGAGATATGCATCAGCCTAACCATGACCCGATGTCCCCATGACATGTTGCGGGAAATTTCTCCAAACGTGCAGAATTCCAAATGGCTGCCCAAATCGGTGCCTTGATGACGTTCATAATAGCCTGGTCCCGCACCCGCAGTGAGTCGCCAATCGCCACCGGCAAGCGCGATCGAATATAGAATACCTCCGCCGGCGAAGACCGCGCCATCCGTAGCCCAACTCATACCGATCCAAGGGTGGATGCCGTGCCAGTCGCGACCAAACCGATACTCGGCGACAAATGTGAGATTGTGCTCGGTGTCAAAAATGCCGGAGGCGCCGACACTCAAAGCCAGTTGGTTCGTTTCCGCACTCACTCCCGGCTTCGCCATGGAAAACGGCGAAAGTAAGAGGAAAAATCCGAGAATGCAGGCGACCTTCATGGTTGCGGGCGCAAGTTCAACGAAATCAGCAACGACGCCGATTTAGGCGAAGGCCAAGCGCGAGACCAAGAGCCGCGAAATAGTACCAACCCAATGCACCACCGCCACCGCTATCGGAAGTGGCGGCTCCGGATGACGATGAACTTGAACTACTCGACGACGAAGAACTGCTGGAGGAAGAGGAACTGCTGCTCGACGATGAAGAAGACGATGAGCTGCTTGACGAGGAAGAGCTGCTGCTCGATGAGGAAGACGAAGACGAACTGGTCAATACCGCCACGCCAATCTGGGAAGACGTGCTCGCCCCTGCAAGATATAGCCGCGCGCCGTCGCTGCTGACAAGAATCTGCCGGGCATAACCATCAGTCAGGCCTGCGCCACCATTTACCGTGAAGGTCCCATCACGAACGCCATCTTGATTCAAACGAACGATCCCCGTGTTGGTTGTGGAGGCTCCGTTGTAAGTCGTAAAATCACCGCCAACGAGAATCTTCCCGTCGCTTTGTACCGTGATCGACTCGACATTGGGCGCGAGGCCCAGCCATGTGAAACCGTCGTTGTTTGGATTGGTTGTGGCATTCAGGGCGTTGAAGGACGTATCAAGGGAGCCATCGGTTTTTAACCGGACGAGGCCACTGCGTTTGTTGTCGGTGGCATTATAATTTCTGAAATAACCGCCAACCAGGATGTAATCCGTTGAAGTTGTCGTCGTGCCAACGGTCGTGGTGATGGTTTGAACTGCCACACAACGAACGTCGCCATCGAAGCCGGTGCCTTGCAGTGTGAATGTGCTGTCGAGGGTACCATCGGCATTTAGACGCGCCAACCGATTGCGTGCCACCCCTTCGAATTTCGTGAAAGCTCCGCCAACGATGAATTTAGTGGCGGTACCCACCGTTTGTTTGGCGAGGGCGTAGACGTTTCCATCAAAACCACCGGTAGCGTTACTATTGAAGTTTTCCAGGGTGCCGTCAGAGCGCAATAGTGCGAGATAGTTGCGCGTGGAGGTGTCGTAGGCGGTAAACTCGCCTCCGGCAAGAATGTGTCCGAGATTGTCGGTAATTAGCAGGGCGTGGACGGGCTTGTTAAAGCCGCCGTTGTTGAGAAACCAATCGGCGTTATCCAAGTAGTATTCCGAATCAGATCCCACCTTGTTGCCATTCGCATCAGTAATCGTTTTCGTAACTTTGACCTTGCCGAGGTTAGGATCGCCAGCCGTCTCAACGAACGCCCGTGTCAGGGTGGTGGTTTGACTCGTATTTGAATCGTACGAGGTCGTGGTCAAATTGCTACCCTGAGCTTTGCCCTCGGCTGTAAGACGAACGATATTGCCGTAGGACGCGCCATTGAGTGAATAAAAGGAGCCACCCATAAGAATCGCTCCATCGGATTGTTGGATAAGGGCGTTAACACCCTTCCCCGCGAAGCCGTTGTTGAGATAGAACGAGGTATCAGACGTACCATTGGAATTTAACCGTGCTACGGCGTAACGCGTGTCGTTGCCCACGCGCGCGAACGAACCTGCCACAATGAACTTATTGCCCGTGGTCGGAACAATAAAGCCCATGCCAGCGCGCCTGAGTTCTGCTGAGGATAGTGTATGCTTCAGACCAGTTGATGCGATTCGAGCAAGGCCTTGCGCAGGCTGATCGTTGTACTTGGTAAAGAGTCCTCCTGCGAGAATCGTTTGATCAGGCAGTATTGCAACTGCGTAAACGTTACTATTGAAACCAAGTCCTGGATTAAACCAGTCCGGATTCTGCGTTACCGTTGTGACGCCATTGGTGGTGGTCGAAATGGTTGGACCATCCGCCTTACCTTCGGGAGTGACACGAACGATAGAGTCATATGTGGCATTACCGTAGGCCGTAAAATTACCACCCAGCACGATATGTTTATCGGCTTGAATCGCGATGCTATACACTACACCCGTGATTCCAAAACCCATATTGGTTTGGAACGTGGTGTCCAATGCACCGGTGGAACTCAGCCGTGTGACATGGTTCTGACTAATGTCATTATAACCGTCGAACAAACCGCCAGCGACAACATAGCCGTCATCAGACTGGTTGGCGTTTTGCACCACAGCGACGCAATAGACGATACTGTTCAGTCCGCTGCCAGCTGGAGCAAAAGCTGTATCTAGCGACGCATCGGCTCCGTTGAGGCGGGCGATGCGACCGCGTGTCGTACCGTTGTATTTAGTAAAGGCACCACCAATGACAACGCGACTTGGATTGGTGGAGTTGAGAAGATCGATCGCATACACAGCTCCATCGAGGTTGGTACCTGTGGCAAATGCCGTATCGATGGCACCGTCGTCGGCGGCGCCCGTGAGTTTTAAGCGCACGAGATAGTTTTGCGCCGAACCGTTGTACTTAGTAAAAGCACCGCCAACGACGACGTACTGGCTTGTACCAATTGGTTGCAGTTTGAGCGCGTAGACGCTGCCGTTGAAGCCCTTGTCCGCAGCAGTATAAGCGCTATTGAAATTGGTATCGAGCGTACCGTTTGTGTTGAGACGAGCGATGCGCGCCACTGCTGCGCCATTGTAGGAACCAAAATCACCACCCACGATAATTTTCCCATCAGATTGGATTGCGATGGCGCGGACTTCTCCGTCGAAACCCGAACCAGTGTTGAAATCCGCTCCATCGGTCAAGTTGGCCAAGTTAAAACGGGCCACCCCCGAACGAGTTTGGCCGCCAACGGTTGTGAAATTTCCGGCCACATAAACGCTGGTTGGGTTTACTTGGGGCCAAAAAGCGATGGCATTAATTTGTCCAAAATGTTGAAGCGCGGTGGTGATAGCAGGATCGGTCACATAATCGACGCCAAGAGCCTCCGCTACGATATCCTTCTTTGCAACGGCTCCCGTGGCAGCTTGTGCATTTTGTGTGGTTTGCGCAAAAGACGTGATTGTCGCGGTACGGCCTTTCTGGACAACCGTATGAACCTGACCGCCAATGGTGATCTTGGCTTGGCGTGGGGCATTGCTGGAGTTTGGCGCGACAATAATTTCGATCTCGCCATTGCCTGTGCCTTTGCCTGGAGAGAGAGCGAGCCAGTTGACATCGGTTTCCGCGGCCCAGTCGGAGGAAGCCTCGACTTTGAGCGTGTAGCTCGCGCCGGAAGCGGCGACTTCTTTTGTCTCAGGTGAGAGAACTGCAAGGTTTTGTGCCCCGATGGCAGAAAGGCCTGTGAAAAGAATCAGGCAGACGAGCCGGGCGAAACTACGGAAGGACACTGCGTGCATGATAAAAAGGGGAAAACGTACCGATTCCATTGCGGCCAGTCCAGAGTGAGATAGCACCCCCATCAAGGAGATTTGCAGTTTTTGAACAAATCACCGCACAAATTCTCCAACCCGTGTCTAAAGGGCCATAATCGGCAAAGCAGAACTTCGGTCAGCTCGCGGGGAAACTACTCGTTGAAATCGCTGAATTTTTTGCGCGCGGCTTTGTCGGCAGCCAGTGCGGCGGCGAGTTTCGGATCGTTCGCAGCCTCACGTTCGAGCAGGCGTTGTTCGCGTTTCACGAGGTCTTCCTCGCGTTGCTCAAGCTCGGTTTCTTTTTCCTGCTGCTGCTGCACTTTTTCGAAAAGTTTGCTTTCACTGTCGTCGAGGAAGGCTTCGCGTTCGTGCAGGGCTTCACGTTGTTGTTCGAGCGACTGCTGCTGACGTTCGACTTCGGCTTTCAGCTGTTCGAGCGCGTTTTGTTCTTCCTTGGAGAGTTGTCGGGAATCGCCGCCCGTAGTCTTTTTCATTTTGGCGGCTTCAAGGAGCGACTCGCGAGCCTTGAGCAGGGTTTCCATCTCGGCGAGATTGCGTTCGCGATCGGCTAGGCGGGCTTCAAGGTCTTGCAGGAAACGTTCGCGCTCTTCGAGTTTTGTCGCGAGCTGCTTGAGGGATTTTTCCAGCTCAGGAAGCGGATTAGCCGCGCCACTGCCGCTGCTGTCTGCCCACGGATTGCGCGTGGCGGAGCGAATGGCTTCGATTGCCTTTTGGGTTTCCGCTGTCGCTTCCGAAACTTCAAAGGGCGACCGCAAGGGGCGCCGCGGCAGCACCAACGCCCTTTCTGTGGGCGGGCGCGGCGGAAATTTGATCACCACTTTCGGCTGCTGCGGGAGCTCATTCGACATGGACAACCTGATTTTATCGGCACGAGCACCGCATTATTTAAAGAAACGACCAAGGGTCGTGAAGAAACCACGTTTTTTAACCGGAGCGGCCTCGTCGACCGGCGGTGCCGTCGTGCGGGCAGGCGCGGCGGGCGCCAGCATGCGCAGGTAGGGTTTGAGCAAACCGGTAACCACGGTCTCCAAAATAGGACTCCGCAGGACTGCGGCGATGCGGCTAAGAGGTTCGCCGTCGTCGATCTGTTGCTGCATGACAGCGAGATCGGCCTGAAAATACTCGATGTAGGCGGCGGCCTGCTGGGCGAGCATTTGCTCGATCGCGGTCGTCTCCAGACTGGAAGCATGCGCGGCAGCAGCCATGTCGCTGGTGCCAAGTCGGGCGCCGTAGCGTTGAGCGAGGGCGGCTTGGACTTCGTCGGCTTGGGCACGAACCGTGAGAGCAATGCCTTCGAGGAGATGCAGCCCTTTCGAGCCGGGGCGGAAAGGCATGTACAACGTCAGCGTGGCTTCGTCGATGTGCGAGAGGGCGTTCAGGAAAGCGCGAAAATCGCCGCTGACCACCACGGTTTGCGAGAGGTTTTGCGCAAAAAGGGCGAAGTCACGCAGCGTGACGAGATTTTCGAGATTGCAGTAGTCGCGAGTCTCCGGGAGGAGGGCCACGAGCGAAAGCGGAAAATCCTCGGGAATGCCAAGCTTGGCCATGTTCTTAAGGATGGGATTGTCCTTGTCGGCGACTTCGGCGGTTTCGGAAACCATATCGCCAAAGGGATCGTCGAAAGCCTGCGTCTCGCGAAGAATCGTAATCAGGAGTTCAATGCGCTTCGGGTGTCCGGCAAGACCGGGCGTGGCAATGAGCTCGTCGTAGGAAAGGTCGATGTATTTTGAAGGAGTCTCGTCCGCGCCGCTCACGGGCCAGTCGGGACCGTCGAGATTTTGCGCCAGGCTGTTGAGCGCGGTGTCGACCATGATGGAGTTCTTAAAGGCACGGCGGACCTTCTCCCATTCCGGCCGGAGCAGCTCGTTCGCCGGTTCGCCGCCGGCTTGAAGGGATTGATCAGGATCGGGTGTCATGGATTTTTGGATACAGGGGCTCAGACTTCGGGCGAGTGAGTGAGAATCTCGTTCGCGACTTTGCGATAGTCATGGGCGACATTATCCTCCTGCTGCGCCTCCTGGCCGACGAGTGCGACGGGCAGGCCGAGGGTGACGGCGCGGCGCACAACCATCGCATCGCGAACCTGGTTTTCGAAAATCTTGGCACTTTGCGCAACGCGTCTGGCGGTGCGAAATTGGTTAAGGCGAAGCTGCATTCGCATCTTCGGCACCTCGATGTCGACGTTCGTCTTGATCGAGTTGAAAATGATGCCGCGCACTTGGGCAGGCACGCCCATTTCAACGGTGCGGAAACTGGCCGACAGCTGGTGGAACTTGCCGAGTTTTTCGATGAGGAGCGTAAAGCCGATCAAGCTGAGGGCGTCGGGATTCGAAGGAACGTACACTTCGTTCGAACAGAAAATGCCGCACTGCGAAGCTCGCAGGATATTCGGTGGGCAATCGAAAAGGATGAAATCGTAGTTGGACTCGATCTCCGCGATCTGCTCCTGAAAAATCACGTAGGGCGGACGCTTCGGATTGATTTCGAATTCGTTTTCGAGATCGACGAGGTTGAATGTCGTCGGAACAAGATCGAGCGTGGGAAGCAGTTTTTCGCCGTTCTTACCTTCGACCACCGAAGGGATAATCAAATCCTTCACGCGAGCCTTGCCGGGCTGAAAAATTGAGTAGATCGCGCCTTCGCCGGAGGTGTTGATTTTGTTCCACCGCTCAAGTCGCAACAACCAAATGCTCGCGTTGGACTGAGTATCGAAGTCAAAAAGCAGTACGCGCTTACCCTCTTTGGCCAGACATGCAGCAATGTTCACAATGAGCGATGTCTTGCCGACACCACCCTTGTAATTGAGGAAACTAATTTTACGAGCCATGCAAAAGGGTGACTTTAAGGTACGTTGAGCTAGAGAGTTGAATTATTTATTCGGGGCATTCTCGCGAGATAAAAAGGAAGATAATGTGTTTTAACTCTTTTTTCAGCAGTTTGCCTGCGAAACCGCGGATGTGTCCATACTTGGGTGGTTTGACTCATTTGTGACCCTTCCGTCGCACAAATGACACCCAAAACAGCCAAAATTCAGGGATGCCATCCACCATTTTGAGCGTTGATGACGAGCGGGATGTCACCGACCTCGTCCATTTTCATCTTTCGCGGGCGGGGTTCGACGTGATCACCGCATCGAGTGGCCGCGCTGCCCTCGAATCGATCGCCCATCGGCCGCCGGATTTGATCATCCTGGATCTCATGTTGCCGGATATCGATGGTTTTGGCATCTGCGAAATCCTCCGGCGCCAGCCCGCGACCGCCACAATCCCCATCGTCATTCTTTCCGCGTGGGCGACCACCGACGCTCGCAATCTCGGCCTCGAACTCGGGGCGCTCGATTACGTGACTAAGCCCTTCAGCCCGAAAAAGCTCGTCGAGCGCGTGCAACAACTTCTTGCCCTGCGCGAGTCCGCTTGAATCGGGCCCGGTGTTCGCTTTTGTCGCGCGATGGACAAAGCGCGTCTTCGTCAGGCCATCATTGAAAAAATCCGAACCGAGCTCGACAACCAAACTCGCGCCGCGCTGCTCGCCCGCGACGAAGCGACCCACGAAGAAAGCAAACCTGAGAACAAGTACGATACGCATTCGCAGGAAGCCGCGTACCTCGCCGAAGGTCAGGCGCGGCTCGCCGCGGAATTGCAGGAAAGCATTGCGCTTTACCAGAGTCTGACGCTCCCAAATCTCGCTGCAGAACAACCCATCACTCTCGGCGCCGTCGTCACACTCGAAATCGCCGGACGCAAACTCCGCTATTTCCTCGGACCGCGCAATGGCGGCCTTGAGATCACCTGCGACGGCCTCGACTACATCGTGATCACGCCACAATCACCGCTCGGCCGACAGCTACTTGGCAAAAACGCTGGCGAAACCCTCGCAACGCAATCCGCGGGCCGCATTGTAAAACAACAGATTCTATCGGTGGAATAAGCACAATACACGCTGTCGCCGTGCAATCGCGCCTTCCCTCGCATGCTCAGAACGTCGCGTGGTGCCTGCGAATTTTGACTTGTATGGCGTTTTTAATTGGTTCGTCAGCCACAAGCACGAGGTAACCACCGCCACCAGCGCCGCTGAGTTTCCAGCCGTGCGCGACCCCGCGATAGGTGTCGATCAGGTCGCGAATATTGTCGGTCAACATGTGCGGAAACATCGCCACTTGCGCCTCCAACGAGGCCGTAAATGCCTTGCCAAAGGCGGCCGATTCCCTGCGCGCGATCGCTTGCCAGCAAGTTTCGGCCGCGTCGGAAAGCGCCTTGGCTTTTGCCGGTGTGATATTGGTGTCGGCCAGTACGCTGTAGCCCGAAGCACGCGGTCCAAGCGACACGAGATAGAGGCGGCTTTCGAGCCAGCTGAGAACCTCTTCGTCGTTGTTCGTCTCAATTTTGTAGGGCCAATGCGCGCCGTTGTAATCGAGGCGGTTCAATCCTGGATAAACGATGCCGATCGCATCCTGCGACCCAGCGACCTCCTTGGTGCCAGGGGGGTTTTCGTAGGAGAAAAGGATCTTGGCGATTTGCTCCTTGTTGCCCTGCGGCAAGGCCGTGCGCCAAAGCTCAATGGCCTTCGCGCGGGTACTGGAGGCCATGCCGCTGCGGCTGTTGAACTCGTAGGATGGCTCGATGGAAATTGTCAGCACCGGTCCCGGGGAAAACTTGGAAACAAACGGTTGATCCAACCAACCACCCGCCAGATCTATACGGAAAGGAATTGTGCACTCGTTGCGTAGAGATGTCGTGCTTCGCACCGGCAGCCCACCGTGGGGAAGGCGCCGCAAAACGTGATATTCAATGTCGAGCTCGCGGCAAAGTTGCTCCTTGCTCGGGGTCGAACCATCCTGATTGACGATGAAAACGTCGGGCTGAATATCGCGGATTTCATTGAGAAAATCCATGATGCCCATGCCGGTATTTACGCGGCATTCTTTCACGCAGCCGAGCGATTCAATCATGTACTTGCGCTCGTCTTGTGAATTCACCGGATAACGCCCCTTCAGCGAAAAAACGTTCTCATCACTGCCAATGCAGACGTACAGATCCCCATACGATGAAGCCTCCTTCATGAAGGCGACGTGGCCGCTGTGCAGCAGATCGAAACAACCGGTGACAAAAACTTTCTTGGGCATTGGGAAATTTTGTGGCAGCCAAAATTTGGCGATGGCACAGGGAAGGCAAATGCTTTTCGCCGCCGAACTTCTCGCTATCGCGGCAGTTCCGCCGAGAGGTCGAATTTTTCGAACCGTTCCCCTAGCCACCACAGTGCTGCCGCTAGCTCGCCCACCAGCACCGCGCAGGCGGTCAAGGAGCCAAATACTATGGCCAAGGGGAGGTTTTGGAACAGCCACTTGGTTATAAAAAACGGCACCGCGCCGAACACCACGGCGGGCAATAAAGTGACTAGCAAAAGAATCAAATAGCCCGCCATAAAAATCAGCCGTTGCCCCACTTTCTCCAGACCTCCGCCTGTTTGTACCGTGGTGCTTATCCAGGCTGGAAACAAAAGTGCACCGGCGTAGTTCAACGTGAACAACATGACCGAGAGCGGCACAATCAACAGCCAGGCCGAAACAAGTCCTCCCAACAAAACCATGCGAGGGAGCTCCGCGTTCGTTTGCAGAAAACTGGCAGCCACGGCCATCAGCGTCAGGACGATCCATTCAAATACGCAGAGCAACGTGACCGGACACATCATTTCCCCCAAAACAATCTGCCAGCCACGCAGCGGGTAGGACTTGGCCAAGTCCAGGCGTTCGAGCATCAAGGCCAGGCCACGCCTCGCCAACACGGGCCCAAAAAGCAAACCATAGCCGCCTAGCGCCGTGCAGACGACAAAAGCGCCTCCGGCCAGCAGTCGATAATTCGGATCGCGCCCAAACCATATAAATGCGACAATAACCGCGAAGCCGGCTGATAACCAATATCTCGGATAATAAAATGGCCCGGCCGTTATCAGCCCTTTCCAAAGAAACGCGACTGACGGCATGCCCGTGGGGGAAAGTTCAAACGGTTCACGGCGTTTCTTCTTTGGAGTAAGACCCGACCACTTGCCCGCACGCATGGCTGAAACTGCTTCGGCGCGCTTTTGCGAGAGCGCCACCGAGGCCTCCTCGAACGCGACGTCGGACCGCAACACCCAAATGTAGTGAGCCGCTAGCAACAAAAGCGCAGGCCAGACCGCGGAAAGAAAGTCCGCCATACCGGTCGCCAAAAACGGCCTCACCACGAGTCGGAACGGCATCAACGCCCACCCCAGCGGCGGAGTCGTCAACACCGTCTTCACGTAATCCAGCATCGAAACGATGTCCTGCATGTCGTCCTCCTTCGGCAAGGGTATTGACCGCTGCAACAGGAACCACGTACAAGCGCCAAGCAGAATCAGGGTGCCGCAAATAATCAGACGGCGCCGCAGGGCGTTGATGCCAAAATGCAAAAGCCGCTCCCGCGCGAACGAGGCCGCGACCAGATGCAGATTGTAAATCGAGAAAATCAACCACCAACCGATCGCGTGCATCCAAACCCCGCCAGCCAGGAACGACCATCGATTGGAGATCAGTGTGAGCACCAAAATCGAAAGCAAGATCGAGAACTGCGATTTCAGCAGTTTGAAGTGCACGAGTGTCCTGCGAGGTATTGGGGCCGGAAAAAGGTGTGCCACCTCCGCTTCGGTAAACGCCAAGGCTGCGCGACTGTTGGGCAGGATCCACGCAAGCGCCATTGCCACAAAAAGCGCAAAGGCCCCCAGTAATTCCAACAGCACCGGCCCCTGCGAGGCCAAAGCGGGATTGGGCGGCGCGTGATGAGAGGCTCCTCCCCCACGATGGAAAATAAAGAAATAGAAATACGCCGCGCCCACCAGCGCGGCGAACAAGTACCGGGGATTGCGCAGACGCCGGATGCGTCCAAGCAATGCATTTTTTAACGACGTCAGCTGCAGATAAACCAGCGCGCCGATCATGGCTTTTCGGAGGAGCTGGGATTGTCGCTGGCCCCTGGTTTGGTGAACGGAAGCGGCGGCGGCATTCCTGCTCCCATGATGATGGGCATGGGAGGCGTGGTGGCCGCGGTCACTTTGAAGAAAATATCTTCCAGACTCGCGTCTGCATGCTCGGCAAAACGCCGGTGCACATCGTCCAACGAACCATCCGCCACCTTCTTTCCATTTTTCAAAATCAACACATGCGTGCAGACTTCTTCCAACAAACTCAGCAGATGGGAACTCAGGATCAGCGACGCACCTTCTCGCACCAGTCGCCGCATCGTGTCCTTCATCCCGCGAATGCCCGCCGGATCGAGCCCTGTGAGCGGCTCGTCAAACAGCACCACCTGCGGCTCATGTAATAACCCGCAGGCCAGCGCCAGCTTTTGCTTCATGCCGCGCGAAAGTTCGCCCGGCATCGCGTCGGCTTTGTCGGCGATCGCAAATTCCTCCAACAATGCGCGCCCGCGCTGTTCGTAGTTGGAAATCTGATACAATCGCGCGGTGAAGACCAGATGTTGCCAAACGCTCAGATGATCGAAAAGACGCGGTTCGTCGGGGAAAAAGGCCAAGTTACGTTTCGTCGTGACCGGATCCTTTACCAAATCGCACCCCGCCAGATGAATCGAGCCACGGGTCGGGGGAATCACGCCGGTCAGGCAGCGCAGCGTCGTGGTTTTACCCGCGCCGTTCGGACCGAGCAATCCGAGCACCTCACCCCGTTGCACTGTAAAGGTCAGCTCCTTTACCGCGGTAAATTCGCCGTAGCACTTGGTTAAGTCCCTGACTTCGATCATGGGGCGACTTTGGTGGCGTGAGGCTGCAGCGCAAGCCTGCGTCCCGCCGCCCGCCGTTGGGAAAAATAATTTCGGTACTTGCCCGCCCGACGGTTTTCTCTCAACTTGCGCCTCCTTGTCACGGCGCGGTAGCCAAGTGGTAAGGCCGAGGTCTGCAAAACCTCTATGCGTCGGTTCAATTCCGACCCGCGCCTCCAGTTTTAAAAACCTCTGATCTCTGCGGAGTCAGGGGTTTTTCTATTTCCGCGTTCTTCCCATTTTCATCGAGCTGTGCTCGGAAGATTTTGGGTGCTGATGGGACAGACTCGGGCTTTGAACTCGGTATGTTTCGGCGTTTGTCGAGCGAAAATCCAACCGATCTCGTGGTAACCGCAAACAACAAACAGGTAAACAGAGCGGATGAAATTCCGCTTGCCTTGGTCAACATCGAAGGCCCAATACCTCGTTTTTAGTTTAGCCCACACCCCACCCACCCACCACGCTGCTACGCCTGCGGCCCACCCCCGCATAGGATTCATCACCTGTGCTTCCCGCCGCAAAGCGTCCTGCTTTCCTAGCTATTTGCCATCTCTAAATCCGTGCCAGCGGAACTCCCTTCCTGCGTTCACCCCGAATGCAGGAGTTCCAACATATAGATACCCCACAACATGGATACAGTAACTACCCCCGCACCCCGTCGCCGTTTCAGCGCCCTGCGCACCGGCCTCTGTCTCGCCAGCCTCGTCGCTCTGCTCTCCCCTGTCCTTCACGCCGCCGATGGCTGGGCCTCACAAAACGGAGGCGTCACCGGAGGCGCTGGCGGTTCCACCGTGACCGTCAGCACCCTCGCCGCCTTCCAGAGCGCGGCAACCGGCACCACCGCCAGGATCATCAACGTCTCCGGCACGATCAACCTCGGCTCCTCCAATGTCGATATCGGCTCCAATAAGACGATCACCGGCGTAGGTGCCAATTCGGGTTTCATCGGAAATCTTCGAGCCAAAAATCAAAAAAACCTGATCCTCCAAAACCTCAACTTCACCAACCCCAATAACGTTGCTGAAGGCGATGGGCTCACGCTTCAGTTCACCACCAACTACTTCATCACCAAGTGCACGTTCACCCAATGCGGCGACGGCGCGCTCGATCAGACGCATGCCTGCGATTACGGCACGGTCTCGTGGTGCAAGTTCCAATACACCTCGGACACCGGCCACAACTTCTCCAACCTCATCGGACATAGCGATAGCAACAGCTCCGAGGATACCGGCCACCTCCGGATCACGATGCATCACAATTGGTACGGTACGTTGGTGAAAGAACGCATGCCCCGCGTCCGCTTTGGCAAGGTTCACGTTTACAACAACTACTACGGCTCGGCTGGCAGCAATTACAACATTGGTGTCGGCGACAAAGCCCAGATCCTTGTTCAAAATTGTTACTTCGATTCCCAGGCGATGCCGTGGAAAAACTACAGCGATTCCTCCAACGTCGGCCTGATCAAGTGGAGCGGCAACTATTACGTCAGCACCACCGAACCAACCTGGGCCCCTAATTCCTCCTCAGTTTTCACGCCGCCGTATAGCTACACACTGACAACGGCAAGCAGCGTGAAAAGTGTGGTCACCAACTCCTCCACTGGAGCTGGCGCCCACTAGTCAGTACCCTCAGCGGGGATGTAATGCTAGACCACCCACATCAGCCGACACACCCGCAAAAAACTGACGCGCAGTCCGGTTGACTACCCCCAACCGGGCTGCGCCTTTATTTTTAATGACCGCGCCTCCCGCTTCAGCGAGCCAGCCCAGCAAATTTCCCTCTGCCGCAAAACTATTGGCGGTAATCGTTATTTCGGCCATCGCGACAATCTGGTTGCTCCGCTCTTCAACAAAGAAACATCGCGCCGAGACCGCGGCTCCGTTGACGTCTTCTCGGCAGCATTCCGCCGAACTGACCGATCAACCTAAAACCGCCGTTTCAATCGAGGCGGTGCAAGCACCCTCTGCCGTCACCGATACCGCCTCCACCGTCTCGGTCGAATCACTCGAAACTCTCGCTGCCACCGACCCAGCGCGCGCCCTCACGCTCGCGCTGGCGGAAAAAGACGATGCTCAACGCGACGTTTTTCTCCAAAGCGTCCTCCGTGGTTGGGCCCGCAGCGCTCCCGATGCAGCCGCTGATTGGGCGTGGACGCATCAAGATGCCATCGAACAAGGCCATGCCTTCGCCGCCGTTTTCAATGGCACGCAGCAAAATCCTGAAGCTGCCCTCCGTCTGGCGCGGCGCCTCTCGACCGAACATCCTGAGGAAGCGTGGTCCTTCGGCCGTTATTTGGTCTACAGTTTTGCCCAAGTCGGTCACTTCGCCCAAGCCGCTGACTTTGCCGCTGCCGCTCATCCGGACCACCGCGTCGACCTGCTCACCGCCATCTATCATCCATGGGGATGCCAGCAGCCCGAAAAAGCCCTGCAGTCCGCCATCGCATTTGAAGATCCGCTCCGTCAAAACGCCGCTTTCCACGCTGTTATAGGCGGATGGGCCCAAACCAATCCCCAGAGCCTCACGGAGGCTGCCTACAAATTTCCCGAAGGTCACGATCGATCGCTCGCTCTCGTCACCGGCCTGCGCAGCTGGATAGAAAAAGATCCATCCACCGCCGAAGCTTGGGTCAAAACCCACAAATTGACCGCCGAGGAATCCACGCGCGCCCTCGAAGAATAACGTGCAACTACCTGCAAGTTCGCGCTAGACTCCGCGGCTCCGCTCGCGGTTAATGCAGCCACAATACCCATGGGCAGCCTCGTCTTTACCATCGCCAATCAAAAAGGCGGCGTCGGCAAAACCACCACCGCCGTCAACCTCGCCGCCGCGCTCGCCGAGAAAAAAATCCACACGTTGCTCGTCGACCTCGACCCGCAGGCCAACGCCACCAGCGCCATTGGCGTTGAGAAACAGGAGGGCAAAAGTCTCTACGGCCCGCTCCATGGCGAAGGCACCGCGCTGTCGATGATCACGCCCACGCCGTACGAATTTCTCTCGCTCATCCCCAGCGAGGTCGATCTCGCCGCCGCCGAGATGGAACTCGCCCAGACCGAAAACTATTTGATGAAACTCCGCACCGCGCTCCAACCCGTGCGCGATTCCGGCGGCTTTAAAGCCATCATCATCGACTGTCCGCCCGCTCTCGGCATGCTGTCGATGAACAGTCTCGCCGCCGCAGATTATCTCCTGATTGCCCTTCAGTGCGAATACATGGCACTCGAAGGCCTCGGCCAGATCCTCAAAGTCGTCGAACGCCTCAAAACCGCCGGCGTGAACAATGCCCTGGAAATCGGCGGCATCGTCATGACGATGTTCGACGTCCGAACCAAGCTCTCCCGCCAAGTCGTCGATGAAGTGAAGCAACACCTGCCCGACAAAATTTTCGAAACGGTCATTCCACGCACCGTGCGCCTGAGTGAAGCCCCCAGTTTCGGCCAAACCATCTTCGCCTACGACCCGCTCTCCCCCGGCGCCACCGCCTACAAGAAACTCGCGAAGGAAATCATCGACCGCTTCAAGCTCAAAGACGAATAAACGCCTCCGCGTCCTCTGGGAGCGCGTCGCGCCATTGCTGATTGAACTCCACCCTCGCGTCTCATTTATTTTGTCTCTACCAAACAGTTTGTAGTCTATTAGATGACAAACATTCTGTGACAGGTGCAGCGGGGATCGTATCGGCAGCCACCTCAACTGCGCGGGTAATTGGAAAGATTCCCCTCCACATTTGCCTTCGGTTTATTAGCGTCCATTCGCGTTTATTCGCGGTTAAAAAATCTTTCCCGCCCGTGCCCGAAAAATCTGACGCACTCCTCGCTTTGCAGCAGCGGCTCGCTTACACTTTTCGCGATCCGCGCCATCTCGTGCGCGCGATCACCCATCCTTCGTATTTGCACGACAACCCCGGGGAAACCGAAAGCAATCAACGTCTCGAATTCCTTGGCGATGCGGTGCTCCAGCTCGTGTTGACCGAGGCTCTCTATAACCAATTCCCCACCGACCGCGAAGGCGCTTTGAGCAAAAGCCGCGCGACGCTCACCAAGGGAGTTTTTCTCGCCACGCTCGCCCAACAGCTCGAACTTCCCGCCTGCCTGCGTCTGAGCGCCAGCGAAGAGCAAACCGGCGGCCGCGAACGCCCCGCCGCCCACGAAGACGCGTTCGAAGCGCTAATCGGCGCGGTGTATTTGGATTCTGACTACGCCACCGCGCGGCGCGTGCTGCTCGCGCTCTATGGCTCTTTTGAAAAACTGCTCGCCGCATCCCAGCCGACCGAAAATCCGAAAGGTCGTCTGCAGGAACTCGTGCAACCCATGCACGGCAATCACGCCATTCGCTACGAAGTCGTCGCGATCCACGGCGAAGACCACGCCCGGGAATTCGAGATCCAAATTTTCTTCAACGACCAACCCTTGGGCATCGGTCGTGGCAAATCCAAAAAAACCGCCGAAGAAGCCGCCGCGCGCCTGGCCTTGGAGAAATTGTCCAGCTCTGCGCTGTAAGGCGCGAGCAAGCGCTACAGATTGGCGCAACTGCGCATCCCGTTCATAGATTGCGCCCCCGTCCGTTCCCTGTTTGTTAGACCGTTTCCATGGCCGATCCTTTCGCCCTTGCGCGTCACAAACTCACTGGCGTCTGCCCGCCTGCTCGCGGAGTCGTTATCAGTGAACTCGTGCGCGCGCAGCCCGCGCCAGTCTGGGTGGTGATTGCGGAGGAACTCAAAACAGCCGAGCAACTCGCCGAGGACATCGCCCTTTTTCATTCCGCCAACGGTTCTGGCCGACTGCTCGAAACGCTCGTCCTTCCCGAGTCGATGCCCGACAGCCGCGACATGCGCGAAGCCTTCGCCGCGTCCGCCGACCGGTTGACGGTGCTCTCGCGTCTGCGCGCCACGCGGAACCAGAGTAACCTAATAAGTTACTCTTTATCCGAGTCATCACCTCCGACCTCTTTGGTCGCTCAGCCTCCTAAACCTTCAGCCTTTTCCCCTAGCCTCGTCGTCACAACGACGCCCGCTGCGTTGCTTCAAGCCGTGCCCGCTCTCGAAGCCTTTGCCACGCGCGAACTCGAACTGAAGCCCGGGCAGCATCAGCCGTTTCAAGCGTTGATCGAGAAGCTCTGCGAACTCGACTACGACAGCGAAGCCGTCTGTGAAGTACCCGGTCACTACGCCGTGCGTGGCGGCATCATCGACATTTATCCGATCACGGCCAATCAGCCTTACCGTCTCGATTTTTTCGGGGACGAAATCGAGGACATCCGCGCGTTCGATCCAGTCACGCAACGCTCCGGCGAAAAAATGCCGTCGATCACCATTTCCGCCACGCCGCGCCTTCAACTCGATCCATCAAAAACCGGCATCGCCGATTATCTCACGCCCCTCACGCACCTCGTGTTCGTCGAACCGGCGTCGCTCGATGAAGAATTCAGCAGCCTCGCTCGCGAAGGCACCGATGGACTCACACCGTTGCTGAAAAAATGCGCCGTCGCCTTTGGCGTGAGCGATATCGACGAAGCTTCGGTGCTTTTCGAAACACCACAAACCGACACAACGTGGGACACCGAGAGCCTCGTCCATCACCGCACCTATCCGGAAGACGCGCTCGTGGCCCAGGAACGCCTGCAAGTCGAGGAAGACGCCCGCCAGCGTTTTCTCCACCAAGTCGCCAGATGGAAAAAAGAAGGCTATAAAATCACTTTTGTCGTTTCTAAAGAGGGCGAGGAACAGCGCGCCCAGGAAATTCTCGCTGCCGACACCAAACTGAAATCGCTAAAACCGCACTTCCTCCGCGGCACCCTCAACGAAGGTTTCCGCCTCATCCACCGCCCCCCTCCCTCCGCCTCCCCATCACCTATCACCTATCACCCCACACCCGAGGCCGCCCCCGCCGGCCTCGTCGTCGTCACCGAAACCGAGCTCTTCGGCCGTCAGCGTCAGCGCCGTCCCATCGGCAATCGTCGCGCGCTCGCCCAGCGCGCGCAGATCGACCAGTTGCTCGATTTCTCCGAGTTGGTCGAAGGTGATTTCGTCGTCCATCTTCAGCATGGCATCGCGCTCTATCGCGGGCTCACCAAAGTCGACTACGCCGGTGGCGCACGCGAAGTCATCTCGCTCGAATTCGACGACCACGTCACGCTCCACGTACCATTGCAGGAATCGCATTTGATTTCGCGCTACGTCGGTCTCAGCAAAACGCGTCCGCAGCTCGGCCGCATTGGCTCCGGTCGCTGGGAAAAAGCCCGCCAAGCCGCCGAGCGCGCCACGATCGATCTCGCCGCGGATCTGTTGCGCATTCACGCGATGCGTGAAGCCCAATCCGGCCACGCCTACCCGCCCGATACCACTTGGCAGAAGGAATTTGAGGCGTCGTTTCCCTTCGCGGAGACACGCGACCAACTTCGCGCCATCGAGGAAACAAAGGCTGATCTCGAACGTCCCCGCCCGATGGACCGCCTGATTTGCGGCGATGTCGGTTACGGCAAAACCGAGGTCGCCATCCGCGCCGCGTTCAAGGCCGTACAAGGCGGCAAGCAGGTCGCCGTGCTCGTTCCCACCACGGTGCTCGCGCAGCAGCATCTCAATACCTTTCGCGAACGCATGGCCGGCTACCCGATTGCCGTCGAAATGGTCAGCCGCTTCCGCACCAAGGCCGAGCAAACAAAAATTCTCGCCGCTACCGCCGCCGGTCAGGTCGACATTCTTGTCGGTACGCATCGGTTGTTGCAGAACGATGTGAAATTCAAGGAGCTTGGTCTTGTCATCATCGACGAAGAGCAGCGTTTCGGCGTGAAGCACAAGGAAGTTTTCAAAACCATGCGCGCCACCGTCGACGTTCTCTCGATGAGCGCTACGCCGATCCCACGCACACTTTACATGGCACTCACAGGTGCACGCGACATGAGCGTGATCGAGACCGCCCCGACCAACCGCCACCCGATCCAGACCATCGTCAAAACTTACGACGAAAAGATCATCGTCGACGCCGTTCGCCACGAAATCCGCCGCGGCGGTCAGATCTTCTATCTGCATAATCGCGTGCAGACGATCGACCTCGTCGCGGCGCGGCTGCGCGAATTGCTGCCGGATTTGTCGATAGGCGTTGGTCATGGCAAAATGGAGGACCGTGAACTTGAGCACGTGATGACCGATTTCGTAGCCGGCAAATACCATTTGCTCGTCTGCACCACGATCATCGAGAGCGGCCTCGATATCCCCAACTGCAACACAATCATCATCGAAGGCGCGGACCGCTTCGGTCTTTCGCAACTTTACCAACTCCGCGGCCGCGTCGGCCGCTTCAAGCATCAGGCTTATGCCTACCTGCTGCTCCACCGCCACACGCGCCTGATGGAAATCGCACGCGAACGCCTCAACGCCCTGCGCACGCACAACCAGCTCGGCGCCGGTTTCCGCATCGCCATGCGCGATCTCGAACTGCGCGGCGCCGGCAATCTCCTCGGCGCCGAGCAGAGCGGCCATATCGTCGGTGTGGGTTTCGAACTTTATTGCCAGCTCCTGCGGCAATCGGTCGCCCGCTTGAAAGGCGAAAAATCCGCCGCCGCCATCCGCGCGAGCGTGAAGCTCGACTTCGTTTACGTGGGCGAAGGTGAGCCGGACGACAATGCGCGCCGCCGCTACACAGACAGCTACACCGCCGTCCGCGACGCCGAGCACGAGGCCAGCGGCGCGGTCGAGGTCGCCAAGATTCAGGCCCGAATCCCGGCTTCTTACCTCGCGGAAACGCGGCTTCGCATCGATTTTTACCGCCGTCTCGCCCTCGCCGACGCCCCCGCCCGGCTGAAAGAAATCGAATCCGACCTCCGCGATCGCTTCGGCAAATTCGGCGACGAAGTGCGCGCGTTGCTCTTAATCACCGAGATCCGCATAAAGGCGGAACAAAAGAACCTGTTGTCCGTCGAAACAGAGTCGTCGCGACTCAAGTGCCTCCGAAACACCAACCGCCGCGACGACTTCGTGATGGTCGGCACCCGCTTTCCAAGGTTGACCGCACCCAAGCCCCTTCTACGTTTGCGTGAAATTCTCTCATTCCTGACCAATCTGCCCAATCCATGATGTCCGGCTTCCGCCTGTTTCCCCGCGCTGTTACCCTGTTGGCCCACACCAGCATCGCCTGCACTCTCCTGATTTCCGCCCGCGCGCAACTTCCCGCTCCGCCGTCCGACAAGCTCGACCTGCGCTTCGCCAATGGCATCGCCGCCGTCGCTGAGGACAAAATCATCACCGTCGACGACATCCGCCGCGAAATCGCCCCGCTCGTCCCGGAAATCCAACGCACTTCCAAAAACGAAAAGGAATTCAACGAGCGCCTCGAGTCTCTCCAGGAAGACGTCGTGCAAAACCTCATCGACCGCGTCCTCATCGTGAAGGAGTTCTTCAAGGAAAAAGACGGCGAACCCAAGAAACAGATTCCCGCCAGCTACATCGACAACCAGATTTCCGAAATCCTCATCACCCAGTTCGACAACGACCGCTCCAAGTTCCTCGGGTACCTCCGCAGCCGCGGCAAAACCATGCGCGACTACCGCAAGGAAGTCGAAGAAGACATGATCTACGGCTACATGCGCCAGCAGCAGCGCAAAAGCCAGAGCATCGTCAGCCCCGTGAAGGTCGAAACCTACTACAAGGAAAACCAGGACAAATTTTTCCGCGAAGACGGCGTGCACCTTCGCCTCATCCAGTTCCGCCGCGAGGAAGGCGAAACCGATCAAGCCCTCACCGACAAAGCCAATACCGTGCTCAATCGCATGAAGGCCGGCGAAAAATTCGAGGACATCGCCAAGGAAGTCAGCCAGGACACCCGCCGCTCCAAAGGTGGTGACTGGGGCTGGCAGAAGCGCTCAGACCTCAAACCCGAGCTGAGCGACCCGCTTTTCCAACTCGCCAAGGGCGAAGTTACCAAACCAATCGTCATGCCCGAAGGCGCCTTTTTGCTCTATGTCGAAGACCGTCGCTTCGCCGGCGTGCAATCGATTGACGAAGTCCGCGACGAAATCGAACGCATCCTCGTCCAACAGATGGCCCGCGTCAGCCAAGACAGGTGGCTTGAACGCCTTCGCCGCAATGGTTACGTGAAACACTACTGAGCCCGTTTCCGCTCTTTCCTCTTTCTCTTAATCTTTATCTTTCTCCCCACAAACCAGGGATAACGAGAAAGAGTAAGATAAAGAGAAAGATCCTTGGTCGCTGTAATTTGGTTCGCCTTCCGCCTGTTTCCGGTTTTAAAAACGAAAACATGAACGAGGCCGCATCACCCGTTTATCGGGAGGGAAACCGCTTGAAGGAACTGGCCGTGGGCGAGCGCCCGCAGGAACGACTCGAAAAGCACGGCGCGGCCGCGCTCAGCGATACCGAACTACTCGCCATGCTCCTGCGCAGCGGCACGCAGGGCCAGGACGTACTGACGCTCGCCACCCGCCTCATCGCCGAGGCAGGTTCGCTCGCCGGCTTGATTTCGTGGACTCAAAAGGACTTTCGCCGACTTAAAGGCATCGGCCGCGTGAAGGCGTTGCAACTTGTCACCGTCATGGAAATCGCCCGCCGCGTGCTCGGCCAGCAGGCAGGAGACGCGCCGCTCCTGGAAAGTGCCGACCTCGTCGCCGCTTATTTCGCTCCGATCGCCACGGGACTTCAGGTCGAAAAATTTTGGGTTCTCTGCCTCAATCGCAAAAACCGTTTGCTCAAACGCGTCGAGGTCACTTCCGGAACAGCGTCAAATTCCCTCGTCCATCCACGCGAAGTTTTCCGCGAGGCCATCCGCGAAGGCGCGCTCGCCGTCATCTGCGTCCACAACCACCCGTCAGGCGATCCCGCTCCGAGCGCCGCCGATCTCACCGCTACGCGCCAACTCCGTGAGGCCGCCAAAACTGTGTGCATCGACCTGCTCGACCACGTGATCCTCGGTCACCCCACCCGCGATCCCGTGGGCGTCGGCCATTACAGCTTCCGCGCGGCAGGATTGATCTGAGAAAATTCGGGCGTGAGTTGTTCGTTCGCCGGTTGAGCAGGAATCCGCACGAGCTTCGCCTGTAACAAACCACCCGCCAGCCCCAAAATCGCGCCCGGGATCGTGTCGATGAACACGTGCTGTTTCGTGCCAATGGTCGAGTAGACGATGCCGAGGCACCAAATGATATTCACCCAGCGAGCCAATGCCACGCCGCGCAACCGACGCAGGAAAACCTCCAGCCACACGGCCGTGAAAACAGAAAACGCCACGTGCAGCGAGGGGCAGGAGTTGCCTGTTGTATCCAGACTGCGGATGCGCGACAGCGACGACAGCGTGTCCTCGACCGCCACGGACGGAATCGCCGTGGGCCAGAAAAAGAAAATCACAAAACCCACCAGGCTCGTGAGCGCAGCCGTTCCGCCATAGGTAAAAAGCTCCCGCTTGTTATCGATGAACGTGGGGGGAATCTGCACATAGATCCAAAGTGACACGTAGAGGATCCACGCGCTGTTTTGATAGGAAAAAAATCGATCCACCACCGTCAACGGCATCACCGTAACCGCGACGAAGGGGTTGTTCAAAATCAGAAAATACCCGAGAAAAAACAACGCCATGAACGCGGGAATACCAAAGGTCTTGAGCCAAAAACAAGCTCTGACCCGCCGACCGAGTTCACGAAGAAGCAATTTCGTAAGGGGTTTCATGAAAGCTGGGAAAAAGAAAGGGGGCTGCCACGTCCTGAAGCGTCTCAAAGCCCGACGAAGCGAACCGGCGGCGTCACTTTTGGGAAAATGCTCCCACAGGCCAGCTGTTATTTAAACTCAGGTTCAATTCTCTGCCGACGGGTTCGCCGTTGGCGCTGAAAGCTTGGCACCTTCGCGAATCGTCAGTCGATGAACTCGAAAGTTTTTTAACCGCAGGTGATTGGTCACCGTGCGAAAGGCAAACCAGCCGCTGGTGTAAGGCTGCGGATCGTCGTAAGCAAAAATCCGACGCCCGTCGCGATAGTAGCCAATGACTCCGCCCGCCGCGACGAGCTGGATTGTTTGCGACACGTTGGGCGTGAGGAGAAATTCCTTCGCGGACAAATCGTGCTCAGGAAGAAGCGGTCGATTTTTCTGCTCACCAATGTAACGGCGAAACCGCGTCGTTTTGTTCGAGTTGCCGCCCTGCCCCACGTAATAACATCGCAGTTGGTCGTAATCGGAAAATTTTCCACTGCGCGCCTGCCCAAAAATGTGGTCCAGATTCCGCGCATCACGCGCCATCCAGAAACAATTCAAATCGCTCACCCGATCGTTGGCCCCACCCGCCGAAACGACAGTGGCTTCGTACGAGATCAGCACCGGGCCGCTGAGCTGCGTTTTCAGCCAAACTGTGCAACCACCCGGTACATCAATTTCCAGGGCGCCATTACGCACCTCCACAACCCCGCCTTTTTCCAACTCCGCTTTCCACGCGTCCGAGCCTTGGTCAAAATCGTCGCTGACGATACATTCACCGATCGCAAAACGATCATCCGGTGAAGTCGGCTTTGCCGAGATAGACGACAGCTTGTCCGCCGCTGGTGAGACACCGCACGTGAACAAAATGAATAGCGTAAGCCTGAGAAAATGGCTGTGCAGCGACCGAAACATCGTTCCTCTTTCGCACATCCCAAGGACCTGCACCAGTCTCTTCCGTCAGTCAGCAACTTTGCATGTCCCCAAAGTGGGCCTTTGGTCGACTTTCACGTCAAACCAAGGTTCTCATCCCTCTCCGCAATGCGCCTCTGCCCTTGGCACTTGTTACTTGGCCCTTGCCCCTTCCGCTTGGCGGAAGTGGTGGTAGGAGATGGATTGACTGGCCTTTGGCCAGGTGCTCCGCACTCGCGCTATCGCGCGCTCCTTCTCCGCTTCGCTCCGTCGAACCAAGGTTCTCATCCATCTCCGCAACGCGCCTCCGCCCTTGGCACTTGTTACTTAGCCCTTGTCCCTTCCGCTTGGCGGAAGTGGTGGTAGGAGATGGATTCGAACCATCGAAGACGTTAGTCAGCAGATTTACAGTCTGCCCTCGTTGGCCACTTGAGTATCCTACCAAAAAGGAGCGCGCAAATTCGCGACTCGCGGCATGGAGTTCAAGGCTTTTTTCAACTTTCTGCGTGGCTTGCCAAAACCACCTTCCATAGCCCACCATCGCACCCACGGCATGGATCTCTTACGCAACCTCATAGATCATCCAGTCCTACCCCATCTTTTTACGGTCGGGGGCTTCTTGCTGGCCTTCTTTTTGGTCGCCCGTCTGCTCGCGGAAAAGCGCCAGCCGAGCAACACGTTCGCCTGGCTTCTTGGCATCATTCTGATCCCTTACGTCGGCGTGCCGCTCTACATGATTTTCGGCGGCCGAAAGCTCAAACGCCTCATTGCGCGCAAAACTCGCATCGCGCCAACCCTCGACGGCAGCCAGCCGCCGTTCGACCTCACCGGACAACTCCTGCCGACCGTCCAAACGATCAACGCCAGTGGCGCCTGCCCTCCGACCGTCGGCAACGAGGTGCAACTCCTCACCACGGGCGAAGACATGTTCGCCGCTCTCACCGATCAGATTCGCAATGCCAAGCATTCCATCCACATCACGACGTTTATTCTCGGCCACGACGAAACGGGGAAAAAACTGGTTCGCCTGCTCGCCGCTCGGGCTCGCGAGGGAATAAAGGTTCGGCTGCTCCTCGACGCCGTCGGATGCGTTTTCACCAGCGGCCGCTTCGTCCAACCGCTCCGCGAGGCCGGCGGCGAAGTCGCACGTTTTCTGCCCGTCATCCATCTCTCCTTCCGCAGCACAGCCAATCTCCGCAATCACCGCAAAATCGCTGTCTTCGACCAGCACACCGCCATCGTCGGCGGTCACAACCTCGCCCGCGAATACATGGGACACGTCCCGTGGCGCAAACGCTGGCGCGATTTCAGTGCGCTGATCCGCGACCCCGGCGCGGCGTTGCTCAACGAAGTTTTTCTCGCCGACTGGGCCTTTGCCACGCATCAATCGCTCGATAGGCTCCATCAGGAAAACCTTCCTGACGCCCGCAAAACCGAAGGATCAAGTTCGCTCCAAGTCGTCGTCAGCGGTCCCGACGTCACGGGCGATCCCCTTTACGAGGGCATTATTTCAATGATTCAGGAGGCCCACTCCAGCATTTGGATCATTACGCCCTATTTCATTCCCGACGAAGTGCTTTTCCGGTCGTTGATGGTTAAGGCCCGCGCCGGCATCGAGGTCATGCTCATCGTTCCCGCCCGCTCCAACCATCCCGTTACCGACTACGCACGCCGCCACTACGTCCGCGAACTCCGCAAGGCCGGCGCCACCGTGATGCAATTCGGCCCAGGCATGATGCACAGCAAGGGCATCATCGTCGACGACCGCATGGCCATGCTCGGCTCGGCCAACTTCGACCTCCGCAGTCTTTTCGTGAACTTCGAGATCGGCGTCCTTCTTTACTCCCCCAAAGACGTGATTGCCATGAAAGCCTGGGCGCTCGATCTCCTGAAACACTGCAAAGAACCAAAAAAAGAACGCGCCCGAAAATTCCGCATCGTCGGCCACGTTCTCGAAGATATCTGTCGTTTGCTCGCTCCTTTGCTTTAGAAAGACGCTCGCCAAGATGACGCTTTGCATCGCCAACCCGCAACTCGCAGCATGAATTGGTTGGCCCATCTCCGTCTTTCCGAGCCGAATTCGGCATTCCGCATTGGCAATCTCCTTCCTGATATCGCGCCTCCGTCAGTGCTGGCGACGTTGCCCCATGATTTTCAACGCGGCATCGCCCAACACAAACGTATCGACGCGTTTACCGACAGCCACCCGGTCGTTCGCCAAAGCGTTTCACGGATCGACCCATCGCTGCGCCGTTACGGACCGATTATTGTCGATCTATTTTACGATCACTTTTTGGCGCGCAATTGGCGGTTTTACTCCGACTCCGAGCTCCGCGCTTTCGTGGCGGGATTCTACGCGTCGATTGACGACTTCCGCGACATTCTTTCCGGTCCGCTCTACGACCGATTGTCTCAAATTCGCGAGGGAGATTGGATCTGCTCCTACGATTCGCTTGAAGGCATGACGACCGCACTCACCCGAATTTCGAAACGGCTCCAACGTCCGATCAACTTGGCCCAAGCCGTAAAAACCCTCGAACAAAACTATGACGCGTTTGAGGCCGACTTTCGGGCATTTTTCCCGGTTTTGGGCGCCCATGTGTTACCTCCGGACCCTCGATTCAAGACGACCTAGTCAAGCATAGGCGCATTCCCCTTTTTCCCGGTTGCGATTTCCGCCAAGGCCAACTCACTCTGAACTTTTTCCATGGCTTACGACTGGCTCAAAGGTGTCGCAGATGAGTACGACGTGATCGTCATTGGCAGTGGCTTGGGCGGCCTTACCGGCGCCAACGTCCTCGCCAAGGCCGGCCATCGCGTGCTTCTACTCGAACACCACTGGCAGTACGGCGGTCTCGCCACGTGGTTCACGCGCAAGGGCGGACACATCTTCGACATTTCCCTCCACGGTTTCCCCAGCGGCATGATCAAATCGTGCCGCAAATATTGGACCAAGGAAATCGCCGACGCGATCGTCCAACTTAAAGACATCCGCTTCGTGAACCCCCAAATGGACGTCTGGACAACGTTCACCCGCGAAGACTACACCCGCGTCCTCGTCGAGCAGTTCAAACTCCCTCGCGAACAGGTCGAAGCATTCTACGACCACCTGCGCGCGATGAACTATTACGACAACAACACAGAGACGACCGGCCAAATGTTCAACCGGTTCTTCCCCGGTCGCGACGATGTGCACCGCCTGCTCATGGAACCAATCGCTTACGCCAACGGTTCCACCCTCGACGACCCCGCGATCACTTATGGCATCGTCTTCTCGAATTTCATGGGTTCCGGGGTCTTCACTTTCCGCGGCGGCTCCGACCTGCTCATCGAAAAGATGACCGCCGAGCTCAAGAAAAACGGCGTCGAACTCCGCAAACGCGTGCTCGTCGAAAAGATCTTCGTCGAAGAACGTGACGGCCGCAAAGTCGCCGCCGGCATCGTCGCCAAGGGCGGCCGCATCATCCGCGCAAAAGCCATTCTCTCCAACGCCAACATCAAAAACACGATCTTCCGGCTGGGCGGCGAAGAAAATTTCCCGCGCGACTACATCGACGAAGCCCGGAACGTCCGCATCAATTCCAGCTCCTGCCAGGTGTACTTCGGTATCCGGAAAGGTGATACTATCCCGCACATTGGCGATCTCGTTTTCACCTCAGCGGCGCCGAAATTCAGCAGCCACGAACTGACTGATTTCAAAACCACCAGCCGTACGTTCTCCGTCTACTATCCGGAAACGCGCCCCGGCTCCGACCGCTACACTGTCGTCGTTTCCCTCAACGGCCGCTATCCCGACTGGCAGACGCTCACGGACGAACAATACGAAATCCACAAAAAGCGCCTGATCGAGGAATCGCTCGTCGCCCTCGAAAAATTCATCCCCGACGTCCGCGCCAAGATCGACTGGATGGAAGCCGCCACCCCGCGCACGATCGAACGCTACACCACGCACATGAGCGGCACGTCGTTCGGCACCAAGTTCGAAGGACTAAAAGTCTCGATGGAACTCCCCGATAAATTGCCCGGCCTCTACCACGCCGGCTCCGTCGGCATCATCATGTCCGGCTGGCTCGGCACAATTAACTACGGCGTCATCATCGCCAACAAGATCGATAAACAACTCTTCGAGCAAAAACGCTCCGCAGCCTCCGCCTGACGCGCACAATTGGAGGGCCGACTTCCACGTCGGCCGAAAGTACCCCTCAACCTCCTCTCACGCCCCCTTAAAAACACAAACGCCGCGACTCAGGTCGCGGCGTTTGAAGTGTGTGTGGATCAACTGGCGCTCAGACCAAGTAACGCCCCTGATTCGACCAGCGGGCATTCCAACGAACGTTGGAACGCGAAGACCAGGTCGTAGGAGCAGCCTTCATGCTGGCTTGGCCAGACGAAGAACCAAAAACCGCCGGATCCATGGCCGCATATTCGCCCGTCACATTGACCGGAACCACACTCGTCGTGCGCTGACCGGCAACCGCAACCATCGCTGAAACCCCGAAACCAACGCAAACCACAAGGCTTGTGCGGAACAGATTTTTAATCGCGGCGCGGCTTTTATTGGGGGTCATATACTGGTTTTGGATTTGGGGGATTTTACTTGGTTTAGGTTGAGGTGTTGAGGTCGTCGCTGTCTTGAACGGGCACTAATAGAACTCATTTGCATCCTTATTGCAAGTAATTTTCATGTAAAACTGACTTTCCAGCGCCCTCTTTTAGTATATTTCGCGTCGGTAGCTTAACCTTCTTATGCATCTACGCGATTTAGACATTCGCATCTTGCTTTAAATACGAATCTTATAATATTCATTCTTCCGTATCGAGGCCCCTACCGTTTATTAGGGTAGGCCCTAACCTTCTGGAGGTAAAAAAATTTGGAACGTTGGCATGCGATTTCGCATTCGCAAATTTATTACATTTAGCCTTAAACCAATCGAAGAAACAGGCGCTTTCCCGTCACCAAAACGTTGCGAACTCTGGCTCGCTTTACACGGTGATTTGACCCAACGCTCCCGCAAGACATGCGCGTCATCCTCACCTCGCACGGCTCCACCGGAGACATTTATCCAGTCATTGCATTGGCGGTCGCCATGCAAAAAGCCGGCCACTCGGTCCGCTTCGCAACCATTCCCCATTACCAAAGCGAGATCGAAGCCGCCGGCATCGAAGTCTGTCCGCTTTGTCCCAATTGGGAACAGGCCGATCTCAGCTATTGGATGGGCCGCCTGCAAAAAATCCGAACGCCGATTTACCAGTTGCGCGAGATCTACGTCGGCGCCAAGGCCTACATTCCCGAGATGATCGCGCGCATGGACGCCGCGCTCGCCACGGCCGACCTGCTCGTTTCGTCCTATCTTTTCCCAATGAACAAGAGTATCGCCGACCGCCGCGGCGTGCCTTTTGCCACGATTGCCTTCGCCCCGCACGCAATCCCGTCACCCGACTATCCGCCGGAAAATGTCCCCTCGCCTCAATGGCTGGGCCGGAACACCCGTCGTGCCTGGAACCGTTGGCTCTGGAAAGTGGGTAATGCCATCGTCGATCGCGCGATTAACCAAACCATTCATGACGATTTGCGCGCCGCCGGCCTGCCCAAGGTTCGAGGCTTTTTCTCCGAACCCGCCGATCGCGTGATCGTTGCCGTATCCGAAAAAATACTACGTCCGCCTCATGCGGAGTTCGATCCGCGTTTCCGTTTCACCGGTTATTGCCGCTGGCAGGCCCCCGCGGATGCCAGGCTGGACGCGGAACTCAATTCCTTCTGCGCGGGAGAAAAAGTCCCCGTGATCACTTTCGGCAGCATGGTATATGACAACCCCGGCGGGATGATGGAACGCTTCCTCCGCGCCTGGCCGCGCGATCGCAAGATCATCGTTCAACGCGGCTGGGCTCAATTTCCGGCGCTCGCCGAAGACGGCCATATCAAGGTCATCGGGAAAGTTTCCCACGATCAGCTTTTCCGCCACGCTTCGGCCATCGTGCATCACGGCGGGGCTGGTACCACCGCCAGCGCGCTCCACGCCGGCAAACCTCAAATCGTCGTCCCGCACATCGGTGATCAGAATTTCTTCGGCAGCGAAGTCGAACGTCTTGGATGCGGTTTTCGCCTCGCCAACCGCAAACGGTGGCCCGAACTCCTGCGCAGTGCGCTCGACCGGCTTCTCGCCAATCCCGCTCACGAGCAAAATGCCGCCAGGGTTCAAGCCGTTTTACTTTCAGAAAATGGTCCCGCCCGAGCCATCGAGGAACTGGAGCGCTACGTCGAAGAATTCCGCAGCGCGAAAGGCCGCGAAGCCCCGGTTTTGGCAAAATAACACGCTAAGGAAGGTGCCCCACGAAAACCTTGACGCCCTCCAGCCGCTTCATACCGTCCCACTTCCCAGCCGCCCTAGGTGGCCCGGGACATAAAACGCCAGAGTAGCTCAGTGGTAGAGCAGAGGACTCATAAGCCTTTGGTCGCCGGTTCAATCCCGGCCTCTGGCACCACTTTATAAACAAGCACTTACGATATGTCGAAGTGTTCTTAGCGCCGGTTTTAAATGGGTGCCTCGCATCCTTATAGAGCTGGATTTTGGAAAACGGATTTTAGGTATGCGGCGTTGGCGCCGAAGTTGCGTTTCACATTACGCGGATCGGCGGCGTCGCGGGAACGTTCCATCACCAACCAACCGGACCAGCCAAGCTCATCCAGGGTGTTTTTTATTTTCGGCAAGTCGACCTTGGGATCTTTCTCCAGCCAGACGCCATCCTCATTGGTGCAATGAATCTGGCAGACCCGCTCACGGCCCAACGTGCGCAACTCAGTGCAAATATCCCGGCCATTTTTAATGGCATTGGCGAAATTGAAATAGCTGCGGATCGATGGTGAACCGATTTCATCAAACAATTTCACTTCTTCAGCCGCACTTAGCGATGTCTCTACGCCGATGATCACACCAACCTCTTCCGCAGGCTTCGCGATTTTTTTTAAACGCGCGATCACTGCTGGCCGCATCTCCGGACGTTGCTGAAGATCGCCTTTAATGCCGAGTGGCAGGAAGGCCGTTTTCACTTTGAGCGCAACCATTGCATCGATACAATCCTGTATAGTCCTCTCGTAGCCTTCCCGCTCGGGAAACGATTGAGCGAAGAAGCCCGTCATCGCGAGCGAACTGATCTCGAGATCCAGTTCGGCCAATTTCTCGAAATATTGCTGTCGAATAGCAGGATCGTTGAGTTTGCTGTCGAAAGTAGGTCGATCGCCCAAGCCGCCCATGTCGACCTCGACGCCTTCGAGACCAAGCTCCCGGGCCAATGGCAATGCCCCCAGCTTTTGGCGCTTGAGCAACATGATGTCCGCCGCGGCGACTTTATAGCGCTGAGATTTGCGCGGCGGATGCGGTTCCGTCTTTTCGGGCATTGCCTTAACTAGATCGTCCGCCCAAAGCGATCGCTGGGCCAAAAGCATACCTGCGACCGCAGTTCCGAGAAAGCGCCGCCGCGTCAAACCTCTGAAATCCTCTGGACGATTGGATGAGGTCATCGTTGTGAATATTATTGGGCTGCCGGTTCCTTCTTTTCCGCCTTGGGCTTCTTCCCCTTGCCTTGCTCGACACCCTGCTTCGAAAGCCAGTTATTAATGCGACCTTTGTAACGATTAAAAATATCGGATTTCTCGTCCATACTTCCAGCGTCCATTGCCTCCTCCCGAGCCTCCTTGAGTAATTCCAACACCTTGGCTCTTTGTTCTTCGGTCAGCGAAGGGATCTGTTGCACGTAACCCGTATAGGTAAACTGAACTTTTCCGACGGTCATGCCGTCTTTGACTCTTTCAATAAGTTGGGGGGAAAGATCCTTTGCCAACTCGGCGAGATAATTGTCGTGCACGGTCTTGAGCGTGGCTTTGATCGCCTCGATTTCGGTTTTCGCCGCGGCGGACTTTTCAGTGTCAGGTCCGGAAGCTGTTTTCTTCAACTCCGTCAGATGCGAATCGTTTGTATCATGCCAGGTGTTTAGCAGGCGATATTGAGCCACAATCACGTTGTGCACGCGCTCGCGTTGTTTTTCGTCTTTGAGGTCCAGCGTGGCCACGATCTTGACGACGCGCTCCTGCAATTTTCGAGCATAGACGGCGTCGCTGGAATCGGCTGAAGCCGGAGGTTTGGCGGGAACCGAAATCTCAGGTTTGCCATCGACACCCGCAAAAACAGGGATCGAAAGGAGAAACATAATTGCGGAAACGGCCGTGGTTTTGAATTGAGACGACATGTGCTGAAGTTTTGGAAAATTTCGCAGGGTTATTTGGTCGGACTAAATGCAGCTGTGGAAAGCGTGTTCACATTACTCGCCGGATTGGTCCAGTCGATCTTCTTGGTCGGATCAAGACCTGCGAGGTACTTTTCAATGACGGTGTAACCGTCTCCTTGCAGGTCCTTCGAGGCGAGGGTCGGATCATGGGGATCAAGTTTATATTTATTTTTCCACCACAAGGGAATCCCGTCTTCACTCAGATCGGAGGCTGGAATGCCTTGGTACGTCGGATAACCGCCGACCTGCGAAATGTCCGTGATGATACCTTTACCCGCCGTGTAAATACAATTACCGGTTCTTACTTGTTCGGCTACGCGGAGATCGACTGCATCGCGCTTCGGAAGCGTGGCGCCTACCCGATCCAGGACAAGTTGGTAAGCCTCGGCCGCTTGTTGCTCAGAAATCGCCGGCGCCTCAAATGGCTTCGCCATGCGCCCCTTCGCGAGGTAGAGCTCGATGTCCTTGGCGCGGTCACCCGTTCCAACAACCGTCGAGCTGGTGATTTTCAATGGTTTCTCTGTGTCGAGTTGTACACCACCAGACCAATTGTCCTTGGTGACTGTTTCGTTTCCCTCAACAATATTTCTGGCGATATACCATTTGCCTTCGCGGTCGCCGCCCTCCTTGAAATTTCGGAAAGCCTCGGGTTTCGCAATGCGATGCCGCAATTCGCCCTCGGTCGCCGGTCCAGGTTTGAAGTAGTTCCCCACAACATTTACCCACGAGGTCGCGTCCCCACCGTCGATGCTGCGATGAACCCAGTTGAAAAGAACATTGTTGCGGAAATCGATTTGGTCGCCCCACCCGATGCTCGGATTGCGACCACTGTTGCAGGCAAAAAGGTTGTGGTGGAAAGAAACATAACGTCCGCCCCAGGTGCCGCCAAAGCCATGCGAATAGGTGTTCAACCCCTCGCTCGAAATCGTCCATTGGATGGTGAGATGCACGGTTGGCGTCTTGATATCTTTTGTACCGTCGTCGGATTTGCAGAGATGACTGTAGATCGAGAGATTTTCGTCAAAGCCCCAGCTCGCCGAAACGTGATCGAGAACGATGTTGCCCACGGGCTTGCCGCCGAGCGAGTCGTCGCGCTCGGAAACATCCGCCTGACCCCGGCGAAAACGCATATAGCGAATCACCACATCGTGCGTATCGATGGCTGTAGTGGCTCCGGCAATACATACGCCGTCACCCGGCGCTGTTTGGCCAGCAATAGTTATGTAAGGCGCGCGAATATGGACCGGGCTCTCCAGTTGGATAATACCAGCGACGTTAAATACAACGATACGTGGTCCGGCGGCTTCGCAGGCCTCGCGAAACGTACCCCGGCCGCTGTCAGCCAGACTTGTAACAACAAAAACTTTCCCGCCACGTCCGCCGAAACTGTACGCGCCAGCGCCTTCCGCACCAGGAAATGCCGGTACAGTCGCTTGCGGCAAATCCACGCCTGGCCTGCCGGCATTAGGAATGTAGGGTTTGCCTTTGGCCGCCCACGCCTGCAACTCGGGCTCGATCCGCTTCCACACCTCGGCTTCATGAACCTTCGCAGCAGCAGCAGCGCGTTTGGCGGTTTCAGTCGGCTCCGGCCAACTTTCGCGCGCTAGGCCAACCGCTGGCAGTGCCGATAAGCCAAGTAAGCATACGCCAAGGGAAATTGAATTTCTTAGAAACGGAGAGAGGAAGCTGTATTTCATGAAACTAGCTTAGTGATTTGTAATCACAGAGACGACCGGCACCTCAAGAAGTAACACGCTCTCCTCTTATTTCGAGTCGGTTCTGGCTAGAGAACCGTCAAAAAGATAACTTTTACCCATTTCGGTATCAATTCTTATTTCATGAACGCCATTTCGCAGAATGCATGGCCGCCCGAGCTTGGAGCGAACCGCGACTCGCGTCAGGGATGCGTCCCGCCAAGTGATGTCGACCTCGAATCCATCCCGCGCGCAAAGTCCAACAACCGTACCGTCCCGCCAAACTTTCGGCACTGCAGGTAGAAGTTCGATGACAACGGTGCCCGTAAGTCCAGCAGTGCGCTGATGACTTTGGAGCAACATTTCAGCTATGCCAGCTGCGGCTCCGAAATTGCCATCGATCTGAAATGGACCACAAAGATCGAAAAGGTTCGGCAACGTGCGCTTGGTCAGTTGGAGATTAAGCTGACGAAAGGCAAAGTCTCCGTCGCCCACTCGCGCCCATAATGGAATGCGCCACGCAAAACTCCAGCCTGTGCTGCCATCGCCACGCCACTTAAGGAGCGTTTTGGCCGCAGCAAAAACTTTCTCGTTTGCAGGTGTGATGTCGTTCCCCGGGTAAAGCGCCCAGAGCGGTGACATATGCCGGTGGTTGTTGTTCGGCCTGTCCACGTCTTCAAGCCATTCCTGCAATTGTCCGTGCCGCCCGATCAAATCCGGCGGCAACTGCGAACGCGCCTGCTTCACCTTGGAAATGAAATCGGTATCCTTTTTCAGAATGCGTGCAGCCTCAATTGTGTAGTCGAAAAGAGCCCGCACCAGTTGGGTATCCATCGTCGGGCCGGCACATAAGCCGCCCTGCTCCGGCGAAAACGACGGCGTCGTCACGAGCCAGCCGGTCTTTTCGTCCTTCACAAGGTAATCCAGGAAGAATCGCGAGGCGCCTTTGAAAAGCGGATACGCACGGTTCGCGAGGAATCTTTTGTCTCCAGTAAATTGGTGGTGTTCCCAAAGGTGATGACACAACCACGCGCCACCGGTAGGCCAGACGCCGTCGATATTGTTGATCGGCGCCGTGCCGCACCAGAGATCGGTGTTATGATGCAACACCCAGCCGTCGTATCCATATTGGGACTTTGCTGTACGTGCTCCGCTCGTTGCCACGTCGGCGGTAAGATCGAAAAGCGGCTCATGACATTCGCCGAGATTCGTCACTTCGGCCGGCCAATAGTTCATCTCGGCATTGATATTGGTCGTCCATTTGCTTTCCCACGGTGGGTCCAGCAATTCGTTCCACACGCCCTGCAAGTTGGCTGGACGGCTTCCGGGACGACTGCTGGCAATCAAAAGATAGCGGCCGTATTGAAAAAACAACGACGCCAGCGCCGGGTCCTTTTCCAATCCGAACATTTTGAGTTCCCGCTGCCGCTGATCGGTGGGTTTGTCCGCCTGTGCATTGCGACCGAGATCGAGCGAAACGCGCCCGAAAAGCGCTCGGTAATCCGCCACGTGCTCGGCCAACAATTCCTCATAAGTTCTCTCTCGAAGCTGCGCCAGATCGGCTTCGCAACGTGCAGCAGGGTCCGCAGAGATGTCTTGAAAATTTCTGAAACTGGTTGCCGCAACCAAAATCAAAGTGACAGAGTCCGCCGCTTCGACCGCAATGCCCGCTTCCGTAATAGAGATACGTCCACCGTTGGCTTGAACAAGTACACGCGCCTCAAACCCCAACCCATCTTCCTGCACCTGTCCCTGCACCAAAAGCGTGTCGGGCGCGACTGGTTTGGACCTGGAGACTTTATGCGGACTGTCCAACTTCAGCGAAAATGAAATCGCCTGCTTTTTATCCGCCGAGATTTTCACAATCACCGCTTGTGCAGGATAGCTCGCAAACACCTCCCGGCGGTAGACGACATTGCCTATTCGATAGCCAACGCGGGCAACCGCGTTTTGCAGGTCCAACTCGCGCCGGTAATCGGTGAAAACCTCATGGGCTGGAAACACGATTCGTATGTCTCCAAAAGGTTGATACGCCTTCTGGCGAAGTGGCACACTGAGAAACTTCTCGCGCACGAGTTTCTTTGCCGCTTCATCCTGACCGGAAGCAATGAGCCGCCGGATCTCGGCGAGGTGCGTATGCGCATCGGGGCGGGCATAGTCGTGCGGTTTTCCCGTCCAGAGCGTATCCTCGTTGAACTGAATTCGCTCAGAGGCTACGCCGCCAAAAAACATGGCGCCCATGCGACCGTTGCCGATCGGCAGTGCCTCGTCCCATTTGCCGGCGGGCTTTGTGTACCAAAGGCAAAGCCCGGAGCCCGGCGCAGAGACATTGTCCGCGCAAGCAAAACTTCTCGCCACAACTAAAAATGCGACGCCAAAGAAGGCTCGTTGGAAAAGGTGCACGAACCGATTCATTTTTTCAGCGGCAATTCGTTCAGGTAATTTTCGAGATGCGTATAGCCACCATTGCCCACCTTCTGCGCATCCGTTGGACTCGCTGGATCGAGGCCATGGGCCGATTCCCACGCATCGGGCAAACCATCGTGGTCGCCGTCGACGGGCGCATCCCCGCCTTTCATTTCGGGATAGCCGCCCACGTCTTTTTGTGAGTCGATGATTCCAGGCATTCCGGTTTTACTACCGTGAGCCGTGACACCACGTTTCAAAACATCCCTCACGACGCGGGCATCGACAGAGTCGTATTTTGGAAAATTTGCGCCCACGTCAGCCATGACATTTTCGTACGCATCGCGTGCCGGTTGTGTGGCGACGTACGATTCGCAAAACGGCTTGGGCAGCCTGATTAACTCCAGAACCTGGCTTTTGGTTAGCTTGATTTCATTCAGACTTTTCTCCTGAAGCTTGACCCCTTCGTGAGCCCAATTGTCCGCGTCGTATTCTGGTTTCCCTTCCATTTTATTTCCGTTCAGAAAGTACTGCTGCGGATCCTTCACCGTGCCAAAATCAGGCATGAGCAAATGGAAAACTTTACTGGCCGGCCCGGGAATATAATAATTGCCAACCAGGTTCAGCGCCTTCACTCCGCCGTCGTTTGTGCGGTGACTCCAGTTATAGACGACGTTATTTCGGATATCGAGTCGCCCGGCAAATAGACCGCGGCGGTCAAGCCCTCCGGCCAGGCTCCAGTTTCGGCCCGCGCAGTTCGCCACCAAGTTATGATGAAAGCTGGCAATGTCACCGGAGATGCTGCCGGCAAAACTGTGCCCTTTTCCCGTGCCGACATAATGCGAATGCACTGACATGTTAAGCGCCTCGCCCACAATCGAACGTTGCAACGTAAAGTTCTTTCCTCCCCGCGAACTAAAACCTTCATCAATCGACCACGCGATCGAGCAATGATCCATGATCGCGTGATCGGTCGAAGCGCCCATGCCCGAGCCATCCATCGTTTCGCCCGAGCGATCGCCCACACGGATGCGTATGTAGCGCAAGATCACATCATGCACGGCGTAGCAGCCAAACGTGTACCCATGCACCGCGATGCCATCGCCGGGAGCAGTTTGTCCGGCCACGGTCAGATAGGGATTTCGGATGACCAGCTTCGATTTCAAATTGATCGCGCCGCCGACTCGAAAAATGACCGTGCGGGGCCCTTCCGCCTCAACCGCCTCGCGCAATGAGCCAGGCCCGCTGTCGTTGAGGTTGGTCACTTCCAGCACCCGACCGCCACGGCCTCCGATGGCATAGCGACCATAACCTTCTGCCCCCGGGAAAGCAAGATGGCGTGGCCGAAAACTCCAAACACTACCCTTGGTCACGTTTTTTTCAGCGTCGATCTCGTCCACACGCCAGAACCAAGTCCGCATATGATCCGGAGCCAATTCCTTCGTCTCGAAGGCCGGTGAGGCAAAAACCCCTCTGCATTCGTCTGACTCGGGCGTAGCCGCTTCAACTGCTTCCTTGCTTTGGCCAAAATAGACGCGATGCGCCTTGGCATTTTTGGCCGGGCTCCAGCGCAAAACAGGATTTTCAGGCGCATGCTCATCGCCATTCGCGGGCGAAGGTTTTCGGGCCTGCAAGGCCGGATTTACGGCATCCAGCTCAAATCCATTGATCACCACGTTGCCAACCCCGGCAGAACCATCTGGCTGATACAGTACCACAACGTCACGACCTTCCGCGGCTTCAAATTCCAAATAGACCTGCGCAGCGTCCTCGTCATCAGTGGCACGCAAGGTCGGTTGTAATTTTTCGATCTTCACAACGCCGTCGACCGATACGCGGCAAGTGCTTTGAGATTTTGCAGAAATCTCATTGTGCCACGTCAGCAAACTGTGTCGGATCCGGGCGAAAGACCGCTCAACACAAATTCCATCGCCCCGCCCTTTTCGCCCTCTTTCACGGTAACGCCGTCGCTTACCATTGTTGCGCCCGTGTCGTAACCGCCCTTCCACATGACACCACACAAGCCGGCGCCCACATTGCCCGCCTTGCGCAAAGTCACCGTCACCTTGCCAAAGGTCTGCGTAGCCTGCGCGCCTTCCGGCACGGTCCAGTTCACCCATCCCGGCGTGATCACATCCTTGCGGTCGGTGACCGGGTTCAAGTCTACATGGAGAATCTCGCTACCCATCATAAAATTCTGTGTAGCCACCATCAGGCCGAATACGATCAATACGGAATTTTTCATGGCTGTGCGTCCAAGTCTTTTAAGTTTGCTAGTGCGTCCTCGTTAGACGGCTGCAACTTGAGGGTAGTTTCAAACTCCCGTCGTGCATCTGCTTTTCGTCCTAATTCCAGATAAGCCACGCCCAATTCGTTGTGCGCGTTCACGTGGTTGGGCCTGCGAGCGATTACTTTTTCGTAATGCCCAACCGCTTTTTCAGCTGCGCCGTGAGACAGCAGCAAGTTTGCCAGAATATACCGATTTTCCCAATCCATTACCATTGAATCTACTGCTTTCGTCAGTCGCCGGATCGCCTCCTGCTCGCGTCCTTGTCCCAACGCCGCGCGGCCCCAAGCAGCTTGCAAGGCGGGCGTGAAAACCCCGTTCATTTCTGCAGCAAAAAAATACTTTTCCGCTTCCTCCCCTTGGCGGAGGTTCAATTTAGATACACCCAAGTTAAATAGAGCCTCTCCCCAATTCGGTTTACGTTGTATACACTCCGTTAATATACTGATACTTTCTTCATTGCGGCCAGCCGTTTGCAATGCCACGCCCAACGCGCGTCTCAGTTCCAACGAACCTGGTAATATTTTCTCCGCTTCATGTAGCAGTTCGACAGCAGCAAGAGGCTCCCCCATTTCCATCAACGCAGAAGCATATTCGATCCAGCTATCCTCACACTTAGAATTTTCAGACGTTACCGCATAAAACAAGCGCTTCGCGTCTGTTCGTCGACCTCCTCTCGCCATAACGTGTCCAATTACCAGGCGTAGACGTTTTTTTTCCGGTGATTCCTCTAATGCCTTTGCGAGTTCATCAATCGCTTCATCAAAATGGGCAGTTTGTTCCAATAGAAGCGCAAGATCCTCACGAATTTTATATATTTGATTAAAGTCTTTTGGTAAAGATGCCAGTATGTCTCTATAGCAAGCTGACGCTTCCTCCATTTTGCCTAATGCGATTAATACCGTTGCTAGGTCTTGTTTCACCAAAAAGTCATTCGGCCGCAGGGTCAGTGCACGCTTAAGTGTTTCCTCAGCAGCGGTCCATTCCTTTCGAGCCATCTGCTGCTGCCCGATTGAATGCCACGCACGACTATTTTGCGGGACTTTCGAGACGGTATCCAACCAGAGCCGATCTATCGTACTATAATCTCTATTGCGCAAGAATGATGTGATTCCCCAAGCCAATGAAACCGCCAGAAAATATGGTACCGCGCGTTGGCCAAACCTTCCGTATATCACCAATACAAAGGCAAAAATCAACAATCCAAGAGGGAAATACATTCTATGTTCCGCTATCGTTTGAGTAACGACAGGAATCAACAACGTCGGCGCGTGCACCGCAAAATATCCGAACCCCAATATTCCAATCCGGGGTCTCTTCACAAGTGCATATAAAGATAGAAACGATGCTGCTATGACGGCGAGACCAGGAAATGCGATGGAGCTAGCTTCACTGACCAATGGTCGTCCATAATCGAAAATTTGACCAAACGGCAAAAGGAACAATCTAAAATAGCGCCCTTGAGCAAAACATTGCGTCAATAGATAATCCCACCACGCTATTCCCAACTGAAAGCCCGCGGTAGTCGCCCGCCCTCCAGCACCCAATACACAATAAACAATAAATAGCCATGTACTCGCCAAGCCCACGTAATACCATTTGCGTGCTCGCCAGGCTTGAGCAAATGAGCCGCTAACGAAGGCTCGATCGAACAATAAGACAAATATCGGCGCAGAGGCCATCGTCTCTTTGGTCCCCATGCCTAAAAAGCAGGTCGTCACACTGCCAACCAACCACCATTGGGAATCCTTCCCTCCGTCAATACCCGATCTGATAAAACAATATAATGTCAAAACGTACAATAAAGATGAGAAACTCTCCGCTCGCTGCACTATATAAGTTACAGATTCTGTTTGAAGCGGATGAGTACCCCACAGTAGCGCTGTGCAAAAAGCAACAGTAGCCGCATGACTTCTGAAACGTTCGTCAAAAAGAGGCAATGAAAGAACCCTACGAATCGAACCTTGAATCAATAACGCCACAAGTAGATGAATGGCCAAATTTGTAATATGGAGAACTACTAAATTATTTCCTCCAATCAGGTAGTTTAGAGCGAATGTTAGATTAAGAATCGGCCGTCCCCCTACAGTTAGACCCAACTCTCCCGGGGGAAATAAAGCCGTTTTCAGTGACCTGATACTGGGATTGTTGGGAATCGAAAGAATATCGTCAAAAAGAAAGGGAACGTTGAATGTGTTCGCGTACGTCAGGATCAGTACTAAGGCTATTACTACAGATGGAACAAACGTGAACCTTCGAAAAATAGCATCCAAGCGCTCGAGACGATAAATCTTCACTTTGACCCTTTTCATTGTCCTGATTGTAGTGAAGCCAGATTTTCGCGAGCCTCCGTATAGTAAGGATTTATTTTAAGTGCGCGCTCAAAAAGCCCCTTCGCTTCCTCTGTTCGCCTTTGCCCCGAATAACTAACGCCTAAATCGTTGAGCATTTCCGCCGTAGAATTGGTGCGTGCGACAACGGCTTCAAGCCGAGACGACGCCTCTGCATATCGACCAGCCAACAAAAGCGCCCGACCCGCCAAATACTCCAGTTCCACATTTGTTGGATCGAGCTCAAGAGTCTGTAAATACATCTGTGCGGCTTCATTATACTTCCCTACACTTTGCAGCAAAGATGCAAGACTCACCCGGATCGCCCTCGCCTGTGCAGGAATAGTCCTACCATAACCTTTATCAATCGCTGTCTGATATCTCGCGATTGCGTCTTCAGCTTTCCCAAAACTTGCGAGCGCAAGGCCCAAGTCTGCATACAAGCTAGCGTCCGCGGTATCTTTTTCGACCAGATGCTGCAAGATACCGACCGCCTCCATGACGTTGCCCGTTGCGATTAGGGCCAATGCTCGATTTCTTCGCAACGTAGGTGTGTCACATCCGGCTTGAATTGCAGCTCCGATTTCATCCAAAGCCTCCCTTGCCTTGCCTACTTTTGTTAGTGCGGACGCCAAGTTAGACCTCGCGTCACAAAAACCAGGGTTTAACGCAATAGCTCGCCGAAAATTCGTCATAGCGTCGTCTGTTTTTTCCAGAGCTATTTGGCAGTTGCCGAGGTTGTAGTGAGCTTTGGCAGCCAGTTTGCTGTCAGCGAGACTACGTTTCAGCCATTCTTCTGCTTCCCTATTGCGATTTAGCTCCAGCAACATCGTTCCAAAGTTGAAGCAAGTTGCATAGTCGTCGGGTTTCTCGCGCAAAGCCCACCTATACATTTCCTCAGCACGTTCATACTCTCCCAATTTCGCGAGAACCTGAGCGTAGTCTGCTCCGATAATAACGCTATTAGGCTCAAGCTGCATTGCATGCTCCAAAGCAGCTTTAGCATCAATGAAATGATCCCCCTCCAGGTAGGTCAATGCAAGTGACAGCCAAGCACGGGCATTGTTAGGACGCTTTTCAACCGTATCCTTCCACAGGGATTCCGCAGTTTGATAGTCACCATTTCTTTGAACGGTGAGTGCCGAAAGAGTACCAACGATAGCAAGGCCAGCCCAAAATGCCCGCGCACGTAAGATTTGGAATAATAGCAGAAAAGCCAAAACTACAACGGGTGCCAAAGCTAGATACATTCGGTGTTCTGCTGCAGTTTGACTTACTACCGGTACAATACTTGAGCTTGGTGCAAGCAGAACGAAGGGCATACATGCAACCCAGCCAAGCTTTGGTTGCTTCGCCCAAGTCCAAATGATCGTCGGCACTAGAATCGTCAGCAACATTAGCCCTCGCCAAACCTCTGCTATTCCACTTACTAAATTTTTCCCATAATCAAAAACTAATTCATTGGGCCAAATTGTTAAATAAAAATAACGGGGTATCATTTCCACTTGCGTGAGAAGATATTTCCAAGCCGTGTCAGGGCCTGCGCCGACAGTGCCCCCGCGTAGACCGCTGTTTAAGACACATCCGACCAAGATCGTCCATGTCGAAAACATAGCGATGTAAAAACACCGACGCACGCGCCAAGTCAGCTGGAAGGAACCTGCCACAAAAACAGCGTCAAAGCCGATCAGCGCAATCGGTGCAGTCGCCATCACTTCCTTAGATGCCATGCCCGCGGCGCATGACAATACTGACCCAAACAACCACATCTGTTCCCGCGTCGAATTAATCGAAGAAATAAAACAATAGAATGTTAACAAATAGAACAAACTTACTAAAGCCTCTGCCCGCTGAACGATGTAGGTCACTGATTCCGTTTGTAGAGGATGGACAGCCCAAGTTAATGTGATCAAGCCTGCAAGCCAGGTTTCTAAACCGGCAAAAACGCCCTGCAATTGCTGCAACCGTAGTATCTTCTGCAATAACCCAAACAGTATACATGCATTAAGGATATGAAGACCTATGTTGAAGATGTGGTAACTTCGCACATTAGTTCCACCGACAGCATAATTTATCGCAAAAGAAGCATTTAACATTGGCCTACCGCTTACTGTCACGCCGCTACCCGCGGGAGGAGAAAATGCCGTGCGAAAAGACCGCAAGCTCGCGTTCTCCGCAATTGAGGAATTGTCGTCGAAGAGGAATGGTACGCAAAGCGAGTTCCAATAGATTCCAATCACCAACAACGCCAGCCCTCCAACCCATGCTTCCGGCCTACGAAAGCCGAGGCGTTGAATGCGAGTCGACGGTATCATTTCTCAAATATCAATCCAACAGGGTCGCGACGCAAAACAAACCGCATGGTGACAACGTTGGACAAAAATTCGCAACACTTCAGAAGATTACAGAAAAAGCCCGGCCTATGCAGGCCGGGCTTTAAAACAGAAATGTACGTAGTCGTTAGAATTTACCCGTCACGCCAGTGGTAACAGTCGCGCCGTAGTTAGTGAGACCGTTAGACCAAGCATACCTGGGCATAATGTCCGTGCCCAAATCGCGCACGGTCGAACGAATCTTGGATCGGTATAGATCGCTCGCGCTGATAAACACGCTATATTTCTCCGAGATGCGATAGTATGCTTCGACGTTGATCCGGTATTCCGGCCCTCTATAGTTAAAGAGCTGGACGTTCTGAGTTGTACCTCTCCAAGCACGCGTAGTGTTCTTATCGTAGGTAGCAGTAGCGTAAGTACCACGGGCCTGCACGGTCAGGCGCTTGTTGCTATAAGAGAGTCCCCAAGAATACTTATCTTGGGAAATGCCAGGCATTTTGTTAATAATCGCAGTGTTATAACTAAAGGTAGCGTGCTTCTTGTAAGAGTAAGTCGCGAAAGTATCGAGCCCTTCAGCCCACGAGCCCAAGATCGACAAATTCTGGCGAATTTCCACTTCGAGACCGGTCTTGGACGACCCACTTGCCGTCCCGTTTTGTTTGGTGGCGATCGTAGTACCCGGTTCTAGAGTGGTAGGATCAAACCCGACGGAGCGGGCCAATTCTGCACCTTCATCAGAAGTAGCATCCAGTACGATGTCCTCCCATTCGTTCTGCATCCTCTTGTAGTAGCCGCTCACAGAATAGCTACCTCCTTTCTTGGTGTAATAAGCGAGAGCCAAATTGATGGAGTTGGTCTTCTCCGGGTTCAAACCTGGATTGGAAACATTGATCCGAGGGAATCCGTCAACGGTAGTAACCGTGGCATTGGAAATATAACCCGCTGAGTTTCCACTCTCAAGGTCCGCCAGCTTGGTTTCGCGGGACCACGAGAGCTTCGCATCGAAATTCTCAGTAACCTTATAGGATAAAGCGAACACTGGGGTTACGGGATCCCAACGGCCTTTCTTGACATCCTTGGTGTAACGACGTGCCTGAGCCAATTCCAAGTTGTTCTGCCAGGTACCCGGAGTGGTGGTTATAATTGAATTGTCCAACGCATTGTGCGCCCACAGGGGCTGTCCCGGCAGCGAAATACCTGCTGCGGCAAGACGCGAGGTCAAGGCCGTATCCGACCAGACCGCCCCCCAAGTGGCCACCGCGGTGCCTGCGCCAGTCGAGTAGGTGGTATTGCCGCCATTGATCATAATTCCATTGGTGTAAACGTCGTCTCTGTAAACGCTATGATCCGCACGTTTGAGCAAACGATAAGTATTGTCTCCTTCTGTGTAAGGAAGATAACCGACGACTTTGGCAAACTTGCGGCGTGCACCACCAGACCATTTGAGGCGATTTTTGAAAAGGTCGCCGTCGAACATGGCATAGAGCGAGTCCGAAGATTCCTTCACGGCTTTTTTCTGGGCAATGAGGCTATTCCAGTTTTCAGAAAGGGTGACGGGAAGGCGGGTGTCACTGAAGTATTCAGGATGCGCTTGGAACAGTTGGTAGAGTTTATAGGTGTCTGCCCATTGCTGTGCCGGGTAGCCAAAACCCGGGGAGACTTCATAGCTATCATCAAGAATATCCAAGGCATTCAACGTCGGTCCGACATAGCGGGTTCGCCAGCCGGTTCCACGCCCCCACTTTTTCTGGTCCTTCACCTGCCGCTGCCCACCAAATTTCACACCCATTTTCCATGGAAGGAAATCCAATTCACGGCGAATATTGAGCGCCATATTGTCGGTCGTATCGCGTTGAAAAGCTTCACCGCTCTTGGCATCCAATGTCGTCACATTGTCGATCGACCAATTGGCGAGACGGGTATAATCAAGCTCCTGCCCGGTGCGATTAAAAATCTTAATGCCCGCGGGAACGCCATCTTCGATACCGCCAAAGACCACATGGCCGATGTTGTTCAACGAAAGATCGTACCCTGAAAAATGTCCATTGGCTACGTCATCAAAACGGCCACGGGCAAGCGAACGGCTCGCGTACGCGTCAATGCTCCACGGTCCTTTTGTGAAGACGGCCTTAATGTATGCAGTTTGTGTATCGCCCTCTTTGTCGCGCGCGTCGGCATTCATAGCAGCTTTGCTGGATCCGTCAGTCGCAAGAGGTCGACCACTTACATATGAAGCATCCCAATCAGCCGGGCGCTCGATTGAGTACTGGAGCCGCCGAGAGACGTTAACGCCTGTGTATCGAGAGTATTGATAATTGGTGTTAATAGTCAGACCCGGAATAGCTCGCCAGTCTAACCTGATATTGCCGGATTGTTTGAATGTATTCCACGGAGCGTCGGTAACATCGAAGCGGCGCATAAACGGATTAGCAACACCCACCATGCCGACTGAATTTACGATCGTAGTGGTCGAGTTGGTCGACAGCCAAACGGGGGCAGCTTTTTGGTTCGGTTGGAACTTATTGTCAGAAGCAACCGTCACGCTAAAACCAAGGTCCTTGGTTAAGGGAATCGCCACGCTCACGCGGCCGCCAGGAATTGTGTGATAGGTCTTCTTGTTGATCGGGCCGGGCTGTTTGTGGAAGAATTTCATATCCATCGTATTGAAGGTTGCGTTCAATTCGACATTGATGTCCGGGCGTGCATATTCGAACGCGCTTTTGGTGATAAGATTGATCGAACCACCTGGCGAGTCAGCCGGCATGTCGGCCGTGGCCACTTTGTTCACTTCAATACGTGAGGCATTGTTAATCGAGAGCATGTCCAAGCTGACCGCACGTGTTAGCGATGCAGGCGAGGGACTGGAAACCGGCATGCCGTCGATCATGATCGAGGTGTTTTCCGGGCCGAAACCACGCACCGAAATACTGGATGCGTCCGCGCCGTTTACATAGGTGCCGCCATAACCAACGTCGATACCAGGCATGAAACGGACGAATTCACCAATGTTGCCATCCGGAATGTGACCCAGCGAGTCCGCGGCCACAACACTCTTGATAGTGGTGGAACTACGTTCCTCGTTGATCGCGATTTCTTGAGCATTTCGGAACCGCTGCTGCGCGACGACATATGCGTCCAAAACCACGGTACCATCTTCGGCAAGCGCTTTGCCTTGGCTAAGGCCAATATCTTTTTCAGCGGTCTTCCCTGCCTCGACTGTCACATCAGCGGTCTTGGGTTCTTGACCAGTGTAAAATACAGTAATCTTAACTGCACCGGCCGGTACTTCACGCAGTGTGTATTCGCCGAAATCGTTGGTAAGTGTCTCAATGGTGGTACCTTCAACCTTGACGAGGGCCTTGCTGAGATAGCGGCCGTTGCTTAGATTGAGAACACGGCCTTCGATTGTGCCGGTTGGGACGTCGGCGGCTTGAACTTGTTGGCTGAGGAGCCCGATGGTGGTCACCATCAGGAACAACAACGCAAGACAGCGTGTAAACAAAACACCCCCGGAACTTTTTCCGGAGGAAGGTGCGGGCGGTAGGGAGCGCATAGCGTAGGGTTGTAGGGTTAGCTGGTCGTCCAAATCCGCACTTAGGGAACGAATCTGGAGGTCGGTGGAGGAATTCTAACGAAGGGGGAGCTGGAGGGACTGATTAAGGGGCTAAGATTGTTTCATATGAAACATCGCAATATTTCGGTGTTTCATGAAACGCCTTATGTCAAATCTTTTTTCCACCCTGTTCGCCGGACTCGATTGCTTGCCCGTTAAATCATATGCGTTCTTGGTAGCGGCGAGAGCGAGAAACGAAACTGAAGCGGCATTGGTTCGTCGCAACGATCGAATGCGGCCGGATCCAATTTTCCCTAGGAAAAAACGCGCGCTGACAACATTTTGACGATGTGTTTGCCACAAAATGGGCCACGTCTGTGAGGAAATTTTCAGCCTTTTTCGAAGCAAGCGCGACATCCTACGAAGGCCGGAAAAAAGTCTGCATTCAGTATGGCTTATGACGTTTCATGAAATAAGCTTTACGTATATTATTTCATCGATAAATCGGTTTCCCTTCACTTCAGATAGCGCGAATAGCCTTCAATTTCCAATTTTGGTTACCTCGAATGACGGCGCAAAGAGCTTTCGCCTTTACGAGGATCGCCAAAACAAATCTCGAAAAGCCAACGTCTCCGCTGATTCCCAGCAACAATTTGCGGCTCGATTATCTCAGCCCCCACCATCGCGGCTTCAAAATATTGTCAGCTTCCCCAACCTATCCAATAGCAACATTCAAACATCGAAAACGTGCCCACCTTGAGAAGCGCAGCGCAATTCATCGCAATCGCAAAACGGGCGTTCAATATCTTTTCCTATATGAAATTCGCGACGTTGAGCCTGGGCCTGCTCCTGTCCTCCATGGCCGCAGCCACTGCGACCGCCGTAGAAATTTGGGTGTCGCCGTTGGGTGATGACACTCAATCCGGCGCCAGTGAAACTCCCCTCGCCTCACCGGCGGCGGCAATTCGGAAGGCCCGGGAAATCCGTCGAACCGCTACCAAACCACTGGAAAGCGACATTAGGATCCTTCTGCGCGGCGGAACATATTCACTCGATCGCGCGATCATTCTCCGACCGGAAGACTCTGGCACAGCCGTCAGTCGAACCTCGATCGAGGCCGCAACCGGCGAAACGCCAGTCTTAAGTGGCGGCGTGACCATTGGCGGTTGGCGACTGGCGGACGATACACCGTCAACCCTTCCGTCCGCGGCAAAAAGTCGTATTTGGGTGACCGATACACCTATTTTCAATGGTCGACCGTTGGAATTCCGGCAACTTTGGATCAATGGCCTTAAGGCAACCCGGGCTCGCACGCCCAATGGCGAGGCGATGGAGCGACTCACCTCGTGGAATCGTGAAAAAGAAACGGCGGGCATCCCCCCGGCGCTCGTCGATACGATCAAGAATCCCGCCGGAATTGAAATGATCGTCGCTCAGCAATGGGCCGTCGGTATTCTCCGCATCAATACACTCACCTACGACACAGCGGAGACTCGTGCAACCTTTCACCAACCGGAAAGCAAAATCGAGTTCGAGCATCCCTGGCCGCAGCCCATTTTGAAGCAGGAAGGTGGGAGTGGTGCCTTTTTCCTCGCGAATTCCATCGAGTTTCTCGACGAACCAGGAGAATGGTACCAAGACTTGGCCAACAACCGCATTTACTACTGGCCTCGAAAGGGCGAGGATTTGACGCGAGACGAAGTTGTTGCTCCGGCCTTGGAGAACCTCTTGGAAGTCGCCGGAAATTCCGATCGTCCTGTCTCGAATATTTCGCTCAAAGGTATTCATTTTAGCCATACGACCTGGCTTCGGCCTTCGCTCGCGGGGCACGTGCCCTTGCAGGCTGGCATGTTCATCACTGAGGCTTACAAGCTTCGTCCGCCCGGCACGCCCGACTGGCGCAGTTTGGACAACCAGACGTGGACCGGCCGCGCGCCGGCTGCAGTGCCCGTCACGGGCGCGCAGCATCTGCGTTTCGAACGCTGCCGCTTCGAACACATGGCCATGTCCGGCCTGGATCTCGTCAATAGCACGCGTGACAACGTCATTGAGGGCTGCGTGTTTCGTGACCTCGGCGGCAATGGGATTCAAATGGGTTCGTTCCAAGGTGCAGGCATCGAATCGCACCTTCCCTATGCTCCGGCAGACGACCGCGAGATCTGCGCGCGCGAACGCATTGCCAACAACGTCATCGCCGACTGCGCCAACGAAGACTGGGGATGCGTGGCCATCGTCGCCGGATATGTCCGCGATACCACGATTGAACACAATGAAATCTCCAACGTTTCCTATATGGGCGTAAGCCTTGGTTGGGGTTGGACACGCACGCCCAACGTCATGCGCAAAAACCGCGTTCATGCCAACCGCTTCGAACGCGTGGCCACCCGCATGTGCGATGATGCTGCGATCTATACCCTCTCCGCCCAGCCCGGCACCGTCGTCAGCGAGAACAGCATTGGAGAGATCAAGATGAGCCCCTACGTCGACCGTCCGGATCACTGGTTTTATTTGTATACCGACGAAGGTTCGTCATTTATTACCGTGCGCGACAATTGGTGTCCGGAGGAAAAATTCCTCCAAAATGCCACAGGCCCGGGAAACGTCTGGGAGAACAACGGCCCGAAAGTCTCCGAAAAGATCCGCGCTGCGGCCGGTTTGGAACCGGCATTTCGCGATCTCAGCGTGTTACTTCCCAAAAAATAAGAGCTTTTCGCGCAACCCCGGAGCTTTTCCCAAATTTCAATTTGGAAATAAAAAACCCGGAACCAACAGGCGTCGGTTCCGGGCGGAAGACTTAATTTGGAATTAACTCAAGGAGTCTGAGTCGGTGCAAACGCATCGGCTACACCCATCGCTTTGCGCAAGCTAGCCAGAGCCACCGTGTGGTTGTAGAGCGCTTCGACTTCGTTCGTGCTGGCGTCGGTCAAAGCGACTTGAGCCTGCAGAACGTCTAGTTGCGTGGCGGTGCCGGCGGCAAAACGTGCCTTCGACAGGCGCACGCTTTCGGCAGCCTGTTCGACCACGGCTTTGGAGGCAGTAACAAGTTCGGATGCTTCTTGCAGCGCCGAGTGGGCGCGGCGCACTTCAACGTCGACCGCTAGTTGGGATTCGGCGGCGGAAAGTTTTGTCTGCGCAAGTGCGGAACGGGCCTGTGCGACGCGGCCAGCGGTGGCGCGTCCGTCGAAAATCGCCCAGCTGCCCTGCACGATGGCATTCCAGCCCTCGCGAGTCTTGCCGAGATCGTCGGAAGCGGAGGATTTTTTAACGATATAACCAGCTCCCACGCCTAAGTTGGGATAATAATTTCCTTTGGCAGCTGTCACGCTCTTCTCCGCAGCCTGCTCCAATTTGTAGAGCTGCTGGAGTTCGGGACGGTTGGCGCGTGCGGATTCGAGCGCAGCTTGCAGCTCGATGTTAGTCGGCTCGTAAGTGAGTTCGCCGAGAAATTCGGGAACTTTCGTCACGGTGCCAGGGGTGAGCGTGGTGAAGCCGAGGGTCTGACGCAGCTCTTCGATGGCAATGCGATAGGCATTGCGGGAACGGATGAGCAACGGCTTGCCGTTAGCCACGGCAACTTCGGCGCGCAACAGGTCGAACTTCGAGAGCGTGCCGGCCTCGTAGCGATCGCGCACGGTTTTAAGCTGTTCCTCCAAGAGGTTGAGGCTCTGTTCGGCGACGGAGATTTTCTTTTTGGCTAGAAGCACTGCGTTGAACTGCGCACGCACGCCGAGAAGGACGTTGCTGATCACGGATCGCAGTTCGAGCAGCGCGGCTTCGCGGCGAAGTTTTTGCGCGCCGATCGAGGAATAAACCGAACCACCGGCAAACAGGGTTTGCGTGACGGAAAATTCGACCGCCCAATCCTGATCGGTGATGCGCTGCACGGGCTCGAGCCGGTTCTTGTCGAACTTCGTGTAATAGTAGCTCACGTCGGCATTGGGAATGCTGCGCGAGCGAATCTCCACCAGCAAACCTTCCTGCTGGCGGATGCGTTCGCGGGCCTGGCGAATGTCGAAGTTGTTTTCGATGGCGAACTGAATCGCGCCGGGCAGATCGAGTCGCGGCGGGACCTCGCGGTCGGGCTCAGGTGCGGCCATTACGATGGCCGGCACGATGGCGGTAAGCGCGAACAGCGCGGACTTCAGGAACATTTGTTTCATAGCAAGTGGTTTGTTATTTGACCGGAATGGCCTCGGCCACCGGCAGGGCGACTGGCTTCGCAGCTGCCACACGCTGACCTGCGCGATGGTCTTTGGCGATGAGCATGTAGAAAGCCGGTACAACGAAAAGGGTGAAAATCGTGCCGACCGCCATGCCAACCACCAGCACCCAACCAATGGAATTACGGGCTGCGGCGCCCGGACCGGTGACAAAGATAAGCATGAGATGGCCGAAGACGGTTGCGGCCGAAGTCATGAGCACCGGACGCAGACGAGTGTCGGCCGCGCGGCGAATAGCATCGATTTTGGCCACGCCCTGCAGCTGAAGCTGATTGGCGAATTCCACAATGAGGATGCCGTTCTTGGCAATAAGGCCGACGAGCGTGATCAAGCCGATCTGGGTGTAGATATTGAGCGAGGTTTTCCAAAGGAATACCGGCAGCATCGCGCCAACGAGCGCCAATGGCACCGAACCAAGCAAAATCACGAAAGGATCGCGGAACGAATTAAACTGCGCCGCGAGCACGAGGAAGATCAACAGGACCGCGAGCAAACCCGTTTTCCAGAGCGCGCTGCCTTCGAGGCGCAATTGACGCGATTGACCGCCGTAATCGATCGAGTACCCGGCAGGCAGGATTTCCGCGGCCTTGGCTTCGAGCTTCTTGAGCGCATTGTCGATGCTCGGACCAACACCAATGATCTTAACCGAGTTTAGCTGTTGGAACCGGTTCAAGGTACGCGGCTGCACGGTATGATTCAGCGTCGCAATGGTCGAAAGCGGAATGAGCTGACCGCTGGGGTCGCGCACGTGGTAATTGAGCAATTGTTCGGCGTTGAGTCGCTGACCGCGTTCAACCTGTGGAATTACACGGTAGCTGCGGCCTTCGTTGACGAACCGATTGACGTAACCACCACCGAGCATCGAGCCGAGATCGCGAGCGACATCGCTCAGATTGAGACCCATCGAGGCGACCTTGTCCTTGTCGATGACGATCTCGACCTGCGGCAGGTCAAATTTCAAATCGCTATCGGCAAAATAGAAAGTCGGAGCCCCGTTTGGATCGTTCGCCTCGGTATTGGCGTAAATCATCAACTGATTGGCGTAGTCATAAATCTCGCGGTGCTCCGCAGTAGAGCGGATGACGAACTCGATGGGATATTGTCCGCCGGACGGCAAAGGTTCCGGCGTCGTAATCACCGTTTGGATACCTGGAATGGCTGCGGCAGGAGCCTGCAAGGTGGCTTCGATCTGCAGGGAATTCCGTTTACGTTCCGCCCAGGGCTTCAAAATCGCTCCGGCAAAACCGAAGTTGGTTCCTGTGATTTGGAAGGAATTATCGTACTCGGGAATGCTCGTGAACATTTTCTGAACCTGTTCGGCATACATCACGTTTTGCTCGATGGTCGAAGTCGGCGAAGGAAGTAGAATGCTGAAAACCACGCCTTGATCCTCTTTTGGAGCCAGTTCGTTTTGGGCAAACTTGAAGAAAAAGACCAGGAGTACGGTGAGCATCGCGGCACCGGTCAGGACATACTGCACCCAAACAAAGCGACGGCGCAGCAATGCATCGAAAATCACCACCAAGACGGCACCGGCAATCGATGCCATGGCGAGTCCGCCAAGCAATGGCTTAGCTGCACCTTTGGCCACATCCATACCGCCAACCAAGGCAAATACACCAACGGCGATGGGCCAAATTGGAATCCAGGCAACCAGCGACCAAAGCAGCAACGACCAGGAGATGCGTCCATTTTCACGCACCTTCAGCATCGCACCAATCGCGCGGTCGTAAGTTTTGCGCAGCCGATCAAAGTCGCGGTTGATCCGACCGCTGAAGCCCTGCTCTTCATGAGCCCGATCCTTGAGCAAGTAGGCGCTCATCATGGGCGAGAGGGTGAGAGCGACAAAACCGGAAACAGCGACGGCGCCCGCAAGCGTCATGGCAAATTCGCGGAAGAGCGCACCAGTCAGTCCACCTTGGAAGGCGATCGGCGTGTAGACCGCGGCGAGCGTGATGGTCATCGAAATGACAGGGCCAACCAATTCACGTGCACCAAGAATGGCAGCGTCCATCTGCGATTTCCCTTCGCGAATGTGGCGTTCGATATTTTCCACAACCACAATCGCGTCGTCGACGACGATACCGACCGCGAGCACGATTGCCAGCAACGTGAGCAGGTTGATCGTGAAGCCAAATGCCACCATTAGAATAAGCGCACCGACCAATGAAAGCGGCATGGCCACGATGGGAATCAGGACCGAACGAATAGAACCCAGGAAAAGGAAGATGACGATCATCACGATCAGCAATGTTTCGCCGAGCGTGGTCAGAATCTCGTGCAACGCGTCGTCGATGTACTTGGTGGCGTCGTAGGCGAGCTTGAGCTTCAAACCGGCCGGAAGACCGCGTTCGATCTCAGGCAGCACGGCGCGTACGCGTTTGACCACTTCGAGCGTACTCTCGGTCGGAAGAACCCAGATGCCCATGAAGGTGGCGGTTTGTCCATCGAAGCGGACGTCGGCGTCGTAGTTTTCCGCACCCAGTTCGACATCGGCAATGTCGGCCAGTCGCACGATCGCGCCATTTTTCTCGGACACGACCATTTTTTTGAATTCGTCGACGTTGCGCAGGTCGGTGTTGGCCACGAGGCTGACGCTGAGCATCGAACCCTTGGTAGCGCCTACGGCAGCGAGAGCATTATTGGAGAGTAGCGTTTGACGAACCTCCGCAGGGCTGAGGTCGCGGGCGGCAAGTTCGTCGGGCTTGAGCCAGACACGCATCGCAAACACACGGCCGCCAAGAATGTCCGCCTTCTGCACGCCCTTCACGGCGGAGAGGCGTGGCTGCACGAGACGGCTGAGGTAGTCGGTGATTTGGTTTTGGTCGAGCGACTCGGAGTAGAAGCTCAGGTACATCGAAGCGAACTGGCTGTCGCTCGTCTCGACGCTGATGCTGGGCGCCTCCGCCTCCGGCGGGAGTTCGTTGCGCACCTGATCGATTTTGGAACTGATCTGGGCCAGGGCGGCATTGGTGTCGTAGTTGAGCCGCAAATACACCTTGATTGTGCTCAGGCTGGCGCTACTCGACGATTCGATGTAGTCGATGCCATCGGCACTGGAAATGACGCGTTCGAGTTGCGTGGTGATGAAACCGCGCACGGTGTCAGCGCTCGCGCCAAAGTAGTAAGTGCTGACATTGACGACCGCACTGTCGCTGCGTGGATATTGGCGGGTGTTGAGCTTGAAATATGCGACCGCGCCGACCACGAGGATGATGATGTTGACGACAAGCGCGATGACGGGCTTGCGGACGAACAGATCGGTAAAACTTTTTGATACCATGGGAAAAGGTTAGGAAAAAACGTTGGAGCGCGGGTAATCCGCGTTGCGGCGGAGTCAGTGACTCCGGCCGCGTTCACGCAGATACTCAGGTGTTGGCTGGTTTTGGAGCAGGGTCGCTGTTCGGCTGAACGACATTGTTCACCTGCACGGGCATGTTGCTGCGAAGCTTGAACACACCGGAAGAGACAACCTGTTCGCCGACCTTGATGCCGCCGGAGACAGAGACGAGATCGCCTCGGGTGGCTCCGATCTTGATGAATTGCTGGCGGACGCCGAGGTATTCCTTGCCGTCCTTGCCCTTCATTTTTTCCACGATGAAGACGGAATTTCCGTAAGGAGCATAGGCGATGGCCGTGGCGGGCAGCACGATTTGCGGGTCGCCGGCGGGCAGCTCAAGCTCGACCTGAACAAACATACCGGTGCGCAGCTTTTCCTCGGGATTGGCGAGAGTGGCCTGCACGGAAACGTTGCGCGTGGCGGGATCGACTTGTGAGTTGATCGCAGTGACGGTGGCCTCAAATGGGAGGTTGGGAAACGCGTCGACCTTGACGATTACCTTCTGGCCAAGCGAAACGCTCGGGAGCTGGCGTTGCGGTACATTAAAGTTAACGTACAATGTATCCAGTTTCTGGAGCGGCACGAGCGCCTGACCGGCGGAGACATACTGCCCGAGATTGACGGAGCGAATACCGACGCGGCCGGCGAAAGGCGCACGAACGGTCTTCTTCTCAATCACGGCTTTGAGTCCGGCGACACTCGCCTCGGCTTGGTTAAGCTGAGCGGTCGCCACGTCGAGTTCAGCCTGGCTGATGGAACTCTTGGCCAACAGGTCGGTGGCGCGTTGAGCGTTCAATTTTGCGAGCACGAGTTGGGCCTCGGCTGCGCGGAGTTGCGCATTCTCAACCGAAGTGTCGATCTCCATCAGGAGGTCGCCCTCTTTGACGGAACTGCCGCTCTCCGCGTGGATTTTCACGATGGCACCCGCGGCATCGGCGCTGATCGTGACACCTTGGACGGGCGCGATCGTAGCAATACTGTGGATAACGGGATTCCAGTTTTCGGTATGAGCTTCGGTTGTGGTGACGGCCGCCGCGGGCTGCACATGCGGATGCGAGGACATCTCCTTGATTTGCGCGACCTTGACCGCACCAAGTCCTACCACCAACAAGGTGAAGGCAAATAGAGTGATGATGAATTTCTTTAGCATAGGATGTTGAACTGTTATTGATTGAAAATTGGTTTCCCGGTTTTGCGAATCCCTCAGGCAAGAATCACCCGTGCTTAACACAACCAGGCGATGACGGTTCCCCGCCGCGAATGGAGGACAGTTGTTCGCTGATTTTCTCAAGCAGCCGTACGAGTGTCTTGCGCTCGGCCTCTGAAAGACAGGCCATCAATTCCGCCTGCCGTTTGAAATGACCCGGTAACAACTTGTTCAGCAAGGCGGTGCCTTTTGTCGTTAGGCTAACCGTCATCATGCGACGGTCTGTCGCGTCAGGCAGCCGCTTGACCAAGCTGTCGCGTTCGAGCGTGTCGATCAGGCCGGTCATAGTCGCGCGCGTGCAACCCGCCATTTCCGCGAGTTCAGCTGGTGTAACAATTTCGCCTTTTTCCCCACAAGCCTGACGCTTGAGCAATAGCATGAGCACGGTGAAACGGCCCGAAGAGACACCATGGGATGATAAATATTCATGGCTGAATTCCTGACAGTCGGTTCCCGCCCTCAAGAGATGCAGATACGCCACCATCGCCGACGGATCGAGATCGGGAAATTGCTGCGCCGCCTCGTGCAGGCACTCGTAACGAGGCAGGTTCTTGAGAATCATTTGAGCCATATGGCAGGAGAAAAGCGATGAGGAGGCTGATAATTAGGAGGCTAATCATATGAATGCAAGGGCCGCTGCCATTTTTTCTGACGAAAAGTCGATGAGCGGTGGTTCACGTTGTTGCAGCCTCCATTTTGCGGACGGTCACAACGCATGTTCCAACGGCAAATAAACCCGTCCAATCCCCTCCCCACCCTAACAACGTCCTAGAGCATTTTTAAAAATGTCATAGCCGCACAACTCCGGCTGTAGGGGCGCAGTCTTGCTGCGCCCCTACGAAGACAGCTCCATTAATACCACGATTTACGGTTACAGTTTTTATTGTATGTGCTCTAATGCACCGAGGACAGAGAAACCTAGAGCATTTCAAGTAAAGATCCTCGGGGCAAGCCCCGAGGCATTTTCAAACCAAGCCCAAATCCATCTGTCCCTTGTGCAACTGGCGATACTCACTTTTACCACCCTGCCCATGCACGTAAGCAGCGATCACCTTTTCACTGCCATGCTGCCCAACCGTGTTCACAAAATATCCTTTCCCCCAGAACTCACCACCCCAGAGCTGCCGCTTCACCTCCGGTGCGTGTGCGAACACCTGCCGAGCAATCATACTCTTCACCGTCGTGACAATCCGCGTCGCACTGTAGGTTGGTACCGACTGGATTAAGAAATGCGCGTGGTCCCTATCTAATCCAATCTCCAAAAATCGAATCTCCCAACGCTTCTCGATCTCCAAGCACGCCTGCCGCAACACCTCATCGACATGATCACTCATCACCACCCGCCGATATTTCGCCCCACAAACCAGATGGTACATCAACACCGATACATTATGCGCTTTGTGGATATATCGACTCTCCATCCCTTGCCCTCCCAAACATCCAAGCCGAAGCAAGCTTCGGGGTATTCGACCCAGAGCGAATAAAAACTATAACCGCAATGGGCGAACCAGCCGAGGGCGTCTTGAGGGGTGACGGCGGCCAAGGCGGAGGCGATGGCGGCAAGTAGATCGGGATGGTTGCGGGCTTGGGCTTTGCGAAGAAGAGCCTTGAGCTTGCTCCACATCATTTCGATCGGATTGAGATCGGGGGAGTACGCTGGAAGCAAACGCACTTCGGCTTTGGCCTGTGCGATCAGCTCCAGGGTACGTTCGTTTTTATGGGCACCGAGGTTGTCCATGACGACGATGTCTCCGGGCTGAAGGGTGGGAACGAGTATCTCGCGCACATAAGCATGGAAGACCTCGGTGTTGGTCGCGCCCTCGATGGTCATGCAAGCGGTGGTGCCGTCCAGCCGCACCGACGAGATCATGGTGGTGGTGCACCAGTGGCCGTGCGGGGCGTGGCAGACCAGCCGCTCTCCGCGTGGCGAGCGGCCCCGCAGTCGAGTCAGGTTGGTCTTGGCCGCCGCCTCGTCGATGAAGATCAGGCGCGCCGGGTCGAGCCCGCTTTGTGCGCGCTTCCAGGCCTTGCGCGCTTTGGCGATGTCGGGACGGTTTTGCTCGGCTGCATGGAGCGTCTTTTTTTATATGTCAGGCCCAGCCTGCCCAGCACCCAATGGACCGCCGCTATCGTGCAATCCAACTCAAGGCGCTCTTTGATCTCGCACAGCGTCAGGTCCGGCTCCTTCGCCACCAATGCCTTCATCTGCTCGCCCGACTCTGGCAAAAGCCGCGGCTTGCGCCCGGAAAACCGGTGCCGCGCCTCGATCTGCCCGGTCCGGCGTCTTTGGATCAACAGCTTCTTGACCATCCCCAGCGAAACCCGGAAACGCTTCGCCACCTCTTCCTGCGTCCACTTGCCTTCGTCGTAGGTTTCCACGATCCGCCGTCTTAAATCCAAGGAGGTTGTCTTCATCCGCACACCTTACCCCATTCCTCCTATAATAGCTATAGTTTTATTTGAAACGCTCTAATAGGTTACTTTGTCTCTGCGCGACTTTCCGAACAAAAAGGGCGGACCGCGATGGTCCGCCCTGAAAATCTTCTGCAATAAATCCGGCTTACAGCGATTGTGCCGCAGCGACAACGGCTTCCGCGGTGATGCCGAGTTCCTTGAAGACCGTGCCGCCCGGAGCGCTGATACCGAAACGGTCGATACCGACGACTTTGCCGTCGAGACCGACATATTGATGCCAGAGACCGGTAACGCCGGCTTCGATCGCGACGCGCTTGCGAACCGACTTCGGAAGAATGCTCTCGCGATATTCGGCGGATTGGCGGTTGAAGCGTTCGAAGGAAGGCACTGAAACAACGCGCGTGCCAGTGCCAAGCGTCTTGGCGGCGGCGAGAGCAAGCTGAACTTCACTGCCTGCGGCGAGGAGAATAGTGGTCAGCGGAGCGGTTTCCTGAAGCGCAACGTATCCACCTTTCAATACACCGGCGCGGCGCACGTGCGCAGGAATTTCGTTGAGCATCGGCAGATTTTGGCGCGTGAGCGCGAGGAGCGTCGGACCGTCAACGCGTTCGACCGCGGCGGCAAAAGCACCAGCGGTTTCCTCAGGATCGGCCGGGCGGATGACGTCGAGATTCGGGATCACGCGAAGACCCGAAACAGTCTCTACCGGCTGATGGGTCGGACCGTCTTCACCCACGCCAATCGAGTCGTGCGTGTAGATGTAGACGACGGGCAGCTTGGCCAACGCCGCAAGCCGCATCGAAGGACGCGAGTAATCGGCAAAGACGAGGAACGTCGCGCACGAGGTGCGGAAAATGCCGTCGTAGGCGATGCCGTTGTTGATCGCGGCCATCGCGTGCTCGCGAATGCCGTAGCGGATATTGCGGCCGGCGCGATTGGTTTTGTCGAAGTCGGGTTGACCGGCAATGTAGTTGAGGGTCGAACCATAAAGGTCGGCGCTGCCGGAAACAAATAGCGGGAGTTCTGCCGCAATCGGCTGGAGAACGTCGCGGCCCGCGGCGCGGGATGCGAGCTTCGCGTCAGCGGGGAACATCGGGATTTTTTCGAGAAGAGCAGCGGCGCTCGGGGCGTTGTGACGCGAAGCGAGCAGCGTGGCTTTGTCGGGATTCGCAGCACTCCAGGCCTCGAAGTTTTTCAGCCACTTCTTGTACTGGCGTTCGAGACGCTTCTTGTTTTCCGCAAAGTAGGCGCGGACTTCGTCGCTCACGTAGAAGTGCGTGCCTTCGGGAAGGCCGATGCTCTTTTTCGCGGCTTCGACGAACTTGGCGCCGCCTTCGCCGTGGCCCTTCTGCGTGCCCTGCACTTCGGCGATGCCTTTGCCGATGATCGTCTTGGCAATGATGAGCTGGGGCTTGCCGCTCTGGGCTTTCTTGGCCTTATTGATCGCTTTGGCGATGGCAACTAGATCGTGTCCGTCGGTGAGCGTTTGCACATCCCAGCCGATGGCCTTGAAACGGGCGGCGGCGTTTTCGCTCTGCGATTTGTCCGCCATGGCGTCGAGCGTGACGTCGTTCGAATCGTAAATGAGGATCAGGTTATCGAGACCTTGATGACCGGCGAAAGCGGCGGCTTCCATGGCCACGCCTTCCTGGATGCAACCGTCGCCCGCGAGAGCGATGACGTGGTAGTCAAAAATTGGATACTCGGGGGTGTTAAAACGCGCTTCGAGCATCTTGCCGGAGACGGCATAACCCACCGCATTGCCGATACCCTGGCCGAGCGGGCCGGTGGTGGCTTCGACGCCGGGCGTTTCGTGAAATTCCGGATGGCCAGGGGTTTTGCTGTGGAGTTGACGGAAATTCTTAACTTCTTCGAGCGAGAGGTCGTAGCCGCTGAGATGGAGCCAGCTGTAGAGGAACATCGAGCCGTGGCCGCCGGAAAGGACGAAACGATCACGGTTGAGCCAGCGTGGTTCGGCAGGATTGTGCACCAGCGAGTTGCCGTAGAGGACGGCGCCGATTTCGGCACAGCCGAGCGGGAGGCCGAGGTGGCCGGAATTGGCCTTGTGCACGGCGTCCATGGAAAGACCACGGGCTTCGTTGGCTGCTTTGGCGAGGATGTCGGTATTGAGTTTACTCATATTAAGTGTGGTGGGTAAGGAGGCGAAAATGTGCGGGAAAACGTTAGGAACTAAACCGCCGTGGTGCCGGGGGGAAGCCGAAACTCGGGGCTGCGAGAGCAGAAAAAAAGCGAGCCGGTGTCGGCTCGCTTGGGAAATTGGCGCAAATGCGAGAACTTAGTTCGCGGCGGTGGCGTCGAACCGTTTCTCTTTGACGGCGACGGCGGCTTTGCCGAGGCGGTCGCGGAGATAATAGAGGCGGGCTTTCATCGGCTCGGACTCGCGCTCGACTTCGATCTTTTCGATGTTGGGCGAGTTGACGGGGAAAACGCGCTCGACGCCTTCGCCGTAGCTGATGCGGCGGACGGTGAACGTCTCGTGAATGCCATGGCCTTTGCGGGCGATGACGATGCCGGCAAAAATCTGGACGCGCTCTTTATCGCCTTCACGCACTTTGGTGTGAACGCGTACGCCGTCGCCAACTTTGAAGGAAGTCGTGTCGGACTTCACTTGAGCGGCGGTGATTTCTTTGATGATCGGATTCATGACTGGGTTATTTGAGTAAATCTGGTCGGACTAAACGGGTTTTCTCCAATCGTTTCACGTTTCGCCATTTTTCGATTTCAGCATGGTTGCCAGAGAGTAACACATCTGGCACGGACATGCCCCGAAATTCGGCGGGACGCGTGTATTGAGGAAAGTCGAGCAACTTGCCGGTGAAGGATTCGTGCGTCAATGACTTTTCTTCTCCTAAAACACCGGGAATAAAGCGGGATAACGCATCGATCACCACGGCCGCGGCCAAGGTGCCGTTGGTCAGCACGTAATCGCCGATACTGAGTTCCTGATCGATCACGCAATCGCGGATGCGCTGGTCGATGCCTTCGTAGTGTCCGCTGAGAAAAACGATGTGCTGCTGTTTCGACAAATCCTCCGCGATTGCGGGAGAAAGCGGCACGCCGTCGGGCGTCAGATAAATTCGACGGCAGCCGGGCGTCTGCAACTGCTCGATTGCGGCAAAAACCGGGTCGGGCTTCATCACCATCCCAGCGCCACCGCCAAAGGGACGGTCGTCGGCGGTTTTATGTTTGTCCGTTGTCCACGCACGAAGGTCGTGAATTTTAACCGAGAGACGCTGCGCTTCGATGCCTTTGCCCAAAATGCTTTCGCCCAGAAAGCCGTCGAGCATCCGCGGGAAAAGCGTGAGGACGTCGATATGGAGAGGCATGGGAAAAGAATGAAAGACTCGAAAGACGGCTTGATGGCTGGAGAGAAAACAAAAACCCCGGCGCAGTTTGCCGAGGTTTGAATCTGTCGCAGAGAACCACGTGTTCTCTGTTTCTCTACGATAAAGAGAAACTCAGGCGGCCGGAGCGGCCTTGCGCGCCTTCTTGATGAGGGCGTTGACGGTATCAGATGGTTTGGCACCCTTGCTCAGCCAGTAATCGACGCGAGCGATGTCGAGCGTGAGGGGCGTGGTCTTCGACTGCGGGGTGTAGGTGCCGAGGTTTTCGGCGGGGGAACCATCGCGACGGGAACGGGCTTCGGCGACCACGACGTGGTAGATGGGCTTGTGGACAGCGCCGATGCGGGAAAGACGAATTTTAAGAGCCATGTGAACGGATTTTCGGAACGATTACTTTTAGGAAAAGCCGGTGAGTGCACCGACCACGCGGGAAGTTGTCAAGAGCTGACATGTCATGAATTTTCCGTTTCGCAGAAAGGCGGTCAAGGTCGCCAAGGGTTGGGAAATGGGGAAGTAAATTCAACTATGCGCCTCCGGTCTGTCGGCTTTTGCAAACGAACAGCGCATATAATAGGTGTCAGTAGTTTACCCACGCTAAGACTGGCAGACGGGCTTTTTCGCCCGACGCCATACCCCCAACATAAAACCACATGCTCATGAATGATAAGGCCTACCCCAAGGGCACTTCGTGCCCGCGCGTCCGCACCCCTAGCCGCCTGAGCCAATTGCTCGGCGTTGTTTCGTTAACCGCAGCCCTCGCAACTTCCGCGTCAGCCGCATCTTGGGCTCTCAGCGGCTCGGTCATCTCCCACGATCCTTCCATCATCAAACAAGGATCCACGTGGTGGGTATTTGAAACCGCTCCTGGAATCGGCGTAAAATACTCCGGTAACGGACTCGCCTGGACCCAAGGTATAAAAATCTTCGCCAGCAAACCCTCTTGGTGGGCTACCTACGTTCCCGGCCAAAATGGCACCGATGTCTGGGCACCCGATATCCAAACTTTCGGCAGCCGTACGTACTGTTATTATAGTATCTCGACCTTTGGCAGTAACACGTCGGCCATCGGCCTGACCTCCTGCTCGGCTATCGCCACCGGCGACTGGCGCGATGACGGCCTCGTCATCAGCTCCAAATCCGGCACCAACGCCTACAACGCCATCGACCCAAATCTCACCGTCGACGCCAGCGGCGCGCCGTGGCTCGTTTTCGGCTCCTGGTTTGACGGCATCCACATTGTGAAACTCAACACGAGCACGATGAAGCCGACCGGCACGATCTACTCGATTGCCAAACGCAGTGGCGGCATTGAAGGCGCATCCATCGTTTACAACGGTGGCTATTATTACCTCTTCGTCTCAATCGACAAATGCTGCAACGGCGTCAGCAGCACCTACAAGATCGCTTACGGCCGTTCGACCAGCATCACCGGTCCGTACGTCGACAAAAACGGCGCCGCCATGACTTCCGGAGCCGCCACCGTCCTTGACTCGGGCAACACCCGTTGGAAGGGCCCGGGCGGCCAGGATGTCTACAAAAACGGTTCCGCCTGGGTACTCGCCCGTCACGCTTACGACGCCAACAACAACGGCGCGCCCACGCTCCTGATCAGCGACCTGTACTTCACGAACGGCTGGCCGACGTATTGAAAATCCTGAGACAGCTATAACATGTTAGGAAGCGCAGGCCGTTGGTCTGTCGACGCATCAACGAATGCATCGAACCAGCGGCCTGCTCCAAACTCCGTGGCGAACGTGCACCACCCTTTCCTCAGAAAATATCTATTGCTCGCAGCGATCGCGCTCGCGGTGCTGGTGGCCGACGCGTTGATCGGTCACTTTCAACGGAAGCCGGGCTTGGAAAGTCCTTCCCAACAGCCCGCAAAATCCGCGAACAGTTCGCCAGAGGAAAAACCTTTCCGGCAAGTCGCAGCGTTGTCGGCGCCCGCCACCGAAGTGAATTTACCTGTTACGGCCGAACAATCCGCGCCGGTGGAAGCGGCCCCGGAAGCTCAAATGCGCGAAAAACTCACTCAACAGCTTCAGAAGATTGAAACCGATTACAAAGCGATCGCCCAGCCGATCTACGACCAGTCAGCGCCGTTGATCAGTCCCGACGACCGCGCCAAGCTCGCCTATCTTGATCACGAGAAGTTCGAGGACTTGGGCAAGGTGCTCACCACCGCTGAGCTGGACGTTTATCAGAGCAAAGCGGACGAATCGGCTGCGCCGCAGCGTCGCTAAGCGCCAAGCCAGCCTCCGCGAAGCTGAGCGGCACCGCTCGGCCCGAGGTTGAACCTGCACCAAAGACTTTCTTGACCGCCCTCCCCCGGCGCGAGAACGTCTGCACCTTATGCTGAAAGCTGGCATCGTCGGCCTGCCCAACGTGGGCAAATCCACTCTCTTCAACGCCCTCACCCGCTCCCGAAAAGCGGAGGCGGCCAACTACCCGTTTTGCACGATCGACCCGAACGTCGGCGTCGTGATCGTCCCCGACGAACGCGCTTACGTGCTCAAAGCCATTGCGAAAACCAACGTCGTTGTGCCCGCCGCGATCGAATTTGTCGACATCGCCGGTCTCGTCGCCGGCGCCAGCAAGGGCGAAGGCTTGGGCAACCAATTTCTCGCCAACATCCGCGAAGTCGACGCCATCGTTCAAGTCGTGCGCTGCTTCGAAGACTCCGACATCGTGCACACCATGGGCGGCATCGATCCCGTGCGCGATATCGAGGTCATCACGACCGAACTCGTCCTTGCCGACCTAGAAGCCGTAACCAAACGCATCGAAAAAACGCAAAAGAAAGCCAAATCCGGCGACAAGGAAGCCATCGCCGAAATGGCCCTGCTCGAAAAACTCCAGCCGCACCTCAACGCCGGCAAGACCGCCAACCTTCTCGAAGTCACTCCCGAGGAAACGGCGCTGATGAAGCTCTTCCAATTGCTCACCGCCAAACCGGTGCTTTTCGCCTGCAACGTCGCTGAAGGCGACCTCGCCACGGCCGAGCAAAATCCCTTCGTCAAAAAAGTCGCCGAGTTTGTGCGCACCCACCACGACGCCGCGTACGTGCCGATCAGCGCCAAAATCGAATCCGAGCTCATCGACCTCTCGCCCGAAGAAGCGAAATCCTTCCTCAAGGACCTCGGCGTCGACGACTCCGGCGTTTCCGCGCTCATCAAAGCCACTTACGATTTGCTCGGCTTGATGACCTATTTCACCGCCGGCGAAAAAGAGGTCCGCTGCTGGACGATCAAGAAAGGCTGGAAAGCTCCGCAAGCCGCGGGCGTGATCCACACCGATTTCGAAAAGGGCTTCATCAAAGCCGAAATCGTCAGCTACAAGGACCTCACGACGCTGGGAAGCGTGGCCGCCGCCCGCGACGCCGGCAAATACCGCCTCGAAGGCAAAGAATACGTTTTCCAAGATGGCGACGTCGCCCTGTTCCGCTTCAACAACTGATTTCTTTCATCGACTGCTGAAGCCCAAAAGCAGGCTTCGCAACCAACCAACTTCGCCAAAAAAAGGCCGCCGAAATTTTCGGCGGCCTTTTTGTCGGTCTAAATATTTCGCGTCAGATCACCGTGCCGCTGGGGACAATCGAACCTTTCGGCACAACCAAAACGCCGTCGCGAATAATCACGCCGTGGGCGTAAGTCCCGTCGGGCTTGCCATCGGGCGAAAGCGTGACGTTGTCGCCAATGCGCGCATTTTTGTCGATGATCGAACCGCGGATCCGGCAATTGTAGCCGACGCCCAGGCTCGGGCGTCCGCTGCCAACGTTGGACGTCATCTGGTCGTCGCTTTCGTAGTAGTCGGCGCCCATCATGACGACGTCTTCGAGACGCGAGCCTTTTCGGACGAAGGAGCGAATGCCGATCACCGAATGTTTGATGAACGAATCCTCAATGATCGAGCCGTCGCCCAGCACCGCATAATCGACCGTGCAATTGTTGATCTTTGACGCTGGCAGATAGTTGTCCTTCGTGTAGATCGGAGCGGCCGGTTCAAAGAAATTGAAAGGCGGCAGGGGCTGCGCGAGAGCGAGGTTGGCGTCGAAAAACGCCCGGACCGTACCGATATCTTCCCAATAGCCCTCGAAGATGTTCGCGTAGAGTTTCATTTTCCCGAGCAAAGCCGGGATGATCTCCTTGCCGAAATCGGTCATCTTGTTGTCGAGCGCCGCCGCCAAGGTGGCTCGATTGAAAACGTAAATACCCATCGAAGCGAGGCAGTGTTTCTCGTCGTGCGAAGCCTTCAATGTGTTTTCGAGCGTGTCGCTGAGCGTCAGGCTGTTGATCACCGCGGGATCCTTGGGTTTTTCGACGAACCGGTTGATCGAAAGATCGTCGTTCACCTGCATGAGGCCAAGCCCTTCAACCTTAGAAACCGGGAAAGGGACCGCGGCAATCGTCACGTCGGCTTTGGTCGCCACGTGCTGATCGAGGATCTTGCTAAAATCCATCCGGTACAACTGGTCGCCGGAGAGAATCAGGACGAGCTCGTGTGGGAAGCTGCGGAAATGCTGAAGATTTCGGCGAACCGCGTCGGCGGTGCCTTGATACCAATCGGCGCTTTTTTCGGTTTGTTCGGCTGAAAGAATATCGACAAAGCCGCCGCCGAACGGATCGAAATGATACACACTTTGAATGTGACGATGCAGCGACGCTGTGTGAAATTGCGTCAACAAGAAGATCCGGTTGATGTTCGAGTTGATACAATTACTTATTGGAATATCTACGAGGCGGTACTTGCCAGCGAGGGGTACGGCTGGTTTACAACGTTCCATCGTAAGAGGATAGAGACGTGTGCCGCGACCGCCGCCCATGATGACTGCGAGAGTATTGTTCCCGTTAGGCATAAAGACTGAAGTAGGAGTTTGGAGTGAAAGACCTTGCTTCACTTTCGGCACACCCCGTAATTTCGCCAGCCTAAATAAACAAAATATATGTGTGGAATTGTTGGATACGTGGGTAAACAAAAAGCTTCAGCCATCATCCTGGAGGGCCTGAAACGTTTGGAGTATCGCGGTTACGACTCGGCGGGAGTCGCCGTGCTGCAGGGCGACCGCATCGACGTCGCCAAGAAAATCGGCCGCGTTGAAAACCTTTCCAAGGAAGCCGCCAAGCACTCCTTCACCGGCACCACCGGCATCGGCCACACCCGCTGGGCCACCCACGGTGGCGTGACTGACGCCAATGCCCATCCCCATGTCAGCAGCGACGGCAAACTCGCCATCATCCACAACGGCGTAATCGAGAACTATGCCGCGATCAAAAAATTCTTGCTAACCAAAGGTTATACTTTCGCTTCCGAAACCGACACCGAGGCGCTGTGCAATCTCATTGCTTACCATTACGCGAAGGAACCAACGGTCGCCGACAAAAGCCGGCTGCTCGAAAGCGTCCGCCGCACATTGATGCACGTCGAGGGCACTTACGGTATTGCCGTTATCTGCGTTGACCGCCCCGGCGAAATCGTCGCGGCCCGCAAAGCCTCGCCCCTCATTCTCGGCGTGGGCGATGGCGAATATATTCTCGCTTCCGACGTGTCCGCCCTCGTCAGCCGTACGCAAAACGTTGTCTACCTCCGCGACGGCGAACTGCTCCATATCACGCCCACGAATTTCACCATCATCAATCAGGCCGAGGAAGACGTTTCGCCCGTTTTCAACAAGGTCACGTGGAGCGTCGAAGCGGCCGATCTCGGCAATTACGCGCATTTCATGGAAAAGGAGATTTTCGAGCAGCCCGCCGCACTCGAAAACACCATGCGCGGCCGTTTCTCCGAGGACGGAAGCACGGCGCAATTTGGCGGTCTCAATATTTCTCCCATCGAATTCCGCCAGATCGATCGCATTTCCTTCATCGGTTGCGGCACGGCTTGGCACGCCTGTCTTGTCGCTGAGCATTTGATCGAGCGTTTCGCCCGTATTCCCGTCGAGGTCGATTACGCCTCGGAATTCCGCTATCGCAACACACCTCTCTTCGGCAATCCGCTTTTCTTCGCCATCAGTCAATCCGGCGAAACCATCGACACCCTCGGCGCGATGCGCGAAGCCAAGCGCAAGGGCTACAAGGTTCTCGCGATCAACAATACCGTGGGCTCCAGCATCGCCCGCGAATCCGATGGCGGTATTTATCAGCACGTCGGCCCGGAAATTGGCGTCGCTTCCACCAAAGCCTTTACCTCGCAACTGCTCCTCGGCTCGATGATGGCGCTGTATCTCGCCCGCATGCGCGACATGAGTTTTAGCGATGGCGTCGAGTACGTCAAAGCCCTCAAGAGCGTCCCGGATCTCGTTCGCAAAGCTCTCGAACAGGCTCCGTACATACGCGAAATCGCGAAGCGCTATGCAAAGTACAGCGACATGCTTTTCCTGGGCCGTCTCTCGCTCTTCCCCATCGCCCTCGAAGGCGCGTTGAAGCTGAAAGAGATTTCTTACATTCACGCCGAAGGCTATCCCGCCGCGGAAATGAAGCACGGCCCGATCGCTCTCATCAGCGAAGAATGCCCATCCGTGTTCTTCGCGCCCAAGGGCGAGATCTTTAACAAGCTCGTTTCCTCCATTCAGGAAATCAAAGCCCGCAAAGGAAAGACCATCGTCATCACGACCGAGGGTTGCGAATTCCCCGCCGGCCTCGTCGACGATGTCATTTACATCCCCGACTGCCACGAAGCCGTGCTGCCCATCGTGGCGACTGTGCCGGTGCAATTGTTGAGCTATTATATGGCCGTCGAACGCGGTTGCGATGTCGACAAGCCCCGCAATCTGGCCAAATCCGTCACGGTCGAATAATCGACCGCGCCGTTCATGAACATCTTTCCTTCACGCGAAGCATTTTTAAAACTCGCCGAGCAGGGCAACGTCATCCCGGTCTACACCGACCTGATGGCGGACTTTGAAACGCCCGTCTCCGCGTATGCCAAGCTGAAGGAAAGCGGTCCGTCTTACCTCTTGGAGTCGGTTGAGGGCGGAGAAAACCTTTCGCGCTACAGTTTCATCGGCTGCCGTCCGCGCAAGATTTTCGCCTGCGGCCCGAAGACAACCGAGATCCGCCAGCCCAACCAGCCGACACAAACAATTCCAACCCCGACCGACCCGCTCACGCTGATCGAGGCCGAGATGAAGCCGTTCAAGCCCGTCAACATTCCCGGCCTGCCGCGCTTCATCGGCGGCGCGGTGGGTTTCGTCGGCTACGAGTACGTCACCCGCATCGAGCCAAGCGTTCCGGCGGCGAAAAAAGACGAGGTCGGTCTGCCGTTGATCTATTTTATGATCACGGATTCGCAGCTGATCTTCGATCGCGCGAAGCAGACCCTGCGCCTCTGCGTCAATGCCCACGTCAAAGGCGATGCCACAGCCGCGTATGACGCCGCCGTGGCCGAACTCACACATATTTTCGGCCTGCTCAACAAACCCAGCACACTCGCTCCGGCTCCGCTGATCGATCCGGGCAAGATTGTGGTACCGCCGGGAAATTTTACCCAGCCCGCCTTCGAAGCGGCCGTCGAGTCCACGAAGGAATACATCCGCGCCGGCGACATCATTCAGGTCGTCCCCTCGCAGCGTTTCACCCGCAACTTCACCAAGTCGCCGCTCGACCTCTACCGCGCGTTGCGCACGGTGAATCCGTCGCCGTACATGTTCATTCTCGATACCGGCGATTACGCGATCGTCGGCGCCTCGCCCGAGGTGCATGTGCGCCTAACCGACGGCTTGGTGGAAATCCGACCCATTGCCGGCACACGCAAACGCGGCGTGACCCACGCCGAGGACGTGGCGCTGGAAAAGGAGCTCCTCGCCGACCATAAGGAACTCGCGGAACACCTCATGCTCGTCGACCTCGCTCGCAACGATATTGGGCGTGTCTGCAAGTTCGGCAGCGTCACCGTTCCCGAGATGATGGTGATCGAGCGCTACTCGCATGTGATGCACATCGTTTCCCAGGTCGAAGGCCACATCACGCCCGAGAAAACCGCCTACGATCTCATGCGCGCAACCTTTCCCGCCGGCACCGTTTCGGGAGCACCGAAAATCCGCGCCATGCAAATCATCGCAGAAAAAGAGCCGACCCAACGCGGATGCTACGCCGGTGCACTGGGCTATTTTGGCTACGACGGAAACCTCGATTCCTGCATCATGCTGCGTACGGCCCTGCTCAAGGACGGTAAAATCCACATCCAAGCCGGTGCCGGCATCGTGGCCGATTCTGTGCCTTCCTCGGAATACCAAGAAACGGTCAATAAGGCGTCCGCTCTTTTCAAAGCAGTGGCGATTGCAGAACGCTTCGCCTAAGGCGAGCTGAGTTATATCTCGCTCCGGCAGAGCGACTCCCCCATTCGGCGGTGTCGGTGCTTCAAATCACTTTTGGCGAATTTTTATATCCACGCGGTCGTGTCAAAGCCGCCGCTAATTCCGTAAGACGCGGATAATCCGCAGCATTTATAATTTTTATATCACGTTCGGCGCCACCAAGCGTTTTGCTAATACAATAAATAAGTTTTCTTTTCGCGTGGCCCTTGACGTTCTGCGGGTTTAACCATGGCGGAACGATCACCGGAGTGTGAGGTCATTACCAAACAGTCCGGCTTCGTTCAGAAAATTGCAGTGGCAACACTCAACAAAGAAAGAAGCCCATGTCTACTCAGACGAAATCTTCCCGCAAGTACGGCTCAGCCGACGACGTTGATACCAATGAATCTTCTGCTCCCGTAGTGGTCCTGGCTCCCGCGCCGCTCGACGCTCCTCCCTCATTTTTGGAGAAAAATGAGCCCGCGCCCCGCGAGCAAGCCGCTCCGCTCGAACGCAGTAACTTGCAGCTTTATCTCCAGGAAATTGGCAAAACCGCCCTCCTGACACCGAAGGAGGAGGTCCAACTTGCCCGCCGCATTCGCAAAGGCGACAAAGCCGCCCGCGATCACATGATCTCGGCCAATCTCCGTCTCGTCGTGAAAATCGCCCACGACTACAAAGACTTTGGCCTGCCGCTCCTCGATCTCATTTCCGAAGGCAACATCGGTCTCATCAAGGCTGTCGAGCGCTTCGACCCGCGCAAGGGTGGCAAGCTCAGCACCTACGCCGCGTGGTGGATCAAGCAATCCATCAAACGCGCGCTCGCCAATCAAAGTAAAACGATCCGCCTCCCGGTTCACCTCGTCGACAAGATCTCCAAGATGCGCCGCACCGCGATGGCGCTCACCGAGGAACTCGGTCGCGAACCCACGGACGAAGAATTGGCCATGGAGCTTCAGATTCCGACCAATAAGGTCGCGCATCTGAAATCCGTCAGCGTGCGTCCGACCTCGCTCGACGCCCCGATCGGCGAAGACGGCGATTCCTCGACCTTCGGCGACATTGTGGGCGACGAAAACGCCTCCAGCCCGTTTGAGTCCCTGCGCGAGCGCAATCTCAACTCCGACCTCAAAGCGATGGTTGATTCGCTTGAGCCTCGCGAGGCCGAGATCATCCGTCTGCGCTTCGGTCTCGAGGGCGCCACCGAGATGACTCTCGAGGAAGTTGGTCGCAAATTCCGCGTCACCCGCGAACGCGTTCGCCAGCTGCAAAACATCGCCCTTTCCAAAATGCGGAAGGCAATGGCTAAAAATGAAACCCAACGCTCCGTCGAGGAAATCGACGAGGAAGATCGCCAGCGCCAACGCATGGAGATCATTCGGGAGTTCATCGAATCCAAAAGCAGCAAGAGCGATCGCCGCAACTGAGCCACGCGCGTCCCATTAAAAAATTAAGCCGCCGGAAACCCGGCGGCTTTTTTGCGTCCACGAATTATTTTTAAATACCGCCTCCTCATCCGCCGGCGGCTGGCGCTTGGGCTCCGGCGGCCTGTTCGGTTTTTGGCGGTGTAAAATTGACCGGCATCACCACGCGGAGTTCGGCAGACTTTCCGTTGCGCGTCAGTGGTGCGAAACGCATCGTGTTCACCGCGGTAACAGCGGCCCAGCCAAACTCGGGCTTGCTCGCCTTGAGCACGCGGGGAAGCTGCGCCAAACCCACGCGGTCGATGATAAATTCGACTGTCGCGGAGCCGACTTCTTTTTGCTCTTTAAGTGCCGTGGGATAAGCCAGGCCGGAACTTGCCAGGACCTTCGGCTTCGCATCCAAGCCAGCCTTGGCATTCGAAACTTCCTCGCCCGCACGGGCGGCTGCGATCAGTCGGCGCGCCGCATAGGGAGTCATGCTCAACAAGAAGTCGTGCCGATATTCGCGAACTGCGCCCGCTGTCGCGATCGATTCCGGCTTGAACTGCCAGCCGTCGACCGCGGCCACCAGCGCGCTGCCAAACTCCGGATGCGACGCCTCAAGCACGCTTGAGCTCTCGACTTTGCCATCGCCATCCAAGGTAAATTTCACGACCGCATAACCTTCCTCTCCCGCCAACAGCCGTTCGTACGGAAATACAGGATCTTCCGCATACACGGAACCGATCAAGGCCTCGATCGGCTTTCCCACGGTTTGGAAGGAATAGACCTGCTGATGTTCCGTGCGCACCGGTCTGTCGCGTACCGTCGCAGGTTTGTACTTGCGCTCAGCGATCAAATCCAAGGCCGATCGAACCGCGCCCTCGGAACTTGCCCCGAGAATCCGGATTTTATCCGTGCTGCCGTCTTCGGCGACGACGTACGAAATTGCAGCCTCGATCGTGAGCATCGGACGCGCCCGCAACATCAGCGGTAAAATCAAATCGGGATCGAGTTCGATCGTCGGTTTCGTGAGCCCCCATTCCTCATTCACATGGACTTCGCCCGGCAGATTCGGCAGCGGGCTGAAATTATAATCAACCTGCTTTCGATCACAGCGGTAATTGAGCTCCGTGCGCACCGGCAGCGCCGTGCCCTCGAAGACCACAGGTTCGAATTTCATCTTCTTTGCCGCGGCAATGCATTCGATTTTCCATTCGGCGTCGCCTTGCAAAAATTCCACCTCGTCAACCGTCCCGTCCTCGCGAATCCACAAGCCAAGCTTCGCCCAAGACGGTTTCTTCGCCAGGCCCGGCAACGATTTTTCCAAAACCGTCGGCCACCGGGAAGCACTTCCAGGCACGTCCTTCAACGAGGGTTTTGCGTCGCTCGCCGCAGGCTCGCCGGAAAGCAAGGCGGTTCCCGCGCCCAATAACAACGCCGCCAAAAACAAGCTCATCGATTTTTTCATAGGGTAAATTGAAGCTAAACTAATCGCCACCGACTACATCACTCGAGCCCAAAGAAGCTTGAGATACCGGCTTTCGAGGCAATTCGAATAAACCGGGTGGTCGGGACCTGGACCTGTCCGATCGAAGAATTGCAATCGTCGCTGCTGGCGATGGGCCGCCTTGATCACGTGTTGTTCGAAATCTTCCAGACTCAGCAGGCCCGAGCAGGAGCACGTCACAAAAATACCGCCCGGTTTCACGAGCGAAATCGCGAGCTGGTTCAAGTCCTCGTACTTGCGACGGCCTTCGGCATTGCCCGGATTTTCGCGGGTGAAAATCAACTTCGGCGGATCGAGCACGACGACATCCCATTTTTCCCCGTTGGTCTGCATTTGGCGCGCGTAGGCAAACGCGTCGGCATGGACAAATTTCAGCCGCGCCTGATTCAGGTTCGCGTTGCGCTTGGCCTGCGCGATCGCCGCTTCGTCGAGGTCAACGCTAGTGACCTCATCCGCGCCACCCACAACCTTCGCATTGAGGGAAAACCCACCCGTGTAGCAGCACAGATCGAGCACGCGTGCGCCTTGGGTGAAACGCGCGATGGCTTTGCGATTTTCACGCTGATCGCAAAAAAAGCCGGTCTTGTGACCCTCGGCAAAATCCACCTCGTAGCGCACACCATGTTCTCGAATTTTAACCAACGTCGGCGCAGCCGCGTTGGTTTCTTTGAAGGTCGACGGTTTGATGCCTTCGAGGCTGCCGAGATCGTGATCGACCTGCACGCGTGCGAATTTCGTGCCGGCAAGCTCGTGCAACAACGGCAGCCATTTCGGCAGACGTTGCGCAATACCCAGCGAATAGACCTCGCAGAGAAGCGTGTCGCCATATCGGTCGATCGTCAGCCCACTGAGGCCGTCGCCATCGGAATTAATTAACCGATAAGCATCGGTAAATTCGTCGAGTTTGAAAAGCTCGCGCCGAAGCGACACCGCACGGCGAATCGCCAGTTCGAAATAAGTTTCGTCCACGGGCTGGAGCGAATGCGAAACCACCCGCAGCACCATTTTCGCGCGGGGATTGTACAGACCGCCGCCACAGAGATTGCCATTCTTGTCGTAGACGTTGACGAAGTCGCCCGGTTTTGCGTCAGGAGAAACTTGCCCCATCATGCGGGGAAAAATCGCCGGCTGAAATGTGAAGAACTTCAGCTGTGCCCATGGCCGGGGCCATTTTGTGCGGTCAATCGGCGCGGCAGGTTTGGCTGCTGCGGGACTTTCTTCGGGCTCAAATTCGGGCGGGTGCTCGGACATGTCACCAAAGGCAAACCAGCAAGTCCGCGCAGGACGAACAAAAAACCAACTGAAACACCCCGACGACGGTCCCCCACCCGTCCGGTCCCGCCTTTTCCTTGTTGCCACGCGATGCGATTCCCGGCCCTTTTACCTTCATGCCTGAGACCGCAAACACTCCCTTTCTCAGCGGCACACAACGTCGGTTGCTCGCTTTTGCCCTCGGTTTCTTCGCCGTCACCTGCATCTTCGTCCTCCTGGCGTTCGTCATTGTTGTGCTCGGCCGTTTGGTTGGCTTCTTCTCCGGGATCCTTTGGCCGTTAGCCGTCGCCGGCGTGCTGGCCATGGTGCTTCGCCCGATCGTGGATATACTGGAAAAACGCTACCGGGGACGTCGCGCCCTCGCAGTCACGGTGCTTTACGCGGTATTCATTCTCTTTGTCGCGGCGCTCCTCATCCTGGCGATTCCTCCGCTGGTGGCGCAGGTGCTCGATTTCATTGCGTTTCTTCCCTCGTTCTGGACCAAGGCGAGTATGTATGTGAAAGATAACTACCCAAGCTGGGTTACGCTCGGGGAACGACTTTACGGTTACCCTGCCGTGCAAAGTTTGGTCGACAATCTGCAAACCGAGTTGAGCAAACTGCCCAGCCTGGTCGTCCCGTCGCTCAAAGCCATGAGCCAGGGCATTGCCTCCGTTGTCGGCTTCACCGCGCACCTCGCGATCGTGCCGATTTATCTTTTCTTCTTCTTATTGGTTCGACGCGATCTGACACAGGGACTTCCGAACCACTTGCCATTTCTTCAACCGCATGTGCGGGACGACGTCGTGTTTCTGGTGCGCGAGTTCATCAACATCGTGATCTCGTTTTTCCGCGGGCAACTGCTGATCGGATTGCTCATGGGCATTCTGTTCGCGATCGGGTTCAGTTTGATTGGCCTGAAGTTCGGCTTCGTGATCGGGCTCACCCTCGGCATTCTGAACATCATTCCTTATCTCGGCACGATCATTGGTCTCGTGATTACGCTTCCGCTGGCCTTTCTCCAGCCGGGCGGCGGATTGGGTCTCGTGGGATTAGTTCTGCTCGTGAAAATCGTCGTGCAAAACATCGAAGGCTGGTTCCTCACTCCAAAAATCATGGGGGAACGCACAGGGTTGCATCCCGTGGTGATCATCATCGCAATTTTTTTCTGGGGTACCGCGCTCGATGGCATACTCGGCATGATTCTGGCCATTCCCTTGACGGCGTTTTTCGTGACAGCCTGGCGCTTCGCAAAATGGCGCTATTTTTGCGTCCAAGAAATCCCCGCCGGTCATGCCCAAGCAACCCAAACCTGATCATTGCGCCAACTGTGGCGCGGCGATTCCACCCAAGGCCAGCGCATGCCCCGAATGCGGCGCTGACGAACGCACCGGCTGGGCCGAGCAGGATGTCTACGATGGCCTCGATCTGCCCGAAGATGAAGAAATGCAGATCCGAGACACTCGCTCCCGCCAAAAGCGCGAAGGTCACCGCTGGTTCTGGCTCTACGTGGGGATTGTGCTCATCTTGCTGTTGATTCTCGGCGCACTGCGCATTCGTTTCTAGTTATGACACTCTGGGGCATTGATCTGGGCGGCACCAAAATTGAAGGCGCGATCATCGATCCGGCGCGCCCGGAAATCGCGCAACACCGTCTGCGTCTGCCAACGGAATCGGCAAAGGGTTACGACCACGTCGTCGGTCAAATCGAGCGCGTAGTGGCCGATCTTGAAACAACTTCAGGCCTGCCGCGCCCTGCCATTATCGGCATTGGCACGCCCGGCGCCACAGAACCGTCCACCGGTCTGCTGAAAAATTCCAATACCGTCTGCCTGAACGGCCGACCACTTCAAGCCGATCTAACGACACGCTTAAAGACCAAGGCTATTCTCGCCAACGATGCCAATTGTTGCGCCCTCGCTGAGGCCACGCTCGGCGTCGCTCGCGGACGCGGCGTCGTCATGGGTTTGATTTTAGGCACTGGGGTTGGAGGCGGCATCGTGGTCAACGGACGTCTCATCGACGGCCATCATGGTATCGCCGGCGAGTGGGGACACAATCCGCTCCGAAACGAGAGCCACCCGTGTTATTGCGGTCGGACTGGTTGCGTAGAAACGGTCATCGCCGGCCCTTCGCTCGAACGATTCTATCGCGAACAAGGCGGCGCTTCGATTCGTCTTCCTGAAATCGTCCAGCGCGCCCAAGCCGGCGAACTCCTGGCGCGCGAAACGCTCACGCGACTGCGGGACAAATTCGGTGAAGCCATCGCCGCAGTAATCAACATCCTCGACCCTGACGCCATTGTCATCGGTGGAGGCGTGGGCAATCTCGACGTGCTCTATGAAGAGCAAACCCGTGCCGCCATCGTGCGCCATCTGTTCAACCCCGAGTTACGCACCGAACTTCTGCGTCCGGCCCTCGGCGACAGTGCCGGCGTTTTTGGTGCAGCCATGCTTGGCTCTACGTCGTAGTTCGTTACCTCTTTCAAATTTCCTCGTCCGATGCGCAGACCGGTCACTGGCCGCTGAGGAAAATCGCTTTGTTCGAATCCAGATCGAGCCAGCTCTTGTTGATCGGTAGATAACCAATGACGTACACTTTTCTACCGGCGAGTTTTCCCGTGCGGCCATTGAAGAGCATCAAGCCCACGCCTTTCTCCACCGGCACTTGAACGGCGACAAGATCCTTGATCGTCGCAGGCTCGTAATGGTCGAGTAACAGAACTCCAAATTCATTGGCGATGGCGTCTTGTTCAGGCACCGAAACCAGCGTTTCTTGAATCGTGACGAAGAGCGGCTCAGCCGGCGCTTTGAAGGGCCAGCTAATTTTCACGTCGTTGGCGCCTTCTTCACGTTTCTTCCGACGCAACTCCTGCAGCGCACTTCGCATGCTTTTGAGGCTGCCCGCCGAGGCCTGTTGCAGCGACGGCCGGGCTTTTTCGGCTTCCTTCTCGGATTTATCACTCAAGTGAAAATATTTGGAAACCAACGACCAACTGAGTTCAGGCAACTTCGGTGGATGCAGGATCGCCTGGCGGGTCGAAATACCGATAACCGCCAAAAACAAAAATGAACCGGCCAATGCGGTCAAAGCCGTGCCTCTGAAATGCAATGGACGGGCCACCGGCTCCGGCTTCGGTTCCAAGTCCAGTTTGCCAATTTGCTCATTGATGTTCTTAAGCAGATTCATCAGCGACTTGCGGTCAGTCACCGTGTCCGCCTGTAAAAGTGCGGCGATCTCCTGGCGGCAGCGTTGCCGACCTGATCGCAAGGTCCAAGGCCGGTCTTTCTCCACGTGATTTTTTAAACGTTCTCGCTGTACGCGGTGGCATAACAGCCGGCCGGCGATCACCAGCACCGGACAGCCCACGGCCATCAGATAGCCCGGAATGTTTTGCCAAACGACCGCCAGCACCGCAGCGGTCAGGAGCCAAAACGGAGCGATAAATCTGAATCGTCCAAAAATGAGCGGGCCCAATTTCAACGCCAATCCCAGGTTCAACCAAGTGCAGGCGGCTGAAAGCTGTTCGCCCCGCCGTCGGAGGATGCGGTGCTGTTCCTCGTTCCATTCGCGATGCGTGACGTAACCGAACTTTTTAGGATCACGATTCGTCAAGGCGATAACAACAAGTTCGGGGTGGCTGGCATCGGTTTTTTTAAACAGGCGGTCGAGAACCTGGTCGCGGGTGCAGGCGTACTTTTTGCGCATGTCCACCCGTTCGTGGTTAAGCGTAACCTCCGACTCCATGCTGAGCAGAATCAAGACCGCCAGTTGCAGGTCGTTGTCTTCCGCCAGCCATTGATTGGACAGCGCAAGGGAGACAGATGCCTCATAAATGCGCTCGATTTCAGCCAGCATATGACCGGTTTCCGCATCGAGTTGTTCGACGTGCTGCACGATGGCATGACTGGTAAAACCCAAAACAATCGGCAGGCCCAATGGCTGGGCATCGGGTGCGAGCAATTCGCGCAGATAAGCTTGATCAATCTTCCGGCCACGCAGCTGCAGGGGCATTTGCGGTCCCGCCAGGAATTTCAACATCACCGCCATGAGCACCTCGCGTGCTACGTCAGGCGGCAAATGCTGCAACTCAGGCGCATCGATCAGCTTCAACAGAAGCTCGAAACGCTCCTTCGTCTTTTTGTGCGCGCCTTCCTTGGAGATGAAATAGGCCAGCGTCGCGACGTTGGTATGCTCAAAAATATTTTCCTGCCCTTCATGCCAGTGCTGCAAGGAAGCAAAATACTCGGCCGCTTCGGCGATGGTGAACGCACGACCTTTCCAGATAAAGAGTCGTTCGTTTCTAGCGAGGTGGTAGCGATCCTTTACCGGCTCCTTCCGCAACCAAGCCTGGACTTCCGCCAAACCCCAACGACCGTCACGCGACCCGGTGAGCAAGCCACGGAGGAGCGTGTTCGTTTCGCCATCCAATCCCGTCATCATTTCCACCGCGCCAGCCCGGACCATTTGGTTTTCCTCTTTTAAAAGGTTTTCGGCGCGTATTCGTAATTCGGGATTTTCACCGGTGACGTCACGCTCCAGCATGTGTCCCAGAATGTGCTGTCCGAGCACCACCTCCTGAATCACCCGCCCCAATGACCACCAATCCCACGACCGCAAAGACGGCTCGCGTGGAAAACTGAAAAGCCCGACCGCTTCGGGCGGCGCGTAAAACGGATCCACACTGACCTCCGCCAACCCATCCACTTCTTCAATGAGCTGAGCCATTTCAAAACCGCCAAGGACCATATTCATTCCGCCTTCGGCAATGCGTATGCAGATGGCATCAGGCCTGAGATTAAAATGAACAATTCCGTTTTTATGGAGGTTTCCAATAGTTGTGGAGAGTTGCTTGACGATCGAAGCCACCTCGGCGGGCGTGACCTTTTTCCGCGTCGAAAATTCGCGCAACGTCAGGCGCGGTGCAGCTTGCATGACTTCAATTCTCCGGCCCTCGACTTCAAATGCTTCAATAAATTCGACCATGTCACCGCTCTGGGCCCGCCTGATCGCCCCCCATGTGCGACCGCGAATATCGTCACGCACTTTAAAGACGCGCAGGATGACGTCCTGCATCGAACCCAGCTGCTTCGCCGTGAATAACCGACCATGCGTCACGTCGGGTAATTGTTCGCCGATTTGATATGCCCCGCGCCAGCATGAACCCGGTTTCAGGTTTTCCAGATCCAGTTCGTTCACGTATTTTGGCAAAGCGAGTCCCTCCGCTCCGGGCGGCACATCCGACGCTGATTGGCTTGGGGAAGGGATCATTAAATTTTGAGGTAAAAGCCTCAGCTTCAACATCGGCCCAAACCCTCCTCGATTAAGGCCTTGTCGACCCCGAGAGCCCGGGCGTTTTACCCGCCAATAATTTTGAAAGTCCGCCGTCTTGAAATGCGTCGGCGAGCGTGAAAGCCTACCCACCGCATGCCGCAAAAGCTCCTCGTCGCCAACCTCTTCGAATACGCGTTGATCGCCGCTGGCTGGTGGCTGCTATGGCGACTGCAATTGAACCCGGCTGCCCGCGCCCGGCTCAAAACTTCCTCGATTCCCCACTGGGCCGTTTCCGCCTCAAATTTCGGCATCGCGGCTCTTTGCGTCGTCGGAAGCTGGCTGGTCGCCCAAATTATCGCCGGCCTGCTCGTTCAGCAATTCCCCGTCCTCAAAACCGATAAGACTCTGATGACCATCGTCGGCGGGATCATGGCCCAACTTTGCCTGATTGGTGGCGTCGCCATCGCAGCTTTGTTTCTGCAAAAAGCCGAACCTTCTGCAACCACCACAAGCGAGTCCGCCGATTCCCCGGCGCTTCTTCCGGCCGCATTGGCGACATGCGTGGTCACAATCTCGATTGTTCACCCCGTGCAATACCTCTGGGAGCAGTTGCTTACCCAAGTCCATCTCCCGACTGACAAGCAGGAAATGGTCGAAATCTTTTTTCGCACCGCTTCCCCTGTGCGATTGTTTGGGCTGACCGCCATGGCCGTCGTGTTCGCCCCTGTGGCCGAGGAACTCGTTTTCCGTGCCGGATTATTTCGTTTTCTCCGCGGCCGCGCACCGCGACTGATCGCACTGGTACTGCCCGCGTTGTTTTTTGCCTCGTTGCATGTCGACTACGCCAATCTCAAGGGACTCGTCACAGTGGCTCCATTGACCGCCTTCGGTATCATCTTCTCACTTTCGTACGAGCGTACCGGCCGCATCGCCGTGCCTATTCTCGCCCATGCGTTTTTTAATCTGCACACCGTCCTTTTTCTTCTGCTAGGCATCGGTGAATGAATCGTCGATGAAACCTTTCGCTACATACAAATCCGACTCCGTCGCCGCTCTCGGCGAAGAACGCCTCATCGGCGCCATCCGTCGCTGGCTGGGCAATGCGACTCCGCCCGCCCCGCACGGCATCGGCGACGATTGCGCCGTGCTGCCCCAGGCAAAAAAAAATCAGGCCATCACGGTCGATCCCGTGATCTACGGGCGCCACTTCGACGATGCTGTCCCGCCTCAAGCCGTCGGCGCGAAACTCCTCAAGCGCAATTTGAGCGATCTCGCCGCCATGGGCGCGCGCCCAACCGCCGCAGTCATCGCGCTCACCCTCGATCCAAGCACCAGCCAGCGCTGGCTCGAAAAATTCTACCGCGGTCTCGCGGCCTGCGCCCGTGAATATCGCGTGCCCATCGTCGGTGGCGATGTCGCCCAAGCCGATGGCGTGATCGCCGCCAGCCTCACGCTTTTGGGCGAGGCGGTTGGTTCCCGTATGCTCTTTCGCAAAGGTGCGCGGATCGGCGACTGGATCTACGTGACCGGCCTCCTCGGAGGCAGCCTGGCTGGACATCATTTCAAATTCAAACCCCGACTCGCCGAAGGCGCCTGGCTTGCTGCCCGCAGGGAAACACGTTCGCTTATCGACGTCAGTGACGGCCCGGCCAAAGATCTGCGGGCGCTCACGCCCGAAAAAGCCGAAGCCGCACTCGATCCCGCCTCCTTGCCAATCAGCCGCGAGGCCCATCTCCTCGCCAAAAATTCCGGCCGCACTCCGCTCGATCATGCGCTGAGCGATGGCGAGGACTATGAACTTCTTTTCGCCGTCGCTAAGAACACCAACCGCCCCGCCTTCGAACGCGCCTGGCGCCAGCGCTTCAAGACGCCGCTCTCCTGTCTCGGACGTTTTGTTCCGCTCGGCCATCGCCGCGCCGAAACCATCGACCTGAGCCAATACCACGGCTATGAGCATCTTCGCTGAACTCACCGCCGGACGCGCCACCCGCTCCGCCGAGGAGACGCGCTACTTCGCCCAACGGTTCGCCGAGGCACTCCCGCCCGACGCCACTCTCGCGCTCCATGGCAATCTCGGCGTCGGGAAGACCACCTTCGTGCAGGGCCTCGCGAAAGGTTTCGGCGTCACCGATGCCGTCACCAGTCCCACTTTCAATATTTTTACGCTCCACCGCGGCGGCACGCGCACGCTCGTCCACCTCGATGCTTACCGGTTGGAAAATGATCGGCAAATCGAGTCGCTCATGCTGGAAGATTTTCTTACCAGCCCGTATTGTCTCGCCGTCGAATGGCCCGAGAAAATCGCCGCCTGGCTTCCCGCCAACACTTTTCACGTCATTCTTAGCATCGTCGACGAACATCAGCATCATCTGCAACTCAGACCCAACACGTCCCGCGCCTGAAAACCAAATCGGCCACCTCCCCATTTTTTCCTGCAAACAGCCGTCCCCTCACGAAAAATTTTCGTGCCTTCACTTCATCTGCCACGCTAACGTCCTCCTTCCTTTCCCATGCGCTTCCATAAATACCACGCTCTCGGCAATGACTATATCGTTTGTGATCCTTCGGATTTCCCCAACTGGAAACCAGCGCCAACTGTCGAACAGATCCGCGTGGTCTGTCATCGCAATTTCGGTGTCGGCTCCGACGGTATTCTCTGGGGTCCGCTGCCCTCGGCGAAGGCCGATTTCGGTCTGCGCATCTTCAATCCCGACGGCTCCGAAGCCGAAAAGAGTGGCAATGGCCTGCGGATCTTCTCGCGTTATCTCTGGGATCAAAAGCTCGCCAAGAAATCCAATTTCACCATCGAAGTTCCCGGTGGCGTGGTGCAATCGGTGATCAAGGAGGATGGCAAGCTCATCACGGTGGCAATGGGTTCGGTCAGCTTCGACAGCGCTAAGATACCCGTCAACCTCAGCGGCGCGCCGCGCGAAGTGATCAACGAAAAGATCAAGGTTCTGGATCGCGAGTTCACCTACTGCGCCGCCACGATCGGCAATCCGCATTGCGTGATTCCGCTGCCCGATATTTCATCGGAACTCGCGCATAAATATGGCCCGCATTTCGAGGTGCATCCGAATTTTCCGCGCAAAACCAACGTCCAATTCCTAAAAGCCATCGACCGAAACAATATCCAGATAGAAATCTGGGAGCGCGGCGCGGGTTATACGCTGGCATCGGGCAGCAGTTCGAGCGCCGCCGCCGCCGTCGCGCACAAGCTTGGCCTCGTGGACCGCTCGATCACCGTGCACATGCCCGGCGGTAAAATCGGCATCGAGATCGGCGACAACTTCTCGATCATGATGACCGGCACCGTCAACAAAGTCGCCGATGGCGTCATGCACGCTCAACTTTTCGAAGTGAAAGTCTGAGCGCACTCCACAATTGAACCCAACTTTGCCGCCCCGGTCCGCTGCCGGGGCTTTTTTATTCTAGATCTCGGCGCCACACTCACCGTTGGGCTTCCCTGGCGTTGTTATCGAAATGGACACCTATTATCCACGTACAAGAGACATGACCATGAGGTTTTATTCCTACGCGCTAGTTCGGTCTTGCCAACCGACGAGATTCGACAAGGAATATTTACATGGCGATTAAAGAAGGTCCTCTTAACCCCAGAATCTCCTCAAACATGGCCGGAGCATCCGCCGAAGGCGCGGCAATGATCGGTGTAGCGATAGATGCGCCACCCCTGAAAATTGTCGAGGCCATCAATGCTTTCGTGGCGAATCCACCGGCGAAAGGATCGGATCCCGTCGATAACTGGACGGACCGCGCCATGCCACTGGGCAGTCTTTGGGGCACGCAAATGGTAAGGCAATTTGGATGGGAATGGACCACGATCACCGAAAATGAAGAAGGTGGAACCAAGGGGATCGGCGTCTTCGACAAGAAACGGTCGATCGGACTCTATCCCTTTCACTTTGTCTTTGGATGTCTCGAAACCAACTCCTATCCAACAATCCTGCTCGCGTTTAACATGCTCCTGGCCGGCAAGATTCCTGAAATGCAGGCCGGCGAATACATTAACCTGATGGACGGTGTCCGGCACGTCGTACCGCCACGCTAAGCGCGAAACGACAACTATCCGCCGGATCTTACCGATGGCACGCTGTTAAGCAGGCAGTGGCTCATTCCTGCGGATAGACCAGAATGCGGTCGTGGACGAGAAGGATGAGGTCCTTCTTTCCGTCGCCAGTGACGTCGGCGATAATCGTCTCGCGCGGTTCGAGCACGCTGCCTTTGCGGCCTTGGAAATGCTGGTCTGTCTCGAAAATCTTGAAGTGCATCAGACTTTCCCAGCGCTCGTCGGAGCCTTGGCCTAGAATTTCCAGAAGGTTTTTCTCAGGGTCGACGCAGACGATTTCGAGGCGGTTGTCGTGGTTGAGATCGCCAACAATCACATCGGCATAACTGACACTGGGCAGATCTGTGGCGTGCGTGGTTTTGGTGGTCGGCGCAAAATCGTCGCGCGCCAGCGGCATCCACCAGAACCGGTCACGTCCAAAGATAAAACCTTCGACGCCGCTCTTGGTTTTACGAACCTCCGCGCCGACAACCTCAATCTTGCCGGCCGGCGTGGTGTCCGTCACGCGATAGAGGCCTTGTTCGTTGGCGGAGAGTACCTGGAATTGATCGGTCTTTTTGTCGTAGAGCACAAGGTTCGGCTTTTTTCCTCCGTCCGAGGCGGGCAAGACCAGCGCGGTGGCAATTTCGGCATTGGGATCGCGCGCGTTGAACTGGTCGACCACCGCAAGTTCGCCGTCGGAGCCAAGCCGGAGCGCGCGAGTAAATCCGCCGGTGCTGATCAAAAGTTCGGTTTTCCCGTCGGCGTTAAGATCGCCCGTGGCAAAGGCTGACACATCGAGATTGTCGACCAAGCCGCGACGGAAATTCGGCGCGGCCGAGGCCTCGGTGAATTCGAATTTCTCCCCTTGAACGAAAAGGCGCATCGCGTCGAGCGGCGTGAACACTGCGATATCGAGTTTGCCATCCTGATTGGCGTCGATCAATCGCACCGCGCGAGGATCGGTCTTCAATCCCGTCAGCTCAACGCTCTTTACCACCTCAGAGCCGGTGCCTTTTCGCGCGAGAATATCGAGCGAGCGCTTGCCCTTTTCCTCGCGCAAAACGACGAGCCGACTGTGTCCATCGCCCGCAAGATCGCCGGCGGCAATCGCGAGCGGACGTCCGGTTGTGGCGATCGGCTGCGGATAACTGAGCCGGCCTTCCTTATTGAAAGTGGCCACGCCGATAGCCTGCTCCTTCGGGCTGGCAATAAATAGAGCGGCCCGGCCGCCGTCGCCCCAGTTGCCAACGGCAAGTCCTCGGGCGTCGGAGAAAACTGGATACTTCTGAGCGTTCGTGAAACCGCCATCGCGCTGACGGAGGTAAACAAATACCTGCGCGCCATCGGGGTCGCTCACTGCAAGATCGTCGGTGCCGTCGCCATTCAGGTCGGCTACGACATAGCTAAGCGCCGTTTTGCTGCCCGGGCGCGGACTGAAAACGCGCGGGCGGAGAGACGGCGTTGACGGCTGGCTGTTGGTTCGGCCGAGTGTGAAAATCTCCAGCTGGCCGGTCTGGTCCTGCGCATCGGCAAAAAGTGCGCTGCGTTTGCCATCGGCCTGATTGAGAATCTGCAAGGTGCACCGCGTGGGCTTGATCGTATAGGCGAGCTCGGGTCCAAACTGGTTTTCACCGGTCTGGAGACGCACGCGCAGCGCATCGCGATTGTTGGCGCAAAGGTAGACAAGGTCGGGCTTGCCGTTGCCGTCGATGTCGCAGATTTCCAGCCCATAGCAGCCATCGTCAGGCAAAGCGTAACGTTCGGGCGCGGAAAGTTCGCCGCTTTTTTCCTGCAGGTAGAAACAAAGCTCCTTCTGTCCAAGGATAACGAGGTCGTTGCGACCGTCGCCGTTGATATCGGCCATTTTCATCGAGCCAACGAACTGAATGGGAACGGGCGCCTCAGTGATTTTTTTCTCGGTCCAGACGTTGTCGCTTTGCTGGTAGCGAATGGTAAGGGCCTGCGGGTCGCCAGTGTAAACGAGGTCAACGCGACCATCGTTATTCAAATCGCCAACAACGAAATCGTAGATCGTCACACCCGTGGTGACGCTGATCTTCCGAAAACGGGCGTCCTCAAGGACAGGTTCCCAGCGGTTCGCATTGAGCGATTTCGGAATACTGTCGAGAGGTGCGCCTGGTTTCAGCTGATAGAGGATCTCGATCGTGGAACGGTCGTTGTTGGCAACAACCAGGTCGTTCAAGCCATCCTTGTTGACGTCCACCGCCTGAATCGCGCGGGTATTCCAGTCGAGCTTCATCACCTCCGGCCCGCGCAAGGCCACGGGACGGGCCGCCTCGACCGCGGCGGTCAAATTCGCCGAACTAAAAGCGAGAATGAAAAGGGAACCGAGGGCGCGAGACAGGTGACGTGCGTTCACTTGGAGTGTTGGACTTTGGATTTAAAATACAGGCCATTGCTGTCACGCCAGGCATAACCAGTGCTGATGCTCCAGTATTTGCCGAGCACGGATGCGTCGGGTTTGGCCGAAAGATCGAAAGGTCCGGAGGTGGCGGCCACGGGTTTCCCGCTGGCGGCTTCGTCCTCGTCCGCCGGAGCTTCCGAGCGGGCGGCAAACTTGGGTCCGAGCTGGCCCAGGGTTTCAATGAGGCTGCCGATAAGGGCCTTGTTGTCCTGATATTCGAAGCTGCAGGCGGAGGCGGGAACTTCGGCGAGGGCGGCTTTGACCTCGGGTTTCTGCCAGAGCGTCGGCCGCTTGCCATCGAGGCCCTGCACCGCCGATTCCAGAATCGACGCCGAACCAACCGCGACAAACAGAAACTTGGGCGTGATGGCGTAACTGACGGCCTTCTGCCCGGGCTGGGGATTGGGTATCTGGAGCGTATAGAGCGTCTGTCCGAGATACTCGCGTTTGTTGAACATCTTTTCGAACTGCGGGCCGGCCATGCGCTTCAAGGCATCGATGGCCTTCGTGAAAGCAGGGGCGTTGTTCAGCGAAAAGGCGAGCAGCTGGTCGATATCGTTGAGAGGCGGGGGCGTGTCGGGATTCGAGCCCGGACGCGTGGCCTTGGCGGAAAGCAGTTGCGTGCCGAGGCTGCCAATAAGGTCATGCTCCAAGTCGATGCCAAGCTGAGTATTCAGCTCCTTGATACGCGCCTGCATCATGGAGGCGATCATCGGGTTCAGGCCGTTAAGGAGCTCTTTCACCGCGCCGTAAGCGGCCGGTATGCTGAAAGAGGCCGTGCTGGCGTTGATCCATTTTTCGGATACAAAAGCAGGCTGAGGCACGGGACCGTCGTTGAAAGCGAGAACCTTGAAAATGCCACGCTGCTCGGAGCAGGTAAGGCCGCCGCTCACGTGGGTGGCGTCGGCTTCGATCGCAACGGTGAAATAGAGATCGCGCAGGGTGTCCAAACCGAGCGCATCCATGAGCACGCCCGGCGGCAAGCCCGCCGGAGCCGGTTTTTTCTCCGCACTTTTCTCCACCGCAAGTTTTACGGCCGGATACATGGCTTGAAGATTGCACAAAATCGTAAGGCCGGCCTCCCCACCCTGTTTCCTAATCTTAAGAAAATGCTCGGATTCTCCCAATGGCGCGGGAGCGCGGCCATTTTTCAAATGATCGATTGCGTTTTGAACCACGGTCTTGGACGGGCTCAAGAACCAAATGCCATCGGCCATGGCCCATACGAACCTATCCCCACCGCCTTTTTCGGCCTTTTTTTGGTAAATATGGAGTTGCACCCCGGCATAGTCCTCGAGGCGGAAAAGGCTGTGCTCTTTTTCGTCGAGCTCGGCAATCAGCTTGGCGACCTTGGCGGTATTTTCGCCCAGTTCGAGCGCGGCAAGCACGGGAATGCGCGAAGGATCCGGATGGTCGCCGAGCTCAAAAATATCCGCGCTCGTCACCGCGACCAGCATCTGGCCTTTGGCCATGGCAAGAAGTTCCGCCACATTGTAGCCGGTCTGGGCCTTGCATTGCTCATCCCACCGATCGAGTTTCATCTGGCCGCGAAGGGGCGCGAGGAATTTCCGGATTTGGTCATCGTTCCACGTCATCGCCCAAGGGCTGTCCGCTCCGTTTTTGAGGAAGGCCGGAATATCCTGCACGGAAATCACTATGGGGCAGTTTTCGTCGATCAGGTTGATGAGGGGAACGGCGGCGCGGGCCGGCGAGAAAAGCAGGACAGACAGACTGAAGCAAAGGAAGCGAAGCGTTGAGGTCATAAAAGGGAGCAAACGCGTTTGGGAACGCGCATGTGACAGAAATCCGCGAGGCCTGGCGGATCAGGGCTTGGTGATTTTAGGCGTGGCCTCTGGTTTTGGAGTTTTTACCGGGTGAGGTGGCTCAAGGTAGCGATAACCAGCGTTGGCGTTGCGCGGATCGAAGGCAAAGGCGTCACGGTTGCGCAGGAAGTTTTTGGCGACGGCACAGGGAATGGCGAAATTCAGACCTTCGATCCCAGCCATCATGGCCTTCATGTTATTAACGCCAATGACCTCGCCGCGGAGGTTGAAGAGCGGGCCGCCGGAGTTGCCGGGATTTATCTGGGTCGTGGTTTGAATGTAAAGCTGGCCTTCCATCGGGCGATTGCGCGTGCTGATGATGCCTTGCGACACCGAGCGGTCGAGGCCGAGCGGACTGCCGATGGCAAAAACGGTCTGGCCCTCAACCAGCGTGTTGGAATCGCCCAGCGGTACGGTGGGAAAAACGGTTCCGGAGGCGTCTTCAATTTTGAGCAATGCAAGGTCGAGCTTGGCGTCGAGGGCGACAATGCGGACCTTGCTGAACGTCACGCGTTCGAGGTCGGTTTTGCCACGGTGAAATTGAGTGACGGTGATCGCGTATTCGCCGGCAACCACGTGTTCATTGGTCAGCACGTATCCCGTTGGATCGATGATAAAACCCGAACCAAGTCCTATCGGCGTGCGCACTTGCACGACAGCTTCGGCCACCCGGGCAACGTTTTCGTTGACGGTGAGCGCGCCCTGATTTGACGCGACGCGGTAAAGATCGACCGATTCGTCGGTGCCGGTGGTGGACGCGGCGGCGGTACTATCGGCGACGATTTTTTCGATTTCGTCGCGCGGAACGCTCAGGACGGTGAAACCCAAATCAACCACCACGCGGTCCGCACGCTCGGCAAGGATTTCGCCCTGCACACTGGAACCGTTTTTCAAACGCACCGTACTGGCCGCCTCGGCCAAGCCCGCGCTGAACATAAGAGCGAGGGCCATTAGTCCAAATTTCGCGTTGCGGAAAAACAATTTCGCCCGCGCCCGGTCGGCGTGAAGAGGACGGATCGTACGAGAAAAAGCAGGAAAACTCATGAACAAGAAATATACGGCACTTTTTGCACCTGTCTCAATGGCTTGATTAAGGGGTGTTGCACAATCCTTTCTGTCGATAGGACAGGGATTAACGCCTCTTTAACCAACGCATTGGCGGTTTTTCTCGAAACAGGAAAGATCAAAACGATGGCATTCATGGCAGCAGGTTCAGCAAGTTTCACGCGCAAACCCGGTCTTTATTAGTAAAAACTGCCATGGCATCTGGCCGCTTAGAATGGTCGGAAGTACACCATGTACAACGCCAAGCCGGCAAGCGCGACGGTAATCACGCCCAGAATGCCGGCCGCGCCACGTCGCTTGTAAGCGATACCAGTCAAAGCGGAGAGACCCAACCAGCAGATGAGTTTCACAACCACCCAACCGCCCGAAAATTGGTACAAAGCCTGCCACATCCTGAGGCCCGTGAGAAGAGCCAGCACGCTCGCGATCCCGCTCCACATCAAGGTGCGTTTCCGCGCCTCGGGCGCGCCGGCGAACGCAAAAAATGTCGTGCCGACCAAGGCGATGGCGCTGAGAACGTGGATGACGTGAAGGGCGTTGTTTTCGGTTGGATTCATGAAAGAGAAAAAGTTGATCCTCCGCCTGTGCCGTGTGCCCAAAGGCTCTAGTCCTTTTTAGGTTAAGGTGGGCGCCTCCTCCGCAGCGTCTGCTTTCCGATTTACGGCCTAGCATCTTCCACGGCGGGTTCAGCTCCCGGAATATTTCAAAGGCAAAGAGCGGTTTAATGAAAGCACCTCGTACACTGCAGAGGATCAGCCGGTGAAAGTAGGCCCCTCATTCAATCCGTCAAATGTGAAGCGCGGATTTGCAAATAAGATTACGCCCTTGCGCTACCGATCCATTATCTATCTCATCACAATCACGTTACCGCATTTAATGGACTACCTTTCGGGGCTGGCCAGCTTGGCTTTTTGGGCCGCGGGAAAGCTCCTTCCGGTTCTCTCAGCCCCGCTTCACGACGACCACACGCTATCGCCCAATCTGGATTGAGCCGCCGCGCCTAGAATAATTCCCACAAACTACCCGCTTCGTAATCACCAAACAAAACGCGCCTCCAGAAATTGATCCACACTGATCGTTTCCCAGCCCTGACGGCGACGTCTAGTTATAGTCCTGCCAAACCTCCCCTCTCCCGACCACCCAATTCCATGACTCCCTCCACTCTTCGGTCTCCTAGCGTGTTCGCATGGCTCCTGGCCGCTACTCCGTTTTTCGCGGCCGATGCGCCCCCAGCCATTCCGGAATCTGATTTAATCGTGTTGCCGAAGTATGAGGTCACCACGGAACGCGTGCTGCCGCCGATGAAGAAATGGAAATACGTTTCCGTTCCCGGCTATGAAGTGTTGTCCGACGCTTCTGACACGAACACCAAACGTTTTATTTCGGACTTCCATCTGCTCAGGCAGGTGGCGGCGCAGATTCTACCCGAGGCAAAAATCGATCCGTCCATTCCCACTTACATCGTACTTTGCTCCAAAGGTAACGACTTCGAGCATTTTATTCCCGACTCGGAAAAAGACAGTCGCGGCCAGCATAGCGGCAGCACGTTTTTCGACGACGGTGAACGTTCCGCGATCGTAGTCGATTACACGTTCGAAGATTCCTTTGGTTCAAGCGAACAGGTCGACCCCTACCGCGGTTTCTACATCCAATACTTTCGCCAGCTCGTACGAAAATCCTTCGGCAATCAATTGCCTGCATGGATGGAGGAAGGCCTTGTGCAGATCTACGCCGCCGTCGAATTCAGCGATCAAGGCATCTCACTCGGGAAACTCGAGGATGCGCGCGCTGACGAACAAAACACGAGGCAGGCCCGCCGGGCGCCTCCCACCTCGGCGGCAGCCGCGCAAAGCGGACGTGCTGCAACCGGCTATGCAAGTTCCGACGACCCGGCCTCCGTCGGCGTCAACAGCAACAACCTGACAGGGGTAACCTCCGAATACATCACAAAAACCTCAGCCACCACCGCCATTGCGACCGGCTCTTTCAACAAGGCGCTCGCGGAAAATCGGATCATCCCTCTCTCCGATTTCTTCGCCGTCACCTCGCTCAAACTGTCCGAGTTTTCCAAACTCGGCGGCTCGTATCCAGCGCAAGCGTACCTCTTCAGCCACATGTGCCTCTATGGCCGCGCCCATCGTTATCAAAAGGCATATTACAAGCTCGCCGCACGAGCCGCCAAAGGGCCCATCACCGAGGAAATCTTCAAGGAATGTTTCGGCATGGACTACAAGAAGATGGAAGTCGAAATGCGCGGGTACGTGGAATTTACCGATTACGAGCGGATCGACTACCGTTTTAAGAAGGGACAGAAGTTTGAAACCGCGCCAGCCATCACCCTCCGCGAGGCCTCGGATGCGGAATCCGGACGCATTGCCGGTGAAGTCATGCGCATGGGAGGCCATCAGGAGGAGGCTTTGACCCGGCTTATCGCCCCCTATGTCCGCGGCGAACGCGATGCCGAACTACTTGCCGCGCTGGGGCTGGCGGAAAAGAAGGCCGGGCACAGCGAACGCGCCCAAAAATTTCTGGAGGCCGCCATCGCGGGAAAGACCACCCGCGCTCTCGCCTACTTGGAACTCGCCCGATTGCGCGCCGGCGAAATCCAAACCAAAGCACAGGTGGAAAAACGTGCGGTCAAAGCAGGCGATCTCAAACCCATCGAAGAAGCCTTGCTGGCCGGCGCCAAATGTCCGCCGCCAATGTACGAACTCTACGACATGCTCGCGCGCCTGTGGCATGACAGCCACGCCAAACCCACGCTCGATCAATTCAACCATCTCATGCCCGGCGCACTCAAATTCTCCACCCGGCTCGGCCTCGTTTATCGCATCGCTGCGATTGGCGTGGACTGCGGTTACTTCGAAAAAAGCCGCCTCCTCATCCAGCACGGCCTCGAAGTCGCCCCCAACGAATCGGTGAAAAAGGAATTCGCCGCCCTCGCGGAAAAACTCCCGCCCGCCACAACCGCCAAGAAATAACCGGGCGGCGGACCAGCTCCGGGATTCAAGGATAAAAGACCGGCGGTTACGCCTTCAATTTTGCCACAAGTGCCTCGATCAACGCGTCGAGACTCGGTTTTTTCGCTTCGAAATCCGGGCTCAAGTCGAGGTCGTCGAGCGTTTCGGTCGTTTGCGGCCCGATGCTGCCGATCAGCGGCTTTTTGGCTCCGGGAGCTAGTTCGAGCGCAGATGCCTGCTCGGCATAGGAACTGACGGCGGAGGAACTCGCGAAGAGAATCGCGTCGGCGCCTTTCTGGCGGAAATCGTCGGCGGTCGGATCGCTCGCGAGGTCGGTTTTCTCCGTCTTGTAGAGCGGAAGCCGGTCGACAATCGCGCGCGCGGCTTCGAGCTTTTTCACCAGCTTGTCGCGATTCAGGTTGCCGGTAACGACGATGATCTTCGCGCTGTCGAGGCTGCCCGTCGCGATCAACGCATCGGCGAGGGAGTCGCCCGTAGCGGTGTCGGGCATGCATTCGACTTTGATTTTGTAACTTTCGATTTCGCGCGCGGTGGCCCGGCCAACGCAGGCAAAACGCAGCAGGCCGAGGCTGCGGACATCGTTGAAGCCCTTGAAAAATTCCTCGAAGAAATACCGTACGCCATTGGCGCTGGTAAACACGATCCAATCGTAAGTACCAAGTTCGGCCAGGATCTCCACCAGCGACTCCTTGCTCACATCCTTGCTGATGTTGATGAGCGGGAGTTCGATGACTTCGGCGCCGAGAATTTCGAGCTTGTCGCGCAACTCGCTGTTTTGATCGCGGGTACGGGTGATCGCCACGCGACGTCCGAAGAGCGGCAACTGCTCGTACCAGTCGATTTGCTCGTGATTTTTTACCACATCGCCGACGAAAATGATCGCGGGCGAAGAAAGTTTGGCCTTTTCAACTTGTTCGGCCAGCGTGGCCGCGGTGGCGACGACGCTGCGCTGGCGTCCGAGCGAAGCCCATTGCACGACAGCCGCGGGCATGGCGGGATCGAGGCCACCTACCATGAGTTCGGACATGATCTGCTTCAGGTGTCCCATGCCCATGTAGATCGCAAGCGTGGCGCCTTTGAGTGCACCATAACTGCGCCAATCGATCATCAGTTCGTGTTTCTCGACGTCCTCGTGGCCTGTGAGGAAAACGACGGCCGAACTGGTGTTGCGATGCGTCAGCGGAATTCCGGAATACGCACCGGCGGCGAGCGCGGCGGTGACGCCAGGCACGATCTCAAAAGCGATTCCGTTTTTCGCCAATGTGCGCGCTTCTTCGCCGCCACGACCAAAGACGAACGGATCGCCGCCCTTGAGGCGCACGACGTTCTTGCCTGCCTGAGCGTGTTTCACGAGCAAAGCTTCAATTTCGCTTTGTGGAGCAGAGTGAAAACCAGCCTTTTTTCCGACGTAGATGACCTCGCACTCCGGTTTGCACCATTTCACCAGTTCGGGATGGGCAAGATAGTCGTAAACGAGCACGTCGGCAGCGGCAATGAGCTCTTTCGCGCGCAGTGTGACGAGACCAAGATCGCCGGGACCGGCGCCGACGAGGTGAACGATGCCTGAAGAGGGAGTGTTCATCAAAGGAACAAGTGCCAAGTTACAAGTTCCAAGGAGATCCGCAACCGGCTGTCTCTTGGAACTTGGACCTTGCTACTTGGTATTTATTTCTTCGCTTCCGTGTAGGCCCATTCGAGCCAAGGGAGGACTTTTTCGATGTCAGCTTTTTCGACGGTCGCACCGCACCAGAAACGCAGTCCCGGAGGCGCATCCTTGTAGGCGCCGCAGTCGTAGGCGGCTTTTTCGCCTTCGAGCAGCTTGACCATTTTCTTCACCTGGTCGGGCGTGGCATCGACGGTGAAGCAGACCGACGTGCTGGAGCGAGTCGCCTTGTCCGCCGCAAGGAATTTGATCCACGGATGCGTGGCGACGAACTGTTCGAACACCGCCAAATTATCCTCGGTGCGTTTGATGAGCGCGGGCAGGCCGCCAATCGATTTCGCCCAGGCAAGCGCGTCGAGATAGTCCTCGTTGGCGATCATCGAGGGCGTGTTGATCGTCGAACCTTCGAAAAGATCCTCCGAGACCTTGCCACCGGAAGTGAGGCGGAAAATCTTCGGAAGCGGCCAGGCGGGCTTGTAGGTGTTGAGACGTTCGATCGCGCGGGGCGAGAGGATCAGCATGCCGTGGGCGGCTTCGCCACCGAGTACTTTTTGCCAAGAATATGTGACCACATCGAGTTTCGACCACGGCATTTCCATGGCGAAAACGGCGCTCGTGGCGTCGCAGAACGTGAGGCCTTCGCGGTTGTCGGGAATCCAGTTGCCATTGGGCACCTTCACGCCGCCGGTCGTTCCGTTCCAAGTGAAGACGATATCATGCGTGAAGTCGGCCTGGGAGAAATCCGGGAGCTTGCCGTATTCAGCTTTGAATACGCGGGTGTTGGGCAGTTTGAGCTGCTTTTGAATGTCGGTCACCCAGCCTTCACCGAACGATTCCCAATGAAACGCGTCGACGGGGCGGGCGCCGAGCATCGTCCACATGGCCATTTCGAAGGCGCCGGTGTCCGAAGCCGGCACGATGCCCACGCGGTAATCGGCGGGAATGCCGAGGATGGCTTTCGTTTCAGAGATGGCCTTGGCGAGACGGGATTTTCCCAAACTCGAACGATGCGACCGGCCGAGAATATCGGTGGGCAGCGACGCGAGCGAGTAGCCCGGACGCTTGGCGCAAGGGCCTGACGAGAAGTTGGGAATAGCCGGTTTGACCGTTGGCTTCATGATGCTTTGTGGAGAGAACGAACTGGTTTGTGGTTAAACGTGAAAACTGCGCTCCCCATGCAAGCGGGTGTCTGAGCCGGTGCAAACAACTTTGTAATCGCGACCAAGACAGTGGCGTCTATTTTCGCCCGCTCAATGATTTCCAGCTCGTCCGCTTTTGCCGTTTTCGCTCATCGCGACTTCAGGAACTTCCTGATCGCGCGGTTCTTCGCGACATTTACGATGATGATGATGGGCGTGGCGGTGGGCTGGCAGGTTTACGATCTGACAAAGAGCCCGTTTGCGCTCGGCGTCGTCGGTTTGGCGCAATTTGTGCCCGCGTTTCTGTTAACGCTGCCGGGCGGACTGGCCGCGGACCGTTTCGAGCGCAAGCGCGTCATCGTTTTCGGCCTGTCGTTGGAACTGATCGTCGCGGCCTCGATGCTGGCAATCACGCTGTCGCCGAATCCGAGAGTCGGCGCAATTTATGGAGTTCTCACGCTGATTGGCGTGGGACGGGCATTTCTGGCGCCCGCGGCGCAATCGTTTTTGCCGCTGCTCGTACCGCCGGAGGATTTCGTGCGAGCGGTGGCGTGGAATTCGTCGGTGTTTCAAGCCGCGAGCATCGCCGGCCCGGCGGCCGCGGGTTTGCTGTACCTGCTCGGCCCCGCCTACGTCTACGGTTGCGCGGCCGCTTGCTTGCTCGTCGCTGCGACATTGATGGCAGGCATCAAAGCCCGCGCCATCACGCGCACCGCCAATTTGCGCCTGACCGACTTGTTCACAGGCGTGAAATTTGTTTTCTCACGCCAGGAAATTCTTGGCGCGGTGTCGCTCGATTTGTTCGCCGTGCTCTTCGGTGGTGCCACCGCCCTGCTTCCGATCTACGCGAGCGACATCCTGCATACGGGGCCGTGGGGACTCGGCCTGTTGCGCAGCGCACCGGCGGTCGGCGCCGCGGCAGTCGCCCTCTGGCTGGCTCATCATCCGATCAGGACGCAGGCAGGAAAAAAGCTTTTTGGCTACGTCGCACTGTTCGGCTTCTGCACCATTGTCTTTGGCGTGTCTCGGTCGTTCTGGCTGTCGCTGGTAACACTCGCCGTGCTCGGCGCGGCTGACATGATCAGCGTGGTGATCCGGCAAACGCTGGTGCAAATCGCCACGCCCGACGCCATGCGCGGCCGCGTGAGCGCGGTGAATCTGCTTTTCATCGGCGCTTCCAACGAACTTGGTGAATTCGAATCGGGTGTCACTGCCGGCTGGTTCGGCACCGTGCGCTCGGTCGTGATCGGAGGCCTCGGCACGCTCCTGGTTGTGGGCCTCTGGGCCTGGCGCTTCCCGATTTTGCGAAAAATGGACCGGCTCGATCGATCGCAAGAGACTTGAGATAGCGGGCTTGCGCGGCGTTTAGTTCGCCCACCCGGGTTAAGAAAGGCCTCTTCCAGCCGATAGCTGCTGAAGAGGCCCCCATGAAGCTCCACGCCAAGCTCATCTTATGTCTGTTGTCCGTCCTATTGGTCATCGTACTGACATCGCAGATCTTTGAGCAATCCCGTGGGAGCAAGGCGCTTAAACATCTCGCTGACGAAGCCCGGGCCGCTCTCGAAACACGCGAATGGATGAACGCTGAAAACGTCAGTCGCGCCGTGCAATTTGCGGCGGTCGATAGCATGGAACGCGGCGAGATGGGCCGCTTCGAAAAAATTCTCGTCGCCCAGCGTGAGGTGAAAGGCCTTCTGGAATTTTCGCTCTACGACGAAAAAGGCGTCGCCCGATATTCCTCCGAAAAAAAATTTCGCGGTCAGACGCTTCCTGCCGAACTCAAAACCCAGCTGCTTTCCGAGCCAAAGGAAATCAGGCGTCAGACTGACGCGGCCTTTGAAATCTATCAACCGCAGGTGGCGAAGGCCAGTTGCATCGAATGCCACGAATGGAAAGCCGGCCAGATCGGAGGCGTGCTCGCCTTCCGATTCACTACCGAATCACTTGAAAGCGCCAAAGCCGAGGCTGCGGATTCCCTGGTCGAGCTGAAGCGCTCCAGCCGGCTCTGGATGGTGATCACCATTCTTACGATTATTGGCGTTTTCGTTGCGCTCGCGTACATCGCCGTTCGCCGCCTGATCGCCCTGCCGCTCGGCCGTCTTACTCACGGCCTCGGGCAAATCGCCGACGGCAATCTCAAAATTCGTGTTCCCGTCGACGATTCCAAAGACGAAATCGCCCAACTTTCAACCGCAGCAAACCGCATGGCCGAGGCACTCGAAACTAAGGCCCACCTGGCTCTCCAGATCAGCGAGGGCGATCTCAGTCACGAGGTAAAACTCACGTCTGACCACGACACTCTCGGCCAGGCGTTGCAAAAGATGATTCTCAATCTTCGCATCGTCGTGGGAAATGTAACCGCCGCAGCGGAGTCTGTTGCCTCGGGTGCCGAGCAAATCACCGGCACGGCCCAAAGTCTCTCCACTGGCGCTTCCGAACAAGCCGCCAGTGTCCAACAAGTCTCCTCCGCGATGGAAGAATCCACCGCATCGATTCAACACAACGCCGACAATGCCCAACAAACCAACGCGATCTCGCTCAAGGTCGCCGAGGACGCGATCAAAGCCGGGCAGTCCGTCACCCGCACGGTCGAAGCGATGAAAACCATTGCGCAAAAAATTTCCATCGTTGAGGAAATCGCCCGCCAGACCGATCTGCTCGCGCTCAACGCGGCGATTGAAGCCGCCCGCGCCGGCGAACACGGTAAAGGCTTCGCCGTCGTCGCGAGCGAGGTCCGCAAACTCGCGGTAAAATCACAGTCCGCCGCCGGCGAGATAAACCAACTTTCCTCCGGCTCGGTCGAAATCGCCGAAGCCACCGGCCGGATGCTGGAAAAACTTGTGCCTAACATCCGCCGGACCGCTGAACTGGTCAAAGAAATCGCCACGGGTTCCGAACAACAAAATGCCGGCGCCGCGCACATCAACAAGGCCGTGCAGGAGCTCGACGGGATTATCCAACAAACCGCGTCCGCCGCAGAGGAACTCGCCTCCTCCTCCGAACAACTTGCCTCTCAAGCCGAACAACTTAAAACCGCCATCCAGTTTTTCAAGGTTGGCAAGGAACCATCCAAAGACGGCGAAAGAACCGCCTGCTCAAGATAACGAGCCTGTTGTGGTCGGCGGCTTTCAACCCGGCATTCGCCGCTCACCAGAAGTACACCCGCAACCGCGAATATTTACGCGGGCATGAGCTTCAATGTTTTTAAAATCTGCCGGGCGTAGTCAACGGCGTTGGTCGCCTCCGCAGCCGTCAGCGGAAAATGATGCACGCCGCAGGTTTCGTGAAACAAATAAACCCTGTCGACCGTCGCGTGCACGCCGAGCGCCGTGTGGCAACCGCCGCCCAATGCATTTTGAAAAGCGCGTTCGATCGTGACCGAGCGCGCGGTGGGCGCGTCGAAAACCGCGGAGAATTTTGCGGCGTCGGACGCCCGACATTGCGCGGCGATCGCGCCCTGACCAACAGCCGGAACCATTTGCTCAAAACTAAGCGAATGAAATTCCACGCCGGGCCAGTTGCCGATGCCCAGCCGATTCAATCCCGCGGCGGCAAGAATCGTGGCGTCCGCGAGGCGATCGGTGCCGATTTTCCGGAGACGCGTATCGACGTTGCCGCGAATTTCCGTGAATTGGGCTTCAGGAAAAAGTTTCGCAATCTGCATCCGGCGGCGCGAGCTGGCGGTGGCAATTGTTTTTGGTTTGGCGGTGCCAGCGTGCAAAACAAGCACGTCGCGCACGTCGGCACGCGGAAGATAGCCGGCGATGGCGAGGCCGGCCGGCATGTCACCGGGCAAATCCTTCGAACTATGAATCGCAAGGTCGGCTTCGCCGCGTTCGAGCGCGTGTTCCAGTTCGCTCGTGAACAGCCCCTTGCCGCCTTTCTTTTCAAGCGACCACTCGATCTGTTTGTCTCCCGTCGTAACGATCTTCAGCAGGTCGACTTCGACGCCGAGCTTTTCGCGCAGATGCGCCGCCACCATCTCAGTCTGGGCAAGCGCGAGGGGACTTTTACGTGTGGCTAGAATCAGTTTGGACACGTCTAAAGTAGTGTTCAGCCGCAGAAAGACCGCCAGTCGAAAACGGCGATTTATTCGCCGCCTTTGTTCATCGTAGCCAGTCGCTCAACGCGTTCTCAATCCCCTGCCACGCAGACAACTCCGTTACGAAAACAAGTGTGCGATCAGATATCCGAGCTTCGAATACACATTTTCGCCTCCATCCTTTCTTGAGCCAATTGCAAGAACCTAAAGGTAACAAATCGGCGAGGTTTTTAAAAAATCCCCTAAAAGCAGGAGCGTGAGAAACTATTGGGATCAGATGGTTCGGGTTGTTGTCAGCCTCTCGTCCCTGACTGCGCGAAGGATGCCGTGGCACCATCACTCGCATTTCCCAACTCCACTGCATATGAACTTTTTTCCATTTATCCCACGTGGCCTGAAGCTGCCACCTTGTCTGAACGTAGTTCCTCTGACTCTCGCCTTTCTGACTTTTTTGCAGACCGCCCTCGGTCAAACGAATCCGTCGGAAGGCTCGGGTCGTTACGCTCATCTCATGGGTCCCATCAGCGGCCAACATTTTCTGGCTCCAGCATCGGTTCGTGTTTTCGCCGCGGTGGAGGACATCAATAACTGGCCGAACAAAAATCGCGCATCATCGGTGGAAGTGATGGTCGACGATACGATCCAAGTCACCATCCCCGGCGACACGTCGGAATATTGGGTCTATAAAACCACGCTGTCGGGAATTCCGGCCGGTACGCATCGGATTTGGGTGCGCGGGCATTTTGTTGGAGGCGCGGTTCTCGATAGCAAGGCTGCATTGATTACCGTCGATAATGCCCCCCTTTACGGACAGACAATAAATCTCGTCACCGATATCGTTCTAACTGGTAACCAGAACTATTCTTTAGTCGGCACAGCAAACTCACGAATTCGCATCAACGGAAACGGTTTTAGAATTCGCTCAGAACCCTCGTGGAATGGACAACTTATCCTCAAATACGTCGATGTCACCGGACTGGGCATTCTCGACAGCACGACTGCGGGCCTGGCGATCACCACGAATCAAACGGTAGACATCGAGAACTGCGTTTTTGACGCCTGTAACACCATCGATCTCACCCTCAATGGCAACTCACCAGCAACAATCCGCGCGAACGAATTTCGCTCAAACATGCTTATGCCGGTGGCACAGTTACCCATTAATTACGCCCCCCCACCCGATGGAACCACCGCGTGCATTCGTCTCCAAGGCTCCTCAGCCGGCGTGCATTTGTTCCAGGGCAACAATGTAGGTCTGAGCTGCATCGAGGTAAACAACGGGAAAAATTGGACCTTTGGCGGCGGTTCGGATACTGATAGCAACATCCTGATCGGACCTCGTGTGGGAATAGACCTGACTGGTGGTTCAGGAATTCAGATTCGGCGCAATCTTTCCGACCAAATTTATTTTGGCGGCTGGAGCCAGGGCAATAATTTCGAAATGAATTCCAGCACCGATCTTGTCGTCGAACATAACCTCATCAGTGGCGGCTCGTGGCCGATCCGGGCTTTTGGCGGATTGCTTCGCTACAATCTGGTGCTGAATGCAGGACACGAATGGCTTTGGATCACCGAGGACAACGCGGTTGTCCACCACAACATTTTCGCGGAAGGCGATGTCGACGTCGCAGGCATCTGGATGATTTACGGACCAATCGGCGTTCAATTCTACAATAACACCCTCGATGGCTTCGCTTTCCCAGCGACGCAATTTCCGTTTATCGCCGGAGATCAATCTTCCGGCAACCTCCACTCCAACGTATTCTACCGCTTCAACGGCACGCCCATCGTCACAAAGACGGGAAACACAACCACCAACTACAACCTATTCTACAACCCCGGAATCAATTCCATCCGTAACTACTCGGACAACAGTCATCCGGCCAATGACGTCGGTTTGCTCAACGAACAGGTTAATCCTCGTTTCATGCAACCACAGCCACCGAGATATACGACGCTCAGCCGGGCTGATATTTGGAACCGAATATTATCGGTAAAGCAGATCCTCCAACTTTACCGTCAATACTACACGCCTGCCGTCGGCAGCCCGCTGATCGATGCGGGCGATTTGGCGGGCGGGAATGGCAACGACATCGGCGCCGTTGGAGCCGGCACCGTCAACGCAGCCGATCAATTCGGTTTGCTCGACGGTACACCCGCTGGAGTTTCCGTTTCCATCACCCCGCCAGAGGCGAACGTCAATGCGGGAAGCTCCAAAACATTTACTTCGATCGTCTACGGTTCAACCAATCAAAACGTCACCTGGAGTGTGGTTGAGATGGGCGGCGGTACGATCAATACCTCCGGGGTCTACACGGCGCCTGCCATCACCGGCTCCTACCACGTCACCGCCAAGAGTGTAGCCGATCCAACCAAAACCGCCACAGCAACCGTCACCGTCATTTCGTCCTCCAGCAGCAGTTCCAGCTCTTCATCTTCCTCCAGCAGTTCCTCGTCGTCTTCCAGTAGTTCCTCCTCGTCGAGCAGCTCGTCATCTTCATCAAGCGGTTCGTCCCCTTCCAGTAGTTCATCGTCGTCCTCGAGCAGTTCATCGAGCTCGGGCGCTTCTTCATCGAGTGGAAGCAGCGGCGCTACTGGTGGCAAAGGCGGCGGCGCTCCGTCCTGCTGGTATTTCGCCGCGCTGGTTCTCCTGGTACCAATACGAAGGTTCGTTATCACGAAGAACCCTCGTTCGTAGCAAATCTTTCGGTTCAATATCATGAATATTCAAAAATCCCGTCCAGCAATCGATCTCAGCGCCTGGAGTAGGTGCGGCTTCTTATCCCAGGTGTTTCGCCTGCTCGTTTGCCCTGCATTCTTTTTAGTTTTGGCGACGAGTTTGAGCGAGGCTGCCACCGCACATCCTCGCTTGTGGCTTACGCCCACTTCGATTGCAGCGCTGCGCACGCGGGCCGCCGCTTCCGACAGTGCATGGATCACGTTGCGCAATACCTGCGATTCGCTCGCCGCCAAAGGCGTGCAGTTTCCGGATGGCACGGGCCCGAGCGGCAACGTCATTTCCGGCGGCTATCAATATTTCGACTACCTAGAGCCCGCGTTCACCCTCGCACTTGGTTATCAGGTGGCCAAGACCGTCGATGCCACGCGCGCAACCAACTATGCTGCCAAAGGCCGTGAGTTGCTGCTCGCTTTGTCCGACCCGGTGCATCACGGCCGCGAGAGTACAGACTCCGGCTGGTCCATTCGCGCCTACGTGCCGGCGCTCGCCATTGGCTATGATTGGCTCTACGATGTTTTAAGCGACGCCGATCGCACGCAGATTTATACCGAAATAAATAGATGGACCGAATGGTTCGACACCAGCGGCTTTGGCCGTGGGCATCCACAGGGTAATTATTTTGCGGGATACTATTGCGCCAAGGGCCTCGCCGCGCTCGCGACCGAAGGCGACAATCCCAAGGCCGCCGCAATGTGGGACGACTGGCTCAATCGCCTGCACTATGGCCTGGTGCAGCCGCACTATTCCCAATGGCTTTCGGGTGGTGGCTGGCCTGAGGGTTGGAATTACGGCCCCAACGGCACGCTCAACATGTTGCGTCCGATTGTCGCCGCGCAGACCGCCAAGGGGTTGGACCTGTTGCACGACACCGCAAAGCCCTTCGCTTATCCTGAAGGGCACGCACTGTGGATGGCCCACTTTACCTGGCCCGATTTGCAGACTGTGGATGACCGTGGCTTTGTCTACGAAAGCGACAATCCCACCTCGGCCGAAGCTCATTGGTCCACCGAGTACGCAGGCCTGCTCCGCATCAGCGGAGGCACGACATCGCCCGAGATACAAAGATACGCCAGGGAAATCCGTACGTCGACCGGCGACAAAGCCGCGCCCTGGGCGGAGTTTCTGCATTGGAACAACACGGCGCCCGAGACCGACTATAAAATTACGCGCTCCTACCGAACCAATGGAGATGGCCAGGTTGCGATGCGCGGCAACTGGACGACAAACTCGGTTTGGGCCGCCTTCCAGTCGGGACCGTATACCGGCTATGCCGGCGCGGGTGAGCAATTCTTCGACCAAGGAGCGCTCACGATCAAGCGCGGCGGCGTACAGTTCCTCGTCAATACGTGGGGAGCCTTCATGCGCAACTCGCCTGGAACAAATGACTCTAACGGGTGGTTCGATTTTTTATATGCCGAAACCTACGGCACACAGACTGACGGCGTGTACAATGGCCGCCGTATCTACAACACCTTCATCGCCGCGCGAAACAGTGGCTACTGGGGACAGTACAGCTATGGACCCGGCGACACCACCACCTCTCTCAATCATTTTGAGGATACTGGATCGTACGTGGTGATGCGCGGCATAAACCTTGAAAAGATGTATATGACAGGCACGCCAATCACCGGTTGGACGCGTGAAGTGCTCTACGTACGGCCCAACTATTTTTTAGTGTACGATCGCACGACCGTGAATTCCACTGCCGCAAATCAGTGGATGGGGTTTCACTTCATGCGGACTCCGATTGCTCAAGCTGGCGCGGCCAGCGGAACCACTCGCTATGATGTAATTGACAATACCGGTATCTATGCCTCCGCTCCGCTCTACCGAGGCCGGGTGAGCACCTTGCTACCCGAAAACCATACTGTGCAATTGGTGAACCTAGCCAATAGCAGCAAAATCTATCGTCTCGAAGTTCGTCCTCCGGCCGCTACCAGCAACAACTGGCTCACCGCGTTCGATGCCGCCGCTTCAGCAGTTCAAGCAGCCACTGCGCGTCCTCTGACCACAACAAATGGCAGCGTCGTTTCCGGTGCGGTTGAAGGCGCCTATTTATCCTATCCCGATGGTTCGGGCCTTTGCTCGCTGTTCTCGAAAACCGGGACGGCGCCGGGACTTCCACTGTCATTTAAAATTCCCACTGCGCTTAATCGCGTTGTCTTGCCCGATCTTACTCCCAACACGGGATACAATATTATCGCGGCCGTTTCCGGAACCGAAACCACCGTCACGATTTCGAGTGGGATAACATTTCAAGCGAGCGCTCAGGGCGTCCTGGCATTCCTCATATCGGCTGGCGGAATTGTATCACAGGATCCGTTCCCTGATCCCACACCGCTCGCGCCAGTCATTACCACCCAACCCACCAACCAAACGATCGCAATAAGCGGTACTGCCACGTTCAATTTAGTCGCCGCCGGCAATGCGCCTTTGGCCTACCAATGGCAGCGCCGACCGAACAACAGCAGCACCTGGGCAACCCTAACCAATAGCGGTGCCTATTCCGGCACAACCACCTCCTCCTTGAAAGTGACGGGAGCCACTGCGGGCATGTCAGGCGATCAATTCCGTTGCGTCGTATCGAATGGAGTAAATCCCGACGCAACCAGTCTGCCCGCAATCCTCACGGTTGGCACTGGCAGTTCGAGTTCTTCCTCAAGCAGCAGCTCCAGCTCATCCTCTTCCAGCAGTTCGTCGTCTTCCAGCAGCTCTTCCTCGTCGTCGAGCAGTTCGTCTTCATCGAGCAGTTCGTCGAGCTCCGGTGCCCCTTCATCCAGCGGCAGCGGTGGAAAAGGTGGCGGCGGTGCGCCATCCACTGAATTCTTCGGAATTCTGATCCTGTTGACGGCTCTTCGCGGTTGCTCTTTGGCGAAGACCGCAAGGGCAAGGCACCCATAAACCGAACCAATAATTTGTTCTAACTAAAACAAAGGGCGCTGCGGATGATTCCAGCAGCGCCCTTTGGCATTTTTAAATATTGCGAGCTTAACTCAGTAGGCGGCTTGGACGCTCTTGATGTTCTTCTTGGCCATCCAAGGCATCATGCTGCGGAGGTAGGCGCCGGTCTTTTCGATCTGGTGCTTTTCCCCGTTCTTGAGGAGCTTGTTGTAGTTCTTCAAGCCGCCCTTGTGCTCCTTGACCCATTCCTTGGTGAATTTGCCGGTCTGGATTTCGGTCAGGATCTTCTTCATTTCGGCCTTGGTCTTCTTGTTCACGACGCGAGGGCCGCGGGTGATATCACCGTACTTGGCGGTCTCGGAGATCGAGAAGCGCATGCCGGCAATGCCGGACTCGTACATAAGATCGCAGATGAGCTTCAGTTCGTGAAGACATTCGAAGTAAGCCATCTCGGGCTGATAGCCAGCCTCTACGAGGGTTTCAAAACCGGCCTGCACGAGGGCGGAAGCGCCGCCGCAAAGAACGGCCTGCTCGCCAAAGAGATCGGTCTCGGTCTCTTCCTTGAAGGAAGTTTGAAGAACGCCGGCGCGGGTCGAACCAATACCTTTGGCCCAAGCAAGCGCGGTCTTCTTGGCGGACTTGGATTTGTCCTGGGCGACAGCGATAAGGGCGGGCATGCCTTTGCCTTCGGCGTAGAGGCGGCGGACCATATGGCCCGGGCCCTTCGGGGCGACCATGATGCAATCAACGTCCTTCGGGAGCTTGATCAGGCCGAAGTGGATCGCGAGGCCGTGGGAGAAGAGCAGCGTTTTACCTTTGGAAAGGTTCGGGAGGATGTCGCTCTCGTAAACGGAAGCCTGCTTCATATCGGGCAAACCGACCATGATGACATCGGCGCGACGGACGGCCTCGGCAGTGTCGACGACTTCGAAGCCATGCTTGGCGGCGACGTCGCGGGATTTCGAGCCGGGATAAAGGCCGATGAGGACCTTGCAGCCGCTGTCCTTCAGGTTAAGAGCGTGCGCGTGGCCTTGGGAACCGTAGCCGAGCACAGCGAGCGTTTTGTTTTTGAACACGCCGAGATCGGCGTCTTTGTCGGTGTATACTTTAGCGGGCATGATAAGTGGCGGGTTGTGGGATAAGAATTAAGCGATGGGTCGTAGTTCGGGTCAGGCCGAAGCGTGGTCGCGCTTGAGGGCGAGCAGGCCGGTGCGGGCGATCTCCAGGATGCCAAAAGGTTCGAGGAGTCGGAGAAACGCGGCGGTTTTGCCCTCATCGCCTGTAATCTCGATGATGACGGCTTCGTGGCCGACATTCACGATCTTCGCGCGGAAAATGTCGCAGATCTGCATGATTTCCGAACGGGTCTTCGAATCGGCTTTCACGCGGACCAGCAGGAGCTCGCGTTGCACCGCTTCGCCGGCGTGAAAATCGACAACCGAGACGACATTGATCAACTTGCGAAGTTGCTTGGTGACCATGTCGAGCGCGGCATCGTCGCCCTTCAGGACCACCGTGATGCGCGAGAGTTGCGGGTCGTGGGTGGGCGCGACATTGAGCGAATCGATGTTGAAGCCGCGTCCGCTGAACATGCCGGAAACGCGCGCAAGGACGCCGAATTTGTTTTCAACGAGTACTGAGAGCGTGTGTCGCATGCGAAGTTATGGGAGATAAAAGGAAAATGAATGGAGAGTCCGCGCGCGGCGTGCAACGCTGTTTCTCAGGGACTTTTAGGGGCTGGGTTTACCGTTTCCGGCTTCTCACACTTTACCGGGTCGCCCTGTTGAAGGTGGTGGACGCTGAGGGACTCGAACCCCCGACCCTCTCGGTGTAAACGAGATGCTCTAACCAACTGAGCTAAGCGTCCAATCCAGAAAACGTAATGCGGGCGAAATGCACGTGGCAAGCGGCAGGTTTGTCAACCGTTTGCCAAGCGGCATCTCGCGGAAAACCGGCTCAAGCCTTCGCTTTGACCCAGCCGTTCTTGATCATGAGCTCGGCGTTCTGGACGGCGTTCATCGCAGCGCCCTTCCAGAGGTTGTCGCCGGAAACCCAGAACGAGAGACCGTTGTCAAAAGCCGTATCAATACGAATGCGACCCACGCCGCACTTCACCTTTTCGGCGAAATCGAGCGGCGTCGGATACTTGCGCGTCGCCTGATCGTCGACGAGTTCGGCACCTTCGAACGCGGCAATCGCTTCGCGGGCGGCCGCAACACTGACGGGCTTTTCAAATTCGGCATTCACCGCGATCGAGTGAGCACGCACGACCGGAACGCGCACGCAGGTGGTCGAAACCTTCAGCGCGGGCAGGCCCATGATCTTGCGACTTTCGAGCATCATTTTGTTCTCTTCGCCGGTGTAACCATCGGCGCCGAACGAATCGACCTGCGGAATGCAGTTTTGGAAAATCTGGTACGGATAAACTTTTTTGTTCATCGGCTGACCCTTCACGTAGCTCTGAGTCTGGTCTTCGAGCTCGCGAATCGCCTCGGCGCCCGTGCCGGAAACCGACTGGAACGTCGCGGCAAAATAGCGCTTCAAACCGAAAGCCTTGTGCAACGGATACAGGCCCATGAGCGTGACAGCGGTCGAGCAATTGGGATTGGCGACGAGGCCCTTGTGCTTGGTCAGGTCTTGCGGATTGATTTCGGGAATGACGAGCGGCACAGCCGGGTCCATGCGATGAACCGAACTCTTATCAATCACTAAACAGCCGCTCTTGATCGCGTCGGCCGCGAAAGCTTTCGTGACCGAGCCGCCTGCGGCGAAGAAAGCGATGTCGACACCGGCAAACGCACCCAGCTTGGCCTCTTCAATGACGTATTTTTTGCCAAACTTTTCCACGGTCTTGCCCGCCGACCGAGCCGAGGCGAAAAGCCGCAGCTTGGACATCGGGAAATTACGCTCGTGCATCAGGCGGACGAGTTCTTGACCAACAGCGCCGGTCGCGCCGACGATGCCTACTGTGAGTGACGATGTATTCATTTCTTCGTGTGAACTGGTCAGCAAAACCTGCGAGCGCCTCGGCATCAAGTCCGCAGAAAGGTTTCTTTTCGTCCGGATCGCCACACAAACGCTGCAATTTTACCGGAACAGTTCGCTCGTGCGTAGCTATGTGATATCCACATCGTTACGTCCGCCGTCCAATATTAAAAATTCACTCGGCACCCCCCGCGGACTGCATGAAATTGCCGAACGAATCGGTGCCGGCCAACCGCCCGGCATGGTCTTCAAGGCCCGTGTGCCCACCGGCCGGCACTTCTCAGAGTTTTCCGAGGAGGAGCAAAAATCGAATCTCATCACGAGCCGCATCCTCTGGCTGCGTGGCCTCGAACCTGGCGTGAACCAAGGCGGCGAAGTCGATACGAAGGAACGCTACATATATATCCACGGCACGCACCACGAGCACCGTCTTGGCCAACCGCAAAGCGCGGGGTGCGTCCATATGGCCAATCTCGATCTGATCAGCCTCTACGAAGAAATGCGCGTTGGCGATCAGGTGATGATTGTGGACTGAAGCCAAATGGCGGGCGTTTCCTAAATTTTTATAAAACGCTCGTTGGACGAAGCATTCGGGTTGTCGCTGGCTAAACGCGGAGCAACTTAGCCCAACCACGGGATATCCCCATGCCACGCATGACCCGAACCAACATCGGCCTATCTTCAATGTACAAGTTCCTGACCGCGTTGCTGCTCGGCGCTCTGTGCGCATCCGGAGCGATCATCGATCCAACGCGCATTCCAACCGACAGTGCCTGGGCCAATGCCGGAGTGAGCGGTGGCATACCCAGTCGCACCACTATTTTCCAAACGCTCACCGGTGGCGCAACCACCGACCAGATCCAAACCGCGATCAATGCCTGCCCGACGGGACAGGTAGTTAAGCTTGGCCCTGGCACGTTTGTCTTAAGCACCACCGGCATAACGATGAAGAGCGGCGTCACGTTGCGCGGTTCGGGGACCAGCACTGTCATCCAGTACAATGGCACTTCTGAATTTCAAATGATCAGCGGCCCCGGGGGCGGACCGGGAAATAAAATTCCCATCACGTCATCCGTCACCCGAGGTTCGACCAATTTCACTTCCGCCAATGTCTCCGGCCTGAGCGCCGGCTCGTACGTCGCCATTTCCCAGACCAATCCCAGTTGGGTCACGCCGCGCAGCTATGGCAACAGCGCCAATGTCGCCACCTGGTTGGCCAACAGCAATCCCACCGCCACCATGGTCCAGGTGGTCAAGGTCAGTGCGGTCAACGGCTCCACCGTCACTTTCTCGCCCGCCATCTACCTCGATATGCCGAACAGCCCGCAGTACCAAATCATGAATTTGTCCATGGGTATTGGTATCGAAGACTTGGTTATTGAAAAAACCCAGGCCACAGGCGGCGGCTCAAGTGTGGGGCTGGGCGCCGTGGCGGATAGCTGGATAACGAATTGTATCGTCAAGTGGCCCCAAGCCACCGCCATTCGCATCGGCAATTCCTTTGGTTGCACCGTGCGGAATTGCACCATCGATTCCACGAACTTCGCCGTGGACCACGAGTCCGGGCGCTCGTACGGCATTTTCTTTTTCGACTACAATTCCAACCATCTCGTGGAAAATTGTGTCGTGATGGGTGGCCGCCACGCCTTGGTTTTCGAGGGTGGTGGCAGCGGCATCGTCATGGCGCACAATGCGAGCGTGTCGCCTCGCAATAACGACACGGGTGACTATTCCTCCATCACCGAGGATCAGGATACTCACGGCAGCCACCCGTACATGAACCTGTTTGAAGGCAATGTTGTTTCCCGTATCGTCCACGACAATACGTGGGGCAGTTCATCGCATAACCTCAATTTCCGCGTTTGGGCCCGCGCCTACTCCGAAGCCTACTCCGACAATCTGCGCCTTTTCGGTCGCATTGGCATCTGGATCGCCGGTGACAATCCTTACAATTCCTGCGTCGGCTGCGTTCTGAATCGTCCTGGCGACGATACGCGGAGTTATCCATCGGGCTATGGCGTCACCGACTCCGTCATTGGCCAGATTTTTCCGCCCGACGCCAGCCAAGGCTACGATCAGAATACTATAACCACGACCTACCTCCACGGAAACTATTCGTTTAAAACCAATCTGGTCACGTGGGACACTGCGAATTCCGATCACACCATTCCCTCATCGATGTATTTGTCCGCAAAACCAAGTTGGTGGGACGCCGGCCAATGGCCGGGCAACGGTCCTGACCTTGCCACCGTCAACGGCGGGAATCCCGCTTATCGTCGCTACCTCGCCTACGTCGCCGCCGGTTCGAACAACTATTCAATTCTCAATCCCTCTAACACAGGCCCCGGCGATACGACCGCCCCGACCATTCCCTCGAATCTTGCGGGCACGCCCATTTCCACCTCGCAGATCAATCTCTCGTGGACCGCTTCGACCGACAATGTCGCTGTCACCGGCTACGGTGTTTATCGCAACGGCAATCTCCTCACCACGACGACCGCCACATCGTTCTCCAATACCGGACTCATCGCCGGCACGACCTACACGTACGCGGTCAACGCGTTCGATGCTGTCGGCAATACTTCTCCGCTCAGCGCTGCAATTCCCGTTTCCACCGCTGACACGCCGCCTGCCATCACGTCGCAACCCGCTGCGCTCACCTCCGTCGCCGCAGGATCAAGTTTCACGCTCAACGTCACCACAACCGGTACAAATCTCCAATATCAATGGCGTCTGGCCGGCCAGCTCATCGTCGGCGCTAACGGTAGCACCTATTCCGTTGCCAGCGCGAGCGTCTCCTCCGCCGGCACATATTCGGTCGTTATTTCCAACTCCGCCGGCTCAACCACGAGCAACAATGCCGTCGTGCAACTTCAGGCTACCAATTCGTCTTCAAGCTCCAGTTCCTCCTCGGGTGCATCGTCCTCGTCGTCGAGTTCGTCCAGCAGCAGTTCTTCGTCGTCGAGCGGCGGTTCGTCCGGTTCTGGTGCATCACCGTCGTCAAAAGGAGGCGGTGGAGGCGCGCCAGGGACTTTCCTTTTGACCGCACTTGCGCTGCTCGTCGCACCGCGCATGGTGCGCTGCCGTCGATTCGTTTCCGACCGACGTTAACCAAAAGCGGCTTTGCTTTTTTCAACAAACTGTATCCATTGGCCACCGCCACAGCATGGGTGAACCGGTTTATATTCTCACTGTCTGCACCGCCAACATCTGCCGCAGTCCGATGGCCGAGGCTCTGTTGCAACATGCGCTTCGCGCGCAGCCTGAACCGCTGAAATCGATCAAAGTCATCTCGGCCGGCGTCTCGGCGCGCACGGGGGAACGGGTTTCTGAAAACTCGGTGCAGGCGCTGAAAAAAGTCGGGCTTAATATCGCCAGCCACGTCGCCCAGCCGCTTACCCAGGACCTCGTTCGCAATGCGCTGGCCATTTTCTGCATGACGGAATCGCACCGGTCGATGATCCAGGTGGCGTTCGATCCGCCTGCGAAAAATGTGCACCTTTTCCGCGAATTCATGCCCGCACCGGCCGACCATGAGATCGTCGATCCCTACGGCGGTTCGCTTAAACACTATGAAGCCAGTCGCGACGAAATGGTCGAAGCCATCCCTTCGTTGATCGACTATATCCGCAGCCTGATTCCGCCGGCTTCCAAAAGCTGAAGCGGACAAGTTTCCTCACGACGGATCAACTCGCGCGGTCTCGATCGGGTAAATCGAGCACTTCGCGGACCTTGCGGGCGAGATCGGGAATCGTGAAGGGCTTGGGGAGAAATTGGACGCTTTTATCCAGCACGCCTTGGTGCGCGATCACGTCCGCGGTATAACCAGAGACAAAGAGCCAACGCGCACCGGGCTTCAACGCATTCACCCGTGTCTGCAACTCTCGCCCGTTCATTCCCGGCATCACGACATCGGTGATGACCAGGTGGATGGGATCGGGAAAACGCGCGACCCGCTCCAATGCCTCCTCGGGCAAATTCGCCGGAATGACCTTGTAACCATGGAGCTCCAGGATCTTTCGCTCCAAGTTCAAAATTTGAGCCTCATCCTCGACCAACAATATTGTCTCCGTGCCTCCCACAATGGAGTCTTCTTCGTTCGCGTCCGGCAGGGCGGCCGGAGTCAAACAACGCGGCAGGTAAATCGTGAAGGTCGAGCCCTCCCGGGGCGCGCTGCGCACGTTGATGTAACCGTGGTTTTGCCTTACGATGCCGTAAACGGTCGCCAGACCCAAGCCGGTGCCCTTGCCCGGTGCTTTGGTGGTGTAAAATGGTTCAAACAAGTGCTTCCGCGTCTCCTCGTCGATACCGCAGCCGGTGTCCGTCACTTTCAGCAGGACATATTCCCCCGCACGGGCCTCGGCCTGAAACGGCAGGGCGCTGCCCGTCAGGCTGAAATTGGCCGTCTCGATGGTGATACGGCCTGAGCCGGCAATCGCGTCCCGCGCGTTCACCGTGAGATTCGCCAGGATTTGGTCGATTTGAACTGGATCGACCCAGACCGGCCAGAGCGACGCACCGGGTATCCAATTCAGTTGCACGTCTTCGCCAATCAGGCGCTGCAGCATCTTGAGCATGCTCGCCACGGTGTCGTTGAGATCGAGCACCTTGGGATTCACGGTCTGCTTGCGGGCAAAGGCCAGCAATTGCTGGGTAAGGTCCGCCGAACGGCGTGCGGCCTTCATGATTTCATTCAGGCATTCCTGGTGCAGGTCGGAGCCGATTGTTTCATCGAGCGCGAGGCTGGCATTGCCGATGATCGCCTGAAGCATGTTGTTGAAATCGTGCGCCACGCCGCCAGCCAGACGGCCGACCGATTCCATTTTCTGCGCTTGGATCAATTGTTCCTGCAGTCTGTTTTTTTCCGCCTCCACCTGCTTCCGCTCCGAGATGTCGCGCATAAACGCCCACATGCCGGAAGGCTGTCCTTGCTGGTCCCGGATGAGGTAGGTGCGCAACTCGATCGGAAATACCGTGCCGTCCTTTCGTACGTATTCCTTTTCGTAGAGGTCGGAATAACCTCGTTTCAAAACCTGCTCCGTCAGGATTTGATTTTCAAATACATGCCAGCGCTGGGGTGTGATATCCGAATATTTCAGCCGGCGCACTTCGTCCGCGGAATATCCGAGCATCGAAAGGAACACCTGGTTGGTGTCCACAATGCGGCCGTCCATGTCGATTGTTCCGAAACCATCGAGGACCGTCTCGTAAAGCCGCCGATATTTCTGCTCGGAACCCGCGAGCGCCGAATTGGCCTGTTTGAGCTGGCGCGTGCGCTCTTCAACCGCCTGCTCGATGCGCACCGTGTGTTCTTCGTTTAAACGTCTCTGGCGGCGTTCTTCGAGGATCACACCGACCATGTAGATAAAATTTCGCAGATAGGCCTCGTAAGGTTCGAACAGACCAGGATCCGAAAGCTTGAAAATAAGGTCCCCCCAGTGCGTCTGACCCGCCTGCACGGGAAAATGGCGCAATTCGGCATTACCTGAACCATTTGCAACCGTTAAATGGCTCACCTCCATTACGCCGGGCATGTCGCCAAGCCCGCGGCAAATGAAACTGAAAATGGAGGCTTCATCAGGCAGGTTGCACAGCACATTCTGCATGAGCAGAAGCTGCCCCAGCACCATTGAGCCCTGCCGTTCGGTATCCGTCGTGCTCATACTTTTCGGCTGGAATTTCCCTCAGCCAAAAATTCCTCCGGAGGAATGAAAAATGGATTACGCACCACCGCACCGCGGATGATCATCAACGGGTGAACCTTCAACACGTCCATGATCATGGCGCCGCTAAACGCACGCGCATCGTACTGGCAGACGCATGTGATCGGATGCTCGCGCAGCAGCATGCTGACTTTTGACTCATATTCCAAAAGCCGATTGCCTCCTTCCACGGTCTGCACCTTGGTCGACATCTCTCCAATCACTCGGCAGGCGCGATGTCCGCGGCGCATCGAATCCTCGTGGTACGTCGTCAAAACCGAAAGCATCCGTTCCGGATCGAAACGGTCGTCCTTGAAATAGACATCCCGCGTCGGTGCCAGCGTCAATGCCCCGCAGGAACAACGCTCTTCCAACGACATTCCGTGTGCAGCAAGATGTCTGGATAATACCGGCTCCGGTTTTTTGTCGGAAAAACAACTCGTGCGCTCGCCCGCGACCAGTCCGCTCTCGACAAAACGCGCCAATGCCTCCTCTCGTTCCCTATCCTCCGTGTAGATCTGGCAAATATGCACCCCGGCCGGGAATCGTTCCTGCGTAAACCCAAGCGAAATAGTCGGTGTCTGTTGGTTCATGACGGAATTTCCTTTCTTTGAAATTGCTGGCATCAAGACGCCGCACGCGATCGCACAAAGCATCAGCTGGAGAATCGGGCGGAACGAAAAGACAACACAGCTATGCCTCGCATGTCAGGCACAAAGACCGCTCAAGAGCCGTGCCAATTTTCTCGGTGTTTACCCCATTTTTCCCTACAGCAACTCCGGCGCGCGTACCGCGCAGCGAAATTGCAAAATCACATTTTCTCCAGCCATTCCCACTCGACACCCACGACCAGCGAGCCGATGGGTTTTCCTTCCTGCAAAACCGGCACGGCAATCTGGACCTGCACTCGCCGGGTCGACTGATCGTACTCGACGCGCCCCTCCCAGACTTTGCCAGCCATCGGCTGTTCGTGTTTCGCCTTACCTTCGTGACTCCAGTTGGTGGGCTTTGAGAGAAATGCCACTTTCCGGCCTTGGTTGTCCGAAACAAATAACTCCGCCAAACCCGCAACCTTGTGCGCCTTCAGCGTTTTTGCCGCGGCATTTTTACTCAGCGCCGTGACGAGCGGATCAAGATCGGCCAGCGCCGCCCACTTGACCTGCGACATGTCCGCGTACTCGACCGCGAGCTGGTGATTCTGCGCCGCCACGGCCTTTACCAGGCTGGGTTCCGCTGCGATTTTTTTGGCGGTATCAATCCATTCGTCAATTTTTGCCCGGGCCTTGTCACCCGTCGGTTCAAACGCGGCCATGACCGTGCAGGTCGCCAAAAAACCGAGCATAAAGGTGAGAGGCATTCGAACTTTCATGGGTAACGCACGCGATTACATCGCGATAAAATGCCATTTTTCAATCAGAACATTCCGATGCAAAATCTTCGCGACGCCGCGCGCTTGTCCGCGACTGGGGTCTTCTCCTCAGCCGGTCGGAATCCCTGTTTGCATCGTTTTCTAAAATGCCCAGGGCAAAGTCTGACGACTCTCCTCCTGACGGTATTTTGCCCGCAGGACCCCGTCCTGAAGACAAAAACCGATTCCATCCAGGAAACTCAGCCAGCCAGCCTCTTCATGCCGCACACCCAGCAAGTGCTCCCGGAGCACCATGATGTTCCAATCGTGCGAGACATGCAGGTCGAGTCGCCTGCCCTGACTGGTCGGTTCGCTTAACCGACGGGTCAGATAGGTCATTTTTGTCTCTGCAATGTGTTTCGTCTCGCGAATGATTTGCGGGGAAACTTCGCCGCGTATCCAGAGCCGCACGAAATCTTCGCCGTGCAGCTGGCTCAGTTTTCCAGCTTCTGCCAAATCCAGGATGTAGTCCACGCCGAGCGCGTCTTCCGGTCCCAGATGCGTGATTTTCAATCCAGCGTCCCCGGCCCCGCGTGCAAGACATTCGGCCGTTTGCTGGCAACGTTTCACCGGACTATGAAAAAGCCTCAAGCAATCGAATCCGCTCAACCGCCGCCCCATTTCCTCGGCCGCTTTGGCGCCCGCCGGGGTGATTTCCGCCAGTTCAGGCCGCGCAACATCCAAAATCGGGTAACGCGCCGCATGACGCAAAATGGCCGCTACGGGCGCTTCCACGGCGAATGAGCCGATCGTTTCAAGCAATTCGTATCCGAACATTGATTTTTGGTAAATGAAGCCAGCCGTTCAATCGTCCCGAAGCTACACGCTCAACGCCAAACTCGCGCAAGCCGTCGATTGCCTCGTTCGAGGCCTTCCAAATGGGCTGTTGCTCCGCTGGAAATCTGTGGTAACTGAAAATTGTTCACGTGCCAACGTCCCCACCGAATCCTCCTTCAGCCTCTGAACAACCCGGTCCCTCCAACGGAGCAGCCGGCAGTCCCATGCTGTTTTTCAAGCGCCTGCTCGAAAGCCTGCCGGACTACATCTACTTCAAGGACCTCGAAGGACGTTTTCTCGCGATCAGCCACGCGCTGGCTGCTTCTTTCGGACTCAACAGCCCCGACCAAGCCATTGGGAAAACCGACTTCGACTTTTTCGAAAAAAATCTCGCCCGTCAGAAATTCGCCGACGAAAAAGACATCATTCGCACCGGCCTCGGTTTTGTCGGTAAGGAGGAACGAGCCAACACCTCCAAAGGCGGAGCGCGCTGGGTTCTCTCTTCCAAGCAGCCGCTGCGGGGCGACGACGGCAACATCATCGGCACCTTCGGCATTTCCCGCGACATCACGGAAACCAAAAATGCCAAGGAGGCGCTGGAGGCGCACCACCGCCTGCTGGAGATCCTGATCGATCTCCTGCCCTGCCAGATCTTCGTCAAGGACGAGGAGGGCCGTATTCGGCTTACCAATACGACGTATCGCCACGCCATCGGCGTAACTGATCCCGCCGATGTCGAAGGCCGCCGCATTGACCAACTGAGCGACGACCCTCGCGCCAGCCGCGTCGCCGCCGAAGACCAGGAGATCATTGAGAAAGGCCATTCCGTCCTCAACCGCGAGGAATTCGACGCCAGCCCCGCCGCCCTCAATCGCTGGGCTCTGCTTTCCAAAGTTCCGTTGCGCGACGCCGATGGACACATCCAGGGCATCGTAGGCATGGCGGCCGATATTACCCGGCAGAAGGAAGCCGAGGCCCGGGCCCTTCAGGCCCAGCGCGATCTCGAGATCAAAAATCAGCAGATGCAGGCCGAACTCCGCCTTGCCAGCCAGCTTCAGACCGAGCTGATGGCCTCCAGCATTCGCACTGTCCGCGGCATGCTCGATCCCAAGGCTCCCTTTGTCCCTGGCATCGGGTTCCACTACGAGCCCTGCGAATTTCTCGCTGGTGATTTTTTCCAGGCCATTCCTTTCACCGCGCGCAGCTTCGACCTGCTCATTTGCGATGTCATGGGTCACGGCGTGAAAGCCGCCCTCGTCACCACGCTCATCCGCGGCCTTCTCGCCGATCTGCGCAGCAAGAATCTCAACCCCGCCCAGGTGCTCGAGCACGTCAACGAACGCCTTTGTCCTTTGCTCGACCGACCGCCCATGCCACGCTTCGTGACCGCGCTCTACGGCCGCGTCGATCTCATGTATGGCACCATTGATCTGGCCAGCGCAGGCCATCCCTGGCCACTCCTCCAGCGCCGTGGATCCAAAACGATTGCCATCTCTAACGAAGCCAGCGGTCCCGCCTTGGGGTTTATGCGCGGGATCAATTATACCTCGACCCGCCACTCTCTCGCGCGCGGTGATCGCCTATTGCTCCATACCGATGGATGGACCGAAGAACCCAATTCCGACAACGAGGAATTTGGCACAAATCGCCTCCTCGAATCGCTCGGCCGCCATCACGACGCTCCGGTAGAAAAAGTCCTCGGCCTCATCGCAGCGGATATTTCCGCCTTTTCCGGCCGGACCGTGCGGGGCGACGATCTTTGCGGCGTGTTGCTCGGCCTGTAGTCAGATTCGCACTACGGCGCGCGCAGCGTGATCAGATAAATTTCACCCGATTTCCAAAGCCGCATCCGCGGTCCCCACGTGCCCGCGCCACGCGACACAAAAAGCGTCATCCCTTTCACCGTATATCGCCCGGCAATCGTCGGAAAACGCGAGGCGACCAAATAATTAAACGGCCAGATTTGTCCGCCGTGCGTATGACCGCATAGCATCAGGCCAGCCCCGGACTCCGCCGCCAGATCGAGCAATGCCGGCGTGTGCGACAAATACAGGACGCCTTCCTGCCCAGACCGTCCTCCACCCAAAGCCTTGCGCACATCGTTCTCCGCCGAACCAGATCGCATATGGAAACCCAAATCCTCCACACCTGCAATGCGCAGTCCGGGCGCCGCCTCCGCCGATTCGTTCAGCAATACTTTGAAGCCAGCCGCCCGCATCAAATTCGTGCTCTCCAATGCCCCTCCGTAAATATCGTGGTTGCCCAGCACGACCCAAACACCCAGCGGCGCCTGCAACCGGCTTAGCTCGGGAACCAGCGGCTGCACCAGCTCCACATCGTGATCGACCAAGTCCCCAGCGATGGCGATCAAGTCGGGTTTGAGCGCATCGGCTTGCACAACCATACGCTGTAACCATTCACGGCCAATCTGTCTGCCCAGATGCATGTCCGACACGAACAGCACCCGCAGCCCGTCCCGCATTTTCGGCAGGCCAGGCAGCACGATTTCCTCCTGGCGTACCACCGGATCGCGCGCGCCTTGTACGAAGGCCACGCCCGATAAAATCCCCGCTACAATGGTCGCGCCAAACCTGAGTTTAAGCGCCCCATTGCGCCACAACAGCCCGCCCAACGTCGCCGCGTCCACAACCATATAACAGACACATAGCAGCAATAGAATCCCCAGCCAGTTCACCGAGACAACTTCGAGAAAACCACCCATTCGCGGCCAATTATGACGCACCGATCGCGCCACGGGAAAACTCAGCCATGCCGCCACGCCCGTGATCCCAGTCGCCCAAATCGGCACACGCATCAGCGCCAAAATAGTGCCCAGCCGCCAGAAAGCATAGCCGTTCATGCCGGCCCAAACCAGAAGTGCAACAATGACAAACGTGCTCATGAATTTGCGCGCGTTGATATCGGTCGCCTGTGTCCGCTACAAGGTTGCAGGACGAAAAATTTTCCGCCCTAACGCAAAACTTAGCTCCAACCAACTCCGCCCTCTCCGCTTCCACCGCCACCCCGCCGGATGCCGGCATCCCGTCACTTCCGTGCTCGCAGAAAAGACACGTCTGTCATCGATTAAATGACAAGCTTCTCTACGTCAGGCCCCTCTCTAAAATATCACTTGTCATTTAATAGATGACAAAAGTGGCCTGCGGTTGAATCACGGCGGAACCATCTTTTTATTCCTAGTCCCGAACGCGTGGGCGACTGCACGGCGCATTGCACATCGATAAAATTTTTGTCCGGATTTCTGTCCGGGGGCTGGTATAAGGAAATACCAACATGTCCAGTGACCCCGAACTGCTCCGCCGCTATACTCACGAATCTTCGCAAGAAGCCTTCACCGAACTCGTGCAACGCCATATCGATTTCGTCTACGCCACCGCCCTGCGCCAGGCCGGCAGCGACGCCCGCGCCAAGGACGTAACTCAGGCGGTCTTCACTGATCTCGCGAAAAAGGCCGCCCAACTCGCGGCACGCAACGACCTCGTCGGCTGGCTGCACACCAGCACTCGCTATGCGGTCGCCACGCTACGCCGCAGCGAAGCCCGACGCGAAGAACGCGAACAAAAGGCCCATCCCATGCACGACGATTTTTCCACCACCCACGATCAAATCGACTGGGACAAACTCCGTCCGTTACTCGACGACGCCCTGCACGCACTCGGCGAACGCGATCGCGAGGCGATTCTGCTCCGCTATTTCAAGCAGTGCTCCTTCAGCGAAATCGGCGCCACCCTTGGCCTCTCCGAGGAAGCCACGCGCAAACGCATCGACCGCGGCGTGGAAAAACTCCGCAGCCACCTCGCCAAGCGCGGCATCGTCTCGACCCTCGTCGCCCTCGAACTCGCGATGGCCAGCCAGGCCGCCCTCGCCGCCCCCGCCGGATTCGCCGCGACCGTGGCCACAACCTCACTCGCCACCGCCGCGCAAGCCACGACCTTTCTCGCGCAACTCCTCGGCGGGATAAAAATCGCCGCCGTCGCGACCTCCATTGTCACAGCGATTGGTTCGGGCAGCATTGTCGCGTGGAAAGCCAACACCACACGAGAGACCGAAAGTAGTCTCTATGCTGAAAAGCAAAAGATCAGCCGAATGGAAGCAGAGCGAAACCAACTGCTACGCCGCCTGACCGAGCTTGAACAAATTCGCGAGTCCAAGCGTCAGACCCTCGCCACGCTCAAGATCACGATCGCGGCAAAAATCCAGCGCATGAGCCCCAAGTTCAAAGGCGAGGCCATCGTCGAAGCCCTCCTCCGTCTCAACCTCGATGATGAAATGAAAAAGGTGCTGGAGAAAATCGAGCCTATCCTCTTCTCAAATCAAAATTTCTACGGTCCTCTCTTCACCAAATTTCACTACACTCCGAAACAAATCGAAACCTTCTTTGCCTGCCTCAGGGGTGACAACCCCTTCGTGCCCAGTTACAAATTTATCGACGAAGGGAATGAACACGGCCGGTTCACCCTTTCCCTCGACTGGGGGAATATGAAGATCGACGAAAACAAGTTTAAGGAATTTTTCGGTGAAGCCGGTTTGAACGAATACAAAGAGGAATGGAGAACAATAACCATCCGCACGCAGATCGTAAACGTGCTCGCGAGCAGCCTTGTTTATACCGATGCACCACTCGATGCAGCAGTCTCCAGGCAATTGACACAGATTCTCGCCAACGCCACGTCGGATCCCACCAGCCCAGCCGCCACCGACATCGATTGGAAGAAAGCGCTCCAGGAAGCGAAAACAATCCTCAGTCCGGTCCAGCTGAAAGCGTTGGCCCGACTGCAGGGAAACCTGAGCGACAGCATCACTTGGAGCTATGCGCTATAAAACTTCCATCTTCCTCTCCTGCCTCTCGATCACGGCATTTTGCCTCTGGTTAAATGGTCGTGAAATGACAGTGACAACGCGGACACTAAATCGGCTCGCGGATATCGGCCATCAGAAAAAGTCGCTGGATGAACAAACCACCATCTACCGGGAAAAACTCGCCTCGATCGAAAAGGAAATCACCGCGCTCAATCGATCCATCGCACTCCTAATGAAAATCGAATTCACCGAGGCCACTGCGCCGGTCTCCAAAGAAGAAGCGGCCAGGAAGGAATCCGACTCGATCGCTGAACAGGAAAAGAAAGCACGCGGCTACCGCGCCCATCTCGCGGCTCAGTACGCGCCCTTTTATTATCGGTCCGGCTTGAATGATGCGCAGATCGACCGCTTGGAAATCATGTTGACCGACCACTGGCAAAGTCTGGCCGACATCGACGCCATCATGGAAACGCAAAAGCTAAAGGAGTCCGATTTAGCCGTGATCAGACTGCGCTCCAAGGCCGAGCAAACCCTGAATGCCGCCGAGAAGGAATTGCTCGGCGAGGAAGGGTTCAAACGCCTGCAAGATTATGAACGCACCCTGGCCGCCCGCCAGTTCGCCGCGTCAGTGGCTGAGAATCTATATTTCACGGACTGCCCTTTGAAGGCCGAGCAGGCGGAACAAATCACCAAACTACTCGCCAGACACAACGAAGCCTTGCGCAACAACGAACCATTCGACATGGATAAAACCGACTGGGCGAAAGTGCTAAAGGGAATGAAGTCGATTCTATCATCAGGTCAGCACGAAGGTTTTATGAATGTCTATAATGCCCATGCCGTGCTGCCACAGTATGGCGAAGAGTTTGGAAGGAAGATGAGTTCCCTCGGAGACCTCTTCGATGCGAAGCCGTCCGAGAAAGAGTGACGCACGGAGCGCAGTTCTGGTACATCGCCCCTCCGACAACGGTTTGTCGGATTGAAACGGAAGGCGGCCCGCTGTGGCCGCCGGATATGAACGGCGACGACAGCGCGGCGCCCTCCAGTGGAAACACCTGGCGGATCGCCTTAGATCACCTGTGAGTGCTGGCGGGCGACGGGTTTCAACGTGGCGTCGAAGCGCATGGCGACCACGCGGAGCAGCGGCGTGCCGGCGGGGGTCACGGTGAAGCCTTGCGTGCCCATCTTCACGATACCGTCGGCCACGAGGTCGTGCAGCGAGGCGATTTCGGACGAGTAGGCTTTCGCCACGTCCACGCCGAGTTGGGCGGAGAGTTTTTTGTAGTCCAGCCCACGGTCGCACATGATGCGCATGATGAGCGTACGGCGGCGCTTGTCCTCGTCGTTCAATCTTAAACCACGTTCAACCGGCAATTGGCCCGAAGAGAGCGCGGTGCGGTAGGCGATGAGCGTCTTGTGGTTTTGGATATAGACGTCGGGTGTTTGGGAGATCGACGAGAGACCGAAACCGTAGAGCGACGCGCCGGCGTGAGTGCTGTAGCCTTGGAAATTGCGATGGAGCGTGCCGCTACGCTGGGCTCGCGCAAGTTCGTCGTCGGGTTTGGCGAAATGGTCGAGACCAATGTCGACGTATCCGGCCGCGGTGAGGAGTTCGTGCGCGAGGGCAAACATCGCGAGTTTTTCCTCTGGCGTGGGCAACTGGCCGCGATCTTCGAAAATGCGCTGCGCGGGCTTGATCCACGGAACGTGCGCGTAGCTGAACACCGAGAGACGCTCGGGTGAAAGCGAAAGCACGTCATCAATCGTTTTCGTAAACGTTTCAGGAGTTTGCAGGGGAAGGCCGTAAATGAGGTCGACGTTGACCGAATTGAAACCTTCAGCGCGCAGCCAATCCATCGCCTGCTGGTTCAGCGATTGCGGCTGGTACCGGTTAATCGCGAGTTGGACCTTGCGATTGGTATCTTGCACGCCAAGCGAAGCGCGGGTGGCGCCGATTTCGCGGAGCGCCACAATGTGTTCGTGTTTCAGGCGGCGCGGATCGAGTTCGGCGCTGATCTCGCAGTTTTTGGCGATAGAGAAGTTCTCGTGAAACATCGCGCCGAGCCGGCGGAGCTGGTCGGGCGGAAGAAAAGTCGGCGTACCGCCGCCGAGGTGCACCTGCGTGACGGGGCGGGCGCGGTCATTGCGCGCCGCGATGAGTTTCACCTCGGTCGCGACGTCGTCGAGGTATTCGGCCGCCGCATCGTGGCGCTTCGTGATGACGGTGTTACAGCCGCAGTACCAGCAACGCGTTTCGCAAAACGGGAGATGAAAATAGAGCGAAAGCGGGTTTTTGCCGGAGGCGTTGTCGTCCTTGAGCGCCTTGTCGAGGTCAACCTTGGCCAGATCGTCGACGAATTGAGTCGCAGGCGGATATGACGTGTAACGCGGCGCCGGGATCGAGTACTTCCGAATCAAGTCGAGATCCAGTGAGGTGTTTTTCGGCGTGGCGGCGTTTTCGTCGGGCAGAATCATGTGCGTATCGGAATCTCGCACAACATACACCGATTTCCTCCGCAGTGCTTGGCGGAGAACACGCAAATTTTGCGCGGCGCAAAAATCGCTGCGGCGTTTGACAATACAAACGCGAGACTTACTGCGGAATTTTTAACACCATACCGATTTTGTAATCGTCGGTGTTTCGCATCACATCGCGATTAGCCGCATAGATATCCCTCCAACGGGAAGGATTGCCGTAATATTTTGTAGAGAGGCTGTAGAGAGTATCGCCTTTGGCGACCACGTGGCGGCGGTAGGACGTCGACGGGCGTGTTGTCGTCGAAGAAGCCGTCGTACCCGGACGAGTCGTGTTGCTGGATGGCGTTGGCGGGCGGGTCTGCGCTTGCGCTGGAGCGGTCGGACGCGGTGTGGGGACTGGAGCGACCGGGGCAACGGGACTGACCTCAGGCTCGATCGCCGCGCGTTGCACGGGGGACTCCTCGTTATTCGCGACTGTTGCCGGCCTCGTTGGCGCAGCTTGGGCGGGCGTTTCCTCGGTCGCAGCCGTTTCCGCGTCGCGCGATGCGACAATTTTTCCAGCCCGCAAAGAGGCGATTTCCGTCTTTAGCCGATCATTTTCGAGCCGAAGTTGTTTCGCCAATTCGTCCGTGGTCAGCCGATCGAGATCCTTGTCGAGCGAGTTTCCCAGCACGGCCTTGGCAAAATCGCGTGTCGCCGCATCGATGCGTTGGCGCACAAGGTCGGCCTGCGGACTGTTGGGTTTCAGTTCCCGAAACTTTTGATAGTGATAAATCGCCGCGATGGGATTCTTGATGTGAAACTGATAGAGCAGACCGACTTCAAGGTGCGACTCCGGAGCGTTATCGAGACCGCGTTTGTCGATGACTTTTAGAAACTCGCTGAGCGCTTCCTGATTGCGGCCTTGTTTAATCAGGTCCTTGCCCCGCCGGTAGCCCGGCTCGTCGCCTTCGACCGTGAAAGCCGCGACGTCCGCGCGCTCACAACCCGCCACAAAAATCAGTGCAGCCAAAGCTAGAAGGGAAAACAAACGGGTCCTCATCAGGTCGGAAAAGGAATTGAATGGTAAAAGGTAACCTCTAACTTCAGCAAGCTTCCCCGCGATTCAATCCTAAATGGCCCTCAACTCAAAAACCGCCCTCGAACGCGCCCGCGCCTGTATCCGCGTCGAGACCGACGCACTCGATGCCACCGCCAAAGCTCTCGACGAATCCTTCGTCACCGTCGCCTGCGCGGTCGAAGAAACCGCCACCAGCGGGGGCAAACTCATTTTCAGCGGCGTCGGCAAGTCCGCCCACATCGCCCAAAAGCTCGTTGGCACCTTCAATAGCACTGGCGTGTCCTCGTGTTTTCTCGATGCTACGCAAGCGCTCCACGGCGACCTGGGGCTTTGCGAAGAAGGCGATCTGGCGATCCTTTTGTCGAACAGCGGCCAGACTCAGGAAATCCTGCGTCTTATTCCGCTTTTGAAAAGGTTCGGCCTGCCCATCGTCGCGCTCACCAGTAATCCCGACTCCGAACTCGCCAAAGACGCCGACCACAAACTCCTTTATCGCGTCCCGCAGGAAGCTTGCCCGCTGAGCCTTGCGCCAACCGCCAGCACCACTGCGGCCCTCGCGCTCGGCGACGCGCTTGCAATGGTTCTTCTCGAAAGCCGCGGCTTCACCCGCGATGACTTCGCCCGTCTGCACCCCGCCGGCAATCTCGGCACGGTCCTCCTGCTTAAAGTCAGCGACATCATGCGCACCGGCGAACGTTTCCCAGTATTGCCCGACACGAGCTTGGTCAAAGACGCCTTGCTCAGCATGACCGCCGCCAAGAGCGGAAGCATTGCCCTCACCGCTTCAGACGGCAAACTCGCCGGCATCCTGACCGACGGCGATCTGCGGCGTAACATCATCAGCACGCCCGACTTTCTCCTCCAGCCTGTATCCAAATTCATGACACGTTCTCCCAAAGTCGTTTCAATGGATGCGCTCGCGGTGGAAGCCCTCCGGATGTTCGACCGCTACAAAATCGACGACCTCATCGCCGTCGATGCCACCCATCGCCCCGTAGGCCTCGTCGATGTGCAGGATCTTCCCAAGATGAAGCTGCTATAAGAAATAAAGCTTCTCCGATCTTTTCGCCACAGAGGACACAGAGCTCCGACACAGAGTTCACAGAGAAATCCAAAGACAAAAATTTCCATTCCGCCGCTTATCAGTGAAAATCAGTGGTTAGAAACTCCGTCCTCACCGTGCCCTCTTACCCTCCGACCTCTTCCTGCCTCTGTGTCCGAGCTCTGTGACCTCTGTGGCAAAATACTTCCCTCCTTTTCCCCTTCGTAGCACCCCACGCATCCAACTTAAGCCCTCCGCAACCTCCGCTAATTCTTACGCGCCTCCGCTTTTCTGGCACCACAAACGCCGCACATTCCGGTAAATTTCCCAACTTATGGCCACGCCTCCGTTCTCCTACCAAGACCCATTCCCCCTCGGCACCGACGAAACCGAGTATCGCCTTCTCTCGAAAGAAGGCGTCTCTACGACGACCTTCGAGGGCAAAGAGATCCTCAAGATTGAACCGTCCGCCCTCGCCTACGTCGCCCAACAGGCGTTGCACGACACGTCCTTTTTCCTCCGCGCGAAGCACCTGAAACAGGTCGCCGGCATCCTCGACGACCCGCAGGCCTCCGAGAACGACAAATACGTCGCCCTCACCATGCTCAAGAACGCCGAAATCTCCGCCGAAGGCATTCTGCCTTTCTGTCAGGACACCGGCACCGCCACCATCGTCGCCAAGAAAGGTCAGCAGGTCTGGACCGGCGCCAACGACGCGGAATGGCTCAGCAAAGGCGTCTACGACGTCTACACGCAGGAAAACCTCCGCTATTCCCAGACCGCCGCCCTCGACATGTATGAGGAGGTCAATACCGGAACCAATCTCCCCGCCCAAATCGACATCCTCGCCACCGAGGGCCAGAAATACGAATTCCTTTTCGTCGCCAAGGGCGGCGGCTCGGCCAATAAGACGTACCTTTTCCAAGAGACAAAAGCGTTGCTCAACCCAAAGAGCCTTGCCGCCTTCTTCACCGAAAAGATGAAGATGCTCGGCACCGCCGCCTGCCCACCGTACCACCTCGTCTTCGTCATCGGCGGCACCAGCGCCGAAGCCTGCCTCAAGACCGTCAAGATCGCCTCCGCCAAATACTACGACGCGCTCCCGACCAAGGGTAACAAACTCGGCCAGGCCTTCCGCGACCTCGAAGCCGAAAAGATGGTTCTCGATATCGCCGAAAAGAGCGGCGTCGGCGCCCAGTTCGGCGGCAAATACTTCGCCCTCGACGTCCGCGTCATCCGCCTCCCCCGCCACGGCGCCAGTTGCCCCGTCGGCATGGGCGTCTCCTGTTCCGCCGACCGCAATATCAAGGCCAAGATCACCAAGGACGGCATCTTTGTCGAAAAGATGGAGACCAACCCCGGCCAGTTCATCCCGAACCATCTCCGCACGCTAAAAGACGACAAGCCCGTCCGCATCGACCTTAACCAGCCGATGGACAAAATCCGCGCCGAACTCTCGAAGCACCCGGTCACCACCCGCGTGCTGCTCACCGGTCCGATGGTTGTCGCCCGCGACATCGCCCACGCCAAGTTGAAGGAACGCGTCGATTCCGGCAAAGGCCTGCCCGACTACATCAAGAACCACCCCGTTTACTACGCCGGTCCGGCCAAGACCCCCGTCGGCTACGCCTCCGGCAGCTTCGGTCCCACGACCGCCGGCCGCATGGACAGCTACGTCGACCTCTTCCAGTCGATGGGCGGTTCGATGGTGATGATCGCGAAGGGGAACCGCTCGAAACAGGTAACCGACGCCTGCGCGAAGTACAAAGGTTTCTACCTCGGCTCGATCGGCGACCCCGCCGCGATCCTCGCGAAGGAAAACATCAAGAAAGTCGAAACCCTCGAATATCCCGAGCTCGGCATGGAAGCTGTCTGGAAGATCGAAGTCGTCGACTTCCCCGCCTTCATCCTCGTCGACGACAAAGGCAACGACTTCTTCGTCCAAGCCAACACCGTCGTCGCCAGCGGCACGAAGAAGTAAGCGTTTTCCTAACGGGCGGCGGCTACAAAAGCCGCCGTTACCTCACGGCCTACCACAAAAATCCATTCAAGAAATTGCGGGCCTCAATCCTGCAACTGCGAAAAAGCCTACACAACGTTCGGCAAAAGATGAAAAAATACATTTACGTTATCGTTTTCGTCTTCGCGACGTGCTGCGCTGCTACAGAGTTACCGGTGGCACCGAACGGTTTCCTGTGGCAGGAGGTGCCGACGATAAAGGCTGCAATACTACGGCCGAACGATTGGTTCTATAAAGAAGATCAAAGCGGCACGACTACCGCTCTCTTCATTACGAAAGAGAGTATTCAGAAAAAGGGACGTTTTGAGACTGGGCTCACACTCAATTGTGTTCGCGACATTCCAGCGAAGGCCGGAATGCCTCCGTCCGCGTATGCGGTCGCGTTTGCGCAGGAAGCTGCAACGAAACATAAGTTAGATGAACAGATGGCTTTCGATCACGGACCATTCAAAGCTGTGAGATTCCGATATGTCGATGCGTCCAAGGGAATTACGAGTGTGACGATCTGCCATTTGTTGATTGCGAATGATAAAACCGGAACCCTGTTTTTGGTGATTTTTGAAGCGCCCACAAAGAACTGGGAAAATGAGTGGAAGCTTGGTGAAGTGATTTTAAAGAAAATGCTTCTTGATAATGATGTCTAAAAAGGAGCCGAACAGGGTCAGGTTTTGGGGTTTGGGGCAGATAGTTTTTCTGCGGCTTGGTTTTCGGCGATAGCGCGCAGCACGTCCTGAAATCCGGCGTCGTTTTTCAGGGCTGCAAAGGCTTTCTCATGCTCGACGCGGGCAGCGTCTTTGTAGCCGCGTTTGGCCGCCTGTACCAACGCCGCGAGCGCGGTCTTTTTGCTGCCGTCTAGAGCTCGAGCGCGGGCGAGTTCGAACCACGTGCCGGCCCGGTCGGGCTGGAGCACCGTGGCGATTTCGAGTCGGGCAACGGCCTCGGCGTACTGCTCGTTGCGGATAAATTCGCGCGCAGATTCCATCGCCTTGACCGAAGCCCCTTGGATCACGCGCCGAGCGAGACGGCGGTCCGGGGAATCCTCCGGCGCAGCCGCTCGTTTCTGCCACGAGGCGACGACGCTCTCCGTGACGCTTTCCTGCCACTGTTCGATCAGGGCCGTCTGCTGACGGTCCGCCGCGCGTTCCGCCTTTCGCCAGTCGCGCAGCTCCCGGGTTTTCGCGAGTTTGGCTTCCGCGTCCACCAGTTCGGTCGTATCGACGAGGCCCTTGAAATCCGCGAGGAGCGATTTGGTTTCGAGCCAGCGCTCCGGAATCGGCAGCGCGGAAAGCCCCGCAAGCCGGCGCGCGCAACTGGCCTCGATGACCGCAGAATTTTTTTCGCGCAACCCCACGCGCATCGACTGGATTTCCAGCCACTCGATGGCTTCCACCGCCGTCTCGGCGGGCGGCCATTCGTGCCCGCCGGCAAACGTCACGATCCGGTGCGGCGCGCCGAGCTTGTCCAGGTCGTCGTCTACATTCCGCAACTCGGAGTAGTTGAAGTCGTCGATGCCCGCGGTCCCGAAAAACAAACAAGGCACCTTGGAGGGCGTCTGACTTTGAGGAAAAGCTCCGCTGCAGGCGACGACACCACGAACCAATGACGAGAGGCCAAGCTGGGGCGCGACGCGCGCGCCACCCGAAAGCCCCGCCGCGTAAAGCCGGCTGCGGTCCACCGACCAACGGGAAAACGTCTCGCGGAGCATCGCCTCGATCGCCTTCGCGTTGTCCGGCCACGGGCCGTTGCGCGAATTATTTGAGCCGACCACGATGTAGCCGAATTTCTCCGCTCCGGCCTGAAAACATTCGACCGGCCTGCGACCGCGCGCACCGGGATCGAAACAAAAAAGCACCGGCCATTTTTTCGCCGGATCGTAGTTGGACGGCAAATACAGCGCAAAACTCTGCGTGGCGTCGGCGACACAGGTTACTTTTTCGATCAGCTTTCCGGGCGAGGGAATATCGTTTTCACCAGCCCGCACCGAAACACCAGAGCCGATATAAACCATCATCAGCAGCAACTTCGCCAGCATGGCCCGAAAAGTCGGTTCCGGTTTGGGGCGTTTCTGTGTGGAGAAGTCAAAAGACATCGTCCACACGGTAACACCAGAACCGGCGGTTCTCCCATCAAGCTTTGAGAAAGAGACCAACGATGAAATCTGTCGGAATACTTAACGCGTTCCATGGGAGAGTCGTCAGAGTTCGAACTGCCCCTCAAATTTGCGGTTTTTCTATCCGCGCAACAAAAACGTCTTACGTGGCCGGATCCAGCCGCAGGCCGACGGGGTATGCCTTATGCTTTTTCGTCGGGTGGAGATTTTCAGACGCCAAAATTTTTCAGGCGTTATTTCACGTGCTGATTTGAAACCCAGATCGGCGCTGTTCGATCGGTCGGAGGAATAGATCAAAAAACTCAACATACTCTGCAGATGAAAAGTATCACTTCATTCATATTCATTTTTATTGCGGCGGTCGTTCTCTCGCGACCGGCTTCAGGCGAAACGATCACTTACTTTGCCGATAGCCAAACGAGCTTTGATGTCCAAATCGACGGCGTCGGCGCGATCGGTATCTCGCCAGTGTCTTTTAGCCCCAGCGGATTCTGGAGTTTTAACTATCAGGTCGCGGACGTGAGCGGATTTCCCAATGTGGCCGAAATTCACTCTCTGGTCCGCCGTGAAATGCCGGCAGTCGGGCCCTTCATAAATCCGTTGTTCGCCGTGCCGACATTTGTCGCCTACGATGAACTTCCCCGGGTGAGCTTTGGCACGGCTGGGGGCGATATGATCGATGGAGTTTTCACGCTGAATTCCGGTGTCGCGTTGGACGATTGGAACTGGACGATTCGCTTGACGCTACGAAAGGGTTCGACATCGGTCCCCGATGGAACATCGACCATGCTCTTGGTCGCCCTCGCCGGTTTCGCATTGGTTTTTGCGCGGATTTTCGGGGCCGCTCATGCCCGCCAGCACGCCGCGGACGTCATTTCGTAGCCGTCTTAAGGTAAGGCGCGCCGCAACCAACGCGGCGGGCCAGCGGGGCCCACCTACCCACCGAACATGATTCAAGATCGAATTGTTTGATTCAACGGCTACAGTTTAAAACAAACCGCTCTAGTGTTAAATTCGGCCTTTCTTCCGTCTTATTTTGGCCGATTTAACCATTTTCATGAGACTTTCTTTCGCTCGAAGCATAGCCGTCCTTATCACAGGCACAACCGCCGCCATTGCGGCCACGTTCCACGTTGCACCCCAGGGCAACGATGCCGATCCAGGTTCAAGCGACAAACCTTTTGCCTCGATCCAGCGCGCCAACAAAGAGGTAAAACCGGGCGACACCGTCCTCGTCCACGGCGGCCATTATGAAATGGCCGAACAGCAGATTGCCCGCCGCGATCGCATCTGGGCCAGTGTCATCCTGCTCGATAAAAGCGGCACGAAGGAAAACCCCATTCGCATCGCCGCATCCCCCGGAGAACAGCCCGTTTTTGATTTCAGCCAGGTCAAACCCGCGGACATGCGCGTCATTGGGTTTCATGCCACGGGCTCTTGGTTACAGATCGTGGGTCTCGAAGTCGTAGGCGTGCAAGTCACGATCAAGGGTCATACCCAGTCCGTCTGTTTCCAAAATGAAGGCAACCACAACCTTTTAGAACGCCTAAGCGCGCACGACAGCCAGGCTATCGGCTTCTGGATCGGCAAAGGTTCGGACAATTTGGTTCTGAACTGCGACGCCTATCGCAACTACGATTACACTTCCGAGGGCGGCAAAGGTGGCAACAGCGACGGGTTTGGCTGTCACGTTCCAGCGGGTAGTAAAAACAATATTTTCCGTGGTTGTCGCGCTTGGTTCAATAGTGACGATGGCTACGATTGCATCAATACCGCCGAAGCCGTGGTTTTCGAAAATTGCTGGGCTTTCTACAATGGCTACAGCCTGGAGTTCAAAAGTCTTGCCGATGGCAATGGGTTCAAGGCCGGCGGTTATGGCGGTACGCCCGCCGAGCGCCTGCCCCGCAGCATTCCCCGGCACGTGGTGCGCGGTTGCCTTGCCGTGCGCAACAAGGCGAGTGGCTTCTACTCCAATCACCATCCCGGTGGTGTCGACTTCCTCAACAACACCGCCTGGAAAAACAGCCGCAACTTCAATCTGCAAGGCCGGCTGATGGACAATAAAACCGAAATCGACGGTCGCGGGCATCGTTTGAAAAACAACCTCGGTTTCGCCGGTCGCATAGAACTATGCAACATCGACAGAGCCCAGTGCGACGCCAGCCACAACAGCTTTGATCTTCCGGTCACCTTCGCAGCCGCCGACTTCGCCGGGCTCGATGAAGCCGAACTCACCCAACCACGCCAAGCCAATGGCGACTTGCCCGTGATGAAGCTCTTGCACCTCGCGACTGGCAGCCCAGCCATTGACCAAGGCGTGGACGTCGGCCTGCCGTTTAACGGCAAGGCGCCCGACCTCGGCGCTTTCGAAAGCGCGGCCAAACCCTGATCGCCAACTCCCATCCTCGAACCAGGAACCTTACTTTATTTTATCCCAGCTTGGCATTCGCAGCGCTTTCTGGTCCGAGTAGTTCAATGAACCATCGCACCAAGGCAGAATATTTTATCCGTGGCATCACCGGCGGCTTTGTCGAAGCGGCCGAGGTCATTGCGTGGGCCGACGAAGTGATTGTCGCAGCCCCGAAAACCGAAGATTGGATGCTCGAAATTTCTTCGAGCGGGCCCGAAGACCGCATGTCGATTCTGCATCAATTGCACGAAGTCAAAGGCGAGATCGACGAAGCCGCGCTCGCGGAATTGCTCAAGGGCAAGGTCTGATTTTCCGAGACTTCGTCGTACCCAAACCAGCGCATTGAGGCCAATGCGCTCCACCTCGCCCGCATCTATCCGGTCAAGCGCGGGGTCCACCTGTGTTTTTTTGAGCCACCGGAATATGTGCGGCCTGGCGCATCACCTCGCTCATTGAGGTACCGCGTTCCCGCGCAATCGCATTTAGGCGGGTGTGCTCTGGCAGGCTGAGCCGTGTAATGCGCTCGGTGCCATCGCGGTCGATCCATTTCACTTGATGGATTTTTTGCCGGGACGCTTTAACTAGGTCGCGCAGAAAAGTGGGTTCGTCGATTTCAGTTTGCATGACCGCGTGACTGCATGGCCGTACGCTAAAGGTCAAGTGAACGGAGGAACCGTTTAACAGGAAATTGATGAACCACCAGTGTGCTCACAAACAACCAGCTGGGCAGTTGAACCTAGTTCCTGAGGTAAAAACCTTTCGCGCTTGGGATCGCTTTTCCGAACCAGTTGTCTCTAGTGGTAAATCCGTCGCAAGGGCGGTCGATGTAAGAGGTAAAGCCCTTCTCCTGATAAATTAAAATTTTTCATCCAGCCATCCCGGAGTGAACATCCGCCGTAAAATCACCCTAACCTATCTTTGCCTGACAATATTGGCCTTGGGCGTGGGCTTGTTCATGTGGCAGGTTTCGCGACAGATCGCACGTTCGCTCACCCACAACGAACAGCATTTTCAGAAAATCATTCTCGCTTCCACCGAAGCGGTGAACTTCTCGAAGCGCGCTGAAGGCCATTTGATGCTTTTCCTCACGCTCGGCGGAAGCGAGGATCGCAAAAAATTCCCCGACCGTTGCGCTTCGTTGCAGCAACAAATCGACGTACTCCACCGCACGGTCGCCAACGAAGACGCCAAAACGATTCTCGCCCGCCTCGCGGCCAAGGCGTCCCAGATCCGTCCAACCGGCGACGCAATCCTCGCTGCGTATGACCGGGATTTTTCCTCCAAAGGTTCGTTTACTCCGGCCGATCACCGCAAAGCGATCGCTGAATTCTGCGCTCTCACCGCCAGCGTGCGCGCTCTCGCGGAGGAACTCACCGTTTTTGAAATCGAGCTCGATAGCCGTGTGCAAAAAAACGCCGCCGCCCGCGCTGAAGCCTTGCAACGCTACGCGCTTACCGGCCTGTTGCTGGGCGCCGCGCTCATCACCGTCGGCGGCATTCTCGTCCTCAGGCGCATCTTCCGTCCGATCGACCGCCTGACCCACGCGCTGTCTGAGATCCACAAACACTCGGCAGATACAACGTCGCCCCTCCCCATCGAGGCTCCCGATGAGGTCGGTTCGCTGACGGCGTCCTTCAATCGCATGCTGGAAATGCGCCGGCATAGCGAAGAACGTTTCCGCCAGCTCTTTAATCTCAGCAACGACGCCATCATGGTCTGCGCGCTCAACGCCGATCGCTCCGCCGGCCGTTTCATCGAGGTCAATGACGTCGGTTGCACGCGCCTGGGTTATACTCGCAACGAGTTGATGCAACTCACGCTGGCCGATCTTTGTCCTCCCGACAAATTGCCTGAAGTCGCCACCAGTCTCGCCCATATTCCGGAAAAAACCCGGCTTATGGTGGAAATGGAACAGCTCACCAAAAGCGGGCAACGCATCGTCGTCGAAACCAGCATCCATCGCATCTCCCTCCACGGAAAGCCGTGCGTCCTCGCCGTTTCCCGCGACATCACCCAGCGCCGACAACTCGAAAACCAGCTGCGCCAGTCCCAAAAAATGGAGGCCATTGGCCAACTCGCAGGCGGCGTTGCCCACGATTTCAACAACATCATCGCCGGCAACCTCCTCTACATCGACCTGCTCCTGCACGCCGCCAACCTGCCAAAGGATGTCCACAACACGCTCACAGAACTAAAAAACAACGAGCAGCGCGCCGCCAACCTTACCCGGCAGCTTCTCATGTTCGGTCGCCGCCAATTCCTGCAGGTCACCACGTTCAATCTCGTCGATGTGCTCACACGGATGGTCTCGATGATCGAGCGTATCATTGGGGAACAGGTCCGACTCAGCTTCAATAGCCAGCAACCGCAACTTTGGATCCACGCCGACGCCGGCATGATGGAACAGGTCGTCGTGAACCTTTGCATCAACGCCCGCGACGCCATGCCGAAAGGCGGCCGGCTCAGCCTGACCGCCTCGGAGATTGAAATCGCCCCTGGCGGCGTCGCCGCCCGACCGGAAGCGGCTCCCGGCCGCTACGCCTGTCTCAAAGTCGAGGACACCGGCTGCGGCATGCCACCGCACATCCTCACCCGTATTTTCGAACCATTTTTTACCACCAAGGAAATCGGACGCGGCAGCGGGCTCGGGCTCTCCACCGCGTATGGAATTATCCAACAGCATGGCGGCTGGATCGATGTCGAAAGTGTCGTTGGCCAGGGAAGCACCTTTGCCATTTTCGTGCCCACGACGACACCTGCCGAAACGATTGCCAGCAGGAAAGATTCCACCCCGTCTCTTTTCAGCGGCCGCGAAACCGTTCTCCTGGTGGAGGACGAACAAATTGTCCGCCGCTCCCTCTCCCTCAGCCTCCGCTCCATGGGCTATCAAGTCGTCGATGCGTCCAATCCCGCCGAGGCGATGGAAAAGTGGCGGAGCGAAAATGCCAGGATTGACCTGCTCATCACCGACATGGTCATGCCCGGCGATACCAGCGGGCTCGATCTCGCCAAAAATCTTCTCGCGGAAAAATCCTCATTAAAAGTGCTCATCACGAGCGGCTACAGCATGGATTTACAGAATTCCGAGGCACTGTCCCGCCTGCACTTCAGCTTTTTACCCAAGCCTTTTGAAATGGCCACCCTCGCACTGACCGTCAAACGGTGCCTCACCCAGAGCTCTGGCTCGGTTTCCCCCCTTCCTGCGAAGGAGTTGAAGAAATAGCGATCCGCGTCGGCCTCGTCGCATTTCCGTTTTCCGGCCTGTGGCCGCAGTGCCAGCAAATGGATTTATTTGAGATGCTGACGGGTTTTCGCCCGCTCTGGCGCATATAGGGATGGCCCCTACCCCTCCAATGACCCCGCTGGGAGCGATTTCTCGTGCCTAGCCAAGCCTTTGCTTTCTGCCCTGTTCGCAAGAATCGGGTCCCACAAAAAACAAAACATACCCCCATGAAACAAGAGAATCCACGGCAGTTCCTGCCGCCTGGCCAGCTCACGTCTTCGCATCTTCTGCGAAGTCTCTGCCTCGCTCTCGTCGCGCTCGCGCTCGGCGTCGCTCAACCCAGCCTCCGCGCGATGGAAGGTGCCGACGGCATGTTCGATCCCTCGAACATCATCAAAGTCGGCAGCACCTACCATGTCTTTGCCGACGGCCAGGGCATCATCCATCGCACTTCGACCGATCTAGTCAATTGGACCAATGCCAGCACTGTCTTCGGCAGTGGCAGCGGTCCGAGTTGGATTCAGACGTATGTTCCGGGCTTCGCCGGCTACTTCTGGGCTCCTGACATCGTCTACATGGGCGGCAAATATTATTGCTACTATTCCTGCTCGCTCGGCGCGAAACCCTGCGCCATCGGCGTCGCCTCCAGCACTAATCTCACCAGTTGGACCGACCTGGGCATGGTCGTGTATTCAGATAATAATACAACCTACGGCTCGATCGATCCCGGCATCTGCAAGGATGCCAGCGGCAATTTCTGGATGGTTTGGGGCTCGCACCTCACCGGTATCTGGGTCTCCCAGCTGAATCCTTCCACCGGCAAATTCCTCAACTCGACCAAAACCAACATCGCCAATTTCAACGACGCCGAGGGTGCCGCGATGATCTACAAAAATGGTTACTACTATCTCTTCTACAATCGTGGCACCTGTTGCAGCGGCACGAGCAGCACGTACTACATCAGCGTCGCTCGCTCCACCTCGCCGACCGGACCTTTCACCGGCAATCGTACCTATCTCGCCGGCTCGGCTCCCGCGATCGGACCGGGACACTTCGGCTATCTCAGCGATGGTGGCGCAGAATACGTTACATATCACTACATTGATAGCTACAGCAACGGCTGGCCCCGCCTCGGCATTTCAAAAATCGGTTGGAACAGCGATGGCTGGCCCAACTTCCAACCCAATTGGATCGCCAATGGCACCTACAAGGTCACGGCTTCCAGCAACGGCCTCGCGTGGGATGCCTGGGGCTGCACCGGCGCGTCCGGCCAGGCGGTCGCCCAAGGCACTTACGCCGGTCTCTCCTGCCAAAAGTGGACGTTTACGCACGTCGGTTGGGGATCGTATAAACTCACCTGCTCCCTCGGCGGTCTCTCCGTCGAAGCGGTCAATTGCTCCAATGCCAACGGTACCAAAATCGACCTCTATTCCGACTGGGCCGGCTCCTGCCAGCGTTGGAAAATCTATCGCGCGAGCAACGGCACCTACGTCTTCGCCACGATGAATCCCAGTGGCAATGAAGCCGGCGTCATCGAAATCCCCAGCGCGAGCAATACCGTCGGTGTCCAACTCGGGCTCTACACCTATAATGGCGGTTCTCACCAGAAGTGGAACGTCTCCGCTCCGTAACGAACCCTTAATCACCTCCAAGCCGCCCGTGCCCTCGCGCGCGGGCGGCCTCTCTTGCCCCAGATCCGAGCTCCGGCCTCCGCCTATCGCCATGCGCCCCGTCCGTCTTCTCCTTCAGCTCTTCAGCCTTTCAGTCTTTCAGCCTTTTCTCCTCCCAGCCGCCCCACCGCTGCAACCGCCGCCTAAACTCGTTGCCCTACCCAAGCCCGGTCTCCGCATGGTCGCGCAAAATCTCGCCGACTACGAATTTGGACGCATCAATTTTCTGGATACACCGCAGATCGAACACGTTTTCACCGTCCGCCACGAAGGCAACGCCCCCGCAACTCTCACACAGCTGCAGACCACCTGCCACTGCACGCACGTTGATCTGCTCGAAATCGCCGGCCGCAAAACGTCGCTCGTCGAGCAGCCCGTTTTCCTCCTCGAGCCCGGTCAGGAAATGAAAATTAAAATGACCGTTCATCTCGCCCGCCAAGTTCCCGGGCACATCGCGCAATCGGTCTACCTTTACGCCGACGGCTTCAACGCCCCTATCTTCACTCTCCGCTTGAGCTGCGAACTCGAACACGGCCTCACCGTGAGCCCGTCCAGTCTCGATTTCGGCGCCGTCAAAGCCGGCGAAACCCAATCCCGCAAAATCACTCTCACCTACGACCCTCGCCTCGTCGGCGCAGCCGCGTTGCCCACGCTCACCAGCCAGTGCGATCCCCACATCGCGCCCAAAACCGACTCGCTCATCACGATTACGCCAACAAAAGAATCACCGGCGCCTTCAATTTCCGACTCCAAGCTCCGAACACAGACGTACACGATCACGATAAAACCCAGTCAAGCCGGCGACCTCGCCGCCCGCCTTTATTTTCCCGACCTTTCTCCCTCCGACTATCATGGCACAATCCCTTTCGAAACCGCCGCCGAAATCTATCGCTCCCTGACCATTCCCGTCCTCGCCCTAGTCGTGGAGAAATAAAATCGCTTCCAGAATTTGTTACACAGAGAACACGAGAGGAGGCACAAAGGCCAAGGAGAAATACATGGAGACAGGCAAGAGTAGAAAAGAGTGCGGGTAAAATTTCGACCCATCCCTCTCTCTTCTATTCCGAAAACCTCAGTGACCTCCGTGCCTCCTCTCGTGCCCTCTGTGTAACTCCTCCGAAAATTCTGCTTTGCCCCGCCGCCCCAATCCGTGAGGCTTCCAATCCGCCTTCATGGATTTCGAAATTGACAACGCTCCCGTTCGCGACGCCATCCCGCCGATCGATTTTCGCGCGCAGCTCAACGATGAGCAATTCGCCGCCGTCACCGCCGAGCCCGGTCCGCTTCTCGTCCTCGCCGGCGCCGGCTCCGGCAAAACCCGCACGCTTACTTATCGCGTCGCTTACCTGCTCTCGCAGGGTGTGAAGCCTTCCGAAATCCTGCTTCTCACTTTCACCAACAAAGCCGCGAAGGAAATGCTCCACCGCGTGCAGGACCTCACCGGCATCGAGCCTGCACGTTTCTGGGGCGGCACGTTTCACTCCATCGGTCACCGTGCGCTTCGCATCTATGGCGAGTCGCTCAACCTCCCGCGCAATTTCACCATCCTCGACGCCGACGAATCCGAATCGTTGCTCAAACAGGTCGTCGATAAGGAGGACAAGCTGTTCTTCAAGGACAAAACCAACCCCCGCCCCGGCCCGCTTTTCAGCGTCATTTCCCTCGCGCGCAACACCCAGGAAAGTCTCGTCGATACTGTCGATAAAAACTTTACCCAGTACAAAGAGATAAAACACGTTTTCTCGCCCTTCGCCGCCGCCTATGCCAAGGCCAAGCGGGAGCAAAATGTCGTCGACTACGACGACCTTCTCGAACTTTTCCTCGATCTCCTCACCAAGGTGCCCGAGGTCGCCACCTACTTCGCCCACCGTTTTCGCCACGTGCTCGTCGACGAGTATCAGGACACCAACACCATTCAGGCCCAGATCGTCGACCGCCTCGGCAGCCATCACCGCATCATGGCCGTCGGCGACGACGCTCAGTGCATCTACTCGTGGCGCGGCGCCAACTTCGAGAACATTATGAGCTTCCCGGACCGCCACCCGGGCACCGTCATCCATCGCATCGAGACCAATTACCGATCTACTCCCCAGATCCTAAATCTGGCCAACGGCGTGCTGAATGCCCAGCCCAAGGGCCGCCATTTCGACAAGGAGCTCCGCGCCGCCCGCGGCCACTCGAACAAGCCGTACGTCCTGCAGGCGATGGACGATCGCGAGCAGGCCGAGTTCATCATCAAACGCATCCGCTCGCTCACCGAGGACGAAGGCGTTTCGCCCAACGAAATCGCCATCCTTTACCGCTCGCACTTCCTCGCGCTCGAAACCCAGCTCGCGCTCTCCAAGCACGGCATTCCCTACACGATCACCAGCGGCGTGAAATTTTTCGAACGCCAGCACGTCCGCGACCTCGTTGCACTCATCACGTTCGTCTACAATCCGTCCAGCGCTTCCTCGTGGGGCCGCATCGCCATCCTCCTGCCTAAAATCGGCGACAAGGGCGCGGTCAAAATCTACGAAGCCGCCCTCGATCACGCGCGTTTGATGAAAAAAGATTTCATCGACGCCCTCGCGACCGACGACGTGAAATCAAAAGTTCCGAAGGACGCGAAGAACGACTGGGACTCCTTCTGTGCTTCGCTTGCCGAAGTCGCCGACTACATGCGCAACGACAAGCCCGCCAAGGCCGTCGAAATAGCGATAGACGGTTGGTATGGCGATTACCTGCGCGGCGCCTTCGCCGACTACGTCGACCGGCTCGACGAATTGAAAGCCATGGTCGGCTTCGCCCAGCGCTACGACAACATGCAGGATCTCCTCGCGCAGATCGTGCTCCTCAATGGCGAAACCAGCGACCGCCAGGTCGACCCCGACGCCGAAGCCGTAAAACTAACCACCGTCCATCAGGCAAAAGGCCTGGAGTACGACGTCGTCTTTTTGATTGGCCTCGCCGATGGACAATTCCCCGGGCGCCGCAGCATCGAAGCCGGCGACGTCGAGGAAGAACGCCGCCTTTTCTACGTCGCCGTGACCCGCGCCCGTAACGAACTCTACCTCTGCTACCCAAGAGTCGCCACCCGCGCCGGCCCTGGCGGCATGCTGCTAGAACCCAGCCGCTTCCTCCGCGAAATCGACACCAGCCTCTACGAGACGTTGAAAATCAAACGCAGCTACGGTTGGTGAGTGCCTACACATAGCCCCGATTCAATGAAAGTTCTCCGCAAATTGTCCCTGGCAATCGTTTTTGCATTCATTCTTCTCAACGGGTGCTCAGCCCCTTCCAGCCAATCCTCAATCCAACCCCAAACAGCCGATACTGCACCGTCTTTTCAAGGGGATGCTTACAATCTCAAGGACCTGGACGCTCAACCAATACCAAGCAATCGCGTGCAACCCATGTATGCCTTCGCTTTGAAAAAAGCCGGCATTGAAGGGAAGGTCGTACTTGGGGCCATCGTGACCGAAGAAGGAATCATAACCCAAATTCGTGTGATTGAAGCGTCACACCCTTCCTTTGCCGTCGCCTCGATCGAGGCCCTCAAAAAATGGCGTTGGAAACCGGGCCAGAAAAACGGTCGACCTGTTGCGTGCAAGATTGAACAGCCGTTCTTCTTCACAATGAGAAACTAGAGCATTTTTAAAAATGTCATAGCCGCACAACTCCGGCTGTAGCCCGTTTTGGCTTCGCCTCAGAAAGGACGCAGCAAGACTGCGCCCCTACGAAGACAGCTCGGTTTGTAACACCGATTTACGGCTACAGTTTTGTTGTGTGTGCTCTAAGTACCGCGCTGACATTCGCATGAACGCGAAAATTCGTTGAGCGAAATCCAGCGATTTGGCGATCTGCCCCGTCACGTCGCCACCGGCATCACGTAGTTCAGCACGGAGAAAAAGTGGCAGATGCTGCCCGCCAGCACAAACAGGTGCCAGATCGCGTGGTGATATTTTAGCGATTTCCAAAGGTAAAATACCGTACCGCCCGTGTAACAAAGCCCGCCCGCAACCAACAGCCAGATACCACCGATTGGCAGCGCCGCCAGCAGTGGCTTAAATGCAATCACCACTAGCCAGCCCGTGAAAATGTAGATCAAGGTCGACATCACGCGAAAACGACCGGCGAGAAAAAACTTCATCACCATCCCCGCCACACACAGACCCCAGACAACGCCAAACAAGCTCCAGCCCCAGGGTCCGCGCAAGCTCACGAGTAGAAACGGCGTATACGTGCCGGCGATCAGCAGAAAAATTCCCGCATGATCGTACTTGCGGCAAATTCGTTTCGCCCGCTCCGAACGCAAAGTGTGATACACCGTCGACGCGGTGTAGGCCAAAATCAGCGTCACGCCATAAATCGCCCCGCTCGTGACACTCCACGCGTCGCCATACAGCGCGGCAAACGTCACGAGCAACGCCAACGCCGCCGCACTCAGCAGTGCTCCGATGCCATGCGTGATCGTATTGGCGATTTCTTCGCTGTTTGAATAGGTCGCTGGAGCAGTCACGCAAAAAAGCTAGGCCTTAAATGAGGCTCCGTCGATACCGCGATTTAACTTTCCGACCCGCTTTCGTATTTCTTCCCGACCGCGATTCCTCTAACGCTACGCTATGCAAACTCTTCCCGGCCGTCGTGACTTCCTGAAAATTTCCAGTCTGGCCGCTCTTGGTGCGTGCGCCTCGAAACTTGCGGTTCACGCCGAACCCGAACCAACGACAACCGCCCCTGGCAACCTGGAATTTGTCTTCTTCACCGACATTCACCTGCAACCTGAACTTCATGGCGTGGAAGGCAGCGAGAAATGTTTCCGCCAGATTGCGGCTTTGAAACCCGCTTTCGCTTTGTGCGGTGGAGATCTGGTTTTCGACGCCAACAAAGTTTCGGCCGAACGCGCAAACTCGCTTTACGACCTGTATTCAAAAACGGAACACCTGCTCGACGCGCCATTGCACCGCACGATCGGAAATCACGATGTTTTCAACTTAGCTGGCAGCGGTGGAAAGAAAATCTACGAGGATCGCTTCGGCGCGACTTACGGCTCTTTCGATCAAGGCGGTTATCATTTTGTGATGCTGGATACGGTCTTCCTAACCGACGATCACGACTGGGAAGGCCGCGTTTCCGCCGAACAACTCATCTGGCTCGCCGCCGACCTCGCCCGCGTCGGTCCCTCCCTGCCCGTGATCATCACGACGCACATTCCTCTCGTTACCGGATACACTTGCTATCGACCACCGAGCGCGAAGCCGGCGACAAAATCCTATTTCACCGTGGCCAACGCCGCGGAGGTTCTAAAAGTCATCGAGCCTTACCACGTGATTGCGGTTCTCCAAGGTCATACTCACGTCAACGAAGTCGTTTCGTACAAGGGTTGCGAGTTTATCACCAGCGGCGCCGTCTGCGGCGACTGGTGGAAAGGCCCGCGCTGGGGTTTTCCCGAGGGCTTCACCGTCCTCAGCCTGCGCGGAGGAAAACTCGAACACCGTTACGAGACTTTCGGCTGGAAGGCCGGCTAAAATCGGCGTCAATCCACCGAGATCATCGCCTTCAGCAGCGTCTTGTCTTTGGCTACTTCTGGAAAACGGTTCGGCACGTCCTTCAATTCGAAGCGGTGCGTGATCCACGGCGTGGTGTCGATCTTGCCAGCTTCAATCATGTTGATGATCGAGCGGAAGGTCGCCGGACACGAGTTGCGGCTGCCCATCACAGTCAATTCGCGGCGGTGGAAAGAAGGATCGTTGAAGGTCAGATCGCCCTGGAAAAGGCCGACGAAGACTAGTTTGCCACCGCTCGTTGGGAGCTCAAAAGAGGCTGCCATCGAGGCCGGATTGCCGGTCGCGTCCCACACCATCGTCGGCATATCCCCGTTGCCGATTTCGAGTAGTTGCGCTTTCACATCGCCATTCGCGGGATTGACGGTGTGCTTCACCCCGAGTTTTTCGCGACAAAATGCAAGGCGCGGTTCGGCCGTGTCCATCACCGCCAGACGCACGCCCGCCGCCAGCGCGAATTGGATCACGCTCAAACCGATCGGACCCGCACCTATCACCAAAGCAAATTCGTCCGCTTCAGGTTGGCCGCGCTCCACGGCGTGCGCGCCGATGCCGAGCGTTTCCACTAGCGCGAGTTGGTCGTAACTAAGCTTGGTCGCCGGATGTAATTTACGCGAAGGCAGCGCAAAAAGCGGTCGCATGCCGCCGTCCGCGTGCACACCCAAAACCTTGATATTGGCACAACAATTCGGTTTGCCGCGGCGGCAGGCGATGCATTTGCCACAGTTGATATAAGGCTCAACCGAGCAGCGATCGCCAATTTTCAGCCCGTTCGGCTCGTCGCCCGGATCGATCACCTCCACCCCGAGTTCGTGACCGCAAATGCGCGGGTAGCTGAAAAAGGGTTGCTTGCCGGCGAACGCGTGCAGGTCGGTCCCGCAAACACCGACGCGATGCACACGCACAAGCGCTTCGCCGGGCTGGCGTTTCGGTTCGGCGGCATCGACCGCATTAAACTTTCCGGGTTCTTGAAGGACGATCTGGAGCATTTTGGAAATTAGACAGAGCTAACCACGGATTTCACGGATGAACACGGATATTTTCAAGTACCCGCCTCTATCCGTGCCGATCCGTGAAATCCGTGGTTAATAAAAGTTTTTTTACCCCACAATCGGATCGCGGTTTTCCGGACGCCCACGGGTGAAGTTATGATTGTGGATCGGACGCAGGATTTCGAGGACCTTTGCCATTAATTCGAAATCGATCGGCTCCATCGCCCAAGCGACATTTTTGGCGATATTAGATGGATTAGCACTGCCAACCAGTGTCGTGGCAATGCGCGGATCGGCCACACAATATTGCACCGCGAGCTTCACGATGTCGGCGCCGACCGACTGACAATACTCCACCGCCTTGCGCGCGCCCGCGACCATTGCCGCCGGCGCCGGATGCCACGAGGGCACTCCGCGTGCAGTGAGCAGTCCCATGCCGGTCGGCGAGGCATTTATCACGCCGATGCCGCGTTCCGCGCAGTACGGCAGCAGCGAGGCGAGCGAGTTGTCGTTCAACTCGTAATGGCAGAACGAAAGAATCGCTTCGACGATTCCCTTGGGTACCCGGTCGATGACGCTTGGAAATATTTTGAGCGGCAAACCCGTGATGCCGATATGGCCAATGCGACCTTTTTCACGGAGCTTCACGAGCGCCGGAAGCGTTTCATTCACGATCTGGTTCAAATCGGCAAACTCGATGTCGTGACAGTGCAACAGGTCGACATAGTCGGTGCCGAGGCGTGCGCAACTTTCGTCAAGACTGCGCGTAACGCGCTCCGCTGAAAAATCGAATACACCGTCCGCGTACTGCCCTACCTTGGTCGCCAGAATGTAGCGGTCGCGCGCCACCGTTTTCAGCGCCTTGCCGAGAACGGTCTCGGCCTTGGTCACTCCGTAGTAAGGAGAAACGTCCACGAAATTGATGCCGTGATCCAGCGCCACATGCACGGTGCGGATCGCTTCACCCTCGTCGGTCTTGCGAAAAGCATCGCCGAGCGACGACGCGCCGAAACTGAGAACAGAAACCTTTAGATTGGTTTGGCCAAGTCTGCGATAGTGCATGGTAAATGGTTTGGTAAAGGATCGGCGGCTGCAAACGGGTTGAGCCGGTCATTCTGACGACTGAGACGCATCCGGCAAGACTCGGTAACAGCCTAAATGCCCGTTCAAAGTTTGTATGCTTCCGTCGCGGTGCCGCCGAGCAAACGCGCGCGTTCCCCTGCCGAAAGCGGCGCGGCGCATTTCTCGACGAAATCGATCCACCGCGCGTATTCGCTCGCAACGAGACATACCGGCCAGTCCGAGCCAAACATCAAACGCGCGGGCCCAAAAGCTTCGGCGACCACGTCGAAATAAGGGCGGAGCAACTCAGGCGTCCATTGCCACCCCGGCACTTCGGTGACCACGCCGGAAAATTTGCAGAAAACGTTCTCGCGGCGCGCAAGCTCGCGGAGGTTGCGCGCCCAAGTGGGATCAGGCAGGCCTTGCACAACGGGCTTGGCGATGTGATCGAGCACGAAAATCTGGTCCGGGTGACGATCGACAAACGCGATCGCCGCCGGCAATTGCCTCGCAAAAATCAAAAGATCGTAGACCAATCCGCGCGCCGTCACCTCACGCAAGCCAGCATTAAAAGCGGTCCCTTCCAAAAACTTCGGGTCCGGCTCGCCCTGCACCACGTGGCGCACACCTTTCAATTTCGGATCGACCTTCAGTTCATCGAGCAGACCTCCAACTGATTTTTCCGCCAGCGGCACCCAGCCGACCACGCCTTTGATAAAAGCAGTCTCCTTTGCGAGCGAGAGCAACCAGCGGGTTTCCTCCATCGTTTGTCGTGCCTGCACGGATACAACGCCGTCGATGCGCTCCGGCTTAAGAGTCGCGGCCAGATCCGCCGGCAAAAAGTCGCGGCGAATGACGCGCATGGAATCGTCGATCCAACCGTACTCTTCGGAAGTGTAGCGCCAAAAGTGATGATGAGCGTCGATTTTCACGCAAGGTCGATGAGGAGGTTAGCATTACCCGCCGGCGCAGTGGCACGTCGAATGCGGTCGGATGATTCGAACGGCGTGAGATTAAAAATGCTTTTGCAAAGCATGGTGCGGTTTTTCGAAGGGGACGAACAGCTGTGCAGGAAAACCAGCCGACATGCAAGAACTGCAAACAAACGGCAGAATCCGCCCCCCCAAGTTTCCATTCCCGGGCATTGCAATCCCACGCCTATGCTTTATTTCTGGAACCAATTCCTGCGGCGAACCACCAACCATCGCTTAACCGTCAACTCATACTGTTATGGCACAACATCACTGGAAATTTTTTCGCACCGGCGGCCTCGATCAAGTCGCGCTCGAAACAGGAGCCGACATTCTCAATCTCGAAAATCTCGACCAGAAACTTTGGGTCGCCCTCAGTTGTCCGGTGAAGGGCTTGGAACTCGATGAAAAAACGCTAGCCCTCATCGACGACGACAAAGATGGCCGTATTCGCGTACCCGAACTACTCCGTGCCATCAAATGGACTTCCCTTCGGCTCAAAGACATGGGCGATCTCCTCAAAGGCTCCGAGACTCTTCCGCTGGCCGCAATCAACGACCAGACGCCCGAGGGCAAAATTCTGCTCGCCTCCGCACGGCAGACTTTGCACAGCCTTGGCAAACCAAACGCCACCACTATTTCGATTGACGATAGCAGCGACACCAAACGCATTCTGTCCGCCAACCCCATAAACGGCGATGGCGTGATTCCGCCCGAGGCCACCGACAGCGACGAGGTCAAAGCCCTCATCGCCGACATTGTCGCCTGCGTTGGCGGCGTGGCCGATCAAACCGGCTCCGCAGGTGTAACTGCGGAAAAAATCGACACGTTCTTCAAGGAACTTGCCACATATCTCGCCTGGGTGGATCGCGGCACCTCGCCCGAGGTCACTTTCCTCGGCGACAATACGGCGGTGGCTTTCGAGGTCCTCAAGGCCGTACGCGCCAAGGTCGATGATTATTTTGCCCGCTGCCGCCTGGCCGCCTTCGATCCGCGATCCATCGCAGCCCTCAATCGTTCCGAAAACGACTATCTGGAGATCGCCGCGAAGGACATGAAGATCACCGCAGACGAAGTGAGCAATTTTCCCCTCGCCACCATCGCAGCTGGGAAGCCGCTACCGCTCACCGAAGGCATTAATCCGGCCTGGGCCGCCCGCCTTTCCGCGCTTCAACAGGACGCCGTGGCTCCCGTGCTTGGCGCCTCCAAAACATCTCTGACTGAAACTGACTGGCTCCAACTTTGCGCGCGTTTCGCCGCCTACGAGAAATCCACCGCCGATAAACCAGCGACGGCCTGCGAAAAACTCGGGCATGAACGTCTCAAGGCCATTGCCGAGGGCAAGGGCCGCGCCCTTCTCGACGAACTCATCGCCAAGGACAAAGCCATCGCGCCCGAATTTCAGGCCATCAGCGACGTCGACCGGCTCGTGCGTTATCACCGCGATTTGCGCGCATTGCTGCACAATTTCGTGAATTTCGGCGATCTGTATTCGCCCGACAAACTCGCCGTTTTCCAGGCAGGCACGCTCTATCTCGACAGCCGCTCCACCGAGTTGTGCATCCGGGTCGACGCGCCCAATGCGCTCGCGGCCATGAGCAAAACCTACATCGCCTACTGCGCGTGTTCCCGTCCGGGAAGCTCACCCATGACGATTGCGGCGTGTTTCACCCAAGGCGATTCCGACTATCTCTTTGCCGGCCGCCATGGCATTTTCTACGACCGGCAAGGTCGCGATTGGGACGCCGTGATTACCAGCATCGTCGACAACCCGATTAGCATTCGCCAGGCCTTCTGGTCGCCGTACAAGAAGTTCCTGCGCATGATTGAGGAGCAGATCGCGAAACGTGCCGCCGCCGCCGAGGCCGCCTCTCACAGCAAACTTGCCACCGCCGCGGAAAAAACCACCAACCTCGACCGGGCTAAACCGGCTGACCCCGCCAAAAAAATCGACGTCGGCGCCGTCGCCGCCCTGGGTGTCGCCTTCGGTGCGTTAACCACCGCCTTTGGTTATTTCCTCGGCTTTTTCAAAGGCATGCCAGGCTGGCAGGTGCCGCTCGTCTTTCTTGCCGTCATGTTCCTGATCTCGATGCCGTCGATGATCATAGCCTGGCTGAAGCTCCGCCAGCGCACCCTCGGCCCCATCCTCGACGCCAACGGCTGGGCCATCAACGGGCGCGTGAAAATTAATATTCCTTTCGGCACCGCCCTGACCGACATTGCCAAACTACCGCCCGGATCCAAACGTTCGCTCGACGATCCGTACGAGGATAAAGAAGCCAAAAAACGCCGTCGTGAGACCATCTTCCTTCTCGTACTTCTCGCCATTGCTGCCGGTGCCTTCTGGATCCGCCACGACGCCAACCAGCACAAGGACGCAGCCGGCAAAGCCCGCTATTTCTGGGAAGAGCGCAATGACCCGCCGCCGCCGGCTGCGCAACCACCTGCCACACCGCCACCCGCCGCACCTGCTCCCGCCAAGTCATAAGGCGGTTCAGAAACCGAATCGTCCCGGGTAAACACCCCGGGATCCCCGTCCGGGGGCCGCTTGCAATCTTTCCGCCTTCAGGGATCATGGCCTCGTAAAAACATGATCCAGCGTCGCGCCATCGGACGGAATCCATCTCCGGCCGGAAACTTTCGGTTGCAAGCGCTTTTTATCGCTTGCGGTTGGTTGTTGGGCTCGCTGTTTGCCGTGGCGGCAGGCACAAACGAAACAGACGCATCCTACCGGGTCGGCGTGCTCAACGACAATTATCCGTTCTCGTATGCGGCGAGCGACGGCCAGATCGAAGGTTTCGTGGTCGACCTGCTCGGCGAGATTGAAAAGGTGACCGAACTAAAGCTTGAACGGAGAACGGGAGGCACGCGCGAAATCAACGGCGCCTTCGAGTCCGGCCAACTCGATCTTCTCCAGTCCTACGCCCGTTCGGCGGAACGCGAAAATTTCGCTGTCTTTTCCCAACCCTACCTTCGAATGAGCGGGGCGATTTTTACCCGGAAAGCCGGCCCAACCCCGAAAAATCTGGCCGCCCTCAAAGGCCTTCGCGTGCTTGTGCACCGCGGCAGCAAAGGCGAACAAGTCCTCCGCGCCGCTGGTCTCGCCGATTCCATTGTCCATGTCGATTCGGTTGAGGAATCCCTCCGCCGGTTGAATGCAGGCGATGGCGATGCCACTCTCGTCGGTCGTCTCAGCGGATTGGCCACCGCCTATCACCTCGGTCTCAAGAACGTCCGCCCCGTCGGCGAACCGATTTACGAGGTCGATTATTGTTTCGCCGTCCGCAAGGAACACGCCGAAGTGCTCCGCCAGATCGACGAAGCCATCCTCATCCTGCAACAGCGAGGCGGCGCGTACGAAAAAATCTTCCGTAAATGGTTCGGTCATCTTGGCGGTTACACCAGCACGGACGTCATGATCGCCGTCACCGTTGGCCTCGCCGTCGCCCTGTTGGTCGCCCTCTGGGCGTTTGTTCGGCAACGCAAACTCTATCGCCAGATCAGCATCCAGACCGACCAGCTTAAAGCAGGCGAGGAACGGTATCGCAGCGTTTTCGAGTCCACCCTCGACGCCATTCTGGTGCTCCAACGAACCCCCGCCGAAATCAAAAACGATTTTATCGTCGAGCAAGCCAACCCTGCCGCTCACAAACTGTTCAAAATCGACCCACCTTCCGGGATTGGAAAAAAACTTTCGCAACTGCTGCCCGATGGCCCGGCCCTTTGCACGCGCATTGCCACCGCGCTCGCCCAAAACTCTCCCGCGCCCTTCGAACATGAGTGCCCCTCGGAAACCGCTCCTTGCTGGCTGCGCGTTTCCGTTGGCTTCATCGGCCAGCGCCCGCTCGTTGTCCTCGCCAACATCACCGACGCCCGCCTCGCCGAGGCCCGGCTGAAAAGACATGAGGAGCAGCTTCGCCAAAACCAAAAACTAGAGGCAATCGGCACGCTCGCCGGCGGCATTGCTCATGACTTCAACAACATCCTTGCCTCCATCCTGGGCAACGCCGAACTCGCCCTCCTCGACACCCCCGAGACCCATCCGGTCCACGTTCCGCTCCGCGATATCCTGACCAGTTCCGATCGCGCCCGCAAACTTGTGCGCCAGATCCTAACTTTCTCGCGCAAAAGCGAATCGCGCCGGGAAATTGTCTCGGTCCGAAGCATCATCGAAGAAACCATCAGTCTCGTCGGCAGCACTGCCCCAAAAAGCATCGTCTTCCTTTATACACCTCCCGCCCCATCGCACGAAGTCGAGGCCGATCCCACTCAACTTCACCAAGTGCTGCTCAACCTTTGCACCAACGCCGTCCACGCCGTACGCGGCAAGGATGGTTGTATCGAAATCGTTGAGGAACAGCTCCAATTCGACGACACCTCGGCCGTAACCGGCCGCCTGAAGCCCGGGCATTATGTGCACCTCTCCGTGCGCGACAACGGTTGCGGCATGTCCCCCGAGGTTATGCAGCGCATCTTCGAACCTTTCTTTACCACTAAACCCGTCGGCGAGGGCACAGGCCTCGGCCTTTCCGTCGTCCATGGCATCCTCCAAAATCACGGCGGCGACATCACCGTCTACAGCAAGCCGGGGCAGGGTTCCGTCTTCCACCTTTACCTCCCCGCCTGCCAACAACCCACTCCTCCGACAATACTTCCTTCCGCCGTGGCATTGGGCGCCGGTCAGCGCATCATGGTCATCGACGACGAGGCTTCCGTCACCCATGCGACCTGCCGGCTCTTGGAAAAAATCGGCTACAAACCCACCCCTTTTCTCGATTCGCAGGCAGCCGTTCTCGCCCTTCAACAAGATCCCAATGGACATCACGCCGTCCTCTGCGATCTTACCATGCCCGGGCTGACCGGCCTTGAGGTCGCCGATAAAGTCGCCGCGAACATACCTTTTATCCTGATGAGCGGCTACATCAGCGAAGAGGATCGCCACCGGGCGCTCAGTCTCAATGTCCGGCACTTGATCGGCAAACCCCTCGATCTTGCCACCCTTGCCCGCCTCCTCGCAAAATGCCTGTCTCAAGCCCGCAACTGACCCGCTTTTCAGCCGGCAAAACCACGTTCTAGCCGGCAAATCGCAAAATAGCTTCAATAGGCGGATCTAGGGAAATGCGTATGTGATTGCTAATCAGCGGAAAAACGTATTGCTTGGTTCCGTCCCAGCTCCATTTCGCAGCGTGAGCCTCCGCGCTCACTCTTTTCCATCCAGCCAATACCCCGCTAACGAACCATCCACCTTCTCTAACTTAGCGGCTGTCCAACCAGCCGATGCCGTCCGTCGAAATCCGTCATGAAAACCAGAATTTTGCTCGTCGAAGACGACGTGCTGGTCGGTCCTGTTGTTAAGGAAATGCTCCAAGTTGGTGGCTACGACGTGGTGCTGACCCACGACCTCACCGAAACCATTTTACTGAAGGATTTCGATTTCACCGCGGTCGTCACCGACTTCAAACTGCGCAATTCCGACGGCTGCGACATCATCGAATTTATGCGCAGCAAACGCCCCGGCATTCCGGCCCTGCTCGTTTCCGGTTACGGCCGCCGCGTCGCCAATTGTTGCGCGGATCGCGGCGTTCACGACGTAACATTCCTCGCCAAGCCCTTTGCCGCGTCGCAATTGCTCGCGACGCTTGCGTCGATCATTGCCAAACCCGATCAACCGGCCATCTCCAATTCGGAAACCAGATCGACCTTCTCCTAGAACGGGTCGACGTTGAGATCGACCGCCATCGCCCGTTTTTCAAAACGCATTGCCCTCTAGCTCATTTGATCGGGCAGCGGACGTCGGGCGGCCACCCATTCGTCGATGACGCGGCCTTGTTGCAAATGTTCGCGTACAATGCGGTCACAACGCTCGGGCGTGACGCCGCCGTACCAGACACCGTCGGGATAAACCACCATCCACGGTCCGCCACGGCAGATGCGCAAACAGGCCGCCTTGGTCCGCATCACTGGCACACCTGCCTCGGCGATTTTCTTTTTCAATACGTCCCAGGTGGCCAGCCCTTGCTCCGTGCTGCAACAATCAGGCCCGACACAGAGAAATACATGCCGCTGTGACGAACCAAGCGCCATCTTTTCAAAGGCAGCGGCTTGGAACTTGGCGGGATCTTCCATGCCAAAAATGTCCGAAAAAACCCGAAAAACGCAATTGAGAGGGGATGGCGCTCACCGAGTCCGATTGCGGCCTGGTTGTTCGGTTTTACGCGGCGGTGATGAAAAATTAACCGTCGGGGGCGGAGCCGATGGCGTGTAGGCCGGAGCCACTTGCGCCGGCCGTGGCGCGGGCTGTTTGGCGGGGGTGGCTGGTTGCGCCGTGTCGGTCATCATCCAGGCAACCGTCCCGAGCACAAGTACCACGCTGGCCAGAATGCCAAAGATCGGCAGGTAATTCATCCACGAGGGACGCGTTATCCAGAGTTCGATCGCGTCGATCATGCGCTTGGCTTCGGCGTGGCCGGGTTCGCGCTGGAGGAGCAGGCGCCAGAGGCGCTGGGCGCGGGCATAATCGCCGTCGCCGGTAGCCAGCGACGCGAGGGCATGCAATTCAAGCGAGCTTTCGGGCAGCGTGCCTTCGGCCGCGAGCAACTGCTGCGCTTCGCGCAGACGACCTTGCCGCGCCAGGCCAAGCGATTTGCCGAGGCGAAGGCAGGTGGCGATCGATTCTCCGGTGGGGGCGGCCATAAAATCAGGAAGTCAGAAGCCCGGAGCCATAGCCGCGACGGGCCTGCTCCACGACCTTCTTCGGGAGCAAATCCTGCAATTGATAAACAACATTCTTCAAATCCGGCAGATTGGAGGCGGCGGCGTGGCCACGGCCTTCGGCAATGATTTTCTCGGCCGCGGCGGGATCGCGCATTTGGTTCAATCCTTTTGAAAGGGTTTCGAAGTAATCGACCCAGAACGCGTCCTGGCGATAGAGAATGGATGAGTAAACGTCGGAGATTTCCTCCATCTTTTTCTTAAGGCGATCTTGATTTTTCCCGGCGATGATGGACTCGATCTGCTCGCGCAGCAGGCGGGCGCGTTTCTTTTCGTCAGCAGTGCCTTGCTTCGCCACGAGTTTGTCGAGGTCCGAGAGCCAGATTTCGGCTTCCTTGACGGCGGTCGGCCAGGCCACACGGGCGGCAATGGCATCGAGGGTAACCTTGAACTCAAGGATATCGCGATCGGACTGGAGCAACGCATCGAAGTCCGAACCTTCGGAGGCAAAACGCTCGAGCAGTTTCTTCACGAGCGGCGAAGCTTCGAGCGCATGGAGCACCTCCATCGATTCGACATCGCGGGCCTGTTCGATGCCGGCCTTGAGGTCGCCGAGGCGGGCAAGTTCGCGGTTCCATTCCTGACGAAGCACGTTGAGGTCGGGCTGACGAACTTTGCCGCCGAGTTCGATTTTGGTCGGAAATTCTTCATCGAGCAGTGGCACGTATGCGACAACGGTGAGAAGTCGCGAAGTATCCATATGCAGGCTGACTTCAACCTCGCTGCCAGCGGGAAGATCGCGGTCGATCTTGTCGGGCGTGATGTCAACAGTGCCGATCAGAACGTTGCGGTCGGCGAGCTCGCGGTTGCCCTCAACGATGGGAATGCGAACGACGGTACCGGTTTCTCCCCGGCGCAGTCCAAGCGAAGTACGGTACGTGCGAGTGTGTTTGGCGGGAAGTCCCTGCCCTTTAGTGAAGTGAACGCCGACCTTGTTGTCGGCCATGGCGACGCCGAGGTTGTTGATGATCGGTTGTTCTTCGACCACCACGCCCATGGTGTATTTGAATTGTTTCGGCTCGGTCGGACAGAGCGTACCCTTCGGGTCGCGATACTCGATGAGGAAGATGTTCTCGATGCCTTTCTCGGCGCGGGCATTGAACTGGAAGGCGCCGTTTTCCTTGAGCGTGATCTTGCCGCTGCGCCACTTGGTGGCCTGGTTGACGAACTCAATGGTACAGCCAGCGAGCGGCGCTCCGGCGGGAGCCGTGGTGCGGCCGCCGACAATGGGCTCAGGGTCGGAGCCGACCGGCTTGTAGATGAGCTCAAGGGAGTAAGGCGCGGGCACGACTGGGATCGGCGCCGAGGAAGCGGAGGATGGAGTCGCGCCGACGGGTGCGTTCGCAGAAGCAGCCTGGCCGGGTTGGACTTGGCCCGCCGGAGCGCCCGGAACAGGAGCCGCGGTTTTGCCGGTGGGAGCAGTTGCGGTGGTAGAAGCCGGGGCGGTCGGCTTGATGTCCTTGGCGGCAAGAATTTTTTGCGTGCTGGCAAAAATCGCCGCACCGCGTGCCACGACTGTAAGCGGATCCATGCTCAGGTCGCACGGGATATGCATGCGTTCCTTAACCATGTCACGGAAGTAAGGCGCGAGCGTGGGGCCACCGACAAAGATCAGTTTTTCAACGGCGGAAGGCGAGAGGCCTTTCTCCGCGAGAACGCGCAGGCCGATGTTGACCGCCTTCATGACAGCAGGTTCGGCGGCTCGGATGACGTCGTTGCGCGAGAGCTCGGTTTCGAAGGTGACGGTTTCGTTGCCGGCGCGGCGAAGCGTGGCTTCGAGGAAAGTGCCTTCCTTGCGCGAAAGCTCGATCTTCGCGGTTTCGGCCGCGGCTTTCAGGCGCATGAAATCGTGTTTAAACGTGGCGTTGCCGCGCTTGAAATCAGGAAGGTTGAATTCCTGGCGGACTTTAGGAAGGAGAATTTGTTCGACAATGGCCCAGTCGATGTCGGAGCCGCCGAGGAAGTTGTCGCCACCGTGATTGGCCACGACCATGCTGCCTTCCTCGGAGCGGATGAGCGCAGCGTCGAATGTGCCGCCACCAAAGTCGAAAACCAGCCAATAGGCCTTGGCGTCGACCTTCTGGTAACCGTAGGCGAGCGCAGCGGCGACCGGTTCCTGCACGAGACATGCCTGGCGAAAACCCGCGAGTTCGGCCGCGCGCTTGGTCGCTTCACATTGGTGAAGTTCGAAGGCGGCGGGGACGGTGAGCACGGCGGCGGAAATGTGTTCGCCTTTTTTTTGCGTGACGTCACTGCGAAGCGATTTGAGCACCTCGGCCGAGAGTTCCTCCGGCTTCATATGACGGCCGCTGGCGCGAAAAGCATACTCAAAGCCCGTGCCCATGCGCCGCTTGAATTCGATAAACACGTCGTCCTCCGCGCGCTCGTCGGCCAGCTTCGACTTGGCATTCTGGCCAACCCAGAGGTTGCCCGAACGGTTTATGTAGACAGCGGAGGGCGTGATGTCGGCGTCGACGTTGTTCTTGATGATCTCGGTGCCGGTGCCGGCAATGACGGCAATGGCACTATTGGTCGTTCCCAGATCAATTCCGTAATCAATGGTCGTTCGGCTCATTTATGGCGGTGGTGCTTCTGTGCTTTGGCTTGGGGGTATACCGACAATGACTTCGCCCATTTGTAGCAGGCGTTCTTTCCAAATCACGGTCGGGCGTGTGGCTTCCAACACAGTATCTCGCTGGACTTCAGATGCGGGTTGAAAAGTGAGGACCTTCACAGGCAGGCCCGAATCGTAGGGCTGCTTCAGCCAGTCATTGATCACAAGGCCCATTTCGCGCAGCGCTTCGAACGCGCCTTCAACATGCCGATGCAGGCGGCGCATTTCTTCGCGCGGCTCGCCGGTTTCTGGATCAATGATGCGGTTGCGGGCGCGCCAGACTTGCGTCGCAAGTGCCGCCATCGAGCCACCGAACTCATCCAGATATGCGTCGCTCGAAACGGCAGGCGCCGGAGCGGCCACAGCGGCCGGCTCAGGGATGGGCGCCGGCGCTGGGGCCGGTGCCTCAATCGGAGCAGTTTCCTCGACCGGCACGACCGGCGGCATGCTGCCCATCGTGGCGAGCACGGGAGGAGGCGGAGGGACCGACAGAGAACTCAATTCCTCGAGCGTGGACAACAAGTGTTGCAACGTCACTAAAGCCTGATCGAGCGGCACGTCGGGAAAACGCGCCAGCTTCCGCGGATCACGGGCGAAGATCTGGGCCAGCAGGGAATGTTGCATGTCTATTCTCGAGTAAGGGCCTCCAGCACGTAGCTAAAAATCACGGCGTTCCACACAAGGGCGACGTCATGACTTTCAGACTGCCGGGGGTTTTCCTTACTGGATACAATCAAAAGGCCGCCTTCAATCTCTGTTTGCAGCTTCGTGTAGGAAACTGGTTCGTCTTTTTTCCAAAAACGCGAGCCTCCTCCCGCCAAGTACATGCCTTCCAAACGCAAGGGTGTCGCGCCGAGCACAACTTCCCGACCTTCGCGGATGTCGTTTGACAAACGATTAACCAATCCAGGCACGATAAAATGATAAATCGAGTCGAGGATCCGCATGTAGTGTTCTTCCACATACGAGGACGGCAGGAGCAAATTGCTGGCGTTCAACTCAAATTCTTGTCCCGCGTAAGAGCGCCACGCGATGACATAGGTGCCCTCCCCACCTTCCTCACCCGGTGCGAGCATGCCGTGACGCAGACCCGCGACCTCGACGGGCGTGACCCACTGGTCGTTTAAGCAAATGCCATAACGATTCACGATCAACCGCACACCTTCGGCTTCAACCTGCAACTCCTTCTCTTTGCGCGTCTCGAAATCGCGCTGGAGCTGCGCACGGTCACTCGCCAGCGCTTCGCCCAAGCTGTCGCCCACCGGCAACGTCAAGGCGACATCAAAGGCCCGCAGCGCCAGATCGATGTCGTCACGTTCCATGCCTGCCGCCAGCGCAAGGTCCTTGAGTAAACGCGCCACGCGAGCCGCGTACATTTGCCGCGCCGCCGGCCCCAGATCCAGTTGTTCGACCGCGGGAACCAATTGGTCCACGATCAATTGAAAAGCCCGCAGGTCATCCGAGGTGGCCAACGCTTCAACCATTTCATCCGAGGTTTCCATCGGCGGACGCGATTCGCGCATCAGGGCATTGCCGTAGACGGTTTGAAAGGTCTCCTGCACGCGATTTTTCAATTCGGGCAGCGCTTCCATGTCGAGCAGGTGCACAAGCACCGGCAGGCAGCGAAAATCATCCTGCGTCTCGCGCTGATAGGTCACCACAGCGTCGAGCGCCGTGCCCACCAAACCATTCGATACCTCCACAAAGTAATCCGCCGTGCGCCCGCAAAGCAGTTCGATATGCCGCAGATCTTCGTTGCACTGACGCAACAGCGCCCAAGCCTCGTCCAGCGCGGCACTGCTGGCGGCCGTCGCCAGCCGGTTTTTCGCCTCATTGGTCCGCGCGTCGATCCGACGCGCAATGGGCGAACAATATTCTTCCAACGCGTGCCGGGCACCGGCGTTGTCACCATGGATATGTGTCACCAGCGCAGCGTGCAAAGACGCACGGTTGACCAAGCCTTTTTGCGCGTGAGTGAGCGCGAGCGAGGCGCATATCTTGGCTAGTGCGCCGGCCAATGTCGTGCGCATCTGAGCGACGAAGGTGTCGGTCACACGGGCGTCGGCCATGCGTTTCACGCGCGAGCGCATCCGCGCCCACAACCCTTCATCATCGCCAATTTTTTCCCAGAAACGCAGCGACTTGAACCAAAGATTAACCAGTTGATCCTCCGGCGGCGACTCTTGTTGCTCCATCTCCAGCGCCTGCACGTGGTAATAAACCGCGAGGTTGTGCAACGCGGCGAGTTGCCCATGCATCGCAGCACCCTGCCAGATTTCGATCGCATGATCCGTCTCTCCCCGTGCGAGGTGGGCCAACGCCGGGTCTTCACCTTCGTCCTCGGGGAAATTTTCCGGCCAAAACCAAAATAATTCCCAAACCAGTCGCTCGGTGGGCTCCTTGAGTGCGGTTGCGGCCAGGCGAATTTGTTCGGCGGTCAACGCCTGCTCGGGACCAAAGGACCAGTCGGGCTGCGCAATGCCAAACTCCGCTGCCAGCTTCAATTCGTCGACCCGCTTCGTCACTTCACGCGCGCTCGCCAGGACCGCCAGGCCGAGTTGCCGAAACGGATTATCCCGGTAAAATTTTTCGCTGACCAGTTCGAGCAACACGCCGCAGGGCTCCGCCTTCGCAACGGAGGCGTTGGTGTCTTTGGCGAGTATGGGCGGGTGATCGGACAAGATAGGTGGATCCTTATCGGGAAACTACCGGTGATAAGGACCGGAGAATTGCGGATTCGTTACAGAATGTCCATCGGACAGATACACGAAATTTTCAACGATCTGCCGGTTTTTCGCCCGCCGGATAGATCTCGTGTCCGTGATGTGATTTATACCCAACAGCGGCCCTACTGACGCTGTCGTCCGCAAACGCAGCATTGCTCCCGGCGCAGCGGTTCCTATGCTCGGGCTCAACCCGCCATCCCCATGAAAACGCACCCCGGTTTGGAAACGGCCGGCGCCTATTTGCATGCACATATAGGCAACACCGGCGTCCCTTGGGCCAGCAGAGCCGAAGGTCCCTTCGTCACCATCTCGCGCGAATCCGGCGCCGGCGGATCCACTCTCGCCCGTGCTCTCGCGCTCCGCCTCAATGCTCATCTTCCCGACGCGCCTCAATGGACCGTCTACACCGGCAATCTCATCGAGGAGATGTTGCAATCGCACCAACTTTCACCCCGCCTCGCGCGTTTTCTCCCCGAGGACAAAATTCCCGAAATTTCCGCGGCCGTCGGCGAGCTCGTCGGCCTGCATCCGAATCTCTGGGACCTCGTGCAAAAAGCCAACGAGCTCATGCGTCGCCTCGCCCGCGGCGGCTTCGCGATCTTCGTCGGTCGTGGAGCAAATTTCGCCACCGCCGGAATCTCTCACGGCGTGCATGTGCGCCTCGTTGGCCCCGTCCCACACCGCGCAAAGCATATCGCGCGCTTGCAACAAATGGATGAAACCGAGGCCACTGGCTATAACGCCAAGCGCGATCTCGCCCGCGAACGCTACGTACGGACTCATTTTAACGCCAACATTGCCGATCCCAACGCGTACGACTTGGTGATCGACACCAGCCGCGTTCATCTCAGTGAAGCCACCGAACTGGCCGCGACGCTCGTCTTCTCTCGCATGCCCGTGCCGCCAGCGGCGGAAAAATAACACCTTTCACCCTGTTCGGTGCTCACCACCGACGTTACCGTGAGTTGACGGGGAACATCCGGTATGCTCCAGATGACGTAAAAGAATGCGCCAAACCGTGCAGATATCTATTTTGCTCTGCGTGCTCTGCGGAGTCGGCTGTTCGACCACGCCAAAGAAATCCACGGCCAACGCTGCAGTTTCTGCGACCGCAATCGAGCGCGTCGAAAGTCAAAGAACCGACGGCGCAGAGCAGGCGCGCAATGCGTCGGAACATCGATTCTGGCACAACTGGATCGTATATTTTTGGAGCGGTCTCGGGTCCGCCAGATAATGCGGTTGCTAACATAACCGAGAGAACCCGCATCGCCGTTCTCGACTGAGGAGCTGCCGGGCGCTCCACCCCGCGCCCAAATCGCGGTCTCTTTTCCTCTAACGTCATACTAGCGGCGGGGTCGCGTCCCCTCGCGGTGTGCGACAAACCGGCGTTTTCATCCGCAATCTTCTGCGGCCAGACCCGCGCCAACATCGCTGACCCACCCGCTTTATGAACATCTCCTTCGCCCGCAAATCCCCACGAATCGACTTCGGCCATCATAACCACGCCAGCCGTACCACGACCGCGAGAAGAAGAAATAACAGCGAAACTTTCTTGCCCTCCCGTGAGACTTTAGATTTAGCCTTAAATCGTTCGCCTGAAAAAGCCCCCTCCAGCCGTCCGCGCCTTCACCAAGCTTACCTGTTCCAGCCTTCCTCCATTTCCGATCACCTGCCCGCAGCTTCGCCCAACTTCAACCCCAACGCCCCGCTTTGAAAGGTGTCGCTCCATTTTTCCTTTTTATCATGACGTCTCTCGCGTCCCTAGCGACCACTGCGACTTGGGAAAAATCCGACTGGCACGGCGAAGCCGCCTGGACCTCCACCCAGCAGGGCGTCCGCGCCATCGTTACCGAGGCCCGCTCCCGGCTGATCTATTTGGGTGCGGAGGATGGTTCGCTTAACCTCATAAACGCCCCGCTCCCGCTTCTCCGCCCGTCGCCAAACAATCCGTGGCCCAATCAGGGCGGCCACCGTTTCTGGCTCGGACCGCAACATCGCTGGGTCTGGCCGCCCCCGACCGAGTGGGAATATGCCTCCATCCAAGTCGCCACCGCCAAAGAGGGCGTGCTCACCCTTCACCATGCCCACGTCAATAAAGACTATCCCGCGCTGACCCGCGAATATGCCTGGGATGGCAAGCGTCTTCGTTGCACGGTGCGCTGGAAGGACAATGGCAAAGCGTATTTCGGTTTGCACGTTGTCGCCGTCAATACGCCTTTCGTGATCACGACGCACCTGAAGAAAACAGCCGAAGTTCCCGCCGGACTCGTCGTCGCCCGGATGGTCGATCCCGAAAAACCAATCCAGTTGCCACATCCGTCCATCGCGATCAATGGCGACACCGCCACGATTCGCAGCGAAATCCAGCAGGTAAAACTCGGGTTTGATCCGCAGACGCTATCCATCGATCGACCCCGGGGCTGGAAACTTTCCGTCATTCCCGGACCCTCGACCGTCGCCACAAATGACGCTCCCGACCACGGCTATCTCAGCCAGGTCTGGGTTGGAAATAAATCTCACGATCTCGCCGAACTCGAACAACTGACTCCCACGCTCACGGGCGATGCGACCGGTCACTGCTCCAGCACGATTTACATCGAGGCCACCCCGCCCGCCCGCTAATTCGCCGATTTCTTTTCTTCCTCTTTCCAGAATTTTTCCCTCTTCACAACCACCTCCTATGTCCAACTACGGTCACTTCGACGACGCCAACCGCGAATTTGTCATTACTCGCCCCGACACTCCCTTGCCGTGGCTCAATTACCTCGGCCAGGACGAGTTCTTCGGCATGGTCACGCAGACCGCAGGCGGTTACACTTTCTGGAAGGACGCCAAGCTCCGTCGTCTCACGCGTTATCGCTACAACAACAACCCGATGGATAGCGACGGCCGCTTCCTCTATGTGAAGCAGGGTAAGTCGATCTGGAACCCCGGCTGGAAGCCCACCCGCACCAAGCTCGACAAGTTCGAGTGCCGCCACGGCCTCGGCTACTCCCGCATCACCGGCCGCAAGGACGGCATCGAGGTCGAACAACTGATGTTCGTCCCGCCGCAGCAAAATGTGGAGGTTTGGAAAGTTTCGGTTCGTAACAAGACCAAGAAACCCCAGAAGCTCAGTCTCTTTTCGTTCGTCGAATTCTGCTCCTTCGAGGCGCTTAACGACATGACGAACTACCAGCGCACCTACTCGATCGGCGAAGTCGAGATCGAGGGCAGCGCAATCTACCACAAGACCGAGTACCGCGAGCGTCGCAACCACTACGCCCTCTTCGGCTGCACGCGCAAAATCGACGGCTACGACACCTCACGCGACGCCTTCGTCGGCGTGCACAACAGCCTCGGCGACCCGAAGGCCGTCCTCGCCGGCAAGTGCACCAACTCTCGCGCCTACGGCTGGAATCCCTGCGGCGCCCACCAGATCAATCTCTCGCTCAAGCCCGGTCAGGAGGAGACGTTCGCCTTCGTCCTCGCCTACATTGACCAGGGCGATCTACCCAAGTTCGACGCCCCGTTCGTGATGAACAAGACGAAGGGCCGCGAAATCCTCGCCAAGTTCTCCGACCTCGCCGCCGTCGACGCCGCGTTCGCGTCCGTCAAGCAGCGCTGGAACGAACTGCTCTCCATCTACCAAAGTTCCAACGTCCCCAGCGAGCCCCTCGCCCGCATGGTCAACACCTGGAATCAGGCGCAGGTCATGGCCACGTTCAACCTCTCCCGCTCCGCCTCCGGCTACGAAACCGGCATCGGCCGCGGCATGGGCTTCCGCGACTCCAACCAGGACGTGCTCGGTTTCGTCCACCTCCTTCCCGACCGCGCTCGCCAGCGCATCCTCGACATCGCCGCCACACAGCTTTCCGACGGCACTTGCTATCACCAATACCAGCCGCTCACCAAGAAGGGCAACGCCGACGCCGGCTCCGGCTTCAACGATGACCCGCTCTGGCTGATCCTCTCGACCTGCTCGTACATCCGCGAGACCGGCGACGCCACGATCCTCGACGAGCAGATCGGCTGCGCCGACATCCCCGGCTCGAAGCACACGCTGCGCGACCACCTGGAAATTTCCATCGCCTACACGCGCCGCAACAAGGGCCCGCACAATCTGCCGCTCATCGGCCGCGCCGACTGGAACGACTGTCTTAACCTCAACTGCTTCTCCGACCAGCCCAACGAGTCCTTCCAGAACACCGCCAACAAGGCCAAGGGCGACGTCGCCGAGTCGGTTATGATCGCCGGCCTCTTCCTCTACGCCTGCAAGGACCTCGCCGCCTGCTACCGCTTCCTGAAACAGGAAAACGAAGCCGCCCGCATCGACGGCTACCACGCCGAAATGCTAGCCATCGTCGAGAGCCAAGCTTGGGACGGCGACTGGTACACCCGCGCGTTCGACAACTTCAGCAACCCCGTCGGCTCCAAGTCCTGCAAGGAAGGCAAGATCTTCATCGAGAGCCAGGCGTGGTGCGTGCTCGGCGGCGCCGGTCAGGACAACGGCCGCGCCCTGAAAGCGCTCAAGGCAGTCGATAAATATCTCTACACGTCCGACAAGGGCTGCGCGCTCCAATATCCGCCGTACTCCGAGTACCACCTCGAACTCGGCGAAGTTTCCTCCTATCCTCCTGGTTATAAGGAAAACGCCGGCGTGTTCTCGCACAACAACACCTGGATTCACATCGGTTGGACGATGTTCGGCGAAGGCGACAAGGCCCTTGAGTACTACCTTAGCATCTGCCCCGCCGCCAAACCCGACCACGACGTGTATCGCTCCGAGCCCTACGTCTACGCCCAGATGACGTCCTCGCAGTTCGCACCTAAGCAGGGCGAAGGCAAAAACTCCTGGCTCACCGGCACCGGCGCCTGGTCGTTCGTCGTCGCCAGCCAATACATCCTCGGCGTGCGTCCCGACTTCGATGGCCTGCGCATCGATCCGTGCATCTCGAAGAAATGGAAGAGCTACAGCGTGACTCGAAAGTTCCGTGGCGTCACTTACCAGATCGAGATCAAAAACCCGAAGGGTAAGAGCAAAGGCGTGAAGTCGCTCGTCGTCGACGGTGTGAAGGTAGAGGGCAACCTCATCCCCACGCCCGCCGCCGGCACGACCAACGTCAAAGTCGAAGTCGCCCTCGGCTAAACACATTCACAGGTAGGGCGCGACCGCCGGGCGCGCCGCGTTTACCGCGGCTCACCTTGCGGTCTCGTCCTTTTTAAAACCCTAACTTTTCCCTACCGACCATGCAATTCGGCCATTTCGACGACAAAGCCAAGGAATACGTCATCACGCGTCCCGACACTCCGCGTCCTTGGAGTAATTACCTCGGCTCAACCGAGTACGGCGCCATCATCACCAACAGCGCCGGCGGCTACAGCTTCTACAAGAGCGCCCTCAACGGCCGCTTCCTCCGCTCGCGCTCCAACTCCGTGCCAATGGACCAGCCCGGACGCTATTTCTACCTCCGTGACAACGAGGATGGCGACTACTGGTCCTCCTCCTGGCAGCCCGTTGGCAAACCACTCTCCAAGTACAAGAGCACCTGCCGTCACGGCACCGCCTACACCGTCATCGAATCGCGCTACGCCGCGATCGAGACCGAGAGCACCTACTTCGTCCCACTCGGCCAGACGTTCGAATACTGGCGCCTGAAGGTCACCAACAAGTCCAAGAAGCCGCGCAAGATCTCCGTCTTCACCTACTGCGAGTTCGCCAGCTGTTGGAACATGCCCAACGACCTGACGAATCTCCAGTATTCTCAGTTCATCATCAAGGCCGAGATGAACAACGGCGTGCTCGGCATGGCGATGCACCCGTACTACAAGTTTGATCCAAACAATTTCCTCGGCTCCGCGGGCCGCACGTGGATGACACTCACCGGCGCGCCGATCGCTGGCTATGAGACGGTCCGCGAGAACTTCTTCGGCTCCGTCTACAACACCTACGCCAATCCGCAGGGCGTGATTGACGGCAAGTGCTCCAACTTCCTCGCCGAGGGCGAAAACGGTTGCGGCACGTTCAAGGCTGACCTCGAACTCGCTCCCGGCGAAACCCGCGAGCTCATCGTCATGCTCGGTATGGGCCAGCCGGATACACACGGCTTTGCCACGATCGCCGAGTTCGGCAACTCCGCCCGCTGCGAAGAGGAATTCACCAAGCTCAAGGCCCACTGGCACGGCCTGCTCGCCGGCGTGAAGGTGGAGACACCCGACGCCGAGTTCGACTCCATGGCCAATGTCTGGGGCGGCTACAACGCTCTCATCACCTACGCCTGGTCGCGCCACGCCTCGATGATCTACAACGGCGAACGCGACGGCCTCGGCTACCGCGACACCGTGCAGGATTTCCTCGGCGCCATGCCGCATCTCAAGGACGGCATTCGCGGCCGCCTCGAGCTCATGCTCACCGGTCAGGTTTCCAACGGCGGCGCCATGCCCGTCGTGCAGCCGTTTAACCACACGCCAGGCAAGATGCAGCCGCCCAAGCGCGAAGAGTATCGTTCGGACGATTGCCAGTGGTTCTTCAATTCGATCCCTGACTACGTGGCGGAAACCGGGGACTTCGATTTCTACAAAAAGGTTCTCCCCTACGCCGACCAAGGCGAAGCCACGGTCTTCGGACACATGCGCCGCGCCCTCGAGTTCAATCTCGAACGTTCCGGTGCCAACGGTTTGCCCTGCGGCCTCCACGCCGACTGGAACGACTGCGTGAAGATGGGCTACAACGGCGAGTCCGTCATGGTCGCCTTCCAGCTCCGGTATGGTCTTTTCAAATACGCCGAGATCGCCGAAAAACTCGGCCTCCCTGCCGAGGCCACTTCGGCCCGCGCCGAGCAGACCAAGCTCGAAGCCAATATCCAGAAGGCCGCCTGGGACGGCGAATGGTTCCTCTGGGCGATCGGGCCCGACGGCCATCGCTACGGTTCGAAAACCGAAACCGAAGGAAAGGTCTACATCAATACGCAGGTCTTCGCCGTCATGTCCGGCGCCGCCGCGCCCACGCAGGGCCGCAGCGCGATGGACGCCCTCAAGCGCGACCTCGCCACGCCCTACGGCATCATGCTCAGTGCGCCGCCGTTCACCAACACGCCCCCGACCATCATGGGCGGTGTAATCTACAACCACGGCATCAAGGAAAACGCCGGCATCTTCTGCCACACGCAAAGCTGGGCCGTCATCGCCGAATGTCTGCTCGGCAACGGCGACCAGGCCTACGAATACTACCGCGCCTTCATGCCGTCGGCGTACAACACCCGCGCGGAAGTCCGCGAGATCGAGCCGTACGTCCACTGCCAGACGACCTACGCGACCTGCAACCGCAACGCCGGCAAATCCCGTGTTCCGTGGCTCTCCGGCACCGCCTCGTGGAGCCACCATACTGCGCTGCAATGGATCCTCGGCGTCCGCCCGGAAGTCGACGGCCTGCGCATCGACCCGTGCATTCCCAAGGCCTGGCCCGGTTTCAAAATGACCCGCGTCTTCCGTGGCAAAACCCTGAAGATCGAAGTCAAGAACCCATCCAATATCTGCAAAGGCGTGAAGTCCCTCACCGTCGACGGCAAGTCGATCGACGGAAACTTCATTCCGCTCGAAAAGCTAAAAGACGGCAGCAAAATCGTCGCCACCCTCGGCTAACCATTTTCTGGTTTACTCTTCAAAACCAAGCCCGCACCTCGGTGCGGGCATTTTGTTTTCTCTTCACAGACCTTTCACTGAAACCGGAAACAATCCAATCCGCGCCTACCGACAAACTCATTTGGCGGATGCACGATTCATTTGTTTCAACTGCGCATCGGCGGCTTCAACCGCCGTTCTTTTTTTCAAAACAGCTAGTTGCTCTTCAGATAGGAATGCACCGGCATCTTCAGCCACAGCATTCCAGTCAGTCTGTGATACGATCCTATAAATAGGGGTTCCTCCATCGCTCGCCATCGGCTCTTTCGTAACCTTGGTGTGGTTCACAATGGTTTGTCGAAGTTGATCGCCTTGATTTACCGCAAGGGGCGTTCCAGCTGTGTATAAATCACCCGCCAGCATCGGAACAAAAGTCACCGCGGGACGCCCTTTCAGGCCATCGTAATCAACATATTGCTTCATGTTGTCGTCACCTAGTAACGCCTTCAGTTTTTCATCACGAAGAGTCACCGGAGCCGAGGTCATCCGCGCCACAGAAGTGCTCGCCGAGTTGTCACTCCCCGAAGCAATTCCCTGCGATTCTGCCGCCGCCCAGATATCGATCACACCCTGCTGACATTCCACCTGAATCGCTTCGAATGCTGCAATTTGGTCACTGGAAAGATGCATTGCCCGATACAACGGGCCATATTTGCCGGACAACGAGGCGCGAAATTGTTCTAGCGACAGCCGCGCGTACTCTGGATTGCTATACCACAACTGCGCACGTGGCACCGGCATCGAGGGCGGTTTAATTACGCCGTTTTGCGCAAGCTTCGCATTCGCCAGTTCTTTTTCGAGTGAGGCAATACGAACTTTGTCCACCTTTTCGTCTGCATGCGCCAACTCGATCTGATGCTTGATGGCAGTGAACTGAGCACGCGACTCCGCCAGTTGACGTCTTTCGTAAAATGCCGAACCGGCTCCAATCGCCACCAGAATACAGCTCGCGACCACAATGATTTTTGATGAGGTTGTCATGGTAAAGATGGTTGCTGTGATACCGCTGCCCGCACCCAGCATAGCGCCAGTCAGAGCCTGCGCGCTCACCTGAGCCGCCAAGGCAGGTGGTGTGCTTGCTGCGACTGCTTCTGTCGCCAGAGCTGCTGCAAGCGAGACCGTGGTAATTTTTCTGGAACTCAATATCCCGTTCAATTTGTCCAGCGCGCGGTCAACCCGCATGCGCGCGGCATTTTCCGTCATACCGAGCTGTTCGCCGATGGCAGCAAACGACTGGTTGTTGAAAAAGCGCATCAGCACGGCGTCGCGATCCGTAGCGCGCAGTTGATCCAACGCTACGTCGATCACCGGCCGTAATCTTTCCCAATCTTGCACTGGATTTGGACTGGGAAGATCATCGTGCATTAACGCCTCCTTTTCGCGAGCAGCGCGCCGCCGCTCGCGACGTAGAAATTGATGAGCCTCCAATCGCGTCGTCGTGTGCAACCAGCCAATAAGCGTTTCGTGGCTGCAAACCTTGGCGGCCTTCCGCGCAAGCAGGGTGAAAACCTGTTGAGCGATGTCTTCCGCCGCATGCGCATCGCCAACGCTGCGGAGCGCGGAATGATAAACGAGCCCAATATACTGCCGCACTAACACACCAAAGGCGTCTTGATCGCCGTTTCGCGCAAATCGCAGAAGTAAATCGCGGTCGTTTGGGCTCATCACACGACAATAGACGTCCGACCGTAGAAAAACCGCACAAAATTGACAAAAACACTGGGCACGCGATCAGCGGCTCAATGTATGCCCCTAGCCCCGGGATACACGCGTCTTTGACCAAAACCGCCAGGCCAGCAGTACCGCTGCAACGCCTAAACCAAAGATCAGCGCCAACCAGACGCCCAGCGGGTTACCCGCTCGCACGCCGCACCAATAGCCCATTGGCAGCATTACGCACCAGTAGGCAACAAAGGTAATCGCTGTCGGTACTTTCATATCGGCCAGTCCGCGCAATAGGCTCGCACCCACCACCTGACCACCGTCGAAAAGCTGGAATAGCGCAGCCACCGCGAGCAATCGCGCTGCCAGTGCCACCACTGTGCGATCATCGACAAACCGTTGCGCGATCCACGTTCCACCCAGCCAGAATACCAGCGCAAACGTCCCCATGGCCAGGCAACCCATCGCATAGGAACCACAACCAATCGGACGAACCAACTCGCGCTTGCCCGCACCGATCACTTGGCTCACGCGCATGCCCGACGCCATGGCTAACCCCAGCGGAAACATGAAGGTCGTGGCGGCACAGCTCAGCGCGATTTGGTGCGCAGCCAAAGCCACGGTTCCCAGCCGGCCCATCATCCAAGCCGCCATGGTGAAGGCACCTGCTTCGAACACCAGCTGTCCCGAGGCCGGTACACCGATGCTGAGATGCTCGCGCAGCCGTTGCCCTTCCAGTCGCCGCCACCAATGCACGGGCCAATTCGGGCGCATCGTTTGATCCCGACGCAGGAAAAACCACAACAGAAGCAAATCGCCCCAGCGCGCCACGAGTGTTGATATTCCAGCTCCCGTCAAACCCAGCGCTGGCGCTCCCAGATTGCCGTAGATCAGTATCCAGTTCAGCACGACATTCAGCAACACACCACCGAGCATAATGCCCATCGGGAGCCACGGCCGTCCGAGTGATTCGGAAAACTGACGAAATGCTTGAAACATCAAGGCCGGTATCAACGAGGCTGCAATTAATGAAAAAAACGGCTGTGCCGCCTCGACCACCTCCACGGGCTGCCCGAAGCGGTGCAGTTGCGTGCCCAAGAATTCCATCAGCAGCGCGGTGGCCAAACCACAACCTGTTGCCACCGCTAGGCCATGTCGCAGCCACTCACCGCATTCTTTCGGCTGGACTGCGCCGTGCGCGCGAGAAACCAGGACGGCGACCGGAAAGCACAGCCCGAGACTGCTCACGTAGAAAAAGCCAAACACGCTTCCCGCAAAAGCCGAGGCCGCCAATGGAACTTTGCCCACCTGCCCGATCATGAGACTGTCGACCGTGCCCATGAGCATCTGGCTCACCTGGCCGAGGATAATCGGCACGGCGAGCGTCAACGTTGCTCTGGCCTCGGGAAAAACACGCGACATAATAAGTATCCCGATTCAAACCACCTTCTTTCTGCGCGCACGGAAAAAACGATTTATCCTACAGTGAACGGCCACATGCAAAGTAACCTCTTAGGCTACTCTGTCTTTGGGAGAGCAACTCGCGCAATCGCCTTAAACGGGCAAAGCGCTTCGCATTATTCTTCTCCGGCCGGTTTCTTCGCCACTTTGGAGACCAAGGCGACGTAATAGGCGAAACAGGCCAATCCCGCGCAGAAGGAAACGAACCAGTCGCCATGCTCTGCGTAAAAGCTTTGCGTGCCACGAAAACGATTGTCGTAGCTGACGTTGACCGTGGCCGTGCCACGGAAATAGACCGAACCAGCGTCAAGCTCCTTGTCGGCCGGGTCATGTTTCACCTTCGTCGTGATGACGCCGTCAGGAAGACGTTTCAGTTCGGCGCAGATGTTGCCATACTCGTCGATCCAGCCGCTCCAGCCACCGTTGCCACACCGAAGCACCGGCCGACGAAGTTCCACGGCGCGCAGGACCGAATGCGCCGCGTGTTGATAAGCGGCGCCGCCTTCGCCGTACCAAGCGTTGTTAGTCACGACTGCAAGTACATCGGCGCCATCGAGCACGCTTTGCCGGGCTAAGTTTGGGAAAATATCCTCGTAGCAAACCAGCGACCCGATCGTGAACGCTCCGCCGGCTGATTTAACCAGCATTGTCGCCGAGCTGTTGCCTGGAGTAAAATCTCCGTCGCTCACCTCAGTGAATTTCTTCAACCAGCCAAAAAGCGGGCGTAACGGCACATATTCGCCAAAGGGCACGAGATGTCGTTTCGCATAACTGGTTGGGAGAAGTCCGTTTTCAGGATCGATCACAAAAGCGCCATTGCGCCAGATTTCCTGCGGAGTGTTGGGATTTGCGACTTCAACCGAACCCATCAGCACCGGCACACGTGCGCGGACGACCAAATTTTCCGTCCACTTCTGCATCGCGGGCATGCCTTTCACCGCGTATGGCGTCACGGCTTCGGGCCACAGAATGAGATCGGGGTTCGTCGCCCCCGCCCGCAACGTCAACTCCTCGATTGTCTGCATGATCTGCGGAGCCTTCGCTTCATCCCATTTCACGGCCTGCGGAATATACGGTTGCACAAATGCAATGCGCGCGAGCGGCTGCGTGAAATGCTTGCGATTCGTTACAACCACGAGAAAGAGGCAAAAACACGCCAGTACAAGGAACAGCGCGAAAAAGAATTCCTGGCTGCGCTTGTTGAAGCCGCGTGCGCCTTCGCGAAAAAGCCGATGCGCATAAGCGGCAAACGCGATGTTCACCACCATGATCACGAATGATATACCTCCCGAACCCGTATAGGCGGCAATTTGCAACATGCTCACCATTTTCCACTGCGTCGCCGCAAGCGGCATCCAGGGAAAACCGGTGAGAAACCAGTTGCGCGTCCACTCCAGTACGACCCACAACGCCGCCAGGCCAAGCATGATCACGAGGCGGTTTATCGTGGGCCGGCCAACCATCCGCGACATCGTCCACCAAGCCGCCAGATACCAGACTCCCACCCACAAGCCGACAAACGGCCCGAGAAGCAAAAGACCGAACCAGGTCACATGATGCAACCAGCCCAACATGACCGTCCATGCGATCATTTGCGCGGCAGCCATGGTGCCCGCATAGAGTTTGAAGTCGGGCTTCATGTACGCCCAAAAAATCGCCGGCACGGCAAAGGCGTAGCCGAATTCCGGAAAATTGGGCGGATACGCCAAAACGGTTAGCAAAATTGTCGCGATAAACACGCCCGCCGCCCAAATCCAATCACGATGTTTGTCGATAAACGTTGGCGGCTGGTCGTAAGGATCGTAAGGCGCGTCAGGAGCTTGAGACATGGAAACGCTACCGTAGGGCAATCCACGGAGCACAGGGAAGCCGGAAAGCGCGCGCCCTTGTTGTGCGGTTTCAATTCATAAGCCGCCGCTTATCGCATCGACGCCCCGGCCAAACTGCGTTTCCTGTCCTGTTTAAATGCCCGCCGCCAAACAACGCTTGGATGAATTGCTCGTCGCCCGAGGCCTGGCGGAAACGCGTTCGCAGGCCAAGGGTTTGATTATGTCGGGACGCGTTTTGCGCGGCACCGAACGTCTCGACAAACCGGGCAAAGAATATCCTCACGATGTTGAGCTCGTTGTCGAACAACCGCCCCGTTTCGTGAGCCGCGGCGGCGAAAAACTTGCGGGCTTCCTGGAAAAATTTCCGCTCGATCTGCGCGGTGCGCACTTGCTGGACGTCGGCGCCTCCACCGGAGGTTTTACCGACTGTGCGTTACAAGCCGGTGCCGCAACCGCGACCTGTGTCGACGTGGGCCGTGCGCAACTGCACGCCAAGCTCCGAGCCGATCCTCGCGTCACCAATTTCGAACAGGTCAACGCCCGCCATCTCAAACCCGGTTTTCTGCCTCGCGACGAGTTCGACGTCGTGGTCATGGATCTTTCGTTCATTTCGCTCAAGGCCGTGCTACCCGCCGTATGGCCGTTCGTGCGGAACGGCGGAACCTTGATCGCACTCGTTAAGCCACAATTCGAAGCCGGCAAAGCCGAGGTCGACAAAGGCCGCGGCGTCATTCGCGATGTCGCTGTGCAAAACGCCGTGCTCGCCGACATCACTGCCTTTGCACTCGGCGAGCTGGGTGGCTCCGCACTCATCGGTTCAATGGACTCCCCCATCACGGGAACTGACGGCAATCGCGAATTCCTGATCGGACTGCGAAAAACTTGAATCCAGCGCCGGGTCATGCACCCTCCAATCCGTTAAGGCACAGAGATACAAAGCTCCGACACGGAGTATACAGCGACCACACCGTCAAACTCTCCCGCACCCAATGACACCCATCCGCAGCCTCGCGTTTGTTGTAAACGCCCAAAAAAGCGGCGCCAGCGAACTTGCCCAGGCTTTGATGGACATGGCCAAGGCCAGCGGTATCCGCATAGTCCATACCGAACAATTCCCTGTAGCCACGGGTTTTCTTAAAGGCTGCGATGCCTGCTGCGTGATCGGTGGCGACGGCACCTTGCTCGGTGTCGTGTGCGAGTCCGCCCGCGCACAAGTGCCGATCATCGGCGTGAACCGCGGCAGCCTGGGCTTCCTCACGACATTTTCCGCCGATGAAGTGCGCGCACAGTTTCCATCGCTGCTCGCCGGCGAATTTCGCCTCGCAAAACGTTCACTGCTTAGCTGCTCCTCCTGCGAGGGCCACCAGCACGACGTTGCGCTTAACGATGTCCTCATCAAGGACGAGCGCACCTCGCGCCTCGTGCGCTTGGAGGTTTTCGCCGATGACGAGCTCGTCACCGAGTACGTTTGCGACGGTCTGATTTTTTCCACGCCAACGGGTTCGACCGCCTACAATCTCTCCGCCGGCGGCCCCCTCATTCATCCCAACGCGGGCGTGATCGCGATGACGCCGATTTGTCCGCACACGCTGAGCAATCGCTCCATCATTTTCCGAGGCGATGTGAAGCTCCGGGTCGTCAATCGCAGCGAGCCCTCCCGCCTGCTGGTGGCCATGGACGGTCAGCGCAACCTTGTGACCTGCGAAGGTTCGCCCATCGAAATCGCCGTGGCAAAGCAGGAACTTCCGCTGGTGCAGCGTCTCGATTATTCCCATTTCTCCGTCATGCGCGCCAAATTGAAGTGGAGCGGCGGATACACAGAAAGTAGTTCGCGGTAGGCGGGATAGCGGGGATTGTCCGCAGATCTGCGCACCCTCCGCGCGCTCCGTTTTTTCTGCGAGATTCAGGAAATTAAAGTTTCTTCATCCGCCGGCCATGACCGGCCGGAAACCGGCCTCGGTCAAAATACGCGCGACCACTTCGCGCTTGTCGCCTTGGATTTCAATGCGGCCGTCTTTCACGGTTCCACCCGAACCAGCCGCTTTCTGCATTTTTTTCGCGAGGGCTTCTTTTTCCGGCAAGCCGATACCGACAAAACCCGTGGCCACGGTGACCGTTTTTCCGCCGCGTCCGGCTTTTTCGCGCAAGATGTCGACCCGTCCGCGATTCTTGGCCGGAGCCTCCGGCGCCGCCTTTTGAGTTAAATTGACCGCAGGCTGCTGGGGCGCAGCTCCATTAGAAGGCAGCGACAATCCGTCCAGCGCGGCGAAGGAATTTTGCCCGAGACTTTGTCCGCCATCGGTCGGAATCTTGTTCGAGGAGCTCATTTATGGCCCCGTCTTTACTTTGCCTCCGCCACAAATTCCAGCCGGGATATCGCTGACGCCGGAGAGAAACTGCAAGGCCTTGTCGTAGCTCCGCCGTTCTAGAAAGTGAACGAGTTGCGGATGCAGTCTGCTTCGGCTCAGCGCTACCAGCTCATCCAGCCGCGATGTCGCCGCAACGATGACTTTTCCATCAGCGGCTTTAATGCCACCCATTAGATTGATTAGCGATGCTTTGATCTCAGTTTCCATGCGGGTTATTACCTGTAATTATCGGTTTACCATCAGTGTCTTAACTTTCCTGCAAAGTAGGCGCAGGACGGCTATACAATGGGTAATCGACTTGAACCATTTGTCAGGTGGAGTTCACTTTTTTTCACTCCCCGTATAAAGCTCGTTAATGCGGGAGCCTCCTAGTTCCACCACTTTCCAAATCTTTCCTTCCGATGAATTCCATGACGCTCCCCACGCGTGCCAACGCCGACATTCTCGAATCCTCTTATCGCGCCTGGCTTGAGAATCCCGAATCCGTCGACGCCACGTGGCGCGCTTTTTTTCAAGGCTTCACCCTCGGCACCAGCGGCAACCTGATCAATGGCGTTTCCGGCCCCATTACCTCGGAAACTCCCGCCACCTCGCTTCCGCAAAGCCTCAAGCAATCCCAAGTTCACAGCCTAATCTACCATTACCGATCCATCGGCCATCACCAAGCTCACCTTGATCCGCTCAGCACTCCGCCACCGCCATCGCCGAGACTGCAACTCAGCGAGTTCAAGCTGAGCGAAGCCGATCTCGACGATCGTTTCGACGTCGGCCACTATCTCAATGGCGGCCTGATGAAATTGCGCGACTTGGTCGACAGCCTGCGCGAAACCTACTGCGGCCATATTGGCGTGGAATACGTCTACATCCAGGACACCGAAGTGCGCCGCTGGCTTCAGGAACGCATCGAACCGACCCGCCTGCGTCCCCAATTCAATAAAACTCAAAAGCTCCGCATTCTTCGCCGTCTTCATAAGGCCGAGCTTTTCGAAAAATTTCTTCACACGAAATACGTTGGACAAAAACGTTTCTCGCTCGAAGGCGGCGAAACGATGATCGCCGCGCTCGATACCTTGATCGAAAGCAGCCCGCAGGCCGGCGTGGAGGAAATCGTCATGGGCATGGCCCATCGCGGCCGTCTCAGCGTGCTGACCAACATTCTTCGCAAGCCTTTCGATGTTCTCTTCGAACAATTTTCGGAAAACTACATTCCCCACGCCGTCGGCGGCGATGGCGACGTGAAATACCATCTTGGTTACGAAGCCATTCTCGATACCGCCGCAGGCAAGAAGGTCGAAGTCCGTCTCGCTGCCAACCCATCACACCTTGAGATCGTCAATCCCGTCGTCGAGGGCAAAGCCCGCGCCCGCCAACGCATCCGCGGCGACACCGCCGAACGCCGCAAGGTATTGCCTTTCCTGATACACGGCGACGCCGCGTTTGCCGGCCAGGGCGTCGTCGCAGAAACGCTCAATTTTTCCCAGCTTCAGGGCTATCGCACCGGCGGCACGATCCATTTTGTCATCAACAACCAGATCGGCTTTACCACACTGCCCGGAGACGCCCGATCGACCCGCTACTGCACCGATGTGGCGAAAATGATCGAGGCGCCCGTTTTCCATGTGAATGGTGACGACGCCGAGGCCGTCTGTCTTGTGACCCAGCTCGCGCTCGACTTCCGCATGAAGTTTCAGCGCGACGTCGTGATCGACATGTACTGCTTCCGCCGCCACGGCCACAACGAGACCGACGAACCAGCCTTCACCCAACCCACTCTCTACCGGAAAATCGCGACCCATCCGCTGCTTTCGACCCTCTACACCGAGAAGCTCGTCGCCGAAGGTTCGATCACGCAGGCCGATTCCGACGCGATCAAGGCCGAATACACCTCCGCGATGGAAGCCTCGTTCACCAAGGCGAAGGCCGCCGAGGCGGAAAAAGCCAAGCACGATCCCACCGAGAAATTCCGCGGGTCCACCGCGATTTTTCAACCCGTCTACCAACACACCGCCGTCCAAACCGGCGTGCCGCAAGCCCTCATCGAACAATGCGTGCGCGGCATGACCAACGTCCCCGCCCATTTCAAAACCAACCCCAAGATCAAGCGCCTTCTCGAAACCCGTGCGCAAGCGATCAAGGACGGGGGCTCGATCGACTGGGGCCTTGGCGAGTCCCTCGCGTTCGGCACGCTGCTTCTTGAGGGAATTCCCGTCCGCCTTTCCGGACAGGACTGCGAACGCGGAACCTTCAGCCATCGCCACGCGGTGCTTTACGATCACGAAACGCGCGAAAAATACGTGCCGCTCATGCACCTCGCCGAGAAGCAGGAGCGTTTCTGCGTTTATAATTCGCTTCTCTCCGAGGCCGCCGTGCTTGGCTTCGACTATGGCTATTCGCTCGATTACCCGCGCATGCTCTGCATCTGGGAGGCCCAGTTCGGCGACTTCGCCAATGGAGCCCAGGTCGTCATTGATCAGTTCATCGTTTCCTCAGAGTCAAAATGGCAGCGCAACAGCGGCATCGTTTTACTTCTTCCTCATGGTTATGAAGGACAGGGCCCCGAGCACTCCTCGGCTCGCCTTGAACGCTTCCTGCAAGCCTGCGCCGAGAACAACATCCAGGTCGCCAACCTCACCACGCCGGCCCAAATCTTCCATGCGCTTCGCCGCCAGATGCACCGCGATTTCAAGAAGCCGCTGATCATCATGTCGCCCAAGTCGCTGCTGCGCCATCCCGCCGCCGTCTCGAAGTTGGGCGAATTCACGTCCGGCTCCTTCCAGGAAATCCTGGACGATCCACTCGCTCCCGCCAAACCGAGCCGCATCATCCTTTGCTCCGGCAAGGTTTACTATGATCTCGTCGAGTATCGCGAAAAGAACAAGGTCAACGACACCGCGATCATCCGCATCGAGCAACTTTACCCGCTTCACCGCAACCGTCTCTCTGCGCTAATCGACAAGTACGGACGCGCCAACCATCTCGTCTGGTGCCAGGAAGAGCCGCAAAACATGGGCGCTTGGTCGTACATCGCTCCGCAAATCGAAGAAATTTTCGGCCGCAAAGCGACATACGCCGGCCGCGACGCAGGTGCCTCGCCCGCCGTCGGCGCCCTCGCCGTCCATAAGATTGAGCGTGCGGCCCTCCTCCAAGACGCCTTTAATCTCTAAAACCCCAATTCCTATGGCTTTGCTCGAAGTTAAAATCCCGCCCATGGGCGAATCGATCACCTCCGGCGTTTTGGCAAAATGGCACGTGAAAGACGGCGCCTACGTCAAAAAAGACCAGCCTCTCTTCGAACTCGAAACCGACAAAATCACCTCAGAGGCCACGGCCGAGGCCGGTGGTCGGATTTCCGTGAAAATCGCCGAAGGGGCCGACGTCAAAATCGGTCAGCTCGTCGCCATGATCGATACGACCGGCGTCGATTCGCATTCGGCTCCGCCCATGGTCACGCAGGCCCAGTCCGCGGAACTCAAATTGCCCCGTTCCCCCGCCGTGCGCCGGCTCGCCGAGGAAACAGGAATTGATCCAGCCAAACTAGCCGGCACCGGCAAAGGCGGCCGCGTCACCAAGGAAGACATGCTCTCGGCCTCCACCGCCAAGGCTTCGGAGGCCACGGCAGCCGCTTCTGAAATTTCGAATCCCAAATCTCCAATCCCTGCCACGCCAGTCACTCCTGCTGAAAAACCTTCCGTGCCCACGTCCGTCTCGCCAGCCGCCTCCGTCCCGTCCTCCGAAAAGCAAACCCGCAAAAAACTCTCCCCGCTCCGTCAGCGCATTGCAGAGCGCCTGGTTTCAGCCCAGCACGAAGCCGCCATGCTCACGACTTTCAACGAGGTCGACATGTCCGCCGTCATGGCCCTGCGCGCAAAATACCAGGACGACTTCGTGAAGAAAAACGGCCTCAAGCTCGGCTTCATGTCGTTTTTCACCAAGGCCGTTGTCAACGCCCTCAAGGAAGTTCCGGCCATCAACGCCCAAATCGACGGCGAAACCATCGTCCAGAACCATTATTACGACATCGGTGTCGCTGTTTCCACGGAGAAGGGTCTCATGGTCCCCGTCATTCGCGGCTGTGATGCACTCGGGATGGCCGATATTGAAAAATCCATCGCTGACGCCGCCAAGCGCGCCCGCGATGGCAAAATCACCCTCGCCGATCTCGAAGGCGGCGTCTTCACCATCACCAACGGCGGCATCTTCGGCTCCATGCTGTCCACGCCGATCATCAACGCCCCGCAAAGCGCCATCCTCGGCCTCCACGCCATCAATGATCGTCCTGTCGCCATCAACGGCCAGGTCGTGATCCGCCCGATGATGTATCTGGCGCTTAGTTATGATCACCGCCTAGTCGACGGCCGCGAAGCCGTCACTTTCCTCGTAAAAGTGAAGCAAGCCATCGAAGACCCCGCTCGCCTGCTCCTGAGCATCTGATGCTCAGGAGAGTTTAAGTGACAAGTTGAAGCGCACGACCTCCCGCGCCTTTCCCACTTCAACTTAACCTTCCAACTTCAACTCGATCACATCGTCCATGTCCTCCCAATCCCCCCAACCCACATCGTACGATGTGATCGTCATCGGCGCCGGCCCCGGCGGCTATGTTTGCGCCTTTCGCGCCGCACAACTCGGCCTCAACGTCGCCCTCATTGAAAAACGTTCCGCCCTCGGGGGTACCTGCCTGAACGTCGGCTGTATCCCGAGCAAGGCCCTCCTCCACTCGACCGAACAATTCGCCTTCGCCAAGACACACGCTGCCGAACATGGTATCAAGCTCGGTTCCGTCTCCTTCGACGTCGCCACGATGCTCAAGAAAAAGGACGCCGTTGTCACCAAACTGACCGGCGGCATCGCCGCGCTCGCCAAGGCTCGCAAGGTCACCGTCATCACTGGCACGGCCACATTCACATCGGCCAACACCGTCGAAGTTCGTGGCGAAAAGGATGTTTCACGCCTCACCGCCAAAAACATCGTCATCGCCACCGGTTCAGCTCCAGTCGAACTGCCTTTCATGAAGTTCGACGGTGAAACCGTTGTCTCTAGCGACCACGCGATCGACTTCCACGCCGTGCCGAAACGTCTCGTCGTCGTCGGCGGAGGCGCCATAGGCCTTGAACTTGGTTCGGTCTGGGCCCGGCTCGGTTCCGACGTCACTGTCGTCGAGGCGCTGCCGAAAATCGCCGCCACGTACGACGACGACATCGTGCGCAACTTTACCCGCCTGCTTCAGAAGCAAGGCTTGAAAATCGAAACGGGCGCCAAGGTCACGGGGATCAAGAGTCACGGCCTTATCAGCGTCCTCAATGCCGAACGCGACGGAAAACTCCTCGAATTTCCCGCCGAAAAAATCCTCGTCGCCGTTGGCCGCCGTCCGTTCACCGACGGTCTCGCCCTCGAACGAGCTGGCGTGCAACTCGACGAAAAGAAACGCATCAAAGTCGACGACCACCTTCGCACCAACGTCGCAGGCGTTTGGGCCATTGGCGATGTCGTCGCCGGTCCCATGCTCGCGCACAAGGCAGAAGAAGACGGCGTGGCCGTCGCCGAGTGGATCGCCGGCAAGGCCGGTCATATCGATTGGGACATTGTCCCCGCGATCGTTTACACCGATCCCGAGGTCGCCAGTGTCGGGCTTGGCGAAGACGCGGCAAAAGCCAAGGGCATCGCGGTCAACGTCGGTAAATTTAACTTCGCCGCCAATGGCCGGGCTATTGCAGCCGATGCCACCGACGGCTACGTAAAAATCATCGCCGATGCCAAGACCGACCGGATTCTCGGCGCGCAAATCCTAGGCCGCGGCGCAGGCGAACTGATCAGCGAAGTTGTCACCCATATGGTCTACGGCGGCAGTGCCGAGGATCTCGGCCGAACCATCCATGCCCACCCAACCATGAGCGAGGCCGTCAAGGAAGCCGGCCTCGCCGTCAGCAAAAGCGCGCTCCACGGGATCTAGGCGCTATTTTGCCGCAACCGTCGTCTTGCTGAAATCGAACCACTGAGTTGCTCTAACAGTGACCGGGCGGCCTTTGCTCGTCGGCGGCGTGAACCGCCAGTGCTCGATCGCGGCGAGCGACGCCAGGGCCATCGGATCGTTTTCCTTCACATCCACCGCGGGCATCCGGGGACGTCCGGTTTCGTCGATATAAAAATCGACCGTGACACCCGAGGCGCCGGCCGCTAGTTCGGCCGGAATCGCCAGCGGCGAAACCATAACCAATGGCTTTGGTGCGGAGTCCAGTTCCTTGCCCGGAACCACGCATTTCACCATCTGGTCCTTTGTAAAGTTTTTCATGTAGGCATCGATCATATCCAGGCAAGTCATCGATACGACCTGCCCATTTGTTTCAAAATTGAAGACCAGCGTTGTCCGCGTGCCGATGGGCGTGCCCTTGTAAGTCGCCGGATCGAATCTCCACTGCTTCACCGCGTCCACAACGGCGTCGGCAAAAATCGATTCGGAATAATCGAGCAACAACCAGTCGACGAGCTTTCCGGTCGCGTCCACGTTGATCAACAAACGAACTTGCGCGTGGGCGGGCAGGACTTGGGCAATCCTGGTGCGCACGAATGGTTCGGTGGTCTGTATCACTGCTAGTCTCTTATCCGAAGCCTCGGCGGCAAAAACCGCTGGCGAAAGGGCCGGGCTCACCAAGAGTCCCGCCAACAACAGGGCAAAGCCATGGAGCGTTTTCATTGGGGAAGTTGGGTTAAATTTATCTATGCCTCTATGAATATAACCCCGCCCGACATCGCATCCCGTCAGCATGGCCTAAGTAAGCGCAGGCAAACGTTATAAAAACCGACATTTCCAGCGATACTCAGTGAATTCAAAAACTTAAAAGCCACAACCGCCTAAGTACGGCGGTGAGGTCAGCCTCAAAAAATCCGGCTTCAACAGGTTGGCACCCGTCGTCCGTCTCAATATCAAGCACCCAATTCGTTCCGCTTGAACTCAAGCTGGCACTCCATAGTGCGCGCATAAAAAAAAGGCCGGACAAATCGTCCGGCCTTTGTGGTGGAAACGGTGGTTGCGCTTACTTGGCCACGCCGTCCAGCATCGCTTCGAGCGTTTTGTAGCTGGCGAGTTTTTTCTTGGCGTCGGCGCAGACTTTCTTGGAAGCCAGCGCGGTGTTCTCCGCCAGGAAAACGATGTAGCTCGCGATATTCTTCAGGAAATTCAGACGGCCTTCATCGCTGATCGAGTAGAACCGCGCGCGCTGCTGGTAACCAGCTGGCGAATGATCGCCCAGCGCGCTCTTCTCTGCTTTGCCGCCGCCGGCGAGGATGAAGAGAAAGTTGTACTCGAACCAGAACATATGCTCCGGACTCGGCTTCAATGCCTCGATCGCCGCGCGAGCGGTCGCTTCGCTGGCGAATACCTCGGTGGGCTTGCCGGATTTGCTGAGGGCGTCGACCACGAAGATCCGTGCCATCTTCTGCTCAGTGGCATCGGCGCTGAAAACGCCCTTGAGGGCGAGTTCAACGGTAAATTTGTACCAATCGCTCCAGAGCATCTGGTCCGCAGCGCTGGTCGAGGCAAACAGAGCCCGACCCAGTTCATAGGTATAACGGCCGCTGGTCTTGATCTCCAGGTTGCTGCCGGTGACCTGACCCATGACTTGATAGTTCTCCGCCGATTTGCCGGAGCCCGAGTGAAAACCGATGCTGGAACCGAACTTTTTGCAGACGTCCCACTGCTTCTCGATGAGCGCCTTCAGCGCGACATTGTCCGGATAAGGCATGTTTTTCTGGAAGCCAAATGCTGGAGCGACAAAGTTGATCTTCATGTCCAGCGCTTCGCAGAGCGAAAGCATGGTGGCAGTCGTTTCCGGCGTGGTGAGGCCGGGCAGTTCGTCGATTGAAAGTTCACGCAGGTACGTGCGGCCAACTTTCGTGGTGAAAAGTTTCGCGCGAGCCGCGGCATATTTTTCGTCGCGCACCTTCATCTTTTTCACCGCGGGCCAGACGTACGCGAGCAGCTTCGCCAGATCGGTTTCATTGACCGTAAGGCCGACAGAAGCGACGCGCGCCTTAACCTTTTCGACAAGGTCGGTGGGCACGTTCGCCTTGACCCAACCGGCGGCATCGTCCGGCACTTTGGTCTGCGCAAGTTCAGGCGAAAGATCGAAAGTGATATAGCTCGCGAGCACACAGCCGGTGACAAGTTGGTCTTCACGCACGTCGAATTTGCCGCCGATCGGCTGGTGGTCGGCGTTGAAGCTCCAAGCAATGCCGCGCTTGTGGAAGCCTGTTTTCAGTTTCGACAACACGCAACCGTGGCTCATGCCCTCGACGCTCTGCCCCTGATGGCCTTCCGGAACATTGGTGCCGATAAACGGAAATGGCACCGTGTCGAGTTTGCCGTCGAGCATCGAGTTCACGTCGTAAACGAGTTCGCGCGGAATGGAATTCTGGTTGGCGGTAACACCAATGCCGAGCGTGCTCATTGCCCATTCGACCGCGGGCCAGTGCAGCGTGGTCATGCGTGCGCCGATGCCGAGCGTGCTCTGGCCGAGCTTCTGGCCGGCCGTCGCGAAGATCGTCGATTCCGGGTCGGCTTTTTGTACCAGGTTTTTCAATACAAGCAGGTTCGAGAAAGTCGCAGGGAAAACCGCGCCTCCTTTGATTTTCACGCCTTCCGCGAGAACCTTGAGGCCGGTGCCGGTTTTAGGAACCAGTTTCCAGGCACAATCGCCGTTGAAAGGATCTTCGAGCAACGTCCACTTGCCGGCCGCGGTGGTAAACTGGCTCTTCGGCCAGACCTTCACCGTCGCGCCGCTGACCAACTTCGCGCTGAGCGCAGGCCAATCGAGGCAGAAGTCGGGACTAACACAGGGATTGGTGGAGATGCGGAGGTTGTTTTGGAGGAGGAATCGGTTGATGGAGCTCATGTGTGGGGATCTCCGTTCAACACCCACGGAGGATTTTGCGCGAGAGCAAAATCAGACACGTGTGTTTTTCCTGCGCCCAACCGACCGAACCGAACCGCATTGGACCACATGCGCTTTTAGAGCCGGCGCAGCGGCGCCAGCCTAAACCACTTGTGTGCGCCAAGAAGAACTCAACCCGCGGCGTCGCGTTCCAAGAGGGCCTTGGCCTGTTCGAGAACCTGCTTGCGGCGTTTTTCGAACTGCGCCGTGGCATCGACGAACTTCTTTTTCTCGTCTTGGAAGGAACCCACTTCGGCTTCCCACAGGCTGCGTTCCTGGGCGAATTTCGCGGCTTCCTTTTTCAAGCGGCCTTCTTCGAGTTGGAGCTTCGACTCGATGTCGGCGAGTTCGGCTTCCTTCTTGGCAAAGTTCTTGTTGGCAGCTTCGACCTTGGCGAGATCGGCCTTGAGTTTGGCTTGTGAGGCTTCGACTTCCGCGCCAATGCGTTCGACTTCCTCCTGCTCGGCTTTGACCTTGGCCTCCATGGCTTTGATCTTTGCCTCGGTGGCGGCGATTTTTTCCTGATCGGCTTTGAGTTTTTTCTCGGTCTGCGAAACCGACAAGCGGGCTGTTTCGAGTTCTTCCTCGACGATGACACGCTGTTTGGCGAACTCGGACTTTTCCTTGGCAATAGCGTCCTTGCCGGCTTTGAGTTCGGCTTCGACTTTGGCGCGAGCTTCGTCGGCCAGCCTCTTCATCGCAGCCTGATCGGTCGCGAGCTTCTTCTTCTCAACTTCGAGCGTGGCCAAATGTTCTTCAAGCTCGGCGCGCTCCGTGAGAAGTTTCTGTTCGTTCTTCTTAAGCGTGGCGCGCTCGGTCGCGATCGACGTTTCCAGTTCTGCAAGCTTGGCCTGTTCTTTTTCAGCTTCGGCTTTCGCTTTCTTGATAATGGTGTCGGCCTCGGCCTTGGCTTTGTCGAGCGCCGTGGCGAGTTGCGTCTCCTGCTGCTTGAGTTTCGACTCGCGGGCAATCAATAGGGCTTCGCGTTCGCCGAGCTGATCCATCTGCGTCTGAATTTCGATGCGCTCCTTGGCGTAATGCTGTTCGGCTTTCTTGAGCGTTTCCTTCTCGGCGGAGAGCGACGCTTCCATCTCGGCGAGCGCCTGCTGCTCCTTGTCGGCCTCGGCTTTCGCCTTGGCGATGATCGAAGATGCCTCGGTGTTCGCTTTTTCGAGCGCACTTTTAGCCTTGGCCTCTTGTTCGCGGAGCGCGGTTTCGCGGGCGGCAAATTCGTCGGCCTTTTTCTTGAGCGCGGCTTGTTCCGCAGCGAGGCGCTGCTCGTTTTGCTTGAGCGCGTTTTTCTCGGTGAGAATGGATTCCTCGAGTTCAGCCAGCTTGAGCTGTTCCTTTTCGGCGTCGGCCTTGGCTTTCTTGAGCAGTGCGTCGGCCTCGGCCTGTGCCTTGTCGACGGCGGTCTTGGCTTTTGTCTCTTGCTGTTTGATCAGGACTTCACGTTCCGAAAGCGAGGCTTCCATTTCCTCGAGTTCAGTGCGCTGGGTGACAACCTGCTGTTCGGATTTCTTGAGCGCGGCCTTGGCGGCGACGAGGGCGGCTTCGCCTTCGGCGATTTTGCGCTGCTCCTGTTCGGCGTCGGCCTTGGCTTTCTTAAGAATGGCGGCGGCTTCTGCCTGTGCCGCTTCAAATTCGACCTTCGCCTTGGCCTGTTCGTCGCGAAGCGTCTTTTCACGAGTGGCGAGAGCTGTTTCGCGCTCGGCAAAGGTGGCGGCGTTTTTCTTAAAGGAATCTTGGTCGGTCGAAAGTTTTTGCTGCGCCTGTTTGAGAGCGACCTTTTCGGTTTCGATCGCCGCTTCGGCATCGGCGAGGCGGGCCTGCTCTTTGTTGGCATCGGCCTTGGCTTTGGCCACGAGGGCGGCGGCCTCGGACTCGGCCTTGCTCATCTTGGCCTTGATCTGCTGTTCTTGAGCAGCCAAGGCCGCTTCGCGGTCGGCGAGCAGGGCGGCTTGTTGTTCAACCTCGGTGCTTTCGACGGCGAGCTTCTGCTCGGCTTTCTTGAGCTTGGCCCGCTCGGCCACCACAGCGGTTTCAGAATCGGCGAGCGCCGCGCGTTCGGCGGCAACTTCGGCGCGAACCTTGGCCACGAGAGCATCGGCATCGGCCTTGGCCTTGTCGACCGAGGCTTTGGCCTGGCTTTCTTTTTCGCGGATTCCGGCTTCGCGTTTAGCTACAGCATCTAGTTGGGTTTGAAGTTCGGCGCGTTCGGCGGCGATGCGTTGCTCGGATTTCTTCTGCGCGGCCTGATCGGCCATGAGCGAGGCCTCCATGTCAGAGAGACGCTGCTGCTCCTTCTCAATTTCCTTTTGGCGGGTTTCTCCAGCCTTGCGCTTTTGGTCGAGCTCCTTGAGGGCTGCGGCCAGATTCGCCTGTTCTTGGGCCAGTTGCTCTTGTTCGGCAGCGAGCGCGTCGCGCTCCTGTTTGAGCGCCTTGGCCGCGGCGTCCTGCTGTTTTTGGAGGATGCGAAGTTCTTCGAGTTTTTTCTCGGCTCCGGCGATTTCCTTGCGGGCGGCCTCAAGAGCGGCGCTTTCCTCGGCAAGGCGTTCTTTTTCCTCTTCCAAACGCTTGCGTTCGGCGGCTTCGGCGGCGCTGTCGTCGGCTTTTTTCTTCGCCGCATTTTGTTTCACCATCGCTTGTTCGGCATCAAGTTTCTCCTGATCCATCAGGAGACGTTCTTGAGCAGAAACCAGTGCGTCTTCACGCTGCTTGAGTTTTGCCTCGGCTTTTTGAATGTCGGCGAGCTTGGCCATGTTGGCCGCCACGGTGGCGCGCTCGGCTTCAAGCGCGGCAACACGTTGCTCGACCTTTTTGGCTTCCTCGGCAATGCGGGCGCGTTCCGTCGAAAGAGTGGCGCGTTCCTTGGCCAGTTCTTCCCGCACCGCGTCGCTCTCAATAGACGACGGTTTCGCGCGATCTTTTTTGGGCGGCGGAGTCTTGGCTGCAACCTCGGCGGCAGGAGTGCCGCTGCCACCTTGGAAGAAATCTTCGAGTGAACTCCAGTCGGCGTTGCGCAACGCTTCGCCCGCGCCGTCGCCTTTGGCGATAAAGTCCGTGATGCGCTTGGTCATCGCCTCGATGTCGAGCGGTGGTTGGAACACATCCTTAACTCCCAGACGGATGCCACGAACCACCGTGGGCAAATCCAAACCATCGGCCACAAGAATCACTTTTGCACGCGGTTGAGCCTTGCGTAATGCCTCAACAAAATCCAAACCATTTGCATCCGCCCCCCGACAATCCGCCAAAATCACGTCCACCGTCTCACGCGCCAAGTAATCGTTCACCTGTGATGCCTCTCGCAATGACAATGCATGGAAAAAGGCCCCGCCAAAGATCAAAGATCTGGCTTGGCGAAGCATGTCGCTGTGTTGAACTAGCAGGATTTTGGCGCTCACTGGTCTTTCAGTTAATACATTCTGTCGGAAGGGGAAATCTAGACAACGTCAATCTCTCGTAAATCTGGTGATTTTACCTCACCAGACTTTCAAGCCTATACTCAAAAAATAACAACGACACAAAGACTTTTACCTTTACAGCAGTTATTTAGAGATTACGCCTCAGGCGGGCCTCTTTTCTAAAAAGCTTTCTACGTATCTTCAACATAATGAGCGCTTCAGACTCTATCGGATTCTTCGTCGAACTGGGTGAATATAATTTGGTAATTGCCCGAGCCACTCTTGGCCCCAAGCCCCGCACCATCGAGGCCATCAAGGAAGTATGGCTTGGCGATTCGGCGGCAACCGATGCCGTGATCAACGAGCTGCGCCCTGCCGGCGGCGGGTCCAAAGCCACCGCCCTGCTCCGCCTTAAAGCTCGCAGCACCCTTCTGGCCGATGCCGCCCAAGGCAAGAGCGTCGCCACTCCCGACGCGGTCGAAAACTTTCTCCGGACCACACTGGGCGCGGAAAACATGCCCGCCAATTGGGCTTGGTTCGGCGCCGGCACTGGACTCGTTCCCCAAGGCGGTGCACGCTGGGCGCTCGACGCCTCGCCTTCCACCAACACGGAAGAATCCCTCGGCAAGCTCCGCGGTTGGACCTTTGAACTCGTTCGCTGCCAATCCGCACCGCTCACCCTGGCAGGCGCCATCTCCACCGCGGCGAAAACGAACACCGTCCTCCTCGTCGAGGTTTCGGAAAACAATTCGACCCTGATCGCGATATCGAGCCAGGGCGTGACCGCACTGGCCACCGTACCGGTCGGCTTGGATACACTCGCTGGTTCCACCCAGACCGCCCTCGGCCTGAAGTTCAAGGGCTCCGCCGGCCGTCTGATGTTTAACGATTCGTACGATTTCAGCGAAACCTCCACCGCCATCGTCGAACCACTTGCCACCGCCATCAAAGGCGCGCTCCCCGGCCTTGGCAATCCCGCCCAGTTTGTTTGCGCCGGCCTTCTCGCCCGCCAGGCCTGGATCAATCAAGCTCTCGCGAAAAGCACCGGCCTCGCGCCATTCGCGCCTGATATCTCCGCATGGGCCAGCGGTCGCGGCCTCGCGTTCGGCGCGGGCCTCAGCGCGGCTGACATTTCTCCCTCGTGGCTCGGTGTGCTCAATGCTGTTGCCACCCACGAATTCGCCCAACCGGGCGGTGTCCGCCCGTGGAATCCCATTCTTACCAATACTCCGGTCGCCGCAGCTCCGATCATCCCGGCGATCTTGATCGAGCCGACCCCGGCCAAACCCGCGACGCCGCCTCCCGCGGTGATCCCGGCCATCCTTCCGGAGCCGGCCAAGCCCGCCGCCCCCGCAAAACCAGCCGAACCCGCCAAGCCCGCGGTGATCCCGGCCATCATTCAAGACCCGCCCAAGGCCGCAACGCCCCCCGCCAAGCCCGCCACGCCCCCTGCGCCGGCGAAACCCGCGGTTGTCATTACTCCGCCCGCCAAACCGGCGGAGCCGGCCAAGCCCGCCACGCCGCCGGCCAAACCGGCTGGCACCCCGCCCGCCCAAGCCAAACCAGCTGAGCCCGCCAAACCCGCCGCCGCAGCCAAGCCCGCTGCGCCGGCCCCCGCAGCGAAGCCCTCTCCGAAGCCCGAGCCGGCCAAACCAGCTCCTGCCGCCAAACCCTCCCCGGCTCCGGTCGTCAGCGGCGGCTCCAAGCCCGCCACCGCGGCCCCTTTCCCGCCCAAGAAGAGCAATATGCTGATTCCGATCGTGATCGGCGTGGCCGCCGTCATCGGCGTCGCTGCGTTCTTCATGATCAGCGGCAAGAGCAAGGCCGAGGCCGAAGCCAAGGAGCGTGAGCGCATCCGCGTTGAAACCGAGGCCAAAATCAAGGCCAAGGAACGCGAGCTCGCCGAACAACAACGCAAGGCTGACGAAGAACGCAAAGCACGCGAACTGGCTGAAAAAGAAGCCGAGATCAAACGTGCGCGTGAACTTGAGGAATTGCGCAAACGTCAGGACGAGGAGCGCAACAAGTTCATTTACGGCCGCGGTATTCTCGTGGTTGCCACCGACCCCGCTGGCGCCTCCGTTAATGTGGATATTTACGGCACCAAGACCGCGCCCCTTACCATCAAGGACATGCGCCTCGGGCCCTACACCGCGACCATTTCGATGCCGGGTTACGATAGCGAAACCCGTACCTTCGAGATCAAAGACAAGGAAACGACCGATCTCGGCACCGTTGTCCTGAAACGTCAGGTGGGTGCCATCGAACTGAGCAGCGATCCGAGCAACCTCGCTTACGAGGTTAAACCTGCCGGCACGCTGTTCTTCAATCCGAGTGACGTGCGTACAGGTCAGACACCTGCGTCCCTCACCGGTCTGCCCGTCGGATCCTATCAGGTGACAATCAGCCGTCCAAATTGGCCAGCCTACACCACAACCGTCACGGTCGAACGCAACGGTTCGAGCCGCGTGAATGGCGAGTTCTCCGGTGGCACGGTCGTCATCAACAGCAACCCGCAAGGCGCTGAAATTCTCCGCGACAACCAAGTCAAAATCGGCACCACGCCTCATACGATCAACGGCATCCCGCCCGGCAACGTGAGCTTTACCCTCACCTACCGCGGCTGCGACCCAGTTACGCTAACTGGTAAAGTTGAGAGCGGAAAGACCCTTACGCTCAACGGCCTCATGCAGGATTCGGATCGCGTGATGAAGTTGAGCGAACTCGACGAGCGTCCGACTCCGATCGCACAAGCTGATCCCGATCTCTCGACGAGTCAGCGCGCCGAAGGCGGCTCAGCGCTCATCTCGCTCGTGGTTGGCAAGGACGGCATCCCGACCGACCTCAAAGTCGAACAGGCTTCGAGCCCTGCCTTCGGCAAAGCCTGCCTGGCTGCTGCGACCAAGTGGCGCTTCAAACCCGGCGCCGTTCGCGGCAAGCCCGCACGTTCCCGCGTGACGATTCCGTTCAAGATCAGCGCCGAATAAGACGCTTCGATTTAAAATTCAAAAGGCTGCGATCCACGTCGCAGCCTTTTTTGTGCCTTTAAACTTAAAACCATCTAACTGATAGATGGGCCGGTCGATGTTTTAACTTTTTCCGGCATGCCGTGCCTCCGACCGAACCATTTTCAAAGCCTAAGCCATTGAATTGCGGACGGGGCACGGCCCTTTGGGACGACTCGCGTTGGCGTCAACTGCAAACCTTGCAATCAAGCTCTCTGAAAGGAGACCGGACGGGCGGCATCAGGTTTGTTTTTCGATCAACGAAACGCGGCCTTCGGTGAAGACCACCTTCAGGTATTCGCGATCCCGGCGGTTACCATAACTAGCGTAATAGGGATAATAAAACGGATCGCACCAATAACGGTGGTAGTAACCGCGATATAAAATCACGCCGGCATCCGTCTCGTAGGTCGTATAACTCCACGCTTCGTTCACTCCGTTGGCATCGGTGCGCGTGTAGATTTTATCTGGATCGCCGAGTGCGAGCTTGACCATCTCCTGAGTAAAACCAACCGCGACCTTGCCCTCGCGAATGAGTTGCTGGTCGCCAGGACTAAGCTTGGCAAAAGCCTCTGGGTTTTGATTGATCCGCGCTTCCGGCGTGGAGCAACCGGCCAGAAAGGCGAGAGTGAGACAGGCGACGAAACTAATGAACGTTTTCATGGCGATAAATTATTCAGGAAAGCTTGGGCTCGCAACCGGTGAGGCTGGCCGCGAGAATGAAGTTTTTAATGTGAAGACACTTCTGCTCTGGGATATTGACTGCACGCTGATCGATTCCGGCGGCGCCGGAGAACGCGGCCTCCGTTTTTCGCTGAAACATGAATTCGGCATCGAGGACGATTTCGCGTGGCTCGAATATTTTGGACGCACGGACCTCTGGATTGCCCGCACCATTCTGGAACATCATTTTGGCCGCGCTTCGGCGGGGGAAATTCGGCGCTTCCTCGACGGATATTTGAAGGGACTCTCTCAGGAAATGCACAATCCGCGAGCCCGCGTGCTGCCCGGTGTCGCCGAAATTGTCCGCCATGTCGCGAGTCAGCCGGACATCGCGCAAGGCCTGCTCACAGGCAACCTGCAATCCGGCGCGCAAATCAAACTCAGCCATCTTCAACTCTGGTCGTCTTTTCCCTTCGGCGCTTTCGCCGACGACGCCGAGGATCGCAACGACCTCGGGCCTCACGCGCTGCGCCGCGCCTCCAGCTATCACGGCCGGCAATTTACCCCTGACCAAGTGTTCGTCATCGGCGACACACCGCACGACATCGCGTGCGGAAAAGCCGTTGGCGCGCGCACCATCGCAGTGGCGACCGGACGTTACTCGCTGGAACAGCTTCGTTCGCATGGGCCAACGGCCGCGTTGCACGATCTTTCCGATGGGCCGGGGTTTTTGTCGTTGTTGAATTGATCGGTTTTTATCCAAATCAGGGACGTCCGCGCGATTCCAAGGCCGTAACAACCCCGCCGGTCATAATCACCCGGAGTTTATCCCCGCTGCGATCGCCCGTGCCTACGGCTACGCCACTGCCCACCATCGTGCCGCCACCGCCGCTCGCCATGCCGACGCCGAAACTAAAAGAGGGTTTGTGATCCTCATAAGCCCAAACGTCGGTCGTGCCCGCCGCCGTCGTGCGAGTGTAACGCCGATCGGGTTTGCCGAGCGCCATCAACACTTGCACCTCAGTAAAGCCCACGGCGACTTTGCCCTCGCGAATCTTGGCCTGCACATCCGGCGGGGCTGCGTTGAAGGCGGCCTGGTTGTCTTTGACGCGCGAATCCGTAGTGGAACATCCGACAAAAACAAAAGTTAACGCAGCTAAAGCTGCGGCGAAGCACAGGACTTGGGATTTCATAAGCGTGGGGAGGAAGCTGATTTTGTTTGCTGACTGGGGGTTGACCCTAACATACCGACAACCCGACATTTTACGAGTTCACTTCATGAAGACATTCACCATCGCCATTGGGTCCGATCACGCCGGTTTTAAATATAAAGAAAGCATCAAAACCATGCTTCTTGCCGAGGGCCATACGGTCCGTGATTTCGGCACCTACAGTGCCGCGGCATGCGACTATCCCGATTTCATTCGGCCCACAGCCGAAGCTGTTGCCCGTGGCGAATTTGAACGCGGTATCGTCCTCGGTGGTTCCGGCAACGGCGAAGCCATCGTCGCCAACCGCGTCAAAGGCGTGCGTTGCGACCTCTGCTGGAATGAGCAAGTGGCCATCTGGAATCGTTCTCATAACGACGGCAATGTGCTTTCCCTCGGCGAACGCACGGTGACCGAAGCCGAAGCGCTCAAGATCGTGAAGACGTGGCTCTCCACCGAGTTCGAAGGCGGCCGACATCTCGCCCGCATCAAAAAAATCGACCCAGCCTAAGTCGGTGGGCTCGTCGACGGCGGCGTCCCGCGTCCTAATTCCAGTCGCCCAGTCGCATCAAACGCCGACCGAAATGTTTGCTCGAAACGTTAGCTCGGGGAAACCAGCCTGTTTGTCATCCATTAGATGACAAACGGTATTTCGGCCTCCCGGCGGTAAACCCCGCTTGGGATTTTTCCCGGTTGGTTAACAAAGCTGGCACCTCTGTTGCAGGTGGTGTGGCTGAGCGATGAGCATTATTCTTTTGGGGGTAAAAGCGGTTCTTCGTTTTCGTTTACTTACTTTGGATCGTTCGGGATTTGGCGAACGCAAGGTTCCTCAAAAAGTTTGCGCGGGGCCGTCTCTTAACGGGCAAGCGCGCCGATGGTTTGACATCGAACTATTCGGGGATTCCGTATGGACATGCCTACGCATTATCAAGGATCTCCGGCTGAAATCGCCTCCTTGGATGCGTACATTAAATTGTGCCGCGCAACTGAGTCCGTCACTTCGCGTGTGCATGAAACGCTTCCGGCCGATTTAACCGTTACGCAGTTCGCCGTTTTGGAAACGCTTTTCCATCTCGGGCCGCTTTGTCAGGGGTCGCTCGCCTCCAAACTTCTGAAAAGCACCGCAAATCTCACACTCGTGATCAGCAATCTTGAGAAGGCCGGGCTGATCAAACGCGTGCGTCAACCCGACGACCTGCGTTTCATTACGGTCAGCCTCACACCGCGCGGCCGCGGCCTGATCGCAAAACTTTTCCCGAAGGTCGCCGCTCGCATCGCCGCTGAGTTTGCAGTTTTGACGGCGGATGAAAAATCCGAGCTTTGCCGTCTCGCCAAAAAACTCGGTTTGCAGCCATCAGGATCAACAGGTTAGTATTTGCCTGTCTCCAAATACCATGCCCCGCTTCCGCCTCAAAGTTGGTGAAAAAATAACTGGTCCCTTCAGCGATGCCGCTCTCGAAGAAATGGCCTCCGTTCGCGTTTTCGACGCCGACGCCCAGCTTGCACCGGAGGGCACGGAGGATTGGAAAGCCGTGCGGGAAATACCCGAACTACTTGCCAGGTTTTTTCCGCAAAAGAAGAGCCTTTCGCTCAAAGCCAAACAGATCGAGGTGGTCGAGGAAACGAATACCGAAACCATCTCAGTGGACCAAATTCTCCTGGAAAACGCCGCGGCCGAGGCCCAGGTGCCGCGCAAAAAGCTCAAAAGCCTGCCCAATCGGCGGCGACGTGACTTTCTTTTTTCCGTGGTGCTCTTGAACGGTCTCATCTGGGGCGCATATTTTTATTTTCCTCCCATGCAGGAGACGCAGATCGCCGCAGCCTCCGCCTCGGCCCTCGTCACGGTGGGCACCTACTGGCTGTTTTATCAGATCATGGATCGCTACTGAGCCGTCCGTTTTATGCGTATCACTTGGTTCGGCCATTCCTGCTTTCTGCTCGAAACCGGGTCGCACCGCTTGCTTTTCGACCCTTGGCTGGAAGGCAATCCCAGTGCATCGATCCGCGCCGCTGACGTCCGCTGCGATTTTATTCTTTGCACCCACGCGCATGAAGACCACTGCGCCGATGCATTGGAGATCTCGCGTCGTAACCGCGCGCCTATCGTCGCTCCTTACGAACTTGCCCGATATTTCGCCGAGCTCGGCGCTGAAACATTCGATCCGATGCAAGGAGGCAGCATTGCTCTCCCCTTTGGGCGTGTAAAACTTACCCCGGCCATTCACAGTTCCGCACTCGAACAACCCGCCGGCCGCAATCTTCCGCTCGGCACGCCCGGAGGTTTTCTCGTCACCATAGCCGACAAGAAAATCTACCACGCGGGCGATACCGCGTTGTTTTCCGACATGCGCCTCATCGGTCGCGCCAACCTCGATCTGGCGCTTCTGCCCATTGGCGATTGGTATACGATGGGCATCGACGACGCCGTCGACGCCCTCGATCTCCTCACGCCAAAACAAGCGCTGCCCATGCACTACAATACCTTCGAAAACATCCGCGTGGATCCGCTGCGCTTCGTCAGTCTTGCCACTGCCCGGGGCCATGTCGCGCACGCGCTAAAACCAGGCGAGGCGTTGGAATTTTAATCAATTTTGCCCTCCGGCTGAGGAAGGCGTGCCCCCCAGAGGCCGTAGCCAGCCCTGACTGGCCCAAAATCTCGCGCTTGCGCACCCCGCTCTACCCGCTCAGCGTTTTCGCGGACATGGCTCTTCCAAAACCTCCCGCCATCCTCGCGCAACACGATCTTCGTGGGGCCGAGCTCGCCCAAAATCCAGCCACCGCTCTCCTGCGCATTTACGCATGGATGCAACTCGCGCGGACCGCCGACAATCGCATCCTCGAACTTTTCCGCCAAGGCCTGATCAAAGGCACCGTTACCGGCGGCCAAGGCAGCGAAGGACTCTGGGTTCCCCTCGCGCTGCTCGCTGACAAGTCCAACGACGTCGTTTCCTTCACCCACCGCGGACTTGCCGGACATCTTATTTGGAGCGGTCATCTCTGTAGTCACCTCAATCAATATTTCGCCAACGCCGATAGCCCCACCAAAGCGCGCGAGGGCAACATTCATCGCGGCGATCCGAAGGCCCGGTCCCTGCCGATGATCAGCCACCTTGGCTCGATGCTTTCCAATGTCCTCGGCTCGACCGACTCACAACGCCGTCTCGGCAAACCCGCTGTCGGTTTTGCCGCATTCGGCGACGGTGGTTCCAGCACCGGCGACGTTCACGAGTCGCTCAATCTCGCTTCGCTGCTCGGCCTGCCCGTTATCTTCATCATCGAGAACAATCGCTTCGCTTATTCCACTCCCGTCAGCGAACAGTTTTCCAACGTCGAACTCTTTCAACGCGCCGCCGCCTACGGCATCGAGGGTTTTTCAGTCGACACCGGCGATGTGCCTGGCACTGCCAAAACACTCGCCACCGCCATAGAAAAAGTCCGTTCCACTTCGCGCCCCATTTTGATCGAGGCACATGTTCAACGACTCCGCGGCCATGCCGCGTACGACACCTGCGACTACTTAAAACCCGGCGAGCTCGACGCCATCCAAGCCCTCGATCCCCTCCAAAAATTTCGCGCTCAACTCGTCGCCGCCGGCCATGCCAAGGCCATCGACGCGCTCGACGCCGAGCTCTCGGAATTTCTTGAAGCCTGCATCAAGGTTTCGCTCGCCACGCCGCGGCCCAATCCGGCGGGCATGGAGCTCGACCTTTTTGCCCCCGCCACTCCCGAGTCGTTTGTTTGGAAACCCACACCGGCCACAGCCGAACCACTCAATACCGCTCAAGCGATCAACGCCGCGTTGCGCAAGATCCTTGCCGAACGCATGGAGTCGCTCCTACTCGGCCAGGACATCGCCACATATGGCGGCGCCTTCAAGGTCACCGACGGCCTTTACAAGGAATTCGGCCGTAGTCGTGTTTTCAATACACCGCTCGCCGAAAGCGCCTGCACCGGTTATGCCATCGGCCTTGCCCTCAACGGCCATCGCCCGATCGAGGAATTCCAATTCGCCGATTTCTCCACCGAGGCCGCGACGCAGATCACCCAAAATGCCGCGACCTATCATTTTCGGTCCGGCGCGGCGGTTCCGCTCGTTCTCCGGATGCCGTGCGGTGGCGGTCTGACCTTTGGCTCCTTCCACTCGCAGGAGTTGGAGTCCTTCTTCCTCTCGATGCCCGGCATTAAGGCGCTTTATCCGAGCACACCCCAAGATGCCTTCAACGCCACGCTTGCAGCCTACGAAGACAACAACCCGGTTATGCTCTTCGAGCACAAAGCCCTGTACCGTCGCGGCAAACGCCCCGTCGTTTGGGACCCGAATTACCGCGCCGTCTGGCAACCGCGTTTGGTGCGCGCCGGCGATTTTGCCACGGTTGTTACCTATGGCGAAATGGTTCACCTCGTCGAGGAGGCTTGCGAGTATTTGACGGGTGAATACGAGAAAACCTTCGACCTTTTCGACCTGCGCTGCCTCTCGCCGCTGCAACTAGATTCAATCCGCGCTTCGGTGGCGCGCACCCACCGCCTCGTCGTCGTACACGAAGGCCGGCGCACCCACGGCTTCGGCGCCGAACTCGTTGCGCGCCTAACCGAGGAACTTTTCTTCTCGCTCGAAGCACCGCCGCTGCGCATCGCTTCGCTCGACCTGCCCGTGCCGTTTGCGCCCGAGTTGGAACACGCCTTCCGCCCTACGCGCGACGGTATTATCGAAAAAATCGCCGCCTGGATCGGCTGATTGCTCATGTTCAAAGGAAACACACCTTCAAAATCCGAGTGGGCAAAGATCCAACTGCTGGCGATGGACGTCGACGGCGTGCTGACCGACGGGCGAGTTTCCATTTCGTCCGATGGCACCGAGTCCAAACAATTTTCCATACTTGATGGTTTTGGTCTCGTGCGCCTGGCCCGGGCAGGCGTGCAAATCGCCTGGATTTCCGGCCGCGCCTCCGGCTCGACCACAGCCCGCGCCAACGAACTGAAAATCGCCCACGTGATTCAAGGCCGCGTCGACAAGGGCGCCGCCCTCCAGGAACTCGCCGCGCAACTCGGCCTGATCGCCGAACAGTGTGCTTTCATTGGCGATGACACCATCGATATTTCCGCCATCCGGTGGGCCGGCATCGGCATCGCCGTCCCCAACGCCATGCCCAACGTCCTTGAGGCGGCTCGTCACGTCACCACACGCGCCGGGGGTTTCGGCGCTGCACGCGAAGTGTGCGAACAAATTGCCTCCGCCAAAGGTCTAACCTTCGCTCCATGACCTTGCGCGCCTTCACGCTTCTCCTCTTTGCGCTCAGTCCGCTGCTGTGCGAAGCCCAACCAACAGCCGTAACGGCCAACGCGCCCATTATCAATTTCAAGCTCCCCGAGCTGAACGATGACGGTAACCGCATCAGCCTCCTCCGTGGCAACGAAGCTCGCCGCATCAACGACAACCAAATCGACCTCGTGGCGATGCAGTATATAATTTTCAAGCCGGACGGCTCCAACCAAGCCGAGACTTCTTTGCTCGCGCCCACTGCCAGCGTGTTTTTCAACCAGAAACGCTACAAGGTCCAAGGTGCTGAAGGCGTTCGCATCGTCCGCGACGATCTCGACGTCGCCGGCGTCCAATGGACTTTCGAAACCGACGAAAAGAAAAACCGCCACGTTGTCATCGAGAACAATGTGAAGGTTGTCTTCCGCACCCTCAACATCGGCAATATTCTCAAATGAAATTCCCGCGCCTCTCACTCTTCTGTCTAGTTCTCGGCGTCGCAGTCACACCCCTCGCACTTCTGGCGCAGGAAGCGGCGGCGCCTTTGACACCCACCGAAATCACCGCCCAAAAGCTCGAAATGTGGAGCAACGAAACGGGCACGGAAGAACACGCCATTTTCACCGGCAATGTCACGGTCACCGGCACGGACATGAAGCTCACCTGCGACCGTCTCGACGTCCTCGCCGAGCGCCTCGGCGACAAGAAAGCCACCATCGGCACCTTTGAAAAATTCAAATCGCTCATCGCCGTCGGCAAGGTCCACATTGTGCAAGGCGAACGCGAAGCCCATTGCGGCCGCGCCGAGGTTTACCCGCGCGAGGATAAAATCATTCTCTACGAAAAACCGGTTGTTATCGACAACTCAGGGCCCTGGACCACGACGGGCGACTATCTCGAACTGCAGCGCGGGCAGCGTCGCGTGACGGGTTCGAACGTCAAAATCACCGGACCCGCCATCAAAAATCTCAGCTACGACAAGGATTCTCCGCCGCCTTCCCTGCCCCCGTCGACAACCATTCCGGCTCCGACTCCGACTGTCCCAACACCGTCGCCCAAACAAACGACCACGCCTCCAACCCCGGCGAAAAAATGAGCGACCGTCGCGCCCCCGCCCCCGGCCCAGCCGTCAACCCGCCTCCGCTCACCGCGGAAATCCGAACCAGCGGCTTGGTGAAAATTTATGGTGAACGCACCGTCGTCGCCGGCGTCGATGTCCGCGTGCGCGCCGGTGAAATCGTCGGTCTCCTCGGGCCCAATGGCGCAGGGAAAACCACCACGTTTTACATGATCGTCGGCCTCGTCCCCGCCACGAAGGGCAAGGTCTTCATCAAGGAGAATGACGCCACGCGTCTCCGCATGCACGAGCGCGCCCGCCTCGGTGTCGGTTATCTTCCACAGGAAGCGTCCACTTTCCGCAAACTCACAGTCGCGGAAAACATCCTGGCCATTGTCGAGACGATCGGCATTCCGCATCGCGACCGCGCCGCCCGCGTGCAACGCCACCTTGAAGAACTTAACCTCACGCACGTCGCCAAACAAAAAGCCTACACCTTGTCCGGCGGCGAACGTCGCCGTCTCGAAATCGCCCGCGCCCTGGTCACCAATCCGCAATTCCTCCTCCTCGACGAACCTTTCGCGGGCGTGGATCCGATTTCCGTCGCCGACGTGCAGAAGATGGTGCTCACGCTCAAGGATCGCGGCATCGGCATTCTCATCACCGACCACCAGGTTCGTGAAACACTGAAGATCGTCGACCGCGCTTACATCATTCATAAAGGCAAGGTGCTCACCGACGGCACCAGCGAATTTCTCATCAACGATCCGCAAGCTCGCAAATATTACCTCGGCGAAGACTTCAATATGTAAGGCCTCTTTCTCTGTCTTCCCCTCTTTCGATTTCCTTTCTTCTCGTCTCCCAAGTCTCCTCCGTCTTTCTAGTCTTCTTCTTCCATGCCGAAAGCCATCCAAGGCATCACCGTTGCCCACTTTTTTGAGTCCTATCGCGAAAAGCTCAAAATGGAGCTCATCACTGGCAACAGCGGCATGCACCGCTTGATCCGCGAGGGAAGCATCAACCGGCCCTCGCTCGCGCTCACTGGTTTCTTCAAGTATTTCGCGAACAAACGCATTCAAGTTTTGGGTGCGGCCGAGATGACCTATTTCAAGATGCTCGCGCAACCCAAGCAGGTTGAAATCATGAACGAGATGGCCGACCGCCAGGTGCCCTGCCTCGTGCTCACGCGCAATTTCAATCCCACGCCCGCGATGCTCGCCGTCGCGCAGGACCGCAATCTCCCGCTCTTCCGCACACCGATGATCACGATGAACTACGTGAACCTCGCCACGCTGTGCATCGACAATGAATTCGCTCCTTCCTCGACCGAACACGCCACCATGCTCGACATTCGCGGCATCGGCACGCTTTTACGGGGATCGAGTGGTGTGGGTAAAAGCGAATGCGCGCTCGCCCTGATCGAGCGCGGCCACTCGCTCGTCGCGGATGACCTCACTGTCATCAAACTACTCGACGAACGCGAACTCATCGCCAGCTCCAGGCCGCTCAACCGCGGCTACATGGAGTGCCGCGGTATCGGCATCATCAACATTTCCGAAATGTTTGGCGTGCGCAGCATCCGGGTCGAAAAGCGCATCGACCTCGTCGTTTCCCTCTTCGAATGGACGCCCGATGCCGTCGAGGAACGCACCGGTCTCGAGGAAAATTATTACGAAATCCTCGGTCTGCGCATCCCCCATATCATCCTTTACGTTCGCCCCGGCCGCGACATGGCCCGTCTCGTCGAAGTCGCAGCACTCACCCAAGCGTTGAAGAAAACCGGCCACGATCCCGCGAAGGATTTCAACGACCGCCTCATTGAGTTCATGGCCCAGCAATCCGCCGTCCCTGAAAAAACCATCCGCCTCGGTTCGCCAGCCAACACCGACGAACGCGAACGCTGAGCCACGCTTAGCTTCAACTTAAACTTCCGACTTAAACTTTTAAATGTCCACCCGCACCGACGGCCGCCGTCCCGATCAACTCCGACCCATCACGCTCGAAGCCAACTTTGCGCCGTATGCCACCGGCTCCGTTTTGATCGGCTTCGGCAACACCCGCGTCATCTGCGCCGCAACCATCGAACCCAAGGTTCCCACCTGGATGCGCCAGCAGGGCGTCAAGGGAGGCTGGCTCACCGCCGAGTATTCAATGCTTCCCTACAGCACGCTCGATCGGAAACAGCGCGATATCGCCAAAGGCAAACTCGACGGGCGCACGGTGGAAATCCAACGCCTCATCGGCCGCTCCCTCCGCGCCGTGCTCGATCTTCAGAAGCTCGGCGAAAATACGCTCTGGATCGATTGCGACGTTCTCCAGGCCGACGGCGGCACCCGCACGGCCTCCATCACCGGCGCCTACCTCGCCGCCCGCCTCGCCATTCAAAAACTTCTCGATGCAAAAAAGCTCGCCGAGAATCCCCTCGTCGATTCCGTCGCCGCCGTGAGCGTCGGCCTTGTCGATGGCAAAGAGTTGTTGGACCTCGCTTATGTCGAAGACAAGGACGCCGAAGTCGACGCCAATATCGTCATGACCGGCAAGGGCCAGTTCGTTGAAGTGCAGGTTTCCGGCGAAGAAGCAACCTTCAGCCAGGAACAACACCAGCAACTGCTCGGCGTCGCCCAAAAAGGACTGAAGGAACTTTCCGCCATCCAGACTGCGTTTCTGACAAAAAATCTGCTCGGTTCCCTGAAACTCGGTTAGTCCGCACCGTTCGGTCCGCGGGCGTTGGCGCACGATATGCTGAAAATTGCAGCATGAAAAAAATCACCCGCCTTCTCCCAACTTCAACGGCCTTTTCGTGTCCGCTGTTGGCCGCCGCTCCGCCCGGCAGCGACGGCCTCGATCTTATCTGGGATTTCCGTTCCGGCTATGATTCGCCCATCTTCCTTTTCCTGCTGGCGATGGGCGCCAGCGCTCTCGTTTTTCGTTTTGGCTTCGGCCATAAGTGACGAGCCTTCGCGTACCTTACAACTTGCGGGGATCGCTCGCGAGCCGCGGCAATACCGCCGTCAAAATTTGTCTCACTCGTTTCATCGCCGCACGCAACGCCACATTGTCCGGCGCGATCAGTTTCAAGCTCCACCCGCCACACTCGCCGCGCAATTGACTCAGCCCGGCCCATACGCCGTCACCGTGCAAAATGCCAATTTGTTCGTGCCAATCGCCTCGCTCTTTCAATCGCGGCGAAACGAAAACAACATTCGCAAAACACGCGCCTTCGCCCACTCCGGCCAGTGACGCCAGCGCCTTCAATTCGGGCCCGCTCTGATCGAGTCGTTCCCGCAAGATCAACGCGCCGGCCACCCGCAACGTCAGTTCCTGTCGCAACTTTTCCCAAGCCCATTTTTCACCCCGAGCGATACGCCCAGGCATGAGCAAATCCGCAAAGAAAATTTCTCCGCCCGCGGCGACAGCGATATCCGTGCGCTGTCGGTAACGCGAACCTTTGTGCAGCACCAACGGCTCGGGCATGAATTCCAACCATCCGCCATCCGCGACGGTGAATTGCTGCCGGCATTCCGCTTCGCCACCGCGCATTTGAAACACCCGGCTCGCACTCGGACTCGTCATCAGCACCGACGCACCCGAACCTATCGCTATCTCCGAATCCAAGCGATCGCCCTCAAGAATGCCAGCGGTTGGGTTGACCACCTGCACGATCAACGCGTGTCCGTCCCAATACGGTTTGCTCAAATGAAACGGCGCGCGAAACGACTGCCGCGCAAGCACCGTCCGACCGTTGTCACGCGCTTCAGCGCTTAGCGAAAGATGCCCGTGAAATTCCGCCATACTCTCAACCAATCCTCCATCGGCTATCGGATTTCAGTCCCCAATATTGTACATGAAGAGCGCGAAGGACGGACGGCTTGCTTTGCGACCTTCGCGTTCCGTCCTTGGCGATCTTTGCGTCAAAAGAAAACGTTTCCGGCGCCTGCAATGCCTCTGCGCCTTCTGTGCCTTTTGTGGCCATCACTTCTTCACTCCCTTTCCAAACAACACCTCACGCTCGATCCACGCGATCACTGCGTCGAGGTTGTGTTCACGTTTTAGGTCGCAAAAAATAAATGGCCGCGCCCCGCGCTGTGTTTTTGCGTCACGCTCCATCACCGTCAAATCCGCGCCGACATAAGGAGCCAGATCGATCTTATTGATCAGGAGCAAATCGCTAAACTTGATCGCAGGCCCGCCCTTGCGCGGCATCTTTTCGCCCTCGGCCACGTCGAGCACGTAGATAAACACGTCAACCAGCTCCGGAGAAAATGTCGCCGTAAGGTTGTCGCCGCCACTCTCGACCAAAACTAGCTGCAAATCGGTAAATTTTCGTTCCAGACTTTGCACCGCCTGTTCGTTCATCGTCGTATCGTCGCGGATCGCCGTATGCGGGCACCCACCCGTCTCGACTCCCACGATGCGTTCCGGCGGCAGCGCCCGCGCTTCCTTTAAAAAACGCGCGTCCTCCTGCGTATAAATATCGTTCGTTACGACACCGAGGCTGTAGCGGTCGCGCAGTTTTTGACAGAGCTTGAGGCAAAGCATGGTTTTGCCCGAGCCAACCGGGCCACCCACACCAATTCGAGGAGGACGTGTCATGGATAAAATTTTTTAATTATGAAATGAACAGCCGGGCCTCCGCCGTCTCGTGACGCGCCGCAGCGATATCGAGCCAGGGATTGAACCAGCCGATTTCGTCGAACTGTACTTTTTGCGCGGCGGCAAAAATCTCCGGTGCCAAACCCATCATTTCCGTGAGCAACGTCTGGCTTCCGTTTTGCCCGAGCCTCAGCAACTTCATCGCCGCGGCCAACAACCCCGCAATCGTCGCATAATAAACCGAGGCCAGCGCCGCTTCCATCGGCGCACCGAGCACGCGTGCTTCAAGCGCCGACGCCATCGCCGGAGAAAATGGCCAGCGGTCTTCTTCCGCGCGTTGCAAAAACCCTTGCGCTAGGGGATGACCGCGTAGTTTTGCCGCAAGCTCCACGCGCTGACGTCCAATATTTTCCGCCGCAAAGCGAGCCTCCCGCGCAGTCTTCAGGGCCGAAGCCAAAATGCACAGTTCGCCAATTTTTGCCCAATCCGGCGCTTCGAAGGCCCGCCAGGCCTGCACGACCAGCGGCAACTCGGATTGCCGCAGCGACGGCAAAACTGAAATCGATAAAAATTGCCGGAGCGATTCGCGATCGCGCACCACGCCTTCCGCAACCAATCCTTCGAGACCAAACGAATGAGCGTATGCGCCCGTCGGATAAAAGGTGTCGCCGAGTTGCAGCAGTCCGCAGAGCCAACCTGCATTGTCAATGTTTGTGGCTTGCTCCGAATTCATGGGCGGTTGCGTGGTTAGATGCCTTGTCGTTGCTCCGGGCAAAACGCCCCGGTCGAAAAACCTCCGTCGTTTCGCGATAGGAAACGCCGATGCGATCCAGCAAGCGTCGCACCGCATTTTCATTCAATGCGAGCAATCGTTCTGGTTCGGACATCAGTTCCAGGTGCAAATTCCCAATCGCCCAACCCACGCCTGCTGCGGCCGACGGAGGTAGATTTTCCAGCGAAATTTCGAGTACCCGCTCCGGTTCCTGCAAGACGACGTAACGCGCGGTGGCCGTCTGGTGGAGCGTATCGCCCGGTTGGAGCGGCCGCTCGAGTTCGCAGCCGAATTCCACACCATCCTCGCCCGTCGCACGCCATAGGCGCTTGGCTAGCTTCAGCCGATCCACCCGCACCGCAATTTGCGGAAGCGTAGGATCTGGTTGGGCAAGGGGTTGTTGAACAAGAAGCATGGCGAAGGTGAATCTTATTCATAGCAAGCCGCATGCCTGCCATGAATTCTGTTCAACCTTGCCCGCTTTTGCTCAGCTCTTCGCGCCGCAACACTTTTTGTATTTTTTGCCGCTGCCACATGGACATGGATCGTTGCGGCCGATTTTCGGCTCTTCCCGACGCACCGTGTTGCCCTTTGGCTGGATGAAGCCCGAGTAAACCCAACGGCCATCCTCGCGGGTAAAAAGCGCTGCCTCAACATGGTCGTGGTCTTTGCCCTCCGTCCGGAACTTGGCGGTAAAATGCACCATGCCCGTGTCGTCATTCACGCCGCCCTTTTCGACCTGATGGATCGTCAAGCCGAGCCACTCCGAGCTTTCCGCCCAGCGTTTCGAATCGGCTGCGTCGAAATCTTTTCGCTGTGCGGCGCTGAGCGATTTTTCGAGATGCGCGTATTCATGCTTCACATACGCCGAATAGCGCGAGCGCATCAACGCTTCAGCCGTCGGTGCCGCGGCACCGGCAATGATCGGACCGCAGCAAGCATCAAACTCAAGATTGGAACCACAGGGACAGAGACTCATGCCAACGTTTATTCCGGCCCAGCCCCGCCTCTGCAACATCAGAACGGGTGTTTTTCCACCCAACGATCCAGTGGACAGTCCCATCTTGCCCCCTCAAACTTCACGTCTTTCGCACGCCATGCCCAGTACCCAAGCCGCCATTTTCGACTTCGATGGAACGATTGCAGACTCGTTCGACGAACTTGCCGAAGTCTACGACCAAGTGGCGATCGACCTCGGTCTTCGGCGTTTAAGCAGGGCCGAATTTGAATCGTTTCGAAACATGGGATCGCTCGAAGTGATGCGAGCCGCAAACGTGCCGTTGCGGAAAATCCCTCGTCTGGTCAGCGCCATGCGAGCAGGCATGCGCGAAAGAACAAAAAAACTGCTCCCTTTTGACGGCATCTCCGACGTCCTTCGCTCGCTCCAAGCCCAAGACTGCCGCTGCGGGATCCTGTCCTCCAACTCGCTAGAAAACGTCCAATGCTTCCTGCGGGTCCATGGCTTGAGCATGTTCGATCTCTTTTCCTGCGGCACCAGTTTTCTCGGCAAAGCCACACGCCTACGGAAAATTAACCGCCAGCTCGCGCTGCCGCCGAAAAATATTTTCTACATTGGCGACGAGGTGAGAGACGTCACGGCGGCCAACGAAGTGGGCATTCAAAGCATCGGCGTTTGCTGGGGTCTGGCCAGTCGTGAAGCGTTGGTGGCCGCACGCGCCACACACATCGCCGAACGACCGGAAGATTTGGCCGACTTGATTTTGAGCAGTCGCGCCAGCCTTGCCTAAACCGCCCCGGTCGTGTCGTCTGTTCAAACATGATCGGCGTTTTCGATTCAGGCTTCGGTGGACTTACCGTACTCGGCTCCCTCTTCAACGCGTTGCCGCAGTATGATTACCTCTTCGTCGCTGACAGCGCCCGCGCTCCTTATGGTGCTCGCAGCGCCGATGTCGTCACCGAATACACCACGGAAACCATTGAGTGGCTCTTTGACCAGGGTTGCACCCTCGTCATCCTCGCCTGTAACACCGCCTCGGCCCGCGCGCTCCGCAACATCCAGCAACTCCACCTGCCGCGCCGCCGCCCCGACCGCCGCGTTCTCGGCGTCGTGCGTCCGTCTGTCGAGGCTCTCGCCTGCCTGCGTCCCGGAGCTATTCCCGGTGAGACGACTCCGTCGCCCATGACCGGCGTGGTCGCGGTGCTCGCCACGGAAAGCACCATCGCCTCCGATTCCTACGGGCTTGAGATCCGCAAACTCGCCCCCCACCTCGAGCTCATTCAACAAGCTTGTCCCCTCTGGGCCGCGATGGTCGAAACGGGAGAACTGGATGGGCCGGGCACCGAGCATTTCGTTCGCCGTTCGCTCGAACCGGTCCTCAACCGGACGAAACCGCCACAACGCATTCTCCTCGGCTGCACGCATTATCCGCTTCTCCTGCCGGTCATCCGCCGAGTCGTGCCGCGCGAAATCAGGATCTTGCCGCAAACCGAGATTATCGCCGAAAGCCTCGCCGACTGGCTGAACCGCCATCCTGAGGAAGAATCCCGCCTGAGCCGCAATGGCCAGCATCGTTTCGCCACGACTGACGATGCCGACTGGTTCGCCTCCCACGGCGCCCGTCTCCTCGGCCAACCGATCAAAGCGGAACGGGTGCGGTTGAAGCCGATCCATCCTTAACCGCCACAGTCGTTTAACGACTGGAACCAATTCTTACGGTTAGATCTTAGTTCCCTTTCGAAGTCTCGCATTGCGAGGGATCCTCGTTCAGAGAGTGATGGCCATGAATTCGGCCTTAGCACGAAGGAGCCACCTACTCCACGTATTCACGATGTTTTTGGGTCTTTTGTCCGCCGCAGCCGCCGGTGAAAATGACCTGAATCGTCTCAAACTGCCCGCTATCCCCGGTGAATTGGTTGTGCTTAACAGCCCTAGGGAATTAGCGATTAACCCTGACGGTGGATTTTTCATGGCCGCCGCCGGAGAGACCAATCTCTATGTAAATCCCCGAGGCGGAAAGCCGGCGCTCAACGCTCCCATGGTTCTCTTCGAGCCGGGTGAAGAATTCATCCTGATGGCCCGTGTTTCTGGAAAGCTACAGGACATCTTCGATGTGGCAGCACTCGTGGTCTATGAAAATGAACGCACTTGGGCCAAACTGTGCTACGAAAACTCGATCGCTAAAGAACCCACGATTGTCTCCGTTGTCACCCGCGACGTTTCGGACGACTGCAACTCGCAAACAATTTCAGCCGACTATGCATTCCTGGCCGTCATGCGAAAGGGTTCGGCCTTCAGCTTTCACTTTTCAGCGGATGGAAAAATCTGGCGCATGGTTCGCCATTTTCAGTTAAAAACTGAAGGAAAGATAAAAGCCGGTTTCGCGGTGCACTGTTTTGGGAAAAATGGATTTTCGGCAACCTTTTCGCAGATCACCTTTTTTGACCACGCCGCTCCGAAAATCTGGAATTTGCCGCCGATCACGCCATAAGCGACGAAGGAAACCCTTCAAAGCAACAGCACGCGGCGTAAGCGACGTTCAGTTTCCTAAAACAAAAAATAACGCTGAGCCATGGGCAGGATTTTGGCGGGTTCGCAGGTGAGGATTTCGCCGTCGGCTTTGACCGTGTAGGTTTCAGGGTCGACCTCGATTTTTGGCAGAGCGTCGTTGAGCACTAGGTCGCTTTTGCCGATCCCACGAGTATTCTTCACCGCTTCCAAGCGACGCTTCAGACCGAGATTTTTCAACGAGCCCTTGTCGAGCGACGCCTGACTGACGAACGTGATGTTCGTGGAGCCGAGTGCGCGACCGGCGGCGCCAAACTGCGGACGATAAAACGTCGGCTGGGGCGTGGGGATCGAAGCGTTTGGATCGCCCATATTGGCCCAGGCAATGAAACCGCCCTTCAACACGACTTCGGGCTTCACGCCAAAAAGCGCAGGTTTAAAAACCACAAGGTCGGCAAATTTTCCGACTTCGACCGAACCAACAATATGGGATATACCGTGCGCGATCGCTGGATTGATTGTATACTTCGCGAGATAGCGGAGAGCGCGGAAGTTGTCGGCCGCAGCGTGCGACTTGCCGCTGAGCACACCAAACTGCGTCTTCATCTTGTGCGCGGTCTGCCACGTGCGAATGATCACTTCGCCGATGCGGCCCATCGCCTGCGAATCGGATGACATGATCGAGATCGCGCCAAGATCGTGCAGTCGGTCCTCGATCGCAATCGTCTCCGGGCGAATTCGCGACTCCGCGAAGGACACATCCTCGGGGATTTTCGAATCGAGGTGATGGCAAACCATGAGCATGTCGAGATGCTCATCGATTGTGTTCACCGTGTAAGGACGCGTCGGGTTGGTTGACGATGGCAACACGTTCGCTTCGCCGCAGACGCGAATGATGTCCGGGGCATGCCCGCCACCGGCGCCTTCGGAGTGGAAGGTATGAATCGTGCGACCTTTGAAGGCCCTGATCGTATCGTCGACATAACCGGACTCGTTCAACGTGTCAGTGTGAATCGCGACCTGCACGTCGAGTTCGTCCGCCACACCTAGGCAATTGTCGATGGCAGCCGGTGTGGTGCCCCAATCCTCATGTAACTTCAGGCCGATGGCTCCAGCATAGATTTGTTCCCGCAGCGGTTTCGGCGTGGCGCAATTGCCCTTGCCGAGAAAACCGAGATTCATTGGGTACGACTCAGCCGCTTCAAGCATGCGGTGGAGATTCCACGCGCCGGGCGTGCAGGTCGTGGCGAAGGTGCCATGCGCCGGACCGGTGCCGCCACCGAGCATGGTGGTGATGCCCGCGCTGATCGCTTCGTCGATCTGCTGCGGGCAGATAAAATGAATGTGCGTGTCGATGCCGCCCGCGGTCACGATACTCCCTTCGCCTGCAAGAACCTCGGTCGCCGCGCCAACTATCATCGGGTTTTTCTTTTTCGTGCGGGGATCGACGTAGACCGAACCGATCCCGCGCTGAATTCCGGGATTGCCCGCGTGGCCGATGCCGACAATGAGGCCGTGCTTGATGCCGATGTCGGCCTTGATCACGCCCAGAATTGGATCGAGAATAAGCGCATTGGTGATGACGAGATCGAGCGATTCGGCGTCGGACGCGGTCGGAGATTGCCCCATGCCATCGCGGATCACTTTACCACCGCCAAATTTAATCTCATTTCCGTAACCTCCACTTTCGGCGACGAGGTCGCGCTCGACTTGCACGAACAACTCGGTATCGGCCAACCGCACGCGGTCGCCCACGGTCGGACCAAACATCTCGGCATACTGGCGACGGGTAAGATTAAGGGGCATGGAAAAGAAGTTTAGCCACAGAGGACACGAAGCTCAGCCATTGAGGTCATAGAGAGCGCTTGGGCATGCAGAACTTTGGGTTTCCGTAGCGATCGTTGGCGGTTTGTAGTTGGTTTTTTTAATCTAAAAATCAGATCCTGACCTCCGTGGATCTGGGTCCGAGTTCGGTGTTCTCTGTGGCGAAAATCATTTGCTCAGCGTCTTTTCTTCTTCCTGGCAGAAGATTTTTTATCGAGTTTGCCGTTCACTTTCGCGTTCAGGCCATAAACTTCGCGGGCACCGGTCAGCGCGACGAGCTCGACGATTTTTTTGTCACCCGCTTCAAAACGAACCGCCGTGCCAGCGGGAATGTTGAGGCGGAAACCACGAGCGGCGGCACGATCGAAAACCAGAGCCTCGTTGGTTTCATAAAAATGATAATGCGAGCCAACTTGAATTGGGCGATCGCCCACATTGGCCACTTCAAGCGTGAGTGTGGTGAGGCCGAGGTTGGCCTGCAGCTGGGCTGCCTCGTCGGCCGTGATAATTTCGCCGGGGATCATGGGAGGGTTTTCATTTTAGCCACAGAGTGGACAGAGCTCGGACACAGAGGCCACGGAGAGAAACAGCCGAGCAAAAAGGGCCGATCACGAAAAAGAATCGAACTCCTGCGCTCTGTGTGCGAGCTCCTTGTTCTCTGTGGAGAAAAATCATCTTATTGGATTATGCACAGTGACGAGTTTTGTGCCGTCGGGGAATGTGGCCTCGACTTGCACGTCGTGGATCATTTCCGGCACGCCTTCCATCACGTCCGCACGCTTGAGGATGGTCGTGCCGGAACTCATGAGCTCGGCCACAGTCTTGCCGTCGCGCGCACCTTCAATGATCTCGTAGGTGATGATGGCCACAGCCTCGGGATAATTGAGCTTGAGACCGCGACTTTGCCGACGCCGGGCAAGATCGGCGGCGGTTACAATCAGGAGTTTTTCGCGTTCGCGCGGGGTGAGATGCATGGCGGATTTTAGACCTGCAAATGTTCCTTCACAACTTCGTCTGTCAACTGGTTGATGAGACCGCTGACAACAACCGTGCCGCGATCCATCGCGTAAAAGCGGTCGGCCACTTCACGGCAAAAATCCACGTATTGCTCGACGAGAAGAATCGCCAGCGACGAATTTTTCTTGAGCTGCTTTACGGCATTCTGAATTTCCGCAACCGCCTGCGCGGCTTGATCGATGGCCTCGGGTGGCGGCGGCGGTGTCGTGAGTTTTTTCAACGTATCGCCGATCTGGTCGATGATCGAGGGTTGTATCCCCTCGGTTGGTTCGTCGAGGATAAGAATTTTCGGGTTGGTCAACAATGCACGACCGATCGCGAGTTGCTGCTGCTGGCCGCCGGAAAGCACGCCGCCTTTGCGGGAGAGCATTTCCTTCAACACGGGGAACAGGTCGTACACACGCGCAAGCGCCTCGCGGGCCTCGGCACCGCGGCGTTTGTGCACCACGAGCCCAATGTGCAAATTTTCCTCCACGGTGAGATGCGGGAAAATATCGCGACCCTGCGGCACGTAGCCGATGCCTGCGCGCGCCCTGACATCCATGGAAAGTTTGTGGATAGGTTTGCCGTCGAAAATAACCGAACCTGACCGAACCGCCAGGACGCCCGTGATGGCCTTGAGCGTGGTCGTTTTCCCAACGCCGTTACGCCCCATAAGAGCGACCACCTCGCCGGGACGAACATCGAAGTCAACGCCACGCAGGATGCGCGAACCACCAATGTCGGCTTCGACCGATGTGAGTTTCAGAACGGGCTGCGATGAACTGGAGGCGACCATGGGATAAAATCAGTTTTTCTTGCCGCGGCCAAGATAGACTTCGCGAACTTTCTGGTTGGATTGCACTTCGTCGAACTGGCCTTCGCACAGAACCGTACCCTGATGCAGCACGGTGACTTTGTTGTCGCGGGCGATTTGCCGGACAAAGGTCATGTCGTGCTCGATCACGACGAGACTGTGTTTCCCTGCGAGCGAAAGAAGGAGTTCGCCCGTGCGATGTGTCTCCTCGTCAGTCATGCCGGCGGCAGGCTCATCCACGAGCAGCACCTTGGGTTCCTGCGCGAGAAGCATCGCGATTTCGAGCCATTGCTTTTCGCCATGCGCGAGCAAACCCGCTTTCCAATGACGCTTTCCGTCGAGGCGCACGAGCTTCAACAATTCGTCGATACGATCGACATCCGCCGAATCCAGGCGGCGGAAAAGCGAACTAAAAACGCCGCGCGGGCCTTTGATGGAAAGCACCAAATTATCCCAAACGGTATGTTCGGTAAAAACGCTCGGCGTTTGGAATTTCCGACCCACGCCAAGGCGGTTGATCTCGTATTCGTTGAGCCCGGTGAGGTCGTGGCTGGCCGCGGGATCGCTGCCGAATTCGATCTTCCCCTTGTCGGGCTTGGCCCGGCCGGTGATGAGATCGAAAAACGTGGATTTGCCCGCGCCGTTTGGCCCGATGACGGTGCGCAGTTCACCCTCGAACAAATAAAAATGCAGGTTCGAGATGGCTTTGAACCCATCATAGGTTTTCGAAACGTCTTCGACGGTAAGAATGGGATGCGCCATGGTGCTTAGGATTTGGGCGAGACTGTTTCCACTTTCGGCGTCGGCGGCGGGGCGATCTCCTGTGAACCGGGTCGTTTCATTCGCTTCCAGAGCGGAGCCAGTCGCGCAGGCAAACTAACCAAACCACCTGGAAGAAACAAAACGACGCCAATGCACAAGCCACCGATGATGATTGGCCAGTAATTGGCCGTAACGCCCTGGGTCGCCCAGCTTTTCAGGGCATTGACAAAGACCGCGCCAAGAATCGGCCCAAATAGTGTGCCGCGTCCACCCACCGCGACCCAAACCACAGCTTCAAGCGAGTTGGCCGTCCGCATTTCCTCGGGATTGATGATGGCCGCCTGCGGCACGTAAAGCGCGCCACCGATCGATGCAATGACTGCGCAAAGAACGAAAACGAACAATTTGTAGTGCTCGGTGGCGTAACCGCTGAAGAGGGTGCGATTTTCGCCATCGCGGATCGCCTGCTGTACGAGGCCGAATTTCGTCGTGCGCAGCCAGCGACGAAAAAGGTAAACGAGCAACAGCGTGACGCCCGTCACGACGTACAACGCGGTCATCGTTTTCGGGCCCTGAACCTTGTCGACCAGCGAATGGCCGAGGATGAACTTGAAATCGGTGAAGCCGTTGTTGCCACCCATCAGAAGGTTGTTGCGAAAGAAAATAATCGAAGCCGCGTAGGTCAGTGCCTGCGTGAGGATCGAGAAATACACACCTTTGATGCGCGAACGAAACGCCAGATATCCGAAAACATACGCGACCAGAGCCGGCACAAGCACCACCATGAACATGGCAAAGCCGAAACTGCTGAAGGGTTCCCAAAATGCGGGTAGTTTTGTCCAACCAAGGAAAACAAGGAAATCGGGAATCGGCTTCTTGTATTGCCCGAGTTCGCCGATCATGCGCATCAGGTACATGCCGTGCATGTAGCCGCCGATGGAGAAAAACAATGCCTGCCCCAAGCTCAGCAGGCCCGTACTGCCCCACAGGAGATCGACCGAAATCGCGAGCAACGCGTAGCTCAGATATTTTCCCCAAAGCCCGCTCGTCACGCCATAGGGAGCGAGAAGCGGCACGACAACGAGCAGGAAAAAACTAATCGCGGCGACTGCAGCCAGTTCGATTTTAAACCGTTTGGAATTGTCCGTGTTCGAGAGAGTCATGCGTCAGCCTTCCAGACTGCGGTTGCGGGTGACGAACAGGCCGGCGGGCCGCCATTGCAGGAACAAGATGATACCGGCAAGGACAAAGATTTTTCCGAATACCGCCGAGTCCTGACCGAGGTTCTGCAGAAAGTTGCCGATGTACGGCACACCTGCGAGGCCCGGCGCCCAAGTCGGCACGTACTGCTGAAAAAGATTGTCGACGCTGCCAATGCCCACGGCGCTCACGACGGTGCCGCCCAAGCTGCCTACACCACCGAGCACCACCACCATGAAAGATTCCACGATGTAGGTCTGGCCAAGCGCAGGGCCCACATTGTCAATCTGGCTGATGAAGGCGCCGGCGAGTCCCGCGAGGCCGCTGCCCAATGCGAACGTCATCATGTTCACTCGGCTGGTGCGCACGCCCATGCAGGAGGCCATGGTTCGGTTTTGTGTGACCGCGCGCATGAGCAGGCCGAGCGAGGTCTTTTTCATCACGAGCGAAATGCCCACAATGATCAAAATCCCAAATCCAATCACGAACAGCCGCTTCCATGCAAAATCGATGTCGTTGACCGTATAACTGCCGCTCAAAAACGAGGGGCTCGAAACGTTGACGTTGTTGGGACCAAACATCAGGCGGAACACCTGCTGCAACACCTGCGACACGCCCCACGTCGCCAACAGGCTTTCGAGCGGACGACGATAGAGGAACTGAACAATCGATCGCTCCAAGCCGATGCCGACCAGCGCCGCGGCAAGGAAACTGAGCGGAAGCGCGGCGACAAAATAAGCGTTGTAGGCCGCGCCCGTGAGATGAAGTCCCGGGATGGTCAGGCTCAGGCCGAAAGCGGGAATGGTGATGCCGTCGCCGAAGAAATTCTGCACGAGATAGGTCGTGTACGCTCCCACCGCGACCATCTCTCCGTGGGCCATGTTGATCACGCCCATCAAACCAAAGGTAATCGCCAAGCCCACGGCGAGCACGAGCAGAATGCTCCCTGCGCTGACGCCGCGGAACAGCGTGCCGCAAAAATTCACCACGCTTCGGTGTTCCTCGACCGCCATAAGGGCCAGCCGCGCCGCCCGGGCGACTTCATTGTTACCGGAGGCCTCGGCTTCTTTGAGCGTCCGATTGAGGAAATCCGTGCTGCTCAAGGTATGCAGCTGGCGAAGTTCGGCAATGGCGGCGACCTTCACCTCGGTCTTTGGATCTTTCAATTGGATCAAATTGATGGCTTCGCGGAGAAAGCGCTGAACGTTGGAGTCCGTCTCAAGCTTGGCACGGGCATGCAAAGCCGGGAGTTTTGAAACGTCCTGGGCCTGGCCGATGGTTTGGATCGCCTTGATGCGCTTCGCCGGATCAGCCGCGCCGAGATCGATCAGATCGAGAACCGCCTTCATTGCGCGGCGAAGCGCGGAGTCATGTTCGACCGCCGGTAATTCTGTCGCCGGGAGACGAAGCGGTTTGCCGTCCGTCCCGGTCAGAATTTTGCCATCGGCCACTCGCAAGGCCTCCTGCGTGCCCGCGTCGTCTTTTTCACCTGTGAGTTGGATCGGAATTCGCGTTCCATCAGGCGCAGTGTAAAAGTGAAGCGCGTCTTTGCGCCAGGCGTTGAGCAAGGGTTCGATGGCCTCGTCGCCCTGTCCTACCAGGGAAAGAATCAATTCGCGGCGCGCAGCGTCGTCGGGCGCGAGAATGGCACGCTGAATCGTCTCGCGTGGTGTTTCAGCCGCTATGGCGGTCGAAAAAACCAGGAAGCTAACCAAGACCTTGAGAAACTGGCGCACGGGGTAAATCACGTGGTATGAATTTTTTAAATACAGTTTTAAACCAAACAGGAGGGATGGAACCTTAACGGGGGTCCACCCCTCCTGGAGAAACACACTACAAAAAGTCTCTAGGGAGTTGTTCGGCTAATTACTTGAATTTACCCTTGAGCCAGGGTTCGCCGTAAACGTTGTCGAAGGACTTGAGGATTTTGAACTGACCGTCGGCTTTGGTTTCGCCGATGTAGACGTTCTTGGTCAGATGCATGTTTTTCTGCGTGGTGACCGTGCCGCCGGGACCGGCGAATGAGACGCCGGCTTTCCACGCGGCGCGAACGGCGTCGACATCGAAGGTGCCCGCTTTCTCAACGCAAGCCTTCCAGAGGTAAACGCCGTCGTAGCTCAACACCATCGGCGAGCAAGTGACACGGCCTTCCTTCACGATGCCCGGCACCGTGCTCTTTTTCAGCCAGGCTTGGAAACTGGCGACGAATTTTTTGTTGGCCGGGGTGGCGAGCGACTGGAAGTAAGTCCAGCAACCGAGCTGTCCGACGAGTTTGTCCGCGGGAAGACCGCGGAATTCATCCTCGGAAATCGAGAACGAAACGACCGGGCAGGTTTCGGCGGTGAGGCCGGATGCAGCATATTCCTTGAAGAAAGGAACGTTGGTGTCGCCGTTGAGCGTGGAGATCACACAGGCGTCACCAGAAGCGGCGAACTGTTTAATATCGGCAACGATCTGCTGATAGTCCGTGTGGCCGAAGGGCGTGTATTTGCCAGCCGAGATGATCTTGCCGGATTCGTCCTTGCGGAAACCGCCGCCGATATTTTCGAGCGGAACGCCTTTGGAAAGGAGATACTCGAGAAGAACAAGGTTGGTGGTTTGCGGATAAACGTAGTCGGAGCCGAGCAGATAGAATTTCTTTTTGCCCTCGGCGAGATAGTAGTCGACCGCGGGAGTGGCCTGCTGATTGACGGCCTCGGCAGTGTAGCAAACGTTCGGCGACTCTTCCTCACCCTCGTATTGCACGGGATAGAAGAGCAGGCCGTTGGCTTTTTCGTAGGCGGGCAAAACGGATTTGCGCGAAACGGAAGTCCAGCAACCGAAAGTCACCGAAACCTTGTCGACGTTGAGAAGTTGTTCGGCTTTTTCGCGGAACAGCGGCCAGTTGGACGCACCGTCCACGACAACCGGGACGATTTTGTACGTGTCGCCGCCGACCTTGATACCACCGGCGGCGTTGATCTCGTCGAAGGTGAAGAGCAACACATCGCGCAGCGATGTTTCACTGATCGCCATGGTGCCGGAGAGTGAGTGGAGCACGCCGACTTTGACGGTTTTTTCGGCGGCTTGTGAGGAGGCGAACAAGCCGAGCGCGAGCGCGCCGGCGGACAGGAGCTTGAATGCTTTTGTGATCATTTTGTTCAGATGCTGCAGGGGGATGCGGGTGAGAAGCAGGCCGGGCGAACAGGCCTCGGCCTGCAAAAGTTTTAAAGACGCGCCGTTGCACCATGGCTCCGCTGTATCGGAGTTTTGACTACAACGGCGCGGATAAGGGGTCGGCGCGCTTAGAACTTGAAGCGGGCCTGGACGCCGAAGTACGTGCTCGAATCGATCGGATCGATCTTGTCGTAGGTCGTGTAGCTGGCTTCGCCGCAGATCTCCAAGTTGCCCGTGACGGTCAGAACCGGAGAGAAGGTGTACTTCACGTAGGTGGGCTTGTCAGCCGCGCCGTAGAGATTGGTCTTGCCGGTGGAAACGCGGCCCACGAGGGCGAATTTATCCGAAACCGCATACTTGACCCAAACACCGGCGAAGTACGTCTTCAGATCCTTGACCTGAATCGGAGGAGTGCCGGGGATCGGATCGAACTTGGCCTTGTAGAGCGAATATTCACCAGCGATGGTCAACTGACCAACCACGTATTGCACCCAAATATCGCCGCTGTAGCTCTTGAAGCCGGTGTCGGCGGGGCTCACGTAGTAGGTTGAGCCAGGTTCGGTTTCGGCGCTGTTGTACGCGGCGCCGAGGAAGACCGTGAGGGCCTTGCCCTTGTAGGTGTAGTAACCTTCGAGGCCGGCTCCGTTGTCGAGATCGCCGTCGCCCTTCTTGACGTCGGTGAAGAAGTTGGAGTCGTTCGAATCCACGACGGCCAAACCGGCGCCCATCGTGTCGGTGCTGTATTCAACTTTCACGCCCGTGTGATAGCCGGGGATGCCGGGAAAAGCGCCGAGCGCATCGGTGGACCAGGCATAGGTAATATTGATCATATTGACCGGATCAAACGCCTCATAACCAAGCCAGCTCAGGAATTTGCCGCCGGTTACGGAAGTGCCACCGCCCAGGTCGTAGGTTGCATAGGCGTCGAGCACGGCGACTTTGTTATCGGAACCCGCAAAGAGGCTCACCGTGCCGCTGACCGGTGCAAAGTTGACCTTGGTGGCGAGCTTGGTGGCTTGTATGTCCAAGCCGGATACATTTTCGGTTTTATCGATTGATTTCGAATCTGCGAGACCGACAACGTATCCGCTCAGGGAGATGTTGTCGTTAAGCTTGACGTCGGCGAAGGAGGTGGCGGTCGCGACAAGTGAAAGCGCGGCCACGCTTGCCATTTGGGTGATGCGTTTGGTCATGGTCTTGTGTGATGTAGTTTGATTTTTGCTGGCCATGACGCGGCGGGGCGCCGCAGCCATGAACGACATTGCTAGAGCAGGTTGCTTGCCAGCCCCCGCGCCGCCTCGGAATTTCTCCCATGCCAAACCACACAAAACGCCCTTAAGCGCTTAAAGTCCGCGTTCGCCGCCCGCGTCGAGGCCCGGTGAAATCCGGCGCATTTTTCCTAGGAAAACGCGTATCGGTCTAAAGGATACAACCAGCGCGCATTGAGGACCCGCTGGCATTAAAATTTTTCATGTCGCAGGCCGCGAGCGGTGCTCAAGTTCGCGCTTTAAATCGCCAAACTTCCCTTGCTCGGCGGCATGAACGAAGCCTTCCGTCACCGATTTCAACTCCTCCCAACGCGCGCGAATCGTCTTCGCCTCGACCGCCGAAACTTCCTGATCGGCGGCGGCGCTCGCGATGACCTGCAGCATGTCGGCGAATTCCTGCACGATGGAATTTGTCGCGGGAATCAACGCGTGCGTGTGCGGCACGGCTTCGGGATTGGTGATAAAAAATCCACCTGCACGTTCGCAGACCCATTGCGCGATGCGTTTGTCGCCTGTGATGCGCAGCAGCTGGTCGATACGATCCAGCGGATTATTCGCGCCGTGCCCGCTTTCGTCCTCCGGCACCTCCGTCCACTTGTAGATGAGCGAAAGCGACAACGCCATATCGGCGGCGATCTGCTTCGCGCTCGTTTTTTTAAACACTTCCTTCAGCAACTCATGGGATTGCATGTTCTCTGCTTAATTATCAGCGGACATTATGCGATTTTATTCCACGCCGAATAACTATTAAATCCTCGTATTAGCGAGGACACGAATCCGGTTTTTAAGCGTGCCTTGCCCGCCCGGCCTATGGCAGACTCGTTTTTTTCCATGAACATTCACGAGTATCAGGCAAAGACGCTCTTTGAGAAATTCGGTGTTTATACATCGAAGGGCGTCGCGGTTAAATCAGTGGACGAGATCGACTCGGCCCTGGCCAAACTTCCCGACGGAGTCATCGTAGTGAAGTCCCAAATACACGCGGGCGGCCGCGGCAAGGGCACTTTCACCGACGGCTTTAAAGGCGGCGTCAAGGTCTGCAAGTCCAAGGCCGAAGCCAAAATTACCGCTGGCAAGATGCTCGGTAACACCCTCGTCACTGTGCAAACCGGCCCTGCCGGTCGCAAGGTCCAAACCATCTTCTTCACCACGGGTGTCAGCATCAAGAAGGAGTACTACCTCGCCATCCTCCTCGACCGCGCCACTTCGCGTCCGGTCATCGTCGCTTCGACGGAAGGCGGCGTGGAAATCGAAAAGGTTGCCCACGAGACCCCTGAGAAGATCACCAAGGTCTTCATCGATCCGGCCTACGGCCTCGCCGATTATCAAGTGCGCCAGCTTCTCTTCGGCCTGAAGTTCAACCCGACCGAACAAAAGAATGCCGCCAAATTGATCCGCAACCTCTACACGATGTTCTGGGAAACCGACGCATCGATGGTCGAGATCAACCCGCTCATCACCACCGAAGGCGACCTCGTCGAAGCTCTCGACGCCAAAGTGTCGTTCGATGACAACGCCCTCTTCCGTCACTCGGACATCGTCGCCCTCCGCGATCTCAACGAGGAAGACTCGAAGGAAATCGAAGCCTCGAAGTTCAACCTCTCCTACATTGCGCTCGATGGTAATATCGCCTGTCTCGTCAACGGCGCCGGTCTCGCGATGAGCACGATGGACATCATCAAACACTTCGGCGGCAACCCCGCCAACTTCCTCGACGTCGGCGGCGGCGCTTCGAAGGACCAAGTTGTCGCAGCGTTTAAAATCATTCTCGGCGACCCGAACGTGAAGGGCATTTTCGTCAACATCTTCGGCGGCATCATGGACTGCAACGTGATCGCCACCGGCATCGTCGAAGCCGTGAAGGAAGTCGGTCTCAAGCTCCCGCTCGTCGTCCGGCTCGAAGGCAACAACGTCGTCGCCGGCAAGAAAACTCTCGCCGACTCCGGCCTCACCATCACTTCAGGCGACTCCATGGCTGATGCCGCCCAGAAAATCGTGAACTTGGTCAACAACCACGCCACGCCCCTCTGAGCCATTAACCGATCAACTCCTTATCACCATGGCCATTCTCATCACTCCCGAAACCAAGATCCTCGTCCAAGGCATCACCGGTGACTTCGGTGGACGCCACGCCAAGCTCTCGCTCGACTACGGCACCAAAGTCGTCGCCGGCGTCACGCCCGGCAAAGGCGGCCAGTTCTTCGAACACGGCAGCCACAAGGTTCCGATCTTCAACACCGTCGCCGAAGCCGCCAAAGCCACCGGCGCCACGGTCTCCGCGATCTTCGTCCCACCGCCATTCGCGGCCGACGCCATTCTCGAATGCGTCGACGCCAACCTCGACCTCGCCGTCGCGATCACCGAAGGCATTCCGGTCAAGGACATGGTCCGCGTGAAGCGCTCCATGCAGGGCAAGAAAACCCGCCTCGTCGGCCCGAACTGTCCCGGCATGGTTTGCCCCGGCGAAGGCAAGGACTCCCACGGTGGCTGCCGCATTGGCATCGCCCCTGGCTACATCAACAAAAAGGGCCACGTCGGCGTCGTCTCGCGCTCCGGCACCCTCACCTACGAGGCGGTCTTCCAGCTCACGACCAAAGGTATTGGCCAAAGCACTACAGTCGGCATCGGTGGCGATCCGGTCAACGGCACCTCGCACATCGACGTCATCAAGATGTTCAACGATGACCCTGACACGCATGGCATCATCATGATCGGCGAAATCGGCGGCAGCGCCGAAGTCGAAGCCGCGCGCTGGATCAAGGCCAACTGCAAGAAGCCCGTCGCCGGTTTCATCGCTGGCGCCACCGCTCCTGCCGGTCGCCGCATGGGCCACGCCGGCGCGATTGTCGGTGGCGCCGAGGACACCGCCGCCGCCAAGATCGCCGTCTTCAAGGAATGCGGCATCGAAGTCGCCGCCACGCCTTCCGACATGGCCGACGCGCTCATCCGCGCCGCCAAGGCCAAGAACGTCAAGCTGAGCTAAGTCAGACGAACAACTCCTTCCACCCAAGACGCCGGCCTTGAGCCGGCGTCTTTTTTTGTCTGCGATTGATTGCTCTGCCAACGCGTAGCCGGGCACCTTGAGAAACCCACTTGCAAATCGTCTGCCGGAATGTGTGTTTTTTGAATTATCTATAAAAGCGGCGACTGGAGTGTTTCGTCATCGCCCGGCCCAACCGATCATTATGATCGAAACCGCACCGAACAGCGCGGCACCTTAAAACAGCCGCCGACCCGTCTCGTCCGCGCAAGCCCCATCTCACCCTTTCGTTGAGCGAATATATTACCCCTATGCGCCACGTTTATCTCCTGCTTTTTGTTTTCTTAGGTCTTTCTGCTGTTTCGGCTCAGGACAACGAACTTACCAATTACAAGTGCGGCATCGACGTCGTTTGGGGCGGCGCCAAAGGCGGCGCGTATCAGGAAGAATATTACTTCCACGACAAACTGATCTTCGATCAGAAGCAGGTATGGATCCGAGACGACACGACCATCACGATGCGTCACAATGCCACCAACTGCAAAGTCACCCCGACGTCCGGCCGTGGCCGCGTGGTGGTGGGCGCAGATGGACTCGATGGAGTGCCGAGTTCCGGCGACGAGGGAAAAATCCGCTTCGTCGTCGACGAGATCTGGCGCGTCAAAAACTGGACCGTGGGATTCGCTGGCACGAACGTCGTTTATCCTGCCTATACCGCCCCGTTCACCCTGGCCTCACTCACTTTCGACACCGGCCATTCCGTGGTCGGCACCACAGGGGCGCACCCCACCGCCCTCGTCACCGACAAGGCCAATTTCTACTGGCGTGGCATGCTCGACTCCGTTGGCGATGAATGGCACGTGCTGCGTTATGGCGACGATGACCAAACCACCGGAAACAACTACGACGACGCCTGGGCCTCCGACGGCAAATATGTCCTGCTTTGCGTAAATCCTAAGACCCCTGCCCTCACGATTCGCGCCTCGGGCGACGGACAATTCTATACGACTCCCGCCTGGACATACTGGACGCATAAAATCCACGATCAAACAACCTATATACAAACCGGCACGGGTTCGGTGAGCTTCGAACTGCGCAATCTCTACGGGGCCAACATCAGCTATCGCATCAACTCTGGCGCGGCCAGCGACGTCGGATCGCCCTCGGTGACGTTGCTCAGCTCACAATTCAACAACGGCTCGAATACCCTCGAATATTGGTACACGGCCACGCCCTCCGTGCGGCGCACCAGAACCATCGTCAAGAACCCAACTCATCCGGGCGCGGGCGAGAATCACGGCAATCGCCTCTGGGGCGACGCACGCTGGACCGCCTTTCAATCACGCATCACGCGGGCGCCATACGCCGGGCTTCTTGTTTCCGCGCAAAATCGTGGCGATTCGCTCAATCAAAATGATCAGATCGCGTGGGACCTCCAGCGACGCCTCGGCCTCCGGCTCGGGGGTTCGACCGTGTGGCCTTACAGTGGCGGACCTGCCGCAACCAATGCCATTGCGGCAAAGCAGCTCGGCTGGACTGCCACTGCCACCGGCGCGCCGCGCTCCTACGCCACCTACGCGAAGGAGATGCTACTCGAATCGCCGCTTTGCAATGCGCCCGTGGGAATCGAAATGCCGTACTGGGCCTCTCAAGCGATTCCTGCCTGCGACACGGTGTATCGCGGTTATTGGGACGTGGACTTCGTGATCTCCGCTGCGGTGACGTACGATGTGCTCATGGGCGGGTTTCGCAGCGATCAGCAGGCCGGAGGCATCACGCCCATTGAGGATTACTTTATTCGCGATCGTCTCGCCGAATGGGTGCACCATTGTCAAATCCCGTACGGTGGCGGACTCGGCGGCATGTGGACCATGTGTCGCAATGTCGGCGCCCTTGCCAGCGCGGTGGTCATGCCCAGTTATTCGACGCCTTATTTCGGAACCAGCGGCTTTGACGGCAATGTTGCAACCTATCCGTGGACGCCGTTTCGCCTCACCAACCTGCCTTGGAAAACCACCTTCCTTACGCACAACTACGTCATTGGCTCGTACCCCGATGCGCCTTGGGCGCCCTACGAATTCACCGAAGGCATGACCAGTATTTACCAAACCCATCTCATAGGGCCAACCACGCTGCCGGCCGCGGAGGGACATGTGCGTTGCTGGCGCGACCGCACGCCGTATACCAGTTGGTCGCAATGCGGCCATAGCATCGCGCTCTACGCCCTTCTCTGGAAACTATACGCACCGTCCGAAAATCGTCCCGATCTGCTCAACTTCATCGACCAAATCACCGCCGGCACCCTCTACGGATCGAAATGGACGTCCGATGGCGAACGCGACAATCCCACGCGGCAACCTTTCATCTGGTGTCTGAATAGCGACTTCCCGGTGGCCGTGGCCAATGCACGCAGTTGGATGCAATCGCTGCCCTCCACGGATAACAACAGCGAGATCAAACTCGTGCCCGACAGCGGACTGCTGACCGTTTTTTTCTACGATGATGGCCGCAGCTCCTCCGGCTCGTCCAGCAGTTCGTCGAGTTCCTCCTCTTCGTCTTCTTCGTCTTCGTCGAGCAGCAGTTCCAGTTCGTCGTCTTCATCGAGCAGTTCGTCCTCCTCTTCCAGCAGCAGCTCGTCAGGAAGTGCGGCGCCCGCTCCCGCTCCGAAATCCGGCGGCGGCGGCGCACCGGAGGCATTCTATTTCGCGAGCCTCGTCGTGCTTGTCACTTTGCGGAGCGGTCGCCTCTTTCGCACTTGGCCGGCAGGATCGTAGGGCTCGATCAAACCGCGCGATATTATCTTCCTTCAAGGCATCGGTTCCGACCGATGCCTTTTTTGTGGGCAATGGATCTTGTAAAGAGCGCGCCCTCCATCCATCGCCGGGCTCTCGCTACTCTATCAATATGAAAGTTCTAATATCGCCCGGCCCCTTGACTGTGGAACATCCCTGCATACTTTTCGCCGCTCTATTTGAACGCCGTTCCGTTCGCGCCCCCGAAGGATTATCGCCAGTGGTTAGCATCGCTTCAATCCAGCGCGCATGGAAATGCTGGTAACAAATCGCTCCAAAACCTGTAGTATTAATATTGTACAAACAGTATACAGCGCTTCACCCGGGACCCATGTATGAACAAGGAACAGCCTAAAATATTATTCATCCTCTTCGCGCTCTTCGCCCTCACGGCTTGCAGCAGCCTGCCCATCATTTCCCAAAGGCAATTGGACGAAGCCTACATCAAGAAATCGGAGGCGGAGAAACAGCTGCAACAGGTGAAGGAAAATTATCAAAACGAGCTGGCAAAAAATTCGGAACAGCTTTCCAGCAAAAAGGATTCGGTGATCGACGGCCAGGACGCCCAGCTGCAGGCGGGCGCCAATGCGCTCTACCGGTTGCAACAGGCGACGAGCATGCCGTACACCGCCGGCCTCCTGGAATTCGTCAACGCCCGCTCGGTCGAGGGTTTCACGGCGATGGGCCGCCCGCCATCCATCAAGGAAATCGTCGAGGGCGGCGAACGGCTGAAAAGTTACCTCGCCGCTTACCAAGGAAACGATCAACCCGCTATCGAGAAACTAAAACGGGAGCACGAAGAATTGGTGAAGCAAAATGGCATCCTCGTCGAAACAACCAAGCTCGCGAAGCAGGAGGTCGAAACTGTCAAAAAGGAAAGGCAGGAAATTGAACAAAAGTTCATAGCCGACAACGCCAAGGCTCAAGCCGACCTCAACGTCGCAAACGACCAAGTCATCAAAAAGGAAAACGCACGGGCCGAAGCGGAGAAGAAGGCCCGCGAAAAAGCCGAGGGTTTCGAACGGTTGAAGCGGCAACTGATGATCTGGTGCGGCATCGGCGCCGTGCTCACTTTGGCTGGTGCGGTTTATTCTCCCGTGGGCAAAACCGGCCTGGCGATTATCTCGGGCGTCCTCGGACTCGCCACCGTCTCCCTGCCTTTTGTTCAACCTTGGATGGTTTGGATCCTGTTCGGCGTTGTCGCCGTGGCCGTGTTGGCCGCGCTCGGTTTATGCCTCTACCGTCACAATCTCGCCGAGGTCGCCAATACCAACATGATTCACGCGATCGAGGACACGAAGGAAAAGAAGAACGCCACGGTGGAAGATTTGAGAGCCAACCTCAAAGCGTGGAACACCAAGTACGTGAAGGCCGGCGCCGGCAAGATCGTCACGGTCACCGACCAAAAAATCGAAAACTACATCAACTCGAAGTTAATGCAGACCGGACGCCTGGAGGCTACCTCCGCCGCAGCCACTTCGACAGACACCAAGGCGTAATATCGCCCCACAAAACCAAACGACTTCTCACCTCCAAGACGCCGGCTTTTTCGCCGGCGTCTTTTTTGCGTGCGTGCGAAGCGCTGGTTAGGCAATAGGGGTAGGCCCGCCGGGCCGACGCCGAGCATAAAGACTTTTCACATGAGAAGTCGGCGGACGGCCAAGGCTGGCCGTCCCTACCGGCACTGCGCGCAAAGACTATTCAGTCGCGAACAAAGACCACGTCGCGAAAATAATTGGTGCTTTGATAGCTGTTGGTCGGCAGCGAACCCATCGGGCCAAAGAGTCCGTTATTTCCCACCAAGGTCGATAAATCCTGATTCGTCACCGGCGAAGTAAGCGCGTTGTTGGTCGCCACGTAGTAGGTGTTGCCCGTGTTGACCGATACGACGTAGCCGGTGTTGGCAACGACGGCCACAGGCGCATCGAGCGCCTGCTCCTGCCAGCCCGACGCGGTTTCATTCGCGAAAGTCACCGAAGCGAGCAATTGCCCGCCCGTACTCCAAAGGCGGCCCACATGGGTTCCCGACTCGTTGGCCGCCTTCCAGAAGCGAAGCGCCGTCACACGGCCCGCCGCGGAGCTGGCAAAGGCCGTGCCGAGTTCGTAGTTCACGCTGGCACCGTCGCTCAAGTTGGTCGCGGCCGGAGTCTGTGTGGTAAAGATCGACACCCCCGCAGGTGGCGGAGGAGGAGAAGCTGTTCCAGGATTGAAGACCACGTCGCGGAAATAGTTTGTCGCTTGATAACTGTTCGTCGGGAACAAGCCGACGGGACCGTACACGCCATTATTGCCGACCGTCGTCCGCAGATTCTGGTTGGCCACCTCGCTGGCGAGCCCTTGTTCGGTCGCAACGTAGTACGTGCCGCCTGTGTTGACCGTGACCACGTAGTCGGTGTTGGCCGTGATCGCCAATGGCGTACCGAGCGCCTGTTGCTGCCAGCCGGAGGCCGTTTCGTTCGCGAACGTCACCGAGGCGAGCAGTTGTCCGCTGGCGGTCCAAAGGCGGCCCACGTGCTGGCCGGTCTCGTTTCCGGATTTCCAAAAACGAAGCGCGCTCACTTCACCCGCCACCGCACTCGAAAATACGGTCCCGAGTTCATAGTCAGCCGACGCGCCGTCGCTGAGATCCAGCAGCGCCGGCATCTGCGTGGTGAAAAGCGTTTCACCCGCCGATGGCGGTGGAGTGGCGCCCGGAACAAAGACAACATCGCGGAAATAATTTGTCGATTGGTAGCTGTTCGTCGGAAACGCGCCCACCGGCCCGAAGACGCCATTATTGCCGGCCGCCGCCCGCAGGTTGCCGTTCCCCACCTGCGCCGCGAGCCCGAGTTCGGTCGCAACGTAGTAAGTGTTGCCGGTGTTGACCGTCACGACGTACGAAGCGGCGGCGTTAATGGCCAGCGGCGTAGCGAGCGCCTGCTCCTGCCAGCCGGACGCGGTCTCGTTCGTAAACGTCACCGAGGCGAGCAACTGGCCGTCCGCGCTCCAAATGCGACCGATGTGCGCACCGGTCTCCGCCGGCGATTTCCAGAAACGGATCGCCGAGATCGTGCCTGCCACGCCGCTATAGAATGTTGTTCCTAGCTCATAGTTGGTCGTCGGCCCATCGCTCTGATCGATGAGCGCCGGGGTCTGCGTGGTGAAGATCGACTCGCCGACAGGAGGCGGCGGGCCCGGACTGAAAACGACATCACGGAAATAATTCGCCGCATTAAAACTACTCGTAGGAAACGCGCCGGCCGGACCGAACACGCCATTATTGCCGACCACCGAGCGCAGATCGCCGTTGACGATTTGCGAGGCGAGTCCTTGCAGCGTTGCGACATAGTAGCTGTTGCCGGTGTTGACCGAAACCACATACGAGGTGCCAGCTGTGATGAGCAACGGCGTCGCCAGGGCCTGCTGCTGCCAGCCCGAGGCCGTTTCGTTGGTGAAGGTCACCGAGGCGAGCAACTGGCCGGTCGCACTCCAAATATTTCCAACGTGCGTGCCGGATTCGTTGCCCGTTTTCCAAAAACGAATCGCCTGAATCCTGCCCTCCACCGCACTGGAAAAAACTGTACCAAGTTCATAGTTCGTCGTCGGGCCGTCCGAGATATTGGTGAGCACCGGAGTCTGATCGGTGAAAAGCGTCTCGGTTGATCCCGCCACCGCGGAACTGGTAAAATTCACATCGCCCACGTCGCCGCTGCCCACGGTTATCGTGCGCGCCGCCGGCGTGAACGTCCGGTTGGCCGCCGCAGGCGTGACTGTGTAGGTACCAGCAGGCAGCGGTCCGGCGACATAACTGCCGTTGTCATTCAGGGAAACTGTTTGGTCGATGGTCCCACCCTGGATGCGCACGGTGGTGCCGGACGTGCCCGCCAAGGGAGTCACCGAGCCGAACACCAGCGCCGTCGCGTCGCTCGGCGCGTAGCTGACCGCGACCGAGTGGTTGCCCGCGGCCAGTGTCAGGCTGGCGTATCGGATTCCTTGATACACCTCGACCGTGAAGGACTGGCTTGCACCGTCAACCACCACATGCGAGACCGCGCTGGGTCCGGCCACCGCCGGAATGAGCAGGGTGAGCCCGGCGGGCGAAGCCGTCGTATCGAACGAAACGATGTTCGAACCCGTCGTGAAATTGGAAACGCCGGTCGCCGCCCGGCCCTCCCAGAATGCGAGCCACTTTGCCAAGCTTGGCATCGGGATGCCGTGGCTTTGCGCATACTGCAGCACGAATGAACCGTGTGGCTGATAGCTACCCCACGCGTCGGGATGAAAGAGCATCGTGACGGCCGTGTTGTACTTGGTCAGGCTCTCAGACAGCGATCGCTCATAATGGGTCTGGGCCGTCGCCAGACTCCAATTCGTGCTATAGCCCGCGCTGCTGAGTTGCACGTCGTCCTCGTACTGGGTGGCTTGTTCATACACGTGCACAATTTCGCCCGACGTCGGGTCGAGAAACTTCAAGGGCAGGCCGCTCCCGTTCATGTAACCCCAGCGGTTTGGAAATGCTGAGAAACTCGTGTCGAATTTGATCCCGGCCTGCTGAAACAACCGCGCCTGCGCAATGGGATCGGGCGCACCGGCCGCGTTGTTGCTCAGCCAAATGAGAAAATGGTTCCGCGTCGTGACCGGCGCGGGCGCATTCGGGTATGCAGTCGCAAACGCCGCCATCGCCTGCGTCAGCACCGCCTGCATCCCCGCCCAGGTTGCCCCCGAACCGTTGCCGCCGCCCTCCCCCGTATCGTCGAAGTGGATACCCAACGCATGGCCGGCGGCCAGCCAGTTCGTCACCGTGCTGTCGCTGACCGAACCAAATGGATACCACAAGAAATTCGTGTACCCACCGCCCGCCGCCTCGACCGCGCTGGTCACAGCCGCTGAATTGGCCTCCGACTCTCCATGTTGGTCGCCGGTCAACAGGAGCAGCGCCCTCGCCTTGTTGGGAAAATACCAGAAGCGGGGCAGCGGTTTTTGTTTCGCAGCGCTGGCAACCGCGATCGAATTGCTCAAAAGACGAAGCTGCACGTCGGCCTGCGGCACGTCGTTCAGCGCCTGGTCGCCCAGATCATTCCACGAGGTGTTGGTCACGTTGTCCTTGAACATCTGCGACGCGCGCAGGGTGAGGAAGCCGTCGTGATTATTGGGAGCACCCGCCCACGCCGGGTTGCCCTGACGCAGCAACACGATGCTCTCAGTCAGGTCGAAACTGAAAAGAATGGCGCGCCCCGCACCGAAGACATGCGTCGCCACCGCCGGCGACGTCGTGGCGGTGGACGTTGTCTCATACAAGGTGGCGAGGGCGCTCGCGCCGTTCAGCGCATAACGGTCCGCGGTTCCATGAAACCGCAGCGTCTGCCGAACCAGCCCGAAGGTCTGCGGTGTGCCCGTGTTAATCTGAAGCCACGCCTCCGGCAGCGTTGCGTTCAACGAAGTCACGCCAAATACCACGGCAAGTTGCGCGTCTGCCCGCAAACCGATCAAGGTGCCACCGCTATTCACATAGTTCTGAAAAAGCGTCGCCTGCGCCCCGCTCAAGGCCAGGTGCGGCAGGATGACCGTGTCGTAGCTGGCCAGAAACGATCCAGTCAATTCCGACAACTGTGCGGTTTGAAAACCGTTGATACCCTCGGTCGTAAGAAGCTCCGGCACAAAAAACTGAAAGCGGTCCGCCGCTCCATTTTCCTGAACGACAAGCACCGGCTGAGTCGGCGTGGGAAGCGCGGCCGCCAGCAAACCCGGGATGAAGACTCCAACCAACCCTGCGATGATTCGCAGTGAGACTGCGCGCACAAACGTCATTGTTTTCATAATGAGGAGCCAAGTGGGAAATACACCATGCACCCGCCTTGGATTCCCCAAAAAGTGCCAAACTCGAACCAAGTCAACTCGCCCACCCGCGTTTCGCTTTTTCGTGACAATTGCCACCGTCCGCCTCTGGAAATGCCGCTCCAAAGGGACACCGCCACTCCCTTGAAAAAAACTTGTGCGGTCCGCCCGTCGTGCGGGTGCCTATCATGGAATCCATTTTCATTCCTCCAACAAAAACTCCTCGAAAAGAATCCATGAAAACCTCCAAAATCGCCCTCCTCGTCTTGGCCGCCGGCCTGTCCGGTTTGTCTCTCAGCGCCCAGCAATCCGCCGCCGAAACCAGCCCCTGCGCCCAAACGGACTCGAAACTCTGCCCGTTGACCGAACTCGACAAAAAGCCGAATCCCATCAAACGCGTGCAGCCCCGCTACCCCGCCGACCTCAAAGCCGCCCGCATTACCGGTGAGGCCGTGATCTCCTTTGTAGTGGACATTGATGGTTCGGTGAAAAGCGTCCGCGTCGAAAAAGCCACGGACCCCGCCTTCGGCGAAGCCGCCCTCGCCGCCGTTTCCGCGTGGGAATTCGAACCCGGCAGCAAGAACGGCACTCCGGTCGCCTGCCAGCTGAGCCTCCCGCTCAAATTCGCGCTCCACGAATAACGACAGATCGGGAAATCCCCCAACGAACCGCTTCCTCCTCCCAAAACGCCGGCTTCGCCGTCGTTTTGGGATTTTTTATTCCTTCTTTGTCGGAGCGGCTTTACGCCGCGATGGATGGGAAAATCGCGGCGTAAAGCCGCTCCTGCAGTTCGATCCTCAAGCGTGACACGCATCGCGACGAATATTCCCCAGGGCAAATTCGTGCGCTTTTTCGCCCACTGGCGCGCCCACTTTCGTTCGACCTGAGTATAGTGCCTCATCGCAAAAAGCAGGAGGCTCACATGAACAATACCGTTCGCACACGCTACATGGTCAACAATATCGCCGGAGCCGTTTCGTTTTACACGAAACACCTCGGCTTTCAGATAAACCAGGAAGTACCGACAAATGAAAACTTCGCCATGATCTCGCGTGGCAATTTCACCATGGTGCTCAGCACTCCTTTTGGGCCGGGAGGCGCCGCCAAGCCAATGCTGGATGGCAGCAAGGCGGAGCCGGGCGGCTGGAATCGCATCATCATCAACGTCGACGATCTTCCGGCCGAGATCGAGCGACTGCGAAAGGCGCAGGTGCATTTCCGCAGCGATATCTTGACCGGTCCCGGCGGCTCGGAAGTGATCATGGACGATCCCTCGGGCAATCCGGTCGAACTGTTCCAGCCCGCGCGCCGCTGAGGCCGTGCGGCCAGCCCCCCGCCGTCGTCGTCTTGGAGTTCGCCGTAACTCATTCCGTCAGGAAAGCGTCCTAACACGGACACTTCCCGGTGTTTTCACCTTTCACCCCGCATGAAGATTCCTCGACGCACCTTCCTCACCCATGCCGCGGCCGCCGCCGCGTTGACCACCGCTTCCGCTTCCAATGTTTTTGGCCAGGACACCACCAAATCGATGGAGGCCAAACCGCCGGGTACCGCGCCAAAGGATCGGGTTAAGCCCACTCACGACCCGGCCCTCGCCACGGAATTTGTTTTAGCCGCCCACCGCGATCTCGACAAAGTGAAGGCCATGCTGGCCCGCGAGCCGCGCTTGGTTTACGCGTCCGCCGATACCGGCAACATCGGCATCGGCGATTGGGAAATGGGATTGAACGGCGCCGCTCATGTCGGTCGCCGCGACATCGTCGAATTCCTTCTATCGGCCGGCGCGCGAATCGACACGTTTTGCGCCGCCATGCTCGGTTATTCCGAAACCGTGATCGCCCTGCTGAAAGTTTCGCCGCAAGCCGCCGTCACCAAAGGCCCGCACAACCTCACGCTGCTCTACCACGCCGCCATCGGCGGAGAAGTTGCCATTGCCGAGGCGATCAAACCGCACCTCGCGCCCAACGCCCCCGACTTCAATCAAGCCCTCAGCGCCGCCGCACGCGACGGCCGCGCGCCCATGACCGAATGGCTCCTCACCAACGGCGCCACCAACGTCAACGCGCCCGACGCGTTTCGCAAGACGCCGCTGAAAATCGCCGTGGAAAAAGGTTTTCAAGACGTCGCTGCGATCCTCCGTAAACACGGCGGCCAAGAAACCCTCTAGAATATTTCAAATCCGTCGCAGCCCGCAAAACTCCGTCCTGTAAGAGCGGCTTTACGCCGAGATTTTCCATCCCTCGCAGTTTAACCCGCTCCCACCATTCGCCACCGCGCCGTCCTCACCGCGCCGCACGCGAAGCCAGCACCGCGTCGATGCTGTAGAGCGCCAGCCCCGCCCAGATCAGCGCAAACGCACCGGCCCGTGCCGCGCCCATCGTTTCGTTGTACAACAGCCAGCCGAGAAGAAACTGACACGTTGGCGCCAGATATTGTAGCAGCCCGAGCGTGATCATCCGCAGCCCGCGCGCACCTTTCGCGAAGAGCAACAACGGCACCGCCGTCACCACGCCGCTGCTCAGGATGAGCGCCGTCGTCATCGCGTCCACGTGACCGAGCGCCCCGCCACCTTGCGCACAACGCCAGAGCAAAAAACCCGCCGCCAACGGCACCAGCAGCAGCGTCTCCAGCGTCAGCCCCGCGAGCGGCCCGAGCGCCGAGCGTTTCCGCAACAAGCCGTAAAGCCCAAAGGTCGCCGCCAGCGACAGCGCGATCCACGGAATCCTCCCCACACGCCAAACCATCAAAGCCACCCCAAGCGCCGCGACGACGATCGCGACCAGTTGCGCTTTCCGCAGATGCTCGTGCAACAACCAGCGTCCCAGCGCCACGTTGATCAACGGCACCAGAAAATAACCGAGACTGCACTCGATCACATGCCCATGGTTCACGCCCCACACATAGACGAGCCAGTTCACCGTCAGCAGCGCGCCGCTCGCCGCGTGCACCCGCAGATTTTTCCAATCCCGACACGCCCGCGCCAATTCCGGCAGCCGCCGCTGCACCGCCACCACGCCGAGTAGAAACAACAACGACCACACCACGCGATGCGCGATCAACTCCGTCGCATCGACCACCGTGAGCAACCGCCAGAACAGTGGGAAAATTCCCCAAATAAAATAACTCGCCGACGCCGCGAAGAAACTCCCGGTGGCTGGCTGCGTTTTGGACTCGGTCGACATGCCCCCATCCTCCGCCTCCCCCGCCCGCGGTCAACCCGCCCGCCGTCTCCTGCTCCGCGTTTTCCATCACAGCACCCCACGCCACCCCGGAGCACAGGAGCCTGCGCCACCGCGTCGTCGCAAACCTCCGACTGTAGGGGCGCAGTCTTGCTGCGCCCATTGCGAGTGCCCGGCTCGAATCGGGCGCAGCAATGCCCCTACAAAGACAGTCCGGTTCATCATTCGATTTGCGGCTACCGTTATATTGCATGTGCTTTAGCTATCTCAAACGATGACCCCGCAAACCCTGGAGATTCGCGTCGACGATCTGAGCGGCCCTAAAATCAAGGAACTGCTGATGGAGCATCTCCGCGCCCTGACCGAGATCACTCCGGTGCGCAGCATGCATGCGCTGAATCTCGACAAACTGAAGAAACCCGAAGTCACCTTCTGGAGCGCTTGGGCCGGTGGCGAGTTGTTAGGGTGCGGGGCGCTGAAGGAGCTTGGCCCCGACCACGGCGAATTAAAATCCATGCGCACCATCAAGACTCATCTTCGCAGCGGAGTCGGCAGCGCCATCATCCAAACCATCATCGCCGAGGCCCGGCGGCGGGGCTATCGCTGGCTGAGCCTCGAAACCGGCGCGCGCGAATATTTCCACCCCGCGCACCGTTTGTATCAAAAGCATGGTTTTAAACCCTGCCCACCCTTCGCCGACTACCGCGACGACCCCAATAGCGTGTTCATGACAAAGGAACTTTCCCCCGCCTGACGTCTCCCCCCCCCCAAAAAAAGGCAAAATCTGCGGGCGACTTGCCCTCAAGGCGCTTTTCCGAGACCCGAACCAACGCGTTCCACCCGTCCAAACCCGAGCACGCACGCTCAAGTCAACGCCTCCACCCTTGTCGGCCGTGAACAGGTAGGGACGGACCGCCGGGCCGTCCGTTTACGCCTGGGCCCTCCTCAAACAACGTCCTCTGACGACCCGTTCGATCGTCAGACCGATGTCGGCGGCGCGCTCAGATAAAACAGCCCCCACCCGTGACCATCGGGATCGACAAAGCTGTGCGTGTACATGAAACCAAAATCCTCCGCCTTGTCGTAGGTCGTGCCTCCGGCCGCGAGCGCCTTCGCGACGAGTCCGTCCACCTCCGCGCGACTCTCGCAACTCAGGCAGAACAACGCCTCCGCCGCCTTGCTCGTGTCGCAAACCGCCTTCGGCGTGAATTCGCGAAACTTCGCATGCGTCGACAGCATGACAGTGATCGACTCGCTGACGACGACACACGCGCACGTGTCACCGGTGAACTGCGGATTGAGCGAAAACCCAAGCGCCGTAAAAAACGAAACCGACCTCGGCAAATCCGCGACAGGAATATTAAGAGCAATCTGTTTGATCATAGGAATGGTGTAGAACCACTCCTTCAACGAACAATGCCACCGCGTTCGGACAGGGTGTTGCCGCCTCGCTTTCCCGACCCGTGCCGTACTCCTCAATCCACATCGATCTTCTTGGCCCGTGCCACACGAATGATCTGTTGGTTGACATCAGATTCTTTGTTAAATTGTGCACGCATGCGAGCAAGCTCGACTGATTCCAACTCCCCGTCTCGTACCAAAGTCACGAGTTCTTTTGCGGCTAAGTATTCTGCGATTGGATCAAGCGCGAATTTATATAGAGGATCGCCCATGTCGCTCTCATCCTTAGTAAGTAGGCCAACAGTCACGAGTAGATCCAGTTGATCCTGCTCAAGACCTTTGGTTCTATATGCCGCCAGCGGGCGTGACACAGGGAGTCCCTCTTTACCGACGCATGCGAGGGCTGCCTTTCGAGTGCGAACAGCATGGATCTCCTTGTCGGGGGTGTTCTCCAAGAGACTAGCCAGATACTGGTCCACCAAATCGGAAAGACTCTGCGGAAGGACTACATCCTCACCATCCTGTGCATTTATCGCCCCCGGACTCGACAGCACTCTGTCTGCTCTATCGACGATCAGCTTTATGAAAACAAGCGGGATATTCGCGTCCGGATCTGACTCGGTTTTAAGCTCGTCCATGATTCTCTTGATTGCATCGCGAATAGCTTCGCGATGAGCCGGCGAAAACCGACCCGCGCCCACGACGCCATCGATATACCGATTCAGGACAACATCGATACTCCCCAAATCCACGTGTAGAGGACGTACTAATATCGTATCATTAGGTCTTACGCGGCGACGGCTGGTAACTACGACGAAGTGCGTGAGCTGCGCATCTTTAGCTGGATTGAATTGTTCGGAATTGAGTTCGTCGAAATCTACCTTCTTTTCAGAGACGCCATCTACGATCGCCAAGACTCGACCGTTCTTAAGAAGCGCCTCGGAAAGTATCGTAGACATCTTGGGCATCCCCAATGCACGTTTAAGCTCGGCTAGTACTTCTTTATCTAGTCCCTCTTTGAGCTCCCGAACAAAAATGGGGATAGCCTGGGCCTGATGTAAACGATTCGCCGCCTTGGAATCGGCAAACCAACGGGCAATTTGAAAAGCCAATACTGACTTACCGACGCCACCTGGACCTTCAATCGATACCCACCTTCGTGGTCCGGTGAGATACTTGCCAAGCTCCGTGAGCCCTCGTATGTAGATCATTCCTGCTGGAGCATCTTTAGGAGGAACGAATGGTCGGTTAGCCGTACCGAATTCTTCGTCTCTAATTTCGAGTGGAGCCGCAATCCAATGGTGGCGCGATCCGACTTCTGTGCGTTTCTCTAAATCAACCAAAGCCTTTGCCGCATAATGGTGGACAACGGCATCCAAACAACGACGCGAGGTAATAAGGAATAGCGCTGATAACTTCGCCACTCGCTCTAGCGCATCGCCGATCCAGGGCACCGAGCCAAAGATGATCGCCCAGCCTTCGTGTAATTGGACCAGGCTCAACGGCGATCCAATAAACAGCACTACTATCACGCAGCTATATAAAGTGGCCAACAATCCCAGGTTCCACGCCGCAAACTTTTCCCATGACGCGCCCGGTGCAGACCACGCCTCAGCACTCCAGCCCAATTTATTTATTAACCGGGATTTATTCTTGAGCGCATCTTCCAGTGTCCGCGCCTGATCAGGATATCCTGCCTTCTCCAACGAATCCATTAGATCTAGCACTAGGTTGTTATCGACTGGCCCATGTTTACGCACTAAGTCCGCAGCTAGTTTTGCTATCTTGTTGCTTACGGTCGGTAACTTATCGGACACGCGTATTGCGCTATGTAATTCCGCTAGAACTTCGCGTGTTTCCGTATGGTTCAGGTCAGAAATTGTTTTGCTCGCTTGCGGGGATCGACTGGAAAGCCATTGAACCCGAAACCGATTCGGCTTTTCGCCTCCGCCCAGAAGATAAGCGACAAATTCAAGAAAACCCCTTGAAACAATATAACCATGAGACAAATCCATGAGGTACATGGCAACAGATGGATTTGGCTGAACGCAGACACGAATGAGCGCGTTTGTAGATACAATTTTAGAGTTTTCTTCACCGCCTGTGAGGCATGTCACCATTTTATGGGCAACGGGGCTACCTGCGGGGCCTATTTTACCGATTGCAACGGCTCCAGATATTCGGAGGTCGAAATCAGTGTCGTCTAGAAACTCGGCGATTTGCGGCACGAAAGGTGCGCTGGCCAGTCCCATGTTGCCTAGAGCGTAGACTGCGTACCCCCGCATGTTGGCGCTGTCACTTTTAAGGAGTTCGGCTATCTGAGGCGCGAAGACTGCACCCTTTGGGCCTATTCTTCCAAGAGCGATGGCCGCTAATCTTTGGATGGAAATATTATTGTACTTAAGTTGTTCGGCTATTTGAGGCGCACAGTCCCCAGCAGCCAGTCCCATCTCGCCCAGTGCGGATAGAGCAGAACAACGGAGCTCATTGCTTTTATTGTTTAAGAGCCCAGCGATCTGGGATGCAAAGAGCGCGCCCTGCGATCCCATTTTCCCGAGGGCACCAGCTGCAAAACTCTGTACATCGGTATTGTTACTTTTGAGGAGTTCGGCAACTTGAGAAGCATGCGCTTTCCCGGCCGGCCCCATTTTTATAAGCGCATTGGCCGCGGATCTTTGAACGGCTGGACTGTCGTCCTTGAGGAGTTTCGCGACCTCGGGCGTAAATGCTGCAGCTGCCGCCCCGATTATACCGACTAGGTCTGCTGCGGCGCATCGTACGCTGGGATCTTTATCATTGAAGTGCTCGGTCAATTTTGGGGCATATGCCACGCCTGCGGGCCCCAGTCCCTGGAATACAGCACCAACGGAGTTAAAAACCTCTGGGTTTCTGTTTCTAAGGAGCTCGATCAATTCCGGCGTCAATGCCAAGCTTGCTGCGTCCGGACCCATGGCACCAAGGGCATAAGCTGCGGCACCTCGTACACTGGAGTCACCTTTTTTAAGGAGTTCAGCGAGCTGAGGCGCGGACATCGTTCCGGCCAATCCTAGTCTGACAAGTGCATAGATTGTTGACGTCTGAACATGGAAATCGCCGCTTTTTAGAAAGCTGGCCAATCGGGCTGAAAATTTTGCGCCGACCGGTCCCATATTACCTAGCGCACGGATTGCGGCGGCTTGTACTTCAGTATCTTTGTTGTTGAGAAGGTCTGCCACTTGGGGCGCGAACATAGCCCAGTCCGGTCCGAATTCTTCGAGTGCTGCCAAAACATATTTCAGAAAAACTGGGTCCTTGCTTTTGAACAACCCAACCACCAACTGGTGAGAACGCGGAGACTGTCCCCAGTATAGCGAACGTAAGGCGGCGATTTTTTCACTAAAGTCGTGACTATCGCTTAAATGTTCGTCGACTAGTTCCGCAAGTCGCTTGGATCGTGTATCATCCGGGGCGTCGGTACTCCGCGGATCTAGCTTAGAGAGCCAATTGAGCGCAGCGCGTTGTACCTCCATATTCGGATCTTCCAGCGCCGCGACGACACCATCCCACTGCCATGGCTGTAGAATGAACCTCTCAACATTTCCAGCAGGTTGCGCTTCCAATCCAGCAACACCCCCACCGAAGAAGAACACCACCGATATGAATATGAAAGTACGGGGCCAAAAAAAAGTTAGCCTATGGAGAAAATTGCCTTCCGGTTGCATGACTCCAAGCACGTCTTCCTAAAATTTGCTGTCGAGAATTAATTGGAGAGAGCGACTGGATCGTGCAATTCATCTCGGGATAAACCGGACCACGACAGCAACCCCACGTGCAATCGCCGGTCATTTGCGTGCAGGGGAGCGCCGGAGGGTGTAGATCGGGGGCCGGAGCGTGCGAGCAGGGCGCCGGAGCGTGTCAGCTCGTGACCGCAGCGTGTAAGTCGTCCGCCGGACCGTGTAAGTCGGCTGCCGGAGCGTGCGAGTCCTTCGCCGGAGCGTGCGAGTGCTTCGCCGGAGCGTGTAAATCGGGCGCCGGAGCGCGTCAGCGGGCGGCCGGTGGGTGTAAATTGCAAATCGGTTGCGTGCAGCGGCGCGCCGGAGCGTGCGAGGGGGCCGCCGGTGCGTGTGAGTCGCTCGCCGCAGCGTGCAAGCGCGATGCGGGGAAGAACGCGGTGTTGGTCTTTTTGTGACAGAGCTTCCGGGAGTAGAGCGCGTCCGGCACATCGGCCCGCCGGCACAAAAAAAGTGCAAGCGAGACCCGTGCCGAACACACCGCAACCAACGCAAATCAGGTAATCCCCTACACCGGCGTGCTCCGTTTACCGAACCTTTTGTAAGATATTTTTAAAATAAAATGAAGTTCTTGCATTTGGTTATGGTTTTACGTTTTCACCGAACCCGGCGGGAGGTCCAACGGGAGTTTCCGCATCACACACAACCATCAAATAAAAATACATCCATGAATGACAGGGAATCACGACGCTACGACATGTTCACCGAAGTCGACGCCTTCGGGAACGACTACCTCAAAGACCTTCTGCCCGACTCCAAGGGCGCCAAATGCCGCGTCACGGTGGCCGAGGTGATCGCGCAACTCAGCGCCGGCAAGGTTCAACAGATCCATCCTCGAGCCACCGCCGTCGAGGTGCTCTTCGACGCCTTGCTGCTCGACCTAAAGGCCATCGCCAAAACCGCGCGCGCCATCGCCCAGGAAAAACCGGGCTTTGCCGACTCGTTCGTCATTCCCGAGCAAAATCCCGCCGCCGTCCTCACCGCCGCCGATACGTTTCTGGCGAATTTGAAAAAGGACGGCGTCACCCCGCTTTTTCTGGCGTACGAAATGCCCGCCGATTTCGTCGCCAACCTCGAGGCCGATGTGAAAACCATCCGCCTGTCGCAAGCCGCGCTCAAGAGCGGCACGACCGCCGCGGTGGGAAAAACCAAGGCCGTGGGCGTCCTCATCGCCGAGGGCATGAAGGCCGTGAACGATCTCGATGCGATCGTGACCAACAAGTACGGCCGCAATGCCGAAGTGATGCGCGCCTGGCAAACCGCCAGCCATATCAAGCGCGCCCCGAAGCGCGACAATGGCACGGCGATCAAAACAGAACCAGCAACACAGAACCACTAAGTAACGTTAGGTGAATTTCCATCGCCGCTCATAAGTGATGGTTTCTGCACTGTGTTCTGCCATAGACCGGCGCCCAAAAGGGCGCCGGTTTTTTTGTCCATGGAAAAAAGGCAGGGGCAATGCTCCGTCATTGCCCGGACAAGGCAGGAGCATTGTCCCTACCGGCGCTGCCGCGCCAATTGGCTCATTCTCCGAGGTAGAATGAGTGTCTGATACCAAGTTGCATTCAAAGACATCAAAACGGCCGAGGTAGGGACGACCCGCCGGGTCGTCCGTCAACGTTGCCTGCGAATGGCCCGAGCGGACGGACGGCCCGGCGGTCCGTCCCTACCCATCGAACGCTGGCAATATTTATACGTTTGATTGCAACTTGGTCTGATACCGCATGTGGCTCGGCAGCCTCGACGCGCGGAGCACAGATCAAAGACGGGGCTAGAGCACATACAATAAAACCTGTAGCCGTAAACCGGTGTTATGAACCGAGCTGTCTTCGTAGGGACGCAGTCTTGCTGCGCCCTTTCTGTGGCAAAGTGAAACCGGGCGCAGCAAGACTGTGCCCCTGCGGCCGGAGTTGTGCGGCCATGACATTTTAAAAATGCTCTAGAATCCCAATCGCCACCCTTGGCCGTCGGTCAATTTCCTTGCGCAGTGGCGGGCTTTTCCGCAACACGAACTGATGACCTCCGCCCACCCCGGCTTCCGATGGAAACTAGCGGCGGCAATCGGATGCTTTCTGACGATTGCTGGCTGCGTCATTTGGGTCGATCGTCCGGCAGAGCTTTGGGCCTTCGAACATGTTCGTCAGCGCGGCGTTTTCGTCGCCATCAATTACCTGCTCTATCCAATCATGGCTTTCGTCTGTCTGCGTCTGGCGGGCTACGGGATTGGCGCAATCTTCTTTGGCCGGAAATCCTACCGGCTCGACACCGCGTTCGGCTGCTGCCTTGCAGTGGCCATCGCCTTGACCCTGACGGAAACGCTAAAAGTGGTCACGGGGCGCATCGGCCCGGAGAGTTTTCAGGGCAGTCCTTCGTGGATCAGAGACGGCATCTATGGGTTCTTTCCGTTTCACCTGGGACCGGGGTACGCTTACTTCCCCTCGGGACACACCTCGATCACGGCGGCTTTTGCCGGTGTTCTCTGGATGCGGAAGCCGAAGCTCCGCGTGGCCTGGCTCGCGTTGACGGTCGCCATGATGGTGAGTCTTGTCGCTGCCGGCTGGCACTGGATCAGCGACACCATCGCCGGCCTTGCGCTCGGCCTCTTCTGCGCAAGATCCACCGCCACCCTGCTTAGGTGGGATGCGCCCCCGGTGCCGCACGACCCCAAGTGATTGGCGAGTGCAGCCCGGTTGAAAAGCCGCGAGTCTTCTACGGATCGATCTTCGTCGCCTTCTGGAGGGTTTTCCCCTCGGCGTTTTCGATGGCGAATTGGATTTTGCCGGCGGCGTCCTTGGAGAAAACATAGGTGGAGCGCGGGTCATCTTCGTCGAAAAAACGTGTTTCGTTCTCCGGTGTCACCAACGCGAGATCCATGCTCACCCCTTGCACCAGCGGGCCGATCTCCTTGCCCAATGCCGGGCCGAGCGGCAGGGTGACTGACAATTGGTTCCCCCGGCGCGCGATCGCCAGCACCCGGTCGCCCGCGACGCGATATCGGCCGGCATAACCATCGAGAATCTCCATGGGCAGCGGCGCGGGGTTGCGCTTGGGCTGCGACGGTTTCAAGTCGGGCAGATAAAACGCGGCGATGCCGAGTGCGATTTTTTCGGTGACCACCTGGGTGGCATTGGTCAGGACAACGACGGTCAGCCGGTCGTCGGGAAAGCGCAGGAGTTGCGAGCGGAAGCCGAGCATCGTGCCGCCGTGTTTCGCGTGGCGATGTTTGCCGGTTTTGCCTGTCTCCCAGCCGAAGCCGTAAGGCTTCTCGGTCCCGTCATTGAGCTTCACGGGCGTCCACAGGAGTTCGCGCTGCTGCGGTGAAAACACGGCATCCGAATACAGGGCCGCGTCCCATTTGGCCAGGTCACGCACGCTGGAGAGCAAAGCGCCGCTAGGCCGCACGCCGGGGATGAGGGGACAATTTTGATACTGCTGGGTGTCCAACCATTGATAACCACCAGCACGTTGCAGCACCAGTTCCTCGATGGTGGTCGTGCGGGTGGCGCTCATGCCCAGTGGCGCGAAAATGCGCTCCTGCAAATATCGCGGCCAGGGAATCTGTGCGGCGCGGCTGATGACTTCGGCGAGCGCGAAGTAACCGAGGTTGCTGTATTGCCATTTCTCGCCGGGCTGAAAGGCGAGCGGCGTGGCGTACGCGGCGCGGAGCGCGTCGATTTCGCTCTGCGCCTTCAATTGCAGTCCCGGCGTTTCCCGAACCAGTCCGGAGGTGTGCGTGAGCAGATGTCTTACCGTGATGGGCTGCCAAGCCTCCGGCGCGTCCTCAAGGTATTTTCTGATCGAATCATCGAGACCGACCTTCCCTTCCGTGCTCAAGCACACGATGCCGGCAGCGATGAACTGTTTGCTGACCGAACCAATTTGATAAACCGTCTCCGGCGTCGCGGGCGTGCCGAGTTCCAGATTGGCGATGCCGTAGCCTTGCATCTTCACCGGCTTGCCGTCCTTCAAAACCGCGAGGGACAAACCAGGAATATGCTGCCGGCTCATTTGCGCCGCGATGTAGTCGTCGACATCGTCGGCCTGAACGCCGCTGACGGCGCCGAGGCTGAGCGCGCAACTCAAGCCGAGGAATGCGGCGAGCGAAGGACGGTGGCCGCGTCGCAAGGACGGAAGTCGTTTCGGAATGCGTCTGAGGGCGGGCGGGCGGATCAAGTGCATGGGTGGTAGCTCAAGGTGGAAGGTGCTGCGTTCACCCGAGGAAACACGGCAGGCCGGAGAAAAGTTTCAGCATCCTCCGCGAATTTTTATCCGGGCGCCGCGTGTTCCGAGTTGGAATGCGAAGTGCCGGCGCGATGGGATCACGCTTTGGGCGTGGGTTTGCCAAATTCAGCGAGGAGCGAATCGATCATCTTTATTTTTTCCTCAGTCGATTCGCGGCCCGTGGTTAAAAGAAATTTCAACACGCCGTCGGGCGCAATGATCGCCACGGCGGGAATGCCGTTGATGCCGTAGTCCGGATTGAAGACCGGTTCGCGGCTGACCACGACGGGCCAGGTGATGTTCTTGTGCTTGATGAACTCGGCGAGGAGCCGCGTTTCTTTTTCCGGATCGCCGTCGCAGCGGATCGATGCGTCTTTTTCGTCGAGCATGAAATTCTGCAGACTGGTCACGCCGAGCAGCGTCACGTCGTAGTTGCGATAACGTTCCTGCAGCTGCCGCATCTCCGGGAAGGCGGCGCGGCAGGGCTGGCACCAGACGGCCCAAAAATCGAGGACGACGACTTTGCCCTTCAACTGCGAGAGCGCTTTTAGTTCTGGCAAATTGGTCCAGAGAAAATGCAGCTCGGGCGCGGGAAAGCCGACGAGCTGGCCGCGAGCCGCGGGGCCGTTGAGAAAATCGCGGGTCGAAGCGATCTTGTCCTTCCACCTCACGACGCGCGGATGCGTGCTATTTTTCAAAGCGGCGTCAAGGTACGCGACGAGGTGTTTCCGCACGCGGGTCAACTGGGCGGGCGCCGGTTTTTCCTTTTGACCCGAAAAGGCTTCCCACGCCGCCTGGACCGACTGCGCCGCGGGGCCGGGCCACGAAACATCGAGTTTGGTACAAACCGAGGCCAGCGCGTCGTTGCGTTCCGAGCCTGGGGCAGGAAGGCCTTTGCAGGCCGCCGCCAACACCAAGTCTCCATCGTCGCCGTTGAGCGCTTCGGTAAACGCCGGATGCTCGCGCAACGTCGCGCCCGCCTGCACGCGCTCCTGCGCCGAGCCCTGCACGAGGCCAAACATCAGCCCTTGAAGCGCGAGGCTGAGCACGCCGGTGGTGCCGCGATCCGCGCCGGAGGCGTGCAACGTGTCCATCGCTTCCCTCGCCCACTTGCGGTCCGCCCGGAAAAATGCGGTCTGACGGAAAACCTCGGCGATCTGCTGCGGGGTGAGCGCGGAGACGTTTACCGACGAGAAAAACTTATCCACGCTCTCCTGGACTTTTGTGCGTGAGATCACTCCGAGTCGATCGAACTCCTCGTTCTCGGCCTTCAAAATGGCGATCGCCTCCTCGACCGATGGTTTGGTCACGGACGAATCCGCCGACGATTTCACTGCGGAGCCGGGACGCGCATTCGTGCGATTGGAGGGGAGAGCTGGGCTGTTGAGGTCATTCGCAGAATCCGCGAGCGCAGGAGAAAAAAACGCGGCAAGAACCGCGGGGAAAAGCAGGATAATCTTCATTGCTGGAGGTTCGAAGTGAAAGTGTCGCTTGGGATACACGTGACGTCGCCGGGCGGTTTCAGGGATCAGAGAAAATAGCAGAGTTCGAAATTTTGTACTCCCCAGCATCTCTTCGATGCGCTGGCGAAATTTGTGAATCCACTTAGGATATTTGCCCGCTCCGACGCCGGCCAGCCGCGGTCGTCATTCGCTGCGATCCCGTCAAAACCAAATCCCATCCACCACCATGGCTCCTTTCGAAACGTCACGCGAAATTCCCGCCACGCCCGAACAGATCTTCGCCGCCTTCAATGATCCGGAGCAACTGGCGCGTTGGTGGGGACCGGCTGGTTTCACCAACACATTCGAGCTTTGCGAATTCAAACAGCAGGGACGTTGGGTGTACGTCATGCACGGACCCGATGGAAAAGATTATCCCAACGAGAGCGTGTTTGAGGAGATTGAGCCGTCCGCGAAAGTGGTCATCCGCCACGTCTCGGGACCGCACTATCGACTGACGGTGCGTCTGACGCCGTCCGCCCAAGGCACCCTTGTTTCGTGGTCGCAGGCGTTCGATCACCCGGACGTTGCGCGGCGGATCGAGCACATCGTGCGACCGGCCAACGAAGAGAATCTCGATCGCCTCACGAGCGTCGTGCTTCAACTGAAGCCCGCCCGTAGCCTGTAAGGCTCGACCTTGGCCGAGCCGTTCACGCGGATATAGGGCAACGACCGCCAAAGATTCGCCCCCTAAGTTTCCTCCTGTAAAATGGTTTCACCTGTCTTCATACCAGGGATCAGTGAAAACTGAAGCAAGACAGACCGAGCAACGATCAGCCCTTAAGTAAAAACGAGTGGTTGTCTCTTCTGTTTCGCCCAACTTCACCCGCGCCGCGCGGCTTCGATTTTGGCGACGTCGATTTTTCCCATCTCCATCATCGCTTCGAAGGCGCGCTTGGCTTCGGCGCCGCCGGCGTTGAACGCCTCGGTCAGCACGCGCGGCGTGATTTGCCAGGAGAGCCCCCAGCGATCCTTGCACCAGCCGCACTGGCTTTCCTGACCGCCGTTGCCGACGATCGCATTCCAGTAGCGGTCCGTTTCCTCCTGGGTGTCGGTTGCGATTTGGAAAGAGAACGCTTCGCTGTGCGAAAACTCCGGACCGCCATTTAGGCCAAGGCACGGAATGCCCATGACGGTGAATTCCACGGTGAGCACGTCGCCTTCTTTGCCCGAGGGATAATCGCCTGGCGCCTTGTGCACCGCGATCACTTTGCTATCGGGAAATGTCGCGGCGTAAAAGCGGGCGGCGTCGAGGGCGTCTTTATTGTACCAAAGGCAGATTGTATTTTTGGGCGTCGGCTTGTTCATAAAAAAGTTCCGTTGATGGCGGGGCGTGACCGCGGAACTTCGTTGCAAATTTCCCATCGCGCAAATCGGTCGTGGAGAAAAATCGGCACACGACGCAGCGCCGCCGTTCACCGTGCACGCGGTGGAGGCAAACAAAACCTTTGGGTTGGTTAGACTGACCGTCTAGGCCTGCGCCGACGGGGCCAAGATGGCCGCGACGGTCTGACGGACGTGATCGCCGCTGATCGTTTCCTGCTCGAGCAGATCGTGCGCAATGGCATCGAGCGCCGCTCGGGCGCCGCGGATGATTTCGGTTGTGGCGGTGTAGTTTTCCGCGAGCAGCGTTTTCACGTGATGCTCGGCTTCGTGCAAACTCTGCGGGCTGGCGAGTTCCGTTTCGCCCTCGGCTCGCGTCAGCGCCATGAAACCCATGGGCGACATGCCCCATTCGAAAACCATCTGACGCGCGATGCGGGTCGCTTCCTGAATATCGCTCGACGCGCCGCTCGTGATGCTGCCGAGCGCAAGTTCCTCGGCAACACGTCCGGCCATCAAACAACGCAGCCGCGCGATCAGTTGCGGATGGGAATGATTGTAGAGATCGCGTTCCGGCGTGAATTGCGTGCTGCCCAGCGAACGTCCGCGCGGAATGATCGTCACCTTGTGAAGTTTCGTGGTGTCGTCGCCGGAGAGAATCTGCATCAGCGCGTGGCCGGCTTCGTGATAAGCGATGATGCGTTTGTCGGCCGGTGTGAAAGCGCGGGGCGTTTCGCGACCCCAGTTGATCTTGTCACGCGCTTCGTCGAGATCGGCGGTGGTGATCGACTTGCGACCGTGGCGCGCGGCGTGGATCGCGCCTTCGTTGAGCAGATTGGCCAGATCGGCGCCGGAAAAACCCGGCGTGCCTTTGGCGATATGTTGTAGATCGACATCGGCGTCGAGTTTGACCGCCGCCGCATGCACCTGAAGGATCGCGCGCCGACCGGCGAGGTCAGGCAGGCTGAGTGAAACCTGGCGGTCGAAGCGACCGGGACGCAACAACGCACGGTCCATCGTGTCGGGGCGATTCGTCGCACCAAAGACGACCACAGCATCGTCGGTATCGAAACCGTCCATCGCAACGAGCAAGGCGTTGAGCGTCTGGTCGTGTTCCTGTTGCGAGCCGCCTTCACCTGAGGAACGCTTGCGACCGATCGCGTCGATTTCGTCGATGAAGATAATGCTCGGCGCAGTTTCGCGCGCCTTTTTGAAAAGCGAACGCACGCGTGAAGCGCCAACGCCGACATAGAGTTCCACGAAGTCGGAGCCGCTCAAACTGTAGAAATGCGCCTTGGCTTCTCCGGCCACGGCTTTCGCCAGCATGGTCTTGCCCGTGCCGGGGGGACCGACGAGCAGCACGCCTTTCGGCATCCGTCCGCCCGTCGTGCGAAAACGCGCCGGGTCTTTCAGGAATTCCACGATTTCGTGGACTTCGCCCTTCGCTTCGTCACAGCCGGCGACCGCGGAGAATTTCACCTCCGACGTCGCGGCCCGCATTTTTCGGACGGAAAACGCGGTGTAACGCGCGGTGTAGTGCGATACCGCCATCAGAGCCGCCGCGATCGCCGTAATAAGTCCCAGTGTTCGCGTGGTGGCATGCGCGAGGGCCGCAATGCGTTCGCGTGAAGTAAAGGGACGGGCCTTCTCCAGCGAAACTGCATCGTCCTCGACGAAATGATTTTTGCGCAGCGCGGCGAGATCCGCATCCGTCAGGCGTGCGGCGGCTTTGACGTTCTCCGTCGCACCGGAACGCTTGCGCGTTGCCGCCAGATCCGCGAGCCCGGCGCCGTTCACCCGATAGATGATGGTTCCGGTTGAGAGCTCGCCTGCGGCGGCGGCGCTCAGGAACTCTTCCGAGTTAAGTTGCACCGCGTTGGCGCTGCCCGCGGAAAGAGAGCCCGGCTGGCTAAAATAAAGATCGGCGCCCAACGAGACGAGAAACGCACCGAAGAGCACGAGAAACCACTTGAGAGGGAACGAAGGCATTCCTTCCTCTGCGGCACCAGGACGAATTCCTGCAATGAAGATTTCACCTCACCGCGTATCGAAAATATCGCTACAAAGGGCGATGGCTCGCGTGCCCCGTTTATCTGTTGCGCATTGGCGAGTTAAAGAAGTGCCTCATGAACTTCGCCGCCCGAAACCTGTTTATAAATTCCCGTAAAATTTTTCCCTAGTCGGAAACGGCGCGCGGAATCGTGCGATGCCATTTTTTATCGCCCGCCGGATGGGAAAAACCCCGATGGCGGCAGGCCGGGCCACGCGCTATCTTAGGCGCATGAGTACGGTCCTTCTTATCCTGGTTCTACTCCTTCTCCTGGGCGGCGGCGGATTCTACTTTGGCGGACCCGCCATTGGCGGCGGAGGTCTCGGCCTGGTGCTGCTGATCGTCCTGATCATCTACCTCGCGGGTGGATTCCGCACGCGGCTCTAACCGGCTGGCGTCGCTAAAATAATTTCGCCGTAACGGGCCTCACGCAGGTGAAGCCTGTTACGGCGGATTTCGTTCATCCAGCCCCGACGTTGAATCAGGCCGTGGAGGGCAAGCGAGAGACACTGGGACAGTTCTCCAACCGCTTCAGAAGATCCAACAACAACTGCTCGCGGCGGCCGGCTTTCTCAATGGCGGCCGTTATCGCGGGCGCAAAAAAATAGTCGCCGGTCGTGAAAGGCCGGCGACTGGAAGGTCGATCTTATCACTCGATCAGACCGCGAATGAATTCTTCTGAAAGACGCGGCTGAGACCGGCGACGCCCATCAAGCCGACACCCAGAAGAATTAGGGTGCTCGCACCGTCCGGAACGGCCGCTGTCGCGACGTTATTGGACTGGAACGAGAACACGCCATTGGTCGGGGAACCGTCGGCAGAGTTAATGCCGTACGACCACAGACCATAAGCGGCCGTCAAATCAGGATTGGTTGACCAGAGTTTTCCCTCGCCGTTCACCAACAGATTGGAACCTGTCTGAATGACAGACAGGACCGAATTGAGGTCAAACGAGTAGGTGAAGCCGGTGGCGGTGTCCAACACCGACCACAGACCCGCGATGGCCTGACTCCCGACCGTTGTATTGAACGGTTTGTAGGTGACCGTACCGCCGACGAGGCTGGAAGGATAACTTCCTTCCACCGACGTGACCTTGCCATTCATGGAACCGGCCACGTTGGTGACAGCGCCAAGTTGGTTCGGCGTCAGTACGACGGAGCCCGATTGCACGTTCAGCTGGCCGGTGATCGGCGTAGCCTGAGCGGAGACCGCGATGCCGCAGAGCAGCAAAGCCAGGAGCTTTGTTATTGGAGTATGCATATTATAACTTGTTTCTATTTTTCTTTGTAGGTTGTTGATTTCTGAGAGCCCAAAACAGGCATCCCGTGGGCTGTAGAATAACGTGTGGAAAGGCGCCCCCCAATGGGCTGTTGCACTACGGGCCGTTCCCCTATCCTCCGGTAGGTCCGATATCCCATAGGGGAATATATATACCAATAGCGTGGTTCGTTATATACTTTCGCGCGTTATCTAGAAGGCACGCCCAAGCCCATTGCTTCGGCGACGCCGAACCGCGGCAATAGCAACGCCATACTCAGTCGCGCGAGGCGGAAGCGGGATCTTCGGGATACTTCAACAGGAGGAAATCGACCGCTTGCTCCAAGTCGCGCCCAAGTACGACCTCGAATTCAGAATTCCACCGTCCGCGAATCCAGCGACGGCCTAAAACCCATTCGCGCCCGACCGCATGCCGTGCCGCGGTCGCGGCGTGAATACGGCAGGAAAATTTTGTCGCGAAAATACGGAGGCAGCGGCACCGCAGAATGTTTTTTCGCGGTTCAGACTTTCCGCGCAGCAGCCAGATAACGTGTCAGTAACAACACCAAGCCGGCAGCAAAATACCCATAGCTGGGCGCCCCTCCCCCGCCACCATACCCGCCGCCCGAACCAGACGAGGAGCCACCCGACGACGAACTTGAGCTACTGCTACTGCTGCTCGACGAAGATGAGCTGCTATTCACGGTGAGCACAGCGAGCATACTGACGTCGTAACCCGAACTATTTATAGCAGTCACAAAATACGCTCCGGCATCCGCGGCCTGAACATTTGAAATCATCAACGTGGGATCTGTTTTGCCGGGCAGTAAAGTCGCCGGCCCCTTGTACCATTGATAAGCGGGAGTCGGAACACCGGTGGCATTTGAGGTAAAGTTAACCGAACCACCAACGTTCACCGTCGCGCTCATCGGCTGAACCGTGAACATCGGCGCGTTGAGATCAGGCGCAACGACGGCAAATCCCACTTGGGAAAAGCCGTTCGCAATCGCGCCTGCGCCGGACACCAATAACCGGCCGTTGTCATCGTAACGCAAAAAAGTTCCGATCGTTTCCTGCACAAAAAATAGCGGGTCGATAAGGCCATCCGCGTATAAACGCCAGAACTGGGGCAAAAATGCCTCGTTCGCCGTATGCATGTAACCGGCTAGGACGATTTTTCCATCTGTCTGCAACGCCAGCGAAAAGGAAAAGCCGTTAAACGTCAGGCCCGGTACAAACGACGTGTCGAGCGAACCATCTCCGTTCACTCGTGCGATACCGCCGCGGGCAACACTATTGAAATGAGTGAAGTCGCCCGCCGCGACGATCTTGCCGTCGGGTTGCAGGATCATGGCTTCGACATTTGAGGCCGCACCGACGCTGCTATTGTCCTTAAAACCCAGGCCGGGATTAAAACTCGTATCGAGCGAACCGTCGGTATTCAGCCTGGCGATACAACTGCGCGCCGTGCCGTTGTAAGTCGCAAAAGCGCCACCCGCAACAATCCGCCCATCCGCCTGCAGAAGCATCGCCAGGGGCGGACCGTCGAAGCCGGCGCCGGGATTGAAGCTCATGTCCAGCGAACCGTTCGCATTTAAACGAGCAACCCGTGGCCGAGCTACGCCGTTATAAATCGCAAATCCTCCGCCCACGACCATCTTTCCGTCCGGCTGCAAAACCAAACTGACCGCAGGCGTATAATCAAAACCCGTGCCGGGATTGAAAGTCGTATCGAGCGATCCATCCGTATTCAGGCGAGCAATACCGGCACGGCTCGTCCCGTTGTAGGCGGCGAAATCTCCCGTCACGACAAGCTTTCCATCGGGCTGTGCGATCACTCTCGATACAAGCCCCGCGTCGAAACCCGATCCCGTAAGAGCAAACGATGTGTCCAACGCGCCGCTGGCTGCGTGGAGTCGCGCGATGCCGGTCCGCGCCACGCCGTTCACAAAATCGAATGAACCCACCACTACAATTTTGTCCCCGACCGGGAGCGACGCGCGGGTTTGCCCGGGCTTGCGCAACGCACCTCCTGCCAGCGCATCAAACCCACCGTTTGCGCCCAGTCGAGCAAGGTTGAGCACGGCGTGGCCGTCGAAGCCGGTGAAGTTCCCGCCCGCAGCAATGCGTCCGTCCGACAGGACGGCAAGAGTGGAGACCGTCGTGTTGCCCAAATCTCCCGCAAAACCGCTGCCGGGATCAAAAGCGTTGTCCAGCGAACCGTTCGTATTCAATCGGGCAATACCTCGCCTTGCCGATCCATTAAAAGAGCTAAAATTTCCGCCGATCAAAATACGCCCGTCCGCCAGAAGCACCAGCGATTCCACCGGATAGCGGTCCACGCCAGTGCCCACATTAAAGGTGTTGTCCACCGTGCCGTCGGAATTCAAACGGACGATTCCATTGCGAGCGTTTCCGTTCACGGCACTGAAGATGCCGCCAGCCACAATTTTGCCGTCCGGCTGAAGCCCCAATGCATATACCCACGTGGGCGCCGCAGTGAATCCAGTTCCCAAATTTGCGCTAAACGCCGTATCGCGCGATCCGTCACTCCGGAGACGAACGAGGGTTTTGGCCGCCGCTCCATTCACTGTCTCAAAAGAACCTCCGGCGATGATTCCGCCGTCGGGCTGTATGACGATCGCCTTTACGAAGGTGTCGAAACCCGAACCAACATCCAGGCTTTGATCCAGGCTGCCATCGCTATTCAGGCGCGCCATCCCTGCGCGTGCCACACCGTTAAAGTGCGAAAAAATCCCTGCCACCACGACCTTGCCATCCGGCTGCACGGCCACCGCCGTCACCGGCGCGTTGAATCCCAAGTGTGGCTCAAAGCTCGTATCGAGCGAACCATCCGTATTGACGCGGGCAATACCGATTCGCGCCGTGCCGTTGAATGTCGTGAAATTTCCGCCGATGACGAATTTCCCGTCCGCCTGCACCGCCATCGTCGAGATTTCGCCATCACATCCCGTGTTGGCATTGAAATTCGGATCGACGCTCCCGTCCGCCTTGTATTTCGCAAGATTTAGACGCGGCTGATCGGCAATCGTGGAAAATCGTCCAGCCACGACAAAGCCCCCATCAGGAGTTGCTGCCACCGCACGGATCGTCCCGCCTGCCGTTTCTATTCGTGTGACGAAGTTCCGGTCTGCTCGATAGAAATTGCGGTAATTCGTGGGCAGGACGTCAGCCTGCAGAGTCAGGAAACAGCAAACTAGGAAAAGAAGAAACCAACAGACATAGCTAATTGAATATTTTATTCTCATGACATTTGTGATGATTAGGACCACCGCCTTGTGGCCATTGAAGCCGAGTTACTGAACTCCCACGAGCCATCCGCCAGAATTCATCAGTAACAAAACAGTTACCCGAAATGTTCCCGCTGCCTCTTCACTCCGAAAGTGCACGGGGCGCTACGCGCCATGTATTTTGTATGAACAGTAAACATCTCGAAATCTGCCTATGAACGCCACGGCCCACAGGCGTTACGAGCCAGACAAATCTCAGGCGCCTAAATGCCACTGCTTGCCCGCATCGACGGCAATGCTTCAGATCTCGCAATCATCGCCCGCCGTCAGGCGCCTTCGTCGTCCGCTATCTCCGGCGGCTTGATCGGCATGAGCAAACGGTCGAGTTCCGCCTGGGTGGGATTGCGGATGGAAACGATTTTGAGAATGGCCTCGCCGGCGGGAAGAGTCGTCCGCGTTTCCGAACCAGCGGCGAGACCTAACACCGCGGCGGCGAGCGGAGAGGTATGCGGCAGACATTCTATGCCCGACTCCTCGTCGACCGCCGTTTCGCCGTAGGTCGTCACGAGAAAGGTGAAACGGTGCTTTCGTTTCGTCGCCACGTCCTGTTTCTCGAGCGTGGTGACATGCCCAAGTTGGAGCGTGACGGTTGGTTTGGTGAGCCATGCAGCGGGATCGACTTCGATGAAGGTGTTGCGTGCGACGAAGCGGTCGAGCGCCGTCATCTTGCGATCGACGGCGCGGATTGCCTCCTTCGCCGCCTTGAAGCCGAAGTTCTCGCGCAGGTCGCCCTGGCTGTGGGCTTCGACCTTGTCGGCGACCAATGCGACGCGCTTCACCTTGAGTGCCTCGAATTCCTCGGCGAGCACACGATTGTAGCCCGATCGAACATAGATCGTGGTGGGCGCGGGCGGTGGCAGGCGAAAAATCTTTTTTCGATGGAGCGGCATGCTCCACGAAATCAGCACGAGGCCAGATGAAATGCAATCCGCAGTCGTTTTCCGGCAATCTGCGTTCTCTGCAGTTTAAATATCATTTCTCAGCAGCCAGTTTTCGGCGGCGCACCAGTTCGGCCTTGGATGGCTTTTCAAGCGGAGAACCTGCCGGAAGGGGACCGGCCGGGCGGTAGGTATTCAAGAGGACGCCTTTTGTCGTGGCGCGCGACTCCACCAATGTGAGGCCACGCGGGGACACACCTTTTTCGAACAATCGCTTGCCCTTGCCTAAAACCACCGGGTAGATCCAAACGCGAAACTCGTCGATCAGTTCCGCAGCAATTAGGGTCTGCAGCAGTTCGCTGCTACCCCAGATGTGCAATTCGGCCCCGTCAGATGCCTTCAAGCGGAGGATCTCGTCCACAGCATCGGTGCCGATTGGCTGCGATTTCGCCCAGTCGAATTTTTTCAGACTGCGCGTCACTACGTACTTCGTCGCGTTGTTAAAAGCCTTCGCGATGGAATTCTCGCCGACGTAAGGCCAGTATGCCGCGAAAATTTCATAGGTGCGGCGACCGAGGACTTGGCGGACATGATTTTGTCGATGGCCTCGCCCCCAATCTCATCCCCGAAAAGCATAGCCCAGCCACCTTGTGTGAAACCGCCGGTTGGATCTTCCTCTGGGCCGCCGGGCGCCTGCATAATGCCGTCGAGCGTGACATGGGTGATGGCGACAATCTTTCTCATGATTTGTTCTCCAAGTCGTGACAGCAAGGGCGACACGGGCCGATTCCTGCCATGGATATTTTGGTTGTGGGCTTCATGGTTTATTCCACGGACGAAGTCCCATGTTTCGGACAACTAAATCCGAAAGCATCCGCAGCGCATCTTCCAGGAGCGAAATCTTTCGCCGAATAAACGAGCCCGAGCGGCCTTAGTAAGGTCCGCGAATGTGCGCGGCCACTTCTTGTTCGTAGAAACTCGCAAGCTTTGCATGACACTCGCGGCCGAGAGAAGGCAAGTCCGAGGCGCGGACGTTGCCGCGGGCTTGTTCGGGATTGCGCGCTCCGGGAATGAGCACGCTGACCGCCTCAAAATCGAGACACCACCGCAATGCGAAATCCGCCATAGACTGGCCGGCGGGAACGAGCGGTTTAAGCGCCTCGGCGAGTTCCACGCCTTTTTCAAAGGGCAAACCGGCAAACGTCTCGCCGACATTGAAGAGCTGTCCATCGCGATTCTCCACGCGGTGATCGGTCGGAGCAAACTGGGTGTGCTTCGTCATTTTTCCTCCGAGCAAACCACTCGCCAGCGGCAAACGCACGATTAAGGCGATATTTTTCTGCTTCGCGGCGGCGAAGAGCGTGTGAATCGGTTTCTGCCTGAAGATATTAAAGATGATCTGAAGCGAAACCACGCCCGGCTGCTCCAGGCAGTAAAGCGCTTCCTCCATCGATTCGACGCTTACGCCAAAAGCTTTGATCTTCCCCTCGCGTTGCAATTCGCGAAGCGCGTCGAACATCTCGCCGTTTTTCAAGGCCGCCAAAGGCACACAGTGCAATTGCGTGAGATCGAGCGCCTCGACGCCGAGACGTTGAAGCGATGCTTCCGTATGCTGACGCACCGCAGCGCGGGTAAAGTTTTTTGGCCAACCCGGGGTGCCGGAGCGTCCGAGTTTGGTCGCGACAAAGACCGGCTCGCGCGTCTCCTTCAAAAATCGCCCGATAAGCCGCTCGCTGCGACCATCGCCATAAACATCCGCCGTATCCAAAAAGTTCACCCCCGTTGCCACGGCGGCGCGCAGGGTTTCGAGCGCGGTCTGTTCCGTGACCTCACCCCAAGAGCCGCCCAGCTGCCAAGTGCCCAAGCCGATTTCGCCGACGCGAAAACCGGTATTACCTAAAGTGCGGATTTTCATAGAGGCGCACGTTGAAAAATTTTCGACCCGCTGGCCAGCTCAAGCTTCTCATCCGGATCTGTTGTAAACACGATCAATCGAGACAATGCCCCGCCCGTTGAATGCAGCGGGGCCGAATAGCGGTTACAGGCGGTTAAGCTTTTCCGCCGTACGTCACGTAATCGTCCAGATCGAGCCAGTCGAACCACGTCGCAATGTCTTCGCGCTGCGGGGCGTTTTTGCGATGAACGTCGTTGAAAAAGGCGCGAGTGTCCGGCGGCGTGGCAGTGAGATTTTCGAACCAGGTCGACCAAGAGACGATTTCCGACGCGTGCCGTTTGGGCTGGAGGTTCGCCATGACGAAAGCGAGCAGTTCGCTGTCGGATTTACCGGCTTTGATCTGCTCCATGAAGGCGTCGGCATTAACGCCGGTGAAAGAAAAGAAGCGCTGGTCGATCGGGCAATTGTAATGGAAGTCGCCACCCTTGCCCGCTGCGACGGCACGGGCCTTGTCGATCAAGCGCGGAAGTTGAACGAACCCACCGAGGCGCGTGCGCGGGCTGCGCGGCGGATGGCGTGTGAGATCCGGCGCTTGGTAATTGACGGAGCCGCTCGCATTGGATGACGGCTGCAGGTAAGTAGATTGGACAGGGGAGGACATTTTAAGGATGTAGGTTTCGTCGGAAAAAATTCACGACTGCTCAAACGCTAGTCGATAACGTGCGCAGCGCCAGTCGGTCCGCGCTTTTGCGTGCCCCGAAAAGAATCAAAGGCACAACGTTCAAAACCGGGCAAGCGGGCAACCTCGGCGAGGGCAGCAGCTCTAAAAACGACCGCAGCACTTGGTCCTGTTTCGCCGAATAAAAAAGCCGGGGCGGATCGCCCCGGCTTGGCGTTACCGAATAGTTTGGCACTGTTCGCGAACCTTGTCTCTTCGATGCTTTGGCGGTTTTTATTTGTTTTTACCCTTACCTTTGCCTCTGCCTTTGCCGTGATCGTCATCGTCGTCAGGCCCGGCCTTTTGCGTTTTACGTTCGGGCTCGTGATGTTTTTCGAGGTCCTTCTTATGCTCTTTCTCGACACGTTCGTTGTCAGGCCTCCCCTCCGACTTGATCTTCACCTTCCTGAAATAGTCTTTCGGGTAATGCGCAACGATCGCTTCGTGATGCACGTAGGGCTTGTCGGTTTCCATTGTCAGCGGAACCGAGCGGCTGAAATCGATTTCCAGTCGATCCGGTAATCGCACCGTCGCCGTCCACGCGCCACCTTCGAGAAAGAACCACATGTGGTCATCGGGACGATAATAGACGTCGCAGGCTGGATAGAAATAGTACGTGTGATTTCGATGAAAACCATGCGCCGGAGCCCAAGGCGGCGGACCTTTTGGTTGCGGGGCATCGATCACTTCAATCACCGGCGGTGGAGGTGGCGGCACTTTGCCGATACGAATATCGGCGGAGACTGATAGCGAAACATCCGCTCGCACACCACCGAAACCAAACAAAGCAAACGACACCGCCAAAACGACTAAACGGAGTTTTGTTTTCATGGAAGATTTAGAACGCAATTCGGGAAATTGGTTCTCCTCTGCGAACGTTTTCACTAGCGGTGCATGCACCTAAAGCGCACTGATCTAGAGCATCGTCCAAGCTTCGTAACCGCCGCGCAAACTCTGCGCATTCGTAAAACCATAGCGTTCGCGCAACACTGCCAGAGCTTTCAGGCTGCGCATGCCGTGCGCGCAGAAAACAACCGTTGGGTGCTTTGCGTCGAGCGTCGCAATGGCTCCAGCCACCGAACCGTTGGCCAGCTGCCCAAGCGGAAGATGGGCGGAGGGTTCGATGGTGCCCATCGCCCGCTCCCAATCCTCACGCACGTCGATCAGTTGCGTGGCATTGAGCTTTGTGCGGAGTTCGAGGCCATCGATTTCGTCGCTGCCGGGTTGTTGCATCGCCGGCAATGAGCACGTCTGGCCATAATTTTCGAGCGGAAGTTCGCGAATTTCACGACTCCGCGGATCGACCGCGAGTTTGACGGTACGCGAAGTCATCGACAGCGAGTCCCAAAGCAGAAGGCGGCCGCTCAATGGCTCGCCGATGCCCGTCAGAAGTTTTATCGCCTCCGTCGCCTGAATCGTTCCAATCAATCCTGGCAGCACGCCGAGCACACCTGCCTCGGAACAATTAGGTACAGAGCCTGGTTCCGGTGGTTCGGGAAAGAGGCAGCGATAGGTTGGTCCGCCCTGGAAGTTAAACACGCTCGCCTGCCCTTCGAAGCCCTGAATTGCACCGTAGACAAATGGCTTACCCGCCAGCACGCAGGCGTCATTCACCAGGTAGCGCGTTGAAAAATTATCCGAGCCGTCAACCACCACGTCGACGTCGCGCAGGCAGTCGAGGGCATTGTCGCGCGTGAAACGTTCGGCCAGCGGTACGATCTCGATCAAGGGATTGAGTGCGCACAAACGGCGGGCGGCGGCATCAACCTTGAACTGGCCGGCATCATCGCTCGCAAAGAGCACTTGTCGTTGGAGATTGGATACATCAACCCGATCACCATCCATGATTACGATCTTCCCCACCCCCGCCGCCGCAAGATAGAGCAACGCCGGACAGCCCAACCCGCCCGCGCCGATTACGAGCACGCGGCTGCGTTTCAACTTCTCCTGCGCAGCCGGGCCGAAACCAGCCAGCGAAAGATGGCGGGCATAGCGGGAAAGTTCGTCGTGGGAGAAGTTCATTTTCCGATTCGATTTTTACAGGAGTGAACTGAGAAAACAGAGGAGATCGGACAAGTTTTCAAATCCTCGATTCCACCATCTCCGTTCTCTCCTGTGACAAAAAGGGTTGCTGCATGCCGTCATACGCCGCGTCCCAGTCTTTCCAAACTGGTTCGTAGCCCTGACTGCGCAGATACGCCGCGACCTCGTCGCTTGAGCGTTCGTCGCTGATTTGGAACTGCTCGAGCGTTTCCTGATCCGCGGCATAACCGCCGGGATTCGTTTTTACCCCGGCGCTCATCGTCGTCACCCCGAGCCGGATGGCGTGGTTGCGAAACTCCGGTCGTTCCCGTGTTGAAAGCGTGAGCTCCAGCTCACGACTAAACAGTCGGTACGCACAAAAGGCCTGGACTAAATCCCGTTCCGTGGTCGGTACGATTTCAATCTCCGCCCCCGCATGTGGACGCAGTCGCGGAAACGACATGCTGTAGCGCGTCCGCCAATACTGTTTCTCCATGTAGCGGAGGTGAAGGCCGGTGAACCACGCGTCCGCGCGCCAGTCGCTCAGTCCGTAGAGCGCGCCAAGTCCAATCTTCTTCAAGCCCGCGCGACCGAGACGGTCCGGGGTTTCGAGCCGGTAAATCAGATCGGCCTTTGGTCCTTTCAAGTGGTGTTGTTTATACGCCGCCGGGTCATAGGTCTCTTGGTAAACGATCACCGCGCTCAGTCCGGCGCGAGCGAGCGCCGCGTAATCGTCCTCGCTGATCGGCTGCACCTCCATCGATAGGCTCGCGAATGAGGGACGCAAAATCCGCAATGCGTTTTCAAAATATTCGCGACTCGCCCGTTTGGATTCGCCCGTGACAAACAGCACGTGCTCGATGCCGCGGGTCGCAAGCACCGCCGCCTCCGCGCGTATTTGTTCATCATTAAGGATGACGCGCGGAATTTTGTTCTGTGCGCTGAAACCGCAGTAAGTGCATACGTTGTTGCACACGTTGGTGAGGTACATTGGCGCGAAAATCTGCATCGTGCGACCAAAACGCTCGATCGTGCGTCGGTGACTCAGCTGCGCCATCTCCTCCAAAAACGGCACCGCAGCCGGCGACAGCAATGCCTGCAAATCGTCGAGATCCAACCCGGCATTCACGCGGTCGAGCGCACGGCGAACATCCGCCGCGGTCTTCGATTTAATCGCACGACCGATCGACGTGAAGTCGTGCTGCTTCCAAACGTCGACAAAGCTCATGCGCCCACCTCGCTGAGAAATGATGTCAACGGCGACGTCGCCTGTGCGACCGGTTTAACGGATGTCGCTGCGAGGCCCGATTCGTACGCAATGCGTCCGGCTTCGACAGCGAGCTTGAATGCATGACCCATAGCGGTCGGATCGGTTGCAGCAGCGATCGCCGTGTTCACCAACACCGCATCCGCGCCCATTTCAAGCGCCGCCGCCGCATGCGAGGGCGTGCCCAAACCAGCGTCAATCACCACAGGTACGTTGCTCTGGGCAATGATGATTTCCAAAAACGCGCGCGACTCCAGGCCGCGGTTGCTGCCGATCGGCGCACCAAGCGGCATGACCGCGGCGCAACCCGCTTCCTCGAGTTGCTTGCAGAGCACCGGATCGGCATGCACGTAAGGCAGCACGGTGAAACCTCGCTTCACGAGCTCACGCGCGGCGTTCAATGTCTCCACCGGATCGGGCATGAGATATTTCGGGTCGGGATGAATTTCGAGTTTCACCCAATCCGTTTCCAAGGCCTCGCGGGCAAGTTCGGCGGCGAGCACCGCCTCCTTCGCATCGCGCACGCCCGAGGTATTTGGCATGAGCCGGTAGCGATCCCGGTCGAGATGCGAAATAATTTCGTCGGAGGATTGGTCGGCATGCACGCGGCGTAGCGCGACCGTCACCAGTTGCGTGCCCGAAGCGGCAAGGCTCTCCGCCATTGCCCGGCCCGAGCTATATTTGCCGGTGCCAAGAAAAAGCCGGGAGGAAAATTCGATTCCGCCGATAACGAGTGGTTGAGGTTTCATCATTATTCAGATGGAGCAGGATTGATCGTCCAACCACGCGTGCGCGTAGTTCTTGAAATTGGTCGTCACTTGGCCGTCCCGAAAAAGGCCTGATGACACGGCAACGCCCGCCGCGCCGGTCGCGCGTATCGCCGGCAGGTCCGCCGGCTCGATGCCACCGATTACCCATGCCGGCAAACCATCCAACATCGCCACAAGCGAACGTACCCCCGCTTCACCGAGTATGGGCGCAAGATTTTGCTTCGTGTGGGTGAACCGCCACGGACCAACGCCTACATAGTCGAGGCAGTTGGCCAGAATTGCGCGCGCGGCCTCGTCGGCGTTGTTCACCGTGCCGCCGAGCAAAAGGCTGCGGCCCAGCCGGCGGCGCGCCGTTACCCAATCTTCATCCTGTTTGCCGAGGTGAACGCCGTCCGCGCCCGACGCAAGCGCCACGTCTACGCTGTCGTTGACAATGCAAACGGCACCATGCGAACGGCACACCAAGACAACTTCGCGCGCAAGTTTCGTCCAAGCTTCGAGCGTCGCGCCTTTGTGGCGAAACTGAATCCACCGCGCTCCCGCTTCGCAGAGTCGCGCGGCCTGCTCTTCATGCGAAAGCGCAAGCCCGTCGAGCGTGATGCACATCACCGAATATTTGTGCGGATTAAGCGGCATGAGCAGAGAGAGCGTGTTGAAGCTGTTCGAAAACTTTCAGTGGCTCCGAAGCCTGCCAAAGCGCTCCGAGCACCGCGACACCGTCAAATCCCAAATCGGCGCAACGAGCCGCATTCCCCGGCGTGACGCCTCCGAGCGCAAAGACGGTGGTTTGGCGCTGCGAATCGGTTCGGCCTGCAAGAAAATCCGCGACCTCATTCACAGCGGTGGCTGGTTCGTAGCCAGGCTTGGAAATCGAAGGAAACACCGGGCTGAAAAACACCGAATCGAAACAACCGACTGCTGACGACAGAGTGGCGAGTGTGTGACACGAACGACTGACCCAAGGCTGAGCCGCATGGCCGTCCGAAAACCGCGGCACACCCGGCGGGCGCACCTTGCCTTCGGAATCCTTGAAATGCACACCACCACAACCAAACTCCTCCGCTAACGCGTGGTATTGGTGTAACACCAGCCGCGCGCGCCATTTTTCCGGGACTAATCGGACGAAGTTTCGTAATACGTGCTCCGTCCACTGCGGTTTTCGCACGTGATATCGCTCAAGTCCGGCCGCAAACAGTGCCGCCAGCACCGCGTGCTCGCGTGGCTCGTAGCCTTCGGGAGAAATCACAGCCAATTTCATTGGGGAAATGCCAAATTCCAAAGGATCGAAACCCAGAAATTAGCCACTGGCTCGCAGCCAGTCATTTTGTGATTTGGAATTTTGCCGCTTGAGATTTTCACGACTCAGCCTCCCTGCGTCGCCTGAATGATCAGAACGCGGTCGCCGTCGACCAGCCTGCGGTCTGTCCAGCCAGACCGTGTAACCACAGCGTCGTTAACCGCGACCGCCACGCCGCGCTTACCGGTGTGGCCTAGTTCGTCTAGCAAGTCGTGCAATGTCGCCTGTTCGGCAACAGCCTGCGGCTTGTCGTTGACCCGAATTGTCATTTGGCCGTGTAGATTTCGCCGCCCTGTTTGCGGAATTCCTCTGCCTTGGCCTGCAGCCCGGCGATGACCGCCTCGTTTTCGCCGACATTCTGGGCTTCGGCGAATTTGCGGACATCCTCGGTGATTTTCATCGAGCAGAACTGCGGACCGCACATCGAACAGAAGTGCGCGGTCTTGGCGCTTTCCTGCGGAAGCGTCGCGTCATGGTATTCGCGCGCACGTTCTGGATCGAGGCCAAGATTGAACTGGTCCTCCCAGCGAAATTCGAAGCGCGCCTTCGACAACGCATTGTCGCGGTACTGCGCGGCAGGATGTCCTTTCGCAAGGTCGGCGGCATGCGCGGCGATCTTGTAGGCAATGACACCCGCGCGAACATCGTCTTTGTTGGGCAAACCGAGATGTTCCTTAGGGGTAACATAACAGAGCATCGCACAACCATGCCAGCCGATCATCGTCGCGCCGATCGCGCTCGTGATGTGATCGTAGCCGGGCGCGATATCCGTCGTGAGCGGCCCGAGGGTGTAGAAGGGCGCTTCCTGGCACCACTCCAGTTGCTTCTGCATGTTTTCCGGAATCATGTGCATCGGCACATGGCCGGGACCTTCGTTCATCACCTGAACGTCCTGCTTCCACGCGCGCTGCGTGAGTTCGCCCTGCGTAAGGAGTTCGCCGAATTGAGCGTCGTCGTTGGCGTCGGCAATCGATCCAGGACGCAAACCATCTCCTATCGAGAAAGAAACGTCGTAGGCCGCCATGATTTCGCAAATTTCGTCCCAATGCGTGTAGAGGAAATTCTCCTTGTGATGCGCAAGGCACCACTTGGCCATGATCGAGCCGCCGCGCGAGACAATGCCCGTCATGCGACGCGCCGTGAGAGGCACGTAGCGCAAGAGAACGCCCGCATGAATCGTGAAGTAGTCCACGCCCTGCTCCGCCTGCTCGACTAACGTGTCGCGGAAAATATCCCACGTCAGCTCCTCAGGGCGTCCGCCGACTTTTTCGAGCGCCTGATAAATCGGCACCGTTCCCACAGGCACCGGGCAATTGCGCAGAATCCACTCACGCGTCTGATGAATGTTTTTGCCCGTCGAAAGATCCATCAAGGTGTCACCGCCCCACTTCACCGACCAGCGCATCTTCTCGACTTCCTCGTCGATCGACGACGCCACGGCGCTGTTGCCGATGTTGGTGTTGATTTTCACGAGGAAGTTTCGACCGATAATCATCGGTTCGGCTTCGGGATGATTGATGTTGGCCGGGATGATCGCGCGTCCGCGGGCGACTTCGCTGCGAACAAATTCCGGCGTGATCTCGCGCGGGATGGCGGCACCGAAACTTTGGCCGAGATGCTGCCGGAAAAGCGAGTTGCGCGGTCCTTGCTCCGTCATTTCGAGCAATTCGCGCGAACTTTGCAGGCGCATGTTTTCGCGAATGGCCACAAATTCCATTTCCGGCGTGACGATGCCTTTCTTGGCATAATGCATTTGGGTAACGCAGGCGCCCGGTTTCGCCTTCAACGTTTTTCGTCCCATGCGATCGAAGGGCCGCAGCGGGTTGCGCTTCCCTTCCTGCTCGGCCTGCGCGCGCATTTTCTCGGAAATATAACCATCGTCTATCGGCTTTACCTCGCGCCCGACGATTTCCCGCACATCGCCACGCTCCTGAATCCAACCGGCGCGGATCGCCGGCACGCCACGCGTAGCATCGCCATGGAAATCCGCGTCGCCCCAGGCGCCAGCTGTGTCATAAACACGCACGGGATCGTTGGGCACCTCGGTGCCATTCGGCAGATGCGTGGGCGTCAGCGCGATTTCGCGCATGGGCACGCGCAGATCGGCACGCGAGCCTTGGAGATAAACGCGACGCGAAGCCGGAAAACAGCGGTGGCCGGTGGAGGGAATGGCGGAGGAAGCGGTAGACATGAGGAAGAAAATTCGTGCACCCTACTCCGCTGATCGGGTCGCAAGTTCCGTCGCTTTTCGCATCCGGTTCCTGTTTTCCCTACGGCGGTGTTAAGCGCATCAGGTTCGAAGACTTTAGAGGCCGATCTTGCCTCAATCTCAGCCCGGAGCTCCGGGCTCGCCTAAACGAGGTGAAGGCATACCAAGGATGCGAACCGCGCCGTTTTTCAACTCAAATCGAGCGATTGCGCCGACTCCTTGACCGAGCTCAAACCTCAAGCAGTCGCGCACGCGTCGAGTTCGATCTCAAACAGGAGATCGTCGCGACAAATATCGCAGTGCACCGGTACCACCGGCATGGCGTTCAGGCCCCGTTCCGCCAACCAGTTCTGGAAAACCATGACATCCTGCGCGTGCTTGAAATAGGCCGTCGCCCGAGTCACGTTTTCAAAATTCAGCCCGCGCGGACGCAAAATCGCCTCCACCACCTCCATGGTGAGCGCAATTTGTTTTACCACGTCGCCCTGCCAGACGGTCTTGCCGCCGGGCTCAATACTCGCCGTACCGGAAACCAGCAGACGCTTCACGCCGCCCGAGACAATTTCCGTGGCCCGGCTAAACGAGCTTCCGTAAGCCGGCGCCGGACATTGCAGCGGCGAGGCCACTTCTTGAACGCTTGCCTCTGCAGTTTCCTCAACCACCGCCCAAGCTCCAAAAACGAGCGCCGCCCCGCGGGGATTACGCCCCCGCACCGCCGTGCTCGCCGGAAGCGAGCCGCAAGTAAACTTGTGCTGCGCATAAAATGCCGTGCGCACGCGATTGAAATCGTCGTACCACGAAAGAATTTCGTCGTTGTAAAACCAAGTGCGCGCGACGTCGCCATAGGAAAAACCAGCTTCTGCCAGGACGCGGGACGCGCTTTTGAAAAGCTCTTCGCATTGCGTGACTCGCGACGCCAATACGCCGGCAGGCGCAAGACCTGCCATCAAACAGTGTCGGGCGCTGCCATCGTTAAATACCGAACCAATCACACGTCCACCAAAACGCAGACGCTCGATCTTTCGCCCCGGCAGGACAAAAATCTGAAATCCAGCCAATGGTCCGCCAAAACAATTTGCACCTTCCACCCAAAGAATGGGCCAATCGATGCCGCCCGCCGCGCGTCCAAGCGACTCCATGACGGCGTCATGCATCTCAACCGAACCGTAAGCCATCACCATCAAAACCGACGCGCCGCGACGTTTCAATTCCTCCGCCACGCGCGAGACGAAGGCGTCCGTCATTTCTCCGGGCTGCGGTACGAGCGAAACCACCTGCTGCGCCAAGTCGCATTGCCCTGCTGTTTCAGCCGTTGAATTCGGCCAGCGGTGAATCGGCGTGTGAGGTGCCCGCGAAATACGAGCAAATGGGGTCCGAGAGGCAGCTGGAGACGAAGGCATACCAAGCTAGACGAAGTTGCCGGCCGCAACGTTACCGGCCTAGGCGTTTTCCCTCGTTCGTCTTTCCGAGAGTCCTGTCGACCGAACCAAAAGCATTTCACTTCTCTTTCAGCCAATGTCGCGATTCGGAAGTCGCTGCCCCACTGACTTTATATGGGCTCGGCTCGATCATCGCACGTGGATCACCATCGCTAGACCCACGTTCTTCCGTTGTGCGATGGTGTGGCTCTTATCCTACGGCCCAGATCTAAACTTTAAATCGAGAATCGTGGCACTTCTTCAATTGGCCGCGTACTAAGAGAGAAATTTGCTGACGCGTTAGGGAAACCCCAGAAAGGCCTAGATACTGCGGCCGGTTATTCGCTCAAAAACTCGGGAGCGACGTCTTGCATTTTGCAAGATTTACTAAAACCACGCCATTCAAAGTGCACGGAATCAGCGACCGTCGCGGTTATATCAGTATTTTAAACTGTTGGTATTAAGCTGCTTTTAAGTATTTTAACAACGTGGCACGGGATGAGGTTTAAGAGAGGCATCGAACAGCAACTGGAGCCCTCTTGAATATGCCACAATCTATCACCCGCCCAGCCTCTCCACGCCAGCTTTGCAACACTCTGCCGCCTTTCACTAGCAAAGCCGCACAATCCGATTCCGCCCAGGAAGCCGCTTATGACTCCGAACTGATCGCTCGCTTCAACCGAGGCGAAGAATCTGCGTTCGTCGAAATCATGGACCGTTACCATAGCAAGATTTTCGGTCTCGCTCACAATCTCCTCCGCAATGCCGCCGATGCCGAGGAAATCGCCCAAGACACCTTCATTCGCGCGCATCGCGGTCTCGCCAATTTCCGCGGCGATTCCTCGCTCGCGACCTGGCTCTACCGCATCGCGCTCAATCTCTCACGCAATCGCTACTGGTATTTCTTCCGCCGCCGTCGTCAGGATTCCGTTTCGCTTGAGCGACCGCTCAACGAGGAGTCCGAAGGCACTTTCTCCGATTTGATCGCCGCCGACACGCACAGCCCGGTCCAGGAAACCGTCACGCAGGAATTCACCGAGCTGATTTCCTCTTGTATGGAAAAACTGGATTCACGCCACCGTGAGATTCTGACGATGCGCAATATTCTCAACCTTCCCTACGATGAGATCGCCCGCGCTCTCGGTATCAATGTCGGCACAGTGAAAAGCCGCATCGCCCGCGCCCGCGAAAATCTGCGCAAGCTGCTCAGCGAGACAGCCCCGGAATTCGACGCCGAAGCCGGTCCAGAGGATTTCTTCGTGGCCTCGCGCGTCGTCTACGGTTGCCAAGCCATCGCATACGCCTAAAAAGCCGCCGCCACTTTGCACCATTTCGAAAGCCGGGCTCCGCGCCCGGCTTTTTTATTCTGCGCGACAATTCCTGCCACTCAAAGTCCGAGATATCGGCGGACTGGATCGAGATCGACGTGGGCCGTGAGATGCCGGGCCATCTCCGTATAAATTTTCTGCCGTTGTTCCACCCAAGTCGCGGCACAGGCGCGGTGACCGCTGATCCCGGCGGCCGCCGTGACGAGTTTCCGCGTCTCCGGCGCCTCGAACCAGCCGTGCAAATAGGTTCCCCAGACACTGCCGGCCTTCGCTCCTTCCGGATGAGTCCCCGAACCATCCTCAACCAGTAACAAGGGTGTATGCTCGCGCGTCGCGCGGGTCCGCCCCATGTGCATTTCGTAAGCCTGCCAGCGGCGTTCCCCGCAAATCGCGGTGACCTGCCGCACAAATTTTTCCTTCTCGAAAACAGTTCGGATTGGCAGCAGTCCCAGGCCCTCCTCTTCGCCCGAATCGCCGGCGACACCGGCGGGATCGGAAAGATGTTCCCCGAGGATTTGATAACCGCCGCAAAGTCCGATAACCGGCACGCCCGAACGTGCCGCCTTGACGATCGCCCGAGCGAGACCGGTCGAACGCAACCATCGCAAATCCGCTAAAGTATTCTTCGTTCCTGGAATGATAACCGCGCGCGCGGCCGTCAGCTCGTTCGCGGTTTGCACCCAGCGCGTACGAACTCCTTCGTCGTCCCACCAAGGCTGGCAGTCGGTCAGGTTCGCCACATGGGGCAAACGTATCCAGGCAATCATTTCGCCCTGCCCACGATCCTCGTCGCCCGGCGCCAGGCCATCCTCCTCCTCAGGTTGCAAATCCGGACGCAGCGGCACGGTGCCTAGAATCCTGAAACCGGGCGCATGGGGTGCGAGCCAGTGGTTTGGGTCGGGAAACAAGCCGATGTCGCCGCGAAAACGGTTCACCACCGCGCCCAGCAGCCGCGCACGATCTTCCGCCGGCAAAAGCTGCCATGTTCCGGCCAACTGCGCGTAAATGCCCCCGCGGTCAATGTCACCAACCAACAACGAGCGACCATCGAGGTACCGCAACGGACGCGTGTTCACGAGGTCGTGCTCCATCAGATTCAACTCCACCGGACTGCCCGCGCCTTCGAGGACAAGCACGTCGCATTTGCTTCGCCAGCCATCGAGCGTCTCGCGCACCAGCGTCCAGAGTTCGTCGAAATTGCCGTAATAGTCTCTGGCGGTTTTATGTGGTTTTGCCCGGCCTTGCAAAATCACCTGCGAGCCTTGTGCGCCGGAGGGTTTGAGCAGGATGGGATTCATTTCCACACAGGGAGTCAGTCCGCAGGCCTCTGCCTGCACCGCCTGCGCTCTCGCGATCTCGCCACCGTCGAAAGTAGCCCAAGCGTTGTTCGACATGTTCTGCGCCTTGAAGGGCGCCACACGTACGCCCTGGCCGCGCAACCAGGCACAAACCGCCGTTGTGATCCACGATTTGCCTGCGCCCGAAGAGGTGCCAAGAATGCCGAGGGCTTTCATCAGTTTCTAATCTTTCTCTTTATCTTACTCTTTCCTCTTTCTCCCCTTCGCCCTCAGGAAAAGAACGGGAGAAAGAGAAAGATAAAGAGGAACGATAAAGATTTTTAGAATTCGATCCCGAGCTGCGCCTTCACGCCGGCCTTGAAGGGATGTTTTATCTCTCGCATTTCCGTGACGAGATCGGCCAGATCCATCAACGCCTGGGGCGCACCGCGACCGGTGATGACGACGTGCTGGTCGGCACGCTTCGCTTTCAGCGCGGTGATCACTTCATCGACCGGCAGATAGTCCATCGAGAGCACAACGTTGAGCTCATCGAGCATCACCAGCGAAACATTCGGGTCGTTGAAAAATTCGCAGGCGTATTTCCATCCCTCGCGCACTTTCGCGATATCGCCGGCGCGATCCTGCGTGTCCCAGGTAAAACCATCGCCCACCGCGTGCCATTTCAAGTTGGGTCCGCGCAAAACTTTTTCGATCGCATCGGGCGTCGACTTGATGAATTGCACAACGCCGACTTTTCGTCCGTGGGCCAGCGACCGCGCTACCATGCCGAACGCGGCGGTCGATTTGCCCTTGCCATTGCCGGTGTGGACCATGATCAGCCCATGCTTGTCCTTCGCTGCATTCAGTTTTTTGCGCATCTCAGCCTGCAAGGCCTGCATGTCTTCGCGGTGCTGTTCTTCGGTCTTGGCGGTAGTGGGTGTTTTGTTCATGGAAGTTCCAAAGTGAGTCCGGGGATTTGCTTCGCGCGCACGCCGAAGACATCCATCAAGAGTTCCGGCGTGAGCACTTTTTCAGGTTGGCCGGCGGCACGGAGCCGACCTTGATGCATCACGACGACAAAATCCAGACAGTAGGCCGCGCGCAAATCGTGCAGCGAAAAAAGCATCGTGGTTTTCGCACGCGTCACGCGACGCGCATGCGCGAGCACTTCCAGCGCGTGCCTCGGATCGAGGGGTGCCAGCGGCTCGTCCCAGAGTTGAAGCGGAGCTTCCGTCACAAGCGCGCGGGCAATCATGACACGCTGGCGTTCGCCCCCAGAGAGCTGATTGACGGGCCGGTGGGCCAGTGCCGTCAGGTCCAGTTGCTCCAACGCCTCATCCACACCGGCTTCGTCGTCACCCCAGGCATACCGGCCTTGCGCAACCACCGAACGTACGGAAAACCCAAATTCGAACCGCGCCTCCTGCGGCACCCACGCGGCCAGCCGGCCCCGCTCAGCGATCGCAAGATCGTCCACCTCGCGGCCGTTCCAGGTCACGCTTCCGGTCGACGGAAGCAAACCACCTGCCACCTGTAAAAGCGTGGACTTGCCGCTGCCGTTCGGGCCAACCAATCCCGCAAGCATGCCCGGCGTGAGCGAGAGGCTCACGTTTTCAAGCCGCCCCGGCACCGAGGCGTTGGTCACGGTCAGCGCCGTCACGCCTGTCGTCTCAGTAGCCATAGAAAAAAGGGTCCGCCAATCAACGAGGTCACGATGCCGACGCGAAGTCCGCCTGCGCTGCGACCGATCAAATCGCAGGCGAGTACGAAGGCGGCGCCGACGATCAGCGTCAGCGGCACCAGCCGTTTGTGTTCAGGTCCGACCAGCAGTCGCAACAAATGGGGCACGATCAAACCGACAAAACCCACGGTGCCCACCACGGAAGTCGCCAGTGCGGTCAGCAACGTCGAGAGTACGAGCATCCATCGCCGCAACCGTTTGACATCGACACCGAGGCTCTGCGCCTCGCGTGCTCCGAGGCTGAGCAAATCCATCGGCCGCCCCAGTGGCCAGAGCAGCACAGCCGCCAGCAAAATCGGCGAGGCCATTGTCACGTGTTCCCACGTGCGGTCCTCCAGGCCGCCAAGCAGCCAGAAAAGGATTTTCGCGTTGCGGTCGTAGGTAAGCGTGAAATTCGAAAGCACATAACTCGTCACCGCGCCGAGCAGCGCATTCAGCGCCACGCCCGCCAGCAAAAGCCGTTCCGTGCTGGCGCCGCGCCGCGCCAGCAAAACCACCGCGCCCGTCGCGAGAAAAGCTCCCAGAATTGCCGCCAGTGGAAGTGCAAAAACCGACGTCGTCGCCCAGCCCAAACCTATCAGCACCACTGCGCCCGCGGCGCCTCCGCTTGAAACGCCCAGCAGGCCCGGACTCGCCAGGCTGTTGCGAAAATAGGCCTGCATCACCAGGCCGCTTGCCGCCAGAGCCGAACCTACCAAAACCGACACCAGCATGCGCGGCACGCGGATGTTCCAGAGGACCATTGACGCCAGTTCGTCTTCGTGCGTCAGACCCGCCCAAATGCGCGCCGGACCCAGTCGCATATCTCCAATCGCCAGCGACGTCAGCGCGAGCAACCCAAGCAGAATCAAGGCGACCGGCAGCGCGATGCGATGAACCCAGGGCGGCGTCATGGGAACCTCTCCGGATGCAGAGCTCGCGCGAGCATTTCGTAAGCTTCGACGCGATGGTGCGTGACCGTGCTGATCAAACAGGGCTTGAGCAGAATCGCGCGATTTTCGCGCACCGCCGGCATGTATTGGTACGGCGAGATTTTTTTGAAAGTCGCAAGCGCCGATTCGAGCGAATCACCCGTTACCACCAAACGGTCGATCGGCCAGGTGAGCATTTGCTCGACGGGCGGAGCCGCGTGGCCGTGGAGTTTCCCTAGGGTAAATCCGAGATTCTCGGCTCCCGCATGCTCACACATGTCTTGGAACGTCGAGTTGTCGCCCGGAATCACGCCATAAGTCGAAGGCGCCATGACCCGAACCAGTTTCGCCCCGCGCAAACGTTCGTGTAATTTCGCCACCCGCTCTTCGCAGTCGGCAACAATGCGTTCGGCGCGCGCCACAGCCTCGGGCCCGAGTTCGCGCGCAATCAACCGTAAGTTGTCATAGGCATCCTGCAGCGTGTAGTAGCGCGTCAGCACGATCACTTTCAGGCCGGCGCGGCGCGCCTGCTCGACCACTTCCGCCCGACTGTAATCGGCACAAAGCAAAAGCGTGGGCTCAAATTTCAAGACACCTTCGAGGTCGCAGTTTTTTGGCAGCTGAGGGAATTTCTTCGCCTCTTCAGCAACGGTCGAAAAGGCCGATTCCCGCGCCAAGTGACTGAGCGCGGCGATTTGCGATGGTTCGGCCAGCGCAATTAAAAGCTCATCCGTGCCGACCGTTTGTGACACCACGCGAACAGGCCCCGCCCAGGCCGTCCACACAACGAAGTGCAGCACGATCAACGCGAGGAGCAGGGCCTGTTTTTTCATGGTCTCAAACGCAGGATCTTAGAACTTCAACTCCACTCCGCCAAAAACCCCACGTGGTAAAGCTTCGTAGCCAAAAGCCTCGGCATACTTTTCGTTAAATACGTTTTCTACACGCAATTTCAAATAGGCGTTATCGCTCGTTCGGTAGGAAATGAAGGCGCGCGCGACCGCATAGTTCTCCGTGTCGACCTGTTTCGACGAATAGGTCGCGGGATTGTAGACGGATTCCTCGCGCGAACCCACAAAATGCACACCGACGCCAAAGATCCAACTTGTGGTCGGCAGCACCTGCAGCTCGACATCGCCGGTGTGACGCGGACGGCGCACGAGGCGGACAGGCTTGCCGCTCTTGCTGTCGTCGATCGCGGTCAGATACGTGTAGGAAGTTTTTAGTTTTACGAACTGGATCGGCTCGATCGAGAGTGCGAATTCGGCGCCTTCGGTGTAGGCTTTGTTCACGTTTTCCGCGATGTACCGCCATTTGTTTTCTGCCGGCAAATATTTATAGTTGCTGACGATCAAGTCCTCAAAGTCGTTGTGGAAATACGTCGCACTCGCGGTCAGTTTTCCGTCGAGAAGTTCCTGGTCGATACCCGCGTCCCAACCTTTGGACTTTTCCGGCTTAACGTCGGGACTGGCACCGTACCATGGCTCGGAGCCATTGCGATTGATCATGCTCGGCACCTTGAAACCCGTGCCGTAAGTCGCGCGGAACTTCGTGCCGGAGGGTTTCAGGAAATACGAGACGCCTGCACGGCCCGTGGTTGCACCACCGTCCAGTTCATGTTCGTCCTTGCGGTCGCCGACATCGATCGTCAGCCCCGCGAGCGGTCGAAACGAAGCCGAAGCATAGATCGCATTCTGATCGTCGGTGAGCTTTACGCCACCGTTGGTGTAGTGCGCCCATTCGGCGTTGATGCCGCCGACGAGTTGCAGCCACTTAAATGCGTCCCAACTGTTTTGCCAGTCGAGGACCTCGCGAGTGTTGCGCGCGTAGTAGTTCGAGGTCGGACCGTAGGTTATATCGGTCCAAGTGTACTCCGTCTGGTGCCAGCCATGAGTCAACCGCGTGGAGACACCGTCGATGGGCTGCCACTGCACATAGGCGGTGACAAGATGGTTCGGCACCTCGGCAATGCCCTTGCTGCCGCCGTTGGTACCCGGCTCTTCGAAGCGGCCCTTCTGGCCGCGCACGGTGCCTCCGACGAGCAGGCCCTTGAACGGCGTCCACTCCACGCGTGAGCTGTACGAGGTCGCCTTGAAGCCGTTGTCCGCGCGGTCGTTGTCGGTCCGCGTGCGCGAAAGCGAGGCGCTGTAGCCAACCGTCTGGGTGCCGCCCTGCACCGCTGCGGAGACGGCAAACGTGTCGAACGAACCGGTTTCAACCGATAAATCCGCTATCGGGCCGCCGCAGCCGTGGGTGGTATTGAGCGTGATCACGCCGCCCATGGCCGAGCTGCCATAGAGTGTGCTCTGGGGGCCGCGCAAAATTTCCAGACGGTCGATGCCGACCAAGTCGGCCCCGCCAAGGAAGTTGGCGTAACCCGCCTCGGTCGTGTTCATGCGAATGCCGTCGACAAACAACAGCACCTGGTCAGCGGCCGCGCCACGCATGTAGATGGTGGACTGCGCGCCCTTGGCGCCCGTGGAAACGAGCATGACACCTGGCTGGGCGGCGAGCGCCGTGCGCAAATCCGGGACTTGCGACGCAGTGAGCTCCTCGAGTTTTACGAACGTAACCGCGTTCGGAACATTACGAGGATCGGTGGGCGTGCGCGACGCGGAGACGACATATTTGTCCAACTGCGGGACGGAGTCGTGGGTCGGTGCCGCTGAAGCGGTTTCAACCGTTGTGGTTTGGGCATGGGCAAGCGACGCGATGGCCGTCGCCAATGCAATGGAACGAAACAACAATCCCGTCAGGCGGGAGCGTTGGAAGGAAGGCATGGTGATCTCTCTTTGATTAAAGCAAGAGCAGACACACCGTTGCCGGCAGGTCGTATGAGCTGCTCTCACGCTTCATTTTTGCGATGAAGATTTCGAGACCGAAGCGCGCAAAAGTTCCGCTTCGGCCGCGTGAGCACTCCCGGGAGGGTCTTCGGACTTCGCATTTCTGGCACGCGTTGCGTGCAAATTCCAAAATCCAGAATCCAGAATTCCAAAATACAGCATCGGAGCTGACTTTGAAATTTGGGCTTTTGTGATTTGGGATTTGCCGCGCCGCGCGGCCGCCTCACCTCCGCCTTCACCGGCCTGCTGGGCCGATTGGCTGTTTCGTACGTTCGGAGTACGATGGAGGTTCGTGATGCGTTACCGCAGCGCAACTGTGGCCGATTCTCACGGCCTTCCCCTGAACCTTGAGCGAATGTAAAGAACAACGAACCCACGCAGACTCCGCGAACAAATCCGCGTTGCGCAACCTTTTTATTTAACTGTCTCCCACCCAACCGCAGTCCACCGCCAGCGCTCTTCTGCAAAATTCTGCTCTCGCCCGCTTGCTCCCGCGCCTGTTCTTTTCTCCCGTATTAGTTGTCGAAATTACCGGCTTGCAATGTCGCATCAATATATCTTGATACGTTGATATGTTAAAACAGAATCCGATTTCTCCTCCCATTCGCGATCTCGCGCGGCTCTTTGCCGAGCGCATTGTTATTCTCGACGGCGCGATGGGTTCGATGATCCAAACCCATCGCTTGGAGGAAAAAGATTTTCGCGGTGACCGTTTTGCCAGCCATCCACATGATTTGAAGGGCAACAACGATTTGCTCTGCCTCACGCGACCCGAACTCATCGAGCAGATCCATTTCGATTATTTCTCTGCCGGAGCCGACGTCGTCGAGACCAACACTTTCAGTTCCACTTCGATCGCGCAGGCCGACTACAAAACCGAATTCCTCGTCCGCGAAATCAATCTCGCCGCCGTCCAAGTCGCCCGCCGCGCCGCCCAACGCGCCGAAGCCGCCACGCCGGGCCGTCAGTGTTACGTAGCCGGCGCCATCGGTCCGCTCAATCGCACGCTCTCGATGTCGCCAGATGTCAACCGTCCGGACTTTCGCGCTGTGAGTTGGGAGCAGGTCGTTGCTTCCTATACCGAACAAGTCGAAGCGCTCCTTGAAGGCGGTGTCGACGCACTGCTCGTTGAAACGATCTTCGATACGCTCAATGCCAAAGCCGCGCTCTTCGCCATCGAAGGCGTCTTCGATAAACTCGGCCGCCGCGTGCCAATCATGATCAGCGTCACCATCACCGACGCCTCCGGCCGCACGCTGTCCGGCCAGACCGTGGCCGCCTTCTACAATTCTGTCCGCCATGCCAAACCACTCTCCATCGGCATCAATTGCGCTCTTGGCGGAAAACAGATGCGCCCGTACATCGAGGAACTTTCGCGAATCGCCGAATGCCACGTCTCCTGTTATCCGAATGCCGGCTTGCCGAACGCGTTCGGCGGCTACGACGAAACGCCGGCGGACATGGCCCACGTTCTCGGCGAATTCGCCAGCTCCGGCTTCGTCAATCTCGTCGGTGGCTGTTGCGGTTCCACACCCGCGCACATCGCCGCGATCGCCAAAGCCGTGCATGGCAAAAGACCTCACGCCACCCGCGTCAAATCCAGTGCACTTCAGTTGAGCGGCCTCGAACCACTCACCGTAGGCTAACTGCCAATAACTTCCACTTCTCACTTTTCATTTGTCGATGTCCGACCTTCCGCTCTTCACCTCGCCGTTCGCCGAACTCCAACGCCGCGGCCGCTACGCCATTGTCGAACTTCGCGCGCCCGCGCTCGTTCTCAGCACCTGCCACGTGAACGGCGGTCTCCGCAACGATCTTCGTTATCTCGTGAACCATCAGAGTTGCGAGCCGGGCAAACATCTGGAGCGCCACGAGCTCATCGCCGAAATCGGCCAGAATGGCTATCACCGCCACGTCTGCGCCGAACTCGCGCTCGATCCCGCCCAGACTGCACTCATGGGCACCGCCGCGCAGATGCAGTATCTCGGCATGATCACGCAGACCCATGCCGATCTTTCCGTTACCGCCATTGTCACCGCCGGTGTGACCGGTAACGCCGGCAGCGCCGGTGACGCCGCCCACTACGATGAACGCAATGGCAAATGGGAACGCGTCATGCCACCGCAAATTCCAACCGTCAAAACTCAAACTCCCAAAATTGAGTCCGTACCGAACGAAATAGCCGGATCGCCAAATCAAAAATCAGAAATCCCCAATCAAAAGTCCCCTGGCACCCACCATGGCACGATCAACACCGTGCTGCTCTTTTCCGCGCCTCTCAGCGCCGCCGCGCTCACGCGTGCGGCGATGACCATGACCGAGGCCAAGACGAGCGCGCTCCTTGAACTTGCCGTCGGCAGCAAAAGCTCCTGGCGTCTTGCCACCGGTACCGGAACCGATCAATTCGCCATCGCCACACCGCTCCACGGCGGCGCTCCCCGCACCTGGACCGGGAAGCACACCAAGGCCGGCGAACTCACCGGTCTCGCCGTACGCCAAGCCACGCTCGAAGCTCTTCGCTGGCAAAACGGCCTCGAACCCAGCCTGACCCGTTCTCTTTTCCACGCGCTCGGCCGCTTCGGTCTGACCGAGGAAGCCTTCAAAGCCGCCCAGCCTACGCTTCTTTCCGAACGCGAATTCGAATTGCTCAAGGCCAACTGGAATCCCGTCGTCTACGAGCCCCAACTCGCCGCCGCCGCCTATGCGTTCGCCGCCGTCCTCGACCGCGTGCTCTATGGCACCCTCGGCGCTGGGTCCGCTCGCGAAAGTCTGATCAACCAAGCCGCGCTCATGGCCGCCGGCCTCGCCTGCCAGCCGGAACGTTTCGACAACTTCCGCCGCGAGCTCATTCCGCATTTGCCGCTCGATCTCGGTTCGGCTCCCGCGCAACTCCTCCCCGCCGCCGTCGCTCTCGCCCAACGCGCCATCGCCCTCGGCTGGCGGAAAAAATGGAACCAATAGACCGCAGATAAAACCTTTTTTACAGAAGGAAACTAAGGCAACAAAGCGCTACTGATTTTCCCAACTCCAATTTCCATTTACTCCGCCTAGAACCCAGACTCCATTCCGCCAGCAACTCTTCGTTCCCTTCGTTCTCTTCTGTAAAAATAATTTCGGTGTCCGATCGCATCCCCCTAGAATACCTTGCCTGACCTTTCGATCACGCTCTCTGCTCTCACCGGCTTCTTCGACCCGCGCTTCATCCTCTGGTCCGCGATCGGGTTGGGCTTCGACGCGCTTATCGGCGATCCCGTCTTTGCGCTTCATCCGATCCGTCTGCTCGGCCGATGGCTCGCAACCATCGAAAGTTTTCTCTTCAAGATCGGTCTCAATGGTTACGTCGGCGGCGTCCTCCTCTTCCTTCTTCTCGCCGGTTCGGTTCTGCCGCTCGGCTTCGCCTTTCTAGCCGCAGCGCACACGCTTCATCCATTCGCGTTCGATCTAGCCACCGGTCTTGTTCTTTGGGCCTGCTTCGCGCTGCGCGATCTCATCGCTCACGGCGAGCGCATCGCCCGCGCCGTCGCGTCCAACGACTTGTCCGCCGCCCGTGACGCTATTGGCATGCTCGTCGGCCGCGACACCGACAAGATGGACCTACGCGCCTGCGGTCGCGGTGCCGTCGAAAGCATGAGCGAGAACCTTGTCGATGGCGTCTTGTCCCCCCTCGCCTTCGCCCTCGCCTTTGGCCCGCTTGGAGCCGTGCTTTTCAAAATCACCAGCACGATGGACAGCATGGTCGGTTACAAAAACGAACGCTACCTCCGCTTCGGTTGGTGCGGTGCGCGACTCGACGATGTCGCCAATTTCCTTTTTGCCCGCTGGTGCTTTTTATTGCTCACCGGTTTCGCCTTCGTTTTGCCCGGCATGCACGGCCGCAAAGCCTGGCGCTGGGGCCTTGCGCAACACGCTCTCGTCCCCGGTCCCAACAGCGGCTGGCCCGAAGCCACCATGGCCGGCGCGCTGGGCCTGCGTCTCATCGGGCCCATTTATAAAAACGGCGTGCTTGTCTGCGATCTTTGGCTCGGCGATCCGGCCGATCCGGAAGGAGCCGATCAACGCGACATCCGTCGCTGCTACCAGTTGCTGATTTTGACGACCCTCGTAACGTTCGCGACTGGTTGGGCCATCGCCCAGCTGCTCGCCTAAACCACTCCACCCACCATGAAACGTCTCTTCTCCGTTCTCGCCTTGTTTGTTGCCACTCACCTTTCCGCGGCCGATCCGTACAAGATCGGTGACAAGCTCGACTCTTTCACCGTCAAAGATCAGCACGAAAAGGAATACGCCTTCGCTCCCGGGCCGCGCGTCTTTCTGGTCAGTTTTGAAATGGGCACCGGCAAAAAAGCCAATAAATGGTTCGCCGAAAAGGGCGCCGATTTTCTTCCGCAGAAACAGGCGATTTTTCTCGCCGACATTCACGGCATGCCTGGTGTCGGACGTGTCTTCGCTCTGCCGAAGATGAAGAAATATCCTCACCGCATCCTCCTCGGCGACGCGAAGGACCTCCTCTCCCGCTATCCGAAGCAGGACGACAAACTTACTCTCCTCCGCCTCGACGAATCCGCGCACATCACCGCCATCGAATTCGTCGATCCCGAAAAAGGCCTCGATTCCATTTTCATTAAATAACCTTTCATCGTGACCAAAACCGCATCCACCTTTCTCGTCGTCGGCGAACGCACCAACATCACCGGCTCGCCTAAATTCGCCAAGGCCCTCAAGGCCGGCGACTGGGACGCCTGTCTCGCTATCGCCAAGCAACAAGTCGAGAGCGGCGCAAACGTCATCGACATCAACGTCGACGAGGCATTGATCGATGGCGAGGCCACGATGGTCAAATTCCTCAATCTCATCGCTGCCGAACCCGACATTTGTCGCGTGCCCGTGATGCTCGATTCCTCCAAATGGACGGTTCTGGAAAAAGGTCTTCAGTGCCTTCAGGGCAAGGGCATCGTCAATTCCATCTCGCTCAAGGATGGCGAAACCGAATTTCTCCGCCGCGCCAAACTTCTCATGCGCTACGGCGCTGCCGCCGTTGTCATGGCCTTTGACGAAAACGGCCAAGCCGCCACCCGCGACGAAAAAGTCCGCATCTGCACACGCGCTTACCGCCTGCTCGTCGACAAACTCGGTTTCCCGCCCGAGGACATTATCTTCGACCCAAACATCCTCACCGTCGCCACCGGTATCGAGGAGCACAACAATTACGCCGTCGATTTCTTCGAGGCCACCCGGATCATCAAACAAACGCTCCCCGGCGCGAAAGTCAGCGGTGGCGTTTCCAATGTCTCCTTTTCTTTCCGCGGCAACAATCCCGTGCGCGAAGCGATGCACACCGCGTTTCTCTACCACGCGATCGAGGCCGGCCTCGACATGGCCATCGTCAACGCCGGCATGCTCGGCGTCTATGACGAGATTGAACCCACCCTCCGCGAACTCGCCGACGATGTTCTCCTCAACCGTCGCCCAGATGCAACGGAACGCCTGATCGCCCACGCCGAAGCGCTCAAGGCTCAAATCTCAAATTCCAAATCCGAGATCACGGAACCTTCCGCCGAAGCCTGGAGAAATGCCTCCGTCGAAGATCGTCTCTCGCACGCACTCGTCAAAGGCATCGACACGTTCGTCGAGGCCGATACCGAGGAAGCCCGCCAAAAATACCCGCGCCCGCTCGACATCATTGAAGGGCCCCTCATGGCCGGCATGCGCGTCGTCGGTGATCTTTTTGGCGCTGGCAAAATGTTCCTCCCGCAGGTCGTGAAATCCGCCCGCGTGATGAAGAAATCCGTCGCCTACCTCACGCCCTACATGGAAGAGGAGAAAAAGCGCGCCGTCGCCGCCGGTGGCACCGCTCGCGCCCAAGGCAAGTTCGTCATCGCCACCGTCAAGGGCGACGTCCACGACATCGGCAAAAATATCGTCGGGGTCGTTCTTGCCTGTAACAATTACGAGGTCACCGACCTCGGCGTCATGGTTCCGTGCGACAAGATCCTCGCCAAAGCCAGGGAAATCGGCGCCGACGTCATCGGCCTCTCCGGCCTCATCACGCCGTCACTCGACGAAATGGTTCACGTCGCCAAGGAAATGAAACGCGAGGGCCTCAACGTTCCGCTGCTCATCGGCGGCGCCACGACCTCGCTCGCGCATACCGCGGTGAAGATCGCGCCCGAGTACGAACACGGCGTGGTCCACGTGCTCGACGCCTCCCGCGTCGTCAACGTCGTCAGCGCGCTCCTCTCGCCCGAGCAAAAACCAAAGTTCATTGCCGAAACTGTCGCCAAGCAACAAGCCCAACGCGAAGACTTCGCCAACCGCCGCGCCCGCAAACCGCTGCTCTCGCTCGCCGAAGCCCGAGCACGTCGCCAACCTTTCGACTGGTCTAAAGTTGACATTCCGCGCCCGGAGTTTCTCGGCACGCGCGTCTTCGCAACGGACGCGGACACGGGCGCAGGTCATAGGTCAGAGATCATAGGTCCTGGGAAACCCATCACCCATTACCCATCACCCATCACCCTCCGCGAAATCGTAGATTTCGTGGACTGGGGTCCCTTCTTCAGCGCGTGGGAGCTCCACGGTCGCTACCCGGACATTCTCAAAGACGAAAAAGTCGGCACCGAGGCCACGAAGCTCTTCAACGACGCGCAAAAACTCCTCGCCCACATCGTCGACGAACAGCTCTTCACCGCCAAAGCCGTCATCGGCTTCTGGCCGGCAAACGCCATCGGCGACAGCGTCGAAGTCTATTCCGACGAGTCGCGTTCGAAGGTCCTCAAAACTTTCCCACTCCTCCGCCAGCAGCAGGAGAAACCCGCCGACCAGTTCAATCACTGCCTCGCCGACTACATTGCGCCGAAGGACAGTGGACGCCTCGACTACCTTGGCGGCTTCGCCGTCACTGCGGGCCACGGCGTGGAAAAACTCGCCTCCGAATTCAAAGCCAAGCAGGACGACTACTCCGCGATCATGGCTCAAGCCCTCGGCGACCGCCTCGCCGAAGCCTTGGCCGAGCTCATGCACAAACGCGCCCGCGATTTCTGCGGCTACGGCAAAACGGAGAACCTCACGATGGAGCAGATCATCCGCGAAAAATATCGCGGCATCCGCCCCGCCCCCGGCTATCCCGCCTGCCCGGACCACCAGTCGAAACCCCCGCTCTTCGACCTGCTCAATGCCACCGCCGCCACCGGCATCACCCTGACCGAATCCAACGCCATGTCCCCCGCGAGCAGCGTGAGCGGCTGGTACTTCAATCACCCCGATTCAAAATATTTCGGCGTCGGCAAACTCGCCAAAGACCAGATCGAAGACTACGCCACCCGCTCCGGCCAAACCATCGCCGACACGGAAAAATGGCTCGGGCCGTATCTGGATTATTGAGTGCCGCTCCACTGTAGGAGCGGCTTTACGCCGCGATAAATAAACATCGGCAATCCTATGTCGCGCGAATACCATGCTTTACGCCACGATAAATAATCTCCAGACTCCATCATCGCGGGATAAACCCGCTCCTACATCCAAACAGCCCCTCGCATGCCCCGTACTCCTGGCAAAGGACACGAAGCGCTTCGCCGTGGACGCTGGTCGAATTCTGACTCGGAATACTTCCTCACGCTTTGCACGAACCAGCGACAAGCAGGACTGACTGCTCCTTCGCTTCTCGCGGTCGTACTGGGCCAATTGTACAAACTCGAAGCAGAGCAAATTGGCACATACGCACCGCGACGATCATGCCCAATCACATCCATCTTCTAGCAGTCCTTGGCGAGACCGCAGATCTCTCTAATTCAATTCGCCTCTTCAAGGGCAGATTATCTCCCGCATTACGCGCCGCCAGCCTCAAATGGGAACACGGCTACTATGACCACCGCATCGGGCCGATGAGGATCGGTTGCCCATCTTTCTCTACATATTCCTGAACCCCTATCAGAAAAACATTTTGCCGACTGGCCAGACCTGGCCCGGTTATTTCTGCGCCAAAGAAGATTGGACGTGGTTCGGCGAATTGACCGATTCCGCCTGCCCTTACCCCGAGTGGTTGGCTTAGTTCGAAGAATCGCGGCATAAAGCCGCTCCTACAAAAACCACCCTACTGTAGGAGCGGCTTTACGCCGCGATTTGGGTTTCACTCCTGCCCCATCCCCCGCACGAGCCTGCACGGCCATCAACCGGATCGCACCGTAGAATAGATCTAAAACAAATCGCAGGAATGCTACGGTGATCTCGCCAACAATAACCGTGCTGTGTCCGATAAAGCGTAGGATCGCGCTCATCGTCGTTTTAATATCTGCCCCGAGCTCCTCGGTGAATCTGGTCCCACGCTCGACCAAGTAGCCCAAGTGATCCAACGCCGTCAGGAGAGAGCACGAGCCCAGCCCGACCCCTTCGTAGGCTTGCTGCAAAATCCAGCCGAGCGCTTTGCCGATCATGGTAAATGTTTCGACAGAAAATCTTGTCACACCACCACCGGAGGAAACCGTTTCCAACCAGCGTTTCACTTCATCCGCGACAACCATTGTAGTCGAACGATCCACCATCGTCGCCCACGATGCCTGTCCGACCGCCTTGACATAACCACCCATTGGATGAGCCCAAGGGTTGATGGGCAATCCTGCACCGCCAACCACGTACTGGCGCGTCAAATATGGCGCGTGGTAAAACGGATAGATCGGTACAACTGCAACAGGATCAGCCACGTTGGTCACACGGAAAAAATTCTCGACGCCCATCCTCTCAGTTAGCGCCTCTGCAAATTCACGCATACCGGCACGAGGAGCCCCAAATGTATAAAGAGAAACCTCACCGACATTATTCGCCGAAAGATAATCCGCGCAAAGCGTTGCCAGTGCACCGCCCAAACTGTGGCCGACGCAGTGAATGCGGGTGGGATTTCTACCACGGAAATATTCACGCACATCGTTCTCAAACGACTTCCATGTAGTTTGAAAGCCAAGGTGCACAGAATGTCCGCTGTCGCCGCGACAAAATCCTGCGCGGGCATCCGTCAACCAATCGCGGGCACTCCCAGGGTTGGTCCCACGAATAGCGATTAAATATTCACCCGCATGGGCGCCTTCGCCTTCAGCAATGTACCCGAAACCGCTGAGACGGCTGTACAAGTGTCCGCCTGTTTTCGCGTTGAAACGTGCATCATCTGCAACCTTGAACAAACCCTCACATCCAAGGGCTCCGTCCGCTTTGTACAGCGTACCTACATCAACATGTTCGAGTTGATAAACATTGAGTGCAATTCGCGCGACTTCGCGCGGGGTCAAAGTTGTAATCATGGCAGGTTATCTCCTCAGTTCGCCAATTCCTCCCCAGCCGGAACCTCCGAAGTGATTTTTCGATTCCACTCCAAGATCACAAAGGAGATCGATCGGCTTCCCATCCAGACTTGGGCCGTCTCCCAGCGCTTTGCAGATATCGAGCTCCGCAAATTCACCGTACTCATGCTTGAAGTGCGTCCACGCATTGTACGTCCTCCCCTCGTGTTTAATCTCTAGCTGTTGGTGGATCACCGGCTCGTGGGGAACCAACTGCACCACGCCCATCCAAGAATAGATGCCGGGCATGGAAAATTCTCCATTTACGTCAGTGGTCGTCTGATCGGTCTGCTCCGTCTTCTTCCAGTTCCACTTGCAATGCCGTTCGATCACTGCGCCGGCTACAGGTTGGCCTTTGAAAACGACTTTTCCTTTAACAGGTGAAAAGAGACAAACTTTGAACATGCCGGAAGTGTGGTTGAGGATGAGGAGCGCGCCCAGGACGACTAAAGCAACGAGGCCGAGAACTTTGATTGGGTAAATCCGCCGCGTCATGCGTTCTTTTGCGCCAAGAGAAACATTCAGCATTTTCATGTCAATGATCGGCCCGGGATAGATCTGCCAAATAACTGTAAACCGCCAAATTCGTCCGACATTCGTGCGCTATTAACCACGCCTCTGCGCTCAACGTTTTGCGCGAAAAACAGTCGCTATCGCCAGAATTTTGCATTCCGGCTTTCTTTTTGCAGAGCCAGTCAGTGAAACGATCCTGCCGATATTTCGTGTTCTTCGCTTTCGCGAAAAAACCCGCCCATCTGGACTAGATAGACCTCCTGTTCGTCCAATAAATTCCGTCACCGATCAAATGGCATTGAGGGTTCGAAAAAACTTCCCCCAACCTGCGAGAAACACCAGTGCCATTGTCGTCAATTATGCCAGGGTAACGTAAAGCCTCGTTTTTCAGTTTCAGGCCCTCGTTTGACAGGTCCGCGCGAAATCGATCTCCATCAAACGTCCCGAAACTGTCATCTAAATGTCCGCTTTACCCTTCACCACCACGTTTGTTCTCGCCTCGGCCGCGCTCGCGGTCGCACCCGGGCCGGATATTTTATATGTGCTGGCCAAAGGGATCTCGCAGGGGCGGCGCGCGGCGATTGTCTCTGCCGCCGGGTTTTGCTCGGGGTTGACGATTCACACGGCGGCTTCGGTCTGCGGCCTCTCCGCGCTGCTGGTCGCTTCGGCAAACGCGTTCACGGTGGCAAAACTGCTTGGCGCCGCCTATCTGATTTTTCTCGGAGTGAGGGTGCTCTTTTCGCGCGGGCTCATCTCCTTGCCCGAAAATGCCACGCCGCTTTCCTCGCGAAAGATTTTTGTCCAGGCATTCTTAATGAACGTCCTAAATCCCAAGGTCGCGCTCTTCTTCCTCGCTTTCCTACCGCAGTTTATTCGGTCCGGGCAAGGCAGTCTGCCTACGCAATTGTTTCTCCTTGGAATTGGTTTTGGCCTGATTTCATTCGTGGTCTTTGTGCTGGTGGGACTTTTCAGCGCCGCCATTGGAAAACACATCCGCACTCGTCCCGGTCTTACGCGCCTGTTCGACCGTCTCGCCGGAGTCGCCTTCATTCTCCTCGGCCTGCGCTTGGCACTCACCGGTGTCACGACGGAGCGTTGAAGAACACCCATCGTCAATAGCCCTCGTTTCGCCAGAAAATTGCGTGCGATGAATAGTTGGCGTGATGAATCGATTCACGGCTGGAAAACGGCGCAACTTTGCATTCGCTGTGATCGTGTCCAAATTATTCTTTTGTTTCATGATTGGTTTAGCCGCTGTCACCGGAGGGCTTTCCGCCGCCGACAATCCTTTGCTCACGGGGAGCGACCTACAATTTGGTTACCCCCGTTTCGACCGCATTCGCAACGAACACTATCGCCCTGCCTACACGCAAGGCATGGCGGATCATTTGCGCGAGGTCGAGGTCATCGCCAACCAATCCGAAGCGCCAACATTCGACAATACAATCGCAGCCCTGGAACGTTCCGGCCAGCTGTTTGCCAGCGTCTCCCGGATTTTCGATGGGATTAACAGTACCGACACCAATCCCGAGATGGAAGCCATCGAACAGGAAATGGCGCCCAAGCTCGCCGCCCATGCGGACGCCATCCTGCTCAATCTCCGCATTTTTTCCCGCATTGCCGCGCTCTATGCACGTCGCACTGAGCTGAAACTCGATCCCGAATCGCTGTACGCACTGGAACGTTACTACAATGATTTCGTCCGCGCCGGCGCCAAGCTCGGCACTGCCGATCAGGCCCGCCTGCGCGAACTCAACGCCGAGATCGCGTCATTGCAGGCATCGTTTTCCCAAAACGTGCTCAAGGAAGTTAATGCCTCCGCCGTGCTCGTCGCCAAGCGCGAGGAACTCGCCGGCTGGCCCGAAACGTCCATTATCGCTGCAGCCGATGCCGCCAAGGCTGCCGGTCACGAAGGTCAGTTCCTCGTGCGTCTGGTCAATACCACGGGACAACCGCCGTTGAGCCAGCTGAGCAATCGCGCTCTTCGCGAAAAGATTTTCTGCGCCTCCGTTGCCCGCGGTTCGCACGGCGGCGACTACGACACTCGCGGCATCGTTACCCGCCTCGCCAAGTTGCGGGCTGAACGTGCCGAACTGCTCGGCTTCGCTAATCACGCCGCCTTCGTCCTCGCCGACCAAACCGCTGGTTCGGTCGCTACGGTCAACAATCTCCTGCAGAAACTTGCTCCGGCCGCTGTAGCCAACGCCCGCCGCGAAGCCGCCGACCTCCAACGTCTCCTCGAAAAAGATATTCCAGGCGCCAAGCTCGAACCCTGGGACTGGGCCTTCTACACCGAAAAAGTCCGCGCTGAAAAATTCGCTTTCGACGAGAGCCAGCTCCGTCCGTACTTCGAGCTTAACCACGTTCTGCAAGACGGTGTTTTCTACGCCGCCACGCGCCTGTACGGCATCACGTTTAAAGAACGCTCTGATCTGCCGCGTTATCATCCCGACACCCGCGTCTTTGAGGTGTTCAACGCCGATGGCTCGTCGCTCGCGTTGCTGATCATCGATTGGTATGCCCGGCCTTCCAAGCGTGGCGGCGCTTGGGCTCTTTCTTACGTGATACAGTCTGCCCTGCTCGGCACCCACCCCGTCGTGGCCAACCATCTCAATATCTCCAAACCCGCCGCCGGTGAGCCCACGCTGCTGACGTATGACGAGGTGAATACTGCCTTCCATGAGTTTGGCCACAATTTGCACGATATATTCTCCGCCGTGCGTTATCCGCGTTTCGCCGGCACCAATGTCCCGAACGACTTCGTCGAGTTTCCCTCACAGGTGAACGAAATGTGGATGGAATGGCCCGAAGTTTTGTCGAACTATGCCAAACACCACAAAACCGGCGCGCCCATTCCCGCCGAGCTCGTCGCCAAGGTGAAAGCGGCGTCAAAGTTCAATCAAGGTTTTGCCACCACCGAGTACCTCGCCGCCGCCCTATTGGATCAGGCCTGGCACCAAGTGACTGCCGCTCAAGTGCCCAACGCCGATGGTGCCCTCGCCTTCGAAGCGGCCGCCTTGAAGCGTGTCGGCCTGGATTTCGCACCCGTGCCACCCCGCTATCGCAGCACTTACTTCTCGCACATTTTCACCACCGGCTATGCCGCGGGTTACTATTCCTATATTTGGAGCGAAGTGCTCGATGCCGACACGGTCGAGTGGTTCAAGAAAAACGGCGGCCTATCCCGGGTTGGCGGCGACCGTTTCCGCGATCTGGTGCTCTCGCGCGGCGGCAGCGCGGATGCCCTGAAGCTTTATCGCACCTTCCGCGGCGGCGAACCTTCGCTGCAACCGCTGCTCGATCGTCGCGGCCTCTCTACGCCCGCCAACTGAAGTCCGGGTAACATGCCCAAATTTACGCGTGCGCCGGCCGCGTTCCCTCTGACAAAAACGCTTTGCTTCGTCAGCAAGCGTCTGGCACTCCATTTGAAGCTCCACCCCACGGCACATGAATAAACGATTGCCTCTGCTTATCATCTTTCTCCAGGCAGCAATCGTCGGATGCAGCACTTCGTCCAAACCTGCCAAGCCCTCGGTCGAACAAACCAAAATTGCCGTGCCCGTGCCGGTCGTTGTCAAACCAACCGTCGTCTACACCCAACAAGTCCGGGACGTGACATCGAAACTCAAGATTGTTCCGGGCCAGTGGAAAATGATCATTTGCCATCATAGCGCCGATGAAAGCGGCAACGCGGCGAAATACGATATAGGCCATCGGCAACGCGGAATGGTCAACGGATTGGCCTATCATTTTGTTATCGGTAACGGAAAGGACTCGGGCGATGGCGAAATCGAGATCGGCATGCGTTGGACCAAACAGCTGCTCGGCGGTCATGTCCGCGATAAACTGGGTTTAAACGAGATCGCGATTGGCATTTGCCTGGTCGGCAATTTTGAAAATCACAAGCCGACCGAAAAACAAGTCGCTGCGCTCAAAGAGCTGCTGCTCTACCTCCGTGACGAAGTCGCATTCGTCCCCCTCGAATTCAAGATCCACTGCGAAGTAGATCCAGGACACACGGAATGCCCGGGGAAATATTTTCCCACCGAGGAAATGCGCAGCCTCTTCATCCCCGCCCTACCTCCGCAGCCGCGACCGGTCACTGCGAATAAAGCCTCGCCCGGATCTGCCGCGCCTCGAACTGCGCCGGCCCGCAGGTCCGCCAAATAAAAAACGAAAAAATCTTTGTTCAGCGTTTGCTTAATTAAGCTTTAGCTTAATTATTGTCGGCATGCAAAGTCTAGCCGCCATCGCCGATCCAACCCGACGCCGCATCGTCGAACTACTCGCCGTGCGCGATCGCACCGCCGGAGAACTCGTCGAGGAATTCGACATGAGCGCTCCTGCGATTTCGCAACATTTGAAGGTGCTGCGCGAAGCCGGGCTCGTCACCGTTCGCGCCGAGGGCCAATCGCGCATCCAATCCATAAACCCTGCAGGATTTGATGAAATCGAGGCGTGGCTGGAGAAAACCCGCTCGTTCTGGTCGAGCCGTCTCGACGCCCTCGAACGCGAATTGAGAGCCGACGACGAAGCAAAAAAACGAAAAAAGAAATCATGAACAAACCGGTACAGGCCGTGGTGCTGCATCACTTCAATGTGTCTGCCGAACGCGTATTCGATGCGTGGCTCGATCCGACGATGCTCGGCCGTTGGATGTTTGGTCCCAATGTCCGCGAAGAGCGCATCGTAAAACTCAATCTCGAACCAAAAATGGGCGGAAAATTCTCGTTTGTGGTCGATCGCAATGACACCGAAGTCGATCACGTCGGCGAATACCTGGAAATCGATCGTCCGCGCCGGCTGGTTTTCACTTGGGGCACGCGCGACACCTTTCCGGAAACGAGCAAAGTGTCGGTCGAAATTACTGCACGTGGCGAAGGCTGCGAGGTGAAACTCACACACGACATGAGTCCAAAGTGGGCCGACTTCGTGGACAAGGCCGCAGGTTCTTGGAGCAAAATGCTCGATGCGCTCGATCGTGTGTTCCTGTGAAACGTTTTTGTTTAGACCTACAACTATTTTATATCTACCATGAAATCCAACGACCAACATGGACAGTTTATCGGCGCCGGTGAAGTGCGTCTCACGCGCACCCTGCCCGGACCCATCGAGCGCATCTGGGAATATCTCACCGATCCGGAAAAACGGGCCCGCTGGATCTGCGGCGGCGTGCTGGAGCAGAAGGCGGGCGGTAAAGTCGAGTTTGCCATGCACCACAAAAATCTGGCGCCGAACGAAACGCCACCGGCAAAATACGCCCAGGTGCAGGATCCCGGCGTGACCTTCGAAGGACGTGTCCTCAAATGCGAGCCTCCACGTTTGCTCGTTTATACCTTTGGCAGCGACGATTCGATCGTGACGTTTGAACTCACTCCGCAGGGCAAACAAGTATTGCTCGTGCTCACGCATCGCACCCGTGGCGCCGAGGAACAAGCCGAGCTCTGCAATTACGCCTCGGGCTGGCATTCGCACCTCGGGATTCTCATCGCCGTCCTTGAAGGCACTCCACGCCCGCCGTTCTGGGCGACGCATGCCAAACTTGAGGCTGAATACCAAAAACTCCGAAGCGCCGTGCAACCAGGCTAAGTCGTTTCAAGTCTCCCGTAGAAAAGCCGTTCGGGGGCTCTCTCTATTTCCTGTCAGATTTCAACCAAGGCTACTGCCTTGCCCTCAAACTTTCCTGTCCTGAATCCAACTGCCCAATCGTTGTCACATATAAAAACAAACATCCCATGAACAAAAATAGCTCGTTCCAAAATCCATCCATCGTCTCGCCGGAAAAATGGCTCGCAGCCCGGCGTGAATTTCTCCGTGAGGAAAAAGAATTCACCCGGCTGCGGGATCAGCTCAGTCAACGTCGCCGCGCTCTCCCGTGGTTAAAGCTAACCAAACCCTATACCTTTGATTCGACGGAGGGCCGTGTGTCCTTGGCCGACCTTTTCGAAGGGCGCAGTCAGCTCATGATCCAGCATTTTATGCTCGGCCCCGGCTGGGAGGAGGGATGCAAGAGCTGTTCCTTCATGATGGACCATTTCAACCCGACCGTGGTGCATCTCAATGCCCGGGATGTGTCTTTCGCCGCCATCTCAAATGCGCCGTTGACGGAAATTCTGCCGTTCAAAGCGCGGATGGGTTGGGCGGTCAACTGGGTCTCGTCACATGGCACCGATTTCAACCGGGATTTCCACGTCTCCTTTACGGAAAGCGAAATCGCGCGAGGCCAAGTGGATTACAATTATACAAAAATGGATTTCCCGAAGACCGAGGCGCCGGGCATCAGCGTTTTCGCGCGCGATGCCAAAGGCGATGTCTATCTCACCTATTCCACCTTTGGACGGGGTGTGGAAGTGGTCATGACCACTTACGACCTGCTCGATCTGGTGCCCAAGGGCCGAGATGAAGACAGCTTGGAGTACACCATGGAATGGATCCGCCATCATGATCGCTACGCTCAGCCCGCCGATGTCGCCGCAGCTCACTAATATATTCCGTCGCACCCGTCGCTGGCTTTTGCCGGCGGCGCTGCTCGCGCTCACGCCCAAATGCTTCCTTTGTTTGGTTGGCTACGCCGGACTCGGCACAGCACTCGGGCTCGGCGACCCGGAGATCTGTGGTGCGTCATTTGATATAACGTGGGCCAGTGCACTGCTTTTTTTGCTGAGCGGGCTCAGCTTGGGTGTCATAGGTCTTTACCTCCTTCGTCGGCGCTCCCGCTAAACGCTCCGCCTACTCAATGCAGACCGAGACGAATCGCGCCTACTTCACGTGACCAATCATCGTCGGGAAGGATTTGTTAGAAATCGAAATCAGTGTATGGATTAAAGCGTGCCCACTCTTCCCGAAACCCGCCACACAACTAATCGGTCAATTTCGGTTTCTTTTTTTGTCGGTGTTTATCTGTTTTTACTAACTGTGATGACAGTTCCGTGTTCGGCGGCTTTTGAAACAAAACCTGTTTCCATTTCCGATCGCTGGGCGGTCGATTATACGACGAGTGTGCTCTGGGGCGTCGGCGGTGGCGCCACTCCGCTAACCTACACGCTTACCCCTCAAATCGTTTCGGTACTGTGCCCGCCAAGTTCTCAACGTTCTTTTGCCGGTGGCACATTGATCATGCGCGCACGACTTAGTTTATTGCTGGAGCCAATTATCAATGGCCCGGAAACGCGTTTCATCGGCACAGCCGCGGCCGGCGATCTGGAATGGCGAAATGCCTCGGGAGATTTCGCGTTATTCTTCGCTGGCGGCGGAGGCTTTGGGTGGATGAACAGCCGAGGTTACGAGGTCGAAGGAGCGCAAGGTCAGGACTTCAACTTAAACTGGCTGCTCCACGCCGGGCTGCGCGTCCGCATGCGCAATAACTGGCGCTGGTCTGCCGGTCTCTATTTCCAACACGTCTCCAATCGCGGCTTGGACAAAGTAAACCCCGGGCTCAACGCCCTCGGACCCAGCTTCGGCCTTTCACGAAAATTCTGATTCCACGGCCGCGTCGGACACTTGCCGCCGTTTGTCGCAATCTTTGTTTCCGTGAACAGGATTGCTGCCGCGAGTCCTTCGTGCCAAATCAGGTCTGCATGAGATTCTTCTTTGCGATCCTATCCATTTGTTATTACACAAACAGTTTGTCGGCGAGTGTCAGTTCCTACGAAGTCATCCCGAAAACCACGGATGCAGAGATCGGTTCGGCATTCAATTCCCCTCATGTCATCTACGTCGACCCCACGATTGTCGTCGAAAATGCTACCAAGGCGGCAAATGACCGGCACGAGTTGCTCGTTTTTCTCTCGGGCACCGATGGCACCGCAGAAGGCGCAAAAGCCTTTTGTGAACTCGCCGCGGAACTCGGTGATCACGTGATCAACCTGGCATATCCGAACGATATCGCCGCGTCGATCTGCGCCGGTGATCCCAATCCCAAGGCTTTCGAAGAATTTCGCATGGCCGTCATCGCCGGCGGTCAAACCAAACATATCACCATCGCTAAAGCCGACTGCATTGAAAACCGTCTGGCAAAATTGCTCATCCATCTTCGCGACAAAAAGCCGAAGGAAAACTGGGGGCAGTTTCTCAATTCCGACAATACCGTCAAATGGTCCGCCATCGCTGTCTCCGGCCAGTCTCAAGGCGGCGGGCACGCCGCTCTCATCGGCATTAAACATCGCGTTGCCCGCGTGATCTGCACTGGAGCCCCGAAGGATTATAGCAAAAAACACGACGCCCCCGCCGCCTGGTATTCGCTCGAGTCCGCCACGCCCAAGGGGTGCTTCTTCGCGTTTAACCATACTCAGGATCCAAAAGCCTGCACACCCGCCCAACTCATCGCAAATCTGCGGGCGCTCGGGCTCACCGGTCCTCTTGTCGACGTGGCTTCCGCGAAGCCGCCTTTTCAAAATTCCCATATCCTGATGACGACTTTTCCCGCCGTCACAATCGATGGACCGAACGGCAAGGGCACCAAACAGGCGCACAATGCGGCGATCTCCTCGGCCAATGCCTCCCGCTGGGAAAAAGTTTGGACTTACATGCTCACCGAAAAGACGCCCTAGCCTTCGAAAAGAGAACCAGGGCGCGTTTCCAAAGACAGCAGCGTCTTATTTTTTAGCGGGCGTGTCACCCGATTTGGCGGCTGGTTTCGTTTCGGCAGCCATCGCAGCCGCAGGCGGCTTCGCTTCCCAGACTTTCAAGACGTCAGGCGAACCCTGTGCGCGTACGCCGTTGTCAGTCAGGATTTCCTCGGTTGCCGCCATGGTCTCGGCGCGAGGCAAAACCACCGACTCGTTACTACGGCCGGCGACTTCAATCACAATGAATTCGTCCCGGCAGTCGCGGAGCACCTCGACCAGATGCGCGAGGTTTTTAATTGTCACGCCATTGATCGACTGCACCACGCCCATCTGCAGACTGCCATAGCCTTTCACCAATTTGTGCGGGAAAAATGGCGCCGCAATCACAACCAATTGTTCACCGGGAAACGACGGTTTTTCGGAACGTCGTGTCACCAAGGGGCTGCCGATCATGCTCAGGTAATTGCCCATCGAATTATTCGAACTAATCCCTTGGAGTAAATCCTCCGTCGCGATCGAAAAAACCGCCGGACCGTAAATGAAATATGGCGGATACGCGCCCCGAAGGTAAGGAATGAGTTGCTCATTTTCCAACCGTACGGGCGCCTCGACCTTAAGTTCCTTGCCATCGCGCACGAGCGAAAGCGAAACAGTGCCGTTTCGGGCTTCCTTCTGCACCAGGTACGTGAAATGCACGCGCAAATTGCGCCCCAGTTTCACCATGCCCTCGTTGTCCACCTTCGTTTCCCCAATCTTGGAGACGACGTCCCATTGCTTCAGTGGATAGTTCGGCTCCGTACTGAAGGGTCGGCGAATAACCGCGCCCTCCACCGCTTTTTCCAGATGCAGGAATTTGCGCAACGCGGGATTTTCCAGCGTCTGGCGTTCGTCGTAGAGCGCGGGCTTCCCGTCGTAACGACCATCCTCCACGTCCTGAAGAAAGAGTTCGATCTCCTCGCAAGGGATGATGTAGCCGATGTTTTGCGCATTGCTCAGATGACTGAACGCGAGGCCGATGACCTTGTCGCCTACGAGAGCCGGTCCTCCGCTGTTGCCAGGATTGATGGCCGCATCGATCTGTATCCGAAGTCCCCCTACAGGAAAATTGTAGCGGGCAAATTCTATTCGCGAAACAATGCCTTTTGTGATCGAAAGGCTCGTGCCTCCCGTGGGAAAGCCGTAGACCAGCACCGAGTCCTTGATTTCCGGCAACGTGGCCGCCCGGGGCAGCGGCGGATGCGTATCGAAAAAGCTTTCGTCCTCCAGCTTCAAGACTGCGAGATCGATGCCGGGCGCAATTGCCTCGAGCGTGGCGGAAATTTTGTCGCCGGCTTGGTTGGCCTGGACCTGAATCTGGCTCGAATAGAGCACAACATGGGCATTGGTTAGGATGCGCTTGCCCTCGATGACAATGCCGCTGCCCGTTGCCTCTTGGGCGGATTGCTTCGTCCAAGGTTTGGTCAATTCAGGACGGCGCACTTGGGAAAAAATTTTGACGACGGAATTTTCCACCAAATTTTTCTGAACATCGTCAGCCGCAATGGCTGGGACCGCATCGGCTTTGGCCGTGGCAATCGTTTTGGAAACCGCAGGTTCGTCCGCCGCGCGGCAAAGGGCCGGCAAAAACGCGGTGAGAAGGCACAGGGCAAAGGCTCGACGTTGAAGTGTTTTTAAAAGCATGGAGTCCTCCAAAAGGTTGACTCGATAAAATGCCGGGCCGGCGCAAACGCCAGAACGAACGCGTCCAAAAAAGCAGGGACGGCGAGCGTAAGTCGCGGATGACCAACCTGGTTCACCGCTCGCAAGGAACGCCGATCCGCAGGCAGGTTGACAGCAATTTACTCTAACGTAAGAGTCCCAAGCGGTTTGTTTCCGCAACAAAGCCGTGCACGTTGCCTGCTGCACGCGAATTCCGGCTGCCGCGAGCATCACTTTTAACTTTCGCCCCTCCCCCGATGCCCATCGCCGAACGACAACCTCGTGTGACGATTAAAGACGTGGCCCGCACCGCCGGTGTGCATTTCACCACGGTTTCACTGGCCCTGCGCCATCACCCGAGCATCCCGCTTACCACCCGCGAACGTATCGAACTAATCGCCAGAAACATCGGCTATTCGCCCAATCCCGTTTTCAGCGCGCTCACCCATTTCCGCGTCCATGGCCGGGTCCGGGCCACCCCGCCACGCGTCGCATATCTGATCAATCATCCGATCGAGCAGTTTCGCCACGAGCAGGCCTTCTGGAATGGCGCCAAGGAACAGGCCGAGATGCTCGGTTACGAGTTGGAACTTATTTCCGTCAGCAAGGGTCATCACGATTCGAAGACGCTGGCGCGTTATTTGAAGGGCCAAAATATCACGGGCATCATCATCGCCGGTTTCGAACCCGGCCTGGCTGAACTCAAACTCGACTGGAACGACTATGCCGTGGTGAAAATCAATTCGCTCCACATGGAGCCGCACACCACCAGCGTATCCAACGATCAACGACAAGATGTGCGCATCGCCTTTCGCGAAATGTATGCCCGCGGTTATCGACGCATTGGTCTGGCCGTCGGCCGGGCTGACGAGGAAAGCACGCAATTCCGCCATACCGCCGGTTATCTCATCGAGCGCGCGTCCATTCCGCCGGGCGATCACATTCCAGAACTATTGTTTCCACACCAAAGCCCCTTCGAGGAAGTCGTCCGGCTCGTCGGCCAATGGGTTCGGAAAAATCGGATCGACGCAGTGCTCTGCAATTGGACCAGCATTGACCTCCTTCTAGAGCGCGCCGGCCTTCGCGTGCCGAGGGACATTGCCTGCGCCTGTATCTGTCTGCTCGATGAAAACCCCGCGCTCGCCGGTGTGTACCCCAATCTCCACATGGTCGGCGTCAAAGCAGTATCGCTGCTAACCAGCCAGTTGAAACAAGGCACCCGCGGCGTCGCCGAATTCGCCTCCAGTACCTATGTTCGCAGCCGCTGGCAGGACGGTGCATCCGCGCCCTTCAAGAAGCTTGCCCTCGCCTCATGACCCGTCGACCCACCAGTGGCTTGAAGAAATATCCGACGATGAATGATGTCGCGGTCGCCGTCGGGGTGCATCCGACGACGGTTTCTCTCGCGCTCCGCTCCCATCCGAGCATTCCCCTGGCCACACGGACGCGCATCCTCGATGCTGTAAGGGAAATTGGATACATCCGCGATCCGCTCCTAGACGCCTTCAACTACCATCGTTGCTGCAAGCACGCCGCCAAACAGGTCGCGTCGATCGCGTTCGTTGCCGATGCAAATTCCGCACCGTACTTTAACGGCTCTTCATACCATCCACTTGTGTACGAGGGTATTCGCGCCGTCGCGGATCCACAGCATCTGTCGCTTGAGGTATTTAATCTTGGCACCAACGGGCTCACGCCAAACCGCCTCAACACGATTCTCACCTCCCGTGGCATCACCGGCGTCCTGCTCTCCACTTTCACGCTCGCCACAAAGGACATCGAACTCGACTGGCAGAATTTCAGCACGGTGAAAATCGAGTCGCACCATCTGCTGCCACAGATGGACGTCGTTTCCAACGACCAGTGTCAGGCCGCACGTCTTTGCATGCGCAAGCTCCGTCAACTGGGTTACCGCCGCATCGGACTCGCCACGGCGCTCGACGACGAGTCGCGACTGCTCGACAATTTTAGCACGGGCGTCCTCGTGGAACAGGCCGAGTTGCCCGCCGCCGAATGCGTTGCGCCTCTCCTGTTTAAACGCACCAGTGTCGCCGAAATCGCCGCGCGCCTCGCTTCCTGGGTCCGGGAAAACGACGTCGACGTCATCATGACAAATTGGAACGAATTTTTTCGCGAAGCCTCCTGGCATACGGCCGAGGGCATCCGTTTTCCAACCAATCCGCCCCTCCATATTCCGCGCGACGTCGCCTTTGCCTCGCTCGATGCTCCGACCGACCGTCCGCACGTCGCCGGCATCGTGCAAAATCACAAGCTTGTCGGCATGCGCGCGATGGAACATCTCGAGGTCCTTGTTAAGACCTACCAACGCGGCGCGCCTAAAAATCCTTCGGGAACCTATGTTCCGGGGTATTGGCGCGATGGGGCCACGGTGCCGAAAAAAACGGTGCGTCGCACCCGCGTGCAGGGCGTTTCACTCTAACGTCAGCGTCCAGCGGCCGTTGCCCGCGTGCGATGCGCCCGCGAACGTGACCTTGCATCCAGTCGTTACGCCGTGAAAACCGGCGTATTTCCGCCTCGCCGGTCTGCATCGAACAATTGGATACAGCCCTTCGCCTCTCACCCCTCCGCCATGCGCTCCCTCGTTTTCCCCAAAAAATTCGTCTGGGGCGTAGCCATGGCTGCACCGCAAATCGAGGGAGCTTCCTTCACGGACGGCAAGGGGGCATCGATCTGGGACACCTTCGCACGCCTGCCGGGAAAAATCCGCAACAGCGATCACCTCGACATTGCGTGCGATCATTACCATCGCTTCCGCGACGACTTTGCCCTCATGGCAAAACTCGGCGTTAAAAACTACCGCCTGTCGCTCGCCTGGCCCAGGTTGCTGCCCGATGGACGCGGCAAGATCAATCCCGCCGGCCTCGATTTTTATAACCAACTCTTTGATGCCATGCTCACCCAGGGGATAACGCCCTGGGTTACCATGTTTCACTGGGATCTGCCCCAGGCGCTTGAGGACGAAGGCGGATGGCGTGTGCGGAAAACCACCGACGCCTTCGCCGCGTATGCCGATCTGATCGTGAAAACCTTCGGCGATCGCGTGAAAAACTGGATCACGCTCAACGAAATCGTTTGTTTCACCTCCTATGGTTATGGTGTGGGAAACAAAGCCCCGGGCGTTAGTGAATCCGAGCGCGTGGTAAACCAGACTTTTCACCATGCTCTGCTTGCTCACGGACATGGCGTGCGTGCTGTTCGCGAACACGGCCGCCGCGGATCCATCGTAGGGCTCGCCGACAATCCAACCATTTCCGTCCCGATCACCGAAACCGAACGCGACATCGCCGCTGCAAAAAAAGCCTTCGTCGCCGACAATATTCGCGTGCTCGATCCAATCTACCAGGGTCGTTACGCGCTCTCCTACTTGCGCGATGCCGGCACCGCAGCGCCTCGTTTCGAGAAACACGATTTCGCCCTCATCAGCCTGCCCACCGATTTTCTTGGCCTCAACGTCCACACCGGCTGCTTCGTTCGCGCCGGCAAGCATGGAAAACCAGAACGGCTGCCTTTCCCCATCAGTTACCCGCGCGCCGACAGCCCCTGGATCTACAACATCCCCCAAGCCATTCACTGGGCTCCCCGTTTCGTCAGCGAACTCTACAAGACCAAGGCGATCTATATCACCGAAAATGGAACGGGCTACAACGACCCGCCGCCCGTCAACGACGAAGTCATTGACCTGCATCGGCGCGAATACCTCCGCAACCATTTACGAGAACTACATGGCGCCATCGCCCTGGGCGCACCGATCAAGGGCTACTTCCTCTGGTCCTTCCTCGACAACTTCGAGTGGGAGGAAGGTTACGAGCGAAGGTTCGGCACCGTTTACGTCGATTTCTCCACGCAAAAACGCACGCCCAAGCTCAGCGCCCATTGGTACGCCCGCGTGATGTCCGAGAACCGTCTTTTATGAACAGCGCGTCTCCCCTTTCCCTTCACCAGCTCCTCCCATGACAGAAACCAAGAAATTTTATCACCACGCCCTCTTCTGGGTCCCCACGCTTTATCTCGCGATGGGCATTCCATACAATGTGATCAACGGCACCGCCGTGCGTATGTACAAATCGCTCGGGTACTCCGACGGCATGATCACCACTTCGGTCGGTTTCATCGGCTTGGCTTGGTCGGCGAAGCCTTTCTGGGCGGCGTTCCTCGACATGTATAAAACGAAGAAATTCTTCGTTCTCTCCATGGAATGGCTTTGCGGCCTGCTCTTCGCCGCCATCTCACTTTCCATCACGGGACCGGGATTCTTTGGCACGAGTATCGCGTTGCTCTGGGTTGCCGCCTTTGCCTCCTCAACCCAAGATATTTGCGCCGACGGTGTATATCTCAACGGACTCGACAAACCTGCCCAAGCGCGTTTCGCCGGTCTGCAAGGCGCCTTCTGGGTTCTAGGCAAAGTCCTCGCCACCGGGTTGCTCATCTCGGTGCTCGATAGCATGAAGGTCTCGCATGGCTGGAGTGAACAACGCCTCTGGCAATATATCATGCTCACCTGCGGCGTCACCATGGGCGCCCTAGCGTTTTACCATCATTTTTTCCTTCCGTCTGGTGGTTCAGGACAGAAACCCGAGGGCGGATTGGCCCAAGTTGGGCGTGAATTTGGCCACAGCGCAGCCACCTTCTTCCACAAGCGCGAATTCTGGGGAATGATCGCTTTTGTGTTTTTCTACCGCTTCGGCGAAGGCCTGATTCTCATGGAAGGCCAGCTCTTTCTCCAAGGCTCCATCGACAACGGCGGTCTCGGCCTCAGCGCTGGACAGGCCAGCCAGATCGACGCCATCTACGGCACCATTGCAAGTATAGTCGGTGGACTCATCGGTGGCTGGTTCGCCAGCAAGCTCAACCTCAAACGTTCACTTTGGATTCTCGGCCTCGCGCTCAACGTTCCCCATTTTACTTTCGTCTATCTCAGTCATTATGCCGCCGCGGGACATGGCCTGCCTTATGCGACAATCGCCACGATGGTCTCTATTGAAAAGTTCGGTTATGGCTTCGGCATGGTTGGCAATATGATCTACATGATGCAACAGCTCGCGCCTGGTCGCTGTTCAATGACTCATTACGCCTTCGCCACTTCGCTGATGAATCTCATGCTGGTGCCCACCGCGATGATTTCCGGACCGTTGGCGGAACACGCCAGTTTCTCCTGGTTTTTCATCATCGTGATGTTCGCCTCGGTGCCGTCCGTCATTGCAGCTTGGCGCGCACCTTTCCCTCGTGGCACCGACGATCATATTGACGAAAACGGTTGCACCATCACCGCCGACGATCCCGCACGGCTCGATCCACAACAACAAAATGCACAGCGTATCGCAGGACGCGCTTCGATTTACGCCATGCTGAGCCTCTTGGTTATTTTTGTAATCGATTCAAAAATTCTTGGATCATTGCAGGGCAAGGCCGAAGGCGCCGGACAGGTCCAATTCTATTTCCTGATCGCAAGCGCCGCACTGAAAATTTTCCTGACTGTGCTCACATTCAAGCACGCCAGCCTCGCCTACGTCCAAGTGCCGGGCGAACCCAACAATCCTTACCGTCGCAATGCTCGCGGGGCGAAAATCGCCACCATCGCCTGTCTCGCCGCCACCGTCGCCATTCTAGTCTTCGGCTATAAACAGGCGTTCTAAGACATCGCCTTGGTTTCGATTCAGTAGGATTCACCAAGCTCGCCAGCCTGTTGCAATCGTTGCAGGACGTCCTGACTCGTTGCAGCACGTTCGGCAATGAGAACACAACATCGTGCGACGACTGCAGGACGAAGTGTTCTTATTGCAGGAGATCCTGCAGCCGCCGCAGAACGTCCTGCGGCGAGTGCAGGATGTTCAGTATCGATTGCATGAGGATCGGTATCGAACGCTGGACATAGCGCGGCTAGTTCAGAACGTCGTGTGCCCACTGCACGATATCCTGCGACGACGAACGGAGGTGCTGCATGCCCAACGCCCAACTTTTACGGCACTCCCGGATAACGTGGCTCCAACTTGCGCAGACTCGCGAAGGTTTTCGCCGCGGCATCGTTTTGTCCAAGTTGCCTCTGTGCCATGCCGAGCGCAAAAAGGCTGTCAGCGTCGTCGGGAATAATTGCGACGGACTTTTCGAGCAACGGCAACGCGCGTTCCGCCAAACCCAATCCCACGTAAGCCATACCGATGTTGCGACGCAGCAACCAGTCGTCAGGACGAACGGTCAGCGCATGTTCGTAGACCGCCACGAGGCCGTCCTTCGTTTCGGGTCGCGACAATATTTTTGCCGCGAGCGTCGCCCGCTCAGCATAGAATTTCTGACGTGCGACGTTGTCCGACTGCGCCGTGAATGGCGGCCGTGCCACGCGTGCCTGCATTTCCCGCAAAATCATCGCCTGTTCGTAGGTGGTGTAAGCCAGTCTTTGCCGGACCTCCGCAACCGTGAGCACTTCGGCTTCGCCTTTCGTCATTTTTATCTTACCGGTTTTAACCAGTTCGTCCGACACCTGGGAGAATAGCACCCGCGCCATCTGATAAGTTCCCTGAAAATTGAGATGCACATGCTCGTATAAAAAATCGTCGCCAACAACGCCCGTCGACGTTGAGCGTGAAGCAGCTGCCTCCAGATCGATAAGCGTCACGCCAGGCGCTGTGCCACAATTGCGGATCACCTCGTTCAATCGCGAATCCGTGCGAAACCGCAGTGCATCCAGATCGAGAGCATTTTGAAAAAACGTTTTGGCCTCAGCCAAACGGTTTTGTTCGAGGCAAAGCCGGCCCAATCGAAAATGAAGTTCAGCAAAATGGTCGTCGATCTTCAGTGCTTCGCGCAATTTCGCCTCCTCCCCCGAATCAACCAGCACCTGCCAAGTTTTTTTATCCGCCTCCGAAAGACCGGAGCGGTGTCGCGAGACAAATGGCCCAAAGTCCTTCTGGTTTGTCAGCACCGTACAGAGGAAGACGCCGGCACCTGCACGCCGGCCTGCTTCGGCGATGGCCAGTAAATTCTCGCGAAACAAAGTTTGCGTTGTGACCAGCCGGGGATCGTCGCGGTCGATCTCGTTTTTCAAAAACATCTGCATGCCGCCCCAGTCATCGAGAGTCTTTTTTGACGAACCGAGCGTTCGCGCTAATTTCGCCAGCAACTGACCTGTGCGCGTAGCCTTGATGATCCGTCCAGCGCGAATGGCCGATGACGATCCTAGAAAGGGGCTAAACACTGTGCCAGGACCGTAGGGGCCGATCACCTCATTGTTCCCTTCGTAAACGATAAAAAGGTCTGGCTGGAGCTTTGCGCAATCGGACGCCAACGCACGCACGACGTGGGAATTGATCGCAGTGATGCCCGCGTTGACGACTTCGAAGTGAATTTCTGGATACGCCTCCCTCAGCAGTACATCCAGTTGACGCGCGAGCGAAAACGCCGGCTCCGGATCGCCCATGGCGGCCGAACTGCCGAGCACAAAGATGCGATACGCGTTCGGCGCTTTTTCGACCGGCAAGCGAATCGACTGCGGACGACGAATCAACTCCGGGGGAAAATATGGCGCCGTCACCCAGCGATTCTCCCGCCACCAACGCACGCCTTGCGCATCGCGCTCCTGCCGAAAAAAAGACGTACTATGACCGAAGCCCGCAAGCCGCAGGCCGGCCTCCAGCAGGCCGAACCCGATACCCACGACAAAAATCGAGACAACCAAGCCGAACGTAAGTTTTTTCCAGACTGAGAGGGATACCGCCATGAAAGGTTAGAACAATGAATATATAAACGGCGAAATCGTGGACACACCAATGATCAGCACGGAAACGAGCAACAGGATCAACACGAGCGGAATAATCCACCAGGTTTTATGCGTTTTTGCAAAACCCCAGAGGTCACCCATGAGGCGAACGAAATTTTTCAAGCGGCGCATTTTAATGAGGAAAGAGGATCGGGGTGGAGCGCATTGACCTCAATGCGCTGGTTTGGCTAAAACCGATAAATTAGTCAGGGGCGAAAGTTCGGGGTTGGCGTTGTTGGATAATTTCGGCGGGCAAATCGTTCTTGTCGATCACGTGATTGCCGAGTACGAGCACGTCGATACCGGTATCGAGAAAGCAAGCGATGGCCTCACGCGGATGGCAAACCGGTGGCTCACCGCGCACGTTGAAAGAAGTGTTGATCAATACGGGGCAACCGGTGAGGCGGTCAAATGCGGTTAACAGAGCATATAGCGCCGGATTTTCGCGCGCATCCACCGTTTGCACACGCGCCGAATAATCGAGATGAGTCACCGCCGGAATGTCGGACCGAATCTCGCGCATGCGCTCCATTAGGGATTGACCAGAGGTTTTGGCGATAGGTCGGCGGCGCGCAGTCTGCACTGGAGCAGTGACCAGCATATACGGAGAGGGCGTCTGAAGATCGAAATATTCGCCCGTGCGTTCAGCCAATACCACGGGAGCAAAGGGACGAAATGATTCTCGGAATTTAATCTTCAGATTCAGCTTTGACTGCATTTCGGTCGACCGGGCATCCGCCAAAATCGAACGCGCGCCCAAGGCCCGCGGTCCAAATTCGGCGCAGCCCCGCACAAAGCCGACCACTTTGCCATCGGCAATAAGCCGTGCGATATGAGGATAAAGCTCTTCATCGGACATCCGCCGCGAAATCAGTCCTTCCTGTCCGATCGCCGCCAATATCTCTTCATCGCCATACGAAGGCCCGAGAAACGCGCCGTTCATGAGGTCGGCATTTGGCACGGGCCGCTGATTTTTAAAATGCAAATGATGCAAGGCCAGTGCTGCGCCAAGCGCACCACCAGCGTCACCCGAGGCGGGTTGCACCCAAATCTGTTTGAAGGGCCCCTCGCGCAAAAGGCGTCCGTTCGCCACGCAGTTAAGGGCAACGCCACCGGCCAGACACAAATTTGCCTCACCCGTCATGCGATGAACCGTGCGAGCGAGTTTCAACACGATCTCTTCGGTAACCTCCTGAATCGATCGAGCCAAATCACAGTATGACTGAGTGAGTTCGGCTTCGGGGAGACGCCGCGGAACGTTAAATAGTTCCCCAAACCGGTTGTTCGTCATAGCCTGCCCTTGCAGATAGCCAAAATAGTCGAGATTCAATCGGAAAGAACCGTCGTCCTTCAGATCGACCAGATTCTTTCGAATGGTTTCGGCAAAACGCGGTTTTCCATACGGAGCAAGCCCCATGAGCTTGTATTCGCCGGAGTTGACGCGAAAGCCACAATGGTAAGTGAAAGCTGAATACAAAAGCCCGAGCGAGTGAGGGAAACGCAGCTCCTGAAGAAGCTCCAAGTGATTGCCACGTCCGCGCCCAAGCGTAGTCGTCGTCCATTCGCCCACACCATCAAGCGTGAGGATCGCCGCCCGCTCAAACGGCGAAGCAAAAAACGCACTGGCCGCATGACTCTCGTGATGACCGGAAAAAAATATCGGCACGTCCGGACATCCAAGTTTTGCCAGCTCCTGCTCGATCAGGGACGGCAACCAAAGTTTATTTTGCAGCCAATCGGGAATTGCTGCAGCGAAAGCGCGGAAGCCGCTCGGCGCCACCGCGAACGCCGTGCGCAAGATACGCTCAAATTTCAAAAGCGGTTTTTCATAGTAAACAACCGCCTCAATTGGACCATGCGCCTGGTTCAGGCACCAAGCGGTCGCGCCACGTGGAAAGGAGGCGTCGTGTTTTTTTCTACTGAAGCGCTCCTCCTGCACCGCGGCCACGATGCAACCGTCCTCCAGCAGGACCGCGGCGGAGTCATGATAAAAAGCGCTGATGCCGAGGATGCGCATTGGCTCAAAACTGGCGCGTAAAGCGATCCTCCGCAGGCGCCTGAATCGGTTCGAGATAGGACGCTCCATCGGCACGTGCTTTTAACTTCAAAGGATCCCGCCCGGAAAGCGCACCGAGCCAACGCACTGGCGCAAACAATCCGAAGTAAATCAGCCCGAGTAAAAGCCAGCTAAAGCCTGTCGCAATCCACCGCGCCAAGATGTCGAGCCCATGCTGCACGGGCCGATAGCGAGCCGGTGACGTCCAAGCCAAAAGGGCCAAGGCGGCGAGTATGCCGGAGAATGCCGCCGGCCAAAGGCCACGCAACCGCAACCAAATGACCAAGCCAACGATCAAAGCCGCGGTGGCTTGCAGGCGCATGCGAAGGGGTGAAGCAGTGGTCATGGCAATGCGGTGATTAAAAATAAACAACAGAAATTCGTCCTTCTGGTGTCTATCAAAAATAAAAGAGGGCGAGAAGTTATCTCGCCCTCTTCCTACCACACAAGACTTCCGAACCTAAATTAGAAGTCCAAACCCCAGGTCAGGCTGATGCGCGCATAGGTCGGAACCGCATAACGTTCCGTGGCGACCGTGGCGGCGTTGCCTGTCGGTTTCCATCCGATGAAATCGTCCTGCTTCGTCAGATTCTTGACGTTGAGCTGAACTATTTGGCTATAACCAAAGGCCCTGTAACGGTATGAGCCGAAGAGCTCGACGTATTTGGTCGCAGGGTTGAAACGATCGATTTTCCGATTCGCTCCATCCCTCATGTAATCCTGGTGAGCTTTGCCGGCGTACTGGAAGCCAAGACCGAGCGACAGACCTTTGATCGCGCCTTCATTGAAGGTGTACTTGGAGAGCGCGGAGAACTGATCCTTGATGTGACCGCCAACTGTTTCGCCTTTGTTGTCACCCTTGGTGGACTCCTCGGTGTTGTGGGCGTAGCTGGTGACGATCTGGAGGCTCTTGGTCGGCTGGAAGACGATGTCGGCTTCGTAGCCCTTCGACTCGCGTTCAGCGGGAACGAGGTCGCCAAGATTGCCTGTGCGATCGAGCAACAGGTTGCGGTAGTTCGGATCGGAAGCTTGGGCGTTGGTGATACCGAACGTGGTCATGCGCTGTGCCACCGTCAACGTATCCCACAGCAGTTTGTTTTGGTTCACTGCGTTGGCGTCGTGCGAGCCGCCGCCGGTCTTCTTGATTTGGTAATAGCTGATGGTTCCAGAAATCTTGCCATTGAGCAGTTCGATTTTCACACCCACTTCGTTGCTCTTGCCCACTTCCGGAGGAAGGGCTTGGTTGAAGTCGTTCTTGTCCGTGGTCGGGAAGAGCGAGGTCGAATGAACTGCGAAGACAGAGATTTCCTTGGTGATGTCGAACATGGCGCCAAACATCGGGGAGGTCTTCGAGACGTCGACTGAGGGGCGGGTGTAATCGGCGGCGGAGATATTCGGCCAGGCCTTGTTCTCGATCTTGGTGCGGTTGACCGCAGCATTCAGTTTCAGGCGATTGTCGATCGCGGAGATCTGCCAGCTGACGTACTGATAAGCGTTTTGGTTGTGTTCACGACCGCCTTCACCGGTGTTGTGGCGGAAATCGTTCGGCGCATTGCCGGAAGGAGGAGTGGTGCTGACGCCAGCCCGAACCGGAAGATCCCACCATTGGGTCGTCGTGGCAGGCTGCAGCCATTTGTTGGTCCAGAAGCGCTCTTCCCATTTCGCACCACCGACAGTCAGCGTGTTCTTCACAGCGCCAATATCGAATTTATAGACGGCATTGAGACCGGCGGCATGGACCGTATTGCTCCAATCGCGCCAGTGGTAAACTTTACGAATCACTTCGGAGGCAGTGCCAGGATTCAACCAGCCGGTGGCAATCGAGCCGAACTCAGACCAACCGGCAACGTCCCAACCGGCGGCGTTTTGGCTATTGTTGTTGTCGTCCCAACCATTGCTATCGATGTTCTGGTGGCGATTGGCCTGAACGTAACCGGTGATGAAAAATGAATCACCAATGGCCTGGGTGATCGAGCCGCGCACGAGGCGGGTTTCGAGCGAACGATGATTTTCGTAGTTGGCCCAGTTCCACGTCCAGGGAATTTCGGGGTGGTCGGCTTGGAGCGGAATGCTCGCGCCAATACCGGCGTCGGGCCGGAGGGGATTGGTGCCCGCGTTGCGGGTGTAGTAACCCAGACCGCTCGGCTTCTGGCGCCAGCTCTCTTCAGCAAGCAAGGCCAATGTCGTGCCAGTCCAAGGCTGCCAGGCAACGTTGGTCTGATTGAAATGCGTTTTGCCCTTGGAGTGTTCGCGTTTGTCCTCGGTGGCGGCATAGGCGCCATTGTAACGCACGGCTACCTTGCCGGACTCGCCAACTTTGCCAGCGTAGTTGGCATCGATGGTTGCGCGCCAGCCACCCTGGTCACTGCCAGTGAGGCGAACGGCGCCAAAGTTTTTGGTCAAATCGGCAGTCTTGGTGATGCTATTCATCACACCACCGGCATAGGAAAGACCATACAGCGCAGCCGCAGGGCCTTTGACGATTTCCACACGAGCGAGACCTTGCGCATCGACTGGATCATACTCACGAATGCCATCGCGCATACCCCAGTTTTGAATAAAACCGCGGAAGAGGAAGTTATTGTAAGCCTGCTGAATGTTGTTGTCCGACTGCACGTCGGCGCCGCCGTTAACCAGAGCCGCATTGTAACGTTCCAACGCGGTATGGTCGGCGATGACGAGATCGTCGGTAAGATCTTTGGTGAAGACCTGAATGTTGAGCGCAATATCCTTGATCGGAGTATTGGAACGCGTGCCGGCCAGGGAGTTGGAGGCCTTGTATCCGGTGTCCTTCTCGGTCGTGACTTCGAAGGGAGAAAGTTTGACGACGTCCTCGCCCGAAAAAGTTTCCGTCTTCGCGTTTGTGGTTGAGGTCGGCTCGACTGCGGTCTGAGCCGAGAGGCCAGCCGCGAACAGGGTGGACAACAACAGGAGTGCCTTCCTGCGGTGTTTACTGGTTGGTACCATGGGTGTATTTTGCATACGGTTTATTGGTTGATGCCGTTGGTGGGGGTTGTCGGTGATGCGCACAAAACAGCCGGCAAGGGAGGCCGGCAGCCTGATGCGAAAAAAGGGATGACTCCGGGAAGCGGGGGTGATGCTGTATTGACTTTTTGGTTACGTGACGGGGAATTGGAGGTTGCCCCGACGATTTCGGGTGTGAGATTTCGAGTTTTCTGCCGCAATGGGGCGAGCGCTCTGTCGTTAGAGTGCGACGTCGAAATTCGTCCCTGAGGTATCGCGAAACTGTTTTCCGCCATTGGCGTTAAAACCGCGTTTCCCCTCGGAGAATGAGCGATTTGCATGCCGAGAAATGGCCGTGGCGCAAACCGCAGCGTTTGCTCTAACGTCAGAGCAAACAAGGGCCTCCGCGGTTTTCGAAGCTTCGAAGTTAAAAGCGTCCCGCCGGTCGTTTCGCCCCCTGCAAAGTCGCGTGAGAACGACGTGTTGACAGCACGCCAAAACTTTAAACGCTCTTCCTCCCTTCAGACGCCCCCATCGTCTATCGGTTAGGACAAGAGATTCTCAATCTTTAAAGCCGGGTTCGATTCCCGGTGGGGGCGCCAAATCCTGAAGGTACGTCGGAGCAAGGCGGAGGTCAGTCGACGAATAGTCCAAGCGCAGTACAGAGGCTATTATTCTGCTGTTCGTCAGCGGCCAAACTCGAACAAGGCAAAGAGGTGCAACAGATCATCGATCGCCGCTGTCTCTACCGAGCGCGACTTCGGTACACCTTTTGCTGGTTCAAATACCAGGGCTTCTGGTGGATCACTGTTTCCTCAACTGAGATTTTTCTGCTGGCCGTGAGCTCGTCTGCATTGTTAACCTAGTTTTTAAATTAACTAACAATGTCGACTGCCTGCTCTTCAGATTCTGCGGATGTCAACCACTCCTGGCATCCGTTCACTCAGATGAGCGAGTACCTAAACGGACCGCGGCTGGCGGTGACACGGGCTCAAGGGTGTTGGTTGGAAGACGCGGCTGGGCGTCGCTATCTCGATGGCAATGCGTCGATATGGACAAACGTTCACGGGCATAATGATCCAGAACTTAACGCCGCACTAACTCGCCAGCTCGAAAAGGTCGCGCATACCACGCTGCTGGGTTTGCACCATCCGGCTGCCGATCAATTGTCCGCACGACTCGCGGGACTGACTTCCGGTCGTTTGCCTCGGGTTTTTTATAGCGATTGCGGCGCTATGGCCGTCGAGATCGCGGTAAAAATGTCTCTGCAATACTGGCAGCTTCAGGGCCGTCCTGAGCGCCGGCGAATTCTGGCGATGGAGCATGCTTACCACGGCGACAGTTTTGGTACGATGGCTTTGGGTGATAGCGGCGTATTTCATCAACGTTTCCAACCTTGGTTCTTTCCCGTAGATCGGTTTCCTGCGCCCTACCACGAAGAGGTCAACGGCGTTGTTTCATGCAGCGACCACGCAAATGCAATCGCTCATCTTTCCGCGTTTCTCCGATCTCATAGTAGTGAATGCGCCTGTCTGGTTCTGGAGCCTTTCGTGCAAGGCGCGGCCGGAATGCGCCAACAACCAGTCGCTTTCGTCCGTGAGGTCGCACAACTTTGCCGGCTCCATGGCGTACACCTGATTCTGGACGAAGTGTTCGTCGCGTTTGGACGTCTCGGACATTTATTGGCTGGAGAATCTCTCGGCGTTCATGCGGACTTTATCTGCCTCGCCAAGGGTTTGACCGCTGGTTACATCCCGCTTGCGGCAACGCTGGCCAGTGAGGCGATTTATCGCGCCCATCTTGGCGCTTGGGAGGAGCATCGAGCCTTTTATCATGGACACACGTTCACGGGCAATCCGTTGGGTTGCGCGGTGGCGCTCGAAAGTATAACCAAACTCGAAAAATTTATTTCTTCCGGGCGATTGGCTGAAGGTATCGCGTGGTTCGGCGAAGCAGTCGAAAAGTCGCTGTGCCACCGACTCCATGTTCGTGCCGTACGCCAGCTCGGTTTTGCCGCCGCCGTGGACCTTGGCCCCGCCGACGCGAATGCGAGATGGTCCCCCGGCGTTCGCGGAGCCCTGCAAGTCTGTTACGAAGCGCGTCGTCGCGGACTCGTGCTACGTCCGCTGGGCGACAGCGTACTGCTTGTCCCTCCACTCGCGATCAATCGAGACGAGATCAATTTCCTAACCACGACACTCGCCCAATCGATCGCGACGATTGCTCCGTCGATCCCCACCCTGCCGGTTTTACCATGATATCCACCGAAAACATGCTCACGCTTGCCCACGTTCGCGAGATTTACGAATTGCCGTTCACAACACTGATCTTTCGCGCACAGTCCATTCACCACCAACATCACGACCCCAGTGTCGTCATGATGTGCGCCTTGTCCTCGATCAAAACGGGCGGTTGCCCGGAAGATTGCGCGTATTGCCCGCAGAGTTCACGCAGCGAAACGTTCGTCGAAGCCGAGGCGTTGATGGCAACCGAAGAAATTCTCAAAGATGCGCGCCACGCCAAGGCCGGCGGAGCGGTGCGATTTTGCATGGGTGCGGCCTGGCGATCCGTGCGCGATGGCCGGCAATTCGATAGTGTGCTCGAAACAGTAAGCGGCGTAAAAGCGCTCGGGATGGAAGTTTGCTGCACCCTGGGCATGTTGACCGACGAACAGGCCCGTCGCCTGAAAGCCGCGGGGTGCGATGTCTACAACCACAATCTAGATACATCTCGCGAATTCTACTCCAGCATCATTACCACCCGCACTTACGACGATCGGTTGCAAACGCTGGAACGAGTCCGCGACGCGGGCATGGCCGTCTGCTCCGGCGGCATTCTTGGCCTCGGTGAAAAAATCGAGGACCGCCTTAAACTACTGTTCGAACTGGCTTCGATGCGTCCCCAACCCGAATCCGTTCCGATCAACGCCCTGGTCGCAGTCGACGGAACTCCCCTCGCCGGCCGGCCGCCGGTGGATCCAATTGAATTTGTTCGCATCGTCGCGACCGCGAGAATCCTAATGCCGCGCACCATGGTTCGGCTTTCCGCGGGCCGGGCTTCCATGAGCGACGAGATGCAAGCTCTCTGCTTCCTCGCGGGCGCCAACTCCATATTCGCGGGCGACCGGTTGCTCACCACGCCCAATGCCGATTTGGACAATGACTATGTTCTCTTGAAAAAATTGAGAATGCGTCCGACTGGCGAAGGAAAACAGCAACCTTCTGACAACTCCAAACAACACGATCACGAACATCCGTTGCGCGATGATGGCACTTGGGCTCACAGTTGCACCGGCGACGGACATTGTGCTGAAAAAACATGAAGCCGCGCAAAAAGACCAAGTCCCTTCATCGCGGTTCCCCTTTCACGGTGTTGATCAGTGGCAATGACACCGGCGTCGGCAAAACTCACGTGCTAGGCCTAGTCGCGCGTGCTCTCGCGCAACGGGGACACAAAATTGAAATCGTCAAAGCCGTCGAGACCGGCGTTCGCGCTCGTGAAAAAGGCGATGCAGATCGCGCCAGCGCCGTCGCAAATCATGCCAACGCCACACATCGGACCTTGTTTCGCTTCAGACAACCCCTGGCGCCGCTTGCCGCGGCAAAAGCTGATGGCTCTCGATTCACGCTCGCGGCCCTCCTGCGCGCCCTCAACAATACGCCTGCCGTCAATTGTCGACTTGTCGAAGGAGCCGGCGGCCTCGCCGTGCCAATCGATTCCAAAGGTTGCGATTGGGCTGACTTCGCGAGTGCGATTCGCGCTGATATAACTCTGCTAGTGGTTGAGGATCGCCTCGGTGCAATCAATCAAGCGCGATTGCTCGCCACGTATGCCGCGGCCAAGGAGGTCCCGAACTGTTGCTTCATCCTAAACCGGCTTCGTTCGTCATCGTCCGCCGTGCATCGAAGCAATCGTCAGGGACTGCGTGCCAGTGGAATACGCCTGTTTCCGTCGCCCGAAGCAGTGGCCTCTTTTCTGTCGCGTTCAATCACCCGAGCGGGTCAGGCAACACGTACACGATGACAATATCCAGCGGCAAAGATCGTTTCTTCTCGCGAATAGGAACCGCGTTGAACGAACGCGTCCAAAATAACCTCGAACGTGTCCTCACGATTCGTGAATGCAACGATGCCCTACTCGATCTTGCCGGTAATGACTATCTCGGTTTGGCGCACGATCCACTCGTCGTCAAGGCCGCCGCCGAGGCATTGCAACGCTGGGGCGCATCAAGCTCGGCTTCACCTCTCATCAGTGGATACACGAGTGAACATGCCGCGCTGGAACGAGAACTTTGCAACTGGGTTGGGTTCCCACACGGCCTCGTGTGGAATAGCGGTTATTCCGCCAACGGAGCTGTCCTTGGTACCTTGCCGCAAAAAGGCGACGTCATCCTGGCGGATCGCCTTGTCCATCATAGCCTCCTCGCGGGCGCATTACATTCAGGAGCACGCCTGCAACGATTTGCCCACAATGACCTCGATGCGCTGCGCCGTTTGCTTGAGATGATCGATTCCGAAGGGAAAACCATCTTCGTCGTCACCGAGTCGGTGTATTCAATGGATGGAGACACGCCTGATCTAGCGGGTTTGGCAGCCCTGAAAGAGAAATACGGATTCATCTGGGTCCTCGACGAAGCCCACGCAATAGGTTGGTACGGAGCCGGGCTCGCTGCGCGAACAGGCATCACCCAGTCCGTCGACGTGCTGGTGGGTACTTTGGGCAAAGCGCTGGGCAGTTGCGGGGCTTTTACCGTGTTTCATAATCCTTATCTGCGCCGACATTTTATAAATTTTGCCGGCGAATTCATTTACTCGACCTACTTGCCACCGGCAAATGCGGCGGCGGCACTCGCAGCCATTCAACGGGTGAAGGATCTAGCAAAAACATCTCTGTCTGCGTGTCAGTATCTCTCCATCGCTTGGCGTGAATCCCTGCGCCAGATCGTGCCTGAAGTTTCGCAGGGCGATTCGCCGGTAATCCCCATTCCGCTCGGTAGCACCGAACGCGCTTTGCGCTGCGGAGCGTTTTTCAAGAAACAGGGCATTCGAGTGGGTACGATCCGGCCGCCGACCGTGCCAAATGGGAGTTCGAGGCTGCGCCTATCGCTGCGACGAGGATTGGGCGCAACGGAACTCGCGCGTGTTACAGAAGCACTTAAGGAGGGACTCGCATGAAATGGGGCTGGCTTTGCGGCTGGAGCATTGATCGCAACGCGTTTAAGGCATTGTGCCGCGAACTCCTTCCGGGCATTGAGCCAGTGGTCGAGGCGCCCACGCGTTCAGGCCGGGATAAATTGCTCGCCAGCAACGTCGATATTTTTGCCGGTTACTCACTCGGAGCCTGGCTTTTGATCGACGCCGCAGCCCGCGGCTGGAAGCCGAAACAATCCCCATATCTACTTGCGCCCTTCATCGCCTTTCCGGCAGAAGCCGGCGTGGGAGGACGTGTGCGACGGTCACAATTGCGAGTGGTGTCTCGCAACCTCGCAGTCGACGCATCGGCGGCAGTTTGTGATTTTTCGAAGCGGGCAAATCTGTCCGCTCCCACGACGCATCCTCCTTTGAAGGACGAATTCACCGAAGGACTCACGTTTTTAAACGACGTCAGTCTTTCGAAGGTGCCGGATGAAGTTCGTACTTGGCATGCCTACGTCGGCGCGCTCGATTCGCTGGTGGATGCCATCGAACTCGCCCGCCATTGGCCGGAGTTACGGATTGTCCCGCAAGCCGGACATGATCCAAAAGCCCTTTTGGCCGCGGTGTCTGCCGAGATATACAACCATGCGCTTTAACCAAAAAGCTTCGGTATACGAAAAGTCAGCAACGATCCAGGCAACTCTCGCCGACTGGGTCGCCGAATGGATCGAACCTCATTGGCCCGCAACGACGCGGGCCTTGGAATTTGGCGCTGGGACAGGTTTATTAACCCGTCGCCTGGAAAATCGCGGTCAGTTGACCGCGACTGACCTCAGTCCTGAGATGTTGCGGATCGGGCGGGAACGGTTGCCCAAAGTGCGCTGGGAAATCGCCAACGCTTGGAATCCATCGATGGCGCCGGTTGATCGGATTTTTTCATCGGCCATGTTGCAATGGGCCCCCGAGCCCCAGCGTGTTCTCAAGAGCTGGCTTCCGCTCATCATCCCAGGGGGACGAATGGTTCATGGGCTGTTTGTGACGCCAACCCTGCCAGAACTGTCTGCCATCACCAAGCGCCTTGAACTTGTGCAGTGGCATTCGACGGAAACGTGGATCGGCATGCTGCAACGCGCCGGTTTTTCCGTGTTTCGCTGGGAAACCAAAACCATCAAGCAGCACCATGCTGGCACACGCGAGTTCCTTCGGCAGCTCCATGATACCGGCGCCACGTCCCGGACGCCGCAGTTGCGAATCGGTGAACTGCGCTCGCTGATGGCTGAATTCGATCGTCGTTACGCAGGTCCCGATGGCACAGTTGAGGTCACTTGGACTTTGATGCGCGTCGAATGCAGGCGCAATTGAGGCCTGGCTACACAGAGCCCGCGCTCACTTGATCGCCTCGAGCTCAGAGGCAGTCCAAGGAGTCGTGCGTCCAGCGGCGGCTCCCGTGCGAATTTCCTTCACCTTTTCGGGTGTGATCGCGGGTGCGGAATTTCCCCACTCCTGACGAACGTAGGTCAGCACGTAGGCGATTTTTTCGTCCGTAAAGTTGTAGCCGCTGCCGGGGCCGATAGCGGGCATGACGCTGTTGAAATTGCTTCCGTTAACCGTGATTGGCCCGCTCAGGCCGTGCAGAAGAATACGGATGACCCGCTCTTCGCTGCCGTTGGCCCAATCGGATTTCGCCAGAGGAGGAAACGCCCCGGGGACGCCCATGCCGGTCGCCTGATGACAGGCTGCGCAAACGGTGTTGTACAGTTTTTTACCCTGGGCGACTGGATCAACTTTGACTTCCTGCTGACTAGACGGGGCCGTCGCCGGATCGAACCGTTCGTCGTACACCATAGGACTGAAGCCACCACGGTTGTGCACGAAATAAATAGCGACCGTCAGCACCATCGCCGAGATGAAACCGAGCATGAAGAGCGGCATGGGCATCTTGCTTTCGGTAGGCTCCGGTTTTTCGCGAAGAAGAATCGAGTGAACCTGCTGGATGCTCTCGTCGGAGGCGCCGGCCTGTTCAATCTGGGGATTGGTTCCCTTTGGATCGGGCGCGCTCATGGGTGGCCCTCCTTCTTTTCCGCAGCGGGTGGAACGTAGACGTTGTGCGTTTCCGGATAGGCGTAGGTGTCCTTCAAGCTCAGGAGATAAGCCACCAGCGCTTCGGCGCGGTGTGTCGGCACCACTTCATAGCCAGGCGCGGGCGTGTGCGGGGCGGGAAGTTTGATGGCTTTCGGCGAGGGCTGGCCAACGATTTTGCGCGTCTCGAAAAGAAAGGCGAAGGGCGCCATGATGGAGCCTTTGGAAGTGATCTGCGGATCGTAGAGATGAAGCATCTGCCATTCGCGGGAACCCTGACGCGCCCCGATATTGCGGAGATCGGGACCGGTACGCATGGTGCCGAGGAGGACGCGGCCCTCGCGAATGTAGTCGCGGGCCACGCTTTGGCGATCACCCCAACCACGTTTGTCGTCGGCGCCATAACCGGGGCGGCGAACCTGCTGCGTGTGGCAATAGATGCAACCAAGATCCTGATACACGAGTTTGCCCTGCGCGGCGAGGCCAGGAAGCTGCTCGGGATAGGATTTGTTTTCCGTCGCGTCGGTGATCGGCTCCAGTTTGCCGTAGCTCAACTGGTTCGTCAAAATGATGCCGGTCCAGGAAAATGCCAGGGTGAAGAAAATACCGAGAAAAATAAGCGGAGCGCGGTTCATCGGGAGGCAACCTCCATTTCGGGCGGATTACGGAAAAGCGTGGGCGCCGTGGCCTGCGGGGCGCGCGGACGGAGGAACATCCAGACGATATTCACCGCGAAGGCCAGATGGCCGATGGTGATGAGCACGCCAGCCTGGCTGCGCGTGAGGAGGTATGGAATGGTGTTAGCCACGACTTTCAGGAAAGGAATATCGGCGTTATTCATTTCGAGACCCTGCTTCACGCCACCAATCGAAAGCGCGGCAACATAGATCGTAATGCCAATCGCGGTCGTCCAGAAATGAACCTTGATCAACATGCCCGACGGCCACTCCTTGAGAAGGATGCGCGGCAGGATGTAGTAAATGGAGCCAAACATCACCATGGTGAAGAACGCGTACATGCCCTGGTGAGCATGGGCCACGGTGAAATGGGTGAAGTGCACAACCTCGCTGACCTGTCGGTCGGCCATGACCGAACCAATCAAACTCGTGATCGTATAACTAATGGCGCCGAAAACAATGAAGCGAAGCGTCGGACTGTATTTCAACGCATTGAAACTCCCGATCATCGTGAGGTGATGATTGATGCCGGTTACAACGACTGGGATGGCCATCATGAAACTGGCGGAAATACCAGCCGTGATGACCCAAGCCGGGACCGGCCCGCCGATCAAGTGATGAACGCCAGCCCAATTGTAGAAAAGCGCCAGCGACCAGAAACCAAGGATCGAAAGATAATAACTGTGAATCGGCTTACCCAGAACCTTCGGCAAGAAGTAATACACCGCCGCGAGACCGATGGGCGTAAACCAGAGGCCGAGGACGTTGTGGGCAAACCACCAGTTGACGAGCGCCTGCACCGTGCCGCGCGCCGGCTCAAGAACGAGCATGATCTGCGCGACCGAATACAGCCAGGGAAACCAAAAGAGGGCCGCCAGCAGGTACCACTGCGAAACGTAGATATGGCCGGATTTGCCAAAACGGAAAGTGATGATGGCCCAGGCACCGACCAAGGCGTAAGCGACAAAAAGCAGCGGAGTCGCATAGAGCGGCATTTCGAGCCATTCGATGGAAGTCGAGTCGCCGGCGAGAATGCCGACGATGCCGATCGTGACGCCGATATTCCAAAAGGCTCCGGCGATCATGAGCAGGCCGGAATGGCGCAACACGCTGCGCGAAAGGCGGGCCATCAACCAAAAGGCGACGGCAAAAGCCGAATTCACGCTCCAGCCATAAACAACGATGTTCAGATGAGCGGAGCGCGCACGACCGAACGTCAACCACTCGATGTCGCCAAGAAACCCGGGCGTATGGAGCTTAAAGGAGGCAATCAGCGCGAACGTCGTGCCGGCGAGCAGCCAAAGCACCGCCGAGGCGAGGAAGAAAAGGACCGGAGCCTTGGTGGAAGCGTCGATTTCGCTCAACTCGGCCCGTTTCACCAGATCAGGAGACGTCGACGGATCAAACGATGCGGCGAGATTGGGTGCGGAAGCCATTGCGAGTGTTAGAAGTTGATTCAGCGCGCCGAGCGCGACGTTTTCTTGCCGGGAAAGAAATCCGTCGGCTGGCCAACGGGTTCCTTTTCATCGAAAATGGAAAGTGCGCCCTGATCAAGGTCGCGCAACTGGCCTTTTTTTGAAGACCAGTAAAGGGCATATACGGCCGAACCGGTCACCAGAACGGAAACCAGAAATGCGATGCCGTAGAAAACCCATTCCATGACAAATTATTTCTTGGCGTTGAGTTCGTCGATCGTCAGCTGCATGGCGCGATCAACCGGGATGCGTACAACGCCTTTTGACTGATCGACCCAACCGTACGTCGTGGTGGCTGCGGTTTCCTTGGCGCGCATGTCGCGGAGAATTTGGGCGCGTTCCTGAGGCGTCTTGGTGCCTTCGGGCAAAGGCGCAGGTTTGCCCGGAAGGTACGCGATCACGAGGATCAGAACGAAGATCAGGAAGCCACCGACAACGGCGGCGGCGGTGGTCAGAAAACCGGATTTGGAAGCAGCGTCACTCATGGTGCAGGAGGCTTTCGTTGATGCGCGGATCGCGAATCGGGATGAGTTTGGCGGTCGGGAAGCTTCGGAGATACGACCACAACCAAATGCCGCCAACGCCAATCACGGCTGCAACCGTCCAAAGGAAGTTGAGCGAAAAGAGCGGCAAGGCATCGCCGTGCTCGTTTTTTAGCGCGGGAAGAATGTTATAGCAAAGATCGAAAAAGATAACGCAGGGAACCCAGATCGCGACGAGCTTGATGCGGGAGTGAACGATTTTGTTTTTATAAGAGAGCAGGAAAAGGAATGGCACGAGGAAATGGCCGAAGACGAGGACGATGATACCGACGTACTTCCATTGGTTCGGAGAACCGTCGGCGTTGATTTCGCGAAGGTTATACCAGAAGGTTTCCTCGGGAACGTTGGCGTTCCAAATCAGGAAGTACTGCGAAAACGTCACGTAGGCCCAGAACACGACGAAGGCGAGCATCAGCTGGCCGATGGAGTGCAGGTGGTTGGTGTTGAGAATGCCCTTGTAGTCGCCGCGCACATACAACCAGAGCATGATGAGCACGCTGATTGAGAGCGCACCGCGCACGCAGTTGGCGAAGAACCAAACGCCATACATGGTGGAGAACCAGTGGTATTCGAGGCTCTTGATCCAGTAGATAGCGGCAAAGGTCAGGGTCAGCGCAGTCAGCGGAATGCCCAAGGCGGTCGTGACGCGATTCATGCGCGTCCACTTGATGTCGCCGTCCAGATCCTGAGTGAAAGAAGCCTTGCGCAACCGCGAAGAAAGCCAGATCCAAACGAAAAAAAACAAGACGGTGCCGCCAGTGAACATATTGATGTTCAGGAAACCCGATTTCTTGGCGTAAAGAACGTCGGTCGCGACCGTGCCGTGACCGTGCAATTCGTGCGCAGGGTTCATCCAGGGCCAGATGAGATCGCGCTGGCCAAACCAAGTGGCCAGCAACAACGGTGCGAACAGCAGCGCGAGCCAGGGAAAAGCGGCGATGCCGTGTTCCCATTGACGACGAACCACCGTCGACCAGGAAGCGTCAAAAATGTGATGGATCATCGTCATCAGCAGCATGCCGATGGTGATGGCAGTCCAAAAGGTCACACCGACGAGCCAGGAATGGGCGACCGCCTGCGTGTTGTGGGGGAGCAAAAGTCCACCGGCGGCGACGGCGATACCGACAATACCGATGATGAGCGCCTTGGTCGAACCGGGCGAATTGGCGGGCAAGGATTGGGGAGCGGTTGCGGCGTGTGAACTCATTTTAGGCCAAGCTCCTGTTTGTGGTTGGGCTCGACATCCTCGACGCGGGCGTTTTGCGCGCGCTGAAGTGCGCGGACGTAGGCGATGACCGCCCAGCGATCCTCGGGCACAAGTTTGTCACCGTAAGGGGACATGGTTTTGGCGCCATTGGTGATAGTGTTGAAAATTTCACCTTCGGCCATGTTACGAAGACGGTCGTCGTGGTAACTGGGAGTGGCACCCATACCGTATTGTTTGGTTATGCCATTGCCGTCACCCGCGGCGCCATGGCAGGGGGCGCAATAAATGGTGAAACGTTCGCGGCCGCGCGCCATCAGACGGGCGTCGACCTTTACCGCGGCGGGGAAACCTTTGGCCCATTGGCCATCAGCGGTTTTACCAGCGTAAAGATGACTGTCGTCGCGCAGAAAACCACGCGGCACCACGCCTGCGGGCAATGGACGATCCGCACGGCCATCGGCGAAAAATTCGCTCGAAGCCTGCGGCTTGTATTTCGCCTGATGATTCATTTCAGGAAAAAACGTGTCAGGGAAAACCATCAGTGGCGGCCTGGTGAATTTGGAGTCGCGAAATCCGAGAACGGAAACCGTGAGCACCACGAGGAAGGCCAGGGTGAAATAGGCGTAGCGCATGGTTTAGGCCTCCAGCTCCTTGATATCGGTGCCGCCGGCTTTTTCCAGCAGGGCACGGGTGCGGGCGGCATCGAACTTCGGGTCGCGAGATTCGATGACGATAAAGAAATGGTCGTCCATTCCGCGGTGAATATTGTCGTGCTTGAGCACCGGATGATAATGCATCGGAAGGCGATTCAGGAAAAACATGCCACCGATGGTCGCGAAGGCGGTGAACAAGATCGTGAGCTCGTACGAAACGGGGAATGCGAACATCGGGCTGAAGTACGGTTTGCCGCCGACAACCAGCGGATAATCAAACGCGTTCATGAACCAAATCATGCTCATGCCCGTGCAAAAGCCGATGATGCCGCCAGCAAGGGAAAAGCGCGGGACGATGGAACGTTTGACGCCCATGGCCTTGTCGAGGCCGTGGATCGGGAACGGCGTGATGCAGTCCCAGAATTTATAACCCGCATCGCGCACTTTTTCCGCCGCATGATAGACATCAGGCGCCGTGGTGAAGGTGGCGATCAGGCCGTGTGGTTGAGAAGCCATGTTCGAAATTAGGCGTGTCCTTTCTGCACGGCGGGTTTACCGGTAGAAGCATGATCGTCATGATGACCATGCACGTCGGCTTGGGGAGTGACGGCCTTGAGCTCGGCCATCGGCATGACGGGCAGGAAACGGATGAACAGAAGGAACAACACAGAAAAGACGCCGAACGTGCCGAAGAACGTGAAGATCTCGACGATCGACGGCGAGTAGTAGCCCCAGCTTGAAGGCAGAAAGTCGCGGGCAAGCGAGGTCACGATGATGACGAAGCGCTCGAACCACATGCCGACGTTGACGAAGATCGAGAGCACCCAGACGAGCCAGGTGTTTTGCCGAACCTTCTTAAACCAGAAGAACTGCGGCGTGATCACGTTGCAGGTGATCATGGTCCAGTAAGCCCAGGCGTATGGACCGAATGCGCGGTTGATGAAGGCAAAGCCTTCGTAGGGGTTCGCACCGTACCAGGCGATGAAGAACTCCATCGCGTAGGCATAACCTACCATCGTACCGGTCGCGAGGGTGATCTTGCACATGCAGTCGATGTGGTACTGCGTGATGAGATCTTCGAGTTTGTAGATTGCGCGCAACGGCAGCATGAGCGTGAGCACCATGCCGAAGCCGGAGAAGATCGCGCCGGCCACGAAGTACGGCGGGAAAATCGTCGTGTGCCAGCCCGGGATCAGAGAAACAGCGAAGTCGAACGACACGATCGTGTGCACGGAGAGCACGAGTGGCGTCGAGACACCGGCAAGGATCAAGTACGCCATTTCGTAATTGGACCAGTGGCGATTCGAACCGCGCCAGCCCATCGCGAAGAAACCATAGAGTGTCGCGCGGAGCTTGTTGCCGGCGGCGAAGAAACGGTCGCGCAGTACGGCGAGGTCAGGGATGAGGCCGACATACCAGAAAAGCACCGAAACCGTTCCGTAGGTGGAAACAGCGAATACGTCCCACTCCAGCGGTGAACGGAAGTTTTGCCAGATATAGTTCGAATTCGGGATCGGGAATAGGTACCAGGCGAACCAGACGCGACCGACATGGAAGACCGGGAAGATCGCGGCGCAAACCACCGCAAAAATCGTCATGGCTTCGGCGGCACGGTTGATGGACGTGCGCCATTTTTGACGGAGCAAGCACAAGATCGCAGAGATCAGGGTGCCGGCGTGGCCGATGCCGATCCAGAAGACGAAGTTAACGATGTCCCACGCCCAATTGACCGGATTCGCGTGGCCCCAAACACCGACGCCTGTGGCGACCAGATAGGTAATGCCCGCGACCGTGAATGACGCGACAAAACATGCGACAATGAAGCAAACCCACCACCACGTAGGCGTCTTGCCCTCGATGATGCCGCAGATCTTGTCGGTGATCCAACCGAAGCTTCGGTTGTTTTCGACAAGAATAGCGCGCGGCAATTCGGCCGGCTTGACTTCGTTGAGGATCGCCGGAGCGGCGTGATCAGCAGAGTGAGCCATTAGCTGAGCCCTCCAAGCTGCTTGAAGGTTTCGAGTGCGGTGTGACCATGCTCGGATTTCGCCGGGGCTTCATGACCTGCGCCGCTTTTTTCATGCGACTCGTGGTCGTGACCGCCGGGATGGTTCTTGTTGTTGTATTCCTGACGGCTAAAAGGCGTTTTGATCGCGGCATAATCCGGCATCGCGGGATTCGGATTGCGGAGTTTGCCGAGGTAAGTCGTGCGCGGGCGGATATTGAGATAACCGAGGAGCGCGTAGTCTTGTTCGAGAGCCTTCGCCTTCGAAACGGCGCTTTGCGGATCGGAGATATCGCCAAAGACAATCGCTTCAACCGGGCAAACCTGCTGGCAGGCGACCTTGATCGTGCCATCGGGAATTTTCACGCGGTCGGATGCGCCGGCTTTCGCTTTCTGCGCGATCTTGGCCTGCTGGATGCGTTGCACGCAGTAGGTGCACTTTTCCATCACGCCGCGCATGCGCACCGTGACGTCCGGATTCTTAACCATCTTGACGAGCTCCGGCATTCCCTTCGGGCCGAGCGGACCCATGTAGAGGCTGTCGAGCTTGCGGTTATTCCAATCGAAGAAATTAAAACGCCTGACCTTGTACGGACAGTTGTTCGCGCAATAACGGGTACCAATGCAGCGGTTGTAGGCCATCGCATTGAGGCCTTCTTCGTCGTGAACGGTCGCGTTGACCGGGCACACGGTTTCGCAGGGCGCCAGCTCGCATTGGGCGCACGCCACCGGTTGCAGGGAAACTTGGGGATCTTCGGGCAACTGTTTGTTGCCTTCGCCACCGAACGCGGCGCCATCGGCCTGGCCGTCGGAGTAATAGCGATCCAAACGAATCCAGTGCATTTCGCGGCCGCGAAGGACCTGATCCTTGCCGACGATCGGAATATTGTTTTCGGCCTGGCAGGCGATGACGCAGGCGTTGCAGCCGGAGCAGACATTGAGATCAATGCTCATGCCCCACTGATGTTCGCCAGTGAGCGCAGGCGTCTCGTAGAGCGACTGACCGCGTGGAAGAATACCCGCTGTAGCGCCGCTGTGGATACGCTTTTGGTAAGCTTCTTCGGTTTCGCCAGCGCGGCGGGCGCCCTCTTCGCCAAGGACCTTCGGCGAATGCGATTCCATGCCGATGTCTTTCACGAACGCGGGGTTTGTCTTGTACTCGTCGAAGTTGGCTTCGCGCACGATGTCGCGGCCTTCCATCGACCAATGTTCCTGCGTGTTGGCGAGTTGGTAGCGCTCGTCGGTCTTCACCAGCGTTCCGCCCGTGGCGACGTTCAATGCGGCGGACGTGCGAACCGGATACGCATTAAAGCCCTGTTTATTGCCGACGTGGCCGGAAACGGTGCGACCGTAACCAAGCGGAAGAACCACAGTGTAGTTCGCGAGGCCGGGCTGGATGTGAAGCGGACCGCGGATCTTGCGGCCGTCGATCGTCAGTTCGCCGATAAACGAGTTTTCGCGACCGCGAACAAATTCGGCCTCTTCAACACGGGCAACCTGCAACAAGGCGCCGCCCGGATAAATACCGAGTTCACGTCCAAGCACCGGGCTGACGAGAATCGCATTATCCCAGGAGATTTTCGTAATCGGATCCGGACATTCCTGAAGCCAGCCGTTGTTCGCAAAACGACCGTCATCCATCTTGTGATCGGCGACGAAACGGACTTCGAGGGACGATCTGGAGAGTTCGACCACCTTGGGCGCGGCCTTGAAAACGGCGCGCGCGGAGTCGCGACTAAACTGAACCGAAACCACCGGATAGGCGGAACCTTCGAGCAGGCCGTCGTGCAAAAACTTTCGGAAGACCGCGGTGGCGTCCCCGCCAGCAATGGTCGTGATCGTTTGATGAACGAGGGTGTAGGGATCGGTCGTGGTTTCACCGAGGATGCGCGCGAGCACTTCGATCTGCGTCAGACCGTTGAAAAGCGGCAGAATCATCGGCTGCACCGGCACGATCGTGCCGTCGGCCGTGCGGGCATCGCCCCAGGATTCGAGATAATGTGCGGCGGAGACATGCGTGGTCGTCGCGGATTTTGCGAGCGACGTCTCGTCAATGTAATAGCCGTAACGGATTACCTCGGGGACCGAAGCTTGCAGCACCGTCCAATCGAGATCGGCCGGGGCGTTGTAAGCGGGGTTGCCTCCGAGGATGACCAGGGTCTTGACCGAACCAGCCTTAATCGACGAAGCGAGATCGGAAATCGACGCGGCGGAAGGCGTTTCGACTTCGACGTAGTCGACGGTTTTGCCGGCGTTGCCAAGTTGCCAGTTGAGGCCGTGAACAATGGCATGGACCTCGGCCGGCAGATGAGCGCCGGCAATGATCAGGCTCTCGCCACGATGGCCGAGCAGGTCGCGGGCACATTCCTCGATCCACTTTGTATTGAGCGGTGTGCCGTGGATATAGGAGCGGAGAGCACTTTCGACCTCCGGCACGATGACGGAGGCGACCGCGGCCGCGACGGCGAGCATATGGCTCGTCGCAACCCGCAAACGGTGATCGGCCATGCCGCCCGTGAGCGTGAGGTGACTTTCCGCGACGTAGAGGCGGTTCATCTCATCGTTCTTCGAGGCAACGCGGCGGCCTTTGGCGAACTCGCGGGCGTAATAAATGCTGCCGGCCTCGGCGTGGAAGAAATCCGCATCCAAGGAAAGGATACGCTTGGCCTTCGCGAAACGGTAAATTGGTTTAACCGAACGACCGAAGGAAGCTTTCGCGGCGGCAACAGGTGGTTCGTCAACCACGGGCTCGTACTCGGCCCAAAGCGCTTTCGGGAATTTCGCCTTCAGTTTCGCGACCAGCGCGGCACGAGTGGGAGAACTGGATTCGTCGGCGAGAAAAGCGAGACCGGCCCCGCCGTTGGCGGCATGGGCTTTGCCGATAGCGGCAAGTTTGTCCTGGATCTCAGCCGGAGTCGCGACGTTTCCACCGATGGTATGGGTGGTGGAGCGGTCGGGATCGTAAAGATCGAGAATCGACGCCTGCGCAATCAAAGAGCTGGCGCTGCCATGCGGTGCATAAGTGGGGTTGCCTTCGAGTTTCGTCGGGCGACCCTGGTGTGTCTCAGCGAGGAGCGGGATGGCGGATTTGCGCAGCGGCATGGCCGTGGCGAAATACAGCGGGAGGCCCGGAATGATTTCCTCGACGGATTTTCCGTAGGGCAAAATGTACGCCTCCGGACGACGGCAACCAGCAGCCAGGCCCACGCCACCGAGGGCGAAGGACGCAGCCATCAACTTGAAAAATTTCCGGCGATCGACGCCATCGAGCGTGGACGCGCCCTCGGGGAATTCGCGTTCGAGATGTTCCTGGAAGCCGGGTGTGGCCGCCAGTTCGTCGAGGCTGCGCCAGTATTTGCGACCGGTCAGTTCAGCTTCGGCAGGGGCGCCGTTCGAAGGGTTTACGGCCTTCGGGGAATGATCAAATTTTCGTTTCATCGGTGGCAGCCGGTGCAGCTTTGCGGAGGCTTGATCTTGTTGTTCTTCACAAACTCAGCGGCCCATTCGGCGTGAGTTTTGCCGTCGATCTTCGTCTGCGACGGATCCCAGTTGAGATTGGTGACTTGGTCAGGCGGGCGGACGTTGGCCTGCGGGTTGCGATGACAATCGAGGCAGAAACCCATGCTCAGCGACTTCGCATGATAAACGGTTTCCATTTCGTTGATCTTTCCGTGGCAACTCACACAGGAAACACCGCGGCTGACGTGAACGGAATGGTTGAAATAGACGTAGTCGGGCAGTTGATGAACGCGCACCCATTGAAGCGGTTCGCCGGATTGGAAGGCAGCGCGCACAGGCGCGAGAAGCGGACTGTCGGCCTTGACCGTGCCATGACAGTTCATGCAGGTCTGCGCGGTCGGGAGATTGGCCACGCCCGATTTCTCGACATTCGAGTGGCAGTAGCGGCAATCGAGGCCGAGTTTGTCGACGTGAAGCGCGTGACTGTATGGCACCGGTTGGACCGGGGCATAACCAACGCGTGTATACTTCGGCGTCGCGTAATACGTGGTGGCTGCGGTCACCACCCCGGCGAGCACGATCACAAAAATAATGATCTGAAGCGGGAGGCGGTTGGCCGATTTCGGGAAAATTTTCGACATGGGCCGTTGGTTCTACGGTTGGGAAACGACTGAAAAATCAGACTGAATCTTGCGAGCGAGCCACGGCGCGCGGTTCGGCACTCACCTTCACAGGAGTGGCGGATTCGGTCGCGGTTTGCGTGGCGGCAGCCGCCGGACGAGCGACCAGCTTGGAAGCGAGGCCAACGCTCGCGAGCACTCCAAGCATCTGAGCCAGAAATGATTTACGCGTGGTGTGTGAGCTCACAGGGTAGAAAGGCTAGATTCAGTGGTTAAAGTTTAGTGGTGCAACGAAGTCGGACAGAAAATCCATGTAAACCAAATTCTCTAATAGCAAACGCCATTACATAGAAAACTACTAGCCCGACAGCCAAGCCTTCGTTTTTGCTTATCGCAGGCAGAAGTTCAATCGATGGAAACAGAACTAATAGGAAACCGCTCCATTAACTAAACTGCTCGCGACGCATTTGACCTCGGCAGCTATCAGATAAACACGCCGTCACGCATCGGGCGAACCGCGTCGCATTTGTTGGCGATCTCCGGGTTATGGGTGACAAGCACGATTGCCTGGCCATTCTCCTTCGCGAGACGCGTGAGTAGATCGAAAACGATCGCGGAATTTTTCACGTCGAGATTTCCCGTCGGTTCGTCGGCGAGGATGATCGAAGGCTGATTCGCGAGCGCGCGCGCGATGGCGACGCGTTGTTGTTCGCCGCCGGAGAGCTGCGTGGCGAGGCGGTGTGTTTTTTCACCGAGGCCCACGTCGGCCAGGAGCTTCGTTGCCCGCGAAATCATCTCGGTCCGCGGCAGGCGACCGAGTTTCTGCATCGGCAGCATCACATTTTCGAGCGCGGTGAACTCGGGCAGCAGAAAGTGAAATTGAAAAACGAAACCTATGTGCTCATTGCGCGTGGCGGTGCGCTGTTCGTCGTCGGCATGGGCAAGATTTTTGCCGCCGATCCAGATTTCGCCGCCTTCGGGACGGTCGAGAAGTCCGAGCAAATAGAGCAGCGTGCTCTTGCCGCAACCCGACGGACCGACGATCGCCGTGACGGTGCCCGCCGTGGCCTCGAAGGAAACTTCGCGCAAAACATGCACCCTCCCCTCGCCCTGACCAAGATAACGCGTGAGCTTCGCACAACGAATCGCCACGGAGCCGGGCTGCGGCAACGGCTTTTTGGCGGTAGCAGGAGTTTGCGGTGTGTCGCTCATTGCGAAGCTCCCCGAATAATGTCAGCCGGTTCCATATGCGCGGCTTTGCGAGCCGGGAACCAACTGGCGATCATGACGACGACCGCTGCGGCCAAGCCTGCGCCAAGGTAGTGCCAGTAATCCCACTCCACCACGACGTGGTCGGTGGTGAAAATACCCGTGACTTTGATGGGAATGTTTTCAGTTATCCACGTGCTCAGCGCGCCAAACGTCCACCCCAACAACAAGCCCGCGCCAAGCACGAGCAGACCTTGCATCATGAAGGTCGAGGCGATGTCGCGCCGTGTGTAACCCATCGAGCGCAGAATCGCGATTTCCTTGGTCTTCTCCATGACTATCATCGCGAGCGTATTGAACATGCCGAGGCCGGAAACGATGATGATCGTGGAAACCGTGATTCCTGCGAGGATGCGGAAAAATGTGAACACTTGCAGCCAGACTTGCTCGCGCTCCTTCCAACTCGTTGCGCGGTGACCCGTGATATCGCCGATCACATTCGCCAGCGCAGGCGCCCGATCGGGCGTGTGCAAACTCACCTGCAAAAACGTCGCGCCGAAAGGCCGCTTGAGCAGCGTACGGGCCTCGCCGAGGTGCATAAAAATTCGCGTCTTGTCGATGTCGCGCACACCCGTCTCGTAAATGGCGGTGATTTTGTAGCGTGTGGAAACACCCGCGTACGCAATGAGCACAGAATCGCCCAGTCGGGCCTTAAGACGTTCGGCGAGAACTTTGCCGATCATGACCCCCGAGGGCGATTCACGAAACTCTGTCGCACTGCCAATCACAATCTGCCGGTCGAGATCGGAAACTGTCAGATGGTCTTCGAGTTTGATGCCGAAAACCTGCGCCGATTCCTCGCGCGTGGCGGACTGGATAAGAACATTGCCGCGCACCACTTCAGATACGCCACGCACATCGGGAAGGGTTTTGATCGCCTCGATCTGCAATCGCGGTTCGTAAACACCTTCGAGGTATTTGCGGTTGCTTTCAGCTTTGACGGAAGCGGCTGCGGACTTGCCACCCGCGGTTTCGACCTCGATGTCGACGTTGCTAATTTGAACCTTGTCCTCCACGCGAATCGCGCCGTCGGCACCGAGAATCGTCTGAATGAAAAATGCCTGGAAACCTGTCGTGATCGCCTGCGTGAGCACGATAAAGCCCACACCGAGTGCGATGCCGGTCAGGCTCATCGCCATGGCACGCCGCTTCGCGAGCAAGAACCGCAGAGCAATACGCAGCGTCGTGGGCATTTATTTGGCGATCGTTTCGCGCTTGGTGCGAATGCGCTGACCGTCGCGGAAGCCGGAAAGATCATCGACGATATACTCGTCGCCCTCTTTAGCTCCGGACTGAATTTCGGCAAATTTCTGGTTGTTGAAACCCATCTCGATCGGCGTGATTTGCACACGGCCGCCGCGCACCAGATAGAGTTTGCTGCCCATCAGCGCGCGACGCTCGACCGTGAGGGTGTTTTCACGCTGGTCGACGGTGATGCTCGCTTCGCCCGTCAGGCCGGGAGTCAAACGCTCCAACGGAATGTCGAGGTTAAGATAGGCCGTGTAACGTTTCGTGCGTTCGTCGGCGCTGGCGAGAACCCCCTCGACCTTGCCGGTGAAACGTTCGCCGTAGTACCCGAGCAAATACACAGCGACAAGCAAGCCGGGCCGGACGCCGGCGATGTTTTCCTCGCTGATCTGCGCCTCGACTCGACGTGTTTTCGAAATCACACGCGCCAGAGTCTGGTTTCCGCCGATCAAGTCGCCGGGCTCGGCATTAAGATCGATCACCGTGCCATCGGCGGGTGCGAGAACTTTCATTTTTTCGAGCGCACGGCGGTTTTTTTTCAGTGTGTTTTCGAAATTGGAAAGCGTCTGCGCGTTGGAAATTTCCTCGTTCTTTAACCGATCTTTCAGGATTTCCAAATTGCGTTTGATTTGGTCGAACTCGATTTGAGCCAAACGGCCAGTCTCGAACAAACGCGTGTTCTTCTTCACATTCTCCTCCGCATTGGCGATGTCGAAGCGCAGTGGCGAGCCCAGTTCAATGCGCGCCTTCGTGGCCTTTTGGTCGATTTCGATGCGCTCGATCTCGATTTGCAGATCGGTGCCATCGATTTCGAACAGGATATCGCCCTCCTTTACGTTCTGGCCTTTTTTCGCGAGCCGTTTCAACACGCGGCCGCCATGCTCGGCCTTGATCTCCATGATCGATTCAGGAAAGACAATGACATTGGCCGGCACGGCTTGCACAGCGGTGCCACGGACAACACGGGCGACCATGGCCTCGGGCACGAATTGCTGATAGCCGAACCAACCTCCTGCGGCTAGCGCGGTAATTGCCGCGAAAGTAATGATTTTATTTTTTAGACGCATCGGAAAATTTTTGTCCTGGCCGGTAGTTGACCGCCGGATCCTTGCCACGCAGCGAAAGATAAGTGGCGATTTGGATGTAGTAGTCGGCTCGGGCGTTATTGGCAGCCGCCAAGGCGCTGTCGACGTAGGTTTGATAAGTGTCGACCGTCTGCTTTTGAACGACGCCGAGTTCATAGTCCTTTTGCGCGGTTGTGACACTGTCGCGCGCACTGGTCAGACCGAGATCGGCCGTTTCCAAAGGCTTCAGGTTCAGGCGCAAATTCGTCAAATTGGTTTTCAGCGTTTCGTCGTAGTCTTTCTTTGCCTGATCGCGCGTACGCTCCTGTTGGCGCTGGCGGATTTTGTAGGTCTGCTTCGCGGCCGAAGTACTAAAACCATCGAAGATCGCCCAACTCACGTTCGCGCTGACGCCTACACTCGTCAGCATATAAGGTCCACCGAAACCAACCGCTGTGTCGGGAGAATGGTAACCGCGATTCGCATTGAGGCCCATATTGAGTTTCGGCCGCAAGCGCGTGGCGGCTATTTCGTAGTTCAATTTTTCAACACGCACATTGTCTTCTGCGTTTTGCAAATTGATCGGCGTATATGGACCTGGATCGGGCGCCAGCTTGGGCAAAATCGGTTTTACTTCCGCGCTCACGGCCGGAATCTCTTTCGGAAAAACCGGGATCGGCGCGCCACGTTCGAGCCCGGTCAGATCGCAAAAAGCGTTCCATTGCGCCTCGAAGGCGTTTCGCGAACGTTGCATCGTAAGTTTGTAATCCTCGACCCTCGTTTCGGCCGAACTCGCGATACTTGCCGTCACAAAGCCGTCCTTCGACTGCTTTTGGAAAAAATCGCGTTCCTCCTCAAATTTAGCCAGCGTCGTTTTTTCAACCTCGAGCGCATTCGAAGCTGCGATAAGGTTGAAGTAAGCGCGTCGAATCTCGTTAGCCAACGTGCGGCGGATTTCCTCCACGTTGCGTGTCGCGATGGCCTTCTGGAGTTGGGCCGACTGGTAGTTTTTTTTCAGCGCGCCCCAGTGATAAACCGGCTGGCTCATGCCTGCGTTGTAGGATAAATCCTGCACAACCGCGGTCGACGAGTCGGCTGGCTGCATCTTCGGCAGACCATTTTCATCATACTGCTGTTCGCCATTTGAATTCTTGATTGGGTAGGCATCGTAGTCGTAACGATTTCGCGCAACGCCCAAACCGACCGAGGCCGAAGCATATGGCAGCATCGGGGAACGCGCCTGTTTTTCGCTGGCCCTTGCTTGGTCGAGGTCGAGGAGTCGGCCGATCACCTGCGACGACTGGCTCATTCCTCGTTCAAGTGCTGCCTTCAAATCCGGCAATGCGTTTTCCGGAAGCGCGGCGCGAAGCACTTCATCCGGATCCGCCGCTGGGGCGAGGGGTTTCGCCTCCGCCGGTTGCGCCGAGGCCGGGCATGCCCAAGCCCCAACCACCAGGGCGATACAAAAAGACAGATTTTTCCTGAAGAATTTCAAGGGAGTAGTTATCCAAGATAGCCTTGCGCGGCCTGTAAAGGCTTTGTTCCTGCCCTCTTGGGACTGGAAAGCCACTTCTTCGTTCCAAAAGTTTAGATTTGTGTCCAACCCGCTTCCGTCATCGAAACTTCTGGCTACCGACGTGATCTCCAAACTGACGCCTTTACTCAGCGGCTTCGCCCGCAAACGCGAACTCTGGTGGCAATTCGCCGTGCGCGCCGTTGAGGTGCGCCACCGAGGCAGTTTCCTCGGCGCGGTCTGGCTCGTGCTCAATCCGCTGCTCATGCTTTCGCTCTATGTGGTGGTTTTCGGCGAGATTTTCGGCAGCAAGATCTACGGCGATTCCTACGATTTCGCCCTCGCGGTATTCCTGGGACTTTCGCTTTTCCACGTCGTTTCCGAGACGATTGCCGCCTCGCCGCACCTGATCGTTGGAAACCCCAATCTGGTCAAAAAAGTTGTTTTCCCGTTGGAAATCCTGCCGCTCGCCAATGTCTCCGCGTATTGGTTTCACTTCCTGATCAACATGACCCTGCTCTTTGTCGGTGCAGTATTAATCGGCAAGCCGGTGTATTTTGGCGGTTTACTCTGGATGCCGCTCATCCTTGGCCCGCTCATCCTTTTCACGCTGGGCGTCAGCTGGTTCATATCCGCGCTTGGTGTTTTTTTCCGCGACATCACCCATATCACGCAGATCACTTCCCAGATCGTCCTCTACGGCAGCGCGATCTTCTACTCCACGGGGAAAGCCGTCGAAAAAGGTTGGTGGCCGCTGCTCAAATGGAATCCGCTCCTCCACACGGTGGAACTCAGCCGCCAGGCTCTGCTCTGGAACCAACCGCTCAACCTAAAACACCTTGCTTTCACCTGGATTGCCGGAGCCGCTTTTTGCGTCGCCGGCCGCGTGTTTTTCCAAAAAACCAAGCACGCTTTCGCCGACGTGATTTGATGCCATGCCATCCCCGGACTCCATTTCCTCGTCCAGCGAAACCATCATCCAGGCCCAAGGCTTGAGCAAAGTCTATCGCATCTGGAAAAATCCTTCAGCACGCTTCAAAAGCCCGATTCTGGAAGGACTTGCCCTGCTTTTTCCGGGCGAGTCGAAGATGCGCAAAACAATCAATGCGCGAGCCGCCCTCGGCTTCCGGGATTTCCACGCCTTGCGCGATGTATCGCTGAACATCAAGCGCGGCGAAGCGATCGGCATCATTGGGCGCAATGGCTCCGGTAAAAGCACCCTGCTGCAAATGATCGCCGGCACGCTCACGCCGACCCATGGCCAACTCTCGGTCTCCGGGCGAATCTCGGCGCTGCTTGAACTCGGATCCGGCTTCAATCCCGAGTTCACCGGCCGCGAGAATGTTTTTATCAACGGCGCGATCCTCGGTCTCAGCCGCGACCAAATGGCTGAACGGTTCGACGCCATTGTCGCTTTTGCCGAGATCGGCGATTTCATTGACCAACCAGTCAAAATCTACTCGTCCGGCATGATCGTGCGCCTGGCCTTTGCGGTCGCCGCCCACGTCGATCCCGATATTCTCATCGTCGATGAAGCCCTTTCCGTCGGAGATGCGCGTTTCCAACTCAAATGCGCGCGCGCAATCGATCGCTTCATCGCCCAGGGCGTCACGCTCCTTTTTGTTTCTCACGACGCATCCCTGGTCAAACGCCTGTGCCATCACGCGATTCTGCTCGAACGCGGTCAGATCGTTTACTCCGGAAAGCCCAACGATGTCGTCAATTTATACTCCAAGCTCCTCGTCGATGGGACAACTATTGACTCCCTCCAATCCGACATCGTGGCGCTTCGCGCCAAGGAAGACCAAAACCCAAACGCCAAACCTCAAACCGAACCAGCCAAACCAACCACTCCCGACAGCCTTTCAGCCCTTCCGCTTTCCACCCCTTCCACCGATCCGCGCGACACCGCCCTTCTCTCTGACGAACGCGACCATGTTCCCGCCAGCGGGCACGAATTCGCCTACGGTGGCGAACTCGGCCGCATCGAGTCCGTCGACACCTTCGATGCCGGGGGCGTGTCCCGCACCACCTTCAATTCCGGCGAACGCATCGTCGCGCGCATGATTGTCGCCTCCCGCGAAGACCTCCATGAACCCATCTTCGCCCTCACGCTCAAAAACACCGCAGGCGTCGAAATCTACGGCACCAACACCCTTTTCAGCAAACAGCCCGCTCCGCCCATGAAGACCGGCGAAAAACGTGAGGTGAATTTCTCCTTCCCGCTCGATTTGATGCCCGGCAGCTACTTCCTTTCCTTCGGCTTCACCCATTTTGTCGGTGACAAACTAGTCGTCCTCCAGCGCCGCTACGATGCGGTTAAAATCGACATCCATGCCGTCGACCGAACCTTTGGCATCGCCAATCTCCGCGCGCAAATTTCCTCCCGCCCGGTTGCCTGAACCATGATTTCCTTCTCCCATCGCGGCCAACCCCATTCGCTCCAGCCCGGCGAAAGCTGGACGCCGCAACCTGCCAGCGCCGACACCTATCGCGACGCGCCGGCCAAAGAGCTCTGGGAAATCGTCCGCGCCGTCCAAGCCGGCCAGCCTTGGCGCAACGTCGTCGCGTCTCGTTACGCCAAAACCAATCCGTGGCTGCACCAGATCGTAACGAGCCCAAAGCGGGATCTCTTTTTCCGCCAGCAGCCGCCAAAGCCCGGCGCCAAGGTTCTGGATATTGGTTCCGGTTGGGGCCAAATCGCGCTGTCGCTCGCGCGCGACGCCAAAGCCTTAGTCACCGCCCTTGAACCCACGCCCGAGCGCCTCGCCTTCATTCAGGCCGCCGCTCAACAGGACCGCACCAATGCCTCGATGTATTTCCTGCAAGGCGACTTCTTCGACGTCGACTTTACGACTCGCTTCGACCTTGTCACCTGCGTCGGCGTGCTCGAATGGGTGCCGAAATTCCGCGCCGGCAACCCGCGAAACGTGCAGATTGAATTTCTCTACCGCGCCCGCTCGCTTCTCGCACCCGGCGGCCAACTCGTCATCGGCATCGAAAATCGCCTCGGTCTGAAATACCTGCTCGGCGCTCCCGACGACCACATCGGTCCGCCCAACATCGCGGTCTTCGACGCCGCGCTCGCCACCGAAAAATGGCAGAAGCATTCCGGCAAGCCCCTTCGCAGTTTCACTTTCACCCGCGCCGAACTCGACGAACTTCTTCGCGCCTCCGGTTTCGCCAACACGAAATTTTTCGCCGCCCTGCCCGACTACAAGCTCCCCGAAAAAATCCTTCCGCTCGGCCCGTCTACAAACGAACATTTCGCCACCGATAATTTCATCCCTGAGCACGATGGTTGCAACGGCCAGCCTCTCGCCATCCAGGCCGAACTGAAATCGCATTACCGCTCCCTCGCCGCGCTCGGCATCGCCAGCGATTTCGTTCCGAGCTTTTTTGTATCCGCTACGGTTTAGCGGCTTGGACACGGCCGGCGTGAAAAAATGCCTGGTCCGTCTCCTGCCGGCCGGTTCAGTGAACCGGCTGCGCGCTCCCAAAAAGACCGCTCGCCGCCAGCGCGTTGAAAGCGAACTGCACTGCGATCGCCGCGATGACCAAACCCATCAAGCGAGTCACCAGCTTCAACACCAGCGGGCTTAAAAACGCCGCGCCCCGTGCCGCCACACGCAAAACCAGATAAGAGGCGGCTCCCACCGCCGCGATGCTTCCCAATAAAATTCCGTAGTGCACCCAATCGCCCGCCTTGGTGGTAAGAATGAGTACGTTGGAAATCGCGCCGGGGCCGGCCAGCATCGGAACGCCCAGCGGACTGATGGCAATGTCGTCCTTCGCCGCGCCCGCCGCGACCTCCTCCTCCGTCTCCTGCACGCCCGAACGTTTCGCATACAACATGTCGAACGCGATTCTCAACAACAACAGACTACCGGCAAATTGAAAGGCCGGCAGCGTCACGCCCAGCATGGAAAAAATTCTTGGGCCCGCGAGCGCAAACAGGAGCAATGCGCCTGTCGCCACAATGCAGGCCAGGCGGGCCATGCGCAGCCTTGCCGCTTGCGAATCGTTCGGCGTCATCGCCAGATATGCCGGGATCGCCGCGATGGGATCGACGATCGCGAACAACGAACTGAAAGCGAGCAGTCCGTACTCCAGCAGGCTCATGGCGTCAATTTACCGAAGTTCGGATCAATTGCACGCCTCAACCTCGCGCCGGCCAGCCAGTCGACGACGTTTATGCGAGTCCGCTGGCCTTGCGCGCACGTTGCAGCACCGCGCCACCAACCACGCGGGCGCGTTGCGCCCCGTCGGCCAGCACTTGGTTCACATAATCGAGGTTCGCCGCGAGTTCGGCGCGTTTCGCCCGGAAGGGCGCAAAATAATTCCAGTAGTGCTCGAACAACGCCTTCTTCAAATCGCCATAACCGAGTCCGCCCGCACGCAGACGATCCTCAAAGTCTTTCGAGACATCGGTCGGCGCCACGAGCTTGAGCAATTGAATCGCGAGATTCTGATCGGCGTCGGGCTTCGGTTCGGCCGGTGTGCGCGAATCCATTTTGATGCCCATGATTTTTTTGCGAATCGCTTTTTCGTCACCGAAAATCTCGACCGTGTTGCCGTAACTCTTGCTCATTTTCTGACCATCGAGACCGGGAACGGTAGCAACTTCGGCGCGAATTTCAGGCTCGGGAATCACAAAGGTTTCGCCATAGGTCTGGTTGAATTTGATCGCGATATCGCGCGTCATTTCGACGTGCTGTTTCTGATCCTTGCCTACTGGCACAAGGTTAGAGTCGTACATCAAAATATCCGCGGCCATCAGCACCGGATAGGCGAAGAGTCCGAAGTTGGGCGAAATCCCCTTGGCGGTTTTATCTTTGTAGCTGTGTGCCCGTTCGAGCAGGCCCATGGGCGTGAGCGTGCCGAGAATCCACATCAGTTCACAGACTTCCGGCAAATCGCTCTGGCGGTAAAAAACGCTTTTCTTTGGATCGAGTCCGCATGCGAGAAAATCGAGGGCGACATCGAGCGTGTTCTTGCGCCGCTGCTCCGCGTCCGTCAGCGACGTCATCGAATGATAGTCCGCAATGAAATAGAAAGCGTCGCCGCGGTCCTGCAGTTCAATGGCCGGCCGCATCATGCCAAAATAATTGCCGATGTGCAGGGTGCCCGAAGGTTGGATGCCAGAAAGAATGCGCATGAGAATAGAATTCAGAAGTCAGAAGCCAGAAGTCAGGAGAAAAATGCAGAAATGACTATCAGTCCCTCCGCGGCACGAAATGCACAGTCGTCCTCACGTGGGCAATCGTGGCCGGCGGCACATAACCGCTCAGCACCACCGTCGGCGTCACTAGCGCACGCGGTCCGAGCACCGCGCCGGGGTTGAGCACGGCATTGCAACCGACTTCAGCTTTGTCACCGAGGATCGCCCCAAATTTTCGCAAGCCGGTATCGACCACACCCGAAGGCAAACGCACACTGATTGGTTTCTGGTCGAGACGCAGGTTCGAGAGCACCACGCCTGCCCCGAGATGTGCGCCGTTACCTAAAATCGAATCGCCGATATAAGGCCTGTGCGGCACTTGCACGTTGTCCATCAACAGCGAGTTTTTTAGCTCGGCATTGTGCCCTATGGTGCAGTTGGCACCGACAATGACATTGCCGCGCAGAAAACAGCCCGGCAGTAACTTCGTGCCCGGTCCCACCCAAACCGGGCCGATCAATGTCGCGGTGTGCGGCAATTGCGCTGACGGATGAACGTAGACTTGGCCTTCCGCGTACACACCGGGCGGAATAGCCTGCCCGCCCGAAAAATCTTGGGCTTTGAGCGCCGTGCCGATCGTCTTCAACCATTCCCAAGGAGCAACCTCGGGCGAGAAAAACGAAGCAAAAGGCTGTAGAGATGCTGGGAGTTGGAAAAATTCGGCGGCTTTCACAAGGAACCACCTTGCCGCCGACCAATCCCAGTGCAAGCCCGGCATCACGTCTTGCAGCGGGCCCCGTCCCAGACGGCAACAACGAGACCTCATCTGCGATGGAGTGATTCGCTTCCTTCGGCGTCATCCCGTGTTTCCGCTACAAGACGTAGTCATCAAGTTTTGTTACCTTCTCGCAACAAACCGCATGGTTTGGACGCGTCCAGTGAATCATCCATTCTCCAAGATCTATTTTCCTGAGGGGAACCATCCAAACGAAAAGAACGTAGGGCTCAAAATCCCCTGCCAGACCATGTCGTCCGCTGACACATCGTTACACTGCGTAGATGCAGTTCCACTATCTCTTGGGCAACCGATACCCTGGCTCGTCACAAATAGCCAATTGGTCGCTTGGACCGGAATCCTTGCCAGCGAGGTGCAGGAGTTCCTTCGAACAAAAGGCATATGCATATCAGCTAAAGCTGAAGATAAAGAACGGCTTTATCGCGTCGAATTGTCCCAGTTTATAACATTTTGGAAAACGAGTAGCCGTGCTGCAACCATACTATACCTACAAAGCGTTCCAGTTGAAAGCGTGGATATAGATCACAGTTTTTATCTACCACCATCCACAACCACTAGCCACCGTTTACCTTTCGCAAAAAAAGAATCGATGGCTGGCAACTTCGAGCCAATCGATTTGGTGCGCCTGAAACACGGGCGTTTCAAAATCCTTTCTGGACGAGCCCAATTCATTTCAGCGCGGAATGCTGGCGCAGCTCGGATCGCGACCTACGTCATTCCCTATACTGACACATTTGCTACCTGGCTAAATATCGCCGATCAAGCCGCTGGCTGGCGCTCCACCGAGCTCCCGGTCAATTTCGTCTGCCGCGTTTTCGCCGCTTTTCCGAGTTATGAAAATGCCGTGATCGATGGGAAAATTTCCTGCCGGCAGGTCCAAGCCGAACTCGGGTTGAAAAGTCATATGCCTGTATTTCGCGCGCTCAAAAAGCGGAGCCAACGGAATACGACGCTGTCGATACCAGCAGACTGGACGCCGCCAGGCAAAAGGCAGCGCTCAAAAGCCTGGAGGCCAATATCTCGAGATGGAATACGATGTATACAGAAAAGGCCGATACATTAAATGCGGCGCATTTTGAAGTACTCAGTTCGTTGAAGCTGGCAGCAACCCAGCTTCTGGCCGCAAAGCACTTTGGAGAATTCCGAGACGCATAGAAAATCCCAGGGCAAATCCCCTAAATTTTTAACCGAACAGGAGGTGCGATTTTATACCGCGATTTTCCCTTTCATTGCGGCGAAAAGCTGCTCCTCCAATCAAGCCGAAGCATCCAGCTAAGTCATATCACAACAAATTATCGAAAGCGGAGAACGCCATGGAGGGGCGTTCTCCGCAGTCCTAAGCCCTACTATCTAACCTGCACCAAAAACTTTCGCTCACTCAGCCGTGGAATGTACTGGCTTCGGCTGAAGCTGGGCTTTCCGTTTCCGATCTTTAGAAGGTAGCGGTTATACCGGTAGCGATCAGCCTCCCACGTTCCTGCGCTTGTGTGAACTGTGCATAATGTGGCAACAAGCCGGTTTCGGAATCCAACTTTCGGCTGTATGCAACATCGTCAAATATGTTATCCAATGATATAAAGTATCTAAAGTGCCGATCGATGGTATAGTTGAATTGCAGACCAACCTTTGCCTGATTGTTGTTTGGCGTGTAGAACATCACGTTGGCATTTGTTCCATCAGGAAGGGTGACGGCGGTCGAAGTAATGCCAGTCCTGCCAGGTTGTGTATATTTCCATTTTGCCATGATGCTAAAGCGACGGGCGCTGTAGGAAACCCTGCCCTGCCATACGGGACGCACCGGGTTTTGGCGACTCCATCCCAAAACGCTGGAGTTGCTCAAGGAATTCGCTGTCACGGCACGGTAGTTATAGGAAACGGAAGCATCGATCTGGGACCCGATCATGCCGAGAAATCCGAAGTTCTGCTCGAGTTCGACTTCATAGCCTTGCCGTTTTCCCTTCTCCCCGGTCGCCGTGGAGGTTGAGATAGTCACATTGTTGTAATATCTGGGATCCAGCCCGATCGAATTCATGAGGTCGTCGTAATCGGGGTCTCCCGGTAAAATATTTTCATCCACCCACTGCTTGGGGGTCATTTTCAGATAATATGTCAGACCGAGTGTCGTGTACTTACCATAATATGAAGCCCTAAAATTATATGAGTTCGTGATTTCCGGTTGATTTTTAACGTTGGAAATTTTTGCCGTTCCCTGACCGCCGAGAGTATTATATAAAATGTCAGAGGGATCCCGTTCGTCGAATGTGAAATTTGCGCCATCATTGAGAATGGCGCCCGTGCCACCTTCAAGATCCGGCAAACGTGTTTCGCGGCTCCACGAAGCCTGAACTTTGAGTTCGTCCGTCACCTTGTAAGCCAGCTGCAGCTGCGGTGTGCCAGGATTTTTTGATTTTTTGTCCACTGCGCGGGTTGTGTTATTCAGCATCGCGAGCTCTAGATTGTTATCCCGATTACCAGCAGTACGATTGGGCGCGAGTGCCAGGTGATCTGGAATATCAACCACCCCCGCGGCCCGCATGCGAGCGATCAATGCCGTATCGCGCAGGACATTGTCGTGACGGCCGAAATATGGCGACGTTGGATCTGTATTTGCAGTCGATCCTGTATAGGAGCCGCCATCGAATTTTACTCCGTTTGTGTAAATTCCGCCCACTGGATCGCGATAAACGGCTCCATTGGGAAGCTTAACGTAGGCATATTTGGCATCTCGGAATATGTTGTAGCCCGAAATACTTCTTCTGGATTCACGAAAACCGGTGATTACGTCCAGGCGCCCGCTAAAAAACTTGCCGTCGAGGCGGAGATACCACTCGTCCGAAATTTCGGTGACGCCTTTGGTTTGTCCAATCCTGTTGTTATAATTGTTTGCCTGGTAATTTGTGGTGGATGCTGGATCAACGTAATTTTCGTCAAAATATTCGGGATGAGCCTTATAAATATCGTATATCTTGTAAGTATCCTCCCAATACTGACGATCCTTAAAACCGTTTACCGCAGGTGTGCTGAAATCCGAGGATATCTGGCTGGCGGCGAGTGCTGGTCCAGTATACTGGTATGAGTAATTTACACCACGCCCCCATTTATGCGTGCCCTTTTCTCCGCGGTATACACCGACTTTAATCGACGATCTAAACGGTAGAAAATCCAGCTGCCGCGTGACATCGAGGTTGTATTGCTTCATAAGGTCACGACTGTAGCCTTCCCCAGACAACACTTTCAGGTTGCGATTATTGTTACCCCAGGCTTCGAACGAGGAATAATTGATTTCACGACCCACCGAATCCCACATGCTGATTTTTCCAGGCCGGCCATTTTTTATGCCTTCAAAGATGAGGTAAGCAGCGTTCAGGTTATTGGAATCCATGCCCGAAAAGTGCCCGTTCTGAACGTCATCATATGCCCCGTACGATTCCGAGGCCGAGGCTCTGGCACCGATAGCCCATCCACCGAAACTATAGTCGGCTTTCACGTAACCAGAATTCGTGAAACCGCTTTTATCACGGGTAACAATGTTTTGCTGAAGGCGGCCAGCGCGGCCAATCGTATAAGAACCGTCTATACCCCAGTCGTCGATCGTGGCATTGTTCGCAAAACTAAAATCCGCCGTGCGATCGGCCGAATAGGTCGAGGTCCGGCCAAATTGGCCATTGGCCTTGAGGGTAAGTCCTTTGAACGGTCTCCAATCCATACTCAGATTGCCCGATTGACGGAATTCCAACCAATTATTTGCGCCAATTCTGAAGCGCGACGGGATTGGGTTATCCAGTCTGGCGATGCCGTTGGCGTTTCGTACTGCTGGCGCTATCGACCGATAAATCCAAGTCGGCCGCGAAATCTGTGTGTCGGTCGTTCGATTATCCGAGGCAGCGGATATCGTGAAACCGAACGTCTTCGACACCGGCACTGCCGCACTCGCGCGGAGACTCGGCAAAGTCGAATATGATCCTTCGTTCTTAAAAGGCCCGGTTCGTTTCTGAAATCCAAGTGTGTTGCTCTGGCCGTTCAATGCTGCGGAAAACGTAAACGTTGCTTTCGCCAAATCGAATGCACCGCGAGGAATTAGGTTGATCGCACCGCCGGGAGAATCCTGTCGCATGTCGGGAGTAGCAACCTTGATCACCTCAATGCGGTCGGCATTGTTGATCGAGACCATGTCAATCTGGGTCGCGCGTGTTAGTCCGGCACCCGGGGCGCTGGCCAGCGGCATGCCATCGACCAATATCGCCGTCGAATCAGCGCCAAACCCACGCACGCTGACACCGGTAATCGTGTTAGGATTGTTGTAGGTTCCGCCTTCCGATACGTCGACACCCGCAAGATACCGAACAAATTCGCCGACGTTACCATCGGGATTATAACCCATCGCATCCGTGGCCACGACGGTTTTTATATTGGTCGAAGCTCGCTCGTCTTGAATTGCCCGCTCTCGCGCTGTCTTCATGCGCTTTTGTTCTACGAGATAAGGATCCAGAACCAGCGCCGCTTCTTCATTTTTTTCACTAACTGGGGAATTGAAAGTAAAATACTTCGTAAGCGTTTCTCCCGGGAGCAACGTAATCGTTTTGCTAAGCACTGCCTGGCCGGTGTAGCTAACATTCAGAATTATTTCGCCTGCGGGAATATCCTTTAAAACATATTCGCCGGAATCGTTGGTATAAGTTTCGTATGACGTCTTATCCACGTAAACGCGAGCATTGTTGAGGTATTGGCCGTTCAGTCCATTGAGGACGCGGCCCTCAATGGTGCCAACGCCCGCAGGTTCCTGCGCGAGCGCCGTTGAAACTAAGAATGCAATAATACCGGGCTGAAGCGCACGCTTCAGTTTTCGGAACGGCAGGAGTGCATACTGGATACTACTTATATTATTTTGTGGTCTACGGTTTTGTGTTGGCATGGTGGTAACGTTTAGGTCGGTACGCATCCGCTCCACAAATCGCCTCGCAGCCACCATAAACCCGAGTTATAGAAAGTGTGCGCAAAGGGCACCCATGAATATAAACAACTAATTCCGAACCGTCTTCGAAAGAAGACTGAATCGGCGACCCTTATTTAGCCGGACACGAGCCGTTGACTCGTGGATCTACCAATAAATAAGGAGGGTATCTGGCGGGCGGGAACGAAGAGGAGAGCTAATGCTATAGGGGCTTATACCCGGGTGGGTCCGGCTAAGTATTAGCAGTCTACCAAAAGCCCTTAGGTATGTCTTGTACCGGAAACACGGGACACCCTGACGCTTTTAAACTACACGTGTCCGGTTTAAGCTGTACTGATGTTGCTTCTTGAGGATGCCAATATTCGGTGAGAGATTTTGCACGATGGTAGCTATTCCACGATTTTTTCATATCCGCGCGATCTGTTGGCTCTTGATATTAGTTTTTTCGTCGTCTTTTTGCGCCCAGGCCATTCCGGCAATTCCCAAATATACGATTCGAACCTGGCGCCAAAGCGATGGACTGCCGAGCAATGACGTCACTGGACTATGCTTGGACAAGACCGGTTATCTGTGGGTCGCAACTTCAGCCACGCTCTCGCGTTTCGATGGCTCAAAATTCATTTCATTCGAGCCTCAGCCCAATGATTTTAGGTCTCCCCCTGGGTACGGATATATTGCCGTGGACAGCGACAATTCCCTATTGCTCGCGCCAAATGCCGGGGGGCTACTTCGCTTAAAGGACGGAATATTTATAAATTGTCCACTACCGTCTAGATATAGCCAACGTTCAGTAACTTGTATATTACGAGCGAACGACGGCGCACTCTGGATCGGCTTCCTAGGCGGTGCCGCCATCAGGCAGGAATCATCGCACGAACAAATTTTCGAACTAGGTCCCGCAGCCAATTCCACTAACAAAACGCAGATCGTCCAGGATGGCACCGGACGGGTTTGGCTGACGAATGGCAATCAATTGGCCCGTTACGAAAACGGCGCATTGGTCAAAGTACCCGTACGCAACGAGAAGGAGCACCTCGCCATCGCGTCAGCGCGTCAGGACGGGCCTTGGATTTTTTCAGACGAAAGACTTTTCAAGGTGGTCGGCAATATTCCGATGGAAATTGCCAAGACCAACAAGTACACGAGCGCACATTATATTCAGGCTATATGGGAAGATGCGGCGGGAGAACTATGGCTCGGTACACGGTTCCGGGGTCTCCGTCGCGTCACACCGGGAGGAGAAACGATGCATATAGTGGAAAATCCAGGGGACATTTCCGCTGTTATTGAAGATACCTCCAGTAATGTCTGGGCGGGCACAACCGGGGGCGGCTTGTTGAGAATAAAACCCGGGGTCTCGCGACTGCTTAATAAAGCTGCGACGCTGGTCGAAAATTTCAGTCCGTCCATTTGTCAGGATAATCAAGGCACAATGTGGTTCGCGAATCGAGATGGAGGCGTAGTTTACCTCGATGAAGTGGGTCGGGTGGCCTTTCCTGAAAGCCCAAAAAATTGGGAAAATTTCAGCATCCTCTCCGTATCACCAAATGCGTCCGGAAATGTTTTCGCCACGAGTTCCCATGGATTGCTCGCCGCCAGCCGAACCCAACTTCAGCACAAACTTGATCTTGAACCGGGCAATATCGTGCGAGTTTCTTTCACCTCACGTGACGGCAGCCTGTGGCTCGCTTTAAGCCAGGGCCGGCTGGGCCGCTTCAAAGACGGTGAATTAACTCTGTTCGATTCCAAACACGGTCTCGGTTCATCGCAAATTGGCGCCATTGCCGAAGATCCACAGGGTCGTCTTTGGCTGGGGTGCAGTAACGCAAATGTCTTCAAACTCGAAAATGAGCATTTCACGCTGGTGCCGTTTTCCACTCCCAATCCTGTTGGAGCAATCCAAGCGATTCATTTCGACGCTAGTGGGACCTGCTGGATTGGCACTGAGCGCAGTGGCCTCTTGAGACTCGACGAAAATGGATTCAAGACGATTGATACAAAAAGCGGGATACCGACAAATAATATCACCCAAATCATCAGCGATGGCGAAAATGTCATGTGGCTTGGTTCGCCAGACGGTATTTTTAATGTTCAAATAACCGATCTGCATGACTATATAAAAAAAGAGATCCAGCAAATCTATCCAATCATCATTGGTCCAGACGAGGGGGTATCCGAAACAACTTGTATAGGTTTGTATCAACCCTCGGTCTGGCGAAGCAAAGATGGACTTATCTGGTTCGCGACACGGCAGGGCGTGCTCGCTATCAATCCCCACCGCGCAAAATCGAGCCGCACTCGACTTACGGTAAAAATCAATGCTGTTCGGGTGGATGACCGATCCGGCGGAACTTCCTCGATCGTCCAAATAAAACCAGGTGCTCGCAGTTTGGAATTGGGGTATTCAGTGCTTTGCCTTTCCACACCCGAGCGCGTCCGGACATGCTACAAACTACACGGGATCGACGAAGATTGGACTATATCGAGCGCCAACAACGTAGTTAAATATTCACGCCTTCCCCCGGGGAAATATAGATTTGAAGTTTCCGCACTCTTGGCTGGCACGAAGGATAGCCGAGTAAGCGACACGCTCGTCGTAGTGGTCCAGGCAAGTTGGTGGCAGACACTTTGGTTCAAAGTGGTCATCGTGTCCATGTGCGTCGCGGCAATCGCGTTCGCGATTCGCACATGGTCTCACAAACGACTCAGAGCACGGCTGGCCAAGCTTGAGCATGATTCCGCACTTGAGCAGGAACGTGCCCGTATCGCCAAAAACATTCACGACGATCTCGGGGCTGGCCTAACACGCATCAGCCTCTTGACGCAATCAAGCCGCACCGCGGATAACTCGGTTCAACTGGACAGAATTTACGACACGGTCAGCGAGCTCACCGCGTCCATGGACGAAATAGTCTGGGCGGTGAATCCGAAGAACGACGACCTTGAAAATCTCGCCAATTATCTCAGTGACTTCGCACAAAATTTCCTCGCCGATGCCGGTATTAGATGCCGCGTTTTCCTTCCGGATATCCTGCCCAACCTGATGGTCCCCGCACAGCATCGGCACCACGTCTTTATGAGTTGCAAGGAGGCATTCAACAACATCGCCAAGCATGCACGTGCCTCGGAAGTAACTTTAAAATTGGTTGCCGAAACCGATCAACTTGAAATCGCTATTGTCGACAACGGCCGCGGTCTCAACTCGGACGAAAAACCAGAATCTCCGCCCCGCGTGGGCTCCGGCAATGGCCTGGCGAACATGCGGTCTCGCATGGACGCGGTCGGTGGCTCCTGCTTAATTTTTTCCCCTGCGTCCGGAGGCACCGTCGTTACTTTTAAAATCCCTCTCCCTCGCCACCCATTTATATGAACCTACGAGTTTCGATCGTCGATGACGACAAGCCTACCAGTCTTATACTAGCCGATTTGATTAAGGATTCCTCCCAGCTGGAATTTTTCAGTTATTATTCGGACACGGAATCGGCCATGGAAAAACTGCCGAGTGACCGGCCTGATGTTGTATTGATGGACATTAATGTACCACTGCTTAACGGCATCGAATGCGTGCGCGCCCTCAAGCCGCTGCTGCCCGAAACGCAGTTCTTGATGTTGACCGTTTACGCCGACGCCGACCACATTTTTTCCGCCCTCGCCGCCGGAGCCACTGGATATCTCCTCAAAGGAACACGACGCACCGAATTGCTCGCGGCGATTAAACAAATCTCCCAAGGAGGCTCTCCGATGAGTTGTTCCATTGCTCGAAAAGTTGTGCAATCTTTCGCGCGACAAGAAAGCAAACAGTCCGGTCTGCAAGTACTGTCGCCGCGAGAAAACTCCGTTCTCGAACTTTTGGCCAAGGGTTATCTTTATAAAGAGATCGCTGAAAAACTCGGACTCAGCGTCCTCACGATCGATACTTACGTGAGACGAATATATGACAAGTTGCATGTAAACTCGCGTTCGCAAGCCATCGCTAAATTTCTCAAACGCGACTAGCGAGTGGGCCTCAGGGTGCTGTATGTGAAAGCCTGGAATTTGTACTCGTAAGCTACGCAAGCTCGGCCCGGTGACGTCGGCACCAATTCCCGCGCGGTAACAGCACCGTTACCAATATCCATTGGCGCGCATTCAAGACTCGTGGGTAGTTGTGAGCCGCGGGCCTTTCCGCTCGTGACGGCGCTTCCACACGGGCGCCATGCAACAAAAAACCACTCCGCCCATCGGGCGGACCAAATAAATAGCATCATGAAAAACACGTGTTCACCCCGACTCCTCAGTAGTCGTTCATCGCGGCGCAGCACTCGCGTTCCTGTCGGTTTTAAGAAGATCGGTTTCGCTCTTCTGGCGCTCGTTTCCCCTGCGTTCATCGCACAGGCTTCCGCGCACGATCATCCGTCCGGTCACTACGTTCAGACAAATCTTGTATCGGACGTAGCCGGTTTGGCGGCGGCGACCGATCCACATCTGGTGAATCCCTGGGGATTGTCTGCCAGCGCCACGAGTCCTTGGTGGGTAGCCGACAATGGCACTGGGCTCTCAACCCTTTATAATGGCGCTGGCGCGGTCCAAGCCTTGGTCGTTACCATACCCAACCTGGCCGGCGTTGCCGATCCATCGGCCCCGACCGGCACGGTATTCAACGGCACAGCGACGGATTTCCTCGTCGCACCCGGCAGACCGTCGCGTTTCCTCTTCAGCACTGAGGCGGGAACCATCGTCGGCTGGAGTTCCGGCACGACAGGAGTTCAAATGGTCAACAACGCAGGCTCCGCAGTCTACAAAGGACTGGCGCTGGCTCAAATTGGCGGCGTGAACCATCTCTATGCGGCAAATTTTCAAACAGGCAAAGTGGACGTGTTTGACCGGACGTTCGCTCCGGTGACTTTGTCGCCGTGGGCGTTCCGCGACCCGCATTTGCCACGCGGCTATGCGCCTTTCAATGTTCAGGCCATCGGCGGATCGATCTACGTGGCTTATGCCAAAACTGAAGCGGGCTCGATCGAGGAGGTTCCTGGCCCAGGCAAAGGGTTCGTTAATATTTATTCCCCGGAGGGCGTCCTGCAGAAACGCCTGCAACATGGCGCGTGGTTCAATGCGCCTTGGGGACTCGCCATGGCACCGGCCGACTTCGGACCTTTCAGCAACATGATTCTCGTCGGCCAGTTCGGCAGCGGAAAAATCGCCGCCTTCGATCCCGCGACTGGCAAATTTCGGGGTTTCCTGCGCGGGGAAAACCATCGTCCGGTTAAAATCGAAGGGCTGTGGGCCATCGCATTCGGCAATGGAGCCAATGCCGGTCCGACCAATACGCTTTATTTCGCCGCCGGCATCGATGACGAGGCTCACGGCCTATTCGGTTCCCTCACCGCCGTGGCCGACCCCGCTGACGACGACGACGATCACGGTCATGGCCACGATCGCGATCACGACGACGACTAGTTTTTAGTTTGGTTGTGCGCCACGGCCTGACCACGCATCGCATGGGGTACGCATAGAAAAATGCATGCTGTGGTCAGGTCCGTTTCCAAGTCTCCGGGCGAGCCCGCAAAATCAGCGAACCAGTTTATCTGCGACAATTCTGAATGGTTTTCCGCGGGAATCGGGCTTGAAGCCCAGATCGATGGCTTTTTGTGTATATTCGATCACCCGTTCTTCAAATTGCGCGCTGGAGGCAGGCCGCTTGAGCGGGTAGTCCGCAGGATCAAAATCGATGATCAATTCCCGCGATTTTCCCTCCACCATACATACGCGGGCAGAAATTCCGCGAAAATTTGTGTGCGAGGTAAATTCGCCCGCATAGTGTTTCACCATCCAGGTAAACTGATCCGAACCCAATTTGAACCGTCCTGAAGTATCGAGCCGCGACATACCTGATTCGTAAGGCATATTTGGCCGCTGACAATGCGGAAGCCTCAGTACATGACCTCACACGGCCGCTGGCGATCATCGAACCCTCGTGAACGCCACTCTTGTATCAAAATGCCAGATACATTCCCCTGCGCTCTTCAATTGAATTCGATGCCAACCTTGTTGTTGGCGGCATCGAAGACCAGTCGCGCGCTGTAGGTGTTGCCGGTCTTTTTTGAAACGAGCCCGTTGACAATAATCGCCTGGCCGTCCGCCCAACCTTCGAGAACAGCTATCCAGTCCACAGCGGCAAACGTCTTTCCGAAAGCCGACTTGTAGAGCTTCAGCCCGGGCCAGCCCGGTGCTTCAAAAAAATTACCGCAGTCCATCAGCGGCTTTTTTGTTTTCGGACATTTGGAGTCCTTCACCTTTACCGGTTCAGGTTTATGGAACTCGATCCGTTTCGATTCCAAATCGATCGTGAGGTCGGCCGAATAGGTCGATTTGTCCAAACGCACCAGATTGTCCGCGCGATAGGGTTTCTTCGCGACAACGGCTTTTAGAAGTTCCACATATTCGCTAACCTCCCACAACCGACCAAACGCTGTTTTCCATAACAACACACCTGGGAAACCCGGTGCTTCAAAGCAATCGCCTCGATCGAGGATCGGCTTCTCCGACTTTGGACAAAGAACGCCCTCCATCGCGGTGCCCTCGGTGATGTTCACCTTGCGACCGGTTGCGGCGGAACGGTTGGAGCCTTTGAGAAAAAGCTCCTTCGCCAGCAGAAACTCCTGAAGCAACTTGTCCAAAAACTGACAGCGATTCACCGGCGACTGGCCGCGGCGCATCTGATCGAGCACCATCTCCCATTCGCCTGTGGTTTTGGCCGAAATCATCACCGGAGCGCGCTTGCGGATCTCTTGCACGAGCAGGCGGCCGTTGGGCGTGATCACGATTCCTGCTTTGGCTCTTTCCAAATAGTTTCGCTTTACCAACGTATCGATGATGTTGGCCCGCGTGGCCGGCGTGCCGAGGCCCTTGTCTTTCATGAGCTCGATCATTTTCTCGATCGTCGCCGGATCGCCCGATTCGTCGATGGATTCGCCAGCATACTTCATGGCGTCGAGCAGCGTGGCGTCGGTGTAGAGTTTTGGCGCGCTGGTTTTACCCTCGGTCATGCCGATTTTTTCGAACGAAACATTGGCGGCGCCCGCCTTGGGCAATGCTTTGCGTTCAGCTTCCTCGGCCTTGCGCTGCCAGCGAGTGAAGCCCGCAGTCCGGGCTTCTTCAGAACCCGCGCGGAAGATGGCCGGCGCATAGGCACCCAAACCACCCACCTGCTCCCAACGCTTCGTAAACACGTTGAACGTCGCCGGCTCGTCGAGAGCCATCAGTGTCATTTGCAACACCGCAAGGTAACCGATGAGATGGTTACCCGTGAGCGCATCGAGCCCTTCGGTGGTTTCCGTCGGCACGATGCCGCTGTGATCGCTGATCTTCGAAGAGTCGAAGGCACGCGATTTGTAGGCGATTTCGCGCGGCATCATTTCCTGGGTCGATAGATGCAGGTTTGGCCTCAGCTGCTTCAAGTGCGCCAGCGCACGGCTCACGTTGTTATAAACCTCCTCCTTCGAATCCTCGGAGAGATGACGGCAATCGGTTCGGGGATACGTGAGCAGCTTTCGTTCGTAGAGGTCCTGCATCACCTGCAAAGCGTCAGTCGCGGTAAGTCCGTATTTCTTCGAGAAGAATTTTTGGATTTCCTGGAGATCGTATGGCAGCGGCGGCTTCGTCGTCTTCACCGCGACACTATCGCCGACCTTGTAGGTATTCGGTGTTTTGGCTGCGGTAATGAAGGCGCCTGCTTTCTCTTTGCTCCAAAAAACTTTTTTCTGCCGCTCCTCCACTTCCGCGGGGGCGCCAAGCAGTGCAACCCGATCCTCCGACTTGCTGTAAGCGTCGAGCTCCGCCTTGGCTTCGATACCGTCGAAGACCGCGCTAACTTCCCAGAAGGGCTGCGGTTTGAAATCGGCGACTTTCTGGCAACGATCCGCCACCAGCGCGAGCGTCGGCGTCTGAACCCGTCCCATCGACCAGAGCTTCCAAATGCCTTGACCACGCGGCAGTGTTTTGGAGGCCAGCACGGTGTAGTTCATGCCGTAGACCCAGTCCGCATCGGAGCGCGTGAAAGCCGCCTCGGCCAGTTGCGTGTACTTCGGCGAGGACTCGGATTCGCGATTCGAAAAGGCCGCGCGCAAAGAATCGTCGGTGAATGACCGCCACCACATCCGCGTCACCTTCGTTTCGGGGGCATGTGGACAAACTTTCAATATCTCCTGGAAAATCAACTCCCCTTCCCGTTCCGGATCGCAGGCGTTGACGATTTCTTGGCCGGAATGATTTGCGATTTCCGCGCGCAAAATTCGGGCGTCGGATGTGACGCGTTCGTTCGCAACAACCAGCTCAAACGTCCAATCTGCCTTAGGTGTAATCGGCAGATCGGCGACCAGCCAGGCGCCATATTTCGGATCGTAGTGTTCCGGTTTCGCCTGCGCAAAGACGTGGCCGCGCGCATTCGTGATCGTCAGTTCAGTGCCATCTTTCAAACGGCCACGCGTTGGATTTTCGTTTGCCTGCTCCAGTCCAAGAAGAACTCGCGCCACGTCGCGGCGTACCGAGGGTTTTTCAGTAATAATAAGAATCTTGGTCATTCAGCAGGCGTGCTATCTACGGCAAAGAAACTAAAACGCGCCAGCTCTCATTGGAAAATTGCGCAGATCGCCTTTTCCCGCCGACTCGCCACCACGCGTAAGATCACGGCACCTGCCCAAATGCATCCGCTTGCGCCTGATGCGTAGCACCCATCACTACGCCTCCAAGTGCAAGATGCGGTTTTCTCCATTTCCATGAACCGACAGGATTGAGCACGCCCCCATCGAGCATCAGGTCTTCGCCGTAAGTACATTCCACCTTGCCACGGCGCACTGTTAGTGGACTTTGCGCAACGACCGCCAGAGGCACGAACTGAAACATCACTTCAGTTTTCGAATTGGAAATTCCAGAAATGCTCTGCAGGGACATAAGTGAGCGATCAATGTCCTCCGTCTGTTCAAAGACGATAGCACGATTGCGTACCAATCCCGCCGGAAATGCAATCGCGTGAATCTCCCCGACACAAAGTTTCCACGCCTGCATGGCTCGCTCTTTTTCGCCCAGTACGAATTTTGCAATCAACCCGTTGCGACCGGAAAAAACCAAAGGCTGCGGATCCTCAAAAATAATCAAATTGTCGGAATCAGGACGGATGGCGTAGGATTTGAAGCTCATAAGATGTCGAGGTCATTAACGGACGAATTTTGAAAGTAATGGACGTTCAAGCAGCGGGCGCTTCGAGCAACGATCGCAATTCACCTGGATTAACAGGACTGCCTTTCTGGATGGCCAGTTCACGGACTCGCACGGCAATGCGACGCGCTGCCTCGGGCGAAACACAAATCCCCTGCGCACCGAGCATCGTCGCCACAGCTGCGCTACCCGTGTGACTGCCCAGTATAAAGTCCGGACGCTCACGCCCTACGAGCTCGGGTGAAAATGCCTCGTAGGCCCGCTCGTCGCGCAACATCCCCGAGCAATGAATACCCGACTCGTGGAGAAAAGCTGAAGCGCCCACGATGGGCTTCTGCGCTGGGAGCGGCCGGCCCGTCGCACGCGCAACCAGATCACTCAAAGTGCCGAGTTTGGCGCAATCCACCAGTTCGTCTACGCCATGCGCGACTTTCATGGCGACCACGACTTCTTCGAGTGCAACATTGCCAGCACGTTCTCCTAGGCCGTTCACAGTTACGCTGGTGGCATGAGCACCTGCTTCCCACGCAGCGAGAGCGTTGGCCGTAGCCAACCCGAGGTCATTGTGGCCGTGAAATTCAATTTCAATTTTTGGAGCAGCCGACTGGATTGGTTTCAGCGCCGCAGCCAACTGGCTTGGAACCAGGCGTCCCACGGTATCCGCATACCGTATACGTTTAGCTCCCGCCTCCCAAGCAACCTTTGCGAAAGAAAAAAGATAATCCGGATCCGCCCGCGATGCATCCTGCGCACCGACATAAACCCGCTCGAAGCGCCTGCAGGCATGCTCGATCAACGAGCGTGCGCGCGAGAGTAGTTCCTCTCCGTCCTGACGCCAGATCGCCTGATGCAGGCGCGAGGTCGCAAAAGAAAGATGCACGGCGGAAACACCGGTCTTCTCCGCCGCGACCAGATCCTCCTCCGTCCCGCGACACCAAGTCACCACCCGTTCCCGACCCACCGCTGCTGCAACCACGGCAATATCTGCGATCGCCGCCGGCCCCATGGCTGGCACGCCGACTTCCAGTTCCGGCACACCTGCGTCCACCAATGCCTTGGCAATGGCAACGCGATCCGCCCTCGAGATCACCACGCCGGCGGCTTGCTCGCCGTCGCGCAGTGTCGTGTCGACTAGGTGGAGGCGCCGCATAACCACTCAGACTTCGAGCAGATAAGCCTCGGCCACCGTATCCTCCTCGATGGCGTCGAGAATGGCATCGATGGCGTCGGTGTTCGGCACCTTGTAGAAATTACCCGTTGGATAGTCGACCATAACCGGTCCCTTGGTGCAGACATTCATGCATCCGGTGACGGCGACTTCCACGCCCTCTAGCATACGATCCTGGATCTCGCCCTGCAGGTAGGAAAGCAGGCTCATGGCGTCCTTTTTGTGGCAAACGCCCTGGCGCTCGCCATTGGCGCGGAAACTTCCACAGACGAAGAGATGGTGTGCTGGTTTGGACATGATGACAGTTGTTCGATGTTATTGTTTCTGGAAAATGTTTTGCTCAGTTGCCTGTTCACGCTCACGCGCAGCCCGTGCCGGTGCCCTTGCAGCCCGAACCACACGCCGTAAACCGGCGACTAAGCGAAGCCGGGATGGGTTTCCCGGCAAAGATAGCGGAAAGCCCTTCCTCGATCAGCCCCTCCATTTCGACAATCGTCACACCGTGTTCTTCGAGTGCGCGCTTTGGCTGCGGACCCGCCGCCGAAACCAGGAATGCCCGGCAATCGTGCAACACGTCGGCAAACGCCGCCCAGCGGGCCGCACCTGTTCCAGGCTCCGGGGTTTTCCGAACCTCGACGAACTTGAAACCCGATGGAGTCGACTTGTCCTCCTTGAAAATAATCACGCGTGCCGCCTCACCCAAGTGCTGGTTCACCAGCATGCCTTCGTGTGACGCCACCGCGATGTACGGCCGCTTTTCCGTCGGCTTCACTCCAGGGCGTGCAAACTCCTGGAGCGTAATCAAATTTTCCTCGGTCATCTTCTCGTTAATCAGGCCGACTGCATCAGCGCGACAACGTGCGCAGTGCGACATCTGGGCGACGTGGCGTCCGGCCTTCAGCCGCGTGCTAGCGACAAGCAGGTTGTCCGGCGGCGCGATGTTCTCGAACTCTGCACCGGCCACCGGCAGGAAGGCCATGCAGTTCATGATATCCACGCCGAGCTCCTGCATCTTCGTCGCAATCGTCTCAATGTGCTGGTCGTTGATACCGGGAATAATAATCGAATTGATCTTCACCACCACGCCCGCGGCCTTTAGGCGCACGATGGCGTCGAGCTGACGTTCGAGCAGAAGTTTCGCTGCTTCGAGTCCTCGCATCGGTCGATTTCCATCGCGGATCCAAGCATAAACTTTTGCACCAATCTCGGGATCGACTGCGTTGACCGTAAGCGTGACGTGGCTGACTTTCAGCGCGGCGAGATTTTCGATGTGCGGCCCGATGCCGAGACCGTTGGTCGCCACACACAGCATCATTTCCGGGTACTTGCGGCGAACTTCTGAAAGAGTTGCCATGGTTTCGACCGAGTTGGCGAACGGATCTCCCGGCCCTGCGATTCCTACTACCGTTAGGTTCGGCACACGCTCCATCATCTTGTCGAGATAGGCCACTGCCTGCGTTGGCGAGAGCACCGCGCTTGTCACTCCCGGACGGCTCTCATTCATGCAGTCGAATTTACGGTTACAGAAATTGCACTGGAGATTGCACCGCGGCGCGACCGGCAGGTGAATGCGGCCGAACTTGTGATGAGAGTCTTTGTTAAAGCAGGGATGTTTCGAGAAAGCCAACGTCGGCTGGAGCGTGCCGCCGTCATTGACTTTCGTGACGGTGCCGCAGGAAGAGCCGGTGGTGAGATCGTTGATCATAGAAAGTCCTTCAGAGATAGGCATAGCCGATGGTTGAGTTTTCCTGTTTCCGCTCGAGGAGCGCGTTCACGATCGTGTCGTAGAGCCCGAGCGCGCCTTTGTAACCAACGTGCAGGATGCGATGGCCGTCGAGCCGGTCGTGAATGGGGAAACCACAGCGCACCAACGGAACCTTGAGGCGGCGAGCAAGCCCGTAACCTTTACTATTTCCTATCAGCAAATCCGGTTTCAATGTTTCGGCCTCGGCCGCGATCGAGGCGAAATCCGCGCCCTCGCGAATGACTGTTTCCTCCGGCAGATCTGGCACGGTCGCGCGCAGCGTCGCCGCGAATCGCCGACTCCGTCCACCGCTGGCGCACAGCACCGGCGTGACACCGATCTCGGTCAGGAACGAGGCAAGCCCGATCACGAGATCCTCTTCGCCGTACACCACGGCGCGCTGGCCGAAGACGTACTTGTGCCCGTCGACCATCGCGTCGATCAGGCGGCCGCGGGCCAAGTCGAGCTCGCGCGGAATATCCCGGCTGGCGAGGTGCCCCACGATTTCGCACAGCCGGTCGGTTTCACGCAGGCCGATCGGCAGACCGAGTCTGTGCAGAGGGACCGAAAATTTTTTCAACAGATGTGTTCCAGCGGAGCGCTCCTCCCCGGCCAGCACGCGGCCGCACTCAATAGCGGCCCTGGCCGAACCAAGCACCTTGACCTGATCGACCGTGGTGCCGCCAGAGGGAATGCGCTCATACGCCGCCCACGAACCACCATCCATCGTCTCGGAGTAGTCTGGGACGAGCGTGACCGGGACTCCGTACGCGCTGAAAATCTCCTTCAGGTGCCGCAGATCCTCGGCCGAGACGAACCCAGGCATCAGGGCCACCGGGCCGTTTTTCGTTTCGCTGGGCGCGGTCGCGAGTGTTTCGACGATCGAGCAAACCGCCTTGTGGAACCCGTCCACGTGCGTGCCCTTGAAACTCGGCGTGGAAACGTGGACCAGTTTTGTCTCTTCCGCCGTGGTCGGCTTCTGCCGGTACTCGTGCAAAAGCTGCGGCATGTTTTCGCCGATCGTCTCACTCAGGCAGGTTGTCGCCACGCCGATCAACGCCGGCTTGTACTGGCGAGTGACGTTGGTCAGGCCGGTGTGCAACACATCACGACCGCCAAAAACCGCCGAGTGCTCGGCGAAATTCGAAGCCGCGATATCCATCGGCTCGCGAAAGTGGCTGATCAGATAGCGGCGAATGTACGTCGCACAGCCCTGCGAGCCGTGGAGAAACGGAACGGTGCCGGCGATGCCCTTGTAGGCGAGACACGCGCCGAGCGGCGTGCAGAGCTTGCAGGCATTGGTGGTCGGTCCGGGAAATTCTTCTTTGCCCTCGATTTCAGGTCCAACCGTAGGTTTGCAGGATGAACAGCTCATGACAGCACCTCCACACTCTGGCTTCCGACTTCTGGCTTCTGGCCTCTGGTTCTCCGCGGCACGTATTTCCAAACCGGCGAGCAGCAGCTCGCGTAAACTTCCTTCGCAAAATTGTACATGCCCACGAACCCAGCCAGCGCTTCTTTGCGCTCGTGGTTGTGATCGCAAAATCCGATGCCAAGCTTGTAGGCGATCGGGCGCTCCTTCACGCCGCCAATGAAAAGATCAACGTCCTTCTCGAGGCAGAACTTCGCCAGTTCGAGCGGATTTGAATCATCCACGATCACGGTGCCGGGATCGCACATTTCGCGCAGCTGTTCGTAATCGTCCTTGTCGCCCGTCTGCGTGCCAACGATTGCAGTCGTCATGCCGAGCGTGCGTAAAGCCCGAACTAGTGAAAAGGCCTTAAAAGCACCGCCCACGTAGATTGCGGCCTTCTTTCCGATCAGCTTTTCCTTGTAGACGCGGAGCTGCGGATAAAATCTACCAACCTCGTCGCGCACGACGGCCTTGGCCTTTTCCATCAGTTCTTCGCTCTGGAAAAATTTCGCCACGTCGTAGAGCGCAGCCGACATGTCCTCGAGACCGAAGAACGAAACCTTGATGAACGGGATGCCGTGCTCCTCTTTCATCTTCTTCGCAAGGTGCGTCATCGATCCCGCGCACTGCACCAAATTCAACTTCGCGCCGTGACAGCGCCGGATGTCGTCCACGCGTCCGTCACCCGTGATCGTCGCCACCACCTGCACGCCCATGCGCTCGAAGTATTCGCGGATCACCCAGGTCTCGCCCGCGATGTTGAAGTCGCCGAGTAGGTTGATGCTCAGCGGGCCGATCTCCTTCGTGTCACCCGTGCCGATCAAAGTGTAGACTGCCTCGCAGGCCGCGCGGTAACCGTCCTTCTTCGTGCCTTTGAAGCCTTCGCTGGCAACGGAGAGCACTGGAATTTTCTTCGCGGCCTCAACGCGTTTGCAGACCGCCGACACGTCATCGCCGATCACACCGACGATGCACGTCGAATAGACGAACGCCGCCTTAGGCTGGTGTTTGTCGATCAGCTCCATCAATGCACGTTCGAGCTTTTTCTCGCCACCGTAGATAACATCCATCTCCTGCATGTCGGTGGAAAAACTGTTGCGGTGCAGCTGCGGCCCCGAGGACTGCGCGCCACGGATGTCCCAGGTGTAGGCGGCGCAACCGATCGGGCCGTGCACCACATGGAGTGCGTCAGCAATCGGATAAAGAACCACACGCGATCCACAAAATACGCAGGCTCGCTGCGTCACCGATCCCGCCAAGGAGTGTTTGTCACATACCACCGCCCCACCCGCCTGACCTGCAACAGCGATCGAGGCGGCTCGTGCGGGAAGGACTTCGATGGGCGTGGACATGGTTGAAAGGGTCAGTGGTTGCAGCCGCAGTGCGTGTCGGTATCAGCCGGTTTGGCGTGATGAACTCCTTTGCCACCGCAGCGGCAGTTTTCCTTAACATCACCGGTGCCATCACAGATAAATTTCGAAAGAGCTTCCGCATTCATGCGCAGCAGGAGCCACTCGCTTTTCTCCTCTGCGCCGATGCTCTTGTAGAGCTTGCGGGCGCTCTCGTTCCACTTGAGCGTGGTCCACTCGAAGCGGCAGGCGCCATTGCGCGCCGCAATCGAACCAACGTACTGAAGCAACGCGCGTCCGAGCCCTCGATGGCGGAAGGCCGGACGAATGAACAGATCCTCAAGAAACACCCCTGGCCGCGCCGCGAACGTGGAAAACGTGCGGTAGTAAACCGCGAATCCCGCGACGACGCCGTCGAGTTCGGCCATGACGGCCTCTGCTGAGCGTCCAAGCCCGAGCAAGTGCGCACACACTGCGGCCGTCGTAATTTCGCATTCGTGATCGAGATGCTCGAAAGCGGCGAGTTCGCGCACGAGAGTGGTGATGATTCCTGCGTCCTCCTGCACCGCCGGCCTGATTTTCAGACCGGCGGGCGTTGGTGGACAAGCTATGACCTCTTTGTCCATGGCTGTATGTTCCTGCAATGACCCAAGCAATTACTGAACGAGTTCGAACCATTCCTCTGCACACTCGCGGTCCTTCTTATCGAGGATTGCGTTGAGCATCTGATTGACCACGTTGACCGCCCCCATGTAGCCGACCGTCGGGTAGAAACGATGGGCGGCACGGTCGAGGATAGGGAAGCCGAACCGGACGAACGGTACATTTTCCACGCGGGCAATGTACTTGCCGTAGGTGTTTCCAATCAGCAGGTCGACCGGCTCGTTTTTCATCCACTGGTGAAGCTCGAAGTTGTCGCCGTTCTGTTTGATCTTCGCGTTCGGAACCGGACCGTCGAGCAGCTCGTGCATGCGCTTTTCGAACTGGTTACCCGGCGAACCGGTGATGCAGTACACGGGCTTCATCTCGAGCTCCAGGCAGAACTGGGTGAGCGCAATGACCTGATCGGGATCACCGGAGATGGCAACACGCTTACCGTGGAAGTACTGGTGCAGATCGCTCATCAGGTCGATGAGACGGCCACGTTCGAGTTCGATCGAGGCGGGAACCTCGACACCGGCGTAGCTAGCGAGAGCCGCGACGAACTTGTCCGTTGCGCCAACACCGATCGGCAGTTCCATGAAGGCGGCCGGGACGTTGCACTTGGTTTCCAGCGTGGCCGCCGGGACGTGCGAAGCGAAGTGCCCAAGCGCGAGGGTCGCGATGCTGTCACCGGCAGACTTGATCTGAGCGACGGTGGCGCCGCCCTCCGGGTACATCTTGTACTGGCCGGTGAGCGGACCGTCGAGGACGTTCGACGTGTCAGGGAACATGACAATGCTCGCGGCCATCTCCTTGGCGATGCGCTTGATTTCGCGCATGTCAGCTGGTTCGACATAGCCGGGAATGATGTTGACCTGGTTGAGCGTGGTGCCCGATTTCTCGGAGAGGTAGTTCACCATGCCCATAACCATGTTCGAGAACCCATAGACATGGGAACCGACGAACGAGGGCGTGTTGGCGTGGATGACAACTTTGTCCGCGGGAATCGAACCATCCTCGCGCGATTTTTTGATGATCGTGGGGATGTCGTCGCCGATGACCTCGGAGAGACAGGTGGTGTGTACCGCCACGACCTCGGGGTTGTAGATCGAGAAAATGTTTTTGAACGCCTGCGTGAGGTTGGCCAGCCCGCCGAAGACCGATGAGCCCTCGGTGAACGAGCTGGTGGTGGCCATCACCGGCTCCTTGAAGTGCCGGGTGAGATGGCTGCGGTGGTATGAGCAACAACCCTGGGAACCATGGCTGTGCGGCATGCAACCGTGAATGCCGAGCGCTGCGTACATCGCACCGATGGGCTGGCAGGTTTTCGCTGCGTTGATCCGGAGCGCTTTGCGTTCGACGAGTTCTGCTGTTGTTCCATCTAGCATAGGAATTTCAAATTTAAGATTAGAGATTTCAGATTGATCGTTTCAGCCCTCGGCGACGTCGGCCGCCTTGGTCTTGGGTTTCCAGGCCTTGGCCATGCCTTTGACCACCTCGCGGAGCGCCTGATTCTTCGGACTGTCGATGCCCTTGCCTACGGCGGTTTCCGTGTCGGCGGGTTTCTTCCACGAAGGCGTGAGAAGCTTCCAAACCTTCGTGTTGATCATGCGGTCGATCTCCTTGAAGAAGTTCGCCGCACCGACGTAGGCCGTGTAAGGACCACCGTAGTCGTAGGAGTGAAGCTGCTTGCAGGGCACACCGAATTTCTCGATGACGAACTTGTCCTTGATGCCCGAGCAGATGATGTCGGGCTTGTAGAGTTCGATGAGCTTTTCCATTTCGTGGTGCGAAATATCGTCGATCACGAGGGTGGATTTTTTCATCTCCACCATCATGCCGTCGTAGTCCTTGAAGCTAAATCCGCCGGCCTTGAGCGCCTCGACCTGTTCGGGTGTCTTGCGGGGGTTGTACCGCTTCGGATCGGCCTCGACCTCGATCTCCTCGATGTTGCGAGAGTCGGCGTCGATTTTGATCGAGGGCAGAACCTTGCGGCCCTCGTAGTCGTCGCGGTGGGCGAATTCATAACCAGCCGACACCGTCAACATGCCAACATCCTTGAAGAGATGCTGGTAGTGGTGGGCGCGGGAGCCGCCGACGAACATCGCGGCAGTCTTGCCCTGGAGTCGGGACTTCACGTCTTCGATGACCGGCTTGAGCGCGGCCATTTCCTGGGCGATGACTTCCTCGATGCGGTCAGTGAGCTGCTTGTCGTCGAAGTACTTTCCGATCTTGCGGAGCGACTTCGAAGTCTGCTCGGCGCCGGTGAAGTTCACCTTGATCCACGGAATGCCGAACTTGGTTTCCATCATCTCGGCCATGTAGTTGATCGAACGGTGGCACAGCACGACGTTGAGATCGGAGGTGTGGCACTTGCAGATCTGCTCGTAGCTGATGTCGCCGGAGAGTGTAGCGGTGACGTGGATACCACATTTCTGAAGGAGCGTGTCGATTTCCCACGCGTCGCCACCGATGTTGTATTCACCGAGGACGTTGATACGGAACTTGCCCTTGTCGGGCTCGTCGAGGAGGCCGACCATGTGTTTGAACACGCCGTTATTGGCGATATGGTGGCCAGCTGACTGCGAGACACCCTTGTAACCTTCGCAGGAGAAACCGAACACATTGATTCCGAGTTCTTCCTTTGCCTGGCGGCAGACCGAGTGAACGTCGTCACCGATCAGGCCCACCGGGCAGGTCGAATACACTGCGATGGCCTTCGGCTTGAACATCCGGTAGGCTTCGCGAATGGCGGCGGCTAACTTCTTCTCACCGCCAAACACGATGTCATCCTCCTGCATGTCGGTCGTCATGCTGTACTGGAGATAGTTGACCGGCTGGCCGGGTTTCACGCGCGCCAGGTTGCGACGCGTGGCCCAAGAATAGTAGGAGCAGCCGACCGGACCGTGCGTGATGTGCAGGATATCGTGGATCGGCCCGATGACGACGCCACGGCAGCCGGCGTAGGTACAGCCACGCTGGGTTATGATGCCTGGAATGGTTCTGGTGTTGGCACCGATTTCCGGCGGTGTCTCCGGGTTGTTGGGAAGGAGCTGCTTTTCGCGTTTCTTCCGCGTTTTCGCCGGATAGATCTTCAGCATCTCCGCACGAACCGTCTCGCTGTCCGGCAGCGTGGCGGTCGGTATGGGAAAACCTTCGCTATCGTAGCCCTCGGAGGGCGTGGTGGTGATATCAGACATGGTTGTAAATATGACTGTTTCGATTGGTAGGGACGGACCGCCGGGCCGTCCGTTAAACCACGGCGCGCCCGGCGGTCGCGCCCTACCTTGATGATGGTTTTATCCGAGAAGACCGTACTGCATCAGCAGGTCTTCGAGTTCCTGGATCGCGAGTGGCTTCGGCTTGACGAACATTTTGTTACCGTCAATGGCCTTGGCCAGGGTGCGGTATTCGTCGGCCTGTGCGCACTGCGGATTCCACTCGATGACGGTCTTGCGCTGGATTTCGGCGCGCTGCACGTCGTTCTCACGAGGGACAAAGTGGATCATCTGTGTGCCGAGGCGCTTCGCGAACTCTTCAATCATCTGGCGTTCGTTATCCACCTTGCGGCTGTTGCAGATCAGGCCACCGAGGCGGACGACGCCGGTTTCTGCGAACTTCTGAATGCCTTTGCAGATGTTGTTGGCGGCGTACATCGCCATCATCTCGCCGGAGCAGACGATGTAGATTTCCTCGGCCTTGCCCTCGCGGATCGGCATGGCAAAACCACCACACACGACGTCACCGAGCACGTCGTAGAAGACGTAGTCGAGCTTTTCGTCTTCGTCGTACGCACCGAGCTGTTCGAGCATGTTGATCGAAGTGATGATGCCACGGCCGGCGCAACCGACGCCCGGCTCTGGGCCACCGGATTCAACGCACAAGCTGCTGCAAAAACCCTTGGAGCGGATATCGGCGAGTTCGACGTCCTCACCCTCTTCACGAAGCGTGTCGAGCACCGACCGCTGGGCGAGACCGCCGAGGAGCAGGCGGGTGGAGTCGGCCTTCGGATCACAGCCGACGACCATCACGCGTTTGCCCATTTCGACCAGTCCTGCGACCGTGTTCTGTGTGGTAGTGGATTTTCCGATACCACCTTTACCGTAGATAGCGACTTTTCTCATTGTTGTTTTCTGTTGGTTATAGTTGCAGAGTTGCCCATGCCTTTAGCGGCCGAGATGCCAATTCCGCGTGCCAATACGCAAGTCACTAACTCGGGCCGCTTAGAAAATCTCTTCGCAAAAGCTGCGCCCGTTTTTCTGTCGAAAAACACTACGTACCCGTCGGCAAACCCCAACATTCCGACAAAATTGTAGGAAACACCTTGTGGAATATTTCCGCCACCAGTCGCGCCCGTTGAAGTTGGCAAGGCTCCTGCATCCCTTCTCACAATCGCCCCGGGCATTCTGGCTGCAGCAAGGGCAACCGCTTTCATGCAAACGCACGTCACGCTTACACAACGCACCCTCGGAGCCTATCTCGGCCTCGCGATCGGCGATGCGCTGGGTGCGACGGTCGAGTTCATGACCGCGCGAGAGGTGGTGGCGATCCACAAACAACACACAAATATTGTTGGTGGTGGTTGGTTAAAATTAAGACCAGGCCACGTCACGGATGACACCGAAATGTGTCTGGCCTTGGGTAATGCACTTCTTCGAGGCGGCATGGAGGACACTCGTGTTATCGCCGACGCATACGTGAAATGGATGCACAGTTGCCCGGTGGACATCGGCAACACCTGCCGCCGCGGCATTCGGCGCTATATGTTGCAGGGGGCGCTGCAGGCGGACCCTGCACCCGATAGCGCCGGAAACGGCGCCGCTATGCGCAATCTACCCGCAGTCATCGCCACGCTCGACGACGAAGATATCTTCGAACGCGTGTCACTCGCCCAGGCCCATATCACGCACAACCATCCGCTCTCTGACGCGGCCACGCTCACGCTCGGCCGCATGACCCGCCGTTTACTGCGAGGCGAAGGGCTCGCCGCTGCCCGTGCCGAAGCAACGATCTTGGTCGAGTGCATTCCAAACTTTCGCTTCGACCCCTGGCCGGGAATGACCAGTGGCTATATCGTCGATACGGTGCAGACCGTTTTCGATGCGTTCTTCAACACCGACAATTTTGAAGAATGCCTGCTGTGTGTCGTCAACCGAGGTGGCGACGCAGATACGACTGGCGCACTCGCTGGCCAGCTGGCTGGCGCCTTGTACGGGATCGATTCTATCCCTGATCGTTGGTTAAGGAAACTTGATTCCGGGGTGCGTGAGTCCATTCGCGATCAATGCGATCGACTTCTTGCCCTGCAAAACCGCGCACAAGCCGCCATCGCCATCCCTGCCGTGACTACGGTTACTCCCCTTCCCCTCACCGCCCCAAAACCAGCCGCCATTTAGCCTACCGACGTGCACCCGCCACCAGAGATTTCGCCGAACGCCTTCAACCGCTGCAATCTCCCACCGTGGGTAATTGCGAGTGTCGATTTTCAGGAAAATCCTAAACCGCTCGAAATCGACAGCGTACTCACGACGGACCGTCGTCTTTTCCGCATGCTCGACTCAATCGACGAGCCAGAGCACCGCGGCGAAATCTTTCATGATTACGTTTCCGTGAAATTCCGCCTACATGAGTGGGCCGAACACCAGGCCTCCGCACGCTCGAGCCTTCGCAGCAGTTACGTGCAATTCCTTCACGGCTGGGGCGCTGATAGTAACGGACACTCGGGCGCCGTCCTGAAATCGTGGGCGGCAAACCGTTTCGGCCTGCCGCCTCGCTATCACGGAGGACGCCTGCCCGACGACCCCGGGGCGGCCGAGCGTTATCATCGCGACTGCATGCGAGGCGCCGCCAAAACTGTCGCGGTCGCCATGCAGCTGGATCTTCTGTATACATTTTGCCAATACGAACTCGAGCGCCGTCATCCCGGTGAACACTGGCTGACTCTCTATCGTGGCACTCATGATCCCGAGGAATATGCCGTGCGCGACCGGCCTTCGGAGCGCCGCGCATTGGTTATGCTCAACAATCTTAGCTCATTCACGTCAGATCCCGAGGTAGCTTGGGAATTTGGCTCCCTCGTCTGGAAGGTGCGCGTGCCGCTCCAGAAGATCGTTTTCTTCAGCGGCCTACTTCCGCCTCATCTGCTCGGCGGCGAATTGGAATACCTCATCCTCGGTGGCGAATATCGTGTACAAACACAGCTTTTCTAGATGGTGGGTGGTCGAACCAAAACCGCCCCACAAATTGCAACACCGTCAACTTGGCGTCGCCGGCGGCTGCGTTTCCATTCGAAAGCGCTCTGGTGAAATCTCGTATTTTTTAACCCTTAATCCCATGATTCGCTCCGTAAGCCCGAGCTGACGCGCCGCCTTGGCCATAAAGCCTCTATTTAATTTCAGCGCTTCAACAATCATTTCACGCTCCACGGCATCGAGCGCCTCCTGAAGTGTACCTTTGGGTTCGGTTCCAGAAGCTTCAGCAGTCTGCAACGTTGGAGGTAGATGATAGGCGTGGATAACACCGTCCTGGCTGAGCAACACGGCACGCTCGATGATATTTTCCAGTTCGCGCACGTTGCCAGGCCAGTGATAAGCCATGAGCATGTCGATTGCGGGCGTGGAAAGGCGCACCACTTTCTTTCCGCCCTGCGCTGAATTTTTTTCGAGAAAATAATCAGCCAATTCCAGTATATCGCTCTTTCGCTCACGCAACGGCGGAATGTAGACAGGGAAAACATTAATTCTATAGTAGAGGTCGAGACGGAATTTCCCCTCCTCAATCATCTTTTCCAGGTTCCGATTAGTTGCGGTGACAACACGGACATCCACTCTGATCGTCTGCGTGCCGCCGACCCGCTCAAATGAGCCTTCCTGCAAAACCCGCAAAAGCTTGGCCTGGGTGGAGAGTGAAATCTCTCCGATTTCATCGAGGAAAAGCGTGCCGCCATGAGCCAGTTCGAAACGGCCCTTGCGCAAGGCGAGAGCGCCGGTGAATGCCCCTTTCTCGTGGCCGAAGAGTTCACTCTCGATGATGCTTTCCGGCAGCGCGGCGCAGTTGACGCGCACGAAGGCTTTGGTTTTGCGTGAGCCACCCATCCAAATCGCCTGAGCAATACGTTCTTTGCCCACACCGGTTTCTCCGCGGATTAGCACGGTTGTTTTGCTGTCCGCCACTTGATCAATGTGAAAATAGACCATGCGCATGGCTGAGGAACGGCCGATCATTCCGTCAGGGACAAAGCTCTTTTTTATCTGCTCTTGCAGACGTTCATTTTCCTTTTGCAGCGAATCGATGCGTTCCTTCGCCACCTGGCGAAAACGCACCGCCAGGCCGACCTGACCCGCGATCAAAGCCAAAAAACGCAAGTCGGCCTCTAACACTTCGCGTTCGGCGGCCAGGCATACAAAGCTCAGCGTGCCGAGCACTTCCTGACCGTGGCGGATTGGCACGGCGATCCAGGCCTTGCCCGCGTTTTCCGGGCGACACTGCAGGCGATCGAGAACGCTGATCGGCGAATCAATTTGCTCAATACGTTCAATCAACATGGGCTCGCCGTCATCGAGCACGCGTCCCAACAACCCATCGCCTTTTTTGGCGGTTGCCCGTGTCGATGAAGCCGCGGCGGTCTCACCAATATGTTCGTCAGCCACGAGCATTTCGTGTTCGCGGTCAAAAACAGCCAGCAATCCCTCCCGAAGACTTGTGGCTAATGACAGCTGTGAGAACAGCGCCGTCATCGCCGCGGTAAAATCTCCGCCCAGCGCGAGCATTGTTGAGACCGCGTGCAGAGAATCGATTTCGCGAATCACGCGGCATCGCAGCGCTACGTTGGTTCGCACTTCGGCACCGGAAGCATGGACTCCGCATCGTTCACATTCGTTCACACCTGCCCTAAGCAAAGCAGATGCCACGCGTCTCTCCTATGGAGGTCATAAGCGCAGCGAAACAGGCCAAGCAGAAACTGTTAATCATTTCCAAGATCCATGCTCTGCCAGCCGTGAAAAGGCAGCACGAGCGCCTCGCTGACGTGCCAAGTGGAGGAACCCCCAAAAAATCCCGAAAGATAAAAAACAGCTTGCTTTTAATCCCCACTGAATTTGTGTACTTTGTATTCCCTATTAATTCAGTAGACTTTTCACAATGCCTGCTAACGATTCTCTAGTCCTTCACCCTGAAGCCAACCTAGACTGGCTCGAAGTAGTCCGCTTGAAAGTCGAAAGTCTCCGTTACGGCGTTGTTCAAATAGTCGTTCATGACCAAGTAGTTACTCAGATCGAAAAAACGGAGAAGACCCGTTTAGGATCACCTAAAACCAACCCGCTTGCTTAAGGAAGATTCTCCCCGAAAAAACATTCAGATTACCCGCCTTGGTTCACTGCGTCGGTTCTGCAAGGAAGCTCTGCGGTCCGACTTTTTAGAAAAAGAACGTTTCGTCCAAAACCTTTTGAAACTCTCAAAATCAATTTCCCCATGTCCACCGCGTCTGCCCGTTTTTCGTCCGTCACTCATAGCCCTGCGGCTGCGTTAGAAAAAACGCCTTCGTCGGAGCTCATCGAATGGTTCAGCTCGCTCTACGCACTTTCTCAACGTTCCAATCACGTTTTCGGTTCTCCGGTTGGGCCGTTTTATCACCAAAACCATCCGCTGCATCTTCCCCGCTTCGTATATTTTGGCCCGCACACTCACGACGAATCGCTGCGCCTGGCATTTTTAAGCGGTTTTGATCATACGGATTTGCGCGGCTCGTTTGCCCTGGCGCAATTCGTCGAGCATCTCGTGCTCGCGCCCGATCTTGGCCACGGACTTAACCTTTCGATCTTTCCGCTGGTCGACGTTCTCGGCCTTTACTTGGGAGTCAACAACCGCAAGCTAGCGACAAAAAACTGGTCGCATTCCAGTCTCCCCGAGATTTCGCTGCTGGGCAAAGATGCGCGCACGCGAGGTTACCATGGCTTCGTCCGTCTCGAAACCGCCCGTGACATCGATGACATCACGGTGAGTTTGCGCGGCACGGACGAAGCGGCTGGCGTGGAGCTGATTTCGTCGGAAGACTTCGAACCTCTGGCCGTACGTTGGGAAGCCGATGCTCCGGGTTCAGCATCCGCTGACGGGCCTTTGTCATTGATGGACGATCTGCCCTTCCCTCCTTTCGAGCTGACTTTGCGCATACCCGCTTCCTGGTCCGCCGATCTCCATCGGGATTCGGTCACCTCGATTTTAAAACGCTTCGTTCTGCGCTATCGTGGGCTCCAGGCTTACAGCCAAGGAATCTAAAACCATGAAAAATATCCAATCAACCGTCTCGCGCTTTGCTGTTGTCGCGCTCGCACTGATTTTTGGCGCCGCAAATCTCGCGGCCGCCAACCTCCTCAACGTCTCGTACGACGTCACACGCGAGTACTACAAGGATTTCAACACGGCTTTCATCGCCCATTGGAAAACCCAGACGGGGCAAACCGTTTCCGTGCAGCAATCGCACGGCGGTTCCAGCAAGCAGGTCCGCAGCGTCCTCGATGGACTTGAGGCCGACGTCGTCACGATGAACCAAGCGCTCGACATCGATATGCTCGCGGCCTCGCGCTTGATCCCGCCCAATTGGGTGGAGCGTTTGCCGAACAAAAGCGTCCCGACAACGTCGACAATTTTATTCCTCGTTCGCAAAGGTAATCCCAAAGGCATCAAGGACTGGAACGATCTGCTGCGTCCCGACGTTTCGGTTGTCATTCCCAATCCGAAAACATCCGGCAATGGCCGCTACAGTTATCTCGCCGCATGGGGCTACGCAAAACGACTGCCCGGCGGCACGGACGAATCGGCCCGAACCTTTGTGAAACAGCTTTTCCACAATGTGCCGGTCCTCGACACAGGTGGACGCGGCGCCACCACCTCGTTTGCTCAACGCGGCATCGGCGACGTTCTTCTCACTTTCGAAAACGAAATCGCCCTCACACAAAAGGAATTCTCCGGCGAGAATTTCGAGGCAGTCGTGCCATCGACAAGCATTCTCGCGGAAAACCCCGTCGTCTGGGTCGATAAGGTCGTGAAGAAAAAAGGCACGGCCGACCTGGCCAAAGCGTATTTGGAATTCCTCTACAGTCCCGAGGCCCAGGAGCTCGCGGTCAAACATCATTTCCGGCCAATCGAGGCCGAGCTTCTCAAAAAACATTCCGACCGTTTCAAGCCCCTGCCGCTCTTCACTGTTGACGAAATTTTCGGCAGTTGGGCGGAGGCTCAGAAACGTCATTTTACCGATGGCGGCGTGTTCGACCAAATCTACGAGAAAAAATAGTCATACCACGTCTTCGCCCCGCACACCCTTTCAATTTTGGTGTCCAACTATCGTGCAAGCTCAATGTCAGGCACCTTATCCTCGTGAAAAACATTGTAATCATAGGCGGCGGTGTGAGCGGAACGCTCGTGGCAGCGAATCTGCTCCGGCAGGCTGCCACTCCCACGCGGATTGTGATCGTGGATCGCTCTCCGCCGATCGGACGCGGTGTCGCTTATGGCACTAGTTGTCCTGAACATTTGCTCAATGTCCCAGCGGATCGCCTCGGGGCTTATCCTGACGACCCTACCGGGTTCTTTGCCTGGGTCGCCGCGCGGATCGGACGCTCCACGTTTCCGCATAACGTCACGCCTTCCGATTTTCTTCCACGCAGTCTCTACGGTCAGTACATTTATTCCGTATTAACCGAAGCGCGCACTGCGGCGCAGAAAGACGTCTCGCTCGAAATTGTCATTGGAGAAGCAATTGACATCGAAGAAACCAGCGCGGGGCCCGTGGTCATCCTCGCGAACGAACGCACTTTCCCGGCGTCGCAGGTTGTTCTCGCGCTCGGCAATCTCCCGGGCGAATACCCGATTCGCCGCGCCCTCCGTTTTTTCCATGGACCGCGCTATGTTCATGTGCCTTGGACCGACACGGCGCTCGAGGGCATTAATCCGTCGGACGAAATTCTCATTGTCGGCGCTGGGCTGACGGCAGCCGACATCATTCTCCAACTCGCATCAAGCGGTCATCGTGGCACCATTCACGCCCTATCACGGCGCGGACTGCTCCCGCAGCCGCAAAGATCCGGTCCGGTTTATCCCGATTTTCTCCGCAACCAACCGCTACCTCCTACCGCCCGAGCGGCCTTTCACCTCGTGAAAACCGAGGCGCGGAAGGCCCTTGCGAATGGCCAGTCCTGGCAAAGCGTGATCGATTCTCTGCGTCCCTACACTCAAGCCATCTGGAAAAACTGGTCGTGGGACGAGCGTTCGCGCTTCCTGCGCCACGTGCGGCCCTATTGGGAAGGACACCGCCATCGCTATCCTCCTCAGACCAATGCCTTGCTTGACCGCCTGCGCGAGAGCGGTCAGCTCCGTTTTTATGCCGGCCGTCTGCAATCGCTCACGGAAACGTCCACCGGCGCGGAAGCCGTCTTCCGGCATCGCGGCAAAGACACGTCAACCAGCCTAACCGTCGCCAAGGTGATAAATTGCACCGGGCCGCGCTCGGACTACTCAAAGTATCAACACCCTTTGTTTATCAACCTGCTTGCACGCGGCCTGATCGATCACGATCCGCTGGCACTCGGCCTCAATGCCAATTCCGACGGCGAACTTTTCCGCTACCGCGGCGCGCCCAGCGGCTGGCTGCTGACACTCGGGGCTCCTCTAAAGGGTGTGCTTTGGGAAACCAGCGCCGTGGCTGAAATCCGCGTTCAAGCCCGCGCCCTTGCGGCAAAAATATTGTCCATACCCGAGCCAGCAGAAATGGACGAACCATTTAAAAAATACAAAACGGATGGGGCGATTGCGGAAACGCGGTCCGAATCTGTGCGCCCGGGCAGCGCCGGTTGATTTCTGGCTCGCCGACGCAGTCCATCTAGCGCGGAGCCCAGCCATCGGTCCCTCGCAGGATGTTTTCCACCGTGTAGTCTTTGGCTTCGTCGTCGGTGAGCTGACGAATCCATGCGACACGCTTTTCGGGGGCGGCGCCGGGACCCGTGTTTTTATACTCCGCGTAGCGCACGGTCTTTTCGCGTTCGGGCTTTCCCCAATTGTGCCAGCCTTCGGGATGGATCTTTGCCGGCAGTTCGGTGCGGAGAAATGCCGTCGCGCTGTATTCGCGCCAGGGACGCGCCAGATACACTCCGTTGATCACTTCGGGCGCCGCGGTCACACGACAGTCGAGAAAGACGAAGCCGAACTTGTTTCCAGCGGGAGTTGAAGCAGCCGTAATATAGCCGTCGGCCTTACAGTGAATTTCGCAATGGTCGAAAACCGCCGTGCCGCTCGCGTAAATAAAATCGACGTGACCTTCGATATAACAGTTTTTGAAATATTGGCGTCCGTTGTCGACGCGCAGTGTATCCTGCCACCCGAGGAAACGGCAATTCTTGAAGCTCACCCGGTCGGCTTCCACGTACATCGCGAGCGCTTGAATATGCTGTTCGCGGGTCGTCGTGTTTTCGAACGTGATGTTTTCGGCGGAAAAGTTTGCGCCTTGGATCAGGACCGTTGCGCTTTCGCGAGTAGTCAGTTTTTTGCCGACCGCATCGACAGAGCCAACATTGGTATCGAGCGTGATGACTGTGGCCTTCAATTCGTTCGATTCCCCACGAAGCGCAATATAAGTTTTATCCTTCGGGATAAAAACATGTTCCTTGTAAACGCCGGGTTTGATCAGGATCACAAAGGGCGCAGTGCGCTCCGCCGGTGCGGCATTGATCGCGGCTTGCACGGTCGTATGCGTTCCGGAACCGTCGAATGAGACCACGGCGTCGTAGGCGGTTTCCTTGGCGGCAATCGTGGTTGTTTTTGGTTCAGCTAATAGGTTTGGCGAAAGAATTGGCACGGCTTTTCGAAGTTCATCGACGACGAGCCGCGCAAATAAAATGCCGCCTTTGGCATCAAGATGTGTGCCATCGTAGACGCCGCCGTCTTTTTTCGGACTGAAGGCATAACAGTCTTCACGACCCAGCTGCTCGCAAAGCGCTTTGCTGCGGTCGTGTAGTTCGACAAGCGGCACCTTTTTCTCCGCCGCGATCTGGCGGATGATTTCCACGCGGGGTGTCAGACTGGAAGTAATTTTGTGATCGTTGTCTTTGTCGAACTGCCGGCGTACGAGACAAGTGACAAGTACAGGCTGCGCTCCGATGCCGCGGGCCTCGTCGACGTACTGATTCATATAGCGACGGTATTCGTCGAGCTCCGTCGAACGTCCGGGTTTGCCGGGTTCATCGTTGTGCCCGAATTGAATCAAATAGTAGTCGGCTTTGAGCTTTAACGCCTCCACCCACCGCCCTTCCTTGATGAAACTCATCGAGCTGCGCCCTCCTCTGGACAAGTTGGTGCACTCGATCCGGTCGGAGAGAAATTGTTGAAAGCCGAGGCCCCAACCCGCGTTATCCGTTACAGTAGAGTCGCCGACCAGCACGACGCGGATCTTTGGTGGCGTGTTGTCTGGTTGCGTAGCGGCGAAGAGTGCGCCGGAAGACAGAAAAAGGGTTACAACGAGACAGCTGATGATTGAGCGCATGGAATTTTCGTAGTGACTATGAGAATACGGTCGCAAGGCGACGCCATGACAAAGACGTGCGCATTGTTGCGCGAGTAACAGAAAACCGTCCGGCCGTGCCGTCGAATTATAGGCCATGACAGCGAGATAAAAAAAACTGACCTCCCGAAGGAGGCCAGTTGCGATACCCAATACACTGACACCCAAAATTTACAGCGGAGGAGTCCAACCACCGAGGACGTTGCTCCTCGTATAAGTTGCAGCCTCGACGGACGTGAGGCGTTTCACCCACGAAGCGCGAGTTGACAAATTGACCGTGGCGCCAGCGAGCGTCTTGGTGCCGTACTCGTAAGCGCGACACGTGGCTTCGCGTCCGTCCCAAGCGCTCCAACCGGCGGCGGTGAAATGGCTGTCGATCGAGCAATTGATAATCACCGTCTCACCGTATTCGCGCCAGGGACGCATGAAGGTAGTGGTGTTGTTGCCCACGTTGCTGGAACGGTTGAAAGTGCACGCACTGAAAACCAATCCGTAGGTCACCGTCTGGGGCGTACTGGGAGCGGTGCACGGGCCACCGGACGTGCGGATCTGGCGGATATTGCAGCTTTCGAAAAAAGCGGTGCCGCCGCTGTAGATAAAATCTACGCTCCCGCGGATTTCGGAGAGCTTCATATAAACGACGGCGCCATCCCAAATGCCAATGGTATCCTGCCAGCCGAGGAGGTAACAGCGGTAGAACTCGACGCGCTTGCTGTTGACGCGGCAGGCCAAAGCTTGGCCAGCAGTTTCACCAGCGGTATTCGAGATCGTCATGTAACTGATCGTGGTGTCGGCGCCGTTGACGGTGAGTGCGATTTGCGAGGCGGTGGTCACGCGAAGAATGACGCCGCTTTGGCTGGCGCCGACCAGCTTGAGACCGGTTTTGGTGCTGGGGATTGTTACGGCTTCAGTGTACGTGCCATTGGCGATGCTGATGGTATCGCCCGAGGCCGCGGCGTTCACGGCGGCTTGAACGGAGGAATATTGCGAAGGCACGCTGCGTGTGGCGGCAAAAGCGGCGGGCGCGAGGGCAGCCACTGCGAGGAGTGTAATAAAACGTTTCATATGATGCGTGGAGTTTGTGGTTCTATTTTCAAGGCCGGCGCATTCTGCACCGGTTAAAAATTCCGGGCGGCGCTGGGAATTTGTTCCGAGCGCCGCCTTATTTTAGAGGTATTTGATGGATTCCCTTATAGGATCGGCGGAGTCCAACCACCCAAAACGTTGCTTCTGGTGTAGGTGGCGGCTTGAGAGGCAGAAAGGCGGACGCACCAGGATGCACGAGTGGACAAGTTGACTGTAGCGCCTGAAGTGGTTTTGGTGCCATATTCATATGCACGGCAAGTGGCTTCGCGGCCGCCCCAGGCGCTCCAGCCCGCAGCGGAGATGCTGGCATCCACCGTGCAGTTGATGACAGCAGTCTGGCCGTAAGGACCCCAAGGGCGCATGAAGGTAGAACTGCCGGCGGCGACCCCGCTCGCGCTATTGAATGTGCAGCTGCTGAAAACGAGACCGTAAGTCTGCGTCTGTGCAGTGTTCGGAGCAGTCGCGTAACCGCCGGTTGGGCGCATTTGCCGGATGTTGCACGAGGTGAAGAAGCATGCGGCGCCTCCGTAAATGAAATCCACGCTGCCTCGGATTTCGCTCAGGGCGAAATAGTTGGGACCTCCGCTGAGATAGATCGTGTCTTGCGAGCCATTGATGTAACAGCGATAGAACTCGGTTCGGCTGCCATAGACATAAACAGCGGGGCTGGTATTGCCGGCGGTCAGACCTGCGGTGTTGCGAATAGTTAGATAGGAAAACGTGGTATCGTTGGCATTGACGACCATCGCCTTCTGATTGAGTCCGGCCGTGATGATGACGCCGGTCTGACTGGCGCCGACGATCTTCAGGCCGTTCTTGCCGCTGGGAATGGTGACTTGTTCGGTATAGGTGCCGTTGGCGATGCTAATCGTGTCGCCGGAGGCAGCAGCATTCACGGCGGCCTGAACGGTGGAGTACTGCGATGGAACACTGCGTGTGGCAGCGAAAGCGGCAGGCGCGAAAGCAGCCACCGCGAGGATTAATGATAGCCTTTTCATAGGGGTATTTTTGCAGGGTTGTGGTTGACCGTGTCAGGCAGAATGCCGTTCACGGAGAGAGATAGCTGGAGAGAAGCGAGGGCGAGATGCGCGAACTATTTGAGGTATGTGGCCAGCACTTTCAGTTGTGCATTACTGCTGCTTCGGACTGCGCCAACGACAAGACTTGCAATGATGTTGGCGCCGTTCAGCTGGAAGTGCGTGTTATCCGTATTGCCATTCGGGTAATTGGAGTATTGTCCGGCTTTGAGGTTCATAAAGATACTCCACGTGGTATAGGTTTGTCCCTGTGAATTGTATTTGCTGGTACTGCCCGCGGTGAGATCGATCAGGGGAGTTCCTTTTGCAGAAGCCAGCGCCCGCATGGCGGCGGGATAATTTCCATGAGTGGCTTTGACCACGCCATTGCTCCAACTGTTGCGCTCGACGGGGGTGACCAGAATTGGAATCGCTCCTTTTGCACGAGCGTCGTTGATGTAGATCGTGAGATACTGTTGGTAGGTGGTGTATGGATCGGTATAACGCGTGGGATCATCCGATTTTTCGTCGTTATGGCCGAATTGGATGAAAACGTAGTCGCCGGACTTCAGGGCGTTTTTAACCGGCGTCCAGGCGCCTTCATCGTAAAAGCTCTTCGAGCTCCGACCAGAAAGCGCTTTATTGCTGATGGTGATCGTGGTCTTGAAGGAACTGCCGAAAACCTGGCCCCAGCCCGTGCGGGGATAATAGGTCGAACTATAATTGCAGACCGTCGAATCGCCGATCAGGTAGATCGTGGCGGCATGAGAGGAGGCGGCGGCCGCGAGAGAAATGACAACGAATAGTTTTTTGAAGAAGTTCATCAGTGTAAGGAGTTGGATTTTGATTTTTTGAGCGGAAATGCCGGTAAGGACGGCGACGAGATCCGGTAACTTTTAGTTTTCCCGCTTAGTTCGGTTTTTAGGGAAAATGGCATCGGACACAAAGGGAAGGATGCCTTTTTGCGAAAGCACCCTTCCCTCCGATCTAGACGATTAATTTTTATCGGTTGCCGGCGCCGGCCTTGACTCGGGTCATCGCGTTGGCAGCGGTGTCGAGGGTGTAGCCATAATTTGGCGTGAAGACACTGTCGGAACTCGAAGTCTGCGTGCCGGTGCAATTGTTGAAGACATTACCGGACGTCTTGAGTTTGCCGCTGTCGACCTTGGCGAGCGGGTTCTTCACCCCGTTGTAGTAATTGTTCTCGTTAAGCTGCTGCGTGACATTGCGCGCGGTGGTGCAATAGTCGTTGCCGGCACAATCGAAGTAATTGTTGTAGATATGGCAGGGCCCGAACCGATCGGCAGGCATACGTTGCATGCAACCGGTGCTCCACCAATTGTGATGGTATGTGATGTGGTAACCACCCGTGTCGGTATCGGAGGAGCCGATAAGGTTGGAAAAGTTGTGGCCGTTGTTGCGCGTATAATAGAACTTGCACCACGAGACCGTCACGTAGTCCGAACCATGAACGATATCTAAATTGCCATCGGTGCAGTCGTAAATCGTGCACTTGGTGATGAAGACGTTGGTGGAACCATAGACGGTGATGCCGTCGTTGGTGCCAGCGGCTCCCGTGTTCGCGGAGATGTTGAGGTTTTGAATAATGACATTGTTGACGCTGCTCAACTGGATGGTGCCTTTGACCGTGGCGCTCGTGTTGGCGCCCTTGATCGTTTTGTTACCGGTGGACATGTTCGCCTTTCCGCTTGCCCCCAGATCGATCGTACCTGAAACGATAATGGTGGACGTGGCGGTGGAGGCGACCGCCGCCTTGAAAGCGTCGGCCGTGGTCACAGTTACGGTCGTGCCGCCGGCGCCTCCGGTGGCATTGCGGCCGTAACCATCAGCTGAATACGAAACGAGCGGAGCGAGACAAAGCGCCAGCAAGGCCAGCGCGCGGGGTAGTATGGTATAACGAGACATAAGCGTGGGGTTTGATTTTTGTGGTCTATCGTGGCTGACAACATGCAAGGAAACCTGAGCTCCCGCGCATGGGTCGATTCTCGATGGGTAATCGAGAAAATTGTAAACAGCACAGAAGTGCCCGACGAAGCACACGCAGCAACTTTGGTGGTGCAAAGTTGTCGGACAAATCCTGGTCCGGAGCGGAAAGCGGAATTGAGTGCTGTAGTTACCGATATTGGTTCAAGTGAACCTAAAGCGTGGGGTATTCATGGGGGTATGGGTTGGGGTAAACAAATTTTTAGCTCTTCCAAACGGTTTTCAGCTTTCGTGAATCTTGTCTTTTTTATCCAGCAGCCGCCGCACCATCATCAGAATAACGATGCCCGTGATCCACGGATTAAAGCAGCCGCCGCCCTGGCCACCGCCGCCGGAAGAAGAACTTCCGCTTCCGCTGCTTGAGGAAGACGACGAACTGCTGGAGCTGGACGACGAACTGGAGCTCGAAGACGAAGAGCTGCTGGATGAGCTCGAACTGCTGGAGGAAGATGAAGAACTGGACGAAGAGGAACTCGAACTGCTGCTGGAAGACGAACTCGACGAAGAAACGTTGATCGTGAGCGGCGCACTGACGAGCGTATTGCCGGCGGAATTGGTGATAGCAACAGTATAGACCCCGGCATTGGCGCTTTGAGCACTGGCGACCGTGTACGTGCCGCTGTTGGCACCGGTGACATTGAAATTGTTCAAACGCCACTGGTGCGAAGCGGCAATGAAACCCGTCGGCACGGCAGTCAGCGTAAACGCCGCACCCGACGCAACGCTGTCCGTTGGACCGGCGATAGTGGCGCTCGCAGTGGAGGGGAGCGAAGGCGAAGCCGCTCCAAAGGTGTTACCCGCATAGTTTGTCGCGGTGGAAGCGACGCTGGCGGTAGGAATAAGTTCGTAGCTATATCCCGGCGTGAAAACCGTATCCGTGCCAGCATCGGTGGTGCCGGTGCAGTTCGTGTAACTGTTGCCGATTTGGCGGATCAGACCGTTGTCGAGGAGAGGGTTGTTATCGGATTTCGAAAGCGGATTATTAACCGAAACATAGGTGTTGGATTCGGAAAGGAACTGCGCCATGTCGCGCGCGAGGGCCGCATAGCTATTACCCGGCGTATTCCAATAATTGTTGAAGAGATGGATGTGACCGTTGGTGCTCGAGGGCTGACGCTGGTCGCAGCGATCGGACCACCAGTTGTGATGCATCGTAATCCGCAAAGGAGCACCGGCGGCAATGACGACATCACTGGCGTCGCGGATGAGCAGACCGTCGGAGATCATGGTGAAGCGATGATTCGTCTGCGCTGCCGTGTAGTAGAATTCGCAATACGAGATCGTCACCAAATCCGCACCGAGACGCGTATCGATCATACCGTCGGCGCAGTCGAACAAGGTGCAATGGGTAATAAAAACGTATTTGCCCGCATCGATGGAAATGCCATCGCCGCCATCGGTATATTTTCCCTCGGCATCGAGCGTGGTGCCCGGATTGGTGATGTTGAGGCCGCGAAGAACGACATTCTCGACGCCACTGCCGATGTTGATGTTGCCGATGATCGTGGCGTTGCCGTCGATGCCCTGAATGGTCTTGTTGGATTTGACCTTAATGTTGCCGCCGGAAGCGGAGAGGTTGAGCGTGCCAGAGACAGTGATAACCGCAGGCGCGGCCGACTCGGCGGCGGTTTTCAGAGCGGCCGCGGTTGTAACGACCGTCGGTGTGAGTGCGCCGCCACCGGTAACGGCGGCCGCGAAACCATCAGGGGTAAGCGGAGCGTATGATGCATTGACAGTGAGCGTCGCGACGGAACTCGTGGCGGTGCCGACAAGATTTGTGGCGATGAAACGATATTGACCAGCCGCTGATATTTGGGCCTGAGAAACGGTATAGGTTAAGGACGTTGCACCCGGGAGGTCAGAGAAGCTTGCGCCACTGTCGATCGATTTCTGCCAGCAGTATGCGAGCGGAGCGTCGCCTGCGACAGCGGCGGTGAAAGTGGCCGAGCCGCCGACGTTGATGGTTTGTGAGGTGGGTTGAGTGGTTATGGTTGGTGCAATGCCGCCGCTGACGGTTAGAACTGCGGCGTTGCTGGTAGCGGTGCCAGCGACATTGGACGCGACAACGGTATAACTCCCGGCGTCGCCAACGCTGGCACTCGCAATACTGTAGGTGGCAGACGTGGCGCCGGAGATGGCGACGTTGTCCTTGTACCATTGGTAGGTGGGTGCCGGAGTGCCGGTGGCCATAGCGACGAAGGAAAGTGATTGGTTGGTGCCAACCGATTGTCCCACGGGGTGCGTGGCGATGCGCGGAGCAATCCACGGTCTCCAAGTGCCGAGGGCAAAATAGGTGTGTCCGAAGATTGCGTCGATTGTGTAATCGACGGGATTTACGTCGACCGCGGTGCGGTTGGCGATGCCACCAGGTGCGACGAGCAATGGATCGGTGGGAGACATCGCAGCGTTGGTGTAATCGGGATCGATGGTATTGACCCAGTAAGCACCGGCAGCTTGTCGCTGGGCAATAGTTGTTGCCGGGCCGCCACCGATTAAAGTAGAGCCGTACTCCCGGGCGCGCTGGGTGTTTTCCCGCCCATCCCATTCGGACCAACCCTTGGTGCTGATTTGTGTATCAAGCTGGCAGTTGATGATGGCAACGTGGCCATCTTGACGCCACGGCCGGCAGAAGGTCGTGGTGTTGGCCCCGACATCATAGGGGTAGCCGTTGGCGATGAGCGCCCGGGGGAAACGGCAGTTGAGAAAAACTTCGCCGTAAGGCTGAGCGTAAGGCGTGCTGGGCGCGCAAATCGGACCACCGGTATTCCGGATTTCAACGATGTTGCAGCGATCGAAAACGGCCAGCGCATCGCCGTAAATGAAATCGACGCTGCCCCAGATCTCGCAGTTGTAGAAATACGTGATGCCGGAAATGGTGTAGAGCGTATCCTGGCCGCCTTTGATGAGGACGTTGTCAAAAATGAGGCGATTCCCCGTTGAAGCGACGGTTTGAATGGGACCGGCGAAAGCGGGCGCGGCGGGATTGCCGGTGCCGGCAAGGTTCGGCACGGCAAGGTAAACCTCGTCGTCGACGGTGAGATTGCGAACAGTGACATCGTGGCTGTCGATGCGCAGCGAACCGAGACCGCGCGCTCCCGAACCATAAACTTCATTTCCGTAATGGTAGATCAGTTTTACGTCGTTGCGGGTGATGCCGCCTCCGAGGAGCGTGACGAAATTTCGGTTTTGGGCAAAGTATCCAGTATCACGATACACCCCGGGAAGAACGCGGATCGTTCGCGGCAGGGTATTGTTCTGGGGAATCCAATCGGCCGCGCCCTGAATCGTGGCGAAGTCCCCGGTGCCATCGGTGCCGACCGTGATTTCGGTCGGTCCGGTGCTGGGGGTGGGCGCGACGGGACCAGAAGCTTTGGTGGAAAACCGCCAGGCGGTCGGACTGGTGATGGCAGGCACAGAGGCGTTGGTGGAATCGAGCAGGAATCCTGCCTCCATCGTCACGTAGTAGGTTTTTCCATACGCGAGCCGTTGCGCCGCCGGAAGCGTGATCCAAACTTCGTTTCCGTAAATCGCGGCCGGGAGATAGTACATCTGCTTGCCCTGCACAGTCTGAATTTTGGAGTTCACGACCGTGGCGCTAAAGAGTGTGAAGGAAACAAATTCGGAGATGTCGATCATGGTGACAACCGCATCGTTGGCCGCGTCGTGGATGCGGAATTTTCCAGAGCGTCCGAGCTTCGGCGCGGAAGGAAACACCAGGCGGAACTGCTGATCGACGGCAAGCCCGGTGGCGTTGTTGCCGGGAGCAAAAGTCACGGTCTGCGTGCTTGGCACGCCGACATAAACGGACGAACTCGTCACGCTGGACACGGCATTGGTTACAACCACGCTGTAATAGCCGGAATTGGCACTGCTGAGAGTTAAGGGCAGACTGGCGCTCGTCGCACCGGAAATTGCGACTCCGTTGAGCTGCCATTGGTAGACAGGAGCCGGAGTTCCCGTGGCGGCAACAGTCAGGGTGTAGGCGGAACCTGATGCCAAAGTTGTTCCAATAGGCTGGGTCGTTATGGCGGGCGCTTGATTGACGACGAGCGTGGCCACCGCGCTAGTCGCCGAGCCAAGTGAGTTAGTGACGACAAGCCGGTAACAACCTGCATCGGTTAGGGCCGCGTTAGTTATAGCATACGTATCGGTTGTAGCTCCGGCGATAGCCGTGTATGGCGCAATACCGTCCGGACTCTTCTGCCATTGGTAGGTCAGCGGAGCGGTGCCGTTGGCCTGAGCAAAAAACGTTTTCGAATCGCCAACGAGTATGGTGGCTCCGGTTGGTTCGGTCAAAATCGCGGGTGCAACGGCTCCGTTTGTCACGGTGAGAAGCGCGTTGGCACTCGTGGTCGACCCGGCGGTGTCAGTGACAACCACCGAATAGTTGCCCGCGTCGGTCAGGGCGACACTGCCGATGGCGTAGGTGTTTGTCGTCGCACCGGGAATCGCCACGCCCTCTTTTTTCCATTGATACGAAAGCACCGTGCCTGCCCCACCATCAGCGTTCACCGTCAACGTGACGCTTTCGCCGACGGATTTGGTCTGACTGATCGGCTGCGTGGTAATGACGGGAATAACTATAACCTGGCCCGTGGTTATGATTTTTATGGCGTTGATATCCTGAATGGTGGGCACGCTGCCATTCGCGCGATACCCGATGGCAAACGCGTCGTAGGTGTCGAAAAATGCCTGCGAGGTCGTGCTGGTGGCCGTTTGTGTATATAAGGCGGTTCCGCTCGCGAGCGCTCCCGAATAAAGGGCGGATGACAAGGTGACCGTGGCTGCACTCGCTTTGGTGATGCGATAAACCAACGTGAATTGGTCTCCCGCGGTCGACGCCGGCAGCGTCGACGTCGCTGCCGATCCAATCTGGGCACCCCCACCGTAGTTGTAGAGCACGTCCTGATTATTTGCGTCGGTCGCCAGCTTCGCGGGGCGGGTGAAAAATACATTACTGCCGCCCGTATAAAAAATGCGGTTCACGTAGCCCGTCCAATTCTGCGCGTAGCCAGCCAGCGCGTTCGAACCGGTGCCGTTCAACCCACCTGGCACGGGCTGGATTTGACCGGAGCTAAAAAGCCCGAACATCAGCGTGCTGGTGGTATTAGCGAGGAAAAGCCCGGTTTCATTCGTGAATGTCACGGTCATTTCCAGGTAATCACCTGTATTCACGAGCTTCACCGGATATCGCGCGAAAAGCGCCTGAATGTGATTGAACCCCGAAGTTGTCCCGACAATGCCGTGGCGAAAATGACCCGCCGCGATAGTGGGCGGATTAGGGTTGAAGGTCTTAGCAGCGATTTGCTGATAAGCAGTCGCGTCAACGGAAGGGTTGGCCGGCAAAGGTCCGCCACTGTTGATCGTGCTGCCACCGCCAAACGTGTCGTTCAAGACTGTCGTCTGGGCCCGCGCAACACCCATTAAAACACAACCGCTGACAACGAACCCCGCGAGATACCGGGCCTTTGCGAAAGCGCGCATCACTTTCGAAAATGCGGTCAACGCATGTGGCTGTTTTGGGTTCGAAACGAAAATCGTGGCCATAAAAACAAAGATCTTTCCAGGGCGTGACCAGAGTGGTCGTCAGACCGTGAAAAGCGCGGGGTTGGGGATTTGCATGAGAACTAGTGTTCCCTTCGCCTTTTCCTCAACTGATACGACGCGCGCATCGTTGCGCATTCGATGCGCTTCTGCAGATGACGAACAGTGCCACGAAAAAAATCATCCAAGGCGCGAAATTTCCCGAAGACGGTCTTCGGTTTGTGGCTCACGGAGTTCGGAAACTAACCTCTGCTTTCCTCCCGCACCTCAGTCCCTCCGCAAAGTTCGCAACTAACGACCTTGCTCGTGACAAAAAAACGGCGCGCCCACACCAAGGGCGCGCCGTTAACAACAGACGTATAATACCCAATCCCTAACAAAAGGCTTTTGAAATCATGGTCCTTTCGGTCCTGCGTTTTAGAAGGTCCCCTTGATACCGAGGTAAAGCGTCGCGCCGTTAATCGCATACGAACGGGTATAGCTTTTATTCACGATATATTCTCGGGAAGGAACGTTCCCGATATTCCTGACGTCGAGAAACACAGCGTGCTTTTTATAAATATCATATGACGTTGAAATGTCGAAAGTGCCGCGATCGTCCCAGTAGCGAATCATTGGATTGGTCGGAACGAGGTTGTTCACCGTGACAGCATTGGCGTAAGCGCTCTTCCAATTGTAAATCACGCGGGCGTTCAGCGCCTTGTGGCGATAGTTAACACCCACGTTAAACATGCGCGGCACCACGCCTGTCATCGGCAAATTGGTCGCTTGCGTAGCAGAGCCGCCGAACGTGGTGTTCGCGCTTGCCTGCTGGTAAGTAAAGCCCGCAAATGCGTCGAAATCACGCAGGGCATTGATCAGAGAACCCAACCGCTGCGAATATGACAATTCAATACCCTTGTACTTCGCTGTGCCGGAATTGATCTTTCGCGTGAGATTGTCGCCGATGTAGCCGCTTAAATTATAGCCATAGTCAACGCCTGGAAGAATTGTTTCCGTGGTTGTTATCGTATAGTTTTTCAAATCTTTATAATATATGCTGGCTGAAAGCAGTCCGCCTTTCTCAAAATAGTATTCCATACTGAGATCGTAATTATTGTAATAAACCGGTTTTAGTTTGGTGTTGCTGATGGTGACGTTATTGAGATCCGGTCCGTTGCTGCCCGCCGAGGCCACCGTGTAGCCCGGCATAATATCAGCGAAGTCCTGACGGCTGATCGATTTATTATAGCTGGTGCGAACAATAAAATCCTTTGTGATCGAATAGCGCAGTTGTACGTTTGGATAAAAATCGCTGTACTCCTGCGAGGACGTGGTCCGCTTCGCATAACGAATCCGCGACAATTTAGCCGCGTCGGCGCGAAACGCACTGCGAACGGCTGCGGGCGCAGCGTTCACCGTCGCGTAGCCCTGACTATTTACATAAGCCAACAGATCGGCAACCGCCACGTCGCGAGCCGTCTCGTTGTCAACCGCGGGGCCTTCACCCGCATCTTGCGAACGCTCGAAGCGCAAGCCAAGAAGCACATTGAGCTTGTTGAACCGGACTCCGGACATGGCGTAGGCGCCGGTCACTTTCTCGGTGATCGACTTCGCAAAAGCAGCCTCGGTCTCGATCCGATAGGAAACGTCCTCCTTGAATAGATTCCGGTTGTTCTGGAAGTAAGTATTGATCGCCGCGAGATCGTAGTAAGGCAATTGACGATAGGGACCGTAAGTGTCGTCGATCTTGGTCGATTTGAACTGGTCGAGGTTAAGAGTCGTGTAGTCATCTGCCGACCCCAGGACTCCGTCGGGGCCCGCATAAAGCCAGCGTGTTTGTCCCTCACGGTTGGTTGACCGATCCTGCCGCCGGAAATTACCACCACCTTGAACGTAGATCGGAAAGTGCGTGGCAAAGTCACGCCGCACATCGAATTTCGCGGTGAAGAACTTGTCGGTGGCACCGGCACGACGCGAATTGCGCAGCTGGAAAGGCGCATATTGAGAACCCTCCGTCGATACGTCCGGATAAGTAATGGCTGTTTGACCCGAGCCCGTCGACGTCGACGGATAAAAAATGCGAACACCGTTGGCATCGTTCACGCCCACGTTCGTGCCGCTTACCCGGCTGGTGGCGCTGGTGCTGACGCGGCTGACATAATTGGAGAGGTCATAAATATCCGGACCACTCAGCTGGGTAAAGGTGGGATAATTGGTACCTGGCGGCTGGTCGAAACGATAACTGATGCCACGGAGATAAAGATCCACCTGCGGCACCGGCATGCTGCCCATATTTCGATAGTGATTCGTCGAAAGAGACAGGCCGAGCGCGGTGTCGATTTTCCATGGCCCCACCTTGGTATTCGAACCGATGCCGAACTTGGTGTCAGCGCCAACCTTATCGAGAAATTCGCCCGCGACATGGGCAAACGTACTGCTGTTGCTCGTTGCAGCGGCAGCGGCGGTCGCAGTGCCATCGCCCAAGGCGGTCAACGAATAGGCCGTCCAGCCAGCCGCGACGCCGTTGGTCGCCGGAGGTGTCACCGTGGGCGCGTTGACGCCCACGTCGAGCGAGCGACCGCCACCGCGGAGCTGGCTCGTGTTGACCTGGCTTCGCGCCCATAGCGTGGTCGAATCGGTGAGACGAAAGTCGAGATTGAGTGAAACCGCAGTGCGCTGAGTCGTGATCGGATTGATGCCGTAAGTAAATCCTCGCGCGTGCAACCCGGTCGGAGAATCGAGCAACACCGGGCCGTTGGCATTAAAGGCCGCTATGCTATTGGTTGCGGCATAGTTGGTGTTGGCGCTATGTGAATTAACGAAATACTCGTTATAGTTAGCCGTGAAAGTCACGCCGAGGCGGTTGTTAAAGAAAGAATTCGAATACGAAAAAGTGCCGCCTGGACGAATCTTGCTCGTATATTCCGAAGACCCATCTTCAGGAAAAACGGTTTTCCCAAACGTGACATCACTACTAATGGCATTGGCCAGCACCGAATAGTTGATACGGCGACCTTTCTGTTTAAATGCACTTTTGCTCACAATATTAACCGATCCGCCGCCGGTATCGGCTTCGAGCGATGCATTGGGAGTTTTAAAAATTTCAATGGATTCGACGTCCTGGAGAGAGGTTTGATCGAATTCGAAACGGCGATTTTGATTGGCGCTGGAGGCGCTGGCTCCGCGCATGCCATTGACGGTCACCGCGGTCATGTTCGGATTCATACCACGAACGCTTACCCAGCGAGGATCAGGGCCCGAATACTCGATCGATATACCGGGCACATTGCGGAGAAAATCACCGACATTTCCACCTGCGATATTTCCGAATTCATCCGAGGAAATGACGTTCACTGGAACGTCCGCTTGTTTCTGTTGAGCAATTGACGCCGCCCTGCCCTCTTTTGTGCCAGCGACAACAAATTGGTCCATGACAATCGTTTCGGCACCGTAATCGCTATTGGTGAGTCCGATTTCCGGCGTGGCTCTTTGTCCCGCCACCACCTCGACATCCACCGTGCGGGTGTCCAAGCCGGCGTATGTGACCGTCAGTTTATGCGGACCGGCCGGCAGGGTAAGATCGAAGCGACCATCGGCATCCGTTACGGCGGTCTTGCCGGTTTCCTGGTCCTTTACTTCGACGTTGCTGATATAATTTTTTGTACCGGCGTTAAATATATAACCCGAAACCGTGCCGGTTTGCCCGGTTTGTGCATTGAGAACTGCACTCACGGCAAAGAGGGCACAAATAGATAGAAATAAACGGCCAAACGAAAACAAACAGGGAGAAGCTTGGTTTGAACGAGGCATGGTGCTGACTTTTTGTTGGAGGTATTTCCAGCGCCGCCCACGCAATGCGCCTTCCATTCGTCATGACAGACGGACGATTTCGGCGCATATATAACAGGCAGCGTGCTAGGATAGTTGTGGGAACGCGCCGATCTATATTTTAAAAGTTCGCAACAACGAGCCGTTCTTCATGCGCATTGTTGCGCAATACGCGCCTAAACCCGAAATCGATGGTTCTATATTCAATCTTCGTTTTGCGAAGCGTTGCGTCTCCACGCCCAAGTCTTTTTCGTCTCTCCCAAAATCTTCGCTCAGCATCAGTTCCGTACACAGCGATCTCCAGAGAATGGATTCTAGAGCACATACAATAAAATTGTAGCCGCAAATCGGTGTTATGAACCGAGCTGTCTTCGTAGGGGCGCAGTCTTGCTGCGCCCTTTCTGTGGCAAAACCAAACCGGGCGCAGCAAGACTGCGCCCCTACAGCCGGAGTTGTGCGGCTATGATATTTTTAAAAAATCTCTAAACTATAATCCTAGGTACAAACATGTTTCAAAAATACCGTCGGTGGTTCGTCGACGAACCACCTAAACGGCACAATAACTGCAACCCTAGTTAGCAGTGATCGCTCACCACTCCACCCGCTCTTTGGGCTCCTGCAATGGCAGTTCGTCGAGTTTGCCGGCTGCTGAAACAACTTCGTAGGCAGTGCGAAAATGCAGTTTCGCGAAATCGCCGAGCGCACGCGCACCAAATTTTTGGATAATTTCGCTCGCCTGTTGTTTCACCAGCGCACTGGCACCTTTTTGCAGCGGGGCGCCAAATTTTTTCGAGAGCTCGTGCATCTGCCGCACATATTCCGCACGAGCGACAATGGAAGCCGCAGCAACAACCGGGTCTTCTTCAGCCTTGGTCCGCATGCGTAGTTCGAAGTCTTTGATTTCCTTGCGCTCCAGTTCGCGCTGCACGAGCGGCTGTTCGGTAAATTGATCGAGCAAACCCCATTTCACGCGTTTGCGTTCGAGCGCGTCGGTCAACGCCGTCGCATGCAACCAAGCGAGCAGCCGGTTCAGATTTTGGCCAGGACGCGCCATCATCTGGTTGTATTTCGGCATTCCGCTGAAACAGGTGCGCACGGAAACGCCCGGCGTGTCGCGAATGAGTTTATCGAGTCTGATGATTTGCGACTCGGTGACTTTCTTCGAATCCTTAACCCCTGCCTTGATCCAAAGTTCAATCGCATAACGGTCGGCGATCACTGTCGCAGCAATCACGGGGCCAAAGAAGTCACCCTTGCCGCTTTCGTCGAGGCCGGCGTGCGGTTCGTACCAGTCGGGATGCAGCACTTCGTCGTAGCCGAGTTTGGCCTGACCGGTCACCTCAGGCTCGATCGTGTCGCGCACGAAGTCCTCGGTGCCCTTGCCGGCGATGACGACTTTGCCGCTGGTGTAGGCGGTGACATTGAGTTTGAGGTGCTCGGCCTTGAAGGCGAAACGGGAATACGCGACTTCAAACGGCTCCCAATTGCGCGAAACGCAGATGGACTTCAGCTTTTCCATCTGCACGTCATCGAGTTTGACCGTGTAGCTGGAAAGTTTCTTCGGTGCGTCAGCGTCGTCGAAAGACTTTTTGGGCATGGTTTTTTGTGGCAAAGAAAAAACCACAAAACCAACGAAAATGACAGCAGGCTTTTACATGGCGGGATTTTTGTGACTTCTTGTGAACTTTCGTGGCCAAAATCGACCTCATAACTTCCCGGGCCCTTCGTGCCGATTTCCAGCAAGCTCTGCTCGATTGGTACCGCGTGCACCGGCGCAAGCTGCCCTGGCGCGAGGCTCCGTCGCTCTACAAAACCGTCGTAAGCGAACTCATGCTCCAGCAGACGCAGGTGAAAACCGCCCTGCCCTATTTCGTCCGCTGGCTTGAGGAATTGCCGGATTTCGCCTCGCTCGCCGCCGCTTCGGAAGACCGCGTGCTCAAACTCTGGGAGGGCCTCGGCTACTATTCACGCGCCCGAAACTTGCACAAGCTCGCCAAAGCCGTTGCCGCGCTTTCCGAACCACCACGCACACCCCAAGCATGGCAGGAATTACCCGGAGTCGGACCCTATACCGCGGCGGCGATCACAAGCATCGCGTTTGGCGAGCCGGCGGCTTGCGTCGACGGCAACGTAGTGCGCATTCTCTCGCGCTTGACCGCGAATGCCACGGAGTTTCGCGATTCCGCGAGCGCGGCCAAGGCCTTCAAACCGCTCGCCGACTCGCTGATTGCACCCAACTCGCCCGGCGACCACAACCAGGCCATGATGGAACTTGGCGCAACCATTTGTCATCGACAGAGCCCTTTGTGCACGGTTTGCCCGGTGCTGGAGTTTTGCGCCGCGGCCCGCGAAGGTTCGCCTGAAGACTATCCGGCCCTGGCCGCGAAAAAAATTGAACAAGTCGCCATCACGCGCCTCTGGTGCGAACGCGACGGCGCGCTCCTCCTCCATCGCGCTCATGCCGCGTCGAAGCGCTTGGCCAACCAACACGAACTACCTCGCGCGACCGATCTCGGGCTGGATGAAACCGATTTCCATGGCCAGGAGCCGCTAGCCGTGCGCCGCCGAAGCATCACGCGCTATGCGATCACCGAGACGATTTTTCGCTCGGATCTCGCTGCCAAACAATTCGCCTCCGCCAACAAAAATCCCGAGTTGGTCTGGACGCCCCTGACGAAGCTCGACGCAATCACTCTCTCCGGCCCGCATCGCCGGTGGATCGCCGAACTCCTCGCCAGCAGCAAACGCTAAACGCCACCGCAAGCCACGTCGGAAGCAAAGCTTGGAATTTTTCAGAAAAGCACTGCGCAGTTGTGGAATGTACGACCATCCTCTTTTTTAGATCTACCGGATAGTTTGTAATCTATTAAGTTACAAACTCTCTGGGAGATTTCGTCCAGGGAAGACGTGATCAACAGTTTTTCGTCAGCGATAAAAAAAGCCCGTCTCGGGTGAGACGGGCTTGGAAAGAGATTTCGCGGATGTCCCCGCGGCAAAAAACCAACGTATGCGGACGGCTCGCTAGACCGTCTGCACGGTCGGAAAAAATGCTCGATTATTTACCGAGGTGTTTTTCCAACTCGGCTTCGAGCGCAGAGCCGCGCAGGTTTTTGGCGATGATCTTGCCGTCGCCATCGAGCAGGAAAGTGGCGGGAATGCTGTCGATACTGTATTTCTGGCCCAGTTTGCTCTGCCAGCCTTTGCCATCGAAATACTGCGGCCAGGGCATTTTTTTATCCTCAATGAACTTCTTCAACGCGGCTTCATCCTTGTCGAGGCTGATGCCGACGATTTCGAAGCCCTTGGCGTGGTATTTATTGTAGGCGGCGATCACGTTGGGCAGTTCGTTGACGCACGGTCCGCACCAGGTGGCCCAAAAGTCGACCAAGACGATCTTGCCCTTGAATTTGGCGATGGAGAGCGGTTGTCCATTCAGATCTTTTTCCTCAAATCCGGGAAAAATCGCACCGACGGCGAAGGCCGCCTTCATCTTTTCGGACTCTTTTCTTTGGGCCAGCATGGCCAGGATGTTATCAGTCTGTTTGGCCAGTTCGGTATTGGGGTAATCCGTTTTGATTTGTTTGACCAGCGCTTCGCCCTTTTCGGCGTTCTGAAATACTTCGATGTAGAGCCCGGCTTTCATCATCAGAACTTGCGCGAGATCCTCGCTTTGTTCGCCTTTGTGCGCGGCAAGGATGGCATCGAAACCTTTCAGCTCCTCGGCCAGCATCGCCTCGGTCCGGGAACCGGCGCGGAGCTTGGTTTTGATTTTATCGACCAATTGTTTGAGCTCCGTCTGCACAGCGCTCGGAGCAGGCTCGGCTGGCGCCACAGCGGGAGTTGCAGCGGCTGGAGCAGCTGACGCCGGAGCGGGATTTTCGCCGGCGGCTCGGAGCGAGAGCGCTGCGACCAGGGCGGTTAACGTCACACAAATCTGACGGAGGTGGGTTTTCATAAGAAAGAGCAATGAGCTCAGGTTTACTTTTTCATCAACGCCTCGATGCGTTGTTTTGAAATTTTCACGTCTTCAACTTCGAGACGGGGACTGAACTCGAGCACGAGCAAATGATGCGGTTTCCAAAACGAACTGATCATGGAAAAATCGATGGTGCCTTCGCCGACTGGTTGATGGTCGTTGCCCTCGATGTCGACGTCGTGCAGGTGAAAACCGATCAGACGGGCGGCGTGGGTTTCGAGATGCGCGCGGTGTTTGAGCAAACCCATGCGTTGCTTGAGCTCGGCGTGGCCGGTGTCGTGCCAGTAGCCGACCGTGTTGGGCTGCGCCACGCCATAAATCAGCTTTTCAAAATCGGCGTCGAGCGGGAGTTCCTCGAAGCCTTCCCGGTTTTCGAAGCCAAGCGCAACGCCACGTTCGGCGGCGAAGGCGCGCACGCCTTCGATGCAATGCAAGACTCGCTCCCAATAAGGCCGCATGCGTTTTCGCATTTTCGCGAGCGAGGTCGAAAGAAGTTCCTGATACTCGACGTCGGTCGCAAGATCGACGCCGGGATGTTGTGCGGCGTAGGCGTCGAGTTTCCTCACTGGATCGACCAGACCAAATCGCACGCTGCCAAGGTGCACGACCAGCACGCGGGCATTAAGTTGCGCGGCGAATTCGATCGAACGCTGAGTTTGGCGAAGCCATTGGTCGCGCTCCCGGCTGTCGCTGGAAGATGGTTCGAAAAGATTGGGGGCCGCCCGCGTGATGCCTGTTGGAAGCGGGCAAAAATTATGCGTCGATCCGACTTTGATCACGCCTTCTTCAACCGCCTTCAGAATACCCGGCACAAGCGTGATGCGGATGCCATGGCTGAGTTCCACGTGCGTGAACCCGAGGTCCGCGATCTCGCGAAGCATCGTGTAACCGTCGTTGTGACGCGGGGAACACCAACTGGTGGAAAGTGAAAGCGTTGGCTTCAATGGAACAACCGTTTCCTAGGACCTACCCGCCTAAAACACGGTTCCAGCGCCGGGTCGCAACGCCAAAAAGAAAACGACCGCGCTCCGTGTGCGGGAGTGCGGTCGTGAAAAAGGAGCAAAACGCAAATAGTCGCTTATTCCGCGTGACGGCGGCGCAGCATCGCGGTGAAGGCCATGACCTTTTCTTTGCGACGGCGTTTTTCGCACGGCTTCTCATGGTAGCGCTTCGCACGAACACCCTTGATGATGTTCTCGCGATCGAGCTTCTTCTTCATGCGACGGAGCGCACGATCAACGGGCTCGTTTTTGCGGATTTTGATTTCGATGGGCATGTTGTCAGACGGGTTGGTGAACGGAAAAAGACGACGAATAGGCAGAATAAATTTTCCATCGTCAACCCCATTTTCCCCTTTGAAAAAACCCATCAACCGTCGTTCCCTCTGAAGCTGTGTCCTCCGCCGACAAAAACTTCGTCCATCTCCACGTCCATACTGACTATAGCCTGCTCGATGGAGCCTGCCGGATCGACCGCCTGATGGACCGCACCGCGAGTCTCGGGATGACGGCCCTCGCGCTCACCGACCACGGCAATATGTTTGGTGCGATTGAATTTTATAAGGCCGCGAAGGACAAAAACATAAAGCCGCTTATCGGCTGCGAAATTTACCTGGTTGAAAACTCCCGGTTGGAGAAAAATGGCCGCGCGGAAGACGGTAAAAGTTACTACCATTTGGGCCTCCTCGCCAAAAATCTCCAAGGCTACCAGAACCTCCTCAAACTCGTTTCCGATGCGCATCTTAAGGGCTTCTATTACAAGCCCCGCGCCGACTGGGAAACCCTGACGAAATACTCCGGCGGGCTCATCGCTTTCAGTGGGTGCCTGGCGGCAATTGTCCCGCAACATCTTCTGCATGATCGAGAAGAAGACGCCCGCAAAGCCACGGCACGTTTCGTCGACGTTTTTGGCCGCGAAAACTTTTTTGTCGAAATCCAAGACCACGGGTTGCCCGAGCAGCGCAAAATTATTCCCGGCCTGCTCAAGCTCGCCGAAGAATTCAGTCTCAAGGTCATCTGCACGAATGACGTTCACTACGTCAACGCCGCCGACGCTGGTCCGCACGACGCCATGCTCTGCATCCAGACCGGTGCAAAAATCGCCGACGAGAACCGGATGCGTTTCAGCACGAACGAATTTTTCCTGAAATCGCGCGACGAAATGGCCAAGATTTTCGGCGAAATCCCCGAGTCGCTGACCAATACGCAGCTTGTGGCCGAGATGTGCGATCTCGCCATTCCGTTTCCAAAAGGCAGCGAGCGCTACCCGAGATATCCACTACCGCCAGAAATCAAGGTCGATCGCGCCACGTATCTCTTCGATCTCTGCGTCGAAGGCCTGAAAAAACGTTACAACGTCGACCAGCCTTCCATCGCGACGCACCCGATTGTCGCCGAGCGCCTCGCCAAATTCACGAACCTCCCACCCGGCGAAAAACCCAAGGCTCCCGATTATTCCGGCCTCGCTCCCGAGGAATTGCTCGTGCTGCGCATGGGCTACGAGCTCTCGATCATCAACGTCACAGGCTTTGTCGATTACTTCCTGGTGGTGTGGGATTTCATCAACTGGGCCAAGGCGCACAATATTCCCGTCGGCCCGGGTCGCGGCTCCGGCGCAGGCTGTCTCGTTGCCTACCTACTCGCCATCACCAACATCGATCCGATTCGTTTCGGCCTGCTGTTCGAGCGCTTCCTGAATCCCGAACGCGTCTCCCCGCCCGATTTCGATATCGACTTCTGCATGCGCCGCCGCGAGGAGGTCATCAACTACGTCCGCGAAAAATACGGCAAGGACTGCGTCTCAAACATCATCACCTATGGCACGCTCGGTGCCAAGATGGTCATCCGCGACGTCTCGCGCGTCAACGACCTGCCTTATGCCGAAGCGGACCGTATCGCCAAAATGATCCCCGACGAGATCAACATCTCTCTGGAGGATGCTATCACCAAGTCCGCCGATCTTCGCAACGAGATCGAGCGCAATCCCGTCGCCAAAAAAATCGTCGGCCAGGCCCGCGTCCTCGAAGGCATGGTCCGCAACACCGGCAAGCACGCCGCCGGCATCATCATCACCGACAAGCCGCTCGACGAATTTGTCCCGCTCACGCTGCAAGAAGGCGACGTTACCGTCCAGTACGACATGAACGCCGTGGGCAAGCTAGGCTTGCTCAAGATGGACTTCCTTGGTCTTAAGACGCTCACTGTCATCTCCGACGCCGTCGAAAATGTTCGCCGCACCGTCAACCTAAACTTCGACATAGAAACAATTTCTCTCGAAGATCCGGTCACCTACAAGCTGCTCAACTCCGGCAAGACCGTCGGCGTTTTCCAGCTCGAATCCGGCGGCATGCAAAACGCCTCAAAACTCGTCGGTATCTCCAATATAGACGACATCAACGCCATTTCCGCGCTCTATCGCCCGGGTCCGATGCAGTTCATCCCCGACTACGCGCGCGGCAAAAAAGATCCAACGACCATCGAGTATCCGCACCCGCTGCTGGAACCCGTTCTCAAGGAAACCTACGGCATCATTGTCTATCAAGAACAGGTTATGGAGTGCGCCCGCGTCATTGCAGGTTACACGCTCGGCGGCGCCGACATGCTCCGGCGCGCCATGGGCAAAAAGGATGTCGAGGGCATGGCGAAGGAGCGTGTGAAATTCGTCGCCGGCGCGAAACAGCACCACAATATCGACGAAAAGAAGGCCAACGAAATTTTCGATTTGCTGAATAAGTTCGCCCAATACGGCTTCAATAAATCGCACTCCGCCGCCTATGCGATGGTCGCCTATCAAACGGCGTATTTGAAAGCCAACTACCCGGTGCAGTTCATGGCCGCCGTTCTCACCGCCGAACTCGGCAACTCCGAAAAAGTCGCCCATTTCATCGCCGAGTGCGAAGCCATGGGCCTCACCGTGCTCGGGCCCGACGCCAACGAGTCGCGTGAAAACTTCACGCCGGTTGGAGATAAGATCCGTTTCGGCCTCGCCGGCATCAAGGGCGTTGGCGAGCAGGCCGCGCAAAAGATCATCGAGGAACGCGAGAAAAACGGCCCCTACGCCAGCTTCGAGGATCTCGTGAAGCGTGTCGATGGCCGCGCCATCAACAAACGCGTGCTCGAACACCTCACGAAGACGGGAGCTTTCGATTACAGCGGTGCCTCGCGCAAAAAACTTTTCGACAGCATCGACGCCGCCCTTGCCGGCGCCGCCTCGCAGGCGCGTGACCGCGCCGCCGGTCAGTTCAACATGCTCGACATGCTGGATGAACCCGCGCCCAAGGCGCGCAATCTCAAAGCCCAAATTTCAAATCTCAAATTGTCACCCGATGCCGCGTCGGATGACTTCACCTCCACCGAACGCCTAACCTTCGAAAAGGAACTCCTCGGGTTCTATGTCTCCGGCCACCCGCTCAATGCCTACGCCGGGCTCGCCGAAGCGATCGATACTTTTCCGGTCGATCAATTGCTCAACCAACCCGACCGTACCGAATTTCGCCTTTGTGGCATCGTGGGCAACATCGCCAAAAAACTTTCTAAAAAGGACAACCGCCCCTGGGCCGCTTTCACGCTCGCCACGCGCAAAGCTTCCGTCGCGCTCAATATGTTTGCCGACGCCTACGCCGCCTACTCGATGAACCTCGCCGAAAACGCCCCGGTTCTCGTACAGGGCAATATCATCGTCGGTCAGGACGGCGCCCGCATCAACGTGAAGGAATGCTACCCGTTGGAAAATTTTGTCAGCGGCAGCGTTCGCCGCGTCACCTGGCTCCTCGACCCGCAACACGAAAAACTGAACGATTTTCTCCAGGTGCTTCGCGAAACGCTTAACAAAAACACTGGCGATACCAAAATTTCCATCGCCTTTGTCTTCGAGCAACGCGCCTCCGTCGTATCCGATGCGAGTAGTGCCCTCGGGTGGAAACTTCTTCCGGCCAAATTCCAGCAGCTTCGCAATCACCCTGCCGTCGTGGGCGTCGAACTCGAAACCAAACGCCTCGAACTCAAGCAAGACAAACGCTGGGCCAAACGAAGCTAAACCACTGCAAGAGGAAATGCCGGCCGACCAAGGCCATCCGCTTGAGCGGTCACCACTTTTTATAGCCAAGGAACTTTCCGTTCATCGTGATCTTGACGCGATCACCCTTCGGATCGGGCACACGATCTATCTCCATTGTGAAATCGATCGCGCTCATAATACCGGGGCCAAATTTTTCTTCGATCAACGCCTTCATCGTTGATCCGTAAACATAGATGATTTCCTGAAACCGATATTGCAGCGGCTCTTTCGGGATGGTCGGCGACGCTTCGCCCTTGTTGGCAAATTGTGTCAGTGCCTCCGCAATGTCCGGCCCCAACCCAAGGAAACTCGCGACCTTCTGCGCCTCCGACGCCTCCAGAGCGTTTTCACCCAAACAAGCCGACGTCGCAAATACCTCAGAAAGTCCCGCCGCCTTCGCAATCGAGGCCCACGTTACCTTCTTCGCCAACTTTGCCGCGACTATTGCCTCAACCATCGATGATTTCGTCATATGCGCATCGCACAGCAGCCGAAGTGCCAGCGCCGGCTCAAAAACTATTCGCATTCCCCGCCCCGGTCGCGTTCCGTCTTCCCGAACATGATCGATTCTCTCACGCTCAATCACGCAGCCCGCGTGCTCGCCACGATCACGCCTGAAGTGCGTGCCGATGTCGCGCTCCGCAAATATTTCGTCAGTGCCCGCCGCCCCGGCCCTCGCGAAAAACGCGCCATCAGCCGGGCGGTTTTTACCTACTTTCGCTGGTTTCAGTGGCTCGACGAAAAAGCCTCCGCTCAAAAGAAAATCGAGGAAGCCCTCAAGTTGCAGGAACGCTTCGAAAAAAATCCCGCCAGCATCAAAGCCGAAGCCCTCGCCGCCCGCGCCGTTCCGGCCTGGGCTCGCAACGAGGTCGACTACCCTACCGAAACCCTTCGCCTGCTCCAAACCGAACCCGCCCTCTGGCTACGCGCCCGCCCCGATACCGCCGAAAAACTCGCCGCGACCCTGGGTGACTGCGAAACCACTCCGCATTCGCCCGACGCCCTTCGTTATCGCGGTCAGCAGGATCTCTTTCTCACCCCGGCCTTCCACAACGGTCTTTTCGAAATTCAAGATCTCGCCTCCCAAATGGTGGGCCTCGCCTGCGCTCCCAAGCCCGGAGAAACTTGGTGGGACGCCTGCTCCGGTGAAGGAGGCAAAATGCTCCATCTCGCGGATCTCATGCGAAACAAAGGCCTCATCTGGGCCAGTGATCGCTCTGAACGTCGCCTTCACACACTGAAACAGCGCGCGGCCCGCGCTAAACTCTTCAATTTTCGCGTCGCCTCGTGGGATGGTTCAGCCAAACTACCCACCAAGGCCAAATTCGACGGCATTCTCGTCGACGCCCCCTGCAGCGGCCTCGGCACCTGGCAGCGCAATCCGCACGCTCGCTGGACCACCACCGAAACCGACGTCTCCGAACTCGCCGCGATCCAGCGCCAGCTCCTTGAAAATGTCGCCAGTTCTCTCAAGCCCAATGGCCGCCTGATCTACGCCGTTTGCACGCTCACCCGCTCCGAAACAACCGCCATCGCCAACGCCTTTGGCACTGCACATCCAGAGTTGGAGCCGGCGCCCGTTTTTCCGAAACCCACCGCTCCGGCAAACCAATTCAGCAGCCCCGCCTGCTCCCTCGCCGAAACCGACCTCTTTACCGACACCAGCGTCACGCTTTGGCCTCACGCCCTGAATGCCAACGGCATGTTTATCGCCGCGTGGAAAAAGCGTACTTAAATTTCACAGGGGAAATGGAGCAAACGGAGCTCATCCCAGACACCAATTGGCTCATTTCCACTTCTGCCCATCAAAATTGGCACTGACGGCGCCCGCACTCCGTCACTTGAGCGTTGAGCGTTAAACGTTGAAAGTTGAGCGTTGCCCACCAGCCACGTCTCTCAATTCGCTCCGTTCCCGCCAAACCCTCCGCTCTGCCTCTTTTCGCCTTCTTTGCGGCCTTCACGTGAAAAAAATATCTTCAGAAACCGTCCGCGCCGATTTCAACGATCCCATTGCCGTCGTTCACTATACGCGCGCCGCACACTTCCTCGGCCTCTGGAAATCCGAACAGCTCTTGATCGAACGTTTCTTCACCGACAAAACCGCTCCTCTCCTCGAAGCTGGCTGCGGCTCCGGCCGTGTCACGCTCGGACTCTGGCACGAAGGCTATCACAATCTCACCGCCTTCGATTTCGCCGAGGAACTCGTCGAACAAGCCCGCAGCCTCGCCGCCGAACGAGGCGCCACCGCCATCCGTTTCCACCACGCCGACGCCACCCACCTCCGCCAATCCGCACCAAACCTTTGTCATCTATTAGATGACAAAACTGCCTTTTCGCCCCGGCCACCATCCAGCAGCACTTGTCATCTAATGGATGACAATGGTTCGTTTGCCGGCGCTCTCTTCATGTTTAACGGGGTGATGCAGATTCCTGGTCGCGACAACCGGCGAGCCGCACTCCGCGAACTGCACGCTGTCTGTCGCCCGGGCGCGCCGCTGCTTTTTACCACCCACGATCGCGATTCCAGCGCGACCGAGCAGGCTCTGTGGCGACTCGAAAAACTTCGTTGGTCGGAAGGCAAACAGGATCCGCGCCTCCTCGAATTCGGCGATCGCTATTTCGAAGACGAGACAGGCCGAACCTTCATGCATCTGCCAGACCGCAATGAAATTCTCGACGATCTCGCCGCCACCGGCTGGCATCACACTTTCGACGCCTTGCGCCGTGATATCGCCCGTGAGTCGAAAGCCGTAACTGACTTCTCCGACGAATGCCGTTTCTGGTCGGCCGTACGCCATTGATACTGCAATTGGCCTAACCATAATCCAGATATAATACCACCCGCTTCGTCTCTTGCGCCGGGCGTCCCATTTTCGGGAATAAATTTTCCCGCGCACGGTGTTTTTGCGCAGCGAAGATCAATTGCGTTAATCTGCTATGTCTTGGTGCTACGGTATTTATACTTCATACAACCACTTGGCATGCTTGTTGCGAATAATAAAGCGCAACCAAAAGACATCATGAAAAACTCAAATCGCCTCATCATCATGCTCGCCTTGAGCCTCTCCGCTCCCACCATTTGCGCTTGGCTTCTCGCCGGTCGCGAATTTTCCGCCGACCTTCTCTTCGGTGCCTACACGCTCGCAGGTCTTTTCTTCCTGACTGCGGCGGACTACGCCCCCCGTTATGCGCGGTTCGGTCTGAAGCTGTCCGCAAGGCCCAGCCGTCATTGGATTCGCGTTTCGCTCATTCGCCATGCTCATACCCACGGCGGTCACCGGGCGGAAAAGATGATCGCATAAAAATTCGCGCGCACTCTTCCGCCCTTGCCCGATCCCGGAGATATCACCTAACCTGCCCGCTTGTTTCCCATGGCCCTTTCGGACCCCACCGCCCACCGGATTCTCGTTGCCGACGACCAAGCCGACGTGCTCGAAGCACTCCGCCTGCTTCTCAAGGCCGAAGGATATCAAATCGAAACCGCCAAATCGCCTGCCACCGTCCTGCGCGCCATCGAGGCCCGCGAGTTCTCGCTGGTGATCATGGACCTAAACTATGCGCGAGATACAACGTCCGGACAGGAAGGGTTCGAGTTGCTCAGTCGCATTCAAACCCTCGACTCAGGCCTGCCCATTGTCGTCATGACCGCGTGGGCCACGGTCGAACTCGCCGTCGAAGCCATGCGACGGGGTGCCAAGGATTTCATTACCAAACCGTGGGACAATCCCCGCCTTATCGCCACTGTGCGCACTCAGGTGGAACTCGGCAGCGCCATGCGCACTTACCGGCGGCTTGAAGAAGAAAATAAACTTCTCCGCGGTTCCGCCGGGCCCGTGCTCATCGCGCAGTCGCCCGCCATGCGCCCCGTCCTCGAAGTCATTGCCCGCGTCGGTCCATCGGACGCCAATATCCTCATCACCGGTGAAAATGGCACGGGCAAAGGCGTTATCGCTCAAGCCCTTCACGCGACCTCGTCCCGCGCGGTCAAGCCGCTGATTTCCGTCAACATGGGCGGGCTGCCCGAGGGATTGTTTGAGAGCGAATTGTTCGGCCACGTCAAAGGTGCTTTCACCGATGCCAAGGCCGACCGCGCCGGACGCTTCGAACTGGCCGATGGAGGGACTCTTTTCCTAGACGAGATCGGCAATATTCCGCTCACCCAGCAGGCCAAATTGCTCCGCACGCTGGAGCGCGGCGAATTCGAACGTGTGGGCTCTTCGAAAACGCATCGGGTCAATGTCCGCCTTGTTTCCGCAACCAATTCCGATCTGCCAGGCGAGGTGGCCGCCGGGAAATTCCGCCAGGATCTCCTGTTCCGCCTCAACACCATCCATATCCACCTGCCGCCGTTGCGCGAACGTCGCGAAGACATACCGCTTCTCGCCCAACATTTCCTCAAGCAACACGTCGGCCGTTACCGCAAGGCCGTCACCGGGTTCGATGAAGACGCCCTCAATTTGCTCAACCGCTATCCCTGGCCGGGCAACGTCCGCGAACTCGACCATGCCGTCGAGCGCGGCGTCCTCATGGCCACGAACAAGGCGATCCGCGCGGTCGATCTCGGCCTCAATGCCAGTCAAACCTCACAGAGTCTCGACGAAATGAGTTTGGAGGAAGTTGAAGGTTATCTCATCAAACGCACCCTCGCCCGCTGCAATGGCAACGCCCGCGAAGCCGCCGAGGAACTTGGCCTGAGCCGCAGCGCCTTCTACAGAAGGCTGGAAAAATACGGACTTTAGCCATACCGAAGAGGCAACAAAACCCTCTTCATGCGACTTTCGCACGATCGCCATATTTTTCTCTACGCCATTTTCGCCGGCGCACCGGCCGCGGCGCTGGGTCTGTGGCTTCTCTGGACAGGCGATCACTCGTTCAATCTTCAGCTCACGCTGACGTTTCTTATCTTAGGTTGTTGGTTCGGTTTTTCGGCGGCGCTTCACAACCGCGTCATTCGCCCGCTCCAGACCGCGGCCAATCTTCTCGCCGCCTTGCGCGAAGGCGATTTTTCGGTTCGCGCCCATGCCGCCCGCCACGACGATCCGCTCGGCGAGCTGTTCATGGAGATAAACCAGCTGAGCCGCGTGCTGCATGAGCAACGGCTCAGCGCCCATGAAGCCACCGCCTTGCTTCATACCGTGATGGAAACAATCGAGGTCGCCGTGTTCGCCTTCGACAGCTCCGGCCAGCTCAAACTCACCAATCGCGCCGGCGAAAAACTTCTGGCCGCACCCGCCGAAAAGCTGCTGCACCGGCCCGCCGCCGAACTCGGTCTGGCCGAATGCCTGAGGGGCGAACCGAACCGTTTGCTTGGTGACACAACTTTCCCGGGTGGAACCGGACGCTGGGGTCTGCGACGGACTTCGTTTCGCGAAAAGGGCCTTCCCCACGAACTGGTTGTCATCGCCGATCTGAGCCAGGCTCTGCGCGCCGAGGAGCTCCAGGCATGGCAGCGGCTCGTGCGCGTGATCGGACACGAACTCAATAATTCGCTCACGCCCATCAAATCCATCGCCGGCAGTCTCGCACAGATTTTCAAAAGCCCGAGACGCGCTTCCGATTGGGAAGCCGACATGCTGGGCGGCCTCGACATCATCTCATCGCGCGCCGAGAGCCTCACTCGTTTCATGCAGGCTTACGCCCGGCTCGCGCGTCTGCCACAGCCGGTGCGCGCTCCTTGCTCCGTAAAGCTCCTCGTCGACCGCGTGAGCGCGATCGAACTCCGCCAGCCGGCAAAAATACTCGGAGGTCCCGATATTACGATTTCGTGCGATGCCGCACAAATCGAACAGACCCTGATCAACCTTTTGAAAAACGCCACCGAAGCCGCACTCGAACAACGTGCGGCCGGCCACACTGAAGCAAACGTAAGACTAAAATGGATACACACCGGGCGCACCGTCGAAATCATGGTCGAAGACGACGGCCCCGGCATCGCCAATCCGGCCAATCTTTTCGTTCCCTTTTTCACCACCAAGGCTGAAGGCACAGGCATCGGCCTCGTGCTGAGCCGCCAAATTGCCGAAAATCACGGCGGTACTCTCGTGTTGGAAAACCGCGCGCCAGAACCGGGCTGCATCGCCACCTTGAAATTGCCGGTTTAGCAACCCTCGAAAATCGTCCCATTTTTGGGACGGCGTATTCCCAACATCGGTCAGTTTGGATTATCCGATTGGTTGCAGTAATTTTTATCTATTTATTGCTTCGCATCTTATAAAATCTAAATATGCTTGGCATGGTGACTGCAATTAGAGGGATATGGATATCGCCCGTCCCGATCTGGCCCGCGCCAAAAAGAAACGTCGTCTCACCTACGCCGTCGCTGGCGCTTTAGTTTTGATCGTCGTCAGTGTGCTCGTTGCGCGCCTCAAACCCGCGGCGCCGACCGTCGACAAAAATCTTGTCTGGATCGACACCGTTAAGCGGGGCTCAATGGTTCGGCAAGTTCGCGGTCTCGGCACGCTGATTCCCGAGGAAATCCGCTGGATCGCCGCTCGCACACAAGGCCGCGTCGAACGCATCGTGCTGCGTCCCGGCGCTGCCGTCGAACCCGAGAGCGTGATCCTGGTGCTGGCCAATCCGACTGTGCAACAAGCCGCGGTCGACGCCGAGGCCGACCTCAAGTCCGCCGAAGCGGAATTCGTCACCTTCAACGTTCAGCTTCAACGCGGTGTGCTCGACGCCGAGGCCAGCCTCGCCGCGGCAAAATCCTCGTTTGAGACCACCCGCCTTCAAGCCGAGGTCAACGAGGATTTGTTCAAGGACGGTCTTGTATCCGCTCTTGAACTACGTCGCTCGAAAGTCGCCGCCGAGGACGCCTCTTCCCGCTATGAAATCGAAAAGAAACGCTACGCCTTCACAAAGGACTCGCTCGAACCGCAACTCGCCGTAAAACAGGCAGCGGTCGACCGCGCCACAGCCCAGGCCAAACTCCGCCGCGACGATGCCGAAGCGCTCAACGTCCGCGCGGGCATGAATGGCGTCCTTCAAGAGTTGCCGGTCGAAGTGGGCGCCCAAGTCCAGCCCGGCGCCAACGTCGCCCGCGTCGTCGATCCCAGTCATCTCAAGGCCGAGGTGCGCATTGCTGAAACCCAGGCCCGCGACATCCAACTTGACCAACCAGCCTCCATCGACACGCGCAATGGCCTGATCGAAGGCCGTGTTTCCCGCATCGATCCTTCCGTGCAAAATGGCACTGTGACGGTCGACATCCGCCTCACCAGCGAGCTGCCCAGAGGCGCCCGTCCGTCTCTCTCCGTCGATGGCACCATTGAACTCGAGCGGCTCAATGACATCATCTACGTTGGCCGCCCCGCTTCCGGCCAGGAACGCAGCAACATCGGCCTCTTCCTCCTCGCGGCCGATGGAGTGCATGCCCAGCGCGCCACCGTCCAACTCGGCCGTAGTTCGGTCAACACCATCGAAATCGTCAACGGCCTGCACCCCGGCGACCGCGTGATCCTTTCCGATATGTCCCAGTGGGATTCCACCGACCGCATCAAACTCAACTGATTTCAACACGAACCCTATCCAACCTCCATGTCACAAAAAACACCTCTCATCCAGCTCAACGCCGTCACCAAGGTTTTCCTCGCCGACGAGGTCGAAACACATGCCCTCTCCGGCATCCACCTCGAAATCAACAAGGGCGAATATCTCTCGATCGCCGGCCCTTCCGGTTGCGGAAAATCCACCCTGCTGTCCATCCTTGGACTGCTCGACACACCGTCCGACGGCACCTACATGCTGAATAATCAGCCGGTCCAAAGCCTCACGCTCGCGGACCGCGCCCGCATCCGCAACCGCGAGATCGGTTTCATTTTTCAATCATTCAACTTGATCGGCGATCTCAACGTGTTCGAAAACGTCGAGCTTCCGCTCAGCTACCGCGGCATGGCCCCGGCCGAACGCAAACAACGCGTCCTCGGTGCTCTCGAAAAAGTCGGCATGAGCCATCGTGCAAAACACCTGCCTTCGCAACTCTCCGGCGGTCAGCAACAGCGTGTCGCCGTCGCCCGCGCCCTCGCCGGCGATCCCGCCGTCCTCCTCGCGGACGAACCAACCGGTAACCTCGACTCGAAAAACGGTGAAGCGGTCATGGACCTACTCTCCGCTCTCCATCGTGAAGGTGCCACCATCGTCATGGTGACTCACGATAATCGCTTCGCCAGCCGGGCCGACCGAACCGTGCATCTCTTCGACGGCCGCATCGTCCAGGAACAGACCGAATCGACCAATCCCATTCAGGCCAAAGCCTAAGCTGTGACAATCCGCGCCTGTTCCATCATGTCGTTTTTTCTCCAAAGTTGTCTGTTCGGTTTTGTTCTGCTCGCGCTGTCACCGCTGGCCCCACGCGCCAACGGTGCGACCGACACCGCGCAAACCGAAAAGGTCATCAATCTCGAACAGGCCATCCGTCTCGCCCTTGAAAAAAACTTCGTGCTCAAGGTCAATGCGTTCAATCCACAGATCGCACGCGCCAGGCTCACCGAAGCCTGGGGTAAGTATGATCCTAAAATAACCGGTTCCTATCAGGAAGCGAAAGATGAAGCTCCCAACCCAATCGACCCGGTCAGCGGCGTCCGCCCGGCTGCGGACGTTTCCAAAACCAACGATGCCAGCCTCGCCTTAACCGGCCTTCTCCCGCTTGGCACAATCTATCAGTTTGGGGCAACGACGAGCAATCAGCGGGGCACGTTTAACAATTTCGCCGACAGCTATGCGACCTATGGCGGAGTCTCGTTGACCCAACCTTTGCTTCGCGACTTCGGCCTTACACCCAGTCTGTACGAAATCCGAATCGCCCGAACCAACCTCGCCATCTCCGAGTGGGAATATGCCGAGACCATAACCAACCTCATTACCCAGGTCATTTACGCCTACAGTGACCTGCACCTCGCCCACGCCTATCTCAGAAGCGCGATCCGTTCCCGTGACATGGCCGTGCAACTTCACAACGAAAACGAGGGTCGGCGTCAGCGAGGAGCGACATCCGAATATGATGTCCTTTCCGCAAAAGCCCGCGTCGCCAACCGCGAAGACTATGTCCTCCGCGCAGAGCGCGGCGTTCGTTTGTCTGAAAATTTTCTCAAGCAACTTATCGGTGACGAACACAACCCCGATTTTCTCCATTGGAATTTGCGCATTGAGCCGCTGCCGGTCGCGCCGGCGGTCGACGTCGATGCCGCTTCGGGCTTTCGCGATGCCCTCAAACAACGGCCAGACTACCGCAGCGCCAAGCTCGGCGTCGATAAAAGCGGCCTCGACCGGCGTTACTATCGCAATCAACTGCTACCGCGCGTCGATCTCAATGGAAGCTATGGCTACAATGGCATCGGACCGGACTTCGCAGCGAGCCGAACTGACGCCCGCCGCCAAACCTATGTCGCCAGCTCCGCCGGTATTTCCGTCAGCGTTCCTCTGACTTCCGCCGCCGAGCGCGGTCGCGCCCGCGCTGCCAAGCTTCGTCTGCGCCAGGCCGAAGTTAATCTTGAGCGCCTCGAACAGGATATCCTCATCGACGTCAGTAACGCCGCTCAACAGGTCGAGTCCACGCGCAATCGCGTGGCCACCACCGAAATTGCCCAAAAGCTTAACGAGGAAATGCTCGAGGCCGAACTCAAGCGCCTGCGCGCCGGAACGGGCTCAACCTTCAACGTCCTCTACCAACAGGAACAACTTTCCAGCGCCGAGATCGCCGCCGCCCAGGCCCGTGCCGATCACCGCAAAGCCCTTGCCGACTACGACCGCCAAACCGGTCGCACCCTTGCCACCTACCACATCGCCTTCGCTCCCCATGGACAACAATCGTCAACCGCTAATGCCAATTGTCACGTAATACGTGACAAAGACCAAGGACGGCTCTTCTCCCCCACGAACAACCGAAAATCGTCATTTTCACCATGATTACACTTCGCAACATCAACCGCATATTCCCGCTAAAAGGCGGCCCTTTCTATGCCGTGCGCGGCATCAATTTTCAGATCAACGAAGGGGAATTCGTTTCCATCATGGGCCCGTCTGGCTCGGGTAAATCTACCCTGCTTCATATCCTCGGCCTTCACGATGCCAGTTGGGACGGCGAATATCAGTTCCGCAACGTTGCCGTCCACTCGCTCAACCGCGCCCAACGCGCCGCCCTGCAAAAAGAAAACATCGGCTTCATCTTCCAACAGTATCATCTGCTCGATGAACTTACCGTCTACGAGAACCTGGAAATCCCTCTTTCGTACCGAAACTATTCCAAGAAGGAGCGCGAGAGCATCGTCTGCGAGACGCTCGATCGTTTCGCCATCGTCGGCAAAAAAGACCTTTATCCGAACCAGCTCTCTGGTGGACAACAGCAGCTCGTTGGCGTGGCCCGCGCACTCGTGGCCAAACCTTCGCTCATCCTCGCCGACGAGCCCACCGGCAATCTCCATTCAGACCAGGGCCGCGAGATCATGACGCTGTTCAAAAAGCTCAATGCCGAACAAGGCATAACCATCGTCCAAGTCACACACTCCAATGAGAATGCCACCTACGGTTCGCGCATTGTGCGGCTCTCCGATGGCATGATCGTGGACCAAAAATAATTTCCCCATGTCCTGCGAACCTCTCATTGCCCTCGTGTTGCCCACGCATGCCAACGGGTTCGCTGTCGTCGCCATCGCCTTTACCGCCGTCATCGCAATTCCCGCCGGTTACTTGTTCGGTCTCCTCCGGGAAAAGATGTCGGCGAAAATTTCCAAGAAAAGCAATTAAACCGTCCCTCTCGTGCTCGCCGATCTACGTTACGCTTTCCGCCAGTTCTGCAAATCACCCGGCTTCACGGCCGTCGTCGTGTTGTCGCTGGCGCTTGGTATCGGTGCGAATACCACGGTGCTCTGCTGGCTGCAGAAGTTCGTCATGAGCCCACTGCCCGGAGTGACGGAGACCGGTCGCATTGTTGTGATTGTCTCGAATTCGGGCGGTGGCAATGCCTCGCTCCCCGATCTGGAGGACTTCGGGAAAATGAACGATGTCTTCGCGGGAACTCTCGCCACGATGTCGACCAATGCCTACCTCACGATCGACCGGCAGACACGCTGGATTGAAGCCCAGGTCGTCACCGCCAACTTCTTCGATCTGCTCGGCGTAAAATCCATCCTTGGCCGCACGTTCCAACCCGGTGAAGACCAGCAACCCGGCGGCAATCCGTTGCTCGTCATCAGCGAGCGTCTCTGGAGGAGCCAGTTCTCGGCCGATCCTTCCATTATCGGTAAGAACGTCGACCTCAACCGCCAGAATTTCACTATCATTGGCGTCGTGCCCTCGGCTTTTCGCGGCACGATCAATCCTGTCCGTTGCGACGCCTGGGCTCCAGCCTCGATGATTTCGGAAGTGCGCAATCAAGGCCGTGGTTTTCTCACCCAGCGCGACGCCCGCGGTTGGCACAATCTCGCCCGGCTGCAATCCGGCATCTCCGTCGAACAAGCTCACGCCGCCGTCTCGACCGCCAATGCCCGGCTCGCCACCGAATATCCCAAAACCAACCGCGACGCCCAACATCGCGTCGTTCCCCTCAGCCAATGCCCTTGGGGAGCGCAAACCGTCATGGGGCCGGCGCTCAGCCTGTTGCTGGCCGTTTGCCTCGGGGTACAACTGATCGTCACCGCCAACGTCGCCAATCTCATGCTCGCCCGCGCCACGAGTCGGCGCAAAGAAATCGCCGTGCGCCTCTCCGCCGGAGCGTCGCGCGCTCGGTTGATCCGCCAATTCATCACCGAAAGCCTGCTCTACGCGTTAGCCGGCGGCGCGCTCGGCGTCTTCTTCGCGTGGCAGGTGGTCGACGCGCTGGTCTTATTTTTGCCCAAAGAGCTCGCGGCGCGCGCGCAATTGGAATTTGCCCTCGATGGCTGGTCGCTGGGACTGACTTTGCTGCTCACGCTGGTCACCGGCCTGCTCTTCGGCATCGCGCCGGCGCTCCAATCGACACGGCCGAATCTCGTTGAAGCCCTCAAAGAGGGTGGCCGCTCCGCCTCTGGCGGTGCCACTCACAATCGCCTGCGCAACACGCTCGTCGCGGTCGAAATCGCCCTCGCGCTTCTGCTCCTGATCGGCGCGGGTCTTTGCATCAAAGGCCTGCGCCAGGCGCGGCAGGTCGATATCGGTTTCAAACCCGACCATGTCCTTATCGGCCAATTGCAGGTCGGTATGAACGGCTACAACCGGGAAACCGGGAAAACTTTTTATCGCAATCTCCGCCAGCGACTGGCTGAGCGCCCCGAAGTCGAGGAAGCCGCGTTCGCGAGCTGGTTCCCTCTCGGACTAGGCGGTTGCAAAGGTTCGGGCGTCGCCGTTGAGGGTTACGTCCGCCCGCGTGGAGAAGATTCCAACTATGAACTCGCCATCATTTCCCCGCGGTATTTTGCCGCTATGCGCATTCCGCTCGTGAGCGGACGCGATTTCACCGATGCCGACGATTCGGCCACCCCACTGGTCGCCATCGTCAACGAACATTTTGCCCAACGCTTCTGGCCCGGTCAGGACCCACTCGGACGTAAGTTCCGCTCCGGCGGCCAGTGGCGCACCATCGTAGGCGTGGCTAAGGCCGGCAAATACAACCGCGTCGACGAAGCCGCCCGCTGTTTCTTCTACCTCCCCTACCAGCAAGGCGTGCCGGATCTCGACCTCGCTCTTTGCGTGCGGACCAAAGGAGATCCCGTCGCCTTCGCCGCCACGATGCGCGAAACTGTCCGTCAGCTCGATCCCGGTGTTGAACTTTTGGATACACTCACGCTCACCGCCCATTCGAGCATGGCGCTGTTCCCGCACCTAATGGCGGCCAACTTGTTGCTCCTGCTCGGCGGTATCGCGCTGCTGCTCGCGGCGATGGGCGTTTACGCGGTGATGGCCTACACCGTCAGTCAGCGCACGCAGGAATTCGGCGTGCGCATGGCGCTCGGAGCTGCGCCCGTGCAAGTATTGCGTCTTGTGCTCGGCCAGGGGTTCAAAATTGCAGCGCTCGGACTTGTGGCCGGCCTCGCGCTCTCGGCCGTGACCACCCGCCTCGTCTCCGGCTTCCTGCACGGCGTGCATCCGTTTGACCCTCTTGTCTTTGGTTCGGTTTCGCTCCTTCTCGCCGGGATCGCTCTCCTCGCCTGCTGGCTCCCCGCCTGGCGCGCCACCCGCGTTAATCCCGTCGTAGCCCTTCGTTCCGAATAGCGCCTTCGGCGCAGTCGAAGTGGAAAGTTAAAGTTCAAGCAACCGGCACCTGCACCCACCTCAACTTAAACTTCAAACTTCAACTCAAATGTTCTCCGCTCTTCGCCTCGCCTTCCGCCAGTTTGCCAAAACACCCGGCTTCACCGTGATCGCCGTGCTCACGCTCGCCCTCGGCATCGGCGCCAACACCGCTTTTTTCAGTGTCATCAACAACGCGTTGCTGCGGCCCCTGCCGTATCCCAATCAGGAACGGATCGTCTACATCAACGAATACAGCAATGGCGGCGAAATGTCCGTATCGTATCCAAATTTTCAGGACTGGCAGCGGCAGCAGGACACCTTTGCCGCGCTCGCATTTCATTTTGGCACCCAAGGCGTGAAACTCAAAACGACCGAACGCTCGGAACGCGTTTCTTGCATGTTGATCACGAGCGAATTTTTTTCCGCCCTCGGAGTACAACCAGCACTCGGACGCCTGCCCAATAGCCACGACGATAATCCTGGCACTGCACCGTCGGTCTGGCTGACCGATGGCGCGTGGCAAAGATATTTTGCCAGCGCCAAGGGTATCGTGGGACAGGCTGTCCAGATCGATGGACGCGACGTCGTGGTCGCGGGAATTTTGCCCGCAAAATTCCGGTTCGTGACACGCGCTGACATCTACATGCCCGTCGGACCCTTTGCCTCGGAAAATTTGCTGACGATGCGCGCCAGCCACAGCAACTCCTTTGCCATTGGTCTGCTTAAACCGGGTGTCTCGCTCGCGACTGCACAAGGTCAAATGTCGGTGATCGCGCAACGCCTGCAGCGGGAGTACCCAACCGAAAATGGCGGGATCGATATCCGCCTCGCGCTTTTCCGCGAACATATCGCGTCAGGCTCCCGAACCAACCTATTGCTGCTCTGTGGTGCCGTCGGCACGGTGCTGCTCATTGCCTGCGTCAACATCGCCAATATGCTCCTTGCACGTTCGTTTACCCGGACGAAAGAAATGGCCATTCGCACAGCTCTCGGCGCGACCCGCGGCCAGCTCATCCGTCAATTGCTGACCGAAAGCCTCATGCTCGCCTTCGCCGGCGGCTTGCTGGGAACCGTGGTCGGCCTTTGGGGATACGGGTTAGTTGAGCGCCTCGTGCCCTGGCAGGTGCAGCCACTACTCGATGCGTCCGACGGCATCGATTTGCGCGTGCTTGCTTTTACTATAGGCGTCACCCTTTTGACCGGCGTGGGCTTCGGCCTCGCTCCAGCCTGCCACCTCTCCCAAGCCAATCCCAACGATGCGCTCAAGCAAACCGTGGCGGTTGTGCATACTCGCTGGGGCAGCTGGCGTCTGCGTGATTTATTGGTCGGCGTGCAGGTCGCCCTCGCGCTCGTTCTGCTTGTCGGAGCGAGCCTCCTGATTCGCAGTTTCCAGCACGTGTTGGACGTGAATCCCGGCATCCGGCCCGACCATGTTCTCAGTCTCCAAGTCACCGCGCCACCCATGGAAAAATTTCAGAAGGAGCCCAATATCTTCGTGACGTTCTATGAGCAGGCGATCGATTCGGTGAGCAGTCTTCCCGGCGTTGAAAGCTGCGCCATCGGCAGCAATCTACCTTTCACGTGGGGCAACTCGTCCATTATGTTCTATCTGGACGGACAGCCCGTTCCAGAATCCAGCAAGTTTCCCTCCGCCAGCTACCGATCCGTCAGTAAGGACTTTTTCCAGACTCTTGGCATTCCCTTACTGCAAGGCAAAATTTTCGACGGCAGCGAACCCACGACCCAGTTTCCTCCCGGCATCACCGTTACCCCGGAAAACCTTGGTGTCATTTTCAAGGGCGTGGTGCTCCAAGCTGTCGTCAGCCGGAGCATGGCCGACAAATATTGGCCGGGAGAAAATGCCGTCGGCAAACGCTTCACGCTCGGTTTTCCCGGCATGGGTCTGCCGGCTGCGGAAGTGATCGGAATCGTAGGCGATGTCACCCGCAACGGCCTCGAACGGGGTCCTACGCCGGAATTTTATGTCTCTTATCGTCAGTTCGTGAATCCCGGCTTTTCGCACTTGGTGCTTAAAACAAAAACGGACCCCGCCGGCATGACTCATTCTGTTCGCAATGCGTTGGCCAAGGCCTTCCCCGATCAACCCATCTATGACGTGCGCGTCATGAATGACCGGATGGAGGAACGCATTTCGGGCCGGAAGTTCAACCTGCGTCTCTTCGTATTTTTTGCCGGTACGGCATTGTTGTTGGCTCTGATCGGCCTGTATGGCGTCCTTGCGTTCGTCGTCGGCCAGCGCACCCGCGAAATCGGCATCCGCATGGCGCTCGGCGCGCGCCAGAGCGACGTGCTGCGCGACATTTTGAGGCGCGGCTTATTCCTTGTTGTCCCTGGTCTCTTGTTTGGGTCCATCGGCGCCTGGGCGGCGAGTCAATTTCTGCAAAATCAGCTTTATTCCATCACTCGCAACGACGCCACTTCCTACGCGATCAGCGCCGGCCTTCTCACACTCGCAGCCATCTTGGCCTGCCTTCTTCCTGCCCGCCGGGCCACCCGCGTCAACCCCGTCGTGGCGTTGCGCGCAGAATAGCCTCTTCAAAATCCAGACATCCTTCGAGACCACAGCCTCAATTCCGCCTCCATTTAAACTTCTAACTTACCTCAAATGCTTTCTGACCTACGTTTCGCTCTGCGTCAGATCACCAAATCGCCGGGATTTTCCGCCGTCGCCATCATCCTGCTCGCGCTCGGCATAGGCGCGAATACCGCCTTCTTCAGCGTGTTCAAGGCCCAGGTCATGTCCCTGTTCCCCTATCCGGAAGTGGATCGCGTCGTACAGCTTTGGCGAACCAACTCAACGCAACTCGAATCGAATCCTTGGGCTCTTCCGGACTTCCTCGATGTGCGCGCACAGTCCACTTCCTTCGCGGAAATCGGGTTGTATATGCCCAACCGGTTTAACTTGGGCGGCGAACACTCCCAAGTCTTGCAAGGTGTCAATTGCACTCCAGGTGTTTTGCGTGCGCTCGGAATGCAACCGGCGCTCGGACGCTGGTTCGCCGAAGAAGATGACGAACCAGGAAAACCATCCATCGCCGTGCTCAGCCACGCCTGTTGGATTAAAAATTTCGGCGGCGATCCCGCCATTGTCGGTCGCAGCATTCGTCTCAACGCCGAAAACTACACCGTCGCCGGGGTGATGCCCGCGGCCTTTGAATTTTACTGCCCTTGGACGGGGAGTACGCCGATCGATCTCTGGACGCCTTTAAAGAAGCATTCCGGCTCCCGCGGCGATCATATGTATCTTGCCGTCGGCCGGCTCAAATCGGGCGTGGCACTTGAGGAGGCCAATGCGGAGATGAAGGTTATTTCGGACCGTCTGGGCGCCCAGCATCCTGATACCAACTACAAGAAGTGGTTCTTCGGCCGTCCTCTACGGGTTGAACTCGCCGCACGTTCGATGATCTTCTACTCGTTTGTCATCACAGCGGTCGTTTTGGTCCTGATCGTTGCTTCTGCCAATGTCGCCATCATGTTTCTGGCCCGCGGCGCCGGTCGGCAGGTCGAATATGCAGTACGGCTGGCCTTGGGTGCGACTCGCGTGCAACTCGTCCGCCTGGCACTTACGGAGAGCCTCGTGTATGCCCTGTTGGGCAGCGTAGTCGGCGTAGGCCTCGCATGGAATTTCTGCAGTTTGCTCACCGTCCTGTTTCCCCCAGAAACCACGCACGCGGCGGCCATCCAAGTCGATCCGACCGTGCTCGGTTTTTCGATGCTGCTCGCGCTGGTGACGTCGCTGGTCGCTGGTTTGCCTCCGGCGTTCACTGCCGCTCGCACCCAAGTTGTGGATACAATAAAACAGGGTGGACTTGCCCAAACGACGTCGCGCCTGCGCCATCGTTTCCTTCAGCATCTCGTGTCGTCACAGATTGCGGTGGCCCTGCTCCTTGCCAATACCACCTTGCTGCTTCTGGTGAGTTACCGTTCGGCCATCGTGGCGAACCATGAACTCTCCTCGGAATCCGTGCTGACGGCCGGCATCATCTTGAATCCTTCCCGATATCAAGACCCTGAAAAGCGTGTCGCCCTCTGGAATCGACTCATCGAGCGGATCAAAACCCTTCCAAGTGTTACCGCGGTCGGAATGACGACCAAACTTCCGCTGCATGGCGGCTACAATTCCAGCATTCTCGTCGATGGAGAAACCTTCGATCCAAAAATCCGCCGGCCCATTGTGGAGACTTCAAATGTTTCCCCCGGTTATTTCCAAGCGATGGGAATTGCCCTCTTGCAAGGTCGCACCTTCGACATGGCCACCGATGCGATGCGGGAATCGCTGGGTGTGGTGATCAACCGAACCCTCGCCAACACCTATTGGCCGGGCAAAGATCCGATTGGACAACGTATTCGCGGCGATTCTCCCACACCGTGGTTCACCGCCACCGTCGTCGGTGTCGTGGAAGATGTGCGTCAATGGCAGATCAGCCGCCCCGCCCTGTGCGAAGTCTACTTTCCGTACGGTTTCGATACACGTAACGTCGAGCATCTCGTCGTTCGTTCGGCTTTCGATGCACATCAGATGGTACCAATGATCCGCCGCGAATTGGCACTCGTCGATTCCGATCTTGCCCTCCTTGAGCCGCAAACAATGTCCGAATTGGTCGAACGAGCGGGCACCCCCTTCAAAAGCATTCTCTCGATCCTGGGATTTTTTATGGTGGCCACATTGGTTATGGCGGCGATCGGAATTTACGGTACGCTGGCTTTTCAAACGCAACAACGCACGCGTGAAATCGGTGTGCGAGCGGCGCTCGGCGCGGTGGATCGCGACATCGTCGCACTCGTCCTGCGCCAGACAACACCTTGGGTGGTCGGAGGCTTCACCGTGGGTCTTCTTCTTTCCCTCGCCGTGGGAATGCTTCTGCGCAAGGCCTTTTCCGACGTCGGCCTGCTGAATCCGCTATATTTCTTCGCCGGAGCGGCCGTCCTCGCAGTCGTCTTTGCGGTCGCCTGCTGGCTGCCTGCCCTCCGCGCCATGCGGGTCAATCCGATCGAAGCGCTGAGGACCGAATAGTAAATCATATTATCCCATGCTCACAGACCTTCGTTTCGCCGTCCGCCAGCTGACCAAATCTCCCGGGTTCACTATTACCGTGGTGCTCACCCTGGCCCTCGGCATCGGCGCCAATACCACGATCTTCAGCGGAATCAGCGCGCTCTACCTGAAGCCATTGCCTTATAACGAACCAGATCGCATCGTCCAAATCGACGAAAAAATCAACACCGGCGGAGAGGGCCTTTCTTGCGGCGGCGTATTCATGGATTGGGAGGACCACTCGACCCAGCTCGAATCAATCGCTGCCTTTGCCGCGCCCATGAAAAATCTCACCGGCGCAGGAGAACCCGTTCGCCTGCCCAGTCTTGAGGTGAGTGCCCAATACCTAAATGTGCTCGGGGTTTCTCTGCAACTTGGCCGCAACTTCACGCCGGCCGAGGATGCGCCCGGCGGCAACCGCCATGTCACGATTCTCTCGCACCATCTCTGGCAAACACGGTTCCATGGCGATCCTGACATCCTCGGGAAAGCCATCCGCATTGATGCGGAAAATTATACTGTGATCGGCATTTTGCCCGCGAATGCACTTTTCGCTACAAATGCAGAATTATTAATTCCTGCGGCGATCCGAGTCGATGCGTGGAAACAGGGTCGCGACAATGGCTACAACTGCGGGGTCATTGGCCGTTTAAAACCAGGCGCCACCGCCACACAGGCGGAGGCGGAGCTCAACGCGGCCAAACAAGCCCTCAACCCATCGTATCCCACATTTAAACAGCTCTGGGGTGTCAGTGTTCGCCCATTGCAAATAGCACTCTTCGGCGACTCGCAACCGGTCAACATCATGCTTTTTGCAGCAGCCGCCCTGATCCTGCTGATCGCTTGCGCAAACGTTGCCAACCTTCTCCTCGCCAGAGGAACTAGTCGCCAGGGCGAGATCGCCATTCGTTTGTCCCTAGGTGCGAGTCGCTGGCGCATAGTTCGTCAATTGCTCGTGGAAAGCCTGCTGCTCGCGACGGCCGGCGGTATCGTCGGTGTGTGGCTGGCAGCTCTGACGATCACGCCGATGGGGGAGTTCGGCGGTATCAACAGCATCCCCGGACTCACCGTCAGCATTGATCATCGCGTGCTCATTTTCACCGTCGGTGCGACCTTGGTAACCTGCCTGCTGTTCGGACTCCTTCCCTCGCTCAGCGCCTCACGGCCCGATCTTCAGACGTCTCTCAAGGAAGGTACCCGCGGTTCCACCGGGGGTTCGGCTCGGCGACTCCAATCAGCATTCATCATCTCAGAGATCGCCCTCACCATCGTGCTCCTGATTGTCGTCGGCTTGCTCGTGCGCAGCCTTCAGAAAGCGTTAAACGCCGACACCGGATTCAACAGCGACAACGTTGTTCTCTTCTCGCTGAGCCAGCCCGGCACAAAAGCTCCAACCAACGACCACCGGGTACGCTTCACCCGTGAAATCCTGGACCGGCTCGCGCAGATTCCCGGCGTATTAAAAGTCGGCGAAGCCTCCACCACGCCGATGAATGGCACAATGTACATGGGTGATTTTGTGAGCCGCGAAGATCGGCCTGAAACACGTAATAATCTCACCGCAGGTTTTGATGGTGTTAACGGCGATTTTTTCCAAGCCGTCGGCATTCCCCTGCTGCGCGGCCGGTTCTTCACCGAGGCTGACCATTCAGAAAAAGCTTCGCGAACCATCATCATCAACAACGCCCTCGCCCGCCTGCTCTTCGCCGATGAAAACCCTATTGGCCGACTTCTGCATTTTAGGAATGAAGTATGGGAAGTCATCGGCATCGTGGCCGACACCCGCCGTTATCAACTGGATATACCACCCCAGCCACAGGTCTATTTTCCGGAGGTGCATTTCCCTTGGGCCACCACTTACGTCGTTCGGGCACAGGTGCCACCGCTCACGCTCTCCGACGAAATTCGCCGGGCTGTCCAGTCCGTCGATCCCGAACAGCCCATCGACGGACTGCAAACACTCTCACAATCGGTGACTGACTCTCTGCGGGGCCGCAAAATTGTGCTCACGATGCTGGGAATTTTTGCGCTCATCGCGCTCCTGCTTGCCAGCATCGGGATCTACGGTGTCACTGCCTACTCCGTCGCGCAACGTACCCGTGAACTCGGCATACGAATCGCTCTCGGCGCACAGGCAAGCGACGTTTTGTGGCAAGTCCTTCGTCAAGGTCTGAAACTGGCTGGTATCGGCGCCGCCGTCGGACTTGCGATCGCAACACTCGTCGCCCGGCCTGTTTCCACCCTCCTCTACGACGTAAGGCCATACGACGCCCTCACGTTTTTAAGCGTCCCCGCCCTCTTGATTGCTGTGGCCATCGTCGCCTGCCTTGCGCCCGCCCGCCGCGCCACGAAGGTTGATCCAATCGAGGCCCTGCGGGCGGAGTAACCCAACCTTTTGCCATCTTTAAAACTACAATTACTATCCTAATGAAAACATATCTCGCACTCCTGGCCCTCTCCGCTTGCCTGGCCACCGCGGCCACTGAGGAGAAAATCAACAAATCTTTTGGCGCGTTGCCAGGTGGCACGCTCGTGCTGGAAGTCAATTTTGGCTCGATTGAAGTTGTCGCCGGCCCCGGTCGCACCGAAGCCACCGTCGACGTCTGGCGCAAAGTCACGCGCTGGAATGCCTCCGATGAAGAAAGTTATCTCAAGGAAAATCCGGTCGAGTTCATCCAGGACGGCAATACCCTGACCATCCGCGCCCGAGGCAAAACAAACTTTTCCTGGTCTTGGTTCAGCAGTTGGCGCAATCGCAATGAAGCCCGCTACACCATCGCCCTTCCCGCCGAATCTATCGTCAATCTCAAGACGGCCGGCGGCTCGATTTCCGTTACCGGTGTGAATGGTTCGGTCAAGGCCAACACCAGCGGCGGCTCGCTCAAGTTCACTCGCGTCAAAGGTCCGCTCGACGGCAACACCTCGGGCGGCAGCATCAATCTCCAGGATTGCGAGGGCGAACTGCACATCGGCACCAGCGGCGGTGGAATCCACGTCACGGGAGGTGGCGGTTCGTTGAACGCCGGAACCTCCGGAGGAGGGATAGCGGTAAAAACCTTCAACGGCCCCATCCACATTGGAACCAGCGGCGGAAGCATAACCGTTGAAAATATCCAAGGCTCCATCCACGGCGGCACTTCGGGCGGTTCCGTCCACGCTCTCCTTCCGGATCAAATCCCAGGCGACGTCAAACTGGGAACTTCCGGCGGCAGCATTTCCGTTACCACCGCGGCTACTGCGGCCTTCACCCTCGACGCCGAGACTTCGGGCGGCGGCGTGCATTGCGATCTGCCCGTCACGGTGCAGGGAAACATTGGACGCAGCCGGGTAAAGGGCACGGTCAACAACGGCGGCCCCCTCGTTCACCTCCGCACCAGTGGCGGCAGCATCAATCTTCGGAAAAACTAAACCAACTTAAACCTCCATCTTACCCCGATGTTTTCCGACTTAAAGTTTGCGTTTCGCCAACTCGCCAAGGCCCCAGGGTTTTCCGCCGTTGCGGTGTTCACCCTCGCCCTCGGACTAGCGGTGAATGCGGTGTTTTTCTCGATCACCAACGACCTGTTCTTCCGGCCTCTGCCAGCCAAAGATCCGGATGAACTTGTCATTATCGCCAAAAGATCCTCCGCCTTCGACTATCAGGTCCCACTTTCATATCCGGACGCCCAGGACTTCCGAAGCATGCTGGGCTCAGCCACCTCTCCGGATCTGGGGCGCGCTTTTGTCGACGTGATGGCGTTCAGGGAAGAGGTGGTGAGTTTCGCCATCAACGGACGCCAGGCCGAGCGCAGCTGGATTCATTTCGGCAGCGACAATTATTTTTCACTCCTTGGAGTGCAGCCCCACCGGGGCCGTTTCTTTCTACCGAGCGAGGCCACCACGCCCGGCAGCGAGCCGGTCATCGTTCTGACTTATGACTACTGGCGCACCCGCTTCCACGAGGACGATTCGGTCGTGGGACAGTCCGTAAAGCTCAATGGAATTCCATTCACCGTCATCGGGGTGGCTCCGCGCGGCTTTTTCGGCGCGTTATGGGGAACCTCCCTGAGCGGTTTCGTGCCCGTGACCACGATTACAAAGCTCGTGCACGGCGGCATGCTCAATCGAGGCAACACTTGTACCTTTCTAATGGGTCGACTACGACCCGGCGTCGATCTCAAGCAAGCCCAAGCGGCGGCGGAACTGGCTTTTTCACGCATGGTCGAGGCAAATCCAGGCTACTATCCGCCTGCTGCGCGTGCCGTGGTCATGAAGGAGAGCAACAGTCGACCCTCGCCGTACGTCGCCCATCATGCGCCAAAGATCGTACTGGCACTTAACATTCTGGCCTTGCTGGTGCTCGCCGTGGCCGTCGCCAACGTCGCCGGGCTCCTCTACGCCCGCGCTGCAAGCCGAGAACGCGAACTCGCTATTCGCGCCGCATTGGGCGCAAGCCGTTTCCGAATTGTGCGCGGCTTGCTCGCAGAGTCCACGCTCTTGGCCCTTGCGGCTGGTTTTATCGGTTTGGTTACCTCGCTTTGGCTTGCGCCGCTATTCGACGCTTTCGCCCCCAGCAATGGGGCGCCACCGGCTGAAATCGCCGTGGATTGGAGGCCTTTTGTCGTGTGCGGACTCACGGCGTTGCTAGTCGGCTTTGTCGCCGGTTTATTGCCGGCGCTAAAAGCCAGCGGCATGGCACCTCTGGTTTTTCTCAAGGAGACGTCAAATACCTCAGCTCTCCAACGGCATCCGCTGAGACGCTTATTGGTGGTGGGACAAGTGGCCCTGTCCTGTGTGGTTTTGATCTGCGCATCCCTGGCGTTGCGAAGCCTTGTGCTGCTGACAAAAATCCCGACTGGGTTTCGCACCGACAATCTGGTCGTGGCCAACTACGATCTGAATCTGCAAAATTATTCCTCAGAGCAGGGCCGGCGGTTCCACGAGCTTTTACTCGAAAAAGTACGCGCACTACCCGGCGTGGAAGCCGCCAGCATTACCACCGGGACGCCCGTGGATGTGCGTATAAACCAGATCGGAAATGTCACCGCAGAAGGGGAACCTTCTTCCTCCGCCAACGAGCGAGCAATGGTCTCCTATGTCGTCGCGGAAAATAGTTATCCCTCGACAATTTCTCTTCCGGTGGAAAAAGGCCGATCCTTCGATTCTCGCGATCAGCGCGGATCGCAACGGGTCGTATTGATCAACCAGGCGCTGAGCCGGCGGCTTTTTGGCGATAAAGATCCGATCAGTCGGAAGATTTCCATCCAAGGCGACCACGGAGTCGAGGTCATTGGCGTCCTTGCCAAATCCCGCTACTACAACCTGGCCGACGATTCGCGTCCGCTCGTGATCGATCTTCTTGCGCAAAACTACCAAGGCAATGTCAGCTTGGTGGTGCGATCGGGCGAGTCCGCCGCATCCGTGGCTGACGCCCTAACCAAGGCCATTCACCAAATCGATCCCGCACTGCCGCTCTACGATGTGAAAACACTCCGGCAGCGCATTAACGAAAGTCCGGCCGGCCTGATGCCGTATCGCCTCGGCGCCATTCTGGCTAGCTCGCAAGGCCTCATCGCACTCCTGCTGGCCGGTGCGGGCATTTTTGGTCTGATCGCGTTTTCCGTGACAAAACGCACGCGGGAAATCGGTGTCCGCATGGCGCTCGGCGCGTCGCGCATGCAGGTCATTCGCGCTGTCACCAGGGAAAGCCTCATGCTCACCCTGTCTGGCGTGATCGTGGGCCTGGCTTGTTCAGCAGCTATCGCTCATCTGCTTTCCGACCTGCTCTATGGCGCAGGAAAATTCGAAATCGTCATTTTTGGCGGTGTGGCGTTGTTGCTCTTTTCCGCCGCCGCCCTCGCCTGCTGGCTGCCCGCGCGCCGGGCCATCCGCATCAACCCCATCGAGGCTCTTCGTGCCGAATAAACTAACGTTTCAAACTGCCATGATCGCCGATTTAAAATTCGCTTTTCGCCAGCTAGTCAAAAAGCCTGGGTTCACGGCCGCCGTGGTTTTGACCCTCGCCCTTGGCATCGGTGGCGCAACCACCACCTTTTGCTGGCTGCAGAGCGTCTGGTTGAATCCGTTGCCGGGCGTCACGAATCAGGATCGCATTTTTGTCGTCACGCCTGTCCATGGCACCAACACCTGGCACACGTGCTCGCTGCCCGACATTCGCGACTTCGAAACACAAAAGGAAGTTTTCGCCGGTGTCATCGCTTCACAAGTGACGCCTGCTTATTTGAAGGTCGGTGAACGGCGCGCGTGGATTTACGGTCAAATCGCCACCGCCAATTTCTTCGACGTGCTCGGCGTCCTCCCAATTCTCGGCCGCACCTTCCTGCCCGACGAAGACAAACAACCTGGAGGAAACCCCGTGCTCGTCATCAGCGAGACCTGCTGGCGGCGCGAGTTCTCGGCCGATCCAGCGATCGTCGGTCGCACCGTCGAAATCAACCGCCAGCCCTTCACCGTAATCGGCGTCACACCCGCCGTGTTTTACGGAACGATGAGCGGACTGAAATGTGATTTTTGGGCGCCGGTCAGCATGCATAAACAAGTCGCAAACTTCGGGTCGTTGGATGCGCGGTACGATCGTTGGCTGCATACACAGGTTCGTCTTCAGCCCCACGTGACTCGTGCCCAAGCCCAGGCCGCTCTTGGCGTTTTATCCGGACAACTCGAGAAAACATATCCGCGCACCAATACGGATATGACGCACCAGCTCCGGACATTTGCGCAAGCGCCTTACGGAATTCAGCCCATCATGCTGCCCGCCTTGCGCATCCTTTTAGTAGTAAGCTTCGGCGTGCTGCTGATTGTGGCCGCCAATGTCGCAAATCTTCTGCTGGCCCGTGGCAGCGAACGACAAAAAGAGATTGCCATCCGCCTCGCCGTCGGAGCCAGCCGTCTGCAACTCCTACGACAACTGCTCGTTGAAAGCATCGTACTTTCCCTCATCGGCGGCGCGCTCGGCATGGTTGCCACGTTCTGGATGGTCGACCTGCTAAAGGCCATGATGCCTCCCACCAATCTGCCGGTCGGGCTCGACATGGCCATCAATGGGCGCACCTTCGCGTTTGCTGCGTGTTTAGCACTGGCAACTGGTTTCATTTTTGGCCTTGTGCCCGCCTGGCAATGTTCGCGTCCAGACCTCAATGGCACGCTCAAAGAAGGTGGACGCGGCGCGGGCAGCGGACGCAGCCATCGGAGGTTGCGTGACATCTTTGTCGTTTCCGAGATCGCGTTGTCGCTCACCCTGCTTGTGGGAGCAGGCCTGTGTATAAGCAGCGCCAAACAGGCGCAGCACGCCGATGTTGGTTTCAACCCGGATCACATGCTGATCGTTGGTCTGCGGATCGGTATGAGCGGCTACACCGAGGAAACTGGCAAGATCTACTACCAAAAATTACAGCAGCATCTTGCGACCGTACCAGGCGTGACTTCAGTTGCTCTTGCCAACTGGTTCCCCCTCGGTTTCGAACGCGGCGGCAGTCACGCCCCACTTCCAGAGGGCTATCAACCCAAACCCGGCGAGGATCTTTCCGTGCCCATCGTCCGGATTTCGCCGGACTACTTTGCCACGATGAAAAGCCCCCTGCTGCAGGGCCGCGAGCTTACAAATCATGACAACGGTAACGCCGAACCTGTCGCCATCATCAATGAAGCGATGGCGCAGCGTTTCTGGGCCGGACAAAATGCACTCGGCCGCCGTTTCAAAGATGGAAACCGGTGGCTCACCGTCGTAGGGATCGCGAAAACCGGGAAATACTACTCCATCAACGAACCTGCGCAGCCAATGTTTTTCACGCCCTATCTGCAGGGCATCCGCGACCTCGACCTCGGGCTTGCTATCCGCACAGAAGGCGATCCCGCCGCTTTCGTACAGGCGCTGAGAAATGAGATGCGCAGGGTCGATCCTGAAGTGGAAATCTGGGTCACACTGCCAATGCGCGACTACATGAAGGCGGCGTTCACAGCCCCCATGCTCGCCTCACGTCTGCTCACGGCGATGGGAATTCTCGCGCTCGTCCTCGCCGCGCTGGGTGTCTACGCGGTAATGGCGTTCGCTGTCGGCGAACGCATGCGCGAGTTTGGCCTGCGCCTCGCCCTCGGCGCCACGCCGCGCAGTCTGTTGTCGCTTGTGCTCAAAACCGGTCTCGCGCTCGCCGGTTGGGGCATTGCCCTCGGACTGGCATTGGCCGTCGCCGTCAGCCGCTTGCTCGCCGGTTTTCTCTACGGCGTCAGTCCATTCGATTTCGTGACGTTTGTCGCCGTGCCATTCCTGCTCGCCGCCATCGCCATCGTCGCTGCCCTCGTTCCCGCCCGCCGCGCCATGCTCGCCGACCCGTGCGTGGCATTGCGGTCGGAATAACAAAAACCATTCACCACCACTATGTTCATCGCCATTCGTCAGGCCTTCCGGCAGCTTGCCAAGACCCCCGGATTTACTGGCACGGCAATCGCCACCCTGGCCCTCTGTCTCGGGACCAATCTCGCCATTTTCGCCGTTGTGGACGCGATTCTCGTTCGGTCGCTGCCATTTCCCGAACCAAATCGCCTGGTCACGCTCTACAACGCCTATCCCGGCGCCGGCGTGACCCGCTCCGAAGCATCGATACCGAACTATTTCGAACGTCGGGGCGCACTCTCCTCACTCACGTCAGTCGCGATTTATCAGGATGCCAGCTTTATCGTCGGAGACGGTCATTCGCCTAACCGCATCGACTCCGCCCGCGTTTCGCCTGAATTTTTCCGAACCCTTGGCGTGCCGCTGGCTTTGGGCCGGACTTTTACCGACGCCGAACTCACCTACCAGACGGATCTCGTCGCAATTCTCACCGACGATTTCTGGCGCAGTCAGTTCAACGGCGATCCTCACATCCTGGGTCGCACTTTTCTCAATGATGGACTCTCCGTGACGGTGATCGGCGTCCTGCCGCCGGGTTTCCGATACCTTTCGCATCAGCCGAAATTCTTCCGTCCCGCCTCCCACGAACCCTCTCAGCGCGAGATTCAAAACCGCCACAGTAATAACTGGCAGATGATCGCGCGGTTGGCTCCAGGCTCAACCATTGAAAACGCCCAAGCCCAAATCGACGCCTTTAATGTCCGCCAGCTGGCCGACGATCCGTTGGCGCAAATCGTCAAGGGCGCCGGGTACAATACCAAGGTCGTTTCTCTCCATGGAGATCACGTGCAATCGATCAAGCCGACACTCGTGCTTCTTCAAGCCGGTGGTCTCTTTCTCCTGGTTATAGCCGTTGTTAATCTGACCAACCTTCTGCTCATCCGCGCCAGTGGCCGCCTCAAGGATCTGGCCGTGCGTCAGGCGCTCGGTGCTCGTCGACGCCACGTGGCCATCGAGGTTCTGCTTGAGACCTGCCTGCTCACCACCGCCGGCGGCCTGGCTGGGCTTCTGGTGGGTTCCGTCGGCATCGATCTTCTCCGGTTTCTCGGCACCGATAAACTTCCTCTCGGAACACAAATTGTTTTCGATCCTCAACTCGCCGCTGTTGGCGTCGCGGCTTCGCTCGTACTTGGAATCGTTCTCGGTATACCAATTGTTTGGTACAACTTCCGCGCGCGTCTCGCTGTGGCGCTTCAGGCGGAAACCCGCGGCGGCACCACCACCCGTGCCGCCCTGCGCCTGCGTCACACGTTTATCGTCGCGCAGATCGCGCTCTCTTTCGTGCTGCTGTCCAGCGCGGGCCTGCTCAGCCGGAGCCTCGAACGTATCCTCGCCACCTCCTCGGGCTTTTCCGCCGACAATGTTCTCTGCGGACAAATTACCTTTCCGTGGAAATACTATCAGACGAACGAAGCCCGTCTCGCTTTCTGCGAGCGCCTTTTGCTCAAACTTCGCTCTGTCCCCGGCGTGACCGATGCCGCCGTTTCCAATGGTCTTCCCTTCACCCAAAGCACGAATAACAGCGCCGTAGCCGTCGAGGGGAATCTTCCAGAAACCGGCAAACCCCTCCAAGCGCACTATCTATCCCAAGTCTCGCCCGGCTATTGGCAGGCCATGCAGATCCCCCTCCTGCGTGGCCGCTATCTGGAGGACAGCGACGTACGTCGGACCGCCCGGGTCTGCGTGATCGACCAAGCCTTTGCTCAACGCTATTGGCCGGAAGCCGATCCAATCGGACGCAAGCTCACGACGGGCACCAGCTTGACCGAACAAAACGCCATCACCATAGTCGGCGTGGTGGGTGAAGTGAAACAGGGCGCGCTCACCGAGGAAGGCGGCCACGGCGCCGTCTACTTCCCGATCGATGGCGCCTTTTCCTATTCCGTGCTTGTCCGCACCGCTCTCCCGCCCGAGGCCCTGGCCTCGGCCGTGCGCAAAGCTGTCCTGGAAATCGACCCGGGCCAACCCGTCGACGATCTGCGCCCGCTGCGTTCCCGCATCGATGACAGCCTCGTCGCACGTCGCTCGCCCGCCGTTCTCGCGGCGTTGTTTTCAATGGTCGCCCTTCTCCTCGCCGCGCTCGGCACTTACGGCGTGCTCGCCTACGCGGTCGATCAACGCAAACGCGAGATCGGAGTGCGCATGGCCCTCAGCGCACAACCACGCCAGGTGCTTTCCCAATTCATGGCTCTTGGCGTTGGTTTGCTCCTCGCCGGCCTGCTGCTCGGCGTCGTCGGAACGTGGGCGGCAGGCTTCGCCATGCGCAGCCTGCTTTTCGGAATTGGTCCAATGAACCTGTTCGTCTTGCTTGCCACCGCGAGCGTCATCCTCGCCGTCGTGTTTCTCGCGCTCCTGCTCCCCTCCCTCCGCGCCGCCCGCACCAACCCCGTCGATGCCCTCCGGGCTGAATAGCGCCTTCGGCGCAGTTGAAGCGAAAAGTTGAGGTTTAAGCATCCAAACCGAAACCACCATCAGTTCCTAAACCTAATCTTTCAACTTCAACTTAAAATGCTCTCCGACCTACGCTTCGCGCTGCGATCACTCGCGAAAACGCCCGGCTTCACCGCGGTCGCGATCCTGATCGTTGCCATCGGTATCGGCGCCACGACCGCGATGTTCAGCGCCGTCAACGCTCTCGTATTACTCCCGGTGCCACTGCCAGCATCAGACCGCTTGGCGGTGGTCTATGAAACCAATCTGCCAAGAAAAGTTTCGAGATTCGCCGCGTCCTATCGCGACTATTGCGATTGGCGCGACCAAAGTCATAGCTGGGAGTCGCTCGGCACCGTGACTTGGCGCGCAATGAATCTCACCGGAGGCACCGAACCAAAGTTCGTGCACGTCCACGCTATGACGGCCAATCTGCTGCCGACGCTCGGCATTCCTCCCTTTCTCGGTCGGGGTTTTCTCGATGAAGAAGATCGGCCCGGCCACAATCAGGTCGCGATCCTCAGTCACGGTTTCTGGCAACGGCACTTCGGTGGCAGGCCGGATATCATCGGACAGTCGTTCAATCTCGATGGGGCAAGTTACACGGTGGTGGGAGTAATGCCGGCAAAAGCGTTTTTCCCCGGCGATCTTGAAATCGCTATTCCGCTTGGCGCCGCCCCCCGAGCCGATCGTCGCTATGACCACGACTTCGATGTCTATGGGCGGCTCAAGCCCGGCGTCAGCCTTCAACAAGCCAATGCCGAACTAAAGACTATCATGACTCAGTTGTATGCGGGTTTTCCCGAGGCAGATCGCAGTTGGAGCATTGAAACGATCCCGCTTTCAAGTGAGGTCGTGGGCTCGGGATTGCGCACCAATCTCTTCGTCCTGCTCGGAGCAGTCATTCTCCTGCTGCTCATCGCCTGCGCAAATCTCTCCAATCTTTTGCTCGTGCGAGCTTCCAACCGAGCCCACGAAATCGCCATTCGCACAGCATTGGGCGCTACCCGCTGGCAAATAGTTCGTCAACTCATCGTCGAAAGTCTCACGCTCACGGCGGCTGGTGGCCTCCTCGGCGTGTTTCTCGCGCGTTGGGCCGTGAACCTATTACAATCGGCAAATCTCCCTCGCGCGACAGAAATTTCCATCGATGCTCGCGTTCTGGTTGCGACTTGTGGCACTACCTTGATCGCGGGTTGCCTGGCCGGAATCGGACCCGCGCTCAAGGCCTCCCTGACACGCCCACAAGCTGCGTTGAAGGGGCGCGGGCCTCGCTCAGGACACGGTTCACGATTGCGCGACACGATGGTGGTGTCCCAGTTGGCCCTTTCGCTTTCGCTGCTCATCGGCGCCTCCATGCTCGTTCTCAGTTTCTGGCGATTGATAAAGGTAAACCCGGGTTTTGCGACCGAAGGCGTCGTATCCGTTGCCGTGCGGCCGCGAGACCGAGCGAATGCCGTTGCTTTCTACGAACAAGTCACTGCGCGTGTCGCTGCTCTGCCTGACGTAGCCGGAGTTGGTTTGGTCAGCAGCCTTCCGCTTGGCGAAGGAAATACCAGTAACCCCGTCTTCCCGGTCGGTCCTACACTGCTCGCCACCGGGCAATCGATCCAATCGAATTGGCGCTTGGTGGACGGGGGCTATTTCGACGCCATGCAGATTCCCCTGCTCCGAGGTCGTTCCTTTGCGGGCCTATCACCCGAGCAAGCCCGGCAGTCGGTCGTGTTATCAGCCTCGCTTGCACGAGCGCTTTTCGGTGACGAAGACCCGGTGGGTCGCCATATCGAGACACCTCGCTCCGGAACAAACCAACTGACGGTGATCGGTGTCGTCGGCGACGTGCGCAGCAAAAGTCTGGGTACCGAACCACCCCCCACATTCTATTGGTCGATGCATCGATTCATCTATGGCCCGATGGCGATGGTGGTTCGTTCCTCGAAATCAACCGAACCGTTAATTCCCACTATTCGTAGCATCGTTAAAAACGTCGATTCCTCCGTGCCGGTGTTCTGGATCAGAACGATGAACGAAGTTCGCGCCGAAAGCGTGGATCGCGAGCGTTTCGTCACCGCCTTGCTAGGCGGCTTCGCGATCACGTCGCTGGTCCTCGCAACCCTTGGGATCTACGGCGTGGTTGCTTTCACCGTGCAGCAGCGCACGCGTGAATTTGGCATTCGCGTCGCAATCGGTGCACAGGCTGGTGACATTCTCCGTCTCGTCGTCGGCCAAGGCCTGCGACTTGTTGCGCTCGGAACGATCATAGGGATCGCCATGGCTCTCCTCGGCAGCCGATTGCTCGCTGCGATGCTTTATGAGACGGGAACTCACGATCTCTTGAGCTACGCGGTCGCGACCGCGGTCCTTGCCTCGGCGGCCGCCATCGCCGCCTTTCTCCCCGCGCATCGCGCCACCAAGGTCAATCCCATCGAAGCCCTGCGCGCGGAATAGCTTCTCGGCATTTTGTTCGCTTCGGACTTTCGTCCCGCCGGTAAACTCCCAACGATGATTGCATGAATAAGTCACCCTGTGCGATACGCGAAGCGACCGCCGCCGACCTCGGTGTGATCAACGATATTTACAACCACTACGTTTTAAATTCCGTTTGCACCTATCAGGAGGTTCCCGAATCGCTGGACGACCGCCGAAAATGGTTCGAGCAACACGGGGGAAACTATCCTGTTACGGTCGCGTGCATAGACGGACGGATCGTCGGTTGGGGATCGCTCTCGAAATTCCATGCCCGCTCGGCTTATCGCTTCACGGTCGAAAACTCTGTCTATGTCCACCACCAGCATCAGGCTCAAGGCATCGGCACCGCAATCCTCGGTGATCTCGTCGCACGCGCGAAGGCCTTGGGTCATCACACGATCATCGCCGGCATCGACAGCGAACAGGCTGGCAGCATCGCGCTGCATTCGAAATTCGGTTTTCAGAAAGTCGCCCATTTGAAACAAGTCGGCTTCAAGTGCGATCGCTGGCTGGATGTCGTTTATATGGAGCTTTTGTTTTGAACAAAAGTCTGCGCCTCACTGTCGACAAACTCGCCGCTCCTTTTCCGCCCTCACCTCCATGCCTCTCAGACCGACACTGCTTTTCTTCGTCCTGACAACCTCCGTGTTCGCCTACGACCCGGCCGCGCTGGACAATGGCAAACAGCTTTTTCAGAAACGCCAGTTGACCGAGGCTAAGGCCCTTTTCGAAAAACTCGCCGTCGCCGAGCCCAATGATGCGGAACTCAACTACTGGCTCGGCCTCACGGCTCTGAACTTGAAAGACCACGAGGCCGCCGTGCGCTATCTTGAAAAAGCAACCGCCGGCGATGCGAACCAGCCACGCTATTTCCACCAGCTCGGCGATGCCTATGGCGTTTCCGCGCAGAAAGCGTCGATCTTTTCCCAGATGGGCCTCGCCAAGAAGTGTCTTGCCGCCTACGACCGCGCGGTCGCGCTTGCGCCCGACAACGTCGAGTATCGAAAATCCCGATACGAATTCTATCGCGCGGCTCCCTCGATAGTCGGTGGAGGCATGGACAAGGCAGTCGCAGAGATTGCCGAAATCGAAAAACGCGATCCCGTCCAGGGCGCGGGCCTTCGCACGGACATCAAGCTCAAGGAAAAGAAACCGGATGAAGCCTTCGCGATTCTAGACGACTTGCGAAAGAAATTTCCCAGCAATCAAGTCGTGCTCTACCAATACGGACGGCTCGCAGCCATGACTGATCTGCATCTCGACGAGGGAGAAAACGCGTTGAAAGAGTACGTCGCCTACACCCCCAAGTCCGGCGAACCGCCGCTCTGGGCCGCTCACTGGCGCCTGGCACAAATTCTGGAAAAAAAAGGCGTCAACGCCGAAGCCTGCTCACACTACGAGGAAACCCTTCGGCTTAATCCCGCGTTCGATCGCGCGCGTGAAGCGTTGAAGCGCCTCGGCCCGACCGCCGCGAACAAACCCTGAATCGGGATGCGCCTTTCTCGGCGCCGGCAGCGCGCAGCGATGGAAAGCGCCGGTTGTATATTGTCTGAAACGCAGCGCCATCGTACGAGTGTGCGGTGCGTTATATAATTTTATTGTCAGGTAATAAAACACTTTGCTCTAACGACAGACTGGAATGCCTTTTGACGGATTGCTCAAAGAGGACACGTTCATGATCTAGCATGGCGGGGGAGTGACCATTTTGCTTTGGCCGTTCCTGTTGTGGGTTTCCCAACAAACCGTCTGCGGATTATACAACCCTCAACCCCCGTTAGTCATGAAGACATATACTAAGAGGCTGGTGGCCTTTTGCTTGTTCGTGGCCACATTTGTACAAGTCACCGCGCAAAGTTACAATTATGCCGAGGCGCTTCAGAAATCGATGTTCTTTTACGAGGCCCAGCGTTCGGGCACCTTGCCGTCCACCCATCGTGTCACTTGGCGCGCGAATTCCGCGCTCGCCGATGGTTCCGACGTCGGCCTCAACCTCACGGGCGGCTGGTACGATGCGGGCGACCATGTGAAGTTCGGTTTCCCCATGGCATTTTCCGCCACCTGTCTGGCGTGGGGCGCGATCGATTTCTCATCGGGCTACACTTCCTCAGGGCAATTGCAGTATTTGAAAAACAATCTGCGTTTCGTGAACGATTATTTTATACGCTGTCACACTGCGCCCAACGAACTATGGGGGCAGGTCGGCAATGGCGGGACGGATCATGCTTGGTGGGGATCTTGTGAGGTGATGCGAATGACCCGTCCCGCCTATAAAATCGATGCGGCCCATCCCGGCTCGGACCTGGCTGCGGAGACCGCCGCCGCCATGGCCGCCGCAAGCATGGTCTTCGCTTCCGACGATCCGACCTATAGCGCCACCCTCCTGAACCACGCAAAACAACTATATAGTTTCGCCGATACCTATCGCGGCGTATACACCGGCGCCATTACTGACGCGGCCGGTTACTATAATTCCTACAGCGGTTACAACGACGAGTTGGTCTGGGGCGCGATCTGGCTCTATCGCGCCACTGGCGATGCCACCTATCTCGCCAAGGCCGAGTCCTACTATGCCAATCTCGGAACCGAACCACAATCCACGACTAAGTCCTATCGCTGGGGACTTGGCTGGGATGACAAGTCCTACGGCTGCTATGCCCTGCTCGCCCGCTTGACTGGCAAGGCGCAGTACAAAACCGATGCGGAGCGGAACCTCGACTATTGGACCGACGGCTACAATGGCTCCCGCATCACCTACACACCGGGCGGGCTGGCGTGGCTGGATCAATGGGGCTCGCTGCGTTACGCGGCGAATACGGCCTTTGTCGCTTTGTACTATCAACCCGTTGCAACAACCACCGCCAAGGCGACAAAATACTACAATTTCGCCGTCAATCAGATTAAGTATATTCTCGGCAGCAATCCGCAAAACCGCAGCTATGTCTGCGGCTTCGGCACCAATCCACCCGTCAACCCTCACCACCGGACGGCGCATGGCGCTTGGGCCAACAATTTGAACGGCCCTCCATCCAACACCCGCCATATCCTCTACGGCGCGCTTGTCGGCGGACCGGGCTCGGACGATTCCTACGCCGATTCACGGGGCGACTATACTAAAAACGAAGTCGCCTGCGATTATAACGCTCTGTTTTCCGGAGCCTTGGCAAAACTTGTCCAGGATTTTGGTGGGACTCCTCTCGCGAACTTCCCGGTCGCGGAAACGCCGAGCGAAGAATTCACCGTTCAGGCTCGGCTTAATGGTTCGGGAACCACCTACACCGAATATTCTGTCTGGGTGAACAACCACACGGCGTGGCCGGCCCGGACGGCAAGCCAATATAAATTCCGTATATTCGTGAACATTAGCGAAGGCCTCGCCGCAGGCTATACGGCGAGCAGCTATGTCGTTTCAGCCAACAATGCCTACGTGACGTTCACCCAATTGCAACCGTGGGATGCAGCCAACAACATCTATTACACAGAGGTAATTTTCCAATCGAGCGTCGACATCTGGCCGGGCGGCCAGGGCGAATCCACCAAGGAGGCCCAAATCCGCGTCAGGTTGCCCTACGAAGCTCCGGCCGCTGCGTGGAGCCCAACCAACGACTGGTCGTATCAGGGTCTTGATGGCACTTTAAAGAATACGAATAATATTCCGCTTTATGTGAACGGTACGTTGGTCTGGGGCCAGACACCCTCGCCCGTCGTCAACGTTCCTGTGACAGGAGTCAGCGTCGCGCCGACGTCGGCGACCGTGAATCTGGGCAACACGACGACGTTGGTCGCAACCGTTTCACCGAGCACTGCCACGAACAAGGCCGTCACTTGGACTTCGAATAATCCTGCCGTCGCGTCCGTCAGCAATTCCGGCGTGGTCACCGGTTCCATGGCCGGCTCCACCATGGTCACCGTCACGACGCAGGATGGCGGCTTCACCGCTTCCTCAGCGATCACCGTCACCAATGTTGTCGTGCCCGTCACCGGTGTGACCGTTTCCCCGACTTCCGCTTCGGTAAACGTTGGCGCCACCACCACGTTGACCGCGACCGTTTCGCCGAGCAATGCCACCAACAAGACCGTCACCTGGTCTTCCAGCAACACCAGTGTCGCCACTGTCAACAGTTCGGGCGTCGTTACAAGTGTAGCGGCTGGTTCGGCTACCATCACCGCCACCACGCAAAGCGGCGGCTTCACCGCCTCTTCGGCCATCACCGTGACTCCGGTTGCAACCACGCCTTGCTCCAATCCGGTCGCGATCACGCTCAGTTTTGCCAAGGATGGCGCTGGAGAGTTCTGTTGGGAAACGTCGGGCACCATCAACTACGTCAACAGCTGGAATCTCCAGCTGCTCGAGATCAACGGCGTCAATTACACCAATCGTTGGTCCAATAGCATGCCCGCGAAGATCAACGGCAAGTACTACATCCACTATGTCGGTTCTTTCCCCTGGTCTCACTTCGAGGCCAATGGCTCTCAGTAAAAACGCCTCGCTCCTGCGCGAGTTATAAAAACGTTTCCCGTTCCCGCCCGCCTCGGATTTTCCCGGGGCGGGCATTGGGGTTCCCGTTTTGAAAATTTTCCGTGCCGACTCGTTCGGCCTTCCCTCTGGCGACAACGGGTGCTGCGGGCCGCCTCATATACGCGGTGCAACCACACCTTATCACTAACCATCAACTGATAGCTGTTATGAAAAAATATCTGCGCACCCTGGCGGCCACGCTGGGCCTCGCCTGCATCGTCGGCTCCACAGCCTTCTCGCAACAAAACACCTATGAACAGCGCTTTCTCGATTTGCGCGCAAAAATCGTAAACCCCGCCAATGGTTATTTCAGCAAGGATGGCGTCCCCTATCATAGCGTGGAGACGTTGATTTGCGAAGCGCCCGACCACGGCCATGAAACCACCAGCGAGGCCTATTCGTATTGGCTCTGGCTTGAGGTTATGAACGGAAGAATCACCGGCAACTGGACCCCGCTCAACAATGCCTGGACCAAGATGGAGGCGTATGCGATTCCCACCTCCGATCTCCAGCCAACCACCGGCAGCTACAATCCGAATGCCCCAGCGACGTTCGCGCGGGAATTCCCGCTACCGAACAACTACCCATCGCCATTGGAAAGCACGGTGCCTGTCGGCGTCGATCCGGTCTCGCCCGATCTCACCGCCGCCTATGGATCGAATATCTATGGCATGCACTGGCTCTTCGATTGCGATAACTTCTACGGTTATGGCAAAAAGGGCGATGGCGTCAGCACGCCTTCCTACATCAATACGTTTCAACGCGGCGAGCAGGAGTCCGTCTGGGAAACGGTTCCTCATCCCAGTTGGGAAAATTTCAAATGGGGTTCCAACGATGGCACGGGCTTTCTCCGGCTCTTTATCAGCGAAACTTCCGCTCCCGCAGCCCAGTGGCGTTACACCAACGCGCCGGACGCCGACGCCCGCGCGGTGCAGGCGATTTATTGGGGTGTGCAATTCGCCCGCAATCAGGGCCTGAATCCCGCGACGACGCTGCCGGTGGCCAAAGCCGCGAAGATGGGCGACTTCATCCGCCTCGCCATGTTCGACAAATATTTCAAGCCGATCGGTTCGCAGAGCAAGACCGGCCCCGGTGGCACCGGCTACAATAGCGCCCACTACCTTCTGTCCTGGTATTACGCCTGGGGCGGTCCGCTCACTTCACAGGGTTGGGCCTGGCGAATTGGTTGCAGCCACAACCATTTCGGTTACCAAAATCCGCTCGCCGCGTACGCGCTCAGTGCCACGACGGATCTGCGTCCGGCTTCCACCAACGGCGCTCGCGACTGGGGTCAAAGCCTGACCCGCCAGCTCGAGTTTTATCAATGGCTGCAGTCCGCAGAAGGCGCGATCGCGGGCGGCGCCACCAACAGCTTGAATGGCAACTACGATCCGTATCCCTCCGGCACGCCGACTTTCTATGGCATGGCCTACCAGGAAAATCCCGTCTATCACGACCCGGGTAGTAACACTTGGTTCGGCATGCAAGCCTGGTCGATGGAACGCGTCGCCGAATACTACTACGTCTCGAACAATGCCCGCGCCAAGGCCGTTCTCGACAAATGGATCGCTTGGGCCAAATCCGTGGTTCAGCTCACGTCCGACGGTGGTTTTCAGATTCCCAGTGAAATCGGCTGGAGCGGCGCGCCCAACACGTGGGTTCCCGCCAGTCCCACCGCCAACACCGGCCTGCACGTCAATGTTGCTAGCTATGGCACCGACCTGGGTATCGCCGCGGCGCTCGCCCAGACTTTCACCTACTATGCCGCCGCGACCCAGCGCTGGGGCACGCTCGACACGGCTTCCCGCGATCTCGCTCAACAGATCCTCGATCGCATGTGGACAAAATATTATGAGCCCAACGGCAAAGGCGTCGCCGTGACGGAGAGTCGCGCGGACTTCCGCCGCTTCTTCGACCAGACCGTTTATATTCCCACCGGCTGGTCCGGCAAAATGGCGAACGGCGATGTGATTGTACCTGGCGTAAAGTTCATCGACATCCGTTCCAAGTATCGCAGCGATCCGGACTGGGCCGCGCTCGTCACCGCCTACAACAGCGGCACGGATTACAAAAAAGCGTACCATCGTTTCTGGGCGCAGGCTTCCATCGCCATTGCCAACGCGGAATATGGACGCTTCTTCGGCACTCCTGTCACGAATGTGCCGGTCACCGGCGTAACCGTCGCGCCGACCTCGGCGACAGTGAATCTGGGCAGCACGACGACGTTGGTCGCAACGGTTTCACCGAGCAACGCCACCAACAAGGCGGTCACTTGGACTTCGAATAATCCCGCGGTTGCATCCGTCAGCAATTCCGGCGTGGTCACCGGTTCCATGGCCGGTTCCACCATGGTCACCGTCACGACGCAGGACGGCGGCTTCACCGCTTCCTCGGCCATCACCGTCACCAATGTCGTCGTGCCCGTCACCGGCGTGACCGTTGCCCCGACTTCCGCTTCGGTGAACGTCGGTGCCACCACCACGCTGACCGCCACGGTTTCGCCAAGCAATGCCACGAACAAGACGGTCACCTGGTCTTCCAGCAACACCAGCGTCGCCACTGTCAACAGTTCGGGCGTCGTTACGGGTGTAGCGGCTGGTTCGGCCACCATCACCGCCACTACGCAAAGCGGCGGCTTCACCGCGTCTTCGGCCATCACTGTCACTCCGGTTGCAACCACGCCCTGCGCCAATCCGGTCGCGATCACGCTCAGTTTTGCCAAGGATGGCGCTGGAGAGTTCTGTTGGGAAACGTCGGGCACCATCAACTATGTCAACAGCTGGAATCTCCAGCTGCTCGAGATCAACGGTGTCAATTACACCAACCGTTGGTCCAATAGCATGCCCGCTAAGATCAACGGCAAGTACTACATCCATTACGTCGGTTCTTTCCCCTGGTCTCACTTCGAGGCCAATGGATCTCAGTAAAATAGCTCGCTCCTCAGCGGCTCTTTAACTTGTTCCGCTCTTCTCGCCCGCCTCGGATTTACCCGGGGCGGATTTTTTGTTGCGGGCGGAAATCGAATCGTCGCGCCTATCTCCGTGGCCCTTTACCAATACTTGCGCTTTACCCGGCCGTGAACACGCTGGTCGGTCCACATGTCTTTCCTCATCGACCGATCCTGGCTTTGGGGTGCAGCCCTCCTCTATCTGGCTGGCTTCACTCTCGGCACTGTCGCGCTGCTGCGCGAGCGTCGCCATTCCCGCGCATGGATGTATTTCTTGATCGCCGCCGGCTTCGCCTTGCAAACCTACGGCCTCGGCCTTCGCGGTCGCGCTGTGCATGGCTGCCCGATTGGCAACCAATTCGAAATTTTCCAGTTCACCGCCTGGTCGGCGACTTCACTCTATCTGGTCATCGGCCCGACTTTCCGCCTCAGCCTGCTGGGCTATTTTACGGCCTGCCTGTCCGCCATACTTTCCTGTGTTTCGCTGCTCATTCCAACGTGGGACGCAGTTCACCGCTTCAACGCTTTTGGCGGTAATGCCTGGATTGAGTTTCATGCCGCGCTTGCGATTTTCAGCTACGGCGTCTTCGCGCTGCTTGCGCTCACCTCGATCATGTACCTGCTTCAGGTCTTCAGCCTGCAACGCCACCGCTTGCGCGGGCTCTTCTCGTTTTTGCCATCGGTCGTCGATCTCGACCATATCAATGTTCGCCTGCTTACGGCCGGCGTGACCATTCTGAGCGCGTCGCTCGCCGTCGGGTACGTTTATTTCCGCCAGGACCCCGCCAGCGTCGAGCACCTCAGGCTCAAGATACTTGTTACCGGTATAATCTGGTTCGCCTACGCCGCCACCCTCGGCTTTCGCTGGCGCGGACTCCTTATCACGAAGCGGCTCGCCTGGGTCTGCATCACGCTCTTCATCGCCGCGCTTTTCTCCCTGCACGTTGTGAACTCCAGCCGCAAGCCCCTGCCCGCTCCGCAATCCGCCAGCCAATCATGAGCGACCAGCCAGCTTCCACGCTCTTCATCCTTGGCGCGAATCATCATCGTACGCCCATTGAGTTGCGCGAAAAACTTGCGCTCACCCCGGACAAGATGAACGCCTTTCTCGCCCAGCTCGGCCAGTTGCCCGGTCTGCGCGAACATGCCGTGCTCAATACGTGCAATCGCGTTGAGTTTTACGGCTGCGCGGAAAATCCCGCAACCATCGCCAAGCTCCAAGCCGCCTTCTGCGCCTTCCAGGGCTTTTCCGAGGAGGAATTCGCCTCCATCCGCCATCACGCGCAAAACCGCGAAGCCATTGAACATTTGATCGAGGTCTGCTCCGGGCTCGATTCGCAGATGCTCGGTGAAACCGAGATTCTCGGCCAGGTAAAGGACGCGTACGCCGCCGCCCAGACCCGTCACAGCACCGGCCCCGTCCTCAATCGCGTTTTCCAAAAAACCTTTCAATACGCGAAATACATTCGCACACACACCGCCATCACCGAGGGCCAGATCAGCGTGGCCAACGTCGCGGTTGATCTCGCCACAAAAATTTTCGGTCAACTAGGCGAAGCGCGCATTCTTCTCCTCGGCGCCGGCGAGATCGGCGACAAGACCGCCAAGGCTTTTCAAAGTCGCGGCGCGAAAGACCTTACCGTCGCCAGCCGCCGCCTTGAGCGTGCCATGGAGCTCGCGAGTACGCTGGGTGCCACTGCCCTGCCGTTCGAACAATGGGCCGCGCGTCTCCACGATTTCGATATCGTTGTTTGCTCCACTGCAGCGCCTCAAGTCGTCGTTACCGCCGAGGTCATTCACGCCGCGATGAAACAACGCCGCGCACGACCGCTCTTCTTCATCGATCTCGCCCTGCCGCGCGACGTCGACCCCGCCGCCGCGGGACATGAAAACGTGTTTCTCTACAACCTCGACGACCTCGCCAAGATCGCGGAGGAAAACCTCGCCGCCCGCACCGCCGAAGTGAAACGCGCCCGCGAAATTCTCAACGAAAAAGCCGTAGCCCTTTGGAGCCAGCTCGCAGCCGGACCGCTCAACAGCGCCAAAAGCTGACAGCCTGCGTCGCTCAGGCAGCAGATTTACATTCATTCGAATTGGATCGATGGTAGGGACGTCTCTCCGAGACGTCCGCTGCGATGTAGAAACGCCCGCGACGATGACGGACGGCTCGGAGAGCCGTCCCTACCACTAAACTACCGGCAAGGCTAAAACCGGTATTTATACAGTCGAAGACAACCTGAAATTATAACAGCGCCTTCAGCGCCGCTTCGTCTTTGGCGCTCGCCATCACATAAAGATGATTGGCGTCGGTCCAAAGCACCGAGTGCATCGCGCCACGAGCGGCAAATTGCGGTCCGGACGGCACATCCCGCGATGGCGGCCGCTTCATCACGTAGAGGTGAAATTCACCGCCGTTTCGCTCGAAGCAGATTTCCATCACTTCGTGGCCAGCCACCGTCAGCGTGCGGCAGCCGTCGGCTTTGAGTCGTCCCAAGTTGACCGGCAACGGCGAACTCAAATGCGTGCTCGCATTCGCCACCAGCGCTGTAAATTGCTTCGCGGTCTCGCCTGCAGAGCCATGTTTCTCCGCATGCGCGGCATCGGCACTCAATTGCGCCACCACCTGACTCCAATCAGTCGAAACCGTCTGATAGCGCCAAATTGAAACCACGGCGATTAACAACGCCACCGAGGCCGCCATCGCCAGCCAGAAAGGCTGCCGCCACCAGGCACGCCGCGCCGCCGTCACTTTGCCACCCGCGAGGATGGATTCGCGCAGACCCGCAGGCACCGGAATCGCTTTCAATTTCACGGCCATGGCTTTGTCGCATGCTTGTTCGCGTTCGAACCAGACCCGCAATTCCGGATCGCGCTCCGCCTGGGTCAGCGCCGCGCTAAACTGCGCGTCGCCAGCATCGGCACCGCCGGGTCGGTAGGCTTTGAGAATGAATTTTGCCTCGTTGTTATCCATGGGAGGCCTTGTTGTTTGAATTCTGGAACGGCACGACTGTTCCGGATTTTGTCCCAATACGCGAGGCCAGACGTGCACGCAGTTGCGTTTTCCCACGCGAAAGCCGCGACATCACCGTACCAACCGGAACCTCCAACGTCTCGGCGATTTCCTGATAGGAAAGTTCCTCCAAATAAAAAAGGGTCAGCGGTGCGCGAAAAATTTCCTCCACCTCCTGCAACGCGGTCATCACCACGCCGCCATCCATCGATGCCACGATTTCCGGTTCCAGCGTTACTTCTTCCAACTGGCTCTCCGGCACCGTATCCAATGCCGTCATACGTTCGCCGCGGCGCCGCCCTCGCAGAAATTCACGATATAGCGTGGTGAACAACCAGGACTTTGCCTTCGCCGCCTCGCGCAACGCGTGGCCTTTTTTTGCCCAAACATAGAAGGTCTGTTGCGCCAGATCACACGCGTCCGCCTCGCTGCGCGCCAGACTCAGCGCGAAGCGATAAAGCGATGGATAGTACATATCCACGAGTTGTGTGAAGGCGTCGTCCGACATGGGCGCTTAGGCCTTGTTATTAATGTTGGTTTCGCGTTTCAGCAACCGATCCACCGAGAAAGTTCCCGGCCCGAAGGCCAGTACGATGAGGGACACGAGCAGAAACAAAAACGGCGCCGCCGAGGTGAATTTGTCCGGATCGCTCGCGATCGAGCGCAGGGCCTCGCGCTCCGCAGTCGCGTAAGCCACGGCCATTGTGACGATCAAAGGCACACTCACCATTCTTGCCCAAAGTCCCAGCAGCAACAGCAGTCCCCCGATGCATTCGGTGCCGCCCGCGAGGATCGCATTGAGTTGGGGTGCGGGAATTCCGAGGTCGCGAAAGAATCCGGCGGTTTTCTCCAGATTCATGATCTTTCCCCAGCCCGCTTGAACAAATTGCCATCCCCAATAAACCCTCAACACCAGCAACAGCGGCGAGCGAAGAAAATCGGCCATCGCCTCAAATCGAGTCCTTAATGATGTGATTTGCATAGTCATAATTTAGAGCCATCGAACCGCCGTTTTATTCCCGCGCGCAGAGCCAACCGAGTCGCATCCAGAGGGAAAACCACTGCTTCAGCGTTTCCGCCTGCTCCGCCTCACCCAGCTTCGAACGCGCAAAAGCTGCGGCGCAGGCCTCCGCCAACGTTCGTCCGGCCCGCAGCGCGCGCAATAAAACCGCTGCCTCTCTATCGAGCCGTTTATAATAGAGTTGGTTGTCCATGCGATGCACCGCGAGGTATAAAATGGGTCCGCGACGCAATTCCACCACCTCGCCCGTCGACTCGATCCGCGCCAACACCGCGTTGCTGGCCTCCGTGCGCAAAGCCCCGTCGCGTTTCACCGCGAGGACAAACTCGTCGACCGGATGCCGACAGTTGAGGATAGTCAAATAGGGCTGCAGGCCGAGTTGCAATTGGTTCGGGTTCGTTCCTTCGAACTGCGCCTTGCGCAACTTCGGCTTCGACGGTCCGTCGAAGGCCACGATTTGCGCCCACTCGAAATGTGTCATATCGAGCGCGGCCGCCAAATAGGGTTCCACCAAAGCGGCTTCGCTCGCGATAAATTTTTCCAGCCTCGATCCGAGGTCGCGCAACGTGAACGAACGCGAGGGGCACACCGCCAGATATGTCTCCGCCAGCTTCCAGAATTTCTTGTCGCCCAATAACGCCTTCAACCCAGGGAAATCCTGCGCAAGGCTGTCGAGGATGCGAAACCAATACATGCGATTGTAGATTTCGACTCGTTCGACGGGTTGGAGGGTTCGACTCGGTTTGACAAGTTTCGCCATGGCCCGCGCCGTCGAGCCGCCATCGAACCAGCGTCGTTGCGCCCGATCGCCCGGTGCGAGGGGACGCGTGATCGCCGCATGCATCGTGCGCTGCCAGGCGGCCAGATCGCGCGGCTCAAGATCGGGCATAACTTCGGCAGGGCGGCGTCTAGTTTTTGGCATGCTGAACGAGCGCTTCACGGGCTTCGTCGATATATTGATTCGCCTTCAGTGCCTCGGCGTGGACTTCGTCAAAGGACGGAATCTTGTCGTCCCACTCGAGCAATGTCGCCGTCACGCCGCACAGTTCCGTCGCCCGCCGGTACATTTTCCAAACCGGGTCGAGCACTGGATGGTCATGCGTGTCTAAAATATATTTCTCGAACTTCGTGTGACCCGCGATGTGCATCTGGCCGACCCGGTGATGCGGGATACCTTCGATGTATTTCATTGGATCAAAGCCGTGGTTTTTTGAGGAGACGTAAATATTATTCACGTCGAGAAGAATTCCGCAGTCGGCGAGTTCGACGACTTCGGTGAGGAACTCCCACTCAGTCATCTCCGAGGCATGAAATTCCATGTAGGAGCTCACGTTCTCCACGCAAATCGGCACTTCGAGGAAATCACGCACGTGTTTGATTTTCTCCGCCGTGCGTTTGGCCGCTTCGCGCGTGTAGGGCATTGGCAGCAGATCGTGGGTATAAGTGCCGTCGACACTGCCCCAGCAAAGATGATCGGAGAGCCAGGGTGTCTTGGTGCGCTTGACCAGGCGTTTCAACTTCTGCAAGTGCGCCCGATCCGGCTTGTCGGCCGAACCAAAATACATCGACACACCGTGTTGCACGACTTGGTATTGTTCGAGGATCTTGTCGAGCACCTCCAGCGGCCGCCCGCCATCGACCATGAAATTTTCCGAAATGATCTCAAACCACGCGCAAGTCGGTTTGTTCGATAAGATATGCCGGTAGTGCGGCACTCGCAGACCGAGTCCAATGCCGTACTCGGTGTGTCCATTGAATCGATTGGCGGGCATGGGATGAAATGGTTGATGGCGCCGCCCAACTCGCGACGGCGCCGTTGAAGTGATTTTTTGGATACTCAGGCTTTCTTTTCTTCGGTGTGCTTCTTGGCCGTCGAGCAACCGCCTTTGCCCTTGCAGGAGTTTTTGCCCTTGCAGCCGTTGTCGCTGGATTTGCAACCGCCTTGTCCCTTGCAATCGTTTTTGCCTTTGCAGTCGTGCATGCCCTTGCAGCTGGACTTGTCCTTGCCGCCACAGCCGTCCTTGCCGGAACAAGAGGCTTTGTCTTTGTCACCGTCGGCGGCCAGGAGGACCTTGGTGCCGGCATCACGGTGCGACGCGGCGTAGGTTTTCGTTGCGAGGGAACCGGAGTAAATGCCGGCAAGCGCGGCACAGGCGAGCAGGGTCTTAGTCGAATGTTTCATGGTGATACACTTTTGAGTCATGTCGGTCGCTGCATCCGCACGGACGCAAATAAACGCCAACGGGAGTCAGAGCAACCGGCGCACGGAATATTCCCGATGGTTCGAAAAATAGTTTTTCTCGCCTCGCCCCGAACCGTCCGGGCAGTCTTTTCACAACCATGTTGCGTTTACTGCTTCCGCCCAATCTCGCCGCCGCCGCGCCTCGCGATGCCATCGCGCTGAAGGTTGAGCTGAACCTCGACGCACCGCCCTCACAGGAAATTCTGCCCGCCCTCGCCCTTCTTCAAAGTTGGTGCGGCACGCCAAAACCACCCGCCTTCCTCCAACTCAAACGCGCCCAACTTCGTCAACTTGTCTCGTTGCTTACGGGCCAACCTGTTTTCTTTTGGGTCAACGCTCCGCAAGTCCCTGTCCTCTGGGTCGGCCCGCTTCTGCGCGGCGTGAGTGAATTCCTCAACGAACCCGATGCGCCAAAAACCATCGTCCCTTCCTACGTTCCCCCAGGAGTTACCCCATCACCGACGACGCGCGCCAAGCCACTCGCTTCGCGTGATATCTCCACTTCTTTCACCGTCGATGGTTCCGAACATTTTCTCGCCGTGACGCTGCCTTCGCGCGAGAGCGTTTCCTATTCCGCCGCTTTGGAATTAGTGAAGTCCAATGGTTTCGTTCTCGAACCCTCCAATCGCAAGTGGTGGCTGCGCGACCGGCACAAAACGCTCAATTTCCTCGCCACCCACGGCGACCGGCTCCGCAACGAATTTCATGCCGAGTTCACGCCCAACTTCGAGAAAAACACCGCGCGCCTCACCACTGCCGAGGTGGTCTGCGATGCGGTCGACAACGGTAACGGCTTCAACGTCACGGTCGCCCTCCGCGCCGGCAAGGTCCCCGAAGACCAGCTCCTCTCCGCCGCCGCTTCGAATCGCGGTTATGTCGAAGCTGAGGGCCGCGTCTTCCTTGTTTCGCCGAAACAACTCGCAGGACTAGCCAATGCCCAGCGTGCCCTCGCCGGAGACACCGGCGCGGGCGTCACCACGAATCGCACGCATCGCGTCAGCACCGCGCGCCTTGCCGAGGCCGAAGCCATCATCGAGGAAATCGCCCCGCACTTCCAGCCGCCCTCCGCCTGGCGCGAACGTAGCGAAGCCCTGCGCAACCTTTCCAAACTCGCGCCCGCCCCCATCCCCGCCGGGTTCGACACCCAGCTCCGTCCCTACCAGAAACTCGGCGCCGCCTGGCTCTGGCACCTGTATCGGCATAACCTCGGCGGCATTCTCGCCGACGAAATGGGCCTCGGTAAAACCCTGCAGGCACTCGCGGTGCTCGCTGCGCTCCGCGAGGAAATCCCAAATTCCAAATCTCAAACGCCAAAGAGCCAACTACCCATCACCCATAACCCATCACCCATAACCTCCTCTCGCCCTTCGCCCCATCACCCATCACTCATAACCCACCACCCATCCCTCGTCATCTGTCCCGCCACCCTCGTCGAAAACTGGCGCCGCGAGGCCGCGCGCTTCACCCCGCAACTCCGCGTCTTCATCCACCACGGTGACCGCCGTCTCATGAAGGCCGCCGATTTTGCCGGTATCGATCTGATCGTCACTTCCTACGGCACGCTCGCCCGCGACCGCGCACTCTTTGGCGAAACCGAATTCGCCGTCCTCATCGCCGACGAAGCACAACATCTCAAAAACCGCCGCACCCAAAACGCCCAGACGCTCCGCTCCCTCCGCGCCCGCGGCCGCTTCCTCCTCACCGGCACGCCGCTCGAAAACAGTCTCGACGATCTGCGCTCGCTCTTCGAGGTGCTCATGCCCGGCTATCTCGAAAAAGTTCCGCCCGGCACGCGCGGCGAAGATCGCCTTTGGTACGACGAACGTCTTCGCGCCAAGACCGCCACCTACATCCTTCGCCGCACCAAACAAGCCGTCGCCCCCGAGCTCCCGCCGAAGATCGAGCAGGTGCTCTATTGCGAACTCTCCCCCACCCAATCCGCTCTCTACCGCCAGGTGCAGGAAGAGTCCGAGCGCGCGTTGATGGACCTCGAAGCCAGCGGCGCCTCCGAAAACGCCATCCGTTTCGCCACGCTCACCCAACTCCTCCGCCTCCGCCAAGTCTGCTGCGATCCACGCTTGCTGCCGGGTAGGGACGGACCGCCGGGCCGTCCGTTACCTCCGCCCGCGCTGGATGCAAGCCCGGCGCGCCCGGCGGTCGCGCCCTACCCCCAATCCGACACCTCCCCATCACCCATCACCCATAACCCGTCACCTTCCTCCGAATCCGCCAAACTCGATGCCTTCCGCGAATTGCTCGCCGAAGCGATCGACGACGGACACCGCCTGCTTGTCTTCTCGCAATTCACTTCGCTCCTCGCCCTGCTCCGCACCGAACTCGAAGCGCAACAAATTCCCTTCTGCTACCTCGACGGTTCGATGTCCACCCGCGCCCGCCAGGCCGCGGTCGATCAATTCAACACCGCCAACGACATCCCCGTCTTCCTCATCTCGCTCAAAGCAGGCGGCACCGGCCTCAACCTCACGAGCGCCGACACCGTGATTCATTTCGATCCGTGGTGGAATCCCGCCGTCGAAGCACAAGCGACCGACCGCGCCCACCGCATCGGCCAAAGCCGCGTCGTCACGAGCTACAAACTCATTTGCAGCGGCACCGTCGAAGAAAAAGTCCTGCAACTCCAGGAAAGCAAACGCGCCCTCCTAGCCGACGTCTTCGAAGCCAGCGACGCCGCCTCCGCCAAACTCTCCCTCGCCGATTTGAGGTCGCTGCTGACGAGTTGATCGAATGCCCAAGGCAAAGCCGCCTAAACAGCTGGACGTCGTTCGGTTATTAAGCGAAAATTTTGTCGCATGGCCTGGCGCAAAAAAACTTACCCCGCCCAAGAAGACCTGCGGGTACGAGGCTGTATATGAAGAAGATTCCCGGTCATTCACTACCACAGTACTCCGAAGAATCACGGAAGGATACCCTCTTCCATTACACGACTGCAAATGGTTCAATTGGCATTCTCAGTAGCGGAGAAATATTCCAAGCTGTCTGGCGGTGTGCTCGGCGGCTTGCCCACTGCTTCGCCAGAAGCACACGGCTTCTTGTTTGAACGCTTGGTCGTACTGCCGGGGCATTGCCCCGCTCTTCTCCTTTTCGTCTGTCATGCAGGAGTTCTTTCTTTGGGTTCTCCCGATGTCCGTCAAATCGGGGCAGGCTTAGTTCCCGATTTTGAAGACGTACCCTAGCGCGAAGCGGTTTTCATGTGGGAGTAGCTAAATTCGGTCCTATCGCACGCGCACGCCCTTGATTGGAGGGCCATAACTAGCAACAGTCGTAACGTTCCAAACAGGTACAAGAGCGCACCGACTCGATATTCGTTAAAGGCGTGATCGTCTGCGTGGACGCTTCATTCCCGTAGTCGACCGGCACGTGAAATTTGATCTCTCATCCGACACAATGAAGCGCAAGACCGCTCGCTTTCGCATGCGTTAGACCCACTCCGCCCTTGTTCTAGCTCCAAGCTTCGGTGAGCGACAATTACTCGTCGCAGTTCAACGAATAGCCTTCGCCCTGCACTTTTTTCAGCCAGCGTGGCTCTTCGCCATTGTCGCCAATTTTTTTTCTTAAACGCCAGATGTGAGTGTCCACCGTACGGGTCGATGGGAAATAGGTGTAGCCCCAAACCGCATCAAGAATCAGGTCGCGTGAAACTGGAGATCCCATGTGTTTGGCCAGCAGTTCAAGTAGGGCATACTCAGTGTTAGTGAGCGCCAGAATAGTTTGTCCTTTCTTGGCCGTACGTTTTTCGAGATCCACTTCTACTGCGCCAAAACGCAGGCGGCTGATCCGCTTTTTTTCTTGGGAGATATTCTGGCGGCGCAACAAGGCATTGACCCGCGCAATCAGTTCCCGGCGATCGAAGGGCTTCGCCAGATAGTCGTCCGCCCCCGCCTCGAGCCCAGCTACTTTTTGCGCCACTTCGCTGCGGGTGGTCAGCATCAGAACCGGCGTATTTTGTCCGAGTCGACGCAACTCCGCCGCTACTTCCAATCCCGTAAGGTTCGGCATCATCACATCGAGAATGACCAGCGCGGGCGACTCTTTCGCGATCATTTCAAGCCCTTGCGCACCATCCGTCGCCTCAAGGACACGAAAACCCTCGGCGAGCAAGCATTCACAAACGCTCGCTCTCATTGCCGGTTCGTCATCAACGACGATTATGCGCGGTAAGAGTTTCATGGAGAAAATTCTCGAATCATGTAAAAATTAAAACACGCGTGTGTAAGGCAGCATGCAGGTCGAGTTCGCACCTCCAAGAGCTAAAAAACGTAAAAAGCGTCCGATGTGACACGGCTGTGACACCGGAAAATGGGGAAAAGCCTAATAATAGGTCCATGCAAAATGCGTCCGAGACGTCCCATCAGCCTCCAGCCAATGGTCAAAGACCGCCAAAAATCCTTATCACCGAGGACGAGTATATTGTCGCGTTGGACTTGAAGCTGCGACTCAACCGACTGGGCTTCGAAGTCGCAGGGATCGCGGCCTCGGGCGACGACGCGATTTTACAAAACCAGACCGCCCGGCCGGACCTTATCTTGATGGATATTCAGCTCTATGGCGACATGGACGGAATAGAAGCAGCGAGACAAATCCGGTCCGCAAGCGATGTGCCGATCATTTTTCTCACCGCTAATACCGATCACGCCAGCATGGAACGGGCGACCAGCACCTATGCCTTCAGCTATCTACTAAAGCCCTTCAAGGAGTCAGAGCTCAAATTCAGCATTCAGATGGCGCTTGAGCATAGCCGTACGGCTCGCCTGCTTCGTGAAGCCCAAGAGCAGCTCGAGGAACGTGTCAGGGCCCGCACAGCCGAACTGGTTGAAAGCTACACAACCCTACAAAATGAGTGCGAATTGCATCGGCGTACCCTGGAGCAATTGCAAGCAGCTCAGATCGTCGCCCAACAAGCCGACAAGACCAAAAATGAATTTCTTGCGACGATCAGCCACGAGTTGCTTACCCCGATGAATGGTATTCTTGGCATGGTCAATTTGATGCTCGAAAGCAACCAGACGGGCCCCCAATACGAACAACTCAGCATCGTCAAAGCCTCGGCTGACGACCTGCTGGAGCTCATTCAAGGCCTCCTCGATTTTTCACGCATGCAAAATGGCACGATCGAGTGCATGCCGGTCACTTTTTCCATTCGCGAGCAAATCGCTTCTTACGTCAGCCCTCTGGCCCTCCGCGCCCGAGAAAAATCCCTTTTTTTAGAATGCCAGATCGACGACAACGTACCTGATGTGATCGTTACCGATCCCAATCGTATCGGGCAAATCCTCGTTAACCTCGCGGATAACGCGATCAAGTTCACGGACCGCGGCGGCGTCACAATCAACGTCAGTCGACTCCGCGAGGAAGGCAACCGGGTGCAGCTTCGCTTCTCAATTCAAGACACAGGCATCGGCGTGCCACTGGACAAACAAAAGCTCATCTTCGAACCCTTCGTGCAAGCGGACGGTTCTCATTCCCGACGACACGAAGGAGTAGGACTTGGCCTTTCCATTGCCTCCCGCTTGGTGAACATCTTAGGGGGTAAAATCGACATGGAAAGCCAGCCTGGCTCAGGCAGTATTTTCCGTTTTGAACTATGGGCGGAGCTTCCCGAACTCCCCAGCCTGACCACATCCTGTCTTTAGCCTTTAGTTTCAAATAACTTAAGGCGTCACATCTACAGATATATCGCTAAGGCAACGGCCAGAACAGCCGAATAATAGTGATATGCATTTGGTTAAATTGCAGGCACCCGGCTGCCTTCCATCGGGAACAAAGAGTTCGTGGCTGGAAGAAGCTATCCACTTCAAAGCTATCGGGACGAGCCGGGTATCAAGTTAATGAACACTATCGTTCCCAACAATCCGTCTTTCGAGATGACCTCCGTTCGTCAGGAGGCTACGAACCAGACACTGACCAGCGGTAAACCGGACCCAGCCTTCGACGATATCGTGCAACTGGCTGCCCAAATCGTCGGGGCGCCAAAGGCGCTCATTGGCGTCATCGAAGCAGGACAGTCTAGAATCAAAGCCTCTTATGGCATCGCCCCGTCAGAGATGCCGACAGATCGTTCTTTCTGTGAATACGTATGCATGGAAGGCGGGCGTGAACTCATCGTGTCCGACGCGAGCAAGGATACTCGCTTCCAACATGCTTCATGCGTCATCGGCACAGAAGGCATTAAGTTTTATGCGGGGGAACCATTGCATGGACCCAATGGGGACATACTAGGCACGCTCTGTGTCTTCGACAGCCGACCCCACGTGCTAAGCTCGGATCAAATTTCGGCGCTTCGCATCCTTAGCCGTCAGGCAATGAATCAGCTTCAGCTCGAACACACCCTCGCCCTTCGTCAGAAGGAGACGGAGCAGTTTACGTTGATGGCGCAAGCTCTCAACGCTTCCACCGACAGTATCGTGATCACGGACGCTCGCCTGCCCGACAACCCGTTGATCATGGTCAATCCCGCGTTCGAGCGGATCACCGGTTATAGCTCTGACGACAGCATAGGCCGCAATTGCCGTTTTCTTCTCAACAATGAACGCGACCAACCCTCGCTGAACATCCTCCGCGCCGCCATTCGAAGAAAGCAAAGCTGCCGGGTGATTTTGAAAAATTTCAGGAAAGACGGCCGGGCATTTTGGAATGAGCTGCATATCGCCCCTGTTCGCGATAGCGCAGGTGAAACCACCCATTTTATCGGTATCCAATCTGACATTACAGCTCGCAAGGAAGCTGAGGACGCCATCCGCCAGCGCGACGTGATTCTGGAAGGTGTTAGTTTCGCGGCAGAAGCTCTCCTCAACGAACCGAATCTCAAAATCGCACTGCCGGGCGTACTCGAACGAATCGGCATCGCCACAAATAGCGACCACGTTTGCCTCTGGCAGGTCAGGTCGGCCGGCATGGCCAAAATCCAGCTCTGGACCGAACCTCACCTCACCACTAGCACACAAGCCATTCTCCAGGAGATGAATTGGGATCCCGCCCAAGGCTGGCCCAAACACGAACAGCTTCGCAACGGACGGGTTATTCACTCGAGTTCGGCGGACATTACGTCGGAAGAAAAAACGCTCCTGCAAAAACACAATGTCCGCACCCTGCTGTTCCTGCCGGTGCTGACCCACCAAGGTGTGCTCTGGGGTGCGCTTACATTGGGCTGCGCCGATGCCTCTGTCATCTTGGGGTTCGCCGAGATCGAAGCACTGCGTTCAGCCACCCGCGTGCTCGGCGCAGTAATCCACGACCGCGAAACGGGGACGGCCCTCCGAATCAGCGAGGAACGTTTTCGTTCCGTCGTCACCAATCTAAAGGAAGTGGTTTTTCAAACCAACGCGACTGGCCTGTGGACTCTCCTCAATCCCGCCTGGGAGGAAATTACAGGTTTCAAAGTCGAGCAAAGCCTCGGCCAGCTCTTCCTGGACTATGTGCATCCCGACGATCGTGAGCGCAATAACCAGCTATTTGGGCCATTGATTCGTCGTGAAAAGGAGTACTGCCGCCATTCGGTCCGCTATCTTACCAACGATGGAGGGCACCGGTGGGTCGAAGTTTTTGCCCGTCTCGTACTCGACGACCAGAACCAAATTATAGGAACAGCGGGCACGCTGAACGACATCACCGCCCGTAAGCTTGCCGAACAATCCCTGCAGAAACAACGTGCCGCGATCGAGGCCGCCATCGATGGTGTCGGCATCCTCGACGAATCTTGCCGCTTCACCTATCTGAACTCGACTTTGGCGAGCATGTTTGGCCGCGAAACGACTGAAGATCTCCTCAGCCAGCCGTGGTGCGCTCTTTTTCAAGCTTCTGAAAATACTCGGTTCGAAAACGACATTTTCCCACAACTTCAAGCCACCGGTAAATGGCGTGGCGCAGTTTCAGCCCTTCGCGCTGACAAATCCAGCTTCACCGCCGAACTATCCCTCACCGGCATCGAAGGTGGAGGCATGGTCTGCGTGTTTCGCGACATCACCGACCGCATCGAAGCAGAACAATTCACCCTCAGATCGCTCAAGGAAAAGGAGGTTCTGCTTAAGGAAATTCACCATCGGGTGAAGAACAACATGCAGATCGTCTCCAGTCTGCTCAATCTGCAGCTCGACAGCCTGCAGGATGAAAAAACGCGCACACTCTTCATCGAAGCTCAAAACCGAATCGCATCGATGGCTCTCGTCCACGAAAAACTTTATCAATCCAACAACCTCGCCAAAATCGATTTCACCGACTACCTCCGCGAACTCACGGACAACCTCGCCAGCATGCTCGGCGCGCGCACGCGCAACATCGTCTTTCAGCTGAAAATTGCCGACATGCATCTGGGCATCGATACCGCGATTCCCTGCGGTCTCATCATCAACGAACTTATAACTAACGCCTATAAACACGGCTATCCAACGGGCGGTCCCGGGCAGGTCACACTCACTTTCGAGCAGCTTCCGACTGGGCAACTTTACCTCGAAGTCGCCGACAACGGGCGCGGCATTCCCGCCGGTTTCGACCTGCGCCAGACGAAATCGCTCGGCATGCAACTCGTGCACACCTTGGTCAAGCAGTTGCATGGCACCATTGAAATCCAAGGACCACCGGGCGCCCGCTTCATTCTCCATCTTAAGGAAAACATTCGCAAGGAGCCGCACAGATCATGAACAAACCGACAAAAATCCTCATTACCGAAGACGAGATGATCGTTGCCCTCGATCTCGAACGTCGCCTCAAAAAGCTCGGTTATGATTGCGTCCTCGCTCCTTCCGGCGAACAAGCCATTGCCGTGGCGGCAGCACAACGCCCCGACGTAGTCCTCATGGATATCTGCCTTCAGGGAGATATGGATGGCATCGCTGCTGCCGAACGCATCCGCATACACAATGATATTCCGATCATTTTTCTCACCGCGAATGCTGACGAGCGAACTCTGCAACGCGCAGAGATCACGCATCCTGCCAGCTACCTCCTCAAACCGTATAAAGAGCGCGAACTCCATATTTGCATCGAAATGGCTTTAACCAACCACGCGTTGCAAACGGAATTGCGCACCGCACGCGACGAAATGGAGCGAAATGTCATCGCGCGCACCACCGAACTCCTCAAGGCCAACGATGCCCTTCGCAAAGAAATCCGTCTGCATCAAGAGGCGGTGGCCATGGTCCGCGAGCAAGCCGCTCTGCTCGACAAAGCTCGTGACGCCATCTTCGTACGGGATCTTGCCGGACAAATCCTCTATTGGAATGCAGGCGCGGAAAGGCTCTATGGCTTTACTAAAGTCGAGGCCGTTGGGCAGTCGGTAAGCGCCTTGCTCAACCAAAACCATGAAATTGAAACAAAAGCGCTGGAATGCACTCAACGCGATGGCGAATGGATGGGCGAACTTATCAATATCAGCAAGTCAGGCGCCGAGCGCCCCGTGGAGTCGCGCTGGACATTTATGCCCGACAAAGCCGCAGTGCTGGTTGTTGAAACCGACGTCAGCGAACGCAAAAAAATCGAAGCCCAATTCCTCCGCGTTCAACGTTTGGAAAGCGTGGGGGCCCTCGCCAGCGGCATTGCGCACGATCTCAACAATGTCTTCACGCCCTTGATCATGACCGCTCAATTGATGAGCGAAGATGCCATTGACCCCAAAGCCCGACAGCTGGCGGACATTGTCATGACCAGCGCCCGTCACGGTTCCGACATGGTGAAACAGGTTCTCCTCTTCGTCCGAGGAGGCGAAGGAGAAAACTTTCCCTTCCGCTTGGAGCATCTCGTCAAGGACACAGTCAATCTGTTGCGCGATACCTTCCCTAAAAATATTCGTATCCGCAGCAATTATACACCCGATCTTTGGTCGGTGATCGGCGACGCCACGCGACTCCACCAGGTTCTGATGAATCTTTGCGTCAACGCCCGAGACGCCATGCCCACGGGTGGAAACCTTTCGATCACGATGAAGAACTTTCTGGTCGAGGATTCCGCCACTCCGCCAGCAGACGGGATCAGACCCGGTCGTTACATCCGGCTGGACGTCGCGGACACTGGCACGGGCATGACGCCGGAAGTGAAACAAAAGGTGTTCGATCCCTTCTTTACCACCAAAGCGCCAGGCAAGGGCACCGGGCTCGGCCTCGCCACAGTATTAACCATCATCAAGGGACACGAAGGTTTTTTAAAATTCGAAAGTGAACCCGGTGTTGGCACGTGTTTTCACATTTATCTTCCCGCCTGCGACGAAGTCGAAGCCGCAACGCGAACGCCGTTCGCGCCGCCACCCACTGGCCGGGGCGAACTAATCCTAATCGCCGACGATGAGCACACTGTGCGTGAGATCGTAAAATCCATCCTGGAAGCCTCCGGCTACCGAACCATTCTCGCCGATGACGGCGCCACCGCGCTCTCGCAGTTCGCTCTCAACCGGGAGGAGATCGCGTGCGTGATCGCAGATATCGAAATGCCAAATCTCGACGGATTCGCCTGCGCACAGGCTTTTCGCCTGATCAACAAAAATGTTCCGGTTCTACTCGCCACCGGTAAAAACGAGCCGGAGCCTCCGGCTGACCAAATTGAGGCCGCCGGCGCAGCCTATCTGGCAAAGCCTTTCACCAAGGCGGAGTTGCTGACCAACATCAATCGCTGCATCGAATCTGCCCGACTGAAAAAGGGCAAATAGCGCTAGAGAGGCGCGGCCACGCCGTGTATGAAGAAATGATCGCGATTTCCGTGCGGCCAAGTCCTCCATATAACCAACGTCCAGAAATAAAAAGCGCCACCGGCAAAGGTGGCGCTTGAAGATTTCAGCAGGCTGCGCTTGCGCGCGGCGGGTTATTTGAGCGGAACGGTCTGGATCGTCTTGAGGATGCGACCAGCGACCAAGTATGGGTCGGCGGCCGAATTCGGACGACGGTCTTCGAGGTAGCCCCGGTAGCCGTTCTTGATAAAGCTGTGCGGGATGCGCACAGAGGCGCCGCGATCGGCGACACCGTAGGAGAACTTGTCGATAGCCTGTGTTTCGTGCAGGCCGGTGAGGCGGAGGTGGTTCTCCGGGCCGTAAACGGCGATGTGTTCGTCCATGTGTTTGGCGAAGGCAGCCATGAGTTTTTCGAAGTACTCCTTGCCGCCCACTTCGCGGAGGTGCTTGGTCGAGAAGTTTGAGTGCATGCCGGAACCGTTCCAGTCGAGAGCTTCGTTGAAGGGCCCGAGGATGGGCTTGCAGCGCCATTCGATGTCGATGCCGTAGCCTTCGCAAAGGCGAGCCATGATGTAACGGGCAACCCACATTTGATCAGCAGCGCTCTTGGAGCCTTTGCCGAAAATCTGGAATTCCCACTGGCCCTTGGCGACTTCAGCGTTGATGCCTTCAATGTTGATTCCGGCATCCAAGCAGATGTCGATGTGCTTCTCGACGATTTCGCGAGCGACGCAGCCGACGTTCTTGTAGCCGACGCCGGTGTAGTAGCCGCCCTGCGGATACGGATAGCCTTCCTTCGGGAAACCGAGAGGAGCGCCGTCCTTGTAGAAAAAGTATTCCTGCTCAAAGCCGAACCAAGTATCTGGATCATCCGGAATGGTCGCGCGGGAATTCGAAGGGCTGGGCTCGCCGGTGTGCTGATAGCATTCGCACATAACGAGGGCACCGTTCTTCCGGGTGCTGTCCGGGAAGACGGCGACAGGCTTCAGAACGATGTCCGAGCTCTTGCCTTCAGCTTGACGGGTCGAGCTTCCGTCAAAACCCCAAGCGGGGAGGTCTTCGAGCTTCGGGAAGCTGGCGAATTCCTTGATCTGAGTTTTGCTGCGAAGGTTTGCCACAGGTTGGTAACCGTCGAGCCAGATGTATTCCAGTTTGTATTTGGCCATAAGAGGGTGGTTGAGTAGAGGGTTTGCGTGGGTGACCGCGAGAAATATTTATTCGGAGCGGTCTCTCATGAAAACTGCGCATAGCATTAGCAAGGGATGTGCCAGCGCGATCTAGAAATATAATTCATACCAAATTTCGCGCTGAATCGCTCATTCTTGCCAATTTTTGGCCAGTCTTGTGAGGTTGCCGCTGGGCTTGCCGCTCAAAATCGCTCACTTTTTTACCATGCAACAAGTCAAAGATACGCCACGCGCCCTCGTCCGGATTGGCTACGATGGCTTGGTGCACAAAATCTTCAAAGGACACCTCGCCAAAGAGCGTTTTGAGCATGAGATCCGAGTTCTGCGCTACCTTGAAAACCGCGGTTGCGATTTCGTTCCAAAGATCCTCAGCACCGACCCCGAAATCCTTAAGATCGTTACCACCAATTGCGGCACGCGGGTGGATCACCTCAGCGAGGAACGCATGAAAGAGCTCTACACCGAACTCGAAAGCTACGGTGTTCGTCACGAAGACCCTTTTTTGCGCAACGTCACCTACCGGATCTCCGACGGGCGTTTCTGTCTGATCGATTTCGAATTCGCCACGCTCCTCGATGAGCCCGGTCAGCCCTCGCTCAAGCCTTCCGCCGCGCAGTGATTCTTTCCTCCAGCATGCAAGCCCCCGTACCCAGCCAGCCTCCTTTTCCCTGTCAACTCGTTTGGTCCGGCATGACCCATCGCGGTCGTGTCCGCGCCAACAACGAGGACTCGTTTCTCGCCCTCACCTTCGACGGACACCACGTCAACTACCTCGGAAAAATCGGCGAAGCTCCCCTGGCCAACATGGACTTTGTCTTCGCCGTGAGCGATGGCATGGGCGGCGCGAATTCCGGCGAATTTGCGAGCAAGATCGCAGTGGAGAAAATCACGCGCCTCCTTCCGCGCAGTTTCCGTATGGGAGCGCAGGGCGGCAACAGCGACTTCGCCGATATTCTTCCCGAAGTTTTTTCCGCGATTCACCAGGAGATGATTCAGCTCGACCGCAGCTACGAGGAATGCGCCGGCATGGGCGCCACGCTCAGTCTTTGTTGGTTCACGCCCGGCTGGATGTATTTCGGGCACATCGGCGACAGCCGCATCTACTACCTGCCCAAAATCGGCGGCTTTTCCCAAATCACCCATGACCACACCCATGTGGGCTGGCTGCGGCGCAAGGGCCGGATCAACGAACGCGAGGCCCGCGCCCACCCTCAACGCAACTCCCTGAACCAAGCCCTAGGGGCAGGCAATCAGATCATCGACCCCCACGTCGGCGCCGTCGGCACCCAGCCCGGCGACCGCTTCTTGATCTGTAGCGACGGCCTGACTGATGGACTCTGGGATCGGCGGATCGAAGAAATCCTGCGCTCCAATACTTCGATCCACGATCTCGCCCGCACAATTGTCGAGGAATCGGTTCAGGAATCCGGCCGGGACAATACCACGGCCGTGATTGTCGAAGTGCTCGCGCTCCCCTCCGCTTCTCCGATCTGATTTTCGCACGGTTCGTGCTCTGGCTCTTCGCTTCCGTTCTTTTCTTCATGAAGCATCAAGTTTTCGTTTACGGCACGCTCAAACACGGCGGGAGCAACCATCATCTGATGGCCGGACAACAGTTTATTGCCATCGCCAAAACCGAACCACTCTATAAGCTCTACTCAATCGGCGCCTATCCCGGCATGGTCGACGTCCCAACGAACGGAAATCCGATTGAAGGCGAAATTTGGGCCGTCGATGCAGACTGTCTCGCCAAACTTGATCGCTTGGAAGGCCTCGACGAAGGCCTCTACAAACGCGTACCGATCCGGCTGCAACCACCTAACAACGTCTCAATGGTCGAAGGTTACCTCTACCTTCCGAGCATTGCGGGCCGACGCGACTGCGGGACTTATTGGCCGGTATAAATCACGCGGCGTCCCCACTGGCTTTCCCGGCGCCTTTCCACTTAAGAATTCAGCACGAAGTTGTCTGTATCCGGCGAAGGAAAGCGTTGTTCGATCAGGGCAAAAAGCTCCTGCGACCGCAGCGGTTTGCACAGATAGGCGTCCATGCCGGCCATGTGGCACTTGTCCGCATCGCCCTTCATCGCGTGCGCGGTGAGTGCAACGATCAAAGTATGATGATCGCCCTTGATCTCGATCGAACGGATGCGGCGGGTGGCCTCGTAGCCGTCCATGCGTGGCATCTGCACGTCCATCAGGATCATGTCGTATTTGTTCTTCTGATACATTTCCAGCGCGGTCACACCGTCGGGCGCGACCTCGACCCGATGGCCCTGCTTTTCCAGGATCTTGCTGGTCACAGTCTGGTTCACCGGCATGTCCTCCGCGACGAGGATGCGCAAACGACGGGCGTGCGAAGAGACCGGTTCTGGAACAAATGGCGAACGAGTGCCCGCCTTCTGTTCGCAAAGGGCGCGCAGACATTCGTTGAAACGCGTGCGTCGGACCGGTTTTTTCAGGAAGTGCTCGATGCCGTACTCGCGGCAGCGGCGAAGGTCGACTTGATGATCGGGCGTGGAAAGGAGAATGACCGGCGTCTTTTCATAACCAGGCACAAGACGCAAAGCATGCATCATCGCGAAGGCGTTCATTTCCGGCATGCGCTCCTCGACCATTACGAGATCGAAAGCCGGTTCCGCTTCCGAACGCATTTGCTGCACCAAGCCCAAACCGGCTGCGGCACTCGGTGCGACGACCGGCCGCATTTGCCGTTGGCGCGCCATGTCTGCGATTACGGCCGCCACCGTACGGTTGGTTTCAACCACCAGAATGGACCAACCCGCCACGCCGCCAGTTTCGGCCGGAGGAAGATCGGCCACGGCGGATTCCGGCCGCGCAAGTCCAATGGAAAAATGGAAACGACTTCCTTTGCCAACCTCGCTCTCAACCCAGATGCGGCCGCCCATCAATTCGATCAATTTGCGGCAGATCGTAAGGCCAAGGCCGGTGCCGCCGTAACGACGGGTCGTGGAATTATCGGCCTGCACAAAGGCGGAGAAAATCGCCTCCTGACGATCCACGGGAATGCCAATGCCCGTGTCGGAAACGCAAACATGCATGCGGGCGAAACCGCTGGTCTGATTTTCCATCCGCGCACGCACGACGATCTCGCCGCTCTCGGTGAACTTCAGAGCATTGCTCAAAAGATTCAATACGACCTGGCGGATGCGAACGGCGTCGCCCACAAGCACCGCGGGCGTTTGCGAGTCGATATCGCAGACCAACTCCAAATTCTTGCGCGCCGCCTGCACCGCAATCGCCTCAACCGCTCCCTCGACACAATCCTGAAAATTGAACGCAATCGGATCGATCGTGAGTTTACCTGATTCGATTTTGGAGAAGTCCAGAATATCGTTAATCACCGTCAGCAACGCTTCGCTCGAGGAAACCAATGTTTTTAGATACATCCGTTGCTCCGGATCAGTCGACAAACCGAGCGCCAACTCGGTCATGCCAATGACACCATTCATCGGCGTGCGGATTTCGTGGCTCATGTTTGCCACGAATTCGCTCTTCGCGCGGCTCGCCGCTTCAGCCGCTTCCTTCGCAGCTTCGGCCGCAGCCACCGCCTGCTTCAAATCCTGCGTGCGAGCCTCAACCAATCGCCGTAATTCTCGTTCGCGGCCACGCAACGTGCGCGTGCGCCAGAAAAGCACGGCGGAGAAAAGCAAAAGTCCCAAACCAATCAGCAACGCGCGGAACCACCAAGTCTGATAGGAATGCGGTGCAATCACGATTTCGCATTCCGTGCCGCGCGGATTCCAAACGCCTTCGTTGTTACACGCGATCACTTGGAAACGATAACGGCCGGGCGGCACGCTGCCGTAATGGGCCTCGCGACGCGTTCCAGCTTCGACCCAGCGTTTGTCGTATCCAAACAACCGATACTTGTAACGGTTTTGCGTGGGATCGGTGAGGCTCAGCGCCGTGAAATAAAAGGCTAGTTCGCCGTCGCAGGGAGGAAGATTGCGCAGTGTCGTCAGCGGTTGCTCGACCTTGTCGACCGTCACTTGATGAATCACCACGTTCGGCGCGACGGTATTCCGGCGGATGTGGCCCGGGTGAATGATCGCGATACCTTTGCTCGTGGAAAACCACAATGAGCCGTCCCGCGTGACGCAGGCGGAGGGCACCCCAGGAATATTAGGCGCGGGGCTGCGCATGCCGTCGGCTTCGTTGTACAAAACGTATTCGATCAGCTCTTTTTCTCCCGCAGCGACTTCGTCAAATTCGTTGAGCGCCGCGCGGAAGATGCCGTTGCGATAAGTGATCCAGATTTCCCCGTTGTGGATAACGCCACCGTAGGTGAGCTTGCCGAGCACGGATGGCAGCGTGAACGTTTCAACCTTACCCTTGCGAATGCGCTGAATCTCCAAGGCATCCCGCAAAATCCAATAATCGCCGTCCGCGCCTTCAATAATCTGGCGGGGCATCTTTTGTTTCGCGACATCGGGCTCCGAGGCGATCAACGACCACCGTCCTTTTTCCATGTAACCCACGCCACTGCGTCCCGCGATCCAGATGCGCTTGCGCGAATCGGTCATCAGCGCGCCAGGTATTTGTATTCCTGGAATGGATACTTCGACAAAGGCTCCGTTCACCAGCCGGCGGACGCCATGCAGTGTCGCCACCCACATCGCGCCCGATTCGTCCATGCCCGCTCCGCAAACACGTTCGTTCAAGCCCTCGCGGCTGCGATAATGCGTGAACTTGCCGTTCTTCAGAAGGCTGATGCCCTCGCTATACCAACAGATCCAAAGCCCGCCTTGGTCGTCTTCCACGACACCGGAAATGGCATCTTCGACCAGGCCATTCGCACGATTGAAGGTTACGCGGCCTTCATCGGTGATATGCGTGAGCCCACCGCCCCAGGTGCCGACCCATTTGCTACCGTCCCTCGATTGCATCACGCAGAGAATGGAATTGGACTGAAGTCCTTCCTGCCGCGTGAACGAGGTTACATTTACGTCCTTCAAGCGGAACAGGCCGGTGTCGGTGCCGCCCCAAATATTGCCTTCGCGATCCTCAAACAAACTGAGCACATGATTGAGCGGTTCGCCCCCGCGAACGATCACCGGTTCCACCGAACCACGTGTATAGCGATAAAGTCCATTGGGTGTGCCGATCCAAAGATTTTGTTCGTGATCCACCAACAGGCTGCGGACAGCGTTGATCGAAGGTCCCCGTTGCGGCGCGAACGGTGCCAGCGACCCGTCCTTTTGCACCGACTGCAGACCTCGCGAACTCCCCAGCCAGAAAACTCCGTTGTCGTCCTGGCCGCTTGCCCTGATTTCATTGAAAACCAAGCCGTCTTCCTGGGAAATCACTTTTGCCTGGTCGCCCTGCACGCGCACGAAATTTTCGCCGAAAATGCGCAGCTCGCCATTGGTGCCACGTGACAAAGCTGTGATCTTCGACAGAACAGGGTCGCCCGAAAGTCTCAATTGTTCAGCCTGACCCTCGCTGTACCGGTAGATTTTGTCACTCAGGGCAATTAAAATGCTGCCGTCCGTCTCGGGCCAGAAAGCATGCACGGCGTGGTCGTCGATTTCGTTGCCCATAAAGGGCCGCGACCACCTGCCCTCACGATACCACAATACCCCGCGACCCGTGCCCATCCACAACCGCCCTTCGCGGTCCTCACAAAACGCATGCACTTCGTCATCGATCATCTCAGGGACGGTCGCCTTCGTGAACACGTTGAAACTCATGCCGTCAAAACGTGCCGCACCAGAACTTGTTCCTATCCACAAAAACCCATCGGCACTTTGATAAAGCTCGTGGATCGCCGGATACGGCAACCCGTCAATGCGCGACCATTCGTCGAAACGATATTGGCTGGGATTTCGCGTTGGATCCAAACCGTACGCACTCAACCATCCAAGAAGCCAAAACATCGCCAGCAACAGGCGACGCGGAAGCCAACGGGGGTTAGGGTGCGATCCTTTCACTGGCATGGAATCACCGCTACAGTCCCGATCAGGACGCAATTGTTCCGCAACTCCGTAATTCGCCGCTTCATACAATTCACAACCTCACCCCACGCTTTCATGCCTGCTGTTGCCAAACGATTCTGCGTCTGGCGAAGGGGCTCCCATTGAGGTAGTAATAAAAGGGGTAACACCGTAAAAAACGAGTAAACGAATATTCTTTAGTCTATCTTAGGCAATTGGTTGTAACCTAATGCAACCGACTTGTTATCGTCAACAGATAAGCGGTCCTCCCGAGGAACTCCTTTCTAGATAACTCCCCGTGAGGGCCTTACAGGCCACCTTGGGGGCCATCTACCGCCGCGCGAGGAGCTTCATACCACCGGTTTTCGTCGATAAAAGAGTAACCCCGGCAAAGCCAACCCCACCGCCAGCGCCGCGACGATAAACGTCGTGCGAAGCCCGGAACTGATCGCGGTATTCAACAAATCCTGCGTAAGTCCGCGACGTTGTATTTCCGCGACTGCGATCAATGCCGTAAAAAATGGCACACCCGGAATCATCGGAATCATCGCCGCCACCGTAAAAACTTTGGGATGCGCCCTGAAACGCTGCGCCACATAAATGCCAAGCAGGCTCACAGCCGACGCCGCCACAAATGTTGCCGGCTCAATCGGAAGGCCGCCCGTGATCAACAAATAGCGGAGTCCTCGTCCCAATGCGCCACCCGCCGCACAAAGCACCAGCGCACCACGCGGCACATTAAACACCAGTCCAAAGCCCACTGCCGGCACCGCGGCGAGTAACATGTTTTGCAGAAATTCAATCAGCGTGTTCATAGCCACCCCCATACATTCCAAACTGTCATCGCCAAAATAATGCCGGCCGACGTCGCCGCACCCAGCAACACCGCCATCATGCCGCGCGACAAACCCGTGTTGATGTAACCTTTCACCATATCGGAAACCGAGTTGATCATCGGAAATCCTGGAACCAGCAACAATACACAAGACGCCATCGCGATTTTCGGATGCGGTCCGAGCTTATAGATCACCCCTTGACCCGCGATCGAAGTCGCCACGAATGCCGAAACAAAAAAATTCACCAACGGATTGAAATGCCGCGCAGCGAACAACTGGCGCGTTAACATGGCCGCGCTGCTCGCTAGGAACGTGAGCCCCAGTCCCTTCCAGTCCCAACTCCGGTCCTCTACCGCCGGTAAACTCATTTGCGCCAATCGCGCAAAACAAGCGCACGAAAAACCAATCATCAACGCCACCAACCAGCGCGGATATTTCTCGGGCCTGATCGCCTCCAAACGAACACGATAGCCTGTAGCATCGAGCCTCCCCTCCTCCACATCGAGCACCGCGCGCTGCACTTCGGTGACCATATGCATGTTGATTCCATGGTCCTCATTACGGCGGACCGTGGTTATGCAATGATCGTCACTTAAGGTCGTGACTGTCAGCGCGTTTGCCATGATCGCCACCTCCACGCTGCGCACCCCCAATGCCAGGCCAAGTCGGCGCGTTAGGGATTCCACCAAGGCGCTTTCCGAGCCGTGCTGCAGCAGCGTTAAACCGGTTACGATACACAAACGCGTGATTTCCCGCTGCACCGGTTCGGGCTGCGCTGCAAGAGCTACATTGCTACTGGTTACGTCGGCCATGGAAAAATCCAGATCATGCGCAAACCGCGCCTTCCGCCAAGTCGCCGCTTAAAATATTTTTCGAAACCACCGCGCATTCAGGTGAATGTCATGTTTAGTTGATGATTCAACTTTTTATTTGACCACTCAACTTTCTCTGACAAATTTTCCGCCATGCAAGTCGTTCTTCGTGTTTTCCAAACCGCTCAGATCCTCGATAAAGCCGCCAAGCGCGTCTTTTCTCCGCACAACCTGACCGCCGCGCAATTCAACGTTATGAATTTGCTCTCCGATCAAAAAGATGGCCTGCGCGCCTCCGATCTGGCCGCAAGTCTCATCGTCGATCCTTCCAACGTCACCGGACTGCTCAAGCGTATGTCACGCGACGGTCTGGTCGTGGATCTCGAAAACAAAGAGGACCGACGACAGCGCATCGTCGCCCTGACCGCAAAGGGCCGCGCACTCTGGAGCAAAGCTTCCAGAGACTACGAAAAATGCCTCAACCAACTCGAAGGTCTTTTCAGTGATATCGAAAAAAAATTGACCGAGGACGTTCTTGTTCGCCTCGGCACCAAAGCCGATGAGCTCTTCCCTTAATCTTGTCGTCGGCTGGTCCGGGTTTCTCGGCGGCGCTCTCTCCGGCGCGTTGATCGGCCTGTATTTTCATCGTGATGGCTGGCTTGGCGGTTATGACTCGTTCCCCCGTCGTATGGTCCGCCTCGGTCATATCGCTTTTTTCGGCATCGGTTTGATCAACATCCTCTTTGCTCTGAGTATCGCTACACCCTCCGAATGGACGACCTGGGGTTCGCGTTTCCTCGTCGTCGCCATGGTCGCCATGCCTCTCAACTGCTTTCTCACCGCATGGCGGAAGCCGTTTCGCCATCTGTTTTTCATTCCAGCCGGCAGCACCCTGGCCGGGATCGTAACGCTTTTGGTGCATCTCTCATGAAAATCGGATTCCTTGCTCTTTCCGGAGTTCGCGCCGCAGATGCCGAACTCCTTGCCATCGGCCTCAATCTCCCCGGCTTCGTCGAGCGCAGCAAAGTCATCGCCTCCCTGCCCAGTCTCGGTCTCCTCACCCTTGCAGGCCTGACGCCTTCGTCCCACGAAATTTCCTATGTTGAAGTCCCCGATATTCATGCACCCGAAATCGAGGCAAATCTCCCCGGTCCGTTCGACGTCGTGGCCATTTCCAGTTTTACAGCGATGATTGACGACGCCTACGTCCTCGCCGGACGCTATCGGCGACAGGGCACGCGGGTGATTCTCGGCGGACTCCACGTCACACTCTGTCCCGACGAGGCCGCGCACCACGCCGACGCCATCGTTATCGGCGAAGCCGAACCAGTCTGGCCAGCCCTACTGCGCGATCTCGAAAATAACGAGCTCCGTCCACGGTACCGGGCGTCCGGACCTTTCGATCTCGCAGAAGCTCCGATGCCGCGTTTCGACCTTCTCGACGTTTCTCGTTACAATCGTCTCACCATCCAGACCGCCCGCGGCTGTCCCTGGAATTGCGAATTTTGCGCAGCTTCCGTTCGGCTAAACCACTCCTACCGCACCAAACCCATCGCCAAAGTCATTGCCGAACTTCATCGCATCAAGGAATTCTGGCCAACGCCATTCATTGAATTTGCCGACGATAACACCTTCGCCGATCGCCGTCATGGCCACGCCTTGGTGGATGCGCTCATTCCTGAAAATATCCGCTGGTTTACTGAAACCGACATCTCGGTCGCTCAAGACGACGCTCTCCTGCAGAAAATGCACGATGCGGGTTGCGCGCAAATCTTGGTTGGACTCGAAGACCCCGACGACGCCACCGAAGGAATCGAGCTGAAAGGAAATTGGAAAGCCCGTCAGCGCACGCATTACCTCGATGCCATTCGCCGCATTCAAGATCATGGCATCACCGTCAATGGTTGCTTCGTACTCGGTCTCGATCGGCATACACCCGCTTCCTTCGAACGCCTCTGGGAATTCATTCAACAAAGCGAACTCTACGAAGTGCAACTCACGGTAATGACACCTTTCCCGGGAACACCGCTCTATACCCGTCTCTCCCAGGAAGGACGTCTGGTCGAACCTCACGTCTGGAACAAATGCACGCTGTTCGACATCGTTTTTCAGCCGAAAAACATGTCAGCCGAGGTTTTGCGCCGCGGATTTTTCGAGCTCGCCGGCAAGGTGTATTCCGCGGAATTTACCGAACACCGACGCCGGTCCTATTTCCGACGCCGGCTGCAACTGCGCAATACCTCCAGCGCTGCGTAATTTTCTTCAACCACTATCATGCTCTTTTCCCGCCGCTTCCTGCCGCTCTTTGTAACCCAATTTGTTGGGGCCTTTTGCGATAACGTTTTTAAAAACGCTTTCGTCATGCTCAGCACGTTCGGCCTTGCGGCTGCCCACGGCTGGAATCCAAGCCACACCGTTCAGTTGATCCTGGGCCTGTTTATCCTGCCGTTTGTCCTGGTCTCTGGCTGGGCCGGGTATGTATCCGATATTTGGGCACGCGATCTCTTCGTCAGACGCCTTAAGATTTTCGAGGCGTTTGTCATGGCTGGAGCCGCCGCCGCCCTGCACTTCCAAAGCTTCTACGGCATGTGGGCCGTGATCATTTCCCTTGGAGTTATTTCGGCGCTCTTCGGTCCGCTGAAATATGGATTGCTTCCCTTTTATCTCGAAGAAAAGGAACTTGTTGCTGGTAATGCCTGGTTCGAGGGCGCTTCATTCATCGCCATTGTCACCGGCACCTATATCGGCGGCCAGGCCGCCGTCTCCGCGGGGGACCGCAATTTCGTCGCTCTGCTCATGCTGGGACTTGGCGTGGTCGGCTGCGTTTCGGCTTTTTTTCTTCCGTCCGCCCCGGCCTCGACCCAGCCGGCGTACTCACCTTGGAGTTTGCGTGCGTTCACACGCTCCGCCACGGACGCGTTACGCACCATCCGCCAAATCCCCGTGCTCTGGCGCACCGTGCTCGGCATTTCCTGGTTCTGGGGATTTGGTGCGGTTCTGCTTAATTTTCTTCCCATCTACATCAAGGACGTTCTCCATCGGGATCCTGAAGGCGTTACGCAGTTTCTGCTCTGTTTCGCCATCGGCGTGGGCGTGGGCTCGTTCGTCGGAATGAAACTCACCCATGGAAAAATCCGCGCCACGTATGTTCCGCTCGCAGGCCTGGCGATGAGCGCATTTGTGATGCTGTGGATTGCCGCCGACCGGTTCGCGGGTGCACATCTCGACGTCGCCCTGTATGTGATAACGTCCGGCATTGGCATCGCTGGCGGCGTTTATGCCGTGCCTCTCTATACGCTCATGCAGCATCGCAGCCCGGCCGACCAGCGCGGCCGCGTCATCTCCGCCAATAATATCATGAACGCCGTTTTCATGGTGGCGGCTTCGATCCTCGCAATTGTCATAAACCTGCTCGACCCGCGTCCGATGGCGCTGCTTTGGGTTCTTGGCCTCGGCAATTTCGCCGCCGCCATTTATATGATCTGGCTCGTGCCCGAGTCGGTGCTTCATACGGTCGCGCGCGTCGCCCTCCGCCTTATCTTCCGCGTTGAAGTTCGTGGTCTGGAAAATTTCCCCGCCGAGGGCCGCCGGCTCATCATCGCCAATCACACCTCCTGGCTGGATGCGGCGCTGCTCGCCGTTTATCTGCCCGAAACTCCGGTTTTCGCCGTTCACTCGCAAGTCGCCACTTTGCGCTGGGTCAAACCGTTTATCAAATGGGTGACCGCCCACCCTCTCAATCCGCTCGAACCGCTCGCGCTCAAAACGCTTTGCGCCTGCGTGGAGCGTAACGAACCAGTCGCTATCTTTCCCGAGGGTCGCCTCAGCACGACCGGCGGGTTGATGAAAATTTACGATGGCGCCGGCTTCATTGCCCAGAAAACCGGCGCAAAAATCATTCCTGTTCATATCGACGGCGCCCATCTCTCGCTTTTCACCCGTCTCGGCGCGAAATATCGCAAACGCTGGTTCCCGCGCATCACGCTCACGATTAGCCCGGCCAAAACGCTTCCCGAATCCGCCGCGCGCGACGAAGCCACTCCGTTCATCTATAATTTGCTGACCGAAAGCGCCAGCGCCGCCCAAATTCCCGATCACTCGATTTTCCGCGAACTCGTCGTTGCCTCCCGCCGCCACGGTGGTAGCCGCACGATGTGGACGTCTCATGATCATATAAATCTCGACTACGCGCAAATTCTCAGCCGTTCCGCCTACCTCGGCACCCGTTTCAACGAGTACACCGAATCCGGCAACGTCGTAGGGCTCATGCTGCCAACCAGCAAGGAAGGCGCATTGGCGTTTCTCGGTCTGCAATTCGGCCATCGCATTCCTGCCTGGCTCAATTTCACCATGGGCCTCACGGCCTTCGAGTCGACCGTTCGCACCGCCGGTATTCGAACTGTCATTACATCGCGCAAATTCATAGAAACCGCCAAACTTGAGGAACTCGCCGCCGCTCTCGCCAAAGCGAGCGTCCGCTTGCTTTATCTTGAGGACTTCAAGCCCACCTTTCTCTGGAAACTCCGCGCGGCCTGGATGCAGTTTTTCCTCACCGGGTACTACGAGCGCCACGAGCTCAACTGGATTTCGCGCGGCATGGATCCGCGCGCCGCGATCATGTTCACGTCCGGCTCGTCGGGCCTGCCCAAAGCCGTCGTGCTTTCCCATCGCAATCTCCTCGCCAACGTGGCCCAGCTCCGCGCACGTATCGACTTTTCGCATACGGACTGTGTTTTCAACGCCTTGCCGCTCTTTCACGCCTTCGGCTTTACTGGTGGCATGCTGTTGCCGTTGCTGTCGGGTGCTCGCGCCGTCCTTTATCCCACGCCGCTGCACTACGGAGTGATCCCCGAATTCATCTACAGCACCAATGCCACGATCTTCTTCGCCACAAATTCCTTTCTCAACGGCTACGCACGCAAGGCCCACAGCTACGATTTCTATTCGCTCCGCTACGTTTTCGCCGGCGCGGAAAAACTCCAGGCCGCCACGCAAAAGTTGTGGAACGAAAGGTTCGGCATTCGCATTTTCGAAGGCTATGGCACCACCGAGGCCGCTCCCGGACTCGCGATGAACACGCCGCTTTCCAATAAACCCGGAACCGTCGGCCGCTTCCTTCCCGGCATCGAACACCGCCTCGAACCCGTGCCCGGCACCCCTGGCGGCCGCCTCTTTTTCCGCGGGCCCAACCGTATGCTCGGCTACTATCTGCCCGAACGCCCCGGGCAGCTTGCCGAAACAGACGACTGGTACGACACCGGTGACATCGTTTCCCTCGATGAACAGGGTTTCGTCACCATCCTCGGCCGCGCCAAACGCTTCGCCAAAATCGCCGGCGAAATGGTTTCCCTTGCCGCCGTCGAGGAAGCGATAGCAACCGCCGCCAACGGCATTGTCGCCGTCGTAAGCCGCCCTCATCCGACCAAGGGCGAGGAACTGATCGTCTGCACCGCCGATTCCGCGCTCACCATGGAAGCCGTCCGCGAATCCATTCGCGCCAAAGGTCTCTCTGACCTCAGCGTCCCGAAACAAATCAAAGTCCTAACTCCCTTCCCACTGCTCGGCTCGGGAAAACCCGATCTTGTGGCCCTTCAACAAATTGTAACCGAACCGGTCGCCAGCGGTTCTTAGGAATTGTGAAACCTTTCGTCCGCATCGTACTCACCGTGGCTGCTGTCGCTGGCGCCGGGCTCTCCCTCTTTGGGTGCGCCTCAGTTCAACGCAGGCTCCTCTATTTTCCATCGCATCTTGACCTTGCCACCGGACTCACTCCGTGGATGCACGAGGGCCAGATTATCGGCTATGCCCACGAAGTCACCTCGCCAAAAAACATTTGGCTCATGCTTCATGGCAACGGTGGACAAGCCGCCCATCGTGCGTCCGCGCTCCCCTTTTTTGCTCAAGATGACTCCATCTACATTCTCGAGTACCCCGGCTATGGACTGCGCGGCGGCAAACCTTCGATGAAATCGATCAATGAGGCCGCAACCATTGCGTATGATCTACTCCAAAAAAGGTTTCCCAGTCATCCCATCTGCATCTTAGGCGAATCCCTTGGCTCCGGCCCTGCCTGCTTTCTCGCTTCTGGTTCCCGTCCTCCCGACAAACTTGTCCTGATCGTTCCCTACGACGAGCTCGCCCGCGTCGCCGCCGGCCATTACCCTTTTCTTCCGGTTCGTCTCATTCTACGCGACAACTGGAACAACCTCACCGCACTCGCCAACTACCGTGGGCCGCTCGAAATCTACGCCGAAAAATCGGACACCGTCATCCCGATCAACCATGCCAAAAATCTTGCCACCTCAAAGCCGCAAACGATCTTCCACGAATTGAGCGGCGGACACAATGACTGGACGATGGATTCTGCCGTGCAGATTCGAAATCCCTAGGCTTTACCCCAGCAATCCGAGCCAGGCATCAACCGTCGGCGCCACGTGGCGTGCAACCATTTCACAAACCCACGCCGCAAAAACCGCCGCAAAAACATCCATGGTGTAATGGGCGCGCAGCACGATTACCGTGACCGCTTCAAGGACCGCCACACAACCAGCCAAAACCGCCAGCCAAGTGGGCGCTACTTGTGCGATTTCCAAAGCGCCGATGAGCGCGATCGAGGTATGTCCGGAGAAAAAGAAATCGTTGCTCGTTCCGTAGGTCACTAGCAGCGACGGAAAACCTGGATCTCTCCAAATCGGGCGGTCCGGATACGGCAGCGTACAAATTGCCTGACAAATTTGCCGGAGACCAAAAACCAATAGCAAAGCAACAAATGGGCGGCAGCTCGGTCCAAAAACCGCTGCGCCGACTAAAAAAAGTCCAAAGACGTCGATTAACGCCGATGTCGCAATCAACGTGGCATTCGCCATCTGTGGATTCGCCAGCAGCCAGCCATGCAACGGAGCCGTCCAGTCGTGCATTCGGTCGCCGATTTTGTTGCCCGTCATCGCCTTTAAGCCGATTAACTTTTGCGTCCAAAACCAAAGCACAAGGGCAATAGCCACGGCACCAATGCGGACAAGGTAAGGAAAAATCTGGCTCATTGTAAGATCGCACCGGGATAACGCTCCGTCAGCGATTTGGCCAGCATCGCCTCGATCTTCTGTTCGATCGCGTTCATCAACGGATCGCCTTCGCCTCCTCGCACGCGTTCCGGACTCACCTCAATCGCCTCCCCTACGTCCACAATCACATGAATCGGTCCGACACGGCGCACCGCATCGTTCATGTCCTCCTCGAAACGCTCGACTGTTTCCAAAATGCGCTCGGGCGTCGGTTCCGGACGAAAATAGCCTGCCGGGTAAAACGCGAGTTGCTGCGCGAGGTAGAGTTTCGCGAGCAGCGCCCAGCGCCGTTCTTGATCCTCGGCCGACAAAGTGCCCGCCACGAGTTCCGGCACGAGCGCCGTGCGCAGCGCTTTCACACGGCCGACCACACCTGTTTCACGCCGGCCTTTCAGCCACGTGGCTTCGATTGGACAAAGCAGATGATCGATGAGTCGCTGAATGCGTTCCGCGAATTCGCCGACCTGAGGCACGCCGAAAAATTCGATCTCTTTCAACGCCAGCAAGCCGCCACCAATTTTCGCCACACGCTCCACCAACGGCAGCCCGCGCTGGACGCTCCATGTCAATCGTTTCTCGATCGCCTCCAGCATTGGCGTCACGGTCGCCTCAAGATTTCCTTCGAAACAGTAACGCACTGCCACGGGGTGCACGACCACTTTGCCACCGCCAGCCGTCGCGCGCTGTTTTGCCGCGCTGCGTGCGATCAGCGCCGTGCCTTCCATCAATGGTCCAAGCCGGTCGTTGCTGCGCGAAATCACACCTTCCGGAAAAATCATCAGCGGGCGTTTCGCCTTCGCCACGATTTGCGACGCACATTTGAGCGCTTCCCGATCCAATCCCTCCCGATAAATACTGAAAGCTCCCGCACGCTGCAGCAGAAACTTTTTCAGCCTCCCCTGCATGAAAAGATGCGAGCTGGCCATGATGTGCACATGGCGTCCCATTTCATAACCGAGCGACGCCACCACAAATGGATCGCACGGTCGGCAATGGTTCGGCGTCAGCATGATGCCGTGTCCAGCGGACACTGAGGCACGCAACCGTTCCACGCCACGACATTCGATGGATTCCACGCCATCGCTGCGCAGGAGCCTCGGCCGCAGGATGCGCAGCAGCGCCGGCCATAGATTGCCCCGATGCGGCGGAATAAATTTATAGGGTTTGGCGACAACAACAGGTTGCATGGCGGAAAAAGTTCAGCGACTCACGGGCATCCGCAGCAATTCGGCGGCGCGGATAAAGCTTTCTTCGGGAAAACCCATGGCACGCTTTAACTGGTAGTCACGCTCCAAAGGATTTTTCTGACGGACGCTTTCCCTGAATGCGCGTCGACTGATTTGTCCGCGAAGCAATGCCTCGTGTCCCCAAACCGGAACCGGCGAATCGCTACCATGAAGTATTCTACCGCGCAGCGGTTCCTCCAAACAGCGATCAAGGTGCCTCCATCGCAATCGCCCGTTCGGCACACAAAACGCGCTGTTGTCCCCATAAAAATTCGGGTACTTCGCAACCATCTCGGTGAACACCCGAAAATAGTCCGGCTCAAACAACAAGCTCGCAGTGCCACAGTGCGCCGCGATGCAGGTTACACCAATCTCCAAGGGCCTGGTTAGCACACGCGGATCCGCCAGCCGTTTGTCGACGACCGGCAAAGTATGCTCCCCGCCTGTGTGCGCGAGCAACGGCAGCCCCGCTTCGGCCATGCGTTCAAGGAAGCGCGTGTAACGCCGATCTGCCCAATCGATATTTTGGCAGTTCGGCAGACATTTTAACAACGCGGCGCCTCCCTCCAAACACCGCTCCAGCTCAAGCAAGGCGTCTTCCCGCGCGGGATGAATCGAAATGCCCGCTAAAAATTCCGGATTGTCCCGTGCGAGGCCGAGTACGTAGTCGTTCGGCACGTAGAATGAGCCCACGCCCTCCAGTTTTCTACCATTCGCATTGTGGGGTTCGTCTTGCGCCAAAATCACAATGGCATCGAGCGACGAACTCGCCACGAACGTGCGCAAACGGGCGACATACTGGCGGTCAAGATCTTCTCCCAGCGCCGACGACGGCAATCCGAAGCTTCGCAACATCAGCGGCTCTCCCAGTCGCGTCCATCCTCGCGGGCGATACCAGCATCCGGTCCCACCCGAGCCATTACCGACGACGTGGACGTGCAGATCAATTTTCATGCGCTTCAATCTGCGGTCGTTATTTGATACGTCAATCTTTTATTTTACTTATCAACTTTTGACCGATCTCAGCCGGTTTCGTCGCTCCAGTGCTGTCAGAAAAGTCCACGCCAACACGCGACTCTGTTTCTGCCCGGCAAATAACGTCAATGTGCGTACGTCGACCGGCCTTACCCGTCGCAGTTCCCGTTCAATCAGTGCCACGCTGCCTTTTTTTGAAACCAGAGTCGTGAACCAAACACATAGCTCAGGATTTTCGGAGCTTTCTTTGATCATTTGTCGAATGAAACGCACTTCACCACCGTCGCACCAAAGTTCGTTGGGCCGACCGCCGAAATTGAGAACGGGCTGGCTGGGTTTTATCCCGCCGCCCAGATTCCGGAGTTTGCGCAAACTCCCTGCCGCCGCCTCCGCGGAGGACGAATGGAAAGGCGGGTTGCAGAGCGAGAGCGCAAATCTCTCGTTCGCTCGCGTCACCAGCCGAAAGATGGCCCGCGCATCGGGCTGAAGCCGGCATTCGATTTTTCCCGTGAGCATGGAATTTGCCGATAGCAGTTGTTTTGCCCATTTGATGGCGGTGGGATCCACGTCCGAGCCGACAAAGCTCCAACCAAATATTCGCGTGCCAAGAATCGGATAAATGCAATTGGCCCCCATCCCGATGTCGATGGCGCGCACACCGGGTCCCAATGGCACCGAGCCAGCGTCAACCGCCAGAAGTTCCGCCACGTGGTGCAGATAATCGGCGCGACTGGGAACTGGCGGACACAAATAGCCGGCCGGAATATCCCAATGCTCAACGCCGTAATGTGCCTTTAACAAAGCTCTGTTGAGCGTTTTGACCGCCTCTGGATCGGCGAAATCAACCGCCTCACCACCCAGTGGATGCGCGCGCAAAAATGGCTTCAGCTCCGGGCATGCCTGGATCAGACGCAAAAAATCATATGCCTCACGATGAGGATTACGGGGGTGCAGTTCCCCTGTGGTGTGATGGCTCGTTTTCTGGCGTGAGGTTTTCAGGCGAAAAACTGTAGAGCTTCGCGTTGTCTCTTGGCCAGTTCAACCGACGGTGAATGCCGCGGCCCATTTTCGCATCTTGCCGGAGGCATTTTGTGCCGATAATAGGAGGTTGTGAGCACTCAACTCGGCATGATCGTCGTCAGCGCCTGTTTCGGCGCCCTCATTGGTTTGATCCGTCAATGGAGCGAGCAACGCGGCAAGCCCGGCGATATGAACTTTGTCGGCGTGCGGACTTCCACTCTGTGGTCGTTGCTCGGCTGTCTGGCGGCGTATTTGTCGGAACACTACTCGGCCGCAATTCTTCCCGTGGCGCTCATCTTGGTCGGAGGGCATTTGACGATGCTGCATTGGCGCGATGGGAAGGACGGCCATCCCGGCAGCACCACGTTTGTCGCGGCGCTCCTCACTTGCTTCGTCGGCGCGCTGGTTAATTGGGGGCACCAGCAAATGGCGGTGCTTGTCGCCGCGCTCACCATGGTGACGCTTGGCAGCAAGCAGCCGCTGCATTCTTGGACGCGCCATTTTACCAACGAAGACATTTTTTCCGCGCTTCAGTTTGTCGCCATCACCGGTGTAATTCTTCCGCTGGTGCCCGACCGCGCCATGGGCCCGTTCGCCGCGTTCAATCCCTATTCGACATGGCTGATGGTCGTGCTGATCTCGGGCCTCGGTTTTGCCGGTTATATTTTGATGCGGTTGCTCGGCACCCAGGCGGGAATAACCGTCACGGGATTAGTCGGAGGGCTGGCGTCAAGCACGGCGACCACACTCGCGTTCAGCCGGCGCAGCAAAGACGAACCAGAACTTAGCTCCAGTCATTCGCTAGCCGTGATCCTGGCATGCACGGTGATGCTGGGGCGCGTCTTGGTGATGATTGCCGCGCTCAATCCCGAACTAATGCAACGGCTCGCACTGCCCTTCGCCGCCATGGCGTTGCCCGGCGTTTGTTTTGCACTTTGGCAATGGCTCAAGCCCAACGGAGACAAACCGTGCGTAACGCCTCCAAACATTCACAATCCGCTCGGTCTCGGCATCGCGATCAAGTTCGGCCTGCTCTACGCCGTGGTGGCTTTTCTCATCAAAGGCGCGACTTCGCTCCAGTTTACCGCGAGCCTGTTGCCACTCAGTTTTCTTTCCGGTCTCACCGATATGGACGCGATCGCGCTTCTCATGGCCAACAGTCTTCGCGATGGCACTGTTCCAATCGACATGGCCGCAAAATGCGTGATCGTGGGAGCGGTCGCCAACTCGATCATGAAAGCGTGCTTCGCCATTAGCCTCGGCTCGCCGCAACTTCGCCGTCGCATCGGCATTATGCTCGGCCTGACCGTCGTCGCGGGCGTAGCGTCGTTGTTTATTCTCTTCTGATCCGACGCGCGGACTGTTCGACGGCTTGACCCCGCGGGCGTCTCGATTTCCTCTACGAACTATGTCCTTTCCGGCACCCACGCCCACTCGCACCACTGTCGATTGGGGTCGCACCCGCTACGAAGCCGCATGGCGCAAACAGGAAGAATTAGTCGCACAGCGCATTGCCGGCACGATCGGCGACACGCTGGTTTTCACCGAACACGAAGCTGTCTTCACGATAGGGATGCGGAGTGGTTCGGAATCCAACCTCGTCTGGAATGACGAACAACTCGCGACCGAAGGCGTCGAAGTTGTGAAAACGAATCGCGGTGGCGACATCACTTATCACGGTCCCGGTCAAATCGTCGGCTACCCGATCATCAGTCTAGCGCCGCGTCAGGACTTGCATGCATACCTGCGTTTTTTGGAGCAGGTCATGATCAATGCCGTCGGCTGCATCGGTCTCGCCGCGACGCGCCGCGAAGGTAAAACCGGCATCTGGCTCGGCAAACGCAAAGTCGCGGCCATCGGCGTCGCCGTGAAACGCTGGGTCACGTATCATGGTTTTGCGCTGAATGTGAATTCAAACCTCGCGCATTTTAGCGGTATCATTCCGTGTGGCATTGGCGCGCAGGAAGGCACCGTCACGTCGTTGCAGGCCGAGGTCGGTAAAACGTGCGATCTCGAAGAGGTGAAAGCCGTACTCGATCGCGAATTCTGGACGCTTCTACCTGAGTTTCTAGCGGGACGCTGGTGAAACCTACGACGACAACCACGCACGGAGCCGATCCCGTTGACGAAAACGGAAAACGAACCTGGCTGTTTGCCGCGTTGCTCGCTGCGGCGGGAATAGCTGCTTGGTCCAACAGCTTCAATGGACCATTCGTTTTCGACGACGTAGGTACAATCCTAAACAATCCCTCGCTCCTAAAACTCCTGTCATGGGAAACGCTTGCCGGACCTCCCGGCGGCACGACGGCCAGCGGACGTCCGCTGGTCAACCTTTCCCTCGCGCTCAATCATGCGCTCGGCGGTTTTAATGTCCGAGGTTACCATGTTTTCAACCTCGCCCTTCACCTCGCCACCGCACTGTCGCTCTTTGGCGTGGTGCGACGGACATTTCGCCGCGAAGCTTTCCGCCCACGCTTGGGCTTCGCAGCCGATATCGTCGCCTTCACCTGCGGTGCGCTCTGGCTATTGCACCCTCTGCAAACGGCCGCGGTTACCTATATCGTCCAACGCGCCGAGGTGCTCGCGTCGCTTTTCTATTTGCTCACGCTCTACTGTTTTCTACGAGCGATCGATTCGTCAAAACCGCTGCGCTGGCAAAGCCTGTCGGTGGCGAGTTGTCTCCTCGGCATGGCCAGCAAGGAAATTATTATCTCTGCTCCCTTGTTCGTTTTTTTATACGATCGCACGCTCGTGAGTGGTTCCATTGCGACTGCTTGGCGCCAACGTCGGGGGTATTACCTAGCACTTGCCAGCACTTGGTTCGTCCTTGCCACGTTGATTGTCAGTACACATGGACGCGGCGGCTCGGTGGGTAGCTCCGAAAACATCACCCCCTGGACCTACGCGCTCACCCAATGCCAAGCAGTCGCCCACTACCTGCGATTGTCTATCTGGCCCGCTCCGCTCGTTTTTGACTACGGCACCGCCGCGATCGATTCGATGGTTCACATCTGGCCGCAAGCCGCACTTCTCCTCACGCTGGCTGGCGCGACCTCTTACGCCGTCTGCAAAAATTCTCCACTTGGCCTCGCAGGCGCATGGTTTTTCGCCGTCCTTGCTCCCAGTTCCAGCTTCGCTCCTATCGTCACACAGACGATGGCCGAACACCGCATGTACCTTCCCCTCGCGGCGGTTATTGTAATTCCCGTCGTCATTTCGGTTCGCTACCTGGGACGGCGCAGCATCCCGGTGTTTATTGGCGCAGCCGTATTGTTCGGTCTCCTGACATTCCGACGCAATGTCGACTACCGCGACGCTGTCACTTTGTGGGAGGACACTGTCACCAAGCTACCGTCTTCCAAACGCGCATATAACAATCTTGGCACCGCCCTTTTTATTGCCGGCTGCAATGACGAAGCCATCGCCACCTTTCAGCATGCCGTCCAACTCGATCCGCGCTACGCCAGCGCGCTCGTCAACCTCGGCCGGGCCCAATTGCAATCCGGCCAACCCGCTGTCGCCGCGAATAATTTCGCCACCGCCCTCGCCGTTGAACCCGCCAATCCCGAGGCGCATTTTGGACTCGGCTTTGCCCTCGCCTCAACTGGCCGCGTCGCTGAAGGAATTCCGCACTACCGCGAAGCCATCCGTCTACAACCAACTGCCATCGACTATCGCCTTAAGCTTGCGCAGGCGCTCTTCCGCGCCCGTGAACCCGCTGCGGCGATCAACGAATTTCGGGAACTGCTTCGTTCGGCACCCAAGCTCGTCGAAGCTCATTCCGGGCTCGGCACCGTACTCGCGTCGCAGGGACAGTTTGCCGAGGCCGAAAAGGAACTCACCGAAGCGCTCCGGCTCAACCCTGCCGATTTCGACGCCCATCTCAATCTCGCCAACGCTTTCGCCCAACAAAACCGCGTCGCCGAAGCCATTCCGCATTATGAAGCCGCCCTCCGGGTACGCCCCGATCACGCAGGCGCCCGTGAGATTCTCGAACAAGCTCGGGCTTATTTAAGATCCTCACCATAAATAGTCAGTGCACGCCTCGATTGGCGCGATGCTAATGGGAGCGACGCCCAACTTCAGCCACGCTTAATCCGTGAAAAAGGGTGTGCATTGCCGTCAAAATCTCATTTCCTGTCCTTCCGATGGAAACCACCGCGCGCAAACCTTCCTGGCTCCGTGCCAAACTGCCCTCCGGTTCCGGCTACGCCGCCGTTCGGCAACTTGTGGATAATAAGCACCTCCACACCGTCTGCCAAAGCGCGCAATGTCCCAACCTCGGCGAATGCTGGTCCCGCGGCACCGCCACCGTGATGATTCTGGGCAATATCTGCACGCGCTCCTGTAATTTTTGTGCCATCGCCACCGGACGCCCAACCGAACTCGATCTTGGCGAACCAGCCCGCGTAGCCGAATCGATTGCGCAAATGAATCTCCGCCACTGCGTCGTCACCAGCGTCGCTCGCGACGAACTCACCGACGGCGGCGCTAGTGTCTGGGCTGCGACGATCCGCGCCATTCGCTACCGCAATCCGCACACCGCGATCGAAGTGCTCACGCCTGACTTCAAGGGGAACACCGCCCACGTCGACATCGTGCTCGACGCCAAGCCCGACATTTTTAACCACAATCTAGAGACAGTCGAACGCCTCCAAAAACCTGTGCGCGTCCAGGCCCGTTACGACCGCAGTCGCAGCGTCCTCCGCCACGCCAAAAGCCGCGGTTTCACCACCAAGACCGGCATCATGCTCGGCCTAGGGGAGGAGAAACACGAAATCGAGCAAACCCTGCGCGATATCGCCGCCGACAAGACCGACATCGTCACCATCGGCCAGTATCTCCAGCCCACCGCCAAACACCTGCCAGTCGCGCGCTGGGCCACACCGGAGGAATTTGTTCATTGGAAAGAGTTCGGCCTGGGCCTCGGCATTGGCGTGATCGAAAGCGGCGCCCTCGTCCGCTCCAGCTACCACGCCGACGAGCAGTCGAAGAAGTACACCGGCGTCGAACACCTGAATACACAGAACGCCCTCTCAGGCGTTTGAGTACTCTTGTATTCGTGGCGGATTTGCACCGCAGAATGTGCAGACTATAAAGTCGCTCTGAGAACCTAGCTTCTCACTTCTCGATCGGCTGAACTTTCGGCAACCGCACCGGATACAATTCATACTTGAAGGGTAGATACAGCTCGACATCCGAAATACTTGTGCGCTGCCACTGTAGACGAGCGTCGAGACCTTTAACCGTAATCTCAAAAGTATCGCCAAAAGCCTCACGTAATTTTCTGACGTCGGCCGCAATAGCTTGAATCACTTCATATCGGTATTTCTCGGGATTTTTTATACTGAGTCCAATATCACCCGTAAAAATTTCCGTGCGCCCTTGTACTTTCACCGAACGAACAAATGTCCGCAGTTTTTCCGAGAGCATTCCGGCATCATCACCATCCGCAAGCGGAACCTTCGCATAGAGCGTAGCATTGCTCGCATCCCGTTTGCTTTCCACATCCACCAGTGGAATCTGAAAATTGGAAGATGTAAGGGCAAACTCCTGCGTGAATAGCTCGATCTTCGAGTTTGCAGGGATGCTCGTAACCATCCCATGCAGAGTGGCATAAACCTCATCCCGGCGCCTTTCCTCCTCCCGTGTGTCGTTCGCCAACGTAATCTCAAGCAAAAGAAAGTCCGCACGCTTCCTGAGCACAACCGGCGGCTTTGTGCTGGCCTTGTCGGACGAAACCGTAAACGGAGAAAGGACGATCATCTCGTCCTGCGCAGAGGCGACTCCACAGAATAAAAGAATAACGAGGGGCAACAGGTATTTAATCATAATAACTGCACCTAACCGGGGCTTTTTAAAAAAACAGACCACACTAGAGTGTGCTGTGCCCACACCGATTAAGTCGAGTTAAAACCAATCACCAGAGACTAATTCAGAAAGCCGCTTAAATTCTAACCCTTCCTCAATACCCACTGAACGCAAAACATTGAATTTTTTCGCCAATAAGACGATCCTTTCCCCGTGAAAACCCGTCAAGAGATCGTCACAAACTGGCTGCCGCGCTACACGGGTGTGCCGCTGAAAAAGTTTGGGGATCATATATTGCTAACCAACTTCTCCCGCTACGTGAAACTTTTTGCCCATTGGCACCGCGTGCCGGTCGCAGGCAAAGACCGTCCGATGATGAGCGCCACTGCGGGTCGCATCACGATCATTAACTTCGGCATGGGCAGCGCTACCGCTGCGACCGTCATGGATTTGCTCAGCGCCATTCACCCCAAAGCGGTGCTCTTTCTCGGAAAATGCGGCGGCATCAAGCATCGTGCCGAACTCGGCGATCTCATTCTTCCGATCGCAGCCATCCGCGGCGAGGGCACGAGCAACGACTATTTTCCACCCGAGGTTCCCGCTCTGCCGTCGTTCGCGCTGCAAAAAGCCATTTCCACCACGATTCGCGACCACGCACGCGATTATTGGACCGGCACCGTTTACACGACTAACCGCCGGGTGTGGGAACATGACAATCAGTTCAAAAAGTATCTCAAAAAAATCCGGGCACTCGCGATCGACATGGAAACCGCAACCATCTTCATGACTGGGTTTTTTAACGAAACTCCCACCGGCGCCCTTCTTCTCGTCAGTGATCAACCGATGCTTCCCGAAGGCATCAAGACCGCCGAAAGCGACCAGCAAGTCGATGAGCACTTCGTCAATTCCCACCTAAAAATCGGCATCGACTCCCTAAAGCAGCTCATCAACAAGGGGCTCACCGTGAAACATCTTAAGTTCTAACCGCACGCTTGCGGTAACGAACAGTTTCCTATCTTTTCAATCCGCTTTTTCTGCAATGCCGTCTTTTTCCAGCCCGGAATCGTCCCCCGTTGCGCCCCCGTTTTCCGATCGGGTGCGCCGTATCGAAGGTTATCACGCCTGGCTGATTCTGTTTTTCGCCGCCAATCTGGCCGCTGTCATCCTGTTTGCCATGGGCCACGTTCTGTGGGCTCTTGCGGTCTTTTTCCTGCCCGCCCCGTGGTATGCCTGGCAAATCCTTCGTCCAGCTGCCCGCGGGCTTGGCCCAGCCATCACACATTTTCGGACTGAACAAAAGGAAGTATGGCTCACCATCGATGATGGCCCCCATCCGGCGACGACCCCCGCCATGCTTGCGCTGCTCGACTCGCATCAAGCCCGCGCAACTTTTTTCCTCGTTGGCCGACAAGTTCAGGAGCACCCGGAACTTGTATCCGAAATTCTGCGACGCGGCCATACGATTGGCAACCACACGCAAACACATCCGCAAAATACCTTCTGGTTCGCTGGCCGCAGGAAAAACTCCATCGAAATCGACGCTTGTACCGCCGCGCTGCGCGAGGTTGGCGTCACCACAAAATATTTTCGTCCGCCCGTTGGTTTAAAAAACCACTTCCTCCACCCAGAGCTCGGCCGCCGGGGGTTCGACCTCGTTCTTTGGAGCGCCCGTGGTTTTGATACGATTTGCAGCAGTTCGGAAAAATCGCTCGCTCATATCGTCAGCCGGCTCAAACCCGGCGCCATCGTTTTGGTGCACGAGACGCCTAACAAGCTGGACCAGCAAAACGAATTCATTTCCAAGCTGCTTGCCCGGTTCGATCATGAGGGCTACCGCTGCGTCGTTCCGTCCGACGAAAATCTAATCCGCTAAAAATTCTCGCGCGCGGTCATTTCGTCTTCAACACGAAGACGCCATCCCAATCTTTTCCGGGCGGATTCTGCATCATGGCAGCGCAGCGCTTGAGAAAAACCGTGGATGCTTCGTTGCCCGTGACAACCGAAGGGCGCGCCGGTTCGAGCGTCGCCGATTTGGCAAAGTGGTTCGCCGCAATTGTCCATTCCTGTTTGAGGTAATGTTCGATTCCGGCGTTGAAAATATTGACGCAATCGAGCGTCGCCTTCGGCAGCTTGTCCTTGAGACCGACCAATTCGAAAATCGCTACCGGCCGCGATCGTCCCTTGACCAGAATCTTGTCGAGAAAGCGAAACACGCAACGGTCGCCATGTTTCTCGGCCGCCTGCTTCGTCATTTCCGTAACCAATGTGCCCACACCATAATTTTTTGCGGCGCCTTCGAGACGCGCGGCGAGATTCACGTTGTCGCCCATCATCGTGTAGTTGAAACGCGTCAGCGAACCCATGTTGCCCACCACGCACATGCCGCTGTTCATGCCGATGCGCGTGTGCATCTGCGTGACGAGTTGCGGCCATTTATCGCCTTCCTCCGACCATTTGCCGCGCAATTCGGCAAGGCGCAGTTGGATCAGTTGCGATGCCACGCAGGCGCGATAAGCGTGATCGGGCAAAGCCAGGGGCGCGCCAAACATCGCGACAACGGCGTCCCCGATATATTTATCCAGCGTGCCGCCCTGCTCGGTGATCGTGTCGGTGCAAACCGTGAGATACTCGTTCATCAGTTCGACGAGTTTAGGCGGCGTAAGTAGTTCGGCAAAGGCCGAGAAATCCTGGATGTCGCTGAAAAACGACGTGATTTCCATTTCCGCGCCGCCCAGCTTGGGGTCGTCGCCCGATTCAACCATACGATTGACGAGTTCCGGGGAAACGTACGCACCGAACATGCCTTTGATGCGGCTTTTTTGTTTTTCCTCGTAGGTCAGCTGCCACGCGATGGCGGCAAAACTCATGGTAAACGCCCCGCCCAGCGGCGCGGTGATCGGCAGAACCAGGTGATAGTGCGAAAAGAGAAAAAACGCCGTCACCACAAAAACTGCCATGAGCAGCACCGCGAAGATCTTGTAACGCGCACTGCTCGAACCACCTGCCGTCGCCAAAAGACAGATCACCACGGCCAGCAGGATCGTGACTCCATCCTCCGTTCGCGGACTCAAGTGCGTGAGGTAGCGACTGGTGACGAGCGTCTTGAGCATGTTGCCATGAAAACCGACCTGCGGCACGGGTACCTCGTCAAACGAGGTCTTGTTCAAATCCTGTAACAACACGTCGACCGGCCCCACGAGCACAATGGCGTCGTTGAACTGCGCAAAAAACTCCCGTCCGCGCTGTTGTTTTGCCGGATCGTCGCTGTGGATTTGCGTGAGGTAATCGCCGATGCTCGCGACGCTGCAGCGCGGATTTTTTGGCGAAATCCACTGCGAAAACCAATTCACCTCGGCCAGCTGACCGCGGAGGAGCGGGATGGTCGTGACATGATTGCCGTCCGGGCGCCACACTTCCATGCGATCGGGGAAACGCTTGATTGCCTCCTCACCCAATCCCCAGTGGATAAGCGCCAATCGCAGGGCAAAGGGATAAAAAGTTCCCACCGGCGTGTCGGCGAAAAATGGCGCGGAACGCGTTTCGCCAAGATAGGTGTCGATGATGCCCGGCATCCCCCAGGTGCCATTCTTGTCGGCGCCGATAATCGGAAACGCGGGCAATTCGGGCACGTCGTTTTTTTGCGGGTCGGTAAAACCGTCGAAGACAAACGGAAACTGCCGCCGCTCCTGCATCAAACCCGGCCCGGGCACATAGTTCGCCGCCAATACGACGTTGCGATGCCGACGGACGGCTTTGCCGAATTCCAGCCGCCCCTGAACCAATTCCTCACGCCCAAATTCCGGCAGGCTGTTTTGCGAAAAGACCAGATCGATGCCGACTGCCTTCACCTTGCCTTCGTCGAAGAGCGCATCGAGCAACTGGCCAAACCGCGCGTTGTTCCACGGCCAGCGATATTGCTGGATCGCCTCGGTATCGATGTCGACGTACACGATTTTGACCGGCGCATCGAGTTCGCCGCGCGAACGGAACCGCCAATCGATCGTCTTGTGTTCGAAAAAATCCAGCCAGCCAAGATGTCCGGCGAGGCACCAGAGCACGGGGATCGGCAGCCAGAACAACCAGCGGATCAAGCGGACAACGAGGGGCTTCTTGGTGGGTTTCGCCACGCCCGATTATGTAGGGGACCAGTGGTTACACTTCCAGCCCGGAGTTGGCAAATGCGGCTTTAACAGCGAATGAGCAGCGACGCAGACAACGCTCAAATGCGGCCATCGCCCGGCGTCGTGCGCGGAGCCGGCGGCATGGCCGGGGGCACGGGGGAAAGCGGCGAATAGTAACTGGAATTCGTGCCGTTGGGCGTGGTGGAATCCGGGCTGGCTCCACCTTCCGTACCCGAACCACCCGACTGCGGATAAGCCTGCTGCGGGTTCTCGGCCGGTTTCATGGCTTGGAAATTAATCGTGGAAGCGGCGTCCATGAGCGACTGGGCGGCGGCGCCCAACGAGGCCTTGAGAGATTCGGGAATGTCCGTGGTCTTGATATTGGCCGGCAGGGAAACTACACGGCCCGACGCGTCAAGCTGTACGCCGTCGAGCACGACCTGTTGGTCTTTCACGACGTCGACGCCGCGAGCGCGGCCACCAAAGTCCAAAGCGATTTTGCCTTCGACCATGCGCAGTGCGTAAGAAGCCGTGTTGCCGGTCGGACGATAGACAATCTGGAAAGTCGTGCCACGAATACCTGCGGCGCCCACCGGCGTTTCGACGCTAAAGGACGAACCCTTGTCGCGACGCAGATGTTTGACGTTCGAAATCAACTCACCACGGATCAGGTTTAGTTTCGTGCTCGAAGTAGTCGGCTCATCAATAAGTTCGCTCACTTTCACTGGCTGGGTAAACGGGTCCTGCAAAAATTCTTCGATCGAAAGCCGGGACTTCGGCCCAAGGCTGACCGTCGCACCGTTGGAGAAAACCAGCAAAACGCGCGAGTCGTCGCCCGTGTTCACAATCTGGTTTTCGGTCACTTCGCCGCGTTCCACCAATTTGTGCGGACGCATCGGATCACGAACATCGGTGACCGTCACAGTTCCCATGACTTTCACCGCAATGATCCGGCCGACGACTTTGGTGGCTTGCTGCGCGCTCATCATGAAGGGCACGATGAACAGCAGGGCGGCAATCCAAAGACGGGGCTGTAAAATTCGGGACATGACGTGAGGTTTTATTTATCGGCTTTTATTCGTTGGGCTAAAGCTATGGCCGCACGGTGGGCAGGGTCAAGACGCAAACAATTTTCAATACTAATTATTACCTCTTCTTTAGGTATAGCGATAAGACTTTGATGATAAGCAAGATAATACCAATTTATTGCATTAAAACGTCCTAAATTCACGGCTTTTTGGAAGGCCTCTCCCGCCTCCGCCGAGCGCCCTTGCATATCAAGTGCAACACCCCGTCGTATCCAAAATTCAGCCACGTCCAAGGACCGCTCCAAGGCTTCCCGCGCGTAACCCTCTGCCTCTTTTCCCAATTCGTTCATACGCGCTGGTGCCACATGACTCCACAGCTCAGTGACATACGCACGGTCAGCCCAAGCTTGGGCGTTGCTCGGAGCCAGCCGCGTGGCGTCGGAAAATGCCACGGTCGCCGCGTTCAACGTCTCGCGATACTCGTTTAACACAGGGTTCAGATTCTGGGCGATTCGATCGATTGACTGCCGCCCCGCATAACGCGCCGCCTCCGCCCTGTAGATGGGCAGGACAATTCCCAATGCGAACAAAACCACTCCCAAGGACCCCGCGAGTTGGCCCACGCGCAATTGAATGCTGGCAATTGGTTGTGGTGACGCGGGCCAAATTCGCAAAACCAGTTCGCCAGCCACAAAAGCCACCGCCATGGCGAGTCCGGGGATTTTGAAATGGAAATCGACAAACAACGACAACGCAAAACCCAGCAACCCCACCGCCAGTGCCGTCGTCATGCTGTCCGCCTCCAAGCCCGTCAGCGATCGCGTTTCGACCGCCGAGCGGCGACCGCGTTCCCGCAAGGCGAGCACCGCAACCACACCTACGGCTCCAAAAAACAGCACGAAGCCAACCGCCCCGTAGTCGCTGAGCGTATTCAAATAGTCGTTATGCGCCCATTGGGGCTCATCTCGAAAACCCAAGGGACGGTGTCGTTCGAACAGTGTATTGTAACTCCCGCCGCCGGTGCCGAGAACCGGAGCATCCACGAAAAGATCCACGCTGGCCTGCCAGAGGATCGGACGGCTTCGTTCGCCAGCATCGGCCACCATCGCGTCGAGGCGGCGTTTCACCTGCGGAACCGAATTGTACAGCACCAAGCCAACCAATAAGGCACCGGCAAAAGCCGTGGCCGCCAAGATGAAACGGCTCTGCAAATTCAAGCTTCGCGAAAAAAAAGGCCACGCGATCACCGCGAGCACGAGTGAAAGCCACGCGCCTCGACTGATCGTTAACCCCAGGCCCAACAGAAAAACCGCGGCGAGGTAGCCCCAAAAAACACGTTCCACCGTCGTCAAGCCGCGCTGCCAAGCGAGCGACAACATCGGCGGAATCAGTAGCAGCAGAAATGCAGCTAATGAATTAGGAATACCAAAAGGTCCGCTCGCCCGACCGAAAAATTGCTCCGCCTGCGTGCGACCGAGCATGAGCCAGTCGGGTGCGACGAAACGCTGATACGCCGCCATCAGCACGGAAATCGCGCCCAATCCGATCAGTGTCGAGAGAACCAAGCGCCGCGGGCCGAGCCGCGTGAGTCCGTTGATCACCATCCAAAAAACGGCGATCATTTGCGCCCAGCCCAACCAATCGCGCCACCCCAGCCAGGGCACGGGCGATACAGCGGCAACGTTGAACGCCGCGTAGCCGAGAAAGGGCAGCAGGCATAAGCCCGCAATGTGCGGACGCCGTCCCTGCCACGCGGAAAAACCAAGTTGTACCGCCAAAGCCATCGCCGTCAGGGGCCAGCTGAGCGCCATGGTTTCCGGCCGATAGCCACCGAGACACAACGTCGTCCAAGCCAGATTCGCGGCGAGCAGGATCGCCACAAGCCATTCGCCAATGGCGGCGGACAACATGAATTTGGGGCGGGCCTTGGCCATGCGCCGTTCAGGAAAGTTCCATTGACCAACGAAATAAAGAAAGAAGCGTGGCGGAAACTGATTTCAAACGCGTTTCACAAAGCGACGGCGCGATGATATGGGAACGAGGCCATCGGAAGGTTAGGCACAAAAAGCACAAAATTGGCCGCTGACTTCGCCGTCACGCGACTGCGCGCCTATAGGCGCAATGGAGATATTGACGGAGCCAAAATAAATTTTGCGACTTTTGTGGCCAAAATTTCCGCCGTTTGAGGGTTTTGTCTTCAGGCACAAAAAAGCGCGGACCGACATGGGCCGGTCCGCGCTGGGATTGAAAACGTTTTCGCCGGGTTTACTTGGCCGCGATCGCCGCCTTCACGAGGTCGACGAAGCTGCGAGTTTCAAGAGCCGCGCCACCGATCAAGCCGCCATCGATATCCTTTTGGGCGAGCAGTTCGGGAGCGTTTTGCGGTTTCATCGAACCGCCGTAGAGAATGCGAACTTTCTGCGCGATCTGATCACCAAAGAGTTTGACGAGCAGCGAACGGATGAAAGCGTGCACTTCTTGCGCCTGCGCGGTCGTAGCGACTTTGCCAGTGCCGATGGCCCAAACGGGTTCGTAGGCGATGACGACGCTGGCCGCATCGTCCTTGCTCACGCCGGCGAGACCGCCGACCAGCTGGGTTTCGACGACCTTCAAGGTCGTGCCGCCTTCGCGCTCGGCGAGGGTTTCGCCCACGCAAAGGATGGGCTTGAGCTGGTTTTTGATCGCAGCGAGCACCTTCTTGTTGATGAAGGCATCGGTCTCGCCGAAGTAGGCGCGACGTTCGCTGTGGCCGAGAATGACGTGCGTGGCGAAGAGCGCGCGCAGCATCGGAGCCGAAACTTCGCCCGTGTAGGCGCCGCTGGCTTCAGGGTGCACGTTCTGCGCACCGAGTTTCACGGAGGAACCGTCGACCACTTTGCTAACCGTTTCCAACGAGGTAAACGGCGGGCAAACGACGATGTCGACGTCGATGACTTTGCCGACTTCGGCGACGATCTCCTTCGAAAGGGAGAGAGCCTCGGCCGAGGTCTTGTTCATTTTCCAGTTACCAGCGATGAGCTTTTTGCGAATCATAGGAAGAAGGTGATGGGTTACGGTTGATTGGTGATGGGTGACAGTTGAGGTCCGTGGTTTTTACCCATGACCCATAACCTATCACCCATGACCAGCAGAGTCCGTCAGGACTCCAGGAATGCCACGCCAGGGAGGACCTTGCCTTCGAGGAGCTCGAGGCTGGCGCCGCCGCCGGTGGAGCAGTGGGTCACGACTTTGGCGACCTTGAATTTCTTCGCGGCCGTAGCGGTGTCGCCACCGCCGACGACGGTGACCGCGCCGTTAACCGTCGCGAGCGCAATGGCGTCCGCCATAGCCTTGGTGCCGGCGGCAAAGCGTTCGTCTTCGAACACGCCCGGAGGTCCGTTCCAGATGATGGTCTTGGAGCTCATGATCGCGTCGCGGTACATCGCGCGCGTCTGCGGGCCGACGTCGAGGCCCATCCAGCCGTCGGGAATGCCCGGGGTGTCGTTATCGAGCTCGATTTCGACTTTGGTGTCGGGCGTTTTCGGAAAGGCGTTGCCGCATACGTGGTCGATTGGGAGGAGAATCTTCACGCCGCGGGATTTGGCCTTGGCCATCAGTTCGGGAACGAGCTTGGCGCCTTCGGCGTCGAAGAGGCTGTCGCCAATGTGCATGTCGAGCAGCACCTTCTTGAAGGTGTAGCTCATGCCGCCGCCGATGATGATGGTGTCGGCGGTGTCGAGGAGGTTTTTGATGAGCGGAATCTTGTCGGCGATCTTGGCGCCACCGAGGATGGCGAGGAGCGGACGGTGCGGATGATCGAGGACTTTGGCGAAAGCATTGAGTTCGGCTTCCATGAGGAAACCGGCGGCTTTTTCCTTGAGGGAAACGCCGACCATCGAGCTGTGGGCGCGGTGCGCGGTGCCAAAGGCGTCGTTGATGTAGACGTCAGCCAGCTTCGAGAGCGAGGCGCGGAAGGCGTCGATATTCTTCGGGTCGGCCTTGATGGATTTCTCCGTGCCGTCGGCCTGCTTTTCCTTGATCTTGCCTTCTTCCTCGATGTGGAAACGAAGGTTTTCGAGGAGAACCACTTCGCCGGGCTTGAGCGCAGCGCAGGTTTTTTCAACTTCGGCGCCGACGCAGTCGTTGAGGAACTTCACGGGCTTGCCGAGAAGCTTTTCGACTTCGACCGCGACCGGCTTCAGCGAGAACTTTTCGCTGGCCTTGCCGTCCGGACGGCCGAGGTGGCTGGCGAGAACGACGGAAGCACCTTTTTCGAGAGCGTATTGGACCGTGGGCAGAGCGGCCACGATGCGGGCATTATTGGTTATGGCGCCGGTGGCCTTGTCCTGTGGGACGTTGAAGTCAACGCGGATGAACACGCGTTTGCCGGCGAGATTGAGATCGCGGATGGATTTGAATTTGGCCATGGGAATGGAAAAAGCCTGCGATAGTAGAGGACGAAAATGAGAGGTCCAGCGCAGAATAAAAAAGGGCTGAAGGCGAAATGAATCGGCCTTCAGCCCCTTGAAATCTTTTCAGCCCAGTGAGGGCTGCGTCAGAGCTAGTTACAGCTTGGCAGAGATCTTCTTGGTGAGCTCAACGACGCGGTTGGAATAACCCCATTCGTTGTCGTACCAGCTGATGAGCTTGAAGAAGTTTTTGTTCAGCTCGATCGAAGAACCGGCGTCGAAGATCGACGAACGCTTGTCGTGAATGAAGTCCGTGGAGACGACTTCGTCTTCGGTGTAACCGAGGATGCCGCTGAGGTAGGTTTCAGAAGCCTTCTTGAGAGCGGCTTTGATCTCGGCAAGCGAGGTGTCCTTGGTGGTCTTGAAGGTCAGGTCGACGACGGAAACGGTCGGAACCGGAACGCGGAGAGCCATGCCGGTGAGCTTGCCTTTGACTTCGGGGCAAACGAGAGCGACGGCCTTGGCGGCACCCGTCGAGGACGGGATGATGTTCTGAGCGGCGGTACGGCCACCCTTCCAGTCTTTCTTCGAAGGACCATCGACGGTCTTCTGCGTGGCGGTGTAGGCGTGCACGGTGGTCATCAGACCTTCGGCGATGCCAAAACCTTCCTTGAGGAGAACGTGGACGATCGGAGCCAAGCAGTTGGTCGTGCAGGAAGCGTTCGAGACGATGTTATGCGCAGCGGCATCGTACTTCTCGTCGTTCACGCCGAGCACCACGGTGATGTCTTCACCCTTGGCCGGAGCGGAGATGATAACCTTCTTCGCGCCAGCAGTGATGTGGCCCTTGGCCTTCTCGGCGTCGGTGAAGAGGCCGGTCGATTCGATGACGACCTGGACACCCAGCTTGCCCCAAGGGAGCTCGGCGGGGGACTTGGCGGAAACCACGAGGATTTCTTTGCCGTTAACGATGAGGACGTCGTCCTCGGCTTTGTCAGCGGCGGACTTCTTGGAGCCGACGGTGCCGTTGAATTTACCCTGCGTGGAATCGTACTTCAGCAGGTAGGCCAGATTGTCGGCCGGAACGATATCGCCGACTGCGACGACGTCGAAAGTTGTGCCAAGAAGGCCTTGCTCCACGAGAGCGCGGAAAACGAGGCGGCCGATGCGACCGAAACCATTGATTGCGACTTTAACTGCCATGGTGAACTCCAGTTTCTACTATGTTTATGTGCTGATTAAGAAATGAACTGCCGCGCGAAGACGCGGGAAGTGTGAGAGAAAACCTCGGTACACGGGTTTGGCAAGGGTTTTGATCGCTACTGCCAAACATGCGCAAAAATCGGCAAAAAACGCGGTTTTAGGGAAATGGTAAAAAGTCGACCTGGCATCCGACCAATCTCATCTGCGGGGCGGCGATTATTCTGGTGGCGCCTGTCCTTGAGTCACCTATGCAACTCCCAGCACCCCTCGGAAAATTCCGTATCGTCCCCCGTGACGAACCACCTTAAAGAGCCATATTGTCTGCGAATGCCCGATCAGCGCCACCCGGGCCCCACCCCGAGATACACCCTAGCCCTTTCCTTTCTTCGACCGCTTGCAAAGATGACAAACGATTGCATGATGCCAAGCATCGCCGAAATAGGCGAGAGGTACATCGATATTTTTATCCAGATAAACTATGCATCGCGCAGAGACCCAAGATGTAAACGAACAGGAACGCCACCGGCGAGCCATGTCGCGATTGCTGGTGGCCATTCAGGAACTTTCGCTCGCGCGCAACTTGGCCGCGGTAACTGGAATTGTCCGCACAGTGGCCCGCGAACTCACCGGCGCAGATGGCGCCACCTTCATTTTGCGCGACGGCGATCAATGTCACTACGTCGATGAGGATGCGATCGGGCCGTTGTGGAAAGGTCAGCGGTTTCCCATGACCGCCTGTGTCAGTGGTTGGGCCATGCTCAATGCTCGCTCGGCCGTGATTCCGGATATTTTCGACGACCCGCGCGTGCCCATTGACGCGTATCGGCCCACCTTCGTGAAAAGCTTGGTGATGGTGCCCATTCGCCTGCGCCAGCCGATTGGCGCCATTGGCACCTACTGGAGCCGTCCCTATCGCGCCGCTCCCTACGAAGTGGAACTCCTGCAAAACCTCGCGCACACCACGGCCGTGGCGTTGGAAAATATTCAAGTCTACGAAGAATTGGAACGCCGCGTCGCAGATCGCACCAGCGCCCTCCGTGCGGCCAACGAGTCGCTCGAAGCGTTCTCCTACTCCGTGTCCCACGATCTGCGCAGCCCGCTGACGGCGATCAAAGGCTGCGCTTCCCTCGCCGAAATGGACCTGAAGCCGGATACCCCCGCCGAGCTGCGTGAAAACCTCGCCACCATCCAAAGAGAATGTCTCCGGATGGAAACCTTCATTGCAGACTTGCTGAAAATGGCGGCGCTGGACCGAGCCGAACTGAAAAAAACCTCCGTCGATCTTTGCAAACTGGCCCATGATGCCTTTAACCAACTCAAAGCGACAGCGCCGGCCCGCGAAGTGGAGTTTCGTTGCGCCCACAATTTAAATGCGTGCGGAGACCCCAGCCTTCTTCGCGCCGTATTCGACAATCTCCTCTCCAACGCCTGGAAGTATTCGTCAAAACGCGCCCAAGCCCTGATCGAACTTGGCGAGATCGCGACGGAGCCGCATGCGAAAACCTTTTTCGTGCGCGACAATGGCGTCGGCTTTGAACCGCAGCAGGCGGAAAAACTTTTCATACCCTTCCACCGCCTGCATTCACGCAGCGATTTTCCCGGAACCGGTGTGGGCTTGGTGAGCGCGCGCCGCATCATCGAAAAACATGGCGGACGCCTTTGGGCCACCGCCGCGCCAGGCGAAGGGGCGACCTTTTACTTTACGCTTCCCAACGACAACGCATAGCGGCTTCGGAACAAATCCGCCACCCGCGAACGATTTTTCGGGCTGGAATCTTGACCCGGTAATTCAGCTATCGACCGCTGACGCGGGAGTTTTACTGCGGTGGCAGCACCTCGTTTCGAACCAATGAAGAATTTCGATGGTCTAGGAATATCTATGGTTCCCACTAATGTGACTCAGATGAAAGTCAGCGGCGCCGGAGCACAGGCAATCCCCGCCCATTCGCGTTTTGAAATTTTCTCACGCTTCGCCCGCTATATATCGGGCCTGACCGCGCATCCGGCTACCTTCGCCTGCGCCGTACTGGCCGTGATATTTTGGGCGGCGTGCGGACCGGCCAGCCATTACAGTGAAATCTGGCAACTTTGGATCAATACCTCCACGACAATTCTGACCTTCCTCATGGTATTTCTCCTCCAAAATGCGCAGATGCGGGATACAAAAGCGTTGCACGTGAAACTCGACGAATTGCTGCGCGCCATCCACGGAGCGCGCAATGAACTGATCGACCTCGAAAATCTTTCTGAGGCGGAATTGGACCAATATTGCGCGGAATTCAGCCAATTGCACAAACGTTACTCCGACGCCGTCGCCCGCCGCAAAAATCAGCAAACGAAAAATCTTCCTCCCGAGGGTCACGAATAATCGGGGTCACGTGACAATCCCGCAGTAGCGGTAGTAATTAGTTCGTTGTTTACAGCGAACATTAACCATTTTGTTCTCGGCGCCGCTGAAGGGATCAAATTTGCCCTGAAGATTCAATCACGGCGGGCTCATGGGGATTTGTCGGACAAGATACGTCGCTGTCCGCCCCATTTCCTCGTTCACCTTGTGAGCGTAGGTTGTGGACTAAATTAAACGCCCCCGCTTCCTTAATCTCGGTCGAGTATGGTTAAAGTAGGTGGTAATTCTCTGAATGAACGATCTAAACCTGCTTCAATGGCCCGCGATGATCGCCAGCGTTGTCGCGGCTTGGCTGGTTGGGGGTCGGTCCCAACGGCGGCGCAAACATGGGTTCTGGTGGTTTCTGGCCAGCAATGTCCTCTGGATCGGCTGGGCATGGCCGAGGCAAGCCTGGGCTCTGGTCGCGTTGCAGATCGCGCTGGCCGCGCTCAATTTCCGTGGCTTGAAGAAAAACGACACGGCCAGCAGCAAGCATGAATGAAAAGCGTCAAACCAACCGGCGACACGAGCACGACGGGCGAAATCGGCGTTGATGTGGGCGAACAAAGTCTTTTTGTCTGTCTGCGCCATACCACACGCGGTGGTAGCTCAGCTGGATAGAGCAGCGGTTTTCTAAACCGCGGGTCGGGTGTTCGAGTCACCTCCACCGCGCCATTTGCAGCCATTAAAGCGCATCTCCAAAAACGCTTCTTTCGCAACACCTGTCATTGATGAAGACGTTCATCGTTTTGGGAATTTGTGCCGCCATTTTTGCCGCGGGCTTCTTTTTGGGGAGGAGGAGTGAAACCAAGATCGCGAATGCCCCTGTGGCTGGATCGATGCAGTTGCCGACCCACAACCAATCAACCATCCATAATACCTCCAAGGATCAGACTGCATTTCTCAGTCGGAACGCCACTGGCCAGCCTGACCGGGAGCCGCAACTTTCGCGACAACCCTGGCGTTCGGTGTCTTTGTTGGGCGAATTGAGCTGCCTGACCGTGAGCACAAATCTCGTCTGGGAAAACGATCAATTGGATCCTGGTTTTGTGAAATTATTTGCCCTCAATTCTTCCGAACAAAATGAAATAGAGGCACAATTGACGGCAATGCGCAAAAAGCTGGAGGCACTTGAACCTTCAAAAACCTCCATAACCAAAAATGACCAGGGAACCGCGATCATCACCGTGGAACCTTCCATATCGCAAGGAAGCGCCATCTATGACGAAGCCATGGCCCAGATGAAGCGCGTAATGGGCGATGAACGTTATGCGGCGTTCACCACCCTTTCGGGAGATCGCACTCTGGAAAGCAACTTGGGATATTTCGGCAACGCCATACGCACGATCGCCGTCACTCCAGTCATCGACGCGAACGGTAGAAAGACGTACGAAATCAAAGACGAGCGCAATTCCCCCGGTGAAGGATCCACGATCGTCGTGACGACCGCGCAAAGCAGAGAAGAGATCGAACAGGTTATCGGCCCGCTTGCCAAAAAAATTCCCACCAACTTCTAGAGCACATACGATAAAACTATAGCCATAAATCGGTATTACAAACCGAGCTGTCTTCGTAGTGGCGCAGTCTTGCTGCGCCCCTACACCCGGAGTTGTGCGGCTATGACATTTTTAAAAATGCTCTAGCTGGGACCTTCAAGACGCTTGATGATACGCGAGGAACGGATTCCTTCGCCCATAAGCCAACTCACATTAAAAGTTTCACCGCTCCGACGGCACTTAGGCCTAGGGCGAGGTTTTCAAAAAGTTTTTGATTAATGCGCGTGAGCAGCCAGCGGCCGGCAAAAGTTCCGGCCAGCACGGCGGGGGCGAGAAAGAGATTGAATTTAAAACTGTTCGCGGTGATCAGGCCGAGGTTCACCATGAAGGGAACCTTAAACCAATTCAAAAGAAGGAAAAAGACCGCGCCGGTGCCAACGTATTCCATTTTTGGCAGGCCCATCGCGAGCAGGTAAAGCGCCATGAGCGGGCCGGCGGCGTTGGCCACGAGCGTGGTGAACCCGGCGAGCACGCCGATCAGCGGAGCGAACCACCAGCCATGCTCCACGACAGCGTCGGCACCGGCGAGTTTCGCCTGGCGGCGGCGCCAAAGGTGCAGAAGCACAAGTGCCATGACGATCAAGCCGATCAAATGGGCAGCCTGTTTGTCATTAATCCGGTCCATGGCAAAATAGCCGGTAAGCACGCCGGCCGCGGTCCACGGAAACAATTTCCAGAGGTAACTCCACTGCGTGTGTCTCCGGTAACTCAATACAGCGACCGCATCGCCAAAAATGAGCAAGGGCAGCACGAAACCGCTCGACTGTTTTGTGCTCGGCAGCACCTGCGCGAAAATGATGACGGGCAAAAAGCCAAGGCCGTTGATGCCGCCTTTCGCGATGCCAACGATCAACGCCGCGAGCACTGCCACGATCCATTGCCAGGTTTCAAATTGCACAGCTTGACCTCGGTTTAGTCTTCAATGAAACGGCCGGCTTCGACTTTGAAAACCTGCCAGCGACCGAGTTCGGCCTCGGGCAAACTCGTGCCGGTGGCGAACACCTGGCAATCCGCGCCAATCGCATGCCAGAATTGGCGGCGGCGCACGGGATCGAGTTCACCCAACACGTCGTCGGCCAGCACGACAGGTTGCACACCGGAGCGTTCGTGAAAATAATTCACTTGGGCGAGTCGCAGTGCGAGTGCGAGACTGCGTTGCTGGCCTTCCGAGCCGTAGTCACGAGCCGCGCGACTACCGAGGAGCAATCCGCAATCGTCGCGATGCGGGCCGAGGTTGGTGCTCTTGAGCTGAATATCGCGCGGACGGTTTTTCTGCAGCTGCTGCGTCCAGGCATGCACGTCAGTTTTGTCGAAATCCGGCTCGTAACGCATCGTCGCCTGATCTTTTTCCCCGGCGATTGCGGTGTAGGCCTCAGCTACATAGCCGCTGAGCACCTTTATGTTGGCCGCGCGTTTTTGCACGATTTGCGATGCGGCGTTGGCCAAAGGCAGTTCGAAGGCCGCGAACTCCAGCGGCGACGCTCCTTGTTTCAACAACCGGTTGCGATCGACAACCGCGCGATAATACTGCTGCACGAGATGAAGGTAGCCCGTGTCCATCGCCGCAATCGTGAGGTCGAGCCAGCGGCGCCGGAAGGCCGGGCCGCCGCGCACCAGCTGTTGATCGTTCGACGAAAAAACCACCGTCGGAAAGCGCCCGAGATAATCGCCAAACTTCGTGACCCATTCGCCGTCGCAGGTGACTTCCTTGCCGTCGGGCCGGAGCTTGATCATCACGCCCGTCTCGTCGAGCAACTCGTGCTGAATTTCGCAGGCAACGCCCGCGGCATCTTTGCCGTGCGAAATGAGCAGGCGCTGGTCGCTCGTTCGAAACGAACGCAACGCCGTCAGATATCCCACGGCTTCAAGCAGGTTGGTTTTGCCCTGGCCATTCTGTCCGAGCAAAAAATGCTGCCGCCCCTCGAACGTGAGTTCGGCCAATGGGATGTTGCGAAAATTTTCGAGGGTGATTCGGCTAAGACGCATCAGAGTTGGATCACGTTGGTTTTATCGGCACGAAATTCAGTATCAAGAGCGGCGAGTGCGAGCACCAGCGCATTCCAGTCGGCCTCGGTCGTCTCCCAACTTGCACTGATGCGGATCACCCGACGCGCCTGCGCCGCGTCAAAACCCATCGCCGCGAGCACATGCGAGGGCCCGGACTTGCCCGTGGCACAAGCCGAACCAGTTGACACCTGAAAACCGAGTTTATCGAGCCGCGTGACCCACCGGGTGTTCTCCATATGCGGCATGAACAACGATACCGTATTCCAAAGCCGTTCCGCACGCGCCGCGACCACCGAAATGCCTGCGGAAGCTGTGCTGATTTGTAGTTCGAAACGTTGCCGCCAACCGAGCCGCTCCGTCTCAAGAAAAACCTTCTTTTGCTCCGCCTCGGCCAGCGCCGCCACGAGGGCCGCCGCGCCCGGCAGATCCTCCGTGCCGCCGCGATGTCCGCGTTGCTGCGCACCCCCGAGTTGCGCGCGAAAGCCCTCGGATCCCGCGGGCCGGCGTAAAAATCCCACGCCCTTCGGTCCACCGAACTTATGTGCAGAACCAATTAACCAACCCGCGCGGCCGAGGCCGGCCGCGGGAAGTTTCCCCAGCCATTGCGAGGCGTCGCAGAGAAATTCCACGCCTGCCGCCTTGCACAGCCCTGCAATCTCCGCCCACGGCTGGAGCACGCCAGTCTCGTTGTTGGCCGCCATCACGACCACGCCGGCAACCGCTTTCTTCGCGAGTAAATCCTTCAACGCCTCCAACGGCACCACGCCATCGCACGTCACTTCAAGCCAGACGATCCTGTCGCCAAAATAATATTTCGCCGATTCCAACACGCACGGATGCTCGGTCGGATTGACCGCTACACGTGCTTCGGCTGGCAGCGCGTGCGCCCAGTTGGCCAGAATGGCATTGGCTCCCTCGGTCGCGCCCGAGGTGAAAATCAATTCATCCGATCCGCAACCAACAAACTCCGCCAAACGTCCGCGGACGCCATCAAGACGGATTTTGGCCCGCGCGGCATCGCGGTAAGGGCTCGCCGGATTCTGCCACAGCTCGGTCGACGCCTGCAACCAAGCCTCGCGTGCGGCAGGCGACAGCGGCGTCGTGGCGTTGTGATCGAAATACGGCATGCAACCGCTATTCAGCTTCCGAACCCACCCCGCGCCAAGCCGCAAAATTTAAATGCCCTGCCCCCACGCCGCCCGTTCTCTCAACCCGTCTCCGGCCAGTCCTGATCCCTCGCGTTCGGCCCACTTGTCATCTATTAAATGACAAGCAAATCATCTCAACGCAGCGCTCAATCTGAACCTCTTGTCATTTAATAGATGACAAACGGGTTGAGGCGATTTTGCGCCTCTCTTCAAGTGCGTCGCAGTTGGCTGATGCCTCGGGCTCTTGATACAACATTTACGTCGTGACCTTTACGGGCTTCTCCCCAAAAAACGAAGGCAATGAGCCTCGACTCCTCTCTTGCCGCCACCATTAAAACGCTCGATTCCCTCAAAGATATCCGCGGCCAGATCGAACGCGCCGGCACGCTCATCCTTGAAACGCTGCGCAATGGGAAAAAACTACTCATCTGCGGCAACGGCGGTAGCGCTGCGGAAGCCCAACATTTTTCCACCGAGCTCGTCGGTCGTTATTTCAAAAACCGCCGCTCCCTGCCCGCGATGGCGCTCAACGCCGATGGCTCGCTCGTTTCATGCATCGGCAACGACTATGGTTTCGATAGCGCCTTCTCGCGCCAGATCGAAGGCCTCGCCCAACCAGGCGATCTCGTTGTCGTCCTCACATCCAGCGGCAATTCCGGCAACGTCCTCGCCGCCCTGCAAACCGCCAAAAAACTCGGACTGAATAGCGTCTCCTTCCTCGGCCGCGGAGGTGGAAAAGCCAAGGGAGTCGCAACGGTCGATTTGATTATCCCGGGCGATTCCGGTCGCACCGCGCAAGAAGCGCATCTGTTTTTGATCCATCATTTCTGCGATCTCATCGACGCGGCGTTTGACTAGGCAATTTGGACGAGAAGCTCATCGCTGGAGCCAAGTACCAAAGTTTCGGGGAGTTTGTTCAGTTTTGTCCGCATCCTTTCGATAGACCCCATTCCGCCAACCGACCGCAGGAAGCAAATGTCCGCCGGATTTCTTGCTTCAACGCCTTCGTTTTTTTCGCCATGTTCCCCACCCATGCGATGCGCCACCGCCCTTCTCGTACTTTGTTGCGGACTGCCGTGCCGGGGAGCCGAACCAAAGAAACCATCCACGCCGGGCAAGTCGCAGCCGGACGCGCCGGCTCAGGTTACACTGCCTCGCATCTACAAATATCCGCGGTCCGTTGAAAACTGGCTCGACGTCCAAATCGCGCTCGCCCGTCAGGCTATTTCCTGCGGTTCGATCGACGGCGTAGGCGGCTATCAATCGGCAGCGGGCCTTCGTGCTTTTCAGGAGCGCGCCGGATTGGACCCCACCGGACGCCTCGACACCGCCACCCGCGAGCGCCTTGTCCTCAACAGTCATATCTACCAGCAAATCTCCCTCAGCGCCGAGGACCTCGCCGGACTTCAACCGCTCAGCAAAACCTGGCTCGGCAAAGCCGAACAAACCGCCCTCGCCTGCGAGACCGCACTCGAACTCGCCGCCGAGCGCACCCATGCGCATCCAAAACTTCTCAAACAGCTAAATCCCGATCTCGATTGGGCCAGGATCACCCCCAATACCAAAATCGTTGTCCCTGCGATCGAGCGTGAAGTCCCGCTGCCTCGCCCAGCCAACCTCCATATTTCCCTCAGCGACAAAACGCTCCAAGCCAGGGACGAGGCCGGCAATATCCTTGCGCACTGCCCGGTCAGCATTGCCAAACGCGCCGAAAAACGTCCCGAGGGGGAACTTCACGTCACGGTCGTCGTGCCCAACCCCGATTATACTTTCGATCCGGAGGTTTTCCCCGAGTCAGCCGAAGCGCGGGAAATTGGACGCAAACTCATGATTCCGCCCGGCCCCAACAATCCTGTCGGTGTCGCCTGGATCGGTCTCGACCTCCCCGGCTATGGCATTCATGGCACGCCGAATCCCGAACAAGTCGGCCGTACCGAATCGCATGGCTGTTTCCGTCTCGCCAATTGGGATGCGCAAATGCTGCTCGGAATGGCCTACGTCGGTCTACCGGTGATCGTCGATCCCTGAAAAGCCCCGAAGCCGAAGTCGGCCGCAGCAACCGGGACAACACTGCCTGCACGCCGTCAGTTCACTTCGCGTCGACCAAAGAAAATCGCCGCTTCAATGTGTGTTCAGCACCGCCGGGCCGCAGTTTGCTCGACATCAGATCGTAGGTCGTCACGCGAAACACCAGTCCTTCGAAATCGCGATGATTTTTCAGCCATTGGTCGACTGGCGCTGGTTCGGCATCCTCGCACACGCGACCCAGCGTGATGTGCGGCTCAAAATTCCGAAGTTCACCCCGCCAGCCCGCGGTGAGTGTCGCGTCGTCGATTTTCTTGCGCAATTGATGCAACCGCGTGTGTCCGCTTCCCATGCCGGCCCATAATACTCGAACGGGACCACGCGGCGGAAACCGGCCGATACCGCCCAACGGCAGCAAAAAAGGTTCAACTTGGATCTTTGCGAATTCGTCCTCGATTCTCGCCGCGAGAGCCGTTTCCACGTCGCCGAGGAAACGCATCGTGAGGTGAAACTGCTCCGGGATTCCCCACACCACGCCTGGCTGTTCCTCTTGTAACTTCGCCAGCGCATCCTTGCCCGCCGACGGCAGATTCAGGCTTACGAAAAGGCGTTCGATTGCGTGCATGGCGATCTAACAGGACGAAGACGATCAAGGCGGTTTCACAACCGACAACACCAAGTTTTTGTGTGGCTATCGTGCGATCCAGTACATCGCAGAAGGCGGAAATTTTTCATCAAGCTCGGTCTCCACTTCCCGGGTAATCTGTATCCAAATTTTGAATCTTTCCCATAAGCTCGCCGCAGCAAGTTGCTCCTGAAACCGCTTCCCGATCTTGGATTTCAAGACTGCTTTTTCCGCCTCGCGTTCGCGGTGTCGCTTAAAGTTTGGCGCGATAATTTGAGCGGAGCTTTTCATATCAGTCTTTGCAGCTCTGAAAGTAACCGCGGAATTTTTATCTTACTTTTGCTCGACGCGGTTTTTGAGGAAACTGAGCACATCCTGAAACTTGGCCCGATTGCTTTCGTCGGTTGCCACGAGATTTTCATGGGCCTGCAAAACGAGGCGGGCGTGTTCAAGTTCGTCGCGACTGCCGCATTGCAGCGCGGTCGCACCGGAACCAAAGTTCATCTGAAAACTACCGGCGTCGACGGTCACGAGGCGGTGCAACCCGAGATTACGGATCAGCTCCAGGTTGCGCTGGCTGGCCCGGACAATCACGAGGCTGCCGGGCGGCGTTTTTTTGCGCAGTTCAAGGGCGAGGCCGGCCATGACGCCGAGGAACGTGCTGTCCATGCTCGTGCAGTTCTGGAAATCGAGCACGAAGCGCACCTTCCCCTGCTTCATCATTTCAACGAAAAAGTCGTGCAGACAGCCGCTGTTTTGAAAGGAAGCGCGTCCTTCGATCCTCACAAGCACGGGATCGGAATAGGCATCAACGAGGAAGGATGGCTTGGCGTTGTCGGGCATGTCAGTCGAAAGGAGAACAAGATCAAAAACTACCAAAATGGACGTGGCGAGACATCCTTTTTTGCAGCTTTGTTCTCGTCCCCCTGCGTCGACTCAATTCTTCGACACGATCTGGCGCAAAACGTAGGGCAAAATGCCTCCATGTTGGTAGTAGTCGATTTCGATCGGCGTATCGATGCGGCAGCGGACAACAACGTCCAGCCGCTCACCATTTTTACGGGTGATTCGCAGCGTCAAATCCTGTTGCGGTTTCACCGCCGAGCTGAGGCCCACGACGTCGAACGTTTCTGTACCGTCGAGCTTCAATGTTTGCGCGGTCGTGCCTTCCTTGAACTGAAGAGGCAGCACGCCCATGCCGACGAGGTTCGAGCGATGGATGCGTTCGAAGCTTTGCGCAACAACCACTTTGATACCGAGTTGATTGGTGCCTTTGGCCGCCCAGTCGCGCGACGAACCGGTGCCGTATTCCTGTCCGGCGATGATGATCAGCGGTGTATTGAGTTTCTGATACGCGATGGAAGCGTCGTAGATTGAGGTCTTGGCGCCATCGGGCCCGAAGGTGTTGCCACCCTCCTCGCCACCGAGCATCAGGTTTTTGATGCGGACATTGGCAAAGGTGCCGCGCGTCATGATGCGGTCGTTGCCGCGGCGCGAGCCGTAGGAATTGAAATCCTCAAAAGCCACACCATTCTCCAGAAGGAATTTCCCGGCGGGCGACGACTTCTTGATCGCGCCGGCGGGCGAGATGTGGTCGGTCGTAACGGAGTCGCCAAAAATGCCGAGCGCCCGGGCGCCCTTGATTTCGGCGATCGTGCCCGGCTGCAGGCTGAAATTCGCGAAAAACGGCGGTTCCTGAATGTAGGTCGAACTGGCGTCGAAGGCGTAAACATTGCCCACGCTGGAGGGGATTTCGTTCCATTTCGGATTCTGCGCGGCGAAGTCGGCGTAGAGCTTGCGGAAAACCTCGGGCTTGAGCGCGGCCTGCATCTGGTCGCGGACTTCCTGGATCGAAGGCCAGATGTCTTTCAGGAAAACCGGGCCGGATTTACCGGTTCCGATAGGTTCGGCTGTGAGATCGATGTCGACCCGGCCGGCGAGCGCAAAGGCGACAACAAGCGGCGGCGACATGAGGAAATTGGCCTTGATATTCTGGTGAACGCGGGCCTCGAAGTTGCGATTGCCGGACAGAACGGATGCCGCCACGACGTCGTTCTTCACGACGGCTTCCTCGATCGGAGCGGCCAGCGGGCCGGAATTGCCGATACAGGTGGTGCAACCGTAACCGACGGTCTGGAAACCGAGCTGATCGAGATAAGGCTGGAGACCGGTTTTCGTGAGATAATCGGTCACGACCCGGGAGCCCGGGGCGAGCGAGGATTTGACGAGCGGATTGAGCTTCAGACCCTTTTCAACGGCCTTCTTTGCAACCAAGCCGGCCGCAAGCATCACCGAAGGGTTCGAAGTGTTCGTGCAACTCGTGATCGCCGCAATCAAGACCGAACCATGTGCCAGCGAACCGGAAGGCGTGGCCGCTTTCACCTCAAGGACCGTGTCGGGAGTTGGACGATTATTCGCCATTTCCAATTCGGTGGTGGGATTCGTGTTGCGAGCCTTGGCTTCATGCAGGGAGACAGGCTCCTGGCTGCCGCCGCCCGAGGCGAGAATCGTGGGCTCGCCGCCCACGTTGAAACGCCGGGAAAAATCCTCCGCCTTTTTGCCAAAACCGTTTTCCGCAACCGGTTTCGAGAAGGAAGAAGTGAATTCGTTCTTGAGATTATTGAGAACGATGCGGTCCTGCGGACGCTTCGGACCAGCCACGCTTGGAACAACCGAACCAAGATCCAACTCCACGACTTGCGAGTAGTCGATCTGGCCCTGTTGCGGGATGCCCCAAAGGCCTTGAGCCTTGTAGTAGGCCTCGTAGGTCTCGACGAGTTTCTCGTCGCGGCCGGTGGCGCGAAGGTAGTTCGAACACTCGGCGTCGATCGGGAAGAAACCCATCGTCGCGCCGTATTCGGGCGCCATGTTGGCAATGGTGGCCCGGTCGACGACCGGAAGCGCGGCGGCTCCGGGTCCAAAAAATTCGACGAACTTGCCGACGACCTTCGTCTTGCGCATGAGCTGCGTAACGGTGAGCGCAAGGTCGGTCGCGGTGACGCCTTCCTTCAGCGAGCCGATCAAATGGACACCGACAACATCAGGTGTAAGGAAGTACACGGGTTGGCCAAGCATGCCGGCCTCGGCTTCGATGCCGCCCACGCCCCAGCCGACGATGCCGATGCCATTGATCATCGTCGTGTGCGAATCGGTGCCGACGAGCGTATCCGGATAGTAGACGCCGTTGCTGTCACTGAGGACGCCCTTCGCGAGGTACTCAAGGTTGACCTGGTGCACGATGCCGATTCCCGGGGGAACCACCTTAAAGGTGTCAAAGGCCTGCATGCCCCACTTCAGGAATTGATAACGCTCGCGGTTGCGGGAAAATTCCAGTTCGAGATTTTTCTGCAATGCCTCCGGGCTGCCCGCAAAATCGACTTGCACGGAGTGATCAACCACGAGGTCAACCGGCACAAGCGGCTCGATGATCTTCGGGTTTTTGCCGAGTTTGGTCACGGCCGAGCGCATGGCCGCGAGGTCAACCAGAAGCGGCACGCCGGTGAAGTCCTGCAACACAATGCGTGCGACAACGAATGGAATTTCCTCGGTGCGCGGAGCCTTTGCACCCCATCCCGCCAACTCGCGTATGGCCAACTCGGATACGCGCTTGCCGTCGCAATTGCGCAGCAACGATTCAAGCACGAGCCGGATCGAAACGGGCAGACGCGAGATTTTGCCGAGACCGGCTTTCTCCAAAGCGGGCAGCGAATAGAACTTGTTCGTGCCGCCAGCTGCCGAGAAGGACTGAAGTGTGTTGAAGGGATTGGGGAGGCTCATGGTGATGTCCGTTGTTTCAAATTGCAGATTGTAGGAGCGGCTTTACGTCGCGACGGATCGCGGGATAAATCCGCTCCTACTAAAAAACCGTTACTTGCCCAGCGCCGCTTTCACCGCCGCGAAATTCGGAAGGTCCTTAGGCGTGGCGGTTTGTTCGGCGTATTTCACGACACCGTCCTTGCCGATGACGAAAGCCGCGCGAGCCGCGGTGTCGCCGATACCGGCAAGACCCGGGAAAAGCACGCCATAGGCTTTGGTTGTTTCCTTGTTCAAGTCGGAAACGATCGTGAGCTTGATGCCATTCTTTTGAGCCCACGCTTCCTGCGCAAAGGGACTGTCGACGCTGATCGCGATGACGTCCGCGCCAAGTTTTTCGTAGTCGGAGAGACCGCCGCTCGTGTCACACATTTCCTGTGTGCACACGCTGGTAAAAGCGAGGGGGAAGAAGAGCAGCACAGTCTGCTTCTTGCCGAAATTGTCGCTGAGCTTGATGTCTTTAAGGCCGTCAGCGGCCTTCGATTTGAGGGTGAAATCAGGGGCTTTGGAACCAACTGCGATAGGCATGATGATCAACGTTGATGGTTGAATATTCTCCAACGCGACGTGCGCCGGAAAAGGAATCGCACGCTAGCAACTCCCGCGGGGCCTAGACAAATCGTTTTTCCCAAAAGAAGCCCCCATTCTAGAGGCAAGGCCTTCGCCATTAGCATTTCTGCGAACAGGTTGACCCATAGAGCAGGCCTTCAACGCGGGGCAGGTGGGAAGATTAGGAAAACCATTTCGTCCGCTCAAATCGCAGCCTGATCTCGCGATCCACCCACTTCCTTTCTTGAGATTCCCGCCAAACGCCCCCTCACCTTCCCCTTGCCCTCCCGCCGCCGGTGCGTTTTTCTGCCCGTTCCATGAATCTCCTCGAAGACCTCAAATGGCGCGGCCTCATCGCCGACTGCACTGACGAAAAAGCGCTCTCCGAGCGCCTCGCTCAAGGGCCGATCGCGCTGTATTGCGGCTTCGATCCGACCGGTGATTCGCTCCACGTCGGCCACCTCATGGGCCAGGTCACATTGCGCCGTTTCCAACTCGCCGGCCACCATCCCTACCCGCTTGCCGGCGGCGCCACCGGCATGATCGGCGACCCGTCCGGCAAATCCGCCGAGCGCAATCTCCTCTCGCGCGAACAACTCGAACACAACGTCCGTTGCATCACCGCGCAGCTTTCCCGCCTGCTCGATTTCAACTCGTCCACCAATCCCGCCCGCCTCGTTAACAACGCCGACTGGACCAGCGGTGTGAGCTACCTCGATTTCCTCCGCGACATCGGAAAACATTTTTCGATCAACGTCATGATGTCGAAGGACAGCGTCCGCTCCCGCATGGAAGGCGACGCCGGCATCAGTTACACGGAATTCAGCTACCAATTGCTACAGGCAAACGATTTCTACCATCTGCGTAAAACCCACAACTGCGAACTCCAGATTGGCGGTTCCGACCAGTGGGGCAACATCACCGCAGGCACGGATCTGATCCGCAAAAAACTCGGCCAGCCCGCCTGGGGACTCACCTTCCCGCTCATCACCAAAAGCGATGGCACGAAGTTCGGCAAAACCGAAGGCGGCGCCGTCTGGCTCGATCCGCAGAAAACCAGCCCGTACAAATTCTACCAGTTCTTCGTCAACACCGAGGACGCGATGGTCGTGCAGTATCTGAAAAAATTCACGCTGCTCACCCGCCCCGAGATCGAGGAACTCGAAGCCAAGCACCTCGCCAATCCTGGCCCACGCGAAGCCCACAAAGCCCTCGCCCGCGAAGTCACCCGCCTCGTCCATGGCCAGGCCGCGCTCGACGCCGCGCTCAAGGCCAGCGAAATTCTTTTCGGTGCCGAGATTGGCGATACGTCCGAGGAAACGTTCAAGGATGTCGTCGGCGAAATCCCCACCAAACCACTCGAACGCGCCAAGCTTGAAGGCGCCGGCTCAACGCTGATCGATCTTCTTGTCCACAGCGGCCTCGCTCCGTCAAAAGGCCAGGCCCGCAAGGACGTGGAAGGCGGCGGCATCTACGTGAACAACATCCGCTCCGCTGAAATCGCCCGCACAATCACTGGTGCTGACCTCTTGTTCGGCAAATATCTCCTGCTGCGCAAAGGCAAACGCACTTACGCCGTACTGAATGTGCAGTAGCTCTGCCCTCCGCGATTGGCGATTTCTGAAAAACAAAAAGCCGCGTCTTTCGGACGCGGCTTTGAAATTTCCATGGGAACCGTTTTTCGGCTCGGCCTCGCTCAATCGTCGCGGCGGCCACCGCCGGTCAGCATTAGCACGAGGTGCAAAAGCTGGCCGAGCGAGCTCACGAACGCGGCGACATAGGTCAGTGCGGCGGCGTTGAGCGTTTCATTCACGCCGGGCATTTCGTCGCGGCCAAGGATGCCGAGGTTGACGAGTTGCAATTTCGCGCGGCGGCTCGCGTCGAATTCGACGGGCAGAGTGACGAGTTGGAAGAGCGTCAGCACCGCGAGCGCCGCGATGCCGATCATCATCATGGTCGAACCCATGTAACCGAGCAGATAGAAGCCGAAGCCGGTGAAGAAGTATGCGACTGGTGCGGCGAATTGCATCACCGGCACCATGTTTTGGCGAACTTGCATCATGGCATAGCCCTGCTTGTGCTGAATCGCATGGCCTGCCTCGTGGGCAGCGACGCCAAGTGCGGCGAGGCTGGTGCCACGGTAGTTGTCCGAGGAAAGCGCGAGCTTTTTGTTCATCGGATCGTAATGGTCCGAGAGCTGGCCTTGGACTTCGACGATCTCGACGTCGTTGATGCCCGCGCTGTCCATCACAGCTTGGGCGGCTTCCGCACCGCTGATGCGACCGCGCGATGGAATTTGAAGATTTTTGTGGTACGCACTCGAAACTTTCATCTGCGCATAAACGCCCAGAAGAACGGGAACGATTAACAGAAGGAGCCAATACATCATCATGGTTAGGAGTGTGGTTGAATTTTTTGGACACGCCTAATTAGCAAAAGGCGGCCCATTTCGGCAAGAGGGGATGAGAAAATGCCAGAACAGTCCAACGCAATGTAAGAGAATGTGTTGCAAACCGGAATGATCTTCGTGGAAACAATGTCGAAATTTCTATCCGCGCCACAATCGCGCGTTCCATCACTTCGATGCGCCAAAGCGTCTCGGAGGTTAAAAGGGAAATCCGATTGAAAGATGAATCGTGCCGCTGGGATCGCCAGTGCGAGGTTTCACATTTCTCCCATATTCGAGCCGGATCGGTCCGACCAAAGTCTGGTAACGAATGCCGATGCCGATGGAATAAAGCCGTTCGTCGAATGGATAGTCAGCTAACCTCGCCGCAGAACCAAGACCGTCGAAAAAAAGCACGGCGGACCAGTCTTCGGTCAGCACCTGTTCGTATTCAAGATTCAACAACGTGTAGGTTTTCGCTCCGATGAAACGTCCGTCGTCTCCCCGCGGCGCCGCCTCGCCTTCCTGATAGCCACGGATGGAACTGTCGCCGCCCGGGAAAAAACGTTTGTTCACCGGTATGGTCTCGTCGCTTTTCCCGTAAGTGGTGAGCACGCCATGTGTCAGCGCCACGTGCATGAACTGCCATTGCCCTATGCTGAAATGGTAGGCGCCGCCCAATTCGGAGCGTTCGTAGTTCACTTCGCCACCAAAAGCCTGGTTCGCCGCTTCCACATGACCGAACCAACGGTAACCGCGCCGCGGTCGCAACGGGCTGTCGCGCTTGTCCCGCGTGATGCCCAACTCGATGCTACCTACATTGACATTCTTGTCGTCGGCCGTGCGGGTGGTGAGTTCGTTGTCGAGATTTTTCAAAGTTTGCAGCGTGTAACCGGCAGTACCTTCCGCGCGGAGCCAGGGAAGCTGCCGCTTCAAGGTCACATTGACGCCGAACTCCTGCCGCAGGAACGAAAGTTCCTCGCGTTGCAGTCCGAATACCCGGGAGGTGCCGTCAATGGTTTCCCCGAACAGTTCGGGCACGGTGTAAGCATACTCACCGCGCGTGCCCTTCATCGATTGCACCAACTCAAAACGACTTTGATGAGCCCGACCGAACAAATTCATCTGCCTAAACTCCACGCCGCCACGCAACTGTTCATAGCTTCCGTAACCAGCCAGCAAATTTGTCTCGTAGCGAGGCCCTTCCCTCAACGTGAAAATCGGATCGCGCACTTCCCCGTCCTCGGGTTTCGAATGCAAATCGACCGCTTCAAAAACTCCGAGCCGTGAAAGGCGGTATCGGGAATTTTCGAGGATGACTGGATCGAAAGGAGCGCCGGTTTTAATCCGCACGCGGCGTCGCAGGATCGTGGTGCTGGTATGTTTGTTCCCCTCGAAATGCACCTCGCCCACCTTCACCAGCGGACCCGGCTCGATCTGGGCCGCGGCGACCACGAGGCGGTGTCCCCCCGACGCCGGAGCCGCCTCCGGCAGGACGCGGATGGCAACGTCGGCGTATCCTTTTTTAAAATACGCCCGCCGCAATTCTTCCGTCATATTCTGTTGCAACGTGGCGGACCAGGGTTGCCCTGCCCGTATCGTGGGCACGAAACCGATTTCCGCGGGATCGGCTTTTTCGTAACGAAAATCGGAAACCAACCACCGTGGCCCTTCATCGACTTTCACGTGTAGCGTGACGGGGCCACCTTTCGCTTTGTCGATATTCACCGGCGCCGCTTCGACCCGGGCCTGCGCGTAGCCTTGCAAACGCAGTTCTTCGCGGAGTTTTTCCGCCGAGCGTCGTGTGCGAGAGGGGGAATAGGCCTTGGAGACTTTTGTCGTGATCAGCGTATTCGCCGGTTTGAAAAAAGATTCACCCGCTTTCGCATCCAGCGCTTTCAGCCCTTCGATTTTGACCCTTTCCACGTAGGAACGAGGCCCGGTTTTCACCTCGAATCGCACCGCGCGGGTCTCAATCTTTGGAGGCAGATTCACATCAAGATTTTCATCGAGCAGATAGGTCTCTGTTTTTCCGCCGGCGACTTCGACCCGGATTTTAATCACGGGCGTTTGGTAGCCTTCGTCGTTCAGCACGGAAAATAGCAAAAACGCGGTGTCTTCGAGTGCGTTGGCGCCGAGGACGGAGCCACGGTCGCTGCCCAACATTCGCTCCAGCGCAACCCTCATCTCCCGGTCACGCCAAAGACCCAGGCCCGCGATCCGAATCTTAGCTGTTTTATCCTGTTCGGCTTTCGACGTCGCCGTGGGAAAAAGCAAGGCCAGGAGCACAAGCGCAACCATTGCCAGGTATCTTAGATGGCTATTTGGCATCGGCGTTTTTCTCCTTCGGCTTGTCCCTGAGAGCGCGCCATTTCAGGCCCGCGTTATAGTCGTCGAATTCGTCATACTCCCCGACCAGCGACCAGCGTTCACCCAGCCAGTATTCCACCTCGTAAGTCTCCCGACCCTGTCTGGAAATTTTTTCCCCGGCGCTGATGGTGAGCCGGTCCATGCCGTTCGAATCCGTGGTCATGCTGCTGAAAAGACTCTTGCCGAGAAATGCTCCAAATCGAACAGCTCTCTGGTTGCTGGAGTAGGTTATCTCGCTATTCGGCGTCTCGCCCGCCATGACCAGCAATAAAACCTGCTCCGAATTGAGCGGCGGGCTTGAGGAAAACTTCAAGATCGGGGTGGATGCCGTGCCGGAAAGTTCCATGCGCAAATCGTATCCATAACGTCGCGACGCTCCCGTCACGAACAGCTTGGGCTCGTAGGGATTCGCCTCCGTCAACTGGACCGATCCCTGCTGGATGGCAAAAGTGGCAAAGGGAAGCAAAACCTGGCCCTGGTCGATCGTGGCCTGGCCGGTGGCACGTGGTTCCCCCAGACTGTTTCCCAGATGGAAATGCATCGAAGCGACGCCATTAAACACCGGCGTCCGCAACCGTAAAAACCGATCGCCGTTCAAATTGACATCCAGTTGCCAGGCATTGAAGGGCGGCTTTTCGATGGAGAAAAAGGGCGGTCGCGCCGCGGCTCCGGCGCCTCCACCTCTCGGCATAAGGTCGCGGACATCGGTCGAAAACAGGCTTTCGCGCATCGTCACCTGGCCTGTGACTTTGCCAACACCGCCGTCCAGCGACGTCAATTTCAAGTCCAGGTCTCCACGCAACAACAAGCCCACCTGCCGCACAAACGGCAGGTGCTCGCCCTTGAGCGAAAAGTCGTAGCGCGGCACGCCGTCCCCGCCCAGTTCCGCCGAACCTTTTAGCTCCACCAGCTGGTTTGCCATTCTGACGCGGAACGAACGGATTTCCATGCGACGATCCACGAAAGCCATATCCGCATTGAGGTCTTGAAGCACTCCGAGCGGACCGAGAGGCCGCGTGCCCGCGTTTTCCACCCGGATAAATCCGTCCGCTTTTCCGCCGGCCAATGCGATATCGACATCCAGCCGACCCTTGGGCGCCAGCACGTCCGAGGTGTAGGGCGCGAACGCCGCCAAATCTGCACCTTTCATTTGCACGCGACCGGTCGCGGTGCGGACCAGATTTTTCCATGGAGCATTCACCAGCGCACTCAGGCCGCCCTTCGGAAGCGCCAAACGGCCTTCCACACGGACCTGCTGCCCGGCAATCAAGGCGGAAAAATTGCTCAGCGCTATTTCCCCGCGATCAAGCTCGGCCACGCCGTCGATCTCTTCCGCGACTGGCAATTTCCTCTTAAACCTCTCTTCGTTCGCCTCAAGCCGAGGCAAACGCAAAAAAATCTTCCCGCGGGGCGATTTCCAGTTTCCCGATAGTTCAAGGTTGAGCAGCGGACGCTCGATCACGAGTCCCGTGGTCGCCGCCAGATAAGTCCAGAACGTCGCATCGGGCTGCGTCGCCGCGATAAAATTCAATGGCGCATTTGGATCGAAGTTCCAGAGCGACGAGGAAGCGGGCGTCACGATCAACGGCACCGCTCCGCTCGCAACAATCGCTTCTTGTTTTCCCTCGAAGGCGTGCAATGTCTCGATTTTTACGCCGTTCCGGTCGCCAAGGGCTTTCAGCTGAAGTTCGACGGGCTTTTGCCCCGCCAGATCGGTGTCGGCTCTTGCCGACAGGGAAAATTCCATCGGCCCGTTATTCCAACGACCGACAAAATCAACCAAAGGAACCCGCCAATCAGGGCCGTGCCAGACGAGCCAGTCGCGCAACCATTTTGTGGAAAAATCATCCACCCGCAGTTTTCCTTCGCCTTCGACGCCAACCCGCGCAGCCAGTTCGACCCGCCCTGCGTCGCCGGCCAAAATCAGGGGCTCGCAACGCAACACCGGCAGCCACTCGAAGCGAGCCGGCTTTTCCAAGGCCAGCCACGTCGTCTCCGTTTTCTGAATACGCAGTTCTTCGATCCTGGCGCCAGTCCGGTCAACGGCTCCGCTCAGCGAAAAAGTCGCTTCGCCGCCCGCCGCCACAATTTCAAGTCGATCGATCGCATCGCCCGCGCCTTTCCAATCAAGCTTCATTGCCAAGGGCCTCAATGGCGGTTGATTGAGGCCGACAATTTGCGCACTGCCCTCGTGCCCGAGTCGCAACCACGGCCCTTTGAATTTTGCTTTCACCTTTGCATCGGAAAAAATGGGCACGCGTGGCCACCACGTCGCCACGGTTGTTCCGTTCACGCGCGCTTCGAGGATGGATTCGGTCAGTTCGCGGGTCTCCAGATTCGTGCCCCCGCTCAATTGAATGGTTTGGTCGCCTCCGAGATTGATGCTCGCCTTGTCGATTTTGAACAGTGGCCATTCCAAAACTCCTCCTATCTCCAACTGGGGCACAGCCCATTGGCTGATTTTGAGGTCCTTGGCGGAAAATTGCATGGCAACTCGCGGCTTGAACTCGCGACCGGCTTCAATCTTGGCTTCGCCCTTTATCCGCCCTGCAGCGGCAAGCCAGGGCTGCTGACCCAAATCGGCCTCCAAGTTGAAACGAGAAGGTCCGGAAAGCAGTTCCCCGTCACGGCTCACCCGCACGGGCTCGCTCAAGTCGGCCTGAAATCCGGGAATGGACGCGTGCAAGGCCTCAAGCGTCAGCGTATCCAAATTTCCTTCACCGCGCGCGGTAAGCTCCAGGGGCGGAATCTTATCTCCGACCAGCGGTTCGGCTTTGGCGGTCAAATCGACCGAAAAATGCTCTTTGCGCCACTCGATCCGGCCGCCGCCGCGGACCGCCGTGTAGACCGTACCGAGGCCCAATTTTGCCCCGTCGACCGTCCAGTTTTCAGCCACCGCCCGGGCTTCTTGCGGCAACCATCCGCGTTCGGCAAAGCGCGACGAAATACTAACCTTCTGCTCCGCCCAATGGGCAACTCCAGTCACATTCGATCCGCGACTTTCGAGGTCCACTTGCAGAGCGTTTTTTGCATCCGCAAGTTGCAAGCGAATCAACCCATCAGCGGAAAAAAATCCAGCGGTCCCGCGGCAGGAAAGTCCGCGCCAGACAAGGTCATCCACTTGGAGTACGTGCACACGCCAATCGCCGGTCCCCACGCCGATGCGTCCGCCGGGAAAGGTAACTTCCCCGTTTTTGAACTGCGCTTCAGGCAACCAGCGATGCACAGCGTCCATGATCTTCAGCAACAGCTTTCGCAGATCCATCCAGCCCGCGTCCGGATCGGACGGTTCTTGCGGCGACGACGAACTTTCCACCGCAACTCGCCAATCGTTCACGATCACAGACGACTGCCCGCCGCGGTAGTGTCGCCAAAGATACAACAGCGGCGTCGCCACTTCGATGCGGTCCGCAGTCACGCTCACATTATCTTTTTGATAACGAACATCACGGAGGACAAACCGCGAGTAATCGATTCGTTCATAGCGCCCGTAAGATAATCCCAGCGGTCCTCGCGCAATTGTCAGCAAACCGCCCAGCCAAAAGGGCAGCGTCACGGCCAACAGAAGAAGGCCCGCGATCACCCACCCTAGAATTTTAAGCAGCCGGCGCATGAGAGAATACTTTGACAGCAAAATCTCGCCCCGGTGGCCCGCCGATATCGCCTAACTTCCCGTCGCAAGGCCACTCCGCTCAAGCAGCGCGTTGAGGTCCGGCTCGCGGCCCATGAATGCGCGATAAAGGTCGGCCGGATCGGCCGAATTACCGCGGCTCAGAATCTGGATGACAAATTCTGCCCCCGTTTTCGCGTTGAAAATGCCTTCGCGTTTAAATCGCGTGAAAGCATCCGCATCGAGCACTTCCGCCCATTTGTAAGAATAATATCCCGCCGCATAGCCGACGGGATCCGAAAAGATATGGTTGAAACGCTTGACGATTGTTGGCGACGGCGGCTGGGTCGGTACGAGGCAATCGGCGATGAGAGCCCGAACTTTTTGTTCCACATCGGCCTCGCCGGAAAACTCCGCCGTACGCATATGCAACGCGAGATCCATCTTCGCAAACGCTAGCTGCCGCATCGTCGCACAGGCTGAACGAAAGTTTTTCGCCGCGATCATTTTTTTGAAAATCTCCTCGGAAATCAGCGTATCGTTTTCGCTGTGACGTGCGAAGAGATCCAGGCTCTCGCGCTCCCAACACCAATTTTCCATGATCTGGGAAGGCAGTTCGACAAAATCCCATGCGACGTTCACGCCGTTCAGCGATTTGATTTCCACTTCGCCCAGCAGGTGGTGCAACAAATGACCGAACTCGTGGAAAATCGTTTCCACCTCGCGATGGGTTAGCAAAGCCGGTTTCTCCCCGGCGGGCGGCGTCATGTTGCCGCAGATAAGACCCAGATGCGGCTTGCGCGAACCGTCCGGCTGCGGGCCGCCCGTGATGAGATAGTTCATCCAGGCGCCACCGCGTTTGGACTCGCGCGGATGCCAGTCGGAGTAAAAAGAACCGAGATGCCGGCGGTTCTGGTCGTACAGGTCGTAAAATTTCACCTCGGGATGCCAGACTTCGACCGCGCCCGGCGAACGAGCCACTATCTCCAATCCGAAAACGCGTTTCGCCAACTCAAATAAACCGCCAATAACGCGGTTCATCGGGAAATACGGACGCAGTTGCTCCTCGTCGAAATCGTAGCGTGCCTTGCGAAGTTTTTCCGACCAATAGCCGAGCTCCCACGGCGCAAGCGGCGCGACCGGCTTTCCGGTTTGCTGCGCTTTGAACTCCTCCAGTTCGCGGCACTCTTTGGCGAAGGCCTTCGCCGCGCGTTTTTGCAAGTCGTCGAGAAACTCCGTCGCCCGCGCACCCGATTTGGCCATGCGGCGCTCCAACGTGAGATCCGCAAAATGCGGACGTCCGAGCAGCGCGGCTTTTTCCGCGCGCAAGGCAAGAATGCGCGGAACGAGCGGCGTGTTGTCATGCGGGGCTTTCGCACCGACCGAAATCGCGGCCTGCCACATTTCCCGCCGCAACGCCTCGTCGTCGAGATACGTCATGAAGGGTTCCTGCGACGGCATGTGCAGGGTGAAACGCCAGACGGGGTTTTCGGGCGAGCCAAGTTGCTTCGATTCCGCGCTGCGACGTGCGGCGGCTTTCGCATGCTCAGGCAGGCCGGCGAGACGCGCTTCATCCTCAACAAGAAGCTGCCACGCGTTCGTCGCATCGAGAACGTGCTCCGAATATTTATCGGTGACTTGAGCAAGTTCACTCTGCAACGCCTGCAGACGCGCCTGCTTTTCCTCGGACAAATCGGCGCCCGATTGGCGAAAATCGAGCATCGTCTCCTCGAAGAAACGTTTGTGGACACCCGTCAGTTTTTGGGCGTCCGGAGTGGTTGCGAAAGCTTTCAACCGTGTCCAAAGCGGTCCGTTGAGCGGGATGGCCGCATAGAAGGCGGAGACTTTGGGCAGAAGCGCGTTGTGGGCTTCGCGCAAAGCCGGCGAATCGGCCACAGACTGGAGGTGCGTGACCTTGCCCCAAGCGAGACCGAGTTGCTCGGTCGCCCGTTCAAGCGCAAGAAAGGTTTTCTCGTAGGAAACCGTCGCCAGCTCCTGTGCGGCGATCGCATCTATTGCGGCTTGGGCGCTGGCGAGAGCCTGTTCGATCGCAGGTACGATTTTGTCGGGCGTGAGCTGCGACCAACGAATTTCAAAAGCGGGATCGAGAAAAGGATTCAACGACATGCGTGCGCCAATGGCCTCCGGTTGCAGGATTTTGTCAAATCGCAAGTGCAGCGTTGTGGCTACGCCTTCGACCGAGGGCGCAGCAAGAAAAAGGCGGCCCTGAAAGGGCCGCCCGATGAGAAACGAGTGATAAGTCGTGCGCGCTGCGTTATAATTCAAACGACATGCTCAAAATAAACTTCTGCGGATCGACGATGCGATAGGCGTTGGGCGTTCCGTCGGGGAAGGCGCCGATGGGCTGCAACCGTCCATTCTCGCCGAGATTCTCGACGTTGAACTGGAAGTTCGCTGCAACTTTATCCCGGTAGAGTTTGGTTTTGTAGGCCACGAACGCACCAATGTAGAGCCGCGTCTTGTCGTAGATCGGTCTGTCCGCATCCAACTCGGTGACGATTGCCGGCAACTGTTGTTTGCCATAGTAACCGATGGCGCCCTTATCCATCCAGTTTCCAGACATACCAACGCGGATTTTTTTGATGACACGGTTATCAGAGAAAGCAGCCAGATCGAGACTGGTGGCCATTTTCACGTTGTAGCGGCGTACACTCGGCTTGGACTTACCTTCCTGTTGCTTGATGACTTTGTACGGCGCCGCCACGTTCGAGGTGTAATTCTCAAATGGCGATTGTCCGTTGTTGTACTTATGCAACCACCAAAGGTGATTTGGATTGGCAGCGTCAGGCGCCCAATATGCATCAGCACCTGTATTGATCGTATTCGAAGTCTGGTTGAGATCCACGATCGAAGTCCACACCGGCAGACGTTTGTCGATCCATTCCTGAATCGTATTGGATACGTTGGTTGTAAATGATTTCGTCTCTGTTACTGAAGCCGACAAACGCCAGTTACGCGTCGGGTTATAATTAATTTCCAGTTCGTTACCCCGGGAGATAAAATCGTTGGTCGCCGCGAGTGTGCCTGAACCTCTAAATGCAGTGTCGAGAGTTACATACTCATCCAATGGCATTTGCATCTGCGCTAGGGCTGCGGCGAAGAATTGTGCGTTCTCCGCTGGGGTGATCGATGCAAGTGTCCGGGTGGGATTGGCCAACAGGAAATTAGTCCTGTGCCACGCCAAAGCCCGATCTGTGAGTTGAAAAGCGTCACCAGAAACGTCGAGGTCCAGACGCAGGACGCGTTGCGCGATGGTATTGGCTTCACCGTTACGAATATTGAGCTGCTTCGTGATATAGTGGTTGAAGCGTACAACGAGTTTGTTGTCCGCAAAAGTCATCCAGAAGCCATAATCCTTGCCTTCGCCTGTAACGTTCGGCAACTGACGGCGAAACAAGTCGACTGCAGGGGCTTGAGGATAAAAATTGTCAGAAACATTATAGGTGAGCGAAAGACCACGCAAACCGTCGGCGATCCAACTAAACATACCGCGGGCGTTTGCACTCCTGTTAACAAAACCCAGATCGCGGAACGGCCGAACCACTAGACCGGCGGTCTTGGTTTTGCCGATATTGTAGCGGTAGTCGCCGTACTCCCAGTGGTTGTTGTAAGTCCAATCGTGGACAGTGTAGTCATTCAGAAGATTCGCACCGCCGATTGGAGTTTGCGGCGTCGCTTTGCTGGGGCCGTTCTTCGAATAGACGCGATCCTGACGCATGCCAAAAGTTGTCACGATTTTGCTGTCAAGAAAATGACTCTGAACAACAAAGCCTGGTGTTTTAATGATCTGCTTCAGGTTGTTAGTACCGCCCGTCTGATCGGTGGTCGGCAAGAAACCGAGGGTGGCCATATCGGTGAAGAATGTACCGGTGGTGGGATCCACGGCGCCCGCCATATTCGGATTACCGGGAATACTCGTCGCAGTATAGACAGTGCGGTAACCGCCCCAAACCAATGGATATTGCCCATGGGCGATTGGAGTAGGCGCATAGTCAATTTGCTGGTCGCCGGCATCACCAATATAGTGCATATAGTAACTGCGAATGAGATTCGGGCCGGCGGAAGCGCCACCTGGCACACCGCTTTGATTGGCGCGGGCGATACCATTTTGGGCGAGCATCGTCTGCGCACCGGTCCACGAATGATCCGAGGTGATCGTCTCGCGATAGGCCCACTGGCGGTTGATGCGGTATTTATATTCGTCATAACCAGTGAACTGATGCATACCCAGCCACTTGAGCCAGCCTTTCTCGTTTCGGAGATCCAGCTTGTATGCGAATTGCGCGCGGAAAGTGTCCCAATCCAAGGGACTATAGCGGGTGGTGAATTCACCGGCCGCAATATAGGGGCGACCGAGATTCGGATTGGGTGAACCATCGAGACGCTTCTCGTTGATGTCGACAAAGAGCTGGCCCGTGACACCAGAAACGCCGGAGTTACCCAGTGGCTGGCGCTTGTATTGCATGGAGTTCTCACGGAAGAACGAACCTTGCACAAAGAGAGTCTGCCGAGGTGTGTTCAATACAATCTGATCGAGCTGGACCAAATAAGCATCGGTATTTTCCCACTCACTGTTAGTGGCCGAAAGATTTATGGAACCCCAATCGTAGTAACTGTGGTCACCCACCGATGGAGCCGACGAAAAGAGAGGCTGGTTGCCAAACCTGCCGTTTGTGCCGCCCAAGAAATTGGTCTGCATCGTGCGGACGTTTTGTCCGGCAAACAGCGGTGAGGGAATAAACTGATTGGCTGAGGCCGGAAGCGGATTGCTGGCGCCGGGCATCGTCCAATAGGTAATTCCCTGCCGGTCGACAGTAACGTTGTTGCGAGAATTGTTGGCGCGAGCGAAAGGTACATCGGTGGGGAATTGAGTGTCGGCCGTGATTGGACTGAGCGGTTGCGTCCTACTGGGGCTAACCACTCCAAAGCGGTCAATCGTTTCACCATTGCGGTGCACTACCATTGCAACGGGATCCCACGTCGGTTTGCCCGCGTTTACCCAGTCGGTAATATAATCACGGGGCGGGGTGAAATTCGGGCGAGTGCCGTTTGTACGAAATCTCAATTGCGAAGCGCTAATCGTCGTATTTTTGAACGGCTGGTATTTCACATACATATTGAAACGCGTCGTATCCATGCCGGATGGCTTGCGTACGAATCCCTCGTGTTGGAAAGCGCCGTTCACACGGAGCGCCAATACGCCTCGCTTGAGCACTTGGTTGACATCAAATGACGAACGATAGCCGTCATAGCTATCCACACGAAAATCGATGCGCGTCTTGTTGCGCATAAGGTTTGCGGCGGCAGGAACCTGGTTGACCGTACCGGCGGCGAAACCAAGGCCGAAGACGTTGGCGTTGGGACCGCGGCCAATCTCGATGCCATCCGTCATGATGCGATCCACCTGAAGACGGCTGACCTCGAAATTGCCATAAGACTGATTGGCAGCAAGGATACCACGAATGCGATTCGCGTTTTTTGGATCTAGCTGAACGTTGTCGTTCAACTGGCCGTTACGATCTATATTAAAATCTGTATAGGTCGAAGTGCCTTCGGCGCCGGCGGTGAAATGCAGGACGTCGTTGATATCCAGCATACCGAAATCATCCATTTGCTCCTTCGTCATGATCGTCAACGACGAGGCCAGATCTTCAACTTTCGAGTTGAAACGGGTGCCCGACATGCTGTTCGACGCAAAATATCCTCGCGTGCTTGCCGTCACTTCGAAAGGTGACATCACGATCGTTTCGTCATCAGCGACAGCCTCTGCTTTGTCCTCAGCTTTGACGGTTTCGACGGGAATTTTCTTTTCACGCTCAGGTTTTGCAGCCGGCGTGGCCGGTGCCGGAGTTGCGGCTGCCGATTCAGAAGCCGTTTGACCGAAAGATGACGGAATCAACGGCAACGTCACTGTCGAGGCGGCCAATAATAAAATGATCCGCCTGAGATGGGAGTATTTTTTCATAGTTAATCTATAGGCACGGCGCTGGGGAACCGGCTTATGTTGAATCAATGAAGGCGAGCCCGGTAACAATGCGGCTGCTCAACACTGACCTGCTGGGTTAGGGTGTCTGGGGAACTGACAAACCCGGGCACTCAAAAAGTACGCGCGAGAATGGCAGATATGAGTTGGTTGTCCCAATAAGAGGAAAACTTTCTCCGGATAGTTTCAACCGTCACGATGCTCATATCGTTGAGCAATCCCTTTGAGCCTCCAACTTCCCCGTGGCGAGTTTAGCGTATCGTAGCTTGCTGAAGGCGCCCGGCCTCTTGGTAATGAAGTGCCGCCTCTTCAGAGCGGCCAAGCTGCCGCAATACACCCGCAAGGCCGAGATGAACGTCGGCTTGGGCGGGATCGATTTCCAGCGATTGACTATAATGATATTCCGCATCGCGCCAACGCGATGCCCCGGCGAGTGCCCGCGCATAAAGCGCATGATAGCGTGCGGAATCAGGGTCGAGTTCGATTGCCCGTTCGAAGTGAGGGACCGCTGCGGGGAAAGAACCGGTGAGCATTAGTCCAATACCCCAGTTGAGTTCCGCATCTGCATAGTCGGGCCTGAGTTTCACCGCGCGCTCGAATTCTGGGATTGCTTCGCAGGTTCTATCGCTCTGTGCAAGCGCGAGCCCGAGGTTGAAATAAGTGCCGGCCTCCTTCGGCTCACGTCGCAGGGCCTCGCGAAAGGTTTTTATCGCAGCGTCCAAATCACCGGTCATGACATAAGCGTGACCGAGGTTATTATAGGCTTGGATATATTGAGGCTTGAGTGCGAGCGCACGCTGGAGATGCGGAATCCCTTCCCTGCTCCGCCCAAGGACCGTGAGTGTATATCCAAGATTATTTTCCGCCTCGGGAAGATCTGCGCGGAGACGCAATGCTTTTTCGAGATGCGGAATGGCTTCAAGCGGCCGGCCGCTATCCGTCAACAGGCGAGCAAGATTGGTATGCGCCATCCAGCTTGATGGGTTTCTTTCCAAGGTGGTTTCATAAAGCGTGAACTCATCCCGATACATGCGGCTTTGTAGGAGGGTCAACACGCCCAAAAGGACCGGAAGGCCCAATGCGATTGCCATAGCGGCGACGCGCGGGAGCCGGGTTGTCCACCGTGTCAAAAGTGCGGCCGCTCCCGCCAACGGAGCAAGGCAGGCAAGGTACTGAAAATGATCCGCTACGTAGGAATATACAAATGGATAAACGTTGATAAATCCGAGCGCCGGTGTGAGAGAACCAACAAAAAGCAACCAACATGCAAGGATGGCCCGGCGCTTCCGAACAAACATATAAACCGACACTGCCACAGCTCCGACGAGGAAAAGCCATTGCCACCCTACGGATGCATCAATCTCCCACCGGGGATAAATAAAGGTCAGATTCAATGGCAGCGCCAATTTCTCAAGGTAAAACCAGGCGATGCGGCCAGCCAGTAGCATCCGCTCCACCCACGACAGCGTAAACAGCTCCCCTTCAGCGCCAATATATACTTTTTCGAACCAGCTAGTCATGATCGCAGCGCCAATACTAAGAACGAACCATGGTATAACGGGAAATATATCGCGACGCTGTTCCAGTCCGCCTCTTCGCCACCAAGCTACAACCAGAAGTGCCGCCGGCAGGGTCGCCGTGACGGTCTTGGTCAGCAAGGCCGCAACGAAGAGTGCTGTGGCGATTACATACGTTCGTGGGCGCCGCGTTTCTTCGAATCGCAAATAGATAAGTGCCGCGCCCAAATAAAATACGAGTGACAACGCGTTCTTTTGCTCAGAAATCCACGCCACTGACTCGACGCAAACGGGATGAAGGGCGAAGAGGAAAGCGGCGAACCATGCACCAGGAACAGAAAGCCGTCGCAACACGGCGGCAAAAAGACAGGCTGACGTCGCATGCAGCAACAGATTTACCAGCCGATATCCAAGAGGATTATCCGCCCAAAACTGGCTTTCGAGCCAAAAAGCCGAATGAAGCAAAGGATAATATTGCTGTGTGATGCCAGGCTCAAACCAGATTCGGCCCAAACCTGTAATTGATCGCAGGCTGGGTGTTGTGACATGACCGTCATCATCCCAAAGAAATCCACCCGATAGCGAGGGAAGGTACGCAAAAAACGTGGCAACGAAAATCCCGGCAACAAACCAGTAAGCTTGTAAAGGACGGGATTCCGGTGGGCGTTTTGTCTGCACGGATACAGGCTTTGGCAAATATCAGATTTAATACAAAATAAAATCTTTGAAGGTTGAGAGACAAGCGGTCTTCCTAGTCTGCGTCGCCGTTTCAGTTCGTTTATTATTTCACTACGGTCACCTTGGTTTCGAGCAAAGGCTGGTCGGAGGCCGGACCGACGACGAAGCGGTACTCACCGGCGTCGACCACGTAACCATTTGCTTTCTCGTCCCAGCGTTGCAGGCGCGAAACCGGAACATCGAGTTTAACAATCCTCGCCTCGCCGGCTTTCAGAGACACGCGTTGAAAACCCACGAGTTGACGAAGTGGCATCGGCACGGGCGGATTGACGGCTGAGGCGTAGAGTTGAACGACTTCATCGCCGTCGCGTCGGCCGGTGTTTTTCACGGTCACGGAAAATTGCAGCGTATCGCCAGCCCGCGTCGTGTTTGCCGAGGCGATCATTTTACTATATCCAAATGTCGTATAGCTTAACCCATGGCCAAAAGCATAGAGCGGCTTGCCGGTGTAGTAGCGATAGGTCCTACCCTTCATGGCGTAGTCCTCGAACGGAGGAAGATCGTCGACACTACGATAGAAGGTCACTGGTAGGCGGCCGGCGGGGTTGGTTTCACCCAGCAGCGCTTCAGCGACGGCGTCGGCTCCGCGCTGGCCGTAGTACCAAGTGAGCAGCACGGCGCCGGCCTGCGAGTCATCGAGAACAATGGCACTACCGGTGGTGAGAACGACGACCGTCGGCTTTTTCAGTGCCGCGATTTTGGCGAGGAGCTCGCGTTGCGTCGCAGGCAAATCGAGCGTGAGGCGATCGCCTCCTTTGAAACCTTCAGCCGTCACACTCATGGATTCGCCTTCAAGGTCGGGTGTGATGCCGAGGGTGAGGACAATGTGGTCGGCCGCCTGCGCGGCAGCCAGAGCTTTGGCGAGCGAATTATCCTGACCGGGGGCGATCCAGCCAAATTGAATGCGGCCTTTCGGCGTCGCTTGTCCGTACTCAAGGCGGACTTCGTAGGCGCGGCCAGCCTCCAGGTTGATTAGCTTGCTGAGTGGGCGTTCGGGATCGCGGCGCCAGGAGTCGATGACGGCCTTGCCGTCGATATAGAGTCGCACGGCGCCGTCGGCGACGACGCCGAGCACGTATTCGCCGGACACAGGGGGAACCATTATACCGGTCCAACGAACGCTGGCGGATTTGATCGGGATTCCCGCGATCGGCTGAGCTTCGTCCCACTGCAAGTCGACCTGGGCGTCCGTGCGCTTGGCCGTCGGCGTGCCCTCAACGGTGGATTTGCGGGGATCAAAATTTTCGTGCGAAAAAATTTCAGCTTTCAGACCCGACTGCGTGCGACTGGAATCGGCGAAGAGCACACCTTCGGGAAACGGTTGCCCGCTCATGCGAAAACCTTTGACGAGCGGAACGCCTGGTTCGGCAAGGACCTTGACGCCGAGAGATTCAAACTTGGCCCGTATGCCATCGACCAGCGTCATTGTTTTGCGGGGAAATCCGTTGTAGTTGCCAAGCAACGTGGAAATTTCGGCACCCGTCGGACCGAGAACGGCAACGGTTTTCAGCTGCCTGGCATCCCACGGCAGCGTGCCGTCATTTTTTAGCAAAACGAGACTCTGGCGCGCGGCCTCGAGGGCGACGCGGTCATGTTCAGGCGTCGCGTTGGCGGAAGGAGGAATCGCACGGAAAGAGACGAGTTCGACGGGATCGAATTCACCGAGGCGGAAACGCAGGGTGAAAAGGCGTCGGAGCGCCACGTCGATTTCGGCCTCCGTGACGAGGCCGCGCTTCACGGCATCGGACAGCGCTTGATATGTGACGCCACTGCAAAGATCGTTGCCGATCTTTATGGCGGTAGCGGATGCTTCGGCAGCGTCCTTGGAATATTTGTGACCGTTGGGCCGCCACATGTCGGCAACGTTGTCGACATCTCCAACCACTGCGCCGGTGAAACCCCAGCGTTCGCGGAGAATTTGTCGGAGCAGGTAAGTGTGCGCAGGCGCCGGAACGCCGTTCACAGCATTATAGGCGCTCATGATCGAAGTGGCTCCGCCTTCGCGAATACCCGCCTCGAAAGCGGGCAAATAAGTTTCCCACAAATCACGCGGGCTGACGACGGCATCAAAATGATGACGTTCCGGCTCGGGACCGCTATGCACAGCGTAGTGCTTGATCGTGGCCACGGTTTTGAGGTAGCGCGGATCGTTACCCTGCAGACCCCGTACAAAAGCTACGCCAAAACGGCTCGTGAGAAACGGATCTTCTCCGTACGTCTCCTGGCCGCGCCCCCAACGAGGATCGCGAAAGATATTTATATTCGGCGACCAAATCGTGAGGCCTTGGTAGCGTTTTGAATAACCCTGCTGCGCGAGAGCCTCGTTGTTTTTTGCGCGCGCCTCGGTCGCGATCACTTCCGCAACGCGGCCGTGAAGTTCGGGGTTCCACGTGGCGGCAAGGGCGATGGCCTGCGGGAAAACGGTGGCGATGCCGTTGCGTCCGACCCCATGAAGCGCCTCATTCCACCAGTCATATTTGACGATTCCTAGTCGCGTGATTTCCGGTGACGCCATCATGGTCTGACTGATCTTCTCTTCGAGCGTCATGCGAGCCAAAAGGTCCTTCACGCGGGTGGCGGTCGGCAGATCCGGATTCCGAAAATTTTGAAGGATAGAGACAGGTTGGGCAAACGCGTTGATCGCGACTAAGCCGAAGGATAATAGAACAGTCAGACGATTTTTTATCATATTATAAAATGGCGATATTATATGGTTTTATATTGTGTCATGAGCCCTCCTTCATTCCACCTTCAGCCGCAGAAGCGTGAATGAATTGGCTGGCAGCGAAATTTCGAATTTTCCGCCCGCCGGAAGAAACGGAGTCGTCTGTGGCGCAACCATCCCAGGCGCTGCAAAAGTATTTTCAGCATCGAGACTATCCGCTTTAAAAACGGTCAATGCGCCGGCGCTGACCTTTCGGACGCCCGCCAAATCAACCGTGCTGCGCGAGGCTTCCGGTGTGGCATTCACGACCTTGAGAATCACTTCGCCAGCTCTTTCGTCCATCGCAGCGGAAGCGTAGAATCGTCTATCTTCCTGAGCGTTTAACGATCCAACGGTAACCGGCAACACGCGATCGCCTCGATTCCGAGCGAAAAGCGCCTGCACGTGATAACTCGGCGTTCGCAGGATGCGCAGGTTGTCGACCCAAACTAGATTTGGCGACCACTGCCAGGCGTCGGCGTGCGCAAAAAGAGGCGCATAAGAGGCCATGCGAACCACGTCGGCATTGCGCTCCAGTCCGATGAGAAACGCCGCCTCGGCCAGCGCGCATTCGAAACCGCTGCGACTTTTGACGCGGGCGGTGTCGCTCTGCGCAGCATATTCGCCCACGAAAACCTTCGGCCCGTTGCGATCGTACGCATCGTAGCGGTGCGCACTATCGAAAAACCACTCGGGCTTAGCGTAGGAATGTTCGTCGACTAGATCGGCGTGGAGCTCCCGCAGTTTCGGCCAAAGGAATTTAAACTGATCGTTCGCCGGTTTTGGACCTGCGGAGGAGACGAGAGCGATTTCCGGATGCTTCGCTTTTAGAACTTCCGCGAACTTCGCATAACGATCGATATATTGCTGACCCCATTGCTCATTGCCGACGCCGAGCAGTTTCAAATTAAACGGCGCAGGATGCCCGAGCGCGGCACGCTTCGCGCCCCACTCGCTTGTGATCGGGCCGTTCGCAAATTCGATCAGATCGAGCGCGTCTTGAATGTAGGGTCCGAGTTCGTCGAGAGGGCAAAGTTCCCCGGAATTGTACTGACAGGCCATGCCACAATTTAAGATAGGCAATGGTTCGGCACCGATATCTTCGCACAACAGGAAATATTCAAAAAAACCGAGCCCAAAGGATTGGAAGTAATCCGGAGCAGGGCGGTGAATAAATTCGTTATTCCAACGATTGAGGAGCAGCGGCCGTTCCTCAATTGGACCAATTGTATTTTTCCACTGGTAGCGGCGATCGAGGGTGGCACCTTCCACAATACAGCCGCCGGGAAAGCGAAAGAATCCGAGCTTCAGGTCAGCAAGGGCCTGCACCATGTCGGCGCGGAGACCGCCCGGCCGGCCCCGCCAGGTTTCGCGCGGAAAAAGCGAAATAAAATCGAGGTCCATCGTTCCTTCTCCATCAACAAGCATGGCCAGCCAGGCTTTTGCATCCGTGTTTTTCGGTTGAAGGACCGCCTTGTAGTTAGCCCAGTCGTTGGTGAAGCCCGAGAGTTCCGCCGTCGCAAGCGTGGCACCATCGCTCCCGTACAGCCGTATGCTCAGTTTTGCCGTACCGCCGACGTTTCTAACGCGCACAGAAAAATCGTAGTTTTTTCCCACCTCGACGCCGATGCCTCGAAATCCGCCGTTGGAAATGCCGAACAATGCCTTACCGGCAGATTGCAATCGCACGTAATGAGGATTTTTCGCGTTAAACGGCGCCTCAGTTCGCAGGGAGAGCTCTCCTTTTGCCTTGGGCGGACAAAGTTTGTTCCACCCCATGAGAGGTTCAGGAAACTCGAAGCCGCGGTTTTTTATGAGCTCGGCATACAGTCCACCGTCTGCACCAAAATTAATATCCTCGAAAAAAACACCCCACATCGCGGGATTAATCGTCGGACCGGGACGTTTGAATTCGACCGTGATGCTGGCGGAAAACAACACGTTGCCCGCGAGCAGGCAGAAGAGCAGAAGTGAAAAGCGAAGGTGTTTCATAGGAGCAATGTTTGGCCGGATGACGGCGGTAGGTTTTTCAGCCGAAGATGGAGCAGACAAACCATAGCGTAACGGCGGCCAGATTGAAACCACTAGTAGGACAAACCGGCGCATGCAGGCAGTTTTCCGTCTGCATGTCAGAAACGGCCAAAAGAACGACGTTGGCTTTCGTCCACTCCTGGCGACAGGCACTGAACCATTTTCCAAAGCACTTCGATAATAAGGCGGCGCGCCCACACCAAGGACGCGCCGCCTTTTCTATATACGATACCCAATGGCTTGGGAATACTTCCCATACCACAAGTCGAAATTAGCAGTCATGGCTGAGCGAAAGCGTATCATTCAACTGGTTCGGTTAACAAAAATTGCGTCAGGCAAAGCCGTACACGCGCAGAGCAAAAACAGGGGAAATATGGCCGGGGCTAAATTATTGGGGCGGGACGTCGACCACCCAACGCGATGCCCCCCACGCAAGCAATCACGCCAATGCGCACATCGTTGACTCCGGCTATGAAGCCAAAACTACCCCTTCTTCGCCCTCTCCTCCTCCCACCAAAAACCACTTACCACCGATAAGTTACACCGGCCGACAATTGCCGGCCGGGCGCCGGCACCGACGGTACTTCCTGATAGTTGCTTTTCCAAAGATTATTCGCGGTCAGCGAGATTTCGAGGCCTGCCACCGCCTTGGGCAGATAGTACAAACCGAGCGAGGAGTGCAAAGCCTCGTCGCCACCGACGCGACGAAGCCAATTGTCCTCTTGGACCCGCGCGACGTTGTCCATGCGCACCTCGAAACCGCCGCCAAGCCGCGCAACCACCGCCGCCGTCAAACGGTTGGTCGCGTAATTGAGCGCGTAAAAGCTGGCGTCGACCAATGCGCCGCGGTAATCGGCTTCCTTGTCGAGAAAAGTATATCCCAGCACGAAGGTGAAACGTGCGCTCGTATAACTCAAGACGCCTTCAAAGCCGAACGCATCGATATCGACAGCATTGGCGCGACGGGCCGACGCGCTCGCATTCAGATACGTCCAATCCACCAACGCCCGATCGCGGCGGAAAAATACTGCCGAGCGATACGACCAGTGTCCGTGGGTATGCGAGCCGCCAACTTCTATATTCTCCGCGTGCTGCCGGCCCAAGTAGGGATTTCCGCGGAAAAGCCCGCTGCTCGGACTGGATTTGAGCGCAGTGTAAGTGGTAACCTGCGAGGTCTTCGCATAGCTTATATAGACACGACTCTGGCACGTCTTGGCATTGTTTCGTACCCAGGCCAATTCGGCCAAGGGCGACCATGCAGCACTATCCCGATTTGTGTCGTCAAAGGAAACACCCGCCTTGGCGACGAGTTGGTTCATGCCGTCGAGCGTCCACGATTTTTCCGGGACAAGTCCCGCTTTGTAGTAAGTTCGTGATTTGTAGTGGTCATTTGGTTTTCCAAACGTCAGCGACGTCGAGGCAAGGCTGTCACCGAGGATTTCGCCCGAGTAATTGAGCACGAAAAATCCGAGGTCATTGCGGCCACTCAGCGCGACCGCGCGAGCCCAAGTGGTGTGCTGGTAGGGATTGAAGCGTCCGGGAATTTCGCGGCTGTATTCGTAGTCGTCTTTATTGCGGCGGTAGAACGCGCCGAACTCGAAAAAATCGCCAGAGCCTAACGACTCCCGATGGTTGAGCGCGACGAGCACAGACTGGAGGCTTTCGGTCTCATTGACGCCAAAGGGCGTGTAAAGATTCGGCCAACCGAAAAATTTTTCCTGATATCCGGCGAATAAATCCGTCTGCGAACCTTCGCTGCCGGCGAGTTGCACCCGGGTGTTGGCGCGAGAGAAACGGTGATCTCCGTTCTCGATCGTGCCGTTGCCGGAGGAATGAGAAAACTCCGTATCCGCAGCAAGACTACGACCGGCAATTTTCCACGGGCTCGCATAACCTTGATAGAAGCTTCCGCGCTCAAAATCGTGATCGCCGCGACCGAGCGAGAGTTCGCCGCGCGTAGCAATCGGTCGCCAACCGTAAGCAACGGTGCCAACATTGGCATTGAAACCCAAAAGCGCGTTGTCGGTCCCCGTGAGCACGGACGGCTCCTTCAGCATGGCGGAAGCCACCGGGATCTCGGCAAAATAGTGACCCGTTTGCGGATCGTAGAGCGAAACGCCGCCGATGCGGAAACCGGTATTTTCAAAAATGCCTCCGCGAATCGTCACGTCGGCCTGCGCTTCACCTTGATTGCGCGCCTGCAAATCGACCAGCGGCTCGTAACGCAGCGCTGAAACCGGCATCGCAAATGTTCCAACTGGATCCTGATTTGCCGTGCGCGCTGAATAAGTCGTCAGACTCGGCAGCAGAACGGCGGATTCTTCCGCGCGCAGCAGTCCGGAAACGCAGCAAAGTGTGACTAGAACGGAGGCGATTTTCTTCATGTGCAGCCGCGCAACCTGAGCAACACCCGCGCTTAGAACAAGCTTTTGTTAGCCCGGCGTAATTCTTAATTAACAATAGAAACGACGGCACGTTTCAGCATAAGCCCTTGCACTGTCGCAAGGTTCGACCTCAAAGCGAAATACCGTCATCTGAACAGCTTCGGCAACCCTTTCGACCGCAACCAAACCTCCGCAGCATCTATAGCTTGGGCGATTTAAAACTGGCGGAGAGGGTGGGATTCGAACCCACGGTACCCTTGCGGGTACGCCTGATTTCGAGTCAGGTACGTTAGACCACTCTGTCACCTCTCCGGGTGAAGGAGGCGAAAACGTAGGCACACCCCGCCAAAATGAAAGCCGAAAGTTTCGCCAGTGGCCCTTACCTTCGATTTTCAGGCACAATCTCTGGTTGGCGCTCGGCAAACCACTTGTCGATCAGGTGTTTTCGTCCTCGCCGATCACAAGATCGACGCGGTTGGCCGGTAGGTGTTGGGGCAGGAAAAAGTAATAGCTCATCAACCACCAACTGCGCGAAGAACGATAAAATAGCATTGGGAAAACCACTGCCCCCACCCCGGCCAAAATCGCAGCGGTCACACCACTTAAAACACTTGCCAGATACAAACCCAATACTGGTAAGAGAAAGATCATGATCGTGACGCCGTAGTTGAGTGACATCGAGCCGAGGAAAAAACCTTCGTCACGTTCAAAGCGAAGTCCGCAGTTCGGACATTCCTTATTCACACGAAACAACGTACCAGAGCTAAAAAGCGTGTGCTTTCCGCAGTTTGGGCAGGCATTCAACAGGCCGCGGGCTACGATCTGTCCTCGGGTGACTTTCATTTGCACCCAATTCATTCCGAAACCGACAAACATCAAGAGAGGCAGGCAAAAAACCGTCGGCTGGAAATCGAATTGCTCTTGGACCGCGGATTCGACCGCAGGTCCAGTCCCCACCCATGGATTCGTAACCAACGCCTTTGCTTCGGCGCGCCTATCCGCAAAATTTGCGTCTGAAAAATCGAAAACAAAAAAGGCGCCCGTCGGATGACATGGCGCCTTTGAAAAGATTCGAACTGGTTCGGCTTAGTTGCCGCCGAGTTGGAAGCGGGTGAAGCGGCGGATCTGGATGTTTTCGCCGATCTTCGCGACTTTCTCCGCGAGAACTTCCTTCACGGTCTTCTCGGGCAGCTTCACGAAGGGCTGGTCGAGCAAGCAGACGGTCGAGTAATACTTGTCGAGTTTGCCTTCGACGATCTTCTGCACAGCCGCAGGCGGCTTGCCGGCAACCGAGGCAGCAGCAACGTCGCGTTCAGCAGCGACAGCAGCTTCCGGAACTTCGGTGCGAGCCACGTAGAGCGGGCTGGCGGCGGCGATCTGCAGGCACAGGTCCTTGCAAAAGGCGCGGAAGTCATCGTTGCGAGCAACGAAGTCGGTCTCGCAGTTCACTTCGAGCAACACACCGACTTTACCGCCGATGTGAATGTAGCTCTCGATGAGGCCTTCCTTCGTGGCGCGAGCGGCGAGCTTGTCGACTTTGCCTCCGGACTTTTTGCGGAGGATCGTGATCGCTTCCTCGAGGTTACCCTTGGATTCGGTCAGGGCTTTCTGGCAGTCGAGCAAACCGGCTCCGGTTTTCTCGCGCAGTTCCTTGACCATTTGTGATGTGACGGGAGTGCTCATTGCGAAATTTCAGTGGCGAAATTATTCCTTGGGAGCGGCGACCTTCTTACGGGTGGCGGGCTTCTTTTTGACGACAACCGGAGCGTCAACTTCGCCCTCAACCAGCGGAACAGCTTCCGGGGGAAGCTCGATCTTGGAGAGATCGACTTCGGTCGCACCGGCGGCAGCGGCCACAGCGGCGCTGGCGGCCTTCAGGTCGGCCTGACCACGGCTGATGCGGCGGGAGTCGCGCTGCGAGAGACCGCTTTGGACGGCCTGCACGATGGTCTCAACGATGATGCGGATGGATTTGACGGCGTCGTCGTTGCCCGGAATTGGGTGTGAGAGCTTGGTCGGGTCGGAGTTTGTATCAACAAGACCGATACAAGCGATGCCGCAGCGGGAAGCTTCGGCGACGGCGATTTCTTCGTGGCTGGCGTCGATCACGAACATCGCATTGGGCAATTCGCCCATTTCGACGATGCCGGCGAAGTTTTTCTGCATGCGGGTCATTTCGCGTTTGATCGCGGCGCCTTCTTTGGAGGAGAACTTCAGGAGTTCGCCACTCGTTTCCATCTGCTGGTACTTTTTGAACTTGGCGATGGACTTTTTGACGGTGGCAAAATTGGTCAACGTGCCGCCGAGCCAGCGGTCAACGCAGTACGGCATGTTGGTCGAGGTCGCGGCCTCGCGGATGATTTCCTGGGCCTGACGCTTGGTGCCGACGAAGAGGACGTTGCCGCCGTTGGCGACGGTGTCTTCGATGAAGCTGTAGGCCTTGGCGAGTTGCTCGTGGGTCTTGCCGAGATCGATGATGGTGATGCCCTGGCGATGATCGAAGACGTAAGGCTTAGAACGGGGATTCCAGCGCTTGGTTTGGTGGCCGAAGTGAACTCCGGCGTCGAGCAGGTCTTTAGCAGTGACGTTCATGATGATCTATGTTTCTCGAAACACAGGTCGGCCGATGGGCCGCCTTGCGATCGTGATGGATGGTTTTGGTTTAAGGTTTAACGAACAGAGCGGTCCAAAACAGAGAGGCCCCTCCCCTCTGGCAAGCGTGAATTCAGATTTTTGACAAAAAGGGCATTGACAGGCGGAGGTGGCAGGCCAAGGTCTGCCCCTCCCTTTGTTGCAGGGTGGAGCAGCCTGGTAGCTCGTCAGGCTCATAACCTGAAGGTCGTTGGTTCAAATCCAACCCCTGCACCCAATTTATAAGCCCTCCCACTGCTCGGGAGGGCTTTTTGTTGAAGGAGTTGGGAAATTTTTCGTCGTGCGGGGCCGTTTAGGAGTGAGCATCTTAGCTTTTTGGGCGCGAGCAGGGATTTTCGCGGGTTAAACGGCGAGCGGCATTGATCCCGCTGGCGAATGCACCATGCACCGTTCCGAGCTCTTCAGCCGTGGCTTCGCCGGCAAAATAAAGCGTGCGTTTGACTGGTTTTGCCAAGTGCGCGGGGCCGTTTTCATATCCGGCGACTGAAAAACTGTACGCACCTTGCGCAAAAGGGTCCGTTCTCCAGTCGTGAGACCAAAAGCCGAGCAGGTTAGCCTGGACCGTACGCATCGGAAGATTCCAAATGGCCGATAATGATCGTAAGGCCGCCATTTTTACTTTCCCGGGGCCCAAGTTTTGGAGCGGGTTTGCCAGGCGACCTCCGGCCCAGCCGATGATCATTGGTTCGGTCGATGGCACCCACCAGACTGGAAATGGAATTCCGGCCACCGATAAGAAAGGCAATTCGCCGGGCTTATTTCTCGCCGTTTTCGTTTTCACAAAACGCCGATTCCATAGCTTCGCCGAAAAACGCAGGGTGACGCGCACGACATTCCCCCAACCCAGTCGCTTAATAACGGCTTCTTTGTTTTTCAGAGGCGGAGTAAAAGTCACCGATTTGGCTTTCAGCACACCGAGCGGAAGCGTCACGACAGCGCGCGCCGCACGAAAAACAGATTCTTTTCCGCTCCGACGGTTTTCGGCCAGCATTACTACTTTGCCTGGAGCCCAAGTCACGCGCTTCACGACGGTATCGAGCTCCACCAAGACCCCGAGTTCCCGCACTTCACCGCTGAGCGTTTCCAAGACGCGAAGGTAACCACCGCGCGCCCGATATTGGGGTTGGTCCGCACCTGCGTGATCTTGTCGCAGCGTTGCGGCGCTCATGTGGTCAGCCGTTGCAGCGTTAAAGCTCTCAACGTGATCTCGGATGCGGGCAATTTCCTCCGAAGAAAAACGTTTCGACCACGCATTGAGAAAATCCTGAAATGGACGCGGCGTGTTTTCGGGAATCGTTTCCAATAATTCCGCAATGCGTTTCCAGTAGTCGTTCGCCTCCACAAGCCGTCCGTTTTGATGGCGATAGATTTTCCGCGAAACGGTTTCCAAACGCGCTTTGGCACGTCGCAACAGCGCCTGAAAGTCCGGGTTGCTTCCATGGACAAATTCCGCTCCCAGTTCCACAGGGTGCGTCAGTCCGCGCGTCGTGACCGAAAAAACCCGCCCGCCAAGACGGCCACGAGCCTCCAGTAAAGTCACGCGCCAGCCACATCGTGCCAGCTCCCGCGCGGCGCCCAAACCGGCGATTCCTCCGCCAATCACAATCGCCTCGGAAATGTCATCCACGGTGCGCGCCATATGGCAATGGACCTAGTTCCCGCACAAAAGTGCGCCGCGCGACGCGGAACTCGGCAAATCCCCCATCCTTTCGCTGCGCTGTCGAAAACGCGCGTGAATCACCATCAGACGATATTTACCGGTATCGTATGGTTTTTAATTCTCCAATAGGGACGGCCGACGCGGGATACCTGCGCTCCGTTTTTCTACTTTGCGGGCTTGAAGTTGCGTTCAAGTTTGCCGGTTTTGGCAATGTCCTCGATTTTCTTGATCAAGGTCTCGCGCGCAGCGTCATCAAGCGGGTCGAACCGGGCGGCGTATCCAACATTTTCGCGAACGTGCGTGGCAAGGCCCAAGCCTGACACAAGAGTTGACACCGGGAGAGACCAGACAAAACGAAGCGCTTCTTCGATCGAAATGCGATCGGGGATGATCGGAGGCGCGCCGTCACGACCGCGGAGAAAATCCCCGGCGGCCAGAGTTTTCATCGCCAGCACACCCATGTTTCGCTCGGTGAGTTTGGGCAGGATATTCAGAATGAAACTCTCATAGGAAACGTCCGCGACGTTGATGGGCATAAGACAGGTTTCAAAAACGTCGGTCTTCGCCAGGAGATGCGCGTGAGCGCGCCAGGTGGTGTGTCCGGTGAAGCCAATATGACGAACCTTGCCGGATGCTTTTGCCTTCAGCATGACATCGAGCACGCCGTTGCGAAGCCGCTCGTCCACGTCGGAGGGACTGCCAATGTCGTGCATTTGCCAGAGGTCAACGTAATCGAGCTTCATCCGTCGCAACGAACCATCGAGGTGCGCCTCGGCGGTTTTTGCATCCTGCGCCATCGTTTTCGTGAAGATGAGAACGTGTTCCCGGTATTTGGGAGTTAGGAATTTTCCATAACGCTCCTCGCTGCCCCCGTTTTGATAAAGTTGGGCGGTTTCAAAGGTTCGGACACCCAGCTCGATCGCCGTTTCGATGATTTTCTCCGCTTCCGCTTCGGACGGACGACCCACGTGCGAACCGCCGACGGAAAGCATGCTCACCTTCAGGCCGGTTTTTCCGAGGACACGTTGCGGCAGGAGCGGGCCAAGTTTATCTCGCTCCTGCACCGTCGAGGCGGCCGAGAGTTGCGGGAGCGCCCGCGATGCACTGAGGACCGCCAATATTTTCAGCCAAGAACGTCGCGTGATCACGGTGGTCCGACTTTATCCCACCCCAAGGTGACACGCAAATGGCCGCAACGTTGTACAGTCCGATTGCCAATCGGATCGCGCGCTCAACAGCTCCTTAACATTACGAGTTTTCAACGGGCCTCAAAGGCGCCATCAGAACGTTTCGCGATCAGGCGTTTGAGCTCGAGCATCATCAAGGTCGCTGAGAGTTCGGAGACCGAGCGGCCCGTTTGGCCGGCAAGCATATCGAGCGTCACAATCGCACCTCCGCGAAACTGCTCCAAAACCGCGGCTTCGCTTTCAGTCAACTTTGCCGGCGCAGCATCGTCTCGATGTTCGCCCTCTTTGGTCGGGATCGGCTGGGGGCGCAGTCCGTCGAGATAATTTAACTCCGACAAAATATCGTCCACACTCGTAAGCAACGTCGCCCCATCGCGGATCAATTGGTGACAGCCCTGGCTCGTTGCCTGATCGATGCGGCCAGGCACGGCGAAGATCAGCCGTCCCTGTTCGCCCGCAAACTTTGCGGTGATCATCGAACCGCCTGCCACATCGGTTTCAACCACTACGATCGCCTCGCACATGCCGGCGACGACGCGATTGCGCATGGGAAACGATTGGCGGTCAGCGCGTCGGCCGAACGAAAACTCAGAGACAATGGCACCTTGTTCTTCAATCTGTCGGTAAAGCGCCAGGTTTTCCGGCGGGTAAACAATATCGATGCCACAGCCCATCACGGCCGCAGTCTTCCCGCCGACCGACAGCGCGCCTTCGTGTGCGGCAGTGTCGATGCCACGAGCAAGTCCGCTCACGATGCAAAAGCCCAGCCGCGCCAGTTCGGCGCCAAACTTTTTTGCCACACTCTGCCCGTACAAAGTCGTCCGCCGACTGCCAACGATCGCAATGCATGGCTGCGCGAAATCGTACTGACCCTTTCGATACAGACCGATGGGCGGATCGCTTATCTCTTTTAAAAGTTTCGGATAACCCGCATCGCGAGCCGTGATGAAGGTCGCGCCACTCTTCGCCATGCGCTCCTCTTCGCGCGCGAGGTCGAAATGCTCGCGCCAGTTGGCGATGGTGCCGCTGATCGCAGGGCCGACACCTTTAACGGATTCCAGCCGCTTCGACGACGCGTCGAAAATCGCGCGTGAATCGCCACCGAGTTCGGCAAGCAACCGGTTGGTCGTGATCGGCCCAATGTTGGGCAGAGCATTCAGAATAAGAAGGGCTTGTTGTTCGGTGAGTGTGTCGTTGGTCATGGTCCCTCGTGCCGCAAGGCGTCCGCCAGAAAATCCAGGATTCGCGTGGTCTGCACCGCGACTTGGCCGTGCTTGCGTGCCAGCAGATCCGCTGCCCTCCCCTGCCAGGCCACGCCGCGGCAGGCGGCGGACAAGAGCTCAGAGGGCGCCTGCGCCAGCAAACCACCCATCAATCCCGCAAGAATATCGCCGCTCCCGCCCCGAGCCAGGACCGGTCCGCCTGCGCAACTGTGATAAACCGCTAAACCGTCGCTGATGCGGGTCAGCGGGCCTTTCAGCACCGTCACGGCTTTTGCCGCCCGGGAAAACTCCATCAGCGGCGCGGCGCCGGCAATGCGCAGATATTCCCCTGCATGAGGCGTCAGGATACGCCTCACCGAACCAGCTCGTATGATCTCTGGTTGCAAGGCGTCGGCATCGATTACGAGCGGCACCGAAGATGCCTTGGAAACGTCCGCCATGAGCGCCAGTGTCTCAGGCTCGCGCCCGATGCCCGGGCCAAGGAGCAACGCACTGGCACGGTCGAGCCGTTCCCGGAGGATATGAAGTCCCTCCAAGGCCAGCCCGCCTTCGGGCGTTTCCGGCCAGCCCACCCAGATTGCTTCGGGTACACGTGCAGCAAAAGCCGAAACCATCGACTCCGGCACAAACGCCGTGACCAAACCCACTCCGCTGCGCACCGCGGCCAATACGCTCATGAGCACCGCACCGGGGTAGTTGCGCGAACCGCCTAGAATGAAAACGTGTCCGTATATACGTTTATCAGACACCGACAGGCGCAAGCGGCAAAGCGGTGCAAGGATTTCTCTCGTGACGACAAAATTCCCGGAGGATTCAGCTGAAGGCGGGTGAGGGGTAACGCGTTCTTTCTCCAAAAAAAATCCAAGATCCAAATACCGCAAACGCCCAACGATAGACTGGCTCGTTTCCGCCAAAAGGGGCGTTTTCACACTGCCTGTCGCGTAGGTGAAATCCGCCCGCAACGCATGGCTATCGCCAAGCCCGCTCGGCAGGTCGACCGCAGCGCGAAAGCGAATTGGATGACCGTTGAGATGCCCAAAAAGCTCGCTGAGCTGGGACGCAAGCGGAGGACGAAATTGAAAGCCAAAAACACCGTCGAGCGAAAGGTCATAACTCTCCGCGAGAGCCTCGATGCGGTTTATGAGACGTACGCGAGTTGGAAAAAATTGGACAAGTTCGCGGTAGGCACGCGCGGCAAGGGGACGGAGTTCGCGTTCGCCGAAGAGCAACCAGACATCGGCCTGCGCCGCGGGGTATTGTTCGAGAATCTTTTTTGCCGCAAGCAGGGCGTCGCCGCCGTTGTGGCCTTTGCCCACCAGCACCAGCAAATAGCCGTCCGGGGGGAACCGGCCAATCTCGGCAAAGTCGGCGACAGCCGCCTCGCCGACCGCGCGTCCGGCTTGCAACATCGCCATCCATTCCTTCGCCTCGTCTCCGCCAAAGAGTCCATCCTCGAAGCGCTTCGCGTCTTCGAGCGAAAGAACCGGATGGCTGGGAATGGAGCCCATTGCGTTTAGCGATTTGGATCGGTTGAAGGCGGGAGCCAGGTGGATTGTTGCTGGAGACGTTTCAACTGTTCGTCCTCCGGCTCAGTGTAACGCAGAGGCAAATCCGGAGCGGGATTCGGTCTCCGGACCGGACGCGTGAGGGCTGGAATCGTGCGGTAGTAAAAATAGTCGCCACTGCGCATGACCTCGAAGCATTCGGTGAACTGGTTGGTCTCGGCGTTCCAGAGCGCGACTTCGGTGAGATCGTTGCGCCAAATCGCGTGCTCATCGTACTGCGTGAAAATATTCTCGATCGCGGAGAGACTTGTGCGTTCTTTGAGCGCGGAAATCGACTTCGGCCTCTCGATTTTAACCGGCGGACGCGCTGGGACCGGTGGCTGTTTCAACTGGTTCCTTCGCTCGACTTCACGATGCACGCCGGTCGCAAACAACGCGCCAACAATAAAGCCCACCATGATCCACGACGGCGTGGTGGAAAGCTTGGATTTCGGGGTGGAGGGGGAATCGGACACGATTTGGTTTATGATTTGATCAATGCGGCAACAGCCATGGCCGCGGTTTCGGTGTGAGAAAGCGTGAGCAGAATGTTCGTGGCTCCAACCTGGGCGAGCAGCGCCCGTCCTTTTTCGTCGAGCCGAACCAACGGTTCCCTACGATCTCCGTGATAAATCGAAATGGATTTCCAGCCGAGTTCGGCGCCAATACCCGTCGTGAAAGTCTTCGCCACGGCTTCCTTCGCGGCGAAACGTGCGGCGAGATGGGGATGCGGATTCTTCATGCCGAAACAATAGGCACGCTCTTCATCGGTGAACACGCGGTCGAGAAAACGATCGCCCTGCCGCTCAAGCACACCGCGAATGCGCTCCACATCGACGATGTCGGCACCCAGGCCGACCAGGATGCCACCGGGAGGAAGTTGGATGTTCATGCGCGATTCAGTTAAGAAAATCGGAGTGGGCCACAGAGAACACGGAGCTATGACACAGAGTACACAGAGGATCGCTGGTTGATTCAGAATCCATCATGCTGAGCGACGTTGATAGTTCTTTGATCTAGGCAGTCTTTGACTCTCTGTGATCTCTGTGTCATAGCTCTGTGTCCTCTGGCTAAAATCCGGACTCTCCAGCTCTAGGCATTCATCCGCGCTTTCATTTCGCGGACGGCTTCCTCGATGCCGGTGAAAAGAGCGCGACTGATGATGCTGTGCCCAATGTTGAGTTCGTGGAGATGTGGGATGGTTCGGATTTCAGCGATGTTGACGTAACTGATGCCATGGCCCGCGTTGACGATGAGACCGAGTTCGTGCGCGAGAGCGGCGCCGACGCGGAGACGTTCAAATTGTTTCGCCCGGGTCGATTTGTGGTAGGCATTGGCGTAAGCGCCCGTGTGGAGTTCGATCCACGGCGCGCCAAGCTTGGCGGAGAGTCTGATCTGCTCTTCGTCGGCATCGATAAAAAGGCTCGTCTTGATTCCGGCGGCCTTCATCGCATCGATGCAGGTTTTCACGCGAGCCCTGTTGCGCACGATGTCGAGCCCTCCCTCGGTGGTGATTTCCTGCCGGTTTTCGGGCACAAGACAGACCGAGTCGGGCTTCAATTTAAGCGCATATTCGATCATGTCCGGGGTGCAGGCCATTTCGAGATTGAGGCGGGTGGAAATGGTTTCGCGCAGCCGGACCACATCGCGGTCCTGAATGTGACGACGGTCTTCGCGGAGGTGAACCGTGATGCCGTCGGCGCCGGCGCGTTCGGAGAGAAGGGCGAGCGTGATCGGATCCGGTTCCACCGGGCCGCCAACGGTTATGGGAGACTGCCGATAGCGCGCCTGTCGGAGCGTGGCGCAGTGGTCGATATTGACGCCGAGGAGAATCATGCCCCTAGGAATACCAATTGTTGCGATCAGGGAAACAGTAAATCGTGAGACTTTTGCCTTTCGGCCGGGTCAACTTACCTGTTCAACTTGCCCTTCACATGTCTCAACCGAAGCCACAGAAACACGAAAGCCTGCTGCTCAACCTCGTTTGCAATATCGTGCTGCCGACGTTGCTGCTGACAATTTTCAGCAAGGACAAATACCTCGGGCCTCTCTGGGGCTTGATTGTGGCGGTGCTGTTCCCGGTGTGCTACGGCATCTGGGATTTCGCGACGAGAAGGAAGATGAATTTTATCTCTATCATCGGGTTCGTCAGCGTGCTGGCGAGCGGCGTGATGGGGTTGATCAAGGCAAACGGCTTCGCTTTCGCGGTAAAGGACGCCGTGATGCCGTCCATCATCGGCATTTCCGTGCTTCTCTCGTTAAGATCAAAGCAGCCACTCATACGGGAACTTCTTTTCAACGAACAACTGGTCGACGTGCCGCGTGTGGACACCGCGTTGGCAGAGCGCGATGCCCGTCCGGCTTTTGACCGGTTGATGGTTCGGGCAAGTTGTGCGCTGGCCGTGACGTTTTTCGTGAGCGCGGCGATCAATTTTGCCACCGCGCGCTGGCTGATTCGCAGTGCGCCGGGCACTCCGGAATTCAATGCCGAACTCGGCAAGATGCACTCAATCGGCATGCTCGTGATGGCCGTGCCCGCCGTTGCCATGATGATGGTCGTGTTTTGGCGCATGATCAAAGGCATCGAACTTCTCACCGGTCTAACCATGGACGAGATTTTCCGTGGCGGACCGCCGCCTGCGCAAAAAAAATCCGAGCCGGTCGAAACCCAGCTCGGATCGAAAGTGGAATAACGGCGCGCGCCGCGGAGCGGTTACTTGCGCTGGTCGACCCCGACGTAGTCGCGCACCGTTTTGCCGGTATAGATTTGACGCGGACGATAGATCTTGAGTTTCGGATTGATCGCAACTTCGCGCCACTGGGCAATCCAACCGGGCATGCGACCGATGGCGAACATGACGGTGAACATATTTTCCGGGAGGCCGATCGCACGCATGATCAAACCGGAATAGAAGTCGACGTTCGGATAGAGCTTGCGCGAGATGAAATAGTCGTCGCTGAGCGCGCATTCCTCCAGCTTCATCGCGATGTTGAGGAGCGGATCGTCCTTGATGCCGAGGCTGGCGAGGGCCTTGTAGAAGCTGGCTTTGATAATTTTGGCGCGCGGATCGTAGTTTTTATAAACACGATGGCCGAAACCCATGAGCCGGTGGTCGCCCTTGCCGGATTTCGCGGCGGCAATGAATTTCGTACCGTCGTCGCCTTCGGCGTGAATGCTCTTGAGCATTTCGATCACCGCCATGTTGGCACCGCCGTGGAGCGGACCCCAGAGGGCGTTGACGCCAGCGGAGACGGAAGCGAAGAGATTGGCGCCGGAGGATCCGACCATTTTCACGGTCGAAGTGGAGCAGTTCTGCTCGTGATCGGCGTGAAGAAGGAGGAAAAGGTTTAGCGCGGAAGCGACTTCCTGGGTCGGGATGTACTCGTTGTATGGCTCCGAGAACATGAGATGCAGGAAGTTCTCGCAATAGCCGTAATTCGGACGCGGATAGTTGAACGGCAGGCCGCGGGTGACGCGGTAAGTGTGCGCGGTGATCGTGCGGACCTTCGAAATGGCGATGGCGGCCGCTTCGTCGAACCGCTCCAAATCTTGCTGATGGTTATTGGTTGCGAGATAAGGATAGTAGGCGCCGAGCGAGTTGATGCCCGCGGACAAAACCGCCATTGGATGCGAATCGCGCGGGAAGCTGCTGAGAAAGCGCGTCATGCCTTCGTGCAGCGGAGCGTGCTTGGTTAGCAAACGGGAAAATGTCGCGCGCTGCTCCGCCGTGGGAAGCTCGCCATAAATCACGAGGTAGGCGCATTCGACGAAAGAGGACTTTTCGGCGAGTTGCTCGATCGGATAACCGCGATAACGGAGAATACCGACGTCGCCGTCGATGAAAGTGATGCTGCTCGTGCAGGAGCCGGTGTTGCCGAACCCATCGTCGTAGGTAATGTAGCCGGTATCGGAACGCAGCTTGGCAATATCGACAGCCTTTTCACCCTCGGAACCGACGATTACAGGCAGGGCGATTTCCTTGTCATCTAGCTTAAGAAGGGCGGTTTTGGGCATGCGACGAATATGGATCCAAAGTTCCGCCACTGGCAAAGCAAAGATGGTTTTTTGCGTTACGTCCTTAGCGTTTCTAAACAGAAAATCCGCACAACGTTAGAAAAACTGTTGCCCGCCCCAAACTTTAACAAGCCGGGCCACCCCAAAAAGCTGCCACAGCAAGCGATACCCCGGCATCCGCCAGCCAACTTATTTCAGCACGCCAGCAGCGATCTCGGTGAAATTGCGGTAGATCTGAAGACCCTTGGCCTGGCTCTTTTCCGGATGGAATTGCGTTGCAAAGCAGCGACCGCGACCGATCGCCGCCGTGAAGGAGCCGCCATAGTCCGCCTCGGCCAGAACCAGCGCCGGATCAGCCGGCGTACAATGAAAACTGTGGACAAAATAGAACGCCTCCCCCTCCGGCTTGAGCTGTGCGGCGAGCGGAGAATTGGCCTGCTTAAAGGTAATGCCATTCCAGCCCATGTGCGGAATTTTGTACTCCGGCGGACGGCGGAAACGCGTCACTTTGCCGGGAAATATGCCAAGACCCGTGATGTTACCCTCCTCGGAAAATTCGAACAGCGCCTGCATCCCGAGACACACGCCGAGAAAAGGCCGGTCTTCGCGAATCCAACCGCGCACGGTGTCGTCGAGCTTCGTCGTACGCAGCGCAGCCACGCAATCGCCCAAGGCCCCCACCCCGGGCAAAACCAATCCTGCCACGTTGCCGATTTCAGCGGGCGTTTGCACGACCTTGGGCTGCGCCCCGACGACCTCCAAGGCCTTGGTCACGCTGCGGAGGTTGCAAATGCCGTTGTCGATGACGGCGATGACAGGTGCGGTTTTCACGAGAGAAAAACCAACATTCAACGCTCAACGCTCAACGTTCAACGCTTAAGGTGAGAAACCCCGCGCACAGAACCCTGTCGTTGAGCCCGAATCAGATTTTCCCCTTCGTGCTCGGCAACTGGCCGGCCGTGCGGGGATCGATCTGAGTCGCCACGTCGAGGGCACGCGCGAGGGCTTTGAAGATTGCCTCGGCGACGTGATGCGGCTCTTCGCCGTATTCGAGCTTCACGTGCAGGTTGGCCCCGAGCGCGTTGCTGAACGCGCGGGCAAATTCCTTCACGAGGACGATGTTGAAATCGCGTACAAACATGGTCGGCGCCTCGGCTTCGTAAACGAGGTGCGGACGTCCGCCGATATCGATCACCACGCGGGCGAGCGATTCGTCCATCGGCAAAATGAAAAATCCATAACGGCGAATGCCGAGCTTGTCGCCGAGCGCCTGCTTGAACGCCTCGCCCAGCACGATGCCGACATCCTCGACCGTGTGGTGATAATCCACCGCCACGTCGCCCTTCGCATCGACATGCAAATCGAACAACCCATGCTTCGCGAACAGCGTGAGCATGTGATCGAAGAACGGCACGCCTGTGGAAATGTTCGAGACACCACGACCGTCGACGTCGAGCGTGAGGGTGATGTCGGTTTCAGCGGTTTTCCGCTTGATGGTTGCTATGCGATTTTGCGCCATGCTTCGAGCGATTGGTTAAGGACGGCCATTTCGGCGTCGGTGCCCACGCTGATACGGAGGAACGACGCGGTCAAGGCATGGCTCGCAAAGTACCGGACCAACACCTTGTTCGCATAAAGGTAGTCGTAGGCCGCTTTAGCGACCGCCGGACCCGCTTCGCCTCTGGCATTGCGCGGTTCGGTGAAAATGAAGTTCGTCTGCGACGGGTAAGTGAACCAGCCCAACCCGCTCCAGGTTTTCACGTAGCGATCGCGCGTGGTTTTGATTTTCGCGACCACCTCGCGGTAGTAAGCCTGATCGCCGATCGCCGCGATTGCCGCCACCTGCGAAAGCCGGCTGGTGTTGTAGCTGTCGCGCACGCGGTCGAGCACGTCGATTACCTCGGGATGGGCAAGCGCGTAACCAATGCGGATACCCGCCAGCGCGTAGGCTTTAGAAAGCGTCCGCACCACGACGATATTCTGATACTTCGCGAGCAACGGCACCGCGTCCTCCTCGGCGAACAGCGCATACGCTTCGTCCACGACGAACAGGCCTCTAAACACTTTCGCCGCTTCTTCGATTTCCGCGCGGCTGAAACCCACGCCCGTCGGCGCATTCGGCGACGTCAGAAAAAACGCGCGCGACTTCGACGCCGCGATGCGCGCCAGCGGCAACTTCATCGAGCGATCGAACTCGATCACCTCCGTGCGACCGTCCTGAATTTCGACGAGCACCGGATAAAGCGAATAGCTCGGCATCGTGAAACCGAGTGGCACCGTCTGCGTGCAAAACGCGCGCACGAGCAGGTTGAGAATATCATCCGAACCATTGCCCACACACACATTTTCCGCGCGCAATCCGTGTCCGTGATGCTCGGCCACCACCTTTCGCAACGCCGCGCTGGTCGGGTTCGGATAAAGCCGCAGCGATTCGCCCGCCACGCCGATCTCGACCCGCAACGCTTCGGCAACCTTCGGACTCGGCGGATACGGACACTCGTTGGTATTGAGCTTCACCCACCCCGCTTCATTCGGCTGAAGCCCAGGCGTGTAAGCATGGAGCTTGGCGACGTGTGGAAGAGCTAAATTGGCAGGAGAGGACATGAATTGATTGGCCACAAAAATCACAAAAGGGCACGAAAAACGGAAACCTCTTTTTGCGGTTTCTTGGGTCTTTTCGTGACCCTCCACTCACGTCCGAATCTTCACCGAGCGGCCGTGGGCGTCGAGGCGTTCCATCGCGGCGAAGGCGGCGACGACTTCGTTGCCTTTTTTCACCGTGGTTTTGCTGTAGCGGATGATACTCGTACGGCGTTGGAAATCCGCTACGCGCAATCCACTGAAGAAACGTCCTGCGCGGCCGGTCGGCAGCACGTGGCTCGGGCCGGCAGTGAAATCGCCGAGCGCCGTCGGTGTGTGGTTGCCGAGCATGATCGCGCCCGCAGTCGTGATTTCTTTCAAAAGCTTTCCCTCGGCCGATTCGGCAACAATCAGTTCGAGATGTTCCGGCGCAACGTAGTTTGCGATCTCGGTCGCCTGCGCGAGCGAATCGACCGCGACCGCGAGGAAACCGCTGTTCAGCACATTCTGGGTTTTCTCGCTGCGCGAAATGATCTGCAGCTGCGATTTCACCTCAGCCATGATCGCGTCGACGATTACCTGCGACGTGGCGATGAGATAAATCTTTTCGCGGCCGGAGCCGTGTTCGGCCTGTGCCAACAAGTCGGCCGCGACAAAATCCGCGCGCGCGGTGTCGTCGGCAATGACCATCACTTCGCTCGGTCCGGGCAGCGAATCGACGCCGACCGTGCCAAATACCTGGCGCTTCGCCTCGCAGACATAGGCATTGCCGGGACCGTAAACTTTGTCGACCGCCGGAATGCTCGCGGTGCCGTAGGCCATTGCTCCGATGGCCTGCACGCCGCCGATGCGGTAGACTTCGTCGATGCCTACCAATTCCAATGCGGCAAGAAGTCCGGGGGCGATTTTGCCCGAGGCGTCGGACGGCGTGAAAACGGCGATCTCCGGGCAACCGGCGATTTTCGCCAGCGTAGCAGTCATGAGCACGGTCGAAACGAGCGGCACCTGGCCGCCGGGGACGTAGAGACCGACACGGCGGATCGGGTCGAACTTCTCCCCTACTTCGGCGCCTTGCTTGTTTTTGCCCAGCCAGTTTTCGGGCAGGCTCTTTTTGTTGAAGGTGACGATATTGGCGTGCGCTTCGACCATCGCTTTGCGGTCGGCGGCGGACAGCGATTTGGCGGCAGCGGCGAGTTCGGCCGGCTTCACGCGAATTTCGCGGGCCCGGAGCTTGGCGCCGTCGAATTTCGCGGCATAATAGACCACCGCTTCGTCACCACGCGCACGGACGTCGGCGAGAATCGCAGCGACGCTGTCAGAAATCTCCTTCGGAACAATTGAACCCCGACAAAATTCGGCGAGGTCGTTTTGAAATGTCTTGGAGGAGGCCTGAAGGAAACGCACGGCTGACTTGGGTTAAAATTATTCCCACTCGATCGTCGCAGGCGGTTTCGAACTAATGTCCAGAACCACACGACTGACACCGCGCACCTCGTTGGTGATGCGGTTGGAGATCGTTTGCAGAAGATCGTAGGGCAGGCGCGTCCAGTCAGCGGTCATGGCATCGATGCTCTCGACCACACGGACGGCAATGACGTAGGCATAGTTGCGCTCGTCGCCGATCACGCCAACGGATTTTACCGGGAGGAAAACGCAGAACGACTGCCAGACTTTCCAGTACCACTCGGACTTCATCATTTCCTCGTGGAGAATGGCGTCGGCGTTGCGGAGGATTTCGAGTTTATCGCTCGTGATGTCGCCAATGACGCGAACGCCGAGGCCAGGGCCCGGGAATGGCTGGCGCCAGACGACTTCACGCGGGAGGCCGAGAGCCGAACCAACCGCCCGCACCTCGTCCTTGAAAAGTTCGCGGAGCGGCTCGAGCAGCTTGAGTTTCATGCGCTCGGGCAGACCGCCGACGTTGTGGTGGCTCTTGATCAGCGAGGCGGGATTGTTGCCGATGGTCACGCTCTCGATCACGTCAGGATAAAGCGTGCCCTGACCGAGAAAATCGGCGTGACCAATCGATTTCAGCGACTTTTCGAAAACCTCGATAAAGGTTCGGCCGATGATCTTGCGCTTCTGCTCCGGCTCGCTGACGCCCTTGAGTTTCTTAAGGAACAGATCGGCCGAGTCGGCAACGCGCAGATCGATCTTGAAATTGCGCTTGTAGAGATCGATGACGTATTCGCGTTCGCCTTTCCGAAGCAAACCGTTATCGACAAAAACGCACGTGAGCTGCTTGCCGATGGCCTTGTGGATCAGGGCCGCGGCGACGGAGGAATCGACGCCGCCGGAGAGGCCGAGGATGACGCGGGACTTGCCGACGGTTTCGCGGATCTCCTCGATTTTGCGCTCGATGAAATTGGCCGTGGACCAATCGCCTTTGCAGCCGCAAATGCCGACGAGGAAATTACGAATGACCTCGATGCCGCGCTCGCTGTGGAAAACTTCCGGGTGAAATTGCAGCGCGTAAAACTGGCGCTCGCTGTCTTCCATCGCGGCGTACTCGGAATTTTCCGTACGCGCGACGGCTTGGAAGCCGGCGGGGACCTTGACGAGTTTGTCGCCGTGGGAATTCCAAACCTTCAGTTTTTTTGGCAGGCCTTTGAAGAGCGGGCTTTTTTTGGTGATTTCGAGTGTACCGTGTCCGTACTCGCGGCGCTCGCCCTTGGCGACTTTGCCGCCGAGAAAGTGGCCCATGAGTTGCAGGCCGTAACAGATGCCGAGGATCGGCACGCCGAGATCGAAAACGGCGCGGTCAGGATGCGGGGCTTCCTTGCCATACACGCTTTGCGGACCGCCGGAGAAGATCACGCCAATGACGCCGTCAGCCTTCAATTGCGACGCCGGCGTCGAGTAGTGGTAGATTTTCGAGTACACCTGACACTCGCGGATACGGCGGGCGATGACCTGGGTGAATTGCGAACCAAAATCTAGGACAGCGATGGTCTGTGGCATGGAAAATCGGCGAGGCCGGTAAATTGAAAGAAACGAAAAACCTGCCAGAGCGGCAGCGGGGGTGTCAATGCGTGGGATGGAAAACCTGCCACAAGAGAGACTAAATTGATCGATCCATTTTACAGAAGAGAACGAAGGTAACGAAGCGGCTCCGGTTTTTCTCCGACCAGTTTCCACGCTGAGTGCTGGGAATGGGGAGGCGACTTCCACGGAAAGCGCTTCGTTACCTTTGTTCTCTTCTGTTCAAATGAAACAGCGAAGGCATCCCGAAATGGCCAGGCTGACGGGGTGGATTTCGTCAGAACTTCAGGCGGGCGTTCTCGTGGCCACACTTGGGGCACTTGCCGACATCGGGTCGACCGGCTGCCCAATAAAGATGCTGGCAACGGATGCAGCAGAACGTGGATTTCTTGCGCGCATGTTCGAAGAGTGCGTAGTCCCGTCGGTCATAAAACAGCCACAGGCCGAGAAAAATCACGGCGACAACGAGGCAGAAGATGACGGTGGCGGTAACGAAATCCATCCAGTTAAAAAGTGCCTGAGTTATAGGAGCAGAGCAAACGGTTCCTCCGAGTTGAAGGCGATTTTAAGCGCCTCCAACAAATATCGTCCTAAACGTGGAGTTGGATAAGTCTCCATTTCCAGGAGGCGCAAAAAAACGCGCCGAAGTTTCCTTCGGCGCGTCGTAAATCGTAAGAAGATCCAGAGCTTAGGCTTGAGCCTGGCCTTCGGCGGGAGCGGCGGGCGCTTCAGCCGCAGGAGCGACTTCGGCAGCGGCAGCTTTCTTGCTCTTGCCGGACTTGCGCTTGCTCTTTTTGTAGCCGGTGTCGTCGGCCTTCACGAATTCGATCAGGGCCATTTCGGCGGCGTCGTTGAGACGGGGCGCGCCGAGCTTGTAGATGCGGGTGTAGCCGCCGTTGCGGTTGGTGAACTCCTTGTGCTTCTCGTTGAAGAGAGCGGTAAGGGCGTTCTCGTCGCGAAGGTCGGCATGGGCCAGACGGCGCAGGTGAAGGGCGTCCTTCTTCTCGGTCTTCGCCGCGGCTTTCTTGGCCTTGGTGATGAGCTTCTCGATGAAGGGACGGAGGGCCTTGGCCTTCGTCAGCGTGGTTTTGATGCGGCCGTGCTGGATGAGCGAGGCGGCAAGGTTGGAGAGCATGGCTTCGCGGTGTTCGCGAGTCACGCCGAGGGAGGCACGATGTTTGTTATGACGCATTGTATTTGTTTATTGGTTGGCCCCCGATCGGCTTTCCGGTCGCAGCGTTGCGCAACACGGACGGCGCGAGAGCCAAAATTGGGTTAAAATCTCAAATCCCAAAATTCCAAATGCCAAAAGACAGTCGGAAGATTGGGATTTTTTGAAATTTGGCGTTTGAGTATTGGCGTTTGCCGCGCAACGCGCGGTTAGGCTTCCTTCTTGTTGTCGAGGAGGCGCTCGTCGAACTTCATGCCGAGAGAGAGGCCGAGGGCTTCGAGCTTTTCCTTGATTTCGTTGAGGGACTTCTTGCCGAAGTTGCGGTACTTGAGCATCTCCTGCTCGGTCTTCATCGCGAGTTCGCCGACGGTGGTGATGTTGGCGTTGTTCAGGCAGTTCGCGGCGCGGACGGAGAGCTCGATTTCGTTGACCGACATGTTGAGAAGCTTGCGGAGCTTGTTCTGCTCTTCGCTGACTTCGCTCTGCTGGCTTTCGAATTCGAAGGACTCGTCGCTGACGCGATCGAAGACGTCGAGGTGGTGCTTGAGGATCGAGGCGGACTGCTTGAGGGCGTCGTCCGGTGTGATGCGGCCGTCGGTCCAGACTTCGAGGTTGAGCTTGTCGTAGTCGGTGATCTGGCCAACGCGAGTCGCTTCAACCGCGTACTTCACGAGCCGAACCGGACTAAAGAGGGAATCGATCGGGATGACGCCGATGGCTTGGTCTTCCTTCTTGTTCTGTTCGCCGGGATAGTAGCCGCGGCCGGTCTTGATCTCGATCTCGGCCTCGAAGGTGCGGGCTTTATCGAGGGTGCAGATGACCTGCTCGGGATTGATGATCTGGATGGCGGGATCGGCTTGGATGTCGGCTGCGGTGACGGGACCTTCACGGTTGACCTTGATGGACAGCGTGACGGGTTCGCGTTTTTGTGAGACGATGAGGATTTTCTTCAGGTTGAGAACGATGTCGGTGACATCTTCAACGACACCATCGATGCTCTGGAACTCGTGGTTGACGGACTCGATTTTGATCGAGGAGATGGCTGAACCTTCGATGGAGCTCAGCAGGACGCGGCGAAGGGAATTGCCGATGGTGTGGCCGTAACCGGCCTCGAAGGGTTCTGCGACGAACTTGGCGTAGGTCGGCGTAGCGCCTTCCTCGACTTTGGTGAGCTTTGAGGGGAGTTCGAACTTTCCGAGACGTTTTGGCATGGCGATGAACTCTGCAGGTTAAGGAATGAGAAGAGGTTTGGGTTAGAGACGAACTGGCTCAGAAGCGAGAATAGAACTCGACGATGAGCTGTTCGTTGATGCCGGGCTCCATCTCGTCGCGGTTAGGCAGACGATTGACAGTGGCCTTGAAGGCTTCGGCGTTGAGCGTGAGCCAGCCGGGAACGTTGCGAGCGCGGTTTTCTTCGAGGCAGCGCGTGGCGAGCTGACGGGAGCCGGGCGTGTTCTTGACCTCGATCTCGTCGCCGGCCTGGACGTTGTAGCTGGCGATGTCGACCTTATGGCCGTTGACGCGGATGTGGCCGTGGTTGACGAACTGGCGGGCGGCAGCGCGGGACTTGGCGAGGCCGAGGAGATAAACAACGCTGTCGAGACGGGTCTCGAGGAGTTGGAGGAAGCGTTCGCCGGTGACGCCGCGTTCGCGTTTGGCCATCTCGAAGACGCGACGGAACTGGCGTTCAAGCAGGCCGTAGATGTAACGGAGCTTCTGCTTTTCGTTGAGGCCGACGGCGTACTCGGAGAGTTTGCGACGGAGCTTGGGGCCGTGCTGGCCGGGAGGATAGTTGCGTTTTTCGAATGCCTTCGTGGCGCCGAAGAGCGGCTGGGAAAAACGGCGGCTGATTCGGGTGGTTGGGCCGGTATAACGAGCCATGGCGGGAAAATTTTAGATTTGAGATTTGTGATTTCAGATCGCGTGCGAAGCGCGCTTACACGCGACGACGTTTGCGCGAGCGGCAGCCGTTGTGCGGAACGGGCGTGACGTCGACGATCGATACGATTTCGAGGCCGATGGCCTGGAGGGCACGGATGGCGGAATCACGACCGAGGCCGGGACCGCTGACTTCGATGACAACGTCCTTGAGTCCGTGGGACATGGCGTTGCGGGCGGCATCCTGGGCGACGACCTGAGCGGCGTAAGCGGTGGACTTACGGGAGCCGCGGAAGTTGCACTTGCCGGCGCTGGACCAGGCGATGACTTGGCCCTTGGCGTCGGTTATGGAGACGATCGTGTTGTTGAAAGAAGCGAGGATGTGGGCGACGCCGGAAGTGACGTTCTTGGAACCCTTGGCCTTGCGGACCTTGATGGTGCCCAGTTCTTCCTTGAGGAGGTCCTCAGCGGTGGGCTGCTTGGCGACACCGCCGATGAGCTCGACGGGTTTGTCGGTAGCAGCGGGTGCGGCAGCCTGTTCGGCAGCAGGAGCCTTGACGGGCTTTTCAGCGGCCGGGGCCTTGCCTTCGGTACCGGCGGCGGCCGGAGCGGCTTCCTTCTTGGGAGCTTTTTTGGGAGCGGACTTTTCTTCAGCCATGACGTGTAAGGATTATGCTTCTTTAGCTTTGGTGACGCCGACCGTGCGACGCGGGCCCTTGCGGGTACGGGCGTTGGTGCTGGTGCGCTGACCGCGGACGGGCAGGCTCTTGCGGTGACGGACACCACGGTAGCAGTTGATCGCCTGGAGGCGCTTGAGATTGCCGGTGATCTCGCGGCGGAGATCGCCTTCGACCACCCACTTGTGCTCGGTGATGATCGTGAGGATCTTGTTGAGCTGCTCTTCGGAAAGATCCGAGGCGCGCATGTTGGCATCAATGCTGGCTTCTTGAATGATCTGGTCAGCGCGCTGAGGCCCGATTCCGTAAATGTAACGGAGGGAATACGCGACTTTCTTCTTCGCGGGAATTTCTACACCGAGTAGACGTGGCATGTTTGGTTTGAGTTAGAGTTTAGTTTGGAAAGTGAAAATTAAGATGCGGCCGGCTTGGCGGCAGCGGGAGAAACAGCGCGCGGGATCGTGAGGATCTCGGGGCCTTGATCTGTCGTGAGCACCGTGTGTTCGAAATGGGCGGAGGGGGAACCATCTGCCGTAACCACCGTCCAGCCATCGGCCAGAGTGCGGGTGCGGTAGCCGCCCATGTTGACCATGGGTTCGATCGCGAGGGTCATGCCGGGACGGATGAGTTCGGTTTTCGCTTTTTTGCGATCGAGGAAATTCGGGATCTGCGGTTCCTCGTGCATCGAAACACCTACGCCATGGCCGACCATTTCGCGAACAACGCTGAAACCGTGCGACTCGACAAACTTCTGGACGGACTCGGAGATATCGCCGATGCGATTTCCGACCGTGGCCTGCTTGATGCCGAGGGCGAGGGCTTCCTCGGTGACGCGCAAGAGCTCGTCGACCCGGGGTTGCACCTGGCCGATTTTGACGGTGGTGGCGTTGTCGCCGATGTAGCCGTTGTACTGAACGACGACATCGAGCGAAATAATGTCTCCCTCGCGGAGGATGCGTTTTAGCGAACCAATTCCGTGAACGACTTCTTCGTTCACCGAGAGGCAACTGTAGGCTGGGTATCGGCGGTGGCCGATCTGGTAGCCGTAACAGGCGCTTTTTGCTCCGTGCTGCGCGATGAGTTCGCGGGCAGCCTGATCCAAGTCATACGTCGAGATTCCCGGGGCAACACGCTGTTTGAGCTGTTGCAGTACCGAGGCGGCGACGGCACACGCATCTCGCATCCGGGCGATTCCCTCTTTGTTTTTGATCGGGATCATGTCAGGCGGCGATTTGGTCGGCCTCGATGGCGAGGCCGTGCGTGCGGTAATGTTCGACAACGGAACGGGCCGAAACCTCGGTGCCGACGATCACTCCGTGGAGGGATTCGTCGCGGGCTTCGAGCCATTCATCGAACACTTTAGCTTGGAGCAGCGTAGCCGGGAATCCGGTAAGGGCGAATCCCGCATCAGGTTTGCGCGCCCAAAACCAACGGCGCATCAGCGCAAGCGTGGTTTCGTCGTCGACGGTTTTGCCGTGACGGGCCGCTTTTTCGGCAGCGAGGCCGAGAGCGGTGCGACGCGAAATCTCCTGCTGCATCAGACCAGCGGGAGAGACGTGCTCAATATTCAAAGAACGGGTTTGGTTCATCAAGTTTTCTGTCTGAGAACTCGGCAAACCAAGGAACAGGATTCTAATTTTGGCGAAGGCGCCGAAATCGGAAAAGAGGTCAGAAAGTGAAGACTGCCGGACCAAAGTAAAGAACGAATTGGACGCGATTACAGATGTTTCGCAGCCCAAGCAATGATACCGGTGAGGAACAGCGCGCCGAGGACAACCCAGAGTTTGCCCACGGTTTTCATGTCGGCAGCCTCGCCAATGGCGCTGGCCACCGCTGGGTTGCGCGAACGGATACGGCCTTTTTTGAGGAAGCCGTCGTAATGGCGCTGGAGGAGGAACGTCTCAACCTGGCGCATGGTGTCGAGGATGACGCCCACGGTGATCAGCATACCCGTGCCACCGAAGAAGTAGGCGACGCGCTGCGGAACGTTGAGTTCAAAGAGGAGAATATCGGGAGTAACCGCGATGGCGGTGAGCGCGATGGCGCCGGCCAGCGTCATGCGGGTCATGATGAAATCGAGGAAACTAGCAGTCGGTTCACCGGGACGAACGCCGGGAATGTAGCCGCCGTATTTCTTGAGATCATCGGCGATCTGGATCGGCTTGAACATAACCGAGACCCAGAAATAGCTGAAGAAAAGGATGAGCAATGTATAGCCGGTGTAATAGGTCCAGTGACCGCGGAGAAGATTGGCCGAAAATTCAACCATCCACTTCCAATCCATGATCGAACCCAACCAAGAGAAAATCTGCTGGGGGAACATCAGGATCGCGCTGGCGAAGATGACGGGCATAACGCCGGAGTAATTGATCTTCAGCGGGAGGAATGAGCTCTGGCCGCCCATGACTTTGTTGCCGACGACGCGCTTGGCATACTGAACCGGAATTTTGCGCTGACCCTGCACGATCAGGATGATGAACACGATGACCGCGACAAAGAGAGCGATCATCACGGAGGCGTGAAGGGCATTCAATTTTTTAACGCCAATCGCACCGAAGAAGAGGTGGTAAGTCGCGCTGGCTGCACCCGGGATGTCGGCCAAAATGCCGACCGTGATCAGGAGCGAGACGCCATTGCCAATGCCGCGCTGCGTGATTTGTTCGCCGAGCCACATCAAGAGCATCGTGCCGGCAGTCAGGAAAATAACCGACGTCATCAGGAAGCTCCAATGGGGCATGATGACAATCGTTCCGGAGAACCCTTGACCGAAGAGTTTGGCGGGATTTTCGAGCGTGAGAATCAACAAAACAGCCTGCACAACGCAGATGATCACCGTCGCATAACGGGTGTACTGCGTCAGCTTCTGACGACCGACGTCGCCTTCTTGCTGCAAACGACTAAGAGCCGGAACAACCGCCGCCATCAGCTGGAAAATAATCGACGCACTGATATAAGGCATGATGCCCAACGCGCAGATCGCACCTTTCATGAGCGCGCCACCCGTGAACATGTTGTACATGGCGGCCATGTTGCCACCCACGCCGCCGGACTGCGTCGCGAAGAAGGTCGCGAGTGGTTCGGGATCGATACCCGGGAGCGGGATATGCGCGCCAACACGCGCAATGAACAACAGTGCCAAGGTGTAGAAAATTCGCGAGCGGAGCTCGGGAATCTTCATCGAGTTCGTGAATGCGGATAGCACGGGGTTATGTGGTCAGATTGAAAAAGGACGATCTTTGAGTTCGAAATCGGATTTAGCCAGTATGAATTGGTTAAATTCCGATTTCGAATTCCAGATTTGAAGGGCTCAGGCGACGATAGCCTGGCCACCAGCCTTCTCGAGTTTCGCCTTGGCGGACTCGGAGAACTTGGCGGCGGTGACCTTCAGCGCGCGGCTGATTTCTCCCGTGCCAAGAATCTTGAGCTGAGCACCGTCAGCCCGGATGAGACCGGCCTGGCTGAGAACCTCGGCATTGACCTCGGAAACCGAGGCATCGAGCGCCGCGAGGTCGCCAACGTTGATCGTGGCGTAGCTGGTGCGGAAGTTGTAGTTGTTGAAGCCGCGGTGCGGGAGCTTGCGGTAAAGGGGCATCTGGCCGCCTTCAAAACCGGGGCGGATGGAGCCACCGGAACGGGCGGTCTGGCCTTTGCCACCTTTGCCCGAGGTCTTGCCGTGGCCGCTGCCTTCGCCGCAGCCTACGCGCTTCTTGCGGTGCACAGCACCTTTAACGTTCTTGAGTTCGTGAAGTTTCATTTGTGTTCCTCGATAGCGCCCTACCCGCTTGGTTATGCGGGCAGGACTCGGATGATTTTAATTAAGAGGCTTGGCGGGTCGCTTTGATCTGCTCGGCGAGGCGAAGCTGGCGGAGACCGTTGAGGGTCGCGTGAACCACGGCAATGTGGTTGTTCGAGCCCATCGACTTCGTCAGCACGTTCTTGACGCCAGCAGCTTCAAGCACAGCACGCACACCGCCACCAGCGATGAGGCCGGTACCAGGCGACGCGGGCTTGAGGAGAACTCGGCCACCGTCGTATTCGCCGAGAACGTCGTGGGGGATGGTATCACCCTTGAGCTTGACGTTGACGAGGTGCTTCTTGGCGTGCTCTGTGCTCTTCTTGATGGCGTCCGGCACTTCGTTTGCCTTGCCGTAGCCGATGCCGATGTTGCCCTTGCGATCGCCGACGACGGCGAGCGCGGAGAAGCTGAAACGACGGCCGCCTTTAACGACTTTGGCGCAGCGGTTGATGAAGACGACTTTTTCGACCATGTCGGATTCGCCCTCGGCCTTTTCAGGGCTGCGGTTGTCACGACGGGGTCCGCGATTGGAATCACGGCGACCGCCACCGCGATAGGATTCGCGAGGCTGGCCAGAAGGTGCAGGAGCGGCTTCCGGGGAGGTCGGAGAATTGGTTTCGGTGCTCATGTGTGATTAGAATACGAGACCGCCTTCACGAGCGGCTTCTGCGAATACTTTAACTTTACCGTGGTAGGGAGCGCCAGAGCGGTCGAAGACGACGGTGTTGACACCGGCGGCCTTGGCCTTGGAGGCGAAAGCGGCACCGAGTTCCTTCGCGCCGGCGAGGTTGGCGGCGAGCTTCTTTTTGCGAAGTTCGGCGTCGAGGCTCGACAGAAAGACGAGGGTCTTGGCGGTGTCGTCGTTGATGGCTTGGGCGTAAATGTGCTTGCCGGAGAAACGAACGGCGAGGCGCGGACGTTCGGCGGTGCCTTTGACCTTCTTGCGGATTCTCCAGCGGCGTTTCTGGAGCAGGTCTGCTTTGCGGATAGTGTTCACTTTGGAATCTGTGTTTTAAAGTTTGCGATTTAGGAGGAGCAACCGGTTCGCGATTAAGCGACGGTCTTGCCTTCCTTGCGGCGGACGCGTTCGCCAACGATACGGACACCTTTGCCCTTGTAAGGCTCGGGCGGATAGTAGGCGCGGATGTTGGCGGTGACGGCTCCGACGAGCTGCTTGTCAGCACCTTCGATCTTGAGCTTGGTCTGGTCGGTGACGGTGATCTTGATGCCCTCCGGGATGTCGAAGAGGATCGGGTGCGAGTAGCCGAGCGCGAGGTCGAGCTGCTTGCCCTTGAGGTTGGCCTTGAAGCCGACGCCTTGGATTTCGAGCTCCTTGGTGTAGCCTTCGGTCACGCCTTTAACCATGCCGGCGATGATGGAGCGCGCGGTGCCATACATGGCGCCGGCGAAACGGGTTTCCTCGAGGGGAGCCACGGTGACCTTTTTGTCGGCCACGGTGATCTTCACGACGGGAGAAAACGTTTTGGAAACTTTTCCTTTTGGTCCTTCAACAAGAACAGTGCCATCGGTGATGGCGACTTTGACTTTGTCAGGAATGGGAACGGGAACTTTGCCGATGCGGGACATGTGTATTCGATCTCCGGTTACCAGACGTTGCAGACGAGTTCACCACCCAGCTTCTGGCGGCGGCAGTCTTGGTCTTTCAGCAGGCCTTTCGAAGTCGAGAGGATGCTGATGCCGAGGCCGTTGAGGACGCGCGGAATTTCGGTGTAGCGGTAGTAGAGGCGGCGGCCCGGCGTGGAAACGCGGGTGAGGTTCGTGATCGCGGGAGCGTTATCGACGTACTTCATTTTCACGACGAGGGTCTTGTGGCCCAGTTCGTCGGTGCCGTTGCTGTGTCCGGAGACATAGCCTTCGGCGGCAAGGATGCCGGCGAGGCTTTCCTTGAGTTTGGAATGCGGGCAAACGCATTCGGCGAGTCCGGCCTTCGACGCATTGCGGAGGCGGGTGAGGAAGTCACTGACTGGATCGGTCATGGTGGATGTTGGTTGGTTGTCGCCGGGTCATATCCGACTCCCGGCTAAAAAGTTTACCAGGAGGATTTCGTGACGCCGGGGATTTTGCCGGCGAGCGCGAGTTCGCGGAAGGTGAGACGGGAGACGCCGTACTTGCGCTTGAAACCGCGAGGGCGGCCGGAGAGCGAGCAGCGGTTGCGGACGCGGACGGCCGAGGAATTGCGGGGGAGCTTGGCCAGCTTTTTCTGCGCGGCGAAGAACTCTTCGTCGGGCGTGGCGGGGTTGGCGAGGATCGCTTTCAGCTCGGCGCGCTTGACCTTGTATTTTTCAACGAGGCGGATGCGCTTCTTGTTGCGTTCGATGGCGGAGGTTTTCGGCATGGCGATGAGCTATTTTGAAATTACGCGGCGTTGTTGGCTTTGGCCGGAGCGGCTTCCGAACGACGGAAGGGCATGCCGAGGAGCTTGAGTAGTTCGCGACCTTCTTCGTCGGTCTCAGCGGTGGTGACGATGGTGATGTCGAGGCCCATTTGTTTCTTCACGTTTTCCACGGTGATTTCGGGGAAGATGGTGAAGTCGGTGACGCCGAGGTTGTAGTTGCCCTGGCCGTCAAGCTTGGGCGAAACACCGCGGAAGTCGCGGATGGTCGGGAGAGCGACGGCGAGGAGGCGGTAAAGGAATTCCCACATGGCATTGCCACGGAGGGTAACGAAAGCGCCAACGACCTGGTTGGGCTTCAGCTTGAAGTTCGAGATCGCCTTGCGGGTGCGGGTAAGCACGGGCTTTTGACCGGCGATGAGGCCGAGGTCGCGAGCGGCGTCGGCGATCTGGTTCTTGTCGGCATCGGCATCGATACCGGTGTTAAGCACGATCTTGGTGATCTTCGGGATCTGGTGCTTGTTCTTGTAGCCGCGGCTCTTCACGAGCTCGGCAACGACCTGCTCGGTGTAGAGTTTTTTGAGGACGGGTGTGTAACTGCTCATTGGTGCGAGGCCACCGGATTTCCGACCCGGAGGCATGGAGAGTTGTGTTTTAAAGGTGAAAAGGGTCGACGTTGTGCTTTGGCGAAGAAGGGATCAAGAACCAAGTGGCGAGGGCCAAGAAAACTGCGAACAGGGCTGATGACTCGTGACTTGAACCTTGAAATTTATTCCTTCGCTTTCGGTTAGGCAGTCTTCTTCGCGCGTTTGCTGCTGTCGAAGTCGGCCTGCTTCATGAGGTTCGAAATGTGAATCGAGCCTTCGCGTTCGGAGATCGTGCCATTGGGATGCTCCTGCGACTTCTTGAGATGCCGCTTGATCATCGCAACGCCTTCGACGACGGCGCGCTCTTTCGAGGGCAGCACTTCGAGGATTTTGCCCGACTTGCCCTTGTGGGAGCCGGCGATGACGACGACTTGGTCGCCGCGTTTGACGTGAAATTTCGTAGCCATGTTAGAGGACCTCCGGAGCGAGCGAGATGATCTTCATGAAGTTTTTCGCGCGCAGTTCGCGAGCGACCGGGCCGAAGATGCGGGTGCCCTTGGGATTGCCGTCGGTGCCGAGGATGACGATCGCGTTGCTGTCAAAGCGAAGGTAGCTGCCGTCGGAGCGACGAACCGGAGCCTTGGTGCGAACGACGACGGCCTTGGCGACCTCGCCCTTCTTCACGGTGGCATCGGTGGTGCTTTCCTTGATGTGAACGGTGATGATGTCGCCCACGGCCGCGGTGTCGGTGTTTTGACCTTTGCGGCTGATGAAGGCGGCCTTGCGGGCGCCGGTGTTATCGGCGACTTCGAGAATGGAACGTAGTTGGATCATGGCGGGAGCCTCCTGATGTTGATTGGTTAGGCGGAGGTTTCCGGAGCAGAGTTGCTCTGGGTGGTCTTGGTGGGCACGGCTTCGGCGACGTCGGCCTCGGTCACGGCGGCACTGGCGACGACGGCAGCCTCGATGACGCGGATGACGCGCCAACGCTTGAGGCGGCTGATCGGGCGGGATTCCATGATCTCGACCTTGTCGCCGACCTTGGTCTCGTTCTTCTCGTCGTGAACGTGCACGACGGTCTTGCGATTGACGACCTTGTGGTAACGCGGGTGCGGCGTCTTGAAGGGGACGGTCACCTTGATCGATTTGTCGCCGGAGCGGCTGGTGACGAAGCCGATGAGGTCTTTGCGTTTGTTACGTGTCGGAGAGGACATGGTCTTTAAAGGTTATTGGCGGTGGACCTGGGTTCAGGCGGCGGCCTTTTTCTGGGTGCGGACGGTTTCGAGGCGGGCAATGTCCTTGCGGAGCACGCGGATCTCGTGGGTCTTTTCGACCTGGCCGGTGTTCTTGCGCAGGCGGAGTTGGAGGAGCTGCTCGCGGGCTTCGCGGAGCTTGGTTTCAATCTCGGTAACCGAGAGGTCGCGGATTTCTTTGGAAGTCATGTTGCGTATCCGTTTGGCGGTTACAGTTAGGTGGCGATGCCTTCACGCACGATGAAACGGCAGTGGAAGGGCAGTTTCGCGTCGGCGAGGCGGAAGGCCTCCTTGGCGATGGTGGCAGGAACGCCGGCGAGTTCGAAGAGAACGGCGCCGGGGCGGATCTGGGCGATGTAGAACTCGACCGGACCCTTACCCTGGCCTTGGCGCACTTCGGCGGGCTTCTTGGTGACGGGCTTGTGCGGGAACACGCGGATCCAGAGTTTGCCCTTGCGTTTGAGGTGGCGCGAGATGGTGACGCGCGCGGCCTCGATCTGCTGGCCGGTCATGGGACCGCGGGTGAGGGATTGCAGGCCGAAATCGCCGAAGGCGAGCGTATTGCCGCGCTTTGCATTTCCGGCGCGTGAGCCTTTCTGCGATTTACGATATTTGGTGCGTGCGGGTGAGAGAGCCATGGAGGAATTCTCCTAAAGTCTTGTGCCTTGGAGGGGCGGATTAGTTGTTGTCGGCTTCTTTTTTGCAGATCCAGCATTTGACGCCGATCTTGCCGTAGACGGTCTTCGCCTCGGAGAATCCGTAGTCGATGTTTTCGCGCAGGGTGTGCAGCGGCACGCGGCCTTTGCGCTGCCATTCGCGGCGGGCGATATCAGCGCCACCGAGACGGCCGGAGCATTGGATACGGATGCCTTCGGCGCCGAGGGTCATGGCCATTTCAACGGCCTTCTTCATGGCGCGGCGGAAAGCAATGCGGCGTTCAAGCTGGAGAGCGACGTTCTCAGCGACGAGCTGGGCTTCGATCTCGGGCTTCTTGACCTCCTGGATGTCGAGAAGGATTTCTTTGCCGGTGAGCTTCGCGAGCTCTTCCTTGATCTTCTCGATTTCCTGGCCCTTGCGACCGATGACGATGCCGGGACGGGCGGTGTAGATCTTGACGCGGACGCGGTTCGAGGCGCGCTCGATGAAGATGCGCGGCACGGAGGCCTGCTTGAGCTTTTCCATGAGTTTCTCACGGATCAGCTGGTCTTCGGCGAGGAGCTTGCCGAAATCTTTTTTGGTCGCGTACCAGCGGGACTGCCAGTTGCGGCGGACGGCGAGACGGAAACCTGTAGGATTGGTTTTTTGGCCCATGGCGAAGGTTAGTTGGTGTTGCCGTCCGAGAGGACGATGCGGATGTGGGACATCTTCTTGCGGCGGGGCGCGGCGGAACCGCGAGCGGCGGCCTTGAAGCGTTTCAGGACCGGGCCGTTTTCGATGATGGCGCTCTTCACGACGAGGGAGTCGGCGGAGAGGTTGTTGTTGTTCTCGGCGTTCGCGATGGCGCTCTTGAGCGTCTTGACGATGAGACGCGCGGATTTGCGCGGGATGAGCGTGAGCAGATCGACCGCCTCGGTGGCCTTGCGGCCTTGAACGGTGCGAGCGACTTCGCGCATCTTTTTAGGAGACATGCGCGCGTAGCGTGTGAGGGCTTGGATTTCCATGTGTGCGGGATTCCTTCGTTTTCGGAGGCGGCAGCAGCGTCGCGCGAGCGGCACCCTGCCCTTTTGGTTTTGGTTAAAAGTTAGATTTCTTTGCGGGTCATGCCGCCGTGCGCCTTGAAGACGCGGGTCGGAGCGAATTCGCCGAGCTTGTGGCCGACCATGTTCTCGGTGACGTACACGGCGACGAACGCCTTGCCGTTGTGAACATTGAAGGTGTGGCCGATGAAGTCGGGCGTGATGGTCGAACGACGCGACCAAGTCTGGATGGGCTTCTTGGCGCCGGTTTTGACTGCCTTCTCGATTTTTTCGAGGAGGTGCAGATCAACGAAAAAGCCTTTTTTGATGGAACGTGCCATGGTGCGAAAGGTTCGGGGTTACTTCTGACCGCGCGGCTTGCGGCCGTTGTGGTGAGTGATGATTTGGGCGTTCGAGGGCTTCGAACGACGGCGGGTCGGGAAGCCTTTGGCGAGCTGACCCCACGGGGAGACGAGCTGCTGACGGCCGCCACCACCCTTGGACTTACCCTGACCGCCACCGTTGGGGTGATCGACGGGGTTCATCGCCATACCGCGGACGGTCGGACGAATGCCGAGCCAGCGCTTGCGACCGGCTTTGCCCAAGGACTGCTTGTTGTGGTCGAGGTTGCCGACGGTGCCGATCGTGGCGCGGCACTTCGGGTTAACGAAGCGAAGTTCGCCGGAGGGCATCTTGAGCGTGGCCTTGCCGTTTTCGACGGCGACGAGTTCGAGCGCGGCACCGGCGGAGCGGGCGATCTGGGCGCCGCGACCGGGGACGAGCTCAACCGCGTGGACCTTCGTCGAGGGCGGGATTAGCTCTAGCGGGAAGTTGTTGCCAACGAGAAAATCGTTGGTCGTGGCCTTGTTCGAGGCGACGATCATCGCGCCAACCTGCAGACCCTCGGGAGCGAGGATGTAGCTCTTCACGCCGTTGGCGTAAGAGATGAGCGCGATGTGCGCGGTGCGGTTGGGATCGTATTCGATGGCCTGCACTTTGGCGGGCTGGTCGAGTTCGGCACGCTTGAAGTCGATGATGCGGTAGAGCTGCTTGTGACCACCACCGCGGTGACGCGAGGTCACGCGGCCGTAGACGTTGCGGCCACCGGTCTTCGACTTGGATTCGGTGAGGGCGCGCTCTGGGCGCTTCTTGGACACGCCGGCTGCATCGTTCAGCGAGGTGAAACGTTGGGCGGGCGTGAGCGGGCGGCGGAAAGGTTTGATAGCCATGTTGGTATTTTCCGGTAGACGTCGGTTAGACGAGTTCGATCTTGTCGCCGGCCTTGAGCGTGACGATCGCCTTCTTGTAGTCGGAGGTCGTGCTGGGCTGGCCCTGGCGGCTGCGTTTGTTTTTGCCGCGGTAATTTTGCGTGTTAACGCGGGTGACGGTGACCTTGAAGGCCTTTTCAACCGCTGCGGCGATGGAGTGCTTGTTGGCGTCCTTGAAAACTTCGAACGTGTACTGGCCGAGTTCGGCCGAGAGCTTGTTCGATTTTTCCGTGAGACGGACGAGCTTCAGTACTTTGTCGGTTTTGTTCATGACTGACCTCCGTTGACGCGGGCGATGATTTTCTCGAGGGCGACCGAGGAGACGATGATCTTCTGGTACTGGGCCAGGTCGAGGGTGTTGAGCTTGGACGCTTCCTGCATGCTGACGCGTTCGATGTTGCGCGCGGCGCGGGTGGCTTCGGGAGCGAAGGCAGCGTCGACGACGAGGACCTTGCCCTTCGGGGCGATGCGACCGATCACTTGGTTCACTTCCTTGGTTTTGGCCGTGGAAGAAACGAAGCTTTCAATGACATCGATGTCACCTGCAGTGGCGCGATCAAAGAGCGCGCGGCTGAAAGCGAGGGCTTTGACCTTGGAATTGATCTTCTTGGAATAATCGCGGGGCTTCGGGCCGAACACGACGCCACCACCACCCCAAAGGGGCGAGCGGATGGAGCCGGCGCGGGCGCGACCGGTGCCCTTTTGCTTCCAGGGCTTCTTGCCACCGCCGCGGACTTCGCCGCGGGTCTTGGTGGAATGCGTGCCGAGACGGTTGTTGGCGTTGATGGCGACGATGACTTCCTTGACTGCCTGAAGGCCACGATCGCCTTCGAAGGTCGGGAATCCGGCGAAATCTTGTTCGCTCGAGGACGTGCCGTCGGATGTGAAAACTTTAAGTTTCATTTGCTAGTTCCTCCGGGTGGTTAGGCTTTTTTGGGCTGACCCTTGATGGCGGAGCGGACGATGACGTCGTCGCCGTTGGCGCCGGGGATCGCACCCTTCACGAGGATGAGGTTCTTTTCCGGGAGAATCTTCACGATGCGGAGATTCTGCACGGTGCGTTTTTCGCTGCCCATGTGACCGGGCATTTTCTGGTTGCGCCAGGTGCGGCCAGGAGTCTGGCGTTGACCGATGGCGCCGATGCGGCGGTGGAACATCGAACCGTGGGAGGCGGGACCGCCGCCGACGCGGAAGCGGCGGACGACACCTTGGAAGCCTTTGCCCTTGGTGATGCCGATGACGTCGACGAACTGGCCTTCGGCGAAAACCGAAACCGTTACGACATCGCCAACCTTGAGGGTGGGCTCGCCATCGAAGCGAAGTTCGCTGATCACGCGGGGCGTCTCTTCGAGACCGGCCTTTTTGGCGTGAGCCTGTTCGGCCTTCGCGGTGTTCTTTTCCTTTTTCTTGGAGAAGCCGAGTTGAACGGCGTTGTAGCCGTCGGTCTGGGTCGTCTTGACTTGGACGACCGGGCAGGGACCGGCTTCAACCACGGTGACGGGAACTAGGACGTTTTGAGCGTCGTAGACCTGCGTCATTCCGATTTTTTTGCCTAGGAGCGTAGAGGTCATGGGCTAAGTGGTAGGTGGAAGGTTTTCCGTTTGGTACCTACATTAGCGAGGGACTCAGCGGTGCGCGGGGCGCACATGAGCAACTGCTATGTATGAACTGTTAGGATACTAAAATGGGTGCGTGTTAGACGTTGATGGTGATGTCGACGCCGGACGGGAGGTTGAGCTTCTTGAGCTCGTCCACGGTCTGGGCGGTGGGTTCGATAATGTCGATGAGACGCTTGTGCGTGCGGGTCTCGAACTGCTCCATCGACTTCTTGTCGACGTGCGGCGAGCGGTTGACCGAGAGCTTCTCGACGCGGGTCGGGAGCGGGATCGGGCCGGACACGCGGGCGCCGGAGCGCTTGGCGGTCTCGACAATCTCCGAAGCGGACTGGTCGATCACGCGATAGTCGAAGCCTTGGAGTTTGATGCGAATGCGTTGGCCTTTCATGGCGATAAAAAGAACGAGGGTTTAGCTGCGAGCCGGAGCCTTCGAGGAAGTCTCGACGATCTTGGCGAGGAGGGAGTTTGGAACTTGTTCGAAGTGCGACGGCGTGATGCCGGCGCTGGCACGGCCCTTCGAGAGAGAACGAATGTCGGTGACGTAGCCGAAGAGCATTTCGAGCGGAACGGCTGCGTTGATGATGCAGGCGCCGCCCTTGTTTTCGATGCCTTGGATGGTGCCACGACGACGGTTGATGTCGCCCATGAGATCGCCTTGGTAATCTTCAGGCGTGGTGACTTCGACGCCCATGATGGGTTCAAGGAGGATCGGATTGGCCTTCTTCATCGCTTCCTTGAAGCCGAAGATACCAGCCATCTTAAACGCGAGTTCCGACGAGTCGACTTCGTGGAAGGAACCGTCGACAATGCGCACCTTGACGTCGACCACCGGATATCCGGCAACGACACCGTTGTTCGCACCTTCAAGAATACCTTCGGTCGCGGGCTTGATGAATTCCTTCGGGATGACGCCGCCAACGATTTCGTTGATGACTTCGACGCCTTTGCCCTTTTCGTTTGGTTCGAGTTTGACCACGACGTGGCCGTACTGACCTTTACCACCGGACTGGCGGATGAATTTACCTTCACCGTCAGCAGGCTTGGAAATGGTTTCGCGGTAAGCGATCTGCGGTTTGCCCGCGGTCGCCTCAACCTTGAACTCGCGCTTCATGCGGTCGCGGATGATGTCGAGGTGGAGTTCGCCCATGCCGGCGAGAATGGTTTGGCCGGTGTCCGGATCGGTCTTGACGCGGAGGGTCGGATCTTCCGCCACGAGACGCTGAAGAGCGGTGCCCATCTTTTCCTGATCGCCCTTCGAGTTTGGCTCGATGGACATCGAGATAACAGGCTCGGGGAAGGACGGTGGTTCAAGACGGATGTCGAAATCTTCGTCGCACAGCGTGTCGCCGGTGATGACGTCCTTGATACCGACGAGCGCGCAGATGTCGCCCGCGTAAGCGAGTTCGATTTCTTCGCGATCAACGGCGCGCATGAGCACGAGGCGGCTGAGGCGCTCAGTGCGGCGGGTGCGCGGATTGTAGAGGGTCATGCCCTTCTTGATCTGGCCGGTGTAAACGCGGTAGAAAACCAGGCGGCCGACGAAAGGATCGTTCCAAAGCTTGAAGGCGAGGCCGGCAAGCTTGGCGGAATCGCTGACAACGGCTTCCACTTCCTTGCCATCGCTATCTTGACCCTTCATCGGAGGGACGTCGATCGGGCTTGGGAGGTAGTTGACGACGCAATCAAGGAGGCGCTGAACGCCCTTCTTCTTGAAGGCAGAACCAGGAATGACGCCCGTGAACTTGAGCGAAATGGTGGCCTTGCGGACGCCAAGCATGAGCTCGTTAACGCTGATTTCTTCGCCACCGAGATATTTTTCGGCAATGACGTCGTCGAAATCGGAAACGGCTTCGATCAGCTTGTCGCGGTATTCCTTGGCCTGCGCAGCCATGTCGTCCGGAATCGGCATCGTCTTGGGGTTAAGACCAAGGACATCGGCCGGGTCTTCCGCGAAGGAATAAGCGACGTTCTGCACAAGATCGACCACACCGGAGAAGTTTTCTTCTTTGCCGATCGGAATGAAAAGAGGATGAGCGTTGGCCTTGAGCTTTTCGCGCATTTCGGAGACAGCGCGGAAGAAGTCGGCGCCAACGCGGTCCATCTTGTTGATGAACGCGAGGCGGGGAACGCGGTACTTGTTGGCCTGGCGCCAAACGGTTTCAGACTGAGGCTGCACACCGGCAACGGCGCAGAAAACGGCGACCGCGCCGTCGAGCACACGGAGGGAGCGTTCGACTTCAGCGGTGAAGTCAACGTGTCCGGGAGTATCAATGATGTTGATACGTTGCTTGATGCCTTTCCAAGGACCGCACGAGGAGTTCCAAGCGCAGGAAATGGCGGCGGCGGTAATCGTGATACCACGCTCGCGCTCCTGTTCCATCCAGTCGGTGACGGTGGTGCCTTCGTGCACTTCGCCCATCTTGTGGACGGCGCCCGAGTAGAAAAGAATGCGCTCGGTGCAGGTGGTCTTGCCGGCGTCAATATGCGCGGCAATGCCAATGTTGCGCGTCCATTCGAGCGGGAACGGACGATCCTTGGCGTTGACCGAGGAAATCTTGGCCTTGTCGGTAACGACAGTAATAGTAGGTGTGGCGGCGTCGGACATGTTGGATGGGACCGGCGTTGAGGGTTACCAGCGAAGGTGGGCGAAGGCGCGATTGGCCTGGGCCATCTTGTGGGTATCTTCCTTCTTCTTCACCACGGTGCCCGTATTGTTATAGGCATCGACGATTTCGGCGGCGAGAGCTTCGCGCATCGGCACGCCCTTGCGGGAACCAGCAGCGTCAACGATCCAACGGAGCGCGAGGCTTTCCTGACGCTCGTACGAAATTTCAACCGGGACTTGATAGGTCGCACCACCAACGCGGCGGCTCTTGACTTCAAGGCGGGGGCGGGCGTTTTCCAGCGCGCCAATCAGCAGGTCGACCGGGTCGCCCTTGCCGAGTTTCTCAGAGACCTTCTCGAAGGCACCGTAAACGATGCGCTGGGCAAGGTTCTTCTTGCCGCTCTTCATGATGACATTGACGAGATGGGCTACGAGCGGGCTGCTGTAGCGAATGTCGGGGACAACTTGACGTTTTTCGGCTCTGTGGCGGCGTGACATGACGAAATAGGATTAATTAAAAAGAACGGTTTTTACTTGGCGGCCTTCGGGCGTTTGACGCCGTACTTGGAACGGGAGCGACGACGTTTCTCAACACCGGTGGCGTCGAGCGTACCGCGGACGATATGGTAACGAACGCCGGGGAGATCCTTAACACGGCCACCACGTACGAGCACGATCGAGTGCTCCTGGAGGTTGTGACCTTCGTCAGGGATGTAGGAGATCACCTCGTTGCCGTTCGTGAGACGAACCTTCGCGACCTTACGGATGGCGGAGTTCGGCTTCTTGGGCGTGCGGGTCATGACCTGCACGCAAACGCCACGACGGAAGGGGTTGCCAGCCAAGGCCGGAGACTTGGACTTGGCCGTCACCTTGCGGCGGCCTTTGCGAACGAGTTGATTGATGGTCGGCATATCGGAAAAGGGTCTGAAATGAGGAAAAGACGCGAAAAGTACCAGCCGCCAAATTGTCGGCAAGCACTTTTTCGAGAAAAGTAAACTGCGTGAAGATTCGGCGAGGTCGTCGCGAATTTTCGGTAATAAAAGCGTCATCCACCCGGGAGCAGACAACGCGCAAGACTGAGCGAAAAATAGGGAGGGTCAGAACACCATGTCCCATATCCTCTATGCAAGCCCAAATCCCCTGCCCTTCTCTTTCTCCTCTGAAAAAGAAACGTATTTGCAGCTCAATCTCGTCATAACGAACGGAAAAACGTTTCACCGAGAAGCTGCCTAAAAAACAAACATACTCGTTTTACTCCCCTCGTTCCCGTGCGCTCATCAAGGCAATCCGGCTAAGGTGACGACGCGAACCGCTTTCCCCAAAAATCAACCATGCCCAAAGAGGCCTGTGCGGACTCGGGCATCAATTCCTCCAAACAAGGCTCCCGATTTCACCCGGCAATTACCTCTATATAAAAGTTCGTCATCCAAGTATTCCTGAACGCACGCGTGACCCAACGGAAGAAATCGATTGTTTCCCAGGGGAATTTCGCGCCGCAGACGCGGCCCGTGCCTCTGCCAAGGAAAAACAGAAACTACATGAAAGAACCAAGCATGTTGCGAATCCCGGGAATTCACTAACCTTTTATTACCGCTATTTTAAGCTGAGTTAAAACAAACCGAGACTTGGGCCAATTATCCCAGGCGACCATTTGACTCGATAATTCATTTTTGAGCGCGGATCGCTGGACGAAAGGCGCCAGTCCAAAAAGAATATCGTAAACGCTAAGCGTCATTGGTCGGTCCGACGATTCTTCCCTGGCTAAACTTTGCCTTTAACCGAGGCATATTCACGGGCCAAACGAGAGGCGGAGCACAAAATAGCTCCGAAGAAATTTGTCTAAGAGGCCGTCAGCCTTCTGCAGCACACGATTTTGACCCGGTGTAACGAAGTTTAGGCCAAGCGTTTTGTGGTCGAATTTCGTGAATGACGGACACCCCGTATTGTCATAACCACTTCTTGGGGCGTTAGTAAAATGGGCAAAAAAAATCGCCCGGCACGAGGCCGGGCGATTAAACCGAACGGAGCTAAGCTCTACGTTGCGGTTTTTGGCGGGAGGGAATTAAAGACTCTTTTTTTCAGGAGAAATTGCAAGCGAAAATTTTACCCAATTGACGTAAATTTTGGAAACTGAAGGCATGCTTTTTCTTCGGTAATAAAATGAAAAAGCCGTGAGTTTTGGCTCACGGCTTTGAAGTTTGTTTGGATCGAACGGCTTCTGTGGGTCGAGAAATCAGTTCTTAGCTGGCTTCTTCGGTTTTCACCACTTCTTCGGCAGCCGGGATATCAGCACCGAAGGGAAGGCCGATCTTGAGCTTTTTGTAGCTCGGCAGACCGGTACCAGCCGGGATGAGGTGACCCATGATGACGTTTTCCTTGAAGCCACGGAGCATGTCGACCTTGCCGAGCGTTGAGGCGTCGGTAAGCACGCGGGTGGTTTCTTGGAAGGAGGCAGCCGAGATGAAGCTTTCGGTTTCGAGCGGAGGCCTTGGTGATGCCAAGGAGGATCGGCTCAGCTTCGGCGGGTTTGCCACCGGCTTCTTCGATGCGCTTGTTGTCAGCGAGGAAAGCCAAGCGGTCGACCTGCTCGCCCCAGAAGTACTCGCTGTCGCCCGGATCGGTGATGCGGACTTTGCGGAGCATCTGGCGGATGATGATCTCGATGTGCTTGTCGTTAATCGTCACACCCTGCAGGCGGTAAACTTCCTGGACTTGAGAGATGAGGAAGTCGTAGAGCGCGGAGGGCCCGAGGATTTCGAGGATTTCGTGCGGGTCAGCCGAACCCTCAGTGAGATGCTGGCCTTTGTGCACGACGTCGCCGGGTTGGACGATGATGTGCTTGCCGGTCGGGATGAGGTGTTCCTCTTCCTGCGCGGTTTCGTCGTTTTTCACGACGAGCTTGCGCTTGCCGCGGACGGTGCCTTCGAATGAAACGACGCCATCGATGCGGGCCATTTCAGCGGCATCCTTCGGACGACGGGCTTCGAAGAGCTCGGCGACGCGGGGGAGACCACCGGTAATGTCCTTGGTCTTCGAGGCGGCGCGGGGCGTCTTGGCGAGCAAGGCACCGGGGGCGATGGTGTCGCCTTCGTTGACCGCGATCTGGGCGCCAACAGGAATCGAATAAGCCGCGAGAGGCTTGTTCTTTTCGTCGCGGATTTCGATCTGCGGATTGAGGTCTTCCTTGTGCTCGATGACGACGGTCGCGATGCGGCCCGACGATTCGTCGAGTTCGCGCTTCACGGTGACACCGGGGATCATGTCCTTGAAGACAAGCGTACCACCCTTCTCGGAGAGAACGGGGATGTTGTACGGATCCCATTGAGCGAGGACCTGACCTTTCTCGATCTTCTCGCCATCGCCAACCGGCAGGTAGGAGCCGACAACGATGTTGTAGGTTTCGAGTTCGCGCTCTTCGGCGTCGACGATCTGGATCGTGCCGGTTTTGTTGAGCACGATGCTGGCACCGTCGGCGGTGGGCACGAGGCGGAGGCCTTTGTACTTCACTACACCATTGGAACGTACGCGGATTTCAGGAGTTTTGAAACCACCGGCCGCGACACCACCGATGTGGAAGGTACGCATGGTGAGCTGCGTGCCAGGCTCGCCGATGGATTGCGCGGCGATAATACCGACGGAGTCACCAATTTTGGCGATACGGTTGGTTGCGGGATTGATGCCGTAAGACTTCGCGTCGATACCGCTCGGGCTGTTCGATGTGAGCGGCGACATGACTTTGACGCGTTCGATGCCGCAATCGTCGATCTTGGTGGCGGTTTCCTCAGTGATGAGTTCGCCGGAACCCACGAGAAGTTCGGTCGGATTGAGCGGATTATAAACGTCGTCGCTGGAGCAGCGACCGATGAGACGTTCGCGGAGGGCAACGATTTCGTCGTCGCCTTCGAAGATGGCTTTCTTCCAGACACCGTCGCGAGCGCCGCAGTCGTCTTCGGCAATGATGACGTCCATGGCCACGTCGCACAATTTGCGCGTGAGATAACCGGCGTCAGCGGTCTTGAGCGCTGTATCCGCCAGACCCTTACGGGCGCCGTGGGTCGAGATGAAGTATTCGAGAACGGTAAGACCTTCGCGGAAGGACGAAAGAATCGGGCGTTCGATGATTTCGCCGGAGGGCTTGGCCATGAGGTCGCGGGTACCGCACAGCTGGCGAACCTGCTGTTTGTTACCACGAGCACCGGAGTCCATCATGATGTAGACCGGGTTGACCTCAGGACGGCCGTCGTTGCCTTCGAGTTTGGCGAAGACTTCCTTGGCGATCTTGTCGGTGGCGCTGGTCCAGATATCGACGACCTTGTTGTAGCGTTCGCCGTCGGTGATGATACCCTTGTTGAACTGGCCTTCGACTTCGGCGATCTTCTTACGCGAGTCGGACACGATGTCCTTCTTCGCTTCCGGAATGATCATGTCGTCGATACCGATCGAGATACCGGCTTGGAAGGCGGTTTGGAAACCGAGTTCCTTCAGCTTGTCGAGAGTTTCAACAGTGACGTGATTTCCCGCGACCTTGTAGGTGTTGAGGATGAGGTCACCGAGCTTGCTCTTCGGAACGGCGAAGTTGATGAAGCCGAGCGCGGAGGGCCAGATCTGGTTGAAGATGACGCGACCGACGGTGGTGCGGAGGGTCTTCTTCTCCTTGTTGCCGAAGACCGTGTCGCGACCGTAGTCGGGATTCGGGACTTCGACCCAATCGTGCTTCTTGAGCGCGCCGTCAGCAATCGCGAACTGCACTTCCTGGAGTCCGGCGAGGACGGGAACGCGTTCGGTCTTGGCCGGTTTTTTCCGGGGTTCGATGGTTAGGTAATAAGCACCGAGAACGATGTCCTGCGAAGGCGTCAGAATCGGCTTGCCGGAGGACGGCGAGAAGATGTTCGACGTCGCCATCATGAGGAGCTTGCACTCCATGATCGCTTCGAGGGAGAGCGGAACGTGCACGGCCATCTGGTCACCGTCGAAGTCGGCGTTGTAAGCCGTACAGACGAGCGGGTGGATGCGGATGGCTTCGCCTTCGATCAGAATTGGCTCAAAGGCCTGGATCGACAAACGGTGGAGCGTCGGCGCGCGATTGAGCAGCACCGGGTGGCCCTTCGTGACTTCCTCAAGGATGTCCCAAACTTCGGGGGACTTCTTCTCGATCATTTTGCGGGCACCGCGGACGGTGTGCACGAAGCCGAGTTCCTTCAGGCGGCGGATGATGAACGGCTCGAAGAGAACGAGCGCCATCTTTTTAGGAAGACCGCATTGGTTGAGCTTGAGCTCGGGACCGATGACGATGACAGAACGACCGGAGTAGTCGACGCGTTTGCCGAGCAAGTTCTGGCGGAAACGGCCCTGCTTGCCCTTGAGCATGTCGGAGAGCGATTTCAGCGGGCGGTTGCCGGCGCCCGTGACAGGGCGGCCGTGGCGGCCGTTGTCGAAGAGCGCGTCAACGGCCTCCTGCAGCATGCGCTTTTCGTTATGGATAATAACGTCGGGCGTCTTCAGCTGCATGAGGTTTTTCAACCGGTTGTTGCGGTTGATCACGCGGCGGTAGAGGTCGTTGAGATCGGAGGTGGCGAAACGACCGCCTTCGAGGGGAACCAACGGACGGAGGTCAGGCGGAATGACGGGCAGCACTTCGAGAACCATCCACTCGGGACGGGACTTCGAATGGATGAAGCCTTGGATGACCTTCAGGCGTTTCGAGAGCTTCTTTTTGATCTGCTTCGAACGCGTGGCGCGCATCTGCTCCTGGAGCTCGGCGACAGTGGCTTCCATGTCCATCTTCGTGAGGGCTTCACGGACGGCTTCAGCACCCATCTTGGCTACGAAGGAGTCATCACCGTATTCGTCGAGCGCCTGGCGGTACTCGGTGTCAGTGAGGAGCTGCTTCATTTCGAGCGGGGTTTTGCCCGGATCGGTGACCATGAAGTTCTCGTAGTAGATCACGCGCTCGAGGGAGCGGGCGGTCATATCGAGGAGAAGGCCGAGGCGGCTCGGCATGCTCTTCAAGAACCAAATGTGAGCGACAGGAACGGCGAGCTCGATGTGGCCCATGCGCTCGCGGCGAACGCGGGCGATGGTGACTTCGACGCCGCAGCGATCGCAGACGACGTCCTTGTATTTGATGCGCTTGTATTTTCCGCACGCGCACTCGTAGTCACGAACGGGGCCGAAAATCTTCTGACAGAAGAGGCCGCCTGGCTCGGGCTTGAAGGTGCGGTAGTTGATGGTCTCGGGGTTTTTGACTTCGCCCTTGGACCAATTGCGGATGGTTTCGGGAGAGGAAACGGTGATCGAAACGCAATCGAACGGACTCTCGTCGAGACCAAGCGTTGAACGAACTTCCTCACGGGCTGTGACAGAGCCGGCGGTTTCTGCGGGTTGAATGCTCATTGAGATATTTCCCTGAATGTTTTGTTAAAGGGTTCGCGTGGTTTGGCGGATTAGGCGCCGAAGCCCAGCGCGTCGCGCTTGTTGAGCTTGATGTCGAGGCCGAGGGACTGGATTTCCTTGATCAAGACGTTGAACGATTCCGGCGTGCCGGCGATCAGCGTGTTGTCGCCCTTGACGAGCGATTCGTAGATCTTGGTGCGTCCCTGGACGTCGTCGGACTTGACGGTGAGGAGCTCCTGGAGGGTGTGCGCCGCGCCATAGGCTTCGAGCGCCCACACTTCCATTTCGCCGAAGCGCTGACCGCCGTACTGGGCCTTGCCACCCAGCGGCTGCTGCGTGACGAGCGAGTACGGACCGACGGCGCGGGCGTGGATCTTGTGGGAGACGAGATGGTTCAGCTTCATCATGTAGATGTAGCCAACAACGACCTCTTGATCGACCTTCTCACCCGTGCGTCCGTCGAAGAGCGGGCTCTTGCCGGTACTGGGTAGTTTGGCGTCCTTGAGGTATTCACGGACTTTCTTTTCAGGAATTCCGTCGAACACCGGCGTCGCAACCTTGAGGCCGAGCTTTTTGCAGGCCCAACCAAGGTGCGTTTCGAGAACCTGACCGACGTTCATGCGGGAAGGCACGCCCAGCGGATTGAGGCAGATTTCGATCGGAGTGCCGTCCGGAAGGAACGGCATATCTTCCTCGGGAACGATCTTGGCGACGACGCCCTTGTTACCGTGGCGGCCGGCCATCTTGTCACCAACCTGGAGTTTTTCCTTGGTGGCGACGTAGACCTTGACCTGCTTGATGGCGCCGTTGCCAGCGTCTTCACCGGCTTCGATGCCGGAGATCTTGCGCTCGCGATCTTGTTCGAGTTCGTCGAACTTCGATTGGTAGGACCCGATGATCTCCATGATCTTGATGCGAACCGGGGACGGGTCGATCTCGACGTGCTTGGAGACGGCGGCGAGCTTGCGGAGGAGCGTCTTGGTGATCTTGCGGTTGGCGGGGATGATGATTTCGCCGGACTGACCGTTGACGACATCGAGCGGAATTTTTTCGCCGAGGAGGATGTTGGAGAGGGCCTCGGTGAGTCCTTCGCGCAACTTGTCCATCTGAGTTTTGTAATCTTCCTGGATCTGCTTGGTCTGGCGGCGGCGATCGGAGGGAGAGAGTTTCTCCTTCTCGAAATCGATACGGCTGGAGACCTTCACATCCATGATGATACCGGTGACGCCGGAGGGAACCACGAGCGAGGTGTCCTTAACGTCGGCAGCTTTCTCACCGAAGATGGCGCGGAGCAGCTTTTCTTCGGGAGCGAGTTCGGTTTCCGACTTCGGCGTGATCTTACCGACGAGAATATCGCCGGGTTTGACCTCGGCACCGACGCGGATGACGCCGTTATGATCGAGGTTCTTGAGCGCCTCTTCACCGACGTTCGGAATGTCGCGCGTGATTTCCTCAGGCCCGAGCTTGGTGTCGCGGGCGGTGACCTCGAATTCCTGAATGTGGATCGAGGTGAAGATGTCTTCCTTGAGAACTTTCTCGGAGATCAGGATGGCGTCTTCGAAGTTGTAACCGTTCCAAGGCATGAACGCGACGAGCACGTTGCGGCCGAGAGCCATCTCGCCCTTGTCGGTGCAAGGACCGTCGGCGAGGATTTCACCGGCCTTGATCTTCTGGCCCTTCTTGACGATGGGGCGCTGATTGAAGCAGGTGCCGGCGTTCGAGCGCATGAACTTGCGGAGCTCGTAAACGAATACGTGGCTCTTGGGATCGCTCTTCGGGCTCTTGTCGAAATTCTTCGGGAGCTCGCCGTCTTTGGTGATAACGATGCGTTTGGCATCGGCGGAGGCGACAACACCAGCTTCGTCGGCGACGACGACGATCTTGGAGTCGCGGGCCACACGCTCCTCGATGCCGGTTCCCACGAAAGGAGCTTCGGCTTGAAGGAGCGGCACGCCTTGGCGTTGCATGTTCGAGCCCATCAACGCGCGGTTGGCGTCGTCGTGCTCAAGGAACGGAATCATGCCGGCCGCGATCGAAATGACCTGCTTGGGCGAAACGTCCATCAGGTTGACGTCGGCGGCGGGAACTTCGAGGAAGTTGCCCTGCTGACGAACCGTTACCTTACCGACAAAATGATTCTTTTCGTCGAGCTCTGAGTTGGCCTGGGCGATGATCTTGCCTTCTTCCTGGTCGGCAGTGAGGTATTCGATCTTGTCGGTGACGCGACCTTCCTTGCACACGCGGTAAGGCGTTTCGATGAAGCCGAATTCGTTGACGCGGGCGTAGGTCGAGAGGGAGTTGATAAGGCCGATGTTCGGACCTTCAGGCGTTTCAATCGGGCAAATGCGACCGTAGTGCGACGGATGAACGTCGCGCACTTCAAAGCCAGCGCGCTCGCGGTTAAGACCGCCAGGCCCGAGGGCGGAGAGACGACGCTTGTGCGTGACCTCGGCGAGCGGGTTGATCTGGTCCATGAACTGCGACAGCTGCGAACGGGCAAAGAAGTCGCGGATGACGGTCGTGAGAGCCTTTGGGTTAATCAGCTTTTGCGGCGTGATCGAATCAACGCTCTGGTCATACATCGTCATGCGTTCGCGAACGAGACGCTCGGTGCGGCTGAGGCCGACGCGACACTGGTTGGCGAGCAGTTCGCCGACGGTACGGACGCGGCGGGAGCCGAGGTGATCGATGTCGTCGACCACGCCCTCACCCTTCTTCAACCGAACGAGGTACTTGGTGGCGGCGGTAACATCACCGCTCTCGAGAATGCGTTGTTCGATATCGACCTTTAGACCAAGCTTCTGGTTAATCTTGTAGCGGCCGACACGACCGAGATCGTAACGCTTCGGATCGAAGAACAGACGCTTGAGGAGCGCCTTGGCGTTGGCGGTGGTCGGTGGTTCGCCTGGGCGGAGGCGCTTGTAAATTTCCTTCAGCGCTTCCTCTTCGTTGCGAGTCGGATCTTTCTTGAGGGCGCGGATGATGGCGCCTTCGTCGACCGCGGTGTCGATCACGCGGATCGTAGTGATGTCGTGCTTCTCGAAGGTGCGGACGACGGCCTTGGTCAGGGGTTCGAACGCACGGGCGAGCACGACACCCTTCTGGGCGTCGATGGCGTCTTCAACGAGCACGAGGGTCGACACGTTTTCCATGTCGAGGGCCTTGGAAACTTTGAGGTCCTTGATCTCGTAGAAGAGATTGAGGATATCGATGTCGGAGCTATAACCAATCGAACGAAGCAAGGTCGTGATGAGGAACTTGCGGCGACGACGACGGCGGTCGAGGTAGACGTAGAGCAGGTCGTTGTTGTCGAACTGCACTTCGAGCCAGGTGCCGCGGTCGGGGATGATGCGGAAAGAATGAAGCGGCTTGCCGTTCGGGTGCGGAGTGACTTCGAACGCGATGCCGGGGGAACGATGGAGCTGGGAAACAACGACGCGCTCGGCGCCATTGATGATGAACGAACCACGCTCCGTAACCATGGGGATTTCGCCCATGTAGATTTCCTCGTCCTTGATGAAGTCCTCTTCGCGGAGGCGGAGCTTCACATAGAGGGGAACCGAGTAGGTAATGCCTTCACGGATACACTCGATCTCGGTGTTCTTGGGCTCGCCGAGGGTGTAGGAAACGTACTCGAGGACGAGACGTCCGTCGTAGGATTCGATCGGGAAAACTTCCTTGAAGACGGCTTCAAGACCTTGCGGCTTGCGCTGCTTTTCTGGAACGCCTTTCTGCAAAAAGTCCAGGTAGGACGTGATCTGAATTTCGATCAGATTTGGCGGTTGGATGACTTCACGGAGTTTACCGAAGTTTGCGCGATCAGACATGGGAGTTCCCGGTTAATTGAGTGAAAAGCGTGTGCGCGGGAGCGCGAAAAGTTCAGCCGGGTTGCTGTTTTGGTCGTGGCCAGCAGGGGCTGAGTTAACAAACAAAGAACAAAATTGAAAAAAGGCAAAGGACAGGCCGCGTAGAGACACGGCCTGTCCTGAAAAGTTAAAACGGTGTGCGACGTTGATCGCCAAGCGCTTACTTGAGTTCGACCTTGGCGCCGGCAGCCTCGAGCTTCTTCTTGATTTCTTCGGCTTCGGCTTTCGGGGCGTTTTCCTTGACGGGCTTCGGTGCGCCTTCGACGAGGTCTTTGGCTTCCTTGAGGCCCAAGCCGGTGATGGCACGGACTTCCTTGATGACGCCGATCTTGTTCGCGCCGCTTTCCTTGAGGATAACGGTGAACTCGGTCTGCGCTTCGGCAGCGGGAGCTGCGCCAGCGGCGGCGGCGCCAGGAGCGGCGACGGCAACGGCAGCGGCGGCGGAAACGCCCCACTTGCCTTCGAGGTCTTTAACAAGGGCGGCTAGGTCGATGACCGACTGGCTGGACAGCCACTCGATGACTTGGTCTTTAGTGATGGTGCTCATGATTTTCTCCTTGAGGTGGCTAGCGGTTTCGGGAGTGAAACGCGTTTAAAAGACGTATCTTCTAGTCAGGACCTCGGTGGATGGTTGGGATCCGAAGACGCGCCGATGGACGCCACGCCTTCGAAAAGGGTTTAAGTTGGTTAGGCGGCGGGAGCGGGTTGCTCTTTTTTGACTTTCGCGTCGAGGACGCGGACGAAGGCGGCGGCGTTCTGCGAGAACAGGCCGAGCAGCTGGGAGCGGAGGGCTTCCATCGAAGGAAGATCGGCCATCTTGGAGAGGTCGGCGGCGCTGATCGCTTTCTTTTCGATCACGCCAATCTTCACTTCGAGCTTCTGCTTTTCCTCCATGAACTTTTTGAGGATCTTCGCAACGCCAGCGGGGTTTTTGCCACCGACGACGACGGCGGTCGGGCCAGTCAGCGTACCGAGATCGGGCAGGCCGAGGGCCTTGGCCGCGACGCGGAACGAGCTGTTCTTGACGACGTGGAACTCGGCTTTTTCAGCAGCGAGTTTGTTGCGGAGTTCGGCGACGTCAGAAACGGTGACTTTGGAAAAGTTCGCGAGGATGACGTAGTCGGATTTCTTGAGGTGGGTCTCGACCTCACTGATCAAATATTGTTTTTCGGCTCTCATGGTCGGGAGGTCGTTTAGGCTTGGTTGAATTCGCTCGAAGCGATGTGGACCGCCGGGCTCTGGCTGGACGAAAGGGCGACGGTTTTGATGAAGATGCCACCTTTGAAGGAGGCGGGTTTGGCCTTTGCGATCGCGTCGATCACAGCGGCAGCGTTTTCAACGATCTGCGCGGGGGTGAAAGAGCGTTTGCCGATGCCGACGCCGATATTGGCGGTCTTGTCCATCTTGAACTCCACGCGGCCGGCCTTGACGGCCTTGATGCCAGCGGGAATGTCGTCGGTGACGGTGCCGGACTTCGGGTTGGGCATGAGGCCCTTGGGACCGAGGACGCGGGCGAGCGTACGAACGGTTTTCATGGCTTCGGTCGTCGCGATGGCGACATCGAAGTCGAGCCAGCCTTCGTTGATCTTGGTCATCATGTCCTGAAGACCGGCGTAATCAGCGCCAGCATCGAGGGCGGCTTTGGCGTTGTCAGTGAAGACGAGGACGCGGACCTTTTTACCCGAACCATTCGGCAGGGGCGTGGTTCCGCGCACATTTTGGTCGCCGGAGGCGGCGTCCACGCCGAGGCAGAAGGAGAGTTCAACAGTCTCGTCGAACTTGGCCTTCGGGAACTTGGCGAGGATGTCCACTGCTTCCTTGAGCGGATAGTCCTTGGTGAGATCAGCGACCTGAACGGCGCTGCGATAACGTTTACTGGCTTTTGTTGGCATTTATGACTCCTTGCGGTGCGAACGTCTCGGGCGAGACTCCCGCGGTGAGTTAGGGTTGAGAACGAGACGCCGACGGGGCCGGCGTCCCAAAAGGTTTAGTCGACGACCTCGATGCCCATGTTGCGGGCGGTGCCGGCGATGATCTTGATACCAGCGGCCTCGTCCTTGGCGTTGAGGTCCTTGATCTTGATTTTATAGATCTCGGCGAGCTGCTTTTTGGTGACCTTGCCGACCTTATCTTGATTCGGCTTGGCGGAACCAGCGGCGATGTTGGCGGCCTTCTTGAGAAGAACCGAAGCCGGCGGGGACTTGAGGATGAAAGTGAAGCTCTTGTCGGAGTAGACCGTGATGACGACCGGCAGAATCATGCCGTTCTGGTCTTTGGTCTTGGCGTTAAACTCCTTACAGAACGCCATGATGTTGACGCCCTGGGCACCGAGTGCGGGACCGACGGGAGGAGCGGGATTGGCGGCGCCAGCGGGAAGCTGGAGACGGATGTAACCTTGGATCTTCTTGGCCATGTTAGGAACCTTGTGACTTGGGACTTATGATTTGTGATTTGAGACCTTTGATTCCGATCGGATTTCGAGAGAGGCGCAGGAAATCAGAAATCGTATATCACCAGTCGAAAAATTAATCGGTGATGCGCTGGACTTGCCAGTATTCGAGTTCGACCGGGGTGAAACGGCCGAAAATGGAGACGGAGATTTTGAGTTTGCCGCGCGCAGGATCGATTTCGTCGATGCGGTCCGGTGAGGTTGGCGAAAGCGCCGTCGTTGATTTTAACTTCCTCCCCGGTTTCGTACTGAACTTTCGGCACTTCCTTGCCGCTGGCGGCTTCGATGCGGGAGCGAATTTCGTCGATCTCGGACTGACGAAGGGCCGCAGGATGATCACCGCCGACAAAGCCGATCACGCCGGCAACTTCTTTGACGAAGTACCACGGCTTGTTGATGACCTTTTTGTCTTCGCCATAGAGCTTCATCTGGAGGAAGACGTAGCCCGGGTAGAGCTTGCGGGTCTTGGTGGTCTTTTTGCCGCCTTTGACCTCGGAAACGACCTCGGTGGGGAGGAGGATTTCAAAGATGTAGTCTTCGAGTTCTTCCTGCTTTTTGAACTTCTCGATGTAGAGTTTAACCTTGTTTTCCTGACCGGAAAGCGTGTGGACGGCGAACCACTGGGCGTCGGCGGGAACTGTCGTTTGAGCGGACATAGGTTAGGTTTTAGCTGGCCAGCTTGGTCACGAGGCCGGTGAAAAGGTCGACGACTTGGTAGAGGGCGAAGTCGCTAATGCTGGTGAACAGGCCGAGAATGACCGCCGCCACGATGACAACGATCGTGGAATCGCGCAGCTCCTGGCGGGTGGGCCAAGTGGCTTTCTTCAATTCGTCGACCATTTCGCCGAAGAAAATGCGGGTGCTGCGGAAAGGGTTTTTCATGGTGGGAAACTTGGCAGGCGCGGAGGGAATCGAACCCCCAACCAACGGTTTTGGAGACCGCTACTCTACCAATTGAGCTACACGCCTGTGATATTATGGTTTTTAGACGACGCAGCCGAGGCCCCTTTGGGAGGCCTCGGCGGTCGGAATTTGGACAATGTTACGACCTTATTCGGTGATCTCGGTGATACGACCGGCACCGATGGTGCGACCGCCTTCGCGGATGGCGAAGCGTTGAGTCTTTTCCATCGCGATCGGGACGATCAGCTCGATGTCGACGTTGACGTTGTCACCAGGCATGATCATTTCGACGCCCTTCGGGAGGACAACGATACCGGTCACGTCGGTCGTGCGGAAGTAGAACTGCGGGCGGTAGCCGTTGAAGAACGGCGTATGACGGCCACCCTCTTCCTTCGTGAGGACGTAAATTTCGGCTTTGGCCTTCTTGTGCGGAGTAATGGACTTCGGAGCAGCGAGAACCTGGCCGCGCTCGATGCCTTCTTTTTCAACACCGCGGAGGAGAATGCCAACGTTGTCACCAGCTTGGCCGCTATCGAGCAGCTTGCGGAACATTTCGATGCCGGTCACGACGGTCGTGGTGGTGTCCTTGAGGCCGACGATTTCGACGGTGTCGTTGAGTTTGCAGATACCGCGTTCGATACGACCGGTGGCGACGGTGCCGCGGCCGGTGATCGAGAAGACGTCTTCAACGGACATCAGGAAGGGCTTGTCGGTCTCGCGAGCCGGCTCCGGAATGTCGTTGTCGATGGCGGCCATCAGTTCGGCGATGGCTTTTTCACCCTCGGGCTTGCCTTCGAGAGCGGCGGTGGCAGAGCCACGAACGATCGTGGTGGTGTCGCCGGGGAACTGGTACTTGGAGAGGAGCTCGCGGATTTCCATTTCGACGAGGTCGAGGAGCTCTTTGTCGTCGATGAGGTCGACCTTGTTGAGGAACACCACGATCTTCGGCACGCCAACTTGGCGGGCGAGGAGGATGTGCTCACGGGTCTGGGGCATCGGGCCGTCAGCGGCGGAAACGACGAGGATAGCGCCGTCCATCTGGGCCGCGCCGGTGATCATGTTCTTGACGAAGTCGGCGTGTCCCGGGCAGTCGACGTGCGCATAGTGGCGCTTGTCTGACTCGTACTCCACGTGGGCGACGGAAATGGTGACGATCTTGGAGGCGTCACGGACGGTTCCGCCCTTAGCGATGTCTGCGTAGGTCTTGACCTCTGCGAGACCTTTACGAGCTTGCACCGCGAGAATCGAGGTGGTCAGCGTGGTTTTACCGTGATCGACGTGGCCGATGGTGCCGACGTTGACGTGCGGTTTCTTGCGTTCGAATGTGCCTTTAGCCATGGAGTTTAGACGTTGTGAGTTAGATGTTGATTGACCTCGTTTTAACGTCGGGAAGTCACCGACGCTGACCCTGGAGCCCAGAACCGGATTTGAACCGGCGACCTCGTCCTTACCAAGGACGTGCTCTGCCAACTGAGCTATCTGGGCAGACTAAGGGTTGGATCAAAAAACATGAAAAAGAGCGAAGAACGTGAAGGTCGCATTTTCACCCGTCAACTGAAATTATGATGAATTTCGCAAATTCCTATGGGCCTATGCGCAACGTATAAAATCCGGGCGGCAACCGTGCTCCAAGGCGGAACTGACGCAAGAGCAAATCGCGAAAATAACGATCCACTTCTTCAAAGCCCGAGCCGTTGGTAACGGCCGGTTCACCAATTAGTCCGGCCGGTTCTACAGCCACGACCATTTCGAGCGGCTGCCAATCGACTGCGGGAAATTTTTCCTCCGGCGAAGCCTTCAGGGGCGCGGAGAGCACAAGGCGGCCAGTGCGGGTCTGCAAAACTTCAAGAAACGCGAGGCGGGGACTGAGGGGCGTGAAGGGGAAATTGACCCGACCGAAAGCGAAGAAGGGATTCGGCGCCTCCCCCACCTGCACCGCTTGCACCGCGTCTGTAGGGGTTTGAATTGGTTCCGGCAGCACGATTTTCATTTCGTACTGGGCGAAAGTGAGCTTTTCCGGAATGGCCTTGAGCGCATGTCCAGGTTCACGGCGAAAGCTGGCGGGCAACGCGGGGTCGCTGTTGTTGATCGCCGTGGGCCGGAAGAGCATGTTCGGATCGTAGAACAGGAAATTGTCGTCGGCTCCGATTCGCGTTATCGCGACCGGCGGTTTGGGCGTGGCGGTTGGTATTGGTTTGACCGCGACGGTTTTCGGAAGCCGCACCTGCGTGAGGGTGAAAAGGATGACCCCCGCCAGCACCAAGGCCACACCAATGGCTATCCACAGCGTATTCCCCTGCCCTTTCGCAGCGCTCATTTCGGGAATGTCACTTCCGGCGCCGGTGCGGCCGAAGCTTGCTGGGCGGCAATGTGCACTCCGGCAAAACCCACCGCGACGGCGGTTTCAGCGATGTTGGCACAAACGTCCACGGAGGCGCGGCTATCTCCAATAATGAGCAGAATCGAACCCGGAGCGCGCTTGGCCTGTTGCGTCAGCCATTCCTTGAGGTTCGATTCGTTGATCAAACCAGTGTCGCCCCAAATCTGGCCGTTGGCGTTGACGCTGATGGTGACGCGTGTGGCCACGAGGTCCCCCATGGCGTTGGGAGTTTTGCGCAGCGTGAACTCCGTATTGTCCACGCTCAGGCCCGGCGACAGGATGAAGCGCGAGCCAAAGATGGAGAAAAACAATGCGATCAACGCGCCGTTCACGAGGAACAGGACGTCGTAATTCCGCGGCGGCGACCGCAACTTCGACAAAAGATCAAGCGGACGCGTGATCACGGGCAGTGATGGTCGGCAGGATTTTCGGTTCGACCGGCGAGGGAGTCGGAGCGGGCTTCGCGGGTTCACCGTTGGAAGAACCGCCATCGCGATAGTCCGTCAGGAGGTACTGCATGATCTCGTTGCCGGACCATTCGACGTCGCGCACGATTGCCCGAACCCTTCCACTGAGGAAATGATAACCAAGGTGGATCGGTATGGCTACGATGAGGCTGGCGGTCGTCGTGATGAGCGCTTGCCACATGCCGCTGGCGAGAGCGTGCGCAGTCGCGTATTGTCCGCCTTGCATAAAGGCGTGGAAGGTCGAGATCATGCCAAGCAAGGTCCCAAGGAGGCCGACCAAAGGCATAATTTGCGCGAGCGCGGCAAGCGAACCCAAGCGGCGTTCAAGCGAGGGAATTTCGACCACGGCCGCCTCTTGGACGGCAAAACGCATCGCGTCCGCGTCTTCGGAGGCGTTGAGCAAGGCCGCCTTGACAACGGAGGGCACAGGGCCGGGCGCTTCTTCACAAAGCGTAAGGGCTTCCACCACGCGGCGTTTGGCGAGGGCGTTTTTAATGCCGTCGATGAACTGCTTGGAGCGGATCTGGCTGCGGTGCAGGAAGAGCGTCCGCTCGATAAAGATCACGAGCGACACGAGCGCGACGAGCAGCACGACGATCATCATCGGGCCACCATCGGAAAAAAAACTGAAATCAAAGGCGGACATTAGATTGGCACGGTCTCAATGGACATGAAGCTAGGGCGGAAACGCCAGAAACAGCGAGCAGGTTTATATTTTCTTTACGGGTTTTTTTGCGAACGAAGGTTAGCGAGCCGCTCTTTGGCCAAGGCGGCTTGGGGCAAGGCCTTGGTGATGATCTTGTCATAAGCGACTTGGGCCTCCTCGGGTTTATGCTGGCGTTCGAGCAGATCACCGAGATCGAAAAGCGTTTTGGAAACCCAAAAACGTCCTTTGGCGCCGAGAGCTTCCGCTTTGCTGTCGTCGGGCAGGATACTGGTGATGAGCCGCACCCATTCTTCACGAGCCCGGTCGCCGTTGCCGCGCCGGGCGAGGTTTAAGCCATATTTATACCCGGCCTCTGCGCGGATATCGGTGGGCGTGCTCAATGAAACGACGAGCGATTCATAAATCGTCGCGGCCCGTTCCTGGTGCGATATGTCGGAAGCAGCCTGCGCCGCGTGACAATCGGCCAGAGCCAGCCGGGCCGCTGAGACGTCTTGGTGCTGGGGAAAGTCGTTCACCAGCAGAGCGAAGTGGTTCTGGGCGCCTGGATAATCGCTGGTCTGCCGCAGAAGGTTGCCCTGTTTCATGCGGGCATAAAATTGAAGTTCGCTGCTGGGATATTTTTTAACGAGCCGATCGAGGATGTTGAAAGCCTCGGTCAGGAATTTTTCCTGGGCGCGACGCTCAGCATAGAGAGCCGCTTGATAAAGGGCATAGGGCACGTAAGAACTGTTGGCGTACTCGGGATTGTCGGCGAGAGTTTGCAATGTGGCCTGAGCCTCAACGAGTTGGCCTTTGTGAGCCTTCTCCTCCGCCTCGACGAGGTAGGAGTAAATCGTGGCGTCGGCGCGGGGATATTCGGCGCGGAGTTTGCGCAAGCGTTCCGAAGCGTCGTCCGGTCGCGGCGGCGTGAGCGTGAAATTGGCCTGAGCCTGAAGCAACAGCGTCATGCTGGCGATCTGCGAACGCAGCCCTGTCTCGACGCCGTCCAAGGCATCAAGCAATTGGTTAGCGAGCGTCAGCGTGCGGGCGGGTTCGCCGGCTTTGAAGGAAAGGCTCGCTTGGAGCCAGCGCAGTTGAGCCCTGAGGTCGGCCGGCAATTTGGAGGTGTCGCCGTTGGCTCCGAGCAATTTGTTGACGCGCTCGTAGGCCTTCGCGATTTCACCGGCTGCCTCAAGGCTGCGCGAAAGGTTCCACTCCGCTTTCCAACGATTTACCGCATCGAAACGCGGATCGGCTCCCATTTGATCGAGCAGCATTTGCGCGCGGGCAAAACGATCGGCTTTCCCTTCTTCCGCGTTGGCGACTTCGACCTCGGCGACAAGGCGTTGAAACATCAAAACCCCGGGTTCCACGCTGGATGGCACTTCGTTGAGCGTGGCGGCATAAGCATCGGCCGCGGTACGATAGTCGGCCGCGGCGTGGGAAGCCATGCCCGCTCGAAACCAGGCCTCAGCCAGCAGCACGCCGAGTTGCGCGCGGCTCTCGCCCGGCTGCAGAGCTTCGCGGGCTTTGGCGGCCTGACTGGCGGCGCTGCGGTAGCGAAGCTGCTCCCAATTCACGCCGGTGAGCACGCCCAAGGCGTGTCCGCGGTATTGAGATCCTGGATACTGCTCAAGCACCCGCGTCGCATCGCCCTCGGCGCGGCCATAGTTTTTTTCGGCCAGTGCCACTTGTGCGCGGAAAATCAAAAGGTCCTCCAGCAATGGATGCGGGGCGGGCGCGCCGATGAGTTCGTCGAGCCGGCGGCGAAAATCGTCGCGAGCCGCGACCGAACCTGAGGCGCGTGCCAGAAATTGCAGGGCAACACGCTGCTTGCCGCGGTCGACGCCCGTCGCAATCAGCGCGCCAATGGCGTTGCGCCCCACCCCTTCCTCCGCACCGCTCAATAATCCCAGTATCAAACGCCATTCATCGCTCACCGCGCGCTCGTCGAGCGGCAGGGCCTGCAACTGACGCTGAAGAACCGCGATCGCCTCGGCTTTCCTCCCGAGTTGGTTCAACACGATTACGTATGACGTAACGGCAGCGTACAATGGCCGGCCTTGAAAGCGCTCCACACCCTGCCGAAGTTCAGTTGCCCTCGCTTCGGAAAATTCGCCCATGCTCAGTCTGGCCAGTTCCTGGGCCAGGGAAAAATGCACGCGTTGCGGCTCGGATTTCGACACGTCGACGGCTTGTTGAAGAAAGATGTTCGCGTGGGTGAAATCCCGCACCGTCTCGGCCAGCTTGCCGTTTAAATAATACCACCAGCTCCGATCGTCCTCCGGCAATTGGTCAGGAGTAATGCCGCCGACCTGCCGTCGGGCATCGTCAAAACGTCGTTCGCGAAAAGCGATTAACGCGAGCCGCAGCTGGCAGGCCGCCGTCGGCAAGCCGACATATTTTTTCAGAGCCGCCGCCGCCTCGTCCGTCCGATTATCCTCCAGCAACGCGGTGGCCTGGGCCACGAGCAGCTTGTTGCGGTCGTCGGGCTTGAGCGCAGGATTGTCGATAAGCTTTTGATAAAGATCGACCGCCGCCGAGGGGAAACCCATCTGCAACGCCCGTTCGGCGGCGATTTGCAGGGCGAAATCCCCAGCTGGGGCCTCGGTATTCCTGCCCGCGAACGGAGCGGGCAACACAATGTCCTGCGCCAGAAGGGCGGCGGGCAGCAAAAGCAAAAACAAACGGATTACAGCAAACGGGCGAAACGGTTGGCGCATGTCTGGACGCACGTTGTGCAGGGAAGCCGCCGGACGCAAGCCCGTGGCCGGTTGGAAAAATCCTTCGCAAATGTAATCACTTCCTTCTCGTAGAACCGCCCGTAATCGCCACACTACCCAAGTCGAACCAATCCCAATCTATGAGCATACTTCTCATTGTCCTCGGCATCCTTGCCATCGTTGTCATCGGCCTCGCCCTGTGGGTCGTGGGCATCTACAACACCCTCGTCACCCTTCGCAACCGCTTCAAAAACGCCTTCGCCCAGATCGACGTACAACTCAAGCGCCGCTACGATCTGATTCCCAATCTAGTCGAAATCGCCAAAGGTTATCTCAAACACGAAAGTTCGACCCTCGAAGCCGTCATCAAGGCCCGCAACATCGCCGCCTCGGCCGCCCAGGCCGCCGCCGCAAACCCCGCCGACGCGAATGCCGTGCGCAGTCTGGCTGGAGCCGAGTCGGGACTCGCCGGCGCTCTCAGTCGTTTGATGGTCGTCACCGAGGCCTACCCCGAACTCAAGGCCAACCAGAACATGATGCAGCTCACCGAGGAGCTTACCTCGACGGAGAACAAAATTTCTTTCGCCCGCCAGGCTTACAATGACTCCGTGATGACCTACAACACGACCCGCGAGACTTTCCCCAATGTCGTTTTCGCCGGGATGTTTGGCTTCCTGCCCGCCGAGCTTTTCAAGATCGAAGATCCCTCCGAGCGCAATGCTCCGCAGGTCAAATTCACCTGATTGAGATATTCGAAATCTCATGAATACCGTGAACGAATCGCAATTGCCCCCGCCGGTTCCGACCCCGAGCGGGAGCGACAAGATCTGGAGCATCCTCTGCCACCTCTCGTCGTTTCTCGGCGTAGGATTCATCCTGCCGCTGGTCGTTTATTTGGCGATGAAAGGTGAATCGGAATATGTGCGAGCCAACGCCCGCGAAGCGTTGAACTTTCATATCTCCATTCTGATTTATGTAATCTGCTGCATCCCGCTCGCCTTTGTCATCGTCGGAATCCCAATCATGATTCTCATTGGTTTGGGCTCGCTGGTTTTTTCCATCATCGCCGCGATCAAGGCCTCGGACAACGGTTGTTACCAGTACCCGCTCACGTTGCGATTGATCAAATAAGCCTGCGCTCTTGCAACGCAGGTTCGCGTTTTCGCTATGGATTTTTTCCAAGCCCAAGCCACCGCGCAAAAGCGGACGAAGAAGCTGATTGCACTCTTTGTCATTGCGGTCGCCGCCACCATTGCGGCGATTTACCTGTTACTCGTGGTTGCTCTCGGGCAGTTGCCCGCAAAATATTCGCGCCACGGCAGGTACCGGCAGCACAGCTACGACTATTATTACGAGCAGCCGTCCGCCACCGCGCCAGCGGCGCTTAAACTTTGGGACCCGCAACTTTTCGTTCTGGTCGCTGGCGGCACCATTCTGGTCATCGCCGGCGCTTCGATTTTTAAAACGTTTCAGTTGCGCAGCGGCGGGCCCGCGGTGGCGGAAATGGTAGGCGGACGCCCGGTCGATCCCCAAACCACTGACTTGAAGGAAAAACGCTTGCTCAACGTCGTGGAGGAAATGTCCATCGCTTCGAGCATCCCCGTACCGGCAGTCTACGTGCTCGACGACGAACCAGGCTTGAATGCCTTCGCCGCCGGACTCACGACGAACGACGCAGTCGTGGCCGTCACGCGAGGCACCCTCGATAAACTCAACCGCGACGAACTCCAAGGCGTCGTCGCCCACGAGTTCAGCCACATTCTCAATGGCGACATGCGCCTGAACATCAGGCTCGTGTCCGTGCTTTTCGGAATTTTCGTGCTCACAATCATCGGCCGCGGACTCATCCGCAGCATTCGTTTCACCGGGGGCAATCGCAGCAAAAAGGATGGCCGCATCGTGGTCGTTATCCTCGTGATCGGTGTCGTTCTCATGGTCATCGGTTATATCGGGTACTTTTTCGGGCGCCTCATCCAAGCCGCCGTTTCGCGTCAGCGCGAATTCCTCGCCGATGCTTCGTCCGTGCAATTCACCCGCAACCCCGGCGGCATCACCGGCGCCCTCAAGAAAATTGGCGGTTACGCCCTCGGCGGACGCATCCACAACGCCCGCGCCGCCGCCATCAGCCATTTCTTCTTCGCTGAGGCCATGAGCTCCGGTCTTACCGGTTTGCTCGCCACACACCCGCCTCTCGATAAACGGATTCTGGCCATCGACCCGCAGTTCGACGGCAAATATTTCGAACCCACTGAAACAATCGACATCACCAAGGAGAGTTTTGTCAGCGCCGGCCTCGTTCCACCTCCGATCAAACGACAACAGGACCAGCCATCCTCCGATCCCGCGCTGCGTGTCTTCGGGGCCGTGGCACCCGCCCTGGCCCTTGCGTCGATCGGCACTCTCACACCCGAACAAGTCTCCAATGCACAAACGCTGCTCGACGAAATTCCCGCACGCCTCCGGCAGGCCGCGCGACTGAGCGGCGAAGCGCCCGCATTGATCTACAGCCTGTTGCTCGACAGCCATGCCGAGCTTCGCAACCGCCAACTTGCGCTCCTGCCGACTGCGACGGTTACTATTTTGCATGCGCTGGCCGAACCACTCGCCAGTCTTCAGCAACGGCATAAGATTCCCCTTTGCCAGCTCGCCCAGCCCGCGCTGCGCGAACTCAGCGATAGCGAACTCGCGGATTTCTTCGCCACGCTCGACGCCCTGATAAAAGCGGATGCCCGGGTCACCCTCTTCGAATTCGCCCTGCAAAAGCTCCTGCACCACCAGCTTCTGCTGAGCAAAAAGCCCAAGCTTTCCCTCGGCTCGCAGATCTTCTCTTTCCAGGCGATGAGCGAACCAATCACCATCGTCCTTTCGGCCGTCGCCCATGCCTCGACCCAGGAACCAGGCCAGGCCGAACGCGCCTTCGCCGCGGGTGCGAATTTGTTGAAAACCATTTCGCCGCTGCCCGAACTTCTCACGCTCGAATCTTGCGATCCGCGGCATCTCGATCCGGCGCTCGATAAACTGGCGCACGCCGCCGGCCCAATCAAACAACGCCTGCTCCAAGCTTGCGCCCAAGCCGCCAGTGTTGACGGTCAAATCCTGGTGGGCGAAGCCGAACTCTTGCGCGCTTTCGCCGCCTGTCTCGATTGTCCGATGCCCGCGCTCGGTGCCAGTCAAGAGGCCGCGTAAGTTTTACGATACTCTCGCATAGCGGTGGCGGTTGTTTCGCCCGGCGGGGGAATTGCCCATGCGGCTTGGCAAAAACTTATCAGGGAAACGTCAAAGCCTGGTGAAAAACCCACCGCTATCGTCACTTGCCTCGACTCAGGCGGCGGAGCCTCGCACGTTACTGCCAGCCCTTTAACGCTCTATGAATTCCCTAAGTTTCGCGTATTTGGTGGTCTACATCCTGATCTACTTCGGAGTTGTCGGTGGCATTTGGGTGTGGCGGGTAAAACGCCGCAACGAACGCTCCCCTGTCGTTGAAAAACTTCTGCGCACGCCCGGTGAAAGCTTTCGCCGCAAGCTCTCCGCGTTTGACGACCTGCTTCTCCTTCATTTGACGGGCACCGCGCTCATCCCGCTGCTGTTGATGGTGGTTGGCTTGTGGATTATCAGTGGTTTGGCCGGTCCCTATCAAACCCTCGGCCTGATCCTCCTGCTCGCCGTGCTCGCGACCGCGCTCTACTTCGCCGCGAAGTGGCTGATCAAAATCCTCGACGAGCGCTACGAATATCGCATCGGCTATTTTGGCGAACGCGAAGTCGGCGAAGCCGTCGAAGCCCTGCGCATGAAAGGCTTTCAGGTCTTCCACAATGTTCCCGCGAGCGAAGCCCAGCCAATTTTCCATCTCGACCACGTCGTCGTGGGCTCGACGGGAATTTTTGCCATTCAAACTAAAGCACGCACCCGCGGTACTCCCCGTCCGGGTTTCGCTGAGCACAAGATTATCTTTGATGGACAAAAACTCGTCTATCCATGGGGTGACGATTTTCAGGGCCTCGAGTTCGCCCGCGACCGCGCCATCTGGCTCGAAAGCTGGATTGCCCAAGTCCTCGGCCGTCAGGTCCCGGTGCAACCGATCCTTGTTTTCCCGGGCTGGTGGGTCGAGGAACACGCGATCAACACCGTTCGCGTTCTAAATCCCAAACAGATCCTCGCCGTCGTAAGCCGCAATACGCCCATGTTGACCGAAGAACAGGTGGATTTGGTCACCAAACAGCTCGAGAGCCGCTGCCGCGACGTAGAATTTTGACCTGAATTGCTTAGGGGAACTAACGAGCCGGCGTTGCTTGATGCGCGACGCCGGCTCGCGTTTTTTCTGAATATCGCTGTGCTCCCGAGCATGTCTCTCGCTGACCGGCACCGGCAACTTTTCGAAGATCTCAGTCTCATTCCCGACCGCCATGAGCGACTCGCGGTCATTGTGGATCGGACACGCCGGCTCCCGCCTTTTACTGTTGCGGAACGGCTCGAAAATCATCGCGTCCCAGGCTGTCAGTCCGCCGTCTGGCTCATTGGCGAACTTCAACCCAACGGCACGCTCAGCCTGCGCTCCGATACCGATTCCCCTATGGTCAAGGGCCTCGTCAACTTGCTTTGCGAAGCCTACACCGGTGCGACGCCCGCCGAAATCCTCGCGACCGAACCGACCTTTATCGACCAACTTGAACTCCTGCGCGACCTTTCCCCCACCCGCCGCAACGGCGTCGCCGCCGTCCACGCCCGCATCAAGACCCTCGCTCGAACCGCCCTCGCCGCACAAAACCTAGCCTGACCGTCCCGCCCCCGGCCGCTGAAAACCCGGCCTCTCATCTCCTCCTCCCTTCCTCGCGTCGTCCGCCCGCGCCTGTCCCCGTCGTCGAACCCGCGGCCTCTCGTCATCGCCTCACCTTCTCGTCGAAGCCCTCTCCCTCCGCTCCCGAACACGGTCTGACCGTTCCATCAATCCCAGAAAGTTTGTCATCTAATAGATGACAAACTTTCTGGGTGTCCGTCCCGCCCGCCTCCAACCCCGCACAGGCGTGTAGCTGGGTCGTTTGTCACAGGTGAGCGTGGGAGCGGTGAGAGGACTGCCCGCGCGCATTTTTCGACGGTGGCTTTCAGCTTTTCCGCGAACTTTAACTATCGTTCACTTTCACCATGCCTCTCGCCTATTACGATGCGCACAATCACCTGCAGGACGAGTGGCTCGCTCCGCATTTCGAGAAGATCGCAGGCCAACTCAACGCCCTCGGGCTGCGCTCCGCCGTCGTCAACGGCACCTGTGAAAGCGATTGGGGGCGTGTATCCGAACTTTCGCGACAATATCCATGGATTGCACCCAGCTTCGGCCTGCATCCTTGGGATGTCGGCAATCGTTCTCCCACGTGGATCGAAAAACTCACCACGGTCCTGGCCGAGCATCCTCGCGCCGGAATCGGCGAAATTGGGCTCGACCGCTGGATTCTCGACCGGGCCAAACCCGACGATCCGCGACTGGCGGGACTACGCAGGGCGCCGCTGGAGGAACAGATCGAAGTTTTCCGCGCTCAACTCGAACTATCTGCCAGCGCTAATCGCCCTGCCACGGTCCATTGCCTGGAAGCATGGGGTGCACTCAATGACGTGCTTCGCACTGCCGCCCTCCCTGCATGCGGGTTCTTACTTCACGCGTACTCCGGCCCCGCTGAGATGATTCGCGGCCTCGCCGATCGCGGCGCGTATTTTTCCTTCAATGGATCCTTTCTCGATGACCGCCACGCCCGTCATCGTGAAACCTTCAAACATGTTCCGCGCGACCGCCTCCTGGTCGAGACCGATGCCCCAGCCATGCCGCTTCCACAACCGTGGCGCACCTACAAACTTCCACCGGCCCCCGGAGGCCAGACCATTAATCATCCCGGCAACATTGAAGCTGCTTATGCAGGTCTGGCCGGGCTGCTTGGCGTGACAGTCGAAGAGCTGGCCACAACGGTCGCAGCAAATTTCCAACGCCTCTTCGGCCAATGACAGAGGCGGTCACTGCCCGGACTCGATCCGCTCGGCCAACTTGAACATTTCGCTACCGGCAAGAAGGAAGGCGCCGACGCCATAGACTTCGGTGTTGGATGTGTCGAACTTCACTGGATCCGCCCCGACCGGTTGCACGTTGGTGAGTTTGCCCTGCGGCGTCACACAACCCAATAGGCCTTGCCACGCTTTGATCGCGGCCGGTTCATAAAGTTCTCTTGGCAAAATTCCTTCGTTCACGCCATAGGCGAACGCGTAACAATAAAATCCCGTGCCGCTCGTCTCGGGAATAGGATAGTCTTCCGGATCAAGGAGGCTGCTGCGCCAGAGTCCGTCGGGTTGCTGGCATTTCACCAACGCTCCCGCCATTTCCCGAAACTGTTGCTCGAAACGCGGACGAGACGGGTGGTCGGCGGGAAGAAATTGCAGCACACGCACAAGTCCTCCCATGACCCAACCATTTCCGCGGCTCCAAAAAATTTTGCGACCGTTGCGCTCGCGTGACTTGAAGTAGCTGTTGTCGCGAAAATACAAGGACTCTTCCTTGTCGTAGAGATAGTCGGAGGTTTTCCACCAGCGTTCGACGGCGAATTCCATGTAAGCCTTGTCGCCCGTCGCCGCGTAGAGGAGCATCCAAACCGGAGGAGCCATGAACAAGGCGTCACACCAGCACCACTCGTCCCGTCGCGCGACATCCGTTTGAAATTCAAGGCCGTGATTGGGCGGCCGCCTCAAGATGGCATCGAATTGCTTTTTAATATCCGCGATCATGCGCGGCTCGCGGTGGCGCAGGTAGAGTTCGAGGTAGGCCTGGCCAACACATTGATCGTCCGCGTAGTATCGGTGGCGTCCCATTTCCCAACTTGTGACCTTGTCGATGGTGTCGATCAACCACTGCTCGTATTCGACCGATTTCGTCGTGACAGCGAGCGCCGACACCCCGGCGAAAAAGGTGCCCATGGGCCAGCTTGTCGGTTTTTCCTTGATCGGCTGGCTCATCTGCCAGCGGCCGACCTTGTGCATGGCACGCAGGACGGCTTTTGGCGTCGGCGCATTCGCAGTCGGAACGTTGTCGGCCGCGAAAAAGGCAAGCGGCCAACTCAAGCCCAGGGCCACGAATGCATGGAGCGCGCGCTGACGCATGCTGAAAGATAAATAAGAACTGGCTGAACGGTCAAAGCCGTTCCCCTCAAAGTTCGGCCGCTTCAGCGAGCCACGCGTTGCAACGACGCCGGCTTGAGCGCCTCGCGTGTAAAACGCACCTCACGAATGGCGCCTTTGTACCAGTAAACCCGGTTTTGGCGCACTCCGATGGAAATGGATCCTTCCGTCATCGGCGGCATTAGGACCTCTCCTTCGAGTTCTTTTACTCCATTGATATAGTTCGTCATGACTTCGCCGTCGTAGACAAGGGCGACCCAGTGCCACTGGCCGGTCGGATGCTTTTTGGTCCGGTCGATCAAGGTCCGGTTGTGATCCAGGGTGGCGCGGAGATAAGTATCGAGCACCCATTGGCGGTCGCGGGTGATGCGCGTCTCGACCATGGCGCGACGGCCTTGCGTATCCTGAATGTGGATAAACCGCTGCTCTTCCTCGCCGGTCGGATCGGGTTTGATTAATATTTCAATGGTAAAACGCGGCCAGCCTGCGAGCGGGTTGACCGGCAGGATCAAGCCATCGTCGCGGCCGTTGAAAACCAGTCCCTTGCAACCGTCCTCTTCGACGACTTGGGGAGAGCCGAGCACCTCGGGCTTGAAGCCGCCGATGTCTGAGACGCCGTCGAGCTTCCAAACCGCCGACGCCATGGGCACAGAGGCAGTTCTTGTATTCGTTTTTTCGTTACCTGCCCCGAAAATCGCGCCCCCACCGGGAAACACAATCAGAGCGAATAAAACGGCCTTCAGGACAACGCGCGATGGCATGGGTGAACGAAGGCGTAAATGAATACCGGCGCGCCGCCCACAAAAAAACGGCGCGCCGGCTTTTTGGGGGCACTAAGAAATTCTTTGAGCCGGGGGCATCGGCAATGACTGTTCGTGGTTAGGCATGGGCGCGTAGTTCGGCTTTTTCAGGCCTTTCACCAAATCTTCAATGCGCACCGGCTGGCCCGTCTCGAAGCAGCGGTTGGCCGCAATGCCGACGAGGCAGGAATAGGCGCCAGCGTGTTCGTTGGAGGCGCGCAGGTATTTGTCCGCCTCGGGCGCAGCGCCAAAAATTTCCCTCAACATCACGGTGTCACCGCCACCGTGTCCGCCCGTGCCGGTCCATGGCTCGACTTCGCGCACCGGACCACGCAGCGGAAATACTTTTGTTGTCACGCCACCGGGTTTGATGCCGCCCTGAACGGTGTCGGTGCCGTTGACGTAGATGCTTTCCACAATCGTGTGTTCGAGCCGGCCTTTCGTGCCGTTGAATGCGATGGTGTAGCCTTCCCAGGAATTGAAGGCGTTGAGCGAATAACTGAGGGTCGCGCCCGTGTCGTATTGCACGATGACGTTCATCGTATCCTCGATGTCGATCTCCGGACGAAACACGCAGCGATCGCGGAAATAACCGTCATGCTTTTCCTGATCGAGATACAGTTGTTTGAGGCGCGGCGATTTTTCCAAATCGAGCACAAAACCGCACTTGTTCTTTTCCGGGCACGTATGGCAGCGCTCATGATGCCCGGAAAGTCCCAGGCGTTTTGCCATGGCCGGCGTATAAAATTCGCGCTTGCCCACGGCGGAGACCGTGACAGGAACCGCTCCCAACCACCAATTCACCAGGTCGAAATGATGCGTGGCCTTGTGCACCATCAAGCCGCCTGAAAAGCGCTTCTGGCCATGCCAGCGGCGGAAATAGTCGGCGCCGTGAAAGGTGTTGAGCATCCAGTGAAAATCCACCGAAAGGATGTCGCCAATCTCGCCGCTCATCAGGATTTCCTTCACCTGCGTGCGCGGCGGCGAATAGCGATAGTTGAAAGTAACGCGGCAGTTGCGACCCGTCTCCGCCGTTGTATCCAAAATCTGCTGACAAGAGTCCGCGCGCGTCGTCATCGGTTTCTCGGTGATGACGTCGTAACCCTGCTTCATCGCCCGCACGAGGTACTCGTGATGGAAAGCGTCGACGGTCGTGACGATGACGACGTCGGGCTTCGTCTCAGCGAGCATTTTGTCAAAATCGGCGGCGAGGTAAGCCGGCGGCACTTTTGCGCCATGCATCGCCGCCATTTCCTGAATGACCTTCATGCGGCCCGGGTTTTTGTCGCAAATGCCGACCAACTCGGCGGTGTCCTTGAAATCGACCTCGATCGCGTTCTGAAACATTTCGCGGCGATGGCCAGTGCCGACAATCGCGAAGCGACGCCGACGGGTCACGGGCGTAGACGCAGAGTCTGAAGCTGAAGCGCTCGCGGCGGACGCAGTTTGCACGCCCATCGCCAAGCCGAGGCCGGCGAGGGAAAGGCCTTTCACAAAAGAGCGACGACCGAGCGACGCATTCGATTTATTCGCGGATGAACCGGCGGAGGAGGACATGGGAAACCAACGGAAAGCTAAGGAAGCGGGACGTGCTTGCATCCGGACAGGTGTCCGCATGAAGTGCAAGCTGCATTTCCTCCTGTTAATTCTTCCCGTCAACAAATCCTGATTCTTCGCGGCAGCTCGTCCGCGCAAAGTCCGAACATCGGCATGTTATCCCACCCCTTATAGTTTCGCCGCATTGCCCTTCCCTCGTCGCCCGATCCATTCCGTCATGGTTGCAGAAAAACTTCCCCGTTTCTTTGGCTGAAATCCTTCTCGCGGCCAAAATAACTTCCACCCAATTTCAAACCTTCGCATCACAGCCTCATTTCGGCCAGATACAAACCCCAGCTGAACCTTCCGAAACCCCACTCAGCATGAGCGCGCCGCTTCAACCACGCACGACCCCGCAACTCCTTAGTTTTGTTTTCCCGGTTTTCAACGAATCAGAAAGTCTCCCTCACCTGCGCAACGCGCTAAACGAGTGGCAGGAAAAAAATCCCGGGGCCGCGGAATTCATCCTGGTGGACGATGGTTCCCGCGACGATTCCTACCGGTTAATTCAAGAATGGGCCAAAGAGGACGCACGCGTTCACGGCGTTTCCTTCAGCAGAAATTTCGGCCACCAGATGGCGGTTTCTGCTGGTTTGGCTCTCGCGAAGGGCGACGCCGTTGTGATCATGGATGCCGATCTTCAAGATCCGCTGGAGGTCGTGGACGAGATGCTCCTTCGTTATCGCGAGGGCTACGATGTCGTCTATGGACAGCGAGCCGAGCGGGAGGGAGAAACCTTTTTCAAGCGAACAACTGCGTGGGTATTTTATCGGATCATGCGGCGCTTCGTTCACAAAGATCTCCCCGAAGATACCGGAGATTTTCGCCTGGTTTCGCGCTCCTGCCTCGACGCCATTTTAAAAATGCCGGAGCAGCATCGTTTTTTGCGAGGCATGTTTGCCTGGATGGGATTTCACCAAGTGGCGGTTCGCTACAAGCGCAATGCCCGCTTACATGGAAAAACCAAATATCCCCTGCTCAAAATGATGAGATTCGCGTGGGATGCCGCTTTGTCGTTCTCGACGTTTCCCATCAAGCTGATCACGGCGGGCGGATTTCTGACCGCACTGCTTGCGTGCGCCTATGGCATTTTTGCCATCGTTGAAAAATACTTCTTTCAAGCAACCGTACCCGGCTGGACAGGCCTCGTCGTGATCCTCGGCATCATCGGCGGCATGATTCTGGTGAGCCTCGGCGTGATCGGCGAATATGTTGGCCGTATCTTCGAGGAAATTAAACGTCGCCCGCTCTATATCGTGCAAGACGATACCCAAATGACGAACAAGCCGCCATCGGCACGCTGAACAGGGTTTATCCGTTTATCGCACGGATTGCGTATTGGCCTCCGAGTGGAATCTTTGAAAAAAGCCCTTCAAGAAACTGCAGGAATTTGAAGCGCGGGGGAAAAAACAGGAAGTGCCGGCTTGCCACGTTCACAAGGCCAACGGACGCGAGAAGATTTTTTGTTTTTCGAGAAGAAAGCAGGATGGCGTTTTGATCAATCGGCGCACGTTTCACCAATAGACGTGTGATTGGATTCCACGGATTATGCTCGATTATGATCAATTGGCCGAGCGGCTTCAGCGCTTGCTTGAGCATGTCCACCGTCGCCGCCCAAGCCGAAGGTGGAATATGATGAAAGACACAAACCGCGGTAATAATATCGTATTTTGCCTTCGGAAATGAATCCGCCGAAATTTCCCATAGGTTCTGAGCGAACGAAGGATGCCGTCTGCGTCCTTCGTCGAGCATGCCCGTCGATATATCACAGCCTTCAGATTGCCACGGGATTCCCTGGGCCTTCATGACGTGGATGAAGTCGCCCGCTCCACAACCAAAGTCGAGCCAACGAATCGCAGGATTCGAAAGTGCAGGGATGTCGGTTTTATAAAGAATACGCCTGATGGTCGGGACTTTGGCCTCGAGGAAAGCGTAGGCAGATGCGCCCGCCGCCTTTTTGAGCGGGTCTTCCATCCCGGCTCCGTAGTCTTGCGAGTATGAATCGAATTCGGGGGTAGTCATTTCAATATAGCGCGGGGCGACTGAGTTTATATACTCACTCAACGGTGCGATGATTCGGCGGTAATTTTATACGGTTTCAAGAGCGCCGGGCTGCTTCTCTGCGCATTTTCGCTTCTCAGAAATAGCCGCAGCCAAAATCACCGCGTGAGCGATCAGCAATCCCTCAAAGGGCTTCCGGTAGCGGCCTTCGCTCCCGGACACCAACATGCCGACTTGGAAAAAAAGCCAGGTGGCAATGAGCAGCGGAAGCAGAGGATAACGCAGAAGGATTCTCCATCTAGCCGCGCCTATCGCAACGACCGCCACGAAAAACGGAAGCCACAACCACCGCGACAGGTTGGACATTCTGCAGACAAATACCGAATTATCGTTATCGGGCCACGAATTCCCGAAGAATATAAATACGAGATTTTCCAAATGCATCTTCCAGCGGGCGGCGCCGTGAATCGCATTTTTCTCCAAACTGTTTTTCCAATCCTGCGTGCCGTGCGTAAAATCGACGTTTACTGTAACGGTTCCTTCACGACTTGATTTCCAGTCGGATTTAAGAAAGTCGGGACATTCGCCAAAAGAGGAAAGAAATGTGTTCTTCCAATCTTGGGTGAAATCAAATGGCCGCTCGTCCACCATCGGAGAAGTGAAGCCGTAAACCCATCGGGCTCCCTCGCGTTCGAAGTGGAGCATGATTTCGCGTTTGCCGGACTCGCTATAAATCTTCGCTATCCACCCGTTGCCATAGGGCGGCCATAGATAAACAAAATGATGATTGCGAATGGAGAGCGGGACCAAGGTGACGGCGAGTATTATTATGGAATAAAATGCCGTGCTGATTTTTTTTGGATGCGTGATCCAAACAAGCAGGCAGGCCACGCCAGCCCAAGGGATCGTGATTCCCCGGGTCAGTCCCGTTAATGTCCATACAACAACCATCGCCAAGAAGGTTGAAAGCGTCCTCCGTCGCCGAGCGCGTTGCGTCATCCACAAGCTCAGCCCGATCATCGGGATCAGCAGTGTCTCGGTCATGAAATAGCTATAGATACCGATCCACGAGGGCAGCAGTGCAAGAATCGCCCACCCCGCCAGCGCGAATGTCCGTGAGGCGATTGTTTCACGCAAAAACCGATACCAGCACCAAGGACCAACAATCGACAGGGCACCGACGATCACCGCGATCAACGCTGGTATTCCCATCGTGACACGCTGCACGATGCTCAGCCAGACTTGATAAACCGGTGGATCGAACAAGGACATCGGCGATGGCTCCAATGGCTTGCTGGCATGTTCCCAGTGCCGCATGGGATCGCTCCAAAGATGATCGAGCGGGTTATGCCGAAAGACCTCAGTCATCCGAAGGATGCAACCGGCCGCAATCAGCACATAAAAAATCCAATCGAGACGAAACGTGGAGCGGGTCAAAACGCCGGCAACAGGCTCCTGCGCGCGTTCAGGTTCAGGTGGAGCAATCTCGGATCGAGGGGGTACGTTTTCCATTCGGTGATGTGGGGAGGGTAACAAATGCACAATGATCGCAATCGCTCGGCGGGGTCAAGAGACGGGAACAGACGCCATTCGTGGCAGACCGCTTTCGCTCGCATGGCTGCCAGCGAATTGGACGCGAGTGCCAACCGCCGAGTTCTGCAATCGAAAGTCGCACAATTTGACGGCATCATCGTGCTTCCATCGTTCCCAACCGCCAAAAAAAAGCCCGGAGCAGGAGCTCCGGGCATGGAAGTCAAAAAACAGGTCGCGCTCTCAATGCTTCACGTCGACCTTCGCGCCCTTTGGCTGGCCGATGGCGGCTAGGAGCGAGCCGAACCAGGGCAGATCGACATTGAACGGCTTGCCGCCCTTGATGCGCGGGAATTCGATGGCGCGAAGAATGTTGCCCTTGTCTTCGTCGTGGCCGATCACGCCGCTCTCGCGACGCAATGCGCATTCGACGGCCAGGTCGGTGCAGCTTTTGATGAGGCGCAGATCGTCGACGTTGGCTGCGGCAGCGCGGGCGAAATAACCGCTCTTCTGCACGAGCGTTTTTTCAGCGCCGAGCATCTTGGCAAACTGCTCGCCGAACCATTTGCCAGGATTAACAGCATCAAGTTTCACGTGGCCAAACGCATCGCGCGGCACTTCCTGGCCCTTGGCAGTCATTTCGGCGACGATACTTTCGACGCCGGCGCCCTCGGAGATGAATATATTCACGTTGCCCGTGCGATCCATCACGCCTTTTAGGCGCGCGGCTTCGGCCGCAAGATCGACCGCCATCTCGGGGATGAAAACAGCATGCACTTCGAGGCGGTCGCGACTGAGGCCAAGTCCCGGCACGTATTCCTGACGGTCGAGCAGCTTGCGGTACTCCTGCGCGGTCGCGGCCGTGAGCCAGCCACAGTTACGGCCCATCACTTCATGGATGATGAGCATGCGGGGATTCGCACCGTGTTCGGCAACGACGTTCTGGAAATAGCGCGCGCCTTGTTCGGCCGCGGTCCACGCGCCAAGCGACTGGCGAATGGGAAACACGTCGTTGTCGATCGTCTTGGGCAGACCGATGACGGTGAGGTTGTAATTATTTTTCGCGAGAAACGCCGCGAGGTCGGCTGCGGCACCGTTGGTGTCGTCGCCGCCGATGGTGTGAAGAATATCGACGCCGTCTTTGACGAGTTGGTCGGCCGCGACTTTTTGCGGGTCCTGACCTTCTTTCACCAAACCACGTTTCACGCAGTCTTTCACGTTGGTGAGTTTCACGCGGCTGTTGCCGATCGGGCTGCCGCCATGGCGATGGAGAATGTGCGCGTTGGCGCGAACTTCCGGCGTCACCGCGTAGCTGTCGCCAAGCAGCAGGCCTTTGTAACCGCCGCGGTAGGCGATAATTTCGATCTCAGGGGCAATCTCCGTGTAACGTTCGATCAGGCCGCCAAGGGCGGAGCTGAGGCACGGCGCAAGACCGCCAGCAGTGAGAAGGGCTACTTTACGTGGTTTGGAGGAGGACATAACGAAAAGAGGATTTCGCCAAAAAGCGCCCTCGGCCGAAGGCGGTCAAGACCGGACGCAGCTATGACATAAGAGTGGCAAAATCTGCACAAATCTCTTTGCTTCCCTTGCGCAACTGACAACCCCCAGCAACTTGCCCCAGCCATGACCAGCAACCCCGAAACCATCCACCACGACATCGCCGCCAGCCGTTTCGAAATCAACACGGGCACAGATACCGCGCTCATCGAATACGTGCGTGCCGGCGGACGCGTGACCATTATTCATACGTACGTTCCTCCCGCACTGCGTGGACACGGCCTCGCCGAACAAATGGTTCGGTCCGCCCTCGCGTGGGCCCGCGCGGAGAAACTCAAAGTGGTCCCGCAATGCTCCTACACCGCGCGTTTCATCGAGCGCCACCCGGAGTTCGCCGATTTGCTGGCTCCCGCAGCCTAAGCGGTAATCGTCCCCTTCCCTTCCGAGTTCGGCCAACGGCTTGGAAGGTTTTCTGTGTGTGAACAAATTGGTTCGCCACAACCGTGCGATTGGCTGAAATTCGCTTGGAGAAAAGCAAAGTCCTAGGTGAAGCACTCTGGGCTTCAACGCGCTTGGCAAGTCGCTCTCATCCCAGCGCATTGGGGCCAATGTGCTGTGCCCAGTCCCTTGATCATCCTAAAACAATCCACGTTCATGCACTCCCGGCGGCTCATTCTTTGGATCATCTGGTTCGCGATCGTTTCCGGCTTTTGCCTGGTCTATTTGTTTTTAGCCCCGGCCAAAAATTCGGAAGCGTCCGCGCCCGAATCGGTTTTGCGCTGGTTCCCTTTCGTCACGCTCGTCAGCTCGATCGCCGTACGTTTCATCCTGCTGCCAAAGTTCAAATCCCTGACCAAGGTGTTGCCGGTATTCATCGTCGGCCTGTCGCTCGCGGAAGGGTCCGGCATCATCGCGACGTTTCTCCTGTCAGTTGGTGATGCGCGCACCTATTTCGTCGCCACCGTCACGGTCTTGTTGATGTACGCGCCTCTCTTCGCGAACAAGTTGGAGTAAGATTTCATCCGACAACTGGACACCAAAGCCCGCGTTGAACGCGGGCTTTGGCGCTTCAATGTAGTTCGGTGGACCGTTTACGGTGTGGTGACGGCGGCCGTCGTCGCCGTCTTGAGTCCGAGGACGAGCAATTCGCCCTGACGGGCATAGTCGATCGCTTCGCCGAGGATGCGCGCGGCTTCCTGCGGAGCGTGGAAGCCCATGGAGTTTTCCGCGTTGATGAAGTCGACGCGCCATTGGGACTTGCGCTGGAGCTCATAAGCCGGTGCGAGTTGCTCCGGCGTGGCGCCTTGTTTCTTGGCCGTTTCAAGCGCGCGGATGAGTCCGACCACCGCGGTTTCCGCACGATCCATCAGAGCCGCAGTGCGATCTTGGATGGCTTCCACGCGGGCCTTGATTTCCGACTCCGGATAGCGATGGCAGGTCTGGCAGGCCTGCGCGATGTTCATGAGCGGGCTGCGAACGTGGTGGCTGCTGACCTTGATCGCGCCTTCGCGAACGTAAGGCATGTGGCAATCGGCACAGCTTACACCGCTGCGGGCATGAATACCCTGACTCCACAGTTCAAATTCAGGGTGCTGCGCTTTTAGGACCTCTGCGCCGGTCTTGGCGTGTGCAAAATCAAAGAAGCGGTGCCCATCGGAGAACTTGGTTTCATCGTAGGTCGCCTCGATTTGTTCGACCTTCAGGCCTTTGCCCCAAGGAAAGAAGAGCGTCATCTTGGGACCGCAGTAGTATTCGACGTGGCACTGGCCGCAGACCATCGAGCGCATTTCCTGGCGGGAAGCATCGCGGTTGGGTTCGTAGGGCTCTTTGCGATTGCCCATGCGCCAGCGCTCAATCGAAGGCAGATGCGCCACCGGCTCGGAGCTGCGAGCCAGGGCGTCGATGCCCCGAATAAAGCCAGGCTTGGTCACGCGCAGTTCCATCGACTTGGGATCGTGGCAATCGATGCACGCGACGGGATGCTGGGCTAGCTCAGTGGCTTTATTGTAAGGCATCTTGCAGACCGCTTCGAAGCCGGCCATCAACTGGGCGCGTCCGTTGGCGGAGTCCATGGGTTCGTCAATTGTGCCAGCGGCGCCTTGCTTGAGGCCTTCCTGGCGGTAGAGAACGGTGTTGCTCGCATGGCAATGCAGACAGGCGCCGGTTTGTGGACGCTCGGTCACGCGCTTGGTGGTGCGCTGGTCTTCGAGCATGTGCGCATGGCCGCGACGTTGGTTGTAGTCGATTGCGAAAGCGTAACCGGCAAAAATCTCGGGCAGATGCGAGTCCGCCTTGAGCTTGCTGATCGGAGCCGCCTCGCTGCCGGCACCGCCGTATTTGGTGCCGTAATTTTCCACCGTGCGTTTGTAGCTGTCGTATTGACGCGGAAAATTCTGGCCCACTTCGCGGGATTGACCGTGGTCTCGTCGAGTTCGACCACCTTGAAGGCGTGCTGAGTGGCTTCGGCTTTGCGTGTAACAATGTTTTGATAGAGCAGAAACACGCCGAAGGCGGCGGCAGCCACGAGAAAAATGACAAGCACATAGCCCATAAGAGCAAGGCCACGCTGGCGGTGAAGAGGATTGGATTTCATGGCGGAAATGGGGTGGATATTTTGGCGTTGTTAAATAGTTTCGCTTTTTTCAGCGCACCGGCCCGTGCCCGACTTCGCGGTGGCAGTGCACGCAATTGAGCATCTTCTTCGGATCGCCCGGGTGCGTATTGATGCCGTCGACGATTCCTTTATGGCAGGCCACGCAGTTTTTTTGCAGCACGGCCGAATTGGAGGGCTTGATCATGATTGGCTCGTGAAAATCCTGCAGCGTGAAGCCCTTCGAATGATGGTAGCCATTCGATGCCTTGGTCATGTACTTGCCGATGAGATCGTGCGGCGTATGGCAGTCGTTGCAGGTCGCCACGGCGTGATGGGCCGCCTTTTGCCAGCCGTCGTACTGCTCACGCATAATGTGGCAATTCACGCAGGCCCGCGGGTCGTTCGAGAGGTAGGAAAAACCCTGACCGTAATAAAACGTGTACCCGCCCACGCCAGCGAAAAGCCCGATCGTCGAGGCAAGGATCAGACCAAGAATGAGACGGGTTTTGTGGGCGTTCGTGGGCACAGTAAACTCGCGAAGGTGAAGTCAGGCGGCGGGTTGACCATCACAGTTCAAACGGAGTTTGATTCGCGTCAAGGTTTCGCCCGAAAAAATGCGCGCACACCTTGCGGTTTCCCTGGGGGCCCCGCTGGACTTTTTTGGAAGCCCTGCTCCTTTGTTCGGCATGCCCGTGTCATTCTGGAACAAATGGGAACCGCTTCAGTTGAAAATCAAGACGGACGTCCTCGCCGAACTACTCGATGGCGGCCAAAGTTTCCGCTGGCACCGCCAGGTCGATGGCACTTGGATCGGCATTTGGGGCGAGAACGTCGCCCGGCTTTCCGTCGCAGGCGACGAAAAGGTCCTCTGGAGTGCGCCTTGTGACCGCGCCAACGGAACCGCGCACGCTTTAGCGGACTACCTTAACCTCAGCTCCCTCCACGACGCCCGAATCGACGCCCTCCCCTGGCGCAGCGATGCCCATCTCGCCATTTGCCTCGATACGTTTCCCGGCTTGCGCATTCTTCGCCAGCCATTCGGCGAAACGCTGCTGTGCTTCCTGTGCAGCGCCACGAAACAAATTGTGCAGATAAAACAAATGATCGCCCTTCTCGCCGAGCGCCACGGTGCCGAAATCGCGCCGGGCATTCATCGTCTGCCAACATGGGATGAACTTGCCCGCGTATCCGAAATCTCCTTACGGGCGTGCAAGCTCGGTTTTCGCGCCAAACATATACGGGAAACCGCGCAATTCCTCGCAAAAAACCCCGGCTGGCTCGACACCACCGAAACCGCTCCCTACAACCAGGCAAAGGAACGTCTTTGCACCCTCCCCGGTGTCGGCGAAAAAGTGGCGGACTGCGTGCTGCTCTTCGGCGCCGGCCGCCTCGAAGCGTTTCCCGTCGATACTTGGATTCTTAAAACCATGGCTCGCCGCTACGGTCTCGACGATTGGAAGCCCGCCCAAGCCGCCCATTTCGGCCGTGTCCATTTCGGCCCACTGGCCGGACTTGCCCAACAATATCTCTTCGCCTACGAGCGCCGCGCCGCAAAACAGATTTGACCGGCGACAATAGAAACGTCCGCCGGCAACCAATGCCGTTGTCATCTATTAGATGACAAACGTCTCTGGCGATTCTTGGAGTACGCCGAAAACACTTCGCGGCTAATAAAACGGCAGCCAGGTCGTTGTAGGGATGATACTGTTCGACTATCAGCTCGTCGGACGGCCGTTTTTCGTCATCCTTTTTTCATCCCCATGAAGATCCCTCTCATGCTGTTCCAACGTTTCCTTTTGCTCGGCATTTTTTCCATCGGACCCGTTCCCGTTCGCGCGCAACGCATGGAACTGACTGAAAAAAATGTTTCACCCGTGGTCGTCGAATCCGCCGTCATCTCCACCGAGGTCACCGGCCGCATCGCCGTCACCACTTTCGATTTGGTGTTCAAAAATCCCAATGCGCGCGTCCTTGAGGGCAATTTTGTTTTTCCCCTGCTCGATGGTCAGAGCGTCGTTCGCTTCGCCCTCGATATTAACGGCAGCCTCCGCGAGGCCATGCCGGTTGAAAAAACTCAGGGCCGCGTCGTCTTCGAGGAGATTGAACGCCGCCGTGTCGATCCGGGACTTCTCGAACAGACCGAGGGCAACAACTACCGAGCCCGCGTATTTCCCATTCCTGCCCACGGCACTCGTCGAATCGTGCTCGCGTACCAGGAGGATCTCGTCCGCAACGCCGGCGAGCCGATCTACCGTATAAACCTAAATTTCGAAAAGCCGCTCAAAACCTTCCGTCTTTCCGTTGTGGCTTTTTCTGATGGCACGAAAGAGCCCAAAACCCGCACAACGCTCGGCCTTGATCTGCCCGCTTGGCGCGACGCCCGCTTCCTCGACGTCGAAAAGACCGATTTTAAGGCGCGTGGACTTTTCGAACTGATGCTGCCGCCATCTGAACACGCCCGCGTCATTACCGGAAAACAGGAGGACAAGGAATATTTTTACGCCGAGGTTCAAGCAACTGGTTCGTCCAAGGCTCGTCCCGCTCCGCGGACCGTCGGACTGCTTTGGGACAGCTCCGGTTCGGGCCGCGAACGCGATCATGACAAGGAGTTCGCCTTGCTCGACGAATGGTTTGCGCTGGTGAAAAACGTCGATGTGCAGCTCATCCGCCTTCGCGATCGCGCCGAGGCTCCGGTCTCGTTCGCCATTCGCGATGGAAAATGGTCCGCACTCAAAGCCGAGCTCAAGAAAACCGTGTACGATGGCGCGACTTCCTTCGACGGTCTTGCCGACAATCTGCCCATGGACGAATGGCTGCTCTTTTCCGACGGGCTTTTCAACTATGGCAGCCAATCCGCACAAACCCCGCTTCCGCTCAAAGGCTCGGTGCACGCAATTCTCGCGTGCGGCAAAGCCGATCCAGCCCAGCTACGCTGCATCGCCGCACGCCACAATGGAGAATTTGTGAATTTGCTTGAAACCGAGTCCGCCGATTCGGCCAAAAAACTTCGCGCCGAATCGCTCCGTGTGATTGCCGTCAATTACGACCCCGAAACCGTCGCGCAAATTTTCCCCGAACCGGGTACGCCGATTACCGCTGAGTCATTGGTTGTGACCGGCCTCTTGCGCGTTCCCCAGACGAGCATTCGCGTCCGCATCGGACACAACAACAGCGACGCCCGCGACCATGAACTCGTCCTTTGCTCCGGCGAAAATCCGAGCCGTCTCGCCGCGCGCGCCTGGGCTACGACCAAGCTCAACCTTTTATCCCTCAATCCCACGGCCAACCGCGAAGATATTCGCCGCACGAGCCAGGATTTTGGAATCGTCACCGCGAATACCTCCTTGATCGTGCTCGAAACGCTGGCTGATTACGTGCGCTACAACATCACGCCACCCGCCGAACTCCGAAACGAATGGCGCACCGTGCAGAATCGAACCGAGGCTGAGCGCAAAAACTCCTTCGATATCCACTTCGATGCTGTGCTCCGAGCTTTCAAGGATCGGGTCGCTTGGTGGGAAAAGAAATTTCCCAAAGACGAACCGCCTAAAACGACTAACTTCGACAAAGTTATTTATGGAGATGCGGAGAGAATGGCCGCACCAGCTTCAGTCAGAGCAGGAAGTTCGGACGATGTGATTGTGCTAAATTCGTTTTCGGTCAGCCAAGCGCCGGCAGGCCGCAGACAGGATACCCAACGCGAACGTCGCGAAGCCGTGGGCCGAATCACTGCTTTGGAAGCAAAACGCAAAGGCGATTCTGCCGACGACGCCTCCACACCCACCGCCACCATTTCGCTGCAAAGCTGGAAACCCAATGCCGGTTACCTCGATCACCTCCGCCGGACATCGCCTGAAAAAGCCTACACCATCTACCTCGAAGAACGCGCCGACCACACCGAACAGCCCGGTTTTTTCCTCGACGTAGCCAACTACTTCTTTGAGGTAAAGCAACCCGAACTGGCGCTTCGGATCCTTTCGAACCTGGCCGAAATGGAACTCGAAGACGTCGCCCTGCTGCGCGTGCTCGCCCATCGCCTGACGCAGGCCGACCGCCCCGATCTCGCAAAACCGCTCTTTGAGCGTGTGCTGATCCTGCGTCCCGACGAACCTCAGAGTCACCGCGACCTCGCGCTCGTCTGCGCCGCAACGAAGGAATACCAGCGCGCCGTCGATTTGCTCTGGGTCATCGTTTTCAAACCTTGGGATGGCCGTTTTCCCGAGATCGAACAGCTGGCGTTAGCCGAACTCAACGCCATCGTCTCGACCTGCGATGCGAAACTCGACCTCAGCAAGATCGACCGCCGCCTGCTGAAAAACCTTCCCGTTACCACGCGGGTAATTCTCACGTGGGATGCCAATGACTGCGATATCGACCTCTGGGTCACCGATCCCAACGGCGAAGTCGCCATGTACAACCATCCGCTCACCTACCAAGGCGGCCATATGTCGCGCGATTTCACCGGCGGCTACGGACCCGAGGAGTTTATTCTCCGCACGCCGAAGCCCGGGAAATACAAAGTCCAAATCAACTATTTCGGCGATCGCCGGCAAAACGCGCTCGGCCCCGTCACCGCGCAAGTCCGTCTGATCACCCATTTCGGCACCAGGGAGCAAAAAGAAGAGCGCATTACCGTTCGCCTGAAGGAAAACAAGGAAACGCTCGATATCGGCGGCTTCGAAATTTCGCCCTGAATTTGAACGCAGCTTTCAGGGCGCAATCCCGTTGCGCCTTCTCCGAGCACAACCAAACCGGGTGCAATAAAATTGCGGCCCTTACGACGGACAAAATGCCCGCTCTTATCGCGCCTTTTCGATCAATTCGATTTCGTAGCCTTCGGGGGCGTCAATGAAGGCGATAGTTGCGCCGCTGCCCGTCTTGGTTGGACCGTCGCTGAGCTTGAAGCCCTTCTTCGCAATCTCCGCGGCGTATTTTTCAATACTGTCCACCTCGAAAGCGAGATGCATCAGGTCAGGCTGCACCTGCACGGAGGGACTATTGGGCAACTGGCAGATTTCGATTTCCTCGTCGCTGTTGGGCGTGGCGAGAAAGACGATTTGCGCGCCGCGCGGCGAAACGCTGCGGCGGGCGACGGTAAGTCCCAGCGCGTCCTGATAAAATTTAACCGTGCGCTCGATGTCGTTTACGCGCATGCGCGTGTGGATAAGTTTTTTGACCATGATAGTAATCACATTTACCACGAGTTCGGTGTGCGACAAGTCGGAGTTGGAGAGTAAACACCGCTTTCATCTCTGCGCGGAGCGAGCAGCCGCTCGGAGAAATGTGCACAAGGCTCGTTCTTCGGCACTGAGACCGAAACGAGGGGCTGGTTTCGCGGATTCGGTATTGTTTGTAACCAGTTTTAGAATACGCCGGGCGAGATAGCCTTCAACCACTGCCGGATGCACGTAGGATTTCCGGCAGATTGCCGGGGTATTCCTCAGCTGTTCGGCGACGCTCCGGATGGCGGCTGCAACATTGTGCCGCGCTTCGCGATCCGTGCGAAAAGCTGGTGTGGCTGCAAGCGCGCGCGCCGCGTGTACGGTCGCCGCCCAGGTCCGGAAATCCTTCGCGGAAAACTCCGCCCCCGCTATTTCGTGGAGGTAGGCGTTGATGTCGGTCGAAGAAATTTTTTGTGACGTTCCGTTTTCGTCAATGTACTGAAACAATTCCTGACCGGGAATTTCCCGTAACCGCCGCACGATGCGCGCCAAGCCTGGGTCGTCGAGGTCGATCTCATGTTCCTTGCCGCTCTTGCCACGAAACGAGAAATGCACCGTGCCCTTGCTCACCCGCACGTGTCGGTCGCGAAGGGTGCTTAGTCCAACTGAATGGTTTTGCTTGAGGTATTGCTCATTCCCGACACGGATCAGCGTTGTCTCAAGCAAACGGACCATCGCCGCAAGGACCTTGTCCCGCCCAAGACCGCGACGACGGAGATCATTTGCGACCCGGCGCCGGATCTTGGGGAGCGCATGAGCGAAGGCTAGGAGGTGATCATATTTGGCATGATCCCGCACACGCCGCCACTCGGGATGGTAACGGTATTGCTTCCTCCCCCGCGCATCGCGCCCGGTCGCCTGTACATGCCCGTGCGCATGCGGGCAAATCCAGACCCCATCCCAAGCCGGTGGAATGGCCAGTGCACGGATCCGCGAAATTTCCGCTGCATCTGTCAACCGCCGCCCGTGCTGGTCAAAATAGGTGATCCGGTCTCCTTGCTTTCGCCGCGAAAATCCCGCTGCGCGGTCCGACACGTACCGAAGATGCGCCTCCTTAGCGCTTAGTTTTCCGTCGGCGACAGGAATTTTTTCCAAAGTGGCAGCGTGCTCGGAGGGCATCATTGCGATAGACCGAAATGAGACGGTCCGGTTGCAATGAGTCGACGCAAGGTGCCCCTATACGGGAAAAGTCTGCAGAGCCCGATTGGTGCAACGCGACCAGCTTGCTCCGGATTTATCCCGCTTTCGCTAAGATCACACGTCGCACTCATCTCGGGTGGGACGTTACAACGATGGCTAATAGAGTTTCTCCTTCCAACGTATAATAATGCCGGTGTTCGATGGGTAGGGTCGGACCGCCGGGCCGACCGCTGTTGTGCACGAGCCATCGGGGAACAACGTTGACGGACGACCCGGCGGGTCGTCCCTACCTTTTACCGTTTGTATATGTTTGAGTGAGAAGTGATGTTACAAGTATTCGATCTTCGTAATCTCAAGCTCTGACTTTCCCGCGGGAAAGGTGAAAGTCACACGTTCACCCAGCTGCCGGTTAAGTAGCGCGCGCGCCAACGGCGATTGCCAGCTCACCCAGTTGCGATCTAGATCCGTTTCATCGACCCCAACCAGACGATAGGTCGTTGTTTCGCCGGAATTCTCCTTAACCGTTACACTCGCACCAAACCGCACACGGTTCTCTTCCCCCACCGGCGCCGGCTGCACTTCGGCAGTCCGCAGACTTTCCTCCAGATAGGCGAGACGTTGGTCCAGCACCGCAAGCTGCTGCTTGGCCTGATCGTCCGTGCGTGCAGCCGCCAGGAGGAAAGGACGCTCTACGTGGGCTAATTGCTCCAGTTCCTCGCGTAGTTTCTTTGCACCCGCCGGAGTCAGGTAATTTCTTTCGCCTGACCTCAGTGGTGATTGAAGCCGTGCTACGAGTGGCGGTTGGCCCCCGTCGTCTTCTTTAGTGAAAGCTTTGCTCACCAAACAGCCTACCGCATATGGGGCATTGTACAAGGTCCACTTGGAGCTCTGTATCTTCGTTTTGATTCTGTCCGCTTTTTAATAGCAAAATGTCCGCGACATCAGGGTAAGAGGTAACTCCCGGCGATTGCGTGAAAAAACGCAAACCGGGAGTGGTTCGAAAACAAAAGTCAAACGACGCTCAACTCAGGCTGAACAATCAGCGGAGGCGCAAAGTTTCCACGGCCCTGCGGGGCCCCTGGACGCACCCTGCAAATGGCCTGCGTTGGCGTTGCAACGGGTTTTTCGACGGGCTGCACGGCCAAATCAAGTTCAGCGGATTTCTCATCCAGAATCTCGCGCAATAGATCGGCTGGCGCGGTTGACGGCCGGCGCGAACTAAGAAAATCAAATCGCTTTCGCAGGCTCACGATGGTCGTGAGATAACCGACGCTCAAGAGGGCAACTGCCGCAATCTCTTTGGCTGTACGTAGAGGGACCTCCGGGAAGTTGCGCGCGACAACGCCGAGAACATCCTCCTTGCTCAGAGATTCAGGCAACCGAACCAAACGAGTGAGCCTGCGCTGGATTTGATTCGAATTCCATCCCGCCTTTCTAAATCGGTCGCATTGTTGCGTGAAAAATTGCGGTGTACTCACGAGCGCAATCGGGACGTTAAAATCGATCAATGCCGTCCTCAGCCAGTCCAGGCGCTTGGGCGTGGTGCGTTCACTGCGGGCACTGGTTGGCCACAGAAAATGCGCTTCGTCGAGCACGAGCATCAGGTGACCAGGTTGCAGTGCGTCTTGAATCCGGGCTCGCATCTCAACGGCTTTTCGTTGGTAGCTGCACGCCGTTCCGATCTCGCGGGCAATCGAGCGATAAAGCGTCGTCTCATCGCTGCCTGACTCCAACCGAACGTAGATGGCTTGGCCGGGCCGCTGGTCGCACCAACAACGCGCCGCCTCGCTCTTGCCGATTCCCTCACGGCCTTCGATCAGAACAAAACTCCGCGTCTCGTAAGCGAAATCCAACTCTTCGAATACCCGGCGCGTAACGTCGGTTTCGACAATGGCGGCTCGCGCAACTTCACGCTCGCGATCCCGCCATTTGCAGAGCGCATCCCAGAAACCAGACATGCTCCAATATCCACTCCGAAGGCTGCCACTTTGGGGATCGACCAACATTCCCTTGAGCCAGTTGGAAAACTGACGCAGCGAACCTGTACAAACATCCAGAAATTCCGATGCTGGGTAACTTTCCGGGTACACCGTCAAATCCTCGTAGTCCGGCAAGTCTAGAAAATCTGCTAGGCGATCCGCCCTTTTATCGTCTCTCAATGGGAACTCCATGCACTCAGGCGCCCCTAGTTCCGACCGGACTTTGCGCACCTGGGCAGCGTTGTAGACCTGCCCTTTTTTCATCCCAAATCGATGCATCGATGGCGTCCCGAGCATGGTTTCATTTTCAACCAGAAACTGCTCTGTGAATTTCTCAATACCGCCGTCTCTCCATGAAACCTGCTGCAACCACCAAAGCATGGCGATCTCTTCGGGATCGGTAAGCTTCTGGCACCGCGCGGCCACCCGGTTTCCGAGGATGCCGCGTTCGTACTCGGCTGACGACGCATAGGCGTCTTGCCGGAATTCTTTTGTTGCTGGGTCTTGTTTACGTGTCGTCACGGCGAGCCTCCTCAAAAAGTTTTAGCGCAGCCAACTGCCGCTCAGTAGAGATCTGTTCTGACTGAGGGCGAAGCCCCAATTCACGCCGGCGCCGTTTCAGCGAACGTGCGTCCTGCACCTGTTGCGTTTTCTCACGGCGGATAGCGTCTTGTTCGGCAGCGATGTCCTGACCCAGCTCAACGGTCACAGCGTCAGCGATCTCCCGGCGGAAGAGTGACGGACCATTTTTCGGGAAATATGTTTTTATCTCAGCATACAGGGTGCGAGCAGGTTGATTCATCGCCTCATTAATTCCCTGAGCAGTGCGTAGTTGCTCATCCGTCGCGTCCATGGCGGGAACACCCTTTTCACGTGGTACAACCAACGCACTTTTGCCCTCACAATCTACCATTACAAATACGCTGCTCATGTCCTCAGGATCGAAGTACACTTGGACAATTTTCCCAACGTGATGGCCCAGCTCAGGACTCTTGAAATTGCAGATCTCTTTGCCGACGACGATCCGGATTCCGTTGCGCGTGACCTTTTCAGGGCGACGATGATTTGCCAGAAGGTAGCGAGTACCCTGCCCCAGTTTCACCAACGGACGGGCGTAGTCAAAATTGGCCTCCCAATATTGCCGGGGAGACAACCCATTGAGCATGCGGCCTTGCTGCGGCTCATTGTTGTACTCATCGCAAACTTCCTGAAGCCGCTCAAACCACTCATCGCGATGCAAAAAGAATTTCGAGGGATGCACCGAACCGCCACGGGCAGCGAGCAGACGCTCCTGCACTCGCTCAAATTTTTCCTTCATTTCGTTTGGACCAACCCAGCCTGGTTGATCGCGCAGTCTGGCTTGCAACAGCCCAATTACGCGCTCGATTGGCTTCGCCCTAGGGAGCTTGGCGTGCCTAAACTCCAACGCGAAATCGCGGAAGCCCAGTTCGGTTTCTTCGTTGGGGATTTCGTCTCCCTTCGGAAGTTCACGGCCCTTAACCAGTCGCGAGCTTTTCCAAATTCCTTTTCCAAACGCATAGCCTCGCCGGGGTAGACCGTAAGCGTCATGCGTACGCAACATCAGGCCACGAATCACCTTGGCATTGTAGTTGTTTTCCGCGTGCAGGGCGAAATTCAGAATCCGTAGACTGCGAAGATCGATCATCAAAAGGAACTGCCCGCGCAGAACCTGCGGCACGCCGCTGACGTCCTTAAACCAATAGTATACCTCCAACGTCACGTCGTCGGCTTGCTGCCAATCCCCAGGCGCAACATCCGACCAATCGCGCGTGATATGCGCCCCGTTCAATGTGGCTTGCCTTGGGCCGTGGTGAATGTCGTCGACGAGGCCAATGCGATGAACAATCACCCTTCGGATCGACTCCGGACAATAGGACTTGCTCGCCGTCTGGCTGATGTAGCTCTGTGTCACGGCTGGAGACAATTCCCCCGCATGGAGCAACTCACGCCAAGCCGCTGGCACGCTGCGTAGGTGCAGGGCTCGCGCCGTCAGCAAATTCAAATCTTCAGGCGTCGGCACTGCTTGAAGTTTACGGCCGCACTTCAACTCCCGCTGATCGCGGATGGCGGCTGGTTTGCGCCCGCCCTCAATCCAGCGATCGAGCTTGCGGCAGAAACTGCGCCTGAGTGCGGCCCTCGTCAGAGCCAGCGGCAGCCCGCTGACATCAAGCGCAGCAACTACGAGGCGGCGGGCTTTCCCGTCAGTCATCCCTACAGCGATCATCGCCTGATATTCAGAACAGGCCGCATCCCACACCAAAAGGATTTCCTGCGCGGTGGGCTCCGCAATATTTGCGCACCCTGCAACCGTGGTGCAGAGTCGCGGCAGCTGCTTTGCATAGCGGTCGAGCGAATCGGCCGGGCGCTTGCGGACAATGCGGCCGGGCAAATAAAACCCCAAATTATCGAACTGGTTGCGACCAGCATCGCGTTCGACCACGAGATCCAAAAGCCTCCAGAAATGCCGAGGCGTGATGGCATGCCCAAATACCTGTTGGTAGTCACGAAGCCCCGCAGATTCGATTTCAGCGCGCCCCCAGCGGCCACTGCGGTGCAACTCCAGTGCAGACGCAAGCGCCTGCCGCAACTTATGCGCCTGTTGCTTGGTTCGGGCGTTTAGCCGATTCCAAGCCGGAGAGGCGGGGATGATCGTTGCTCGCTCAGTGTTCACTATTTGTTCCTCGCCGATGACATCTGATTGATGATCTCCCTGATGGCATAGCTATTCTGGTTTATCTGCTGCTGCATATTACGCATCGCATTATTTACCGTGCTAAAACCTTGTTTCACGGTGCTCACCAACGGCTCTAAATCTGGCACCTGCATTCTTTCGCCCACTGCGGCACGAATGGCTTGAGCACCCTCACTGATGGCTCGATTACTATCGCTCACGCTCTGTTCGATTGCCGTTGAGATAGCACTCGCGGCCTCTTTCAGCGGTCTGTCATCAACTTTTTTATCTGCAATTTCCTCAGCTGCTTTTTCGAGTGCGGGCGCTTGCTCTGCGTTCGCCGCTTCAGACTTTCCTCTCCCAGCAGGTTTCTTCAGCGCGTTGCGCGCCGCAATTTCATCCTGAGCTGCCGCAAGGAACTCAGACCGATCTCCGGCATTCTGCCTGCGCTTTGTGGCATCGCTGAGTTGTTCGCTGATTCGCTTTTTTTCCTCCACATTTTCTATTCTACGGCTGCTGTCCGCTTCAGCCTTCTGACCAATTTCCTCAGTCTTCAATTCCGCTCGTGCGGTGGATTGGGTATCCTTGGCTTTGGTGAGGTTGTCGGCGGCTCGCTGGGACTCTTTTATACGAGCCGCCACTTCCGCTTCAATCTCCGGTTTTTTGGCGATTTGATTTTGTAACGCTTTCGCTTGATCCTCGCGCTTTTTCTGCTCGGCTACGCTCTCCTTCGAGAGTTCGGATGTATACTTATTTTGCTCAATAAGGGCATTCAGTTTTTTTAACTCACCCTCTTTTTTTAGCAGTTCGATGAGTTCTTTTTTAGCCCTGACTTCGGCGTTGAAAGCATCCTCTTGATTTGAAGCGGCAGCTTTGACCACCTCATCTGCTTGGGAGGCTGCAAATTCTTTTGCAGTGAGGGTAAGCGCCTTGTTTTTCTGATCGTATTTCGCGTTGATCTCTTTGGCCTTATCGGGATTTTCGGCGAGTTCTGCATTACGGGCAGCCTCGTTTAGACGCTTCTGAAGGTTAAGTGCGCGTTCGAACTCCGCGTTTGCCTTCTTTGCCGCTTCATTGGCGGCGGCGAAACCAGCGGCCAACGCCTCCATTCGTTGCTGGCCCAGTTCCTTCACCTCGTCGGCTGCCTTCTTCGACTCCGCGGCAAGTTCTTCGGCTGATTTGCTCGTACCTTTAAACAGCTCGATGATCTTCGGTAGCAAACCGATCACCAGACCCAATCCGGCAACTAGAATACCACCAGGGCCGAGGGCCGCGAAGCCTCCGTTGATGAGTTCCCGAAATGCGCGGAAGGCCTTCGTGAGGCCGAAGACTGACCCCTCTCCACCACGGGCAGCGCTGCTCAGACCCTCAAGGGCGTCCTTCGCGGGGTTGTTACGGCTACCGAGCGAAGAGATCGCATCGGCAAGGCCTTTCGCTTGCGGCGCAGCCTTGCCGGTGGCGTCAGCGACTTTGCCGGAGGCGTCAGCGAGCTTGCTGACATCGGCCGCGCCTTGCGACGCACCGGACACCGTGACTTTGTAGTTTAGGCCTGGTTCGCTCATGGCGTTTTTCCTCCGCAGCAAATCACACCATAAATTGCCGTGGCGCTGACCGCCCCCAGCTGCCCCTCCGCAACCGCACCGCGAATCACCCCGCAGATATAGCCGATTTTGTGACTCTTTCGCCATTGCGAAATGGCCTTCGTCACGGTCTCGGCGTTCACCACGTAGCCACGCTCATGCGTGAAGATAAACCACGGGGTCACGATCTCGGTGTCTGGTTGCGGTTGAGGCATGTCACACAGCTTTTTCGAAGAATAGATTCGCCGGGATCGCAGGTACACTGTTGCGCACCTGGTAAATTCCATCGTCCGTCGAGTGATCGATTTCATCGATCACCCTACGAACCAAAGCGTAGACTTCACGCATCTTGGAAATCATCTCCTCGCACCGGTGCATGTGTTCGACACCTTTGGTTGTCCAAAATACCTCTTGCCTAAAAAAGGAAACCGCCTGGTCGAACGGCATAAAATTGACATTCAGATGCGCGGGCAGTGCGGCGTAGCAGAGGGGAAAGGCTTCGTTCAATCCGCCATTCAGCGTTTCTACCAACCGTATAATATTTTTGATGGTGCAACTGTCGCCAGCGTAATACGTGCCCTCAAAAAGCCCGGCTTCTTCAATTCTAAAAGCAGCGCTCTGGATGTCTGCGACACTGCCTTTCAATGCTTCGTTGAACAGATGCGCGCCGATTAATAGGCGTGTCTCGATTTTTTGGCGGGCATTGAATTCGAGGTGTTTCCAGTCGCCATCGCATTCGGGGGCACGGGTGGGAGCAGTCGCTGTTTCAGTCGTAGGGTTCATGTTTTTTGGGGATTGAGGTTGAGGTTTATCTGTATCGAAATTGTGAGTACGTTCGATTTGGCATCGAACGCGGTCTGCACCTGCGGCGTAGTCGGCGCGCCGCGATGGCGGTGGTAGAAGGCATGCAGAGCCGTTGCAGAGGCACGCACGCCGAACTCAGCCTTCAGCTTCGCGCTGGCGTCCTCGTAGCTCATGCCCTGGCCGTGCTTACCACCCGTCGTCAGCCAGGCCATGACAGCCTGTTTCTGATGTAGCGGCAGCAAATCGAGCGGCGAGCGTGTGACCGGTTTTTTCATGGTGAGCTGGGATTGGTTTTTTCGGTCGGAAAAAGCGGGGCAGAGCCTGTCAGCCCTGCCCCGCTGTTTCTCCATGTCGAAACGACGTCATTGCTGGGCGTCGAAAGTGGATTGATTGGTTGCGGTGAAGAATTGGAAGCCGGCGGACAAGCTCACTCCGGCTGTTCGGATTCCGCTTCCTCATCGGCGGCGGGCACTTCGACAAGGGCCTGGGTGAGGGCCGGCTCGGATTGAGCCGATTTCGACGGCAGAAATCTGATCAGGCGATGCTCGCCCTTGCTCCATTTGTGGGCATCGAATCCATCACTCCGCATCGCCCGGATGAGTTCCATCATCCGAATGCAAGCTTCGCGATAAGAGTCGGGCTCGCCGGGGATCAAAAAGCCGACGCGGAGCGTTTCGCCCAGAAGTTGAACGGGCGTGAGCGACTCAACGAGCTTGCCGGCATCGTCAGCACCGATGATCGGCACCAATTTGGCGGTGAACTCCGCCCGCATGCGTTCCAGGAGCCGGTAGCCTTCGGGGCGAACCAGCGGCAACGCGCGGTCCCAGCGAGCCCTCCAAATGTTCAGATCGTCACTTGGGTTGGGCGTAAGCGTGGCCGCCCGTTTGCGGACATTGAGCAGCGCCTCCTTCGCAATACAGATTTCGCGGGCCTCCTGCATATCTCCGAGTTTGCAGCTGGCCTGCCGGCGTTCGATGTCCTGCACGAGCTTCGGCTCCATGGTCAATGCTGCGCGGTATTCCTTTCGTTGCTGGAGATAGGCCTCTTGGTGAGTGGCAATCTCGGCGATGCAGGCGTCAAGGGCCTGATCGGTGGGAAGTGCTTGGTTTCTCTTCATAAAAATTGGTTCGGTTACTTGGGAAATTGGCAGGATCAGTCCTTGATGTTGTGCGCCGCAATGAGGCCCGGCGTTCTCTCGCGCTCCTGGGTCAGGATCGGATCGAAGGCCTGCTCGGGGCCGATTGCGCTCACGAGCCGGGGATTTCCCGACGCGGCATTTTGGGCCGCGACAAGAGGGCCGTCGGCGAAGATCGCGGTGAGCTTCTGCACGAGGCGGGCTTTTCGGCTGCTCGAATTGAGTTCAGTTTCCATGGTTCGAATCGGTTGAGGTTTCCGCCGGCACCGGAGCCATGGCCGCGCTGTGCATAAGTTCCGCCTGGCGCGCCAAAATACGCTCGCGCAGCGGGGATTTTCTCTCTCCCGTGCAGATACGATGAATATGCCCTTTGGTCCGTTGAAACTCCAAAGCCAGTACGGCCGCAAAGGGCGTTTGCGCTCGGGGCTTGAAGTTTTTCTCAGGTGCGGCAACCATATTACGTAAGCAACATGCTTACTCAGTAGACATGACGCAACAAAAAAAACCACCCAGTAAGCAGACTGTTGGGGACCGTGTTCGCGAGCTACGTCAGGAAAAGAAACTTACGCAACGAATGCTTGCGGAAAAAGTAGGTCTTTCGGCAGCAGCAATTGGCCGCATGGAATCTGAGCGTGACTATGTCACTTCGAAACCGACAATTACCGCTTTGGCTCAGGCGTTAGGGTGCGACTCGACTTGGCTTGAAACAGGAGAAATCCAGCCTCCCAAGGAAAAGAGCTTGGCGGAGGCGCTCTCTACTCTTCCTGAAATGTTCGGCTCAATGCTGATGGCTGGGGTAAAACAAATCCGGCCGAATATCACTGGAGGAAAGGAACCGAATGAGCTACCACGTGGCAACGAGCTTGAGGAAAACACCCAAATTACAGTCGTCGTTGCCCTTCTCTGTCAGAAAATGACTTCCCGTCAGCTCATGGAGGCAATCCAAGACGTCCTCAAAAACGTGAAGATGAATGAGCGATCCAAAGTTTTTTGGGTAAAAATGTTGGGCAACTGGGCTGTAGCAAAAATGGAAACTGAAGACTTCGAACAATTACCTGCGAATCGGAAGATCGCTTCACGTCGTTCTCAAAACGACCTACGCAAATCCGATCCAAAATCGCATCTACAGACAGGCTAGCAACGCCCTTGCACCTCACCTGCAAGCGGTGAGCAAATCCGCCACCTCTGTAAAAAACAACTGTTTGTGTATCGGCAGACCTTTGCGTTGATTCTGTCCACTTTTTCGGGCGATTTTTCAAGCTGGCCAACCACTTACAAAGCACAAACGCAAAGTGAGAAGTGGACAGAATCAACGCAAAGGCGAAATCGCCCTGCGCGGATTTTCACTCTCCCAAGTCGTTGATCCATAACTTAATTTAAGCTATTGCTGGCTATTTCAGGGATTTCCAGAAAGCGGACAGAATCAACGCAAAGCTATAGCTCTCCCTCCGTAATTGGTGCCCGGGACAGGACTCGAACCTGCACACCTTACGGCAAAGGCTTCTAAGACCTTCGTGTCTGCCATTCCACCACCCGGGCGGGTTGAGGAGTTGCCCAGCTTGCGACCTGATTGTTCTCAGGCAAGCGGAGAAAATAAATCCGTTTACGGCGCCTCGCCCATCCGGTCGCCCATGCGCGCGTAGGTCTCGATGCACTCGCGACTTTGCGCAACCACATCCTCGTCGAAACGGATGCGCCCGGCCTGGAACAGGGTGATCGTGCAGGAACCGCCAAATTTAAACAGGCCCTTTTCCGCGCCCTTCGCCACCGGACCGGCCCGGCACAAATGTGTGCACAATGCTGCCGACATTCGTCGCACCCACTTCGAAACAAGCCACAGAGCCAAAAACCGGCGATTCCAGCTCGGTCAGTTTGCGCTTGTTGCGCACCAGATAATTGATTTTGCGGCGCAGCGCGATCGGGCTGACCGAAAAAAGCGGTCCGTCGATCAGCCGCGGCTCGCCGGGCACACCGGCACAGGGGAAATGAAAACGGTGATAATCCACCGGACACAGCCGCGAAATCACCATCGCCCCACCGGCATATTTCAGGGTTAGAACTTGCTGATCCTGCGGCAAGCTTTCTTCACCGAACAACTCGGCAAGGCTAAACTTTGCGCCCTTCACGTAAAAGCCTTCCGCGAGGTCAATATTCGGAAAGGCCAAATGCCGTCCGTCGGCGGGAAAAACCGCCACGCGATCGCCTTCGGCTATGGGACGCGCTCCCTTTTTCAACGCGCGGGTGAAAAATTCATTGAAGGTCGCGTAATCGTAGGCCTTCTTCGCAAATTCCTCCACATCGAGATTATACTTAACGATGAACGGCAGAACCTTGAACTGGCTGTATTGCCGGCCCATTCGCCATCCAAAGTATCGCGAGAACAAGGCCCGCTGGGCAAACGCCCACACCATCAGACGACCCGCGGGATTTTCGTACGCAAAGCGCAGCCAGGCCTCGCCGTAGACGGCCTCGGTCTCGAGCGATTTGGTGTAGCGATTGTAGAATTGGATCGGTACGGCAGGCATGAGAATGCACACGTTCGCGCAAATCCCGCGGAGCGCAAAGCAGAAACTTCAGTGCCCAAGGCACTGAAGTTCCGGCGACGCAAAGCAAGCGTCTGATCACTTCATGGTGAGTTCGTCCTCCTTGACGTTGAACTTTACGGCACTGCCTTCGGCGATTTCGCCGGCGACAAGTGCGCGGGCCAGCTTCGTCTCGATTTGTCGCTGGAGAAAACGTTTCAGCGGACGCGCGCCGAAGACCGGATCGTAGCCTTTTTCGGCGGCCCACTCTTTCGCTTTCGCGTCGAGCGACACGGTCACGCGACGATCGGCGAGGCGTTTGTTCAAATCGGCCACGAGCAGGTCCACGATTTTCGTGATTTCTTCGAGCGTGAGCGGCTTGAACAGAATTGTCTCATCGATGCGGTTGAGGAACTCCGGGCGAAACGCACGGCGCAATTCGCTCATCACACTCTCGCGCACGCTTTCCGAAATCGTGTCGCCGCTGACGCCTTCGAGCAAAAAGCGCGAGCCGAGATTCGACGTCATGATGATGATCGTGTTTTTAAAATCGACCGTGCGTCCCTGCGAATCGGTGATGTGCCCGTCGTCGAGGACTTGTAACAGGACGTTGAATACATCGGGATGTGCCTTTTCGATTTCGTCGAAAAGCACAACCGCGTAGGGCTTGCGACGCACGGCCTCGGTGAGCTGGCCGCCCTCGTCGTAACCAACATAACCCGGAGGTGCGCCGATCAGACGAGCCACGCTGTGCTTTTCCATGTATTCCGACATGTCGATGCGGATCATCGCGGCTTCGCTGTCGAAAAGGGTTTCGGCGAGCGTCTTGGCGAGTTCGGTTTTGCCCACGCCGGTCGGACCGAGGAAAAGGAAACTACCGACGGGACGGCGTGGGTCCTTGATGCCTGCGCGCGCACGCAGAATCGCTTCGCTCGTGAGTTGCACGGCTTCATCCTGACCGATCACGCGGGCGTGCAGCACGTCGCCGAGGCGCAGAAGTTTTTCTTTTTCGCTCTCGATCAAACGCGTGACCGGCACGCCACTCCACTTCGCAACGACCTCGGCGATCTCCTCGGCGGAAACCTCTTCCTTGAAGAGTTCGGTTTTGGCCTCGGTTTTTTCGAGTTTCTTTAGCTCGGCCTCAAGGTTCGGGATTTTTCCGTGTCGCAGTTCGGCAAGCTTGCTGAGGTCGTAGGCGCGTTCGGCTTTTTCCATTTCGAGACGCGCCGCCTCAAGTTCCTCACGGACCTTGCGCACGCGGTTGACCGCGGCTTTTTCCTTCTCCCATTTGGCCTTGAGCGCGGCAGTCTGTCCGCGTGTATCGGTTAATTCACTACGCAGCGTGGCGAGACGCCGTTTGGAGGCTTCGTCTTTTTCCAGTTTGAGCGCGGCTTCCTCGATTTCGAGCTGGAGCACGCGGCGCTGGAGCGCGTCGAGTTCCTGCGGCGCGGAATCCATTTCGGTGCGAATCATCGCGCAGGCTTCGTCAACAAGGTCGATCGCCTTGTCGGGCAGGAACCGATCGGAAATGTAGCGGTTCGAAAGCGTCACGGCGCTCACGAGCGCGTTGTCCTGAATGCGGACGCCGTGGTGCAATTCGAAGCGTTCTTTCAGGCCGCGCAAAATCGAGACGGCGTCCTCGACGCTCGGCGGCTCGACCAACACGGGTTGGAAACGACGTTCGAGTGCGGCGTCTTTTTCGATGTGCTTGCGGTACTCGTCGAGCGTGGTCGCGCCGATACAGTGCAACTCACCGCGGGCGAGCATGGGCTTGAGCAGATTACCGGCGTCCATCGCGCCCTCGGCTTTGCCCGCGCCGACGATGGTGTGGAGTTCGTCAATGAAAAGCAGGATGCGTCCGTCGCTCTCCTTGATTTCCTTGAGCACGGCTTTGAGACGCTCTTCGAATTCGCCGCGGAACTTCGCGCCCGCGAGCAGCGCGCCCATATCGAGCGCGAAAATAGTTTTGTCCTTCAGCCCCTCCGGCACGTCGCCGCGGAGAATACGCTGCGCGAGCCCTTCAACGATGGCAGTCTTGCCGACGCCGGGTTCACCGATGAGCACAGGATTGTTTTTTGTTTTACGGGAAAGAATGCGGATCGTGCGGCGGATCTCGTCGTCACGGCCGATCACCGGGTCCATCTTGCCCTTTTTCGCGAGGGCGACGAGGTCGATGCCGTATTTTTCGAGCGCCTGGTAAGTCGCTTCGGGATTGTCGGTGGTGACGCGTTGGGCACCGCGCATTTCGCGGAGCACGTTCAGAGTTTTTGCACGATCGAGGCCAAAGCTTTTGAAAAGTTTCGCCAGCGCATCGGGCTTGGCGACGTCGATGAGGCCGAGGAAAAGATGTTCGACGCTCACGAACTCGTCCTTGAGTTTCTCGGCTTCTTTCTCGGCGCGGGTGAGCACTTCCTGCACGGCCTGCGTGACGTAGATTTTGGAAACATCGACGCTGCCCGAAACGCGCGGCAGACGATCGAGCTCGCGATCGACGGCGAGTTGGAGCGCGCTGGTGGTTAGGCCCAATTTCTCAACGAGGGCCGGCACGAGTCCGTTTTCCTGCGTGAGCAGCGCGTGCAGCAGATGCCAGGTGTCGACCTCGTTGTGCTGGCGGCGGCGCGCTTCGTTTTGCGCATCGGTGACAGCCTGACGGGACATGACGGTGAGCTTTTGCGGGTCCATGGTGCCCACATTCTTGCATGGAATGTTCCAAATGGAAACCTAGGTGCTTCCCTTGGCAGGATTCGCATGCCAAAATCCCTGTGTGCCGAGCTGAACCTGGGGGCGTCACAGAGCGCGACAAGCCGTCACGCTCGGGAAATTGAATTTCTCCCCGCGTTCGACTTGCGATTACTCTTTCGCCGGTTCGACCTTGGGCGAGTTGAGTGCCTTCGGCAGCTTCGCTGGTTCGATGGTCGTGTTGCGGAAAGAGAAGTTGGCGGAGTTCATCACGACTTCGGCGGTTTCGACGCCGCGGAATGTGCAGTTCACGAACTCGACGTCATCGACAATCGCGCCGGGGAAGCCGATCACGTACAACACACGCGGACTGGACTTGCTGGTGACATTTTCGAGGCGGACGTTGCGCACGACGGGCTTGTGCGGACCTTTCGCGCCTTCGGCGTAGAGGAAGTCGACGGTGACAATCGCCTCGGCGACGCGGCCGATCTCGATGTTGCGCAGGAAAACGTTTTCGAGCACGCCGCCGCGGCGGGCGTTGGACTTAAAGCGCAGCGCGCGGTCGAGGTGCGGGCTGTCCATTTTGCAGTTTTCGACGAAGACATTGCGCACGCTGCCGGCCACTTCGCTGCCGAGCACGACGCCGCCATGGCCGTCCTTCATCACACAGTTGCGGATGATGAGGTTTTCCGAAGGGAGGCCGACGCGGCGACCGTCGTCGTTGATGCCGGACTTGATCGCGATGCAGTCGTCACCGGTGTCGATGGAGCAGTTTTCGATCAGCACGTCGCGGCACGAATCGGGATCGATGCCATCATTGTTCGGGCCGTGGGTGTCGATCGTGAGTCCGCGGACGGTGACGTTGGTGCAATAGACGGGATGGATTTCCCAGTTGGGCGAGTTGTGGATTGTGACGCCTTCGATGAGGACGTTTTTGCAGCGGAAAGGTTGGACGAAATTCGGGCGATGATAGTGACCTTCGCCAAAGATGCGCTGGGCAACGGGAATTTGTTTCTCCTCCATCTCCATGATGCGGTCGCCGCTGGCCTGGCCTTCCTTGGCGAGCTTGCCGCGTTTGGTCCATTCCCACCAGCCGCCTTTCTCCCACGAGGCGCCGCCGTCGATGATCCCCTTGCCGGTGAGCGCGATGTTTTCCTGTTCGAACGCGTAGATGAGAGGCGAGTAGTTGAAACACTCGATACCGCCAATGCGCGTGAGCACGTTGGGCAGGTATTTGGTCTGATCGGGAAAAAATTTAAGCGTGGCGCCTTCGCTAATGTGGAGGTTGACGTTGCTCAGGAGGTGAACGGCGCCGGTGTGCCAGACGCCCGCGGGCACAACCACGCGACCGCCGCCCGCCTTGTTGCAGGCAGCGATGGCCTGCTTGATCGCATCGGTGCAATCGGCGCCACCCGCGACCGCGCCGTATTTTGTGATTTCGAAATCGCGCGACGGAAATTCCGGAGCCTTGATGCGGGCGAGGATGGCGGGCATGGATTCCCAGCCCACTGGTTTTGCCGTGGCGGTGAAGGGAATGGCGGCGGCCAAAAAGAGTGCTAAGACACAAAAATATCGGGTAGGCATGGTGGTCAGTCGATCGGGGCTGGTGTGAAAAACACGGGAACTGGCTTTTCTGACGACGTTGCGGGCACGAGCCAAGTTTCCCTCTGTTCACGTTGTTGAACAGAGAGGTATTATCAAGCAGGAGCGCGGAACCGCGCTTCGCTACCGCCGAATCGTCCGACGAAGGGTGGCCAACAGGGCAAGCGCCATGAAGAAACCCGCGCCGGGCGCCCCGCCTCCGCCACCTCCCCCACCACCAGACGACGAGCCTGAACCGGTGGCACCCGACGACGAACTGGAGCTGCTACTGCTCGATGAACTGGAAGAAGACGAACTGCTCGACGAGGAACTGCTGCTGCTACTGGACGAAGATGAGCTGCTGGAGCCGGTGACCGTCAACATGACGGTATCGCTGGTGGCACTACCCATATTGTTTGTCGCAACGAGCTTGTAAGCGCCGGCATTTGTCGATTGCACGTTGGTCAGGGTGAGCGTGGCCGAAGTCGGGCCTGTGAAGGCCATGTTATCCTTGTACCATTGCAAAGTGGGCGTCGGGTGCCCGAGCACCGCGGCGGTGAACGTGACGGTCGTGCCAGCCGTGACAGACTGACTGAGAGGTTGCAGGGTGATCGACGGACTGCGGCTGGTCACACGGATGCCGTGGTTGCTGTTATCCGCAACGAAGAGATACCCGTCGGTATCCACCACCAACCCACATGGACGGTTAAATCGCACGGTGGCGCCGCTGCCATCGACCGCGCCGGAAGTTCCGACGGCGCCAGCCACCGTGACAACCAGGCCGTTCGAGATCTTCACTAGTCTTAGCGTATGGTTCGACGTATCCGAAACATAGAGCCCGCCAGCGGTGTCGAGCGCCAGACCTGAAGGCGAATTGAACTGCACGCTCGTGCCCACGCCGTCGGCCGTTCCCGCCGTGCCAGCAGTCCCAGCCAGGGTGGTCACAACGCCCGCCGACGTTACTTTTCGGATTGTGTGATTGCCAGAGTCCGCCACGTAAACATTACCCGCGCTGTCGACGGCAACCGCATTCGGAGAATTGAAGCGGGCCGCCGTGCCCGTGCCGTCGGACATGCCTGACGAACCAGCCAGGCCCGCCAAGGTGGTCACCTCGCGCGCCGGAGTAATCTTTCGAATCGTGTGGTTACCGGTGTCAGCCACGTAAAGGTTGCCGGCGCCATCCACCGCGATGGCGGTGGGCAGGTTGAAACGCGCGTTGAGTCCCGTGCCGTCGGTCGAGCCGACCATGCTGGCCGCGCCCGCAAAATGAGAGGACACGCCGGCAGGAGTAATGCTGCGAATCGTAGAATTGTTGGTGTCGGCAACGTAAACGTTTCCGTTGGCATCGAGGGCCACGCCGCGAGGGTTGTTGAACCGGGCGTTGGTGCCCGTGCCGTCAACCACACCCGAAGTCGTGGCGCCAGCAAAGGTGGTCACCGCGCCGGAAAGGGCGACTTTGCGAATCTGGTTGTTGAGAGAATCGGCAATATAGATGTTTCCGGTGGAATCGCTCGCAATGCCGTAAGGAGCGTTGAACCTGGCCAGAGTAGGCGTCGTGGAATTGGTTGAACCGCTGCCGCCCAGCACGCCGGCAAAGGTCGTGATGGTCGTCGCGGGCAACACCGAGAGCGAAAGCGTGGCATTGCCGCTGCCGGCCGCGTTGGTCGCGCTAAGCGTCACGCTGTTGATGCCCGCTGCAGTGGGCGTACCAGTGATGACACCGGTAATGGTGTTGAGCGAGAGACCCGCAGGAAGGGCCGGGGCAGCAAAGCCAGAAGGGAAATTGGTGGCGGCAATGGTGTAGCTGAACGGTTCTCCCACTGCTGCGCCGGCCTGCGTCGCACTGGTGATAACCGGTGGTTGGAGAGCAGCGGTGATCGTGACGATGGCGGTGTTACTGTCGGCAGTGCCGGCAGCGTTGCTGACGCGCACCCAGTAAGACGTCGTCGCCGTAAGCGCCGGCGTGGTCAACAGGGCCGAGGTCGCACCGGAAACGGGCGTGGTGGTGACACCGCTGGCGCCCTGATACCATTGGTAGGTAGGAGTTGGTGTGCCACTGGCGGTAACGTTAAGTGTAGCCGTCGCTCCACTGAGGATTGAGGTGCTGGCGGGCTGGGCCGTGATGGTCGGAACAACATTCACGGTGAGCGCGACGGTATTGCTGTTCACATTGCCGGCGAGATTGCTGACGCGGACGTAGTAATTGCCCGCATTGGAAGGTGCGACGGGGGCAAGGGTGTAACTGGAACCGGTGGCGTTGGCGATCGACGCGCCATTGAAAAACCATTGATAGGTCGGCGCCGGGGTACCGGTCGCCACCACGCTCAACGTCGCATTGTTGCCGGCGATGGCGGTTTGCGAAACGGGCTGCGTCGTGATCGCCGGTGCGACGTTGGGAACAACGGTCACCGTGGCGGTGTTGCTGTCGACCGTGGCAAGAAGGTTCGTCACGCGCACCCAGTAAGAAGTCGTGGCGGTGAGCGAAGGTGTCGAGAAGCTGGCGGAAGTTGCGCCGGAAATTGGAGTCGTCGTCGTACCGCTGGCGCCTTGGTACCATTGATAGGTTGGGGTGGGCACACCAGTAGCCGTCACACTGAGCGTAGTGGAGGTGGTGCTGGGAATCGAAATGCTGGCCGGCTGGCTCGTGATCGCCGTCGCGTATTGCACGGTGAGATAGGCCGACGCGCTCGTGGCCGTGCCCGCGGCATTGGTGGCAACGACGTGGTAGTTTCCCGTATTCGTCGAGCTGGTGGTTGCCAGAGTGTAGGACGTGCCAGTTGCACCGCTGATCGCAGCACCTTTGAAATACCACTGATAAGTGGGCGCGGGATTGCCGACAGCGGCAGCTGTAAAGGTGGCGCCGGTGCCATTGACCACGGACTGCGTCGCCGGCTGGGTCGTAAAGGCGGGAGCGATGTTGGTGGTCGTCGTGACGGTTCCGCTGATCGTGTATTGACCGAGACAGCCGTAGCTCGTGTAGCCCGTGGGCGAAGCGATAAGCGGCGCCCCGGTTTGAGAGGCGGAAATGCGAATAAAATAGTTACCCGCACCAATGGTGATCGGCAGAGAGCATTTCGTGGTGGAAGCCGAATCGTCGGAAGCGATGACAGCGCCTCCGGCGTCGAGCAGCTCCAGTTTGAGATCGGTGTTGCCGCCCTGCGTGCTGCTGGACGCCCGGTAACCGATGGCGGAAAGATTGAGCGTGCCCGCATCCAGCGTGACGGAAAACACGTCGACATCGCTCGACGCATGCAAACGGCCCGAGCCGCTAAACGAACCGGCTGTAACCACCAAGGGCGACGCGGTACCGGTGGAGTTGCCGACATCGTCGGCCCGCAAGGTCAGCCGCGCCGCGATAATACTGAGGTCGTCCTGCGTGTTGTTCGCGAGGTAATATTCCCCCTTCGACCACTGCGAAACGTTTTTTCCATAACCCGTGCCCATGATCGGGCCCCACGACGTATCGCCCGAACCATGGCCGCCGTAATAGGTCGAACCACTGGTCGTTCCGTCATGGCTGAGGCCAAGGTTGTGACCCAACTCGTGCGAGGACGCTTCGGCGATGTTGCTAGCGGAACTGCCAAGGTTGTTGAAATAGACCAACGCAGGCGAAGAGTAAGTGGCGTAGTTGGAATTGCCGAAAACACTGAGGTAGGCCACGCCGCCCGCTGAAGTCGAGGGCATGTCGACGCCGTTGGCATCGACGTTGCGCGTAATGAGCGCCCGACCGGTCGTGCTGGTGAAAGTAGCAGGTTCCTCGGTCGTCACATCGACGTCAAATGGCGCGAAATCCTCCGCCACGCGTTCCCACACTTGGATAATGAGCGTTTGTTCGGCATCGCTGAAAGTCGATTCGTCGCCATCCGTGTCGAACGGTCGCGCTACGAGGGTGTTGCCGCCAGAATTCCACGCCGTGCCGGTGATCGTATGGCCGTTGAAGTCGAGATAGAGCACCTTGGTCGCACCGGGACGCGAATGGCGGGCCGGAGGATTCGCGATCAGAACGGGCGCTTGTTCAAGCCCACCCGTGTCGGCACGCGTCACAACTTCATTGTCCTCGTGCACCGACGCCGAGCCTTGAGCCTCGGCCTGGGGTTTCAAGACGCACACATAAAAAAGATCGCCCTCGGCCGAAACCCGCAACGACACGAAATCCTCCTTCGGGATCTGTTGTTCATCGATGCGCGCAAGCACGCGGCTGCGAACTTCGGGCCGCAGTTTCAACAAATCCGTTCGCAAGTCCCCTTCAGGGATTTTCGCCAGCAATGCTTTTTCCGCCTCCAAGCTCAGACTCGGCACTGCGGCGGTGTGAGTAGGGGCAACCGCACCCTTCGCTTGCTCGCCGCTCATTTTTTCGGCCGTCGTCGTCGCGGAGCCGCTGCGGTCTTGATCACCGGGCAGCCCCGGCGGCGTTTCGGAAGCATGCGGCGCTGCGGCTGGATTTTTCCCAACCGCCATCTCCGCGACGGGTCGGCGAACAACTACGATGGCCCCAAGGAGCACCAATAAGGCAAACGCGGCAAAAATCTTTGTTTTCATGGGAGCGAAATGCGGGAAATTGAGTAAAAAGAGGGTCGTCGGCCGTCCCGGCCGCGATGGCACCATTCAACTGGATCCTCCCGCCAAGTCCGCCGAAACAGTTACGTAAAGTTGTAAAATCCGCCCCGCCGTGGGGTCAAAAGGCCCTACCGGACATAGGGTAAGGTTGGCGAGGCCGACCAAGCGACGAAGCCGTAAACTCTGAGCATTCGCCTGCCCCGCCCCTGCTTTGTAGCAGCGGATCGCCGACGGCGAAGGCATTTGCCCTCCCAAAGAGAAATTCCGCCCGGACAAACCTGTTGACAAGGCCCTCAGCGCGTGGCTTTTTGGCCAACTCTACTTTTTATGAGCAGCACGCCCGAACAAACCCAACACAGCCTCACGCCCGAAAACTTTCCCTTCACGGCTCCTGAGCTGATGAACCGTTACGTCACCGACACCGGCAAGATCCTTCCGCGCAAATACACCGGCCTTTCCGCCAAACAACAGCGCGTCGTCACCTCGACGATCAAGAAGTCGCGCAACATGCTGCTCGCCAAATAAGCGATCCGCTCGTCGCCCTCTTTCCAAACCGGAGCATGCCTCCGGTTTTTTTGTGCCTCCACGATGCCCATCAGGCCCAACGCCAAAATTTTTCGCGGCACCCCTCGCAACCTCGCCTTTCTCGCCCGCGCGCTGAACGACGGCGAGGTCGTCGCCGTGCCGACGGAAACTGTCTATGGCCTGGCGGGCGACGCGTTGAACGAGAATGCCGTCGAAAAGATCTTCCGCGCCAAGGGCCGCCCCGCCAACGATCCGTTGATCGTACATCTGCACTCGCTCAAGCAGCTCAACCAGCTCGCTGAGACAAATCCGGCCGTCGAGAAAATCGCCCGCGCCTTCTGGCCCGGCCCGCTCACGATCGTCCTACCGAAAAAACCGGCCGTGCCCGATCTCGTGACTTCCGGCCGTCCGAGCGTGGCGATCCGCATGCCACGCCATCCGCTTTTTCGAAAACTCCTCCACGCCTGCGGCCGTCCCCTCGCCGCTCCCAGTGCGAACCCCTTCGGCTACATCAGCCCGACGAGCGCCGCCCACGTCGCCGAGAGCCTTGGCAAAAAAATACATTACATCCTCGAAGGCGGCGACTGTGCCATCGGACTCGAATCGACGATCCTCGATCTGCGGGATCCGAAGCACCCGGCGATTTTGCGTCCCGGTGCAATCGAACGCCGGGCGATCGAACGCGTCCTGCGCGCAAAGGTAAAACCCGCCGCTGGCGAAACAGTCAAACGCACCAAAGCCGCCATCGCCCCCGGCCTGCTCGCCCGGCACTACAGTCCGCGCACGCCGATCAAGTTGTACGACCAGCTTTCCGAAGGTAGGGACGGACCGCCGGGCCGTCCGCAACGCCAGACACAGGCAACGGTAACGGACGCCCCGGCGGTGCGTCCCTACCTTCGATCCACCGAAGCCTACCTCTACTTCCGTCGCCCCGCTGAATTTGCAAAAGGTCGCGAGCCGAAAAATATTTTCTGGCTCTCGGAAAAAGGCGAACTAGCGACCGCCGCCAAAAATCTTTTCGCCAAACTGCGGGCGCTCGATCAAGGCAAATGGAAACAAATCCGCGCCGAACGCGCCCCCGGCCAAGACGCCCTCGCCCTCGCGATCAACGACCGGCTGACGCGAGCGGCGGCGAAACGTTGAATCCTGCCCAATCTATTCTCCCCGTTTTCTTAAAATCACTTTAATTGGCTTGGGGGCGGAAACCTCTATCTGGTCGCTTTGAAAGTAGCCTTCTTTCGTGACGTAAATCCATCGGGTTTGCTGGATCGCCGACGGTATCGACGCACGACCCTTCTTGTTCGTTACAGTCGATTGCCCGCCCATCGAAAGTGAAATACCCACAACTTTTGCGTCCTTAATCGGCGCACCAGCCGTATCGACAACAACGATTCCGGCCGTTCGGCACCCGCTAAGCGGGAGAACCAAACAAAATAGAAGAGGCAGTGCCAGTAAGCGCACGATCATAGTTTTGAGCGCCATATAGGTTCACTTCGCCTTTGCGAGCTCAGCCAACAGCTTTTCGTTCTGCGTCGGCGTACCGACGGTGACGCGGAGCCATTCGGGCATGCCGTAGGGGCGCATGGGGCGGACGATTAAGCCGCGTTTTTGCAGTTCACCGAAAACGCGAACGCCGTCGCCTACTTTCACGAGGATGAAATTCGCCACGCTGGGCACCCATTCCAATCCGAGCTTCGTGAAGCCGGCTTCGAGTTGCTTGAGGCCAGCGGCGTTTTCCTTCCGGCATTTGGCGGTAAAGGTTTGATCGTCAAGCGCGGCAATCGCCGCGGCCTGGCCAATGGCGTTGACGTTGAAAGGCTGGCGAACGCGGTTGAGCAAACCGGCCATTTCAGGGCTGCAATAACCGTAGCCAACGCGCAGCGAGGCGAGGCCGTAGATTTTCGAAAACGTGCGCAGGCAGATAACATTGCGGCCTTCCTTGGTCAGCGGACGCAGGTCGGGCGGGTTGTCCAAAAATTCGGCGTAGGCTTCGTCGTACACGAAGATCACGTGCTCGGGCAGGCTGCGCACGAAGGCGAAAATTTCCTCCTGTGTGTTGGCGGTGCCAGTTGGGTTGTTCGGGCTCGGCAGGAAAACCATCTTGGTGCGCGGTGTCACCGCCTCCAGCAGCAAGCCAAGGTCGTGGCGGTGTTTCACGAGCGGCACTTCGACTGCTTTTGCGCCAAAGAGCAGCGTGACGAGTTTATAGACGATGAAGGCCGGGTTGCCCATGACGACTTCGTCCCCGTGGCCGAGAAAAACGTGGCCGACCAGTTCGAGCAGCTCGTTGGAGCCGTTACCGATGACGATTTGTTCGGGCGCGAGTTCGAGTTTTTTGGCGAGCTTGTTGCGAAGCACAACGCACCCGCCATCGGGATAAAGTTCCGCCTGCGTCAGGGCCTTGCGGGCGGCTTCGACCGCGAGCGGCGACGGGCCGAAGGGATTTTCGTTGGAGGCGAGCTTGATGATGCCGGCCGGATCGAGTCCGAGTTCACGGGCGACATCTTCGATCGGTTTACCCGGTTCATAGACCGGTTGGGAAAGCACGGCGCCTTTGGCGAGGGACAAAACGTTCATGCCCGCCATTCAAGCGGAACCGGCCGACAGGCGGAAGTCTTTATTGCAGGCACGAGGCAGTACAGTGGGCCGGATTTTTCGCCACAAAAGGCGCAAAAATTCCAAGGTTTTTCCTCAACTCTCCATCGTGCCTATAGGCGCGCAGGGGATTTTGACGGAGCCGGGGAAATTTCTGTGCTTTTTGTGGCAATCCTCAGGACTACTTTTTGCCGTAGCGGCGGCTGGGGACGTGCACGACTTTCATTCCTGCGGCTTTGGCGGCGACAATGCCGGGCTCTGCGTCTTCGAAAACGAGGCATTTCTCCGGAGCCACGCCGATTTTTTTAGCTGCGAGCAGAAACATGTCGGGCGCAGGTTTGCCGCGACCAGGAGGGACGTCGAGCGGCGTGACGATGACCTTGAAATGCGACCGCAAGCCGGCGGCTTCGAGCGCGGGCAACGCCACATCGGGCGTGCCGCCCGTGGCAATCGCGCACGGAAATTTGGACGCCATGCTTTCGAGAAATTCCACAACCGGACCGATGGGTTGCGCTTGATGCACGAGCTTGAGATAGAGCTGTTCCTTGTTGTGCATCACGGCGGCGGAATCGATCGTGAGTCCGTAGTGTTGCGCGATTTTTTCGGCCACGAGACGTGTCGGCACCCCGCCGAGCGAATAGAAAAGATCTTCGCTCAATTTCTCTTTCAGACCGACGTCGTGCATCGCCTCATCCCACGCCAAGTAGTGGAGCGGCATGGTGTCGACGAGTGTACCATCAAGATCGAAGATAAAACCGGCGAAATCGCCTTTGGGAATATCGAGCAACATAAAGGGCGACTTCACCAGCAGGAGTCGCGCCTGGCAAAAGGAAACCGCAATTCCCGCCGTAGATCCGAGCGAAAAGTTTGCCCTGTTTTGTCGGCTGGTTTTTTCGCGAATTTGAAACCGCTTAATTTTTGCGCGATTTCAAATATCCGCGGCGTTCACTTCACCAACTCGACCGAAGTGATGCGCATTGTCGCGTTGTGGATGTTCCGGTTGTTATTGTTGCTGGGAACCGTGATATTCACCTGGTCGAAGCCGATGTATGGCGTCTGCTTGATGATCTCGAGATAGAATTTCACGAGCGCGGCATATTCCACGTTGCGAATGGTGACTTGGATCGAGTGCTTGGTGAAGACGCTGGCCCGCTCGGAAACTGCAGGATCGGCACTGTAACCCGTGGTTATTCCGACGCGTTGCAAAATCGAAACGATTTCCGATTGCAGGCGCACGCCGTCGTAAGTTTTGGCGGGATCAAGATGCTCGACTGCGGCCTTGGCGTTGGCGTCGATGCGGGCTTGATTTTTGAGCCATTCGGCCTGGGTTTCGAGTTCGGTCGAAGTCTCCTTGAAATGGCTTCTAAATTTGCTGGTTCGCCCGGCAACGCTACTGAGCCAGGTCACGGTGACGATCAGGATAAAGGCCAGCAAAAGGACTTTTTCGCGAAGCGCACGCGTGAGAAAAAAGACTTTTAGGAGCGACGCGTGTTTCGGCAGCCGCAGTTTGGGGGCCGCACGCATGGAAAGTTTGGGGAGTTTCAAGGCTTTCATGACTGCGTGAATCCTTGAAAGGCGTTGGGCCGGAATTTAACCGTGGCGCGGAACGGATTGCGGCCGGCTTGGGCTGGTTGGAGTTTGACGTCGACGCTTTCGCAGAAGGGCAGACTGCTGAGCGTCACGCGGAAGAGATCGGTGTCGCTCGGATTGGTGGCGGAGGCTTCGATTTCCAAGGTGTAGAGGTCTTTCACCGTCGCCCGGGAAAATACGACCGAAGCCGGCAGCTTTCCGTCGAGGAGCGTCAACATCTCAAAGGGGCGAATGCGTTTGGTGGAGCGTTCTTCGACCTGCAAAACCAAGCTGTTGGTTTGTTTGATCTTTTCCACTTGAGGCGTCTGCTCGCGCACCAGGTTTTCGCGATTTTTCTGCCAGATCCCGAGGCCGAAGACCGTGCCTTCCAGGAGCAAGCACAAGGCGATGGTCGCAGCGCAACCAAGCAATACACGCCAAAGAATAAGGTCGCGCGAACGCGCGCGACGCCGGCTTTGAAGCTCCTCTTTGTCGCGCACGTCGAGCACGTCCATCTCCTCGCGGGTAAAGTTGGAGTCGTAGGACGTGCTGCGGAAAAGGTACTCGTCGTCCTGCGAGGCGGCCGAGTCCAGCGTCGGCGCCGCTTCGGTCTCAGCGACGTGAATGCTGGCGCCCGAGATGCGCAGGAGATCGTCACGCAAGGCGTCGCGATCCTCGGGTTTGAAATCCGGCGGCAATTCACGGGCATGGACGCTGATCGGGGCGTCGAAAGGATCTTCCCAACGAATGGCGGTAAGTGTTTTTTCCGCCCAAATCAGGAGCGTGGTCGAGCCTGCGACTTTCGCGTGCAACATGCTGGCGAAGGCCGGCATCACCGCTTCCGCGTCGGCCCAAGTTTCAACCTGCTCGGAGGGAAAACGTTTGCGGTAGGCCGCGTAGACGAGGGCGTTTCGCGCACCCGAACGCCAATAGTGTCCGTGGTACATTTGCGCGACCGGGAAAGGAGCCATGCCTTCCAGCGCAATTTCGACCTGCCCGGCGACTTCCGCCGGCGAAGCCATTGCGGGCACCGGCACGGTCCGGCAGAAAAAGTGCGTGTCGGGAAGCAACACGACTTTCCGCGTGGGCACGGTGAGTTTGAAACGGGCTGGCAGTTGCATGCTCAGGAGCTGGTGGGTGGGGTTATCGGACTAGGCATCTCATCGTTTTCGCGGAATTCCAAGATCGTAAAGGGATAATTGAGTTTTTTTGCGGTTTGAGTGGCGCCGGAAGTGTTGCTGACGGCGGGCGTAGGCGGGTTGTTACTGGTCTGACCCTCGTTTTGCTTGGTGGTGTCAGCTTTACGAGGCGGCGCGGCGGCCGGAATGGTTGCGCCGTTCGGCGGAGCGATGAGAGCGTTGATTCGATAGGCTGAGCGGCCTTCGCGAACCGTCACGATAATGCGCAGGGCACGAATTTGCGTGTCGAGTTGCGTGGCAGGAGATTGCGCGCCGAGGATGGTGGCGGCATCGGCAGCGGATTTGAAAAAGCCGGGGCCGTTGCTCTCGTACACGCCTCGCCCCGCAAGGTAATCGTTAAGTTGTTTCTGCTGGTTGGCGTCGGAGGCCCCAAGGCCTGCCAGCAGCTCGGGTGTCGCGCCGTTGAGGCTGGGACTCTGATAGCTATACAACGAGAAAGCGGACGCGAAACGGTGCCACAATTCGTTCGGCTGGCCTGCGTCATCGTAAAAAACATCGCGAGCCACCGCAATCGTCGCGAGTTCGTCGAAGGAGCGCATCGGACGGCCGGGTGGCGTGAAGGGGATTTCCTCGCGTTCATAGTCGTCCTTGTCGGGCGCACTGGCCGAGGTCGGCACGTAATCGGCCTTCATCCAACCGAGGATGGCGTCGGCGATGATTTCGCCTTCGGACTGGGAAAGGCCCCAGTCTTTGAAGAGGTTCAGAAGCGTCGACTGGGTGACATTGGGGAGGGAAAACTTTCCGCTCTCGTCGATGAAGGTAACCTCGACCTTGTGTCCTTCGGCTGGTTCGTAACCGACCCAGGTCAACGGATCGCCCCAGCCTTCGGCCGGGCTTTTCAACGAACCATTCGCAAGACGAAAATCCTCCAGCACGGCCAGCGTCGTTTCCAGCACGGAGCACGCTTCGAGGCGCAAGCGGTTCGCGGCGTAGGCGCGGTGTTCGACCAGCAGGTCGTTCATTGAACGCTCGATAAAGGCGGTCAACGCAACGGTCACAAAAGCGATCGTCACCAACACGACGAGCAACACCGAACCGCGTGCGCGGCGAGCTACGGGCGCGGGACGCGCCAGAACGAGCTCGCAGGGAAGAGAGGTTGGAACGCGCGGGTTCATGCTAGAATTGCGGCAATCCCTCCGTGGTGTTAGGCAGCGTGACAACGGTCTCGCGCGTGAGTTTTTCGTAGGTGAATTTCAAGCGCAGCCGTTGCGGCGTCAGATATTTGCCGGTGGAATCGCGCTGGAGGTTGTTTTCGGTTTTCCAGCGTTTGAAATCCGTATCGTAGTAATCGTAAGCCAGCGCGGTCACGAGCGGAGTGATCACCGTTTCGCGCGGCGCCTCATCCTCGAAATTCTTTTCCAACCGCGAATGCCAGAGGAGGTACAAGCCTTCGCGCTCCCGTACTTGGAGCGAACATTCGACGTCGGGAAGCGCTCGACCCGGCCAGTGAATAAGGCGGCTGCCCTGCGGCAGTTCGAAGGTGATCAGGTTTTCCGTGGAACCGTTTTGCGGTTTGATTTCCTTCAACGCGATTGCGTTCTGGCCGCTGCGCCCGGCAGGCGGCAACGCGGCACGCTCAAGCTCCTGCTGGAGGAAACGAGTGACGTTGCGCACGTGCTGTTCGAAGAGGCGCGGCTCGGAATTGCGTCCCCAAAGTTCGCCCATCGAAAAAATGAAGGTGTTCAGCGCCAGCAGCAGCATGCCCACCATCGTGACCGCGATGAGGATCTCGAGCATGGTGAAGGCAGCGCGGCGTTTCATCGGCGGTTTCCTCCAGCTGGTCTCGAAGTATTGCCGTTTCGGTTCGTCGATCCCCCCCCGATGGTTCCACCACTTGTAGTGCCGCCGCCACTACTGTCGCCACCATTGTTGCCCTGCATTTCCTGGATGCGGGTGCGCGCGTCGGCGCGAAGCTTGTCGCGGTCCTCCGGCTTCGACCACGTCGGACGCAGCAAACGGAATTTTTCGGTGATATGCAGCGGTTCCTTGAGTTCGGCGGAATTGATGTCGCAATCGAAAGTCACCGCGAAAAGGTCGGCGACATTCGTTCCCTCAATCGTGGCTTTCCAGCTGATGCGATGACCGCCCACCGTTTCGAAGTCGGCGCCTTTTTCGACCGTCTCCAGATCGGGCTCGGCCATGAGCATCGCGCGGGCGAACTTCACGTCGTTCTTGTAGTCGCCGTCGTTTTCGATCTTCGCGTAGGCATTGAGAATATCGAGGTAGGAGCCGGCAAAAACCACGACCGCACCGAAAAAGATCGCCATGGCGACCATTACTTCGATCACGGTGAAACCTTTGCGGCGGAAGCTCATTTTTTCTCCTCCGTGCCCGGCAAAACCAACGCACAGGTCCAAGGATCGATCCTCAATTGGCGGGCCTCGCCTCCAGTGCGAATTTGTACGCGGAAGGGCGAGCAGGTGCCATCGCCATAAAATGTCACATAAGGGACCGTGGAGGTTTCCACAATCTGGCTGGCCAGCAGAATCGACGCCCCGCCTTTTTGCGCGGAAAGAAAATCCATGATCAGTTCGCCCGACGTTGGCTCGAAAGGAATGCGTTTTTCGGTGCCGTCCAAGGCGCGAATCACGAGCGCCCGTTCCTTCTCGCCCTTTGCCGCGCCAACGAAACTCATATGGACATCGCGTCCCGAAAGCAGCGCCATGCGACGCGCTTCAGTCACGGCATTCCAGAAGGTTTCTTCCGGAGTGGCCGAACCTTCGCGAGTAAGATGCAAACCACCCGTCACCAGCACAGCCGCAAGCAAGGAGATCAAGGCGATGACCACCATGACCTCCAAGACGGTGAACGCGCGATAACGATGTAAACGTTGAATCACGCGGTCCTGTCTCTGCCGTTGTGCCTCAGTTGGCACAGAAGTTTACCAGTTGCCGACGTCGTCTTCGGTGCCGTCCTGTTTATCCTGACCTTTGGACCAGATGTCGTAACCGTTCTTATTCTTCGTGCCGGGATATCGATATTGATAAGGCTCACCCCACGGATCGGCCGGCAATTTCCCGCCTTCCAAGTAAGGCCCTTTCCAACGATCTGCTTTGCTTGAGGGGGCGGTCACCAATGCCTGCAAACCTTCTGCCGTGCTGGGATAGTCGCCCATCGCCATGTTATATTGCTGCATAGGGACCTTGATGCTGCTCTTGACGAACATCTCAGCGGTCTTGCCGCGCGTATCGCCAATAATCTTGTCGAAATTGGTCACTGTCAGGCCGACAAGCATGGCGATGATCGCGATAACGACCATCATTTCGAGAACAGTGAAGGCGCGCACGGCCGCTTTGGCCTGGCGACACCTTGAGTGGGCAGGGTATGTGTGATGCATGGTGGTGAAGAGTGTTTATTCGGTCGGCGGGGTACTTGTCCAGCGCAGCCCCGCTGAAAATAGACGCCCAACACCGGTGGGCGTTGCATCAATTTTAGCCCAATCCGTGCAAAAAATCGTCAAGCTGCGCCAGCTCGCGGTTGCCCTTCGGTAAATTTTCCCGGAACATCCGGCCCGCCCGCCTGCCCATTCTTCATCTCATGCTTATCGCCAGACTCCCTCGTCTCGTCTGTCTTCTTATTCTCGCCTGTGTGTTCTCGCCGCTGCGAGCCGAGCCATCGGCCCCCCTTCATCTCAGCCTGACCGAGGCCACTCTCAACCGCGAACGCGGCCGCCTCCTTCTCACCGTTCGCGTACAAACCGCCGACCTCGAAGCCGTCCTCTCCGAACGCGCCAAACATAAAATCTCCGCCTCCGAACCCGGCGAACTCGCCCCCCTCGCTCTCGAGTATGTGCGCGAAAAACTCCGCCTCACCTCTCCGCGCGGCGACGCTCTTCGCCTGGAGTGGGCTGGCCACGACGTCGCGGAAAAACAGCTCTTTCTCTTTTTTGAAACCCCGCTCAATGGCAGCCTCCAAGGCCTGCGCGTCGCGAATACCCTTCTCCTCGAACGCCTCCCCGACCAGATCAACTCGGTCGATTTGCGCGACGGCGCGATCAAGCAGACCCTCGTTTTCAGTCGCGAAGTGACCGAACTCACCGTCAGCGCCAAACCCTGAGTTGGCATGTGGCCCCTCGTTTATCTCACCCCTCTCTGGATGGTCGCGGAAATCGCGCAGCTCGTCGCCTGCGAACGTTTCCTGGGGGTGAAACAAATCGAGGCCGGCACCGACCCGCGCCAAAACGGACCGCGCGAATCGCTTGCCTTCGGGTGGAGCGCCAGCCTCGTGCTCTTCTGGCTCTGGCAGTTCACGATGCTTCTCCAGCCGATTGGCCGCGGACAAGTCGCTGCGATGATCGTCATCACGATCGTGGGCTATTCGATTCGGCGCAACTGCGGCCTCAAGTGGGTGCTAGTCGTGCTCACCTTTGAAGGCGCGATCCGCATCGGCATGCTTCTCTCGCTCGCCGCCGTAATCTGGCGCCGGCTCTGACGGCCTGTTTTTTGTCCACCCGCGGTCGGCCTCCACTTTGCCCGCCTGCGTCGCAGACTCAGATTTCTGCCGCCCCACCTCCCCGCCGCGACGACCACGCTCCCCTTCCATCCCCCAGCCAAGTGCCACGCCCACCGTCTCATCCCGGGCAAGTGACGTCTCCGTACACGGCGGGCATTTCAGCAAACGATATCTGAATTCAACAAACGACGTCCCTATTCGATTGCACATTTCGGGGTTGCCCATCCGCCGTCCCCACCCAGCAAGTTTGTCATCTAATGGACGACAAACCCATCCGCGCCATTTTCTGCGAGTTTCCGTATCGTAACTATCCCAAAATACACTTGTCATCTATTAGATGACATAACATTTTGACACCGCCAATAAAATTACTGAAGCGATCTAGGGAGTCAGTCGCCAATGTCACATCCTTTGGATAAAAAATTGCCGGCGACAGCGTGGCTTTGGCCTTGAGAAAAATTATTTCCCGTCGCAGAAAACTTCGGTCGCAGCGCATCGCCTATGCACATTCATGATGAGGCTCCACCCCTCAACCCCTGGCCCTTCCTCGCCGGTGACGCCCTCTTAGTCGCCACTGCTATTCTGATCTCCAGTCAGGCCCAAGCTCCTCTCAACGGACTGCCGCTCATCGCCATCACCGTTTGTGTCTGCCTCGGCGCCGTGGTCGCGGTCATTCCATTTGTCCTGAATCACACGCGCAAACAGGACCTCGCCCTTGCCGACCGCCAGCGCGAAATCTCCGCGCTCGCACAAACCACCGCCAGTTCGGCCGAACAGATTAGCATCGCCGCCGCCAGTCTGCATACGCTCGCCGACCACACCGCGCGCGCCCTCAAACTCGGTGAAGCCCTTCCCCACAAGCTTCAGGAAAAAATCAACGAGTTCAAAACCCAGCTCAACGAGGTCGCCGTCACCGAAAACGAGGCCCTCTCGCAGGAGGTCAACACGCTGCGCACCAGCGAAACCGAACGTCTCGAAACCGCGCTGACCGGCGTGCGGAAGATCGCCCTCGAGCTTTCCAACCTCGAAGCCACCACCCAAAAACATCTCAAAGAGCTAAACGCATCGCTGGCCCGTTTCACCGCCGACGCCGGCAAGTCGGCCGATTCCGCCGCGAAATCCATCGAATCGGCCCGCCACGCCGCTGAAAAATCCCTCTCCACCGCCCACACGGCCGCCCTTGACGCCCTCCAGGAATCCGTCGCGAGCGCCATCGCCCGCCTCGACCAGAAATTTTCCAGCTTTGCGGACAAACTTTCCGAACAAATAGCCAGTGCTAAAATCGAGACTCCTGCGGCCAAGCCGGCGACGACCCAGGCTGCTGAAACTCCCTCGGTAATCGCGGCCAAACCAGTCACCAGCACCAGCTCGCGCCCTCCGACGCAGGCGGCCACCACTCCCCCGTTCGAAATACCCGCGCCTGCGCCGTCCGTTGAGCCAGACACCAATATTTCTCCTTCCGACTCTCCGAATACCTCCGCCGAAATTTCGGCCGAGAGCGCGGACAGCCCGCCTTCCCCTTCAAAATTCCCCATTGCCAAAACCGGCTCCGCGCCAGCCGAAAAGCCCGCCACCCGACCACCGTTGGCCACCAAGTCCTTTTCGGAAACCTCGCCCCACCGCGCTCCAAATTCCACTCCGGAAACCTCCGCCTTGCTGGAGCCCGCGGCCGAGGACGTGCCGACCGCCTTGCTCACCGAGGAAAAGCCCATTCGCAAACGCGCTTCTCGCAAACCAGTGGTCACCGACAACGAGCTCACCCTTGGCATCGAGCTTGAACCGGCCAGCGATTTCTCCCAACTCGCACCCGACGAAGCGATTCCCGCGGTTTCCGCCGACGGACTCACCCGCTTGATTGTCACCGCCTACATTGGCATCGGAAATAAATTATACGTCCGCGGCGAAGGTCCCGGCCTTGCTTGGGATCGCGGCGTTCCGCTCCAATTTGTCTCCATCGGCAAATGGCGCTGGGAATCCGCCGACGCCACCGGTCCCGTGCAACTCAAGCTCTACAAAAACGACACGCAGGAATGTTCCAACGTGGGCACGCTCTCGATTGCCCCCGGACATCAGCATGAAGTCATGGCCAGCTTCAACTAAGGTTGCGAGTTTTCGCCACTTTTCACGATCGACCGAACGAATCCGCCCCGCCAAGATCGCAAACTCAATGCTTCACAAACTCTGGGCTTCGGCCGCAATTGTGTTTTTGCTCGGTTTCTTCTGCACCGGTTGCGCGACTAAATCCGGCTATCGGGTCGGACCTAAAATCCAGGTCCCGTCATCAGGCCAGATTCCGATCAAATAAACCCTGCTCCATCCGCAACAATCAATAGTGCGGCGGACGTTCGTTAGCGGTATCGTCAGGTTCGCCCGGGGTGCCCGAGGGCAGGCGATCGCGCATGGCGCGTAGTTCGCGATGCAGCCGCATGATATCCTCCGACATTTCGAGCATCACCTTGTCTTGCTCGACGACGTGACGTTCCAGCCAGGCCAGCCGCTCCTCAAGCCGGGCAATTTGTTGCGCTTGGTCCATGTGGTTTTTCGAGCCGGAGCGATCAACCCTTTGGGCGCTCGACCTTTGGCTTGGGCAGCGGAATTTTCATGCGTTCCAACTCAGGGACGATCACGCGTTGATAACAGTCGGGGCAGATCGAATGACTGAATTCGCTGCCGGTGCGCTCGTTGATGTAAGCCTCGATCTGCTGCCAGTAATTCTGGTCGTCGCGCACTTTCTTGCAGTACGAACAGATCGGGAGAAACGCCTCCAGTTGCCGGACTTGTGTAGTGAATTTCAGAATACGCTCGGAAACGTGCAGCCGCATCCAAAGCTCCTGCATGTCGAGCGGTTTCGTCAGAAAATCGTCCACGCCCGCTTCGATCGCCTCGCGCTGATTCGTCGAATCGGCTTCGCGACTGGTGAGCAAAATGAAATAAGTGTATTCGCTGTTGACCCGAAAGCGGATGCGCCGGCACAGCTCAAGCCCGTCGATTCCCGGCATCAGCCAATCGCTCACGATCACCCGCACGGGCTCCTTTTCGATGACTTGAAGCGCTTCTTCGCCATTGGCCGCCTCAGCCGTGGCGTAGCCCAGGCGATGCAGAGCTTGCACTAGGATTTTACGTGCAACGAGGTCGTCTTCAACGGTGAGGATTTTCAAGGGAGGCCTTTTGCTTCTGTTTATCTAAGGCCGAAGCGAGCCGGGCAAGCTCTTCGTCGAGACCGGCGATCAAAATATCAATTTCCCCCATGCGCCCTGCCTGCGCCATTTCATCGAGCCGCAAACAATGTTGCTCCAGCGCGCGGGCGCCGAGATTGGCGGCAGCGCCTTGAACGGTATGGGCGAGATTCGCCAAGGCGCGCAAATCGCCGCGGGAGCGGGCGGCCTTCAGCTCTTCGATGCGACGCGGCGTTTCCGCCAAAAACAAATCGATCAACGTGCAAATAAATTCCTCGTCGCCCGCATGCTGTCCGTAAAGGTGATCGAGCCGGCTGCGATCGAGCACAGCGAAGTCTCTCTCGAACGGCACTTGGGAATCGGAACGAATCACGTGGCGTTCGCCATTCTTCACCACCCGGCGCTCGAGCACGGCCTGAAAATCCTCGAATCTCACGGGCTTCGAAACCACGTCATCCATCCCCGCCGCGTGGCATTTCTGGCGGTCGGTTTCGTTCGCATACGAGGTGAAGGCGATGACCGGAAGATTGGGATCGAGATTGGGCACACGCCCGGCGCGAATCCGGCGCGTGGCTTCATAACCATCCAATACCGGCATGAGGCAGTCCATGAAAACGATGTCGTAACGCTGCAAAGCCAGCATATCGAGAGCCTGCGCGCCGTTCTCCGCCGTTTCCGCCAGATGTCCCAACCGCTCGACGTGCCGCTGGGCGACCTTTTGGTTGACGTAATTGTCCTCCACAATCAGCACCCGCAACCCTCCGCGCCGCGTCGGCGATATTTCCGGAACGAATGGGTGGGCGGATCTCCGCTCTCCGGACCGGTTTGGCACCGGACGGGTCAACAGTCGCAGCAGGCACTGGCGCAATTGGCTCTGGCGAATGGGTTTTAAAAGGAAGGCATCGAATCCACTCTGCTTGAATCCCTGCAATTCCGCCAGGTGACTTGCCGAGGTCGCCATGATCAGGGCCGTCGAGCACAGCGCGGAATCCGCCCGGATTTCCCGGGCCAACTGGCGACTGCTGGTGCCGGGAAGCATCCGGTCGATCATGGCCATGTCAAACGGTCGGCCCGCGTTGGCCCGCATTCGCAACAACGAAAAAGCCTCGGCCGCGCCCCCCGCCGCCTCGGCCATCACGCCGAGTTCAGCCAATTGGTTAAGCAGGACGCGACGGTTCGTCGCACTGGTATTGACCACCAGCACCGAAGGCTCGTGCGGCAGCCGTGCATGTGCGGCCACCGTCGCGCCGCCGCCCACGAGCTTGGGCAACGACAACTCGAACCAGAAGAGAGAACCTTTTTGCGGCTGACTCTCCAGGCCCAGCCGCCCGCCCATCAATTCGATCAGCTGGCGCGAAATAGCCAAACCAAGTCCCATGCCACCATGCCGCCGCGCCGGGCCGCCATCGGCTTGCACAAAGGGTTGGAAAAGCAATTTCTGCGCCTCGGGCGTGATGCCGATGCCCGTGTCCTTCACTTCGACGCGAAACACCAAAATCGATTCCGTCTCCTCCACCCGGCGCGCGCTCACCAGCACCTCGCCCTCCTCGGTGAACTTAACGGCATTGCCCACCAGGTTCGCGAGCACTTGCCGCAACCGCCCGGGATCTCCGCGCAGCAACGTCGCCATGTCCTGCTCGATCTCGCAAACGAGTTCCAGTCCTTTGTCCTGCGCGCGCTCGCCCAGCAGCGCCACCGTGTCCTCGATCAGGCTGCGCAACTCCAGTTCAACCGCGTCCACCTGCAGGCGGCCCGTCTCGATTTTGGCGATATCAAGTATATCGTTAACCACGCCCAATAGCACGTCCGCGCTCTTCTGCACCGCTTCGGCCAGTTCATGCTGTTCCGGCGTCAGGGGCGTATCGAGCAACAGGCCGGCCATGCCGATGATCCCGTTCATCGGCGTGCGAATTTCGTGGCTGATGTTGGAGAGAAACTGGGACTTGAGGCGCGACGCGCTCACCGCCTCCTCGCGCGCGAGCGCGACATCGTGCTCCAGCCGCGACTGGGCCGGAATCTCCGTCAACGTCCCAACGTGACCGACGAACTTTCCGCCAGGGGCAAAACGGGGCCGGCCCACATCGAGCATGCGGCAAAATTCGCCATCGCGTCGACGCACGCGATATTCGATCTCGAAAGGAGTTTTCTGATGAGTCGCGTTCGCGAGAAACGCGAGAATTCGCGCGCGATCCTCCGGATGCAATCCCTCCTGCCAGCCATCCCCGCATTCCTGCACCAGGCCGCGCCCACGAAAATCGAGCCAACTTTGATTGAAAAAAACTCCGCGGCCGTCCGCCCCCTTCACGTAGAGCGGCAACGGCGTCGCGGCCGCAAGCGAGCGAAAACGTTCCTCGCTCTCCTGCAATTCCTCGCGTACCCGCTGGCGCTCGACCACCGCGCGCACCAGCCTTTCGAGCAGCGTGCCTGAGAGTTCGTTGCGGGGCAATGTATCTGCCGCCCCCGCCCTCAACGCTTCCTCTTGCATCTCCCGGTCTTCGTTTTCCGTCAGCAAAATAAATGCCGCTTTCGAGCCGCGGGCCAGCGCCTGCCGAACCAACTCCAATCCACTCTGCCTTCCCAATTGCTCGCTCACCAGTGCAACCTCACAACCTTCCTGCATCAAACGCGCCAGCGCGGCATCGGGGGAACGCAGCCAGGCGAATCCCCATTCGGGCCTCCGTGCCTCGATCAACAGCCGCCGCAGCAACCTGTCGTCAGACTCGTCGTCCCCAACTAATAGTATACGGACTGTCCCCGAGTCGTGCATGTGTGGTGACGTATGGTTTGAGGGGTTGTCCCTGGGTATCAGCCAAAAACGCCCGCCGCAGCCGCTTTTACTTTGGGTTTACGAATTTTTCGAAGTTCCCCACTGCCGCTCGACCTATCTTTCCCCGGGCACCCATTGCACTCTCAAGTCTCTCAAAGCGAAGCTTTGATTTTTTCCAACAACGTCACGCGTTCAAACGGTTTGCTAACCAATTCGATTGCCCCCACGCGGTTCGCTTTTTCCGAAAGTCCCTGCACCGGCCGTCCCGTCATCATGATCACAGGGATTTTTTGCCAGGCGGGATCCGCGCGCAACTGCTCGCAAAATTCCAGCCCGTTCATTCCGGGCATCTCAATATCGAGCAATACCAAGTCCGCACCGCCAGTCCGCATCTTCTCCAGGGCTTCCAAGCCGTTGCCCGCCACATGCACGTCGTAACCGGCGCGCCGCAGGATCAATTGCAGCACTTCGCGCACCGCGTTGTCGTCGTCGACCACCAGCACCCGGGCCATCGTCACCACACCTCCCGATGGCAGCTAGTTAGGGACGGATTTTGATTTGTAACCACTTTTTCGCTACAACTTGCATGTAACGCATTGACGTCCGACATTCCGTGCTCGATGTTAGCAATCGGCATACGTCAACGCTCTGTGTACGCCCAACAATTGTCAACCGGCAAACCACCCGGCCGGTAGACAACTACCCGCTACAAGGTACGTACGGGCTTCGTCCTCACGACGCCGTTGACTTAGCATCACGCCACACCCCTCAGCATCCACATACAAAAGACCGCATGCACTACACCCAGCTATTCCGCAACCTCAGGGAAATCAAAGGGCTGACCCACGAAGGCCTCGCCCGCAAAGCTGCCTGCCACCGCAACACCGTGATAAACGTTGAGAGCGGCCGGCCGGTTAAGTTCAAAACGATCGCCGAGCTCATGACCGTCATGGGCTACGGGCAGGAATCCGCCGAGCTCAAGAGCATTGCCCTGCTCTGGCTTGAAGCCGTCAGCGGCGTCAACCTCACCTCCGAACAAAGCACGGAAGAGGCTCGCAAAAAAATCGCCCGCTATCGCGCCACCGAGCAGGAAGCGGCGCAATTGCTCGCCGACACCGTGATTGCTGAACATCTTACGGTGGACCAAATTCGCGCGCTTCTCTTCGCCTCCGGCCGACCGGAAATCATCACGATCCTCGAAAATATCCGCGACCTCGTGGCCGCACGTTCCGCGCGGTCCTCCGAGGAAATGCAGGCACACCTTGAAGTCGCCGAAAGCAGCTGAGTGAAAACAACGGGGCTCATTGCCACCGTTTTGCATCAGGCGTTTTATTTAAGCAGCGCGTGCAATTCCGCCGCGCTCGTCACCGGCACCTTGCAGCTGTAGTGCTCGCACACATACGCCGTCGCCCGCTCCGGCGTTTTGTTCATGGCTTGCAACCAGGGTGCGCGACCCACCAACCACTGCCAGTCGGCAACCGACTTTGCCGCAAAGACCAATCGACGCGGCCCTAACGACCGGTCGACTACCGCCAATAGTTCGCGAAAAGCCGCTGATTGAGGATCGCCCGTCAGCACCACCTGTCCCGGCGTTTCCACAACCAATTCCAAGGAACATAACATCCGCGGCAGTGCCTGCGGCGCGCGGCTCCACTGCTTTTGAAATGCCGCGCCCGTCCGCCGCGCGCGTTCCATGAAAACCGCTTCGTCACCCGAAAGCGGTGCCAGGCGAACCAGATTCGAAATCGCCACGGAACTCGGCGCAGGTTCCGCACCGTCGTATTCTTCCTTCAAGCGGAGCAACAAATTGGCATCGCCAGCCGCCGAATTAAAATAGCCGCCCTGCGCTTCGTCCCAGAGAAGTTCATTCATCTTCGCCTGCAAGCTCTGCGCCCATTGCAGCCAGCGCGTTTCAAATGTCGTTTCATAGAGGTCGAGCAACCCTTCGATTAAAAAAGCATAATCTTCGGCAAAACCTTCGGCGGCGCCGCGCCCTTGACGGTGGCTTCGAAACAAGATTCCGCGACGCTCATCGTACAGTTCCCGTTGCAAAAATTCCGCCGCGCGCGTCGCCGCAGCCTCATAGACCGGTTCGCCCAGGATTCGTCCCGCCTTCGCCAACGCGGATATCGCCAGCCCATTCCATGCCGTGACGATTTTATCGTCGAGATGGGGCCGCGGACGTTTCGCCCTCACCTCGCGCAATCGTAACAATGCAGCGCTCAACCGAACTTCGGCATCCTCGGAAGAAATTCCCTGCGCGCCGGCTGTATTCACGAGGGCATTACGTTGGCGCAGAATGTTTTTCCCGACAAATTCCTCGTGTGCGTCGCGTTCAGGACTTACATTCCCCGTCGCTTCCACGTCAAAATGCGCACAGACCAAACGCGCATCTTCGCCGAGCGCCTGCTCAAGCTCAGCCTGTGTCCAAAGATAAAACGCACCTTCCGCGTGCTCGGGTTTTCCATGCGCAATCAGGCTGTCGGCATCCTCGGCGGAAAAAAATCCGCCATCGGCCGACCGCAGATCGCGCAAAACATAGTCGAGCGTATCTCGCGCCACCCAGGCATATGCTTCCCGGCCCGTCACACGAAATGCCTCCAGATAATTTGCCGCGATCTGCGCCTGGTCATAGAGCATCTTCTCGAAATGCGGAACAAACCATTCATCATCGACAGAATAGCGGTGAAAGCCCCCGCCGACGTGATCGCGGATCCCTCCTTTCGCCATTTTCTGCAAGGTCAGTTCCGCCATAGCGAGGGCCTCGCGCCCGCGTGCGGTCTCCTGGCCCGCCCGCGCCACAAAGCGCAAAAGCAGGTCGATGTTCGATGCCCGCGGAAACTTCGGCGCTCCGCCAAAGCCGCCTTCACCACCGTCGAAGTACTCGTGAAAATATTGGAATGCTCCCCCCAGCGCCACCGCCACCGCGCCGGAAAGATCGCCGGGAATTGTGTCGGTTTTACCCTGTTCGGCAAAATGCTGCCGCAAAGAACCGATCACGCGTTCGCCTTCCTCCTCGATTTTCTCGCGGTCCGTCTCCCACGCGTGCGCCAGCGCCCGCAAAACCGCCTTGAAACCGTGGCGTCCATTCCAGTCTTCGGGTGGAAAATACGTGCCGCCGTAAAAAGGTTTCAACTGCGGTGTCAGCCATGCGCTCAACGGCCAGCCGCCGTGTCCCGTCGCCGCCTGCACGTAAGCCATGTACACGCGGTCGACGTCGGGTCGCTCCTCGCGGTCCACCTTGATTGCCACAAAGTGTTGGTTAAGTATGGCCGCGACTTCAGTGTTTTCGAACGACTCGTGAGCCATCACGTGACACCAATGACACGTCGAATATCCGATGCTCAAAAAAATCGGTTTTTGCTCGGTCCGCGCCTTTGCAAAAGCGTCCTCGCCCCAAGGCAGCCAGTTCACCGGGTTGTCGGCATGCTGAAGCAGATAAGGCGATTTTTCCTGTGCGAGGCGGTTGGGCATGCGCACAACTTCTATCAACAATCACCGGCAACGCAAAACCCTCCGTGATTTCACAAACGCCGGGTTGACCATCCCCGCACCCGTCCGCTTAGTTGGACCGTTTCAATGCTTACGATCGCCGATGTCTCCAAGTCCTATGGTACGCGCGAACTTTTTCGCGACGTGTCGCTCTTCATTGCCCGCACCGACCGCCTCGGCCTGATCGGCCCCAATGGCGCCGGGAAATCCACGCTGTTCAATCTCATCCTCGGCGAGGAAAAACCCGACACCGGCACCATCGAATGGGAACGCGGCGCCGACTTCGGTTTCCTTCCGCAGGAAAGCGCGCCCGCCGGCGACGAAACCATTCTCCACATCGCGACGAGCGGCAAAAAGCTCGAACCGACCGACGACGACTACGACATCGACTACACGCTCGAGCCGCGCGCAAAAAAAATCCTCGCCGGGCTTGGCTTCAAGGAAGGCGATGCTCTCAAACTTGCGAAAACGTTTTCCGGCGGCTGGGTCATGCGCGCCCATCTTGCCCGCCTCCTCGTTGCCGAACCAGCCCTTCTCCTCCTCGACGAACCGACCAACCATCTCGACCTCGAAGCCCTCCTCTGGTTTCAGGACTATCTCACGCGCTACCCCGGCGGCCTCGTCGTCATCTCCCACGACCGCGCCTTTCTCAACGCGCTCTGCACCGGCATGCTCGAACTGCGCGCGAACACGCTTCACTACTACCACGGCAACTACGACAACTTCCTAACCGAGAAAGAAGCCCGAAAAGCCCAACAACTCGCCGCCTTCAAAAACCAACAGCGCGAAATCGCCCATCTTCAGAAATTCGTCGATCGCTTCGGTGCCAAGGCTTCCATGGCGTCCCGCGCCAAGTCTAAGGAAAAACAAATCGAGCGTCTTCAGGAAGTCGCCGTCGAGGAACCTACCGAAGAGTTGCGGAAAATGAATTTCAAATTCCCGCAACCCCCGCGCTCCGGACTCAAGGTTATCGAACTCGAACACGTCCAACAGGCCTACGGCGATCACGTCGTCTATCGGGATCTCAATTTCACGGCCGAGCGCGGCCAGCGCATCGTCCTCGTCGGACCCAATGGCGCCGGCAAATCCACGCTGCTCAAAATCCTCGCCGACGTCATTCCCATTCAGGGCGGCACGCGTGAACTCGGCAGCAACGTCGTCCCCGGCTACTTCGCGCAGAACCGACTCGACAACCTGGATCCCAATCTGACCGTTTTCGAAAACGTGATGTCGCTGCGGACTAACGAAAATCAGCTCACCGAACAACAAGCCAGAGCCATTCTCGGCGCCTTCCTCTTCCGCAAGGACGACGTTCACAAACCCATCAATGTTCTTTCCGGCGGTGAAAAATCCCGCCTCGCCCTCGCCCGCCTTCTCGTTAAGCCGCCGAATCTCCTGCTCATGGATGAGCCGACCACCCATCTCGACATTCAGTCGATCGACTCGCTCATCAGCGCGCTGAAAAACTACGAAGGTACCCTCATTTTCATCAGCCACGACGTTCATTTCATCCGTGCCCTCGCGCAGAATGTTCTCCACGTCCATTCCGGTCGTCTGACGCCTTACGCCGGCGACTACGATTACTATTTGGAAAAGTCCAAAGCCAGCGACGCCCGCGCCGCGCTCACCGCCGGTTTCACCGATGGGCGCCCTGTGCAGGCGGCTGCAAATTCCAAAGCGCAGATTTCAAATTCCAAAGCGACACCCGCAGCTTCGAGCGCAAAAAAGCCGACCCCGAACGAAATCCGCAAATTCCGCGAAAAAGTTGGCCAGCTGGAAAAAGCCGTTGCCGAGTTGGAAGCAAAGCAAGCCGAACTCACCGCCGAGTTGGAAGCGCCCGAAACTTATTCCACGCCCGGCAAAGCCCAGAATTTAAATCGGGAACTCAGCAGCATCGTCGATCAAATCACCGCCGCCACCGCCGACTGGGAGCAGGCCGCCTCTAAGCTGGAGGAAATGGAAAAAGCCTAAGCCGGCAATAGCTCACGCAGTTCCCTCTGCCGAATGGTTTGTCATTCATTAAATGACAAACTATTTCAATGCATCCATGCCTCTTGAATGTGGTTTACTTCTCGCGCTAGCCGTGACGCCGGCATTGCCCACGCAGAGCGATGCGCCTCAAAACCGATTTTCGGATAATAGGCTTCGGCCTTCGGCGCGGCCAGCAGGACTATTTTCGCCCGCGGACCCAGTTTAGAACTTGTCAGTCGGACGAGTTCGCGGCCAATGCCGCTCCGCTGATAGCTTTCATCAACCGCGAGGTCGGAAAGATAGCAGCAGTATTTAAAATCGGTCAGTGATCGCGCCACGCCGACGAGCTTCGGCCCATCCCACGCCGTGCAAAGCAGGTTGGCGTGCTCCAGCATTGCGCGGATGCAGCGCACGTCGTCCACCGGCCGGCGTTCTGCCAAGGTCGAGCGTCGCAACAAGTCGATAAACTGGTCCTCAGAGATGACCCGATCCACTTCATAACAGATATTCATGGCACTATGTTTTACAGATAGATAATAGTTTTGTCAGAAGCGCAGTGCCGTTCACGCGCCACGCTTCAGCACCAGCATCGAGTCGGTGCCCTTGAAGAATTCGTATTCCACCGGCACGACTTCGCTCTCGATTCCTTCGGCGTCGAGCACCGATCTCAAACGGTCGAGTTCAGCGTAGGTCTTTCCGCCCAAACCAACCACCGGGTGGATCCGCACTTCATCGCTGCTCACGCGCACAAGCTCACGGCAAGCCTCAAGATGAAACTCGAAACCGAACTTCTTCGCGTAGACAAAAAGAAAATGCGCACAAAGCACCAGATCGAAGGCCCCGTCGAGGAACGGCAGCTGTGGAAGCGCCGCGCCAATGTAACGGTTGTGCACGAAGTGCTGTTCGTAGTCCGCCAAAAATCTTTCGGCCGCGGTGCGCCGGCTGCTTTCGGCTTCGTCGATCGACTTGAACGACCGAAAGCGCAGCAACTCCGGCTTGGTCCGCATCTGTTCGATCATCCGCCGGTAATCGATTTGGACATGTGCCGACAACGCTTGCAGGGTGCAGCCGTATAGCGGATCGACCGCAACGGCATCAGCGCCGCGTCTACAGGCTTCGGCCGTGAAAGACGACGGACCGGCGGCGACATCGAGGACCGAGAGGCCGTCAAGAGCATCGATATCGAGGGAAAAAAACTGCGCATACTCGGCCAGGGTGCGGCCGAAAAACGCGATCGAGGGAACATCCAGTTCCACCGGCGAAGGAGCGGGAGCGAGAGCAAGGGAGGTATTCATGACATAAAGTGGTTTTGAAAAATCTGAGCTTTCTGGCTTTGCGGTTTTATCGAGGTTCGGACGGGAAAAATAAAAAGCCCGACTCGGTTTGGAGTCGGGCTCGACGGGAGGGGTGTTTATTTTTTGGTTTCGTTAACACCGGACGCGATCTTCGCGCGTCACCATCGTCGAGCCACTCCGTGCCACCATGCATGCGTGCAAATACGCACCGCTTTGGAGGCGGAGACCATATTTGTACGTTTGGAGACGAGATTCATCGTGCGGGAAACCAACAGCTCCGCCCAAGCTGGGCAAGCTCAAATAAAAACTGAATGCGGTTATAAGAAACTCAGCCTTTGCGGGTCGGCGTGGATTTCGCCGGATCGAAAGGATGATTCGAGAGAATTTTCATCGGCGACGTTGCCATGGAAACCCCAGCCGGAATGCCGGGAGCCGTGTTGGTCGGCGTCGTGGTGATCAAGGTGCGCAGACGCTTATCGTGGTCGGCCAGGCCGGCATCGCCTTCGTTCAGTTTGGCTTCGCGACGTTTGATGTCGGCTTCCAGCTCACGCATCGCCATGCGTTCGTCACGGAAAACGGCGCGCTCGGCTTCGAGCAGATCGGTCGCGCGCTGGAGTTTTTCCCACGCCGCTTTGACGGCTGCGTCGTCCTGGAACGGCGAACGCGAAGTCGGACGGGAGCTGAACCAAAGCACTCGATCCGCCTCGAGTTGGGCCTGCAATTGGCGCAGACGAGCCTCGTATTCGCGGAGATTGGTTTCCTGCTCGCGGAGCAGGTCGAGGTCTTCATGCCAGCGACGGCGTTCCTGTGCGATCTGCATGGCTTCGTGTTGCTGACGCGTGCCTTCTTCACGCAAACGCGCTTCGTCGGCGAGATGCTTGGCGCGCATCGCGTCGAATTCAGCTCTCTCCTTCGCAAGTTCCTCAATCGTTTTTCCACCCGGAGCGATTTTCTGCGTGGTCTCGGCCAGTTTCCGCCTCTCCTCTTCGAGCAGGCTGCGCTCACGCGCAAGTTCCGAGCGGGCGTCGGCGAGGGCGCGCGCCTTCTGATCGATCATGGCTTGGGCCGCAGCGGCCATGTCGCGTTGCGTGCGCAGATCCTTGAATTCGGTCTGCATGCGAACCGCGTCGGTATTTTGCGCGAGCAATGTTTTCATCTCCGCCTCAAGGGCGGCCTTTTCGTGCGCGAGGCGTTCGATCTTGGTCTCGAGCTGCGCGCGTTCTTTTTCGCCTTTGAGGAGCTCGGCGCGAACATCCGGCACGTTAAAGGGATCCTGACTCTGGCCGATCTCGGGATTTCCGAGAACCTGCAACACGGCCTCGGCGTCGGCCAACTCCGCGGAGGTAAGGCTTTCCCCTATGGTCGATATATCCTGGTTCGGCCTGAGGAGGTTGTTGACGCGCCGCAGGAGCGGACGGAAGTCGCCCGTGGTGGGAAGCACGTCGCTCAAGCCCATACGAATGCCTTTCACGATCAAGGGAAGTTCGAGTTGGGGAACCACCATGACCACCGGAACCGTGGGCTGAACTTTTTTCAATGCCTCGACAAAATCAAAACTTGGCTGGCCGGTCAGGTAGGCATCCACAAGGGCAAGGTCGAACCATTCGACACGCGCAGTTTCAAGCGCGGGGTCGCCCGCGGTGTATGCGCGCAAGTCGTACCCCGCGTCCGCCAGCAGCAAAACGAGACGACGCTTCATCTTGGCATCGCCGTGAACGATCAAAATTTTTTTCACTAAATTCATGGTAGGAACCGGTGGTTTTTTGTTGGCCTCACACTACAAATAGCGACCGGATTCGCCACGCGATTGAGCATGATAAATGGGGATTTACCCGTTCTTTACCGCGGTTGGTTCCCCTCGAAAATTGCATGCCGGGCCTTAACTTTTTTTTCACCAGCCGAAGCGGTTTGTATCAAAATTTTGTTACAAAATCCAACGACCGCGGCTTGTCACAACGGAATGGTTGTTCAATGATCGGTCCATGCCCACCCACCCCTCCGTCGTTGTCGTTGGCAGTTTTGTGCAGGATCTCACTTGGAAATGCCGGGCTTTCCCTCGCCCCGGGGAGACCACCGTCGGGACTTTCAAGACCGGGCCGGGCGGCAAAGGCTCCAACCAGGCGGTTGCCAGCGGTAGGGCTGGAGTGGATACACTTTTTGTGGGCGCCGCCGGAGACGACGCCTTCGCCAGCCAGGCGAGGGAATTTTATCGCGCGGAAAAAATCGGGTGTCAGCTTGCGCTCAAACCGTCCCACGCGACCGGAACCGCGGCCATTCTCGTCAATGAGAACGGCCAGAACGAAATCATCGTGGCGTTGGGCGCCAACGACCACCTCAAAAAAAGCGATGTACCCGCCAAAGCACTACAGCAGGCCCGCGTGGTGGTTTCCCAACTGGAATCGAACCTCGACACCGCCGCCTATGTTTTAAAAATCGCCCGCAAAGCCGGCGTCACCACCGTGCTCAATCCCGCGCCGATGCGGCCGGATTTTCCGGCGACGCTGCTCAATCACACCGACATACTGATCCCGAACGAGACTGAGTTTGCGGCCCTGATGAATCTTTTGCCTCAGACGGGATGTTCGGGGTTTACGGAGGATACGCTGAAGGCAACAACAGAAACCCAGCTTCACGCCCTCTGCCAAAGTCTCGGCGTCCCCACAGTCATCGTGACCCTCGGCGCCCGCGGTTGCTTCGTGTCGCGCGAGGATGGATTCGTTTTTATTCCGGCCTATACAGGTATCAAAGTTGTCGATACAACCGGCGCGGGTGACGCCTTCGTGGGCGGGTTCGCGGCGGGCTTGGTCAAATTTGAAGGCGACCTTGTCGCAGCCGCCCGTTTTGGCAATGCCGTCGCGGCGCTGTCCGTTACAAAATTCGGCACCGCCCCGGCCATGCCGCGCGCCAGCGAGATCGCGCGTTTTCTAAAAACACGCCGCTAAACAAGGCGGATCCATCGCGAGAGTTGCACCGGCGGGCCCCGCCCAACTAGCCTTGCGCCATGAATCTAACCCTTGCGCAACTCGCTGCCACCTTCGACTCGACGAATCTCCGACTCGACGCCACGCATGCCGACATCGAAAAACTTTGCCGCGAAGCCGCCGACAAACGTTTCGCCTGCGTGATGATTTATCCAGCCAGTGTCGCCTCGGCTGCGCGGGTTCTGAAAGGCACAGGAGTTCCCATTGGAACGGTGATTGGGTTTCCCAGTGGGCGTTTCGCGACCAGCGCCAAGGCCGAGGAAATCACCGCCGCACACCAAGCGGGTGCGCGTGAAGTCGACATTGTGATGAATTACGCCGCACTTCGCGAAGGCGAGGTTGCCGCTGCTGCCGCCGAGGTTTCCTTCCTGACCGCCCATGCGCACAAACTCGGACTGCTGATCAAGGTCATCGTCGAAACCTGCTACCTGCGTGACGCCGATCTGCTGCCGGCGCTGAAAATTTGCGAGGACGCCGGCTCCGATTTCATCAAGACCTCGACTGGATTTGGTTCAACTGGAGCAAAAGTCGAACATCTCGCGCTCTGGGCAAAAAACCGAACCACCAAAATCCAGCTAAAGGCCGCCGGCGGCATCAAGACACTGGCCGACGCCCGCATTTTCATCGCCGCCGGCGCAACGCGATTGGGCACCTCCAGCGCCGCCGCCATCCTCGCTGAAGCTGGCGGGGCTGCTTCCACAGGTGCGAGTGGCGGATATTAAGTTCCTGATGCACCGGCATCGGTTTTTTCGCGCGCTCGGTCTGACGCTCGCCCTTGCGGCGCTGCTGCTCGGCGCGTGCAAGGAAAAGCCAGCGTCCCCGCCGGAAAAAGCCGGCCGGCTTTTCCACGCCGCCGCCACTGAAACGAGCGGTTTGGCGCCCTCGCGGCGCACTCCCGAACTACTCTGGATCCACAACGACAGCAAGGGCCAGCCCGTCCTGTACGCCATCGGCACCGATGGCCGCTTGCGGGGCACACTGCGTGTCGAGGGCGTCAAAAACATCGATTGGGAAGACATCGCCTCGTTCGAACTCGACGGCCAGTCCTGGCTGCTCATTGCCGACACCGGTGACAACAACGGCAAACGCAAAGACTGTTCCCTGCTCGTCGTTGCAGAACCGGATCCTTCACAGCTCTCGACCACACAGGAGCTGACCACGAAGGTAGCGTGGCGCACTCCCGTCGCATATCCGGACGCGGCGCACGATTGCGAAGCGGTCGCCGTCGATGCGCGGGAGGAAAAAGTTTACCTGTTCACCAAACGTACTACACCGCCCGTGGTTTATTCTTTGCCGCTGCGGAAGCCAGTCTCCGGCGCTGTGGCACCGGCAGAATTGGTCGCACGTCTCGCCCATGTTCCCCAGCCGAATTCCCGTCAGAAAGTTCTTCCCATGCCTTCGGGACGGTTCCGTGCGTTCGTCACGGGCGCCGATTTTGCGGGAGACCTGTCCGCCGCGACCGTGCTCACTTATGGTGATGTCTTATTGTTCCCCAGGCGTCCGGGCGAAAGCTGGGCGGTTGCATTGAGCCGGCCGCCGCTCGTTCTCGATCCACATGGGCTGCCCCAAGCTGAGGCCATTTGCTTTTCAAAAGACAGCCGCGCCATTTATGTCACCGGGGAACGCAAGGACCCGGCATTACTGCGTTACAGCCTTCGGGATCGAAGACCGGAATAGACCCAACGCCTCCCTACCGCCAACAATGGCTCAGACGCTAGCCGTCACCACATCTCAGAGGCTTTTTTGATGTCAAAAACCACGGTCTCCGTGATCCGCGTGTCGACCTTGGCTCCGCCTTTTGTGGGCGGTTTATAGCGCCAACGGAGAACAGCCGTCGCCGCAGCCCAGCCAAAATCCTCATGCGATGCGGAAACGATGCGCGGGAACAACGTGCGGCCGTTGCGATCGACGATGAACTCAATGACCGCCTCACCCGACATCGCGTCCGCCCGCAACACCCAAGGATAAGCGGACGGCGGCTGGCGGATGGCCTCTGGTTTGGCATCAAGCGCTTCCACCGGCGTGATGGCGGGGTTGGGTTTGCGCAATTCGTTCAAAATTCCTTCGGCGATCGGGTCGAGCGCAGGCTTCGCGGAAAAGTCGAAGCTTTCGCGCGTCATCGTCATCTGCGGCTGGCCGTTGCGACGTGGCGGGATGAATTCGATGGCCTCAATGTCAGCCTGTAACGCCATGGCGAAGGCGCGGTCCGTGGCTCGCTCCGTGCTCAAAAGAATGGCCCGACCGTCCGTACCGACGGTGAAATTGACCTCGGCCGAACCGGACTTGCCCGCGATAAGCGCTTCATACGGAAACACCGGATTGATCGAGCGCGATACCTGAACTTTCGGCAACGCTTTCGGTGCCTGAGCCCATGCTGAGGAACTGCACAAACCCACCTTGATGAGGAGGGCCGCCACTAAGAGGCGGCTCATGATGCACAACGTCTTCGACAAACGGTCTGACGTTTTCCGGTTGGGAAAATCGCTCCAAAGGACCGACCGCACTGCTTTGTTCTTGGCCATGCCTACATCATTTCGACTTCGTAAAAAAAAGCAAGGCCGGCATCAACCGGCCTTGCGCGAGAAAATGACTAAATGGCAGGACTAATTACTCAATCCGCCGCGGCGAGACGACGCGCGTCAAACAACACGGGAACGGTCATGCGGGCATCGACCTTCTGTCCGTTTTTGGTCGGCGCCTCAAAGCGCCACTGCGCAACCGCGGCCGCAGCTGCCCAACCAAAATCTTCCTGCGAAGCCGAAACAATTCGTGGGCAAACCACGTTGCCCTCGGCTGTCACCACAAATTCAATCTCAGCCTGGCCGGTGAGGCCGTCGTCTTTCATTGCGCGCGGATACACCGGTGCATCCTGCCGCAGGGCTTTCGGCCGTTCGTCGAGTTCCGTCAGACTGCAAATCGCCGGACGCTCTTTGCGCAGTTCGACAACCACGCGACGGGTTTCCGGGGTCAGGGAGGCGTCTCCCTCAAAACTGAAACGCTGCGCGGACATCGCCATCGTCGCCCGCTTGTCTTTTTTTGCCGGTGCGAACCGGTTGGCTTCGATCATTGCAACCGCCGCCTTGGCAAAGGCCGGATCGCTTGAAGTGGAGGGGGTTGCGAACAGCGGCTTGCCCGCGTAGTCGATCACAAAACTCGCCTCGGCCCAGCCCTGCTTGCCCTGAATCAGCATTTCGTAGGGATAAACCATCGCGATTTCGCGCTGGGCTTTGGCTTCGATTTTGGTGGGTTGCGAGGCCGAGCTGGGCGCGGCCGACAGACCGATCGTCAGTGCCATTCCGAGAACAGCGAGGGCACCGACACGGGATTTCGAGAGACTACTGGATGTATTCATTGGAGTTGGAGGTTCGTGCACATCGGGTCTTCACATGCACACTGGCCTGACAAGCAATTCGGCTGGTGGGGTGGATTGATTGGGGATTTAACGAATTTTTTTGATAGGAAAAAACCCTATAGGTAAACCCTAAAACATATTTGTTCCCGCGTTTTTCAAATTTTTAGCCAGCTCTGTCTTTGAAATTCGAATACACAACCATTTTGCATCACTAGCAGAAACGTTTGCCAGCTCCAAACGCCGGCCGCAGGCCGCGCGTCCGCCACGACAACAGGCTATTTTTTTCTCCGGGCCGGCGCATTTCCTTCGTCTTCCGATTTCTGGCGCGGCACCAGCATGAGCCCGACGATGAGTCCCAAGGCGAACATGCCGAAAAAGACCAGCGCGGCGGGCTGCGAGATTTTCTGTTTCAGCAAAAGCGGAAACGAAAACTGGATGGATTGCGTGTTGGACATGCCCAGGTAAATCGCGACAAAAACCAGCGCCAAAACAACAATACCCCGGAACAGAGCTTGGATTTTCATGCGTCGCAAAGTCTCAAGCCCAAAGACTGACGCAATGAAAAAAACGTCCTCGCGGAAGCTTTGCCTTTGTCGGCCGGTTGTATCTGCTCGGAATATGCTATCGAAGGCAGAAATCGCCCGACTCCGCTCCCTGCGCGACAAGAAACATCGCGATGCCCTCGGCCTCTTCGCGATCGAAGGCGAAAAGGTCGTCGCCGAACTGCTCACTACCGGCCATCCGCTTTGCGAATTGTATGTCACGGCCGGATGGCAGTCCGCCGTCCAGACAAAATCGGATCACCCCCGGCCGCGCGTCATCTCAGCGGATGAAATGGCGCGGATCAGCCATTTCCCCACCGCTTCCTCGATCCTCGCGGTGGGCCGGCTTGAACGCGCCGTCCTTGCGCCCGAGGCGCTCAATCGCGGCCTTACATTGCTCCTGGATGGCATACAGGATGCGGGCAATCTCGGCACGCTTCTGCGCATCGCGGATTGGTTTGCTTTCGACCGCGTGGTGGCATCGTCGGACAGCGTCGACTTTTTCAATCAAAAGGTGATTCACGCCAGCATGGGCTCGTTTAGCCGCGTGAAGTTTTTCAACGTCGATCTAGCCGCTACGCTCGCACAAACCACGGCTCCGGTTCTCGGCTGCGATCTAGCGGGCGACGATGTGCATAATCTCGCGCCGCTGCAGGACGCCGTGGTCGCCATCGGCAGCGAAGGCCGCGGACTTTCCCCCACCGTGCGCAGCCGTGTGACCCGTTTTATCACAATTCCCCGGTTCGGCAGTGCCGAATCGCTCAACGCCGCCGTCGCCGCCGCCATTGTTTGCGACAATCTTCGCCGCGCCGCAGGGCAAAGCATCTCTTAAGCAAATTGCTTTCATAACCAGTTTGCAGATCCATTCTGCCCGATTGCCTTTCCCTTGTCCGAAGTCTAACAGCATCGCTTCCTTCCCATGAAAAAATATATCGTCGAATTCATCGGCACCTTCTTCCTCGTCTTCACGGTCGGCATGTCCGTCCGCGGCGGCGCTCCGCTGGCTCCCGTCGCGATTGGCTCTGCTTTGATGGTTATGATTTTTGCCGGCGGTCACATTTCCGGCGGCCATTTTAACCCGGCGGTCACGCTCGCCGTCACGCTGCGCGGCAAAGCGGCGCCCAAGGATCTCCTCCCCTACTGGATCGCTCAATTCGTCGCCGGTGCGGTGGCCGCCTTGCTGGTCACCTATCTTTTTGTCGGCAAACCCGCCGCTCCGGCGCTCCATGGCACGGTGCCCTCGTTGATTGTCGAATTTCTGTTCACTTTCGCGCTTGCGTGGGTGGTCCTGAATGCCGCAACCGCCAAAGGCACTTCGGGCAATTCCTTCTACGGTCTCGCCATCGGTTTCACCGTGCTGACCGGTGCGGTTGCAGTCGGTGGCGTGTCCGGCGGCGCGTTCAATCCCGCTGTCGGCCTTGGTGTTTTCGTGATGGGTCTGGAAAAGATCCAACAACTCGGGGTGTACTGCGTGGCCGATCTCGCCGGTGGCGCGGTCGCCGCCCTCGCCTTCAAATCGCTCAATGGCCCGGAGTAAAACGAACTGCTTTCAATATCCAAGCGCGGCATGGAAAAATGCCGCGCTTTTTTATTTTTCGTCAGGCCAGAAATCCGCGGACCAAGGCGTAGAGCTCCTCCGATTCGAGCAGAAACGAATCATGACCCAGGTCGGTGGACAATTCGGCGTAACTCGCGCGTTTGCCGTCTCGTAAAAGCGCCAGCGCGATTTGACGATTTTGTTCCGGCGGGAACAGCCAGTCGCTGGTAAAGCCCACGACCAATGCCTCGGCCTCGACATTGGCGAATGCCTTTTCCAGCGAACCATACGCCGCCGCCAAATCGAAGTGGTCGATCGCGCGCGTGATGTAGAGGTACGAGTTGGCGTCGAAGCGATTGATGAAGCTTTCGCCCTGATAGCGCAGGTAGCTTTCGACCTCGAATTGCGCGTCAAACGTGTACGCCGCGTTGTCCGTCGGAGTCTTGCGCTTGCGACCGAATTTCCGGTCCATGCTTGCATCGGAAACGTAGGTGATGTGCGCCATCATGCGTGCGATAGCGAGGCCGACTTTCGGGCCGCCGTTTTTCGGGTACTCGCCCTGATGCCATTCAGGATCCTGCATGATCGCCTGGCGGCCCACCTCGTTGAAACCGATGCCTTGCGCACTCTCGCGCGCGGTTGTGGCCATCGGCAACATGCGGCGCACGTACGAGGGATATTCGATGCCCCATTGCAGCACCTGCATGCCGCCCATCGAGCCGCCGATCACGGCGTACAACGAGGCGATGCCCAGCGAATCGTGCAGACGTTTCTGTGCCCGCACCATGTCGCGCACCGTCACAAAAGGAAACGCGATGCCAAAAGGTTTGCCCGTGGCGGGATTGATCGTCGACGGACCCGACGAGCCCTGGCAACCGCCCAGCACGTTCGCGCAAATGACAAAATACCGGCTCGTATCGACGGCTTTGCCCGGGCCAATGATGTTGTTCCACCAGCCGGGTTTTTTGTCGTTGAGCGAATGAATGCCGGCGCAGTGATGATCCCCGCTGAGCGCGTGGCAGACCACCACGACGTTGTCGCGCGCCGCGTTAAGGTGACCGTACGTTTCATAACGCAGCGTAAAACCCGGCAGCACCTGGCCGCTTTCGAAGGTGAACGGCTCGGTTGAAACAAAGTCGCGCGGCTCCACCAATCCCACTTCCCCGGGCTCGGAGCGGGTCGTGATCTCGATTTGTTCAGCGTCGTTCATGTGGCAGGCAACATCGAGAAGCGGGAACCACAAGGCGAGCAATTCCAAAACCAACGTCAGCCCGCCCGGCCGGTCTGCCCCAGCCAACACGCCCCGCGAACCTATTCCTGCAAAACGTTCCCAAATGCGCAGAAAATATCATTCCCCGTTGCCGGTTTTTCGATGCTGATCCATTTTCCGCTTGTTCGTCATCAGCTGCCTCAAAACCGCAACGTCGGGAACCACTTCCATTCCAGCTGTCTTTTACTCCTTCTCTATGAAAACGATCAAACACCTCCTGGCTTTTGCAGCCTTCGTCTCCGCGCTCTCAAGTCTCCACGCCGACACCAAATCCATCGGGTATTTTGAATCCATTGAAAAAGAAGCCGCTCCCGTCGTGGGCGAACAATATTACATGCGACACTGCCTTCGCTATGAAGCAGGCAAAGAATGGGAAACCACCAATTATTGGACCGATTCGAGCATCTTCGTGCCGATCAACTCCAAGGTCACCTTGAACTCGCTCGGTTCGCATTCCATGCAGATCAAAATCGAGAAGTCCGGCCAGGTGCTGACGATCGAAAATGTGCAAAAGTACAGTCAGCGCGAGATGGCGGAAATTGCCAAAAACATGCTCACGCGCACTCCTGTGCCGATTGAAAAATTCGACGAGAAAGTCGCCAAAAACATTCGCAACGGCATCCTCACGCTCGGCATGACCAAGGAACAAGTCATCATGACGCGCGGCTATCCTCCCGGCCATAAAACGCCTTCGCTCGAAATCGATTCTTGGACCTATTGGAACAATCGCTTCGGGACACATCTTCTCGTTTTCCAAGACGGCGTCCTGGCAAAAGGGCGCGGTCTCTACTGAGTCGCAGACAACTTTCTAATTTCGCAAACCGGCGCCTCAAAACGCCGGTTTTTTTATTTTCCAAAGTTGAGCCAACTCACGCCGTGACCTTTCATGCAAAGGTTCCGCTTCGCCATGCGAATCACGCTCGTCCATCCCTCCGGCTTCAATTTCGTCCCCGGACAGCTCGATCTCACCGTGCTCGCCAATCGCATGGCGCCCGTCGGCATTCTTGCCCTTGCCGCTTGGTTGGAAAAACATGGTCACGCCACCGCCGTGCACGATTGCCTCGGGCCGGTCGCGCCCACGGGCATTGAGGCCAACGCCGCCGCCATCCTCGCAACGAAACCCGATCTCGTCGGCATTTCCGCCACCACCTGCGCTTTTCTCGAAGGCGTTGACCTCGCGGCCGCGATCAAGCGCGAGCGTCCCGAAGTCCAGATCGTCGTCGGCAACGTCCACGCGTCTTCAATCGGCGCCCCGCTGTTAAAACTCTTTCCCGAAATCGACTATCTCTGCATCGGCGAAGGCGAAGGCCCAATGCTCGACCTCGCCGATAGCAGACCGCTTCGCGAAATTGCCAATCTCGTCTGGCGCGACAACGGCCACGTTGTATCCAATCCGCGGCGACAGCGTATTCTCGATCTCGATACACTCCCTTTTCCCGCCTACGAAAAGCTTCCCGGCTTCCCGCAGGGCTATCACCTGCCGCTTTTTTCTTACATCAAGCGGCGGGGCGCGACCATGATCACCTCACGGGGTTGTCCGTATACGTGCTCGTTTTGCGATCGCACGGTTTTCGAACGCATCCACCGCAGCAATTCCCCCGAATATATCCACGCGCACATGCGGCATTTGCGCGACCATTTCGGTGTGCGGCACATCAATTTCTACGACGATCTTTTCACGGCCAACGTGAAACGTGTGACCGCGCTGTGCGAAAAACTCATCCGCGAGCCGCTCAGCATGAATTTCAATTGCGCCATTCGCGCCGGGCACACGTCCGGCGATTTGTTGAAACTGCTCAAACGCGCGGGCGCCCTCATGGTCTCACTCGGCATCGAGTCCGCGGACTCCGAAATGATGCGTCGTCACAAAGCCGGCGTCACTCTCGACGCCGTGCGCGACACCGTCCACCAAATCCACGCCGCCGGCCTGCGCGCCAAGGGACTTTTCATCTTCGGCCTGCCCGGGGAAACACCCGAAACGATTAAAACCACCAGCGATTTCATCCTCTCGCTCGACTTGGACGACATGAACATGACCAAGTTCAGTCCGCTCTATGGCGCGCCCATTTGGGACGAATGCGCCAGCAACCAAACCGGCGAAATGCAGGAAGACTGGCGCCTGATGAATTGCCTGAATTTTGTCTATCGCCCCAAAGACTTCGCCTCACGCGAAGAAATGGACCTCCTTTATAACCAACACGTGCGTCGTTTCTATGACAGCTGGCCGTATCGGAATCGTTTCGCCAAACGCCTCTGGGAACATCGCTGGAGTCTCTGGCATGTCGCAAAGCACGCGCCACGCTTCGTGCAGGCCGCACGCTATTTCACCTCGAACAAAAAGCAGCTCGGAGCCCAGCGCGCCCTCTATCAACCGCATCCGCGTCAACCCCAAGGGCTGCGCGCCTGTTTGAGCGACGATCTGCAAGCCAGCCTGCAATCCATAAATTAGCTGATACAACGGATTGCGCCAAATTTTCGAGCGTCGCCAAAAATCTGCTTGGAAGTGAAACGCAGTGAATTCTTATTGTCTCCCACGGCCCGTGGGCTGTAATTTCGTGCCAACACAACTCCGGCTAGCGGCGCGCATCACCCTCACGGCCTCGGATGACCGTGGCTTTGCCTGTCCAGCCCATTACTTCGCGCATTGATTCGCTCATGAAAAAATTACTGCCCCTGCTATTCCTCGTTTCAACTCTCTGTGCGCTTCCCGTGCTGCGCGGCCAGGAACTTTCGCCGGCCTTCACGCCGCCGCCCGGCGATCCGATCGCGATTCTGGCGATGCCTGCCGGCATGGACCAGAGCAAGGTTTCTGTCGCGGTCAGCAAAGCCCTCGTGGAGGAGCAGTGGGAAAACCTCGGTTGGGAACGCAACGTCACCACCGCAACCACCGTCCAGAGCAAAATCACGATCAAAGTGTACGCCGTAGCGACGGCCGCGGACGTCAAGTTCTACGCCAACTTCACCTCGGACAAGGAAGTCCCTGAGGACAAGTTCAAGCGCCTCGCTCAACGCCAAATCGGCTATCTCGAAAAAACCATCGCCACGAAACTCAACCTTTCCTTCAAGAAGGCAAAAGGCGACAGCATGGTCGATCAAGCGGTTGGGGATTAACCCCACGCCGGGCGTAGTCCTTATCAATTGGTTCGCTTCGACTCGCGCAATCGGGCCAAAAATCGCCTCTGACGATCATCCGTGCGCCGCTGCGCTGGTGGCTTCGTCCATCTCCTCGTTCGAGAAAACGGCCTGCACGTCGTCCTGCTCGTCGAGCGCGTCGTGCAATTTCACCAGTGTTTTGGCCACAGCGACGTCCGCGACCGGCACGGTCACCTTGGGTATGTAGGCGATTTCAGCTGATTCGGCTTTGATGCCCGCGGTATCGAGCGCGTGGCTGACCTTGTCGAAGGCATGCACGTCGCAGCGGACTTCATACCCCTCGTCGGTCGTCACCACATCGTCGGCGCCGGCTTCGAGCGCAATTTCCATCAGCTTGTCCTCGGTTGTCTTTTCCTTGGCGATAAGGAATTGACCAGCATGGAGAAACTGGAATGACACCGCGCCGGTGCTGGCGAGGTTGCCACCCCAACGGGCAAAGATCGAACGCACTTCCTGGGCCGCGCGCTGTTTGTTGTCGGTCGTGACTTTCACGATCAGGCCGACGCCGCCGGGCCCGTAACCTTCGTAAGTGATTTCCTCAATGACTACGCCGGGCAGTTCGCCCGTGCCTTTTTTGATCGCCCGGTCGACGTTGTCGACGGGCATGTTGGCCTCGCGAGCTTTGAGCAGCAGTGTGCGCAGACGCGCGTTGCCGTCGGGATCGCCGCCGCCGGACTTGGCTGCGAGTGTAATGTCACGGGAGATACGGGAAAACACCTTGCCCTTGCGGGCGTCGGTGACGGCTTTCAGGCGTTTGACTTTGGACCACTTATTATGGCCGGCCATGGGGCGAGTTTAAGTAAGAAGCTTTAAGTTGAGGTCGCGAGCGACGGAAATGCGTCGCTCGCAGGGGGCCAACAAAACGATCGATTACTTACGGTTCTTTTTTGTCGGTGTCACGTTCTTCATTCCACGACCGCCAGCAGATGCAACGGCCACCGCCGGCTCCGGATCTTTCTTGCTGTTGATGTAGAGCTGCTGGCCGATGGTAAAGAGACCATTGAACGTCGAATAGAGCGCGAGGGCGCAGGAGAAATTATAGCAGATCACCACATAGATCAGCGGCATCCACTTCATCATCTTCGCCATCATCTTGGCTTGATCGGTGTCCATGCTCGGCTGCGGCACGAGCTTCATCTGCACGATCATCGTAACGCCGAGAAGGAGCGGCAAAATGTTAATCGGGAAATTTATTCCCGGAATGGTCCAGACGGTGTCGGGACCGGCGAGATTATCGACCCAAAGGAAAGAAGCAAAGCGCAGTTCGGGCGCGCTCGAAAGCATGGCGAAGAAACCGATGAAGAATGGGAACGGAATCAACACGGGCAGGCAGCTGCCGAGCGGGTTGACCTTGTGTTCACGGAAGAGTTCGAGATTCGCCTGCTGCATCTTCTGGGGATTGTCTTTGTACTTCTCCTTGATCGCGGCCATCAGCGGCTGGAGTTTCTGCATGCGCTTCGCGCTCTTGGCGGCGGCAAGCGTGAAAGGCAACGAGGCGATTTTGATCAGCAGCGTGCCAAGGATGATGGCGAGTCCCCAATTGTGCACCCAGGAAGCGGTCCAATTGATCAGGCTGTTCATCAACGGTGCGAAATAGCCGGAAAGGAAAATGCGATTAAAGAAGAAGCTCGAGTAGTCCATCGCCTTGTCCTGGTCCTGCTTGAACACTGCAGTATTGGAGAGGCGCTTGTATTCGCGCGGGCCAACGTAGAGTCCCATGCCGAGTTTAACTTCGGTACCGGGCGAAAGCGTCTGCGTATCGAACCGGATGGCACCGGCAAGACCGATGTTCGCGCGCGAACTGCCGGGAAACGGGGCGAACTCGACGCGGCGCGTCACGGTGCCAACCGCCGGCTGGTCGGGCGTCACGATGCTGGCAAAAAATTGATTTTTCACCGAAGCCCATACGACCGGTGTCGAGCGCTCGATCGACGGCAGAGGGTCCTTGCGGCCAAAGCCGAGGAAGCCACCGCCAGCCAGCGCCGTTTGACTGATGGTTTCGTAATCCTTGCCCGTGTAGTATCCAACGTTCAAATACTGGCCCACGTCGTTCACGTCGAGCAGCGCGGCGGTGCCGAGACTCAGTGCGGCCTTGGGCAGCACGATCATCTGGTCGGTCAGGTTGCGGAAGACGGTTTCGTGACGGAGCTGGTAAGGGTCGCCTTTATCCTTGGCCACGTCGCTGGGGGCGAGGGTGTAACGTCGCGTGACTTCGATACGGTTTTCAAAGACCGCGCGGAAAACCACTTCGTTGGCCGTCTGCGAGACGATTTGGTAGCGCACCGTGCGGTCGAGCCCCGGGAACGTATCTTGCGTGAAGGCGAGGATTGGATCGGCGTGAAATTGGTTGATATGGTAGAGCTCGGGCTTGTCCTTGACGGCCGGGTATTTCTTCAGGCCGACGTCACGAATCGCGCCACCGTGATCGGTGAAGGCGACTTCAATGTAGTCGTTGGAAAGCGTGACGATTTGGGACGAACCATTCTCTTGCACCACGGCCGCAAACGCGGCGTTGGAGGGCGCGACCGTCGATATGGCTGGGACCGCCGTGCCGGGAGCGGATGGGCTGGAGGCGGTGGCGGCGGGCTGCGGCGCCGCGGGCACCGCGCGCTGCGGGGCTTTCGGGCCAAAAACAAAAGCGGCGATCGCCGCGACGATCAACAGGACGCCGATGATGGTGTTCTTTTTATCCATGAAAAAATGAGTTTAAGCAGAGGAAACTTGACGGTGGTCGCGCACCCGCTGGCAAACACGACGCAGCACGCCGGCTTCGGGTACAGGGTCGTTGCCGCCCGGGTGAAAGGGCGTGCAGCGCAACAGGCGTCGCGCCGCAAAAAAGATGCCGAGGAAAACTCCGTGCGTGCGCAGCGCCTCGGCGGCGTAGTGCGAGCAGGTCGGGTAATAACGGCAACTGCAGGTCGGCCCGAAGAGCGCGGGAATGGAAGGAGAAATTCCCCGCTGATAAATCCAAATGAGCGCCAACAAAGGCAGCGCGGGTAGTCGAATGAGCATCCTCGTTGCCATTCTAAGCGTGGCGGAAAATCCAGAAAGTCGCCCCCTGCGGAATCCGGTTGGATCTTCCACTGCGGTCTGGATGACAAAGGGTGAATCGCCAGATTTCACGGTGCCGGAGGAAAAATTTTGCGGCACGCGTCGACGAACTTCTGTTCGATCTGGCGGTATTCGAGCCGGTTGAGGGCGTTGCGAGCGATCATGAGCAAATCATGATCCGCCGGAACGAGATTTTGATGCTGGCAAAAGATGGCGCGCATGCGGCGTTTGGCGCGGTTGCGTTTGACCGCCTTGCCGACTGCGGCATCGTCGAAGCGATAACGCCTACGCGCGGACCTTGCACAGGAATCGAGGGCGCAACCTGCTCTGCGTTATCAAGTGCAGACGCTGGCTCGCCCGTTAGATCAGAGGGGCGCTTGTACCACCAAAGGGTGAACGCGCCACAGTCCAGACGGCGGCCTTTCTCGCGGGCATTGCGAAAATCGCTTTGCCGGCGCAAATGTTGCTCGGCACGAAATCGCATGGCGCAGGAAAGAGTGCCGTCGTGAGCGAATGCCGGAATCAGACAACAGTCAGGCGCTTGCGGCCTTTGCGGCGACGATTGGCGAGCACTTTGCGGCCGCTGACGGTGGACTTGCGGGCGCGAAAGCCGATCTTGCGGGCGCGCTTCAGGCGGTGTGGGCGGAATGTTGGTTGCATGGTTGTTAAAGGAAAAAGAGTTGAGAGATGACTGGACCCGGCGACCGGTGTCAAGGCGCGGTTTGCGAAGATCGGGCCCGGGCTGGTCGCGGCTAACGAAATTTAGCCGAGCCGGCCAAAGCGTACCAGTAAACGCGGTCGTTTTCTCCTTGCAGGCGTTCGAGATGGGCAAGCAGGGAAAAGCATTCGCGCTTTTGTATTCTGTTTTGCCTTGATTCCGCGGTAAGGCACTTTTCTTGAGTATGCGATGCATATCGCGGTCATCGCCGACACGCACAATAGTTTCCCCAAAAAACTTCTCTACCATCTGGCGCCAGCCGACGAGATCTGGCACCTCGGCGACGTTTGCAACCCCAGTGTTATTACGTCGCTGGAGATTCTTCGGCGCCCGATCCGGGTTGTTCTCGGCAATAATGACACCAACGACGAATGGCCGCTCACGCTTAATCTTCGGCGCAATGGCGTGCATTTTCATCTTGAGCACATCCCGCCGCCACATCCGCCTCTGCACTGCGATGTGATTATGCATGGTCATACCCACGTGCCGCGCGACGAACAACTTGGCGGCGTGCGCTGGCTTAATCCCGGCTGCGTCTCCCGCCCCAATCGCGGCTGGGGGCCCAGTTTCGGGTGGTTGCATTTTCACGAAGAGCCAAAGCAATACACGTGGGAACTTGTGCCGCTGTAAACACTCTCAGTGTTGATCGCGTCATGAAAAAACTTCTCCGTTCCGCCACGCGTTACCTCTGGAAAGAATGGCTCAAACCGCTGCTGGTCGTCGCCGCCATCGTATTGCCCGTCAAATCGTCTTTTGCCGATTGGAATTGGGTCCCGTCCGGCTCCATGCGGCCCACCATCCTCGAAGGCGAACTCGTTTTCATCAACAAGCTCGCCTACGACCTGAAAGTTCCGTTCACCACGGTACACCTCACCGAATGGGCCAGCCCACAACGCGGCGATGTCGCCGTGTTTTTCTCCCCTCTCGATGGGACACGACTCGTCAAGCGCGTGATCGGTCTGCCCGGCGATCGCATTGCCCTGCACGCAAATCAACTCGTGATCAACGGCCAGGTCGTTCCCTGGAGTGTCGCATCCGAGAATTGGCGCGTCTACGCCACGCCACTCGAAAAACAAAACGCGCGTGTCACCACTGAAAAACTTGGAACGGTGAGTCATTCGCTGATGCAGCTCGCCGGACAGCCGTCCATGCGAGATTTCCCCGAAACCACCGTGCCAGCCGGCCACTACTTCATGATGGGCGACAATCGCGACAACAGTTTCGACTCCCGCTATTTTGGCACCGTCCCGCGCGAAAAAATCATCGGCCGCGCCAACAATGTCGTGCTCTCCTTCGACACCGAGCGCCACCTCATGCCGCGCATCGGACGCTGGTTTGCGGGACTTCAAGACTAACTCCTCTACAAACTGCTGGCGTCGACGCCTGCGATGGGTTCACTCATCGACCAGTGAGCGACGAAATCCAGCAAAGCCTGTTCGACACCTTCACGCCGGAATCCGGCGTGCACAAGGGCCCGCCAGACATTGTTTTTCAGCGGAGCCTCCGCGCGGATCGTTATCGCCTCACGCTTCGTCGCGATGGCGTCGCCGTCGCCACCATCCCCGCTCGCGGCAACGAACGCGAAGCCCGCGCTTTCGTCGACCAACATCGCGACTGGCTCGAGCGCACGCGCGAACGCCAAAAACTTCGCCCTCGCGGCGCGACCGTCTGGACGCTTGGCACCCACGTGCTCTGGCGGGGAGAAATGGTTGAGGTTCGCGCCGCCATCGAAGGCGACAAGCCTCGCGTCTGTCTCGCGGCCGATGTTTTCCGCGTTTCGCAGCTTCAAGGCGACCTGCGCCCCACCCTCGAAGCCCATTTCCTGCGCGTGGCCAAAATCGAGCTTCCCGGCCGCACTTGGGAGCTCGCGGCCGAAACCGGCGTCGAAGTGAAGGAAGTCTCCGTGCGCAACCAGCGTTCGCGCTGGGGTTCCTGTTCCTCGGGCGGCGTGATTTCGCTCAACTGGCGCCTGGTGCAAACGCCGTATTCAGTTCGTGACTACATCATCTATCATGAGCTCATGCACCTGCGGGAAATGAACCACTCCGACCGCTTCTGGGCTCGCGTGGAGGAAGTTTGTCCCGCCTGGCGCGACGCCGAACGTTGGATCAAACAGAATGGCAGCCTGCTCGGCCTTTGACTGCCGCAGCGCTTTCGCGCCGTCAGAATCCGGGGGATCAGGAAGCAAGCTTTCGCAATCCCTTTACATCGCGCTGTTGATAGTGAGTTGTTTGGGACCCCGTCCGGCCTCGAACCGCGATCGGGCGTTTGTCTTTCACAGCCACACGCCTTTCTTGTCGCATGCGTTTTATTCTGACCACCCTGGCGGTGCTGCTCGCATCTCTCCACGCCGCCGCCCAGATCACCCGTGTCGCCAACACCACGCTCGCCCTGCCGCAGAATCCGCAATCCTTCGGCTACACCGCCGAGGCGGCGTTTCCCGGTCTGACGTTTAGCCAACCACTTGCCATCGCCACAGCACCAGGCGAAACCGACCGGCTCTTCGTTGTGGAAAAAACCGGCACCATCCAGGCCGTCACCGGTCTTGCCTCCACCCCGGCCAAACAACTCTTCTTCGACATCAGTGCCCGCACGCTCACGAGCGGCGAAGAGGGCCTGCTCGGCCTCGCGTTCCATCCGAATTTCGCCACCAATCGCTACTTTTACGTCTTCTATACTTGCACCGCCACGACTTCGGCCGGCTCCGGGCGTCACGACCGCCTCTCGCGTTTCACTGCGCTCGCCGCTCCCGCAACCAATGCCGACATCCTCGCCACCGAAGTTCCCATGATTTCGCAGTATGACGAGGCCAGCAACCACAACGGCGGCGATCTTCATTTCGGCTCTGATGGCTATCTCTATGTCGCACTTGGCGACGAGGGTGACAGCAACGATTCGCGCAACAACAGCCAGCGCATCGACAAAGATTTCTTCTCCGGCCTCCTGCGCATCGACGTGGATCAACTCGCTTCCAACCTCACACCCAACTCCCACCCCTCCGTCCACGCCGGCACTTACAAGGTCCCTGCGGACAACCCGTTCGTCGGCGCCACTTCCTTCAATGGCGTCACGGTTACTCCAACCAGCGTCCATACGGAATTCTGGGCCGTCGGATTGCGCAACCCCTGGCGTTTTTCCTTCGATGATGCCACTGGGCGACTTCTTCTCGGCGACGTCGGACAGGGTGCGCGTGAGGAAATCGACCTCATCACCAAAGGCGGAGACTACGGCTGGAATTATCGCGAGGGCACCATCGCCGGGCCGCGCGCCAACCCACCCGCCAGCGCCAATTTTATCGATCCGATTTGGGACACCGATCGTTCCACCGCCTCCTCGATCACCGGCGGCGTCGTCTACCGGGGCAGTCGCTTTTCCCAACTTTTTGGGAAATACGTTTTCGGCGATTACGGAACCAATCGCATCTTCCTCATGACATTTCCTGCCAGCGGTCCTGTGCAGGTGCAGACATTGTTCAACGATTCCACGCCCGTCGGCTTCGGCCTCGATCCCCGCAATGGAGATGTCCTTTACGCCAGCATCGGCACCGGCGCCATCCGCCGCCTCATTTATAATTCCACGCCCACGGGAACGCCGCTCCCCGCCACGCTGAGCGCCACCGGAGCATTTTCCGATCTTGCCACGCTTACACCCCACGCCGGCATCGTGCCTTACGAACCCAACGTCTCTTTCTGGTCCGACTATGCGATCAAACGCCGCTGGTTCAGCGTGCCCGCGCTCGCCGACAAGATCACTTTTCAACCGGACGACAATTGGACTTTTCCCGCAGGCACGGTTTGGATCAAACACTTTGATCTGGAAACCACCCGCGGTGTCCCGTCCAGCTCGCGCCGCCTTGAAACCCGCTTCCTCGTGAAAACCGCGAGCGGCGTTTATGGCGTGACCTATCGTTGGAATATCGCGCAAACCGAAGCTACGCTCGTGGCCGAAGCCGGCGAAACCGAGAGCATCGCCATCAATGACAATGGCACGATGCGCACCCAAACCTGGCGCTATCCCAGCCGCTCCGAATGCCTGCAATGCCACACCGCCGTCGCCGGCCACGCCCTGAGTTTCAACACTCCCCAGCTCAACCACGTCTTCAATTATCCCAGCGGTTCCGCCAACCAGCTGACTGCGCTAAACAACGCGGGATATTTCACCACCACCACACTTCCGGTCCTGAGCACGATGTACGCGCTCGCCCCGGCCTCCGACACATCCGCGCCGCTCGAATTCCGCGTGCGCTCGTATCTCGCGGCCAACTGTATTTCCTGTCACCAGCCCGGCGGCGCCGCCCTTGGCAACTGGGACGCTCGCATCGAAACACCCACCGGCAGCGCCGGCCTGATCAATGGCCCTCTCGTCAACAACGGCGGCAATCCTGCCGCCCGCGTGATCGTCCCGGGCAATACCGCACTCTCCATGCTGCTGACCAAAATCGGCACGCGCGGCCCCGGACAGATGCCTCCGCTTGCCAGCACCGAACTCGACAACACCGACATTGCACTCGTGACTTCGTGGATCACGGCGCTCGGATCGTCGTCTTCCAGCAGTTCCTCCTCATCGTCTTCGAGCTCATCCTCTTCAAGTTCTTCGTCCTCGTCGTCCAGTTCCTCGTCGAGCAGTTCGAGTTCTTCTTCGTCCTCGTCGAGTAGCAGCAGTTCGTCTTCCAGCTCGGGCAGCCAACCACCACCTCCCGCCAAGGGCGGAGGCGGCGGCGCCATCAATCCCTGGTTATCCGCTCTCGCCACCGTGCTCTTTGTCTGGCGCGGCTGCCGACGCGGCCGCAAGGTCATCCCGTCAAAACGCTACTAGTTTCTCCGCAGCCAAACCATTCTATACCACCACGAAAGAAACACGTTTCAGCGAAACGAAACGAGTTCCACGTCAAATACCAGGGTCGCTCGCGGCGGGATCGGCGGACGTGCCTTGTCGCCGTACCCCAGCCAATGTGGCACGATCAGCGTGCGCTTCTCGCCCTTTTTCATCGTTTGGAATGCTTCATCCCAGCCTTTGATCACCTTCCCCACTCCCACGGTGAACGTGAATGGCTCCTTGCGATCATAGCTGCTGTCAAATTTTTGCCCGTCGAGAAAACGTCCTTCATAGTTCACCGTCACACGTGAGCCAAACGACGGCGTTGGCCCCTCTTCGCCCGGCGTGGTCACGATGTAGAGCAGACCCGATTCGGTTTTCTGCGCGTTGGGATATTTTTCCGCGATCAACTTTTCATCCGCTTCGCTCCAATGCTTCGCGTTGCGGGCGTTCACCACTTGGCGCATCGCCTTATTGATCGGTTGTCCCGGATCCTCGCGGGCGAGCAGCCCAGCACGCACCACAAGCGCGACCGTAGCCAACAAACCGCCAAGCAAAAGAAGGAGGAAAAAATTACGCATTGCGGAAAATTAGCCCGCCATGGCCAATTGGCAAGAGGCCGAAACAGTCGCTGTAGGCTGCCCCCGCTCGAGCCGACCCGCAGCTTCCCGGATCCCAACCCGCCAATCCATTTCGGAGTTTCCACCGACCGCCTTCGAAAATTGCTTCCATCCCTCACCTTCCGGATTGCGCGCGCGCAAACGGTTCGCCAACGTCTCCCGCCATGGGACGCCAATGGCTTCACGCAAAACGCGCCATCGTTAACCTCAAAAAAGGCCAAACGGTCGGCAAAATCGTCAAAGAAATCACCGTCGCCGCCAAACTCGGCGGACCGGATGTCAACGCCAACGCACGCCTTTTCGCCGCCTGCGAAAAAGCCCGAAAACAGAGCGTCACCCGCGATGTCATCGAACGCGCCATCAAAAAAGGCGCGGGCATCGGCGACGATAAAATGGTCCTCGAACATGTCGTCTTCGAAGGCTACGCACCGCATAAAGTACCCGTGATTGTCGAGGTCATGACCGACAACACCCAGCGCACCGCGCCCGAGATGCGCGTGCTCTTCAAGAAGGGCGTGCTCGGCGGCGCCGGTAGCAACAAATTCCTTTTCGATCACGTCGGCATCGTTGAGGTCCACCACGCCGACACCAAAGCCGACCTCGAAGCCATCGCGATCGAAGCTGGCGCCAACGAATTCGAAACCCTGACCCACGCCCAAAACGACGACGTTCCCGCCGACCATATTGGCGTCCGTCTTCTCACTGACCGCGCGGGCGTCCATGCCGCTTCCGTGTGGCTGCGCGAACACGGCTGGTCGGTGATTACTTCCGAACTCGGCTATGTCGCTAAAACCTTCCCCGAGCTCAGTGACGCCGACCGCGAAGACGTCGGCAATTTCCTGCAAGCCCTCGAAGACCACGACGACGTCCAACGCGTCTGGGCCGCGGTGAAGTAAACCTTCCGCCCAAAGTTAATTTTCAGGCGCGCCGATCCAGCGCGCCTTTTTTGTACACAAAAAAAACGGACGCCGTGAAAGGCGCCCGTCTCAGAAGTGCACCAAGGCAGGGTCATGCTCTTGCATTGACCGGGCGGAATCCGCCCTACCCCAGAAAGCCGCTCAGCTCAAAAACGAGCAGATGTACTCGCAGAGGCCACTGGCGACTTCGATGGTGAAACCGCTTTTGCCGGGGACGTCGAAAAATTCCCCAGCATTGTAGGTCTTGACCGCAGTCTGGCCGTCGAGCGTCACTTTGCACGAACCAGCGACAATCTCCATGCGTTCAGGAGCGCCCGTGCCGAAGTGATACGAGCCGGGATAGATCAGCCCCAGGGTTTTTTTGGAGCTGTCGGCAAAAATCACCGAGTGGCTGACGACTTTGCCGTCAAAGTAGACGTTGGCCTTTGTGACGACGGTCACGCCGGCGAATTGTTCAGGAAGTTTGGCCATAGGCGAAACGTCATCGCAGCCCACCCGGCCGGCGGCAAGCAGAACGTTGCTCGGTGCGGCGTCGTTTTTTAAGCACACCGGCGTGGGCTGCTTGAAGTCCCCACATTCAGGTGCGTAAATGCAGCGCCACAATCTCCCGCAATCCCCTCTTACCATGGTCAAAATCACAGGCGAATACCAAGGCGATCTCCATTGCGTCGCCATCCATACTCCGTCCTCCAACTCGCTCGTCACCGACGCGCCAAAAGACAATCAAGGACGCGGCGAGGCGTTCTCCCCAACCGACCTCACCGCCACCTCGCTTGGCACCTGTATTCTTACCACAATGGCACTCGTCGCCCGAAAACATGGTCATGAGTTGAATGGTGCGCGGTTTGAGGTCACCAAAATCATGTCGTCCGACACACCACGACGCATCGTCGGCCTGCCTGTTCAAGTCTGGCTGTCTACGCCGCGCCATGCGTTGCCGGCCGAACTTGTGAATCTTTTAGAACAAATGAGTAGTTCGTGCCCCGTTGGTCGCAGCTTGCACCCGTCGATCGAGAAGCCATTGAAGATCCACTGGGCCGGGGAGTGATCTAGAGCGGCTCATTTCTCCAAAAGAGAAGCACGTCACCGCTCCAAAAACGAAGAAGCGCGGTCTGAAAACCGCGCTTCGTTCGCTATTATCGAGCTGACACCCGTCGGGCGACGGGCCGCGTTCACACGAGTTCGCAGGCGCCGCCGGCACAGGCTGCGACTTGCTTGAGCTCGGTGATGTCTTCGTCCTCACACAGTTCGGTGTAGTCAACCGGCTTGTAGGTCAAAGTATTCCATTTCTCGATGTCTTCAGGCGAGGCCACGGATTCGCGGGGGGCCTGAGCGTAGGCTTTGTCACCGCTGTCCTGGAGCAGCGCGATACCGGTGAAGGTCGAGCGATTGTTCCAGATATAGTCGGCGACATCGTTCCATTCGTCGCGGCGAACCGTGACGGTGCAGGAAACGTTGTGATGCAGACCGGGCGAGAAGTCCTCGTGACGACGACCCGCCATGACCCAGTGCGTTTGCACGGTGCGAATGTAGTCGAGATGTTGGAGCGCGGAAACATCTTCGCGATAGATGCCAAAGGCCGGGCCTTCGACGGGGAAGGTGATCATTTCCGTGCGCTTGTGCGGATCGTAGATACTGACCTCGCACATGTGCTCGTTGGCCTTCTTGAAATGCTTGTAGATCGGATCGTAGATATTGGTCTGCACGCGGCGGAAGTAGCGCACGGAGTGGTGCGGGTGCAGGCCCGAACTGGTGCCTAGGAGCAAACTGGCGGTGCCCTCGGGCTTCACGCAGGTCGTGCGCGCAGCCGGGCGGATGCCTATGGCTTTTGCGACGATGAGGTTGACGGTTTTCACGACCTCGGCGGCCTGACGGAGCACGTCGGGATTCAGGAGAACGTCCGGACGGTCAAGGATGCCGCAGATCGACACGCCGAGGAGCGCTTCGCGTTCCGTGACGTAGCGGGCGACCGGCGAAAGGTAATTGAAGTTCGTGTAACCGGCTTGAAGCGTGCCGATGAGCGCGGCCTTGGCGCAGAGCTTATAGAACTTCTCAGGAGTTTCCGCGACAGCGGCGGAAAGCGTCGTGAGATTGCAGAATTGGAAACCGGAAACGGTTTCGCCTTCCTTGAGCTCACCCTGATAACCGAGTTCGCGGAGACGCGCGATCGATTCCTGGTCGAGATTGACACGAGGATTGAGACCAATCTCGACGCAAGGATTCGAGCCGTGTTCAGGATCTTCGACGAAGTAGAAACCGGGCTCGCCGAATTGTTTTTGCGCTTCGAAAAGGCGGTCGAAATCTTCGCGGCTGGCCTTGCTGCGAACAATGACTGCGGAGTTGTTGCTCGCGGCGCGCTGCGGGTTGGTGTCGAACCAGCTGCCAGTTTTGGCATTGGTCATCTCGACGTCGTCGGCGGAGAAAAGGCAAATCGTCGCGGAGCGGCGGATACCACCGGAAAGCACGGCCTTCGCAGCCCACATGATGCAATCGTAGGCTTCGATCGAGCGCATCTTGCGGCCAGCGGCCTTGTCGAGGATGGCCTCGATATGTTTGAGCGCGTGCATCAGCGGTTCGGCGCCAGGAGCTTTGCCACCAGAAGTGCGCAGCGGCGAACCAGCGGGACGAATGAGACTGAAATCGAATTGAACGCGACGGCCTTCGACTGCGGCGAGGAAGAGCGCGTGCATCGAATCGGCCCAGCCTTCGATCGTGTCGGCGACAACATGGGTCTCAACCGGAAGGGATTTGTTTTGAACGGCAAGAGCCGGCAGGCGGTCGATGTGCTGGCGTTGAACGGAGAAACCGACGCCGCAACCGCAGAGCAAAAGATAGAAACTTTCGCGAAACGCTTCGAGACGGTCGATGTGCGTGAAAGCGCAATTATAGATGCGCGTGTGTTTGGAGAGGATCGCCTCGCCGCCGAACTGAAGGCTGCGCATTGAAGGCAGCACCTCTTTGTTGTCGACACCGGCAAACGCCGAGAAAATTCCGCCGTGCAACGAGCCGAGTTCACCGGCCAGTGCGACGGTTTCCGCTGAAACTTCGCCCTTCGCGATCAGGTCGCGGGCCACGTCTTTGAGCGACGCGTCCTTGAAATGCGTGAGGTGCATATCACGCACGCGGGCGACGGCCTCCGACCAGGTTTCGCGACGACGCTTGGCGGGGTTGTAACGAGCATATTTCGAGATGGCGATGTAGTCTTGAAGACCGTTCTGACGATGGGAAACGGGACGAGATGCGGGGGTAGCGAAGGCGGTCATGGTGATAATAGTTGCTCCTCAGTTACGAAAACGGGCTGCCACTAGGGCTTGTGGTGGCCACCCCTGTCAACCACTACCGGTAGTGGTTGTCTACTTATAAAACTATTTAATAAAGCGATTTTACCCTAATTTTATTTTGACGCGTTTCTGCCCTAGGACGGCCGGTTTTTACACCGGGAAAGCGGTGTAAAAACGAAGCTCTGACGACAACGCTGCAGGCGGCCCGGCTCAAGCCGCAGTTATTGGAATTTGCTCACAGGCTGTGGACAGATTTCGCACAAAATCTGCCGCCGCCTTCGGTCCCCAGTCAGCTCCAAAAAAATCTAAAATCGCCTCCGCGCGCATCGTTTAACCACAAAAATGATGCAATCCACATGGCGAAGACTCCGGCGGCGAAACTACAACCAATCAACATACTCTAGCAGCCCGTTGGTTGGTTCGGGTGGAGAGCTGGTTTCCGCATCGGCTCTTGGTCGCGCAGGCCGGCGGACGTGGAAGTCGGCCCTCCAGTTCAGCCCACCGCCGCGTGCCTGGCGCCCGTGTCGAGCATGGCGAGAAACCTACTTCGGCAACGCCAAGCTCATCGCCACACTCTTCTCCGGGTGTTTTGCTAAGTTCAACCGGCCACGGTAAAGTGCCCGGACTTTTTGCAATCGTTCCCTAGTTCTGGCGCTTGGTTTTGCCCGAATCTCGAAAGCGTATTCGACTTCAAAATACACAAAAAAGGCGGCTCCGTTTGACGGAGCCGCCCGGTGAAAAACGCGTGTTATCTTAGAACGAAACCTTCACGCCAGTGTTGAAGCTGATCGGCGTGCCGAAGAAGACTTCGGCGCGCTGGGCGCTGTGACGCGCGGCGAGGTTGGTGCCAACGGCTTCGAACGAGCTTTCGTCGGTCGCGTCGGAAACGTATTTTTTGTTCAGCACGTTGAAGACGTGGGCAAAAACTTGGAATTTGGCCGGGCCGGTTCTGAACGGCAGATCGTAGTCGATATGCAGATCATAAACAGTGTAGGCGCGAACACGCCAAGGCTGGATATGAAGCGGCGCAGCTGTGTTTAGAGTGGTGTTGCGGGACTCAGGCGTGAAGTCCGACCAGTAACGGTCATACCAGCGGCCTTCGGCGCGAATCTTCAAACCATGCACGGGATAAAAGGTGACTCCGTAGGCGATCTGCGATTGGGGCGCGTCGCCGACCTTGAGATCCTTCAAGTAATAGGTGGGCGCGCCGGCGATCTGCGCGCCTGAACTAATCGAGTAGGCTTCGCCCTGCACGTCGTTGGTGTAGACCCACTGGCCGATCGAAAGAGCTCCATCGAAGCGAACCCATTTGAGAGGCTGGTAGGCGAGTTCGGCTTCGAAGCCCGAATAATTCGAACCGACGCCGCGCAAGTAGGTGATGGAATCAGCCGTTTCGTTGGTAACGGAAATGGTGCGCTCGCGCCAGAGCGTGTGGTAAATGCTGGCCGTGGCTTTGAGCTGTTGGTTCGGCTCCCAACGAACACCGGCTTCGATGGACGTAAATTTTTCGTTGGAGGGATTGGTCACAAGTTTGCCAACGATATCGTTGATCACGCCGTCATAAATCGGCACTTTCGAAACCCAGCCGGCGTTGACAAAGGTGCTAAAGGATTTCGTGAAGGCGTAGTTTACGCCGCCTTTGATTTGTTGCCCGGTGATCGAACCGGGTTCGAGCTTATAGGTTTCGTTGGAACTGGCATTGGCACGACGGAACAGATCCTCAAAGGTGTACTTGATCGTCGAAAAACCGTACACGGCGAATGCGGAGAACGCATCGCGATCATATTGCCCTTGAGCAAAAAGACCGAGCCAATCGACGGTGTTGGTGTTGAAGTAATCGACCTTGTCACCGAGTCCCAAGCGGGTGTTGGCGCCCGTCGACCAGAACTCGCTGGCTTGCGCGGCCGTAGGCAGATAGTAGTCACCGCCGAGCAGGTCACGGATTTCGCGGAAATGATCAATCGTAGCCGTGCGCCAGTCGAGGCCGGTGGTGAGTTTCAATTCGGGTGTGGCCTGAAATGCAAGTTTTGAGACAGCGCCGAACTGGTCCTGGTTGTTGACGCTGTTTCGGAGAATGCCGAGGGACTGCCCGGCGGTCTTGGCGCCGCCAACTGCATTCGTCGAGCCACGGTTGCTGGCTATCGTGCCGTCCCAGTTGATATTGCTGCCGTAGTTAGGATCCGTATTGGCGTAACGCGCAAAGGCATTGCCGCTGGAACCGTTATTCAGCGTACCAGAACCACCGCCACGACCACCGGAATAATAGAACACCGAAGTGAGCTTTAGGTCATCATTGATAGTTAGGTACCAGTTGACGTTGGCTTGCGGTTTGTGGAAGTAGTTTACGCTTTCGTTAAGGTAGCCCTCTTTCATGCGCGAGTGGATACCGCCCCAGTAGTATTGCTGGCCAGTGTAGCTCTTGCTAACCGGCGCATAGTTCGGGTTGAAATCGAGGCCGCTGTTCACAGGGCCTTGGTAGAGAGCACCCGCGTTGGCCGTCCGTTGCGCACTCGTTCCGCCGACTGGGACATTATAGATCTGCGTCTCGGTGTACCCCAACTCACGCGCATAACCGACATCGTATGCAGCGATATTCGACGCGAAACGGCGCTGACCGTGTTCCTGAGGCGCGCCGACGAGGAAAAATTCCAAACGGTTTTTCTGGCTCACTTTCCAAGTTGAACCGAGGTAATAGCCCATGCCTCTGGTCCAGGTGCCGAGCGAGTAACCTTGGCCAGATTTGCCAACCAAGCCGGCGGTGACGGCAAATTTATCAGCCAGCATACCGGTGCTGTAGACCGCGGTGGCTTTGTAGAAATCATCGCTGCCCACTTCAAATTTGAGAGATCCGCCGCGGCGGCTGGAAGCGGGATCGGTGATGACGTTCATCGTGCCGCCGATCGAGGGCGTCGGGAGCGTGACGTTGCTCAGACCGCGCTGCATTTGAATCGTGCTGGTCACGTCACCGAGGCCGTCCCAGTTCGACCAATAGAGCCAGCCGTTCTCAATATCGTTGGTGGGAACGCCATTGATCAGGATGGACACGTTGCGCTGACTGAAACCGCGAACATTGATCCGGGCGTCGCCTGCGCCACCGCCGTCGGCCGTGGCATACACGGACGGCGTGTTATTCAGCAGGTGCGGGATGTCGCGGGAGCCGAGTTGCGAAGCGATCAGGTCCTTGCCGACTTCCGAGAAGGAAACAGGCGTCTTTCCGGAGATCGCTTGGTCAGAAAACTCACGCATTTCTTTGATCTCGAGTTTTTCGAGTGTAACGACGTCGTCGGGGTTCTCCGATGAAGCCGGTTGGGCGGCAGGCGCGGTCTGACCTTGAAGGCTTGCCGAAACAGCAAACATTGCGAGGGCAACAGCAGCTTGTTGAAGCGTACGTACGCGGGAGGAGCGCATGGTGTTAGTGTAGATGATGTAGTTAGGGCCGGAGCTGGAGGCGGCGACTTGGTGTTTGCGCAACGCAATCGACCCGGAAACTCCAGTCAACTGGCAATCACTGCGCGCTGTAGGAGTTAACCAGACCGTAACGAAGGCAGGTGCGGTCGTGCTAAGCGTCGACCATGCCAACTTTCCCGGACTCGTGGCGAGGAGAACTTATTAACACGCTGTCCCCAAATCCGAGTCAGGTCGCAAATCGGGCAACGTCCGCCATATCGCATCGGAAAATCTCCTACGGTATGGTCTAATGCGGCATCCGGATTCCGTTGATTATTAATCAGTTTTATACTTCGGCACTTCCGTCTGCCGGCGCGGACAATAGCGATATGGCTTTTCGTTCCTGGCTTGGCCGAGCTTTGGTGACCCGCATGGCGCGCGCTTACGGGGTAATGGATCCCGTTTCGTTTCTGGCAAAATTGCGAAGATTCGCCCAACCGTCTGAAGTCGGCGAGCCGATCGAATTGCTGCGCGCGGGCATTTTGTTTCATGCGCGCGGGTTGATCAATACGAAGGCGATTCAACACAATCTCGACTGGGCGTGGCCGTATTGGGTGGAGCAACAATTCGATCCCGCGAGCACCTCGTTCATTCCTCGCGCGTTTTCGTTCAGCCATATCAATCTCACTCATCGCAACTGGACCGCTGTGGGTTTGCCGGATGTGCCGTTTTACCCCTTGATCGATCCGCGCGGGTTGGTCACGCCGTTGTTCGACGGCTGGTCGCTCGATTTCTGGTGGTTGCCGGAAAGCGGTCCACTTTTGCTTCCCGCAAAATCCGCCGGATGCAAACAGGTGCTGCTGCTTGATGAGGATATTCGCGTGAGCACTGAGGTCCCCGTCGACGCAGGCACGCTTGAAAGCCAGGTTTTCCTGGAACTCGAAAATGGCGAACCACAGTGCTCGATTGAAATTTGCGCCAAGGGATTCGAGGCCGGCCATATCGTCGTTGGTTTGCGTCCCTACAATCCCGAGGGCATCAGCCCAATCCATTCGGTAGAGGTAATCTCCGAGCCCTGGGCGTGGCGGATCAATGCGCGCAATCTCGTGAATTTCGACCGCGCGCCCGCGCGTCAGCTGCTGTCGACGTATGCGGATGGCGACGTTTCCAGTGCGTTGCGCGAAGATAACGACGCCCGCGAAGTGAAATGTCACGTGGGCATGGCGACCGCGGCGGCGTTGTTTCCTGTGCGCGAATTGACCGCTGGCACGTTGCGCGTGCGCGTTCCCATTTCCGACGAGTTGGAGCCGAAAAAACGTCTCCACTACTCCGCAATCCCCTCGTGGTCGGCCGCGCTCACGCCGCTCGCCCGATTGAGCGTATCGGATGCTTCAATACAACATCTCTACGACGCCGCCCGCGCCAATCTGGTGCTGCATTCCCCCGAGGACGTCTATCCCGGCCCGTTCACCTACAAACGTTTTTGGTTTCGCGACGCCGCGTTCATCCTCAATGCGCTTCTTTCCTTGGGCGACGTTCACCGCACACGGCGGGCGTTGGCTCGCTTCGCGCCCCGGCAACGCCACGACGGCTATTTTCTTTCGCAGGAAGGCGAATGGGATTCCAACGGCGAAGCGCTTTGGATTTACCACCGCTTCGCAAAACTCAGCGGCGAAGCCTTGCCCGAAGAATGGCTGGCAGCGGTGGAGAAAGGCGCACGGTGGATCACTCGCAAGCGTCTTCCACGCAAGCCAGGCCGGACTGAAAGCGGGCTGCTGCCGGCGGGGTTCAGCGCGGAACATCTCGGGCCGAACGATTTTTATTACTGGGACGACTTTTGGGGCGTAGCAGGATTGCGTTGCGCCGCCGAACTCCTCGTCAGAACCAACGCGGAACTCGCTGAGAAATGCCGTTTGGAGGCCGATGAATTTCTGGAGACGGTCGTGCTGTCGTTTCCCAGCGGCCCACAGCGTCGTTTTCCGCTCGCCATTCCGGCCTCACCGAAACGCCGCATGGATTCCGGCGCGGTAGGGAATCTCGTGGCGGATTATCCACTGCAATTGTTTCAGCCCGGAGATGCGCGCCTGCTGGCGACGGCCGATTATTTGCGCGATCACAGCAGTTACTCGGGCGGATTTTTCCAAAACATGATTCATTCCGGAATCAACGCCTACCTGACCTTGCATCTCGCCCAAGTCTGGCTGCGGGCCGGCGATCTCCGTCTGGCTTGGGATGCGATCGACCGCGTGGCGCAACTCGCCTCCCCCACCGGCCAGTGGCCGGAGGCCATCCACCCGCGAACACTCGGCGGCTGCATGGGCGACGGGCAGCATATCTGGGCCGCCGCGGAATGGGCGATGATCATCCGGAATTGCTTCGTGCGCGAAGAGGATGGGTCTCTTGTGATTGGTTGCGGTGTGATGGATCGGTGGATACCGCCCACAGGCGAGGCGTCGTTTGGCCCCACGCTCACTCCGTTCGGTCGGGCAACGGTCAGGCTGGGGCGGCGCGAGTCGGGGTTGAACGTCGCTGTCTCCGGCGAATGGCGCTCCGTCCCACCACCGCTCGAAATCCGCGTCCCGGGATACTTGCCGCAAACAGTCAGAAACACGACCGCCCATACCGAACTACTTCTTCTCCCTTCACTATGAATATTTGCATGATGACCAATACCTACCTGCCGCATGTCGGCGGGGTCGCCCGCTCTGTCAGTTCCTTTGCCGAGGAGTATCTCGCCCTTGGAAATGACGTCCTTGTCGTCGCTCCGATTTTCGATGGCAAACCGCTGCCCAAACGCGCGGAAGCCATCGTCGATCGCGTGCCAGCGATTCAAAACTTCAATGGCAGCGATTTTTCCGTGCGTTTGCCGGTCGCCACGGTTTGGTCGAAACGGCTCGATGCTTTTGCCGCCGACATCGTGCATGCGCATCATCCGTTCCTGCTCGGCGACACGGCTCTCCGGGTGGCGGCGAAAAAAAACGTGCCGGTCATCTTCACACACCACACCAAATACGAGGACTACACCCACTATGTCCCCTTCAACTCGCCGGTGCTCCGTGAATTCGCCGCGCAGCTTTCCACCGACTTCGCCAACCTCTGCGATGGCGTCATTGCCCCGAGCGAAAGTATCGCCGACCTGATCAAAACGCGCGGTGTAACTGTACCAATAAAAGTGGTTCCGTCGGGAATCGACGTGGCCGCCTTCGCCTCCGGAAATCGTGAACGGTTTCGGCGAAAACACCGGCTGGCCGACGATGTTTTCGTGGTGGGTCACGTGGGTCGGCTGGCGCCTGAGAAAAACCTCGAATACCTGGCCGAAGCCGTGGCCCGATTCTGCGCAAAGATCCCCGAATCCCGGTTTGCCGTGGCGGGCGCGGGCCCGCGGAAAACGTCCTCACGGAAACGTTCGCTAAACACGGCGTACCCGAAAAATTGCTGCTGCTTGGAAAACTGAGCGGCGCGGCGCTCCATGCGGCCTATCGCGGCATGGACTGCTTTGCCTTTGCCTCGAAAAGCGAAACGCAGGGCATGGTGCTGGCTGAGGCGATGGCAGCTGGTTTGCCCGTGGTGGCGCTCGACGCGTCGGGCGTTCGCGAAGTGGTTAGCAATCGGGCCAACGGCTACATGCTCGCCGAAGACGAACCGCCGACGCATTTCGCAACGGCGCTCGTCCGGCTGGAAAGTTCGCCCGACCGTCGCGAGAGATTCGCAAATGCCGCCCGCAAGACCGCGGAGGAATTTTCCCAAAGAAAATGCGCGGAGACCGCTCTCGCCTTTTACGGTGACGTCCTCAAGGCCACACGACGCGAGCGGCTGCTCACCTGGCTCAACCCGTGGGGCACGCTTCTCGAACGCTTGAGTGTCGAATGGAATTTGCTCGCGGAAAAAACCCATGCAGTGGTCGAGGCGGTGGCGGCGGTAAAGGAGCAAAAAGTCGCCTCTGCTTAACTAGTCTCTAAATCCAATGTTTGCAAAAATCGAAGCGTTTGCCCACGGACTTCGCCAACGACTAAGCCGCAGCGAATGGGCCATCCGGCACCTCGGGCTGGCCCCATCCGTCGGAACTTCGGAGGAGCCTGGCCTGCTGTTGGTGCAGATCGATGGACTCGGACGCACCCAACTGGAACGCGCGATTGAACAGAGACACCTGCCGTTTCTAGGAAAGTTGCTCAAGCGCGAGGGCTTTGAATTGCGTTCATTTTACCCCGGCCTGCCCACCACAACGCCCGCCGTGCAGGCAGAGTTGTACTATGGTGTTCGCACAGCCGTGCCGGCATTCAGTTTCGTCCGCCGTGACAAAAAGGAGCGCGGTGCGATGTACTCTCCGCAATGGGCGAAGGACTTCGAGGCAAAACTCCAGGAGAAGGCCGAAGGATTGCTCAAGGGCGGCAGTTCCTGGTCGAACATCTACGCCGGCGGTGCTGCGCTCGAAGAAACTCATTTTTGCGCGGCGAGCATCGGTTTTGGCGATATGTGGAGGTCCGGCAAAATCGCAAACATTCTTCTGTTCATCCTCGGGCAATTTCCCGCGTCGCTGCGTATCGCCCGCCAGTTGGTGGCCGAAATGTTTGTAGCCTGCTGCGACTTGATTGATGGCATTCGACACGGAGAGCCGTTTTGGCTGGAGGTCGGCATGGCAATCTCCCGCGTTTTCATCGGCACCGGGCTGCGCGAACTCGTCACCATCGGCGCAGCGATCGATGTCACACGCGGGCTTCCCATCGTCCATGTCAATTTCATCGGTTATGACGAACACGCTCATCGCCGCGGACCGGCTTCGCGTTTCGCCCATTGGTCGCTCCGCGAAATCGATCATGCGATCAAGCGTCTCTTCAACGCTGCTCAGCGTTCGCGACGACGCGATTACAGCGTCTGGATTTTTTCCGACCACGGGCAGGAACATGCGCGCTCCTTCGCCTTTGAAAAAGGCGGAGTGGAACAAGCGATCCGAAGTTGCCTCGGCCCCTCGCAAACAAGCGCGCCGTCAGCCGGTCGGCATGCCCAACGGCGATTACCCCCGGCCTTCGTCTCGCAGGGCAAGTTCGCCCAAAAATATCGTGCGAAACAGGTCTCAACCGAATCATTCACCACCTCCAACGAGGAGGATTTCAGCGTTGCCGCCGTGGGACCGGTGGGTCACGTCTATTTTCCGCGAAAGCCCGATGATGGGAAGAGCCGCGCGCTCGCCCAGCGTCTCGTGACCATCGGCGCCATACCAGGCGTGCTCGTAAAAGATAGCCTCGGGAAGATCGTCTGGTACCATGCGCATGGCGAAACCGCAGTGCCGGAAGAAGTGGCCTCGCTGGTGCCTCATCCCGAACCGGTGAAGTCGGAAATCGGACGCGATCTTGCGGCCCTTTGTTCGCACGAAGACGCTGGCGATCTCGTGCTGCTGGGCTGGAGCCCGGGCGGGCAACCGTGGACTTTCGCGCCGGAAAGCGGTGCCCACGCCGGTCTCGGACCGGAGGAAACGAAGGGGTTCGCCCTCCTGCCGGCCCATACACCTCTGCCTGATGGTTCGTCAAAATGGCTCCGCCCGGGGCAGTTGCGGGCCGCGGCATTGCACCACCTCGGACGGCAACCATTGACGAAAAAAAATTCCGCGTGGAGCGGTCCACGGTTTCGGCTGGCCACCTACAACACCCATGGCTGCGCGGGAACCGATGGCCGCATTTCACCGAGACGGATCGCACGTGTGCTGGCCGGCCAAACCCCTGACATCGTAGCCTTGCAGGAGCTCGACCTCGGGCGCCGTCGTTCACGCTCTGAAGATCAAGCCTCGATCATCGCCTCGGAGCTGGGATTGAACGCTGTGTTCTGCCCCACCGTGACCCTGGGAAATGAACACTACGGGCACGCGCTGCTTAGCCGGTGGCCAATAGAAGTGATGCACCGCGCATTTTTGCCTTCGGACCCCAAAAGCTGGTGGAAGGAAGCGCGGTCGGCGCTTTGGGCCAAGGTGTTGGTTGATGGGCGGCCTGTTCACGTGATCACCACGCATCTCGGTCTGGGCAGGCTGGAGCGGGTATTGCAGATGAAAGATTTGTTGGGACCGAAATGGTTGTCGGCCATCCCCAGTGCGGAGCCGGTGATTTTTTGCGGAGATATGAATCTTTCCCCGGGCAGTCCTCCCTATGCGCTCGCGACGAAGCGGCTTCGCGACGCCCAGAGAAGTCACAATGGCCATCGCCCGCTCAGCACCTTTACCTCAGCGCGTCCGTTCATGCGGATCGATCACGTCTTTCTTTCGGACAACCTTGCGGTCAGCAACATCACTGTCCCGCGCAACCATCTCAGCCGTTTTGCGTCGGATCACCTGCCGCTTGTGGTGGATCTGCAAGTTGTGACTGGAGACGCCGGAAAGCCCAGCCGCACGACAGCACAATAACTGTTCCGTAGAGGCAAAACAACACGATGCGCGTTGGGGTGAGATGATCGGCTTGATCCCCGAAAATCACCGGCACCGTCGCGCGCAGCGCATGAAGCGGAAAACACCAGAGCAGATAAGTCGGCAGCGGCACACCGATCAGCGGAAGCACGTAATTTTTCGCAAAGTACGGCACACCGGGAACCAGCATCGTAAACAACGAGACGGGCCCGTGCGCGCCCTCCGGGATGCGACGGCGCAGCGGTTCCAGGCGCGCCGCAAACAAGGGTCGAAACAAATGAACCAACCCATAACTGGCCAGCAATTGCAGGAGGATGGAAGCCGTCACCAGCGAGGTGCCCACTACACCGCCCCAGCGCACGCCGGCGAAAACATGGAGCACGCTGACCGGAAATCCCAGAAGCGGCAAAATCACCAGCGCAAGAAATACGAACGCTCCGTTCATTTCCAGGGTGGCGGCACGCAGCGCGCTCAGATCAATCCGGCTGTAGGCGAATTGCAGGGCAACAATGACGACTACCGCGCCAACCACCAAACGCCAGGGCCGGAAAATCCGCCGCGATGTATTGTCCGGCTTTTTCACGAACTCAGTGACCACTAAACCAACCCGGAGTTCGCGACACGGCCTCTCTGTAGGGAAATTTCCCATACAAGTTTCCGCCCAACCACCGCGCAGAATTTTTCGGCGTGAAAAGCTAGGCCGTCCGGGATTTCCGGACGCGATCCTGAACTTTTCGCCAAATAGTTAGCAACGCCTTGAAGTCGCCTTCCCGCGTGGTGCTGGCGATCACATAATCGAAGCGGTCGATTTCGCGCAATTCGCGCTCCGCCGTGCCAAGGCGGCGTGCGATTTCCTCATCGCTGTCCTGCCCGCGCGTTTCCATGCGCTTGCGCAGTTCGTCGAGGGGGACATTGATGAAAACGGTCGCCATGTGCCGCGCGAGCAATGGATTCGCACGCGCCGCCATCCGGAAATTTTCAACCCCTTGCACATCGACATTGATCACAAGGCTGCGTCCTTCAGCCAGCGGTTCGAGAACCGATGACGCCAGCGTGCCGTAGCGATTTTTCTGATGAACCCACGCCCATTCCAAAAATTCCCCGGCCTCCACCTTCGCATCAAACTGCGCCGGCGAAAGAAAATGGTAATGCACGCCATCCACTTCGCCCGGGCGTGGCGCGCGGGTCGTCGTCGTCACCACGCGCGAAAATCCGTCGACCTCCGCCACCATGCGTTCGCAAAGCGTGGTCTTGCCCGAACCAGCCGGCCCCGCCAGAACGAGCAGCACCGGCGCGGGCGCGGCTTTCGGACGGCGCGGGCCGCGAATGGATTTTCCGGTTTTTCCCGGAGCGGCAGGCTGCGCCTTGCTGTTGTGGGCGGACATCTTCCGAGGCGTCTCCATTATCTCAATACGTGAAGGCCACCGCCGTGAGCAGCAAGCCATAGGCGGCCAGAAAACCGCCGAGCAAACGCGGACGCCCGCGCGTCGAAAACAGCCATTGGAAAAAATCGCGCAGCCGGTAAGGCACCGCACCGAGGTAGATCGCCAGCGAAACCGCGACAAAAACCGCGACCACCATGAGCAATCGTTGGGGCTTGTCGTATTCCATGTACGCCGCCATCAGCAGCGGCCAGCCGGCCAGGAGCGTCAACACGCTCAAACCGCGCACCGCGAGAAAATCGGGCACGTATACAAATGCCATCGCCGAAAGTGCGGCAAAAATCATTACCCAAACCTGCGGCTTGGAGAATATCACCAAGTCCGCCGCCGACAGGTTCCAGACGAGATATAAAAACCACAGCGCCCCACCGCCAAAAAACACGATCGCGCCGACCTGCGAGCGCGGCAGCGCCTTCAACGTCGACTGCACCGCCGAGTTGTTGATCAAAAAAACAAATCCCAGTACGGCGAGAAACAATCCGGGCAAAAGTGTGGCGAGCAAAAGCGACATGGCTGATTTCGAAAATGAAAGGGAAGACACCCGCAAACTCCCGCCCGAAAGGCAAGTCCGCGTGCAGCAGGCAAATTTTTACAGAGGATGATTTACAAAAGGTAACGAAGAGAACGAAGCGTCGCTGGAATTCGTCATCAAACCTTCAATCCACGGTCTTTTGCTGAGAAAATCGTGGTCCATGAAACCCGGAGCCCGCCAGCCCGCCACGCTTCGTCTCCCTTGTTCTTTTCTGTGAAAGTTCGGCCCCCTTCTTCGCGCTCTTTGCGATCTTCGCGTGAAAACGGTTTGGAAACTCCGATCCGTTTTAACGCAAAGGCCGCAAAGTTCCCCGCAAAGCGTCGCCAATTTCCCCGAATCATACTTCCAAACCCTGCAACCTCGTCCCCGCCCACCTCCGACGCTTCGTTCCCTTCGTTCTCTTCTGTTCAAAATATTTCCGACTCTCCCCCTTCCGTGACCTCTGTGTCCGCGCTCCGTGCTCTCTGTGACCTGTTCCGAATGATCCTCTGCCCGCTCCTCACTCCGCCAGCACCAACTCGCCGTACAACGAACTCACCGTCGCACGCTCGATTTTCAATGGCACGATTTGCCCAATCAAACGCGGGTTCGCCTCGAAAATTGCGACGCGATTGCCGCGTGTGCGGCCCGTGAAACGCTGGCCCGACTTGTCCGGACCTTCGACGAGCACGGCCTCGGTTTTGCCGATAAGCGATTCGTTTCGGCGCAGCGAATTTTTGTGCAGGATGTCCAACAGGATCTGATTGCGTTGCTCCTTTACCTCTTCCGGCACTTGATCGCCGAGCGTCGCAGCCGGCGTCCCCGTGCGGATCGAATATTTGAAGACGTAGGCCATGTCGTAATTGCACGCTTCGAAGAGCTCGCGCGTTTGCGCGAAATCTTCCTCGGTCTCGCCCGGAAAGCCCACGATCACGTCGGTCGAAAAATACATTTCCGGCCGCACCGCCACGAGTGCGTCAACGATTTCCTTGTATCGCTCGCGCGAATACGGCCGGTTCATCGCCTTCAGGATGCGATTGCTACCCGACTGCATTGGCAGGTGCACGCATTCACAAAGCTTCGGCAGCCGTCCAAAAGCTTCGACCAAATCCTGTTTGAACCCGCGCGGGTGCGGTGACGTAAAACGAATCCGCTCGATCCCCGGGATCGCGTTCACCCGTTCCAGAAGTTGCACGAAAGGCGAAATTCCGCCCTCGTGCACGTAGTCGCGCCGGCCGTAGCTCGTTACGATCTGGCCAAGCAGCGTGATCTCGCGCGTACCGCGTTGCGCGAGTTGTTCGCATTCGCGCACGATCTCATCGATCGGACGCGAACGCTCGTCACCGCGCGTCTTCGGTACGATGCAGAACGCGCAATCCATGTTGCAGCCCTGCTGAATCGACACGAACGCGCTCACCTGCGGCGCGTTGCCGTTTTCGTCAACGAGATGGTCGCGAATCGCGTTTTGCGAACCGGATTCTTCTGCAATATCGACGATCGTCTCGCCAATCGGCACGCCCGCATCGCGCGCCGCCCGCAAATTATCGAGATAGTCCGGCACTTGGTGAAATTTCTGCGTGCCCACGATCAGATCGAGATCGGGCAAACGCTCCAACAAATCCGTGCCACGATTCTGCGCCATGCAACCGATGATCCCGAGGATGAAGTCGGGATTTTTCTTTTTGCGCCGCTGGAGATAGCCTGCTTTGCCGATGGCCTTTTGTTCGGCTGCATCGCGCACGCTGCATGTGTTGAGCAGGAGGATATCGCAATCGTCCTCGGCGTTGACGATCCGGTAACCACGCCCGCGCAACATCGCCGCAACAGCCTCGCTGTCACGCTCGTTCATCTGGCAGCCGTAGGTTTTAATGTAGACGCGGTTCAATCGGAAGAGGCGCTTACCTACCCCACCCGGCCAAGGCGTCAAACGGGAAAGCAGGTTTTAGGGTTTATCGAGCTGCTTGAGGAGCTCGAGACGAAGGTCCTCAATCGCCCATAGCTGCCCCGCAATCTTTTGAACCGCAGGAAACACCATAGCGATCAGCAGGCGACCGACTGGATTTCGAACCCCCTTGGAATGCATGAGCTCCGGGACCCAGTTTTTGAGGCCATCCAAATCCCGCGCCTGCACAAAGGCCACTACTTCTCGGAGGGCGTCAACATACAACCGCTCGGTGCGATTACGGTTAATCAGAACCCATCTCGTTCGGAATAGGATCTGATCAAATAGTCCCACATGATCCCCTTTTAGCCCGAGCCTCTCGGCATATTTTCCATCAATCGAGTCCATGCACCCACGAAAGAAATCTTGCTCGCCCATATACGCATTTCGGATCACCTGTTCGATCGGCAGACCCGCACGGAGAGCATTGCCCAGCAATGCCCGCGAACCGAACGAGATAGACTCGACTTTCATAATTTGGCCGGCGCAAGCATAGCAGTGCTTTAGAATCAAAGCAGGAATCATTTCATGCACCAGATTGCCCCCAGTACGCTGAAGGTGGTGCATCGCCAGAATAACTGGAACAAGGACTCCAACAGCCTCTTCACTTCGACCATCAACCGAGAGGACACAGGCATATGCCAAGCGCAGATTGCAGATCGCGCGCGTAGGTTTGAACGCTATGAAAGGGGCATTGAGGCCTTGCGGCCAAACTCCCCCGGGAGGAGTCGCATTGATCGCAGCGATCCATTCCCGGCCCAGCTTGTCCTCATTCCACGCTCGAATGATCAATTCCCGATTCGATCGCACAAACTCCGGCCAATCGTCGCCCTTTGCGGGAAGCAGAAGCGACGTTAGCTCGTTCGAATCCAGAACACCCGCCTCCGAAAGGCGACTGAATGGCGAAGCCTCGGACATCCACATAATCTTCTGATAGCCTCGATCATCCGCCCCTACACGCGACCCGAGATCGGCTTGCGGCACAGGAGTGGAATCAAAAGCGAGAAAACCCAAGCTACCCACCACCAACACCCCAAAAAGCGAAATCCACTTCCAACGGACATACCAATAGATCGCGCAAATTGCCAAAACCAGTACAGCCAAAGCAACGCCCCCGGCAACAACCGTGAGAAATGGAAGGTTCGCCGATATTCCAACCTCCTCCGCAGGTTTTCCAACCCCCACAGCAAGGAAGCCGGTGACGTATACGGAAGCAATAACCACCACTACGGTCAAGATAGCACCGAGCGCCAAAGCTACCACCGCCAACCCGTGCAGCACTCGCTGGAAAATCTTCATTGACCTTCAAGTGCCATGGTCTGGCCTGTTGGCCAAGCCGAAACCTTTCGGATGCCCCAAGAAAACCCATCCTCCAAAACATTCTGCGCCGGCCATCTGCCGTGGTTTACACTCGCCGCAGCCGCCTTGGCGGTGGTCGCCTGGTTCGTTTCAGGCGCATTCGATGCCCTCGTCTACGACCGGGAAAAGATTCTCGGCGGACAACTCTGGCGCGTCGTCAGCGGGCACTGGGTGCATTTTTCCGCCAGTCATTTGTTTTGGAATCTCGTGATTCTCATCCCCGCCGGCGGGTGGCTGGAACATTGTGCACCGATTGTCCTGCGACGCACGTTGTTGCTCTCGCCCGTCGTCATCAGCCTCGCGCTGCTCGTCATCGCGCCCTCGCTTCTTCGCTATGCCGGAATTTCCGGCGTCGCCTCGGCCGTCCTTGTCGCCCTCGCGGTTCATGGTTTGCGTACCGAACCACGGGCTCGGCCGCTCTGGCTGGGAGTATTGATTTTCTTCGCCGCGAAAATCGGAGTCGAAGCGTTCGGACATGGCCCACTCAACCCCGAGCTTGCAAGCCGCGGGATCGACAGCGTGCCGGTGGCCCACCTGGTTGGCGCCATGGTGGGTGTTGGAACGGTTTTAACCGCCAAAAAACGTTAGTTGGCCCCGTTTTTTGGGGGTCAGGTAGGCTCTGGATCCTCCAAACTTTCTGCAATTGGCGTTCAATAGCGCAGATTAGGGTTCCCAAGCCTGCAAATTTCATAATTCGTTGGCGAAAATAGCGTCGCACCGAGCGCGGGCATTCTTTTGCTTTTAACGCCATGGGCTTCTTCGATCGTCTTACCTCAAACAAGGACAACGCCTCCAATCCTTCCCAGCCTGCCGAACCAAACGGTGGAACCACACCGCCGGCTCCAGGCAGCGTCAAGGCGTTGCTACTCTCGGCCCGCGAAAAACTGGAGGCCAAGGATTTGGCCGGCGCTCTCGCCATTTACGAAGAACTGCTCGTCACCTCCGGCGACCGGCCCGACGTGCTCGTCGCCTTGTCCGGCGACCTCGGTTCGTGCGGCTACGTTGACCAGATCGTGGAACTCGTTGCGCCGCGTTACGATGCCCAGCGCCACGGCCCCGCCACCGGCATCAATCTTCTCCAAGCCTATCTCGCCACGCGCAACACCAACGCCGCACAGCATCTGCTCGATATCCTTTTCGCGCTGAAAAATCCCGAGATTGAAGAACGTCTCTACGGTTTCTCCAACGCCCTCGCCGAACTCCTCGAGGCCGAACGTCGCGGCCAACTCCCGACCCGGCCAGCCGGCGCCTCCACCCCCGAGGAAGACGCCGGACCCGACGCCCCGCCGCGCATCAAGACCATTCACCTCGTCAGCATCAGCCGTCCGATCTGGACCTATGGCCTCGAAGGTTTGCCCAGCCTTCTTCCGCCCAAAGAGGGTTCAAAACGCCGTATCGCCTTTGCCCAGCTCGCCCTGCCCGACGAAAAGGAATGGCTGAAGAAAATGACCCAGCCGGAGGAAGACCTTGCCCGCTTAAGCCGAGGGATTCCCCTCTGGCTCCAGGAATCCACGTATTTCTGCCCGCACTACGCTCCCATTGCCGCCATCGCCATGATGGAAAAGGACCATTACGGCATGTTCGGCAGCGAGTGGACGACCGACGACATTCGCCAACTAGTCGACACCTGCCAGGGCGGCCTCGATTACGTTTTCACCGGCGCGCTCAGCCACAAGAGCGGCGACTACCACATGGTCCTCCGCCTCTGGGAAATTAAAAAATTCCGCGAGCGCAAAACCTTCCAACTCCGTTGGACCCCCGCCACCGCCAACTCCGAGCTCATGCAACTCCACGATGCGCTGCGCATGTTCCTGGAGTTCACCCCCTATCCGGCCGGCCAGGGCTTTACCTACGCGCCACCGCCAAATCCCTTCGCCTGGGTCGACACCCTTGGCCATTCGCTTTCGTTTTTCCTCGCCGAAAAAGGCGTGCTGCCAAAAGAACAAATTCCCGCGCCCGCACAAAACCTCGCCCGCATCGCTGCCCGCGCTGCGTCCAGCGAAGCCGCCTCGCTCGCCTGGCTCGCCCTGCGCGATCGCGCGCCCAAGGTCGGCGCCACCCAAGCCATTCCCCCCGAGGCTCCGCTCAACGAGACCCCGCTCGTCCTCGAAGCCAAGCGCATCCTGGGCCTGTAAGCACGTTCGCCATCCGTTCCTCGCGCCAGCCTGCACGCCGGGCGCGCTTACAGAAGCGTTAGCTATCGCCAAAAATCGAAACCGCACCGCAGAAGCATAGCTCAAAGCAATTTCCAAACCCGTCGCAGCACGAGTTCCAGCGCGTAAGTTCCGAAGGCTACGCTCAGCATTAGCCAATTATTCCAGCGGAGGTGCTTCTTCTCGGTTACAATTGGTTTGAGCGTGATTTTTCGTTCGGTCTTTTGCTCGGTTCGCCAAGCGAGCGGCAATTGGTCGACAAGAAGCAGGCCTCCCGTCGCCGCGGCGATCGAGCGCATCGAATTGACGGCTGTGGGCGTGCGGGCGCGTTCGCCTACGGAAGCGGTCGTGACTTCGGTAAACCAGGAAGCGGGCAAATCACCTTCCACCGAGGCCCGAAATTCCCAAGCGCCGGCGATATCCGGCTTCCAACTTATCATCCAGGGAGTTTTAGGATCGCCTGTTGGTTTGGGTTCGATCGCGCCTCGCCGCCCATCGGGCGCCACAGCCGTTATCACCGGTTTGCGCGTGGCATCGACGCCCGTGAGCCGTACCGAAGCGACTCCGCCCAAACGCACTTGAGCGGGTTGATCGAGAAAACGGATATGCTCGGTGACACTGCGTTTTCCCAAGGCAAGGACCAGTTGTTGCCAAAATGTTTCTACCACGCGTTTTTCCGAGGGCTCGCTCAGTTTCCAGCGCCACAAACCATCGGTCGTCAAGATCGCGGTGCGGCCAAAACCAAAGGTCTGCGTAGCGAGCAAAATGTATGGCTGGCCGTTGGAAGGATCGCGTTCGGTGGGGTGGATGGCGAATAGTTCGGCCCCTGGCCGCAAACGCGACACCCGGGCGTATTCCGCAAACTTCGGCTCCAAAAACGACGGGCCACCCGATCCAGCGGCGGCAAAAATTGGCGAAGCACGCCCTTTCTCCGTGAGCAAAAACGGCGTGAGCACCGATGGACCATCTTCGTGTTTCCCTTCACGTTTTTTGCTCGCGAATTGAAAGAGCGTCGTTGCCTTCACCTCCGTGGCCGGCGGTGGGCCAACCGGCTCGTCAAACACCACCGGCAAAAGATCGCCGAGGGGCGTTCCCCTGAACTGCGGCGTGCTGGTCGCATCCGGCTGCGTGAAAATCACACAGCCACCTTGCCGCACAAAGTTAACCAAGGCCTGCTGCTGTCGCAGCGACAATTGCCGCACATGAGGACGCACGAGAAAGATGCAGTCTCCGGATGACAGATCCGACACGTCCGACGCAAGAGTCCCTGTCATCTTCGTCGCGTCCGGAGTCGCCGGCAAGGAAACTCCCAGCGCAGGATTAACGACCGTAACCAATTCAAAACCAGGATCTGTCTGCAACGCGTCGGTCAGGTATCTCAGGCCCCAATCGACCGCGCCTTGATAAATAACGACGTTGACCGGCCTTTGCCCCATGACCGAAACGCCCGTACGGGCGGCGACGCGAGGCGTTGGCCCATCTTCGAGCCGCAACGTCAAGTCCATCTGCCCCATGTCGTCTGCGGCCACCCGGCAGCTCCATGGAACAAGGTTGGCGCCCGTGGTGAGCAGCAACGAACCTCCATCAATCCGGCGACCTCCTGACCAGAGCGAAAATGGTACGACACGATCGTCGCGCGAAAAAGCCTCGAACGTCACCGTCACCGGAAAAACCGTGCGCCGTAAAACCGAATCCGGTGCGTTAAAATCGCGGACTCTCATGAATGGTTCGGGTCTCTCCCGATTGTAACCGGCGATAAAGTGCACGGCGACTCCGGCCGAGCGCGCCGCTTCGATCAAACCCGATTCGGATCGGCCCGAATTGTCGATGCCATCGCTCAGCACCACAATTGCATCGGGTCGCTCCTCCACCGTCTTTTTCAGCAGCTCGTCAAGTGCAGCGTAAAGACATGTCTTATCGGTGCCGCCCCGCCGTGCCAGCGCTTCGTCGAGTGTCGCGGCCTCCTTCAAATCCTCGGCAAAACTGTAGAAGCGGACATCGGCATATGCGGGCCTGGCGGCTGGTTCAAATCGTCGCCAGACGGCCAGCGCGCTGTCGAGTCGGGTCAGGTTGCGGTTGTCGGGCGTCGTCATGCTGTCCGAACGATCCACAACCACCGCCAATCGTCCGATAGAACCCGAACTTTGTTTTTTAGGCGGCTTGGGCGGTTCGACCGTCGATTTCTCGATCCGCACCGGATTCGCCAGACACGCCAACATGGATGCAAATACCATCGTCCGCAACGTTACGAGCACAATGCGCTTGGGAAGACCTAAACTAACCACCGAGTATCTATAACTCAACCACGCAACATAGGCCGCCAAGACCAGCAAGCATGCCATGATCGGCCAGAGTCGGGCCGCCGGCCATCCGGTTATAAAACCGCCAAACTCCAAAACATCCGAAAACTCCGTCTTCATCGTTTGGAGGTGCTGGATTGAACAGATTCGGCCTGCCCCGCGCGCGCCAGCGCTTCGAAGTAGTCGCCCACGGCCTTGCGATAGGGTTCCGGGGCGTCAGCTACCGACGCCGTCGATAACACCTGCGTTCGTTCAGCCGCGCGTTTTTGTCCGAGTTGGGCCATGGCGCGATCGATTTCCAAAATAAGACCATCCACATAGCGCTCTCTGTTCACCGCACTCGGCGAAGGGCGTCCTTCTATCACTTTTCGGACAGGATCGTCTGTTTTCGATACCGGAGGTGCCGCCGCGATGGCGGTGTCGGACACGGTACCCTTGGCAGGATCTTTTTCTTCGGCGTTCGATTTCGGAGGAGGATTTTCTTTAGGCGGAGGCAAATTGAGGGACGTGCCGGATTTCTGCGCGTTCTCCTGCGCTTGTTTAAAAAGTTCCTCGAGGTCCTTCGGGCTATTCTGCGCGGAACGTTTCACGTTCTGCCGGACTCGGCGCAATTCCTCACTCGCTTTTGCCAGTTCTTGCTCACGTTCTTTGTCGCTAAGGACTTGTTGTCGTTTTTCCGCGGCCAGGCGGGCGAGTTCAGACAGCTGTTCGCCAGCGCCCGGCGGCGTTTCACCCTTGGACAACGGCCTATTGTCTCTTTTTGGAGGTTTTCGCAGGGCATCGTGAAGTTCGGCCAGTTCTTTCGCCGCTTCTGCCGAACCAGACCGCTGCTGCGCGAGCGCCTCTTGAGCAACTTGCGCCCGGATTTTTTCCAGCGTGCGCTCTGCCGAGGCGGAATCGCCGTCTTTTTCCGCCAAGGCCGCTTCGTTCAGTTCGCGCTGGGCCGACGCCAGTTGTCTCGCCGCCGATTGACGCCCGGAAGCTTCCATGGCGTTCACGCTTGCCTGAAGCGCCTGAGCCGCGCGAGCCGCCGGCTCAGTGGCCGCCCGTTGATCGCGGTCGTTAAGATGTTGGCGGGCTTCACGAGCATCAACCACTGCCGACGAAACCAGACTTCTGACCTCGGTGGAAAAACCTTCGTTGGCCGCAAGTTTGGTGAGATCGTTAACGACCTCCTTTTCCGTCGAAAAAGCATTTGCCGTCGTTGCCGTTCGTTTAGCGAGTTCGTTCGCGAGCGTCTGCTGCTCACGTGCGTCACGCTCCAGCAATCCTGCCGGCGTGCCATCGCGGGCGGGTAATTTAAGCACGCCGTCCTCCGTCAAGGTATCGTTAAGCAAAATGCTCTTCGCCTCCTGCTGCTTCGCCAGCGCTGTTGCAAAAACTTGCTCCAGTTCTGCGATTTTAGCCAACGCCCGCTGCGAGGAACCAACAGCGGCGGCGGGATCGTTCTTGCCCAGGCTGTCCCACGTCGCTTCGAGCTCGGAGCCTTCGCGGTGCAACAGATCGATCGCGGACCAAAGGGCGAGGTCGTCTTTAACCGCGGCCAGCAGTTCTTTGTCGTTCTGCCAAATCGCTCGCTCCTTCGTCGCCGTTTCTTTCATCTTCGCGCGCCAAGCCGGGTCGATGGCGGGTGGTTGTCCATGGGCGAGTTCGAAACTCGCCGCCGCCACTTCGACCTGCGCCACCTTCGCACGTTTCACCGCATAAAGCAGACGCTCGAGTTCGCTCGAGGCCGCTTCGTCCGCCGGAGGTGGGCCGGCCGTGAGATCGCTTCCCGCAGGCCGTATTTGTATCAGCTGCAACGTTGAAAATAATTCCGGCCAGGGCGGCGTATCGGGAGTGACACCCTCCCGGCTAAGTTCTGCGCTGAGATAATATCCAACAAATGAATACGGCTCGCATTTCAACTTTCCCAGATCCAGCAGGCATTGAATCCTGTGCTCGCCGGCGCCGACAGATTCCAGGGGAGTCACCTGCACGAGTTCGGCGCCAACCATTACGTGCAATTTCACATTTTTAAGCGCAGCGCTGCTGTTCGCTTTGGCGAGCAGCGGCACCAGTTCGCTCTGCGTCGCCACAATACTGGAAGCCGGCTCCAGCCAGCTCAACGCGGCCAGCGGCATCGGCGTTTGCTTTGGCGGTTCCTCTTGGTTTGCAGCAACCGGTGCGGCGGTGATGCGTTCAGGTTCGGCGGCTTCTCGTCCCGTTTTCAGGGTGGCAAGCCGTATGACCGCAAATGCCACCAACAATACCATGCCCACGATCGTCATGTAGGCCGGCGGCAACTGGCGTCGAAATAGGAAATCTCCTGTCTCATCGTTGAGCGCCCTGGCAAGCGGATGATTGATCCCTTCAAGCGAAGCGATGGCCTCGAAGCGATTTCTCGTACTCGCCGAGGCATCCAATCGACGGGCGGTGTCTTGCAGGCTCGGGCGAAACAGCATTTTCGCCGCAAATGCGGCCAATAGCACGCCGCCCGCCAGCACGAGATGGGCACGGGCCGACGCGTTCGCGTAAACAAGCACGTTGTCCAATACGAGGCCCGTCACAATCACCCAGAGGGGAACCACCCACCGGTCAAACCGATGACGATGAAACAAAATCGATCGCGGATCTCCGGTCATGGGATGGTTCGGTTTGACAGCATCAACTCCAAAACAAGCAGAACCAATGAAACAGCAATAAGCCACCACCAAGCGTGACGTTCGTCGACCAGGCGGGCGTCGATCACCGGTTGGCTAGTCTTGCTTGTAGCATTCGCCGTTGGTTCGGGCTTTGCTGGCTCTTTGGAAACGAGCGAGGCGAAATCCGCCGGTGTTGGCCACGGAGAAAGATCGGATTCGCTGGTTTCCAGGTTTATGGCATACCAACGTTTCCTGACACCATCGTCGTACTCGTAAATTCCCGGCGCTTCCGGCACCACAAAACCGTCCACCGTCGAAGCCCCCACGGCCATGGGAGATACAACCGGCCGCCAAGTCCCCTTCCCCGGCAGAGCCAACGTTTCGCCAACACGTCCGCTGTCGGGCGCGACCAATTTGTTTTCGGCCAGCCAAAAAACGGCTTGGTGAACAAGCGGCAGGTATGCGGCGCTCAACGGTAAATCGGAATCCTCGCGCGTCGCGCCAAAACCGGTGATCAAGATGCGCCCTAGCCCGGTCGAAACCTCTGCTATCGCCACGCTGCGGTCCGGCCAGCGCGCCAAAGGCTCCACGGAGGGTCCGCCAATCGCCCAACCCCGTCGAAATGCAGGTTCGAGCAATGGAGCGAGGCTTTGCCCTTCAAAGGCGGCAAACAGCGGATGCTCCAGTGCCAAATCGCGCAGCTTCAATCCGCCCGCCGACGCCCTCACCGGCGCCAGGTCGATTCCGCGTTTCTTCAACCATGCAGTTTGCTCGGGCGAACCATCGCATATCAGCCATGCCGAACCACCAGCCAAAAGAAACTCGTCGAGGGCACGTTCGGCGTTGCCCGAAAATGGCGCCGACCCGCGAAGCAAGGCAACGCTCGATATCGGCCAGGGTTGGCCCGAAAACACCATGGCATCGATTTGAAAATGGGTGAGTTTCCCTCCCTGCGCAGCGTTCAGGGCCAAGGCCAGATAATCCACCGTACCCGTTGACGAGCCGGGTGCCATCATGGCGCGCCGATCATCGCCGGCCGGAAGCACCGCGTAAGCAACGTCATCGACCGTCAGTTCGTCGGGATCGAGCTCCGCGCGGATGATTTGTGTACCGCTGGGATCCGTCACCGCATACGCTGCGCGTACAACTTGGGGAATTCTGCCACCGATCCGACATGTGACCTTGCCGAGTTGCTCGTCGTTCCGGTAGAAGGTTAAGGTCCTTTCGAAAATCTCCGAAGCATAACCCAAAACGACAGCCTCCAATTCCAACTCGTTCTTTGCATTGCGAAAAGCGTTGACCGACGTGATTGCCGCCTGTCGGTCAGGATTCTTGGCCATCGGAGCAGTAAGCAATTTGACTCCCGGAGGAAACTGTCGGTCAAAACGAACGTCGCTCCAACCGAGTCGTTGCTGATCCCCCGCCAATATGATTTCTTTTTGTCGAGTGGAAGTCGTGGATAGCGCGGTGGCCGCAAGTTCCAGTCCTGCGCGGTAGTGCGTTGTTGAATACGCTTTCGGAAACTGCGAAAGCGCGCGGAGACCGGCATCGATGTCCGCGCTTAAGGGAGCGATCCACTGAGGCGAGGGATGCAACATCAAAACTCCCAACTCGTCCGGCGGACGAAGCGATTCCAGTCCGGGTTTCAACCACGCTTCCACCGCCGCGATGCGTCCCGCCGCCTGCATACTGTAAGAGTTGTCCACCACCACCACGATTGCTCGACTCGTAGCACTGTGTTCCAAGGGCCAGAAGGGCCGGGAAAATGCCAGCGCCACCAGAAGAATAAACAAACATCTCAGCAACAAGGTCAGCCAGCGCCAAAGGCTGTGGCGCCGCGAATCGCGCAAAGCCGAACCACCAAGAAATTGCAGCGAAGGAAACGGAATCCTGATTCGCGATTGCAGTCGCAAAAGGTGCATCACGATCGGCAGCCCGACCAATGCCGCCGCACCAAGAAAAACAGGGAGCAGCAAATTCATCGCGTTCGGCAACTGCGATGGGCTAGATATTTGCTGAGCGCGTCGAGCGGATGTTCATCAGTGCGCATCAATAACAAATCAGCCCCATACTCGCGGAAGCATTCCATCAGTTTGTTTCGATGCGCCGTGAAACGCTCGAGATAGCCTTTTCTCGCGGCCCGGGAATTTAGCGGCAAAACTTCTCCGCTCTCCAAATCGACAAATTGCCCGGACTTCGCCTCGCCAAATTCGATTTCCATCGGATCGAGCACCTGCAAGCCAAGCATCTCCAATCGTTCTGAACGGAATAACGCGAGCAGGCTCTCCAGTTCCGCCACGTCAGCGTAGAAATCGCTTGCGACAACAACCAATCCACCGCCGGACAAAAGGCGGGCAAGACGTCGCAATCCTTCGACAATAGCGGAGCCTTGGGCTGCTGGAGGAGTGTCGAGTTGATTGAAGATATCGTGATGATGCTGCACGGACGCGCCCGGACGATGAAACCCGATCAATCCTCCATCGGCCGCGCGTCCCGCGCCTACAAATGCGAGTCCGACGGCATCGTGCTGGCGGCGCGCTAGCAATGCAATCGCCGCCAGCACCGTGCGCGCATAGTCAAATTTTGTGAAGATCCCGACCCGGCTCGCATATCGCATCGACGAACTAACATCAAGAACCAGTTCAACGCGCAATTGGTTCTCGTCCTCAAACTGCTTCGTCTGCAGCCGGTCCGACCTGCCGTAGAGCCGCCAGTCAATCCGTCGCAAATCGTCCCCCGGCTGATAGGCGCGATATTCGGCAAATTCCGGCGACGTCCCCTTCAATGGGCTGCGGTGGCGCCCGGTCATGAAACTTTCTACCATGTACCGCGCACGAAGCGAGAGCGTGGGCAGCGCCGCCAGCAGACCGACGTCGAGTGGCGTCGGTTTTGACGTCGGATCTTCGGGCGAACCGGATGGTTGGATCTTTTTGCTAGTTTTAGAACCGACTGGCATGCGGCGGGAGCTGGCGGTTACTTTTTGGCGACAATCGCAGCCACGATGGCGTCCGCGGACATTCCGTCGGCTTCCGCGCGATAATTTAGAATCATGCGATGTCGGAGCACGAGCGGCGCTGCGGCGTCAATGTCCTCACAAGATACGTTGAAACGCCCATCCAGCACCGCGAAGGCTTTGCCGGCGAGTGCCAGGTATTGCGACGCACGAGGCCCCGCCCCCCAGCGCACGTAACGGGCAATGGTCTCATGGGTGTCGCCATTTCCGGGCCGCGTCATGCGCACCAGGGTAACGGCGTATTCCGCGACCGATTTCGGCACCGGTACCGCGCGGATCGCATTCTGCAGCGCGACAATTTGCTGCCCCGTCAGCACCACGCCTGGCTTTTCTTCCGTCGTGCCGGTCGTTCGCAAAAGCACCTGCACCTCGTCCTCTTTCGACGGGTATCCGACATGCAAACAGAACATAAACCGATCCAGTTGCGCCTCGGGCAATGGGTAAGTGCCTTCCTGTTCGATTGGATTCTGCGTCGCGAGCACGAAAAACGGAGCGCGCAAGGAATGCGTAACCCCACCCACTGTCACACGGCGTTCCTGCATCGCTTCGAGCAGGGCAGCCTGCGTTTTTGGCGGTGTACGATTGATTTCGTCCGCCAGCACCAATTGCCCGAACAATGGTCCTGGAACAAAACGAAAATGACGTCCGCCAGTCTCCGTCTGTTCCAGGATCTCAGAGCCAACGATATCGCCTGGCATCAAATCCGGCGTGAACTGAATCCGTCGAAAATCCAGGTCGAGGCATTCGGCCAGGGTTCGGACAAGCAAAGTCTTCGCCAGTCCCGGCACGCCAATCATGAGACAGTTTCCCTGCGCAAGCAGGGCCACCAACAAATCGCGAACCAGTTCACGCTGGCCAATAATCCGCTTCCCGAGTTCGCGGGAGATCGTTTGGTAGACACCGCGCGCGTTTCGCAGCAGGTCGATTTCAACTTCGGGGGAAACCGGAGGCAGGGTAGATGACATTTTACCGATTGTTGATTGTTAGATGACCGGAAACAAAGACCGATGTTTCGTCAATGTGTGATCGCGTAGAGGTAAATGTTGGCCATCATCTGCACAAATGGGGTCGCGTCCTGACGCCCCATCCTTGCCCACCCACATTGCAATCCGCTGATCGAAAGCATGCCCACCACCCGGCCGTTGAATTTTAAAGAGCGGAGCGGAAACGTCGGGCCATTCGACCAAGTCGTGCCGCCCGGGCGGCTTTGCGGCGGATATGCCTGCATTTTAAAATAGATCGAGAAGACCTCATGGCTCGGGTCCAGCACCTCCACCTCCAAACCAGGCAACATGCCCTGCAGGATCTTCAAGTGATTGAACAGAAATTCACGCCCGGAGGGGTTGATGCTGTTGTTACAACACGCGTCGATAAAAATGAATCCTCCACGTTTTAGATACTCGACCAGGTTCTGCTTTTCCGAAGCAGAAAGATGCTGCAGAGTATCGGCAAAAAGAAACGGATACCTCGTCATCTCCCCGAGGTCGCTCGCCGCCGCCGAACACCACTCCGAACCAATGTTGAGCGTCGTGGCCGCGCGCATATAACTTATCATCGCATCGTCGCTCTCCGCATGCCGGTTCCAATAACCGCCGCTGTGCTTGAGCCGCGCCCATTCCACCGTGCCACCGCGAAATTTTTCCGTTGGTCGCGGTTTCTCTGCGGCCTCGACACTCAGGCTCGCCGACACGATCCAAAAGACATACCTCATCGTGCGCCACATGGTACTTGGAGCAAGGCTGCACTAACCACCGAGTTACGTCGAGCAAAAGAACCAATTTCTCAAGGGGATTCGCTTCTCGGAGCATGCGGCAGCATGCCGGGCGACAGGACAAACCTTCGTCAGCGTATCAAAAGCGACAGCGTCACAGCCCCGCCAATTGCCTCAGCTGCTGCGCGATTTTCCATCCAAGCAGAAAATCGACCGAAAGAAGCTCGTAGGCGACAACGATCAACCAAAAGACAATTTGGTAACTGAGCTTCGAGATCTTGTGCCGAAATAATCGTTGCGCCACAAACGAGCCTGGCCAGCCACCGGCCAGCTCCAGCAGGTGCAGGAAGTTTTCCGGTACCCGCCACCGCTCCTGCTCAGCTCGGCGCTTGTCGAGCCATAGACAAGCAAAGGAGGTGAAACTCACAACCGCAATTATCAACAACCAGAATGGATGATCCAAAATATCCCTTCGTACTACCGCGAGCGTCGGCGCAATCAGTAACGCGATCAGAAAAAAGAGAGGCGCCAAGCCGAAGCCACCGCGGCCGGTCGACACCGACGTGTTACGCGTTCTATCGGATTTACCGCCCACGACTCAGCGTCGCGCGCCGCGATGCAGACGGCTGGTGGGCTTCGCGGCAGCGGCGGCCGACTCAGCCAGCGCTTTGTCGTCGAAGAGCGCGGAATAGATGTACGGGAAATTCTCGATTTTCTTTCGTTCGATGGCCGTGCCGATGAAACGTTCAATCGAGCGGGCATCGCGAACATTTTCCTCGGTCACCAGAGTGAAAGCGTCGCCTGTGTTTTGCGCGCGGCCCGTACGGCCGATGCGGTGAACATAGTCCTCGGGATTCTCCGGCACATCGTAATTAATCACATGCGACACGCCGGCGATATCGAGACCCCGGGCCGCGATATCGGTCGCGACAAGCACTTCGAACTTCCCGCTCTTGAAACCTTCGAGCGCTTCAACGCGTTCGCGTTGGCTGCGATCTGAGTGAATTACACCGACGGAGTGATCTTTTTGCAGCCGGCGGGCAATGCGGTCGGCGCCAAACTTCGTGCGCGAGAAAATAATCACGCTCTTGTAGTCCGTGCGCTCCAACAAGGCTTGCAGCAGCTCGAATTTTTGCGATTCGACCACGGGATAGAAAGCGTGGGCGATCGTCTCAGCGGGTGAACGGCGGGCGCCAATCTTGATCTCGACTGGATTGCGCAAGGCCCAGCCTGCGAGCGACGCGATTTCAGGCGGAAGCGTGGCAGTGAAGAACAACGTCTGCCGCTCTTTCGGGCATTTGTTCACGATGCGCTTCACGTCCGGTAGAAAACCCATGTCGAGCATGCGATCGACTTCGTCGAGCACGAGAATGTCGATCGTGTCGAGGCGAACATCGCCCTGTTCCATGTGGTCGAGCAGGCGGCCGGGAGTCGCGGCTAGCACATCCATGCCGTGCCGCAGGTCATCGCGTTGTTTGCCGTATCCAACACCGCCATACACAACGGTCACGCGCAGGTCGGTGAATTTGCTGAACTTCTTAAATGCTTCCTCGACTTGGAGCGCGAGTTCGCGTGTAGGTTCGAGAATCAGGCAGCGCAGTTTTCCGTGGCCGCCGAGGCGTTGAAGAATCGGCAGCGCAAAGGCCGCGGTTTTGCCCGTGCCGGTCTGGGCCGACCCGATCACATCGCCACCGGCCAGCACGACCGGGATGGCTTGTTGCTGGATGGGTGTTGGTTCGACAAAACCCATTTCCTGGACGGCAAACGCGAGCGAGTCGTTGAGGCCGAGCTTGGAAAAAGCATTGTCCATCTTCGGCACGTCGACGGGCGGCGGCGGCACGTGGACACTGTGCGGCGGTTCATAGCGCTCTTCGCGCTGAGGACGCGGAGCGCGGGACGCAGACCCATGGTGCCCGCGCGAGGGTCCATGTGATTCGTGGCGCGGTTTGCCCCCGTGCCCACCATGTTTCGGACCATTTTGCTTCGGGCTGTTATGTCGCGGGCCGCGTGAAGCCTGTTCCGACTGTTCGTGACGTGCCTGCGTGGGATGCCCACCTTTAGCTGGCTTTTTGGCGTGCGAGGCGGCGCCGCGGTGAGAACCGTGAGATTGAGCAGGTTTTGGTTTCTCGGATTTGGACGAGGACGAACCGCCGATGGTTTTGCGTATTTTGGCGAACAACTTCCGCAGCATGATAAATAGTGGAAAGCCCAACAGTTTCCCCGATACGCGCGTATTGCAACCTCGGAGATGCGTGCAGGCTGCGGGGCAATAGATTCGATACGTGCAGTTGACCCGGGCACCAGCTGCCTCCACGCTGCCAACAACTTCGTCTCTCCCCATGGCCCGCACTTCAAACGCGATTGATCCGGTCAAACAGTTCTCGGTTTTCACGGAGAATCGCGTGGGTCGCCTGTACGATCTGACGTCACTATTGAAGAACAATAACGTCCATGTGATGGCCTGCACGATCCTCGACACGACGGACAGCACGATCATTCGGCTCATCGTCGACGATCCCGACAAAGCCCGTGAGCTTTTCGTCAACAACGACTACCCGTACACCGAATGCGAGATTCTCGCGGTCGAGATCGAGGGTGAATCGCAGTTCAAGGATGTGCTCGCAGCGCTTTTCGAGGCCGAGATCAACATCCACTACGTCTACAGCTTCATCAAACGTCCGGAAGGCAAAGCCGCTCTCGCCTTCAACATCGAGGATGCCGACGTCGCTGCGCAATCGCTCGGCCACCACGGCTTCAAGGTCCTTACCCAACGCGATATTTCGCGCTGAATGGCCTCGGCGGCGGTTCACAAGGCCAGCATACCCTGCCCTCCATCCGGCATGTTCGTATCCACGGATTGGAGACATTCCGGATCGTCGTTTGCCGCGGAATTCACCCGCAACGAAACCGGCCGCGTTTTCAACAGCTCAGTCGGAAAGGTCCTTAGCAAATCGCGCAACTCCTCGGTCCGCGCCGCAGGATCGAGCCATGCCTCGGCGCTTCCAAGCGCCAGGATGGCCGGCATGCGATGATGAATTGGCTGCATCAGAAGATTCGGCTCGGTCGTGATCACGGCACAGGTTTCCCACGGCGTTCCGTCCGGACTCACCCAAGACTCCCATAAACCTGCCAGGAAAAATGGTTCGTCATCGATCAGCTGAAACAACCAAGGCAAGCGCGCCCGCCCCGCAATTTTCCACTCGTAAAACCCGCTCGCCGGAATCAAGCAACGCCGCGCCCGAAATGCTTCGCGAAAAGAAGCTTTGATTTCCAGACTCTCTACCCTCGCATTGACCAGTCCCGCCTGCTGCGGACCATCCTTCGACCACGCTGGCACCAATCCCCAGCGCAATGTTGCAAACTCGCACCCGGTTTCCGCACGGGAGGTTTTTCGGACCGCAGGAATTTTCGTTCCCGGCGCGATATTATAACGTGTCGCCATCTCCGGCACTCGAATGCCCATTTGCGCCAGCACCTTTTTCAGATGCTCTTTGTGGAGAAGATAGCGGCAACACATCAGCGGATTTTTTCGCGAATCTTCCCATGCGCCCAGCATATTTTTTTGTGGGCTGCACAATAAACTCCAAATGGGGGGCCAAGGAAATTCCCCACGAAATTTCGCTTAAAAAATCCGACGTCGCTCCGTTTGACACTTCGGTCACCTCGCAACGACCGTCGCCTAGATGCCAATCAAGAAGAAACGCCCCCGTCGCAAGTCAGCGCCCGCCTCCCTCCAAAAACGCCTGGTCGACATCACCCTGCGCCTCATTGAGAAGAACAACGGATGCCGCGGCGTGAATTTGCGCCAAATCGCCGCGCAGGCCCGTTGCGCCCACACCAACGTCTACAACTATTTTGATTCGCTGGAAAAACTTTTTTGGGCCGCCCTGGACGTCGCTTTGCAACGTCTCATGGATCACACTTTCGCCAGCCTGCAAAATCCCGCGGCCAAAAGCGCGCCTTTACGCCACTTCATCGAAACCCAGCTCGACTATTCGCTCGCCCACCCCGCGCACTATCGCCTCTTCTGGCTGGAACCCCTTTCTGGCAAGCCTTCACCCCAGATCATGAAGCGACTTGAGGAAATGCGCGTATTTTGGACCCGATTGATCGCCGCCGAAATCACCTCTACCACCAAAAATGCACTTAGCGAGGACGCGCTCATTTGGGCCGGCCAGCTCATTCATGGCTATTTTCATGGCGAGGTCTGCAAGCTCGTTGGTCGCAAGGAATTCGTCACGACGTCCGCCGACGTGCGAGGACGCATTATCGGCAACACCCTTTCGCTCGTGAAAATGATCGGGCTTACCAAGTCCAAAGAATAGGGCTTACGGCGCTCGCTCCGGCGTGGCGCTTGCGACCCGTTCAGAATTCTTTGCGACCCAGGCCTCATACTCCTTGCGCGGCATGAAGCGCAGCGACGCGGAGTTGATGCAGTAGCGCAAACCCGTCGGTTCAGGCCCATCACGGAAAACATGTCCCAGATGCGCGCCGTCCACCGCGCAATGGACCTCGACCCGAACCATGCCATGGCTACTATCCCGCGATTCGCCGACAAAAACCGGTTCAATCGGTTTCGTGAAGCTCGGCCAGCCCGTGCCCGAATCGAACTTGTCGCGGCTGTCAAAAAGCGGCGTTTCACTGCACACCGAAAAAAACACGCCATCCTCGTGGGAATTCCAATATGCATTCCTAAACGGCGGTTCTGTCCCCTGCTGACGCGCCACGCGATATTGTTCCGGCGTGAGCAGCTTTCGCCATTCGGCATCGGTTCGTTTCACCTTGGTTTGCGTCATGTCGATCACCGCCTGCGAAGGCAGGCCGCAAGCGGACTTGCCGTTGTCGATTTTGCAGGTTTCGGACGAGGAAGAATTGATTTGGTTTTTCGGTTTCATATCGTTTTCCGCACGGAGCCCCATCGCAAGCAAAGGCAGGGTCAATAAAATCGTGGTTGGGAGAATTTTCGCGGCGTTCATGGCTCTCTATGAGAGTATTCCATTCGCCGATTTATTCCAGCCGACCGCCAATTTCCTCCAACATTCTACGCTATCTGTTCTTCATTCTCCATTAACGCCCTCGGCGCGCAAAGGCGCCACTCCGTCGCCAAATTGCGCCTGCAACCGTTGCCCTGGCTTGACTTCGGAACGTCGCGCCAGTGGGCGTCCCGCCTCATCGCGCATGATCACAAAACCGCGCTTTAAAACCGATGCCGGACTCGCGGACTCCAGCCGTTTCCACAATGCCAATAGCCGCTGCGATTCGCCTTCGACGCGCGCCTGCGGACCGCACCGTGCAAAGCGCATCGCCGCTTGCCCCAACCCGTGACGCCGCAATTGCACAACCCTCTCGACTGCCGATATCATTCGGTTCGTTAAATCGTCCACCCGCAAATGCCCGTGCTCCACCACCGATGCTGGCGACAGGAGTCTAAGCCGGCTCGCTCCATGCTCCACCCGCGCCCGCGCCTCGCTCAACGTGCGATCCATCGCATCCTCAACCGAACATGCCAGCCGTGCCAATCGTTCCGCACATGCCACGAAACTGCTCGAAATCAACTCTGCCGCCGCGCTCGGCGTTTCCGCCCGCACATCCGCCGCAAAGTCGCATAAGGAAAAATCTATTTCGTGTCCCACTGCCGAAACAATCGGTATCGTGCAATCCGCAATAGCACGCACAAGAGGCTCTTCGTTAAACGCCCATAAATCCTCCAGGCTCCCGCCGCCGCGCCCGATCACCAACAGATCGAAAATCCCCAGTGCCTCCGCCAGCCGTAGTTGTGCGATCATTTCCTCCGCCGCACCCGCGCCTTGAACCTTCGCAGGCAACACAACCAATCGCCCCCGCCAGCCCCGCCGCGCCAGAATACGAATAAAATCCTGCACCGCCGCGCCCGTGGGCGACGTGATAAATCCCACGACCGCCGGCATTGTCGGCACTGGCACCTTCCGCTCCGAAGCAAACAAACCCTCGTCGGCCAGCCGCCGTTTTAGAGCCTCGAACTCCCTCTGCAAACGCCCGTGTCCATCCTCCACCACTGCACGCACCACCAACTGATACTGACCACGCGCCTCGTAAACGCTCACATTGCCATAAACCAAAACCTGCAGGTCATCGCGCAGAATAATGCCCTGGCGCATCGCATCGCCGCGAAACATCACCGCCGACAACTGCGCCCCGGAATCCTTGATAGAAAAATAGACATGTCCACTCGCCTGCTGCCGCAAGTTGGAAACCTCGCCCCGCACCCAGCATGGCGGCAACGCACCCTCCAGCACTTCCTTCACGCACCGGGTGAATTCACTCACGCTCAGCGCTCGTTCCTGCTCTAGACCACCGTCTTGCTGGACGTCCATTTTCACGCATCACCCTTTTTCTGCGCCATCCGACGACGCATCATTTTGACCGCGATTGTCAATCCGACTAAAATCCCCACCGCCAAAAAAACGATCTTGCCGTTGCCCTTCATCAAGGAGTCCCCAAACACCACCATGGCGACCGCATAACCACCCTGGCACACCCACGACAACCACATGTAAGTGACAAAAGGAACCTCCGCGAGGCCGAGCAGGTAACCTTGCACGAAATAAGGCGGGCCCGGCGTGATACGGATGAACAAGGTCAGGCTCGCATGATTTTCCTTTGAGACCTGCGGCAAATCATACCCCATCTTCCGCATCAATTTTTCCAGTAAGGGACGCAAAGCGTATCGAGCCAGCCAATACGTCAGCGCCATGTTCACAGCCAGCGCCAGCAACGCCCACACGATCGTCCACCCGAGCCCGATTTGCGGACCGAACAATCCGCCCGCCATCAACGTAAATACGCTGATCGGAAATCCCGCCGCCGGCAGCACCGCCATCGCCGTAAAATACGGCCCCGGTCCCACCGTCTGCGCCCATGTCTTCACCCGTTCAATCCCACCTTTGGTCAACCCAATTAACTCCTTTACCGACCAGAATTGCAGCACCACAACCAACGTCAGCAGCACCACGCTCCCCACAATTGCGAGCTTGATCAACAGAGATTTCCTATACGGGAATTTGGTCGAGGATTCATCAGGCATTGAGGCAAAAAGGCACAACAGGAATCGAACCGTCAAGTGAATCAGCGCATTAACTAGAGCTATCAACAAAACCATAAACCGTGGAAGGTATCCAAAGACAGAATGTTCCGAAGAAATATATCTTGAGGCAATAGACATCGTCAGCTATAGAATTTTGCCCCCAAGAGGGACATTATAAATTCACATGCAAACACCGGCCACTTTTAAGGCGTCGACCACAGCTTTCATAACAGGATTCGCGACCCTCACTATCCAAATACTCCTGTATCGCATTATCTCGGCAAAACTTCTCAATAACTACGCCTTCCTCGTGATATCGCTCACTATGCTAGGCTTCGCGTTCTCGGGGGTGCTTTTGTCGAAAAAACTTACTTACTGGTTGGGGTCCTTAGACGACATGGTGTCAGTGTGGGCTTCCCTATTAGTTCTGTCGGTAATCAGTTGCTCCCTACTTTTCTACCACGCCCCAGTGGGCAACCCTTTCTTTTCAAACCTGAATGAGTTCGTCGTCAGTTTGCTCAAAACTCTCCCACTGGCTCTGCTGTTTGCGCTGCCTTTTATATTCTCTGGCCTAATTCTGGGAATATTGCTATCCAATCCGGACTTCCCAACCCAGAGAATCTATTTTTGGGACCTTACCGGTTCTGCGCTGGGAGCGCTGGCTATATTGCCGGTGATCAGTTGGCTGGGGGTCGAAAATGTAATGTTGGTGACTTGCGCCGCGTTACTCCTAGTTTGTGCACTAACCTTTCCCCCTCGGCAAAAAAAAATCTATATTCTTTCTGCCGCAACAACCGTAGCAATTGTTGCTTCTTTTGTGTACGCAAAACGGCTTTATACGTTTCGATATCCGGAAGGAACAGAACTAGCTGTGTTTTCCAAAGCACCGCTCGGTTTCTCCATCGATTATACCCAATGGGATCCAGTGGCCCGAATTGAAGTATCAAGCATTCCGGCTCCAAGCCCTACCACAGTCTCGTTTCCTTCCTTGATCGGCACGAACGAAGCATTCCTCAGACGATACAAACGGATGCTTACCCAAAACAACTTTGCCTTCACCTATGCAGTCGCATACGATGGAACTCCTGAATCACTTAATGGCATTCAGGAAACGATTTATTCTTCCGCCTACGTTGCCAGCACTCTTTCCAATCCGAAAACTGCGATCATAGGCGTTGGAGGAGGGTTCGATGTGTTGACCGCCATAAATTTCAACGCGCGTGACATCACCGGCATTGAAGTAAATAAGGCCACTCTAAATATACTGCAGAAGCAGTTCTTCGACTACTTCCGGCATTGGACGACTGACCCGCGAGTACATTTGGTCTACGACGACGGCAGACACTATCTCGCATCGTCTTCAGATCAATTCGACATTATACAGCTCTCCGGAGTAGATTCCTACAGCGGTACGCCGGGGGCTGCCCATGTATTTTCTGAAAGCTATCTATATACCACAGAAGCACTGGATCTATATTTATCAAAATTGACAAATGATGGAATCATCAATATCATGCGTATGGAGCATTATCCTCCACGCGAAATGCTCAGGGTCATGACAACTGCAGCCAAGGCGCTGCGTAATATAGGCGTGCAAGATCCCACCAATCACCTCGTTATGGTCGCCCAGAGCAACGGGGCTTTTATGGCACTGTTAATTAAAAAGAATCCATTCTCACCGCAGGAGATAAAAAAACTGTCCCAATGGGTGGGCGGTAACAAATACCTCACGTTGGCTGTTGCACCGTATCTGACATATAAAGCAAAAAATACTTATCGATATTTTTTGGAACAGTGGGTTTCCGGAAAAGAAGCGAGATTCTTCGACGAAACTCCGTTCGTTATTTCGCCAGCAACCGACGACAGGCCTTTTTTCTTTAATTTCTCCCGATGGAACCACCTTCCAGGATTGTTTAAATTCACACGTTGGGCGGAATGGCCTGACCTTCAGCATCGCATCGTGCCTGTGATGGAAATAACCCTTATACTGATGTTAATTCTAGTGGGAATCGTCGCTTTGTTCTGCGTATGGTGGCCGCTCAAAGGGTTGAGCCGAGTGGCAAAAGTTCCGGCACCGAGACAATACGCCCTCATTTTCGCATCGACAGCCATTGGTTATTTGGCGGTTGAAGTCGCCCTTTTGCAGAAATTTGGTCTCTATCTGGGCCATCCGAACTATGCGCTCTCAGTGGTGCTAGCCGCGCTGCTCTTTGCGACGGGATTGGGGTCACTGACGTCAAAATACCTGATTAGAAGATTGGGAGGCATCAGAATATTAAGCTATACCTTCTGTATCTCCGTCGTGGCGGAATGCTTGATTGCCTTTCCCTCATTGCGCTTTCTCACCTTTAACGGATTCGCTGCACGAGCATTGGTGGTGATTACCTTGGTATTTCCCTTGGGATTGCTGCTAGGAGTATTCTTACCGACTGCTGTCGATCAGTTGAAAGGTAAGGCGCCCGAGTATGTTCCTTGGGGGTGGGGTATAAATGGAATTTTTTCGGTATTGGCGCCCATACTAAGCGTCGCCTTTTCAATGACGTGGGGCATCACAGCATTGTTCCTTTTGGCGATACCCATATATCTCTTCGTTGGATGCATTTTCCCGAAAAGCGAGCCACCTCAACATTAGATTAGGTTCCTTAACAATTAGAATTGTAGAGGTGGCGACTTTGACCCCGAAGAATCCAACCTAGCAGGCTGCTGAAGAACGGGGTGTTTTGAGAGGAGGAAGGCTGATTTTGAGCGTTTTTGATATAAACGCAGGCGGTGCACTGGGTTTTTCGCGCCGTTTTGGGCGCGGCCCGCTTGCGTTTGGCGGCTGGTTCGCAGTGTACGGGCACACTGCGGCCGCGGGGGGCGTCACGCCCCAGCGAGTTTTGGCGGCGCGGTGAGCATCAGTTTGGCCATGCGCACGAGGTTGCAGGCGGCCACCACGTATTGGCCTTGGGCGTGGGTTCGGTCGACGCCGCGGTACCGGCTTTTCCGGAAGCAGCCAGTGGTTTTGGCCCAGCCGAAGATTTCCTCGATGCGTTTGCGGCATTTCTGACTGAGGGCGTAAGCGAGTTTGCAGATCACGCCCTGAGCGTCGCGGTCTTTGCGCAGCGCGGGGTGCGGCTTTATCTTTTGAGCACGCAGGCCTTCGATGAAGTTCTGGTCGTGGTAGCCTTTGTCGGCTCCCACCGTTTTTGGTGCAAAGCCTCGGTTTTGCAGTTCGATCATTTGCTCGACGGCCACACTCGATTCGGAGGCGCCGACGGCCGGATGCACTTCGAACAGTACGCACAGGCCGTGGCGGTTCTCCATTGTGGCGTGGCCGGCGAAGCTTAGGCGCGCTTCTTTTCCAGGGCCTTTGCGCACCAGTTTCGCCTCGGGGTCGGTAGTGGAAGCGTGCGTGTCGTTGGAGCGTTTTTCGCCTTTGTAATCGGTCCAGTTGTTCCCGCCGCCGGGGCCTGGGGGCTGGTCTTTGCGTTTGAAACTTTTGAGCGAGGCCCACGATTCGATTAGCGTGCCGTCCACACTGAAGTGATCGTCGCTGACCCAGCCGTGCCGGCGGGCCAGGGCCACCACTTCGCTAAAGAACAGATCGGCCACTTCGTGTTGCAGGAGCCGTTCCTGGTTTTTGCTGTAGACCGAGGCGTCGAAGACCGTTTCGTCCAGCGGCAGATCCACAAACCAGCGGAACAACAGGTCGGTCTGGAGCCTGGCGCACAGTTGGCGGTCCGAGCGTACGGTGTAGAGCGCTTGCAGCACTTTGCCTTTGAGCAGCATCTCCGGCGGCACCGAGGGCGCTCCTCCTTCGGCATAGATCTCGTCAAAGTGCCCGCTCATCGCCGCCAGCACTTCGTCGCACATGCCCTTGATCGCACGGATCGGATGGTCCCCCGCAATCAGCTGCTCCACATCGATCAAACTCACGAAATCCCCCTGGGTCTTACGTTTTCCTCTCATGCCATTAACTGACGCCTATCGCTAATGTTTGTTTCACGGAGTTTTTCAGCAGCCTGCTAGTCCCATCGCAGATTGAATAAACCAAAAGCCGTCATCTTCAAAAGTAGCCAACCATGCTTAAATCGCGAGATATTAGTTTCACCGTAAGTCCGATCTTTATAGCGCACAGGAATATCACGGATGCGCAAATTCAACAATGATGCTCCGAAAAGAAGATTAAAATCACCGAACGGATCAAAATCTCCAAACGGCTTTATGCGTGCGAGAACGCGCTCATAGTCCTTGCGTAAAAGCATCTTGGTTCCGCACAAACTGTCCTTGATTGGCTGCCCAAGCACATAGCTCAGAGATAGCGCGAAAAATTTGTTACCTAGGAAATTCAGAAAACGCATCGCTTGCTTCTCCATCGGATAAACCAGCCTGCTGCCGTTGCAAAATTCCGCGATTCCGTTCGCAATTGCATCGTAAAACTTCGGCAGGTCCTCGGGCGGCGCTGTCAAATCGGCGTCTTGGATCACCAGTATATCTCCCGTCGCCATCGCGAAACCCGCGCGCACCGCATCCCACTTACCCCGCCCCGGTTGCTTTACTGCGCGCAGCTGATGCGGTCCTGTGTAATTTGCGATCTCCTGTTGAATTGCTTCCCAAGTGCCATCCGAGCTGCCACCTTCGACAAAAATGATCTCGGTCCGTTTGCCCAGCACCGGTATACGTTCAATCGCAGCACGAATATTGCCAGCTTCGTTGCGGGCCGGTACCACGACAGAGCAAGATATTTCACCATCTAGATCCGGTTCCCTCCGCGCCGGCCTCGCTACAAAAGTCAGCGTGATGCCGAATAATCTGACTCCTGGCAGGCGACCAATGAACTTGTTGATAAAAGGTGTGACGAGCGGGATATGAAACGGGAGCAACTGCTGCGATCCTTTCTCGATTACCTCCCATCCAGCCAATTCTAGCAGGTTGACAAGATCCTGCGTCGATAACCAATTGCTCAATGGCTGCGGCGTCACCAAACCCAGTTTCTGTGCCCAAACCAACGGCCAAAGCCAAAAATTATTCAACGACGTCAGCACAAGGCGCGTGCGTCCATGACTCGCCGGACGCAAGTTGGCCAATGCCCGCTCGATGTCGGTTAGATAGCCTGAAACATAACTGAAAACGATGTAGTCGAACTTCTCTTCTACGACGTCGCGTTGCACGTCGCCCGTGCGAAACAAAAGAGCTGTTTTGTCAGCATGCCGCTTCTGCGCCTTTGCAATCATGTCGTCGCTCATATCCAACCCGATGCCGCGTGCAGGAGCGAGTCCCGCCAGCAAATCGCCCGCTCCACACCCCCACTCCAGCACTTTTGCCCCGGAAGGCACTTTCTTCCGATGCCATTCCAGCAACTGCGAATGAAATGCACCTTGAATGCGCCGGGCTTTCTCGTCGTTTTTGGCCACCCAGTTAAAATACTCTAAAAGCGATGCAAATTGGGGCATGATTTGAAACATGCGATCCTGAAAGCCCCTTGCCTTGTTGACCAATCAAAAATGCCACGCTGCAATCGCGTAACCCAAAAGCCCTGAGAAAAACGCCATGTCCTTAGCTGCCCGCCTTTCAACTCGTCAGAAAATTACCATCGCACGCTTTCTCAACCGTTGCGTCAAACTGGGCCGCGCCGTCATAAGACGTCCGATGCATGGAGAATTCACAAGAAATGGCATTCGATGGGCACTGGATCTCAACGAAGGAATCGATTTTGCCATTTATCTTCTCGGCACCTTTGAACGGGACTTGGCTCGGAGCTATCGCAGCCTAATTCCTCCGGGAGCAACCGTATTGGATATCGGTGCCAACATTGGCGCACACACGTTGCCCCTCGCCAAACACGTTGGACCATTGGGCCGTGTAATCGCCATCGAGGCTACCGATTACGCTTATCGTAAACTACAAAAGAATCTCTCCCTGAATCCCGGATTACAACCACAGACAACCGCCATTCAGGCGCACCTAACCGCCACGGACGACGCGCCAAAAGAAAACGCCATCCCGTCCAGCTGGCCTATCGCCGGCTCCGAGCCCACGCAGGCCGTTTTGTGCGGTGCCCTACGTTCAACCGAAGGGGCACAAACGCAAAGCCTGGACACCCTTCTCAACCACTTGGCCATACCCCAAATACACTGGATCAAGCTGGATGTCGATGGGCACGAACTCAGTGTTCTTCAAGGAGCCAGCAAATGTCTTGGTCGCCATAAGCCCAATATATTCATGGAGCTAGCTCCCTATTGTTATGCAAATTCCGCACAAGGGTTCCGTGCACTGATTTCTATTCTGACTGAAGCCAACTATTCCTTTTTAAAATTAGCCGATAATAAACTACTCTCCACCGACCCCGATCACTTAATTCATAAAGAGATCCCAAGAAACGGAAGCATTAATATATTGGCCACACAAACGATTAATGGTCTGCGCTCCCAATAACCGCTACGGAAGCGAGTCGTATATATATTGATTGTATTCGTTTAACCCCTTGAATGGAGGTCCTGCTTTACTGAACGGCTCGGGGCGGCGGGCGCTTTCCTCATCAACCCCTGTGATTCTACTAATTCGGGTTATAACATTGGGACGGCTTCGAATCTCTGCGACCTTTTCCCTGCGAAACGCGCCACTCAATGCAGTCATATTATCACCCGTAAGCTTGTCCTTCTTGATGTCATAAATTCTGTCCACTCCATATGGTACTTCCTCCATGGTTTGTAGATTTAGGGTGAAACGCTCTAGGACAAGAATCTCCGGATAGAAATTACCCTTCAAACATTCGCTTATCTTCCATTTATCCCTCTCGGCGGTCGGCAGGGATACACTAGGGTAATTGTACAATATCGGTCCGACTGGATGGGCAATCACGAGCGCCCCTCGATGCTGGGGCTCCCTGAGAACACTAAAAAGCCAGTCCATTTCATTCCCCTGCCACAGGGTAGTTGTGGCCGAACCCCAAGCCGAAATTGACGCGGCAAATGCTAGCGGAAAAGCGACGATCATATACCAGTAGCTTGGAAACGCCTTAAAACGCCTAATTTCACGAACTATAAAAAGTATTGCGAGTATCAAAAGGAGGTGGAACGGAAGTGAAAATCTCGACGCAGTGGGATCATCCAGCTGCCCCCAAAAGTTGCATAGGATAAGACCAAAGTTCCCAACAACCACCACGCTCATCATCAAAACCACGATATCCTCACCAGAACGACCAAGCTCTCTCCAATTCCTGAAACTCCTGACATAAAAAAATATCAGGGCAACAATACCGGCTGCGGCAAGAAAAACTGAATTGGTCACACGCAAATTAACATTGAAAAGGTAAAAAACCGCGCGTTCGGCATTCCCTACCAAGTTTATTACATCAAAATAATTCTGCCCCTCAACCGTTTGATGGAATGCCTTTGTTTCAACAAAAATCAAGTTGATCAACAGAGGCAGTAGTAGGAAAATAGGGGCAAATACACCGATCCACCCAAGTTCGAGCTCTTTGCTACGCCACCACCGCAATATAATCACCAAGGCTGTAGGTATAACGAACAGAATGGATTCGTAACGTACTTGTGCTAGGTGCACTGCGGTTAAAATGAGTAATGATTGGTTCACCACGCCACCGTCGCGAAGGTACGTCGCTGAGAAATATAACAGCAACATCATCATGGCCAAGTTGAACACGTCATAACCCGCGGATGTGCTTGCCTGAGCCAGAAGTGGTAATGTCAACCAACACGCGACTGCAAAAATGCCAGCCTGCCAGTTTATCCACTTTTGAGCTAACCAATAAGTTAGTAATAAAAGAAGGAACGTCGCTCCTGCATTCAGGGCAAATACATTGCTAGGACGGTAGCCCGTCAGGTCGTGTATTGTCGCAAGTATGAGCTGAAAAAAGAGAGGTCGTTTATCAATGGCTACATCCATTACGAGCAATTCATTCTGTAGATTATGTGCGCGAGTGGGAAATACCGCCGTACGTGTGTAGTGCATACTCCGGGCAACGCCGGAGATGGTGAATTCATCGTACAACACCTTGAACCTGTGTGGCTCGTGTACCTGCAGGAAAATTGTGCCCAGCAGAGCAGCCACTATGCCGAGTCGATGCCTAACTAATATGCGGACTATACTTTTACCCTTAAAAAAACGCCAAAAAACACCAAGGTAGATGCACGCTCCCGCAAGCATAATCCAATAGCCCCAGTAGATGGTAATAGAGGCCGCATTGGCCTTCGATATAAAAACAAACCGGCAAAGCAATACAGCCAAACTTATCAATCCAAGAACGAATAACTTCTTCCAAACGATACGCATGGCAAAAAACTGAATAACCAGCCTGATAAGGTAAAGAAAAAGGCCACACGAGTTAACCTCGCGTGGCCCATGTTTATATAAAACTTTCTTGCCTAGATATCAGAGTGGCTTGCCTTCGGTGTCGAAGGAAACAACCGAACCGGTCGTGGTGACCTGGTTACCGGCAAACGCGCTTTGCGTACTACCGACAACTTCGGCTGGGGCAACACGCTGGTGCAGCAAGGTAAACGCCGCTGCGCCCGGTGCTACAGTCGAATTATAGTTGGCAGACATCGTATAACCTTTCCCGATTTGCGCTACCAGCTGCGACAAGTAGTCGCGACCGGTTGTGGGGTCGTTGACACCACAAGAAATAACGCCCGTAATCGAGCTATAAGTAATGGCTTGGCTGTCTGCCAGCGCGCCCGCAGGAGCGGACATATAAATCTGCTGCAGCGCATTGCCAACCTGACGTGCGTCATTGGCCATTGATTTGGCGTAGGACTGACGACGGACTTTTTGGAAGGCGGGGATGGCCATGGCGGCGAGGAGGTCGATGATGACCACCACGATCATGATTTCGACAAGGGTAAAGCCCTTGGTGGAACGTTGGATTTTCATAGTATTCGAATATTATATTAACGGTATGATATGAACGCTCAGGGGTGAGCAGTTCGCAAAGTATCGGCAACACGACTTCGCAGAACAAGCGTAAAGCAGGTCAATTAACTGTAAATGCTGCAAATCGACAACGACTTAGTAAGGTCAATTACCCAGATAAATCAAATGGTTCGCCCAGAAAACCTCAGTGTCGCGGAGCGCGCTGAATCAGAAAATTAGTGCCACGAGAACACGCTCCAAATACTTGAATAATCATCGGTCCAGACGTTGTCGCTGGGATTGGTTCGGGCCTTTTCCCACCGCGCTTCCGCGACAAGCAGCGCTACATCAGCCTCCTGCCGAGCCATGATCAACCACTGGGAGGGCGATTTGCCCTGTTTGGACTGCGCTTCGGTAATCCCTGTGTCATCGCAGTAGTAAGCTACAAGCCCAAGATCATGAGCCACATTGGCAAAAGTGGGTTCCAGATCGAGATGAAGGTTTGAAATGTGAATGGCAATGATCCCCTTCGGAGCCAATTTTTGGAGATAAAGGAGGAATGCTTCGCGCGTAACCAAATGAATGGGAATGGCATCCGAGCTGTAGGCATCCAACACCAACATTTGGAAACTACCATTCTGGGCGAGGGCGAGGTTAACCCGCGCATCGCCCAGCTTGACCGGAATTGGTGCCTTCGCGTCGCTTAAGTAGCTGAAATACTTACGATTACGAGCTATCGCTTCAACCACAGGATCAATCTCGTAAAACGTCCAAGATTGGCCAGGCCGTGCGTACGTGGCCAGCGATCCAGCGCCCAGACCCACCAAACCCACGCGCAAGTTCTTGTCTTGTCCGTACTTTCCAAACACTTCACCTATCGGTCCGGTTGCATGGTAATAGGTTAGTGCTTCACGTCGCCGCGAAACATCCAAACTCTGCATACCATGCAGGGTCCGTCCGTGAAACAGCAGATGATAGGGACCCTGAGGTTCCAGCGTCACCCGGTTCACCCCAAAAAAACTGCGTTCCACATGCAGCACTTTGCCTGGTTGGAGATCATAAAAGGTTCCAGCGGCAAAAATCGCCGCCACTCCCCACGCGAACCTGAACGGTCTTTCGGAAAAAAAGAAACAGGCCAGCGCCGGCAGGCCAAATACAAGCCCGTAGAGGGCGGCTTGATCTTCCGGCAGGGACGAAAATGAACATCCAAAAACTGCCGATCCAATAAAAAGAACCAGCGGCCAAAGCCAGTCGCCACGATTGAATTTCTCTTTTTTGCCACTTCCCCACCACACCGCAAAGCAGACAAGCACTATCGCCAGGGGATATTCCAGCACCGACGAGAAGACGATCGGGGCCACCAGGCTGTTAAAGATTCCGCCCAGTACGCCGCCGAAACACATCCAGAGATAAAACTCCGTCAGATGAGTTGGAGTTGGGCGGCTGGCAGCGAGCAAGGCATGGCAGACCCATGCCGATACAAAAAAGTTCACCAGATGAATAATCATCAAGGGCAGGAGCGGCTGCGTCGCCTGCATATTGATCAATACAGCAACCGCAATGAGACAAAAAATTTGGGCCTTTTGGAGGCGCTTCGCCGAAACAAATTGCCGCTGCGCAAAAGCAAGAATGTAGGTCAGCAAATAGAGCGCGAGCGGTACGATCCACATCAACGGAATCGCGGCGACTTCGCTGGAGATAAATGTGGTGGTCCCGAGCATCAGGCTGGATGGAACAAAAGCGAAGAATACCCATCGCCACCGCTGTTCCCAACGAACGGGCTCAGCCGAAACCTCCGGTACCGGGGCCAACGTTGCTTCCGAGGCGGAGTCCAATGGACTGCGTTTCACCCACACCATTGCGGCACTCAACCCGACCAAAGAAACTAAAATCCAATAGCCGCGCATCCACCAGAGTGCTTGATTTGCCAAGCCGAGATTTGGCTCGATTACGCATGGATAGCTCAGAAGGGCCAGCAGGCTGCCGGCGTTGCTGGCGACATACAAAAAATACGGATCCTTGGAGCGTTCGTGCCTCGCTTGGGCAAACCATCGTTGCAGCAGAGGCGCGGTGGCCGAAAGCGCAAAAAAAGGAATCCCGACTGTAACCGCCATTAATCGGTAAATCCAAAGAATCGGATGGGAGTCCGCGGGGGGAGTGGCTCCATCCGGAAGAACGACCGGCAAAAACACGAGCGGGACCGCCAAAACCAACGCGTGCACTAACAACTGCTGGCGCAGTCCCAGCCGTTTGGTCATAAAGTGCACATAACCGTAGCCTAGCAGCAAAACGGCCTGGAAAAATGTGACAACGGTGTTCCAGACCGCCGGGGATCCGCCCAAGAGGGGCAGTACAAGCCGGGCATACATCGGTTGAACCGAAAATATGAGGGCCGCGCTCGTGAAAACCGTCAGGACAAACAACCAGAGCATGATTTCTTGGCTAAAACGAAACCTCAACGCACCGACAATCCTGCGTCGTAAGTCGGCTCATTTATTTCGAACGTCCGGTTTTGCGTTTCGGCGGCGTCGCGGTGGCTTTTTTGGCAACTTTGGGCGCGGACTTGCGAGCAGGTTTTATCGCGGCTTTTTTCTCCACCGCGAGCACCGTCGAGAGAGGAAGATCCTCGGCGTCTTTCCAAAGGTTTTCCAAGGCGTATTTCTTACGGTTTTCCGCCGTGAAGATATGCACCATGATATCGAAAGCGTCGACGACCAGCCAGCCGCTGCCTTGATCGGTATCCATGCCGATAATACGCACTCCGGCGCGATCGATCACTTTTTCCAGTTCCACACGCAGCGCGCGGAGGTGCGGCTCGGAAGTACCGGTGCCCAACACGAGATAATCGGTAATCGAAGACTGGGCGCTAACGCTGAGGACCTTGAGATCCCCGGCCTTTTTCTCGTCGAGGGTCTGGCAGATTTCTTTGAGCAGCGGCGGCAGGGACGATTTCGATTTTTTGGATTTCATGCGGTTTTCAGCGATATAGACGCTTTTGATGGATGTGCACAATCGCCTTGTGAGGGACAAAGTAGTCAAGCGAAAGGCCGCGGCGAACGCGTTCACGTAGCTCAGTCGAACTGATTTCGACTAAATGGCCGTCGCAACGGTGCAGTCGCAGGCCCGGGATGGCCGGCGTGGCCTTGACGGGATGACCGGGGCGTTCGAGGAAAATAAATTCTACCAGCTGCGCCAACTCCTCGATTTCGCGCCAAAGATGCAACTTCGGCAACTGGTCGCCACCGATGATCCAAAACAACTGGTCATTCGGAAATTGAGCGCGAAAGTGCCGCGCCGAATCGACCGTGTAGCTCATTCCGCCTTTGCGAAGTTCGAAGTCGGAGATTTCAAAGCGATGATCCCATTCCGTGGCAGCGCGCAACATGGCGAGGCGATCGTCATTGGAGGATTGCACATCGTTCGGTTTTAGCGGGGCCTGAGAGGCGGGCACCAATATCAGGCGTTCAAGCTGGTACTGCTCGACGGCGTCTTGCGCGGCGATGAGGTGTCCAAAATGAACGGGGTCGAAACTGCCCCCAAGAAATCCGATCTTCACAGGCCGGACGGTTGCCGGACCCGCGGCGGGCCGCAAGGTAGTTTTCATTCAACAAACAAGCCGATTGACGTCCGCGCGCTCTCCGTGAAATTCGATGCCGTGTGCCCGCCCCCGTGGCGGAATGGTAGACGCTGGGGACTTAAAATCCCTTGTCCGAAAGGACGTGCCGGTTCGAGTCCGGCCGGGGGCACCAACCAAAGGCGGCAGGAGGCGGGGAATCGAGGGCGCTATCTACGGCTCGGGTTTTTGCGGAGGTTTCCAAAAAAAAGGTTCCTCCATCGGCAAATGGTGGTGCAACGAATGCGGGCGTTCGAGGCCGTGGGCGAGCATCAGCTCTTCGTTGTTGAGCAACTCCAGAGTCGGGCCGTCGGCTACGACGCGACCTCCGTCGAGCACGATCGCGCGCGTGCACATGTCGACCACCATTTCGAGGTCGTGCGTCGCGATGAGTTTGGTTGCGGGAATTTCGTTTAACAAGGTCATGAACTCCCGCCGTCCGCGCGGATCGAGTCCGCTGGTCGGTTCATCCAATACCAAAATCGAAGGCTCGCACGCAAGCACACCGGCGAGGCAGGCTCGACGCTTTTCCCCCTGGCTGAGATGGTAAGGCGTGCGCCGCTCGTAGCCGGTCAGGCGAACTTGGGCAAGAGCATGGCGCACTCGTTCCGCCACGGCGGTTTTGTCGATTCCGAGTTGGTTCGGTCCAAAGGCCACGTCTTCCTCGACCGTTGCGCAGAAAAGCTGGTCGTCGGGATCCTGGAACAACAGTCCTACCTGCCGTCGCACGGCCTCCAGATTGGCGGCTGTAATAGGTTCCCCGTCGACGCAAACCGCGCCAGAGGAGCCGGGTTTTTCAGGCAGTATGCCGTTGAGGTGAAGCAATACGGTAGACTTACCCGAACCATTAGAACCAAGCAATGCCACGCATTCGCCGGCTTGAATCGTAAAACTTACTTCGTGCAGCGCCACCGTCCCGTCCGGGTAGCGGTAAGCGAGTTTGTCGAGGGCAAGTGCTGGAGGTTTCATTTCCATCCTCGTGCGCACATGGCGAGGTAGATCCGTTCAGCGCGTTCGGAAGCGCGTACAAAAAGGCGCCCGATGATGTCCGCGGGTATACCCCAACCAGGACCGCGTTTCGGCGCGAGCGTTCGGCAGGCACGTGCGCGACGCATGCGGTCGGATTCGTCGACGAGCACAAAAAGATAACGGTGCATCAAGGCCATCGTTGTAACCAACAAGGCAGGCACACCGATTCGGCGCAACACTCCGGGCAGGACGCCAAAGGGCGTTACGGCGGCGAAAATTAATACCGTAAACAAACACAAACCACCCCGCACCGCCACGGCGAGCCAGCCCGGTCCGGTCGCACCATGCCAGGCCGACGCCAGCGCCGCTCCGGCAACAAAAGGAAACAACCAGAGCAACCGCCACAAAAGCGGCCGAATTGCGATGCGCCCCGCCAATGCCACAACAATTAAAAGGAGCCCGGCGCCCGCGTGCCAGAGCCACCATTTCAACGGCATGAGCGCCGTGCCGCTCACCAGGACCAACATGGCCGCCAGTTTCCACTCGGGCGCGATTGCAACGAGTGGCACGCGCGTTCCGGACGTCGGACGAAATTCCGGCGCGTAGGGCGTATGCGCTTTGCCGAAGTGAAAGCCGCTCATGTCTGCGAAATTTCTGCTTCTTCTGAAGTTGACCGGGGCTTCACGAGCAGCCGGCTGAGCAAAATCGCGAGGCCAAACACGATCAAGGCACCTGAGATCCCGGCGAGCGCGGTCGCGACGCCGGACGAACCGATTCCTGGTAACAGATAGCCTGTCATTGGCGCGTTTATCGATTCCGTCGCAGCGTGTTCAAATCCCAGTTTTGTCGCCACCGCTTCGAGCCCATCGGGCCACGGGCAGGCAAAAGGCGCTGCAAACAATACGACACCTAATGTCGCCAACAATCCGTAACCGACAAAACCGCTCACGACCCCGGTTGGCGTGCTCGAGACAATTTCCGGCCGAGCTTTCGCCACTGCAAAAAACACCAGGGCGCTGATCGCTCCCTCGCCCAGCCCAATGAGCAGATGAATGCCCGCCATCGCAGGAAATGCCGCGGACCACGCCACAGTCTTTGACCAGGCCAGTTGACCGGCACATGCGATTGCCGCCGCCACCGTCGAACACCAACCAGCGAACATGATCCCTGTGAGTTGCCCGCGCAATCCGGGCATAAAACGCGCAACGCCACGATAAATTACATAACCAACCGCCGGCGCCAGCACCGCCATGTTAAAAACATTGACGCCCAACGCGGTCACACCGCCATCGGCAAAAAGAAAGCATTGCGAAATCAACACGGTAGTCATCACAACCACCGCCGCGGGCACGCCGATTAACGCCGCGATCAAAGTCCCGCCAACCAAATGCCCCGAAGTGCCGCCGACCACGGGAAAATTCACCATCTGGGCGGCGAAGACAAATGCCGCGCCGAGTCCGAGCAGCGGTACGCGCCGCGCAGGAAGCTCGCGCCGCACTTGACGCAGGGCAACACCCAGTCCAGCCACCGCGAGCGCGGAGGCAGTGACGGCTGTTTTCACATCTATAAATCCATCCGGAACGTGCATGTGGGCTGGTGGGCAGACCATGTGCACGGGCAGCGCAAAGGCGAGCGATTCTGCAACGCCGCGGCAACAAACACACTTGTTTCCCGGCACCGCCCGTTTTCCACAACAAAAACACAGCGACGACGTTACGCGGGGGATTTCGGAAGCGTCTGGTGTTAGAGAAATTTCCACTGGCTTCCGACGGTTGCGCCGCGCAAAAAGAACGACTCAGTTTATCCGTGCACAAAAACGATTCCTCCCTCGAAGAGAAATATCAGCGACTTCTCGCCATCATCACGAAACATGGCCGCGTGGCCGTGGCATTCTCCGGAGGCGTCGACAGCAGTTTTCTCTGCAAAGCAGCGCGCGACGCGGTGGGCGACAATTCCATAGCGATCACCATGGTGTCGCCAATGATGCCCTCGGACGATCTTGCGACGGCCAAGGAAATCGCCGCGCTGACCGGAATCGAACACCACTTGGTTGAGGATAAAGACCTCGACGAACCCATTGCCGCCAATCCGATCAACCGATGCTATTTTTGCAAAAAAATCGAGTTCGGCCGGATCGCCGAGCTCGCTCTCGAAAAAGGCATCCGTGTCGTGCTCGATGGATCCAATCTCGACGACGAATCCGATTATCGCCCCGGCTTGACGGCTCTTTCCGAACTCGGCGTGTGCAGCCCGCTGCGCGAAGCCGGCCTGCACAAGGCCGACATTCGCGCACTTTCCCGCGAACTTGGACTGCCTACCTGGGATAAACCCGCCGCCGCCTGCCTCGGTTCACGCGTGCCCTACGGCGAACGCATTACCTTGGAAAAACTCACCGCCATCGACCGTGCCGAACAAATCCTCCGCTCCCACGGTTTCCGCCAATGCCGCGTGCGTCACCATGGCGACATCGCTCGCATTGAAGTCGCGCCCGGCGAACGTAGTGGATTTTTCGATACCTGCACGCTCGACGCCGTTTCGCGCGAGATCAAGGCCGTGGGTTTTCGCTATGTCACGCTGGAGCTTGAAGGTTACCAGACGGGTAGTCTTAATCGCGTCCTGAACCGCGCCCAAAAAAATGGCTGAACGCATTCTCTACTACGACTGCTCCGCCGGCATCTCGGGCGACATGCATCTGGGTGCCATGGTCGATTTGGGCGTGCCAGCCGATTACCTCGAAAAAGAACTCAACAAACTCGGCCTCGATGGTTGGAAATTGCAGTTTACCCGCGACGCCCGCAAAGGCATCGGCGGCACGCGCGCCGACGTGATCCTTGCCGACGGAAGCCATCTCGCCGCGCCATCGGCCCAACCAACATCCAGCCCCAAACCTCACCCGCACCCGCATCCGCACCAACACGGACACGACGTCCAACCCCATGAACATCGCGCCCATGCCGACATCGTGGCATTGATCGAGCGCAGCAGTATCAGCGCTGGCGCGAAACGCCGGGCACTTGCTATTTTCGCTTGTCTCGCGCGCGCCGAAGCAAAAATCCACGGCATGTCCGTCGACGACGTCGCATTTCACGAAGTCGGCGCCATCGATTCGATCATCGATATCGTCGGTGCAGCGATCGCGCTCGACTGGCTTAAGCCCGATCGCATCCATGTTTCAACGGTGGAACTCGGCAGCGGTTTCGTGAAATGCGCCCATGGTCGTTTACCTGTGCCCGCTCCGGCCACTTCGGATATTTTGCGCGGCGCTCCGGTCCGGGCCGGCACGGTCCCCTTTGAAGCCACCACGCCCACCGGCGCGGCCATTCTGGTCGCCAGTGCCGATGGCTTCACCAACACGATGGATTTTTCCATCGAGCGCGTGGGCTACGGCATCGGTCACAAAGATGGTCCCATTCCAAATCTCCTGCGCGTTTTTCTCGCCACACGTGAAACCGCCACAATTGCCGCACCAGCCACTCCCGCTAATAAAGACCGCGCCACCGCCGTCGTTTTGGAATGCAACATCGACGATATGACCGGCGAAACCGCCGGCTACGTTCTTGAACGCCTGCTCGCCTCCGGCGCGAGCGACGCATGGATCACACCCATCCTCATGAAAAAATCGCGCCCGGCCATGATGCTTTCCGCGCTCTGTCTGCCCGAACGCGAAGCAGCCATCACCGATGTTTTTCTTCGTGAAACCACCACGCTTGGCCTCCGTCGCCGCGAAGTCAGCAAGATCATGCTCGACCGCAGCGTTGAGGAAATCGCAACGTCCTTCGGTCCCGTGCGCGTGAAGACTGGCTCGCTCGACGGTCGCGCGATCAAGAGCAAACCCGAACATGACGACCTGCGCCGCATCGCCACGGAACGCGGCCTCCCGCTACGCGAAGTTGAACAGGCCGTGCTCGCTGAAATCGCCCGCCGCAAAGTGTAGGACCTACTTGCAGGCGATCCCTCCAGCATTTTACAGAAGCACACGAAGGCAACGAAGCGCCGCTGACTCCTAAAATTCAAACTTCCAAGCTCTGAGACTTGGATAAGGAAACCCTCACCCACTCTTCGTTCCCTTTGTCACCTTCTGTGCAAAATGCCGGAGTTTGATAAAACCATCGCGGCCTAAAGCCGCTCCTACAAACGAACCATTCAACCTGACACCAAATGAACCGCGAAACGCTCTCCCAAATTCTCGAACGTTATCGCCGCGGGGAAACCGATCTCACGGCCGCACTCGGAGAGCTGAAGGATTTTCCCTCGGCCTTTGTCGGTGGCTACGCGCAACTTGATTCGCACCGCGAACTTCGCACCGGCCATCCTGAAGTGATTTACTGCGCCGGCAAAACACCTTCACAGGTCCGTGGCATTCTTGAACGCATGCTCAAAGGTGTAAGCCCCATTCTCGCTACTCGGGCGGAACCCTCGCACTGGGAAGCGGCAAAAGATCTTTCGCCCGCACTCGTGCATGACCCGACTTCACGCACCATCGTCCGCCGACTAGAAAAACCATCAGAAACGCCTAAGAACTATATCGCCGTCGTAGCCGCCGGCACCTCCGACCTACCCGTCGCCGAGGAAGCCGCAATCACTGCCGAAGTATTCGGCAACCGCGTCGAACGAATTTACGACGTCGGAGTCGCCGGACTGCATCGGCTGATGAACCGCCTCGAAATCATCCGCGATGCCCGCGCCATTATTGCCGTGGCCGGTATGGAAGGCGCGTTGCCGAGCGTCCTGGGCGGCTTGGTCAGCAAGCCGATCATCGCAGTACCGACCAGCATTGGTTATGGCGCCAGTTTCGGCGGCTTGGCCGCCTTGCTGGCGATGCTCAATAGTTGTGCTCCTGGAATTACTGTCGTAAACATCGACAACGGTTTCGGCGCCGCTTGCGCCGCCAGCAACATCAACCGGCTGTAACTCCGTCGCCGGGCTCTGCTCTCGCTACCGTTTTCCAGCGATAGCACCGCTTTCGCTATCCGCACCCATTTGGAAATATTCCAAACCGTTTGTCACGTATTACGTGACAAGTTGCCGGTTGAGTGTCGCATATTTTGGGGCGGGGAGTTTCCGATTTGCGGTGTTCTGAAGAAAAGGAAAAAAGCCGGGGAAAAATCCCCGGCTTTGCTAAGAGAAATATTTGAGATCAGAGCTATTTCAGTTCGAGCATCACGACGGACTTCGCGGGGAGCGCGATTTCGAGCGTGTCGCCCTTCAACGTCGCGCCGGTGAAGGCGACGGGGTGCACGACATTTGGTTCGGCGAAGGTGTTGTGGCTGTCCATTGCAGGTGCGGTCAGGAGGCGACCGGTAACGCCTTTGGCAGTCAGGCCGGCGAGTTTAACCGAGACAACGTGCGCGTTGTTCGGCTCGCAATTGACAAGCGAGAGGTGCACGAGGCCGGCCTTGTCACGCGAGGCCGAGGCGCTGACCGCAGGAATCGATTTTCCTCCAAACGTGTAGGTCGGAGAAGAGAGTTCAACCGGTAGGTAGGTAGCGTCCTGGTGCGGTTTATACATCTCGAAGACGTGATAAGTCGGCGTGAGGATCATCTTTTCCTTGTCGGTCAGTATCATGGCCTGAAGCACGTTGATCATCTGCGCGATGTTGGCCATCGTCACGCGATCGGCCTGCTTGTGGAAGAGATGCAGATTGATGCCGGCAACGATGGCATCGCGAATCGTATTTTGCTGATAGAGGAACCCCGCCTTCGTACCGGGCTCCTCGTCATACCAAGTACCCCATTCATCGACGACGAGCCCGACTTTCTTTTCGGGATCGTGGCGATCCATGATGGCGATGTGTTTCGTCAGCATTTCTTCCATCTTGAGCGTCTGCACCATGGTGGCGAACCATTGATCTTCGCCAAAGCCGGTGGATTTTCCTTTAGAGCCGCGCCAGCTGCCCGTCGGCAGGGTGTAGTAGTGCAGCGAAAGGCCGTTCATTTGTTTTCCGGCGACAGACATCAGCACTTCAGTCCAATTGTAATCGCTGGAGTTAGGACCGCCCGCGACGCGATAGGACTTCGCGCCACTGTAATTTTTCACGAAGGTGTTATAACGACGGTAATTGTCCGCATAGAATTCGGGACGCATGTTGCCGCCGCAGCCCCAGCTTTCGTTGCCGACCGCGAAGAAGGGAACTTTCCAAGGCTTCTCGCGACCGTTGGCGCGGCGCAGGTTTGCCATCGGAGAAGTCGCGTCGGACGTCATATACTCCACCCATTCCATCGCTTCCTGCACGGTGCCGCTGCCGACATTGAGGCAGACATATGGTTCGGTACCAATGAGCTCGCAGAAATCGAGAAACTCGTGCGTGCCGAAGTGATTATTCTCCACGACGCCACCCCAATGGGAATTGTAGATGGAAGGACGTTTTTCACGCGGACCAATGCCGTCCTTCCAATGATACTCGTCGGCGAAACAACCGCCCGGCCAGCGCAATTGCGGCACAGCCAGTTTCTTCAACGCTTCAACCACATCGTTGCGATAGCCGCGAGTGTTGGGGATGGTGGAATCGGGACCAACCCAGATGCCTTCGTAAATGCAACGACCAAGGTGTTCGGCAAATTGCCCGTAGATGTTTTTACTGATGACGGGACCAGGCTGGTCGGCACGCAGCGTGGCCTCGGTTTTTTGGGCGGGAGCAGTAGTTTGGGCGGTGGCCAGCAGAGCCAAACCAGCCGAAGCGATGCAGAGCCAGGCGTATTTGAGGGTAGTTTTCATAAGATGAGATATGGGCGGAAAACGAATAGATTATCAGAGCCAAACGGCGCGATGCTCGTAACGCGCTAACTTTAGCGGACCAGCGGCAAGGGATGCGCCGGAAAGGCAATCTTTGGCGGTGCGAGGAAGTTCGACCTGTCCGCCCTTGCCGTCGAGATTGACCGCGAGCCAAAGCACTCGGCCATCCTTGGCAACGCGCGGGCAGACGAGCGTGCCCTTGCTGGCGGCGATGCGGTTTGCACCGGCTTGCGTGGCATAGTGCGCAAGGAGTTTCGTAAGCAGCACGGCTCCCTCGTCGCCTTGCGGCTGCGCGCCGAGCATGACGATAGCGCCGCGTCCGAGTTTGCGTTCGGTGATTAACGCGAGACCGGGCGCCAGATCGCAATTGAGCGCACCAACGACTTTCGTGTCGGCGTGCGTCGGGCGAAACGCGTGGCACCAGCCGCTGAGCGGAGCTTTGACGCCTTGGAATTCCCCGGTTGCATTCGCTCCGGTCACCGGGAAACTGAAGACCGTTTCCACACCGGCGAGGGCATCGAGCGCGCCAAGGCCTGCATCGGTCGGCACCGTATGTTCAACCGTACGCGTGCCAGTAAGGGGACCGCAGATCCAGATGCCGCCGCGCTCGACAAACGCTTTCACGCGCTCGCGAAACGAGTCGCTCACATGGGGCATGAGCGGTGTGACGAGTAGTTTCAGTCCGTCGAGCGAGGCGTTTTCGAAACGCACATCGCGCGGCAGACCGGCATCGATCAGCCGCTCGTGCCAGGCCGACATTTGCTGGCGGAAGTCAAGTTTGTAGGTTGCATTTTCTCCCAAAGGCTCGGTTAGCAAAAATGTCTTTCCCCGGTCCGACCACGTGAGCGCAGCTTCGGCGGGCGCGGGAGCCGTCGCCTCCAGCAGCGGCAGCAGCGCGCGGCGGGCTTTTTCAACGTTCTTCACAGCCTCGAAGCCGATGCTGGGTTTTCCCCACGCACTGATCACCGCGCTGTGTGGAAGTTCACAACCAGTGTGTTGTTGACGCCAGAGCCAATAGCAAAACGCCTCGGCGCCGAGGCCGTAGCAAGCGACCGCCTCCGCGACCAAATAACCCGGGGGGTGCGGTGTCTCATAGCTCTTGAGCCAACCATTGTGCGTGCAACTCGTCTCCATGACCCAGAACGGCCGTCCCGGCTTGGCCGCCCGGTACAGGTCGCAGTTCATGACGATGATGTTGTACTTGTCGCTTGGCGAGTAGTTGTCGAATGACGCGAAATCCAAATCCTCGCACATGCGCTCGAAGCTCACGGCGAAGCCGAGACTGAAATTGTGCGTGATTGGCGCCGCTGAGTGTTTCCGAATAATCCTGCACTGCTCGGCTTGAAACTCCGCAATGGCATCGCGGGAAAATTGCAGGTACGCCGTGCTGAGCGAAGGATTGTGCGTGAAAGGCGTCTTGCGCGGTGCGGGCACCTGATCGAAGCGCTGGTAACGTTGGCTCCAGATCTCGGTTCCCCACGCGTCATTGAGTTTCTCGATTGTGCCATAGCGGCGTTCGAGCCACTTGTGCCAGGCCGCCACCGAGGCCTCGCTGAAATCCTCCTGCACATGGCATTTGAATTCATTGTCCGTCTGCCAGGCGACAAGGCCCGGATGCCGACCCACCGCCTTGGCACAAGCTTCAACGATCTTCCAACAAGCCGCCTGCACGTCAGGATGATCGGTGCTCGCGTGCTGGCGTGCGCCGTGAACCATTGTGACGCCATCGGCATTGACATAGCAACGTTCCGGATGGCCATGCGTGAGCCAGATCGGCGGCGTAGGCGTGGGCGTGCAAAAAACCGTGGCAATGCCAGCAGCGTGAAGCTTGTCCATCACGTGTACAAAGTAATCGAGCGAGATGCGCCCCTCGTCGGGTTCCATCTTCGACCAGGCGAATTCGCCCATGCGCACAACGTTGATGCCGACCTCGCGCATGATCGCGATGTCCTCGTCAATCTGTGAGTCGGGCCAGAGCTCGGGATAGTAGGCGGCGCCGTGATAGAGACCTTTCATGGGAGGAAGCGGTGCGCCGATGGGGCGCGATCCAGCTGAGGGTTGGGTTGAGGAATTGGTTGCGGGAACGGCGCCGACCGGCAGCTTCATCGTCGACAAACCGGCGGCGGCCGTGGTGAGGATCTTGATTGCGGAACGGCGGGTGAGTTCGGTGTCGAGATTCATTGCAGAATAGGAGATTAGATAATGGCAACAGGTTCGTTAAAACAATTCGGGTTCGAGCGCAGGCGGCACGTCGGGCACCGGGCGGCCAAAATCCGGCGTACCATCGGGCTTCCAATGAACGACCTGCGCCCGGGCATGGCGGTTGGGATCGCGCAGCGGGTTGCCAACGATCTTTTCGTAATTGCGCGCGTGGTAAACCATCACGTCTGTCGTACCGTCCGGCATGACCGTAAAACTATTGTGTCCAGGTCCGTACTGACCGGCCGAGGCGTCGGTGCGGAAAACCGGCTCGGGCGATTTCGTCCACGATTTCGGATCGAGCAGGTCGCTGTTTTCCGAGGCGGTGAGCATGCCCATGCAATAGTTCGCATCGGTTCCGCTCGCCGAGTAGGTGAGAAAAATGCGGCCGTTTTTCTTGAGCACAGCCGGACCTTCGTTGACCCAGTATAGAATCTGCTCCCACGGCAAATCCGGTTTGGAGAGCATCACAGGTTTGCCAACAATGCTGGTCGGCGTGTCCATTTCCGCAATGTAAAGGTTCGTGTTGCCCTTGATCGCTTTGTCCTGCTGCGCCCAGACGAAATAGCGTTTGCCACGATGCGTGAACGTCGTGGCATCGAGTGCAAATGCCTCCCAGCCGGTCTTGAACTGGCCTTTCTCAACCCAGGTGGCGGAGAATGGATCGGCCGAGGCGTTTTCGAGCGTGTAGATGCGAATCCCCCACTCTTTTTCGAGGCCGCCCGCGGCGAAATAAATGTACCACTTCCCATCGATAAAATGCAATTCAGGCGCCCAAATGTAGCTGCTCATCGGCCCGCTCGCCTTCTTCTTCCATATAACAATCGGTTCGGCTTTGCCCAGCCCGGCGATTGTCGGCGCGCGGCGAAGCTCAATGCGGTCGAATTCCGGCGCGGTGGCGATGAAGTAATAATTGCCATCGGTGTGGCGCATAACAAATGGATCGGCACGCTGCCGCACGAGCGGATTGGCAAACGCCTGATCGGTAGCCTTGGATGCGCTGTCTTTTACCGGCGTGAAGCGGACCTCGTCGCGATAAACGATTTCAACGCCGGTTAGCGCCGCGATACTTTCAACGTTGCCAAAATCCGGTTTCGCCGACTCGGCGAGGTAAATTGGCGCGTCCTTTTTCAGCGGAAGAATTTCCAATTTCAGTTCGCCGCCGTCGATCTCCGGCAAGTGACGGTTCAAGCCGAGATCGAATTCAACGCCGTTGTAGTACTGATCAGTGATGAGGCGCCCGTTGAGCGTGATCCGTGCGACGTCGCCCACGTAGTGTAACCGCAAAAGCGGGTTGCGTGAAAAATCCACGCCCGCCGGCAAAGTGAGGCGCCAGACGCCCGCCTCGGTGTAGTCGGCTTCGACTGGCGCCATTGCAACGGGTTTTTTCGCGGTGTTGAATGGAATTTCGCGCGCTTTGCCGGGCGGACGAAGGCGCTCGACTGCGCACGAAGCGGCAGGCACGACCGAAGAGGTTTCAAACTTGAATGTCCGAAAAACGCCCTGCGACTCGCCTCCGATTTTTTTACCGCTGGCTTCCAGTTCGGCAGGCGCGGGCAAAATCGCAATTGACCGTTGTGTGGCGTCGCTCGAAGCGATGCGCAGCGCGTCTTTTTCGACGATCAGATCGGCTCGGGTGAAAAACGCGCAGTCGCGTCCCTGCCAGCGGCCTTTCCAGAGCGCGAGCGAATCGGTTTCATCGAGAACCACGATCTGGAAGACCTGGCCGACCTTGTTGATCAGGCGAATGGACGCCCCCAGACCGGTCGCAACGTTCGCAATGCGTGTGCGGTTCTGCTCTTTCGTGAGTTTTCCCAAAACAGCCTGTATCGACAGCCCCTCGTTCGGGAAGACAAACTCCGTCGGCACACCGGGCGTTTGTACGAAAAACACCGTGCGCAGATCGCCCGCGTCGACTTTGCAGAGCGGCTGGGCCGTGGCATAGCTCAGCACCGCGCCGCCAAGGTCGAAGTTGAACGGCCAGAAAAATGCGTGGTCCGCCGGCACCGTCACCGGTTGGTCGGGGAATGTCACGGAGCTGCCGCCGGGCAGCGTCAGCGCAAATTGCACGCCGGGCTTCGCCTGCATCGGCTGGAGGCGCTGATAGTTGTTCACAAAAACAAAACCGCTTTTGCCATCGGAGCGCACCGACCAGCGCAACGTAGCCAAATCTTCGCGACCCTTCGGACGTTCACTCGGCAACACTGGCGTCATACCGGCCAGTTCCGCGCCGAAATCGCGCAGGAAAAGATGCAACCGGCGCAGCCTGTGGTAGTGCGGACGCGTCTGGCCGTATTCGCCGAGCGGCGCCTGGAAATCGTAGGTTTTTACCGGCAAATCGTTCGGGTAGTTCGTCGCGATCGACTCCTGCAAAGAACTCAGTTTCCCCTCAGGATTGGTTCCCCCATGGTACATGTAGTAACCCGGCAGATTGCTGCCCGCTCCGACATGGAGGAGAGCGATTGTCTCGATGTCGCGCGGATCGACCAGCACACGACGGTGATAAGAGTTGGCCATGCCGCCGCCCAGTTCGCACGTCAGGAATGGATATTTCAACGTATCGGACGCGTCGCCCGCCTTCTGCGCGCCGAGCAGATCGGCACCGATTCCGGTATCGACCCGCGTCGCGGGAAAAAGAAATCGATCCCAATCGTTCTTTGGCATCGGCGTGATTTCTCCGTGCCAGAACCCGTCGGCATAGGATCCGTAAAGCGGGAGGAGTTCGCCGAGCGGTGCCGGTGTACGAAGGTTCGGCCAGCCGGTGCGGGTATAAAACGGCGTGTCGAGGCCGACGTCGCGCGCAATTCCTTTCAACGTCATCAAGTGCTCGGCCGGACCGCCGTATTCATTTTCCAATTGCACGGCCACGACAGGTCCGCCGTCCTTCCAAAGCAGACCTTTGAGCTGTCGGGAGATTTGCGCGTAAAGCGCGCGGGCTTTTTCGAGGTATACCGGGTCGTCGGAGCGGACCTTGCAGCCCTTTTTCAAAATCCAGTCGGGCAACCCGCCATTGCGAACTTCACCATGGCACCAAGGACCACAACGCACCACCACCGCCAAACCGGCTTCGCGCGCCGTCTCGACGAATTTTCGCAAATCGCGCCGCCCGGACCAGTCGAATACCCCCTCTTCCTCTTCGTGGTGAATCCAGAAAACGTACGTCGCCACGATGTCGATGCCGCCCGCGCGCATCTTGAGCAGTTCGTCGCGCCACTCGTTTTGCGGGTAACGCGAATAATGAAACTCGCCCATCACCGTCACCCAAGGCTTGCCGTCGAGTCGCAGGCTCTGGCTGTCGACCGTAAGTTCGCGGCCATCGGGACGCTTGGCGGTGCCCATTTTAAAATAACCGCCCGTGGGCGCAGTAGGCTCCGGAATGGTCAACGTCAGCGGCGCAGCGCTGCTCACAAGCGCACTCGTGAGCAAAAACACAGGGACGTTCAACCAGCCGGAAAGCGGATTTTTCATGGGGCGTTGCGGATTGTGGAAGCGATATGGCGGCGAAGGCTATCAGCCGCGGAACAGCCACCATAAGACTCGCCCTTCGTTCCGCCAGCGCGCATCCAGAGCGTCCGCGCGATTTTTTGCTTTACCGTAAATTATCCCCAACACTCTGACGGTCCGGCGCAAGACACGGTTGCCCGTCCATTGATCCTGAAGCCAAGATCGACAATTACTATGAAAGCTCTCCGTGCCCCCTTTTACTTCCTGCTGAAAAATCAATTTTGCGCAGTCGCTTTGCTCGCGGTCACCGCGACCCGTCTTGTCGCTGGCGAAACCGAAAATCCTGCACGAAAATTCAGCTTTGCTCCGGGTGCCGCGCCCGCGGGCTTCACCTCGGTAACCTCCGATTCCATTTACTCCGACAATCGCGGTTTCGGATTCGAGGCGGGGTCCACGACGATTGCGAAAACCGACACGAAAAGCCCCGGCGGCGGTTTTTGCACGAGCGACAAACCCTTTTATTTTTCCGCCGCGCTGCCCGAGGGAAATTACCGAGTCACTGTCACCCTCGGCGATCCCGCCGGCGAATCGGATACCACCGTCAAGGCTGAGTTGCGGCGCCTCATGCTCCAACAGGTTAAAACCGCCAAAGGCGAAATCGTCACGCGCAGCTTCATCGTCAACATCCGCACGCCGCATATCGAGAACGCGCCCGACGACGTCGCGCTCAAGCCCCGCGAGAAAACCATGGAAATCTGGGCATGGGACAATCGCCTCACGCTGGAATTCAATGGCACGCGTCCCTGCCTATCCACGGTTGAAATTGCCCGCGCCGACGATGTGCCCACCGTGTACCTCACGGGCGATTCCACCGTCTGCGATCAACCGCGCGAACCCTGGGCCAGTTGGGGCCAGATGCTCACGCGTTTCTTTAGGCCCGATATCGCCATCGCCAATCACGCCCAATCCGGCGAGGCGTTGCGCAGTTCGCGCCGCGCGCATCGTTTCGAGAAAATTTTCAGCACGCTCAAAAAAGGCGACTTCGTGATCATCCAGTTCGGTCACAACGACGAAAAAGAAAAAGGCGAAGGCGTCGGCGCTTTCACCACCTATAAAAAATCGCTCGAACAACTCGTCGACGAAGTTCGCGAAAACGGCGGCACGCCCATTGTCGTCACGCCGATGCACCGCCGCACGTTCGACGAAAGCGGGAAAATCAAAAATTCCCACGGCGACTATCCTGAAGCTGTGCGCCAGGTCGCCCGCGAAAAATCCGTCACACTCGTCGATCTCCATGCCATGAGCCAGGATTTGTACGAAGCGCTCGGCGCGGAAAAATCCGCCGCGGCCTTCGCAACCAACGCCGAAGGCAAAGTCGACGGCACGCACCACAATAACTACGGCGCTTACATTCTCGCCAAGTGCGTCGCCAAGGGGATTGCCGCCGCTCAGCCCGACCTCGCCAAACATCTCGCCGTCGATTTCTCGACTTTTAACCCGGCCAAACCCGACCCAGTCGAAACCTTCAAAATTCCCGCCAGCCCGCTCGTCGACGTCGAGAAGCCTTACGGCAACTAGGTCTCAATCCTCGGTAGATCCGAAAAATTTTACACGAGACAACTGACGGAACAGAGAACCACGTAATAACCTTCTCCGTTTCCTCGGTTAACTCCTATAAAAAATAACTTTTCGCCGATCCACTCTACAGAAGAAAACGAAGGCAACGAAGACTCCGGCTTGTCACTCAGGCGCCCACGGCGCCCGCGAGCACAGCGAGAAGTTTTTCAACCGATTTAGCTCCAGCAGGAGTTTCGGCTACTTCGATCGGCTTGCGGCCGTTGAGCGCGGGCGCATACGCGCTCACCCATTGGACCGCAGCGGCCTCGTTGCCACCGCAAAGAGCAAGAGCCCGGTTAAACGTGTTTTCGACGTGCCGGAAAGCCGCGAGAAATTCCACCCGCACGATTTCTTCACCACCCCGGCCGCGACGCATCTTGCTGGCCGAAACGCCGCTCAACCGTTCGCATTGCTCCGGCGACATGCCGATCTGGCGCCCCACCCGAAAAAGCTCCTTCGCGTTCATTCCGTCGGTAAAACGAGAGGGAATGACGGGCGCAGCAACGGCTTTCTTGGACGGCTTTTTTTCGGTTGGCATTCGTTCAACGTGTGGCTTTCCCGCCAACCTCGTCAAGCGCGCGCCAAGCAAAAGCCTTTCTTCTGGCCCGAACGTCATGAACTTTTACACGCCGTCCGGCATAAAATGAGTTTTCAGCACGCGCCGAAATGGTTTCACTCGTCCCTTCCACACCCGTTTTCACACATGAAAAAAGACGCCGTACTCACCAAGATTAAAAATGAAAAGGTCATCGCCCTGATCCGTGCCGACAGCCCGGACGGCCTGCTCGATTGCGCCAAAGCGCTCGCCGCCGGTGGCCTCACCAGCATCGAGCTCACCATGACGACACCCGGAGCGATTCGCATGCTTGAAAAAGCCACTGCCGAAATGCCCGAATTCACTTTCGGCCTCGGCACTGTGCTCGACGGCGAAACCGCCCGCGCAGGCATCCTTGCCGGCGCGAAATTCATCGTCACACCGGCCTTCCGCCCCGCAGTCATCGAAATGTGCCATCGCTACTCCTGCCCGATCATGAGCGGCGCATTCACCCCGACCGAAGTCATCAACACTTGGGATGCCGGCGTCGACGCCGTGAAGATTTTCCCCGCGGAATTCTTCGGCCCCGCCTACATCAAAGCCGTTAAAGCTCCCTTCCCCCAGATCGAAGTCGTCCCCACTGGCGGCGTGAACGACAAGAACGTCGGCGAATTTCTGAAAGCCGGCGCCTTCGCCACCGCCGCAGGCAGCTCGCTCGTCGATGCCAAAGCCTTCAAGGAAAAGAACTGGGCCGCCATCACAGCCAAGGCCAAAGCCTTCGCCGACGCCGTCGCCGCCGCGAAATAAAGACGCGCTTTCTTCCGCTTCCGTTTTCAAGAGCAGAGCCCTTCGGCTCTGCTCTTTTTTTGTGCCGAACCCAGCGCCAAAGCCAAAACCCAGGACATTATTGGAAGATTTCGCGAGTTATTGGAGGGACTGATCTGCGCTTGAGTAGACAACCAATCCGGGTTCCTAAAGCTGTCGAGATATTGAACCAGCCGTCGGAAAATCTTACACATTCATATCGCATCAAACTGATCCATCTAAATTCGTTAAATTATAATTTATTAATAAAAAGCGATTTAGCTCTTATAATTTTTCATTAGAAATCCTTCGGCATGCTATTAGCTATGATTTTTTAAGATCGGGAACAAACCTTGATCGACAATTAAACATATCACAAAAATGAAAAAACTAACTCAGTTGGGAGCGGGGGTCCTGCTTTGCCTCCTTGTAGCAGCGCAACAAGCGTCAGCGCATACGATCGTCATCGGCTATACCGCTGGTGTGAATGCCGGCGAAGTGAATCTCTGGCTCGGCTCATATCATGGCGACGGCACAGGCGACGGACCCGACACAGAAGGTTCGGCACGCCTTCAAGGCGTTGCCTATGACACGACGACTGCCTTCAACTACGGTGTTGGCGTCGCGAGTGACGAATTCGGCCCTGTCGTATTCTCACCGGTACCAAGCGGTCTGACCTTTGGCACGAACCTCTTTGCTTCTCAAGATTTCGCGAACAATTACACCGGTGGTGTGACTTCCCAAGTTCCTTCCTGGGTCAACTCTTGGCAAGCGGTGACGATCAGCGGACTGACAGCGGGAACCTACACGTTCACCTACGTTCCGATCGCCAATCCATCAGCGCATTGGGCGCCTTGGACTGACCTGCAAAGCGTCCAACTCACGCTCACCGCAGGTGACACAGGAGGCGGCGGCACAAATCCTGGCGGTTCCAATGTGCCGGATGGCGGTGCGACGGTTGCCCTTTTAGGCGCTTCCCTCGCCGCCATTGGCGGTCTACGCCGGTTGTTGAAAGCTTAACAATTCCTGCGTCGTATCTTTATCAAAGAGGGCACCGTTGGTGCCCTCTTTTTTGCTGTCCATTCAACAACGATTCCCTATCGAGAACGCCCTTCACGGTTTTCGAAATAAGCAGCCCCGGCCTTTTTGTTTATACCGGCATGGAGGCTGCGGGACATTAACGGCACAAGCGGCCCTTGCGAAGTGTGATCAGTCTCCTAAAAACTTCCTGATATCGGGAAGCACTTTGACGCGGTGGCCGCCGGCGAGGCGCACCATGTACGGGTCTTCTGGAATGATTTCGCCGTCGTCATCGTCTTCGAGTTCTTGGGGCTCGTCATCGTCGTCGATACCCATGTCGATTTCAGTGTCGCCATCGACCCCCGGCAAGTCGGTCGCTTCGAAGAATTGAGACAGGCGACGCGGCAATGGATCGAGAATGAGGGCGGGATTTTTCACGCGGCCGCCTTTCACGAACTCGAACAGGCACGGGAAGAACTGGTCTTTGAAACGGTTCTGAAAATCCGAGAGCCACTTGTTGGCCACGCCTTCGCGGCGATTGAGCAGCACGATATCCGAGAAGTGGATACAGGCTTCATACCACGCGATGAGTTCGCGGTGTTTTTCGGCCAGCTGGCAATTGACCACACAGATCACGCGGGCCACTTCGCCGTTGTTGGCCAGCACCCAGGTTTTGAATGCCTCGATTTGGTCGACGGGATTGCGGCGTCCATCGGAAACGAAAAACACATGCGTAGCCTCGCCCAGCACGCCTTCCGGGGTGCCGATTTGGCCGTCCATCCACACCCAGCGGCGCACAGAACCCAGCGCGGGATCGGCCTCGCTGCCGACTTCATCATCCGAGAGCAACACGAGCGAGCGGTCGCTCTCGCCCAACCCGTCAGTGATGAGGTCGGACAAGACCTCACGGCGGCCCGAACGGGCGGCGCCCAGGATCAAATAGACGAGAGGTTTTTCGGATTCAGCCATGTGCGTAAAAAATGAACCGCAAAGTCAGGAAGATGCAAAGTTGGAGCCCAGGGTTTTCCGTGCGCTGTTGCGCCTTCGCGCTTCAAAAAAATCAGAACTTAAACGCCCCGCATTGCGCGTGCTGGCGCATCCAGTGATCGACGAGCACGAGCGCTGTCATCGCCTCGACAATCGGTACAGCGCGCGGAAGCACGCAGGGATCGTGGCGGCCCTTGCCCATGAGCTCGGTTTCGTGCCCGTGGATATCGACGGTTTTTTGTGACTGGAGGATGGTTGCGGTGGGTTTGAAGGCGATGCGGAAGACCAATTCCTCACCCGTGCTGATGCCGCCGAGCACGCCGCCGGCGCGATTGGTCGCAGCTCGCGTCTGACCGTCGCGCACGACAAAAAGGTCATTGTGCTCCGAGCCTTTTTGAAACGTCCCCGCGAAACCGCTGCCGATTTCAAACCCCTTCGTGGCTGGCAGCGAAAGCATCGCTTTGCCGAGGTCCGCTTCGAGACGGTCAAAAACCGGTTCGCCCAAGCCGGCCGGCAGACCGCGCACGCGACATTCGATAATGCCGCCGACGGAATCGCCCTCCGAACGCACCGCTTTGATGCGTTCGATCATTTTCGCCGCGGTCGCGGCATCGGGACAACGCACCGCGGTCGCTTCGATCTCGGCGAGCGTGGGAAATTTTGCCAGCGCCGCAGAAGGCATTTCGATGTCGTGCACGCGGCTCACAAAAGCACGGATCTCGACCGGACGCTGTGGATCGGCCAGCGCGAGGATTTTTTTGGCAATGGCACCACCCGCCACACGGCCGATGGTTTCCCGAGCCGAACTGCGGCCACCACCGCGATGATCGCGCAGGCCGAACTTCGCCTGATAGGTAAAATCCGCGTGCGAAGGCCGGAACTTGTCGCGCATTTCGTCGTAAGCGCCGGGACGTTGGTCGTTGTTGCGCACGAGCATGCCGATGGGCGTGCCGGTGGTGCGGCCTTCGAAGAGACCCGAAAGAATTTCGACGCGGTCCTCTTCTTTGCGCGGCGTGACGATGTCGCTTTGGCCCGGACGGCGCCGATCAAGTTCGCTTTGGATTTCCTCGGCGGTCAGCGGTAGCTTGGGCGGACAGCCGTCGACCACCACGCCCACACCTCCACCATGGCTTTCGCCCCAAGTGGTGATTGAAAAGAGGTGGCCGAAACGATTGGACATGGTTTTGGCAGATTTGGGGGAGCATGACGCCCCCGCAAGTGTCAAAATCGCGCAACTTAACCCACAATGGGGCGTCTTAGATCACATCACCGTTTACAAGCGTCTGAGATTCACCTCTATTTGGCACCCGTCAGTTTGTATCACGCATCCCACTCCGCCCACAACATGACCCCACGCCTTTCCCGTGTGTGGCTACTGGTTGCCCTGACCAGCAGCTGCTTTCCTGCCTTTGCTCAGACGCCGGCCTCCGCTCCCGTTGAGTCGACCCCGCCGCCCGTCTCGGTTCGTCCCGCACCGCCACCACCGGGAGAGGAGTCTATCGGGACACCGAGTTTTTCCGACATGCCGCTCGAGCTGGTCATGCCGCTCATCGAACAATGGACTGGCCGCGTCGTCCTGCGCCCTCAAGCCCTTCCCCAATCCAATATTTCCCTCGTCGCCAAACAGCCGATGACCAAGGCCGAGGCGATGCGTGCGCTAGAGACCTTGCTCAACCTCAATGGCATCGCCCTCGTACGCATGGGCGACAAATTCATCAAAGTCGTCGCCCTTCAAAACGCTCGCGGCGAAAGCCCGCAGATGATCGAAGGATCCTCCCTCGATCTTCCCCCGAGTGGGCAGGTGGTTTCGAAGCTCTTTCAGCTCCAATTTCTTCGAACCGCAGAAATCGGCCAGATGCTCGGAGGTCTTTCGCTCGGCAACATCAGCCAGCCCGTCGTTTTCGAGAAAAGCAACAGCGTGCTCATCACCGATACGCTCAATAATATCCAACGCATCGAAATGTTGCTGCAACGGCTGGACCAGCCGATGACGGCCAACCTCACGCCGAAATTTTATAATATCCATTTCGCCAAAGCCAGTGAGCTCGTGAACAAGATCCGCTCCATGCTGCAGCAACAGCCGCAGATCGGCACGTCCGCTAATTACACGCCCGACGATCGTACCAACCAGGTCATTCTCCTCTCCGATCCGCGCCTCCACCCTTTCTTCGACGAGCTCATTACCAAACTGGACGTCAAATCCGATCCTAACACGCGCAACGAAGTTCTGTATCTGAAGCACGCGGCAGCCAAAGAAGTCGCCCCCATCCTGAATCAGCTCGTTTCCGGTCAGACTAAGGCCGCCCAAAATACTGGATCTGTCCAACCCGGCATGATCACCCAGCCCGGTCAACCTCCACCACCACCCACTCCTAATCAGCCTGCCGCACCCGTCGTCAATACGGCGTTGGCCGGTGCCATCGGCGACGTCGGCTCCACTCAATTCAGCAGCCTCGTCAACATCATCGCGGAAGAACGCAGCAATGCGATCGTCGTCAACGGCACGATGGACGACATTCGTCTGATCAAGGAGTTGGTCGACAAAATCGACATCGTCCTCGCCCAAGTCCGCATCGAAGTCGTGATCGCTGAAGTCACCCTCGCGGATGCCGCCAGCACCGGCATCGATTCGCTCGGCCTCGATGTCGCTGGCAACAAGTTGATCGGTTTCACCGGAAGCGTCCCTGGACTAACGGTGGGAGCCAGCGCGAACTCATCGCCCTACGCCAATTTGCATGGGACGCTCCTCACCGACAAATTCGCCGCCGCCGCCGGCAACATGTCTCTCGTTGGCCTTGTTTCCCTGACCAGCACTCCACGGAAAAACAACAGCCGCATCCTTTCCGTCCCCGCCATCACAACCACTCATAATAAGAAGGCCAAACTCTTCTTCGGTGAAACACGCCCGGTGATCAGCGGCACCACGTCGGGCGTCGGCAACAGCACGTCCTCCGACTTCGCGCGCAGTTCCACCGTCCAACAACAGGAAATCGGTACCACCATCACCGTTACTCCTCTCATCGGCAACGATGGCTCCGTGCAACTCGACATCACTCAAGTCATCAGCGAAGTGACGGGCACCACCACCATCGACAACAATCCCCAGTACATCATCGGCAAGCGCGAGATGAATTCGTTCAACACCGTTCAATCCAACGAAATCATCGTGCTCGGCGGCATGCAGAAAACCAATAAAACCCGCGAATCCAAACGCCTCGGACCCATCCCCTGGATTGGCGATCTCCTCGGCTTCCGCAGCCGCAATCTCGTCCGGACTGAACTCGTTGTGTTCATCCGCCCGTACGTGCTGACCAATACCGCCGCCGATAACGAAGCAGCTCTCAAAGTCATCGACAAGATGCCCGACGCCGGCGAGATCCGCCAGAAGCTCGATCCCAAATACGTGCCGCCTCCGACTCCCTTCTACAAGAAGCACATCGACATTCCCTGAGCTGCGCGCCCTGTCGTCCAAAACCAACCGTCAGGCCTAATCCGAGCCCACCGCGATGCCCGCCGCCCCCTCTCCTGCCACTCTGCTGCCCGGCCCCTTGGCCGACCGTCTCACCGATGAACAAATTCTCATCGTGTTGGAGGCCACGCGCGGCCAGCGACTGAAAACCATTGCCCCTCACCTCGGTCTGAGCGAGCCCGATGCCCTCGTCTTCCTTAGTGAAGCCTGCGGCCTCGGCATCGCCACCAACCTGGAGGCGGACAAAGCGTCATTGAGCCTTTTCCCCGCCCGCCTGGTTCACGATTACCAGATCGTTCCCATCAAGTACCGCGCGGAAAACGAACCACCTCCCCCGCCCAACGCCGAGGAGCCCGCCATCCTCCCCACCACACCGCTGCACCTCGCCGCCGCCTGGCCCGCCGACGCTACCGTGATCGATTGGGTGCGCACTTTCACGCCGCGCCCGCTCGTCTGGCACCTCGGGGTGCCGGAAAAAATTCACCAGCTGATCATGCAGCACTTCGGTGTCGGTTCCGGCAGCCTCGAAGGCACCGATGACGGTTACGTGGCGCCCGAAGCCATTCACCAAAATGAAGGCGAAGTCGACGAGGAGGCCGCTGTCGTGCGGTTCGTCACCGAAGTCATTTCGCAAGCCGTCGCCGACGAGGCCACCGACATCCATTTCGAACCGCAAGAAGGCCAGCTCCGCATCCGCTATCGCGTCGACGGTCTGCTCGTTTCCGTGCCCGTGCCGGAAAATCTTCTCCGCTTCCAGGACGCCATCATTTCGCGCGTGAAGATCATGGCGAAACTCAACATTTCCGAAAAACGTCTGCCGCAGGACGGACGCATCAATTTCAAGGCGGGCGGCACCTCGCTCGACATCCGCGTTTCGACCATTCCCACGATTTACGCCGAGAGCGTTTCCCTCCGCCTTCTCAACAAAAAGAAAGAGGCCTACTCGATGGACAAGCTCGGCATGAGTCCCGACGAGCAGGGCCAGATCAACCAGATCCTCGATTATCCGCACGGCATCATCCTCGTGACGGGACCGACTGGTTCGGGTAAATCCACTTCGCTCAATGCCTTCCTGCGCAAGATCAACTCCACCGACCTGCGCATCATCACCATCGAGGACCCCATCGAGTACGAGGTCCCCGGCGTCAATCAAATGCAGGTCCGCCCCGAAATCGGCCTCACTTTCGCCGACGCACTCCGCCACGTGCTTCGCCAGGACCCCGACGTCATCATGGTCGGCGAAATCCGCGACCGCGACACCGCCGAGATCGCCATCCGCGCCTCGCTCACCGGCCACTTGGTTTTTTCCACGCTTCACACCAACGACGCGCCCGGCGCCATCACCCGCCTCGTCGACATGGGCATCGAGCCTTTCCTTGTCGCCTCGGCCATCGAGCTGGTTATTGCGCAACGCCTGGTTCGGCGTCTTTGTCCCGATTGCACGCGTCCTGCGCCGGTCAACAAGATCAAGCTCCGCGAAAATCTCGCCATCCTCGGCGTCACTCAGGCCGAGGCCGATCTTGTCGAGGCGCTCAACGCCCCCGTCGGCTGCGACCGTTGCCGCAGCACCGGCTACCGCGGACGCATCGGCCTTTTTGAAATTTTCCGTCTCAACGACGAAATTCACGAACTCGTGCTGAAGCGCGAAAGCACGCGCACGCTCGACGAATGCGCCCGTCGCAATGGCATGCGCACTCTCGGCCAGTCCGGTTGGGAAAAAGTCCGTAACGGCCACACGACCCTCGACGAAGTCCTGCGCGTCATCACCGTCGCCGAGAAGTAACCAGAAGCCAGAGGCCAGAAGCCGGAACCCAGACAACAGCAGCATGAATAGCTTTCCCTCCCAACTTTCGACCTCGGACCTTCGTCGTCCGGCCTCCGGCATCTGGCTTCCGTCCTCTGGTTTCCGGCCGCTGGCCTCTGGCTTCTGAATCATGCCGACCTTTGCCTATAACGCCCGCGATCGCGCAGGCAAAAGCACCCATGGCACCCTCGAGGCGCCCAGCCGCAAAGACGTGCTTCGCATTCTTTCTGCGCGCGGTCTTCAGCCAACGCAAATTGATGAACGTTCCGGCGGTCGTCCCGCTGCCGGCAGCGGCGCCAAGGCCTCGGCGGCGGAACGCAAAGCGCGCAAGAAAAACCTCGTCTCCCAGCTGTCGCGCCGTGAGCGCCTGCCGTTTTTCCAATCGCTGTATGATCTCACTTCCAGCGGACTCTCCGCTGGCGAATCCGTGCGGCTCCTCGCCTTGCGTCTTCAAGATCCGATGTTGCGCGCGCTCTGCGCCGGTCTTTGGGACCGGCTCAGCGAGGGCGCCTCGCTCTCGCAGGCCATGACGGATTTCCCAGCCGTCTTCGACGCGTCGGGCATCAACTTGATCCAGTCGGGCGAAGCCACCGGCAACATCAACGACGTCCTCAATCGCCTGATTTCGCATTTGACCGAGCAGAAGGAACTGCGCCGGCAGATGATCAATGCGATGTCCTACCCGGTCTTCATGCTTTTCGTTTCCGCCGGCGTGATCATCTTCATCATCACGTTCCTGATGCCGCGATTGGAAGCGTTGCTGCAATCATTGGGCGGCAAGCTTCCTCTCTCCACCCAGATTCTTGTCGGTTTCTCCGGGTTCGCCATGCACTACGGCCTGATCCTGATTGGCGCGGCCGTCTTCGGCAGCGTCTCCTTCTGGCGCTGGCGCGCGACCAAGGCCGGACGCGAAAAAACCGACGCCATGCTGCTGCGCCTGCCCTTCATCGGGCCGTTCCTCCTCAGCCAAACGGTGCTCTCGTTCAGCCAGACCCTCTCGGTTCTCCTCGAAAACGGCATCACGACCGTCGAGGCGCTCCGTATGACCGAGCGTCAAATATCCAACACCGTTCACCGCAAATCCTTCAAGGAAGCGACCGAACGTGTGATGGAAGGTGAAGGACTCTCACGCGCACTTCAACGTACCGGCTGGTTGCCGCCCATTGTGCTGGACCAACTCGCCGTCGGCGAAAATACCGGCAATCTCGTCCCCAGTTTGAAAAAAATTTCCACGAGCTACCAGAAGTCGATCGCTGCGCTCGTGAACACGTACACCAGCGTCGTTACCAACACGATTTTGCTGAGCGTGTTTGCCTTCGTCGGCTTCATCGCCTTCGCCGTCGTCAGCGCCGTCTTCAGCCTCAGCAATTCGATCAAGCTGCACTAAGGCCAAGCAGAAGAGCGAGGGGCGAAACGTGCAATGGGGCTGTGCGCCCCGTCGGTTGCCCAACCGACGAGTTAGAGCACAGATAATAAAACTGTAGTCGCAAATCGGTGCTATGAATCGAGCTGTCTTCGTAGGGGCGCAGTCTTGCTGCGCCCTTTCTGTAGCGAAGCCAAACCAGACGCAGCAAGACTGCGCCCCTACAGCCGGAGTTGTGCGGCTATGGCATTTTTAAAAATGCTCTAGCCACAACGTTTCCCGTACTGCTTTCGCCACGACGAAAGCAGCGCGAAACGACTCGCCGTATCGGCAAATTAACTACAGCGAGGACACACGTCAGGTTTTCGCCTGCGTGAGTTCGTCGTAAGCGACGCCCAGATTTCCGCCGAGGCGGTTGGGTAGCTTTTGGTGGAAATCCGGAAAGCCCGGGAAATTTTCCAACGTCGAAACCTCAGCCTTTGTCTTGCCCGCGGAAATTTGCGTCTGCACGTGCTCCAGGAGGGCGGTGAAATAATCCCGCAGAACCAGGAGTTCCGGGCGCTGGCCGGACACTCCGAATTTTCCACCCGCGTGTCCAAAAATGTAGATGGCGTCGGCCGGATATTCCTTGGCCACTTTTTCCAGAATCACGATCCAGTTCCGAATGCTCGCGCCGCTCACACGATCGATCACCGGATAAATGCGGTTGAACATCAAATCGCCCATGTGCACCACGTTGGCTTTCTCGAAAAGGATGACCGTATCGCCGTTGGTGTGCGCCGGCCCGAAATAGCGCGCGCTCACCACTTCGTCCCCGAGTTCCTTCCGCCAGGCTTCGGCAAATGTCGTGTCGGCATAAACCTGTTTGTCGGTGGTCGGCGGTTTGGCACGTTCTGCCGCCGCGCGCTGAAGTCCGGGCACATTGGCCTGCGCAACGATGGTTTTAGCCACGGGCTTGAAGACACCGTTGCCGCTCGTGTGATCGCCGTGATGATGCGTGTTTATAACCACATCGATGGTTCGGTCCGCGCGGCCCGGCAGACCGGCCAGACAAAGCGCCGCCGTGTCCGCAAATTGCGTGTCGACCACCGCCAGCGCCTCGGGCGAGGCCAGCCAGCCGATTGTGCCGCCCCGCGCGGTGAAATAACCGACGTTACGCCGCAGCGGATGAAACTCCGGCGTCACTGGCGGCGCAGGCGGACGCGGATCGGTTTTCGGCGTCTCCGTCGGAGCTGGAGTGGCCGGCGTTTGCGCCAGCAAACGGTTGCCAGCCAGCCAGCCCGCCGCCATCAGCCCGGCCGAACGGTATAGGAAGTTGCGACGATTGAGAGAGATGGGTTGGGTAGGAATTGGAGGTGTTTTCATGGGGAGGGCTTTGATCAGAGATGGGATGGGGAAGAAGATTGCACCACAATCTACACCTGACATCCTTCGTGCGCAGACAAGCGGGCAATTAAAGCATGCGCTTTCACTCTAACTCCATTCCAGCTTTCTCCCCTTCATTCCGCTGGCGATTTTTATGTGCGGTGATCGGCGTTGTCTTGTTTTGTGCGACCACGAGCCGGTCGGACGACTCGGACTTTAACAATCCCCAGCGCTTCGAAAAAGCCATCACCGTTGGCACGCCCACCGACAGCTATCCGTTTTCCTACCAAACCGATGGGCGTCATTGTGAAGGCTTCGCCGTCGACCTGCTTGAAGCCACCGCCCGCGTCATGAGTATCCGCATCAAACGCGTGCAGGCTCCCTCTAGTCGGCTCGCTGAAATGCTGCAAAATGGCGAAGTTGACATGCTCCAGTCTCTCAGCCCCGGCCCCGGTCGCGAAAAATTTGCCGATTTTTCCGTCCACTACATGGAGCTCCAGGGTAGCTACCTAGTTCGCAGCAACGACACCCGCTTTCAAACCCCCTTCGACCTTCACAACGCCGAGGTCGCCATTCCCGGCTACGGCAGCATTGGTGAACAATTTTTGCGCGACAACGGCATCAGTGCGCATCTCGTGCACACCCACTCTGTCGAAGAGTCGCTGACCGAACTCAACGCCGGGCTTCACGACGCGGCGTTCGCTGCGCGTCTCACTGCCTTGTCTTTCATCGAGCGCGATAATCTTCAAAACATCCGCCCCCTCGGCCAGCCTCTCGTCGGGTACAACATCAGGTATTGCTACGCCGTGCGCAAAGGCGACGCCATCCTCCTCGCCCGACTCAATGAGGGCCTAGCCATTCTCAGCCGCACGGGGGAATACGACACTATCTACCGCAAATGGTTCGGTCGCTTTGAGGCCCCGCTCATTACTCGCGAGCGGGTCGTCTCCTATGTCGCTTCCGCCCTGGCCCTCGCCCTTGTCGTCACTGTTTTCGCCCTGCTCCGCCAGCGCGCGCTCCGCAAACGCCTTGCACGCCAGTCGCGCCAGATCGCGGAAAATGAAGCCATCCTCGCCGAAGCCCAGCACATCGCCAACTTGGGCAACTGGCGTTACGAGCTCAAAACCCGCGTGCTCGAATGTTCCACCGAGACGCTTCGCATCCTGGGCCGCAACCCGAACCGGCCGCCACCGTCCTATTTCCGGCTGCTCATGATGATGCCCCGCGCCGAACGCTCGCTCGTGCATCGCGCCATCCGCAATTCGCTCCAGGACGGCATCGCCTGCGACGTCACCATTCCCCTACGCATCGGTCCGGCCAATGTCCGCATTCTTCACGCCACCGCCCGGCCAACCCGCAACGCCAGCGGCCAGATCGTCAGTCTTTTTGGAACCGTTCAGGATATCACCCGGCAAAAAACTGCCGAGGAAGGACTCCGTGCCCGCGAACAACTCCTGCGCGCCCTCTACGACAACGTCCCCACCGCCATGGGCGTCGTCGAGGAAGCAGGAGCATCCTTCCGGTTTATTTCCGCCAATCCCGGCACCGCGCGCATCCTCGGCGTTCAAAGCGGCTCGGTCGCTGGTCGCATTCTTGCCGAACTTTCCCTGCCACCCCAGGTCATCGAGTTCTGGACGCGATGGCTGCGCCAAGGGATAGAACAATCCGATATCTACAAAACCGAGTATTACTACGAAGCCGCCCGACGCCACTATGCCGTCACCCTCGTCCCGCTCGGAGGCGACGAAAGCAGCCTCCGACAACTCTGTTTTCTCGTCGATGACATTACCGAACGAAAAGAAATCGACACAGAGATCGCTCAGGGCCGCCGCCTGCGCGCCATCGGCGAGTTGGTCGGAGGCATCGCCCACGAATTCAACAACCTCCTCACCCCGATCATGCTCAAGACTGAGCTGCTCGCCAGCGAATGGGCCAAGAACCCGCGCCTGCTGGAGGAAATCCAGACCATTGCCAAAGCCTCCAAACGCGGCGCCGACCTCACCCGCCGCCTGCTCACGCTCGGCCGTCGCACCGAAAGCCGCCGGGAGGAAATCCAGCTCAACCAGATCGTCCGCGCAAATTTCGATCTGCTTCAACCCACCATCGATCGTCGCATCACCTTGCGAATGAATATCCCGGAAGGACTGCCTCCGCTCTTCCTAAATCCCTCCGAACTTCACCAGATCATCCTCAATCTCCTGCTCAACGCCCGCGACACCCTCGTCGAAAAACTTTCCCATCCCGGCTCTCCAGACTACGAGGCCTGTATCACCGTCTCGGCTGAAAATCCCGACACCAGCCCCTCCGACTCCCATTCGCCTTTCGGTGTCCGCCCCCCGCTGCGTTGGGTACGGCTGGTGGTTCGTGACAATGGCATGGGCATGCCCGCCGAAGTACAGGAACGCATCTTCGAACCTTTCTACACCACCAAAGAGGTCGGCAAGGGCACTGGCCTTGGACTGGCCACGGTCTGGCACTTGGTCAACCGTCTTGGTGGCAAAATCAACGTCGAATCCAAGCCCGGCGAGGGCAGCGCCTTCTTCGTCTGGTTGCCCGTCAACCCGGGTGGTCCTTCCGCACAGCCGACCCGCCCGCCAATCGACACGCTTGTTCAAAAAACTACCGCCAACATCCTCCTCGCCGAGGACGATGACCTCGTTGCCCGTACCGTGATCGCGGTGCTCCGTCGCATGGGCCATCAGGTTGTTCATTTCGCCAATGGCAACGATGCCTGGCAGCATCTCACCGCCAACCAAGGCCACGATATCCTTCTGCTCGACCTCGATCTGCCGGGGATCAGCGGCCTCGAAATCGCGCGGCGCGTCCGTTCTACAAATTATCCTGGCCGCATCATGATCGCCAGCGGGCGTCTCACCGAAGAGGAAGTCCGGGAGCTCGATGCCCTCAACGTCAATGTGAAGTTGCAAAAGCCCTTCACTCCGAAAAATCTCGGCGCCGCCATCGAAGCCTGTCTGGGAGGAAAAACGTAACGGAATAGCGCATTGTCTGACGGGGTGAATTTCGAACGCGTTCAATAGTTTGAACAAACAGCCGTTCGCGTCATCTTTCGCCGCTCACACCTTCAGCGTGACATGAGCCCTTCCAAACCAATTTCCAACGGCAGCGTTGCCCCTTCCCCGCTCTTCGATCTTTCACAACGAGTGATCGTTGTCACCGGAGCCACTGGTGTTCTCGCCGGCTCCGCCGCCCGCTATCTTGCCGCCCAAGGCGCGCGCGTCGTCTTCCTCGGCCGCGATCAAGCCAAGCTCGACCGCGCCCTCGCCGACACCAAAGACCTTCCCGGTGAAACGCTCGCGCTATCCTGCGACGTGCTCGAAACCGTGGGGCTCGAGCGCATTCGCGACCAAATCCTTGCCCGCTTCGGTCGCATCGACGCGCTCGTCAACGCCGCGGGCGGCAATCAACCCGGCGCCACCATCACGCCCGACAAGACGTTCATCGATCTCGATCTTGGCGCCTTCCGTCAAGTCCTCGGCCTCAATCTCGATGGCACCGTCGTTCCCTCGTGGGTTTTTGCCAAGACCTTCGCTGCCCAGAAAAAAGGCGTGATCGTCAACTTCTCCTCGATGGCCTCCACGCAAGCCATCACCCGCGTTGTCGGTTACTCCGCCGCCAAGGCCGCCGTCGACAACTTCACCCGCTGGCTCGCGGTGGAATTCGCCCACAAGTTCGGCCAGGGCCTGCGCGTCAACGCCGTCGCCCCCGGCTTTTTCGTTGCCGACCAAAACCGCCGCCTGCTCCTAAACGAGGACGACACTCCGACCCCGCGCGGCCAGACCGTCATGGCCAAAACGCCCTTCCGGCGCTTCGGCGAGGCCGCCGACCTCCACGGCACGCTGCACTTCCTCCTCAGCGATGCCTCTGCATTTGTCACCGGCGTCGTTATTCCGGTTGATGGTGGTTTTTCCTCCTTTTCCGGCGTTTGATGACCCCTCCGACTTTTGCGTCTTCTGTGCCTTTTGTGGCCATTTCAAATTCCGCCTCTCAAATTCCAAATCAAATGACTGCCGCTTCCCCGCTTCCGATCATGGAAGAATCTATGCGTTGGTTCGGCCCGGCCGATACGGTCTCACTCGCCGAAATCCGGCAGACTGGCGCCACCGGCGTGTTTTCTTCTCTGCACGAAATTCCCTACGGCGAGGCTTGGCCGCTCGAAAAAATCATCGAACGCCGCGACATCATCGCCGCTGCTGGCATTCGCTGGAACGTCGTCGAGTCCGTCCCCGTCCACGAATCGATCAAGACCCGCACCGGCGACTTCGCCCGCGCCATCGCCAATTACCAAACCTCGCTGCGCAATCTCGGCGCCGCTGGCATTCGCACGGTCATCTACAATTTCATGCCTGTGCTCGACTGGGTGCGCACCGACCTGCACCACCGCCTGCCCGACGGCGCCGAGGCATTGCTCTACGATCCGGTGAAGTTCGCCGCGTTCGATCTCTTCGCCCTCGGCCGCCCCGGCGCCGAGAAAGATTTCACCCCGAACCAATGCGCCAACGCCAAAAAGTTCTGGTCCAGCCTCGGCCTGACTGGCCAGGAGAAATTCACCCGCCAAACCCTCGATCTTTTCCCCGGTGTCAAACTTAACGTCAGTCTCGACGACATGCGCGCCATGCTCGCCCGCTATGCCGATTTCGATTCGAAGAGGTTGAAAGACAATCTCCGGCTTTTCCTCGAAGCCATCGTCCCCGTCGCTGCGGAAGCGGGTGTCAAACTCGCCATTCACCCCGACGATCCGCCGTTTTCCGTGCTCGGTCTGCCCCGCATTGTCTCCACCGAACAGGATCTCGCCGAAATCCTCGCGATGGTCGACCATCCCTCCAATGGCCTTTGCTATTGCACCGGCTCACTTGGTTCGCGCACCGACAACAACCTTCCGCAAATCGCCCGCCGCTTCGCCCCGCGCATTCACTCCGCCCACCTTCGAACCGTCGTGCATAACCAAGATGGCACGTTCTACGAAGGTGCTCACCTCGCCAACAGCGCCACGATGTACGCCGTCGTCCACGCACTGATCGAAGAACAAGCACGTCGCGGCCCAGCCGGACAAATTGCCTTCCGCCCGGACCACGGGCATAAAATCCTCGACGACTTCCGCCGTGCCGAACCAACCTGCCCCGGCTATCCGTTGATCGGCCGTCTCCGCGGCCTCGCCGAGCTCCGGGGCCTCCAACTCGGCATCGCTCATGCGATTTCCAACTAGGGCACAATTGGCAGCCGTACGGCTTCTAGAACTGAAACCGGACCGCCCCTTGGACCATCGAAATGCCTCCACTCGTCGTGAAACGGGTTTTCCCCTTACCGATCAATTTTCCTCCGACTTCAAAATGTATACAACGATTCAGGCTGTAACTCACCCCGCCTGAGGGACCATAAGCAAACGCACTGTCGATATTGCCATCAGGCCTGCTCACTCCCCAGACAGGGACTTCTTCCCTTACATTGCCTAGCGATCCCCCCGCGAATACAGAGATCCCGTGACGAAAGCGGAACGCGTACTTGTAGGTTAGCAATCCGATGTAGTAACGCAGATCCATCCGATTCGAACGCACGACAGAGTCCCTATCAAAGAGAATAACCTCCAACTCCAGCGAGTGGTGCTTCGCAAATGCGACCCCAGACGCGATAGAGACTCCCGGTGTATCCTTAAAGTCTTTGCCACCCATCACGATCAAGACACCCGGCTGCACAAAAAAACGCGCACGGTCGTCCCCCTCCGCGCGAGTCATTGAGGCACCCATCAAGCCACCGGTCAGCACCGCTAAAGCAAATAGAATTTTAGTCCTCATAAATGTTTGTGGGAACTAAACCATCTAAACGCGCCAATCTCGTCAAACATTTACGTAAGCAGGCTGCGGCAGAGCAAAAACGCAACCTGCTCCCAACGCATCACTTAATCCACGCTATCTCCCATTGATAAATCCAGGATTGCATGGAAACTATAAATACGTTTTAAGTTTTTTCCGTTTTCATGCTCCATAAAGATCCCATCACCGCCGATACACCGCTTGCACGACGCATTCTCGAAGCCGCTCGTGATCGCATTTTCCGCGCCGGCCTGCGCGCCCTCACAATGGATGAACTGGCCGGCGATCTCGGCATCAGCAAAAAGACGCTTTACGTTCATTTTCCCGGCAAAGACGCGATTGCGGAAAAAATCGTCGAGTTCATTGGCCGCACTATGCGCAAGCGGTTCGACGAAATCCTCGACAACAACAACCTCACTTTCTCTGAGAAGATGTGTGCCATCAGCGAGCTCATCGGCAACACGCTGTCAAAAATCAATCCGGTCATGCTCCGCGACCTCCAGCGCGACATGCCGGCACTTTTCCAAAAGATCGACGAACTCCGCCAAAAAAACATCCCCTACGTTTTCGGCCGTCTCCTCCGCGAGGGTCAGGAAGAGGAACTCGTGCGTTCCGATATCGATCTGGCTTTTGCCGCTGAGTTCTGGTTACAGGCCATTCGTGGCCTCATGCATCCCGAAACACTCGAGCGCACCCAGCTTTCTCCCAAGCAGACGCTCAACAAAGCGATCTCCATTTTCCTCGGCGGCGTCCTCTCGCCCGCCGGCCGCAAAGACTATGAAAAACACCTTAAACAACATCCCCATGCGCACCCGGCTTTTTAGTCTCCTCGTTGCCAGCGCTCTGCTCGCCCTCACTGCCTGCTCGCGCTCCAATTCCTCGCCCAATGGCTCGCTCGTCCTCTCGGGCAACATCGAAGTCGTCGACGCCCAGCTCGGTTTTAAAATCCCCGGCCGCGTCCTCGAACGAACCGTCTCCGAGGGCCAACGTGTGACCGCCGGCCAGCCCATCGCCCGTCTCGATGACATTGAGCAACGCCAGCAACTCGATTTGCGTCGCGCGGAATTGGCGGTCGCCGCCGCCGCTCTCGCCGATCTCGAAGCCGGTTCTCGCCCACAAGAAATTGTCGCCGCTGAAGCCGCGCTCCATAGCGCCGAGGCCGAACGCGACCGCGCCAAACTCGATTTCACCCGCTTCGAGGATCTCCGCACCAAGGAAGTCGTGACGGCCCGTGATTTCGATTCCGCCCAGGCGCTGATTCGTGTCGCCGAAGCTCGCGTCACTCAAGCCGCCGAACAGCTCAAGCTGGTCAAGGAAGGTCCCCGTGCCGAACAAATCGCTCAAGCTAAAGCTCGCGTCCAATCCTCCGCCGCTTCCGTTGCCCTGGCTGAAACGCAGGTTGAAAACACGCGGCTCCTCTCACCGCTCAATGGCGTGGTGCTCTCCCACAATATCGAACCCGGTGAATTCGTGGCCGCCGGCACTCCCATCGTGACCGTCGCCGATACGCTGCACACCTGGGTTCGAGCCTACGTCAACCAAACCGATCTCGGCCGCGTGCGTCTCGGCCAAAAACTCGTCGTTCACACCGACACTGCGCCCGGCAAGGATTTCGAAGGCGTCGTCAGTTTCATCTCATCGGAAGCCGAATTCACTCCCAAAACCGTTCAAACCACCAAAGAACGCGTGAAGCTCGTTTTCCGCATCAAGGTCGACGTCTTAAATCCCAACGACGAACTCAAACCCGGCATGCCCGCCGATGTCGTGCTGCCTGCCGTCGCGAAGTAAGTTCCCATTTCCAAAATCGCCATGTCTTCGGCCGCCATCCAAGCTCGGGGTCTTCGCCGCACTTTCGGCAAGCTCGTCGCCGTCGATGGACTCGATCTTGAGGTGCACGCTGGAGAAATCTTTGGCCTCGTGGGGCCCGACGGCGCAGGTAAAACCACTACAATGCGCATGCTTGCCGGCATCCTCACGCCCAGCGCGGGTGGCGCCACGGTCGCAGGCTGCGATATCCTTCGGCAACCCGAACTACTTAAAACACACATCGGCTACATGAGCCAGCGCTTCGGTCTGTATCCCGACCTGACCGTCAGCGAAAACATCGCCTTTTACGCCGATATCTACTCTGTGCCGAAAAGCGAACTTGCCGCCCGCACCGAGCGCCTTCTTGGCTTCAGCAATCTCACGCCTTTCAAACATCGCCGTGCTGGAAATCTCTCGGGCGGCATGAAACAAAAACTCGGACTCGCCTGCGCGCTCATTCATACGCCGCGCGTGCTTTTCCTCGATGAACCGACCAACGGCGTCGATCCCGTCTCCCGCCGCGATTTCTGGCGCATCCTCTATCAATTGGTTCGTGACGGCGTCACACTCTTCGTTTCCACCGCCTACCTCGACGAGGCCGAGCGCTGCAACCGCCTCGCTCTTCTCCACCAGGGTAGACTTATTGGACTCGGCATGCCCGAAGACGTGAAGAAATTGATGCCCGGCACACTACTCGAGATTCGAACCAATGCCCCACGCCGCACGGCGCTTCTGTTGCGGACAAAACTGCCCGACACTTCCGTCGGCCTCTTTGGCGATCGAGTCCACGTTGTGACCCGCGATGCCTCCGCAACCGAAACCGAAAGCCGCCGCCTCATTTCCAGCGCCGGCTTCGAACTCCTCTCGCTCACCCCGATCGAACCGTCCCTCGAAGATGTCTTCGTATCCGTGATCGCCCAAAATTCATCCGCGCCCCAGTCATGAGCGGAACCGAACCCATCGTCGTGGTTGAAAACCTGGAACGCCGCTTCGGAGAATTTCGCGCCGTGGCAGGCATTTCATTTTCAGTCGCTCGTGGAGAAATCTTCGGCTTCCTCGGGCCCAACGGCGCGGGGAAGTCCACCACCATCCGCATGCTCTGCGGTTTGCTCGCTCCTTCGGGCGGCACAGGGCGTGTCGCCGGCTTCGACATTCGCCGCGATACCGAGCTGATAAAAAGCCGAATCGGTTACATGAGCCAAAAGTTTTCCCTCTACGATGAACTCACGGTGGAGGAGAATATCGATTTCTATAGCGGCATCTATTGTTTGCCCGCCGACAAGAAGGCCCCACGTAAGGATTGGGTCCTCCGTATGGCCGGCCTGACTGAGCATCGACACTCGCGGACGAGCACATTGTCCGGCGGTTGGAAACAACGCCTTGCGCTCGGCTGCGCTGTGCTGCACGAACCACCGATTCTTTTCCTCGATGAGCCGACTTCCGGCGTCGATCCCAACAGCCGCCGCCAGTTCTGGGACCTCATTTACGAACTCGCCGGACAGGGCGTCACGGTTTTCGTAACCACCCACTACATGGAAGAATCCGAGTACTGCGACCGGCTCGGCATTATCTACCGCGGCGAGTTGATCGCCCTCGGCCGCCCCCGCGATCTTAAAACGCTGCACATGACCGACGCCGTGCTCGAGATAGATTGCGAACGCCCCAATGATGCCATGGCGTTGCTCGAACGCGTGTCGGCCGTAAAAGAAACCGCGCTCTTCGGCAAAGGCTTACACGCCGTAGCACGCGACGCCGATGCAGCCATGACTGGAATTCGCGCGGCGCTTGCCGAGAAACAAATCAAACTTATCCGCATCGAGCGCATCGTGCCGACGCTGGAAGATGTCTTTGTTTCACTGATCGAAGCCCGCGACCGCGCCGAGGGGACGCAAAAGGAGTTCCGCCAATGAACCTCCTGCAGACCCAGGCGATAGAAGTGGCGCAAGGTAGGGACGACTCGCCGGGTCGTCCACCCCCGTGGCCCGCGATGGGCTCACGCACAACCGGACGGCCCGGCGGTCCGTCCCTACCGAACCAACCTCGTGCGAGTTGGTCCACCGCATGAACCTCCGCCGTCTCTGGGCCGTTGCCCGCAAGGAAGCCATCCACATCCGTCGCGACCCGCGCAGCCTCGGTTTCGCCATTGGCATTCCGATGCTCATGCTTCTGGCGTTTGGTTATGCGCTGACACTCGATGTCGACCGCGTGCCATTTGTTGTCTGGGACCAAAGTAATACCACCCAAAGCCGCGATTTCGTTTCTCGCTTTACCGCCACGCCTTATTTCGATCTTCGCGGCACAGTCAGCGGTTATGCCGGACTTGAACACGAGATCGATACGCGCAATGCGATGCTCGGATTGATCATCCCACCGGGCTTTGCACGCGAACTCGATGCAGGTCGGACGCCGTCTGTGCAAGCGATTGTCGATGGTTCGGACTCAAATACCGCCGGCATCGTACTCGGGTACACCCAGGGCATCACGCTTGCGTTCAACCGCCCGATCACGCTTGAGCAAATCCAGCGCCGTACGGGGCAAACTCCCATCGCCAGCCTCGATCTCCGCACGCGCGTATGGTTCAACCCCGACCTCGAAAGCCGCAACTTCATCGTACCGGGAATTCTCGCCGTGATCATGGGACTCATCGCAGCCCTGCTCACGTCGCTCACTGTCGCGCGCGAATGGGAAACCGGCACAATGGAACAACTCATTTCAACGCCCGTGCGCCCCGCCGAACTCATTCTCGGAAAATTGCTGCCCTACCTCGTCATCGGTTTCGTCGATTTGGTGATCGCCGTCTCGATGGCCGTCTATCTTTTTCACGTCCCGTTGCGAGGCAGCGTGCCGCTGCTCTTTCTTGTCGGCACACTGTTTATCATCGCCACACTCGCCCAAGGAATTCTCATCAGCGCGATCGCGCGCCAGCAGCTCCTCGCCAGTCAACTTGCGATGGTCGCCACGTTTTTGCCTGCCTTCCTGCTCTCAGGTTTTGCCTTTGCCATCGCGAACATGCCGACAGTCGTGCGCGGGATCACCCACATCGTTCCAGCGCGATATTTCGTGGCGTTGGTCAAAGGCATTTTCCTGCGCGGCGTCGGCCTGCGCATACTCTGGTCGGAAACCGTTTTTCTGATCGCCTTCGCCGTCGTCATGCTGGGCCTCGCCATCGCGCGAACCCGCAAACGTCTCTCCTAACCATGTGGGAACGCATCCTCACTCTCCTGCGTAAAGAGTTTCGCTCCGTTCTCCGCGATCCGCGCATGCGCCTGGTCATCTTCGGCGTGCCGATCATCCAGACCTTGATCTTCGGCTACGCCGTCACGCTCGACGTACGTCACGTGCCGCTCGTCGTCGTCGATCGGGACAATACCACCGCCAGTCGCGTACTTGTGCAGCGGTTTCTCGGTTCAAACTGTTTCGATGCCATTGCCCAAACCGATGACGAGGACTACGCACGCTCGTTGATCGACTCTGCCAAGGCTGCCGCCATTCTGCAAATCAACACCGGCTTTGAACAGCGCCTCAAGGGGGGCAGTACGGCACAGGCCCAGCTCATCGTTGATGGCGCGGACTCCAACACCGCACGCTTCGTAGTGAACTACGCCAATGTCATCGCCGCCGCCGCGGACAATGCCTTTACCCTCGATCGCACGCTTCGCCAAAACGGCCGCATTGTGCCGGTCGCCAGCGTCAATCTACAACCGCGTGCCTGGTTTAATGCCGACCTCGAAAGCCGGAACTACTACGTACCGGGAATCATCGCCATGATGATCATGTTGATCAGCCTCATGCTCACGAGCATGGCCATCGTGCGCGAAAAAGAAGCCGGCACAATCGAACAGATCATGGTCACGCCGATCCGCCCGATCGAATTCATCCTCGGCAAAAGTGCGCCCTTTGCGGTGATCGGTTTTATTGATGTCGGCCTGGTTACCGGTGTCGCTCTATTCTGGTTCGGCATACCGCTGGCCGGCAATTTCGCCCTGCTATTGCTTGGCGCCGCGCTCTTCCTCCTCGGCACGTTGAGCATCGGATTGTTCATCTCGACGGTGAGCCGCACACAACAACAGGCGATGATGACGACGTTCTTCTTCTTTTTTCCGGCGATGCTTTTCTCAGGCTTTATCTTTCCGATCGCAAACATGCCCGCGTTTTTCCAATACCTCAGCCTGATCAATCCCCTGCGCTACATGCTCGTGATTATCCGCGGCGTGTTCCTGAAAGGCGTCGGCTTCGAAATTCTATGGCCTCAATTCGCCGCGTTGCTCGCCATCGGCCTCGTCGTGATGGCCTTCGCCGTGGGGCGGTTTAAGAAGACGCTGAGTTGAGGCAAACCCGGCGCTGACGGCGCAGCGCCCTCCAGCAAACCAAAAGAAAAAGGGCGCAGTTCTCTGCGCCCTTTTGAAATGATATGGATGTGCGGACTGGTTACAGCACGTTGACGTTGCCGATGTATTTTTGGATCGGGCGGACGCCGACTTTTTTGTTTCGGAGCGCCTTGATGCCGTTGAGGGCAGCCTGCGCGCCGGTGATCGTCGTCATGATGCAGATGTTATGGGCGTACGCGGCAGAGCGGATCTTGTTCTCATCCTTGCGAGGAATCATGCCGCTCGGCGTGTTGATGATGAGCTGGATTTGCCCGTTCTTGATCATGTCGACCGCCGTCGGGCGACCTTCGTCGATCTTGGCGAGGCGCGTGGCTTTCACGCCTGCATCGAGCAGTGTTTTGCACGTGCCGCTGGTCGAAAAGATTTCAAAGCCCAGAGCCACAAGTTCGCGGGCGATATTCACCGCGAGCGCCTTGTCCTCGTTTTTGACCGAGAGGAAGACATTACCCTTGGTGGGAAGGCCTGGTTTGGCCGCGGCCTGTGCCTTGGCAAACGCAATGCCGAGATCTTCGTCGAGGCCCATGACTTCGCCGGTCGAACGCATTTCGGGTCCGAGCGTGATCATCGCGCCAGGGAAGCGGACAAACGGGAAAACGGCTTCTTTCACGCACCAGTGTTTCGGCGTTTGCTCGCGGGTGAAGCCGAGCTCGGTGAGTTTCTTGCCGGTCATGATCTTCGCGGCGAGTTTCGCGAGCGGCACGCCCATCGCCTTGGCAACGAACGGCACGGTGCGCGAGGCGCGCGGATTCACTTCGAGCACGTAGAGCTGGTTGTCCTTGATCGCGAACTGGACGTTCATCAGGCCGATGACCTTGAGCTCGCGGGCGAGCGCGTAGGTGGCTTGGCGGACGGTTTCGAGCATCTCCTTCCCGAGGGTATGCGGGGGCATGACCATTGCGGCGTCACCCGAGTGCACGCCGGCAAACTCGATGTGCTCGAGCATGCCGCCAATGATCGTCGTCTCGCCGTCGCTGATGCAGTCGACGTCGAGCTCGATGGCGTCTTCGAGGAATTTGTCGATGAGAACTGGTTTTCCCGGCATCGCGGCGAACGCTTGGCTGATGACGGATTTGAACTCGGTTTCGTTGTAGACGATGAACATGCCGCGGCCGCCAAGTACGAACGACGGGCGGAGCAGAACGGGGAAGCCGATCTGGTGGGCGAAGTTCAGCGCGTCGACCTCGTTGAGAGACGTGCGGTTGTCGGGCTGCTTCAGTTTGAGCTTGTTGAGGATGGCGGCGAAGAGCTTGCGGTCCTCGGCGGTCTCGATCGATTCGGGCGAGGTGCCGATGATGTTTACGCCATTGGCCTTGAGGGCGGTGGCAAGGTTGAGCGGGGTCTGACCGCCGAACTGCACGATGGCGCCTTCGCATTTCTCCTGCTCGTAGATCTCGAGCACATCCTCGAGTGTGAGCGGCTCGAAATAGAGGCGGTCGGAGGTGTCGTAGTCGGTAGAGACTGTTTCGGGATTCGAGTTAACCATCACGGTCTCGAAGCCGATCTCGCGGAGGGCGAAGCTGGCGTGGACGCAACAGTAGTCGAACTCGATACCCTGGCCGATACGGTTGGGACCGCCGCCGAGAATCATGATCTTGCGCTTCTTCGAGGGCAGCACCTCGTTTTCGTCGCCGTAGCTGGAATAATAATACGGCGTGAAGGCTTCGAACTCCGCCGCACAGGTATCGACGAGACGATACGTGGTGTTGACGAGGCGCTTTTTGCGCTCGGCGCGGACGGCTGAGAACTCGGTCTTAAGGATGTGCGCGAGCTGGTTGTCGGAAAAACCGAACTGTTTCGCGCGGCGCAGCAAGGTCGTGTCGATGTTGACAAGATTGTGCGTCTTGAGCTCCTGCTCCATTTCGAAGATTTCGCGGAGCTGGGTGAGGAACCATGGATCAATCTTGGTGAGATCGAAAATCTGCTCAACCGTGTAGCCGGCGAGGAAGGCGTAGCGGATGTAGAAAATACGCTCGGCGCAGGGCGTGCAGAGCTTCTGACGGATAACGCCGTCGTCGGGAACGACATCGTCGCCAAACTTACCGCCACCGCCAAAACCGCGAGCGCCGATTTCGAGCGAGCGCAGGGCCTTTTGCACAGATTCCTTGAAGGTGCGACCGATGGCCATGGCCTCGCCGACGGACTTCATCGCGGAGGTGAGCGTCGGGTCGGCATCGGGGAATTTTTCGAAGGTGAAGCGCGGGATCTTGGTGACGACGTAGTCAATCGTTGGCTCGAACGACGCCGGCGTGAGACGCGTGATGTCGTTCTTGAGTTCGTCGAGCGAGTAGCCGACGGCAAGCTTGGCGGCGATCTTCGCGATCGGGAAACCGGTGGCTTTCGAAGCAAGCGCGGAGCTGCGGCTGACACGTGGATTCATCTCGATCACGACCATGCGGCCGGTGACGGGATCGACAGAGAATTGGATGTTGGAACCGCCGGTCTCGACGCCGATCTCGCGAATCACGGCGAAGGAAGCGTCGCGCATGATTTGGTACTCTTTGTCGGTTAGGGTCATCGCCGGCGCGACCGTGATTGAGTCGCCCGTATGGACGCCCATCGGGTCGAAATTTTCGATCGAGCAGATCACGACGCACTGGTCCTTGTGGTCGCGCATGACCTCCATCTCGTATTCCTTCCAACCGAGAAGACATTCTTCGACGAGAACTTCGTGGACGGGCGAGAGGTCGAGGCCGTTGGCCACGATGCGCTCAAATTCTTCCTTGTTGTAGGCGATGCCGCCACCAGCGCCACCAAGCGTGAACGACGGGCGGATGATGAGCGGGAACATGGCGAGGTGCTCGGCGGCGGCGCGGGCTTCCTCCATGTTTTTGACGGTGCGGGAGCGGGCGACGTCGAGGCCGATCTTGAGCATGGCCTGCTTGAAGAGCTCACGGTCCTCACCCTTAGCGATGGCGTCAGGTTTGGCACCGATCATCTCAACGCCGTACTTGGCGAGGATGCCGGCCTTGTTGAGGTCCATCGAGAGATTCAGCGCAGTCTGGCCACCGAGAGTCGGGAGGAGCGCGGATGGGCGCTCGGCCTCGATGATTTTCTCGAGCATTTCGACCGTGAGCGGCTCGATGTAGGTCACGTCGGCAAACTCCGGATCGGTCATGATCGTGGCCGGGTTGGAGTTGACCAAAATAACGCGGTAACCCTCCTCCTTCAGCGCCTTACAGGCCTGGGTGCCGGAATAGTCGAATTCGCAGGCTTGGCCGATGACGATAGGACCGGCGCCGATGATGAGGATGGACTTGAGATCAGAGCGTTTTGGCATGGGCGTGAACGCTCGCGAGGGTTGAGGCGGCTGCGCGGCGGCGCAAGCGGGAAACAGTTTCCGGAGACAGAGTCCGCAGCGTTGACTTGGCTAACCAACGCAAAAGCAGTTCAGCTTCGCCTACTTAATCTTCGCCGCCTCAATGCCGAGGACCTTGGCGGCCTTGGCTTTGTCGTCGTTGCAGGCACGCATGACCATTTCCACATATTGCTTTTGTTGCCCGGCGAGATAATCGGCGAGCGAGGGCCATTTTTTGACCTCTTTCAAACGAAGCGGCAGTTCCTGCGACGTGACGACGCGGGTTTCGGCGGTGGAAGCGATTTTCGTAATGGTCTGTTCGAGTTCAGTGAGATTGCACGGCCATTCGTAGTCCTTGAGGACTTCCATGGCATCGTCGGTTATCTCAAGCAGACTTGTATCGAAAAGAGGGTTGGTGGCCCGGGTCGCGAAGTGTTTGACGAGGAGTGGAATATCGTCGGAACGATCACGCAAAGGCGGCAACACAACCGGCAGGGAGGCGACGCGGTAAAACAATTCGTCGTGAAATTTACCTTCCTCGGTGAGTTTTTCGAGATCCTCCGACGTCGTACAGACGAGGCGGAAAGCTTGCGCCGTGGCGCGAAGCACACTGACGAGCTGCTTCTGCGTGGCCATGGGCAGACATTGGATGTGATCCAGGAAAAGCGTTCCGCCCTTGGCTTGTTTGACCCAAGAGCCGCCCGTGCCCGCATCGCCAAGCAGTCCTTCCTTGAAATTTTCCTCTGAGCTAAGGGCGCAATCGATGCGAACGAGATTGCTCTCCGCGCCAGTGCCCATGCCGTGGAGAACTTCGGCCACAGTGGTTTTGCCGGTGCCCGTTTCGCCTTGGAGAAGAACGGGAGTTTTGACGGTGGAAAGTTTTTTGAGTTGCTGGAGAAGCTTTTTGAATTTCGGACTGCTGCCGATCAGGCGGCTTTCCATATCCGCGGTTTTAACCGAAGGCGCAGCAGTAAATGGAGCCGCGCTGGTGCCACCGGAGTTGGCGCGTTCGGCATTGAATTGTTTGTACTCAAGGCCGCGCTTAAGAGTGGATATCAACTCGTCGACGCGGAATGGTTTTTGCAGGTAGTCGAAGGATCCGAACTTGAGCGCTTGGATCGCGCTCTCGGTGCTCGCGTAAGCCGTCATAATGATAACGACGGCGTTGGGATCGAACAAACGCAGCTGTTTCAGCAAGGTAATGCCGTCCATCGGTTTCATGTCGATGTCGGCGAGGACGATGTCCGGCTTCTCGGCTTTGTATCGCACGAGGGCTTTTTCTCCATCGGTGGCAAAGGACGTGGAGAAACCGGTTGGTTGAATCACCGCATCCAGCATCTCGTGAATGGAGAGCAGGTCGTCGACGATCAGGACAGAAGGCATGGTTTTATACTGCTCAGTATCTTATACAAAAAGCAACGCGGAGATTGTGCGGGGGATTAGTTTCCACCCATGACTGAGCCCATCTGGAAGATTGGCAGGAACATGGCCATGACGATACCGCCGACCACGACGCCGAGGAAAACGATGAGCAAGGGCTCGATCAGCGACGTCAAAGCCGCGGTGGTGGCGTCGATTTCCGTGTCATAAAAGTCCGAGACCTTCGACATCATGCCGTCAACGTTACCGGTAGATTCACCGGCCTTCACCATGTGCATCACGACTGGCGGGAAAAATGGATCAGCCCCCAGCACTTCTGAAACCTGACCGCCTTGGCTGACGTGTTTGGCGATATCGTCGCAGGCCTTTTCGATCTGCACCTTGCCACTGGCGGCTGCCGTAATTTCCAACGTGCGCAAAATGGGAACACCCGACTTAATCAACGTGGCATAAGTACGGCAAAAACGAGAGATCGCGATTTTATGGATAAGCGGGCCAAAAATTGGTGCTTTTACCACTAAACGATCCATCTGCGCTTTGCCTTTCGGGGTTTCGATATAACGGCGGATACCAAAGTAAGCACCGACGCAGATACCGCCTACCAGCCACCAATATGCGCGCAGGAAGTTACTCGTATCGAGGAGTATTTGCGTGGGCGCGGGAAGCTTCGAACCCATGTCCTTAAACATATCACCGAACACGGGAATCACGAAAATCAGCAACACGTTGACCAAAACGACCGCCAAGCCGATGACGGCGATCGGATAGGTCATTGCGGACTTAATCTTCTTGGTGAGCTTCACACTCGCTTCAAAGTACGAGGCGACTTTGCCCAAAATTTCCGCGAGCGCACCCGAGGCTTCACCGGCCTCGACCATGGAGACAAACAGCGTATTGAAAGCCCTTGGATATTTTTTGGCTGCGGAAGAAAAGGAATTACCGCTCGCAATATCCATGCGCACTTCACGGATGATGATGCGGAAAACCAAGTCCTGCGTCTGTTCCTGCAGCGCTTCCAAACTCTGCACCAAGGGCAAACCTGCGGTGATCAACGAGGCCAACTGCTGGGTAAAGAGAGCGAGTTCTCCCAAGGGCAACCGGTAGTTCTTGGATTTCTTTTCAAGAGACTTCTGCTTGGCCAAGGCTTGGGCTGCTTTCAGATTCGGACGGCCTTGCTGAGGTTGACGAAGTGCCGGACCTTTGCCGGCAGAGGCGGAGGTAATAAATGCCATGCGCCGATCAAACCCACCCGCAAAAACGTCGCAACTCCTTTCCAAGCCCGGTTCTGTAAAAAAACCTCGATTCTTGCAATTCCCAAGAACCTCGCAGCGAAAGCTTGACCCCCCACGCTCCCGAGAAAAGCTAAGGGCTCTCGCGGCTGTAGTTTAGTGGTAAAACCTCTGCCTTCCAAGCAGGTGTCGAGGGTTCGATTCCCTCCAGCCGCACCATTCCCGGCCGCTTCGCTCTGCGCCACCCAGCCGCCACCACGTATATTATTTCTTCGCGGCCCAACCGCCTTCTGTGAACATCGTTCTCTTCGAGCCCGAGGAAATCGCGGCGCCACTCCCCCGCACCGATCCACGCGCCATCCACATTCTCGAAGTGCTGCGTCGTCAAAAAGACGACACCTTCGACGCCGGCTTGATCAATGGTCCTCGCGGCAAGGCGACCCTCGTCGAGATTTCCAGTACCACCCTCGGCCTTGCGTTCGCCTGGGGCGAACCAACCCATCCGTTACCGCCAATCACGCTTCTTATCGGACTGCCCCGTCCGCAAACCGCGCGAAAAATCCTTCAGGAAGCCACCGCGCTCGGCGTGGGCGAACTTCATTTTGTCACAACCGAACGAGGAGAAACCTCCTATGCCAACAGCACGCTTTGGACGTCCGGCGAATGGCGGCGCCACCTCATCGCGGGCACGGCTCAGGCTTTCTGCACCCGTCTGCCGAAAATCACCCACGGTCGCGACATCGCCGGGCTCTTGCCGAACCTTCCGCCAGATGCCATGCGCATCGCACTCGACAATTACGAGGCTTCCACCGACCTCGCCTCCGCCTTGAAAGGCTGCGCGGCAAAACCCGTCATCCTCGCCGTCGGCTCCGAACGCGGCTGGGCGCCCGCCGAGCGCACGACTTTCCGCGAAAATCGTTTTGCCCTCGCCCACCTCGGGCCGCGCGTGCTGCGAACCGAAACCGCCGTCGTCGCGGCACTCGCCATTGTCAGGTCGACTCTGGGCTGGCTCTAAAAAACGCCGTCGTAGGCTGGCGCGCGCCGTTGCCTCCCAGCCGCTTGACGCAGGTCCAGCCCACCGGCGTCAGCGTGATTTCCCCAGGCATTTCAAAGACAACAATGGGATCGAGTTCCGGTCGCAACAGCTTCCCCAGTTTCTCGAAAATCTTAGGTCCCACCTCGACGATCAATTCGTACGGGGGATCGATAAAAATCAAATCCGGCGCCGTCTCCACCGCTCCCAACGTCCATTCGAGCACGTCGCCCTGCAATACTTTCAAGCCGGACTCGTCGCGCCGCAGACTTTTGCAGACCGCCGCGATATTTCGCCGCAAACAGCCGACGGTCTTCGTGTTTTTTTCGACGAATGTGCCGCCGGACGCGCCACGGCTTAACGCCTCCAGCCCGTATGCCCCGCTACCAGCAAAAAGGTCCAAAAATATCGCGCCCGGAACCCGCGCCGCGAGGCTTGAAAAGACTGCCTGACGCATACCGTCCGTGGCCGGACGCACAGCGTCGCCCTTGGGAACATCCAGCGTGACACCGCGTGCGACACCGCCGCTTATGCGCATGGCGCGGCACTCCTGATATTTTGCATCGTTGTCGGTGTCATGCGTCCAGACAGCCTGCTTCCTCCGATTTCCGCAAGCCGTCAGTCCGGGCAAACAGCCGTTCAACACACCTCCGTTGCCAGAAACAAGAAGTGCGGGCAGGTTCCTGTCCGACCATGAGCATCGCCAGGCCCTACCCGGTTTCCGACCATTGCGACGGGCAACGGTTCTTCAATCCATCGCCGATGGAACACCGCGGGCTGCGCGAAATCCTTCGCTGGAAATTCACCAGCCGCTCCGTTTCCTGGCCAAAAAAAATCGCCTTCACCGTTCCGCCTCGTCCGCCCATCCGTGTGGGAGACATTCGGGCCACTTGGATCAATCATTCCACGTATCTGCTTGAAACGCCCCAGGGAAATCTCCTGACCGACCCCGTGTATTCACCCGCCTGCGGACCTTTTGGGCGTTTTGGGCCGTCGCGGGCACATCCTCCCGGCATTCCCTTCCAGGATCTGCCCGAGATTCACTACGTCCTGCTGAGCCACGATCACTACGATCATTGCGATCTGCCCACGTTGCGCCTGCTCTCGCAAGTTCACGAACCGCTCGCCATCACCCCGCTGGGCAATGGCGACCTCTTGGAACGCGCCGGTTTCGGCCGGATCGTGGAACTCGATTGGTGGCAAAACCACGCGCCAACGCCAAATCTCGCCATCACCGCCACGCCTGCGCAGCATTGGAGCAACCGGCTCAGTTCCCCACGATTCAGCCGTCTCTGGAGTGGATTTTTCATCAACGCCGGGGCGGCACGGATCTATTTCGCCGGCGACACCGGTTATCATCCCACGCTTTTCACCGAGATCGGGCGTCGTCTCGGCCCGCCCGATTTTGCGATGATTCCCATCGGCGCCTATGAACCGCGCTGGTTTATGCGCGAACAACACTGCAATCCGGCCGAGGCTGTGCAAATCCACCGCGATCTGGGCGCGCGTGTCAGCGCCGCCATGCATTGGGGCACGTTTCACCTCACCGACGAAGGCCGCGACGCCCCGCCCGAGGCGTTGCGCGACGCTCTGCGGACGGCGGGCCTTGGCGCGAGCGACTTTCGAATTCCGGAACCGGGCGAGAGTATCGCCGTCTCAACATACTCCGATTGCCTGCGTTAAGTAACCACTTTCGCAGCCACAAGCCTCAGCCGACCCATAATATATTTTGCAAAAGCCAATTACTCCCTATTGTTAGGACCCTAACGATCCACCGATCCCGCCACGGTTGCCGACTCATCCGCTGGAGGCCGGTGCGCCTGACCGCGCCTGCTTGAAACTACAAACCATCACACTACGCCAGACTTTCTGCCTGCTGCTGGGTTTCGCCGCCCTGCCCGCTTTGGGGCTCCGCGCGGCCGAGCAAAACCTCTGGCCGTTCTGGGTCGGCCAGACCGAGGGTGAAACCGAGGCTCCCACCGTGCGGTGGAGCGCAGTCGGGCCGTTTTTCTTCCATGGCGCCTATCCTACGCAGGATGCACCCGCCCAAACCGCCGGCGGCTTCCGGCCTTTCTATGTCGAGAAAACCAATCCCGACAATGGCAACAGGTCATCTTACTTCTTGTATCCAATTTTTAGTTACCACACCACGCGCTATGGCCATCGATGGAGTTTCTTCAATTTGATCAACAGCTACCGTGCCGATGGCCAGCCAAGCGAAACGACCGCATCAGCGACCGGCGGGCGCCAAATACAGCCCGGCGGTTTTGATTTGTGGCCGGTCTATTTTTCCCGCGACACGCAGGATCCTGCGACTTCGTATCACGCGGTTTTCCCGATTCACGGCACCATCCACAAGCGTTTTGGCCTCGATCATCTGAGCTGGACGTTATTCCCGATCTACGCGCGCGCCGAAAAACATAATGTCACGACCACCGCCGTGCTCTGGCCGTTTTTTCGCAAGATCGAGGGCGAGGGCAACCATGGGTTCACATTCTGGCCGCTCTTCGGTCGACGCGAAAAAGAAGGCGCTTATCGCGAACAATTTTATCTCTGGCCGCTCATCTACAAAGACGAGCACGCGCTTTGGCAGGAACAACCGAGAGTCAGCTTTGGTGTGCTGCCTTTTTATGCCAGTTACACCAGCCCTGAAGTCACAAAAAAGACCTTCGTCGGGCCGTTTTTTGGTTATACCGACCGGATCTCTCCAGTGCGGTATCACGAGACGAGTTATTTCTGGCCGCTTTTTGTGCAGGGCCGCGGCGACCAGGCCTACGTCAACCGTTGGGGTCCGTTCTACACGCACTCGATCCGCAAGGGCATCGACAAAACGTGGGTGCTTTGGCCGCTCTGGTGTCACAAGACCTGGACCGATGCCGGTCTCGACCAAACGCACAATCGTTTTCTGTGGTTCGTCTGGAACTCGAATGTCCAGCGCAGCGCAAAAAAACCCCATCTGCCGCCTGCACGCAAGACACACCTCTGGCCTTTGGTTAGCTATTGGGACAACGGCGCCGGCCAAAAACAATTCCAGGCGCTCAGCCTCTTCTCGTCGCTGTTTCCGTACAACGAGCCGATCAAGCTCAGCTGGGATCCGCTCTTCTCCATTTACCGCTACGATCAGGCAACGCCCGACGACCGGAAGCACACCTTGCTCTGGAATTTCATCTCGTGGCGCCGCTCTCCGTCACAGCGTGAGTTTCACCTCGGGCCTCTTTTCAGCGTCGACAAAGGAACTGCCGCCAACCGCGTTGCGATCGGGTGCGGCCTGATCGGTTGGAAACGTGAAACACCCGAGAGTCGCTGGCGGATTTTCCTCTTCGATTTCAAACGCAGGCCCGCCAAAACCGAGCCCACTCAGCCATGAATAAAGTAAACACCGTTTTCGAAGGACTCGGCAGCGCGGTCGTTCTCGCGTACCGCGCCTTCGTGTCGCTGCCCAGCGCCCCGCGCATCATCAAGCGCGTGGTCGAGCAGGCCTTTTTTGGCGGCTACTCTTCGCTGCCAATCGTTTCCATTCTCAGCTTCTTCATCGGCGCTGTGCTCGCTCTTCAGGCCGGCCTCACCCTGCAGTCGGTCGGCATGAAACAAGTCATCGGCACGCTCGTCGGCGAATCCCTTGTGCGCGAACTCGGACCGGTGATGGTGGCGATCCTGCTTGCAGGCCGCGTCGCTTCCGCGACCACGGCCGAACTCGCGTCCATGAAGGTCTATCAGGAAATCGACGCGCTCACGACGATGAACATTCCACCGGAACGTTTCCTCGTTCTCCCCCGCCTAGTGGCCGTGTTGTTATACATGCCGATTATCACAATCATCGGCATTGTCATCGGCTGGTTCGGCGGCGCGATCGTTTGCGAATACGTCGGATTTATCGGCGTCAGCTCCGAACAATATTTCCACAGTCTCACGTCCTTCCTTACACCGGCAAAAGTTTTCAAGGGCCTGCTCAAGGCCGAGATTTTTGGCTTCTGCATCATGCTCATCGCCTGCAACACCGGCCTGCGCACCAAGGGCGGTCCGCGCGAAATCGGTTACGCCGTCACCCGCTCAGTCGTGCTCTCGCTGGTCACCATCCTGATCCTCGACTACTTCATCACCAAGGCCCTCGCGTAATGAACAAGCCCCCCACAACTCATAACCGCACCGACCGCAACCCGGTCGGCGTCGAGGTCGCCCACCTGTCGAAGAAATTCGACAACCAAACCGTCCTCAAAGACGTCAGCCTCACCATCAAGCCTGGGGAAATCTTCGTCATCATGGGTCCCAGCGGTTCGGGCAAAAGCGTGCTTCTCCGCCACATCGCCGGCCTCGAAACTCCGAACAGCGGCACCGTTCGCATCAACGGCTACGATCCCACGGATCCCGACACCCGCGATCGTTTTGCCCTCGCCCTCGTTTTCCAGGCGGGCGCGCTCTTCAACTCCCTTTCCGTCTACGAAAACCTCGCGCTCTATCCGCTCGAGCACCGTCTCTGCACCAAGCACGAAATCCGCGAACGCGTGATGCGGGCGTTGAAAATTCTCTCGTTGGAAAACGCCGCGAAAAAATTCCCTTCCGAGCTCTCCGGCGGCATGAAGAAACGCGTGGCCATTGCCCGCGCGCTGGTCATGGAGCCTCAGCTTCTCCTCTACGACGAACCCACTTCCGAACTCGACCCGGTGATGTCCGCCACCATCAGCGAAATCATCGCCACGCTGAAACATGAGTTCCAAGTCACGACCATCGTCGTTTCCCATGACCGCGACCTCGCGCTCACCATCGCCGATCGCATCGCGATCCTCATGAAAGGCACGCTGCGCACGGTTTCCACCGCCGACGAGCTCCGTCGCGTCACCGACCCGGACGTCGTCGACTTTTTAAATCCGCAAATCGACCTTAAGAATCCCCGTTATCAAAAACTGGAGGCCTAACTATGAACCACACACAAATGTCCGCCCGCGTCGGCGTTTTCTTTTTCATCGGCATCGTGCTCGCCTGGGTGACCTTCGACGCCCTGCGCGGCAACAGCGTCAACACAAAGAAGGGCTACACCGTCGTGGCCGGTTTCCGCACGCTCAAGGAACTCAAGGCCGGCGACGACGTCCGCATGGCCGGCGTCCGCATCGGCATCGTCGAGCGCACCCAGCTCACCGGCAGCCGCGCCGAAGCCGTGCTCAACATCCAACCGCAGTATAAAATTGCCAAGGATTCCGTCGCCTCCATCTCGATGGCCGGCCTCATCGGCACCAACTACGTTTCGCTCAACCTCGGCAGTCCCGAAGCAGGTGTTCATGAGCCGGGCTCAGAGCTCCGCACCCGGGATGTTGGCGATTTGAACCAGGTTATGGCCGATCTCGGCAGCCTCGGCCAGGACATCAAAAACGCGCTCGCCTCGTTTTCCGGCGGATCCGACGGCCAAGGTGGTCTCTTCCAAAAACTCGACAAGCTCGTCGCCGAAAACAGCGCGAAAATCTCCGCCACCATGGCCAACGTCGAGGAGATCACCGCCAAGATCCGCAACGGCGAGGGAACCCTCGGCAAGCTCGTCAACGATCCCGCCGCTTACAACGAACTGCTTGCCACCGTCAACGAGATCAAGGGCGCCGCGGCCGATGCGCGCACCTTCCTCGCAAATACGCAGACCATTATCGATCAAGTCAAAACCGGTAAAGGCACCGTCGGCACGCTGGTGTATGACGAGGAAGCCGGGAATAACATCAAGCTCGTCGTGAAGAACCTGCGCGACCTCTCCGAAAAGCTGAACAATCCGAACAGCACTTTCGGCCAGCTCATCACCAACGACCAACTGATTCGCGACGCTCAGGCCACCCTGCGCAAAGTGGACAGCGCCGTCGACGGCATGGGCGACTCCGGCCCGATTTCCGCCGTCGGCGTCGTCGCCGGAAAGCTGTTCTGAGCCAATCCAGTCAATACCTCTAGTTTGAAAAAAGCCGCGACCATCAAGGTTGCGGCTTTTTCGTGCGCACCAAGTGATCGAGTTCGGGATCGAGCAACGAGCGCATGATTTCCTGGAGCTGCGGCTCCATGACGTCGAAATCGTCCGGAATATCCAATACGTCGATGGGCGGTAAATCCGTTTCGCGAAAGCGTTCGGCGATCCACTGCTTCTGATCCCGCTCCATCACAAAAACAACGTCCGCCCATTTGAGGTCCGCTTCGCTCACCCGCCTTGCCGCCCCCTCCCGAACACCCGCCGAGCGGACCTCGAGCCGTGGATCATTCCGATAAAGACATTCGGCCGTCACACTGCGCTGCTTGTTCATCGCGCAAACAAACAAGACTTTCAGCCGGGTGTTCATGACACCGGATTCTACCCCGCGGCTTTTTCCACCGCCGATGCGGGTGCTTTTGCAACAAGGACCTTGTCGACGCGGTGGCGGTCCATGTCGACTACTTCGAAGCGCCAGCCTTCGTGGTCGAAATAATCGCCCGCCGCCGGGATGCGTCCGAAATGAGTCATCACGAAACCGCCCAGCGTTTGAAAGTCGGCTTCCTCTTCGTGCGGCAGCGTATCCAACTTAAACATACGCTTGACGTCGCTGATCGCCAGCGTGGCGTCGACCAGCCAGGAACCGTCCTCGCGTTGTCTCGCGCCCGGCGCCTCACGACGGCCTTGTGCGGGCAGATCGCCCACGATAGCTTCCAAAACGTCGATGAGAGTCGTCAGCCCTTGGATCGCGCCAAATTCGTCGCTGATGAGAGCAATGTGGCGGCTGGATTTCTTGAAGGATTCAAGCAGTTGGATCGCCGTCATCGTCTCCGGCACGATCAGCGCCGGGACCATCAGGTTTTTCAGGCTGGTGGATACGCCGATCGCGGAGTGCGCCCAAAGCGCTTTCACGGAAACAAGTCCTAGCACTTGATCGCGGTTGCCTTGGAAGACGGGGAAATACGAGTGACCGCTCGCGACGATTTTGCGCCAGTTGGCCTCTTCGGGATCGTCGAGATTGAGGAAAACGATTTTCGGCCTCGGCGTCATGATCGCGGTGACGGGCAACTGATCCAGCTCAAGCACGCCGGCCACCATTTCCTTTTCGGTTTTGTTGAAGACGCCCGCGTGCATACCCTGCTCGATGAGGATGTTCACCTCTTCTTCGGAAACAGGTTTTTCCAACGGCTGCGCTTTGACCCCGAAAACCCGCAGGATGCCATCGGTCAAAAACGTGAGCAGACTCACGGCAGGCGAGACAAGCCGCGCGAGGTTATTAATCGTGGGCGCGATATATAAAGCGATGCGCTCAGGATTAATGAGGCCGAGACGCTTGGGAATGAGTTCGCCGATCACGACCGAAGCGAGCGTGATTCCCGTCACGACGATGCCGAGCGCGATATTATGCGCATATTCGGCAAACAGGTCGTGAAACAACAGCAGCTCCTCGATCATGCGGGTGAGCGTCGCTCCGCCCAAAACTCCCGCCAGTACGCCCACCAAGGTAATGCCGACTTGAACGGCTGAGAGGAAACGACTCGGATCGCGGGCGATGGCCAGAGTCGCTTTGGCGCGTTCATTCCCCTTGTCGGCCAGCCCTTTAAGCCAAGCTTTGCGGGCCGAAACCACTGCGATTTCCGCCATGGCAAAAAGGCCATTGGCCAATAAAAGCAGGAAGAGGATGAGCAGTTCGGAGGAAAGTCCTGACATGGCGGGAGCAGTCACGTTAAGCAGTCTTAAGTTCCTAGCAACCTTAAGATTGGCGGGAGGATCGTGGTCGGAACGCGCCGTCTCGCTGGAAATGAAACGTACCGCGTACTAACCAATGCTCTTTACCTTGGGCCAAACCAACGCGTTGAGGTCAAAGCGTTCCATCTCGAACGTTTGTGAATGCGGTGGGGTTTACACCACGAGCTTACATTTCCGGCGGCGGAGTTTTTTCCTGCGCGGCTTTCTTCGCTTCTTCTTCTTTCAGACGCTTCAGCTCCAACGGGTGTTCTTCAAGCATCTCGCGCTCCGACATGCGGCCGGTCAGCCAGGCGAGATTCATTGGGTAAATGTCCGGGTTAAAGAGCACGAAATAGAAATGCCAGACGATGATCGCCAGCGTGGCGAGAATCGCCTCGTAGAAGTGGATGACGCGCGAAATATCGAAGCCGAGCTTGGTGAAAAGTCCCATCGAGGTGTTGTCGAACCACAAGATAGCACCAGTCACGCCCATCAACAGCGTGCCCCAGACGAGCGCCCAATACTCCGCCTTTTCAATGTAACTGAAGCGCGGGAAATCGGGTTTGGACGAAGCGAGGCCCAGATTGTATTTCATGACCTTGATCGGGTCCGAGAAATCGCGCCAGCGCGGCAACAAATCCCAGAGCAGCGAGCGACCGGGCTTGGTGAACAACAGATAACTCACGTGCCAGACGCCCGCGGCCAGCATGACAACGCCCGCGATGCGATGGATGAGACTGCGCCATTCGAAGGCGCCCGCGCTGAGATTGCGAATCGCGACGACCCACCAGGCCTCGGGATAGCGCAACATGAAACCAGTCACCACCAACAAAACAAAGCTGATGACAAGCACCGCGTGCTGCAGGCGTTCGTGCACGGTCATGCGCAGGTAGAGGCGATGCTCGACGTGTTCCTCTTCAATCAGGCCTTTCTGAATGGCGAGCTTGCGACGGATTTTTTTGAAGAGATCGAGCGCGTTGTGGATGAACATTCCGCCCACCACCACTACGATCATCCACACGTAGATATTGGCCACGAGTTGGATGATGGCGCTGTTCTTATCGGTCGAACCGGACGAACTCGCCGCATCGGTGCTCACGTGAACGGAGCCCACGGTGAAGCGTGTATTCGCGCCGGGATGACACTGGCCGCAAGTCTGCACGAGGTTGGACTTGTGCACGGTCGAAGTAGGATCGAGGTGCGACTTGATGGCGTGCGTGTCGTGGCAACTCGCGCAGTTAACGACTTCGACCGCACCACCGCGCGCCGCGAGTCCGTGATAACTGTCGGCAAAGGTCTGGAACGATTTCGAGGAAAGGCCGTATTTCTGCGTGAGCTTCAATGAAGCGTGACAGCTGGCGCAAACCTGTTGGGCGACGTTGCGTTCGTGAATGGGCGCACCGGGATCGGTGTGGGCCTTGATCTCGTGTTCGCCATGGCAATCGGTGCAAACCGGCGAATCGAGATTACCCTTCTTCAGCGCGACAGCATGAACGCTGTCGGCATATTGCGCGGCCGTTTTCTCGTGGCACTTGGCGCAGGTTTCGGGTTGGTTCTGTTTATTGATTTTGGAACCAATGGCGATCGCGCGATTCATTTCATGCGCGCCGTGGCAATCGACACAGTTGGCCGCTTCCGCCTTGCCCTTTTGGAGCGCGGCACCGTGCACGCTCTTATCGAAACTGGAGACAAAACCCGTGCCCCGCAGCGTCTGGTCGGCGACCGCGGTTTTTTGCACGTGACAGGATTCGCAAAGCTGCGCCTGCGCGATCTTCAACTGCACCGTGGCCGGCTCATGGCCGTTGGTCACGGGTTTGTTGTGACAGGTGAGGCAAAGCGGAGCGTCGGGCACGGCGCTCGCCAAAGCCTTGCCGTGGGCGGACGCGGTGAACTGCTTGAGCGCGGAGTCATGGCATTTGCCACAGCTTTCAACCTGCTGCTTGGGCGCAAAAGGCGCCAGCGGCGAACGCAACTTGACTGTTTCGTGCGTGCCGTGACACGTGACGCAGGTCAGATTTGCGGCCTTCGGTGAAGTCTTGCCGGCGAAGTCGGCGTGGAAGGCATGCTTTTTCGCAATGTCCTTTTCCTCATGACAGGAGGCGCAACTGACCACCGTCATCGGCTTCTTGTGCGGCACCGCTTCGCCATCAAAACCCTCGTGACAATCGATGCAATCGAGCGTCCCGTGGACGGATTTGCCCAACTTAGCCTGATCGACAAAAATCGAGACCTCGCGCTTCTGCTTGCGCATGGTCAGCGTGTGATCGCTATGGCACTCGAGGCAGCTGGCGCTGGAATTGGCCGCCGGAGCCGCCGCGGCCGGCTTGTCCTCGGCGGCGCCCAAGAAAGACGAACCCGCAACAAGAGCCAAGGCCAACATCCCGTAAAAATAGCTCCGCCAACCGGCAAACCGGCCTTTAATCCAAAGGGGCGCAGAGCGAGGGAGCATGCCCGTAGATTAGCAAACGTCCCATCCGGCGGGCAAGGCCCTCCATTGCGCATTCCCGGGCAAAAACTGCTCAACCTTTGCCCACGAACGATCGGGTGAACGCCTCAGTAGAGTGAATTTTTGATCGCTTCAAAACCCACGCTCGCATCGATCGCGCTTTGACGCACCTGATGATCCATCAAACCTGCCAGTTGCAGCTTCTCCGGAGTCTCGGTCCAATAGCCCTGCTCTCCCGGCAAGCCGAAGCCGAGTTCGGTGGCCACGCCGCAAGCGACGTTGAGCAAACAAGCCGTGCGGCTTTCCGTCCCGATGGGCTTCTGGGTATAATAGTGCTGTTTGATTGGTTCTGTAATCCCAGCGGGGAAACGCCACTGCGACATCACGATGGCGCCCACCTCGGCATTGGTGCAGCCGAAAACAGATGCCTCCCAGTCGAGCAGAGCGGGTGTGCCGGAGCGCGGGAAATTTGCCGGCGCAGGCGTGATCGATTTCGCATAGTGATCCAACACGAGCCTGCCCACCAACCGCATGAGGCCGGCGGTGTAGCCCACCCGCGCATCGATGCCGGTTGATTTTGCCAACGAATCCATGGCAAACGCGACAACCAGCGTATTGTTACGAAGTTGATCCGCCGAGATGCCGTAAAAGGAAAGGTTGCGGTCGATGATTTGGACGGCGGCGGCGAGACCGGTGAGCCGGTAGACTTCGGAAAAACCCACGCGGTTGACGGCCTCCTCGATCGACGCGATGCCGCCCGACGAACCGTAGGCCACGCTGTTGCTGATGCGTATAATGCGCGCCGCGAGTGCCGTGTCGCGCCGGAGCAAATCTGAGATTTCGTCGAGACCGGAATTCACATCCATCAACAGTTCGTTGAGCAAAGCGAGCACTTGGGGCGAAGCCGGCAACTGCTGGGCGATCTGTTGAAGTTTTTGCGGGGATGGTTTGACCGCGGTCATGCAAATCCAGCCATCGGCACTTTTGGAATTACCTTAAGCTTAGCTAAGCCTGTAGTTTAGTATCAAAAACTCAACCTTCGACGCTGGCGGTCCGTTCGACTGCCTGGTACCGGCGGAATTTTCCAATATGTAAATTTTAGCCTGCATTTGCCTGTGCCGTTAGTAACCTTTTGCCCGCCATGGCACGCACGCGCCCCCCTTTTGCCACCAAACCGGCTTTCGAAAGCATGGAACAGGTTGCCCGCGAGCTGCGCCTTGAGGTGATCGCGCTCAGCCACCAATCAAAGACCGTGCTGCCTAGCACTTCGCTTTCCTGCGTCGAGCTGCTGATCGCCCTTTACTGGACCATCCTGCGCATCGATCCAACCCGTCCAGACGACCCCAACCGCGACCGCTTCCTCTTCAATAAAAGCGACTCCATTTCCATATTGTATGCGGTACTCGCACGCCGCGGCTTTTTCCCAAGTGAAGAATTAAAACAATTCAATAAAGAAGGCTGCCGATTGGCCCTGCAACCCGCGCCACACAGTGTCCCAGGACTGGAGTGGTCACTGAATCTCCCGGGACAAGGCCTTGGTGTAACCGTAGGCATGGCGCTGGCCGCACATACCTTGGAGCAAAATTACAAAATCTATATCATGATCGGTGATGATTTTTGCGCCAATTCCGTCCAAGAGTCGGCGCGAATCGCCGCTCAGCTCGGTCTGAGCAATCTGACCGCCATCGTCGAAACCAACAAGTTCGCCCGTCCATCCGGCAAGAACCCTTCCGTCGCTCAATGGAAATCTTTCGGCTGGGAAACACGTGAAGTGGACGGACACGATACAACCGCCATCGGTAAAATCCTCAAAGAACAGCGCGATGAGGAACGCCCGCTTGCCCTCATTGCCTCCACGAACAAGGGATACGGCATCGGTTTTGCCAGCGAGGATCTTTGGGCCAACCGGCCTCCCTCCGAGGAAGAAGTTGAAACTGCGCGAAAGGAGCTGACGCGATGAAAAATGCCCTCGTCGATGAAGCCAGCCGTCTGGCCGCAACCGAGGCACGGCTCGTGGTGCTCAACGCACTCGACGAGCCCACACTGTTTCAAAAATTTGGCAGCGCCCAGCCCAAGCAACTTTTCGATACCAGTGGAGAACGCGGCGCCACGATCGGCCTCGCCGCGGGACTGGCCAGCTCTGGCCTGAGGCCCTTGTGCGTCCTCAATGCGTCCTCCGCCAGCTCCGAGTATCTTCATCAAATTAAATTCGATGTCTGTTATCATGGCCTGCCGGTCGTGATCGTCGGCACCGACACCGGACTATCCGCAATCGCCAAAGGCGAATCCCATCTCGCGCTCCAGGATATCGCCGCCATGCGCACCCTCCCCGGCATGCGCGTGCTGGCTCCCGCCGACCCGATGGAACTTCGCTCCTGCCTCCGCGCTGCCCTGAGCGAGAACGGCCCCACCTACATCCGCATTGGCGCGAAGGGCGAATCCGCCTTTTTCCCGGAACGACCAGCCTTTTCATTTGGTGTCTGGAAACAAGTTCGGCAAGGTTCCAGGGTCACCCTGCTTGTAACCGGCAGCCTGATGTCGGCCGCGATCAGGGCCGCCGACATTCTTGAGCAAACCAGCCTGTGCCCCCGGGTTTGCAGTTGTGCCAGTATTAAGCCGTTGGATACCTCGGCCCTCCTGCGCTACTTCACAAAGGACGAACTGGTTGTCACCATCGAGGAACACAGCCGGATTGGTGGATTTGGATCTGCTGTTTCGGAATGGCTGACAGACAATTCCGGACGGCAGCATGCACGCCTCCTGCGCTTGGGAACAGAAGACGAATTCCTCGGCCCCACAGCGATCCGACCCATGCTCGCGAAGCCAGCAACCTCAGCCCCTCCGCCATCGCTGCGACCATTTGCACCTATATGGAAGCTCATCGCTGAGCAGTTCTTCGTCGCTCGCAGCCGCCGCGGTTTCCCGCCCGGCCATCTCGGTTTTTTATAACCACAGCCTTGATGGAAAAGGCCGGCGCTGCGTTGCACCTACTCTTTCAAAAGCGCTCCGATCCGGGTGTGTAAATCCTCGGCATCGCACCCAGCGCGTTCTGCATCGCGATATGCCTGGAGAGCCTCCGTGCGCTGACCGTTCCGCTGCAAGGCATGTCCCAAATTGAACAGGGCGTCGGGGTCGTCCGGCTGACAGGCCACCGCCTTCCGCATTTTTTCAACTGCTTCGCCACATTTGCCCGAAAGAAGGAGAACGTTGCCCCATTCGATCCAGCCCTTGGCGGAATCCGGGAATTTTTTGACGACGCGAGAGAAGGTTGAAGCGGCTTCAACCAAGTCGCCGCTTTCCCTGAGAAATGATCCAAGAAGAAGCATCGTCTCGCACGAGTCGGGTGCCGCCGAAACCGCTTGGTGCATCTGCTTGATCGCCTCCTTTATCCTTTTTTGCTCCTTGAGGAAGCTGGCGAAGCTCACGCGAATTCGGGCGGTCTCTACGCGGTCTTTCGAGGAAACGAGTGCTTGGCTGTAGGCTTTTTCCGCCTCCGCGAACTCCTTCCGCCCGGCGTGCACGACGGCCTTTCCAAGCCACGCGTTCGGGAGGGCCGAGCTTAGCTCGAGGGCACGGTTGAACGCTTCCATCGCGCCATCGGAGTCCGCGTTTTCGCGGCGGATTTCCCCGAGTGCGCTCCAAAAGTCCGCGCGGTTGGGTTCCAGTTCCACAGCTTGGCTGATGAGATCGGAGGCATAACTGAGGTCGCCACATCGGCGGGCGAGTTCGGCGAGCAAAGCCCAGCACGCAGCAGTCGCCGGTTCACGTTCAAGCAAATATCGACAAAGGTCCTCGACCTCACCGAGCCGCCCGGAAACCAAAGCCGTTTCCGCGCGGCGAACGATTTCTTTGCTAGCGGGAACCGCCTCGGTCTTGCGTTCCGCAAGGACGACTTCCTCCAGCACGCGACTGACTTCCCGGCCATATTTTTGGACATCAAAAAATCTCGGACCGGCAGCCATGGCTGAACGGATTTTCGCGCTGATCCGTTCACGTTCCTGCGCATCGGTAGCGAGACGGACGAGCCGATGCGACATACTCTTCCTCAGATTCCGCCACGAGTTCGCGAAGATCGAGGTCAGAAAGCATCGAAGCCGCCATGAGACCGCGCGTGGAGAAGGCGCGCCACGCAACGGGCGGAACTCCCGCCTCCAGAGGATCCACGAGAGAGACGCTGCCGGAAAAAGGGAACGAATCGAGATAGACGTCACCCAAGGCCATGAGCTGGCAAACATCCGCACTGGAAGGAAGCGTCTTTTCGGAAATGACGATGCGAGCGGGATCAACGCCCGCCTGCTCGAACACCCGGCAAATATCGCGCCGGAAGCGAGCGATCGGATACCGACTCGACCAGTTCCGATTAAAAGGATGGAGGAGGAGATACGAGCCCGGAACTCGTTGGAGAACTTTGGCCCAAGTGGCCTGAAGCTCGGGTAGGATTTTAAAGAAATTTGCCCCACTGACAAAAATCGGAACCCCGTCGGGAATTCCAAAATCCCGGCGTTTGAAAACGGTTTCAGTTTTCGGACGGTCCACCGAATATTCGAGACAGCTAATGGCGCCGTCGAAAAGGAGGAGCCGCTCGTTATATTGTCCGCTGTACGCATCGTAACCGTGGACAATTCCCGACAGAAATCCATCGAGGTGTGGCAGTCCGGGAGTCATGGGCGAGGAACTCGACGCGATCTGGATGGGTGCCAATCGACAGGAGCCCAGAAGCGTAACGTCGTTGGTGACAGCTGTCATGTTTGTACCAATGACGAGCACATCGAGCTCGGCGCCGCGCAAGGCTGCGATACGTGCGGCGAGTTGCGGTGGCAACACGGTGAACGAATCGGCCACGCTGCGAGCGTGATTCTCGATGGCGCTCGGATTGCTCCCAAGCACGAAGAGGTGAATCTCAAATTTTTCCCGGTCGAGGTAAAACGAAGGCACGCTTGTATAAGTCTCGGTTTGCGGTCCGAGATGCGCGCTGAGAAAACCGACCCGAATTTTTTTGCGGTGAAACGGCCGCGGTGGAAACGTCGCTTCAAGGCGATGGCCATTTTGCTCCAGGAGAAACCGAACCACCCGAGCCCGCATCCGCATGAGCTCCTTCATGTCGCGCTCCGAGAAGTATGCGGGAATCACATTGAGTCTAAGCGCCACTTGAAAAAGAGCGTTCTTCACGGACAACGCCGTGGTTCTGCGGGCAATCTCGTCCCCTGCCGATGTGAGAATGGCGGACAGATGCTCCCAATACCGATCGGCTTCGCCCGGCAGCACAAAGCCATCCGGGCTGGCCAAAAGATAGTCCATGTACATTCCCAAGAGCCAATCCGGCTTGCCTGAAAATTCCACTTTGAGAACCGCTCGATGGGCCGGAAAAAGCAGCATCGTGGCGAGCAGACCGCGAGGATCGCCCGATGATGCCGACAAAATCTCGACGGCGCGCTGCGCAAGTTGTTTTTCCTCGTCGCCCGCATCTTCCGCCGTAATGCCGCTTTCCCAAACCAATAAAAATACTTTTTTAAAGTTGCCGGCAAAAAGGTTTTGGAGTGAAGCCGCCTCGGCATCCAGCAGGTAGGTGCAAAGTCCGTTGCGCAAGGCCCGGGCCTGCCCGACCGCGTCAGGATCCGCCGGAGTAGCGCGGTAGGCCGCCACGACTGATTGCAGATTTTGCAGTTCGTCCGCCGGGAAAAAATCTCCGTCAGCCGCCGCCGATTGCGGCTGGTCTTGGCTTGGCGAACTGGTTGGTGTGGCGCTCGTCTTCAACATTTGGGACTTGAGCAGGTGGAAGGATCTTCGTTTCGCAATTTCCAAAATATTCGGGTGCGAACTGAGGCGTGTCGCCGCTTCGAAATGAACCATTCCCTCGCGAAGTTGATTGGCGGTGACCAGGCAGCATCCAAAGTGGGCGAATTCCCGGGCGAAAAGATCGGCAGAGATCTTCCCGAAATCCTTGGAGATAGACGCAGGATAGTATTTGATTGCTCTGGAAACAGCCTGGGCGCATGCGTCCAGACCGCGGGCCGCACGCATTTCTTTCTGCCGCCAGCTCGCGGCGTGAAGGCGGGGCAACATCAATACGTCCTGATGAAACCAGAGCGGCGAAGCGGCAAGAAGCCGCGCGCGCATCTCCCATTCCGCCCAGAGTCCGAGGTCTTCGTGAAATCCACCGAGCTTTTCGTAAAGCGCTCGTCGCACAACCACCGCGGAAAAGGGAATTCGATAAGCCCACACGACGGCAAAAGTCGTGTCGCAATAGAGACCGCTTTTTTCCTGACCGGCCTTGATCGAAATCACCTGCCCACGGGAATCGATAAACTCGTTGCGACAGGCGGCTAACCCGGCCTGGGGATGCGACTTCAAAGCGGCTCCGAGTTCAGAATAAAAATGTTCAAAAACGAAATCATCTTGCTGGAGGATATGTACAAATTCGCCCCGAGCACGACGGAGGCACTCGTTTCGGGCTGCAAGCGGACCCGCGCCCTCTGAGAGAGAAAAGATGCTGATGGCGTGCTTGGAAAGCAGATCGGCCACCGAGGCGAACGCTTCTTTTTTTGAAGACCCGTCAACAATCACAATTTCCCATGACGCAGTTTTAGAGAGCGCCCTAACCACACGCGAGAGAAGGACTGAAAAGTATTCAGGATTCGGATCGCACGCAGGAATGGCGACTGTCCAGAGAGGACGCTTGGTTTTGCCGCCTTGGATCGGCGGAATTACGCACGGCTGCGGCGACTGCTGAGCCAAAACCTGCTGGAGAGTCCCGAGCGGCAGTACTGGTGTCTCCTGGCCTTGAGCTGGCGCCGGAACCGCAAGGATTTCGCTCAGCCCCCCGCCGCACGCTACGGCAAATTCCGATTCAAACGAAAATTTTTCAGCGGCAATCTGCGCAGCAAGTGCAGTCGACGAGCCGGCAACCGATGCCGCGCAGGATCGCAGGGAAGCGATGAGCTGCTCGCGCGAAAGATGTTGTGAGGTTGTCTCCATGATTAGCGTTTCTGCTCGATCCGGGCCCGGATGCGACCGATCCGAACGGCCAGCGCTTGCGCCGTCTCCGGCGGAAGTTCTGACGAGAGATTCAACTTCTGTAATTCGTCCCACGCGCCGAGGGGAATGATATCCTCACCAGCGAGTGCCGCGAGGATTTGCGCAGCCTCCTGGCGGAAACTTTTCGTGGCGGCGAGCCGCTTGGCTAGATCGACCCGATAGAGCGGAAATTCCGGATCCCACTCGACAGCCTTGCGCGCGCACTCGACCGAACCGCCTGCCATCGTCAAGTAGTGTGCGGCAGAGGCGCGAATCAGAGGGAAAAGCCCGGGGGCTCTTTCTTTCCTCTCGCTCAGCACGTTCACCGTCAGGTCGAAGTATGAGCGGTAGTTGAAGTGATCGGGGAAAAAGTCGTAAGGCAAAACGTCGTCGAGCGGGCCAATATCCCAGTCGGATTCGTGCGACTCCGCGATCGCTTCCGCCATCTTCCCAACCTCGACCGCCGCTCCGCCAAAATGGTGAAGAGCGCGCATGAGGTTGAACTGCAAAGCGAGGAAGCGGGGGAACATGGCGATACCGCCACGCAGAAGGTCCAGCGCCTTGCCGAGAAACTCAGGAACTGGAACCGGCCAGCGTCCCCACCGCGTGATCTTATCAACAACTTTCTGGTCCGCCGAGGTCGCGTGAAAGAGCAAGAGTTCCCGGGCAAAATCGTTGATCGCCGTCGGTGAAAACCAAGCGGTATCTGCAAAATTGCGGGACATCGCGGCAAGCGATTCGAGATAATAGTCGGAATCGTGCGTCCAGCCGACGCTGATCACCGAGCGCTTGCTGCGTGTGTCGCCAAGAGCATGCTTTTCCCGCCGCGGAGCCATCGCGGCCAACACGGTGAGGAACCGCAGGTATTCCGATGTCACCTTCCGCATCGAAAACTCTTCGCGAATCCGGCGCGCGCCGCGCTCGGCTTGCGGGGCGACGTCCGGCCAGTTCTTCGAAATTTTTTCGATCAAAGCCGGCAACTCAGCGCTCGAATAGTCGCAGGTAAAAACTCCGTCCTCTTCGCCAAAGTAAGCAGGAAGCGAGCAACCTTTTTGAACAATGAGCGCGTTTCCCATCGCCAGAGCTTCCATCCCACGCGTCGGCATCGAACCATCGAAGCGCACATAGGGCAGGCAGATTTTCGTGCGACCTAATAGCTTGAAATAGTCGTCAGGGAGAAGGTGACTGGAAATCACTTTCAGGTTTAGCGAGTCGTCCACACGATCCAGCAGTCCGTTGACGAACTTTGCCTTGTCCGGGTGGTAAGGGTGAAAAATTGTCCCGGAAAAAAAGAGGTCGATGTCGCGCTTATCTTTGCCGAGTTCAGGAAGGCCATTCTGAAGGCCATATGCCTTCGGAAACGTGCAGACCGGCACCGGAAGCATGCGAGACAAGGCGTTCCATTCGTGGGAGCCACAAGTCACTACGCTGTCGAAAAGGCCATACTGAGAAAAAATCGCCTGCACGTGAATATCGTAGTCTTCGGTGTGGCCAAAGACCGGGCACTCCAGCTTGTGAAGGTTGGTGGGAAGGGCCATCCATTCGATTTCGCGGCAAAGATAAAACGCCGGGCTAAAATCGCCGCTCAAAAAATCTCGAACATCGGTGCCGGGGGAAACACGCGAATGCCGCAGCCCGTCTCCTCCTTCGGTAGCGATGTTTTTGATTCGAAACCGATCCTCCGCGCAGGAGGAAAAATCCGGCACATATTGGCTGGATCCCGCAGGGCATTGGGTCAGGACGTCGATGCGCGGTCGTGAAATCAATTCCCGCAACCGAACGGCAGCAGGAAGATCGATCCCTTCCAAAGTTTTCAGTGCAGCGGCGTCATCACCGAAAATCCAAGAGGAAACCCCGGAATAAAAACGTGCCTCAGGATTGCCGAACTGCGCAAGCCCCTCCAAGGCTGGACGCGTGTTGCCGACGAGTCCCTGCGCGGCGAAATGCCGCCAAGATCCGTCGGCTTCACCCTGCGCGACGGCAGCAAAGTTCCCGCCGGAGAAATTTCGTGCCAATTCCGGAGTACCGGATTCATCAGACGTACGAGCGCTGGAAAATAACAAAGGAGCCGGGGCCGGGGTTCTGAGCCAGGCAGGCTTGGAAAAATGTTTTTGCTCCAAGATAGCCGGCAGCGTGGCGGACCAGAATTTTTTGTAATCAAACGTATTATGGAACCAATCGTAACCTCCAGTGGCGATCCGGTTCAGCTCCGCTTCGTTTTCCAGATAGTAATGGATTTTTTCCGCACAATCTTCCTCGGATTCAAAATAGACAACGCAATCGTCGGGAATGATCTGCTCGATCTCAGCGTTCCGATCGGTGAGGCAGAGAATCCCGCAGGACATGTAGTGAAACACCTTGCCTTTGATCTGGCTCCGGTGCGGATCGGTTTGGGTGCTCAGCCCGATTCGGCTCTGGTTGAGAATGTCGGCGTATTTTTCGGGCGACACCCAGCCATCGCTTGCCGCGTCGCGCCCACTTCCTTTTTTGCTGTCAACGAGTCCGCCAGCGACGTGAAGGTTCCGACCTTTGGATGCGAGCCGCGAGCTCACGGCATTGATAAACGCCACACGGCCCCCTTCCATGCTTCCGACCATCGCCACATCAAAGATTTTTTGCAGTGGCTTGCGTTGGAAGACATCGGTGAAGACGAGGTTTCCGGTCGTCAGCAGGACTTCGGGACTGCCGAGATGGCGCGCCAGAGAATGATAGCGGGAAAAATTCGTCACCGAGTCGGCGACGGCAAAATGCGAGCAACTCGTGAACCAATCCCACTCGTGCGGAGCCGGCTCGATATGCGTATCCCACACATGAGTCAGAATCGGAATCCCCTTGTTCAGGATTTTTTTCAGGACGCTGGCGTCGAGGGATTCGTGCGGCCACGTCGTCGAATAGATGACGAGGTGCGGATCAAATTCGAGCGTCTGCCGCCAGACCGCTTCGTTCATTTCCTGTCGACCATGCGCCCGCAGGTCGCGCTGATAAATATGATCGCGGTGCCGGATATTCAGACCGCAATTCAGAATCGGGAGCCGCAGCTCCAGATTCGAAGGCTCTTTTTCAAAATCGAAATATTGCTCGGGATTGAGGAACAGAACTCGAATCTCGTCATTCATGTGTCGCAGGATTTCTCCTTGGTTCTGTTCGGCGGAAGAAGCTCCAGGCTATGCCTCGAGCAACTTTCGCTTCAACTGAATCCTGCTCATTTCTTCTACATTTTTCCTCTGGGCGAGACCAAACTTGCTTTCGACAAGAGCGAGGTAAGCAGGGTTGGAGAAATAGGTATGCCAAGCCTGATCGCGGAAGCGCAGGACTTCGGCCGCGGAGAGATGTTTTGTAGGTAGCGGCTGGCTTTCGTAGGAGAGAAACGCGTAGCCCGAATAATCTTCCGGCAGCTTCCATCCATTGGCGACCGCGGTGCGATGGAGCGGACTGCCGGGAAGGGCCTGACAAGGATACATGTTCGCCGTCTCGGTGTTGAGCTCCAACGCCAGATCGAGCGTCTGCTGCATCGTTTCGTGGGTATCGTCGGGGAAACCGAAAATATAATTGGCGATAACATTTATACCGGCTTCTCGAACGGTGCCGACGACCTCACGGATGTTGATCTCCTCAAAGGTGCCCTTGGAAACTTCGCGGCGAATTTGCTGGTTTGCCGCTTCGACTCCGAGTGCGAGCCAGCCAATGCCAGCCTTGCGAAACTTTTCCAGGTATTGTTTGCGCACGGTATCCACACGCGAATACGCCCACATCCGCAGTCCGAAATCGCGTTCGATGAGTCCGTCGATTAGCGGTTCGAAATAGTTTTTGTTGAGGAAAAACATTTCGTCCGAAATCCGGATGGATTGCACGCCGTAGCCGGCCAGCTTTTCGAACTCCTTCAGAATAAATGCAGGCGACCAAAACCGCATATTCGGCGAATGCGCCGAAACAGTACCTTCCTCGTTGCTCGTGCGATTCACGATATTGACCATGCAGAAGTCGCACTTGAACTTGCAGCCGAGGGACGTGTAGAGCGACGCAAACGGCGTCCGCTTATCGTGATTAAATTCCGCGTGCCAGAAATGAGCGCGATAGAGATCGAGGGGCTTTTCGCGATAGGGCAAAAGATCCCAGGCGTAGCCGGGCAGATCGATGTCCATGCGGTCGTTCGGCACCACGCGTTCCGGCGCGTTCAGCACCGTGACGCCGTCGATTTTGTAACCGATGCCGTTAATCTTTTCGAGTTGAGTGACGAGGTCGCTGCGCAGCAGATTGTGGAGCGCGTACACGCCTTCGTTGAGCAAAATGAAATCCACATAAGGCAACGCGATAACTTCCCGGGGCAGCGCGCTGGTGTGGGAACCCACAAAGCAGGTCTTCATCTCGGGATGAACGTCCTTCAGCAGACGACAACAGGCGGTGTTGCCAATCATGTTGGTCGTGCCGGAATTTGGATTTTGGCCGTAAACGACAAAGCAGACGAGCCGGGGAGCAGCCGCAGCAATGCGGGCGACGGTCTGCTCATGAGTGAGCCGTTCCGCCGTCGCATCGATCAGCGCGACGCCAAATCCCTGCGCACGGCAGCTCTGAGCCAGGAGCAGCGACCAGGTCGGTGGTTCGATGGCGGCGAAATCCTTGGCGAGTGCCTGATAGGCGGAGGTTGCAGAATCCGCATTGACGAAGAGGACATCGAGTGGGCGTGCCATGGCGGTAGAGAAGAGTTAAGGAATATCGTTATGCAGTATTAACCAGCGCGCAAAGTTGCGGAATGAGCGATGCATCAAGATCGGGGTAATTGCCAATGTACCAACCGAAGAAATGGATGTGATCCACGTGAGGAAAATCCTGTGGATTTAGCTTGGGGAAGCGCTGCCGCATGTAGGGCTGGCGAAGCTGATTGCCTCCACCGGAGGTGCCGCGACGAAACTCGACCCGAGCGGCGCGAAGGGTCGCCTCGATGCGATCGCGCAAAGCCGTGTCGGGTTGGCGCAGGATCAAAGTGAAGGCGTAATTGCTGCTACCGTTCTGGTCGAACTCGGTGAAGAATCTTGAGGAATCGAGGCCCGAGAGAAACGCCCGGAGATTTTCGCTGCGCGTGACGTTGTTGGCGTCGAGGCGGGGAAGCTGAGCGAGGCCAAGCACACCTTGCAACTCCGTGGCGCGCATATTGTGGGAGGCATGCGCAAAGATGAAATCGGGATTTAGATCTGGGTGGCGGTTCCCCCAGCTCTGACGCATGGCGGTGTTGTCGATCTCACGCGTCATGCCGTGCGAACGCATCATGCGCACGGTTTCGTAAAGCTCCTCGTCATTTGTGCAAACGCAGCCGCCCTCGATCGTACTGAGATGGTGCGCATAATAAAATGAGAAGTTGGAAGCCCAACCCCAGCTACCGCAACGACGGCCTTCAAAGGTTGCGCCGTGGGATTCGCAAACATCCTCGATGAGCGGAATGCCGAGTCGTGCGAGTTCATCGACCAGGCGGCGCGTCAGGGCGTTGTAACCGAGGATATGCGTAAGAAAAACGGCCTTCGTGCGCGGCGTGATTTTTTTGAGAATCTCTTCAGTATCCATGCCGAGTGTGCGCGGATTGATATCGGCAAAAACTGGCGTGAGTCCCGCGTGCAATACCGAAGCAATATCAGAAACCCAGGTGAGCGGCGGCACAATAACCTCCCCTTCCCCCTTCATGGCACGCAGTGCGAGCATCGTCAGCTCGTTGGCCGAGGAACCGGAATTCAGCATCACGCAATATTTCGTGCCGGTCCACTTGGCCCATTCGCGTTCGAACGAGCGGACGGCGGGGCCGTGCGTCAGACGCGGATCGGGCTGCTGCAAATGAGCGATCAATCGATCAAGATCCGACCGGGTGACATTGTTGGCCATCAGCGGCCAGTCGAGCGTGGTGGTGGTGTTCATTTTTCGCTATAGAAGTCGCCCCATTCGACAATTACGGTCGAGCGTCCGTCCTCGCGGAGGAGTGCTTTTTCGTAGGCGGGAAAGATTTGTTCGGGTTCATCCACGCGGATGATGTCGATCCATTTGCACAGGTGGCGAAAAGCCTCCGTGTAGTCACCAACATGCTGGTGACCCGGATGTAGCGGGCGCTCTGAGCCGATGCCGGTGCGGATAATCGCCTTCGGTGCGTAACCGCCGGCCGACATCGTGTGGATCTTGTCGAGGTGGTTGACGATCTGGTTCGTTGCCAAAAGGAGAAAATTCCACCGAGGAAAAATGGAGACCGGGACGTGACCCTGAAGCGCAAGCCCGTTGGTAATTCCCATCTGCATGTCTTCATCGACCGGCATCTCAAGGAGTTTTTCGCGCGGCACGTCTTTGAGCGTGTTGCTCATTGCGGTGCCAGGGACTTCCACGGCTTGCCCAAGAAAAAGCACGCGCGGATCGCGGGCCAGCCAGTCCATCGAGCGTTTGAGTTCGTCGAAATATTTCATGGGAAATCAAAACTGCACACGTTTGCCGGCACCGGCATGCGGGTATTTGGTTTGGTACTTGTAATAGGTTATCTTCGGGTGCGGCTTGCCCTCCCAAGTGAGCACTGGCTGATTCCACGTCTGGCGCGTATCGGTGCAGACGGATTTACCGTTGTCCTCGACGACAAAGTGAATCGGCAGATCGAAGTTGGTGGCGTACTTGATACATTCGTAAGCCGCGCCGGTTTCGCCCGTCATCTCGCCGAGAAAACACCAGACTTTTTCCGAGCCGCCACGACGTTTGATCCCAAGGGCAATACCAACAGCAATCGGCAAAATGCCCGTGACAATGGCCGAAGAAAAGATGCGCTGCGCCGCAAAACAAAGCGTGATCGAGCGACCAGCCATGATTTCGGCTTTAACTTCCGCGGGCGGCACGCCCTTGAGAAGACATTGATAATGGCTCCGCCAAGAGCACATGACCCAATCATCAGACTGCACTTTATCGAAGATCTGGAGCATCTGCTCCTCACAACCGGAGTAGAGGTGGACAGGGGCGCGAATCTTCCCGGCGTTGAATTCCGCGGCGATATCCTCTTCGAAACGGACTAAATCTTGGGCTGTGAGCGTCGTGATCGGCATGGGGCGGTAGAAATATTTTTCAGGCGGCTGAGGGCCGCTTGAGGATTAAGGCAATTCGTCGGGGGGGGCGTTAGGATGCCGCAAAGGCGGAGGGAAACGACGGAGAAGGATCGAACGGCGTGATAGCGTCGCCGAGTTCATGGAAAGGCTGCAGCACTTTGCCGATTCTTTGAGCCTCGATGTTGTCGTGATTTTTTTCCGGCTCGAAAAAGATGATTTGCGAACCCGAATGTTCAAACGTGAACGGCACGCGGATCAGGCCGTTGAGGACATTGGCGACATCGGCTTGTTTTTCCGGAGGCACAAACAACAACATAAAACCTCCGCCACCAGCACCGAGCAACTTGCCGCCGAGCGCACCTGCTGCCTGGGCCTTGGCGTAAACCGTCTCCACCTCGGAATTCGAGACAGACGAACTATAACTACGCTTTACCGACCAAGCTTCGTTAAGCAGAGCTCCGAAATCCGCGATGGGATGCCGATTCAACAAGACCTTGATGCTTTCATCCACCAGATCCTTCATGATTCGCAACTGCCGCTTCTTATCGTCCAAATTGTTGATATAACTCGCAGCCACGTCCGAAGCCGTCCGCTTGATCCCCGTGTAGAACAACATCAGATGGTTGTTCAATTCTGTGAAACGCTCGGGCGCCAGCGTCACGGGACGCACTGTAATCTCCCCGCTCTCGTGGAAAACAATGTGGTTAAAACCGCCATAAGCAGCCGCAACCTGGTCCTGCGACCCAACGTTCTCCTTAATCATGTTCTGCTCGATATCGATGCTTTCAAGGGCCAGCTGCTTCTTGCTCGGCATCGCCCCGTTCAGTGCGTGCAGAGTATGCAAAAGGCCGACCATGAATGACGAACTAGAGCCCATGCCACTACGGGCCGGCAAGTCTCCGTCGTGATGGATCTCAAGGCCGCGCTCCTGATTCATAAAACGCAGCCCTTCACGAACGGCCGGATGTATGACATCGTCAATTCGCGATACATTTTCGATCTTTGAATAGACAACGCGATAACGGTAATCGAAGAACGGCGGCAGATACCGGCAGGTTATATAACAATACTTGTCGATCGACGTAGACAGCACCGCTCCGCCGTGCTGGCGATACCAGCCGGGATAGTCGGTGCCGCCGCCGAAAAATGAAATACGATAGGGGGTACGGGTAATGATCATGACGCTTCTCCGGGGTTATTCGACCGATGTTTTGATTGATTGAAGTTGTTCAGCAGCCAGTTCGCCAAAGAAATGGTTGGCGCTGGCGTATGATTCGGGTGTACCAATGTCGATGAACGCACCCTCGGTTTTCACCCCGCGAAGGCCAAGCTTGATCCATGCGGGAAAGATTTCCCGTTCCAGAGAGCAAACCACGTTCTCGGGAATCGCCTGCAATAGTGCGCGGCTGACGACATATATTCCTGCATTGATCCAGCCCGGTCCTGCACTGGCTGCTTTTTCCTGAAAGGCAGCGACATTCCCCTCGTCGTTCAATTGAACCGAACCAAAACGACTGGAGTCCTGCACGTGCGTCAGAACCATGCTGGCAACGGCATGCGCCACGTTATGGCCACGCCAAAAGCCCGCGAGGTCCGCATGACAATACGAATCACCGTTCACCACCAAAACGCTCGATGAGCGAAACAACGGCAAGGCGTGGCGCAACGCGCCACCCGTTCCAACCAAGGAAGGCTCTCGCGAATATTGCAGGCGCAGCCTTTTATAGACCGCTCCAAATTCCGCTTCGATTTGCTCCGCCTGATAACCAGTGCAAAGCACCACGCGCTGAAAACCATGGAAGTCGAGCAGATCAAGCAGCCAAGCAAGAAACGGACGCCCGGCCACCTCGGCCAAAGCCTTGGGTCGATCCGCCACAGCCGATCGCAACCGCGTGCCCAAACCACCGCAAAGGATGGCGACGTCGGGCATATTCACGGAATCTGAAGAAACAGGGTTCACACGTTTTTGTAAGGTGAACGTCCGATCAACCGATAACCCTTGATCAATTCCGGGATGCCGGTTTCCAGCGACCGCTTGGCTTCGAATCCGGCTTCACGTAACCGCTGATTGGATACGATATAGTTTCGTTTGTCCGGATCGGTTCCCACCTCGGAGAAGTGAATATAGAAATTTGGGACAAACTCCTTCACCTTCATGGCGAGTTCCGCCTTGGAGAGATTGGCACTGTCCAGGCCGACATTGTAAGGCTTGCCCACCATTTTTCCGGAGTTGGCAACACAGTGAAGCATGCAATCGGCGACATCACGGACGTGCACGAAATTGCGTTTGAAATCCTTTTCAAAAATCACGAGGTAGCCATCCGTAATCGCGGTGTAGACGAAATGGTTGACCAACAAATCGAGTCGCATGCGCGGCGACATGCCAAACACCGTGGCGAGGCGAAGCGTGATCGTATTGGCGGAATTAAGTAGTTCGAGTTCAGCCTGACATTTCGTCTGCCCATACAAAGAAATCGGATCCAACGGCGTCTCTTCCGTGCAAAAGCTCGAACCGGATTTTATGCCGTAGCCGCTGTTGGTATTGGGATAAATGACAAGTTGGTTGGGCGAACGAACCCGATTGAGCATCCGGATCGCCTCAAGATTAACCGATTGAGCCAGCCATGGATCGCGCAGACACGCCGGCATGCCGACGACCGCCGCCAGAGGGATGATCACGTCGGATTTTTTGACCAACGCGGCCATGGCAGCCTCGTTGCGGGCGTCCTCACGGATAAACTCAAATTCAGGGCGAGAACATAAATGGTTGAGCGGAGCCGAACCAAAACTCAGGTTATCAATGCCGATAACGCGGTGCCCCGCATTCAAAAAATGTTCGGCGACCACCGAGCCCAAGTAACCAGCTACTCCAGTAATCAAAACAGTAGGGGATGATGCATTTTTCATTGTCAGTGCCCCACATGCAAATCCTAAGCCAAGGAGATCTAGGGTGTTTTACCTATTTGTTTGTCAGCAAGTTACGCCAAATTAATTTATTCCGTTTGTCGAATAACAGCGTGCGTAACTTGTGAAGCAACCACTAGCGGAAAAAATTGCCGCACAGCAACCTGCCCTCGCAGCTCAATTGCATTTCGAGCTCAGAAAGTCCCGAGTCTTCAATTATCCGTCCTCGCCGACGAAGCCAAATGAGGAAATTCACTGCGTGCGACTTGGCGGCAAGATTTGCCGCTATTGCTTAGCCTAACACTCAGCCCGCTTCTCGTCACAACAGCGCCGCCAGAGTTCACGGTACGTGTCTTCCAATTGAGCAGTGAAACGCACCGCGTCACAGATCGGACTGCAACGCATGCGTTCGCGCTGGCCAGTCCGGATTTCGGCTAGATGCAATGGATCCGAGCCGAGTTGGATACATTTTTCGAGGTAATCGTCCTCGGAATGACCGATCCATTCCGAACGCCCCAAATGCGTGAGCAGGCTGGCGCTGACGCGTGCCACGTGCGTTTGGCCGGCCAGCGCTACAACGGGCACGCCCATCCAGAGCGCTTCGCAGGTCGTGGTCGTGCCGTTGTAGGGAAAAGTATCGAGCGCGATATCCACGCCGTGATAAAGGTTGAGGTGGTCAACCACGGAAAGTTCGTCGCTCCGCAATTCCAGCCGATCGGGCGATACTCCCTGGCTGGCGAAAGTTTCGCGAACGCGACCGGCCGTCTCGGGATCGGCCAAGCCCCGCGCTTTCATGAAAAGCCTGGTTCCAGGCAAACGTGCCAATAGCCGCGCCCACAACGCCAGAACCTGCGGCGAAATTTTAGCGAAGTGATTGAAGCTGCCAAAAGTGGCGCAGCCGTTTTTCAGCGCTGGCGGCGGCGCGACCGGCGGAGCGTCGTCGGAGGGCCGGTAAACCGAAAATGGGCCGGGCAAGCGGACGAGCTTTTCGCTGTAAAATGGTTCGGTTTCTCCCGGCGGATCGCTGATGGCGTCGGTCAGGCGCCAGTCGACCGCGTCGAGCCCCGTTGTATTGGGATATCCGATCCAGGTGACTTGCACCGGGGCGGGCTTGCGCGCGAAAACGAGCAGGCGGTTGCGCGCCGTGTGGCCCGCGAGGTCGACCAGGATATCGATTTTGTCGCTGCGAATCAGTTCGGCCACCTGCTCGTCGCCGAGCGGCGCGATGTCGCGCCAGTGGTCGCTCAGCGCGCGCAGGCGTTGGGTCACCTGGTCCGGCCCGGCGACATTGGAGTAGCAGAAAATCTCGACCTGCGCCCGATTGTGCGCGGTCAAAACGGGCTCGATGAAGTAAGAAACGGCGTGATGGATAAAGTCCGGGGAGACATAACCGATGCGCAGACGGCGGGCCGGTTCGAAGTCATTCTCCAGCGGAATTTGTTTCGATTTTAATGGTTCGGCATAAATCTCCGCCCATCGTTTGTGCTCGGCAAAAATCTCGGCCGCCGGCAGGTCCGGAACGAAATTGAGCGCGTACACCAGATTGCTGTGCGTGCCGGCGTTCGCCTGCCCCGCCAGCGCCTTCCGGAATTCGGCAAGCGCTTCGACGGCCCGGCCTTGGGCTCGAAAAAGCCGGCCCAAATTGTCGTGGGGCGCTGAATACGCGGGTTTGAGTTGGAGAGCCTTCTCCAGTTGCACGCGGGCTTCGCTGGAGCGCCCCGCATCGAGCAGCGCGCTGCCGAGGATATTGTGCGCTTCCGCCCGGCCGGGTTCGAGCGCGATGGCTTTTTGAAAACAGGCGATGGCCTCGTCCCGCCCAGACTGCGTCAGCAAAGCCACACCCAAATTGAGCCAGATCGCGGCGTTTTTTGGAGCGAGCTCAGAGGCACGGCGCAAGCTTGCGGTTGCCTCTGTGTAGCGGTTGAGGCTTTTAAAAAGGTTGCCCAGCTGGTGGTGCGCCTCGGCCTGCGACGGATCGAGCCCGACGGCCTGGTTGAAATCGGCCAGAGCCTCGTCTGTCCGGCCAAGCGCGCGCAGCGAAAGGCCGCGATTGAGCAGAATGCCGGCGTTTTTCGGTGCGACCGCCGAGGCCTTGGTAAAAGACTCCACCGCCAGGACGTGTTCACCCGTTTGCTGACGCACCAAGCCGAGCAAGTTTAGCGCATCGGGATGGTTTGGCGATTTGCGAAGAAATTCACGGTATAGCAGAGCGGCTTCGACCAGCTGGCCGGAGCGGTGGAGGCGGAGGGCTTTTTCCAGTTGTGGGGGAATCGATGGCACGTGGCTGCGTTTTGCGCCGCCATTCCACGCGTAAATGCGCATGTCGCAATCTTCAAAAAAAGAGAGCCTCCGCGCGGTGAACACGCGGAGGCTCTTGGGAAACCTTATCAGACTTTTATGTTTTTTATATTTTACTGCAGTAGTTTCAACGCGATCTGGGCCGAACCATTGGCCTGGGCGAGCATGGAGGTGCCGGCCTGGACCAAGGTGTTCCAACGTGCGAGCTGGGTCGATTCCTCGGCAACGTCCACATCGAGGATGCGGCTGTTGGCGGCTTCGATATTAGCCTTGTTGGTTGTCACCATATCCGCAGCGAAGCTCAGCTGGCTCTGTTCCGCACCGTTGGCGGCGCGGTCCGTAGCCAATGACTGAATCGCGGTCTGGATGGCAGCTCCGCTGCCGATCGCCTGAGCGGCAACAGCGGTCTTCGAGGTTAACGAGATCGTGCCACCGGCATCGTTGGCGACCACGCTGAGCGCGGTACCAAAGATGTTCTTGCTGTTGAACTGCTCGTTGCTGAGCAGGGTCAGCTGGGCATTCAGCGCGGTGAACTCCGTGCTGTAGTTGGCGAGGTCACTACTGGATTTCGTGACATCGGTATACAGCGTGGCGAGTTCGCTCATGCGCTCGAGTACCTTGCTGGCCACCTTCTGGGCGCCATCCTGTGTTTGCAGGAAGGCCGTGGCGTTGCTGATGTTGTTGGCAATCGCGCCTTGGCGTTTGGACGCGGCAGACAACTTCATCGACACAGCCAAGCCACCGGCGTCATCCGCCGGACTGACGATCTTAGAGCCGCTCGAGAGCCGATTCAGGCTCTTCTGCAGGTTGCTGCTCGATGCGGCCAGATTATTGGACGCAACCGTGGCAGCATAGTTTGTATTAATAACGACTGACATAGTGGTATCTTTCCTTGATGAGTGCGACAGTCCGTCGTCGCCACGAGTCCGTTGATTCAGCGCGGACCGCGCCGTTCGGAGCGTAGGCTCAAAAGTATCAACCCACCGGCATTACCAGTTGCTATCGGCAATACGGAAGGAACCGTCTTTCGAATCGGTAAGAATACAATTTTGACAAAACACTGTCCGGGTGGGTCGCACCTGACAGTCCAATAATTCCCCGTTGTATTATCCGCCTCCCCCAGCCGCCCGGCTCGGCGAGCCAGGCGGCCAGGAAAGGAAGATCAGGGCTGCGTTTACGACAACAGTTTCAACGCGGTCTGCGCGGAGCTGTTGGCCTGGGCGAGCATCGAGGTGCCGGCCTGAACCAAGGTGTTCCAACGCGCCAACTGGGTCGATTCCTCGGCAACGTCCACATCGAGGATGCGGCTGTTGGCGGCTTCGATATTGGCCTTGTTGGTTGTCACCATATCCGCGGCGAAGCTGAGCTGGCTCTGTTCCGCACCGTTGGCGGCGCGGTCCGTGGCCAGAGTCTGAATCGCGGTCTGGATGTTGGCTCCGTTGGTGATCACTTGCGCAGCGACCGCGGTCTTCGAGGTCAATGCGATCGTGCCACCGGCATCGTTGGCGACGACGCTCAGCGCGGTACCAAAGATGTTCTTGCTGTTGAACTGCTCAGCACCGAGGAGGGTCAGCTGGGCATTCAGCGCGGTGAACTCCGTGCTGTAGTTGGCGAGGTCACTACTGGATTTCGTGACATCGGTATACAGCGTGGCGAGTTCGCTCATGCGCTCGAGTACCTTGCTGGCCACCTTCTGGGCGCCATCCTGCGTTTGCAGGAAGGCCGTGGCGTTGCTGATGTTGTTGGCGATCGCGCCTTGACGGCGGGAAGCGGCGGACAACTTCATCGACACGGCCAAGCCACCGGCATCATCCGCCGGACTGACGATCTTGGAACCGCTGGAGAGCCGGTTCAGGCTCTTTTGGAGGTTGCTGCTGGATGCGGCCAGATTATTGGACGCAACTGTGGCAGCATAGTTGGTGTTAATAACGACTGACATAGTGGTATCTTTCCTTGATGAGTGCGACGTCCGTCGTCGCCACGAGTCCGTTGATTCAGCGCGGACCGCGCCGTTTGGAGCAAACGCCCCGAAATTGTCACCCTGCGAGGGTTACTGGCTGCTAGTGGTAATCAGAAAAACACACCTGCTTGCAGAACGGACCGGATGCAGTTTTGGCGACAGCATCGTCCGGAGGGGAACCAAACCAGACACTCCATAATCCACCCCCTGATTCATCCTCCCTGAGCCGCCCGAGTTTTTGAGTCAGGCGGCGAGGGAAGGAAGATCAGAACCGTGGGTTACTGGAGAAGTTTCAGCGCGGTCTGCGCGGAACTGTTGGCCTGGGCGAGCATCGAGGTGCCAGCCTGGACCAAGGTGTTCCAACGGGCCAGCTGGGTCGATTCCTGGGCAACGTCCACATCGAGGATGCGGCTGTTGGCGGCTTCGATATTGGCCTTGTTGGTGGTCACCATATCCGCAGCGAAACTCAGCTGGCTCTGTTCCGCACCGTTGGCGGCGCGGTCCGTAGCCAGAGTCTGAATCGCGGTCTGGATGGCAGCTCCGCTGCCGATTGCCTGAGCGGCCACTGCCGTCTTCGAGGACAACGAGATCGTGCCACCAGCATCGTTGGCGACCACGGTGAGCGCGGTGCCGAAGATGTTTTTGCTGTTGAACTGCTCGTTGCTGAGGAGGGTCAGCTGGGCGTTCAAAGCGGTGAACTCCGTGCTGTAGTTAGCGAGATCGCTGGAGGATTTCGTAACGTCGGTGTACAAGGTCGCGAGTTCGCTCATGCGTTCGAGCACCTTGCTGGCCACCTTCTGGGCGCCGTCCTGCGTCTGCAGGAAAGCCGTGGCGTTGCTGATGTTGTTGGCGATCGCGCCTTGACGGCGGGAAGCGGCAGACAATTTCATCGAAACAGCCAAGCCACCGGCATCATCCGCCGGACTGACGATTTTCGAACCGCTCGAGAGCCGGTTCAGGCTTTTTTGAAGGCTGGCGCTGGACATCGCCAAGTTGTTGGAAGCAACGGTGGCGGCGTAGTTGGTATTAATGACGACTGACATAGTGGTATCTTTCCTTGATGAGTGCGACAGTCCGTCGTCGCCACGGGTCCGTTGGTTCAGCGCGGACCACGCCGTTTTGGGGCACAAGCCCCGAAATTGTCACCCTGCGAGGGGTTACTGGCTGCTAGTGGTAATCAAAAGAACGCACCTGTTTTCGGAACGGACTGGGTACAGTTTTGGCGAAAAGCACCGTCCGGGTGATCTTACCTGAAACCTTGGGGACTCTCCCCTACTCCGGCTTCCTCGAGCCCGCCTGACTTGGCGAATCAGGCGGCTGCGAAAGGAAGATCGGCTGCGTATTACTGCAGGAGTTTCAGCGCGGTCTGCGCGGAACTGTTGGCCTGGGCAAGCATCGAGGTGCCAGCCTGAACCAAGGTGTTCCAACGCGCCAGCTGGGTCGATTCCTCGGCAACGTCCACATCGAGGATGCGGCTGTTGGCGGCTTCGATATTGGCCTTGTTGGTGGTCACCATGTCCGCAGCGAAGCTCAGCTGGCTCTGTTCCGCACCGTTGGCGGCGCGGTCGGTGGCCAGGGACTGAATCGCGGTTAGGATGCCCGCACCGTTGGTGATCAACTGCGCACCCACAGCGGTCTTGGACGACAGCGAGATCGTGCCGCCGGCGTCGTTGGCGACCACGGTCAACGCGGTGCCGAACAGATTCTTGCTGTTGAACTGCTCGTTGCCGAGAAGGGCGAGCTGGGCGTTCAACGCGGTGAACTCTGTGTTATAGTTAGCAAGGTCGTTGCTGGATTTCGTGACGTCGGTGTAGAGAGTGACGAGTTCGCTCATGCGCTCGAGCACTTTGCTGGACACCTTCATGGCGCCGTCCTGCGTCTGCAAGAAGGCCGTGGCGTTGCTGATGTTGTTGGCGATAGCGCCCTGGCGGCGGGCTGCAGCGGATAATTTCATCGACACTGCCAAGCCACCGGCGTCATCCGCCGGACTAACGATTTTCGAACCGCTCGAGAGCCGGTTGAGGCTCTTTTGGAGGTTGCCACTGGATGCGGCCAGATTGTTTGCAGCAATCGTGGCGGCGGAATTGGTATTAATGACGACTGACATGGTGATCTTCCTTGATTTAAACTGCCACTTCCGTGTGGCGACGGGACCGAAGGTGGAGTCGGGCCGCTCCGTCTACGAGGTTATCGCAGATGCACAAAATAACGGTCGTCTGGGGTGAAACCTTTAGTCGAAAAACAAAAAATTTGCATTTCCCTCCGAAACCACTCGCCAGAACGTAGTTGAACTCGAAATACAAACCGGCCCGCCGGAATTCTCGCGCGCTTTTTCCCAAAAAAAAGCCGCCCGAACTGGACGAACCACCCTAATTTTTGCCAGGGGAATACCCCGTACATCGCAAGCGCATTATATAACGCCACTTACAACGAGCGCCCTCAAGTTCGCCACCGTTGTGACGATGCCGCTCTTAACCAAATTGTGTAGTCTCCGCCAAATCCCTATCCCGTCATGACAGCGATCAATACCACTTCCCTCTCTTCGTCGCTCACCGGCAGTTCCTTTGACTGGCAAACCTTCGTAGAGCAGATCATCGCCATCGACAGCGCTCCCATCTCGAAGCTCGAGTCCGAACAATCCATCAACAGCGAAAAAATTTCCGCGCTCGGCGTCCTCAAAACCAACCTGACGGATCTGCAGACCGCCACCAAGGCGCTTTCCGCGAACGGTCTTTTCACCAGTCGCAGCGTCAGTTCCTCGACCACCAACTCCACGTGGTCCCTCACTGCCGCCACCGGCGCCACCTTGGGCGCTTACACTTTCAACGTCACCCAGCTCGCCACCGCCAGCAAACGTTCCGGCACCAGCCACATCGCCGCATCGCTCAGCGCAACGAACGACGTTTCGGGCGTCACCCTCGCCACCATGCCGACCGCGACCAAGGTGACCGCCGGCACTTTCACCGTCAATGGCGCCACCATCACCGTCGCATTGACCGACTCGCTCCAGGACGTTTTCGACAAAATTTCCACCGCCACGAGCGGCGCCGTCACCGGCAGCTATGATTCCGCCACCGATAAAATATCCCTAAGCAGTGGTTCGGAAATTATTCTCGGCGGCGCCAACGACTCCTCGAATTTCCTCGCCGCCGCCCAGCTTGCCAATAACGGCACCGGCGCCATCTCCAGCGCCAATGCCCTCGGCGCCACCAGCACCACTTTGCCTCTGGCCAGCTCCCGCCTGAAAAATGCGATCACCGCGGTCGATGGCTCGGGCAACGGTTCGTTCTCCATCAACGGCACCGCCATCGCCTACAACATCAACACCGATTCCCTTTCCGACGTCATCGCCCGCATCAATGCCTCCTCGGCCGGCGTCACCGCCTCGTACGACTCCGCCTCGGACCGCATGGTCCTCACCAACAATTCCACCGGCGACATGGGCTTCGGCCTTAGCGAAACCGCCGGTGGCTTCCTCGATGCCGTCGGCCTGAGCATGACCAGCTCGGGCGCCGCCACCGCGCGCGGAAAAAACGCCCTTTTTTCGATAAATGGTGGTTCGACCCTGACCAGCGCCAGCAACACGTTCTCCAGCAGCCTTACCAGAATCACCGGCCTCACCGTCAAAGCCACCACCGAAGGCTCCCAGACCATCACCGTCGCCGGCGACACGGCGTCGATGAAAAGTGCCGTCCAAACCTTTATCGACAAATATAACGCCGTTCAGACCTACATCGATCTCCAGACGTCCATCACCGTCAAGAACGGCACCGTTACCACTTCCACGCTCAGCGATTTCAAAGAAATCGACTCTTGGGCGTCCAAACTCCGCGCCAAGGCGTTCTCCTCGATTTCCGGGCTTTCAGGCACCGTTTCCCGCCTGGCCGACCTCGGGATCGATTTCAACGGTACGAGCAATCTGCTCACCATTAAGGACAACGCCAAGCTGCAAACCGCGTTGGAAAGCAAGCCCAACGACGTCGCCGCCTTCTTCAACACCGCGACCACCGGTTTTTCCGCGATGATGGACACTTACCTTACCAGCCTCGCGGGCAACGCGGGCATGTCCAACGGTGCGCTGACTTCCATGTCGGATCGTTTGCTCAATTCCAATGCGAGCATCGATAAACAAATCGACCAGATTCAGCGCCGGCTCGACGCCGAGAAAGCCCGCCTCACTGCCAGCTTCCAAGCCATGCAGACCGCGCAATCCAACGCCCAGTCGATTATCAAGACCCTGAAAAACTCCTTCGAGAAATCGTCCAACAATAACTGATTTTAGGCCTCCGACGCAGCCTTGCCCCTCTCAAGACCGATCGCCACCATCCCCGCATGAGCCTGCTCCGCATCACTTCCCTGGCCCTGCTCACTCTCCTCCTCGCCGCCTGCTCCGCCCTTCCGTCCCGCGACGGCGCGGTCACCGGACCTTTCTACACGCCGGCCAATGTTACCGGTGTCGCCCGCATTCCCGCCGAAATCCGCCGGGTCATCGTGCTTCCCGTCTGGGGCGGCTCTCAAATCACCGCGGAAACCCTCGCCACCCTGGACACCGTTTGCCAAGCCGAACTTAGCCGAACCGCCAAATTCGAGGTTGTTCCGCTCTCTCGCCAGACCCTCGCCAATCTCACCGGCCTGCGACAAATCAGTTCCGTCGAAAATATTCCCGCCGTCCTCCTCGAAAAACTTTTCAGCCTCAATAATTCCTATGGAGCCGATGCCGTGCTCTTCATCGATGTGACCGCGTACTCGCCCTACACCCCGCTGACCATCGGCCTGCGGACCAAACTCGCCCGAAGCAGCAACAGCGAAATCATCTGGGCGGCCGACAACCTTTTCGCTTCCGCCGAACCCGCCGTCGCCAACTCCGCCCGCCGCCACGCCGAAAAACTGGGCACCGATCGCGGCCGCACCAATCTCAGCCATACCATTCTGCAAAATCCCGAGCGCTTCGCCGGCTACGTCGCCGCGGCCACTTTTGCCACGCTTCCCCCGCGTTGAGAAAACGCTTTCGCACTACGTTAAAGCTTTGCTTTCATTCGGTTAAAAATAAGGAAAACACCCCAAGTCGTCGTTTTGCAGCTACTTGTAAAATCTTGGCATTTTCGCCTTAAGTCCGCCTCTCAAACGTCGATTTACAGCTTAGCAAAAAACTAACGGCGTTCCCTGTATCGCTTCCCTTTCGGGCTGACCGTTCATTCCTGGACATTCCATGATACAACCTACGTCTAATTCCTCCGGCTTCTTCCGGACGGACGCCCTCTCCCAATCGAACGGCCAGAAGACGCCCGCCGCACCGGCCCAAGCCGCCAATCGCGACACGCTTTCCAGCGCGAATACCCAAAGCCTCCGCGAAGCGCTCGCTCAGACCTCCGAAATTCGTCCCCAGATGGTTGCACGCGGCAAATCCCTCGCCATCGATCCCACTTATCCGCCGCGCCAGATTATCGAGTCCCTCGCAAAACTCTTCGTCGACTCGCGCGACCTTTCCATCCCCTCCTGAGTGTCCCTGCCATGCTTCCGCAAACGGCCCAAGGATATGCACGCAGCTATCAAACCCAGGCGGTGCTGACTGCCAGCCCGGAACGGCTCGTCTTGATGCTTTATGACGGCGCCCTTCGCTTCATCGGCCTTGCCCGTGATGCCCTGCAACAACCCGAGGAAACGCCGCGTCGCATCGAGATCATCAACAGCAATCTCATCAAAGCTCAGAACATTCTCGTCGAGCTGCAGGCCAACTTGAACCACGAGGTCGGTGGCGATCACGCCGCCAATTTGGATCGACTCTACGACTACTACGTCCGCCGTCTTTTCGAGGCCAATCTTAAGAAGCAAATTGAACCCGTGGACGAAGTCGAACGCCTCGTCCGTCAGCTCCGCGATGGCTGGGCTGAAATGCTCTGCGCTCACGAATCCGAACGTCAGAAACACGCCCAAGGCGTCGCCTGAATCGCCGACCGCAACCTATGGAGACCCCGCACCAGACCATCGCCCGGCTCCTCACCGCGCTCGAAACCCTCACCCGCGAAGAGGAGACTCTGTTCGAAAGCGGCTTCTACGTCGAGTCCACCGCCGTGCAACAACGCGCCATGCCACTCGTGCGCAAGATTGCCGAACTACTCGTCGGACCCAACGTCGCCCAGACCTTGGAAAAGAGCATTCAACTCCGTTTGCACGAGTTGCTAAAAAGCCGGCAAGCCCATTACGAGCGCCTTTCAGCCCGGCTCGACGAAACGCAAAAGGAGCTTGAGAAAATCGCCACCGCCCAAACCCGGGCCAAGCGCCTCCGCCCCGTCTACAGTGGCCCCAGTATGCCCGAGCAAGGCCTCCGACCGTCCGCCGCCCTCGCTGCCGAGGCTTAAAGCCAAACCTATTGCTCTCCCCAATCTGCCGCGCGTTGCCATCCTGCAACGCGCTTTTTATTTCTGCCCGGGCCGCCGTGGGCTTGCGCTTCCGGCAATTTTTCTTGCCGACCTCTTCGTCTGTAACAACTGGGTACCAAAACGCCTTTTCCTAGCCACCCACCCCAATTTTAGCCTAACCTCCCCTTATGGTCATCGGCGTTAGCACCAGCTCCACCGCGAAAAACCTCGGCCTTGGCGGCAAGATCGCCGGCTCACTTTTTTTCAGCGTGTTCTTTCTCATGGGCCTCTTCTTCGAGGTTATGGTCGTCAAACAAACCGCCAAAAACCTCGCCACCTTCAGTTGGACGAAAACCGAGGCCACCATTCTCGCATCGGAAATCCAACCGCCGCGCCGCAGCGACGACGATCCGACTTTCCATGTTCGCTATTCCTATGTTTCCGGCGGCTCGCTGTACGAAAGCCGCCGCTATAATAGCACCACTGAAGCGCCCGAAACCCGCGACGCGTATCAGCTCGCCGAACAGTTCTCCATCGGCAGCCAGGTTCCATGCTGGGTAAATCCCCGCGACCGCGCCGAATCCGTGCTCATGCGCAAAAGCCCGTTCGGCGCATTATTGGTGCTATTTCCGCTCATCTTTGTCGCTGTCGGCGCAGGCGGGTTGTGGGGCATCTGGTTCTGGCGAAAAAAGCTGGAGACCGAGGACGGCTCCACCATTCCCATTTCCAACAAGGAGCGTAATACCGGAAAAAGCCGTTTCGTGATGGCCGGTTTCTTTAGCATCTTCCTGTTGGTTGGCCTCGGCATCGGCTACAGTTTCTTCCTTCGCCCCGTCTTCCAAATCGCCGCCGCCCGCGACTGGACCGCCGTCCCTTGCCAAATACTTTCCAGCCGCGTCAGAACCCATTCCGACTCCGATGGCAGCACGTACAGTGTCGACATCGTCTATCGTTACACTCACCAAAACCGAACCTACACCTCCAATCGTTATCATTTCTTCACTGGTTCAAGCAGCGGCTATGACGGAAAGGCCGAAGCGGTGCGCCAATATCCCGCCGGAGTCCAGCGCACCTGCTACGTGGATCCAGCCCAGCCTTCCTCGGCGGTGCTCGACCGGGGCTTTACCTCAAATTTATGGTTTGGCCTTATTCCCTTTGTCTTCGCCCTCGTGGGCGGAGGCGGAATTTACGCCGTTTTGCGCGGCAAACTGTCCGGCGCGTCGTCATCCGCACATCGACAACCATCCTCTCGCGGCCATCAGTCCAGCGCATCCCAATCGGCTTTCGAATCCTTTGAAATATCCGGACCTTGCACGCTCGCACCCACCACCTCGCCCAAGGCCAAGCTCATCGGTCTCCTCGTGATGGCTGTCTTCTGGAACGGCATTGTTTCCGTTTTTCTTCTCAATCAAACATGGAGCGGCATCGGTCTTTTCATGGGGCTGTTTCTCCTGCCATTCGTCGCGGTGGGACTCGGCTTGATCGGCGGCGTCGTTTATCAGGGCATGGCGCTGTTCAATCCGCGGCCAAGCCTCACTGTTAGCCGCGGTGTGGCTTGTCCGGGCGAAACGATTGAGGTCAGCTGGGAATTCGCCGGCCGTACGGATCGCCTGAGTCGCTTTCAGCTTTCGCTCGAGGGACGCGAGGAGGCGACTTACCGTCGTGGCACCGACACGCCGACCGACAAGGAAACTTTTTCCCGCATCCAATTGTTAGATACAACCGACCCGACCGCGATGCAGGCCGGCTCCGCCAAAGTCCAAATTCCGGCCGGCGCCATGCATAGTTTCAAGGCGCCCAATAACAAAATCATCTGGGCTCTTAAGCTCCATGGCACCATCCCGCGCTGGCCCGATGTGAAAGAGGAATTCTCCTACGAAATCGCCCCCGGAGGCTCCACCCAATGAGCAACGACGAACTCGGCCTTTTCATCGACAACAACCGCACCGCCTTTAAACCCGGCGAGATGCTTGAACTCTCCGTGCTTTGGGCGCTGTCCTCCAAGCCCACGTCCCTTGAGGTGCGTCTCTTCTGGTACACGCGCGGCAAAGGCACCGAGGACGTCGAGGTCATCGCCACCGAGCAAATTTCCGCCCAGGCCGCCGCTGGCGAAGCCAAGATTCGCTTTACCCTCCCACGTTCTCCTTGGTCGTTTTCCGGCAAGCTCATTTCGTTAATCTGGGCTGTCGAACTTGTTGCCGAACCACAATCGCGCACCGCCCGCTGCGAATTCTTTCTCAGTCCCAGCGGAAAAGAAATTCTCCTCCACGCGTGAACCAACCGCCAGAAACCCGGTCTATTCCAATCCAGCTTCTTTAACATCCGCGCGCGGTTCCAGCCGCTCCTTCCCGCTTTCGTCACACCGCCTTGCGTAGCCTCTGCCCGCGACGCCGCGCACCCTAACCACAACATGATTCCCGCCCGCGAGAACCCGTTCTCCACCGACCGCGTACTCCGCGAACGCTACCGTCTCGATGAAAGCTCCTGGGCGCCTCTCATCGAAAAACTCAACTACCATTGCGGTCGCGGCGCCCTGGTGGGTCCAAAAGGTTCGGGTAAAACCACGCTCCTCGAAGACCTCATGGTCCGCCTTGCGCGCCCGGGACGCCGCATGACCCTCATCCGTCTCAGCGCCGAATCGCCACGTCTGTCCGCCGTTTTCGACGCGGCGTTTTTTGACAAGCTCGACGCCAACGATGCCGTGCTGGTCGACGGAGCTGAACAACTCTCGCTCTTTCAGTGGCTCCGCTTCCGGCGAGCCACGCGCCGCGCCGGCATGCTGATCATAACCACCCATCGAGCCAATCGCCTGCCGGTCCTGCACCGCTGCGTCACTTCCCCTCAGCTCCTTCAAGAACTTGTCAGTTCGCTCGGCGTCGATCTCTCCAGCCACGAAGCCCATCGCCTGCACCGACACCACCGCGGCAATATCCGCGAAGCCCTTCGCGAACTCTACGACCGCTGCGCCGAAAAAAGCGCACCCGAGCTTTCCATTGGCGACTCCCTCGTATAGTCGGAGACGATGGAAAATTATCAGAAAGCCCGCGCGCTGATCGACCAGGCTCATTCCGCCGACCCCAAGCGCACCGCCAACGGACAACCGGCCGAACTAGCCTACGCCGACAATATGGAACGGTGGATCGCGCAAGTCGCACCCGATGCTTCGCCGGTCCTGCGCCTCGCCGCCCGCTGCCAACACCTTGAACGTTGGTCCGTGCCCCGCGCCAGTTACCCGCTCGACAAACCTGGCTATCACGCCTGGAGAAAATCCCTCTACAAAAAACAAGCTGATCGCGCCCGCGAACTCCTTGTGCAGGCTGGCGTACCCGCTCCCGAAGCCGAAGAAGTTGCAACATGGGTCTCGAAGACCGGATTGAAAACCAATCCAGGCACCCAAGCGCTCGAAGACGCCGCCTGTCTCGTTTTTCTGGATACCGAAATCGCCGACTTCGCCACGCAACATGCCGAATACACCCGCGAAAAGTACGTCGACATCATCCGCAAGACTTGGCGCAAGATGAGTCCACGCGCGCAGGAACTTGCCCTCACCATCGCCATGCCCGAAGCGTTCGCCGCCCTCGTGAAGGAAGCCACCTGCAGCTAACCGCTCCGCTTCTTCCTAACTCAATCGCTTCATCCGTGTTTTTGGCTCTAGCGATCAGCTTGTAACGTATTACGTGACAAACTTCATGAGACAGCCGAAAGCGGTAGCGGGTGTCCCGCACACGGTCTGAACGGAAAAAGTTACACGCGTCACAGAAATTTTCCGTTTTTTCTTTCGCGCAACTTTGAAACGCCGGCGCCCGAAACTGCGTCTGGCCGGATATAAACCATATCCGTCATGAAAGATTCACTCTCGTTTCCGCTGCTGATTGCCACCGTTTTTGCCGGCGCCCTACTTGCCGTTTTCGATCCCGCCAATCGCACGCCCACTCCATCGGTCGCGCAAACTCAGGTCGCTCCGGTCGCGCCCACTTCTCCCGCACAACCAGCCACTACGGTCGCGGAACTGTGAACATCGAACATCCAGGAACTTTGATCCGCCTTTAACAGTCGAACTTTGCATCGGCGATTTCCGCCGGCCAATACCACACCCACCGGCACCTGCCGACGCTGCCGGCCAACCCCGCCGCCCCCGAGCGCTCCAACGTTGAGGCGGCGGTTTCAATTTATAACCGCAACCCACCCCAACAACCAACCCTTCCGTGATGCCTGGAGAATCAACTCGCTGGCTCGCAGTAACGCGTTAAGAAACCTTATCGAAGCACGTCTTCTTCTTTATGCGTACCACTGATTTCGCGGCGGCATTCATCTTCTCGCTGATTTTTGCATATACGCTAGGCGCGCAAATAGCGCCTTTTCCGCCGCCACCAGACTCCCCATACCGAGGCAACATGTCCCAGACAGAGTACGCCATTGCCAATCAGAAGTGGCGTGAAGCCAACGCACGATGGGAAGCCGCGCTGACGCCAGAACAACTTTTATCCCATCAAAAATTAGAAGAAGAAAAACGCCGTTCAACCGAAGGAAACATAGCACATGCCTTGCGCTCCCGGTTGCCTTTGCCAACCGACAGCTACGACTGGAAACAAAAGGCAGCTAGTAAAGACATTGACACCGCAACTATCGCTTTGCTGGAAAAACAGCAGATAGCCTACGGCCCTGCCGTGAAGCAGTCATTTGAGCCGTATCTGGGTGGACCGGTCTACGTAACGAGCGACTCTCTTCTAAACGCGTTTCACGTGCTCTTCGAGGACTCCTACCGCGAACTGGAATTTCGCGAAGCCATGACGCTGCGCGAGCGATTGGAGCGACTTCTCTTGTCTGCGAAAAAAGTCGTGGACAAAAAGATGTTGCCGCAAAAACGCATGGAGGTCGCCCTCCAGCATGACCAGCGCGTGCTCGGTCCCGCGATCATTCTCCTTGGCGGCTCGCTTGAACTTTTCGATCCAGCCCTCCGCGAAGAAATTTCCGCCCAAGCCGAGAAAATCCGTCTGGCCTCCGCCACCGAGTTGCCCGTCTGGCTCGGCCCACCCGAACCACATTCGCTCATCGCGCTGGATTATCGCCTCTGCAAACCCGTCGGTTTCTATGCGACCTCCAAAAAACTCTCAGCTTATTTTCGGGCCGTACGCTGGCTGCAAATGATTCCATTCCGCAGCGGTCACCCCGCAGAATTCGATGCAATCTTGCTGCTGCGTTTTGCTTACAGTGAATCGGGGCAAGCCATTGAAAACGAGGGAGGAAAAGGACTCCTAGGCATACCCGACGATCTGACCCTCGAAGATCTGCGCACGAAGTACAGCCAGTTGCAGGAAAAGCCACTGGATGAAGCTGCATACGACTCCGAACTCGAACGACTGCGCGTCACGCTTTTGCGACAGCTCATCACCGAACAGCGCTGCCTGATCAATTCCGACCTGCAGGCACAAATACCGTTGGGCACGCTCGCTCACCAACTCACCTTCCGTGTGCTTTCAGCCGCACGGATCTTTGATGCGATCCTCTTTCAAACTCTCATCGACCAACAACAGAAACCTCAAGGACTCGCTGTCGCTGCATTGCTCGGCTCGACTTTCGCAGAGCATCGACTGACGGAAACCGATCTGAAGACGATTCGCCGCACGCGCGAAATGCGTTCCGCCGAAAAAGATGCGGAATACCATTGGTGGAAGTGCCCGCACATTTATTCGCAGTATCTGGACGCTCTCAGCGCACTCTTTTTACCTCCGGCCGACGACGCTCCTGCCTTTATGAAGAGAGAAGCGTGGGACGCCAAAAGCTGCCAAACCGCACTGGGCGGTTGGGCCCAGATGCGCCACACGTTCACACTACAGGCCAAGGCAAACGCCCTTTTTATGGGACTGATCTCCGTGCCGCCAGGCTTCGTGGAAGACAACCCGGAGTTTTTCGCGCGAATGGCGCGGCTCATCGACAAATGTCATGACTATTTTGCCGATAACAAGTGTTTCGATTCGCGTGAACTCGAAGAAGCCGAGAAGCCAAAATCAGGCATCGAGTTATTTGGCGATGCCAACCCATCCACGTTGCAACAGCGCTGGCTCCTGCTCAGCCGGATCACACACACTCTCGAAGCTCTGGCCCAAAAACAACCACGTCACCAACCCTGGACGATTGATGAAGAAAACTTCCTGCGCAGCTATGGGCAATCGCTGGCTCGCGTTATGGGCTATTTCGGCAATTCCTGGCTATCACCGCACGATGACGCGCCACGCTGGGTAGCTGTAAGCCACGATCCTTTGCGCAACAAATCTCTGGCCGCCGCGATTGGCCGCCCAAGAAACTTTTACGTGCTTTACCCTTGGAACGGCATGCAGGTGCTTTGCGCTGGTTCGGTCATGCAATACTACGAATATGATTCCGCTGAACAACTGACTGATGTGGAATGGAAAAACCTGCTCGATTCACCCCAAACCCCTGCACTGCCCGACTGGTTAGGCAGCGGAACAAAACCACCAGGCACACCTACTACCAAAAAGCGGCGGTAAAGAGCCACCCGCTGATCCGGATCAACGCAGTCTACCAAGAAACCAAAAAAGCCGGTCCAGATGGACCGGCTTTGATTGAAACTTTTGACTCAGCTTTCGCTCAGAGTTCGTAAGCGCCGAGGATTTTGTCGACGCGAACTTTTTCGAGTTTTGCGAAGTTGGGCAGACCGTTCTCGTACGGGACCGGAGTTTCGCCCTGGATCAGCGGAAGCGCATAGCGTTGGAACTGGAAGTTCATGCTGACGCCGTCTTCGTTGATCCATTCGCGGGGAAGCTTCTTCACGCCGTTGGCGATGTCGCTCAGCGGAGCAAGGCCGGTTTCGCAGGTGTAATGATCGCCGTCGACGCGGACGAGCGTGACCATTTTGTCGGTTTCGCCGTTAATCGCGGCTTTGACTGCGGCCTGGCCAGCCATGAAGGCTTCGTCGGCGTCGGTCTTCGAACCGGCATGAGCGGCGGCACGCTGGGCGATGCCGAACTTGGCGGTGCGGGCTTTGATGCCGGGGAGATTTTGCTCAACCAAACCTTGGAGGTATTCGGCGGCACCGCCGAGTTGGGCGTGGCCGAAGGCGTCGGTTGCTTCGGCGGCGGAAACGTAATTGCCATCGGCGTCGATCAGGCCTTCGCCAACGACCACCATGCAATACTTCTCGCGCTTGAGGACGCGTTTTACGTCTTCGATGAATTTTTCGGTGCTGAACGCGACTTCAGGCAAATAGATCAGGTGCGGAGCGTCGTGCGGCTGGTCGCGGCGTTTCGCGAGCGAGGCGCCGGCGGCAATCCAACCAGCGTTGCGGCCCATGACTTCGACGATCGAGACGAGGTCGTGCTGGCCCATCGCTTCGTGGTCGCAAGCGAGCTCGCGAACGGTCGTGCAGATATGTTTCACGACGCTGCCGTAGCCGGGGCAGTGGTCGGTGACGGGGAGATCGTTATCGATCGTCTTTGGCACGCCGATGACGCGGAGCTCGTAACCCTGTTGTTGGGCGAGCTTGGAAATTTTGTCGGCGGTGTCCTGCGAGTCGTTGCCGCCCGCGTAGAAGAAATAGCGAATGTTGTGCGCCTTGAAAACTTCGAGCACGCGTTCGAAATCGGCCTGCTTTTTGAGTTTGTAACGGCAGGTGCCGAGCGCGGCGCCAGGAGTGTGGCGGAGACCACGAATGGTCTGCTGCGATTCGGAGGCGAGGTCGATGAGGTCTTCTTGGAGGATGCCAAGGACGCCGTTGAGACAGCCGTAAATTTCTTCGATGCAGCCGTGGTTGAGGGCCTCGGCGACGACGCCGGCCACACTGGCGTTAATAACGGCGGTGGGGCCACCGGATTGGCCCACCAAAACATTTCCTACGAGTTCAGCCATGGCAGTGTTGTGATAAGAGGTTTTAAAGTAACGTGAGGGACAAAGGAAGCGACTCCCCCCCGGCTGTGGCAAACCCAAATTTCCGCTAAATCATGCAAATTGCGCCGCTAGCATAGTATTTGCCATGCGCGGCCGATCCCGCCAAAGATTGCGCGTCACCCGCTCCGGCATCGCAGTTCGAGTAAACTCCGCTCTTCGCCCGCTTCGTCGCATTCTCCATGAAAGCAACCCTGCCCAAGCTGTTGTTGTGCATCGTCAGCCTGTCTGCCGCATCGACGATTGTCGCCGCGGCCGACTCCAGATCGCCTCGCACGGCCGAAGAGCGGCGGAAGGAATGGTCCTATTTTTTCTCCTCGCTGCTTCCCACCGCCCTTCAATCGCACCCGCTTCTGGCCATCTCCGTCATCACGGAAATGACGGATGAGGGCAAAAAACTGCCCCCGCCCACGGCGGAAAAGCCGTCTTACTACATCATCAATTCGATGGGTTATCAGCACCGCGGCCATGGCGTCGACGATGCCGGCAAAGTTCCGGAAGAGGACCTGCAGCGGTTTATCCAAAGTTCTTTTGCCAGCCGACACTACAATCTCGCGGATAAAGACCATCCCGCCACTCTCGCGCTCTTTTATTTTTGGGGTGTGCATGCCCGGCTGGACAAAGCCGATCTGGAAACGGACATGGGCGGTTTTCGCGACGTGGGACACCGCAACCTCCTTTCGCGCGCCCAACTTGTCGGTGGCACAAAGTTCGCCAAGGAATTCGAGGCCGCCTTGATCGACCGCGAACGAGCAACGGTGCCCGGAAATGCCGCACCCATCGGGATCGACCCGGTGTACATGTTTTCAGTCCGCACCGAACTTAATCGCAGCTTGGTCGACCAAATTCTCGACGACTGCTATTTTGTCGTCGTTTCCGCTTACGATGCCGGTGCACTCGCCAAGGGCGAGCGCAAGCTGCTCTGGCGGACAAAAATGAGTACGCCCGCCCAGGGACTTTCAATCTCCGAGACCATCCCGACGCTCGTCTCCAGCGGTAAATCCTACTTCGGCCGCGAAATGAACGAACCAACCATCGTCGACAAACGCATCAACCGTAAAGGCACGGTCGGCGCCGGCGAACTCAAGGTCATCGAGATGGACGAGCCCACCGCAGAAAAAAAACCGTCCGACGCTCCCGCGGGAAAGAAATAACGTTTCGATCCAGGCAGGCAGCGTCGCAGGCTTCCCCGCATGAGCTTTGAGTCGGGCTTGTTTTGCGACCGCGCGATCGTATGGTTTCCGGCCCTTACGTCCGACCATGGCCCGCCTTTCCCCAAAAAAGCAGAAAACGACCAAGCACGTCACCAGCCGCTGGATCTCCGCCCGTCAGTCCGCGATTCATGGCCGCGGCGTTTATGCCCGATGCGACATCCCTGACGGCACACGGGTGATCGAGTATACGGGTGAACGCATCACCAAAGCCGAATCGCGCAAACGCGAAGAACAACGCTTGGAACGCCAAAAGCGAGGCGGCGACGATTGTGTGTACATCTTCGATCTCAACAAAACGCACGACCTCGATGGCCGCTCCGTGCGCAACATCGCTCGCCTGATTAACCATTCCTGTGCGCCAAACTGCCGTGCCGACAACATTGGCGGTCACATCTGGATCGTCGCCCGTCGCAACATCGCCGTCGGCGAGGAACTCACTTTCGACTATGGTTTCCCTTACGCCGAATGGCGCCTGCACCCCTGCCGCTGCGGCGCCAAACGTTGCGTCGGCTACATCGTGAACAAGGAGCAACGCTGGCGCGTCAGGCGGCTGCTCCGAGGAAAAAAGAAAATCAGCCTACAAAATAGTTTACACCTCAAACCAATTTAAAGCTTTCTACAAAGATTCCAGTTCTTAAGTACCGCGTAACTTATACCACTGGACACATCCAACCGCTAGGAAAAGGTAACTCACCTGCGGATTTTCGCATTCGACGATCATCCTTCCGTCACGCCACAAGTAAAGAAAGCGGAAGCTGATTGAAATATCCAAAAACCCAACCCTAACCATCGGAGCAACAGCCAAGTAGAAAACAACTCAGCACCGACAATCGTATTAGTGGAATCATCAGTGACTTTGAACATTCCCTTCGGCATCGACACTTTCAAAAATGGATGATCAGGAAATCCGACGACGCGACCGTCCGCTGGATGTGTGACAAGCCGATCTTCTATCGGTCGGAACGTATACAAAATGGGATATGTCTTGCGATCCAACTCCACGATAAAGGCTACAGCAATTTTCCCGGCTGGTAGGTCGCGGCGCCTTTGATCTTCTTCGCCAGCGGAGCAACGGTGGCGACGAATTCATCGACCTGTTCCGGGGCGGCGCCGACGAACCTAGAGCCATCGGCAAGGATGGCTTCGAGTTTTTCGCGCTTCAATCCGAGGCGTTTGTCGCCGGAGAGGCGGGCGATCATGTTGGCGTCTTCGCCGTTGCGAATCGACTTCGCAGCGGCAAGGGCGTGCTCCTTGATCGCTTCATGGGCGGTTTCGCGTCCGGCGCCGGTCTTGACGGATTCCATCAAGATGGTGGTTGTGGCGAGGAAGGGCAGGTTGCGTACGTTTTCCGCGGCGATCACGGCCGGAAAGACGTCCATCTGACGCAGGATGGTGACGAAGGTTTCGAGCAGGCCGTCGATCGCGTAGAACGCGTCGGGCAACGCGACACGACGCACGACAGAGCAGGAAACGTCGCCTTCGTTCCATTGGTGGCCGGCGAGCGCACCCGTCATCGTGACGTAGCCGGAGAGAATCGTGGAGAAACCGCAAACGCGTTCGCAATTTCGCGCGTTAACCTTGTGAGGCATCGCCGAGGAGCCGACCTGGCCTTCCTGAAAACCTTCGGTGAGCAAGCCTTGACCGGCCATGAGGCGCAGCGTCGTGGCAAAGCTCGCGGCGGAGGCGCCGATTTGATGGAGCGCACTGACGACTTCGAAATCGAGCGAGCGCGGGTAAACCTGGCCGACGGCGAAAAGCGCGCCTTTGAAGCCGAGGTGTTTGATCACGCGCGCTTCGAGCTTGGCGACTTTGTCCGCCTTGCCGCCCATGAGCGTGTACTGGTCGAGCTGGGTGCCAACTGCGCCTTTAAGGCCGCGCACAGGATAGCGTTCAACGAGTTCGTCGAACCGCGTGTAGGCCGCTAGCATTTCCTGGCCGAACATGGCGATGCGTTTGCCGAGAGTGGTTGGTTGGGCGGGAACGTTGTGCGTGCGACCCGTAAGCATGAGATCGCGGTGAGCGGCGGCGCGTTTCGAAAGCGCAAGCAACGCCGCAGCCGTTTTCATGCGGACAACCTGGAGGGCACGGTGAATTTGGAGCTGTTCGACGTTTTCGGTCAGGTCGCGGCTCGTGAGTCCGAGGTGGATGAACTGGCGTCCGGCAAGGTCGGAAAACTCCTCGATGCGCGCCTTCACGTCGTGCAGGGTTTTGCGTTCGCGCGCAGCAATGGAGACGAGATCGATCCGATCTTTAACCCGCTCGTAGTCTGCAATCGCCTCGGCCGGAATGGCCACGCCGAGATCGCGCTGGGCTTTCATCACGGCGATCCAGAAATCGCGCTCGATTGCGATGCGGCCGGCGGGAGACCAGATGTCTTTCATCGCGGGCGAGGCGTAGCGTTCGGCGAGGACGTTGGGAATGGCGGAGGAGGAAGCGAGCTCGGTGGTCATGGCTGGAAGATGCATCGGGACGCGTGGGGCGGCGCGACAGACACCGACCAGTCACAACGGTTCGTCCGTCAGGGCAAATCGAAAGTAAGAGACTTGGTAAAGCATTCCAACGACTGACGACATGGGATGTACACGAAACTGGCACGCACCCGAATCGCGCGGCCCGGAATAAACCAGATGGTTGCTTATTTCATGTCAGACAACGCACGGCCATCTCGCGCATAACTTCCTCAGGCTCATCGGGACGGCGGATGATTTCTTCGAAGGCGTTGATGAATTCCTGTTGATTGTCGATCAAGCGACGCAGGGGCGGCAGCTTGGCTGTGCTCGCGAGTTTGCCGAGGTACCACGGATTTTGTGTGAAGAGATTATATGAACTTTTTTCAGTCACACCGACGAAGTTCGGTGCGTGCGTGGCCGCGGCCCGGTCAAAGCCGCTTTTGTCGAGCCCACGCGGTCCGAGTTTGACTTCGCCGGAATCGAGGAGCGCGCGGATTTGGAGCAGAATACGGTTTCGGTTTTGCAGTGCCGCGATGATCGGCCGCGCGTCGCCGCCGGTGAAAAAATGGTGTTCGAGCGCCCGCAATGTCCACTTGAGATCGCCGCTGAAAAACGCTTCGGCCGCCTCAAAAAAATCGCCTTCGGCCACGTTGGGCGTGAGGTCGGCAACATGTTCCTCCTTAATCGTTTTCTCGTCGCCAATGTACGCCGCGAGTTTGTGCGTTTCTTCGATGAGCAGACGGGTATTGGCGCCAACTTTTGCGAGCAACAGTTCCAGCGCCCCTTCACCAAATGACACGCCCCAACTATCCGCTTCGCCCACCACCAATCCGGCCAGGGCCTGAGCTGCGCCTTCGCCTTCGCCGCCGACAACGGTAAAATCGGCGTTCTTTTCGCACCATTTCGGAAATGAGCGGCGGCGATCGACAGGCGCAGCCGTCACAACCACCGCCACCTCCGCCGGATTGATCGCAGCGAGGATCGCCTGCAAATCCTCGACAAGCTTCAGCGTGCTTTCGGCGCGGCCGGTCACCGTGTCGGCGAGAAAATTCACGTCCTTAAGCCAAACCGCACGCTTGCCACCAAACATCGAGATCGTCTGCACGCTCTCGCGGAAGCGATTGACGGCCGCCTCGACTTCACCGACATTGTTGGCGAACCCACTGAGTACCTCACGCGAAAATTCGTCAGTAATGTCCTTCGCCAGTTCCTCGAAACGTTCCTTCCCCAACCGGTTGACAAGGTAGTCGTCCGGTCCACAGACAAAGGTAAACGGTTTGGCATCGGGCATGAACACGACCATGCGGTTGAAACTTCATTGAACAAGAAATAAGATACTGCGTCTACCCTCTGCACTGCGCACTATTTTCCAGCCCCTCCAGCCTACCCTCATGCGACTTCCTTTGCGTTCGACCTTTTTTCGCCTTCTTGAACGGCGGCACGGCGGCGTGCTCATATTCCTCGTGCTTTTTGGCGCGGTCTCCCTGACCACCCGGCTTGCTTTGCTGGCAAAATCCGTCGCCGCAGTCAGCTTCGACAGCAGTTTGGTAGCCGCGTTCGCCTGGGGCCTGCTTTTCGATCTTGGCGCAAGCCTGTTGTTCGCGCTGCCGGTGATCCTGCTGCTCACGGCGCTGCCCGCGCGGTTTTTCGAAAGACTCTGGGCGCGGGGGCTCGCCCACCTATGCCTCATGGGCGCACTTTGGCTCTGTCTTTTTGGTGCGGTTTCCGAGTGGGTGTTCTGGGATGAGTTCAGCGCCCGCTTCAATTTCATCGCAGTCGACTATCTCGTCTACACCCACGAGGTGATCGACAACATCCGCGAATCCTACCCGATGCCCTGGATCTTCGCCGGGATTTTTGCCGTCACGATCGCCGCCTATGCCTTCGTGCTGCGCACCGGCTGGGTTCGCCGCTGGCTGGACGACGCCACCGAAAGCGCCGGGCAACGCTGGTTGGGAGCTTGCGGCTGGTTCGGCGCCGCGCTCGTGGCGGGCATCGTGCTGGACTCAGACCGCCTGCCGTCGTTCGCCAATAACTACAATCGCGAGCTCGCCAAAAACGGCGTCTGGTCGCTCTTCGCCGCCTTCCGCAACAACGAACTCGATTACGACCAGTTTTACGCGACGCTCCCGCTCGATGAGGCTTTCAAAAAGTTGCATTCCGAGCTCGCCTACGACGGCAGCATGCCTCTGGGCAACAATCCCCGGGATACGCTCCGCTTCGTCAAAAACCAGGGTCCAGAACTAAAACTCAATGTCATCCAGATCACGGTTGAAAGCCTGAGCGCCGATTTTCTCAGCATCTTCAACCGCGCGTCGCGGCTTACGCCCGAACTGGAGGCTCTCGCCCGTCAAAGCCTGGTCTTCGACAACTTCTACGCCACCGGCACACGCACCGACCGCGGCATGGAAGCCCTCACGCTCTCGATTCCCCCCACCCCGGGCCGCTCACTCGTCAAACGCCCGCACAATGAAAACCTGTTCACCCTTGGTTCGGTTTTTCAAAGCAAAGGCTACGATACTGCGTTCATTTATGGCGGCTACGGGTACTTCGACAACATGAACTATTTCTTCGGTCACAATGGTTATCGCGTTGTCGACCGCGCCGGGGTTGCGAAAAGCGACATCACCTTCGCCAATGCGTGGGGCGCCTGCGATGAGGATCTTTACCGTTGGACCCTGCGCGAGGCGGACCGCGCCGCCGCCGAGGGAAAACCGTTTTTCCATTTCGTGATGACCACTTCGAACCATCGGCCCTTCACCTACCCCGAGGGTAAAATCGACTTGCCGTCGAAAATCTCCGGTCGGGCCGGCGCAGTGAAATACACCGACTTCGCCATCGGCCAGTTCATCCGCGAGGCTTCGACCCGCCCTTGGTTTAAAAACACGGTCTTTGTCGTCGTTGCCGACCACTGCGCCTCCTCCGCCGGAAAAACCGAACTACCCGTACAGAACTATCACATTCCTCTGTTCGTCTACGCGCCCGGCGGCCAGATCGCCCCCGGCCACATTGCCGACCTTACCAGCCAGGTTGATTACGCGCCGACGCTGCTCGGCCTGCTCAACTGGTCTTATCCAAGTCGCTTCTTCGGGTGGGACGTTCGCCGCGCCACCGGTGACCGCCGGGCCCTCATCGGCAACTACCAGCGTCTTGGCCTTTATGAGCCGGGCATGCTCGCAGTCTTGAAACCCGTCCGGGGAACCACCCAATATAGCTACAATCCCAACACGTTCACGCTCACCCCACGCAGCGACAACAGCTGCGACGACATCCCGGAAACCATCGCGTACTACCAAACCGCGAGTTATCTTTACAAGAACCGCCTCTACCGCGCACTGACGCCCGCTGAAACCGCGGCCGCCAACTCGATGCACCTCACAAAGGAGCTCGTGGTCGCTCATACGCCCCGGTAAACTCCGGGCGGTTCCTGAAAACTTCAGGAAACAAATCTAACCGCCCATTGCCTAATATAACGTCTAGGCTACGGTTCACTGCCGACGCCAAGCTGTTTGTTTCAACATTCAAAGGGCCATTTCGTATGAAAAATCTCCTGTTTTCCACCGCACTCTTCGTGCTCGCTTCACTGCCATCGTTTGCCGTTCCTCTCACCATCGACAAGGATCGCTCCAAAATCGAGGTCGCGGTGAAGGCAACCATGGATAGTTTTACCGCCAGTCTTCCCGCATATGACGCCGCCATCGCGGTCGATCCCGCGGCAAAACGCGTTGAAAGTGCCCAAGTCAAATTCCGTTTCACCGATGTGAAAACGGGCAAGGACAAACGCGACGTTGAAATGAACCACTGGCAGGAAACCGAAAAATTTCCCGACTGCCTCTATGTGATGGATTCGCTTAAACCCGTTGGAGGCGACCTCTACAATGCCAATGGAAAATTCACACTGCACGGAGTAACCAAGGAAATCAGTTTCCCCGTCACCATCCTGATTCAAACCGACGGCACCTGTAAACTCGACAGTGAATTCCCGCTGGATACGCAAGACTACGGCTTACCGATTTTCAAAAAGTTCGGCATGCTCAAGGTGAACCCTCTGCTGAAGATCAAATTTCACCTTGAAGGACGCGTCGCGGGCGGCGCTTGATGCCATGGTCGGTTTAGGCATCATCCGATCCTTCGTCGCATGCGTCTGCTCTCGCTGATCCTCATCAACCTTCGTCGTCACCGCATCCGCGCCGCCATCGGCGTCGCCGGCATCGGCTTCGGCGTGGCCGCCATGCTCACGATCCTCGCGATCGTCACCGGTGCGATCGGCATGTTCGAGCGCATCCTGGCAACCGACAGCCACTATCTCGTTTTCGAACGCAACGTTTCCGATCTGTTCTTCAGCTCCGTCACGATGGAGCAGGTCGACGCTGTCCGAACCCAGCCGGAGGTCGAATCAGCCAATCCGCTGCTTTTCGGCATCGTTTCCGCACCCGGACATCCGATCATCACCTGCTTCGGCGTCGATCCAGCCGATCCGCGGCTCGCAAAAGCCGAATGGCGTTTTGGCTCACGCGAAAGGTTCGGTAAAAACGATGGAGAAATTTTTCTCGGTTCGCGCGCCGCCGAGTTTCTTGAAGCCAAGCCCGGCGCAATGCTGGAAATCGGCGCAATCGAGCTGAAGGTTGGCGGTATTTTCAAAACCGAAAACGGCTTCGAGGACGGCGGCGTCTTCCTGCCGCTCAAGGATGCTCAGGAATTTTTTCATAAGGAAAACGCCTGCTCCATCATCGCCGTAAAACTTCGCGACCAAAAAACCGGCGCCCAATTCAAGGCCGCCATCGAAGCAAAATATCCCAAACTCATCGCGCTCGAAAACCGCGAGTTCAACCAGAGCTACACGCAGTTCAAAATCCTGCATTTCACGGCGTGGGCGGTCGGCATCTGCGCGTTTCTCCTCGGCGGGCTCGGCGTGGCCAACACAATGCTGCTCTCCGTTTTCAGCCGCATCCGCGAAATCGCCATTCTTCGCGTCTGCGGCTTCTCCACCGGTCAGGTGGCCGCGCTGATTTTTGGCGAAGCCATCGCCATTGCACTCGCCGGACTTGTCCTCGGTTTCTCGCTCGGCATCGCGGTCCTCGGAATTCTTCAAAACGTACCGCAATTCCACGGCTACATTCAGGCCAGCGTCCAACCGCTGATCGTCGTCGGCATCGTGCTCACCGCCATCGGCACAGCCGTGGCCGGTGCCATTTATCCCGCGCGTTTCGCCTCGCGCATTCAACCTGCGGAAGCCCTGCGCTATGAATAGTCCCGGCCAAAATCTTGTTTCCGTACGCAGCGTCTGGAAAACCTACGACAAGGGCGCTATTTCCGTGTTGCGCGATGCCAACCTCGAAGTCGGCGCGGGCGAACTCGTCGCTTTGTGGGGATCGTCCGGTTCCGGAAAAAGCACCCTGCTTCATCTGATCGGCGGACTCGACCTGCCCGACAGTGGCGAACTGCGCGTATGCTCGCTCGACCCGCGCAGCGAAACCGATCGCCTCGTCCTTCGCCGGCGCCATCTTGGGTTCGTTTTTCAACTGCACAATCTCATCGCCGATCTCACCGTGGTGGAAAACCTCCGCGTGCCCGCCATTGCCGCAGGAATGGCGCCCGCTGTGGCTGCGAATCGCCTTCGCGAGCTTGCCGAACAAGTCGGCATCGGCCACCGGCTCAATCACCGCATTCAGGATCTTTCCGGCGGCGAACGCCAGCGCACCGCCATCTGCCGCGCGCTCATGAATTCGCCCAACATCATCCTTGCCGACGAACCCACCGGTTCCCTCGACGAAAAAACCGGCGAAACCGTCTTCGCGCTCCTACGCACACTCGCGGAGCAAAGTCGTATCGCCGTGATTCTTGCGACCCACGAGAGGCGTTTTGCCGAGGCCTGCCATCGTCGCATCCGGGTGCGCGACGGCCAACTCACGGAAGAGTGAACGGCCTTGCCTGCCATGAGCGATGTCCCCCGGCCAGTTCCGCCCGCCCAAGCCGCGGCCTGGATCTCGCTGGCCCGAAGCGTATCCCGGCACAGCCTTTTCTGGCTCGTCGCCGCCAACAGCGTGGGCGTATTGCTGGCGATCTTGTTACTCTGGCCCGCGCTTGGAGATAAACTCGCGCCCTTTACCTACGGACGCTGGATCCCCCTCCACCTCGACTGGCAGCTCTACGGCTGGTGCTCGCTGCCGCTCGTGGGCGTCTTGCTCCGTTGGATTGGCCGCGGCCCAAATGCGAGCACGGCCCGGCTGAACCGGGTGGCCTTGCGAGCGTGGTCGCTGGCCCTAGCGGCCGCCGGCATTTCCTGGCTCTGCGGCCTCAGCAGCGGAAAAATCTTCATCGACTGGGATGGTTGGGCGCGCCCGCTTCTGCCGGCGGCGATGACCGTTCTCTGGCTGGGGCTCGTCTGGCAATTTTGGACAAACCGGCGCGCATTAAAAACTTTGGAGCGGCTTTCCCAGTTCGGTTTTTTGCTATTGTTGCTCGCCGTTCCGCCGGCGCTCTTTTGGGCCTCGGGACGCGAGGTGTATCCGCCAGTCAACCCTGACAGCGGAGGCGCAACCGGTGCAAGTTTGCTGGCCTCCACGCTCGGCATCATCGCCATCTACGGACTCATTCCGCTCCTGCTGGATGTCCCGGCACGCACCGCCGACGTTCGCCAGCGCCAAAGCACTTTCTGGACGATGTACGCGATCTCCGTAGCGGTGTATCTGGTGATCAGCCATGGTCACGCCTCAAGCAAGAGCGCCTCCCAACAGGCCGGGCTTGGCGTATTGGCCATGTGGATACCACTCGGCTGGCAGCATTTTCACGGCTATCTTTGGCCTTCCGTCGCCCGACGCTGGCTTGTCGCAGCCTTCTTCTGGTGGTTGTTGCTGGTGATTTCCGGCTTCGTCTTTTTCCTGCCCGGTATTTCGGAGCGATTGAAATTCACCAATGGCTTCGTGGCTCACGCCCACCTCGCACTCGCCGGTCTCGTCACCTGCTTTAACCTCGCGATCCTCAATCTGCTCGACCCCGACCGTCCGATCACGCGCGGTTTCCATGTGTGGCAGGGAGCGTTGGGCTTGCATATTGTCGCGCTGGCCGCGCTAGGCTGGACCGAGTACACCGATCCCAGCTCGCTCTTCCTTAGTCGCGGCTGGTCGCAAACCTGTTATGGCATCCGCCTCGTGGCCGGACTGGTCATGTGGGCGGTGTCGCTGTCCTGGTTTTTGCAACGTCCTCGATTTCTTGAGCGCAATCTTTAGTCTGCTTCACGATGCCCATCCCCTCCATTGCCCGCCTTCTCGCTCTAGTCGCCGGAGCTCTCGACCTCTGCACCGGCTTGGGGCTCGTCTTCTTTCCGCGCCTCGTCCTGCCCTTGATGCGCGTGGCTACGCCTGAAGGCGAGGCGCTCGTTTATCTGCGATTTGTCGGTGCGTTCGTCGGCGCGGTCGGCGCGTGTTACCTCTGGGCCTTGGTTCGTGGCGGGCCCGATCGCCTGCGTTTGACGCTCGAACTCACGATCCTCTTCCGGATTTCTGCCGGCGCCTTTTCCGGAACGGCCATCGCGCTTGGCTGGCTGTCGTTCGCATGGATCAGCGTACCCGCCACCGACTTTGCCCTCGTCGGATTCCAACTCTGGCTCGTCAAAAAACTCGCCGCGAGCAATGCCTCCGCCGTCAATAGCTCAAGCGTCTGATCAGCCGAGCATGAAGGATGCCCTCACCAGCATCCTCGCGATTGCAGCGGTCTATGTGTATTTTCTGATCTTCGCCGAATTCGCATTCATCGAAAACCTGCGCGCCGTCGTGCAGGAAGCCGGCTTAAAACCGCTGATGGCGGCACTCGGACTCGCCGGAATTGGCGGAAGTGTTGCCGCTGCCAAATGGTTTCGCGAAAGCATTGGCTCCCGTCAACTCACCTTGGGATTTGCCAGTTGCGGACTCGCGGCCGGACTCAGCCTGCTCGCCCAGAACCAAGTGTTAGCTATTGTCTCCGCTGTCGCCGTCGGCGGCAGCCTCGCTTGGACGACGGTGTCGCTCGTGCTCTGCTTGCGGCCCACCGGGGGGATTAAACATCTCGGTCTTTGCTGTGGCGTCGGCACCGGGCTGGCCTACGCGATTTGCAACCAGCCACCCATCTTCAACGCCTCACCGCAAGTTCAAACAGTTGTCGCAATCATAGCCGCTTTAGTCGGTCTATTGATTTCGTTTCGCGTCCGAAGCACGCCGGTCGAAAAGCCCGCCATTCCTGAATATCACCCACGGATTGTCGCGGTGTGGGTGGTTTTATTTCTCACCCTGGTGTGGATCGACTCGGCTGCCTTCTTCATCCTTCAGCACAGTCCACATCTAAAAATCGCGACCTGGCAGGGCGGCTCCGTGCTGGAACAAAATGCCCTCGTCCATCTCGGTGCCGCCGTGATTGCAGGCCTGCTGCTCGACCGCAAACTGCAACCACTGGCCATCGGCATTGCGCTGGTCGTCCTGCTTGGTGCCTGCGTGCTGCTCTGCCAAAACAACGACGTCCCTTCCGCAACTCGTGTTCTGTACACCGCCGGCGTTTCAATCTATTCGACGGCACTCGTCTTCTACCCTGCGCAAGGCGGCCGCGCCTGGCTGGCGGGGCTGCTTTTTGCCGCTTCCGGTTGGTTTGGTTCCGCCATGGGAATTGGCATGGTGCAATCGCTGCATGAAATTCCACTCTCGTTTGTCGTGAGTGCAGCCGTGGTTGCGTGTTTGGCCCTTCTGGTTCGCCACTGGGGAATCAGGCGCCTGCGCCCTGTTGCGGGTTCTTTGCCTTTGCTCGCAATCGTTCTTCTATATCCCCCGGACAGCAGGGCCGACGATTCGATCGTCAAACTTGGACGCGAGATCTACATTTCCGAAGGCTGCATTCACTGCCATTCGCAATACGTGCGCCCCGGCACAGCCGACGTCGAACGTTGGGGTTCCGCAATTCCGCTGGCCAAAAGTCTGCCCCAAAAACCGCCACTTTATGGCAACCGTCGTCAAGGCCCCGATCTATCGCAAATCGCCAGCCGGCGGACCGCCGAATGGAACCGTCTCCACTTGATCGCTCCGCGAAGCCTCACCCCGGATTCGCGCATGCCGTCCTACGCGCATCTTTTCAAAGAAAATGATCCACGCGGTCCCGCGCTCGTCGCCTACCTCGGAACACTCGGCGATGACGACGTCACGATCCGCGCCGAGACCGCGCAGGCTTGGCGTCCTTCGCCTAGCGCAACCATCTTTACCGAAACAAAACAGCGCAAGCGTTTCACCGAACTATGCTCCAGCTGCCATGGCGTCGAAGGACGCGGCGATGGACCGCTCGCGTCGCAACTCAGCTTACGTCCCCCGGACTTTACCCGCGACCCGTGGCGACACACCACCGAGTCCGACCCTTCGAAAGAGTTGCAACTCGCCCGCATCGTCAAATTTGGCCAGCCCAACACCCCGATGGCCGGACGTGAATACCTCTCCGATGACGAGGTTGTTTCGCTCGTCCGTTTTGTCATCAAATTACACCAAAACGGATCAAGCCCCCGGCCAATGCCGGTGCGCGCTAGGTCGGTCACAACGATTTTCAGGGCCGTCCATCCCGTCACCGCGCGAGCAACTGGCCTCGCTCCTCAGCCGATAACGTTACGTAAGGTTCCTCGCGCAACACTGGCTGGCGATGCTTCCCCAGCAAAAGCCACCATTCACGCGCACAAACCAAAACAACCAGCAGAACCAAAAACATGAAAGCGCCCGTCACCGCGACGTTGACATAACTATTGGTCAGCTGATGCTGCCAGACGTCAACCTGGCCGGCGCTTGTGCCGCCCGCGGCGATTTTCGCCCGGAGATCCGCGGCGGCCCTAAGGAAACCCACACGAGGATCGCCGCTGAAAATCTTCATCCAGCCCGCGGTCATCGTTACCGCAAGCAACCAGATCAATGGTCCAATCGTCGCCCAGAGATACCGTACACGCCCCATCTTGATCAACACCGTCGTGCCGAGCGCCAGCGCCAGCACGGCGAGCAACTGGTTGGCCACGCCGAAGATTGGCCAGAGGCTGTTGATGCCGCCGAGCGGATCGATCACACCTGCGTACAAAAACCAACCCCAAGCGGCAACAAACGCCGCACTCGCCACCACATTGCCCACGGTCGAACGAGTCTGCCCCAGGGGTGACCACACCCGCCCCAGCAAATCCTGCATCAAGAATCGTCCCACCCGCGTTCCCGCGTCGATGGTCGTGAGAATAAATAACGCCTCGAACATGATCGCAAAGTGATACCACAGCGCGAGCGCCGCTTTGCTGCCAAGCACGCTCGAAAAGATTTTGGCCATGCCCACTGCAAACGTCGGCGCTCCGCCCGTGCGCCCAATCATGGTTTGTTCGCCCACGTCCGCCGCAAGCGACGCCATCTGCGCCTCCGTCACCGGATATCCCAGCGCGGTCACCTTTGCCACGACCACCGCAGGCGTACCTTTCATATTCACCGAAAAATATTCACCCGGCTCCATCGCACATGCCGCGATCAACGCCATCACGCCGACCAGCATCTCCGTAACCATCGCACCATAACCAATCACCCGGATATCGCTCTCGCGCGTGATCATTTTTGGCGTCGTGCCCGATGAGATCAGCGAGTGAAAACCCGACACGGCGGCACATGCGATCGTAATAAAACAGAAAGGAAAAACCGACCCGGCCAGCACCGGTCCCGTGCCGTCGACGAATTTCGTGACCGATGGCATTTTCAACATCGGCGCTATTGCCACAATCGCCACCGCCAGCAGTGCAACCGTTCCAATTTTCATGAACGTGCTCAGGTAGTCGCGCGGCGCGAGCAACAGCCACACCGGCAGCACCGAAGCCAGCAACCCGTAGCCGATCATCCACCACGCCAGCGTCGTGCCTTTCAGAGTGAAAACCGCCGACCAAGTCGCCGAATCATGCACAAACTTTCCCGCGTAGACCGACGCCAGTAAAGCCACCACACCCAGCACACTGATCCAAAGCAATGCCTTGGAATTGTGCCCGGCGCCGCGCATCGCCAGCCCCATGAAAACCGCTATCGGCATCGTCGCCGCAATTGTGAACAGGCCCCAGGGGCTTTCCGCCAGCGCGTTGACCACCACCAGTCCCAGCACTGCGATCAAGATAACTAAAATCGCCAAAATGCTCACTAACGCGATTATGCCTGCCAGGGGATTGATTTCCTCACTGATCATTTGTCCGAGCGATTTTCCGCGCCGCCGCGTCGAACAGAATAAAATCACCGAGTCGTGCACCGCACCGCCTAAAGTCGCACCAATCAACATCCACAAAAGACCCGGTAAAAATCCAAATTGCGCCGCCAGCACCGGCCCCACCAGCGGGCCCGGCCCGGCAATCGCCGCGAAATGATGCCCAAACACCACCCAACGATTCGTCTTCACGAAATCGCGTCCGTCCTCATGCACCACCGCCGGCGTCGCCCGCAATTCGTCGAGTGTGAGCACCTTTGCCATCAACCAGGCGCTGTGAAACCGATAGGATATCGCGAACACGCATACCGACGCGATCACGACCCACAATGCGTTGACTGGCTCGCCTCTCGACCAGGCCAACACCGCCAAAGAAAACACGCCAGCCAGCGACACCGCGCTCCATGCGAGCACGCGCGGCCATTTAGAAAAGGATCCTGCAGGGGTCATAGGGTATGAATCTCGCGTACAATCTCCACCCATCGCCCCGGCGCAACTGGATTTGCGAACCCGAGCCTCTGTCAGCGCGCCACTTTCGGTTTCCAACTCGACCATCAAGCAGGATACGCTAAATCATTCGTGTCGATGAAAGAGCAAGCACCCCAATTGTCCTTCGTCTGCCCAATCCCGTGGGACAGCATGAAAGGAGCGGCCAAAGCGCGTTATTGCGAAACCTGCCAGCGAAACATTCCCAACCTGTCGCTCATTTCGCGCGCCGAACGCGAAGTCGTCCTCGCGAAACTCGGAACCGAGGAAGTCTGCGCCGCATTTTACCGCCGGCTTTCTGGCGAACTCGTCACCGCCGAGGAACTAAAAATGGCCGGTTTAAAAAGCACTTTCCGCCAATTGGGCGTCGGTGCGCTGGCGGCCACCACGCTCGGCTTCGCCGCCGGCTGCACTTCGCCGAAGAAACCCGAGCCCATCCCCGCTCCACAATCGACCACAACCGAAGCAAAACCACAGACCGAGCCAGCAAAGGACGAGGAAATCGTTCTTCTTATGGGCATCATTTGTCCGCCCAAACCTCCGCCTGCGCCCAAAACAATCGGCCCACCGAGTAAAACTCACTAACCAGGATCGATGACCGGGTTTACAGCGAAAGAATGGGTGAAATTCGGGCTTCTTTAATTTTCTCAAGATCGGGCTCATCAACTATGCCGCCGCCCTCCAGACACCAAAGTAACCTAATGGGTCACTTTGACTAAGGAAACATGTGAAATTTCGTCGGCGGACCGATTTCTATAAAATAAGAAGCGATCCCGCTCCCGATGCGAAGTCAGCGACTCGTTGACTAACTATTCAACAAAGCACTTCCCAAAGCTGCATTTTTATAAAGACATTATCTAATACGCCCGATTGGCGTTTTAGATAACATTTTCACCATTTGCTTCTTGTGTCGTCCTGTGCAGGAGCGCTGTTATGACGATGCTTAGATCGATTTTAGGCCAATCCTTGTTCACATGAAATCATCTTCTTTTGGTGGTGTAGTGACCCTTCTTTTCAAATTCGGTTTTCTCGGGATTTTCTTCGGGACCGCCCTCGCTCAAGCAGCGATCACTTATGGGGATACCTATCGGGTCGATCCCACATTTGCGACCGCGCTGGAAAGCAACGCGATCATCAATGCCGTCGCCGCAACCTCGGACGGCGGTTTTATCGTTGGTGGCGACTTCACAACCATCGCAGGCAGATCGCGCAGCTATGTCGCCAAATTCAATTCCGACTTCACCTTGGACTTGGCGTTTAGTTCCAGCCTCGCGCCGAATGGCAGCATCCGTGCGATAGCAGTTCAATCCGACGGGTATATCTTGATCGCCGGTGATTTTACCCAGGTGAATGGTTCGGCTCGTGGCGGCATTGCGCGTCTGCTCCCAAATGGGTTGCTTGATTCGACGTTTCGCAGCACCAGCGGCGGTTTCAACGGCCGCGTGCGCACTCTCGCCGTGCAATCAGATGGATCTGTTTTGGCAGGTGGTACCTTCACTCAATACAACGGAACGACGCGCCGTGGTCTTGCCCGGCTAACATCGACGGGAGCCTTGGACACGACATTCGTTCCGCCGACCGGATTCAATGGAACTGTGTTTTCACTGGCACTGCAATCCGGTGGAAAAATTATCGCTGGTGGACTGTTTATCCCGAGCACCGGCGCCTCTCGCACGGGTATTGCCCGCCTGAATTCCGATGGATCTTTGGATTCATCCTTCAATCCTGGCACGGGTTTTGATTCCTCTGTCTCTTCCGTAGCCCTGCAATCCGATGGAAAGATCATCGCGGCGGGACTTTTTGGGCAGTTCAACGGAACCGCGCAAAACTACATCGCACGCGTCAACACCGATGGCACGCTGGATACAAGTTTTGTCATAGGCTCCGGATTTAATGGCAGCGTCGCTTCCGTGGCGCTGCAATCCGACGGCATGATTTTGGCCGGGGGATTTTTCTCCAGTTATAATGGCATCGCCCGGAGCAATATCATTCGCCTGAAAAACGATGGTACAGTAGATCCGACGTTTCTTCCTAGCCCTGGGTTCGACAGCAACGTCTATGCTCTCATGATCGAATCGGGTGGCGGCATTATCGCAGGTGGATCGTTCCTAAATTTCAATGGCACAGCCACCCCGGGGATCGCCCGTTTGACCTCCATGGGGGCGTTGAACACCGCGCTAAGCGGCAATTCACGGACCGCGGGCGCCGCCCACATTGTACCTCTTGCAAATGGAAAGTTTATTGTAGGCGGCTCCTTCAATTTAGTGAACAATATCGTTCGTTATTACTTCACGAGATTGAACGCCAATGGCACGTTGGACACCACCTTCAACACCAGCGTCTTTAGCGGCAGCGACGTCAATACGGTGGTCGTGCAAGCCGACGATCGAATCGTGGTGGGCGGTTTCTTTACTCAACTAAATGGTGTGTCCTTGAATCGAATTGCGCGCTTCAACGCCGACGGAGGGCGCGATACCAGTTTCAATCCCGGCACTGCATTCAACGGAGGTGTTACTTCAATCGTACAACAGCCCGATGGACGCCTTGTGGTGGGCGGCTTTTTCTCCACGTACGACGATGCATCGCAAAACTACATTGTGAGACTCAACTCCAACGGAACGGCCGATAGCGCGTTCAACGTCGGAACAGGGTTCAACTCTTACGTGTATGCGATAGCGCTGCAGCCGTCGGACAACCGAATTGTGGCCGGCGGTTCATTCACTTCCTTCAATGGCACTTCACGGGGCCGCATCGCACGCCTAAATACCAATGGAAGTCTCGACACCTCTTTTTCGCCTGGCACCGGATTCGATGGGACGGTAACCGCCGTCGCGGTGCAAAGCGACGGTCGTATTCTTGCCGGCGGCTCGTTCTCGACGTTCAACAGCACATCCCGCAACGGTATTGCTCGTCTGAATACAAACGGCACGCTGGATACAACATTTGCGACCGGCACTGGTTTTACCTTGGGTGGCTCCAATCCAGACATCGAAGCTATCGCCATTCAAACCGACGGACGCGTGGTTGTTTCCGGCGACTTCGATTCGTACAATGGCGTCTCCGTGAGCGGCGTCGTCCGGTTGAACGCCGATGGCACCTTGGATACTAATTTTTCTGTTCCAGATCTGACGGACCGGTTCGCGTACGGGATTTCTTTTGCGGACGATGGCCGCTTGCTGCTGTCGGGAACAACTGCGTCGTCGAGCGGCGTCACTCAAATGGGAGTCGCTGTCCTGACGGCCAATGGCAGCTCTAGTTCGTCGTCATCCTCCAGCTCTTCTTCGAGCAGCAGCTCAAGTTCCTCGTCATCCTCCTCTTCGAGCAGCTCAAGTAGCTCTTCGTCGGGCGCGCCCGCGCCATCTCCAGCCCCAGGTAACAGCGGTGGTGGTGGAGCGGTCGGACTCTGGTATTTCGCAGCTTTGAGCGCAGCAATCGCGATGCGAGCAGCTGCGCGTCGGAAGTAAGTATCGGAAGATGCTCGGCTGATTCGCTGCCAACCAGAGAATCAGCCTGTTCTCACTTCTTTTTGTTCAGCGCCGCGCTGAACCAGTCGCCGCCGAGCGATTGCTGCGGGCGTGGTGCAGATGCCGGACCGGAGCCGCGGTTGCCAGCGCCGCCGAAGCCGGGCTTGCCGCCGGGGCTTGTGCGCGCGCCCGAGTTGCCTTGACCGCTGGTCTTGGCGCCTAGTTCGGGTTTGCTGCGCATCGAGAGGGCGATGCGTTTGCGGGCGAGGTCCACCTCGGTCACGGTGACGGTGACGCGTTGCGAGACTTTCACCACTTCCGAGGCATCCTTCACAAACGTGTCGGCCAGCTGGCTCACGTGCACGAGGCCGTCCTGATGCACACCGATGTCCACGAATGCGCCGAACGCCGTCACGTTGGTCACAATGCCAGGGAGTTTCATGCCGGGCTTCAGGTCCTCGGGTTTGTTCACGCCTTCGGCGAAAGAGAATGCTTCGAATTTCTGGCGCGGATCGCGGCCGGGTTTCGCGAGTTCGTCCAAGATATCCTTGAGCGTCGGCAGGCCGACTTTCTCCGTCACGTAGGCTTCGAGTTTAATTTTTTTGCGCAGGGCGGCGTCGCGCACGAGGTCGGCCACCGTCACGCCGAGATCGGCGGCCATCTTTTCGACGACCGGATAACTTTCCGGATGCACCGCCGAACCATCCAGCGGATGCTCCGCGCCGCGGATGCGAAGAAAGCCCGCAGCCTGTTCGAAGGCCTTCGGTCCGAGACGCGGCACGGTCAACAATTCGGCGCGGGACTTGAACGGACCTTTTTCGTTGCGCCACGCGACGATGCTCGCGGCGGTCGCGCTATTCAGGCCGGAAACGTAGCTCAGCAGCTGTTTCGACGCGGTATTCACTTCGACGCCGACACCGTTCACCGACGAAATCACGCAGTCGTCGAGCGAACGTTTCAAGGCGTTCTGGTCAACGTCGTGTTGGTACTGGCCGACGCCGATGCTCTTCGGATCGAGTTTCACGAGCTCAGCCAACGGGTCCATCAGACGGCGGCCGATCGAAACCGCACCGCGCACGGTCAAGTCGTGATCGGGAAATTCTTCGCGCGCCACTTCGCTCGCCGAGTAGATCGACGCGCCGGATTCGTTGACCATCACGACCGGGATCGACGCGGGCAAGCCGAGCGAGCGGATGAAAAGCTCCGTCTCGCGACCGGCGGTGCCGTTGCCGATGGCGATGGCCTCGATTTGGAAAAACTTAACGAAGCCCGCGATCTTCTCCTTGGCTTCGTCGGTGCGGGCCGAGCCCTGGTCGGGATAAACGACGTCGTTGTGCAGCAACTTGCCCTGGCGGTCGAGGATCACGACCTTGCAACCGGTTCTAAAACCAGGGTCAATCGCCAACATCACCTTGCCGCCGAGCGGCGAGGCGAGCAGGAGCTCGCGAAGATTTTCGGCGAAGACCTTGATCGCGGTTTCGTCGGCCTTCTTTTTCGAGTCGAGACGCATCTCAGTTTCCATCGCGGGCGCGAGCAGGCGCTTGAACGCGTCCTGCGCGGCGAGACGCACTTGTTCGCCCACGGCGGACTTGCCTTTCACGAACAGTGGTTCGAGTTCGGCCAGAGCGGCCGTCTCGTCGACGGTGATGCGCATCATGAGCATCAATTCTTTTTCGCCGCGGCGCATCGCGAGCAGGCGGTGACTTGGCGTCTTGGCAAGTGGTTCGGTCCAGTCAAAGTAGTCTTTGAACTTCGCGCCTTCGGTTTCCTTGCCAGCGATGACCTTCGAGGAAACGACGGCGTCGCGCAGGTACAGCGCGCGCAGCTTCGCGCGGGCGGCAGCATCGTCGTTGATGCGCTCGGCAAGGATGTCGCGGGCGCCGGCTAGCGCCTCATCGGTGCTGGCGATTTTGCTCTTCTGGTTTTTGCCGTCGTCGGCGGTGTATTCGCGGCCGACGTATTCCTTGGCGGCGGCGAGTGGATCGGTTGCGGCGTCCTGCGCCCAAATAAGTTCGGCCAGAGGTTCGAGGCCTTTCTCGCGGGCGATGGTGGCGCGGGTGCGTTTTTTTGGACGGAACGGAAGATAAATATCCTCCAACAGCGTGAGCGTGTCGGCGGCGGCGAGTTTTTTGGAGAGCTCGTCGGTGAGAAGATTGCGTTCCTTCAGCGAGGCGACGATGGAGGCGCGGCGCTCGTCGAGCGCGGCGAGTTGTTCGAGGCGATCGCGGATGGCGGTGACGGCGACTTCGTCGAGCTCGCCCGTGACCTCTTTGCGGTAGCGGGCGATGAAGGGCACCGTGGCGCCTTCCTTCAGCAGCTGCGCTGTGGAAGCGACTTGATGCACCTTCAGATTCAACTCACCCGCGAGGCGGAGGACGTGTTCAGGATTTGGGAGCTCCATCGTGAAAAGAGCCCGCCATAGCAACGCGCTGGGGTGGTTTCGCAAGCGGAAATCCGAGCAAACTCCCAACGCTTTCTGGGGTTCATTCCCCGGTTCGCCTGTTTTCCCTCCACAAGCGTAAAATGACTGCTAACAAATTCCCCGCCGCGTTCAAAAACGGCTTCGAATCTATGAAACACGTTAAGTCTTCTGTCCTGAAAGTTCTGTCTCTCAGCTTCGTGCTGGGCTCTATTTCCGCGCTGTCCGCCACGGCAGCCGAAAATGCGGCGTTCGACGTCCGCCCGACGCCGGTCAAAACACCGCCGCCGGAATATCCGGCGAACCTGCGCCGTGACGGCGTTTCAGGCGTCGTCGCCGTTAAAGTCGAAATCGACGAAAGCGGTATCGTCACCAACTGCTCCGTTTCGAAATCGAGCAATCCTGGCTTCGAACAAGCCGCCGTTAACGCGGTGAAGGGCTGGAAATTCACGCCCGCCAAAAAAGACGGCGCGCCGGTCAAGATCAGCCTCGTCATCCCGATCAAGTTCAGCCTCGACGAATCCTGAGCGCAGTCCGAGAAATTTTTCCCAAGGCCGCAGTCTCACGCTGCGGCTTTTTTTATTTCCCGCCTTCAAAACACCCACGCCAGGCCCAGCCGTATCCACAAAGGTATGACAAGGATTCCCGCCGCCGTCGTGCCGATCACCACGCGCACCGCGGTCAGTGGATGGCCGCCGTAATGCTTGGCGATCACAATCAGCAAAATTCCCGACGGCATCGCACCTTCAACGATGATGATGCGTTTCAATTCCAGCGTGCAGGGCAGAAATCTTGCCATCAGCAGATAAAGCACGGGGAAAATGGCCAGCCGTAACAAACACGAGGCCATCGAAATACTCGGATCGAAAAGCGAACGAGGCTGGCCAAGAAATTCGTCCAGCACGCCTCCGATCAAGATCAACCCGAGAGGAATTGCGCAGACCGCACTCTGGTGAATGGTCACCGTTACCACGTCGGGCAGATGCGGACCGACGTGAAGTAGATTGCCCGCCACCGCGAGGATCAACGCGATCACCGGTGGATTGACGAGTTTCTTCCAGCCCTCGCGCCACGACAACCCAGTTAGCACAAAAATCCCCACGGTCCAGATGGCGGCTTCGCAACCGACATTGTGCACGAGCAACAAGCCCACGCTGTCCGCACCAAACAGCGCTGTCATGAGCGGAATGGGGATGTAGCCGTAGTTGTTGATGCCAACGGCAAACGCGAAAGTGCGCAGCCCCTCGCCTTTCTTGAGTCCGATCGTCCGCGCCGCTACCAAACCAATTCCAATACACAATGACATCAGGCCAAAACCGGTAAGCGGCGCCAGGAGAAGATTCGAGGGATTGCGAAGCGCCTCGTTGTTCAGGACATTATCCAGGATGAGACACGGGTAGAGGTAGTTCACCACGACCTTGAGCAGGCTGGCATCGGCCTCGGTCGTGAGCCACGAAAGCCGGCGCAAGCCCACACCAATCGCGATCAACGCGAAGACCGGCAGGATGAGCAAAAGAATTTCCCAATAGGACATCATGACAACGAACCTGCTGCCATCGCCTTTCCGGCCAGCCAGCCGGTGGTCCAGGCTGCCTGAAAGTTAAAACCACCCGTCACCCCGTCGATATCGAGCACCTCGCCGGCGAAAAACAGGCCCGGCCGCACGCGGCTCTGCATGGTCTTGAAATCAACTTCCCCCAGTTTCACGCCGCCGCAGGTCACGAACTCCTCCTTGTTCATGCTCTTGCCATTTACCTGGAAAATGCCCGCAGCGGCCTGTGTCGCAATGGCGCCTGCCGCCTGGTTCGACAAATTGCTCCAGATGGTGGTCGCCGGCACGTTTGCCGCCATCAGTAAGCGCTCCCATAACCGCGACGGCAGCGAAAGCGGATTCCATGTACCGATCTGCTTGCGAGCGTTTGATGCGCGCGCCGCGACAAGTTCGCCCCGCGCCTGATCCACGTTGCGGCCGGCCAGCCAGTTGACCAACAGGGGAAATTTATAATCGACGCCTTGCAGCGAGCGCGCGCCCCACGCGGAAAGCCGAAGGATGGCGGGCCCGCTCAGCCCCCAGTGCGTAATCAGCACCGGCCCCGTTTCGCGTAGTTTAAAGTCCGATACAGACACGGCGGCGTTTTCGACCGCGAGCCCGGCCAGATCTTTGAGGCGCGGATCGTCGATGTGAAATGTGAAAAGCGAGGGCACCGGAGGCTCAATGGTGTGGCCGAGTTTCTGTGCCAAGCCGAGACCGCCCGCCATTTTACCGCCGCCGGTGGCGATGAGCAATCGGTCGCAGCCAGTCGTCTCGCCACCCGTGAGCGTGAGCAAAAATCCGCCGCCTTCCGGCAAAGGCTGCACCTCGGTGATGCCACAACCCGTGCGAATTTTAACGTGGGCTTTTTCGGCCGAGCGCACCAGGCAATCCACGATCGTTGCCGAATCATCCGTTACCGGGAACATCCGCCCGTCGTCCTCGGTTTTCAGTTCCACGCCACGCGTTTCGAACCACGCGATCGTATCGCGGGGTTGCCAGCGGGAAAATGCCCCGAGCAATTCGCGACCGCCGCGCGGATAACGTTTCACTAATTCACACGGCTCGAAGCAGGAATGCGTGACGTTGCAGCGGCCGCCGCCCGAAACGCGCACCTTCGCGAGGAGGTTAGCCGTCAGTTCGTAGAGGAGCACCTCCGCCGCCGGATTCGCCTCGGCCGCCGCGATGGCGGCAAAAAAGCCGGCGGCGCCGCCACCTGCGACAATAATGCGAAGTTTGCTCATGGGCCGCCATGGTGCGCGGCGTGCCCGCTCGTGTCCAAAAAGAAAACGCCGGCCCAAACGGACCGGCGTCGAAAAAACTGAAACGCGCGGGAGATGCGACTGAGATTACTCCTTGGGCTTGTCGCCCTTTTCCTTGCGAGGGCCGCCGGGACCGCCCGGACCGCGACCACGAAAATCGTCTTTCATTTCCTCAAGCTTCTTGAGCTGTTCAGGCGTGAGGATCGGTTTGATCTTCTCATTGTGAGCCTGGATGATTTCACGAATCTTCGTCCATTTGGCTTCACGCTCTAAAGAAGCGTCATCGCGCACCGTCTTGATGGCCTGCATTTCCTCGGCGAGGATTGGCTTGATCTTGGCCTGCTGATCCTCGGTCAGACCCAGCTTCTCAACCAGCATCTTAAAACGGTCCCCACGCGGACCACCACGGCCAGGGCCGTCTTTGGGGCCGTGTTCGCCCGGAGGAGGTGGCGGCGGAGCGTCTTTTTCTTGGGCGAACGAGAACGGAACGGCGAGCGCGAAGGCGACGGCTACCAGGGGTAATTTGAGCATGCTTTTCATAGTGTGATGAATTTGATGTTTTTGTGAACACTTGCACAGACGCCGGATAGGTGGGAAATGTTTCAGGCCGATGACAGATTCGCAACTCATTGCCCGCGCCCAGCAAGTCGTTGCCCGCACGCAGAAAAAGCTGCCGCCGGAGCTCCACGCCCTCGCGCAAAAACTACCCGTCAGCTACCACGACTGGCCGAGTGCAGAGATTTTGGGTGGCGAATTCGAAGATGACATCATGGGGCTTTTCGTGGGCGAACCCCGGGGGTTCGAAAGCGGAACAGGCAACGCGGTTCCCGCGCAGATTTTCCTCTTTCTCGAAAACATTTACGACGAGGCCGAAGGCGAACCATCCCGTTATGATGAGGAGGTTAAACTCACCTACTTGCACGAACTTGGTCACTATCTCGGTTGGGACGAGGACGAAGTGGAAGCGCGAGGATTGTAATAAAAAAAACCGGTTACGCCCGCAGTTTGGCCAGATATCCCACCAATTCGCCCAGCGCCGCATCGGCCACCCATTGCTGGGCCTCGGTACGGCTGGCCCCGACGCACTCGATTCGCCCGCTAAACACTAAGGTTTCCTTGCCGGGCCGAACATGCGCCAAGGCCCAAAACGCAAAAGGTTCGCGCACATTCCGCCCGGGGTCCGGTTCCGCGTAACCCGTCGTGGCCAGACCCAAATCCGTCCCAAAAAGCCGGGATGCGCCCAAGGCCATCTGCTCGGCCACCGGAGCCGAGACGCTATTCACTGCTTCGGCCTGCGCCCGCTCTACGCCCAGATGCCGCACTTTCTGTTCCAACGCGTAGGCCGTCAGCCCGCCGCAAAAAAACTCCGATGCACCCGAAACCGAACCAATCTTCGCCTGTAAATTTCCACAGGTCAGGCTTTCAGCCACGCCAAGCGTGAGCTTCGGCGCGGCCAGCATCAGGTGCTTCAATTCCTGCGGCAGCGTGCGCACATTCTTCATTTCAACTCCAATCCGACCGGGCAATGGTCGCTGCCCATCACGTCGGGACTGATAAATGCCTTCTTAAGCGATGGCTTAAACCTTTCGCTAGCGACAAAGTAATCGACGCGCCACCCAATGTTGCGCGCCCGGCAGTTGGCCATCTGGCTCCACCAAGTATAATGGCCGGGGCCTTTTTCGAACTCGCGAAACGTATCGACAAACCCCTCGGCCAGCAGCGCGGAAAAACTCGCGCGCTCCTCGTCGGTGAATCCGGCGTTGCGACGGTTGGTCTTCGGATTGGCCAGATCGATCTCGGTGTGCGCCACGTTGAGATCGCCGCAAAAGACCACCGGCTTTTTCTTGTCGAGCTTCTTGAGGTAGGCGCGGAAGGCCGGATCCCATTCCTTCACGCGGTAGTCGAGCCGCGTGAGCCCGCGCTGCGAATTCGGCTGGTAGACGTTAACCAGATAAAAATCGGCAAACTCCACGGTGATCACGCGCCCCTCGCCGTCATGCGCGGCCGAACCAATGCCATTCGTCACGTTGAGCGGTTTTTCCCGCGTGAAGACGACCGTGCCGCTGTAGCCTTTTTTCACCGCCGAGTTCCAAAACGCCTCGTAGCCATGCGCCCAGGCTACATGCTGCACATCGCCTGGATGCGCCTTGGTTTCCTGAAAACAAATCACGTCAGCGTCAAAAGCATCCATGATCTTCAACAAATCCTTTTTAAGCACGGCGCGCACGCCATTCACGTTCCACGAGACAAGTTTCATGCGGGAAAAAGCGCCATGAAATGCACCGGGCGCGCAAAGGCAAACTGCGATCGCTGTCTTTTTGTTCGCCTGCCGCCGCCCAGTGGCTAGGCATGTCTACTTCCTCGTTTCACTTCGCAGCCAATGTCCGCCTTCACTCACATTCCTCTCGGTAAACGCATTCCCGCCAGCGTCCATGGCGTTTCCTGCAGCCTGCCGACCATGGGCGATATTATTGGCTACGAGACGAAGGCCCCTGAGACGATGCGCCACCTGTGTTCCGGATACCCGCGCTTCGTGCAACATCCGTACCTGAAGCAGGCAGCCGAACACGTCGTGAAACAACTCGGCCTCGCGGGGCAACAGGCCTGGCTCACCGCCTCCCAAGGCGCCGCGCAGGCGCTCCAAGCGTGGTTAAAACCTGTCGAAACAAAGGTCATCCACCATGAAGGAATCAGCGGCGTGGCGTTCCCTCAAAATGCCGAGACGTTCGCCAGCGCCAAAACTTTCCTGCAACACACCGGCGCTCTCCTTTCCTCCCGGGAAGCGGAGGACTACCTGCTGCGCGTCGGCGAAATTTCCGTTCTGCAGGACGAGCCTTCTTTCGATGGCTATGCGCCGGGACGCGTGAAAACCGCCGTCGCCCAAGCCTTCGGCACGGGCCCCGAGGACATCTTCCTCGCGTGCAGCGGCATGAACGCCATCTACGCCGCCTTCCGGATCGCCTCCGCGCTCCAAAAACCGCGCAAACGCACGGTTTGGATCCAACTCGGCTGGCTCTACCTCGACACCATCGCCATCCTGAAAAAATTCACGGCCGATCCCGCGCGCGACTACATCTTCCTCTACGACGTCTTCGACCTTGCCGCCCTGCAAAAAATCTTTGCGGAACGCGGAAGCGAAATCGCAGGCGTCATCACCGAGACGCCAACCAATCCCTTAATCCAAACGACAGATCTGCCCGCAATCGGCGAACTCTGTCGCAACAACGGAGCGCTCTTCATCGTCGATCCCACGATCGCCTCGCCGCTCAACATCGACGTGCTGCCGCATTGCGACATCGCCGTGAACAGCCTGACCAAGTACGCCGCCAACGAAGGCGACGTCATCATGGGGGCCGTGGCCGTGAATCCGCAGAGTCCGTTCGCCGATGAGTTCCGTCGCCAGCTGCCCTCGCACTTGGAACCTGTTTATTCGCGCGACATTTCCCGGCTGGCCACGCAAATCGGCGCCTACCAGACCGTGATTACGCGCGTTAACGAAACAGCTCCCATCGTCCTAGAATTTCTTCGCCAACATCCGCGCATCCGCAATTTGCGCTGGTCGCACCATCCGGATTCGCGCGAGAACTTCCTGCGTCTCGCGCACCGCTCCGACGCTTTTGCCAGCATGATTTCATTCTCCGTCGACATGCCCTTGACGGAATTCTACGACCGGCTGCGCCTGCCCAAGGGCGCAAGCTTCGGCATGAAAACCACGCTGGTCTGCCCTTTCATTTTCCTCGCCCACTACGACCTCGTCACCAGCGAAAGCGGGCGCGAAACACTGGCTTCCTGCGGACTCGACCCTGAGCTCATCCGCCTTTCCCTCGGTTGCGAACCCGCCGAAGACATCATCGCCGAACTTGCCGAAGCGCTCGCTTGAACTAATCCGCGCGAAATGAATTGCCGGCTTGCGATCAAAGCCATTCCCAATGCGACGAAAAATGCTATCGCCGGCTGGCTTGGCGATGCGTTGAAGGTTAAAGTCCACGCTCCCGCGCTCGAAGGCCGGGCCAATGACGAGCTCTGCGAATTTGTCGCCGAAACCCTCGGCCTGCATCGCCGCGCCGTCACGCTCGTCCAAGGAGACAAATCCCGCCAAAAAGTCGTACAGATTGACGGCCTCGACCTCGCAGCAGTGAAAGCGCGGCTCAAAACCGCGTAAGTCAGCAGCGCTAGTCCTCTACGCATAAGCGCAGAGCTGGACCGCCGATAAACCGTCTATCACCAACAAGGCGAACAATAGTGATCTTCCGCGGGAATTACCGCTCCGCCGTCACGGTCAGCATGGATTGCACCTTGGTGACACCGTCAGTTTCCAGCGCCATTCTGACGGCTTTGTCGATAAGCGCTGTTGTGGCAACGGTGCCGTTCAGGGTCACATGGCCGTTGTCGCAATCGACATTGATCGCACGCGCCTTCAGTTCGTTATCGAGCGCAAACTTGGCCTTGATCGTGCCAACAATGCGGGCGTTGGAGGCCGCGCTGGAAACCGTCGCGCCGACTTCGACAGCCTTGGTCTTCACCACTTGTCCAGCATGCTCCAGTTCCTTGCCGACCGTATCCTTCGCGGATTTTGCGTCCTCTTTCACGCGGTCGGAAAAGGAAGGCGACGTCTCACCTGTGCCCGTCGTCGACGAATGCGCCGCGTCTTTCTTGGGCTGAGTTTCGACATTTCGCGTCTGATAATAGTAGAAGCCGTACGCGCCAGCCGCGGCGCCGAGAAGGAAGATAAAGAGTTTCATGATGCGAGTGCGGTTGGAGTTTTGACCGATGTGAAGGGAAATGGTTCACCGGCGGGGATTGCGGTTTTATCCTCGCCGCAAACGGCGGGCGCGTCACGTTCGAAGAATATCGAAGCCTATGATTTTTCGCTGCCAGCCCGGATATGAAACCCACCTCGAAAAGGAGTTGCGCGGGCATGGCATTGTGGCGACCGAGCTTGGGCAGGGTTGGTTGCGGGTGGCGCAAGCGCGTTCTCCGCTGCCTGAATTTTGTTTTGCCCATGCTGTTTTGTTCGACCCAGTCGAAATCGTTGCGGACACCGTCAACGGAATCGCGGGCAAAATCTTGGACTTTTTCCTCAGTTCGGCAAAGGCCGAGCGCTTCGAAGCGTCGTGGCCATTAATCTTCGAGATGGCGGCGGGGCTCGATGGCCTCGACCGCCGGGCGGACGGCGTGGAAAAAGCATTCGGCGAACTTTTGCGTAAACGCATGTCGCGCGTGTCCAAACTCGCCTCCCCCGACAAGCCGAGAGGCGTGGCCAAGGTGCGCGGATTGTTCATTTTCTTTGCCGATTTCGGTCGGATTTTCGCGGCGCGCGAGTGCGTGTTCGGCGGACAGCGCCGCATGGCGGACGACCCACTGGCGCCGTCGCGTTCATATCTGAAAGTCGAGGAAGCCTATGTCGTTTTCGGTCGTGAACCGGCCCCGGGCGAAACCGTGATCGATCTCGGCGCAGCGCCGGGCGGCTGGAGTTACAGCGCGGCAAAACGCGGCGCTCGTGTCATTGCCGTCGACAACGGCCCACTCAAAGGCGGCGCGCTGGACAATGCGTTGATTGAGCACCGCCGTGAGGACGCGTTTCGTTTTCAACCCGCGCAGGGCGAGGTGATCGACTGGTTGTTTTGCGATTTGGTCGAGGAACCGCATCACGTGATGCGCAACTTGATCGAGCCATGGATCGCGCAAGGCTGGTGCCGGCGTTTTGTTGTGATCTTGAAATTTGGCCGCGTGGATCCGGTGGCTTTGCTGCGCGAAATTTCCGCACCAGGCGGCGTGCTTGCCACGCGTACGAGCGGGCTGCGCATCCGGCATCTTTATCACGACCGCGAAGAGTTTACCCTCGTGGGAGAAGTGAACGCATGAAAGCCAAGGAAATCCCCATCTGCGGACTGGCCACGGTCGAAGCCCGTTTCAAAGCCAATCCTGCCTCGATCAAGCGTCTCTATTTCGACTACGCCACCGGTCGCAAAATCGGCGCCATCTGCAAGGCGCTCGCCGCCGCCCGCAAAGTCTACCGCTGTGTCGAACCAGTTGAATTGGAGAAAATTTCGGGAACGCTGCACCACGCGGGCATCGTCGCCATCGTTGAGCAACAGGGCCTTCGTGCACCAACGTCGGCCGATATCGCCAAGTGGGCGCAGGCAAAAGCACCGCTGCTCATCCTCGACCGCGTCGGCAACGCCCACAATCTCGGCGCGATTGCGCGCACCGCGGTGTTTTTCGGCGTCAGGCAAATCGTCGTCGCGGATCATCCGCAACAGGCCTTGCCCGGCGAAGCGGCGCACCGCATTTCCGAAGGCGGTCTGGAGAATGTGGAAATTCTTGCGGCGAAAAATCTGGCGACATTCTGTCGCGAGCTCGGCGCACATTATCGCGTGATTGGCACAGCGGTGGTCGGCGCCGTGTCGTTGCGCAAAGCATCAAAAACCGATCCGGCGTCGATCGCAAAACCGGTGGCGCTCGTGCTGGGCAATGAAGAGCACGGTCTCGCGCCCGACGTCGCCAAGGCCTGTTCCACGCTCGTCACCATACCCGGCACAGGCTTAGTGGAATCCCTGAATGTGGCATCGGCAACCGCCGTACTCTGCTGGGAGTTTTTCGGAAAAACCTGATTGCCCGCGCCGAACCTTCTTGCGTGGAAGCGGTCAATTGGCACAGTTCCCGCTCAATCCACTTCGCTATGAAAGACACGCCATTTGGTCCTGAAGAGTATGCGGTCCTGCATTTCTCCCTGGTTCCGACCGAGGAGGGCAAACCCATGCAGAAGACCCAAGCCTGCGGTGTCTACCGAACGATCGAGGAGGCCTTTATCTCTGCACGATTGTTGGCTGTGCGCGAGTGGCAGCGGCTCCGCTCGCTGGCTTCCGCCGGCACCAACAACAGCAACGGCGCCTCGGTCAACTGGCAGGTCATCGACACCGAATTCGGCTATGACCTGAAGCGCGACACCCTCGTTGTCTCACGTTTCTGGATACACGCCCGCGCGATCTCGCCGAGCTGAGCCAGTCCACCCTTTTCAATAACGAAGCCCGGCCATCCGGCCGGGCTTTTTATTAGGTGGAGCCGTTGGTTGCGGATCGAGGGGGTTTCAATTGTACGCCTGTTGCTCAATGGCGCTGACCAAGCCTCCCCTGAAAATCACGCGCATATATTCCTCGGTCCTTTCACGATAGGCCGAGACGTACACGGGATCGTAGTAAATCCGTCGGGTATTCGTCCGCGGATTATAATACACCTGACGGTGGTAACCCGCGAAATGCGTACCGGCATATTCCGACCGGTAAGTGTTATAAATCCACACGGTTTCCTGAGCCGACCCGGTGACTTTTTCGCGGGTCCGATCAGGCTGGCCGAAGGCGATGTAGACCATGTCCTGCGTATCGCCGACCTTGACGGCGCTGCGTTTCAGACGCTCTTGGGTTTGCGCGTCGAGGGTGTTGAAATACGCGGATTTTTCGTCGATACGACTGCTCACCGTGCTGCACCCGGTGAGCGCGGCAGCCAGACAAAGGAGCGGAAGCAGGAGTAGTTTCATACGAAGATTAGACGTTATAAACGAAGCCGGGTTCCGAAGGCAAATATGGGGGGAACGCTAAAAGGCAGTCCGAACGCTAGCTGACTTAATTCAGGTCTTAGCACGCCCTTAAATTCCAGCCACTTGCTTCAGCCATGACTCCACTCTCGGGCGAGGCGCGATAGCCATGCCACGCTAAAACGTTCACAATTTCGCCCGGCGCAACCGCAGGGCATTCGAAACGACGCTGAGCGAACTCAGGCTCATGGCGACCCCGGCGAGCATCGGACTGAGCAGCCATCCAAAAAATGGATACAACACGCCCGCCGCCACCGGAATGCCGAGCGCGTTATAAACGAACGCAAGGAAGAGATTCTGTTTGATGTTGGCCAGCGTGGCGCGACTGAGATGCACGGCCTTGACGATGCCGCGCAAGTCGCCCTTCACGAGCACAAGGCCTGCGCTGGCCATCGCGACGTCCGTGCCTGTTCCCATCGCTATGCTCACTTCGGCGGCAGCGAGGGCCGGAGCGTCGTTGATGCCGTCGCCGGCGAAGACCACGTGTTTACCGCTGGCGCGCAGTTCGGTGACGAGCTTTTGTTTCTCTTCGGGCGTGACACTGGCGTGATAACCGTCGAGGCGCAATTGCGCGGCGATCTGAGCAGCGATGGGTTTTCGGTCGCCGGTAACCATGATAATCTTAAAACCGAGATGATGCAGTTCGTTGATTGCGGCGGCTGTCGTGACTTTCAGCGGATCGCTCAATGCGATTGTGCCGGCGTGCTGCCCGTCAATCTGCACACCGACCAGCGTGGTATCGTCAAAGGGGACATTGGTGTTGGGCGCCCGGCCGATTTCGACCAGCCGGCCATCAACCGTCGCACGAACCCCAAAACCGGGCTGCGCGGAAAAACCGGTCGCAGGCCGAAGCGCGAGTTGGCGGGCAATCGCCTCGGCCACGATGGCCCGAGCCAAAGGATGCTCACTCGCACTCTCAGCCGAAGCGGCCAGCACGAGCAGTTTGGCTTCGTCGAAACTGGCAGCGGGAGCAAGCGCGGTGACAACCGGTTTGCCTTCCGTCAGAGTGCCGGTTTTGTCGATTAACAGTGTATCGGCATGAGCGAGCCTTTCCAGCGCCGCGGCGTCGCGTACCAGCACACCCGCCTGTGCGCCCCGGCCGATGGCGGTGACGAGCGAAACCGGCGTGGCAAGACCCAACGCACAGGGACAGGCGATGATCAGGACGGCCACGGCATTGACGAGGGCGTGAATGAGTCGCGGTTCAGGCCCCAACCATAGCCAAAGTCCAAACGTGACGGCAGCAACGGCGGCGACAGCAGGAATAAACCAATTGGACACACGGTCGGCGAGCCGCTGGATCGGCGCTTCGCTCTCCTGCGCCTCTTCTACCAGATGGATGATCTGGGCCAGAAGCGTGTCGCGGCCGACGCGTTCGGCGCGGAGCAAAAGAGTGCCGTTGGCATTGAGCGTACCGCCGCTCACCGTATCGCCGGCCATTTTGGCTACTGGCATCGGTTCCCCCGTGAGCATCGATTCGTCGACCGCACTTGCGCCGTCAGTCACGGCACCGTCGGTCGGGATTCGCTCGCCGGGGCGGACTCTCAACAAGTCGCCGACCTGAACTTGATCGAGGGGAATATCGTGTTCCTGACCATCGACGACGCGATGGGCAAAAGCCGGAGCGAGATCCATGAGCGCGCGAATAGCCGCATCCGTGCGGGCATGGGCGCGCTGCTCCAGAATCTGGCCAAGAAGGACGATCGTCGTGATTACGGCCGCAGCCTCGAAATAAAGCGGTATTCCGTGCCCGCCGTGCGTTGTGGCGGTGGCAAATATTTTTGGAAAAAGCAAAGCTGCGGTGCTGTAGAAATACGCCGCGCCCGTACCGGTGACGGTCAGCGTAAACATGTTGGTATCGCGCTCGCGGATGGATTTCCACCAGCGACGAATAAAAAACCAGCCACACCAAAAAAAGACGGGCGTGGTCAGAGCAAACTGTATCCAGCCGGAAACCCGCGCGGATGGAAGCAGGTCGCGCAGGACCGGGGACCATTTCTCCCATTGCCAGCACGAAAATCGGCAGGCTGAGCGCGATCGCCACCCAAAAACGCGGTCGCAGAACGCGTTCGTGCGGCAGGCCCATGTAGACAGGAGCGTCAGTCCGTGCCAATTCGCCGGCGGCAGGATGGCTGTGGCACGGAGTGGACGACGATGCAGGAGGCGGATGGTGGTGATCGGATGAATGAGTATGCATGACAACCGGCAGACGGAGTCGTTTGCCGAACCTTACAACGATTTCAACAGAGGCTAGGCTTCGCCGCAATCGCAGTCGAAGCAGGTTTTATCCGCGCACGGGCCGCAAAAAGCTTCCAACTGATGACGCAATTCCTTGCGTGCACGGTGCAGGATGACACTGGCGTTCCCAGCAGTCAGTCCGAGCGCAGATGCGGTTTGCGCGACGTTTTCATTGTTCATTTCTACGCGACGCAGCAGTTCGGCATGCAGAGGCTTGAGCGTGGGCAAAAGGCTTTCGAAGCATCGGCAAACGTGTTGATGACTTTCCTCATCCCCCAACGCCGCGGTTTCGAGTGTCCATTGATCCTCTCGTTTTCGGAGAGCCTGATGACTGCGCACGTGGTCGACAACCGCATGCCGAAGCACTTGGTAGAACCAAGGAATAAGTTTTTCCCGATCGTTCACGGTAGCGGCTGCATGCAGGGCTTTGGTCAGGCTGTTCTGCAAAAGATCTTCCGCGTCCGCGTCATTTCCACCCAGGCGGGACGTGAGGAATCGTTTGAACTCAGCACGACGAACAAGAAGCTGCGTGAGATCAATGGTCTCGGGCATAGCAACAGGCTGCAGCAGGCGGAACGGTTTGCAAACGAGAGCAGGAATCTCCCTGCCATCCCAACAAAAAAGCGGCATCGAGGAGACGCCGCTAAAGAGGATGAAAATGCGTCTGCTGCTTACGGGATCTTGAGCTTCATGCCGGGACGCAAGGCGGCGGGGCTCTTCAAGGTGCCTTTGTTGGCGTCGAGGATTTCCTGCCAGCGATTGGCGCTGCCGTAGTAGCGTTTGGCGATGCCAGAAAGACTTTCGCCAGCGGCCACGGTGTGCGTGCGAGGCGCGGCGGGTGTTTCCACCGCGGCGGTCCTGGTGTTGCCCGGACGGTTCGGCGGCGTGGTGGCAACCGTGGAGGGCAATGGCAGCGGCGTAAGTGTATTGGACGACGGTGAACCGTAGGAGAGGCGGTGTTTCAGCTCGGTGTTTTCATAGGCGATGCTGGCGAGCTGGTTTTGTGTCTGGCGAAGTTGTTCGCGCACGCCGGCAAGCTGAGCAGCGGCATCGTTGTTGGCCGAGGCGCGGCTGGCGGCGTTGGAAGCTTCGTCGCGGGCGAGCTTGAGCTTGTCGACCACGGAGGCGCGCTCGTTGTCAATGTTCGCGAGGGCGTTTTGCAGACGATCAATCTCCGCCTGCTGGAGTTGGAAGGAACGAAGCGCGGCATCGAGTTTGATCTGGCTTTCGTTGAGCTCTTTTTGGAGATTAGCAACGGTTTCGTTCGCAGCAGCGGCATCGCCAGCGGGGGCAGCGGCAGGAGTTTCGGCGGAAGCTGGCGTTTCGGCGGAGGCGACGGCCGTGGCAGGAGCGGCTTTGGCTGCGGCGAGGGCCTGTTCAGTTTCGCTAAGTTTGGCCTGCAGCGCGGCGACTTCCTGGCGCGCTTTTTCGAGGTCCCCGCTGGAAGAACCGGCTTGAGCGGCCCGGGCAGCTTCGAGTTCGGCCTTGAGCTGTTCGACTTGGGCCCTGGCGGCGGCTTCCTTCTTGGAAGGTTTGTCGGTGGCTTTTAGTTTTTGTTCCAATTCGTCGCGATCCTCAGTGGCCTTGGCGAGGGCTTTTTCAGTTTTCTTGAGGCTGGAGGCGAGAGACTCCTTCTCCTCCTCAATGGCGCGCTGCGCGAGTTTGGCGGCGTCAAGTTCGGCGGCGAGCTTGTCGAGCTTGGCCTTGGACTCGGGATCTTTTTTTGGTTTGGCCTGAAGCGCGGCGAGTTGCTTGGAAAGTTCGGCATTGTCGGCATTCGCCTTCTCGGCGGCGGCCTGAGTGGCCTGGAGCTGGGCGGCCAGCGCCTGTTTTTCCTGGGCAGCGGTATTTTGCGCCGTCTGCAAATCGGCGGTGAGCTTGGCGAGTTGGGCGGCAGTCTCCGGATTGTCTTTTGGAGGAGCGGACTGAAGGGTGGCAATCTGCTTGGTGAGTTCGGCGTTTTCGGCGAGTGAACTGGCCGCGTTCATTTCGCTCGCTTTCAATTTACCGGCGAGCGCTTCGATTTGTTCGCGAGCCTGGGCGGAAGCTTGTGCGGCTTGCGCAAGCGCCTGGTCTTTTTCGGCGGTGAGTTTTTGTACCTGTCCATTTAGATCGGTGTTGGCCGAGCGAAGAGCGGCAAGGTCGGAGCCGAGGCTGGCCGCGCTCGCGGCTTGAGTCGTGGCGGCGGCGAGACTGGCCTGAGCCCGGGCGAGTTCGGCCTTGGTTTCGCCGAGCACCTTGTCGGAGGCGGCGAGTTTTTCGGCGGAAGCCGATTCCGTTTGTTTGGACAGGTTGGCGAGGCGTTGATTCTCGGCCGTGAGTTTTTGCACTTGGTCGCTCAGCGAGGCGAGCGACTGTTTGGCTTCGGTAAGCGCCTTGAGATTGGTGTCGGCCTTGGAGAGTTCGTTCTCGGCGGTTTTGAGTTTTGCGTTGGTGGCGGCGAGATCGGCCGCGAGGGTATCCTTCGACTCCTTGGAAGATTTGCCGGCTTCGGCAATCTGTTGCTTGAGGCCGTTGCGTTCGCCTTCGAAGTTCGCCGCGGCGGCGCGCATGGTGGAAATTTCGTTGGTGTACTTGGCGACGGTTGCGGCGAGTTCGTCGCGCTCGGTCCTCAATTTTTCGAGAGCGGCCTGGTTGGCTTTTTCCAGTTCGGCCTTGATCTGCTGGGTCTCTTTTTTAGCAGCGGCAAGTTCGGCAGTGGCCTTGGCAAGCTCGGTCTTGATGGCGGTATTATCTGGTTCTGGCGAGGCGCCGACAATGGGCGAGACCGGGCTGGAAGAGTCCGCGCGTGCGACCGGAGTGCTGGCGATGATCGGGCGATGGGCGGCCAGGTCCGCGCGGCGTTGCTCCAAAAGTTTTTTTCCCTCGGCCAGTTGCTGGGGCGACATCTGGTTGGTCACGATCATGTAGGCTTTGCCCGGCGCGCCATTTTCGGCGGCGAGGGTGAACCAGACGTAGGCTTCCGTGATATCGGCCATCGGCTCTTGCGGATCAGCGTAGGCAAGGCCGAGTTCATATTGGGAAGGGCCGTCGCCGGCTTCGGCTTTGGCACGCAGCGCGGCGAGTTTGTCGGCGCTAATGGCGTGGGCTGAGAGGATGACCAAAGCGGTGGCAAGACCGCCGACGAGGATGCGTTTCATGGAACGAGTAGTATTCATGCCTTGGGGTCGATTGAGCGGAGAATGATCAAGAAAACGGGGATTTCAAAGCGGCAAATTTACAAATCGCCAAAAAACAGCCAAAGGCCGGGCGGCTGGACAACGGCTGCCGATGCGTGTTCCGCGACGTTTGGTGACTTGAAGATGGTTGGCGATCTCGCACGGGCGAAACAAATGGAACGTTTTGAGGCCAAAGGTTGCTGTAACTGCAAATCCCGGTTTGCGTCAGATGGGCTAAATCCGTTGAACTTGTTACAATGAAACTCTCTTTCTGGATGCGTAGTGTCGGTCTGGTGTCATGTTGCTTGCTGGGTGCAGCGGTTTTTTTCGCCGGATGCAGCCGAAACGCGACCGGTCCACGCACGCCGCAACCCGTGCCGGTCCAAGTGGCAAAGGCCACGCGTCAGGCGATGCCGATCACCCAGAAAGCGATCGGCACCGTTCAGGCATTGCGCAGTGTTGCGGTCAAAAGCCAGGTCGATGGTATTATCCAGAGCGTGGCGTTCACCGAGGGCGACGAGGTCAAAGCGGGCGATTTGCTCGTCTCGCTCGATAAGCGACCTTTTGAAAACAGCCTGCAGATCGCACAAGCCGATCTCGTTAATGCCCGCGCCCAAGCTAATCGCGCCGCTACGGATGCCGAGCGTTACCACCAGCTCGATCAGGCTTCGGTCGTTTCCAAAGAGCAATACGCCCAGTTGGTCACCCAAGCCGAATCCACCAAGGCGCAGGTCGCCGCAAAAGAGGCCTTTGTAGCCAATGCTCAACTACAACTCGGCTACGCCGAAATCCGCGCGCCCATCGCAGACCGCACCGGCCAACGCCTGTTGCACGAGGGCGCTTTGGTAAAAGCCAACGACGCCGCGTCCTCCATTGTCACCATCAACCAACTGGCTCCCATCTCCGTCTCCTTCGCGGTGCCCGAGCGACTGGTCGACGCTGTACGGGCCGCATTCGCAACCAACAACATGTCCGTGCGCGTCACCGGACGCGAAGACTCCTCCCTGCAGGCGGATGGCGTGGTGGACTTCGTCGACAACACCGTCGACCCCACTACCGGCATGATCACGCTCAAAGCCCGTTTTGAAAACACGGATCATGCGCTCTGGCCTGGCCGTTTCGTCAACGTCGAGTTGAACCTTGGCATCGAGGCCAACCAAATCGTCGTGCCCACCTCGGCCATTCAAGTCGGACAAAAGGGCCGCCAGGCATACATTTTGAAGCCCGACAACACCGTGGAGTTACGCGACGTGACCATTGCACGCGCCGCCGGGGAACTCACTTCCATCGCCAAAGGCATCGACGAAGGCGACACGATCGTGACCGATGGCCAGATCCGGCTCGTGCCGGGCGCCAAGGTGGTTGTCCGCACGCTGGAAGAAGCCGCGGCCCTCAGCGTCAAAAAGCAGACGAAAAAATAACGCGCCCCGACTGGAGTCATCCATGAATCTTCCCGCAATTTGCATACGCCGACCAGTGATGACCACGCTGCTGACCGCGGCGCTGTGCGTCTTCGGCGTCATGGCTTTCCGGCTCCTGCCGGTGAACGATCTTCCGCGCGTCGACTTCCCGACGATTCAGGTCAGCGCGGGTCTGCCCGGCGCCACGCCCGAAACGATGGCATCGGCTGTCGCCACTCCGCTTGAGCAACAGTTTTCCACCATCGCCGGCATCGAGTCGATGGTCTCGACCAGCGCGCTCGGCTCGACCCAGATCACACTCACCTTCACGCTCGAACGTAACATCGACGCTGCGGCGCAGGACGTGCAGGCCGCCATCGCCGCTGTGCAACGCCGCTTGCCGACCGATATGCCGGCGCCGCCTTCATTGCAAAAGGCGAATCCCGCGGATTCGCCGATTATGTTTCTGGCGTTTAGTTCCCCCACCCTGCCGCTATCGATGGTCAACGAGTATGCCGAAACGTTGGTCGCACAGCGCATTTCGATGGTCGACGGCGTCGCACAGGTGCAGGTTTTCGGTTCACAGAAATACGCTTTGCGCGTCCGCCTGAATCCCGAGGCTCTCGCCTCGCGCGGCATTGCAATCGATGAGGTTCGTAGCGCCCTCGCCGCACATAATGTCAACCTGCCAACCGGCGTGCTCGATGGCACCAAACAAGCCATGCAGGTCGTCGCCACCGGCCAGCTCGACACTGCGGAAGAATTTCGCGACCTCGTGGTGGCCTACCGCAACAGCGCGCCCGTGCGTCTCGGCGAAATCGCCGAGGTGATCGACAGCGTGCAAAATCGCCGCATCGCGAGCTGGTATTACACGGGGGGCAAGGGCAACCGCGCCGTGGTGCTCGCCGTGCAACGCCAGCCAGGCACCAACACCGTCGAAGTGGTGGATCGCATCCGCGCCTTGATGCCGCAGTTCGAACAGCAAATCCCACCCTCGGTTCGTCTGGAAATTTTACGCGACAGCTCGGAGGCAATCCGTGAGGCGGTCCACGACGTGGAGTTTACGCTGCTGCTTTCCATCGGTCTGGTGGTTTTGGTGATCTTTCTCTTTCTGCGTACCCTGCGCGCCACGCTCATCCCGGCCGTGGCCATTCCCATGGCGCTGCTCGGCACGTTTGTAGCGATGTATTTTTTGGACTACACGCTGGACAACTTCTCGCTGCTCGCGCTCACGCTTTCCGTGGGCTTCGTGGTCGACGATGCGATCGTGATGTTGGAAAACATCGTTCGCTACACCGAAAAAGGCATGACCGTGCGCGAGGCGGCCTTCAAAGGTTCGGGTGAAATCGGTTTCACGATTCTCTCGATGACACTGTCGCTCGTCGCCGTGTTTATCCCAATTCTGTTCATGGGCGGCATTCTCGGGCGGTTGCTGCACGAATTCGCCATCACGATCACCGCATCGATCATCGTTTCGGGAATCGTGTCGCTGACACTGACGCCGATGTTGTGCAGCCGGTTTTTAAAACCGCATTCGGAAGAGGCGGCCAAAACGCATGGTCGTTTCTATCGGAATACGGAGCGCTTTATCGATGGCATGCGCTCGCTCTATGAGCGGACGCTGCGAGTGAGCCTGCAATGGCGCAAAACCACCGTGGGAGTTGCGGTCGGCATGGCCGTGCTCACCGCGTTGTTGGCGGTCGCGTTGCCGCAAGGGTTCATCCCGAGCGACGACAATGGCTTGGTGCGCGCGCCCACCGAGGCATCGCAGGATATTTCGTTCGACGAGATGATTCTTCACCAGGAAACCGCCGCGGCGATCGTGGCAAAGAATCCGAATGTCGCTGCCTTTATGTCATCCGTCGCGGGCGGTGGCGGTCAGGGAGCCGTTAATTCCGGCAATATGTTCATGCGCCTCAAGGATCGCGACGAGCGCAAACCGATCGGCGATGTCATCCAGGAACTGCGCCGCGATCTCGCTCAAGTTCCCGGCCTTCGCGTTTATCCGCAACAGCCGCCGCCCATCCGCATCGGCGGCCAGCAAAGCCGTGCGTTGTACCAATTCACCTTGTTCGGCAGCGATCTCGAAGAACTCTACGCCGCGGCGCGTGACATGGAAACGCGTATCCGCGGAGTGGATGCGGTCGTGGACGTCAATTCCGACCTGCAAATCTCCAGTCCGCAGGCCCGCGTTTCCATTGACCGCGACCGCGCCGCGCGGCTTGGCCTCACCCCGCAGCAAATCGAGGACGCCTTGTACAGCGCCTATGGTTCGCGGCAGGTGTCGACCATTTACACACCGGCAAATCAATACTACGTGATCATGGAGGTGGGTCAGGAATTCCAACGCGATCCCGACGACCTGCCGTCGCTGCATTTGCGCGCGCGCAACGGCAAACTCGTCCCGGTCAGCGCCGTCGCCAGCATCGAACGCACCGTCGGCCCGCTTACCGTCAACCACCTCGGCCAGGTGCCGGCCGTCACGATTTCGTTCAACCTCAAGCCCGGCGCTTCACTGAGCCACGCGAACGATGCCATCACGGCACTCGCACGTCAGCATCTTCCCGAAACCATTAGCTTCGCCTTCCAAGGCAGCGCCAAAGCGTTTGCGGAATCGCTCAAAGGACTTGGCCTGCTGCTCATCATGGCTGTCCTCGTGATCTATATTGTGCTCGGCATTCTCTACGAAGATTTTATCCATCCGCTCACGATTTTGTCAGGTTTGCCGGCGGCGAGCTTCGGCGCGCTGTTTACGCTTTGGGCTTTCGGCGAAGAGCTCAACATCATGGGCTATGTCGGTATTATCATGCTGATCGGCATCGTGAAAAAGAACGCGATCATGATGATCGACTTTGCTTTGTCCGCGCGGGACGCAGGCGAAACCTCAGCCGAAAAAGCAATTTTCCAAGCCTGCCTCGTACGTTTCCGCCCGATCATGATGACCACGTTTGCCGCGCTGGCCGGAGCGATTCCAATCGCATTGGGTCTGGGCGCAGGCGCGGAATCCCGGCGTCCGTTGGGCTTATCCGTGGTCGGCGGTCTGCTGGTTTCCCAGCTCCTGACACTCTATATCACCCCGGTGGCGTACCTCTATCTGGATCGTTTTACAAACTGGGTCCGCAGTCGGAAAGTTGCTGCTCAAGCGCAAGTTAAGGCACCGCTTTTGGTCCCGCAAAAGTGACTATTAGGCATTTTGCTCTTTAGCCGGCAGCCGGACGAGGCGATTCCTGAAACCTTGCTTGGAATGACATGTCTTCCTATAACCGCAGACCCATTCAAACGATGAAAACCTCGATTACTTTATCCTTGTTGCTCGTTGCCTCGCTTGCACCGGCAACCACTCAGGCGTCTGATCGCGCACTGAAGGGCGCTTTGATTGGTGGCGTGGCTGGCGCGATTATTGGCAGCGCTTCTGGAGACCGCAACGACGTCGTCGCTGGAGCCGCTTTCGGCGCAACCGCCGGAGCGTTGATCGGAGCTTCCTCGGATTCGCGAGGGCACCACGGCGGTTATTACAGTGGCGGTTACTATCATGGGGGCCCGCGCGTGAGCGTGAGCTATGGCGTCGGTTATGGCTATGGTTCGCACTACTACGGATACCACGCGCGTCCGTATCGCCATTATGGATACGGATGGGGTTATCCTTCTTTTTATTATAGCTACAGCCGCCCCGTTTATTACTCGCCGAGCTATGAGTATGCCCAGCCCGTACAGGTTGTGAGCGCGCCCGCAGCCCAACCCGCGCCCGCTCAGGCAGCCCAGCCCGCAGCGTCTTCGCCGCAAAACGTAACCATCATCAATAACTATTACGGCGGCTCCTCGAATATGAGCTCGGCCAATGGCATGTTCGGCCGCTAAGGCGCCGCATCCCGATTGGCCTCGCAGCGCGGCAAGCCCGGGACGCAAAACCCGCTCGCCCGCCGTTGAATTGTCCGCATTTTTCCGACTACCACTACTCAGATCAAACCGATGAAAAACCACCTACAACGAATTGTTATCCTCAGCGCCGGGGCCGCATCGCTCTTTCTCGCGGGTTGCGCCAGCCGTGGCGTGCAAAATCCCTCGGGCGTTCCCGTCACCGAAATGAAAGCCGATGAACGCGGCTTCGTCGCCGGCACCGGGATCGAATCGCAGGATCTCGTCGCCGTCACCGACAAGATGGCGCGCAAGATCCTCAGCACGCCCGAAATCGCCAATGCCAAAGTCACCCCGCGCATCGTTATCGATCCGGTCGTCAACGAAACGCGTTTCGCCATCAACAAGGATCTGTTCACGGATCGCATTCGCGCGCAGCTCAACGAAAACGCCAATGGCAAAGTCCGCTTCCTCGCCCGCGACCGCATGAAGGCGCTCGAACGCGAACGTGACCTCAAGCAACAAGGTGCCGTCACCGCCAGCTCCGATCCAAACGTCGTGGAATTCAAAGGTGCCGACTACTTCCTTACCGGCAAACTCGGCGGTATGTCCGGCCGCACCTCGGCAGGCGTGAGCGACTACGTTCTCTATACCTTCCAGCTCATCGACGCCCGCACGAGCGAGATCATCTGGGAAGGTTCGTCGGAAATCAAAAAACAAGGCCTCGAAGACGCAGCTTACCGTTAATTAACGGCACAAGCACCCGTTCGTGCCTGTCATCGCAGTACTGACTACCGACACCATGAAAATATTCACTCTTCCCCTCGCTGCCGCCGCACTCGCTCTTCTCGCGGGTTGCGCCACCGAGCCCGGCCCGTTTGCCCCGCAAGATACCACGAAGTACACCCTCGAAAATACCGAGGCCTTCGTACTAATGGATAAACAGGTCCAATACTCGGTCACCTCCACGGGCATCCAATACCGTGACCTTCCGGATGGCCGCCTCGAAGTCACCGCCAACATCAAGAACCGCGAAAGCCGCCGCATTCAGGTCCAGGTTGGTTGTGTGTTCAAAACCGTGGACGGCGTTTCCACCGGCGACGAAACGCCCTGGCAGACGCTCATCCTTGGCGAAAACACCACCGAGGCGGTCACCTTCACCTCGATGAACAACCAGGCGCGGAAATACACCATCCGCGTCCGCCAGGCCCGCTGACCCGCGGCACTTCTCCCGCCGGATTGTGTCTTTAAATAGGTTCGACCCTGCCCGTTCGACGCGGGCCAACCCTTCGTCCCATTCACGATCATGAAAACCCGTCTCACGCTTTCCCTCGTCCTCGCGGCCTCGGTCTCGGCGCCCGCCTTTGCGGCCGATCAACCCGAGCCTCCCGTCCCGATCAAACAGGCCTATCCCGTCACCACTCCACCACCGCCCGAAACACCCGAAACCGCCCAACGTCTCTATGGCCCATCGGGTACGCTGGTCGCTCCAGAAAAGGCCAAACAAGTCATCGACGCCTTTCGTGGCACTTACGAAAAACTCAACAAGCCCCGCGTGCTGTTCTTCGTCAACCGCGAGCTCGTCGATGAAAACGCCGGCTTGAAGCTCTCCGGTCGCACGGAAAAAACCGAATCCACGCTAAGCGAAAAGAAATCCAATTTCGAGGGCGATCCCAAACCAGCCGGCACCACCACGGCGCCGCAAACGCAGGTCAACGTGGTCGTCAATGGCAGCACTGGCAATCGCGACGACGCGGCCAGACACGGTAAAGGCTCCTCCGAATCGAAGAGCACCACGGTCTCCGCGCAAAACACCTACACCGCCGGCGACAAAACCGCGCCCACGCTCGCCGACAAGCAGACTGTGCGTGAAGTCGAACGCCTTTTCGGCCGTCCGTTCCGCATGGCCGGCGCCGCGCTGGCCGACCAAAAAGTCGCCGCTTCGCTCATCGCCGACAAACCGCTCGATCATTTCGTCGCCCCCGCCAATGACGCCGCTCGCAAAGACCGCGAAGCGCTCGCCAAAGTGGCCGATGTCGCCATCGAGGTTCTCGTCGCAAGCCGCAACGTCACAGTCACCGGCGTCTCCGAAGACAAAGTTGTCTCGGTGCCCGATATTCAGGTTACAGCCGTCCGTCTTTCTGATTCGGCCATCATCGGCCAAGCGAGTTCGGCCGACATTCTCGGTCGTGGCCAGCAAGCCGGTCGCGTCGCCCGTCAATACGATGTGCGCGATATCACGGAAGCCACCGCACTTGCTCTCATGGAGGATATGACGCTGACGTCCAAGTAACGTCAGCGCAGCGGACAACACGCCCGTCGTCCCGCCCGCCGCAGTTTTCCTGACGCCGCCGTGTTGCCAACGCGCGCGGCGTCTTTCATTTCTTTCCACTTCATGTTTCGAAGCCTCTCCACTCGTTTTCGCCTTTGCTTGTTCTTGCCGGTGATAATCCTCGCCGGCTGCGAAACCGTGCCGCCTCCACCGCCGGTCCCGTACACCGGCGACCCGGTGGTCGACAACAATGCCCACCTCGCCGTGGCACCCGCAAAGGATCGCGTGCTGTGGGAATACCGTGTCGCCGCCGCCGCCTTGCGCCGCGACATGTTTGACGAGGCCAAAGCCAAGCTCGACTCCGCGCTTGCCCAGGCAGCCGCCAACTACGGCAACATTAACAGCGAAGCCGCCAAATCGCGCCGCCTGTTCCGCAACGAGTCCGACAAGCCTTTCATCGGCGAGCCCTACGAGCGCGTGATGGCCAATTTCTACCGGGGCATCGTCTATTGGCGCGATGGCGAGCCCGACAATGCCCGCGCCCTCTATCGCACCGCCGAACTTCTCGATAGCGACACTGTCGACAAAACCTACGCCGGCGACTACGTGCTGCTCGATTACCTCGATGGATTGGTTTCGGCAAAATTCGGTGGCGACGGCGCCGACGCCCTCGCCCGGGCTCGCACCAACGCCAAACAACAAGGGAGAACTACTCCGCCCAATTACAATCCCAAGGCCAACGTCATGCTCTTTGTCGAATATGGCCAGGGCCCAACCAAATACACCGGCGGCGAATTCGGCGAAGAGTTGAAGTTTTTCACCCGCCCCTCGCGCATTTGCTCGGCGCGCATCGAAATCGATGGCCGTCGCGTCGCGCTTCCGCCATTCGACGACTTGAATTTCCAAGCCACCACCCGCGGCGGGCGCGTCATGGACCATGTGCTCGGCAACAAAGCTGTTTTCAAGCAAGCCTCCGACACCGTTGGCGACGTCGCCTTGATGGGCGCTGTCGTCGCCGCCGATCGCCCCGGCCGCAATACCGACAAAACCGCCCTCGCCCTCGCCACGGTCGGCATTATCAGCAAAATCGCCTCCTCCGCCACGACGCCGCAGGCCGACATTCGCGCTTGGGATAACCTTCCGCAGTATCTCAGCTTTGCGGCTCTTGAACTTCCTCCGGGCGAGCATTCAGCCACGCTGGAATTCCTCGACGCTCAAGGTCAGCCCGTGCGCAGTCTCACGCAAACGGTCACCCTTTCGGTTCCTCCTGCCGACCCAAGCGTCGGGGGTAAACCTTCCGATGTCGTGATTTTCCTGAGCGAGTTGAAAAAGTAAGCGCCGGGCAACCCGGGCAATTTCACTCGCCGTTCGGAGATTTTGGCTTCCGCGTTTGTGCGTTATTTCTGCGCGGCGGCAATTTCCGCCTTCACCTCGGCCAGATCGCGCTGAAATTCCGCATTGCGCAGGAAGGCTTGGGCAATTGCGCGTCCGAGCGTGCGTCCGGCATAGATGTCTAGCGGCGTATGCACACCGCCTTGCACGCGCAGCCAGCCTGATTCCAATGCCTTGTTCAAAATTTCGTCGCGGTGTTCGGGAAAAATTTCCGCCAGAATCAGCGCGTAAAGTGTCGCGCGAGTCGCATGGCCGCTCGGATAAGTGGGCGTGGGATTCGGATCCGGCTCGATCACTTTCGAAAACCGAACCGGGTCGGAGATATAAGGCCGCGGACGTTTCCAAACCAGTTTCAAGGGTCGGGTCACAAGAAAAGATTCGTCCGTGATCTGTTTGAAAAACGCCTCCGTTTTCGGGCACTTCCCCGGTTTGAACCACGCCCCGACGGAAGGGGCGAGATGGAAGATCGTCACACGCTGCTGATCCACGCCGGCCGCAAATTGCTCGGGCGTGCATGTCGAATAAACCTGAAAAGCGGCCTCGCGGTCAGCGATATCCTCCGCGGAGCCCGGTGGTGGCGGCGGCGGCAAAAGCAAAACTCCATCCGGTGCATCTTTGCCAAGATAAGGTCCGGATGCACAGAGCGGAACTACCGCAAACGCAAAGAGGGCAAAAAGGGAAATGCGAAATGACTTCAGCATAGACGGACATTCCGAGACTCGGCCGAAATGCTTATTCATGCAAGCGACTTGTGGAAACGCAGGCACCTCTCCTGCCCCTCATCAGCCTAAAGCCAGCGCGACCAGACCGACTACCATCGCAGCGGCAGCCCAAAGGCGACGGCGATGGTCGCTCTCTTTTAAAAACTTCGCGCCAAAAAATGCTCCGATAAGAATGCTCACCTCCCGTGCAGGCGCAACGTAGCTCACCGCCGTGAAACTCATGGCCGTCAGCACCAATACATACGCGGCCGGAGCCGCGAGCGTCATGACCAAGGCATGCTTGCGGTGTTCGCGCCACTCTCGCGCAACTTCCGCCCGCCTTCTCCAGGCGAAGGGTGTCAACAGACAGAGTTGAGTCAAAGCCGTGCCCGCATCATAAAGCACCGGCGGTATCAACCAATAGGATACACCTTGGCGGTCCCAAAGCGTATAGGCCGCTATAAAGACCCCTGACATCAGACCATAACGCAGGCCATTGACCGAAGCTTCGCCTTCCGACCGTCGCACAAACCAACGCAGGCCTCCGGTGAGATAAAAGATGCTCCCGACCACGACAAAACCGCCGGCGATCACCGCCGGCCCCGGTCGCTCCCCAAGCAATATCACGGCACCCACGGTCGAAAGCAACGGACCCGTACCGCGGGCCAGTGGATAGATGAGCGAAAAATCGCCGTGTTTATAACCACGTTGCAGATACAAAGAATAGGAAGTTTTCAGGCATCCGCTCGCAAAAATCACCCATGCCATCGACCATGACAAGGCTGGCGGTTTCCAGACTAACCACGTCGTCACCACCGGCACGTAGCCCGCAACGATCATAACGCTAACCAGGTACACAAAAGGCAGCCCGCCTCCCGCGCGCTTTGCCCAGTAGTTCCACGTCGCATGCAACACCGCTGCGATCAACAGCAGAATAAGCGCAAGCGAGGTCATGCACGGAGCCAAACCTTCCACCACCCGCCTGCCGAGTATATTCCCAATTGAAACGAATCCTCCCGTTTTTCGCTTTAATCTCACCCGCACCTCCACAGACTAGCTCCATGCGCGTGCTCGTCGCTTTCGACAAGTTCAAGGATGCGCTCACCGCCTCCGAAGCGTGCGAGACCGCCGCCCGTGCGCTCGGCGAAAAACATCCCGAATGGCAACTTGACCTCTGCCCGCTGAGCGATGGCGGGGATGGTTTCGAAAATGTCCTCCACTCCGCCCTCGGCGGCCAGCGCGTGGCCCGCCAGGTCACCGGCCCCCGCGGCGGACTCGTCGATGCCGGCCTCACCTTTGTACCCAAAAGTCGGATACCAACCGCCGCACTGAGCCAACTCGAATTTTCCCCGGACTCGGACGCCGAAAGCACTCTCGCCATCGTCGAAATGGCGACCGCCAGCGGTCTGGCTCTCCTGCCGCCCGGTCAGCGCAATCCCTGGGAAACCACTTCACGCGGCACCGGCCAGCTCATCAAAGCCGCAGCGGAACTCGGCGCAAAATCCATCGTCCTCGGCGTCGGCGGCAGCGCGACCCATGACCTCGGTGTCGGCGCGCTCACGGCCCTCGGTTTCGAATTCCACGATGCCACCGGCACTCCGTTGCGGCCGCCCACACCGTCGCGCTGGGAACAAGTTGTTCGCATCGAAGGTGCCGTGCCCGCAACGCTGCCCCCTATCCATATCGCCTGCGACGTTACAAACCCTTTGCTTGGTCCAAAAGGCGCCGCCGCCGTCTTCGCGCCGCAAAAGGGCCTGCACACCGATGAACTCAATGCGTTGGAAACCGCAAGTGAACGCATGGCCCACCTGCTTTGCGCTCATTGTCACCAACCACTCACCCTGCCCAATGCTCCAGGCTCGGGTGCAGCAGGCGGCATCGCGTTTGGCCTGGTTTGCGCAGCCCGAGCCAAACTGTTGCCTGGTTTCACTTTTGTTTCCGACTCCATCGACCTCGACACGCGACTCGCGCAGGCCGACCTCGTCATCACCGGCGAAGGTCGTTTCGATTCGACGTCGCTCGGCGGCAAGGGCCCCGGCGCGCTCCTGACCAAGGCCCTCGCTGTCCGAAAACGCGTGCAGCTTTTCGCCGGCCTCATCGCCTCCTCCACCGCGCACGACTTGCTCACGCTGCACGAGATCACCCCAACCGATGTGCCACTCGATCGCGCCTTGCGTGAAGCGCGCACTCACTTGACGCGCGCCATCCAGCACGCGCTTTAAAGAAAATTCTTCCCCCACTCCGGCGCTTCTCACTCGACGAGCCCCCGTGGTTGCCCACATTCGAAAACTGAATGCGCCGCTTTCTTCGCACCTTCGTTGTTTCTCTGTTGCCGTTTTTTCTGCTGTTCGTGCTCGCCGCCTGCAGTTCCGATCCAAACGCGAAAAAAAGCGCGTCGCCAAAAACCGTCCCCAAGACCGGCGCAGCAACGGCGGACGGCAAAAAGCCTGTCACCTCCATTCCCGCGCTGCCTTCCTTCACGCCGCCAAAGTTTGAGCTGATTTTCCCGGTCATGCTCGGCATCGACACACTCGCTGCCGACAACTTCGCTCCTCTCGCCGGCAAACGCGTCGGACTCCTCACCCACCCTGCCGGTGTCAACCGGTTCGGTGTTCCTACCGTCGAAATCCTTCGCAAGGCGACAAACCTGAAACTCGTCGCGCTCTTCGGACCGGAACATGGCATCTATGGCGACACCCCCGCCGGCGAAAACATCCCCGACACCATAGACCGTCGTACCGGCCTGCCCGCTTACTCGCTCTACGGGAAACACAACAAACCGACAAAGGAGCAGCTCAAGGGCGTCGATGTCCTCGTCATCGACCTCCAGGACATCGGCGTGCGCTCCTATACCTACAATGTCTGCATGAAGTACGCGATTGAAGCTTGTTTCGAAAACAACGTCCCTGTGTTCGTCCTCGACCGGCCCAATCCTCTCGGCGGTTTTAAAGTCGATGGCCCCATCCTCGATCGCGAATGGATGGGCTCCGGCGTTGGCGCCTACCCCATCCCTTACGTCCACGGCCTCACCATTGGCGAAATCGCACGCATGGCTGCGTCGACGCCCGGCATGCTCAATGTCGACGAGAACACGCGCCGTCGCGGACGCCTTACCATCATTCCCATGAAAGGCTGGCGTCGCAGCATGCGCTGGCCCGAGACCGGGCTCCGCTACACCGCAACCTCGCCCAAGATCCAAGATTTTCCCGCCGTCATCGGTTACGCCATGACCGGACTCGGCTGTCAGATCGGCGGCTTCAAGCACGGCGTTGGCGAACAATTCCCCTTTCGCGGCATCTCGTTCAATGGCCTGCCCACGGACACTCTCCTGCGCGAACTTGAGGTCTTGCGTATCCCGGGCCTCGCCTTCCGCAAAATCACTGTCACCGACAAACAGGGCCGTCCCGCTTACGGCATCTACATTGAGGTGATCGATTGGGCCGCCTGGCGTCCCACGGAGCTCAGCTTCCATCTGATGCGTCTCGCCTGCAAGCTCACTAATTCCAACCCATTCGCCAGAGCCAACGCCAAGGATTCCCGCAGCTTCAACATCCACACCGGTTCCACCGAATGGTGGAACGCCATTCGCCGCGACGGCGCCAAGGTCAACGTCGAGTCCTACATCCAGCTCTGGCAGCAGCGCGACCAACTCTATCATTTGCAAACGCGCCAATTCTGGCTCTACAACTAAGCGCAAAACACGCCGCGCTCGCCCATTCGCCTCGCCCAACGATCGCGCCGCCCCGTTCGCCGTCCAGCGTTGGTATGCGCGCACACACCACCACCAGTCGCGCGAATGGCTGCATCGGGAAGAAAACCGTTTGTCATCTATTAAATGACAAACAGTTCAGCCTTCCTCCCGCTCAAATCGCGAGCGACCGGCAACCGGCGTGGCGTGAAATAGCGTTTTTTCCTGGTCGTTGCTGCAGATCTCCAAGACAGAAATTTTTGAAGGGCTTTCCCCGTCATTGGTGTTACGCTCCTTGCGGCATAAACCGTTTTTCTTTGTCGCCCAGCCGTTCTATTCCAAACCTTTTCAACCCGCCAAACCCATGCAAGCGCCCAAAGATCCGCTCGATACCTTGCTCGACCAATGGGGAAAGGGCACGCCCGGACCTGAGCACCTCGAACCTGAAGTTTGGCGTCGCATCGCCGTGGCCGACAACCCCGACGACGCTCCCAGTTGGCTCGATCGCCTGAAAACCGTTTTCTCCCGGCCCTCCTTCAGCATCGCCTTTGCGGCGACCTGCGTCCTGCTCGGTCTTTTCCTATTTCAACTGCGCACTTCGCAGCAACACGCCCAACGCAACGTCCAGCTGGCGCAAAGTTATCTCCGGCTCATTGACCCCTTGCTCGAATCTCATGGAGGCCCTTCCATCGAACAGAGCAACGCGAACCTCGACGCACTTCTCGCGTGGATGAAAACCGATCTGCAATTGAACGACGATCAATTGACCCGCATTCGCAGTGTCCACGAGCAACTCAGTCCTCGGTTGATCGCTCTCGCAAACAAGGTTTCGCAAATGCAACAGGCCTTTGCGTCCTTCGAACAAACCCGCCAAACCGCCGGCCAGGTCGATTTCCTCGAATTTGCCAGTTACGTCGAACAGCGTCGCCGCCTCGATCGCGAATGCACCGAATCCACGCGTAAATTGATCGCCGAGGCATCCGATGTCATGACCCCGCAGCAACGGCAGCAGTATCTCCAACTCCTCAATCCAGCTTTCAAAAATCCCGGCAGCGGCTCTCTCTAGAAGACGGGCAGCGCCCCTTCAGTGACTCAAAACCCCGACAACGACAGCGCCGATCTTCACGCGCTCCAGACCGGTGATGACACCGCTCTGAACCGCTTGATGCTGCGCTGGCAAAAACCGCTCTTCGCCTTCGCCTGGCGTTATCTGCACAACTCCACCGACGCTCACGACTTGGTGGCCGAAGTTTTCGTTCGCCTCTATCAGCAACACAAGCGTCTCGCCGAAGACACCCGCCTTTCCGCCTGGCTTTTCACGATCCTCGCCAACCTTTGTCACAACCATCACCGCTGGCGGAAACGTCATCCCTCGGTCAGCCTGGATGCGACCGAACCATCCGCAAACTCCAACACTTTTGCCCCGGCTCAGCAAATTGCCCATGACGGTCCGCCGCCGGATCGCACATTGGAACATTCTGAAGCGCTCAGCGCCCTCGCGACCGCAATCGATCGTCTGCCGCACGATCTCAAAACCACGCTGCTCCTTCACCACTACGAACATCTCTGCTATCGCGAAATCGGCCGCATCACCGGTTGCTCAGAGCGCGGCGTCGAAACCCGTCTGTATCGAGCTCGTCAATACCTCAAAGCAGAGCTGACGCCTTTTCTCCGCGAAACAATTCCTTCGTAGGAAATCACTAGATCCCGCCCCTTGCGTTTTTCTTATTGGGAAAAAAGAAAGTCGTCAGTAAGGCAAAAAACGCCACGCGCTTGCCTACTTCTCACTTCGCCGCAATGGCTTCGCCGTCCACCGCTGGCAACTCAAGCCGTGCGCCCTTCTTGTAAGCAACGCCAGCGTACGTATGGGCATCGCTTAATTTGCAGCTCTTGAGCTGGCCGTCCTCGTGGAATTCCACCATTCCCGAAACAAGTCCCGACGCGCAGGGCACGCCTTGAATAACAGTATCCTTCGCTAAAAAGGCCCGCTTCAGCGCGCCGCTTGGATATACTTCGATTTGCACGCCCTTCGCGCCACCCGTTCCACGGCAAAGCACGCCTTGGATCTCCATATCGCGCGGCAAGGCACACGCCACCACAAGACCTTTTTCATCCTGCATCACCCAGGTGTCGGCCGGAACTTTCAGTTTTCCAAACTCAAGTTCCGACGAGGCGGTAAACGAAGAGGGCATACCGTTCGAGTGTAGCTTCAACCAACCTCTCTTGCATGGGCGACCCCGCACATCCACATCTTCGCTCAGTCTCATGATCGAGCGCCCAGCGGTGTTAAGAGCGGGCCTCGCTTCCGGTTTGGCCACTTCGACTTTGGTCGTTCGAACTGAAGCCACGCCCACCTTCTTTTTCACCTGTGGCGTTTGTTCGGCAAAAGCCAGCGGCGCCAGACAAACAAAAGAGATCGCGACGAAGAGGGGTTTCATGGCTTTCTTGATGGGCTCTATCGACACCTATTTTATCGACCCGTTCGAACCAAAAGTAGGTAAGCGATTGGTGAAAAACGCGACCGTACCGCCAATCATGTTAGCAATTTAACCACTGCCATACTGAAACTTATGTAAGTATTTTTGAAAAAAGCCAAAAACAAGGGCTTTGCCCGATGCCAGTTCACCGCCTCCACCCCACGACAGCGTGCGAAAAAAACAAATGGGTCTACTAATATTTTATCCCAAAAATTCCCGCAGGACGTTGTGCAAAACAGGCCGCAGCAGTTTCGCCAGCTTTGGATTGGCGTAGCCCACCCAGGCGACCGGACTTGTCGTATCGAGAGGCGCGCGCACCGCGCCACCCAAAGGCGCCTCGACCACTCCACCCGCCACCTCCAAAAGCAGGGCCGTGCAAAGGTCGTAGGGATGACATACCAGCGATGACTCAATCCCGAGTTTCTTGAAAACCAATGGGCGAATCTCACCGACAAAGCGATCGCGCCCGGTCAGCAATTCATGCAGCTGTCCGCCGGTCGAAATATATTGGTCGTCGAAAATCAAAGGCGTCGTCCCGTGCTCACCCGCATGCAATTCGCGCCAGAGCGCTTCCTCGATCTGCGAGGTGAGCGCACGACCGTCGGGAAAAAACCGGGAGAAAGAGGCAAAACCGTGCTTGAAATCCCGCGCTTGCGATGGACGAATGGCCAACGAATTCGCCCTGGCGGTCGCAAGATTTTTGGCGATAGCGCGTAGCTTTCCTCCGCGAAAGGCGCTGAATTGATCCGAGCGCGCCTGCTTCGTCGTGGGCAGCTCAGTCATCGCCGCCACAACGATGTCGGCAAGCTCCGTCTTCGGCCCGCGTTGCGGCGCGATGCCGCCCAGCGACCAGGCACTGCGTTTGTCGTACATAATACAGCGAGTGCCGTCGATTGGATCCAAAATGCATTTCCAAGCGGTCTTTTCGACAGGTGTGCCGCGCGGAAATGTCACTTCTTCCCCATCCTCGATTCCCTCCATCACCAGCTCTACCGGCAACGTGCGCGGCCAGTTTTTTTTGAACCAGCTCAAAATCGCCGCCTCGCTGATTTTATCGATTTGGTAAATCGTGTCGGCCTCGGTCACCGCAACGATTTTCGCAAACGACTTGGCATGCGCGCGGCGCGACGCGATCACAGCGTCGCGAATGTGGTCCTGCAGACTGCAAAGGAGCCGTCGGAGTCTTTCGAGAATGCGTGGATCTATTTTTGCGGACACAAGAACGAGAAAATTATGGAAAGAGTGAATGCAAACTCAGACCAATAAGGAACATGAATTTCCGGTCGCGGCCTTCTGGTTGCGGGATTTTTAGGCCAGTGCGAGGTTGTCATTTATATGGCGCATCATCTTCGTGAAAAGATTTCAGGCACGTCATTACTCCTTTATAAATATATATTAACGATCTTTGCATCTTAGCGCTATCGATGCTGGGGCCACCATGAAAACGTTTCATTGGATAAAGGCTATTCATCCGCTTTTTCGGCGCTAGCCTCACAAGTTCCCGTATCTGGACAGGGCTGACGCCAGCTCGCCACGCTCCCAAACCGCCTGCAATCCACAAAGGCGCAAGCGTGTGCCGCTGAAACGCAGCCCGACGAACCAACGTTACGGGCGTCTTATGAAAAAAATCCTCAGCATCCTCGTTGTGGCCTGGACAGGCTTCATCGTTCCTCTTCAACGCGCCGCGGCAGAAACTGCACCGGCCTCTACGCTTCCGGCACCGACAACGGAGCAGCGACTCGGCGATCTCGAAGCGTACGTCAATAACACGGCCCGCGTCACGGACGGTCAGGCCGTGTCGAAAATTCCGAATGGCGGCCCCGGCCACAGCGCATGGATGATGACCAGCGCCGCGCTCGTGCTTTTCATGACGTTGCCCGGCCTCGCTCTTTTCTATGGCGGCCTTGTGCGGCGCAAAAACGTCCTCTCCATTCTCGCGCAATGCCTCGGCCTCGCCGGCATCGTCACGATTTTGTGGTGGGCTTTTGGATACAGTCTGACGTTCTCGCGTGGCAACGGCATTATCGGCAATTGGAACTTCAGCTTTCTGCGCGGCGTCGGCATCGAGCCCAATCGCGACTATGCAAACTGGGTGCCGCACAGTCTCTTCATGGTTTATCAGCTGATGTTCGCCATCATCACGCCGGCGCTCACCATCGGCGCCATCGCCGAGCGCATGAAGTTCAAAGCCGTGATGCTTTTTAGCGTTATCTGGATGTTTGTTGTCTACTTCCCGGTCGCGCACATGGTTTGGGGCGTCGACGGTTGGATGAGCGGTCTGCTCAATCCCAACGCAGGAATCAAGGCTATCGATTTCGCCGGCGGCATCGTTGTCCACATGACTTCGGGTTGGAGCGCGCTCGCGCTCTGCATCGTGCTCGGCAAACGCATGGGCCACGGCCGCGAACCCATGCCGCCGCACAGCATGGTCTTCTGTATGACCGGCACCGGCATGCTCTGGGCCGGCTGGTATGGCTTCAATGCCGGCAGCGCCGTTGCCGCCGACGGCATCGCGGTCAACGCGTTTGTCACAACCACGCTCGCCGCCGCCGCAGGCTGCTTCACCTGGCCGTTCCTCGAATACCTCCATCGCGGCAAACCTTCGGTGCTCGGCTTCTGCTCAGGCGCGGTCGCGGGCCTGGCTACCATCACGCCGGCGAGTGGCTTTGTCACCGCAGGCAACGCCGTTCTCATTGGACTTGTGGCCGGCGCCGCCACGTTTGGCGCCTGTAATTTTCTCAAAGCAAAATTTAAATACGACGACTCGCTCGACACCTTCGGCGTGCATGCCGTCGGTGGCACGATCGGCACAATCTTCGCTGGTATCTTTGCCACGAGTTCGGTTCATCCCGGTGTCGGAGCCATCGCTCATCACAAGCTTTGGCTCGAACAAATCAAAGCCGGTGGCCTCGTGCTCGTCTGGTCGGTGGTCGCTACCCTCGTGATCGCGAAACTGGTCGCCTACGCCTTCGGCAGCCTCCGCGTCAGCGAAGAAGACGAATCGCAAGGACTCGACGTCGCCGAACACGGCGAAGAGGGCTATATCATCGAGTAAACCCTTACCGCCTACGATCGGTTTGTCGCTTTCAAGCGGGTCCGGAAATTTTCCGGACCCGCTTTTTAGTTGAATAAAATAAGCTTTCGGCGGGACCACGGCTTCACAAACTCGGATCATCTCAATTTCTCTGGAGAGCCCATCATTCGGGCGTCCATCCATAGTCCCGAACGCCAATGTCACCACGGTTTAAACGAAAGAAGAGAGAAACCGCTTCGGTCGATACTTCAGCTGTCTATTCCAAGGAAGGCATCATCTTTGAATCACAATACATCGCCCGCTGGTTCGTCCTCGGCATCGGTGGCCTTCTTATTCTCTTAAGCTTAGGTATTGTGATTTTTGGATTCAGTTTCGCACCGGGATATTTCGAACCAGCCGATACCCACTTGTTTCGCAAACAACTGATCGTTCGCGGGGGACAAAAATACGGGCCGGGCGGCCGGCAAATGGTCGAGTACTATGGCACCAATGGCTTTCTTTATAACGAAAATAGGGAATCCCTGGGCTATTTCACCGATGTTGGGATATCACGCGCCGATGCGGGGGAAAATCGTCAAGTACCCGTCCGGTACTCGCAAATTTGGAAGTCTGCGATTTACCCGGTTGGTGACGTTTCCTTCAAGGGAATTTCCGTCGGCGCGATTATACCTCTCGTCGCCGGATTGAGCTTCATCTTCATTTATCGGAAACATCTCAGACTAACGCCGGTTAAATCCAAATATTGTTAAGATCCTAACCATGTTTCCGTCCACAAATCCCTTCGCAAACGATTGCCGCTGGTAACCTGATCGACGTAGAGCAGTCGACAAAGATCACCAGCGACACGCGAGGGCCGCTCAACCAGCAAAGCCCTCGGCAGCCCGGCCGCTCAGAGGTCGTTGTCTTTCGTTTCGGGCAATGCGACAAGTCCGATGAGGAAGCCTACGAAAGCGACGCCGATGGGATACCACAGGCCGGCGTAGATGTCGCCGGTGAAAACCACCACCGAGGCGGCGATCAGTGGCAGGAAACCACCGAACCAGCCGTTACCGATATGATACGGCAGCGACATTGAAGTGTAGCGAATGTGCGTCGGGAAAAGCTCGACCAAAAACGCGGCGATCGGGCCGTAAACCATCGCGACGTAGGTCATCAGAATCGTGAGCAGTACGATTACCACCGGATAGTTGATTGCTTCCTTGTCCGCTGCCTTCGGATATCCTGCCGGCGCAATGGCGACCTCGTAGGCCTTGGTATCAAAACCGGTGACCGTGCGATCCGCCACGTCGAGCATGAGAGGCACATTGGGCCGTGCAGGGGCGAGCGTGAAAGGCACGCCGCGGGAGTTGAGGAAATTGCGCGCCTTGTCCGCCTCGGTTTCCGTGCGTTTATAGCCGATGATCTTTCCCGCCGCATCGGCCATGGCCGTGAAAGCCAGCTCGATGTTGTTGCGATATTCGGTCGTGTGGAGAACCACGGGCGAACTGTGCATCGCTTCGGCCAGAGCCGGATTTGCCGCCTTTGTGAGTTCGCGGAAGATCGGCATGTAGGTCAGCGACGCAAGCAGACAGCCCGTGAGCATGATTTTCTTGCGACCGATGCGGTCCGACAAACGTCCGAACACGACAAACAACGGCGTGCCTATCACCAGCGCAATCGCCACCAGCACGTAGGCGTTCACATAGTCGACCTTCAGTGTCGTGGTTAGGAAGTACAGCGCGTAAAATTGGCCGGCGTACCAGACCACGCCTTGCCCCGCAGTCGCGCCGAAGAGGGCGCGCAAGACTAGTTGCGCATTGGACCAGCGGGCAAAACTTTCGGTCAATGGCGCTTTCGATGTTTTCCCCTGCGCCTTCATTTCGGCGAACACGGGCGACTCATGAAGTTTCAGCCGAATATAGACCGAGACACCCAACAAGACGATTGAGACAAGAAACGGCAGACGCCAGCCCCACGAGCCAAATTGCTCGGTCGTGAGCAGCGAGCGCACCCCGAGGATCACCGCGAGCGAGAGAAAAAGCCCAGGGTCGCGGTCGTTTGAATCCAGCTCGTAAAAGCCCCTCGTTTCCCCTTCGGCGCGTGCTCAGCGACGTAGGTTGCGGCACCGCCGTATTCGCCGCCGAGTGCTAAGCCTTGAGCCAAGCGCAGCACGACCAAGATAATCGGTGCCAGCCAGCCGATTTGCGCATAAGTTGGAAGCAGTCCCACAAACGCGGTCGACAGGCCCATCACCAGAATGGTGACGAGAAACGTATATTTGCGCCCCACCAAGTCACCGATGCGCCCGAAAACCAGCGCGCCAAATGGCCGCACGGAAAACCCCACGCCGAAGAGCGCCAGACTCGACAAGAATCCCGCCGTCTCATTTCCCGGCGGAAAAAACAGTTTCCCGAAAAACACCGCGAGCGTCCCGTAGATGTAGAAGTCGTACCACTCAAAAACCGTTCCGAGGGATGAGGCGAAGATAACAAGCTTATGTTTACGATCTAGGGAAGAGTCGTTTACCGGATTACTCATAGGGTGTTTTAGGGGCTCTAATGTGGGGGGCATCCCGGTACAGGATGCAAAAACACCAAAGCTTCAAGCCGGGACTGCAAAGTTACACGGATGGCACTTGAATCCCGCCACTTCCTGCCGAAATTAGAGGTGTGAGCGATACCGACCAAACCAAGGCCCTCATCGACAAATACCACGAACTCGCCGCGCGACGGAAACAATCGGTCGATCCCTCCGAGCGCACGCGCCTCACCCAGGAACTCATGGATCTCGAAGGCCAGGTCCGCAACGCCGTCAAGGCCAACCCTGTGCCCGAACCGCTCGGCATGGACAAGCTCAACAAAATCGCCGACCAAATGACCCAGCTCGGCTTCGGAATTTTCGCCAATCGCCTCCGCGGCCAGCATTACCGGCACCCTATTTACGTCCCTTTTGCCGACATGGACCAGCTCCGCAGTTATATCGCCGAGCAACTCCCCGACGAAGCCCTTGCCCAAATCCCCGAATTAGGCGTCAAGGCCAAGAAGCCCGGTTTGTTCGAAAAGATGTTTGGGAAGAAAAAGTAGGCCAAAACCTCCGACGGGGCGCGCATTGACTTTGCGCTTGGAGCGCAAGCAACACGGTTGGGTGCGTCGCACCTTTTCGGACTTCTCGGGCCTGCGTGGAGCGATTGCGGGATACGGACTCAGCTCTCCCGCTTCAGCTCACGCATCATCAAGCTCGTGAGCACTTGCGAGGGCGATTTTCCCTCGAAAAGCATGACGCGCATTTCACTCAAAATCGGCGCTTCGATTCCTTTGGCCGCACAGAGTTCGGCAAATGCCTGCGTGGTCTTGTAGCCTTCGACGACGGTTTTCCTTCCAGAAAAGAGTTCGGCCACGGTCCTGCCCTCGCCCACTCGCTGGCCGAATTCGCGATTGCGGCTCCAGCCACCGTGACAGGTCGCCACGAGGTCGCCAAAACCGCTCAGCCCGTAAAACGTCTCCGGCCGCGCGCCCAAGGCTTGCCCGACCCGCACCATTTCGGTCAAAGCACGCGTGAGCAGCGCCGCCTTGCTGTTGTCGCCCAGCTTCAAACCGTCGCAACAACCAGCCGCTATGGCATAAATATTCTTCAGGCAGCCGCCAAACTCGACGCCAGCCACGTCACCGCTGGTGTAAACACGCAGCGTCGGCCCGCTCAGCGCCGCCTGCACGGCCTCGGTCGCGTCATCGATCCGCGCCGTCGCAAGCGTCATGGCGGAGGGCTTGCCCTTGGCCACTTCGGCCGCATTGGTCGGCCCCGTCAGCGCCGCAGCCGCGTAGTTTGGCAACACCGCAGAAATCACTTCCGTCGGACGCAGATAAGTGCCGAGTTCCAAACCTTTCGCCAGACTGACGACAAATTTCAACTGCGTCGCCAGCGCCGACGCTTCGCGGATCCGAACGCACGTCTCGCGCAACGCTTGCGCCGGACAAGCCAGCATGACGACTTCAGCCTCCATCAAAACCGGGGCAAGTTCGTGGCCGATCTGCAAACTCGGCGGCAGCACAATGCCTGGCAGATACTCGGCATTTTCGCGTGCCGTTGAAAGCGCCAGCGCCTGCTCAAACCGCCGCGGCACGAGCGTCACGGTGTGGCCGAGCCGGCTCAGATGCACGGCAAACGCAGTGCCCCAAGCTCCGGCTCCGATGACGGCAAAATTCATTTTGGCGGTAAGGGTTATTTCGTCTCGGTTTCAGGGAATTTCCGGTGACGCACCGCGTCGGCGTAGGCCGAGAAGCCTTTTTTGAATTGCTCGCCGGCATCGGCAAACTTCCGGGCAAAACCCGGCACGTAACCGCCCGAAAGTCCGAGCATATCCGTGTAGACTAAAATCTGGCCATCGCAGTGCGGTCCTGCGCCGATTCCGATGACCGGCACTTTCACGGTCTCGCTCAACGTGCGCGCCAAGCCATGGTCAACCATTTCGATCAGCAGGGCAAAAACTCCAGCTTTCTCCAGCGCCAGCGCATCCGCCATCAAGCCTTCGGCCTCGGCCGGAGTGGTGCCGAACTTTTTGTAACGCCCAAGCGCGTGCACTTGCTGCGGCTTGAGTCCAATATGACCCCAAACCGGCACGCCAGCCTCGACGAGACGCGCCACGGTGGGCGCGAGCACGGCGCCGCCCTCGATTTTCACGGCCTCGGCGCCGGCTTCCTGCATGAGCCGCTGACAGGCGCGGAGCACGCGTTCAAAATCGTAGTGCGCCTCGGCAAACGGCACATCGGCCGCGACCATCGACTCCGGCTTTGCGCGCGCCACGGCCGCCGTGTGATGACACATGTCGTCAAGCGTCACGGGCACGGTGTTTTCATAGCCGAGCGCGGTGTTGCCGACGGAATCGCCGATCAAAATCACATCCACACCGGCCTCACTCGCGAAACGCGCGGTGATCGCGTCGTAGGCCGTCACGCAGACGATCGGGCGCTGACCTTTCAGTTTTCGGAGCGTGTGCGTGGTGGTTTTCACATCAGCGAAGGAAACCGGGAACTTTCTCGGCCGCAATCATTGCCTCAAAGCTTTCGCGGGCGGTGGCGAGTTCGAACACCGAACCATGCACAATCACCTCGGCCGGCAGCGTCCGGGAATTGTAGCGACTCGACATGGACGAGCCGTAGGCGCCGGCGCTCATAAAGGCGACGAATTCGCCCTCGCCGACTTCCTGGATCTGGCGGTCCTTGGCGAAGCAGTCGCCGCTTTCGCAGATCGGACCGACGATATCGGCCGTCAGCGCACGACGGGTGGTGTCGCGATGGAGCGGCGCGATCTCGTGATAGCTTTCGTACATGGCCGGGCGAACGAGGTCATTGAAGCCCGCGTCCAGGATCAGGAAGTTCTTGCCATGGCCGCGCTTCACGTATTCGACGCGCGCCAGCAAAACGCCGGCGTTGCCGACCATGAAACGGCCGGGTTCGAGAAGGATCTTGAGGCCAAGCGGCTTGAGCAAACCACGAAGCGCCGCGCCATAAGCTTCGGGCGTGATCGGACGGGTTTCCTCGGGCTGAGCGTCCCACCAAGCTTTTTGACCGCTAGCGAGTGCGTCCTGATAAACGATGCCGATGCCGCCGCCGATCGAGAAATAGCTGACGCCAAACTTCGCCTTCAGCTCAGTGACAAACGGCACGAGCTTTTCAACGGCTTCGACGAACGGCGTGATCTCGGTGAGTTGCGAGCCAATATGGATCTGCACGCCCTTGATCAGGATATTCTTAAACTTGGCCGCAGCTTCGTAAGCCGCGAGAGCGTACTTGAAGGGGATGCCAAACTTGTTGTCGCTCTTGCCGGTCGTGATCTTGGCGTGCGTGCGAGCGTCGACATCGGGATTCACCCGAATCGCAATGGGCGCCTTTACACCCATTTTACCAGCCACGTGGTCGATACGAGCCAGTTCGGGTTCGCTTTCGACATGAAAGGAAAAAATACCGTTTTCCAGCGCTAACTTGATCTCCGCCTCAGTCTTACCAACGCCGGCAAACACGCTCTTCTTCACATCGGCGCCTGAGGCGATCACCCTACGGATTTCGCCGCCGCTCACCAAGTCGAAGCCCGCTCCAAGATTCGCAAAATGCTTCAATAGAGCGAGATTCGAGTTTGCCTTCATGGCATAACAAATCTGCACATCCAAACCCGAAAGGCTCTTCGCGAGCCGGTTATAGTTATCGGAGATGGTTCCGGTACTATAGACGTATGTGGGAGTTCCGTATAATTGCGCGACGGTGGCGAGATCGACGGACTCACAATGAAGACTTTGCCCTATATAATTGAAGCGATGCATAACCAGTGAAAACGACGTGAAAACCGATGAGGCTGCTGATTTCACATTGAAAAAACGAACTCTTTTTTCCGATATAAGTCCACACCCCCGCCATGTTGTACGCCATTAAGAGTCTGTTTCATCGTCCCGCGATCCGTATGGGTCGCGTCGACAACACTCTTATACAGACAACACGGCTGCGGAACGCCCAGTTCGTCAGCTTTATGTCGCAAAGCGAGAGCCTCGCTCCGTTCTGTACCGACCGTTACGAGTCGAAACTGCGTCGCCGCAAGCTTGCCAAAGCCGCCCTTTTGACCGGCCTGATCGCTGGCGCCGCCTGGATCATCATCGAGAGCGCAAACGCGATTACGATGTTCTGACCGCCGCCTCTGCGCGCGACGCGGACCGGGCAGGAGGATTGGTGTCAATGGGTAATGTTGGACCTGCTTTTCACTCGCCGACTTCGCACAACCGCATGAACATGGCCGTTCATGTCCATCGCCGCCAATTCCCCGTCTGAAGCGCCTTGGGTCACCGGCTCTGCGAGGTGCTCGAGCCAACCTTGTACCGGGCCTCATTCTGCAATCCTTCGCGCTCGCACTGGTGCTGGCGTATTATCATCACGACGCGACACGTGCCTGGTGCGAAAAACTGGCGGCCTTTCGTGCCGAACAGGGCTTTATCTACAGTTGCGTTTCGACTTCGCTCTTCGGCGGCTTGCTGCCCTGTCTGTATCTCAAGCTCAATCCGTCCACGCGCAACCAGTATAACTTCAAACAAAATCTCCTGCTCGTCGTGTTCTGGGCCTACAAGGGCGTCGAAGTCGATTTCTGGTACCGCGTGCTGGTACGTTTCGTCGGCGAAGGCACGGACATGAAAACCGTGTTGATCAAAATGTTTCTCGATCAGTTCGTCATGTGCCCGCTGTTTTTCGTTCCTTTGACGGTTCTCGTCTATGCGTGGTGCGAAAGCCGTTTCGACACCGCCGCCGTCGTGGCCGACTGGCGTGCGCCGGGCTGGTATCGTCGCCGGGTTCCGCCCATGCTGATTTCCAATCTTGGTGTCTGGGTGCCAACCGTGTGTATCATTTATTCACTACCGAGCACACTGCAGATCCCGTTATTCAATCTCGTACTTTGCTTCTTCACCCTGCTGCTCGCGTATCTCGCGAAAAAGGAAAATCCTACGAACCCCGCAGGCCAGAGCGCGGCATGAAACCCATTTCACTCGTCAACGACCCCGGTTTGGTTTTGAAAAGTCGCCTTTCCGTTCGATGAAAACCTTGAGCGCCTCCGCTTCCGCCAAGTTCGAATCCGGCTGCAATTGCTCGCAAGCCGTGTTGTCGGCTGCGTGCGGCCGGCTTTCGCTCGACTGCGAGCAAGCCATGAAGATGGCGGGTGGTTTTGGCGGTGGCCGCCACGATGTCTGCGGCGCGCTGGCGGGCGGCATTCTTGCGCTCTCGGTCCGCCATGTACGCACGGCAAAATCGCCTTCGCCCGATGCTGGTGCACTCTACGCACAGGTACGCGACCTCGTAGACCGTTTTCAAAAACGTCATGGCGGAGTCCGCTGCAAGGAATTGCTCGGAGGCTGCGATTTGCAGACCGATGCCGGCAAGGCCGATTTCAAAAAGCGCGGCCTCAAGCAGGCCACCTGCGCCTGCTGCGTGGCCTCCGTCGCCTCGAGTCTCGAAGAAATTTTATAACCACCCCCAACCGCCAGTTTTCACCCCGCGGCACGTTGCCATGAAACCCCTCGCTTTGGTCTTGGCCGCTTCAATCGCTGCCAACGCGCTTCTTGTCACCGTTCTCGTCCTGGGACGCGATTCGGTCAAATCCCTGCCGTTCCTCTCCAAACAAACCCCCGCCCGCAGCCAGTCCGCCACTGCTTCATCCGCGACAGGCGGCTCGGCGTCGGTGGAAGCAGCTCCGAGCGCTTTGGCGAATGCCATTGCGAGCCGCGATCCCGCGACGTTGCGCGACCAACTGCGCGCACTCGGCCTGCCCGAAGAGGTGGTGCGCCGCATGGTCCGGACGATTCTTCTGGAGCCCTATTACGCCCGATACCGCGCCATGCTCGCGCAACACAGCAACGAAAAATCCGATCTCGTCGGCGGCGAATCCTACTCCAGTCGTTTGACCAAGGAGGAACGTGCCGAGCTTCGCACCCTTTCCCGCGAGGGCGCCCGGCAAGCGGAAGCGCTGTTCGGCTCAACCTCGGCCGAACCCGATCTTGAAAACCTTCGCTATAACTACTTGCCCCACGACAAGGCCGATCAACTCCGTCAGATCAATCGCGACTACGCTGAGATGCGCACCGACCTCAACGAGGAGATTGGCCGTTTCCGCGTCGCCAGTGACGATCAAAAATTGAAATTGCTCGAACAGGAACGCCGCAAGGACATCGAGTCCTTGCTCTCTCCCGCCGAACTCGCCGAATACGATCTGCGCCATTCCAACACCGCTTCCACGCTGCGCAACCGCCTCGCCAATCTCACCGTATCCGACAGCGAATTTCGCGCGCTCTTCGATATCTACAAGCCCGTCTATGATTCCAGCGCCAACAGTGCCGTCCGCAATTTCACGCCAAACCAGCCTCTGAGTCAGGAGCAAATCGCGCAGCTCAAAGCCCAGCGCGAAGTCCGCGCCAAAAGTGATGAGCAGGCGCGTGCCCTTCTGGGCGACGAACGTTACGCCGAATACAACCGCACCGGGGATTACGACTACCGCATGCTCCAGGCCGCGGCCACCCGCTTCAATCTTCCCCAGCAAACCATCGAGCAAGTCTATGGCCTGCGAAACAGCATTTCTGCCGAGACTCTCAATATCGCCAACAACAGCGGCCTGACTCCGGAACAGAAAAAAGCCGCCCTCTCCGATCTCGCGAATCAAGCACGCACCCAGGTGCGCAATGCACTCGGCCAGGAAATCGGCGATGCCTACCTGAAAACCAACATGCAATGGATCAACCGCGTGGCCAGCGGCAACACCGTCACCTTCGGCCCGACCGGCAGCAGCTACTCCTCAAAACCGGTCGCTCCGCGTCCAAAACCACCCGCCACCGCCACAACCCAGCCGTAGCGACACCCCGGCCTCGCCGATCGGGCGGAATTTGTCACGTGTTTGAAACAACTTCTCTAAAAACTCCGCTCGCCTCGCACACAGCGTGCTCTAAAACTGCCCGCCATGCCCAAGCCCACGAGCAACACCCGACTCACGCGTAAGCAATATGAAGCCCGCGTGCCCAAATTGCGCGAGGATCTTGTTCAATTGCAGGTCGCACTAAAGGAAGCGCCGTTTAAAATTCTTCTCATCATCGCCGGATTCGAAGGCGCCGGCCGTGGCGATGTTATTAACACGCTGAGCGGCTGGCTCGATCCCCGCGGCCTCGAAACTTTCGCCATTCAGGAACCCACTGACGAGGAACGCGAACGTCCGTTCATGTGGCGCTACTGGCGCAGCCTGCCCAACAACGGCCGGATCGGCATCTACGCTGGTTCGTGGTACACCGAAGCCCTCCGCGAGGAAACCTTCAGCCGGAAATCTGCTGGCGATACCCGCCACGAACTCGAGCGCATCCAACATTTCGAAAAGCTCCTCTCCGACAATAATACGCTTATCGTCAAAGTCTGGCTGCACCTGTCAAAATCCGCCCAGCGCGAACGCCTTCAGTCGCTTGAATCGACTCCGGAAACCGCTTGGCGCGTCACGCCCGAGGATTGGTATCATTACCGCAACTACGACCGCATTGCCCGGACCGCGCGCCGCATTATCAAAGCCACCGACTGCGCCGATGCCAAATGGACCATTGTCGATGCCGAACATGAGCGCACCCGCAATGTCGCCGTGGCAAAACTCATCCTCACCCACTTTCACGCCCATCTGCGGCGGATAAAAAAGAAACCTTCCTCCACCTCCAAGATCGACGTTTCCCATCCGCTCCGGCCCGGCGGCTTGCAACGCCTGCGCGCTCTTCCGCTCGATCAGTCGCTGTCCGCCGACGAGTACGAGGAGAAGCGCGAAAAATGGCTCGGCCGACTGAACCAATCCGTACGCGCCGCGCAAGCCGCCGGCCGCTCGGTGGTTTTTGTCTTCGAAGGTTGGGACGCCGCCGGCAAGGGTGGCGCCATTCGCCGCCTCACGAGCGCGATCGATGCCCGCCACTATCGTGTCATCCCCGTGGCGAAACCGACCGAAGAGGAGAAAGCCCACCACTATCTCTGGCGCTTCTGGCGTCACGTGCCCCGCGCGGGCAAAGTCGCGATCTACGATCGCTCTTGGTACGGCCGCGTGCTCGTCGAACGCCTTGAAGGCTTTGCCACGCCCGAGGAATGGAAGCGCTCCTACGACGAGATGAACGATTTCGAGGAACAACTCACCGACCACGGCATTATTGTAGTTAAATTTTGGCTACAGATCAGCAAGCAGGAGCAATTGCGGCGCTTTAACGAACGAACCCATACCGCCTACAAGCGTCACAAGATCAACGCCGAGGACTGGCGCAACCGCCGCAAATGGGCCGGCTATGAAGCCGCCGTGGGCGACATGCTTGCCCTCACCGACAAGCCCAACGCCCCGTGGCATTTGATCCCCGCCAACAATAAACGCCACGCCCGCCTCACCATCCTAAAAACCGCCGCCAAACAAATCGAAGCGGCGCTTTCGACGGGTTGAGGCAGTAAAACCATTCATAACGCCCCAAACTTATGATCTGGCTTTGCCCGAAATGCGGTAACGAAAACAAAGAAGTGAGCGGCATTTGCGGCGGATGCTTCACCATGCGGCCTGAAAGTGTCGTCCTCGTGCAATCCGACGAAGAGCGCCTGGCCGAATCATTTGGCAATTCCGCCGCTCCTTCCTCGTTTCAACGATGTTTTCTTTGCATCATCGCATCACGCGCGCCGATTTCGCCGTGCTTTTCGCCGTGAGCCTGGCTTTCAGATTCGTCCCGGCGATTTTAAGTCCCTCTTCGGCGCCCGCTTTGCCGCTCGTTGTGATCTCGTATTGTTTAGGGTTATTCGTGTTGTTCGTCTCCGCAGGCAAACGAGCTCGGGACATGGGTCACAACGGGTGGTGGGGAGTCTTCAGTGTATTCATCATTTTTGGCCTGGTCATTCTGCTCTTCGGTCGCAGCGACAAAGGTCCGAATAAATACGGCCCGGTTCCCGGAACGAAATAATTCCCCCCGTAACAAGAGCCGCGCTCAGCCCGATACTCGTCCGGCCGGCGCCACTTTATAACGGCGGAGCGCCTCTTCGAGGTCGGGTAGCTTGACCGGCTTGGCCAGAAAATCGTTCACGCCCGCCGCCAGCGCCATTTCGCGCATTTCGATGCGATGATCGGCAGTAATCGCGATAATCCAAATGTCGCGCATCGCTTCACCCGCCTCGCCGGCACGAATTTGTTTCACCGCGGTGAGTCCATCGACTTCCGGCATGTGCAAATCCATCAAGACCACGTCGCAACCGCCCGCTTTCACTTCTTCCAAACAGGCGCGACCCTCGGCAACGAACCGGCAATTACAGCCAAGCGTCGTCAGGGTGCTGACGAGAAGTCGTTGCAATACCGATTCGTCCTCTGCCACGAGAACCGTGAGTCCGCTGGCCACGGGCGAAACCGGTGGACGCGTGCGGCTCGTGAGGCCGTCCGCCGCCTTGGCCAGCAAATCGAGGAAGGTGCGATGATGGACGGGCCGGTTCAGCAGAAGATGGAAATTGTGACGCAGCGCCTGGCGTTGCGTGGCGTTCAGATTGATCGCTACAAGGCCGATCAACCGCTCGGACGGATGCTGATTGAGGACGGGTGTGCCCGCCTTTTCCAATAACACGGCATCGCAATCCGCGACCGCCAGATCCCAGCCGGCCGAGGGCAATTGGTCCAAAGTGTAGTCCAGCACTTTGGCTCCGGCCAATCGCAACAAATGTCCAACTTCGGCGCGCAGTCCGGGATGGGTGACGATCAGCGCAACCCGCCGTCCGGAAAGTCGGCTGTCAGGAACCACCTCCGGCTCCGAGCCCGCGGGACGCGCACGGACGGTGAAAATAAATTTCGAACCGCGTCCCAATTCGCTTTCCACGCGAATATCGCCACCCATCAAACGCACGAGTTGGCGCGAAATCGCCAAGCCGAGGCCCGCACCGCCGTAACGCCGAACCGTCGACGCATCGAGCTGCGTGAAGGGACGGAAAAGTTTCTGGCTATCCTCCGGCGCAATGCCGATGCCGGTGTCGCGCACTTCGAATTCCAAGGTCAAACCGCCATCGTCAAATTCTGCCACCATCTGGCCGTGTGCAACATCGTCAAAGGGTGCGACCGAGACGGACTTGCCCGTCAACTTGCGCACGGTCACCTCGATCTCGCCCTTGGCGGTGAATTTTACGGCGTTGCCCACAAGATTGATCACCACTTGCCGCAACCGTCCGCCATCGATCACGAGCTGCGAAGGCACATCGGGTTCGATCCAATGGAGCAACTGCACGCCGTTTTCCGCGGCGCGATTTCCAAAGAGATCGAGCGCGTCTTCGACGTTGGCCCGCACGTCACAGGGCATGGCATCGAGTTGAAGCTTGCCCGATTCCATGCGCGAAAAGTCCAGAATATCTCCCGTGAGATGAATCAACGCCTCGCCGCTATTGCGGATGGTCTGCACGTACTCGCGTTGTTCAGGCGTCAGTTTCGTGTCGAGCAGCAGGCTCGTGAAGCCGACGATGCCGTTCAGCGGCGTGCGAACTTCGTGGCTCATGGTGGCGAGAAAACGACCTTTGGCCTGATCGGCTGTTTCGGCCTGCTCCTTCGCATCGCGTAACTCGCGCTCTTTGCGCAACGAATCCGTCATGTCGGTGAAGACCGCGATGAAACCCGCGACCTTCCCATCCGAGGCTCTCACCGGCGAAACGACGGCGCGGGCTGGATAGGTCTGACCATCCTTTCGCGAATTCATTACCTGCCCTTCCCACGAAAGACCCACTTTCACGCGAGCCGTGATTTCGGCGACTTCGACGGGAAGTTTTTTTTCGCTGCGGAAATCCCACCAAGCCCGCCCGATCAGTTCCTCGCGCGAGTAACCCGTCTGGCGACAAATGCCATCGTTGGCGTATTCGATGCGGTTCTCCAAATCGACAATCAGCGTCGCCGATTCGCTCTGCTCAATTGCGCCATAAAGCTTTCGGACAAAAGCATCGGCTTCCGAGCGTTGATACAACCAAGCCCAAGTCGCGAGCGGCACCCCGAGCAACAGCCAGACCAGGATCACAAACCAAAAGGTGGAAACCTGTGCCGCCGAAGCCGCCCACAAGCCGACAACCAACCAGAGCAGCACCAAGCCGCTCCAAGAGAGCAAAAGTTTCAGCCGGTTGGGGGGAAGGGTCATGACCTGATCAAGGCTGGGTGTGGAATAGTCCACGGTATCCAGCACGCAAACTAACACACGGCCGAAGGCATTTCTAACGAATAAGTTACCAGTATTTGACGAATTTTACCGGGTAATGCACCGCCTTGGCCTTCCAAGATCGCGTTGAGCGCCCGCTGCTGCATCAAACTGCGTCCTGTTCGGTCGATCGCCCCGTCGCAACCGTTCCATTTGCTTGCTCCAAAAACGAAAAAGCCGCCGCGAACGAATTCGCGACGGCTTAAAGTCTAAAAACTTTGGGGTGTTGTCTTACTTGACCAAATGGCCAGAGACGAGCTTGGTGAGCTCGAACATGCTAACGGACTTCTTGCCGTTGAGAACGGGCTTCAGCTTGTCGTCAGCGTTGATCTGAGTGCGCACCTTCTTGTCCTGAAGGCCATTTTTCTTGATATAGTCCCAGAGCTTTTTGGTGAGCTCCGTACGAGGAAGGGGTTTCGAACCGACGATGACCGCGAGGTCGGCGTCAGGTTGAACCGGCTTAAGGAATGCAGCGTTGGGTTTACGAGCGGATTTTTTTGCCATAACGGAATTTGGGTCTACTGGACCGTTTTACGAATGCAATGAAATTTTCAGAGGAGAAATCGCATTTTTCAGAGGAGAAATCCTCGAAAACTGCTTGCCTTCCCCTGCGACTCAGGGCTGCGCGTCCACCTGAACGAACTGCCGGTGCAGCGCGGCGTAATGTTTTTTCAACGACAACAGCTCCGCGTGCGTGCCCCGCTCGACGATAAAACCACCATCAAGAACCAAGACGAGATCCGCGTGCCGGATGGTGCTTAACCGGTGGGCAACGACAAAACTCGTGCGGCCCCGCAACAATGCCACCAGCGCCTTTTGGAGACGTGCCTCGGTTATGGCGTCGATCGAACTCGTCGCCTCGTCCAAAATCAGGATGCGGGGATCGGCCAGCAGCGCCCGCGTGAAACACACGAGCTGCCGCTGTCCCACGGAAAGCCCGCCTCCCCTCTCGCCCACCTCGGTGAGCAGCCCTTGCGGCAAGGCCTCAAGCAAATCGAGACAATCCAATCGGCGGGCCGCGTCGCGCACCTCGTCATCGGTCGCCTCGGGGCGGCCCAGCCGGATGTTGTCGAGCACCGTGCCGGCAAAGAGAAAATTCTGCTGCTGCACCATGCCCATCTGCCGGTGCAACGAATGACTCGTCAGCGTGCGCACCTCGCGATCGTCGATGAACAACTCTCCCTCGCTCGGTAGGTAGAACTTGGATACAAGATTGACGATCGTGCTTTTGCCGCTGCCGGTGTGGCCGACCAAGGCGACCATGCGGCCGGGTTCCATCGAAAAGCTGATCTCACGCAGCACCGGCCGGCCGAGTTCATAACCAAACGACACGTTGCGAAACTCCACCTTGGCTCCGGTGTTTTTTGCCGTTTGTTCCTTTGGCGTTTTGAGGTTCACCCGCGGATCCGGAAGATCCACCGCATCCGGCGCATCCTGCCAGTCGGGCTTCATGTCGAGCAAACGAAAGACGCGCTCCGCGCCGGCCATCGCAATCAGCGCCTGCGTGTACTGGTTGCCGAGCACTTGGATCGGGGCAAAAAACATGTTCGCCAGCAGGAAGAACTTAATCAGCACGCCAATATCGCCACCGTGATGGAGCACGCCCCAGCCGCCGACGGTCAATAGGATCGCCACGAAGAACTGGCTGTTCAATTCCAGCAACGGCGTGAGCACGGCCGAGGTCCGCGCCAGCGCGATGCTGTAACGCGAATGATCGGCCAGCAGACGGCGAAAAAGTCCCGCGTTCGTTTCCTGCCGCACGAAACTCTGCGTTACCCGGATGCCATTGACCGACTCGGCAAGCGTGGCCGTTACCCGACTGAAACTTTCCTGCGCCGCCCGCGAGTCGCGGCTCAGTCGCATGCGAAAACGGCGGTTGATCGACCAAAGCACCGGTGCGAGCGCCAGCACGATGCAAAAGAGCCGCCAGTTCAGCCACAACATGACGCCACCGACAAAAAACATCTGGCCGATCTGCACGATGCTGACGAAAAGCGAATCCTGCACGCCCAGTCGGATCGCCTCGATATCGGACGTCACGCGGCTGATGATGCGTCCGAGCTTCACGCGATGAAAAAAACTCATCGGCATGCGCTGCACGTGCGAAAATATTTCCGAGCGGAGGTGATTCACCATCAGCTCGCCCAATTCGAGTGCGAAGCGCTGGCGGAAGTGGAAACATCCGTCCGTAAATACAGCGAGGGCAAAGTAGCCGGCGATCCACCAGAAAAGCCGGCTGGTTTCATGCCCCGCGATCGGGCCGGTGATAATTTCGGCGCCGAGCCAGACGAGCGAGGGCAATTGCGCGGCACGCATGATCGTGAGGATCACGAGCCAGTTCCGCTTCGCGCCATGCAACCGCGTGTAACCAATCAACCGGCGAATGATGCCCCATTCCAGCGGCTTGAACTGCGGCTCGTCGTCATCCTCGTCGCGCAACCGCTGCACAAGCATGGGCACGCCCGCATCTTTGGTGGTGGCCGGTGGTTTCATTTCGCACCCTCCCCGGTTGTGGCGGCCGCCTGCAGATCTCGGCCGTCGACCAGCTGCAAATTCGCCACGTGCAAGTACGGGCCCGGAACGCGCATCAATTCTTCATGCCTGCCGGTCTGAACGATGCGGCCGTTTTCCATCACGATGATAAAATCCGCGCGTCGCAGGGTGCTGAGCCGGTGCGCGACAATAAAGGTCGTGCGGCCGGCGATGGCATTTTCCAACGCCTCAAAAATTTCATGTTCGGTCTGCGAGTCGATCGCGGCTGTCGGGTCGTCGAGCAGCAATATCGACGGCTCCAACAGCACCGCACGCGCGATCGCCAGCCGCTGGCGCTGGCCGCCGGAGAGGCTCATGCCGCTCTCGCCGAGCACGGTTTCATAACCTTTCGGCAGAGCCATAATGAAATCGTGCGCCGCCGCGATGCGTGCCGCCTTCTCGATCTGCGCCTGGGTCGCCTCGGGATGCCCGAAGGCGATGTTGGCCGCAACGGTGTGGCTGAAGAGGAAACTTTCCTGGAAAACGAGTCCGATGTTTCGCCGCAGGTCGTCGAGGTTCAATTTCCGCACATCGATGCCATCGATTTCGATCCGACCGGATGTTACGTCAAAGAATCGCGGGATCAGACTCATCAAAACACTTTTACCTGCGCCGGTCGCACCCAGGATCGCGACGCACTGGCCGGGCTTCACTTCCAGATCGATGTTGCGCACCACCTCATGCGTGCCGGCATAGGAAAACGAAACATTTTCGAAGCGAACCGCCCCCTCCAATCGCTGTCGACGAATCGCCTTGGGCGAATTTTGCACTTCAACCGGCGCGTCGAGAATTTCAAAGACACGCCGCGCTCCGATGAGCGACTGCTGCACGCTGTTGGCGAGCGTCGCCACCTGGTTGACCTGTCCGGAAAATTGTTCGAGCAAACCAGCGAAAACCACCAATCCGCCGCCGAAGGGCAACTGGCCTTGCGTCACGAGCCAGCCGCCATAACCGAGCAGAACCATCATGTTGACCCGCGTGAGAAAGCCGACCGTCGGGCTGAACAAACTCACCTGCCAGAAAATACTCCGTTGCTGGACGAAAACTTCGCGGTTGCTGCTTTCGAAACGCTCGCGGTCCTCGCGCTCACGGCCGAAACCCTTGGTGACCTGTATGCCCTGCACGCTTTCGGTGAGGTTTTGCACCATCTTTTCGACCAACGTGCGATTTTGCGCATAAGCCGGCTGGATCCGGCGGGAAAAACGGGTAGCCAGAACCAACAACAGCGGCGTGGTGGCAAGACATGAAAGCGTGAGCCCGGCGTGAAGGTGGCTCATGTAGATCACGTACACCGTGAGCGAAATCACCATGATCACGCTCTGGATCAGCACTTGGTCCAGGAACATGCGGACCGATTGCACGTCGCCCGTCACGCGCGTGATGATCGAGCCCGTGGTGTTGGCATCGAAAAATCGAAAACTCAACCGCTGAAGCTTGTCGTAGATTTCGCCGCGCAGGTCGACCACGAGCTTTTGCTGAACCAGCAAATTGATGGAAATGGTGTAAACATAGTTGAGCGCCGCGCGCATCAGCGCCAGTCCGAGGATACCGCCCGCGATAAGGAGCAACACGTGGCTCGGCTCCCAATTCGCGGGCAAATTCAGCCCAAATTTTCCCGCGGGAAAAGGAACTCCAGGCGCGATTGTACCGCGTTGAGAAAGAATATGCCGGATGTAGTCGATGCCCAGCCCGGTGAGGCTGAGACCGCTCAAGCCGAAGGTGAGCAACACCAGTTGCAGCCCGAGCACCTGCAAACAGCGTGCACGGTACATCCAAGCCAGTCCGAAAAGCCGCCGAACCAACGCCCAGTTTGAAAGCGTGCTGGGAATATCGTTTGTGGTCGGCGCAGCCATGATCGTTCAGCAGCGTAGCGATGCGCCCGCCGTATACACGCGTTTTCTCCGGACATTCCGAAGCCGTCCTTAACGCAAGAGCTGCACGCCCAAAAACGCCACGTAATCGGGCCGGTCTGCTCCTGCAAAACCGCGGCCGGCCGATGCGGAAAACGACAGCCAATCGTTCACCTGATAGTACGCACCCATATTGAAGACCATCCATCCGCGATCAAAACGTCGCGACGTTTCGCCGTAAACTTCGAAGCCCGCGCACAGGTTTTCCGAAATTTTGCGCCCCGCCGCGATGCCGGCGAGCCAGCCATCAGATTCGCGCCGATCACGCGAATGGAAACTGCGACCGACATTGAGAGCGGTCGTGATGTCGCCAAAAGTCTTCGCCACTTGAAAAGGCAGCACGAATTCGGTGCCTTTTTCCACCAAGCCACGGCGGTGCGACGAAGCCCGGTTGTTGAATTCGGCATGCGGGCTCACCGCGAGGGAAAATCCCGACGCCTCGTCCTCAAAAAAACGCCACTTCACGCCCGCGACGGAATTTCCCAAGCCACTTCTCGATGCTTCGTCGACGGGATGGAGGCCCAGCCAACTCGTGCCGTAGTCCAGCTCAAGCGCGTCGGTCAGCCCAAAGGCCAGATCGACCGATGGCGCCGTCCACGAATGATCGCCTGTGCGGCTGCGGTCCGTTGAAAAACCGAGATCGAGCTCCCATTGTCGCTTGGAAACGGTTGCGGTATCGTCCGTGAAAAATGGCGGGCTCCCTTGTGCGCGCAGGAAATTGGCAACAACCAACAGGGTGAACGTCAGAAGAAAACACCTCATCGCGCCCATAAAAACCATCCGCGCACGGACCGCAACCAAGCGACCGAAATAACTTAACGCTGCCGGTTCGGCACGTTGGGCGTGACCTGCGGCGGTGGCTGGGCCGGAGGTTGCGGCTGCTGCTGGGCGGCGGCTTGTCGGGCCTGACGACGCCGGGCAACTTCCGCTGCCACCGCTTCAAGACGGCGGGTATCGTCAGCCGAGGGCGCTTGCGCTACGGCTGGCTGGCCAGGCATGGGCACGGGACGCGGCGGCCCTGCCATCGCCATGGCCGGCGCGGCAGCGATCTTGATGCTTTTTAGCTGAAGATTCAGCGAACGTCCTTGATATTCGACGGAGACAACTTCGTTGGCCGCGTCGTAGTTGCGCACCGTGATCGGAAAATCCTTGTTGGGTTCGTTCAACTTAGCCCAACCACCCTGCTTTTTGGTCGCGTCATAAAAAGCAAACTGCGGGCTGGAGCCTGCTTCGCCTTTGATGATTCCGTACAATTCGACGGGCGTATTTTCCGTGGTCGGCGCGACACCCGCGCCTGAACGAAGGAGAAAGGGCGAGTTCGTGGAGATGCTCATCACTTCCCCATGCACCCGATTCAGCGATGTGGCCAAGCCGAGGGCGAGCAACAGGCCGGCAATACGGGAAATATCGCGGGTGATTTTCATGGGGTGGACGGTCAATCTACAGGGAGCATGCACCTCGTCAAGAGACGCGATGGACGCAAAATTGTTTCCTAAATTTCGCCCAACGCGCACTCCGGCTGCAAAATAACGGCGTTTTGCGGCCTTGCCTGCGATCGACGATCCAACCAGCCTGTTCGCATGTCGTCGGCATCCCCGGCACGGAAATTGTCGGTGAGCGGATGTTCAGTGGCGGTTTGAAACTCGATGGTCGGGAACGGCGGGGGACGCAGCGGCATTCATTCTGATATATGACTAGCAAGCTCTACGTGGGAAACTTGCCGTTTTCCACGACCGCCCAGGAAATTGAAGACTTGTTTGGTGCCACTGGCGCAGTGTCCTCGGTCGAAATGGTTTTCGACAAGTTCACCGGACCGCCCTCGCGGATTCGCCTTCGTGAGCATGGCGACGCCGGAGGATGCGCGCAAAGTCGTCGAAAAATTCAACGGCGCCGATCTTGGCGGACGCAACCTGACCGTCAATGAAGCGCGTCCACGCGAAGACCGTCCGGCACGAGCCTTCTCGGGTGGGAACGATTCGCGTTCAGGATTCCGCGGCAGTCCACGCAACGAGCGGAATTTCCGCCGTTGAAGCGCGCAGGATTTTGCAGAACCGAGGCCGGCTTTCTCGCGAGAGCCGGCTTTCGTTTTTAAAGCAACACGCCGCGCATGAAGAAAAAGGCGACCGAGAAATAAATGACGAGACCCGTCACGTCGACCAGCGTAGCCACAAAGGGCGCGGAAGATGTTGCGGGATCGAAACCCAGGCGCTTGAGCAACAGCGGCAGCATCGATCCTGTGAGCGAACCCCAAAGCACGATGCCCACCAAGGCGCAGCCCACCGTCGCTCCGACGAGAAGCCAGTGAGGACCGTAGATGTCACTAAATCGCGACCAGATCACGATCCGCAGAAATCCAATCAAACCCAGAATCACGCCGAGCATGAAGCCCGCCGCGAGTTCGCGGCGCATCACGCGCCACCATTGTCCCAAGGTGAATTCGCCAAGCGCGAGCGAACGAATGACCAGCGTCGCGGCCTGCGATCCGGCATTGCCACCCGAACTAATCACCAGAGGAACAAAGAGCGCGAGAACGACGGCCTTGGCGATCTCGTCCTCGAAATAGCTCATCGCCGTGGCGGTCAGCATTTCGCCGAGAAACAAAACCACCAGCCAACTCGCCCGTTTCTTCACCATCTTGGCGAGCGAGATCGTTGTGTACGGCTCATCGAGGGCTTCGCTGCCGCCCAACTTTTGGATGTCTTCCGTGGCCTCCTCGGAGGCGACATCGAGAATGTCGTCAAATGTAACGATGCCCACCAATCGACCCGAATCATCCGTCACCGGCAAAGCGACGCGGTCGAATTTCCTGAAAAGCTCCAACGCTTTCTCCCGGTCGTCCGTGGCGGAAAGCATGGGATAATTTCCGTCCATGAGTTTCGCAACGGGCGTCTCCGGCGAGGCGAGCAGGAACCGCCTCACGCGAATGTCGTCTATCAAACGTCCGTGTTCATCGACGACGTAGATGAGATTGAGGGTCTCGCGGTCGTAACCGTGGGTGCGGATGTATTCGAGCGCCTCGCGCACCGTCCACTCGGGCCGCACCGCGACATAATCGAGGGTCATCATGCGCCCGACGCTATTCTCCGGGTAGGCGAGCAATTCCTGGGCAACCTGCCGCTCCTCGGGCGAGAGCAACGACAGCATCTGCATCGCCACGTCGAGCGGCATCTCGTTGAGAAAAGCGGTGCGGTCGTCGGGAGGCAGCGCGTTCAACAACGCCGCGGCCTGTTCCTGGCTCAGCAACTTGATCAACTTGTGCTGACCCTCCGTCGACAAATACCCAAACGTCGCCGCGGCGACTTCTTTCGTTGAGCAACGAAACAATGCCGCCAATTCCTCCACGGTAAGTTCCGCCAGCAAAGGCGCCAGATCGAGGGGCAGCCAGGGCTCCAAATATTTTTTGAGCCCGCCAAAATCCTTTCGGGCAATCAGCGCGGCGATCTCGTTTTTGACCTGGGCCTGCGGAATCATCGGGATGTTTTAAAAGACCGATTGCGAACCAACCAGTCTTTAATCCAGCGGCTCAGTCTTTCTTTGCCGCCAGTTGCTTTGCCACGGGGCCGTCGAGGATCACAGTCTGCGTAGGGAATGCCATCGACAAACCGCGTGCGGCGACCGCGCGCAGGATTTTCAAATTGAGGCGCTCGCGCAACGCGAGGTGTTTCCGGTAATCCGGGTTGGCCGTGTGAAAAATCATCTGGATGTTCATCGACGACCCACCGAACTCGGTGAAATACACGTCGAACGTGTCCTTCACCACGCCCTCTTCCGCCGCCAACAGCGCGCGTAGATCCGCCAAGATCGTCTCCATTTGTTCCGGTGTCGTGTCATAGGTCAAACCAACGACCACCTCCACGCGCCGCTGGGTGAAACGCGAGAGGTTCACAATCGCCTCGGTTGCCATCATTTTATTGGGAACCACCACGAGCGATTTGTCGGCGAGCCGGATTTTTGTGGAACGCAGGCCAATGTCTTCGACCGTGCCGGTGTGTCCCGATACCCGGATGGTTTCGCCGAGCTTGAATGGCTGATCGGTCGCCACCACAAGCGAGCCAAAAAGATTGGCAATCGTGTCCTGCGCGGCGAGGGCGAAAGCGAGACCGCCGATGCCCAAGCCTTGCAGCAACGTCGATACGTTGTAGCCCAGGCTTTGGATCACCATCAGCGCGCCGACCACGACGAAGATCGCCACCAGCGTCTTCTTGATCCACGGCATGAAGGCCGCGATGCCCATCTGTTTCTGCGTCGCCACTTCGTGCGCATGATCGAGCATGGCATTGAGCGCACGCAGCAGTCCCCAGAAAATCACCAGGGAGAAGGCGACGGTCGAACCATAACCAATCGCGTGATCCGCCTGGGGCGAAAGCTTCAGGACTTTCAACGCCGCAAACAAACCAGTGACCGAGATCAACGAAGCAACCGGAGCTTCCAACGCGGGGAAAAGTTTATCGTCGAGCGTCGTCTGCGTGCGCGCCGCGAACTTTTTAAGAAAGGCAAAAAAGATCTTCGTCACCGCGTGCCGCAACAAGAACGAACCCACCAAAAAAAGCACACTGATCACATAGTGCATCGTGGTGTTTCCGCTGCTGGAGACGTTGAAAGCCTCCAGAACCACGTCGACCAGATGTTCGAGAAAATCCGGCGCGGTCCGCGCCTGCTGTGCAACCGGGTAAGTCACCGCCGCGGCGACCGCATTGTTCATTGCCGCCGTTTGATCCGCGGCGGGCGGCGTTGGGGTCGGAGCTGCGGCTTCTTCCGCACCGAATAAAGCGCCGGCGCAAACCGGCAAAATGAGGAGCACAAAGCAGCTGGCGAAAATTCTGAGCCGTTTCATGGAAACGCCCTTGTGTGTGCGCCCCGGGTGTGGAGTCAACTCCTCGCGCGAAGAAAATCGCGCTATCCGGTGTAGGCCGCCGCAATCGCCATGCGGTAGCCTGCGTCCGCCTCGCTCGCTTTCGTGGTGGTGACTTTCAGATCGCGCAACAATCCGTCTTTGACGCCGTAGATCCAGCCGTGCACCGCAAGCTGCTGATTGCGCTCCCAAGCATCGCGCACAATCGAGGTTTGCGTGACATTGCGCACCTGCTCGATGACGTTCAGCTCGCAAAGCCGGTCATAGCGGGTGGCCTCGTTCGGCAACGCCCGGAGGCAATTCTCATGCTTGTCGCAGACATCCTGCACGTGACGCAGCCAATTGTCAGCCAGGCCAATCCTCTCACAGCGCATGGCCGAGCGCACACCGCTGCAGCCATAATGCCCGACCACCATGATGTGTTTCACCTTCAAGACATCCACCGCGAATTGCATCACCGACAGACAGTTCAAATCCGTATGAACCACCACGTTCGCGACATTGCGATGCACAAACAATTCGCCTGGCAAAAGGTTCACAATTTCGTTCGCCGGCACGCGACTGTCAGCACAACCAATCCATAGATACTCGGGCGACTGCTGGCGCGAGAGTTTTTGAAAAAACTCCGGATCCTGTGCGCGGATATTTTCCGCCCACGCTTGGTTTTGTTCAAACAAATGGTTCAGCAGTCTGCTCATGGCCCGCATGCTATGCGAAGTCGCCGTTTTGTCCAGCAACCGGGCCATTGATCGCCGCGCTACGCTCTCATGGCAGGAAGCGATCCTGTTGAGGCGTCGCCGATAAATGCGAGCCGTTCACGGGAGTAAAAAACTGCAAACGTCGCCGCGCCACCGCGTCATAAAACGCGTCGCGCCATCGACGCGGCAGCAGTTTCAGACAAAGGAAAATCCGCCACAACCCGCCGACCGCACCAAGCGCGGCGAGCAATGCATCGGTTTTAAAAACCGGCGCCAGGTCACCCCGGAGCTCCCAATTCCTCACAAAAATCGCGCTCTCGAAATCATCCGTCGCCAGTCCACGCTCACGCAAAAAATCCCGCGCGACCTCGCCCTGCAACCTTGCGAACGTCAGCCGTTTTTTCCGGTCCACCGCCAGCAGCAGCCGCACGCACCGTGCACAAAGTCCACATTCGCCGTCGAAAAATAAAACCGGTCCGGAAACTTCCACCCGACACGCTACTCAATTGGTCGTATTTTTCATCTCCGCGGTCACTTCGACGATGTCCGCCAACTCACAGAGTATGTCGGCGCCCGTCGCAATGCGCTGACACACTTTATCGCTGCTGAAGGACCCCTGCTCGGAATATTGGACCCGATAAGTCTCCAGTTTGAAACTCGGCGAGGTGGCGCCGCTGCCCAGGAAAGACGTGAGCTTCTGCCGCAATTCCGGCAACAAGATGGCTTGCATCAACTCCGGCCGGTTCGTCTTCAACAACCATTGTCGATCGAAAATTTCATCGCCCGTCTTCACTTCGTTTCTCCGAAAGGCGCGCGCAAAGAAATCGAGAAAGGCCACCCTCCGTTCCAATGAAAAGGTAAGCCCGCCTGTTTTTCCCACGGTGACCGCCATCGCCGCCCAGGTGCGCCGCGATTTTCCGGCCCCCGTGGTATAGGAAAAAACTTCAGCTTGTTTCCCCCGAAGCTCGCCCACCAAGGAGTGCTTCTTAAAAAATTTCCCGGTCGTTTTGAGAGTCAGACCTAAACGCTGGGCCAGCGCCGCCAGATTTTCTCCCGCCTTTTTGGTCTGATAAAGCGTAATAAATGCTATGGCGACGATGACCGCTCCAAAAATCGCAATTGGTAGATATGCGTCGGAATCCATGTTCCGATAATTCCTATCTCCTTCTGCGACCGCAATGCAAAAGCCGGCTGTCCCGAGGGAAGCCGGCCTTTGTTTATAAGGGTTGGTTTCAGTCTGAGTTTATCCGACCGCGATCTTGCGCGGTTTGCGGGCTTCGGTCTTCGGCAGCGAAACACGAAGCACGCCATCGCGCAGTTCCGCATGGATCTTGTCGACGTCGACCGAATTGTCGTGTTCGAGCGTCAACTCGTAGGCCAGATCAGACGATTCGCGGTAAAGCGAGGTCCAGCCCGCCGGACGTTTCCAACCGCGTTCACCGCGGATGGTCAGCGTGTCGGCCTCGGCGGTGATCGACAGGCCGTCCTTCGCGACGCCGGGCAATTGAACCGTCAGGCCAAACGCGTCGGCCGTCTCCTTGACTTCGTAGAGCGGCTTGATCGCCGGCGTGGCGGCTTTCGTTTCGCCGCTGGCGTTGCCGGCGACAGTGCGGTTGAGCGAGGGAATGATGGAAGTGAGCAGTGACATGGTAATTTTCTCCTTGTTAATAGTTCGTTGGTTGTCGTCGCTGGGTTTAGTTGACGTTTACGCTGATTTTGCGCGGCTTGGCTTCCTCGCGTTTCGGCAGCGTCACGGTCAGCACCCCGTTTTCGTACGCGGCAGCGACCTTGTCGGACTGCACGTCACCCGGAATATTCACCGAACGGCTGAAGGAAAAGGATTCCTCCTTGTCGCCTTCCTTGGTTTTGCGAGTAGCGTTGATGGTCAGAAAGTCGTCGACCATTTCGACATTGATATCGGCTTTGTCGATGCCCGGAAGTTCGGCGCGGACGTAGGTGTTGTCCCTGTCCTCGTACAAATCGACCGGGAAACGGTCCGGGGCGGCGGCGGCGCCAACGAAGTCGCCCAACGCGCTTTCGAACATGCGATCAATCTCGCTCTCCAACCCCGACCACGGGTTCCGAAACGCGGAACCGAAAACCGGGGCCAAAGTGCGGGTGGTTGGATAAGTGTAACGAACGAGTCTCATAGTATTGTCTCCTGGTTGTTTTAAGTGTTGTTGGTTTTAACGATTTCTCCCTATAGCTCGCGCAATGCCGACCTCAGCCAGCTGCGCAAGTCGCCGTATTTCCGCGACTTGATTTCGCCGCCACAGAGTGTGCCGGGAAAATTTGTCCAAGAGTGTGACGTCTCACCCGGGCAATCGCGGCACACTTTGCAGAGAGCCGGGTTGCGCAATGCCTTCCGATGTCATACCCGTGATGCCTTTTCATGCGCTTTGACTTCGACACCGTCCCGCAACGCCTCGGCACCGATTCGCAGAAATGGCAAAAATACGAAGGCCGCGACATCCTCCCGCTCTGGGTGGCCGACATGGATTTTCGTTCGCCGCCCGCCGTGATCGAGGCGCTCCACCGTCGCGTCGATCATGGTATTTTTGGCTACGCGCGTCCGACCAAATCCGAAGTCGAAGCCGTCGTCACCGGCCTGCAACGCCGCTACGGCTGGACCGTCGACCCATCGTGGCTCGTCTGGCTGCCCGGGTTGGTCGTCGGCCTTAACGTCACCGCGCAGGCCTTTGCCGAGCCCGGCGATGAAGTACTCTGCAACACGCCGGTCTACCCGCCGTTCATGACCGCACCGCGCAACTCCGGTCGCAAAGCCCTCACCGTGCCATTGGCGCTGAGCAACGGCCGGTGGGAAATCGACTGGGACGCAATGGAGCGCGCCGTTACGCCACGCACGAAACTCTTTTTTCTTTGCAACCCGCACAACCCGGTCGCGCGCGTGTTCCGCCGTGACGAACTGGAACGCATCGCCAATTTCTGTCTGCGTCACAATCTCATCCTCTGCTCCGACGAGATTCACTGCGACCTGATCCTCGACGACATCCAGCACATCCCGACCGGCCTCATCAGCCCGGAGATCGCCGCGCGCACCATCACGCTCATGGCGCCGAGCAAGACCTACAACGTCCCCGGCCTCGGCACGTCGATTGCGATTATCAGTGACCCGAAACTCCGCGCCACCTTCGTGCGCGCGACCGCCGGCATCGTCGCCGAAGTCACCACGCTTGGTTTCGCCGCCTGCGAAGCCGCCTATCGCGACAGCGAACCCTGGCGCCAGGAACTCCTCGGTTACCTCCGTGGCAACCGTGATTTCATTTTTGATTTCCTCGCGCGCGAACTGCCCGGTGTGAAAATCGAAGCGCCGATCGAGGCGACGTACCTCGCCTGGCTCAACGTCGAAGCCCTCGGCCTCGCCGACCCGATCGCCCACTTCGAACAACATGGCGTAGGCCTGTCCGACGGTTCGTTTTTCGGTTCCCCGCGCGGCAAACACATCCGCATCAACTTCGGCTGCCCGCGTGCGACGCTCACCGAAGCCTTGCGCCGGATGAAGGCCGGGCTGAGCAACGTTTGAAATCAAGCTTCAGAAGTTGAGTCACAGAGTGCACTGAGTTCGGACACAGAGGCCACAGAGAGTTGGAGAGTGGAATTTAGAAACACACCCCCTTCATCCTCCGGGTGAAGTCTGTCCGATAGACTCCAAACCAACCAGCGAGCCTCTCTGCTCTCCGGTTTTTCTCCTGTGCGCTCTGTGTAACTCCGAAAAAAAACGTGCGCTACTTCGCGTTTCGTCACTGCGGCTTCATCATCGCCTTCGCGGCAGCGTCGTCGGTCGGGTCTTCGGGGATGCGCATGCTGTAGAAACTGCGGTAAACAAAAATTAGCGCGACCGCCAGGATCGCCGCGCCGATGGAGTAGCGCACGGTGAGGTTTTCCATTTTCACCGCAATCTCCACCGCGAGCAGGCCGAAGAGTGTCGTGAACTTTATCACCGGATTGAGCGAAACCGAGGACGTGTCCTTGAACGGATCGCCCACCGTGTCGCCGACTACTGTCGCAGCATGAAGTGGCGTATGCTTTTGCTTCAACTCCACCTCGACGATTTTCTTTGCGTTGTCCCAAGCGCCGCCACCGTTCGCCATGAAGATCGCCTGGAACAATCCGAAAAACGCGATGCCGATCAGGTAGCCGATGAAGAAAAACGAATCGAAAAACGCCAGCGCGAGCGCGAAGCAAAACACCACGACAAAAATGTTCACCATGCCGCGTTGCGCGTACTGCGTGCAAATGCGCACGACTTCCTTCGACGCTTCGGTCGACGCCGTCGTGGCATCGAGCCGCATGTTGCGCTTGATGTAGACGACCGCGCGATACGCACCCGTCACCACCGCCTGCGTGCTCGCTCCCGTGAACCAGTAAATCACCGCGCCGCCCGTCAGCAGCCCGAGGATCGGTCCCGCGTGCACGAGCGAGAGCTTCTCGATGGCGCTACCGTAGACCTGCTGCAACATCAGGATGATGCCGAATACCATCGTCGTCGCGCCAACCACCGCCGTACCGATAAGCACTGGTTTGGCTGTTGCCTTGAAGGTGTTGCCCGCACCATCGCCTTTTTCGAGCTGGTATTTCGCCTGTTCGAAGTCGGGTACGAAACCAAAATCTTTTTTAATCTCATCCGCGATGCCCGGCCGTGTCTCGATCTGGCTTAGTTCGTAAACAGATTGAGCGTTGTCCGTCACCGGGCCGAAACTGTCGACCGCGATCGTCACCGGGCCCATGCCGAGAAAACCGAAAGCGACAAGACCGAAGGCAAAAATCGGTGCCGCAAATCCGATGTCGCCCGGCATGATCGCCGAAACCGCAGGATTCTGACTGAAGAAATACGCGCCCGTCATCAGCCCGAGAATCGTCAGCCCGATCCAGAAGCCGGAGAAATTTCCCGCCACGAAGCCCGAGAGGATATTGAGCGACGCGCCGCCTTGTCGTGACGAAGTGACGATTTCCTTCACGTGCCGCGATTCCGTGCTGGTGAAGGCCTTCGTAAACTCCGGTATCACCGCACCCGCGATCGTGCCGAGCGAAATGATAAACGATAGCACCCACCACATGCCCGCGTGCCCCGGTATATCGGCGAGCAACAGGTAACTTGCCGCAAAAGTGACCAGCACTGAAACGACCGACGTCAGCCACACGAGATGCGTTAGCGGTTGTTCCAGGTTAAAGTCACGTGAACCGGCGAAGAGCAGCTTGCTCATCGCCTCGTTCATCGCGTATGAAACCAGCGAGGTGAGCACCATCAGGATGCGCATCGCGAACAACCAGATGATCAGCGTCGCGCACAAGGGCTGGCTGTCCGCTGAGGAAAGCGCGAGCGCCAGGAATGCAATCAACGCAACGCCCGTCACGCCATACGTCTCGAAACCGTCGGCCGTAGGGCCAACGGAGTCGCCGGCGTTGTCACCCGTGCAATCAGCGATCACGCCGGGATTTCGCGGGTCGTCTTCGGGAAGATTGAAAACGATCTTCATCAAATCCGCACCGATGTCCGCGATCTTTGTGAAAATTCCGCCGCAGATGCGCAGCGCACTCGCACCCAGCGATTCGCCAATCGCGAAGCCGACAAAACACGCACCGGCAACGTCACGAGGGACAAACGCCAGAATGCAGATCATGAAAAGCAGTTCAATCGATACGAGAAGCAGGCCCACGCTCATGCCCGAGCGGAGCGGAATGCCGAGCGTGCGCAGCGGATTTCCCTGCAACGCCGAAAAGGCCGTGCGCGAGTTGGCGATGGTGTTGATGCGAATGCCGAACCAAGCGACACCGTAACTTCCCAGAATCCCCAGCACCGACGCCGCAAGAATGATCGCCACGTGGCCCACCGGCTCTTTTTCCAACCCGGCGAAATAATAAACTATACAGACTGCGATCACGCCCCATAGCCCGATTAGGAATTTCCCCTGCTGCGCGAGGTAGGTCTTGCACGTTTCCCAGATCACCTGCGAAACCGCCGCCATGCTCACGTGCACCGGCAGGCGCTTCGTCTGCAAGTATTGCCAAACGCCAAACAAGCAGCCGAGCACACATACCACCAAGCCAGCCATCAGAACGCCGTGACCACTGATTCGCTGACCGAGGAGGTCGAACGAAACGCCGCTGAAGTCGGGGATTTTGATGTTTGCCTCACTGGCTCGCAGCGAAGCGTTCGAGACGTTCAAAATGGCGACGGTTGCCATCGCCCGCCAAAGAAATGATTTCGTCATGGGATATTCCGGGGTCACCGGAACGTGCACCACTTCGCCCCCTTTGCGAGTGGTTCGGTCAGATTTTCCCGCGATCCACCGCGCCAACAAACGCTTGAATCAAAAGCCACGTCACGAGCGGCACCACCAGACTGAGGCCAATGGCCCATGCCTGACTACGCAGCGCGCTCGCGCCAATCGCTGCATAGGCAAAACCCGTGGGTAAACAACCCGCTCCCAGTGCCGTGAAAAAAAGTCTGGGCGGCATCTTCGTGACTCCAGCCAAACAGGCGGTCGCCTCCTGCACGACAGGCACCGAACGGGTGACTGCGATGAGCAATGCCCCTTCGCGGCTCATCGTCGCACCCAATTTCGCCAGACCTTTTTCGCCCGCGATGCGCCGCGCCATGTCGACTCCCCAGCGCCGGCAGACCAGATACGCAATTGTTCCAGAAAGAAAAACACCCAACGAAGCCGCAATGCCGCCCGCCACCACGCCGAGAGCCAAACCCAGCGCGCTCATCACCAACGTCGAAGGGATCGGCAAAAAACTATCTCCCGCGAGCAAGCCCACTCCCAGCGCACCCACCAGCCAGCGTGAAAAATTCGATCCATTTTCACCGCTCACCAAACCCAGCGCCCACATCTCCAACCGCGGCCCGAAGACAAGCCACGGCAAAATTGGCACGAGCAAAACAGCCACGATCAAACACCAGATTCCAAAACGGGTTTTCAACATCCGTGCTCACTTGAACGTCGCACACGGCTCCGGTCAAGAATCCGCCAGACGCTGCCGATTCACCCCGCCAAGCCCTCCGCTTGTTTTTTCTCCAGTCGATGGCCCCTCACCACGCAAACGCCGCCAACAATTGCACCGATAAGATGCGCGAGCGGTACAGGAGCAAAACCACCGGAATTATCGACGAAAACCGTACGCCCCGAGACAAGTTCGAAGCTGGTTTTCGCCACAAATAGCATCAGTGCCAAACCAGCGATGAGAACCGTGCCATACCGTTTTTCCGCGCAGGCGATCAAAAAAATATCCATCGCGACATAACCGAACAACGCGCTATCGACTCCGGAAAGCCCGCGATAGCTGGCAAATTGCGGTTGCAGCCACCACACGCCCACCGAAATCGCCAGTGCACCGCCCGCCAAAACCGCCACGAAATGCCTTCTGCTCCGTAATTCCACCAACGAGCCGAGTGCAACGAATACCGCGAGGTCCCACTTCAAATGATCGGCCGAAAAATGCGTGAGATGTCCGGTGAACAATCGCCAGAGCTCGCCCTGCGCGAGGGCAATGCGATTCATTTCCAATGCCTCAGTCCAGCCCGCCAGTCGGAAAACGAACAAAGCCAAAGCGGTAAAAATGACGGCGATAAAGGGGAATTTTTTCACGATTTTAGAGGCAGAAACGGCCCGCACGATCTTGATTTGCAGCCGAAAAAGACGCCGGGCAGCGCTGGAGAGACTGCCCGGCGTCTCGCTCTATCGACCTGTCATCATTCCTTGCGCTGCCTGCCCGCACTCATATGGCGGCGGGCGTAGAAGCTGGTCGCAGCAAGGAAAAGGAAGAGCAGCATGTTCGCCGTTTTCGGATCGAGCGCGCCGCCACCACCGCCACCATGGCTGACGTGGTGCGCAGGCGAGGTGTAGGTCGGCTGCTGCGCATCAACCTGATAGTTCTTCGGCGCCTGCTTGGCCCGGACACTCTGCGCAACGCGCTCATTGGCGGTGCGCTGCTGGTTGTTGCGGGCGATGCCGCGCTTGGCAAACGTCGCGTCATCGAGCACGACCATCGAGGTGTGATCGGTCACGATCTGGTACGCGACACCGATCGCCTGGATCGCGTCCTTCGATTCCGAGGACGGCAGCACACCGATATTCTCCTTCAGCTCGATCTGCTCGACCTGCGCCATCGCCCAAAGGCGTTCGATTTCGGGATTGTCGGTGTCGGTTTCCGGGAAATTGAAGTTCGTGGTGTACGTTTTATCCTCGCCGGTGAGCTTGGCCTTGAGCGTGACGGTCGCCGGGCCCGCACCCTCATAGCGGCCAAAAATCACGAGCTGCTGGCCGCGGTAGATTTTGTTCGGATAATCCCCCGTCGTGTCAAAGACGCGCGCGCCCGTGAACTTGAACGACGCGTCGTGCAGCGCCTCGAAAGTGATTTTCGATTTCGCGAGGATGATCTGGCCGACGATGTCGTCGTCATTGCTCACGCCGGCATAAAAACCGCCGGTTGCGTCGGTGATCGTGCGCATGAGCGGCCAGTTCGAACTATTTCCCATCAGGAAACCGAAGACGCGAATGTCGTAACTTTTCAGCAGCTTGTGAAAAGCCGCGGGCTGGACCACGCCCTCGTTGGCCACGCCATCGGTTACGAGCACGAGGCTCGTGGCGCGGTCGGCATCGAGTTTTTCGAGCCCTTTCTGCACGCCAGCATAGAGGTTGGTTGAACTTTCAGTTTTCAGACCCTTCACCATTTCAATGGCGCGCGTGACGTTTTCCGGCGTGGCGGCGGTCCAATCCAGCACTTCGCGCGCCGATGAACTAAATGAAACGATACGAAAACGATCCTTCGGGCGCATCTTACCAAGCGCCTGACCAACCCCGTTGGCGAGCGTGTGGATTTTTCCCTGCATCGAACCCGAAACATCGAGTACATACACGTAATCGGCGCCGTGAGTGATCGGTTTCAAATCGACGCCCGGCGTGACGACCATCATGAACGTGCCGGGTTTGGATTTGTCAGCTCGATAAGGAATCACTTCGACGCGGCCGGGCAAATTGTCCGCGAGACGATAATAGAAAACAAAGTCGCGATCGAGTTTCGCGCCCGGGCGGTCGAGCGTGAGTTGATAGTGACCTTCGGCGATTTTCTTGGTGACGGCCACACCTTCGAAACCCGGCACTCGCACGTCGCTGACCGGCCATGCCGACTTCAGCTCAACGTTGATCGAGAGCGCTCCTTCCACCTGGGAATTGGTTGTCCAAAAACTCTTCGCGACCTCGTCGGTGCCTCCATCCTCGAGCGGATAGAGAAAACGGCCCACGCCGGAATCGATTTCTAGCGGCTGATAGTAGACAAAGCGCAGTTTCACCTCGGAATTGGCGCGCACGGGAGAAACGCGAAATTCGTAGGTGAGGTAGCTGTTTTTTTTCGCCAGGCCGGCATCGTTGCCCGCCTGCTTTTCTTCTTCGTAGACCTTTTCGGCATCCTGTTTTGCGAGGACTTCGCCGTTCAGCGTCTTTTCACCCGTGACAATGGTGACTTCGGAAAGGCTGGCGCTCTTCGGCACCGGAAACGCATAGACAGCTTCGAGGTCGGTTGGATTGGGATTGAAGAATGTCTGCAACACTTCGACCTGAGCAAAGCCGTTGTTGATGGTGACGTTCGCCTGATGATTGTTGATTTTGATTGGTTGTTGAGCGGCAGTGGTCGGCGTGAGCGTGCCGCCCGCAAAAAGCGAAGCCGCGGCGGACAGGAGCACGGCTACGCCAGTAAGAACGATGGATTTTATTTTCATGATGACGTGGTTTGAAACGACGTCGTGCTCCCTTGCTAAACATGGGCCAGAAAATGACCGGTTGATCGTTAGCCGTTGGGAATCTGTGGTTTGAAATATTCCGTTAGGTCTATCGATCCGTGCTTGTCTGGCATAATTTGTCGGTCTATAGACAAATTATGTCATCCAAGGTCGCGATTTTCAGCGAACCGCAAGACCGCATTTTCGCCGAGGCCATCGCAAAAGTTAACGCGTCGAACCCGTTTCTGCGCGAACGCATCGATGCTGAACGCGATGCTCTCGGCGATGGGTTTCAAATAGCCGGCGCTGAATGGAACACCCGGCCGCCGGAAATCGAAGCGACGCATCCCAACCTTCTCGCGATCATGCGGCGGTGCGAAAAAATCATCGCTCAAATTCACACACGCTGGCCGAAAGATGGACGCGTGGCCGCCACCGATCTCGCGCTCTACGAAGAAATCGCCGGCTATTGGCTCTATCAAAGCTATGCGCCGCGCTTCGATCGTGTGATTCTCGCATCTCTCGCGGGAAAAGGCGAAGGCGGGCGTGTGGAATTCTTTGCGGCGTTTCGCGACGACGTGCAGCGTTGCTTCGGCCTGCCCGGCATGCGCGTGCTGGAGACCCACTCGGCGCCGCACTTGTTTGCCTGCGCGTTTCAAATCCGGCGCGCTTTTCACAACATCTTTTTGTCGCTCGTTGGTGGTTCGAAACCGATGGCGCAGCTTCGGGCCGCGATCTGGCAGTCGATTTGCACGCACAATCTCGGTCGCTACCGCCGCGTGCTGTTCGCGCGCATGGGAGATTTTTCAACGCTCATCACCGGCCCCTCCGGCACCGGCAAGGAACTCGTCGCCCGGGCGCTCGCGATGTCGCGCTATATTCCCTACGAACCGAAGCGCGGCGGTTTCCATGACGACTTTTCGCGCGGCTTTTATCCGCTCAATCTCGCAGCGCTCTCGCCCACCTTGATCGAGTCGGAACTTTTCGGTCATCGCCGCGGAGCATTCACTGGCGCGCTCGGCGATCGTGCGGGCTGGATGGAAGTCTGCCCGCCCACCGGCGCGGTGTTCCTCGACGAAATTGGCGAAGTCGACACCGGCATCCAGGTGAAATTGCTGCGCGTGCTTCAATCGCGGATGTTTCAGCCGCTCGGCAGCACTGACAGCTTGCAATTTCAGGGCAAAATCATCGCCGCAACCAATCGCAACCTGCCAGGGGAAATTCGCGCCGGGCGTTTTCGCGAGGATTTCTATTACCGGCTTTGTTCCGACCAGATTGAAACCCCGTCACTCCGGGAACAACTCGACGATGCACCCGGCGATTTGCTCACGATGACGCGTCACATCGCGCAAAAGATGCTCGGTGCCGACGAAGCCGAACCATTTACGCGCGAAGCGCTCGGCTGGATCGGCAAAAATCTCGGAGATGCTTACGCGTGGCCCGGCAATTTCCGCGAACTCGAACAATGCCTACGCAGCCTGATTCTGCGCGGTAACTACCGACCGGCCGGACCGCTCGTCCGCGCCGCTTCAGACGATTGGAACACGATCATCGAAACAGGCGCGTTGACCGCCGAGCAATTGCTCCGCCGCTACACGCAGCTCGTCCACGCGCAAGCCGGCACCGTCGAGGAAACCGCCCGCCGCCTCGATCTCGACCGCCGCACGGTGAAGGCACGGCTGGCCGCAAAAACCTAAGGCCAACTCGCAGTTGCGACGCTTGCCTGTATGTACTCGGCGGCGCTAAACTTTGGAAACAGGCGAATGGCGGCGATATAATTTCCGCATGCTGCTGCATGCAAAGCAGTAATAAGGAGCTTCGAGCGCTTTTTCGTTAAATGAGAACCATCCCGGGCCGATAATAGGGGGAATCCTCTTTCACTTCCAACGCCGTGCCAAGCTCCAACACCGTCTTCTCCAGTCGGGAAAAATCTTTTGGCGAAAATGAGATCATCGTCAGCAAGACTGACTTGCGCGGTGTCATCACGTACGTAAATGACGTTTTTGTGCGCGTTTCCGGCTATTCGGAGCGGCAACTCATGGGCGCGCCGCACAACATTATCCGCCACCCTGCGATGCCGCGCTGTGTCTTCAAACTGCTCTGGGACACGCTGCATGCGGAGAAGGAAATTTTCGCGTACGTGCTCAATCTGGCGAAGGATGGCTTGGGTTATTGGGTCTTCGCCCATGTCACACCCAGTTACGATCTCCAAGGCCAGCTCGTCGGCTATCATTCGAATCGCCGTGTGCCCTATTCCGACGCGCTGCCCCGTGTGAAAGAACTTTACTCCACCCTGCTCGCCGAGGAGGCCAAATATGCCAATCGCCGCGATGCGGCCGAGGCCGGCTTCAACTTGATGCTCGAACTGCTTGCGAGCCAGAAAGTCGATTACGACCAGTTCGTTTTCAGCCTTTCGCGCCACACCCGACTGGAGGCTTCCGCATGAGAAACGGTCACCGCACGCCAGGTCGCCCCACCGGCGGAGTATCCAGTTTTCTGCGACGCTGCTGGCGAACCATCCGCCCCTTCCTGCGCAGCCGCACCGCCGAGGTCACCACCATTTGCAAACGCGCGGCCGCCGGCGACCTTGAAGCACGCATCACCGGAATGGGCACGCGCACCCGCTTCGGAAAAATGTGCCAGGCGATCAATGAGACGCTCGACATGGCCGACTCGTTTGTGCGCGAAGCCGCCGCCGCGATGGAAAATTGCAGTCGCGACCGTTTTCACCGCCCCATTCTTCAACGCGGTCTCAAAGGTGCGTACCAACAAAGCGCCGGCATCATCAACACCGCCGGACTGAAAATGAAAGAGAGCAGCGACAACATCGCGTTCGTTCGCGGGCAAGCCGCCGAAAATGCGCAAAGCGTCTGCCGTGTGGCTGCGGCCTGCGAAGAGATGAGCGCCACCACGACGGAGATTTCCGGCCAGACCAACGATGCCGCCAACACCGCCCGCAAGGCGGTCAGCGATATGGCGCAAATCAATCGTACGCTGGAGGAACTCACCGCAGCCGTCGGCAAGATCGACCGCGTTGTTGACGTGATCAACAACGTCGCCATGCAGACGAATCTTCTCGCGCTCAACGCCTCGATCGAGGCCGCGCACGCCGGGGACCAAGGCGCGGGCTTCGCAGTCGTCGCCTCCGAAGTAAAAGCGCTCGCGACCGAAACCCATCATGCCACGGATGAAATCAGCGCAGAGGTGAAACACGTGCAGGCCACCGTCGCCGAAGTGACGCGTTTGATTTCGCAGATCAGCAAAACGGTCGACGGCGTGCACCAGACCGCTTCCAACATTGCCATTTCCATCAAGGAACAGGTTCAAGCCACGACCGAGATCAGCAACACGATCACCGAGGTTTCGAGAAACACAGAGGAAGTTTCCATGCGCATCTCACAGGCGAAGGACAATGTTTCCGAGTCCGCGGGAGAAACGGAAGAAGTCGAGACAGCCGCGTAGTCACACGATTTTATTGCGTCTTACTTGGTTGGGTCGGGCCACAACTCGAATTTTGAGATGGAAGCAAGGGCGGGAATCCTGCCAAATGTCTTTGGGCAATGACGGAGCATTGCCCCTACCTTTAAATTTGGCAATAGACGGGCGACACCAACTAAACTATCGCTTATCGCCAATTGAGTTTTGGAAAGGGAATTCAGCGAAACGATAACCCCTACCCTTGCAGCGCTTCTACGACTCAGGCTTCGAGGAGCTTGAGGACGGCGCGAGGGGCTTGGTTGGCCTGCGAGAGCATCGCAGTGCCGCTTTCGTAGAGGATGTTGAGCTTGCTCAAACGAGTGGATTCGGTGGCAACGTCGACATCCTGAATGCGCGAAACGGCCGCGGAAATGTTCTGTTTTTCGACGGTGAGCGTGTTGAAGGCAAATTCAAGGCGGCTGCCCACACCGGCGAGCACCGAGCGCTCGTCCGAGAGATCGCTGATGGCGGCGGTCACTTTGGCGATGGACGTCGGATCGGTGACGGTCAGCACATAGTTCCCCGCGGCGTCCTGGCGGAAAAGTTCCAGCATGGCGCCGTCGCGGAAATTGGTCTCGGGAATATTGATCGTGTCGCCCGCCTTGGAGCTGGACGCGATGCTGGTGCCAGTAGGGTTGGCGCCGAAAAGCGGGACATCATTAAAGGTGCCCATTGGGTTGTTGACGTCAGTGAGGCCACCGATTTCGGCGATCGTTCCCCCGATGGTCTGGCGGAGCTGATCCTGGAGTTTTTCGAACTCGTCTTGATAGAGGGCAATGTCGCCAGCGTTCTTCATGCCGTCGGTCGCGTACTGGGAAAGTTCGGACATACGCGAAAGGAGGTTGCCAACGCTGGCCATGAGGCCAACCGAACTTTGCACGAACGAAGCGGCGTTCTGAACATTGACCGAGGCGGCCTGGGCGCGCTTTTGCTGGGCATCCAGCCGGCCGACGGCGCCGACAGCGGAAGGATCGGTCACCAGTCCGGCAAGACGGTTGCCAGAGCTGAGTCGACCGAGGGAGCGGCCGAGAAGGGTGTTGATGCTACCGAGTCCGCGGGCATCCGCAAGGGTCTGGGACCTGACGTTGAGATTGCTCATGGTTCTGGATCAAAGGGCTGGTTTTGGAGGCGGCGGCGCAGCGGGCTTGGGAGGCCGGGGAAGCTTGGGCAGGGCGGCGCCGGGGTTGAGCGTTGCGGCCTGATTGTTGGCCGCGATTTCGGCGAGGACTTCCTTGCGGAAAACAGGGATATCGCGCGGCGCATCGATGCCGATCTTGACGAGGTCACCGTCGATGCGGGTGATTTTGATCTCGATATTGCCGCCGATGACGATCGATTCGTTTACTTTGCGGGTGAGTACGAGCATGGCGGTTTACTTCGTTTGGCCGGCGTTGGCGTTTTGGTCGACCAGCGGGTGATGCGCGCTGTAGCGAGAGTAATTGGCCAGCACGCATTGTTTGGCAATGCCCGTGCGGCGATTGACGATGATGGGGCCGGCGAGATTGACGGTGGCGGTGGCCTGAGTGCCGGGCTTTACGGTGACGATGTTAAGGACCATCGCGTCGGTTGGATCGGTGATGCCGACCATTGCAGCATCCTCGTCGAACAATTCGAGTTCGTAGTCAGGAATAATGCCGGCGGGTTCGATGACGACAAAATGGAGAACATCGGGGCCGTGGAGGCGCAGCCAAATAAATGGGAGCTGGTCAGGCACGTAGAGAAGCTCGAAGCTCTTGTGTTCGGGAAAACCAACGAGGCCTTCGGGAAGGCGCAGGGTTTGCCCATTGCCGGCGGGCACCGGTTCGGTCGGAGTGGTGTCGGGACTGACTTTCATGAGTTGGGGCGTGAAGCTGTTTAAAAGAAGTCTTTTATTTCAAATAATCGAGCAGAGACATTTGCAGAATCTTGGTGGCGGAAGAGAGCGCAGCTTCGTAAGCGGTGGAAGTCTGACTGAGTTTGACCGCGGTGGTAGCCATGTCGGCGTCGGTCATTTTGGAAACAAGGGCCTCAATATTCGTGGCGCGATTGTCCTGCTGGCTTTGAGCCACTTCGATGCGGAGCTGAATGGCTCCTTGCTCGGAAAGGGCGTTAACAAGGAGATTTTCCGAGGCTTCGAGACTGGGCTGTACAGCGGCGACGGAGGTGCTCGTCGTGGTGTTAAGGGCGTCGCGAAGGGCTACGAGGTTGTTGAGGAAAGAGGCGAGACCGGTGTTGGTGGAATTGGTCGTGCCGGGGGAAAGACTGGAAAGTTCGGAAATCTGGATGCTGGTCTGAGCAGCATCGCCAGCGTAGGCGACCGCGGTGATATCGCCGGCGGCATTGCGCGTGGCGGTGAGCGGTGCCGTGGTGAGGGCAGTCCCAGAGAAAAGATAGTCGTTGCGCAGACGGGTGTTTCCCAATTGCAGAGCCTGTTCGATGAGCTGGTTTACTTCCTTCGCGTACGCCCGATAGGCGTCGGGACTGGAGGCGCCTGCACCGAGGGTCGCGATTTCGCCCGCACGATCGGAAAGTTTCTTAATATCCTGGAGGCCGGCATAAGTAGCTTGGGAAACTTCGAGGGCGCGATTGGTGTTGGTCTTGAACTGGAGAATTTCCCGGTTTTCGTTGTCTAGAGTCAGGATGCGTCCGAAGGCGGCGGAGTCGTCTTCGGCCTGGAAAATCTTCTGCCCGGTCGCGAGCTGGTTTTGCAGGGTCGATTGTTGCGTGCTGAGCTTTTGGATCTGAACGAGCACGGACTCCGAGACGGTGTTGGTGGCGATGCGCATGGGAGGACAGGGTCGAAGTTGGCGATGGAAAAGAGTTTTGGAACGACTCAGGAGCCGAGGCGGTTGACGACGGCGTCGAGCAGTTCGTCGATAACCTGAATGACTCTCGAGGTAGCCTGGAAGGCGCGCTGATATTTGATAAGGTCGGCCATTTCCTCGTCGAGCGAGACGCCACTGATGGCGTCGCGCTGCCCCCGCACGAGAGTCTCAATGGAGGTCTGGCTGGCGACGTGGGTGTTGGCGGTGGTTAGTGCCTGACCCAGGTCGGTGACGGTGCGGGTGTAGAATTGGCTGAAACTGCCGTTGATGGCATCGGCAGGAGTGGTGAAAGTGGCGTTGGCGAGGGCCGCCACGGCGAGGGCAATGGTGTTGTCACCGGCGGCACCGCCGTTGGAGGCTTTGAGGTTGGCGGCAGTGACCGTGCTAGCTACGGCGATAGTTCCAGCCGTAGCGGTAGCGGGAGGGACAGGCGCAAAGAAGTAGCCGCTAGCGGCATTGGTTGGATTGTAGGCGGCGTTGACGGAAGTCACCAATTGGCGGGAAAGCGCGTCGAGATTGTTGCGCAGATCGGTGATGGCGCCGTCGCGTGCCGTAAGATGCCCGTTGAGAGAACCACCTTTAAGAGCCAACGCGGTCGCGGGCGTGCCGGCGGAAACTGTGGAGCCGGAAAGGGTGACGGGCCCGGTTGTGACCGCGAGGTTGACGAGCTGAACGGGATTATTGGCGGCGTCGCGACTGAAGACCTGGATCTGTCCAGCGTAAGCCGGATCGGGGCGGGTCTCGATGGACATTTTTTCGGCGAGCTTTTCGACGACGGCCTGACGCTGGTCGCGGAGATCGACGGCGGCACCGGGCTGATTGATTTCGAGGCGACCAATCTGACCGTTGAGGTCGGCGATGGTGGCAAGCATGCCATTGATTTCACCGATATCGCTGGTGGCCTGCGTCGTGAGATCGGCCTGGAGCTGAACAAGGCGGGAATCGGTTTCGTTCAGGGCATCGGTGAGGATGCCGGCTTTCTGAACGAGAGCAAGACGTTCGCCCGAATCGGTGGGGCTGGCGGAGAAACTTTGGAACGCGTTGAAAAAATCGGAAAGCGCCTGGGCAATGCCGTTCGTGCTGCCTTCGGAACCGGTCTGGCTCGTGGCGCCCGAACGATCGACGGACTGGCCGAGGCTGGCCTGGGCACGTTGATAAGCGTCCTGCTCGGTTTCGAACGAGGCAAGAAGCGCGATTTCACGAACCACCTGGCCGTCGAGAAGACTGTCGCGCAACTGCTGGATTTGCCGGGCCTCGACGCCAAGGGACTGAACACCGAGCTCGGTCTGCACGGAGCCGCGATCGCCATAAATCACGCGCTGGCGGGCGAAGTTCGGATTGTTGACGTTGGCAAGATTGCGTCCCGCGGTCTCAATCGAGCGCGAGGCCGCGGTGAGGGCTTTGACTCCGTTGGCCAGTTCGCCGAATAGTCCGCTCATGGTAGAATCGCGTTAGAGGTTGAAACTGGTTTAGCCTGCGGCCTGCCATCCGGAGATGGTGGCGCCGGCGGTGACGGCACCGCGCGCGGAATAAGTGCGGGACTTGAACGTTTCCGGCATCAGCGCGCGCAAGGCCTCGTCATGGGCCTCGACCGCGCGGGAGAGGAGCATTTGGTTCTGGCGGGCGTCTCGGCGGATGCGATGAATTAGATGATTGATTTCCGCAATCAGGGCGCCGAGCAATGGCTGGACCTCCACGGGGAAATGAGGAAGGAGCTGGCGCAGGCTGGTGTCGGGTGCGCAGCGCTGCTTGAGGGCGAATTCGCTGACGCATTTTTCGCGGCGCTCGCGGCAGATGTTCGTGGTGCGGGCCTGCTCCTCGATGGAGAGGGCCAGCGCGGCGACCTGATCGGCATCGCGGCGGAGGAGGTTGGCCTGCTGTTCTTCGAAGAGGGCGAGCAGGGCGCCGTATTCCTGCAGCTCGTTGCGCAGGCATTCGGTGATAAATTCCCAAGAGATGTTCACGGTGGTTTAGCGGATGAAAGTTGAGGATTGGGCGGCGGTGTTGCCGCCAGTCTTGTTATCGACGCGCGGAACGCGTGGAGAGAGTTGCTTTTCGAGCATGGCGCCTAGGCCCAGGCCGCCGCCCTTGGAGAGGCTGCTGGCGAGGGTGTCGGTGAGCATGTAGCCGTAGATGCTGCCGCCAGAGTCGCCCGAACCGCCAAGTCCGCCATTCATAATGGGTTCGACAGTCGGCGCGAGAAGCTGCCGGAGAATAATCGCCTCGAACTGACCGGCCGCCTTCTTGATCGCAGCGGGGTCGCGGCTGGAATTTGCCGATGGTGAGGAGTTAACCCCTTTTTCCAAAAGTTCTGTCCTCAGTTGCTGAAGCGAGGCCAGATTGGCGGCGGAATTCGAAGAACTGATGGCGGCGATGTTCATATCAGTTGATGATGAGTTCGGCCTGGAGGGCGCCCGATCGCTTGAGGGTCTGGAAGATCGACATCATTTCGCGCGTGGAAACGCCGAGGGCGTTAAGCGCGGCGGCAAGGCGATCGACCGTGGGAGCCTCGTTAAAGACAACGAAACGTCCCTTCGTTTCCACGACACCGGTCTGCGTCGAAGGCGTGACGGTGGTCTGGCCGGAGTTGTTGAAAGAATTGGGCTGCGAAACCGCGAGATTTTGGGTGACGGTAATGGTTAGAGAACCATGGCTGATGGCCACCTGCGAAATGCGCACCGTCGTGGTGGCGATGATCGTGCCCGTGCGCTCGTTGATGACAATGCGCGCGGGCGTGTCGGGATTCACTTCGATCGAGCCGAGATCCGAGATGAAGGCGACCTCGCGACCCGTGTAGGTGGGCGGCAGTTTGACCGAGACCGTGGCTGCATCGCGCGCAGACGCGGCATCGGGATAATAGGCGTTGATCGCGCGGGCCATGCGGGCAGCCGAGGTGAAATCGGGCGCCTGTAATTGCAGCGTGAATACGCCATTGACCGAGATGGAGGACGGGATCTCGCGCTCGACGATGGCGCCATTCGAGATCAGGCCGACCGTGGGATGATTCTTTTGCACCGTGGCGCCGCCAGGGCCGCCGGAACCGCCAAGGAATCCACCTACGGAGATCGCACCCTGCGCGACCGCGTAGACACGCCCGTCGGCACCGACGAGAGGAGTCTGCAGGAGGACGCCGCCTTGGAGACTTTTTGCATCACCGAGCGAAGCGACGGTCACGTCGATGCGACTGCCCGGTTTCAAAAATGCGGCGATGTCGGCCGTGATCATGACGGCCGCGGCATTCTTCGATTTGATCTGGTCGGCGGGAAGAGTCAGACCGTAGCGCTGAAGAGCATTGCCGATAGTGCGCAGTGTGGTGATGGCATTGCTGTCGCCGTCGCCCGCGAGACCGACGACGAGCCCATAACCAACCAATTGATTATCGCGACTGCCCTCGACCTGAATCAGGTCCTTGATGCGGGCGGCTTGCGCAGTTCCACCGAGGAAGCTGGTGGCGAAAGCCAGAAGAAAAATAATTTTTCCAAAGCGAAGCATGGGAGTAGTTGAAATTTTAATACGGACGGAGGCGGTCGACGAGCTTGGTGAGCCAGCCGCGTTTCTGTGCGTCGGTCAGTTCGCCCTCGCTGATAAATTCGACGCGCACATCAGCGATGTTGGTTGAGGTAACGGTATTGGCGGAGGTGACGTCGTCGGCGCGGACGATGCCGTGCAGGACAACGTACTGCGTTTCGCCGGAAAAAGTGATCACGCGTGCACCCTCGATCACGAGGTTACCGTTTGGCAGCACATCTGCAACGAGCACGGCGGCGCGGCCGGTGATGCTCTGGGTGTTGCTAACCTCTCCTGATCCGGAAAAGTCGTTGCTGGCCGAAAGGCCGGTGACGGGAAGTTCGCCCTTGTGCTTGCCCATGCCGCTCGAGGGGAAAAGGAAGCTGGAAACGCTGGCGTCGACCGTGGAGGACTTACCCGATTTCTTGCTTTGCGAAGAAGACTGAGCCACCTGCTCGGCGATGACCACGGTAAGAATGTCCCCCTTGCGAGCGGCTTTGCGGTCAGCGTACATGGAACGCTCGGCATTGGTCGGCGAGGTCCAGAGCGAATCGGCTTGGGCGGAAAGAGCCGCGCCGAACAATAAGACTGAGACAATGGCCTGGAATTTTTTCATGGTCAGAATTGGACCTGGGCGCGCGCCTCGGCTACGACGCTGGCCGTGAAGTCCCGTTTGGAGGTAAGATTGCGGACACGAATGGAGTCGCCGGCGGCGCCGTTTTCCATGGCAAGCGCCTTGGTGGTGATCGTCATGGTGCCGTCGATGGCGGCGACCTCGATAACCTGGCCTTTGCGCACGAGGGTGCGGCGGGTGAGATCGCGCCAAGTGAGCAGGCGTCCAGCGGACGCGCTGGTCGCAAAAGTGTAGTCGCCCGTGCAATCGTCGACGGCGACTACGTCGCGTTCGCGCAAGACGTCCACGCGGCGAATGTCGAGTTGAGAGGCATCGAAGGCGGCTTCGCGCAGCAAAGGTGTGCGCACAACATAGACATCGCGGTGCAATTGGACGTGCAACGGAAGCGTCTGCTCCCCCAACGACCGCGAGGCGGTTTGAAGTTTCACGCGAAGCAAAAGCGTGGAGGCAAGGCGCGCAGGATATTCGAGAACCACGACTTCGATGCCGCCCGCCACAGGCGTGGGAGCGAGCCACTGGCGTTGGAGTTCGAGCTGCAGCTCGCCGCGCAATTGAAAGCGCTCCGTCAACTGGCGCGAAACCGAAGCGAGAAGTTCCTCCTGAGTGAGTGTGGCAGGCGCGGCCGCGATGGTCGCGGGACTGGCCGAGGCAAGAACCTGCGCGGCGGCGGACATGGCCGAAACCAGCAGCAAGGAGCAAATTGAAATGATCGCGCGCAGTTTCATCAGCGTTTCATCTGGTTGATGTTCTGGAGCATCTCGTCGGAAGTCTGGATGGACTTGCTGTTGATCTCGTAGGCGCGCTGGGCGGTGATGAGATTCACCATTTCCTGCACGATGTTGACGTTGGAGCTTTCAACATAGCCCTGCATCGTCATGCCAAAGCCCTGCTCGCCGGGACTGCCGGTTTCCGGCGTGCCGCTGGCGGTTGTTTCGGAATAAAGATTGCCACCCAAACTTTGGAGGCCGGCGGGATTCGCGAAACGCGTGAGTTGGATGCGGAAAGTTTGCGAGCCCGTGGCGGTGGTGTAAGTCACCTGGCCGTCCTGCGAAATGGTAATGCCGGTCGTACCGGTCGGCACGGCTTGGAAACCACTAAGTACCGGCAAACCGTCATTGGTCGTGACCTGGCCGGTGGGAGAAATTTTGAGGGAACCGTCGCGCGTGTAAGCGGAGGTGCCGTCGGCACGCTGCACTTCGTAGAAACCGTCGCCCTGAATCGCGACATCGAGCTTTTCGCCGGTCGAGGTGAGTTCGCCTTGAGTGAAAATCTTTCCGGTCGCGGCGACGCGCGTGCCGTTGCCGACCTCGATGCCGGTGGGCAGGATGTTGCCGCCGCTGTCCTGCGAACCGGTGGCGCGCGGACGCTGGTAGAGCAGATCCTGGAAGGAAATCTGGCTGCGCTTGAAGCCCGGGGTGTTCACGTTCGCCAGGTTGTTGGCGATGGTGTTGAGGTTGAGCTGCTGGGCTTCCATGCCTGAAGCGGCGGAGTAGAGCGAGAGGTTCATGGCGGCGGGTTGTGTTTAAATTTTGGATACAGGCGGCTCAGCCCAGGGCCTCGATGGCCTTCTGGAGATTCTGGTCGCGGCTGGTGATGATCTTTTGGTTTGCTTCGTAGGCGCGCGCGATTTGCACGAGGGAAATCATTTCGCGCAGCGGCGTGACATTGCTCGCTTCGATGTAGCCCTGAAGGACGGAAGGGCGTTCAACCGGCGCAGCGTCCATGCCCTCCGGGGCGGCGTACATGTTGGCGCCGGCAGGCAAAAGCTTCTGGTTGTCCGCAAAGTGGACGACGCTGAGCTTACCCAGCTGGCGGTCGCCTTGGGTGAGGGCACCATCGGGAGCGATAGCAAGTGGTTCCCCCGTGGGCTGAAGAACGATGGGTGTGCCTGCGGAGGAAAGCACCGGCATGTTGTCCTGCGTGACGATGGTGCGTTCCGAATTGATATGAAACTGCCCGGCCCGCGTGTAAGCGCGGCTGCCATCCGGTTGCTGAACTTCGAAAAATCCATCGCCGGAAATCGCAACATCGAGTTCGCGGCGCGTCGGCGTCGTTTCACCCGGATAAAAACTGACGCCCAGCGTGGTGCTCGGAAAAGCGGCTGGCGCGCCTTCCTGGCCTTTGCCTTTGGGATCGATTTGAAGATGCCCAAGGTCAACCGAAGTGAATTCCACCGTGCGCTTACGGAAACCAGGGATCTGGCTGGAGGTAATGTTTTGTGCGACGGCTTCCTGCCAGCGTTCCAACGCGGAGAGTGAAGCGGCGCTCTGGTATAAACCGATGTTCATCTGGGGTCTGTACCCTAAGCAATGGCAATGCCAGTTACCTAACTGCTGTTTTACAAGGATGTTAAACCGCCAAATCTTATCCCGGCACATTTTGCCGATCTAGGAGTTTCTCCCACGGCGGCAGCAATTGCCGCGCGCCTGTAACGAGGTGCGAGTAAGGTGCGCAACCGGCTACACGCGCCTCGAAAGTTACGTACTTCCCGCCAAAAGGACGGTTCCGGTTCCTATCATCGCGGAAAAGCTTTAACCGCCCCAGAGCTAAGATCGGTCTATCCAGAACCACCAAGTACCAACATTCGACAGAGATGCAGCCGAGGCCGTCCCTACGCGCCGTTTGTCATCTATTAGATGACAAACGGTCTGAGACACAAATTCGCCTCTCATCGTCCGCGATCATTTTTCTCTCCCGAAGACATCTTAGAATTTTTTTAGGCGCACCCCCGGCGGCGTAACGGTGACGGGGGCGGTGAGCGGGTGGAGTTTGCACGGGTGTCTTCATGTTTCTGAAGACACCTGAGCGGCGTCCGTGGTGGAAATAGAGCTTTTTAAGGGCTGACGAGGCGTTGAACTTCGGGGCTGTCGATGTTGGCGGCGGTCACGAGGATGACATCGGTGAAGGATTGTTTTTCCACCTTTTCGCCTTTGAGGACGGCGACGGCCGTTTTGACGCCGCGGTAGCCCATTTCGAAGGGGTTCTGGAGCACGAGCGCCTTGATTTCCCCTTTGCGCAGCGCCTGAAGAATATCTTCGTCGCTACCGGCCCCGACGATGGCGACTTTGGCGGCAAGGTCACGTTGTTGGACGGACTTAAGCAGTCCTTTGGTGGAGATGGTGGAAACCGCCATGACGCCAATGAGACCGGGATGTTCGTCGAAAAGAGTGTCACAGTTGCGCTTGGCATCGCCCAAGACGGTGCCGCTGTAATACGTGTCCAAGATGGTGGCTTTGGCCAAGCTGGACTTGAATTCCTGGAGCGCGCCGGTTTCGCGCTTTTCGGTGGATTCGCTGCCTTTGAGATAGCGCAAAAGCGCGACTTCGCCCGTCGCGTTTGCGCCAAGGGCCTCGGCGAGTGCGGCGCCGCCCAGCTGGCCGGCCTGAACATTGTTGGAGGCGATGAATGCTGCTGTCTTGGTGCTGTTGAGCGCGGAGTCGGTAACGACCACGGGAACTCCCTCCGCGATGGCTTTCTCGACGGGTGCGATCAACTGATCCTTGTGCAAGGGAGTGATGACGATGGCGCTGACTTTTTTCTCGCGGAAATAATCGACGATCTGAATCTGCGCCTCGACATCGCTTTCGAATTTCGTGCCGCGCACCACCATTTCGATGCCAAGTTCGGTTGCGGCTTTTTTGGCACCGGCTTCGTAGGTTTTCCAGAAATTGCTCGTTCCCTTCGGGATAACGGCAACGGTGTAGGATTGAGCCATCGCCACGAGGGGCAGGCCCAAAAAGGCAAGCAGGAGCTTTTTCATAGGGTTGAAGGTCGGTCGCACAAAACGGCTGCCGACCATCAATTTATCGGCCCACTCGGCGGGTTTCTGAAGTCCCGCGGTGTCGCGAACTACTTGTTCACGAGTTTTCCGCCGTCAGTCAGGTACAGCACGTCCTTGGCGTTGATCACGTAGATCAGGCCGCGGCCGACTTCGACCACCAACACGCCTTCAGCGGCGCGCACGGCTTTGACGTCCTCGAGCACGCGCTGTTGCCCTTCCCGTTGAAAAACGAGGGTGAGCGGCGGCCGTGAAAGCTGCGAAAACGCGAGCGCGTAACCGCGGGCAAGGTCCTTGACCTCGGACTGAACGGCAACCTCCTTGTCGGTCGGTTGCGACTGCGGGGGCCGCGTCGAGGACTGGGCAAAAGCACCGGAGACGAGCGCCGATGCGAGAATGAACAAGGCGAGGTTTTTCATGAGTCGGTTTTGGTGCAGCCAATGATCGGCGCGGAATCAGACCTGGCGGCAACCAGGAGCAACCACCTAAATCCCGCGTTGGTTATTTCGCGCTGCATGCCGTGACTCAGAGGCAAAACTGTTCGTCACGCAAGCCAAACCGGTCAACAGAGGCAAAGGAAAGCGCGGGCACTCCCCCCGCCCCTTCAACCTCCGGCGGGATAAAGGCAGTCGATTTCGATGCGTTCCCCACAGGAGCAGGTGACGACGAGGCGGACGACTTTGTCGCCCTGCTTGATGGTCTCGACGGTGGGGCCGCTTCCTTCTTTCGAATGTTTATGCGTGGCGACGGCGCGGGCGACGGCTTCGGCGGCACCGAGGCCGGGAATGGGTTGGAGCGTGGCGGATTTGACCTGGGTGCGGCCAGTGAGGAAGGGTTTCATCGGAAGTCAGCGAGGCCGGCGCGCGTGCCGGGCTTAGGCGGCAAGGCGGAGGTTTCGGCAGGTTTTTTGGGTTCAGGAGCGGGAGTCACCGCGGGGGCGGCGGAAGGTGTTTTGGCGTCGTGGGTTTTGTCCCTAAGCTCTTTGGTACGCTGGCTCACGGTGAGGCTGAGGGTGACGCGTTGGTTGGACTCGGAATCGGGCGTTTGGAAAGGCATGGGGCGCGTGTCGGCGTAACCGGTCACGCGTTCGATGCGGGCTTCATCCACCGCGTAAAGCGTGAGCAAACGGCGGGCGGCGTTCGCGCGGTCGGCGGAGAGTTCCCAAGCCGTGTACTCGGCCTTGGGCAGATCAAGGCCCTTGCGGGTATGGCCTTCGATAACGACACGGAATTTCTGGCGGTCGATCATCCAGGCAAGGCTTTGCATGACGAATTGGCCCCACTCGGTAAACTCAGCGGTTTTGTCGACAAAGAGTGGTTTGCGCGCGCGGTCGTAGAGCATGATGCGCAGGCCGTCACTGGTGACTTGGATGTCGATCGGTTTTTCCGCGAGATCCTGATCGAGATTCAGGAGCTTGAAAAAGTCCTTCGCGAGGGAGTTGAGGTAATTGAGATCGATGTCGCGCTTGCTGGTCTGGGGTTCGTCGGCACCGGAATCGTCGCCGTGGGGCTTGCTCGGTTTGTTCTGATCGTAGGGCATGACGCCCGAGGTGCGGTCGATCGGCGAGGAAAAGGGATTTTGAAAATAGCGCGCGGTGGCGATGAGGATTTTTTTCTCCTGCGCGGAAATCCAAAGCACCAGAAACAAAGCCATCATCGCGGTCATGAAGTCGGCAAAGGCCACCTTCCACGCTCCGCCGTGGTGGCCGTCGCCCTTTTTTTTGCGATGTTTCTTGGACATGCGAGACTCCGATCAGCCGATGGGGATCAGCCCTGGGATTTACCGGGGGCGGGCATGGACTTGAGGGTTTGCTCGAGTTCATCGGCGGCAGGCTGGACGCCACTATCGAGGGAGCGGCGGGCAACTTCGACGGCCGTCAGCGGGGCGAGGCCCTTGGCGAAACCGGCGACCGCGGCGAGAATGCACTTCATGTAGGTCATCTCGGCGGCGTTGTTGAATTTCACGCGATTGGCCATCGGGTTGATGAAACCGTAGGCGAAAAACACGCCAAGAAATGTGCCGGTCAACGCGGCCGCCACACGTTCACCCACGGCCTCGGGTCCATCGGCGATGGCAGCCATGGTGTTGATGATACCGAGCACAGCGGCAACGATGCCGATGCCAGGCAAGGAATCGCCCACGAGTTGAAGCAGATGTACGGGATGGTCGCCTTCCTCGCCCTTGGCTTCGAGTTCGGTGTACATCAAGTCTTCGAGCTGGTCGGGTTTGATTTTGCCGTCGATCACGGGCTTGAGTCCGTTGATGAGAAATTGCATGCGTTCGTGGTTGGCAGTGAACGAAGGGTACTTCGCAAAGATGGAACTGCTGCCGGGATTCATCACGTGCTCTTCGAGCGCAATCAGACCGTTGCGGCGGCCGACCATGAAAATCTCGTACAGCATTTTCAGGAGATCGAAATATTCGGCTTTGCTGGTCGGTTTGCCGAGCACGGCGTGTTTCACCTTGTGGATGATTTCCTTGAGCATGTGGGTCGGACTCGCGATCACGAGAACGCCCAACGCGATGCCGCCGATGACCATGAACTCCGAGAGATGCAGGAGCAAAACGGGCTTCCCGCCGGCGTACATAAAGCCGCCTAGGGTCGCTGCAAAAACGATAAACGCTCCGACAAGGATCAACATATTGGTTAACCGGGTGTTTTACCCTAACGGCTCATCTGTGCCGTCTCTTTAGCCTCCATCACGCAACGTAACAGAAACATGCATCGCCCAGTGGGAAAAATCCCGACGGCAAAAAAAGACCCCCGGTCGCTAAAACGGGGGTCCTTCGAATGCATAACAGGAAAAAATTGCTGCTTAGCGGCTGCGCATGCGCTGGATGTAAGCGCGGAGACCAATCACGGTCTGCGCGTGAATCTGGCAAATACGGGACTCCGTCAGATCGAAAACCGCGGCGATTTCGGCCAAGCGCATGTTTTCGAAGTAGTACATGGCGAGGATCTTCTTCGGAATTTCCGGGAGCTCGGCGATGCGGGTGGCCACCATCTGCATGAGCTCTTCCTTTTCCATGCGGTCGCGAACGGAAACATCGGACTCGTCAGCGATCAGCTCGTGAAGCGAAGCGCCTTCGGAATCTTCATTTTCGGCGGTCTGGTCGATCGCGACGAAACAAACCGGACGGGCTTCCTCCATCCATTTGGCGTATTCCTTGGGCGTGAGATTCAGGTGCTGGCGAACTTCCTCTTCGCTGGCGGCGCGGCCGAGCTTCTGTTCGAGTTCGTTGATCGACTCCTTGAGCTTCTTGGCCTTGGCGCGGGCACGGCGCGGGCACCAGTCGAGGCGGCGGAGTTCGTCGAGAATGGCGCCGCGAATGCGGGTCGTGGCGTAGCCGGCAAAAGTGTGGCCCTGCTCGGGATCGTAACGGCGGACGGCGGCGATCAAGCCAGTAACACCCACGGAGTAAAGGTCTTCCACGTCGACGTGCGGCGGCAGGTTGAGCTTGATACGGTCAACCACGTTGCGCACGAGGGGGAGATAACGCTCGATGAGCTCTTTCTCATCGAGGTGTTCAGACTGGGCACCCTGATAGATTCTCCAAGCGCTGGCGGCGTGTGTGGGTTCAGTGGCGAGGGCGGCGGAGGAAGCATTTTTCATAGGGCGGCAGGGTTGGGGAGCGATTGAGATGCGAGGGAGGCTAACTTTTCAGGAGGCAAGCAACCGGAGGGTCGCTATGGTGTTTTGGACGTGGGCTAACTTCACGGATCTCCCTATCGCATGCGTGATGCCAAGCACCCTAAGTGAGCCGTTACCCGGCTAATACCAGAGGGTTAAAAAATTTATTTCATGCAAAACCGCCAAATTTCTCGAAGTCGCCGCCAGAGCCAAACGGCTCTCGGCAAAATTTTCCCCACTCCGTCCAACCGAGATTTCCCGGGTCCGCGATCCGGGCAACTCACGTCGAATAGCTCGTTCGACAAAATATATAACGACGCAAAATCTCAAAACTGTAGCGACATATCCCGTTGCTCCAGTGAAAGTTGTGCGGTGGTGCAACGGGTTTACCCCATCGCCAGCAAGGCAAATCCACCCCGGCAATCCCTGCTTCAGCAAATGGCGCGAGAAAGGAATGAGCGGGGCAAAAATTTAGGTGCGCTTCAGGGCGGCGTTGGCTGCGGCCTTCGCGGCGGCATGAGCAGCGTCTTCGCGCGCCTTTTCGGCGGCGCGTTTTGCGCGTACGGCCTGACTCAGGAGTTTCACGAAAATCGACCAGAACCAGCGGAAAAGAAAACCGCCGATCAGCGCCGCGATCGCCGCATCGCGCAGGATGTTGTCGATCGCACGATCGGCCAGCCAGCCGCCGAGCGAGACGAGCACGAAACAAACGAAACCACCAATGAGAAAGATGAAGCGCATGACGGGTTTTTAAAATCGGTTGTCTGGATGGAAAATTAAGCTCCGGGCAGCGTGCGGCGCAGGATGGCGTCGAGGAGGTTTTCCTCGCAATCGCCGGAGAGGCTCGGACCGGTCGCGAGAAACAGCGGGGTCATTTCGCCCTCAAGCAGCAAGTCCCAGAGCTTGCCCCAATGTTCCAGTTCGTCGAGGTGCGTGAAAACGAGGTGGGTCGCACCAAGATCGCGACCGGCGGCGTAGGCACGGCGCAGCATGGCAGCATCGTAAGCGGCATTGAGCACGAGCACGCGGCCAGTGAAGCGTCCGCGATCCAGGAATTTCGCAAGGGCGGCGTTTTCCGAAGGCGAGCGCAGCGAAAGACCGGGCAAATCGGCAAACAAAGACCCTTGAGTTTCGCCGGTGGGCGCATACCCGGCGTCGTCCTGGCCAGGCGCGTGGTAATCGAGCGTCACACCCAGCGCCTCGCAAAACACCGCGAGTCCCTCGGCAGGATTGGGCCGGTCAAACTCGGCCTTCAGCACGCGCGCCATTTTCTTCTTCGAAAAAACTTCACGGGAAAGCCACTTGCAGAGGGCCGTCGTGCGCCCCACTCCGGGCGTGCCCAAAAAGGCGACGCGCATCGGCAGCGGCCGGGCCGGACGCTTTTCCACGATCTGGCGCAGCGCTCGGCCGACCTCGGCGATGGCGTGGTGCAAAGGTTGTTCTGACTGCGCGGCAAAAACCGGCAGCGATTGCAAGCGAGCCAAAGCCGATTCTGAGAATCCGGCGCGACGCAAAAGTTCAGGCAGACGCGTAGGCACATCGCGCTGCACCGAAGCAGCGGCGGCTCGAGCCGTGGCGTAATCCGTCAGACGGGACGACAACGTCGAATCCTCCGAAGCGGCTTCGCCCGCGGCGCCAGCCGTACCGGCGGAAACGCCTCCCGGTGGATATGGCAAAAGGTTCGGTTCGGGAATCGCGACTTGCGCGACGACTTCAAGCTTGGCCCGGCCAAAAAGTCCGCCGAGCCCCTCGCCTTTCAACTGTCGGACAGAGAGCACGCGGGCGTCTTCGCCGAGGCGTTCGCGGATGGTTTGCACGGCCTCCTCGGCCGAGCGAACGACAAAACGGTAAGTGGCGCCGGGTTGCAGCGTGGACGGTTGATCTTGGGTGTTCATGGCTGGCTCAGGCGGCGACTTTGGCGGGTTCGACTCGGTTTAGGTGGGCGGGCAGCGGGATGAAGCCGGCGTTTTCCACTTCGACCGAGCTAGGCAATTCCTGGAAAGAGAGGACAACCAAACGCGGGAGCGACGGCTCGAAGAAGCGTTTGACCGGCAGACGGATCTCCGCCGAAACCACGAGCGCCGCAGGCAGGCCCTGCTGCACGAGTTCGGTCGTGCGCTGATTGAGTTCGTTGAGCAAATGGTGGCCGGTGGCGGGTTCGAGCGCGAGGCCGACTTCGCTCGCGGTGCGATGGATTTTGCCCGCAAGAATTTGTTCGAGGCGCGGGTCGAGCGTGAGGGCCTTGATCGCGCCAGGACGGTACTCGTATTCAGGAACAAAATACATGCCGAGCCGGCGGCGAACGAGTTCGCTGAGGTCGTCGGGATTTTTCGTCAGCGAGGCGAAGTCGCCGATGCATTCCAGGATGAGCGGTAGGTTGATGATCGAAACATTTTCGCGCAGCAGATTCTGGAGAACGCGCTGGATAACGCCGAGATTGACCAAGTCGGGCAACAACTCGGCGACGAGTGCGGGATTCGTTTCCTTCACGTGATCGACGAGGGTTTGCACGTCCTGACGACCTAGCAACAAGTGGGCGACGGATTTTAGCGATTCCGAAAGGTGCGTGATCATGACCGACGACGGATCGACGACCGTGTAGCCGTTGAGTTCGGCGGTCTTTTTCTCGTTTTCCTCGATCCAAGTGGCTTCGAGATTGAAAACAGGTTCACGGGTTGGCACACCGCGCAAGCGCACGTTGCTGCCGGAAACGTTCATGGCCATCCAGCGGCCCGGATGGACATTGCCGCGAGCAATGGGCTTTCCCCGGAGGAGGAAACGGTAGTCGTTCGGCTCGAGTTCGAGATTATCCCGCACCGAAACCGGCGGCATGACGATGCCCCGATCCTTCGCGAGCGAACGACGGACACCGGTCACGCGGGAAAGCAAATCGCCGCCCTTGGCCGCATCCGCCAGAGGAAGCAGGCCGTAGCCAATCTCGATGGCAAAAACGTCGAGGTCGATGAGCTTGCGTAAGTCGTCGGTGGCGGAATGGCCGGTCTTGCCGGTGGCCGCAGGTTGTTGCCCGGCGGGAAGAGGCTTGCCGTCCTTGCCCTTGGCGGCGACAGGACCGCCGCGCGTAGCCTCGGACGCTTCTTCAGGCATTTGCTTTTTGAGCAACCAGGCGACATAACCAAGCGTGCTGGCCAGCAGGAAAAATGGAAGGATGGGCATGCCCGGCATCACGCCGAAGACAGCCAGCATCACAGCGGCAATGCCGAGCGCCCGTGGGTATTTCACGAACTGCCGGCCAATTTGCATGCCGAGATTCGTGTTGTCGGAAGCGCGGGTGACGAGGATACCGGCCGCGACGGAGATGATCAATGCGGGGACTTGCGCCACGAGACCGTCACCGATGGAGAGAAGGGTGAATTTTTGAAGCGCTTCGGCGAGCGAAAGATCCATTTGGAAAACGCCGATCGCAAAACCGCCAATGACGTTGACCAGCGTGATGAGGATGCCCGCGATGGCGTCGCCGCGCACGAATTTCGAAGCACCGTCCATGGCGCCATAGAAATCGGCCTCTTTCTGGATTTTCAGACGACGCGACGTTGCGGTGGACTCGTCAATGATGCCGGCATTGAGTTCGGCATCGATGGCCATCTGCTTGCCCGGCATCGCGTCCAAGGTGAAACGCGCGCTTACTTCGGCGATGCGGCCGGCGCCCTTGGTGATAACCACGAAGTTGATCACAATCAGAATCAGGAACACCACGAAGCCGACGATGTAGTTGCCCTGAATCACAAAGTGACCGAACGATTCAATGATATTGCCTGCGTGGCCCTTGGTCAAAATGAGCCGGGTCGAACAAATATTTAGCGCCAAACGATAGAGCGTCAGCCCGAGCAAAATCGTGGGAAAACCCGAGAACTCCGGTGGATCCTTCACGTAGACGATCACCAGCAGCACCATGAGCGACAGGCCGATGCTGAGCGCGAGCAGCATGTCGAGCACGAGTGGCGGCACGGGGACGATCAGCAGCATCACCGTGCCGAACAGCGCGGCGGTAAAGATCAGGTCGGCGCGCTTCAGGAGATTGTTCAGCACGGGGGCGGAATCGGAGCTCGATACGGCGGCGTTGGCGGTGGGGGCGGCGGCTGGCATGGATTTTTAGGAAATTGAACTGGTTCGGGTCAGTTGCCGGCGGTTTCGGCAACCGTGGGTGTCGCGGCGGCGGCTTCGGCCCGGCGGGATTTCAGGCGGTAGAAATAGTAACGATGCGTCCGATAAACGAAGGCCAGGATCTCCGCCACGGCCTGATATAGCTCGGAGGGAATTGTTTCGTCGACGCGACCCAGCGCATAAAGCATGCGGGCGACAGGCTTGTTCTCGACCATTGGCACACCGTGCTCCGCAGCGAGCGCCTTGATGCGGCGGGCGAATTGATTTTCCCCTTTCGCCAATACGATTGGCGCCTTGTCGAGGCCGCGTTCGTATTTCAACGCCACCGCGTAGTGGGTCGGATTGGTGATGATGACATCGGCGGTTGGAACCTTGGCCAGCATCTGCTTCTGCACGAGTCGACGCGCCATGCGACGCATCGCGCTTTTCACCATGCCGTCGCCTTCAGACTGCTTGTGCTCCTCCTTCACTTCCTCACGCGTCATCATCATGTCCTTTTTCGTCTTGTAGAACTCGTAGAAGTAGCTGATCGCGGCGATCACGCTCAGCATGAGAATGAGCCGAGACATAAATGATTTCATCGCACGGCCGAGGAATTGCCCGACGTAAACCACTTCGACCGGCGCAGTGAAAATCGGATCGCGAAACAGGCTCCGTGCCGCCACCCATAGAACCATTCCGATACATACCAATTTGAGCAAATCCACGCCCGCGCGCACGAATACAGCTTTGGAAAAATGCTTTTGAAAGCCCGACGCCGGATTCAAATTTTCAATGTGAAAACCCAGCACCTCCGGCGTGAAATGAAAACCGCTTTGGATGCCACCCGAAATCAATGCGGCCAATACCGCCGCCGCCATGATCGGACCGAGAACTTTCCCAATCACCAGCATGATATCGCCTAGTTGCGAAGCCAGCGTTCCGGTCGTCACTTGCGCCGAGCCCAAATTGGAAAAAATGCTTACGGCCAGACCACCCAGTTCGCTCGCCGCCGTCCCCATCGTTAACGCCAAGGCGCCCAACGTCGCGGTCAGCATTGCCACCACCGAAATTTCCGGCGACTTCGCGAACTGACCCTTTGACCGCGCTTCCGACAAATGTTTGTCGGTCGCCTGCTCTGTTTTTGAGTCTTGGTCGGTATCGGACATGGAAGGGTGGCATGCTCAGATGCAAAGCGGATGCCACCCCCTGCAATTAGCGCATTAGCAACTACTCTATAATTACTTAAAAAAGTAATTTCACTCGTCTGCCGTAGCTGACTCCCGATTTTCGTCTAAGGCCAACCCCCCAAGGCAAGATTTGCCGGTCTCGCGAAATTGCAGGCAAAATGGGGCGACCACAAAACAGACGGCGGCATCTTCGGCGTGCCCTGGTCTTGCAGAAGGCAACCGTTTCGCTAGTCCTAGCGAATGGATTCCCCTCCCGGTGAGACTTCTGAAAAAGGCGATTTGTCGGACCTGCTCTTCGCCATCGGCGGCGCTGTGCTGGCGGCCTATGGCGGCTGGGAAAAATCGGTTTTTCTCGTTTTATTGGGCCTCGTGGTCACCGTGACTTACTACGGCCAGTGGAGAGGTTACCCCTGGTCGGGTTGGGCCTCCTTTGGCCTCGCGATTTTTGGTGCAGGTTTTTTGGGCCTGATGTGGTATTTCAAGGGCTTCGGGTGGACATGTGCGGGCGGACTGGCCGCCTGCGCCATTGGCAGCTGGCTGCAAATCAAAGAGATCGTCGCCCGTCGCAAAGCCTCACGCGAAGCCGACAAGCCCATGCTTTCCTTTGTGCTCTGGGAACGCGCGCCGCGCATGCTCGACGACCGCATTTTAGCTCAAATCATTAGTTCGGCCTGGCCGGGAGAATACACGCGGCAAGACGAGGATGCCGCCTGCTTTGTGGTCGGCAGTTCACCCGTCTTCATGGTCAAGTCGCCTTCCGGGATGTATATGATTCACAACCAGGCTCAGCCATATCTCGAAGACACAAAGTCCGCTGCTGAGTCGACCAAGAACCTGCGAATACGTAAAGCCATCGAAGAACACCAGGCGTGGCTTTCCGTGGATTTGTTGAGCGATCCGTTCGACCCCTCTTCAACCCGTGAAACCATCTACCGGGAAATTGGCCGTTTGATTGCAGAGCTCTCCGGACCCGGCACCATCGGCCTCTTTCACCCGGAATCGGGGCGCTTTTTCGCGTGGTCGCCCGAATTGGAACAAGCTTTTAAGTCCGGCGATGGATTGAACGCCCTCGAAGAAAATCTGTTAGCGCCGGTCGTACCGATCAGCCCGGATAACGAAGATATGGAGGCCGCAATCGCCCAGGCACGCGCGCGGTGGCCGGAGTTTGTCGCCGCCTTTTCGAAACGTCACCCAGAACACATGTTCTCGGTCAAAGCTCCCCTCACGTCGGGCGAACACACTGAACATATCTGGATCTCAGTGGAAGCAATCGAAGACGATATCATCCGCGGCCGTATCGGCAACGATCCGGTGAACCTTGGCGATTACAAGTTGAATGACAAAATCAGCATTCCCGTAGCCGAAATCGAAGACTGGATGTATTTGCTCTCCGACAAACCCGTAGGCGGTTTCACCGTCGATGTCGTGACCAAGGCAATGCGGAAGTAAAAGCCTTGTCCCGACTACCGGGCGAAAATTCCACTCCCGCGCGCGCCCAAAAATAGGATGCCGCGCAAAAACCGTTTTGAGTCGTCTACAGCTTCATAGTGCATGCTGTGCTTTCGCCGGTGAAAACCACCGGCCACAACCAACGCACATCGCCATGAAGAGAATCACCAAAGATCAATTCGTCGCCCTGCTCAATGAAGCTGGCGTCTCCGACTCGCAAAAACAGCGCCTCCACGCGCTCTTCGAACAACGTCACCCGGACGCGCACCAAAGCTTCCTCGAATTCCTCGGCCTGCCCGCCGCGGCGATTCAGGAAATCCGCACTCACTCGCGAAAGGCTTGAGTTCCCGTTCCTCACGCGCCGGTTGAACTCTCGCAGCTGGCGCGTTTTCATCTCCGCCCTCGCCATGCAACCCATCAGCGCCATTGGGAAAAAATTCGGCCTTTCGCGCAGCACCCTGCTTTATTACGACCGCCTGAACCTGGTCCGCCCGACTTATCGCACCGCCGCGGGCTATCGTCTCTACTCGACCGAAGACGAATCCCGCCTGCGCCGAATTTGTCGCTATCGCCAAACCGGCCTCCCTCTCGCGGCTATCAAGCGCCTCCTCGAAGACGCCCGCCCCTCGCGCACTCGCATCGCCGCCGCTCTTCACCGACGCCTGACCGAACTCAATCACGAGATTGCCGCGCTTCGCCGCCAGCAGGAAATTGTGCTCAAGCTGCTTCCGCGAAAAGGCCACGACCGCCTCGCCCGCGCCATGACCAAAGAAAAATGGGTCCATCTCCTTCGCTCCATCGGCCTGAACGACACCGAGATGATGCAGTGGCACGCTGCGTTCGAAAAACAATCTCCGCCCGCCCATCAGGATTTCCTCGAATCCCTCGGCATCCCTACCGCCGAAATTCGCCGCATCCGCGCCCATTCCGCCAAACTCGCGTTCACAAAATCAAGGTGATGCTTTGAAACATTGCCGTTAACTGCCCTATCCGCTTCCCTCCAGGAACCGACTAAGCCTTCGCCCCATGAAGAAATTCTTTCTACCCTTTCTTTTCCTGCTCTGCGTTTCGCTCCTTCCCGCCCAAACACCCAAGCCCATGCACATCGCGCTGTTGATCGACGACGGTCCGACTCCCGACCAGTTGGAAAAATTCCTTGAACTCTTCAAGCGCGAGAAAATCCACGCCACCTTCAGCTTCGTTGCCAAAAACGTCGAAGCTCATCCACAACCTGCCAAAACCGCCATCGCCGCAGGACACGAAATTGCCAATCATTCTTACGAGCATCTGCATCCGGCCGGCCTCGACCAAAAAGCACTCGACCACGAAGTGCTCGCGGCTCTCGACGTCCTTGAAACCAAAATTGGCGTTCGTCCGACTTGGTACTGGCCGCCCTTCGTCGAAATCACGCCCGATCTCGAAAAAACTGTCGCTAAAACCACGATGAAAATTTTTCGCCCCGGGCATTTGGTTTCCTCCAGTGACTGGGACATTTCTGTTTCCGCCGACCAACTCCGCAAAAATGCCCTGACCAATGTGAAGGACGGCACCGTTATCCTCTTCCACGAATGGCGCAAAGAAACGCTCGAACAAATGCCCGCCATCCTCGCCGACCTCAAACGCAACGGTGCCGTCTTCCTCACCATCAGCGAACTCGCCAACTATTTGACCAACACCAAACCGTTGGCCAACGCGCATCGGTAACCAGCAAGCTTCAATGGCCGCTCGAGGTCAGAGACTAACGCATGTCAAAAAACGCGGTGTAATTCTCGTTGCCCGCATGCCACGCAAGGGGGCAGCATGAAGGTCTTTCACCCACCACCAACCCCCATGAGCAAAGAAGCCACTACACACGCCACCGGCAATAAAGGCTGGGTCGGCTATCGTCCCGAGATTAAGGTCGTCGACTGCACCGTTCGCGATGGCGGCCTGATGAACGATCACAATTTCCCGCTCGAATTCGTGCAGCAAATCTACGCCGCCGATTGTGCCGCGGGTGTCGACTACATGGAAATTGGTTACAAGGGCATGGCCAGCATGTATCCCAAGACTCAATACGGTCTCTGGAAATTCTGTACCGAGGAAAACATGCGCCGCGCCATCGGCGAAAAGAAGGGCGCCACCAAAATCTCCGTCATGGCCGATGCCGAGCGCACCGATTTCAACGACATCCTCCCCCGCGAAAAGAGCGTCGTCGACATGGTCCGCGTCGCCACTTACATCCATCAGATTCCCTCGGCCCTTGAGATCGTCAACGACGCCCACAACAAAGGCTACGAGACTGCGCTCAACATCATGGCCGTGTCCACGGTACCCGAGAGCGAACTCGAAAGCGCGCTCGAGATCATTGTGCAGAGCCCCGTCAACATTCTCTACGTTGTCGACAGCTTTGGCACGCTCTACAGTGAGCAGATCCGCGGCCTCGTCCAGCGCTTCCAAAAATTCACTGTGCCAGCAAAAAAGGAGCTCGGCATTCACACGCACAACAATCTCCAACTCGCCTTCGCCAATACCATCGAGGCGATCGTGCTGGGTTGTAATTACGTTGATGCGAGCATCGCCGGCCTTGGCCGCGGCGCCGGCAACTGCCCATTGGAACTCGCCCTCAGTTTCTTGCACAACCCAAAGTTCAAGATGCGCCCGATCCTCGAAGCCATCCAGAACACCGTGGAACCACACCGTGAAGCGCTTCGCTGGGGTTTCGCCATTCCGTACATGCTAACCGGCTACCTGAACCAGCATCCGAAAGCGGCAATGCAGTTCATGGAAGGCGACGACTTCCGCAATATCGTCAAATTCTACGACGACGCCGTGCAGCAGCCGTAAATTCTGGAACGAAAACTCCCAAAAAAAGAGCCCGGCCCGCATCGCCGGGCTTTTTTGCGCTCCGTTTGTCATCACGGCAATGTCTGCTATCGTTGCGCGCGTTGCACCCCACATCTCGCGTGACATCAGAGTACTATGAATATACCAAACAACAATAAAGAACCAAAACAGCAATCCAAGGCACTTGGGCTAGGCGTGGGTATGGCTCTCGGGACGGGCGTCGGCACCGCAATGGGGGTCTCTTTGCACAACGTAGGTCTTGGCATCGCGCTCGGCATCGGTGTCGGCGTCGCGCTCGGATTGGCTTTTACAAAGACGAAGCTCTAAAAATAGAGCGCCAGGGGGCGGCCGCGTCGGACTTTCCATCGCGGTTCTTCGCGCAAGCTCCATTCTTTTGCTGGGCAAAGCCGGGGTTTTTGTTTTGCTGACCACTCGTCCTCGCGCTTCCGCCCGATGGAAAAAAGAATGACCGCCGACACCTCAAAGCCGAACCAATCAACTTCCGACGCACCGTCATCCAGCAATGCCTGGCAACGACGAGTCCGCGATCCGATCGTTGCCCAGCTTACGCAAGGTGTCACCCCCGACAAAATCGCGCTTACTCTTGCCGTTGGCGTGGCTTGCGGCCTTTTCCCCTGCCTTGGCACCTGGATTCTTTGCCTGGCGGCCGCCTTCGCGTTCAAGTTGAACCATCCGATTATCCAAATCGTCAACCAGCTGCTATGGCCAATTCATATTCCGGCCATTCCGTTCTACCTTGGGCTTGGAGCAAAGATTTTCGACCGTCACGAAAACCTCAGGGGCATCATGCGCGTCCTCACGCCGGGCCCCACGTGGAGCGAAAGACTCGACAGTCTTTTGAGCGCGGAATTCTGGGGACATTTCGGCCTGGTTTTCCTCGGCGGCGTGCTGGTCTGGCTGGTAAGCGTCCCGTTCCTTGTCGCTGGTATCTATTATCCGGTTCGGTCCGCATTGCGTAAGTTCGCCGCCTTGCGCCACGCTCGCGCTGCAAAACATTGAGCCCGGCGCGGTGCCCTTCTCTTACCGCGAAAACTTTCGAAGGTATTTGAGGGCGACTTCGAACTCGTTCGGCAGGCCAGCGCGAATCGTGCACAGCTCGCGCGTCGTTGGATGCTTGAGCACGAGTTCGCTTGCATGCAGCGCGAGGCGGTCAATCAGCGGTTTCTCCTCGTCGCGGCCTTTGTAGCGGCGCTTCAGTCCCGAAAGCAGAAGCTTCACCTCGGGATCGCCGTAAAACGGATCGTTGAGGACCGGCGCGCCTGCCGCGGCCAGGTGAACGCGGATTTGATGCGTTCGGCCCGTGAGCGGCTTGCACTCAAACAAGGCAAAACCGCCAAAACGTTCCAGCACACGAAACTCTGTGACGCTGGCTTTGCCCCCGCGCTTGCGAAACACGCGCATTCGGCCCAGCTGTTGTTCGTCTTCTCCGAGCGCAAGGTCGACCACGAAGTTGGCAGGCAGGCTGCCGTCGGATTCACGTGCTACAACCGGCGTCGCCAATTTCATCGCACGCTCTGGAGGCAGCAAAGCGACAATCGCATGATAGGTTTTCGCCACTGTTTTGCCCTGAAATTGTCCGCTCAAAAAATCCAACGCGGGCTTCGTTTTGGCGCAAAGCAGGATGCCGCTGGTATCGGCATCCAGGCGGTGCACGTTGGCCACGTGATGGCCCATTTTCTCATGGATAAGGCCCATGAGGTTCACGCGTTTTTTGTCCCAACGGTCGGGTGCGACCAACAAACCGCTAGGCTTGTCAAAAGCGATCATTGTCTCATCCTCGAAAACGATGTCAGGCAAACCCATGACCTACTTTGCGGGAAATCTCCCGGCGGGAGCAAACGGTTTTCTCGGCACCTTAAAGTAACACCCATGTCTCAGACTGGTTAAATCCGCGTTACGACACCCGATTCCCTTTGCTGCACTCCTTTAACCCGGGTCTCACTTAAACCACTAAAGTCATGCCAGCTATCAGCCTCGCCCCCGCCCTCTCCTTTTTAAATGTATTCACCCGGATGTCGCCGGCCCAGCCCCTTCAGACCTTCATCCGGGCCACCGATTACAAGCTCAGGCCGCCCCGCCCGGTTCCCTTCACTCCAACCATTCGCAAGCGACAGGAATCGGTGCTGCTGAGCGGCATCGCGGGCGTTCATCAAGCGAGCAATATTCTTTACGAAAAACGCAAGGGCGCTTCGCCCACGATCGTGCTTGGCGGTTTCATTCCCGATGCCACCGAACAGGTTTTCCTTCTGCGCGGCTTTTTGCTCAAGCATGGCAGCGTCTATTATATCAACTATCCCCGGCATGGTTTTTCCAACGAGATGCTCTTCGCCCAACTCGAAGATCTGGTCGAAGAACTCGCCGAGACGCACGGCCAATTGCCGATGATTTTTTCCGTGAGCTTTGGCGTGGGCCTCGTGATGGAATGGCTCAAACGCGCCCGCCGCGAAGGCCGCCAGATCGAATTGCGCGGCCTCGTCCTCGTCAGTCCCGTCGCCTGCGTGGAAGACCTGCTCGCTCCCGGCGAAGCGAAGCCGACTACGCTGCTCGGGCGGGCCATCAAGCCTTACGTCGATCCCAATAAACGCGCCGATGAACAAACGGTGGCAAAATCCCGTGCAATTTTCACCAAGATGTACGAGTCCGGCGCGCAAAACAAAGAATCGCTCCGCGTTCTGATGACCCGCGGCGAACTCCGTCAATTGCACGAAGCCGTTACCGCAACCATTCAAACCATCTCAGCCGATGGAGCGTGCGAACGTGTGCAGGCGCTGAGGCATCTTGAGCCGCCCTCTTCGTATTTCTCGCAGATACTTCTCCCGCTCACCAAAGCGCCGACGCTCATTCTCTACGCGGAAAAAGAAAGCTCGGTCATCGCCGATCATTCGCCCACGCGCTTCGCACTCGAAACCGCACGCCAGGCCTATTTTCCAGAGAGCCAGTACCGGATCATCACCAATCATCGCGGCAGTCCCGTGCAGCATGCTTCGCTGATTTTCCATTACTTCAATTTTCTGCCCGTCATCGCCGACTTCTATCGCAAAGTAAAAAACGCCAAGGCGCAGCCAGCCCTTGCGAGCCGTTGACCTGATAGCCCGATTCTCCTGAATCGCCTCCATGCCGGTCCTGCCTCGAAGCCTGCTTACGATAGGCGCCCGTTTCTTAACCGTACGAACGACCCGCCGCCTGCGGGACCCGCAGCGTATCCTGCCCGCCCAGCACAAAACTTTCGCGCGGCTCACGAGTGCGATGGCTCGCTGTAGTTTCGGACGCGAAAACGGTCTTCATCCGGGCATTACGTACACGGAGTTTCAGGCAAAAATTCCTCTGCGCACTTATGAAAATTTCATCGCTCCCATCGAGCGCATGAAACGTGGCGAGGCTGACGTGCTTTGGCCCGGTCGCTGTCGATACTACGCCGTTTCGTCCGGCACGACCGCCGGTCGCACCAAATATCTGCCGATCACCGATGCAATGCTCGCACACTTCCGACAGGCCGGACTCGATTCGCTTCTTTACTACGCGGCACGAACCGGCAGCACTTCGGTCTTTAGCGGTAAACAATTGTTCCTCGGCGGCTCCACCGCCCTCGCATACATCGAAGAGTCGAAGCCCTTCGAGGCCTGGGCGGGCGACCTCAGCGGAATCACCGCCACGCACATGCCCGGTTGGGTGAATCATTACCTCTATGAACCGGGTGCGGACGTCGCACAGATCGGCAATTGGCCCGAAAAAATCAAAGCCATCGCCGAACGCACGCACAACCGCGACCTTCGACTTGTCGCCGGAATCCCAAGCTGGGTGCTCATCCTTGCCGCCGCCGTACGAGAGCGCGCCGCAAAAGGTTCGGCATTGTCCGCCGATCTCCGTGCCGTCTGGCCAAATCTCGAATGCCTCATCCACGGCGGCGTACCCATCGCGCCTTTTGCCGAAGAACTGCGCGCCACCCTCGGCGCCGGCGTCAATTTCCATGAAGTGTATCCCGCATCCGAAGGCTTTATTGCCACGCAAGATGCCGACGCCGCTCTCGGACTTCGGCTCATGACCGATGTCGGCCTTTTTTTCGAATTCCTGCCGCTCAACGAATTCGACGAAACGCGACTCGGCGAACTCGGGCCCAAGGCAGTACCGCTCGAAGGCGTGAAGGCCGGCATCGATTACGCTCTCGTTCTCACCACACCCGCCGGGCTGATGCGCTATGTGATTGGCGATGTCGTACGGTTTGTCTCCACCGACATTCCGAGGCTCGTCTACGCGGGCCGCACAAAGCTGCAACTCAGCGCCTTTGGCGAACATGTGATCGAAAAAGAGCTCACTGATGCTCTCGCCATCGTTTGCCAGCGCCATGGCTGGACGCCTGTCAATTTTCATGTTGCTCCGCTCTTCGTCGACGCCGCCACGGGAAGAAATCGCGGCAGCCACGAATGGTGGATTGAGCTCAAGACGCTACCCGAACCATCTATAACCGCCATCTTCGCCGCCGAACTGGACGCCGAATTGATCCGCTTGAACGACGACTACGAGGCCAAGCGCAAAGGCCTCGGCCTTGAGCCGCCTGTCATTCGCCTCGTTGCATCTGGCACTTTTGAGCAGTGGATGCGCGCCCACGGAAAATGGGGCGGCCAAAGCAAGATGCCCCGTTGCCGCAGTGATCGCGAAATCGCCGACGCCCTGGCCAAACTTGGCCATTCTTGACCACCCTGCTCCGTTGGCACGGGCAATGCTAAGTTAAACCATCCTCTGATCAATCAGGGGACTTGGGGTAACATGGAAGTCCGTTTAACGGACAACTAGAAAATAATGGGCCCGCCGTTAAGGGGTTATCGGCGGGCCCTTCTGTTTTCTAAATTTTATCCCGCTATCTGACATCTTGGCGCGCCCGCTCGGGGGAATCGCCCTTCTGATATTTCCCGCCAAAAGCGCCGAAAAACTCAGGCCGCCCCTGTACGGGCACCAAACTTCGGCAAAAGGTCGGGAGCGGACAGCGCCGCCATGCCGAGAAATCCCGCCGCTTTCACCGCCAGCACCGTGGTGACTTGCGTCATTTCGATGCGATGAAAATAAAGCGCGCCCACCAGCATCAGCGTGCCAATAGCGGCTTCGATCACCATGATCGCAGTGAACATCGTGCGGCTTCGCAAGCGCGCCACCAAACCGCCAACCGTGACCGCGCGTCCGCCTTTCGGGGTGCGCACGAACTCGCCGCCCAGCGAAACCATTCCTTCGATTGTCGCCACACAACAAGTCACGCTCATGGCCAAACCAAACGCCAGCAACAAGGGACTGCTCACAAACATGATCAATCCTTCGCGCCATTGGCGGTTTAAAAAGTATTGGCCGACGATATAAAACATCACGGTCGTGCCGCCCGCGAGCAGCACGGAGAGCGGATTGAGAAAATGCCAGACGCCGCTCGGATGTGCACCGATGATGTAGAGGTACGGCACAAAAAGAATCGAGAAGGTCACGAGCAACGGATGCACAAAACCGATGCCGAGATGAGCAACCGACTCGCGCTTTACCGGACCCGGCAGATCGCTGCGGAGAATATCGCGCAACTGCTTCCGGGCGACTTGCACGCCACCCTTCGTCCAACGGTGTTGCTGCGATTTAAAGGCCGTGAGGTTTTCCGGAAGTTCGGAGGGAACGGTGTAATGTTCGAGGTAAACGAATTTCCAACCACGGCGTTGGGCACGGTAACTCAAATCGAGATCTTCGGTCACGGTGTCAGCCGACCAACCACCAGCATCTTCCATGGCCGAACGACGCCAGACGCCCGCGGTACCGTTAAAATTCAAAAACAGGTTGTTGCCATAACGCGCGGCCTGTTCGACGACGAAATGGGCGTCGAGAAAGATGCCTTGAAAGCGCGTCAGCAGACTGGAACGACGGTTCACAAACTCCCAGCGCGCCTGCACGACGCCGACCTTGGGATTCGAGAAATGCGGCAGCAATTTTTCGAGGAAATCGGGCTCGGGACGGAAATCGGCGTCGAAGATCGCGAAAAACTCCGCTGCCGTCTGCGTGTTGCCGTAGGCCAGCGCGCCGGCCTTGTAGCCCTTGCGATTGGTTCGCCTAATGTGTTTCACGTTCGCTGCGCGATCCGCATGCGTTTGCAGCCAGCGCTCGATGATCTCCGGCGTCTCGTCGTTTGAGTCGTCGAGAATCTGGATTTCCAGACGTCCGGCGGGCCAGCGCAGCGCGGTGACTTTTTCAAGCAAAGCCTCGACCACCAGCGGCTCGTTAAAAAGCGGGCATTGCACACAAACCAGCGGAACCGGCCCCGGTGGCAGCGTGGCCTGCGGCGGCCTTTTGCGCGCGGCCCACAGGTACATGCCCAGCATTTTCACACGATGCAATGCGAAGCAGGCCAGACCGACCAGCGTTATGCTATAAAGGACAAGTACCAGATTGTGAACCATGAACGAAATCTACTTCAAAGAGGAACCGGCCGTCATGGCAACACCCCGTTTAGGGGTAGTACCTTGATCGGCGAGGGCGTGCGCAATGCTTTAGGTTGTTTGCGGCTTGGCCGCCAGATCCATGCTCAGCACGTCGATAAACTTTTTCATCGCCGGCGTCAGCACGCGCCCCTTCCGGTGAAGGATGGCGAGCGGGCGGGAGAATTCCTTGCCGTGGAAAGGAATCACCGCGAGGGAGCCTACTTTTTCCTCCTGTTGAACGGTTGCGTGCGGCACGATGGCGACGCCATGATCGATTTCGACGGCGCGTTTGACGGTCTCGATGTTGTCGAACTCCATCACAGGTTCGATTTCGATCTTATGGTCGCGGAAAATCTGGTCGACGGCTTTGCGCGTTGGGATGTCGGGGTCGAAGCCGATGAAACGCTGGCCGGTGAGATCCTTGAGGTCGGCTTCTTTTTTCTGTCCGAGCGGATGCGAAGGATGCGTGATGAGAACGAGGCGGTCGTTGCGGAATGGCACGGCCTCAATCTGGCGCACTTTGACCGGAAAAGCGACCAAGCCGAAGTCGACGGAGTTGTGAAGAATGTCCTCGTACACAAGATTCGACCGGCGGTACTCAACCCGCACGTTGACGGAGGGGAAATCCTGGAGGAAGCGTTTGATGTAAGGCGGCAATTCGTGAAGGCCGATCGAGTAAATCGTCGAAATGCGAATCGTGCCACTGATCACCTTCTTCATCTCCTGCAATTCGCTCAGGAGTTTTTCATACTGATGCAGCATCTCCTTGGAAGCGTCGTACACGCGCTGCCCTTCGCGCGTGAGCTGAAATTGCTTCTGGCTGCGGTCGATCAGGAGCGTCTTGAAATGACGTTCCATCGCGCGGGCCTGCTGACTTACAGCCGACTGCGTGATGCCATTGATTTTTGCCGACTTCGAGAAGCTCTTCGTCTCGACAAGATCTGCGAAGATTTTGAAGTTTTCGATTTGCATGATTCAGTAAATTCGCAGCCCTGTATAAACATCACTTATCCGTGTGCAATCTATTAAACAGACTGTTTAATCATGATTTCATTTAATGAATTCAAAGCCAACACCGAACGCGTTCTCGAACAGATCGCCGAAGCTTGCGTAAGTTCCGGCCGTTCTGCGGCGGATGTTGAGCTACTTGCTGTCACTAAGACACATCCGGCGGAGGCCGCCGAATATGCCGCGCGTTTTGGGCTAAAGGCGGTGGGCGAAAATCGGGTTCAGGAAGCCGTTGATAAGAAACCATTAAGCCCGGCTGACCTCCGGTGGGAACTTATTGGCCACCTGCAATCCAATAAGGCCAAGCTCGCCGCCGAACACTTTGATCGCGTGCAAAGCGTAGATAGCCAGAAGCTAGTGAATTTATTAAATCGTGCCGCCGAAGAATGCGGCAAGACCTTGGCGGTGCTGCTCCAGATCAACGCCGGCCGCGATCCAGCGAAATTCGGCGCGGAGATCGAGGATGCACCGGCACTTCTCGAGGCGGCTCTGGCCTGTAAAAACCTGCGCGTAGACGGACTTATGACCATTGCACCACTTTCGAGCGATCCAACGGTGGCGCAACGCACCTTCGCCACGCTCCGCGAATTGCGTGATCAACTAGCCTCTCGCTTCGGCACGCCTTTGCGCGAGCTTTCGATGGGCATGACGGGCGACCTAGCAGCTGCTGTGGCTGCCGGCAGCACGCAGGTTCGCGTGGGCACGGCCTTATTTGGCCAACGTGAATAAAAGCCAACCGCGAGGTTGCTCCAAATTACGCCGTCAGGCGGCGAAGGACGCGCACAACACCCAGTATCGCCAACGCGGCGAGGAACCAATCGCTTGGGGCACCGCCGCCACCATCGCCAGATTGCCCCTGACTGTTGGTTTGGGCCGAAACTGAGACTTGCGTCGAAGGAGTTGTCACTGCCACGGCTGCAGTCCGGCTGGCGGCGCTGCCGGCATCGTTGGCAACGATCACATCGTAAGAACCAATATCCTCGTCGCCCGTGCTGGATTTCGAGTACACGGCATTGGTCGCACCACCGATGGCCTGGCCGTTCTTGCGCCACTGATAAGCGAGGCCTTCGCCCGCAGCGGAAACGGAGAGATTGAGGCTTGCGCCGCGCACCACCGTCGTGGACTGAGGTTGCATGATGATGATGGGCAATGAGCTCAGCTCACGGTGCGCCGTCATCATATCGGCTTTTTCAGCGAGAATGTGGGCGTTGTCCGCCGCGCCAGGCTGGCCTTCGGCCACACCCAGCTTGATGTCATGATAACTCACGTCGGGATTGCTAAAATATGGCACGCGGTTCGGCGCATAAGACATGACGGTGCCCGTGTCGGCGCCGTTCAGATCGAAACGGAAGCCATAAGAAGGTTTCCCGTCGTCCGAGGGTGCATTTTCCGTGGAGCGGTCGTGATGACAGCCAAAATTGTGCGCGAGTTCATGCGCGAGCACTGTGTAGTTGCTGTCCCAAATCACCGCTGCGTTGTGCGCAAGCGAATCGTCACCGCTTGGCACCCAGGCAATACCCGCGTAATCGCGGGCGCCCGACACAAATACCACCGCTTGGTCAACTCCGTGCAGGGCGCATTTGTCGTTCACGAACTGGCCCGCGGGGTTATCCGTGAAGGTGACGGCGTTCAAATCGTCCTTGAGCTTTCCGGTCGCGGTGTATTCGGGCACCTGATACGCCGCAACATAGTGCCAGCGAAAATTCTTCACGCGGCTGTTTTCCAAAACCAAGTTGGCTGATTCCACACGGGCCTCAATCGCTGTTTCGATCGCTGCGTAGTTGCGTCCATTTGCCGCAAAAGTGGCCTCGTCGAAAAAGAAGAGGACGTCGACGTTCGCCACCGCACCGTTTGGAGGGCCATCAGTGCCCGCGGAAACGGAATTCGGATCTGGCGAGAGCACCACCGTGTGTTGAGCAAGATCGGCACTGCCCAAATGTCGGTGCGCGCCGCAAGCGCCAATTTCGTATTTTTCCGTCACCGACGCGGTCTGACCGGTAATGTGAAATTCAAAACTGCTAGCCGCGGGAATCTCCAGGATCGCGTGCCAGTCATTTTCCGTCGCAACGGTAACGAGGAAGGCGCCCGTCAATGCGTTGCGGCCCTGCCAGATCGTGCGACCGTTTTCCTGGCGTACCGCGGTCATTTCAAAATCCATCGCCAAATCGGCGTGCGGCGCGATGGTGAGTTTCTGCGGCCGGTAAGCACGCCAATCGGAAATTTCCTGCGCAAGCTCCGGCAAAATTTGGCTGACCGAGGCTGTAACCTTTGTCGGCGCGACCTGCGTGGGCGCGAAGGCTTGCGAATGAAGCGCCGGTTGGGCCGCCGCCGCGGCTGCCACATTTCCGCGCTTCCCTGCCAATGTGACGGGGCGCGCCACCGCATGGCGTGCACTACTTGTTGTCGGGGTAACCTCGTTCCGGTTGGCCCAAATCATCGCAGCAACCGCACATACCGCAAAAGCGGCTTGAGTGGGAAAGCGGAGATGGCGGGTAGATGGCATCCGGTTGTAGTTTTAGTCGGGCTGACCTCAATGAGGCTCACACCAATACTAATTACGTAATAAATTGGTGAACGTTTCAGAAAAGTTATCCGAAGCGTCCCGCCACGCAATTCCATTGCACCCAAGAGGGCCATCTTCAGGGATTCCCCTACATAAAAGTACGGTCTACACCGGATATTTCACGCTCCGCAGTGCTAAAATTGCCGCAAATAGTCCGCTAGGGGATTTCCCCCGCCGCGTTAAAAATTTATATAACCAGTTGCCATGCAGCGCGCATTTTCCGCGCTACATGGGATCTAGAAAACGCACACTTTCGTACGTGCAAATCCATCGCACGCACAAAATCTCCTCAAAAACTCCCGCATCTCGCTCAGTGCGAATGATCGTCGTGCCCACAGGGCGTACCGGCACCAAAAACGAATCCGCCTTCGACCGGAGCCAGTTTGCCCCGCGCTCCGAGAAATTCGATCAAACCTTCGGGCGTTAACCCATCCGCCGAGCAGGTATGAAACCGCGCCTCGGCTCCGAAGCGCGCCACGATCGCCTCACGCAGCGAGGCAAAGGTGAAGGGATGGCCGGCTTCGACCATCATCTGGATAACTTCGTGACCGTGGATTGAGGTGTTCATCATGGAGACAGGTTAGCAGATCCTCAGCGGGAGGTCTTTGACTCGCATCAAACAAACCGATCGATGCGCGCACGCCAGTCGGGCGGGTCACTCTGACTGTTCCACGCGAAACCCATGCCGAGGCTTGGCGTCTTTCCTCACCTGAAATATATTTCCCTCATGGTTTGTCGTCACGTTGCCTTTCCCCGTCTCCTCATTCTCTTCGCGCTGCCGGCTCTGTTCTGGCTGCCACTTCGAGCCTCCGACGTTGGTCGCCGCCTTCCCTCCGAAAAACGCGTCGTCATCGACAAAGTCACCGGTCTCACCCTGACTTTCCTCACCACCGATCCGGCCAACGATTCCAAGCCCTATCAAACGCACACCACATGGACCGCCGATGGCAAATGGATCATTTTCCGCTCAACCCGCAGCGGAACTTCGCAGGCCTACGTCGTCAGCGAACAAACCGGCGACATCGTTCAACTGACCGACGGCTCCGCTTCCGGCACGGGCAGTCTCAATCTTTCGCGCAAGACCAATAAACTTTACCTGATGCGCGGCGGTCCGTGGTGGAATCCCGAAAAACAGGAGCTTGAGCCTGCTACGACCCCGAAACAGCTCGTAGAGATAAATCTCGATCCGCTCATCGCCGATGCCCTCGCCGGCACCCCGAAAGACGCCTCGGCCTACGAACGCGTCATCTGCACCCTTCCCGCCGATTTGCGTGACGCCGGCGGTTTCGCCCTCGATGCCGACGAAACCAAAGCCTACTGGGGCGTTTCTTGGGGACCGCAACCACCCCGTCCACCCAGACCTCCACGCCAGGCTGCCGAAAACGCCGAAACCGATGCCAGTCGTGTCTCCGGCGAACCGCCCGCCCGCCGGCAGATCGACGATCAAAACATGGACCCAAACCAGTCTCGTGAGGCATCCCGCAAGCGTTTCGCCGAACAAGGCAAAGGCCCCGGCGGCATCCGCAGCATCGACCTCGCCACTGGCGAAATCAAAACCGTGATCGACGTCGATTTTCGCATGGGCCACGTGCAAACCAATCCCTGGGAGCCCGGAGAAATTATTTATTGCCACGAAACCACCGGCGACGGACCGCAACGCATGTGGGTCGTCCGCAGCGATGGCTCCGGCAATCGCCCGCTCTACGCCGAAACGCCCGACGAGTGGATCACCCACGAAACCGTCGCGACCAAGGACGAAGTGATGTTCAACATCATGGGTCACCTGCCTTACCTGCGCGAACATCCGACCGGAATTGCCGTGATCAATCTGCGCACTAACCAAATGAAGCTCCTAGGCCAGGTCGAGGAATCCATGCCTGGCCGGGGCACCGGCGGCTTTTGGCACTGCAACGGTTCGCCCGATGGACGCTGGTCGGTGGGCGATACCTTTCTCGGCAATGTTTATCTCATCGACCGAACCAACGGCGAGCGCCTCCTCCTCACCACCGGCCACAAAATGCGGCCCGACCACACGCATCCGATCTTCCGTCCCGACAGCCGCCGCATCGCCATTCAATCGGGATTTCTTACCGATGGCAAAAGCCTGGATATAGTCGTACTCGACGTGCCCGACCGAAAATCCTGATCGGTGGGCCCAACCATTCATCTTCGCTTTAGAAACAGTCAAAGTGTCACGAATTACGTGACACTTTTTTACATCCCGAGAGATTGTCAGCCTTCCCCGATCAGCCAACACTGACGACACCATGAGCACCGTACGCATCGGCGTTATTGGCCTTGGCCTGATGGGCGTCGGCCACGCCAACAATATTGCCTCCGGCAAAATCAAAGGCCTCGAACTCACCGCCGTCGTTTCCTCAAATCCGGCAAAACGCGCCCGCTGGCCCAACGCTCGCGGCTTCGTCACGCCCGAAGAAATGTTCGCCTCCGGCCTGATCGACGCCGTGCTCATTGCCACGCCACACTACGCGCACACCACCATCGGCATTCAGGCGCTCAAAGCCGGTCTCCACGTCCTCGTTGAAAAACCCATCTCCGTGCACAAAACCGATGCCGAGAAACTCGTCGCCGCACACAAAAACAAAAAGAAGGTTTTCGCCGTTTTCCTAAACCAGCGCACAGATCCATATTTCCAGAAGATTCGCCAACTCGTCCAAAATGGCGAACTCGGCGCCGTCCGCCGCGTGCAATGGACCATCACCGACTGGTTCCGCACCCACGCCTACTACGCGTCGAGCGCGTGGCGCGCCACCTGGGCCGGCGAAGGCGGCGGCGTGCTCCTCAACCAGTGCCTGCACAACCTCGATCTTTTCCAGTGGCTCTTCGGGATGCCCAAACGCGTGACCGGGTTCTGCAATTTCGGCCGTTACCACCCGATCGAAGCCGAGGACGACGTCACGGCGCACTTCGAATACGCCGACGGCAAACATGCCACGCTCATCACTTCGACCGGCGAAGCTCCGGGCACCAACCGCCTCGAAGTCGCCAGCGAACGTGGCCGTCTCGTCTACGAAAACGACAATCTGACGCTCACGCGAAACGAAATTCCCGTGACCGAATTCAGCCGCACGTCGAAAGAAGGCTTTGCCAAACCAACTACTTGGGACATCGCCATTCCCCTCCCTGGCCACGGCGGCCAACATGTCGAAATTCTGCAAAACTTCGCCGACGCGATCCTCGATGGTAAACCGCTCATCGCGCCCGCCGCCGAAGGTCTCCACTCCGTCGAACTCGCCAACGCCATCGTCCTCTCGGCCTGGATCGGCAAACCCATCGGTCTCCCGCTCAACGGCAAAACCTACGCCCGCGCCCTCCGCCAAAAAATCGCCGAGGCAGCCAAAAAATCAAAGTCGTGATTTGCCGCTGTCGATTTCCGCTCGAGTAAGCCCCAACCAAATCCTAGCCGCTAAAAAGCCGGGAACAAATATATACAAAAATACGCGCAAGCAGAGAAATGTCGCAGTAAAAACCATCGGCCAAAAGGAATCGCCACCCGGCGCGAGCAGATGCTCGAGCCACCGCGCTTTGGCCAGCACTTGCAGGAGCACATAGTGCAGCAGGATCAATCCTGCCGCTTCGAAGACAATGCGGCGCAAACTGGAGTATTTCTTCACGGTTCCACAGAATGTGCAGTGAGCATCGCGAGCATAATGGCGTTACCGAGCGGACCGCCGGTCACAAACTGCAACCGGCCGCCGGAGGACAGCGGCGCGCCAGTGAGATGCGCTGTCCGATAAAGTTGAACGAATAAGTTGCGATCTCTAAATATTCGACAACCCGCGATCGCAAAACCCGTGCCCGATGGACTGATTCCGCATATAATTGGACCGGAATCGATATCACCCTGCCCACGCAAGCCTTCCGGATATTCGCGGATAAATCCAAAACCGGCGAGCGAGCCCGCACAGTTTTGTTTTAGCGACTGGAACAACTCCGCCGCACACTCGCGCTCGCCGAAAGAAATAAAGTAGGCCGCTAACGCAGTACCACTGGCACGCGGAGCATCAATAGCACTACCGCTGCGGCCATCGAAGGCCTGAAAAAGCAGGCCGCTTTTTTTATCGCGCCATTCTTTTTGAAATCGTTGCAGCATCGGTGCCGTGACGTCGCCATGACCGCCTCCGAATTCCTTTTGGTGCATCAGCAGAGATGCAAGCACACTGGCGTTGTCGATTGGGTAGTTTTCGTGTGGATATGTTTGTAATATGCCGGCCGGACTTGCACGCAACCTACGAGCCAGAGCGCTGGAAATTTTGTCGTTAAGACCAGCAAATCGCGATTGGGGAACAAGGCGACGGTGAAAGGCCAGAACCAGATTAGTATAGCCAAGGTATGCAGCGTGGCCGTTCGGACCATCAAGCGAGGCAAGCGGATCTTCACCCCAACTTTTTCGGTCAAAGCCGCGCACTTCCTCAGAAAGCAAACGATCAATCGCGCGCTCAGCCACTGGTAAAAATTCATCCCTCAGCTCCGGATATTCATCGCAAATCTGGAGCAGTGCGAGGGCTGCCATCTGATAACTTCCAAACATCCACTCATGTTGGAAAAGTGAAACGTCGCTCGTGAACTCCTTGGCTGAAACGCCTCGATCAACCATCGCGGCGACTTCGCGAGCAAGCGTGGCCACCTGCTCCCGTTGACCAACAAACCAACGCTCTCCATCGGCGCCACACCACCAACGCGGAAGGACGGCCGTGCAACCGAAACAGAGCGCCGCAGCAACAAACCATCGAAACCAAAATGTTTTACAAACAAGGGGTAAGCCCACGTGCACAGCCTGCATGCGTCTCAGATCATCTCAAGCCGAAGCTCTCCGAAAATCTTTGTCTGCGCCCAAAAACGCACTCGTGTCCCGGCGCGGTGTGATTCAACTTGGGCGCGCCATGTCTACCGCCAAAGCCTTCCTTCCTGAAGATTTCCTCCTCAACACCGAATGGGCCCGCACGCTCTATTTCGAGCACGCGGTCAAACAGCCGATTTTCGACTACCACTGCCACCTGCCGCCCGATCAAATCGCCAACAACCGCCAGTTCGAAAATCTCTTCCAGATCTGGCTCGCCGGCGATCACTACAAATGGCGCGCGATGCGTTCCAATGGCGTTCCCGAAGATCTCGTCACCGGCAACAAAACGAGCGACTTCGACAAGTTCATGGCGTGGGCCAAAACCGTGCCCTACACGCTGCGCAACCCGCTTTACCACTGGTCGCACCTCGAACTGCGCCGCTACTTCGGCATCAACGAAATCATTAACGAAAAGTCCGCGCAAAAAATCTGGGATGCCGCCAACGAAAAGCTGAAGACCCCCGCGCTCACCACGCACGGCATTCTCACCAATTTCCGCGTCAACGTCGTCTGCACGACCGACGACCCCGTCGACGATCTCGCGCACCACATCGCGATCAAGAAGACCAAGCTCGAAACCAAAGTCTACCCGACCTTCCGTCCCGACAAAGCCCTCGGCGTCAACAACGCCACTGGCTTCAACGCCTGGGTTGACCAACTGGCCGCCAGAGCCAACACCGACATCCGCGACCTATCGTCTTTCCTCTCCGCGCTCAAGAATCGCCACGACTTCTTCCACTCGCTCGGCGCCCGCGTCTCCGACCACGGCATGGAAAACATTCCCGACGCCGACTGCACCGAGGCCGAGGCCAAGGCGATCTTCGCCGCCGCACGCTCCGGCACCAACGCCACGCCCGAGCAGTTGAACAAGTTCACCTGGTTCATGATGCTTTTCTTCGGCCACCTCGACGCGAATGCCGGCTGGACGAAGCAGCTCCACCTCGGCGCGATTCGCAACAACAACTCGCGACTCCTAAAACGCCTCGGTGCCGACGCCGGCGTCGATTCGATCGGCGACTTCCCGCAAGCTCGCGGCCTTGCTCGCTACCTCGACCGCCTCGATTCCGAGGGCAAGCTTCCGAAGACCGTCATCTACAACCTGAACCCCGCCGACAATTACGTCTTCGCGACCATGATCGGCAACGTGCAGGACGGCACGATGATGCCCGGCAAGATTCAGTTTGGCTCAGGCTGGTGGTTCCTCGATCAGAAGGAAGGCATGGAGTGGCAGATCAACGCCCTCTCGCAACTCGGCCTGCTCAGCCGTTTCGTCGGCATGCTCACCGACTCGCGCAGCTTCCTCTCGTATGTGCGCCACGAATACTTCCGTCGTCTGCTCTGTTCGATGATTGGCAGCGACGTCGAAAACGGCCTCATCCCGGCCGACCGCGAACTCGTCGGCGGCATGATCGAAAATATCTGCTATAAAAACGCCGTCCAACACTTCGGCCTCGAAGTGGGCAAATTATAACTCGCCTGCATTTTTCTCGCTTTCAACGCCGCAGCCCAGACTGCGGCGTTTTTTTATGCTCGCAGGCAAAACCCGCTGCAATGGCCACAGTTTCAATTAAACTGTGCGACTGGATTTTGACTCGCATCGCGTCAGAAGTCGCCGGAAACCTTTGCACGTCGTAAACCCCCAAAGAGCATCCCATGAAAACCCGATTTGCGCTGCTCGCTTTTCTTCTTCCCTTCATCGCTGCCATGGCCGCCACCACAAGCTCCGAAATTCCCTTTCAAACACCCGTCAGCTACGAAGCCGCCGATCTGCGAGCCGGCGCGCTTCTGGCCAAACTCTCGCTCGAGCAAAAACTCGAACTGATCCGCGGCCACAACATGTTTTTTGTGAAAGGATATCCGGAGCTCGGGCTGCCTGAACTCTATCTGTCCGACGCGACTGGCGGGGTTAACATTCGCCGAAAGTTAAGCCAGCAATTGGAAAAGTCGGTGGCATTTCCCGCTCCGCTCTGCCTCGCGTCGACTTGGAATCCCGACCTCGCCTACACGTACGCTCACAGCATCGGCGAAGAGTGTCGCGCCGGAGGTATCGCCGTTCTGCTGGGCCCCGGAATGAACATCTATCGCCACGCCCAATGCGGGCGAAACTTCGAGTACTTCGGCGAGGATCCGTTTCTGATTTCGCGCATGATCGAGCGTTACGTTCGCGGCGTTCTCGATACTGGCACGATCCCGACACTAAAACATTTCCTGGCCAACAACACCGACTACCATCGGCGCACCTCGAACTCCGTGCTCGACGAACGAACCATGCACGAGATCTATTTACCGGCCTTCAAGGCGGGCATCGCCGCCGGCGCCATGGCCGTGATGACGTCTTACAACCAGGTGAATGGCGAGTGGGCTGGCCAGAGCGAATTCGTGATCAGCGAACTGCTTAAAAAACAACTCGGCTTTCGCTGGCTGGTCATGACCGATTGGTGGTCGGTTTGGGACGCGGAAAAAATCATCAAGTCCGGACAGGACCTTGAAATGCCCGGAGACAAGTTCATCAAGGCCGACGGCCTTAAACTCGTGCAACAAGGCAAAGTCACTGAAGCGCAGATCGACCGCATGGCCCGCAGCATTCTCCGCACGGAGATTGCCATGGGCCTCTGCGATCGTCCGATCAAAGACGAATCGTTCCTGAAAAATTATCCCGAGCACGAAAAAATCGCCCTGCAGACCGCCCGCGAAGGCATCGTCCTTTTGAAAAATTCCGAGGCGATTCTTCCGCTGAAAACTGATACCGCCAAAAAGATTCTGCTCACCGGTACTTTCGTTGAAAAACTTCCGAGCGGCGGAGGCTCCTCGCATGTCGAAGGGTACAACACCATCCTACTTGGCCAGGCCTTGAAGGATGTTTACGGCGATGCGCTGCAAATCGTGCCCTCGCCCACCGACGAGCAGATTTCACAGGCGGACGTCGTTCTGCTCAGCACAGGGATGCTCGACAACGAAGGTTGGGATCGCCCCTTCGCTTTGCCCGAACCAGACGAGACCTTCGTGCAACGCGTGACCTCGCTCAACCCGCGCACGGTCGTGATCGTCAACGCCGGCGGTGGCCTTAAAATGACTGGCTGGAACGATTGCGCCGCTGCCATCGTCTACGGCTGGTATCCCGGCCAAATTGGCAACCGAGCCCTCGCCGAAATTCTTTGTGGAAAAGTAAATCCTTCCGGCAAGCTTCCCATCACGATCGAAAAAAATTTCGAAGACTCACCGGGCGCGGACTATCTGCCGAAGGGCGAAAAACTTTATACCGGATGGGATCCCGACAACGATATGACCCACCCGGTCTATAAAATCGATTACAAGGAGGGCGTCTTTGTCGGCTACCGTTGGTATGAAGCAAAGAAAATCCAGCCGCTCTACGCTTTTGGACACGGTCTTTCGTATTCTACTTTTAAATACAGCGACCTGAAGCTGTCCGCGAAATCGCTCAAGGCCGGCGGCACTCTCACCGTGGAATTTGTCATCACCAATACCAGCCCGGTCGAAGGCGCGGAAATCGCGCAATTGTACGTTCGCGACGTTCAGGCGTCCGTCCCGCGGCCCGAGAAAGAGCTCAAGGGCTTTGCTCGGGTTTCGTTGAGGTCGGGCGAGTCCCGCACGATCAAAATCGCCCTCACCAGCCAGGCGCTCGGTTTTTGGGACGTGCAACAGCACGGTTGGAGAACCGAGCCCGGCACTTTTCAAATTTTGGTCGGATCAGCCTCCAACCAAATTTTGCTGCGAAGCGATTTCGAGGCGGAATGAAGCGACGATCCTTCGGCGTACGCCGTGAGCGTCCGGTTTTTAACCACCCAGCTTTTTCAGCGCATCAATCGCGTCGGCCGCCTGTTGTTTGGTCGAAGCCTTTAAGTCGCGCCAGACCACCTTGCCGTTCTTGTCGATCAGGAATGCCTGCCGGCTCGCGAACATGAGGCCGTCCTGACCGAAAGCATGCATGACCTTTTTGTCGGTGTCGGCAATAAGCGTGAACGGGAAATGATATTTCTCTTTAAATGCTTTTTGCGCCTCCACGCTGTCGGTGCTCACGCCGATCACGGTCACGCCGAGTTTCGTCAGCTCCTCGTAGGCGTCGCGCAGTGAGCAGCCTTGCGCGGTGCAGCCCGGCGTGTCGGCCTTCGGGTAAAAATAAACGAGGGTAAAACCTTTTTTGTAAACATCGCCCAATGTGAGGCTGGCGCCGGTTTCGGTCGTTGCGGTGATGCTTGGAGCCGCAGAGCCTACGGCAAGTGGTTCGGCTTTGGCGAAGGGGAACATGGCGAGGAAAAGAACTAACAGTGGGGTGATGCGTTGGGCGGACATGTCCGCACTTTTAGCCCGCTTCGCGATTTTCGCAAGCAATCCCAAAATTCAGTTTTTACAGGAGGGAACAGAGGAAACAGAGAAGTATCCTCTCCGTTCTCTCCGTTTCCTCCTGTCAAATTACCTATTTATTCCAGCCCGGTGACCGTCACGTCGGATGGATGCTCAACGCTGAACTTGAATTGAATTTCGCGCTTCTCGCCCGGCTTCAAGTCAAGGCGCCAGACCATTTTGCCGTCCTCTTCGAGCGTGACCTCCTTGGGTTTATCCTTCGTGCCGACGTCCTTTGGATCCGGTCCGATGAGCTTCACCACGATCTTCTCGTTGCGCGAAATCGGCAGCAGGTCTTTGAAGACGACGCGCTCGGCGGTCTTTTTGTTGTTCGTGACGGTCGTGAGAAATTCGTAGGTCACGCGACGGCCCTTGCTGGTCAGGCCGGTGTCTTCGGCAAAACGGTTCACGAGCTTGCGTTTGATCGCCACGCCTTCATCGGCGCCAAGCGCGAGCTCGAATTTTTCGCCCGGCATCACGGTCTTAAGCGCACTCGCCGCGATGAACGTGTCGTCGAGAAACGTGTTCATGCCGCCGGCGAGCAGCGGAAATTCGGATGAGTTGATCACGTAGGCTGAGAGGAAGGCCGTTTCCTGCGCGCGCGGCGTGGATTGATATTGAAGCTTCGCCGCAAATTTCGCCGTCGTGATGCCAACTTTCTGCGGCGAGTTGTCGCTGAGAATCGTGGCCGCCGCAGCGATTTTAAAAGACGCACTGGTGGCGGAGTTGTCGACTTCGGCCGTGGCAAGGGAGGCGTCAACAGGTACGGGATCGGTCAAGTTAGCTCCTTCCATGGAACCAGCCCCAGCAGGCGCGGGCGCAGCCATGTTGAACATTTGTTTAGCACGTTCGTCTTTACTTAGGTAACCAGCAAAGGAAGTCTGATCAGGTGTTGGACGGTGCGGCCTTAAAACATCAACAAACCAAGCATTCAATTCGGCCGCGCCGCCTCCAAGGCTTGGCCGCGCAGTCGACAACGTCAGCGCGATATTCTTCCAATCTTCACCGGTGTTTTGACGAACGATACCGAAATACGTCAGTTCCACCGCACGTTCGTCGGCGCGCAGGCGCGCATCGTACGACGGAATCCAAGATGCGCCGGGCACCGTGTAGGAGAGCGCAACATCGAGCGAGCCGGACCTTCGCCGCGGCAACCCGTACGATCACATTTTTGAAACTCCGGCCGCTGCCGGTCTGACCACGGAGCTGGTTAAGCTGCTCCATGAGGGCGACTTTTTTGTTTTCGAGCTCTTCCTTTTGTGCGTCGAGTGTTTGCTGCTCGGCAGCGAGCTTGCTGCGGTTTTCGTCGGCGAAAGAGAGCAGTTTTTGCCATTCGTCAAAACCGGGGCGCGTCGTCCCCGTGCTTTCCTTGCCCGGCGGTGTCGTCACGGAAGTTTCAATGCGTTCCACCAGCGCGCGCTGTTGCTGCAATACGGCGGCTCGATCGGTCAGCGCGCGTTCTTTTTTCTCCAAACCTTGGATTTCATCCTCGAGCGCCTTGATCCGCGCGTCGGGCGTGGCTTCGACAAAAGTGGTGCGCGTGCTCACGTCGAGAATCGTGGCACTTGCGGTGCCGCGGCCGGAAACTTGCAGCGATTGCTCCACGAGCGTGGCAGGCAACTTTTCGAATGAGAGCTGGGTTTCCCCCGCAGCCAGTTCGATTTTGGCGGTACGCGTGACGACCGCACGGTCGCGGTAAACGGTGGCGGAGTTGATTTGCGAGGAAACGGGCGTGGGCTCGGCGAAGAGCACGACCGGAACGAAAGCCAGCAAGGCGAGCAGCGGATTTTTCATTGGGAATTCTGCAGGGTTAACGAACAAAGGAATAAATTCTTAGCCGGAAAAGGGAAACTGCTCATAAACACTAACCGGCGCGTTGGCGGAATCGAGCGCGGATTGCGGAAGACGTTGTGGCGTTGCGTTTGGTGGAAGTGTCTATCTGGTGGTTGAGTGCGACCGCTCAGCCAACAAATTGTTCTCGTCACAGGCGCTTCCTCCGGCATGGGCGAAGCGATGGTTCGCCGACTTGTGCGGGCAGGCGCGTGCGTGGCGCTCACCGCGCGACGGGAGGAAAGGCTCAAGGCCCTCTGCGCCGAAATCGATCCCGCAGGAAAACAGACCCTCGCGCTCGCTGGCGATGTGACGAGCGAAACCGACCGCAAACGCTGGGTCGAAGCCACGCTCACCCGTTTCGGCCGCATCGATGCTTTGGTGAACAACGCTGGTTTCGGTCAACGCGGTCCGGTCGAGCAAGTGCCCCTCGACGCGATCCGGCGAAATTTTGAAACCAATGTCTTCGGAGTTCTCGGATTAATCCAACTCGTCGCTCCCGTGATGCGCGCGCAAGGCGGTGGAAGAATCATTAACATCGGTTCGGTCGCCGGCAAGATCGCCCGGCCCCTCACCTCGGTTTACGATTCGACCAAACACGCCCTCGAAGCGTTTAGCGACGGACTACGTGGAGAGCTGAAACCTTTCGGCATCGACGTCGTGCTCGTGCGGCCCGGTTTTATTTTGACCGAGTTCATCGATGCGGCCGACCGAGTTTCGGCTGATGTCGTGAAGAACCCCGGGCCTTACGCACCTTTCGCACAAAGTTTTCAAGGCGGAGCCAGAAAACTAAAAAGCATCGCCGGTAAACCAGATGACATCGCCAGAGTCGTGGAATGCGCGCTGACAGCCCGACGTCCGAAGACCCACTATGCCGCGCCGAACCACGCAAAAGTTTTTCTCGCTTTGAAGTGGCTGCTGCCCATGCGTGTCTTCGACTGGATCGTGCGATTGAAAAGGTAGAAGCCCGAAACGGCGGACACGGCGATCCGCCCTCCAAAAATGCCATCGCTGGGATGGAGGGCGACGCGCCGTCGTCGCCGGTTTTATTTCAGGTCCTACTTCGGGTGCAAAAATGCGAAAAGCTCCGCGGCCAGCTTCGGGCCGAATCCTTCGACTTCGCCAATCTGCTCCTCCGTCGCAGCGCGCAACTTATCGATATCGCCAAAATGATTCATTAGCGCAGCGCGGCGCACGTCGCCCATTCCAGGAAAATCGTCGAGAACGGATTCGCGGATTTTTTTCGAGCGCAGATCGGCATTGTAGGTATTGGCAAAACGGTGGGCTTCGTCACGGAGGCGTTGAAGCAATTGCAGGCCGCCGTGTGCCAGCGAGAGATTGAGCGGAGGGCGCTCGTCCGGAAAAATGATTGTTTCCATCTTCTTCGCGAGGCCGATCATGGCAGGTGGCTCGACCCCCAGCGCGATAAAGGCCTTCAAGGCTGCGGCAATCTGCCCGCGTCCGCCGTCGATCACGACGAGATCGGGAAACGGTTGTTGCTCCTCGTGCAGGCGGCGGTAGCGGCGCCCAACCACTTCCTCCATCGCGCGAAAATCGTCGTTGCCGATGAAGCTTTTGATCCGGAAACGACGGTAGTTGTCCTTGTCGGGCCGGCCGTCGGAAAAATGAACCATCGAAGCCACAACAAACGTACCCGAGATATGCGAAATATCGAAGCATTCCATGTGGGCCGGCGGAGACTTGAGGCCAAGCACCTCCTGCAACGCGTTCAAGGCGGCGGCGTCAATCGAGGGCAGCGGGCGCTCGCGCTCGAAGCGGCGTGTCTTCGCCAGCGTTTTTTCGAGGGCGAAAACGACGTCGCGCAATTCCGCGGCTTTTTCGTATTCCTGCTTTTCGGCGGCCGTGCGCATCTCGACGCGCAACAATTCCAGCCATTCGCGCGACCGACCGTCGAGGAAATCGCAGGCGCGCTCCACGCGTTGGCGATAATCGTCGGTTGCGACTTCGTTGGGCGCGTCGTAAATTTCCTGGCGAACATCGTCGTAGAGCTTCCAGCGTCCGTCCGGAAGTTTTTGCGGCGCGGCGTCGGCCAGCATGATGCCAAATTGCCGGCGCATCTGCGCGAGGGTCTTGCGCAGCAGGCTGCTGTGCGGGAACGGCCCGAAATAGCGGGAACGGTCGTCTTTTTTGACGCGGGTCAGCCGAAAGCGCGGCATTTCCTCGTGCAGATCGATGCGCACGAGCAGGAACCGTTTGTCATCGGTAAAATCCGTATTATATTTCGGTTTCCACTGCTTGATCAGGCGGCCTTCGAGGAGCAAAGCCTCGGGTTCGGACTTCACTTCAATGGTATCAAAATCCGCAATCATCTCGATAAGCGCGCGTATCTTGGGGTGCAGCGCCAAGCTGCGCGCTGGCTGGAAGTAATTGGAAACCCGTTTCTTAAGACTCTTGGCCTTGCCGACATAAATGATGCCGCCAAGCCGGTCTTTCATTAAATAAACGCCGGGTTTGTCCGGAAGACGGCGGACTTTCTCCTTGAGACTCAATGGCTCCTCACGATTTGGCTCGGTGACTGGCATTTTCGCTATATTAAACTATTTTTCTGTCCGGCAAAGTATGGTTTCACCCACACCGACTACCAACGATGGGCGCGCACCTGTCATTAACAAACGCTACGAGTTGCTAACATTTGGCGACGAGTTGCTGCTTGGGCTGACAACCAACACTCATCTCAGTTTCCTCGGCACGCAACTCGGGCGTCGGGGAGTTCTGCTTCGAAGAAATGTGACGGTGACCGACGAGGCCGATGCCATTGCCAAGCAGTTTGCCGAAAGCTGGCGAAACGCGGATGTGGTCATCACCACGGGCGGCCTTGGCCCAACCTGCGACGACCGCACGCGCGAAGTCATCGCCGAAATCCTGGGCCAGAAACTCGTGCACGACGTCGCGGTGGAAAAATCCATCGAGGAACTGTTTGCGCGCCTCGGCCGAAAAATGACGCCGAACAATTTAAAACAAGCTTATCGTCCGGAACGGGCCGAGGTGTTGCCCAATGCCAACGGCACCGCGCCGGGACTTTGGATACAGCAAGATGGTAAGGTTCTGGTCATGCTTCCCGGTCCGCCCACTGAAATGCAACCGATGTTTCTCGATCAAGTGGTGCCCCGACTGGCCAAGCTCGGGCTGATGCTCGATCGCGAGGCCTACGTGCAATTTCGCACCGCCGGCGTCGGCGAATCGGCGCTGGAGACCAAACTGCTTCCGATCTTCAATCGCCACGGCGATGCATTGAGCATCGCGTTCTGCGCGCACCAAGGGCAGGTCGACTGCCGGCTCAGTTCGCCAGATGGTAAACTTTCCTACACACAGCTTGAGGCCATCGCACGCGAATGCGGTCGTGCGCTCGGCGAAGACTTGATCTGTTACGGGCACGATTCGATGGCAAAAGTCGTCGGCGACCTGTTGCGCGCGGAAGAAAAAATGCTCTCCGTAGCCGAGACCGCGACGGGCGGACTGCTCGCTCACGCGTTCACCGACATTGCGGGCTCCAGCAAATTTTTCGCGGGCGGCTGCGTCTGCTACAGCAACGAATCGAAGGTTCTGCTGCTCGACGTTCCCGAGTGTATTCTCGAACAACACGGCGCGGTCAGCGCCGAAAATACCGTCGCGATGGCCACCGGCGCCGCTGAACGCATGGGTTCGGACTACGCACTGGCGGTAACAGGGTTCACGGGGTGTTGTGGCGGCACGGCGGAAAACCCGCTCGGCACCGTTTTTGTCGCGCTCTACTCGCCGCAGGGCGTCTGGTCGAAACGGCTTTGTTATCCCGGCCCGCGCGCGGCCGTGCAGGTCCGCGCCGTGAATGCCGCTTTGGACTGGTTGCGGAGAGAACTGCTCCATGCCCGCAGCGGCGCCTCGGCAGTGCGCAAGCGGACAGCGGCGGGTTGACACAAAACCAGTCACCTACGGACCAACGATTTCGTAGGCGATTGCGGGCAAGGCGCTGAGGGTCGCGCGGGGGGCTTTTTTCGTTTTTCCTTTTTCCTCTTTCCTCTCGTTAGCGTTTACGCGTTCGCCAGTGGCGATGAGGATAAGGTTTCCCTGCTGGCCGATTTTTGTTTTGGCGGCGTCGGCGGCAAAAACGACTTCCATCACGCCAGGCCCTTCATCGGCTTTTTGAATCGAAATGCCTTCGGGTGGTTCACTCAGCTCGACTTTGATATTTTCGAATTGTTTCCCGAGTTGCACCGCAACGCGGAACTTTGCCGTGCCGCCTACGGGAAGTCTCAAGGGTGTTTTGTCTTCGAGGCGGAGTGCAGACTTTGGAACGCCACCGCGGCCGACGACTTGTACTTTCATTTCCTTCGCAGGCACGAGGTGGCGGTAGGCGAAGGCCTGCATCATGTCCTCGGCTGGAATGGCTTCGCGCACGACTTGTTTGCTGTCGATCGTCGCGCGGCCGACAAAATTCACCGGATAAGCTTCATCCCGTGGAGTGGCTGGTGTGGTTAGGGTAAGGCGAACCTTGTCCTGCCCGGCCGGAATGTGCGCGCCGCTCAGACCGAAGCCGCGCAAGGTGTCACGCAAGCCAAGCTCGATCCCGCCGGCAAAACCATCCTTCCGCAGCGCGAAAACGGTCACGGGCACATGCGCGCCACCGCGGACATTGATGCTCGAAGGGGCGACGCGTAATTCGAAATCCGGATGAGGCGGGCGAACGTGCAGTCGGTAGGCACATTCGGGCCCGCCCTGATGTTGTGTATCTGCCAAATGGATCGTGTACGCGCCGTCCACCGGCAATTTCAAGCTGATCCGCGAGTCGGCGTGGTGCGTATTGAGTCCGTCACCCTTGTCCACCGAGTCGTCGTTGGCCGCAAGTTGCTTACCGTCGGGACCAAGGAGCTGCAAAATGGAGTCGAGTGGCGAATTGAGACGACGAGCAAAAACTTCGACCACAACTTCCTCACCCGCGCGGCCATCAAAACCAAATACATCGCGGTCACCGGGCTTTTCGATGCGGCCATTCACAATGATCGGACGGGTGATTTTTTGTGCGTGGGCGAGATCATTGTTGGGTTCGGCCTCGGTGCATTCGGGATCGGCATCGAGGGCAAAGGCGACCTGATTGGACAGCACGCCGTCGCGCGGCACGGCCAGCATGAGTTCGCCCGGTTCGCGACCAGTGGCGTCCATCAGAGCCTTGGATGCGGAGAGATTCCAGCCGTGAACCTCGACTGCGGTTTTTGCGCCAACAGGACCTCCGAGCGGGAAAAGATTGGTGATAAAAGGAAGTTCGCCAATCGAGACGCGATAGATGAAATCCTGGCGGCCGCGGAAAATGGAGTCCTTGATTTCAACGACGTACTCACCATCAGTCTTGATCTCGTAATAGAGAACTGGGTCGGGGTTGAACCGAAAGTCGTCGTCGTAGGCGAGTTCGCGGCCCTTTGAATCCTGCAAGGCGAGTGTAGCCTGAAACCAGCCCGGCACAGCGTCGGCAAGATAAGGAATGAGACCGCGCGCACGAACGGCGACTACGAGCTTTTGGCCCTGGGTGGCCTTGAAACGGATATGATCGACCTCGCCCGGCAAAACCTGGCCGTTGACGATGGCGGGCAATGTGACCATGCGCTCGGGATTGGGCGGCGGTGGCCGAGGATTGTCGGGGTTGCGGCCCTCGGGCGCCTGGGTATTAGGATGAGCAGGTGGTTCGGTCGATTCGGGCAATTGACCCACGACGAAGAGCAGAGGGTTCGAAAGGCCGTTGATGTTGCGCAGGCGGAGCTCGCGATCGCCGGGGGCGGCCTCAGCGGCGACCGTGACCTCCAAAACCACCGCCTCGCAGATGGCCGGGGCAGTCTGGCGGTTCATGCGATATGCGAGAAGACTCCGCAATTGCTCGACGCGTTTATCGTCTTCAGTCGTCCAGACAGGGCGTGGCGTTTCAGGACTCGGTTGCGGAGTATTGGGACGCGAAAGACGGCGTTTCTCGCGGAGTTTTTCCGCCTCGGCTTTGTACTCTTCGTCCTCCTTTTGATTGGTTGGGCGAAGATAGTCGACGACCTTGGCGAAAATACCGTCGCCGAAAAACTGCGCCTCGGACACGCCCTCAAGGAATTGTCCGCCAACGTAGACGGTGAAGGTCGTACCCTGCCTGCCTCCGGCCGGGTAAACGTAGCCAACACGCGGGCCGGAACGCGCAGCGGGTGCCTGGGCATGGAGAAGCCCGCTAGAAACTAAAACTACGGACAAGAGGTAAATGAGGCAGAGGCGCATGGCAGGCTTGAATTTTTTTCGGCGCGGACGGCCCGGCGGTCCGTCCCTACTTTTGATCGAGGGATCTTTCCTTACATGATTTCTCGGAGGAAGCCGGCGCTCTTGGTGCCTTCAAGCGGCGGCGGGTATGCAGCGGTGTCGATACCCTCCGGGTGCGGAAGCTTAGCGTTGGGATCGATGCCGAGCTTTTCGTACATGCTGCCGATCAAGTCGCTTGGGTAAACGGGGCGGTCCCGCACCTCTTCGCCCTGCGCGTCGGATGAACCAACGACTTGACCGCCTTTGAAACCGCCGCCGGCGAGAAGCGCGGAGAAAACTTTGCCGTGATGGCCGCGTCCACCGTTCCATGGCGCTTCCCACTGCACGCGAGGCGTGCGGCCAAACTCGCCGCCACACCAAACGATTGTGCTCTCTAACAAACCGCGATCACCAAGATCCTGCAGGAGCGACGACAAGCCTTTGTCGAGTTCGGGTAACTTATTGCGCATGATCTCGAAGTGGCGCTTGTGCGTATCCCAGCCCTTGTAGTTGATTGTTACATACGGCACGCCGCGTTCGACAAGGCGGCGAGCAATCAGGCAGGACTGACCGAAACTATTGCGACCATAGCGGTCTTTGAGCGCGTCCGGCTCCTTTGACGCATCAAAAACCTTTCCGGCATCGCCAAGAATCAAATCGTAAGCCTGGGTTTCGGCCTGGGCCGATGCAGTGAGCAAAGGATCGTTGGGCAGCGTGCGACCGAGCGTGTTGAGCTGACCGAGAAAATCGCGACGGCCCTGTTGCCGGGCATCGCTCAGCCCTGGCGCGACGACGCCTTCGACGGCAAAAGGATTTTTGGCCGGGTCTCCACCGGTCGCAAACGGACGGTAACGCTGACCGAGGAAACCCGCCTCGGAAAAACGGCCCTGAAGCTCCGTCATCACAATGTATGGGGGAATGAGACCCGAGTAACCGGTATCATAACCTTTAAACAGAGACACAACGGCGCCGACGGAGGGAAAAACGTAGCGGTCGCCGGACGGCCGACCGGTCTGCACCATGTAAGCGGCGGTTTCATGACCGTTGCTGCCGTGCGTGAGCGAGCGGATGAGCGAGTATTTGTCACCTTGCTTCCCAAGAAGCGGCAGCAGTTCGCCGATCTGCATGCCAGAGACATTGGTCTCTATGGGCGATTTCAGCGGGCCGGAAAACGCGTCGCCCGCGTCGGGCTTGGGATCGAAGGTGTCGAGGTGGCAGGCGCCGCCCCAGAGCCAGATCTGAATGACGGATTTAGCCGGCGCTTTGGAGTTTTTCAGTGGTTTGGCCGACGGCATCGCAGCGAGGGCGCGCAAACTCAGGTTGTTGGACAACAGCGCCCCGGCCGCGCAGAGAAAACCGCAGCGAATCATCTGGCGACGGGTGAACTCGGGCAATTCGACGCGGGGCTCAGCGGGAGGATTATCGTGCGCACAGGCCTGCCAGACGTTGTCGGATTCGTAAGGGGGATGCATGGCGGGGAGATTTTAATGGCGGTGGAGGAACTCGGCGCTGTTGGCCAGGGCCCAGGCGACGTCGACCGCGGCCTGCTGCGAAGATAGCCCCGGAGTCTTGGCATAACCCGCAATGGTCTTGCGCTCGTCGTCGGTGGGATGGCGGGAGAGGAAGGTTAGGTAAAGGGTATCGACCAACGCGGCGGGACGTTTCGCATGGGAACGCCAGAGCTCCTGGAGCTTGGGTCCCTGCTCCAGTTTGCGGCGGATCTGCGTCGAATTAAGTAGATACAGTCGCTGGTTAGCTGTTGGACGATTGTTGCGTTCGAGCTCCTGGCCGGTGTCACGGGGTGGACGACCGAACATCTCAAGAAAACCGCTGGTGATGCTGCCGTCGGGCAGCGAAATCGAACGCACATCCTCGGGCACGTAGGTGAACGGTTCGGGAATGGCGCTGGTGTATTTCTCGGAAGAACCCGTGATCTGGTTGATCGCATCGATGAGGACTTCCGCGTCGAGGCGCCTCAGAGGATAACTGGCGAAGTTTGCGGCGGCTTCGGGATTTTCGGAGCGGGGCACGCAGGAAAGCTGGTAGGTCTGGGAATTCAGGATGGAGCGAAACAGCTCCTTCAAGTCGTAGCGTGCGGCGACAAGTTGTTGCGCGAGGTGATCGAGGAGCGCGGGATTGGAAGGCGGATTGTCGGCGCGAAAGTCGTCGGGCTCGTGAACGATGCCACGACCCAATAGCCAGAACCAAACGCGGTTGGCAATGGCGCGGGCGAAATACGGATTTTCCGGGGCTACCAGCCAGTCGGCGAACACTTCACGCGGATCGCGATCGTCGGTAAATCGGGCGGGCGTGCCGTCAGGAAAAGTCGGGGCGGCGAAAAAGCCGGCGGGAGGAGTTTTTGACGGATCGAAGAAAACGATTTCCTCTTTCCATTCGCCGGTGGCTTTGTAGCCGATACGGGTGAAGAAGGAGGCAAAACCGTCAAGCCGGGCGACGGGCCATTTTTCCGCACGAGCGCCGAGGAAAGTCAGTGCGACCGTGCGGGCAATCGTTCGCGGATCGCGGCTCTGCAGAGCGCGATAGAAGTTAACCGGGCCGACGCGGAAATTGCTGCCATTCGCGGTGAGGAGTTCGCGAGCGAATTGATCGAAAGGCTTGTTGGTATGAAGCGCTTCGACCAGCCAGCGATGGTACGCTTGCGCGGCATTCGGCCAAAGATTGATCGGGTACTCGGCTTTCACGCGGAGCAAATCGCTCCATTTCATCGCCCAATACTCGGCAAATTCATCCCGCGTCAGAAGTTCGTCGATAAGTGTGCGGCGTTTGTCGATGGCTTTGTTTTCGAGAAACGCGCGAGCTTCAGCCGCCGTGGGCAGCGTGCCAATTACATCGAGGTAAACGCGCCGCACGAAAACCGCGTCGGAACAATTTTGCGCCGGCTCGATGTTGAGCTGGTTCAATTTCGCAAAAACAAGTTCATCGATGCGGCCACGCGGCTGGAGTGCGCCCGGACTTTCGTAAGGGGTCGCGGCGATAAGCGCCTGACACCAACCCATTACAAGGAGGCAGACAAAGGGCAGCAGTTTCATGGGGTGGGTTTTGCGGCGGCGGAAATGGGCGAAAGACGCTGTTCCAATATCAAGGCTAGACGAAGGCACCGGGCAAAATGTTTCAGCCGTTCCGGATTGGGACAAAAAAGCGCCCGGCCTGCGCTTGAAGCACCAGGCCGGGCTGACCACAACACCTGCAAATACTCGCCAGCATCACTTGGCGATGGGTATGATATCGGTCCGCTTTTTTTAAACTTTAGCGGCTTCTCAAAATATTTTTGTGGATGTCCAAAAAACATTTCAGGTGGGGGCGGGGTCCGGGTTAGCCGACCGAACCACCACCCCCGGAATCGCACAACGGCACTCAGCTCATCGCTTCAAAAGCTCAGCGAGCCGTGCGAAAGTTTTTCCTGCAAGAGCTTGCCAGCCCGTGTGATAACCTCGGGTATGGCCGCCTCCAACACATTGGGGGAAAAACCCCATTCCATGAGTAATGGGGCATTGAGCTCGTACAAAAAGCCATCTTCGGCCACGCCGACACCAATGGTAACCGCGACGTATTTGGCGGCGTGAACATGCACCAGGAGGGGCAAAACCTCGGCCGGAGCGCTGGCCGTGGGTGGATTATGGGCGCCAAGCGCCACGAAAGAAGGCGGGAATTTCCAGCGTTTGAGGAGTTCGGCACCCACTTCGGAATTATTGTAACCGAGAATCTGCTTTTCCGCGTTGAGCCAGGTGCAACTGGTGCTGGTCTGGAGCGCACGGATGGCGGGGAAGTATTCGCCGCATGAATACGCGACTGCAAGCTTGCCCACTTCGTGGACGAGGCCGGCGGTGTAGGCCGTCTTGGGATCGGCGCGCTCGGATTTTTCCGCGAGGTATTCGCCAGCCACCGCGGTCATAAGCGAGAGACGGCAGAAATCGCCCGGCTCCCAACGGTAACCGTCAACTTTTTGATTCATCCAACGACTGGTTAGCGAAAGCGCGGCAAGCCGGTAAACTTCCCGCTGACCGAGACGCATGATCGCCTCGCTCAAATTTTCCACCTGACTCGTGCCGGCGGCAAAATAGGCGGAGTTGGCAAGACGCAGCGTGGAAGCAGCCAGAACCGTGTCGACGCGAATCACCGACTCGAGCTCATCGATGGAGGAATCCTCCTTCTCCAGCACGGAAATGAGGCGCGGGAGCAGCGCCGGCGAACAGGGAAGTTTCGTGGCTTTTTCGCAGACTTCGGCAAACGTGGGAACAGTGGACATGGGGTGTCGGAATTTTTTTTATCAGGCGGCGGCGAAGAGCGAACCAGGATCAAGAATCAAAGCGATATTGCCATCGCCAAGGATGGCGCCGCCCGAGATGCCCGCGAGGTTCTGGAGAAAACCGCCAAGCGGCTTGATGACGACTTCCTGCTTGCTGACCATGTCGTCGACGAGGAGGGCGTTCGCTTTCCCGTTGCTCTCGACGATGACGACGATCGCCTCCCAAGGATTTTCGACGGCGCCGGCGATACCGAATCGGCGATGCAGACGATGAAGAGGCAAAACCTTGCCGCGATGGTCGAGGATTTCGCCGCGACCTTGGACGGTGGAAAGCGCTTCCTTGGCCGGACGCAATGCCATCTGCACGGAAGTGCTGGGAAGGATGAAGCGGTCGTCGCCCACGCGCACCACCAAGCCGTCGATGATGGCCATGGTGAGGGGCAAACGAATGCGGAAAGTCGAACCCTTGCCCACTTCGGACTCGATCTCGATCTTGCCGCGCAATTTTTCGATGTTGCGGCGCACGACATCCATGCCGACGCCACGGCCGGAAACAGCGGTGACCTTTTCGGCGGTGGAAAATCCAGGCAGGAAAATAAGGTTAAGGATTTCCTCCTTCGAAAGCTGGGCTGTCTCGGAGACGAGGCCCTGCTTGCGGGCCTTGGCCAGCACCTTGTCGGGATTGATGCCACGGCCGTCGTCGCCCAGTTCGATGACGATGTTGCCACCCTCATGGTAGGCCTTGAGCGAAACGATGCCCGCCTCGGGTTTACCGGTGGTGGCACGTTCGGCACGGGTTTCCAAGCCATGGTCGAGGGAATTGCGCACCATGTGCACAAGTGGATCGCCGATGTCCTCGACCACGGTGCGGTCGAGTTCGGTGTCTTCGCCGGAGACGTTGAAAGTCACTTTTTTCCCAAAATCGCGCGCCAGATCGCGAGCCAGGCGTTCCATTTTCTGGAAGGTCGGCTTGATCGGGATCATGCGCAGCGACATCGAAGTGTGCTGAAGCTCTTTGGTGAGACGGCCAAATTGGGCGATGTTGCGGGCGAGCGCGGTATTTTCGCCGTCGAGACAACGAGCCGATTCGTTCAACTGGCTTTGCACGATGACGAGTTCGCCGACGACATCCATGAGCGAATCGAGTTTCTCGGTGTTGACGCGAACCGTGCTGGAGCTGCCGGATTTGCCCTGGGTGGCCGCGGCGGGTTTGGCCTCTGCGGATTTAGGCGTGGGGGCCGTTTCGGCATGCGGCGCAGCGGGAATGGCCGGGGACGTCTCGTTAAAGTGAAGGACAGGCGCGACGGGCGGGGTCGTATCGTCTTCGTCCTCGTCGTCGGCAATTGCGACGGGAGCCGGCGGAACGGAATCCACCGTCGGCACAATCACCGGAGCGGTAGACGAACTATCCGGAACCGCCAGACGTTTGACCGCGCGCATCAGATGACTCACAGGGATGACCTGCGAAGGCAGCGTGCCGTTTTCGAGAGCCGCGGTAATTTGTTGAACCATGGCCTGCACGGCGTCGCGGCTGCGGAGAACTTCCGTGATGATGGTGGAGTTGAGCCGGAGCTTCCGGTTGCGCGCGAGATCGAGCAGCGATTCCACCTCGTGCGTGAGCGTGTGCATCGGCGTGAGATGCAGGAAGCCCGAGACGCCCTTGATCGTGTGGAACGAGCGGAAAATGGAGTTGAGCGCCTCAGGGTCATCGGGTTGCTCGTCGAGAGCCAGCAGGGCGGCCTCGATCTGCTGAAGGTGATCGAGTGCCTCGGCGTGAAATTCGGTGAGCAGTTCGCGATTTTCCTCAAGGTTCAGATCGAGCACCACGTCGCTGGCGGCGAGGCCGTCGTCGACGGCTGGCGTGATCTCGGCGCTGGAGGAAGCGCCTGGGGCGGCTTTAGCGGGAGTAGATGGTGTGGCAATGGACTGTCCGGCCTTGGCTGCGGCAAGGGCCTTCGGCAGCCATTCGACGAGCGAACGGAGCGCGGAAAGATTTGCGTCGTCAAAGGGCTTGGCGTTGTCGAGGAGCTTTTCCAACTCGGCACGCATGCCGGTGGCCGGGCCTTGCAGAGCGGGCTCGGCGGCGCTGAGCTCGCAGAGTTCGCCCAACAGGCTGTACGCGGGTATGAGACCCTCGTCTCGTCCCGATTGGGCAAGTATTGATTCGCCCGCGAGACGGTTGATGACGTCGTCGAGGGCGGCGAAGGAATCCGGAGAAAGTGGCATACCGCTGGGGGTGTTGATTAACTTCCAATAGTACGGCTCAACCCGCGGAAACTTGAACTATCTCGTAAATCAAAAGGCACTTCCCGCGCTCATCACGGGCCATATTTTCCGCTAAAGCGAAGGAAGGGTTGAGCCGTAATAGTGAGGTGTCTCACCGCGCACTCCTGCGCAGGCGACCAAGTATTTATGAGTTCTCCCGCCGTACCCTCCATAGCTTCGACAATCGACGCCCAAAATGCCGGCAAATACCTCACCGTAGCCCTCGACAATGAGTCGTATGGCGTCGCCGTTCTCAAGGTACGAGAAATCATCCGCATGCAAAAGATCACCCCGGTTCCGCAAATGCCGGAATTCGTCAAAGGCGTGATCAATCTCCGCGGACGCGTCATCCCGATTATCGATCTCCGCGTGAAATTCGGCCTCAAGGCCGAATTCGCCGAGCGCACCTGTATCGTGGTGGTGCAAGTCAAACTTCCCTCAGGCCAGACCGTGCAAATGGGTCTCATCGTCGATAGCGTTGAAGAGGTCGTGAACCTCGCCGCCAACGAAATCGAACCCACGCCGGATTTCGGCACGCGCATCGACACCACCTATATCCTTGGCATGGCCAAGATCAAAGGCGCCGTAAAAACCTTGCTCGACATCGACCGCGTTGTTTCACCCGAAACGGTGGAACACATCGCACGAAACGTTTGAGCTGCCGCCAGGTCCTTCCCTTTCAGCTTCGCCGGCCGTCATTCCAGACGGCCGGCTTTTTTTTGCGAACTCAACGGATGGGCAACTGCACGCCGTCCTATGGCTTGGCGCTTGTACCCAGTTCGTCTTCAAGCCCGGCGCCGGTCACACCTTCCGCTTTTAAAACCGGCCCTTCGGCCACCTTGACGCTGATATTGCGCAATTCGATGCCTTTGACGTTTTCCAACTGGAGGCCGTTCTTGGCCGAACCAGCCCAATTCTCCAGGACGAGACCTTCAACCGGCTTTGTGGCAGGAACCGTCATTTCGGTGACGCGGCCGGCGCCGACAAAACGGATGTTGGAAAAACGGAAATTTCGTCCCAGCGGGACGCCCTCGTCGCCGGGAACGGGGTCGGAGCCTTCTTTGCCGCTGTTGAGCAAATTGATGCGGAGCACGGCGCCATCCGCGCTGAGGACGTTCACGTCATCGACGACGATGTTCTCAATGACACCGCCGCGGCCTGGCCGGCCTTTTATGTAGATGCCACTGGTTCGGCTATGGACAAAGGTGCAGTGTTCGATACGGACGTTGCGGATGCCGCCGGACATCTCGCTGCCGATTCCAATGCAGGCCCAGTTGGAATCGCCAAGGGTGCAATGCCGGATAGTTACGTCCTCGGTGGCTTCGCCAGCCAGATAACCTTCCAGCCCGCGCCCCGATTTCAGCGCGATCGGATCGTCTCCGGTCATGATGTCGCAGTGTTCGATCAGCACATTTTTGCAGGAGTCGATGTCGAGACCGTCGCCATTGCCGCCTCCGCTGCGGACGCGGAGGTTGCGGGCAACGATATTGCGACAGCGCGTCGGGTGGATGCACCACATGTTGGCGTAGGTCGTGGAAAAACCTTCGAAGCGCACACCATCGCAATGAATCGTCTCAATAAGCGCTGGAGCCCGTGGATTGCGCTGGCGGCCAAGCGTCTCGGCCCCGGCGATGTGGCCGAGACCGACAATGGCAATCTGGTCGGCGTCGGCGGCGTTGATGAGAGCACGATGCCCATCCTCCCACTGCCCTTCCCAGCGGATGCGTTCGATCGGGTAATCGGCCAGATCCGGGCTGCCGCGCAGAACCGAACCTTCTTCCAGGCGTAACGTGGTGCGTGCGCGAAGCTGAACCGCGCCGATCAGGTATTCGCCGGCCGGTACCATGACTTCGCCCCCACCCGCCGCAAAACAGCGGTCAAAAGCGCGTTGAAAAACCTCAGTGTCCTTGGTGCGGCCGTCCCCCGCGGCGCCGAGCTTGCGCACATCGAGCACAAGCGGCTTCGCGTCGGGGGAACCGACACCAAAGCTCCGCGTGGGCTTTTGCCCGCGCAAATGCCAGTCGGCGAAGTCGAGCAAAGCGGCCCAGTCCGCGGCATTGAAGGCGTGCCCGTGCTCGCCGTAGTGCAGGCCAATTTTCTCCGCGGCTCCATAGAGCGCATAAACTGGTTCGGCTGCGCGAAGCGAAGCGCGCACCGCGGTGGGCGAACAGATGCGGTCCGCATTGCCGTCAATGGCGATGAACGCACGTGGTGCGGTCAGTGCGACAAACCAGTGTTGATCGAAGGGCAATTTGTCCGCCGCAGGGCCGAATTCGCGGAGATGCGGGGAAAACCAGTTGGGATATTTGCGCATCATGTCGTCGATGCCTTCGCCTCCGTTGCGGCCAAAGCCACTGTGACGGTACGCGCCCACGCCGCCGCCCGCCGATCCCACCGGCGCTGAAACCGCGATGCGCTCGTCGAAGGCTCCCGCCACAAGGACGGCTTTGCCGATGCGCGAATGCCCGGCAGCGATAAAACGCGTCCGGTCGATTTCGGGCTGCGTCTCCAGAAAATCGATACAACGCGAAATACCCCACGCCCAGGAGCCGAGCAACCCCCAGTCATATTGGGGATAGGCGGGGAAAAAGCGGCTGTTGCGAAAGGCCCAGCTGCCGTCGGTGTTGCGCACGATGGAATCTTCCCCGGCATCCTGATAATTGAAGGTGGCAATGGCGTAGCCGCGAACAAACACGTCGCGATGCTCGACCACGAACTTTTCCGGCGTGACCGGCGCAGGCGGTTTGGCGGCCACAAATTCCTCGGGAATGCCTAATGGCATCGCGAGGGCATCGAGCCCCTTGCCTTGCAGCGGATGACGCGGCAGCAGCGGCAGCGGTTCGCCGCCCGGAGTCGGCGTAAAAGTCGGGAAAATCACGGTCGGAAAGGGCCCGGGCTTGTCCGTCGGCGTGAAGAGCGCAAAGTCTAGACCTAGCGATTGATTCGGTCCAAACGTCAGTCGCACGAGCCGGTAACGCACGCTGCCATCGAGCAATTTTTCGTCGGCGAGGACGCGGCCGGCCACATTGCCCGGCGCAGGCGGAATGAACCCGGTGGAATAGTACATCAGCAGCGCCTTGATCTCAGCCCGATGTTTTTCCCAGTCCGCCGCGGTCGTGATGCGGCGTCCGTCGGTCGACGCCAGCGGGTCGGGCATTTCCTTGCGAAGCGGAAGCGCATTCACTCCGGGTCGCTCCGGCTGGCCTGTCGTAATTGGCGGAATCGGCACCACCGTCGGACGTGAAACTGGTGTGTATGCAGCTTGCGATGGCGAAAGCGCGGCAATCAGCAATAGAACAATAAGATAGGAACGGATTTTTCGCATAAGAAGCGGAGAACGGGGTTGCGGCGCGGCGGACACGATGCCGCACAACTTTCTGCGCGTCCCGAAAATCGTCAACGTCGCTCGTATTCTGACAGTCTCCACGCAATTTAGCGTTCGTGCTAGTCCTTGCCGGACACGATCAAGCTCAAGAACATCGTGCCGATAGTTTAACCGTGTCTTACACCTGCAATTTCAAGGCACGCCATGCCCTTGGCTTGGCGGTGATGCTCGTTTGCGCGCTGACCGCGCCGCTGCGCGCGTTGGATCCAGCCTGCGCGCCCACTCAGTATCACTACGCAGATTGGAACATGACGGATGGTCTCCCCTACTCCGCGGTTCGCAGTGTTTTTCAATCGAGCGATGGCTACCTGTGGTTCGGCACACGCGCTGGCCTCAGTCGTTTCGACAGCGTCACCTTCACGAATTTCTCCACGAAGGACACTGGCGGGCTTCCCCTTGACGAAGTTTCCTTTCTTGCGGAAGACATGCACCACCGGCTTTGGGTCGGAACGCGCAAGGGCGTGCTGTGGTATCACGACGGAATCTGGAGCAAACCTTCCCTCGGCGCCGAAATCGATAACGCGGAAATCACCGGTCTGCTTGTCGACGGCAACGGTATGTACATCGCCAATACAAGCAGCGTGCTGCGGTGGGAGGACGGTCGTATTTCCAAAATCGAACTCGGTGCAAAAAACGATCTCGGCTGGTATTTTCAAGCGCTCCACCGCGCCCGCAATGGCGACCTCCTCGTCATGGGCAGCATCCTGGTCCGCATCAAAAAGGACGGCACTCGCGAGATTTTCGACAACACCACGCGCATCCCGAACAACCCTGAAATCAGATCGATCGCGGAGGATCGCGAGGGCGGCTTGTGGCTCGCGAGCAAAACTGGTCTCTATCACCTAAAAGACAACCAGCTTCAAAGATTCCCCGGCGCCAATGGTTTCAAGATCGAAGTCGTCCGCAGCCTCTTCGTCGATCGCGACGAAAATCTCTGGATCGGCACGCCCAACGGACTCCTCCGCTACACCAATGGGAAAATCGAGGCCGTCACGATCAACGGCAACGAAGCTCTCAGCCACATTCTTTGCATCCAGGAGGACATCGAGGGCAACCTTTGGTGCGGCACGGACAGCGGCGTGATGCGCCTGCACGATACCAAGATCACCAACCTTACCACCCGCGACGGTTTGCCGATCAACTCAATAAACACAATCTGCAAAACGCGCTCCGGCGAGATTTGGGTCGGCACCAATGGCGGCGGCGGCCTCGTCCACGCCAAACCTTCCGGCATGCAGGTCTACACCACGCAGGATGGCTTGGCTGATAATACTCCCATGGTCCTCTCCGAGGCCAGCGACGGTGGTCTTTGGATCGGTTATTACGCCAACGGTCTCGACCATCTCAATAAGGACGGAAAGGTCGACCAGCACCGGACCTACAACAACATCGTCAGCGGCATCGTCGAACTCAGTCCCGGCGATCTCTGGGTTTCCATTCTCAATCGTGGCGGCCTTTTTCATACAAAAAATGGCGTCACTCAAAAAGCCGACGCCCCGCTAAAGGAGGCCATGCCCCGCGCCTTGGCGGGAGATTCCAAAGGTAGGCTCTGGGTCGCCTGGGATCGGGGCACGGCCGTTTTGGAAAACGAGAAATGGACGCGGTTTGACGAACCAGCCGACAGAGGCCCTCGAAATCCGGTGGTTTTCCACGAGCACACTGACGGCACGATGTGGCTTTTGCGCGACGATTTCGAATTGCAGCGTTTTACCAGCAACGGCATCCAACGCCTGAAACTTCCCGAAGCCCTTGGACGGCTCGGTTATGGCCTGATCGTGCGCGATGGAGAAGCTTGGTTGAGCATGCGCAATGGCATTTTGCGGGCCAAGGTCTCGGATCTCATCGCCGTCTGGGAAGGCAGGGCTTCGACCTTTGACTATATTTTCTACAACGAATCCGACGGCATGCGGAGCCCGGCGCCCAATAACGTCAGCCCTTCCGCTCTCGCCGACCTTGGCGCCCAGGGCATCTGGGTTTCCACCACGAAGGGCATCGCTGTCATTAAACCCGAACGCATTCGTATCAACAACGTCGTTCCCAATGTCGTCATCGAAAGCGTCATGGCCGATCGTCACAAAATGCTCGCCGCGCCCACCGTTCAGGTGCCCGCCGGTCGCGGCGAAATCGTCTTCCGCTACACAGCGCTCAGCCTCGGCGATCCCAACCGCGTCTTTTTCAAATACCGCCTCGATGGGATGGATCGCGACTGGATCGACGCCAAGCGCCAGCGCGAAGCCTATTATGGCGGCCTTCCGCCGGGGACGTACACGTTTCGCGTCATCGCCTGCAATGAAGACAATCTCTGGAACGAACAAGGTGCCACCTGTAAAATTGTCATTGCCCCGCATGCTTATGAGACATGGTGGTTTTGGTTTCTGGCCGGCGTGGCCATCCTGAGTTCGTTTGGCCTGTTTTTCTGGTGGCGCACCCGCCTGCTCCGCAAACAACAGCGTCTCCTCATGCTGGAGGTCGATGAACGCACCAAGGATCTCAAGGCTGCACGCGATGCCGCCCTCGCCGCCAGCAAGGCAAAGAGCGAATTCGTCGCCAACATGAGCCACGAAATTCGCACGCCGATGAATGGTGTGATCGGCCTGACCGAACTCGCGCTGAGCCTATCCAACAACAAGGAGCAATCCTCCTATCTCAAGACAGTCCTCGCTTCCGGCGACGCCCTCATGACCGTCATCAACGACATCCTCGATTTTTCAAAAATTGAGTCCGGAAAACTCACGCTCGATCTCGTCGAGTTCTCCCTCGCCGATTGCGTCCAGCACGTCATCGAGCCCCTGGCCCTGCGCGCCGCCCAGAAGCAACTTGAACTTCTCTGCGACTTCGATGCCTCGATTCCCGCGATGCTCGTCGGCGACAATGACCGGCTGCGCCAGGTGCTCTTTAACACGCTGGGGAACGCCATCAAGTTCACTGAAAAAGGCTCGGTTTCGCTTTCCATCAAGCCTGCCGGGGTCATCACCTCAACCAGCTGCCCCCTCCATATCTGCGTCAGCGATACCGGCATTGGCATACCCAAGGACCGCGTCGAGGCGATCTTCCAACCCTTTGTCCAGGCCGATTCCTCGATGACGCGCCGTTACGGCGGCACCGGACTCGGTCTCACAATCAGCCGCCAGCTGGTCACGCTCATGGGCGGCAAAATTTACGCCGAAAGCCAGCCCGGAGAAGGCAGCCAGTTTCATATTGAACTCACCCTCCCCGTCGGTTCAGCCGCGACGCCAGCCGAACCAATCAGCCTGCGCCTAAATGGCCCCGTGCTCGTTCTCGATGACCACCCCCTGGCCCGGAAGGCCACGGAAAAACTGTTGCTTGAACAACACGTTTCCACGTTCACGGCATCGACCGCCGACGAGGCACGAAACAGCATCGTCGCTGCAAAAACAGAACTCGCTCTTCTGATCGTTGACGAACAACTCGGCACCTCCAGTGGTTACGATGCCATCGATCTGATCCGCAAGATCCCCGGTTGCGCAAAAATCCCCGCCATCCTCCTGCTGGCTTCCGATCGTCCGGCCGACCACGAACGCTGTGCCGCGCTCAACATCGAGCACAAGCTGCGCAAACCGGTCTTCCGTCGTCAGCTCCTCGACATTCTCCGGACCGTCAGCCACAACCGCAAAAAGCATTCCACTCCGCCAGTTCCGGAATCGGGCAAAATCCGCGCGCTCCGCGTCCTGCTTGCCGAGGATACGCCGGTCAATCAGCTCGTTGTGCGCAAAATGCTCGAAATTGGCGGCCACGCCGTCGATGTCGTCTCCACCGGGACTGCCGCCATCGAACACTTTAAAAGAACTAATTACGACCTCATCCTCATGGACGTGCAAATGCCCGAACTTGACGGACGCGAGGCCTCGATCCGGATTCGCCAGCTTGAAGCCGGCAGCGGCAAACATACACCGATCATTGCTCTCACCGCCCACGCCATGCAGGGAGACGCGGAACTCTGTCTTGCCGCGGGAATGGATGACTACCTGACCAAACCGCTCAAACGACAGGAGCTCACCCGGACGCTTTCGCGCTATTTCGCCATCAAAACCACCAGTACCAAATGGCCGGAATAGAAATCACGTCAGCGTGATCTTGATCGCCGCGGCGGATTGGCGAGCCCGCTCGCGCGCCTCTTCGATCGAATCGCCACAGGCCACCACGACCGCCAGACGGCGATGACCGCGGCATTCCGGTTTGCCGAACAAACGCACATGCGTTTCCGGCACGGCGAGCGCCTCGCTCACTCCTGAAAACGTTGGCGTCCCGTCGCCGTGTCCGAGCAGCGCCACGCTGAACGCTGGCCGCAGCAGTTTGATCGGCGGCACCGGTAGCCCGAGGATCGCCCGCGCATGCAGCGCGAATTCCGACCACTGCTGGCTCCCGATTGTCACAAGCCCCGTGTCGTGCGGCCGCGGACTCACTTCGCTAAAAATCACTTCCTCGCCTCGCACAAAACACTCGACGCCAAAAATCCCCCAACCGCCGAGCGCGCCCACCACGGTTTTTGCAATGCGCTGCGCCTCCGCCCAGGCCTTTTCCGCCATCGGGCAAGGCTGCCAGCTCTCGCGATAATCGCCGTCGATTTGGATATGTCCGACGGGTGGGCAACATTGGATGCCGTTCGAGGCCGACACCGTCAGCACCGTGATCTCGTAGTCGAATTTGATAAAGCCCTCGACGATGCAGCGTCCGGCTCCGGCGCGCGCGCCTTCCTGTGCGTACTTCCAGGCCTTCGCCATGTCGGCAGGCGTTTTTACCACACTCTGGCCGTGTCCGCTCGACGACATGAGCGGTTTCAACACGCAAGGAAAACCCAACGCCGAACCAGCAGCCAGCGCCTCATCCTCGGTCGCTACGAAGCGATATGGCGAAGTCGGCAGCTTCAATTCCTCCGCCGCGAGCCGGCGGATGCCCTCGCGATTCATCGTGAGCTTGGCCGCGCGCGCCGTCGGCACCACACGTTGCCCGGCCTGCTCGAGTTCCACCAACACGTCGGTCGCGATCGCCTCGATTTCCGGCACCACCAGATCCGGTTTCTCGCGCGCGATCACCCGCCGCAAAGCGATACCATCCAACATCGGGAAAACATGACTGCGGTGCGCCACCTGCATTGCTGGCGCCCCTTGATAACGATCGCACGCGATCACTTCACAGCCAAGACGCTGAAGCTCGATCACGACCTCCTTGCCAAGTTCGCCCGAGCCGAGCATGAGAACGCGCGTCGCATTGGCTGTGTTAGGAGTTCCGATGATTCCGGGAGTGAACATATAAGTGGCCCAATGTATTGGACGAATCGCAGTTCGATTGCGAGGCGTTGATTGAGCTAAGTCAGATACTCCTAAAAAGCTGTGAAACATCGTCTTCCGTCCAAAATGATTTGATACGCACAGCGCAATCCCGACGCTGGCCCTATCAATCTCATTGGCACAATGAAAATCGCACCCCTGATTTTTGGAGGACGCAGCGTCCTTGGCGCACTTGTTATTTCCGCCTCCTCGTCGGCCCATGCGGCCGTCACCGCCGCCTCAGCCTCGCAAGCCGATGTTCAGGCCGCGATCAATACCGCCGTCGTCGGTGAAACGGTCAACATCCCCGCCGGCACTGCCACTTGGGGTGCAAACGGTAGTTCCCTCTCCGTCAACAAAGCCATCACTCTTGCCGGTGCCGGTCAGGATCAAACCATCATCGACATTTCTTCCACCGCCGGTTCCTGGACCACGGGCGTTGTTTCCATTTCCGCCGCGGCTACGCTCAAAAGTTTCACCATTCGCACGCCCACGTCCGTTGGAAGCGGCACGGCATTTTCCGCCTCAGCCAACGGCTTTCGCATCACCGACATCAAGTACCAGGGCCGCACAACCAGTATCAATGGCTACTTCATTTATGCAGGCTCGTACGGGCTCGTCGACAACTGCTCGATAACAGGTGGTTCGGGCGAAAACGAACTCATTTTCCTCCGCGGCCCCTCCGATTCCTGGCAGACCGACAGCACCATGGGCGGCGCCAGTAACTTTTTTATCGAAGACTGCACTTTCGGCGGCTCAGGCTACGTGACCGACTGCAACAGCAACAGCCGTTGTGTTGTCCGATTTTGCACGATCACCGGCGCGATGAAAGTCGATGGCCACGGCAAATATTCGAACACTCCGCCCCGCGGCGTCCGCCACATGGAGATCTACAACAACACGTGGACCGGCGACGGTTACTGGGCGGCGATGGAACTGCGCGGCGGCACCGGACGCGTCTTCAACAACTTCGCCTCCAACACCTCGGCCGTCTGGCTGATCCTCAACGAATATTACGTGGTCAACGGCGGGCTCACCGCGGCCAACTACCCGATTGACGATCAAATCGGCGTAGGCAAAGACCCGAAGATTGGCGCCTCCGAACCGATGTACCTCTGGGGCAATCGGCAAGGCTCGTCCAACTGGATTCCCTCGCTTTCCTATGGCACCGACATGACCGGCGTGCTCAACGCCAACCGCGACTATTACAACGAAGTTTCCTCGTTCAATGGTTCCGCCGGAGTCGGCATTGGCACGACGGCGCAAATGAACGCGACCGCTCCAACCAAGACCAACGTCGCCTTCTGGGTCACCGACCAGGGGAATTGGAATCTGAATACACTCGGCTCCGACGGCGTGCTCTACGTATGGAACGGCAGCGCCTGGATGCTCAACTATACGCCGTACACCTATCCGCATCCGCTGCGTGGCAACGTCACCACCGACACCACGCCGCCTACCGTGCCGACCAACCTCACAGGTACAGCCGCCTCCAGTTCCCGCATCAATCTCAGTTGGACGGCCTCGACCGACAACGTCGGCGTCACGGGCTATGGCATCTATCGCAACAATAGCACCGCCGCGATCGCTACCATTCCTGGAACGACTTACTCCGACACCAATCTCACCGCCGGCACCTCCTACACGTATTCCGTCAACGCCTATGACGCCGCCAACAACGTCTCCGCCAAGACTGCGCCCATCAACGTCTCCACGCTCGCCAGTTCCTCCAGCTCTTCTTCGTCGAGTTCGTCCTCGTCCTCCAGCTCCAGCAGTTCGAGCTCTTCGTCGTCCTCCAGTTCGAGCAGCAGCTCCTCGTCATCTTCCAGTTCGTCAGGCTCACTGCCGCCCGCGCCAACCAAAGGCGGTGGCGGCGCGACTGCACCGTGGATGCTTGCTTCAGTCACGATCGCTTGGTTGATCGGCCGACCGTTAAAATCGCGCGGTAAGAAATAACCTCAAAGCGAAAAGAACCGTTTCGCATTGGCCGTCGTCACCCGAGCCACTTCCTCGAAGGGCACACCAAACATTTTCGCGGCACATTCAGCCGTGTGTTTCACAAAGGCCGGCTCGTTCTGTTTTCCGCGGTGCGGATCAGGCGTGAGATAAGGCGCGTCCGTTTCCACCATCAACCGCTCCAAGCCCTGGGCCTTCGCCGCAGCGCGGACGTTTTCCGCCTTGGGATAGGTTAGGATTCCCGTGAAAGACGCATATCCGCCCCGGCGTTTCAATTCCTCCACCTGCGGGGCGTCGTCGCCGAAGCAGTGAAAAACCACGCGACTCCAATCCACACCGCTGGCGTCGATCATCTCGACGCACTCCTTGAAGGCATCGCGGGCATGAATGATCATCGGACATTTAAGGTGCTTGAAAATTTCCAATTGCGCCGCGAAGGCGCTGCGCTGCCAGCGAAAGATCCGATCTGCCGCTGCGAGGTCCTTTTTCGGCAAATGAAAACGATCCAGCCCCACCTCACCAAGCGCCACCGGTAAAACCGCCGCCCCTTCGCTCCAAAAACTCTCGATCTGCGCCACCGCCTTCGACCAGCGTTCATCCACATAACAGGGATGCAGACCCACGCTGTAATGGACGAAACCCGAATGCTTCTTCGCGAGATCGCGGTAAATCGTCCAGTCTTCCGGCGACGTGCCCACCGCGATCATTGCTTCCAGCCCTGCATTGCGCGCGCGTTCCAGCACGCCGTCCAACTGGCCCTTGCGCATGAACGGTTCGAGGTGGGTGTGAGTGTCGATCAGAGTCATGGAAAATCCCAAATACCAAAACTCCAAATAACAAAAATATCAGCAATTATTTGGAATTTGTCCGTTTGGTTTTTGGGATTTCACCCCAGATACAGCGGCCCGTAGCGCTCCTTCAGATATCTGAGGAGATACTGCGGCGAAAGCGGTTCGCCGGTGGCGCGCTTCACCAGCGCCAGCGTGTCAAAGCGGCGCCCTTGCGCGTGAATGTTCTCGCGGAGCCATTTCAACAACCAGATGAAATCTCCACGCGCGAAGTCCGCCTCCAGCTGCGGGCGCAGTTTCAAGAGGTGATACCAAAGCTGCGCCGCCATCATGTTGCCGATGCAATAACTCGGGAAGTACCCAAAACCGCCGTCGCTCCAATGCACGTCCTGCAGCACGCCTTCGCTGTCATTCGACGGCTCCAGTCCAAGCAATTCGCGACTGAGCGCATTCCATGCTCGCGGAAGATCCGCCACCGCCAGCGTTCCGGCGAAAAGTTTTTTCTCCAATTCGAAGCGCAGCACGATGTGCAGATTGTAGGTGACTTCGTCGGATTCGGTGCGGATCAGCGTCGGCGCGACCGCGTTGATGGCAAGGTACAACTCATCCGAGGAAACCGGTTTCAACTGTTCGGGAAATGCCGCGCGATACTTCGGTTCGAAAAACTTCCAAAAACCGCGGCTGCGCGCGACTTGGTTTTCCCAAAGACGGCTTTGCGATTCATGCACGCCCATGCCAACGGCACGACCGAGTGCGGTGTGGTGCTGTTCGATCGGCAAACCCTGCTCGTACAAACCGTGGCCGGTTTCGTGAATGGAACCGAAAAGTGACCCGAGCGGATTGTCGGTGTGATAACGGGTCGTCATGCGGATGTCCGCGCCGCTGCCCGAACAAAACGGATGCGGCGAAACGTCGATGCGGCCGCGCGCGTAATCGAAGCCGATGCGCTCCGTGACTTCGCGCAGAAATGTCTGCTGCCGTTCAACCGGGAAACCCCGCAGCGCTTCTTCGTTGGCTTTGATTTTTGACGACGTGATTTCCCGAACCAATGGCACAAGACCAGCCTTCAATTCGTCGAAAAGCTTCTCGATCGCCGCCGCTGTCATGCCGGGATCGAAACAATCGATCATATAGTCGTAGGGCGCGTCACCCTGGCCAAGGTATGCGGCCTCGCGTTTCGCCAGTTCGATATTTTTCGCGAGCACCGGCGCATAGCTGGCGAAATCGTTTTTCTCGCGGGCATTTCTCCACGCCTGATAACCGCGGCTGCCCTGCTCCGCTTTTTCCCGGACAAACTCGGCAGGCAACTTGGTCGCCTTGTCGTAATCGCGACGCGCCCAATGCAGCACCACGCGTTGGTCATCGGTCAGCGTATCGCGGGCGTTTTCCAACAGGGCCAGCAATTCCCCGATGCGCGGCGCCGTGGCGGCGACATGTTGCACGTCGGCCATGACCGCGCGTTGCGCGGCGCGCTGATCGGCGCTGTCTTGGGGCAGGTTGACTTGTTCGTCCCAGCCAAGGAGACTGGCGACTGTGTCTAGCAGGTGGATCTGCTTCAGCTTGGCATCGAGTTCGGCAAAGGCGTCGGCAATAGTCATCGTGAACAACAAAGACGCAACGTACGCTCTATCCAAATTTTTTCTTCGTGATCGCGATCTTTCTCCGGAGCCACAACGCAGCCGGCAGCGTTTACGGTGCGCGGCCCGTCAGGCGGACATTGCCGCCACTGGCATCGATTTTCACGAGCGGACCGCCGCCATTGAGCGTGGCAACGACATGGGACGAACCGGCCTCGCCTGATTCAATCGCGCCTGGGAAATTCTTCAATTTCACCTGCCCGAAACGCGAGGAATTGGCCCGGATCGTGCAGATGCTGCGTGTATCCAAAATCACTTCAATATCGCCGCCCGCCGCGCGCAGTTCGGCACTTTCGGTGCAGGGATGCGCAAAACCGACTTTGATGTCCGCGCCATCCGCGTCGACGCGGAGGTTGCCGCGGGCGTTTTGCACTTCGATGAGGCCGCCTGAGCCGGAAATTTTGGTCAGGCCGCCCGGTCGACCGACCGTGACATTGCCTGATTTGGCGGTAATCGTCAGTTCGCCAGAGCACGCCGTCACGGAAATGTCGCCCCGCAGGCTGGTGGCCTGAACCGCGCCTTTGACCTCGCCGGTGAAAATCGCGCCGGCCTCGGTGCGGGCATGAATTGAGCCATCGAGATTGCCAATCGTGATGTCTCCCTCGGTTGTCACGAGGTCCAGGTTGCACGCGCGCGGCACTTTCACCACGAAGGACAAGGTCACCGGTGGCCAGCTTTGCCACGTCCAGCGTACGGCGCGCAGATAACGCGCCTTTACCGAAACCGTTCCGTCGACTTGCTCAAGGCGCAGATCCAGATCTTTCAGGCGTTTGTCGGCCGCAGCCTCGTCGTCGACCTCCATCCCCTCGCGTACCAGCACGTGGATTTGATTGTCCGGCGACAACTCGATGCGGATGGCGCCTTGAACGGTGTCTATTTTCAACAGCGCACCCGTTGCCACGGAAAAGCTCTTTTCAACCGTGCGTTCGACGGCGGCGGGCAGCGGGATCGCAAGACCGGTTAAAACCATCAAACAGAGGCAAACTGCACGGACATTCACCCGGCTATAAGGCCGAAAGAAACTCGCAATTGGCAAGCGCACAAACGTCGGGAACCCCGGACTTAAACCTTCGCGCTGTTGTCGCACTTATAGTGAACCCGCCGGCGGCGTTCGGCATGCTGGCGTTGCGCGGACTCCATGGCGCGGTCGCTGCTCTGGATCAGGTAACTCGGCCGGGCTTTCTCAATGGCTTCGTCGATCTGCGCCGCCACCGTCAGCAAAAGCAGCCGCTCCGCCTGCGCGGGCAAACGGGATTGCGGGAAGCCCGCATGACGGGCCAGCCAGCGCAGAATATTTAACAACAGAGTTTGGTGCATTTCGCTCACGCCGGAAACCCTGTGCGGCCAGCCGCGCCACGTCAAAAACCTTCTCAAGCTTCGTAAAAACTTCCGGTGAGGCAGCACTCAGCTTGATTCCCCTCAAAAAAACCCCAGCTTTCTTCAGCCCAGCGCCGCTTTTGCTTGAAGCACCCCGCTCCCCCCGGGCAAAACCTATAATTTTATGTTGCACGACTTGATCATTGGTATGGCCGGCTCCGGTGGCGACGGCATCGTCTCCGCCGGCGAATCGCTCATCAACGCCTCCGCCAAAGAAGGTTATTTTGCCATTCTCACCAAAAGCTTTGGCTCGCAAATCCGCGGTGGCGAATCGTCGTGCCGGCTTCGCGTCTCCACGCAACCCGTGCTCAACCCCGGCGGCACGCTCGACGTGGCCGTCGTGCTCAACTGGGAGGATTTCCTGCGCTTCGGCGGCGAGCTTCCCACCGGACCCGAAACAATTGTTATCTACGAAGCCAAGACCAAGGTCGCGCCCGACGCCGTGCCGCTGAAGGTGAAGCCCGCCATCGCCCTCGCCGTGCCGATGGAGGAAATGGCCATGAAGTCCGCCGGCGTGATGCTCGCCAAAAACAACGTTGTGCTCGGCCTGCTCGCGGGCTGGTTCAATCTCGCGCAAAAAGCCATCCTCGACGGCATCCACAAAAAGTTCGCCAAAAAAGGCGAGGAAGTCCTCGCCGCCAACGATCGCGCTTTCGCCGCCGGCATCGAGTACGCCCAGAAAAATCCCCTCGCCCAGGACAAACGCCTTTCACCGCCCGCCGGCGGCAAGGTCGCGGGCAAAGTCCTTACCGACGGCAACGAAATGTGCGGCGCCGCCGCGATTTTTGCCGGTTGCAAGTTTTTCGGCGGCTATCCGATCACGCCCGCCACCGAAATCATGCAGTATCTCCAAAAAGAACTGCTCAAGTACGGCGGCTCCGTCCTTCAGGCCGAGGACGAAATCGCCGGCGTGGCGTCCGCCATCGGCGCCTCGTTCGCCGGCGTGAAATCCATGACCGCCACTTCCGGCCCCGGCCTGTCGCTCAAGACCGAAGCCCTCGGCCTCGCCAGCGTTGCCGAACTTCCGCTCGTGTGCGTCAACGTCCAGCGCGGCGGCCCTTCCACCGGCATGCCGACGAAACGCGAGCAGGCCGACTTGTTCGCCGCCGCCTTCTCCGCCCATGGCGACAACGTCCGCCCGATCCTCGCGCCGGTTGGCGTGAGCGACTGTTTCGACGTCACCGTCGAGGCTTTCAACATCGCCGAGCAATACCAGACGCCCGTCATCGTGCTCTCCGACCAGGAAATCGCCCAGCGCAAGGAGATTGTCGATCCGGTCGACACCACTAAATTCAAGCTCATCGACCGCCTTCGCCCCACCGAGGCCGAACTGGAAAACTACACCCGGTTCAAGCTCACCGACACCGGCATCAGCCCACTCAGCCACCCCGGCATGAAGGGCGGCGCCTATCTCGCCGCCGGCATCGAACACAACGAAAAGGGCTCGCCCACCTCCAATGGCGAAATGCATGCGAAGATGAACGACAAGCGGCTCAACAAGCTCGATCCGCTCAAGAAGCGCCGCGACCTCTTCCTCCTTGAAGGCGACGCCGATGCAAAAATCGGTCTCATCGCCTGGGGCAGCGTCGCCGGCATCGCCTTGGAAGCCGTACGCAAAGCCCGCGCTTCCGGCCTCAAGGTCAAGGTCCTCGTCCCCAAGCTGCTCTACCCCGTCGTCGAGGAAATCTACCAGGACTTTTTCGCCTCGCTCAACCATTGCCTCGTCGTCGAGCAATCGCACCAGGGCCAGCTCCACAAAATCATCCGCATGTGGATCAACGTGCCGAAAAATTTCACCGCTCACGCCAAAAGCGGCGCCAACCCGATCGCCCCCGAAGACCTGGTCGAAAAAATCCAGGCCCTCGCGAAAGCCTAACGCCCCACCACCGCCAACAGGCTTCAACTTAAACTTCCACCTTAACTTTTCGAAAAATGAGCAACTGCTCCTGCACGCCGCCGCCCGAACCCGAAGTTTACACTGCCAAGGATTTCAAAAGTTCGCTCAAACCCATCTGGTGCCCCGGGTGCGGCGACTACGGCGTCGTCACCGCCCTCTATCGCGCCTTGGCCAACATCGGTCGCCCGCCGCACGAAATCGCGTTCATCTCCGGCATCGGCTGTTCCAGTCGCATCCCCGGCTACACGACCGCCTACGGTTTCAACACCGTTCACGGCCGCGCCCTCCCGATTGCCCAAGGCATCAAGATGGCCAACCCCGAGCTCCTCGTCCTCTGCGCCGGTGGCGACGGCGATGGTTTCTCCATCGGCGGCGGCCATGTCCCGCATGCCATTCGTCGCAATCTCGATCTCACGTACATCGTGATGGACAACCAGATTTACGGCCTTACCAAAGGCCAGCTCTCGCCCACCTCGCCACGCGGCGCCAAAACCTCCTCCTCCGTCTACGGTAGCATCGAAGAGCCGGTCAACCCGCTCCTCTACGTCCTTGCCTACGGCGCCGGGTTCGTCGCCCAGGGAATTCCTTCGGAAATGGATCAACTCACTAAGTTGATCGAAGAAGCCATCCGTTATCCGGGTTTCTCTTTTGTGAACATCCAATCGCCCTGCGTGACCTACGGCGACGTCGAGAATCAGATGAAGGCGCAAAAAGCGCGCATGAAGAAACTCGCCGACCTCGGCCACGATCCGAGCGACCGCTTGCGCGCCATGGACCTCGCCTCCGCCTACAGCACCGAACTCTATACCGGCGTCTTCTACCGCAACCCGAATCCACCGCCAACCTACGATTCACACATCAAGCAGATGCAGTCCGAACTCGCCGCCCAGGCGCGCCCCCTCGACGAGCTGCTTCCACTGACGACCTGAGCCGGCCGTCTTTCAGGGTAGTCCCGGAAATAACTTTCCGAAATCAACTGCACCTGCCGCCCGAAGAGCAGTCCGCGTATTCAATTTTCGGATAGAAAACCGGAAATGGAGACAGACATCCGCTGACATTTCTTACTGTAAGAGTAATTTGAACATCGCCAAGACCCTTCCCCAAAGACCTCTTGGTTACGCTCCGTTCCCCAACAAACCAGCTCGCCGCAACTGTCTTTCCCCCACGAAGACCTTTGTGCGCCTTTCCCTAACTACCCCTTGCAGGACAAAATTGCCCTCAAAAACTCGTTGTATCAGGCGCGAGATGCCTGACAGCCGAGCCGTGATTTCGCGCGGACCTCCGCCGCGACCTTTTCCCTCCACCAACCCAACAACGAACCCTGAAAGCCATATGACCTCCAACAAGTCACTATCGCAATCGCACCGGTTTCGCTGGTTGAGCCCGCTGTTTGCCTGGCTCGCCATCGTTATCGGCCTGCTCCCCATCGCAGTCCAAGCCCAATCCGCCGGCACTGGAACTGTCACCGGCCGCGTCATGAACGCCGGCACCGGCGACTACCTCCGCAACGCCGTCGTTTCCGTCGAAGGCACGAACATCACCGCCGTTGCAGAAGCCGGCGGTAACTTCCGCCTGCTCAACGTCCCGGCAGGTGAAGTCAAAATCAAGGCCGAGTTCGCCGGACTCGATACCTTGGAACAGACCGTCACAGTCACAGCTGGCGGAACTACCACCAAAGATTTCAACCTTACCAATTCCGACTACAATAAAGATGCTATCCTCCTCGATCAGTTCGTGGTGTCTGGCGAAAGGGAAGGTAATGCCAAGGCTCTCCAGGAACAACGCAATGCGGTCAATATGAAGCAAGTCATCGCAGCCGACGCCTTTGGCGATGTCTCTGAAGGTAACGCCGGTGAGTTTTTGAAACGCATGTCAGGCGTCGCGATCGATTACACCGAAGCGGACGCACGCCAGATCCGCATTCGCGGTATGAACCCGAAATACACAGTTGTCCTTATGGATGGTGCTCCCGTTGCAAGCGCAGGTTCTTCAAACGTAGGTACGGGCCGCGCGTTTGAATTCGAACAGCTCTCTATCGCCAGTATCGAAACCGTGGAGCTCTCCAAAACCCCCACCCCTGATCAGCAGGCCAGCGCAGTAGCTGGCGTGGTCAATCTGCGTAGCAAAGGCGCCTTCGACAGCAAAGGCCGCCGCATCAATTTTGGGGCCAGCATGGCCCTCAATAGCTATGACTGGTTCCAGAATTCCCCCGGACCAGACAACGGCCGCAACCGTAAAGTCATGCCCAACTTCAGCCTTTCCTATGCGGACGTCTTGATCGCAGGAAAACTGGGTATTCAAGCTGGCGTAACTTATTCCAAAACTTTTGCTGAACAAAAAGCGGAAACAGTCGGTTACCGATGGGACTCGAATGCTTTTAACAATGACACTGAGGTTCCGATCGTCACAAGCTTCGGCTTCCGTGATTCGCCGAAAGTCAGTACACGCATCAACTACAATGCCCGTATCGACTACAAATTCAGTCCAAATGCTTGGATCTACACCCGCGTTGATTACAATACATACGAGGCCCGCTTTTATAGCCGCGATATCAGCATAAATATGGCAGGCACAGGAGCTGGCCAAGGAACTATCAATTCCCCGACAGGTGCGGTCGATCCATCGGTCGAGTACTCATGGAATTCGCAAACCTCGCAGACCGTGGCCACCCAAGGAACTGGAACCTACGTCAATACAAGCTTCAATCAAGGCGGCGGGGCGACCAACAAACACGGCGCGACATTCACTTGGACGACATATGGTGAATACACTGTAGGTGCTCTGAAAATAGATGCCCAAGCCCAATTCTCGCGAGCGACAAACTGGTATTCAGATCTCCCCGACGGTTTCCTCTGGGCTGCAGGAACTACTAATTTGACTGGCAGCCAATTCCGGTTCAATCGCGCTGGGCCCGATGATACAGGTGTGCAATTCACCCAACTAGCAGGTAACAACTGGCAAAATCTCAGTAACTATCGGGTTAACACTGTGCTTTCGAACGACAGGGCGTCTGATGATGAGAGATACAGTGCCCAATTGAATTTCCGTTATCCCTTCGTCTTAAAGTACCCAGTCACAGTGAAGTGGGGTTTCTCCGTGAACGAGTTGGCTCACAATGTCTATCTCCGGAAGAACAACGAGTCCTACACTTTTGTTGGACCAGACCATGTCGCCAATACTGCCGACGACAATGCTGCGCCCTTCGGTGAGCCTTACTACCGGATGAATTTCGACATGGGAACCAATGCAAATGGTCTAACAAACTTGGACCGTTGGGGCCTCGCTCAAACCATGCGTGACCATCCTGATTGGTTCACAGGGCGCAATGACGTGCAGTTGATGCAAACCTTGCTCCAAAACACGACAAACGTGAGCGAGCAGGTCAACGCGGCGTATCTCCAAACCATCTGGAAGATCGGGAGATTCTCGGTCGCCCCGGGCGTTCGCTTTGAAGCGACACGCACCCGCGGCAAAGGTCCGTTGGACATCGGCAATCGACAGGCTCAGATCAATCTCGGCAATGCTCCGACCACAGCTGCACCAGGTGCAACAACTCCTGCATTCTACCCCTATGTTCTGGCCCGTTACGGCGGCAATCGCAGCGCGGCAGGTACCACTTACAGCGACCTGTTCAAATACCTACACCTAAATTACCAGATAACGCCCAATCTGCTTACCCGTGCCTCCTACCACGATTCGATCACCCGACCCGATTTTGCTAATATGTTCCCGGGCTATACGATATCAAACGAAACTGCCGTTCCGCCCACTGCAACTGGCAACGTCAATAATCCAGACCTTCGTCCAGAGTATGCTCGAAGCGTTAACTGGGACATCGAATACTACTTCGGTAAAAATCAAAATAGCAGCGTCGCCTTCAGTGTCTTCCGCACAGACATCAAGGACCTGCAGAGACGCAAGCCTCACTATGTTGATCCAAATGGGTTTCTACTTGTAGGTAACACGAATTACCAAACAGGAGCGCCCCCGGGTTCTCTTTTTAACGTCTGGGACAACGTCGCCAAAGCCCATAACTCGGGTTTTGAACTAAATTACAACCAATCGCTCTCATTCCTTCCCGGCGCGCTGTCGGGTTTGAGCCTGTTCGCTAACCATACACATCTGATCTACGACAGCTGGGATAATTATCTGGGTTCTGCAAAAGATATAAGCAACGGAGGTCTGAACTACGCATACAAGAAATTCAGCGCTCGTTTTGCAGTCAACCGCACAGGGTATCATAGAGACTCTGCCCTCCTTGATGATAAAGGCCTCATCATCAACAATGGTGCAGCGAATGCTGGAATAGTTAACTTCTCACGTCAGCGCACCATGATAGATATCAGCGTGGGCTATGCCCTGACTAAAAAACTGACGCTGTTCGCGAACGGTCGCAATATCTTCAATGAACCTTTGACGACCTATTCGATCAGCTCAAATGTTATCACTCGCCGGGCTAAATTCGGCGCCCTCTGGACGGCAGGCATTAGTGGCAAGTTCTAACCTCCAAGAATCCGCTATCTTCAAGAGCCTCCGGTTTCCGGAGGCTCTTTTTTGCGGTTCAGTGGCCGACCATATCGAGCATTTTGTAGGGCAAGGCCTCGAATTCGGGGGAGAGGTAGCGTGCGAGCAGAATCGCCGGCGCCGGCCAGCAGGATCATGCCTACCAGCACACGCAACGGATAGCTCAGGATAAATACGCTCATCTTCGGCACCGCGCGGCCCAAGACGGAAAAAGCCATCGTGATCAGGAAATTCATCGCGATAAATGGCGCCGACATGCGAAAGCCCAGCTCGATCACGCGTGCCGTGCCCCGAACCAGATGCTCGATGGAAAGCACGTTGAACGCCGGCGCACCCGCCGCCGCGATATCGAAGCTTCGCGCAAAACCGCTCAAGGCGCCAAGATGGCCGCCCAAGAGGAAAAACAGCACTCCGGCAAAAGTGGAGAGAAACGCCGCCAGCGGTTCGGTCGCCGGTGTCGGCGCATCGATGCCGGGCGCCGCCGAAAGGCCGATTTCCTGCGTGATCATGCGGCCCGCCATGTCGACCGCGGAAAAAATCAGCCTCCCCATGAAACCAAAAACCAGCCCGAGCATCACCTCACCCAATGCGGCCGTGATCAGACCGGCATTACCCGACGGCAGACTCGCTGCGTGCGGAACCAATCCGTAGAGCAAAGTCGCCACCAAGGCCGAAATCGCCGCGCGCAAAACCGGGGGCAACGGACGGCTGCCGAGTGTCGGGAGCAACAAAATCACACCCAGCCCCCGCAGGAAAACCATCATCCAGGTGAAGAGTTGCTCAACAGGCATGGGAAGAAGGCGGTGGGTGATGGGTTATGGCGGTGAGAAGAGGCATGCGGGGTCTATGACCTATCGCCTATGACCCATGACCCAAATTCAGTGTCCCAACGTGCCCATCTGGCTGATGACGCGCACGGCAAAGTCGGTCAGCGACCGCACGAGCCAGGGTCCCAGGGCGAAACAAAGCAGGGCGAGCGCGATCAGCTTCGGCGCGAAGGTCAGCGTTTGTTCCTGAATACTGGTTACCGATTGCAGCAAGCTGGTGACAAGACCTACTATTAGCATCACACCCAAAAACGGGGCGACGATGTAGAGCGAGAACGTGACCACGTTCTTGAAAATATCGATGGCCATTTCGGGTGTCATGGGAGGAGACGGCGATGGGTTATTGGTTCTGGGTGATGGGTTGTTTTCAAGGCCAATGACCTATCACCCATGATCTGTGATCCTTTTTACGGTCACAGCCTGAAGCTCTCCACGAGGCTTTTCACGACGAGATGCCAACCGTCGACGAGGACGAAGAGCAACAGTTTAAAAGGCAAGGCGACGACGGTTGGCGGCATCATCATCATACCGAGGGACATCAGCACGGACGAGACCAGGAAATCGATAACGAGAAAGGGCAGGAAAAGCAGGAAACCCATTTGGAAGGCGGTTTGCAGTTCGCTGATGACAAACGCGGGAATCACCACACGCATGGGAAGTTCGGCGACGGGCGTCGGGCCGAAGCGGCCGAGTTCGAGAAAAAATTCAAGGTCACGCGTGCGGGTTTGGTGCAGCATGAAATCGCGAATCGGCACCGACGCTTTGTCGAAGGCTTGGGCGGAGGTCATCTGGCCGTTGAGATAGGGCTGGAGCGACTCGGTGTTCACCTTGTCGAAGACAGGGCCCATGATGAAAAACGTGAGGAAAAGCGAAAGACCGACAATGATCTGGTTGGAGGGAGCGCTGGGCACACCCAGCGCCGTGCGCACAAAGCCGAGCACGATCACGATGCGCGTGAAGCTCGACATCAAAATCACCATCGACGGCGCGAGCGTGAGCAGGGTCATCACGATCACGATCTGGATCGCGACGCTGACATCGCCCGGCTTGCTGGTGCCTTCGAGGCCGATGTTCAGACGCATCGGTTGGTTCTGCGCCGTGGTTGTGGTGGCGGCGGGAGACGCCGGTGCCGGAGCGGGAGCTGGCGCGGTCTGGGCGGAGGCGGCTGGAACGAAGAAGAAAAGAAGCGAAACCACCAGGAACAGCAGGTGGAGCGGCTTGACCTCAAGACGCTTTCCGAGAGCAAACCAAGCGCGTTGGCGACAACGCGCTCCACCCCAGACAGAACCAACGCGCTCTACCGCTAAGGCGTTCATGGCTTGGCCTCCGATTGGCTGTTAGCCGTACGGTTTTGATCCAGCGGCGTGAGCATTTGAATCTGGCCGGGGGTGACGCCGAGAAGGAATTTTTTGCCGTCGTAGTCGGCGACCACGAGGTACTGCCGGTTGCCCAAGGGTTTGGTTTCGTCGATTTGGAGTTTCCGTCCACGGCCGCCGGCGGGTCCGGCCTTGCGGCGTTGAAGGATGAGCCAGCCGCCGCCTGCGGCGAGGAGAAGCGCCACAACCACAATAAGTGAGCGACCGGTGTCGCGCTCGGGATTTGTAGCGGTTTTATTCGGTTCGGCCGAGTTCTTCGGATAAATGACGGTATCGCCGGGGCGTTTCGCGGGTTCGGCGGCCTCAGGCGCAGCGGGAGCGGGGCTGCTACTCATCGGCTGCGCCGTCGCCAAAACGGCGCAGCCGATTACCACTAGCAGCCAGCGGGTGACGCTGGTAAAGGCTTTGGGGAAAGTCATGAAGCGATGCGGGCCTGCGACCGGGCCGGTTGAAGAACAAAGTTGAGGTTTAAGCCTGCATGAAGCGGTCTTCAGGAGGCCGGCTTGGAGCCGACAAGTTCTGTGATTTTAATGCCGAAACTGTCGTCAACGACCACAACCTCACCGTAGGCGATAAGCTTGTCGTTGACATAAAGACCCACGGGATCGCTCGCATGCTGGTTGAGCTGAATCACGGCGCCCGGGGCAAGCTCAAGCACTTCGCGCATGGGAAGCTGGCAGGAGCCGAGTTGGACGGTTACCTTGACTTTAACGTCGAGGACAAGATCTAGGGTTTTATCTTCCATTGGCGGGAGTGGGACGAGGGATAAACGATGGTTCGGCAGCGATTTTCTTCGTGAGGTTCACGGCAACCTTGTCGCCGTCGAGGCCGACGGTGCCGACAAACTTCGGCGAGCCGTTCAGGGTGACGCGGGTTTCCTCGAGGATGTTGGCGGGCATCTCGATAACGTCGCCGACACGCAGGTTGCTGATTTCGCGAAGCGAAAGTTCAAAAGCATCCCATTCGGCGCGGGCCGGGATGGTGATGTGCTCGTAAATGGGTTTCCATTCGGCCTTGAGGCTGACGCCGCCGGGCGTGGCATCCTTCTGCCGGCGGGCCTGCATGGCGCGGACCATTGGTTCTATCGTGTAGTATGGCACGCCGATCTGGATTTGCTCGGAGCAATCGCCGAAATTCACCTCCAGCGTCAGGCCGAGTACAATGGCATCCTTCGGCGAAGTCTGGAGGAAACGGCCGTTGTTCTCATGGCCGATCACTTGGGGATGAAGTTCCTTCTCGTGTTTCCACTGGTGGCACCACTCCTCGAGGATGATCATGATGATGTCCTCCAGAAGGGCCATTTCGATCTCGGTGAGATAACGTTCGAGCTTCACCGAATGTCCGCGGCCGCCGAGCATGCGATCAACCAGGGTCAGCGCGAGGCGCGGGTTGACGTCGAGAATGCCGACACCCAGGAGAGGTTCGGCTTTGAAAAGACAAAGGTGCGTCGGATTGGGCAGGCTGTCGGCGAACTTCGCGTAGGTCAGCGTGGTGAGTTTCGCCATCTTGAGGGCAAACTCCATGCGGAGAAAGAGCGAGAGCCGGGCGGTGAGATAACGAATGAAATCCTCGTGCAGCAGACGAAGGCGACGCAGCTCGACCTCGGTGAGAAAGACGGGATTGCGAAAATCGTAGGTCTCGATTTTCGGCATGTCGCCGCCTTCAACCCGTTTTCCGTCCGCGCGAAAGATCTGCTGCTTCGCCGGCGCTGTGGCCTCGGAGAGCAGTTTGTCGATCTCGCTTTGGTCGAGAACATCGCTCAGATTTTGGTCGTCTGCCATGGCGGTTTTAGATGGTTCAGGTCACTGCACGACGAAGTCGGAAAAATAGACCTGCTCGACGAGTTTCTTGCCGAGGGCCTGATTATAGGCGCCGATCAGTTTTTCCCGAATAAGGTTCTTGGCGCCGGCCTCCTCGAGATCGGCGAGCGAGAGCGAAGAGAGAACGTTGATGGTAACATCGACCATCTTCGGCTTGTTGTTCTCGAAGGTGGCGCGAAGGGATTTTTCCGTCCCGGTGACAAGGAACGCGGTCTTGAGGTAACGCGTACCCATGGTGCCGGCGAGATTCACGACCACATTTTCAAATTCGTAGGTAGCGCCGTTAGCGCCAGCCTCGCCCTTTTTGCCGTGTCCGCCTTTTTCCTCTTTGCCGCCTTCGCCAGCAGAAGCTTCTTCAGCCACATGTTCGGCCGGAGCGATTGCGTGCGGATCGACCGGAACGGCGAGCTCTTTCTTGAGCTTGGGCATGAGCACAAACTGGCCGACGGCCCAGGAAAGAACTGGAGCGATGACGATCGCGGCAATGAGCGGAATAAATGCAGCAAAGCCACCACCGCCAGCGGGCTTGGCGGCGGCCTCGGGGGCCGCGCCCTTGTCCTTGTCGGCCGCCGCGGCTGCGGCAGGCGGATGGGCGGCGTCGGCGCCTTTGGCGGGTTCGTTTGGTTTTGCAGCCATGGAAGGGCGTGGGGTTCAGCCGCGAGGCGGGTTAGCGCTTCAAGTTGACGATGTCCTCGAGCACGGAGTCGGAGACGGTGATCAAACGGGAGCTGGCCTGGAAGCTACGCTGGGTGGTGATCATGTTCGCGAACTGATCGGTGAGATCGACGTTGGCGAGTTCGAGCGTGCCGGCCTGAATGGAGCCGAGGCCGCTGCCCGCGGGAGCGTTGCCGGCAGGAGTTGGTGTGGCAGGCCCGATGATACCGGCGGCGCTGAAGCCGGTGTAAAGATTGTCACCTTGTTTCACGAGAGCGCTGAGATCGGAGTAATTCTGGAGGAGCACCTGATTCGTGGTGATGGACGTACCATCGGAGTAGAACTCGGTGAGGTTGCCGGCGGTGCTGATACTGAAAGAAGTGAGTTCGGTGCCGGCCGGCGGAGTGCCGAGGCGGATGCTGCCAAAAGCGGAAGGAGGCGTGGCCGCGGTGCCGCCCGTGGCGCCTTGCACGCGATAGCCTTGGTAAGTGACGAGGTAGCCGCTGTCGTCGATGCGGAAGTTGCCGGCACGAGTGGCGAAGAGCTGGCCATCGGCCGGATTCGACACGAGGAAAAAGCCGTTGCCGGAAACGCCGAGATCGGTATTGAGACCGGTGGTGGTCAGCGCGCCCTGCGTGAATTTGGTGCTGATCTCAGAAAGGCGCACGCCCGTGCCGACTTGGGTGGCGGATTGATTGGAAGAGGTGGCGGACGAAGGAGCCGAGGAGCGCAAGGTGTTACTGAAGCTGTCGGCAAAACTGACGGTGGAACCTTTGTAGGCGACCGTGTTGACGTTGGCGATGTTGTTGCCGATGACTTCGAGTCCCTTGGTGAAGGCGCGCATCGCGCTGACGCCTGAAGTGAGTGTTCCGATGAGTGACATGGTTGGAGATGATTAAATGAGCCGGTTTACGTTTGGGGTTGGTTTCGTCCTTGAAAGTTTAGGGAGTCGTGGCGGTTGGCTTTGGTTCGACTTTGATGATCTTGGAATAATCGTACTGCTGCCCGCCGACATTGACGTAGACGTGGCTGGAGTCGGCCTGAACCGAGTCGACCGTGCCGACGACATTACCCTTGCTCGTGGTCACGGTGACCTGCCGTCCGATCAGGCCGCTGGCGCCCTGGAGCTGGGTGTCGGCGCGCAGATAGGCGAGTTCCGAGGCGACGGAATTCATCGATTGCAAGGCGGAAAACTGGGCGAGCTGCGCGATCTGGTCGGTGTCCGAGATGGGATTCATCGGGTCCTGATTGCTCATCTGCGTGGTCAGCAGTTTGAGAAAATCGCTTTGCCCGAGACTTTTCTGGGCGACGCGGGCCGAAAGATTGTCGGTATAAGCCGAAGAAGAGGAGGAAGTGGCAGTGACGGAAGACATGGTGGAGATCCTCAGGCGAACGTGTGGAGGTGGAGGGAGGTTTCGGGACGAACCGTCGCCGCCGCGGAGCTGGGAGCACCGAAGGAAGCGCCGGAGGAGGAACGCCCTTGTTGGGCGAGCCCGTTAAAAGTCGGGGCGGCCTGCTGCTCGAAAGCGCGGCCTTGCGACTGGCTGGAGCCCTGGCCGGACTGCGAAAGGTCGCCGGAAGTCGCGACGTTGTTGCTAAATACAGGTTCGGCAACGCGGTAGGCGCGCGGCTCGGCGGAAACGGCCTGCGCCTGCCATTCGCGGGCGATCACTTCGCGCAACGACTCAGAGTCGGTGCGGAAAGTTGTGTGCACCGCGCCGTCTCGATATTCGACGCGGACGGAAAGGCGGTCGGACTCGTTAAAATCGAAACGGACCTCGACGGTGTTGCGATCGATGGTCGAAATCCGGTCGGCGATCGCACGAATTTCCTGAACGAGACGCGGAGCGTGAACCGAAGACGGCGCTTCGATCTCGATCGCCGCGGAGCTGCTGCCGCTTTGCACGCCGCCAGCTGGAAGTGCCTGCGAAAGCGCCGTGGTGGACGGTGCGCTGGACTTGTTGGCGGCAGAATAGGGCATGGAGTACCCCCGGTTTGCAACGTTCGTGCCAATCTGACGACCAGCTGACTTTACACCTTTTGCATCAGCGACTAACGTCTTTTTTTCTGCTGAGCTACTTAAGGAATTCACCCCAGAGGCATCTTCTGCACGGGGGTCAGAACCGGGAGCGGTAAATTTTGCCGGTAGATTATTTATCGGGCGCGGCAGTTCCGAGACGACGTTGGTCATGCCATTTGAAGATGCCGCCTCAGGGACGGAACATGGGGAAATTACATTGTCAGAAGGCGTCGCTGCAGGCTCGGAGCGTGAAGGAGTTGACTCGGATTTTTGTTCGGTTGCTTGGGTCCGCGTGGGGGTATTGGAAGCAGCCATGATTTTGTCAGTCGTCGTCGCCGACTTTGCCTCTTTGAAAACAAGCGCGTTGGCCGATGCAGCGGGGTCAACCTTCGCCGGGGCAATCCCCGAGGTCGGCTCGGCCACGGGCGCTTCACCCGGCTGTGCGGCAAATCCGTCACCCTGGTTCACCGAAACGGCTTCGTCGCCCGCACGGGCGGCTGCGGCAGTCGTAAGAGCTGGTTCGGCTTGAAGCGAGACCGGCTGCGGCACCCATTGGCCTGCGATGAGTTGGTAAGCGAGCAGCAAAGCACTTTCTTCCGATGGCGCGGGATCAACGTCGGGAGGCAAAACCGGTTCTTCATCCTCCGGCACTGAGTCAATGGCAGCCTCGGTCGCCTCGCCCGTCGCCGTCTGAAGGACATTGCTGTAGCAAATTCCCGAATACAGGGCCACCGCGGGACCTCCGGCCGCGCGTGCAGGCTCGCCCGCTGGTTGGTTGGCGTTTTCGCCGGGCGCGGCATCCGCGAGGAGCGTGGCAAAGGGAGTGCCGTCGGCGGCTTCAGTCGCGCCCGCTGGCTGGCCGAGGCCGGCGAGAAGGTCGCCGGACAGAGCGGCATTTTCGGGAGGAAGGCAATTGGGAGGAAGAGTCATTTTTAAAGGACCCTTCCTTGGGTCGGAGTTTCCCACACCTTCCTTGGTGCGGGTCTAAAGGTTTCGGCGCGTCAACGCCGGTGCGAAAATCAGGGTGTCGTGGGGCTGGTTTTGAGGAGGCGAAGTCTTTCGGTGAGGGTGGCCACGCGGCGGGCAACGACGGGATCGGTGGCGGCCTGCTTGCTCATTTCTTCGAAAAGCGGCGTGGTGACGTCGGTTTTCATGAGCGAGAGGATTTTGACGACCATGGTGTCGTCCATCTCCTTGAAAATGGTGAGCGTGGCTTTCGGCGTGAGATTGCTGTAGGTGGCCACGAGCGATTTCAGGTTTTTGATTTCGTCGGCCTGGATGGAAGTAATGCGGCCGGCGATATCGGCGCGCATGGCCTCGAGCTGGTCGCGTTGTTTGGCGAGTTCCTGTCGTTCGGCATTGAGCCGTTCCTCGCGCAACTTGAGCGACTCCTCGTATTTTTTAACGACGGCTTTCTGGTCCTTGAGTTCGCTGGCAAGATTTTCGATCTCAAGCGTCCAGAATCCCCAGGGAGCTTCGGGTTCCTTGGCGGCGGCAGCTTTCACGCGGGCGAGTTTGGTCGCGGCGATTAAAGGTTTCGCGGCCTGCATGAACATGCTCAATCCCGTGCCCACGCCGAGCACGAGCGCGACAACCAGTGTGACAATGGGGTTGGTGAGAAGTTTGATCATAGGCCTTGGGCGGCGGCGCGCGCGGCGAGGGCGCTGGTACGGTCATCGAGGGCCGCCTGGTCCTCGCGCTCGACCTCGCGCCGGTGGGTGGCGCGGGCTTTTTGTTCAAGACTTTCAACCACCTTCAAATCACGACGCGAACCGAGCCAGGCCTGGCGCGCGGCTTCCATCTGGGCCCGGGTTTTTTCGACCTCGACCGCGGCCTTGGTGGCGGCGATTGTTTCGGTTTTGTAGGCTTCAAGGAACGAGGCCTCGTCGCCCGCCCGGAAAGTCTGGATGCGTCCGTTGCGCAACACCTCTTCCAAAGCCGCCAGCCGTGCACGCAGAACCTGCAGGTGCTCCCCGGCGGTGACGTAGGCATGCACGGCCACGGAAAAATGTTCGCGGGCGCGCAGTTCACGCAGCGAGCGAACGGTGGCGACAGAGCGAAGAGGAAAACGGAACTTTTTCATGACAAGATCTTTTTCAAATGGTTGAAGCAATCGGCGCGCGGCACGCGGTCCTGGACGCTCTGGCGCAGGAAATTTTTCAATGGTTCGTAAAGCGCCACGGCGCGATCAAGCTGGGCGTTGGTGCCTTTCTGGTAGGCGCCAATGGTAACGAGATCCTCGTTCTTGCGGTAAACCGCGAGGTGCTCGCGGGCACGGGCAACGAGATCGAGTTCCTCCGGGGAGCAGACATCGCGATTGAGACGGCTGATGCTCTCAAGCACGTCGACCGCTGGATAATGGTTAGCGTGGGCCAAGGCGCGAGAGAGCACAATGTGTCCGTCGAGAATACCGCGGACGGCGTCCGCCACGGGTTCGTTCATGTCATCGCCTTCGACAAGCACTGTGTAGAGCGCGGTGATGGAACCGGTCTCGCCCGCGCCCGAACGTTCGAGCAAACGAGGGAGGAGCGCAAAAACCGAAGGCGTGTAACCGCGCGTGGCCGGCGGTTCGCCAACGGCGAGGCCGATCTCGCGTTGCGCCATGGCAAAACGCGTGACCGAGTCCATGAGGAGCAGAACATTTTTACCTTCGTCGCGATAAGCCTCGGCAATGGAGGTCGCGGTAAAGGCGGCGCGCAGGCGAAGCGGAGCGGGCGTATCGCTGGTCGCCACAACCACGATCGAGCGGGAAAGACCCTCGGGGCCCAAATCCTTTTCGATGAACTCGCGGACTTCTCGGCCACGTTCGCCCACGAGTGCGATCACGACGACGTCAGCTTCAGCGCCTCGGGCGATCATGCCCATAAGCGTGGACTTACCAACGCCTGAACCGGCGAAAAGGCCCAAACGTTGTCCACGACCGAATGGAATGAATGAGTCAATTGAACGCACGCCCGTGGCAAAAGCATCGCGGATGCGCTGGCGCCGCAACGGATGCGGGGGCTTGGCCGAACCATGTTCAAGGCGCGCGGTGGGCAGCAGCCCGAGTCCATCGTAAGGCTTGCCCATGGCGTCGAGCACGCGACCGAGCAGGCGCGGGCCAATCTGCGGCAACGGCGGACGGTCGGCAGCGGCCACTTCGCAGCCGGCGTGGAGGCCCGTTGTTTCGCCGAGCGGCATCAGCAAAACATGCTCGCCGCGGAAACCGACGACTTCGGCTGTCACGGAAAAATTATCGCGTTCCGAACTGAGTTTGCAGAGTTCGCCCAGTCCGACATTGGGACCTTCCGACTCAATGATCAGGCCGGTGATGCCCGTGACGTGACCGAGACGGCGCACCGCCGGCAGGCTGCGGACCTGCGAGCGAAGGGCTTCGATCATGGGGACGACGTTGGACATAAGCGGCGGAAAAATTTCAAAGTCCAAAACCCAAATTCCACAAAACAGCGGATAATTTTGAGTTTGGCTTCATGGTTTGAGATTTGGAATTTTGGCGTTTGGAATTTTCAGCGTGTTATGCACTGAGCAGTTCCCTCGTGAGAGCTTCGAGTTTGGCTTGGCGGCGGGCATCGGTTAGGCCAAAGCGGCTACGGACCTGGCAATCTCCGGAACCGAGGGCGGCATCGACTGTGATCTTCAAGCCGGGGTGGCGCGCTTTCCACTCGGGGTTGACCTGCTCAAGCATCGCGGCATCGCGCGGGGAGAGGAAGAGTTCGAGATCGTCGCGCTCGGGATAAAGTTGCGCGAGCGTTTCCTCGCAGAGCTTGATGACCTGCTCGGCGGTCGGCTCGAAACCGGCGAGAAGGCGACGGGCGAGTTCGACCGCAAGCGAAGGCAACGACTCCCGCAACTGCGTTTGCATCTCGGAATCGGTTGCGGCGAGACGCTGGAAAAGTCCTTCCTGCAAGGCCTGTACTTCGGCACGGAATTCCACGAGTTGATGATTCGCAAATTCCCGGGCGGCATCACTGCCCTCCTGCCAGGCCTTTTGGCGGATAACAGCCAGTTCGGCCTCGCTGTAAAGGCGAGCACCCTGCCCCTGGATGGCAACCGCGATGAGCGGGCGGTCAAAGGCGACGAGTTTGTGGTGAGGCATGGAGGGAGAAATTTTCAAAGGCCAAATCCCAAAATCCAAAGAACAGCGGGAGGAATTTCCGGCATCATCGGAATTTCAGATTTTAGATTTCAGATTTAAAATTTGGGATTTGGACGTTTGGCGTTTGGGATTTTTGGCTTACGCGACCACGGTTGAATCGCTGCCGGAATCGAGCGAGATGGAGCCTTCTTCCTCGAGGCGGCGAACAACCTGGATGATGGCATCCTGTGCAACTTCGACGTCTTTCAAGCGTACCGGACCGAGCATGCTGATTTCGTCGCGGAGACTTTCGGCGGCGCGCTTCGAGATGGAACCGTAGATCTTTTCCTTGAGCGGCTCGCTGGCGGACTTCATCGAGACGGCAAGGTTCGCCGAGTCGACTTCGCGCAACACGCGTTGCAGATCCTGCGACTGGAGGCGGTTGAGATCTTCGAAGGAGAACATCTTCTTGCGAATCGCAGCACCGAGCTGGGCGTTGCGCTCTTCGAGACGGGCAAGAAGGCTCTTCGACATTTCCTTGTCGATACCGTTGAGCAAATCAGCCACGGCGCGCACGCCGCCGGAGCGGTGGTAGGTCGGGCGAACCTTGTTGTCGAAATGCTTGCCGAGGTTGCGGACGATTTTGCCGACCAAGTCGAGAGAGGTAGAATCAATCGTGCCGAGGCGCTCGACCACTTCCTCGCGGAGGTCGGGACTCAAAAGGGCAAAAATTTCCGCTGCCTTCGCGCCTTCGAGGTACGAGAGTACGAACGAAATCGTCTGCGGCTGTTCGTTTTTGATGAGATTGTAGATCTGGCGACCTTCCATCTCGGAAATGTCTTTGATCACTTCGACCGCCGAACCAGCCGGTCCGAGACGGCCGATGATGGTGCCGGCCTTGTAATCGCCACGGGCAATTTCGAGCGTGCGGCGGGCGTAGTCCAGACCACCCAACGTGGAAGTGATGCCCTCGCCAATCAGCGGCGTGAACTCTTCCATGACCCGGTTGCGCGTGGTGTCGGAAATCATGGAGTACTGCGACATTTCGCGGCAAATGAGCTCGATCTCGGCATCGTCGAAGTGCCTCATCACCTCGGCAGCGGATTCCGGACCGATGACGATGAGAAAAATGGCGAGCTTCTGCTGGCGGCTGAGCTTGCTAAAATCAGGGTCGATCATCGTGGGAGAAAAGTTTGGTGCTTGAGACTAGTTTTTCTTCACGGAGACCCAGTCGCGGAGCGCGGTGCCAATGTTGGCCGGCTTCTGGCGGATGAGTTCATTGAGAAGTTCGGGGGAAAGTCCGCCGTTGGTCTGGAGCGCGCGTTTGGTTGGATCGGGCGCCTCAGCGAGCAGCTCCATCGGAACCGGCTCGATTTTCTGCTTCTTCAACATGCGCCAGAAGACGAAGAGCACGATCGCCGCAACGCCGATCGCGATGTAACGGCTGGCGGTTTCGATCCAGCCCTGCACGCGGGTTTCGCTCTGGATTTTCTGAATCTGGGCGGTGATCGGTTCGGTCTGGAAGGCGGTTTCCTGAAGAGAGACGAGCGAGTCGACGCTGCGGCCGTTGTCGGCACGAAGGCCGAGGGCATTGATCACGATCTGCTTGAGCGCTTGCAGTTCCTCGGCGCTGCGCTTCTTGGGCTTGCCATCGGCGCCGATGCCGCCGTCGGCAATGAAGACGGAGGCGCTCAGGCTCTTGATCGAACCGGGCTGGCGGGTGACGTTGGTCACGACACGGCCGATTTCATAGGAAGTGGTTCGGTTTTTGCGATTGGACTCGGTTGTCGAGGAAGGTTTCTGCTGCTGGCCCGCGGCCAGGGCATCGGCTGCGCCTTTATCGGTCGCGGCAGGCGTGTTCGCGGTGATGCCGACGGCGCCACCGGCCTTGTCTTCCTTGGAATTGGAAATATCCTCGCTGATCGTCTGGCTGCGCACGACCTGACCCTCGGGATCGTACTTTTCCTGCATGAGGGTGGTGGCTTCGGTTTCGATCTCGGCGGAAACGCGCACGATGGCGTTGTTGTTGCCGACGACCGGCGTGAGCATGCTTTCGATCTTCTTGGCAAAATAGTCTTCCACCTGCTGGCGGTAGCGCATCTGGCTGGAAGCGGTGCCGAGCGTGGGATCCTGGCGTAGTTCCTCGGACAATACACGACCGCGATTGTCGACGACGGCGACCTGGTCGGGCTGAAGACCCTGCACGGCGTTGGCCACGAGGTTACGAATGGAATTGACGGCATCGGCATCGAGCCGGTTCGAGGCGAGCTCAACAAAGACGGAAGCGGTGGGCTTGATGTTCTGGTCGGTGAGGAGCAGGCGGTTTTCCGGCTGCACGATCATGACACGGGCGCTCCGCACGCCTTCCAGCTGGGAAATGGTTCGGGCAAGCTCACCTTGAAGCGCGCGAATGTAATTGGTGCGCTGGACAAAATCGCTGAGACCGAACTGACCTTTGTCGAAAATTTCGAAACCCACGCCGTCGCCACTTGGAATGCCTTTCGAGGCGAGTTCCATGCGGAGGCGATAGACCTGATCGGCCGCGACGTAGACGCTGCCGCCGCCGGCGCTGACTTTATGGGGAATATTCTGGGCCTGCAGCGTGCTCACGATGGCAGCGGCATCTTTCTCCGAGAGGCGGCCGTAGAGGAGCTGCAAGTCCGGCCGGCGCGACCAAACCGTGAGGACAACGAGTCCGGCAACGACGGCCAGGGCGGCCATGACGAGCGATACGCGTTGGTTGAGGCCGAGTTCCTTCCACAGAGCGCCGAGGGAACGGAGGAAATTTTTCATGAAAGCGGTGGTTCGGGGTTAGCGAAAAAAATTGGGCGATAAAAAATCAGACCGGCATGCGCATGAGTTCCTGATAGGACTCGACGACCTTGTTGCGCACTTCGATCATCAGCTGGAAGGCCACGCCGGCTTCCTGCATCGCGATCATGGATTGGTGCACCTGGTCATTTTTGCCGAGCAGCACGTCGCGGGTCAGGGCCTTGGCTTCGCGGTCCTTCGTATCGACAGTGGAAACGAGTTGCTCGAAGACTTTGCCGAAACCGCCGGGTTGGGCCTGGGTCGTTTCAGCGGGAAGAGCAATGCCGGGCAGCTTGACCGGACCGGTGGGCGAATCGGTGCGCGCAGGGGCGTTGAGCTGCGTGAGAAGCGGGTTCTGGATGCTGCCGACGTTGCCGATGAGAGCCATGGGAAAAAAGGGCCGGGTTGCGGGGTTTGGCGGTGGGGAAAGGTTTTACTACTTGCCGATCTCAAGCGCGCGCATGGTCATCTGGCGGGCGTTTTTCACGACGGAAAGATTGGCCTCGTAGGCGCGGGATGCGGTCATGAGGTCGATCATTTCGTAGGCCATGTTCACGTTGGGCATTTTCACATAACCATCGGCCGTGGCGTCGGGATGCTGCGGATCGTAAAGGCTCTGGCCCTCGGATTTGTCGTCCTTGATGGAGCTGACGCGAACACTTTGCAGGCCGGCGCCGGGCGTCGACGTGCCGGATTGGCGAACGAGCTCGGTTTCGAACGAAACGACTTTGCGGTGATAAGGTTGACCGTCGGGTCCACGGGTCGTCTGGGCGTTGGCGATGTTTTGCGCGACGATGTCGAGGCGGGTTTTTTGGGCATTCAGCGCGCCTGCGGTGATGTCGATGCCGGAAATGATGTTCATGGGTAGGGGTTGAGAGGGAGCTCAGTCGGCATCAGAGGACGCGGCCGGAAATCGCCATTTTCATTTGCTTGATGTTCCGACTGACGACCTCGGCGAGGTAGTCGAATTCGACGGAATTGCGGTTCATTTCCAGAAGCTCGCGTTCGAGTTCGATGGTGTTGCCATCGGGACGGACGGAACGGGCGGAAGGATCTTCGACCAGCGACGGCTTCAGCGCGGCGACCTCGGAAGCTTTGCCGGTTTCGAGACGCGTGCGGAGTTGCGTGGCAAAGTCCGCGGCGACGTCCAAGCGGCGGTAACCAGGGGTGTCGGCGTTGGCGATGTTCGAAGCGATGGCCTCCTGCCGCACCACCGAGGCGTCGAGGAGTTTTCGGGCCAAAAGGTAATTGTCGGACTGAAATACTGGATCGATCATCGCGCTCCACATTTAGCAACGGCGGTGCCAGCCGCCTTAACACCCGCAGATCGGCATGGTTATCAACCGATTAAAAAAATCAGGGTGTTTTCCCTAGAAGAGACCGGGCAAAATGCCCAGCCGCCCTGTTCCGTCCACGGCAATTTTTGCCGGGCGCTCTCAAACCTTGGAAATCGTCTCCGGGGTTTCCCCCGGAGGATTTGCGCAAGTGCGTCTACATTCGCGCTCAAACGCGCCGATAGTTTTCGCAGCACCCTCAACCCAACTATGATGCGGGATAGCGACTACGAATTCATCCGCGAACTGGTTTATAGCCACAGTCGAATCAACTTAGGCCCCGATAAAAAGGAGCTGGTTTCCGCGCGCCTCGGCAAACGCCTGCGTGCAACCAACATCACGTCGATCAGCGACTATTGTCGGTTCATCCAAGCCAAGGAAGGCGGCGAAGAGGAGCTCGCCCACCTCATCGATGCGATCTCGACCAATCACACTTATTTCTTCCGCGAGCACGAGCACTTCGACTTCCTCTCCAACCATGCCCTCCCGGAACTGACCAAGCGCCGCGCCACCGAACGTTGGCCGCGTTGCAACGTCTGGAGCGCCGCCAGTTCCTCCGGCGAAGAGCCCTACTCCATCGCCATCGCCATGTCGCAGTTCTTCGGCGCCGACCACAACTGGCCCTGGCGCATCGAGGCCACCGATATTTCCCATCGCATCCTTCAAAAAGCCCGCGTCGGCATCTATCGCGAGGAAGCGGTGAAAAAAGTCCCCGCCAATCTCCTCAAAACCTACTTCCAAAAAGGCTTCGGCCCCCAGGACGGCAATTACCGCGTGAAACCTAGCCTCCTGGAATGTGTCACTTTCCGGCAGCTCAACCTCCTCGAAGGCGCCTTCCCCTTCAACGAACAGTTCCAAGTCATCTTCTGCCGCAACGTCATGATTTATTTCGACCGCCCCACCCAGACCGAACTGGTCAACAAACTTTCCAAACAACTCGTCCCCGGCGGCTACCTTTTTGTCGGTCATTCCGAAAGCCTCAGCGGCATCAAGCATCCGCTTCATATGATCAAGCCGGCGATCTACCAAAAACCGTTGAAATAAACAACCTCTCGCCACCTCCAACAATCCGCATCGCCGCCATCCAACTCTCAGTTTCAGCCTTTCAGCCTTTTCCGTTCCCCTCCATGCCCTCTAAAAAAATACGCGTCCTCATCGTCGACGACTCTGCAGTCGTCCGAAAGGTTGTCAGCGACGCGCTCGCCCACGATTCCGAAATCGAGGTCGTTGGCACGGCCATGGACCCGTACATCGCGCGCGACAAGATCGTGCAGCTCAAACCCGATGTTCTCACCCTCGACATCGAGATGCCCCGCATGGACGGCCTCACGTTTTTGAAAATCATCATGGAGGAACGCCCCCTCCCGGTGATCATCATGAGCTCGCTCACCAAGACCGGCTCGCACCATGCGATGGAAGCGCTCCGTCTTGGCGCTGTCGACGTGTTGGGCAAACCGGGCGGCGCCTACTCCTTCGGCGACCTCGGCCCGCAGTTGATCGACAAGATCAAAACCGCCGCCACCGCCCGGCTCCGCCGCCCCACCCCGACTCGCGCGCCTTTCCGCCGGCCCGCCGCCTCCTCTTCACCGGGCCAAAATGGTTCGGCCTCGCCCCTTCCGGCGCCTGCTTCGACTCCGGCCGCCAACCCCGCGAAGCCACCCGCGCCTTCTCCGATTTCCAATCTCAAAGCTCCAGTCCAACCGGCCGCTCCCACCAATTCCAAGCCGCCAATCGTCGCCGCGTCCCGCCCCGTCGCCCCACTCCCGCCCCGCCCGCAGCTCACGGTTCTTCCCACCGCCACACGCCATCATCCACGACGGCTCATTCTTTTGGGCGCGTCGACCGGCGGCACCGAAGCCCTTCGCGACGTCCTCACCCAGCTTCCCGGCGATCTTCCGGGCATCGCCATTGTCCAGCATATCCCCGCGCATTTTTCCCGTGCGTTTGCCGACCGTCTCAATGCCTCCTGCGCCTTTGAAGTCCGCGAGGCGGTTGACGGCGACCGGCTCGTCCCCGGCCTCGCTCTCGTCGCGCCCGGCAATTTCCACATGATGCTCCAGTGGGCGGGCGACGGTTATCGCGTGCGCGTGGCCGATGGCCCCATGGTTTGGCATCAACGCCCTGCCGTGGACATCCTCTTCAAATCCGCCGCCGACCTCGTCGGCCAGCATGCCATCGCCGGCATCCTCACCGGCATGGGCAAGGACGGAGCCGAAGGTCTGCTCCGTCTCCGCGAAAAGGGTGCCGTCACTTTCGCCCAGGACGAGGAGTCCTCCGTCGTCTACGGCATGCCGCGGGCCGCCTGGGAAAACGGCGCCGCCCAGCGACAAATTTCCCTCGAACAAATTCCCTCCCACATCATTCAAGCCGTGGCCTCCTCCTCCGCTTCCCACGCGTCCTCCGCTCATGCCGGTTCCTGACCGTTCTTCCCAGCCTTTCGCCAGCACGGACAGCAATTCGCCGCTCCGCCGTCCGTATTTCCAGCGTATTGACGAAACCACTACCGCGCCTTGGGGCGTGTCCAGCCGCGTTGGCGGCGCGCCCGGTGGTCCGGCGACCTGCGCGCTCTTTGTCATCGACCGCACCGACACCATTCTCGCCCACCAATTTTCCAGCGACGAGCCCTGGTTTCACAACCCCGCCAGTCTCGACGGCAAATCCCTCCGCACCGTCCTCGCCGGTCGTCACCCGGAATGGGGCCATCGTCTTCCCTCCAGCCTTTTCGATTCCGACGAAACCTTTTACCTGCCCGACATCGCCCCCGGCCTGCCCGGCCTCGTGCTCGCCGTTCACCGCCTGCGCTGCGGCGGCCAGATGCATGTCACGCTCGTGCCGGAACTCGCTCCGCGCGACTTGCTCAAGCATGCCGGCATCTCCGACTTCACCCCCGATCCAGCCACCTTCGCCAAAATTTTCCTCCGTCTGCGCACGGTCGAGAACCGGCTGGATCACTACCTCGCCCATCTGCCCGGCGTCGTTTTCCACCAGCATGCCGATCTTTCGTTCGCCTTTATCGGCCCCGGCTGCGAAGCCCTGATGGGGCTCGAAAGCCAGTCGTTGAGCAAGGACAGCCAGGCTCTTCTTCGTCTCATCCATCCCGCCGACGAAGGCGGTTATTACCAGGAGTTGGACCGCCAGGCTTCGTCCCTCAAACCCTTCAGTCTCGTCTACCGCGTTCTCAATCCGCAAACCGGAACCTATCTCTATCTCCTGGACGTGCGTTCCCCCGTGCGCTCCGCCGACGGATTGCTCCTCGGCTATGAAGGCGTCTGGCTCGACATCACGCGTCAGAAAATTGCCGAACATCACCTTACCACCCACGCTTGGAAGGAAAGCATCGCTACGCTCACCAGCGGCCTGCTCGATCAGTTCAGTGACGCGATGACTGGCATTTATTCGCTGAGCGAACTTTACCACAAGACACTCGCCTCCAAACACCCGCTTCATAACGGCCTTGGCCTTATCAAAGACAACGCCGCCCAGGCGCAACGCTTGCTTCGCAAGATTATCGACCTCAACCGCGAAGCCACCGGCGAAAAAGGCTATGCCAACCTCGGCAAACTCGTCCGCGACCAGCTTGAGCTCATCAAGATCATCCTTCCGCGCGGCACCCAGCTTTCCGGTCCGCTTCTCGAAGGCGATTGGCCTGTCCTCATCGACGAAACCGCTTTTCGCCAGACGCTCGTCAACCTCGCGCTCAACTCCCGCGATGCCTTGCGCGGGCCCGGCGCCATTCGCCTGACGCTTCGCCGCCTCGAAGCCGGTGCCCAACCATTGGCCAACACCATTCCGCCCATCGCGCCGCTGACCCAGCCTTCGATCGAACTCGTCTTTGCCGACAATGGAGCGGGCATCGACCCCGCCCACCTCCCGCGAATTTTCGATCCTTTCTTCAGCACCAAGGAGTCCCGTCGCGGCTCCGGCCTTGGTCTATACCATGCCCGCCTTTTTGCCGAGTCCCATGGTGGCACCATCGCCGCCCGCAGCACGCCGGACAAGGGCACGGAAATCGTTCTCGTCCTCCCCTTGGCCGACCTCTCGCTCGCCCATGGCACCCGTTCGCCACTGGCCACCGCCAAACCGAACCTTCGCCGCACGCGGGTTCTTTATTTTGAGCCCGGCATGACGGAGGAGTCCACCGTCCTCGACGAACTCCATCATCCCGATTGGGAAGTGCGCACCGTCGCCACCCAGGAACATGCCCGCCGCATCCTGCGCGAGGACGGCTCGCGTCTCGAACTTGTTATTATCCGCCAAGCCCGCGCCGATGCCGAACTTCGCATTCTCCTCGCGGAAATCCGCCGCGACCATCCCGGGCTTCCCATCGCTCTCGCCCTCACCTACCAGAGCGCAAACGAGCTTCCCGCCACGTTAAGATCGCAGGTTGACCTCCTTCTCCCAGCCGGTTTACGTGACCGAGACGCTGCCGACCCCTTTGCCAAATTGCTTCGCACACCATGACGCCCAGCAACGCCATCACGACCCCGCCTTCGTTGCTCATCGTTGACGATGAGCCCATCGTGCTGGCTGCGCTCAAGGAAACCCTCGAACGCGAAAAATACCACGTCGTCGCCACGACCAGCGCGTTGAAAGCCTTGGAAATTCTTCGCGACCGCGAATTCGCCGTCATCATTTCCGACCAGCGTATGCCCGAAATGCTCGGGCTCGATTTCCTCATCGAAAGCAAAAAACTCCGCCCCCTTTGCTCGCGTATTCTGATCACGGCCGTCCTCTCGCTGCCCACGATCGTCGACGCCATCAACAAGGGCGAAATCTTCCGCTTCGTCGCCAAGCCCTGGCTCCGTGAAGAACTAACCGCCACCGTCAAAAACGCGATCAACCGGTACGAGCTCATCGTCAAGAACGACCACCTCACCGCCGAGACCCAGCGCCTCAACCAACAGCTCACCGCCGCCAACAACGCGCTGAACGAGCAGGTCAAAAATCTCGAAGCTCAAAAACGCGAACTCGACAAGGCCAACCGCGAGCTCGCCACCAGCTACGAACACTCGCTCGATCTTTGCACCCGCATCCTCACCACCTACGATCCGCTCCGCGGCGGCCAAACCAAAGCCATGGTGGAAATCGCGAAGAAGATGGCCGAGACCGAGCACTTCTCCGACGAGGAGCGCCACGTTCTCCGCGCCAGCGCCTGGCTCTGCGACCTCGGCTTGATCGGCGTTCCCCGCGACCTGATCCGCAATTTCCGCTCCGCCCCCGAGCGGCTCAGCGAACGCGAGCTAACCACCATCCAGAGCCATCCGATTTACAGCCAGACCCTCGCCTCCTTTGTCGACAGCAACCCCGCCGTGGGCGAAACCATCCGCGCCCACCACGAACGTTTCGACGGCCAGGGCTACCCCGACGGTCTCAGCGGCATGTCGATTCCGTGGACCGCACGCTGCCTCGCCGTCGCCGTCTGGTTCATCGAAAGCGGCGCCACCAAGGAGCAATCCATCGAGTCCGTCATCGCCGAATCCGGCAAAGCCCTCGATCCCGAAGCTGTCCGCCTTTTCCTAAAAGTTACCCATCTGCTTGAGCTCCCGCGTCAGGTGAAGGAAATCCTCCTCGAAGAACTGAAACCGGGCATGATCCTGGCCAATGGACTCTACAGTCCGCATGGCCTGTTGTTGGTTGGCGAAGGCCAAAGCCTCAGCCCCGCGATGATCACCAAGATCCGCGACCACAATCTCATCGATCCCATCAGTCAGCGCCTGCTGGTTTATACGTAAGCCGGCAGCCGCCGTCCTCTTTAAGGCATCGGTCGAACCAGTTCGGCCATAGACGGGCCGCCGCTTGGAAGGCGTTGTGCCGTACTCACTCGTTTTGGTGGTTCGAAAGATCCTACTTACCGCCAATCAGCTTCAAGTTGCCCCATCGCACGATTTTGAGCGCGCTTACCTCAAGTTTGGCGGCACTTTGCGCCGTAAATAGATTCACGACTCGCGTCACACGCCTGCCGGCCATGCAAATTTTCCCAACAATCTTACTCTGCCCAATGATTTGCAGAGGTTTAAAGCACTTTTAACCCCATGGCCGGAGCACCCACCATCGGAGCACTCTTCGCCCAACGTGTCGTCATCGGCGTGGGAGACATGGCCGTCTCCAACAACAGCATGGTGACGCTCAGCACTTACGCCCTCGGTTCCTGTGTCGGCGTCATCGTGTTCGACCCCACTTCCAAAGCCGGCGGCATCCTTCACCTGATGCTTCCCGACTCCACCATTTCCCCCGACAAAGCCGTGAAGCAGCCCGCCATGTTCGCCGACACCGGCTTGCCCTTGCTTTTCAAGGCCCTCCTCGGCGTGCGCGCCGAGCGTTCACGCCTGAAAATTTTCATCGCCGGCGGAGCCAGCGTGCTCAACGGCGCCGATCCTTTCAAAATCGGGGAACGCAATAGCGCCGCGGTGGAATCTTTTCTCCGTTCCAACGGTTATGCCGTCATCGGACGCGACCTTGGCGGCAGCGTCAACCGCACCGTCCATCTCGACATTGGCTCCGGCAAGGTGCAGTTGAAGATGCCCGATCGCATCGAGAACTTCTCCCTCAGCTGAACTCTTGGTTCTGGTAATCGGCTCGGCTTCGATTCCCTCCCGCCCCTGAAAACCGCGGACGGATTGCCGCCTTAAAACTTGGCCAGCTCGATTCCATGCGGGCACCGCCCCTCGGGCACCGTAAACTGGCTTCCACAACGCGGACAATAAGCGCAACTCTCCGGACAATCTTTCTTGGGCGGCGCCAATAGTTCGCCTTCGGACACTTTCCGCTCCCGCAAAAGCCGGCCGAACTCGTTTTCCATTCGCTTCCGCATCCACGAACTGATTGTTTGATACAATTCCCGCCGCTCGGTCTCCAAGTGCGCCGGAGCCAGCTGCCAGCGCAGATCCGCCAGTGCCTGCCGCGCGTACAAAATAAAATCCCCCTGCTTGCCCACCGCTGCCAGCCAAGCCAGCGGGTGCGCCGCCTGAAAATACTCCGCGCCGATCCGTGAACGCAGCCGGTACGCCTGCGGGGGCAGCAATAACGCACTGAAAAGCAGACTGAAGCGCGCCTCGCCGTGCTTTGGCAGCAATCGCCGGTGCGCAATCCAACCGGCGATCACAAGGCACATGTGCAGCCCCGCCAGGTACAACCCAAGCAAGGGCAACACCCGCCCGATCTTTCCCGCCAGCATTTCACTCACGGGCAGCACCCCGCCCAACAGCAGGTACGCCGAAACCACCAGCGCCAGTCCCAGGCCAAAACCAGCCCAAATCGCCAGACTGCCCGTGCGTCCCAGTAGAACGTTCCGCTGCCGTCTCAGCCGCGCAACCCGGAATCCTTCCGCGATCCGCGCCTCAAGCCAAGCTGCCCGTGCCTTTGGTTCGCGATTCTTGCAGCCGTCGATCAAGTCCCGCAGTCTTTTCGCCGTCGTAAAGGGCGTGACCGCGCAAAAATACTCTCCGTTGATGAAGATGCGGCCGCGCTTGGCGGACAACTGACGAATTTCCTCCCACCGCCAAGCTTTGGCATGGACCGGCATCGGCGCCGGCCGGCCGGCCGAGCCCACCGGCACGTTGCTCAACCCCTCGGGCGAGAACGCAACCGGCGGATCCTCCGTGCGCACATGCCAGCCCAAGGGCGACACCGATGTCACCGCCACTGTCCCATGGCTCGCCGCCGTGGGCCCCCGGCCGAGCGCGCGGGTCAGCACAAAGCGCAGACGGCGCCCGGGCTTGACGGAATCAACTAGATACCAGAACCAAAACGCGGCGATCAGCAGCCACCATTGAGACATCGCGGAACTGGTTCACTCGACCTTGTCGCGGCCGACGATTTTCTTCCAGAGCTTCGCGATGGCTGCGCCGATGCCGGCGACAATGAGGACGATGCCCTTGCCCAGCTTCGCCAGCAGTCCGCCCAATTTGCCCAGCAAGCCGAGCTTTGCCGCCGCGACGCCCGCGCCGCCGACAACCAACGCCGTCAAACCGATCTTGGCGATCTTGTCGCCAGATCTAAATTCCGCGTACTTCGAACCCGGTACGTAACGAAACTCCGTCAACAATTGGTCGGCCTGCGCCTCCTGCTCCTTGAAAGCTTCAAGATCGCCCACCAGAACCACGTTCATGACGCCGCCGCGGCCGAGCAACTTGATGTTTTCGTTGATGCCGATCGATTGATGCTGGTCGCTTGAGGAGGAAAGTTTGAAAGCCCATTTCAAATTGTGCGTTTTCTCGTCGTAGTGCGGCTCCGTGGCCCAGCCGCGCAGCTTCAATTCGTCCCAGCCCTTCTTCTTGCGGCTTTCGTTCGCGGCGATTTGGCCTTCTTCGATCGTCTGGTAGAGCTTGGCCGCATCGAGGTCCTTTTTTTCGTCGTCCTTCACGTAGCCGATGTCGTCGTAATCGAAAAACAACAACCAATGCGCAGGAGAAAGAACAACACCTACTTCATTGCCGCTGCGCGTGTTTTGCGTCAGCGCATAAAATTTGTCCAACGAGTCCGGCCCGACAAAGGAATAACCTTCCGGCAGGGTGAGTTCGGCCACCTTGCCCAATTTTACCACCGCGGGACCGTGCGTGAGATTGACGCCCGGGATTTCGCGCTTTTTGGGCTGCTGAGCCTGCTCCGGCGCGGCGGGCGCCGCTATCGAAGCGGGCGGATTATCCGCCGCGCGCAGAGCCTGATTGGCAAAAACCAAACCTAAAACAAGGGTGGCAAGCTGAACAATTTTCATGGGAAACGATGGAGCTGGTTAAGGTTGTCCCTCCAAAAGGGTAAAAGCTGGCCCCGAACCATGGGACAACAACCAGCCCATGTCGACACAGAGTTTTTTCAAACCGGTTTGCAGAAGAGACCAAGCCATCGCCGACGGAAACGAATGTCCTCCGTTCCGTCGGGCGTCTTCAGTTAAATTGCGGCCAACCTGACTCAACCGAGCAGGTTGCGCAGCGCCGCGAGGTATTTCTCCTGCGTCACGCGGATCACTTCGGCCGGCAATTTCGGCGCGGGCGGCTTCTGGTCCCACTTGATGCCAACCAGATGGTCACGCACGTACTGCTTGTCATAGCTTGGCGGCGATTGATCGACCGCGTAACGGTCCTTCGGCCAGTAGCGCGAAGAATCGGGCGTGAGAATTTCGTCGATCAGCACGAGTTTGCCGTCCGCATCCGTGCCGAATTCGAATTTCGTGTCGGCCAGAATCATCCCGGCCTTGGCCGTGCGGTCGTGACCCAGCTTATAAAGACTCAGACTGACGGCGCGAACATGGCGGTACATCTCCTCGCCGATCAGCGCTTCGCCCTGCGCATCGTTGATCGGCTCGTCATGCTGGCCCTTCGGGGCCTTGGTCGTGGGCGTGAAGATTGGTTCGGCAATGCGTTCGGCCTGGCGCATGCCCGGAGGCAGCTCGATGCCGCAGACCGTGCCGTTTTTTTGGTAGGAACTCCAACCACTGCCCACCAGGTAACCGCGCACGACGCATTCGATGGGAAGCGGTTTTAGTTTGCGCACGATCATGCTGCGCAGCCGCAGTTCGCGCGGCAGGTTGTACTTGCGCGACATGAGACTCGCCTGGTCGGGAAGCAAATGGTTCGAGATGATCTTCGTCGTTTGGGAAAACCACCAGTTGCTCAGCTGCGTGAGGATGATGCCCTTGCCCGGGATGCCGTCGGGCAAAATGACGTCGAAAGCGGAAAGGCGGTCCGTCGCGACAATGAGCAACGCATCGCCGAGATCGAAGATTTCGCGCACCTTACCGGACGCGATTTTTGGGAAAGGCAGGTTATCGACGGCAGTGATGGCTTGGGTGGGAATTTCGGCGGCGATGTCGGCGTAGGTCATGGAAGTAATTTCTTTCTCCGCAAAGCGATGGAGGAGCGAGGCATTTTTTCAAATGTCGGGGCCGAAAAACACCTGAAAATAATCCTTGCGTGAAAGGAATGGAAACCTAGCGTCCACCCCCTTCCGCGGTTAGTCCCCATCGTCTAGCCCGGTTAGGACACCACCCTTTCACGGTGAGAACCGGGGTTCGAATCCCCGTGGGGACGCCAGCGATAAAGCCCGCATTAAGCGGGCTTTTTGCATTTCTGGCGCTGCACAGCAGTTCGAAGCTCGATGGAGACTCACCTAACAGGACGTGACGGGGACGTCGCAGCTCAAAGGCTTCCAGACCCCGTATCCCCCGATCCTAGACCCTCCCGTCTCGATCTTGGGACTTCGGGGTTCCGGGAGCGGGACGCGATTGGAGCGCGGCAGGGTAGGCGAAAGATTTCCTCACTGGGGCGGGTGCACGGCAGCGGTCGGTGGCATCAAAGCTGCAAAGGGGCGCTCCCACTTGCCGAGGGGGCGAATCCTTCGCTCATTTCGGCTCCCCATCCGCCCACATTGCCACTCCCACATGTTCTCCGATCTCTGTCTCGCCTTTCGGTCGTTTCGAAAATCGCCCCGCTTCGCGGCGGTCGCCATCCTCACGCTGGCGCTGGGCATCGGAGCGAATACCACGTTTTTCAGCGCGCTCTACGGGGTCGCGCTGAAGCCGCTCCCGTTTCCGCAATCGCACCAGCTCGTCGAAATCCAGAACGTCGGCGAACGACTCGGCGGGAACCTCGGCCGGGTGTCGCGCTACGAGTTGGCCGAGTACCGGGCACGTCAACACAGTTTCGATGGGATCGGCTCGCATGCGATCGGACGCGTCACCTTGGGCAGCGACGATGGCGCGGAGCGCGTGCTCTGCGCGGTGGTGACGGCGAATCTTTTCCCACTGCTCGGCGTGCAGCCGACGCTGGGCCGCGGCTTCGAGGAAACCGAAGAGACCGCCGGGCGTGACCGCGTGCTGGTGATCAGTCATGCGTTTTGGCAGGCGCAGTTCGGCGGCGCGGCCGACGTGCTGGGTCGCACGCTGCGGATCGACGGGAAGCCACACACGGTTGTTGGCGTGATGCCGGCGGGGTTCGTGTTCGAGGATCCGGCGATCGCTTTCTGGCAGCCGGTGGATCTGTCGAGCAAGGGCGCGTCGGATCGGCTGGAACATTATCTGCCGACGACGGCGCGGCTCAAAGCAGGTGTGACGCTCGCGCAGGCGCAGGCGGACATGGACCGGATTGCGCGCGAGTTGCGGGCGGCTTCGCCCGACGTTTTCCCCGCGGCGCCCGATTGGTCGCTGCGCGTCTTGCCGGTCAAGGAAACGCAGTTCGGAAAATTTCGGGCTCCGCTCGGCGCGTTGCTCGCGGCCGCGAGCGCGGTGCTGCTGATCGGGACGGTCAACGTCGCCATCATGAGTCTGCTCCGCGCGGCGGTGCGACGGCGCGAGATGGCAATCCGGTTGTCACTGGGCGCGGGACGCTGGCACATCGTGCGTCAGCTGCTCGCCGAGAGCCTGCTGCTCTGCATTGCGGGCGGGGTCGGCGGATTGGCGCTCGCGGTGGGGGCGATCCATCTGCTGAAGGCGTTTCCGCCCGCGGAAATTCCGCGGCTGGCCGAGGTGACGCTGAACGTGCCGACGGCCGTGTTCATGATGGGCGTCCTTGGCCTCGTGACGGTTGTGGTGGGACTCGCGCCGGCGTTGCCGTTGTTGTCGGCCAAGGCGATGGGCGGCTTGCATGCCACGGCGCGCGTGACCGAGGGGCGCGCGGCGACGCGGGCGCGTGAAGCCTTGCTCGTGGTGGAAATCGCGCTTGCGGTCCTTCTGCTGATCGGGGGCGGACTCGCCTTGCGCAGCCTGCAGAATCTGTTGCGCGACGATGTCGGTTTTCGCGCGCCGCAACTTTTCACGTTCAAGACCAACCTCACGAACGACGCGTACCCGAACATGGCCCGCGCGAATGCGTTTTATGAGCAACTCGGATCTAGGCTCACAGCGTTGCCCGGCGTGACGGCCGTCGCGGCGGTGTCGTACCTGCCCTTGAGCGGGGAGTCACAATACCGCGCGGTGGCGCCGCTCACACCGACCGTTCCCATCGCGGCAAATGCACCGGCGTCGTCCCCCTGGCGCGTGGTTCGGGGGCCGTATTTCGCGACCATCGGGGCACGGCTGCTGCACGGCCGGGATTTCGGGTCGGAAGACACGGCCAAGTCGCAGCCGGTCGCGATCGTCGACGATCTGTTTGCCGAGCGCTACTGGGGCAGCTCCGCGAACGCGGTTGGGCAGGCCGTGAAGTTTAGCAACGGAAACGATGCGCACGTGCGCACGATCGTGGGAGTGATTCACCGGATGAAGCACTGGGGCCCGGGCCGCCCGCCGCAGGGAGAGGCTTACGTGCCGCATGCGCAGTACTACCAACGCGGCATGTACACGGTCGTGAAGACGACGCTGCCGGCAGCGTCGCTCACCCGGGCGGTGCGCGCACAGCTGGCAGCGGTCGACGCGACGGTGCCGATGTACTTCGTGGATACGATGGAACACCGCGTGGGCTCGGCGCTCGCATTGCCGCGATTCCTCGCGAGCCTGGTCAGCGCGTTTTCAGTGCTGGCGGTGATTCTCGCCGCGGTGGGCGTCTTTGGCGTGACGGGTTACGCAACCGCGCAACGCACGCGGGAATTTGGCATTCGTTTCGCGATCGGTGCGTCAAGGGCGCACGTAGTCCGCCTCGTCCTCGGTCGAGTCGGCGTTCTGGCGGTGATTGGCGCGGCGCTCGGTGGGTGGGCGGCGTGGGAGTTAGCGGGGCTGATGCGAAGCCAGTTGTACGGCGTGGACGGAGTGGACCCGGTGGCGCTGTTGAGCGCGGTGGCTTTGCTCACGGTCGGCGTGCTCGCAGCGACGCTGGTGCCGGTGTTGCAAGCGTTGCGGGTGAACCCGGCAGAGGCGTTACGGGCGGAGTGACGGCGCGCCGCGAGCTGAGAGTTCGATATCCGACCGCCGTTTCCTGAGCACAACCGGGCGGCTGAGACTAAGAATTTCTGGGAACAAGCCCGCAGACTTTTCCCAATGGATGCACAGGAGCCGAAATTTGATCCGACGCGGGCAGACAAAACGGTCGGCTCTTCGCACCGACCCTAACTCTTGCTCTTGAGGGCGGAAGCCGTTCATGCGCAAACAAAATGCTGGCTGACGCGCCCGCAGACATTCAACGATACCCATTGCAGTCTGTTTCCCATCGCCACGGACTCCTACTCAGTTACCTCTAGTAATATGTTCTCCCTTTATCCGGCAAAGCCACCGCTGGAATTTTTCGTCGTCGCTCTCATCTGGAACTCTGTCATATCGCTTATCATGGTATGGACCGGCATCCGTGCCAGGGGGTGGGGGTACTACCGTATGTTTTCCGAGCGTGAGAAGAAAGGGGGGTTCTGGTATATGTTCAGTGTTACTTACGTGACGGCGCCCCTGTTGTTCTTCCTTGCCGTTAACTGGGGCGCTGGAGGTCTGACGTGGCTCGGCGGCGTCATGCGGCATGACCACGCGGCGAAATCCTTCGGCTGGCGATGTTTCGGCATGGGATTACTGGCTTTGGCGCTTTATGTCTTCGTGAGACATTTTCTCTTCCCGCGTATTTTCCTGCGAAAGCTTCCGGACGAAAAATCACCGTGACGCGTGAATCTGGTGCGGAGGGGTTCGCCGACACGGTATTCCCATTTTCGGACCGCTGTCTCTAGGCGCTGGTTTCGCCGGTAGGGCTTTGAGGCTGTCGGGGGCGGCCGCGATGGCGTGGAGATAATTGGGGTGCCAGATTTCGCCGGTCCACCGGAAGCTTGGGCGCGGTAAACCGCATAGAGCACAGCGGAGGTGAGCGCAGTCCGCCCCGCAGATCCGACCCTACTGTTCCGCTTTCAAAACCATATAGGCACGATTCGCACCTTTCGCCGGACGAGGACGCGCCAGCCCCACAGTCCGATGACCCAGGTATTCACGATTAATAGCCAGAGCAGCGGGCGATCTTTCGCGGAGACATGCCCGCGTTTTCAGTGCTGGCGGTGATTCTCGCGGCGGTGGGCGTCTTTGGCGTGACGGGTTATGCGACGGCGCAACGCACGCGGGAGTTTGGCATTCGTTTCGCGATCGGTGCGTCAAGAGCACACGTGGTCCGCCTCGTCCTCGGTCGAGTCGGCGTGCTGGCGTTGATCGGCGCGGCGCTCGGTGGGTGGGCGGCGTGGGAGCTAGCGGGGCTTATGCGAAGCCAGTTGTACGGCGTGGACGGAGTGGACCCGGTGGTGCTGTTGAGCGCGGTGGCCTTGCTCACGATCGGCGTGCTCGCGGCGACGCTGGTACCTGTGTTGCAAGCGTTGCGGGTGAACCCGGCAGAGGCGTTGCGGGCGGAGTGATGGCAACGTGCGCGAGCTGAGGCTCCAGAGTCCGCAGTGAACTCACCGGCCACCAACGGCATGGTGAAGGCCGGCGCGCCATGCACGTAGCCCACCGTTATGCGCTGCGTCTGCCGCTCTTCGGAAGCGTCGAAACATCCTCCGGTTGCCACAAGGCCCTCGGCTGATATTATTTCCAAACCTCCCCAACGATTTTTTGAACCGTTGCCGGCTAAGTCGCGACCTTTGTACGAAACCGATGAACCGAGATTCCCGCCAAGTCCTGACTGAGTGGCTCGTGCTGTCCGCCCAAGGCGGCAGCGAGGCGGCGTTCAAGGACTTGTACGATCTCTGGCAAGCCGACCTTCGCCGGCTCGCATTGACTCGCGTTGAGCGGGCGGAGGGCGCTGACGAAGTTTCAACCGACATCTGGCTCGCCATCGCCCGCGGCCTGTCCCGGCTCGATGACCCGGCGTGTTTTCCGCGCTGGGCCTTTCGCATCGTGGAACGCCGCTGCAACGACTGGATACGCCAACGCGACCTGGCCCGGCGACGCGAAAAAGCCGCCTCGGCCGAAGCTGAAAACCTGGCCCCGCCGCCCACGCAACCGCCCGAGGAAGCCGACGACGTTTTCCGGCTGCGTCTCGCGGTGGCCGCGCTGCCCGCGGACGATCGGAAACTGCTCCATCTGTTTTACGACCTCGGCCGAACCGTTTCGGAGGTTGCGGAGGCCTTCGGCATCCCGGCGGGCACCGTCAAATCGCGCCTTTTTTCCGTCCGCGAAAGTCTCAAAAGAATACTCGAAAGGAAACGAACATGAACGACATCGACAAAAAAATTCAAGCCGCGCTTCGGAGCGACCCCGCCGACGCTTTGTCTCCGGGCGAGCCCAACATCGCCGAGGAAGTGCTCCTCACCTTCCGCAGCCGTCAACGCTGGCTCACTTCGGCCCTGATCGCCTTGAATCTCGCGGCTTTCATCGGCCTCGTCTTCACCGCGATTCGGTTTTATCAAGCGCCCGACGTGACTACGCAGTTGCGCTGGGGCGGAGCAGCCGTGGTGTTTTTGGTGATGGTGACGCTGATGAAACTTTGGTTCTGGCTCGAGATGCATAAGAACCGCATTCTGCGTGAGGTGAAACGCGTGGAACTGCTGCTCATTTCCCGGCCGCAGAAATAAACGTTCACGGCGTATCTAATAACCTCAGAAAACCGACAATGGCGCCGACGCTTTCAATCGTTATTCCAGCCTACAATGAGGCTGCTGGGATACGTGCGTGCATCAGCCGTGTGCAGGCCGCCCTCGCCCGCGTCCGGCCGTCTCTGACGAGCGCCGAGATCATTGTGTGCAACAACAACTCCACGGATGCTACTGCAGCCATTGCAGCAGAGTTGGGCTGTAAGGTCGTATTCGAGCCGATCAATCAAATATCGCTGGCCAGAAACACCGGGGCGGCCGTTGCGTCAGGCGATTGGTTGTTGTTCATCGACGCCGATTCGTGGCCATCGCCCGAGCTGATGGAGGACACCGTACGGGTGATGAACAATCCCAAAGCGATCGGTTGCGGCAGCACGATTCGGATCTTTGACGGTCCTTGGTGGTTCAAGAAAGCCTGGGAGAGCAAAAATCTCAGCATGCGATTGCTGAAATGGTGTCCGGGCGGTTTTATTCTTTGCCGGCGTGATACCTTCAGGGAGCTCGGAGGATTCCCACGAGATCACTATATTTTCGAAGAGGCGGACTTCGTGAAACGCTTGAAGAAACTGGGCGCGAACCGCGGCCAGAGATTTCTCATACTACATCGGCATCCCTTCAACGCCTCAGGCCGGAAAGGCGCCGAACATGGATTTTGGTCGTGGGCCAAAACAGCGGTCAGATTCTGGCTCTCCCCAAGGAAATTGATCGGGGACAAAACCTTTGCGGCAAAGTGGTATGAAGCGAGGAAATGAGCGCTTCCTCGGATTGACTAACCAACTGACGTCCAACCTCGAAACGTAATGTTTCCAGGTTTAACGATGGTTTATTCAACGCGCTTGAAATGCCGAAATAAACCAATGATCCAAATAATCACGGCAGTTACAAAACCCACCAACACAGGGACGATCACCGTGGGTTGAAGATGGGCCGTGCCCGGGCGGTTCGCCTGCACCACCGCCAGGTGAACGGCCGTTACAAAACAAAGCGATGCCGATGCGAGCCAAAGCGAATGTCGAAAGAGATAAGCGTGCGTCGCATCCCGTCGTTCAGGCGCCAACCAGTGGGCGCGATTGGGAATATTGTGCATCTCGTCGGGCAAAAAGCGCGTGCAGTAGCAGATCGCTGGAACAACCAACGGAAACACTCCGCCCAAAATCGCGATAAACAGCAGGTAGGAGGAATTATCCATCCAGCCATTTGCTCTTCCGGCGGCATCAAAGTGGCTCGCTACACGCGCAGGCAGATTCGATGCCGAAATTGCGAGGCATCCAAAAAATACCACGTATAGTATTCCAAAAATAAAGGCGGGCTTGTTTTTAACCTTCATAACGCCGGTAGACTGAAAGTTTATTTGCGAATCGCGGTCATTCCCTAAACCGGCCGTTGCTATCGGTCAATACCCGAACAAGTCCATTGAACCTAAAACGAATGCCCGGCACATCGCCTGGCTGGTCGTATCTCAGCGATCCGCTTGCGCTGGCTCGCGCGTGAAGCCGATGGCGTCGAGGGCGGGGTGAATTTCGGGGTTGGTCATGAAATATTTCCAGAGGAGGCCGGTGCGATGGTTTTCAATCATCACCGTGATGGGCGCCTGGTTGAGCGCCATGAAGTTCGCCTCGAACCAATCCTGCGTTTCGTTGAAGCCGTCGTGAAAACCATAGATTCCCCACACCTTCGGTCCGAGATCGCGGTAGAAATGTTTGAGCGCCGCGAGCGATTCCGCCGGCGTGTAGGGCATGGAGGCGAGCGCGGCCATGCAGTTGATCGTGCCGTTGTCGTCGCGCGGCAGGGCGCGGCCGCCGTGGACGTTGATGCCCGCCGAGCGTCCCCAGCAATCGGGACCGTAGCCGACGAATTTGCGCGGGTTGTCGATGCAATAGGCGCGATTGATCAGCGCGATATTCCGGTTGTTTGAAAAATAGTTGGTATAACGATCGCGGATTCCGCGCGGATCGAAGCCGAGAAACGAGAAGTGGGTGAAAAACAAATCCCCGCCATTGCCCACGCCCACCTCCAGCTTTATCCCATAATAACTGTTTCCATTCGCATAGTGATCGCCCGCCGTCGTGCGGCTCCAGTTGCGGCGGTAACGGACGTGAACATCGGATTGGCCGGCCCAACCCGAATAATACAGGCTCGCCGGAACCGCATGCGTCGGCGATGCGATCGCCAGCAGATACACAATCATCGTTTCGTTCCAACCCACCAGCGGATGATTGATCGTGAAGTCGTGCTCCGGCGACCAGTGCCAATAGAGCACATCGCTGTCGGGAGTCTTCCGGTACCAATCCCATTCCACCTCGCGCCACAGTCTCGTGATCGTTTCCCGAATGTCGCGTTCGGCTGGTTCGTCACGATCGAAATATTGGCGCGCGGCGAGAAGCCCTTGGATCATAAAGGCTGTTTCGACCAAATCCCCGCCGTTGTCGTAAGTCCCGAAAAGCGGAATGGTCCGGCCCGTCCGCCCGTCGAGATAGTGCGGCCAGACGCCGTGAAACCGGTCGGCCTTGGAAAGGAACCGCAGAATCTTGGTCAACCGCCTCACACCTTCCTCGCGGGTCACGAACTGCCGTTCGATCGCCACCAGCAACGCCATCACACCAAAACCATTCCCACCGACAGCGATGAGGTTTTCGTCGCCGGGCAAAACCTCCGGCGCGAGCCCCGCGTTCGGATGAGCCGCCTCCCAATAGTAACGAAAACAACCTTCCTGCGCCATGGTCAGTAACGCGTCGTCATCGGCCGGACGCAAACGGTCGGAGCCGGCGGACGAAGGCGGCGATTCGTTGCCCGCAATATCGATTGCACTGACTTTATAATAAAACGTCTTCGGCCCCGACTCGGCCTCCACCGGCACAAAATCCTCAAAACGGGTCCAGGCTCCATCCTGCGTGCCCGCTGGCTCGTAGGTTTTCCCATCGGAGGAGCGAAGAATCCGGTATGAAAGCAGATCCTTCGCCGACGAAGGTTGCCAGCTGAGATCGAAGTGTCGCTCATGCCCTTTGACCTTGAGTCCTTCCGGCGCAGGTGGCGGCGTGTTGTCGACCTGTTTGCCATCGACAATTTTCACGTCGTCGATGTAGAGCACGTGCTCCTTCCCGTCATCGAGGCCCTGCATGAACGAAAGGCTCACGAGCTTGTGCAAATCGCAGCGCGCGGAATCCGTCGTGCGCCCGGTCGCAATGAGTTCCGCGATGGGCAGCTTCACCAGCGTCCATTTTTTCTCCGGCAATCGCTCATCGCCTTTCACGAGAGTGGTCGCGGGGGAACCGAGCTTGGTGGAGTCCTGCACATAAACGAGCGGTGAATTGAGTTCATCGATCTCCGTTTCCGGATAACACCAAAAAGCCAGCGTATCGCCCTCGAAATAAAATTTCCTCACGTAACGCGTCGGCACCATCACGGTCATCCGCCAGTCGCCGCCCTCGGCCGATTTCCAGTGCAGCCGCAGACTGTTGTCAGGACTGACGAAACGATCCGTCGCGACCGGGAATTTCCCGTTCCAAAGTCCCAACGTGCTCGGAGCGACCACGAACCCTTCGCTATGATAGTAACCGCCCGCGCCCAGCCCATTGTCGAAAATCACATGGCGGTCATGGACGCTCTGGCCAAATCCGCGCGACGCGACGAACGCGCACGCCAGCCAAAGCAAACTTCCGCCAAGAAAATCAAACCGGATGGTAGGGACAATAGAACTCGCGACACGCATGACAGCCTCCTCGCGCCGAGCTCCCGCCCAACGCTAACGTAGCTCCAGCAAAAGACCGACTTTTACCCCCAACGCAACGCCACCCCCGCTTTTCCTCACCGAACTCGCATAAGACTGATACCCGACCAATCAGCTCTTTGACTGTCACACGGCGCCGACATCCCTCGACTGTTCTCCGCATTAGTTTATTTAAAGCGCCAGCGTCCATCTCATTAATAACTCGTAAAATCTTAGTCATTTCCAGTAACGCCACTTGTTTGCTGCCGTAAGGCTTGCCTAACCATCCGACATCCGAGGTTATTTAGGTACGGGATATGATTATAGAAATACCGCCGAATCACGTCGGGCTCATCGTCCGGGGTAAAAAGAACAAGGAACATGCGCCCAGTCTCATGGAGCAACACGCCGATTGCATTCTTTCCAATGGGGAACCCATCGGTTATTTTTTCCTAGGTGCGCCGTTTGGGATGTCATCGATGGCGGTACCGTCCAGCGTGTTTCAAAGCGCAGACAAAGGCAGGGAAGGAATGGTCGTGGACTACAAGGCGATGAAAAGGCTTATGCCCCACTTTACTGATGCCAGCCGTGCCCGGCAGACAGGATGCCTCTCCACCTTCATTCTCGTGGAGACCAGCCAGGAAAACGTCAGCGCCTTTGACGGATACTGGCAGCTCCAACGAAATTCCCCTGGCGGGTTCTATATCTTCGGCGGCAATTGCTCCTCCTACGCATCCCGGGCTTTTCGACACGCCAAAATTCTGACATCGTCGATTCCCGGAATGGATACGCCAAACAACCTCTACAACCAATTAGCCAGGCACAATGGACTGAAAACAATGAGTTACTCCGGGCACATTGGTTTTGTTCAACATAACGGTAAACTGGCGGTCGAAATCCTTTAACTCATGAAAGACATCGAACTTCACTGGGAATGGCCGGATGATCGCACTCCTACAGGAACCCTCCAAGTTCAGGTAAAGAGCATCAAACGCACGTCGACAGGCCTGTTTGGCTTCAAGAAATCCCCTTCCTACGTTTATAACTACCCGGATTCGATGGACCTCGTCGGCGTTGTGACGAGTGGCGACCACCACACCAGGGACAAATCACTGCTTCTCACCATGCCTCTGGAATACCTCAAAGAGATCCAGGTTGGCGATATTGTCCAGTTGGGCCTTATCGATTCCGCGTGCATCAGTCTCAAGAAATAGTCACGTGCTCGGCTACTTCTTAGACAAAGTTATATTTCCAGCTCCCAAACCGGAATACCTCACCTATTCCAAACTCAAGGCTCATGAAGTTCGCCTCAATGGACTGCAAGGATGGCGTATTGAAAACCCGCAGGGAATGGATGTGGGAGTCTATTTTGGCGGCAATGCCGAGGATGTCTCCCTCACGGCAGATCTATTTTCAAACTTCGGTTTTCGCGTTTCCTATCTCTTCAATTATCGCGGCTACGGCCTAAGCGAAGGCAAACCTTCACAGCGTGCATTGTACGAGGACGGGCTGATGATTCACGACCACGCCGGTGCCGACGGAATTCCCGTCATTGTTGGCCGCAGTCTCGGAGCGAGCGTGGCCGCCTATGTATCCGCCCACCGCGCGACCAAACGGGTTGTCCTAGTTACGCCCTTCCAAAGCATGACCTCTCTGGTCCGAGAAAAGGCGCCACTGCTTCACTACTTCCTTCGCAACCGATTTCCCTCCGATCAATACGCCAGAACCAATCAAACGCCGATGCTGATGGTAATGGCAGAAAACGACACCCTAATTCCAAACCGCCAAACCCACGCTCTTTTTCGGATTTGGCAGGGACCGAAGGAGTATAAAGTCATCAGGAACGCAGGACACAACGATCTGCACCGGCGTCCGGAATACGTGGAAGCCATCCGGCAATTCATCAAACCCTAACGTGTCATTACAAACCACGCTGTTACTGCCATCAGAACCAAACCAACCAATACCGTCTGTAAACAAAAAACGTCCCAGTCCAGAGTCAAGGCATGATGTTATTTGCTCGATCCCCATCAGGCAACACGGACGAAGTTTTCCAGCGGCACGGTTTGCCGAATATAGTTCATAAGCGCAGTCACTCGATCTTTGCCGAGCGTTTTGATGCTCTGTATCAATCCAGGATCGTGGGCACGCAGGTCGGCAAAGCGTCCTTCGTCGATCAAGTGCCGAACGTCTCCATTAAGTAGGTAAGCGTTGAATACGTGGCGCAGCTCGCGGATGACGACTGGTTCGGCAGATTCGGTTGCCATGTATCTTTCGAAGTATTCGGCGGCCAATTGCTCGCGAGTCGGAACTTTAGGCTCAAAGCCGAAGATGTATTTGAGGATTTCGCGGAAGGAGGGATCACGATCCGTTCGGAAAACTTCGCGGAGTTTGAGTAGATTCCAGAACTCTTTTGGTTTTTCGAGGAGGAGTTTGGCTGCGAGCGCTTCAGCAGAGGGCCAGTCTTCGGCGGCCACGGCTGTATTAAGTTCGGGAAATTTGGCGGCGGCTTCCTTGGCCTGTGAGGCGAAACGCTGGCGAAACATCTCGCGGTCAATCTTCATTCCATCGTGACCGATGGCGTCTTGCGCCACGACGGCGATTGGATCTGCCGAAGTGTTGATGTAGGTCGAAGGGCGCGGACCACTGCTGCCGCCGTCCGTGCCGCCAGTGGTTTCGGGCTTGGGCAGTGTGAGCTTTTTGTCGTAGTCGAACTTCTTCTCGAAGTACTCGCAGTTAGCAAAGAAGTCGAACAGCGCAAAGCCATCCTTCGCGCCCGAAGCTTTGCTCGCATCGTGCGCGAACGTGTAGAGCCGGGTGCCACGGCCTTTGATCTGGACGAAATCGGTCGGCGAGAAAATCGGTCGCGCAAGCACCACGTTGAGCACGTCCTCGCAATCATAGCCGGTTGTCATCATGCCCACGGTCACGCAAACGCGCGTGCGGCTGGTGTCGTAGTCGGGAAATTTCTCAGCGGCCCACTTCGATTTCCCGTTCAGGTTGTTGTTCGCGAAATCGATCGTCATCTGCTGGGCTCCCGGTTGATCGGAGGTCACCTGCACGGCGAAGGAGGAGCCTGCTCCGTAGGCCGAGGGCCAACGCCGGGGCGCTTCCTCATTGAGCAATTTCACGATCTTGGTCGCATGCTTACGGCTGACGGCAAAGAAGATCGTTTTGCCGACCTCATTCGTGAGCGGGTCGCACTTGGCGTGATCCAGAAAACATTGGACGAAGCTGAGATTCGTCTCGTCGGAGAAAAATTTCCGCTCGAAATCGCTACCGGTGAAAACCACTTCGGACTCCTGGCCGTCTTCGTCGGCCTTGATACTTACCTTGTAGCCATCGGCAAGAAGCCTGGTGGTGATCTCGGTGCGGGCGTCGAGGGCGAGGGGATTAACGAGGTAGGGCGGCTTGTGTTTTACGGCGTCGAGCAGGCTGTAGCGGAACGTCGGCGCGCCGTCGTCGCAGCCGAAGGTGCGATAAGTGTCGAGCAGGAGGCGACGTTCGAAAGCAGACGGATCGTTCTGTTGTTCTTTTTCCGAGACGCCTTTGAGGTAGTCGCGTGGCGTGGCGGTCAGGCCGAGTTTCGCGCCGACGAAGTATTCGAAAATGGTTCGGTTGTTGCCCGAGATCGTGCGGTGGGCTTCGTCGCTGATGATGAGCTGGAAATCCGTCGGGCAGAAATCGGTGAGAAACCGGTTGTTGGTCGCGAGGCTCTGGACCGTTGTGACCACAACCTGTGCATTGCGCCAATCGGATCGCTTTTGTTTGAAGATGACGGTCGAGATGCCATCGGCGGCCAGGTAGGCGTTGAAGTTTTTCCACGCCTGCCGCTCCAACTCCAGCCGATCGACGAGGAAGAGGATGCGCGTGGCGTTTTCCGTGCGCAGGTAAAGTTTGGCGATGGCGGCGCTGAGCAGCGTCTTGCCCGTGCCGGTGGCCATCTCGAACAAGAAGCGATGCTTGCCGGGTAGCGCGGCGAATTGGAGCGCTTTGACGGCGGCGATCTGATAATCGCGCAGCAGACGGATCTTTTTATTGACCGCCACCTCGGCGCGTTCGGTGGCGGCGTAGGTGAGCCAGGCGGAGTCCTGCGAGAGGGCGATGTAGTTCTCGTCAACGTTGACGCTGGCGAGGCGCTGGGCGTCGGGCTGCCATTTGGCGGTTTGGCCGAGTTTGTCCGCCGGTAGAAATTGCGAGACACGCACCGGATTTCCCTGACGGAGGTTCCAGTAGTAATGAACGAGCCCGTTGCTGAGATAGATGTGACTGACGCCGAGCGAGGCCGCGTAGGCGCGGGCTTGTTCCTTGGCGGTGAGCGGATCGATCGATTCCTTTTTAGCTTCGACCACGCCAACCGCTTTACCGTCGTTGCCGAGCAGCACGTAATCGACAAAACCCTGCGGCGCGTGCTGGAAATCTGTCCCTAGATAAATGTTCGGTGCGAAGACCTTTCTCGCGACCCGGTGTTCGCAGACGATATTCTCACGCTGGCCATCACGATCTGGTAGAAACCGCCAGCCCGCCTGCTCCAACAGCTTATTGATTATGATGCGGGCCTGGGCTTCGGAGGGCATGTCAGTGGGGTACTGGAACGGTGGCTACCGATGGAGCGTAGAGAAGCACCTTTGTGTCTGCCAAGCTCGCGAATGCAGTTTCAATTCGTGGTCTGACAGCAACCCAATCGAGCCCACCAAGCCCGCAACCCAAGGGAGGAATGGCGATAGATTTTATCCTCAATCGTTGCACTGTCGCGACGAGATCGACTAGCCCGGTTTCCACATCTGATAGGCGACTGGCGTCACGCCAGTGTTTTTTGGTGGGAAAGTTAATGATCCACCGAGCGGAAGTGCATGACTCGCCGCGATCGAACACATGCATTTTCCCCGACTGAACCAACCCAGAGCGGCAAGCTGTTTCGTAGGCGACGAACATCTCCGGAAAACGATTTCGAAACTGAAGCGCGATTCCTTTGCCCATAATACCAACCGTGTTGACCGCATTCACCAAGGCTTCGGTGCGTGCTGCAAGCAGGTCTCCTTGGACGAGTTCGATCATGTGCGAGCGGGAACAGTGATTTTTTCCGAAAATGAGCAGAGCAACTCCAACGGGTTTGCCATCCACTATTTCAGGATGTCGTTTTTCTAAGCATATAAGAACATGCTGCAAACACGTTATTTATGGGCTTTGTTCGGTTTGAATTAATTAAAGAGACAAGGGTAACAAGTATTCATAGCGTGCGCTGAATCAGGCAGCGGCATGCGCCTCCAGTTTTGTCACCCACTCGTCGAAGTGTAGACAGGATTTGCGTAGTTGCCCTATCCCAATCCGGCTTGCTGCGTTTGGTCCATGTAAACGTTTTCGGTAGGCCGGGAATATACGTTCAAGACGGCAGGAGGGCGCAAGGTCTGGCCGCTCATTTATGTGTTCTGGGTTCGGGAAGTCTTGGGTGATTGCAGATAGTTCTGGCGATTGTCGGCGTGACTCTAAAACAGCGGCGATTTCAGCTGGTCCCGCAAAAAGCAAAGCCTCGAATTCATGTAGCGACAGGTAAACATGAAGGTTTGCGGGGCTGCCATAGTGTGCCGCGATCATTTGTTCCACATGCATCACTCTTTGTTCTGGCGTGCCGGTTGGGCGGCTGGACATGCCGGGAACATCGGCAGGCAGCCGATAATAATCGATCATCGTCGTGACCAATGCACCGCCAGACCCGTGTAACAATAGGCGCATCGCCTTGTTGATTTGCTCGAAATGGCTGATCCCTCCTTTGAATGTGGTCCCATCAAACATTCTTTTGGTGGGGATCACCGTTGGGGTAAGTGCCAGCTGCATTCCCAAAAGATGCGGTGCCAGCACATCCTTGATGAACCTCTCCTCCGTGGGGCCCTCTACCAAAATCAATCCCCGTTTCATTCTATGGACGAGCCCCCAGTCGGTTCATTTCCCACAACTCGCCGAGCGAGTAGCCTTCCAGCCAACCGCTCAGATCTTCCTTCGCCAAGTGTTTGAACACGCTTGCCCCATCTTCACGATCCACAGTCCAAACATTTTCGTGAGAAAACTGTCCGACGAGGCCAACCGATTGAGTGGCGACAAGCACCTGCGTGCGGGTTGCGATCGAAGAAAGCAAATCCGCCAGCAACACAATCGCGGCTGGATGCAAACCAAGCTCCGGCTCGTCCAGCAGTACGACGGCTGGCAGGTCTGGCTGCATCAGCAGGGTTGCCAGACAAATAAAACGAAGAGTTCCATCCGAAAGCGCGGAGCCGTTGAAGTAGGCGTCACTCCCCTTTTCTTTCCACTCGAGCCGCATTTTCTCTGGATTGTTGCGCAATGGATCCAGAATGAAGCTCTCAAAAAATGGGGCGATCTGCCGCACCGTGTCTTCGATATTGCGCAGCGTCTCGGGGTGTTGCTGCTTCAGGAAATACAAGAAGGCAGCCAGATTTCCGGCGTCGGCGCGGAGAAACCGGTTATCATCAACCTGACACAAGAGCTTAACTGCGGCGGTGCTACTCGTGTCGTGAAAATGGTAAACGCGATAGCTCTTCAAGTCGTGACGTACATAAGACGGGACTGAGGCCTTATCATCCGGCAGTTTTGCCTCTGGCGTGTTGCTGCCGATCATGGTTCCAACTGCGCCGGGAAATCGACTCCGATCATGGTAGTACGTCCATTCCTCTTTCACAAAGAGGGTATCGTCGGCATTGGGAGCAAGGACGAGTTTGTATCCGTTGCCATAAGCGCCTTCGCCAAAGGTGACCTGCATCTCCATACGAGGAGTGCGTTTCTGGCCAAAATGCAGCAGGGCATTGGCTCCGCCGCTTTGTAGTACATAGCCGGCCAGGTTTTTGCTGACTACTTCGCGCAGGAAGCGAAACGACTGCACAAGATTGGATTTGCCCGCACCGTTGCCGCCGATGAAGACGTTCAGTTTACCCAGCTCAAGCGTCTGCTCACGAATGGACTTAAAGCCTTTGATCGTCAGTTTTTCGAGGGTGCGCATGGTCAGTCCGATTGTCAGTACCGTGAGAGATGTTGGGGCATTACGCAATAGTGTTGCCCCAGACGCGGGCGAGGACGCGGTGGATTTTGGCTTCGAAGGCGGGGATCAGGCCGCGCACGGCTTCGATCCGAGACGCTTCCGCGTCCAGCTCCGCCACGATCTTCTCTTGCTCGGGCAGCGAGGGCAGGGGGATTTCGTACTCCAAGATTTGTCGCGGTGCGATGTTGCCTTGGGCTCCACCACCTGCGGTTGTCTGGCAATAATCGTAGAATGCTCGGGCTCGAAGAATGTGTAGCAAGTAACGTTGGCTAGCCGTCGTCTTTGCCCGGATCACGCCAACGCGCTGGTTCAGTAAAAGATTGTTGCGATCAACTTCAGCTGCTTTGCCGACGGTGGCACCGGTCATTGCGACGACGATGTCCCCAATGTGAAGAGAATATCGGGTTAATTCGGGTGTGAATGCGTGGTATTGGACATCAGACAAATCGAGTCGGCCATCTCGCCCAACGTTGCCGATCTTCACGACCGGAAGGTCTGATGGGTTTCTTGGTTCGGGCGTCATGTCCGCACTTTTGAATGCGTAACCACCGATCAATTCGCCAGCGTCGCCGAGCGTTGCAGTCGGGCATTCTTCGCCGGGCTCAACTTGTGTGCTGTAGGCGGAGAGGATTTGGCGGGCGCCGTCGATGACCTGCTGGTAGCCCTCGATCTCCGCCACGATCCGCCGCTGTTCCTCAAGCGGCGGCAGGGGGATTTCGAGGTCAAACAGCTGGTTTTCCGTTATGGCAGGATAGGCTGCTCCGTTGGTGAGCGCATTTGCGCTATCGACGAACCTTTGATCGGAGACAATTGCGAAAAGATACCCGGGAAGTGCGCGTGAACTGTCAGCTCGCACAACCGCAAGTCCGGTGGAAGCGATTTCTCCATTCAGATGCGGTGGTACCCTTGCGATGTTCCGAAGGTACGGGCGAACCGTGCTAAAGAGCACGTCGTCAGTACGGACGAGTTTGCGAGCTCGGCTTGGTGCGTCACCGACTGGCATGGGTTTGGGCTCGGTGATGCGAAGTCGCTCATTGTCCACGGAGTCGATGTCGATGTAGCGGAAGGTTTCTCGGCCGAGAGCAGTTGGGTTCGTTTGTTGGCATTTCTCGCAGAGGTCGCCAAGCCGTACGGTTTCGATTTCCGTCGCTGCGCCATTTTCACCAAAAAAACGCTCGGCGCTGAGGGAGGAGCTGCGTTCTGCCGATATTTCCTTCTTCGCGATGAGCTTCCATGCGAGTGGTGTGGCAAAATCGTCATTGAGTTTTCCTGTCAGCCACGCACGCACCACGCGCTCCGCCTCGGGGAGGTCATTCGCTTCGATTTCGTTTCGTTTGTCGCCGAGGTCGAAACCGTCGGCGGTGATTTTCAGGAAAAGGACCTTGTCGGTGGTTCGGGCGAGTTTTTTGTCGAGGAGGAGGATACTGGTTTTCACGCCGCTGTAGGGTTTGAAGCAGCCGGCGGGTAGGCTGACGACGGCGACGAGACTGTCTTCGACGAGGAAGCGGCGGAGTTTCACGTAGGCGGTCTGCGTGGTGGCGACGATGCCGTTGGGCACGATGATGCCGGCGCGGCCGTCGGGTGTGAGGTGTTCGGCGATGTAATCGGTGAAGAGGACTTCGGACTTTTTCGCGGGGACGCGGAACTTGGTGTGCGGCACGACTCCGCCTTTCGGCGTCATGAACGGCGGGTTGGCGAGAATGAGGTCGGCCTTCTCGTGCCAGCGGGCGTCGTTGGTGAGCGTGTCGTAGATGTGGATCGTGGGGGTGGCGAACTGGTGGAGGAAGAGGTTGACGCGGCTGAGCTTCACCATCTGGTCGTTGATGTCGTAGCCGGTGAAGGCGGCGAAGAGCTTTTCGCGCTGGTTGTGGCTGAGGCGGTCGCCGGGCACGGAGGAGCCGGGCGTTGTGTGCTGGTGCAGGATGTGTTTGAAGGCGGAGACGAGGAAGCCGCCGGTGCCGCAGGCGGGGTCGAGGATCTTGTCGGTCAGCTTTGGTTCGAGGCAGGCGACCATGAAGTCGATAATGTGGCGGGGCGTGCGGAACTGGCCGTTGTCGCCCTGCGCGCCCATGCACTGGAGGATGTATTCGAAGGCGTTGCCTAGTTCCTCGCTGTGCGAGTAGGCGAAGCCGTTGAGCTCGGCGAGAAAGAGGGAGAGCGTGCGGCCGTCGCGGAATTTGAGAAAGGCGTTGCGAAAAATGTCGCGGAAGAGCGCGGGCAGGTGGGCGGCGATGTCGGCGTCTACTTCTTCGCCCTTTTTTCCTCCCTTTTTCGGAATGCGGACCTTTTTGCTGCCGCCAAGGATTTCGAGGCCATCGGCGAAACGGGCCATGCGTTCGTCTGCTGAGACGGTTTGTACGATGATCGCGCGCCAGCGGTAAGGGGCGAGAGCTTCGACGAAGAAAGTGCGCTTGCCGCCCATCGACACGGATTCCTCGTCGAGGTCATCCATGAACTTGTAGATGAGGGCGAGAGTGATCAGTTCGACCTGATCGGTAGGTAGCGGGAGTTTGCCAACAAGGATGTCGCGGCAGGCATCGATGCGGCGCTTGGTTTCGGCAGTAAGCATGGAGGCGAAACGCGGAGATTGAAGGTGATGCGTGCAGGGGTGCAACGCTCGACTGCGATTGATGTGGGGATCTCCGCAGCGATTGCAGTTATGACCGCAATGTCTGCGGCTGGAGCGGCAGCGAGCGCAGTTTGAGCGGCGCAGAGTGCGACTCGGGCGGGAATGGCTGCGACTTAAGTGGCGAAGGGCGCGGAGACGTCGGCAATCATCACGGAGACGTCAGCAAACGTTTCGGAGGGAGCGGCGTGAAGCGCAGGCGTGGCGGTGGACGTTGTTGTGGGAGCTGCATTGATTGGCGCTGGGGCTGAATCTACCGCCGAGCATGGTGCGTCGATCGCGGGAGGAGCGGCTTAGGGGGACGTTGGTTCGGTTGAAAAGAAAAATCATGCCGAAGTGGCGGCGGGGCTGGAAGAAATGAAAACCGGGGTAAGTGAAGCGATTTTTTCTTAGGGTGGGTCCACAGATGTCCCACCCTCCCTGATATTCTGGTCGCACAACGATTCAGTAGGAACCGGCCAATCACGGCCGGCCGGCGGATCGGGAAACTACAGGAAAAACATATGTCTCGCAGAAAACGCACCAGCTCTCGCGCTCTTCAAAATGCCTCGGCCCGCGCGGCCGGCATCGAATCGATCGATCCCGCGCTCGATCTCGGAGGGGGCCTCACCGTCGCAGCCTACAACGCCGCCATCCAGGACGCCCGGGATAAACAGACCAAGTACAACACCCTGCTCGCGGAGAGCGACGAGGCTGCCAACGTGTTCGAAGCCGCGGAGGCCAATCTCCGCGATCTCACCGAACGCATGCTGGCCGCAGTGTCCGCCAAATTCGGACGCGACAGCAACGAGTACGAACAGGCCGGCGGCAAACGGAAGTCCGATCGCAAACGAGCGGTGCGTGCCGTCGCAGCGTCTCCCGCGGTTAAGGCCGCGTGAGTTCGCATCGCGTCGTGGGTGGAGCGGCTTGTCCTCCGCCTTCCGAAATCCCCGCGAGCCGAACCAACGTGTTGACCCTAACAATGCGCATCCTTTGGGCTGCGCCTTTGTTGTTTGTTCATTTTTCTAATGGAGGGCGAGGCACCGTCGTCGCCCATGAAATGATCATTGCCCATCCGACGCGCCTGATCGCAGCCCCAACCTGCCATCCCCTCCTTCATCAGTATCAATAAGTGATAATCAGTGGTTAATCCCTCAAGGCATTTTGAACCACTGAAGTTCACTTATTTTCACTGAGAAAACCTGCAGTGAATAGATCGCTACTCACCCATTGGACCACGGGCGGCAGCAGCAAACTTTCCTCCCTCACTTCGTCAGTGCCATTCAGCGAAATTCAGTGGTTTATCCGTCCGCAAAATTGAGTTCGAAACGGCGGCTACGGCAGGCCGTTCCCATCCCTGCCCTGCCGTTGCGCGAACAAGGCGCGGTGGGGTCGATTCTCCCGTTCTCCGCGTGGTTTCCCGACCGGGGCTCGGGAGGAATTTCCGTGAGGAATGGTCGGCGGGGGCCTGATTTATCCCGGGCGGGAACGGGCTATGATCCGTGGGCTATGAAAAATAAAAAATCCCACCCGCGTGCGCTTGCACGTGCTGTCGCGTTCGCCTGCGTCGCGGCATTTCCCCTCTGCGTGTCCAACGCCTTCGCGCAAACGGACTCCATGCCTTCCGGTTCGGGCGGCTCTTACGGATCGAGTTCCTCCAGCTCCAGTAGCAGCAGTTCCAGCGGCAGCTCCGGTGGATACGATCGTCCTGATCGAAATCGTAACCGCGACCGCGATTCCCAACGGGATAATGACCGCAAACACAAAAAGGGCGATCATGAGCATGGCCGGGATGGCTATTCGTCGAGCGGTGCCTCCAGCAGTTCGTCGAGCAGCAGCGGATCGAGCGGCAGCTCCTCCGGCATGAGCAGCTCGTCGGGCGGCCGGTCTTCGGGCGGCATGATGCCGTAAGGGCCTTCGGGAATCGGTCCCGACATTAAATTTATCCATTATTTTGGTTCGGTTTTATCCGGAGAATCCGGGTAAGCGGAAGCGCGGACGAGAATAGGGATCAAAGCCGCGTGAATCCGTCTGGCCCGGCCTCAAGAGGCTGGCTGGCCGAACTATCTCCGAGGTGGAGCGACTTGACCTCAAGGCGCTGATCGAAGCAACGCGTTGGGCGACGTGATTCTCGAACCAGTGCATTGAGTCAATGCGCTCCACCCCGGGCCGATTCGCGCAAAGTCGTGGGCTCCGTGATCATCCTGCGACATGCGCGGGCTCTGTCTTTATGAGGGAGACGGAGGGCGGTTTTACCGAGGACAAGCTTCGCCAGATGTGCATGACCGCGTAGCTGCGCCAGGGGCGCCACGCTTGCGATAGTTCCTCCGCTTGTTTCGGGCTCACGCCGCCGAGGTTGTTGCGCACGGCGATGTCTTCCTTGGGAAAAGCGTCCGGCCAGCGCAGGGCTCGCATGGCGACGTAGTGCGCCGTCCAGGGGCCGATGCCGGGAATTGTCACGAGACGGGCCATCGCTGATTCGTGATTGGCTCCGGCCTCGAGCGCGAGAAGACCGGAACCACAGGCCTGCGCCAAAGCGACGATGCTTTGCGCGCGCGTGCCGATGATGCCGAGCCGGGCGACGTCGTCGACGCTGGCTCTGGCAATGCGTTCGGCCAGGGGCGTCAAGCGCGTGAGCTCCGAATACGGCGTTTCGATTTTCTCCCCGAAAGCCTCGGCGAAACGGCAGCTGAGGGTCGTGGCGGCCTTCACGGTGATTTGTTGCCCGAGGATGGCCCGCACCGCCATTTCGAAGCCGTCGAAGGCGCCGGGGACGCGCAGGCCCGGATTTTTCGCGACGATTTTTTTCAACGCTGCGGATTTGGCGAGTTGAGCGGCGATCAAATCCGGCCGCGCGGCGAGATCGAACAGGTTGCGCAAACGTCCCAACAACGCCGGCAGAACCGGCATCAACGAGTGGCTAAACTCCACCAACAGCGCGCGTTTTTCCGAAGCGTGGGCGACTTTGATCCAACCCGTGTGTTTGCCGAGGCGAACGGTGCGCAAATAGCAGCCGTCGGAAATGTGTTCCACGTCCTTGATCTTTCGCGCGTCGAGAAAGGCGAGGATTCCCGGCCAGTCGTAGGGAGGACGATAGCTGAGTTGCAGCGTCGAAGTGCCGGCGCTGTTGGCATCTGGCACGTGGTTCGTAGCCTCCCGACGCAGACGGGTTGGCGGCATGCGATATTGGGCGCTGAAGGCGTCATTGAAGCGGCGCAGGCTGGAAAAGCCGCTGGCAAACGCGATTTCGGTGACGGGAAGCTGGGTTTCTGTCAGCAATTGCTTCGCCAGGAGCAACCGGCGCGTTTGCAGCAGCTCGATCGGCGAAACGCCGAGCTCACTCTGCACGATGCGGCGCAACTGGCGGGAGCTAATGCCAAATTGCGCGGCGATTTCGTCCAGATTCGTGCCGTCGGTCACCTGCCCTTCGTTGATGCGCTGAACCATCAAGTGTGCGATGCGATCGGCGTTATCCATCGGCGCATGGCCCGGCGCGAGTTCGGGGCGGCAGCGCAGACATGGGCGGAAGCGCGCTTTTTCCGCCGCTTCGGCGCTCTCGAAAAAACGACAGTTCTTTTGCCGCGGTGTTTTTACCGGGCAAACGGGACGGCAATAAATTCCCGTCGACGTGACGCCGACGAAAAACACGCCGTCGAAGCGCGGATCGCGGGAGGTCAGCGCGCGGTAGGCGATGTTGCCGTCAATCATCGCCATCCCCGCCGAGCGATTGCAGTTGGAATTGTTCACCGCTTTCAGAAGGTTCGTCTTTGGCCTCCAGCTTCAACAGGAAGGCCTTAGTTTCCAAGCCGCCGGCAAAGCCGGTGAGCTTGCCGTTTGCCCCGATCACACGGTGACAGGGCGCGATGATCGAAATGGGATTTCTGCCGTTGGCGGCGCCGACGGCGCGCACGGCTTTGGGGCTGCCGATTTGGCGGGCGATTTCGGCATAGCTTCGGGTTTCGCCGAACGGGATGGTTGTAAGCGCCGTCCAGACTTGTTTCTGAAAGGCGGTGCCGCCGGCGAAAGCGAGTTTCACGGAAAATCTTTCGAGTTTGCCCGCAAAATAGTCGGTCAACTGACGCTCGGCTTCGAGCAAGGTCGGGTGGTTTTCATTTTCCTCGAGCGGGCTGAGCCGAACGCGTTTTGGATCGTCGTTCTCCCACAGAATGGCCGCCAGTCCCTCCGCACCGGCCACGAGTTTCAGCAGGCCGACGGGCGATTTCATCTCTTTGTAGAAGTAGGTCATTTCTCTTTTCCTCAGGTTGGTCTGCTGCAGCAGCGTTGTTTCAACTGTGCGCATTATGGACCATTTTTGCGAAGCGCGCTCGCCGTTTTCGGACATGGAAGTGAAATAGATCGAAAGCGCCGCGCGGCCTTATTTCGGGCGGGGCGAGCAACTCAACCGCCCGGACGCAGGCGGTTGCTGACATTGACGAGTTTCCGATATCTGGCGGGCGAACAATTCATGTTCCGCGAAAAAATCCGGGTGAAATATCCGCGTTCGCCGAAACCGGTCTTATCGGCAATTTCGTCGAGCGATGCTTCGTCGTAGTGAAGCATGGAGCAGGCTTCCTCGAGTCGCAGGTTGGTGAGGTAGTCGAGCGGAGTGTGACCCGTGCACTGGCGAAAGAGCCGGATGAAGGCCGACGGATGCATGCGCGCTTTGCGGGCCAGCGTCACGTTGTCGAGCCTGGCGGGATACTCCTTCGCGATCGCCTCGACGGCGTTCGTGATGCGCGGATCCTCAAACCGAGGAGCCCATTCGTTGAGCGGGAGCTCTAACAATGCCTTTGAGACAAGAATCTGACTTAACAGCGACGTCCTGAGACTCAAGGTGTCGCTCGTGAGCTGCCCGGCGATCTGTTTGCAGTGGCTGGCCAGCTCCTTCGTCAGAGGAATTTGAAACACCGCGTTCCCTTTACCGCGGAAGCGTGGTTCGACGAGGAAATGCACGAACAGTTGTCGCACGGGATTTCGCAGCCGCGACGAGAAATGGGTATTGGGCGGGATCAACAGCAAGCAGCCCGGCCGGAGGGGAATCGATTTTCCGGCCACGGCGATTTCCCCGCCTCGTTTGTTGTGCCAGTACAATCGCCAAAAAGGCGCGCAGTGGTCGGGAGATTCCCAAGTGACAAAGTCGCAAAGATCGCACGACAAAATCTGGATCTGATGGAGGGTCTGCGCGGTGCGCCAGCGCACGGCCTTGATCTTGGAGGGCATGTTTAAACCGTCCATGCTTTGGGCAGTTTTGTCCATAGGATCCTGCCGTCGATTTTGGCTAGACTACGCCGTCTTCAATCAACCCCGCCCATGTCATGCCCTTCATCAAACGATTTCTCTCACCGCTCGTCCTGGCTTCCGGTTTCCTGACCGCGGCCGCCGGTTTTTCCGCCATGCCGAACTCTATGCCATCGACCTGGGGCCGAGGCATCGAAGGCCAGCGCAAGGCCGATCTCGGCAACGGCTCCTTCCTCAATCCGATTCTCGCGGGTGACCATCCCGACCCGTCGGTGCTGAAAGTTGGGAGCGACTACTACATGGTGCACTCGTCGTTCGAAAGCGTTCCCGGGCTTTTGATCTGGCACTCGCGCGATTTGGTGAATTGGGAGCCGGTTGGCCCCGCGCTCAATCGTTACGTCGGAAATGTCTGGGCTCCCGATCTGGCTTATCACAAGGGCCGTTTCTACATCTATTTTCCAGCACTCGGCGCGAATAGTCTAACCAACATGGTGGTCTATGCTGACGATATTCACGGGCCGTGGAGCGATCCCGTGGACCTCAAGGTGAGCCACATCGATCCCGGTCACGCCGTGGGACCGGACGGCAAGCGCTACGTTTTCCTCAGCGGCGGTCACTACGCGCCGTTGTCTGACGACGGGTTGAGCGTGACCGGCCCGGCCAAAAAAATCTACGACGGCTGGCAATATCCCGAGCATTGGGATGTGGAAACCTTCGCACAAGAAGGGCCGAAGATTCTGCGGCATGGCGACTACTACTACATGGTGCTGGCCGAAGGCGGCACAGCCGGACCGGCGACGAGTCACATGGTCATCATGGCCCGCTCCAAAAACATCGAAGGCCCGTGGGAAAACTCGCCCTACAATCCCGTGGTCCGCACGCATACCGCCGCGGAGAAATGGTGGTCGAAAGGCCACGCAACCCTGGTCGAAGGCCCGGACGGCAAACAATGGTACCTTGTTTATCACGCTTACGAAAACGGCTACTACAATCTCGGCCGCCAAACCCTGCTCGAACCAGTCGAGTGGACTAACGACGGCTGGGTGAAAGCGTCCGACTACGACGTGTCGCGGCCCATCCCAATGCCGACGGGCGGCACGGCGGTTCCGCATGGGCTCGCGTTTTCCGACGATTTTAAAACCAACAAAATCGGCAACCAGTGGAGCTTCTTCCATCCCAACGGCCCGATCAAAGAACGTTTCCGCTACGAAAACGGCGCACTGGTGGTGAAGGCCGCCGGCACGTCGCCGAAGGATTGTTCGCCGCTTTCGTTTGTTTGCGGCGATCAAGCCTACGAGATGGAAGTCGAAGTCGATTGCGACACCGGTGCGACTGCGGGTCTTCTCGTGTTCTACAGCGAGCGCCTCTTCGCCGGGCTCGGTTTCTCCAAGGACAACATGCTGGAGTACAGCAAGGGCGACACCTCGACGTTTCAGAAACCATCCTCTATCGGCCAACATTTCCATTTGCGGCTCCGCAACGACCACCACGTCGTCACTGTTTGGCACAGCACCGACGGCCAGCGCTGGACCAAACATTGGATGCAGTTCGAAGTCTCCGGCTACCACCACAACGTGGCCGGCGGTTTCCTCAGTCTGCGGCCGACGCTCATCGCCGCAGGCATTGGCGAAGTTCGCTTCAAGAACTTCCGTTACAAAGCGCTGCCTTAAGTTTCATGAATTGACGGCGCAAAAGTTTCAACCCCGATTCCGAACTAATTAAAATCGGCATCTTGTACCTGAGGACGGTTGCGTGGCACCCCCTCACTCACTTCGGTAACGGTTATCGGCTTTTTCGGAACGACTTCCCTGATCCAGCCGCAGCCCAACATTCTCGCTCTCCCGCCAGCTGGATGACTTTGCCGGTTAGGGAATTGCGACGTAAAAAGCTTGGGCGAAGGGCGCTGAGCGCGCACGAGGCGGAAGGCCTCAGACCTTCTTTTCTCCCCATAAATAGGGAGGGCCTTAAATTTGAAATCAATTTGCTTTTGGCGGTTTCCAAAAATTACTTAAACGCACACTCACCCCTACCCGACCACCCCTGCGATGCGTCCTTTTGGACCCTGTTAAGAGCGTTTTCACCCTCTTACTGTCCGAGAAAAAACGTTTCGCTTTCCAACCTCTCGCTATTAGCAGTCCCAATCATTAGCGCAACTAGCGCTAATACCCCAACACCCACTGTCAGTTGTCGTACCCCTGCACGTCTGTGTCCAAGCAACGCACGTATCCCAATGCGTGTGATGCCCTTGGATATTGGCGTGACTGACATTAAACCCCAACAAAAAACCCAATGAAAACTTCGTTCTCGAAGATCATGTCTATCGCGGCCCTTGTCGGCCTTGTTGTTAGTCCCAGCGCGTTCGCAGCCACCGGTGAAGTCACCCTTTCCGGCAGCACGTGGACGGGCAAAGTCGATGGCGTCACCAAATACACCGGTTCCAGTCTCGCCGCCGCGGCCAACGCCTGCGTCGCCGCCATGAGTTCCGGCACCGTCAATATCCGCAACTCCGGCAGCACCGGCCAGATCAACGTCAAGAGCAACATCCGCGTTAACGGCAACGGCGTCACCCTCACGGGCTCCGGCACCGGCGGCATCGTTCGCGGCGCCAACATCTCCAGCACCGGTTGCGACAATATCAACATGGCTGGTTCGGCTTACTTCGGCATGTACTTCAGCACCTGCCAAGGCACGTCGTTCAGTTCGACGCACGGCACCTCCGGCATCGCCTACCGCATCGATAATTGCAAAGGCGGCGGCGGCTCCAACTTCACCTTCGGCCAGGTCAAGCTCACCGCCGGCGGCGACAATGGCGTCGAAACCTACGGCATCTCCGGCGTTTCGTGGAACACCGTCAACGCCACCGATCGCGGCGCTTGCGGCATGCTCCTGAACTACTCGAGCAGCGCCAACGGCACCGCCGTCAACGGCACTCGTTGCAATTACGGCGGCGGCTACGCCGGCTTCCGCGTCGCCAACACCAACAAGAGCACCACCCTCGGCACGGTCAATTCGACCAGCTGCGGCCGCGGCTTCTTCTCGGTTTCCGGCAGCGGCGGCACCACCATCAGCACGGTGAACGCCACCAACTGCAGCAGCCATGGCGTCTGGCTCCAGACCGCCTCCAACTCCAAGGTCAATTCCGGCACCGTCACGAACTGCCATCCTTGCTCCGCCATCAGCTCCGACGGCGGCGGCAACTCGATCAACGTGACCTGCAAATAAGCTTCCGCTGACCTTCATCTTTTAACCTCCAAGGCCGCGGCACCTGCTTGGCGCTGCGGCTTTTTTATCTATAGATACCGCCCCATGAAAAAGGCTGTTCTACCCGCATGCCTGCTCGCCCTCGGTCTTGCCGCAGGATTCTGGTTCGGTCGCTTCTGGCGTCCGGACACAACCAAAACCACTGATCACACCCAAACCGCCGTCGCCGATCCCGTTGCCCAGGCCGCCGCGGAGATCGATGCCGCCTGCCGGCAGGGGATCTGGCGCGCCAGTCGCGAGTGGGAGCGTCTTCTGCGCTCGTTCACCCCGACCGAGCTTTCCCGCCTTGTCGCCCGCGTCCGCTCCCGGCTGACCGCGCCCGCCCAAAACGAATTGCGCCGCACGCTCCTTGCGTGCTGGGGGGAAGGAGATGCTCCCGCGGCGATCGCGTTTGCCTCGGCGTTCACCGACCCCGTGATGCGCGAAACGAGCATGGTCGCCATTCTCCAAACCTGGCTCACCGCCAAACAGGACGCCGCCATCGCCTGGATTCGGCAGCTTCCGACCGGCCCGCTGAAATACGAGGCCCTCAATCTCGCGCTGCCCCACCTCGCCGCCAAAGATCCACACGCCGCCCTTGCCCTTCTCGAAGAGCTTCCGGTCACCATGCGCTCTTCCGGCTACGCGGCCATTTTCAAAACCTGGGCCTCCAAGGATCCCAAGGCCGCCGCCGCGTTTGCAGCCACGCTCAAGCTCAACCCGTCCGATCGCACTTCCGTTCACGACGCCATCGCCGCCGCGTGGGGCGCGCGCGATCCCCGCAGTGCGCTCGCCTGGGCCGGCGGCCTGCCGGAAGGCGGCATGCGCACCACCGCGTTTAATCGCATCCTTTCCGACTGGGCGTCAGCCGATCCCACCGCCGCCGCCGGTTATGCTTTGTCTCTACCTCCTGGTTCAGAGCGCGGCGCCGCGATCACCATGATCGCTTCCCATTGGCCCGCTTCCGACCCCCAGGGCGCCGTGCGCTTCGCCGAAAACCTCCCCGCCGGCGGCAACCGCAATATTTTCACCCGCGATCTCATCGCCAATTGGGCCAACCTCGATCCCGCGTCCGCGTTTGCCTACGCGCGCAACCTTCCCGCCAGCGCCACCCAGGGCGATGTGATCGACAGCATCATGAGCCGCTGGGCCAGCGACGATCCCAACGCCGCTCTCGCCAGCGCCGCCAGCCTGCCGCCCAACAGCATTCGCACCACCGCGCTCAAATCCGTCCTCAGCCAACTCGCACAACAGGACCCGGACGCCGCCCTCAATTTCATTCGCAAAACTCCTGCCGGCAGCGAACGCGACACCATCCTGCAAACTGTGACCATGAACCTCGCCGCCAGCGACGCGAAGACGGCTTCTCGTTTCGCCGTGCTGATGCCTCCCAGTGAGGAGCAGGGCAAAGCCGTCAACTACATCGCCGACGGACTCGCCAAGGCCGATCCGCAACAAGCCATCACTTGGGCCCGCTCCCTGCCCGACGGCATGAGCAAAAATATCGCCCTCTCGCAAATCGCCACCAGCCTCGTCGCGACAAATCCCCAGGCCGCCGTCGCCTGGGCGTCATCGCTGCCGGAAAACGAAGGCCGAACCCGTGTCTTGGAGAAAACGCTGGCTGAATGGGTGAAAACCGACGCCCTCACTGCCACGAATTGGGCGCTGGAACAGCCCGAGGGACTTGCGCGTCACAATGCCCTCACCGCCGTGAGCGGGCATCTCGCGGGCATGGACCCCGCCGCGGGTTTCGCCCTCGCACTTAAGATCCAACCCGGCGCCGACCAGTATGGAATTTTGAATACAGTCGCCCTCGAATGGGTTCGCCAGGACCCGAACACCGCCCTGCAGCGCGCCCAGCAACTGCCACCGGGTCAGACCCGCACCGAGTTTATCAGCAGCCTCGTTTCCTATTTTTCGCAAACCGCCCCGCCCGAGGCCGCCGCACTCGTCGCCACGTTGCCGCCATCCGATGTGAAAAACAATGCGATCAACGACGTAGTCGTGCACTGGGCGATTTCCGATCCCTCGGCGACAGCCTCCTGGGCCAGTCAGTTCGCACCGGGCGCCGTGCGTGACTTCGCCCTGCGCAACATCGCCGAGCAGTGGGGCCGCACCGACGCCAGCAAGGCCGGCCAATGGCTCAATACTCTGCCACCCGACGGAGCGCGCGACATCGCGTATGGAGCCTATGCCGAACAAATCGCACAGAAACAACCCGAGTCTGCCGCGAAATGGGTGACCGCCATTGCCACGCCGGCGGAACGAAAAAAGGCCGCCGAGTCCGTGGCGGCCATCTGGCAAAAAACCGACCCCTACGCCGCGTCTGCCTGGCTCAAGTCGATCGTCGGTTCGAACCCTTAAAAAATTCGCCCAAAACCAGTCCTCCCCTACAAACGTTTACCACCGTCCGCTTCCCTCCGATCACCGTGACCTCTGCGTCCAAGCCGTTTCGACTTCGCTCAAGGCCCTGAGCCCATGAAGAGCTCCGTGCTCCCTGTGGCAAAAACCCTGCCAATGCCTGAAACCACCCCAAAGCCTACCGCTTTCCAGCCCCTCGGTTCATTAAGCCCTTCGATCCAGTCGTGGCTCTTGGGTTTGGTTTTGGCTGCGATGGTCGTGCTGGCGTATCAACCGGCGTGGACAGCGGGTTTCATCTGGGACGACGACGATTACGTCACCAACAATCCTCTGCTCAGCGCGCCGGACGGTCTTTGGCGCATCTGGTTTTCCACCGATTCGCCTTCGCAGTATTTTCCGCTCACTTACTCCAGCTTCCGTTTGCAATATTCGCTTTGGCAGCTCAATCCCGCCGGCTACCACTGGGTCAACATCCTGCTTCACGCCGTCAACGCCCTGCTGGTCTGGCGCCTGCTTGCACGGCTTTCTCTTCCTGGCGCCTGGTTCGGCGCGGCGGTTTTCGCCTTGCATCCTCTTCAAGTCGAGTCGGTCGCCTGGATCACCGAGCTTAAAAACGTGCAGTCGCTTTTCTTTTTCCTGCTCGCCTTGCTCGCGTGGCTTGAGTGGGCCGAGCGACCGAAGCCCTGGCGCTGGTATGCGCTCGCTTTGCTTTTTCACGCGCTTGCGCTGCTGAGCAAAACCACCGCCTGCACTTTGCCCGCCGCCCTCGTTTTGATTCTTTGGCTCAAACATAAACCCATTGACCTTCGCCGGTGGCTGCAGATTGCGCCGTTCGTTTTGCTCAGCCTGGCCATGGGACTGCTCACGGTTTGGTGGGAGCGTCATCACCAGGGCACCGGCGCGGTCGCTTTTTCCTACAACGCGCTCGACCGTCTGCTCATCGCCAGCCGCTCGCTTTGTTTTTACCTCGGCAAATTCCTTTGGCCCGTCGACCTCACCTTTTCCTATCCGCTCTGGAAAATCGACGCGGCTTCTCTGCTCGCCTATGCCTGGCTGATTCTTCTGCTCGCGCTCACCGCAGTGCTTTTCCTTCTGCGTAAACAGTTCGGCCGCGGGCCTGGCACGGCGCTGGTCTGGTTTGCCTCCATGCTCAGCCCCCTGCTCGGCTTCATCATGCTGTACACTTTCAAGTACACGTTTGTCGCCGATCACTACGTTTATGTCGCCCTGCTCGGCCCCGCCGCCCTGCTCGCCGCCGGCCTTCATTCCCTTCGTCTCCCGGCTCTGCGCCTCGGGCTTTCCGCTGTCATCCTCCTGGCCTGCGCCGGCGCAACCTTTCGCCAGAGCCACATGTACAAAAACCTTCAATCCCTCTGGCAGACCACCATCGAAAAAAATCCGGCGTCGCACATCGCGCACAACAATCTCAGTGCGGCTCTTCTCGCCAAGGGACACGCGGACGAGGCTCTCCGGCACGCGCAAGAAGCCCTTGCTCTCGACCCGCCCCAGTCCGACCGCGCGCTCAGCCACATCAATCAGGGCAATGCGCTCCTTCAACTCGGTCGCGTTGATGAATCCATTTTTCAACTACAAAAAGCGGTCGAGACGCAGCCAGACCTCGCCGACGCCCACAACAATCTCGGCAGCGCCTTGCGTCGCAAGGGCGACCTAGATGCCGCCATGCATTGTTTTCAAAAGGCCATCGCCCTCGCCCCAGCGCACGCCAATGCCCACTACAATCTCGGCAATGCCTATTTCGACAAAGGCGCTTTCGACGAGGCGATTCGTGAATATCAAGCGTCGCTCGCGAGCAATCCCACCGATCCCGACATCCACACCAATCTCGCCAGCGCCTGCCTGCGCCAACAGCGCCTCGGCGAGGCTGTCGTTCATTTTCAGCACGCACTAGAACTTGCCCCAACAAATATCCAGAGCCACAGCAACCTAGCCTATGCCCTTCTCCAAACAGGCCGCCCCGACGAGGCCGCCACGGTGCTGGAACGCGCGCTCAAGCTTCTGGAAAAACAGCCCGACCTTTCGCTCAAGGAAACGCTTCAAGCTCAGCTCGCCGCCTGCCGCGAGCACAGGTCATGACCCCGTTCACGAAAAATATTTCCATGCGACGCCTTCTACCGTGGCTCTTGGGTTTGGTTTTGGTTGCGATGGTCGTGCTGGCGTATCAGCCGGCGTGGACCGCGGGTTTCATCTGGGACGACGACGATTACGTCACCAATAATCCTCTGCTCAGCGCACCGGACGGTCTTTGGCGCATCTGGTTTTCCACCGATTCGCCTTCGCAGTATTTTCCGCTCACCTACTCCAGCTTCCGTTTGCAATATTCGCTTTGGGCGCTCAATCCCGCCGGCTACCACTGGGTCAACATCCTGCTTCACGCCGTCAACGCCTTGCTGGTCTGGCGCCTGCTTGCACGGCTTTCTCTTCCTGGCGCCTGGTTCGGCGCGGCAGTTTTCGCCCTGCATCCGCTGCAGGTCGAGTCCGTCGCCTGGATCACCGAGCTTAAAAACGTCCAGTCGCTTTTCTTTTTCCTGCTCGCCTTGCTCGCGTGGCTTGAGTGGGCCGAGCGACCGAAGCCCTGGCGCTGGTACGCGCTCGCTTTGCTTTTTCACGCGCTTGCGCTGCTGAGCAAAACCACCGCCTGCACTTTGCCCGCCGCCCTCGTTTTGATTCTCTGGCTCAAGCATAAACCCATCGACCTTCGCCGGTGGCTGCAGCTTGCGCCGTTCGTTTTGCTCAGCCTGGCCATGGGACTGCTCACGGTTTGGTGGGAGCGTCATCACCAGGGCACCGGCGCCGTCGCCTTTTCCTACAACGCGCTCGACCGCCTGCTCATCGCCAGCCGCTCGCTTTGTTTTTACCTCGGCAAATTCCTTTGGCCCGTCGACCTCACCTTTTCCTATCCGCTCTGGAAAATCGACGCCGCTTCCCTGCTCGCCTACGTCTGGCTAATTCTTCTGCTCGCGCTCACCGCAGTGCTTTTCCTTCTGCGTAAACAGTTCGGCCGCGGGCCTGGCACGGCATTGGTCTGGTTTGCCGCCATGCTCAGCCCGCTCCTGGGTTTCATCATGCTGTACACTTTCAAGTACACGTTCGTCGCCGATCACTACGTCTACGTCGCCCTGCTCGGCCCCGCCGCTTTGCTCGCCGCCGGCCTTCATTCCCTTCGTCTCCCCGCTCTGCGCCTCGGGCTTTCCGCTGTCATCCTCCTGGCCTGCGCCGCCGCAACCTTTCGCCAGAGCCACATGTACAAGGACCTTCGATCTCTCTGGCAGACTACCATCGAAAAAAATCCGCGCTCCTTCATGGGTCACAACAATCTCGGCGCGATTTTTCTCCAACAAGGCAACATCGACCAGGCCATCGTTCATTTTCGCACCGCACTCGAAATCCTTCCCAATCACGGCAACGCCCATGGCAACCTCGCCCACGCGTTGCTGCAAAAGGGCCAAAGCGAAGAGGCCCTGGCTCATTTCCGACGCGCCATCGAAATCGAGCCCAACGAGCCCAAGGCTCACGCCGATCTTGCCCACGGCTTGCTGCGACTCGGTCGACTTGACGAAGCCACTGCGTCCGCCCAGCGCGCGCTTGAGCTCAATTCCGATTTCGCCGAAGCCCACTATCACCTCGGCCTGATTTTGTTTCAAAAACAACAACTCTCCGACGCGCTCTTGCATCTGACCATTGCCGCCACGCTCCGGCCGCAAAATATCGAATTCCTCAACAACCTCGGCTGGACGCTTCTCCAGGATGGCCAGATCGACGCCGCCATCGAACGTTTCACAACCGTCATCCACCTCCAACCCGCCTTGATCCACGCCCACGCGAACCTCGCTCTCGCTTATCACCAGCAAGGCCGCGAGCAGGAGGCGATTGCCTCGGTGGAACACGCCCTGGCGCTCGCCTCCTCCGCCGGCGATTCCGCGCAAACCGCGGCCTTGCGCGCACAACTTCAAAATTATCGCGCCGCCCTCCCCACTTCCTCGCCATGAAACCCCTTGCGCTCACCTTTGCCCTCGCCGCCACCATTGCCGCCGGCTTCTGGTTCGGTCGGGCCACCGCACCTGCCAACCGCGTATCCAACGACGCCCTACGCAAAATTTCCGGTTCCGCCCAGTCTTCCGGCACGGTCTCCGAGAGCTCGGCACAACCTCTCACCATCGACCAACTGGTCGAACGTCTGGAACTCGAATGCAAGCGAGGGATCTGGCGACAAACACGCGAGTGGTCGGCCATTCTCGGCCGCCTCTCCGGTGCCGATCTCGCGCGGCTGATCGCCGGAGCCCGCCATCTTGTCCTCAATCCCGTGCAGGAAGAGCTCCGTCGGACCTTGCTTGGGCTCTGGTCCGAACTTGATCCCGCCGCTGCCCTCGCTTTCGCGGAAAAACTTCCGCCTTCCCGCATGCGCGAAGCCTCGATCCTCGCCGCCCTCAACGGCTGGCTGCGCACCAATCCCCTCGAAGCCGCCGCCTGGATTCGCAAATTGCCCGCCGGCGCCGTCAGGAACGACGCCATCCTTCTCGCCCTGCCCATCCTGTCCTCGCAAAACCCCCGCATCGCGCTCGAACTGGTTGTCCAGCTTCCACCGAACCAACGCTCAGAGGCTTATGCCACCGTTTTCAACACGTGGGCCGAGACTGATCCTGCGGCGGCGGCTGCCCACGCCGACAAGCTCAAACTTCCATCGGTCGAGCGTCGCAACATCCTTGAAGCCATTGCGCGCGCCTGGGGCACGAATCAGCCCGAAGCCGCTCTCGCCTGGGTCTCGTCGCTGCCGGATGGAGCCGACAAAAAATCCGTTTTCAGCGTTGTCATGTTGAATTGGGCCGCGCGTCAGCCTTCTGCGGCCGCCGAATATGCGCTCAATCTCCCCGCCGGCCTAGACCGCAACGCGGCTCTCACCATGACCGCGACCGCCTGGCCTGCGACCGATTCCCAAGGCGCCTTGCAATTCGCCGAACGCCTTCCCGCCGGAGGCATGCGCGACACCGTGCTCGGTCATATCGTCGGCAATTGGGCCAACGTCGACGCCAAAGGAGCGCTCGAATATGCGCAAAATCTGCCCGAGGGCACCGCGAAAAACACCATCGTCAACAACGTCCTTTTGCTCTGGTCGCTCAATGACCCGCGCGAGGCGCTGACGCTTGCCGGCAAATTGCCGCCCGGAGACGTTCGCACCACCACGTTGACAACCGCAATCAGCCGCCTCGCCCAACAAGACGCCGATGCCGCCATCGAACATGTCATGACCACCTCCACCGGCAGCGAACGCAACGAGCTTCTCAAGTCCATCAGCCTCGAACTGGCCGCCGAGGATCCTGAACTCGCTTCCGTTTTCGCCCAAGCCCTCCCGCCCGGCGGCAATCTCCAGCGCGACGCCGTATCCAACATCATAATACGCTATGCCCGCGAAGATCCGCATCAGGCCCTCGCCTGGATCGAGTCCTTGCCGGAAAGCCCGCTCAAAACCGCCGCGCTCACTCAAATCGGTGAAGCCCGCGCACAAACCGACCCGCGCGCCGCCATCGCCTGGGCGGCTGCCCTGCCGTCAGAAGAAGCTCGGAGCAATGCCCTAACTGGCGCCCTGAACCAATGGGCCAGGGACGATTCCACCTCGGCCCTCGCCTGGGCCGGCCAGTTGCCCGAGGGTCCGCTCAAACAGGGCGCGCTAGCCACCATCGGTGCCATTCTGGTCTACTCCGATCCCGGCACCAGTTTTCAGATCGCCCGGCAAATACCTCCCGGCGACAACCAAAGCGACCTCATCGGTCATATCACCCAATCGTGGGCTCGCGACAACCCTCAAGCCGCGATGGAAAGCGCGCGCGCCACGCCGCCCGGCGCGTTTCGCCAGGAATTCAACAACGCCCTCGTTTCTGCCCTCTCCCAATACAGCCCGTCGGACGCGGCCGCCTTCGCCTCGCGCCTTCCGCGCGGTGAAATCAACGACGTCACTGTCGGTGTGCTCGTTGAAAATTGGGCAAAATCCGATCCTACGTCCACCGCCAATTGGGCGGCCACGCTGCCGGCCGGCCAGGCCCGTGACACCGCCGTCAACTCCCTCGCCGAAAACTGGGGACGTCAGGATCCGGTTAATACCGGCAAATGGATCCTCGCTCTTCCGGCCGGTCAGGGTCGCGACAAGGCTCTGTCCTCCTACACGGAGGCGATTGCCGTTGAGCGTCCGGAGTTCGCCTCGCGCTGGGCTGAAAAAATCGAAAATCCCCAGCAGCGGCAGTCGGCCATCGAAAGTGTTGCCCGCTACTGGATGAAAAATAACCCCGCCGCCGCCCAAGCCTGGCTCAACAGTGTCGGCCACCCGGGCCTCGCTGCACCGTAGAGCCGCAGAGGCGACATTCCGAAACCATTTGGAACATCCAATGCAAACGCGCGGCCAGTCACTACGTCCCGCCTGGCACGTGTGGGTAGTGGCGCTTGCCCTTGCCATCGTCGTCTGGATCACCTTCCTCCCGGTCGCACGCCTTCCGTTCATTTCCCTCGATGACGCTGACTACGTTACGGACAATCCCCACGTACGGGCTGGCCTGACTTGGTCGGGGATAAAATGGGCCTTCAAAACCTTTCATGCCTGCAACTGGCATCCGCTCACGTGGCTTTCGCACATGGTCGATATGACGCTGTTCGGCCCAGGCCCCCGAGGACCCCACGGCGTCAACCTCGCGCTGCACGTCGCCAACGCCGTTCTCGTGTTGCTCCTGTTGCGTCGGCTCACCGGTTCTCTCTGGCGCAGCGCCGGCGTCGCCGCTCTCTTCGCCCTGCACCCCTTGCGCGTCGAGTCGGTCTCCTGGGTTTCCGAACGCAAGGATGTGCTCAGCGCGTTCTTCTTCCTGCTTACGCTGTATTCATACGCGCATTACACGAAAAAGTCGCAGCGGCGCACCGTATGGTACGTAGTCACGCTGGCGCTTTCTGCCCTTGGCCTTCTGAGCAAACCCATGCTTGTCACTCTGCCGTGCGTCCTGCTGCTGCTTGATGTCTGGCCCCTCGGGCGAACGGTTTTTCTTAAACCGCTGCTTCGCGAAAAACTTCCTTTTTTTGCCCTGAGCGCCGCTTCCTGCGTCGCCACCTACCACGCCCAAAACCAAGGCGGTGCCGTCCGCGCCTTCACGAGCCTTTCCTTTTTCCAACGGCTCGAAAACGCCTGCGTCGCCTACCTTCAATACCTCGGCCTCACTTTTCGGCCTGTCGACCTCGCAATTTATTATCCTCAACCCTCTCAATGGACCGTTACAACGCCGCTGATCGCACTCGTCTGCCTTATTGCGGTCACCGTTTTTGCCGTAAAACAAGCACAAGCCAAACCGTTTGTCGCACTGGGTTGGTTTTGGTTCACCGGCATGCTAATCCCAGTCATCGGCTTGATTCAGGTCGGCAGCCAGTCCATGGCCGATCGTTACACCTACCTGCCATCGATCGGCCTTTTGATTCTGTTCGTATGGGGGATAGCCGAACTTCTCGCCAAAGATAAACTTTCCCAAACCTGCCTGTCCCTTGTTGTCGTTTCAGCCGTTATCGCCCTGGGGTTTCTGACGCGTGCCCAACTCCGTCATTGGCACAATAGCGAAACACTTTTCCGCCACACGCTCGCCGTCACCCGCAACAACTTTGTCGCGCACTACAACCTCGGTTCCTCCCTGCTCCATTCCGCTCGCGTCGACGAGGCCATCGAACAATTTGAGAAAACCCTGGCGATCCATCCTCGCTACGCCGAAGCCCACGTCGATTTCGGCAACGCGCTTCTTCTAAAACAGCGCCCGCAGGACGCTATCGCTCACTATCAGCAGGCGATCCAACTCCAGCCTCACCTTGGCCATGCTCATTACAATCTTGGCACCACGTTGCTCCAACTCGGTCGTCTCGACGAAGCCGTCGCTGCGCTCAACCAGGCCGCTGCGCTCCAAACGGAATCCGCCCTGCCAGCGCTTAACCTAGGCAATGCCTACCTCCAAAAAAACGATTTTCAAACCGCCATCGCCAGTTACGAAAAAGCCCTCGCACTTCAACCGGATCTCGCCGATGCGCATAGCAATCTCGGCTTCGTTTTGGCGCAAATCAACCGCGCCGACGAAGCGCGCGCCCATCTTGAAAACGCGCTAAAACTGAATCCGCGGCATGCCAATGCCCATTTTCATCTCGGCAATCTCCTGCTCCAACAAAATCTTCCCGCCGACGCCGCCCTTCATTTCGAACAAGCGCTCGCCGCTGCGCCCCATGACATCGATGCGCTCAATGCCCTCGCCGTCGCCCGCCTGCAACAAGGCGATTTCGCCGCCGCCATCGTCCATTTCGAAACCGCCCTGCGGCTCCAACCCGCCAATCCCCGCATGCAGGCGAACCTGGCGCTGGCGTTGCGACAAGGCGGCCGTGAAGCCGAAGCTGCCGAGGTCGCGAACCGCGCGCTTGCTCTCGCCATTGCGACCGGAGACACCACACTGGCCGAAGCCCTCCGCCAGCAGTTCCCCCCGAAATAAGATTCAGAGAGTTCCCTGCCCCGCCCGCACACCTGTCATACATGCGTTCTTGGCTCTTAGGTTTAGTTTTGGTCGTTGTCACGTTTTTGGCTTACCAACCGGCCTGGCGTGGCGACGCCGTTTTCGACGACGACGATCATCTTACTTCGCCGGAATTTGCCTCCTTCCATGGCCTCGTCCGCATCTGGACCGAACCAGGCGCGGTATCCCAATACTACCCTGTCACCCACACCGCCTTCTGGCTGCAGAATCGTCTATGGGGACATGCAATGCCTGGATACCATTTCACCAATCTTGCGCTGCACGTTTTATGCGCGTTTTTGTTTTTTAGAATTCTTCAACGCCTCGCCCTTCCCGGCGCGTGGCTCGCGGCGGCGATCTTTGCCCTGCATCCCGTCCACGCCGAATCTGTCGCCTGGATCTCCGAACTCAAAAATACGCTCTCGACCGCCTTTTATCTCGGCGCCGCGCTGGCCTGGTTGCGCTTCGATCAAGACCGACGGTGTACCGACTATTTCATCGCCCTCGTTCTGTTCATCCTGGCCCTTCTTTCCAAAAGTGTCACCGCCAGCCTGCCCGCCGCTCTTTTGGTTGTTCTCTGGTGGCAGCGCGGGCGGCTCTCGCCGCAACGCGACGTTTTCCCCCTGCTGCCGTTTTTTCTCCTCGGTATTGGTTCAGGATTGTTCACCGCCTGGATCGAACGGCGGTTCATCGGCGCCGAGGGCGCGGACTTCGACTTGGGCACCATTCAGCGGCTTCTTATCGCGGGCCGTGCCTTTTGGTTTTACCTGGGAAAACTTTTCTGGCCCGCAAACCTTACCTTCATTTATCCGCGCTGGAATTTAAACGAAGCCTCCGTCTGGCAATTTCTTTTCCCCGTCGCCGCGGTCCTGCTCGTAGCCGGATTATGGATACTTCGAACCCGCCGACGCGGTCCGCTCGCGACCACGCTTCTTTTCGCCGGCACGCTCTTTCCCGCCCTCGGTTTTCTCAACGTCTATCCGTTCCGCTATTCGTTCGTGGCCGATCATTACGTCTATCTCGCCAGCCTCGGCTTCATTGCGGCTGTCTCCAGCGTCTTTGCCACCTTGCTCAGGCATTGGCTTCCCTTCAATGCGGCCGTTCCACGCACACTCAGCTTCGTCCTGCTCGTTGCGCTCGCAACCACAACCTGGCACCAGAGCCATATCTACCGCAACACCGAGACGATCTGGCGCGACACGCTCGCAAAAAACCCCAGCTGCTTCGTCGCCCATAGCAACCTCGGACTTCATCTTCACCAACGCGGCCAACTTGCCGAAGCCATTTTCCACCTCCAAAAGGCCCGCCAACTTCAACCCGCCTTCGCTGAAATCCACAACAATCTCGGCAACGCCCTGCGCGACCAAGGTCGGCTCGACGAAGCGCGCGCTCTTTATCAACAGGCATTGCAAATCCGTCCAAATCTCGCCCAAGCGCACTACAATCTCGGCGCCCTGCTGCTCATTCAACATCAGTCCGCCGAGGCTCTTCCTCATTTTCAGAAAGCCGTTGAGCTTCGTCCTGAATATGTCGACGCCCACGTCAACCTCGCGGGACTTCTCCTCGACCAGAATCGTCCCGCTGACGCTCTTCCGCACGCCCGCCATGCCCTCTCGCTCCGGCCTGAAAATCCCGATGCGCTGACCAATTACGCCAGCGCCCTCTTGGCTCTGAACCGGCCGGCCGAGGCGTTTCCGCTTTTCGAAAAAGCACTCGCTCAACAGCCCGATTCTGCCCCCCGCCATTTCAATCTCGCGCAAGCTCTTCTAGCCCTCAATCGGACGGCCAAGGCCCAGTCCCATCTCGAACGCGCCATCGCTCTCGATCCCACCTTCGGTCGCGCCCAGACCGCGCTCGGCCACCTGCTGCTTGCCGCCCACGACCCTGCCGGCGCCATTCGCGCCTACCAATCCGCCATCGCCAACAATCCCGCTGAGCTCGACGCCGCCTGCAATCTCGCGTGGCTCCTTGCGACGGCCTCCAACGACACGCTCCGCGACGGTCCGCAGGCACTCCGACTCGCTACCGCCGTTAACAATCACTTTTCCGGTCGCAACAATCAGGTGCTCCAAATCCTCGCCGCCGCCCTCGCCGAAACCGGCCAATATACCCAAGCCGCCGACACCCTCCGCCCCGTCATCGCCACGACGGATCGTCAGCTCCTCGCCGATCTTCTTCAGGCCCAACTCGCGGCCTACGAAGCCGAACGCCCCTGGCGCACTACTCCCTGAATGGCTCGCCCTGCAGTTCGCGCGGGAAAATTCGCGAGCCCATCAGGCCGATACGCGCCAGTCGAAACCGCGCCGCCGTCGCCAGACAGCCCAGGCCATAGCGCACACTCCGTCGGAAATTGATCGACGACGCTTCGGCGAAATATTTCGTCGGACAACTGACCTCCGCGATCATGAAGCCGCACCAGAGAATCTGTCCCAACATCTGGTTGTCGAAAACGAAGTCGTCCGAATTTCCCTGCCAGGGCACGCGCTCCAGCACCTCGCGTGAAAATGCCCGGTATCCCGTGTGGTACTCCGATAGTTTCGCACCAAACAAAATATTCTCCAGCAACGTCAGGCCGCGGTTTGCCACGTATTTCCACCCGGGCATACCGCCTCTCAACGCATAGTTGCCCAGAATCCGACTGCCGATCACGCAGGGATAAACTCCATTCGCGATGATCGACACCATGGCGGGAATGAGCTTGGGCGTGTATTGATAATCTGGATGCACCATGATCACGATATCCGCGCCCGATGCCAGCGCCGCAGTGTAGCATGTTTTCTGGTTACCCCCGTAACCCAGGTTTTTCGGATGCACGATGACCTGCGTCCGCGGCAGAGTTCGGGCCAGAGCCACCGTCTCGTCCCGGCTGGCGTCGTCGACCACGATGACCTCGTCGACCACCCCCTGCGCCATCACCTCGTCATAGGTGCGCTGCAAAGTTTTCGCAGCGTTGTACGCAGGCATGATCACCACTACTTTTTTATCGAGGTACATGAAGACAGGAGTAAACTTTTCGGGCTGCGATTTCATGACCAAACCCCCAGTCACTTTCAAATTTCAAATTGCTCCAAGTGCCATGTTTTGCCGGCTATCCGTCCTGTTTTTCCTTCTACCCGTTGTGGTGGCCTCCGCCAGTTTGCGGTTCACCACCACCGATCTCGTCGTCAAAGCCGGCCCGCAGGACAAGGAACTTCAGGCTCAATACACCTTCACCAACTCCGGCCCCGCTCCCGTATGGATCGTGCAACTCGCTACCTCCTGCGGCTGCACCAAGGCCACGGCTGACAAAACAGAATACCAGCCCGGCGAAACGGGCGTCATCACAGCCACCTACACCATTGGCCTCAGCCAGGGCCGCCACACCCATACCATTAGTCTCCAAACCAGCGAGCCCGACACCCCGCCTTACGTTCTGAAAATCACCGCGGACCTTCCCTCCGGCGGCACACCTCTCACGACAAGCGCGTCTGCAATTGTCGTAACTCCGCGTGAGCTCGTTTGGTCCCGTCCTCCCTACACGAGCAAAACCATAACCATCGTTGTGAACGACGTCGCGTCCGCCAAGTTGACCGCCACCTGCGACAACGACCAGTTTGAACTAAAACTCGAGGAAACCGTCACACCCGCCACCCTGCAGGTCACGCCCAAGCCCTCCGCCGCTTCGACTCGCGCCGAAATCACCCTTCAACTTGCGCGTCCCGATCATCCGCCGCTCACGCAAAAAATACCGCTGACCCTCGTCGTGCTGAAGGCTGTCAAAGCCAAATAACCATCAGCCAGAGTCAAAACGCAGCCTTGGCGAACGGTTAATTTGGTATCCGAATTTAGAATACAAGCCCGCCGGACAGCGCCGCAACCGCTTAAACGGGAGTCGTGCACCACGAAATGGGGTCTTGACCTCCCTCACCCCCCCGTAGGGGAAGTCCCGTGTGTGCTCTTCAAAAGCGCACACCAAAAATAGGTGAGATGCTTCCCAATGATTTCCATCTATTTACTGGGGTTAGTCGGAAGTTATTCACAATCCGCACCCGTTCCCGAGGCACATAACCGTTACATAAGTTACCCAACCGCCACCGGCGCGAAAACTTCCGCCCCGAATGACAACTAGGGGAAACCCCTAAACTATTCTTCGGGGTAAGCCCGGTTTTGAGACGCAGAAGGGTTTTAGAATTGTTTACTTACGTCAGTAGGGCGATTGCAGGAGGCGTGAATAATGCAAACCAAGTTCGATACCAAACGGCTGGAACACCCCAGAATTCCGCCGACTTGCGTGCGAACCTGACTCTGCCGTCCACGCTTGACCGTAAAACCAGTTCCTATCGTCCCCACGAAGCGCGCTATTCGATCCTTTCCGCCCGTGTGCGTGCATCGGTGTACGCCTCCGTCGAACGTCCCGCTTCCTTTTCTCATTCCTCAAGAACGGCCACGACCCCGGTTGTGCCCCGCTCCACCTAAGCAATGTCAGCTCAGCCACGAACGCTGTCGAAAAGCACCGGTTTCCTTCCAGTCAAAAGCTGGATGCACCGAGATGGCGGCAGCTTGGCCGGACAAAACCCCTCACAGCTACCCCAATGAACTGGTACTGCATCCACACCCGTCCGCAGAGGGAACAATTCGTCGCTGAACAACTCAGCACCTTCCTCGGCCTCGAGGTCTATTTCCCAACCATTCGTCTTCACAAAACCATTCGCCGCGTACGCCGCGAAGTCGTGGAGCCGCTTTTCCCGCGCTACCTTTTCTGCCGTTGCGACCTCACCACCGATTACCGCGCCGTCCGTTATGCGCGCGATGTCATCGATCTCGTCAGCTTCGGTGCCCAGCCCGCCCGGGTCGATGAGCAATTGATCGCTCAGATCAAGGCCTGGGCCGAAAGCAACGCCCTTCCGAGCCCCGCCTCGGCGTTCTCCGCTGGCGAACAGGTTGAAATCACTTTCGGGCCCATGCAGGGCCTCCATGCCGTCATCCTCGACGCACACAACGACCGCGAACGCGTCGCCGTTCTGCTTTCGATCCTCGGCTGCGACGCGCGCCTGACGATCGACCGCAGCCTCCTGGCAAAGGCCATCTGATCCACTCAATAAACCCTAAGATTTAACTACACAAAATTCGCATCATGAACTCCGAGATCCAAACAGTCCAACCCGACCTCTGCGAACCGATCGGGAACCCCTCCCCCACTTGGAAGCGCGCACTCGATATCGCATGCTGCGTCGCCGCGTTCCCCTTGCTGTTACCGCTGGTCACCATCATTGCGGTGATCACCAAAATCAGCTCTCCCGGCCCCGTGCTCTTCAAACAAACCCGCGTCGGCCTCCGCGGCAAAACGTTCCTTTGCTACAAATTCCGCACCATGAAAATGAACGCGGAGACCAACACCCATCAGGCCTACCTCAAGGAACTGATCGGCTCCAATGCTCCGATGGTGAAGATGGACACCAAGAAGGATTCCCGCCTCATTCCCGGCGGCTGGATTCTGCGCGCCACCGGCCTCGATGAACTGCCTCAGCTCATTAACGTCCTCCGCGGCGAGATGAGCCTCGTCGGTCCGCGTCCTTGCATTCCCTACGAATACGAGAACTACACCATCGTGCAAAAGCGCCGTTTCGCGTCCGTCCCCGGTTTGACCGGCCTCTGGCAGGTCAGCGGTAAAAACAAAACCACCTTCAGCGAAATGATCTACTTGGACATCAAATACGCTCACCAGAAGTCGCTGTGGCTCGATCTCAAGATCATGCTCATGACCGGCCCCGCCCTCTTCCAGCAAGTGATCGAGACTCGCTTGAGCCGCAAAGCCGCTCCCGTCGCCGCCACCACGACACAACCGGCCGCCACGCAAAACTCCAGCGTCTCCAACGCCCAGCTTAGCACCGTCTGATCCGTCCTCTCCTTTTTTCAACTAACTCTTAATACTACTACATGAAGACTGGCATAAAGCTCGGCGTCGTCGGTTGCGGCTACTGGGGCCCAAACCTTATTCGTAACTTCCGTTCGCTCCAAGACTGCCAGCTCAAGACGATGTGCGACATCAGCGAGGCGCGTTTGAAGCACCTCAAGGGTCTTTACCCCGAAGTTGGCTGCGAGACCAACTACGATCGCATGCTCGAGGGCAACAACCACGATGCCATCGTCATCGCCACTTCCGTTCGCTTTCACTATCCAATGGCCAAGGCCGCGCTGAACGCCGGCAAACACGTTATGATCGAAAAGCCCCTCGCCGCCTCGACCGCGGAATGCGAGGAGCTCATCGATATCGCCAAGGCCAAAGGCGTGATCCTAATGGTTGGCCACACTTTCCTCTATTCGCCGCCCGTTCGTAAGATCAAAGAAATCGTCGATTCCGGCGACATCGGCGAAATCCGCTACATCAGTGCCCGCCGCCTCAATCTCGGCCTCTTCCAAAAAGACATCAACGTCGCTTGGGATCTCGCGCCGCACGACATCTCTGTCATTCTCTACATCCTGGGCGAACAACCCAAGACCATCAATTGCAACGGCACCGCGCACGTCACCCGCGGCATCGAGGATGTTACCACGATGTACCTGCAATTCTCGAAAGAGCGTTCCGCCATCATTCAGAGCAGCTGGCTTGATCCGCGCAAGGTTCGTGAAATGACCATCGTGGGTAGCAAGCGCATGATTGTTTACGATGACCTGATGCCGCAGGAAAAAATCAAGATCTTCGACGCCCGCGTCGAACGTCCGCCCCACTACGATACTTTCGCCGAATTTCACTACGCCTATCATTATGGCGACATTTACGCCCCGTACATCAAGCAGGACGAACCGCTCAAAACCGAGTGTCAGCACTTCCTCGATTGTATCAAGAATGGTACTACGCCGATCACCAGCGGACAAAAAGGCCTGGAGGTCGTTCGCATCCTTGAGGCTTCTTCCGAGTCCCTCAAGCTGGGTGGCGCCGCAGTGGAATTCGCGCCGGCTGAAAAATTGGTTGCGGCCCGCTAAGCCGCATTGCCAGCCTTCTGTGCATCGACCGAAAGGTAATACACGTTTATTGCCATGAGCCAACCATCGACGCCCAACCAGTTGATAGCGCCCTCCGTCAAGCTCGGCAAAGACGTTAAAATCTTCGCCTTCACCAATCTCTATGGCTGCGAAATTGGCGACGAAACCAAGATCGGCACGTTCGTGGAGGTTCAAAAAGGCTCGAAAATCGGCCGCCGCTGCAAGATCTCCAGCCACAGTTTCATCTGCGAAGGCGTTGAGATTGAAGACGAGGTTTTTGTCGGCCACGGCGTGATGTTCACCAACGATCTTTTTCCCCGGGCCACCGCCGCCGGCGGCAAACTCCAGACGGAGGCCGACTGGACCTGCATTAAAACGCTCATCAAACGCGGCGCCTCAATCGGTTCCAACGCAACCATCCTCTGCGGCATAACGATTGGCGAAAATGCGTTGATCGGTGCCGGAAGTGTTGTCACCAAGGATGTCCCGGCCAACGCCGTCGTTGTTGGCAATCCCGCGCGCGTAATCAAAACTCTCGATGCAAAACGTTAAAGTTCCGTTCCTCGATCTCAAAGCTCATCACGACCCGATCCGCGCCGAAGTCATGGCCGCGATGAACGAGGTCATCGATACCAACGCCTTCGCTGGCGGTCCGTTTGTCGCCAAGTTCGAGGAGGACTACGCGAAATATTGCGGCTCCAAGTTCTGCGTCGGTGCCGGCAATGGCACCGATACCCTGTGGTTTGCGCTCCTTGCCCTCGGCATCGGCCAAGGCGACGAGGTCATCACCGCGCCCATGACGTTCATGGCCACGGCCGAAGCCATCAGCTACTCCGGCGCCAAGCCCGTCTTCGTCGACATCGATCCCGTTTCCTATACGCTCGATACCGCCAAGATCGAGGCTGCCGTCACTCCCCGCACGAAGGCCATCATGCCCGTGCACCTCTTCGGCCAGTGCGCCGACATGGACCCGATCCTCGCCATCGCAAAAAAGCATAATTTGCATGTGATCGAGGACGCCGCCCAAGCCCAGGGTGCCCTCTACAAGGGCCGCAAGGCTGGCACGATCGGCGCAGCCGGTTCCTTCAGTTTCTATCCCGGCAAGAACCTTGGTGCGTGGGGCGAAGCCGGCGCCGTCACCACGGATGACGCTGCCCTCGCCGACCGCATGAAAATGCTCCGTGAGCACGGTCAGAAAAAGAAATATTACCACGACGTCATTGGTTGGAATGGGCGCATGGACGGCCTGCAAGCCGCCGTCCTTCGCGTTAAATTGAAGTATCTCGACAAGGCCAACGACGGGCGCCGTCGCGCCGCCGCCCGCTACAACCAGCTCCTTGCTGGCGTCAAAGGCCTCACGCTTCCGGTCGAACTGCCCGGTCGCCACCATATTTACCACGTCTACGCTCTTCGTCTGCAAAATCGCGACGAGGTCCTCAAGGCCATGGGCGAACGCGGCATCAGTTGCGGCATTCATTACCCGGTCCCCGTACACCTTCAGGAAGCCTACGCCCACCTCGGCTACAAAAAGGGCGATTTCCCCGTCAGCGAATCCTGCGGCGATACCTTCCTCTCGCTTCCGATGTACCCGGAGCTCACCGACCAGCAAACCGACGCGGTGGCCTCCGCCTTGAAAGCGGTTCTTGGAAGCTGATTATCCGGCGTCGCCGGTTAGCGGTTGGCCTCTTTTTCAGAATTTCGAGTTTTATCGGGGCTGAATGGAGGCCCCAAAGACCTTTCACGGAGTGCAAACTCACCCGATTTCCGAACCCATCGGCAAAGAATTCGGGCTTGGCGGCAGCGTAGCCAATCGCAAGATTTTGAAAATGTGGTATGCTCCAAGCCAAGGTGACATTAACCCACAACAAAATGGACCCGACATCGGGAGGAACCGAGGCTGCTCTGGCGCCACATGCGCGCCAAGCCTTTTCCTACCGCCAAACTGCCTGACATAACCCGCCAAAGATGCATCGGCGCCAACGCTGCCCCTAACCTGCATCCCCCTCCACCGTGCCCACTTCTACTTCACCCGAACCTCGTCTCGTCAACCGCACCCCTTCGTCGATCCGACCCGGCGCCGCGCCACAGTCAGGGTTGAGCCTGAGCATCGGGGATATCTATTACACGCTGTTCCGCCATAAGTGGAAAATCATCCTGTGCTCGTTGTTGGGCTTTGGACTCGCGGCGGCAATGTACACGATGAGCCCACCGCCTTTCCAATCGGAGGCGAAGCTTTTCATCCGCTATGTCGTTTCCGAGGACGGCAAAACCACCGGGCCGGGACGCGACGACACTGTCATCAAATCTCCCGACCAGCGCGGCGAAACCATCATTACGTCCGAACTGGAAATTCTGAACAGCATGGATCTCGCCGAGGAGGTCGTGCGAGCCGTCGGCGCGGATAAAATTATTTCCGGTCCTGTGAATGGCGATCCCGTCGCCGTCGCCGCCTTTGTCGTGAACAACGGTCTAACCACCGAGGTTCCACCCAAAAGCAGCGTCATACGTCTCGTCTACCGCCACACCAATCCCACTGTCACCCAGAACGTGCTGCGGGAAATCATTGGCAGCTATCTTAAAAAACACGTCTCCATCCACCAAGCTGTCGGCATCGTGGGCGATTTCCTCTCGCAGGAAACAGACCAGCTTCGCGCACGCCTGAACCAGACCGAGGAGGAATTACGGCAAGCCATGAAAAAAGCCGGCGTCATCTCGCTGGAAGAATCCAAGAAAACCCTCGCCGACCAGGCCGCCCGCCTCCGCCAGCAGATCAACGATCTCAAAGCCGACCTCGCCCAGCGCACATCCATCCTCAAGGAACTGACCAAGGACAGTACCACGCCCGCCTCCGAGTGGAAGCCCCAGACCGTCCCCGCCGACCAAGTCGAGGCACACCAAAAAACCTTGGCCCTGCTCGCCTCGCTTCGCCAGCGTGAGGAGGCTCTCCGCGCGAACTATACCGAACAAAGCTCCATGGTCCAAGAAGTCCGCGCCCAGCAGGCCGAGCTCGAGGAGCGGCGCAAAAAGCTCGAAGCCGACTATCCCGCCCTGCTCCGGACATCCTCCGGAACGGCGTCGCCGGCCACGGTGTCAGCCAACACGTACGATCCGAACGCCGAAGCCGCCCAGATCGTCGCCCTTCAGTCACGGATCAACGAGCTGAACAACCAGCTTGAAGCCGTTCGGACCGAAGCCGCAAAAGTCGACCAGTTTGAAACATCGATCCTCGAATTGCGCCGCCGCCGGGATCGCGAGGAAGCCAATTACCGCTACTATTCCGACAGCCTTGAACAGGCTCGCATCAAGGAGACCCTCGGCAGCGGACGGGTTTCCAACATCAGCATGATCGAGGCCCCCACCCGCCCCTTTAAGGACTGGAAAAAGAAATCCAAGATTCTGGCCGGCCTCGCCGGCGGTGGCATAGCGATAGGTCTTGGTTGGGCCTTCTTGATCGAATTGTTTATCGACCGTTCCATCCGCCGCTCCTCCGACATTGAGCGCACGCTCAAACTTCCTCTTTTCCTCTCAATCCCCAGGATGAAGGCGAAAGGAGTCAGCCTTGTCGGAGGTGCCACCACCAAACTTTTGCTTCCGCCCTCCGGCAAAGCGGGGTCGTCAGAAACGCCTCCCGCCACGCTCGCCGTTCGCGCCAATGGAGACGAGCCAGCCCTCAGTCCGTTTTATGAAACACTGCGGGACCGGCTGATTAACTACTTCGACACCCTCGACGTGCGGCACAAGCCCAAGCTCGTCGCAGTCACGGGCCTCGGGAAAAATAGCGGCATCACCACGATCGCCGCCGGACTTGCCCGCAGCTTTTCCGAAACTGGCGAGGGAAATGTGCTTCTTGTCGATATGACCAAAGGCCAGGGTTCCGCACAGCATTTCCACAAAGGAAGCGCACGAGTCGGCCTTGAACAAATGCTGGAAACGAAGGATTCCGCCCTGGTCAACACCAACCTCTACGTCGTGTCTGAGGATTCAAACAGCGAACGTCTGGCCAAAGGCATGCCGCAACGGTTCAACCAGCTCATACCCAAACTCAAGGCGAGCGACTTCGATTATATTATTTTCGATATGCCGCCAGTGAACCAGATCAGCATCACGCCCAGACTGGCGAATTTCATGGATATGATGCTGATGGTCGTCGAAGCGGAAAAAGCCGATCGCGATGCCACCGCCAAAGCTTGCAACATGCTGACCGAATCGAAATCGCCCGTCGGCATCGTCTTGAACAAAACCAAGACCTACGTTCCAAAAATTCTGAACAACGACGCCCTTGGCGAAGGCTAGGCCGGGGCATCGTCGAACATCGACCCGGTGAACGCCGGCGCCCCCGCTCCGTTTCGCCGGTGGAGGCACAACCCAGCATTCTCGCACAAACCAATTTTTCTTTAGGTTTAATTGTCCACGCTTCGTCCAGATCGTCTGATTACCCTTGGCCTCGCGAAGCCGGTTGTGCGGCTGCGGGGCTTTTTGCGAACCCCCGCAAAGACGCGGCTTCTGCCCATCCTGATGTATCACAGCATTTCGGATGACCCGGAACACGATTTCTCGCCCTACTACAAAGTCTGCACGGCCCCGAAACGGTTTGCCGAACAAATGCAATGGCTGGCAGACGCCGGATACCGGGGCGTATCGCTTCAGGAAGGACTTTCTTTCCTGGCCGGAAATTCGCCGGCCGGGCCCCGGCCCGTCGCCATCACGTTCGATGACGGTTTTCGCGATTTCCATACGGAGGCGTTTCCCTCCTTGAAGAGGTTCGGCTTCACCGCCACCATGTATTTAGCCACCGGATACGTCGCGGACGAACGCAAATCGTTCAAGTCCCGCGAATGCCTGACCTGGACCGAGGTCAAGGAGCTCCACCAAGCCGGAATGGAGTTCGGCTCCCATACGGTCACCCATCCCAAGTTGGTGGACCTCGACTGGCCCGAGATCGCCGCGGAGTTGCGCGAATCCCGTTCGACCATTGAAGCGCAACTGGGACAGCCGGTTCACAGCTTCGCCTACCCTTTCGCCTTTCCACAAGCCAGGGTCGCCTTCGCCCGGCGTTTTTGCGAGACTCTCGTGCAGACCGGCTATGAAAATTGCGTGACCACCGCCGTCGGCCAGGCAAGACCGGGCGATGACCTGCTCCAGCTGAAACGGCTTCCGGTGAACAACGCCGACGACCGCGCTCTGCTCGAAGCCAAGCTTACCGGCGCCTACGATTGGATTTCCCTTTTCCAACTCGTATCCAAAAAGCTGAGACGGCGCTGATCCGGCATGAAAAAACATCCCAATTACGTACTGATCACCCCGGCCAAAAACGAAGAGCGGCTGATTGGAGAAACGTTGGAATCCGTGATAAATCAAACGGTACGCCCGGCCGAATGGATTGTCGTCAGCGATGGATCCACGGACCGCACCAATGAGATTGTCGCCACCGCCGCCGCCGCCCATCCTTGGATTCGTCTCCTGGCGTTGCCTCCCACCAAGGAACGAAATTTCGCGGCGGTCGTCCGCGCCACGGAACTCGGCGTCAAAACACTCACAACCCAGGATTATCAATATATCGGCCTGCTTGATTCCGACGTTCGCTTCGCACCCGACTATTTCGAAAAAGTACTCGAAGCCTGCGAAGCGTCACCGCGCCTCGGCATGACGGGCGGCGTGGTGATCGACATCGGAACGCCGAAGGATCGACTTCCGCGAAACCGCGAAGACATTCCCGGCGCTGCACAGTTTTTCAGGAGATCCTGCTTCGAGGAACTCGGCGGACTAGTCGCAATTCCCGAAGGTGGTTGGGACGCCCTCACCTGCGCCCGTGCACGCATGCTTGGTTACGAGACCCGGTTATTGACCCACGTGATGATGGATCATTTGAAACCACGCAATATCGCCGAGGGAGGGCTGATTCGTCGCCTTTGGCAATTTGGAGTGCGCGACTACGCGATAGGTTACCATCCGCTTTTCGAACTCATGAAATGCCTGACGCGCATCCGCACGCGTCCATTTCTTTTCGGCAGCCTGATCTGGTGGCTGGGTTATTGCTCCGCCCTGCTGCGGCAACGCAAACGCCACGTGCCGGCCCCGCTGTTGAAATTCCTGCATCGCGAACAAAAACAACGCATGCTGAAATTGTTTCGCCTCGCCCGTTGAAAGCGATCACGGCAGACCCATCACACACGCCACGCTTTCGTCCATGTCTCCCCTGATCTTGAATTTCCACGGTGTCGGACCGGTCACGCGCGAGATCGACGCCGGCGAATTCAACTGCTGGCTGGACCAGGGATTTTTTGAAACGGTGCTTAACCTCGTGCGCGGACAATCCCACATCCAACTGACCTTCGACGATGGCAATGTTTCCGATCTGGAACTTGCCTTGCCTGCGCTCCAAAAACGCGGCCTCAAGGCGACCTTCTTCATTTGTTCCGGTCGCCTCGACCAGTCCACCTTTTTAAAGCCGAACCAAGTCATTGAACTACAAATTGCGGGCATGGAGATCGGCAGCCACGGAATTAATCACGTTCCCTGGCGGCGAACAACTGCGGACGAACTGCACAAGGAACTCGCGCAAAGCAAAGAGACCCTCGAACACGTCTGCGGCAAATCCATCCAAAGCGCCGCATGTCCTTTCGGTTCCTACGATCGTCGCGTGTTAAGCGGACTACGCCAAGCCGGCTACCAGAAGGTTTTCACCAGCGACGGTGGAACCGCCTCGCCGCGTCAATGGCTGCAAGCCCGCACCACTATCACCCGCTCGATGTCGCTCGATGCCATTCGCAAACTTGTGCAAAAAGGTCCGGGCTTGCGCACCCAAATGCTGATTAATGCCCGCAAGTTCATCAAACGACTCCGCTGACCTCTCTTCTCGAAAAATGCCGACCCAGCCAGTAAGCCCGTCTTTATCCCAAGCCAGCACCATCGAGGTGCAGGTCGACGGACAGACATTGGAATCCTGGAGCGCAATCCTTGAGCAATTCGAGGATGCCAGCATCTATCAATCCTGGGCCTATGGAGCGGTTCGGTGGGGCGCGCAAAACCTGAGCCATCTCATTCTCCGCCGCGAAGGGCAAGTCATCGCCGCCGCGCAACTCCGCATCGCCCGAGTCCCGGTCTTGCCGGCCGGCGTGGCGTATTTGCGCTGGGGACCGCTTTGCCAACGCAAGGGCCAACCCCTCGACGCCGCAGTCGTCCGCGCGATGTTCGTCCATCTCCAGCGTGAATATGGTCAGCGTCGTGGACTTTCGCTCAAAGTGATCGCCAACGCCTTTGCCGACGAAGCCCGAGCCGTGGAATATGCCCAAGCCATGACCGCCGCGGGCATCACACCGGAATTCAATACTTCCTCCTATCGAACGGTTGTGGTCGATCTTGCGCCGGCTCCCGAAGCCATGCGCAAAGCCCTCGATCAAAAATGGCGCAATCAGCTCAACCGCTCGGAAAAAAACGACCTCGTGCTCGAGGTTAGCGATGGCCCGGCGGCCTATGGCGAATTTCTAAAACTCTACAAAGGGATGTGGGAGCGCAAACGGTTCGAGACTTCCGTCGATCCCGAGGAATTTGGCCGGATGCAGGATCTTCTTATTGGTTCGGCCCGGATGCAGACCTTCTTGGCGAAGAAAGACGGCCAAGCCATCGGGGCGCTCGTTTGCTCTCTCATGGGAACGACGGCCATCTACCTGCTCGGAGCGACCGACGAGAAAGCCCGCGAGCTGAAAGCCGCGTATTTCCTGCAATGGCAGGCCATGCTCTGGTTGAAGCAACAAGGCGCGAACGCATACGATCTTGGCGGTATTGACCCGGTCTCCAATCCGGGCGGTTATCACTTCAAAAGCGGTTTCGGCGGTAAGGATGTAACCCAACTTCCTCCTCACTCCCATCCGGGAGGCTTGCTCAGCCGCAGCGTAATGGCGTTCATCAACTGGCGCCGCCGCAAAGCCTGACCCGCAACAAAACCCGTCGCACTTTTCCTTCCGTCCTCAATGTCCCTCGATCTCTCCATCGTCATCGTAAATTGGAATGGACTGACCGTTCTGAGAAATTGCCTCGCGTCCATCTACGGTACCCCACAGGGCATTTCCTTCGAAGTGATCCTCGTGGATAATGCGAGTCACGACGAGTCCGTGGCGGTGGTGCAACGCGATTTCCCGCAGGTTAGGATCGTGCAGAATCAGCAGAACCGCGGTTTCGCGGCGGCCAACAACCAAGCCTTTGCAATTGCCGAAGGTCGCTATGTGTTGCTGCTTAACAATGATACGGTGGTGCTCGAAAACGCGCTGGCTGCTTCCGTGCGTTTCATGGACGACCAGCCCAAAATCGGCGCCATGGGCTGCCGCTGCGAATTCCTCAATCGAACTTTCCAAACCAGCTGCTATCGCTTTAACGATCCGCTGGAACTGTTCATGACTCGTTTGCTGCCACTCGGCTCGGTCAACAACGAACGACTCAACTACGGGCGCTACTGGGGTCGCGCATTCACCGAGCCCACCGATGTCGATGTCGTTGCCGGTTGCTACATGGTCCTTCGTCGTGAGGTCATTGCCGCGACCAGCGGTTTCGATGAAGACTTTTTCATGTATGGCGAGGACGAGGAGTGGTGCTGGCGCATCAAGCAGGCCGGTTGGCGCATCGTCTATTTCCCCGGAGCCACGATCATCCATCTCCATCGCTTCTCTTCGAATCAAACGCGACGCGCCCCGCGAATCATGGAGTCCATGTCCCCGATGCTGGTCCTGCACAAACGCCGCGGTTTTCTCGCCGCTTGGTGCGGCAACCTTGTTTTGTTATTTGCGTTCCTGCTGAGACTGCCGCTGCGACTCGCCCTCGATCTAGTCCATACCGCCAAAGGAACCGCCCAACAAGGTTTGATCAGCGGACGCTTCGGCATCTTGGCTGTTCACTTGAAAGGACTGTTCTGGCCCGTCTGGTTGCCGACCGCAAAAAAGACCGAGGCGAAACCGGCCAGCCCACAAGCAGCCATCAGATGAAATCCATGGATTCCACCGAGACCACCCACCTGCTTTCCCCGGAAAAACAGCTTTCCGTACGACTTCTGCACTCCTTCTCCGAGGCAGAACCGCACCGCACCGCGTGGAACGATCTCGTCGCCCGCTCCGGCGCGGACGTGTATCAAACCTTTGAGTGGTGCAGTATTTGGTGGAAATATTACGGAACCAAGCGTTCCCTCCATCTTCTGTTTTTCTATGCCGGTGAAGACTTGGTCGGCATCGTCCCCGCTTTTATCGAAACGCTTTGGCTGGGGCCAGTCTGGATTCGCGCCGCCAAATTGGTCGGCGCGGACTATAGCCTAACTCTTTGCAATCTACCCGTGCTACCGGATTTCGTCAAAGCGGTGGCCAGCCAGAGCGTGCAATACTTCGTTGGCAAGCAACGCTGCGACGTTCTTCTCTTCGGCCCGCTCGCGGGCTCGGGCGCCCACATAGAAGATTTGCAGGCGGCCGGCCTCCAAAATCCAACCTTGGTCGGCGAAACGGAAGCTGTGGGCGACACCTGCAACAGCATTTTCGCGCTCCCGGATAATTTCGCCGATTATCTCAAAAATTTGGACAAGAAACAGCGGAGCAATTTCAAGCGGATGATCGAGCAAAGCGCGAAAGCGCACCGCGTCAGCTTCGACTCGGTCGGCGCGCCGGAAACGATCGCCACCGAATTCGAGAATTTTTGCCGCGAGCACGAACACCAGTGGCGTGCAGACGGAAAACTCGGCCACTTCGGCGATTGGCCACACGCCCACGAATTCAACCGGGAACTCATTCGAGCCTTCGGCAGTCAGGGTAAAGTCCGCTTTTATCGCATCCTCGCTGACGAGAAGGTTATTTCCTCCCAATATTGTTTCGTGCATGGGCGCACTGTCTATTGGCGGTTGCCGGCGCGTGTGCGAAACGCCGAGTGGGATCGTTTCAGTTTGGGCACGATGGGCTTGGTGAAAATGATCGAGGCCGCGATTGGAGAAGGTCTCAACACGATCGAGGGAGGCCGTGGTCATTACGGATATAAAGTTCACCATGGAGCCCATGAGTGGCCGTTGCGTACGGTGCAGTTTATTCGGCGCGGCTTCGGAGTACGCGCGCGGGTTCGCCTCTACAAGGCGTTTTCCTCGTTTCTCGACTTCGCCTACTACAAAGTGCTCTTCGTTCGCCTCGCGCCCAAAATTCCTGCGCTGCAGCACACGCTGTGGTCCTTCTGGATCCGACACACGCTGTGAAAAACGCACTTCATTGCGGCGCTCCGTCAGTCAGTCTGCACCACTGGTTTCGTGCACTCCAACCGTCCCGTCACGCTGTTCTGCAACACGATCAGTTTCGCGACCGCTATTTGATTGGCACCTACAGCGGGCGTTCAGCCATCGCCCTCGCCTGCAAACTACTAGGCCTGCCACCTGGTTCGGAAATATTGGTGCCGGCCTACAATTGCGGAACCGAACTCGACGCCCTTGTCCATGCTGGCGCAAAACTCAAGGGCTATTCCGTCTCAGCCGACTGCCGGATCGATTTTGCCGATCTCATATCTCGAAAAACTCCCAACACTCGCGCTGTATATATCATTCACTATTTTGGTTGGGAACAGCCGATGTCCGACCTGCGACGTTGGTGCGACGAACAGGGGTTGCTTCTCATCGAGGACTGCGCCCTCGCACTCTTCAGCAATGGCGAATCGAACAGGATCGGACGGATGGGCGACGCCGCAATTTACAGCCTGCCCAAAACCCTGGGCTTCGCGCACGGCGGTCTGCTCTCACTTCCAAGAACCCGCGTCGATCGCAATCCTCGTCTGACCCCGGCAGGGCTTTCCAGCCTGTTAACCGAGATCAAATCTTCCACAAAGACGGCAATTCTCGATTCTTTAGAATGGTTCGGTTTGTATGGATCGCTTCTTTCGAGCCTAAATCGACGCAATGGCCGAAATGGACAGGAGCCCGAAACCGCTCGGCCTGAAATGCCCGAGTCCTACTACTTCGATCCGGGAATCCATGCCGACCGCGCGATACAACCCGCGACCTTTGCCTTGGCCAGTTCGTTCTCGCCGCAGGAAATCGTCCGCCGGCGCCGCTCCAATTTTCTTCAACTAAGCAAGGCCTTTTCCGGAATTGAAGGAATGACGCCCGTTTATCGAACTTTGCCGGATAGCGTTTGTCCGCTGTCGTTTCCACTCACCGTAGCCAACCGCGACGCCAGCGTGGAAGCGCTGCAAGCAAGAGGTATCGCGGCCTATCCTTGGTGGGCGGGGTTCCATCGCAATGGCATCGATTGGTCGTCGTTTCCCGATGCCTGCCGGCTGAAACAACAACTCCTCACACTGCCTGTTCATCAAGGACTGGACGATCGCCACATCAGCTATTTGGCGGACACAGCCGTGACCGTCTTGAAGCAGGAAAACGGGAGCCAAAAACAATGATTCCGGCCGGCACAACGATCTTCGTTTACCAGTCGTCGGTTCGCGCAAATGTGATATCGTATTGCCCAAGCTCCCTGCAAATCTGCCGTGGAGCCACGCTGGAATGAATGGTTTCGCTTTCATTTTTCTTTTGATCAACGCCGCAGCGCTTTTGTCGGTACCGCGGCGCTGGGCTCCGCTGCCGTTGCTTGCGGGCGCCTGCTACATGACCTTGGGACAAGGAATCGAGGTCGGCCCGCTTCATTTCCCTATCATCCGTTTGCTCCTTTTATTTGGTTTCGCTCGTGTCATCATTCGCAACGAACGTCCTGCGGGCGGGTTCAATGGCTTGGATTGGTTCATGCTGGCTTGGGCTTTTTGGTGTCTGTTCAGCAGTATTTTTGTCCAGCCCCTCACCAGCCAGCTTGGCACCGTCTACAATACCTTGGGGATATATTTTCTGATCCGCATCTTCTGTCAGAATATCGACGATATCATTTTTTATTCGAAGATCACCGCCTTCGTGCTTCTCCCGGTTGCCCTTGAAATGGTCGGTGAAAAATTAACCGGTCGCAACATGTTCGCCATTTTCGGCGACGTTCCCGAAATGGCCTCCGTCCGTGAAGGCAGTATCCGCGCACAGGGTCCATTTTCCCATTCAATCCTCGCCGGAACGGTGGGCGCCGCGGTTCTGCCCTTGATGGTGGGCATTTGGAAAACGCAACGCCTGGCGGCCAAGGTCGGCATTGTCGCCTGTCTGCTGATGGTGCTGGCGAGCAGATCCAGCGGCCCGCTGATGAGCGTGGTTTTCGGATTGTTCGGTTTGATGCTTTGGAAATGGCGCGCGTTTACCCGCCAGATGCGGATCGCGGCGGTGGTGTTCTATATTGTTTTAGACGTGTGCATGCAGGCGCCCGCCTATTATTTGATCGCCCGGATCGATCTTACCGGAAGCAGCACGGGATATCACCGGGCCGCCCTGATCCAGGCGGCCATCAACCATTTTAGTGAATGGTGGTTCGCGGGAACTGCGTACACCCGGCACTGGATGCCATATGGCGTATCGTGGAGCGAGGATCATTGCGACATAACGAACCAATATATTGGTTACGGTGTTTTTGGCGGTTTCCCCTTGATGCTCCTTTTCATTTTCGCCTTGGGAACGGCATTCAACTACGTGGGGAAAACCATACGCTTGGACGAAAATGCGCCGCTTTCGGAACAATTCCACATCTGGACGCTCGGTGCAGCGCTCTTCGCCCAAGCCTGTTCCTGCATGTCGGTCTATTATTTTGACCAGTCGTTCGTGTTTTTGTTTTCGAACCTCGCGATGATCGGCTCGCTTTACTCGTCGGCCAAAATGGCCCCGGCCACGCTCGTTGAATCGGAAGACGCGGATGTTGAAGCCGACTCCGCAGTCACGGAGCTTGCCTCCCCGCAAAGCGACGGTCCGGATGGGAAGCAACCTGACGCACAGGACCAAAATCCTGAAATCACAAAAGCCGGTTCGGCCTAAGCGCGACTAAAACGTCCCTGATGTCGACCTCCCAGCCTCATCTTTTCTCGACCGCCGCCATGTCGGTTGCCACGCACGATAAACCAGCACGCGTGAAGGAACGAAACGATACCATCGATCTGCTTCGGATCATTTCGGCCTGCGCAGTCATTTGGTTTCATCTCGGCGTCCTTCCGCAACGACGAGTTGCCTATGCGGGCCTTGTATTTTTCCTGATTATATTCGTTTTCTTTCAAAAAGGATCCACTCAGGGCCTTAATCCGAAGGCGTTTTTTCAGAAAAGAGTTTCGCGCCTGCTGATGCCTTGGGCCGCGTGGTTTGTTATCTACGCCGTGCTCAATATAGTGACGGGTAAACGTTTGTTTCCGCTAACATCCGGCTTTATCGATAACATTCTAGCCGGACCGTGGATTGGATTATGGTATCTACCCTTTTCGTTTGCGAGCGCCTGCGTCACCTACGTTCTGAGCAAGCCGCACGACAAACTGCCGCCGTACACACGGGTTGCCGTTCCGGTTATCGTCGCGCATCTCACGCTTTTCGCAGCGGCTTTCATCCGCACGTCGGGCTTCTATGAAGCGCCTTGGGCCCAGTGGTTACAGGCCGCGCCCAGCCTTCCGATTGGTTTGGCCATGGCCTCCGCGGTGACTCTGGGTGCGCAATCCAACCGCGTTTTGATCGCCATCGAAGCGACGATAATAATCACCTGCGCCTACCTTCATCACATCGATCCCGGCATGGGAATTTCGTACGGAGTCGGAAGCGCGCTTGTCGTGGTCGGGCTGTTGTTCAAACGCCAGCTTTCCCCTCAAATCGGCCCAATTAGCACCCTGTGCTTGGGCGTTTATCTCATTCACGGCGTGGTGATGGCTGCCTTCAAATTGATCCCTTGGATACATCAACATGATCTGGTCTGGTTCGCATTGACGACCGTCGTGTCTTTTCTCGCCGTGGCTGTGATCCAAAAGATCCCGTATTTACAGAAATTTGTTTAGTAAGTGATAGAATCGTAAAGCTCTAGCGCTAAATCGCCATTTCGTTGCAATTACCTGCTCACGAGCCGCTATCAGCCAATTTGTTTCACAATTCTTCTACCATCTGCGACCTTGATCGGAACCAAGAGTAGCCGATGCTTTCGTGCAAATGAATCACTTGTCGATCGCCTTTAAGCTACAGCAGACCGCAAAGGATGTCAGCTGACATTGCACCGGCGATCCGAGTGAAAAAATAAAACCATGAACTCGAAAAAAAATCCGTCTCAAAAAATCTTTTGCGGAAAGACAGCTGGCTTGCCGAGCAATCCCGTCCAACCTCAGAAAACGTTCTTCAAAGGAGCCGTTCTTGGGCTTCTGTTGGCCGTCGTGCCGACTCTGCTCCCCGCCGCTACCTATTATGTAGCCAAAACGGGCAGCGATTCGAATCCGGGCACTGCATCCTCCCCTTGGCTGACCGTCCAAAAAGCGGCCAATACCACCGTCGCCGGCGATACCGTCAACATTGCTGCCGGCGTCTACGCGGAAAAAGTCAAAGAAACCAGCAGCGGCACTGCCTCGGCGCATATCACTTATAAAGGCGCAGGCGCGGCTTCGGTCACGCTCGGCGGCTTCTATATTAGCGGCGCCTACGTCGATGCTTCGGACGTCACACTGAATGGCGTTGGCGTCGATGCCAACGATGGTTGCATCCAACTCCTAAGCGGTGCCGATCATTGCTCTTTTTCGAATATCTCGATCAACGGAGCTCCTGGCTACAGCGCGGTGCGCGGCGCTTGCGGCGTTCACACCGGTTGGCCGGCTGCGAATTATGGCACGTTCGATAATATTACGATTACCAATCCCGATAACAATGCCTTCGCTTTGCTCGGCACCAACCATACGGTGACAAACTGCCGTATTTCGGGCCAAAAAGGCTGGGACTGCTTTATCATCATCGGCAGCAATATCGTCGTACGCGGCAATACCGTGACCGATTGGAGCAACCCTCAAGCGAACGACAACCACCCGGACCTCTTCCAGACCTTTGGCAATGATCCGGCCCAAACATCGCGCGATGTCCTGATCGAAAACAACACCGTTCTGAACGCCGGCAACGACGTGCAGCTCGGAAATCTCGAGGACACGCAGCTGAATGGAAACATCAGCCGCTGGACCTTCAAAAACAATCTCTTCTGCAATGTCGCCAGAACGATCAACGTCGCCATGCCTTATGCGACCTTTACCAACAACACGTTCTATCGCTGCGGCACCGCCAGCCAGTGGTCCATTACAATATTCAACAATTCACATGGCGTCGCGAATTATATTAATATCCAAAAAAATATATTCTACGATTGCGCCAGTCCTTCCCAGACCAACAACGGCGGCTACGCCGGCGATACGGTCACTGGACAGGTCTCGGATTACAATCTCGTGGTCGGCACCGGCCTCGGCATAATCAAAACCTGGTTCAAGGAGCCGCACGGCATCAACGGCCTGGATCCGCTCTTTGTAAATCCTTCCGCGGGCAATTTCAGCCTCATGGCAGGAAGCCCGGCGGCCGGCTTGGGAATCATGACGGCCCCGTCGAATGCGAAGACCACCATCACTTCGCTGTAATCGACCCAGAAAATATTCCATCAACATCGTTTGGACCGAAGCCCGGCTTAGAGCCGGGCTTCGTATTTATAGAGAGGTCCAGCATCCTACCTCAGACGCATAGTCCGACGCGCGGCGGTCTGCCGAATAAAGGCAAAACTTCTTTCAAGGTCCCGCGCCGACAGCCACTCAAATCCCGTCTGAAAGAGACGTCTTCCGCTCAAGCACGCGGAATAGAAGAGCTGCATCACCACCCGCAAGTCCTGCACCGGAGAAATTCCGGCCACGACGAGCGGCATAAAAATCCTCGCAAACCGGAATGTTTTAGTGCGGTTATGGCCTCTAAACGGACAGTTTCACGAACAAGCAGGCGAATCGTCGCTTGTTCCCTTTTAGACCACAGAATTCATGCGCAAATCGAACTCACTGCTCCAAGGCACAATGATTCTGCTCACCGGGCGAATTGCAGGATATTTTCTCTCGTTCGTGCGCAATGTGATTTTAGCCAGAACCTTGGGCAAAGCGGACTTCGGTTTGGCAGCGGCATTTAGCATGGCCATCACCCTCCTCGAGTTAAGCGGGAATATGTGTTTTGGGCTGCAAGTCGTGCAGTCCAAGAAAGGTGAAGAACCGGCGTTTCTCGGCACCGCGCAGGCGCTCCAATTTATCGGTGGCTCGTGCAGTGCATTGATGCTCGTGGCCTTGAGTTATCCCATCGCAAAATTTCTCGGAGTGCCCGGCACTTGGTGGGCGTTTGCCCTTCTGGCCTCGGTGCCCATGTGCCAAGGATTGGGCCACATGGATGTGTCGCGGCGTCAGCGTCATCTCGAATATCTGCCGTTGATCTTATCCGACGTCGTTCCCCAATTGTTGATTACGGCGGCCGCCTGGCCCTTGGCGCACTGGTTGGGAGATTTTCGTGTGATTGTAATTCTCATGCTCACGAAGGCCGCCACCGGCACGATCATCACCTTTCTTTGCGCAACCCGACCCTATGTGTGGGCCTGGCAGCGCGATTACATTAAAAGTATGCTGGCGTTCGGGTGGCCCCTCCTGCTGACCGGCTTTATAACATTCGGCTCACAACAAGCCGATCAGATTATTATAGGTTCGGTCTTCTCGCTCGACTTGCTTGCCAGCTACGGCCTGGCGTTTTCGATGATTAGTATTCCGTGGTTTATCTTTTCCCAGGTGAGCGGCTCTTTGATGCTGCCGCTCTTATCGAGACTGCAAGACGACTTGGAGCGGTTGAAACATCAATATCGTTTGTGTATACAAATTGCCGCGGTCTGCGCGGGCCTATTTCTTGTGCCGATGATTGTCGCGGGTGAACAACTCGTCACGTTGATCTTCGGCGGAAAATACGTGGGCACCGGGGCGTTCGTCGCGATTTTGGGCTCGGCGATGGCTTTCCGCTTCCTGCGTCTGGCCTCGGGCAACGCGGCCGCGGCGCGTGCCGATACGATCAACCAATTTTATTCGAACTTGTGGCGAGCAGCCGGACTGCCAATCGCCTTGGCCGTCGTCGCGCTCAAAGGGACTCCCACTCAAATCGCAGCTTGCGCCATTGTGGGCGAGATTTTGGCCACAGTGTATTCCTTGTATCGACTCCGCCAAAAGCAACAAGTGCCCCTGCGCGAAAGTTCCGTCGCCACCGTTTACCTGGTGGGAATTTTAGTCTTGAACGTTGGTTATGCCCATTATTTTGCATCCAGCCTGGGCATCGTGGGCGCCGCCGTCAGCGCACTCGCTTCACTCGGCATCGCGGTGGGCATCGCACGGATAATATTTCCTGAAGTTGCCCAAGTTATTTATAATGCCATTATGCCTCGCCTAGCAACCAAGACGGCAGCTCTATAAACGCTTTGTTCGATCATACATCGTTCGACGGTTTATATATTCGAATCGAATAGCGATCCATCGCGTACAGTCCCCGGGAAGTCCTCCCGATAGCATCAAGACAAAGTCCGGCCGGACCAATACCCGGCGGCCTCTGAAGTATCTCCGTTTTTTCTTCCAATAAATGATTCGCCTGTAATAGATAAAAATCACGTTTATGACATCCACGCCCACGACTTCGATTGCGGAATCCTACGCTCTTTCGTCAATGCAGCAAGGCATGCTCTTTGACACCGTGTCCCGCCCCAACTCAGGAATAAACATTGAGCAGGTCGTTATAACCATCGATGAAGCCGTAAACACAGCGGCCTTCAAAGCGGCGTGGGAAAAAGTAGTCGTCCGTCATGGAGCTTTACGCACAGCGTTTCGTTGGCTGAAGCTGGCTGAACCAGCCCAGGATGTTCACCCCACAGTGACGCTGCCTTTCGTCGAACGTAACTGGATTCATCTGGCGCCAGAGGCGCAGACCAAAGAACTGGAACAATTTCTCCGCACCGACCGCAAACAGGGCTTCGATCTTTCCCAAGCGCCCGTAATGCGAGTGACCCTCGCGCGACTTGGTGAAAACCGTTACAAATGTATATGGAGTTTTCATCATATTATTTTGGATGGACGTGCCTACCCCATTATTCTGAATGAAGTATTCACGCTTTATAAAGCCGGGCTCCGGAACGAAAATATTCAACTGCCTGCTCCGCGCCCATTCCGTGAATATATTGAATGGGTTGGACGCCATGACTGGCAGGCCTCGGAAGGATTCTGGCGGGCGGAACTAAAAGGATTCTCCGTCCCCACCGATCTGCGCACGCTGCGTCCGGCAGCAGCCAGTAACGAGTTTATTCCAGCCGCGAGCGAGACGCGCCTGTCAGAATCGTTGACGACCGAACTGAAGGCCTTTGCCGCAGCCCAAGGGGTCACCCTCGGCACGCTCGTACAAGCGGCCTGGGCCTTGCTCATCAGCCGCTATAGTGGCGAAGAAGACGTCGTTTTCGGAATCACCCGGGCCTGCCGGCGGTCCACCGTGACCGATGCCGATTCCATTGTCGGCATTTTTATAAACACGCTCCCGCTTCGTGTTAATGTTTCGTCCAGCGCCACCTTAAAATCCTGGTTGAAAGACCTGCGCGCGCGCGAATTCGAACTTCGAAAGCACGAGCACACGCCTTTGGTCAAGATCCAGCAATGGAGCGAAATTCAAGACCGGAAGGCGCTGTTCGACACCCTGTTGATGTTCGATCATGCACAGCTTGATACCGCGGTCCAGCAACTGAATCCGAATGGACCTAAACTCCAGATAGAACTAAAGGAACAGGTCGGCATACCGCTCGTCCTCCAGGCTTATGGCGAAAACCAACTGCTGCTGCGCCTCGAATACAATGGCGGTCTGTATGACGAAGGAACCATCGGCAGAATGCTTGGGCACCTCGAAATCATTTTCGCCGGAATGCTCGCCGGACCGGAAAAACAATTGGGTGTCCTACCGCTCGTCACCGCCGCGGAACGGAAGCAGCTCGTGGTCGACTGGAACGAAGCACCAAAAGACTATCCCAGCGACCGTTGCATCCATGTCCTTTTTGAGGAGCAGGCCCGCCGGAGCCCGGACGCGCCCGCGCTGACCTGCGATGACCAAACCCTTAGCTACCGCCAACTCAACGCCATGGCCAACCGACTCGCCCGCGAGTTGCGTTCACTGGGCGTCGGCCCCGATGTCCTCGTCGGTCTGTGTCTTGAACGGTGCAACAACCTCGTGATCGGCCTGCTCGCCATCTTGAAAGCGGGAGGCGCCTACCTGCCGATCGATCTTGCCTACCCGGCCGATCGACTGGCGTTCATGCTTTCCGATGCCAAGGCTCCCATTCTGCTCACGCAGTCGTCCCTGCTCAAGGATCTTCCCGAAACATCCGCCCGTGTGCTCTGCGTAGACCAGCTGCTCCAGGAAAAACTGACCGACGCCGACAACGAAAACCAGCCGTCCGCGACAAATCCGGATCATCTTGCCTACGTTATTTACACCTCGGGCACGACGGGAAAACCCAAGGGTTCCCTGCTCACCCACCGGAACGTGACGCGGCTCTTCTCCGCCACCGATCATTGGTACGGGTTCAATAGTTCGGACGTATGGACGCTGTTCCACTCCGTGGCTTTCGATTTCTCCGTTTGGGAAATCTGGGGCGCCTTGCTCTACGGCGGCCGCCTTGTTGTGGTGCCATTCATGGTCAGCCGCTCCTCCGAGGCATTCTACGAACTCCTCGCCAAGGAACAGGTGACCGTCCTGAACCAAACGCCATCGGCATTCCGCCAGCTCATCCATGCGGAGGAATCGGTCGGGCAGAAGAAACTGGCGCTGCGTTATGTGGTTTTCGGGGGAGAGGCTTTGGAAATGCAAAGTTTGCGCCCGTGGTACGACCGGCATGGCGACAGCCAGCCGCGTTTGGTCAATATGTATGGCATCACCGAAACGACGGTGCATGTCACGTACAGGCCGTTGTCGAAAGACGATTTGACCTCTGGCAGTGTGATCGGCGTGCCGATTCCGGATCTTCAAGTATATATCCTCGATCCGCAAAAACAGCCGTTGCCCATCGGTGTTCCGGGAGAAATGTACGTCGGCGGTGCCGGCCTTGCGCGCGGTTACCTCAATCGGCAGGACCTCACCGACGCCCGATTCATTCCCGATCATCTCACGAACAAACCCGGTTCGCGACTTTATCGAACGGGCGATCTCGCTCGCTTCCTTCCCGGCCGCGACATCGAGTATCTCGGCCGTATCGATCAACAGGTAAAAATCCGCGGCTTCCGCGTCGAACTGGGTGAAATTGAGTCCGTTCTCTGTCAGCATCCTGCGATTCGCGAAGCGGTCGTCATCGCGCGCGAAGATGTTCCCGGCGACCAGCGATTGGTTGCGTACGTCATTTCGTCAGGCGGCGTGATCCCCTCGGTTCTGGAGCTTCGGGAACACCTGAAGAAAAAAATGCCGGAGTACATGGTGCCGGCCGCCTTCGTGCAGCTCGAAAAAATTCCTCTGACTACCAATGGAAAAGTCGACCGCAAGGCCCTTCCGAAGCCCGTGCAGGACCGTCCGGACCTCGGAACCACCTATGTCGCCCCAAGAAACGAAACCGAACAAGGTGTCTGTCAGGTTTGGAGGGAAGTATTGGGTGTTGAACGCATCAGCATTCACGACGATTTCTTCGATTTGGGCGGTCACTCGTTGCTGGTATTGCGGGCCGTTTCGCTCCTCAACGATCGCTTCGGAACCGATCTTCCGCCCGTGGCGCTTTTCCGGCATCGAACGGTGGCAGGCCTCGCGACTCTACTGCCGTCGACGTCCGGCCAATCCGCGCATGTCATCGACAAGCCCGCGGCACCAAGCCCAGCTCCGAGCCTAAACCTGCCCGAGGCCAATCCGGAAATTGTCGCAACGCTGCTCGGTCTCCAAAAAACAACTACATCGCAAACAGGGCCGACAGCCGGCTCCCGGATGAAAGAGTCCGCGTTCTGCCGATGGGTCCTGGCCCCGCTGTTCATGAACGGAAGCCGCCGCGTTCGCGCGTTCGCCCAAAAATTGATCCTCAAATTCGAGAATGGCGAATACTACACGGTAACCTTGCGGAAGCTTTACGCCAAAATGTTCGGCATCCAGATTGGCGATTACACTTGCGGATGCTTCGACGTTGACCGGATGCGCGAGAAGACGACGATCGGCAGATATTCATCGGTGTCTCCCACGGCGTTCATCCAAAATGCCGACCACCCCAGAAACACCATCTCGACCAACGCGATTTTCTACCATCCCGCCTTCGGCTTCGCCAAAGGCTACGAACTCAACCGGGTGAAAGTGGAAATTGGCAACGACGTGTTTATCGGAAATAACGCAACCATCCTCTATCCTACAAAAAAGATCGGGGACGGAGCTTTCATCGCCGCCGGGAGCGTTATTGTGGAAGATGTGCCTCCCTATGCCATTGTCGGTGGTTACCCGGCCAAGGTCCTGCGATACCGCTTCAACCCGAAGACGATCGAAACCTTGCTGGCATCGAAATGGTGGAACGCCTCGTTGGAAAATCTCAACAATGTGAAGGACCAGTTTGCGCAACCGCTGGAAGGAGACAAGATTCGCTAAAGAGAGCCGTTCAGGCACGTCCAGTGCTGGCATGAGGCTCCCGTCGCCTCACTCATCTTCCCGCTTTCATCTGCAAAACCACCTTTTGCCAAACGCATGAAAAATGCCCTTCGGAGTATTTTGAGGAAATGGGATTTCCTCCTTTCGATCCCGAACACCGTTCATTTCAACCTGCGCTATTTTCCTTTCCGCACCGCGCTGAAACTCCCGGTTTTTGTCTCCCATCGCGTGCAGCTAAAGGAACTCTCCGGCACGGTGGAATTGCAGCGGATCAGGACGGGCATCGTGAAAATCGGAATGGGAGACGGCCCGCTTTTTCACAATGCCAAATCGAAGTCCATATTGATCATAACCGGTAAGGTCATTTTTGAAGGAACCGCCGACATTGGGCCAGGCTGCCAGATCGCCGCGCATGGCGAACTATTCGTTGGAAACAATTTCGCGGTCACCGGTTTCAGCATGATCTACGCGAAAACAAAGATTTCCTTCGGGCGAAACGTTTTGATTTCCTGGGATGTCTCGGTTTTCGACCAGGACTGGCACGATATTTGTGATGCGCAGGGAACCGTTTTGAATCCGCCAAAACCAATTATTATCGGCGACAACGTCTGGCTCTGCTGCCGGACGCTTATATTAAAAGGATCCAAAATAAAAGAGGGTGTGGTCGTGGCGGCCGGAACCACCGTGGCCGGGCGCGTCGACGTGTCCCACGCGGTCATCGGCGGAAGCCCCAACATACGAGTGATCAAGGAAGGAATATTTTGGAAACATTGAAGCCCTGCGGGAAAAGCATGACGAGTCTGGTGAAAATATTTATCGAATGAAGATCGGAATTCTAGGCACGCCGGTTTCATCCGGAAACCGCGGCGTTCTGGCGCTGGGCGCTTCCCTGGTCAACCTCTGCGCCGAAGCGGCTCCGGGGTGCCATATTGCCCTGCTCTTGGGCAACCAGGACAACCGGCCGGCGACTTTTCGTGTAGGCGGCAAGGAAACGCCGATTGAAGTCGTCAATGTCCGCATGTCCCCCCGAGCCCGGCCGCGCGATCACCTTTTCTGGATCCTTGGGATGTCGATGCTCTATCGACTGGCTCCCCTAAAAGCCGTCCGGGCCGCCATTGCCCGCTCCACGCCGTGGATCAAAACGATTGTCGATGCCAAACTAGTCGGCAACGTCCACGGCGGCGATAGTTTTAGCGATATCTATGGGTTAAAAGGATTTATTTATACCTTCCTTTTGGACTGGTCGGTTTTGTTGGTCAAAGGCACGATGGTGCAGTTTCCGCAAACCTACGGCCCGTTCAAAAGCGCGGTCGCGCGCGGGCTCGCGCGCTATCTGCTCAGGCGGTCCTCTGTGGTGATTGCGCGCGACAAACAAAGCCGCGTCGTCGCGCAAAATCTCGTGGGCCCCGGGAAAGAAGTTCTGCTCAGTCCAGACGTGGCCTTTTCGCTTGAAGCCGTTCCGACGTCCGAAATTGCTCTCGATCCTCCCCTCGCCGGCAGCGTTCCGGCGGGCGTGATTGGCCTGAATGTCAACGGCCTGATGTATAACGGCGGTTACACACGCAATAATATGTTCGGACTCAAGCTGAGCTACGCGGAGTTTCTTCCCGAATTGGTGACACGGTTGTTGAACGAGCATCCCGGAGAACTCTGGCTGGTTCCGCATACCTTCGCTCCGGCGGGCGACGTGGAAAGCGATCAGGAAGCATCGCGGAAATTGCGCGACGCAGTACCCGCCGCATTGCGGCAGCGAATCAGGATCGTCGACCGCGAGTACGATCAATATGCGATCAAGGGCATCATCGGGCGCTGCGATTTTTTCATCGGCTCACGCATGCATGCTTGCATCGCCGCGCTCTCGCAGGGCGTTCCTTGCATCGGAGTCGCGTACAGCATGAAGTTCGCGGGGGTTTTCGAAAGTGTCGGAATGCAGGACTGGGTCATCGATGGTCGAAGCAGCGACAACGCTTCGGCGGTGACGCGTGCCGTCGAACTTTATCGTTTGCGCGCCGCGGCCCGTGCCGGCCTCGCGGAAGCCTCCAAGGACGCGCGCCGAAAACTCGCAGATATATTCCAACGTTTGGTTTCCTCTTCATAAACGGATCCGGCCAAAACCATATAATTTCTATATAATCCGGGGCCGACCTGCCGGCATTATTCATCGACCATCATATATTCAATGGGCAAAATAAAAACGCTTACCGACGTTGTTGATTGGAGGTTGTGCATTGGTTGTGGTGTGTGCGCATACATCTGTCCGGAAAACCGCATTCAGCTCCTGGACTACGTCGCCGAGGGAATCCGTCCCAATGTTGACACCAGCGATTGCAAGGATTGCACGCTTTGCCTCGACGCTTGCCCGAGCGTACAGACCGACTTCACTCCGTTCGCGCCAGCGGCGAACGACAAGCCCAAGGACGTTCCTGCGACGGCGACCGATTTCACCCAAAACTGGGGCCAGGTTCTGGAAGTTTGGGAAGGGCACGCAGCAGATCCGGAAATACGTTATAAAGGTTCTTCCGGCGGCGTGCTCACTGCCCTCGCCGCGTACTGCGTTGAAAAGGCAGGAATGGCCGGAGTGCTGCACACCGGTCAGGATCCGGAAGAGCCTTTTTTGAACCGCACGAGATTGAGTTTGAATCGCCAGGATCTCATTGCCGCCAGCGGCTCCCGGTATGCTCCCGCTTCCGTGTGCAACGGCCTGAACTTGGTGGAGCAAGCCTCGGCGCCATGCGCCATCATCGGTCAGCCTTCTGAAATCGCCGCTTTGACGAATGCCCGCCGGCTCAAGCCGGAATTGGACCAAAAGATCGGCGTGACCATGTCGTTTTTCTGCGCCGGCAGTCCGCCGACAAAGGCAACGACAAATCTGTTGAAAGAACGCGGCATCGAACCCTCCTCTATCGCCAGCCTGCGCTATCGCGGTCTGGGGTGGCCCGGTCATTTCGCACCGATGATGCCGGGACAATCCGAGCCTGCGTTTAAACTCACCTATAGCGAAAGCTGGGCGATTCTTCAGGCGTCACGTCCGTGGTCGGTGCAGCTCTGGCCGGATAGTAGCGGCGAACTTGCCGATATCAGTTGCGGCGATCCTTGGTATTTCCAACCGGATGGCGTTAATCCTGGCTCCTCCTTGGTTTTGGTCCGGACCCAGCGCGGCCGTGAAATCCTCCAAGGCGCGATTGCCGACGGTTACGTTGAACTAAAACCAGCCGAAGCATGGAAAGTGGAGAAATCCCAATCCGGCCTCTGGAAAAAGAAAGGTGCCGTGTGGGGTCGTCGTTTCTCGGTTCGCCTGCTGGGCCTGCCGTACACGCGGTTTCGCAACAACCATCTTTTCGCCTGCTGGTGGCGCATAGAAATGCGCGACAAGATTCGCTCGGTGCTCGGAACCTTGCGCAGGCTCGTGCAGCGCAAATTTTATCGCCCGCTCGTACTCGATCGCAAGAGCGCGGCCCCGGTCAAAACCGCGGTCGTGGCGAGCGAACTTTTAAAAACCTCCAAATAATAGAGTAGCTCCAGCTCGGTATAACAAAGTCCAGCCTCGAAAAACATCGTCCCATTTTCAAATTCGGCGCATGATTTTCGCAAAAATTGCGCGAGTCACTCCGGATAACGCAAAAAACCAACCCTAGCTCTTCAACTCCAGGAATCCCCACCAAAAGACTTGACGGTCCTTTCCCGATCGACGATCCACTCACCCGACCCGGCAATTTCGGGGGCGTAGTTTAATGATAAAACGGCAGGTTCGAAAGGATCTGCAGATAGAAGTTTGATTCCTCTCGCCTCCACCATCTTCAGCAAGCACGGCCGCGCCTTTTTGCTTCAAAGGCTGCCCAAAGCCGGATTTCGCGCCAGCACCCGGTGGTACAAACGAAAGTGGTGTGTTGATATTCGATATGCAAAACAAGCGATCGGCGTGGTTGAGCTTCCGGTCGCCCGCGATACATAGTCAGTTTCTAGCGATGACATTCTTTTGCATATAATAAATGCATCTAGGGCCGCCGTCCTGCCAACAGCTTTGTTACTACCCCTCCAAAAGTAGATTTTGCCCGCAACCAAATCCTCCCATTTTCAGCCCGCAGGTACTAAGGTTCTTGCGAGCTTCACTGAATATCACCATCCACAACAATCACCATGTCCTCCCATCAAATCGCCATTGTCGGCCTAGGTTACGTCGGTCTGCCGTTGTCACTCCAGTTCGCCCGATGCGGTGCCACCGTCTTGGGCCTCGATATCGACCCAGCAAAGGTTGAGGCGCTCAATTCCGGACGCAGTTACATTAAACATATCACCGGCGCCGATATCAAAGCGATGGTGGACAAGAAGGCGTTCTCCGCCTCCAGCGATTTCTCGCGCATCAAAGAGGTCAGCGCGGTCATCATCTGCGTCCCCACACCGCTCAACAAAAACCGCGAGCCGGATATTTCCTATATCACAGAAACCGGCAAGGCCATTGCCCCGCACCTCAAAAAAGGAACCCTGGTCGCGCTCGAATCCACGACCTACCCGGGCACGACCGACGAGGATCTCCGCAAAGTGATAGAAGATGGTTCGGGTCTGAAGGCCGGCATCGATTTCCACCTCGCCTTCTCGCCCGAGCGCGAAGACCCGGGCAATCCGCAAAGCGTCGTCGCCACGATCCCGAAGATCGTCGGTGGCTTCACTCCCGCCTGCTTGGAGAAAGCGGTCGCCACGTACTCGATCGCGATCAAAACGCTCGTCCCCGTATCGTCCTGCCGCGTGGCCGAAGCGGCCAAGCTGCTTGAGAACACCTTCCGCGGCGTCAACATCGCCTTGGTCAACGAACTTAAAGTCGTTTACGCCGCAATGGGCATCGATGTCTGGGAGGTTATCAACGCCGCCAAAACGAAACCTTTCGGGTTCATGGCGTTTTATCCCGGCCCTGGCCTCGGCGGTCACTGCATTCCCATCGACCCATTCTACCTCACGTGGAAGGCCCGCGAATACGGACAGCACACCCGCTTCATTGAACTCTCCGGTGAAATCAACACCGCCATGCCGGACTACGTTATCAATCGCACGGCCGAAGCGCTCAATGAGCTCGGCAAGCCTGTTAAAGGCAGCAAGGTCCTCGTGCTCGGTCTGGCCTACAAACCAAACGTTGACGACGACCGCGAGTCGCCCAGTTACATTCTCCTCGAAAAACTCAAACACCGCGGCGCCGAGATCGCCTACTACGATCCGTACGTGCCCGTCATCAAACTCACGCGCGAGCATCCCCAGTTTGCAGGCATGAAATCGGTCGCGTGGAACCAAGCGACTATCTCCGGGTTCGACGCCGTGCTCCTCGCCACCAATCACGCGTCCGTGAACTATCAGGAGCTCGCCAATTGGGCCCCTTGCATCGTCGATTCGCGGAACGCCATGGTCTCGATCAAAACCAAACCCGGCCAGGTTTGGAAAGCATAACCAATCGCCACCTTCCACACCGCAGCAGCGCCTCCACGCTCTCCTTCGGGTGCAAGCCGGTTAAAACAATCTGTCGATAGCCCACCCACAGAATGCATCTGCACGCTCCCGTCATGCTCCTCAACCACGCTTACTACGCGGTGAAGCCCATCCTCCCTCCCCGCCTGCGGTTGGCACTTCGGCGGATGCGTGCGGCCATCATCAAAAGGAAGTGCACCGCCTACTGGCCCATTTACGAAGACACGGGCAAGGCTCCTGAAAACTGGCCGGGCTGGCCGGATGGCAAAGACTTTTCCTTCGTGCTCACCCACGACGTGGAAGGTCCAAAGGGACTGCGGCGTTGCCGCCAGCTGGCGGAAATTGAAATGGAGTACGGATTCCGCTCCTGTTTTAACTTCATCCCCACAGGTGATTACACGGTTCCAGATGAACTGATAAATTGGCTGCATCAAAATGGTTTTGAAGTGGGCGTGCACGACCTGCGCCACGACGGAACCTTGTTTCGGAGTCGGGAAGGATTTCGCCGGGATGCCACGGCCATTAACCAGTGGCTGAAAAAATGGGGCGCCACTGGTTTTCGCGCCGGCTTCATGTTGCACAAGCTCGACTGGCTGCACGATCTCGACATCGCGTACGATGCCTCGACGTTCGATGTGGATCCTTTCGAGCCCCAACCCGACGGAGCGCAGACAGTTTTCCCGTTTTGGGTCAACCGACCGAATCCGGAAGCGGACGCCCTTCGAGGCGGCCCAGCGAACGGATCGCCCTCCCGTCCCAAGCCTCTACGTGACGGCTATATCGAACTGCCGTACACGCTGGTGCAGGACTACAACTATTTCGTAGTTCTAAAACAGAAAAACATCGATATCTGGCGCAACAAGCTCCGGTGGCTGGTCGACAAACGCGCGATGGCCCTGCTCGACACTCATCCCGACTACATGGCGATGCCGGGCGAGAAACCCAGCACCTACGAGTTCTCGGTTCAGCTCTATCGCGATTTTCTCGCGCATGTGCGGGACGAATACAAAGGCCGTTACTGGGCGGCGCTTCCCCGCGAGGTCGCCGCTTTTTGCACGCCGTTCAAGCCCCGCCAGGCTCGGCCGCCGCGCTCGGTGGCCATGCTGACGTACAGCTTCTACAACTCCGACAATCGCGTCCGCCGCTACGCCGAAACTCTCGCCAAACGCGGTGACCGCGTGAAAATATTTTCGCTTGGAAAACCCGAACAAGTCCGCTCGCGGAAATGGGAAACCCTCAACGGGGTCGAAGTCTTCCGCCTTCAGGCGCGCGAAACGAGAGAGTCCGGCAAATGGGCTTATGCCTGGCGCCTCAGTGCTTTCTTTTTGAAGGCCTTCGTCCACTTGGGTCCGAAAAATTTTCCCAACGGCTGCAATCTGCTCCACGTTCACAACATTCCTGATTTTCTCGTTTTCGCCGGCGCGAGGCTCAAGTCGGGCAATGCGAAAATCATCCTCGATATCCACGATATCGTGCCCGAGCTCTACGAATCGAAATTCTCGGTAAAGCACGGCTCGATCCTTTCCACAGGGTTGCGATTGATCGAAAAGCTCTCCTGCGGTTTTGCCGACCATGTCATTGTCGCCAATCACATCTGGAAAGGCACGCTGAGCAGCCGCTCGGCCCACAAGGAAAAACTCACCGCCATGGTCAACAATGTCGACCTGGAGCTTTTCGCGCCAAAAACGCGCACGCGCGACGACAACCGCATTATCCTCCTTTATCCTGGTTCGTTAAATTATCACCAAGGTCTGGATATTGCGGTCAATGCGATGAAAGTGCTCGTGGGGGAATTTCCAAACCTCGAGCTTCATATCTACGGCAACGGCCCCACGCTCCCGAATTTGCAGGAACTGGCACGCTCGCTCGGCTTGGAGAAAAACGTGCGCTTCCTCCCCGGCGTGGTGCTGGAGGAAATCCCCGGCATCATGGCCAATGCCGACATCGGCATCGTGCCCAAACGAGCCGAGGGTTTTGGCGACCAAGCCTACAGCACCAAAATCATGGAGTTCATGTCGCAAAAACTGCCCGTCGTCATTTCGCGTACACGGATCGACAGCCTGTATTTCAATGACTCCGTGGCGGCGTTCTTCACCTCCGGCGACTCCGAAGATTTCGCCCGACGAGTCCGCCAGTTGATCAAAGACCCCGCTTTTAAGGAGCAGTTGTCCGCCGCGGGCTTTGCCTATGCCACGGCGAATTCGTGGGAAACGATGAAAGACGTTTATCTCGACGTCGTTGACCGCCTGACCATGACGGCCATTCCTCGCTTCAAGCCGCAGAAAACCGACCGTTCCGCTACCTAGTCCATGGCACGGATTGGCTTCCTCGCGGTCACAGCGGCGTTGTTGCTTGCCAGCGTCGGCTGGCTTCCCGATTTCGCGGGTAAAGCTGGCCTTTTTCTACCCCCGCCGATTTCGGAGTAGCGTTTTTTGGCACTGCTCCAGCCGTTCGATTCACAGCCACCGCACCTGGCGTGCGGAAGCCTGCGCCTATGAATGGGAACGTCATATGCATCGTTCGGAACGAACCGTTAGGTAGGGATCAGGTTATCATATATTTAGCCAATTATGGCATTAGTCGAATGCCTGTGGGGTTGTTCAGGGAAGCCCCTACACGGCCAAGGCTTGAAAAAGTCAGGCCCCCGTTCGTCTAATTTTCGAAATACTCCAGACGATCAATTAATAAGGTAAGGCTAGATTTTGAAGGCACCCGGTACATTTTCTTCCATAAGCAGAGCAGTGGCATTTGAACCGGCCGACGCCGGTGGGGCCACGGCAACCGTCCGGATCGCAACTGCCTCGTTTCCTTATCTGACGGATCATGGTTTCCAAAACTTGGTCGTTCTGCCCGGCTCTTTCTATATCGAGGCCGTGCTTTGCATTCATGCCGAGCATTTCGGCACCATGCCCAGCAGGCTGACGCATATCGAATTCCTCAATCCCGTCATCCTCTCCGATGCCGAGACTCTGCTCACGGCGAGTATCGAACGCACGACCGAACATTCGTTTCGCTACACGTTTCGGGAAGGCGGCGATGCGAGTTCACCAACTCCTCCTCCCTGCGCCCGTTTAGAGGTAATAACCGGTTGGCCTACCCCGTCAGGCCAATGCCCTGCACCGTCGCCGACGGAAAAATCCGAATACCACACCGATCAAACCGGCTACTACGAGCAGTTGGCGAAAAATGGAAATCAGTACGGTCCTGAATTTCAGATCGTACAAAAAGTCTGGCGAAACGGCCCTGAAGCTCTCGGCCAACTCGCCATGCCGATCGCCAAACCCGGTCAAATCCACCAGTTGCATCCCATCTTGCTCGATGGCGTCGCGCAGCTGCTGGCCTCATTTTCGATCGCTGGCGGCAGCACATTCATTCTCCGGGGAATGGAGAAGTTGGAAATCTTCGATCTCGCTTTTAGCGGTAGCGTGTGGGTTAGAGCGCGCCTCCGCCAGTCGGGAAAAGCAGTCGGCGAACTGCACTCCGGCGATCTTGAAGTCTTCGATGACCATGGCCGCTGCCATCTGAAACTTTCAGGCGTGCATTTCACCTATCTGGGGCAAACCCGGTCAGAACAACCCGCCGAACCATCGAAAACCGACCTTGTCGTCGCCGCGACCTTCACCGCTGACCCGGTCGAGGAGGTGCTCACGTTCTGGGGCTTCCGCCTTGGACGTCCACTAAAGACCACGTTTGCGCCCTATAACCAGGTTTTTCAAGAACTCCTCAGTCCGGAAAGCGCGCTCCGGCGAAACCAAAATGGTTTCAACGTCATCCTGCTGAACTTAAACGACTGGGCCTCTGGCAGCGAGTCCGCCGCGTCCAAACTCGATCCAGTCACAACCACCAATGCCTTTGCTGGATTGAATCGGCATACCCTGGCCAATGGCTTGGAAGTCGCTCATCTCAACCGGCACGAGACCGAGTACGTTTACAAAGAAATTTTTGAAGACCGTGTCTACTTACGTCATGGCATTCAAATACCCGAAGACGCCACGGTGGTGGACATCGGGGCCAACATCGGCCTCTTTTCGCTTTTTGTGCGCAGCCGAGCGCCGCAAGCCCGCGTCTTTGCCTACGAACCGAGCCCTGTAGCCTTCAAGGCGCTTCAGGCAAATTGCTCCGCCTACGGCGAACGCCTCCAGCCGTTCAACCTGGGCGTTTCCGAAAAACGCGGTTCAGCCTCTCTCACTTTCTACGAGAAATCTTCCGTATTTTCGAGTTTCCACTCGAACGCCGACGAAGATCGTCAGGCAATTCAAGCGGTCGTGGCCAACATGGTTCGCACCGAGCTCGGTTCGTCCGAGCCTTCAACCGATGTCTACGTCGACGAGTTGATGACCGGCCGACTCGACCGCCAGGTGTTCGACTGCCCCCTGCTGTCCGTTTCGGATATTATCCGCGACAATAAGCTCAGCCGGATCGACCTGCTTAAAATCGACGCTGAAAAATGCGAACTTGAGATTTTACGCGGCATCGAAAAAACCCATTGGCCGCTGATCGGCCAGATCGTGATTGAAGTGCACGACCGGACACAAAAAGCGGTCGATGAAGTGCGGTCGATTTTAATCTCCCAGGGTTTTAACTGCGCGGTCGAAGAGGAGAATCTTCTGACCGGCTCCGGTCTTTTTAACGTCTACGCAACCCGCGCCAGTCGCAACGAGACATGCGCCACCGAAGCCGAACCTTTTGCAGCTTCTAAAGCTGAGGTCAAAAAAACCGCCGATCAGTTTATTCAGGCGCTGGATGCCTACACGCGTTCTTCGAGCACGCCCACGATCCTGTGTTTTTGCCCGACGAATCCATTGGCTTCCGGCTTCTCCGATTCCGGCCAGTTCCTCCGCGAAATCGAAACCGAACTAATCGACCGCGTCCGTGGATTTTCAAACATCCATACCCTCAGCTCCACCGCAATCGCTGAACGTTATCCGGTAACGGACCTTCACGATCCGCACGCGGACGCCGCCGGCCATGTTCCCTATACCGCCGAAGGTTTTGCTTCGATCGGCACCGCCCTCGTTAGAACGATCTCCGCGCTTCAGCGCTCTCCGTACAAGGTCATTGTTTTGGATTGCGACAACACGCTCTGGCAGGGGGCATGCGGCGAGGAAGGTGCCCTCGGAGTGAAAGTGACCGTCGCTCATCGAGCGCTCCAGGAGTTCATGCTCCGGCAAATGGAGGCGGGTATGCTTTTGTGCCTTTGCAGTAAAAACTCGGAGGCGGACGTCTGGAGCGTTTTTGACCGAAATCCCGACATGAAACTGCGGCGGGAACATCTCGTCGCGACGCGCATCAACTGGTCGCCCAAGTCGGAAAATCTTCGTTCGCTCGCCCAGGAACTCGGACTGGGCTTGGACAGTTTTATTTTCGTGGACGACAACCCGGTTGAATGCGCTGAAGTGCAGGCCAGCGTGCCAGCCGTCCTTACGCTTCCGCTTCCGGCCAATCCCGCCGAAATCCCTGCGTTCCTGGATCACACTTGGGCGTTTGACCATCTCCGGACGACTTCCGAGGATCTTACCCGAACCCACAGAATGCGGGAAAACGCAGAACGCGAAAAATACCGCGACCAAGTGTCGACCCTCAAAGACTTCATCGAGGGACTTCACTTGGAGATTTCCATCTTCAAGCCAATGGCGGAACATTTCGATCGCGTTTCCCAGCTTACGCTTCGCACCAACCAGTTCAATTTCACGACCAAACGCCGCTCAGCGGCTGACATCGAACGTTTTTCGGAAAATCCCGCGAATGGCTGCCTCGCCGTAAACGTGCAGGATCGCTTTGGCGATTATGGCATGGTCGGCTTGGCGCTTTTTTCCATCGCGGGCAACGTATGCTCGGTCGACACCTTCCTCCTGAGTTGTCGAGTGCTGGGTCGCGGCGTCGAGCACGGGATTCTCGCCCGCGTTGGCGCCGAGGCGCGCGCTCGGGGTTGCGAGTTTGTCGAACTTCCCTTCCAGACTACGGAAAAGAACCAGCCTGCGCGGGATTTCGTCGAGTCCCTCCGTGCTGCTTCTGCCCAAGAAAAATCCGGCTCAACTATTTATCGTTTCTCCGCCGAGGAACTCATTTCGCTGCGGTATAAACCCTCAGGCAGCTCCGAAACTACCGAATCCCAATCCATCGCTAATCGGCCAGTTTCCGCCAAAGCGACGCATACACGCGGCTTCGGAGCGGAAGCCCGTCTCGTTGAAATCGCCACGACTTTGGATTCGGTCGCCAAGATCCGTTCGGCCATGGAAACAGCGCGTCTGCACGCGTCCGGCTTCGCCGAGCCGGCAATCGGCACCGATGCAGCTGCCAGTCTTGAAGACAAACTGCTCAGCATCTGGCGTCGCGCGATTGGCAATCCTCACCTAAAACCCACCGACAATTTCTTCGAAGCCGGCGGCACGTCGCTCAAAGCGGTGCAAGTAGTCGCCGCCATCCGCCGGGAGCTTAAGCATCAGGTTTCGATCGTGGGCCTTTTCGAGAGCCCGACCGTGCGCCTTCTGGCGGAAAAATTGGAGCCGTCAAAGACCGAGGCAAGCGCCGCCAGCGATGCCATGGAACGGGGCGCCCGCCGCAAGCAACGCCTGCGCAAGCGCGATTAAGATCCCGGCTTTACTAAACCAAACAATCGTCCTAATTTCACCCTCATGACTTTGAAAACCGTCGGCGTAATTGGCGTGGGAAACATCGGCTCCGGCGTGGTTGTCGACCTCGTGCTGCACGGCATTCACGCCATCGCGGTTGACATATCCGACAAGGCATTGGAATCGGCTCGCGCCCATATTCTGCAAACGGTCCGGTTCGCTCCGCTGCTGAAGAAAGGCGCTCCCAAGCTCACGCGTGACGAGACGTTGTCCCGCATTACGTTTACGACCAGCCTCGAGGATCTTTCGAAGGCGGAGTTTGTCGTCGAGAACGCGACCGAGGACTGGACCGTCAAAAAACCGATCTACGAGAAAATCGACAAAATCGTTCCGGCCGGCGTTTGCTTTGGCGCAAATACTTCGTGCATCTCCGTCACTCGAATTGCGGGCATTACCCAACGACCGAAAAAGGTCGTCGGCATGCATTTCATGAATCCGGTGCACATGATGCCGACCGTCGAAGTCATCCGCGGCGAACACACGTCCGACGAAACCATCTCCGTGGTCAGCCAGCTCTTTTCGCAGCTGCAAAAGGAAGCCATCGTGGTGGGCGATTTGCCCGGTTTTGTTTCCAACCGGATTTCGCATCTTTTCATGAATGAGGCCGCCTGGGTTTTCCAGGATGGACTGGCCACCGCCGCACAGATCGATGCCATTTTCAAAAAATGCTTTGGCCATAAAATGGGACCATTGGAAACGGCCGATCTCATCGGCCTCGACACGGTCATGCGGTCGCTTGACGTGCTTTACGACTCATTCCACGATCCGAAATTCCGGTGCTGCCCCCTCCTCCGGAAGATGGTCGATGCCGGCCATTGCGGACGCAAAAGCGGACGTGGGTTCTACGTCTACCCTGGTTCACAAGGCTAACCTATCGCGAAACCTAACATGAGCACCCTTGATCCGAAACACATCAAAGAAACCGTCCGCAATTTCATCAACAGCTCGATCAACATCGACGCCTTGGGTGATGACGAAAATCTCTTCGACACCGGCATCGTCAATTCGCTCTTCGCCGTCCAATTGATGACCTTCGTCGAGCGCACCTTCGAAATCGAAATCGGCATGGACGATCTCGAAATCGAAAACTTCAAGTCGGTCAGCGCCACCGCCGCCTTCGTGGCCAGGAAAAAGGCCGGGTAAGTCCCGTCCGCCAACCAAAACCATTCAACCGCGCCAAACATGAACACCTTTCTCTCCGCAGAACAGAGCCGGAGGCATGCCGAATTTCAGGCTTTTGCCTCCAGCAAAGTGGCGCCGTTTGCCGGTGAATGGGATCGTGCGCAGAAGATTCCCGAAGCCGCCATCGCCGAGCTCGGCGCGACAGGCTGGCTCGGCGCCACTATTCCAACGGAATTTGGCGGTTTGGGTTGGGACGCGGTCACCTTTGGCCTGCTCAACGAAGCCTTGGGTCGGAGCGATTCCGCCTTCACCGGCATCGTGACTGTTCAAGCCATGTTTTCCATGGCCGTGCTGAAATGGGGCACGTCCGAGCAGCGTTCACGCTGGCTGCCCAAACTCGCCAAGGGCGAAATGATTGCTGCGTTCGCTCTGACCGAGCCTGGCATCGGCAGCGATCTGCAAGCGATGACCACTGAATACCGCCGCAGCGGGACATCCGATGGATTGATCCTTCGCGGAGAAAAAAAATGGATCACCTGCTCGCAGATGGCCGGCGTGTTTCTGGTTTTTGGCAAACTCGAAGGCAAACCAATCGCCTGCATCGTGCCCCGCGAAAGTCCCGGTTTCGAAATCGAGCCAATCAAGGATCTCATGGGTTTCCGCGCCGCTGGCTTGGGATTGCTTCGCTTCAATGACGTTCAAATCCCCGCGGCCAACATCGTCGCCAAACCAGGGTTCGCTTTTTCGCACGTCGCCCCAATAGGACTTCAATATGGGCGGCTCAGCACGGCTTGCTCGGCCTTGGGTTTGTTGCGCGGCTGCGTGGAAGAAAGCGCCGATCACGCCGTCGCACGCAAAGTCGGCGGCCAGCGCGTTGGCGACTACGGCATGATCCAATCGCTCCTGGCAAAAATGGCCACGGATCTCGAAGCGGCCAATCTCCTCTGTTGGAGTGCGTGCCGCGCGGAAGACGATCGCCTGCCCGACGCGTTTAACCGCGCATTCTTCGCCAAATACTTCACTTCGCGCGCCGTGGTTCAGGCGTCCTCGGACGCTGTGCAAATCCGCGGCGCTTCCGGTTGCCATGAGGCGTCGCCCGTCGCCCGTTTTTACCGCGGCTCGAAAATCATGGAAATCATCGAAGGCACCACCCAAGTCCACGAATACATTCTGGGGAAAGGCGTGGTGGCCGAAGCGCTGCGCCGCCAGCGCCACGAACGAACTTCATCACCCGCAAACGCCGGAGCCTGAGAAAAAAAATCCATCCAAGTCGCACATTGGCCGGAATCTAGCTATCTTCGCATTGCCCATGTCCATCTCGACTGAAACCGATCTCGAAAAGATCGCCTCTTTCAATCGCACTGCCTGCGAATACCAAAACAACGTCACGTTGCAGGAGTTGATCGAGGAACAAGTGCTTCGCCATCCCCAGCAACCCGCGGTGCTGTGCGACCACGACAAATTTTGGGGCACGCCGGTTTTGAGTTATTCCCAGTTAAACGAACGGGCTAACCAGGTGGCTCACCTGCTGCGAAGCCGTGGCGTGCAGCCAGGCCAGATCGTCGGCATCATGGTTGAACGTTCGTTCGCGATGATCATTGGGATCTTCGGCATCATCAAAGCCGGCGGAGCGTACCTTCCGCTGTCCCCCGAGGATCCGGTGGAACGCATCAGTTACGTTTTGCAGAACGCCGGTGTGAACCTGTTGCTCGTTCACGGCGCCACCGCCGGCAAGGCGCCCGCCGGCGTTCCCACCGTCAATCTCGAACAGGTCGAAACCTACAATTTCCCCGGCACCAATCCGGCCTTGGTCAACCGCCCCACCGATCTCGCGTACGTCATCTACACGTCCGGGTCCACCGGCCGGCCCAAGGGCGTAATGATCGAACACCATTCGGTGGTGAACCGGCTCAAGTGGATGCAGAAAGCCTATCCCATCGACAGTCGCGACGTCCTTTTGCAGAAAACTTCGTTCTGTTTCGATGTTTCCGTGTGGGAACTCTTTTGGTGGGCACTCGAAGGTTCGGCTGTCTGCATGTTGATGCCACGCGGCGAACGGATGCCCCAGGCCCTCGTGGAAACTGTCAAAAAACACCGCGTGAGCGTAATGCATTTCGTACCGTCGATGTTGAACGTTTTCCTCGAGTATCTCGACGGCCGTCCGGAAAAGGTGAAAACGGCGCTCCCCACGCTCCGCCGGATCTTCGCCAGCGGCGAAGCGCTCAGCCCCGCCCACGTCCGAAAATTCAATGACAACGTCCATCGCAATGTCGGCGCACAACTAATCAATCTCTATGGTCCAACCGAGGCCACGGTCGACGTCACCTATTTCGATTGCCCGACGCAGGGCGATTTCGATCGCATTCCCATCGGCCGGCCCATTCAAAATATCCGCACTTACATCATCAAGGATGGCGAGCAGGCCCCAATCGGCGAGCCTGGCGAATTGTGCCTCGCCGGCGTGGGTCTGGCGCGTGGTTATTTAAACAATCCCGAATTGACCCGCGAACGTTTCACCGAAAGCCCGGCGGTTCCCGGCGAACGCATTTATCGCACCGGCGACATCGCGCGCTGGCTGCCCGACGGCAATATCGAATATCTCGGCCGGGAAGATCATCAGGTGAAGATCCGCGGTCTGCGCATCGAACTGGGCGAGATCGAAAATACGATCCAAAAATTCCCGGGCATCGCAGACTGCGTCGTCACGGTGAAAAAATATTCCGAGAGCATCATCCTCATCGTCGCCTACCTCGTCTGCAAACAGGAGATCGATCCCGAAGCCCTCAAGCAGCACCTGCATCGTTATCTGCCCGCGCACATGGTGCCCGATCACTTCGAGAAGATCGCCGAAATTCCGACAAACGCCAATGGCAAGGCCGATCGCAAGGCCCTCCCCGAACCAATCCTACGGTCCAAGACCGCCTGAGCCGATGGACAACGAATTTGACATCGCGATTGTAGGCATGGCCTGCCGCTTTCCGGGCGCAAAAAATCCAACCGAATTTTGGCAGAATCTCGTCGGAGGCGTCGAGTCCATCGCCCGTCTCACCGACGAGGAAATTCTCGCCTCGGGAGTTTCGCCAAAGTTGCTGGCCCGTTCCGATTTCGTGAAGGCCGCGCCCGTCCTCGATGCGCCCGAGGCCTTCGATGCCACGTTCTTCGGCTATTCGCCGGGCGAAGCCAGCGCCATGGATCCGCAGCACCGCATTCTCCTTGAAGTCGCCTACAGCGCGATCGAGGACGCAGGCTGCGATCCGGACCGCTTTCCCGGCCGCGTAGGTGTTTATGTTGGTTCGGCGATGAACACTTACTTCGCCAACAGCGGCCTGAACGACCGCTTTGCCGAAGACTACATCCCGACGCTGATCGTCAATGACAAGGACTTCCTCGGCACACGCATCTCGTACAAACTCGGCCTGCGCGGGCCGGGCATGACCGTGCAGACGGCATGTTCGACCTCGCTGGTCGCCATTCATCTCGCCCGGCAAAGTCTGTTGAACGAAGAAACCGACCTTGCCCTCGCTGGCGCCGTGTCGGTTCGTGTGCCCCATCGGACTGGTTATATCTACGATGGCGGCGGTGTGGTCTCACCGGATGGCCATGTGCGCGCGTTCGATGCCGGTGCTAATGGCACTGTTTTTGGCAGCGGCGCGGGCGTCGTCGTGTTAAAACGCCTCGCCGACGCGCTCGCGCAAGGCGACCATATCCACGCAGTGATCAAGGGCTCGGACCGTCAACAACGATGGCTCGGCCAAAGCGGGCTATACCACACCCAGCGTCAACGGGCAGGCGGACGTGGTCGTCGAAGCCATTGCCAATGCCGGCGTCGATGCCGATACTATTTCCTACCTGGAAGCGCATGGATCCGGCACGCCGGTGGGCGACCCGATCGAAGTGCTCGCCTTGACCAAGGCTTTCCGGAATTTCACGCAAAAAAATTCCTTTTGCGCCCTCGGTTCGGTGAAAACCAACGTCGGCCACCTCGATGCCGCCGCTGGAATGGCAGGTTTGATCAAGACGGTGCTGGCGCTCAAAAACCGTTCGATCCCGCCAACGCTTCATTATACCAAGCCGAATCCGGAAATCGATTTTAGCACCACGCCATTTTTCGTGAACAACAGAGTCGCTCCCTGGACTTCACGCAATAATACGCCGTTGAGGGCAGGCATCATGTCGACGGGCATGGGAGGCACCAACGCTCACCTCGTCCTTGAGGAAGCGCCTGCGGTCGCACCGTCGCCGAAGACAGGCGGTCCGTATTTGCTCACGTTCTCCGCGAAATCGGCGCCGGCGCTAGAGACGATGTCCGGCGAATTCACCAATTTTCTTTCCCAACCCGACGTTCCCGCGCTCTCGGACATCGCGCACACATTGCATGCCGGTCGGAAATTCTATTCGCACCGGCGTATTGCGGTGGGGCAAACCGCTCCCGAAATCGCCACCTCGCTTCGCGCTCCTGATGCCAAAAAACAATTGTCCGGCATCGTGCCCGAAAAAGGCGCAGCGCCGGTGATCTTTCTCCTGCCTGGCGTAGGCGATCATTACGTTGGCATGGGCCAGGGCCTCTATGAAAAGTATGAAGTATTCCGCCGGGAGATCGACCGGTGCGCGCAAATTCTTCATCCACTCCTCGGCCTCGACGTCCGCGATCTTCTCTATCCAAAAGACCGGGCCAAAAACGAGCCGGCCAAACCGCGCGGCATCGATCTGAAGCGGATGCTCGGGAAGACGGCCGACGAACCACTCGATCCCGCCACGCAAAAACTGAACGATACCGTCAATTGCCATCCGGCTTTATTCACGCTGGAGTATGCGCTCGCGCGGTTGTGGCTCGATTGGGGACTCGTTCCCGACCGCATCGTGGGTCACAGCATGGGCGAGTATGTCGCAGCGTGCCTCGCCGGGGTGTTCTCCCTTGAAGACGCGTTGAAGCTTGTCGTCGTGCGGGCCAAATTGGTGAACGAATTGCCTCAGGGCATGATGCTTGCGGTCATGCTGCCGGAAAAGGAACTACTGCCCCTGCTGAGCCCTTCGCTTTCCATCTCCCTGATCAACGGCCCGAAACTTTGCGTGGTCGCCGGGCCCGTGCCCGAGATGACCGAATTTCAAAAACTGCTCGGCGCGCGGGAAATTATTTTCCGCCCGGTGAAAAATGCGCATGCTTTCCATTCGCGCCTGCTCGATCCCATCGCCGAACCATTTGCACAGGAGGTGCGCAAGGTCCGGCTCAGCGCGCCACGCCTGCCGTTCATTTCAAATGTGACGGGAACGTGGATCACCGCGGAAAAAGCGACGGATCCGTCGTACTGGGTCGAACACGCACGGCGCACCGCCCGTTTCGGCGATGCGCTTGAACAGGTGTGGAAGCTGCCGGACTTCGTTTTGCTCGAAGTCGGTCCGGGCCGCACTCTCGGCGTTCTGGCCCTGCAACATCCGGCCAAACCAGCCACTGCGGCTCCGGTCGTCGCCTCGTCGTTACGCCATGGATACGAAAACCTGCCCGACGCAGAATTCCTGCTTGGCAACGCCGGCCGGTTGTGGACAGCGGGGCAAAACCTCGCCTTGGAAAAATGCAACGTCATAGCCGGCGCCAAAAAAGTATCTCTCCCGACCTATCCTTTCGAAAAACAACGCCATTGGATTGAACCGGTTGGCCCTCGAACGGAAAAAGCAGGTGGGAAAGAACGCAAACAAACCCACAATCTCTCCGATTGGTTCTATGTCCCAACGTGGGAGAGAACGCGTTTCTCCGAGGCAAAATCGGAGGTCAAAAATACGCGCTGGCTGATTCTTGCCGATCCTTCGGATATCGCCAACCACTGCAAAAACGTGCTGGATACTCTCGGCGCGAATGTGACCCTCGCGGAGTTTGGCGCCGCCTGGAATCAAACGGCGGACGACTCCTATGTGCTGCGCGCGGCTTGTTTCGAGGATTACCTCAAACTCTTTGGTTCGCTCGATCTCGGAGCGGAGGAAATCTTAAATGTCATTCATTTGGGCCCGCTTTCGTCTCGCGCCGAGCAGCCCGACGGCGCCGGTTGCGAAATAGCCCTCGAATTGGGTTTCCACAGCCTGATGCATGTCGCAAAGGCTCTCGGAGAACAGGAGGTTTCACCGACTGTCCGGCTGGGTGTTGTCACCTGCGGGTTGCATGAAGTCACCGGTGAAGAAAAGCTAAACCCACTGACAGCGACCATTCTCGGCCCGTGCGGAGTCATTCCGAAAGAGTATCCCGGTGTGTCCTGTTTTTCGGTCGACCTAACCTCACTACCGACATCCGGACAAAAGCTCGACGAGCTGGTCTCGCATCTCATCAGCGAATTCCAAACGTCGCATCAAGCCGACGTCATCGCCCTCCGGGGAAAGTACCGCTGGCGACGGCGATTCCAACAACAACCACTGCTCGCGCCTAAGCACGCCGTCGGCCATGGACTGCGTCACAAAGGCGTTTACCTTATCACTGGCGGAACCGGCGGCATCGGCCTCGCACTGGCCAAACATCTCGCCAAAACCTGCCAGGCGCGGCTCGTTCTTACGAGGAAAACGCCGTTTTTGACGAATTCGTTGTGGCGTGCCTACGCAAACGACACCGCGCTCTCCGCCGCCGATAGACAGCTCGTGAAGAATCTGCGGGAAATCGAAACGCTCGGCGGAGAAGTGGAAGTACTCGTGGCTGACGCCTCCGATCGCGCGGGCATGCGGCGGATCGTGGAAACCGGCGTTGCCAAATGGGGAACCATTCATGGCGTCATCCATGCGACCGGCATCGTGCGGGCCGGATTGATCCAGGCAAAATCGAGGGAAACAATCGAAAGCGTGCTAGCCCCCAAGGTCGCAGGCACTCTCGCCCTCCATGAGGCCCTGCGCAACCTCAAGGTGGATTTCCTGGTGCTCTTCTCCTCCATTACGTCGGTCATCACGCCGTATGCAGAATCTGACTACAGTGCGGCCAATGCCTTTCTCGACGCGTTCTCCCACTATCTGAATTCGCAAGGCGGACCAAAGACCGTTGCCATAAATTGGCCCGGCTGGCGGGAAGTTGGCCAGTTGGTGAATTTGAAAACCCAGCCCGGCGTCGAACGCTGGAAACAGCAAGCCTTGGAAAAAGCCATTTTCACCGCCGACGGTTTGGAAGCATTTATGCGCATCCTCGCTTCCGGGCTGCCCCAAGTGGTGGTGAGTCCGGAAAATCTCGACGACCTGCTTAGCGAGATGCCCGATCCGGTGGCCAGCAATAACGAACCAATTTCAACCGCTACATCGGCTGCGGCGAAGAAGCGCGTCCCGGTTGGCGAGGAACCGCGCGACGAAGTGGAACAAAATATAGCTGAGATCTGGGGCGACGTCCTCGGTATCACCCCGATCGGGCGTCAGGAGACGTTTCTCGACCTCGGGGGACATTCCCTCATGGCCATGCAAATTGTTTCGCGCATTCGCAGGGCCTACGGCATCAATTTCACCCTGCGCAACTTTTTCGAAGGTCCCACGATCGAACAGCTCGCAGGCGCCATTCAAGCAAGCCTTGTTGCCGAAATCGAAAAAATGGACGATGCGGAGGTGAAACGCCTCATGGCTGAATCCTGACGCCCAAACGATCCAAGCTCACCACGAAATGACTCTCGACTGTTGATGTCCGACGCTACGCCAAAACTTTCGCCCGAAAAACTTTTGCTGCTGCAACGCCGCCTCAAAGGAGCAGGTGTCAACGCCAATGCCGCTGCGCGCACCGTTCAAGCGCGCCCCCAGGCTGGACCGACTCCCTTGTCGTTTGCGCAGCATCAGATGTGGTTGATCGAGCAGATGGCGCCCGGCACGACCGCGTATCATTTGCCGATGGCGTTCAAAGTTACCGGGACAATCCACGTCGCGGCCCTGGAAGCGGCCTTCTGCGAAGTTATTAAGCGGCACGAAATACTGCGCACGACATTTTCCGCGATAGACGGAGATGCCGTTCAGGAGGTCCAGCCCGCGTGGGAGTTAAAAATTGAACGCGAGGACCTTCAACAAATTCCCGCCGGACAGGCTCGCGAAAAAGCGCTGCACGACCGCCTTTTAGCCGAGGCAAAAAAACCGTTCGACCTGACCAAATTGCCTTTGCTCCGTGTGTCCCTACTCACACTCGGTGACTCCGAATATGCGTTGTTGGTCAACCTGCATCACATCCTCGCCGACGGACTTTCGCTTTCGCTCCTCATTAACGAACTTGATGCAACCTACCAAGCCTTCTCCGGCGGGCTGAAACCGACGCTGCCGCCGCTTCCCGTACAGTATGCCGATTTCGCGGCCTGGGAAAGAAGCGAAGTCACGACGGCAAACCGGGCGGCCCAGCTTTCGTTTTGGAAGGAACGGCTCAAGGGGCCCCTGCCAGTGCTTGAGCTTCCGTGGGACAAGCCACGCCCCAGTGTGCAATCCTTCAAGGGCGGCAACGTTTTTCTCGAAATTCCCGGCCCCTTGTGCGCGCAACTGCAAACGCTGGCGACCGCGCAGGATTGTACCTTCTTCATGGTTGTGCTGGCTGCGTTCTCGGCGATTCTCCATCGCTATTCGAACGCGTCCGAAGTCGTTATCGGGACGCCGGTCGCCAACCGTTCGTCGGACGACGTGCAGCCTCTCATTGGTAATTTCCTCAATATCCTTGCCCTGCGCTGCGAGACGACTCCCGGGCAAACCTTCAATCAGCACCTAAAGCGCACGCGGGAGCTCGCGCTGGACGCTTTCTCGCATCGCGAGGTCCCTTTCCAACAAGTCGTCGAGCAATTGCATCTGGCGCGGGACACCAGCCGCAACCCACTCTTCCAAGCCATGCTCCAAATTCTGCCGAAGACAGAATTGAAGCTCGGAAATTTGGGCATGGAAGAAATTCATTTCGATCCCGGCTTCGCCCAATTCGATTTAAGTCTTCACCTCAATGAGATTGCAGGCGGCTACCGCGGCCGCTTCGAATATTGCTCGGATCTGCTCGAACGCACCACGGTCGAGAACTTCGCCGGCCACTTTTTGAACCTGCTGCGCCAAGTCGCTGCCGATCCAAATCAAACGCTCCAGGAAATTCCGATTCTGTCCAGCGACGAGCGTCAAAAGATTCTGATCGATTGGAACAACACCGCCGTCGCCTATCCCCGCGATGTCTGCCTGCATCAACTCATCGAGGCACAGGTCAAGCGCACACCGGATGCGTCCGCCGTGGTCTTCGAAAGCCGCCATCTGACCTATGGCGAACTCAACGCAAGGGCCAACCAGCTGGCGCATTTTCTTCAGGGGCGCGGCTTGGGACCTGGCAGTTTGGTCGGCATCTGCGTAGAACGCTCGCTGGAACTGGTGGTGGGCTTGCTCGGAATCCTAAAAGCCGGCGCTGCGTACGTTCCGATCGATCCCTCGTATCCGCAAAATCGTGTCGCCTACATGCTGGAAGATTCGCAGGTGCAGGTGCTGCTCACACAGCAGCATTTGCTGAAAAACCTGCCGTCTCATCAAGCCTCCACCGTCAGCCTCGATTCCGAATGGGGACAAATCGCGGAACAGAGTCCTGCAGAACCACCAAATACCGCTACGGCTGCCGATCCGGCCTACATGATCTATACCTCCGGCTCGACCGGCCGGCCCAAAGGCGCGTTAAACTCCCACCGCGGCATCGTGAACCGGCTCCTTTGGATGCAAGATGAGTACAAGCTCACGCCGAACGATTCGGTTCTCCAAAAGACTCCTTTTAGCTTCGATGTGTCGGTATGGGAGTTTTTCTGGCCGCTGCTCACCGGAGCCCGGCTTGTCGTGGCCATTCCCGGCGGCCATCAAGACCCCGCGTACCTGTGCGATATCATTTGCCGTGAAAAAATCACGGTCATGCACTTTGTCCCGTCCATGCTCCGGGTGTTCCTCGAGGAACCGGGAGTCGAACGGTGCCGTTGCCTGCGAGAGGTCATCTGCAGCGGCGAAGCATTGCCCCACGATTTGCAGGAAGCGTTTTTTGCCCGTCTGCCGGCCAATCTGGAAAATCTTTACGGCCCGACCGAGGCCGCGGTTGACGTCACTTATTGGGCCTGCCAGCGCAACAGTCAGTCCAAGATCGTTCCGATCGGCCGGCCGGTGGCCAACACGCAAACTTACGTTCTCGATTCCCATCTGAATCCTCTGCCGGTCGGCTTGCCCGGCGAATTGCATCTCGGCGGCGTGCAAGTCGGACTCGGCTACTACAACCGACCCGATCTCACGGCCGAGAAGTTCATCCCCGACCCGTTCAACACCGAACCAAACGCCAGGCTTTATAAAACCGGCGACCTCGCGCGGTGGCTGCCGGATGGCAGCATCGAGTACCTTGCCCGCATCGATCATCAGGTAAAAATACGCGGCCTGAGAATAGAATTGGGCGAAATCGAGTCCGTACTCGTTCAGCATCCCGCAGTGAAGGAAGCTGTCGTCGTCGCCCGCGAAGCAACCGCCGGAGACAAACGCCTCGTCGCCTATCTGGTGTCAGGGGCAGCCAAACCGGAAATCCCCGCGTTGCGCGAACACCTGCTCAAGCAAGTGCCCGACTATATGGTGCCCGCGGCGTTTGTGTTTCTCCAAAACCTTCCGCTATCGGCCAACGGCAAGATCGATCGCAAGGCACTTCCCGCCTTTGAACCCGCCTCCGATACCGCGGCGTCGCACGTCCGCCCACGCAACGAGGTCGAAAGACAGGTCGCCGCAATCTGGCAGGAAGTCCTGCGGGCGCCGCAAGTGGGCGTGTGCGACAACTTCTTCGAACTGGGCGGACATTCCCTGCTGGCCTTGAAAGTCGTTTCGCGCATCCGGCAGCATTTCGGCCGCGAACTGCCTCTTTCCGCCGTTTTCTCCGCGCCCACGGTGGAAAAACTCGCGCTGAAAATTTCGCCGTCTCATGTCCCCGCGCCCGCGAGCGAGGCACTCAACGGTTCGTCCGCCAACAATGGAACGTCCCATGGCGGCGAGCTGGTAAAGGTACAACCAGAGCCGTCTCCCAAGCGGCCTGCGTCCGAGCCTCCGCTTCTTTCGTTTTCACAAGAGCGTCTCTGGTTTCTTGACCAACTCGAGGAAGCTTCCGCTCTCAATAACATTGCCTTTGCCGTCCGGCTCCGCGGCGCGTTCCGCGCGGACTGTCTCGAACAGGCCCTCGCCGAAATCGTGCGCCGCCACGAATCGTTGCGCACCATTTTTCCGCCCTCCGAGAATGATCGTCCGCCCGTGCAGCAGATCCTTGAGACGGTCGATTTCAAGCTGACCGTCGTCGACATACCGATCAGTACGCCATCGGCAATGGAACGGGCGGCCTGGCTAAAAATGGAGGAAATTGCGCGCCGGCCCATGCGGCTGTCCCGTGGTCCGTTGTTTCACGCCCATCTTTTGAAGCTCGCTCCGGAAGACCATTTTTTGGCGCTGACCGTTCACCATATCGTGGCCGACGGGTGGTCCTTCGAAGTGTTGTTTCGCGAGCTGTCCACCTTGTACGCCGATTTTCTCGACGGTCGACCGGCCGTGCTGCCACCCTTGGGACGGCAATACGCAGACTTTGCCCACTGGCAGCATTCGCTCCTGAAAACAGGGCGTCTTGAACAGGCTCTGAAATATTGGATCGATCGTCTCAAAGGCGTACCCCCGCTGCTCGAACTTCCGACAGATTTTCCTCGTCCGGCCCAACAAAGCTATCGCGGGGCCTACTGCGAGCGCACGCTCGGCCCCGCACTGACCGACAAGATCCGGCGCTTGGGCGAAAACAACAACGCGACGCCGTTCATGACCCTTCTCGCGGGATTGCAGGCGTTCCTCCACCGCTATTCCGGCCAGTCGGACATACTCGTCGGCTCGCCGGTCACGAATCGGAGCCGCGTCGAGTTCGAGCCTCTGATCGGATTTTTCGTCAACATGATCCCCTTGCGGGCCGATTTCTCGTCTCCGCTAAATGTAATGCAACTGCTCGCCCAAGTCCGGCAATCCACGCTCGATGCCCTTTCGATCGACGAGTTGCCGTTCGAAATGCTGGTGCGTGCCTTGAAGCCCGAGAGAAATCTCAGCCATGCGCCACTTTTCCAAGTCGCATTGATGTTCCTCCAGGAAGATCACCATCCGCTTCAGCTGGCCGGACTCGAGGCCAAAACCGATCCAGTCAGTACCGCCACCTCAAAGTATGACCTGACCCTTCTCGCGCGTGAAAAAGGCGACGAGTTGCTGCTCTGGCTTGAGTACTCCACCGATCTTTTCACGGCGGAAACCGCCGGGCGCATGCTGGCTCATTTCGAATGCTTGATGGAAAGCATGGTGGGAAATCCCGATCAGGAAATTTCCAAACTCACCCTCCTGCCTCCAGACGAAGAACGGAAAATTCTCGTCGATTGGAATCGCACGGCCCTCGCTTATCCGACCGAACAAACTGTACACGGCTTGTTTGAAGCTCAGGCGGCTCGAACGCCAAACTCCATCGCCCTCGAACACGAAGGCTCCCGCATTTCCTATGCCGAGTTGAACCATCGGGCAGAGCAGTTAGCTGCCGAGCTTCGGGGAAAAGGCGTCGGTGTCGAAACCCCTGTCGGCATTTTTGTTGAACGGTCGATCGACATGGTGGTCGCCCTGCTCGCAACACTGAAAGCGGGCGGTTACTACATCCCGCTCGACCCTGCGTTCCCAAAAGATCGCCTGAGTTACATGGTCAGCGACGCTAAAATTCCGGTGCTGCTCACCCAGTCCCGACTCGTGGTCGATCTGCCGGACCACCAGGCCGAGATCGTGCAGGTCGATAAACTGACCCGTTCCACCCCAGCTGCGCGCGAGCAGACTCGGCACAACCACTCTACATCGTCAAATCTGGCCTACGTTCTTTTCACCTCCGGTTCCACCGGCCGACCCAAGGGAGTGCAGATTTCCCACCGGGCCGTCGTGAATTTCCTGCATTCCATGCGACAGGAACCCGGCTTGCGCCCCGACGACGTGCTGCTCGCCATTACGACCTTGTCGTTCGACATCGCCGGCCTGGAACTTTTCCTGCCCCTGACAACAGGGGCAAAAGTGGTCATCGCCTCCCGTGAGGATGCCATTGATGGATTACGCCTGGCCAAACTCATTGCCACCTCTAACACCACCCTGATGCAGGCAACCCCGGCAACCTGGCGCATGCTGATCGACGCCGGTTGGGACGGAAACCCGCGCCTCAAAATCCTCTGCGGCGGTGAGGCCATTGATCGCGGCCTCGCCGACCAGTTGCTCAAGCGCTGCGGCGAACTCTGGAACATGTATGGCCCGACCGAGACCACAATCTGGTCGACCTTGGAAAGACTAAAGCCCGACGAACTCATTACCATCGGCAAGCCCATTGCCAACACCCAGGTCTACATCCTCGATTCCAGCGGCCGCCCGACCCCGCCGGGCGTCATCGGCGACTTGTTGATTGGCGGCGATGGCGTCGCCCGCGGGTATCTGAACCGTCCAGAACTGACACGCGAGAAGTTCATACCCAATCCCTTCGTTCAACAACCAGACGCCAGGCTCTATCGCACCGGCGATCTCGCCCGCTACCGCAGCGATGGGCGCATCGAGTTTCTCGGCCGATCCGACTTCCAGGTAAAGATCCGCGGATTCCGCATCGAGATCGGCGAGATCGAGACCGCGCTCGCCGCCATCGACGGCGTTGCCCGCGCCGTGGTCGTTGTGCGCGAGGATACTCCGGGCGAAAAACGCCTTGTCGCCTACCTCGTACCGAAACAACCGCCTGCGGCACAAAACGGTTCCAACGGATCTTCCGCCACGGTCAATCTTGAGATGGGAGCCCTGCGCACTTCGCTGAGGACCAACCTGCCGGAATACATGATTCCATCGACCTTCGTGTTCCTGCCGGAGCTTCCGCTCACACCGAATGGTAAAATCGATCGCAAGGCACTACCCGAACCCGATAAAATCGCCATTCCCGAGGCTTCGTACGAACCGCCACGGAGTCCAACAGAGGAGAAATTGGCGGCCATGATGGGCACGCTGTTAAAAGTTCCTCGCGTCGGCCGCACGGACGACTTTTTTGCCCTAGGCGGATACTCCATTCTCGCCGTGTCCTTGTTCAACGAGATCGAGCGCGAATTCAAACGACGCATTCCTCTCGCCACGCTCTTCCGGGCTCCCACCGTCGCCGCGCTCGCCGCCGAACTCGAAACCGTATCCAACACTACCAAAGGCTGGAACTCGCTCGTGCCAATACAACCGGCAGGCACAAAACCCCGCTTCTTTTGCGTACACGGCGCGGGCGGAAACATCCTGCTTTATCGCGACCTGGTGCGCGCCTTGGGACCCGACTACCCCTTCTATGGCCTCCAATCCCAGGGTTTGGACCGGAAAACCAAACCATTGACCACCGTCCAGGCGATGGCGGAACACTATCTGGAGGAAATCCGAGCCCTTCAGCCACACGGCCCTTACTGCCTCGGCGGCTACTGCCTGGGCGGCACCATTGCCTACGAGATGGCGCAACGACTGCGGCAGGAAGGCGAGGAGGTGGCGCTGCTCGCGCTCTTCGACACCTATAACTTTACCCAGATGAACAAAGCCAGGGCCCTGCCCTACCTCTGGCAAAAGGTTTCGTTCCATGGACGCAACATCGCGAGCCTCTCCTGGAAAGATCTGTCGGGCTATCTGGCCAACAAAATCCGCATCGCCACCGATGGCGAATTGCGCGCCCTTTGGAAGAATCTTTCAAAATCCTTGTTCTCCAAGCGCGCCCGTCAGCCGGGCGAGGCCACGGTGCAGGAGATCAACGATGCCGCAGCGGACGCCTACCAGCCGGAAATCTACGGCGGCTCCGCCACCGTTTTTAAACCGCGGAAAAACTACAACTTTTTTCCAGATCCAAAAATGGGCTGGGGAGACTGTGTGACCGGCGGATTGGAGGTAATCGCCCTGCCGGTGAATCCTCACGCGATGCTCATGACACCGTTTGTTCAACATCTCGCCCGAGAGTTGCGCCAGCGAATCGACTTGATTGAAGCCCGCGAAATCGCCCCCGCCGGCAAGCAGTAGCTTCACGCCCGTGCTTCAGTTATCGTTCAACGGCATGCGACTGGTAGCGGTCCGTTTCCGGCACAAACGGGTGAAGCGTTTGAGCAAAGCGGCCGGCATCATGGTGCCCACGTGCAGCAGCAGGTGGAGAGCGAGCCGATATTGGTCGCGTCTCATCGCCCAGCGCATCGAAAACAAGGCCATTCCCCCAATGTAAGCCCGTCGATCAAATCGACGCGCCGACCCTCCTGGATATTCCCCGCGGCGCTCAGCACGGGCCAACGATAAAAATGCAGAATACGGAAAATCTCTTCGCCAAATTGTATTCGTCGCATGCATACGATATCCCACCATATACGGCTGCTGAATGACAACGAACGGCTGACACGTGGCCAGTCGCAGCATGATATCCGATGGTTCGTACGGCCAGGCACCGGTGCGCAGCGGCTTCATCGCCTCCGCCTCGGAACGCTTGATCACAATCTGACTGCAAATGTGATTTACGGAAACGTCTTTCGACAGGAAGTCGCGGAAACGCAGGTACTCAATCGTGGCGCTGCGAACATTGATTTCCGGATGCCGGCGATTTTCCGTAAATTCGTAAACAGCCCCGAGGAGCAGCGGCGGCGAACCCAGCGCCCGGATAAGGCGATCGTAAGTCGACAACGCCCAGGGATAGAGCAGATCGTCGTTATCCAGCAGCACAAGGTAATCGCCCGTGGCAAGAGCGGCACCGTTGCGACGCGCTATCTCCGGACCGCTGTTTTTCTGGACGAGAATTTTGACGCAGGGCCCGTACGCTTCGAGCCTCTTAACCGTCTGGTCCGTGGAACCGTCATCGATAACGATCAACTCATAATCGCCAAAACTCTGGGCCAGCACGGACTCGACGGTGAGACAAACCAACTCCTGTCGGTTGTAAGTTGGTATTAATATGCTAAACCTTGGAGGTTTCGCAGCTGGACCCATGCACCTGTACCATCTAGCAAAAATTCAAAAAAGCTCCAGCTATTAACCGTCTCTTGTTTCTCCACCCCAGCGTTTTACAATTGCAACATCCGTCCCACAAAGCACTCCCTCAGTAAACGTAGCCGATGCCATTGCCAATCGCCCATCCCGCCGCGGTCCTTCCCTTGCGACGTTTTTGTCCGAAACACCTGAGTTTTTCCGCCCTGATTGCAGGTTCCGTCGCTCCGGACTTCGGCTACGCAGCCGCGGACCTCAATAGCTATGTCGATACCGTTAAATTCATTTTTGGCGATCTCGCCGCGAACTTCGAGAGCATCAAAGCCGACTGGGAATGGGACGATCTGACCCATGACTTTCTCGGCAGCATCTTCTTTTGCATCCCCGTGGGTTTGCTTGTGCTCGGTTTATTCAATGCCCTGCGCGGCTCCTTGATCGAAACTTTGCCCAACCCGCACAGGGATGCCCTTCGTCCGCTGTGCGGTCGAAAACATACCGTGCTGGCAACCGCCCTTTCGCTCTTCATCGGCATCTGGCTGCACATCGGGTGGGATTCGCTCACCAACAAAGGCCGCTGGCTGTCGCACCATCTGCCGTCCCTCCATTTCCATCTCTTCAATATCGGCACCACCAATGTGGAGATTTTCCGCGTCATGTGGATGATCAGCTCAATCGGAGGCACGGTGGCTTTGGCTGTCGCTTACCTAGGATTTTTGAATCGTGCAAAAACCAATCCACAAACGCCTTATCAGGACGATAGGAAGCGGTTCGTGCTTTGGGGCATGGCGGTGTTTCTGCCCACCCTCGTCGCCGGAGTGATCACCCTTTTTCAGGAAGGCTTCGGTCTGTCGCTCGCCGGCATCTATCATTTCCTCCACCGTTTCGTGGCCAACTACCTGATCTGCTTCGTCGCCGGAGTTGCCTTCCTTAGTTTCGTCGCCAAACGCAGGTTGCTCGCCGTCCAGGATAGCGCGTGAAAAAAGAGGCGGTTTGCCAAACAAATAGTAATACCTAAAGGACGTCAGCGTTCGCGGTACCTTCGCAAAGCCAACGGCGATCCCAAGGCCGCACAGCAATTTCAGCCCGCGTGTCGGGCAAAGCCAGAGCGGCGGCATAACCCGCACCTAGATCTAAATCGTGCAGACGCCAGGTCTGCGCGGCCGCAATATCATCGTCGACCCAGAGCAACGCCGCGGGCTGGCCCGGCTCCACGGACACCGCAAACCGGTTGAGCGCGAAAAACAATCCGTCGCCGCGAGCTTTCAGATAGGCCTCCTTGCGCGCCCAACAGTGAAAAAAAGCTTCGCGAAGATTGTCCATCGAAAGCGCCCGCAAGCCTTCAAGCTCCCGTTCCGAAAATTGGCTCTGTGCAAGGTCCAGCGGATCCAACCGGGCGTTAATTTCTTCGACGTCGATTCCGACTTCCGTCTCACGTGCGAAAGCAAGCGCCACAACGTCACCGGAATGCGCCAGGTTGAAACGAATTTTCGGCGCGGCAAAATCGGCCGCAAGCTGAGGTTTGCCCTGCCCGGTTTTCTCAAAGGTCAAAAACTCCGGTCGAACCTTCAGATAGCAGCCAAGAACGTGCCTTAAAATTCCATGCGCGGCGACAAAGCGTTCGCGATCCTCGGCGCGAAAAAAACCTTCGACGCGTTTCCGCTCATCGTTGGCCAACGATCGCGCTAGTAGCGGCAAGACCTGTCCCAGCGCCGACACACGCGCGTGCCAGACATGCACCGTGTTCGCTTCGAGCAACCAGACGTTTGAGTCATGGGGATCCACGTCGAATAATTTGCATTGGCCGATTTGCCAGGTCGAGCGAACAAGCGATGTATTGACTACGCCAGCCTCCAACTCTGTATCGTCCCGAATCGCCACCGCATCATGCCTATGTCCCAAGGACCTCTCGTGCACCAGCTCAAGCGTCAATTGCAGCATCTTCGGCGGCGCGCCTACGGTCTCCGCGCCTTCATCCCGGGGTTGCGCGACCATCACCGTTTCGAAGCGATGGTGGGTCCGCTGGGTTTCTGGAGCCAACTGCAACGCTACCAATTGCGACTGCTCCAAAGCAACGGCCTCAAACCCCACCACACCTTGCTCGACATTGGTTGTGGCCCGCTCCAGGGCGGCATTGCCTTTATCAAATACCTTGAGCCAAATCGCTACACCGGCATCGACATAGCCCAGGATCGTATCGCCGCCGCCCATACCCAGATCGCAAGGCATCGTCTCGCCGACAAAAAACCCCGCGTTGTCGCATCGTCCTCCTTTGGGCGCGATGAACTCGGCTCGGACACGTTCGATTATTTTTGGGCCTCCCAGATTCTCTATTATTTCAACGACGATGTCATGCACCAGTTGCTGGAGACGGTGCGGCAGCGCATGCGTCCGGGCGGCAAATTCCTCGGCGATGTTTTCGCCCTCGATCACTACGAGTTTCGCTATCCGGAAAATCCGGGCCACTATATCCGCCACACCAAGGAATCCCTCCAAGCTCAAGCCGATAGGCATGGTTTGAAGGTACGCGAAATTGGAACGATTGAGCAGTTCGGCTATCCCAAGCGCCTCACCCTGCGGACCAATCTGTTGTTTGAATTCACTGCCAGGAACGAATGATCCCGCCGGGACGGCCCGCCCGAACACATTCCTCTAACCGGTCATTCCATGCCAGATCGCCGTAAAACCGCTGTGATCACCGGCGCCACTTCCGGCCTCGGTCGCGCGGTCGCCTTCAGGCTCGCGCGAAACGATGTCAGGGTGATCTTGCTCGGCCGACGGGCGAAAATCGGCGAGAAAATTGCCCGCAAAATTCGGCGGCGCCATGGCGATGACAGCGCAACTTTTATTGCGGCCGACCTCGCCGAGCCGGAACAAGTGCGAACCGCCGCCGTGGCCATTCGCACCGATCATTCCGTTATCGACATTTTAATCAACAACGCGGGTGCCAGAAATGATCAGTATCTTAGCGCTGCCAATGGACATGAACAGACGTTCGCCTGCAATCATCTCGGGCATTTCCTGCTGACTTGCCTGCTGCTCGATCGCCTGCTGGCTGCGCCCGAAGGCGGCGTTATCACCGTCTCCTCCGGGAATCACGGCGCGGTGCCGGGTTATGGCTGCTGGGAACTCAACCGCGAAAACTACGACCGTCGTCTCGCGTATGCGCGGTCGAAGATGGCCAATATCGTATTCGCTTCCGAACTTGCGCGACGCCTCAGTCCGACAAAAATAACTTCCAACGTTTACGAACCCGGCGGCGTTTTTTCGTCGTTCGCGAGGAACAATGGACTTCTTCCTTGGCTCCGCCATTTGGTTAGTCATAGTCTCAAACGGGATCTGGCGATGCCCGGCAGAGCGGCGGATGGCATTTTGCGCCTCTGCTCACCCGCGATGCAGGGAATTTCCGGCCGATATGTGCGCCGCGAACACGATGTGACAGCGCTTTCTTCGTTTCATACATCCCACGCCGCTTCGGATTTGTGGGCTCTCAGCGTACAGGCGACCGGAATCGCAGCATCCGAACTATCAATGGCTTGGCCCTTTATTAAACCCGAGGACCAATAACCTCTCATGGCCAACCAACCTGCCTCTTGCAAAATGGTCGGGACAGGGTTCTAAACACCTTCCTTCCTCCTGCCCTCCACCGCCATGACGAATCGCCTGCTAAATGCGCTTTTTGCCCGCCTCGCTCAGCTTGCGCCGGGCGGTTATTCGCTTCGACCGACCCTGCACCGTTTGCGTGGAGTCAAAATCGGCCGGAATTGCTGGGTGAGCCAGAACGTCTACATCGACGAGATTTATCCTCACGCCGTGACGCTCGGCGACAATTGCACGCTGGGCATGCGCACGTCGATTTTCGCTCATTTTCACTGGGGCCAGCGCCGGGCCACCGGCGGAGAAAAACCAGTCGTTATCGGTAACAACGTTTTCGTCGGCCCGCATTGCGTTATTTTGCCCGGCGTGCGAATTGGCGATGACTCGGTCATCCGCGCAGGCAGCGTGGTAAGCCGGTCCATTCCACCACGCATGTTCTGGGGAGGCTCCGTCGCAGCTCCGTTGGCGCGGATCACCGTGCCCTTGGGGCCGGATTATCCCTACGAAGATTTTGTGCGCGGTTTGAAACCAATCGCCACCGCCCGTCCCGCTGAGGACCTCCCTGAGACACCCTGATCCGCGTGTAAGATTATACCTGAGTCGCCGGGAGCATACGCAACTACTTCATAGAAACCAACCTGGATGTTTCGCGAAACATCGGGTGGACCTCGCCGCGCCTCCTTTGTACTTCTCCTGAAGGAAAGATCGTCTCTATTTTCCCCGCATGTCCGTAACTGACTTTTCGCTCAACGATTTGAAACTGGATGCTCCGGTCGAAACACAACGCATCGTCGAGGCGTTACGCCAGCAGCTCGGCCGAGAACTCAAACGGCGCGGCTTGGTGATCGGACTTTCCGGCGGCATCGACAGCACCGTGACCGCGGCCTTGGCCGTCAGGGCGCTGGGCAAAGAAAAAGTTTTCGGAATTCTCATGCCCGAGCGTCACTCCCAATCGGAGTCGAGTTCGCTCGGCCAGCAAGTGGCTGATTCCCTCGGCATCGCTTGTATTGAGGAAAACATTACAGGCACGCTCGAAGCCGTGGGTTTTTATCGCCGCTACGACGAGGCGATCCGCGAAGTTGTCCCGGAATTCGGCCCCGGATGGCTTTCGAAGCTCGTCATCGGCGGCGTGGCCACCGGCCACGGTTTCACCACGTTTTCCATTGTCGCGCAGGCCCCGGACGGCCGCATCGTCCGTGAACGTCTGCCGCTGAAAGCGTATCTGGGCGTGGTCGCCGCCACTAATTTCAAGCAACGCATCCGCAAAATGATCGAATACTACCACGCGGATCGCCTGAACTACGCCGTCGCCGGCACGCCCAATCGCTTGGAATACGATCAGGGTTTCTTCGTGAAAAACGGCGACGGTTCCGCCGACGTCAAACCGATCGCCCACCTTTATAAAACGCAGGTGTATCAATTGGCTGAATACCTCGATCTCCCGGCCGGCATCCGCCAGCGCAAGCCGACCACCGACACCTACTCGATGCCGCAAGGTCAGGATGAATTCTACTTCGCCCTTCCCTACGACAAGATGGACCTTTGTCTTTATGGCTTGAACCACAAGCTTCCCGCCGGCTCCGTCGCCAAGGCCGCGGGAATGACACCGGAGTCCGTGGAACTGGCCTGGGCCGACATCGAGCGGAAAAGATCAACCACCCGCTATCTCCATTTGCCGCCCTTGCTCGTTGAAAACCTCCAAATCTGTCCTTAATCTATCGTTGCTCTACTTGTGAACGACTCATCCCTGACCTCCCTTAAAACCGCAATTCGTCGATTTGTCGTCGATACCTTCCTGTTCGGCAGCGAAGATGGTGTCGCGAACGATGCCTCTTTTCTGGCCAACGGCATCATCGATTCGACCGGCGTCCTCGAGCTCGTCGCGCACCTCGAAAAGACCTATCGGATAAAAATCAAGGACGACGAATTGATCCCGGAAAATCTCGATTCGATCGATTCGATTGCGGCGTTTCTGTCCCGCAAGTGCTCTCAGCCAGGTTAACCCTGGCTCCTTTTCGCCCGTGTCAAACGTCACCACCACCGCCGCGCGGCACGCTCTGCTCGTCCGGGATTTTCTTGAACACAACGCAAGCCGGACCCCGCAAAAAACCGCCCTCGTTTGCGACGGCAAACGTTTCACGTACGGCGAACTCGATGCGATGGCCAATCGCGTGGCCCACACATTCAAGGCCCTCGGTGTCGTTCGCGGTGATCGAGTGGCGATTTTTCTCCAAAATTCCGTCGAGACGGTGGTTTCGATCTTCGGTGCGCTTAAAGCGTCCGCCACGTTCGTGGTCGTTAACCCGACGACCAAGCGGGACAAATTTTTCTACATTCTGAACAATTGCCGCGCGACCGCGCTCGTGACCGACAATGCGGCCGATGTCGCCGATCTCGCCCGTGATGGCGCCCAACTCGTTCCTTCGCTGCGTGGTTGCATCAAATGTGGCGCAACCTTGGCTTTTCCCGATAGCGGGTTGTTAAAGATTGTCGGTTTCGATCAGGCTCTTTCCGAATCTCCTGCCCGGCAGCCTGCCCGTGAAAACATCGATCTCGACCTCGCCTGCCTGATCTACACTTCGGGCACCACCGGCGAACCCAAAGGAGTGATGAGCGATCACAGCAATGTCGTTTTTGCCGCAAGCGCGATCATTGAGTATCTCGGCAACGTGGAAAACGACGTCGTGATCAACGTACTGCCGCTCTCCTTCGACTATGGGCTTTATCAGCTGCTGATGACTTTCAAATTCGGCGGCACGCTGGTGCTCGAACGCTCCTTCACATATCCCGCCGCCATCTTGAAACGCATCGAACAGGAACGCGTCACAGGATTCCCCGGTGTGCCGACTGTTTACGCCATGCTCCTCGGGATGGACCTGAGCAGTTTCAATCTTTCCAGCCTGCGCTATCTGACCAACACCGCGGCGGCCCTCCCGGTCAGCCACATCGAGGAGCTGCGCAAAAAATTCCCTGGCGTCACTGTTTTCTCGATGTACGGCCTGACTGAAACGAAGCGCACCCTTTTCCTTCCGCCGGCGGAATTGGATCGTCGTCCTGGTTCGGTCGGTGTGCCTATTCCGGGAACCGAGGCCTGGCTCGAAGATGAACAAGGCCGGCGCCTGCCCTCCGGAGCGACGGGCGAACTCGTCGTGCGCGGTCGTCATGTCATGCGCGGCTACTGGGAGGCGCCCGAACTCACCGCCAGGCGTTACCGCATCGATCCGGCGAGCGGCGACCGGGTCTGCCTGACCGGCGATCTTTTCCGCACGGACGAAGCTGGATTCTTTTATTTCGTCGGCCGGAAGGACGACATTATCAAAAGCCGCGGCGAAAAAGTCGCGCCGAAGGAAGTGGAGGCGACGCTTTACCAGATTCCGAGCATTCGCGAGGCCGCCGTGATCGGCGTTCACGATCCGGTGCTCGGTCAGGCGGTCAAAGCCTTCGTCGTGAGCAGCGACCCGGCATTGACGGAAAAACAAATATTGGCCCATTGCCGCGCGCACTTGGAGGACTTCATGGTGCCCAAGAAGGTGGAGTTCTGTGACGAACTTCCAAAAACCGCCACAGGCAAGATCAAGAAGACCGGACTTAGTTGATCCACACCATGGGCCTCCGCAAATCCACTTCCCGACGCCTCCTGCTGTCCGGCCTCCTGGCACTGGCCGCGCTGGCTCTTTTCATTTGGTTCGTTCACCCCTTCCTCGCCATCAGCAGGCCGGTCGCGGCCGACACGCTCGTGGTCGAAGGTTGGGTGCCCGAATATGTCGCGGCTGAAGCGGCCAAAGAGATGCTTTCGGGACGATATCGCATGGTTTTCATCTCGGGCCTGTTTTTCGAAAGGACCGACCCGCGGTTCTCGCAGGGATCTGATTCAGCCATTGTCACGGCCTGGCTGCTCAAGCGAGGTGTTCCAAAAACGCAGATTGAAGCGTGCCCGACCGAATGCCCTTCCTTCAATCGCACTTCGCATATGGCCCGCGCCGTACGCGACCGAATGCTATCTCTAAAATACGCGCCCAAAGGGGTGAATGTGATTACGCTGGGGCCGCATGCGCGCCAAAGCCTGCTGGCCTACGATCGCATGTTGGGGCAGACCACGGCGGTCGGTGTCATCTCGTACCCCAAAAACGATTACAAACCCGAACGTTGGTGGGCTTCGTCCGCCGGAATCGCAAAAACCACGAAGGATTTCGCGGGCTGGCTGAAGGAACAACTCGTTGGACTGCGTTCGTAGCTCGCGTTAAAAGGGTGCAGCTTTTCAGACATCATGTGTGGCATCGCCGGCATACTTAACCTTTCCGACCACGCCAGCCCTCCCACCGAGGAGCTGGTCTCCGGCATGCTCGCCCAGATCCGGCATCGCGGACCTGATGAATTTGGGCTCTATCTCGACGAACAAGTCGGTCTCGGTAACGCCCGCTTGAGCATCATCGACCTGAGCGGAGGCCAACAGCCGATCAGCAACGAAGACGGCACGCTCTGGATCGTTTTTAACGGCGAGATTTTCAACTACGTCGAACTGCGTCCCGAACTCGAAGCCCGCGGCCATCGTTTCGCCACAAATTCCGACACCGAAGTGCTTCTGCACGCTTTCGAGGAATATGGTCCGAAATGCCTCGATCGCCTCAATGGCCAGTTCGCTTTCGCCGTCTGGAACACTCGCGAGCGCTCGCTTTTTCTCGCGCGGGATCGCCTCGGCGTGCGGCCGCTTTTTTACGCCGTGAGCGGTGGGCGTTTCGTTTTTGGCTCCGAGATCAAGGCACTCATGGCGGAGCGCTCCGTCGCCTTCGAGATCGACCCTGTTGTCCTGGACCAGGTGTTCACCTTCTGGTCTCCACTCGCGCCACGCAGTATTTTCAAAGGCATCTACCAACTGCCACCCGGACACTTCATGCAGATCCGCGGCGGCGAGTTGCTGATTCGCAGGTATTGGGAGCCGCACTTCCCGTCCATCGACGAACCGCCAGTCACCGCCAATAACGAAGCCGAGATGATCGAACAGCTTTCTGCGCTGTTGATCGACGCCGCGCGCATACGCCTTCGCGCCGACGTTCCGGTGGGCGCTTATTTGAGCGGCGGCCTCGATTCGTCATTGATCGCCGCGATCATCAGGAATTTCACGAAAAACCGACTGGAGACTTTCTCGATCGCCTTTACCGATGCCACGTTCGACGAAAGCCCACACCAGCTGAAAATGGCCGAGTTTCTCGGCACCAAGCACAACGTCGTGCAAGCCACCCATGACGACATCGGCCGGGCGTTCCCCGACGTCGTCTGGCACGCGGAAACGCCGCTGATGCGCACCTCGCCTGCGCCCATGTTCCTTCTTTCAAAACTGGTGCGTGATTGTGGATACAAGGTGGTTCTGACCGGCGAAGGCGCCGATGAGTTTGTCGCGGGTTACGACATTTTCAAGGAGGCGAAAATCCGCCGCTTTTGGGCACGCAATCCTGGTTCAGCACGGCGTCCGTTGCTGCTTAAGCGCCTCTATCCGGACATACCCGGCGTGGCAGGCGGCAATGCCTCGTTCCTTGAAGCGTTTTTCCGCCAAGGACTCCTCGAAACAGATGCCCCCACCTATTCGCACGCACTGCGCTGGCGCAATGGACGACGCACCACCCGTTTTTTTTCCGCGCCCGTAAAAGCGACCGTCGCGGCCCAGCAAACGCAGATCTTCGATCAACTCGCCTACCCGCCTGCCTTCAAGCAGTGGGATTCTCTCGCTCAGGCCCAATATCTCGAAATCTCGATTTTCCTTTCACAATATTTGTTATGCTCGCAGGGCGACCGGGTCTCGATGGCGCATTCGATCGAGGGCCGCTTCCCTTTCCTCGACTATCGTGTCGTCGAGTTTTGCAACCGTCTGCCGCCCACGTTCAAATTGCGCGGCCTCACCGAAAAATACCTGCTGAAGAAACTGGCGTCGCGCTGGTTGCCGGAGGAAATCGCCAGCCGCCGCAAAAAGCCCTACCGCGCTCCGATTCACCGCAGCTTCTTCAACGAAGGCGCCCGCGACTACGTCGACGACGTCCTTTCGCCCGATCAACTTCGTGCAACCGGCCTCTTCGACCCGGATGCCGTCGCATTGCTCGCAAAAAAAGCCGCGAACGGAGGCCTCGGTGAAACTGATGACATGGCCCTGGCCGGCATTATTTCCACGCAACTTCTCCACCGACAATTCGTCTCCCATCGTCGGTCGACTGCCGCGCTGCCTCCAGGCAGTTCTGTAAAAGTCTGCCGGGGCACCCTCCTCCGACAGGCATAAAACTAAAAACACAACCAACCATTCGCCTTCCGCGTCGCTATTCGTACCCTGCAAGACGCTGCTACCGGGCATCGCCATGAAAATGACCTCCATAAAATCCACCCCTGCATGCTGGCTGAAGGGATTTGCCCCGCTGGCTTTGGTTCTTTCTTTCGGTTTGATTCAAGCCACTTTCGCCCAGACCACCGTCACGCCGGACATTACCGAGCGCGTGCGCCCTGCCGAGGAAAGCTTGGTCGACCTCAGCGGCGTCATGCCCGCCGGCCGGCCTTTGTACTGGGGACCGTTCGTACTCCATCCGCAGATTCTCTACCGTTTCGTGGCGATCGATGGAATCCAATCCCAACCGGGCGTCGCCAGTAAAACCAACATCCATACCTTCATCCCAGAGCTGGCCGCAGAGCTAGGCTCCCACTGGACGTTCCGCTACGCCCAAACTTGGAGTCTCTATTCCAACTCGGATTTTCACGACAGCCTCGAACAGGCGCTGAGCGCATATTGGAACACCAAATATGACATATGGACGCTCACCGCGTCGCACACCTCTTCCTTCACCAACTCCATCATGGTCGAGACGGCGCAGCAGACAAAAGTGAATGTCCACAATACCATGTTCAACGCCTACTGCGCCATGGGCCGCAACTGGGCTCTTGAATCCGCCTTCACGCAAAACTTAACCAATACCTCGGGTAACTACGAAGACCCGCATACTTGGACATTTCGTGAGATGCTCCATCGGCAGGCTTCGGTCTACCTCGACACCGCGATCGGCACGCAATACAGTTTCACCGCGCTCCGGAAAGCGGATGACATGGCCGCGCTGCAATTCCTTGGCAGCATAACTTTCAGACCCATTCATCAAGTGAGCTTGTCCGCTCAAGCCGGCTTGGAAAATCGCCGCGTTTATTCGGAGCCTTCCGTCAACGTGCGGACGCCCGTCTACACAGTAACGCTTCAGATTGCGCCGGTGAACAGGACTCAATTTGGCGCCACGGCCTCCCGCTCCACCGCTGCTTCTTTTCTCGATGGTCAGCTCACGGAATCGACGCAGTACGGATTCAACTTCCAACAGATTTTGTTCAAGCGCATGCAATTCACCGCCGGTTACAATCGCCAGGAGACAGAATACCGAACCACCCGAAATCCAACCATCACAGGGCGAAAAGACACCGCCGACTCGGTGAGCGCTGCACTTGGCACCAGTTTCCTCACCCGCCTTCGGGTCGCATTGAGTTATCAGCGCACCAATAACCTCTCGAACGTCGCCCTCTTTCAGTTCAAGAGCACACAGTTCGGCTTCGAAATTGGTTACAGCTACTAGGAAAGCGTTGTCGTACCCGCAACCACTCGATAGTTCTTAGCAATGACCAGCCCGCAAGCCACGCAACCAGGCCGTCAACATCAAGCCGAGGCCCTGCGTAAATGTATCGTCCCACTGACGGTACTCGTCCTGGTTTTCAGCCTACCCCTCTATTCGCTGGTTCGGTTTTCAGTCCAAAGCTCGCTCTACTCGCACATCGTCCTGATTCCGTTCGTCAGCGCGTATCTGATCTGGGTGCAACGTGCATCGCTGCCCGCCGTGGCCGCACCCTGGCGTCTGCCGGCGTACGTCTGTTTCGGTATGGGAGTCGCATCGACGGGTGGCTATTGGTTCGGAAAATTTTCCGGCGCAAACCTCGCCCCCGTCGATAATCTGGCGCTGACCACGCTCTCGCTCGTCAGCTTCGTCGCCGGCCTTTGCGCCTGGCTGCTGGGTCGTCAAATGTTGCGCGCCATCGCCTTTCCAGTGGCCTTCCTCCTCTTCATGGTGCCGCTGCCCACCGCGGTCGAGACGATGACCGAGACATTCCTTCAGCACGGCTCCGCTCTCGCCGCGCGATTCTTTTTCATGCTGGCTGGAACTACGGTCTATGCTAATGGACTCAGCTTTCAGCTTCCCGGCATCACACTGCAAATCGCGCCCGAATGCAGCGGCATTCACTCCAGCCTCGCCTTGCTGATCACCAGTCTTGTCACTGGGCAATTGGTTTTGCGTTCGCGCAGCAAGCGTATCATTCTCGCTCTCGCAGTCATCCCGCTGGCCCTGTTGCGCAATGGCCTGCGTGTTTTTGTCATCGGGGAACTCTGCGTGCATATCGGCCCCGAAATGATCGACTCCTACATACATCGCCAGGGCGGCCCCATATTTTTCGTCATCTCCCTTGTCCCTTTCTTCCTCCTGCTCGCTTTGTTGATCCGGCTGGAACGAAAGTCCAAGAACAAATCGCTCCCTACAAAATCATGAGAACACGTTTTGCCTCCGTCCATGTCCTTGCTTTCTCCCTGCTGTGCGGCCTCGTGCTTGGCGGTTGCTCGCCACAGGCCAAGAAGGCCCGTTACCTCGAACAAGCCGATCGGAATTTTCAAAGCGGCAAATACGACGAGGCTGAGATCAATTACAAAAACATCCTCAAGATCGACGGCCAGAACCCACAGGCTTTTGCCCGGCTCGGCCTTATCTATGCCGAACAAGGCCGTATCGGCCAGGCCGTTCCGTTCGTCTTGAAAGCCCGCGAACTTCAGCCCGACAATCTCGATCTCCGCTTAAAAATTGCCCAGCTCAACCTCCTCGTCGGCAACCCGAAGGACGCCCAAGCAGAGGCCGATTACGTTTTGACCCATCGGCCGCAGGACCCCGAGGCGCCGCTCGTCCTCGCAGCAGCCACGACCAAACCCAAAGATGTGGCCGCCCTCCGCAGCCGTTTTGAAACGCTCCCGGCCGGCGCTCCCGTGCTGACCGCTCTTGGCCTGATGGAACTGCGTCAGGGAAACGCCAAGGCCGCCGAACCACTCCTACGCCAAGCTCTCACGCTTAACCCCAAGTTTGCAGCGGCTCACAGCGGCTTGGGACACCTTTATCTACAACAAAATGATAAAACCCACGCCATTGAATCGTTTCGATCGGGCGCGGAAAATTCACCGACGCGCTCTCCGTTCCGCCTCCAATATGCCCAATTTATGATTCAAACCGGCGATGTAGCCGGTGGGAAACGCTACCTTGAGGAAATGACCCGCTCCACGCCGGACTATCTCACGCCCGGGACCATGCTTGCGGAGGTCGCCTTGATGGAAAAACAATATAAGGCTTCCGCGGACTATATTGAAAAAATCCTGTTGCGGGACCCGCAAAATCTCGAAGCGCTTTTCATCCGCGGCCGCCTGCAACTCGCCCAAGGCAACACCGCCAAAGCGATCGAGGAGCTCGAGCGTCTCCTCAAAATCTATCCCCGCACGCCGCTCGCGCATTATCAGCTTGGTCTTGCCTACCTCGCCGCCGGCAACGCCACCGCCGCGGCGAACAGCCTTCGTCAGACCCTTTCCCTGATGCCCGGCCAGACCGAGGCCACACTTGCGCTCGCCAACTTGAATCTGCGCACGGGCGATCCCAGCGCGGCGCTCGTTCTGCTCAAACCGCTCGTTCAACAACAGCCCAAGAACAGCCAGGCCCGCCTGCTCCTCGCTGAAACGCATCGCATGCAAAAGAATTTCGACGAAGCGCTGAAAATATACCGACAGCTCGAAGTCGATTTTCCCGGAAATGCGCAAAACGCCCTGCTCACCGGCCTTGTTCACCTCCAGCTTAACCAGCCGGCTGAGGCAAGACAGGCGTTCAACCAGGCGCTCGCCCGCTCGCCCGGCCTCGTCCCGGCCCTCGAACGCCTGGCCACGCTCGATCTGGTGGAAAACAAGCTCGACGATGCCCTCCGCCGCGTTGAAACCGAACTCGTCCGCAATCCCTCTTCCGCCGGCGCACACACCCTCCTCGGAAAAATCTGTATCATGAAAAAAGATACAGCTCGCGCCACCGCCGAACTCCTCAAGGCCGTCGAACTCCAGCCCGACAACACCGAGGCCTGCATGCTGCTCGCCCAGCTCTATCTCCAGTCCCACGAGGACGAAAAAGCGCTGGCGAACCTGCAGACGGTCGTTGGCAAAAATCCACGCGACGTTGGCGCCTGGATGCTCACCGCCCAGATTTACGAACAACGCAAAAATTATCCCGCCGCTCGGGACGCCTACGAAAAAATCATCGCCGTCGATCCACGCATCGGCAGCGCCTACAACAATCTCGCCTGCCTCTACTCCGATCAACTCAATGAACCCGAAAAAGCTCTCGCCGCCGCGCAGAAAGCCCGCGAACTTATGCCTCAAGAACCCCACGTGGCCGACACACTCGCGTGGATCGCGTTCAAAAAAGGCCAATATCGCTGGGCCTTGAGCCTGCTTGAAGAAAGCGCCTCCAAACTGACTGATTCGCCGACGATTTTTTTCCATCTCGGCATGGCCCGATGCATGTTGGGCCAGGAAGAACCCGCCCGCCTTGCCTTCCAACAAGCCGCCGATCTCGGCAAAGACTTTCCCGAACTACAGGAAAACCAACAACGGCTGGCCATGCTGAGCCTGACGCCCGACTCCGCCACAGCGGAAAATCGCGCGCTCCTGGAAAAGATCCTCACAGCGCAGCCGAACGATCCGACTGCACTCACCCGTCTCGCTGCGTTCGAGGAGCGTGATGGCGCCCGCCCCAAAGCCATCGCCACGCTGCAAAAAGCCGCGGCGGCCAACCCCGCCAATGCCACGCCTCTCATCCGCCTCGCCCGCCTTCATGCTCTCTCCAAGGACACCGCCAAGGCGCTTGAAGCCGCCCGCGCCGCCCGCAAAATCGAACCAGATGACCCCACCATAGCACACACCCTCGGGCAAATCGCCTATCAGTCCGGAGACTACGGTTGGGCCGCCAGCCTTCTCTCCGAAGCGACGCAAAAACTACCCGACGATCCTGCGTTACTCCATGAAGCCGGTCTCGCCTACTACGCCGTCGGACGCGTCGCGGATGCCGAAGCCAATCTGCAAAAAGCGTTGAGTTTACTCGAAGCCAAACCAATCGCCATACCCCTCAATGCGCCGGACGCTTCCCAAATCCGCACCTTGCTGGAGATGATCGATCTGTCGCAGGCGCCGAAGCCCTCCGCTGTCGGCCAGATTCAACAAGTCCTCGCCGCCGACCCTAACCATGTCGCCGCGCTTATGGCCTCGGCGGCCCTTCTCGAACAACAGGGCGATTTCGCCGGCGCCCGCCAGGCGTGTGAAAAAGCGCTGGCCCGGTTCCCTGATTTTATTCCAGCCAAAGCCCGCATCGCCGTCCTCGCCGCCGCTCAACCGACTTTTGACGCCAAGGCCTACGAACTCGCGCAACAAGCCCGTGCCGCTCTGCCCAACGATCCTGAAATCGCCCGCGCCCTCGGCATCCTGCTTTTCAAAAAAGGCGGGGAGCCAAGCCGTGCGGTCACTCTCCTAAAACAGGCCGTACCGGCAAAAGCCAACGATCCCGAACTGCTCTACTATTTGGGCCTCGCCCAACAACAATCAAAAGACACCGCCGGCGCCCGACAATCGCTGCAGAAAGCGATCGATTCCGGCTTGCGTCCCGATTTGGCGGCCGAGGCTCGCAAAGTCCTCTCCGGTCCAAAATAACCAGCCGACTGGCCCCTCATCGCCTCACGTAGGACCGCTGCCTCGCCGACCGCATGCACACCGCCGAGATTCTCGCCTTTCTGAGCGCCATGGGCGCCGGCGTGCTGGCGTTGATCGCGGCCTTGCGGGCCCGACGCTCCATTGCCATGTGGGCGTTTGTCGGTGGCATGTTGACCTTGGCCGTCGAGCGCACGTTCTGCGGCTTCGCTTCAAACCAGGCCGCCTTCGGACACCTCGCCCAATGGTTGCATGCCTGCGGCATCGGAGCGGCGTTCCTTCCAGGCTTCTGGCTTCTGTTCAGCCTTACCTATGCCCGGGAAAACGCCCGTGAATGTGTATCGCGTTGGCGATGGATATTAGTAGCGGCCTTTATTCTGCCGGTCGGCATCAGCGTGATTTTCCCACAAAGCCTGCCCATCATCGCCTACGACAACAAACCCGACCCCATGCCGCATTTCATCTTGGGCGGCTTCGGCATGTTCCGCTATCTATTGCTATTGGTTAGCGCGATCCTTGTCCTGATGAACCTCGAGCGGAGTTTCCGTGCCTCGGTTGGCCTGATCCGCTGGCGGATAAAATTCATGCTCATGGGGGCGGCGGTCCTGCTCATCATCCGCATTTTCACCGCCAGCCAGGCTCTGCTTTACCGGGAAATCACCCCGGCCATGGAATCGTTGAACTCCTGCGGCCTGCTCGTTGCGGCCTTGCTCATCTTTCGCTCGATCTTTCGCGACGAACCGCTCGCTCTTAATGTCCATCCTTCGCAATCCGTTCTGCAGGGAACCGTCACAATCGTTATTGCCGGTATATATTTGTTCGTGGTCGGCCTGCTTGCCTCGTTCGCCCGGCACTTTGGCAGCGAAGGTTCGTTCGAACTCAAGGCCTTTGCGACCCTCGCCGCCGTGGTCAGCCTCGCCGTCCTCCTGCAATCGGACCGCGTCAATCTTCACCTGCGGCGTTTCGTCAGCCGTCATTTCAAGCGTCCGCTTTACGACTATCAGGCGGTGTGGCGCCGTTTCACCGAAGGCACCGCTTCGCGCGTCGAACAAACCGACTTCAGCCAAGCCGTCGTCATGCTGCTCGCCGACACGTTCAAGGCCCTTTGCGTCTCACTCTGGGTGCTTGACGAACGGCGCGGGGAAGTTGCCCTTGCCGCCTCCACTTCGTTATCCGCCGAAAAAGCACGCACGCTCAAACCCGACGCCGCCGGAACCGAGATCGTCATCAAATATCTGCGCAGCCATACCGACCCAGTCGATATCGAGAAAGCCGGCGAGATGTGGGCGGTCATCCTTCGCCGCTGCCATCCGGACGAATTTCACAAGGGCGGAAACCGTGTCTGCGTTCCCATCGTGAGTCGCGGCGAAGTCCTCGCCTTCATCATGCTTGGCGACCGCGTGGCGGGAACCTCCTTTACGATCCAGGATTGCGATTTGCTCAAATCCATCGGCGAACACGTCGCCTCCGGCCTGCTCAACGTGCGCCTTTCACAGCGTCTACTGCAATCTCGCGAACACGAGGCGTTTCAAACCATGGCAGCATTCTTCGTGCATGATTTGAAGAACGCCGCCTCGACGTTGAGCCTGATGCTGCAAAACCTGCCCACGCACTTCGACGACCCCGAGTTCCGGCAGGATGCTCTCCGTGGCGTCGGCAAATCCGTTGCACACATCAACAATCTCATTAGCCGGCTCAGCGAACTGCGTCGGGAGCTGAAAATCCAGTCCTCCGAAGCCGACCTCAACGCAGTCGTCACCGCGGCGCTGGCCGGTTTCGAACCAGGCCCCACGTTCACCCTCGAAACCGCCCTGACTCCGCTGCCACGTCTGTTTGTCGATTCAGAACAGTTCAGCAAAGTTGTCACCAATCTCGTGCTCAACGCCCACGAAGCCACCAATGGCCAGGGTCGTCTCCGACTCTCCACGGGCCGGCAGGGCGACTGGGCCGTACTCACCGCGACCGACAATGGTTGTGGCATGTCTCCAGAATTTCTCGGCAAATCGCTCTTTCGCCCCTTTCAAACAACCAAGAAAAACGGGCTCGGCATCGGCATGTTTCAAAGCAGGATGATTATTGAAGCCCATGGCGGCCGCATTGCGGTCGAAAGCACTCCCGGGCAAGGCACCACCTTTCGCGTATCCCTCCCCCTTCCCCCAGGCACCTGATGAAACCCAAACTCCTCATCGTCGACGACGACGACGAAATCCGCACGCAAATGAAATGGGCGCTGACGCAGGACTATGAAATTCTGCAAGCGGGCGACCGTGCGCAAGCGGTCGAACAAGCCCGCATCGCCAAACCCTCCGTCGTTCTTCTCGACCTGGGACTGCCGCCCAATCCCGCCAAGTCCGATGAAGGGCTAGCCACGCTCGCGGAATTGCTCGCCCTCGATCCGCTGACGAAAATCGTGATCATTTCCGGTCAGGGCGAAAAATTTAACGCCCTTCAAGCGGTCGGTGCCGGCGCTTACGATTTCCTCGGCAAGCCCGTGGAAATGGTCGAGCTGAAGCTCCTCCTGAAGCGTTGCTTCCATGTAGCCCAGCTGGAACGCGAATACCGTGATGTCCAAGGCCGCCTTCAAGGCGAGGTCTTCGACGGCATTCTCGGAACCAGCGCGCCCATGCAAATCGTCTTCGACACGATCCGCAAGGTTGCCACCGTCGACGCTCCCGTCCTCATCCTCGGAGAAAGCGGCACTGGCAAGGAAATGACCGCCCGCGCCATTCACAACCGGAGCACGCGCAAGGATGGTCCGTTCGTCGCCATCAATTGCAGCGCGATTCCGGAGACGCTCATCGAAAGCGAACTCTTCGGTCACGAAAAAGGCTCCTTCACCGGCGCACACGTCCAGCGCAAAGGACGGATTGAAACCGCTTCGGGCGGCACTCTTTTTCTCGACGAAATCGGCGAAATTCCACTGCCGATCCAAGTCAAGCTCCTAAGATTCCTTCAGGAACGCTGCATCGAACGCGTCGGTGGACGCCAGGAAATCCCGGTCGACACCCGCGTGATCGCCGCAACCAATGCCGATCTGAAAAAAGGCATGGTTGGCGGCACCTTCCGCGAGGATCTCTTCTACCGTCTCGCGGTGGTGCAAATTGTGCTGCCCGCCCTGCGCAATCGTGAAGGAGACATCCTCTTCCTCGCGCAATCGTTCCTCCAACAATTCGCCAAGGAGAGCGGCAAGACGGGACTCAGTTTTGCGCCCGAGGCCCAACGTGCCATCCAGCGACACGACTGGCCGGGCAACATCCGCGAATTGCAGAATCGTGTGCGCCGGGCCGTGATCATGGGCGGTGAAAAACGCCTGACTGCCCAAGACCTCGAACTCACCAGCACCCACGCCACCACCCGCGGAGGCGGCACGCTCAAGGAAGCCCGCGAAGCACTGGAGCGCGACATGCTTCAGCAATCGCTTCGAAAACATAACAATAAAATTTCCGCCGCCGCCGCCGAACTCGGCATCAGTCGCCCCACCTTCTACGAACTCATGGAAAAGCTCGGCATCAGTAAGAACGAATCTGAATAGCCTCTGCCGAACAAACAACCCCCGCCAAAGGGGATTTATGGATTCCACGGTCCGCGCTGGTGAACCACGGTTCTTCGATCAACCCGGCAACTCAGGCTGTTGAATGGATGTAAGGGCGTCTGCCTCCACCAGCCGGAACCAAAAAATCGACGCAAAAAAAGGCACCCGGAAAATCCGGGTGCCAAATTTCAAACGATTCTCGCTCGAATTATTTCGAGAAGGAGAATTTGCGGAAGCTGGCAACGCCGAGCAAAACGAGGCCGATAAAGGCAACCGTCCAGCCCTGATCAGGAACGCGATGGAAGTAGAGCTGATCCTGAACCAAGCCCTGGCGCTCATCCGTGAGGTGCAGAGCAAGGACGCCGAAAGCGCCATTGTTGTCAGCCGCCCAGTCCGCGCCGAGGTAGGATTTAACCCAATCGGACAGAGCATTGCCGGTGTCGAGCTCGCCTTCGAGATGCCAGATGGCGGTCTGAAGGTAGCTGTAACCCGTGGCGGTGTTGTCGTAGGTGAAGCCAAGAACGCCACCCAAGTTGCCCTGAGCGAAGACCGAGTAGAGGAACGCGGTGGCATTCGAAACGCCATCGTAGTTCAAGGAGGTTTGGCCGCCGAGACCACCGTTCATGGCACCGTTGATCAATGTGTAGTTGTAGGTGCTGGTGGAATTGAAGCCTTCGTTCTTTTCGATGCAGAAAGTCAAGAAGCTGTCGGTGCCGATCTTGGCTGGGCCAGAGTAGTCCCAATTGTTGGCCGGACCGCTGAGGATCTTGGCGATGTACGCGCCGCCTCCGGATACTTCGTTAGAATAGTTGGGATCAGATGTCAGGGTCAGTGAATCTGCGTGGACAATTGAAATAGCGCTAGAAAGAGCCGCTACCAATGCAAGTGCTTTGAGGGATGTTTTCATTTTAAGTTTTTAGCCTGACCCGTTCTAAAGCCACTTACATGCCAATGCAAAAAATGTGCATTTTTTGATTTTGTAAGCTGCTTAAAATTAGCGGCTTAAAATATCTATTTTCCCGGCTATTGTTTTTATTTCGGCAAAATCGATTGTAAGGTTTTCTGACAAAGAAGCCCTCAATTTTGGACAATCGAGGCAATAGATATTATATAAGTATCTTATTAATAAAATCTTATGTTTAGATGTTTCGATTTTTGCAAGGTGTAGGCATCTTTGTCAGTTTTTATGTGAATCCGAAATCCTTACACCGGGCCGAATGATTTCATAACAGGTTAATCTGTAGTTTGTTATAGTGGCGCCTTCAGCCTTCTCCGGCGACACCGATACGTGAGCCCAAGGTCGCGCACTGAGCGCAGTAGCGCGCTCACGCGGTCCGGTTTGTCGGTGGGAATGAGATCGGCGAATCTTCCGCTGAGAGGCCAGCCTGTTTCTTAAGATGGGCGATCAATTCGATCGTGCCTTCCGCCATGCTAATCCGCGGGCGATAACCCAGATCGCGTTTCGCTGCGGTGATGTTGAACCAATGATCCTTTGCCAGCTCCGCCGCGACAAAGCGGGTCATGGGCGGCTCGCCTTTTAACGGAAAAATACGCCAAAGCGTTTCGCAAGCGAAGCCGATCGTGGAGGCAGTGCGCAACGATAGCTGTTTTTCCACCGGCCGTTCGCCGAGCGCCGATAGCAATTGGTTGATCCAACCCCAGAGCAGCGTCGGTTCATCGTTGGTGATAAAATAGGCCTTGCCAGGTGCGCAGCCGTCGAGGGCTTTCTCGGCAAGCAACTGTGCATCGACGGCGTTCTCGACGTGGACCATATCGACACGGTTTTTGCCGTCACCGACGATGCGCAACCGTCCGGCTCGGGCCCGTTCCAGCACGCGCGGTACAAGGTGCGGATCGCCCACGCCCCAGATCAAATGCGGCCGCAAGGCCACGGTGCGCAAAGCCTCCGAATTAGCCTCAAGCACCTCGCGCTCGGCGACGGCCTTGGTCAACGGATAGGGACTCGGGCACTCGTCGGTCAGGGGATAATTTTCGTCGGCGTCGGCCAAGTCGAAACCGTTGTAGATCACACTCGGGGTGCTCGTGTAGATGAAGTTTTTGACGCCGTGCTTGCGGCACCCTTCGAGAAGCGCGCGTGTGCCCAGCACATTGGTTGCGAAATAATCGTCGTAGCGTCCCCAAACGCCGACTTTCGCGGCGACATGGAAAACGGTTTCCACGTCCGCACATGCTTTGTGGATGTCATCCGGGTCGTCTAGGCTGGCACAAATAAACCGTGCGCCTTGACGCTCCAACTCTGCCGCTGGATGCCGCGCCAAAAAAGCCACTGACCGACCTTGCGCGAGCAAACGCTCGACAAGCCGTCGTCCTAGAAAACCAGTGCCGCCTGTGACTAGTGCGCTGCTCATGGAATCTCGTGAGCTTGCGCGCTCGCCGCCCACTTGGCGAGCGTGAGCCGGTGGATTTTGGCGTTGTGGCGAACATCCACCGGAAAATCGGGATGGAAATAAAAACGCGCGATACCCTTGGTCGCCGAGTGTTGCTTCGCCTGATTGCGAAGTGCCCCCGCCAATTCCACGGCGTCGGCTGCGGAAAGTTTTTTTGTCGGCTGCACGACCAACGCAGGCACTTGCGCGCCTTTTTTGCCCAAACCAATCAGCGCACAACGAGCCACGCCAGGCAGCGGCCGAAAAACGCGTTCACAAGGTTCGGTAAACAACGTTTCGCTAGCGGTAATAACTCGCTCGGCTTTTCTCCCGCAAAACCAAAGCCGCCCATCCGCATCGCGGTACCCACAATCGCCCATCCGATGCCAAACCAAACCAGAGCCGCCCTTAATTTTCGACGCTGCCGTCGCCTCGGGCAGACCATCGTATTCCTTCGTCACCACCGGACCGCTGACAATGATCTCGCCAATCTCGCCCGTCGGAAGTTCGCGCACCTCCGCAAACGTAGCTATCGGCCCATCAGAGACGGCGACGATCTTCACCTCAATTCCCTGCACCGGCCGCCCCACGCAGGCGCCATTCTGAGAAATTGCAGCAATACGTTTGTCATTCATTAGATGACAATCTTTCTGAACTACCGGCACTGCTGAAACAGGCAGTTTGTCATCTAATGAATTACAAACAGGCTTCGGGGGGATTTGTCCCAGTGCGAGGATTTCGGAAGCCGAGACAGTGCTTATCGGTAAAGATTCGGTGGCGCCGTACGGGCTGTGGAGTTGGCCGTTGGGCAGGAGGCGCAGCGATTTTTCCCAGAGGGGCGCGGGCACGGGCGCGCCGGCGCACAAGACACGTTTCAGGCTTGGCAAGGTGATATCACGAGCGAGGCAGTGGTCGGCGATTTTTCCCCAAAGGGTTGGCGAGCCAAAGGAGTTGGTCACGCCTTCCTGCTGGATGGCTTGCACAATTTTGGCGGGGTCAACTTGCGCGGGTTTGCTCGGATCAATCTCCGGAACGATGGTCGTCATGCCGAGCGCGGGATTGAAAAGCGCGAAGATCGGCAACATGGGCAGGTCGATTTCGCCTGGTTCGATTACATAAGTCTCCTGAATGAGACGAATCTGCGCGTCGAACATGCCGTGCTCATAGCAAACGCCCTTCGGGGCGCCCGTGGAACCGGAAGTGAACAGGATGGCCGCGAGATCGGCGGCGCTGCGGGCCACCGGCGCGGGACGCGAATTGTTGGGCGAAAAAGAGTGCTCGCGACGAGCCAGAGGATTACCGCTAGCCGTCACACGTACCTGCACACTGCGAAAAGAGTTTCGCGCTATGCGGCTGATGATTTGCGCGAAGGGAATTCCAAGCAACACCCGCGGCTGCGAACGGCCGACGCAGGCGAGAAAACTTTTCAAGCCCATGCCAGGATCGATCACGATCGGCACGGCACCAATTTTAAAAAGCGCGAAGGCCGCCGCAATCAGCGGAAGGCCTTGCCGAACCATCACCAAGGTCCTATCGCCGGTCGCGACTCCGCGATTGCGCAGGTGGGAGGCCCAGGTGTCGACCTCGGCGTCGAGTTCGGCAAAGTTGAGCGTGAGATAATCGATGTCTCCCCGCGCGGTGCGACCGCGTGGAATTTTCAATGCGGGCCGGGCCGGCTGGCGCTCCGCCATCAGGGGCAGGTGTTGCGCGATATTGGCGGAGGCGGACATTGACTCAGGCCGGCGGTGTTTCCGGGCTGGCGGGGTTGAGCGAGGGTTCGTTGCGCAGGAGGCCGGCCTGCCAGGGAAGGAGAAACTCGTCGAGCTTGTCGGGCGCCCGCGCAATCAAGGCGAGTTGGGCACGATTCGCTATGAGTGTAGGGTCAATTTGAATACGCGCGGCAACGCGATCCCGGTCGGCCTTGAGGCTGTCCTGCAAAGCGAGTTCGGCGGCAGAAAGGGGTTGAATGTCAGGATTGCGCCCCCGGCGACGCGGAAGCGTGTGCGGATCGCGGGCAAAACCTGCCTCGAGCGCGGCGGCGAGGCTGGACGCAAGGCGTTCGTGGCGTTTGCCGAGGTGGACGGTTTCGAGAATGGCGCGGACGGAAAGGCCGTGGTCTGCGGCATCGGCCATCTTCATCAGGAGTTCGTTGCCGGTGACTTTGAAAGGCGGGACATCAAGTTTGCGCGCCCATTCTTCGCGCCAGTGCCAGACTGCGTGCAGAACGGCGAGACCGTGCGAGTGCAGGCGTTCGGAGCGGCCAATGCGCCAGGCGTTTTCGTCGTTGCCGGGAAAACCGGCGGCGGCGGCTTCGATTTGCCGCTGACATTGCTGGTCGAGCCATTCGAGTCGCTGGAGTTTTGCGAGTTCGTGCGTGAGAATGTCGCGCAGTCTCGGCAGATAATAAACATCCAGCGCGGCGTAATCGAGGAGCCGCTTGGAAAGAGGACGTTTTGACCAGTTGGCTTTTTGGGAATCCTTGTCGAGGGCGACGTCGAAATGTTCCTCCAGCAAAGCGGCAAGCCCGATGCGTTGGCGATTCAGAAGCTGTGCGGCGAGCATGGTGTCGAACATGCTCTTTGCTCTAAAACCGCGGAGATCGTGCAGCAGGCGCAGGTCAAAATCGCTGCCATGCATGAGCAGATGTTTCTTCGCGAGGCGCTCCCAAAGCGGTTCGAGGTCGAGCTCGGGGGCAAGCACGTCGACCAGATAAATTTCCCCGGCGACAAAAAACTGCAGCAGGCAAACCCGCGTCCGGTAGTGGTAAAGGTTGTCGGCCTCGGTGTCGACAGCGGCTTCCTCGGTTCGGTCAAGTGCGGCGAGGAGCGGCGCGAGTTGCGCGGAATTTTCGACAAGTTGGTAGGCAGGCGTGGCGTTCAAGGAACGGAAAGCAAAACACTACTCAGCCCACGCGGTCAAAAACGAATCTACAAGTTCCGGCACATCCCCACTATAGCCACCTTCGAGCACAGCAACCGTGGGAAGCTTCGCTTCCGCAAGCCAGCGCCCCAACGTGGCATAGTCCGCGACCTCAAGCGCCATTTCCGTGATCGGGTCCTTCGCGTAGGCATCGAATCCCGCCGAGACAAAGAGCAGCTCGGGTTTGAAGGCTTGCACTTCGTTAAAGGAGCGCTGCAACGCGGCTAGGTGCTCCTCGCGCGGCGCGTGCGGCGGGATGCAGTAGTTGCGACAATTGCCTGAGGAAATGTGTCCAGTGCCTGGATACGTTTTATCCTGATGCACATCCACAAAGAGCACGCCTTCGCGATCGTGGAGAATGTCCTCCGTGCCGTTGCCGTGATGCGCATCGAAATCCCACACCGCGACACGTCCCAAGCCACGCTGGCGCGCCGCCACAACCGCGATCGCGACTTGGTTTAAATAACAAAAACCCATCGCCTGCGACGGCAACGCATGATGACCGGGCGGACGCATGAGCGAAAATACTTTTTTATTTTCGGTCAGCACCGCCTCCATCGCCGCGAGCGCAGAACCGACCGAACGACGGGCATGCTCATAGATGTTCTCGAAATAAGGCGTATCTTCGTCGAAATCGTGGGCGTACTGGAGGCGTTCGAGGTGTTGCGGCGAATGCACGAGCTTCAACACAGATTCGTCTGCGAGGGGCGGCAGGCGCCACTGCCAATCGAGGTGATTGGCCCGAAGACGCGCAACCGTGGCGGAGACCCGGGCCGGTTTTTCCTGATGTGCCGTTGCGCCGTAATCGGCACAGTGAGGATCGTGAAATATGATCATGAGCAGGACCGGCAAAAAGGGGAAAAGTAAAGCCGGCGCGAAAGGCCGGCAGAGAAGCTTTGTTTTCTGTGATTGTTGTGCTTTTCTGCCGGATGACAATGAAAGTTGTAGTGCTCTGCTCCGGTGGCATGGACTCCGTGACGGCCCTTTACCGGGCGCGTCGCGAACATGACGTCGTGGCATCGTTGAGTTTCGACTATGGCTCGAAACACAACCCTCGTGAACTTCCCTTCGCGGCCGAACACGCGGCCAACCTCGGCCTGAGGCACGAAGTTGTTGCACTCGATTTCATGAACCGGCTCTTCGCGTCGGACCTCCTCGCTTCGGGCGGAAAAATTCCAGACGGGCACTACGAACACGCCACGATGAAACAGACCGTGGTGCCATTCCGGAACGCCATCATGCTGTCGGTAGCCACTGGTTTCGCCGAAAGCGTCGGTGCCGAAGGACTCGTCATCGCGGCGCACGGCGGCGACCACGCGATCTACCCGGACTGTCGCGAGGAATTCATGCAGGCGATGGGCGATGCCATGCGCCTCGGCACTTATCCGGGCATCAAACTTCTGCGGCCGTTTATCGCCATGAACAAAGGCCAAATCGCCGCTGAGGGCGCACGACTTGGCGTCGACTACAAACGCACCTGGTCGTGTTACAAAGGCGGCGCCATTCATTGTGGCACTTGTGGCACGTGCGTGGAACGACGCGAAGCCTTCATTGAAGCCGGTATCAACGACCCAACCTTGTACGCCTCGCACGCACCGTTGCCGCCAAAACCTTCCTCCAACTGACTCCGCGATGCTGGTCTCCGAAATTTTTTATTCCCTGCAAGGCGAAGGCGAATTACTCGGCGTGCCTTCGGTTTTCGTGCGACTCTCAGGATGCAACTTACGCTGCAACTGGTGCGACACGCCGTTTGCCTCATGGAATCCCGAAGGGGAACAACTCTCCATCGACCAAATCCTCGAACAAATCTCCGTCCATCCCGCGCGCCACGTCGTTCTCACTGGGGGCGAGCCGATGATCGCCGCCGAAATTCGTCAACTCGCCGCCGAAATCAAAAAACTTGGCCATCATATCACGATTGAAACGGCGGCGACCGTGGCACCGGAGGGCATCGCGTGCGACCTCGCTTCACTGAGTCCTAAGCTGAGCAATTCCGCTCCCGACGGACGCTTGCCCACCGCCTGGCGTGAACGTCACGAACAAACGCGCTGGCAGCCCGACGTCATTCGCGCATGGGTGCGAAATCATCCCTTTCAATTGAAATTCGTCGTCGCCTCCGCCTCGGACGTGGATGAGATCGAATCGCTGCTCCGCGAACTCAACGAACCGATTGCGCCCGCCAAAGTTCTGCTTATGCCCGAGGGAACGACGCAGGCCGCGTTACAATCGCGTGCGGGCTGGTTGAGCGAACTTTGCAAAACCCGCGGCTATCGCTACGCTCCGCGTCTTCACATCGAACTCTATGGTAACCGACGCGGCACCTGACCCCGATTCCAGCCGCGGCCACCCCTCCTCCGCGCCAACGCGAAAACTGTCCGAAGAACTGGCCCGCCTGCAGGAAATGTTCGCCGAGCGGTCCGTGCAACTCCAGGAAGTGATCGAAGTTCTCCAAGGGAGAGCTTATCTCTTGCTCTTGGTTTTGCTCGGCCTGCCCTTCTGCACACCCATTCCGCTGCCCGGACTTTCAACACCGTTTGGACTTGTGGTGGCGTTCATTGGCCTGCGCCTTGCGCTGGGGCTCAAACCCATGCTTCCGCAGAAACTGCTGCGCACGGAGTTGCCCGCCGGATTTTTCGGAAAGTTGATCAAGTTCACTCAACGCATCGTGGGGTTTTTCGAGAAAATGCTGCGGCCCCGCTGGCCCGCGTTGACGAACACGGAGGTGCTCCGCCGCCTGCACGCGCTTGCGATCTGCCTCGCAGGGCTCGCCCTCCTGCTGCCGCTGCCGATCCCTTTCACAAACACCTTCCCGGCGTGGGCAATCATGCTCCTCGCCTGCGGGCTCTTGGAGCGTGACGGATTATTCGTGCTGGCCGGACACGTTGTCTTTGCGGCCGGCGTCGCGTATTTTTTTCTGCTGGGAGAATCGGTGCAAAGAGCCATGCAGGCCCTGCGCCATTATTTCTTCCCGTGAGACGACGCCGGCCAGAGCAGTGACGCGGCAACCGAAACCGCGAGCACACCGCCAATAATTCCGAGCGACCAGCCGATCGGAAATTTGCCGCCAAAGGCCTCGTTGAGCCACGCCATTTTGAGGCCCACGAATATCAGAATCACGCCCAGTCCATATTTAAGCAGGTAAAAGCGGTGCATCACGCCCGCGAGCAGGAAGAACATGGCGCGCAATCCGAGAATCGCAAAAATGTTCGAGGTGAAAACGATCAGCGGCTCCTTGGTGATCGCAAAGATCGCCGGCACCGAATCGATTGCGAAAACGATATCCGTCATCTCCAACAGCACCAAACATACAAAGAGCGGCGTCGCGTGCAACAGACTGTCCTTTCTCACGAAAAATTTCTGCCCATCCAAGGCGGGCGTCACCGGAAGCACGCGCCGCAGTAGTCTGATCACGAAATTCTTCTCAGGCTCGATCGGTTTTTCGGGCGCCAATAGCAATTTCAGGCCCGTCACGACCAAGAATCCGCCAAAGATCCAGATCACCGCGTGGAACCGCATCAGCGCCGCGCCCAGCGCGATAAACAGTACGCGAAAAACAATCGCTCCCAAGATCCCGAAAAACAGCACGCGATGCTGGTACATGCGCGGAATCGCAAAATAGTTAAACACTACGGCAAAAATGAATATGTTATCCACCGAAAGCGTTTCCTCGATCAGATATCCGGTGAGAAACTCCAAACCCACCTGCCGCGCCGCCGCTGTCGCGTCAAAACCCTCGATCGCGACCAGCCGGGGGTCGCGCGCAAATGCCCACACACTATAATAGTAGAGGCCCGCGCAAAAAAGCAGGGCCAACGCCACCCACACCACCGACCAGGTCGCCGCTTCGCGAAAACTCACTTCATGTGCCTTCCGATGAAACACGCCGAGATCCAGCGCAAGAACCGCCACGACAAACAGCGTGAAAACTCCATAAAACCACCAATACTGCGCGAGCGGGAAGAGCGTGATCGAGTCGGTCATTGGGCAACCAACAGACCGAGTCCAACAACTACCGCAACCACCTCTCCTATGGAAAATTACGCCCAATTTTCTACACGTGTCCGCTCATGAGCGCGGTTTTGCTAAAACGTCAGCCTACGGAAACTCTCGTCACTCATGGAGATTCACCATTTTCAAATCCTTGCATTGCCCATTGTACTTCAATGGCTGATAAAAAAAGGTATCTGAGTCCCAATGGATTCACGCCGCCAACTTTCCTCTCCTTCCATGCTCACTCCTTCCGCTGAACAACCCTCCGACAAGCTCCGCCACGCGATCAATCTGCGTCTTGCCCTCCTCGGTTGCCCGACCGTATCCGACGCAGAAGGCGCTGCTTGGACCACGCTCACCGCGCCCATTTTTTCGCGCTACCGCGAAACGACACGCCAGCTGATCGATCCGCTGAGCCCCGCTGACCAACGCATCCAGGCTTGGCTCGAAGCTTACCTCTCGGACATCGGCCCCTCCCCCCGCCTCCCCGCCCGCACGTTCATCCTCGATGAGGCCGGCCTTGCGCGCACGCTTTCCCTCCCCGCCGAAGGAGATGAGTTCAATTCCGCGCTCCTAAAAAGCTACCGCATTCGCCAAGGCGTTCTGCACAACCCCGTCAATGACCGCCGGACCACCCAGGGTGTTTTCCACATCGCCGAAGGCGGCCTTCCGGTCCCCGACGACAAACTCGCCGTTCCGAAAAACGCCTACGCGAAGATGCTCGATATCGCGCTCCATCCGCCTCGCGAGCTCCAGCGCCTGCCCTTCACCGCGGGTCGTGCTGAACAAGCCGAGTGTTTTGTCTCGCTGCTTTTGCGTCCGCTCGTTTGCCCCGATGTCCCTGGTTTCATCGAGGAAAAACGCATGGAAATCCGTTTCCTCGCGCCCGGCTCGCTCGTCGCCAATCTCGATTTCGTCGAATCCATTTTCGGCAACGCCGGTGATCCCTATCTTCCCGAAAACGACGCCGGCCTCGATGTCGACCACTGGACCGGTCACACCGGCTGCGTCATCCTCGCGCCGCATCTCACATCGGTGCCAAAACATCTCGCGGGGCTTCCGCACTACGATCTCGCCACGCCGCGCCAGCGTCGCGATGGCATGTGTTGGAAAGACGAAACTGAGCTCTACAACAACGGCTCTGCGTTCAAACTCACCGCCCGCGATGCCCGGGGTGTGATGGTTACCATCATCGCCGACAATTACTTCGGTTACTGCAAGAAAGAGGTTAAGACCCAGGTCAGCTTCTCCGCCAATCTCTACGGTCTGGTCGAAGAGGAACATGCTGGCGGCGCCCTCGTGTATCCCAGTTACGATCTTGGCGAAACCTTTGTCCGTTATCCGACGACTCGCGAGTTCTCCTTCGCCGATGCCGCCGCACGCCTCGGCGACCGCATTCAGCTCATGCCCGAGGGCTACGCGATCGACCGCCAACACCCCGATGTTATCTACGTTCGCGAAGACACGCGTTTCGATCTGCGCAAACAGACCATTGTCTGGCCCGGACCCAACGGAAAAACCCACAGCCTCAAGCTTCTCGCCGACAAAACCTATGTTCGCCCGAGCGGTTACCGCGTTCACATGGAACCGATCCCCGGTGAAAAAGGCCGCTGGCGCCTCGTCGGCACCGTCCCCGAAGGCACGCTTTGCCACAAGCCCTGTACGGTATCCGGCGGCGGCAAGTCTGAAATTTCCAAGGCGATCGCCTACGCGATTTTCCCCGGCCACGTCTTCGTTTCCGACTTTGATCGCGACTTTGACCAGGTTCAGGCCATCCTGAATCGCGATACCTCCAACCGCTTCCGCGATCCGTCGCGCAACGGCAAGGACAAGCGCCCCATTCTTAGCGCTGAGCGTTCGCTGGGCAGTGTGATCAAACTCCTTACGCCGTCGCGACGCGAATATTCCGAGGAATATAACTCCTGGCTCGCCGCTATTCCGCAGTACATCAAGGAACTCGTTTTCGTCCTCAAGCGCTACTACCAGCCCGATTGGGCCGACGCCTGGCTCCATCATTTCTCGGTCGATACCATCAATGGTCGCTTGGGCAACGAACTCAAACTCCACGGCCGCAAGCTCGTCTCCAGCTTCCTCCGCGTCGGCTTCGAGGAAGACGGCTCCTGGCGCGTTTTCGGACTGCGCTCCGACTTTCATCCCGCGGCCAAGGTGCAGCGCGAAGACGACATCACCGCCTCCGTCGTGGCCCCCGCACAAAATGTGGCCTCCCGCCCGAGCATCCCGATGCCGACCCTCGCGCCATCGCTAAAATTCGTGGAAAACTGCGAGGCCCGGCTCTTCCAGCGCCCCGATGACGCCATCCATCGCGGCTATGACCACCAGGCCGAAGCCGATATGGCTTCGCCCGGCACGTTCCTCTCCAACTACGAACCACTCAACGGAGACAGCGCCCGCGAAATCATTGAGGACGCCATTGGTTTCAACGCCTACACCGCCCCGATGCGACAGCTCATCAAGGCCGCCGCCGAGGCCAACGGTTCTTCGCCGAAGTACTTCGTCTCCTCCGCGCACCCCCGCATCGTCGACGGCAAACCGACCAAAAACCCTCGCTATCTCCAAGTCCGGCCCGACATCACCGATTGCAAGGGCACTTATCTTGCCGAGGTTTCCGCGCGACTCCATCGCTGCATCAATTCCGACGAACCCGTCCACACGCCGGTCAGCATCGTCGTCCCCGGCCGCCGCAACAACCCGCCGGAAAAAGGCATCCGCTCCCTCGCTGTCTTCGGGCCGATCCATTACATGGAATTGCCCGAAGCGTTCATGGAGTTCGTCAGCAGCATGACCGGTAAATCGCCCTCGACCACCGGTGCCGGCTCCGAAGGCGCCCTGACCAAAGGTCCCTTCAACGCCCTGCCGCCCGTCATCGATCTCAACGCCGCCCTCATCTCGCTCATCCTCACCGGTCACGACATTTTCCTTTCCGCCGCCGGTTACGTCGGTCCAAAGGTTCGGGTTGACCACGACGTCAGCCTGCTCGTCCCCGAGGTGTTTTCGCGCATGACGCCCGCGGAGCGCGACGCCCGCACTCTCATCGCCGATGGCAGCCTGGAGAAATGCTCGGACTTCACCTACGACGGCAAACCGATCCTCGCCAGCCGGCTCGGCTACCGCATCACCACCCGCTTCGTCCGCGTTTATTTCGGCCGCGTCTTCAACCATCCGCACGTCGTCTTCACCGACGAAATGCTCAAACCCGAACTCCAGGGCATGGAGGTTTTCGTCGACGGCATGGATAACATCTGCGCCACCCACAAACGCGTCGCGGAAAGTTATTTTGCCGACGGCGGCATTGCCCTCGCCTGCCCTCCACTCCGGGCCCTGCTCCACATCATGGCCTACGGCCACTACGAAGGCAAAGGCCTCAACTCGCCCGAAATCCGCGCGCTCTTCACCCGCGACAGCCTCCTCGTCAGTCCTTGGTACAAGGAACGGCTTGACGCGAAGCAGAAGATCGAAGCCCAGCTCTGGAAGCGCCACATTTCGTATCTTGAGGCCTACCTCGATCGTCCGAGCTTCGCCGATACGGTCGCACGCCTCAACTTAACCAATCGCCTGACCCACGCCAAATCCAAGCTCGGCGCCATCGAGTCCCCCGCCTACCGCGACAAACTCGAAGGCACCCTCGGCGTGCAACCGCTGACCACCTGAGGCCGCGCAAAAACTTCAGCACCGCGACCAACATCTATCCCACAAACACGAACGGGTGTTTGTGGGAGTCGTGTTATCTGCGAATTTCCGATAGGATTTGTTTCTTCGGCCAATCCAGTTTGTCACGTATTACGTTACAAACCATCCGATAGGGATAATCCTCCTTTGGCGATCGTTGGAGGATATCGGGCGCCTGCAAATTTGGTCAGAAACAACGTATTTTTAAGGGGCGGGCAAATGGGGACCACCGCGGTTCTTTTCTCCTTCGAAATCCAACGGTCAGCTGTCAAAGCCCACCAGAAAAGTTGCCCTCACGGCAAAAATCATGAACGTCGGTCATCATGTGGAAAAAAGTCCTGATCGGTCTGCTTGTGCTTTTTTTGGCCATTCAGCTGCTGCGACCGGCGAAAGATCAGGGCCTGCCCCCCGGTCCCAACGACTTGATCGTCCGCACCGACCCCGATCCCGGCATTAAACAGCTGCTCGTAAATACCTGTTATGACTGTCACTCCAACCAAACACGGTATCCATGGTATACCGAGGTTCAGCCTTTTGGCTGGTGGATCGCACACCATGTAAAAGAGGGCAAAAGTCATCTTAATTTTTCAACCCTTGGCGAGCTCTCGCCCAAACGCGCCGCGCAAAAACTCGAACAGTGCGCCGACGAGGTTTCCGAAGGCGAGATGCCGCTCGCATCCTACAAACTCGCCCATCCCGCTGCCCGGTTGACACCGGCACAACGAAAGCTTCTTTCCAACTGGTTCGGCATCGAACGCGCAAAATATCAGCCCGAATAAGCGACGGGGCATGGCTTCCTTTTGCGGCGTTTATACAAACCAAACTATTATATTGGAATAAACGGCGGCAAAAAAACGTCCGAACACTTTGCATGGCAGACGGCTCGCAGAGCCATCGTCCTTAATCGTATTTTGCCCTTGTCCGCTTTTCAGCGGCCTCCTAATTTTCGCACATGATTTGCGTGGGAGGAATTTCCATTTCTAAAGTTCACCAAGGATTTTGTCGTGCTTAAGAAGAACGTACAGAACTCCTCGGAGAATGATAGCATCGGTCGCTTGGTCGCGTCGGTCCAAAGCAACGATCCTTATGAGGAAGCGGCGCTTCATTTATCCCCCGTGCCACAAATGCCGGCCGACGAATCCGCGGCCGGCTACGCCACTTATGAATTTCGCCGCGTGCTCGCGAAAATCGACCAGGCTCAGGACGAGCAGGCTCTTTTCTGGATCGCGAGCAGCGCCTTCGGTCCGAATAGTTTTTGCAGCCGGTTCGGTGAAGCATTAAGCGCTCTTCACGCCCGGCATTATTTGGCCCTGCAAAAACAGATCATACTGGCGCTGCTTGAAGATCACTTGAGCGGTCGCACCGAATGGCCGCGCGGAGGTCCCCGCAGCCTTGGCTTCAGTGGCCCGGAACTTTGGGAGGTCGGCTATCACCTTCGCTTCGCCCGGATCAATCTGATTTGCGATCAGGGTTCGCTGAAAAAAGCCGCCGAGTTTCGTGACGCTTTGCTCTCTGAGTTGTCGGCTCTCTTTGAAACTTCGCCAAAAGTTTTTGCCGAAGTCCGTGCCCGGCTCGACTCACAGGCTCGTGCGCATTGGTTGCGCTACCTCGAAAAAGTTAAGCTGCCAAAAGGTCAGGCCGACGCGGGTTGGTCGTTTGGCAGCCTGTTGGCGCAAGTCCTCGAGGTTTTTGCCGCGATGCTGAAACGTGAAGAATTTTCGGACGATCTCGTAAAAAACGCCCCCATCCTCACGCGTTTCGCGGTCGCACCGGGACTATAACCAATTGCAAGAAGCCTTATCCGGGCTTCAGTGCTTGAGTCCGGCCTTGAATTTATCCGTCGGACAGCAGCCACCGCCGCAGCCAGGCTTTTTCTTTTTAGAAATCGCGCCGCGCACCAGCGCCGCGAGCGCGAGTAGCACGACCAGGATCGCGATGGGAGTTTGCCAGTTGTCGAACATCGATCTTCCTTAAAAACCGAGTGCGCGGCCGGTTTGGTATACGATCAGGCAGACGACCCAGGCCGTGCCCGTCATGTACACCAATTGAAACAAGGGCCAGCGCCACGAATTCGTTTCGCGCTTCACCACAGCCAATGTGCTCATGCACTGCATGGCGAAAACATAGAAGACCATCAGCGTAACGCAAACAAGCGGGGTAAACAGCGGCCGCCCATCCGGCCATTTTGCCTTGGCCATTGATTGACGCAGCGGCGTGGTGTCTTCGTCACTTCCCTCGGCGTTGAAAACGACACCCATCGTGCTTACAAAAACCTCGCGCGCCGCCAGCGAACTGATCAGGCCAATGCCAATTTGCCAGTCGAACCCGATCGGTCGGATCACCGGTTCAAGTGCATGTCCAGCCTTTCCGGCAAAACTTTGTTCGAGCTGCTGCGTCGGTGTCGCACCGTCGTGAGCTTTTGGATACGCCGCCAGGAACCACAGCACGATCGAGATCGCAAGAATGACCGTGCCGGCGTTTTTCAAAAACATCCACGCGCGTTCCACCATGTGAAACGCGATGTCGCGTATGCGCGGCAGCCGATAGGGCGGCAGCTCCATGATCATGAGCGGTGGTTCGCCTTTGAGCAGCGTGCGCTTGAAAAGCCAGGCAAAGCCAAAGGCGCCGCACGTGCCGAGCCCATACATGAGCAGCATGATGCCCACCTTGGTCAGCAGCGGCACGCGTTCGCCGGGCACCAGTGCAGCCATCATCAGCAGATACACCGGCAAACGCGCCGAACAGCTCATCAGCGGCGCAACGAGGATCGTGGTCAGGCGGTCTTTCTGGTCTTCAATGGTTCGGGTTGCCATGATGCCCGGAATCGCGCAGGCATAGGAGCTGAGCAACGGGATGAAACTCCGGCCGTTCAAGCCAACGCGGCTCATCAGCCGGTCCATAATAAAAGCCGCGCGCGCCATGTAGCCCGTGCTTTCCAGCAAACCAATAAACAGAAACAAAATCAAAATCTGCGGCAGAAACACCAGCACACCGCCCACGCCGGCAATCGCACCGTCGGTGATCAAATCGCGCAGGTCGCCTTCGGCCATCGTATGTTTTACCCAGTCGGCCAGCGCCGCGATGTGACTGTCGATGAAGTTCATCGGGTACTCCGCCAGCGTGAAAATTGACAGGAAAAGCAGCGTCATGATCGCCGCCAGCGACATCCAGCCCCAGACCGGATGCGTCACCACTTGGTCAATACGATCGCTTAGGCTTGGACCGAGGTTCGCTTTGCGCTCGATCACGCGATTGCAAAGCTCGGTGATCGCATCGTAACGACTGCCGACCAGCGTGCCGGCCCAGTCGGTGCCTTCCTTTTCCCAACGCTTTTGCCAGCCCCGAAAAATCTCGCTGGTGCGTGGATGCAACGGCGTCGAACCTGTCACACGCACGGTGTCCTGGTCAGTCAGCAACAACAAGGCCTCGGCACGCGCGCTCAGCGGCGCCTTGCCGTCGTTTTCTTGGAGACTGGCAGCTAGTTCGGAAACCGCTGGCGCAATCGGGGCGGGAATTTCCCACGCGTGCTTCGCCAGCGGCAGGTCGTTGCGGCTCATCGCGAGACGCAATTCCACGATGCCCTTTCCGTTGGCCGCTTCGCAGGGAATCACCGGAATACCGAGGGCTTTTTCGAGTCGCGCAATGCGAATTTCGAGTCCGGCTTTCGCCGCGAGATCCATCATGTTCAGCGCCAGAATCACCGGTTTTCCCAGATCGAGAATCTGGTGAACAAGATAAAGGTTTCGCTCCAGATTCGAGGCATCGAGAATACAGACAACGCGATCCGGCTGCGGCGTATCGGCGCGGCGCCCGAGCAGCACGTCGCGCAAAACTGCTTCGTCCGGCGAACGCGCCGCGAGCGAATACGCGCCCGGCAGATCGATGATTTTTATCGGGTGCCCATGTTGTGAATACGTCTCGCCGATCTTCTTCTCAACGGTGACTCCCGGATAGTTGCCGACCTTCTGTTTTAGTCCTGTGAGTGCGTTAAAGAGCGTGCTTTTGCCGCAATTCGGATTTCCGACAAAAGCGTAAACCGGCGTGCGCGGGGCCGCGGGAGAACGGATTTCAGCGCTCATGATTTGGCTTCGACGAGGATGTGCTCGGCCTCGCTCTTGCGCAATGTCAGGTTGTAACCGCGGACTTTGATCTCCAGCGGATCGCCCAACGGCGCAAGCCGCACCAGCGTCAACGCCGTTCCCGGCATCACGCCCATTTCCCTTAAACGCAAAAAAGCCGAGCCTTGTTTCGGGAACTCACGCACCACGGCTTGGGAACCGACGACCATTTCGGAAAGTTTCAACAACGCGGTCATATCGACAAAAAACCAGCGACTTTGCCGAGCTCAGGCAGTGCGGCGGATTTGCTCCACCAGGATGTGTTGCGCGGCCTTGTCGGACAGCGCAATGCGCGTGCCGCAAACCTGGCAAAGTACGGTGTGAACGCCCGACACTTTTTCGATGACGGCCGATTCGCAAAAGCCCATTTCACGCAGTCGCTGACAAACCTCCGTCTTGCCCGAAAGTTCCTGAACCCGGTCGCTGGAACCAACGGGAAGCTCCGTCAGCGGCACGAGATTGCTAGGCTTATTTTCTTCAGGCGTGGACATAACAGAATGAAGGGAAGCTAAATGAGATTGGGTTTCAATGTCAAAATCAGTTACTGCATCGGCACAGAAGTAAGCGTTTGTAGGTAAATTTAATCCGCAGTTCGTCGCTCCTTCTCAGCTTAAGTTTTCTCGAGCACAATTTAAGAATGTCCTTTCGGGCTCCACTTGCGGGCTGTTTCTACAAGCAGAAATATCGATTTAAGACGCTCTGCTAAAATAACTTCCGTAGTTCATTAGCCGTTACCTTGTAACATCTCAGCGCCAAATCCGTAGAATAGAATGTAGCATGATCACCGACCACATTCTGACGCGGTCTCAGCAACTCGCCCTCAATGGACGAGCGGTCTGGCGCGATCTCATGACGAGACATTTCGGTAAACTGCGGTTTCACCTGCGCGGTTGTTTGCGGGCCCTGCGCAACTGAAGATCGGAAGGCGGCAGATGCACAAAGCCGTGCCTCCAATGCCGAGTAAAGATTCTCCGGAAAGCAAATGGCGGACGTTGCTATGAAATATTTTCATAGTTAGCTCTCGCCTCTGCCAGTGTTTCTTATCAGCGTTTCCGCGTTCGTATTCCTTGGCGCCTGCTTGGGTTTTTTCCCGGAGAGCGCCGCACTCACAACCCCTCCAACCCTAAACCTAATTGTCATGATCGAATGGAGAAAAAGTAATGACGCGCTCGGCACCGTAAACCGAGGCAACGCCTGTGAATCCGGCCTCTGCACCCTTTGCGACTCCGCCTGCAAAGGTAAATGCGAGACATGGCTTTCGTCGATGCGCGGACGCGAGCTGCTTTACCCGCGCAAATTCGGCTACATCACCTCTGGCTCATCCAACACCACCGCAGTCGGTGTCGGCTATCAATCGCTCCGCATCCAAGGCTACGCCTACGGCTGGCACGGCAACAACGGCAACCACGACGCCGACAACTGCATCTTCCCCAACGTCGACATCTCGACCCAGTTCGGTCGCAACATTCCCGTAAAATGCCGCGTCCCGATCATGACCGGCGCGCTTGGCTCGACCTTCGTCGCCGCACGTTATTGGAATTCTTTCGCCATCGGCGCCGCGCTCGCTGGTTTCCCGATCGTCGTTGGTGAAAATGTTGTCGGCGTGGACAAAAAATCCGTCCTCAAAAAAGGCTGCATCGAAATTTCGCCCGAACTCGACCGCCGCATTGAAGTTTTCTTCCGCTACTACGACGGCCACGGCGCGATGATCGTGCAAATGAACGTCGAGGACACCCGCAACGGCGTGGCTGAGTATTTGATAAACAAATACGGCGATAAAGTCATCCTCGAGCTCAAGTGGGGCCAGGGCGCCAAATGCATCGGCGGCGAAATCCAGGTCGATAACATCGAGTATGCTCGCTTCCTCAAAGATCGCGGTTACATCGTCGATCCTGATCCGTACGATCCCGTCGTCGAAGCCGGTTTCAAGGAAGGCGCCATCCGCCACTTCGCCCGCCACAGCCGCCTCGGCGGAACCAACCTCAACAACGCCGCCCAAGTCCGCGAAGACTTCATGAAAGCCGTCGCCTACCTGCGCAGCATTGGCCACAAGCGCATCACGCTCAAGACCGGTTCCTACGGTATGGAGGCGCTGGCTCTCGCGATTCGTTGCGCCACCGACGCCGGACTCGATTTACTTACGATCGATGGTTCGGGCGGCGGCACCGGCATGAGCCCGTGGAACATGATGGAATACTGGGGCGTGCCCTCGCTCTCGCTCCACACCCGCGCCTACGAGTACACCAAAATGCTCGCCGACCGCGGCATGAAAGTTCCCGACCTGTCGTTCGCCGGCGGCTTCGCCCGCGAAGACCACGTCTTCAAAGCCCTCACGCTTGGCGCTCCCTTCGTGAAGCTCGTCTGCATGGGCCGCGCCCCGATGATCCCCGCCTTCCTCGGCAGCAACATCGAAGGCGTGCTCCGCCCCGAGAAACGCGCCGAAGTTCACGGCCATTGGGAAGACTTGCCCCCGTCCGTCACGGCCTTCGGCGACAAGCCCGAGGAGATCTTCGTCGCCTGGGAATCCGTTGCGAAGAAAGTCGGCGCCGCCGAAATGAAAAACATCCCGCTCGGCGCGATCGCGATGTACGGCTACGCCGACAAGCTCGCCTGCGGCCTGCAACAATTCATGGCTGGCGCTCGCAAATCGCGCCTCTGCGACCTCTCGCGCAATGATCTCATGTCCGCCAACCGCGAAACCGCAAAGGAAACCGGCATCCCCTACATGACCGACGCCGAGCATGACAAAGCCATCGCCGTCCTCCTGATCTAACCATTATCCAGTCCTAATATTACATCGCGGATGCCGCTTCGTCGGCATCCGCTTTTTTTCGGGCAGCGGGTGACAACGCTAACACCGGCAATGACAGCTTCGGCGATTGGCTCGCGAGTGCTACCTATGTCTCCGAACACCTGTCACCCATGTCTTTGGTCTGTTTGGAACCAAGCGGAGCCGCCCCCGCGTAGCAGAGCCTTTGGGATTTGCAGCTTTGGCGTTTGAGATTTCTCCACGATGCTTTGATCGTGGAGCCCGATGCCTGACATCGTCCTTGCGACGCTTAATGCGAAATACATTCACGCTTCCTTTGGCCTGCGTTATTTGCTGGCCAACTTGGGGGATCTGCGTCCGCGTGCGGTGCTGGATGAATTCATTATCAACCAGCGGCCGTTGGAAATAGCCGAGAAAATCCTGTCACACAATCCGCGCATTGTCGGACTCGGCGTCTATATCTGGAACGCTACACCAACCACCGAACTCGTGGCATTGCTGAAAAAAACCCGCCCCGACGTGATCGTCATGCTCGGAGGCCCCGAGGTCAGTTATGAAACCGAACAACAAGACATCGTCAAATTTGCCGATTATACGATCAAGGGTGAAGGCGACCTGGCGTTTGCCGAACTTTGCCGTCAAATTCTCGCGGGTTCGCCACCGGCGGGAAAAATCATTTCGGCGCCGCTGCCCGATTTCGCCAAACTCACGCTTCCCTACGATGAATACCGTGAAGACGATGTTGCGCATCGTCTGATTTACGTCGAGGCTTCGCGCGGTTGCCCATTTAGCTGCGAGTTCTGCCTGTCTTCCCTCGATATACCGGTTCGGCAAGCGCCTCTCGATGCGTTCCTCACCGCGCTTGATCGGCTGCTTACGCGAGGCGTGCAGCATTTTAAATTCGTCGACCGAACCTTCAATTTGAACCTCGCGGTCAGCCGGCAAATTCTGGAATTTTTCCTCGCGCGTCTGCGGCCCGGCATTTTTCTGCATTTCGAAATGGTGCCCGACCGCTTGCCGCCCGAACTGCGCGAATTGCTGGCACGTTTTCCCGCCGGCTCTATGCAACTCGAGGTTGGCGTGCAGACTTTCAATCCCGAAGTGGCCACGCTGATCAGCCGTCGGCAGAACTACGAAAAGCTCGAAGACAATTTCCGCTACCTCCGGGCCAAAACCACCGTCCATCTCCACGCGGATCTCATCGCCGGACTGCCGGGCGAGACGTTGGAAAGTTTTGCCGCCGGCTTTGATCGCCTCGTCGCCTTGCACCCGCACGAAATACAGGTCGGCATTCTCAAACGCCTGCGCGGCACACCGATTTCACGGCACGACCAAACGTGGGACATGGCCTACTCGCCGCTGCCCACCTACGAAATTTTGCGTAATAAATTGATCGATTTTCCGACGATGCAGCGCCTGCGCCGGTTTGCGCGTTATTGGGACTTGATCGGGAATAGCGGCAATTTCGTCGAGACCACGCCACTCGTGTGGGGAGCAGCTGAAACCGGCAAAATTCCGTCGCCGTTTTTCTCCTTTTTGCGTCTGAGTGACTGGCTTTTCGAACGTGAAGGCCGCCATCATGCCATCGCACTCGTGACGTTGATGGAGCTCCTTTTCGATTTCCTAACAATTGAGCTTCGCCAAAACTCCGGTCTCGTCGCCGCAGCTCTCTGGCGAGATTTCCAACGCGGCGGTCGTGGTGAAATGCCGCCATTTTTACGAAAATATTTGCCGGGAGAACCTGTTTCGACCCGCATAAACAACAATGGCGGTGAACTCAGCACGGCCCGCCGCCAAGGCCGGCACGCGGGTGTTGGAATACCGATGCCGACTCCCGACCTCTGATTTCCGGCATCTTTCCGCTTATTCGTATTCCTCGGGCCGGGTCGCGGCTTTTTGCGGTGCATCGACCGCCAGGCGAATGCTCTCCATGTTCTCCCGAACCAGTTCACCCATGGAATTGCATCGAAGATAGGCCGTCCGTCCGTAGTGAGCCGCCAGGCCTTCGCGCAGCTCGATTACATTTTCCATCGGCGCGAGTTCGTCACGCGACATTGCATCGAGCATCATATCGAACCGTTCGCCAATGATTGCTCTACGTTGAAGCATCAAGACTTGTTCCTCACGCTGATATTGGCGCGCAGTTTCCACCCGAAGATGTTGCACGCAGAAAAGTGCGAGCGGCTTGTTCTCCCGGAAAAACTGCGGTTTGTAGAGATTCATGCGACCCTCGTAGGTCTGCTGGTCAAAATCCATCGCACGGATGCGGATTTGCGCGCCCTCGAAGTCGGGAGTGATCACAACGACAAAATTGTAACTGCGCATATCGCCCAGCAGGCGCACAAAGCAGCGTTCGTTGAATTTCACCAATTCTTTGGCTACGCGGATTGGTTTTAGTTCTTCGCTGTGCAGCCAGCGGCTGATAAAGACATCCCCGGGGATGCCGGCCACGTGCTCCTCGACCAAGGTGTCGCCGTAGGTGAGATAATGCATTCGATTTGGCGACAGCAGGTGCTCCAATTCCAACCCATAAACACGGGAAGCGTCGCCTCGCTTGATGTAAAAGTAATCCGGGTTGTCGTTGTACGCATTCACAATCCGGATACGAAATGGCGCGGAATTGCCGAACGCGCAGTAATCGATCCGGTCGACATAAAGGTGCTGCATCACCGAGAGATCGCCGTCGACACGCAACAACGCATAGATCCGCTTCAGATCCTCCTGCAGGGATTCCATTTCCAGCCGGTCATAAACGACGGTTTCCCAAAGTGTCGGCTTGCCGTTTTCATCGTACAGCGGAGCCGTCTCCGTGAAGCGGCGCAGACGCTCGTAAGGTACGGGCAGCTCGCGCTCTCGTCGGTAACGCCGCAAGTATGCCCTCAAAGTCTCGCTAATGGAAAAGCTGGGCTTTTTCTGGCGGGTACGACGCGAATATTCGGCTTCTTCCATGGCGTTGGCGGAAATCTGGCAGTTTAACACGTGCTGAGCCAAACATAAACACATCCCGGGCCACGCAAGCGCCGCTTTGCCAAAAAGAAGCTAAAGGCCGGCCGGCGAAACAATTTAACTGGTCAGAGCCGGCCACTGGGATATCTTTCATGCCGTATGTTACTGCTCCTGGCTGCTGCCGCCGAAAGAGTCACCCCTCTCGAAAAATTACAGAACGTCTCCGGGCAGTTCTGGATTAAGGTCATCTTGGGCATAGTGATCCTGTCGCTTCTCATCTTCCTGTTCAGGAAAGTGGCGGGGATGAACAAGATCATTCTAGTGATTGTGCTGGCGGTCGTTTTTGGCGTGATTGGCTTCAACTGGATCTATAACCGCAACGAGCCCAAAGCCCTCACACCCCTCGTCGATATCCTCGCCCAATGGTTTCCCACCAAAGGATCGTACGACGACAAGCAGCAGCAGGACGCGACCAAGCCGGGCGTACGGAAAAACCCGGCGCCGTCCAAGTCCGCACCGACTACAACGCAGCCGGCTAAATAGTAACGCAGGCACCCCTGCGCCAACTTATCGGTGTCATTAATTTTTGGGGTGGTTTTCAGCCGCCCTTTCTGGCTAGCTGTCGGGCTCCACATCCCTATGCCCAAAGCACAATCTGACATCGGACTCATCGGTCTGGCCGTGATGGGTCAGAACCTCGCTCTCAACATAGCCGACCACGGCTTCCAAATCTCGGTCTACAACCGAACCACGGAAAAGACGGAAAAATTCGTCGCCGAGAATCCCAATACGCCCGGCGGCCTCGTTGGCGCAAAGACGCTTGAGGAATTCGTCCAATCCCTCGCCAAGCCCCGCAAGATCGTCATCCTCGTCCAAGCCGGCAAAGGTACCGACGCCGTCATCGACAGTCTCATCCCCCTTCTTGAGCAAAACGATATCGTGATCGACGGCGGCAACGCCCTCTGGACCGACACCATTCGTCGCGAGAAAAATCTCCGCGAAAAAGGCCTGCGCTTCATCGGCTCCGGCGTCTCCGGCGGTGAAGAAGGCGCCCGCTTCGGCCCCGCCCTCATGCCCGGTGGCGATCCCGCCGCGTATAAAGAACTCGCTCCCGTCTGGAACGCCATCGCCGCAAAGGTCGATGCCAAGACCGGCCGCCCGCTGGAAGGCGCCGCTCCTGGCAAACCCATTGAAGGCGGCGTTCCCTGCGCCACGTACATCGGCGAAAACGGTGCCGGCCACTACGTCAAGATGGTCCACAACGGCATTGAATACGGCGACATGCAGATGATCTGTGAAGCCTACGCTTTAATGCAGGGCCTGCTCGGCATGAAAGCCGCCGAAATGGGCGCCGTTTTCTCGGAATGGAATCAGGGCATGCTTGGCAGTTTCCTCGTCGAAATCACCGCCGACATCCTGAAACAAAAAGATCCCGCCTCGAAAAAAGCCTTCGTTGACATCGTCCTCGACACCGCCGGCCAAAAAGGCACCGGCAAATGGACCTCCGTCAACGCGCTCGACATGGGCGTGCCCGCCCCGACGATCGCCGAATCCGTTTTCGCCCGCTGCATCTCCGCAGTGAAAGAAGAACGCGTCGCCGCTTCCAAGATCCTCAAAGGCCCGAAGAAAAAATACAAAGGCTCCAAGAAAGCCCTGATCGACGCCATTCACGACGCGTTGTACTGCTCGAAAATCTGCTCGTACGCCCAAGGTTTCCAGCTCATGCGCGAAGCCCAGAAAGAGTACAAGTGGAAGCTCAACTTCGGTGAGATCGCTCAGATTTGGCGCGGCGGCTGTATCATCCGCGCCGTGTTCCTGCAGAAGATCACCGAGGCCTTTGCCCGCAAGCCTGACCTCGCAAATCTCCTGCTCGACGCGTACTTCAACAAAACCGTCAAGAAGGCCCAAGAAAACTGGCGCAAAGTCGTTGCTCTCGCCGCCGAGTGTGGCGTGCCTGCTCCGACCTTCAGCTCGGCTCTCGCCTACTACGACAGCTACCGCTCGGCTCGTCTGCCGGCCAATCTGCTTCAAGGCCAGCGTGACTACTTCGGCGCCCACACCTACGAACGCGTCGACAAGCCCCGCGGCAAGTTCTTCCACGTCGACTGGCCGGAAAAAGATCGTCCACAAATCGAGATCTCCTGATCTCGCTAGAATTAACTCATTGGCTTTTCCAAGCGCGGCTTCTTTTGAGCCGCGCTTTTTTTAACTGCTCGTCACCGCCAAAAAAAAAGCGCCCGGAATTCCGGGCGCTCGGGGTGAAACGGGTTGAAAAATTATTTTGCAAACAGGCGACGGAAACCAGCCACGCCCATGAGGGCGAGACCGAGCAGCGCGATCGTCAAACCCTGTTCAGGAACGTTGTGGTAGTAGAGCTGATCTTGGGCGCGAGCGCCAGAAGCGTAAGTGAGATTGAGCGCCTGCACACCGTAGGACCCATTGCTGTCGGCGTTCCAATTGGCGCCGACTTGGGTTTTCGCCCAAGCAGCCAGCGCGTTTTCGGCAATGCCCTCGCCTTCGAGATGCCAAATGGCGTTTTGCAGAAAACCGTAACCCGTCGCGCCTGTGTTGTAGGCAAAACCCGCGGCACCCGTCAGCAACCCTTGGGCGAACTGCGAATATAGAAATGCGGTCGCATTGGAAACTCCGTCGTAATTCGGGGCAGTCTGACCGCCCGCTCCGCCGTTGACCGCACCGTTATTCAAAACGTAGTTGTAGGTGTAGCTGCTGCCAGGATTGAACGTTTCGTTGTGCTCAATGCAGAAAGTGAGAAAGCTGTTCGAGCCGATTTTAGCCGCGCCGCTGTAGTCGGCATTGCTGATCGGACCATTGACGACCTGCGCGATAAACGCGCCGCCAATACCTACCGAATAATTCGTGGTGTCTTGGAAGAGCTTGAGCGAATCCGCTCGTGCGCCCGTGGCCAGGCCCGCAAGGGCGATAAAAAGGGTAAACGTTTTAAGGGAAGATTTCATGGATTTGAAGGTGGACGCTAAAGGATCTGCTCCGCCGATATAGCCAACTGCATGCCACGCAAGAATTCCGGCAATTTACGTTTTATATGATCCTTATTTAAAGCACCTTCTGCGATATATTTTCCTAGTCTTCGATGCTAGCTTGAAAATCGCTTTGTAAGCTATTCCGACGCAATTTGTAGCAGTTTTTGCACACAATTTGCGCAATTCATTGGCATCGTACTTTAAGACAGTAACTTGCAATGAGAGGCCGTACTAAAAAAGTCACTGTTGGATTATTTATCAAATGACTTGCAACAGCTTCTTCACCTTAAAATGAATAAAATTCCATTAGAAACTGTCTTTGAGTAGGTTAGGTCAAATACGGCAAAATTGTGGCGCATTTGTGGCCGACATGTAATCCGGTGCACCCGAATTGGGGCTGTTGAGTACGGCTTCAGCAAGATCACGCTCTTACAACTCGCTTCTATTCAAAACGCGGGAACGCAGATCCAATTAATTGAAATGCTACAAATAAAATTTCGTCTGGACCAGTCGTAGCGAAGGGCAGTCCATTTTTGGCGACCTGTTTCGACCGATTGAAGAATCCCGATTAATCGAAGCCGAGCGGCCAATGTAGGCATCGATTTTGGCTTCAGCTTTAGAGCATTTTTAAAAATGTCATAGCCGCACAACTCCGGCTGTAGGGGCGCAGTCTTGCTGCGCCCGGTTTGGCTTCGCCTCAGAAAGGACGCAGCAAGACTGCGCCCCTACGAGGACAGCTCGGTTTGTAACACCGATTTACGGCTACAGTTTTATTGTGTGTGCTCTAGTCCCCCATTTGAATCTGGAAAACGGCGATTGAGTGTTCCTCATGCGCGGAGCTGGCGATGCCTGCAAAGAGGCACAGGCACCGATTCCTTCACGCGTGCCCAGAAGGGCCTTGACGATATCAGGCGATTCGGCGGCGAGAAATGGCTCGCAAGAAACCGAGAGCCAAGAGCGCCGCTAGATAGGCAATGCCAGGAGCACCGCCGCCGCCACCACCTGCAGCAGCGGCTGCGGGTTTTGCACCACCACTGGACGAGCCGCCGTCGTTACCTGTGTCCGTGCCGAGAAGCACATCAAGGGGCGAACTGACGACATAACTGCCAGAAGAAAGTCCAAGCATCACGGTATAGGTGCCGGCGTTCGCGCTTTGCATCGAGCCAACGCTGTATGAGGCAGAAGTTGCACCGGAAATATCGACGTTGTTTCTGCGCCACTGATAAGAAGTCGCGGTGAAGCCGGTCGGAAGGGCGGTCAAAGTGAATGAAGCGCCGGGAGAGACCGCACTGCTGGGGTCGCTCACGCTGGCGGTCGACGACGTAGGAGTGGTGGAACTCGCGCCACCCGTGTTGCCAACGAGCGAGGGCAAGGCCGCATCGACGTCGTCTTGATGATACATTTCGTAGGAATAAATCGGCGTGAAAACGGAATCGGTGCCCGCATCAACCGCTTTGCCCGTGCAATTGGTAAAGGTGTTAGCCATCGCGCGGATGCGGCCCATGGCTTTCGTCGTGTCGAGGTTCTCCTTGTACAATGGATCCTTGACCCGGTTGTAGTTGTTGCGCTCGACGAGGAATTGGGCGTTATCGCTGGCGACGGTGCCGCTGGTGTTGTTGAAGGCGTTGGCGACCACGGTGGCGCCAAAGCAATTGCTGTAAAGATGCACGTAGCCCCACGTGCCGTTCGGCATGCTCTGATCGCAAAGATCGGACCACCAGTTGTGGTGCAATGTCACGTGGAGGGCTTTGGTTTCCGAACCAGCGACACCGACAAAGAGAGCTTTGCGATTGGTGAAGGAGGTGCTGCTGTAATAAAATTCCGACCAGGAAACGGTGACGTAATCCGAGCCATTGCTGATTTCGATCAAGTTGCCGCCGCAATCGTAGACCGAACAGTGCGTGATGAAAACGCTGCTGGCATTGCGGAGGGTGATTCCGTTGCCGGTGGTATTTGTGACGTTAAGGCCGCGGATGATGACGTTGTTCACGCCGCTGCCGAGATCGAGCTGACCGACAATCGTGGAGGACGCGTTCGCGCCTTGGATGGTTTTGTTCGATTTCACTGCAACCGAACCGCTGAGATTGATGGTGCCGGAAACAGTGATGACATAGGCTGGGGCTGATTCCGCGTAAGTGCGCAGTTCCGCCGCCGTGGTGACTGTAATAGCAGTGCCCGCGGCACCGCCGGTAACCAACGTGGCGTAACCATCCGGAGCTCCGGGAATCGGAGCGGGATTTACGGTCAACGCGACAGCGTTGGATGTCACAGAGCCGCCCGTACCCGTAACGACGACTGAGTAACTTCCAGCATCGGCGCTTGTGGTGGTGGCAATGGTATAGCTCGCAGAGGTTGCACCGGAAATATTCGTGCCACCTTTGCGCCATTGGTAAGTAAGCGAAGTTCCCGTTGCGGCGACGCTCAATGTCGCGGACTGGCCAGAGATCACGGCGAGAGCGGTGGGTTGTTGAGTAATGACCGTCGGTGCGTTGACGGTGAGCGTAACAGAATTTGAAGTGACCGAGCCGCCCGTGCCCGTGACGACCACCGAGTAGCTGCCAGCGTCATTGGTTGTTGCTCCAGAGATCGTGTAGGAAGAGGAAGTCGCGCCTGAAATGTTGGTGCCGCCTTTGCGCCATTGGTAGGTCAACGTTCCGGAACCGGTCGCAGTCACGCTAAACGAGGCCGATTGACCAGTGGTCACTGTCAAAGCGGTGGGTTGCGAAGTGATCGTGGTTGGCAAAATCGGAGCGTTGACGGTCAACGTTGCGGCATTGGAGGTGACGGGCGTCGACGAAGCAGTTCCCACCGTGTTCGTAACCATGACGGCGTAGGAGCCGGAGTCGGTCGTTGCCGGATTCGAGATCGTGTAACTGGAAGAAGTGGCTCCGGCAATGTTCACGCCGCCTTTCGTCCATTGGTATTTGAGCGTGCCGGTGCCGGAGGCGGTCACAGAGACGGTAACGGCGGTTCCGGCTGTCACGGTTTGCGAAACGGGTTGAGTCGAAATCGTCGGCGGAGTCAGAGCCGCAATCACCGTGAGCACAGCGGCGTCGGACGTGGTGGTATCCATCGAATTGGTTACCGTGGCCGTGTAGGTGGCGTCGTCGCTCATCGCCACCGCATTGATCACGTAGGTCGACGAAGTGGCATTCGGAATGACCGTGCCATTTTTATACCATTGGTAAGTGAAAGGTTGAGAACCATTCGCCGTGACCTCGATCGATACTTTCTGTCCGACCGCCGCCGTCATGGTATCGGCGTGAGCCGGGCCGCAAAGAGCGAGTGACGAGATCAGCAGAAGAACACTGGAAAAAAAGCGCGCGGGAAAAATCTTCATTTGGAGGGCGTTATTCGTTGTCGATTTTTGCGGCGAAATGGTCAGGGGAGATGAAGCGGATGATGCGAATTCCTGTTAGTGAATGGGTGTGATAACGCCACAACTCCACCCGTCCACAAGCCCCGTTTGGTGCGAACAGAAGGTTTCGTGATTCTGTTACAAACCATCTGCATTCAGAGCACCGTTTCCTCTCCGAATTTACCTTCGAAAATGCTCTCGTGATTGACGCTTTTCTTACGCCCCAGCCACGCGAAATCACCAACGATTTGCATCTTGATGACGGTTGTAAATGTTTTGCAAAAACCAGCCATTGTATCTGTTTACTAGTTATAGCTTCTGACACGAACCAGCGGGCGGAAATAAATCAAGAAAAGGGATAGGGCGCTGGCATCGGACCCGTGACCGGTCCATCCGTTCCTGTCTGGAAAAATAAATTTGTGTGAAAATCCCGCGACGCGGTTCAGGTTAACCTGCAAATATCCACAGTCTGCAGACAGAAAACATTGTCAGCCGGTTGCCATTCATTGGTTAACAATGATATTCACAAAATATCTCTCCCCTTTAAACTCGCCTTATAACCTTCCCTGCGCCAAATCCTGAACCATTCCGGCGTCCTCTCATGACCACCCTTTTCAAAACTTCCTCTCCTATGTCCGGCTCAACAACCTTTCTCCATCGCGAGCAGTCCCGCCGTCCTTTTAGTTGCACAGTTGCAATAACCACGATCCTGCTGCTGGCCTTGAACACTGGCTGTGGAATCTTCCGTCGGGGAGATTCGGCGCCCGCACCTGTTGCCGCTCCCGTCCGTGAATCAAAACCGGCACCTGTCGCCACGTCGAAAGCCGAGGCCCTGACCTTGCGCGAAGGTGACGTTGTGAAAATTTCCTTCCCGAGCGCGCCAAACTTGGACGCCGTGCAAACCATTCGTCGCGACGGCAAGATCTCTCTCGCGCTCATTGGCGAAGTGCAGAGCCGCGGGATTCACCCCTAGCGATCTTCAAGCTGAGTTGATCCGTCTCTACGCCCCACAGCTCGTCACCAAGGAAATCATTGTCACGGTGGTGACTGCGAATTTTTCGACCTTCGTATCCGGCGCCGTGCTCCATCCAGGTAAAATCACCACCGATCACGCTCTCACCTTGCTGGAAGCCATCATGGAAGCGGGCGGCCCCGATTTCGCGAAGGCAAATCTGAAATCCGTCACGGTCATCCGAAAGGATGAAAATGGCCGAACCGAAAACTTCACCGTGAATGTGAAGGCCATGATGGATGGTTCCACCAAAGAACCCTTTTTCCTGAAACCGTCTGACATCGTGATCGTGCCGGAACGCTTCGCTGTTTTCTGAGGCGTCTGTTGCAAAAACTTTCGCGTCGCGCGCCGTCTTTTTCCGCAACAGCAGATCTAGTCTGCCGGTCACGAAAAAGAACGCCGCGACTCCGAGCGGACTAAAAATCGCGCCGGACCTTCGGTGTCACCCACAATCTCGGCTGAGCTGACAACGAACCACTCTTTTAGGCTTCACCCACTTCAACATCGCCCTCGCGGCGCATGGCTTTGTGGGCAGCGCGTTTTTCGCGGCGAGCACGAGCCCATGGCGGTTCCGGAGCTTCGCCGGCCATTATGCAACCGCGCGGTTGGATTTCGCCAACCACCGTGGCCAAACCAAAGCGGTCGATCTGCGCCTTCACCTGCGTAGCGTTTTTGTAGCCGAGCGGAGACTCGGACAAATCCGGTGCGCCATTGAACCAACGGATATCAAGCCCGGCCGTGGTTTCGGCCAGGGTCTTCTGCACGAGTGCCGGATCGATTTCACCGTCCACGTCTTTGTAAGGACGCAGCATGGCCGAGCGCGACAGGTTGCGACCAGCGCCGTGCGGACAGAACGACAGGTAGTTGTTGTTGTCCGAACCAAGTACGAGGAGGATTTCACGGGCCATGTTAAGCGGAATAATTCCGAGCAGCGGACGGCCCTGCGCGTCTTTCCACGCCGGCGTAGCACCCTTTCCGTGGAAGAAAGAATCTCCGCGTTTCCAAACAAAGTTGTGCTCGTTGCCGATTTGCACGAGGCCACGCTGACCCAAGCGACGCAGGAAGGCGGCATGGATCTGGGCGTGGTTTTCACGCGTCCAGCGAGATACGTACTGCAACGCGTCCCAGTAAGCGGAGCCATCCGGAGAATCGTACGGCAACCAGACAGCTGCGTCGGGAATATCTTTGGCGTTTTCGTCACACCATTTGCGGGCAGCTTTCTGGCCGCGTTTGTACACATCAGCACCGAGACCACGCGAACCGTGGTGAGTCACGAGGACGTTGAATTCACCGTCGCGGCGCACGATCCATTCGGTGAGTTCGGTATAGCCGGCGGATTCAAGCGCAGCGCGTTGCGCATCCGTAAACTGGATACGTCCGACATAGGCGAAATGATTTCCGTCGCCTTGGGTTCCCATGAAATCCTGGGCCCGGCTACGCAGTCCGGAAAGGAAAGGGTTATCCCAAACCGGCTCTTCCACCACCGACGTGGTCCATTGCTGACCGCGTGCACGACCACCCGCACCGAAGTGCGTGGTCTTCTGAAGATGATCCATCATTTCGCCCACCGGATGGTTGGCCGGGAAAAAGGATGCGTACATCGAGCAGCAGATATCAGCCGAGTGAGCGCCGGGAATGATGGCATTCTCGACTTCGATGGCTCCCCCAACCGGAATCGTGGCACGACCACCACCCGACGGGCAGGCGTCCGGCATGATGCTTCCGCGCTTCACCACCGGGACGTGGAGAAGTTCGAGCATGCGCTGACGGGCCGAGGTAACGTTGGTCGCTTCTTCCGGTGTGGTAGCTTCGATCGCTTCGGCCAGCGGAGCCGGCTCATAGCGCGGAAGAATCACGGCGAGTTGCTTTGGAAATTCTTGTTCGAGTTGAACGAGCACTTCGGCGCGAGAAATTCCAGTGGATTCGAGATCACGTGCGCGGCGGAGAGCAGCGCCTAGGCGGCGGCCTTCATGCCAACCGGCAGCAACGAGATCACGGGCTTTGATTTCCATATTCATGGCTCTTACAATTTGATCGGGACACCGGCCTGAAACGCGTACAATTGAAGCAGGTGGCAAAAGTTTTAACCTTTAGCGGTAATTTTTGTATTTTGAGAGGTTGAACGATGACTGTTAACAATCAGGTCGATATCGTTGTTACGGTTTATCAGACCGCAATGGCATCGTTGGATGCCAGAATGCCTGTAGTCAGTCGTACGTGTTCAAGCCGGGCCCGAAAGGACTAGTTGGTCAAAGGAATGCGCGTTGTTGCGTTGAACTCGTCGATTTCATCCTGCAAACGTTCGATTTCATTCTGATAGGCGACAACCAGACGATCAACTTCCTCGCGGGTAATCGTTGCAACGTAGACCGTGCGGATGGCATCGTCGCGACTCATGAAGCCGACGCGCTCAACCTCTTCACCCTCCTTGGTGTTGAGCCCCTTGATAAAGACGATCAGGCCACGCAGCTCGGCCTGAAGATTCAACTTGGCATAGATACCACGATCCTCGGAAAGCACGCCTGCATTTGCGGAGGCGATTGCACCTTTGAAAGCAGCCAGTTCGCGGGAACGGGCGACGCTATCGTCGAAGGCAACCCGCACGTCGGCGCGAGCCGGCTGCGATTCCTTGCGTGAGTTTTCGCGTTGCACGATTTCGCGCAGCCGTGCGACGTCGCCGGCCAGACGGTTTTTGTGTTTCAGGGCGTGTGAAAGGGTGATCGTTTTCATATGTATTTTGTTTCTTTTTCTTAGTTTTGATTGGAAAAATATACCACAATGACGTGCATCGAAATAGAGGGCTTGTGGCATAAAACATGACTGTTTAGTCATGTTTCTATTTCGCGGGAAAGCTGCTCTTCGATGAAGTAATTTGTCCGGATATCGGCGCGCGATTCCACAAATCTGCGCCACCAATCACTCCGGCCATGAAGCTTGTTGAGTCGCTCGTGTCCCTGCCGGTGGCTCAGGTATGCCTCAATTTCTGAGAGGCGCTTGCGGACTGTTGGAAGCTCCACGCGTTGGTGAGTGATCAAATGCGGCTGTGCATCTTCTACTAACCACCAATTATGCACCAGCTTGTAGCCGGGCAGCAGCCGGCGGAGCCGCAAAGGCATCCATGCCTCTTCGTCCGCTCGCCAATGCCCGAAAGCAAAGAAGCGCTGATGACTGGCTGGCCAAGCCAGCTTTCTCCACTGGTCGATTCTGAGTTTCTTCGGTCGCAGCAGGATTTCCTCTCCTCGTGGATTTAGAAATTCTCGATTGCGGGAAAAAACTTTCAGGTTCACGGCAGCCAGGATGGTTCGGAAAATTGCAGCGTCCGGGCGACGTGAAACATCCTCGCGAAGTTGAAACGTCTTCACCCAGCCACGTTGGTATGGATGTTCCAGCGGAACAATCGGAGCATCTCGCTGCGCCTGCCAAAGTCGGTTGCGCTCGCGTTCAAGCCTGAGCAACAGTTTGTCCCGAGTTGTGTGTTTGTCCAAAAAGCGCATGAGCAAAGCAGCCGGGATGACTAATCCCGGCTGTGGTTAATGAGTGACTGCCAGATCGACAGGACGATGAAGTCAGCACGGAGTTTTTTTTCACCGGCGTCGCGGATCTGGCGAACACGCTCTTTCGAGAGGCCCATCTCGGCCGCAATCACATCGAGCGTGACCTCGTCGAAATAGTAGCGGTAAAGCACGGCCGCTTGAGCGCTGTTAAGGCGCTGAAGTGCACCGCGCAGATTTAGGCGAAGATCCTCAGCCTCGATCGTTTCGGCCGGCGATGATGCTTCCGTGTCGGGCAGCAATTCGACTTCCGTTTCAGAAAATTCCGATTCCTGCGCGAGCATTTGCTGCACAGCGGTAACCTCCGAAAGTGAAAGCTTGGTCGCTACCGCGATTTCAGCCCGCGTGGCTGCTCGGCCGAGGCGCGCGCTCAATTCGGCTTGGGCACGAACAACCGCTGTGAGTTGTTCACGGCGGCGGCGCGAAAGCGGATCAAGGCGGCGTAGTTCGTCCAGAATCGCGCCGCGCACCCGCACGAAGCAGTAAGCGCGAACCTCGCTGACCGAACCACTGCACTGGCCCAGCGCGGATATGAGCGCGAGCTTGCCGACGGTGGCCAGGTCTTCACGGCCAACATGAACCGGCAAACGACGGGAGATCGTCGCCAGGGCGGTATCTACGATGTCGAGGAGATCGGAAATTCCGATGGAAGTAGCTGATTCGGTGTTCATGGAAGTTAGCCCTGCGGAAAAGGCGACGAGTCGTAGAGTCGGCTGGGCCACTCCCCCACCGCAGGGTTTCAGTGTGCGAGGAAGTGGCGCCAGTCGGGATGTTTCGCTTCACGAATTGAGGCAGCCGCCGGAAGCGGAGCAGGTGCCTTGGGACGTCTGAGCAGTCGGAGACCAGCCTCATGCGGCAGGCGATTAGCCTTCAGCGAGTTGACCTCTCTTTTGGCCCAAACGAGGTTTTCGAAACTGTCGCGGCCACCGCGATCGCGGGGCACAACGTGGTCGAGATTGCCACCGTTCTTGCCGACAAATTCGCCGGTGTATTGGCAGATACCACCATCGCGCTCAAAAATCGCCTGACGCGTGACCCGCGGGAGGCGGATCGGCATGCGATCGTATTGCGTCGAGATGATAACGGTGGGAACGCGGATTTGCATCCGCGGCGTTGAGACAACGAAGTCGAATTCACGAACCGGCAGATTGATCCACTCAGCCCACGGAAGCGGGTTGAGGAAAAGCGGGCGGTCGAAATTCCAACCACCGTCGTCGAGCTTCGGATAGGCAATGTCGAGACCGAGCGCAGGCGGTAGACCAGCCGAACCACCGTTAAGAGCTACGAGAGCCTGCTTCACGGTACGGTGGCCGATCACCTGCCAGGCGCGGTTAAGCGACAGGACGATGGGTTTGTCGAGAATGCTAGTGTTCATGGGAACGAAATGGATAAATTGAAAATGGCGCAGCTCCGCTGGGCTCAGCTCAGCCAACGTGGGTGTGTGTTCTTTTTTGCGCTTAACTCCTCAGTCCAAAAACCGACTGAAAAACTGGATCTCCGCGCCGGGTGTGCGCCGGCCTCTGCGGTTTACGAAACCGCTGCATCGCTGCCTATGCTTGCAGAGAATGAAAATGGCTGCCGGGGCATGAGTCGCACATGCGTTCGCGGTTTCAGAGACCGCTGTCCTGCTGCTAGACGACCCGGCAATGGCGGAGGGTTGAGGTCCTGCCCCTCAGCGGCTTTTACCGCCGCACGCGTTAGCACCGCGGCTTCCGACTCTCGGGATTAACCCTCCGAAAAATGGTCCTCGCGTTCGGTAACGCTCCGACGTCGATCGGTTATCGGCCGATTGCTCTGCTTTTGAGCTACACGAGGAAAAATGGCGGAGAGCGGAGGGCTTGCGCCTCAACCGGCATCGCCGATCCAGCTGCTTTCGAAACAGCGTCCGCACCTCGGCGGATTCACTCTCCACACATTTGGCGGAGAGCAGTGGTTCTGCCCCACAGACCCGGAGGTCCGAGCCGGCTTCCAACCGGTCGCCGCGCTTCACGGCTTTACTCTCCAAAGATTGGCGGAGGCGAGAGGGCATGCTCCCCAGCGACAAACAGTCGCCCTGACCGCTTCAAACGGCTGTCGGCACGCTTGTCCGATTTCACCTCCGTAAAGTCTCCGCGACAGGATTTGCACCTGCGTCGATCCGCTTAGAAGGCGGAGGCCTGAGCTTCTCGGCCACGCGGAGAAAATGGCCTCTGCGGCAGGAATCCCACCCGCAACTACGCGTTCGAAGCGCGACATGATAATAATTTCACCACGCAGAGTATTGAAAATTGGTCCTCCTGCCGGGACTTGCACCTGGATCTCGGCCTTCGCAGAGCCGCGTGATAGCTGTTTCACTACAGGAAGAAAAAGGAACCGAACTATGTTCGGCTCCGTAGGAGATTTAGGCGTTTAGTCCGCGAGCGAGATTGCCTCGACTTCGTGAACCAGTGCCTCGGGATCGCGATCGAGTTTTTGCATGACCTCGAATACGCGATCGCTCCAACCGGCAAGACAGTAAACCCGTTCCTGTGGGAACTGGAGCGTACCGTAACCTTTCAGATCGAAGCTATAGACGCGCGGAGCGCAGTCGTACTTCTTCTGATACGCAGCGAAAGCAGCAACGGGCGCACCGCCACCCACCCAACCCTGCATATCGGACAGGACCACGATGCGATCGTAAGCATGGTTCGCACGCTGGAAGATCGCATTGAAGTTCGTACCACCCGAGATGAACGGGATGCTGTTGGCCGCCGTGAGCGTGGTGTCGCGACGGTTCAGCGTGATGTAACGAGCATCATCACTGAAAAGCATCAGATCAGCACCGGTTGCCTTCACCAGCGTTGCGGCAAAGAGCGAACCGATCGTCTGCGGACGACCCACCATCGAGCCGGAGGAGTCGAGCGCGACGAGCGTGTTACCCTCGAACTTCGGCACGTTGGCCAGCGAGTAATCGATAGCCTGATTCAGCGCATCCATCACGCGGTTTGTACCTGGCTGGTTGCCCTGCTTCAGCACTTCAACGGCGGACAGAAACTGGAACGGAAACACGAGCGCACGGCGCACCGCCTGCTCATTGGCAAGCTGCGCGCAAAGTTCGTCCACCACCTCCGGCGCATGCGTCAGCACATTACGGACGTTGCGGAGCAGAGCGAGGTAGCCGAGCTTGCGCTCACGCACCAGCTGTGCCCACGCCTGAGATTTTGCCTCAGCAACATCATCGGCTGACTCAGCCGCACCCGCTTGCGTGAGTTTAGTCTCCCACGTTTGCGCAGGAGCGAGTTCACCTTTCACAAGCTTGGACAGAGCCGGCGTTGCTGCCGGACGAACCAGATTTACTGCGTCAACGAGTTTGAAGACCGCGTGGTCGCGGCGGTATTTGGCGAGTTGATATTCGTCGAAACGACCCAGTGCTGCACCCAAACCCTTTTTAAGGGAGTTCGGGATCGGACGACCGTAGGCCGCAAGGTAATAACCCAGCGTTTCCATGACGTCATCCGGTCGTCGCACGACTTCAGAATAGAAACGTTTCGTCCACGTAACACCTTTGACCTGTTTGGCCAGTTCACCCGCGACGAGGTGACTGACCGAGCGCATGCCGTATTTGTTACGTGCATACAGGGCGCCTTTCGCGACGAACAGTGGGTCGTTGACCTGCGTGATCAGTTCGCGGATGCGAGCAGTGGTTTGTTTCTCGGTGCGATAAAATTCCTCCTGGAGAAACGTGGTGAGCAAAATCGAAACGAATTCGACTTTGGCGGTCTGCTTGTAGGCGCGACCGTTTTCAAAATTGACCGTGTTGGGCGCAGATTTTCCGCGCGACAGGGCTTTGAGGATACTGAACTTGGCCATGATGGCCTCCTTTTTCTTTTTAGGGCCACGAGATGATCTCTCGCGGCGAGACAAACCCGGAGCGCCGGGACACGGTGGTAATGCGGGAGAACTACGTGCACAGATACGGCCTTGCGGCCGCTGAATGCTCTTACCACTGAGCTATGCGCCGAAGCGCAGGTGGGATCGAACCACCGACCGTTCAGTCCGAAGTAGCTATACACTCACTACCCGCAAAATTGATTGAAGGAGACGGAGCGTAGCGGAGATGGGGCCACCGAAGGTGGAGTCCGCAGGACCGCGTGAAACGCGCCAAAACCGAACGCGGTGTATGGATTTGAACCATGGCACTTGCGTGCATTACCAGAAGTATCCGCGTTCTCACTACCTTCAAAGGAATTGGAGGAGAGAGTCGCGAGCAGCGTTTGATTCCGCCATCGTATCGTTGCCGACACGAGCAGGGGTTGAACCTGCAATCTCTCGCCTCTAGGCGAGCGCGTTCTCCGAAGTATCCGCACGCTCACTGCCTCCAAAACTATTCTGGGAGAAAACAGGCAAAGCTCCCCTAGAGCCCTTCTGATCCACCGATTGCTCAATGGACCAGCGCTCGTATTCGCAGCCCAGCTTGCCGGCGGGCACGGGGAATAGCGGTCGCGTCGCTTTGGTGGCGAAGTATCTCTACCTTCACTACCCAGAAAATTGTTTCGGGAGAAAACCGGCCAGGGCGTTTAACGTGCTCTACCATTGAGCTACCTCCCCGTGAATTTTGGAGAGGGCCGGACTCGAACCGACAACCACGCGCTTAGGAGGCGAAGTATCCCTGATCTCACTACCCGAAAATTGGAGCCTCCTGCCGGATTTGCGCCGGCCTATCAGCGGTACAAGCGCCGCGCGTCGATAACTACACATAAGAGGCATATTTTGAGGAGAAATCTGAACAAGGTGTTGTTTTGTCGTGTTTCGAACGAAGTAACCCTGTCCTCACTACCCCAAAGTTGGTCGCCGCGCCGGGTAACGCTCCCGGGCCTGGCGCTCATCTAGCGCGATTCCGTTTATAAGGCGGACGGTTCACTTTGAACTACGCGGCGTCAATGGTCGCCCCAATGGGACTCGCACCCACATTGCCCATTTGAGAAACGGGTCTCCTGTGCTCGTTAGAGGACAGGGCGATAGAAAAATGGTCGGCAAGACAGGATTTGCACCTGCACAGGCTCGCGCCCTCGAGTTTCTGAGACTCGCGTGTATGCTTGTTCCACCACTTGCCGATAGTAAATTGGTGCGGCTGGGGCGACTTGCACGCCCACGCGCCAGAGGCGCAGCGGTTTTTAAAACCGCTCGGTCTACTTTTCCACACACAGCCGCATGGTCGCGGCGGCCGGACTCGCACCGGCACGGGCGTTGAAGCCCAGCGGATTTTGAGACCGCTGTGTATACTGATTCCAACCACGCCGCGATAAATTGGTGCGAACGGAGGGTGAAGCGAAGCGGAACGGCATGCCGTCAGGCGTGGGCCGCAGGCCCGAGTATTCGCTCGCCGAATACGAGTCAATCGCACCCTCATGAGCTTGCGCTCACCGGCATCTCGGGCCGGCGCGTATGCTATTCCGCCACGCTCGCATAAAATGGAGCCTCCTGTCGGATGTGCGCCGACCATCTACTCCTTACCAAGGAGTTGCATCGCTAACTATGCTTAAGAGGCATAACGGTTTTTTACGCGAAAACCTAACGATTGCTCTGATCCACCAGAACTGCTGGCCGGTTTTAACCTTTACCGACAAAAGCATGAGTTGTTGGCACCCATGAGACTGAGAAAGTGGTCGGGCCGACTGGACTTGCACCAGTGATAGGCTGTGAAGCCGACGCATTTACAGTGCGTTGCATTTGCTGCTCTGCCACGTCCCGCTGAAAATGGGGGCTCGAGCGGGATTCGCACCCGCGACCTTCTCCTTATGAGGGAGCTGCGCTACATGCTGCGCCATCGAGCCATGGTGGGCCGCCTCGGCGGAGCAACGCGGAGCGGCTAACCAGCAGGTTAGGGGCAAGGCCCCGAGCGCGTACGCGCGAGTCAAATGCTCCGAGTTCTGCCGGTTAAGAGCCGGCTGCTTCACGATTAAAGCTTGCGACCCAAGCTGGCTGCGGCGGGAGGATTCGCACCTCCACAAACGGATTCAAAGTCCGCTGTCCTACGTGTTAGACGACACCGCAATAAATTGGTCCGGACGGAGGGAGTTGCACCCTCGGTCACTCGCGTCCGAGGCGAGCGTGTTGCTGCTACACTACATCCGGATGGTGCTGGCGGAGCGGAGGCACTCGTCTCCGGCTTATCGCCGGGCCAGCTGATCTCCTCGCTGTGCCCAACCCTCCGACACAGCTAAGGACATGGTCGTCGGCCTCGGTGTCGCACCGAGCGATGCCTGCATGTCGGGCAGGTGACTTCACTGGCCGTCTCGCCGACGAAAAATGGCTGCCGAGGCAAGATTCGCACTTGCACCTAGCGCCTTAACAGGGCGTCGCACTACTGTTGTGCTACTCGGCAATGGTCGAGGCGGAGGGACTTGCACCCCCGGAATGGCTGGATGTAGGCCAGCTGCCATAGCTACTAGGCGACGCCTCGAAAAATTGGCGCTCGTGACCGGACTCGCACCGGCTGACTTCCCTTAGACAGAGGGTTGCCTCGACTACTTCGGCTCCACGAGCGGAGTGGTCAGGTGGATGGGATTTGCACCCATTTCCCCGGCTTCACGGGCCGGTGCCCCGCTAACTGGGCCACACACCTGAAAATTGGTCGGGGTGACAGGAGTTGCACCTGCGATCTTTCGGTCCCAAGCCGAGCGCGTTGGCTGCTACGCTACACCCCGATAACAAATTGGTGGAGGCTCGCGGTTTCGCGCCGCGCTCTCGTGGGCTTCAACCACGTGCCATCACTAGATCGGCCTAACCTCCAAAAACAGCACCGTTCGACACAGTACCGTTTATTGCTTCAACGAGACTTTTACTCGTCCTTCGCCCTTGGCGAAGTGTTACTCTTCATATTGCAAATTGGCACGGACGGAGGGTATCGCGCCCCCATAAGGCGGTTTTGGAGACCGCTGCATTGCTTGTCTGCCACGTCCGTATGAAATGGTAGCAGGAGCTGGATTTGAACCAGCGATCTCGCAGCTTATGAGGCTGGTGAGGACGGCCGCTCCTCCATCCTGCTATAAAAATGGTGCCCGAGGCCGGTATCGCGCCGGCTACATCCGCTTGGAAGACGGTCGTGTATCTATCAACACCTCTCAGGCTTGAACCCGGCCCACTCGCGCAAAACCGGGGGAAATTGGTGGAGATAGAGGGATTCGCACCCTCATGGTCCGCTTGCAGGGCGGATGCCTTTCTAACTCGGCCATATCCCCAAACTAAAATGGAGCACGTCCACGGTGTCGCACCGTGCTGAAACACTGCTTTGCAGGCAGCTGGGTTCGCTGGCTCCCTCGACGTGCAGGAAATTGTATCTATTAAAATGGTGCGCCGAGAGGGACTTGCACCCCCGGTGGAGCATTGCGGCTCTCCAGATTAAAAGTCTGGACCAATCGCTGCTATGGGTACCGGCGCATAAAAATGGTGCGCATGCCGAGGATCGCACTCGGAACTCCGGACTGGCAGACCGGCACGTTGCTGTTACGCCACACGCGCATTGGAAATTATCCCCTGCCGGCTTTGGCCGCCGGTTGGCTCCTTGGAAATCCGATAGGGACTGCGCACTCCGGTCTCGGATTAAGAACCGGCGCTTGTTCGAACAAACTGGTCGCCTCGACGGGATTCGCACCCGCATCCCTCGGTTTGAAATTCCGGGATCCTGTGCTTGTTAGACGACAAGGCGTTTTCGCGCTAGAGCCGTGACCTCACAACAAATATAACAACACTGTCGGTCTTTAGCTCATGCGCGGGAAAATTGAAAATGCGGCCGGCATCGCCGTTTAACGCCATCTAAGCGCACCGCATCTTGATATATTAGTGCAGGAGCTTGTTCGGCTCCTGCATTGTTCGGAGCGCGCCCGCAGAGCGGGCACCCGCGCACCTCACCCCTCACAGGGTTCGGGGCTGGCGCCGTTTCCGCGCTTCGCGCTCCATCGCAAAAAAGAACACACACCTCCGGCCCTATCACTTTGCGAGTGGTTTGGACGGCCGCGGGATTTTGTGCGGACGTTGGCTGATTGACCTGGGCTCAGCTGTGAAGCCGCTTGAAACTTGGAAAAACGAGTCTTGCTCGGATCCCAGAAGCGGCTTTTCAGGCATGAAAAAACCCACTTCTGAGGGAAGTGGGTTCCGTGAGTCTACGTAAAGTCGTTGCTCAGGTTACTCCACTTCCTTGGTTAATATTCGCGTAATCGGGTCGGAAACTTTCCAAACCTCTACGCATGGTCGTCTTGGCGATCTGCTGGCCACACGACCAATGCCTCTCCGCTAGCCGGAGGGCTGAGGTTGTTATAAGTCGTGTGGATTTCATGGCGGAAAGTTGTGACGAATGTGTGTTCGAAGAGTTACAACGGATCCAGAGTTTCAAAAATCAAGAGGTGTTTTAAATATTTCTCGTGATTCTTAATTCCCGGCTCTGTTGACGGGCTAACCTTAACTGATCGTTAGAAATCTTGCCATGCAGGATTACTCAGGATACCTGACTTAATAGTCATGTTTGACCAACTCTTTGCCGAACGCGGCCTCTCTCTCGATCGCCTCAAGGTTCTGGTTGAAGTCCAGGATGCTGGCAGCATTGCCCAAGCAGCTCCCGGCGATCCCATTCGCCAGAGCCAATACAGCCGCCAACTCCGCGAGCTTTCGGAATTCTTCGGCGTAGAGGTAACCAAGCGGCAGGGGAAAATTCTCAAACTCACGGCTCAAGGTACACGCCTTGCAGAACTCGCCCGGCACCAACTCCGTTCCCTGCAAGACTTCCGGTCAGAGTGCCATTCCGCCTCTGTCGAATACAGCATCGCGGCGGGCGATAACCTGCTTCAATGGCTCGTCCTTCCACGACTGGGGCAAGTCTCGCATGGAAAAACACCGATGCGATTCTCTACCTACAATCACCGCACCAACGAAATCGTCCAGCAGCTGAACGATGGCCGCATTGACTTCGGTTTGATTCGGCGCGACGCGGTCGGCGAGGGGCTCAAGTTCGCATCTTTGGGCGACGTTCCTTTCGTGGCGGTGGTACCGCGCAAACTCGTGTCGAAGGTTCAACAGCTGACGCTGGAAGAAGTGTTGGCAAAAGTGCCGCTGGTTGCGCAAACAACCGACGGTCAATTCGCGCAAAAACTCCGCGGCTTAACCGAAGCATGCGGCGCAGCTTTCGCTCCCACTATAGCGTGCCAGTCATTCCCACATGCGTTGAGCGCTGTCCGCTCCGGTTCATTCGGTGCGATTCTACCTCGACTGGCGCTGACGGATCTCGCCCCCGTCGACTACGTGGTGATTGAGTCCAAAATTCTCGATCAACTGCGCCGTCCCATCGTGCTCGTTTGGAACCCTCGCCTCGTCGCGATTCGCCCCGGAGCTGCTCATCTGGTCGCAGAACTACGCAGAGTTCTACAGCTAAAGTGACGACGACTGCAGAAGGTTTTTTTGTGAAAAATGTCCCTTAGCCGTCACACCGAGCTCACTTCACGAAGGATTTCCATTTCCACATAATTTTTGGGAATTGCTGTTGAGGTAAAACAAATCGCTCTCCACGATCTGTTCGTTCTTTGGTGGTAAAGTGCTGCTTGAATGGCACCACCTGAACCCCACGAGATGGCGTATTCTGTATATTTTCGCGGCGGTTGATTCAAATTTGAACCCGACAAAATGTCGCTGTTTGCGAAACGTCAGGATCTCGTGTCGCACTTTTCAGCAGCAGTAAATTTCTTCTCGTCCACGCAAAAAGCGACACGACTTATTGAGCAGCTGAAAACAACGACGTGACGTGATGTCCACTTGGACCGATCCGTTTTCGAATCGATCCCGTGCCTACTTTGGGACAAAGTCCCTAATCATCATGAGCGGCCCTCCGATGTATTGCGCTATGACCGGCATTGAAATCCGGGACTCGAGTGAAGCTATCTGGGATGATGGGGAGTGGATCAGCTGGGTGTGGATCAACGAGCAGATCGATATTCAAGAGAATGGTCAGCGGCCTACTGAAGAGATAGAGCCGGAGTTCGATGACGTTGACCGCGAGCCGAGCCCCGAACTTCTATTTCGGATCCTAGCAGCCAAAGAGCACTACGAGCACACGCTCAACGAAATCTCCCCTGACTGGGGCTCAATTGGAGAGGCTTATGTCGCAGAACGCTTCGGTGTGAAGTTGTGCAGCCGCCATACACAAGGACACGACGGGCGTCTTGGCGACGAGCTCATTGAAATCAAAACGATCACGCCGCACAAGCGGCAGGCATTTGTTACTGTGAAGCGTTCAGGAAACTTCAGCATGCTCGCTGTAGTGCGAATAACAGCCGATTGCACTGTGGATGTTCGTTTCGTTCGCCGAGACCAACTACCTCCAGGAAGTGGCGGCAAGCGCATCGTTGTAACCTGGGGCACCCTTTGCAGCCTCGGGAAAGAATACCCACCCGCCTAAAACAATGGTTCTACTAATTTCCGCATTAGGCGGTAGCAAATGGTTTTAAATTCAGTGAACATCACCGATCCATGCGACGTGTCTTAATTATCAAGCCAAAGCGTATGGGTGACATGCTGTTGCTCACACCAACTCTGTCTGCGCTCAAAGCAGAAGATCCCAGAATTCACATCAATATCCTTACCTACGATAAATCGGCAAAAATCCTGGAGGATTTCCCCAAAATCGATCATGTGTGGACGGTCACTGGCGACGGCCGCGAGCAGAAATTAACAAAAGGTTCCGAAGATTTGCTGGATATTCACTTCGACGACGTCATCGACTTATCCGGGCAACCCTATGCCGCAAAAGTTCTGCACGATTGCATAGGCACTCAGAAATTTCGCTCGATCCTCTACGGCAATTACGGTGCGAGCCTCCCGCTTGCTGAGCGGTGCTCCATCGAAAAATCTCAGCCCGCGTGGGCCGATGAGCACGCAATGCTGCGAGATTGGCTAGTAATCAAATATTCACTAGAGATCCATGGCCTACCTAAACCAAAGCTGGATTTTCCCGTACGCGACACCAATTTCCCGGCGTTGACGCCACCAATCGCTAAGCGTTTCGCAGTGTTTCATCCCTTTTCGAGTCACACAGACAGAACTTGGTCCAGCGAGAATTGGCGGGCTCTCGCAATAGAGTTATTAAATCATCGAATTGTAGAGGAGGTTATCATCCCATTCGGGTCGGAAAACGAACGTCACATTGCAGCTTGGATTGCCGACGGAATTACGGGATGCCGCGTGCCCGAACATATAATCACGTTTGCTGCGCATGCTGCTTTGGTGCGCCGGACAACAATCTGCGTCACGTCTAACACCGGTGTCATGCACCTTGCGGTACGCAACTGGATCGCCCATAGTTGTTGTTTGGGGCGCAACTCCGATCAAAGTTTGGCATCCGCTCTGCGATACATTCAGTATTGTTTGCGGAAATCGGATTATCCGAGCTGAAACAGTGCGTGGCAAGGCCGCTACCATTCAAGAAGGCAGGATTGGCGACAATAGAGTTGAGACGGTCTTCAACGCAGTAACGCAGCTAGACTGACGACAAAAAGTGATCAATTTCGGGGTCAAGCATCGCCTTCAGTATCTCTTCAACTACGGATCCATCACCTCGAAATCGTCAGAAACGTAGACGACGTCGATGCAGGGAAACTCACAACTTCACTGCTCGATTAGCTGCCGACCTAAGTAAGGTTCTTCAGCTGAAGTAAACCTTGTATAAACGTACAATGACCAAACATACAAACTTCCTTGTACATACACTCAATAAGCCAAGCCAGCAGTGACTGGAGTTAGCGAGCGTAGGTTAGCGGAATGCGTGCTACGGCTCCAACCCTTCGAACCAGCGCCTGCAGGCTTCTTCGGATCTGAAGACATGGCACGTACGTTGAGCCGCACCGCAAGCAAGTATGCGCTTCCATTGATCCATTCTAGTTTCTTGGGGTTCCACAATTTCGGCAAAGATCGAAGTAGTTCGGGTCTGCATGAGGTTACTTGCGATGAACGAACCCGCGGCGAGGGTCTTAAAGAACTTCAACGTGAGTTTTGTCGGCGCCATATTGAATGAATCCGCGAGACCTTTTTGCTCAGGCGTCAGGGGTTGGACATGGCTATCGCTAATGACGAGCTGAACGTTTGGTACGGATTGCGATAATTTTAGGACGTACGAATCAACGAGCGGCATGACTTCCTCTCGAGTTGCACCACTGATCTCGACCGTGATGGTCGCTTCAGTGGCCAAGCCATGACAGCCCCCACCATTTGTTTTCTTGAGCCAACTGTTCATCGAAATGATGAAGCCGCGACCGCTAGCGGAAAATTTATCTGATGGGGTAACCGTAGAAATCTTGAGTGCTAAGGATGCCATATTGATGATTGGAAAAGCAAAGTTGTCTAACGACTTTCCTTCCGTACTGGCTAAACCAGTACGTCTTTAGAACCGGGCGGCAATTTTATGGCTCCAGCGCTAACATATCCCACGAGGATCGGATAGAGGCGGCTCGAAATAATATCACTCTGCTCAGAGCCAAACAATTTACGGATATCGGCGATACTAACCAACCGAACCTCGATATCCTCGTGTTCAGTCTGATGCTCCCGACTGATCGAGCCCGCGGCTTCGCCATAGACCAGCGAGACGGTTTCGTCTGTCAAACCAGCCGACGATGCCAGCGGCGGCGAAACATGGACCACCCTAGAAAGCGTCATTCCTGTTTCTTCGTTGAACTCGCGGATTGCAGCGTCGTTGGCCGACTCACCAGCGTCGATCAAACCAGACGGCAATGATAGCTCATACGTACCGAGGGGAGCACGGAACTCACGTGTCATCACGAGGAGCGGCTCACCCTTTTGTTGGACGACCGCAACCACCACAGCCGCATCTGCGCATTTCACGTTCGCGCCGGGCTCTTTTTTGCGCGACGCGAATATCCACGGATTGCGCCCTTTCTCCGTGCAAATCTCGGTCGAGTATAGATTCACGAACCGTTCCTGTGTGAGCTTCTTTGGCGGGGTGCAGTAGGGAAGAGACATGGTAGGGAATATTTGTCGGATGAAAGTTTTTTATTGCCTGTTTGGTCGTTTTGACCTTTCTAAGGCAGGCATGAGCCCCAAGGCCAGCCAAAAAAACGCACTCATCCAATCGCCGGCGGATACGGATGCCTACAAGTTCTCGATGGCGCAGTACGCACTGCACCGCGCCCCGACCGCGAAGGTGGAGTACAAATTCGTCAATCGCAGTCCGGTCGATCTGAGACCGCTGCGTGAAGAAATTCAGGAGCAGATCAATCTGCTCGCTGATCTCCGATACACGGACGCTGAAATTGCGCACCTGGCCCGGCACCCTTGGTTCACGGAGGACTTCCTCCTCTTCCTTAAACTTTTCCGACTCGATCCTTCGTCGGTCGTGATTTCGGAGATCGATGGGAAACTCGACATCCGTGTGCACGGCCCTTGGGTCCATCGGATTTTCTTCGAGATCCACATTTTAGCGATCGTGACCGAACTGCACTTCCAGCACACGTTCGCTCCAGCGGACCGTGCCGCCGCCTACAACGCTGGCATTGCCAAACTCCGCGAGGAATTGAAAGCCGTGAAGGCGTTCGTCGCCAAGCACGGTGCGGCAAAACCTTTCCGGCTCATCGAAATGGGCACGCGCCGTCGTGTCAGCCGTGAGTATCAGTCGATGGTACTCGATGTCCTGAAGAACGAAATCCCTGATCAACTATTCGGTACGAGCAACGTGCAGTTTTCGCTGGAGAAAAACCTGCGTGACGTAGGGACCATGGCCCACGAGTTCCTGCAAGTTCACCAGCAGATCGGTCCTCGTTTGGAAAATGCCCAGAAGGCTGCCCTCGAAGGTTGGGTGCAGGAATTCCGCGGCCACCTCGGAACCGCGCTCACCGACGTCATCACGTACGACGCATTCCTGCGCGACTTCGATCTGTATTACGCAAAACTGTTCGATGGCGTGCGCCACGACAGCGGTGATCCCTTTGTCTTTGGTGAAAAAACTATAACTAAGTTCAAGAGCCTAGGAATCAATCCTGCGAGTAAGGTCGCGGTGTTTAGCGACAGCTTGAACCTTCGGAAAGCGCTTCTGCTCTGCGAAGCGTTTGAAGGACGACTCAGAACTTCGTACGGCATTGGCACCACCCTCACCGCATCGATTCCCGGCTACAAAGCACTCAATGTCGTAATGAAGCCGCTCAAGGTGAACGGCCGCGCTGTCGCGAAGATTTCGGATTCGCCTGGCAAGAGCATCTGCGACGACAAAGAGTTCCTGAATTACCTCTGTTCGGTCTATGGAGTCGCGGCGGCAACGCCTGTCACCTTTGATGCAGAAACGGCACGCCTTCGCGACGAATTCCTTAAGGTGGTCTGACCGCGCCAACCATCATGAGTATCATCCTACTTCCGCTGCCTGGGTACGAGCAACTGGCGCAAGGCATCGCCCAAGCGCTCAAACTCCCCTCGTCCGACAACTACGCTGCGATCGAGCGCTTCCCTGACGGCGAAGCTTATCATCGCATGCCGGATGTACGCGGTCGCCACGTAGTTTTTGTCGGCGGCACTGTAGATGACGCTCATTTTCTCGAACTCTGTGACAGCGCCTCTGCCGCCGTGATGTACGGAGCGAAAAAGGTCACCCTTCAGGTGCCCTACTTCGGATACTCGACCATGGAGCGCGCGGTCAAAACCGGCGAAGTCGTCAAAGCCAAGACACGCGCCCGGCTCCTCTCTTCCATTCCGCGGTCACCACTCGGCAACGAGATCCACCTCGTGGATCTCCACACCGAGGGACTGGTCCATTACTTCGAAAATGGAGTCTTTGCCCGTCATATCTACGCCAATCGTGTAATCTGCGCGGGCATTTTAGCTCACGCAGCCGGTTCCCCTATCGTGTTGGGCTCGGTCGATGCAGGTCGCTCAAAATGGGTTCAATCGCTTGCGCATGACCTCGGTGTCCCCGCGGCGTTTGCACTCAAACAAAGAATATCGGCCACCGAAACTAAGCTGATCGCTCTGAGCCAAACTGAGTTCGATCCCAAGGCTGTCGTATTCATCTATGACGACATGATCCGTACCGGCGGATCATTGATCGAGGCCGCCAAAGCCTATGCGGCTGCGGGCGCAAAGCGGATCGTCGCTGTCGCCACTCACGGCGTTCTTCCGGCACAGAGCCTATCGCGCATTGAAGCATGCGGGCTGATCGAAAAGGTCATCGTTACCGATAGCCATACTCAGGCGATCGCGCTCTCAAAATCCTCGAAATTCATCACCATCCTTTCTCTCGCCAACACGCTGGCCGAACCACTCGCATCAACATGAAAACGCTTCTTCTGGCTGCCGCGGCCATCAACACCACGCCGAAAGACTGGACCGGAAACTGCCAAAAAATCCTCGAGGTCATTGAGGCCGCAAAAAAACAGTCTGTTGATTTTATCTGCCTGCCTGAACTGAGCATCAGCGGCTATGGCTGCGAAGACGAATTTCACGCCCCCTACGTAACCGAACTATCGCTCCAGTTACTCGAAACGAAGATCATACCGGCCGTGAAAGGCTTTGGAGCGGCGGTAGGGCTGCCCCTGAGCTATGGCGGTAGTGTCTACAATGTGATCGCGGTGATTTTCGATGGTCGATTGATTGGTTTCACGGCGAAACAAAATCTCGCCGGCGATGGCATTCACTATGAGCCGCGTTTCTTCAAGCGTTGGCCTGCGGGCAAAGTCGTGCAAACCACGCTCAGCAACGGCCAGACTGTTCCACTCGGTGATCTGATGTATGACGTCGGTGGTGTGCGAATCGCTTTGGAAATCTGCGAGGACGCCTGGGTAGCAGGACGACCAGGTATCAGTCATTCGCGCCACAGTGTCGACGTGATCCTCAATCCGTCGGCCAGTCACTTTGCCTTCGGAAAAACGAGCGTTCGTGAGCGCTTCGTTTGCGAAGGCTCGCGTGCTTTCAACTGCGCTTACGTTTACGCCAACCTCCTTGGCAACGAAGCTGGACGCGCAATCTATGACGGCGACTGCCTGATCGCCAGTGGCGGCAGCCTGCGGGCCTATTCGGATCGCTTGAGCTTCCGTCGATGGACGCTAACGACGGCAACGGTGGATATCGAAACGAACCGCGTCGGACGCTCGCGCCTGGCCAGTTACGAACCGGAGTTTATCGACAACGGTGTTGTTCGCTGCGCGGCAGACTGGAACAAGCAGAGTAATCGCCCCACACCCACTCCTTCGACTAGTCGCTCGCACGACGGAAAAAACGTCGAATTCGCTCGGGCAGTCGCCCTCGGCCTCTTCGACTACCTGAAGAAAACACGCTGCCGTGGCTATGCCTTATCGCTGTCGGGCGGCGCCGACTCTGCCGCTTGTGCCGCGTTGGTCGCGCTCATGGTCCGCTTCTCGCGCGACGATGCCCGTGCGTATCTGGAGCATTTGACGAACACGAGGACAGGCGCTTCCGAAAAAGCCATCGTCGGCAAGCTACTCACCTGTGCGTATCAAGCCTCTGCCAACAGCGGCGAGACGACACTGAATGCAGCCAAAGCTGTCGCCGAAGAATTCGGTGCACGCTTCGTGAACTTCAACATCGCGCCTCTGGTGGAGGCCACGGAGCAACTCCTCGCCAGCTATCTTGGACGGAAGCTCGATTGGGAACACGATGACATAACCCGACAAAACATCCAAGCTCGTGTGCGCAATCCTCCCATCTGGGCGATAGCCAACGCCGAAAATTTCCTTCTCATCACCACGAGCAATCGCAGCGAAGCGACTGTCGGCTATTGCACCATGGACGGAGACACCGCGGGCAGTCTCGCTCCCGTCGCCGGCATCGATAAAGTCTTCCTTCGCGAGTGGCTCGCTTGGGCACGCAAGGAATACAACTTTGCGGCACTGGAGCTTATCACCAAACAAGCACCCACGGCCGAGCTAAAGCCCGCTTCGTTCAATCAGACGGATGAAACCGATCTCGGTGGCTCATACCCGATGATCAACCGCATCCAAAAGCTCCTCGTCGTCGAAAAGAAAAGCCCGCGAGACATTTTCCACCTTCTGGCTTCGCCCGAGGAATACGGGAAGCAGCTCTCGAAGGAACAATTGTTCAAAGCGATCGCCAAAATCCTCACGCTCTGGAGTCGCAACCAATGGAAACGTGAGCGCTACGCACCCAGCTTCCACCTCGACGACGAGAACTTGGATCCTCGCACCTGGTGCCGTTATCCCATCCTCTCGGGAAACTACGATTTCGAACTCGCTAAATTGAAACGAGAGATTTTCGGAGCAGACAGTAAATAGACATGTACCAATACAAGTATCCGCATCCCGCAGTCGCCGTGGATTTGGTTCTCTTCGGAATCAGCCAACAAAAATTGGTTGTGCTCCTCGGGCAGCGGGCGGCCACTCCGTACAAGGGACGTGTTTGTTTTCCCGGCACCTACGTTCACGAAAACGAGAGCGCTGCCGATGCCTGCGAACGGAAAATCAAATCCGTTGGTTTATCGCACAGCTATCTGGAACAGCTGTTCACCTTCACCGAACCCAAGCGCGATCCACGAGAACGTGTGGTCACGATCGCTCATTATGGACTGATTCCCATTCCGCAGGACGTCCCTGCTGGCGATGACAAGATCGACAAACTCGAGTGGGTAGAACCAGGCGTCGCCTCCACAAAAAACTGGGCGTTTGATCACGCCGATATCCTTGAACTCGCGGTGCAACGTTTGCGCGCAAAGATTCAGTACGCGCCTGTTTCCCCGCATTTCGTGAGTGAAGATTTCACGCTCTCGGAATTGTCGCTGGTGTACGGTGCGATCCTCGGCCGCAAAGTGGACCTTTCGAATTTCCGTCGGGATCTGCTGCGGCAAAACTTGGTTGTGCCCGTGGGAACACGCCAAGTACGCGGGCCAACCGCCACTACGTACCGCTGGAATTGGGAGAATAAAACGCCATTCTTTCTCTCCCTTGGCTAACTAGTTAGGGAGCCCCGAAACAAACAATTCAAAAAATGCTTGCACTCAGCGTCTAGTATGGTCATTCTGACCTTACTTAACCAATCCCATGACCACGACCGACCAAAATAGAAACACGGCTCTGCTCGTCATCGATGTCCAAAATGACTTCATGGAAGGAGGCGCCCTCGCGATTGCGAATGCTTCTTACCTCCTCCCGGCGGTGAACGAGCGAATCACCAACGGAGATTATGGGCTGATCGTTGCCACCCAAGACATGCACCCGGAGGATCACTGCTCGTTCGGTCTATGGCCGGTCCACTGCGTGCAATTCACCCGAGGCGCTGAGCTTCACGCCGGCTTGGTGAAGGACCGCATCGACGTTCTTTGGCGCAAAGGTATGGATAAGAACGTAGATTCGTACGGCGCCTTTTTCGACAACGCTGGACAAACGACCAACCTCGCTGACTTGCTCCGCGCCCGCGGAATCACCCAGGTCGATGTCGTCGGACTCGCCACAGACTACTGCGTCGGAAACACCGCCTTACAGGTCGCTCCTCTCTTCAAAACCCGCGTACTGCTGCCTGCCTGCAAAGGCGTAGGCATCAAGCCGGATGACATTCCCGCGATGCTGGCAAAGCTTCGGCAAGCCGGCGTCGAAATTGTCGAACGCACATGAACATCCAGCGGCCAAAGCTCGCGATCTACGGTGGCGCATTTAACCCGCCCACCGTGGGTCATGCCGCTGCAGCAGAAATGTTGTTAAGGGCAGGATTTGATCGAGTCATTGTGATGCCGTGTTACGGACACACGTTCGGCAAGAGTCTGGCTCCAGCACAGGATCGATTACTTATGGCCGCAGAATGCTTTCGCCATCTACCTGGCGTCCGTGTCTCGAGCTTTGAAGTCGACCTTGGTATGAATGGTTCCACCTACGAACTCGTTCAAAAACTCCCTCACTTCGCCGAATACGCCACACACCAAATCTACATGGCCATCGGCAGCGATGAAGCGAACCTGATCCACCGGTGGAGACGTAACGAGCAACTCAGGCAGCAAATTCCGTTCGTTGTTATTCCCCGGACGGGCCATCCAATCAACGAAACCGGCACCTGGGCACAGCTCAAACCGCACGAAGTCCTTCCCGAACCACCCGCTAAACAAGAGATCTCTTCGTCGCTCGCGCGACAAGCTCTGCTGAATCGCGATTATGCAACGGCCGAGAAATATCTTGGTCCGCGAGTCTTCGAATTAGTCCGCAACCGTGAGCTCTTCCAAAAGGCTCCGCTCAACTAACCATTTTATCCCGTGGCCAATTTTCCGGCCATTAAGTTATGCAAAAAGAATCCAGAATAGAGTGTGCAAAAGCCACACTAGCCGTCCTTGAAGCCGGCAGTTACTTCAATGCTTCAAATCAACGAATCGATCTCCATCAGGCTCTGAAAGATTCCGTGGGCAACACGCGCCTTTACGAGGCATCCTTGCTCCATCGTGCTTCCCCGAACAAAGAAGCTAAATCGACAAAAATCTCTGTTACGCGAGAGACTACCATGCAGGCGCTCGAAGCAGCGGTAAAACGCCCAGGCGGCCATGTCGCTTGCCTCAACTTTGCTTCAGCCAAGAACGCCGGCGGTGGTTTCCTAACAGGTGCTCAGGCCCAAGAAGAGAGCTTGGCCAGATCGTCTGGCCTGTACAAATGCCTCCTGACTCAATCCCAGTACTACGAGAGAAATCGTGCGAACCGTTCGACCTTGTACCTAGACTTGGCGATCTACTCTCCGGCTGTTCCGTTTATCCGCAACGATTCAGGTAATTTGCTCGACAAGCCCTACTTGGCGTCCGTCATCACTTGCCCCGCGCCCAACGCGGGGGCCATACGACAGAACGAACCCTCCAACGTTCCTCTGATTGCTCCAACGCTTGAAAGGCGCGCCCACTTCGTTCTCACCATCGCAGAACGGGAAGGCGTCGCACGCCTGATACTGGGAGCCTGGGGATGTGGGGTGTTTCGTAATGATCCTCGTCTTGTGGCAGCAACCTTTCAACGCCTGCTCCAGCAGGGAGGCGACTTCCATGGAGTCTTCGATGAAGTCGTCTTCGCCGTGTACGATTCGTCCAAAGACGGACTGGTCTATTCGGCATTCGAGTCGGTTTTAAAATGATCCCTTTCCGCACATGAACGACGTAAGCATCAGTAAATTTCTTAGCCTCGTGCTCAGACACGAACCTCAGACTATCGGTATTGTGCTGGATAGCGCTGGTTGGGTTTCTGTGAATGAACTCCTCGCGGCCTGGGCCCGCCACAAATCTCCGTTAACACGTGAACATCTGGAGCGGATCGTCGCGACCAGCGATAAAAAGCGTTTTGCGTTTAGCGAAGACGGCCAACGTATAAGGGCCAATCAGGGCCATTCCGTTGCGATCGACCTCGACTACAAAGAACAGCTGCCACCCGAAACGCTCTTTCACGGCACCGCAACGCGGTTTCTCGACAGTATAAAAACTGGTGGACTCGTAAAAGGAGCGCGCCATCACGTTCATCTTGCGAGCGAACGCGAAACCGCGGTCGCCGTCGGTGCTCGTCACGGGAAACCCGTGGTTTTAACCGTCCGCTCCGGCGATATGCATCGTGCCGGTCATCACTTTTATCTCTCAGCCAATGGTGTCTGGCTAGTGGATCAGGTCCCGGCCTCTTTCATTGGTTTTCCCAACTGAACTTAGTTTCGCACTCAGCATGCAAGACAACACAACAACGCTCTATCGGCCCGTCGGACCTGAGGAATTGAAGCTCATCGCAAAAAGTGACTTCAAAGCCTTCCCTCCGCGTCTCCCGGAACAGCCCATCTTTTATCCGGTGCTAAACGAGGAGTACGCCACCCAGATTGCTCGTGACTGGAATGTTCGTGCCTCTGGCGCTGGGTTCGTTACACGTTTTCGCGTCCTCAACAGTTTCCTCAGCAAATACCCCAAGCAAGTCGTCGGAGCAAAAGTGCATGAAGAACTTTGGATTCCTGCCGAGGACCTCGCAGAGATGAACCAAAACATCGTCGGCAAAATCGAGGTCATCGCTGAATTTCACCGCATAAATTAACCAACCTCAACAACCCCTACCATGCTCGGAATACAATTCATCAAGGTTCAACCAACTACCTACCTTCTCCAATACAAGAAAGGTCAGCTTGTCCGTGAAGGCGCCGGCCTCGCGTTTTTCTATTACGCGCCTGTCACATCTCTCGTTGCCGTGCCCACAGCCAGTAATGAGGTCCCCTTCATTTTCGAAGAGACGACCTCAGATTTTCAAAAGGTGACCATACAGGGCCAGATCACCTACCGCGTCACTGATGCGAAGAAGCTGGCCTCGCTCATGAACTTCACTCTGGCCTCAAACGGTCAGGGCTACGCGTCGGACGATCCTGAAAAATTGCCCCAACGCCTGATCAATATCGTCAACGTTCAAGCTCGCGCCCAAATCCAGCGCCTCCCTTTGCGGCAAGCCGTGCGTGAATCCGATGCTCTGGTCGAAGAGCTGCGACCCAAACTTATTGCTTCGCCAGAGATCGCTGCACTCGGGCTCGAAATCCTCGGATTCTCGATCCTCGCGATTAAGCCGACGCCCGAAACCGCACGCGCGCTTGAGGCTGAAACACGCGAGCAGCTCCTCAAAGAAGCGGACGAAGCGATCTTCCGTCGTCGCAATGCTGCCGTGGAGAACGAACGCGCCATCAAGGAAAACGAGCTGAACACCGAGAATGCGGTGGAGCTGAAAAAGCGTCAGATCCGCGAGACCAAAATGGACGCCGAGAGAGCCGTCCAAGAAAAGGAACGCCTACTTCGTGAAGCCGAGATGGCCGCCAGCGTCACCCTCGAGCAAAAGAAAAAGGAATTGGTCGAGCTCACGGCGCAGAACGCTCGGAGTGAATCTGACGCGCGTGCCTACGGTATTGAAGCGACCATGAAGGCGCTGGGCTCAGGCGATGCCCGGATCCTTCAAGCATTGGCCAACGCCGGCATGAAGCCTGAACAACTTATCGCTGTCGCCTTCCAAGAAATCGCCGGTAAAGCGGATAAGATCGGCCAACTCAATATCTCGCCCGAGTTATTGCGCGAACTCATGGCAGAGCGGACCGCCTAAATATGGACCGGATCACCGAGACAAAGATCGTTCTGATCGTACGTGAGACGCGTCTTGATGAACTCAAGGCGCGTTTCAATACGGTCACCCAGGCGCGTTTCTACGTGCAGCGTCTCGGAGGGGATTTCAACGACTACGAAGCTGAAGATGCAGCTTACCGCAGTGCCGTGACGCAGGCCCAGCAAACACTCGGTCAGTTCGGTCGAGTTCAGGTTGTCCACCGGACGTTTCTGCCGAACTTTATCTTTGGTCCAGAAGATATCGCCGTTGCCGTGGGACAGGACGGCTTGGTGGCGAACACTGTCAAATATCTAAACGGACAACCGTTGATTGGCGTGAACCCAGATCCCAGCCGCTACGATGGCCAACTCCTCCCCTTCAACGTGGCTAATTTGGAAAAGATCTTACCCGATGTACTTCGTGGTCGACGGCCGATCAAGACGGTCACGATGGCCAAGGCATCGTTGAACAACGGTCAGACTCTTTACGCTGTGAACGATCTTTTCATTGGCCCGAAAAGTCACGGCTCCGCTCGCTACACGATCAAATACGCCGGCCAATCTGAACGACATTCTTCCAGCGGGGTGATAGTTTCCACAGGTCTTGGCTCTACGGGATGGTTTACCAGTCTGATCACCGGTGCCCGCCATATTGCCGAGGCTTCGACCAGCGGCTGGGAATTCAGCCATGATCGGTCGGTTCGAGACCAACAGGTCGAGCCTGATGTGCGCTTCGCCTGGGATGCGGATCACCTTTTCTTCACAGTGCGTGAACCATTCCCGAGCAAAACAACTTCGGCGACGACCGTTTTCGGCAAGGTATCACTGGACGTTCCACTGGTCATTGAATCGCATATGCCCGAACGCGGCGTGATTTTCAGCGATGGCGTGGAAACCGATTTCCTTGAATTCAATTCCGGGACAGAAGCCCAGATCACACCCGCAGAGCGGCAGGGAAAGTTAGTGATCTAAATCCATTCGCCAAATGAACACAAAAACACCGGTCAACAAAGAGGAACTCGTCAAAGCGATCGTGGCGGGTTCGCATTTCGAGTACCTGCTATTTTGGGGTCACCGTAAGCCTGAGAATGGCGACGTTACCAAATCATGTTTTAGCCAATGGTACGATTCACCCTTCGTGATCGGAGATGAGAGGTTCCTGACAGCCGAACACTATATGATGGTTCGCAAGGCCCGGCTTTTCGATGACGCGCCCTGTGCAGCGCAAATTCTCGCCGCATCGACTCCAAAGAACGCAAAGGCTCTCGGTCGAAAAGTTAAAAACTATTCGGAAGCGGTATGGCTCTCTCACCGTGAGGAAATCGTATTTGCCGGAAATCTCGCGAAGTTCTCTCAGAGCCCTGACCTTCGCACATTTCTGCTCGCGACGGAAAATCAAATTCTGGTCGAGGCAAGCCCGGTTGATGCCATCTGGGGCATCGGTCTGGCAGCAGATGACCCCAGAGCAGAAAATCCATTGGAATGGCCTGGTCTCAACCTGTTGGGCTTTGCACTGAGTGCTGTCAGAGAAAAACTAAAACTTTAGATCGAGTACCCCGTAACATGTCGGCATCTGAAATTATTCAGCAAAATTCAAGTGACCGTAGAGTTCCACCAGTGACCATAATTTTATGATTGGCGCTATAATTGGAGATATCGCAGGATCCACCTACGAATTTGAAGGTAACAAGGACAGCTCTGTTGACTTGTTCCCACCTGAGTCGAACTACACCGATGACACAATAATGACTGTCGCAACCGCGCATGCGATAGTCAGAGGCATCGGGTTCCAAGAAGCCTATCTGATGTACGGACACTTGTATCCAACGCCGATGGGCGGTTATGGCTCGGGGTTTAGGGCATGGTTGCGTCAAGAAAACCCCATCCCTTACGGCAGCTGGGGCAATGGATCGGCTATGAGAGTAAGCCCCATCGGTTGGGCATCAAGAAACTTGGACGAAGCTCTCCGTCAAGCGGCCAACTCCGCATCCGTTACCCACAATCATCCAGAGGGAATCAAGGGCGCCCAGGCTACAGTCTCCGCAATTTGGCTGGCGAGAAATGGGAAAACCAAGCGAGAGATCCGTGAACATATTGAAAGAAATTTTGAATACAATTTATCGCGCTCGACCGATGAGGTGCGGTTAGACTACGCCTTCAATGAGAGCTGCCAGGGAACTGTGCCGGAAGCTATCATTGCATTTTTGGCATCGGATGATTTCGAAGGTGCCATTCGGATCGCGATCAGCCTGGGCGGTGATGCGGACACTGTCGGTTGCATCACTGGTGCCATCGCCCATGCGTTCTATCGAGAGATCCCTGACTACATGAGATCAAAAGTAGATGCGTTAGTCCCCGCAGCGCTCAAAGAAGTGATATCAGAATTCAGTACCAAATTTCCTGGCATCAATTGAACACGTTTTCTGATCCTTCAAATTTCATGCCGAATCGCACGGGCTGTTTTGAGGGCTCTCCGTTTTTATCCACTCTACCAATGAAAACAATCAAAGGTGATCTGCTAAAGTTAGCGAAAGCTGGCTCATTCGACGTCATTGCCCATGGGTGCAATTGTTTCTGTACAATGGGTGCCGGCATTGCGAAGGGCGTCGCAGCGCATTTTCCTCAAGCTTTTCAGGCCGACCAGCAAACCAGTAAAGGAGACAAAGGGAAATTGGGCACATGCTCAGCTGCCAAAGTACAAACCGCGAACGGCCACCTCACGATAATCAACGCATACACGCAGTACGACTACCGAGGCTCTGGTGACAAAATAGACTACAGTGCAGTTCGAAGCTGCATGAGGTGGCTCTCAGAAAACTACGGTGACGCAAAGATTGGGCTACCGAAAATCGGCGCTGGTCTTGCAGGTGGCGACTGGGAAAAGATCGTCCTTATCGTCGAAGAGGAACTAGGCGGTGGAGACGTTACTATCGTTGAATATGAACCCTAGGCGGGGAAGACCGGCTATGGAGGCAAATTGTGCTTCCTGGAGACGGGACATCCTCGCCTCCGTAACCTCAACCGAAGGATTGCCGACCACTAACACAGTCTCTGTAGTACGGAGACCTTGGACAACGCGATTGCCCACAAGCAAACGCTCTTCAAGAATGAAACATCACTTTGTTCCACGCTTCTACAGATCTACCTACGCCTGCCGCACTAAGCGGCTTTTTGCAGTCACTCGTGACTGACGGAGAGGCCTGGGTCGGGCCATACAATGGTGAAGACCTTGTGTTCGATACAGAATGCCATTCTGTATTAGTACAGCTCGACGACGCGCGGCGGATCGATCTTGGTGCTGATTTGCCGCCGATAAATAAGGCCGCATCAGAATGGGCGGCGAAACAACTTTATCGCGCTGGTCAGTTTCTCGTTTGCCGAGATGTGCCTGAAGCTGTCGTGGCAAAGACCCTCAGTGAGCCGTGCTCTGCAATCCATAGCGCAGAATCGGATTACTCTGTAGACCTTTTCTTTCATTTCCTTCCCGACCTATTCGAAATCGCTAATCGAATTGCGCCTGGAGATTCGCTTGTATCTACCTTGCGCGATTGGGCTCGCGACTGGCCGCTTTCATCGGTTGGTATCAAAGTCGATGGGGGTATCTCGATTGACACTTTCAAAGGCAACCGAGCGTTGATGCGACTTTACGCCGACCGCGTCGTCGAACGCAGTGCGAAAGATCGGCTACACAGCGCCGAGCTGCAAGAATTGATCCGCGCAGACGCCGGCCTTTACCAAGAACTACTGCCTTCTTTTCTAATTAACCATGACTGATCTACAAAACGTGCTTCTGCTTGGCCGCCGTCTTCAGGACGAAGTAATCGCCCCGATGAAACGAGCCTTTGTAGCTAAAGATGAAATCATCGACCTGCTTGGCGTCGCATTGGTGGCCGGTGAAAACATTTTCCTACATGGCCCGCCGGGCACCGCAAAAAGCGCATTGGTTCACGACCTTTGTAGCCGACTACATGGGCGTTCTTTCGACTATCTTCTCACCCGCTTTACAGAGCCAAATGAACTCTTCGGACCTTTCGATATCCGTCGTCTGCGAGAGGGCGAACTTGTAACAAATACCGAAGGCATGCTTCCCGAAGCATCGCTGGTATTTCTCGACGAGCTGCTGAACGCCAACAGCGCGATTCTCAACAGTCTGTTGATGGCGCTAAACGAACGTATCTTTAGACGCGGTCGCGAGAGCCGCGCCCTCCCTGTTGTTTCGTTCATCGGTGCCAGCAATCATTTGCCTGAAGACGATGCGTTACGGGCTTTGTTCGATCGATTTCTTCTACGCGTCCGATCAGACAACGTTCCTTCCGATCGTCTCAACGAAGTCCTCTCTGCCGGCTGGCAACTCCAGCATCGTACACCCTCGGAATCGACATTAAGTTTCGATGACTTGCGGGCCCTTCACAGCCTGCATTCCTCCGTTCAGCTCGGAGAAATCGCGAAACCGCTGGCTGAGCTGATCACGAGAATCCGAACCGCTGGAATGACTGTCAGCGACCGACGCGCGGTCCGTCTTCAACGAGCCATCGCTGGCAGCACGCTCCTGTGCGGCCGTCTGGAAGCTCGCGTATCGGATCTTTGGGTACTTAAACACATTTGGGACACAGAAGAGCAACAAGAACCACTCCGGGCGATTGTGCAGAGCTTTATCGATGCCGTCCCAGAAGCTTCGGGAGATCACCCCCGTGCGCGATCAGCCGACGAACCAGATCCCGAGGGACTAGCGCGCGATCTCGAATTGATCGAACAACAGGCAAGCTCTCTGAAACCCGAGACTGCAGCATTCGCCCAAGCACGGGACCGACTCACTCTAATCGAGGCGCGCATCCCGTGGGTACAGGACATCGCTAAACGTGAATTATTGAGCACGACAGCCAGTGCACTTTGGCAGAAGTTGTCCGTCCAAAAACCACTCGCTAACTCGAGTCCGAGTTCGAGTTAGTTGCATCAAATGCGATGATGTCCGAGCGCTCCAACTCTGGATGGGCACTCCTAATTCCCAAACGTTTCGCAGAAACGCTAGCTCCTCTGCGGCTCATAAGCGGCCTGGAAATTGGCGAGGACTCAGAATCGCTTTGGTTACGTGCACGAACGTGCACCGATCCACTCCCCGCGTTGCTTGCAGCGTTACCAGCTCAAGAACGTTTCACGTGGCTTGAACGAGACATACTGCGTCCTGTCGGATCGCGTCTAGCGACCGCACGGCTACCAGTAGTTGATTGGATTCCTCTCCAGAAATGGTTCCGCGTAGCACTACCGGTCGCAGGCCTACCGGGTCAAAATCCCGAGCGGAAAACGCTACACCTAATTCCCTCAAACGAACCACAGGCGGTAAACGCAATCACAACCACCTTAGAAAATTGGGCAAATTGGGCAATAGAGGCGCCTGCGCTTCGACTAAAACGGCTGCGTTTTGCAGCATCCACGCAAAGCCACGTGATTGTTCTCGGGGTGCCTCCCCCTCCGATCCAGTGCCGACCCATGATCGAGCGTTCTGGTGTCATCATACCTGCCGGCTTCGCGTGGGCACCTGCTGTTTCGGCAGCGACAGTGCGTCGAGTGATGGGTGCCAGCGAAAACACACTCATACTCTGGAACGAAGAAGGCGCTGAACTGTTAGGCGAAGAGCTTTTCGTTCCAGCGAGTCGAGCAGCTGCAAGAACAACAGCTAGAGAGGTAAATCAAACACCGCCGTGAGCACCTCTCGCCAATCAGCTTTCCAATATTTGCAATCAGTTCCAGGCGCACTGTGGCGATGGGAAGAAAACGGACGCGTACTCACTTGGAAGGACGGGACTACAATCGCTTTTCGCGATGAGGTCGACTTAGTCATCGAACAACTGGCGACAGGCGGTCTTCCATCGTTTGCCTCTATTGTCCTGTTGTTGGCTGCATGCCGAGGCAAACTGCCTTCGGCTCCAGAAAATCCACCTCGCCCATCGACAGAGGCAAGTCACGCAGGATTACTCCGTGTACTAAAAACAAGGAATTTTGGGCAGGCCCTCACTGAGCTTGCCAAAGTCTCAACCCTGCCAACATCGCTCACGCAAACAAGCCGAGGCAAAGCGTTCCTCGCAGAAACGGTTTTTGAGACCTCTACTTCACGATCCAAAGAACAAGCAGCGGAGATTGCGCTAGGCCTTTCCGAAGAATGGAACGACCGCGACCTCAATACGCCGGCTGAAGACTCTGCACCGCTCGATCTACTGAATAGTTTGTGGACCGTTGTCGAAGGACTGCGTCTCCACACCGCTGAGTCTTTAAGCCGACGTATCCGCACGGGCCTGGACACATTACCTCAACCTGCGAAGGAAACAATTGAGCTCCCGCCCTGCGAGCGCATGCGTAGAGTGCTCTCCCATCTACAGCAAGAAGGTGAATACGCGGGTTTGGTGCTCGCCGCACGCGATTTGATGGCGGCTATACGACTTCCTAGCACCATTGCAGCAGTCGATGAACTGGCGTTAGGTGGTGCGTCTGGTTTAGGAAATCGCGGTTCGCTTGATCGGTTACTCTTGAGCGAACTGGCCCATGACAATCTGACGCTGGCAGCACGTGTCGCACTCAATGAAGCGCTTTACGTACACCACGAACCACCGGCACTAAAGCCAGAACGTTCCCTGACCATCCTGATCGATTCAGGACTCGGTGATCCAATGTTCCACGCCTGTATCGCACGCGCTCAATTTGAACGAGGATTTCTCGTCCTAGTCGATAGCGAAGGTTTCGTTCAGCTCCATACGATGCCCTGGGGCTCACCTCGCCCGCTTGCTCAAGTTCAAATCGCCATCGACAAGCTGTTTACTGCCCCCGCAAACAAGCCACCCGCTTTGGCTTTGGTCAACCCCGCCGTTAGCACAGATCTCCCCGCTATTTTGCGCGTCAATCGCTTTCCGCTTTACCTACCGGTCAACGGTAAAATTGAACTGATCGAGCCCACCACTTCTGGCGGGATATGCGTTACAGGCGACCGACGTTTGTTGAGGTGGGAACGCGGCACCGTCGGAGCAACGCAACTCCTCAGTGATTTACCACTGGGACGTACGGTGTGGATGCATGAAGACACGACTGGCCGCATTGTCGTTGTGAAGGGCCGTTCAGGTGGCGGGCACATGGCAGTTGTAGTCTTACCAAAAGACTCGGTCCAATCTACTGTCGCCCGATTCACCGGTCCTCAGTATCCTTTGGCCGTCTTTCCTGAAGGGGATGTATTGCTGGTCATACTACACACTCGAGTGGTCGTCGTATCGCTCAACTCCGCAGAAGTCCTCAGTGAAACGTCGTTTCCTCCAGGCATGTCGTGGATTAGCGGACGATATTTTTCTCCCGGCCAGGGTATCACCTTCGCCAACTGGAGCGGCAACGCCGTTCACTGGGATGAAACTCTTCTGGGCCGCAATACAACCCGCCAAGAAATCGCCCTGGTATTCGAGCGAGATGGCGCTGGACCTTGGATGCTTCTCCGTAACGGGAAAATTCTTTCACCAGCTGGGCACGTATTCTTTGAGGTCGGCTTCTCAATTCGTGAGGCACGAACCATCTTAAAAGGAGAGGTGTTGATCACCATCGATTCCTCAACCAAAGCAAATCACCACGCTGTATACCTCCAAACCAAGCGGATCACCCCACTAGCAGGGCACAGTGCCGCTCAAGCGATTGGCAGAGTATCGCCACCGATGCGATCGCTTCAGTCGCGTTTCAATGCTATTCAAGGAGCTCCCGGACAGCCTTTACGCCTCCGTAAATATAAAGGCGCCTGGCTAGAAATCCATACTACTGCTCAAGCGCTCCGATTGACTCAGGCCAGTGAAAAAGCGCTATCGCTGGACAGCTCAATGTTGAGATTTTCCACCGCGCAAACAGTGACTCAAATGGGCTGTTCGCTTCAGCTTGCTACTTGGCCCAACGGTAGCCGCGCATGGCTAGATAGCCGCGGGCTCCTTCACTTACGCAGCAGCGACTCTTCGGTACCTGAACTCACTCTTACATTGAACCAAGCGGATATGGCAGCCTGGTGCAGCGATGGGCACATTTGTGGTCCCGAGTTTTTCGTCGGCAAGGATATGCCCGTGAGCAGTGAACACGCGGCAACGGTTCTAAAATCTTTTTGTGACCGGCTATGCTAACGACCCTACGACTTAAACCCACTCTTCAAGCGGCCCACAAGGCTAGCGCGTGGTTCATACCGGGCGAGGATCCAAATGTGTGGCTCACCGAGATCGCAGGTTGGTCGATTCCGACCGAGCAAGTGAAATTCTGTGTCATCTCAGCAATCGGATCGAACCAAACGAAAGGGGTACTCGCCATACCGCCCGCAAACACCGCGATACCTCCGGGATTCCGAGGTCTACCTTACTACCAAATTGCGCCGGACGTATTCGTTCCAATTGGGACAACAATAATGCCTCCGATTGACGCAACTGAATGGAGTGCCCTGCACCGATATGAAGCCCTAATTTATCACCCGTCGTTTGGCATAACCGGTTACGAGAAGCATGATATTAAATACGCATGGGATTTCCTTGCTCCTCCACGACGTCCTGCATCTACGATCAATTGGAGCGCGGCGCGCACACCAATTCTTTTAAACCAGAGATTACGCTCCGTAAGACTCGAGGCACCCCTTCAACTGACAGAAATCTTTGGAGAGGAGAGCCGCGAAATCGGGAGTGAACCCGCCACAAACCTCCCACCGACTTCAGATGAAACGAGAAAGCTTCCTGGCAAAATCGCAGAGGGGATCGGGAGTGTTTTTGTACGGACTTTGATCGGCCTCACTTCGCTGGTACCACGAAATCCGCACGTTTCCGCAAATTGGATCAACCATCTTGAGAACTGGGCTCAGACTAAACTCGCTGGCCTTACAGATGAACTCTCACGTCAACGGCACAAAGAGCTTTTCCGACTGCTGGAGATGCTTGAAAATAATCCGGAGGAAGGTCTCAAACACGCCATCTCTCTAGCCGCCCTTGCGCATCGCGGTAAAGCGCCGCCCTCCAGTCAGCTAAGTCGACGCATTCTGGATTTTAACTTGGGGCGTCTCGGTGGTAACCGTCCCAGTGATTTTTGGGCAATTCCTGGAGACGTACAAAGTAATCTTTCAAAGCGTTACCGCGAAAACGCGGTGCGCGAAGCCAAATTGGGACAATACCGTCGGGCTGCTTACATCTATGCAGAACTCCTCGGTGACCTCAACTCAGCGGCGGATGTCCTGAAGCAAGGGAAGTTTTTCCGGGAGGCCGCTCTGCTGTATCAAGAAAGACTTCATAGACCGCTCTTGGCGGCCGAATGCTTAGCTGGAGGTGGATTTGCACACGAGGCCATCGAGATCTACACCAAACATTCGTGCTGGTTGGAGATTGCAAATATTTACCGCGATATCGGCGATTCCGAAAACGAGTCCAAGTTCCTGCGCAAATGGATAGATCTGCACTTAGCAAAAGGAGATACGCTCACCGCCGTGCGGTTTCTTGAGACGCGATTGAAGGCAGTCGACGAAGCGCTCAACCTTTTGCAATCGACATGGCCGAGTGGTAAACAGGCCCTACAATGCTTGGAAGAACGCTTCGCAATTCTTTCGCGACACAATCGCACACCCGACCTCACCAAACTCATAGCCGAACTGGGCGACGAGACCACTGCTGCGCGTCAGATCGCCGATTTAGTAGGACTGGTTTCTCGCACTGCCGAAAACGCCGCCCACCAAGAGGTGCGCAAAATTGCAGCCGAAGTAACTCGCGCAAAAATTTCCTCAGCGCTCACCGATAAACTATTGGAGTCACACGAGGAGATTGCAGTTCTACGTGCACTTGTACGCCTAACACCAAAAGACCGGCTTTTAGCTCGGGACGTGAATCGGTTCCGAGATGGAGGGAAAAAAATCTTCTCCAAACATCTTCCTCCGCCTACACAATTCACGAGGAAGTTGGTGCCAGATAAAGGAAAAGCCCTTTCACTTCCACACATTGGAATCTGGGCACAGATAGAAGGTGGCACGACCGGTTTTACCGCTGTTGCAACCCGAAACGGTCCCCGAATATTTTTCACTCGCGGGACGTGGGAAGGTGAACAACAAAGTGCCGATTGGGCAGACTCAGCCCCTGAAATGAAAGCGGCATTTCTGCTGAAAATGAGCAAAGATGTCATTTTTCTAGCACGGCCTTTTAGCAATCCCCTCGCCCTGACGGATCTTCCCGGAACAGACGTTTTCAATCGCTCCGCCTGCAAAGTTGGCACGCCTTCTTGGCTGCCAGCCGACACAGTTCGAATCACGGAAGCGCGCGGCATTTTTTGGATCGTCCGAGTAGTTAGCAACCGAGTCGTCCTTGCGAGCTATCACAGCGAGAAGCTAGTCCATTCGCGTGATATTACAGATGAGATTGTTGCCGCAGCGGCCGAGGTTGAAAGCAACCAGCTCTATCTAGAATCCGGCGGAACACCAACGCGCATCGTACTGGCTTACGGGAAAAGTTTACTGATCATGTCGGATCAGGCTCCGCTCACCGTAATCAAACTCGAGAAACGCATCATTGGGGTTCTACCGAGCCCACCCTCGATGGCCGGATGGATTGTGCTGCTTGATAGAGGAGTATCCTTTGTCTCAGCTGAAGCCTATTCCATAGCGAGCTTGGATGATACCATGCCAATGCCACGCGGGACCTACCTTCAAGATGGACGACTTGTTGTACTTTCAGGAGGAGATGGAAAAGTTTTCCAGTGTCACGAAGGCCGCATGCATGAGGCTGGATGGTTCTCTCTACCATCTAGCAACGCCGTAACAATCGGCCTGAGCGGAACGAACATACCACACGAATTGGCCGTGTTCGATAGCTCTGGTGCGATCACCCGCTGGCACATACCAGTTTGATCTATATGAGGCATACTAGACCAACCTCACGCCTATGACACGCATCGCTGTCGGAGATCTATTAATGGACATCGAGCTGCCGTCGTATTTGCGTTGCTCATACGACGAGTCTGGCGCGCTCCTCGCCGTCGACGCGTCAGATCGGTTCACACTTCATATCAGCGGCATTACCGTGCAGGGAAAAGATCCGGCAGCTCGAAATCTTTGCGTAAAAAACGTCATTGAAGGAGCTGCAAAATTGGGAGTCAGCTATGAGAGCGTTTCAGATGCTCTCTGTTTCTACCAAGAAAACAAACCAACAGAATGGGGTAACGGACCAGGCATAAACGAGTTTTGGATAGTCGGATTCGGCAATCGTGAGCTGGTAATGACGCTTTCGTACCTAGAATCAGATCGATCGTTTCTCGATCTAGAAGGCATAAGAGCAACGGTCGAAAAAATCATTCGCAGTGTGAGACTCACTTTTCCTGACAAACAGCGTAAAGGAAATGCTATCGATATTTTCGATCTAGAAGATTCGCAGCGTCGTTGGTTCCAGCACCATCGAACTGACATTGCAGCCCGCGTACGCAAAACCACTGGCTTTGATGGCGACGGCCTCATCCCACTCGAAGTGCTCGATGAGTTCTGGGGTCGATTTATAGCGGCACCACCGAACGACAGCAAAACGGTTGATGCGGTCGTGAATGGGATCGGTGTAATGTTAGGAGACCATTTGGTGCGCGCAAAATCCTTCGAATGGGCCATCATTTCCGATTCGTATGGTGTATGCTTGGCGGTAGTCGCCTTGCGAGGCACAGCAAACGTCAACACCGACCCATTCAATTTCGTCGCAAAGCGCTGGGAACGAAAGGAACCTAAGTTTCTCTACGCGGGCTTTCAGGCAATCTGCAAAACCGCTGAGGAAATGGCTGCCGATTGGGCCTCTAAGTCCAAGGGTGGTGCGACAACCTCGTCTACCTCTTCACTGTCCGTTTCCAACCAAAAGCCGTGGTGGAAAATCTGGTGACGAGACAATTCAGACGGAATACAACCATCTCTTCCACTCACACCTAGTGACCTAGATCAAAAGGTATTTCCGGTCGCGACCACTTCGTACCACTAATCATCCGCCACGGTTGGTCAGGATATCCTCAACGAAGTTGGCAATCAACTCAGCCCGACCGCATTCAATTAATCCGATTGGTGTATTTTCACTCAGCTCAGAATTTGGCAGCCGCAACCATTTCCTGAAATTGTCGGGGTCGGGATTAAAAACAAGGAGACGGGCAATCCGTTCCAACCACGGTAATTCGTGATCAGCAGGAAGAGCGCGCAGGCCGAAAAGTTCCTGGATCCTGGCAGCATCAAGGCAACCGTCCGCGCGATGGAGAGAGGCGGTTGCGGCTACAATGCCGGGCAGCCCGGACAATACGTCATCCGTGGGCTGCGGGGCCGATTTCCGCGGAGTGGACTGTTTTTCTGATTTATCCATATTATATTGTTCGGTTTTCAACCTTCCTGCCACCTAGTGCTTAGTTGCAATGGCTTTTCCGCATTGGCCTGTGACCAGGTTATTCCAGTTCTCCCATGCGTTTGATGAGCGTCAATGCGCGATCCGATCCCAGAGCCTTCTCTGTCGCCCGCCCCAAAACTATCCAGAATTCGATCTGATCCTCCACTGAACGGCCGGATATCTGGCCGACGGCATGTGCGTCTTTGACGAGGCGTTCCGAAAGTTCTATAGTCTCTTTCATACCAAAGGTAACGTTTATGGCACTTCAATTACCAACCCAGGATCAAAGCCGGTTTCACCCGGATATCCACGTGGGTTGGCCGTGATCAGAGTTGAACCAATCACGTACGAAGACGGGGTGTGAATGTGCCCGTGAATCCATAACTTCGGGCCCATCTCTTCGATGAAGGCATCCATATTTGAGGCATAAGCCCCACTCACAGGATCTGCCTTTAGTTTGTCCGGCAATGACCGCGCCGAGGGAGCATGGTGGGTGATCACGACCGACCGGTCGCGGTCACCAGCCTCCAGAAAATTGCGCAGTGCATTTTTGGAATTCACATGAGCCTGCCGCACGTGCTGCGGCTGAAACCGCTTTAGCGTGGGCCAATGACGAATCTTTTTGAAGTCCGTCATGACTCGCTGGGAGGCTTCGATTGAATCGAATGGGTCGCCCAACAAAGAATAGTCGGACCAAAGGGTGGCACCGAAAAAACTCCATCCGTCGATCTCACATATCTCGTTTTCCAAGATCCGCACATTCGATCCCTTCACGAGGTCACGACCCTTTTCGATAAGTCGGGGGTATTTCTCCCCGTAAAATTCATGGTTGCCGAAAACATAGAGGACGGGTTGATCGGGAAATGTTGCCTTCGCCCAATGTAGAGCCGTGCCGCTTCAAATTGATATCACCAGCAAGAATCACGACGTCGCAATCAACCTTCGGCGGCGTGAATGCCGCAAACTCCTGGTGCAGGTCGCTGACGACGTAAAGTCTCATAAAATGTACGTAGAGATTGAGATTGCCGCCTAATGACGGCAGCCGATCAAAAATATGATTATAAACCATCAGGTGGGTCATTACCTGTCCCACCCAATAAAATCTTCACAAAGTTCGCGCACTTTCAGCCGCCTCAGCTTCACCTTCGCGGCGCATGGCTTTGTGGGCAGCGCGTTTTTCGCGGCGAGCACGAGCCCATGGCGGTTCCGGAGCTTCGCCGGCCATTATGCAACCGCGCGGTTGGATTTCGCCAACCACCGTGGCCAAACCAAAGCGGTCGATCTGCGCCTTCACCTGCGTAGCGTTTTTGTAGCCGAGCGGAGACTCGGACAAATCCGGTGCGCCATTGAACCAACGGATATCAAGCCCGGCCGTGGTTTCGGCCAGGGTCTTCTGCACGAGTGCCGGATCGATTTCACCGTCCACGTCTTTGTAAGGACGCAGCATGGCCGAGCGCGACAGGTTGCGACCAGCGCCGTGCGGACAGAACGACAGGTAGTTGTTGTTGTCCGAACCAAGTACGAGGAGGATTTCACGGGCCATGTTAAGCGGAATAATTCCGAGCAGCGGACGGCCCTGCGCGTCTTTCCACGCCGGCGTAGCACCCTTTCCGTGGAAGAAAGAATCTCCGCGTTTCCAAACAAAGTTGTGCTCGTTGCCGATTTGCACGAGGCCACGCTGACCCAAGCGACGCAGGAAGGCGGCATGGATCTGGGCGTGGTTTTCACGCGTCCAGCGAGATACGTACTGCAACGCGTCCCAGTAAGCGGAGCCATCCGGAGAATCGTACGGCAACCAGACAGCTGCGTCGGGAATATCTTTGGCGTTTTCGTCACACCATTTGCGGGCAGCTTTCTGGCCGCGTTTGTACACATCAGCACCGAGACCACGCGAACCGTGGTGAGTCACGAGGACGTTGAATTCACCGTCGCGGCGCACGATCCATTCGGTGAGTTCGGTATAGCCGGCGGATTCAAGCGCAGCGCGTTGCGCATCCGTAAACTGGATACGTCCGACATAGGCGAAATGATTTCCGTCGCCTTGGGTTCCCATGAAATCCTGGCCCGGCTACGCAGTCCGGAAAGGAAAGGGTTATCCCAAACCGGCTCTTCCACCACCGACGTGGTCCATTGCTGACCGCGTGCACGACCACCCGCACCGAAGTGCGTGGTCTTCTGAAGATGATCCATCATTTCGCCCACCGGATGGTTGGCCGGGAAAAAGGATGCGTACATCGAGCAGCAGATATCAGCCGAGTGAGCGCCGGGAATGATGGCATTCTCGACTTCGATGGCTCCCCCAACCGGAATCGTGGCACGACCACCACCCGACGGGCAGGCGTCCGGCATGATGCTTCCGCGCTTCACCACCGGGACGTGGAGAAGTTCGAGCATGCGCTGACGGGCCGAGGTAACGTTGGTCGCTTCTTCCGGTGTGGTAGCTTCGATCGCTTCGGCCAGCGGAGCCGGCTCATAGCGCGGAAGAATCACGGCGAGTTGCTTTGGAAATTCTTGTTCGAGTTGAACGAGCACTTCGGCGCGAGAAATTCCAGTGGATTCGAGATCACGTGCGCGGCGGAGAGCAGCGCCCAGGCGGCGGCCTTCATGCCAACCGGCAGCAACGAGATCACGGGCTTTGATTTCCATATTCATGGCTCTTACAATTTGATCGGGACACCGGCCTGAAACGCGTACAATTGAAGCAGGTGGCAAAAGTTTTAACCTTTAGCGGTAATTTTTGTATTTTGAGAGGTTGAACGATGACTGTTAACAATCAGGTCGATATCGTTGTTACGGTTTATCAGACCGCAATGGCATCGTTGGATGCCAGAATGCCTGTAGTCAGTCGTACGTGTTCAAGCCGGGCCCGAAAGGACTAGTTGGTCAAAGGAATGCGCGTTGTTGCGTTGAACTCGTCGATTTCATCCTGCAAACGTTCGATTTCATTCTGATAGGCGACAACCAGACGATCAACTTCCTCGCGGGTAATCGTTGCAACGTAGACCGTGCGGATGGCATCGTCGCGACTCATGAAGCCGACGCGCTCAACCTCTTCACCCTCCTTGGTGTTGAGCCCCTTGATAAAGACGATCAGGCCACGCAGCTCGGCCTGAAGATTCAACTTGGCATAGATACCACGATCCTCGGAAAGCACGCCTGCATTTGCGGAGGCGATTGCACCTTTGAAAGCAGCCAGTTCGCGGGAACGGGCGACGCTATCGTCGAAGGCAACCCGCACGTCGGCGCGAGCCGGCTGCGATTCCTTGCGTGAGTTTTCGCGTTGCACGATTTCGCGCAGCCGTGCGACGTCGCCGGCCAGACGGTTTTTGTGTTTCAGGGCGTGTGAAAGGGTGATCGTTTTCATATGTATTTTGTTTCTTTTTCTTAGTTTTGATTGGAAAAATATACCAGAGGACCTTGCCGCGAAACAGCGTGTTGTCGGAATAATACATGACTGCTCAGTCATGTATGGATTTCGCGGCGAGCTGCTCTTCGATAAAGCAATTTGTCCGAATTTCGGCACGCGATTCCACAAATCTGCGCCACCAATCACTCCGGCCATGAAGCTTGTTGAGTCGCTCGTGTCCCTGCCGATGGCTCAGGTATGCCTCAATTTCTGCAAGGCGCTTGCGGACTGCCGGAAGCTCCACGCGCTGGTGAGTGATCAAATGCGGCTGTGTATCTTCTACTAACCACCAGTTATGCACCAGCTTGTAGCCGGGCAGCAGCCGGCGGAGCCGCAAAGGCATCCATGCCTCTTCGTCCGCTCGCCAATGCCCGAAAGCAAAGAAGCGCTGATGACTGGCTGGCCAAGCCAGCTTTCTCCACTGGTCGATTCTGAGTTTCTTCGGTCGCAGCAGGATTTCCTCTCCCCGTGGATTTAGAAATTCTCGATTGCGGGAAAAAACTTTCCGGTTCACGGCAGCCAAGATTGTTCGGAAAATGGCAACGTCCGGACGACGTGAAACATCCTCACGAAGTTGAAACGTCTTCACCCAGCCACGCTGGTAAGGATGTTCCAGCGGAACAATCGGAGCATCTCGCTGCGCCTGCCTAAGCCGGTTGCGCTCGCGTTCAAGGCTAAGCAACAGCTTGTCCCGAATGGTGTGTTTGTCCAAAAAGCGCATGAGCAAAGCAGCCGGGATGACTAATCCCGGCTGTGATTAAAGAGTGACTGCCAGATCGACAGGACGATGAAGTCAGCACGGAGTTTTTTCTCACCGGCGTCGCGGATCTGACGGACACGCTCTTTCGAGAGGCCCATCTCGGCCGCGATTACATCGAGCGTCACTTCATCGAAGTAATAGCGGTACAGAACCGCTGCCTGGTTGCCTGACAGCCGTTGAAGTGCGCCACGCAGATTTAAACGCAGGTCCTCGGTTTCAGAAGTTTCAGCCGGCGTTGGCGCTACCGTGTCCGGCAACATGTCCAATTCCGTTTCTGAAAACTCCGATTCCTGAGCGAGCATGTGCTGCACGGCCGCGACCTCGGCAATGGACAGTTTTGTCGCCACCGCGATTTCAGCCCGCGTGGCTGCACGGCTGAAGCGCGCGCTCAGTTCTGCCTGGGCGCGAACAACCGCCGTCACTTGTTCACGGCGGCGGCGCGAAAGCGGATCGAGGCGGCGCAGTTCGTCCAGAATTGCACCGCGCACACGCACGAAGCAGTAAGCGCGAACCTCGCTGACCGAACCACTGCACTGGCCCAGCGCAGATATGAGCGCGAGCTTGCCAACAGTGGCCAAGTCTTCACGACCAACATGGACCGGCAAACGACGGGAGATCGTCGCCAGGGCAGTATCTACGATGTCGAGGACATCGGAGATCCCGATGGAAGATGTTGATTCGGTGTTCATGGAAGTTAGCCCTGCGGAAAAGGCGATAAGTCGTTGAGTCGGCTTGGGCCACTCCCCCACCGCAGGGTTTCAGTGTGCGAGGAAGTGGCGCCAGTCAGGATGTTTGGGCTCGCGGATGGCCGCGGCGGCGGGCAACGGCGCGGGCGTTTTCGGACGGCGGAGCAGTCGGAGACCGGCCTCGTGGGGAAGACGGTTAGCCTTCATCGAGTTGATCTCCTTTTTTGCCCAGACGAGGTTCTCGAAGCTGTCGCGGCCACCGCGGTCGCGGGGCACAACGTGATCGAGATTACCGCCGCCTTTGCCGACGTACTCGCCGGTGTATTGGCAGATACCACCATCGCGCTCAAAAATCGCCTGGCGCGTGACCCGCGGAAGCCGAATCGGCATGCGATCATATTGCGTCGAGATGATAACGGTTGGCACGCGGATTTGCATCCGCGGCGTCGCAACGACGAAGTCGAATTCACGAACCGGCAGATTGATCCAATCAACCCACGGAAGTGGATTGAGGAAAAGCGGGCGGTCGAAATTCCAACCACCGTCGTCGAGCTTCGGATAGGCAATGTCGAGACCGAGCGCAGGCGGTAGACCAGCCGAACCACCGTTAAGAGCTACGAGAGCCTGCTTCACGGTACGGTGGCCGATCACCTGCCAGGCGCGGTTAAGCGACAGGACGATGGGTTTATCGAGAATGCTAGTGTTCATGGGAACGAAATGGATAAATTAAAAAATGGCACAGCTCCGCTGGGCTCAGCTCAGCCAACGTGGGTGTGTGTTCTTTTTTGCGTTTAACTCCTCAGTCCAAAAACCGTCTGACTGAAAAACTGGATCTCCGCGCCGGGTGTGCGCCGGCCTCTGCGGTTTACGAAACCGCTGCATCGCTGCCTATGCTTGCAGAGAGTGAAAAATGCTGCCGGGCATGCGCAACGCTCATCGAGCGCGGAGCGGCGCACCAGCAGGTGCGGGGCAAGGCCCCGAGTTTCGCTTTAGCGAAAACGAGTCAATCGCACACGCGATGAAAAATGGCGGAGGGTTGAGGTCCTGCCCCTCAGCGGCTTTCACCGCCGCACGCGTTAGCACCGCGGCTTCCGACTCTCGGGATTAACCCTCCGAAAAAATGGTCCTCGCATTCGGTAACGCTCCGACGTCGATCGGTTATCAGCCGATTGCTCTGCTTTTGAGCTACACGAGGAAGATGGCGGACGGAGTGCGCAGCACGAAGATGGCGCAGCCCTGAGCGAAGCGAGGGGTAGTCGCGTGGGCGCCCGCAACGCGGGCAACACGACGAACAAAGCGGAGTCTTTGTGCCGGCAATCCATCTGCTTTGATTCGCTACGCTCACCCTGCGGGTCGACCTTCGGTCGATCCATCTCCGCTTCGCTTCGTCGAAACAGTGTCCGCACCTCGGCGGATTCACTCTCCATCAAATTTGGCGGAGAGCAGTGGTTCCGCCCCACAGACCCGGAGGTCCGAGCCGGCTTCCAACCGGTCGCCGCGCTTCACGGCTTTACTCTCCAAAGATTGGCGGAGGCGAGAGGTCATGCTCCCCAGCGACACGCAGTCGCCCTGACCGCTTCAAACGGTTGTCGGCACGCTTGTCCGATTTCGCCTCCGTAAAGTCTCCGCGACAGGATTTGCACCTGCGTCGATCCGCTTAGAAGGCGGAGGCCTGAGCTTCTCGGCCACGCGGAGAAAATATCGCCGCAATAAACCACGGCATAGATACAACGAGATTGGACTCTGCGGCGGGAATCCCAGCCACAACGACGCGTTCGAAGCACGACATGATAATAATTTCACCACGCAGAGCTGAAAAATGGTCCCCCTGCCGGGACTTGCACCTGGATCTCGGCCTTCGCAGAGCCGTGTGATAGCTATTTCACTACAGGGAGAAATTGGAGCCTCCTGCCGGATTTGCGCCGGCCTTTCAGCGGTACAAGCGCCGCGCGTCGCTAACTACGCATAAGAGGCATATATTGAGGAGAAACATGAACAAGGTGTTGTTTGACGTGTTTCGAACGAAGTACCCCTGTTCTCACTGCCCCAAATTGGTCGCCGCGCCGGGTAACGCTCCCGGGCCTGGCGCTCATCTAGCGCGATTCCGTTTATAAGGCGGACGGTTCACTTTGAACTACGCGGCGTCAATGGTCGCCCCGATGGGACTTGCACCCACATTGCCCATTTGAGAAACGGGTCTCCTGTGCTCGTTAGAGGACAGGGCGATAGTAAAATGGTCGGCAAGACAGGATTTGCACCTGCACAGGCTCGCGCCCTCGAGTTTCTGAGACTCGCGTGTATGCTTGTTCCATCACTTGCCGATATCAAATTGGTGCGGCTGGGGCGACTTGCACGCCCACGCGCCAGAGGCGCAGCGGTTTTTAAAACCGCCTGGTCTACTTTTCCACACACAGCCGCATGGTCGCGGCGACCGGACTCGCACCGGCACGGGCGTTGAAGCCCAGCGGATTTTGAGACCGCTGTGTATACTAATTCCAACCACGCCGCGATAAATTGGTGCGAACGAAGGGTGAAGCGAAGCGGAACGGCATGCCGTCAGGCATGGGCCGCAGGCCCGAGTATTCGCTCGTCGAATACGAGTCAATCGCACCCTCATGAGCTTGCGCTCACCGGCATCTCGGGCCGGCGCGTATGCTATTCCGCCACGCTCGCATGAAATTGGAGCCTCCTGTCGGATGTGCGCCGACCATCTACTCCTTACCAAGAAGTTGCATCGCTAACTATGCTTAAGAGGCAAACTGGTTTTTTACGCAAAAACCTAACGATTGCTCTGATCCACCAGAACTGCTGGCCGGTTTTAACCTTAACCGACAAAAGCATGAGTTGTTGGCACCCATGAGACCGAGAAAGTGGTCGGGCCGACTGGACTTGCACCAGTGATAGGCTGTAAAGCCGACGCATTTACAGTGCGTTGCATTTGCTGCTCTGCCACGTCCCGTTGAAAATGGGGGCTCGAGCGGGATTCGCACCCCGCGACCTTCTCGTTATGAGGGAGCTGCGCTACATGCTGCGCCATCGAGCCATGGTGGGCCGCCTCGGCGGAGCAACGCGGAGCGGCTAACCAGCAGGTTAGGGGCAAGGCCCCGAGCGCGTATGCGCGAGTCAAATGCTCCGAGTTCTGCCGGTTAAGAGCCGGCGGCTTAACTATTAAAGCTTGTGACCAAGGCTGGCTGCGGCGGGAGGATTCGCACCTCCACAAACGGATTCAAAGTCCGCTGTCCTGCGTGTTAGACGACACCGCAAAAAATTGGTCCGGACGGAGGGATTTGCACCCTCGGTCACTCGCGTCCGAGGCGAGTATGTTGCTGCTACACTACGTCCGGATGGTGCTGGCGGAGCGGAGGCACTCGTCTCCGGCCTGTGGCCGGGCCAGTTGATCTCCTCGCTGTGCCCAATCCTCCGACACAACTAAGGAAATGGTCGTCGGCCTCGGTGTCGCACCGAGCGTTGCCTGCATGTCGGGCAGGTGACTTCACTGGCCGTCTCGCCGACGAAAATGGCTCTGGAGGCAGGTTCTGCCCCTGCGACATCCTGGTTAACAGCCAGGCGTTCTGCTGCTGAACTACTCCAGAATCAAATGGTCGAGGCGGAGGGACTTGCACCCCCGGAATGGCTGGGTGTAGGCCAGCTGCCTTAGCTGCTTGGCTACGCCTCGATAGAATTGGCGCTCGCGACCGGACTCGCACCGGCTTACTCCCCTCAGACAGAGGGTTGCCTCGACTACTTCGCCTCCACGAGCGAAATGGTCAGGTGGGTGGGTGGAGCGTGGTTCCTACGCGGAACGGCGCACCGCAGGTGCGGGCCGAAGGCCCGAGTATCCGCTTGTCGAATACGAGTCAATTGCACCCATTTGGCTCGCTACGCTCGGGGATGACGCCCTCCGCTTATCGGCGGCCCCATCTCCGCTTCGCTCCGTCCCCGGCGTCACGGGCCGGTGCCCCGCTGACTGGGCCACACACCTGGAAAACTGGTCGGGATGACAGGAGTTGCACCTGCGATCTTTCGGTCCCAAGCCGAGCGCGTTGGCTGCTACGCTACACCCCGATGAAAATTGGTGGAGGCTCGCGGTTTTGCGCCGCGCTCTCGTGGGCTTCAACCACGTGCCATCACTAGATCGGCCTAACCTCCAGATACAGCCCCGCTGAACGCGGAGCCGCACATTGCTTCAACGAGACTTTTACTCGTCCTTCGCCCTCGGCGAAGTGTTACTCTTCATATTGCAAATTGGCACGGACGGAGGGTATCGCTCCCCCATAAGGCGGTTTTGGAGACCGCTGCATTGCTTGTCTGCCACGTCCGTATGAAATGGTAGCAGGAGCTGGATTTGAACCAGCGATCTCGCAGCTTATGAGGCTGGTGAGGACGGCCGCTCCTCCATCCTGCTATAAAAATGGTGCCCGAGGCCGGTATCGCGCCGGCTACATCCGCTTGGAAGACGGTCGTGTATCTATCAACACCTCTCAGGCTTGAACCCGGCCCACTCGCGCAAAACCGGGGGAAAGATTGGTGGAGACAGAGGGATTCGCACCCTCATGGTCCGCTTGCAGGGCGGATGCCTTACTAACTCGGCCATATCCCCAAATGAAATGGAGCACGTCCACGGTGTCGCACCGTGCTGAAACACTGCTTTGCAGGCAGCCGGGTTCACTGGCTCCCTCGACGTGCGTAAATTGTATCTATTAAATTGGTGCGCCGAGAGGGACTTGCACCCCCGTTGGAGCGTTGCGGCTCTCCAGATTAAAAGTCTGGACCAATCGCTGCTATGGGGACCGGCGCATGAAAATGGTGCGCATGCCGAGGATCGCACTCGGAACTCCGGACTGGCAGACCGGCACGTTGCTGTTACGCCACACACGCATGGAAATATTCCCCTGCCGGCATTGGCCGCCGACTGGCTCGCGGGAAATCCGATGGGGACTGCGCACTCCGGTCTCGGACTAAGAACCGGCGCTTGTTCGAACAAAATGGTCGCCTCGACGGGATTCGCACCCCCATCCCTCGGTTTGAAATTCCGGGATCCTATGCTGTTAGACGACAAGGCGTTTTCGCGCCGGAGCTGTGACCTCACAACAAATATAACAACACTGTCGGTCTTTAGCTCGTGCGCGGGAAAATTGAAAATGCGGCCGGCATCGCCGTTTAACGCCATCTAAGCGCACCGCATCTTGATATATTAGTGCAGGAGCTTGTTTCGGCTCCTGCATTCGCAAAAAAGAACACACACCTCCGGCCCTATCACTTTGCGAGTGGTTTGGACGGCCGCGGGATTTTGTGCGGACGTTGGCTGATTGACCTGGGCTCAGCAGTGAAGCCGCTTGAAACTTGGAAAAACGAGTCTTGCTCGGATCCCAGAAGCGGCTTTTCAGGCATGAAAAAACCCACTTCTGAGGGAAGTGGGTTCCTTGAGTCTACGTAAAGTCGTTGCTCAGGTTACACCACTTCCTTGGTTAATATTCGCATAGTCGGGTCGGAAACTTTCCAAACCTCGACGCATGGTCATCTTGGCAGTCTGTTTGCCGCACGACCAATGCCTCTCCGCTAACCGGAGGGTCGTTGATTTTATTTGTCGTGTGGAATTCATGGCAGAAGGTTGAGACGAATGAGTGTTCGAAGAGTTACAACGGATCCGGGGTTTCAAAAATCAAGAGGTGTTTAAAATATTTCTCGTGATTTTTAAATCCCGGCTCAGTTGACGGGGCAGACTTTACCCGATCGTGAGAAGTCTTGCCATACATGATTACTCAGGATACCTGACTTAGTAGTCATGTTTGACACTCTCTTCGCAGAACGCGGTCTATCCCTCGACCGACTCAAGGTCTTGGTTGAAGTTCAGGACGCAGGCAGCATTGCCCAAGCAGCTCCTGGCGATCCCATTCGCCAGAGCCAATATAGCCGTCAATTGCGCGAGCTCTCTGAATTCTTTGGCGTCGAAGTCACTAAGCGGCAGGGAAAAATCCTCAAACTCACCGTTCAAGGCGCACGCCTGGCAGAACTCGCCCGCAACCAACTACGATCGCTACAGGATTTCCGCTCGGAATGCCATGCGGGCTGCGTCGAGTACAGTATAGCAGCCGGCGACAACCTGCTTCAATGGTTAGTGCTCCCACGGCTCGGCCAAGTTTCACACGGAAAAACGCCGATGCGATTCTCTACCTACAATCACCGCACGAACGAAATCGTCCAGCAACTGAACGATGGCCGCATCGACTTCGGCCTGATCCGCCGCGACGCGGTTGGCGAAGGCCTCAAGTCGGCACCATTGGGAGATGTTCCATTTGTGGCTGTCGTTCCCCGCAAACTCGTATCACGAGTTCAACAGCTCACGCTGGAAGAGGTTCTAGCCAAAGTCCCGCTCGTCGCCCAAACAACCGACGGCCAATTCGCACAAAAACTTCGTGCACTAACTGAGGAATGCGGCGCGGCTTTCGCTCCCACCATCGCTTGCCAATCGTTCCCTCACGCACTGAGTGCAGTTCGCTCGGGCCACTTTGCCGCCATCTTGCCAAAGCTAGCATTGACCGACCTCGCGCCCGTGGACTACGTCGTGATCGAGTCCAAGATCCTCGAGCAGTTGAAACGTCCCATCGTGCTCGTTTGGAATCCGCGCCTTGTCGCGATTCGTCCTGGTGCCGCTCATCTGGTCGCAGAACTACGCAGAGTTCTACAGCTAAAGTGACGACTACTGGAGAAGTTTTTTGTGAAAAATGTCCCCTGGCTATCGCCGAGCTGATTTCACGAAGGATTTCCACTTCCATATAATTTTTGGGAATTGCTGTTGAGGTGAAACAAATCGCTCTCCACGATCTGTTCGTTCTTTGGATTTTTGTGGGCCTATAGCTCAACGGTTAGAGCAGAGGACTCAGATTCGGGTCGCCGGCGTGGAAACGCGCCGGTTGTCAGGTGTAAATTCGGTGAACGGCCTGTCCGCAAGGACGACCCAACGCCGAGCCAAGCACGTAGTCGTTTCTCGAATACGTGAAGGTGTAGAGACCATAATCACCCGCCTAAAACAGCAATGTCACGGCGAAGGCATGGTCCAGACCACGCACGGATTTCCGAATAAAAATCCGGCGGCAAAAGTCGAAGTGGTAAGCATAATCCTTTGGTTCTGGGTTCGAATCCCAGTGGGCCCACCATCCATCAATCCACATCCACCCACTGCCCTTCCACCATCGCGATAGTGGGATTTTTCGGCAGGCCTTTTTCGTTGCGGTGAATCTGGGCCACCAACGCGTCGACTGCGGAGCTGCCAATGATCTCAAAGAGTTGGTCGATTCCCGAAACGCCCGCAGCCTCCTCATAATCGAGACATAAAAAACTGGTGCGCGCCGCCTGTTTCACGCCGATTGCCGGCAGCAAAATGCTTTTCATCTGAAATGCATTCGCCACCACCACGGCTTGAGGACGGTTCTTTTGAAACCACTGCCGCATGCCGTACTGCGTTGTTTCGTTCAGATAAAGGATGGGTAGGTTGGCACAGGAACTGGTGCCGATCATCCGGTGATACGCGCCGGTGTAGGAATGATTGGTCCTGAATTCCATGTCACGGGTCATCGCGAGTCCGATACGTTTGAAGCCGCGTTGTTCGAGCAGAGTGAAAGTGCGAACCGCATTGTCGAAGTGATGCGTGACCACGCGATGTACGTGCGGCTCCACAATCGAGTAAGTCATCGCAACCGCGGCAAATTTGTTCCAATCGAGTAGTTTTAAATACGTGGTCGGTTTTTCTGTCGGTGCGAGCAGTACTCCTGAAATGCCGCGGGCAATCAGCGTTCGCGTCAGCACTCGTTCCGACTGGGCATGTTCCCGGACATTAATCTCGTCCAGATGATACCCTAGCCGCTCGGCGCGCGCATGTGCGCCAGTGAGGAGCCGGGTGACGAAAGGTGCATTGAGGCTGGTGAGCACGGCGAGGTTGCCCGCAAACTTCAACGTGCGCTGCGAACGCAAATGCTCCATCAAATGCGTAAGCAATGGATCGGGTCGATAGCCGAGTTCGTCCGCGATGCGCTGAATGCGAGAACGCTCCTCGGCGGAGACCTCGGGATTATTTCGCAATGCGTAGGAAACAGTCATCACGCTCACCTTGCTCGCAGCCGCGATGGTGCGCAGCGTGACTCGGCCTTTACCTGAAGAGCTGGAGGGGGTGCTCACGTTAGGACGTTTGGCTATTCGGATATGATTTGCAACTGTACGTTACAGCTACAGCGCGTTTGTGTTTACGAAAAACTGTCGCGACGTTCCCGCCATCTCGAGACCCCCGTTTAATCCTGCCACTTAGGACCGCGCAAACGTTCCACTCCCCGCCGCTCGGAAATTTCCCCCTCCCGAGTGTTTCCCCTACACCTCACAATACTTGCACGCACTCACCATGTCCCCAACCAAAGCATTGCCGTACCTGTTCCTCGCGCTCGGCGCATTTTGTCCCGCAGCGTTGTTCGCTCAAACCACGACCCAAACCAAACCGGCTGCCCCCGCCGGTGATGATGTGATTCTACTCTCTCCGTTCACCGTTTCAGATTTTGCCACGGGTCGCTATCAAGCGGCCGACGCAGTCTCTGGAACGCGTATGCGTATTCCGCTGATGGACTCGAGCCAAAGTATATCCGTTATCACGGGCGACCTTATCGCTGATATTGGTGCGGGTCGTGTGGTTGATGCCGCCAAATACGTTTCAGGCATCACTGAATCGACAATTCCAAATGCCCAAGATCGCACCACCATCCGCGGTTTCCAAAACGACGGCGCCACGGTGGATGGTTTCAGCTATTTTTCTTTCGCCAATCTCGATCCGGTGTTGATTGAACGCGTCGAAGTCGTGAAAGGGCCAAATGCCATTATCGCGCCTCAAGGCGTTCCTGGCGGCACCGTGAACAACATCACGAAGAAGCCGGTGTTTAAGGATCAAGGATCGATCTCCTATCAAGTCGGCCGTTACTCAGCCAATCGTGCGGAGCTCGACGTTAACCGTGTTGCCATCGCCGGCAAACTCGCTGTTCGCGTCGTAGCCGCAGCGCAGAACGCCGATGACTACGGCGACTATAATTTTCACAAATCCTATATTGCGATGCCGATGTTCACGTACCGATTCGGTCCGAGGACTGAGCTCACCATGCAGATCGAGGCTTACAAGTGGACGGCGCTCAATTTCAACGGTCTTCCCCTCGCGCTCGAAGTTGGCACCAATGACGCCCCCCGCGTCGTCCCAAGCGTGCCTCTCGACTACATTGTTCAATCTAAAGATATCACACGCGACCAGTCGGCTATACACGCACGCACATTCTTCACGACGAGTTTCAGCGACAATTTCTCGATGCGGCTCGTATTGAATGCGATCAATTCGCACGCCGAGTCCAAGCAGACCAACATCGGCTCCGTGGGATCCAATACGACCACCGGGACTCAGCAAGTGACCATCTTGGATCCTTCGACTGGTTTGTTTGTTTGGAACGGTGTAGCCAGGCCGAATCCGACCTTTACCTTGGGAGGCAATGTCAATGACCAGCATCGCCAGTATTTCGACCTAAACAACGACTACCTATACGAATTGAAAAATACTCCGGTCAAATGGACCGTCATCGGCGGCCTCGCAATCAACTATGCCGCCACCCTCAACGAGAAAGTTCAAAATTACACCTTCGCCACCACACCGACAACGCTGCCGTTAGCCGTTCGTGAGCCATATACCCTAACTAATTACACCGGAGAAAACACGCGGCACTATCGCAACCTACAGTTCTACCTGTCGCAGCAATTCGGGTTCTTCGACGATCGTTTGATCGTAAGCGGCGGCATCTCCCGCAATTATTACTATTCCGAAAATCTGAATCTACTGCCTCCGGCCACACCCACTTCCATGCCGTATGGAGCTCGCCTCAATGTGAAGCCGAAAGTCTGGCTCCCGTCCGCCGGCGCAGTGGTGAAGCTCAACAAAAACGTCTCCCTCTATTACGGCTTCGCCAAACAGGCCACAGCCATCAACCCCAACCTCGTCTATACGAGCTCGACGGGAGTGGTCAGCAATAGCAATTCCTTCAACCTTCAATCCAGCGTGCAACACGAAGTCGGCGTTCGTACGCAACAATTCAACAATACGCTCTACGCGACATTGAGTGTCTTCGATATTCACCAGAATAATTTCTCAATTCCGAATCCTCTAAACAGCGCCGTGCCCTCGCCCGTGCCACCGGCTCCGCCGCTGTTCTTCGACCGCGTGGCGCGCGGCGCCGAGTTGGAAGTCAGATATGCTGTCACGAAGGAATTTTCCATCGTCGGCAGCGGCACCTCGATGACGAATCGCGACGCCAACAACATGCCCTTCCGCGGCACCGCGGAAAAAGCAGGCGCCCTCTGGATAAATTATTCCTTTGCTAAAGGTTCGACCCTTCAGGGCCTTTCCGCCGGCCTTGGTCTGGACTATTTGAGCAAACGCGCCGGCGACAACACGGGTGGCGCGACCTCCGCCAGTACACCGGACCACATCATTCGCCAGCAGCCGTCATTCTGGCTGCCCGCACGTACGCTCGTGAATGCGAATGTCTCCTACCAATATAACCAGAACTGGAAGGCCCAGCTGAATATCGATAACCTGCTCAATAAAGAATATATCCAATCGTCGACTGGCCGTACCAATCTCTGGGTGGGCGCGCCAATCAACCTGCGGCTAAAAGTCACCTATAGTTTCTGAGCTGAAAATCTGTGTGTGTGGTCTGGTCAGCACGGGGCGGGTCGTGATGCGCCCGCCCTGTGCAGCCGGAATCACCGTCTCCCATGAATCCCGAACCAATCAATACCGTCGATCGCGTTTCCTGGCGCGAACGCATTGGCCTCGGTCTGGGCAAAGTCGTGGCCGACGGCACGCATGGCACGTTGCACGTACTGGTGAACCCGATCTACAACATGACGCTCGGGCTCAACCCCGCGCTCATCAGCACGGTCGTGTTCATCCAGCGCATCTGGGATGCCATGCTCGATCCGGTATGGGGAAATTTCTCCGACAACTTCCGCTCGCGCTGGGGCCGGCGCATTCCCCTCCTGCTAACCGCCTGCCTGCCGCTGGCGGTTTTGTTTGCTGCTATTTGGTGGTTTCCGCGCGGCGCCAGCCAGACGTGGCTCTTCTGGCATCTGCTGCTGGTTTCGCTGGTTTTCTATACTGCACACTCGCTGTTCTCCATGCCGCTCGGCGGGCTCACCGTCGAGGCCACCGACGACTACCATGAACGCACGCGCCTCGCCTCAATCACGCTGGCTTTCGGCTTCGCTTTTCAAATCACAAGCCAGTGGCTGTTCCCGTTGACGCAGCTGTCTGTATTCAGCGATGGGATACAGGGACTGCGCTGGATTTCGATCGGTTGCGCACTGCTTTTCCTGGCGTTTGGCCTGATGCCCGTTCTGCTCTGCCGGGAACGGCACTATCAACGCATCGCAGGTAAACAGGAGTCCACTTCGTTGCTAAAAAACCTGAAAGCCGTGCGGGGCAACCGCTCGTTCCTCGCGATGCTGTCGGCGCGTTTCCTCGCGAGCTTTGGCTACAACGTCGTGGGTATGCTCGGCATCTACATGAACACTTACTACGTGTTCGGCGGCGATCTGAAAGCCTCGTCGATCGCGTACGGTTTTCTCGGCTCGGCTTTCCACGTGGCGGCACTTGTCATGTCGTTGTTCATTTATCCGGTGATCGCGCGCCGCGTCGGCAAGAAACGTACGTTCCAAATCGCCGCAGGCATCCTGATGTGCGGCTGCGCGGCGAAACTCCTCGTCTATCATCCGGGCCACCCGTGGTGGCAGTTCATCGTGCTTTCGGCCAATGGCGCCGCCAGCGCCGGCCTATCGCTGATGCCCAACGCCATGCTCGGCGACATCGCGGATCAGGATGAACTCAGGACCGGCCTGCGGCGCGAAGCGCTTTTTGCGTCGCTGCTGTCGTGGTTCGAAAAAGCCGGCAACTCGCTCGGCTCTCTCCTCGCCGGTTTCGTCCTCGTGTGGATCGGTTTCGACGCAAAACTCGGCGCGCAAACCAGCCACACGCTGGCACTGATGAAGTTCAGTTACTTCCTCGCGCCCACGACTGGGGCGATTCTCGCCTTGTATTTTATCCGCCAATACGACCTCGGCGAGCGCGAGTCCTACGAAATCAAGGCTGAGCTCCAGCGACGGCGCGCGCAAAGCCAGGTGCCGGCAGGTGCTGTTGCCTAACTGTCTTACTGAACCAGTGATCATCCAGCGGGAACCTTCCTTCATTTTTCAGAAAACTTTTCAATCATGTCTTCCGCCAGCCGTTTCGAAGCGCGCCGCCTGATCGATCGCGCCACCGCCGAAGAAAACATCCGATTTGTCCTCGCGAAAATCGACGCGAATCTGCCGCTTTTCACGGACCAGTTTCCCTCGCCTGTCGGCAAAGACAACGTCTACGCACCAATACCGAACAACTACTGGACCACCAGTTTCTGGACGGGCATGGTCTGGCTGGCGTACGAGGTAACCCGGGAGGAAAAGTATCTTCGTGTCGCTGAGCGCCACCTCGCCAGCTTCCGCGAGCGCCTGGAAAAACGCGTCGAGACCGACACGCACGATCTCGGCTTCCTCTATATTTTGTCGTGCATGGCTGGATACAAACTGACGCGGAGCGAACAGGCCAAAACAACCGCGCTCGCCGCCGCCGATCTACTGATGACGCGATATTTCGAGAAAGCTGGCATCATTCAGGCCTGGGGCAACCTCAACGACCCCAAGGAACGCGGCCGCATGATCATCGACTGTTGCATGAATCTGCCACTGCTGTACTGGGCCAGCGAGATGACCGGAGCCGGAAAATACAAAACTGCCGCCAGCAATCATGCCCTCCAGTCCGCCCGCTATTTGGTTCGGCCAGATAGTTCGACTTACCATACATTTTATATGGACACCGAGACGGGTTCACCGAAATTCGGTAAAACCAGTCAGGGGTTCTCGGACTCGTCATGCTGGGCGCGCGGCCAAGCCTGGGGCGTCTACGGTTTTTCGCTGAGCTATCTCTACACTCAAGACACTACGTTCGTCGACTACGCCAAACGCCTTGCCGACTATTTTCTCGAGCGCTTGCCCGAGGACGCCGTCAGCTACTGGGACTTGGTTTTCACCTCTGGCAACGAGGAGCGCGACGCCTCGGCCGCAGCCATCATCGCCTGTGGCCTGCTCGAACTGATCAAACACCTACCGCCAAATGACCGTGATCGGGTCCGCTATGAAAACGCCGCCCACGCGATGATCGCGTCTCTTTCGCAAAGCTACACCAGCAAAAACTCGCCCGCGTCCAACGCCGTGCTGCTGCATTCCGTCTACGCCAAGTCCAATGGCCTCGGCGTCGACGAATGCTGCATCTGGGGCGATTATTTCTATTTCGAAGCGCTTGTCCGTATCACACGCGATTGGCAGCCTTATTGGTAAATCCGTCCACACCGTCCGCGCGCCATGCCTGCGACTCCTCTGAAATCGATCGCGCCAAAACTCCCTTCCGGCATCCTCTACGGCGGGGACTACAATCCAGAACAGTGGCCCGAGGAAACCTGGCAGGAAGATGTGCGCCTGATGCGCGAAGCAGGAGTGAACTTCGTTAGTCTCGCGATTTTTTCCTGGGCAAAGATTGAGCCGCGGTCCGAAGAATACGAGTTCGCGTGGCTTGATCGCGTCATCGATCTGCTCTGGAAAAATGGCGTCTCGATCAATCTCGCCACCGCGACAGCCTCGCCGCCCGCCTGGCTTTCCCGCGCGCACCCCGAGAGTCTCCCCGTCGACGAAAACGGCGTCCAGTTCTACATCGGTTCACGCCAGCACTATTGCCCAAATAGTCGCGCTTACCGACAAGCCTCCGCCCGTCTCTGCCGAAAACTCGGCGAACGTTACGCCAGCCATCCCGCTGTGGCCTTGTGGCATCTCAACAACGAAATCGGCTGCCATAGCCACACGTGCTATTGCGAAACCTGCGCGACCGATTTTCGCACGTGGCTGAAAGAGCGTTACCAAACCCTCGAGGCCCTCAACGATTCGTGGGGAACCGCTTTCTGGAGCCAAGCCTACGGCGACTGGGAGGAAATCCAGCCACCGAGAAAGATGATGACCTTTCGCAATCCCGGCCAGGTCCTCGACTATACGCGCTTCATGAACGATTCGCTGCGCGCGATTCTCACCGGCGAAATCGAGGCACTGCGCGAAGTCGCTCCGGATGCAAAGGTCACCACCAACGGTCTCGGCTTCTGGCGACAAACCGACTACTTTTCTTGGTACAAACACGTCGACATCGCCGCTTGGGATTCCTATCCGGATCCCGCCACCGGACTGAGCGACGTTTGCACCGCGGCCTTCGGTCACGACCTTTTCCGTTCCCTGCGCGGTGGACAACCATTCATCCTGATGGAGCAAGTTACCTCGCAGGTGAATTGGCGCACCGTCAACCAGCTCAAAGCTCCGAGCCAGATGCGAGCCCTCAGCTATCAGGCGATGGCCCGCGGTGCCGATGGCATCATGTTTTTTCAGTGGCGCGCGTCGAAAGCCGGCGCGGAAAAGTTCCACGGCGCAATGATTCCCCACTATGGAACCGGTGGCCGCATCTACCGTGAAGTTTGTGCTCTGGGCAACGAGTTGAAAAAGCTTGGTTGTGTATCGGGATCTCGAATACCGGCGCGCGTGGCCTACATGGTCAGCTGGGAAAATCGCTGGGCCATCGAGCTTGAATCGAAACCAACCCAGTTCGACTACGCGGCCATCGTCGGCGATTTCTACCGTCCGTTATGGGAGCTTAACGTCGCCGCAGATATCGTTCATCCCGATGGTCCGCTCGACGGTTATTCGGTCGTGATTGCGCCGGCTTTATACCAAATCTCCCAAGCGCAGTCGGACCAGTTGAGGCGCTTCGTCGAAAAAGGCGGCGTGTTGGTCATGTCGTATTTTAGCGGCGTGGCCGATCAGCGCGACCACATCTGGCTCGGCGGTTATCCAGCGACGCTGAAAGACGTCTTCGGCCTCGTCGTCGAAGAATGGCAACCGCTTCTGCCCGGTGAAACCAACACCTTGGACCATGAAGGCGAATCCAAGGAGGGCCGCTGCTCCAAATTTTGCGAAGCGATTCATCTCCTCGGCGCACAGCCCTTGGCCCGCTACACGGAAGGTTTCCCCGCGGGGCGCGCGGCGATCACAACGCACCGCTTCGGCCGCGGCGAAGCAATCTATATTGGGACGCAACCCGAACCCGATTCCCTGCAGCGATTGTTTGCACGAATATTTTCCGAGCGCAGGCTCGAAGCACCGGTTTACGCTGAAGCCGGAGTCGAACTTTCCGTAAGAGGTAATGATCGGGATGAATTTCTCTTCGTCATCAACCATCAGCCAGCCGAAGCAAAAGTCGACTATGCCGGTTGGACCGGTGTCGATCTCCTCACCGGAAAAACCTGCGCAGGGGCCGAGAGCCTGCCCGGTTTCGGAGTACGAATTCTCAAACGATCGAAACCTGTGGTATAAGCAGCGCCGCGAGGGTTCCACAACAGACCAACCGCCCGCCATGTCTCCACCTCCGCTATCCTTTCCCCTCCCGCCGTTCGGAGCGGTCGACGAAGGACTAGACCGGATTCTCTTTTTCGATCGAGGTGCGCAGGAGGTTGTTTGGACGTATCCGCTCAAAGACAAATGTCGGTCGCTGCAATGGTTGCCCTCCGGAGTTTTGCTGGCGGTGTGCGAGACCGGAGTCCTGGAAATAGACGTCCGAACTGGCCAACTTCAGAACGAACTGCGCGTCGCGAACGCAGGAGTGATTTCCGCCGAGCGCCTCAGCAATGGCCGCACGTTCGTCGGTGGACTCGGCTTAACCGAATCTAACACGATTGAATTTCTGGAGGTCGACTCCCACTGCGCTCTCTTTCGCTCTGTCCGTTTTCCGGGCGACTACGTTCGTCGTGCAAGTTCCACTTGGGAAGATACGATTCTCTTCACCCGCGACACTTTTGTAGCCGAGGCAGATTGGTTGGGCCGGATGGTTATGAAATTTTCCATACCTGGCTTCAGGCATGCGTGGAAAGCACTTCGTCATGACGACGGCACCACCTATATTTCCGCGGGATATGGTGCCTTCGTGGTGCAATGCGACCGCGATGGACGAGAACTCCGACGCTGGCTCTGCATTGGTGACCAAGAGGAAATTCGTCCCTTCTTTTTTGGCGATTTCATCCTGCTTCCCCATGGCGGAATGCTCGTCTGCAATTGGCTCGGTCACGGGGTAAATTTAGGCGCGACGGGATACTCACTGCTGGAATTTTCCGCAAAAGGCGCGCTGGTTGGAACCTGGCGCGACGACCAGCGGACCTCGTCCCTGCAGACATTCGTTTTTCCTCCTTAAAATCATCTACCACTCGCCAACGCCGCGTCGTTCGCTTAATCGAAGACTGCTATGACACACCGTATCGAGATTGCTTATTGCACAAAATGCCGGTGGCTCCTGCGCTCCGCGTGGATGGCACAGGAGTTATTGACGACATTCGAAGAGGAAATTGGTGAGTTTGTTTTGAAGCCCAACACTGGAGGAATTTTCGAAGTGCGCGCTGATGGCGTCTTGGTTTGGTCACGCAAGGAAGCGGGGCGCTTTCCGGAGATAACCGAGCTCAAGCAACTCGTGCGCGATCGCATCGCACCTGGCCGCAGTCTCGGTCACGCGGACCGAAAACCCAAAACACCGTCCGTGCCGCCAGCAGCCGAACAATAACCTTTAGACACCTCCATATTGATCTTCATCTGCCCCACATGAATCCACTGCCTTTTTCGACCAACCCACTGCGCACACGCGCCGATGTTCAGCAGCTTCTGCGCGACCTGGTCGAACCCATCGTGCCGCACTTCTCGAAGGGCCGCGCCGAAGTGCACCTCGGCGAAAACCGCGCGCTGTACGGCGATCCTCCGGGCTGGCTCGAAGGTTTTGCCCGCCCGCTCTGGGGACTTGTGCCGCTGACGGCCGGAGATGGCGATTTCAAACACTGGTCGCTCTGGCGCGAGGGGCTCGATTCTGGAACCAATCCTTCGCACCAAGAATATTGGGGACTGGCCGGCGACTACGATCAACGCAGTGTCGAACAAGCCGCCATCGGCTTCGGGCTCGCCCTCACGCCCAAGACCGTCTGGGATCCGCTCTCCAGCGACGCTAAAAAACGCCTCTCCATCTGGCTGCAACACATCAACGAAGTGAAGCTGGTGCAGAGCAACTGGTTGTTTTTCCGCGTGCTCGTGAATCTCGGATTGCGCCGCTGCGGCCAGCCTTGGTCGCCCGATCGCATCCACGCGGACCTTGATCAAATCGATCAATTTTATCTTGGCGACGGCTGGTACTCGGATGGGAAAACCTATCCGCCCGGCTTTCGCGATGGGCGACTCGGCGATTACTACATTCCGATGGCGTTTCATCTCTATAGCCTGATCTATGCGCGCCTCGCCTCGGATTCCGATCCGACGCGCGCGGCCCGCTATGTCGAGCGCGCCCGCTCCTTTGCGCGCGATTTCGTTTATTATTTCTCTGCTGATGGTTCGGCTTTGCCATTCGGACGAAGTCTAACCTATCGTTTCGCCCAAGGTTCATTCTGGGGTGGACTGGCGTTTGCCTCAGTCGAGGCTCTGCCGTGGGGCGTGATCAAGGGCCTTTACCTCCGCCATCTGCGCTGGTGGATGCAGCAGCCGATTTTTTCCGAAACCGGCCTGCTTACGATCGGTTATGCATATCCGAATCTGCACATGGCCGAGAGCTATAACTCGCCCGACTCGCCATACTGGGCGCTCAAGGCGTTCCTGCCGCTCGCCCTGGCCAAAAATCATCCTTTTTGGAAAGCCGAGGAAGAGCCGCTGCCGCCACGCCGGGCGGTTGTGACAATTCCCAACGCCAACCAGATCATCGCCACCGACCCCGTGCGTCGCGAGATCACGGCGCTTACCCCCGGACAGCCGGTCTACGATTGGCCGCGCAATGCGCCACACAAGTATTCAAAATGTGCATACTCCACACGCTTCGGCTTCAACGTGCCCGCGGGCGCGCCCACGTTGGCAGAGGGTGGCTTGGACAACGGCATCTCGGTCAGCGACAACAACCGCTTTTTCCGCGTGCGCGAGCATTGCGAAAACGGCGCGCTCAAGGATGGCGTCGCCTATTCCCGCTGGCAGCCCTGGCCCGACGTCGAAATCCGAACCTGGATTGTCGCGACGCCAAACGCCCACGTGCGTATCCATAAAATAACGACAGGGCGGCAACTCTGGTTGATCGACGGAGGCTTTCCCATCGCCTATACGCGCAAAAACACTCTCGTGCAAAATTCCAAGGATGAGTTGGGCCCAATCGTACGCGGTCCAAATGGCGCCTCGCTGATGCGCGCGTTGCTCGGCGAACAAAAACCCGAATGCGCCGAACTGGGCGCCAACAGTTCCTTGATCGCGTCCCTCACGGCAATGCCGCTTCTCCGTTCCATGCATGAAGCTGGAGGAGAAAGCTGGCTCGCCAATCTCGTCGTCGGCAGCAACGCGCGTGAGGACAATTTCCTCGAAGCGCGGGACTTTTCCGCGCTGATCGATGGTGCCACGCTTCGCATTCTGAAGAAACAGCAACCATGGTGGTCATCGGAGGCCGAACCAACCGGTAGATCTTCAAACGAGCGTCTCGCAGAGCTTTCGCGTTGGGTGTAGGCTGCGGCGCCCGGTTCATGTCACCCGCTTACAGCACCCGGTCTGTCCAGGTTTCGCCCCCGGCAAGGTAGTTTTTGAGATTACCAAGAAAATGTTGAACCAACGCCTCGTCCTGATCGTGGCGGCCGCCGGCAGAGTGCGGCGTGATGAAACAATTCGGCGCCTCCCAAAGCGGATGCGAGGGAGGCAGCGGTTCGGGATCGGTGACGTCGAGATAAGCGGCCCCGAGCCGACCTGAACCAAGCGATTCCGCCAAAGCGTTTTGATCCACCGTGGTGCCGCGGCCCACGTTATAGAAGCGTGCGCCACGTTTGCACCAGCCAAGGCGCCGGGCATTGACGTAATTGAGCGTGGATGGGTTCTCCGGGAGAACATTGACCACGTGGTCGGCCGTGGCGATGACCGAGCTGAGCATTTCCTCTGGAATGATGTGCACGCCGGGCTCGCTGTAGGTTTTGCGACGCACCGCGTAGATTTTCATCCGAAATGGCGCGAGCAACTCGGCCACACGGCGGCCAATGGCGCCATAACCAAGCAAAAGAACTATCTGGCCGTTCAGTAGGCGCGACTCGGAACGGAGCTCCAGATGCCGCCAGGGACGATTGCCAAGTTGGTCACGGTGAGCGGGCAAAAGCTGGCGGGCGCAGGCCAGCATCATCGCCAGCGCGTGTTGTGCACAAGGCTCCGCAAAAACGCTGGAGGCATTGGTGAAAATGCCTCCGCGTCGTCGCAATGCTTCGCGAAAATCCTCACGGTCGTAACGTGTAAAGCCGGCCGAAGTCAGCTCGATCCACCGCAATTTCGTGTTTTCGATGCAGGACTCGACATGCGGCTGGCCGAAAGCGATGTCGGCGTCGGCAAGCGCAGGATCAGCTGCACCGCCGGCAAGGACGGACGCGGAGGAGTTCGCGTCGATCACGAGCCGATGCGGTTTCACTCCCTCGACAAGTAACCTATGAGCTGGTTCGGCAAGTTTGGCGTTGGTCCAGATCGTCAGCGGCGCGGGCATGCAGTAAACACGGTGCCAAGCGCGGCGTTTTTCAAGCCCGTCGTGATCCCACTCAACGGGTGGCGGTCCGTGAGACCGACGTGGTCAAGGCGCGCTGGAGCGCTTCGCCCTCGAAGGGCTTCGGGATATTTTCCACTTCGCCCCACGGCGTTGAGCTTCGGCCCCGGGTCGTTAGTTTTGCAGAAATCAGGATAATCGGCAGATCCGGCGAGATTCGACGCAGGCAGGCCACGGCGCCCTGTTCGGATTCGACTTCACAATTGTCGATAATCGCGGCGGCGAGAACTTCCTTCATTTGTGCCGCGAGCGCGAGCAGGTCGGCGGTGTCGCCGGCGCTCATGACGGTGAGTCCGATTTCGCTGGCGCTCCTGGTGATCAAGCGGCGAACGTCGACTTCATCCTCGGAAACGAGAACGATGCGGCGAGGACCGGCCGGTGTTGCATTTTCCACCGGAACCGCCGGCGCCGTTTCGCGGGCTGGCAGGGTGAAACGAAACCGCGCGCCTTTTCCGTCACCGCCAGCAGACTCAAGCTGGAGATTTCCGTTGTGCGCCGTTGCGATGCTGCGCGCGACGGAAAGTCCTATGCCGCGACCCGCGCCTTTCGACGAAGTGTAGGGTTCAAAGATATTGTCCGCCACGGCCAGAGGAACGCCCGGGCCGTTATCCTCGACGGTTATGACCACGTCGCGGCCCGCGCGGCTTGCATGAAGCACTACTCGCGGCGAAGGCACTTCGGCGACAGCCTCCATGGCGTTGATGACCAAGTTGAGTACGACTTCGAAAATTTGAGCCTCGCAGCCGACGACCTCGACTTTGCGCGTTTCCGTCGTCTGTTCGACGATGCTCAGTCCGGGCGGCGCGCCCTTGCGGTGACGAACCAACGAACAAGCACAAGACAGCAGCGGATTCAAGGGGAAGGATTCCACTTTCGACGGACGCCCTGCGGAATAATCGCGCAGGGTTCGAGTGAGCTGCGCCATGCGGCTGATCGCGTCTTGCAACATCGCGTCGCGCGCGGCACCGCTTGCCTCCGTCGCAATGCCCATTACGCCGGTGAGTACATTATTGAGATCATGCAAGAAGCCGTTGGCCATCCGGCCGAGCGCGGTCATCCGGCGATCTTCCTCCTCGCGCTGATGCTGCCGGATCAGTTCTTTTTCGATCTCCTTTTTAGCCGTGATGTCGGTGCGCAACGCAAGGAAGTGCGTGATCAAACCCTCGCTGCGCAAGGGCGAGATAATCGTGTCGACGAAATAGAGATGACCATCCTTGGCCTTGTTGCAGATTTCTCCGCGCCACACACGGCCACTGAGGATCGTGCCCCAAAGTGTTTTATAGAAAGCCGGCGGATGCTGATCGGATTTGAGCAACCGATGGTTGCGGCCCAGCAATTCGCTCCGGCTATAACCGGAGATTTCGCAGAAGCGGTCGTTGGCGTAAACAATAGAACCTTTTTTATCCGTAATGGCCACGATGCTCTCGTCGTCGACGGCGCGGTGCACCATTTCCTCAATTCCCTTGGGCAATCTGAAATCGACTGGCTCCGGCGCCGCGGCCCGAGCCTTGGCTTGAGTCTCACCGGTTGGCTCCAAGGCGTCGCTGACGGCGCGCACCAATTGAGCCGACGAAAATGGCTTCGAAAATATTTGTTCAACCACGCCCGGTTGCTTGATCCACTCGGGAACCGAGTCGATGTCACCCGTCACGACGATGATCGGAACCGAAGGGTGTGCGGCGCGAAGTGTCTTAATCACTTCTTCGGCGGTGCGGTCTCCTAGGAAAAAATCCGTGACTAACAAATCGAATTTCTCGTGCTGCAGACGCGCGATCGCCGCTGGCGCGGAATCAGCTGTGACGATTTCACAACCCGTCCGTTTCAAAAGCTCTGCCGTCACGATAAGAACTGGCCGGTCGTCTTCGACCAGAAGTAGCCTGCGTGTCATGCCGAAAGTTGCTGCCGTAAACTATCGCCACAAGCCCTACCCAAAGAATTTATAAATTCTATTAGGAGATCTTTTCAAAACCTCCGCTCTCATCCGTTTTTCGCCTCACATGCGCGCGCGAAAAGCAGGGCTTATCCTATTCGTTTTCGGAAAATTCGCACAGCGCGTGCACAGAGAGGCCGGCTGAACGCAAGCGTGCCGAACCACCCAGTTCCGGTAAATCGATCACCGCCGCCACGCCCACCACTTCGCCGTGCAGCAGACGAAAAAGTTTTGCCGCCGCGAGCAACGTACCCCCGGTCGCAATCAAGTCGTCGATGATGAGGATGCGGTCGCCGGGTTTGCACGCGTCGGCGTGGATCTCAACCGTGGCCGTGCCGTATTCGAGGCTATAGTCTTCAGAAAGGGTTTTGAAGGGAAGCTTGCCCTTTTTTCGCACGAGGGCGAAGGGCTTGTTGAGCCGATAGGCCAGAGCGCCGCCCAAGATGAAACCGCGCGCATCAACCGCCGCGAGGATGTCGATCTTCTGTTTCTCGCAATCCTCGGCAAAAGCATCGATCGCGGCGCGAAAGGCCTCAGGCTCGTGAAACAGCGTGGTGACGTCGCGAAAATTCACGCCGACCTTGGGCCAGCCGCGCACGGTGCGGATTTTGGATTTGATCAGCTCGGAAGGCGTCATGCGTCCAACACCACAACAAGCGCGGGTGCCTGCCAAACTCTTTTCTAGCAATGGCAAGTTTCACTTCCCTGCTGCCGATTGGCCGAGACGAAAAACTTTTCCCTTAAGCTCACATGTATGAGACTAATAGATACAATAAGTTTTCCCTACGCAAAAAATGCGCAGCGATGGCCAACGACCGCTTTGCAGACAGCACGTGTCCGCGTTATGTTAACGTCGTGATCAAGCCGCTCTCCACCGAAAAATCCACCCTCGATGCCAACGAGGCCGTGGCCAACGTAGCCTTCCGAGTTTGCGAACTTTTCGCGATCTACCCCATTACCCCCTCTTCGCCCATGGGCGAATGGGTCGATGAATGGGCCGCCAAAAAGAAGAAGAATCTCTGGGGCCACACTCCCGAAGTCATTGAGATGCAGTCCGAAGGCGGCGCCGCCGGTGCCGTACACGGCGCTCTCCAAGCTGGCGCTTTGTCCGCCACGTTCACCGCATCGCAGGGCCTCCTGTTGATGATCCCGAATCTCTACAAGATCGCCGGCGAACTTCATCCATTCGTCATCCACGTGACGGCCCGCGCGCTCGCCACACATGCGTTGTCGATCTTCGGCGACCACTCGGACGTCATGTCGTGTCGTCAGACTGGCGTCGCCATGCTCTGCTCGAACTCCGTGCAGGAAGCCCACGACTTCGCCGCTATTTCCCACTCGGTCACGCTGAAAACTCGCGTGCCGTTCATGCATTTCTTCGACGGCTTCCGTACTTCCCATGAAGTGCAGAAGATCTCGATCCTCAGTGACGACGACGTGCGCTCGATGATCGACGAGAAGGCGCTCAAAGTTTTCCGCGAACACGCCCTCACGCCTGATCGTCCTTCGATTCGCGGCACCGCGCAGAATCCCGACGTGTTCTTCCAAGCCCGCGAAGCTTGCAACTCCTACTACGATGCCGTCGCTGGCGCCGTGCAGGAAGCCTTTGCCGACCTCGCTGCCCGCACCGGCCGCAAATACAACCTCTTCGACTACGAAGGTGCACCCGATGCTGAGCGCGTCGTTGTTATCATGGGCTCCGGCGCCGAGACCGTCGCCGAAACCTCCGCCTTCCTCAACGCCAAGGGCGAAAAGACCGGCGTCGTCACCGTGCGTCTCTTCCGTCCGTTCGACGCGAAAGCCATGTTAGCCGCGCTGCCGAAGACGGTGAAGAGCATCGCTGTTCTCGATCGCACCAAGGAACCGGGCGCCCTCGGCGAACCACTGTTCCAGGACGTCGCCACTGCCCTCTACGAGAGCGACCGCTGCGGCAAGGTTTCCATCGTCGGCGGCCGCTACGGCCTCGGCTCGAAAGAGTTCACGCCCGCGATGGTCAAAGCCGTGTTCGACGAGCTCAAATCCGCCAGCCCGAAGAAGCGTTTCACCGTCGGCATCAACGACGATGTCACCCGCCTTTCGCTCAACTACGACGAGACGTTCGACATCGAAACGCCCGACACCCGCCGCGCGCTGTTCTACGGACTGGGCGCTGACGGCACCGTCGGTGCGAACAAGAATTCCATCAAGATCATCGGCGAGGGAACCGATCTCTACGCCCAAGGCTACTTCGTTTATGACTCGAAGAAGTCCGGCGCGATGACCGTCTCTCACCTGCGCTTCGGCCCGAAGCCGATTCGCTCGCCGTACCTCATCAGCCAGGCCAGCTTCGTCGCCATCCACCACTTCCCGTTCATGGAACGCATCGAAGTGCTCGGCCAGGCCGCAACCGGCGCCACGCTCCTGATCAATCTCAACGTCCCCGCCGATCAGGTTTGGGATCGTCTGCCACGCGAAGTTCAGAGCACGATCATCGCGAAGAAATTGAAACTCTTCGCCATCGACGCTTACTCCGTCGCCCGCGCCGCCGGCATGGGTGGCCAGATCAACACCGTCATGCAGACGTGTTTCTTCGCCCTCTCCGGTGTTCTGCCGCGTGAGGAAGCCATCGAGGCGATCAAATACGCGATCAAGAAAACCTACGGCAAGAAGGGCGACGCCGTCGTGGCCAAGAACCACGCCGCCGTCGATGCCTCGCTCGCCGCTTTGCACGAGATCAAGGTTCCTTGCGCCGTTACCGCGAAGGAAGCTCGCCAGCCCGTCGTCGCCGCTGTCGCGCCCGACTACGTCAAGCGCATCACCGCCGTCATGATGGCCGGTGATGGCGACCGCCTGCCGGTCAGTGCGTTTGCCGCTGACGGCCAGTTCCCCGTTTCGACCACGCAGTGGGAAAAACGCAATATCGCCCTCGAAATTCCCGTGTGGGATCCATCGCTCTGCATTCAGTGCAACAAGTGCGTCATGGTTTGCCCGCACGCCGCCATCCGTTGTGCCGCTTATCCGAAGGACGCCGCCGCCGGCGCTCCTGAGACGTTTAAAAAGACCGACCTCAAGGTCAAAGATGTGCCGAACCACCTGTACACCATCCAGGTCGCTCCGGAAGATTGCACCGGCTGCACGCTCTGCGCCAAGGTCTGCCCTGCGAAGGACAAGTCCGACATCAAGCGCAAAGCCCTCATGATGGCTCCGCAGCCTCCGCTGCGTGTACAGGAGCGCAACAACTACGACTTCTTCCTAAAACTGCCGCCGGCCCCCGCCGCGCTGTTGCAGGATACCGTCAAGGGCACCCAGTTCCGCCAGCCGCTGTTCGAATACTCCGGCGCCTGCACGGGCTGCGGCGAAACCCCGTACGTCAAGCTGCTCACCCAGCTCTACGGCGACCGCCTCCTCGTGGCCAACGCCACCGGCTGTTCCTCCATCTACGGCGGCAATCTGCCGACCACACCTTACACCACGACCCCCGAGGGTCGCGGCCCCGCCTGGTCCAACTCACTATTCGAAGACAATGCTGAATACGGCCTCGGCATCCGCGCCGGCGTCGATCAGCTCGCCGTTCAGTCGGCCCGCCTGCTCGGCGAACTCGCCGCCCAGCTCCCGGCCGCCCTTGTCGACGGTATCCAGAAGACCGATCAATCCAATGACGCCGGCATCGCGACGGTTCGCGGCCACGTCGAACAGTTGAAGAAACTCCTCGCCGGGCTGAACGACGAGAAAGCCAAGTCGCTGCTCACGCTCGCCGACTACCTCGTCAAGAAATCCGTCTGGATTCTCGGTGGCGACGGTTGGGCCTATGACATTGGTTTCGGTGGCCTCGACCACGTCTTCGCCTCCGGTCGCAAGATCAACATCCTCGTGCTCGACACCGAAGTATACTCCAACACCGGTGGCCAGTGCTCGAAGTCGACTCCGATCGGCGCGATCGCCAAATTCGCCGCCGGCGGCAAGGAGACCAACAAGAAGGATCTCGCCATGATCGCCGCTTCGTACGGCAACGTCTACGTCGCCAAGATCGCTCTTGGCGCCAAGGACAGCCAGACCGTGCAAGCCTTCGTCGAAGCCGAGAAACATCCCGGTGTCTCCCTCATCATCGCTTACTCGCACTGTATCGCCCACGGCTACAATATCGCCAATGGCCTCGATCAGCAGAAGTTGGCGGTTGATACGGGTTATTGGCCGATGTTCCGCTACGACCCGGCTCGCATCGAAAAGGGCCAGGCTCCGATGCTCCTCGACTCCGCCGCACCGAAGGTTCCCGTGGCCAATTTCATGGCCAACGAGCTCCGCTTCCAGGCCCTCACCAAGGCCAACCCGGAGCACGCCGCCATGCTCGGTAAGAAGGCCCAGGCCGCCGTCGACGAACGCTTCGCCGGCTACCAGCATCTGGCCGCCGCTGGAGCCAAAGTCGTCACGCCCATGACGCCTGCCGCACCAGCCGCCCCCGCCAAGGAGGCGCCGCCGGCCAAGCCCTCCGCCTAAAGTTCTCTCAAAGGAGTGCGCCAAAAAAAGCGCACTCCTTTTTTTGAAAACCTTTCCAACCTCCTTTCACTGTCTCCCAAATGAATCTCAAAACCAAATACCTCGGCCTGGAACTCAAGAACCCACTCATGCCGGGTGCGTCCCCGCTCGTCGATAATATCGACAACATCAAACGTCTCGAAGATGCCGGCGCCTCCGCCATCGTCATGCACTCGCTCTTCGCCGAACAAATTGAAGGCAACCAAATCGCCTTCGACCACCACATCGAGCGCTGGCAGGACAACTTCGCCGAAGCCACTAGTTTCTTCCCCTCCACCGACGGTTTCACGCTCGGACCCGATGAGTATCTCGGCCATATCGCGAAGATCAAAGCCAAGACCGAACTGCCTGTTATCGCCTCGCTTAACGGCACCAACGCCGGCTCGTGGATCGAACACGCCAAGCTGATCGAAAAAGCCGGCGCCGATGCCCTCGAGCTGAATACCTACTTCCTCGGTTCCAGCCGCCGCCTCTGCGCCTCGGCTTTGGAAAACCGCGTCGTGGAAATCGCCCGCGCCGTTCGTGCCGCCGTTCAGATCCCGATCGCAGTGAAGCTCTCGCCTTTCTATACCTGCGTCGCTCATCTCGTCGGCCGTCTCGAAGATGAAAAAATCGACGGTGTCGTCCTCTTCAACCGTTTCTTCCAGCCGGAAATCAATACAGACGAACTCGACGTTACTCCTAAACTCGACCTTTCGACTTCCGAAGATCTCCGCCTGCGCCTCCGCTGGCTCGGCCTGCTCCACGATCAAGTTAGCTTGAGCGTCGCCTGCTCCGGCGGCGTGCATACGCCAACCGACGTCGTGAAGGCCCTGCTCGCTGGCGCTGACTCGGTGCAAATCGTCGCTGAATTGCTCACAAAAGGCCCGGCCCGCCTCGGCGAAATCCTCACCGGCCTCAAAGCCTGGATGCAGGAGCACGAGTACGAGTCCGTCGAACAGATGATCGGCGCCCTCAGCCTGAAGAGCTGCCCCGACCAAGAAGCCTACGAACGCGGCAACTACCTCCGCACCCTCCAGCTTTGGAAGGTTTGAACGAAAAAATCTTTCTCGTTCTCTTTATCTTTCCTCTTTCTCCCAAGCCCGCGCCGCAAAGCGCGGGCTTTTTTATTTGGTAGAGGGCGTCGGTCCCAATCCAGCCTCCGCAAAGGCTCCATCCTCAACTACCTTGTTGAAGGAAATTTCCCAACGGATCTCCATCCGCACGCCAAAAATTGACGCCGGCTTATCCGAAGTTTTTGAGGCAGGATCCAACAGGTTCGTTTTTATAGTCCTGAGCACGTAATCATTCTTTCCGATCAAGAGCTCCTGCAGAGCGCCGTCGGCCCGCGAACCCACGATTTTGTAACAGGAGACCCCGTCCACAACCCCTTCTCCAACGAGCTTCACGCCGTGTATTTCATCGAGAGGAAAGGACGGCGTTCCGTCACCGCTCGCGAGTAACCGGGGCACGAAATAGGAACTTCCATAGGTCAGCATTTGTTCGCTCCGAAAAGCTGAGAGCAATGTCGGCATGACTTGGCCGTTGCTGCCAGTACTCCATACCTCAGTCCGTCTGCCATCGTTGAGAATTTTTCCATTGATTGCGTCGCGGCTCTGCTGTGTACGACGCCAAACCATCTTAAATCCTCCTGCACGCTGAAATATCGTTTGGCCTATGACTGTACTCAATTTTGTGCCTTCAGATGTTACTAGTGTGACTTCGCTTCTGTCCTGATAGGTCAAAAAGTCAGCATAGGTCACTGCCATCTTCTGCAAGATTTCCACTGCCTTCGGATCGGAATCTGCCGTTGGCAATTGTGCCGCAACAATCGCTCTTGCCGAAGTGGCCACGCGGTCGTCCGCAGCCTTCACATTGACCGTGGAATTTTTTTCTCGCGAATTATCCACCGCGGGTGTCATAGCAGTAGCTGTCCAAACTTCGAGGCTGTTCGACGACCTAATTTTTGCCCTCCGTACCGAATAAAAGCCCACCGTCACCAACACCGCCATGGTTGCCAGCACCAGCGCCGTCAAAACCATCTTCATCGTACCCGCTGTTGCGGAGATAGTCGAACCCTTTGGCAAACCCAAAACATAGGCCGTCACGCCCACTGCAATCGCTACCGGTGCTGCGACCACTGCTTGCCGCGTGAGTACCAAGCCGAGCACTCCGGCGCTCGACTTCACACCGCGTTTTGCGAGTAACCCGCGCAGTTTTTCCAGCGCCCGCTCGGTCCGCATGCGCGCGGTGTTTTCGGAAATGTTGAGCGATGCACCGATTTCCGCGAACGAATGTTTTTTGAAAAACCGCATGAGCACCGCCGTGCGATCCGGCTCGCTCAATTCGTCCATCACGTCGTCGAGCACGGGCCTCAACTCGCTCCAATCGGGCGCCGGCTCCTCGGCGGTCAACAGGGCACTCATCGCCGCCTCCTCGTCCCTCTTCGCGCGCCGCTGCTCAGCCAAGGCCGAGTTGATAACGACGTTGCGCGTCGCGGAATAGAGCCAGGCTTCGAGCACGGGATGGCTCGCAAGTTTTTCGGCGTTTTTCGCGAGCGACAGGAAAACTTGCTGCACGGCGTCCTCGGCTTTGTGGGTGTCGCCGTTACACCGCCGGACCGCGGCCGAGTAAACAAGGTCGATGTGACGGCGCACCAGCTCGGCAAAGGCCGCTTGCGAATGATCCCGAACATAGCGCAACAGGAGCTTGGCGTCGTCATTCATGCCTGTGCGATTGAAACGCTCTGCCGCGAGGATTGCCGGCTATGGCTTCACCACTTTGTCGGCGGGCTTGGTGGAATCGACTGGCGTGAACGCGATCACTCCGCGCTCCAGTTCCACCACTTGCACACCCGCGTCCAACAGGGCCCTGGTTAAGATCGCTTTTGCGTCCGCCAGCGTGGTTTTTTCAATTTTGCAGGTGATGGCCGCTGCGGCTATTTTCGGGCTTACCAGCACCAGCTTTCCGGTAAGATCCGAGTACGTTTTCGCAACCAAGCGTGCGGGCAGGTCCTCCATAGCAATATCAACTGGTTCGACTATCTTCTTTTTCAAAGGAGCATCCGTGCCAGCCATTGCGGCCTGTCGGATCTCGCGGCGCGTGGCGACTTCCCGCGCAATCTCCTCCAGCCGCGCGCCGTCGTTGGCAGAGGGAGTGTCCGTATTATTCGCGCTAAAACTTTCGGGCTGACCCGTCCTGTCATATTCATAATCGCGTCCCGTGAGTTGCCGCAAGACGTCAGCGGCCTGTTTCCGCACTGGAGGATATTCGTCCTTGAGCGCTTTCTCCAAGGGAGGGACCACCTGCGTACCGCCAATCCAACCCAAGGCACGCACGATTCTTAGGCGAAGAAATTTGTTTTCGTTGTTGGCCAGATGTTCAGCCAGCGCAGGAACAGCGTGTTCGTCTCCAATGACTCCCAGCGCCACCACCACGTCGGTTTTCGAAGGCTTTGCGAAGCCTATTTCACTACCGTAGCTCAATGCCTTCGTCAGTCGTGCGAGCAATGCGTCGCGATTCTCGACAACGGCCTTCACCGGCGAATCGGCCGGCGCTTCTTGTTTCTTGGCGTCGGTTTGGCCAGGGAGCAGGCAGGTCGCAAAAAACGTCACGCAGAACAAAGCCGCGCAGCGGAAGACGAGGGGAAACGATGGACAGAGCTTCATGGTTGGAGTGCTTTTCTCTATTAACAGCGCCGAATCGAGAATCGCACAACAAAGATGAATTTTTCGCCGGGAGGCGGCGGTTTTCCATCTGCCCTCGGCAAACCAACCGCAACCCAGCTGCTATGGAAACAGCCACTGCATCTTCCAAACGGACCTGTCACGGCGGTAGACGAACCGTTTGTGATGCCTAAATGGATGTTGATGCCAGAACTCGATTTCCTCCGGTTTCACCCGAAATCCCGACCAGTTTGGCGGGCGCGGGATCGCACCAAAAGGAAAGCGCAGCGTCGTGGCCGCAACGGCTTTTTCCAATTCCCAGTAGCCTTCCATCGGCTTCGACTGTTTCGAGGCCCACGCGCCGATCTGGCTGAGCCGCGGACGCGACGCGAAATAGGCATCGGCCTCGGCGTCGGTCACCGGCTCGACCGGACCGTCGACGCGCACCTGACGCTCGCTTTGCGCCCAATGAAAACACAGCGCCGCGTGCGGATGCACCTTGAGGTCGGCCGCTTTGGGGCTGTCGAGATTCGTGTAGAAAACGAACCCGCGCTCATCGACACCCTTGAGCAAAACCATGCGCACGGCCGGCCGTCCCTGCGCATCAACGGTCGCGAGCGACATCGCCGTAGGATCGATGACGCCGGCTTTGCGCGCGTCTTCCTGCCATTCCTTAAAAAGAGTAATTGGATCTGTGTTTTCCATAGGAGCGACCAAGCAATTCCACAGTCTGCAGCAGATGGCAATTCACATGCGCCGACCATGGTCCTCTGAAGTGCAAGCGTGACAAAAAATCAAAACTCGGCCGCGGTTCGCGCGTCGCAGAGCGTGCGCTGTCCGCTGACCAGCCAGCAGAATACCCTTTTTTGTGTCATCAATTTGTCATCAAAAAATCCCCAGTTCTGGGGCTGGTTGGGCGATCCGCAAAACTGGTTCAATCATCCCGCTTCGCTTTTGGCCCGCCCCGGGCTCTACCCCACCCCATGCCGCGCATCCCGTCAAAAGGACTGCTTCTCTCCGTCTGCCTCAGCGCCTCCGTCGCACTCGCCGCTGTCGCGTACCGGCTAAATTCGCCGTCAATCAATTTCCCTCGCGCGCCCTCCACCGTGAGTTCGCGGCCATCCGCGCCTGCTCTCCCCAACCGGCCGGTCATCAACGACGATGTCCGCAATCAGCTTTCCGCTGCACTCCAGACGTCTGTCGTTGGCGATGCTGCAACGATGCAGGCACTGGAAACGCTAACCGAAAATCCCGCCGCCGCCGTCGATCTCGGCCGGCAACTCATGCGTGAGTTTCCCGGTCGCGCCGACGAAATTGGCACGATCCTGATCGGTGCGCTCGTCCGCGGCTCTCATCATGCGTCTGCCCTCGAAATTGCCCAGTATGGTCCCGACGCCAACCGCGCGGAGTGGCTGCAACTCATCCTCAGCCACTGGGCTCGCACCGAGCCGGACGCCGGCAACCTGATCGTCGACCAGCTCCGTCAGAATGCTGTCGACTCCGAAACTTTCGCCCTCGTCGCAAAAAATTGGGCCGCCTCCGCGCCAGCCGAGCTCGGTCGTTATGCCCTCGCCCTGCCCGCCAGCCCGTATCGCAGCGCCGCACTGGCCGCCGCACTCGATCCTTGGATTCAACAGGACCCCTCCGCCGTCGCCAACTGCGCCACACTGTTAACCGAACCAGTCGAAAGAAATATTTTTTTCGCCGCTCTCGCTTCGAAAACCGATGCCGCCCTGCACTCCACTAGCCAGAGGTTGCGTTGGGCTGAAACGATCACCGATCCAGAGTTGCGTCGCGACACCCTCGACCACGTGGTTCGCGAATGGTCGGCCAACGACCCGGCTGCGGCCCGTCGCTATCTGGCTGGTTCGTCCGACTTCAACCCCGAGCAACGCCAAACCCTCCTCGCCGCGCTCAATCGTCCAATCGAGGCGCTCTAGTTTTTCCTATGACCCCACAATCATATATACCCCAAAGTCAACCGCGTGCCCGCTCCCGGGTCTCGCGTTTCATCGTCCTCGCGCTGTGCCTGTTTGTCCCTGTTTCGATGTTCGGCGCTTTCGGTCTCACAACCGCAACCGACTACTATCAGGTAGACACTGGCGCCGGTCTCGTCTTCAAGGTCCGCCGCACCGACAACGGTTCCAATACCCAATCCGCGGGCGATATTATGAGCCTCGTCTGGAATGGTGTCGAATACCAGAACCAGACCCGCGGCTCGCAGATCACCTCCGGCTTTGACTACCTCTACACCGGGGTTAGCGCTGTCTCGGTGAGTGCCTCTGTGATCAACACGAGTTACATCAAGGTCACCGTGCAGGCCGGCAATCTCACGCACTACTACATGGCGCGCTCCGGCTATCCGCATATCTACATGGCAACCTATTTTACGACCGAGCCCGACATCCACGGCCTCGTGCGCTATATCGTCCGCATTCCATCGACCTTGTTGCCCAACGGACCCACACCATCCGATATCCGTAATGTTACCACCACCATCGAGTCGGGCGACATCTTTGCTCTTAGCAACGGCCAGACTCGCTCCAAGCATTACTCCAACATGCGGCTCAAGGATTGGTCCTACATTGGCGCCTCCGGCTCCGGCGTCGGCATGTGGGTTGTGCGCGACAACAATGAAGGCGCTTCCGGTGGTCCGTTCTATCGCTGTCTCCTCAACCAGTGCGGCGGCGATCAGGAAATCACTTACATCGTCAACTACGGCGAAGCCCAGACCGAGGCCATGCGCACCGGCATCCTCAATGCCTATACCTTCGTCGCCACCACTGGCGGCGCGCCTTCCACGTCGATCGATACTTCCTGGTTCGGCAGCATGGGCCTGAGCGGCTATCTCGCCGCCTCCGGCCGTGGCAAAGTCGCCGGTGTCGGCATCTCCGGCCGCGATACCGCGTACACTTACACCGTCGGCTTTTCCAACTCGACCGCCCAATACTGGTGCACCGCCGCTGCAAGCAATGGCGCGTTCTCCTGTGCCGGCATGCGACCCGGCACCTATACAATGAAAATCTACAAAAATGAGCTCGCGGTCTATACCGGCTCCGTGACCGTCACCGCCGGAGGCACCGTCGCCCTCAATACCCTAACCATCACCGGTGATCCAAGCTCGCAGGCCGCCCTCTGGCGCATTGGCAACTGGGACGGCACACCGACCGAATTCCGCAACGGCTCCTCGATCACCACCATGCATCCACAGGACCCGCGTCTCGCCAGCTGGTCGCCGGGGACATATGTAGTCGGTAGCAGCAGCGCTTCGAGCTTTCCCTGCTACCAGTGGAAAGGGGTAAACGGCACGCAAAACATCCAGTTCACCCTCACGGTCGCTCAAGTTGCCACCGCGCGCACCCTCCGCGTCGGCATCACGGTCGCCTACGCCGGCGCCCGTCCCGACATCACGATCAACGGTGGTTGGAACTCCGCCAATGCCAGCGCCTCGACCCAGCCGAGCACACGCACCCTCACCGTCGGCACGTATCGCGGCAACAACACCACGTACACATTCGCGATTCCCGCCAACACGTTCGTGACCGGCACCAATACGCTCACGATCACGCCGATCTCCGGCAGTGGCGCCGCGACCGGCTACCTCAGCGCCGGCTACAGCATTGATTGCGTGGATCTGCTTTGAACAAACCCACGCGACTTTTGGTTTTGACGAGGCTTTCAGCCCCCGGCGCAGCAGGCGGGGGCTTTTTACCGTCGAAAAACCACCAACCCCGCCATTGACCCGTCGCCGCTCCTCTGGCTAGCTCTCACCTCTTATGTCCACGCCAGAAGCCCAATCCGAAAACATCATGGAAGCCATCGTTTCCCTCGCGAAACGCCGCGGCTTCGTCTTCCAGTCCTCCGAAATCTACGGCGGCCTCAACGGTTTCTTCGACTACGGTCCGCTCGGCGTGGAACTCAAAAAGAACATCCGCGACTGCTGGTGGAACGACATGGTCCGCCGCCGCGAGGACATCGTCGGCATCGAGACCTCGATCATCATGCATCCAAAGGTGTGGGAAGCTTCCGGCCACGTCGCCGGCTTCACCGACCCGCTTGTCGACTGCAAAGTTTCCAAACAACGCTACCGCGCCGACCAACTGTTTTTCGCGCCCGTTGTTGTCGATGGCAAAGTAGTCGGCTACGTCTCCGCCCTCGAAAGCGAAAATACCGCTGGCGAACTCCAGACCGCCGCCGAATCTTTCAAACGTAAGAAAGCCATCCAAGGCACGCTCGCTCCCGTCGTCGCAAAAGATTTCACCGAGGCCAAGCCCGAGGAATACGCGCTCATTCCCTCGCCCGCCACCGGCGAACCCGGCAGCCTCACCGAGCCGCGCGCGTTCAATATGATGTTCGAGACGCACGTCGGCCCAATGCGCGACTCCGCCTCAGTCGCCTACCTGCGCCCCGAGACCGCGCAGGGCATGTTCGTCGATTTCAAGAACGTCATCGACACCACCCGTGTGAAGCTGCCCTTCGGCATCGCCCAAATCGGCAAATCGTTTCGCAACGAAATCACGCCGCGCAATTTCATCTTCCGCTCGCGCGAATTCGAGCAGATGGAAATGGAATATTTCATCCACGAGGACGCTGACTGGGACAAGTGCCACAAGGACTGGATCGAATGGTGCCGCCAATGGCTTCTGTCGATTGGTTTGCCCGAGTCGCACCTCTCGCTCTACGCCCATCCGAAGGAGAAACTCGCCTTCTACTCGAAGGGCACGGTCGACATCATGTTCAAGTACCCGTTCGGCGTGCAGGAACTTTGGGGCATCGCCGCCCGCGGCAACTACGATCTCGGCCAGCATGCGACCGCCTCGGGCAAATCGCAGGAAATCTTCGACGAAGCGTCGAAGAAGAAATTCGTCCCGCACGTCATCGAGCCCGCCGTGGGTGTTGACCGCATTTTCCTCGCCGTGCTCGCCGCCGGTTACGCCGAAGAGGACGTAAAGGACGAAAAGGGCAACGTCGAGAAACGCACCGTACTCCGCCTCTCTCCCCGCATCGCGCCGGTCAAGGTCGCCATTCTCCCGCTGCTCAAAAACAAGGAGCAGCTCACGAACCGCGCCAAGGCTCTCTACACAAAACTCAAGCGCAACTACGCCGTGCAATACGACGACGGCGGCGCCATCGGCAAACGCTACCGCCGCCAGGACGAAGCCGGCACTCCGTGGTGCGTAACCATCGACTTCGACACGATCGAAAAACCCGGCGACACCTTCACCCTGCGCGACCGCGACACGATGGAACAGCGCCGCATCACCGAAGCCGAACTCTTCGCCCTGCTCCAAGAGAAGGTGTACTAAGCCCCCGCGCGTCCCGAAAAAACGCGCGCTCTTTTTCCCATGGCCATTGAATTCGGCCCGGAGTCCGACGAAGGATTGGAAGCCCTTCAGGACTTCATCGGAAGTTTCGACGCTCGCTCACAGCAGCGCGGCCGTTCGTACTTCAGCGCCGGCCGCGTTTCCAAGCCCACTTTGGTCGGAAACAAGATCGTCGCCCACGTCCGAGGTTCGCAGATATACGGCGTCGACCTCAACCTCACCGCCAGGGGCTGGAGCTCACAATGCTCCTGCCCGCTCGGGTTCAACTGCAAGCATGCCTACGCAACGGGTCTAGCCTGGCTCCTCGAACACGCCAGTCCGGACCTTCCTATATTTACCGGACTAAAACCAGAAGGCACCGTTAAACAAGAATCCATTCCGCATCCCAAAGCCGAGTCCCTTCACCTCCTCCCCGGCGAGCAGCCCCTCATCCACGAGTTTCAGGTCGCCACCGGTCGCCCGCCCGAACGCGTCGAACTCGCCTTCCTGCGCAACCTCGCCCGGGTCCATCAATCCGTTCGCCAGAACTACGGCTGGTTCGACCACCGCGCTCTTGCCGACCTTGCCCCCGCCAAGCACCGCCATCAGTTGCGCATCGGCGGCTACGGCAGCCCGTTTCAGGACTGGTTCACCACCGCGCCCACCACGCCGCTGAAACTCTGGTCCTTCGTCGCGCTTCTCTTCACCGAGAACGACATCCCGCTCCCATCTTTCACCGAACCTTTTACAGATCTTCAATCCGCCGTTGCCGAACGCGAGCACTGCCGCCAGGAGATCCAGCTCCGCCACTGGCGCGCCCGCTTCGCCCAACTCGACGCGTTGACTTCCGCATCCGAAGCGCCAGCCGCCCGCCAATCCCTCCGCTTGCGCCTCACGCCGCGAAATACTGTATGGGAAATCGCCGGCCAGACCGGCACCTACGTCAAACTCCAGGCCAACCAGCTGCGTGACTTCGTGCATCAACCCGCCGAGTGCGCCCGCGCCCTCGACGACGTAAGCAACGTCCTCGTCGCCCTCGTGCGCGAACACTTCTCCGGTTACAGCCGCTCCAGCCTCAACTACGCCGACTCGCACGACTGCGAGCTTCTCGGCACTTTCCTCGCCGACCCGCGCCTCCGGCCCCTCATCGTCAGCCCCGACGGCGCGCCCATCGCCGACGACCCGCGTCCCGTCACCTGGCGCATCAACGACCATCCTTCTGATCCCGCCCTCGTCCTTGTCGATCTGGTTCTTCCAGATGGTTCCCCTTTGCCCGAGCCTGTCCTGCTGCTCCCCGGCACGCCGACCCGCTACCTGCACGCGCAACGCCTCCTTTTTCATGGCCTGCCGCCCATCGCCAACCCCGCAAAGCCGCAGCACGCCTCGTTCTCCGTCGAGGTCCCGCGCAAGGCCCTCGAACTTCCCGAGGCCGGACGCTTCGCCGCGCGCGCCGGAGTCCGCCTGCCGGGCAGTGTCGCCGATCGTTTTCGCAGCGAAAAACTTCATGCCCGCCTCCGCGCCCGGATCTCCGCTCGACGCGACAACGCTGACGACGAGATCCTCGTCCTCGAACTGCACGCCCTCTCACCCGCGAACGAACCTCGCGCCAGATACCAACCCGAGGGCTGGCGCCACGATGTGCCCGGCCTCGTCACGCCCGACGACCATGCCTGGCTCCTCCACGACCACGCCTCGCTCGCACCCGCGGAGATCCACCTGAAACAGCTCCCCGGAATCCACTGGGACGGTTGGGCCCCCGAGGGAGGCCGCTACACTTCCGAGATAACCGGAAAAAACTTTCCCGAGCAATTCGCCGCCTGGCTCGCCGCCGTGCCTCCCGGCCTCCTCGTCGAGCTCTCACCCGAACTAGCCTCCTTCGCCAAAGCCCCGGACCGTGCCAGTGTCGTCATCGAGATCGACGAGAGCAGCGAGATCGACTGGTTCGATGTTCACACTTCTCTTCGTGTCGAGGACACTAGCCTCACCGAAAAAGAGATCGACCTCCTCATGAAGGCCCGCGGCCGCTGGGTCCGCCTTGCCAAACACGGCTGGCGCCGCCTCGCGGTCGACGACCAGACCGACGCTGCCACCCGCGCCGAACTCGACCGCCTCGGCCTCGCGCCCGAAACCGATCTCCACCTCGGCAAAAAGCACTCGCACCGCTACCACACGCTCCAGCTCGCCGGCAGCCTCGCCGCCGAGCGCGACGAAGCCCTCGCCGAAAAACTCCGCGCTCGCGCCGCCTCCCTGCGCGCCATCGTGCCGCCCGCGCTTCCCAACAGACTCCAGGCCGAGCTCCGCCCGTACCAGGAAGAAGGATACCAATTCCTCGCCCATCTCGCCGCCCTCGGCCTGGGCGGCGTCCTGGCCGACGACATGGGCCTCGGCAAAACCCTCCAGACGCTCACCTGGTTCCTCTGGCTGCAAGATCGCGCTACCGCCGAGAAACGACCCTTCCGAGCCCTCGTCGTCTGCCCAAAATCCGTCGTGCCGAACTGGCAGCTTGAAACAAAACGTTTCACGCCCGCCCTCTCCGCGGCCCCGCTCGATCCCCTCACCCAACTCCTGCCAGCGACCGGCATCGTCGTCGTCAACTACGCCCAACTTCGCCTCCGCGCCGACACGCTCCTTCCGGTTCAATGGGAGGCCGTCGTGCTCGACGAGGGCCAGAACATCAAAAATCCCTCCAGCTCCACCGCGCAGACCGCACGCGCCCTGAAAGCCCGGCATCGCCTCGTGCTCACCGGCACGCCCATCGAAAACCGCCTGCTCGATCTCTGGAGCCTGCTCGCCTTTGCCCAGCCCGGCTTGCTCGGTTCACAGGCCGGCTTCCAGCGTCTCTACCGCGAAAAAGACGACCCAGCCGGCGCCCGCTCACGCCTCGCCACTCGTGTTCGTCCGTTCCTGCTGCGCCGAACCAAATCCCAAGTGGCAAACGACCTTCCACCCCGCGTCGAGGAGGATCTTTTCTGCGAGCTCGATGGTCGCCAGCGCACCCTCTACGACGCCGAGCTCAAGCGCGCCCGCCAGATGTTGCTCCAGGTGAAGACTGCTCGCCAGTTCGACATCCAGCGCTTCAACATCCTGCAATCGCTGCTGCGGCTCCGCCAGATTTGCTGCGACCCGCGCCTCGTCGGCCTCGAGGGCGAACCACCCGTCGCGCGGAAAAAATCCCGCAAATCCGCAGCTTCCGCCTCGCCCGGGGAACCAGCGCCGGCTGCCAGCGCGAAGATGGAGGCCCTTCTCGACACCATCGAGCCCCTCGTCGAGGAAGGACACCGCGTTCTCATTTTCTCGCAGTTCGTGACAATGCTCGAACTCATCCGCGACGAGCTCACGGCACGCTCCATCGGCCACCTGATGCTCACCGGCCAGACGGAGAACCGCCAGGAGCTCGTTGACAAATTCCAGTCCGTCGATGGACCGCCGATCTTTTTGCTATCGCTAAAAGCCGCCGGCTCGGGACTAAATCTCACCGCTGCCAGCTACGTCGTGCTCTACGACCCGTGGTGGAACCCGGCGGTGGAGGCGCAGGCGATCGACCGCACGCATCGCATCGGCCAGACCTCGAAGGTCAACGCCTACCGCCTGATCGCGAAGAACACGATCGAGGAAAAGATCCGCGCCCTCCAACGCGAGAAAGCCGCGATGGCCGCCGCCGTAGTGAAGGAGGAATCCCTCGCCACCGTCCTCGACCTCGAAAGCCTGCGCAAAATCCTTTCGTAGCAGCAGAAAGAGAGCGCGTGAAGATATAGCCTGCGGATTTCCGCAAAGCTGGTGCCTCCCTCGTTCAGCGCATCACTCCAACTTCATTCTAATTAGTTAACAATTAGAATGAGATTGCGTTCCAACTTCATTCTAATTTATTCCAACCTAGAATGAAACTGCCCACCCCCCCTCCCTCTTGGTCAGGATCTATCTCCAGTCTTTCCAAAGCGCGCTTGAACGAATTGCTTCCGAAAATTCCGGCGCTCTCTAAAGCGGACCGCTATTTGCACTGGGAAGAGCTGCGGCGACGTCCTGCTCCCTCCGGAATTACCAGCGAAGAATGGTGGCTCGCGCTAAAACTTGGTCGCGGAGCCAATCTGCGCAGCGTCCCTTTACGCGACAAATCAGGCCAGCCTTTCCAATTTGGAACACCAGACGAGGTAGCGGCACAACTTCATGAAATCGATCGAGGTTTGGGCTTTGCTCTCAATCTGCCCGATGGAATCACCGCTCCCGAGACAAAGGATCACTATATTGTTAGTTCGCTGATGCAGGAATCGATCACGTCCAGCCAGCTGGAGGGCGCTGCGACGACGCGCGAAGTTGCGAAGGAAATGCTGCGGACTGGCCGGCCACCGCAGGACAAAAGCGAGCGCATGATCCTCAACAACTATGCAACCATGCAGCGTATCCAGTCCCTCAGGACGGCAAACCTCTCGCCCACCTTGGTCCTGGAACTGCACGCGCTCGTCACAGCCGATACACTTTCCAAACCCAATGCCTGCGGCCGTCTGAGGCTTCCTGATGAAAACGTGCGCGTCGAAGACGAGGAAGGAAATGTTTTTCACACGCCGCCGCCGGCGACTGAATTACCGATGAGGGTCCAGGCGATGTGCGATTTCGCAAACGGCCAGACGCCAGACTATTTTATCCATCCGGTGATGCGCGCCATCATTCTACATTTCTGGCTCGCTTACGATCACCCTTTTGTCGATGGCAACGGCCGCACCGCGCGCGCATTGTTTTATTGGTCAATGCTTCGGCAGGGCTACGGCCTTTTTGAATTCATTTCGATTTCGCAAATCCTGCTTCGCGCTCCAATGCGGTACGCACGCGCATTCGTCTACACTGAGACGGACGAGAACGACCTTACCTATTTCATCCTTCATCAAACCCAGGTTATACGCGAAGCAGTGGAGGCCTTGCACGCCTACGTGAAACACAAGTCCTCCCAACTTCATGCCGCTGCGGAAAGATTGCGCGGCCTGGAAGGGCTTAACCATCGTCAACACGCCTTGCTCGCTCACGCGCTGCGCGAACCCGGCGCTCGATACATCATCGAAGGCCACCGCAAAAGCCACAACGTGTCCTTCCAGACAGCACGCACCGATCTTTTCAGCCTGATGGAAAAGGGATTGCTGGTCGGGCGAAAGGAAGGTCGCTTCAACGTGTTTTATGCACCGGCCGATCTCGGCGAAAAACTCGCCGGGCTCTCCGCCGCAAGAACCTCAATCGCGCCATCGCACGGGCCGACCGACCCCACCCTGCCGCTCAATCTGCCCTTCAAGACCAAGCACGACTAGCACTACTCCGTCAGGTAGACCCGGACGCAGATGGATTGTCGGATTAAAATGGAGGACGGCCCGCTGTGGCGGCCTTTCCGATCTTAGTCACAAAGCGTCACTTCACCTCCAGCAGAATACTCTCCGAGTGGCTGTTGAACTCCGGGGCGTACATGCACTGGATTTCGGCGATGCCCGTCTGGTAAACGCCCTTCAGCTGCACGCGCGTCGAATACTCGAACACGTATGTGCCACGTCGCAGGTAATCGATGAAGAAATGCGAGGCCGTGTCACGCGTCGACTCGTAGTAGCCGAGGCTATCCTGCCACCTGTAACGGCTCAATACATTCACCGGTTCCGTGCCGCTGCCGCGCTGGTCTTTCAGGTGCACATACTCCATGTCGCGGTCGACGCGCAGTTCGATACGGACAACAAGTTCGTCACCGACCGACATGGGACCGCTCACGGGTTTCAGGACCTGGCCCTTGCTCGTGGTTTCTTTTATCCAGAGCGATTTCTTGAGTTTCAACGGCGTGGCTTCGTGCGGCGTCACCTTCGACATGTCTTCGAGGTACTGCCAATGAACGCTGCCCCAGCTCACACCGCCGTCGGTCTTCTTCACCGTGATCGCGCCCATCGCAGGTTTGATTTCGCTGCGGACAAATTTTTGTTCATAGAAGCCGGTTCCCGCTTCGACTTTCTCGGGTTTGATTGCTTCGCCGCCGAGCGAAACTTCGACCAGCGCATCGCTCGCGAGCAGGTCCGTGCCGCGCAACAGTAGGCCGTAGACAGCGTCGGCCGTGGCCTTGGTGGTTTTCCAGTTCTGCGTCTGCTTTTGTTTCAAGAGCCACACTTTGCAGTCCTCGACGGCCTGCGCGTCGTTGGTGACTTCGGCGAAGGCTTCGATCATCAGCGCCTGCGTTTCGATCGGCGCTTGATACCACCACCAGCCCGATTCGGCGTCGCGCCAGTGCATGCCCATCTCCTCGGTGTTCAGGCTGCGCTCCTTCAGCGATTTCATAATCGCACGCGGTGTTTCAGCGTCGCCAAACCGCTGCAGCGCGATCGCAAGGTGCGCCAGCCGCTGCCGATCCTCTGACTTGGTCCAAAATTTCCGCGCCTGTCGCAGGAAAAAATCGACGGCTGCCTGGTGCTCGTTCGCGACGGGGCGGTCTTTCAGGAAAAAACTGCGGCCATAGAGCGTGAGCGCGTCCAGGTGCGTCGGCACGTAGTCTTCGGCACGATCGCGCTTCAAAATTTCTCGGTAGTCTTCCGCCAGCGCAGCATCGAGGGCCGCGAGCGCTTTGACCGCTGGCGAAACATCGATCTGCACGCCGAGGTGACGCAGCCGTCCAAAACCGGTCACGATGTAGCGGCTAATGTATTCGCTGGAGCGGCCGCCCGGGAACCACGCCCACAGGCCGTCGCTCTGCTGACGCTCGGCGAGTTGTTTGAGCGCGCGCGCGGCTTCGTCGTCGAGTCGATTGCTCTCGAAGAGCAGGCCGAGACTACGACGCGCCTGGCTTTCGACCGTTGCTTCGCGCCACCATGGCGTTTCTTCGAGCATCAGTGATTTCAGGTCCTGATTCTTCTCCAACGGGCTGTCGAGTGCAGGCGTGTTTTTCCAAAGATCAAAGATGCGGCGGATTTTCGGGTCGGAGTTCGCGATGTGCCGGGCGAGCGCGTTGGCGTACAAACGATTGAAAAGCTGTTCGCTGCACTCGTGCGGAAACTCCATCAGGTACGGCAGCGCCATCACCGCGTACCACGCGGGCTGCGACGTCATCTGCACCGTGAGCGACTGGTGGCGCAGCGTGTCGGATTTGCCCGAGGCGAGCAGTTTCTCGAGTTCGAACTTTTTTGTCGCTTTGCCACGGATCGGCAAAGGCAACGACTCTGTCACGAGAATGCGACGGCTGAGCACGGGCAGGAAGCCTTCCTCGCCGTCGCTGAACTGCGCGGTGGCCGCGACGGCCTTGTACGTGAGGAACCCGAGTCCGTCCGGCACCGCGATGCGCCACGCGTAGCTGCGCGATTGTTTCGCCGGCACGTCGAAGGACTGCTCGACCGCGCGATTGCCCAGCGCGTCGTCGGCCGACTTGAGCGAAGCGGCATCGGCGAGCGTGAGCTTCACCGTCCCTTTCTGCGGTTGGTCGGACTGGTTGCTAACTTTGACCGTGAACTCGATCGTATCGCCCTCGCGCACAAAGCGGGGCGGATTCGGCTCGACCATCAGGTCTTTGGAGGTTGTGACTTTATCGGTCAACAACCCCGACCGGAGTTGCTTGTCGTAGACGAAGCCGAGGAATTTCCATTCGGTCAACGCCTCCGGCATCGTGAACGTCATCTTCACAACCCCGTTTTCGTCGGACGTGAGCTGTGGGAAGAAGAACGCGGTTTCGTTGAGATTTTTGCGGGCGGTGACTTTGGAAAGATCGGGCAGAAGCTCCCTCGTTTGTTTCGTTATCGCACCTGCCTCTTCCACTGCCTTTTTCGCCTCTGGGAGGGCAATATCGCCAAAACTATCGATTGAAATTCCTGCAGGTGCGCGCTCCCGCGCCAAACCTCTTTGTCTAAGAGACCCCACAAGCGAATTGGAGGCCCGATAACCGACGTCGTGCGAGGTCACAGCTACTGCGAATGGCGACAGCACCACCACATCACCATCCATCCCTCCGTCATTCTGCGCGCCCAAGGAACCATAGCGGACGTGGTTATTGATTGAAAGTTCGGGAACAAAAGAACTGTACTGCCACTTGGTGTCGCGCAGACCGATTGCTCCCCAGTTGTAAATGCCGCGGAAGTATTGCCGGGTATTTTGAAACTCGGTCCGGGTTCGGTTTTGCTCAGAACGGAACACCCCAAATCCGGCCAGCCAGTGGTGAGGCGCATATTGATCGAGCGAAGCGTCGTAGAGCGCGACGGCCATTTCAGCCGAAACCCGTTTCGCATCGGGGCCAGTGATGACGGCGCTCCAAGTTTCTTTTTGTCCCGGAGCGAGCTTGGAGCGAAAGGTTTCCCATTTTACCGCAAGCTGTTTGTTCGTCCAAGGCACATTCACAACCCGCTCAGTCGTGTAGGCGCGATTTTCGTGGATATGCGTCACGCGCAGCGTGAAGCCGCCGCGATGCGCTTCCTTGACCGGGAGCTTGATCAAATCCTGCGTGCGGTCGCCAACAGTCCAGTAGGTTTTCAATGGTTCCCCGTTACACTCCAGCTCCACGAAGGCGCGGCCCTTGTCGTAACCGGTGCCCCAGAGGGCGGTGAAAGTTTCGCCCGGCTCGACTGACCATTTTTCGGCAGCTAGCTTGTTCGGGATTTTCACCGTGTAGCGAAGCTGACTCGGGTCGACAACTTCGACTGTGCGGCGAGCGGTGACCGTTTTGCCGAACCGGTCTTTCGTCTCCAGCAATACGCGATAGATGCCGGCTTTGAGCGGAAGCTTGAGCTCCGTTTTGCCGGAGGCGTCGGTGGAAAAGCTATTTTCTGAAACAACATCGCCAAGCGCCCACGAGTCAGGATTCGCCAGATCAACACCAGGCTCCTCGGCGCGGTGCCACCAAAAACGTTCCCGCTGCAAGGGTGCGCGCTCCACCGCCGCGGGTTGTTTGAGCGCGTGAACGATCACCTTGCCGCTCGCGGCCTGCGGATCGCCGTCGAGCGAACTGGTTGAAATCGCCAACTCGGCCGGCTGCGCCGCGGTCTGCCAGTCTTCCGCGCTCAACGTCGCTTGCAGTGCCGTGTAGCCGGCGCGGACAGCGCGGTCGTCGGAACGGGTTTCGCCGGTCGTATCGGTGACGTCGGCATGGACCGTGAATACAAATACGGGCTCGTTCTTCGCCGGCACCGAGCGGTCGGGCGTGGTGGGGAACTGGACTTTGAAGGTACCGTCCGGTTCGGTCACGGCGGTGCCGTGGGCAATGGCCTTGCTGGGCATTGGCTGCCACCACCAGCACCAGTACGGCAGCTGCACACCGCGTTCGACGCGCCATTTCACCTTGGCTCCGCCGATGGCGGCGCCGTTGTAGGCGGTGGCTTTTCCGGTGAGCTCCACCGGGGCGTCGAGCTTCGCGGCTTCCGTGGGGGTGGCGATTTCCACTTGGAATTTCGGGCGTTTGTACTCCTCGACGCTGACCGACGTCTGGCTCGGGCGACCGAGCACTTGAATCGTCATCTGACCCGTCAGCCGGTCGCGGGGCGCGGTGAACGTGCCGCTGAACGAACCGTAGTCGTTGGTTCGGTGTCCGGCGCGGGCGATTTCCTTGCCGTTGGGATCGTTGAAAACGACGGTCAGCTTGTGGCCCGAGAGCACGGAATACTTGCCCATCTCGCGATCGTAGCGGATCGAAACGCCCTTATAGTTGATCGTCTGGCCCGGGCGGTAGATCGCACGGTCGGTGAAGAAGACGGTCTGCGTGTCGGCACCGTCTTTAGAGTCGCGGCCGTAGACGTAGACTCCGTGGCCGGTGGCGACTTTTTGACCTTCAGCCTCAGCCATAATGAAGCATGAGCCTTGGATCGAGGAGAACTCAAATAGGCCGTTGTCGTTAGTGACGGAGGAGAAGCCAGGCGCCAGATCGCCATAACGATTTTCTTTCCAAATGCTGATCACTGCTCCCGACACCGGCTCGCCGCTGCCGGCTCGAACAACCAAGCCGCTTTGCGTCTCGCTGTCATAGCGCAGACGCAGCACCAGCGCGAGGTCGCTCACCCAAACGAAAGTGGCGGAAACCTGGTTATTGTCGTCGCCAAAACTTGGATTGTGGCTGGCCGCGATAAGGTAGTAGCCAGGCTTGAGCGTGGTCGGCGCGGGAATTTTTTCGGTGCGCTCCTTGAAGTCGGCCGTCGGCGGCAGGTCGGCTTCCCATTCGAGCACGGGTTTTTCCGTGAGCAGATCCTTTTCGTCACGGTCCTGTTTGATGCGCTTCGCGAAGTCGGCGGGGATGGCGCGAAAAAAGACTTTCCTCACATTTCGGTAAGTAAGATCGAGCGTAGGCCACGGCGCATTCCAAACGCTCTCGGTATGGAGTTGGGCGGACTTTGCCTCTATCTGTTGGATTAGGTTGTAACACATCGCCCCGCCTGTGCTGGAGGGGAAAGCTTTCAAGCCGCGTTGCGCGATTTCGCGAGCTTTGGCCGGTTCGCCTTCCTGCTGGAATTGCATGGCAAGGAGAGCGAGTGCCCGAGCGGAAATACCGTGAGCAGACGTGTTGACGATAAAACGTTCGAGCGCGGTCTTGTAGCGGTCGATCGCATCGTCGCCGAACGCCACGTTTTTCCCATATTCGAGCCGGTCAAGATCAGTATCGAAGAATGCGTCGCGCGCCGGATCGTCGGCGTGGAATTTCAGCAGAGCTTGATAAAGGTGGATGGCTTTTAGTTTCGGTGAGGCATCATCCGTGCCCGCGGGCTGCCAAGCCATAAACTCTCGCACATCGCCAAAAATTGGACTCGTGGCAGCGATCTCGAATTCGTCTTCGGCTTTTAGCTGCGCATGCTCGCCCGCTTGGTAGAATTTTAATGCCTCGTGAGCGAGAAAATCGAAGAGCGTGGGACGGTAGCTTTCAGGAACGTTGCCCGGTTCGAGGAGTTGTCGATACACGTGGATGGGCGTTTTCTTAAGCGTAGCTTCGTCGGCGAGCGCGGCGGTGAAGTGTTTGTCGATTTCGGTGAGAATTCGCGCAAGGTCCCACGTTTGAATGTCCGCGCCCGGCGACTCGGCGGTCTGCGTACGTTGCATGAAACGCCAGCGGTTTTGCTGATAATATTGCCAGTACCAATGCGCGAGCACTGCCTCCATCGCCGGTTTCATCGCAGCAGGGGCTTTTTCTATTTCGGCCTGAAAGCGGACGATTTTTCGTTCAGCGCCATTGCCGTTGACGCGATCTTCGATGGCCATTTTGAGCGCGAGGGCGCGAATCGCCTCGGCGTAAAGCAGGTCAGAATAGGCGCCGGTGATAATCGGCTCCAATTTTTCAAGAGCCGTCTGAGGTTGGCCATTCGCCTGAGCTTTTTCCACTTCGGCCCATTGCTCGGAGCGGTCGGTTGGACCAGCGAAAACGTTGAGTGCGAGGACGAGACAAACAGAAACTCCCTTAAGCAAACGTGTGTTCATGGCGGTTCCCGAAAGGCTATGAGGTGATGACGTGACGCGTGGCAAAAAAGCCGGGCCGCGGCGGATCACTGCGGCCTGCACATTACCCTACGCTCGTGGACCGACTTTATTAGTCGGGAGATTGGCCGTCGCGTCGGAAAAAGCGAGACCAGACAATAGGCACAAAAAACCCGGCAAAGTCGGAAATGGCCGCCGGGGCTACTCCAGTAAAGATCCTCGGGGCAAGCCCCGAGGCATTGCCGAAATTGTAGGAGCGGCTTTACGCCGCGATTTTTCTGAACCATCGCGGGATAAACCCGCTCCTACAACTCACCAAGCCGAAGCGAGCTTCGGGGCATTTGGACCCACAGGGAGTAAAACTAAAAAAGGGCGCAAACGTGTGCGCCCCTGAAAAGAGAAACCGGTTGATCCGTTGATCAGCGACGGCGGCGCTTAAGATCGATTTGGATGACCGACGAACGGACAATACTTTCGAGACGTTCCACCTCGGCCACATCGAGCGAGTCTCTGCCGCGCAGCGCATCCTGGGCGCGTTGCATGGCTTTTTCGGCGGCGTCGACGTCGATCTTTTCTTCCGTGATGGCACTTTCGGCGAGGATCGAGACCTTGTCGCCGTCGATCTCAGCGAAGCCATTACCTACGGCAAGCAGTTCGGTTTTATTGCCTTTCTGCACGCGAAGTTCGCCCGCGCCAACTTGCGTGAGGAGCGGAATATGGCCGGGGAGGATGCCGATCTCGCCCTCGGTCGTCGGAATGACGACGGTGTCGACCGTGTCGGAATAGACACGGGCTTCAGGTGTGACGATTTCGAGCGTGAGGGACATGGTTTGGAATTATTTCTTCGCCGCGTTGATGATGTCGTCGATGCCACCCTTCATGTAGAAGTCGCCTTCGGCGATGTGGTCGAGCTGACCATCGAGGATCATCTTGAAGCCGCGGATCGTTTCCTTGACGGGAACGTACACGCCAGGGATGCCGGAGAAAACTTCGGCCACGTGCATCGGCTGCGAGAGGAAACGCTGGATTTTGCGGGCGCGATAAACGGTGAGTTTATCGTCGGGCGAAAGTTCGTCGAGCCCGAGAATCGCGATGATGTCTTGAAGGTCCTTGTAACGTTGAAGGACGCGCTGCACTTCGCGGGCGACGGTGTAATGTTCGTCACCAACGATGTCGGCGACGAGAGCCTTGGAAACCGAGGCCAGGGGATCGACGGCGGGGTAAATGCCCAAGTCCGCGATGGAACGTTCCAACACGACGGTGGAGTCGAGGTGGGCAAAAGTGTTGGCGGGCGCCGGGTCGGTGAGATCGTCAGCGGGAACGTAGACGGCCTGCACGGAGGTGATGGAGCCCTTCTTCGTCGAGGTGATGCGTTCCTGGAGCACGCCCATTTCGTTCGCGAGCGTCGGTTGATAACCGACGGCGGAGGGCGAACGGCCGAGAAGCGCGGACACTTCGGAACCGGCTTGCGAGAAGCGGAAAATATTGTCGATGAAGAGCAACACGTCCTGGTTTTTCTCGTCGCGGAAATACTCCGTCATCGCGAGAGCCGAAAGGGCCACGCGCATACGGGCGCCCGGCGGCTCGTTCATCTGGCCGTACACCAAGGCGACCTTGGATTTGGAGAGGTCTTTTTGGTTAATGACGCCAGCCTCGGACATTTCGTGATAGAGGTCATTGCCCTCGCGGGAACGCTCACCCACGCCGGCGAACACGGAATAACCGCCGTGCTGCTTGGCGATGTTGTTGATGAGTTCGAGAATGACAACGGTCTTGCCGACGCCGGCGCCGCCGAAGGCGCCGACCTTGCCGCCCTTGAGGAACGGGCAGATCAGATCGATGACCTTGATGCCGGTTTCGAGGATGTCGACCTTGGTGTCCTGATCGACGAGCGCTGGCGATGGACGATGGATTGGGTAACGCTTGACGGCGTTGACCGGGCCTTTGCCGTCAACAGTGTCGCCCGTGACATTGAAAATGCGACCGAGCACGGCCTCGCCGACCGGAACGGTGATCGGGCCGCCTGTATCCACAACGGCCATACCGCGTTGAAGTCCTTCCGACGAGGACATGGCGATCGAGCGGGCAATGCCGCCGCCGAGATGCTGTTGCACTTCGAGGGTGAGCTTCTCGGCCTTGCCGCCGACGGTGAAATCCACCGTGAGCGCCTGGTAGATGGCCGGAATGGCGTTTTCGGCGAACTGCACGTCGACCACGGGGCCGATAACTTGGACGATTTTGCCGGTATTCATTGGATAAAGGAGTGTCGGGTTTTGTAAAATTAACTGGCGTACTGTGCGGCGGCGATTTCCAGAATTTCCTGGGTGATCGCAGCCTGGCGGGCCTTGTTGTACTCGAGGGTGAGGTCGCCGAGGATCTTGGTGGCGTTGTCCTTCGCGGTTTTCATCGCCACCATGCGGGCGCTGTGCTCGGAGGCTTTCGCAGCGAGAACAAGTTGGTGGATGGATTTATTGACGTAGAATCCGAGCAGAGCCTCCAACACCGTGGTCGCGTTCGGCTCGAAAAGCATTTCGCGCAGATCCGGCTTGGCCGCATTGGCTGAAGAATGGTGCTGCAGGAAATCGGCGAGACTCGTGAGCGGCAAGATCGGCTGGACAGTCGGCTCCTGCACGAGCGTGTTTTTGAAATACGGATAGATGACTTCGACAGTGTCGATGACACCCTCCAGATATTGCTTCACGAGGAACTCAACGACGACTTTGACTTCGCCGAAACCGACGCGGTCAGTGACGGGAAACTCCGCCAAAAGATCGCGCCCTGTGCGGGCAAGGAACTGCGCACCTTTGCGACCGATGGCAACGTACTTAACCGGAGTTTTGATTTCCTGAACGAGCTTGAACAGATTTCCGTTGAGCGGGCCGCAAAGACCTTTGTCGGTCGTGACGAGCAACACGCCACGGGTCTTGATCTCACGCCGGACGAGGAAGGGATGCATCGACTCCTCAACACGGGGAGCGAGCGACGCGAGCATCGACAGAAGAAGTTCGGCATATGGGCGGCCGGCGAGAGCGGCTTGCTGCGCCTTCTTCATTTTCGACGCCGCCACCAATTCCATCGCCTTGGTGATCTGGCGGGTGTTTTTGACGGACTTGATCCGTCGGCGAATGTCTCTGGTGCTAGCCATGGGTTAGGTCAGCGCTTGCTCAAGCAGTGAAGGAAGATTTCCACTCGTCGCAGGCGGCCTTGAGCTCGGTTTCGAGCTCGGCGTCGATGGCGGCCTTGTTGCGGATCTTGTCGAGAAGCGGCTGCTTGCGGGTGGCGAAAAATTCGCGGAGCTTGGCGGCGGCGGCGACGATTTTTTTCACGTCGATGCCGTCGAAATAATTCTTCTGCATGGCCCAGAGGAAGGCGGCCTGAAGCTCGATCGAGATCGGGTTGAGCTGCGGTTGCTTGAAGAGTTCGACGATGCGGGAACCGCGGTCGAGCTGGGCTTTGGTCTTGGCGTCCAGATCGGCACCGAACTGAGCGAAAGCGGCAAGTTCGCGGAACTGGGCGAGCTCGCCCTTGAGTTTACCAGCGACCTGTTTGGTGGCCTTGATCTGCGCGGAGGAACCGACGCGCGAAACGGAGAGACCGACGGAAACCGCAGGACGGATGCCTTGGTTGAAGAGGTCGGTTTCGAGGAAGATCTGGCCATCGGTGATCGAAATGACGTTCGTCGGAATGTACGCCGCGAGATCGCCCGCGAGGGTTTCGATGATGGGCAGCGCGGTGAGCGAGCCTTTGCCAGCGAGGCGGGCGGCGCGTTCGAGGAGGCGGCTGTGGAGATAGAAAACGTCGCCGGGAAAAGCTTCGCGGCCGGAGGGACGTTTCAGAATCAGCGAAATCTGGCGGTAGGCGACGGCGTGCTTCGAGAGATCGTCGTAAACGATCAGCGCGTCCATGTCATTTTCCATGAACCATTCGCCCATGGCGGCGCCTGAGTATGGTGCAAGGTACTGGTTAGCGGGATTGTCGGCCGCAGGGGCGGCGACGATAATGGTGTATTCAAGCGCGCCAGCCGCCTCGAGGGCGGTCATGGTGCGGACGATGTTGGAATTCTTTTGGCCAATCGCGACGTAGATCGAATAGACGGGACGGAAGGATTTGTCGCCCGAAGCCAGGCCGACGCGGTTGATGCGCGCGTTGTTGATGATGGTATCAATCGCGATAGTCGTCTTGCCGGTGCCGCGGTCGCCGATGATGAGCTCGCGTTGGCCGCGACCGATCGGGATCATGGAGTCGATCGCGGTAATACCGGTAAAGAGTGGTTGGGTAACGGATTTGCGGACGATGATGCCGGGGGCGATCTTTTCGACCGGGTAAAATTCCTTGGAGTCGATCGGACCTTTGCCGTCGACCGGACGACCGAGCGCGTCGACCACGCGGCCAAGGAGCGCCTTGCCGACGGGTACGGAGAGGAGGCGGCCCGTGGTCTGGACTTCGTCGCCTTCCTTGAGGCCAGCAACGTCACCAAGGACGACGCAGCCAACTTCGTCTTCTTCGAGGTTGAGCGCGATGCCGATGGCGCCGCCGGGAAACTGGACCATCTCGTTGTACATGACCTCGGAGAGGCCATCGAGCTTGGCCACGCCGTCGGCGACGGTGCGGATGGTGCCGGTGTTCTTTTTAACCGCTTTGTTCTGCAGTTTGGCGATCTGTTGTTCGATTTGTTCGATGACCGTGCTCATGCGGGCGAGAGGTTTTGGTTGTTTAAAAGGGTTATACTTGGGCGGCGAGCTGACTCAGCTGACCGGCGACGGAGGATTCGTATACGTCGTCGCCGACGCGTACACGCAGGCCGGCGAGGAGTTTCGGATTGGGATGGGCGGTGGCGGCAATCGTGCGGCCGTACTTCGTAGTCATGGCGGCCGCGATGGTTTGTAACAAAGAATCGGATACTGCGCCGGCGTGCTCAACGACGGCCTGGCTTTTCGCCAATTCGTTTGCGACGAGGCGGTGGTAGGTCTTGAGGACGGCGAGCGTATGCGCGGGCTTGGTTTTCTCGACGTAGCCCAATACGCCGCTGACCCGCGCGGCCGACAGCTGGCCGTCGGCGAAGCTCAGGTTAAAGAGCTGACGGGCGAGTTGCTGGACTTGTTTGTTGGCGGCCATTTTCTAGAGGGAAATTTGCGATCAGACCGACGAGAGTTCTTTGGCGGCGGCTTCGTTGAAGCCAGCGCGATCGGCGTCGGAAAGCTTCTTGGCGAGGACGCGTTCGGTCGTGGTGACGACAAGGCGGGCGATTTCGCTGCGGGCGTCGGCGAGCATTTTCTTGTGCTCGAGTTCGATGGCCTGTTGGGCCTTGGCGAGCTGGTCGGCGGCGCGCTCGGTGGATTCTTTTTGAACCTTGTCGGCAAAATCCTTCGCGGTTTTGCGGGACTCTTCGATGATCCGGGTGGCTTCGAGCTGAGCGTTCTTGAGGAGGGCGGCCGTCTCCTGCTGCGAGGAGGCGAGTTGAGACTTCATCTGCTCGGCATACTTGAGTCCGGAGTCGATTTTATGCTGACGTTCCTCCATGGCGGTGATCGTCGGCTTGATGCCGAACTTGTACAACACGCCAAAGAGAATGAGGAAACTGATGCCTTGGAAAACGACGTAGTGCCACTCGATGCCGAATTTTTCAACGAGGCCAGGTTCGGCCGCGCCGGCAACGGCGCCGTGGGCTTCGGCAACTGCGAGGAAAAGTGAGGTCAGCATGGCGGGAGCGGAAAAGAGGTTGGTTGCGCTGAGGTTTAGGCAGCGCAACCAGGGAAGGGATTCTTACTTGGCGAGGAACAGCGCGAGAACGCCGAGACCTTCGGCGAGCGCCATACCGATGATGGCTTGAACGAGGATTTTGCCCGAGGCGCCGGGGTTGCGGCCGACGGCTTCGGCGGCTTTGGTGCCGATCAAACCGACGCCGATGGCGGCGCCGAGAAGACCGAATGCGCTAGCGAGATTGCCGGTAATGGCGTTAACAGCTTCAGCGAGGATCATGTTATTGGATATGTTTGGAGGTTGCAGTTGCCGCCGTGCGCACTCGTTGGCACGCTCCCGGCGGTAAAGGGTTTAGTGGTGGGATTCAGTTTGGACGTGTTCGCCTTCGTGCTCGTGGTCGTCGCCGTGGTTACACATCAAACCGATATAGACGGAGCTAAGGAGCGTGAAAACCGTGGCTTGAATCAGGCCGACGAGCAGCTCCATGAAATAGAAGACAAAAAAGAAACCCGTTCCATGAAGGAGGTTTTCACCGCCAAAGATGTTGCCAAAGAGACGCACAGACAGCGTGAAGGGGCGGATACAGATCGAGAAAACTTCGATGAAGCCGACCAACAGGAAAACAATCGAAAGCACGAAATAGAGGACGACAGGTGTCTCCTTTTTGTCGGCCTTGTTACCGAAAAGATCGAAGAGAATCAGCTTCGGCCCTGCATATTTGAAGATGATGATCAACCAAGCGCCGAAGGAAATCAGCGCGAGCGCAATGGTGCCGTTGAAGTCAGCCGTGAAAGGACGGATGAACGGCCGCGTCATGTGAAATTTGCCTTCGACATCGTGACCGAAGCCGATCGTACCGACGCCGGGCAGAAGACCCATCCAGTTCTGGATGAGGATGAAAATGAAGAACGTAACGAGTAGCGGGAAAACGGCGGGGAAAGCTTTTTTGCCCACGATGGGTTCGAAAAGTCCGCGCAGCCCTTCGATCAGCGACTCGATCACCGCCTGGCCTTTGGAGGGCAGCACCTGAGGTTTGCCCACCAGCACTAATATAAGAGAGATAATCAGCGCCGAAACCGCCCAACCCGTCATCATGCTGTTGGTGAGCGCCCAACCGCCGCCAAAATCGACCAGCACGGCGACCTTGGCTGAAACCCCTTCGCCTTCAGCTGCGAACGAAGACATGGCAGTGGCCAAAGATGCGGCGATCAGGGCGAGGTTCTTCGCACGAAGCATGGTTTTTGGGAGAGGCCTGTTTAGAGTTGGAAAAGGTTTTGAAGTAAGCAACGCACGCAGGAGCGTCAACCTTCGAAAATGCAAAGGGCTTATGTGGGCTAAAAGATTAGCCAATGTGGAAAAATTGAGGCTGGAGCTAACAAAAAATCTACTAACGGCACGAACGCGCCGTGGTTAACGTTTTTATTTTCGGCGGAGCAGGCGTTTCAGCCGACAACCGCAGCCATCTCCGATATTACTTCGCGGCGTCCGACCGCCTTGCCGCGACCAGCGATTCATAGGCTGGCGCTCGACTCTGAAAAACTGTCACGCGCTCGAACGGCCAGGGCGCTTCGGGCAAAACCTCCCAATCCGGATGCGCCAAAACTTCCGCCTTCGCCGCCGCAAAATACGCCGCGTGGTCGGTCCGGAAGCAAAGGTGCGCGGCTTTTTCTGCGCGGGTGGCGATGGTGCTAAGAAACTCCGCCTGCATAAGCCGGTTTTTGTGATGTCGGCGTTTCGGCCAAGGATCCGGGAAAAGCACGAAAACGCGCTGAAATGCGACATCCGCCGGCAACGCGCCGAGAAATTCGCCGGCTTCCGCGAGAAGAAAAACGAGGTTCGACAGCTTTGCGCGGTCACGCTTTCGCGTCGCGCGTTCCACCCGATCGCGCACGATATCGACGCCAATGCAAAACTCCTCGGGATGCGCCGTCGCGTAGTCGGTCAGAAAATGCCCGTGTCCCGCGCCGATTTCCAGCGTGATGCGCTTCCGCCCGGCAAGCAGCCCGGTCAGGGTGCGTTTAAGATCGTCGCAGCGGGCGGCGCGACGGGCGATATATTCAGCGGTGCGAGCGGGATTGTCCACGCCTGGCGGTTAAGCACAGCACGCGCGAAAGGCGCAAGCCCGAGTGGCAGGATTTTTCCGCAAAACCATTCCGCCGCGCGCCGAGCGATTCATTTTCCCAAAGCAAGAAACCCATCCCACGGCCAAGGGAAGCGGTGCCGACCAACGGGAACCATATGCCACCTGCCAAATCGCTGTCGAAAACCGCCCCTGAACCGGCGTATTACATTTAAGAATACACCCGGTTGGCCAAATACGATTTTTCAACGAAAAAACCGCGTGGGTGTTTGTAAAACCAGGGCATTAGCCATCCTTTAGTTCAACGAGTTGGCGGCCCGGACCTGTCAAAAAATGGGTGACAAAAATAGGGAATACCCTCAGGCTCATTTGTAAATCAGACCAATAACTTTTCTTTATTGAAGCGATTTTCAGCAAGAAATGAGGAGCCAGTTCGCCAGTTTTCTGGCAAAGTCTGTGCCCCTAACAAACCGTTATAGCCACCCCATGCCTCTGCAAAATAACCTTTGCCGAACCTATCATGATATCTAAATCGCGCAGCTGGCCCAAGAACACACTCGTCTTCGGAGGCATCACCCTTTGGGCTGCACTCCTTATCTCCTGCACTGTCATGGGCGATCGCACGGTCGTCGCTCCGGCCCAGATCGCCGGCGCCACGTTCGTCGGCGCGCAAGAGTGCGCCCAATGCCATGAAGAAACCACCAAGCATTTCGACACGGCTTCCCACGCCAAATTGATGGTGCAGGGCGAACATGCCAAGGGCCTCGGCTGCGAAAGCTGCCATGGTCCCGGCAGCAAGCACGTCCAGGCAGGCGGCGGCAAAGGCACCATCATCAACCCTGGCAAAACGCCTGAAGGTTGCTTCCAGTGCCATCTCGACAAGCGCGGCGAGTTCAGCCTCCCGCACAGCCATCCCGTCATGGCTGGCAAAATGACCTGCACCGAGTGTCACGATCCGCACAAGGGCAACGTTGTCGCCCGCACCGGAGCCGGCGAACTTGAAACGCCCAACGAGACCTGCACCAAGTGCCATACGGCCCAGAAGGGTCCTTTCCTTTTCAAACACAACGCCATGGTCGAAGGCTGCACCGTCTGCCATAACCCGCACGGTTCGGTGAATCAAAAGATGCTCGTCCAGCGCGATTCCAATCTGTGTCTCAAGTGTCACGTCGAACACCCGGCCACTTTGACCGGCGGGTTCGTCGGCGACGGCAAGATTGTTGCCGGCGGCGAAGATCACCGCACTCGCATGCAGAACGGCACCTGCTGGGTCGCCGGCTGCCACGAAGACGTCCACGGTTCCAACGCCAGCAAAGCGATGCGCTACTAACATCCCACGCCATGCAAACCAAACTTCATTCCCCTATTGCTTCAGGTCTCTTTGCAGGTGCGATTCTGGCTACGGCCGTCAGCGCATATGCCGCCGACGCCGTCAAACCCGATACGGATCCGCTGCCCAACATCACCGAGAACTACATCAAGCTCTCAGGTCAGGGCAGCTGGATCAGCGGCGACAAGGCCGCCTATGAAGCCAGAACCTGGACCGCTCGCGAAGGTTTTGCCGGCATTGAGGATTTCCAAATCACCAAAGATCTCGGCAACGACTTCGGCCTCACGGTCGACGGCCATGCTCTTTTGGGCAACCAAGACTTCCTCGGTCAGGTTAAGATTTCGAAAAACGAACTCGGCTCGTTCGACATGGGCTACAAGCGTTTTCGCACCTATTACGATGGTGTGGGCGGTTTCTTTCCGACCAACAACGCTTGGTTCCCTCTGACCGCTCAGGTCCGCCACGTCGACCGCTCGAAATTCTGGGTGGGCGGCGCGATTACGTTGCCCAACCTCCCGGTTCTTACGCTGCGCTACACGAATGAACTGCGCAACGGCAGCAAGGACACCACGATCTGGGGCGATACCGATTTCACCGGCGTGCCGATTTGGTCCAGCAGCGCGCTGAACCCAGTCTCCGCCAACCGCAAAATCGTCGCCTCGTACATCGACTTGAACGAGCGCCAGGAAACCTTCGAAGCCGCGCTCAAGCACAGTTTCGGCAACACGACTGTCGAACTCGAAGCTGTTTACGTCACCGCAAAAAGCGACGACACCCGTTGGGTGAACCGCTATCCCGGCGAACTCAAGCCCCTCGTCGCCATTCCCGCCACACCGGCCACGCTCGTTCCTCCCGCGCTCGCCAACAACCCGGTTTACGGCTTCGACCGCCAAATGAGCGAACCGAAGATCATCACCTACACCGGCAAGTTCGAAACCCAGCTGACCAGCAAAATCGGTCTCCACGGCGGCGTTAGCTTCCAACACGCCACCGCCAAAATCGGCGGCGATCGCCAGATGTTCCTCAAGATCGCCACGGGCACCGGCGTTCAGGATCTTCTCGGCGGCTTCACTCCTGGCGGTCGTCCTCCCTACTCTTACACCACGCTCGCCGGCGATACGACGCAGGATGTCCTTACCGCCAACCTTTGCGCCAGCTACAAGCCGACCAAAGATCTCTATGTTAGCCTTGGCCTCAAGGGCGAAGACCTCGACATGGAGGGCAACAATCAGGTCGTCTACAAAAACACCCGTCTCATTCAAGCCACGGGCGTTTCGACCAGCATACCAATTGACGCACCCAATACCGCGGAGCGTAGCGAACGTTCCTGGACGCCCGAACTCAACGTCCGCTACACCGGCATTCGCAACGTTTCCCTCTACACCACGGTGGACTACCGTTATGTGACCGGCGACGAAATCGGATCCAGCGTCAGCGTCACTACGGTCGGTAGCGGCGCCTCCGGCACCGTTGGACCCAGCCTCGCAGCCAGCTTCAACAACGCCAAGGAAAACCACGGCCATTACAAGGTTGGTGCCAACTGGAATGCCTGTGCCGCTTTCACGCTCCGTGCTGAAGTGTTCTACAAGGATCACCGTAATAGCTATACCGGCTACGGCACCAGCGTCGGTGGCCAGTACGTGCTCGGCTACGAATACACCGCCAAGAAACTCACCGGCATCGTGAAGGTTCTTCCCACCCTCACCGTCACCGGCCGCTATGTTGGCAGAGATGGCGAGATGGATACCGCCGTCGATTTCGAAGAAAAATACCAGAGCATGGACTTCAAGAGCCATGATTTCGGTGTCACCGTCGACTGGACGCCCATCAAACAATTCTACGCCCAGGCCAACGTCGATCTAGTGTTCGATACCACCAGCACCGCCTATCCTCGCGCCGGTGGCGCCGCCAACGACGTTCTCCGCAACGCCGACAACAACCACTGGACCGCCAGCGCTATTACCGGTGTCGTGCTCGACAAGGTTACCAACGCCGAACTGCAATACACCCGTTACAAGGCCTCCAATTACGAACCGCTCTACGCCACGACCGCTCTCGGAGCCAGCCAGGACGATTACACCGTCACCGTCGGTGTGAAACGCAAGCTCAGCGACAACCTCGTCGCCGAAGCCAAAGTCGGTTATCTCAGCAGCAAAGTTGGTTCGACCGGTGGCAATACCAACTACTCCGGCTACCTCGCCTACCTCACGCTCCAGCAGGGTTTCTAAAAAACAGTCCCATTCACTCCGATGAAAAAATCTATCGCGTGCACCTTCCTCAGTGTCGGCTTGCTGATCGCCACTTCAGCCTTCGCCGCCGAGGCCAAGGAAAACTGGGATAGTCTTTGCTCCAAATGCCACGCCGCTGACGGCTCCGGCAAAACCAAGATGGGGCAGAAACTCAAAGTCCTCGATTACACTGACGCAGCGGTGCAAGCGAAGTTCACGGACGAGCACCTGCTGAAAGTCACGCTCGAAGGTTCGACCAAGGACGGCAAAGAGCTGATGAAAGGTTTTAAAGAAGACCTCACGGAAGCCGATGCCAAAGCCCTTGTGGCGTATATTCGCGCCATGAAAAAATAAAGGTCCGGCTGTACAATCCGATACGTATATAGCATCTTAAATCGCATCAACCCCGCGCTTGTTCCTCCGAATGACGCGGGGTTTTGCAGACCCAAAAACGAACCATCTAATAGGCCCGATAAAAACGTCTGTTCCCTATGAAAAAACTCGCCCTCGCTCTCCTCGCCTTTGCCGCCACCTCCGCCTTCGCTGCACCCGCTTCTGAAATTTGGACCGCCCAGTGCGCCAAATGCCACGGTGCTGACGGTGCCGGTAAAACCAAGGTCGGCGCCAAACTGAAACTCAAGGACTATACCGACGCCAAAGTCCAAGCCGAGATGACCGACGAAGCCATGTTCAAGGCCATCAAGGAAGGCGTCAAAGACGGTGACAAAGAAAAGATGAAAGCCTTCAGCGACCTCCCCGATGACGATGTCAAAGGTCTGGTCGCCTTCATTCGCACACTGAAGAAATAACCTAGTCACCATAATTTGAATACACGAAGGGCGGGCATTAAGCACGCCCTTCAACGTTTTAGCACCAGCCGAAAATTGCCATGACCAATACCGCCGCACCGATTCCCCTCAAACGCTCCATTTGGCGTAACTGGATCAGCCTCTCGGGTGCCGTTTGTGCCATCGGCAGTTTCTTCGCTTTCCTCCTGCTCTTTGCCTTCGATACATTTGCCGGCGATCACAGCAACCCTTACGTCGGCATCCTTTCCTACGTCGTCGCCCCGGGCTTTCTGCTCCTCGGCCTCGCCCTGCTGTTCTTTGGAGCTTGGCTCAGCCGCCGCCAGCAACGGCGTGATCCCGAAGCGCCGCCTCCACAACTCGCCATCGATCTAGAAAATCCACGCGACCGCAAGCGCCTCCTCTGGTTCGCCTTGGGCACGATGACGTTTCTCCTCTTCACCGCGCTCGGCAGCTACCAAACCTACCACCTCACGGAAACCGTCGCCTTCTGCGGCCAGGTCTGCCACGAGACGATGAAGCCCGAATTTGTCGCTTATCAAAACGGCGCCCATGCCCGCGTTTCCTGTGTCGAATGTCACGTCGGCACCGGCGCCTCCTTTTATTTTAAATCCAAGATGCGTGGCGCCCACCAGCTTCTCGGTGTCATCACCGGCGACTTCAAGCGCCCCGTACCAACTCCCATCGCCAATCTCCGCCCCGCCCAGGACACTTGCGAAAAATGTCATTGGCCGCAGCGCTTCTCCGGCAATCTTGAGCGTACCTATCAGCACACGCTCGCCACTACCGACGATAACAAGCCGTTCACCGTCCGTTTGCTCCTTCACGTGGGCGGCGGCGACGCCAAGCACGGCCACGTTTCCGGCATTCACTGGCATACCAGCAAGGAAAACGTCGTCGAATACTACGCCGAGGACGAGCAACGCCAGAAAATCCCGTGGGTCCGCGTCACCAAACCAGACGGCACCGCCACGGTTTATGCGAGCGCCGAATTCAAAGGGCAGCCTGACCCCGCGAAAATCCGCCGGATGGACTGCCTTGATTGCCATAACCGACCCGCCCACCGCTTCCAGCCTCCCAACGAGGCCGTCGACCAGGCGATCTATCTCGGCCGCCTCGATTCAAAGCTTCCCGCGATCAAGCGGAACGTCGTCGACTTGCTCACCAAGGAATACGCCACCGAGCCGGAGGCCCTCGCCGCGATCGAGGCCGGCCTGCGCAAGCAATACGGCGACAAACCGTCCGTGCAGCAGGCCGTCGCTACTGCAACCACTATCTACAAGGATAATTTCTTCCCGCACATGAAGGCCGACTGGAGCAAGTATCCGGAACAAATCGGCCACAAAAACTGGCTTGGCTGTTTCCGTTGCCACGACAATCAACACGTTGCGGTCGGCAAACCTGAGAAAAAGATCGCCGCCAGCGATTGTAACGCCTGCCACACCATTCTCGCCCAAGGCGCCGGCGCCGAACTCAGCAAGCTCGCCCCTGAAGGCCAGCCCTTCAAACACCCCGACGCGCTGCCTGACGATCTCACCTGCGCCGATTGTCATAACGGCAAGAACCAAAGCCCGTAACCCGCGGGCCAGCGCTTTAGCTTACACTGCGTCCGCGACCCTTGTGGACGGGTCTATTGTCGTAACTCGTGGCCAGCGCAGCGCGGCGGGTAAGCCGCTGGATTCTTTAATTTTACGGTGGAGTTGTGATGCGGTTGTGACGAATGCCGTGCGAGGTGTTCTTGCTCGACCGACACCATGGTTAGCTTCACAATTCCAATGCTGAATTTCCTCAACGTTTTCGCTGCTTCACGCCGCCCCAGCTCCGTGCAAGCAGGCAGGCCGCATTCCAGCCGGTTCCCTGCGACGATTACGCTGATCATTGGATCATGAATCTTTCGCTCCCACGGCGTGTCATCGTCTGCGCAGCCTATGCGATTTTGCATCTGGCCGCGCATATTTCCGCGCGCTTCTTCGAAGTCGGCCCAGGAATTTCAATCTGGTATCCTCCCGCCGGCCTGGCCCTCGCGCTGTTGGTCTTGCTGGGGCCTCGATATGCGCCGGTGGTGTTTTTCACCAATGCGCTCACAGCCATCTGCACCTCCTCCGGTCTCGGCACGTGGTGGGCACCGTTGATTTTTCCGGCATTGATCACCGCGAATTTTACCGGGGCCGCCTGGTTCGCCCGGCGTTTTCTCGGCACGAAATTACTGCCGGGCACCTTGCGTGAAACATTGATCTTCGGCGTTGTCATGGTCGGAAGCCCTGCCGTCGTTGCGATCGCCGGAACCGGCCTTCTACTTTTGGTGGGAGTCAATAGACCGGAATCGTTTCTGGATTCCGCTTTGAATTGGTGGGTGGGCGACGCCAGCGGGCTGCTGACCGTCGTTCCGGCTGCGGTGGTGTTTGCGGGCGCATGGCTGGAAAATAAACCCGCTTTCCGTCCAACGAACCAAAAATACATCTCCAAGGAGGTCGCCATGATGTCCGTCCAGGCCGCGACCCTCGTCGGACTGATCTGGCTCGTCTTTGCGGTGGAACCGCTCGCCCGCAACAATGCGTTTTATCTCTGCTTCCTGCCCCTCACCTGGATCTGTCTTCAACAAGGCTTGCGCGGTGCCACACTCGCCACACTCGCCATCACCATGGGCAGCCTGATCGGCATGCATCTCGTCGGAAGCAACACGGCAACCGTCGTCAGCTTCCTTTTGTTCGAGCTCACTGTCTCTGTCGTTGGGTTGGGCTTGGGCTCGGTTGTCAGCCGGCGCAACGAAGCGGAAAAGAAACTGGCGAAAAACGAAGCCCGTTTCGATCGGGTGATCTCGGGAGCACAACTCGGCCTTTGGGACCTCGATATCGCCGCCCGCCACGTCAGCCAAAACCAACATTCCGCTGCCATGCTCGGCTATCGGACGGAAGATTTGGAACCGCTTTTTGAAACGTGGCAAAAACTGATTCACCCCGAAGATGTCGAGTCCATGAGAAAGGCTTTGGTGGATCACATTGAGGGACGTTCTCCCCTCTACGATGTGGAATATCGCATTCGCGGCCGCGATCATCACTGGCGTTGGCTCTATTCGCGCGGCTCGGTTGTCGCCCGCGATGCCAGCGGTAAACCGCTCAAGGTTTCGGGCACCCATCTCGATATCACCGCGCGCAAAACTGCCGAAGCCGAGGCAGGGCGCCTGATGGAAATCATCGGCGCTACCACCGATTTCGTGCTGATCGCCGACGCGAGCGGTCACGTTCTATATGCCAACCGCGCACTGCTGAAATTGCTCGGCCACACGGACGCCGGCGCACTGTTTCAACACCCGCTCGAAACCGTGTTCAAGGACTCCGCGGCCAAAATTCTTCGCGACGAAGTGATCCGGACCGCTCTCCGCGCCAGCTCCTCGCACGGCGAACTCACGCTGCATTGCGCACAGGGACGCGAAGTCCACGTCTCACACGTCACCCTCGCCCATCGCGACGAAGCCAACGACACGACGATCCTCTCCATCGTCATGCGCGATATCACGCGCCAGAAACAAGCCGAAGCCGAACGCATCGAACAGGAACGCAAAATCCTCCAGATCCAAAAATCCGAAAGTCTCGGTGTTCTCGCCGGCGGCATCGCCCACGATTTCAACAACCTGCTCGCGACCATGCTTGGCAATGCCAACCTAGCGCGCCTCGACCTGCCGGTCAATTCACCCATTCACGAACCACTAGCCCAGGTGGAAAACGCCGCCACCCGCGCCGCCGCCCTGTGTCAGCAAATGCTCGCCTACGCCGGCCGAAGCCCGCTGGCGTTCGAAGAAGTCGACCTCAACGCGCTCATCAAAGAAACACGCCAGCTCTTTCAAGTCTCCATCGGGAAAAAGATCGTCATCGACCTGCAATTGTCGCATCCGCTGGCTCCCATCAAAGCCGCGCCCGCTCAAATTCAGCAGGTGATCATGAACCTCACGCTCAACGCCTCGGACGCCATCGGCGACAAGGAGGGGCGCATCACCATCAAAACGGTTTCGAAATATCTGAATACCGGCGAACTGTGCACACAGTTTCAAAACTCCTCGCTGCCATCGGGGTCCTACGTGCTGCTTGAGGTCGCCGACACGGGTTGTGGAATTCTCCCGGAAAGTCTGGCCCGCATTTTCGAACCTTTCTATACCACCAAGTTCACCGGCCATGGATTGGGCCTCGCCGCGGTCGCAGGTACTGTCAAATCGCACAAGGGGGCCATCCGTGTATCCAGCACTCCGGGCCAAGGCAGTTCGTTCCAAATCTTGTTCCCCGATTTGCGGTGCAGCCGGCCTCCCTTTGCGCCGGATCGGCAAACAAGCGAAAATTGGCGAGGCTCCGGAGTCGTACTGGTGGTCGACGACGAGCCGGGCGTGCGGACCGTCATCTCAAAAACGCTCGAAAGCTTTGGCTTTACGACCGTCACCGCTGCCGACGGCGTGGAAGCCGTCGAACGCTTCCGCGAACACTCCGAAAAACTTCAACTCGTGCTGCTCGATCTCACGATGCCGCGCATGAACGGCGAGGAAACCTTCGTCGCGATGCAACAGTTAAGACCGTCCGTCCCCGTCATCCTCATGAGCGGCTTCACCGAAAAACTCACGTTGGAAAAATTCGCCCAAACCAAACCCGCCGGCTTCCTCGCCAAGCCCTTCACCCGCTCCGTATTGCAAGCACGACTGCACGCTTTGATGGAGCGTAACTGACGTTCCTCGCGATCACTCCTTGGCGATTTCAAGTCGTTCGGCCTTGAGCTCGCATACCTCGTAAAAAGTAGGCGCATATTCTCGCCACTCGATCCGCCAGCCCTGCTCGGCCAACGCTTCCTGGATCTGCGGACCCACGTTGTTTTTACGCCACTCCTCAGGTGTTTGAGGCATGCTATGCTTCCCGTACATCAAATTGAACCGCTGCAACTGGAGCCACAGCAACAGCCCCGAACCTCTGTATGCGATGCTGCTCACACTCCACTTCTTCGCGGGATCAATATTCACGATTCTGCCGTTACCATATGGCACTGTAAACGGAGTCACCTGTAATAAAACCGCCGTCACACCCTTTTCATAGTTTTTCAGATCCAATAAACGCGCATGCAATCCGTTGGCCGCCACGGTGGTCCCGGCAGCCAGCGGCAGCTCGGTAATTTTGACACGCTTCATGCCAATGATGCCAACGCGACCGTCGAATCCCAGCGATGCCCAGTCAGTAATGTTATCCGGCAGGCGCAGCTTGACCGGAAACCGATAAGTTTTTTCTCTCGCATCAAAATCGATAGCCCTCAGCTCAATCCACGAATTCCTGCTGTCTTGGTTCTCGCCCTCCATCATTTTAACCGGTTCCGAGAGCCCGTGCTGGTCAATCCATTTCCCCTGCAAAAACCTCAATCGAATGCTTCCGACCTGACTGTCGCTGGCCACCTGGATCGACCCCGTCACCACGCCTTCGGACTTGGTCGTCAAAACGAGTTTCTGGTCCTTCCATTCCGCCCTCATCTTAATTTCCGTCGGCGACAATTTCACATTCCGCTGAAAAATTCCTTTTCCCGAGGAGCTCGGCAAAATCAGCCCCATGCCTACTACTAAAACGCCCAGCAAACACCAGGTTCGCCGCGTGTTTCGCGTGAGATACTGCTGCACCACAGCAAAAACACCCGTGACAACACTCGCTCCCAAAGCACTCCAGTAAGCTACGGCTCGGCGAGCCACGCTGATGCCAAACCCTGAATCAATCGTAGTCGCTATTACACCGACCAGAGCCAGCGCCACCAAGCTGAGCACCGCATAAGTGGCAGCCTTACGCGTAACCACCGCAAACAACAACGCGATCAACATCGCGCCTCCGTTGAGCGCGCCATGGTAGGCGAGCAGCCTCACGATATTGACGCTATCCACGCCAAAAACCGCCCACGTTGGCAGCAGAAAGACGAGCGGGCTGAGCACACAAACCACCACAAGCGTCAGCAGCTTCGCCGCGCACAATTGCCCGGCGCCCACCGGTCGCGTCACCCAAAACGCCTTGTCGCTCGGTAACGGATCCTCATGCACAACATTTCCCACCACCATGAAAACGAGCAAGATATCCGCAATGAACGCGAAAATGCTCGTCACCTCGAGTAGTTTCACCGCTCGCTCGTTTGCCGTCGTCAGATAAAACACGAGCCACGGAATGCGCACTGCGATCAGCCCGAGCCACACCAGCCAGAGCAGCCGGACGGCGCGAAGATCTTTTTTCATGATATGCCAGATCATTTTCATGCGAGGACTCCTTCCTTGTTCTGAGAACGCTGAGCGCGCATCAGTGCGACGAAAATCTCCCGCAGGCTCATCGGATAAGCCGTCACGGCAGCCGAGGAAAAATGTTCGCGGTACATTGCCTCGGTTTTCCCTGTTTCGAAATTTTTCTCGAAGAAGCGGACGATCGATCCGGACCTGCTCGTAACACAACCAATGAGCGGGCAAAGAAACCACCGGCGGGACCGGGTCATTCAACACGACTTCGATCCGACGGAAACGCGCCTGCAATGCCTCGACTGGCTCAGAGAGCTGAAGCTGCCCCGCGTTCAAGATTCCCACCCAATCGCAAAGCATTTCGACTTCGTGGATGTCGTGCGAAGATATGAAAACGGTCCAGTCGCCAATCTCGGAGACCTCCAGCACGCCCTGGATGAACTCGTCGCGCACAAGAGGATCGAGCCCGCTGAACGGCTCGTCCAACACGAGCAACTTCGGCCGATATGCGAGCGACGACAGCAGTGCCGCCTTCATCAGCATGCCGCGCGAAAGATGTTTCAGTTTTCGCTCCTCCGGCAGTTCAAAGCGCCCGAGTAAATTCTTTTCCAAATCACGATCCCACGCCGGATACCACGGACGGCAATAATCGAGGAACTGCCGCACCGTCATCCACAGAGGCAGTTGCTGGTTTTCGGAAACATAGCCAATCTGCCGGCGCTCGTTCACGCCGAGTTTTCGCGAATCGACACCGAGCACCCGCGCCCCGCCCGCTGTCGGTATGAGCAAGTTCATGAGCACCTTGATCGTGGTCGTTTTGCCCGCGCCGTTGGGCCCGAGCAGCGCATACACGCTGCCCGTCGGCACGGAAATCGTGAGATCATGCACCGCGTCCGTTTTGCCGTACCTTCGCACCAAGTTCTGAGTTTCGATCGCGTTCATAAAATCAACCTCCGAGTTTTTTCCAGTGTTTGCCCAGGCCTGTCTGCAACTCTTCGAGCGTCAGCCCGAGTTTCTTCGCTTCGACTACGAGTCGTTCCAAATCGGCGCCGAGCAATTCCGCGCGTTCCCGCTTGTCTCCTGCCAGCGGTTCGGCTACCACGCTGCCGACGCCGGGCGTCGTCACCAACACGCCTTCCGCCACCAGTGTGGCCACGATTTTGTGCGCGGTGTTCGGGTTAATCTTCAGTTCCTGGCTGAGCACGCGAACCGAAGGGAACATCGTTCCGACTTTCAGTTGCCCCACCACCACGGCCTTCTTTGTCGCAAAAACCACCTGCTCCGTAACAGGCAAACCCGGTTTTAGCTCGATAGTGAACGGCAGCATTCCGTACTAGCAATACTAGTACGGATAATACGGCAAGCAGATTTTTTCGTCAACAAAGCGGTCGGCCGGCTTCTAGCTATTTCCTCGATGAAAACCGATTTTTCGAGGACCTGCTACCTTAGGATCTCGAGAGCGAACTCAAGACGATCTCCGCGGACCGGCAGGATGGCGACGAGTGGGAGCGCCGTCGTCCACAACTTCGTCTCCTGTGAACATCACGCCGATCCAACGTTCAATCTTACCGGTAGGGTCGCGTTGTGGAAAAACATGAACGGAACACCACCGATAGTCAGTGGCGTCGACCATCTTCAACCGAAACTCCGCGCGATAGGGATAGCCAACGGCATAGGCCATGGCTCCGGAAGCGAAAAAGCGCTGCAAATCTTCAGGGTGCAGGATCGTCCGCCAACCTTCCTGCTCCGGCTCAGCCCCCTGCAATCCCGTATAGACATACCAGCGACGGTTAAAAAATTCCGTATGTCCCGCCGGGCTCATAATCCATACCAGCTCAATCAGCTGGTTGGCCAACAAATGCAAACTGCGCTCGCTCCGCCGACGCATGGAATCACAACGCTCAAGCTCACAAGCCTGACGTTCCATTTCTTCGCGCAAGAGAGTATTTTCTTTTTCCAGCTGAGCGATGACAGCGCGCTTTCGGTCGGTGGAGCGCCACAAAAAAGTCAGAAACGCTCGAACGACCGATTGCTTGCCACGACGCGCCACCCGTGGGGTGTTTAAAGTTTCGTTCATGCGCTGACCTTCCGATTTCTCAGTTGGTGTTGCTTAACCCGGGATTTCTGCGTTGCGGCCAACTTCGTGTCCAGAACATGTCTGCATAAAATTTCCCGTACCATATCGGATTTGGACATGGTCCGAGCCGCAGCCCTGGCTTTAAGCTGGCGATCCAGAGAGGAAGAAATTTTCACACTCAATCGGGCTCCCATATTTCTTAGTAAGATTTAAGGTTTTGCACTGTCAACGCCTTTTGCAAGGCTTTCGCCGAAGCGTGACCATGCCGAGCAATCCCATAGGACCAGACACCAAGAACCTCACGGTAAACGTGCCTTCTTCACTCCATGCTGAGCTCAGCCGCCTCGCGGGAGCCTCGGGGAAAAAACTCGGCGCATACGTAAGAAAGGTGTTGGAAGAGACTGTCCAACATCGGGTGATTTATCGCGAAGTTCGGGAAACCTACCAACACGAACCGACTGACGCGACGCTGCTGGTCGCAGAAAACCCACCTCCTAAAAAACGTCTGCGTAAGACACGGTAAGGATCGACAACAACGTTTAGGCGGTGCAGACGGCTCCTCGGCAGAGAGGTGGGTGGCCTGATTGGGCGGTGTGCCGCTATGTTTGTCACAAGCAATTGGGAAGCACAGCCCAGACATAAAAAAGCGCGACTCATAAGAGTCGCGCTTTGAAACTTTGCTCAGAGAGGAGGTCTCTTTTTTCGATGGTTTATGGCAGATCGGTCGTGCCCATCAGGTAACGATCGGCTTCGCGAGCAGCGCCGCGGCCTTCGTTGATCGCCCAAACCACAAGGCTCTGGCCACGACGGCAGTCACCCGCGGCGAAGATGCCTTTGATGTTGGTCGTGTATTTCTCGTGTTCCGCCTTGATGTTGGTTCGGGCGTCACGTTCGAGCTTGAGTTCGTCAAGGATGGCCTGCTCGGGTCCGACGAAGCCCATGGCGAGGAGAACGAGGTCGGCGGGAATGGTCTTTTCGGTGCCGGCTTGTTCGACCGGGACGAATTGGCCCTTCTCGTTTTTGTCCCATTTGATTTGGACGGTCACGAGTTCCTTCACCTTGCCTTCGGCGTCACCGATGAATTTTTTCACGGTGGTGAGGTATACGCGCGGATCGGCACCCTGCTTGGCGGCGGCTTCTTCCTGACCGTAGTCGACCTTGAGGGTCTTGGGCCATTCGGGCCACGGATTGTCGGGCTGGCGTTCCAGCGGAGGCTTCGGGAGAATTTCGATTTGAACGACGCTCTTGCAGCCAAGACGGATCGAGGAACCCACGCAATCGGTGCCGGTGTCGCCACCGCCGATGACGACGACGTGCTTGTCCTTCGCGGTGATGGCAGAGGAAGCAGGGTTGCCAGCGAGAACCGCCTTGGTCGTGCTGGTGAGATATTCGATCGCGAGATGGATGCCCTTGAGGTTGCGGCCTTCAATGGGAAGATCGCGAGCCTTGGTCGCGCCGGTGCAGATGACGGTGGCGTCAAATTCCTTGAGAAAGATCTGCGGTTCGACGTTTTCGCCGACGTTGGCGTTGCAGATGAACTTTACGCCTTCTTGTTCGAGGAGCTTCACGCGGCGGAGCACGACTTCTTTTTTGTCGAGCTTCATGTTCGGGATGCCGTACATGAGGAGGCCACCTGGGCGGTCGGCACGTTCAAAGACGGTGACGGTGTGGCCGGCTTTGTTGAGTTGCGCGGCGGCGGCAAGTCCGGCCGGACCCGAACCAATCACTGCCACCTTTTTGCCGGTGCGAACTTTCGGCGCCTCGGGCGTGACCCAGCCTTCATCGAAGCCCTTGTCGATGATCGCGCACTCGATGTTCTTGATCGTGACGGGCGGATTGATGATGCCGAGCGTACAGGAGCCTTCGCAAGGAGCGGGGCAAACGCGACCGGTGAAGTCCGGGAAGTTGTTCGTCTTGTGCAGGCGGTCGAGCGCTTCGTGCCAGAGGTCGCGGAAGACGAGGTCGTTCCACTCGGGGATCAGGTTGTGGATTGGGCAGCCCGCAGCCATGCCGCTGATGAGCTTGCCGGTGTGGCAGAAGGGAATGCCGCAATCCATGCAACGCGCGCCCTGATTGCGCAGTTTTTTCTCCTCCATGTGGAGGTGGAACTCGTTCCAGTCGCGTATGCGTTCAAGCGCCGGACGGTCGACAGGGATTTCGCGCAGGTACTCAATGAATCCAGTTGGTTTGCCCATGGCAGTGGTCTGTGAAGTGTTAGTTGCCGCCTACGCGGGAGAGGTCGCGGGAATTTTTCTCGAAGGCAGCCATGATGGCTTCTTCGCCGGTGAGGCCCTGGGCCTCGGCGTTTTTGATTTCCGCGAGCATGCGCTTGTAGTCGTGCGGGAGGATCTTGACGAACTTCGGCACGTTGGCGGCCCAGTTGTCGAGGACGGCCTTGGCGCGCGTGCTCTTTGTCGCAGCGAGGTGGTTTTCGATGAGCTTGCGGACCTCGGCAATTTCCGCCGCGTCTTCGAGCTTCTCGATGCCGACCATCTGCTTGTTCACGCGAGTTGGGAAATCACCCTTTTCGTCGAGGACGTAAGCGACGCCACCGGACATGCCAGCGGCGAAGTTGCGGCCTGCGACGCCGAGAACGATCACGCGTCCGCCGGTCATGTATTCGCAGCCGTTATCGCCCACGCCTTCAACCACGGCGTTGACGCCGGAGTTGCGGACGCCGAAGCGCTCGCCGGCCTGGCCGCGGATGTAGACTTCGCCCGCGGTCGCACCGTAGAGGGCGACGTTGCCAACGATCATGTTGTCCTCAGGGACAAATGTGGAAGCGGCGGGCGGGAAGACGGCGATTTTTCCGCCGGAGAGGCCCTTGCCGAGATAGTCGTTGATGTCACCTTCGAGCGTGAAGCTCATGCCCTTCGGCATGAAAGCGCCGAAGCTCTGGCCGGCGGAGCCGGTGAAGTGAACGCGGATGGTGTCCTCAGGGAGACCTTCGCGGCCGTACTTCTTGGTGACTTCGTAGCCGGTGATGGTGCCGACAACGCGGTTGACGTTGCGGATCGGTAGTTGCGCGACAACTTTTTCGCCCTTCTCGATCGCGGGTTTGCAGATCGGGAGGAGTTGCGTGAGGTCGAGCGACTTGTCGAGACCGTGGTCCTGCTCCATCTGGCAATAGCGGCCGACGGATTCCGGAACGTCCGGTTGGTACAAGATATTGGTTAAGTCGACGCCTTTGGCCTTCCAGTGATCGACGGCCTTCTTCGGCTCGAGGCGCTCGGTGTGACCGATCATCTCGGCGATGGTGCGGAAGCCTAGCTGGGCCATGTGCTCGCGAACTTCCGTTGCGATGAATCGCATGAAGTTGACGACGTGCTCGGGCTTGCCGGTGAATTTTTCGCGGAGACGCGGGTCCTGGGTAGCGACACCGACCGGGCAGGTGTTCAGATGGCAAACGCGCATCATGATACAGCCAGTGGCGACGAGCGGAGCGGTCGCGAAACCGAACTCTTCGGCACCGAGCAGCGCGGCGATGACAACGTCGCGGCCGGTCTTGAGCTGACCGTCGGTTTCAACGGCGATACGGCTGCGGAGATTATTGAGCACGAGCGTCTGGTGCGTCTCGGCGAGACCGAGTTCCCAAGGCAAACCGGCGTGCTTGATCGAGGTTTGCGGCGAGGCACCCGTGCCGCCGTCGTGGCCGGAGATGAGAACGACGTCAGCATGGGCCTTGGCGACGCCAGCGGCGATCGTGCCGACGCCGACTTCGGCGACGAGCTTCACGCTGATGCGCGCGAAACGGTTGCCGTTCTTCAAGTCGTGGATCAGCTCGGCGAGATCTTCGATCGAGTAAATGTCGTGGTGCGGCGGAGGTGAGATGAGGCCGACGCCAGCAGTCGTACCACGGGTCTTGGCGACCCACGGATAAACCTTCGTGCCGGGCAACTGGCCGCCTTCGCCAGGCTTCGCGCCTTGCGCCATCTTGATCTGAAGTTCGCGGGCATTGGCGAGGTATTCGCTCGTCACGCCGAAACGGCCGGAAGCGACCTGCTTGATGGCGGAGTTTTTCGAGTCGCCTTGTTCGTTCGTCCAAGTGAAACGTTCGCGGTCTTCGCCACCTTCGCCGGTATTCGACTTGCCGCCGATGCGGTTCATGGCGATGGCGAGTGTTTCGTGAGCCTCCTTCGAGATCGAGCCGTAGGACATGGCGCCGGTCTTGAAGCGTTTCATGATCGCCTCGACGGGTTCTACTTCCTCGATCGGAATGGCGGTGGAGGCCTTGAAATCGAGCAAGCCGCGCAGCGTGCAAAGGTTCTTCGACTGGTCGTCGATGAGCTTCGAGTACTGCTTGAAGACCGGCATGCTGCCTGTGCGCACCGCCTTTTGGAGGTGGTGGATGGTCTCGGGATTGAAGAGGTGATATTCGCCGTCGTCGCGCCACTTGTACTGGCCGCCGGCGGGGAGAACGACGCCGTTAACCGAGCGATCCGGGAAGGCGGCGCGGTGGCGGGCGAGCACTTCCTGGGCGATAACATCGAGGCCGATGCCACCGACGCGGGAAGGCGTCCAGGTGAAGTATTGATCGATGACGTCCTGACGCAGGCCAACGGCTTCGAAGACCTGCGCGCCGCGGTAGCTTTGAATGGCGGAAATGCCCATCTTGGACATGACCTTCACGACGCCCTTGGCGGCGGCCTTCACGAAGTTCTTGCAGGCTGTCTTGTGGTCGATGTCGGGCAACAGGCCGTCCTGAATCATGCCGTCAATCGTCTCAAAGGCAACGTATGGGTTGATCGCGCTGCAGCCGTAACCGATGAGCAGCGAGAAGTGGTGTACTTCGCGGGCTTCACCGGTTTCGAGCACGAGGCTGATGCGGGTGCGCAGACCTTCGCGGATCAAGTAGTGGTGCAGGCCGGCGACGGCGAGCAACGACGGGATCGGCGCAAATTCCTTGGTGACGCCACGGTCGCTGAGGATGAGGACGGTGACTTCCTCTTCCTCGATCATGCGGCGGGACATGAGGCAAAGTTCCTCGAAGGCCTTCGCGAGGCCCTTCTCACCGCGAGTCACGCGGAAGAGGATCGGCAACACGCCGACCTTGAAGCCCGGGCGGTCGAGACGGCGGATCTTGGCAAACTCTTCGTTCGTCAAAACCGGCCACTTCAATTCGACGCGGCGAGCGGCGCTCGGTTGTGCAGCCAAAAGGTTGCCTTCGGATCCCAAACGCGTTTCGGCGGATGTAACAATTTCTTCGCGGATACAGTCGATCGGCGGGTTCGTAACTTGCGCAAATAGTTGTTTGAAATAATCAAACAGCAGGCGTGGCTTGTTTGAGAGAACGGCGAGTGCGGCATCATTGCCCATCGCACCGGTGGCTTCGACACCGTCCTTCGCCATCGGCGTGAGGATGATGCGTTGGTCTTCGAAAGTATAACCAAAGGCAACCTGGCGGTGGAGCAAGGTGTCATGGTCCGGTTTCGGGACTTCCGGAGCGTACGGCAGATCTTCGAGATGGATGAGGTGCTCCTTGATCCATTCGCCGTATGGACGCTCCGCGGCGAGCTTGGATTTGATTTCCTCGTCTTCAACGATGCGGCCTTCTTCGGTGTTAACGACGAAGATGCGGCCGGGTTGGAGACGACCCTTGCGCTCGATCTTGTCGGCAGGAATGTCGAGCACGCCGGCTTCGGAGGCCATGATGACAAGGCCATCCTTGGTAACGTAAAAACGCGAGGGACGCAGACCGTTGCGGTCGAGGATCGCACCGATGGACTTGCCGTCGGTGAAAGCGATCGACGCTGGGCCATCCCATGGCTCCATCAAGCAGGAGTGGTATTGGTAGAAGGCCTTGCGCTCCGGGCTCATGCTCTCGTGGTTGGACCATGGCTCGGGGATCATCATCATCACCGCGTGCTCGATCGGGCGGCCAGCGAGATAGAGAAGCTCGAGAGTGTTATCGAACATCGCCGAGTCAGAACCGTTCGGGTCAATGATCGGAAGGATCTTCTTGATGTCGTCGCCGAAGAGCTCGGATTCGAAAAGCGCTTCGCGAGCATGCATCCAGTTGATGTTGCCGCGGAGGGTGTTGATTTCGCCGTTGTGGGCGACGTAGCGGTACGGGTGCGAACGATCCCAGCTGGGGAAGGTGTTCGTCGAAAAACGCGAGTGGACCAGCGCGAGGGCGGTTTCCATCGACGGATTTTGCAGGTCGAGGAAGTACGTCGCGAGCTGCGTGGTGAGCAGCATGCCCTTATAGACGATGGTTCGGCAGGAAAGGCTAGGCAGGTACCAGTATTCGGCGCCATCCATCGTGGAACAACGGATCTCGTTGTAAGCGCGCTTGCGAATGACGTAGAGCTTACGTTCGAAAGCGAGATCGTCCTTCAAATCGGCAGCGCGGCCGATGAACGCTTGGCGCATGTACGGCTCGGCGGACTTGGCGGTTTCACCGAGGGAAGAATTGTCGGTCGGGACCGTGCGCCAACCGAGAAAAGCCTGGCCTTCGGATTGGACGATTTGCTGGAATTTCTCCTCGAGGCGACGACGCTTGGTTTGGTTCTTCGGGAGGAAAACGATGCCCACGCCGTATTGGCCGGCGGCCGGAAGGGAGAAACGGGCCTTCTTGGCAGCTTCGACAAAAAAGCTGTGCGGAATCTGCATGAGCACGCCAGCACCGTCACCGGTGTTGGGTTCGCTGCCAGCGGCGCCACGGTGATCGAGATTTTCCAAAATCTGGACGGCCTGCTTGACGATCTGGTGCGATTTGCGACCCTTCATGTCCACCACAAAGCCGACGCCGCAAGCGTCGTGTTCGAAGAACGGATCGTAGAGCCCCTGCTTTTTCGGCAGACCGTGCTGACGTGCTGGGGTGCTCTGAGTGTTGTCGTTTCTACTGTGCATTCTGGCCATACCGTGCGTTGTTGAAGGGTGGGTCAATGAGTAAAGCGGAAAATTTCGAAGGGAGAAAAACGTCGGGGCAAACACAAAATCCGGGTGAAAAGAGCTATTAGTTGCACCACGTGCGATGGGTAAGAGAAGGTGGGTTGAAGGTTGAAATAACGGGACGCAAAAAAGCCGGCCCTTTTTGAGGCCGGCTCGTGGGTTTGACGTTGTGACGAGCAGCCTCGGTTAAAAGAAACGGACCGTTTTAGTGGCCATTTTTGCGTGCTCGTCGTCCGAGCAGCCGGCGTTGGTCGCGGCGTCGACCGGAGCGGAACTTGGTTTTACCAAGTCGTTGGATAAAAGATAATTCTCCACTTCCTCACCCGAGATATCCGCCAGCATCACGCCATCCACCTCGACACAAGGCGAAAGCGGCTGGCCGGACTTTTGCACCATCTCGGCGTAATTCTCGCGGTTGTTGATGATGTCGATATCCTCGTACGCGAGGGAATATTTGCGCATGATGGCGCGAACACCATTGGACCAGCCGCAGGACGGCTTAAGATAGGCTTTGATCTTCATGCGAGTAAGCGAACGAATAGGGAAAAGTGGCGCAACTTATAGGAGCGGATTTTTTCCAATCAATAGAAAGTTTCATCCCATTCCAGCTTATTGACGGTCTCAACTGATCACACTGACCGCGAGAATGGAGGTGTACAGCCAGCCGCTTTAGGCGATTTTGTGAAGTCGCCGAAAAGGCAACGATAACTCTCCCGTACCGAAGCAACGGAGACCTGTTTAGTTTTGGAAAAATCCGCGCTAAGTGAAAACCGTTCCCTAAGAATAAAGATGAGCCTCGGCCCGGAATTTTCCCGCCTCAACGCATCGGGCAGGACGCTCCATCGAACCACGTGCCTTCCACGTAGGTCGTCGTAGGGATTTCGGGTACGCCGAACTTGTTGTGCTGGAGTTGACCGGCGAGCAATTCGACCGCAAGCGCTCCCACTGTCTCGTGATTTTGCCGCACGCCGGCCCAAGTGCCCGAGAAATCCTCCAGAAAAATATCCACGAACTTCACATCCCTCGGCACACGCAAGCCCATCTCCTTCAGGCGCGGCAAAACGAAGTCGGACTTGCTGATGATCACCTCGGGACGATGCCGCTCGTACCATTTTTCAAACGATTCCGTACAAGGAAACATGTGGGGCGGGATGCGATCCCTGGCGGCCAGCTTCTGTTGTTCCCATAGAAAACCCGCGCGCCACAAGTGATCCACCGTGATATCCCAACCATCGTCCATCACCAACCCGATCCGCCTGTATCCGGCCTCGCGCACCCGCTGCACCGCCAGGCGCGCGATCTGCAGCTGGTTGTTGGTCACGTTGTGGAGACGCGGCTGGTGCGGGAAGTAATCGATTTTCACCGCGCTAAAATGCGACCAGTCGAACTGGAGCGCTTCGTCGATCTCGCGCACGTGCGACGCAATAATCAGTCCGGTGATGCCGCGAGAGTACAGGATGCGGCTCAACCGACCGTGCGTAAGGCCCGGCTCGCGCATCCAGAAATGCTCCAGGTTAAACCCCAACTGGCGCGCGGCGTTTTCCGCGCCGGCAAAAAACTGCGGATGCGCCGTAACCTTTTTCCATCCCCAACGCGTGTTCCAGTTCGACACGTAGGCCAAAGTTGGCGGGTTGCGCCGCTCCATCACCCGGCCGCGGTAGGAGACCAAGGCCCGCAAAAACGGGTCCGGCGTATAGCCCATTTCTGTCGCCAGTTTCTGGATACGCTGGCGCGTCGCCTCCGGCAGGCGCGGATGGTTGCGGATGGCGAGTGAAACCGTGGTGACGTGCACGCCGGCTTTGGCGGCGATGTCGGCGAGGGTAACGCGACGTTGTTCGCTCATGGGGATGAAGGATTGCGGCGAAACCAGCGGAACGGCTCAAGTCTATTGTTAGCTCTAAGGTGATTTTGCGCGTCGTCCCTCGAATGATTTTGACTCGCATCGCCGTTTTCCACGGAGCGTTTTGCCGCGTCTTGTCGCCGGCCCGCCCCGCCCTCCCGTCTTGCCCCACCTCCCCTGCCTGCTAATTTTACGCATCCCATGAGTGCCCCTATCCAGCGCCTGTCGTTTTTGGAAAAAGTCGGTTACAGCGGCGGTGATGCCGCCGCGAATTTCGTCTTCATGACGATGGTGTTGTTTCAAACGAATTTCTACACCGACGTTTTTGGGCTCTCGTCGAGCGCCGCCGCCGCGATTCTTTTGTGGCCGCGCCTATGGGACGCCATTTTCGATCCGATCATGGGCGTACTGGCCGACCGCACCAACACCCGGTGGGGCAAATTTCGCCCGTGGGTGCTGTGGACCGCGATCCCGTGGTGCGTGGTGATGATTCTCGCGTACACCACACCAAAGGGTTGGAGCACGGGCATGATGATCGCTTACGCCGGCATCACGAATACGATCCTCATGACGCTCTATTCGATGAACAACATGCCGTACTCCGCTCTGAGCGCGGTCATGACGGGCGATCTCAATGAGCGGACCAAGCTCAATTCTTACCGCTTCGTCGCCGTCAACATCGCTCAATTCATCGTCGGGGGCTGTACCTTGCCGTTGGTTGCGAAATTCGCCAAATCCCACGACCGCCAGTATGGCTGGCAAATGACGATGACGCTCTGGGCTGTGCTCTGCTTGATCCTTTTCGTCGTCACATTCCTATCCACCAAGGAGCGCATCAAGCCGGTGTCCGAGGTAAAATCGTCGCCCAAGGATGATTTTCTCGACCTGTTGAAAAACAAGCCGTGGATGGCGCTGGTGGCGTTCACGGTCTTCAACTTCGCGATGCTGACCTATCGCGGCGGAGCGCACTACAATTTCTATCATCACTACGCCGACAAGGCGGCGATGTTCGATTTCATTGCAAAACTCGGCCTCACCACCTCCGACCTCACGCCGCAGCCTGGTGTTTTAGAATGGTTAGGCTACATTGCCCATGGCACACGCGAAAGCCTGCCCGGAAATGTCGCCGACGTCTTCAACAGCATCGTCAACATGGTCGGCACGGCCACGACGATCATCTTCATCATCCTCTCGGCCAATCTCTCCAAACATTTCGGCAAAAAGGCCGTGATTTTCTGGGGCTTCCTGCTCGGCGGAATCAATTCCTGCGCATACTATCTGCTATCGCCAACGAATACGACCGGAATGCTCGCACTCGCAGCACTCGGTTCGGTCGTTTATGCTCCGACCATCGCAGTGGCTTGGGCAATGTACGCCGACGCCTCCGATTACTCCGAATGGCAAACCGGGCGCCGTTTCACCGGCATGGTTTTCGCCACGATCGGTTTCTCGCTCAAGTCCGGTCTCGCCCTTGGCTCCGCCGTGTTCCTTTGGGCCATGAGTGGATTCTGGGGCTACGAAACCTCTGCGCCAAGCGCACCCAACGCGATCCACGGCTACCATATGTCCAGCAGTCTCGGCGTCGGCCTTCTTTTCTTCGGCGCTGCGATTGCGATCTCGCTGTGCACGCTCAACAAAAAAATCACCCTGCAAATGGCCGATGAACTCGCTGAGCGCCGGCAGAAAGCCTCGGCAAAAGCCGGTGCACCATCCTGATGATACGCTTTAAAAATCCGCCGCGCTGGTTCATTGCGCTGCTGTTGCTTGTAACAAGCCACATCCCGCTGGCCGCAGCGCCGCGCAATCTCTTTACCGAACAACTCGGCAAATCCAAATCCGAGATCGATGCCAAGATTGATGCAGCGTGGAAACAACTTTTCTACGGCAACGACGAGGCGCAACGCGTTTACTACCCAGTTGCGGGCGAGATGGCTTATGTCGCCGACATCGCGAGCAACGATGTCCGCAGCGAAGGCATGTCGTATGGCATGATGATCGCCGTGCAACTCGACAAACGCGCCGAGTTCGACCGGATTTGGAAATGGGCCAAAACTCACATGTACCATGCAGACGGTCCGCGACGCGGATACTTCGCCTGGCATTGCCGCTACGATGGCACCCAGATCGATCCTGGTTCCGCCAGTGACGGTGAGGAATGGTTCGCCATGGCTCTTCTGTTCGCGGCAAATCGTTGGGGTTCGGGCGAAGGAATTTTCAATTACGCCATCGAGGCGCAATCCGTGCTCGATGCCATGCGGCGCGGCGATCGAGGAAACGGCCTAACCGCCATTTTCGATGCCACGCACAAACAAGTCGTCTTTGCTCCAACCAAGGAAGCCGCCACCTTCACTGATCCGTCGTACCACCTGCCGGCCTTTTATGAACTTTGGGCCCGTTGGGATCGCAGCGAAGATGGCCGTCGTTTCTGGGCTGAATGCGTCAAGGCGAGCCGCGCTTTTTTCCGCCGAGCCGCACATCCCAAGACGGGGCTCATGCCCGAATATGCCGAATTCGACGGTTCCCCGCGTCCGAAAGAAAAGGGCGATTTCCGCTATGACGCCTGGCGAACCATCGCAAATGTCGCTGTCGATCATACTTGGTTCGGCCGCGATCCGTGGCAGACGGAACAAGCCAACCGCGTGCTTACTTTTTTAGGTCAGCAGGGATCCAGTTGCCCCAATCAATTCACTCTGGACGGCAAACCGCTCTCCAAAAATTCATCGTCCGGTCTCTTTGCAATGGCTGCGGTTGGCGCGCTCGCCGCCGACCAAAAGACAGGGTTGCCGTTCGTACAACGCCTCTGGGAAATGCCCATTCCGTCGGGTCGATACCGTTACTACGATGGTCTCCTCTACTTCCTCGCGCTGCTTCAAGTCAGCGGCCGGTTCGAAATCATCGAACCAGTCAAAACTCCCAACGTCCCTTGAAGCCAGACCGGCTTTAGCCAGCGCTTCAGGATCGGGTAAGTGACAGCATGTATAACCTTTAAACTTTCAGTTTTTGACGGAGCATTCTCCCAAGCGGTTTGTCATTTAATAGATGACAAACCGTTTGCAGGGTCTATTTAGTTTTTCGTCATTCAGCAATGAGGGTTGGATCATTTGCTGGGTTCGAGCCGACGGCTTTCCGGGGGGCCGAGATAGCTCGGGCGGAGGGCGCCGCAATCGATTACGAGGCGTTGCAACACGACAGCGGGATCGATCAGCCAGAATTTGAGCACGTGCGCGCCGGGGGCAGAAATTTTATGCGAGGTGGTGATTTTGCGGACACCGTCGGCGACGATTTTTTCCCACTCGGCTTTACCGTCGCCGCCATCGCCATGGATCTCGATTTCCTGAGGTGCGGCATCGTCAAAAGAAATCGCAAAACGCAGTCCCCGGCCAGGGGTAAAGGGTAAAGTCGGCGAAAGCACGGCCTCGACTTTCACGTCGCCACCAGCGGCGAGGACCACGTCGTATTCAAGATGTGGAGACTGCGCGTTCAGTTTCTGCGAGGGAGCCGTCACGGGAAAAATCGTTATGCCGCCAAGGGAGTGCCCGTGGTCGGCGAGCGCCACCCACTTCAGGCCCGGCGCGGCGACCGCACGTTGATAGTGGACAGCTTCGATGGCGACTACGCCGTCGTCTTCGAGAAACATGTTCGCAGGCGGGGACGAAAGGCGGCGGTCAAGCGGCACGTCCACCTTGATCTTTCGCCCGGCGCCGGCGATGGTAATGGTTGCATGTTTCTCATGGTTTGGGACGGCGGGCCAGTCCACGCTGACGGTGAGCCGTTGGTCTTGCTCGAGCAAGCCGTCGGCAGGATGCACGCGCAGCCAGGGTTGATCCGATATTGCGGAGAACTTGAATGGCGCGCCGCCGCGGTTGAAAATTTCGATCCAGCGGCTGGGAGCGCCGAACGGTGCGAGCGGTGGCAGCACAAGAGGGCGTGGAGGGTAGTCGCTGTTGGGCGATGCGGATGCGCGGCTCTCGACCGCGACCCCAAGGTCCGGCAAGTTCGAAATCTGCACCTCCGCCACGGCAGGCATTGTGTTAAGCTCAGGCTGAAACCAGCCGGCGTAGCCAATATGAGTTTGATCGGCAAAGTGACGCCATTTTCCGCTGGCAAGTTCGTCGTTGTAAGCGCGCGTCAAGGCGGCGTCAGCGCGGAACAGTTCGCGCGTTCGTTCGGCCCAAAAGTTGGTCGAGGCACGGGCCTGCGCGGCATAGAGCTTATTTCGCGCGGCGGCGACGTACATCTCGTTTAGATTGGCGCAGGCCTTGATCGGCCAAAGGACGAGTTGGAAATAGGCATCACGGGCAGAAACGGGCAGCTCCGCCGCAATGGCATCCGCCCGGTCTCGCAACTGCTCCCAATCGCCAAGCATCCGCTCAGCCTCATCGTAGTTGACGAGACTGAACGTTTCAGGCGAGAGCAGTTCGGGCTTTCGGCGGCCGTTAAACTTCGTGTATCTAGCAATAAGTTCGGCAATTTCACCGGCGTATTCGGGCCCAAATTCCCGCGCAGCCCACAGCCGGCCAAATTCGGCCAGACGCTCGTGCGGCCATTTGCCGGGAGCCCACGCGAGCCGGATGAAAAATTCGATGGGAAACTCCAGCGGTTTGAGATCGCCGACGTTGACAATCCAGATGCGATCGGCCCCATAGCGCCAGGCGAGATTCATCTGCTCCCAGGTTTTGGAGAGCGTGACGGTGTTGAGCCACTTGTAAGAGCGCGGGCCACCGACGTAATCGAAATGGTAATACACGCCGGCTCCGCCCGAACGTTTGCGTTCCTCGGGCGTAGGGAGGCGGCGGATGTTGCCCCAGTTGTCGTCACACCACAGCAGGGTAACGTCGTCGGGGACACGCATGCCGCGTTCGTAGTATTCCTGCACTTCCTTGTAGAGCGCCCAAAGCTGCGGGACTTTCGTGATGTCGGGATTTACCTCGCGAGCCAGGATCGTGCGCTGATCGGCCACGATGCCTTCGAGCAACGCGACGTTGGCCTCTTCGCTCATTGGCTCATCGCCGTCGCCCCGCATGCCGATGGTGACGAGACTTTCGAAGTTGCGGTTGCGACGCACACCCTCGGCCCAAAAATTTCGCAAGACTTCGCCGTTGGTCTTGTAGTTCCACGGGCCGGTTCCATGACGTTTCCATTCTTGTTGGGCACGAATCATTGGTTCGTGATGCGAGGTACCCATCACGATGCCATACTCGTCCGCGAGATGTGCATTTTCGGGATCGTCCTCGTTAAATGCGTTGTTCCACATCGCAGGCCAGAGATAATTGGCCCGTAAACGCAGGAGCAGTTCGAAGACTTTTGTATAGAATTCGCGGTTGAGCCCGCCAAATTTTTCCTTGGCCCAGCCGGTGAGAGCGGGCGCCTCGTCATTGAGAAAAATGCCGCGATACCTCACAGCCGGGCCTGTTTCGACGTGGCGTAATGGTTTTATGAATACCGTGTCGCGATGCGTGACCGGAACATCGGCCCACCAATACCACGGAGAAACGCCGATTTGCTCGGAGAGTTCGTAAACTCCGTAGATCGTGCCGCGCTTGTCGCTGCCAGCGATCACGAGCGCCCGATCGACGCCGACCATCGGTTTCTCCACGACTTGAAGAAGGAAAGCTTCCCAACGTCCCGCGATGGGCGACACGTCGATCTTGCCGGTACGAACCAGTTCGTCGATCAAAGCGCTCCGGCCCAGTGTACCGATGAATACGGCGGTTTTTTGCGTGGAGGTGACGTTCGCTTGGATCAATGGTTTTACTCCGCCTACACGCTCGAAATCCGCCTGCAAATTACCCACCGCCCGTTTCACTCCGGGCCAATCGGTATCGGCTACGACAAGTGGTGTGACCGACTTATTTTCGACGAGCGCAAAGACCCCTTTCTCCGCTGCGAAGGTGACGAGCGGAGCGTCTCCCAAAGATGCGTGCACAGCGATCCCGTGCAACCAGAACGCCAGCACTAATGCGCGATGCAAGAAATTCCGACTGAGACAATATTTTGAGATCATCGCGAAGAGGTTTTTGAAGACATTGATATTGATTGGCGCACAGCGCGCTTCTGCCAAGTACGGACGGCATATAAAACACCGAACAACCCCACATGCCACGGCGTATTTGCGCCACCACCCCCACCTCCGCCGCTGGATGGAGGCTGAGGCGATGGAGCGCCGCCACTGCTGGAAGACGACGAACTGGAACTGCTGCTTGAGGACGAACTGCTGGATGAAGACGAAGAGCTACTACTCGAGGACGAACTGCTTGACGACGACGATGACGAGCTACTGGAAGAACTCGAACTGCTCGACCCGCTCGCAAACGTGACGACAGCGTTCGGCGGAACTGCGTATGTAAACGCACCGCTGCTGACCGCGACCGGTGTTTGCGCTTCGAGTGATTGCGTGCTCGACGTGACGAAAGGCGTCACCGACGAAAGCGTTATTCCTTGGAGATTGAACGTGTGATTGACGGCGATCGTGGTGTTGTTGGCCACGACGATTGAGAAACGATCGCTGCTCAAATCCCTGAACGCGGTCACACCCATCGGACTGGTGTTGCCTGTCACGTCGACGCGATAATCGCCTGGCCGCGCAAAACGACTGAACTGCGCCACGACGTAGCTACGACGCTGTGGGACGCCGGCATTGTTCAACAACCCATTGGCATCGCCAATGCACTTCCACCAGATATAAGCACTCATGTAGCCCGTGGTGAGGCAATCGATGATCTGACGTCCCGTCGTGACGGCGGATTCAATGGTTTGATCGTTTTCCAAATACTCCGTCATCCACAGGGGAAGATTGAGCGTGCGCGCCATGGGATAGTCTTTGATCAAAGCTCCATAGAGATGCCCGCCAATATAATCGATGTTACCCAGCGCCACTGGATCGCTCAGCGTCGGGTCGGAGAGAGCCTGGTTAAAGTTTAGAGATTCCGGCATCATTACCGGTACTGAGATCGAACCTGCGTAATCGCGGCAGAAAACGCGAAACTGCTCCGCCGTCCATTTACAGCCCTCGTAGTCCGGGTCCCAATCGGGCTCGTTCTGAAGCGAGATCACGGCGATGGGAACGCCATTGGTCGCCATGTAGTTCACGTAGTCGTTTAGGTATGCAACGTAAGCGCTGTACTGCGAGGGCAACAACGAACCATGAATCAAAGCATTGTTGTCCTTCATCGCCGCAGGAGGCGTCCAAGGCGTGGCGAGGATTTTCGCGCCGCGGGCATGAGCTTTCTGTGCGTCGAGGAGATTGTAGGTGTTGTCGCCGGTGGGCGAAATGCGCACGCGGAGCAAGGTCAGCCCGGCCTGCGTGCCCGATCGGCCGTAGAGTTGATCCATCTGCGCATCGGTGAGGTTGGTGATGCCATTGTTAAGAAAAACCACGCCGGCGCCGAAGCCGTCGATCCGTTGTTTCGTCGAAGCCGCGTTCACCGTGCAGCTTGTCGGTTCTGGTTGGTTCGTTGTAACAATGCCGTAGACCGCCATGGAAAAATCGCGGGCATTCGACCCGTTGATCCAGCTCCGGTTTCGGTACCCCGCCCCGCCGAGATAGGTGTCGGTCGTGGTTCGGTACCAGCCGATGGGATTCGTGCCACTCACGCCTGAAATTTCGAGCACGTACATGTGGCCCGCAGCGAGCGTCACCTGATCGTCCCCGGTGAAATCGAGCCGCAGCAAGCCAGCCACTTGGGTGACATAGGTGATCGAGGCGCCATTTCCCGCGCCCAGCAGATTGGCGTTCGCCGAATACGGGCTGGGGTTCGGAGCCGCGATCGCACCCAGGTCGAATAGGTTGACGGTGACCGGAGCTGCACCGCTCGTGCCCCCACCGCCTCCAGCGTAAAGATAAATTGTCTGTAGCGTATAGTTGCTGCCGGCGGGCATCGTGAACGTCTGTCCGTAACTGGACGCTGGCGCCGAGAAGCTTTCCGCCACCGAAGACTGTGTATTGACGATGCTCGTCGTGCTGACAAGCGGTGTGCCCGGCCAACTGCTGGCGCCGGCACCAATATTCTGCTGCACGGTGATGCCGGCATGGCCAATAGTTCCGAGCCAAACCGTCACCGCGCAGACAAAAAGGCTGCGAAGTAAAGTGTTCATATCATTGGTCTCCCTTTGTTTTTTCCGTGTCCTTCACCGGCGGTGAATCGTTGAACTTAAACCAATCAACATCAACAACGCCGCCTCCCGGTTCCGGGTTGTAACAGTAAATTGCAAACTGCTCGCCCTGGAAGGTTCCTGTGCGCCAGTCGAAAGCCAGGTCGAATTCACCTCCAAGCTCCGTCCATTGCTTCCCATCGAGGCTGTAGGCGCAGCTGCCTTTGTTGCGCAAAAAATCCAATGACGTGCGCAGATAAAGATCCTCCCGAGCGATTGGCTTCGCGACAACGCGGTTTTCTGACGCGCCGCCGTCGACGATGACGTTCATCTCAAGCGTAACCGACCCGTCGGTCGCGACACGAGCCGCAATGTGCCCGTTAATCTTCCCCAGCGTACCGAACCCGCAAATATCGCCAGATTTTAGTCCGCGGAGGTCGAACTTCACTTCACCCCGGCTCGCGGGCCCCTGTCCTTTTTGGGTCAGCGTGTTGCGCGCGCGCCAGAAATCTTTAGCAACCGTTGCCCGCAGCCTCAGCCAGCCGCGGCGTTCGGTAAGCGACCAGCGGGTGTCGTCGGGATTGTGATTCCACTGCCATTGAAGTCCGAGCGTTGGGGATTCGAAATCGTCGGAAGTCGGCGGCTGGCAAATTGGCTTCCCTTGAATCGGCTTGCGCGCCGTCGCAGGAACGCGGCCGGGCTCGTCGGGCGTGCCCCAAACCGGCCAGTCGTCTTTCCAAAAAATCGGACATAAATTCGTCATTCGTCCAACGGCACCGCAATCGCGCATGATAAAGCCGTACCAACTGCCATCGGGGAGATCGACGATGGCGCCCTGATGCCCACCCCGGGTGTCGTCGAGCGATACGATGGTTTCGTAGGGGCCAAATAACGATCTCGCGCGCGAGCAGGTCAAAGCGAGCTTGGAAGGCAGTGCGTTGAAGACGTAATACCAGTCGCCGCGTTTGACGATTTTCGAACCCTCGACGCCTTTGTAATAAAAAATTTCCCGGGCAGCGACGACCTTCGAAAAGTCGCGGCTCAAGGTGAGCAATGTCACATGTCCATCCCAGCCGCCCGAGGTCGCGATGTAGGCCGTCCCGTCGTCCTCGATGTGCAATCCCGGGTCGAACGCGGGTGTGTCCAGTTCGTGAAACTGCCAGGGGCCGGTGATGCTTTTTGCGTAGTAGATACGGGTGTTCTGGTTAACCGGAGTCACCGCGATATAAAAAGTGCCTTTGTGGAACCGAAGGCTAGGTGCAAAAACACCCTGCCGGTAGGCCGTGCCGTTTTTCAGATCGTATTGTTCGCGCCCGTCCAGACGGGGAATGACGTGAGAAACTATTTTCCAGTTCACCAAATCCTGCGATTGCAGAATCGTGAGGCCAGGCGTGTTGGCAAAGGTGGTGGTTGCAAAATAAAAATTCTCCCCCACCCGGATGATATCTGGGTCCGGATAGTCGGCATAGAGCGGCGGATTCGCATAAGTCCCGTCGCCTAGGTCGGATTGCCAGGCATTTGCCTGCACGACACAAAGCGTCCAGGCAAGCAGCAGCCATGGCATCGATGCTTTCATGCAATTTAGAGTTGCTTGTTGGTTGTTGAAAAATTCCGCCTATCGATAGCGATATAGCTTCACCCGCTGGATAGTGAATCGACCGGACTCAAGGCGCACATGACGGCCTTGATGCGTCTGATCGCCATTGAGCCAACGAATATGCTCCCATTTGCCATCGACAAAACGTCCTTCCTCGACGCTCAAGAGGCCCGCCTGCATGCCCGCCTCCTTTGCGGAGAAGGTCAGGACCAGCCCGGTACCTGCAAAAATGAATTCGTCGTTGCCGAGTGAAATCGCGAGTCCGCCAGAGGGCAGAGTAATCGCCGGGCGACCTGCGCCGCCCGATACGGACATCATTGTATTTTCCGTGCCCACCGCGATGGAAAGCCCGTCGGCCAGAGCGGAACCTGTCGTGCGCTCAAACGTGGCGTTGATAGTCCAGCCGCCGAGGGGAACCTGCTGCGGTTGTTTGCTCTCGACGCTTTCCTGCAGGAAGCCAGCCGTCTGGCCCTTTCCCTGTACAGATGCAAGCAATGGCGCAAGCTGCGCAACCAAAGCATAACTCTTGGTTAGCAAACCTTCGCCCGGCTCGGAAATCGCTTCGATTGCGTAAGGCGAAAAACCCATCGCATCGTGTGCGCCGAAGGCGTATAGTACATTAACCGAGGCTTCCGGACTGCGAAGCGTTTCAGGGATGAAAATCGGGTTGCCGCCGCGCGTGTAGAGCTTGCACCATTCGGCGAATTTTCCCGCGAAATAAATGTCCGGCGAAATAAAATCCAATGCCGGCGCTCCAGCGCGCCAAACATCCAGCAAGTGCGGCAATGGACCCGCGCTGGGGTATTGGCCCGGCTGATACCCGGGGCGAATCAGCGCCGCGTTCGTGTACATTGGCAGCGCCAGTTCGGCTTTGCCCGCCGCCGCGACCGCGTGGGTGTAGAGCGCAAAATGCCATGCCATGAAAATCTCCTCAGCGGCGGCTTCCGTACCAAAAACCTCCGACCACGTGCCCTTGGTTTTCGAACCGGCTCCTTGCCAAACTGCGCGCAACTCAGGGGCAAGTTCGGTCGTATGCTTCGACAGATATTCCATCAGCGCCGTCGGCACTGACCCGGCGAAAAGACGGTCCGCTTCCGCGCTGTGATCACGCGCGTCGGGAATCATGCCGATTTCATTTTCGACCTGAACCATCACCACGGTATGCGCTGTGTCGGTCTCGCGGAGATGTTTCATCAAAGCGGCAAATACACGGACGTCGGCATCGCGGTTCGCGGAACTAAAGGGCGACATGATTTCCATCGTCGTGCCTTCGGCGGACACGCTCCGCGGAAAACGCGCGGTATCGCGCTTCACCCAATCGGGAGCATAGCACGACATGCTGTTTTTCCACGAACCAAACCACAGAAGTACAAGCCGCATGCCATTCGCCCGTGCATCGGCGATGAGGCCATCGACCGTCGAAAAATCGTATTTACCCTCGACCGGCTCGATCACGTGCCAGTAAACGGGCGCCACCACCGTGTTCATATTCAGCGCCTTCAACTTCGGCCAGGAACGGCGCAAGTAGGCCGGTTCGCCGGAGGAGTTGTCGAGTTCGCCGCCGAGCATGAGAAAGGGCTGACCGTCCACGATAAGCTGTGTGGCCGTGCCCTGCTTACGCAGCTGCGGCAGCTCAGCCGCACCGAGAACAGAAGCGGTCGCGGCCAATAAAAAGAGAATCAGATTAGCAGGTTTCATGGCGGGGGAGATTCGGATACGGAGGGTTCCAGCTTGGAGATTTGCACCATCAGGTTCTTGGGAAGGCGGGGAACGTGAATTTCCAAATAACCAAACTAAATAACCTTCCTAAAACAGTCAGGGCGTGGGCCATGCCCACGCCCTGATACCACACACCCTAAAGCAAAAGGGCGATCAGAACATGAGCGTATTCGTCAGGAACCATTCCTGAGTGGGCTTGATGCGAACGCCGGCCCAAGTCTGGCCGTCTGGCTCAACCGTGATCGGAATTCGGCCATTTTTGTAGAGGATATTTCGAACGTTGAACTGTACTTTCCAGCGAAGTTTTGAAGTCAGCTTGCGTTCATAGCTGATCCAAGCGTCCAGACCGTCTTCGGAAGGACCGTAGTACGGCTTGGACAAGTCGTAGGTCGCTTTCGTGGCATCGATCACCAAGGTTGGATAGCCAATCACGACCTTATCCATCCAGCGGTAGCTCGTGCCAACGCCGACGCCCTTCAAGAAGCCTGTATCGAACGAATAGTTCGTTGTGATGACATACCTCCATTTGCGGATTTCAGGGACGCCTGAGCCTTCCTGGATCTTTGCGGCAGTGTATTTGGAGCGCCAGTTGTTCCAGTTTTGGCGCACTTCGTTGGTTGGGGAATAGCCACCAGAGAACTGGCGCATATCACCAGCGGGGCCAGTCATCAGCCCATCGAAATAAGTGACCAAGGAGTCAATTTCCGGACCGCCCACGTTTCTACGGGTCGCCTCTGTTTTGGAAGCGCTCATCTGGATGCGCCAATTCTTGGTTGGATTCGCGACAAACTCGTATTCATAACCCTTCGATTGGGTGTCCGAAGTGATCGATAGATTTTGCGGAGTCGTGGCCAGATATGCCTGAATGGTGTTTGGGTCCGTCACCGCATATTGGGCGTTGGTCTGAACGGCAATATTACGACCAGCGGCGGGATCGAATACGGCGGCGCCCAAGCCAGCCTCATAGGTGGCGCGATCTGTCAAAGCAGACACCGGAACGGGATTAAGACCCCATGCGCTCCAGAAGCCTTTGGCTTGGAGATCCGCTTGGATTTGATTCCAAGCGCGAATGGAGGCGTCGCGCATAGCGGTGGCTTCAGCGGCGGTTTGCAGATGCGAATTGGCCGGACCCGTTGCTACCGAACCAGCTGCCACCGGTCGACCCGTCGTGTTATCGACCCAAGCCGTTTGCCAGTTGTTGCGGTCCGCCGGCGTTTCGCGCTGGGTCCACAGATAAGCGGGCGACAGCTGGTAGAGGAATACGTTGCGGAATCGGATACCCTGCTGCGGCATGTTCGAAATGCCCGACATGTCGAAACCGGAGATGGTAGCGTTGCTGACGTAGGAATCGTATTTGATGATGCGCAACGAATACTTGCGATCCTTCGTCGAGAGCATGAGTCCGTATTCCTTCGTTTTTCCTTCGGGATTCGCGAGCGGTTTGCCGAACACGTTGTTTCGTGGATCGGTCACTTGGAAATTCTGCGACTTGTTATACGTCAGGCTGACGTTGAGAGGCAGGAAATCGCGCGTGAACAGCTTGTTCAAATGAACCACCACGCCGCCCGAAGTCGAATGCCCGTTATCGATGCGGTAGTTTTGATTCGAGTAATCCAACATTTTCGTGCCATCGGCATTCAGAGGCACCGGCCCGGTCGGAAGGACGTAGGCTCTGGATCCAGTTGTCGCAAAGTTCGAGTGCGCGGCGACGGTGTTATAGGCGGTGGTCACGAACTGCGAGGTCACGCGGTCATAACGCCAGCCAAGCGTGGGAACAATCGCGTCGTTCCACATAAAGCCCGTCCAGATCGTGGAGTAGGACTTCACCGTTCTCTTCGAAAGCGATGCTTTGGAGAGCAGGTACGGATTGGCCCCGTCGTTATAGCGCTGCAATTGCATCGGGAAGCTGCTCCAGCCAACGTAATTCGCGGGATTCGATGCTTGGAAAATATTCGGCGTAGTGTGTGTCGGGTTTATAGCAATGCTCTCCCAACCGGTGGTCGGCGGGGTATAGGTAGCAGTGGGCGAAACCGAACCGGGCGCATTCCATTGCGAGTTGAACACGCGGATATTAGCGTCCGGATATACGATCGGAGCCATGATGCGTGGGATATTGGCTCCGCGGGCCGAGGCGGCATTCAGCAACGACGGTCCGCTGTAGATGATCGACATCGGATTGCGGTCCCTGAACGGCTGCGCGCTGCCGTCGGAACCGGTCCAGAAGCCCTGCCAGGCCTGACTGTTGGCAACATTGTCCCAAGCACGATTGTCGGTTTCGAGGACTTCATTGCTGTACAAACCCTGGAAGCGATGGCGACCCAGCAGCTTCGTCAGGAAACCTTTGTTCATCAAATCGGTCGCACGAAGCTCACCGAAAAGTTGAGCGCGGCCGACGGTGCGATCGCTTTCGTAAGAGGTGCCGTTGCCAGAATTGCCGATGATGTAAGGACGGCCGAAATTCGGGTTGGGGGTGCCGTCCTGGAATTGTTGGGTGAGGTCGACCGAAATTGTCGGCGCCCAGCCTAACAAACTTTGGCCACCGCGATTATAATTTTGGCGGTCCACCGTGATTTGCAGACCGAGCCGGTCGTTAAATGCCGTCTGCGTGAAATCGAAATTATATGACTGCCAATCCTCGAATTCGGACTTCGTTGGACCATCGATCAAGTTGTTGTAGAAATCAAAAACTGTGGGATCCATCAACGACTGGTCTTTGTATTGACCGTATTGGTAGCCCGCCAGTCTCGCTTCGTTCGCGTAGCCGTTCAGACCATTGATGCCATAGAACTGGCTCGAATACCTCAGCGCCGGCATACCGGAATTCGATACTGCGCCCGCGTTGTTGCGTGCGCCGATGTGAATGAAACCGCCCTGCGCCGAATAGAGCTGGCCCGTCGTACCATCCATGTACCAAGCAGGTTGTTGTTGGTTAACCGGAGCCGTGAGCCAAGGCTGGACGGTCGCGGGAGCAGCGCCGATCGAGTAAGGATTGCTCACGACAAACTTGGTCGTACCGCTTTGGATCATGCCACCAAACATGCTGGTCCGATCCTGCTCCGAGAACCAAGGAGTAATCTTGTCGACGGGAGGCGTGATGCGCGGCCGGTTGGCATCGACATCACCTTTTTCAAAGTTGACCTTGAAAATCGTTTTGAAGGCGGACTTGTCGAAGAGCTTTGGTTCGAAACGAATTGCGCCATAATAACGCTTGGCGTCCTCGAAGGCCGGTTTCTGCTGGAACTTTTCGTTTTTGTTCATCGCGGCGATGCGGATCGCCAAAACCTTCGGAACGATTTGCACGTTGGCATCGAGACTTTCGCGCGTCGAGCCGTAGGAGCCCACTCGGAATTCTACCGAACCCGTGTTGCGGAATTCCGCGCTGCGCAACCCAGTGTTAATAATGCCCGCCGGACTGCCGAGGCCGAACAGCAGGCTGTTCGCACCGCGCAGGATTTCAATGCGGTCGGAGTTGAAGCTATCAAATGGAATATCCGTGCTGAACAGATCGCGGGTGTTGTCGGCCGCATCGAGACCGCGAACGCGTTGATTGTTCGAAGGCCAACGTAGCGACGCGGTATCGTCCAAACTCGCATTGTTTCCCAAGCCTGCATAGCTACCACGCGTGCCCGCAACCTCGGCATTGGTTGTGTATTGAAGAAGCGTGCCGGCATCGGTGGCTCCGATGTCCTTCATAAACGCAGGTGTATACACGGAAACGGAAGATGCGACGTCCTTCAAATCCGTGCGCAGGCGCGTGCTGGCCATCGTTTCGGTGGCCGCGTAACCTTTGTCCGTGGCCGTACTGACCTCGAACGGGCTGAGTACAATCAATTCATCCGGATCTTCAGGCGTTGCAGATTGTTCTTTTGCGGGTTCGGTGGGGATCGCTTCTGACTTTTTAACCACCTGCGAATAGGCGGTGGTGGCAAACGCGGAGAGGGCGAAAATCGCTGTCGTCCGCAATATGGGTAAGCTAACGCGTTTCATGTTGGTGTTGGGAACTGTCGTTCGTGTTGGGAGCTGACTTGTGGGGAAATGCTACAAGCGCGCGAATGCCGTGGCATCGCGTGCAACGCTTACAAACGGATGAAAATGGGGAGACGGCGGGGTGAGGCCATTCGCAGGTGTGGGGCGGGGCTGGAGCCTGTGGTAGGAGCAGTACTTAAACTTGGGTAAAACGTAATGGGAACATCGGCGGAAAATCAAAAATCAGTTTAGTCTAACATTAGTTTAAATGGGTAAAACCATGCCTTGAAACACGAAGGTTTATGCCCGCCGTACCGCCATTTACCTGCAAAAGCCAGGCCTGCCGTCATGACTGGCGCCCCTACACTAACCATTTATAACCGCCAGTAAACGTGGGCAGCCCGGCGCGTTGTTCACCTTGTCGTATGCCATCGTCTGTCCCATGCCATTATCGCGCCCATTGCTTGTTTCGCGTCGCACGCATGCACCTAACAGAAAACCGTGATAAGCGCGGTAACGAACCAAATCCCAGATCCGCCTCCCCACCCGATGAACTGCGGGAAGCGCCGCCTCCCGGACTGCCGGAAGAACTGGAGCTTGAGGATCTGCCGCTGCTGGACGATGAAGAACTGCTCGATGGGAAGGAGTTGGATGACTGGCCGGATCGCGCCCGCTGTTTGTCGCAAATTTCTGGTTTAGGGAGCAGCGAGGGCAGTCTTGCTGGATTTTGCTTCCTGAGACGCAGGAATGAAAACCGAGAGATCCACCGCCTCCGCCATTCGCGCGTAGCCAGCCAATGAAGGATGCAAGTGGTCGCCACAATCGAAGGCCGCGGCGAGCCGGTCCGGCTGCGCGGGGTCGCGCACCACCGCGTCAAAATCGACCACTGCATCAAAACTGCCGCTGTCCCGGATCCACGCATTCACTTTTTGCCGATCCGCCTCGCCGTCCTCGCTCCAATAACCGGTGTTGCCGCCGTACGGCGTGATTGTCGCGCCGACAACTTTCAACCCACGCTTTCGCGCTTCCTCGGCGATTTGTTTCAAACCTCCAATAATGTCATCCGCGGACGCATATGGAGCACCTTTTTTCCGCGCGTCCACACGCGTGCCGATGTCGTTGATACCGATGAAAATCATCAGGCACGTCACGCCGTGCTGGCCAAAAACGTCACGCTCCACACGTGCCACCGCTTTTGGTCCCAAGCCATCGCGCAACAAACGATTACCGCCAATGCCAAGATTCAATACCGCAACTCGCGACGTGACCGAATTCGCCTGCAAGCGACGGGCCAGCCCGTCGACCCAGCGGCTGTGCGAATCCGGAGGGCATCCATAACCGTCCGTGATCGAATCACCCAATATCGCCAAAGCCGTCGTCGACGCCGCGCACACGTCGATGCCGCATAGAAAATACCAACGCGTGCAAGTCAGCGGAGCCGCCGCCGGATTTGTCTCGTCGAGAACGTTGCCAGGTGTGACGTACGAGGTCGCCCGCGCTCCGGGATGAGCGGTGAGCGTCGCGGGCAGACCGGCGATGTGAAATGCCACCGAAAGATCCGTTCCAGCATCCACCGGAAGTTGAACCGGGTCCGACACGACCGCCTCCCCCGGGGCAACTGAAACTGCCTTTGCCCCGCCAAAATAAACAATCTCTGCCGCTGCCTTCGCCGAACTCTTCATTTGATTCAATCGCACTCCGCTCAATTCCAGCGGCTCCTTGCCAAAATAATTGCCGATTCGAATTCTGATCGCCCGACCGGCGGCGGTCACACGAACAACCTGGCGCAGGGTTGCATTTTTAAGCGCAGGCGTGTCCTTGCCCGGGGTTTCAGCCAGAGGTGCAGTCGTCCAGGCTGTCACCCAGCTTTCCCCGTTTTTCAGAAGTGGATCCGTCGCCGACGCGAATCCGCAACCCGATGAAATCGCCAACAATCCTGCAATCAGCAGGAAACCCAGCCAGGGGCGCCTTGGAGTATGTGTTTTCATGCCCTTGGAAAAAAGTCCGGGCCGGGTTCTGAGGCTATGCGACCGTCAACGAAGCCGTCGCCGGTTTCGGCGCGCCCAACGCCTCGGCGCGCGCACCTGGTGAGGCAGCGCCGACGACAAGCGTGTAGCGGCCGGGCAACCAGACCCGGTTTCCCTGTTCATCGACTTGCTTGAAAGCCTCGGCCGCGAGATTGAATTCCACCTCAGCCGAACCGCCTGCTTTGAGGGAAACTTTCTTGAAATCGATCAGCGAAGCATAAGGAGCACCCGCGATGGTGCGCGGCGCTTGCAGATAACATTGCACGGTTTCAAGCGCCGGGCGGTTGCCGACGTTTTGAACTTTTAGATGCACCTTCAACGAGTCGCCCGCTTTCAACGTGTCCGCTCCGAGTTCCAGCTGCTCGAAGCGGACCTTCCCATACCCCAGGCCAAAACCGAACGGGAACAGCGGCTCTCTCTCTGCAAAGCGATAGGTGCGGCCCGCCATCGAATAGTCGTTGAACGTCGGCAGGTCCGCCGTGCTGCGCGGGACGGTGAGCGGCATTTTTCCCGAGGGCGATGCGTCGCCAAAAAGCACGTCGGCCACGGCGCGGCCGCCTTCGCAGCCCGGGTACCAGACCTGCAGCACCGCGTCGCAATAATCGAATTCCTCCGGAATTGCTAACGCACTGCCACCGGTAATCACCAGGATGAGCTTTTTGGAATGTTTGCGGAGTTCCTTCAGGAAAATGCGTTGATTTTCGGGCAACTCGATCATCGGACGATCGCCGCCGACGGACGAAGCCACGGCGTCGCCCTCCTCGCCTTCCAGCGTGTGGTCGAGGCCCATGACGGCAACCACGACTTCCGAACCAGCTGCTGCCGGGAAAGTGTAGTTCACGCCCGGGGCGCCCGGCTGGGAGATTGGACAGCCGGGACGATATTTCACGCGCGAAGCAGGTGCCGCGCGTTCCACAATCCCTTGCATGATCGTCACCAGGTTTGCACTGACTCCGTAATAGTTCCCGAGCAATGCGCCAATATTGGCCGCAGTCGGGCCGACGACGAGCAGGCTCGCCACGTCGGGACGCAGCGGCAGCACGTCGGCGGAATTTTTCAGAAGAACGATCGACTCCACCGCGGCCTGCCGGGCGAGCGCGCGATGTTCCGGACATTCCACCACGGAGGCGGGGATCGAGGTGAAAGAAACGCGTTCGGCTGGATCGAACAGGCCGAGTTTGAATTTCGTCGTCAACAGACGCTTCAATGAAACGTCGATGTCCGACTCGGAGATCAGTTTTTCTCGCACGGCCACCGTCAGGTCGTTGTAAGTGCAGCCGCAATTCAGGTCGCAACCATTCTTCACCGCCAAGGCGGCGGACTCGGCGGCATTCTTGGTCACGCCGTGGTGATGGTGAAAATCATCGATCGCACCGCAGTCGCTGACGACGTGGCCTTTGAAATCCCACTGGTCGCGCAAGATCTCGCCCAGAAGCTTGCGACTTCCGCAGGCCGGCTCGCCATAGACGCGATTGTAGGCGCCCATCACCGCTTCGACGTTGCCGGCGCGCACCAGTTTCTCGAACGCAGGCAGGTAGGTTTCCGCCATGTCCTTGGGCGTGGGTCTGGCGTCGAAGGAATGGCGCTCGTCCTCCGGACCGCTGTGAACGGCAAAGTGTTTCGCGCATGCGGCGACTTTGAGGTATTTGGGATCGTCGCCCTGCAAACCTTTCACCATCGCCAGTCCCAGTTCTCCGGTGAGAAATGGATCTTCGCCAAACGTCTCCTGGCCGCGGCCCCAGCGCGGGTCGCGGAAAATGTTCACGTTGGGCGTCCAAAATGTGAGCCCTTGATAAAGGCCACGCATCCCGGCATTCGCCGCGATGTGATGCTTCGCCCGGGCCTCGTCGGAAATCGCAGTCGCGATGCGCCGCACCAATTCGCGATTCCAGGTCGCACCTAAACCAATCACTTGAGGAAAAACCGTGGCCCGTCCGTTGCGCCCCACCCCATGGCAAGCCTCGCTCCACCAGTTGTAGGCGGGCACACCGAGGCGCTCGACTGCGGGATTGTCGTGCATCAGCTGCGCGATTTTTTCCGGCAGCGTGAGTCGCGAAACGAGGTCGTTCACGCGGACGGCAAGGGGCTGATCGGGATCTAGAAATGGAAATTTCATTGATGAACTTTCAGGCCATCTCTTTTGGAAATGGTCGAAATTACGCGGAAATGGGAGGGTAAATTCGGGATAACTGCGTGTCACAGGCACCTTTGGCGGCAGTTGTGGCGGCCGGCAGGAAGACAGGCCGAGACCAAGCTGCTAACGCCTGCAAGAACCAGAACTGCAAGACGGTGAGCATCCGATTCGCGCCTCCCTTGGCAAAAAAGACATCAGTCTAACAATAGTGCATCTTCAAACATAGTCTTCCCGGTTGACCGTCTGACCTCCAAAGCCTCTCCGCCTGTCTCTAATTCATGAAATTTATAACCAATCACCTCCCGTAGTGAAACCGCTAAAGTGTCACGTAATACGTGAGGCTTTTTTACGTCTTCCAACTAGGGCTCTGCGTCTTGAAGGGGCGCAATCTTCAGGCTAGCCGGACGCGCGTCTTCTCTTCTAAATCGACCGCCCATGAAAGTCCTCGTGACCGGCGCCGCCGGTTTCATCGGTTACCACGTCTCCCGCCGCCTCGCCGAAACCAAGCGCTGTGAAGTGCTCGGTGTCGACAACTTGAACGACTATTACTCGGTCGATCTTAAGCGTGCGCGCCTGGCCGAACTGGAAAAATTCGAGGAGTTCCGTTTCGTCCAGAGCGATTTTAGCGACGCCGCCGCGTTCGGTGGGATTTATTCGCATTTCAAACCCGACTACGTCGTTCATCTCGGTGCCCAGGCTGGCGTTCGCTATAGCTCCGACAATCCAGCGGCCTACGTACAGAGCAATATCACCGGTTTTCTCAATGTCTTGGAGGCCTGCCGCTCGCGTCCGCCCAAGCATCTCGTTTTCGCGTCGTCGAGCAGCATCTATGGCGCAGGCGCAAAACTTCCCTTCTCTGAAGACCAAATCACCGACCAGCCAATCTCGTTCTACGGTGCGACGAAAAAGAGCAATGAGCTCATGGCCTACAGCTACGCGCACCTGCACAAGCTGCGCATCACCGGCCTGCGCTTCTTCACCGTGTATGGTCCTTGGGGGCGGCCCGACATGTCGCCGATCCTCTTTGCAAAAGCCATTTGCGAGGGAAAACCGCTTAAACTTTTCAACGAAGGCAAATCCCATCGAGACTTCACTTATATCAACGACATTGTCGATGGCATCCTGAAGGTCCTGCTTTATCCGCCTGCCCTGAGCAAAGTCGAAGGGCCAACCGAACCAGTCGTTCCACCTTATCAAGTCTTCAACCTTGGTCACCATCGTCCCGTTGAAATGCGGCTTTTCGTTTCGATGCTCGAAAAACTCCTCGGGCGCATCGCGCAAGTCGAGTTGCTTCCCGCCCAGCCGGGCGATCTCCCGGAGACCTGTGCGAGCATCGACCGGGTTAAGGCTGCAGTCGGTTACGAACCGCGCACGTCGCTCGACGACGGACTGGCCGCCTTCGTTGAATGGTTTAAGGCGTATTACAAGATCTGAGCCTTCCACGGCGGTCACAAAAGCCTTCCCCTCGACGGCAGTTGGTGGTAGGGATTTGGTTCCCCTGCGGGAATCGATCGTCTTCCATCCAGCCAATTCGACGCGCCATGCACCTTGTTTTCGAACGCATTTTGCACAGAGCATTGCCACGCCTATGGGCCTGCCTGTCCCTAATCGGAACTTTTTCCGCGACGATGGCGGCGGCCGACTATCGCCTCGATCCGAGTTTTGCCGTTAGGCTGGAGAAAACCGATTACTGGTCGGTCAATGCCGTTGCGAATAGAGCCGATGGCGGATTTTATGTCGGCGGCTATTTCTCCAGCATCGGCGGCCAACATCATCGCTCGCTCGCAAAGTTCAACGCCGATGGTAGCAGCGACCGTAACTTCAATCCGGGCGGCGGCTTCAGCGGCTACAAGGACTTCTTGAACGGCAGCGGTCCCACCGTGTCCGCGCTCGCGGTGCAAAACGATGGCCGCGTGGTGGCCGCTGGCGATTTCTCCTATTTCGACGGCGTCGCTCGCTCCGGTATCGTCCGCCTGAACGCCGATGGCAGCCTCGACCAGACCTTCAATCCGGCGGGAGGATTTTGGGAACGAGTCACCACGCTGGCCATTCAGGCCGATGGAAAAATCCTCGTCGGCGGCCTGTTCACCTCCTTCAACCAGACGCCGTGCGGCCACATCGTTCGGTTGAATAGCGACGGCAGCCGCGACTCGACGTTCAATCCCGGCTCAGGATTCAATTCCAACGTCTACTCCATTGTCGTGCAACCCGACGGTCGGATTTTGGTCGGCGGCTCTTTCTATTCCGTCAACGGCACCGAACAGAAATGCATCGCACGTCTCAATAGCGATGGCAGCCGCGACATCAGTTTCAGTACGGGTCTTGGCTTTGACTGGCGTGTGAGTTCGCTCGCCCTTCAGCCCGACGGTCGGATTGTCGCTGCGGGCTGGTTTAGCACGTTCAACGGCGCTGCCGTCAATTGTATCGCGCGCCTTCACTCGAACGGCAGCCTGGATACAACCTTCAATCCCGGCACCGGCTTCAACGGCGAAGTCTACCGGATCGCGCTCCAAGCTGATGGCAAAATCGTCGCCGCAGGTGGCTTCACAACGTACAACGGCATTTTGAACAATGAAATCGTCCGTCTGAATGCCGACGGCAGCATCGATACAACGTTTCATACCGGCACCGGGCTGCAACACCGAGCAAGCACGGCAGCCGCGACGGTGCTGACTGATGGCAAGATCGTCGCCGTTGGAGGTTTTACGTTGTACAATGGTATTTCAGCCAACGGCGTCGTCCGACTTCTGGCTGATGGTTCGTTCGAGCAAACTCCTTCCGGCAGCCCGTTGGTTCCAGCCAAGGTGCAAACCGCATACCCGATGGCCGGTGGAAAATGGTTCGTCGGTGGAGATTTCAACTTCGTCAATGGCATTGCACGCGATGGAGTGGCGGTGTTGAATGCCAACGGCAGCGTCGACACTGGGTTCGATTCCGGCACCGGACTCGACGGGTTCGGCTGCGTTTACGCCGCTCTTCCCCAAGCTGATGGCGGCTGGGTGGTGGGTGGATTCATCTGGAGTTACAATGGCACCGAATGCGACAACGTCATCCGGCTCCTTCCCAATGGCGCACTCGACACCCGCTTTTCCACCTCGAACGTCTCGCGGGGAAATGTCTATGCGCTCGCACAGCAGTCCGACGGAAAAATTCTCGCCGGTGGCGAGATTCCATCTTCCTCTTCCGGCGGTGGTAGTGTCGTGATCATAGGTCCCCAGCCTCCCCGGGGCGCCTTCCTCTCTCGCCTCCAAACCGACGGCAGTTTGGACGGATCTTTCACCGCCTTAACCGCGATCCAATCAAACGGATTTCTTTCGTGGGTCGACGCCCTTGCCCTCAAGGCCGATGGAAAAATATTCGTAGGTGGCGCCTTTGTATCTTCCTCCAGTCCGTCGTCGCCGAGCCTCCTGCGCCTGAATCCAAGCGGCAGTGTCGACAGCACTTTCAGCGCCGGCATCGAAGCCAATCGGCTTGTCAACGCGATCGCCATCCAGCCCGACGGACGCTTGGTTCTAGGGGGCCGTTCGGTTAACTACTCCGACCAACTCACGCTCGCACGCCTCAATGCCGATGGCAGCGCCGATCCCACGTTCTCCACGAGCGCGCTTTTCGACAACATCATCACCTCCGTCGCGTTGCAGCCCGACGGAAAAATCGTAGTCGGCGGACATTTTCGCTCCGTCAACACAGCCGCTCGAAACTCCCTCGCCCGACTCAACTCCGACGGAACGTTCGATACCGGATTCGCCGCACCCGACATCACAACAGATGCCGTTACTTCAGTGTCCGTTTTACAGGACGGCCGGCTGCTCGTCTCCGGACCGACTGCCTACCGCAACGGCGTTCTCCAAGCCGGCCTCGTCGTGCTGAAAGAGGAGCCCGCGCCGACCCCGAGTCCAAATCCTACGGATAACAACAAGCCGTCGTCCGGCGGTGGCGGCGCTTCTAGTCCGTGGCTGCTCATGACGCTGAGCGCAACCGCTCTTTTTCGGCTAATCCGCGGTTGCCGGCAAAGGTCACGCCTTGACGTTCCGAACTGCTGAACTCTCGCTCGTCGTGCGAAAAAATTTCGGCGAAGGTTATCCCTTGTCTTTGGTTTCGCCCTCGGCCGATTCGTCCGGAATTTCGGTGTTGGAAACGGGCTTTTCGATTTCGACGGCTGCGACGGGCGCGGAAATCGGTTTTGATGCATTCATGCCCGGGCCGTCGACTTCCCAAGGTGAATTGTCGAATTTCAGGTGAGCGCCGCTTTTCCAATAGGCGACGAGTTTATTGACGCGTACGTCGCGCAATTTCTCATCGGTCAGATCGAAAGAAAACATTGCGCTCATCTCCGTGTCGTCGGGGAAAAATGCGTCCGAAACCTGCGCCGAAAGCGGTTCAAATTCGCGAAGGCCCCGCCGCTCCGTCATCCACTCGGCAGCTGAGAGCCGATCCGTCCGCAACCAGATGGCCATGAGGTTTTGCAGAGTTACCAGCCGCGTGGCATCGGGCAGCTTCAGCGCTTCCGCCATCGCAGCGCGCAGGTCGGTGGCGACAAGCGCGTAGATGCGCGCCGTTTCTGTTGGAGATTCCGCAGGCAACACCGCCACCGCCGGCGCCGGCGCGGATGGTTCGACGGAAGAAACAGGTTTTGCCGCAACCTCGACCGGCTGGGCTAACACAACACGCGCGCCTAATCCTTCCTTCGCAAACCACACGCCAAGGCCAAAACTTACGATCAGGCCGGCGACGTAGAGCAGGTTCTTTTTGGTTGCGTTCACAAGATCGGGGAAACGGCCCGCCGTCAGGCGCGACGGCAGGCCGTGGAGCTTTTGTCAGGTTGGTTTTACGGGTTTGCACCCGCGCCGCCGGAGTTGGCGTACTTCATGAAGTTGTTGAAGAGAAGATTGCCACTGCCGTCGCGCGTCACCGCGCTGAGGCTCGTGCTGGTGAAGGCGCTGGTGCTCACGCTGGTGAGGTTGCCGCTCTGCGTGCCTTTCACATCCCATGTGCCGGTCGATACGTTCTTCGTGAAGGTGCCGCCGTTGGTGAATTCGCCGAAGGCGAAGTTGTACGAGCCATTGCTCGCGCCGGTGCAGTACGACATCGTGACTGGCGATTTATTATGGTTTTGGTCGAAGCCCTTCTTGAGGTTTTTGTAGGCGATGCAGTGATCGATTTTGTGGGCCGAGTTGGAAGTGGTGGTATAGGCACTGCCGAGCTTGAAGCCGTTGCCATTGCCGGTGTCCTTGCCGCTGGTGGCGGCGATGCAATAGGAGACGGTGACGGCAGCCGCGGCCGTACCGTCGCCGGCGAAGAAATCAAAAGCGTCGTCGGAATTGCCAGTCGCGCGGCAGCCCTTGAACGAGTTGCCAGAGCCAATACCGGTTTTGGCCGCGAAGCCGTCGGCCATGCTGCCGGCCTTTTTCGAGTCGTAATTGTTGTACGAGTCGCAATTGATGACCTTGTTATTGGCCGGGGCGGTGCCGCCCGTGCCCTTGGAGATCTCCAGACCGGTGTCGAAGCAGGTGTTGAAGGTGCAGCGCTCGACCGTGTTGCCGTCGCCCGAAATGTGAATACCGTTGTCGGGCGCGTTGTTGATGGTTAGACCTCGGATGTAGTTGTTGTCGCCGATGATCTGGATGCCGCGGACGTCGGTCGTGGCGGTGGCTTTGAAATCGAGCGTGACACTGCTGCCGACAACGGTAACGCCGTTTGCCGTAAGATTGATCGGCGCCAGGCCTGACATGTTGTAGGTGCCGGATTGAATCGTGATCACGTCGCCGCTGACGGCGGCCTGGATCTGCGACTTGATGGTGGCAGGTGTACTGACAGTGTAGTTGGCCGCGTGGGCCACGCTGAACAAGGCTCCGGCGGCGAAAACGGAAATCGTCTTCAGCCAACGATGCTGGGTGGGTGTCTGGGTGGTATACATGTGGGGTATTTGTTGTGTTGTTTTATTCGCCGCGGATGCGGCAAAAGAGCCGGCATTCTTGCCGGTATTTTATGGTTCGTTTTTGGGGTGTGAAACGAATGGTATATTCGTTAGCGTGGGTAATAGGAGGGTAAGAAAGCGGTCCGCCAGCCGAAAAAGGGGTAAGCCGGCGAAGCCGCGACCAAATGAATTCTCGCAGGGAAAATCAACCTGTTTCTCCCGCAGGCACGAAACGCAACGCACCGGCGCGCTTTTACAAAGTTGTCCAAAAAATCGCGATTTTCTCGCAATATGCTCTTCTCCAACGTCGGTAAAATAATTTGTTTGCTCAAAACCCGTCGGTTTCGCCTCTGTAAATGCGGATGAAAACGATTCTCCTGCTCGTCTGCTCCAATATTTTCATGACGCTCGCCTGGTATGGGCATCTGAAATTCAAATTTCTTGAAGGCAAAACCATGCTCGCGGTCATCCTCGTTTCGTGGGGCATCGCGTTCTTTGAGTACTGTCTGATGGTTCCGGCCAACCGCCTTGGCTACATGAGCGGCAGTTTCACCGGTTATCAGCTGAAAATTATTCAGGAGGTCATCACGCTCGGTGTGTTTGTCGTTTTCGCGTGGATCGTGCTTAAAGAACGTCTCACTTGGAACTACGCCGTGAGCTTTCTCTTCATCCTGCTCGCAGTGTATTTTGCCACCGCCTTCAAACCCGGTGCGCCGGGCGGCCATTAACGGTAAAATTTGCCATTGAAGCGGCCGGGCGCCTCACGGCAGATTTCAAGGCGCCACAGACTCTTCACCCGGGTCGCAAGCACAGGCCGATCCACTTCTTATTCCTATTTTTCAAATGAACATCAGCGTATTGAGCGACGGCGGTTGGGGCACAGCCCTCGCCATGGTTCTGTGTGAGAACAAGCATGCGGTTACCCTCTGGGGCCCGTTCCCCGACTACCTCGCAGAAATGGCCCGTACGCGTCGCAACGAGAAGTTTCTCAAAGGCGTCGAGCTTCCCGTTGCGCTGCGTTTCGAGCCCGACCTCGCCCGCGCCTGCGCCCAGGCCGACATTGTCGTACTCGCCGCGCCCAGCCAGTACATGCGAGGCCTGCTCGGGAAACTCGCCGCCGTGCCCCGTCCCGCCAATCTCATCTACGTCAATGTCGCTAAAGGCATAGAAACTGGTTCGTGCAAACGCATGAGTGAGCTCGTGACCGAGATCCTCGGTGACGTTCGCTACGCCATCCTGACCGGCCCGAGCCATGCCGAGGAGGTGGCTCGCCGCGTGCCCACCGCCGTGATGACGGCCTCCCGCGACCCACAAGCTGCGATCGCCGTTCAGCAGGCCTTCATGAACGAATACCTGCGCATCTACACCTCGGACGATATCGTTGGTGCTGAACTCGGAGGCGCGTTGAAAAACGTCCTCGCCCTCGCTGCCGGCATCCTCGATGGCATGGGCATGGGCGACAACACCAAGGCCGCTCTCATGACGCGCGGCATCGTCGAGATGGCTCGTTTGGGCGAAGCGCTCGGCGGTCGTCCCGAAACTTTTTCCGGCCTCAGCGGGATCGGCGATCTCATTGTCACCTGCACCAGCAAACACAGCCGCAATCGCCACGTCGGCGAAGAACTCGGCAAGGGTCGCAAACTCGCCGAGATTCAAAAAGAAATGGGCATGGTCGTCGCCGAAGGCGTAACCACTGCCAATGGAGCCTATGCACTCGCGCGTCGGGCCAACGCGACTACGCCCATCATCGATGAGGTATATGCCACGCTCTATGCCGACAAAGATCCGCGCAAAGCCGTCCGTGATCTCATGTCACGCGATCCCAAGCCCGAGATTCATCGGACTTAAGCGAGCTTGAAGAACGCGAAGTTGCCATGAAAAAGGCCGGGATAAACTCCCGGCCTGATTTTTTGGTCGTATGGGGTCAGCCGAACTAATCAGCAGGCTCAAAGTTGGCCTGTCATTTTATTTCCAAATGAGACCAAGCGTAGTTGCCGATGTAGTGGAACGTCCATTTGCCGTTCACTGCAGGCGGAAGCTGGCTACCCGATTTCCAAGTGTTAGTCAGCGTCACGCCATTGACCGTGAGCAGTTGTAGATTCCAGGAGTTAATGTAGTTGATCGGTCCCGAAGTCACATAGGTGAAATCGCCCGCACCGTCTTTTACGAAGGGCACGGTCACCGTGATCGTTCCCCCACCCGAGCTGGACGAAGAACTGCTCGATGACGAACTGCTGGATGAACTTGAGCTACTGCTCGACGATGACGAAGAGGACGAACTGCTGCTGCTGGATGACGAGGAACTGCTCGAAGAGCTGGAGCTACTGCCACCGCTCGAACTTGAGCTCGTGAACGTGACGACCGAAGTGGCGGGCACCGTGTAGGTAAATGCACCTCCGCTTACCGCCACCGCGGTCTGTGCTTGGAGCGTTTGGGTGGCCGAAGTCACCACCGGCGTGAGCGATGAGAGCGTCACGCCTTGGAGGTTAAACGTCTGCGTGACAGGCAGCGTGGTGTTATTCACCGCTACGATTGCGAAGCGTCCGCTCGCTGAATCTTTGAACGCGGTGATGCCCATGGGACTATTGCTTCCTGTCACATCAACGCGGTAATCGCCCGGTCGCACGAAACGACTGAATTGCGCCATGATGTATCCACGTCGCTGCGGTTCGCCCGCGTTGTTCAACAACCCATTGGCATCGCCAATACATTTCCACCAAATGTAAGCGCTCATGTTGCCAATTGTGAGACAATCGCTGATCTGGCGCCCCGTGGTGACGGCCGAACCAATCGTTTGGTCGTTTTCCAAATATTCCGTCATCCAGATGGGAAGACTGAGAACACGAGCCAGCGGATAGTCCTTGATCACAGCGCCGTAGAGGTGCCCGCCGATATAGTCGACGTTGGCGATCGATGCCGCGTCGTTGAGCGTAGGATCGGAAACGGCCTGATTGAAACTAAACGACTCCGGCATCATCACCGGCACGGTGATCGATCCGGCAAAATCGCGGCAGAAAGTGTGAAACTGGTCTGCCGTCCACGAACAAGATTCATACGAAGGCGCCAGGTCTGGTTCGTTTTGCAACGAGATCACTGACAATGGCGCACCGTTGCTCGCCATGTAAGCGGCAAACTTGTTCAGATGTGCGACGTAAGCGGCGTACTGCGAGGGCAGCAGCGAACCGTTTATAGTATTGTTATTATCTTTCAGCGCCGCGGGAGGCGTCCACGGCGTCGCGATAATCCTCGCTCCACGAGCGCGAGCTTTTTTGCCGTCGGTCATGTTGGCCGAATCGTTGCCGTCTGGAGAAATGCGCACACGGAGCAACGTCAAACCGAACTGCGTGCCAGAGGCACCGTAGAGAATATCCATCTGCGCGTCAGAAAGTGGATCCTGCCCGGCATACAGAAACACCACCCCCGCGCCAAAACCGTCGATGCGTTGCTTTAGTGCTGAGGCATTGATGGTGCAGCGCGCAGGATCCGGCTGACTGGTCGTGTAGGTGCCATAAACCGCGATTGAAAAATCGCGGGCATTGGTGCCGTTGATCCAACCTCGGTCGACATAAGCCGCGCCGCCGGCATAGGTGTCGCTCGTCGTGCGATACCAGTACATCGGCGCCGTGCCACTCGCGCCCGCGAGTTCAAAAGCATACATGTGTCCCGCGGCGAGGATAGCCTGATCTGTGCCGCTAAAATCGAGGCGGAGGAGCCCCGCAGCTTGTACAGTATAAGAGATCGCCACGCCACTTCCACCACCAAGCAAATTGTTGGTCGATGAATAAGGGTTTGGGTTCGGGGCATTGAACGCGCCGAGATCGTAGAGATTAACCCTGATCGTGGCGGTACTGGTGGTACCGTTTCCGTCGCCGGCATAAAGATAAATTGTATCAAGCTTATAGTTGCCGCCGGTCGGGATCGTGAAGGTTTGACCCAGCGAAGCGCGGCTGGCCGAAAAACTTTCGCCAACGGTAGATTGCGTGTTCGGCGTGGTCATGGAACTCACAAGCGGCGTACCGGGCCAACTGGTGGCGCCCGGCCCGAGGTTTTGTTGCACCGTGACAGCGGCAAAGGCAGTCGTGACGGCACTCGCCATCAGACCACCGAGCGAAAACATATGAATCAAGGATTTCATGGGGTTGTTATTTTTGGGGTTGGGGGAGCCGGAAATAGAAGTTGGAAATCGCAAAATCCAAACCGTTAGATATCGGTAATATTTCCCTTGGGTTCGAAATGATTGGCGGAGGAGAACGGCGCCGCTCGCTCCTGAAGAAAGGAGCTCACGCTTCGCCCGCGGCGGTGCGATAAATGCATGTTTTAATCCCCCCGTTTTGTTATTTCCGAGCCTCACGCCTGACCGCGCCGTCGTGGAAAGGTTCCTCATGCATTAACCAGTCACGAGAAATTTGCGAGTCGGCCTGAAACAATTTATGCCGGACCTGAGGGGCTTGAGCCTCAACGGGAGCAGCGCGATTGTTTCGCGCGTCAAAACGGAGAACAATCGGCTCAGACTATAACGTTCGCCGCCACATCTGTTTTACGCCCAAAAAGCTAACCTTTTCCAAGGTGTCCGAAACCATTGGGCCTTTTTATTTTGTCGGAACGCAACGACGGACGCCTTCAACAGTGAACAACTTCTTGAACGTTATCCAGGTCCTGCTACCCATCGACTTCGTTTCGGATGCGTGCCCGAGGGCTCCAGGCCGGATTCACACATCACCCGCACCATGCCACGTTTCATCGTCCTGTTCATCCTGCCCTTTGCCTTTTTGGCAACGGCCATCGCGTCGGCCAAATCGGAGGCAAACAGCGGCAGCATCAAAGGCCATTTGCTCGCCTCCGATGGCGCTCCAGCCGTCGGCGTCAGCGTGATGTTGGCGGATGTGCGGATCGCCACAGAGACCGATGGCCAGGGGACTTATTTCTTTTCAGATGTTAAGCCGGGCCTTCACGAACTTGTTGCCACCGGTAATGGGTTTCGGCCCTTGCGCATGGCGGGCCTCGTGGTCGTAGCCGGACGCACACTCGAAGTTGAAACTCAAACGCTCCAGCCCGCGGACGAAATCACGCGTTTGGACACCTACGTTGTCGAAGAAAGAAGCCGCCGGCTCGGTGCCGTCGCCCGTGGCGAAGCCCTACTCATCCCGCGCATCGCCGGCGGGAATATCGATCTTCCGCGCACACAGGATGGCGCGCTCCCCTACCGCATTTACAACCGCGAACAGGTCGAACGCAGCGGAGTGATCAACCTCAATGCTTTTCTCCAACGCGAACTCCTCGACTCCGATGCCGCCACGCGCCCTCCGGAGCAAAGCGGCTTGCAGGACGTGTTCTCCACCGGCAGCGCCAATCTCAATCTCCGCGGTTTCGGCACCGATGCCACCATCATTCTTCTCAACGGTCGCCGGTTGCCCGAGTCGCCACCCGCGCCCGGTTCCGCCGATCTCGGTGCGGCCGATTTGAATTTCATTCCGCTCAGTCTCGTTCAACAGGTCGAAGTTCTTCCAATTTCCGCTTCCGCGCTTTACAGCGGCAACGCCATCGGCGGCGTCGTCAACATCGTCCTTCGCCCCGATCTCGACACGACCGAACTCACGACTACCTACACAGATGCCCTGCATCGTTTCAGTGCGCCACAGTCCTCCGTCTCGCTTCAACACGGCCGTGTTTTGCTCAATGGAAAACTTCGCCTGCGCCTCAACGCCAACTTCGCGCGTTCCACCCCGCCGACGAAGGCCGATCTCGGGTACTTCCGCATATCTGACGTTGCGGCTGCTTCCGCCAACATCCCGCTTTACGGCGCCACGCCCAACGTTCGCAGCGCTTCCAGCGCACCGCTTTTTGGCCCCGGCACCTCCACCGTGACATCCGTCGCGCCCGGCGCCAGTGGCTCGGGTGGCCTTCCCGCATTTGCCGGACGCCAAGGCTTGCGCACGACCGAACTTTTCGCCCCCGCTGATACCGGCCTCGTTGCCTTGCCCGGCGCACTGCACTATCCCTTCGGCCGTCGCGAACGGCGCAGTGCTGCGCTCGCAGCCGCCACGTACGATGTATTGCCGAACCTTCAGCTTGGTGCCGACGTCATGCTTTCCCGTTCGGTGATCAATCGCGGCTTTGATGCTTTTTCGGGCGACCTCACCCTCGGCGCCGCCAATCCGCTGAATCCCTTCGGTCAAAACGTACTCGTTTCCCTCAACGAATTCACGCCCGCGCTTGGCGAAAATTACAGCGAAGCCCACATCGATTTCAACGCGCTTGTCCTTGCTGCGCTCGTGCGCCTCCCCGCCGAATGGCGTCTTTCGATCGACCTTCAAGCCACGAATAGCACCACTGAATTTCGCGGACTCGCCGGCATCGATAGCGCCCGCTGGCAGTCGCTGGTTGACCGAGGCGTCTACAACCCGCTTCGCGACACCCAGGTTTTCAATCCACCAGCTGCGTTCTACGATGAAGCCCTGATTTATCGTGGCGGTCGCAATCGGTTCGTCACGCTGAGCGACTATCAAACCTACGACGCCGCATTGCGCCTCACCAATCAGGCACTCACTCTTCCCACCGGGGGCGCAACGCTCGCCCTTGGCGTCGACTACCGCAACAATCACCTGTCCTCGCACACCGACACGGCCGTCTACTCCGACGGCTCTTTCGCCGAGAACCCAATCGTGTGGTTGAGCCGCGGCATCACCCGTTACAGCGCCTTCGGGGAATTACAGGCACCGCTCCTGCCGGCCCGCTGGCTGCCCCGCGGTATCCGCAGCATCGATACAGACTTCGGCGCGCGTTATGTGGCAGCCAGCTCAGGCGCAGAATCCAATCTCGCCCCCGCTGTCGCCCTGAAAATTAATTTCCTTCACGGCTTCGCCTTGCGCGGCAGCGTGGCCACCGCGAACCGGTTCCCCACGCCTGCGATGGGCGTACGCAACACCCTCGGCGACGATGCCACGCCCGGCGCCGGCCCGATCGAATATCCCACGATCTACGATCCGCTCCGGGACGAGACTTACTCCATCACCTCGCGTGATGCTCCCAACCGTGGGCTCAAACCCGAGTCCGCCGTCACGCGCACCGTGGGCCTCGTCCATGAAATTGGCCAAGTCCACCGCGTTCGCACCACGCTCGACTACGTGATGACAAAAAAAGCCCTCGAGATCATTTACCTTTCCGCCCAAACCGCGGTCGATCTTGAAACTGTCTGGCCTTCTCGCGTGATCCGCGCACCGCTCGCACCCGGCGACACTCACACTGCCGGCCGGGTCGCGAATATCACCACCGGCGTCATCAACGTCGCCAGTCGCCAATCGGCCAACTGGAATCTCACCCTCGATTACACTTGGACCGATTGCCTCAAAGGCACGCTGGAGCTTTATAGCCGCTGGATTGGTTATGAACGCTACGATCGCAAAGTGCTGCCCTTGAGTCCAGCGGTCGATCAGCTCAGCGAACCCGACGGCACCGCCGGCGGCCTTCTTGCCCACCGCGCAAGCATTGGCGCCGATTGGTCCAACAACACCATCGGGTTTGGCCTGGACGGCCGTTACTACGGTTCACGTCCGTTGCCGCTCAGCGAACGCGCCGCACAAGGCGGCAGCCGCGTTGCCTCTTTCTGGCAGTTCGACATTTATACGCAATGTGAACTCAGCCGCTGGCTTCCTTGGATGGGCAAAAAACAAGGTCTACGCGCCCAGTTGCGCGTGAACAACGTCTTCGATGCCGCGTTCCCGTACTATGCCAACGACCCTTCGGGCGCCGGATATCAATGTTACGGCGACTGGCGAACTCGCACGTACGCTCTCTCACTCACTGCGAGCTTTTGAGAACGCCAGCGGGCGAAAATTCCCAAAACAACGAACCCGGCACAAACGCCAAACAAGGTGTTGCCGCCGTCCGGAACGTTTTCCGCGCTTTTGAGCGTCGGCGCGCCAAACGAAAGCAGCCCCTCGACTGTGCGTCCGTTCATAAGTTCGGTACATTTGAAATGATCGAAATAAAACCGGTAGTCCGAGCCGCCGCTCTCTCCGTCCATGTTGAAGGCCGCCACTTCGCCATCCTCCACCGTAAGCGACGTGTAATGCAGATAACCGAATGAGTCGCCGACGGTCAGCGTACCGAGCAAATCGAAAAGGCCAAAAAAGCCGCACACCTCGCCCTTTAAAGTCATGGGTTGGCCGGGCAGCTCCCAGCGTGAATCGCGGCCGGTAAATATGCCGTCGGCACTATCGGCCTCATAACAGTACCACCCTTGCACGACCATGCCGACTTGGTAGTAACTGCTGTCCGAATGCGTGACGGTCTGGGTTATGGTCCCCCAGTAACTGTTGGCGCGAAGTCCAGTCCCCAGCGCCAAAATTAAGGTAATAAAGGATAATTTGAAGAAAGCACTCATACGCCAATACCTTGTATTAGCATATTATGTGCCTTAAGGCGAATGCGTTCACCTAACCCTTTTATAGAACGAATGTAAGATTGCTAAAGGCCAAAAGCCAATGCGGCCACACGGCGCGTTTTTCCGTAAAATTTTCCGACGCGGTGTAAGAAAATCCGGGCAAATTGCGTCCCCTCAGTATTTGGGCAGAAATGCAGCTCTTCGTTAAGTGACCACCGTTTTGGGGTGAGGCTTCCCAGACTGCCGTTTTGTCATTCGCGCCCGAACGGTTAACTTTGGCTGAGGCGTTTTTTTGGGGCTTCGAAATAGTTGGCGTGCGCTTGGCGCAGCAGGTCGGGAATGCGTTCGGCAAAGGGGCTGTGTTTCAGGCAGGGTGCGAGCTTTGCGGCATCGAACTTCGCCGAGTTTTTGCCGGGGAACCAGTGGTCTGCCTGACCCAGGAGGTTATAACGCATTTTCGCCCAAGGCACGAGGTCCAAGCCTTGTCCGTAGGTCCAAAGCCGCATGATTTCGGCGACATTGATCTCACCGGGCACATCGACGTAGTGCGGCAGCCCTTCCGGCCAGCGTGCGCACCAATCGGCTCCGTGCACCTCGACCATCCGCGCGCGTAGTTTGGCCTCAATCGGAGCGACCAGTTTCGCGGCGTTCTCGATCTGCGGGAGGATGGCAACGTGTTCGTCGAAGTCCGTCGGCCGCGAAACGCCGAGACTAAGCGTGTGGATCTCCGGTCGCGCGAAACAAAACAGGTCGTTGAACTGCATCGGCGTGAAAGGCGTCGTCAGTCCGGCCATCACGGGCGGGCGGTCCTGGAGTTTTCCGCCTTTGTCGTTGGGGCTGATGATAAACACACCCATGTCGTGCCGTTTCGCCGCCGCAACCGCCGGCCAGTTGAGCTCGTTCACGAAATACCAGTGCAGATTCACGTAATCGAACTCCCCGGTTTCGACCGCCTCAAGAATGATGTCGGTCGTGGCGTGGGTCGAAAATCCAATAAAACGCACGCGGCCTTCTTTCTGAAGTTTCCGCGCTTCGGCCAAACAACCGCCCGGCCTGAGGGTCCATTCGAGCAGCTGGCGGTTGTTAATGCCGTGCATGGAAAACAGGTCCACGTGATCCAATCCGAGGTAAGCCATGGACTTTTCGAAGTTCGCACGAAATTCCGCCGCTGTCGCCGCGGGCGAGACCTTGGTCTGCACGAGGATTTTATCGCGCGGAAGCCGCGGGAGGATTCGCCCAAGCTGCATCTCCGACGTGCCGTAACCGCGTGCAGTCTCGATATGATTGATGCCCAGCGAAAGCGCGCGCTCGATGCAGGCCTCAACGTTGGCTTGTCCATCGAGCGGAATTTCCCCGGGCGGCACATCCTGCCATTTGTGCTGATAACGCATTCCACCGCAGGTAAAAACGGGCATGTTCAAACCGGTGCGTCCGAAACGGCGATAGATCATGGGGCATTTTCGCCACGGAAAAGCGTCAAACGCAAGGCGAAGCCCGTGTCGTCAACTGGGGAGTTTACTCCGTCTTTTTCGGCTGGCTTGAAAGCGGTTTTACGCGAAGATCCGCAAACCTCACTGGCCCGCCAGAGCGGATAAACATGATGCCCGACACCCCACGCCTGCCTACAGGCCATCGCTGTGCCCGGCCTCGTTGCGGATCGAGCGGGTATCGCGCAGCCGGTCTTTGGGCCTGGCTTGTGGTTTCTGCGGTTTTTGCAACGTGTCCGCCCGCCCGCGCGGTCGAACCCGCACCGGCCGTCCCGGAGCGCGATCTGAATTTACCGGTTATCAGTGGTTCGCAAGAGGCCTTTTACCCGTACTCTTTTCGCGATCGCGATGGCGTTTTAAAGGGGTTCGCCGTCGACCTAATGGCGGCAGTCGCTCGCGAGATGAAGCTGAACATTCGCGCGCAGGGCGTCGTCAACGTCGAGCTCAACGATGCGCTTCTGTCCGGCCGCGTCGACTTGATCCCGCTCTGGAGTGAGACCCGGCTGCGGCGCAATACGATGGATTTTTCCGTGCCGATCCTGCGCTTCGAAACGGTAGTCGTCATTCGAAAGGACGGCTCCGTCAAAACTCCGGCCGATTTGCGCGGCAAGCATGTCGCTGTCGGTCAAAAAGGCACGGTGGGAGAACTCTACATAACCGAGCAACACCCCGACGTCATCCGTGAATACGCGCCGACTACCGAGGAGCAATTGCGCGCGCTGTCCCAAGGTAAATATGACGCCCTCATCATGTCGCGACTGACGGCGGTCACGTTGATCAAACGCTTTCATCTGAAAAATCTCACGATCATCGACGGCATACGCGGCTACGATGTCCGGTATTGCACCGCGGTCCGGAAAGGCGACGCGCAGCTCCTCGCGCGCGTCAACGAGGGGATTGCGGTGCTCCATCGCACCGGCGAGTTCGAGGAAATTTACGAGCGTTGGTTCGGTCGTTTCGATCGCGCGCCTTTCACTTACGGTGAGATCGTCAGCGCCGTGGCTATTGCGCTGGCCTTGATTTGCTCCGTGGCGCTGTGGGCCTACCTCCGCCAGCGCACGCTCTCGAAACGCATCACGCGCCAGGCGACCGAACTGGCCGAACAACGTTCCTTACTCGCCGCCCTCTACGACAAACATCCGTTGGCCACGCTCGTTGTGGAAATCCCCGCGGTCGGCGATCCGTTGCTCATCTCCCTCAACCAAGAGGCCACGCTGTTGTTCAGCCTTGAAAAAAAAGGCGATGCCATCCGGCCCATCTCCGAGCTAAACCTCACCAAGGAAATGCAATCGTTTCTGGCGGAGGCCATTGCCCGGCAAAAAACCAGCGACAAGCCCGAGCGCTGGGAGGTGCAGCTTCCCCGTTCCAAGCGCCTGCTCGAGGCCACCACCGTGCCGCTCGACAGCCACGGGGAAGGCCGCCGCATCTGCATTCTTACCGCCGATGTCACCAAGCGGCGTTTGATGGATCAGGAAATTGCCAAGTCGCGCCGGCTCCGCGCCCTCGGAGAACTCGTCGGCGGCATCGCCCACGAATTCAACAATCTCCTCACTCCCATCCTCGCCACCTCAAGCATGCTGCGGGCGGCTCCTCAACCAGTCACCGTCTCCAATGAGGAGCTCAACATCATCGACCAAGCCGCCCAGCGCGCCGCGGATCTCACCAAACGATTGCTCGCCTTCGGTCGCAAAGTAGACGATCCCGCCCGCTCGGTTCGCCTCACCGAGGCGATCGCCAATTGCGAAGCGTTGCTCAAGACCATGGTCGACCGTCGCATCCGCTGGGAAAATGACCTGCCGCCCGACTTGCCGCCCGTCGCTTTTAATCCCACGGATTTCAACCAGATCGTTTTCAATCTCGTCCTCAACGCCCGCGATACCCTCCTCGAAAAACTCGGGAAAATCTCGGATCCCGGCTGGCAGCCTCGCCTGCGAATCTCCGTCACCGCCCTGCCGGCCGGTCGCCAACGCTCGCCACGTGCGACCGCCAGCCTTGATGGCATCACCGGCTGGCAACGTTTCACCGTCGAAGACAATGGCATGGGCATACCGCCCGAAATCGTCGACCGCATTTTCGAACCATTCTACACCACTAAGGAAGTGGGCAAGGGCACGGGCCTCGGACTTTCCATGGTCTGGCACCAGGTGACCGACGCCGGAGGCGATATCGAGGTGGAGAGCAAACCCGGCGAAGGCTCGGCTTTTCACATCTACCTGCCGCGCCGCGAAACCCGCGCTCCGTTGCCCGCCTCGCAAAAAGCCGACTCAGCGACGCCCGTTCCTCCAACCAGTCAGGCCCGCGTGCTTGTCGTCGAAGACGAACCTCTCATCGCCCGCACCGCCACCCGAATGCTCCAGCGCCGTGGTTGCAACGTCTCCGCGCAAGACGACGGACTCAAGGCCTGGCAGGAACTTTCCAACAACTACGACGCCTACGATCTCCTGCTCGTCGACCTCAGTATGCCTCAAATGGACGGCATCGACCTCATCAAGCGTTTGCGCGCACTGCCTTTCAAGGGCCGCATTGTCGTCATGAGCGGCCGGGTCTCCGACGAAAATCTTCGCGTCCTCCAGGAACTCAAGGTCGACCGCCTCCTACCCAAACCATTCAATACCGAGCAATTTAACGCCACGGTCGGCACTCTCCTCACGCCGCGTTCGCAATAGGATTTTCAGTGTTTGTCCAAAGCGGGAGTTTTTTCCACGCCTGCCGGCCCTGTGCCGCACTTTCGACCGATGGGCCGTCAAAATGACCGGTGGCCGCGAAAAACTCGTCTTGGTCGCCGTTAGGATGCAGGCTGTGAGCCAACTTACCCTGCTGTGTCGTCCGCTTCCTCTAAAAACGAATATAAATACTATATCTTTTCCCAGTTTGTCGGCTGGGGCGTCTTCTACGTGCTTCGCATGATCGTAACGACGATTTATTGCGCCAAACGCCCCGACATCGACCTGACCGCCGCTCTTATCTGGGAAACCATTGACCACCTCGCCAGCGCCTTCGCTTCTCATCTGATCTGGAAATGGATGCTCTGGCGCCGCCTGTTCGATCGCGGTTGGAAAAGCCTTCTGCTCGAGGGCTACGCCGCTGCGATGGTCATGAGTTTCCTCGTGACGTTCCTTGTCTGGCCACCTTGTCAGAAAATCTATGCCGAGGACTTTGCCCGCATTGGCGTCACCACCATGCGCGCCTTCATCATGATGCAGCACGCGCTCGTCACGGTTCTCTGGTTTTCCGCCCTGCTCGCCATCCACTATTTCCAACGCGCCCGCCAGCTCGAACTCGAAAAAGCCGAAACAACCGCCGCCGCCAAGGAAGCCCAGCTTCACGCCCTCAAAGGGCAGATCAACCCGCATTTTCTCTTCAACAGCTTCAACTCCCTCCGCGCCCTCATCGACGAAAACCCCGCGCTCGCCCGCGATGCCGTCACCCACCTCGCCGTCATCATGCGCTATTCGCTCACCAGCGCGGAACGCAGACTTGTGCCGCTTTCCGAGGAGCTCCGCGTGGTCGGTCTCTACCTCGAACTTGAAAAACTGCGCCTCGGTCCGCGCCTCGTCGTTTCTTCGCAAATCGAAGCCGGGCTAGAAACCGCGCAAATCCCACCGCTCATGCTCCAGGGCCTCGTGGAAAATGCCGTGAAGTTTGGCCCCGCCGCGCGCAAACTCGGTGGCGAGATCGTCTACTCCGCCAGTTCGCACGATGGACATCTGCGTTTTCGCGTCACCAATCCCGGCCGGATCGCCACCGCCTCCGATTCAACCGGCACCGGCCTGAAAAACCTGCGCGACCGCCTTCACCTCCTCTACGGAGAGAAAGCGTTCTTCAACCTCGCCGAGGAAGACGACCGCGTGATCGCCGAGGTCAATTTGCCGCTCAACACCAACCCTGTCTCCCACCACGGATAAACCTGAAACACCCTACCTCGAATGGTTGCACGCAGCACACAAAGGGAGTCACAGAGAGACGAGAGCCCTTCAAGTTGACCTGAAATTCGTCAGTCGCGAAGGAACGAATCCAGATTTCCAAAAAATTCTCCGCGACCTCCGTGTCACCTCTCGTGCCCTCTGTGTAACCACTTCCGATTCTCTCGCCAATGAAAGCCCTTCTCATCGATGACGAACCACTCGCCCGCTCCGAACTGCGGCGGTTGCTGAAAAAACATCCCGAGATTGAAATCGCTGGTGAAGCCGCCAACGCCGACGAAGCGCGCAAGCTTATCCGCGAGCTGAAACCGGCGTTGCTCTTTCTCGACGTGCAAATGCCCGAGGAAAACGGCTTCGAACTGCTCGCTACGCTCGGTGCAGCCTTACCTGCCGTGATTTTCACCACAGCCTTCGATCAACATGCTCTCCGCGCTTTCGAATTTGGCGCTCTTGATTACTTGATGAAACCCATCGAGCCAGAACGGCTCAATGAGGCGCTCGAACGCGCCAGCCGCGCGCAATCCGGCAGCCGGCCACCCATTGAAGTCGAATCGGCGAATGGCGGCGACGACGAAGCCGAACCGCCCGATACACCCCTCAAACTCGGGGAAAAAGTTTTCGTGCGCGATGGCGACCGTTGCTGGTTTGTGCCCGTCGAATCGATCCGCGGCGTTGAAGCCGATGGCAATCATGCCCGCCTTTGGCTTGAGGGCACCGAGCCTTACATTCACCGGACCTTGGCCCAGCTCGAAAACCGTCTGCCCGCCGACATCTTTTTCCGCGCCAGTCGTTCACAAATCATCAATCTCCGCTGCATCGAGTCGGTGGAACCTTGGTTTAGCGGCTCGCTCCGCGTGAAATTGCCCGGCAACAAAATCGTGGAAATGTCCCGCCGCCAATCCCGCCTCTTCCGCCAACGCCTGGGCCTGTAAACTGATTCGCCTCCTCCGGCGCATCTCGCCGTTGCTCCTAGGATCCGCCGTCCGCAACCCAGAGTAACCTATTAGGTTACTCTTCCCGCGAGGTTTCCACGGCAAAAGGCTCCGTTACCCAGGTAAGTAGGAAAGAAACCGAGAGGATGACCCAGCCAGAGTAACCTAATAGGTTACTCTGGGTTGCAGAGAATCTCTGCCAAAAACTGAGGGAGCCTTAACTATTTCTGCGAATCTGCAGTCCGTTCGCCGTAGACGATGCCCCGGCCGCCGGTGCAGAAATATACCCGGCCGTACACGCGTGGATCGCCTGTCACCCGGGATGCCGAACCAAATTGATGTGCGTCGTCCGTGATACGCAACCAGCTGGCACCGGCATCGTCCGACCGGTAAATGCCATAGCGACCCTTGTATTTGCCCACGACAAATACCGCCGGATGCTCCGCGCCGGGGGCCGCCTTGCCAAAACCTACGGCAATTGCGTCCGAAAAATCCGGGAAATCCTGCTTTTGGCGGCCTTGTTTCGTAAAACGATAAAGCTGCGTTCCCGTCGCCAGCCAGAATTCTCCCGCACGGCCAGGTACCGACGTGAGATTGCCGTAGTCGAAATGACCGAAGCGTCGCGGCGGCAAAGCGAGGTTCGATTGAGTTTTTGCGAAACTGCGTCCTCCGTCCGTGCTGACATGCAAGGTGCCTTGGACACTGTTGTAGGCATAAAATGTTTCGGCTTCTACCCGATCGGCCACCACGCGGACATTCGTGGGTAAGGGCGCCTCGCGCCACTCCTTTCCCCGGTCCGTGGTGAAAAACGGTGCGCTTCCCTTTGGGGTCCAAGCGATAGTTTTCGCGTCAGCTGAAATCGCAATGGGTCCCGTGGTAAACTTGTGGGCGTCGTTAGGATGAGGCGGCTCTGAGGCGAGCCCCGTCCACGTGTGGCCACCATCGTCGGAAATTGCCGCCAGAATGCGGTCGTCGTGATAAGTCGTGCCGGTCCGCACGATCGTCGCAGGCTTGGCAGCCGCGAAGTCGAGCCATTCCGTGTTCTTGTAACCCGGCGCGGAAAACCGCCCGCTCGGAGGAGAAACTGCGAAATCGTCATGCACAAACCCGTCAATATCGCCAACGCCACTGACTAGATGCGCGCCCTCCGGCGGACTGATCAGCGCGAGCGGCACGGTTTCTTCGAGGCCGTTGTTGAAAAAAATCCAGTGCGCAGGCTGCGACGGCCCGGCTTTCGTGGCATTCGTGGAAGCCCAAAGTCCATAGCCGGTGTTGAAAACGATGCGGTCGCGGTTGAACGGATCGATCTCCGGATCGCTCATCCAGTGGTGGCTCATCGTCGATGTGTACGGCGCCGCCGAGTGATCCCACGTCGCCGTCGCCATGAGTGGTGCCCAGGTTTTGCCACCGTCGGTGCTGCGAAAAATCTCGTCGCATGGTTCGCGACGATTCCACGTTGTCACAAGCAGCGTGTTCGAATCGGACGGGTCAACACACACGCCAGCGTAACCAAAAGTATAATCCGGCGTCGAGGGTTTCTCCGGCGTAATTTCCGTCCATGCGCCACTTTTCGGCTCAAATTTCCAGACCGCTCCATCGCGCATGCGGGAGGGGCCCGGCTCGTCAGCATACGATATATAGAGCGTGCCGTCAGGCGCCAGCGCCGCGTTGGTGGGACGAAACGCTGTCGGTTGGTTCGGCAACGGCGCCCAGGTTTTGCCCGCATCGACACTGCGGAAAATACTTTCGCCCACGCGGGAAATCGCGGCGTAAACGACCGGCGTGGGTTCGCCCGCCTTGCCGCTGGAACGATCGATACGCACCCAGAGAAGGCCCACCGCCTGAGCGAGCGGATTGTAGCGCCCACCCGGTTCCTGCCGGTATTTAATGCTATCGTCTGGAATATCTGGCCAACCCGGCATCCGTCCCCATGTTTCACCGCGATCTTTGCTTTGCCAAAGACCATCGCGTCGCGTGCCGAAATAGATCAAAGAGGGAAAATTAGGATCGACGATCAATCGCTCGCCACTGCCCCGGCCGGATTCGTTGGCGCCGAGTTTGAAGGGTAACTTTGCGATGGCCCACGTCGCGCCTCGATCATGGGAACGAAAAATCGCACCGTTGCTCACCTCCGGCACCGGCAAAGTGTAAGTGCCGACTGCAAGATAGACACGGTTCGCGTCCGTAGGATCGATGGCGATGCTCTCGACGCCCTGCCAGTTCCACTCGGGCTGCCCCAGCCCATCGAGCAGCGGCGTCCAGCGCGCAACCGCTTCATCCCACCGATAGGCTCCACCAACATCCGTTCGAGCATAGGCCAGACCCCGCTCAGTCGGAAGAAATTCCACACCGGTCACAAAACCGCCACCGCCAATCGCAACATTTCGCCAGAGGTAAGCTTCGTCCGCTCCAACCATTTTACTCGCGAATAAAAGCCCCAAGCCGAGGCCGGCGAAGATGAAAAATGTGCGGCGGGGCATCGTAAACGCTTTCGATATAAAATTGCTCAGTGACCCGTTGGCCCCGCGGCTTGGTCGTCATATTTGTGAGGGAACGGCGCAACAAACGCCAGGATCACTGGCGGTATCGAAGCGAAAAGAACAAAGGTGAAAAACTTGGCGTAATTATGATCCAGATAATGGGCAAAAATCGGACCGCTGATCCACCCGGTGAGCCATTTGGTCGCCGCCATGATTCCCGTCGCAAAAGCATAGTGGCTCATGCGGAAATTTCCCGGCGCGATCTGCTGCATCATATAGAGCATATGGCCAACCGAACCCATCCCGAAACCGAACTTTTCTATAACGACAATTATCGCAATCCACGAGTGATCCGTCGGCAACGCGTGGCTTAGATAGAAATACGTCAAGTGCGGGATATTGAGCGAGAGCGCCAGAATGAAAAATGAACGTCGCAGCGTCATTTTAGCGGCGAGAAATCCACCGAGAAACGCGCCCGTTATGAATGCAATCGTGCCAACCGAACCATTGATCATTCCTTGGATCTGATTGCTGAGCCCCAATCCGCCCGCCACACGACTATCCAGCAGAAAAATCGGCCCCAGTTTCTCGATGAAGCCTTCGCCAAAGCGGTAGAAAAATACGACCACGATCATGAACCAAATTTGCGGTTTCTTGAAAAATGTTACCCAGGTTTCTTCGAGCGAGTGAAACGCCGCTTTTATGCCGTGTCCCTGCATCGGCGAAATCTCACCGGGCGGCAGCACGCGAATATGCCAGACGCCAAACAGCCCCATCACTACCGCAACCAATCCCATGATGATCATCCAACTTTGTTGCCACGAAAGTCCCCATTCGTCGTGCATCTTGCCGGTCAACGAAACCAACACACCCGACGCAATCACCGCCCCCATATTCCAGCACATGCCCTGCAGACCGGAGTAACGCGCCTGATCCTTGAGCGATGCCGTGGTCATGAATACGCCGTCCGCAACTATATCCTGCGTCGCGGAGGCAAAACCGGTGATCCAGAAAAATGCCAGCGACATTGCAAAGAATCCCGGGATCGGCAGCGAAAATGCCACCAGTCCCAACGAGGCCATCATGACGAACTCCATTGCGACTACCCAAAAACCTTTGGTGCGAAATGGTTCCAAAAACGGGGACCACAGTGGTTTCAAAACCCACGGCAGATAAAGCTGACTCGTGTAGATCGCGATGTCCTCCGTCGAAACGCCCATGTTTTTATACATGATCGCGGCAACGGCGCCGACGGTGACATTAGGCAAACCCATTGCCAGGTACAACGTCGGCACCCACATCAGCAAGTGGACCGGTTTTTTTGGAGGCACGGCAACCGGAGCAGAATCGGGATTGGAAGGAATCATCGGGGCTGGCGCGGAGCGCAATATCAGACGGGGGCTTGGGCAGGGTCCGATCAAAATGCCCTGAATTAACGTTAAATCAATCGAAACTTCGCCCATTTCCAAAAATTTCATCGGCTCCCTTATCCAACCCCGCGTCGGCTTCCCTTCTCCAGCATGGTCAGCTCGGGATTTGTCACGTATTACGTGACAAATCTATAGCCCTTTTTAACCATTAATACACGAGGGCAAAACCACCAAATTGCCACGCAATACGTGACAAACTTCTGGGGAAGCTTCCTCACCGGCAGAGGATTGGTGAAGGGATTATTCCTTCAGCCAAGCGTCGATGATTGATCGAGCCACTGTGCCAGGACGCGGGATTTCGGGAAGTTGATCGCGCGTGAACCAACGGGCTTCTTCGATTTCTTTGCCGTCGACGGTCAGTTCGCCACCAAGGTACTGCGCTCGGAAGCCAAGCATCAATGAATTCGGAAACGGCCACGGCTGGCTCGAAATGTAGCGGAGTTCGCCGATTTCCACGCCGACTTCTTCCCGCACTTCGCGCGATGCCGCCTGTTCCAGCGTTTCACCCGGATCGACGAAGCCCGCCAGCAGGCTGAACATGCCGGGCCGAAAATTCCGATTATGCGCGAGCAAGATCTCGTCGCCACGCGTCACCGCCACGATGACGGCGGGCGAAGCGTTGGGGAAAAACACCGCGGCGCACTGCGGACATTTTTTCGCGCGTTCTGTTGCAACATCGACCGTCGGTGCGCCACAGCATCCGCAAAAACGATTCCGCGCCTGCCACCAATGGAGCTCGCGCGCACAGCTGACGGCCTGCAACTGCCCGGGCGCGAACACCGAAAGCAAACTGCGCGTCTCAAACCATTCCCAACCGGCAAGAGGCAGCTTGTTCGCGTCGGCGATGCTGCATGACCAGCACGTTTTTCCGTCGAGCTGACCTAGCGGTTGGCGTTCGGCCGGAAGCCAAGCCTGGCCGGCGTTAAAGTCTGGCAATTGCAGCGCGCCAGCCGTGTCGAGCCGCGCGAGCAGGCGATCCCCTTGAATCACAAAAAGAATATCGGTGGCGGTCGGTGTAACCGGGTGATGAGAGTGAACAAAGGCCATGCTTGGCCCCGAGCCAAAACTGAAACCGCTTTCAACGCACGCCCGATTCTACGGCTTGGCCGGAAAATGGCTGTCATTTCATCGGCTGGCGAAGAATTGTTTTCCAGCGGCTGGGGTTGGCGCGACGTATGTCACTGAGGTAGATCTCGTGGTGCTTTCCCGTCCGGGAGGAGCGGGCGTCGATAAATTCATGCAGGCGGACAATGGTCGGCCCCTCCTCTGAAAATGGTCCGATGTGCATGACTTGCGCGCAGCGACCTTCGGCAAATTTTTCGTACCGCAACCGATCAACACCAGGAAGGTCCTTCTTTTTTCGCACTTCGGCCAACGCAGCATCGACCGTTTCCTTGCTCACAAAATCCGGCTGCATGATCATTATGGTCCATTTCCATTTCGCTTTTTCACCGGATGTGAAAACCGACATGTCGTCCGCCCACCAGAGGCCCTCCAGCGGCATGACCGCGTAGTCGATTTTCCGCGGGCCCTTTTTGATCATGAATTTCGCCGTGTAGGAAACCGAGAATAGTGCTTCCACCGCCTCTGCATACTCAGGTGTCGTGTTTGGATCTCCCTGCCCGTCCACCATAAGAAACCAGAGTGCTGGCACTTCTATCTGCACGATCTCCTTCGTCGGAGCGCCATAGAGCTCTTTCAGCTCCTTCTTCAGATCGATTTTCTTCGGTGCCATATATTATTGTGATTTTAAAAATAGTGGTGGTGGGTGGATCGGTTGGATTGAGCTCAATTCTCCAGCGGAACCCAAATCTCGGTGCGAAGGTCCGCTGGCGGGGTGTTTTCCACCGAGTTGAGATAAATCTCGAATGAAGACTGGTTGCGCAACTGCTCATGGCTGCTCGGAAGCCAATCGCGATAGATCGCGTCGTAAGTCGCATTGAAATTTTCGTAAGGCCCACAATGGAGAAAGACCGCGTATCGGCCCCCCGGAATGGTTTGTACGCCGACTTCACCGGCGGGCTGAAGTTCGCGGTCTAGCGTCACGCAGGCGTCGTAACGCAATTGTTCATTAGCGGTGATGTTTGGATCGTCATGGCTGATGCCGATGTAGTTGGTTTTGGGACCCAACAGCTGGCGCGAACCGGCGAAGGAACAGATTTTTTGCCAGGCCGCGCCGACGGAAGCATAAGGACCTGTATGGCGAACGAAGGCGACAGCAGTGGGAGTGCGGTGGCGGATTTCGGGAGCGATCATATTGGCGGTATTATTTTGTTTTAGTTTGGCCGCGCGCACTTTTAGTTCAAAACGGTGGGAAGCGCGGCATTCGGTGGGAGCCAGACCGAACCGTTGTTCAAAAGCCCGCGTGAAGGCCGCCGCGCTTTCATAACCTGCATCGAGCGAGATTTCGAGCACGCTGCGAGTCGAGGTTTGCAGATGCAAGGCGGCGGTTTCCAAGCGGATTCGTTGCACGTACTGCCCCAGCGGTTCGCCAACCATCGCCCGGAAGGTCCGGTGGAAATGGCAGGGCGAAAGGCAGGCAATTCCCGCGAGCCGGTCGAGCGAAAGCGCTTCGCTCCGATGCTGGTCGATGTGCACCAGCACGCGATTCAACCGTTCGTGGTAATCGTGCAAAGTTTCTGGACGGACGGAATTCATGGCGGAAGACATTTTGCCCTAGTCGCTGGGTGTTTTGCTTTGCCGTTCTTGCGGACTTGCAGAAGGGGAATGCCAGACAGAACCATCCGAAGCCTTTTGGCGAAAACATTTGCCCGAACCCCGAGAATGCTCGCAGTGTTTTTTTGTCGCTCACAAATCGGCAAAATCCCTCATGGAAAAAGTCTCCCTCACCCGCTTTGCCTGGATTTCGATCGCGGCCTCGATCGCAACGATCGTGCTGAAATCCACGGCGTATCTGCTGACAGGTTCGGTGGGATTGTTTTCCGATGCCGTGGAATCCCTCGTGAATCTTGCCGGTGGCGTCATGGCCTTGACGATGTTGAAAATTGCCGCGCGCCCGGCGGATGACGAACATGCTTACGGGCACAACAAGGCGGAATATTTTTCGAGCGGCGTTGAAGGTACATTGATCCTGATCGCAGCTGGCAGCATCGCCTGGGCCGCCTACGGACGCCTGCTGAACCCGAAACCGTTGGAACAAATTGGAGTCGGTTTAGTGGTTTCGCTCGCGGCCTCGGTCATCAATCTCGCGACGGCACTGTTGATGATCCGCGTCGGTCGCAAACGAAATTCAATCACGCTCGAAGCGAACGGCCATCACTTGATGACCGATGTCTGGACTTCGGTGGGCGTCGTGGCCGCGATTGGCGCAGTGGCGGTCACGGGCTGGACACGCCTTGATCCAATCGTGGCCATTCTCGTCGCCGCCAACATTGTCTGGACCGGTGTTAAAATCGTGCGCCGCTCCATCGCGGGTCTTATGGACGCTGCCCTGCCTTTCGAGAATATCACGGCGGTTAAGGCGATTTTTGCCCGGCATGAAAATGACGGCATCCAGTTTCACGCACTGCGCACGCGCCAGGCGGGCGCGCGGAAATTCATTGCCGTCGACGTGCTTGTCCCTGGCGCCTGGTCCGTGCAACAGGGCCATGACTTGCTGGAAAAAATTGAAGCGGAGATCCGGACCGCAGTGAAGGACTCTTCCGTTTTCACCCACCTGGAACCCATCGAGGATCCTCTCTCCTATGACGATCAGAAGCTCGACCGGGGCAGCCAGTCTCGTCCGCCGCGCTAAGTTGCTACCTCCATTGGGCTCGGACTCTCCGACGGCCGGTCGCTTTTGAGCAAACGCTCGCCGGCGCATTGAGGGGAACCTCGCTCCAAATCGCGACAGATTTGGGGCCGTCGATCATAGACTCTGCAAATATATTCACGTGTACCTTCCGAACCTATTTGTATCTCTAACGCCGCGCAATGGCCTTCCTCCATATTCATGTATGCGCGATGCCCTATGAAGTACGCGTAGCGGCCGGCATCGTCGCCCAGTCTGGTCCAGTCGGCGCCGCTTACGCGCACATAAGTCTCCAGCCGCGAGAAACAGCATACGCCGCAAGCGAGGCACTTCGGTAAAACGTCGTTGTTCACCCAATGGCGCAGTTTCCCCCAAACTGCGATCGACGCAAGGCTTCTCGCTGCCGTCGTTCCCCCGATTCTTGATTCGCGCGGAGTTATTTTCCATTGGCGCCAGTGATGGCCGAGGCGTAGTGTTTTTCATAAATTCCTCCCACCGATGCTCCGTCCCCGCCTTTTTTTTGGACTATTCCTTTTTGTTAGTTCGGTTGCTCTTTTTGCCGAGCCTGCTTCGCTGGACTATTCCCAAGCGGGATTCAGCGGCGGAGAGTTGCCCCTGCCGGAAGTCGCCCATGCGATGATCATCGAACCGTCAAAGGGCGATGCAACCGCGGCCATCCAATCCGCTATCGACAAAGTTTCTTCGCTCGCCGTCACACCCTCCGGCCTGCGAGGGGCCATCCTCCTCAAAGCCGGCGTTTATCCCGTCAGTGGCCAGCTGCAAATCCGCGCTTCCGGTGTCGTACTCCGTGGCGAAAACGCGACGTTGGTGGCGACCGGCCAATCGCGACGGGCGCTCATTCTCATTTCTGGCAGCGCCTTGGATCGCAAGCTGGGCATTCCTCTCGCGATCGGCGCCGATGCCCCGGTTGGAGGCCGGACTCTCAAACTTGCAAAGGTTGATGGACTGTCGATCGGGCAACGCGTGCTCATCCGCCGTCCGAGCACGAAGGAGTGGGCCCAAGACCTCGGCATGGACAAATTTCCCGGAAATTTTCCCGACATCCGTCTCAATTGGGTGCCCGGTTCCCGCGAGATCGAGTGGGACCGAACCATTATCGCCATCGACGCCGCCGCGCAGGCTGTTACGTTCGATGCGCCCATCACCACCGCCCTTGAGGCCAAATATGGCAACGCCACCGCACAAACGCTCAACTGGCCGAGCCGCCTGCAAAACGTCGGCGTAGAAAATCTTACTTTGCAGAGTGAGTTCGATTCCAATTCTGCCACTGACGAAGAACACGCTTGGATCGGTATTCAGATTGAAAATACAGAAAACGCCTGGGTACGCGATGTGACCGCCCGCCACTTTGTCAGCGCCGCCGTTTGGCTCGGCACCGGCACTCGCGCGATCACCGTGCAGGACTGCCGGAGTGAGGCGCCGGTCGGTGCCGACGCTGGCTGGCGGCGCTTCGGTTTCTACGTGGGTGGACAACAAATCCTCGTGCAACGCTGCACCGCCGACGGCGCACGTCATCCTTTTCTCGTGGGACACTGCGCGGCCGGGCCGAATGTGTTCTTCGAATGCGTGGCTACCCATGCGACGGGAGACAGCGGATCCATCGAGAGCTGGGCTTCCGGCACACTCTTTGACAACGTGAAAATCGACGGTGGCTCCCTCGTCCTCGGCACCCTCGGCGAACGTTTTCAGGGCGCCGGCTGGAATGCCGCCAATTCCATGGCGTGGAACTGCACGGCCAAAAAAATCCTCGCCGAAAACCCGCCTGGTGCCAGTAACCAAAACCTTTCCGACTCCACTAAACTTTCCCTCTACCGCACTCAGCTCGCCGCCCGGCAATCCGTCAAATCCGAACCCGCGTCAAACCGCGCCGATTCCCGACCCCCGACCTCCGATCTCCAATCTACGGCCTCCGGCCAATCCGCTCCGCCGTCCGTTTTTTCGCCGCCGGTCTCACTTTCCGCACCCTTCGGCATCACCAATGGCCGCTTCACTATTCGCAACAAAGTTCTTTTCGGCACAGCCACCAGCAACGCTTGGTGGAAAGGCCAGGCGATCCCAGCCCGCGCCGCCGAACTTGGCTGGAGCGCCACGCGCTGGGTTCCAGGTAAAACCGGACCCGGCCTGACTGAAGATCTGTCCGAGCTCGCAACCCGCCTCGCCGCAAACGGCAATACCCTTGTCCACGTCTGGCCCGGCCTTTGGTACGACCGCCGCCGCGATTCTCATCTCACCATCAGCCAGCCCGACGCCGATGTCTGTGCCCCTTTTTATGAAACGCCGTGGGCTCGCAGCGGCCAAGGCACCGCCGCCGATGGACTGAGCAAATACGATCTCACGAAGTTCAACCCTTGGTATTGGAATCGTCTCCGTGAATTCGCGACCGAGTGCGCCCACCGCGACATGATTCTCTACCATCATTTCTACAATCATCATAACTTTGTCGAAGCCGCTGCACACTGGGCCGAATTTCCCTGGCGCTCCGCCAACTGCATTCAGGAAACCGGCTTCACCGAACCGCCACCTTTCACCAATAACGGTTCGCGAATCGGCATCGTCGCCGACTTCTACGATATCAGCCATCCCGTGCGCCGCGAGTTGCACCGGCTTTTCATTTGGCACGGCCTCGACGCCTTCGACGGGCAACCCAACGTCATCCACACCCTCGCCTTCCAATTCGCCGGCCCGCTCTCGTTCCAACAATTCTTCCTCGATACCGTCGCCGAATGGCAGGCCGCCCGCGGCAAACGCGTATTCATCGTTCTCAATACCAGCAAAGCCATCACCGATGCCATTCTCGCCGACCCCAAACGCGCCTCGCTCGTCGCCGCCGTCGACCAGCGCTACTGGCAGTATCTGGCTGATGGTTCCCTCTTTGCCCCGCACAGCGATGGCAAAACTGCTTTCCGCGAGGACCGCACCGCCGCCTTCGGCAAGGATCTCATTCCACAGGGCACGGCCGCACTCGTGTACAAACAAGTCCGCGAATATCGCGACCGCTTCCCCGACAAAGCCATCATCGCTCCCCACGCGGGTCAGGGTCCGGTTCCGATCTTAATGGCGGGCGGCGCGATGCCGCTGCTGGCCGATTACGCCGCCGCCCAGCCGCTGAAAAACGATCGCGATGACCGCGCCTTCATCGCTTTCGTGCGCGAGCATCTCGGAGACTGTCTCGCCGAACTAAAACCGGTCGATACCGGTAATAGCACCTGGCTCCTCGCCAATGAAAACCGCAGCATCTCGCTTTATTTCCTCCCCGAAGGCGAATCCGCCTTCGTCGAATTGAAGAACGCCGGCACCCATCGCACCGCCCTCTGGTGCGACGCGAAAACCGGCGCCGTTCAGTCTGCGAAATTCGACCGCGACAACCGTTTTGCGAAACCCTCCTCGGGCGCCTGGTTGCTCCTGCTGAAGCGTTAGGCTGTTAGTCGGGCTCGATTGTGGCGCGCCGCCGGCGCCGTTTCGAAACGAGGCAAAGCTACATGGCGCCTCTCATTTCTTGTCGCAGGTTTTCTGAGGAATTCCTGAGGGTTTCGCCAATAACCGAGTGTAAGGTGACTCGAAGTTAATTCACCAAAACAATCAAAACACCCTCTCATGAAATCCTTCCGCATTCTTCTGCCCCTCGTCGCACTGGTCGCTCTAGGTTCCTCCTCGCTTAGCGCCGGTCCCGGCGCCGACTATTTCACCCGCGTGGGCGCCGTCGCCCGATCTGCCAAAGCCGCGCGCGATGCCGCTGCCCAGACCCCCACTTCGAAGTGCAAAGTCACCGAGGTGGTTCAGGTCACCACCGGCCCGCGCGGCCTTCCGATCCGCAAGGTCGTCAGCACGAACATGGATTGTTCCGACTGCAATGACAGCTCGATGAGCTGCTGCGCGACCAAGGCGAAATCCTAATTCGCGAAATTCTCAAACCAGGGCGCCAACATCCGGCGCCCTTATTTTTATGTCGGCCTCCCCCAAGTCGCATCCGTCATCGCTCACTCTTTCGTCAGCCAGCTCTGCAGCGTCGTGCGCAACAATTGCCGCGCACGGTACAGCCGGGTTTCCACGGCCTTGGTTGAGCATTTCATGACCTGTGCAGCGTCGTTGTAACTCATTTCTTCCAGTTCCACGCACACGACTGCCTCTCGCAAATTGTTCGGCAACGCTTCCACCGCTGCGCGCACCGTCTGCCGGAGCGCGTTTTTTTCCGCGACTACCGCGCCTGTCATCGCCGTGGGATCAGCCGGTTGAAAACCGCCAGCTTGAGCCGCGTCGATAGCCTCGATGCTGTCTTCGCGCCGCCGGAATCTCCACCGCAACCGATTACGCCCGAGATTGCCTGCGAGCGTGAGTAACCATGGTTTGAAAGCCGAGCCGGCGTGAAACCGCGCCCGTGTTTCGTAAAGTTTCACGAATGCTTCCTGTGCCACGTCCTCCACGTCGGCCGCGGGAACACCGAGGCGCTGGAGAAATGCTTTCACCGGAAGTTCCCAGCGCTCCATGAGCGAAGCAAGCGCTGCATCCTGGCCTCCTTGCAGCGCCACCATCAGGTCCTCATCCGTCGGCGTGCCCGTCTCAGTGATGGGCGTGGTGGTCATGCGTCTTGTCCGTGGTGTCTAGATTAAGGTTCGGCGCTCCGGAATGATCAAAATGCGCGATGCGTGGCAACACGACGGCAAGATAACGCTCTCCTTCATTACCGCCAATCACGCCGGCAATTTCCCGCAGGTGGGCCTCCAGGCTCGTAACACACACGCGGTCCAGATCGGCCACTTTTGCTTCGGCGGCGACGATGTCGCAATGCTCGGCCGAGGCGGCGCGCATTTTTTTCACAGTGACGCGTGCTTCGCGAATCTGGCGGCAATGCTCGTCGCAGATTCCCCGATAGGCTTCGTGCAGTTGAGCGATGCGCGCCATCTTGTCCGCAGGTAAATTAAAGTCCGAGCGCAGCCAAAGAAGCGACGCATCCTCTCCCGCGGATGCCACCGGCAGCGGCTTGCGGAAGCAAAGATAGGTCGAACCACCCGCTACCAACCCAAGGGCGAAAATCAAAAAGGCGGCGATCCAGCGGAATTTCATCGGTGTGCGGCTTAGATTTTCTGGTGCGGATCGATGCTCGCGAGGTACTGCCGCACCAGCTGCTCGCGGTTTTGGTCGGTCTGGGCTTTGGCGATCCAGCCGCCACCGACACTGCCAATTGTTATCGTAGCGATCGTGAGCAGGGCAAAACGCATCGCATTCAGTCGCAGCCATGCGCTCCAAGTCACGGGAGCCCGGCGCCTGGCCTCAATGCGAGCCCACACCTCAGCACGAAACGCGGGGGTTTTTGCGGGCCCAACCTGAAAATTTTCCCGGAGCAGCGGCCCCAGTTCTGCGTCGTTCGGATTTGGATTCATGATGATTTCTTTGCTCACCGTACACCTGAGGATAAGCGCACCCCTCAGATTTATTCAAAATATTTGAGGGTTTCGCCAGTTGTCGGGCGTAAGGAGGCTGTTCCGCATTTATTCCCATATGAAAAAATCACTCCTCCTCCTCCCTTTTGTCTCCCTCGCCTCCCTGGCGTTCGCCGCCGGCGATTCCTCCTGCGGCGGTTGCTGTGCCGCCAAACCGACATCGGTGCAATTGATCGCAGCTGCCGACACCGCGGCCTACCCGCTTGATACGTGCGTCGTTTCGGGCGAAAAGCTCGGCGAGATGGGGACACCCATCGACTATATCCATAAAGAAGAAGGCAAACCCGACCGCCTCGTGCGCTTCTGCTGCAAGATGTGCATTGGCAAATTCAAAAAAGATCCCGCCAAGTATCTGAAGCTGATCGACGAGGCAGCCGCTCAAAAGAAAAAGGCCTGATCTTCCATGCGACGCCCAGCCTTAAGCTTTCTCGCCACGGTGCTGTTCGCCAGCACCATGGCCGCTGAAGAACCGCCGCCGCCGCTGACGCTCGGCGATGTTTTTTCCGCCATTCGCACACATCATCCAGCGCTCGCCGCTTCGCGCGCCGAAGCCGAAGCCATGAGGGCGCGCGTGGCGCAGGAAAAAGCTTGGATGGATCCGAAGGTTGGAGTCGAGTGGCGTCGCGAGGATACGTTACGCTTCGCGACTTACTCGGAAATCGAGGTGACCGCCTCGCAAGAGCTTCCGCTGAGCCGTCGCAACAAACTCCGCTCCGAAGCCGCCGCAGCGGAAGCCGGAGTCGCCGATGCCGCCATCGCCGTTCGCGAACGCGACTTGTTCAACCAGGCACGCACCGCCTACCTGCGTATTGCCGCTGTCGATACAAAAGCCGCCGTTAACGAACGTCTCCGCGCGCTCCTTCGTCAAACCGTGACGTTGACCCGCCAGGCTTATGAGCGCGGTCAACGCATGCAGGCGGATCTGATCACCACGCAGGCCGAACTCGCGCGACTCGATGCCGAACAGGCCGATCTCGCCGCGATGCGCGTAGAAGACGTCAGCAAACTCAACGCCTTGATGTTGCGAGAGCCCGCGACCGCGATCGCGCCTCTCAACCTGCCTGAGGCTCGTCCGATTTCGATCACGCCCGCCGAAGCGCTGGCCCACGCCCGCCTTCACAATCCGGAGCTCGCTCGCGCCGCGCGCCGCGTGAAAGCGGCCGAGGCCCAGCTCGCCATCGCGGAAAAAAATCGTGCGATCGATCCTGAAATCATGGTGCGTGGCCGCCAGATGAATCGCAGTGGCGACGTGATTTCCAGTTACGACACCGGCGTGGCGTTCAGCGTGCCTTGGTTTAACGACAAGCGCAACAAAGCCCAGCGCGCCGAAGCGCGCAGCATGATCACCGCCGCGCGCGCCGAGGTGCAAATGACCGAAAGCGAACTCGCTGGCATGGTCGCAGGCGTGATCCAACGCATCAATATCACCGCCACGCAGATCGCCCGCTACCGCAACGAACTTCTTCCCCTCGCACAGCAGCAAGCCGCCACTCAGCACCGTGCCTATGAGAGCGGTCAGGCGCCATTGCTGGAGGTCGTCATGGCCCAGCGCGCCCTGCTCGAAACCGAAATGAAGCTGGTCGAGGTTCGCAGCGAACACGCCCAAGCCACCGCCTCCTACGATTTTCTGACCGCACAAGACGTCACCCAATGAACGCCAAAACTTTTCTAATCGTCCTTCTCACGGCCGCCGTCGCCGGCGGCGCCGGATTCTTTATCGCAAAACGCGATCATGCCTCTGCGACTGGTTCGGCAACGGCCGGCGGACGTACGATCAAGTTCTACCAAAGTCCGATGCATCCGTGGATCAAGTCCGACAAACCCGGCAAATGCACGATCTGCGGCATGGACCTGGTGCCGGTCTACGAGGGTGACGCCGGCTTCGAGACAAAAAACGGGCTCGTCACTCTCACGCCCGCGACCGCCTCCGTGATCGGAGTCCAGACCAGCGAAGTCAAAACCGGCCCGCTCACCCGCACGCTTCGTGTCACCGGCACGATCGAGGACGACGATACGCGCCACCGCATCGTTTCCGCCTATACCGAGGTTCGGCTTGAAAAGCTTTTTGTGAACCAAGTCGGACAGGAATTCGCCGCCGGCCAGCCACTCGCGCTCGTTTATTCGCCTGAATTATTGCAGGTGCGACAGGAGTTCCACGCGCTCGCGCAAGGTGGCAGCGATTCGCCCCTCGCCGCGGCCGCCCGCGAAAAGCTCCTTCGTCTCGGCCTTCTCTCCGAGCAGATCGACGCGCTCGCCAAAGCCGAAACGGTGAGCCGCGAGACTGAAATTCTGGCGCCTGTCGGTGGTTCGGTTTTGGAGCGCAATGCCTACGAAGGCAGCTATGTCATGACCGGCGCGCCCATTCTCACGATCGCGGATTTTTCCAAGATGTGGTTTTTGTTCGACGCCTATGAGTCCGACCTTGCCTGGCTGCGCGTGGGGCAGCACGTCGAGGTGGCAACGCCTTCGCGCCCCGGCGAAGTCTTTGGCGCACAAATCACCTTCATCAACCCGAACCTCGATCCCATGACTCGCACCGCGCGTGTTCGCGTGGTCATCGACAATGCCGAGCGGAAACTGCTCCACCGTGTCACGGCCACCGGCCACGTACGGGTCGAAGTTCCTGATTCCACACTCGTCCCGCGTAGTGCCGTTTTGCATACACAAGCGAAGCCGCTCGTCTACGTTGACAAAGGCGGCGGTGTGTACGAACCGCGCACCATCGAAATCGCCGCGGCAGGCGACGAATACTATTCGGTCCGCGGCGGACTGCATGCAAATGAACGTGTCGTCACCCAGGGCGCTCTGCTTCTCGACGGTCAGGCGCAACTCGCGCACAGCGCGAGCGGAGAATCGGCGTCGGAAAAACCCATGGCCGAAGAACACGCTGCCGACATCGAGACGCTAAAACCGCTCGTCCTCGCCGCGGCCGATGCGGCCGACGCACTTGCGAGCGATGATTTGGAGAAATATCAAAAGCTCATTCCCAGCCTTCAGACAAATTTCGCGGCCTATGTGAAGTCGTCGCCCGACGCTGCCAAAGGCCCGCTCGCACAATTCACCGAGGGACTGAAAGCCTCTCCTGACATCAAAGCGGCTCGACGCTCATTCGAAGTTTTCAGCACCGCAGTGGCCGACCTCGCGAAAACCGCTCATCTGCACCACTCCGGTGCGGTGAAAATTTATCAATGTCCGATGTCTCCCGTCCTCGGCACCGGCCGCTGGCTCCAGCGCGGCGAACCGATGCGCAATCCCTTCTTCGGCTCCGCCATGTCCGACTGCGGTGAAGAAATAAAATAACCTAAAGACAAATTTCGCCACGGAGAACACAGAGCGATGACACAGAGTTCACAGAGTCTGACAAACCCGGCCTACCCGCGATTCTCAGTGCCCTCTGTGTCCGAGCTCTGCGCTCTCCTGTGGCCCTTTCGAGGTTTGACCTCCATTTTCTAAATGATCAATCGCATCATCACTTGGTCGCTCCACAACCGCTTTCTCGTCCTAAGCGCCTTTCTAGGCCTTTGTGCGTGGGGATTCTTCGCGCTGCGCACCATCCCGATCGACGCCATTCCCGATTTGTCGGAAAACCAGGTGATCGTCTACGCCGACTGGCCGGGGCGCTCGCCGCAGGAAGTGGAAGACCAGATCACCTACCCTCTATCCGTTTCGCTTCAGGGTCTGGCCGGCGTGAAAACCGTGCGCGCCACTTCGATGTTCGGCTTTTCGTTCCTCACCGTCATCTTCGACGATAAGATTGAAAATTACTTTGCCCGCACCCGCGTGCTCGAACGTCTCAATTCACTGGGGAACCTTTTGCCAGAGGGAATCGCCGCCCGCCTCGGTCCGGATGCAACGGGGTTGGGCTGGGTGTACCAATATTATTTGAAGGATCAGTCCGGTCAGCAGGATCTCGGTTCCCTGCGCACGCTTCAGGATACTTTCATTCGTTATCAACTCGCGGCGGTTCCCGGCGTTGCTGAAATCGGCAGCCTTGGTGGTTTCGTGCGACAGTACCAGGTCGAGGTCTCCTCGCTCAAATTGAAACAATTTGGCGTACCGCTCGGCGAGGTGATGGATGCTCTCGGCGCCAGCAATCTCAACGTCGGCGGCAAAACCATCGAGGAAAATGGCGCCGAATACATCGTGCGCGGCGTCGGTCTCGTCGGCAAAATCTCCGATCTCGAATCCATCCCGCTCATGCCGCGCAATGGCACGCCGCTCTATTTGCGCGACGTTGCCCGCGTGGAGATTGGGGGCGATTTCCGCCGCGGCACGCTCGACGTGAATGGCCGCGAAGTCGTCGGCGGCATCGTCGTTATGCGCTATGGAGAAAATGCCTACAAGGTCATCAACGACGTAAAGGCCAAGCTCGCCGCCATAGCGCCCGGCCTGCCGAAAGGTGTGACCGTAGAATCGTTCTATGACCGAAGCGATTTGATCGAGCGTGCCATCGACACGCTCAAGCACGCGCTGACCGAGGAAGTTATCCTCGTGACGCTCGCGCACATCCTCTTTCTGTTCCACTTCCGCAGCATCCTGATCGTCACGCTGCCGCTGCCTGCGTCGATCCTGATCTCTTTTATCCTTATGAAAGAGTTCGGCATTCCGTCGCACATCATGTCGCTGACGGGCATCGCGATCTCCATCGGCGTGCTGGTCGATGCCGGCATCGTGATGACCGAAAACGTGATCCGGCACTGCGAGATTGCGGAGGAGCACTTGAAACGCCGCCTCACCGCCGCCGAAACGTTCAAGGAAACGCTCGAAGCCGCCACACAGGTCGGCCGTCCGATGTTTTTTTCAATGGCGATTATCATCCTCGCCTTCGTGCCGGTGTTTCTGCTCAGCGGCCAAGAGGGAAAACTCTTCCATCCCCTCGCCTACACAAAATCGTTTGCCCTGCTTGGCGCCACCCTTCTCGCCATCACTGCCGTCCCGGTTTTCTGTACGTTGCTCGTCCGCGGGCCCTTCAAGCCGGAGCACGAAAATTGGCTGATGAAATTCCTGCTGAAGGCTTATAACCCCACGCTCGACTGGGCACTCACCCACCGTAAAACCGTGCTCAGTCTCGCCTTCACGCTGCTGGTAACCTGTTTGGTGATAGCCTTCGGTTTGCCTCGCGCGATGAATTCGTGGTTGCACAAAGCCGCACCGTCCGTCGCCAAGCACACGGAAGGTTTCGGCAGCGAGTTCATGCCGACACTTGAGGAAGGCAGCCTGCTTTTCATGCCCGTGCTGCTTCCAGCCACCTCGCTCACCGAGGTGAAACGCATCATGGCCTGGCAGGACAAAGTCATCAGCCAGCACCCGGAAGTCGTCTCCGTAGCCGGTAAACTTGGACGCTCCGAAACCGCGACCGATCCCGCGCCTATCGAAATGATCGAAACCACCATCATGCTGAAGCCGCAGAAAGACTGGCGGCCCGGCGTGACGAAGCAGCAGATCATCGGTGAACTCATCGAGCGACTCACCGCCGTGCCGGGCTACGTCCCGGGATTTTTGCAACCGATCGAAAATCGAATTTTGATGACGAGTACTGGCATACGCGCACAGGTCGGCGTGAAAATTTTCGGCGACAATCTCGACGCTCTTCAACAAAAGGCCTTCGAACTGGAACGCATTATTACCGCCATTTCTGGCGCCACCGGCGTCGCCCCTTCGCGCGTGCAGGGCAAACCCTATCTCGAAATCGAAGCCAATCGCGCCGAGATGGGCCGCTATGGTCTGAAAATGGCCGACCTCTTCCGCTACGTCGAAACCGGCCTCGGGGGAACCACCGTGGCCACCACAATCAAAGGTCGTGAACGCTGGCCCATTCAGGTTCGGCTCGATCGCGCCGACCGCGATGACATCGAAAAAATTGGCGACTTGGTGATTCCGACGCCGTCCGGCGCTTATGTGCCTTTGAAACAGGTCGCCACCGTCAAACGCGTCATTGGTCCAAACGAAATCGCCAGCGAAAACGGCCGCCTGCGCGTCTACGTTCAGGCCAACGTGAACGAGCGTGACCTCGGCGGCTTTGTCGATGAAATCAAGGAGCGCGTCGGCAAGGAGCTAAAGCTCGATCCCGGCATGACCATCGAATATAGCGGCCAGTACGAAAATCAGATCCGTGCCCGTGAAACGTTGAAAATCGTTTTCCCCATCGTGTTGCTCATCATCTTTGGCCTGCTGGTGATGACGTTCCATTCGATCTCCGAGGCGGCCCATGTAATTCTCGCCGTGCCGTTCGCGCTCACCGGCGGGGTGCTTCTGCAACACTTCATGGGTTTCAATTTCAGCGTGGCCGTCTGGGTTGGTTATATCGCATTGTTCGGCACGGCGATCCAGACCGGCGTCGTCATGGTCGTGTACCTGGAAGAAGCCATTGCCAAAAAGCGCGCCGAAGTCGGCCGCGAACTGAACCACGATGAATTGCTCGGCGCGATCAAAGCCGGCGCGCGACTGCGGTTGCGCCCCAAGGTCATGACCGTCGCCACCACTGTCGCGTCGTTGCTGCCGATTTTCTGGAGCAGTCGCACCGGCGCGGAAATCATGCAGCCGCTCGCCGCTCCCGTCGTCGGAGGCATGCTCTCCAGCCTCGTGCACATTCTGATTGTCACGCCGGTGATCTTCGCCTGGTTGCGCGAGCGTTCGCTTCCCAAGCCAGCCCGCGTAAAAATCTAACCACTTCGTTGCTGCAAAGAAAAGCAGAAGGTCGTCCCCTGCCCCAGTGTGCTTTCGACGCGCACCTGGCCGCCGTGAAGCTGCACGATATGTTTGACAATGCTCAAACCAAGACCCGTGCCGCCTTTTTCCCGCGAGCGACCTTTGTCCACCCGATAAAAACGCTCGAAAATATGCGGCAGGTCCGCTGCGGGAATCCCCGGGCCGTTATCGCGCACGCTCATCTCGATCATTCCTTCGCGCACACTGGCTGAAACGTCGATCTGCGAACCTTTGGGCGTGTACTTGAGCGCGTTGTCGATTAGGTTTTCCAAGACCTGCGTGATTTTCAATGGATCGATGAGCAGCGGCCCGATCATCGGTGCGAAGGTCGCGGCAATCTTGTGCTCAGCCGCCGACGGACGCGCGCGGAAGTCCTCGATAACGGTGCGCAAAATATCAGCCAAGTTGGTCGACTCGCGGCGCAGGCCCGGGTTGATCGATTCCAAGCGCGACAAAACCAGCAAATCGTCCAGCAAAGAGTTCAAGCGTTCCGTATGCCGCTGGATCGTGCGGAGGAAACGTTCGCGGTCTTCGATGGGGATCGTCTGGTGGTCATCGACCAAAGTCTCGACGTAACCTTTGATCACACTGAGCGGCGTGCGCAGTTCGTGCGAGACGTTCGCAACGAAATCCTTTCGCACCGCCTCAAGTTTTTTCTGCTTGGTGATATCGTGCAATACAAAGAGCGCCCACGGATTTTTATCGGCGCCCAGAGAAGGAATTTTCGTGCCGGTGGCTTCGACCCAAATCGCGCGATTCCCTTCGGCAAACTCGATTTCATACTGCGGCTGGGCTTCGCCTTTGCGTACATCGTCCACGTATTGAAGAAACGCCGCACTTTGCAGGACCTGCTCCAGGCGTTGGCCAAGAATATTCGCCGCGCGCGGAAAAATTTCCTGCATCGCATTGTTCGCCAGAATAATTCGGTTGCCCGAATCGACGATCAAGACCGCCTCCTGCAAACTTCCGAGCGTCGCCTCCAACTGCGTTAATTGCCCGGAACGGATTTGCTGCAACCGACCGAATTCCGCAATCAAGTCATTTGCGGCCTGCGAAACGTGATTCCAATCATGATCGCCGCCGGTCCGGAGGGACTCGCTCAGGATCGGCTGGCGGTTGAGCAGCGCGGTGTGCAGTTGGCGCATCAACCGGTGCTGCCGCCACAAAGCCACAAGGGCTGCCACCAAGGCGAGGCCGAGCGTAATTGAAATCAGGATACACATGCGTCGGATTTTCGATCCGCCATGCGATACCCTACCCCGCGTATGGTTTCAATCCAAGCAGCCTCCGCACCCAGCTTTTCGCGCAGACGCCGTACATGCGTGTCGACCGTGCGTGTCTCGATTTCCGTTTCGTAATTCCAGACGTTGATCAAAAGATGCTCACGCGTCTGCACTCGACCGCGACGCTCCATCAGCAATCGTAGCAATTTAAATTCCGTCGCCGTCAGCTCCACTGGAAGACCGGCCACCGTGGCAATATGCCGATCAACATCGATTGCGATCTGACCGATCTGCAAATGCTTTGGTTCAGCCGGCGCGCCCTCGGTCACGCGACGCAAAATAGTTTGGATCCGAAGAACTAATTCCTTTGTGCTAAATGGCTTGCAGATATAGTCATCCGCCCCCGTCTCCAGTCCTTGGATGCGATCAGACTCCTCGGCTTTCGCGGTAAGAAAAATCACCGGGACTTTTTGCAGCTTAGGATCGGCCCGCAGCATCCGACAGATTTGGATGCCGTTGAGGTCAGGCATCATCACATCGAGCACCACCAAATCGGGGACAAACGTACGAGCAATTCCAATGCTGCCGTTGGGGTCGTTCAAGGTTTCCACGTGGAAGCCTTTGGCACGCAAATGATAAGCCACCAAATCGGTGACATCCGCTTCGTCGTCGACGATCAAAATCTTTTTAGGCTTTGCATCCATAACGTGAGACAAGCTGAACCCACAAGTCACAAATGCCGAGCGATTTTACCCCACCGTTTCACAAATGTTACAAGCGAACTCCTCCTCCCGCTCATGCAACTACCATGTTGCCTTTTAGGTGCCTGTGGAAGACACCACGGAGGAGCAGACGAAGGCTTCAACGGAGAACGCGTTTTATTACGTGATGGTTTTTAGGAATCGAAGCGCAACCTCTTCCCAATTGCTCGGGCATCGGCGTACTCCAGATCGATGCCATTGACCCCCAGCCCCGCCGTGCACAAATCGAAGGTCTTCAATACCCAGAACGTTTGTCATCTAATAGATGACAAACTTTTGGGACAATTTCTGCCGATAATTCCTAATGCAAGACCGACCTAAGCGCATACTTGTGCGCAGTTAGCTTACTCTGGCAGTTCAGCTCCTACTCCACCGTTCTACCTGCTGCGAGTTTTACCATTAAGACGTTGATATCAGCTGGGTTAACTCCGCTGATGCGGCTGGCTTGGCCCAAGGTGTAAGGCCGGAATTGGTGCAGCTTAAGCGCGCTTTCCTTGCGCAGGCCGCGGAGGTTAAGGAAGTCAAAACCCGTTGGAATTTTGATTTTCTCAACTTCGCTGAGTTTCTCGATTTGCCGCTGTTCGCGGGCCAAGTATCCTTGGTAATTAACGCGATACGAAACCTCGCTTTGAACTTCCGGCGGCAAAGAGCGGAATTCTTCCGGCAAAACTGGCGGCTCACCGCCGCCCGTCGCCGCGCGGCGCATTCCGTCCGCTAGGGTGCCATTGGCCCCGGTCAGACGCAGTTTTTCGAGTTTCTGGCACCACTCCCCCACCCGCTCCTTTTTTTGGAGGATGCGTTCCAAGCGACTCGCGGTGACGAGTCGATGTTCCTGAAGGTGCGGCAAAAGGCGAAGTTCGGCGCTGCCATGGTTAAATAAAAGCCGGTGCTCCGCCCTACTCGTAAACATCCGGTATGGTTCTTGCGTACCCTTTGTTACGAGGTCGTCGATCATCACGCCGATGTAGGCCTCGTGTCGGCCGATTACCATCGGCGGTTGACTTCGCAGTTTTCGTACAGCGTTCACGCCCGCGACGAGTCCTTGAGCCGCCGCTTCTTCGTAACCGGATGTCCCATTGATTTGACCGGCAAAGAATAGGTTTTCGACCTTTCGAGATTCTAAAGACGGAAATAACTGGGTTGGAGGCGCGAAATCATACTCAACCGCATAGGCCGGCCTTAGCAAAATGGCGTTTTCCAAACCCGGAATACTGTGGACCATTTCGAGCTGAACCTCGAAAGGAAGCGAGGTCGACAGTCCGTTGATGTAATACTCATTGGTCGAACGGCCTTCTGGTTCGAGGAAAAGCAAATGGCGCGGCTTATCCGCAAAACGAACAAATTTGTCTTCAATGCTTGGGCAGTAGCGCGGGCCAACGCCTTTGATCTCGCCCGAATACATGGCGGACTTGCGAAGATTGTCGCGGACGATTTGCGCGGTCTCAGCCGTGGTGTAAGTCATCCAGCAGGAGACTTGATTGGAACCCGGAGCCCAGCCGAGAGCATTTTCGCCGGTTTGTTCCACGTGGAACAAATCACGCGGGTCGCGGGTGTCGTGATAAGCGAAGAGAGTAGGGACCGCGTCGCCTTTCTGCTCATCCATCTTGCTGAAATCGATGCTCCGGCCCAGTAAGCGGGCAGGGGTGCCGGTTTTAAGGCGCTGAAGTTCGATTCCAGCTTCAAGAAAGCTGGCTGAGAGAGTTTTGGCGCTGAAATCGCCGAGACGGCCACCTTCGTTCTTGTTCTGGCCAATATGCATCAAGCCTCGAAGGAAAGTACCGGTGGTCACCACGACGGTCGCCGCCTTGAAAGTGACATCAAGGTTGGTCTGCACGCCAATGACTTTACCGTGCTCGAAGATAAGGCTAGTGACGGTGGCTTGGAAGAGCTGAAGGTTAGGCTGGAGTTCCAGCGTGTGTTTCATCCGGAATTGATAGGCCTTCTTGTCGCACTGAGCGCGGGGAGACTGAACGGCCGGCCCTTTCGATTCATTGAGCAAGCGAAATTGAATTCCCGTAACATCGGTGTTGATGCCCATCTCGCCGCCTAAGGCATCGATTTCTCGCACAATTTGGCCTTTCGCTTGGCCTCCGATTGCGGGGTTGCAGCTCATTTGGGCAACGGTGTCGAGATTGCCCGTAAGAAGTAGGGTGGAGGCACCCATGCGCGCAGCCGCCAAGGCCGCTTCACAGCCGGCATGGCCGGCGCCGCAGACAATCACGTCGAATGGTATCTTATTGTAAGTAAACAAGTTAAATAACTGTTGGTCACAAAGTTAGCACAACGATGACCTAGGATGCAAAGAATAACTATGGTTTTCAGGCTCAGTTCTTTCCCAACCGCCCTCGTGGGGAAGCCGACCCATAATTTAATGCCGTTATGCTATTCCCAGAGCTCAGCCATACGTTTGTCATCTAATAGATGACAAACGTGTTTGGCCGACCATTACAGAGTTCATGCGTCTGAATGGGGGCATGTGAACCTAAGCAGAATTACTTGCCGATGCAGAAGGTGGAAAAGAGGCGATCGAGCATGCGCTCGTTGTCGATTTTGCCTCCGATTTCGCCGTAGGCGTCGAGCGCTCCGCGGAGATCGCTGGCGAGGAGTTCGGTCGGGCCTTGTGTCACGAGCTTGGCGCGAGCTTCCGCGAGACATGCTTGCGCGCGTCGAAGTGCATCGGCGTGGCGGGCGTTGATCGCGATGATTTCTTCACCGTGAGTCTGGGAAAAAGCGTCGGCTCGTCGGACAATCGCCGCGGTAAGCGCGTCGATGCCGGCGCCCGTCAGCGCAGAGACCTGCACGGATTCGTGGCCTGCCAATTCCTTCGTCGCTTCGGCGCGCGCGCCAAGGTCGGACTTGTTCAAAACCACGAGCGCATTCTCCGCGTTGAGGCGGTCCTCGATTTCCGCCGGAAAGCCCGGATGTGGACGCGTAGCATCCAGCACGAGGAGAAACAAGTCGGCTTCCGCGGCGCGCTCGAGCGTTTTGGCCATGCCCAGTTTTTCGAGCGGGGCAGGGGAGGGATTAAGACCGGCTGTATCGATTAGGCGAATACAGTGAGGGCCGATCACCACGCGTTCCTCGATGAAATCCCGCGTGGTACCTGGTTCGGGGCTGACGAGCGCACGTTCGCGGCCGACGAGGCGATTCAGGAGGGAGCTTTTGCCGGCGTTGGGTTCGCCAATGATGACGGTTTTTATACCGTCGCGGAGGAGATCGCCATAATGTTGCGTGGCAAGAAGTTGTTTGGTTCCGCCGATGAGTTTATCGATGCTGTCCAAAACGATGCCACGGTCTTCGGTGGGCAGATCTTCATCTGGAAAATCGATGTAGGCCTCGATGCGTGCGAGTGCACAAAGAATGTCATCGGTCAGCTGCGCCAAGTGACGACCGAGGCTGCCGCGAAGTTGTTGATTGGCTGCGGCGAGAGCGCGTTCGCTGCGCGCGTGAATGAGATCCATCACCGCCTCAGCCTGACTCAGGTCGATGCGGCCACTCAAAAATGCGCGTCGGGTGAATTCACCCGCTTCAGCGTGACGGCAACCGCGCTCGAGCAAGTCTTCGAGGATTTTTTGCGCAATGAACGGATTTCCGTGGCAGGAAATTTCCAAGGTATCTTCGCCCGTGTAGGAATTTGGCGCGGCGAAATACGTCGCAATGACATCATCGAGGATCTGCCCATCGCGAGCGCAATAGTCGAAATGCGTGGCAAACCGGGGCGAAGGGAGTTGCCCAAAAATCGCGCGAGTCACGTCGGCGCAAGCCGGGCCGCTCGCTCGCAACACCGCGATGGCGGAGGTGCCCACAGGCGTGGAAAGAGCGGCGATGGTGTCCTGATTGCTGGCCATGTAACGCGAACAAAAACCCGTCTCTGCAAAAACGCCAAAGGAAAAGGCGCGCCGTTATTTCCTGGCCGCTTTCCTGGGCTCCGGGAAAAGCTCTTTTTGAATCTGTTCGGCGCGTTTCTCGGCGAGGGGAATTTTCGCGGGATCGCTATTTTGAAGACGGATGCGGGCGATGCCTTCGGCGTGCGGATCGATGTCGTGTTTTTTCGCGACGATCAGCCAGGCGAGACCTTCCACCACGTCTTTCGGCGTGCCGGAGCCGTTCATATAACAGGCCCCAAGGTTATAGTAGCCGGGGCGCACTTTACCGAGGGCGGCCTGTTTGAAATAGTTAAAAGCCTTCGTGTCATCGTGGGGCACGTAGGTGTCGCACGAATACATTTCACCGAGTTGGTAGGCGGCATCGGCGCTGCCTGCGGTAGCGGCTTCCTCGAAAAGCTCCATCGCGCGTTTCGGATCGGCGGGTACCAGTTTGCCATCGAGATGAACCTTGGCGACCGCCCACATGGCGATCGGTTCGCGTTGCGCAGCTTCGGCGCGCAGGGCCATCAGCGTGGTCCAGCTTTTGATCGTCTGGCGGGGCGTAACAAGGCTGACGGGCGGGCTGAGTTCCTGCGTGGTGTTGAGGCGGCTCTCGATATTTTTGCTCACGTCAGGCAGAGCGAGGGACGGTGGCGCCACTTTCACGGTGCCCGGCTTCGATGGCGCGTCGCCGAGGTCGACCTTGGCGGGCGGCGAAATATTAGCGGGAGCGACTGGTTTTGGCGGGGTGAAATTGACTTCAGCCACCGAAGGATCCTTCAAAATCGCGGCGGCTCGCTTTTCGGCCGCGCTTATGAGCTGGCCGAGTTTGATTTTCTGCATCTGCTCGCGGGTCTTTTCCTCGCCCTCACCTGTGGCGCCTTTTTTTGTCGCGACGATCAGCCAGGCGAGCCCCTCGACGTAATCGCGCTTCGTGCCGCGGGCGCTGACGTAGAGTACACCGAGGTTGTACTGCGCTTCGACCACGCCCGCTTTGGCAGCGATTGCATAATAACTAAAGGCTTTCGCGAAATCCTGCGGCGCGTGTTCGCCATCGTCGTAAATTTTGCCGAGGCGGAAGGCGGCATTGGGTTCGCCAGCGTCGAATGCCTCGCGCAAAAACATCATCGCCTGCGCGGTGTCCTGCTTTACCCCGTCGCCGCGCAGCAGGGCGTCGCCATACTGGGCGCAGGCCCGTGGATTGTGCGCCTCGGCCGCTTTTTTGAGTTCGGCGATCGAGGACCAACCGCCGCCCTGACCGGCGGTGCGGGAAATCAAAACCGGTGCGCTGTCGGCGGAATCCGCCGCCTGAACAAGCCCCGTGGCGGAAAAAACGGCCGCCACACAAAGAATTGCGCGGCGGTTTGCGATCAGGCGGCGTTTAACGAACATTTTGTTGGAGCTAAACTTACTCTTCGCTCTCGCCCGTGACGGTCGCGCCACCGGTGATGGTGACTTTTTCGAGCACGGCCTTGATCACCTTTTCGGCGACGTCGGGTTTGTCCCTGAGGGTTTGTTTGGCGGCGTCGCGGCCCTGGCCGATGAGTTCGCCATTGTAGGCGATCCAAGCGCCTTTCTTTTCGAGGACCTTATGTTCCAGACCGAGATCGAGGATGGAACCGGTCTTGGAAATGCCCTCGTCGTACATGATGTCGAACTCGCACTCGGTGAACGGAGGGGCGACCTTGTTTTTTACCACCTTGATCTTGGTTCGGTTGCCGATGACCTTGCCCTCGGGGGTCTTGATCTGGTCCTTGCGGCGGATGTCGATGCGGACGGAGGCGAAGAACTTCAGCGCACGGCCACCGGAGGTGGTTTCCGGATTGCCGAACATGACGCCGATCTTTTCGCGAATCTGGTTGGTGAAAATGCAGACGCACTGGGTTTTGCTAACGACCGCGGTGAGACGGCGCATCGCTTGCGACATGAGCCGAGCCTGAGCACCAACAGTGGCGTCGCCCATCTGACCGTCGAGTTCGGCTCTTGTGGTGAGCGCGGCGACGGAGTCGAGCACGATGACGTCGATCGCGTTGGAACGAATCAGCGCTTCCATGATGTTCAGCGCGTCTTCACCGGAATCGGGTTGGGAGATAAGAATATCGTCGAGATTCACGCCGACCACGCGGGCGTATTTTGGATCGAGCGCGTGTTCGACGTCGATGAACGCGGCCAAACCGCCTCTTTTCTGAGCTTCGGCAATGACGCTGAGACAGAACGTGGTTTTACCGGAGGATTCCGGTCCGTAGATTTCGATGATGCGGCCCTTGGGCAGACCGCCAACGCCAAGAGCGAGGTCGACCGCGATCGAGCCCGTCGAAAGCGTTTCAACCTTCATTTTGTGCGAATCGCCCAAACGCATGATCGAACCCTCGCCGAATTGTTTCGTGATGGAAGAAACGGCGAGTTCGATGTTTTTGTCGCGCGCGGCATTGGCGGTGGCGACAGCGGTGGAGGCGGTTTTTGCGGGGGCGGCTTTGGACATGATGATGTGATGTATTGTTTAAAAAGTGGGGAAGGAGGCCGAACCCTCCAGGTGCGGGATCGTGAAGCAGGCGATGAAGCAACGTGAAGCGCGCAGACGCAGGGAAGCAAGCCTGCTATCGGAGAAAATGCGCTTGTGCACGAAGCCTCGGCTTAAAAAAGCGGCACGAATAACCCGACCTGTTTACGAACGCAGAGCAGGAGAGAAAAGAAAAACTGCGATACGTTGAGCTATCTTTTTTCAGCCCTCAAGATGACGCGCGCACAAATTCTCACGCGTTGTTCTGGAGCCCAACGCGCGACTTTTCGTGCAGTGGCCTCCCGTAAGTTTTTGCTGACTCATGTCGGAAAGATTTACGGTTTTTCGCAGTAAGACGGTTAGGGCGCCGTCGCAGCCAACATATATATTTCTCTGAATGACTGGAGCATGAGGAGTACAAATCGTGTGGATGCCTACTTGGCGCTTCGCCTGCTATTGCCAGTCATTGTCCAGTTCTGTCCCAGCTTAGCTCAACTAACATTACCATGAAAAAATCAATTCTTGCGCTATTCGCCTTTGGCGCGTTCGCCGTAGCGGTCTTCGCAGATCCGATTCAGATCGCCTACAGTCCCGTCACCACGCAGCCCGCCAACAACGGTGATGACACCGTAAAACAATGGGCTATCACCTCGATCGCCACGTTCAACACCATGGGCTATCCCGGCGCACCAGTGCCGACCGACGTCGGTTCGACGACCGTGAAAGTGAACCAAGGAGACGCCATCAACCCGTTGGGCAGCGCCTTCGGGTCAAATGTGTATAGCATTACGCTCAACCTTACCGGCTATCAGTACATCGTGCTGAGCTGGGGTGGCAGTGACGTTCCTGACGATCGCGGCACCGCCGACTATCTCTACTATGTGAATGGCACAGGCTCGTGGACGTTCTTCAACTCCCACGACGGCGCTACGGGCGACGGGGCTCCCGCTCTCGCCAGTGGCGACGTCTCCAGCATCACCGCCTACGGCAACAACGTTCCGGACAGCGGCGCCACCGTCGGTCTGCTTGGACTCGGTTTAATCGCCGTGGGACTACTCGTACGCCGCCAAAAGACAGCGTAAGACACTCCAAAATATTTTCGTTGGATCCGCGCCCGGGGTCACCCCGGGCGTTTTTTTCGGACGCTGCAGATGACGAAAGCAACTTGTCCTCAGAAATTATCTGGCAGCATTTTGCAGGTTATAAATAGCGCGGGCTTGTTGGATTCTGTTTCGCAAACAACCGTGGCGTGCGCAAAAAGTTCCAACCATTTTTATTGGTGGAAACAAATCGGTGGAACAAAAAGAAACCGTACTTTGTCATGGAGCTATCGCCAAAATTTCCCGGGGTTTTGGCCGGTTTAGGAAATCGTTCACCACCAAAATCCACTATGCGTACAAAAATCGCCGTCCTTTGCGGGCTGCTCATCGCCGCTCCGTTTCTCCATGCCGCCGGGTCTGAAAACTCGCGCTTTTATCTAGATTCAAAAATCGAATATCTTTTCTTTGACACCGGTCCTAAACTCAAGGCAGGTGTCGGATATCCATATGGCGAACATACATTTAAAAATGCACCAGCGATCAGCCTTTCCTCCGGCATTAATCTCAATAATACACACGCGCTCGAATTGCAGGTGATGTATTTCGACACGGAGACAAAATCGTCGCCTTATACTATACCTTCTTATCTTTATGCGGATCCAAAAACAAAGCTTGAAGCTGTACCTCTATTAATTGGTTATAAAAATAGAAGCAAACTCAGTGAAAACTGGTCACTATATTTCGGCGTATCAGCAGGTGTCACTTGGCAAAGGACTAAAACGACAAACACATACATAGGCCAAAGCGTTCCGGGTTACGAGACGTTCCCCCGTTCGTGGACCCAGACAAACAACTCGAATGTGTTTACCTATGCGACGGAAATCGGAACGGAATATAAGTTAAACGACCGCTCTGCAATCACGGCAGGTGCCAAGCTTATGGGGATGAGCAGCGGCAAAGATACTACCCAAGGCACGATTAAGGCCATAAATCTTGGTTATAAATTTAGGTTCTAACCTTTTCGTATCGTCTGACGAGATATTTACCCTCTTTGCCGAACTGCTTCAAAGAGGGTAATGATTGTGGCCATAGCGACGTTCAGTGAGTCAGCCTGGCCGGCCATGGGGATGCGAACTTGGGCGTCGCTTTCCTTCAGCCAGAAATCGCTCAGGCCGTACTGTTCGCTGCCCATCACAATCGCAAGCGGCCCGCGCAGGTCGGTTTCCGTGTAGAGTTTGGTTGCGGAAGGGGTCGTGGCGACGGCACGAATGTTTTTCGCGCGCAGCCATTCACGCACCGGACCGCTTTCGGCGATCACCACCGGCACGGAAAAAAGCACGCCGGTCGATGAACGCACGACGTTGGGATTGAAAACATCCGTGACCGGATCGCAGACAATCACCGCGTCGACGCCGGCGGCGTCGGCGCTGCGGAGGATCGTGCCGAGGTTGCCGGGTTTTTCGATCGCTTCGACGACTAGCAGGAAGGGTAGCGGCTTCAGCGTAATGTCGGCCAGCGTGCGTTTCCACTGCGGCGCAATGGCAAGCAAACCGTCGGGCCGTTCGCGGTAGGCGACCTTCGCGAAAGCGTCTTTGGAAAGTTCGAAAAGTTGGGCCCCGGCAGCCGAGGCTTTTTCGATCAGCGCGGGTTCGTTTTCGCCGAGGTACCAATCGGGAGAGTAATAGAGTTCGGCGAGGGTGATGTTTTTTTCCAACGCGCGGCGGATCTGGCGGTAGCCCTCGACGAGAAAAACGCCTGCTTCGTCACGCGGACGCCGATCGCGCAATTTCACGAGTTGTTTGACGCGCGGGTTTTGGAGGCTGGTGATTTTTTCGATGGGCACAGAAACATCTTTCGTAAATCCGCAGCAAGTTGGCCACAAAAAGCTCATATTTTTCGAAACCCCAACAGCCACGCCAGAAAGTCAAAGTAACCTATTAGGTTACTTATGATCGGCTACTACCATCCATTTTGCGTTAGCTTTAAGCAGCTGACCGGTAGTAAGAGTAACCTAATAGGTTACTCTGACTTGGGTGGGGACCGTTAAATTTTTTTGAGGAGTTGGAGGAATCCGGAAGAGAATTTTGAAAGGGGGCTGGGCATGACGGGGCGCGCGAGGACGGTTTTTTTTTGATTCGGGCGGCGGGGTGTGCGTTGTCAGGACGTGGCTAAAAAGAAAAAGTTCAACGACCGCCCATTCGCGTATCATCAGGAACTCGAACTGGACATCGTCACGTTGACCAACCTCGGCGTGGGGCTCGGTCGTGTGCCGTTGCCGGATGCGCCGGATTCTCGGTGGGTGGTCATGGTGCCTTTCGCCTTGCCTGGCGAACGCGTGAAAGCGCGGGTGTTTCGCAATCACAAGAATTTTTCCGAGGCCGATCTGCTCGCCGTGGTCGTTCCGTCGCCGTATCGCGTTCAGCCAAAGTGTCCGCTTTTTGCGCGCTGCGGCGGATGCCAGTACCAGAATTTCGACTATGCGGAGCAGCTCACGTGGAAACAGCGTCAAGTGAGCGAGCTTCTAAAACACATGGCGGAAATCGAATTTCCCGTTTCGCCGACAATCGGTTCGCCGGCACAATATGGTTATCGATCGAAGATCACGCCGCATTTCGCCGCACCGAGAAGCGGCGAAGGGAACATATCTCAAGGGACAAGTACCCAGGGCGTGCGCACATGTTTTCCCATCGGATTTCTCCGGCAGGGCACACGATTCGATCTACTTGATGTGCCGCGTTGCGAAATTGCGACCGAACCAATCAATCAACGCCTGACGACAGTGCGCGCGGAAATTCAGGCGAAAGCTGCGGCCGGCGAATACACGCGCGGCGCAACCATTCTACTACGCGACGCGGGGGGGAAGGTAACGACGGATTACGACGAGGTGATCACGGAAAACGTTGCCGAGGTGAAATTGCATTTTTTGGCGCGGGATTTTTTCCAGAACAACCCATTCATTTTACCGGCATTTACTGGTTATGTGCGGGAACAGGCAGCGGCTTCGGGCGCGCGGTTCCTTGTAGACGCCTATTGTGGCAGCGGGCTGTTCGCGTTGACCGCGGCAAAATCTTTCGAACGTGTGGCCGGCATCGAGATCAGCGAATCGTCAGTGGCATTCGCGCGGGAAAATGCGGTGGCCAATGGAATATTGAACGCAACGTTTCAGGCCGGCGATGCTTCGGCGATTTTTGCTGGGCTGACATTTCCCGCGACCGAAACGGTTGTGATCATCGATCCACCGCGCAAGGGCTGTGACGAATCGTTTTTGAATCAGCTTTTCGCCTTTGGCCCTCGAGCTGTGGTCTATGTGAGTTGTGATCCGGCGACGCAGATGCGCGATTTGAAATTATTTACGGCGGCTGGTTATGAACTGACGGCCGTGCAACCCTTCGATCTTTTCCCGCAGACACGACACTTGGAGTGCGTGGCGACATTGCGGAAAAAGACATAAGCGCCCGGGCATTTCAAGACTCGGACTTAAACCGGTTTGTCATCTATTAAATGACAAACTGGTCTGACTTAGTTGGGTCTGAGACGCGGTTAGGAAAGTTGCCAAGAGTTGCCGAATGTCGGCTAATTTTTATTCGTACCGGGCGCTGCGGCCGAGGTAGTTGAGGAGCCAGATTTCCTTCCACACGCGGTAACGGCCCTCGTAGGTCATCTTGCCTTGTTCTTCGCGGTCGTGATGCGGATGGAGGAAGCCGAGCTCGGTGTTGATCTGTTCGAGTTCGACTTGCTGGGCATTGAGATCGTTGAGGGGCTCGGTCGTCCAAGGTAGCGCGATCACATTGGCGGTGCTAAGGCGGTTGCGATGACTCGCAATTAACGCCGAGAGTGAACGCCGCCAGGGATGGCGGGAAACGAGCCAGTTTTCGGGGTAAAATCCGCCGAAAGGCAGGTAAAGATTATCGGTGACGTAGCGATAGCCGCCGTCGGTCTGAGTCGAGAGACTGTAGCAAACAGAAATCGCGCCGTTGGGGTGGGGCAGAAAGGTGATTTGCAGGCGCGTTTGAGCGTTGGTGTCCTGGTAAATTGACACGCGCAGATAAACTCCGGACGCGACTTCGGCGCGCAACGCCTGCACATGTTTGAAGCCGTGGCTGCGCAGCCAATCACGGATCGTGAGGAAGCGCGGGTTGGTCGGCCATTCTTCGCCCGAGCTGTTGATGGTGAAGCGCGGGAACAGCGGCAAGGGACTGACACTCAGCGCGTGAATGGCCAGCCACATATAAATCGTTTCGCCGAGAAACCAGAGGAGAAAGTAGCCGGTGGCCAAAACCCAGAAGGGACGGTCGAGCCAACCCAAGTCCAAAGTCACTTTCGTGAAGAGCAGGACGAAAATAATCCAACGCAGCCAGCGATTCACGATCGCGATGACGGGTGAGGCGTAGCGCTGGTTGAGCTGCATCAGCATCAACGAGAGAATCATTGCGCCAAAAAGAAGATAGGTCGGAGACATCGGCTATGGAAGCAACGGAAGGATGTGCCCAGAATGGCTGTCTTTCAAGGCAAGGACGCCTGGGCGCCGGTCATCCGTTGCAACGGCGTGTCCGGCGCCCAGGCGTCCTGACTTTCTTCCGTATTTGGTTTTTAACTGAGACGAACCGGCATGATGACGCAGATGAAGCTTTCCAACGTCTTGAACACGCCGGGGCTTACCTCGTCTTTCACTTCGAAGAAGACCTCGTCCTTCGTAAGCGAACGAAGTGGGTCCATGATGAACTGCGGGTTGAAAGCGACCTGAAGTTCCGGGCCGCTGTAGGCGATGGCCATGGATTCGTGGGCTTCGCCGAAATCGGGACTTTGCGCGGTGATCTCGAGCAGATTGCTGCTGAGCTTCACCTTCACGGAGTTGGATTTTTCGCTGCAAACCAGCGCTGCGCGATGCACGCACTGAAGGAAAAGTTCGCGCTCCAGCTTGATGCGCTGGTGCGTCTCTTTGGGAATAACTTGGTTATAATTCGGATAGTTGCCTTCTACGACCTTGGAGTAGAGGTAGATACTATCGACGAGGCCGCTGCTATCTTTGTCAGTATTGATTTGGAACGCGGCGCGGCGCTCGTTGAACGAGATTTTCAGTTTCTCGCCCTTGTCGAGCATTCGAACGAGTTCGCTGACCGTCTTGGCGGGCAAAATGATGCTGCCGGCGCTGGCGGCGGGCACTTCGATGTCCTTGCTGATAAGCGCGAGACGACGGCCATCGGTGGCCACCAGCGAGAGCTTGCCGTCTTTGAAACTAAAGTAGACGCCGTTGAGAATGTAACGCGTTTCATCGGTGGATTGACCGTACGACACGCTCTTGAGCATTGAAGTGAGTTCAGCTTGTTCGAGGGTGAAGGATTTCTCGTCGCCGAACTCGGGGAGGGGAGGAAATTCTTCCTTGCCGATGCCCATGATGCGGAAATTCGAACCGCCCGAGGTGAGTTTCACCTGGTGGCTGGGCGAGGCGTCGACAGAGACATCGACGTTGGGCATTTCGCGCACGATGCTGGCCAGACGTTTGACGGGCAGCGTGACGGCGCCGCTTTCTTTGACCTCGGCTTTGATTTTGCAGCGGATGCCGAGGTCGAGATTTGTCGTGGTGAGCAGGATGAAATCTTTGTCAGCCTCGATCAGCACGTTGCTCAAGATCGGCATGGTGGCCTTGGAGCCAACGACATTGAGGACTTGGGCGAGTCCGTTGCTGAAGTGATCGCGATTAATTTTGAATTTCATGGAATGCTGGGGAACACGCGGTGATGCTGAGCAATTAACAAAGTCTAAATAGAACCTAATTCAATAATGAATGTTATCCGTATTCTTATAGGCTGCGAAAAACTGGGATAACCGGGGGTTTCTCCTAAGAAAAATGGACGAAATGGCGTGTGAGTAAATCAAAAGTGTGGGACCAATAACCGACGGGTTATGCGCAAGGGTGAAGTTGTTGGTGGGTTGCCGGGGGGTTGCTCACAAAGAATTCAAGAAAGGGACGGCGGCACGGCTTTTGAGGTTTGCTGACGGCGCAGGTGCCGAACCAACCCATAGAAGACATAACCGAGGCAGGCGGTGAGCATGCCATATTCCTTGAAGGCAACGACAGCCGCGGCGACGACGATGAAAATAATGAGGCTGGTGAGGCGGGTTTTGGTGCGCAGATCGACTTGTTTGCCGCTGGGATAAAGGACCGTGCTGACCATCAGGACGGCGATCAAAACCAAGAGTGGTGGAAGCGCGAGGGTCCAACGTTGCAGTGATTTGTCGTGTTCGGCGAGGTTGAGCAAAAAGAGCACCAGTGCCGCGACGGTGCCGGCGGCTGCGGGCACGGGAAGCCCGACGAAATCCTTGTTCGGTGGTTTGCCACAGGAATCGGGCCGGTGGAGCAGGGGATGAGTTATGACATTGAAGCGGGCAAGGCGAACGGCTGCGCAGAGCAAATAGACGAAGCCTAGAAGGCCACCCAGCGTCAGAAAATTTTGGTTTCCCTCGGCTGGCGGCAAAATCAAAAAGTAAACCATCAACGCCGGCGCCAAACCGAATGAGACGACATCCGCCAGCGAGTCGAATTCCGCGCCGAAAAGCGATTCCCGGCCGCCCATGCGCGCAAGACGTCCATCCAACGCATCAAATGCCATCGCGCCGAAAATATACCACACGGCGCCTTTATAAAGTGCGATGGCACCAAGCGGCAGCGTAACGGCTTCGACGCTGCGCACAGTGAACGCGGCTTCGATGCATTTGAGGCACGCGGAAAACCCACAGAAGAGATTTCCCGCCGTCATGAGATTCGGCAGAAAATAAATGCGCGAGGCGTTGGCGACTGTGTAAGGATCCTCGCGCTCCTTTTCTGGCTGCGAGGAAACATCGTCCGGCGTCATGGGATCGCTCACTTGGTCAAAGTTTCGAGGTATTTCCAGAATTTGGAATGTTGTTCGACGAGCTGCGCTTCCGAAACGGGCAGTTTGTTGCGCAGGAGAAAATCCTCCAGCGAATTTTTGTGGAGAATGTACACCGTGTGCAACGTCTCGCCATTGACCTCAAAATAGAAGCGGAATTCGCCCGCGCGCAACCGGTAGAGTGTGTGTCCCGCGCGGCTGAACCGGCCAAGCGGTTCCCGCGGATTCGCGAGATCGGCCGGCTTCAGGCTGCTGATGGGCTCGACAACCTCCAGTTGGGCCAGCTTGTCGAGCTTGTTGAGCTCGCGCATGCTTTGTTCGGAAAAGGTGACTTGATACATGGCCGTGGGTGCGGTTTTGACCGCTTTACCCACGATGCAAAACCGGAAGTGGGCGGGCACGCGACGTTTTTCGGCACAAAAAAGGCCGGCATCGCAAGATGCCGGCCTTCCCCATAACCTGACCTAACCTCGGTTTACCGCAAAAATCATCGATGCCAGCCGTGGTGTGGCCGGCGGTCGTCGCTTTCGTCGACACCGCCAATCGCGGCCTGAGCGGCGAGGAAGAAGACGTCGGTATTGTCGATCACGCCCCGGAAAAGGCTGGCGCCGCGGCCGGTCGCGGTGAGCGGAATATCGGAGCCAGTGTGAACGGCGGAAGATCCGGGAACCTGCCCGGTAACAAGGAAGTTGCCCGCGTTGTCGCGATTGAGCGGACCATTTGGGTATGTATTCAGCGGAGCAATACCGTTGAAAGGTTGCTGACTGTCGCGCAGCGGACGGGGATTGGTCAGCCAATCTTCATAACGGTCCGAGTTGGCGGCATAACCAATGAGCATCTTATAATCGACATCGGTTGAAACCGGATAACCATCGGCTGCGAGCGAATACATGGGAAAGCCCGCCGCTTCGTAGGTGCCAACGACTTGATCGCGAAGACGGGTGGTGCCCGTGGTCGCGTCGGGATTGGTTGAGCGTGAGATCAGGTTTTGGTTGGTGACGACGGAGGAGCCGATGATGTTGACGCCCGCGCATTCGTGGTCGGCGGTCACGATCACCAACGTGTCGGGATTTTTTTCCGCGTAGGCCTTCGCGACGCCGATCGCCTTGTCGAATTCGATGGTTTCGATGAGCCAGCGATCGCTGTCCATATTGTGCGCCTGCTTGTCGATGGAAGCGCCTTCAACCATGAGTACGAAGCCCTGGCGATTTTTAGAGAGGACCTTCAGCGCAGCGGTGGTCATTTCGTCGAGCAGCGGTTGGTTCGGGAAACCATAGTCTGCGACGACAGATTGCGAGGCGCCCAGCGGAATAACGCCGCGGCGGCCATCGAGTTTGTCTTTCGCAACATTCATGTTGGAGAGCGCGAAAAGGCCGATGAGTTTCGTGGTGTTTTCGGCGATGGCATCGAGACCGGTCTTGTCAGGCGCGTAGGCGAAACCGGCGGCTTGAAAATCGGCGAGCAAGTTGCGACTAGGATCGGTGGCACCAGTGGGAATGCCCCAGGCATTGGCGAGTTCGGCGGAGAGGACCGCGTCGTTGGACGCACTGCGGGCGCTGCCGGGCGTGGTATTGGGGAGGAACCATTTACGACCGCCACCCAGGAGAACGCGAAGATTGGCTTTGGCGACTTGTTCGTCAAGGTAACCGTCGCAAATGCCCGTGCCCGCACCGCGATCCTGCGTGTGCGCGCCGAAGGCTGCGGGCGTGGCGTCAAAGACGTCGGCCGTGGTCACGATGCCGAGCGCTTTGCCGGCGGTGCGAGCGAAGTATTCACCAATCAGTTCGACGCGGGGATTGTCGAACTTGTCCGTGGTGTCGTCGGGGAAAACGCCTTCCTGATTGTTGTAGGCTTTGTTGCCGCCGGAATAACAAAAGGCGCCGGGTGCAGAATCGGTGATGATCGAGTTGAGCGAGGCGGTTTTCACGAGGGCAGTGGAGTCCATCGCGTCCATTTCGAGCGGCTCGAGGGCTTTGCCCTGAAAAATGCCCTTGTACATAATCCGTGCAGCCGAGCGATGGGCGATGCCCATGCCATCGCCGATCATGACGATGATGTTCTTTGCACGGCGTCCGTTGTGCTCGATGCCGACGATTTCGAATTCGCCTTTCGCGGTCGCGACTAAGCCATCGCTTTGCCTAACTTTGATGGTTAGCGTATGCACGCCCGGACGCTGGAGGCTGATCGCGCGCAAAGTTGGAGCGACGGTGTTGGCTGGGACATTGACGTTGCAGGGAATCAGAGTGACCGCACCAGCGACGGGCCTGTCGTCGATGAAGAAGGAGGCGCTGACGATGGTTTGGCTGGGATCGGGACGAACCGTGGCCTGCAAATCGAAACGCTGTCCGGGCAGGAAACGTGCAATGTAAGGCGCGCCGGCTTCGCCCGTGGAAAACAAAAGACTGGGCGGCGTGAGACGCGAGACGGAGGGAGCAGCGAGGGCACTGGCGGTGGCGCTAAAGGCCAATGCGAGCCCCGCGAGGAGGTGTTTGGATTTGATTTTCATGAGCGGTGAGAAAAGCGGTGGTTCGGATCAATCGGCGTGCGTGACGGTTTTGTGTGGTTCGTTGGCGGCAGCGACGGACGGGAGAATGTTTTCGGGGTCGAGCACGAGCCGTACATGGGAGATTCGTCCGTCGGTCTCCTGGCGCGGACCGAGTTCAAGTTTGCCTGTCAGCAGGAGCGGACCAGGCGTGAACGGCACGGCGAGATCGGCGTATTTCGGAACCCGCACGAAAAGCGTGGCGGGCGGCAGATCGTCGCAGAGGCCATATTCGCCCTCGTGGGTAAAGGAGGCATAGGATGCGAGCAGCACGGTGCCCGGCGCCGGGCGCGTTTGCCGAACCATGAAGCCCAGAATACGCACGCGTTGGCCATCGAGGCGTTTGATCGCCGCTGTGTATTCTAGCCCGCGAGGTCCGCTGGGAGAGATGAAAAAATCCGAAAACCTCAAATGTGTCACATCGTCTGGCGGGGCTGGCAGGTTTTTGATGGCGGCGAGCTCTTGGGAAAGCGTGTCGGCGTTCCAGCCTAGGCTCTTTGCGTTGGTTTGACTCGGAAGGAGAGCAGACGCGAGCAGGCCGATGCAGACGGCGAGGTGAAAACAGGATGATTTCATGGGACAAGTTCAACGAGTGGCGAGGATCGCATTATCGAGATGGAAATATTCGACTGGCGCTCCGCCGAGGAACACGGGCTCGATGCGAAACACGCCCTGCAACGCAACCGGCACATCCTGGGTGACAGGCAATCCCGGCGGCGGCGTTTTGATCACGAGATATTCGTTCGCGGCCGGAGGTTGGCCGTAACAACACGCCATGGTATTGCGCATAAGCAACAGCTGGCGGGCCCGTCCGTTTTCCATAACCAACGGCAACATATAACCGGTGACCCTCACCTCTCTTCCCACGGCCGACCGGATTGCCTCTGGCAGCACGTTGGCCGAAGGATCCTTTTCGCGAATACCGACCTCCTTCACCGGGCAGGCGACCATTTGCGCAAAGGTCAGCACGGACGGCTCCGCGAGCCCGCGGTTGGCTGCGCCAATGCTCAAAATCAGCGCCAGCGAAAGAAATTCGCGCCGACCGGTGGCCTGTATCCTAAGCAAACGGCTCGCACTCTTGACCAAGTTGGAAAACATCGGCCCATTATTTAACCGCGTGATGTGACAACCGTGAGAGCTTCGCGTGACGTTTGTGTAAACGAACCCTTCGCAAATCATCGTCGAAAAATTCCCCAAACTCCTCCAAAACTATTTCCCTCCCTGGTTACCTCTCTGACCTCTTCCGCTTCAAATTTTCCCCGACATCTTCGCCACCTTTTGGCTGGCGTGGTGGTTTTTTGTTCGCTGGCCGCGGTCATTCGGGTTTCGGCGGAAGGACCGACGGCCGCCGCCGCACCCGAACCGATTGAAATCGATATTCCGATTCAGGCGCAGGCCTACGGAGCGGCGTTTTTCGAGGAGACAGCGCGACTTTTCGAAAAACTCCGGCCTGACGTGCGCGTCAATCTGACGGGCAATGCCCGCGTGCACGAAAAAGTCCGCATTCGCGTCATGGCTGGCGATCTGCCCAACGCAACCGACGCGGATCTGATCTACGACAAGATGATCGACGCGCAACAGATCGTCGACCTCACGCCGTTTCTCGACGGCCCCGATTGGGAAGGCACCGGCCGCTGGCGCGATCGCTTTTTGCCGGGTGTGCTCAACCGCTGGACGCACGAAGGCAAAGTCTACGGCGTGCCCTTTGCCTATGCCGTCTGGGCGATCTTTTACAATAAAGAGATGTTCGCCGAGCACGGCTGGGAAGCGCCGCGCACCTGGGACGAATTTTTCCAACTCTGCGAAAAAATCCGCGCCCAAGGCATCGCGCCGCTCACGCTGCCCGGCGTGTACATGCGCTATGGCGATTCGTTTTTGCGCTCGGCCTACTTCAACCTCGTGGGCCCAGAAGGTTACAACGCCTACAACGCCCTGGCGCCCGGCGCGCGAACGGATCCGCGTTTTATCCGTGCGGCCGAGGTTCAGCAACGCGCCTCGATGAACTATATGCTGAAGGGTTGGGAAGGCATGACGCACACCGCGGCCGAGCAGGCTTTTCTCGACGGTAAATCCGCCATGACTGTCGCTGGCTCGTGGTTGGGCAGCGAAGTGCGAGGAAAAATCCCCGCCGGCTTCACGATTGGCGCGATGAACTTTCCGGTTTTCAAGGACGGTATCACGCATCCGGATACGCTGCAGTATCAGGCGCAGTATTATTTTGTTTTCCGAAAAAACGACCCAGCGCGCGAAAAGGCCACGGTGGACTTTTTCCGCTTCCTGACGTCGAAGGAACGCGCGCGGGCCTTTGCCCACATGCAGGACGCAACGTCGGCGGTTTACGGAGCACAAATCTCGGATTTCTCCGATGCCTTGCGCGACATTGCCGGACTAATCGCCAAAGCACCGGCCGCATTCGACGGCGGACGTCCCAAATCGGCGGCGTTCCTGGCCCTTTGGGAGCAATCCATGAGCGATTTGCGGCAGCAACTCATGACCGGTCGCATCTCCGCACGCGAATATGGCGAACGCTTGGAAACCGCCGCGCAATCCGAACGGGTCCGCGCAGCCGATCCCACCAGCGTGAAAGTCAAACATCGGTGGAAACCGGCTTTGCTGCTCCTCGTGCTGGCTGCCGCCATCGGGTGGCTTGGCTGGGAAACCGCGCGCCGCACCCGGGTGCGCCGGAGGGAGGGCGGGGTGGCGGCCAGAGCCGAAGGCCACCTCGGCCGTTTGCGTTTACCGATGGCGGCGGGTTTTGTAGGACCGGCGTTGATCCTGTTCGGCCTTCTGGTGATCTTGCCTGGCGTACAGGCGTTGGTTTGGGCCTTTACCCGCTGGGACGGCATTAGCGCGACTCGCACGGCGGTGGGGCTTTTCAATTTCAAGTGGCTCTTCCTGGAAAGCGAAACGTTTTGGTACGCGCTTCGGAATAATCTCTACATCATGCTCGTGCCGACCTCGATCGTGGTGCCGCTTTCGCTCTTTCTGGCGGCGCTGATCCATCGCGGTGTTTTTGGCGCGAATTTTTTCCGTGCGGTCTTCCTTTTCCCTAATCTTCTTGGCGGCATCGCGGCCACGCTGCTTTGGATGAACGCTTACGACCCGCATGGGGGACTGGTTAACGCATCAATTGTCAAGATCGGCGACTGGGTTGGTAGCGACTGGTTGCGGTCGTTCGCAGCGTATCCCTGGCTTTCGCAGGACAACCTTTATCGTGCGCTAATTCCCATCTACATCTGGATGGCCTGCGGTTTCAACCTAGTGTTATATCTCGCGGCAATGCAGGGCATCGATCCCGAGCTTTACGAGGCGGCGGAAATCGACGGCGCGCCCGCATGGCGGCAGTTTTTCACGATCACGCTGCCGCTCATCTGGGACGTCCTGGCAATTTCGGCGGTTTTCATCGTCGTGGCAGGCTTGAACACCTTCGAAATGATCTGGCTGCTCACGTCGCAGGATCCGATCAGCCAGTCGCAGGTGTTGAGCACGCTCATGGTGTCGACCATGTTCCGTGAATTCGAGGTGGGCCGCGCGACCGCAGTGGCCGTGGTGATGTTCGTCTTGGTATTGATCGGTTCGGCGGTGGTGCTGCGTGTGCTGCGCCAGCGTGACTCTGTGCGAGATTAGGCCTGCCGCATGAAAATCGAGGCCCAAACCCGCCTCGCAACCTTAACCAACCACTTACGATAGAGAAACAGCCAAAGTGTCACGTATTACGTGACACTTTTTTACAATTGAAACACGCAGACGGCGCAGCGCGAACTTGCGGCGGGGGCTGGCAGCGGTTCAACTGAGCGCCGACCACATGTCTTCGAAACTGCCCCAAGCCACCGGTGCGGCCAAGCCACCCGTTCAACTTCCTTATCCTCCCGATACGAAACCGGACTTCATTCCCTCGGCCATCACGGGCTGGGTGGGAGTCGTTGGATTTATTATCGGTGTCGTGTGGTTAAACAAATCCGGACCATTGTATGAACTTTCCCGATACTGGGAGGGGCTGATCCTGATGGGGTTCACGGCGCTGCCGATGATCGCGTGCGACGCACTGTTACTGCGATTCAGGTCACCGGCGGGGCCAATCGACGGCATCACCAAGCAGCATGAGTATTCGATCGAGCGCACACTGGTGAAATTGCTCGGATTGCTCGTCACGGTGGCATTGGTGACGCTGCTCTATTGGATTTTCCCCGAGTACAATCCGAGCTTCAAACCCGATGCGGGATTCTACAGCAACTTCTTCCTGCTCTGCCGCAAAGCCGGACCCTATGTGCTCGGTGTATGTGTGGTGTACTTTTTTCTCATCGATGCGCGGATGACCGATCCACGCGATGGCTACTGGCATTTTGGGCGGGCCATCTTGTTAGACTTTAAACAAGTGAACTGGGCCAAGGTTAACAACCATCTGCGCACGTGGGCCGTGAAAGGATTTTTCCTGCCGCTGATGTTCACTTTCCTCTGCAACAACCTCCCCGGGCTGCACTGGCGCGCCCACAATACGCAGGCGTGGGAGATCTTCACGAACCGCAGCGGCATGGAAGCGGCGCAGGCTTTCATCCAAATCAATCACTATCTCCATAATTTTCTCTTTAGCATCGACCTCGCGTTTGTGGCCTGCGGATACATCCTGACTTTGCGCTGGATCCAATCGCACGTGCGCTCGGCGGAACCGACGGCGCTGGGGTGGACGGCGGCGCTCGTCTGTTATCAGCCATTTTGGACCATGATCGGAAATTTGTATCTGGGATATTGGTCGGACGGCAATTGGGAGTCCAAACTCCCGGGGTTCAGCCTGCCGATGCTGTATGCGTGCGGTTTCGGCATACTTTTTTTCGAGACGATGTTTGTTTGGGCCACGATCGCCTTTGGCCTGCGTTTTTCGAATCTCACCCACCGTGGCATCGTGACGGGCGGGCCATACTACTTCCTGAAGCATCCGGCCTACGTGACTAAGATCTGCGCCTTTTTCCTGGCATCGATTCCATTCGTAGACAGCCGGGGCACGGTGTTGTTTAGCGTCGGAAGCATGACGATCACGAGTTACGGAGTGCGAAACATGTTCATGCTGGGCGGCCTGGCCTTTGTCTACTGGGTGCGCGCGAAGACGGAGGAGCGCAACCTGGCGAGCATGGATCCGGCCTACGCGATCTATTCGGAACAAATCCGCCAGCGTCATCGTCGCTGGTTGCGGCTGCAGTTTTGGTCCAAGTAAGCGTTTCGTTCGGCGGATTTTAATCGTCGACGATCACTTCAAATCCGCCGTAGGCCATGCGCTTCATATCGAAGGGCATGGTTTTTTTGTTCATGAACGCCTGAAGACGAGGGTCCTCCATGACCTTGGCGTTGACCTTATCGCGATGAGCGCGGGATTTGAAGACGATGAAGGAAAATACCACCGTTTCGCCCGATTTTAGTTTCATCCGGCGCGGAAAAGGCGTGCCCCAACTCACGGCCAGGTCATCGCCGACGCATTCCTTGTAGTCGAGCGCGCCGTGGTCGCGCCAGACTTTGGCGGCCACCTTTGCCATGCGGCGGTAGGCGGTGAGATTTTTCTTTGGAACGGGCAGCACGTAGCCATCGACATACTTGGGCATAAGATATTCCTGGTTGATATTAGCGTTGGCGGATGGGTCGGCTTTTACTTGGAGGATTCTACGAGTGTCTTGAGATTGGCGAGGCCCATTTCGAACGGCGTGCCGATCATTTTGTCCTGCCGCATGAATAGACAAAACGCCTTCGATATGAAGTTATTTTCGCCATAGATGCTCCACGTCACGGTCGTTTGACCGTCAGCGGGCTTCAGCGAGAAATCGGCGGTGGAAACGCCGGCCATGGGCTTGAAAAATTCGAGCTTGATGCGAACCAGCTCGCCGGGCTGGCTCTCGATAATGGTTTGGCGTCCTTCGCCGATTTTATTGTTGCCGACCCAGGAAGATGAGGCGCCCACGCCGCTGGCCGGCCCCGAATAGGCGATTTTGACGGCGGGGTCCATTTTCAACCAGGGGGACCAGACGGCGGCTTTTTGCAGATCGTTGATGTGAGGGAAAATCGTTGCGGGCGAAGCATTGATCGTGAGCGAACGTTCCACGCGAAACCGGGAAGGCTGCAGGGCAACGACGATCAAAAACACGATTACGACGACAGCGACAACGATCAGGATTTTGGAGCTCATGATGACAAAGGTTAAAGATTCTGGTCGTTGGTTTAGGAAGGCGTCATTCTTGCCGAAAGCATGGGTCGAAACGCGTGGCGGTAGGCCCAGGCGAGATAGAGTTCCAAGAGGAGAAACACGCCGGCCATGACCAAGCCCGATCGTTCAAGGAAGAGGTGAAACGCGACGCTGTTGACCATGAATGGGGCAAAAAGTGCGAGCGCGAGGGGCACGAACCGATTTGTTACCAGAAGAATTCCAACGATGAGGTGGGTGAGGCCGATCAGCTGCATCATGTAGCCGGTGTTGACGAGAGCGCCCGCGAAGGCCATCGCGCCCTCGGGCAGCGGTGTCGATGGGGGCGGGATGAAGTTGAGAAATCCATTAAGCCCAAAAACGAGCAAAGGCAGGCCCATCAACATCCGGGCGATGGCCGGGAAAAAGCGGGCGAAGGATTTCGATTTGTCGCTATCAGTCGTTTCGGTATCGAGCAATGCATTCATGATCTTGTTGGGATTAATGTTGGAGTGAGAGGGCGGCGAGACGGTCGAAGCTTTCGCCCCAGCCTTGGTGGAAACCCATTTGTTCGTGTTTTTCGCGATTCGCCACCGTCCAGTGCAGGGCGCGGGCGGTGAGCCTGGTTTTGTTGCCCGGCAACGTTTCGAACGTTGTCACGGCGGTGAAAAAAATATCGGCCGCGGGCTCCCAACCCAGGTGGTAAGCGTCGGTGAAGACAATGCGTTCGGGTTCGACGACTTCGAGGAAGACGCCTTGGGTGGGGTATTCGGTACCGTCGGGCGCGCGCATCACGGTGCGAAAAATACCGCCGGGCCGCAGGTCCATTTCGCACTGGGGAGTCGTCATACCATGGGGGCCCCACCAGTCGGGAAGCCGGGTGGTCCAGTTTTTGAAAACGCGGGTACGCGGGGCGTCGATGATGCGGCTGAGGGTGAGCACGCGTTCGGAGAGAGGAGGAGGGCGATGGCTGGCAGTTTCCATGGCGGTTGGTTGTCGGACGTGATTTCGATCTCAATCACCCAACGAACGGGCGTCCCCAATTCGGACAGGGCAAAACAAAATTCCTGCGCGCGTAGGGAAAAACTTGGGCAAAACGCCACGTTTTGTCCGTTTTTGAGTATGGTCATTCGTCGTCTTTTTGAACTGCTCCCACGGCACGCCATTCAACCCTTCCCACAATGCAAACCGCACCAACGTCCTCTTCTGCTCCGTATATGTTGCTCTTCCGAAACACCGGCCCGGAAGTTTTCAGCAACCTTTCGCCTGAACAACGCCAGCAATTGATCACGCGCTGGAACGCCTGGTTCGACGGCCTTCTGGCGCAGGGCAAAGCCTTCGAAGGCCAGCCGCTCGAGATGCGCACGCGGGTCGTTTCGGGCGCGGGCGGCGCGCGGATCACCGACGGACCTTTTCCCGAGGCGAAGGAGGCGATTGGCGGTTACGTGAAACTGCTCGTCAGCAGCTTCGATGAAGCCACGGAAATCGCCCAACGACATCCCGCGCTCGCGCACGGCATGCTGATCGAGGTCCGCGAGTTGACTCCGGATTGTCATCTCGGCGTCAACACCAAGCCGGCCGCGCTGGGCATGCCTGCAACCGCGACCTATTGAGCAAAGTGTCCGTGGACGAACCAGTACCAACGCCTAACAGCCGCCAGCCGGCCGCGCTGGTGGAGCATTTTTTTCGTCACGAGACGGGTCGCCTGCATGGCGCGTTGGTCCGGTTGCTGGGCGTGCACAACCTGGCCTTGGCCGAGGATGTGGCTCAGGAGGCGATGTTGCGGGCGCTGCGCTTGTGGTCGATGGGCGGCGTTCCGGCGAATCCATCGGCGTGGATCACGCAGGTGGCGATGAATCTGGGGCGCGATGCGTTGCGACACCAACGAATGTCCACCTCCAAGGAATCCGCCATCGTCACACACCTCGACCAGATGCGGGCGACTCCGGCGGTGGCGTGGGGGGTGGCGCACGAGATTCGCGACGACGCACTGCGGCTGATGTTTGTGTGCAGTCATCCGGCAATCCCACCGGATGCACAGGTGGTGCTGGCGTTGAAAATATTGTGCGGATTCAGCACGGGCGAAATCGCGCAGGCGTTTTTGAGCAGCGTGGCTGCGATCGAAAAACAGCTCACCCGAACAAAACAAAAGATCCAGGAGGCGGGCATGGCTTTCGAGATTCCGGAGAACGAAAATCTCGTCCCGCGTCTCGACGGCGTGCTGGCGACCATCTACCTATTGTTCAACGAAGGTTACAAAGCGTCCTCGGGCGACCGCCTGTTGAAGGAGGAACTTTGCACGGAAGCGATCCGACTGGCGGAACTGCTGGTCAGCCATCCGGTGGGCCGCACGCCGCGCGCCCACGCTCTGCTTGCGCTTCTGTTGCTCACCGCGGCGCGTTTCCCGGCGCGAACGGACGAGCAAGGCGACCTGTTGCGCTTGCACGATCAGGATCGCTCGAAATGGGACCAGCGTTTGATCATGCGCGGCTTGGGTTATCTCACCGAGGCGGCGCAAGGAAACGATTTGAGCGAATATCACCTGCAGGCAGGCATCGCGGCGGTTCATTGCACGTCGGCGGATTTTGCATCGACGGATTGGACGCGCATCCTGCAGCACTACGACGCGCTCGACCGGCTCAAGCCTTCACCTGTGGTCTCGCTGAATCGGGCGGTGGCGGTGTCTCATGTGCACGGACCGCAAGCTGGCTTGGACGCGGTGGCGGCCATCGCCCGCCGGGATCGGTTGGAGGCCCATTACCTTTATCATGCGGTTGTGGGAGAACTCCATTGGCAGCTTGGTCATCACCACGAAGCGGCCGAAAGTTATCGCCGCGCACTCCAGCTGGCCGCGGTTGGCCCGGAACAGCTTTACCTAACCCGTTTGCTGGAACGCGTGAATGCCACGGCCGCCAGCGATCCGGGTTCGACCGAAAAACCGGCGGCCGTAGTGGTTAAATAACTACACCGTATTGCGGAAAATTCCGCGGCATACGTGGTTTACTGGGTTGCGGTTTTGAAAAAGGAGGAGGCGAATAGCCGTGCTGTTCGAGAGTCTTGCGTGAAACTGTAGAGCCGGCCGGGTGGTGGCCGACGGGAGCGAGGAGGTTGTAAAGCTCTACCGGAGGAAGATTTTTGTAGCCGGGCTGAATGCCCAAAAATACGGCAGGTGTGTTCATAGAACTCTGGCGGGAAAATTTTGAAAGAAGCGGATGCATTCTTGCGGAGGACCCTGTCACCGAGTGCGTTAATTCGCCTACAGTCGGCAGGGCCGGCTTTTCAGAGCGTTGCGTTTTGCCGTGCGCCGCCCTTGCCCATGATTTGGGCTGGCGACACCGACATTTGCGAAATTATGGCGCGGTCACGGAGCGAGCAGGCCAATCTTGCCAAGGCGTGGACCTCGGAAGGGGCGACGGGGTAGGAGGGAGATTTCCGTCGGGCGTAGATCATAATGGAATTGCGAATGCGCCTCGTTCCTATGCATGGCGCATGCCGGTTTTTTTCATTTTGGCGCGATGAGCCCATGAAATCTAGGGACGAGAATTTCACCTCAGGCAGGCGAGCCTGACGAAAGACCCGGGCGGAGAGGCCGAAGGAAATCGCTCGCGGGCTGGCAAATGGATTTCTGACCGCTGAATTTGAGTCACTTAGCGAGATTTAACGTCCAAATTTCAGGGGGTTTCCCTACTCAAGTTCCGGGTCGTTGGCGACGATATGAAAAGCAGGAGGCTGTTGGGCTCTGTTTGCGCAACAGCACTCTTACGATGGATTTCCGTAATGTTTTTGCCAACCGGCTAGGATACTGCCTTTGGCCATGCTGGATTTTTCTAGCCTGGTTCGTCACGGCGTGCACGGTTGCCCACGCGGTCGAACCGGATAACAAATCCAAATCGCTCGTCATCAGCAAAGTCAGCCAGTTCTGGGAAATGACCGATGAGGAGAAGCTGGCTACCTATCCGGTCAGAATGGAGCTGTTGGTTTATTATTACGACACGGAGTGGAACCTGCTTTGGGGCGAATGCGGTGGAAGCCACGGTTTCGTACCTTCCGCGCCGGACAAACCGCTGCCGATAAAAAGCGGCCAGCGTTATCTGGTCGAAGGCACCGTGATTCCCGCCAAGGGCCTTTCGGCCGATTCGTTGAAGTTCAACCTTTTGCCTGAGGCAAAAATCGAGCCGGTTAAAATCGCTGAAATTACCAACGACGGCCAGCTCAACAGCCGTCTGGTCACACTTGAAGGTTACATCAACCATGCGATGGATGTCACCCAGCACCATTGGCGATTGGAATTGATTTCCAACGGCCATCTCGTGACGTGCAACATCTGGCATGATGCGGCGGGCTACGTGCCTTACACGCCGGACTCCCTGGTGCGCGTTACCGGCTTATACTTGTTTAAAAGCGATCCGACCGGACTGATGAATTCCGTGGATTTGTGGGTCGGCGACCCGTCGAAGGTCGAAATTGTCGGAACGTTGAAGGACGATGCCCGTTTCAACCTTCCCACGACGCCGATCGAACGGCTCCCGCAGACGCGCAACGACCAGCTCATTTGTGTCCGGGGCCACGTGCGCCGCTTTACTCCGGGGCGCGAAGTTGTCATCCGCGACAATACCGGTCAGCTCGTCATGAAGACGACCCAGGCCCGACCGCTAAAAGTCGGCGATGAAATCGAGGCCATTGGCTATACTTGGATCAATGGCACCGAGTGGACCCTTCGACGCGGGCTCTATCGCGCCTCATCCGCGAGTGCCGCCAAATCCCCGGAAGCCAATACGCTCCGCGTCACCGAACAGATCCTCGAGCTCACCCCGGAACAGGCCGCGCAAGGTTACCCTGTGCAAATTCGTGGTGTCGTGCTCTGGTCGTCGCCTGCCGCGCCCTATTTTATCCTCAAAGATTCCAGCGGCGGTGTTCGCGTTTACCGCGAAAACATGGACTCCCTGGCCCCCGGTGTGGCCAACGACCTGATTGTGACGGGCGTTACGACCCAGGACAGCTATGTCAACGCCGTGCGTGCCAGCCGCGTCGATTCGGCCGGCAGCCTCACCCTGCCCGAACCACGCCCCATCACCATCGAGCAGGCGCTGACCGGTGTGGAGGAAAATCAATGGGTCGAGATGATGGGCTACGTCCTGGAAGTCAGGCACGACGGATTCTGGCACCTGCTCACGTTGACGGCTGCGGGCGGCGAATTTACCGCCCGCGTGCCCTATGCCCAAGACCTTGAAAAGCTCACGGGGGCCGTTGTGCGCGTCCAAGGCGTCTGCACCGGCCAGACCAACACGCATCACGAGCTCAACGGCATTCAACTGCAGGTGCCCTGGGCTTACTATATACAAATCGAGGAGCCGTTGCCTGCCGAACCATTTAATGTGCCTACGCGAAGCATTTCGAGTCTGCACCGTTTCAGTGCACGCGAAGGTTTCAACCGCCGGCTCCGCTTCACCGGCGTGGTTTTGTTGCAATACCCGGGACGCCAGATCCTGATCCAAAACGGCGACGAAATCCTGCACGTCCAAAGCCGTTCCCAGACCCCCGTGTTCCCGGGCGATCTCATCGAAGTTGTCGGCCTGCCGGGCCGGCAACATGGCGAGGTCGTGCTCCGGGAATCCATTTATCGCAAGATCGGCACAGGCCGCCCGCCCGTCCCGGTCGTCATGCAGTCCGCGCGCAACCTGCTTGAGGAGCTTGACGACCGACTCGTCAAAATTTCCGGCATTCTCATCGAAAAAAACATCCAGAATGACAAAATCCATTTTGTCCTTCAGACAAAGGACGCAATTTTCGAGGCAAACCTCCGGCAATCGCCAAAAAGTCGCCCTGAGGACGACTGGGAACTCGGAAGCTTGCTCAACCTGACCGGCATCTACGAACTGGAAAAAGACGAGTTTGGCCTGCCACATTCCTTTTCGCTTCACCTGCGCACCCCGGCCGACATCGCGGTTATAAGTCAGCCGCCGTGGTGGAACATCAGCCGCGTGTTCACCGTCTCGGGTGTCGTTTTTGGCGGGGCACTCTTGGTCGTCATCTGGGTCGTTGCGCTCAAGCGGCGCGTCAAAAAACAAACCGTGCAAATCCGCCTCCAGCTTGAAAAAGAGGCGCACCTCGAAGCCCAGTATCGCGAAATCTTTGAATCCGCCAGCGACTTCATTTTCACCGTCGATCTCTCTGGCCGGTTCACATCTTTTAACACCGCGGGCGAGAAGATGACCGGTTATTCCCGCGAGCAAGCCCTTCGGATGAATTTCCGCGAACTGCTCCATCCGGAGGATATTCAGCATTCGCTGCCCCACCTTTCGCTGAAGGACGGCAACGGAGGCACCGTCACGTTTCAAAGTCGTTTTAGCACCCGCACAGGCGGCGTTACTTGGGCCGAAACAAACATCCAGCTCATTCTGAAAGCCGGCGTGCCCATCGGCATGTTGGGTGTCGTGCGCGATATTAACGAACGCAAACAAATCGAAAACACCCTCCGCGAAGCCCGGGACATGGCCGAGGCGACCACGCGGGCGAAAAGCGCGTTTCTCGCCAACATGTCGCACGAAATCCGCACGCCCATGAACGGCGTGATCGGCATGAGCAACCTTTTACTTGATACAAAACTCACGCCCGAGCAGCGCGACCTCGCCGGCACCGTCAAACACAGCGCCGAATCGCTTCTCACCATCCTCAACGATATCCTCGATTTCTCGAAGATCGAAGCCGGCAAACTCCAATTCGATACGGCGGACTTCGATCTGCGCGAGATGATCGACGGCACCCTGGAACTGGTCGCGCCCCGCGCTCACGAAAAGGGCCTCGAGCTCGGCGCGCTCGTCCCGTACGATCTGCCTTGCGCCCTGCGCGGCGATCCCGGCCGTCTCCGGCAGGTCATCCTCAACCTCCTCTCCAACGCCGTCAAATTCACGGATAAAGGCGACGTTTACCTTTCCGTTTCCCTTGAGGAGGAAACCGAACTCGGCGTGCGGCTTCGTTTCAAGATCGCCGATACCGGCATTGGCCTCAGCGAAGAAGCCCGCGCGCGCCTCTTCAAACCGTTCAGTCAGGCCGACGAAACCACCACGCGGAAATACGGTGGCACGGGCCTTGGCCTCGCCATCAGCAAGCAGATCGTCGAACTCATGGACGGCGCGATTGGCGTCGACAGTACTCCCGGCGAAGGCTCGGCCTTCTGGTTCACAGCGCTCTTTGCCAAACAACAGGGCCGGGCCGAGGAACCTCTCAGCTCTTCCATCGCTCGTCTCAAAGACATTCCTGTTCTCATTGTCGATCAGCAGGCCATCACCTGTCGCATCCTTCAGCATTATCTCACCGTCTGGCAGATGAAGGTCCATCTCGCTTCAACCCGGCAGGCGGCTCTCGGAAAACTCGGCTTTGCCGAACCAACCGGAAGCCCTATTCAAATTCTTCTTGTTAGCCAGCAACTGCAGGATTGCGACGGGATCGCCCTTGCCCGGGAAATCCATCAACTCCCCGGACCATCTGGCCGACACACGCTTCTCCTCACCACGGGCACACCTCAATTGAGTAAGGAGGAACGCAAAACCTCCGGCATCGTCGACTATCTCGGCAAACCCATCCGCCAGGGGGAACTTCTGTCAGGCCTGCTGCGCACTCTCAGCGTTATCAACGGCTCGCGCCCGGCCAAGTCGGCTTCGCCCACTGCGACTCCTCCTACGCCATCCGAACCCGAGCCAACGAGTGAACCAAAAGCAACCGCTAAAATTCTCCGTATTCTCATTGCCGAGGACAATATCGTGAATCAGCGCGTCACGACCATGCAGCTCAAGAAATACGGTCATAAAATCGAAGTGGTTGGCAACGGCCTGGAAGTCCTCGAAGCCATCGAAAAGTCCACTTACGACGTTATCCTCATGGATTGTCAGATGCCCGAACTCGACGGCTACGAAACCACTCGCCGTATTCGTCAGAATCCCCGTTTTGCCACGCAATGGATCATCGCCATGACGGCCAACGCCATGATTGGCGACCGAGAAACCTGCCTCGACGCCGGCATGAACGACTACATTCCCAAGCCCACCCGCCCTCAAGACCTGGCGATCGCACTCGCTCGCTGCCCTGCCTCCCAAGATGAAGCCTCCCGCGCCGACACCTACGGCGGGCTGTCATCCATTAAGTGACAAAACACCATCCCTTCCTCAATCGCCAAAGACTGTCCTGGCACCATACGACCAAGCACAATCGTTTGTCATCTAATGGACTACAAACCGATTGCTAAGGACAAAAGAATTTGGAAAACGCCTAGCTACGGCTAATCACGTCTCCGGCCGACCAAATAGCGCTCTGATGGGTCCACCCTGCGCCCACGTGGGTTTGAAAGATTTTCCTTTTCCCAATGTGCGGCTCACAGGTGGGTGCACGTGTCAGCCCTCAACCGCCTAGGGTTGTTCGCCAATGCACAACAGCACCAATCGTTTGTCATCTAATAGACGACAAACCATTTACTAAGGACAAACGAAATAGAAAAACGCATAACCTTCTCGAATCCCTCCTGCCTTAAGCTCAGCCTTGCCCCGCTCTTGTGGGGAGAGCCCGAACCCGTACCTCGGTGAAGTGGACGTTGCGAGGCATTATCCCTTCAACGCCCCGGCGGTGATACCTTTCACCAACTGTTTTTGTAACAGCAAATACACTAGGAGAATCGGTAGCGTCACCATCACGATGCCGGCGAAAAGCATACCATAATTAGTGTGATATTGCGCCGCGACCGACAAATTGCCCAGTCCGAGCGGAAGCGTGCGCACATCGTCGCCGGGGGCGCCCGACGTAAACATGAACGCGAAGAAATATTCCTTCCAAATTCCGATGAACTGGAAAATAGCTACCGTGATCAACCCCGGCCGCGCGAGTGGCAGCATCACCCGCCAGAATGCCGTGGCTTCGCCGCAACCATCCACCACCGCGACCTCGTACAACGAACGCGGCAGCGCGCGGAAAAAGCCCGCAAGGATGAAAATCGCGAACGGCAATCCATTGGCCGTGTAGACAAGAATCAATCCCAGCTTTGAGTTAAGCAGCCCCGCCGCCTTTAGTTCAAAGAACAGCGGCACGATGCTCAGCTGAACCGGGATCATCAGTCCCGCGAGAAAAAGTCCATAAAGCAGATTGCCCAGCGGGTGATAAAAACGGCTCAACGCATACGCGGCCATCGATCCGAGCAGGAGTATCAGCGACACGGATACAATGGTGACCACCACGCTATTAAGAAAGTAATCGCCGAAATGCGCCTCACGCCACGCCTGCCGGTAATTGTTCCATTGAAGCGTATCCAGCGAAGGCAGGGCGAAGACATCGCGAAAGATCGCATCGTCGGGTTTGAACGACGAGTACACGACCCAGAGCATGGGATACACGACCCACAGAAAATAACCCGCCAGCACGAGAAAAATCAGACTGCGGGAAATTGAAAAACCCTGGTTGCGCACACTCTTGAGGAAAACACCTTCAGCGCGCCGCGCAACCCTTCAGGCGTTGCATCGCATAGCTCATGGTTGGAGAAGTAGGCCCGACCAGACTAGACGGTCCATAAATTCGCGTCAGTCACCACTATTGGGGATGTGGGAAGGTCGAAGAATTGCTATCATAAGATCGTGCCTCAAAAGATCTAAGAGGCTATAAACGGCAGATTTTGCGGGAGAGTAATCTGACTTTTACGCACCGCTGCCATGACCCAAAAAATACGAATAAATATACCAAATGAAAAAATTGTTTTACGCTCTCATATTGTTCGCCTCTGCCTCGCTTGCGTCCGTACTCCATGCTGGCAGCAAAACCTATAATTTAGGCGCACAAGCTGGCACATTAAACCTAACGATAGAGATGTATTACGGTGGAGACTATTCCTTCACCTTGGTTAATAATGATACAGGACAAACTATCGCAAACATTAACACAGTTACCTCTTTTGACTACAGCCATCAGAGTCCTGATTGGATTTGGAGTGATTATTTTTACGGGACAAGCGGCGCGGCTTCGCTTGCAGGAAGTTGGGGCAGTTGGATAATCGATGATGTTCCTGCAGGAAATTATTCGGTAGTGGCGTACGATTCGAGCCATCCCGATTGGGTTTATGATATGTCATATATCTGGTGAAGTATCATAGTTTGTAAGCCGCAGCTTATACAAAGCTGCGGCCTTTTTATTCATGGGGTAACAGCCACTGGGACGACATTGCATGTGATATGATCTCATGGAGGCAATGGCGTTTGATACATTCGACAAAAAGCCCCGGTCATTTAAGACCGGGGCTTTTGCTTACTGAACGGATCCCTACTAAACAAAACTCATTGGGCGTCTATAGCTCGAAGTTCACGCTGAGGATGTACTCGGTCGGATCGATGATGCGGTAGTTGAACTTTGAACCGTCCGGATTGACGCCGAAACGTCTGCAAACGACCGTTTTCGCCGACACTTTTGGCGTTAAGTTGGACGTTACCCTTGATACGGTTTTTGAACATACGGAAGTCATACGTCGCGAACGCATCGACGTAGAACTTAGCGCGAGTCCAGATCGGACGGCTAGCATCGTATTCACGTACGCGAATATCACCATTTACGTTATCAGCGGGTGCCGCGTAGAAGCCGAGAGCTTGCTTGTCTATCCAGCTTACCTTACCACCGACAGTCATGTCTTTTACGATAGGGGTATTTCTGAAGATTCCGGCAAGGCGATAACGAGCCAAGGCATTGGCTTTGTACTTGGCAAACTGAGGCACCGGTTTTCCCTCAAGGGCTAGATTCACTTTCATCGGCGCTTCATTGTTTGAAACCCATACTTGGGCTGGCGTTGAACCGGTTTGCACGGTGGTCCACCAGAGGCTGCCGTCATAGGGGCTGCGAATCGTGGTCCAGATGGGCATGCGCTCTTTTTTGTAATCCTGCCAGGTTTTACCAAAATTGGTAAAGATAGTTTCCGATTGCGAACCGTTGAGTTTGATCGATAGATACTGGTTTGGGTTGATATCGAGCGAGACTTCGTAGCCATTGGACTTGCGATCTGCAGTCATGGCGCGGGTATAAGTACGATTGAGTAGAATACGCTCTTCAGTCAGGCCCATGCGGCGGTGAGTGTCCAGCAATGCTGCTTCCACTTGCGCGGGGGTAGCGCTGGCAAATCCTGGATCCGGAGTCGTGGTATCCATCAAGCCTTGAGAGCGGAGAACCTGTCCCAACAGCCAATCTTCGAGGTCTTGTTTGCTACCATCTTGAGATGGATTTATATCGTAGTCCAAAAGGGTGATGCGTTGCGCGACAGCATTGATCGACCCTTGGCGTGAATTGCGCGAGAAAGTTTCATAACGAGTGACGGTGAGGTAAACTTTACTCTTAAACAAATTAATCGAGAAGCCGTAGTCCTTGCTTTCGCCGCCGTTATTTTCAAGCGGATTACCCTGGAAATCGATACCGAAATCGTCGGGCTTGAAGCTGGTGGACTGGTTGTAGCGCAGGCTGAGCCACTTGGTAGGTTTGACGACAATACCTTTGTTGTCGGTATAGCCAATAGCTTGCCGGGCCATGGTCTGGCGATTCGTGATATTCCAATCATCGTAGTTATCGAGCCAATCGAAAGAGGTGGTGAGGCCAGTTATCGGATCGCGAGCGGAAATAGGATCAATCAAGCTGGTCGACGTGAGATCCTGGTCACGCGTGCCGCGTGTACGAAGAGTATCGCGACGGCGACCCCATGTGGTGATCACGCGATCTTTAACGAGGTAGTTCTGTAATATCATGCCTCGTGTGGTGGTTTCCGTATGAACGGTAGAAATTGCGAAATACTGCGGTGTAACCGGTACGTTTTCGAGAGTGTACCAGCCGGGGGTTTCGCCCGCTACTGAACCAAAACGGCGGAAAGTAATGAAGTTTTCAATAGGAGGTGCCTTCGAACCATAGTCCACGTTGCCGCCGACGGAGTCGCCCAAATAGTAACGAGTAACGAACTTGGCATCGTTACTGTTGCGAATGTTGCTGGCCAAGAAGTACGGATAAACACTGGAAATCTGATCCTGATAGCGAAGGTTGCTCGGGGCTTCAGTCTTATAGAACTCTTCCGCATATCCAAGGACCTTGGTTCTGCCGAGGTGCTTTAGCCAACTCTTCTCTTTGGTGAGGTCGAGCTGATAAACCACATTCGCGCGATGGGTTCGTGTATCGATGGGATTTACGTAAGTCTGCGGAGCGAGAGCAGAAATAAAAGGAGCTCCATATTTTGGATTAGGAGTTCCATCCGGCAGATGAGTATTTACATCAGGCTGTATATAGAGCGGTACACCGTCGCCGCCATTTCCCACGAAGGCACGGCGGTAATCTTCGATGCGTTCTTTGAACAGACCCAGTTGGAACGCGAATACGTTCATGGGTGTATTAACGAGAAATTGTTCGAATTCTACGCGCCAAGTGTCGCCTTTTTTTCTGCCATAATTAAGACCGGCTAGGTTGAGTGTTTCATAGTCATAGAACGATTTGTCTTTGGAGGCCTTAATCGGAACATAAGACAAGTTGCCATACGTACTTGTCTGGTATTCAGCGGGCACAAGGTAGTTATCCGGCACCCTGAACTGGAGTGAGTCGTGATAGACGGTGGTAGTGCCGGATACCGTTGTGTAATATTCGGTGCCTGCCCAAATGACTTGACCATTGTCGATCATCATAAGGGGGCGGACACGATTCGTTCCAATGCTGCCCATCCAGAGTTGTTGATTGCTACCAACGACACCGCCATTAGGTAAAGAAGCTGGACCGAATGGTGCGTTGACAGTAGAAGCTGTGCCTGTCGGAGGATACATATAACGGCTTACGTCATTACCGGCGTTATTAGAGCCGTTCATGAAGCCGGTCCCGCCCGGGTAAGAAATGCCCGTGTCATTGTTAGTGTAAGCGCTATAGCTCCACTGGTTTGTGGCGGGATTCCATGAAGACCGGCCCATTTGATTCCAAAGAGTCATATACTCGCGTGGAGTGACGGAATTGGGGCGACTATAATTTTCTTTGTAGCGTTCGAAGGATGCGCGGAGGGTTGTGTATTTAAAAGGATGATAGGTGCTGCTGATATTGATACGGCGGGTATCATCATAGGATGGCTTGCGCAGATATCTCTGGTTGTTAGCCAACGCGTTGATGCGGATGGCCAAAGTATTTTTCCAGAGCACGCGGTTAACATCCATCGTGGCTCGAGCCGTGTCCGTACTACTGTAACTGAAAGAGAATTTGTTGTGATCGCGCGATAAATTGGCAGCTGACGGCACCAAATTGACGGTGCCGGACGCCTCGCCCATGCCGAAAATGGAGGAGTTGGGACCACGAGAAATTTCCACGGCATCGATGTTATAGACGTCGATTGGAATGGTGTTGGTTTTTCCGAAGTTGCCGACCGAGATGTTGGCGTTGCCGAGGCCGCGAACACGATTGGCTGTTTCGGGGTTAAGTGCTACGGAGTCTACGTCTTGTTTGCCGTCGTTAAAGTTGGCGGTGAAGGTGCGAGTTCCTTCCACACCGAGTTCAGAAGCGAAGATATCGTTGATGTCGCGAGCGGCGAAGTCGAGGAGCTGCTGCTTGGTGACGACGGAAATCGGATTCGCTATGTCGTCGAGGTCGGCGCCCATTCGAGTGCCGGACATGGTGGAACCAGCGTGATAGCCTCTATCTTTGTCCGTGGTGACTTCAAAAGGTGAAAGTACTAAGGTCTCGTTTTCGTCAAATGCGGCGGTTTCTTCGGCGGCCTTGGCGGCAGCTTCTGCCTCGGCTTTCGTTGGGACTTTTTTCTCCTTAGGAGCCGCGGTTGGTTTTTCTGCCGTGGCGGGTTTGGCGGAATCGGCTTTGGGTTCCTCGGCTGGAGGGGTCTGCGCCAGGGCGATTGATGCCGTCATCAGCGAGGCGCAGAGGGCCAAACGACGGAGGTAGGTTTGGGTTCTTTTGTGTGGTTGCATGTGGAAGTTCAATGATGGCAACAACCACTTTGGCTCCCGTTTGGCGGGTGCTGGAGTGGAAGCGTTGGATGGAGGTGTTGGAAGGGGGATGACGACCTCGGGGTATTCGAGGTAGGCTGGCGGTCGCGGGATGCGGCTGCCGGCCTGAATTGGGGTTGCCGGGCAGTGAAAGTTAGGGGCTGGGAGGGCTGGGTTCGAAGAGCGGAATTGTAGACCAAAGCGGGTCGCCCAAGCATCCCGAGTTCTAGTGAATTTTTGGGAGTTGTGATGGTTGCGTTCACAACGTAGCAAGCATCATAGCCCGTATGTATCGGCGAGTACCCCACTTTATCCGCGCAGTCTTTGTACTGAATTTGCTGAGCTTGCTCTCACCGTCAGCCACGGCTCGTGAAGTGACCTACAACGTCCGCAGCTGGCAGGTTGAGCAGGGTTTACCGGATAATTTCATCAATCAGATGGTTCAGGATAGACGTGGCTATATGTGGCTGGGGACAGCGGGGGGATTGGCGCGGTTTGACAGCGTGGCCTTCAAGGAATTTCGGGACGCGGAAAATTCGCCGGATTTTGGTTATAATATCCGCGGACTTTCTTTGACACCCGAGGGCACGATCCTGACGTTGCCGGCGAGTGGCGGCGTGGTCGAATGGAAGGAGGGACAACCATCGTTGCACCCTCTGACGGCGGATTTGGCCGGACTCACACTGCTCGATCTTTATGTCGAACCCAGTGGCGTGATTTGGATTGGCGCGGAACCGACATCATTCATCCGCTGGGAAAAGGGCAAAATCGAGCGTTTTGGGCAGAGCGCCGGCGTAGGCCGGCGAGTGAATCGGGCGTCATTTGCGACCGATGGACGCGGGCGCACCTGGGTGGCGACGGGTGAATATTTTGGATACTATCAAGATGGCCGGCTTGTGCCGTGGAAGCCGTCGACCGGCTCCCTGGGCACGGCATTGTTGATCGCATCGGCTCGTTCCGGAGGCGTGTGGGTTTCGAGTGCCGAGCGTTTGATCAAAGTCGAGCAGGACCGGACACTGGCGATGATAGAAGGTTCGTCTTGGCCGGGAAGGCGGGCGGGCATTCAATGTTTATTCGAAGACTCGAATGGGCGATTGTGGATTGGCACGCGCCGCGACGGTTTGCACGTCTACGCTGATGGGGCGCTGCGCAAGGTCGCTCTCGGGACAAGCTTGATTTTGTCGGTAATGGAGGATGAGGACGGCAATATTTGGGCCGGCACCGCGGGCGACGGATTGTGTCGGCTGCGTCCGATGCACTACGACATCCTTAACACCAGCGCCGGGCTGCCCTCGGATCTCAGCTCTTCGGTGTGCGAAGATGCTTCGGGCGCGATCTGGTGTGCGAATCGCGCCGGCGGGCTGGTACGTTACAAAGATGGCGCAGTACAACAGTTCGGTGCTACAGCCGGCGGATGGCTTTTCGCCTCGCGCGTCGCGGTCGACACCAAGGGAGTAGTTTGGATGGGCTCCAACACCAATCTCTACCGACTAACGTCGCAAGTACCGGAACGGCTTGAACCGGTGCAGCCCTCTGTACGCGGGATTCATTTTCTCTACGGCAGCCGCGACGGACGAATGTGGGTGGCTTCCAACCTCGGCTTGGGCTTTTTTCAGGACAATGTCTACCAGAGCGTGGGCAATTTGCCTTATCGTTTCGAAGCGTTGGCGGAGAGCCAGCAAGGGCGGATTCTGATTGCGGCGACCGAATCGATTGACGCACGTCTCAGGGCTCGTGTGCTGGAGTTTGTCGATGGCAATCTGGTCGAGCGGATCAGTCCCGAGGAGTGGCGCGCCGGCCCGATCCATTCGCTGCTCTTTGACCACAGCGACACACTCTGGATTGCGGCAGCGGGCGGTTTGGTGCTCAAGCAGGGCGAACGCCTGGTGCGATTCACGAAGGCGCAGGGTTTGCCCGACGAATTTGTCGACCAAATCCTCGAGGACGATGCGGGTTGTTTGTGGATGGCGGGACGGCGCGCCTTGTTTCGAGTGAAAATTGAAGACCTTTTGGCGGTAGCCGATGGTAAACTAAATCGAGTTACCGCTGCGACCTATGGCGAAGACGACGGATTGCTGGACGCGGCGGCGCCGGGCGTGGGGCAACCACGCTCTTGGAAAGGCGCGGACGGACGGCTCTGGTTCACGCTCTACAAGGGGGTGGTTGGGGTGAATCCCACGGCATTGGCTGCTCCGCAGAAACCACCACGCATGTACATCGAGGAAGTGGCGCTTGATCAGCGACCGCATCATGCGACGGAGCCGCGTCTGGAAATCGCGCCGGGCGTGCAAAAAATTCGTTTCCGGTTTGCAGTGCTGAATTTTTCCCATCCGAAGCACGTGTTGTTGCGGTATCAATTGGAAGGGTTCGATCGCGACTGGAACGAGGCGGGTGAAGACCGAACCGCCCGCTATGCCTATCTGCCAGCCGGCGATTATCGTCTGGTTGTACAAGCCCTCGATCAGAATGGCGCGTGGGCTCAGCAGGAAGTCAGCATGCTCATTCACGTTGAAAGTGCCTGGTGGCAGAGCCGCTGGTTCCTGTTGGTCATTATTGCGGCGTCCGTGGCGATTGTCGCGTCCGCCGCCCGCATCTGGTCGGTGCGCAAATACAAAGTTCGTCTGCGCCGGCTCGAAGAGGAGCACGCTTTGGAACGCGAACGCGCCCGAATAGCCCGCAATCTCCACGACGAACTGGGCGGCAGTCTGACGCAGATTGGATTACTCGCCGACCGCCTGCGCCGGCACCGCAACATGGAAGAGATTGAGAAAACCCTCGGCTCGCTGGTGCATCGCACCCAAGGGCTCGCCACCGATTTGGAAAGCATTGTCTGGACCGTGAGCCCGCAAAATAATTCTTGGGATCGGCTCGCCGCCTTTGCCGGCCGCCATGCCCGGCTTTTCTTCGAAGGCACAGGCATCGAATGTCGCGTCGAGGGAGCCGAAAGCATACCGCCGTTGCCGCTTGCGGTCGACGCGCAGCACGAGGTTCTGGCGATCTGCAAGGAAGCGATGAACAACACACTGAAACATTCCCGCGCCAGTCTCTTCTCCCTGGCCTTCGCGACTGCGGACCATGTCGTTGAAATTCGGATACAGGACAATGGCGCCGGTTTCGAACCGTCCCTCAAGGAACATTCCGAACGCAATGGGCTCCACAACATGCGGTCCCGGGCCGAGGAAATTGGCGCTCGCATTGCGATCGAGAGCCGGCCTGGTGCGGGCACGCAGATTACGCTTACGGTGCCCATTCGTTTATCCACCCTCCCGCCTTTCGAAAAAACCAGCTAACCTTTTCATGCCCACCACTGTCGCCCTCGTCGAAGACAACGCCGGCATCTGCGAAGAACTTGAGCAGATCATCGCCGAGCAACAACCCGCGCTTTCCTGCGTTTGCGTCTGCCGCAATGTCCGGACCGCCCTGCAAAAAATTCCGCAGCTTGCGCCCGATGTCATCATCATGGACATCCAGCTGCCCGATGGGAATGGCATCGAAACGACCACGAAGCTCAAACGCATGCTTCCCGACACTCAGATCATCATGTTCACGGTGCACGAGGATACCGAGCAGATTTACCGTGCGCTCGAAGCGGGCGCCAGCGGTTACCTGCTCAAGCGCACCGCCGCACAGAACCTCGTGAAGGCCATCCAGGAGGTACGCGAAGGTGGCGTGCCCATGACCGGGGAGGTGGCGCGCAAGGTGATCGCTTCCTTCCGGCGACCCTCGGCCCCGGCCAGCGAAAAGCTAACCCGTCGCGAGGAGGAAATCATGCAATTGCTCATCGTTGGCTGCCTGTCCAAGGAAATCGCGGACAAGCTTTCCATCGGCCTCGAAACGGTGAACAGCCATCTCAAGCACATCTACGAAAAACTCCACGTCCGCTCCCGCACTGAGGCGGTGGTGAAATACTTGAAATAACCCGACCGCTCTCTGGCCGATTTCGATTGGTTCATGCAAAATTTTCGCTGCCCATGAAATTAATATCCATCAAAATACTCACGTCCGGCTTCATTTTCATCGGTAGCATTATTCTGACCTCGGGGGCCGGGGTGGAGGACGGACAAGCTCCGCTGAAGCCGCCACCATTGAAAAAAACGGCGGTGTTTTCTCTCCTTCCCAAGGCCTTTCAAAGCAATCCTGAGCTAAGTATCACAGTGATCACGGAGGCGACGGAGGAGGGCAAAAAACTGAAACCACCAACAACCGGCAAGCCGGCATATTACCAGGCGGTGGCATCTGGCTATCATCACGAAGGCCATGGCAAGGATCAGGACAAAACGCTCTCGGTCGAACATCTGGAAAAACAGCTGAAAAAATCCCTCGTGGAGGGCGGTTACCTCGAAGCGGACAAAGATCACCCGCCATCTTTGGTGCTTTTCTTTGTTTGGGGTACGCACAACAAGCTGGCCGAGGACGATCCGGCCTCCGAGATGGGTGGACAGGAAGACATAGGCTACCGGAACCTCCTTTCACGAGCCGCTCTTGTCGGTGGCAAGCAATTCGCCGAGGAATTGGCCGCTGCGATCGAAGAACAATCCAACTCGGCTAGCGGCGACATAATGCTGAACCCGGTTTACCGGCTCATGATCCGCTCGGACAGAAACCGTGCTCTCATGCACCAAATCGTGGACGACTGCTACTATGTTGTAGTCTCTGCCTACGACCTCGCTTCCTTTGCCCATGGTGAGAAAAAACTGCTCTGGCGTACAAAGATGACCACGGCTGCCGCCGGTATTTCCCTCGCCGAAAGCTCTTCGGCGCTCGTGGCGGGCGGTGGGCCGTTTTTTGGCCGCTGGATGACCGAACCAGCGATTGTCGATAAAAGGATCTCGCGCAACGGCAGGGTGGAGCTTGGCGAAACCCGAACCATCAGCATGGATGAACCTGTCGGCGAACCGGAAAAGAAAAACGTGCCGACGACCGGGAAAAAGTGAGCTTCTCCGAAGTGCCTTTCTGCGCTAGCCGGCCAAAGTCCAAAATGCTCGCCCTTCTTTTCAGAACGATGGCCGTTAGCCTAACACTGGTCTTGGGCCAAAGCATCCTGAACGCCGAAGGACTGGCCATAGAACAACCGCCCATGAAGGCCGAGCCGATGAAGAAGGCCTTCGTCTTCAGCCTCCTGCCGAAGGCATTCCAAGCGAAGCCGGCTCTCGGTATTTCGGTCATCACCGAGGCCACCGAGGAGGGCAAGCGGCTGGTGCCTCCCACGCCGTCCAATCCAACTTACTACCTGCTCAAGATCACGGGCTATCACATGGAAGGTGAAGGTGAGTCGCAGGAAAACACGCTTTCGCAGGAAAGCTTGGTGCAGGAGGTGAAAAAATCGCTCGCGCTAGCCAGCTATTTGGAGGGCACCGATGAGCATCCCGCGACCCAGGTTCTTCTATTGGTTTGGGGCGAACACAACCGGCTCGGCAGTTACGGAGTGAGCAATACGATTTCGCGCGCCGTGCTCGTCGGCGGAAAAAAATTTGCCGAGGAACTGAAAGAGGTGATGGAGGCCCAGCAGGAAGCCGACTACTCGGCCCGAGGCGCCGACATCAACCTGCTGAATCCGGTATATCTTTTCTCCATCCGCAACGACAAGAACCGCGTGCTGATGGAGCAGGTGATAAACGATTGCTATTTCGTCGTGATCTCGGCTTACGACAAGGTCGCCTACGACCGTGACGAAGCCAGGCTGCTCTGGCGGACAAAAATAAGTACGCCGGCTCAAGGGGTGTCGTTAGCTGAGACCTCGACCGCCCTTGCCGCCAGTGGGTCGAAGTACTTCGGACGTTGGATGTCCGAGCCATCAATTATCGACAAAAGGGTTTCACGCAAGGGCAAGGTAGAGCTCGGTGAAACTCGAACCGTCACCATGGACGATGCCGTCGATTCCTCGGAAAAGACAAAGACGGCTCCAGCCACAGAAAAGTGACTAGGACGGAGCCGAAACAGTCTCGACGACAGCCGTGCGTGAAGGCGCCATTTGCTCATTTCTGACGCTCTTTGAGACTTCGATAACAAACTTCGGCCGAGCCCGAGGGAACCGAACCATCGAATAGCAAGACGTCCCCTATCTGGTAAACTTCGCCACCAGTGCATGAAAAAGGCCGCGAGTTGGCGCGGCCTGAGAAAGTTGGGTGATCTGTAGTTTACTTATTGGTGCTCGCGATAGTCGGTTTTGCCGCCGGCTTTTGGGACGTAGTGATAGGTCCGGAGTTTGACCTGGATTTCGAAGGCGGGGTTCTTAAGGAGCTGGATCATTTCCGCTCCGGCGAGCAGAACCGGACCATAACCATGAAGGGCTTCGGTGTTAGCCGGGCGGGCGTAGTAGTACGCAGCATCGCTCGCAAAAGTGGTGCCGACACAGGTGCCATCGACAGCGCCTTCCTTGGTGATTTTGGTCGTCAGAGCGGCCCAACCCGCCTGCGCGATCGAACCATAGGTCGTGGGACTGATCCAACCCTGATTGATGCCGTGCGCTATACCGTACACGAACATCGCAGTGGCCGACGTTTCCAGGTAGGAATCATTTCGATCAAGAAGTTGGTGCCACATTCCTGCGCCGGATTGGTACTGGCAAACGCCACGAATCAACGCCCGGTACTGTGCGAGCACGGGTTCGTAGCCGGGATGTTGTTTCGGCAAAACATCGAGCAAATCGGCGATGGCGAGCACGGCCCAACCATTGGCCCTTCCCCAATAAAATTGCGGAGCGTCGGGGTTGTGCGCGTTCCAGCCATGGGTATAGATGCCGCGTTCCTTGTTGAAAAGGCGCGCCGACATCTGGAGGACGTTTTTAACGGCATCGTCGAACCATTTTGTATCGCCAGTGAGCCGGCCCATCTCGGCGAGGGCGGGAACGCACATGTAGAAATCGTCGGCCCAGATCGACTCGGCCTGTGGACGCTGGCGGGCGAGGGTGCCATCCGAGAGGCGAAATTGCCCGCGTGCAATATAGTTGCTCCACGTGTCGATAAGAGCCGGTTGTAAAGGGCCGACCTTGGCGATTTGGCCCCTGACGATGGCGGCGAGCATGGCGCCGCAGTCGTCGAGCGCGAGGGGTTCGAGGACACCGCGGAAGGCGTTGCGGCGGCCCAGATTGAATTTTTCCTGTTGGGCGCGGAAATAAGGAGTCTTGTCCGCGATGAATTGGAAACGGGCGCGCGTGTATTCGTTGAACCGCGGATCGCCCGTCACGGCGGTGGCTTTGAGCATGCCGGTGTAGACGACGCCCATCTCATAGGCGAGCAGGTAGAAACCGGAGTCGGTGCGCTCGAGCGTGGCGGTGGCGACTGGGTTGGTAAAATCCTTGATCGGCTGCCCATTGCTTGAATCGACCACGATTGGAGGTGTGTGGCGCACCAGATAACCATGGACACGTTGCAACTGTTCGGTGATTTCCGCGGCGGTGGGCAGCTGGTAGGGAATGGGGTAAGTGCCCTCGCCTTCGTCGTTGGGATTGGGGTTATCGCGGTTGCGATAGGGCCCGACTGCAGAGACTTGCAGGGAAAGAAACAAGGAAGCCAGGCAGAGGGCGCTGGCGCGAACGATTTTGAGGGAATTCATTGGTAGAGACTGCTGTGCGGTGAGAAACGGTTGTCTGCCCGAACGCAAAATTTGTGACGAGTCTTTATTTAGGCAGGTTACGGCTGCGACGCGGCTATGCCTTTTTGGTATAAGTGCACGACACTCTTGGCATTTCACGTCCCTCGACGATGCGGCTAAACTGCGCCCATGCCTGCCACTTTTGAAATCGATGTTTTCGTTTCTCCGCCGAGGAGTGTAGGCAAAAGCGAGATGCATGGAGAGGGGTTGGCCCGATGGAGGAAATTAGCATGATTGTCGTGATCCTGATAATTTTGGCGATGATCTTGCTCATCGCTGTCGATACAACCCCAAGGGACAAAGGATCCCGTCACGAATGATTTGCCATGGGCTCCCGCGACAAAACCAAGGCCAGATTGTCCGCGCCAACGGTGTACGATGCCGGACTTTTTTCCGACGATGCGGCATCGATGCCGCTCCAACGCTTGTTGTGTATCGCCCGGCAGAGCGGCGTTGGTGAACCGTCTTCGTGCGCGGCCACCTTGCTGCTGCTTTCGGCCGGCCGGGCGGTGAGACACGGTTTGCAACGCATCATGAAACCGCTGGGAATGTCGGAGGCGCGATTTCTGAGCCTCGTTACACTTTACACGCTCGATCCCGTGCCGTCCTGTCCGGCGAATCTGGCATATCACGTGGAAATCACGCGTACCGCCATGACAGATACATTGGACCAGATGGAAAAACATGGCTGGGTGAGACGCGAACGCCTCGCCACGGACCGTCGCGTTGTGCGGGTCTTTTTGACCGACGATGGCCGGGAAATTGCGGCGAATGCGATCCGGCACTTCCTCAAAGCGGCGAGTGTTTTGGCTGAAAGTTTGAAGCCCGCGCAGCACAAGGTTTTTGCCGAAGTCTGCCTGAAATTGCGCCAGCGAGCGGAGGCACTGCCTGCGAATTAACCCACGGCCTCTCCTGCCCGAACGAGTAGACTTAGCCAACGACGAAAAATTTGATCATGAAAAAACGCATTGCCCTCACCACCTTGATTGCGCTGGCCGCCTTCAGCGCGATCTTTGGCTACAAGTTTTATACCATCCGCAAGATGATGGCCGCGATGTCTGGCCGCGCTCAGCCGCCTGCCACGGTTAGTGCGGCTGCCGTGGTTGAGCAAACGTGGCCTAACACCCTTACCGCAGTGGCGTCGTTGACGAGTTTTCAAGGCATCACGATCAAGACCGAGTTGGATGGATTGGTGCGCGAAGTGGTAGCGCAGTCCGGAGCGGTGGTCGCGCAGGGTGATGCCATTGTCGTGTTGGACACGGCGAGCGAAGAGGCGCAATTGCGCGGTCTTGAGGCGCAGGCGACATTGGCGGAAAGGAATCTCACGCGTGCGCGCGAGTTGCGGACGAACGGCACTAATACACCTTCCGATCTCGACGCGGCCGAGGCGGTTTCGACACAGACGAAGGCGGCGGTGGCCCAGTTGAGGGTAACCATTGCAAAGAAACATATCGTGGCGCCTTTTGCCGGGCGGCTTGGTATTGTGAAAGTTTACCCGGGCCAGTTCCTCTCCAAGGGCGACGCGTTGGTTGTGCTGGAGTGCATCAACCCGATCCATGTGGATTTCTCGTTGCCGCAACAGGAAGTAAGCCGACTGGCTGTCGACCAAGCAGTGCAATTAAGCGTGGACGCCTACCCGGACCGCGTTTTTGCGGCGAAGATCACGGCGATCAGCCCGCGGGTCGCCGACGCCACACGGAGCGTCGATGTCCGTGCGACCTTGGAAAACAAGGACGAAGCGTTACGTCCTGGCATGTATGTGAAGGTCGAAGTGATGTTGCCGCCAACGGAACATGCGATGGTGCTGCCCGCGACAGCGGTGGTGCACAATCCCTATGGCGAAACTGTCTACGTGATCGAAAACAACGTCGTGAAGCAGCGTTTTATCAAAACCGGCGCTTCCCGGGGTGATTTAATTCTTGTTCTTGAGGGCCTGAAGACCGGCGAACAAGTTGTCACGGCTGGCCAGATTAAACTGCGCAACGGCGCGGCGGTAAAAGTGGATAATTCGGTCGCCCCCGAGGCCAATCCCGCACCCAAACCCCACGAAAGCTGAGCGGAGGCACCATGCGTTTCACCGACCTTTTCATCCGCCGTCCCATCCTCGCGACGGTGGTCAACCTTTTCCTTCTGTTGGGTGGTTGGCTGGCCTTCAAATCGATGGTCATCCGTCAGTATCCGCAAACCAACAACGCGGTGGTGAAAGTGACCACGGCCTATCCGGGAGCGAGCGCGGATTTGGTGCGCGGCTATATCACGACACCGCTGGAGCGCGAAATCGCTTCGGCCGACGGTCTCGATTACGTCGAATCCGTCAGCGCCTCCAACGTTTCAATCATTACTGCCAAGCTTCGTCTCAACTATGATCCAAACGACGCGCTGACCCAAATCACGTCGAAGGTGAATCGTGTGCGCAGCGAATTGCCCTCCGCGGCGGAAGATCCGGTTTTTGACGTTTCTGTGGGCGAAACGACCGCGTCGATGTACCTGAGTTTTGCCAGCCAGACGTTGGCTTCGAATCAGATCACCGATTACCTCGTTCGCGTGGTTCAGCCAAAGCTCTCGACTGTCGAGGGCGTGCAGAAGGTCGATATTCTCGGCGGACGCACCTTTGCCATGCGCATCTGGCTGAAAGACGACCGCATGGCGGCGCTTGGCTTGAGCGCGGCGGCGGTGCGCGCGAAGCTTGCCTCGCAAAATTATTTGTCCGCCGTAGGCCAGACGAAAGGCTCGATGATTTCCGTGAACCTCACGGCAAAAACGGATCTCCATTCCGCCGAAGAATTCCGCAACATGGTCATTCTTGAAAAGGAAGGTCGCGTGGTTCGGCTGGGGGACATCGCGGAAGTGGTGCTCGGCGCGGAAGACTATGGCTCGGCGCTCACCTTCAACGGGCTCAATGCCACGGGCATGAGCATCAGCGTACTGCCGACAGCCAACGCGATCGACGTCATCAAACGTGTGCGTGCGATGTGGCCTGATTTAGTGAGTCAATTTCCCGCAGGGCTGGAGGGTAACGTGCTCTACGACGCCACGGCTTTCATCAATGACTCCATCTCTGAAGTCATGCACACGCTGGTCGAGGCGATGTTGATCGTAGTCGTCGTGATTTACTTGTTTCTTGGTTCCTTTCGGTCGGTTGTGATTCCGATCATCGCCATTCCGCTGTCGCTCGTGGGCGGGGGCATTTTGATGCTGGCTTTCGGTTTTTCCATAAATCTTTTGACGCTGCTGGCTATGGTTCTGGCGATTGGTTTAGTGGTGGACGATGCCATTGTTGTCGTGGAAAACATTCACCGGCATATTGAGGAAGGGCTGACGCCGCTCGACGCCGCGCTGAAGGGCGCCCACGAACTCGTGGGTCCGGTTATCGCGATGACAATCACGTTGGCCGCAGTCTACGCGCCGATTGGCCTGCAGTCGGGTGTGACCGGTGCGCTTTTCCGAGAATTTGCGTTCACGCTGGCTGGTTCGGTTGTGGTGTCGGGTTTTGTGGCACTGACACTGTCGCCGATGCTGAGCGCGAAACTATTGCGGCATAATCCGAATCCGCGCGGCTTCGAGCACATGCTTGAAAAGGGCTTCGACAAGATGAGGCACGGATACGAAAAATTCCTCGACAAGGTCCTGGAAACGCGTGCTGCGGTCGTGATCGTGGCGGTGCTGATTTTCGCGAGCATCGTGCCCTTTTACATGATGACGAAGAAGGAGCTCGCGCCGCAGGAAGACCGCGGGTTCGTTCTGGGCATTTTGAGTGGTTCCCCAAACGCCACGCTTGACCAGACACAGCGTTATACGGCGCAACTGCAACCGATGATCAACCAGTCGATCCCGGAAACAAAGGTCGCATTCATGATCCTCGGCTTCGACCCGCAGGCCGGGCTGCCCAATCCATCCGGCGGCATGATAGGCCAGGTGCTCAAACCTTGGAGCGAACGCACACGCAGCGCAGCGACGATTGCGGCGCATTTCTCCGGTCTGGCCAATGGCATTTCCGGGCTGAAGGTGGCGGCGGCTCTGCCGCCGTCGCTGCCGGGCGCGGGCGGCGGGTTGCCTGTGCAATTCGTGGTCAGTTCGACGCAGGATCACGCCCGGGTGGTCGAAGTGGCAAACGAGCTTTTGCAACGTGCGCTGGCCAGTGGGAAATTTGTTTACGCGGATAACTCGCTCAAATTCGACCAGCCTCAGGCCGACATCCACGTCGACAAGGACAAGGCGGCGCTGCTGGGCATCGATATGTCGCAGTTAGGTGCGGATCTTGGTTCGATGTTGGGCGGCGGCTATGTCAATCGGTTCGCCATCGAAGGCCGAGCGTACAAGGTCACCCCGCAGGTTTCGCGATTGTCGCGACTCACGACGGAGCAGCTGGGCAACTACTATGTTTCCACCGGCAAGGGCGCGCTGGTCCCGCTTTCGAGTATCGCGACGATCGCAAACACGACGCAGCCGCGCAACCTCGGTCGTTTCCAGCAGCTCAATTCGGCGACGTTGGGTCTCGTGCCGCGTCCGGGCGTATCGATCGGCGAGGCGCTCGACTGGCTGACGGCGGAATCGAAGCAGGTTTTTCCAGAAGGTTTTACCGCCGATTACAAGGGCGAGCTTCGTCAATACGTGCAGGAAGGCAGCGCATTGCTGGCGACTTTTGGTCTGGCGCTCCTGGTGATTTTCCTCGTGCTTGCGGCGCAATATGAGAGCTGGCGCGACCCGTTCATCATCATGATGGCGGTGCCGCTTTCGATCGCGGGCGCAATGTTGTTCCTATTCCTTGGTTTTGCCACGTTGAATATTTATACGCAGGTCGGTCTGATAACGCTGGTGGGATTGATTACGAAACACGGCATCCTGATGGTGGAGTTTGCCAACAAGCTCCAAGAAGAAACGGGCTGCTCGGTGCGTGAGGCGATCGACCATGCGGCGGGCGTGCGTCTTCGTCCGATCTTAATGACCACGGCGGCGATGGTGCTTGGCGTCTTGCCCCTCGTGGCGGCCAAAGGTGCCGGCGCCGAGGCTCGTTTCAGCATGGGATTGGTGATCGCGACGGGCATGTCGATTGGCACGCTCTTCACGCTCTTTGTCGTGCCGGTGTTCTACTCCTTTATCGCCAAGGCACGCCCGCGGATCGCGACGGCCGCGCCAAAACCAGCCGCCAAGCACTAAATTTTGTCAATTTGCGGAGCGAACGGTCAATGGAGGCGGTAGGGGTGCCGCCTGCAGGAGTTTTCCGTTCGCTCCGCATTTTGTTTTTGCCAGCCTGCGGCTGCGAACGTGGGCCGGGTTTATCGCCAGCGGTTGCGATGCAACGCGGGCTGTAAAGGATTCTTGATTGAACGTCCGGGCTCTCGCCTGTATCCGTGGCATGCCTTGGAACTTCGACATCTACGCTATTTTTGTGCCGTGGCCGAAACGCTCAACTTCAGTCGTGCGGCGGAGCGCCTGCGTGTGGCGCAGCCGGCGCTGAGTCGGCAGATCCGGTCTTTGGAAGTTGAGTTGGGTTTCCCGCTGTTTATTCGCTCGACCACGAGCGTGCGATTGACGGATGCAGGGCGAAACTTTTTTGCATCGGCGCAAAAACTCCTCGCACAAACGGCCATCGCGGTCAGCGCCGCGCAGGAAGTGGCCCGCGGGAAAGCTGGCGATTTCAACATCGCGAGCGATTGGCGCATTCCGATGCACCTGATTCCCGAAACGGTGCGGAAGTTTCGACAGCTCAATCCGAAGGTCACGGTTGGCTACGTGGACATGATGATTCTCGACCAGATGGAGGCATTGCGCGCGGGGAAAATTCACCTCGGTTTCGTGCCTGAGATCACAATCGGCGCGAGGGAAGATTTGGAACTGCTTTCGGTCTACAGCGGGCCATTGATGGCGGTGCTGCCGGCTTCGCATCCTCTCGCGAACGGCGGAACTGTGCGCTTACGCGATCTGGCGCGGGAGCAATGGATCCAAGTGCAACACCGTCCCGATTCCGATTTCCGCGAGTACCTCATTCAAATGTGCAGGCCGGCGGGCTTCACGCCGATCTTCGGACGCACCACCACGAGCGCGCCGGGCGTGCTGGCCTTGGTGGCGGCGGGGGAAGGAGTGGCGTTGTTACCCGAACTGGTGGTACCGCGGGATTTTGGCGGTATTAAAGTGCTAGAGACGGACTGCCCGCCCATGCGGATGTACGCAGTCTGGTTGAAAAAATCGACTTCGCTGCTCGTCGAACGCTACCTCGAAATTTTGCGCGAGGAGATCAAGGCCCTGGTGCCGGTTGCGAAACCGGCGCGCCGGCGGTCGTAACGCAACTTTTAGATCAAGAGAGCGGTTTTATTACCTTTAAAGGGCAACCCACTGAACTACGGGCTGCGCAACACACGATTGGGGATTTCTTGGACCAGTGCATTTGTCATCTATTAGATGACAAACGTTTGGGTGGGTTACTGCGGGGCGGGCGAAGGGAGATCGAGGGTGTCGCGGACTTTTTTCGCGAGGACTTCGCGGGTGAAAGGTTTTTCGAGGAAAGGCATGGCGGCTTCCTGGACTGCGTGGAGGATGACGGGGTCGTCGACGTAGCCGGACATGAAAAGGACCTTGAGGCCGGGCTTGGCGGCGCGGAGTTTGTCGGCGAGATCGCGGCCGCCCATGTCGGGCATGACGATGTCGCTCAGAAGCAGGTCGTAAGGCGGGCAGTTTGGCCCTGAAAACTGGTTGTAGGCTTCGACGCTGCTAGCCATTGGATAAATCTGGTAGCCGAGGGCGCGGAGGATTGCGGCGGTGACGGTGCGGATGGCCTCGTCGTCCTCGACGAGCAGAATGGTTTCGGTTCCGGCGCCAGGCTCCTCATCGAAGTCGAAATTGAAGTTGAGCGTAGGCGGGTCGGCCTTCGGAAGGAGGACGCTAAAGGTCGTGCCCGCGCCAATCTGGCTCTTGAACTGGATGGTGCCCTGATAGTGTTTGATAATGACGGCGCAGGTGGCGAGCCCGAGACCGGTGCCACGGCCCTTGGGTTTGGTGGTGAAGAAAGGTTGGAAAAGGCGCGCCTGGGTTTCTTCGCTCATGCCTATGCCGGTATCGGCCACCGAGAGCGATATGTAGTGGCCGGGGGCGACGTCGGGAATTTGGTTCTCCTCGATAGTTGTGGTATCGAGCACGATGTTGAGCCGCCCGCCCTGTGGCATGGCATCGCGGGCGTTGATGGCGAGGTTGATGATGACCTGTTCGATTTGGTTGCGGTCGACCTCGACGGTGGCGGGCTGGGGGGAGAGGGTGATTTCGAGACCGATGTTTTCGCTCAACAGCGAGCGGATGAGATCCTTGAGTTCAGTGATAGCGGTATTGAGGTCGAGGAACTCCGGCTGCAGAACCTGCTTGCGGCTGAAGGCGAGAAGCTGACGAACGAGTGCGGAGGCCCGCGCCGTGGCTTTGAGGATTTCGCCGATCTTGGGCTGGTGTTCCGGCGAAATGATGCCGAGGTCATCATGAAGAATGTCGGCATAACAGCGGATGGCGGTGAGGAGATTGTTGAAGTCGTGGGCAACGCCGCCGGCGAGCAGACCGACGGCTTCCATTTTTTGGGATTGAAGGAGTTTCTGTTCACTTTCCTCCAAAGCGGCCTCGGCGCGATCGCGCTGATGGACCGTGCTGAGCACATTGGCGAGGCCCTGCATGAAATCGACAGCCTCGCGGCCGAAGATGCGATCCTCCTTGGCGATCGCGGTGAGAAAACCATAGGCGCGTTTGCCGCTTCCAATGGGGACGGCGACACCGGATTCGACACCCGCGGCGGCGTAGAGGCTGGCTGCGGGGAAATTTTGCAGATCGTCGGCGAAGTGGATGGGCTGGTCGCGCGAGATGGCGGTGATCGTGGCGGTGCCAAGTGGTTTGGTACTGTCCGCAAAGGCAGGACCGGTGCTGGAGGCCAAAGTGAGCTTGAGGGTATCGGATTCGACGGCGAGAACCTGGGCATGTTCGATACGCAGAGTGTCGACGACGAGGCGGGAGGCTTCCTGGGTGAGTTCGCCGAAGGTGTGAGGGGCGAGTGCGTAGCGGCCAAAGCCGGCGAGCGCGGCCTGTTTGATCGCGCGATAGGCGAGATGGGCCTCGACTTCGTGCTGATCGGTAACGTCGAAACACGAACCAATGAAACCGGCAAACGAGCCATGTTCGTCGTAGCGCGGGATGCCATGGCTTACAACCCAGCGGAAGTGTCCGTCGTGACGGCGCAGCCGATATTCGATGCGGAAGGGACTGCGGGTTGCGAAGCTTTCGTCGTAGCCCTGGAGGCAGCGTTCGCGATCTTCGGGATGAATGCCGTCGGTCCAACCGAAACCAGTCTCGTCCGACAAACGCCGGCCGGTGAAGTCGAGCCAGGGCTGGTTGAAATAAATATACGCCTTGGAAGTGTCGGTGAGCCAGATGAGGACTGGCGCGGAATCGGCCATGCGGCGGAAACGAGATTCGCTTTCGCGGAGGGCGGCCTCGGCTTGTTTGCGCTCGGTGATGTCGTGGCCGTAGGCGTAAATTTTGTTTTCGGACGGGAACGGCCGCGCGCTCCAGAGAATGTGGCGGAAGCCGCGTTCGCGATGGACCAAGCGGCATTCGAAATCGTTGATGGGTTGCTGAACCGCGAAAGGCGTTGCGGTCTGGTTGCGGGAAACGAGATTGCTCCACCAAGTGTCAAGGGCGTGGCGATCGTCGGGGTGGACGAGCGTGAAAAGGGGGCGGTTGATCAGATCCTTCTCGGCAAAACCAAGACGGAGGATCCAGGCGGGATTAACGACCTGCAGAGTGCCGTCGAGGCTCGCGAGACAGAACAAGTCGGGGGTTAGCCGGAAGAGTTGTTCATGCTCGCGGTGGATTTGCGCGTGTTCGCGGAGGAGCCGCCGATGTTCCAGCGTGGTGTTGAGAATGGCGACGAGGCGGGGGAGCCGGTTTTTGAGAACGTAGTCTACCGCGCCGCGTTTCATGCACTCGACGGCAGTTTCTTCGTTGAGTGCGTTGGTGAGGACGATGAAAGGCGTGTCGGGCGAGTGTCGCTTGAGGATTTCGAGCGCGTCGAGGGCGTTGAAATCGATGAGGTAGTAATCGGAGATGATCAGGTCGGGCTTGAAATCCTGCAAAGCCGTGGTGAAGGCCGCTTGTTTGTCGACGCGCCTGAGCTCGCAGGCGAACTGCGAGCGTTCCAGCTCTTTTTCGAGCAGTTTGAAATCAATTTCCGTATCTTCGCAGACGAGAATGCGCGGGGCCATTGGGCGGTGCTGTAGGGGAACAGTCGGGAGTCGGCAGGGCTCTGATTAGCTAACGCATAGGCCGGCCGGAGCAAGGTCGAAGCATGGCAGAAAAATATAAAAAATTCTCGTGAGCGCCGGTTTGGTCCATGCGGCCATCAAGGGTGGCGGTCGTAGATTTTTTGGATCTGGGAAATGGGTGGAGGAGCGGGCGGGGCAACGGGCGCCGCCGGGCGGGCGCTGAGGCTGAAACGAAGGAGAAGCTGCTCGTTTTCGCGGTCGAGATGGAGAATTTGCAGGATCTTGGCGCGGGCTTTCTCGATGGTTTCCTTGCGTTCGGGGTCCGGGCGAGGAGAGGAAATCTGAGATTTCAGTTTTGAAATTTCAGAGGCGCCTCCGGTGGGATTTGAACTTTGGGAATTGGAATTTTCCAGAGCGGTGGCTTTGACTGCGGCGAGGCTTTCGTCGAGGCGGGCAAGGAGGGAGCGCTTGCGTTCGAGAAGGTGTGCGTCGGGCGTACGCTGGTGTTGTTTCAGGAAACGATTTTCCTCCAGGGCGAGCTGGTGAACTTCATCGCACAGTTGCAGGTGTTTTTTCAGCGCTTCCGTCTGGTTTTGGCTCATGGGGGGCGGTGAGATTGGCGATGCGTTCGCGTTCGTTGGGGAAGATGACGGTCAGCTTGCGTTCAGTATTTTGCATCCAGAATAAATGCAAGAGTCGGCTTTCCGCCATGTCAAAGAGGTCAATGAGTTCCTGGCGGCGGGGCGATTCTTTGGAGGCATTCCTCGTGGCCTCGATGATCGTGTCATAGCATTCGCGGGCACGGTCCATGAGATGGAGGCGCTCATTGCAAAGACCGATCTGGTAGAGAACGGGGAGGCGCCAGCTTGGTTCTGGCGAAAGGTTTGAGAGATTTTGGTAGATGATGAGGGCGCTGCCGAAGTCGCCTTGATCGTAGAATTGGTTGGCGAGCTGGTTGCCGGTTTTGCGCTGCCAGTAGGCCCAACGCTTGGGATCGCTTTCGACGTATTTTTTCTCGGCCCGGAGAAGCTCGAGGGCGGCGGAAAGCGATTCGTTGTAACGGCCCAGCTTGCGCAGGGAGACGGATAAAAGATAACGAGCCTCGGGCACGTTTTCGTCGTTGGGATTTTGATCCAAGTAAGCGCGAAAGCCAGGAACGGCTTTTTCGTCGTCGCCGGCACGCACGAGAGAATAGATGGATTTGAAATGAGCGCGGGCTCGGTCTTCGGGCGCGAGATCGAGAAGTTTCAGCCGGGCGAAGTAGCGGCTCGCTTCGTCGAATTCGCCGGCTTGGAAATGGGTTTCCGCGATTTCGAATTGCGCGGTGCGGGCGAGTTGGCGATACGTGTCGGCGTTTTCATCAGGAAGTTTGAGCGTGGTATTGATCACGCTGTAGAAACGGGCGATGGCGATTTTGTAGGCGCCGAGTGCGCGAAGGGTGCGGCCGAGTTCGAGATAAACGGTCGGGAGAAGCGCGTCTTCGGGATATTTTTGAATGACGGTTTCGTAAATCGCAGCAGCCTTGGTGAACTCGGATTTCTTGCGATAGGTCCGGGCGAGGCCCATGAGGGCGGAGTGATCCTGTTGCTTGGTGGCCTTTTCGGTGAGGACCTGTCGGAAGGCGAGTTCAGAGGAAACGTAATCGCCCTGCTCAAGCTTGGTCATGCCGATGCGAAGAAGACTGGCGACCTCCTCGGGCGTGGCAGAAGCTTTCGAACTGGGGGGGTGAATCGTAAATTGGGGTTGGGGGGTGGTTTGGGCTTTGTCCTTGACCGCCTCTTTTTCGGTATGAGCCGAAGCTGCCTCTCCCGATAATGCCGCGGAAGGTGCGTGTTCCGCCGCGGACACAGGATGCACGTCCTGCGTTGTGGAGCTTGGTTGGGCCGGAGGTTGAACCGCCGGTGCAGCGGCGTGTTCTGCGGCCGAAGCAGGCAGAGCTTTGGGCGGAACGGGTTCACTGCCCACCGCGAGGGCGGCGGGGAGGAGGAACAGAAAAGTGAGGCGGGTGCTCATTGCTGACGGTAGGTCGCTGTGCTGGGTGGTGCGGCGGCTGGCGCCGGATTGATAATGACAGAGCTGCTATCGGCGGAGCCGGGGAATTGGAAGTAGGGCAGAACGTCTTCGGCGCGGATCTCGCGTCGGGTGTCGTCGGGAAGAATGGAAATGGGCTTTGAACCGTTGTTGTTGGACGAAGTGCTCGAATCCGGGGTCTCAGTCGCTGGTTTGAGGGCGGCGGTATCGGATGTGACGGCGGCGTTGCCGGTCGTCGAGTTGGCCGAAGCGGTCTGGCTGGACTCGTGTTTGGGTTTTGGCGGTTCGGGCATCACGGGCTCGGGCGGAAGCGGAAGCTCGGTGTTAGCAAACGTGAGAGCGGCCGGGCCCACCATAGCCAAATAAGTGCGGTTCGTTCGCTGGCGCGCGACTGGGGCCGGGGCGTGTTGGTCGGCCCTGATGGAGGAGGCGAGGTGCCTGGAAGTCTGAAGCGTGGCGTAGCTTGGGATGGGCGCGGCCAGCAGGGTGGCTAACACGAGATGTCGGGTGAGCCGGGTTACATCGGTTAGCTGCGTGTCATTGGAAAAAGTCATGTCAATCCCTTCAATCCGAGTGGCGGATTGTCTGAGAAGGTTCCCGCTTCTTTATCGACCGTATAGGGGTTTTACTGGAGGAGTTTTTCAAAGAACTTTTCACCGCGTAAGCCGCTGGCCTTTAACAAAAAACCGCGCCTCGGGTAAAGGAGGCGCGGTCTCGCAGGGAGCCGCAGATCGATGATCGCGGCTGGAATTGTTAGCTCAAGCCACCGCAGGTTGGGCGGGGGAAGCGGTGCGGCCGAAGCTGGCTTTGGCATCCGCGAGGGAATCGTGGAACTGCCAGCTGCGGGTGTCTTCAAAGCCTTTGCATTCGGAAACGATCTGCGTGTTGCCGACCAAGGTATATTGGAGGGCGAGGTCCTTGCAGGTCTGCATCGCTTGGATGAGAAGTTTGATCACGGCCATGTTGAGACCCTTGAGCTCGTGAAGATCGATCACGGCTTTGACGATGCCGCTGTCGACTGCTTCGGAGATCTTTGGCTTCAGGTAATTGAGGACTTCGCCGACGACGGTCTGCGAACAATTCTCCGGCAGGCGCATGATGAAGACATCGCCATCGAGCGTGAAATAACGTTGGGAAGTATCGAGGTTCATCGCTTTCGCGACCTTCGACTCGAGCTCCGGAACTTCGATCGGCTTGGTGACGATGTACGAGAAACCGACTTGTTGCGCCTGTTGTTGAACGGCCAGTTCGGTCTTGACGACGAGCGCGAAGATGGGCGTGTACTTCGTCTTAACATTCTGGCGGATCAGGCGGAAAAGAGTGAACGCCGCATCCTCGGCCAAAGAAAGGCTGATGATGATCAGATCGGGCGTGTTCTTTGAGCAAAAATCGATGCCTTCACCCGTGGTACTGACGCCATGGATTTTCCAAGGCGTATGCTTCAAGCCTTCCTGGATCTGTTGAATGATCGCGGGCTTGTCCTCGACGATGAGGATCGTGGCGGGATCGAAAATGGATTTGGCTTTCTGCGGGCCTTCGGCGAGAGGCTTGAGGTCGATGATGCGACCGCATTTCTCGACGAGCACATCTTCCTTGAAAGGTTTCACGATGTAATCGCGGACGCCGATCTTCGCAATCTTGAGCACGTTATCACGGCCGCCTTCAGCGGTGAGCATGATGACGGGAATGCCCTTGAGCGCGGGGTCGGACTTAAGCTTCGTGAGCATTTCGACGCCGTCCATGACCGGCATGGTGATGTCGAGGAGGATGAGGTCGGGATTTTCCTTTGAGGCCGAAGCGAGGCCTTCGACGCCGTTGGCAGCTTCGAGGATTTCGCAATCGAAGGTCTTGAAAGCCTTCTTAACAATGATTCGGACAGTCTTGGAATCGTCGACGGTGAGAATTTTATAGCGCATACAGTGGGCGGCGTGAAATGTTGGCGGGATCAGGCATCACCGGTTTTCATCAGAAGGTCGGCGACGAGCTGATGATCGCCGATTTTGAAACGGTAAATGCGTCGGGTGGCCGAGCTGATTGGCTCGATGGAAAAATTGCTGCCACGGAGAATCGACGGGATGGTCAACTTGCAAGGGAAGCCCTTGTCGGCCAGTTGGTTTTTGAACGTGCCAACGGTCATGTTGGCCAGTTCGCCGACGGCGTCGTTGACGACTTCGTCACCGGCTTCTTCAAGTTCGGCCCGACTCATGCCCAGCATATGCGAGGCGATGTCGTTGGCGAATTCGGCGTCGAGGTAGAGATAAATGAGCCCGCTGATGTCACCGATGAAACCGACGGTGCCGACGACTTGCTGACCGGTGATTTGGACGGGATGGTCCCATTGGGTGTTTTCGGAGATCACGGAGTCGGCGCTGTCAGCCAGTGCTGCGGTCCGGCCGAGCATGGTTTTAAAAACGTCCTGGACTGCCCGGCTAATGGTCTCCCGAAACACTGATTCGCTGATTTGATCGATGGTTGGCATGAGTGTCTGGAGGGTAAGAGATTCTGCTCCGGAAGTATTATCGGCCGAAATAGACGAGCTTTAGCGTTTTCTTTGATTCCTCACACCGGGGGTAGAAAATTACCTATTTGCCAAGGCAGTGGTGCCAGCGGGACTCGCGCCGGACGAAGTATAAAAAATGGCACACACGCGGCCCACGAGATTGACCGCGGTAACGGTTTCTCGGTCGGTGCTGGAGTTGTTGTCACCCAATACGATCCAACGGCTGCCGCTTCTGTGGTGCAGGCGATGCACGATGGGAAGGCCAGCACTGTCGCGATAAATGACGATATCGCCGACGCGCAGATCATCGAACGGCACAACTTCGACCGTCACGACACTGTTTTCGTCGAGCGTGGGCTTCATGCTGCCCGTCGGGGCAATCGTAAACACCCGGCCGCCAAAGGCATCCGCGGTTTGCTGAGCCATCGCAAGCGCCTTGGCGCGCGGCAGGCCTGACTGCGGGGCGATGGGATCCGTGGTGCAACCGCTGAATAGCAACAGGATCGACAACCCGGCGAGGGGGCCGAACAACAAAGCCAAGCGGTGTTTAACGCACAAAAATTGCATGTAGTTCCGCAATCGGACCCAACGTCCCCTGAGTTTAGCCCAAAGCGCCTTCGCCCTGCAGAAAATTTACCCAGACCAACCGGGGTATTTCCGCACGGCGCGTTGGCTTCAGTGGAACCTTTTGCCCGCGCGTGCGCGTCGCGTTTGACGAACCATGTTATACACCTAAAGCGGACGGCGACGCCTTGTGGCGAAATCAGCTTTCGTCTTCGTTGCTGTCGGCGAAATCGCCCGAGGCGCGGTATTCCTGAAGTTTGTTGCGCAAGGTGCGGATGCTGATCTTGAGCAGTTCGGCGGTGCGGGTGCGATTGCCACCGGTGTTGCGCAGTGCGGAAAGAATGGCCTGTTTCTCCAATTCGTCGAGCGGTACGATCGCTGCGGGTTGCGCGGGAGCCGGTTCAGGCTCGGCGACGGCGGCGACCGGAACGGCGGGTGTATTTTCCGGAAGCGCGGCGGCTTCCTCGGCGGCGGCCTGCCCGCCGGAGGGTATTGGCGGTGTGGATACGTTCTCGGCCGGCGGTGGCGGCGCAGGGGGTGCGGCGGGAATAGCGACCGTGGCTGGACGCGCCAGCATGGGCAGCCCCAGCGCGGCCGACGAAACGGGACGGCCGTTTTCGGAAAGGATGACGGCGCGCTCGATCGTGTTTTGCAGCTCGCGCACGTTACCCGGCCATGAATACGCCATCAGAGCTGTGGCGGCATTGTCGCTGAAACCGGGGATTTTCAAACCATGCTTGCGGGCGAAACGGCGGAGAAATGCTTCGGCGAGCAGCACGATGTCCTCGGCGCGTTCGCGGAGCGGAGGGACGTGCACGGGAAAAACGTTGAGACGATAATAAAGATCGGAACGGAACATGCCTTTTTCCACGAACGGCATGAGGTCGCGATTCGAAGTGGCGAGAATGCGGACATTGACCTTGATCGTTTTGGTGCCGCCGACGCGTTCGAATTCCCGTTCCTGCAACACGCGCAGAAGCTTGGCTTGGAGATTGGCGGGGATTTCGCTCACTTCGTCGAGAAGCAACGTCCCGCGATTGGCGAGTTCGAAACGACCTTCGCGGCGGTCGGTGGCGCCGGTGAACGAGCCTTTTTCGTGACCGAAAAGTTCACTCTCAATGAGATTTTCCGAAAGCGCGGCGCAATTGACCTTGATGTACGGTTCGTTGCGGCGCGGAGAATGCCGATAGAGTTCACGCGCGACCATTTCCTTGCCGGTGCCGTTTTCTCCGGTGATGAGCACCGTGGCATCGGTCGGAGCGACGCGTTCAATCAACTGGCGCAAACGCACCAGCGAATGGCTGCGTCCAAGCAAATCGCCTTCGCCGCCGTCTTGCTCGCTGAAATAGCGGTTCACCTTTACGAGCTGGCGGTACGAGTCGGCTTTTTTCAGCACGATCTCGATTTGGCCGGGCGAGAAAGGTTTGATGAGGTAGTCGAAGGCACCGCCACGCATACAGGCGACTGCACTTTCGATCGTGCCGTGGCCGGTCATCATGACCACCAGCGGACGATCGGGCATGGCGCTGACGCGTTCGAGGAATTGCTGGCCGTCGCCGTCCGGCAGTCGGACGTCGAGCATGATCAGGTCGAAATTTTCTTTCGCGATCAACGCCTCGGCCTGTGCGATGGAGCCGGCGATCGTAACGGTGTATTTTTTTCGCCGAAAGAGTTCGTCGAGCACCTTTTGGATCAAAGGTTCATCGTCGAGAACTAGAATTCTTTCGAGGGACATGGGCAGTGCGAACGCGAGAAAAGGGGGAAGACCGCGGAGGCGGGCTTGAGGGAAGAAAGACAACGTAACGGCTTTTGTCAGAAGCGAAAGGCGAAAAACGGGCCGGGTTATTTTACTTGTCTGTGACAGTACGCCCGGGCCGGTTTGATTTCAAACGAGGGACCGCAAATGCGACTCTGCGGAACGATCAGACTTGGGTCTTCACCAAGTTCTCGATGAGTTTGAGAACATTGGAGGGAACGTACGGTTTGGAAAGGTACGTCACGGGTCCCACAATCGTGCGGCTGCGATCGCCGCGACGGAACGCGCCACTCGCAATCAGCAGAGGCATCTTGGGCTCTTCCTGACGGACGGTTTCAGCCACCTGCCAACCATCGACCAGAGGCATAATAATGTCGGTGAAGACGAGCGCGATTTCCTCGCGGTGCACGCGGAAAAGTCTCAGGGCTTCGCTGCCGTCGCGCGCCCAAATCACGCGCCAGCCGGCGGCGGGGAACACTTCCTGCCAAAGCATGCCAATGTCTTGTTCGTCCTCGGCGAGGAGAATGGTTCGGCGTTCGTGAGCCGGCCCGACCGGAACGAAAGGCGGGCGCGACGCAACAACGGCAGGGGCTTCCGTGCGAGGGAAAAGCAGGTGCACGCGAGTGCCCTGGCCTGGCGCGCTGTCGACCTCGATCGAACCGCCATGCGCGCGCATGATACCGTAAACCACCGCGAGTCCCACGCCGGCGGAGTCGGCTTTTTTTCCGCGCGAGAAAAACGGTTCGAACATCCGGGAGCGCGTGTCGGCATCCATGCCGGCGCCTGTATCCTCTACGCTGATACGAAGAAAATTTTTCTGTTCCCCCATGCCGGCCGGGGTGAAGGCGGCTTGTTGCACTTCCGTGGTGCGCAGCGTGAGCGTGCCTCCCGCGGGCATGGCCTCCACCGCATTGTCGATCAGCCGGCCAATGGCCTGCACAAATTGACCGGCATCGATCGTGACGACGGCCTTGGTGGCGCCGAACTGTTTTACCAGCTGCACGGGGCTGACGGAGGCCGGGCCGTGTTCCGCTAAAGCCTTGTCGATGAGTTCGTGAATATTGGCCGGAGCGAGTTCGGCTTCGTGGGTATTGGCAAAAAGTTGAAGCTGACGGACGACGCTGGCGCCACGTCTTCCTGCATCGAGAATCGTATCGGCGTAATGCGAAATGCGTGCCGGATCGCCCGAGGCGTCGCGCAGCAAGCTCGCATAGGCGAGCACAATCGAAAGCATGTTGTTGAAATCGTGGGCGATGCCGCCGGCCAGCGTGCCAAGACTTTCGAGCTGGTTGATTTCACGCAGACGCGACTCGATTTTCTTCCGTTCCCGCAGGCTGTTGAGTGCGACAAGACGATTGGCGATGGAATTTGGTTCGAAAACCACCACCGTCAATTCCGCGGGAAACATGGTGCCGTGACTGTCGACACATTCGCATTCGCACGGATGATGTTGGTTGATCGTGGCACGACTGAGTGCGGTGGTCGGGAGAATCGTGTCGGCGGCCTGCCCGGCGAGCGCGTCGGGCGGCTGATCGAACGCGCGCGCAAACGCGCGATTGCACTGAATGATGTTACCGGCGGCATCGAGCAGGCAGAGTCCGATCGGCACGGTTTCATAAACCATGTCGAGGAGGCTGTGCATCGCGGCAAGATTTTCCTGAGCGTGGCGGCGTTTGCTGATGTCGCGTGTGACGGAAATGATGCCGTCCGGCCGGCCTGCGGAGTCGCGTCGGGTTTTGCTGATGGTTTCAGCCCAAAGATAGCTGCCGTCGTGTCGGCGCAGGCGATGAATCAGATGACTCTCTTCGCGGCTGGTAAAATGATTTTCGAACGTCCGGCGCGCGCGGGCTTGGTCGGCTGGATGAAAAACGGAAATCCACATGTCGCCGACAAGTATTTCGGGCCCGGAGCCGAGCATCGTCTGGCAAGAAGGAGAAACGTAGCTGCACTTGCCGTCCAGATGGTGCACGACGACGAGGTCGCGGATGTTTTCGGCGAGCAAGCGCAGGCGCGCTTCGCTGTCATGCAGGGCTTGGTGCAGTTCGAGACGTTCGGTAACGTCGGTCAGCATACAGGCCCAGTGCGTGATCTTGTTGTCGTGACGGAGTGGATACACGTGCAGGTCCGCCCAGAAAACCGTGCCGTCCTTGCGGGCGGCCGGAAGGGGTTTGCGCCAGGCTTGATCGCCGACCAGCGCGGCATCGACACCGTCCCATTCGTGGGCATCGCCCGAGGGGCGTAGGAGCATGCGAAGCGTTTTCTTTAACGCCTCCGAACGCGCGTAGCCCGTCAGGCGTTCGAATTCGGGATTCACATGCAAAATCGGCCGCCCCGACATCTGACCATCGCACACGACGATGGCCTGAGTGGCATCTGAAACCACTCGGGACATGAGTGCGTCGAGGCTGGCGGCGGCCGACGCGGAAGAATGAAGCGGGGAGGGGCTGGACACTGGGAGCTGCTGAGTCTGGAAGGGAAACGTGGAACTATGCCTAATGGCTGATTTTGGGCAAAATCAAAACCGGAGCCAGCGGTCATCGACCGGTGCCGCAGAAACTTGAAGGCTAAAGTTTACAATCTTGGGGACGATGAAAGGGGTTGAAATAGTCCGCTCTCAAACGTTTTTGCACCGTCATGGCGCCCCGTCTTCTCACTCTCCTCAGTCTCATTGAAACCGCCTTGGTTAACCAAGGTTCGACGGCGGTTGCGAAGCCCCCGGCGCGTTCGGTCAGTTTCCACAAGGCGATGGCGCGGATGAACTTTTCCGACGGCTCAGGCTCGATCATGCTGCAAAATTTCACTTTGGCCGACGGTCAAATTTGTGTGCGCGCAACTTTCGCCTGGGCTGAAAGCACTGCCTCGGGCTCGCATGCGATTTATCCCCGGGAAAAATTCGATTGGTTAACCGCCGCCGACGAGATCGCTGGCGCCTGGATGGCCGGCAAACCGCCTCCAGCAGCAGCAACTACGGTGACAGAGACGCAAGTCGACGCTGCTATCGAAGCTGGGGCTGAAACGGTGGAAGCAGCGGGCTAAGCCCGCTCGGCTCTTTTCGGAGCGAAAAGCTCGCGCGGCGCGGAAGCGCCGAGAATCACTGCGCAACAACGGCGTTGCGGCGCGCCGGCTTCTTGGTGGAATGTATTGGTTCGTCGCCAGTCTTTTGGGCCGTTCCCTGGACCCCGTTTTTGGCGGAAAGGCCGTCCCTTTGTACGCCGACAAGCACGCTGAGTCCTTCCAGCGTATGATTCATTTCGGTCGCTTGTGCGCTCATTTCCTGGGCGGCGGCAGCGGATTGCTCGGAACTCGCCACGGATTCCTGCACGACTTTGTCGATGTTGTTGATCGCGGCATTGAGTTGCTCGACGCCTCGGGCCTGCTCGTTGGAGGCGCTGGCAATTTGCGTGATGAGCGTGCTGGACTGACCTACGCTTTGATTGACGTTCTCGAAACTCTTGCGGGTTTCCTCCACGAGCGCAGTACCATCGGCAATCTTGTGGTTGGTATCCTCGATGAGTTGCGAAGTATTTCGAGCGGCCTCGGCCGCGCGCCGGGCGAGAGAACGCACTTCATCGGCCACCACCGCGAAACCGGCTCCGGCTTCTCCGGCGCGAGCCGCTTCTACCGCGGCGTTGAGGGCGAGTAGGTTGGTTTGAAAGGCGATTTCGTCGATCGTTTTGATGATCTTTGACGTTTCGAGGCTTGAGCGATTGGCGGCTTGGATGGAATCGAACAAGCGGTGCATGGCGGTATTGGCTTGTTCGACCGAGGCGCGCGTCGTGCTCATGAGTTGGTCGGCCGACTGCGCGTTTTGCGCGTTGGTCGAGACCATGGAAGAAATTTCCTCAAGCGTGGACGAAGTTTCCTCGATGGACGCGGCTTGCGAAGCGGTGCCCTCGGCGAGATGGCCGGCCTCGGTGGCCACTTGGGAAGCGGCGGACTCGATCTGATGCGAACCATCTGTCATCGACATAATCATGTCATTGAGCGGACGCTTGATTTGCGTGCGGATAAACCAGCCGAGCGCGACAAGCGTGACGAGGAACATCGCACCGACTTCGAGTCCGCGGATCACGAGAATCCGGTTACTCTGCGCCTGGACGGTGGCCTTGATGCTTCGATCGATGGATGTCACCATCGCGGAGTTTTCGTCGCGGAATTGTTTCAGGTCGTTGTCGACCAGCGTGAGCGCGGCCTTGAGGGAATCCTCGGTGTAATAAAGATGGATGGTGCCGACGAGCTTGTTGCCTTTGGTGATGTCGCCATTGATCGGGGTTCCGGGGGGCGCGAAGTCGTTGGTTTTTTTGACGAGCACGATCTTACCGTCTTTTTTCTGCATCGCGGCGAAGAGACCGCCCGACTCGTCGTCGACCCGGATCGCAGCGATCTCGTTTTTCTCGAGAAAGGCTTTAATGATCGATTCGGCGGTTTCGTTTTCGAGATTCCAAAGTGGACCAAGGAGCGATTGCGCGAGAATGGCGAGGTCGTGGCGCAGCCGATCGAGCTGTTCCGCTTTCAAGGCCTGTTTGCGCGCGGCGAAATCCTTTTCGCGGGTTTTAAGGTTGGTATCCAAGCTGTCGCTGACGACTTTAAGGTTGCCGACGAGCTGAACCGCAAAAACACGTTTGAAATAGAGAATGAAACTCGCGGTGCCGAGCGCGAGCGTGACCAAAAGAACCGCGATCGTAAACAAGTTGAGCTTGCGGAGGATGTTACGCTTGGGGGTCATGTGGTCAGTGGCGACGGTTATCCTCGACGTTGGTTAGGCGTGCGACGACGTGAACGTTATATCGGTTGGCGCCGGGAAAACTTAAGGCGTTGCATGGCTAGTTGGTTAGATTGGCGGGCTTTCAGACGAGACGGTTGGGGGCGGTCCGAATTCGAGGTTGCGATGGCCTCGGGCCTCAGGCATGGATTTTGACCTTATGCCGCAATCGGATACGCGAACGCTTGTCGCCTTGCTTCACGGGCCGGACCAACCCGGCTTGGTTGCCCGCGTGGCTGGTTGGATTTTCGAACGCGGTGGCAACATTTTGCACGCCGATCAACATCGCGACATGGAAGCGGGCGTGTTTTTCCAACGTGTCGAATGGGTTCCGGCCCCCGGCAGCACGGCGGCGGGCCCGGACGAGTTCAAGGCGTTTGCTGCCCAGTTGGGCATGGCGGTTCAGGTGGCTTCCTCAGCCCATCGTCCCCGCGTGGCGATTTTCGTTTCGAAATTCGACCACTGCTTCCACGACTTGATTCTGCGCTGGAAATCCGGTGAATACGCCTGCGATCTTGTCGCAATCGTTTCCAACCATCTCGATTTGCAGGAAACGGCGCGGGGCTACGGGCTTCCGTTTCACCACATCCCGGTCACTGCGGCCACAAAGGTCGAGGCCGAGGCCCGTCAACTCGAACTACTTCGCAGAGATAAAATCGAGCTCGTCATCCTTGCGCGTTACATGCAGGTGCTGTCGGGCGATTTCCTCGCGAAGTTCGGCGCGCCGGTCATCAATATCCATCATTCCTTTCTCCCGGCCTTCGCCGGCGGCAAGCCCTACCATCAAGCCCACGTGCGCGGTGTGAAACTGATCGGCGCGACGGCGCACTACGCGACAGCCGTGCTAGACGACGGACCGATCATCCAGCAAGACGTTGCCCGTGTGACCCACCGGCACGATGTCGAGGATTTAGTCCGCAAGGGCCGTGACCTCGAACGGCTCGTACTCGCCCAAGCCGTGCGCTGGCACTTGGAAAACCGCGTGCTTGTTTACGGCCACAAGACCGTGGTTTTTGACTGAGTTATTCCAAGCTGCGCGCATTGGACTCTCCTTCGATCCGACGCGGCACTTGCGATCAACATTTCGCTGAATCCTGCATTTCGGGAGGCTTCAGCATCATTACGAAAAAGACGGCGGGAATTTTGTGGTGACAGGCTCGCCGCATTTGGATGCTCGCCCGCTTCTTGCCCAGCTCAATTCACGCGTCGACCAGCACTCCCGTGCCATTGATGGGCTGAATCCCCGAAAAGAGTTCACCTTTCGCATCGAATTGTGCTGAGCGGGCGCTGAGCAGCACGGAAGCCAGTTCTGCATTCATTCGCCGTCGCACGAATTTTATGTCGTCCAACCCGGGCAAAAGTTGGTCGGCTCCGCGCAAAATGGAGAGCTTAATCTATTTATATACAACGATAAACAATCGTCATGATCGTTGCTAGCCCTAGCGAGGGGAGATTCGAAGCTTGACCGGCGGGGATTTTAAATGCAAATCATTTGCTTGTAGATCTGCCGATGTTCACCCCTCTTAACGCTCTGTTTTTCCGTCGCTTTTTGGCCGCTTTTCAAGGCGCCAAGGAAGCTGTTTGGGAAGGCGCAGCCGCATGGTTTTCTCCCTCCCGAGAGCTATGCAGGGTGGCATCGCCAAGCATTTCTATCAAGGCACCTCAGGTCCAAGCCTTCATACGGCGTCGGGCGTCACGCTCTCTTTCAGCTGGCGGCAGCTGAGGCGAAAACGAAAACGCAGCCTCGCAGGCAGTCATTTGCGTGGCGCCCGATGTCCGGGAAGCTTTCCGAAAAGCTTCAAAACGACGCGTGCCTAGTCTTGCGGTTCGTCGGGCGGCTCCTTTGATTGCGGCACCAAATGAAAACCCCCTGGCTTAAGGCATTGTCCCTTGTTTCTTTCTGCTTGTTCCTGGCCGCCTGCAGTTCCGCGAACCGTATCGGCAACGTGCTGATCGATCTCACCGATTGCGCGCCCACCGCGCAGGAAGCCGAATTCAAAGTGACCTTGCGTTACAACAACGAGAATGTTTTTGCCATCGCGGTCGCCTCGACGGCGGGAAAGTTGTATTTGAACGACGAATACATCGGTGCATTTACGAATCCCACGCCGGTCGGCATCCCGCAGCTCACTTCGCTTTCGCGCGAAGGCGTATTGAAGGTGGAAAATCCCGCGGCGCTTCAACGCATCCGCAACTCGTCGGCCTCCGCCGCGAGTTACCGGCTGGAAAGCATCATGCGCATGGAGGTTTCAGACGACAAATCGCGTCTGAAATCTGTGACGAACGGCCAGCTCGACCTCGCTTCATTGCGCGCGGCGGCGAAATAAACGGCGCAAATTTCCGCTGTTGCGGCAGGAAACCGTGAACGAAAAAGGCCGCCCGAAAAAGGCGGCCTTTGGTTTTTGAAAAACTTCTTGTTGGCTCAGGCGCCACCGCCGGTGTTGGCGGACGCGGGCTTGAAGCTGCTGCGGAAGGTGGCGGCGAGATAGTCGCGATTCATCCGGGCGATGAAGTCGTGGCTGATCAGTTTCGGGCACGCGGCACTGCATTCGTATTGGTTGGTGCAGCTGCCGAAACCGAGTTCGTCCATCTTGCCGACCATGGCGAGAACGCGGCGGTCGCGTTCGGGCTGGCCTTGCGGGAGCAGGCTGTACTGAGAAACTTTCGCGGCGACGAACAGCATGGCCGAGGCGTTTTTGCAGGCCGCGACGCAGGCGCCGCAACCGATGCACGCGGCGGCGTCCATTGCGAGTTCGGCGTTTTCCTTCGGAACGGGAACAGCATTGGCATCGCAGGCGGCGCCGGTGCGAATGCTGACATAGCCGCCGGCAGCCTGGATCTTGTCGAAGGCCGAACGATCGACGATGAGGTCTTTGATGACCGGGAAAGGCTTGGCCCGGTATGGCTCGATCGTGATGACGTCGCCGTCGCGGAAGCTGCGGACATAGGTCTGGCAGCTGGCGATGCCTTTGTGAGGGCCGTGGGGCTTGCCATCAATAACCAGCGAACAGGTACCACAAATGCCTTCGCGGCAATCGTGCGCGAATGCGATGGGTTCTTCGCCCTTGAGAGTCAGCTCGTCGTTGACGACGTCGAGCATCTCGAGGAGCGACATGTTCGGATTTAGATCCTTGGCCTGGTAATTGACGAACTTGCCAGGTTTGTCCGGGCCGGCTTGGCGCCACACGCGCAGGGTGAGGGCGGAGACGTTTTGGGTGGAGGAGGTTTCGGCGACCATGGTGAAAATCGAATGAGTGATGGGACGTGGTTATTTTTTGGAAGGTGTGGGTTTGAGGAGCGTGTGGAAGCCGATCTCTTTGGCCGCGTCTTCCTCGTCGACGGGTTCCATGAGTTCGTTGATGGCTTCGAAGACGACCTTGAACTGGGCGTCGTATTTCTTTTCGAGCGCTTTAAGTTTGCGGCCGAGGTCGGCGTGCTCGGTGAGCATTTGACGCATCCGAACGAATGCGCGCATGATCTCGATGTTGACCTGAACGGCGCGCGGGCTGTTCAGCAGACCCGAAAGCATCGCGACGCCTTGTTCGGTGAAAACAAACGGGGAGTAGCGACGGCCTCCAGAACGGGAACTTCCTTTTGAGGTCACAATTTGTGACCTCAGGATGTTGTTGCCTTCGAGCGATTTAGTGTTCGATTCGCCTTTTGAGGTCACAAACTGTGACTTCAAAAGCGCTCCATATTCTGCCTCGGTGAGCTGGAACATGAAATCGGTGGGGAAGCGTTCTGGATTACGTTTCACCGCTTGGTTGACGGCTTTTGTTTCGACGCCGTACAGCAAAGCCAAGTCCCGATCCAAAAGTACCTTTTGGCCGCGAACGAGCAGGATACGCGAATCGATCTGCTCCACGGGAATCATGGAGGAGTTTTTCGCGGCGAGCGCGGCCGGGGCTTTGGCGGAACTTGTCACAGATCGTGATAAGATAGACGTTGGTTCGGCTTACTTGTACGAGCGGACGCTCATCTTGACGGTTTCGTAGTTGAGCGGCTCGGTGTTGCGGACCGGCTCCTTGCCTTCGCCTTGGTATTCCCAAGCGGCGACGTGGGCGAACTTTTCGTCGTCACGTTTGCATTCGCCGTCCGGATGCTGGTATTCCTCGCGGAAATGACCGCCGCAGCTTTCCTCGCGGGTGAGGGCGTCGCGGCACATCAGTTCGCCGAGTTCCATGAAGTCGGCCACGCGGCAGGCGCGCTCTAGCGATTGGTTGATCGAGACGTTGTCGCCGGGGACTTTGACGTTGGCGTGGAATTCTTTTCGCAACTCGGGGATTTCCTTGAGCGCGGTTTCGAGGCCGGCCTTGTTGCGGGCCATGCCGCAGTTTTTCCACATGATGTTGCCGAGGCGTTTGTGGAAGCTGGCGACGGTTTCCTTGCCGTTGTTGGTGAGGAGGCGTTTGGCGGTGTCGGATACTTCGGCTTCGGCTTTCTTGAATTCCTCGCGGTCGGCGGAAGGACGTGAGCCGGGTTTCTGCGTGGCGAGGTAATCGCCGACGGTGTACGGGATGACGAAATAACCGTCGGCCAGACCCTGCATGAGGGCGGAGGCGCCGAGGCGGTTGGCACCGTGGTCGGAGAAGTTGGCTTCGCCGAGGACGAAGAGGCCGGGGACGTTGGACATCAGGTTATAGTCAACCCAGAGGCCGCCCATCGTGTAGTGCACGGCGGGGAAGATGCGCATGGGCGTCTTGTAGCCGTTTTCGTTGGTGATCTCGTGGTAGATGTCGAAGAGGTTGCCGTAGCGCTCGCGCACACCGTTTTCGCCGAGACGCTTGATGGCGTCGGCGAAGTCGAGGTAAACGCCGAGGCCGGACTCACCGACGCCGCGGCCTTCGTCGCACATGCGCATGGCGGCGCGGGACGAGACGTCGCGGGGGGCGAGATTGCCGAAGCTCGGGTAAATGCGCTCGAGGTAATAATCGCGATCTTCCTCAGCGATGTCGGCGGGATTCTTTTTGCAGTCTTCTTTTTTCTTCGGGACCCAGATGCGGCCGTCGTTGCGCAACGACTCCGACATCAGCGTGAGTTTCGACTGATAGTCGCCGGTGACCGGAATGCAGGTTGGGTGAATCTGCGTGTAGCAAGGATTGCCGAAGCAGGCACCCTTTTTGTAGGCGCGCCAGATAGCGGTGGCATGCGATTGGCGGGCATAGGTGGAGAGATTGAAGACGTTGCCGTAACCGCCAGTGGCGAGGATGACGGCGTCAGCGGACCAGCGGCGGACGACGCCGTTGTTGAGGTTGCGGGTGATAATGCCCTTGGCCTGGCCGTCGACGAGGACGAGGTCGCTCATTTCTTCGTTGGGGAACAACTCGACACCGCCAGCGCCGACTTCCTTCATGAGCGCGGAGTACGCGCCGAGGAGGAGCTGCTGGCCGGTTTGGCCGCGAGCGTAGAACGTGCGGGAAACCTGCGCGCCGCCGAAGGAACGGTTGGCGAGGAGGCCGCCGTATTCGCGGGCGAACGGCACGCCTTGCGCGGCGCACTGATCGATGATGTTGACGGAAACTTCGGCGAGACGATGAACGTTGGCCTCACGAGCGCGGTAGTCGCCGCCCTTGATTGTGTCGTAGAAGAGGCGGTACACGCTGTCGCCATCGTTCTGGTAATTCTTGGCGGCGTTGATGCCACCTTGAGCGGCGATCGAGTGGGCGCGGCGGGGGCTATCGTGATAGACGAAGCACTTCACCTTGTAACCGAGCTCTGAAAGCGTGGCGGCGGCGGAGGAACCAGCAAGGCCGGCACCGACGACGATGACTTCGTATTTCCGCTTGTTGGCGGGATTAACGAGCTTGAGGGACTCCGCCTTGTACTTGCTCCACTTTTGGGGAAGCGGACCGGCGGGAATTTTGGACTCGAGTTTGGCCATGGCGGGAAAAATTTATTTGGTTGCGGTGGTGATAGGGCAGCAGGTTCCGCAGGAACCGCTCGCGATGATCTTGGCGGCAGCGGTGCCTTCGGCGGGCTTGTTCAGACCGGCGAGAATGGCTCCGGGAATCGCGAGGTTGCCAAGGAAATAGGCGAGGCAGAAGATCATTACGACGCTGCGGAGATAATTGCCCCACTTGTGGTTGCGCAGCCCGAACGTCTGGAACATCGAGTCGGCACCATGCAGGATGTGAACGGTGAGCAGGCCGACGGCGATGATATAGAAGAGCGACACCCAGGGGTTGCTGAAACCGAGGAAAACCATGCTGTAAACGTCGTGAACGACTTCACCTTTTCCGGCCAGCGGAACGCCGAGTTCGCGGACGTTTTCGGTCAGCGTCCATTCGGGAAGCTGGGTTTTAAAAGTGTCTTTTTGCACGGCGCCGACCGTGAAATGAGCGATGTGATAAACGATGAAAGCCGCGACCACGACGCCGGTCATGCGCATGTATCGCGAGGCGACGGTGGCGCTAAGCCATTTCTTGACGCCGTATTGTTCCGGACCGCGAGCAAGGCGGCTCTCGATTGTCAGCGTGACGGCCGCCCAGATGTGGACGACGGTGCAGGCAAGCAACACCAGGCGCACCAGCCAAAGTGCCGGCCCGAGACCTTGGAGGAAATGAGCGTAGCCATTGATGTGATCAGGATGGCCGAAGATCTGGAGGTTACCCACCAGATGGCCGGCGGCAAAACCGACGAGGACCAGGCCGGTGATCGCCATCAGGAATTTGCGACCGATGGAGGAGCGGAATAAATTGACGATGGAATTCATCGCGAGACGGATGACAGGTGTTTGGAGGTTGGAACTTGGCTAAGACAACGGACGAAATAACTACGGGGTCGTAAACGTTGGACGCGGGCAAGTAAAGAATTGCGAACTTCGCCGCGCATAGGCAACGGCCTTTTATTAGTCAGGCTTACCTGACCGAGTAGCGTCGGTGGGTGGCACGACGGCGCATGCTGATTTTTTTGCACGAAGATTTTTTCTGCGATCCGCGCAAGACATGCGTGACAATAGGCACTTCGCCCTAAATAACCGAACTCCGGCTAAACACCCGATTTTTGAGGTCAATGAGAAGATTTACCACATTCTAATTACATTGATAACAATGACTTAAAAATCGGCCGTATTCTTATTGTAAAATAACTGCAATTAACTTTAATCGGCTTCTCAACAATCCGCCCCAGTTCCTCCCATGAAATTTGCCCTGTTCACGAAAATCGCACGCGTTATGTCCGGCGTCTTGATATTTATTTGTGCGATGGCCCTGCAGGCACAGGCGGGCACGGCGACTTCGATCACGGGATTATACACGACAGGTCTTGATGGCGCCGACAATGGCACGCGCGACGACCATTGGAAGATGAGCGATGGGAATTTTGCCTACGTGGTTTCGAACAATAACGTGACTTCGAACGGATGGGTGGCCAACGGCACGAGCGCGAAATGGATCAGCTATGCCAGCAACGGGAGTTCGGGACTCGGCTCTGGCACCTACACATATACGCTCTCTTTTAATATCGCGGGTTCCGGCACGGGCGCGGTCAGCGGGGTCAATGTTTACATGACGCTCGCGGTGGACGACAGCGCCATCATCACCGTGAACGGCGGCAACGGTGTGAGCACGACTGGCTCTGGCCAATGGTCCCGGACGCAGAACGTCACGCTCAGCAACGGCTTTGTCATCGGCACGAACACGATCACGATTACCGTCTCCAACTCCGGCAGCGGACCGAGCGGTGTCATGGTCTCATCGATCAGCGGCGTGGTTCCGGAGGTCGGTGCGTGGATTCCGTTGGCGATGGCATTTGGTTTACTGGCTTGGGCACGCTTTCGTCCGAGGAAAAACAACCTGCCGGCCGCGGTTTAGCGGCTGGAATAACATGCAACCCATGAGAGCTCGCTGTTGCGCCGCGTTCCTTTTCGCGGCGCTTACGCCGTTTTGGCTGGCCGCGCAGGCAAGCGCCGGCACGGCCACAAGCATCACGGGACTCTACCGCACGGGACAGGAAAGCACGCCGGAATGGTTTTGGGGCGTCGACAACCATTGGACATCGTCAAACGCCTCGGGCGAAGCCTACGTTGTGGGACTTTTTCTCCCCGGCAGTTGGGCGACCTCCTCGTCGGCGAAATGGATCAGCGCAAATGTATTTGGGTCTCCCGGGACCAGCGTCGACTACAGTTACGCTCTCACCTTCGATATCGCCGGCACGGGAACGGGTGCGACCAGCAACGCGTCCATCACGCTGACGCTCTACGTCGACGACACCGCGATAATTTACGTGAACGGCGTACAAACCGCCGTGGTGAATGGCAGCAATTTGAATTCGACGCCGACCACGCTGACTTTGAACTCAAATTTTGTCATCGGCAGCAACACGATCAGCATTGCGGTTCACAACGTGGCCGGCTCGAGCGGTCTGATGGTTTCGTCGATCAGCGGCGTAGTGCCCGAGGTGGGAGCATGGGTGCCGCTGGCTGGAACTTTGTTGCTTTACGGCTGGTTGCGGTTGAGGCGGAAGAAAAAATTTCCGCTAGCGGCTTAACGTCGACTCGATCAGTTCGACTTCACGCGTGGTCAAAGATTCCGGTGGCAGGCCTCGCAGGATCGGACGAGCCTTGTCCTTCTCCCCGACGCCGGCCAGAGCCAGACCGCGGGCAAACTGAATCGCGGACGAACGGGGAAGTTTTGCGGCGAGCGGTTCGACCAGCCGCAAAGCCTCCGCCGCACGGCCATTAGCCACGAGAACGTAAGCATAGGTCGCGGTGTAGGTCGGTTGGTTCGGGTGGCGTTGCATAAGGTCGCGCGCGAGACGCTCGGCTTGTTGTTCGCGCTTGCCGGTGAGAGTGGCGAAAAAGATGAAGTTGTTGGTCACATCGTCGTCCTGCGGCCGCAGCGAATGCAGCTGGTTGAACACCCGGTATTGGCCCTCGGCGTCGCGTTGAACCTGATAATGGCGAGCCAATGAACCCAAAGATTCGTAGGCCACGCCGCCACTCTGTCCGGCGGCGCGCCACCAGAGGGCTTCAGATTCTTTAACGAATCCCCAGGAATAAACCAGCGAGCCGGCGAAGTGCGCATGCACACTGTTGGAAAGAGCGTGGCCATAAAGGGTGTTCCAAAGTTCTTCCGCGCGTTTTCCATCTCCGAGCTTGCGCGCCGCGAGCAGCCCATAGGCCCAGCGGATAAAGTCCAACTCCGGTCCCCAAGCGCCGAGGGCGACCCAAGACTGCAACTCCGTCCAATCGCCGTGCGCGCGCAGCGACTCGGCTTTGGCCTGTGCGAGCGGAGGACGCGCCAGATCTTTTTCCGGCAGCGATGACAGCCACGCGAGAGCTTCCGCGCTTTTGCCAATTTGATTGAGCCAGCCGATCAATTGCGCCGCCGCTTCGGAACTCGCGCGATGCTTCGTTTGTAATTGGACGAGAGTTTCGTCGAACTTTTTGCCATCGGCAAAGGCGAGCGCTCGCAGGCAGACCGGCATGTCGCCGAATGTGCACTGGGGATGATCTTTGAGCGCGAGAGCGTGCCTCAACATCGCTTCGCGGTCACCGCGGCGGAGCGCATCGTCGAGTAGAATACGAAGGGCGGTCGCGCCCCATTGCGGATCAGCAGTCCAATGGTTGAGCAGATCGCTGCCTCGTGCATGGCCAGCAGGATCGCGATCGGCCAATAAGCATAGTCCAAGCGGGATTTCATTTACCGGACCGGGCCCATCGATTTTGAGGGCGAGTTCGAAATGTTCGCGGGCAGCCGCAAAATCGGATTCGCGCCGGCGCATTTCGCCGAGCATGCGGTGTGCGAGTGGGGAACGCGCCAACGCGTCGGGAGACAATTCAGACAGAGCCTGCTCTGCGACGTCTTGCATTTCCGCGCGGAGGGCCGCGGAAGCCCACTCAAGAATGTATTGGGAATTTCCTGGCGCGGCCTGTGCGGCGCGATGTGCGTATTCGACCTCAAGATCCTTCTGGCGATTGAGGCGGGCGAGTTCGGCAGCGAGGCTCCAGAGTTCAGGTTGTTTAGAATTCCGGACAAGCGCCTTCAACACGGTCTCGGCGGCGTACTCCGGCTTTCCGGCCTCGATCCACTGGCGCGCCATGCGGATGGCGTTGCGTTGGGCCCACCGGGGATAAGCGGCAAACCAAAGAATAGCGCCAATTGCGAGTGCAGCCACGGAAAGATAAACCGCGTATCGCAAAGGCCGGCGCATTTCCCAAGCGTCGAGAACGGTCCACCACGCCTCTCGGAGGTCCCGCCGACGCAGCGCCGTGAGCAAGGCCCGGCGATGTGCGCCAGGTTGATTGAACGGGGCGTTGCTGTTGGATTTCCGATCGCTCATGCGTCGGACGGATCTAGCCCAAACTGGGGATCCGGCTCAAGACCGGTTTTCCAGACGGCCGCGCAATTGGACGATGAACGAATCGGTTTGATCGGCGATCATAGCGGTTTCTATTTCAACTTCACGCAACCAGTCGCCATCGGGGCTCAAGCGTTCAGCCGCAGCAACTGCCGCTTACTCCATTTCGTCCTCAGTTTTGGGGCGGAACTCGTTGTCGATGTCTTCAGGTTTAGGTTGATCTCCGTTGCTATCCTGCGCGCGTGACGCTTCCAGTGCTTCGCTGGCGCGGCCCATGAAATTTTCGAGCGCGTAGTTGTTGGCGATGCGTTGTTCGCGTTCCTCGTCCGCTGACATCTGCCAGGTCGGTTCGGAAGAAATGGTCAATTGATACGACGCGGACTCGATGACGACGCGTCCATTTCTTTCGCTGAACCATTCGAAATAAAGCGAATTGCCCCAGTGCCAGGGAAACGGCTTTTTGGCTGCGTAATAGTCGCCGATTTGATCGAGGGGAATTTCGGGAACGCGGACTTTGCGCGAAGCGGTGATATCTCCGGTCGAGCCCTGTTGCACGGATGCGAAGCCGGCTGGAAGGCCGGATTTGGGTTCGGGGTTGACGAATTCGAGACGGCGACCGGCGACGTCATGCCAGGCATTTCCCTTTAAATCGATGGTAATTGGTTCGGCGAGGTCGGCAAACCAGATCCGGCCGGTGATGCTTCCACGCCTGCGGTTGTCGATTTCGCCTCTGACCACATATTCATCGATGCGCCAGGCCATGATGGTGGTAGGATCAACAATCTGCGGCCAGGCTGGCAATCCTCGGGTTCAGGACGCGAGCGGTTTCAACAACGAGAACTTTCCGCTGGCAGCGGGCGCGATCACGCGGCGGCGGAAGGCATTCACGCGCACGCCGGGCCCCAGCATTTGTGCGAGGGCGGGCTCGACGGTTTTTGGCGCGGTGTGTTCGGAAACGTAATGGAAGTCCCAGCGGTTTTCCCCGGTCTGCACGAGGCTGTAGTGCCAGCAGGAGAACTCCGCCGGCAAGGCGTCGTCGACTTCCGAAGGAGAGACCAACGAACCATCCGGTCTGAAATAAAGATCGCGTTCGCGACCGAGCAGGCGATAGCCGGTCGGAAGTTTTTTCACGATATCGCCGGTATGATAGCGCAGGAGCGGCATGGCTTCGCGATCGCGCGTCGTCACGTAAATTTGGTAGATGTCTCCAAGTTTTCGATACGGCTCCAGTTCCACGAAGGCATTGCCGTCGATGACGCGGGAATCGTCCTTGAACGCTTCACCTACAAAAATGTAGCCCGCTTCGGTTGAGCCGTAGAGATCGACTTGTTTGGCGGCGAACGCCTCGGCAATGCGGCGGCTATGCTGGAGACTTGCCTTGCCGTAGGTGAGAATGACGACCTTCACGCTTGGCACGGTGACTTTTCGGCGGAGGACGGCACGGGCAAGCAACGAAAGATAAATGGGTTCGCCTTCGATGACTTCTGGCTGCGTAGCTTGGAGCTCGATGACGATGCGATCCCATTCAGCGTCGGAAAACGCAAACGGATCGCTGCTAAGATTCAAGTAAACCGTGCCGTCGATATACCGGTGAGGGAAAGGGTGATCCTCATACGGGCAGAGATTTGACGAACAACCTACGGGAGCCAAAATACATTTGCGATAGGGCCGGTCGGCGTACGGCGCGAGAAGCGGATGGGCGCGGTAGGCGCGGGCGGTCTGGGCATTCCACCAGCCATCTTCCATGATGACGGTCATCGGGCCCTGCGTGGTGCCGGAGGTCGACTCGTATTCGTAGCGTTTCTCCTGCAAGCCGCGTTCGATTTCGCGATAATCGGAGAAAAACGAGGTGTGACCTCGTTCGACGATTTCCTTTTTCGAGAGTGCGGGAATCTCGCGGTAGCACGTCCAATGAAGCGGTCCATCGTGCAATGGGAAGCGTTGGCCATAAAGCGGGCTGCGGTCGTAGATGCGACGGATTTCCTGTTCGAGCAGACCGGGCAGCCGGTCGGACGCAGGATGATCGAGAACAGCGGGATCGTTGGCGAAGGCAGGTACGGACATGGTGCTTGGTGCGTGCGCGAAAAAGTAGTTAGGCACCTAATCGCAGGATCGCCCGAAGTCAAATAACGCGGTTTAGCGGCGCTTTAACTCCGCCCAGATCGGTGAGAAGCAAAGCAAGGCGTCGAGTACAAGACTGTGGGTGATTTTCCCGCTATAAGCCATGGCGTAGACCTCGTCGATGGGTACGGTCATGACTTCAATCTCTTCGTCGGCGTCCCATTCCAACTCGGCGGTGTGAACGCATTGTTCGACGAAAACGAAATGGCACGCGTTGCTGAGAATGGCGGGATTCGAATGCACGCGACCGATGATGCGCTCATTTTTGCCAACATAGCCGGTTTCCTCGCGCAACTCACGAAGGTCCGGCGGTAATGGGGTCTTCGCCCGGGTCCATGACGCCGCCAGGGATCTCGATCGAAAAATCGTTTACGCCGAACCGGAACTGACGCACTAAAACCAGATGGTGGTCGGGAGTGACCGCGATGACGTTAACCCAGTCAGTCGAGTGCACGACGTAGAAGTCGCGTTCGGTTTTGCGGACGGGATGGAGATAGCGGGCGGTTCGGAGATCGAAAATCCGCGTGTGGGTGAGGATCGTCTCGCCTTGTTTTTCCCAGCGGGCGGGAGGATTTCCTGAAGGGTGGCTCATCGGGCAGAAAAATGCCTCCCGACTCGAGAGCCCGGGAGGCATTCAAAAAATGGATACTATTCTAAATTATTTCTTGGGCAGCTTGATCTTCTGGCCGGCGTGGAGCTTGCTCCAGTTTACGCTGGGGTTGACGGCTTGAAGTTCCGCGACGGTGCAACCGTTGGCCTTGGCGATTTTCGAAGGCAGATCGCCAGGCTTGACGACGTATTCGCCTTCGCCGGCAACAACCGGAGCTTTGGCGCCCTTGGCACCGGCAGCCGGGGCTTTGGGTTTGGCGGCTTCCTTGAGCTTGTCGACTTCGCCGCGCAGTTCCTGAATTTGAGCGGCGGCGGTTTGGAAAGCGGTGTTGGTTTGGCTGGCGAGATTGGCAACGTGGCTCTTCGCGGTGTCAGCGGTGCTGCTGGCGCTGCGGATCTCGCTTTCCATCACATCGATCTTCGCGACGGTGTCGACCAAGCCCTCAGGCACTTTTTTGCTGAGCTTGTTGTTGGAAACGAGTGCGCCGATGGAAAGGGCGCAAGCTAGCACGCCGATGGCGACGCCTGCAATCGGCAGGTAGCTGGTGTTTTCGCGAGAAATAGTATCCATGAATTGAGTAGATTAGAAGCTGACGGTTAGGGAGAAATGAGCGTCTCTGCAAGAAGAGATTACGCGAATTTGTTAACAGGAATCTTACAAGTTGTGGGATTACGTTGACAGGAGGAGGAAAGCCTAATCGTTTTCGCGTTCTGTTTCGGGGTGTAGCTTAGCCTGGTAGAGCGCCTGCTTTGGGAGCAGGAGGTCGAGAGTTCGAATCTCTCCGCCCCGACCATTTCAATTAGCCGATGGCGAGGAGTTAGGGTTTGGCCGGAAGATTGATCGCTGGCGTATTTGGCGTGGCGACGGGAGCGGGAAGCGACATGCGCAACATAAGCGCGCGGCGTGCCCAGGCGCCATCCGGTTCGATGGTGTTGAGCAAGTCGAGCTGCTTCAGGGCTTCGTCATTGCGACCGGCGGCGGCGGCGATGGAGGCGAGCTGGTAAGCGGCTTCGGCGCGGGCCGGTTTGAGGAGGTTGGAATCTTTGGCGATGAGATTGAAGAGGTTTTCGGCCTCGGCATTCTGGCCGGCCTGGAGTTTCGCAGTGGCGATGCCGAGGCGCGCGCGGCTGCCGAAAGGGCTGTCCTTCAAGGCGTCGGCTGCGGCTTGGTAATCGGCTGCGGCTTGCGTGTAGTTGCCGGCTGTATACGAGTCGTCGGCGATACGAAGCTTGGCGAGGCCGGCGAGCGGATGGCCGGAATTGGCGGCCGCAAAGGCTTTGAGTTTCTCGGGGGTGTTGCAGGTGGCGAATTCGCGGCCGATCTGGTCGTCCTTGTAGTGTTTGTAAGTGTCGAGAGCGCCCTTGCCGATGATGGCGATGAGGATGACAGCACAGGCGAGATAGATCGTGCGGGAATTTTTTTCCCAGAATTGTTGGAAGGCGTGCTCATGACCGGGGGCGGCGGCCGGCTGGCCTTCGACAGTTGCCGGTGTGGGGGTGGGTTCGGAGGGGGCGGGAGTGGTCATGGAGCGGTGCGCGCAGATAGGTTTTTGAGTGATGAAAGGCGCGAACAAAACAAATCCCACCCATCGTGTAAATGCAGGAAATGCGGCGGACGGGGCAGCCGGGGCGAATGTCTATGCTCCGATGCCGATTTGAAACAGACTGACTGCCCACACCGGCCGCAGGGCTGGCTGAAAGCACTGCCGAGATCGGCAATATCGCCGATATATGCAGGCGGTTAACGATGAAATGCCCGTGGAATTTGTTAGTGGCCTTCTTTGATTTTTGCCTGAACAACACCTGCTGACGGGCTGTCAGCGGGACAAAATTTTAGAACTAACAGACAGTTATGTCATCTATTAAATGACAAACTGGCGTCGATTTTGCCACTGCACTTTTTAAGAAGTTCCAAGGGCGAAATGCAATGGGAGCGGCATCGCTTGTCATTTAATAGATGACAAACGGTATGGAGTCTCGGGTTTGGACGGACCAGGGAAATTTTAGAACTTCAATCGGGAGCCGGCGGCTATTTGCCAACGCGAGAGCGAGGGTTGCAGGGTCTGGGTGCGTGCGCTGGTGAAGCGGTAGACGTATTGATTGGCGTTCGGATCGTAGCTGGCGTTGGCGACGGCGAGGCCATATGGAAAACTGGCGGCGTAAACGCGGCCCCATTCGTCGTTCAACAGGTTCGCGATATTGAGAATATCGCAGAAAAGTTCGGCCTTAACCCGACGCCAGAGCGGAATTTCCTGCGTAAATTTTAGATCGTAACGATGCTGGTAGTAACTGCGTTCGCTGTTACGGGGCATGATGTGGCCGGCATGGCGTTTGGCTGAAGGATTTTGATCGAGCCAGGCAAAGAAGGCGTCGGCTTGACGGGCGTCAGCCCAACGGACTTTCGGATCGTCGCGGCCGAGGGGCACGTAGAGAAGATCGTTATCGTAGTCAGCTCCGTCGCCATTCACGTCGGTGCCAAAAATATAACTATAGGGCCGGCCGCTTCGGCCTTCGTAGTGCAGGCGAATTTTCGTGTCGAACTTTTTGACAAGGGCAAAACGCAGCGTGAGCTCGGCCTGGACACGGTCGCGGGTTTCGTAGTTGGCGGTGCCGAGTCGTTCGTCATTGGGATCGATCCCGGCGCGGGCATTGAAATTGGTCGAAGCGGTGAACGACGTGACGGAGCTGACATCCTCGGACGAACTGCGCGTGTAGGCGAGGTATGCGCCCCAATGTTTGCGCACGGGACGACGGAGGCTGAGGGTCAAGTGGTGAGCGTCGCCTTTGGAAACGTTGGTCAGCAAATAGACATCGGAAAAGGACGAGCTGGCGTATTGGCTGTTGGATACAAGGCCGAAGGAGGCGGTTCGATTGCCGTAGATCGCGCGTCCGTCGGGTCCGGTGCCGGTGCGGCGGAGATTAATATTTTTATACGCGAGGCCTTCGAGCGTGGATGAATAAATATATTCCGCCGATGCTGTAAGATTCTGCCAGGAGAAGCGATGATCGATCGAAAGGCTGGCGCGGGCAATAGACGGCATGTGGAAGTTCTCGTCGATCAAATCGACGCGTTGACGCGTAGAGGAGGGATTGCCGCGCGGTTGATTGTTGGGATCGGGCGAGAAACCGTTGACGGAAGTCGTGGTGACGGCGGCCATGCCATCGTTGGAATAGGCATTCGACAACCAAACGCCAGGAGCACGACCTTGGAAAATGCCGGCGCCGCCACTGAGATGCATGCGATCCTTTTTGCCGAGCTTGAGCTGAAAACTCCCACGCGGTCCGAGCACGTATGCGCCATCGATGGTCCGATCGGTGCGTCGGCCGAAGGTAGCGTCGACCAGCCGGTTGTTGCGGGGGCGGGCGGTGGCGATTGGGTAGTCGAGCCTTGCGCCGGCGGCGAGGGTGAGACGGCTTGTTGCCAGCCAGCTGTCTTGCAAAAATGCCGAACCCATAATATATCCCCAAGAAACGGCGGGGCTGCGACCGTCCAGCATATACTGATAGGTATAGCTGCTTGGCCGGCCGGTTTCATAGGCATTGATGCTCGCGAAAGTGTAATTGCCCCACGCGTATTGGAGAAAGGTGTTTTCGAATTCGCTGCGTTCGACTTCGGCGCCAAAAGTCATCCGGTGGCGGCCGAGCAGCCAGATCGCCGAAGCGCCGGCCTGGCTGTTTTCGGTAGTTAAAGAATTCACCTGGCTCGAATAATCGGTGCCGATGAAAACCGAACCTGTGTCGCCATCGTCCGAAGGCACCCCATTGATGCGAACATTGGGGAATCGAGAGTAGGGTTGTCGCTCGGAAGTGTAGCGATTCCAAGCGACTTTGCCTTCGGTTTGAAAGGCGGGTGACCACTGGCTGAAAAGTTGGGCGGAAAACGCCTGCAGGTTTTGTGTACTTTGATACCAATGCCCGCTTAGCGAGACACGGCCGGAAGTGGAATAGTCGGCAAAACTTGGCTGATTGCCGATGGTTTGGCTGAAACGAAGGCTGGCGCGATGCCGGCTATTGATACGCCAGTCGAGTTTACCGAGATATTTATTGTCCTGTTTGCGTTGGCTGCCTGGATTGACGAGGGCACCGGGATGATAGTTGTAGGCGGCGGAAGCGTTGACGATGCGTTCGAGCGCAGCGGCGGAAGGGGTGAAACCGGCGGCGGGTGCTGGTTCGGTGCGGCGCGAATATTCGTAGCCGGAGAAAAAGAAAAGATGATCGCGCCAAAGAGGACCACCGAATGTCATGCCGTAAGTTTCGTCACGGAAGGGATCGTTTTCACCGGTGACAGGATGCACCGCGCGCATGTGCTGATCGCGGTAGTAGGCATATATTGACCCTTTGAAATGGTTGGAGCCGCTGCGTGTGACCGCGTTGATGGAGGCGCCGGTAAAGCCGCCCCGGTGGACATCGTAGGGCGAAACTTCGATCGCGATGGCTTCGATCGTTTCGAGTGCGAGCGGGTTGCCCTGGGAGGGAAATCCGTTGGCGGAAAGTCCAAACTGATCGTTGATGCGCACGCCGTCGACGGAGAGAGAATTATAGCGACTGTTTTGTCCGGCGGCGGAGAGTTCGCCGCGATCTGGATCGAGGTAAACGAGGCGCGGGTCTTGGGACGCATATTCGTTGAATGAAGTTTCGATGCTGGGCAGCGATTCGATTTCGTCGCGGGAAAGGTGGGTGGCCGGTCCGGCGCCGGCATTCCCGCGAGCGGCGCGCACCTCGACTTTTTCGAGCTGAATGACGGATTTTTCGTTGCGGAGACGGAGCGTGATCGCGAGTTCTTTGTTTTCGCCCAGCGCGAGGATAAATTCGTCGGATTGCCAAGGTTCGCAACCTTCGCGCTCGACGCGCAGCAAATAAGGTCCGCCTACTGGCAAACCGGTGAGCGCGAAAAGACCTTTTGCGTTGGCATGCGTGGTGTAACGACTGGCGGTTGGACTGTATTCGAGAACGACGGTCGCCGAACCTGACGGTGCGCCGTTGGCTTCGCGGATCTGGCCCGTGAGCGAAGCCGAAGTTTCCATTTGGCCCCACAGACGTGTGGCCAGACAGAACATTAGAGCAATCAGTGCGGTGGGGTAAGCCTCCCGAGTAAACATTCGCACCGAAAAAACTAACCAACAACAATGGTCGAGAATAATTTAGTCCTAACGGCCGGTTTGAGAGAATCCCCTACAAAACGACAAAGGCAAAATGGCGGCGTTAAGGCGCGATTTGCCATCGTCGGGCTCGATTTCCCGAAGAATTTGCAAAAGCGCAGGCCATGTTTTGTCAAGTGATTGGCGCAGCGATTCAGACATGTGTCCGGGATTTGGGATTGACTCGATTTTACAAAAATCTCTCAATGCCAAGGCTTCCTTCCCTAGATTGGAACCGGCGCCTCCAAAACGCTGTTTCAATACGATCCTAACCCAGCTGTATTCAGTTACTTACTGAGTGCTTCATACACACCGATCCCTCTGCTTACTGACATGAACCACACCCAAACTACTACGTTGGGCGGGCAATGCCCGTCCATTTTCCGCCGTTTCGCCGGATCGCTGGCGATGCTGCTCAGTTTCGCTGCGCTGGCCGTCACCGCGTCCGCGCAAAACGCAACCATTACCGGCCGCGTGATCAATCAAGGTACCGGTGAGTACCTCAAATACGCCCAAGTTCAGGTTGTAGGCACGGACAAGAGTGCCAATACCGAAGAGGGTGGTGTTTACACGATCACGGGAGTTCCGGCAGGAGAAGTTAAGCTTTCCGCCTCTTACACCGGTCTCGACACACAAGAAGTTACGGTCACGGTTCCGGCCGAAGGCACCGTAACGCAGGACTTCAGCATGGCCACCGCCGACTACGGCGACACGATCAAGCTCGGCACGTTTTCCGTGTCCGGCGCTCGTGAAGGTAACGCCAAAGCCATCGTCGAACAGCGCGTAGCTCTAAACCTTAAGACGGTCGTCGCGGCTGACGCCTTCGGCGACGTTTCCGAAGGTAACGTCGGTGAATTCCTCAAGCTGCTTCCCGGCGTGAGCGTAGACTATGTCGACAACGATGCCCGCTCGACCCGTATCCGCGGCCTTCCCCCGAAGTACAACACCACGACGATGGATTTCCATCCGATTGCCAATGCAGCTTCTTCGAATATCTCGACCGGCCGTCAGCTCGAACTCGAGCAGGTTTCGATGGCCGCCATGGACACCATCGAATCCACTAAGACTCCGACACCTGACATGATGACGCCGAATCTTGCCGGTAATATCAATGCCGTTAGCAAGAGCGCCTTTAATCAAAAGGGTCGCTCGATCAAATACCAAGGCAGTTTGAACTTCAATGAGTGGAATATTAATCTTAAGGAGTCGAAGGGTTGGGATAACACTGAGCACTATAAGGCGCTGCCTGGTGCCAAAATCGAATGGGTCGACACCTTCTTCGATGGCAAGCTCGGTATGGTTGCATCAGTTGCACATTCCGGTGCCTATGCCGAACAACGTATTGTGATCGGCACCAATTCTTTCGATTCAAATCCTGATAACAACAGCACAGAAATTCCTACGATTACGACTTGGAATTTCCAACATGGTCTCAAGCCGACGTGGCGTGACTCGTTCCTGTTGAATTTCGACTACAAGGTTTCTGAGGACCTGAAGCTGTCCCTGCGTACAAACTACGGTTATTACCGTTCGGAGTTCTATAATCGTAATTGGCTGGTTAACGGAACCACGGCTGCAACCGGCAATGTCAATATCACTGAAGTATCTGCAGACCATCTTTCCACCACCAACGCCAGCAGCAGCAATTACGCTCGCGTTGCCGGAAGTAACCAGCGGAAGAGCGGTGGCACATTCATCGTTAGTCCGGCAGTCAGCTGGAAACGCGACAACCTCAAGGTGGACGGTTCAGTTTCCTACTCCCAAGCTAAGAATGCATATACCTCTGGACAGGATGGTTATTTCTCGCTCGTCCAGGCCGAAATGCGTGGCGTAAGCTGGTCGCACAACCGCCTTGCCGACGACGATGTCGCCATCACGCAAATAAACACGACGGCTGGTGGTGCCGCGAACACCGGCAGCTTGTTTGATCTCGGTAACTATAATTCAAACGGTTTGGTGCGTAACGAACGCCGTAATTCCAAGGACCAGATGTGGACGGCGAATGTCGATGTTGAACTGGATATGTCTGATTGGGCTGTTCCCGTCAAATTTAAGGCGGGCGCCGCCAATTCGCTTGAGGTCCGCGATATCTCTAATTTCCAAGGAAGTTGGACGATGACGCTCACGACTGGCCCAACCAGTGCCACGGCGATCAATCTTCAGGATTTCCGCGAAAGCTTCAGCGGTGGCGTTGGTACGGTCACGGATCGATTTGGCACTACGGCCAAAACTCCCGCGCCCAATAAATGGGTCCTTTTTGATATCTTCAAAAATTCCGGAGCTTTTGATCCATTTTCCCTTACTGCAAGGGGCCCATTCCAGGCCCAGGTAAACAACAATTTGCGCTTCTTGCTACAAAACGATGTCGACCTGAAAGAACAGATCAAAGCGGCCTACCTGATGGGCACATTCAAGCCCCTTAAGAACCTTAGCGTCGTGACTGGCCTTCGTTTTGAAAAAACAACCACGACAGGTCGTGCATTTGACGATAAAGGCGGCAATAACACGCTTCTTGCCCTTGGTTACACGACCACCCAGATCGCGGGCATGACGACGACGGCCAAGACCGCTGTGGGTACGACCGGCACTCAGTTCATGGATTACATCTATTATCGATACGGCGGCCGGGTACCTCGCACGCATGATTACAACAATACCCTGCCGAGCGTCCAAGCACGTTATCAAATCACGAAAAATCTAATCGCTCGTGCTGCGGCATATGCCTCTGTGTTGCGTCCTGATTTCCAGAGCGTTGTAGGCGGTATCACTGCCACCGACAACAACGACGGCACATCGTATAATTTTTCGATCAACAATACTTCGTTGAAACCTGAGACGGCTAGGAATTACGACGTCTCGCTCGAATACTACTTTGAGCCAGTCGGCCTGCTCTCAGCTACGTTCTTCTATAAGGATATTAAGGACATTCAGATGACTCAGCCGAGCATCTCCATCACCAACGCCTCGCCAGAGATCCTCGCCCAGCTTCGTGAAGCCGGATACAGTGATTCTGAGCTGGCCAATGCCGCGAGTAATTTCAGTTCAACGATCAATGGGCCCAAGACATCGCTGTGGGGTTACGAACTCGCTTACAGTCAGGAACTCTCCTTCCTGCCGGGTGCTCTTAAAGGATTGGGCGTTACGGCTAATTACAGCCATTTTGAACCTGAAGAAGAACGCCTTTGGGCTCTCGTCCCTGGTGCGGGCGATGGTATGGCTGTTGATTCTGCTAACTTCATCCTCCGTTATAAAGTGGGTAATTTCAAAGCCCAAACGTCTGTTACTTGGACCGGAAAGCGTATTTCCGCCCTCAGTGGTCTGAGTTATAACCGTGACTTGGATCTCTTTGTACCGGGAACGGGTGCAAATTCAAACGTGACCACTTATCAGGCGCCACGCACGGTAGTCAGCATCAACATGGAGTACAAACTGCACAAGAACGCCTCGGTTTACATCGGTGTGAACAACATCCTGAATTCCGCGAAATTCAATTATCAGGAGCGGGAACTGTACACCACGCGTAATGGCAACTATGGCGCCAGCATCAATGTTGGCGTAAAAGGCGCGTTCTAAGCTGAACCAACTGGTAGATTATATTTCATTCAAGCCAGCCGCCTTGTGCGGCTGGCTTTTTTCATGTCATCGAACAACTCTGCATCAAATACGAGGCAGAGATCGTCCCTGGTCATCTTGATATTGTTTAATTGGGACGGCTCAATTCCTCGCTGCTTGCGGCGAGGATGGACATCGCCCACTGCCATCGGGGCGAAGCCCCTTTCTGTGATACCCCGGAGCTTGCTCCGGGGGGGTCATTGTTTTGACCTTTTGGCGGAGAGGCATCCTGGCCGTACCATGACTCACCAGCACGATACACCTTATATCTAGTCACAAGCCACGAAGGCCAATGCATTTCAACGGCAATCTACCGATGCGTGTTAATATAGGCGGAGATCTTGTCGAGATTCTCTTGTGCAGGACTATATTGTGGATCGAGCTCGAGCGCTTGGCGCATCAGTCGAACCGCTTCGTTAAGGCGGCCGACTCGTGCGTACAAAACGCCGAGATTGCTCACGAGTTCCGCAGTCGGCGGTGTGATTCTGAGCAATGCCTCCAAATGAGTAATAGCCTCTTGAGGCTGGCCTGTTTCAGCGAGTGCATTGGACAGATTATAGCGTGCCTGTGGTATGTCCGGATCGAGTCGTAGAGCTTCTTTTAATTGAAAAATTGCATCATCTACTCGTCCGCCTTCCAAAAGAGACACTCCGAGGTTGCTATGAATACGGGCGTTGTTGGGTGCGAGCTTCAGCGCTGACTCCAATTTGGCAATTGATTCCGGAACCTGGCCCATTCGGCGGAGGAGCGCACCATAATTAGTGAGGGTTTCAGAATCATTCTCTTGCAGGCGCAAAGCTGCATTAAAGTGCAAAGCTGCACCGTCATTTCGGTCCAGAAAGGCGAGTGCATTGCCCAACCCAAAATGCGCATCATGGCTGTTATTGTCGATAGCCACGGCCTTTGCCAACCATTCGACTGCTTCTTCTGCCCGACGGAGCAGCAAAAGCGCGTTCCCGTAGCACAGCGCATAGTTTGAATTAGTGGGATCCGCTTTCACAGCATATTCCATCAGATTGAGGCCCTTTTGGACCATTTCATTGGTTGCGAGCGTTTCCAACTCTTTAGCTCCGGCGCCCATAGCTACGCCCATGAGCAAGTCGCCTTTAACTTTGTCCAAGCCCGCATTTTTCACGGCCTTCAATATTAAAGCGCGTCCCAAATTGCTTTTCGAGACTGTGAAGGTTGGCACTAGCTCAAGCGCGCCTTCGAAACACTTCAATGCACCATCAATTTCATCAATATCGAGATAGACGGTGCCGAGATTGTTTAGTGCACGAATATTGTCGGGCATTTTGAAGACCGTATCTTCCCAGAGTGCGCGTGGCGTCAAATATACCTTATTGCGTTCGTGCGAAACAATCCCGAGTAAAGCTGCCAAGGGAACCAACATCCAAATAGTGAACTTGCCCATTCCGCGATAACACAAAAATGCTGCGCCAGCGGACAAGGCGGCTAGCGACAGATACATTCGATGCTCGGCAATCGTTTGGGTCGCCACTGGCACTATGCTGGAGGTCGGAGCGAGAATGAGAAAAAAAACGGCGCCGAAAAAGCCGGCAATGGGCCATTTTCGCAACGCGACGACGGTAGTCGCCAAAAGTGGCAGGAGCAAAGATGTGCTTGTGACCAAAACGGAAGGGGTCTTTTCCACTGTGGGTCCATAATCGAACACTTGGTCATTTGGAATGAACGCAAGCTTGAGATACCGGATCACGGCGGAGGTTTGTGTAAGGGCGTAGTCCCAAGCCGAAACCGCCGCATAGCCCACCGAGCTTCCGCGGCCGCCACTCGATATGACCAAAACCAGGAGCAAGAGCCAGCTCGATGCCATTCCAAGAAAAAGATTGCGATGGCGTCGCCAGCTTTCCGCAAACGTGCCGCTCACGAATGTCCGATCAAAGAGGAATATCACCAAGGGTGCCGTGGCCATGACTTCCTTGGACGCCATACCGAGATAGCACGTGACGATTGTCGCGACAGGCCAGAATCGCGACGGTTTTTCCAAGCTGCGTATGAAAGCATATAACGTGAATAGATAGCACAATCCCACGAGCGATTCCGCGCGTTGAATGATATAGGTGACCGACTCTGTTTGCAGTGGATGCAAAGCCCACAGCGCCGCCACACCGAATGCGAGCGGTGTAGCATGCTGACCATATTTTTCGACCAGCAATGGCAAGCGAAGCGTCCGGCGCACCACACCCAGCAACGCAAGAGCGGCTGCAACGTGAATCAGAATGTTACCAACGTGATAGCCCATCACGTCGGTGCCGTGAATGCTGTAGTTAATTGCGAGCGACAGATTGAGTAACGGCCGGCCGCTGACCGTTACGCCGCTGTTGCGCGGTGGAAATAGGGCGGTGGAAAATTTTTTAATCGATTCATTTTTTCCAATCGAATCCAAATCATCGAGATGGTTGGGTACCCGCAAGGAGTTGGAGTAAACTGCGACGATACTGCCCGCGAGCAGCACCAAAACCACCCATAATACCCAAGGTCGTTCCCAAAAAATGACCGCCTGCTTCGGAGATTTAATCTCGCCTTGGAATGCAGGATTTGGCGGGACGGGACGGGACGGCTTCGGCATAGTCGCACAAAAACAAGCGGTGCCTTGCGAGTCGAGCCAAGTGCATTTCGCGAAAAGCCCGCTCTTTTGCCCTCAAAACAGGATCTGAGGCTGACGGTTCGAAGGCAGACGGCTCGCCACTTGTGTGAAATCTCCCTTGCCTCTCGGACACGTATCTTTGACGCTTAAATTTTCCCTTAAAACGCTGGCTTTTGTCCTGATTGTTTCCCTCGGTCATCCTTTCGTCCCCATGAAATCCTCTGCCTTGTTTCTTTTCGCTTCCCTCTGGACCGCGGCCTCGCTTGGCGCCGCTGAAAAACTCACCGTCACCGTCACTCACGATCTCTCGATCGCTCGGCCTTCCGAAACCATCACGATTCCGTGGAGCGAAGTGAACAATGCCCTGCCGCACGCGCTGCTGCAAAAAATCGCGGTGAAGGATTCCGCCGGCCACAGTCTCCCTTACCAGGTTACCAACGTGGCGCCGCTCGCCAAGGATCCCGAGGTTAAGGGCATCGCTTACGGCGATCTCATATTTCAGTACAGCTTCGCCGCTGGCGAAAAATCCGCGACGTTCACCGTGGAGAAAACCGAAACGGTTTCGCCGATTTTTCCGACCAAGGCTTTTGCGCGTTACGTTCCGGAGCGCCTCGACGACTTCGCTTGGGAAAACGACAAGATCGCGCATCGCACCTACGGCCAGGCTCTCGCCGCGCCGTCTCCCGAAGGCATGAAAAAAGAAGTGCTTGTCACCAGTGGCGTCGATATCTGGTGCAAACGCGTCAGCTATCCGATCGTCGATCGTTGGTACAATAAAGGCCACGACCACTATCATCATGACGAAGGCGAAGGCATGGACATGTACAACGTCGGTAAATCCTGCGGCTGCGGCGGCACCGGTATTTACGAGAACGGCAATTTGTATGTGGGCCGCAACTACACCACGTGGAAGGTCATCGCGAACGGGCCGATCCGCGCCATTTTCGAACTCACCTATGACGCGTGGGACGCCAACGGCGTGAAAGTCTCCGAGGTCAAACGCTACACCGTTGACGCTGGCCATCAGCTCGACCGGATTGACAGCACATTCACCTTCTCCGGTCCTGCCGAACTCACCGTTGCGGTTGGTCTCAACAAAAACAATTCCGACAAAAACCAGGAACCGAAGACCGAGGTCATCCAAAACGAAGCGTCCGCCATCCTTGGCCAGTGGGTCGTCCAAAAATCCAACGACGCCCTTGGCACCGCGATCGTTTTGCCGCCAGGAAGACTGGCTGGTTTCGTGGATGAAACCGGCAAGGAAGTGGTCAACCTTCTCGCCCTCACCAAAGCCAAGTCGGGTCAGCCCGTCACGAGCTACGTGGGAGCCGCTTGGAGCCGCGCCGGCGAAATCAAGTCCAAGGCCGAGTGGGAGGCATATCTGCAGGCTTTTGCCGCCCGCCTCGCTTCGCCGGTTAAAGTGACTTGGGCCGCCGCCAAATAAAGCGGCCTTACCGCTCCGCCTACAGGTGCTTTTAACCTGTGGCGGCACGAGGTGCGGACTTGCGCTCAACCCTTCCAGTCTGAAAACTCAAACAACACCCATCTTGCGATGAAACTTCATTACTTCCCGAGCCCCCAACAGACCAACATCCTCAGCACAGAAGAACTGCGCGAGAATTTCCTTATCCAAGGTTTGTTCCAGCCAGGCCAAGTCGTGGCTCACTACACCGATCTCGACCGCATGATTATCGGCGGCGTGCTCCCTGCCGGAGCCCCCATTGCTCTTCCGAATGCGAAGGCCACCGGCACGAGTTTCTTCCTCGAGCGTCGCGAAATCGGCATTCTCAATCTCGCATCGCCGGGCATCGTGACCGTTGCCGGCAAACGCTACGAACTCGGTACACTCGACTGCATTTACGTCGGTCTCGGCGAAAAAGACGTTTCTTTCGAAAATGGTCCGAACGGTCAGGCCGCTTTCTATTTTGTCAGCACACCCGCGCACGCGAAATACCCGACAGCCGTCATGCGCCGCGCCGACGTCAAGACCGACCCCATCGGCGATGTCACCAAGGCCAACCGCCGCCGCATCAACAAATACATCCACATCGACGGCATCAAGAGCTGCCAGCTCGTTCTCGGTTTTACCGAATTCGAACCCGGCTCTGTCTGGAACACGATGCCTCCTCACACTCACAGTCGCCGAACCGAAGTCTACCTCTATTTCGACGTGGCCGACCAGATGGTTGTCCACCTGATGGGGGAACCGCATGCCACGCGCCATCTCATCGTCCGCGATCGCGAGGCCGTCCTTTCCCCGGCGTGGTCGATCCACGCAGGCGTCGGCACCGCCAGCTATCGTTTTGTCTGGGCGATGGGCGGCGACAACCAGGTCTTCGCCGACATGGACCCCGCACCGATTTCTGAACTCCGCTGAGCTGAACCACGCTCAACCTCCACATACCCATCCGAAATAAAAAATGAGCTCCATCCTCGATCTGTTTAAACTCGACGGCAAAGTCGCCGTTGTCACCGGTGCGGCCCGCGGCCTTGGCCAGGGCATGGCCCTCGCCCTCGCCGAAGCCGGCGCTGACATCGTCGCCGTCGACATCCTCCCTGCCGACGACACCGTCAAGCAAGTCAAGGCCCTCGGCCGCAAAGCCGTCGCCATCGTCGGCAATCTCGGTGACCGCGCTGCGATCCCGCAGGTCATCACCGACGCGAAAAAACATTTCGCCAGCCTCGACATCTTGGTGAACTGCGCCGGCATCATTCGCCGCGCTGACTTTGTCGATTTTACCGAGAAGGATTGGGACGACGTCATGGGCATCAACATCGATGCGGTCTTCATGCTGAGCCAATGCTTCGTGCGCGATGTCATCGCCCGCGGCGCGAAGGCCAAGATCATCAACATTGCGTCGATGCTCTCCTTCCAAGGCGGCATCCGCGTGCCTTCCTACACCTGCTCGAAGAGCGCCGTTGCCGGCCTCACTCGCCTCATGGCCAACGAGCTCGCTTCGAAGGGCATCAACACCAACGCCATCGCTCCCGGCTACATGGCGACCGACAACACCGCTCCTCTCCGCGCCGACGCGAATCGCGCCAACGCCATCCTCGAGCGCATTCCCGCTGGTCGCTGGGGCACGCCCGACGATCTCAAAGGCGCGGTTGTTTTCCTGGCCTCGGCGGCATCCGACTACATCAACGGTTACGTTGTGGCCGTCGACGGTGGCTGGCTCGCCCGCTAAACGAACCAAAACTTTTTCTATCTCCAAGCCCGGTCGTTCGACCGGGCTTTTTTCATGACTCGGTACGCCGAAAAAGCGATAAGCATGAGTTCGGTCGGCTTGAGCTACAGGCTCATGCGCTCGCGAAAGAGCTGGGCCTGGCGACGGGAGAATTCGACTTCGGAACCGTCACGGAGCTTGACCTTGAGGCTGCCGCTGAACCACGGCTCGATCGTATCGACGAAGGAAAGATTCACAATTTGGGCGCGATTCGCGCGCAGAAAGATTTTGGCCGGCAATTTTTCCTCCAATGATCCGAGTGTGCGGTGCAGCAGGGGCTGCTCGTGCTCAAAATGGATGCGCGAATGATTGCCTTCGGACTCGATCAGGCGCACGGATTTTAGCGGTACAAACCAGCATCGGTCATGTTCACGGACGAACACGCGATCCTCTTCGGTCCAAGGCCCGGCGGCTGTGGCGGAATCGGGCGAGTCTGCGTTCACGATCTGGCGGTCCAGCAGGCGATCGAGCGCAGTTTGGAGCCGCTTTGGATTGATCGGCTTCATGAGGTAATCGAGCGCGTTGATTTCGAAGGCGCGCACGGCATATTCGTCGTAAGCGGTAGTGAAGACGATGTACGGGTGGGGTGCGGGAAGCTCCTCGAGGAGATCGAAGCCTGTTTTCCCTGGCATTTGTATATCGAGAAAGAGAAGGTCGGGTTTTTCCTTCGCAATCAGCCGGAGGGCAGCGCTGACGTTTTCCGCTTCGCCGCAAATTTCAATGGAAGGATGATCTTCAAGCAGGGTTCGCAATTCCTGCCGCGCGGGACGTTCGTCGTCGATGATGACAGCTTTCATGAGTGGAGACTATTGCTAGGAACAAGATACTGGGGAATGGTTAGTCGAGCGACGACCCAGGAATCCTCCTGAGTGAGTGCAATGGTGGCATTGGGTCCGCAGAGCAGGTGAAGTCGTGAGCGGGCATTCGTTAGGCCTAGACCGGTGCTGGAACTCGCGGCGTTGAGCACGCCTTGATTTTTCACGATCAGCAAGAGGGACTGGTCCTGCAATCGAGTCGTAATGTGAATCTCTCCGCCCGCCTCGAAGGGCGCGACGCCGAACTTGAGCGCATTTTCAACGAGGGTTTGAAGCACGAAAGGCGGAAGAAAGTAGGTGCAGGTGGCGGGCTCGATATCGAGGCGCACGCGGAGACGTTCCTCGAAGCGGAGCTGTTCGAGCGCGAGGTAATTGCGCACCGTCTCAAGTTCCTGGGCCAGGGTGATGGTTCGTTGTTGCCCCACGGTAAGGCTGGCCCGAAGCATGTCGGCCAGCAGCGTGATCGCTTCGCGAGGCCGGTCGAGATTGCGCGGGATCAATGCGCGTAAAGTATTGAGGCTGTTAAAAAGAAAATGCGGGTTGATTTGTGCCCGCAGCGCGCGGACCTCGGCGTCCTTGATCGCGCTCGCGAGTTGCAGACCTTCGACCATGCTTTGCTGATAGCGGGTATAGGAATGATAGCCGAAATACAGGGCAACCCAGACCGTCAGCAGAAGCGTCATGCCGAGCAAAAAGACAAAATAGGGAAACATCAGTTCCTGTTCCTGCGGCGTGTCTGCCAACGCGATGTAGGTGCTGGACCAATACACCCAGGAGCCGGATACGGCCGTGCCGGTGGCGAGGGTGGCGGCCATCAAACCTGGCAAAAACCCCCAGGCCGGCAGGTCGCTGCGACGAAGAAAAAGGACGAGCAGCCGGAGCAAATGGGAGCAGACGAGCAATGAGAGAGTAAGCAGCGTTTGCGCAACGAGCTCGTGCCGAAGCGCGGCTTCTCCCGAACCAGACGTCAGGCTTCCTAGAGAAAGAACCACCCAGAAGACGCCCCAACCGCCCATTTGGAACAACCAGTAGCGACCGCTGCCCAGCCAGCGCCGTTGCCAGGGGTGCGATTTTTCGTCTGCGGGAGGAAAGAAGCGGGAACGCATGGGGCTGCGAATTATCGTGGAAAAAACGGCCAAACGCGGCGCAAGGGCGACGCTCGCATGAGGTTCCAAGGTTGATTTCTAGCGGTAGGTGGTGGTTTAGGCCGGTCTTTCGAAGGCTGACCCTGGTTTTTGATTTTTGCGCTGATAAGTTGCACGACGTTGTCCGCGCTGATTCCTGGTTTCAAACCGATGTCCTGGCCAATCCCTTCTTCATCGAACATGCCCTCTTCCGTTACCTTTAGCCGGCGGAGGGTTTCCCACCGATTGTTTTTCCAGATGAGGAGCACGATACAGCGACTGCCGATGACGAAGATGGGCTCACCGGGAATGACTTCCTTGGTATTCTTATCCGGTTGAGGCACGGACGGAGGGAAAAAATGCGTGGCGAGTTCCTTGAGTTCGCCGAGCCCCGCGGACCGCCCGCACAGCGCAAGCGTGGCGACGTGCTGAACGGCATTTTCCTGCAATTCCTCGGATAGTTTAATCACGCGGACGTGCGCAACGGCCTGGGTTTTACCAAGCGTCTCCTGCAAGGGAGCGGGCTCTGTTGCAAAAAGTCGCAATGACGCACAGGTCCACGACAGAGTCACCATTCGAAAAACGCTTCGCGCCAGACGTTGTGTTTGGGCGCGAGTTGTGGAAAGTTGCGGCAGCGCGTCCATCGTCAGAAGGAGATGCTGCCGGAAATGGCGCCAAAGGCGGCTACGTCGTGCGACTTGAGTCGATAGTCGCGGTCGACGTATTTGAATTCGCGATACAGCACGTGGCCGGTGGTTGCGCTAATGGAAAATCGGTCATTGATTTTCCAGCCGACCTTGTAGCCGAGGCGCACTTCGGTTGTTTCCAACTTCGAGCCAGCGAGCGGACGACCGGCGATGCCGGCGTCCGGCTCTTCCTGCACATGAAAGGTTCCCCCGGAACCTGAGACCTCGATCGCCATGGCAAATCTTTTGGTCATGGCATAGGTGACGGCCGTGGCCGGAAAGCCAATCGCGGCGGACCATTTTTCGTTAATCTGCCAGTCGACGCCGACCAGTGGCACAAAGCGGTAATCGTGTGAAAGCGAATCGTAGGCCGCGCCCACCGCGACCGTAACATCGCTATTCCATTTATAGAGTCCCATGACGCTGGCTGAAACGCCCCAACCATTTGCCCCCAGTTTTTTTCCGGCCACATGGCTGCCGCCGGAGACGTTTGTGGTCAGCGACCAATCGTCGCTTACTTGGCGGGTATATTCGACCGAGGCGGTGAGTGATTGCAGGAGTTTCGGAATTGGCACTCGTTTCCAATCCGGGTGGGTTTTTTTGTATTCCTCCCAAAAATCGTCATCTTCCCAATCCGACGGTTCGGTCACGCGCCGCGTCGATAGGTTGTAGTTGAGACCGAGAACGAGATTTCCCGTTTGTCCCACAGAGATGGTTTTGGCGACGCTCCAATTGGAATGAACGAAAGAGACGTGCTGGTATTTGGAATCGCCGGCTTTGAGCTCGGTGTCGCTGGATAGGATGACTTCGTTTGAAAACGTCAGCCCGGTCATTGCCGACGCCGCGGCCGGCTCAGCCTGCAACCCGGCGGCTTGAAGCAGCAAGATCCCGAGAATGACCAGGCGAAGGAGAAACGTTCTCATGCAGCAAACGATTCAGGCGATAAACCATTGCCGATACAGCCCGAACTCCACAAACGGGCAAAAAACAGGATGGCTGGTTGGGCCCGCAGCCGTGGGAGAAGGGCGCCATCGGCACTATTGATGGGGGAATGTCGCGGCGCCGAAACGAAGAGATAAAGCCGATCCGTTAGGCAATGCCTTCTGACTGTAAGATTCTATCCCTAGAAGATCCCCAGCGGGTCTGCTCGCTTGTCGCGCACGGTTGAGTTGAACTGGGCTGCCATGCCTCCCCGTGCGTCCTTTTGTATAGCCTTGCTGTCTCTATTTTTCGTATTCGGCCCCTTGATGGCGTCCGACTTCCAGGTTCGAAGCAGTTCGCTTGCGGGGGAATGGCAGATCCGCCTCGACGCAAAAAACGAGGGCGTCTCCGCCGGCTGGCCGACCGCTGGTTTGCCAATCCAAGCCAGCGGCCACAAGCCCGTCATCACTTTACCGGGCACGACCGATCAAGCCGGTATCGGCATTCCAAACACGGTCGCGCCATCACTGGCCGGCTTGTATCGACCGATCACCTACACGGGTCCAGCTTGGTTTGAACGCACCATCGAAATTCCCCCCTCCTGGAGCGGCAAGCGCGTCAAACTCCTGCTCGAACGCAATCACTGGACCACGCAGGTCTGGCTCGACGGAAATGACTTGGGTTCTCGCGACAGCCTTGTGACGCCGCACGAGTACGAACTCGGCCAAACGCTCGCTCCCGGCAAGCACCGGCTGACCATCCGTGCTGATAACACGCTCAAGTACGATCTCGGTCGCTTCGTCCACATCAACTACGACGGCACGCAGACCAACTGGGCTGGCATTATAGGACGTATCGAACTTAGCGCCATCGACCTCGTCTCCATCGACGACCTGCAAATTTATCCCAATGCCTCGGAGCGGAAAATCAAAGTCCGCGCTCGGCTCTCCAACACCTCCGGCGCTGCGGCCAAGGGCCGACTGGCGCTCGCGGTGAAGGATCGCGGACTCGATAAGGAAATTGCACGCGTATCGCTCGACGTGGATTGCCCCGAGCAATCGCTCGAACTCTCCGCGGAAATTGCTCTTGGCGATGGTGCGCGGTTGTGGGATGAGTTTTCGCCGGTGATGCACGACCTTTATGCGAGCGTCGCGACAACGGGCGCCGTTGCGTGCAACGACTCTCGCGTTTTCCCCTTCGGCCTGCGCGATTTTGCGATCAACGGTTCGCAGTTTACGCTCAACGGGAGGCCGCTTTTTCTGCGCGGCAACGTTGAGAACGCGATCTTTCCGCTCACCGGTGCCCCGGCGATGGATGTCGCCGGCTGGAAGCGCATCTTCAACGTTCACAAAGCCTATGGTCTAAACCACGTGCGTTATCACTCCTGGTGCCCGCCTGAGGCGGCATTTGTCGCAGCCGATGAGTTAGGTATTTTCCTTCAACCCGAGGGACCCATCGCCAACGTTCCCACCGGCCCGATACCGGAGCGCGACGCATTTATTGCGGAGGAGTTGCGCCGCATTCTCCGCATTTATGGCAATCATCCTTCCTTCGTGTTGCTCACGCCTGGCAACGAGCTGCGTGGCCGCAAGAAACCGCTTGAGCTGATGGTCGACGAGTGCGTGGCCTCCGACCCGCGTCGCAAATATTCGATGTCCACCTACGGCTTCGGCATTTTGACCGACAACCGGCAGTTCACCGTGCTCAGCAAGGCGCGCGGAGTTCGCAGCGATGGCACCGAGGCCGATTTTCGCCGCGTGGTCGCCGAAGACCCGCATCCGGTCATTGCGCACGAGGTGGGACAGTACTCTGTCTTTCCGAATTTCGACGAAGCGAAAAAATACACAGGTGTCGTCCGCCCGGCGAATTTCGACCTCGTTCGGGATGCGCTTGCTGCGAAAGGCATGCTCGCACTCGCGCCGCAATTTTTCGCGGCCACCGGACAGCAGTCGCTGCTCTTGTACAAGGAGGAAATCGAGCAGGATTTGCGCACGCCTGGGCTTGCCGGTTTCCAGTTGTTGGACTTGCAGGATTATCCGGGGCAGGGCACGGCCCTCGTTGGCATTCTCGATCCATTCTGGGACAGCAAGGGACTGATCGCCGAGGAAAAATTCCGCGAGTTCTGTGATGTCACGGTGCCGCTCCTGCGCATGAAAAAGCGCACATACTTCGTGAACGAGAAATTCACCGCCGAACTGGATGTTTCGCATTTCGGCGCCACTGCGCTCAACGGCATTGTCGCACGCTGGAGCATTGCGGATGAGAACAAACGCGAGATCGCCTCGGGTACGTTGCCCGCGAAAACGATTTCGACTGGCGGGTTGACTTCGTTCGGTTCCTTCGACGCCTCGTTCGCAAAGGCCGCTGCTCCTGGCAAACTAACCGTCACGGTGGAGCTCGTTGGCACCAAGCACCGCAACTCCTGGGAAATTTGGGTGTATCCAAAAACGGATACTCTGCCCGTTCCCGCGGGTGTGACTATTGCGACGCAGTGGAATGAAGCGACGGCGGCGGCGCTCTCCCGCGGAGAAAAAGTTTTGCTTTTCCCGCAGGGCACTTTCGCCGGTTGGAAGAAGGGTTCGTTCAAGCCGGTCTTCTGGAGCCCGGTGTGGTTCAAGTCCGATCCGGGGACCATGAGTATTTTGTGCGAGCCGAAACATCCTCTCTTCGCGCAATTCCCGACGGAGTTTTATGCCAACTGGCAGTGGTGGGATTTGATGAATCGTTCGGGCACATTCGTGCTCAACGACGCACCGGCCGATTTTCAGCCTTTGGTCCGCGTGATCGACAATTTCAGTCGCAATGACCGCCTCGCAAACGTCTGGGAGGCGCAGGTTGGCGCAGGCCGCTTGCTGGTTTGTTCGATCAACCTGACGGAAGAACTCGAAAAACGCCCGGCGGCAGCCCAGTTCCTGCGCAGTCTTTACGCTTATGTGGGTTCGCCAGCGTTTGCGCCAAAGCAGAAACTGGAGATAGCGATTATCGACAAAATATTTGCACCCGCGATCGTCGGCATCATGCAGAAACTCGGCGCGAAAGTTGCACGCGTGGACAGCGAAAACGCTTCGCGGCCGGCTGCGAACTTGATCGATGGCAAGCCTGACAGCGCCTGGCAAACTCCGTGGAACGACGGGGCGCCGAAATTCCCGCACGAGTTTGTGATCGAATTCCCCACACTACTCGTAGCCAAGGGCTGCAAAATCCTTCCGCGACAGGACGGCAACGTCGAGGGCGGCATCAAGGACTACGCGGTCTACGTCAGTCGCGATGGCCTCGACTGGGGCGAACCCGTGCTCAAGGGCACGCTCGACCCGGGCATGGAAGTGAAGACCTTGCTGTTCCCCACGCCACTGGAAATGAAGCTCATTCGCTTTGTCGCCCTTACGGGTGTCGACAAGGAATATCCTTCGGCCGCGCTCGCAGAATTTGAAATCGTGACCGAATAGAGACGCCTTGGATGGGTCCTGAGGTTGTTGTCAAAACTGTGGGCACGGCTTTTTGCCGCGATTTCGAAATCTTCGCGGCATAAAGCGTCCTGCAACCAAACCGAAGCGAGCTCGGCAAAAAAGGATCTTCTGCGAATAAAACTCAGCCCGCAGGTTTGAGGCGGACCAACAGGTCTTTGCTTTCCACTGTGTCGCCCAGCGCGACGTTGAGCTCGACGACAACGCCATCGACTGGCGCGTAAACCGTGGTCTGCATTTTCATCGCCTCCATCATGAAGAGCTTGTCGCCCTTCGCGACTTTAGAACCAACGGAAACCGGCAGCAAGGCGATGAGGCCGGGAATCGGCGCGGCGACTTGCAGCGGGTCGGCGAGGTCTGCTTTGGGACGGGCTTTAGTTTTGGGAGCGACACTGCGGTCGACGACGAAGGCTTGGCGCGCCATGCCGTTGAGCTCGTAGCTGACTGCGCAGCGTCCGTCCTTGTCGGGCGCACCGATATTGACGAGGCGGATAATGAGCAGTTTGCCTTCCTCGATCTCGACGGAAATTTCCTCGCCGGGCTTGAGACCGTGGAAAAACGCAGGCGTAGGCAGCACGCTGACGTCGCCCGATTCGCGGCGCTGTTTTGCGAATTCGGCGAAGACCTGCGGATACATCAAATGCGAGAACAACTCGTCGTCGGAAGGCTCGTGATGGAGCTTTGCGGCCAGTTCAGCACGGGCTTTCGCAAGAGTGTTATCGTCTGAAACGTTGGCGGTGCGCGCGGACTTTTTGAGCGAGGCCTTGTATTTTTCCTTCGCCTCGGCGTGGCGCTTTTCACCGAGCACGACGCGGGAGACGGCGTCGGGCCAGCCGCCCTCAGGCCAGCCCAATCCGCCGCTGAGCATGTCGAGCACGCTTTCGGGAAACGGAATGGAGCCGGGTTCGAGGTTGACCACATCGGCTGGCTTGATGCCGCGTGAAAACAGGAACAAAGCCAAATCGCCAACGACCTTGGACGACGGCGTGACCTTCACGATGTCGCCGAAGAGCTGGTTGACTTCGGCATAGGTGCGGGCGATTTCCGGCCAGCGGTGCGAGACGCCCATTGAAGCGGCTTGCTCGCGAAGGTTGGTGTACTGGCCGCCGGGCATTTCGTGCAGATAGACTTCGGCGGAACCGGTGCGGGGGGCGGTGTCGAAGGGTTTGTAGTATTCCCGAACCAATTCCCAGTAGTCAGAAAGACCGTTGAGCGTTGCGAGCGGGAGCTTGGTGTCGCGGGGCGTATGCTGAAGCGCGGCCACGATGGAATTCAGATTGGGCTGCGAAGTGCTGCCGCTCATCGAGGCGAGCGCAAGATCGACGACGTCGACTCCGGCGTCGGTGGCGCGCAGCACAGAGGCGGCGGCGATTCCGGACGTATCGTGCGTGTGGAAATGGATTGGCAGGCCGACTTCCTCCTTGAGCGCCTTCACGAGTTTCTGCGCGGCGTAGGGGCGGCAGAGTCCGGCCATATCCTTGATTGCGAGCACGTGGGCGCCCATTTTTTCGAGCTCCTTGGCGAGACGAATGTAATATTGGAGGGAGTACTTGTCTCGGCTTTCATCGAGGATGTCGCCCGTGTAGCAAAGGGCGGCCTCGCAAACGGCGTGGGTCTCCTGCACGGCGTCCATGGCGACGCGAAGATTGGGCAGGTAATTCAATGAGTCGAAAATGCGGAAAATATCCATGCCGCTGGCAGCGGCGTGCTTGACGAAACCGGCGACTACCGATGGCGGGTAGTTCGTGTAGCCGACGGCGTTGGCGCCGCGGAATAGCATTTGGAAGCAGATGTTCGGAACGCGCGCGCGCAGTTGACGGAGACGATCCCACGGATCTTCGCTGAGGAAGCGCATTGCAGTGTCGAACGTGGCGCCGCCCCAGAGCTCGAGGGAGTAGAGGCCGGGAACCTCGTGCGCGAGATGGCCGGCGCAGGCGAGCATGTCGTAAGTGCGGACGCGCGTCGCCATGAGCGATTGGTGGGCGTCGCGGAACGTGGTGTCCGTCACGAGCAGGCGCTTTTGTGCGGACGTCCATTCCGCGAATTTTTTTGCACCGAGTTTCAACAACAGCTGGCGCGTGCCGTCGGGCGGGGCGACGTTGCGATTGTAGGCGGGCGGCACGACTTCAGGCAACGGCTTGCTCGGACGATAACCTTTGAGGTGCGGATTGCCGTTGATGGTGACGTCACCGATGAAGTTGAGGATCTTGGTTGCCCGGTCGCGGCGCGGCTTGAAAGCGAAGAGTTCCGGCGTGGTGTCGATCAGCGTTGTGATGGCTTGGCCCGAGCTGAAGGTTGGGTGCGCGATGACGTTGTCGAGAAACGGAATATTTGTCTTCACGCCGCGGATGCGGAATTCCGACAGTGCGCGTCGCGTGCGTTGCATCGCGAGTTGGTAGCTCTGGCCGCTCGAAATGAGTTTAACCAAGAGCGAATCGTAGAACGGCGTGATGACAGCGCCGGCAAAACCCATGCCGCCGTCGAGTCGGATACCGAGGCCGCCGGGTGACCGATAGGCGAGGATGCGGCCGTAGTCGGGAATGAATTTATTTTCCGGGTCCTCGGTGGTGATGCGGCATTGGATCGCGAAACCGTTGCGCGGAATATCGGACTGTTGCGGCAAGCCAACCTCGGGCGAATGCAAAGCGTGGCCTTGGGCGATCAAAATCTGAGCGCGCACGAGATCGATTCCAGTAATCACCTCGGTGACGGTGTGCTCGACCTGGATGCGCGGATTCATCTCGATGAAGAACCACTCATGACGCTCCAAATCGTAGAGGAATTCGATGGTGCCGGCGTTGTCGTAACGGATGGTGCGGGCAATTTTTGCGGCGGCTTCGCAAAGGTCGCTGACGACCTTGTCGGGCAGGCCGTAGCTGGGCGCGACCTCGACGACCTTCTGGTGGCGGCGTTGCACGGAGCAATCGCGCTCGTGGAGATGGACGACGTTGCCGTGTTTGTCGCCGAGGATCTGGACTTCGATGTGCTTGGCGCGCGGAATGTATTTTTCGAGGAAAACCGCGGCATTGCCGAAGGAGCGTTCGGCTTCGCCTTGGGCTTCGTCGAGCAGCGACGCGAGGTCCGAAGCCTTGTGTACGACGCGCATGCCGCGGCCGCCGCCGCCGAAGGCGGCCTTGATGATGAGCGGGAAACCGATTTCTTTGGCGATTTTTAATGCTTCGGCACGATCGGTGACCGGCTCATCGGTGCCGGGAAGAACGGGAACGCCGATCTTTTGGGCGACGGCGCGCGCGGCGGTTTTGTCGCCCATCATTTCGAGCAGTTCAGAGCGTGGGCCAACGAAGATGATGCCAGCCTTTTCGCAAGCGCGGGCAAAATTTGGATTTTCCGAAAGGAATCCGTAGCCCGGATGAATGGCGTCGATTCCCTTTTCCTTGGCGAGGCCGATGATACCGTCGATGTCGAGATACGCGGCCACCGGGCCCTTGCCGGCGCCGATTTGGTAGGCTTCGTCGGCTTTGTAACGGTGAATGCAAAAGCGGTCCTCCTGGGCGAACACCGCCACGGTACGGAGATCCAGTTCGGTGCCTGCGCGGAAAATGCGCACGGCGATCTCGCTGCGATTGGCGGCCATCAGTTTTTGGACCGGGCGAAGGACAGGGGCGGAGGGAGACATTGTCAGAATGGAAAATGTGTGTTCACCGTGGCATGGCGGAAAGTCCGCCAGCCTGACTTGCGGTGAGGGCGAAAACAAATGAGAGGGCTGCGCCGATGCAAACGACGCCGATGGTTTTTGTCTACATCGGGCTGGTCCGGCGTCAACGATCCCGACTGCTGCTGGAGGCTGGTTGTGGTGTCAGCGGGCCGGCCGGTTTGGCGGAAAGCTTTGGCTGGCGTGCCTTTTGCGTGTTGATAATCACGACTCCTGTTACGATCAACGCCGTGGCCAACAGCGTCCGATGGGTGATCTCTTCACGCAGAATCAACCAGCCGAGAAACACCGCGACTACCGGATTTACATAGGCATAAGTGGAAACGCGGGCGGGTGTGGTGTTTTTCATCAACCAGACGAACGTGGAAAACCCCACGAGTGAACCCACGAAGGCGAGATAGAAAAAGGCGCCGACGGATGCGCCGCTGATGGCGGAAAACTTAAAAGTGGCGAACTCGCCATGAAGGATGCCGCCGAGAAAAAGCGAGGCGCTGCCACCGATCATTTGCAGGGCGGAAGCTTGGAAAGCCGGCGCGGGATTTTTCACGTGCCGCGACCAGATGGAACCGAAGGCCCACGATGCACACGCAAGCAGCACAAGGGCGACTGAAGGCAGATGGATGTTGGTTGTGGCGGTGTCCTGCCAAGGCGAGACAAGGTACGCAACTCCAGCAAAACCGAGCACGAGTCCGAGGAATGTCGCGCGGCCGGGGCGGTGCCCGCCGGGCCAGGCCCATTCGGTCAGCACCATGAACACCGGCTGAATCCCGATGATGAGCGCGGTGAGCCCGGAATGCAGGGACTTTTCGGCCCACGATACGAGACCATTGCCGCCGAGCAGGAGAAAAGCGCCGATGATGGCGTTGTCGCGCCACTGCTTGACCGTCGGCCGCGCTGCGCCCCGCCATTGCACAACGAGGAGCAAAACCAAACCGGCCAGGAGAAAACGTCCCGCGCCCATGAAAAACGGAGGAATGGTTTCCACCGCCACGCGAATGCCAAGATAAGTGCTCCCCCAGATGATATAGATCGAGGCGAAGGCGACAATGAAGGCGGTCCGGCTTGGACGATGATCAGGTGCAGCGATCATATTCCATGTAGCTGGCGGTTAGGGCGGCGGCTTCAGGGCCAAGCAGGCGCGCGACAAGATGGAGACTCAAATCGATGCCGGCGGAAATGCCGGCCGAAGTGCAAATTTTGCCATTGTCGTGAAAGCGGTGAGACGGATCGACGATCGCAGCCGGCGCGATGGCGCGGAGTTCGTCGAGGCATTGGCGATGCGTGGTGACGCGAATGCCATCGAGCAGTCCAATCTTGCCGAGCAGAAGGGCGCCGGTGCAAACACTGGCGACGATTTCGGCGGAACGGGCCTTGATTCGCAACCACTCGAGAAGCGTAGGCTGATTAAGCAGCTTGCGCGTGCCGGCGCCGCCGGGCACAATGAGCGCGTCGGGCGCCGGGCAATCTTCGAGGGTGTGATCCGGAAGCACTTTGAGACCATTGACGGTGCGGATCGTGGCGCGCGAAGTGGCGGCCGTGACGAGATTGAAAGCGGTGCCCTTGCTCAATTCATTTGCCACACCGAACACTTCAAAAGGTCCAGCGAAGTCGAGCACTTCGACTTCGTCGAAGATGAGGATGGCGACCGTCTTTTTCATGGGCGTTCTCCGCCTTCTTGACCATAGAACACCACCCAGGTTGCGAAGTCTTCCGAGAAATTTTCGAAACGATGGACCACGCCGGCGGGCACAAAAAGAACGTCGCCGGGGCCAAATGGCGTCGTGGTATCGTCGCGCAGGAAATTTCCAAAACCAGATACTATGAAATAAAGTTCATCCTGGGTGTGCGGCGTTTGTGGATCGTGTCCGCGGGGGACATAGAATTCGACCCGCATTGAGCCATGCTGAAAAGCCGTGGCAAAACACTGGCCTTCCGGGAAGGCAGGAGTCGGAAGGCCGGGCAAAGCCGCCAGGAGATCGCTCACGGTGGCGCGAAGAGGTTTCATGTTTGAATTTGCTTTTTGGCCAACTCGCCGATTGCGCGGACAGCATTCTCGACCGTCTGGCTCCATGGTATGCCGCAATTGATGCGCAGGCAGTTCCGATAGCGTTCCTTGACGGAGAAGAGGATGCCAGGCGCGATGGCGATGTGCTGCTTGAGCGCGTCGTTGTGAAGCTTGAGTGTGTCGACGCGCGGCGGGAGTTCCGCCCAGAGCACGAAACCGCCGTGCGGCCGGCTAAGACGCGTGCCGACCGGGAAATTGCGAAGAATGGCCTGCGAAAAAAGATGCAGCTGATTTTGATACGCGCGGCGAATCGAGCGCAGGTGGTGGTCGTAGCCGCCATCGCGCAGGAAGTTTGCGACGGTTTTCTGCAGCACGACGGGCGTGCCGAGTGTATTCGTAAACTTGAGACGCCGCACGCGCTCTAACCAACGTCCAGGGAAAACCCAGCCCACCCGCATTCCGGGTGCGAGGGTTTTGCCGAAGGAACTGCACAACATCACGCGGCCATCGGTATCCCAAGCCTTGAGCGGCTTCGGGCGGCGCTCGCTGAAATGAAGGTCCCCATAGATGTCGTCCTCGATCGCGGGAATGTCGAACTCGCAGAGGAGCTCATACAATTTCTCCTTTTTCTCGTCGGGCATGCACGAGCCGAGGGGATTTTGGAAACTCGGCATAACAAAGAGCGCCTTCACGTCGTTGCGCGAAAGGGCTTCCCTTAGCGCGTCGAGGCAGAGGCCTTCGCGCGAATCGGTGGGGATTTCGAGGACGCGCAGATTGAGGCTCTGAATGGTTTCGAGAATGCCGAAGTACGCGGGCGTTTCGAGCGCTACGGTGTCGCCGGGCTTGGTTACGGCGCGGAGCGCCAGGTTGAGCGCCTCAGTGCAGCCGACGGTGACGATCACTTCTTCGTGCGAGAGCGCGACGCCGGCTTGGAGGTAACGCCGGGCAATTTCTCTGGTGAGCGGTTCGTACGCGGCATTGACGGCGTAGCGGCCGATGAGCGTCGGATCGTTACGCGCGACCGAACCAAGAAGCCGCGCCAATTTTTGTTCGGGAAAAAGCGAAGTGTCGGGGCACGCGGCGCCGAGTTGGATGCAAGCCGGGTCCGAGGCGCGGGCCATGAAATCCGCCGTGAGATCGCTCGTGCCAACATACGCGGGCTTGGCCATGGGCTTGGCCATGCGTGGCTCCGGAATTTCGAACGGCAAACGCGGCTTAACGTAGTAACCTGATTGTGGCCGTGCTTCGAGGTACCCACGATTTTCCAAAACCGTGTAGGCCTGTAGCACCGTCGAGATGCTCACGTCGCGTTGGAGAGCCATTCTCCGCACGGAAGGGACGCGGTGACCGGCGCGCAGCGTGCCTTGCTCAATGAGTTGTTGTAACGAATCGGCCAGCTCCACATAGAGCGGCGACGTAGCGGGCTTGGTTAAGGTCTGAATCATGGCGATTGAAACATAACAGAAATCAGGAAAACTGCGCAGAGGCAGTACAGTTCGATTGAGATCGGTACAGTTGCCTGCAGACCATTACTGTAACCATCACAAATGAAAGGAAGCGGGGGCCCCTTCTTCGCACAAAAAATCTAGCAGCGAATAGACGGCGCCGACCCGTTTGTCATTTAATAGATGACAAACTGCCGAGTCCCAACTTGGAACTTTCACCTCCGAAAAACAACGATCCAGCAGACGTTTGTCATCTAATGGATGACAAGCGCTTCTTGGACCGAATGGGTGGTTTTGGGCGCAAAAAAACACGGATCGCATGATGCAAGCCGTGCTTTGGAAGGCGAGGCTATGAGAGCCTGTAGGTCAGTTTGTTACAGCCAAGCTTTGCCGGCGGGGAGGATTTCGCGGCCGAAGAGGTCGTTGAGGATAATGCGGGCCATCATGTACCAAGCGGCGAGGGCGCAGGCCATGAGTTCGTAGCCGGCATATTTGTTGAAAACCGGGTTGCCGAAATGGCCGATGTCGAGGAGCACGAAGCCAATCAGAAGCAGCGTGAAGGTCGTGGCCATTGCGCCGTGAATCTTCATTGAACCGACCCAGAGAATAACGGTAAACAGTGTCCAGGCGACGAGGAACCAACCGACATCGGCATGGGAGACGGCGAACCAGCCGAATTTATTGCCGACGAGCATCAGACAAAGGCTGATCCAAAATGCACCATAGGCGGTGAAGGCGCAGTAGCCGAAATTGTTGCCGGTTTTCATTTCCTGAAACCCCGCGATCAGTTGTACCAGTCCACCGAAGATGAGACCGAGCCAAATGACTGGACCGGTTTCCATCCAGCCGACGTTGTGGAATTGGAGAACGAGTGTGGTCAGGCCGAACCCGGCGAGACCGACAACCGCTGGATTAGCGAGTTTGTTAGAAGGAGTGTTGGTATGGGACATGGGAAATTTCTGGTGGCTGGCGATGGTGACAAAAGGCAAGAGAGTAGACCTCGTGCTTGGTTGCGTAAGGGTGAAGTGATGCGACGGCGCAGCTATTAGGCACGGCGCGCCAGCCCGAAAGCCGGTGTGATGATTGATACGTGCACAGCGCGGTCTGAAAGTGACGACGGTGAAACTCAGCGTTTCCGACAATCGATCGCTGCTATGCGGCCAACGGCATTCCGCGAGCCACAACTCTGCCCATCCGCCTATCTCGAGATGAAACGATTCACATACCACGACTTGTGTCTGAGCGGTTTGTCATCTATTAAATGACAAACTGACTTGAACGAGGCCGAGGGAGTTAAAGAGGGAAAACGCGGGTTTCTAAGTTTTGTCATTTAATAGATGACAAACCGCGTGGCGATCAGTGGCGGTCCGGTCGAAGGGTTGTGGGACAGTTCTAGGGTGGTGGCTGGGTCCGGAGCGGCGGGACTGACCCCGGCTTAGATGGCGGGCGGGGTTTTGAGATACTGATTGATCGCCTTCGCGGAGCGTTTGCCGTCGCCCATGGCGAGGATCACGGTGGCGGCGCCGCGGACGATGTCGCCGCCGGCGAAGACGCCAGGGATGCTGGTCATGCCGTTTTCGTCGGCTTCAATATTGCCGCGTTTGTTGAGCTTTAACTCAGGGCACGTGGCGGTAAGGAGTGGGTTGGCGCGGGTGCCGATGGCGACCACGACCACATCGCAATCGAGGACAAATTCAGAGCCGGAAATCGGTACGGGGCTGCGGCGACCGGAAGCGTCGGGTTCGCCGAGTTGCATGCGCTGGCATTTGAGTCCGGTGACCCACTTCTTGTCGTTGCCGACGACAGCGAGCGGAGCGACGAGCATTTCGAAAACAACACCCTCGGCCTCGGCATGATGAACCTCCTCCACGCGGGCTGGCATCTCGGCCTTGGTTCGGCGGTAGACGATGCTGGCGACCTCGGCGCCGAGGCGCTTGGCGGTGCGCACGGCGTCCATCGCGACATTGCCGCCACCGACGACGGCGACGCGCTTACCAACGAGCACGGGCGTGTCGGCCGAGGGAAATTCGTACGCGGCCATCAAGTTGACGCGGGTGAGGTATTCATTGGCCGAATACACTCCCTTCAGATTTTCGCCTGGCACATTCATGAAAACAGGCAGGCCCGCGCCATTGGCGATGAAGATGGCGTCGAAAGTTTCGCGAAGCTCGGGCAGCGTGTAAGTGCGGCCAATGACGACGTTGCACTCGATCTTCACGCCGGCGTCGGTGAGGCGCTGAACTTCCTTGTCGACGATCTGCTTGGGCAGGCGAAATTCCGGGATGCCGTAGACGAGTACGCCGCCGGGTTGGTGGAGCGCTTCGTAAACGGTGACGTCATGGCCGGCTTTGGCGAGTTCGCCAGCGGCGGTAAGTCCGGCGGGGCCGGCGCCGACGACGGCAACTTTTTTGCCGGTGGGAACGGGTTTTGCAGCGGCGGTCGTGCCGTTTTTCATCGCCCAGTCGGCGACGAAGCGTTCGAGATAGCCGATGCCGACGGATTCACTTTTCACGCCGCGGATGCAGACCTCTTCGCACTGGGTTTCCTGCGGGCAGACGCGTCCGGTGACGCAGGGCAGGGCATTGTCGGAGAGAAGGCTATCGGCGGCGCCGGGTAGATCGCCTTTGGCGAGGAAATCGATGAAGCGGGGGATATTGACGCGTACGGGGCAGCCTTGGACGCATTTTGGATCTTTGCATTGGATGCAGCGCTGGGCTTCGAGCACGGCCATTTGCTCGGGCAGACCGAGGTTGACCTCGCAGAAATTGTGGGCGCGCGCGGTGGCGTCCTGTTCGGGCATGCGCTGGCGCTGGATGGCCATGCGCTCTTTGGGCGTCATCTTTTTCGGAGCGGCGGCTGCGGAGGAGGCGGGAAGATCGGACATGGCAGAAGGAGAATTCGGAGCGGGCCACAGAGGTCACGGAGCTCGGACACAGAGGGCACAGAGGACGGAGGGTGCGGAAAGTTGGTTTTGGATTGGCTCAGTGTTCTCTGTGTCGGAGCTCTGTGTACTCTGTGACGAGGGTTGAAATTTACTTGATCAGGCCGACGCGGCAGGTGCCGTCTTTTTGGCAGGTGGTGGCCTCTTGTTCCTGGGTTTTGTAGGTGGAGAGGCGGTCGGCGAGGAGGTCGAAGTCGACTTTATGCCCGTCGAACTCGGGGCCGTCGACGCAGGCGAATTTCGTTTCACCGCCGACCTCGACGCGACAGCCGCCGCACATGCCGGTGCCATCGACCATGACGGGGTTGAGCGAGACGATCGTGTGGACGCCGAAAGGCTTGGTGAGATTGGCGATGGCGCGCATCATCGGCACGGGGCCAACGGCGTAGACAATATCGATGCCGCCAGCGGTGAGAATTTCCTTGGCGGCATCGGTGACGAAGCCTTTGCGACTGTAGCTGCCGTCGTCGGTGCAGACGACCACGTCGCCGAGGCGTTTGAGTTCGTTTTCGAAAATGACCCATTCCTTCGAGCGGCCGCCAATGACGCTGGTGACATGGACACCCTTGGCGTGCAGGCCTTGGGCGATCGGATGAACAACGGCAGTACCGACGCCACCGCCGACACAGAGCGCGCGACCTTTTTCGATGATTTCGGTGGGCATGCCAAGCGGGCCGGAAATATCCTGAATGGAGTCGCCGACGTTGAGCGCGACGAGTTCCTTTGTACTTTTGCCGACGGCTTGAATGACGAGCGCGATGGTGCCGGCGTGCGGGTTGGCATCGGCGATAGTGAGAGGAATGCGTTCGGCGCGAGGCCCGCGGCGAACGATGACGAATTGGCCGGGCTGGCGGATCTTCGCGATGCGCGGCGCCTCGAGGTCGAGACGGGTGACATTGGGGCTAAGCTGCGCTTTGGCGACGATGCGGTGCATATGAATCAGGCGACGACACGAATGAAAGTTTGCTTAAGGCGAGTTTAGCCCAACGGCTGCGCTGGCACACGCCACATTCTGCCTCTTGTAGCGCAGAAATTGGCCAGAGCTGAGTAAGAACGACGCGTAATGGCGTGTCCTTGCGGTTTATCCCCAAAAGCTTATGCGAAACTTAGGCCTTCAGCAGATCAACCGCTTTAAAAACATTCACGTTTGCTTTGAGCAGCACATCACTGGCGCGGTCGAGGTCGTCGAAGCGAATGATCATGATTGCCCGGCCCTGTCGGCAGACGAATGCGTACATGTAGTCGACGGAGATTTTGTGCGGTTCGAGCAACGCCAGAATGTCCGCAAGACCGCCGGGTTTGTCGGAAACCTGGATGGCGAGAACTTCGCTGGTAGTGACGGCATAACCGGCTTTTTCGGCAACGGCTTTGGCTTTGTCGGCATCGTTGGCGATGAACCGAAACAATCCGAACTCGCCAGTTTCGGAAAGCATCAGCGTATTGAGGTTCACGCCGGCATCGGCAAGGGTGCGGCAAAGCGCGGCGAGACGGCCGGGACGGTTTTCGAGAAAGACGGAAACTTGGCGGATTTTCATGGGTGTCGATCAGGCCACAGAGAACACAGAGCTCGGACACAGAGGGCACGGAGGAAAGGCGGGGTAATATCCATGTTCCGAACTCGGTGCTCTCTTTGTCATGGCTTTGTGATCTTTGTGGCCAATGTTTAGGGTTGTTACTTGGTTTGGTTGCGCTGGTCGAGAAGGCGCTTGGCCTTGCCTTCGCTGCGGGGGATGCTGCCTGGTTCGGCGAGCGTGACGAGGGCGTGCAAGCCCGTGACTTGCTCGATGCTGCGGGAAAAATTTTTCTGCAACTGTTCCATCGCGCCAACATTGTCGCGGAGCATTTCGCCAGTGATTTCAACGCGGACTTCCATCTGATCGAGGCTTCCCTTGCGGGTAAGGATGATCTGGTAGTGCGGCAGGCTCGCTTCGGTCTTGAGGAGCGCAACTTCGATCTGCGACGGATAGACATTCACGCCACGAATGATGAACATGTCGTCGCTGCGACGGCTGATGCGTTTGATGCGACGGCAGGTGCGGCCGCATTTGCATAGCGTGTTGTCGAGCGACGTGATGTCGCGCGTCCGGTAGCGGATGACCGGCATCGCTTGTTTACTGAGAGTGGTTATGACAAGTTCGCCCTCTTCGCCGTCGGGCAATGGCTCAAGCGTTTTTGGATCGACGATTTCGGCGAGAAAATGGTCTTCAAAAATATGGGGGCCGTTCTGGCATTCGCATTCGCAAGCGACGCCGGGACCGATGATTTCGGAAAGACCGTAGATGTCGTAGGCCTTCACGCCCGAAGCTTCCTCGATGTATTGGCGCATTTCATTGGTCCAGGGCTCTGCGCCGAAGACTCCACGCTTGACCTTGAGATCGCGCTTGAAATCGATGCCCATTTTTTGGGCGACTTCGATGAGGTGAACGAAATAACTCGGTGTGCAGCAAACGGCGGTGACGCCAAAATCCTTCATCACCATGATCTGGCGTTCGCTGTTGCCGCCGGAAATTGGGATCACCGTTGCGCCGATGGCTTCGAGACCGCCATGCAAACCGAGGCCTCCGGTGAACAGCCCGTAGCCATACATGTTTTGCACGATATCACCACGCGAGAAACCGGCGGCATAAAGCGAGCGAACGATGACTTGCTCCCAGACTTGCATGTCCTGCGCGGTATAACCAACGACTATCGGCTTGCCTGTGGTACCGCTGGAGGCATGCAGACGAACGACCTCGCTCATGGGCACGGCGAAAAGGCCATACGGGTAGGTGTCGCGCAGGTCGGTTTTGACCATGAAAGGCAGTTTGCTCACGTCACCGAGCGTGCGAATGCTGGCCGGCGTGAGTTTTTTCTCGTCCATGCGCGACCGGAACAGCGGCACCTTTTCGTAGGCGAGCGTGACGGCGGCCTGAAGGCGCTGGAGCTGAACGGCACGCAGCTGCGGAACGGGCATGAAATCGAGCGCGCTCTCGGAGAAGAACGTGCCTTGGAGGTCATTCCAAAGTTGGGGGATCATGATGCAGGGGTGGGGCGGAGGGGAGGTTGGGTCACAGAGGGCACAGAGCTATGACACAGAGGTCACGGAGGACGGAAAATTTATGCGAAGAAGGGAAAGGCGGGTGTGAGTGAGGATTGATACTCCGGGTCCGAGCTCTGTGGTCTCTGTGGCGAAAATGAAATGGCTCAGGCGCTGCGGCCAAGGTTGAAGGCGGTTTCGTTGGCGGTGTGGAGTTTCTCGGGAAAATTGGCGCGAAGGCTCGCGTGCCAGGCGCTCTCAGGAAAATCGAAGAGCCGACTGAGGCGACCGAGCATGGCGACGTTGAGGGCTTTTGCCGATGGCAGCTTAGCGATGTCGATGTCAGTTGGGACGATCAACGTGCCGCCGGATTTTAGTCCGCTGCGCACGACTTCGATCTGTGTCGCTTCCATGACGACGAGAAAATCGCACGCGCCATCGGGAATCATCGGGCTATGCACTTCGGTGCCGAAACGTACGTCGGATTGGACGGAGCCACCGCGCTGGCTCATGCCGTGGACTTCGGCTTTCTTGACGATTTGGCCTTCGCGAAAAGCGACGTCGGCGAAAATGTCGGAAGCTTTGATAACACCGGTGCCGCCGATGCCGGCGAAGCGGACATTGATGACTTGGGAAGCAACGGGAGGCATGAGGAAACTTTTATTGATTTCGGATTGGGCCACAGAGGACACAGAGCTCAGACACATAGGGCACGGAGAGGAGGGAGGAAGAAGAACGAGAAGATGAGGGGGCGAGTGTTGCGGGGCTATGTGAACCCTGTGTCTGAGCTCTGTGCTTTCTGTGGCAAAAATTGATTAGGAATTACACCCACCAACGCATTGACAGGTGCCGGAAGGTTCGGCGTCGGCTTTGGCTTTCTGATCTTTTTCCCAGGCGGCGATGCGGCCGGCGGCGAGGATGCAGGGACTGCGCGCGATGATCACGGTGAGTTCGTCTTTGCGCAGGGATTCGCCGAGCGTCTCCTTGAGTTTGGCGCGGTCCTTAACCGGATTAATGGTATAAACATTTTTCACGCCGGCGGCGCGGGCCATGGCCTCAAAGCTGACTTTGTGCGTGCCTTCGCCATCGAGCTGGCGGCCGGTGCCCGGATGTTCCTGCTGGCCGGTCATGGCGGTGGTGCCGTTGTCGAGGATCATGAGCACGTGGCCGGTCGAGGGCGGATTGTAGGCCATTTCGACGAGGCCGGTCAGGCCGCCGTGGAGGAAAGTGCTGTCACCAATGACGGAGACAACGCGTTTGGCCTGATCGCGCGGGAGCACGTGGCGCAGGCCGAGGCCCATGCCGACCGCGGCGCCCATGTCGATCATCATGTCCATCGCAGCGAGTGGTGGAAGTGCGGCGAGCGTGTAGCAACCGATGTCGCCGGAGACGATGCAATCGAGCTCCTTCATCACCTCGAAGCTCTGGGTGTGCGGGCAACCTTTGCAAAGTTCGGGCGGTTTGCCGCGCGGAGGAACAGGCTCGGGGCTTGTATCGTGATTCAGGATACGATTCACGCGATCGACGGAAAGTTCGCCGAAACGGAAAATGGAATCGTCCTTCGCTTCGACTTTGAGACCATCCGCGCGCAGAGCGGTGGCGAGCCAGGGATCGTTTTCCTCGATGACGATGCAACGTTTCACCGAGGCGACGAACGCGCGGATCGTCTGCATCGGCAGCGGATACGTCATGCCGAGCTTGAGAACCGAGGCGTCGGGTGCGGCTTCGCGGACATGGTGATAACTGATGCCGGCGACAATGATGCCTAGGTCGGCAGAGCGTTTCTCGGTGGAATTTGGGCCTTGCGAGTTGTTCCAAGTTTCCATTTCCGCCATCTTGGCGCGGAGACGGCGGTGCGCGGGCTTTGCATAGCCAGGCACCATGACATGGAAGGGGATGTTGCGAACGAATTCGGTTGTGGGTGCCTTTGTGTCGATGGCAGTTGGTTTAGTGCCAAGGGCGAAACGAGTTTTTACGGGCGACTTCGAATGGCAGACGCGCGTGGTCATCCGGAATAGGACCGGGATCTTCCAACGCTCGCTCGTCTCGAAAGCGACCTTGAGCAAATCGTAGGCTTCCTGCGAATCGGATGGCTCGAACATCGGCGCGACCGAAGCTTCGGCATAGCGGCGGCTATCTTGTTCATTTTGCGAGGAGGCCATGCCGGGATCGTCCGCGACGATCAGCACATAAGCGCCATCGACACCGGAATAGGTCATGGTGAAAAGCACATCGGCGGCGACGTTGAGGCCGACGTGTTTCATCGTGCAGAGCACGCGGGCCTTGGCGAAGGCGGCGCCGAGAGCGACTTCGGCGGCGACTTTTTCGTTCGGAGCCCATTGGGCTTTGCCGCCGAGCGCGCTGAAGTTTTCGAGAATTTCGGTGGAAGGTGTCCCGGGATAACCAGTGCCGAGCGCGACGCCGCAATGCAGCGCGGCGAGGGCGACCGCTTCGTTACCGCTGAGCAGGAGACGACCGTTTTTATCTTGGGAAGGTTGAGGCACGGACAGGGTTTTGCTTGAGCCGAGTTTAGCTCAATCACCCTCGAGCCCTCTGCCTACATTCTGCCTCTTGCAGCGCAAAAATTGGCCAGGTGCCAACCGGTCGAAATCGACCGCTTAGCGCGGGTTTAAAGCGGCGGTTTGACGCTAGCTAGCGAGGAGGCAATCGCATCCTGGATGGGCCCGGGATAGACGCCGAGCCAGACGATACCGACGATCAGCAAGACGCACAGCGTTGCGGCCTGCCAGCCGATGCTGATGGCTTCGGGGGCGGCCCCTTCGGACTGTTTTTCGCCAAAGATGCCTTTGCGGACAACCTGGAGATAGTAATAGATCGCGATGGCAGAATTGATCACGGTGACGATCACGAGCGCAGTGTGGCCTTTAGCGAGAGCGGCGGAGAGAAGGCCGAACTTACCGATAAAACCAACAAACGGTGGAATGCCGGCAAGACCGAAGACCGCAACGAGGAGCGTTGCGGCAAGAAGCGGAGAGCGGCGATGCAGGCCGGAGAGTTCTTCGATGGCGACGTTGGTGCCGTCTTTCGAAATCTTGCAGATGACGACGAAGCACGCCGTGACCATCAACATGTAGCCCACAATATAGTAGAGCGCGGCGGTGAACCCGGCGGTGCCGAGAGCGGTGAAACCGACAACCGCATAACCAGCATGCGCGATACCCGAGAAACCAAGCAGGCGTTTGAAATCGGTTTGGACCAAAGCGATTAGGTTGCCGTAGCACATCGAGAGGATCGCGAGCGCGCTGAGCAGCATGGCGATCGTGTGGTTGTCCGGCGTGGCGAGAGTGACGAGGCGGACGAGCACGGCGACGGCGCCGACTTTGGGCAGCGAAGCGATGTAGCCGGCAGTTTCGTTGGAGGCGCCTTGGTAGACATCGGGTGTCCAGAAGTGAAAGGGAAAGACCGCGAGTTTGTAATAGAAGCCGCAGAAAGCCATCGAGAGCGCGACGATCGCGATCGGGGTGCCGGCGATGGGAGCCAGTCCGGCGAACATGTCGGACAAGTGTGTTGAACCGGTCAGGCCGAACAGATAACTAAAACCAAAGAACATGATGCCGTTGGCGGCGACGCCGAACATGATGTATTTCACAGCCGATTCCATCTGGATGCGCTGGCCTTCGCGCTCGCGGCGCATCGCGACCATGAGATAAAGCGGGAAGGAGGAAAGTTCGAGGGCGATGACGAGCGAGAGAACTTCCACGCTGCTCACGAGCATAACCAAACCGAGCACACTAAGATTCAAAAAGAGGAAATACTCGGACTTGGTCTCACTGCGGATATCGGGAAGGTTTCCGCTAAGAAGAAGCGTAAGAACATAGCCGCCGCAGAGAACGATTTTTAACCACTGAGAAAAGGCGTCCACGCGATAAGCGCCGTCGAACAGAAGGGCGCTTTGCGGAAGTGTCACAATGCTGGCGCCAAGCGCGACGAGGCCGACGAAAAGCGCGCCGGCGCGGGCCGCTCTGCCTTGATTGTTGCCAAGCGTGACGACGAAAAGGCCGAGAGCACCGGCGAGGAGCACCAGCTCAGGGAAAAAGGCCATGGCGGGAAACGGAGTCATTGGGAAAAGGGAAAATCGGAGTCGGAATCGGAGGGGCCACAGAGGTCACGGAGCTCGGACACAGAGGGCACAGAGAAATTTTTGGTGGATGAAGTCGAGGTGTTGAGCGGCGATTGACGGATGGGTGGATTGGCTCGGTGAACTCTGTGTCGGCGCTCTGTGTTCTCTGTGGCGAAGGGTTGTTGGTTTTTTAGCGGCCGGCTTGTTGGAGGAGGTGGACGACCGATTCGTGCATGATTTTCACAAACGGCTGTGGGTTCAGACCGATCCAGAGAACGAACACGAGCAACGGCGCGAGCGTGAGGATTTCGCGGAAGTTGAGATCGGGCGTACCAGTATGATCGGGGTTGTCGGTACCGCCGTAGACGAGGCGCTGGAGCATGCGGAGGTTGTAAGCCGCGGCGGCGACGACGCCGGGAACGGCGCAACAAACGAGCAACGTGGAAATTTTGAAACCACCGGCGAGAACCAAAAATTCGCCGATGAAACTGTTTGTGCCGGGGAATCCGAGTGACGACAGGCAGAAGAAACCGAGGAACGTGGCAAGAATCGGCATGAACTTGCCGATGCCGGCGGACTTCGCGAGATCGCGGGTGTGCAGCCGTTCGTAGATGATGCCGACACAGATGAACAACGCTCCGGTGGTGACACCATGGTTGATCATGACGAGCGTGGCGCCTTCGATGCCCTGAATATTGAGCGAAAAAATACCGAGGGTGCAGAAGCCCATGTGGCCGACGGAGGAGTAAGCGACGAGCTTCTTCATGTCGGCCTGCGCGAGGGCAGCGAGACCGCCGTAAACGATGCCGACGACGGAGAGCCACATGAGCGCGGGCGCAAAATGCACCGCAGCCCAAGGCGTGATCGGCAGGGCAAAACGGAGGAAACCGTATGTGCCCATTTTCAACAGCACCGAAGCCAGAATAACCGAACCAGCCGTTGGAGCCTCAACGTGTGCGGCGGGCAACCACGTGTGGAACGGAAACATGGGAACCTTGATCGCAAAAGAAATAAAGAACGCGGCAAAAACCCAGCTTTGGAAACCGTGTGAGAAGGGATGGCCCATGGTCGACTGCAAATCGAACGAGCCGGTTTGCAGACGCATTGCGATGATGGCGACCAGCAGGAAGACCGAGCCCGCCATCGTGTAGATGAAGAATTTCATCGACGCGTAGATCTTACGCGGGCCGCCCCAGACGCCGATCATGAGTGCCATCGGGATGAGCATCGCTTCCCAGAATACGAAGAAGAGGACGGTATCGAGCGCGCTGAACACGCCGACCATGGCGCCTTCCATCACAAGGAGGGCGATCATGAACTCTTTTACCCGAACCTTGATGTAGGTCCAGGAAGCCAGTACGCAAAGTGGCGTGATGAGCGTGGTGAGGAGGATGAGCAGCAGGCTGATGCCGTCCACGCCGAGCGTGTAGTTGATTTTCAACGACGGAATCCACGAATGACTTTCGACGAATTGAAAATAATGCGTCTCGGCAAAGAACCCAATGTATAGATTGACCGAAAAGATCGCGGCGGCGACGGTCACGCCGAGAGTCCACCAGCGGACGAGCCGCGCGTCGGAAATAAACGCAGTGAACGCGGCGGCGATCAGCGGCGCGAAGATCAGAATACTGAGATAGGGCAGGCCCTCGAGATTGGCGAATGGTGGCATGGCGGGGGACTGTTAGAAGATGAAGAGGAAGCCGAGGAGGAGCGCCGCGGCCGCAGCGAAGGCGATCGTGAGATTGTCCTGAATCGCACCGCGCTGGGCGCCGCGGAGCTTGGCACCGAGATTGCGGAAGCTGGTGGCGAAGCCATCGACGATGCCATCGATCACCGCGCCGTCGAAAATACCGACGAGGCGAGACGTGCGCATCAGAGGGATGAGGCCGCCATTGTTGTAGATTTCGCCGACAAAATTATCGATGGCTTGGATCGGCTTTTTCGCGAGCCAGAGGAAAGCAGGGCCGCCCTTGCGCCAGACAATGTCTAGATCGAGCGAGATTTTTGCCTCTGGCGTGAGTTTCTTCAACATGAGGAAGAAACCGAGCGCGGTGAAGAGGAGGATCTGCAACGTCTCCATCACGTGAGCGCTGCTGTAGACGCGGCCCGCGTACTCTTCAGCCGGTCCTTGGAAAGGAAGCATGTTGTAGAGATAAGGCGTGTAGCTGCCTATGAAGATACAGAAGAACGCGGCGATCGCCATGGCGGCGGTCATGTTCCAAACCGGGTCCTTGGCTTTTTCCCACGTCTGCGGCTTGCAGTTGTTTTTGCCGAAGAAAATGTAGTACGGCACCTTCAGGCCGGTGTGGAGGAACGTACCGGCGGAGGCGAGCATGAGGAGAAAACCGACCCAGAGCTTACCGCTATCGAAGCCGGCCGAGACGATCATCGATTTCGAAACGAAACCGCTGAACAGAGGGAAAGCCGAGATGGACAAGCCGCCGATCAGCGTCAGCACAAACGTCCAGGGCATCTTCTTATAGAGGCCGCCGAGCTCGGTGAACTTGCTCTCGCCAGTCTGGTGCAGAACGGTGCCGCAGCCCATGAAGAGCAGGCCCTTGTAGAGAATGTGAGCGAAAGCATGCGCGCAGGCGCCGTTGAAAGCGAGCTGGCCGAAAGCAGTGTGGGTATTCGCCAGACCGACACCCGCGACCATGTAGCCGACCTGCGAAATGATGTGGTAGGCGAGCAGGCGGCGGCTGTCGTTTTCCAGCACCGCGTAAACGACACCGTAGAGCGCCATGATCACGCCGAGCGGGATGAGGATTTCAAAACCCGGGACGCCGCGCAGCAGAGCGTAAACGGCGGTCTTGGTCGTGAAAGCGCACATGAAAACCGAACCATTAAACGTCGCTTCGCCGTAAGCGTCGGGCAGCCAGGCGTGCAGCGGCGGAACCGCGGCATTGAGGATGAAGCCGATCATGATCAACCACGTGCCGGGCGCGGGATTCGCGACCTCGAGCGGGTTGAACGCGAGCGAGTGCGTGGCCTTGTAGGTCAGCATGATGCCTGCGAGCAGCGCGACACCACCGGCCATGTGAACGAGCAAGTAGCGGTAACCGGCGGCGATGGATTCCTTGCGGCCGCGGAACCAGATGAGGAACGTCGAGGCGATCGCCATCAGTTCCCAGAAGAGGAAGAGCGTTACGAAATCGCCCGCGTAGATTGCGCCGATCGAACCAGCGACATAGGTCCAGGCGGCGAGATGTTCAACCGGACGCTTTACATGCAAACCATAAAGTGTGCCGATAATCGCCATCAGGCCCATGATGTGGGCGAAGACCTGGCTGAGACGGTCGACGCGGCCGAAGGTGAGTTCGAAACCGGCGACATTGACTACGCCAAAGGTGCCCAGATTCAGACTCATCTTGAGGATGAGGCCGAACGCGACGGCAGGTACAATGATCAACCATGCTTTGCGCAAGGCTTGCGGCAAGATTGTCAGCAGCAAACCGCCGACGATGAAAATCAGCGAAGGATGGATCCAGAGGTTACTCATTGTAGAAGTCCTCCTTGGCCATGATCTCGGTGCGACCGACTTTCAGGTGTCCGTACCATTTGGAAATATAAACAATCAGCACGCAGGCGATAAAACCGAAGACTGACCAGAAGGCCGGCCAGGTTTCGGCGATGTGATAAAGCTGCGCCCAGAAACCATGCGCGGCTTCGGCGCCATGAGCGGCCGGTGCGGCGTGTTCGGAAGCGGCTTCGTGGCCGTGCGAAAGGAAAACGCGGGCGATGTCGGCCACGACGAGGAGCGCGAGCAGGCCAAGACAGGCCTTGATCACAAGGCTCAGTCGGTCGCGCAGAAAATCTATAAAGCGTACGAGGTTCATCAGAAGACCGCTTTGACGAGGTTGAGGAAAAGGTCGGGCCAGAAGCCAATAACGATCGAAATGACAGCGGTGATGCAGAGCGGGATCACCATCGAAGGATGCGCTTCACCATGGAGGTGATGTTCATCCTCGTGCGAGAGCTTGCCGAAGAACGCGGTGTAAACGACCGGCGCGAAATACGCGGCGTTGAGAATCGTGGAGGCGACGAGGATCACGAGGATGCCGACCTGGCCGGCATCCATCGAGCCCACGAGTAGGTAGATCTTGGATACGAAGCCACCGGAGCCGGGCACGCCGATCATCGAGAGCGAGGCGAGCGCGAAGGCGCCGAAGGTGAACGGCATCACGCGGCCGAGGCCGGACATTTCGGAAATATCTTTTTTGTGGGTGGCGACGAAGATCGCGCCGGCACAGAAGAACAACGTGATCTTGGCAAAGGCGTGCGTGGCGATGTGGAGCAATCCGCCTTCGACGCCGGTCGGCGTGAGCAGTGCGACACCGAGCACGATGTACGAAAGCTGCGAGACGGTCGAATAGGCGAGCCGGGCTTTGAGATTGTCCTTCGAGAGCGCGATGACCGATGCGGTGATGATCGTAAAGCCGACGAAGTACGCGGTCGGAATGCCGAGGTTGAAATTCGTCATCGTGTCGACGCCGAAGCCGTAGAGCATCGTGCGCGTAGTTGAGAACACGCCGACTTTAACGACCGCCACAGCGTGGAGCAGCGCGGAGACCGGTGTCGGAGCCACCATCGCGCTCGGGAGCCACGAGTGGAACGGCATGATGCCGTTCTTCGCGAAACCGAGGATGCAAGCGGCGTAAGCACCGGTGACAAGCCAGCGATTCTGGCTGGCGATGTTGCCAATGCCATGAAGCACGTTGGTGGGGAAATCGAGCGTGCCGGTCAGCACGTAGATCAACACCATCGCGGGAAGCACGAGGCCCTTGGCGGTGGTGGTGAGGTAAGTCATGTACTTGCGGGCGCCTTCGTAACCCTCGGCGTCCTGATGGTGTCCAACCAGCGGATAGGTGACAATCGAGACGACTTCGTAGAAGAAGTACATTGTCAGGAGATTGTCAGAGAACGCACAACCAATGGCGCCGAAGAGTGCGAGCGCAAAGCAGGTGTTGAAACGGGTTTGGTTCGGCTCGTGGTGGCCGCGCATGTAGCCGGCCGAGTAGAAAACCGCGAGGATCCAGAGGAACGAGGCGGCACCGGCAAAGATCAATGACATCGCGTCGGCGCGCAGCGTGAGGCTGAGGCCGGGCAGCAGCTGGAACAGCGTGAACTTCAGCGTGGCGCCGGCCTTGATCGCTGGATAGAGCGATGCGATGATGCCGAACATCGTGGCAGCGGCAAGAAACGAGCAGGCCTCGCGGAGATTGGGTTTCTTGCCGGTGAGCATGACCAAACCTGCGCCGACGAGCGGGGCGAGAATGGCAAAGGCAAGGCGTGGGTCTTGGGTCGTATCCATTTGGCTCAGCCTTTGAGTTGGTTGAGCTCCTTGGAAACGATGGAGCGATAGTTGCGGTACACGGCGATGATGATGCTGAGCGCGATGGCGACTTCAGCGGCGGCGATACCCATGATGAAGAGGACGGCGACCTGGCCGACGGATTTGTCTGGCGCAGTGAAATGGTTAAGCGCCATGAAATTCAACGACGCGGCGGCGAAGATGAGTTCGCCGGAAATCAGCATGCCGATGAGGGTGCGGCGGCGGATCAGGCCGAAAATGCCGATCGCGAGCAGAAATGCGGCGACGACCAGATAGGGCGCGGGCTGGGAATAAAGCTGGGCTGGGTTCATTCTTTGGTCCTCCCGGAACGGGCGATGACGAGCGCGCCGAGGATGGCGACGAGGAGCACGAGCGAAATCAGTTCAAAGGGCACGCTGTACTTGGTGAGGAGCAACTGGCCGATCGATTCGATCGATCCGTTGCCGGTGACGGTGGCCGGAGCGGTCCAGAGCTGCTTGAGGCTCAACCAAGCGATGCCGACAAATACGCCGCCGCCGATCGCGAGCGAAATCAGGGGCGAAATGACCGGGAAGGGGCGCTTGAAGTTTTCCGGGGCAGGCTCGTCGGGTTCGGTGAGCATGATACCGAAAACGACGGTGACGCAGACGGCGCCGATGTAGATGAGGATTTCCATCAGCGCGAGGAACGGGCTGTGGAGGAAATAAAAAAGGCCCGCAAGGCCGAGGCAGCAGACCGCAAGGCCGGAAACGCTGCGGATAATGCGCTTGGTGAAGGCGGCGATGATCGCACCGGTGACGGTGACGGCGATACAGAGGATGAAAATGGCGGCGACTAACCAGTCGTTAAGGGGAAACGTGTTCATTACTGGGCGGGCTGGGGGGCCACAGCTGGAGCGGCGGCCGGAATAGTCGAGGCGGGAACTGCGGGCGCGGCCGGAGCCGCTTCGGGAATGAAGGGGGTTTTGCCGACGCGAACGACCTGTTCTTTGTAGCGTTCGAAGAGGTCCATGTCGTTCCACTTGTTCGGAACGCTCGCGAGGTTGTAGCGCGCGGAGTGCTGGATGGCGTCGAAAGGACAAGCCTCGATGCAGAGCGAACAAAGGGAGCAGAGCGTAAAGTCGAGCTGGTAACTGGTGACAGCCTTGCCCTTTTCGCCGGCAGGCTTGATGCCGTCGAGCTCGATGCAATCGGACGGGCAGGCCTTGGCGCAAATGCCGCACGCGGTGCAGTTGGCGCGACCGGTTTCCTGATTCCACTTCAGCTCGATGTGCCCGCGGAATTTCTTCGGGATGGGCAGCGTTTGATGCGGGTAGTGAGTGGTTATGGTCGGGCTGAAAAATTCCTTGATCGTGAGCCGCATGCCCGTGATCAGGGACCAGAATCCGAAAACTGTTTCTTTAATCAGGCTCATGGTTTTAGCTCAGAATAGGCGGGGCAATTTGAGGAGGATGCTCGTGAGGAGCAGGGTGAAGATCGAGATGGGGATCAGGATCTTCCAAGAGAGGTTGAGCAGTCCATAGAACTGCGTGCGCGGGAAGGTCCAGCGGATCCAGACGACGGTGAAAATGAGCGCGTACATCTTCGCGAGGAAGAAACCGACGCCGAGAACCGTACCAATGACACCCCAGGAAACGGGGATGCTGCCGATCGGGCTTTGCCAGCCGCCAAGGAAGAGCAAGGTGGCAAGAGCGCAGCCCACGACGATGTTGCCGTACTCGGCCATGAAGAAAACGCCGAAGCCCATGCCGCCGTATTCGGTGAAGGCGCCGGCGACGAGTTCGCTTTCCGCTTCCGCCATGTCGAATGGCGCGCGGTTCGTCTCGGCCAGCATGCAAATGAAGAAAATGATGAACGTAACCGGAGCGAGGAGGTTGCCGCCGATGTGACCCCACCCGCCACCGCTAAAATCCCAAATGCCACGGAGAATATTCCAGTTCCAGAAACCGCCGGCTTGTTGGACAATGATTGTCTGCAGATTCAGCGTGCCGGTGACCATGATCATGGTGATCACGACGAAAAGCATCGGAATTTCGTAGGCGACGTTTTGGGAAACGATGCGAGCCGAGGAAATGATTGAGTACTTGTTGCGCGAAGCCCAGCCGCCGAGCATGAGCGCCATGACGTTGATCGAGCCGAAGGAGAAAACCATCAGCAGGCCGACGTTGATGTTGCGGGCGAGCACATTGTCGCCGAACGGAATCGCCAGAAGGCAGAGGAGCGGCGGCGCCATCACCATGAGCGGAGCGGCCCAGAAAAGGATTTTGTCGCCACCGGGCGGCGCCATGACTTGCTTCGCGAGCAGCTTGATGCCGTCGGCGGGGGGCTGAAGCAGGCCGGCCCAGCCGGACTCGGTCGGACCAGGACGGCGTTGGAAACGGCCCGCGCCCTTGCGCTCCACCCACACGAGGTAGGCGGCGTTGGCGGCAACGAAACCGCAAATGCCCGCGAGGTAAATCAGGCTCCGGGCAAGAGCGCCCCACGGTGTGGCAAAGAAATTTGAGAGGGTTTCGATCATCGCGAACGAAGGAAGAATCGGAATGAGCCACAGAGGTCACGGAGCTCGGACACGGAGGGCACGGAGGAACGGTTGATTGGAGAAATCGATCTGAAGGCCAATGCCATCGATTGGACAGAGCAGAACTTGAGCGTCGATTCGTCAACCGACTCTCTGTGGACTCTGTGTCCGAGCTCTGTGTGCTCAATGGCGAACATTGTTTGGCGTTAATAAAAGGTTAGCGGTCGATGTCGGGGATGACGAGGTCGAGGCTGGCCATGAGCGAGAGCGCGTCGGCGAGCATCATGCCCTGCGAGGCTTCCTCGAAGAGCGTTAGGTTGGTGAAACACGGTGTGCGCAGGCGGACGCGATACGGATTTTCGCCGCCGTCGCTGGTGATGCGCACAAGAAGACGACCGCGGCCGCACTCGGTGGCGAAACAGGTGTCACCGACAGGAAGTTTCAGGATGCGCGGGACTTTGCCCTGGATCGGACCGTCGGGAATTTTCGCGCAGGCCTGCTCGATGATGCGCAGGGATTGCTCGATCTCGTCCATGCGCACGAGGTAGCGCGCGAGCGAGTCGCACTCGTGGTAAACGGGGATCTCGAAATCGAACTGATTGTAGATCGAGTATGGTTCGGCGCGGCGAACGTCGTATTTGACGCCGGAGCCGCGGAGAACGGGGCCGCATGCGCCATATTTGCGACACATTTCGGCACTGATCGGGCCGATGCCCTCGACGCGCTTGCGGAAGATGACGTTGCCCGTGACGAGCTTTTTATACATGTCGAGGCGCTTGCGCATATAGGGCACAAACTCCTGGGCGGAACGGATAAATTGCGCGTCAACGTCATCGCACACTCCGCCGAACCGATAGTAGCAATACGTCAGGCGCGAACCGGTGATCTCCTCGAGCATATCGAGGATTTTTTCACGGTCATCGAAGGCGTAGAGAATCGGGGTGAAACCGCCGAGATCCATGATCCACGCGCCCCAGCCGACGAGATGGCTGGAGATACGATTTAGTTCGGAAGTGATGACGCGGATGTATTCGGCGCGGATAGGCACTTCGAGCTTCGCGGCTTTTTCCACGGCGCCGACGAAAGCGTGCGTGTACGTCATGGCCGAGAGGTAATCGATGCGGCTCGTGTTGGGCAGGAACTGCGCGTACGTGCGATTCTCACCCATCTTCTCGTGCATACGGTGAATGTAACCGGGCACGGGCTGGGCGTTGACGATGAACTCGCCGTCCATCTCGAGCTTCACGCGCAACACGCCGTGTGTCGCGGGATGTTGCGGCCCGAGATTAATCGTGAACGTTTCGGCAGCAGGATCGCCGACAGGAATGAGCTGGGGAATGTTCACGCTTGGAAGTCCTTCAAAAGAGGGTGGTACGTGGCGTCGTCGGGCAGCATGAAAGGCGACAGGTCGCGATGGCCGACGAAATTGATGCCGAAAAAGTCATGCGTTTCGCGCTCGTGCCAGTCGGCGCCGGGGAAAATTTTGGAGATAGTGGCTATCTTCGGATCTTTGCGCGGAATGCGGGCGCGATAGGCCACGCGCAAACCTGACTCGAAATGCAGAAAATCGTAGATGACTTCGAGGAGGTCATGTTTCGGCCAGTCCATGCCGGTGACAGCGTCGATGGCGTAACCATGGCGGTCCAACAATTCGGCGGCTTCGACAACCTTGGACGGCTCGACGGTAACTTCGAGATTCAGGCCCTTTTCCTCGAATTTCCAGATTTGGACTGGTTTAGGTGGAGGAGGTGGCGGCACGGGTGGAACGGCGGGCGCGGCTGGCTTGGGGGCAGCAGCGGCGGCTGGTGCGGCGGGTTTTGGAGCGGGAGCTACGGCAGGAGTTGCAGTGGCTTTTGGTGCTTCACCGGCGGGGGTCGGACCCGTTACCGAAGGAGCAGCCGGACCTGCAGCGGGGACTGCCGGTTTGGCACTTGGCACTTGGACCTTGGCACTTTCCGCGCCCGCCACAGGCGCAGCGGCGGGTGGGGCCGCGGGTTTCGGAGCAGCCGGTTTTGGCGCTGGTGCTGGTTTCGGTACGATCGCAGGCGGCAACTGGACCATCTCCTTGACGGCCAGCGGCTCAAATTCCTTTGCGAGTTGCTCGATGGAGATGCTCATGGATTTTCGACGACGGGCCAACGGCGTTTGCCGGTGAGCTTCTTTTCCAGTTCAAGAATACCTTCGATCAGGGCTTCGGGACGTGGCGGGCAGCCGGGCACGTAAACGTCGACCGGGAAGAGTTTGTCGACGCCTTCAACGACCGAGTACTGGCCGGGATAGACGAACGGGCCGCCCGAAATGGCGCAGTTGCCCATCGCGATAACCCATTTGGGTTCAAGCATCTGGTCGTAAAGCGTCTTGATGGCGGGGGCCATTTTTTTGTTCACCGTGCCGGCGACGATCATGAGATCGGCCTGACGGGGAGAGGGGCGAAACACTTCGGCGCCGAAGCGCGAAAGATCATATTTTGCCATGCCGACGGCCATCATTTCGATGGCGCAGCAGGCGAGACCGAAGGTAAGCGGCCAGAGCGAATTCGCGCGCCCGAGGGCGATCACGTCGTCGAGCATCGCAAACTTTACGATTTGTGAGGTGTCGACTTGCGGCGTGTCCATTCGAAAACTCCTTTCTTCCAAGCGTATATGATTACAAGCGAGAGGATCCCAACGAACATCAGCACCTCAACCAGATCGCGCCAGGCGAAGATCTTGTTATAAACGAGGGCGACGGGGATCAGATAAAGTACATCAACGGCGAAGGCCACGAAGACCAAGGCGTACAAGTAGTAGACCGCGCTATAACGAATCCACGCATCGCCAATCGGCTCCATGCCGCACTCGATATATTGACCGGTCTTGTCCGCCGTTTGACGGGTGGTTGCACGCGGGGCGAGAAAGTACACGAGTACGAAAGGCCCTGCTGCGAAAGCGAGTCCGCCGAAAGCGAACAGCATCACATAGATAAGGTCACCGGAGAGAATTTCGTTCATAGGTGATTCCTTTGGCGAAGGGCCTTGGTTGAGGGAGCAAACGGCATGTTTTCATAATGCGGTACAAATGGTGAAACAGCATCGCAGAGGTTGGCGAAGGCTACGCATTTCTTGCGAGTGCGGATTCCTTGAATTAAAATAACTTATCTTGCTGCTACGTGGGATTAGAGTTTTTGCCAAAAAGTTCGCAGGCGCGCTTATCGAAAAACCGTCGATCTGACGGCTATCACCGGTGTTTCGGCGCAATCGGGGGTCAAAAACAGGATAAAAGGCACTCGCGAACGTCCGCTGGGGCGGGCGTCGCTGATCCTTGCTCCGGTCAGAAGCGGTACAGGCCGCCTATCTGGATGACTGGGTAGTACTTAAATTTGTCGAGCTTGTCGTTTACGTCCTGCTCTTCCTTGCGCAGGTCACGCTGGAAATTGGCGTCGGACGCAATCGGGCCGGTGGATCGCATGGAAACTTTGGGTGATTCCATGAAGATTACCCCGATGTCACAGAAGAAACCGAAGCCGCTTTTCGCAGGCGTTTTTGACCAGCCCAAGCCGAGGTAGGGCTTCGCGCCTTTGCCAATTTTGACGGTGCCGTCGAGCGTGCCGATTTGAGCCAAAGTGTAAGTCGTGTCGCCGATTTTGTAGGAGTTGGTCGGCTTGGCGGTGATATCCATCTTGTTGTTGGTGACCACGACGCCTGCAGAAAGATGAAAGGCGCCGGCCTTAGGGTGCCAATTGAGTATAGCTTGAAGATTTGAAAGCTTGAGCGTGCCATCGAAATCCGTGTCGGCGTTACGGAAATCGTAGTCGTAGCTGAGAAAAGTGTAGCCGACATTTGCGGTGATCGATTTGGACGTGGTGAAAACGACGACCGGTCCGACGCCGGCGCTGCCTGCCTCAAGACCCACGGCCAGGCGGGGCGTAGCCTGGCTGGTTGTCGTGGATGGTTCGGCCTGGAGGGCGCTGGCGGTCAGCATCGCAATCAGAGCCAATCCCGCAAAACGACGGGCGGCGAACAAGAGAGGCGACAGGGGCATGTTCATCACGAGGAGGAAATTGCTGGATTTGGCCATCGCCGCAAATTTTGGGCGTACCAGGGTGTTTTTTTGGAAAGCGTTGAGGACCCGCGACGGGCGAATTTTCCGCTTAGACCTGAGGTTTGGTTATGGCAATAGGTCAACTTTATGAACGTGTTGCCTTGCCAAAACTGTCGGCAGATGCCAAAAACTGTAAAACAATTGGCAAAATCGCCCCCTAAAGTCCGTTCGTATGCAACAAGTTCTGTTTTCCCTTTTCGGGTCCGATTTTGAAAGTACGATGCCGATTGATTCCGTTTACCCCACCATAACCCTCCCTCGCCCATGATTTCACGCCTCAAGAAACTGTTTGGTTCGTCGTCTGCCAAAGATGCACGGGAGGGCGGAGGGCCCTTGAAACGCGACCTCGTCATGTTCGTCGACGACGAGCCCGAAGTGCGTTCGATTGCGCGGATCACATTGGAGCAACAAGGCTACCGTCTGATCGAGGCGGAGGATGGCGTGCAGGCGCTGAATCTTTTTCAGCAACGCAAAGCGGAGATCAGCCTCGTGATCACCGATGTGTTGATGCCCAATCTCGACGGTCTTGGGCTCGCGACGCGGTTGCACAAGCTCGCGCCGGACCTGCCGATTCTTTTGCTGAGCGGACATGTGCTGGAGGAGGATCTTTGGGCGCCGGGCAATGCCCGCCTGCGTTATTTGATGAAGCCCTATCGGCTGACGGATTTGCAGGATGCCGTGGTCGATCTGATCGGGCCTGCGAACAAGACCGACTCGCCGCCTGCCGCCCCGCCCGCCGAGCCGGCCTAAACCATTCTCCACCTGTAAAACCCCGCCCCAATGGACGAACAGCTCGTTCTGACCGCTCAGACACTCAGGTTGAATCCGCACGTTTTGCGTGCCGATGCCTCGGGCCCGGCCTTTGTGGTGAAAAACGGGCCGAGCCGAAAGTACCTCACCGTCACGGCGGAGCAGTGGAATTTGTTGCGCAACTTCGCCAATCCCGCCACGGCGCCCGACGTGCTGCGCGCGGTGATCTTGAATCGCACCTGCGCGCCGCTGCGTGAATATTACGAACTGATTTTGAAGGCGTTGCGGGCGGGTATTCTTAAAATCGATCGCCAGCCTGACACGAGCGTGCCGGTGCTGGCCAGTCGTTGGGTGGTGACGCTAGGGCCGAAGTTGCCGCTGGCGCTGACTTGGATCTCCGCGGCGCTTGCGCTGACGCTGCTGACGACGATGCCGTTTCCGTGGCCGTTCAAGGGGCATTTTAATCTGATCGAGACGCTAGGTAACGTATTTATCGGATGGATACTCCTGATGGTGGGAGTGAGTTTGGGCCAGATGCTGGCTGCCTCGGTCCTACGCGGTGGCGGCGGCGAAGTATATAACCCGCGTTTTGTTTATCTGCGTCCCGTGCCTTACTTCGGGGTGAATCTGGAAGATGCGTGCATGTGCTCGCCCTTGATTCAAGCGGCCGTGGCAAGCGCGAGACTTTTCCCGGTGCTGGCCAGCGCGGCCTTGTTGTGGTGGTTCCAACCGCAATGGGGAAGTTTGCACGTGCTCGCGGTCATCGGAATGTTGCATCCCTTTGCTGGCAGTGCGGCGACGGGCCTGCTCTCCACCGTCTGTCGCGGTCAGGTCCCGGACACGCAGAAGGATCTTCTTTTCAGTCTGAACCAGCATTGGCGGGTAAAGTTCAAAGCCAGTCTTCGGCGCGTTTCGCCGGCTTACATTTCAGCTCGCATCGCGTGGGGATTCATTTGGATCGTGTTTATATTTTTCACGGTGCTGCGCGCGATGGACATGTCGTTGAAGGACTTGTTTGCCAGTTTGAATTACGGGGCGGGGATTATTTTTGGCTCCATCATTTTCGCCGCGATCGTTGCTTATGTCGGGCCGCCGGTGGTGCGCTTTCTTTATTGGCACGCGGCGAATTATTATTCCGTCAACCGGACGCATTGGAAACGCTGGCGGTTGAATAGCGTAGCGCCCGTTCCCGAGGAGCAGATTGCGCGTTTGATGGCGGAGTCGTTGCTTTTTCGCCGCCTGCCGCCCGCAGAGCGCGCGGCGTTGTCTGCGGCCGGGCAGACGCGTTATTTCAAAGCTCGTTCGATCATCCAGCCTTTTGCAGAGCAATCGAAGTTCGCCAACCTCATCCTTTCTGGCCGCGTGAGATTGTACCGCCGGCTGAAATCCGGTCGTGCGGAGAGCGTGATGACAATGAAGGAAGGCGACGTTTTTGGAGTTCATTCGCTCCTGGATCCGGATCGCGGTCCATTGCAGGCGAAAGCGCTCACTCCGGTGTTGGTATTGATGATTCCAATACGCGAATTCGAGCGCCGCGTGGTGACGCCGATGGGCGTGCAACTGGCCAATAATCTGGGCCAGAAGGTGCCTTTCCTGCGCGAACTGCCGTTTTGCGCCAACTGGCATCCCCAGGCGATCGCGCGCTTCACGCAAATTGCGTCGATGCTTCGCTATAACGCCGGCGAATTGATCGTGGCTGAGCGACAGGACAGCCAGCAGTTTTTTCTGATTTACGAAGGCCGTGTGGCGGTGCGCCGCGATAAAAAGGTGAAGGCACGGCTGCGTTCGGGCGCGTTCTTTGGCGAAATCAGCCTCATGCAAAACAGCGCGGCGGAATCCGATATCGTCGCGTTGGAGGAGACGCGCTGCCTCACGATCAGCAAGGCCGACTTTTTGCGTTTCATGACGCACAATCCCCACGTGGCAATTCAGCTGGAGGAGATCAGTTCAAAACGTCTGGGGCGTCCGGTTTACCCGTGCAAGTACAGCTCGTACGACGCGCAGGTGCGCTGAGTGTTTCGCGACCAATCTGTTGACGAGATTCTGCGAATCCATTCAGGAACCGGTGTAATTGTGCCGATGACGAAGCGTCGGCCCAATGATCAAAAATGTTTCAGTCCAGGAGCTCTGCGAGCAACTCGACACCGATCCGCAGACGGTGTTGATCGACTTGCGTGCGGCGCGAGAGTTTGAACAAGGCCATATCGCCCAAGCGTGTAACATTCCGCTCGGCACGATACCATTGCGTCAGATCATGGCCGAATGGAGCCGTGAGGCGGAGGCGAAGCCCATCTATTTCATCTGTCAGTCGGGCGGACGTTCGCAACAGGTCCTCGATGAACTCGACGACATTGGTTTTCACTGGGCCCAAAGCGTGGCCGGCGGCATGGTGGCATGGCACGCACTGGGCTTGCCGCTGGAATCGAACGAGCCAGCTAGTGTGGCGGTCGAAAGATCCGGTCGCGCGGAGCAAATTGTCGCGGCCTTCCTCGTGCTGGCAGGTTGTTCGCTGGGGATATTAGTGAACAAAGGATTCTTCTCCGTGCCCATACTTGTCGCTTTGGGAATGTTGTTCCGGGGCCTGCTCGGCTGGCCGGGAACCCGCCCGATTTTCGGACGCAAAGACGAAACGGGCTGAAGCACTCAGGGCTTGCCGCAAAGCAAGCGCCGCACGCCTTCGATGGGACGCTCGGTCAAAGGCTTGAGCGGAAGCGCGCTGCGTTTCTGCAATTCGGCCACGACAAACGGCTGCGTGAGAATTGAACCGGAAAGGCCGGCGGGCAGCGTATTCAATTCCTGGGTACTAACGAGACTGCGGGCGGCGGCTTCGGCGCAGGCCAGCAATTCCCCGGTCGAGCCGAGAATAATCGCCAGCGCGGTCGCGTCGCCTTTTGCCGCCAGTTGGGAAACGCACGCGGCAAATGAACCAATGATTTGGTTCGGTTCCGTGCTTCGATGCAGCGACGCGGTGATGGCGGAGGGTTTGTCGGTTGAAAAAAGTTCGACCAAGGCTTCGCTGAGCGCGGTTTTTTCCGCCCAGCCCTGCAATTCGGCGAGCGCGCGGGCGGTCGCCCGACGCCCGATGTCGAGGGAACTTCCCGGATCGCCGAGGCGCCAGCCGAGTCCGCCGATATAGCGCATGGCGCCATCGGTGGTCCTCAACGCCACGAAGGATCCGGTCCCGGCGTGCAAGACGAGCCCGGGTCTTCCCTCGGTCGCCAGTTCGAGCACGGGTGCCGCATCGGTGGTCGTTTCGACCTGGCCATAGTCAGTCAGTGACGCGGCTGCTTCCCGCCAAAAATCGGGACTGCCGGCCATGCAAAGAAGCATATGACTGATTTCCAGCTCCGCTTTTTTAGTTTTTGAGGAGGCTATCAATGCCTGAAGTGCGGAGATCAGCGTTTCTCTTGCCCCGACGGGGCCGACATGGCTGGGATTGCAGCCAGGGGCGTGGTGCCGGGCAACCACGGTACCGGAATGGTCGATGAGGATCAGTTCGGTTTTCGAGCCACCGCCGTCGACACCGATCCGGAAAAGTTGGGCGGGATTTTTAGCCACAGAATTTACGGACAGAAGTCATTGGGGAAAGGGGAAGGTGCTGTTGCAGGAGTGTTTTTACTCTGTGTGCTCTGTGTCGGAGCTCTGTGTACTCTGTGGCGAGTTCGGATTCATCCGATCAATTTGCTCAGACGGGTGCGGTATTTTTGGGAGAGCGCGATGTTGGCTTCCATGCCGCCGGGCAGGTTCTGACTGCGGACGAGGGGAAGCGGGTGGCCTTGGTCGCGGAGCCATTCGAGTACGCCGAGCATGAGAAGATTGAGGAGTGTGCAGCCGATCAGCGTGGAAGTTGGCCCTGCAAATTGGTTTGGCGTGACTTCAGTGATCGCATCGCCGGGCACGCCGAGGTTATCGAGCGTGTAGTCGGCTACGGCGTGAAGATTTTTGCCGCCGGGATGCACGGTTTTGGCCGTGGTGCTCATCGCGAGCGAGGTAAGGCCAACGACGGTGAGTCCTTTTTGTTTGGCGTAAAGCGCGACTTCGATGGGCGAGGCATTTTTGCCGGAATTGGAAATGACGATGATGGTCTCGCCGGAGCGCAATCCGTAGTGGTGGTCGTGGCGTTCGGCGAGGCGGGTGCCATAGCCGACGATGTTTTCCGAAAAGCCATAACCGGGATCGAAGAGTCCGGTCACGGGCATCAAGCCGCCGGCGCGTCCGATGATTTCGCGGGCGATCATCTCGGAGTGGCCCGAACCAAAAGTATGGAGCACGCCGCCGTCGGCGATGGATTTGCCAACGATGGGAGCGACGGCGGCGAGTGTGGCGGCGTTTTTCTCGCGGGCGCGATCCAGCATTTCGGTGGCGCGGGCAAAGTACGAATCTGCGAGCGATGGCATGATTCCGTAAAAGCCGAAAGTGTCACCGACGGAAAGCGCAAAAGCAGGCGGTAGGATGCAGTTCGGGCTTTCACTTTGGCCGCGGGCATTTTATTTCCGAGGGCAATGAACCCCAAGATTCTAGCACTTGGTTTGGCGGCGTTGTGTATTTCGGCCCGAGGGGCCGACTTGGTTCCGATCGAAGACTTTGCTCGGCCAGCGACGAACCGGCAGGCACGATTGTCCCCCGATGGGCGATATTGCGCCGTGATTCAAGATCCTTTGGGACGAGACCAGGTTTTTTTCGCGGAGTTGTCTTCCTTGCAGCTTAAAGGTTTTGACCTTGGCAAAGGCGAGGCACTGACCGGCAACCGAGAAGTCGCTTGGTTTCGGTGGCTCGACCCCAAGCGCGTGCTGGTGGGCATCTCGATTTGGAATTATATGGAAGGAACCGCGGCCTACGATTGCAACGGTACGCAATGGACGCCTTTGACTGGAGCAGTTGGTTATCGAGAAGGCATGTTGGATTATCGTCCGCTAAACGCATATCAGGCTATTCATTCTTTTGGAGATGACACTAACACGCTCATGTTGGAATTGCGCGGCGATCCTGGCGATGAATCGCGGCTCTATCCGGATGTTATTAAAATCGATACCAGAACTGGCGCTCACCGTACGGTGGTGAAAAATCCAGGCAGAGTTGTCGGTTGGGTGGCAGATAGGCAGGGTGTCATCCGGGCTGGCTTGGAGGTAAAATCCATCCACGAAAACACGATCCTCTACCGCGACGACGACAAGAGCCCATGGCGACCGCTGACTGTCGTCTCGCACAGTCCAAGTGAAACCCCAATGATGCTCGGTTTCAGCTACGACGGTAAGGGTATCTATATTTGTTCAACCAGTGACAAGGGCTATAGAAATCTCTATTGCTGTGACATCGCAACGGGAAGCCTGGGTGAGCCACTACTTGAAGTTCCCGGATACGATGTGGAATTTTCTCATTCCGGCCCGCTGGTTAAATCGATTTGGTCGGACCATCGGAAAGCAATCGTAGGATACGCTTACATGGGGGAAGGGCCTGGTGTGAGATGGTTCGACGAAGAATATGCAAGAAGGATGGCGATCATCGATGCCCTCAGGCCCGGTGTGTTCAATCTTCCTGTCAGCACCTCTGAGGACGACACGCGAATGCTGATCTTTTCTTATTCCGACCGCAACCCTGGGGCTTACTACTTGTACACTCCGAAGGACCAAAAGTTGGAGGGATTGTTTAGAACCCGGCCTTGGATAAAGCCCGAGCAGATGGCTCCGATGAATCCCATGTCTTACACCGCACGGGATGGGCTCGTTATCCATGGTTACTTAACTGTGCCATTGGGACAAAAGCCGCGCAATTTGCCGCTTGTAGTCATGCCTCACGGTGGCCCCTGGGTCCGCGACGCTTGGGAATTCGATCCATTGGTGCAAATGTTGGCGAATCGCGGGTACGCCGTCCTGCAAATGAACTATCGCGGCTCGGCGGGATATGGTACGGAATTCTCGAACAAAGGGAAAAAACAGGTCGGCGGCGATATTCAAAATGATATAGAGGACGCAACTCGATGGGCGATTGCAAAGAAGGTCGCCGATCCGAAACGCATAGCGATTGTCGGGGCCAGCTACGGCGGTTATTCCGCGTTATACGGGTTGGGCAAAAGCAGTGACTTATATCGCTGCGGCATTTCCATCTGCGGGGTCTCGGACTGGCTGAGTATCTTTAAGTCAGTGAGTGAAGACGAAGATAAATTGGCCCGTGAACATTGGACGGAACAGATTGGAAATCCGACGACGGATTCGGATCAATTGAAGGCAATTTCACCCCTCTATTTCGCTGACAAGATCGTCGCGCCATTGCTCATTATTCACGGCAAGGACGATCGGACTGTCCCGTACAAACAAGCAAAAAAAATGGCTGCCGCCCTTGAGGCGCTGGGGCGTCCGCCCCAGACGCTTTTTCTTTCCGACGAGGGCCACGGATTTCGCAAAGAGAGATCGCTGCTTCAAGAATACAAAACGATCGAAGCATTTCTGGCGAAGCATCTTGGTCCAGGTGCTACGAATTCAACCGAAAAGAAATAGGCGCCCGTAACTTAGCGGTGTGAGGTGGTTTAATACTGCCGTTCTCCGGTTATCGGCGAACCTTCGCTTGTCGAAAGATCTGTCTCTCGGTATCAGGCTCCAGACGTTCTCAACGCAGGGGGAATGACAAACCAATCGTCGCTCCAATGGGCTTACGCCTCCCAGCGGCCGTAGATGCCGCAGGGGAGGATTTTTCCGTCGCGTTTCACGGGTAGGCCGATTTCGCCGGCGGTGAGCGTGCCGTTGCGCGGGCCGAGCAAGTCGGTGAGCAGATTGGCCACGACGGTGGGCGAGAGGCGCGCGGTGTAGGCGTTGATGAGGAAAAAGAGTGGACGGTCGCTGAGGAGTTCGCGGCATTGCAGCAGCAGCTCCCAAAGCGAATCCTCCAACCGCCACATTTCGCCGGAGGAGCCGCGCCCGTAAGTGGGAGGATCCATAATGACGGCGTCGTAGCGGCGACCGCGTTTGATTTCGCGGCGGACGAATTTCAGGCAGTCATCGGTGATGTAGCGGATGGGAGCTTCGGCGAGGCCGGAGAGGGCGGCGTTCTCCTTGCACCACTTGACCATGCCCTCGGCGGCGTCGACATGGCAGACGGTGGCGCCCGCGGCCGCCGCGGCGCAGGTGGCGGCGCCGGTGTAGCCGAAGAGGTTGAGCACCGAGACCTCGCGACCGGCGGCTTTGGCAGTTTGGATTTTATCGGAAAACCAGTCCCAATTGACCGCCTGCTCGGGAAAGAGGCCGGTGTGCTTGAAGGACGTGGGATGGATTTTCAGCGTGAGGCTCTTGTATTTGATTTTCCAATACTCGGGTAGCGGACGCTTGAACTCCCATTTCCCGCCGCCGGTGTCGCTGCGGTGATAATAGCCGTCCCAGCCGGTCCAGGGCGCTCCGTCGGGCCGGTGCCAGATGATCTGGGGGTCCGGCCGCACGAGGTTGTAAGGGCCCCACCGTTCCTGCTTCATGCCGTTGCCGGTATCGAGCAGTTCGTAATCTTGCCACTGGTCGGCGACGATAAGAGAGGGGCGTTGGACGAAATCGGGCATTTGTTTACCACGAGCGAAGAAGTGCCGGGCCGTTTTGTCGAGCATGAGGTTCGCGAGCGCAATTTAAACGATTGCCGGCTTGCAGCCCGGGTGTAGTATGTCGTTCGGTTTGGCAGAAAAATATGGGAACCAAGGGTTGACTATTGGTTCTCTGATCGTAACTCGAACTCCTACATATGAAAACACCCAGGATTATTGCCAGTCTGTTGCTGCTCGCGTTGGCGGGAAGCATTGTCTCGGCTGATGTCGTTGAGACCAAGGATGGAGCCCGCATCGTGGGCAAGGTCACGCAGATTGACGGCGCGACCGTCATCATCGACACCGCTTTTGCCGGCACGTTGAAAGTCAAGCAGAGCGAAGTCGTTCTGATCTCGACTGAGGCCGCGTCCAATATTCGTCTCAGCAGTGGCACCGTGCTGCAAGGCACGTTGTCCGGCACCGGCGCCGGTGCCGTGACCATTGCCGGTCAGGACGGTTCGATTCAGACCAACGTCGACAAGATCGTCGCGACGTGGGCTCCGGGCCTGAAAGATCCGGAAGTGGTCGCACTCCAGCGCGCTTGGACCTACGAGGCGGCTTTGGATATCGTGGGTAAGACCGGCAACAGCGAGCAACTCGGCACCGGCTTCGCGTTTCGCGCGGTGCTGACCGGTCCGCAGGATAAATTGGAATTCTACAGCGTCTACGACCGCCAGGTGACCGAAGGGGAAATCTCCTCGGACCAGTTCAAAGCGGGCGTCGACTATCAGAACAGTTTTGCCGGCAAGTATTCCTGGTATCTGCGCGATGAGGCCGGCTTTGACCGCGTGAAGTTGATCCAGTTTTCGAATGTCGCTGCGGCCGGTCTTGGTTACGATTTCATCAAGCGCCCGAAACACACGTTCACGGGCCGCGTCGGTGTCGCCCATCGCTTTGAATCGTATAACCCTGATCCGGTAGATTTCAAAAAACGGTTCGATGAATACATGCTAGTACCCCGTACCTCGGCTGAAATACTCGCGGCCACCTCAGAATTCAACCGTCTAGCCACCAAGGAAAACGTTAACTCGGCCGGTCTCGATTTCGGCCTGGCCCACGCCTTGGAGTTGAAGACCTTCAGCGTTGTCACTCGCATCAGCTACGTCCCTGCCTTTGAGGATTTCAGCGACTACCGCGCGATTCATGAAACGTTCGTCCAGCTTCCTCTAGCGAATCCCTCGTGGAAACTGCGCCTTGGTCTGGTCAACGACTACACTGGTAAGCCGGCACCGGGCCGTCGTCACCATGACACGACGTACTACTCGCGCTTTGTGCTCACCTGGAAATAAGGTCTGGCCAATAGTTCGTCTTTTCCAAACCCCGGGTTTTCGCCCGGGGTTTTTTTGTGCGCCGGTAGAGACGCGGATTTATACCCTTTTACCTCTTGATTTGACACTTTGGCGCGGCAGCGCCGGTAGGGACAATGCTCCGCATGTCCTCGGGCAATGACGAAGCATTGCCCCTGCCTTTTTGATGCCAGACCCTATAGTAAATGGTATTACGTGCCGTAGAGCCGGTCGCCGAAGTCGCCGAGACCGGGGACGATATATTTCCGGGCGTTGAGCTCGCGGTCGAGCGCGCCGGAGAAAATGCGGATGGCGGGGAAGGCTTTTTCCACGACGGCGACGCCTTCGGGTGCGGCGACGATGTTGAGCAAATCGACTTCGGTGGCGCCGCGGCTGAAAATGACTTCGAGGGCCTTCACGGCCGAGCCGCCAGTGGCGAGCATGGGATCGACGAGGAGCACGCGAGTATTTTTTAACGGAGGGAGTTTGCAGTAATAACTCCGGGCCAGCGCGGTGTCATGATCGCGTTCGAGACCGATGTATCCGACGCTGACGTCGGGAAAAAGATCGACGATGGGCTGAACCATGCCGAGACCGGCACGAAGGATCGGAACGACGACGAGCGGCCGATCGAGCGCGCGGCCATTGAAGGATTCGAGCGGCGTTTCAACCGTTGCCGGCCGTGTCGCGAGATCGCGGGTGGCCTCCAGGGTGAGCAGGAGCGCGATTTGATGGCAGAGAATGCGGAATTGGGCGGGCGGCGTGGTTTTGTCGCGCAGGCGGGTGAGCACATGGGCGGCGAGCGGATGATCAAGCAAGTGCAGCGGCATGGCAGGGGGCGGGTTGAAAGGGAAAGACCGGGTGGAACCGCTAATTTGCGCTAATGGACGCTAATTTTCGGAGGAGTTTTTTAACCACTTATGGACACTGATTGGCACTGATGGAGGAGGGTTTAAGGGTTCGATGAGCCCTGCCTTATATATTAGCGAAAATTAGCGATAATTGGCGGTTCAATCACTTCTGAATTCGTGGAAAACTCAGAGCAGGCCCCGCCGGGCCTTGTGTTCGAGGATGGCTTCGAGCCGCTTGCGCAAGGCCTTTTCCTTGCCACGGAAAGCGGGCATGAGGGCGAGCCAGTTGTAAACCTCCTCCTGCAAATGCCGCGGCATCACCGGATCGAGTGCAGCCACCCGGTCGAGCGAGCGCACGCACGCCTCGGCGATGCGTTCGCACATGCGCTGGGCGTCGGCGGAGCTATGCTGGCCGGCCAGGCGGACGATTTCGTCGCCCGGCTTGGGGCGACGATTTTTCATCATGGTTTTGTAGAGGCCGAGACTGTCGACGAGGACGTTGGCAGTGCGCGGATAAAAACTCGTCATGAGGTTCCACGGATCGCCGCGCTGGTCGCCGCCGTGGCGAAAATCGCTGCGCAAAATCACCGACGGAATGTCGGCAAACTTCGCGAGCATGAATTCCACGACGGTGCCGGAATCGAGTTCGGTGCCGTCGTAGTTGAAGAGCCCGAGGTCGCACTCCAGCAGGGTGAAAATGTCCTGGTCGCGGATGGACTTCGCGGTGTTGCCGCGCTGTTCGAGATTTTGCGGAAGCACGCAGAGGTAACGGCCATGGGATTTCTCATAAATGGCCTCGGCCAGGTAGGCGTTGCCAATGAGATGCTTTAAACTGAAGAGCTCGCTCGCGAAATAGACGGTGAGGCTCTTGTTTTTTTTCTTCATGCCGGAGGTGGTTTGAGTGTGCTTGAGCTAGGTTTTAAACGGCGCCGATCTCAACGGTAAATTCCTTCGTCGGTGCGTTTGCCGCCAACGAAGCGCAAACAGTGTTTCTGTAAAAATGGCTGACTTCTGAGAAATCGCTTTGCGCGAACGGCGATTTTAGGGAATGTCACGCCCGCCAGCATGGAACAAGCAACCGTCATCTACCTCACAAACATCGTCATCGTTTGCATCCTGGCATCGATGATCACGCACTACTGGGTGAGGCAGGGGCGGGGCACGGCGATGTTTTATTGGATGGTCTCGGCCTGGGTTTTGGCGGTGGCGGATGTTTTTTTTGCGGTCCGGCCGGAACTGCCTTACTGGGCCGGACGCATTGTGCCGACGCTGCTGGTGACGATTGGCCATGCCGGATTGTTGTTGGGCGCACGGCAGACGGCCGGCCTCACCACGCGTTGGTGGACGGTGACCGCGAGCATCGCGGTGCATGCCGGCGGGCTGGTGTATTTTTTAAACAACGACGGACACAGTCAGTGGCGCATGGTTTTCAACGGGATTGTCTGGGCGGCGTTCTCTCTGGCCTCCGGTTATAGCCTCCGGCAGGGCTCCAAGGTTTTTTATTCGTCCATGTTTTCGCCCTGCCGGGCGTTTCTCTGCCATGGATTGTTTCATTGTTTCCGGGTGGTGTTCGCCTCGGTTTGCGCCGTGCAAGGCTGGGACCAGGCCGCGGAATGGTTGCAAGTGGTGAGCGACTACGAAGTCAGCTTTTTCATGGTCGCGCTCTTCGTGAGCCTGCTGACCGCCAACCTGGAACTGCGCAACCTGGAGTTATCGAACGCGCTGGCCGAAGTGCACACGCTGACCGGGCTGCTGCCGATCTGCGCCTGGTGCAAAAAAGTGCGCGACGACGACGGCTACTGGCAGAAGGTCGAAGATTATCTTTCCGTGCACAGCCGCATCAAATTCACCCACGGCATTTGCTCCGACTGTTTCAACGAACAGCGTCCCAAAAAGCACGAGTGCCGGCAGGCCGATTGAGTGACGGGACCGACCGCCGGCCTCGATGAGCGGGAGGCAACGACTCCGAAGTATCATTCGCGACTCCCCACGGCAACTGCTCGTCATGCGATGTCTATAAATTCAAGATAATCTCTAGATTTTACCTAGAGGGGATGCCTGGTTAGGCTCTTTTTCATTCACAAACACTGCTTTCTTTTTTGCCGGTAGCGGAATCTCTCTGACTAACTCCGGAAATAGTTCTGCATACTGCTCGTTCGTGATATTGCTGAGATCCACGAAAACCCAAGTTTTTCCGTTGTCTTCTGAGATACCTAGGAGAAAGGAATCTTTACTCATCCGTCGTCCATCCGGAACTTTCATAACGACAGTCGTAGGCACTAGAGAGGTGAGCCAGCTCCCAACACGCTTTGGTTCTGCAGGTGTTCCGGTTTTCGTCTCAATAAAATCGAATCCCGCTGTATGCATCTGAGAAATACCGCGCTTTATTTCGGCAATCATCTGATCTTTTCCGCCCATGACTTTAATCAATCGTTCGTGCGTGTAGCGTGCGACACCTTCGTAGTCGCTTTTAAGCAAAGCGATCGCGCAACTATCCGCTTCGCGCTTAACAATGGGCGCCAATTCTTGCGCCGAACCAATAATTGGTACGGCCGCGAGTATTAGAGCAATAAGTATGCGTTTCATGGTATGCAACGTCAGAGGTCTGCCCTACCGGACACGGACACTGCTTGGAGGAAGGAGACTTTCCCGGCATTGGCAGTAGTGTCTTGTTAGGCATTCTTTATTCTTTCAGCAATTCGGGAAATCTCAAGGCACTCGGCCACACCGGCGAGAATAGTGTCTCGCAAAAGCGCGCAAGCTTGGTCTTCTCCGCCGAGCATAATATTATCCCAATCACCCAATCCCATTCCGAACAGATTCTCCAATGAGAAACTGTAGTAATCCCCAACCTCATTGATACGCATGCCATACAATAATGGCGCCATTCTAGTGGAATAACGTATTTGAACAACCACCGGCGCTGCCATAACGACTCCACTATAGAACCAGTCACCCGGCTCGATGCTTTTGACTGGAGCACAGCCAAACAACTGTCCGAACATTAGCTTCGCCGCTTTTCGGATTTGCGCCACTGGCGCACGCTTCTCTCCATGACGTACGACATCCCATGGGTATGGGGTCATGCGTGTAAACTCGTCAAAGGCCTTCACGCATGGCTCAGACGAACGAAAGTCATACGGATATCCCCACCATTGAGCTGCCCGCATGGCAATGGCGTCGCGGACCAAATCTTTCCGAGCATCTGAAAGCGCCATAAAGCCACGCACATACCGCGCAGTATTCCCGCTCGGGAGACGAGAGAAGATGGAAAAACCATCTGACTCGAATTCACAGAAGCGCCTGCGAACGTACTCGACGATGCGTGCTTTAGCGTCTTCCAAGGGGATGCCTTATTTGCCCAACAGTATCATTCGGCTGCACTGAGTGCAGCTTTTGCCGGTTGAAATTTGGATGTGAGAAATGGCATCGGGTGAAAATAAGCGAGTGGGAATCTAGACTTTGGGCGGGAGGAATGGGTTGGGTGCAGCTTTTTCAGACGGCAGGGGAAGCCGGCAAAGGCGGCACCGGGACTTGCGGTTGGATATAGCGAGGAGTGCGAAAATGTGGGGGTAGGGTTTCAATGCGGACCTCCACGGGAGTGGCGTAGGTTCTAGGGGTTGGGTTGGAGAAGACAAGCGGGTTGTGGGAGGGCGTGTAGTGCCAAGTTGCATTTGGAGATTTGAGAATGGATCGAAGGTAGGGATGACCCGCGGGGTCGTCCGTCGACGTTGCTCAAGAATGGCTCACGCTCAGCCAGACGGCCCGGCGGTCCGTCCCTACCTTCGATCATTCGCGGGTGATCGCTCGCCCGAGCGCTCAGGGCGCGAGCGTCAGCGTGTGCGTGGGCGGGCCGGGGAGGAAGGGCGTGGGTTCGCCTTTTACCCAGGCGTCGTGGCCGGCGCGAAAATACGGCGATAGCGGATGGCCGCTCTGGCCGCCGGGCATGTGGAAAATGCCTTCGGCTTCGTGGCCGGGCGAAACGGCGAAACGCTCCGAGGCCCCGTTGTCGGGCGACTGGACGCGTGGCATGTCCTTGCCTCCGGGAAGTGGATCGGCGGGCATGGTCAGCCAGTGGCCAATAACGCCGGGGAAGAGGCGTGCCAGCGGGTGCCGGATTTGGGCGGCATTGTGATCGCCCCAGGCGGCGCGGGCGATGGAGCCGTGCTCTTTTTTCACCTCGACGATCGTGTCGTCGACGGCGGCGAGCAGGAGTTCGTCCCAGCCGAGATACTGCTGGCCGAGGAGGTGGGGCGGACGTTTCTCGATCATCTCGCGGAGCGCGGGCTCGTAGTTGAAATGGCGGTAGTTGAAATCGGGATACGCATCGTAGCAGGGCTCGAAGACGACAGGCAGCACGCGTTTGACGACGTTTTGGCGGAAGGCGGCGACGAGGCGGTAGCCAACGGAATCGGCCGAGGCGAGGCCGTCCCAGCTTTCGACGGCGGCGCGGAGCTTGGCGCGGTCGGCCTTCGTGGCGGTGGCTTCTGGTTTGAGAAGCTGCAGGAGAAGCTGCTGCCAGTGGCCGAGGTGCGGGGCTCGCACGTCGAGCTGGATGGCGAGCAGGTCACGCGGGGTGGCTTTGCCCAGCGGACCGAGAAGTTCGTGGATGCGGGCGGCGCGCATGGGGTATTCGTAGCCGCCGTCGCCGATGAGGTTGAGTTTTTCGCCGCTGACCTTGCGCTGGTTGCCGGACCAGAGCTGGCCATCGGCGGGGGCGATCAGGGCCGGGACGCTTTCGGGTGGCAACAGGCCGATCCATTTACGGTCGCCAAAATTCCACGAAGTGTGCAGGCGTCCGTCGAAGCCCTGGCGTTGGGGAAGGCGCCCGCAGATTGTCCAGCCGATCGCGCCGCTTGAGTCTGCGACGAAAAGATTTTGCGGGGGGATGCCGGTTCGGTGGGCGATGTCGATGGCCGACTGCACATCGCGCGCGTCTTCGAGGGCGAGGATATTGAAGTTGACCACGTCGGGGTCGTGCAGAGTCCACTTGAGGGCGAGGTCGCGTTTGTCGGAATTTTTGCCAACGATCGGGCCCCAGATGGTCCAGAGATAGTCGATGGTTTCGGGTTTTTCGCCGCGGACTTGGAGGGTGGCGGTGCGTCGTTCGTACTGGGCGACGTCGCCGACCACTGCATACGTGTTGGGGCCGACGGAGGTGCTGTTAACGACGACGAGATCGACGGTGTCGGCGTAGGAATTGGTGAAACCCCAGGCGATGGAGCCATTGCTGCCGGCAACGATGACGGGGGAGCCGGGCAGCGTCACGCCGGTGACGGTTTTTTGGCCGCCATTTTGGGACGACGCGGGAAACACCAGCGAGACACGGTACCAGATGTTGGGCACACGGAGGGCGAGGTGCATGTCGTTCGCGACGAGACCGGCGCCACTGGCGGTGCGCATGCCTGCCAGGGCTATGGCGTTGGAGCCGGGGAGCACGTCGGGACTCTCGGTGTTGGTTCGGCTGGCTTGTTTCTTTTTATCGGTTTCGTACTCATAGACGCGGCGGCGGACGTCGATCATGCGTTCGGTGGGCATGGGCGCGAGGGGCGCCGTGGAGCCGTCCAACGCGGCGTCGATGGGTCCGATCAGCGGGGCGAAGTAGTCGACGGCATTTCGCGTCAGCGTGTCGTTGAGCGCGGAAAGCGAGCGTTCGTAAACCGCGTCCTCATCCTGCAAATCGAGCGCCATGGCGTAGATCATGAGAATGCTGTCTTCGGGCGACCAGGGCCGCGGCGTCTCGCGGAGCAGAATATATTCGAACGGTTTTTCGCCGAGCGCGGCGAGCCCGGCATTCACGCCCGCGGTGTAGGCCTGGAGAAGAGCCTGCTGGTCGGCGGGCAGTCGGGTGAGAACGGTGCGGGCAAGTGTACGGAAATCGTGGATACGCACTTGGCGATCGTGCGGCAGGGCGGCTTTGCCAAAAATCTCGGCGAGCTCTCCCGCGGCATGGCGTCGCGTGCAATCCATCTGGAAGAAACGGTCTTGCGCATGGAGGAAGCCAAGGGCGCGGGCGACGTCGTTGCGATTGTCGCCGTGGATGGTGGGAACGCCGAGCGCGTCACGCTCCACCGTCACGCTGGCGCCGAGACCGGCGAGCTTGGCCGAACCGTCGAGCTGGGGCAAACTGGAGCGAAGTCGGGTGTAAAACCAGGCGCCGGCGGCGAGGGCGACGAACAGGACAACGCCGATGGCTAGGGCGAGAAGACGCAGGCGTTTGACGGTGGCGGGTTTCATGACCGGCCACGTTACGAGGCGGAGCGCGCGCGGGCCAGAGCTTTTTGCCCGCGCGGAGGGCGTGCCGGCTATTTTGCCACGAGCGAACGCGTGACCGCCGGATCGCGTCCTTCATCGGCGTCGATAAAGTCGAACATCGTCAGAAGGTCAGAGCGATTTTGCAGGCCGGCTTCACGGAGGCGCGTTTGCAGACGCTCGATCGCCTCGTCGCGCCAGCCGCGCTTCATCATGAAGTTGTTCCAGATGTCGCATTGTTCGTCAGTGCGGGCGCCACCGGTTTCATGGCACCAAGCGAGGAGAGTCTCCTCGTTTTTACCGGTGGCAACCTGATCGATCAGCGCGGCATGGGAAATGCCAAGGAAACGGCAGCAGCGCGCGTCGAAGACGGTGGATTGGGCGTCGCCAAAATTCTCGACGTAGTCGGCGGGAAGTTTACCCGCGGCGTGAAGACGGATCTTGTCGATCATGCGGCCGAAATAGACCAAGCGGCCAACTTTGACGTAGGGACTGCGGAGACCGGGAATATTTGCCATGCGGAAAAAGTGGAAGGCGAAGCCGACGCGGCGAGTTTTAAAACGGCCGCGAACGCCGCAGTTTATCGTTTTGCGTACAAGTACACTCCCGTGCAAAGCGCCCCGAAGGCCACAGTGGGACCGACGATCCACAGCGGATGAAAGGGCAGCGCGTAGTGGGTGCAGGCCCACCATACGATGACCGATTTTATCGCGATCAGCGCCCAGCCGACTGCGAGCAGGCGGGACATCAATGGGTTGGTCTTCTGGGTGTTAAGAGTGCGGACTTCTTCAATGAAGGCGGGTTTATTGTCCATGGGGGCGGAGGCGGCTTCGGCCTCGCGACAACATACGCAGAAACAGGCGCCATGAAAGATGGAGCTGATTTTTTTGCACCTCAGGGTATATTTGCGGCATCAATATAGACGGAACCCGGAGTACCGGCATCGATCCAATGAATCAGAGACAACCCTGCCCATTCTCGTCATGAAAAAAACCACCGCTTCCCTCGTGGCCTTGCTTGTCAGCGCCACCGCCTTGCTCGCGGCTCCGACCGCTGCCCAGAAAAACCAAGTCGACGTTATTTTCGATCATCCTGAAAACTTTACCGACGTGAAGGACTCGCAGATGGGTTCTGAAAAAGGACGCGACGGCTACCTCGCGCTCTTAAAAGATCATTTGCAGGAACGCGCGCCGCGGTACCTGACCGAAGGCCAGAAACTCACCATAACATTTACGAACATCGACATGGCCGGCGACTTCGAGCCCTGGCGTGGTATCGATTTTAACGACGTGCGCATCGTGAAAGAGATTTATCCGCCCCGCATGAATTTTACCTACAAATTGGTGGACGGAACTGGTTCGGTTGTGAAGGAAGGGCAGGAAAAACTTTTGGACATGTCTTTCCAAATGAACGCGAGCCCGGTGAACGCGACCGATTCGCTCCGCTACGAAAAAGCGATGCTCGACAACTGGCTGCGCGATACTTTTCCAAAGCCAAAGAAAGCTGACGCTAAAAAATAGGGATGAACGACGCCCCGACGGCCGAACGCATCGACAAGTGGCTCTGGACCGTGCGCATTTTTAAGACGCGCGGGCTGGCCACCGATGCGTGCCGCGCGGGCAGCGTGCAAATCGGCAGCCAGACGGTGAAGCCCGCGCGTGATGTGCGCGCCGGCGAAACCATAACCATCCGGCAGGGATTGATCACGCGGACCGTCGTGGTGCTGGGTTTGCCGGTGCGGCGCATCGGCCCGAAGCTCGTTGCCGCCTTTTGCGAAGACCGCACGCCGCCCGAGGAATACGCCAAGGCCCGCGTGCAACCCGTGCAACAGTTTTTGGCCCGCGAAAAAGGTTCGGGCCGGCCAACCAAACGCGACCGCCGCGCGCTCGACCGGTTGTTTGGCTGAGGCGAAACCGTGCTTGTCGCGCAAATTGACGCGGCCGCTTTTGCGCCATGCTGAAGTTGGAGTCCTGCGGGACCGCCGAAAAACTTCGCTTAACCCCGCAAGGTTCTGCTCAGCTCGCGAGCTTCCGCCATGGACATCTACGCACGTTTCGAGACAGAGCTCGCCGTCCGACCCGACGACATCGACCTTTACCAGCACGTTCACAGCACGCGTTATCTCGATTACGTGCTCGCCGCGCGTTTCGACCAGATGGAACGTTGTTACGATATGTCGATGCAGGAATTCGGCAAACTCGGTCTCGGCTGGTTTATGAAATCCGCTACTATTCACTACCGTCGGCCGCTCGGCATGGGCGATCGAATGGTTGTTCGGACTTGGATTGAACAATTCGCGGAAGACGGTGTGCGCGTCGGGTTTGAAATCGACCGTCTGCCCAACCGAAAGCGTTCCTGTGAGGGGCATTGCGATTACACTCTGATCACGCTCGCCACCGGCCGCTCCACGCCACTTCCCGCCGCTTTTCGCGAAAAGTACAGCATCCGGGCTCAAGGCCAGTGAATTGCGTTAGCTGAAAGGCTTACGAGATTTACCTTGCCTTTGCCCGGTGATCGTTTGTGCTCCGGATCCTCGTTAGAGAAAACGTTAGATGACAGGTACTGGTGAGTCGTCAGGTGAGCGTCGAGTTCAAGTGATGATTTCGAAACCCGATGGTCGGGAACGGAACTGGCAGAGACGGTAGATCTACGAAATCATACAATGGGTAATTCCAAACTCTACGTCGGCAACATGTCCTTCAAGACCTCCGAAGACGAACTCCGTACGGCTTTCGGCGCTTTTGGCACCGTGACCGATGTTTACGTCGCCATGGATAAGATGACCGGCCGCCCCCGCGGTTTCGCGTTCGTCACCATGGGCACGCCTGAAGAGGCGAAGGCTGCTGCTGAAAAGCTCAATGGCGTCGACCTCGGTGGTCGCACGCTCACCGTCAATGAAGCCCGTCCGAAGGAAGAAGGCGCTGGCCGTTCCTTTGGTGGTGGCGGCGGTGGTGGCCGTGGCTTCGGCGGCGGCGAACGCCGTGGCGGCTTCGGTGGTCGCGGTGGCGACCGCGGCGATCGCGGTGACCGTCGTTACTAAGAAACCTGTCGGTCTATCGGACCGATTTTAAACGAGGACGAAGCGCACAACGCTTCGTCCTTTTCTTTTTTCATTTTTCTCACGTCAGGCGCTGCGCGCATCCTGTCGATTTTTCCGCCGCGCCTTTTCTCATGCCTTTTAAAGCCCTCAATCTCTCCGCACCCGTTTTGCGTGGCATCCAGGCCGCCGGCTACACGGACCCGACGCCGATCCAGCTTCGCGCGATTCCGGTCGTTATCTCGGGCCGCGACCTCATCGCCTCCGCCCAAACCGGCACCGGCAAAACCGCCGCCTTTGCCCTGCCGATTATTTCCAAACTCGGCAACCACGGCCGGCCGCGCGTTTTGGTACTTGAGCCGACCCGCGAACTGGCAGCGCAGGTGGAAACGTCTTTCCGCGATTTCGCCCGTTTCACCGATATTCGCACGGTGGCGATATTTGGTGGTGTGGGTTACGGGCTCCAGCGCAGCGAACTCAAGCGCGGTGTCGACGTGATCGTCGCCACGCCCGGCCGTTTGATGGATTATTTGAAGGAAGGTACGATCTCGCTGCGCGACATCCAAATCCTGGTTCTCGACGAGGTCGACCGGATGCTCGACATGGGCTTTTTGCCTGTGGTGAAGGACATCATCGGTCGTTGCCCCAAAGAGCGACAAACCCTCTTTTTCTCCGCGACGGTGCCGCCGGAAATTCAAGCCGTGGCGTCGTTCGCGCTGCGCAACCCCGAACGTATCGAGGTCGGCGTCAATCGCTCCGTCAACAAGTCGGTCAACCACGCGCTTTATCCGGTCTCTTGGAATCAAAAGTTTGAACTACTCGCGGCGCTTCTGGCGAAAATCGACTACGATAGCGTGCTCGTTTTTTCCCGCACAAAACACGGCGCCGATAAAATTGCCCGCAGACTCAAGGCTGCGAATCACTCCGTCGCCGTTCTGCATGCTAACCGTTCGCAGAACCAACGCATCGAGGCGCTCGCCGGATTCAAAAGCGGCAAATACGAAATCATGGTCGCGACCGATATCGCCGCGCGCGGCATCGACGTCGCGGGCATTTCGCACGTGATCAATTACGACGTTCCGGAAAATCCCGAGGACTACGTTCACCGCATCGGCCGCACCGGCCGTGCACAAGCGGTGGGCGACGCGTTTACGCTCGTGACGCCGGAAAACAGAAACGACATCCGCGACATCCAGCGTTTCATCGGACAGACCATCCCAGAATTGAAACTTGAAGGCTTCGCCTACGAGCCCTTCACCGCCCGGCCGGACAAACCCACTGGACAACACCAAAAGCGCGGTGGCGGCGGAGGCCATCATCACAGTGGACACTCCGGAGGCCCTTCGCGCCAGGGCGGACAAAGCCACGGAGGCGAACAACGCGCCGGCGGCCGCGGCCGGTTTGGCCGGCGACGCGGGCATCGTTGATTGGACGCTGTTGACCCATGGCAAAAGGTTCGGCCATTGCGAAACATCTTTCCGTACTGAGCGCGTGCGAAATTTGCCCGCTCATGTTCAAGCCGGTCGTCGTAGGCCGCCCCGTCGAGAGCCGGGTGATTCTCGTCGGCCAGGCTCCGGGGGACAAAGAGCCGAAACTGGGCCGTCCTTTCGCGTGGACGGCCGGCAAGACTCTTTTCAAATGGTTCGGCAATGCGCTCGGCTGGACCGAGGACGAAACCCGCGACCGGATATATTTTGCGGCGGTCTGCCGTTGTTTCCCCGGCAAGAGGCCCGAAGGCGGCGATCGCGTGCCGAACCCGGATGAAATCGCCAATTGTTCGCGCTGGCTTGACCGGGAAATCGCTTTGCTGAAGCCAGAACTCGTGTTGCCGGTCGGCAAGCTCGCAATTGCGCAGTTTTTGCCGGAGCCGCTGCCGCCGCTGACAGAAATCATTGGACGAAAATTTTCGGTCGAGAGGGTGGGGCGGCGTTTGGACGTGATCCCCTTGCCGCATCCTTCGGGTGCATCGCCCTGGCACCGCACCGAGCCGGGGCTGACACTGCTCAAGCAAGCCCTCGCGCTCGTCGCCCGGCATCCGGCGATGAAGGTCTCGGCGCGATGACGATTTTGCGCATGCTCGGGATTGCAGCCGACGCAGGGAGTTGCCAAGTTCGCTCCATGCGTCTTCCCCGATTTCTTTTGATGTTTGCTTTGTTGATCTCGCCAGCGCTCGTGCATGCGCAACGCGAGAAACTGCCTCCTGAAGATCTTGAATTTGTTAACAAGACCTGGCCGCACGCCCAGCGCACGTCCACCGGTCTGCGCCACGTGCTGCTCTCCGAGGGCAAGGGCGACCTCGCCAAGCAGGGCGATATGGTCAAGGTGCTCTATACGGGTTGGCTGCTCGACGGCACTGTTTTTGACAAGGCGCTCGACCCCGAAAAACCGCTGCAATTTCGACTTGGCCGCAACAACGTCATTGATGGCTGGGATCAGGGCATCCAACTCATGCGCCCGGGCGAGAAACGCCTGCTCATCATTCCCTACGAGCTAGCGTATGGAACCCGCGGCCATCCGCCCTCCATCCCGCCTCGTGCCACTTTGATCTTCGAAGTGCACCTTCTTGAAGCGAAGAAATAGCTACTCCGCGCAAGTAGCTCATATAATTTGGCCCCCGCTCACACCCCTGAGCGGGTTTTTCGTTATATAAGAATCTATCTTAAAGCCATTAAGGAAGGAGACTTACATGCAAAAAGGATGCATTAGGCAATGGGCGGCCTATTTTAAAGGTATGTCATGGGCATTCCCGCATTTAAGTAGAACCCCCTTGGTGCCGATAGTTCAACCACCTGCTCCCCATGGACCTCATCGCTTTCCGCAAAACCTGTCTCGGCGTCGTCATTGCACTGGCGCTGTTGCCGCTCACGGCTGCGGCAGACGACACCATCTACACAAAAGTTGATGTTAACCCCGTTCCGGTAAAAACCCCGCCACCGGACTATCCGGATGCAATGAAGCGGCAGGGCGTGTCCGGCGTGGTGGCTGTTTCAATTGTGATCGATGAGAAAGGCTCCGTGGTCAGCACGACCGTGGCGAAGTCTTCCCAACCCGAGTTTGAGACTCCTGCGATGGAGGCCGTGAAGAAATGGAAATTCAAGCCGGCGCAGAAAGACGGTGTTCCGGTCAAAATGAAGGTCACCGTTCCGATCCGTTTTAATCTCGAAGACTAACCAGTCCTCCCAGCCAGCTTTATTACCGTGAAACTATCATCGCTTACCATTGGCCAGAGAATCACCTCTGGATTTGCTCTCGTCCTCGTGTTGCTCGCTTTTGTCGCCGGCCTGGCCTACTACGCGATGAATCAGGCGGGCCGGAGCATGAACGAGTTTTCGAAAAGCACGGGGGAAACAAATTCCATCACCAAACTTGAGGCCTCGATTCTCGGCCTCAGGATGAGCATTAACGAATTTCTCCTCTCCGGCAGCGACGAAAGCATCGCTGAATACGACCGCTCCAAAAAAGCCGTCGATGGCGCCGTCGCCGATGCACAACGCGATCTGCAAAACCGCGGCGAACTCGCACAGGAACTCAATGACGCGCTCAAGCTGCTGGTCGATTACGATGCTGCGTACCGCCGCATCGTGGGCTTGTTTCACGACCGCCAGAAAGAAGTGGCCAACACACTCGATCCCCGCTCCGCCGCCATCAGTGATGCATTGAAAGGCATGCTTGTGGCCGCCCGGCAAAGTGGCGATCAAAGCGCCTCGTTCAAAACCTCTTCTTCCCTCCAAAATTTCTTCGAAGGCCTCGCCTCGGTGAATAGTTTTCTCCTCACGCGTGACAAAGCCCACGTCGCCAAGGCGCGTGAGTCCTTCACCGCGATGCAAAAGCAGCTCACCACCATCGAAAAAGAGCTGAAGGAAGCCGAAATGCTCGACGCCAGCCTCGCCGATCCGGCGAAGATGAAATTGCTGAAGCAACTTCAGGAAAATACCACCGCCTACCTCGCCGGTTTCGACAAAGTTGTCGCCGTCACCGACAGCAGCTCTTCCATCGTTAAAGATTCTCTCGAAAAACTCGCGCCCCGAATTACTGAAAAGATCGGCAGAGTCCGTGGCTCCCTGCGTGAGCTTCAGGACAAACTCGATGTTGAGGCCATCAATGTTAAGAAAAAGAACCAAGGCCTTGTTCTAATTTTCAGCGTTGCCGGCGTAATCCTTGGCCTTGCTGGCGCTTGGTGGATCATTTCGAGCGTTAACCGTCCGATTCGCGCGCTCACCACCCGGCTTACGGGTGGGGCCGAGCACACTGCCGCCGCCGCCAACCAAGTTACCACCGCCAGCCAAAGCATGGCCGAAGGATCCTCTCGCCAGGCTGCTGCGCTCGAAGAAAGCTCCGCCTCCCTTGAGGAAATGGCCGGCATGACGCGGAAGAATGCCGAGAACGCGCAATCCGCCAAAGCTCTCGCCAATCAGACACGCGCGGCTGCCGACGCAGGTTCTGACGACATGAAGGAAATGAAAACCGCCATGAGCGCGATTCAGGCCTCCAGCGTGGAAGTTTCGAAGATCATCAAGACCATCGACGAAATTGCATTTCAGACCAATCTTCTTGCGCTCAACGCCGCCGTTGAAGCGGCTCGCGCAGGCGAAGCCGGTCTCGGATTCGCGGTCGTCGCCGAGGAAGTTCGCTCGCTCGCTCAACGCAGCGTGCAGGCCGCTCGGGAAACGGCGCAGAAAATTTCCGATTCCACCGCCAAGAGCGAGCAAGGCGCCAAAATCAGCGATAAAGTTGCGAAGAGCCTCGATGAAATCACGGCGAAGGCGCGCCAAGTGGACGAGTTGATTGCCGAAATTGCCGTCGCTTCGCAGGAGCAAAGTCAGGGCATCGATCAAGTTTCGCGTGCGGTTTCCGACATGGACAGCGTCACGCAAGCCAACGCCGCCACCGCCGAGGAAACCAGCGCCGCCGCCGCCGAGCTCAACAACCAGACCGACCAGCTAAAAGGCGTCATCCGCGAACTCATTCAAATGGTGAACGGCGGCAATGAGCTTGCCGTTGCACACGACGAAACTGCTCCAGTGCGTAAAGCCGCGACCGCTGCCAAGACGACCTCTGCCCGGCGGGCGCCAGCTGCTCCAAAAGGAGCGCGTCCGCCTACCGCTGCGCGAGTTCAGGCAACTCCCTCTGAAAATGGCCGCCATGCGGCGAAATCGGTGAAGGCCGATCACGGCCCTATCCCTAATCGGAATAGCCACCCGACGCCCCCTGCCCACGGCGGCGAGGATTCAGAACGCTTTTTCAAAGACGTCTGACCAGATTTGTTTCTACAGGAAGAAGGGGCCTAGCTTTTTTCGTTTTAAAAAAAGCTAGGTCAAAAAATAGTCGGGCGAAGCATTGTTAGCGGCTTTGGTTTTTCGCGGAGTGTTGTTTTATCGATGCCGCTCGTTCCGATCGCCTTTTGGGGTGGCCTGACGGCGCGTTGCAATCTCAGGCGGAACGCTTCTGGTTGAAGTTGCATGGCGACAGCACCGGTGAGCGCTTGCCTGCTTGCGCAACAAACCCACACTGCGGCAGACATGAATTTGCCACTCGCATCAAAGAAGCTCTGCTTGATCACGGTGAGCGTGGTGCTGGCTTTGTTTGTGATGCGAAATGTCGAACTCGCCGCCATTCGTCGCGACATCGTGGCGCTGGAACAACAGAGTTTGCATCCAGTGAAGCGCGACATTCGGTCGCCAACGGGTTACCAATTTGGGCAACGGAGCGAAATGCTCTCACCGGATGGTTTTCATTGGGCGATGCAGACACAATCCATGCTGGCGAAGGGAGACCTGCGTGTGCGTTCCGTGGATTACGACAACCATCCCGAAGGCCGCGAGGTTCACTGGAGTTCCAGCATCCACTGGTGGCTTGGCGGGTTGGCATGGTTGTTTAGCGCGTTCGGTGGAAATCCAACTCCCATTGCAGTCGAACAAGCGGCGGTGTGGGCGAGCCCCTTGTTGCAGCTCCTTCTTTTGGTGACGCTGGTGCCGATGGTTTGGCGCCGGAATGGTGGAGTGGCGGCCGGCGTGCTCGTGCTCGGACTGGTTGTGGTTGGACCGTTCGCCGAAATGTTCACCATGGGTGATCCGGATCATCACGGTCTTGTAGCGGCATTCGGGATGCTCACTGTTTTATTTCTGCTCTATGGCGGTGGCGGATGGGTCGACGGCGATGATACCAAGGCTTCGCGACGTTGGTTTATTGCCTCCGGTATAGCGGGCGGCGCGGGGCTCTGGGTGAGCTCGGCAACACAGGTTCCGGTTTTGATCGGTATTGCAGTGGGCGTAATGGGCGGTGTTTGGTGGTTAGGGCATAAATTGCAAAGCGTAAAATCTCAGCTGAAACAAGTGCCCGAACTTTGGCGTTGGTGGGGTATCGCGGGAGCGGCGAGTTCGGCTTTCTTTTATCTGTTGGAATACTTTCCATCGCATATGGGAATGCGGTTGGAGGTAAATCACCCGTTTTACGCAATCGCTTGGTTGGGCGGCGGCGAGTTGCTTTTTCGTCTGACGCGTTGGCTGACGGGCGGTGGTTTTGCGAAGCCGGGCAAGGAACAGGTACTCGCTCTCTTGGCGATAGCTGGCGTCGTTTTGTTGCCGGCGACCATTTTTTTGGCGGGCGACAGCACATTCTGGGTCGGAGACCGGCTGTTGTGGGCGCTGCATCGCGACTACATTATAGAGTTTTGCAGCGTGTTTAGGAGGTTGGCGGATGTGGCGCCCTCGCGTTGGTTGATGACTTTTAGTCCGTTGCCGATTTTGGCCGGCATTCTTTGCTGGCGCATATTCCGCAGCGAAATAAGCGCGGTCCATAAGGTTCGACTAGCGCTCGTATTGGGCCCGGCCATGGTGTTTTTTGGGCTGGCACTTTACCAAGTGCGTTGGTCGGGGGAAAGCTGTGCGCTCTGGCTGGTTGTGTTGGTTCAAGTCGCGGGGATGGCTGCAATAAACGAGGCGCGGCCGCGTTTTTCTCGTGGTGCAAAAATCGCACTGGCGGTACTTGCGCTGGCGACGGTTTTGCCGTGGATGTACCAAACGGCCGCTACCGGTGTGTCGTTGGTTCGGGGTGCGAAAGGTTTTGCGAAGCTGAATCTGCGGTTGGGTGTGATGCGCGACCTGGCGCGGTGGCTGCGGGCGCGGGAAGGTGCTCGGGGCGGGGTTGTTCTCGGCGGGCCGAGTGCGACGACCGCATTGATCTATTTTGGCGGATTTAAAGGCGTGGGCACATTGTATTGGGAAAATAAAGACGGTCTGCACTCGATGGTGGATATTTTCAGCACGACGAAGGATGAAGTCGCACACGATCTGGTCGTGCGGCATGGCATCACTCACATCGTGGTGGTGTCATGGGACGCGTTTGCGGCGGAATCGAGCCGGCTGGCGCTGGGGCTCAGGCGAGGGGAGGAAGCGCCCGATAATACATTTCAAGCGCGTTTGTCGAAAGGGCATGGTTGTCCTTTCTGGCTGCGACCGGTCTACTATCCTGCGCCGGAGATGGAGGCGTTGAAGGACGATTTCGTGTTGGTTTACGAAGTGGTGCCCGAGCAAAGTCGCGAGGAAGCGGCGTTGCGTTACGGGCAAATGGTGTTTGAACGTGGCGAGCGAGAACCCGCGGAAAAATTTCTCGGTATATTGGTTCGTCATTTTCCGGATTATTTGCCCGGGTGGGTTGCGCTCGCCCAAGTGCAGCTTTCGCTGGAACACAAGGAGGCGTTTCAAGCGAGCCTCGGCAGGATTGTTTCGCTCCAGGGGCAGACGGATGCTTTGGCTCTGGATGACCGGATCGGTTTGGCCACCGTGCTGGCGACGGCGGGTGACATCGACGGAATGCGAAAACAAATTCGCCTTTGTGTGAACACGGCCGACGAAGCTGGTTTGCGCAGGTTGAACGCGAATACGCTGTTGTGCTTCGTTTTGTTTGCCCAGGACACCGGTGAAGGCGCGAGTCGTCCGGAAATCATGCGCCTGGCGACGGAATTGTTGCCGTCGGAAATGTTAAAGGACGTGCGGGCCGCGACGAATCGGCGTTGAGCGAGCGGAACAATCTGACGGTGGGAAAACTTTCCTGGCGGCCGGGGCTTGTCGTCAGGGCGCACACATGTCATGGATGACGCAAAATTTATGTTGATCCTATTGGTTAATGTTCACGTGAAGGCGGAATATATCGAGACGTTTAAGAAGGCGACGCTGGCCAATGCCATGGCGAGCATGCAGGAACCGGGCTGCGCACGCTTCGACGTCTGCCAGCAAAACGACGATCCTTCGCGCTTCGTGTTGATCGAAGCTTATCACGATGCGGCGGGACATGCGGCTCATCGTGAGACGGCGCACTATGCGACTTGGCGCGATACGGTGAATGCGATGATGGCATCGACGCGCACGAGTACGAAGTGCGCGAATTTGTTTCCCGAAGATTCAGCGTGGTGAAGAGGCGACGGATTTTCTGCGGATGAGTACACGTTTCGAATACGCGACGGCCTCGCAAATTGTTTTCGGGGCCGGGACGCTCAGCGAGGCAGGGAAATTGGTACGCCCCTGGGGCAAGCGAGCGCTCGTTGTAACCGGACGCAACCCGGCGCGGGCCGATTATCTGGTGAAGGTGTTGGTGAGCGTTGGCATCGACGTGACGTTATTTACTGTCGCGCACGAGCCATCGATCGACACCGTCGCGCAAGGACTGGCGGCGGCGCGCGCGGTGCAGGCGGAATTGATTGTCGGTTTTGGCGGTGGCAGTGTGATCGACACTGCGAAGGCCATAGCGGGTCTGTCGACCAACCCGGGCGCAGTGCTCGACTATCTCGAAGTGGTGGGCGCGGGAAAGCCTTTGAAAAATCCGGCGTTGCCCTGGCTGGCGATTCCGACGACGGCGGGAACGGGAGCCGAGGTTACGCGCAATGCCGTGCTGGCGGTGCCCGAGCGTCGGGTGAAGGTGAGCTTGCGCAGTTCGCATTTGTTGGCGCGGGCGGCTTTGATCGACCCCGAGCTGACACTGGATTTGCCGCCCGCCATCACCGCCGCGACGGGCATGGATGCGCTCACGCAGTTGATCGAAGCCTACGTTTGCAATCGGGCGCACCCCATGGTCGATCCGTTGTGCGCGAGTGGAATTCCGCGCGCCGTGCGAGCGTTGCATTTGGTGTGGGCCAATCCTCGCGATATCGCTTCGCGTACGGATTTATCGCAGGCGGCGATGTGGAGCGGAATCGCGCTGGCGAATGCCGGGCTCGGCGCTGTGCATGGATTTGCCGGACCGATTGGCGGCATGTTTTCCGCGCCACACGGAGCGGTCTGCGGCACGTTGCTCGCGCCGGTGATGGCGGCAAATATTGCGGCTTTGCGCGCGCGTGCGCCGGAGAGTCGGGCGTTGTTACGGTACGGTGAAATCGCCAGTTGGCTCACAGGTCGCGCGAAGGCGAAGCCCGAAGCCGGTGTCCGCCACATCGAAGCGCTCGTCGCGAAGCTTAAAATCCCAACGCTAGCTGCTTACGGCGTGAGGTTAGGGAATTTTCATGAAATAGTCTCTCAGGCGCAGCAGGCCAGCAGCATGAAAGCGAACCCACTTGTGCTCACAGCTGACGAGTTGTTGAGCGTGCTGACTGTCCAGCAATAAGGCGGAGTTTGCCGTTGACGCACAGGAAGGGCAGGGCTTCCGTTTTCGCGCCACACTCCTCTCACCTCTGCTGTCGATTTATCGTTTCCTGTTTTCGCATGCGTTGTGTGTGGAAGGGAGGCGAACTGATTCGCATCGGACGTGTCTAGTGCGTGGCGGCCTTTCGCTTCAACCCCCGTCTGTTTCAACTGTTCCCCAACCAGGCTTCATCACCCTGGCCTAGACCTCCCACCTCTATGAATACTTCGCGTGTTCTCTCCGCGCTGCGCCTCAGTCTGAGCGCAGCTTGTGCAATGTTATTGTCCGCCGGAAGCCTGTCCGCTGTCCCGGCGTTTCCCGGTGCCGAAGGGTTCGGTGCCAATGCCGTCGGCGGCCGTGGCGGCACCGTTTATCACGTGACCAATCTCAACGATTCCGGCACCGGTTCCTTTCGCGACGCCGTAAGCGCCCCGGGACGCACGGTGGTTTTCGACGTGGGCGGAATCATCCGCATCACCTCCCCGGTGGTCGTGAAAGCCAACATCACCATTGCCGGCCAGACCGCGCCGGGCGATGGTATCGCGCTTTACGGCAACCGCATCTCGTTTTCGGATGCCAATAACACCATCTGTCGTTACATGCGTTTTCGCGAGGGTATCAACGGAGACAGCGGCACGGACACCGTGGGCATCGCCTCGGGGCACGACATGATTTTTGACCATGTATCCGCTTCTTGGGGACGCGATGAAACGTTTTCAGTCAGCGGATCCCCGATCAGCAACATCACGATCCAGGACAGCATCATCGGCCAGGGCCTGCTGATCCATTCGGCTGGCGGTCTTATCCAGACAAGCGGCGGCGTAAGCATTTTCCGCACGCTCTATGCGGACAACTGGATGCGCAATCCGAAGGTCAAGGGTGTGAACGACTACATCAACAACGTCGTCTACAACTGGGGCAGCGGCGGCGGCTATATCCCGGCGGGTGATTCTGCGGGCGATACTTTTGCCAACATGATCGGCTGCTATTTCATCGGCGGCCCGAATTCCGGCGTGGGCACCTCACCATTTAAAACCGGTAATCTCAACTACCGCCTTTATCACAACAACAACCTTCAGGACACCAACCTCGACGGCGTGCTCGATGCCATTCCTGTGACCGACGCGGATTTCCCGACGCTCCAGATGGTGCCAACCGCCTTTGCCTATCCCGCACCCGCGACGACGCTCTCTCCCGCGCAGGCTTTGCAACAAGTGCTGACCTACTCAGGCGCCTCGCGCAGTCGTGACTCCGTGGATACCTATATGGTCAACGAAGTGCTTTCGTACGGCACGACCGGAGCGCAAATTTTCAACGAGAGTGAAGTGGGCGGCATTGGCACGCTGAACGGCGGGCTTGCCCCCACCGACATCGACAGCGATGGCATGCCCGATTGGTGGGAGCAGGCTGCCGGCACCGATCCACTCGTTGCCGACAACAACGTCCTCAATGCAGACGGCTATACTAATCTCGAACACTACATTAATTCTCTGGCGGTGACCGGTGTTCCCGGCGCGGCTATAACCGGGATTGTGAGCGATTCCGGCGCCTCGACCACCGACGGCGTGACATCGGATCAAACCGTTTTCGTCAAAGGCACCGCCGCTGCCGGCAATGCAGTTTCAATTTATCGTGTCGATACCGGCTTGATCGGCACCGTCCTCGCGGACGGCGCGGGACAATGGACATTCGATTACACCGGCACGGTGCTGGCCGATCGCTACTATGCGTTTTATGCGGTGGCGGACCTCGGTGGCGGAAAATCTTCACCGGCCACGCCGGTCTATGTGGTCAAGATCGATACGGTCGCGGCTGCCGCGCCCTCGATCACCAGCATCGTGACCACGCCGAGCATGGTTTTCTCCGGTACGGCTGAAGCAAACGCGACCATTACAGTATGGCTCGACGGCACAGCCGTTGGCTCCGCCGTCACTGACGGCCTGGGCGCATGGAGCGCGGCCTACACCGGTGCGGCGCTTTCACCTGGCGCATACTCGTTCACGGCAATCGCGACGGATTTGGCGGGTAACACAGGTTCGGCTTCCGCGGCTTACTTGATCGATACGACGGTCGCGCCGCCGGTCTTCACCGCCATTGTTGACGACACGGGCACCCCGACGAATGACTTCATCACCAAAGACACCTCGCTCTTTCTCAATGGCACCGCTCCTGCAGGCTCTGTTGTGACGATCACCCGAGTTGGCACAGGAGTGATCGGTTCGGTTACGGCCACGGCGTCCGGAACTTTCTCGTTCAACTACACTGGGACCACACTTGCGTCCGGCGTTTATAAGTTCACTGCAACGGCTACGCTTAGCGGAAGTTCCAGTCCGGCTTCAGCTCCATTGACGGTCACCGTCGACACCGTCGCGCCGACAATCAATTCCATCACGCGGCGCAATCCATCCACCGCGAGCACGCTTTCGAGCACACTGGTTTACCGTGTGACCTTTGCCGAGGCGGTCACGGGTGTGGATACGGGAGATTTCACACTCACCGCCACGGGCACGGGAATGACCGGCGCCATTGCCTCGCTGGTTCAAATTAACAGTTCGGTTTATGATGTGACGGTGACGGGCGCAGGCGGCGACGGCACCCTTCGCCTCGACCGCAAGGCCAACTCGACGATCAATGATCTGGCCGGCAACACGGTCAGCTCCGGCACCTACACGGGTGGGCAATTCTACGCCATGCGCCTCCCTGGAAGCGGCGTCTGGATTAATGACGAATCCGGCAACCTCTGGAGCGTCGCGGCAAACTGGGATCCCGCTTGGGGCGGCGTTGCCGGTGGCACGAGCGCCACGGCGGACTTCAGCGGTATGGACCTTACGACCGACATTTCCGTGGTGCTTGATTCACCTCGCACGGTCGGGCGTCTCATTACGGGCGATGTTGATTTTTCGAGCCCGGCGAGTTGGACGATCACCAATGGCGGCAACTCGGCCAACACACTGACGCTCGCGAGCGCTGGCACGCCTACCATCCAAATCGATGGTGCCACGACGCCGACGGGCGACACGGCGGATGTGCCTGCGGCCAACGCCACCCCGACGATTCTTGATGCAAGCCTCGTTTGTGCCACGGGCTGGACCAAGACCGGCGTGGGCACCCTGAAACTAACCCAGCCTAATCCCCAATTGACCGGGGCGCTTACGATCACGAAGGGCATTGTCGAAGTGGGCGAGGGAGGTTCATTTACCCCGGCTTCCGTCGCGATTGCGACGTCGCAGCAATTGCGCATTTCGGGTGGCTCCTTCAGCACGCCGGGCAACATCACGCTAACCTCCGGCACAGGTACAGGCGTTTGGGTCAGCGGCGGTACCGCGGCGTTCAAAAAGATTATTCCATCCAATGCTCGCAACGCTTGGGTGAGAGTAACGGGAGGCGTGATGACGGCCGACGACATCACGTTCCAGCGCAGTGGCGACTCTGAAGCGCAGACGGTGAACACCGGCGTCCTCATCGGCGGCGGCGAATCCACTGTTGGCACCATCGGCCTTGGCACGGGCAATTCCTGGGGCGGCATGACCGTCTCTGGTGGCAAACTCACTGTCACTGGTGTCGTTCACAACGGCTATCAAGTCACCTCGACACGCGGCGGCGTGATCTACGTCTCCGGCGGCGAGCTCAATGTGCTCGATTCCGCTTACGGTCTGATCATGTCGCGCAACCCCGGGACAAACGCCAACAACGTCTCGAAGCTCCTGATCACCGGTGGCGCGACCAACCTCGCGCGGCTCACACTCGGCTATGATTCTACCGTAACAGCTGGTTCGGCCACGGTTTCGATCGCGACTGGCGAACTCAATCTCGGTTCGGGAGGCATTGTGAAAAACGGTACGAGCGGTCTGAATTCCTCGGTGACACTGAACAGCGGCGTGCTCGGCGCGATCGCTTCCTGGGGCACCACGCATCCAATCGCACTTGCCGGCACTCCAGCCGATTCCGCGATCCGGGCTGGCGATGCCAATGGTTCGGCTTTTGACATTGTGCTGGGTGGATCTCTCACCGGCACGGGCGGTTTCAGCAAAACGGGTCTCGGCACGTTGAATCTGGCTGGCACCAACACCTTCACCGGTGACGTTTCCGTCGACGCGGGCACGCTGCTCGTTTCCGGCGTGGTCGGCGCGGGTGGCAACGTCACCGTCAACAACGGCGGCAAGCTTGTCGTCACCGGCACGCTCAATCGCGGCATTGCACTGGGCGACGGCGGCACCATCGCTCCCGGGGTTGCCGGCTTGGGCGAGGTGACTGGTTCGTCTCTGACCTGGAATTCGGGCGGCAGTGTTTCGGTCAATCTCGATACCGGCTCCGACGGTCTGGTGATTTCCGGCGCGCTCCTCAAGGGCACGGCAGGCAGTTATTCATTTGCCTGCACGACCGGTCCGGCTTTCGCCGCAGGCAACGTCTACACCGTGGGCACCTTCGGCTCGACCGATTTCAACGCGGCGGACTTCTCTGCCACCGGCCTGCCCGCCGGATTTGCCGCCTCGTTCGCACTCGTCGGCAACACGCTGCAGATGACGATTGTCGGCACGCCCTTCATCACGAGCGCCACGGCCGCCGACGGCATGTACGGCACGCCCTTCAGTTACGCCATCACTGCGGGCAATGTGCCTACGAGCTTCAGCGCTTCGAGCCTGCCCCCTGGTCTCGCGCTCGACACTGCGACGGGTGTGATTTCCGGCATACCTTCCGCGGCTGGCACGTACACGCTCGAAATTGGCGCGACCAATATCGCGGGCACGGGCAACGCCATGCTGACCATAACCATTGCAAAGGCTCCAGCGACCGTGACCTTGAGCGATCTGCTCCGTTCGTACACGGGTCAGCCGCTCAATCCGACGGCCACGACTGCTCCCGCCGATCTCAATGTTGCCTTCACCTACGACGGACTGACTTCTTCGCCGACTTATCCCGGCACCTACGCGGTTACGGCCACGATTGACGAAGCCAACTACGAAGGCTCCGCGACAGGTTCCTTCAAGATCGCCGCCACCGCAACCGTGCGTCATGCACCAACGTTGAATGGCGATGTCGATGGTTCGGTGCAGATGATCGCCGGCGAATGGGTGACGCTGAACGGTGGAGCGATGGTCTCCCTCGATCTCCTCGTGTCCGGTCTGCCAACGGTTCGCCTCAATGGCAGTCCCACCTACGGCGGCACGCTCGACTTCACCGGTATTGAAACGCCGAATAACTACGGCGTTACGCTGAACGGCGGCGCGGTCCTCCGTCACGCTGTGCGCCGTGTCGACGCTCCCGCATTGCCGGTGGTCGCCGCTGTGCCGCAGCCTGCTGGCACACGCTATGTTTACCTGAACAAGGCAACAGATCCAATCGGCGACTTCGCGACGTTGCGCAACCTCACGTTGAACGGCGCGATCGGCGCGGTTGCGATCCCTGCTGGTACTTACGGTGACCTGACCTCGAACGGCAACAACACCTTCGTCCTCGGTGTTGCCGGTGCGACCGAACCAGCGGTCTATAATCTGCAGCGCCTCACGATGAATGGTAACTCGACCATCCAGATCGTCGGGCCGGTGGTGCTTCGTCTCGCCAACGGGGTCAACTTCAACGGCGCCGGTGCGTCGGGCGCAGCCGATCAGCCCTTCACGCTCGAGATCGCCAATGGTGATCTCACCTTGAACGGCAGCGTCTCCTTGAGCGCCTCGGTTGTCATTCCGAATGGTCGGGTGACAATTAACGGCAGCGCCAAGCTCACCGGACGCGTTGCAGCCGACAACCTGACGCTCAATGGCAACGGTCTGTTGATCGACCCGGGTCTGTAATCGAAACTAACCCACTGAACTAAACTTCAAGGCCGGCGTGCAAAACGCCGGCCTTTTTTTTTGGGCATGCTGCATTGAGGTGAAGTGAGTTGGTGTAATCTTCTCCTGAAGCTCACGCGTACCCTGGAAACCGCTGCTGCAGCGCCTTCAACAGCACGTCCAGATCCAAGTCGTGCCGATACGAAAATTTTAGCGCAATCGAGTACAGTGTTTCGTCTTGGCGCGCTTCGCCACATGCGAGCGCCATCGCCTCAGATGGCGTGAGCAAGCGTCCGCGATGCACAGTTTCTTCTACGGTGGCGATCGCGTCCGGGAGCCACGTCAGGGTTTTTGAGTCAAGCGCGTGCGAAGCTTGCCCCCACGTCGACGGGTGGTGGCCATGGCGATAGTGATTGTAATCGCCGAGCGGCATGGCGGCTTAGAGATGTAAGGCTGTCCGGTTACATCCTTAATATCGGCACAAGTCGCCCTCGGCCTGAGGCTCGAAATGGAAGGGCCCGCTCCGTTCGAAATGAAGCTATTCGAGCGAGAGCGTCTGGTACCGATGGATGCCGAGAAGGGTGGAGACCCAACCTTTCACTTCTGGACGAATCAGATAAACGCGGGTGCCGAAATAGAACGGGGCGACCGGCGCCTCATCGATAACAAGCTGTTCGGCTTTTTGCAGGAGAGCGTAACGCTTGGCCTCGTCGCGTTCGCGCGCAGCTTCGTCGGCGAGTTGGTCGTAGGCCGGGCTTTTCCAGCCCGTGTCGTTGTTGCCGCCCACCGAAAGCATGAGGTCGGTGAAGGTCGAGGGGTCGTTGTAATCGCCGATCCAGCGCGAGGCGGAAATCTGGAAGGCGAGGCTGTGCTGGTTGTCGATGTGCACGCGAAATTCAAGGGCGGCGAGGGCGACGTCGATGCCGAGTTCCCGGCGCCAGATTTCCTGGACGGCCTCGACAACCTTGGGATCGATCACGGGCGTGCTGTATTGAAGCTCCACGCGGGGGAACCCTTTTCCACCGGGAAATCCAGCTTCGGCCAGGAGTTTGCGGGCGGCGGCGAAGTCGGTGGTGGCGCGGGCGGTGGAGTTGTACCCCGCGGTATTGGGCGGGACGAGGGAGGCGGCGGGCAGGCGGGTATCCTGAAGAACCGCGCGCACAATGGTGGCGCGATCAAGGGCCAGGCTCAGGGCGCGGCGCACGCGGGGGTCGTCGAAGGGAGGCTTGGTGACATTGAAGCGAAAATAATTGGTTTCGAGTAATGGTTCGATGCGGAGAGGAGAGGGGTTTTGAGTGCGATAAACCGGGATGCGGCTCGTGGGCACGCTGTAAGTCGCGTGAAGCTGGCCGGTGCGGAAGGCGCGTTCTTCAGTCGCGGGATCGTCGTACGGGAAAAACACGACTTGTTCGATGCGGTTGGTGGCAGCGTCGTGATGGCGCGGATTTTTTTTCACCACGATGCGCACATTGGGTTCCCACGAGACGAGGGTGAACGGGCCGTTGCCGACGAGGTTTTCGGGGCGGGTCCAGCGCGTATCCCGGTCGTGGGCTTTGCCGAACTTGAGGATGGTGGACTTGTGCACGGGGAACCAGGCCTGGTGTGCGGCGAGCGATAGGAGATAGGGAGTGGGTCGGGCGAGGGTGATCTGGAGTGTGCGGGGATCGAGGGCGCGGACGCCGACTTCGGCGAAGTTTTTAATTTTGCCAGCGGTGTAATCCTCGGCGCCTTTGATCGGGGCGAGCATGTAGGCATATTGCGAAGCGAGGTCTGGCGAAAGGATGCGCTCCATCGAAAAAACAAAATCGTCGGCCGTAAGAGCGTCACCATTGGACCACGTGGCGTCGGCGCGAAGATGGAAGGTGTAGACGAGTCCGTCGTTGGAGATATCCCAACGTTCGGCCATGCCGGGCAGCGGGCGCGATGTGGCTTCATCAAGCACGGTGAGCCCTTCGAAGAGGGCGATAAGGATGTTGTAGTCGGTATAAGCGTTGACGACGTGAGGATCGAGGTCGCGGGGTTCGGCGCCATTGCCGAGAAGAAGCGTATGAGTGCGGATGGCTTGTTCGACGGGTGACTCGCGTTTGGCGAAAACATCGCAGGGCGCGAAGGCGGCGAAGACGAAAAGTGCGGCAGTGAGTGTGCGCATAAGAGAAATCTAGCAGAGGTTGGCCACAAAAAGACTCAAAATACACCAAAAGAAAATGCGCGCACGGTCACACGACGTGGAAGTTTGCGTTTAAAATAGGCTCGTAGGTTGCGGTGGATTTTCCGCTATCGAGCGGCGGTTGCGCGAAATTCGAGAAATCCCAGCCGGGAGCGTGGGCGGATTCAGGGCAAAGTTTCCCATTGCGTTGGCGCGTCGGGGCCGGGAAATTCGGGGGCGAAATATGCCTTGGTACTACGCCAATAACAACCAGCGGCTCGGCCCGGTGAGCGATTCGGAATTTGCGCGGCTCGCGCGCGAAAAAATCATTCGCGAAGAAACGCTCGTCTGGAAGCACGGCATGGCGGATTGGAAAACGTACGCCGAGGTCGAGTCGACGCTGCCGCCGCCCGAGATACGAACAGCGCCGTCTGTCGAACCCTCCGTTGGGGATATGCGCCCTGCAGCCTCCTTCGAAAGCGTTAACGTCTCGGCGATTTTGGGCGAGCGGGTCAACTACGCGGGATTTTGGATCCGAGTTGCGGCGAAGCTGATTGATTGGGTGATTTTGTGGGGAATCGCACAAGTGCTGACGCGTTCGCTCGGTCTTGGAGACCTCAACCCGTTCGATATTTTGCAGATGAGCCCGGAGGCGATGCAGCCGCTCTTTCAGCGCATCATGCTGCTGGCATTTTTGGATAGCGTCATCCGTTTGGCGTTCTACTGGTTCTTCCTAAAGAAGTTCGCCGCCACCCCGGGTAAAATGATCTTCGGCTTGCAGGTGATAAGCACGCGCGGCGATTCGCTCGGGACTGGCCAGATTGTTGGCCGCTATTTTTCCGAGGTTCTCGCGAAGTACTTCACGCTTTGCATCGGCTACATTGTTGCCGGCTTCGACTCCGAGAAACGCGCCATGCACGACCACTTCTGCGACACTCGCGTGGTCTACAAGCGCAAGCATTAACCCGGAGCTCCGAGGCGGCGGAAGGCCGCGAAAAGATTTTTAGTAAGAAAGCGCGTGTTCGTGCGTTAAACCCAGCGTAGGTCACTTCAACCAGAGACCCCAAAATGAACCGGGATAACTCCCATGAACACGCTGAGAATTTTGTGCAGAACGCGGTGGCGGACTATCAATCGCCGCTCACTCGCTACGCGACGCGTCTGGTCGGCGACCCCGATCGCGCGCGCGACATCGTTCAGGATACTTTTGTTAAACTCATGGGCCAGCCGCCCGCGGCGGTTAACGGCCACCTCGCCGAATGGCTTTTCACGGTCTGCCGCCATCGTGCGCTCGACGTCATGCGGAAGGAGGGGCGCATGAAACGCTTTGAAGAAGGCGAACTGGAGCGCGTGAGCACCGAGGACCCCCGGCCAACGCGTTCCCTCGAAGCGGAGGAAACCCACGATGCCCTCCTGCGCATGATCGACAAGCTACCGCCGAACCAGCAGGAAGTACTAAGACTCAAATTCCAGAGCGGCTTCAGCTACAAGGAAATCAGCCGCATCACCGCTCACTCCGTGAGCCACGTCGGCGTTTTGATCCACCACGCCGTCACCCGCCTCCGCGCCGAATACGCCGCGCAGCGCACCTGAAATACAAGGAGAACGAACCGATGAAAATTTCCCATCTCACGCCCGACGATCCCCGCCTGACCGCCTATGCCCTCGGCGAACTCGACGCCGCCGAACACGTGGCCGTTGAAGCGGCGCTCAAAGACAATCCCGCCGCGCAGGCAACCGTCGCGCAAATCCGCGCGCTCAGCGGCGATCTCTCCGCCGCCCTCGCCAAGGAGCCCTTGCCCTTCGTCGTGCCGCCGCCGCAAGTGAAGGATGCACCGCCGACTGCGCGCGAAGCCTATCGTCCGCGCAAGTTTCTGCGCCTGCCCTTCTACCTCGTGGGCGGTTTGGCCGCCGCCTGTGTGGCGGCAATCTTCGTTTTGCAGGATCAAAAATTGAAACGTGAGGACGTCAGGCTCGCCCAGCTGAAAGCCGAGGCGGTGCAACAGCGCAAAATGGCCGCGGAGATGGCCAAGCTCGATGCGATCAGCCGCGGTTTGATCGAGGTCGAATTGAAGAAGGACGGCGATGACGTCGTCCACCTGCCATCCTTCGCGGATAAGGCGAAGCCGGACGCCAAAAACGACATGTATCCCGAGGTCGTACAGCTCGAAAAAATGAATGTCGAAGGGCAGCGCCAGGGCAGCGCGACTGCGCTCGCATTGCAGCAGCCGAGCACCGTTACGTTTAATCAAAGTTTGGGCTCCTTGGCGGCGAGCGACGTGGGTGCGGTGGTTCAGAATTCAGTCCGCTCCCAAATGCAAAAACGCCAGGAAGCCGCAGCGGCGCCTGCAGGGCGGGCTCGTGGAGTGCCTTCCGCTCCGCCGCCGCTGGCCTCAAACAACGAAGGGATGATTGCGCTGAATAGTTTCAGCGTCGCCACCGAACCGCCTCGCATGGAAATGCCGGCGGAAGTCGCTGTCGCCGCCGTCGGCGGAGCCGCCAAGTCCTTCAACACCGAGACCTACGACCAGATTGTCGATAACAGCTATCTCGACACCGCGGGCAATCCGCTTTCGACGTTCTCCATCGATGTCGACACCGCGGCGTATTCGAACCTGCGGCGCTTCCTGAACTTCGGCCGCCGTCCGCCGCGCGATGCCGTGCGCATCGAGGAAATGGTCAATTATTTCCCTTACAACTACACTGCGCCAAAAGACGACAAGCCATTCGCCACCACGATGGAGGTCGCCAGCGCGCCTTGGAATCCGCAGCACCGCCTCGTGCGCATCGGGCTGAAGGGCCGCGAACTTTCCGAAGTGGAACGTCCCGTGCTGAACCTTGTGTTCCTGTTGGATGTTTCGGGTTCCATGAACGAGCCGAATAAACTCCCGCTCGTGAAGGAATCGATGCGCGTGCTCGTCGAGAAGCTCAAGCCGACCGATCGCGTGGCCATTGCAGTCTACGCCGGAGCCTCGGGCCTCGCGCTGCCTTCGACGCCAATCTCGCAGAAGCAGGAAATCCTCGACGCGATCGACGCGTTGCGGCCGGGCGGCTCGACCAACGGCGCGATGGGCATCCAGCTCGCCTACGACATCGCCAAGGCCAACTTCATCAAGGACGGCGCCAACCGCGTCGTGCTCTGCACCGACGGCGATTTTAATGTCGGCGTGACCAACCAGGGCGACCTCATCCGCTTCGTCGAGGAAAAGGCGAAGTCCGGCGTGTTCCTTACGGCGCTTGGTTTCGGCATGAACAACTACAAGGACTCCACGCTCGAGAAGCTCGCCGACAAGGGCAACGGCAACTACGGTTACGTCGACAACCTTGCCGAGGCGAAAAAGCTCCTCGCCGATCAGCTCAGTGGCACGCTCGTGACGATCGCGAAGGACGTGAAGATCCAGGTCGAGTTCAACCCCGCCAGGGTCCAGTCGTATCGCCTGATCGGATACGAGAACCGCATGCTCAAGAAGGAGGATTTCAACAACGACAAGATCGACGCCGGCGAAATCGGCGCGGGCCACACCGTGACAGCGCTCTACGAAATCGTGCCGGTCGGCGTCGAATCGCCGACGGACATCCCCGCGGTCGACCCATTGAAATACCAGCCCGCCACCGCCAAAAAAGATGCCAAGACCGCCAAAGCCGACGCGTCTCCCGAACTACTCACCCTGAAGCTTCGCTACAAAGCCCCGTCTTCCGATGTGAGCAGCAAGTTGGAATTCCCGCTGATTGACATCGGCGAAGTGTTCGCGAATGCGAGCCAGGACTTCAAATTCGCTGCCGCCGTTGCCGGATTCGGCATGTTGCTGCGCGAGTCGCCGCACAAAGGCACGACCTCCTTCGAGGCGGTGCAAGGCTGGGCGGAGTCCGGTCTCGGCGAAGATGCGAATGGCTACCGTCACGAATTCATGGACCTCGTGAGGAAAGCCAAAGGCATCATCAGCGGGTGAGTTCTCATCGCCGCGGAAGCCGCTGCATTTGAGTCAGGTTGTTTTAGCCAAGACACGTCTGCTGGAAATCCGGCAGGCGTGTTTTTTCGTCGGAGCGGCGGAGCAGCTGAAATGAACGGCGTCGCAACAGTTGCTAACCTTCAAACAACTCATCCGAACAGCGCCGCAACTCGTCCGGACAGCCAAGCAACACACTCAGACAGCCGCGCATCTCGCACGAACATCGAAACAATGCAGGCAAACGGCCACGCAACTCATGTAGACATCCAAACAACTCATGCAGACGTCGAAACAACTCACGCAAACATTGAAACAACTCATGCGAACAGCCGCGCAACAGCCGCTGACACGCAAACAATGAGCTCTGACCACAAAACAATGACCGCTGAGGACGCAGCAACGAGATCGTACCGTCGAGCAACTAGGTCGAACGTCCAAACAATGAGCACGAACGGTCTAGCAACGACCTGTGACGCGAAAGCAATGGCTGCGTACGCCAAAGCAACGACCTCGCACACGCTAGCAACCGGCTCAAACAGCCTAGCAAATGAGACAGGCAGCCTAGCAATTGAGACAAACAACGTAGCAATTGAGACTGCGGCTACGCAATTGAGACAAACAGCCAAACAACGAGCTTTTGCAGGCAATTTTGACCATTTTCGTCTGAAAAATATACGTTCTAGCTCAGACAGATAAACGACTGCCGCGGCTCGGCTGGTAGGGACGGACCGCCGGGACGTCCGTGTGGGAGCGGGGATTTCCCAAGGATACATTTTCCGACGACCGGCGGGTCGTCCCTGCCTTCAAACGCCAGATATTCTTGTGCGCCTGAACCGGTTTTACTTCCGCCGGCGGCGGAGTTCGCGCAGGCCAAGAATGCCAAGACCAAGAGCGAAGAGCGCGTAGGTGCCGGGCTCGGGTACCGGGGTGAAATTAATCGAAAGGCCGGCATTTCCCTGCGTGACGAAGAAGTTTCCGTTGCCGAGGCTGTTGGCGAAACCGGAGGTATCGAAGACGAATTTGTCGCTGGAGAAACCCGAGATGTTGTTCGCGGAGAGAAACAGCCAGCTATATGACTGCGTGGCGTCAAAACCCGTAAGCAAGCCCGCGGAGCCACCGAGCGTGAGCGTCTTGAGATCGAGCGTGATGAGCGAACCACCTTGGGCGGCGAGATTGACGAGGCTGTTGACGTTGACGAGGTCCCAGCCGATGCCGGCACCGGCGTTGAGGTTGCCGATGTCAAATTCGAGGACCGAACCGGAGCCGAAGGTGACCTTGGAATTAAACGTGAGGGTGCCGATGCTGCCGGGGCCGCCGGGCGAAAGGATGGCTCCGTTTCCAAAGTAAACTCCGCCGGGTGTGCCGATGGCGCCGCGGCCGGAAAGACGTCCACCGGAGGCAATGTCGAGTTGGTTCGAGATGCTGGTTCCGGAGCTGATGTCGAGCGTGGCGCCCGAGCCGACGTCGACGGAGCCGGTGCCGAGAGCGGAGTTATTGCTGGCGCGGAGGGTGCCGCCGAGGATCTTGGTGCCGCCGGAGTAGTTGTTGTGGCCGGTGAGTTCCACTGTGCCGCCTTGCGGATCGAAGGAATTGGCCTGACCGACCACGACGCCGGGGATGTTGTTGCCCAAGGTCGAACCAACGATCAGATGCCCACCTTTGACTGCGGTGAGATAAAGCGAATCGCCATTGGTCGGCGTGAGTTTGCCAGTGAGCGTGACCTTGGTCGTGGTGCCGAGGTAGTAAGGGTCGTTGCGCGTGCCGCCGACGGAGAGGTCAATGTCCTCGGTAATCGTGCGGGGCGCGGAAATGTTGGTGGAGTCGAAGCCGGCGATGGAGTTGGGGCTTCCGGCCTTGAGCTGGGAGAGGAAGCTGGAGGTTGAACCGCCAAAACGCTCAGTGGCACCGATGTAGCCGGGGCCGTCGATGTTCAGTACTTTTCCGCTGGATACTGCCTGATGGCTGTCGAGAACGAGGACGGAATTGAGGACGTTGACGCTGCCGCCGAAATTATTCGAACCCTGCAGGAAAACGCTGAGCGGGGTGCCATGGACCGACGTGAGACGCAGGTCGGAGCCGTAATTCGTGAGATTGGTCTGGACGAAGAGAGTGCCGGCGCCGCCGCTGAAACGGTAGTCCTGGTTGGAAGAGACGCGGAAATTGCCGGTGAGTTTCGCCACCGTGGTTGAACCGAGGCCGGCGTAGTTGGTGAGATTGGTGACGTCGATTTGATCGGTGAAAGTCGAGAGCGAGCCTCCTGGCGCGGAATCGAGGCCAATGGACCCGGCGAAAGTGCTGGAGTTGAGCTGGCCGAGCATGAGTTTGAGCGTGCTCTGATTTTCCGCGCCGACGTAACCGTTGGCCGAGGCGGAAATGCTGCCCGAAGGCAGCGCGTAAGTGTTGGAAAAGATAAGCGCGCCGCCATCGACCTGCGTGCTGCCATGCAGGAGATTGAAACCGTCGAGACGAAGCAGGCCGCCGCCGGATTTCACAAGATCACCGCCGCCGATGAGACCGCCGGCAATATCGAGTTTGCCGGAAGCAACGTAGAAATACTGCGTGTCGGCGATGTTGAGCGTGATGTTTTCGCCGAGAAACGTGCTACCGCCAGAAGTGACACTCAGGCCGTTTCGGACCGTGAGGAACGTGAGCAGACCGGTGTTGAACGTATAGTTTTTGGACGGACTGTTTTCGAACTGGATCTGGGCGACATCGAGCACGAGCGGTAGCGTGACACGGGTGCCAGCGGCATCGCCGAAGATGAGTGTGGCGCTGCCATTGTTGGGCGGAACCACGCCGCCGAGCCAATTGGACGGATTATTGTAGTTCTGATCCCCGGCCGAGCCCGTCCAAGTAAATGCCTCGCTGATCGACGCGATTGCAGTCGCGACCGAAGCGGTTGCAATGAGGACAATAAGGGATAGGCGCAAAAAGCGCATGGTAGGGATTTGGCCCCATTGACGACGGGTTGCAAGCTGCTAGATGTAATTAATTGGCAATTTAAGAAGGGTTTTACGGGGTGCAACTTAGGTAAAAAGTAACGGAAGTTATTGGAGAAATGGATTTATCGCAGAATTCCCCAATTTTCGGGACGAAGGATTGCACGGAATCAAGGATTTAGCCTGCATCGCGGTATGGAGCGATCTGTTGTCACTTTTCACTATACGCTGCGCGATTCGCAGGGCCGGGTTTTGGATATGTCGGGCGGCGGCGACCCGGTGAGCTACTTGGAAGGCGCCGGGCAAATCATCGAAGGCCTCGAGGAGCAATTGCGCGGTGAAGTCGCGGGCGTAAAACGTCGCGTCGCGGTGCCGGCGGCAAAGGCTTACGGCGTTCGCGACGAGTCCCAGGTGCAACGCGTAGCGCGAGGCGCATTGCCGATCGAAGGCGAGTTGAACGTCGGCGATCGCTTTCAGGCCGGCGACGACCGCTTCGCTCCGGTCGTGATGGTGACAAAAATCGAAGGCGACGAAGTATGGCTCGACGCGAATCATCCGTTGGCTGGCGTGGACCTGACGTTTGACGTCGAAATCGTCGCGGTGCGTCCGGCGACGGCGGATGAAATTTCGCACGGTCATCCGCATGGTCAGGATGGACAATGCGGTTGTTGAAAACCAAGCTTCCCGCATGCACGTTCTCGGCATCGACATTGGCGGCTCGGCGGTAAAAGGCGCTCCGGTCAATATTTCCACGGGCAAGCTTTTAGCGGAGCGTCATCGCATCGAAACGCCGGAAAAAATATCGCCAAAACACATGGCGCGCGTGGTGGCGGACATCGCGAAACATTTCGAATGGCGGGGGCCGATAGGAATTGGTTTCCCTGGGGTGGTATTGAACGGCGTGGTGAAAACAGCGGCCAACGTGGATCACGATTTCATCGATTGCGATCTCGGCCGGTTGGTGGCCAAGGTTGCACGTTGCCGGACGGTGAAAGTGATCAACGACGCCGATGCGGCTGGCGTGGCCGAGATGCATTTTGGCGCGGGCAAAGGCCGGAAGGGCACGGTGATGCTTTTCACGTTGGGTACGGGCGTGGGTTCGGCATTGTTTCGCCACGGCGTACTGGTACCCAATACCGAACTGGGCCACGTGCCGCACAAAGGTCACGATTACGAAAAAGACGTCGCCGCCTCCGTCCGCAAAGACCGCGGCTTGAGCTGGCACGCGTGGAGCAAGCGTCTCAACGGCTACTTGGCACTAATGGAACTGCTGTTCAGCCCGGATCTGATCATTCTGGGCGGAGGCGTTAGTTCGAAGAGCGAGAAATTTTTTCCCCACCTGAAAACCCGCGCGCCTCTCGTGGCGGCCCAAATGCACAATGCTGCCGGAATTGTCGGCGCGGCGCTCCACGGAGGTGGAAAGACCTAACCTCGCGGGTCCTCAAAATTCGCGTGGATTTCGGTGGCTTAACGCACACATAAGCACGGGAATAACCGTTCAGCCGGGGTTTGCACCGTTTGTAGCTTTTTCGTGTAACAAACGTCTCGCACCCGGTGTTCTTATAACAGCCAAGACTTTAACATGACGCCTGCAACCTCCTCCGACCAGCTCCGGCCGGGCATTGTCCCTGTTGCCAAAAAGAAACGCTCCCGCCTGCCTCTCTACATCATTATCGCTGTAGTCGTGATCATTGCGCTGATCACGACCTCGATCATGAAACGGAAAGCCGAAGCCAGCGTGGTGCGCATCAACGTTGAGAAGGCTGTGATCAAAACCATCACCCAGCTCGTTTCCGCCTCCGGCAAGATTCAGCCCGAGGTCGAGGTGAAGATCGCACCGGAAGTCTCCGGCGAAATCATTCAACTGCCATTGCGCGAGGGCAACGCGGTCAAAAAAGGCGATCTCCTCGTGAGCATCAAGCCCGACAACTATCGCTACCAAGTCGACCAGGCCGAGGCCTCGCTCGCCGCCTCCAAAGCCGCATTCGTCGACCAAACCGCCCGTCTTGCGAAGGCCGAGGAAGATTTTAAACGCAGTCAGGACCTGCACTCGCGGAACTTGATTTCCGACGCCGATTTCACCACCGCCAAAACCACGCTCGATAGCGCTCAGGCGGATCTCGAAAGCGCCCAGGCCAACATCCGCCGCAGCGAAGGTTCGCTCAAACAGGCCCGCGACCTTTTCGCCAAAACCACCATCTATTCCCCAATCGATGGCACCGTCAGCTCGCGCTCCAGCGAAGTCGGCGAACGCGTTGCCGCCACGGGCTCCTACGGCATGGCCGAAGTCATGCGCGTCGCGGATCTCACCAACATGGAAGTCCGCGTGAACATTAACGAAAACGACATCGTCAACGTGAAGGTGGGCGATAAGGCCAAGGTCGCCATCGATGCGTTTCCCGGCCGCAAATTCGAAGCCGTCGTCAAGGAAATCGGTTCCGCGGCCAAAGTCACCGGCCAGGGCACGCAGGACGAAATCACGAACTTCCAAGTCAAAATCCGCATCCTCGACAAGGACGTGCCTCTCCGCCCCGGCATGAGCGCCAACGCCGATGTTGAAACGAAGACCGTCGAGAATGTAGTGGCCGTCCCGATACAATCCGTCACCACCCGCGATCGTGAGACGAAAAAATCGGTGACCGAACAGGCCGACGACCGCCAGAAAAAGATCGACGAGAAAAAAGGCTCCGGCGATGCCGCCGCGGTCAGCGAAAAACAGCAGAAGCAGGCCGAAAAGTCCGACCGCGAAAAACTCAACCGCGTCGTCTTCATCCGCAATGGCGATACCGTCAAAATGGTTTCCGTCGAAACCGGCATCGCTGACACCTCCCACATGGAAGTGAAATCAGGAGTGAAGGAGGGCGACGAAGTGGTGAGCGGTAGTTACGCCGCCATCAGTCGCACCCTCAAGGATGGCATGAAGGTGAAAGTCGATGACCCGAAAAAGGGCGGAAAAAAATAACGGGCGACCGTCGAAGTTATCATGATTTCTCCCTCTCCAGCGGCCGCCTCAGGCCCGCGCGTCATCCGACCGAAAGGCGCGCTCGTCATCGAGATCGAGGCGGTGACAAAGTTCTACCAGATGGGCTCGGAACTCATCCGCGCGCTCAACGGCGTGAGCCTGAAAATTCATCGCAACGAGTACCTCGCCATCATGGGCCCGTCCGGCAGCGGCAAGTCCACGCTCATGAATATGCTTGGCTGCCTCGATACGCCCACCGCCGGTCGCTACGAATTCAACAGCAAAAACGTAGCGCACATGGTCGATGACGAACTGGCTGAAATCCGTAACAAGGAGATCGGTTTCGTTTTCCAGACCTTTAACCTTCTGCCACGCTCCAACGCCCTGCATAACGTCGAGCTTCCGCTGATCTATGCCGGCGTGCGCAAGGCCGAACGGCTGGAGCTCGCGCAGCAGGCATTGCACAACGTCGGTCTCGGCGAACGCATGTTTCACAAGCCGAATGAACTTTCCGGCGGCCAGCGTCAGCGCGTGGCCATTGCCCGCGCTCTCGTCAACAAGCCCTCGATCATCCTCGCTGACGAACCAACCGGCAATCTCGACTCACGCACCGGCGAAGAAATCATGGCACTCTTCGAACAGCTCTACGCTCAGGGCAACACCATCATTGTTGTCACGCACGAGGAAGACATTGCCCGCCACGCCCGTCGTGTCGTGCGTCTGCGCGACGGCCTGATCGAGTCGGACGTGACGGCCTGAATTTCCATGCGGCGTCTTTATTACGAATTGTCTGAATCGTTTCGCATCGCGTGGACGCAAATTCGCGCGAACAAGATGCGTTCGCTTCTGACGGCACTTGGCGTGATTATCGGCATCATCGCTGTCACGCTGATGGGCACGGCGATTTTAGGGATAGATGCTGGAGTGGAAAAAAGCCTGGCCGGCTTTGGCGACGACGTCTTGTACGTGACGAAATGGCCATGGCGCGATGCTTCAAACGACTGGTGGAATTACCGCAATCGTCCGCCGATCAAACCCGCCTTTGCCGAGCGCATCAACGAATGGGTCGATGCTCATCCCGAATGCCCGCTTAAGCTGGCGGTGCCGGCGGCCGATTGGAGCGCTACGCTGGTTCGCGGAGAATACCGTGTGACCAATATCCATATCAACGGCTACGGTGCCGATTACCCCCGGATCATGCGTGCCGACATGCGCGAGGGGCGTTTTTTCAGCGAGATCGAGGCGCACAGTGCGCGCAATGTGCTCATTCTGGGCGTCGACGTGGCCAACGCGCTTTTCCCTAACGAGTCGCCGGAAGGAAAAAATGTTCGGATCCGCGACCAGCAGTTTACGGTGATCGGCGTGGCGGCGCGGCAGGGCAGTTTCCTTGGGCTTTTCAGCCTCGATCAAATGGCGATCATGCCAATCAACACGTTTCGACGCTACTTCCCGATCAATTGGGCAGATCCAAGTATTCGTGTGCAGGTTGACACGGCGCGCATGGACGAAGCCAAGGAAGAGTTGCGTGGCCTGATGAGACGCATTCGCCAGCTGGGGCCCGAGAAGAAGGACGATTTTGAAATCAACAGTCAGCAAGTTGTGCGTGAACAGCTCGATCCGATCAAGCGAGGCATCGCCATCGCCGGCCTCGGTATCACGGGGCTTGCGCTGTTGGTCGGCGCCATCGGCATCATGAACATTACTTACGTGAGCGTAAAAGAACGCACGAAGGAAATCGGCACGCGCAAGGCGCTCGGCGCACGCAGACGCACGATCCTGCTGCAATTTTTGATCGAAGCCGTGAGCATTTGCCTGGTCGGCGGTGTCGCGGGGCTCGCCGTCGCCTGGGGTCTTGCGACTCTCGTCGGACGCATTTCAGAAACCTTCCCGCTGGTGTTTTCGCCTTTGTTGGTGGGGGTTGGTTTGTTTTTATCCGTGATGACAGGCGTGCTCAGCGGTTTCATTCCCGCGTTTCAGGCCAGCAAGCTCGATCCAGTGGAGGCTCTTCGTTACGAGTAAACTGCCATGCTGTTGATTGAAATTCTCCGCCTCGCCCTGGCTTCGCTGAACGCAAACAAGCTTCGCTCAAGCCTGACCGTTTTAGGCATATCGGTTGGTATTTTTTCTGTCATTGGAGTGATGACGGTGATTGCGGGCCTGCGCGGGCAGGTTGAGGCAAATCTCACGGTGCTGGGTTCGGCCAGTTTTCAAATCAACAAATATCCCGCCATTAATTTCAGCGATCCTCGGGAGCGTTTTCGCAACCGACGGGACATCACCTATCCGATGGCGGATCGTTTCAAGGAGCAGATGGGTGACAGTGCAAAGATTAACCTCACGATCTGGCGCCGCGGATTGCGCGTGGTGAACGGCGACAAGAAAACCAACCCGAACACGGGGTTGGTTGGCACCGATGAAAATTTCAGCACTTCGCGAAACTACGAAATTGCGAACGGTCGTAATTTGAGCCCCGAGGACGTGGCGCTGGGCCGCCCGGTTTGCGTGATTGGCGACGAGGTGGCGCGGGTCCTTTTCCCCAACGAAAATCCCCTGGGACGCAACGTGCGTGTCGGCGGGCAGAATTTTAATGTGGTCGGTCAATTTGCACCCAAAGGAACGTCGTTCGGGCAGAGTCAGGATAATTTTATCGTCACCCCAATCACGCGCTGGCTGGCCATTTACGGACGCCAATGGCGTTCGATCGGCATCACCGTGCAGGCGCCAAGCCAGGACGAACTTGGGCCGACGCAGGATAAAGCGATCGGTTTGATGCGCCAGGTGCGCGGGCTCGATCCCGAAGATCCAAACGATTTCGAAATCTTTTCCAACGACTCGCTCATCGAGTCGTTCAACAAAATCGCGGACATCATTTCCATCGGCGCTTTTGTCATCAGTGCGATCGCCTTGCTCGCGGCCGGCGTGGGCGTGATGAACATCATGCTCGTGAGCGTGACGGAGCGCACGAAAGAGATTGGGGTTCGCAAGAGCATTGGCGCGAAACAGAAAAACATCCTGATGCAATTCCTCATCGAGGCGGTGGCTTTGTCGCTGGTGGGTGGTTTGGTCGGGGTTGCCATCGGAGTCGGCGGCGGTATTGCGCTCGCGCTTTTCATGAAAGGCGCGCTGGTTTTCCCGTGGGTCTGGGTGGCGGTGGGCCTGCTGGTTTGCGGCGGCATTGGCGTGATCTTCGGTTTTTACCCAGCCTGGAAGGCTGCGCGGCTCGATCCGATCGAGGCGCTGCGCTACGAATAGTCAGCGCGGCTTGAGCCGCGGCAAAATGGGCCTATGCTATGCCCATGAAAACGTCGGACGATGTTTTCGACCTTCAGCGCTCGGAGATGGTGCGCGATCAAATTGCTGCACGCGGGATTCGGGATGAGCGGGTGCTCGAAGCCATGCGGCATGTGCCAAGGCATATGTTTGTGCCGGAATCGGAGCGCGAGGCGGCTTACGAGGATCGTCCGCTTCCGATTGGCGCGGCCCAGACGATTTCCCAACCCTACATCGTGGCATACATGACCGAGGTGCTTCAGCTTCCCGCTGAAGGCGCCCGCGTTTTGGATGTTGGAACCGGTTCAGCTTATCAGGCCGCGGTCTTGTCCGCTGTGGCCACAGCGGTGTACAGCGTGGAAATTGTACCGCGGCTGGCGGAGCGCGCGCAGGCGCTACTGGCGGAACTGGGCTTATCGAACGTTGAAATTGCAGTGCGGGATGGATTTTCCGGCTGGCCGGAGCATGCGCCTTATGACGGCATACTCGTGGCAGCGGCGGCCGACAAGGTGCCTGAGGCTTTGCTGAATCAATTGAGGCCGGGAGCGCGGTTAGTGATGCCAGTAGGTTCGTTGCACTGGCAGCATTTGGTCCTGGTCACACGCGATCTCAATGGCGAGGACTGGACAGAGGAGGAATTACTGCCGGTTTCTTTCGTCCCAATGACCGGACGCGCTCGACGGCATCGGTCGGACTGAGAGGCAGGTTCACCGTTCAGTGGTGAACGGATCGAAAGGCAATTGTGCGGCGAGGCGCGCGCGTTCGCTGGAGGAAAGACGTTTCTCGATGTCGACGAGCGTCGGCTCGAGATCGGCATCGGTGACGAGATGGCACTCGGCATAATTCAAATACTGACTCCAGCGTTGCCGCAGTCGCGCCTCCGCGATCTGGCTGTGTTCGTCGGCGGCGGCTTGAAACATCCCGGTGAGAGTATCGAGGCTGGGCTGGCGATATTCGATGAACTCGGAATACAGCGCTTCCACCGTCGCATAGGCAACGGAAGGTGTGCTGCGACCGAGCATTTCGGTGCGGGCGACGCAGGACCATTGTTCGAGCTGTGGAAGTTGCACCCGGGCAAAATGAGTGCCTTTCACGCACGCCGCGTGCTCCACCGCCCAATGATTGAGCCGTTCGATCTCGAGATCGAGTGCGGCGCTGGCGCCATGCAAAGTGGTGATGCTCCAGTTTGTCTCTTCCGTATGGTTGAGCTGCCCTTTGGATGCGGCGAGCCCGAGGGATGCGCGGGCGACTTTGAGATCGCGGAGAAACCCTTGCAGACGATCGGCGACGACAGCGTGGCCGCGCCGCCAGTGTTCATGAAAACGCGAAGCGCGCAGGCCCTGTTTATAAAGCGGATCGGCCTGTTCTATGTGGTGGAGCAGAAGAGTTCGGAGCGGGGCTTGCAGACGTTCGCGTGCAGCAGCGACGCGAGCCAGCATGGCTTCTATCACTTGAGTTTGATTTTGCAGGGCCGCAGTGGCCGCGGCCAGTTCCTCGCGCTGTTGTTTCGACATCAGCAAACCGATTTTCGGACGGCTTTGCTGCAATTCATCTTTGCGAACAAAGGCGTCATTTCGGGCATCTTCGAGAATATGCCGCGCCATGGACAGGTTGGCCTCGTCACGCAACAATGTCTGCACGGCTTCCGGCAAATCCTGGAAGCTATGGCGGGCTGGAGAGGAATTTGTGAGCGGCTGACTCATCGCGAGCGAAACGGTGAAACGTGCTGCGCAACGGCGACAATATAGTCACGGGGCGGTGCAGTAGCTACAACTTCTGGGCGGCGTGGTTCCATCACTTTTACATCGGCCCAAACAGGGAGAAGTTAAAGCGATGTAAAAAATCAATTAAAGAAATCCGGGTTAGAGGCTTACTATCGGCGGATTAACCCGCCGCCGTGCGAAATGGGCTATCACGCAGCGCCGAGACGAGTGTAACGCCCTGATTCACTTGAACTTCTCCTAAAGTCGGCACCTCGCCACCGCCTTTAGGCCTTTAGCCGCGGCGGATTTCGGAGCCTTGGAAGCGGATCTGGACGCGGTACACTTTCTTGGTCCGGCACGTGATAAGCCCGGTCGTAAGATCGCATTTTTCCGGGATTTCGATGCGGTGAAGATCGACCACGGCGTGGAAACCGCGTTCGGAAAAAACGTCGATGAGCATGGCCAACGCGAGCGAATCGTCCAATAGCGAATCCTCGGTATTGACCTGAGCGATGCCTGAAATCGCGTGGCGCAGCACAATCGGTAGAATTTTCTTTTCTATAAACACCACGACGCGGGTGAGCAGTTCCGCGTGCTCGAATTGATAGCTATCGAGTCGCTTCACAAGTTCCTGGCGGGCATGAACGATGATCTCGTTTGCGACCGGCAGATTTCGCAAAATATCGTGCGTCCGCGGATCGAGTTCGAGGGTGCTCTGATATTGAAGTTCCTTAAGAATGTTCTGCTCGACCTCGGCGATCGAACCTTGGGCGTTGATGAAGTGGTAATAGAAAATCTCCTTCAGAGACTGAAGGGCGGCCCAAGTTTGTTCCTTGAACACGCGGTAACGCCGTTGAGCCAGCGCCTCGTCGTAATCGGTGGCGCGTTCTTCTTGAATCTCGCCGATCCCCGTCCGTCGGACTTCTTCGTTGTACTTTTGGATTTCGCGGCCGCGTTTCAATTGACGCGCCACGCTTTCGCGCTCGTCGACAAAGAGCACCATGATGTGGATCGTCGGCTGACGAAAATGAATACTCAGCGGCGTGTGATAAAACTCGCGACGCAGCTGGTGCATTTTGTTGACCAGATGTTTCAAGCATTCGACTTGAACTTTCGTACGCGGAAAACCGTCGAGAATGACGCCGTCGCGGTATTCAGGACGCAGCAATTCCTTCAATAAAATGCCCACGACTTCGCGGTCGCCGACCATGCTGCCGGCATCTTTGATGCGGCGGGCTTCGGGTGAATCGAGCAACGCACTCATCACGATCGGAGGGCAAGTGAGCCCGCGCGCCTTCGCGATGAAAGCCGTGTTCGTGCCTTTACCTGCGCCAGGTGCGCCACCGAGAAGCAGGAGTTCCTTTGGGAAACGAAGTTCGCTACGAGGGAAAGCGGCCTCCAGTTCCTGCCACGCGACCTCGAAGATCAGTTGAGCGTCTTTAATTTCAAGATCGGGCAAGCGAGCTCCTGCCGTCGGGCTTTCGGCGGATTTTTTAGCGGCGGATATGGAGGGAGTGGAATCGGCTGACATGATCAAAGGTTAAAAATGTGAACGGATATTCCTGCGGGCTCGACATTAGAAATCGAATTTTCGCGGGAAATCCCCTCGCCAAGCGAGCGTATAAGAGCCGTTTGCAGGGCATGCATTTTGCGGGAAATCGGTCTGCCGCCGGGCCGCAAACTGCATGCCGCGTCCGAAAGTCTTTCTGAAGATTTTCCTAATGCATTCATTTTAAACGCGTAGCTCACGCGTCTGCAGGTGGCACGAAATTCGCAGAATGCACTTACGTCGATAAACAGCGCACGTCGCCATGTCCTCTTACCAGTCATATACCGAACCGCCCGACTCCCACAAAAATTGTGGGCGTTTGAAGATCGACGATGCCCTGCTTTTAAATTGGGCAATTACGCTATTCTTGATTGCAATTGTGAGCTCTGTCTTCACTTTTTTGGGAACTGGGAGTCACCTTGCGAGTCTCTTGGGGGGCGTAGTGGCGATAAGCTGTCTGTTGCTGGCGTTGGTGAGTTTTTGGGTGTATATTTGGCACCGTCATCGACGTACTGGCACGGGTTGATTATCTCCGTTCTTTTCGAAAAAATTTTTTGAATTCCCGGGGGCATAGCCTCCGGGATTGTTAGTTGAAGCTGGACCTGGCGGGGTCGCGCAAGCGGCCCCGCCTTGGCTTTTTATACAGCCGGCGCTTGCACCACCTCCATGGCTGTGAACAAGATGGCTGGAACATAATCCCCCTCCCGCACCGACATGCGCGTAATGATTGTTGACGATGAACCTGGCATCCGGAAAACGACCGGTCTGGCCGTAGAAACCATGGGGCACGAAGCGGTTGCCGTTCCTAACGGCCTGCGCGCACTTAAAACGCTGGAGGAAGGAGCGGTGGACGTATGCTTCCTCGACGTGAATCTTGGCCAGGAAGACGGCCTCGCTGTATTGGGAAAACTATTACAAGCGCAACCTTCGCTCGTCGTCGTGATGTTCACTGCGTTTGCGAATATCAGCACCGCGGTCGAGGCGATGCGCCGGGGCGCTTTCGACTTCATTCCAAAACCATTTACTCCGGACCAAATTCGCCAGGTGCTCGAAAAGGTCGCGCGTGCGCGAAAGCTGGAGCAGCGCGTTCAGCAGCTGGAAACCCAACTCGTCGAGCAATCGCCGCAAATCGATTTCGAATCCAGCGAACCCGCCGTGCAGCGCGTGCTGCAGATGGCATTCAAGGCGGCCGAAACGCCGGCGACAATTCTCATTCTCGGACCGAGCGGGACCGGCAAAAGCATGCTCGCCCGTGAAATTCACCGGCGCGGTGCACAGAAGGATAACGCATTTGTCACCGTCAACTGCCCGAGTCTTTCGCGCGAATTGCTCGAAAGCGAACTCTTCGGTCACGTGAAGGGCTCCTTCACCGGCGCGGTCAGCGACACGTTGGGCAAAGTCGCCGCGGCCGAGGGCGGCACGCTTTTTCTCGACGAAATTGGCGAACTCCCTCGCGAGATCCAGCCGAAGCTGCTCCGTCTGCTGCAGGAACGGGAATATGAGCGCGTGGGCGAGGCCAAGGTGCGTCGCTCGAATGTGCGGGTCATCGCCGCCACCAACCGGAACCTGGCGGAAGAGGTAAAAACCGGGCGTTTCCGCGAGGATCTCTTTTATCGGCTCAACGTCATCAGCCTTCATCTTCCCGGCCTTAGGGATCGTCCGGCCGACCTTATGCGAATGGCGGAAAACTACTGCTCGTTCTTTGCCGCCGGCCTCGGAAAAAAGACCCGGGGTTTTTCTCCCGCGGTGCGGGAGGCTTTTGTCCGCTATGCCTGGCCGGGCAACTTGCGCGAATTGCGCAACGTCATCGAGCGCGCCGTCATTCTTGCCTCTGGCGATTTGATCGACAGCGCGGACTTGCCGGAGGAGTTTTCCCACCGGGCGGACGACAGTGTTTCCGTTGGCGCCCGGGTGACGCTGGAACAGCTGGAAACCGAGCATATCCGCCGGACGCTGGCCAGCGCCCGCAATCTCGACGAAGCCGCTCGCACGCTCGGCATCGATCCCGCCACGCTCTATCGAAAACGCCAGAAGCTCGGCCTGCTCTGAGCCTTTGGCGCCCACGACAATGCTTCGCACCCGGCTATATCTTGGATTGTTGCCGCTCTTGCTTCTGTTTATTGGTGTTGGATTGACCACGGTGTACATTGCACGCGATCTGGCGCGCTCCATGGAACACCGCCTGGCATCCAGCTACCGGTGGATGATTGGCTGTTATGAAATGAGCGAGGAAGCGGCGCAGATGGTGCAGGCGATCCACGCCGCGCAAAACGGCCGCGTGCTCGAATCGAAACCGGCCTACGAGAACCATCGCGGGCGTTTCAATAAAGCGTTGATGGAACAATCCGGAACCTCGGCGGGCACGCCCCGCGCCGCTGCGGTGGAAAAACTGGGGGAGGCTTTTTTTCAGCTCAGGGCATTGGGGGACGCGGTATTCGAGCGTAGCGCGCCAGCTTCGATGCAGACCTATCAGGAAACTGAGGTCGCGCTCTTTCGCACGCTGCGCACACTGAAGGAAATCACGGAGTTCGACTATGCCGACCTGCGGTCCGCAACCAATCGAGCCGCCCAAATCGTGCGGACGGGCATCAACATCCTGCTGGCCTCTTTGATCGGCGGCATCCTGCTTTCGCTGTTTTTGTCTTTCCAGCTGGCTCATTCCATTCTCCGGCCTGTGAAGGCGCTGACCGCCTCGGCCGTTGCCGTGGGCGATGGCAATTGGGATAAGGAAGTGCCGGTTTTTTCACGCGATGAACTGGGAGAGCTGGCTCGCACCTTTAACACCATGTCGGCCAAGCTCCGTGCTTATCGCGATGCGACTGCAGCGAAAGTGGTGCGGACGCAGCGCACGATGGAGGCGACCCTTACCTCGACGCCCGATCCGCTGTTTGTCATTGCTCGCGATGGCACGCATGAGGTTCGCAACCCGGCGGCGGAGGCGATCGCGGCTGCGCCTGAATTTGCCGGGGGTTTTCCATCCGACCTTTCGGAGCAATTGCAGCAGGTGCTAAAAACAGGAAACCATTATTTACCGGCAAGCTACGATCGTGTGGTTTCGGTCCGTCTGGATGGAGAAGAAAAACATTTTTTGCCCCGCATTCTGGCGATCGGCGATACGCTCACGGGCTTCGGCGGCGCTGCGCTGATTTTGCAGGACGTCACAAAATTCCGTCTGCTCGACGATGCGAAAAGCAATCTGGTTGGCACAGTGAGCCACGAGCTCAAGACTCCGCTCACCAGCCTGCGCATGGCGGTTTACCTCATGCTGGAACCGCAGCTCGGACCGCTGACCGCGGCACAGCGCGAATTGCTCGAAACCGCCCGCGACGGTGCCGACCGGCTGTTGCGCATCCTGAATGACTTGCTCGACGTCGCGCGTCTGGAAAGCGGGGCATCGCAGCTCAATCGACGCGAGGTTCAAGTCGACGCACTGCTCGGCGAGATGGCGCGGGAGATCAAGCCCATCACGGACGATGTGGATCAGAAAATCGTCGTTAGAATTGGAGGTGGCATTGGTTCGGTGAAGGTCGATCCGGATCGGTTGCGCCACGTGTTCATCAATCTGCTGGCCAATGCCTCGAAATATTCGCCCGCCGGCACCGAAATCACTCTCTACGCCCAAAATACGCCCGATGGTTTTGTGCGTTTCGGAGTGCGCGACCAGGGGCCTGGTATTGCCGAGGATCACCAAGCCCGCGTTTTCGAACGTTTCTTTCGCGTGCCCGGCCAGCCAAAAAAAGGTGCGGGCATCGGCCTGACAATTGCGCGCGATATTGTCACGGCGCATGGGGGAACTATTGCATGTACAAGTAAACCGGGTGAGGGCAGCGACTTTTATTTCTTAATTCCCACGGAATTGAAAATCGACGCGTGAGGATACGCCGCAACTCAAGTCTTGCGTTGCAGGAGTTGCGGTGCGGTTTCCAGCTGGCCACGGGTGACGCCGAGCTGATTGATAAATTTGAATTCGCGCCACAGGTCCGCGCCTTTGATTTCCCCGCGCAATAGTTGCCGATATCGATTGGCGATACGAATGACTTCCTCGGGTTTTTCGTCGGCAAATTCCACGCGAAAATGGCGAGCGCCATGCGCAAGGAAGCGGTCAAGAAACTCGGCGCCAGTTTGCGCGCGATTGTTGAAAACGGTGTTACGGCATCCAGCGTCGGCTTTCAGCGGTAGCTCGGCACCCACGCGGTCACGAAGTTTTACCTGATGTTTGTCGCATGGACGCCCGCAATCCCGATAGTCTTTCCCATCGGAAAGAAACGCGCAAAATACGCAATGTTCCATATGAAACATCGGCATGTGCTGGTGAAGCGTAAGATCGAACCAATTTGCAGGAGCATTCGCGAGAAGCGCCTCTGTTTGCGCGACATTTAGATCGTAGGAAATCGTGACGCGCTCTAGGCCGCAATGGTTGATGAAATAGTCGGCCGAGAGCGGGTTCGCGACGTTGAGCGAAAAATCTCCGCGCCTGCGGTCACCGGCGAAAAAGGCAAGGTGGTCGTAGTTGCGTACGAGATAGCCGTCGGCCTCGGAAGAACGAACCTGCTTCAAGATCCATTCTTCGCCGGGTTTGAAGATGCGTGGAGGCAAAACCCAGATCGTGCGGCGGGCGGCATCGGCGGAATCGCGTTTCGCGTTGTCGTCGCGGAAGAGACGAACGGCGTCGCGATAGTGTTTTGGATTCTCGAACTCGCAATAAACCGTGTCGGCGCCTTCGCAGCGAAGCGCTGCTTCGAGCTGGGCGAGATCGCGGACGACAAGAATGAGCTCCGGCGATTGGTTCGTTTGTAGGAGCGGCTTTATGGAGCGATCCTCCAAACCATCGCGGCGTAAAGCCGCTCCTACAGCAGGAGAGTTTAACGTCCAGCGTTTGGGCGCGGCGCGTAAGCGTTCGAGTTCGGCGACGGCGTCACGGCGCAGGCGGTTGAGTTCGCTTACGGGCAGCATGACGTCGCCTTCGAGTCGTGAGGAAAATTCACCGAGCTTGAAGGGCGTGCCGCCGAGGCGGCCAAGTTGATCGCGCAAACGATTTGGAGTAAGCGGTTGGTTGGTGGCGGGAACGAGGGCGAGTTGAGAATCGACACGAACGACGTGGCCTTCGCCATCGTCGGCTACCAGGGAAAGCGGAGAACCGGCGTGACCGTGGATTTCGAGCGAGAGCGGGCGTTGATGGCGGATTTTTTCGCCGTCAAAAGTCTGTCGTACGGTCCGATCAAGCGCGGGGTCGTTGGTTTTCCAGAGAAGCTGGCTCGGGTGAACACGGCGGAAATCGATGTCGCCATGGCCGAAGGCGAGAACGGATTCGGCGCCCTGCTGGTCTATGGTGTAGACGCGACCGCCTTCTTCGCGGTCTTCCGGCCGGCCGGCGTCGAACACCACGCCATCGCCAGGTTTGAGCGGAGCGAGGAGACGCAGGGAAACGGTCTCGCGTTCCACCCGGGAAATTTCGCCGAGAAAAACGCCACGCTTGGTACCGAAACGGGCGTGGACAAGTTCTCGATTGTTCGTGCCGCCGAACCAGCCGGTGTAAAGACCGCGCGAGAAACTCATTTCTAGCTCGTAGCGGTCGCTAGCAGGGATTGAAAACATTTTGGCCGCCGGGGACTCGGCACCGAGGGCAGATATGGCGCGATCGACGGCCTGTCGATAAATGCGTGTGATGCTGGCGACGTACTCGGGGCTTTTCAGACGACCTTCGATTTTTAGCGAGGCGACGCCATTGCGTATCAGATCGGGCAATACATCGATGCCGGCAAGATCGCGGGGGCTGAGCAGGTAGCGGCGGTCGCCGAGATCGACTTTCTCGCCATCCGAAATCAGGTCGTACGGCAAGCGGCAGGCTTGGGCGCATTCGCCGCGATTGGCGGAACGTCCTCCGAGCGATTCGCTGGTGAGGCATTGACCGGAGTAGGCGACGCAGAGTGCGCCATGCACGAAGACTTCAAGCGGAAGTGCAGTGCCATTGGCGGCGGTTGCGGCCTGGATTTTGGCGATGTCGTCAAGGTTGTTCTCACGGGCAAGCACGACAAGCTCGGCGCCGAGGTTGCGGGCAAACTCCACGCCCGCTGCACTGGTCACCGTCATCTGCGTGGAAGCATGGATCGGAAAATCGGGTGAGAGCTGCCGAATCAGGCGAAAGATACCAACATCCTGCACGATGGCGGCGTCGACGCCAGCGGCGATGATCGAGCGCAGGTAGTCGGCTGCGCCGGCGAGTTCGTCGGCGAACACGAGGACATTGAACGTCACATAGCCGCGCACGCCTCGGCGGTGGAGAAACTCCATGAGGCGCGGGAGGTCGGCCACGGTAAAATTGTGGGCGCGCATGCGGGCGTTGAAACGTTCGAGCCCGAAGTAGACCGCGTCGGCGCCATTCTCGACCGCGGCGCGCACGCAATCCCAGTCGCCAGCGGGCGCAAGCACCTCTGGGCGACGCAGCGGACTCGCGGCGTCGGTCGAATTGGGAAGGGGATCGGGTTTGGGCATGGGCGGCGGTTACTCGGCGAGTGAGATCGCTGGCTCAGGAAGGGGTGGCGGTCCGCTCGGTCGAATGGGTTTCGCTGCGTGCGGGACCGCGGCGCGCAGCCACCACGCGAGCACAACCGTGCCGGCGAAGGCCGTGAGCGAAAGGTATCCGACATCAGGATACCCGACAAGCTTGCCGGATGCGTCGCTGGTGACGAGTAGTCCCGCGGTGAGGTTGGCGAGTCCGCTGGCGAGTTGCTGGATGGCGGAATTGACGCTCATGAAACCGCCGCGGTAGCGCGCCTCGACGGCGTTGGAGATCATCGCCATGGTGGGCGAGAAGCGGCCCGACATACTTACGAACAACAGCGATGTTACCGTGAGCGTGATGGCGATAGGTCCTGGTTTGAGGCGAGTGAGAAAAAATACAGTGACGGCGGCGATCACCGAGATGCCGGCGAGGACGTAGAGCTTGTCGAAACGGTCCGAAAGGCGGCCGATCAGGAAGGTCGAGAAGAACGTCGCGATGCCGCCGCAAAGGTAGATTTTGAAAATACTGTCCTCCGGCAGACCGACGTTGGCCACCATCGACGGAGCCATGAACGGAATCACGCAGCCGCCGGCGAAGACCAGCACTGCGCTCAACAAAAACCCCCGCCAGTGGATGCGATGGGTGAGGATTGCTCTCATCTGCGTCCACGGATGCGCGGTCGACAGCTGACTTTTCACGTGCGGCAGAACGCGGAGCGCGAAGAGCAGAATCAAAAGGCTCAGCCCGGAGAGTAGGAAGAACGGCGCGTGCCATTCATAGAGGCCGGCGAGCCAGAGTCCGCAGGGTACACCCGCCACCGAAGCGAGGGGGAAGGCCGCCATGACCAAGCCCATCGCGCGGCCGCGTCGCGCAGGCGGCACGAGATCGCCGACCATCGCTGTCACGACCGAACCAGCCACGCCGCCACAAGCACCGGCGCAAACGCGGGCGAGCAGGAGAAAGACGTAGTTGGGCGCGAGCGCGCAGGCCAGCGTGGCCAACGTGAAACCCGAGTACAGAGTGAGCAGGGCGTGTTTGCGTTCAAAGCGATCAAGGACGAACCCGCCGGCAAAGCCAAAAACGCCGGCCGACAACCCATACGCCGCAACGAGATGACTGAATTGGCCGGGCGAGATCGAAAACACGCGCATCAGATGAGAGCCAAGCGGCATCATGATCATGAAGTCCATGATGTGCGTGAATTGCACCAGCGCCAAAATCGAGAGCACGAGTCTCTCGTTGATAGAAGCTGAGGATGGCTGGTCGGGTTTCATGAAAAAGGGCACGCAACGTACAGTCTGCGGACGAAACAACAAACCGAACATCGGCCTTAGCCGGGTTTTTTCACGTGTTCGCGCAACAAACCGATGAACTGTTCTGCTCCGAGGCTTTGATAGCGCTGCATGTGGCGAATGATGCCGATCTGGCGCGTAGGATTTCTATCCGCGAAAGTTTTGACGATCAGTCGCGAGCGATCCTCGGGATCGAGGGCGATTTGCGGAAGAATGGAAATACCCGCGCCGAGGGCGACCAGAGCTTTGACGGTGGCGACTTGCGCGCAGTGATAACCGATCTTGGGTTCAAAATTATGATCGCCGCAAAATCTCCGGATTTGTCCGGCCAAGCTCGATCCACTGCCGAGGAGAATAAATGTTTGGTCGGCCAGGTCCTCGCGCGTGACGATGGGTTTGCCCGCGAGCGGGTGAGATTTACCCACCACGAGCATGAGCGTCTCATCGAAAAGCGGTTCGACCGAGATTTGCGTGTCCTTGACGGGAAGTGAAACGATGGCGAGGTCGAGTTCGCCATCAAGCACGGCTTTGGTAAGATCTGGCCGAAAATCTTCACGCAGATGAACTTGCAGATGAGGAAGCCGTGTTTTGCAGAGGGCGAGCAACTGCGGAATCAGATAAGGCGCAAGCGTCGTGATGGCGCCAATGGTGATTTTTCGCTCCAAGCCAGGGCTGTCTTGGAGTTCGCGCGTGCTATCGTCGACTTCAAAAAGGATGCGGCGGGCCCGCTCCAAAAAGACGGAGCCAGCCTCGGTTAGAACGGCTTTTCGGCCCAAGCGGTGAAAGAGTTTGTGACTCAGTTCTTGTTCAAGATTAATGATTTGCTGGCTTAGCGAAGGCTGACTGACATTGCTGCGTTCCGAGGCGCGGGTGAAGTTTCCTGTTTCAGCGACCGCGACGAAGTAACGGAGTTGGTGTAGTTCCATAGGATACGCCTATGAATACAATAGAAACCAATTATTTCAACTATTGGTTTTACTAGGGTATTATCTCCGCGTCCGAGAAATCGGACACTTAAATAAAGGAAATAACATGAAAACATATCGCACTACTATCGCCCTTGTCGCTGCCGGTCTACTGGCTGTCGTGGCGGCGGTCGCCGGGATTAAAACTCCGGTTGTCGGTGTGGAAGGCGTCGTCGGCTTCGCGGTCGTTGGCGCTCTCCTGGCCTTCGCGGCCATCGACTATCGACTCAGTGGGCGAGTGTTCGGCAAGTAAGCTAGCGAGAAATCGTTAGTTTATAATCCAGTAAACAACGGGGCCCCGGAGAAATCCGGGGCCCTTCTAATTTATAGGGATCGAGCTAGGCGACACTGAAGCGGGGCGCTTTGAATTTCGAAATTAAAGCCCTGACGGCGACGCCGGGAGATCTTCCACAGCCTTCCGACGCATGACGGCAGCGATGATCAGGGAAATAATGACGTTAATGGCGGTGCCGAGCAGAAACTCGATCGCTACGTAGGCTGCCGGGGTCAGAGTCAATGATTGTCGGGCAACCTCTATTTCAGCAGGAGATTTCCCATTGGCCTGCATCGTTGTCACTTTTGCCTCGATCACTTGTGCGATGTAATCCGTGTTGATAAAACGTAGATAGATAAACTGAAAAACTGCCCAAGAAATTGCTGAGACGAGCGAAATCGTTGTCGCAATTCCTAATGCAAGCCCGAATGGAAACGGGTCGGTTGGCGGAGTGAGGATGCGTCTTGAACGTACGCTGCGCACTAAAACGACAGTAGTGAGTGCAACACTAAACGAGAGCGAAAGAGATGCGCTAAGTTCGATTTTTGCCAGATCCGTTTGGAATCCGCCCAAGTAAAGTGCGAGGGTGAAGAGTGCATTACAACCGGCGATCAATATACCATTGTTGAAGTAGCTTCTCATTTGCCGCAGGCTCTTCGAGATTGGTCACCGATGCAACCTCCGCTCGTCGGTCAGCTAATATTTCGAAGTGTGACGAGCGTTGCGCCCCAGCCGCCGGAGGTTTCATCGCCAAGGCGGAAGCTCTCGACGAGCGGCGAACGGCGCAGGTGAGCGTGGACCGTTTCGCGGAGAGTGCCTGTGCCTTTGCCGTGAATGACGCGCACGCTTTGAATGTTTTTTGCGAGGCAGGCTTCGAAATAGGCGTCCAAAACGGTTTTGGTCTCGTGCGGGGCAAAAGTATGCAGATCGAGTTCGCCGGTAATGGGGATGTGCACGGCGTCCTCGTCGGGCATGGTCGGAGCCTCCGCAAATTTCAGGTTTCCGTCGGTTTTTCGGGAGGCGGCGGAGGCGGAGGAAGAAAGGGGTTTTTCTGCGCGGGAGATGGCGCCGGTGCAGGCGGCAGTTTAGGAGTGGAGCTTGGTTTTGGTTCGTCGGGCTCCTCGATTGTGTTGATGGCGCGCTTGATTTCGTCCTCTACGCCCGCGGTGGCTTTTTTGAATTCACGGATGGATTTGCCAAGACCGCGTGCGAATTCAGGCAGCTTTTTGCCGCCAAAAAGAAAAAGCACGAGGGCCATGATCATCAACACCTCGGGACCGCCGACGTCGAGAAAGGCGAACAAATGGGTGTGGCTGGGCATCGGTTGAAAACATGACGGCCTTTCGGCCGCGTGGCGAGCGGGAGCGTTATTTCACTTGGATTTCGACCACGAAGCTCTGGCTTTGGCCGGGAGGAACCGTGTGCAGGCCGATCTTGTGCGAGGGAGCGTTGGCGGGTCCCATCCAAGGCTCCACGCAATAGTAGGGCACGGAATCGTCGGCGCTCCAAGTCACGATGGTGGCTTCAGGATGCGGAATCTTATTGGTGCCGATTTTGACCGTGACCTCGCCGGGCAGTGATTTGGGCCCAAAAACCGCTGAGTTGCTTTTCAGGCCGAGGTGGAACGTGTCGATGAGCGCACGGCTGTCGAGCGACTCCTGAAGGTGGAGGGCGGGTCCAGGGGTGAGCTGGCCATTGCCGTGGTCCTGGCGGTAGGTTTTAGTTGAGGGAATGCGGATGGCATAATCGCTGCGCTTGAGACCATCGCGCCACGGTACGGCGAAATAAAAATGATGACCGGCGCTCCACGGAATAGGCTGACGGTCAAGATTGCGCAGCGAATATTCGCAAAAAAGGCTGAGCGCCTCGAAGCGGTAGGTGACCGAAAACTCGTATTCGTAGGGATAAGCAGAGCGGGCGTAGGCGTCGGGCACAAACTGGGCGGAGAAACCGCGGGCGTCGATCCGCGTTGGCGCGAATTTTCCCTGGCGGGCCAAACCATGCATCGGCATGGGCCGGCGTTCCCCGGCAGGGTCGCGCCAGAAATGAATGTCAGAACCGTCGAAGCAGCGGCCATTGAAGGGAAAAAGCACCGGATTGCCGCCGCGGGCCTTCACGAACTCTTCCATGGATTTTAGCTCTGGCCAGTGGATTACCTCGCGCAGGGAGCCGTCGCCGTGGGTGACGTGCCAGTGCATGAGCCGTGCGCCGCGCTCGGGCGATGCCAGAAAGGTCGAGCTGCCTACTTCCCAGCGGTAGACTTCGGCATCGAGGTACGGAACTTTTTCCATGCGACAGGTGTTAGTCCGTTACGGTGCGCAGGCAAAACGTTTTTGAAGATAAAAAATAATGCCGTTCGCTTGCGGCTGGAGGGAAGGGCGCTGTGGAAACAAGGCGGCAGATTTCCACGGGTGTGGTGCGGACTGGCGCTTGCATCCAACGAGGCGAAGCGTCAATTTTTGGCTCTCATGCTTCGTTCGCCCATTCAAGCGCTGCTATGGTCCGTGCTGGTCGGAGTCTTGGCACTCGCAGGCCGGGCTGCCGACGCGATCGCTCCGGTAGCGAAGGAGATTGCTCCTTCAAAAGGAAAAAAAGTTTCGGTGATCGTGATCCCGGTGCGGGACCATATTGCAGAACCCGTGCATTATATATTGCGGCGTGGATTGAAGGAGGGAGCGGATGTGGTGGTGCTGGATATGAAGACGCCGGGTGGAAGCGCGGGCACTGCACTCGAAATGATGGAGGCGCTCAACAAGTTTTCCGGGAAAACGATTACCTACGTGAACGACGAGGCCATGTCGGCAGGGGCTTTTATTTCCGCAGCGACTGAAGAAATTTGGTTTTCGCCCGGGGGTGTAATTGGTGCAGCCGCTGCAGTGAACTCAGATGGGCAAGATATCCCGGAAACGATGCGTCTGAAGATCAATAGTTTTCTCAAAGCGAAAATCCGCGCGATCACCGAGGGTAAAGGTTATCGTGGTGAAGTTGTCTCGGCGATGATCGACAAAGACTTTGAGCTGAAAATTGGCGACAAGGTGCTGAAGGCCAAAGGCGAGTTGTTGTCACTCACCGCGACGGAGGCTTCGAAACAATATGGGGAGCCGCCGCAACCTTTGCTGGCCGCGGGAACGGCCAAGGATATTGACGATTTGCTCACGCAGAAATTCGGACCGGGCAACTATGAGAAGAAGACCTTCAAGGTGACTTGGTCCGAACAGCTGGCGCAGTATTTAAATGCCGTTAAGCCCGTTCTGCTGGCGCTGGCGATGCTCGCGCTTTTTATCGAATTCAAAACGCCGGGTTTCGGGGTTTTTGGTGTGAGTGCGATCGTGTTATTCAGCGTTGTTTTCCTGAGCAGTTACGTTGCTGGGCTATCGGGGCACGAACCGATTTTAGTCTTCGCGCTCGGAGTTATCCTGCTGGCACTGGAGCTGGTCTTTTTTCACACCGCGGGTGTGCTCGGCGTGCTGGGCCTAGTGATGATGGCGGGCTCGTTGGTCTGGGCGATGGCCGATTTCTGGCCGAACCAACCGATATCGGTTACTTGGTCCAGTGACATGCTGGTGCAGCCGATGGTGAATCTCGGATTGGGAATCCTGATCGCCGCGATTTTGGCGGTCATGCTACTCAAATATCTGCCGCAAGGCTGGGTGTGGGACCGTTTGGTCGTCGGCGCTACGGTTGGAGGCTCGGCCCAGGTTGCTGGCGGCGCGCCCGAAGCGGCGGGGCAAGTGGATTCGTTGATCGGCAAACGTGGTCTGGCCGTGACGGATTTGCGACCCACGGGACAGGTGGAGGTTGAAGGCAAACGTTATGAAGCCCGTGTTGCATTTCGGACGGTGTCGTCCGGGACGACCGTGGTGGTGTCAGGTCGTTCGGGCTTCGAACTCCAGGTCGAGGAGGCCCAATCATGAGTTTAATCCTTATCCTGTTCATGGCGGGTGTGATTTTGCTGGCTGCTGACGTATTTGTTTCGAGTTTTGTGATGGCCGTTATTGGCGGTTTGGCGATGTTCGGTGGTTGCGTGCTTGCATATGCGCGTTTTGGTGGCGCGGCTGCGGGCGGTGCGACGGTCGTGGCGGTGTTGCTGCTCTCCCTGACCATTTACATTGAATTGGTCTGGCTGCCGAAATCGCGGTTTGGGCGCGAAATGGTGGTGCAATCCAAAGTGGACGGCAAAAGCCAGCCCGCACCGGCGCAGGCTGAGGCGGTTGTTGGAAAGACTGCTGAGGCGCTGACGACGCTCGCGCCGAGCGGTTATGTCGAAATTGAAGGCAAGCGCTACGAGGCTTTCTGCCGATCCGGTCTCGCGGCCAAAGGCGACCGGATGACCGTGGTTGGCGTCGACAACTTTCGTCTCATCGTATCCAAAATCTGAATCTTATGAATCCCCTCGTATACATTGTACCGATCGTACTGGTTGCGCTGATTATTTTCGGCGTGTTTATTTCGTTCATTGGCACCTGGCTGAAGGCTCGTCTGAACGGCGCGCCGGTAAGCGTGTTGAATCTGGTGGGTATGCGGCTCGGCGGTGTCCCTTATGGATTGGTTGTTGATGCGCGGATCACGGCGGTGAAGGCGGGGATTGAGGTTTCGACCGATCGCATCGCGGCGCATTATCTTGCCGGTGGCAATGTGGTACCGACAGTGCAGGCGCTGGTGGCCGCACAAAAGGCCGGCATCGAGCTCAACTGGGATCGCGCCTGTGCGATCGATCTTGCGACGAAGGGGTCGAACAAATCTGTAGTTGAGGCAGTGCGCACCTCGGTGGATCCGAAGGTGATCGATTGCCCGAATCCCGAACAAGGTCGTACCACCATCGACGGTGTGGCGAAAGACGGCATTCAGGTGAAGGTAAAGGCCCGGGTAACGGTGCGCACGCATCTAGATCGTTTCGTCGGCGGCGCCAAGGAAGATACGATCATCGCGCGTGTAGGCGAAGGTATTGTTACGACGATTGGTTCGGCCGACAGCTACAAACAGGTGCTGGAAGCGCCGGATAATATTTCCAAGACGGTGCTGGCGCGCGGTCTCGACGTGGGCTCGGCATTCGAAATTCTCTCGATCGATATTGCGGACGTCGACATCGGCGAGAACGTCGGCGCGAAGTTGCAGGAAGCGCAGGCGGAGGCGAATAAATCCATTGCCCAGGCTCAGGCGGAAATCCGTCGCGCGGCCGCCGTGGCCCTCGAACAAGAAATGAAAGCCAAGGTGCAGGAAATGCAGGCCAAGGTGGTCGAGGCGCAAGCGCAAGTGCCGATGGCAATGGCCGAGGCTTTCCGCAACGGCCGACTCGGTGTGATGGATTACTACAAGATGGAAAACATCCAGTCGGACACGTCGATGCGCAGCTCGATCGCGCATCCTGAAGGCAAGAAGTAATCGCACCACGTAGTTGTAATTTTGATACAAGCTTCTTCCCGAGATGAACTGGATCTTTGAGCACATGCAGCTGGTAGTCCTGGTGGGCGGTGCGATCGCCTATTGGCTGAACCAGCGCCGCAAGGCGAAGGAAGAAGCCGAGGCCATGCGGGAGCTTGAGGCTCAGCAGGCCCGGCCGGTTCAGATGCAAAGGCCGGTCGACGACGAGGCGGAGCGGGTACGCCGCATACAAGAGGAAATTCGCCGCAAGATCCTTGAGCGGGCGGGCGGGGCTGTTCCGAAACCACAGCCACCGCCAATGCCTGAGCCGCGTTATCGGGAAGAAGTTTTGCCGGGACCGGCTCCTGTGCAGACGCGCATGCCGGCGGAACCGGATGCCTATGCACAGGCCGCAGCCGAGGAGCAAGCGGCAGCGCTTGATCAGGCGGTTTTGGAGCGGCAGCAACGATTGTCGGCGCAGTTGCGCGAGCTGGACGAGAAACGCCGGCATACGGTTGGCAAGGCCGAGGCTTTTGCCGAAAAAACGGCGGCGGCGATGGCGTCGTCCGACACGGCGGCGCGGGGCAGTTTGCTGGCAGATTTGCGAAATCCGGCTTCGGTGCGACGTGCGATTGTGTTGCGCGAGGTACTTGGCCCTCCGGTGGCGTTGCGGTAGTTTCTTCCGAATGTGAAAGGCGGCCTTTTTGCAGTGGTGCCTTTCAGCCACTCGGCCCGCTTTCTCTTCAGGCGTTAGGTTTGAATAAAAAAAACCCGCGCATGCGGCGCGGGTTGGAAATTGTAGGGGATTTTTAGATACCCGTTATGGTTGGCGGATGTTGGTTTCCCGGCCTGACATGCCGAATTGTTTGCCATTGAATTCGACCATCAGGTTCTGGCTTGGGTCGGAAACAATTTTGAGGGCGCCGCGCCACGGAATGTCTCGACGGTCGCCGCGGGGAATCGTGCCTTGGAAAAGCGTGATGCCGTCTTTCTGCGTGGTGACGGTGACTGAGACCGGGCCGACGGCGACGAGGGGAAGAATGGACTCCCCGGCTTGCGGCCGGACCCAGATGGAATCGGTGCTGGTGGCGGAGGTATTGGTTGGTTTGGGAGTGCCGCTGCCGCCGCGGAACAGCCAGATGCCGAGCATGATCACGATAATCAAGCCGAGAACGAGGCCGCCGCCTTTGACGATGAGGTCGAGATTGAGCGGGTTTCGGCGGCCGGACTCCGAGCGCGGCGGAACGAAGGTGGCGGGGTTGCGCGGAGCGGCGTCTTCGTTGGTGGCAACTGGTTCGGCAACGCCGGCGGCGGCCGCGGGCTTCTCCTTGGTGTCCTTGTCCATTTTGGAACCAACGGACAGATCCATACGGCCGTAGACTTCGCGATTGAGCTGGCGGGTGCTGCGGTTTTCGCCGAGACCGAGACCGACGTAGTCGGCGATGATTTTTTCCGAGGGCGCCTTGAGGAAATTGGCGTAGGTGCGCAGGAAGCCCTTCACGTAAATTTCGGGAAGATTGATGTCGAATTGGTTGCTTTCGAATTTATGCAGGTAGTCGCTGCGAATTTTTGTCGCTTCAGAGGCCTCGCGGATGGACAGGCCTTTGCGTTTGCGTGCTTCTTCCAGGCGTTCGCCGATCGATTGCATGTAAAGTCAGTTAGGGTAAAAGGTGTGAGAGGGGAAGCAGGAAGTGCGGTGGCGGTAATTCTGCTGCGGAAAAACTAAACGCACGCGGAGGCGTGCGTCTAGGAAAAGCGAACTGTTTTCTCGCGTCGTCTACAGAAGGCCGCGGGAGGATGCCTACATGGCGTCGAGGTCCTTGAGGATTTCGCGAGGCTGGGCGCCGTTTTCGGGTCCAACGATGCCGCGGTCTTCCATGATCTCCATGATGCGCGCGGCGCGGTTGTAACCAATGCGAAGGCGTCGCTGAAGCATCGAGGTCGAGGCGCGACGGGTGGCTTTGAGGACGCCGATGGCCTCCTGCAGCATTTCGTCGTCGTCGCCAATATCCTCCTCGTCGCCGTCTTCGTTGTCGTCGTCTTCGGGGTCGCGATCGATCTGCGCTTGAACTTCCTGCGCGTACTGCGGCGGGCCGTTTTTCTTGAGGGCTTCGATGATGGATTGGATTTCGTCATCGGAGACGAAGGCGCCTTGGGCACGCACGAGGCGCGAGGAGCCTGGCGGCGAGAAGAGCATGTCGCCACGGCCAATGAGTGTGTCGGCGCCCTTGGTATCGAGGATGGTTCGGGAGTCGACCTGCGAGGCGACCTGGAAGGCGATGCGGGAAGGCAGGTTGGCCTTGATGACGCCGGTGATGACGTTGACCGAGGGGCGTTGGGTGGCGATGATGAGGTGAATGCCGGCGGCGCGGGCGAGCTGGGCGAGACGGGCGATCGAGGTTTCGATCTCGGCGGGCGCAACCATCATCAAATCGGCAAGTTCGTCGATGATGGCGATCATGTACGGCAGGCGCGGCGGAATTTCTATGGTGTCGTCGGCATCAGGAGTGACCCCGGGAAGCGGGGTCTGTGTTTCGGCCGGTTTTGGTTCGGCTTTGGCCGCTTCTTTCTTGCGATTGTTGAAGGCGGTGATGTTGCGGACGCCGACTTTGGCGAAGATTTGGTAGCGTTGCTCCATCTCGGCGAGGAGCCATTTGAGCGCGCCGGGCACTTTCTTGGGCTCGGTCACCACCGGGATGAGCATGTGGGGAAGGGTGTTGAAGATTTTAAGTTCAACAATCTTCGGATCGACCATCAGGAGACGAACATCCTTGGGGCTCTTCGAATAAAGGATGGAAGCGATGATGGCGTTGATGCAGACGGATTTTCCGGAGCCGGTGGCACCTGCGATCAACAAGTGCGGCATTTTAGTTAGATCGGAGACGAGCGGAGCGCCGGAGACGTCCTTGCCGAGGGCAATGGGAATTTCGGCCTTGGCGTTGACCCAGTCTTCAGATTCGAGGATTTCGCGGAGGCCAACGGGTGTGGGGTGTTGGTTCGGGACTTCGACGCCGACGGCGGCTTTACCGGGGATGGGGGCGAGGATGCGCACGGATTGGGCGCGCATGCCGAGGGCAATATTTTTGTCGAGGCCGGCGATTTTTTCGACGCGGACGCCGGGCGCGGGAATGACTTCGTAGCGGGTAATAACCGGTCCGACATGGATTTCGCCGAGGGAAACTTCCACACCAAATTCGCTGAGGATGCGGAGAAGGTTTTCGGCATTGCGACGGTGTTCGTCCTCGGAATTGCCGACGCCGCCCTTAACTTGGTCCTTGAGCAGGGTTATGGGCGGGAAGAAGTATTTCTCGTCGCTTTCCGGGATGACCGGTTTGGCTGCCTTCTTGGTTGTCTCGGGTTTGACGATGTTGAGCTCGATGCGACCGGGGGTGCCGGCGAAAGGACTCTTTGACGCGTTGGCGAGCGGGGCTTCATCCCCGAAAGGACTGACGGTGCCCTGGCCGGTGCGGATTCCGCCGCGGGTGCTGGAAGTTGTGGTGGCCGGCTCGGTTGTGGCAGCGGCGGTTTTCGGCTCAGACGTGGAAGCTTTGGTTTCTACGAGAGGGTTTTTCGATTCGGCGGTGGCAAGAGGGCTCTTGGTGGAGGTGTTGGGCGATTTGCTGTCGGAAGAGCCGACGGGCGGGGTGGTATTGCGCGAGGCGATAGAGAGCTTGTTGACAGGAGGAGGGCCGACCGCAACGGGCACGGAGGCATGCTTTTGGCGGTTTTTGGCTTCTTTGGTTTCCTGCTTGATGGCCTGTTTCTCAGCCTTGCGCTCGGAACGATGGGAGCGCCATTCGGCGAAGCCGCTGCCGATTTTTTCGAATTCGGCGGAGATGTCTTTTGTGAGAATGAACATCAATCCGATGACATAGATCATGCCCAAGAGAAGACCGGTACCAAACGGGCCAAGGATATCCTTGAGCAAATCGTGGTAGATCAGGCCGCCGACGATGCCGCCGAGATCAGCGGAGAAATATTGGGTGTTTTTGAACCCATCGACCATGCTCGCCAGGCCCGACAGCGAGATGATGCAGAGAATCATCGCGATGATGCGAGTATTGGCGAGACGCTTAGCATTGCGCACGGCGACATACGACATCCAGAGCAGAAACGCCGGGATCAGCCAGGTGCTGATGCCGACGATGTGGAGTGACCACCACGAGATTTCCGCTCCGAAGCGACCCACGAGGTTTTTCTGGGTCGGATTGGTCGAGACCATGAGGCTTTGTTCTGGAGAAAAATCGACAAATGCCACGGTCAGCAGCACGCCGATGAGAAAGCAGACACTTCCGATAGCCCAGCGCGGAGGATAGCGCGGAGGGTTGAGGGGGTTGTTGTTTGAGTTTGAACTCGAAGACTTAGCCATGTGATTTATGTAACCGAGCTGTCCCGCGGCGATTCCCGGACTGCCGCGAGGTCCGGTCAATTTTATAAAGCGTTGTCAGCAAATTCACAAAATTCTTGCTAATACCATGCAACAACTCCTAAAGTTCCAACCCATTTATCAAGAACGAGTTTGGGGCGGTAAAGAGCTCTCCAAGGCGTTTTCGAGGGCTTTGCCGGCGGGCGGCCCGATTGGCGAGAGCTGGGAGATTGTGGATCGGCCGGAGGCGCAATCCCGGGTTGTCGGTGGTGAGTTGGATGGCTGGACTTTACGCGAAGTGATTGAGCGGCGCGGCGCTTGGCTGATGGGGCCCGGTTGGGCCAAAGAGCAGCGTTTCCCCATATTGGTTAAATGGCTCGATTGCCGCGAACGGCTGAGCTTGCAAGTGCACCCGCCGGCTGCGGTGGCGCCGGAACTCAAAGGCGAACCCAAGACGGAAAACTGGTTCATCGCGGCCACGACGCCCGGCTCGTCGTTGATCGTCGGACTAAAACGCGGTGTGACTCGCGAACAGTTCGAGACTGCGATCCGCAACAATACGCTGGAGTCCTGCGTGCATCGTTTTCCCGTGGCCGCAGGCGACTCCATATTGGTTCGAAGCGGGCAGGTGCATGCGATCGATGCGGGCAATCTGATCCTCGAAATCCAGCAAAACTCGGATACGACGTACCGCGTTTACGATTGGGGTCGTGTGGGACTCGATGGCAAACCGCGTCAAATGCATGTGGCGGAATCGCTCCGCTCGATCAAGTGGGACGATTTTGAGCCGGTGCCGCAGCGTGCGGAAAACAAGGCTGCGGTTATCGCTGACGCGGAGGAGTTTTGCATCCATCGCGTGCCGCTGGCCAAGGGAGAAAGCCTGAGCTTCGCCCCGCGTGAGCAAGCGAGGATTATTAGTGTAGTGAGTGGCGAATTGACTTTGGCGGTGGCGGATGGCGGCGGAAATGGTGCCTCAAAGCTGGTTGCCGGTGAGAATGTTTTACTGCCTTTTGATAGCACGATGAGTTGCGAGGCGGCTGGTCCCTCCGTATTGCTCGTCACGGAGAATTTCTCCCAGATCACAACATGAACGCACACAACATTGGCATCACGAAGGCGGGCAACCGCGGCGGAACACTGATGAAGCTGCTGGTTTTCTTTGTAGTGTTTGGTTGTGTGATTGCTGCGGCGTGGGTCTATTTTCTGCCGGTTGTATTGGCCAGCACACTACAAAAGCACACGGGTTTCCGGGTGAAGATCACGCAGATGGCGTTCAATCCCTTCACCGCTCGCGTCGATCTCACAGGGTTGGTGATTTCCAACCCGCCTGGTTTTCCTCGTCCGCATTTCATCGAGGTCACGTCCTTCAATGCGAATGCGCAAATGCAGACCCTGTTCAGCAATCATCCCGTTTTTGACTATGCCCGCATCGAGGTCGCCTATGTTGCGCTCGTGCGCGACGCCGACGGTGTCCTGAACAGCCAGCTTTTCAACGACCGGCTCAATCCGCCTCCGCGTGCGGAAAACGAAGGCGACGAAAAGAAGAAGCTTTTTGGAAAAGATGAGCCCGTTCGCGACGCCTCCGCGACCCAAGGCGGTCCGGTCAAACCCAAAGCCGAACCGGCGAAGACTTCTCCTGCCGATCCCAAGGCCAGAGCCAAAACCGGCGAAACGGCGGCCAAGGATAAAAAATCAAATTCCAAGGAGGCTGAGGTCGTTCCGGTTGAGAAACCGATGCGGTTCACGATCCGCCGCCTGGAGCTCAGCCTCGATCGAGTCATTGTGGCCGACTACATGGCCGCGACCCCCGATATTCGCGAATACAAGTGCAAGCTTCACTACACCTTCAATGATTTCACCGACCCCAAGCAGCTCATGGCGCCCTTCGCGTTTAAGAGCCTGCAGTCCGTCGGCGCAGCCATTCAGGGTCTGATTCCGGGCGACATCGGCAAGGCATTTGGTGCTGCCACTCAACCGGTTGACCCGATGCTCAAACCCAAAACCGAGCAGGCGGCCGACCCATTAAAAACGGTTGTCGAGAAACTTGAAGAATCGCAGAAGCCGTAGTTTACTCCGCGGTTCAACATGACCGCGTCTGAAACTCCCGATCCTTCCAAGACCAATGTGGCCGCCAATCCGGCCCCAGCTCCGGCCGAGCAAAAACCTGCGCCGGAGGCTGCACCTGAACCCGCAAAAGTCGAAACGCCTGCGGCCGGCCCCAGTCTGGAACAGCAGCTCGACGAGGCGAAAAAAGCCGCTGCGAAAAGCCACGATCATTATGTGCGCGCCATGGCGGACTTGGAAAATTTCCGCCGTCGCGTTGTCCGCGAAAAGGACGAACTTCGCCAATTTGCGGCCGGCCGCGTGCTCGAAGATCTGCTTCCCGTGCTCGACAACCTCGCGCTCGGCATCGGGGCGGCCAAAGCGCCGAATGCGGATCTTAAAACTTTGGTCGGAGGCATCGAGATGGTTCTCGGCCAGTTGAAAGGCGCGCTCGTCAATCACGGTTTGAAAGAAATCAACCCGGTGGGCGAAAAATTCGATCCCAACCAGCACGAATCCATCGCCAGCCAGCCCAGCAAGGAGGTGGCGGAAGGTTCGGTTTTGCAGGTCGTCCGCGTTGGCTATGCGCTCAACGGCCGCCTGCTCCGCCCCGCCTCGGTCATCCTTTCCAGTGGCCCCGCGAAAACGGAGGCCGGAGCCTGAACCGGGTCGGCGCCGCTAATCCGCGGACGTGTCTCCAAAATCAACCAACATGGCCAAAGAAGATTATTACGAACTGCTCGGCGTTGAGAAAAACGCTTCCGAAGACGACCTGAAAAAGGCGTATCGAAAAAAAGCCGTCCAATATCATCCCGACAAAAATCAGGGTAATAAGGAAGCTGAGGAGATGTTCAAAAAAGTCTCCGAAGCCTACGAAGTGCTCAAGGATCCGCAGAAACGCGCGGCCTACGACCGTTATGGCCATGCCGCCTTCCAACAGGGCGGTGGCGCGGGTCCACGCGGAGCCGGCGGCATGGGCGGTGGTTTCCACGATCCATTCGACATCTTTCGGGAAGTATTCGGAGCCGGTGGTGGCGGCGGTGGCGCCGGCGGCATTTTCGAAGAATTTTTTGGCGGCGGCGGTGGCCGTGACGGCGGGCGCGATGGCGCCGACCTGCGTTACGATCTCGAAATCACCCTCGAAGAGGCGGCCCGCGGCGTGGAGAAGGAAATTTCCTTCCGCAAGGCCGTCACTTGTGACCGTTGCGATGGTTCGGGTGCGGAGCCTGGCTCGAAAAAAGTCACTTGCCCGACCTGCCGCGGCGCCGGCCAGATTCGGCGCTCCGGCGGCATTATTACCTTCACCCAGACTTGCCCGACCTGCGGTGGCGCGGGATCGAAGGTTGAAAAGGCCTGCACCGCCTGTCGAGGTGAAGGTCGCGTTGCCAAGAACACCAAGCTCAACGTTCGAATCCCGCCCGGCGTCGATACAGGCTCGCGGCTGCGGTCGGTTGGAAACGGCGAGGCTGGCATGTCGGGCGGCCAGGCCGGAGACCTTTACATTGTGCTATCGGTAAAAGAGCACGAGATCTTCGAACGTCAGGGCGACGACTTGTTTTGCGAAATACCGATCAAGTTCACGCTCGCCACGCTCGGCGGCACAATCGAAGTTCCAACGCTTTCCGGCAAGGCCTCGCTCAAGATTCCGGTTGGCACGCAGAGCGGCACGACGTTTCGCCTCAAATCGAAGGGCCTGCCCAATCTCCGTGGTGGCCATCATGGCGACCAGCTGGTCCGGGTGCATGTCGAAGTTCCCACCAATCTTTCCTCGGAAGCGCGGAAAAAACTTGAGGAATTCGCACTTCTCAGCGGCGATGCCAACGAACCAATGGCCAGAAGCTTTTTTGAGAAGGCCAAGAAATACTTCAGCTGACCGATGACTCTCGAAAACCCCAAGCTCCATGCCTCGCTGGAGGCCGCAGTGTCTGCGCGCGAAAGACTTCGTGCCGCAGGCAAACGCGTGGTGCTGACCAATGGGGTGTTCGATCTTCTCCACACGGGTCACCTTTTTTATTTGCAGCAGGCGCGCGCCCTGGGTGACGCGCTCTTCATTGCGCTCAACGGTGATCGCAGTGTGCGCGAACTCAAAGGTCCGCTCCGTCCCGTGCAGGCTGAGGAACATCGCGCCTACGCCCTCGCCGCGACCTGGTTTGTCGATGGCATCGTGGTATTCCAAAACAAACGTCTGACCGCGGAAATCCTGGCGCTCAAACCGGACGTCTACTGCAAGGCGGGCGATTACACGCTCGAAAAACTCGATCCTGACGAACGCCGCGCGCTTGAGCAGGTCGGTGCGCAGATCAAATTCATGCCATTTCTGCCGGGCTTCAGCACCACCAATTTGATCGCGAAAATCAAAGCCGCGGGCGAGGTCTGACCTGAAATCCCGTTCATGAAAATCGTCATTCTTGGTTCCGGTCGGGGCAGCAACGCCGAGGCAATCCTGCGCGCGCAAGCCGCCGGCGAGCTTGGGAACGCGAAGGTGACGCAGATCTTTGCCGATAGGCGCGAGGCGGGAATTTTAGCGCATGGCAAAAAGTTCGGCGTGCCGGCGGCATTCCTCGATCCAGGACCGTTCAAGACAAAATTCGACGACGCAGGCGAGACGCGTTACATCGATGGTATTACGGCACTACGCCCCGACTTGGTGGTACTCGCAGGATTTATGCGCATTCTGAAGCCGCGTTTTATCGACGCCTTTGCCGGAAAGATCATCAATCTGCACCCGAGTCTGCTCCCGAGTTTTCCCGGTCTTGATGGTATCGGCCAGGCTTGGCGCCGTGGCGTAAAAATCACCGGTTGTACGGTTCACTACGTGACGGCCGAGGTCGATGGCGGACCAATTATCGATCAAACTGCGATCCGTATCGAGGAAACTGATACGCTGGAATCGTTGGAGGCCAAGGTTCACGCGGCCGAACACGCTTTATTACCTGCCGTTATCGCGCGATTGAGCGGATCGAAGCGTTGATCACTGCTGGTGTCGCGCGTCGAGATACGCGCGGAGTTTTTCGTAATTCTCGCGGGCACTGGCGTGATTGGGATCGACTTTGAGTGCGGTGTGAAAGGCTTGTTCGGCTTTGTCGAGCTGGCCGAGTTGGCCGTAGAGCACGCCGAGGTTGTTGGCGAGTTCGGCGTCGGGCTTTTCTTTGAGGAGTTGCTCACAGAGCGGAATAGCTTCGTCAATTTGGCCGGTATGGGTCAGCGCCTGCGCAAGATTGGAACGTGTTTCGTAGGATTCGGGTTCCAAGCGTCTGGCTTCACGAAGATGCTTTAGGCCATCGTCCGTTTTGCGCTGCATCATGAAGGCGACACCAAGATTGTTGTGGGCCTTGGCCGAACCAGGGAAAAGCTCTATCGCACGACTGAAAAAACCAATGGCTTCATCGATCCGGCCATTGCGACGCAGAAGTGTGCCGAGGTTGTTAAGCGCATCGATGTCGTCCGGACTGCCTTCAATCGCAACGCGAAAACGTCGCTCAGCCTCGGCATCGCGGCCGAGCTTCATCAGGCAGTTGGCGAGGTTATAGTTGATCGTGCTGTTGGTGGGATTTGGTTCGAGGGCTTTTGTGAAATGCGGCAAAGCCTGCTCATAGCGACCGGCGTCCATATAAGCGCCCCCGGCTCCTGCGTTGAGACCGGGATTTTCCGGGTCGATCTGCAGCGATTGCACGATCAAGGCCAGGCCTTCGGCATGCCGGCCGAGTTTGACCCAGGTCTGGCCGAGACAATTTAGACCTTCTTTGTGGTTTGGTTTTAATGCCAGTGCGCGTTCAAAGTCCTTTTCCGCGGCAGCCGGATTTTTCTCCTTGTGCAATCGGTAGGCACCGAGGCTGACCCACGCGCGATAGTTTTCCGGGCGTTTGGCCACGGTATCCTCCCAAATGGTGACCTCGTTCAGATAAAAACGATTGCGTGCGACCGTTGCGGTGGCGATGGGTACAATGAGAAGGCCCAGTGGAATCCAACTGCGGCGGCCGAGGAATTTGCAGGTGAGGACTGCTGCCGCAACGACGATTGCGCCGAGCGCGAGATAGACGCGATGTTCAGCGACCGTCTGCGTATTGACCGGAATGAAGCTGGAACTGGGTGCAAGAACGGCGAAGAACCAAGCGGCAAGAAAACCCGACGCGGGACGGCGCACGAGAGTCCAGCCCGTCGCGACCATTGCGCCAATAACGATCAATCCACAAGAGACAATTGTGAGCATATCGCGTACCACGAGCGTGCCATAGTCGAGCGCAAGACCGGCTGGCCAGACACTGAGTTGTACATAATGCACAGCAGCGTATGCCTGCGTGCAGAGATAGCCCCAGCGCGTAACGGTGTCGTCGGTGCCGACCGAGCCGCCGCGCGATTTCGTGGCGATTACAAGTGCGGCCAGCAAAAGCAAAGTGGCGGCGTGGACCAGATGCAGCCAGCGATGTTGTTGCCAGGCTTTTTTGAAGCTGCCGCTCACGAATGTGCGATCATAGAGAAAAATTATGAATGGCGCGGTGGCCATGACCTCTTTCGTTCCCATGCCGAGCAGGCAGACAGTCGCTGAGGAAAGAAACCAGATCGAGCTGCGCGTTTTCGTGTAGCGAATGAAGCAATACAACGTGAAGAGATAAAACAGGCCGACGAGGGATTCCGCACGTTGCACCGCATAAGTCACTGATTCGGTTTGCAGCGGATGCACGGCCCAGAGTGCGGCGGCGAACCACGCCAGCCAGGTGGCATTGTGCGCAAAGCGTCCTGTGAGGGCGGGCATCGTCAGTGTTCGACGAACCACTCCCCAGAAGGCAAGCGCGGCCAGCGCATGGATGAGGATGTTGCCAAGATGCACGCCCTCGTTGCGTGTTTCGCAAAAGAGATAGTTGATCGCGAAACTGAAGTTGAGGACAGGACGACCGCTAACCGTGATGCCGTTTTGCATCGGCGGCATGAGCGCGGTTTTGAACGAGCGAATGCTGGTGTTATTCAGGATCGAATCAGCGTCGTCGAAAATGTACGGACCTTTGATGCCGTTGATGAATGCACCAAAAACCAGCAGGGTCAGCAACACGGCGCCCAAAAAAAGAAAGCGGGGGGAACCAAAACGATCGCCCGGACCGAATGCAACGCCGGGGGCGGGCGGCGCAATGGTGGCTTTTGCTTTGGGAGCGGACATGGCGAAAGGTCAACAAGCGCCGCGCCCAGAGTCCAGCGCTACCTAGCCCTGTCCATCTGCGAACATGGCATCGGCCTCTCGCGCCGGCCTATGTATAGTCTGTTGAGGTAAACCCGAGTTAGTCCTATTAAACCGTTATGTCATCTATTAAACTACAAAGCGGTCTGTTTGCGACCCCGTCATCCTCGAAGGGACGATCTTCCAAAAAATGCAGATCTTACAAAAATGCAGGTTTGTCATTTAATAGATGACAAACGGTTTTAGTGGGAAGCGGGGAGACGATCAGTGAGACGGGGTGGAGGAATGTTTTTCGAGCAGGGCGGTGGCGCGGGCGAGGTTTTGGGTAGCTTCGTTGTGAGTGGGGTCCAGACGGAGTGCGGCTTGAAACGCATCGCGGGCTTTTTCGAGTTGGCGGTTTTGCGCGTAGAGAACGCCAGCGTAGGTGTAGAGATCGGCCGACGGATTTTGTTGGAGTCTTATTTCGCAGGCGGAAATGGCATCGGCTGAGCGGCCGGTTTCGAGCAGGCGGCTGACGAAGACTCGGAAAAATCCGTCGTCATTGGGTGCGAGTTGCACGGCTTTATAGAGATGATCGAAGCCTTCAGCGGTGCGACCGGTGCGAAGCAGGGCTTGTCCTAAATTGTGATGAGCCTCGGCCTGCTGCGGAGCGAGGCGGAGGGCAGCGAGGTTTTGTGTCATGGATTCGTCGATACGTCCGAGGCGAAGCAACGCGGCGGCATAGTTGACGAGGGCGTCAAGATTGTCGGCCTTGGCCGTGAGCGCGGCTTGGTAATATTTCAGAGCTTCCTCGTCTCGACCTAGACGGGTGAGGGCATAGCCGAGGTTGTAGTTTGTTTCCGTGGTGCCGGGGTCGAGAGTGAGGACCTTACGCAACGTTCTTATGCCCTCGTCGTACTGCTTTTGTTTCACGTAGAGCAGGCCGAGATTGTTGAGAGCGCGGGGGTTCTCGGGGCGTTTGGCGACCGTGTCTTCCCAAAGGCTGGTTGCGGAACGATAGGTGCTATTGCGCTGAAATGTTATAAAACCGCTTGATAGAACCAAAGTTCCCAGCGCGGCAAACTGAATTTTCCGCGGGCAGTGCCAGAGGAGAAGGGTCACGCCGGTGGTGAGCGCGGCGAGCGGCAGATAAAGGCGATGCTCGGCCACCGTCTGCGTGATGACGGGGACCACGCTCGAAGTGGGCGCGAGGATCAGAAAAAACCACGCTCCGAAAAAGCCGAGAGCAGGACGACGCTTGAAAGCGATGCCGGTGGCGGTCAGGAGTGCAAGGACCAGCGCACCACACAACGCGACAACAGCGGAATTTTTTACGACAAGCGGACCATAGTCGAAGCTAAGCGAACTGGGAAAAACCGCTAAAACAAGATAGCGTACGATCGCGTAGCCCTGCGTGCAGAGGTAGCCCCACCAAGTGACGTTGCCGGCAAACCCGACAGTGTTTCCACGCGCGCTGCCGCTGAAGACCAGCCAGGCCAGCAGGAGCCACGTGCTGCCGAGCGCGAGGTACAGCCGGCTGTTGTGCTGCCAGCATTCGCGGAAACTGCCGCGCAAAAAAATGCGTTCATAGAGCAGCGCGACGACTGGGAAGGTCACCATGACCTCCTTCGCGGAGACTCCCGCTAGGCAGACGAACCAAGTGAGCAACAACCAGCGGCGCGAAGCCAAAACTTCGTTGGCGCGAATAAACGAATAGAGCGCGAGCAGATAGAAAAGTCCGACGAGAGATTCGGCGCGCTGCGAAAGGTAGGTGACGGATTCGGTTTGCAGCGGGTGCAAAGCCCAGAGCGCGGTGGCGAACCAGGCGAATAGATCGGCGGAATTGGAGAATTTTTCGCGGAGCGCGGGCAATTTGAGCGTGCGGCGAAGCACCCCGAACAGCGTGAGCGCGGCAAGCGTGTGTATCAGGATATTGGTTAGGTGAAGACCGGGAAGCGAAAGGCCGGTGAGTGCATAGTTGAGCGCAAAAGAGGCGTTGAGCAGCGGACGGCCGGTGACGGGTTCGCCGTTTTTGGGTGGCGAGAAGATTGTAGCGAGATGTCGAATACTTTCGTTTTTTGCAATCGAAGGCTCGTCATCGAACAGCAATGGAACCTGAAAGGTGTTGGCATAGGCGAGGACGATGAGCAGAACGAGAACAACGCCGCCAAACAGATGGCCCATGTTCGCCGACGTGTTGGCGGGCGATTTGGGTGGGGCAGGGCGTGACGCGGACATGCTTGCTAGGGAAACGGACGGAGGGGCGGAGTCGAGCGCGCAGCGGCCGAGGTTTGGCATTGCGGCGCTGGACGCGTCGTCGTGTGCTAGCGCTAAATGAATTTGTTCGAATTTAAAATCGAGATCGCTCCTGCCGAAGTCGAAGCTGTGGACACGCTCTTGCTGGAGCTTGGCGTGGAAAACTGGAGTGTGCTAGAGGACGTGATTGTGCGCCGGGCCTGGATTGTCGGTGTGTTTGAGAGCGAAGCGCAGGCTCGGGCGGCTTGGGCGGAATTGAAGCCATTGCTGCCCGGCACGCCGATTGACGAAGGGAATTTGCACGTTTTGGCGGATCAGGACTGGCGCGAAAGTTACAAGGCTCATTTCAAGGCGTGGAAATTTGGGCGTTTGCACTGGGTGCCGGTTTGGGAACGCGAAAATTTCAAATTACCGGCGGGCGAGGCGGTGATCTGGCTCGATCCGGGATTGGCGTTTGGCACGGGTAATCACGAAACGACGCGCCTTTGCGTGGAGCGGCTCGTGGCTTTCGCGGAAAAACACGGCACGACGGGCCGGGTGGTCGACGCGGGTTGCGGTTCCGGAATTCTGGCTCTGTCGGCGCACAAGCTTGGTTTTAGCGATGTGGTTGGGTTCGATAACGATCCCGAAGCCGTGCGCGTGAGCGAGGAAAACGCGGTGTTGAACGGAGTTGCTGGCAAGCTGAGATTTTTTACCGGCGATCTCACGACCGGGCTGGTTGGCAAGCCGGCGGACGTTTTGCTGGCGAATATTCAGGCCGACGTGCTGATGCGCTTTGGCTGTGAATTGACGGGCGCGGTGGCGCGCGGCGGCATGCTGGCCATGAGTGGCATTCTTGCGCAGGAAATCGACAAAGTGCGCGAGCGGTTCACGTTGCTTGTACCGACCTGGACCTGCGAATCGCGCCTAATGGGTGAGTGGGCGGATTTGGTTTTTGTGCGACCCGCGTGAGCTGAACTCTGAATTTTTTCGGAGAGGTACACAGAGGGCACGAGAGGTAGCGCAGAGACCTCGGAGTAAAAGGCATGGTTTTAACCACGGATTGCACGGATGGGGGCTCATAAAGCTGCGTCGCAATGCAGTGCGTGGCTTTCAAGTTTGGCGAGGGAAACGAGAGCTCTATGGCCTCTGTGCTCCCTCTCGTGCCCTCTGTGTAACTTTCCGAGGCTCCGAAAATCAGAATTCCTTCTGCTCGGAGATGACGCCGACGACTTCGATTTCGACGGAGCCGACTTCGGTGATGCCGAGATTTTGGCGGTAGATTTCGCCGATTTCCTGCGAGAGGTAGCCGTGAATGGCGTCGAGTTTGGCGTCGGGACGAACCTTGAGACGGAGGAAAGTTTTGAATTTACCGCGGCTGCGGGAAACGCGGGCGCGGGCGGAGACGACGCCGCGAAGTTGTTGGCAACAGGCCTCAAGCAGGCGGTGCAGGGCGTGGCGCGAGATTTCCAGGCGACCGGTTTCGTTGGAGGCGAGCAGCAGGCTCTTGGGTTTGCGCAAGAGCAGCAGGGCTGCCAGCAGGCCGACGGCGGCCCACGCGGCGATCAGCAGCGCGGGAGCATTGGCGATGTATTCGAAAACTTGCGACACGATGTTTTTCAGTCCGTGGAGATGCCGGCCCAAAGATCGTCGGGGCGATCGGCGCCAGTGGAGGAGCCCGAACTGGGCAGGCGCACGCCTTCCACAATGACATCGACGCGAGCGACGCTCTTGTCGGTCATGGCGATGACCTGCTTGCGCACGGCGACTTGGGTCTCGTAGGCGGTTCGGCCAATTTCGGAACCGTAGGTGACGACGATGCGAAGTTCGATGGCGTAGTCGCCCTTGGCGTCCTCGGTGACCTTCACGCCGCGTTTGTCGGCCTCGCGTTTTGAAAAAAGTTCGCTGATGCCATCGACGAGGCCGCCGCCCACGCCTGCGACGCCGGGGACTTGCAGTGCGGCGAGACGCACGATGCTGGCAACGACATCGTGGTTAATCTTGATGTCGCCGAGCTCCGGTTGGTCGTCCAAGCGGGTGGGAGGCGTGAAGTCGTGCGGGAAAGCCATGCCGTTAAGTAGCCTTAGTTGGGAGAAAGTTTCAAGGCGGGGCTTTGGTCTTTCCGTTGAGGCCGCAGCGTTGAGTTTTTTGCGCGAGACGGATCAGGTGAACAAATCTGGCGGCGTGCGTTTCAAGAAGTCTTCCATGTAGGCCGTCGTGGCTTTGCCTTCGATGAAGATGGGATCGCTCATGATCGCCTTGTGGAGCGGGATGGTGGTTTTGATGCCGCGGATGAGGTACTCGTTGAGGGCGCGGTAGGCACGTTCAAGGGCGATTTTTCGGGTCGACCCGAAACAAATGAGTTTGCCGATCATCGAATCGTAATACGGCGGAATCGCATAACCGCTGTACGCGTGGCTGTCGACGCGCACGCCATGGCCGCCGGGGGCATAGTAGAGACCGATGGTGCCGGGCGAAGGTGCAAAATTGCGCGCGGGATCCTCAGCGTTGATGCGGCACTCGATCGCGTGTTTTTCCCACTTGATATCGCTTTGGTCGAATTCGAGTTTCAGGCCATTGGCGATGCGGATCTGTTGTTTAATCAAGTCGATGCCGGTGCATTCCTCGGTCACGGGATGCTCGACCTGAATGCGCGTGTTCATCTCGATGAAATAAAAATTCCCCTTGGCATCGACGAGGAACTCGATGGTGCCGGCGTTTTCGTAGTCGGCGGCTTCGGCGGCGCGAACGGCGGCCTTACCCATCTTTTTGCGGAGGTCGGCGTTGAGGAAAGGCGAGGGCGATTCTTCGATCAGCTTTTGGTGGCGACGCTGAATGGAACAATCGCGTTCGCCGAGATGCACGACTTTGCCGTGGCTATCGGCGAGGATCTGGAACTCGATGTGGCGGGGGCGTTCGATGTATTTCTCGATGTAAACGGCGCCGTTGCCGAAGGCTTTTTCGGCTTCGTTGCGAGCCACATGATATTCCTTGGCAAAGGAAACGTCGTTATGGGCGATGCGCATGCCACGACCGCCGCCGCCGGCGACGGCTTTAATGATGACGGGATAGCCAATTTTGCGGGCGATCTTGACCGCCTCGGTTTCGCTTTCGACGGGGCCATCGCTGCCGGGAACGGTGGGGACGCCCGCTTTTTTAACGGTGTCTTTGGCGATGGCTTTGTCGCCCATCATCTTGATGGACTTGGATTTTGGGCCGATGAACTTGATATTGCAGGACTCGCACTGCTCGGCGAATTTCGCGTTTTCCGAGAGGAAGCCATAGCCAGGATGGATGGCATCGACGTCGGCGATTTCGGCGGCGCTGATAATGCGGTCGGCGCGGAGGTAGCTATCGGCGCTTTTGGGTCCGCCGATGCAAATGGCTTCGTCGGCCAGCTGGACGTGAAGAGATTGGATATCCGCCTCGGAATAAACAGCGAGAGTCTTGATGCCGAGTTCGCGGCAGGCGCGAACGATGCGGAGTGCGATTTCACCGCGGTTGGCGATGAGGACCTTTTGGATCATAAAATGAGAAAACCACTAAGCTGCACCGGGCGCCGTGCGAGAACGACGCGCTCGGTGTTGTTAGTGGTTAATGGCTTAGCCTTGTTTAACCTTGAAGAGACGTTGACCGTATTCGACGGGTTGACCGCTTTCGACAAGAACTTCGACGACGGTTCCTTTGAGTTCCGCCTGAATCTCGTTCATGATCTTCATCGCCTCGATAATGCAGACGACGGTGTTTTCGACGACCTTGGTTCCCTTTTCGGCGAAAGCTTTGCTCTCCGGAGACGGCGAGCTGTAGAAGGTGCCGACCATGGGCGACTTGATGTAGATGATACCTGCTTCTTCGGCGGCGGCCGGAGCTACAGGAGTCGCTGCGACTGGAACGGCGGCAACGGGGACCGGTGCGGCGGTCACTACGGGAGCGGCATCGGTGCTGGTAAACGGAGCTGCGGAACTACGACCCGATGAAATAACAGGCTGGCCATTTGGGCCGCGGCGGATCTTGAGCTTGAAGCCCTCTTCTTCGACCTCAAATTCGGTGAGGTCAGAGCGGGTCATTAAATCGATGAGCTGTTTGATTTGTTTTAGGTCCAAGTTATGCCTCGGTTAAGTGAATGCTGATAGGCGTTAGTAGAGAAACTTTGCGGCTTGTTCAAAAGATGTTTCATAAACGATGCAATCCTTGAATTTTTGCCAAAAAAACGCGTCTTTCGCCTGATTTCGCGCAAAAAACACGAAAAAACCGAGGAAAATCTCCCGTTTTCGAGGGCGTTTTCACCGTCGTTTTTGTGGCAAAACCAACTCCTCTGCGGCCGAATCGCCATAAATTTCAGCCCATCACTTCGGCGTTTTGCGGCGGGGACTCGAACGGATTTTGCTGCGCGTTTAGCCCAAAAAAAGGACGAAAAAGCTAAAGCAAACTGGGCAGCAAATCGGCAGTTGGTGCTGGCGGTCTCAGCTTTTGCCAAATCAACGTCGATTTGTCTCCGCGCGTGTGGGTGGAACGCGCAAGCGGTATCATGTCCGGCACCCATCGCGGAAAAACGGTAGGCCGCTTTTCCGATTTGGGCCGCGAGATCTGGCGAAAAAGAGCTGGGAAGGCTTGTCGATCCCTGCGCTTACATTTTCCAATAACCCTCAACGAACACGTGGCCGCCACCTCGGGATTCCCAATGGGGTGCAATGTAAACGGCATGGGAGCGTGGAGGAAGTTCCCAATGCCCGGGAATCCAGACGTAACGTGCCCCCTGATAACGCCAATGTCCGGCACACCAGACGTGCCGGTGCGACGGCCGATGGCCTCTGACTTCGACCTGAAGCGGCGGTGGCGGAGCGTGAACGACAATTGAAACGGCTGGCGGTGGAGGAAGACCGCGCTCCACAACCACCACACGGGGAGGAGGCGGCGGTGTTTCGCGAATGACTACGACGTCGTGGCGGTGCGGCGGCGCTACGACCACAGGAGGCGGCGGTGGAACGGGGGGTCCGCTGCGCTCGACAACCGTGACGCGCGCAGCCCGGCGTGGCCCTGCTACCACACAACCCGACAACAAAGCGGCAAGACTAAGGCTCGCGACGAAAATGCCGGATGAAACAGAATAGTTCGAAAAAGACCGGGACAAGTTGGCGGCGGAAAATTTCATACGGACCTCAGACGTAAGCGAGGCGGGTAAATGTTACACCGGGCCGCCACTGCGACTCGGGATCGCGCGCTGTCAACGTGTTGTATATAGAGTTGGTATTGCCAGCGGCAAGTCGCTGCGGCGTGCTATTGGGGTGGTTTGGAAAACAAAAGTGGTCCTGCGCCGTCTGTGCCTCGCTTGTGTAGGTGTCGGCCTCCTTCTGGCGGCGGACGCTTGCCGCAAGCCCTTGCCGACGCGTCCCAAAAGCGTGGCGGCCGCCATGGCGCAACGCTCGACTTCATGCCGGGAGTGCCACGAAGAGATTTTCCTAGCTTGGGCCGAAACCGATCATGCTCTGGCCAATCGGCCGGTTGATCTCACGAAAGATGCTGAAGCGTTGGCGACATTTCATTCTGCGTCGGGCGTCGGTCCTGGAACTGCGCCGGAATTTATCTTGGGTCACAAGCCGCTCTGGCAACCGTTGTTTCCGAGTGGCGATGGACGCTGGCAGCCACACGAACTCGCTTACGATCCGGCGAAGAAGGATTGGTTTAACGTCTTCGGCGCGGAGAATCGCCAGCCGGGTGAATGGGGTCACTGGACGGGGCGGGGCATGAATTGGAACTCCATGTGCGCCCAATGCCACATGACGGGTTATCAGAAAAATTATTCTCCCGCGACCGACACCTACAAATCCACTTGGGTCGAACATGGCGTGGGTTGCATTCAATGTCATGGTCCTACCACCACCACGCACGGGCGCGCCGCGAAAAAGAGCGGCACAAGCATGCCGCAACCGCCGTTTTACGGTGATCGCGGGAAAATGATGCAGACCTGCGCAACTTGTCATGCGCGCGGCGAACCGATTGCACCGGACTTCCAACCAGGCGATCCCTACAACGATTTTTTCCGCGCTGCGCTTCCTGTTCATGCGGCAACGTTTTATCCAGACGGACAGCAGCGCGATGAGGACTTCAACTGGACTTCCATTTTGCTGAGTCGCATGGGCCACGCCGGCGTGACCTGCATGGATTGTCACGATCCGCATACGACTCGTACGCGCCTGCCGGCAAACGACAATGCGCTGTGTCTGCAATGCCACGGAGGTGAAGGCCGTGTGCAAGCCAACGGCACGCGCGCGATCCCGATTGACCCAACCAGTCATTCCCACCACAAGGCCGATAATGCCGGTAATACCTGCGTCGGCTGCCACATGCCGACGACCAATTACATGCAGCGCGCGCCCCGCCATGACCACGGCTGGCTGAAACCCGACCCATTGATGACGCAAGAGCTCGGCATTCCTAACGCGTGCAGCAAATGTCATGCGGACAAACCGCTCGAATGGAATATTGCGAAAGCCAACGAATGGTACGGTGAAAAACTCAATTCGAAGCAACGCGCCCGGGCGCGCGCAGTTGTTGCCGCCCAGGCAAACAAAACGGGCGCGGCAGCGCGGCTCTACGATCTGTTCGCCACCGAGGATATCCCCGCTTGGCGCGCGACGTTTCTTTCCCTGCTCGTGGAACTGCCTGACCGTGATTCAGCCCGCGACCAGGCGGTGGCAGCTCAGGCACTGGCTTCCAGCGATCCCATCGAGCGGGCAGCCGCCGTGCGACTTTTGGGTAAATTGGAAGGTTCGGCTGAACAGATTCGCTTGGCCTTGCAAGATCCGGTGCGACTGGTGCGAATAGAGGCGGAATGGCTCTTGAGCGCCGAGCTGCCGGCTGATTCGACGGCTCGCAAGGAGCTCGATGCATACCTTGCGCTCGATCTCGATCAGCCGGGCGGACGCTTTCGTCTCGGCACGGACCTGGCGAATCGCGATCGCGCCGACGAAGCGGAAAAAGAAATTCTGCAGGCGACGAAATGGGATCCGCATGCCGCGGGTTATCAAGACGCGCTCGGACTGCTTTTGGCGGGACAAGGTCGTTCGTCTGAGGCTGCGGTTAGAATGGATCGCGCTGCTGGTTTGGCGCCAAGTGACGACGGACAGGCATTGCGCGCGGCACTGGCATGGGCCGAGGCGGGCGACCAAGGCCGAGCGGAATATTGGATGCGCCAGAGCGTGACGCGTGACCCGCAGCTCGATCGTGGCTGGTACAATCTCGGTCTGTTACTCGCCCAACAAGAAAACCTGGCGGAAGCGGCAGAAGCGTTGTCACGAGCCGAACAGCTGCGACCTGAATCCCCGGATTACTCCTATGCGTTGGCTACGGTTCTAGCGCGCAAGGGGGATCGTGCCGGCGCCTTGGCGGCGGTCCAACGCGCGCTGAAAAACGCCCCGGCACACCGTAAGGCTCAAAGCCTCTTGCGGTCACTGTCGCGTTGAAGATAGCGAAGTCGAGGTGGAGCGCGTTGACTTCAACGCGCTTGGCAACGTTGTTCTAAAACCAGCGCATTGGGGCAATGCGTTCCACCTGCCTGCGTCGATTAGCTTAAAACGAAATGAGGCCGGCGACGGAGACGAAAGGTGCGAAGTTGTCGGATTTCAGCTCGAAGTCGCGGTCGACGTACTTGAATTTTCGATACAACACCTGGCCGATGGCGCCGGAGATGCGGACCGTTTGGTTGATCTTCCAATTGGCGTCGAAACCGAGCCGGATGTCGCGCTGCTGAAGCCAGGTATCGCCGAGCGGTTGCGAACTCGCGCTCGGGTGGGACCGTGGATCAGTTTTCACATAATAGGAACCACCGCCTCCGGAAAAACCGAGCCCAAGGGAAAGCGCTTTGTTGAAATGATAAGTTGCGCCGGTTTTCGGAAAGCCCACGGCAATGGACCATTTTGGAGATGGCCGCCAGTTAAGGCCGAAGATGGGAAGGATGCGCAAGTCTTCCATGTTCGAACCATAGACCAGGCCAAACATATAGGTGAGCGTCTTGCTGCGATTGTAGATGGTCATGGCCATCGCATTGGCCGCCCAGCCCTCGGACAGGAGGCCGGTGTCGGTTACGTGGCTTCCTGCCCCGACTCGTCCCGTGAAGATCCACGCCGGACTGGCGATATGCGTATAGGCGACAGCCGCACTGAGGGAATTGAGTTCGTCGGGCAGCGGCACAACGGGATCGTCTGCATTGAGGTCCTGGTCGATGGTGGTGCGTTGGCGTTCGAGGCTGAGCCTAAGCGAGTTTCCTTTGTTCAGGCGGATGGTTTGGGTGAGACCGATCTCTGCCGAACTAGTATCAATCTGGTCGTAAGTGGTGCCGTCGCGCTTTAATTTGGAATTCACCGAACCGGTCATACGTGCGTTGACGGTCAGACCGAGGGATCCGGTTTCGGGCATGAGTTCGGACTGGGCAAACGCGCAGGCGCAAAGGGACAGGAACAATATTGAAGCGAAAATGGTACGCATGCTCATGTGGTTGGAATACGTGATCGTGGTTGGAAAGGTTACAACGATACCGGCTTTTTCGACCTGCGAATATGAGTTTTAGAGAAGAGGTCGGACGGCGTGTTGAGCGGGCTGGGACTGCGGTTGTAAGGCGTCAATCCGCTTCGTCAGGCAGATCGATGGCACGCTGCCTCGGGTCCGACTGTCGGCGGAAAAACAGCGCAGTGTGTCCGACGGCTCCGACACAAACGCAGCGTCCCTCATCGGCAATCTGTGCGCAGAGAGCAGCACGCTCGTCGCGGTCGGCGCCGAGGAAACGGAGCTTCACCAACTCGCCGTGATTGAGCGCATGTTGCAGCTCTTTGTAGAAAGTGGGGGAGAGGCCAGCCCGGCCGACTTTGAGCGAAGCATCCATTTGCTGGCCAAGTCCGCGAAGGAAAGTTTTCTGAGCGCCGGTGAGCGGATAGTCGTACATATTTTAACCACGGAATGGCAGGGTTGCGCGCAGATGGGAAAACAATTTTCGCGGAAGTCAGCGGACTTGCTTTTCCTCTACGATCTCTGCGGTTAAGCACAGTGGCTCCCGTGGTGAAACGAGTCAGGCCCCGCCGAAATAGTCCAGTGGCAATTCGCGCCACTGGCCGGGAGCCAAATCCCCAAGATCGAGATCGCCGAAGCGACTGCGATGTAAAGTAACCACTTCGCAGCCCTGACTCGCGAACATGCGACGCACCTGGTGATAACGTCCCTCGGTCAAAATAATTTCGGCCGTAGTGGAATCCAGAATACGCAACTCCGCCGGCAGGCACGGTTCTTTCTCTCCGGCCAGGAGCAAGGTGCCGCTGGCGAAGAGCGGGATGAGCTCCGGCTTGAGCGAGCCATTGACGGTGGCGAGATAATGCTTTTGGACCTTGTGCTTGGGTAAGGTGAGCTTGTGCACGAGTGCCGTCTGATCGGTGAGGAGAAGAAGGCCGCTGGTGTCCTTGTCGAGGCGACCCACGCTGGTGACCTGCGGATTGCGCCGCCGCCAGCGTTCGGGAAGCATGCTGTAGATATTGGGCCCCTCGCGTTCATCATGCGAACAAACGAGGCCGAGCGGCTTGTGCACGAGAAGCAGCAATCCGTTAGGATGATCGAGTAGTTCGTTATCGACCTTCACGTCCTCCGGAATTGCTTTCTGCCCCGAATCGTCGACCCGCTCGCCGCGAACTGTCACGCGCCCGGCATCGACCCAATCCCGCGCCTCCCGGCGCGAACAATAGCCGAGATTGGCGAGCAGTTGATCAATACGACGTGGCGAAGACACGCCGCTATTGGTCACGTCCGAAGGGCACCGCCGCAAGGAAGAAGCATGCCGAATTGTCGGCCGCGCTATATTTTCTCGCAACAGTCTGATGGCTGGGATCGAGGAAATTGTGTAGAACGGATTCCTGACCCCAACCAACCTTAGCCGTATTAGTGACGTACCTTGCGATTTGCGTTGCGGGTCAACGCTAGAAGCAGCAGAGCCGTAAAATACAAAAGGCTCGGGGCGCCGCCGCCACCTCCGCCTGAGGATGGGGCTGGGCCGCTCGATGAGCCGCTGCTGCTCGACGAAGAGGAGCTTGACGACGAACCGGAACTGCTGGAGGAGCCGGATGAGGAAGAACTTGACGACGTAGGCACATACTCGTCCGCGCCAATATCGTAACCGCTGCCGGTGGGCCGACTGTTGCCTTCAATGTCATAGGTTATCTCTGGTATGGTGGTTCCCGCATCGACCACGCCACTAATGGCTGAAGTCAGGCGCAGATCGCAGTAGGCAGGGTCTTTGAACCACGAGGCCACGGCTGAGCTATTGTTGGTTTTGACAACCGCAGACGTGCTGTTTGTGCCTTTGATAGGTTTGTTGGTTAGGTTATTTTCGATCGCGGCACTGCTGGAGACGTACTCGATGCCGTTGGTGTTGTTGCCGAGTTGAAAGACGGAGTTGTGGTAAACGCCTCCGGAACTGACGTAATTAGTGGTGATGCCCGGGCCGGGGTAGGTTCCGGAGCTGCGGGAATCGGAAATCATATTATTGTATATCCATGTGCTGTAGTTGTAGTCGTAGGAACTGGTGCCGATGCCAATGCCGCGGTCGCAATCCAGTATCAGGTTATAACCAATCTCCAGGTTATAAATCGACGAGAAGAAATATATGGCCGGTTCGGCGGTTGCCGTGGTGCCGGCGATTCCTTCGACAATATTGCCATAGATGGACCAACCGGTGCATCCGGTTCCATAGATCGCAGCGGTGTTGGTTGCACTATAGAAGCCGCAATCAACGATGAAGCCATTGCTCGCGCTCCACTGGATGGTTATGGCGTGCTTCGATGCATTCAGGAAGTCAATGCCTTCGATATAGGCGTTGCTGCCGGTGATGTTGAAGATCACACCGGTGGAAACTAGGCTTCCGTCGATCTCGGCATCGCCGGTGGTCGGGCCTTTAATTGTGGTGTTTGCACTGGAGATGTTCGGCAGAGGAGTCGTTCCCAGCGTGTAAGTGCCGGCGGCGAGATTGATGGTGAAGGTGGCCGAGGGATTATTGGCTGCCTGGTTCATTGCAGTAGTTAAGGTGGCTACGTCTGTCACATTTCTGGTCTGTGCGCCGGTATAGACGGCTTCGGTCATGGCCGTGAGAACGTTGCTCCACGGGGAACTTGCGGCAGGGCTGTCGGCCTTGACGCGGAATTCGTAAGTGGTGGTGTTGGTGAGCCCCGTGACCATCTTGGTGGTCGTGTTGGCGGTGATGGCTGGTGTGACATCGGTCCAGTCGGTTGTGCCTTGCTTGCGCATTTGCAGGGTGAAGCCGACTTCGAGATTATTGTCCGTCCAGTTGACGGTGATCGATGTCGTTGTGGCGCTCTGGAAGCTTAAGACCGGTGCGGTGAAGGTGATGCTGCTGCCAATCGGACTGAAGAGCAATTTGGTGCCATTTTGCACCACGAGTTTCTGGGTGGTTGAATTGTAAGCGCTGATCTTGGTGCTCAGCGGCATGCTGAGAATTTGGACCTTTTGAGTGGTATCGTATATCTTTGTTTCGCCGAAGGCGTATTTGCCGTCTGCGCTGGCGCAGTAGATCGGATCGCCCATCGCCCAGATCAGATTGAAGTTGCTGTCCATAATAATGCCGCTGAAGAAAAGACAGTTGGCGTTTTCTGAAAGTATGAAACCACGCGAGCCCGATGCGCTGCCGCTTGGCATGGTGGCTGTGCCCACTTGCGTAAAGACATCGCCGGCGAGGTCAAATTTCACCAGGGGATTCTGGCTTGTTAAGCTGTATCGATAATAGTAGCGCCCCGTCGGATCAGAGGTGCCGGCTGTGCCAGCATAGAAGGATCCCGTTGCCTTGGTGATCGTGGCACCTGTATTAGTATTGAAAAGCGACACATCGATCCATTGGTCTGCTTCCTCAAAGATGAGGCGACCGGCGGCACCGGCAGAAACGCGATATACGTCGCCTGTGCCATAACCAACGCCGCCGAAGGGTGGCGTCGCGAACGTCTTTTCCACCTGGAAGGTGTCTAGGTTTATCCCGAGGAGGCCACCCGGTTTCCAATTGGGCACGTAGACGCGGTTGTCCCCGTGGTGAATGGCCAGGTCGGTCACGGACGTTCCGACTGGGACTACGCGGGCGATTTTTTGCTGGGCACAGTCGATTTCCAGCAGGTAGGCCGGCGCGCTTCCGGTGGTGACGGTTGCTTCGCTGACGGCATAAACCTTAGCCGATGAAGGGTCGGAACGCATCACGGTCAAGGTGAGGGCGTCGATTTGCAGCTTAACCGGGAGAGTGAAACTCGCGCCGCCACCAGTCACCGTTACGGTACCTTGCTTTAGACCAACTGGAAGGTTCGTGGTATCGACCTTGACCTTTAACGTGGCAGGGGTGGTGCCGCTTGTGCTGACGAAACTGATCCACGGATCGTTCGAACTGGCCGTCCAGGCAAGACCAGCCGTGGCCGAGCTGAGAGCGGTGGATAGCTCGTAGCTGGCGTGCCCTTGCACGGTGGATCCCGAGAGCTCGGTCGTGTCTGGAGCGATGTTGGCTGTGGTGAAGCTTTGTATCTGGGTCGCGACGGCGACGCCGTTGATCAGCAGGTCAACTCTCCAGTAGTAGGTTTTGCCTGAGACCAAGGTGGGCGGTAGGGTCTTTGAAGGCGCGGTAACCTCGCCGAGATATTCAGAAGAGCTGGCTGTTGCTCGGGCGACAGTGTCCGGTGAATCTCCGAGGTACACCTGATAGGACGTTACGCCCGGCACCGCAGTCCACTGCACCAGTGTGGGGGGTACGACAATTGCGCCATCTTTAGGGGTGATATTTGCCCCCAGTAGACCTATTCCCAAAGGTGAATAAAATGCCAACGCCGCGCCGTTTTGAACAACTAAGCGGTTTGTCGCAGAGTTGAACGCGCTCATTTTGGTCGAGACCGGCATTGTACCAAGGGTCTGTTTCGTCTGGGTGTCGTAAATCTTTGTTTCGCCGAATGCATAACGCCCATCGGCTGAGGTGGAGTATATCGGGTCGCCGATCATCCAAATGGCGCCAAAGTTGGTGTCCAGAACGGCGCCGTTGGAGATTATGCGTGAGCCGTTTTCGGAAATGATCAAACCGCGTGGTCCATAGGCGCCGCTGCTGGGTTGAACGGCTGTTTGCAGTATGGTCAACGCGTCTCCGGCGAGGTCGAATTTTTCCAGTGAGGCCAAACTAATGGATCCGTATCGGTAGTAGTAGCGTCCCGTGGGATCCGAAGCGCCTCCTCCTCGGTAGTGGCTACCATTTGCTTTAACGGAGGTGCCGGTGGTCGTGTTGAAAAGGGCGACGGTGATCCATTGATCTTCCGATTCGACGATGAGCCGACCCGAAGCGCCGGGTGAAACGCGATAGACATCACTGGTACTGGAGCCGACTCCGCCAAATGGAGGAGTTGCAAAGGTCTTTTCCACCAAAAAAGTAGTTAGGTTGACTGCAAGCAGACCGCCAGGCTTCCAATTGGGAACGTAGATCCGATTGTCACCATGATGGATGGCGAGGTCAGTCGCCGACGTGCCGACTGGCACGACGCGCGTGGCCTTCTTGAGCAGGCTGTCGATTTCCAGCAGATATGCGCGAGAGGTCCCGCCGCCCGTATCGATGGCTTCGCTGATGGCGTAGAGCTTGGTCGAGCCGGGGTCGGAGCGGATCACGGTGAGCGCGAGCGGGTCGACTTGGAGTTTGACCGGTATGCTGAAGGCTCCTCCATTGACCGAGATGGAGACGGAGCCTTGGTTGAGGCCGGCGGCGAGGCTGGTGGCGTTGAGGGTCACTTGTAGGGTCGCGGGTGTCGTGCCGCTGCCGCTGCTGACTGTGATCCAGGGGTTCGCAGAAGATGCGGTCCAGGCGATGCCGGGCACGGCTGACGTCAGGGAAAGCGAAACCTGATAACAATCGTGGGCCGACACCGTGGTCGCGTTGATTGACGATAGCGATGAGGCGATGAGTGCGACAGTGAAGGAGTTGACCGCGCCAGGAGCGATGTCAGTGCCGTTCACTGCATCGACACGCCAATAGTAGGTGGTACCCGGTGTGAGGGCTCCAGTGAGGTTGATAAAATTGCCATTGGTCTGGCCCAAATATTCCGCCGAGGCTGTGGTGGCCGAGGTTACAGCGGAAGCCGAGGTGCCAAAATACACGTTATACGAGTCGACGCCCGCCACCGTGGTCCACTGAAGCTTGGTGGGGATCTGCACGATGGCGCCGTTTGCCGGCGTGATTTGGAGGCCGAGTTTTTCCGCGCCGATCGTGTCGAGCAGGTTGACTGTTTTGAGCTGTTTGGCAGTGGCGTCGAAATAAACCAGCCGTGAGTAATCCGACGTGTAAGTCTGGACGGTCGCCGTGGACGGTAGGGTATAGAGTTTGTTTCCGGTTGAATATTCATAGAGCGCCGTGCTGGTAGAGACGATTTCGCCGTTGGGGCTAATTGCGTAGACCGGGGTTGGGAAAGCCTTGAGCGAGTTGCCGAAGGAAGCTGGATCGAAAACGAATTGCTTGAGAAACACCAAGGAACCGTCGCGGGACATGAGGGCCGGCGTGTCCATCGGATCTCGTAACATACCGTTGGGATAGCTGGCGACTTGAGTGGCATTCCCCGCTGTGACGGTACCGTCGCTGTTAATGGAGAATTTGCGACCGGAGGAGCCTGCCATACCTGCACTCCAGCCATATTGAGCCCAGCCATACAGGGACTGCTTGTCAGGCGAGACGACGATATCGCCAAAGCCGTAACCATCCGAATTCAGAGTGAGACTTTGCAGCACGGTTCCTGTCTGCCGGTTCAGCACTTTCAACATCGGCGCCCAGGAACCATCGGTATAATAAATGATGTTGTTGGGTCCATATTCCACATTCGCCGAAGTATCGTTCTGCCCCCAATCCACATAGGCGGGAAGCGCAATGATCTCGCCCGCCTTTTGGGTCTGGAGATTGATTGCGGTTATGTTCTGGCTGACGCTGCAAATGACAAGCAACTCGCTGCCGTCGGGCTTAATCGCCAGATCGGTGGGTTTTTTACCCACGGTGATGCAGCCGACTGAGGTGCCGCTGATGGGATTGAAGATCACGACCGCGCCGAGATTAAGTGCATTTTGGTGGATCGCGTAGGTGCGCGAGCGCACGGGATCGTCGACCAATCCGACGATGTTTAAGATGGCGACGCCTACCTTGACGAAAAACTGTTCGCTGTTCGTTCCATCGCTTACGGTGATGGTGGCGGTGTTGCTGGCCGCGATCAGGGCGGTGGTGGAAAAAGTTAGCGCTATAACGTTGTTCGTCTTGTCAATCGCGGGTGTGACCCAACTCGCGTCAGAGGCCACCGTGACATTGGTGAGATCAAGGCTTGTTGAACCAGCCACTACCGGGACGTTTAACGGCAGATGATTCACGCCGGCAGGAATGGCGAGGTCTAGTTGGGTGGTGTTGACGTGAAAGGTCGGCGCTCCATGAGCGTTGACGAGGCAGAACAAAGCCGTGAACAGACCCGAGAGCAGACGAAGCCGCCTGCCAAGGAATTTGACGTGATGCATATTGTGAAGCTAGAAAGCTGGAAAACCGCCAACCGGTGTCCCTTGCCGACAATCTAGCTCGCAACCGTTGTGCAATTCAATGGTTTTGTTTTGGATGGTCGGATAGGTTGAGCCACGTTGTTCTGGGGATTGCAGGCGGAGCCTTGCGATTGGTTCCAGAGGGCCGGGGGTAAACGTATGCTTTCGAAAGGATAACCATAACGCAGGGAGAAAGCTGAGGAATCTCTTGCTTCATATAGTTTGGCTTATGGCTCAGGGAAAATGGCTAATAGCGACCGTAGGGGGGCCGGGAGTGCCGAATTGCGGGTATATTGATTGCCTTGCGCGGCAATCGCGAGCTTGGAGGGATTTCCCCACAAGGGCCTGGCCCCTCCTTTGCTCGCCGGGTTGATGGCAGCACTCAACGCATCCGGCATGAAAAGGAGCTTTCGAGGACGAAGATTTCATTGTCGGCTGTGAACGAGCATCGGGCTTTTGAGAACGTTTGCCGGATTGGGTTTTTTGGCTGGCAACGGGCGCGATGTTCTTGGATCAGGTCTGGCTTGTCTCCTCTCGCAAAATCGGGAGGCGAGTCCAAAGTTAGCCTGGAAAAACAGTCAACCCAACCACCCGCCGCCGGAATAATCAGGCGGTTTGCTGGTTGAATCCTTTTACCCCCACATGAAATCGATATTACCCCTTTGTCTTCGGTTCGGCGTCCTTCTGGTCGTTTCGTCGTCAATGTTGTTTGCCGCCAGTTCCAATTGGACGGACACGCAGGGTGTCACATTTAAAGGCGAGCCGAAGGGAACCTACGGGCCTTTTGCACTTTTCAAAACCGGTTCCGGCAAAGGCCGGCGTGTGCTCTTCCGCACGTTGACTCCCGAGGATTGCGTGCGTTTCTACAAGGAAACCAGTGGCAAGTACCAAAGGGCGGCGGATTGGTCCAAGGGGAAATCCTCGGTGACTTTTGACCTGCCCGACCGTGTGCGCGTTTTAAAAAACGACGCGCTGGTAGCGGCCGACTTCAAAGGCAAGCCGGAGCCGGAGTTGTATGTGCTGCTGTTTGCCTCCTCGTGGGAAGGCAATGCCTACAAAGTGCCCGAGCGTTTTCGCGGCACCTATGAGCGTTTGCGTCGACTCTATGACAACGAAATGGAAGCGATCTACCTCGGTGTTCGGCAGGACGCGAAGGGTGATCTCGGTTTTGCCAAAGGCGCGCGCATTCCGTGGCTGGTGGCGGACTACGAATCGCGCGACGGAATAGAAGTGTATCGCCAGTTCGCGCCGGAGCAGGGGACTTGTATGGTTTTGGTTACGCGTGAGGGCATTCCGCTGGCGGTCAATGAAGTCGATTCCATCGAGGGCACGAAAAAATTTATCGACGAACTTTGCATGACCATGGCGGCGGGTGACGAAGCTAATTCTTTTTTCTGGAAAGACCGCGCCTACTATCTGGCGAACACGCGTCCGGTTCAGTACGCGACGAGCTCCGCGCCTCCACTGCTGGTCGGCAATCCCTTGCGTGCATCTGTTCTGCGCAAAAACCAGATCAATCAGCTTAGCGCCAAACTGGAAATCGATGCGCAGGGCAATGTCACTTCGGCGGTCATCGCGAACAAGGACGCCATCAAGCCATCCTTCGCGGCGGCTTTGGAAAAGGCGTTCAAGACCAGCTTCGTCTTCGTACCCGCGATCGACCAAGGCAAGCCGGTGGCCGCGTCGTACGAGTTTTCTTATACGGTTCCGGAGGAAAAACAGGCGATGGAGGCGGATCGCGACTGGATTCTACTCTCGGGGCGCAAGGAAGTGGCGATCCCGAGCTGGTTGGTACTCCGACCGATCCCGGTTCCGGCCGAAGCGTTTTCGGGTGGAGGCGCCGCTTCGACGAGTGCGTATGGCACGGACTTTTTTGCGAAGGAAGGCGTGGCCAGTCTTGCTCCTCTCAACGGCAAAACCGCGCTGGTCGACGGGAAAAACTACACGTGGGAACGTTGCGAGGCCAAGGAAGGTTATGTGGATCTGCTGGGCAAAACACCCGCCGACAGCAGCGTGGGTTATGCCTGGACGGAATTTGAAATGCCCAACGCGGGTCCGGCCTACCTCGGACTTGCCTGCACGGATGGCTTGAAGGTTTGGGTGAACGGCAACTTGGTGCTCGATCGTTGGTGGCAGCGGAGTTTCCAAGTCGACCAGGATCTCATTCCGATCCAGCTGGCGGCTGGCCAAAACACCCTTTTGATCAAAACCCAGAACCTCAAGGACGACTGGTCGTTCCTTTTGAGAGTCCGGCGATAGGTATTGGTTGAAACAGCTGCTAAATGCAGCTCTATGTGAGATTAGGCTCGGCAACAGCCCCGGGATTTGGGATGCGTTGCCCCCGACCCGAAAAACAACGATTATGGCCCTTTGGGAATATAAAGTCATCACCAGCGGCCCGCACGGCTTTGCATCGCCGTCGCTGCTGGAAGCACATCTCAACGCACTCGGCAAAGACGAGTGGGAGATCATCAACTTCCAAACCCTGCCCAACAACTCGCTCGCTTTCAACGGCCTTGCGCGTCGCTCCACGACCCGCGACTGGGTGCCGCCGGAAGCCACGATTGTGACGGCACCGAAACCGACTGCTTGGGACACGCCGCCTGTCGCAAAGTCCGGCGCGCCCGTCATCGAGGAAAAACCCGAGCTTCCGCCCGCCCTCGTCGAGGCCGAAGCGCCGAAGACCAAGGTCGAAGACACCAAGCTTCGCACTGTCCGCGACACCGAGCGCGACCAGGATCCCGACGCGCCCGACGAGGAGGAGGATTGGGACAAATGGGTCGAGCAGGAAGATGAACTTCCCACGCTTTTCGAGGCCATCAAGCCCCACCTGCGCCGCAACCAACGCGGACCGGGAATGTCCGTCGCCATCGATTACCTCGCCAAACGCTGGGATCAAAAAGAGACCGACATCGTTGGCGCGCTCAAGGAATGCGGTTTCACCGTGCCCGAGACCGAGGAGGCCGATCCCGATTATTTCGAATTCGAGGGCGACCTTTATTGGGTCAACCGCAACAACCGCAATCAGCTTTTCCTAAACACTCGCGAGAAACCACGTCCGACCTTCCGCGTCGCCCCGGTGACAAAGCTCGATCCCAACGATCCTGCCGCCGCCGAACTCGTGGCGGAACGCGCCGCCGAAAAAGCCGAGATCGAAAAGCGCAACGCCGAACGCGCCGAACGTCAGGCTGCCCAGGCCGCCGCCGCAGCAGCTCGTGCCGCCGCCCGCGAACAAGCCCAGGCTGCCGCAGCAGCGAACGCCGCAAACGCGGCCGGTGGTGACGGCGCGGTTGAAGGAGCTTCCACCGAAGGCACACCGGCCACCGAGGCGGCTCCCTCCGGTCCGGCCGAACCACTTCCAACCGGCCAAGCGCTGCTTGAAAAGCTTCATCCGCTCATGCGCCGCAATCGCCGTGGCCCCGGACATTCCGGCAGCGTTTCCTTCCTGGCCCGCGCGTTGAAGGCCTCCGAAGCCGACCTCGTCGCCGGTCTCGCCGCGCTCAATCTCCATGTCCCCGCCAACCCTGCCGACAAACCGGTCTACGTCGAAATCGGCAAAGCGGTTTACTGGATCAACAAGGACAGCCGCGGCGGCATCTGGATCAACGGTCGCGAAAAACGCGACAACGAGCGCAAGTCCGCCGAGGCGGTGGAAACCGCTCCGCAGGCCGCGGGCGAAACCCTGGCCGCCACCGAGGTGGCCACTCCGACCGGGGAAGTCACCATGCCGGCCATTCCAACCAACGGTCCTGCACCCGAGGTTGTCGTGGCGGCTGTTTCCGAGGCTGTCGCCACCGGCGAACTTTCCAAAGCCGAACCAGCCGGTCCCGACCCGATTTCAACCGAAGCCGTCACGAACGCTGGCCCTGTATCGAGCGACGAGTCGAACGCGCCGATGAAGCCGGCCGATCATCTCCCGGTTTCGGATGCCGAAGTCGACGGCGTTGCCACCGAATCGCGTCCGACCGAAGCCGTCGCCGCGGAAGCGGCCGCCAGCGATCAGCCAATCGAAGAAACCGAGCCCGAGACGGAAGCTTCCGACGAAGGCGATGACGAGTCCAAGCCTGCCAAGGCGAAGAAGTCGTCCCGCCCACGCAGTCCGCGTCGCCCGAAAAAATCGAAAGAGTGACGTTTCGGTGACGCTCGTTCGCAGCCCTTGGCAAAACGGTTGAGTATCGGGTAGTAATTCTTGCCATGCTCAACATCCAAGGGCTCACCAAGGCATTTGTCGCGCCCGACGGAAGGCGCGCCGCGGTCGTGAATGTGCCGTCTTTCTCCCTTGGTGCTGGCGAGCAGTTGGCGCTGCGCGGCGAAAGCGGTTCTGGCAAAACGACGTTTCTTCATCTCATCGCGGGCATCCTTGCGACCGATACCGGAAGCATTGAAATCGACGGCACCGATATGGCCGCGCTCGGCGAATCGCGGCGCGACCGCCTCCGCGCCGGCAAACTCGGCTACATTTTCCAAACCTTCAACCTGCTCCAAGGCCACACCGTGCTGGAAAATGTGCTCTTGGGCATGTCTTTTGGTTGTGGCGTCGATCGTGGCCGGGCGCGGTCGATGCTGGAGCGCGTGGGACTCGGTGACAGGCTGGCGCATTATCCACGGCAGCTTTCCACCGGCCAGCAGCAACGCGTGGCCGTGGCGCGCGCGCTCGTGAATCGTCCGAAACTTGTGCTGGCTGACGAGCCGACGGGCAACCTTGACCGGCGCAACGCAACGGAGGCGCTTACGCTTATTCGCGAAACCTGCCGCGAGACCGGCGCTGCGCTCCTGCTGGTAAGCCACGACGAGACGGCCCTCGCGCAATTCGAGCGCGTCCAGGATTTCGCCGCGATCAACGGTTGCACCATTGATCGCGGAAGCACCAAACTCCAATGAATCAAATCACAAAGATCAGAGCGGCATCATCTCGCGACGGGTTTGTGAATAGCGGGTTAAGCTTAGTCATACCGCGGCGCGTCGTTTTGGAATTTGGACCTCTGGGCTTTGGAATTTCGAAATCGTCATGACGATTTTGCTCATCATTTATCGTAGCCTCCGCCAGCACGCCTTGTCGACGTTGGTCACGGCATGTAGTTTGGCTCTGGCGGCTGGTTTGCTAATGACGGTTTGGGTGGTAAAAACGCAGTCGCAACAGACGTTCACACAAACGACGGCGGGTTTTGACGCAGTGCTCGGGGCGCGCGGTTCGAAACTCCAACTGGTGCTCAACGCGATTTTTCATCTCGAAGCTTCTCCGGGCAACGTGGCTTGGTCCGACTACGAGCAAATCAAAAAGCACCCGGCGGTGAAGGCTGCTATCCCGATTGCGGTTGGAGATAATTTTCACGGCTGGCGCATTGTGGGCACGGTGCCGGAGTTGCTGAGTGACGTGGAATTTTCCGCCGGGAAAAAACACAGGCTGACGGGCGGTAGATTTTTCGATCCCGCGAAACACGAGGCGGTGGTCGGCAGTTTTGCCGCGCAAAAACTCGGCTGGAAAGTGGGTACGACCTTTCATCCTTCGCATGGACTTGCCTATGCCGAAGACCACGACCACGAGGAGGAATACACGGTGGTTGGCGTTCTCGCGCCGACCAACACGCCCGCAGACCGTGTGATCTGGACGCCATTGGAAGGCGTGCAGACGATGTCAGGTCACAATCCTGCTGCTGCCACGGAAGTGAGCGCGGTGCTGATCCAACTGCGTGCGCCGACGGCGGGCTTCATGCTCGACGTGATGTACAACAAGCAGGGCAATCGGTTGACGTTTGCGTATCCGGTCGGAGCGGTCGTTGGAGAATTATTTTCGAAGATCGGATGGTTCGACCGCGTGCTGGCTTTGGTGGCTTACCTCGTTGCATTGGTTGCGGCGGGTTCGGTGCTGGCGAGCATTTACGCCTCGATGAATTCCCGGCGGCGTGATATCGCGATCTTGCGATCCCTCGGAGCCCACCGACGCACGGTGTTTGGGGCCGTGGTGGGTGAAGCCGCAATTATCGGTCTGCTCGGCGCGATGGGTGGATTTTTGGTTCACGCCGGGTTATTGACTGCGGTTGCACAAACGATCCGGGCGCAGACCGGCGTAGTGCTCGATTTGGCGACGTGGCAGCCAGTGCTATGGATTTGTCCTTTGTCGATGGTTGCGCTGGCCGCTTTGGGTGGCGTTGTGCCAGCGCTCAAGGCCTATCGCGTCCCGGTGGCCGAGACGCTTGCGCCGGTGTCCTGAGCTTTTGACTCTGGCGAATGGTTTGTGCATATTGCGTGACACTTTATCCGGCGCCTCCGAGGGAGGGTTGACCTGAGCCGCTGGCTGCATTTGTTAACGTCTTCGATGTTATGAGACGCTTTCGATGGTCTTTTTCCGGTCTTTTCAAGGCGCTTCGGCTTGTTGCCGTGGGTTTGGCCTGCTGCACGGTGTCCGCGCGGGCGGCGGGAGAGGCGGCGGCGTTTCCGGTCGTTGACGGATTGATCAAGGCGGATTTCGACCGGCTGGCTGCTTTCAAAGTCGAACCACCACCCTTCGATCCGAAGGCCGCGCCGGGGTCCGAAGGGCCTTCACTGGGCAAACAGATCCCCGACGAAATCCGCGCGCTCGACGGCCGCAAGGCGGTTGTCACGGGCTTCATGTTGCCGATCAAAATGGAAGGAGGAAAAGTGACGGAGCTGCTCCTCATGCGCACGCAGATGATGTGTTGTTATGGCGTGGTCCCGCAGCTCAACGAATGGATTCTCGTTCGCATGCCAAAAGGGGCGCTCCAGCTGATGGATGTGCCGGTGTCATTCAGCGGCGTGCTCCGCGTCAAGGAGCTCTATGAAAACGGATTTCTCACGGCGATTTACGCGCTGGATGGCGACAAGATGTTGCCGACGAAAAAATAAACCGAAGGCTTTGCCGTCGCCGCGAGCCGTTCAGGATTCCTTGGGCGGAGGCGGAATCAACACCGGCATGGTTTCGATGATGCCTTTGGAAATCGCGTAGCGCGTGAGACCGGCGATGTCGTGAATGTTCAGCCGGTTCATCACTTGTTGGCGGTGCTTTTCGACGGTCTTGATGCTGATGCAAAGATCGCTGGCGATTTCCTTGTTGGTTTTTCCCTCGGCGATGAGCTGCAGGACTTCGCGCTCGCGGGGTGAAAGCGCATCGCTCGCTTTGCGGACCGACTGGCCGGCGGCAAAAGCGCGCCGGTGTTGGTCGAGTTTACGTCGTGAAATTGCGGGGCTGAAAAAGGCAAGGCCCTGCTGAGCGGCGCGGATCGCAGAGATGAGGTCGGTGGCGGCGGTTTGCTTGAGGAGATAGCCGATGGCGCCCGCGGCGGTGAGTTGCTCCACGTATTCGTCGTCATTATACGACGAGAGAATGATGACCTTGGTGGAAGGCACGTCGCTGGCAATCTGGCGGGTCGCTTCCAAACCGTTCAGTTGCGGCATGGCAATGTCCATGACGGCGACGTCGGGAAGAAGCTTCTTGGCCATTTGCACGGCCTGGCGACCGGTCTCGGCTTCGCCCACGACTTCGATGTCGGGTTCGGCGGCGAGCAGGGCGCGCAGGCCTTGGCGGACGATGGTGTGATCGTCGGCCAGCAGGACGGTGGTTTTAGGCATGGCGGTTGGATCGGTCTGGGTGGAGGTTTTGGTTGATTGAATGGGCGGTCACGCGGCGGACAATGGCACGACGACGCGCAGGGTGGTGCCCTGCCCGGGTGCGGATTGGACCGAGAATTCGCCGTTCACGAGGCGCACGCGTTCGGCGATGCCAAGCAGTCCCAGCCGCCCGGGCGCTTCTTCGGCGGCTTGGCCATTGACGACGAAGCCGCGACCGTCGTCAACGATCGTAAGCGAGACGCGGCCGTTGTTTTCTTCGGCCTCGACCACGACGCGGTTGGCCTGCGCATGTTTGATGGCGTTGTTGAGCCCTTCCTGGGCGACGCGGTAGAAAACGGTTTTCTGCTCGGCGGCGAGCTGTTCGATTTGCTCTTCGCGCGAAGCATGAAAATCCACGGTCAGTCCCGTGCGATTGGCGCAACTTTTCAGATAGGAGCGCAAGGCGGGTACGAGACCGAGATCATCGAGCATGGCAGGGCGGAGCTCACGGGAGAAATTATGCACCGTTTCCATCGTTTGCTCAAGCAGGGCACGCGCATCGGCGAGACGTTGCACCACCTCCTTCGGACCGGAGGCCACTGCTTTGCCGAGGACGGCGAGGTTGACATTGATCGCAGTGAGGGTCTGGCCGACCTCGTCGTGAAGGTCACGGCTGATTCGGGCGCGTTCCTGCTCCTGAACCCGCAGAACACGGTCAGAGAGCCGGCGGAGATTTTCCTGCATCTGGTAAGCTTGGTGGAAAAGCTCGCGGTAGTGTTCCTCGCTTTGATGCATAGCCTCTTCGGCGCGTTTGCGCTCGGTTATATCGCGCCCGATGCCGGACAAGCCCACGACTTTTCCTTCGCGCAGATTCGGCGTGACGATGAACTCGCCCACGGCATAGCCGCCGTCCGCTTTCCGCACACGGTATTCGCTGCGGCGCGGCGGAGCGCCCTGCAGGGTGGCGTAGAGCCGGGCCTGCGCCGTGGGTAAATCGTCGGGGTGGAGAAGTGGGAAAAAAGATTTTCCGATCCACTCCGTACAGGTCCAGCCCGTGAGCGTTTCGAACGCCGGGTTGAGCGCGGCGATGTTTCCATCGGGCGTGAGGGAGAAAATCACATCGTTGGCGGTTTCAACAAGGTTATGGTAACGTTCCTCGGAATCGCGAAGGGCGGTCTCCACGCGCTTGCGTTGAAAGAGCGAATCGAGCTGTGAGGTCACGGCGGCGACGACACCCATCAAGCGGCGATCGCGCGTGCGCGGAGTGGCGAGCAGATATTCCATGACCGCGACCACCTTGCCGCCGGCTCGCACCGGAATGGCCATGGCGGCGGTCAGTCCCAACTCGCGGGCCAGCGGGCTGCGGGGGTGTTGCGGGTCGTCCGCGAAATCGGGTGCCCAAACGGGTTGATCTGCCTGCCACGCCGCACCGGCCAGAACCTCGTCCTGTCGCCAATTTTTCTGACGGCTCAATGCAACAAACGCTTCCAGCCCCGGCCGCAACGTTTCGCAGAACGGCGCGCACTCGAAACCTTCTTCGCCGGGCACGGAAAGCCAGGCCTGTCCAAGGGTCCAACCGGTGAACCGGCAAATTTCGCGCACGGCCTGTCCCAGCGCGGTATCGAAATCGGGCGCTTGGTTGATCGCGCGCGCCAGCAGCAGCACCAGCCGCGCTTCTTCCTCGGCCTCATGCAGGGCCGTGACGTCGCGTGTGATCACGATGGCTTGCGGAAGATTTTGGGAACCATTGGCGGGGGCATACGGATGAAGCGAAACCTCGTAGTGTCGCGGGCCGGTTTTTGGAAAACCAAAGTGCGCTTCGTAACGCACTTCCTCGCCTTGGAAACAGCGTTCGAGCGGGGGCCGCAGGATGCTTTGAAATAAATTGTCGCCCCAAAGACCGGCGACGTTTTGCCCGACGATTTCCGAACGAGGGCGGCCGTGAGCTTGGCAATAGTTATCGTTGGCCGCGCGATAGACGAACTCCGCGTCGATCACGGCGCAAAAATCGGACGCGGAATTGAGGATCGGTTGAAGGCGCTGCCACCAATCCTCGAATCCGCTCGTAGGCGCGGGCGTGGGAACGGTGGGCGCGAGCAACGATTGTGTGGGATTATGCATGAGTCTCCTTGTCGAGAAAACGCGTGACCAGCACACAGGCGTCATCGGTTCCCTTGAAATATTTTCCCAAGATGTGATCGGCGATCCGCTGCGGCGAACCCTTCACCGGCAGATCCCGCTCGTAATCGGGTCGGATGCCATCGCTGGCCAAGATGAGCAAATCTCCGGGCTGCACCGGAACAACACCGGCATGAAGCGGCGGGAGCGAGGCGCCAACGGTACCGCCTCTCAACAGCGTGTGCTCCTGCACGGCGTCGTTGCGCACGAGCATGCCCTCGACATTGCCGACGCCGCACCACGTGACGGTACGGTCTGGTTCGTCAAAGACAACGGCGGTGAGCACAACGCCACGCGTTTGATGCAACGCGGCGTGACTGCGTTTGATTAAGTTGAGGACGGAGTCGCCCGGTTGTTGGCGCAATGCTTCGACGGCGAGGTCGGCGGCCCACGTGGCTTCGGGACCATGGCCAATTCCGTCCACGACGGCCAGCAGCACGCCGCGGTCGTGCGGTTGCACGAGGTGCCGGTCGCCGGATACTTCCTGCCCGGGAAGAGCGCAGTGGGCCACGGCCCATTCGATGGAGTCAGTCGAGTTTGGCGGTGTCATGACGAAGCCATTTGTGCATGGTGACTTTGGTGCCTTGCCCGACCTTCGATTCGATTTCGAAGTCGTCCATCAGCCATTTCGCGCCCGGAAGGCCAACGCCGAGCCCCCGGCGCGTGGAGTAGCCGTATTGCATGGCTTGTTGAATATCGGGAATTCCCGGCCCGTTGTCCTGGGCGATGACTTGCAGGCCCTGGCGATTGCCGCACTGCACTGCGGAAAGAAGCACTTCGCCCTCTTTGGCGTGGTCGAGAATGTTGCGGGCTATTTCTGAAATCGCGGCGGCGACGAGCGTGACTTCTCCAGAAGGGAATCCCAATTGCATTGCCATTTCCCGGCCTTGTTGGCGGGCCGTGACAATGTCGATGGTTGACCGAACCTCGACGCGGATTTCCTCATGAAGTGGTTTTTGCATCGGTCTTCGTCTTCTGGTCGAGGAAGGAAAGCCCTTCCTCAAGATCGAGCGCGGTGCCGACCCCCTCGAGAGTCAGCCCAAGTTGAACCATTGCGAAGGCCACCTCGGGTTGAATGCCGACGATGACCGTTTTTGCTCCGCGCAACTGGAGCATATGGGCGATATGGCGAAGTGTTCGCGTGGCGAAAGAATCGATGACATCCAGCACGGTCACGTCGATGATGACGCCGCGCGAGCGGTTAACGCCCACCCTGGCGGCCAGGTCGTCGCGCAACTGAAGCATGTCCGCATCGGACAACACCGATTGGATGCTGGCGATGAGGTAACTGCCTTGTTTGAGGATGGGGACTTGCATGCGCGCGCGGCCTACTTGGTACTTTCCACTTCCTGTGCCGTCGCGCTTGCCCCCATGGTTTTGACTTTGTAGCCGAGCATTTGTTCGGCAAGTTCGATGCCACCTTGCAGGTCGCCGACGGCGTTCATCTTGCTGAGGTCAACGCCAATGGTGACGAGAGTCTGCGCGATTTCCGACGAGAGGCCCGTGATGATCACGCCGGCCCCCATGAGGCGGGAAGCCTCCACTGTCTGTACGAGATGGTTAGCCACCGTGGAGTCGATCGTCGGCACGCCGGTGATGTCGACCACCACGACCTTGGCGCGGTTGTTCCGGATGCCGCGCAGGAGCTGCTCGGTGAGTTGCTTGGCGCGCTGCGAATCGATGACGCCGATGATAGGCAAAATGAGAAGGCGCTCCCGAACTTGAAGCACCGGCGTGGACAATTCGCGGATGGCCTCCTGTTGCTGACGTATGATGCGCTCGCGCTCCTGCACGAAGGACACGGCGACGGTGTTCGCGATGCGGTTGGCGGCGGGCTCGTAGGCGTCGAGCACGCGATTGAGCAGATCGAAGTCGTGCTGGTATTTCTTGAAGAGGGAACGCGCGAGCACGTCGCGCAACAAAAGCACGATGCCGATGACCTCATGCGTTTCCACGCCGCGGGGAATGATGCGCTCGGACAGATTGCGGGCGTAAGCCTGCAGGGCATCGACGCTGCCGGTTTCCAACACCTCGACGTAGTTGTCGTAGACCGAGGTGACCTCGAGGAAAATTTCCTCTTTGCTCATCGCGGAGAGCAACTGGGCATCGAGAATATTCCGGGCCCACACCTCGCGCAATTGCGTGCGATTCTCCCGCAAATGTGCGACGAGTTCGCGCAGCAACGGGTCGCTGTAGTTAACGGTGGGCTGCAGTTGGACACCGGCGACCTCGTCCTGGTATCGTGCGCTCTGCACAGCCGGCCCAACCCGGCGCTGGCTTTTGGTTTTGCTCGTGAGAGATTCAGGACTACCCTTCATGATTTTTAGGTTCCTTGCAAATAGAGGAGGTGTGATCGGTATGAAGCCGTTGCAAAAATTGCATGCCCGCCCGGCACGCTTGTGATCGTGCGGACAATAGCCCGCCAATGGTGCCTGATCGATTCACCTTCGCCCAGTAGGTGCTTACCCCATGTGTCAATGCGCGCTATCCAACGACTGTATTGAATGTTAGGATACGCCAACAACGGCGTGAAAAACTGGCGCCGACGCCGGGACTGGGGTCGATTCCGGTGGGTATGGACCCACTACCAGACGGCAGACCCGCTTGCTAGGCTGGCTGGATGCAAAAAAACACTACGCGAATCCTGGTCGTGGAGGATATTGTCCAAGATTATGAACTGATCACAGACCAATTGGAGCGCGCCGGTATGCGTTGCGACACGGCGAAACTAGAGACGGAGGAGGAGCTGAGCATGCTTTTCAACGAGCGCCAGCCTGAGTCGGTGTTGCAAGACCAGAGCCACAATCGCTGGGACAGTTTGGCCATGTTGAAATGGATGAGCGAACGCGATCCCAAGATGCCGTTCGTCGTCGTGACTGGGTCCATGTGGGAAAATGCTTTGATCTGGTCGCGCGAACAGGGGTCCGACGAGTGCGTGCTCAAGGGCCGTTTGACGGATTTGGTTTCGGCGGTGCAGCACGCGACGCGTTTGAGCGAGGAACGTCGCCGTCGCCGGGAGGCGGAACGCGAGTTGAAACAATTGCGCGCCGAGGTCGAGACATTGCGGAACTGGCACAAAATTCCCAACCCGCTCCCGGTTTGCGCCGGCTGCAAAAAGGTCAAGGAGGACGACGGGGTATGGACCAAAATTGAGCACTTCTTTCACAAGCGGCTCGGCATCAGTTTCACCCACGGCATGTGCCCCGTCTGCATCGAGAAATATTTTTCGGAAATCGAAGGAGAGGCGAAGGAGCAAGCAATGTCTGAGCCTTCAACCTCCTGAGAGAACAGGACGGGCAGGTGCTGCGGGAATTTTCGCGTATGGCGGCAGGCCTTCATCGGGCAGGGAAATCTTTCCGTGCACTTTGGAAAATTTGACACCTTGCGCTAGTTCCGGCGTCTTCTCCGCGTTCCATGAAGCCGTCTCACTGCCACCGCCTTGCCGCGTTTTGGATCTTTGGTTTTGTTTTGGCGGTTTCGGTTCGAGCGGAATGGCAGCGCACCGAAACCAGTTTGGCTTGGCGCGAAAAGGACGCTGTCGTCTGGAAATTTTCCTTCGATCCCAAGGCGGGGAAACCGTTTTTCCATCCGCTGTCCGTGGGCGGCAAGAGCAGCCTGACCGATTTTAAACCGGGGGACCATCCGTGGCATTATGGGCTGTGGTTCTCGTGGAAATACATCAATCGCGTCAACTATTGGGAAGAAGACCGCACGTCGGGACGGGCCGAAGGTGCCACGCACTGGACAACGCCTGTCATCGAGACCGAACCTGACGGGACCGCCATCGTCCGTTTCGCCGTGCACTACGTGCATCCTTCCGGGCGCGTCGACGTTTCGGAAACAAGGGAAATCAAAATCAGCGCGCCCGCGAAGGATGGAAGTTATGCCATCGACTGGCATGGCCATTTTCAAGCGGGCATTGCCGGTGTCGATTTGGATCGGACGCCTTTGCCGAACGAGCCAAACGGACAGCCCGGCGGCGGCTACGCCGGATTGTCGCTCCGCCTGGCGTCGCTGCCTGTCGTGTTTTCCGCCGTGACATCTCACGGCGTGATTTCGGAATACAAACAGGACCGCAGCCGGCCAACGGCATCGGTTGTGGCCTTCAATCTCAAGAAGGAGAGCGAATTCCTCGGTGGTGTGGCGATCATGGACGATTCGAAAAATTCGGACCACGAAGCGTCCTGGTACATCGCAAATTCCACCCAAATGCACTGGGCTTGCGCCGCAGTCCTTGCGCCCAAGCCCCTGCATTACGAACCGGGCGCCGAATGGGATCTGCGTTATCGAATTCTTCTTCGGCCTGCGGAATGGACACCGGAAGATCTGCGAAAACTCGAACTCAAATAGGCGGCGCTCGCAGCGAACGCGCCGGTTGAGCAGCGTGCGCTTCGTGACGTAATATAAAATCCGCCGCCCTGGCTCGAAAAGCTGGCTGCGTTGGGCATCTTGAAGTTCATCCCCGCATCGAACCCTTGGAAGCCCATGAAAACCTCAGCCGCTCTGTCTTCCGTTACACGCCGTCGTTTCATTGGTAACATGGTGATTGGTTCTGGTGCTCTTCTTCTGCCAGATTGGAGCCGCGCCATCGAACCACCGCTGCCATCTAAAAAAATCGGGGTGGCGCTTGCGGGGCTTGGAGGCTATTCGACTCACCAACTCGGTCCGGCATTGCGTCAGACCAAGCGCTGTCGGTTGGCGGGAGTAGTCACTGGCGACCGGGCCAAAGGCAAGGAATGGGCGCACGACTACGGATTCCCGGAGAAAAATATTTTTAGTTACGACACCATGGGTCGACTTGCCGAAAGTCCGGACATCGACGTGGTCTATGTCGTCACACCCAACGGCCTGCATGCGGAGCATACCATTGCCGCTGCGAAGAGTGGAAAGCACGTTATCTGCGAAAAACCGATGGCGATCAGCGTGGCCGAATGCGACGCCATGATCGCGGCATGCAAGTCAGCAGGTGTTCGCCTGATGATTGGTTACCGGCTGCACTTTGAGCCAAACACGATCGAACTAACGCGTCTGGCCCACGATAAAGACCTCGGCATTTTCATGCGCATCGACGCTGCCAATGGCTTTCGCATGCGTTCGCCGAAAAGTGCGGGCAACTGGCGGGCCGACAAAAAACTTGCGGGTGGCGGACCGTTGATGGACATGGGTGTTTACGTCATCCAAGCGGCCTGCATGGCCAAAGTTGAGGCTGCGCCCGTTTCCATCCGGGCCAGCTTCGGTCCGGTCACTCGTCCTGAAATTTTTTCTGAAATCGAGGAATCCGTGAAGTGGGAAGCCGAATTTTCCGACGGAGCCAAGGCCTCATGCCTTGCCACCTACGCCGAAAACGTCAGCCGCTTCCGCGTCGAGTCGGACACCGGCTGGGCTCAATTAGGCCCGCCGGCCTTTTACTACGACACGCCGGTCCTCACAACTTCGCGCGGTCGCGTGCGAAAGCCCAGCGTCAATCAACAAGCCGCGCAATTGGATGGCATGGCGTTGGAGCTTTTAACAGGTTCCCCTTCACTCGCGCCCGGTGAAATGGGCCGCAGGGACCTGGCGATCATCGAGGCGATTTATGCTGCTGCAAAAAGCGGAGAGCGAACCCTTGTGAAGGCATAAAAACGCGTTCTACGGTCTACGCGAGGCCGCATAGCGAATGTGAAACGAGATGGCTTGGGCCTCGGAGATGGATCGGGAACTGTTCACTGTATCGTCGAACAGGATCGGAGCACCCGTTTGCCAGCGTGGATCTTCTCCGATCACAACAAAGCCTCGCGGCTCGGCGCGACCCGTCTGACGCGGCACGTCGAAATGCAGTCCATCGGCGCGATAGGAGACGACGATCGATGTTTCTTCGGAATGTCTTTCACGCCGCACGGCAATCGTGATGGTCTCGCCACGAACGATGCGAAAGGAAACAGGTTCGTAGCCTCTGCGTTTGCCATTAAATGCGATCAGTCCTCCTTCCACCGTGACGTCGATCACGTCTCTTGGCCCAAGAACGGGTGCGTGGTGGGGGCGTTGAGGAGGTGCATGCTGGGCGTAGAGAAGCCGACGATAAGGCTCAGGGTTTTCGCGGAAATCCCGAATGAGCCTGGCTTCTTCGGGAGAGAGCGGTCCCAATTCGTGGGCAGAAAAATCGTGAGCGGCGAGTCGGCCTCCGAACGCCAAGGCTGCGACGAGAAGGAGAGCGAAATAGATTTTCATAGTGCGGCGGGGTGTGGATTGAAACGGGATGAAGAAGCCTAACCAACTGAGCGGCGCTGAGTGGTTAGAGTCACTTTTTTGGAATTTGGTTCCATCTTGGGTGGCGCAGGCGGCAGTGTTTACCCCAAGAGGATAGTTTAGATTGTTGGCATGACATTGCCGCCGCAAACTGGCACGAAGGCTCCGGTGATGAACGATGCAAGATCGGAGGCGAGGAATGCGACGGCATTGGCCACCTCTTGATCCGTGCCGCGTCGAGCGAGCGGAACATGTGCTTCATACTCGGGTCGCCGCTCGGTCTTGTTCACGCGATCCTGTTCGCTGATGGTCCAGCCGGGTGCGACCTGATTGACGGTGATGTTGTGCCGTCCCACCTCACGTGCGAGCACGCGAAGCATGCCATCCATTCCGCGCTTGCCGGCGACATAGGCCGACTGCGTGGACAACATTTGCATGGAGCATTCGGTATTGATGCCGATGTAACGGCCCCAGCCTTTCGCAATCATGGCGGGAACGAATAGTTTGGCCAGAAGCACGTTTTGCATCACACAGGAGCGGAACTGGCTCTCGTAATCGGCTTCGGATTCCTCCAAAACCGTTGTCCAGGGGAAAATTTGCGCGACCGCATTCGCCACCACGATGTCGGGCGCGCCGAGGCCGCCAACGATCTGATCGCGCATGGCGCTGAGACTTACCGATGTTGTGACATCGGCCTGCACAACGACGGCGCGGCGGCCCAGCGTTTCGATCTCGCGCTGCAAGGTTTCCGCCTTGGTGCGATCGTTGTGGTAATGGAGGGCAATGTCGGCGCCACATTGCGCAAGCGTGCGGGCCATGACGCGGCCGAGTTGCCCGGTCGCACCGGTAACGAGCGCGACGCGTTTCGAAAGATCGAGTGCGAGTGCCATGAGGGAAAGAGGCTGGTTTGGGAAAGAAACGAAGCGCCGACATTTCTGACACGCGACGCTTGACCGGTCGAATGCATTTCAAAAAGCAGGATGAGGAAAATCCGACCGATTTCCCCATTTCGGCGATACTGCTTGGTCAGAGGGGGCAAAGGTCGTTCAAACCGGCAAAAAATCGGCGTGGGCTTCTTCCTTTCGATACCTAAGTAGGAGAAAAATGACGCCAAAATAATAGTTTGTTAGTGATTATAAATAAACGATATAGCCCAATAGACGCCGCGCTACTTCAGGCTTAACAAAGCAAAACTGTGAGGTAGACGGCGCGCGGCGGTTTTGACGACTTTTGCTAAAGACCTGTGATTTGGGACCGTATAAAATATACTCGTCTGATAACCATCACATTTACCCCACCGTCATGCCGCTTTTTCAGCTTCTCGACGCGCCAGGCTTGCTGGCGCACGCCCTCTTTATGAAGGGCTGGAGGCATGCGCGGGAATTTTCATGAAGACGGATTCACATTTGGTGATGACGAAGGGGGAGCGTGCTGTTCGTGGCATCGCGATTGGGTTGACGGTGCTTTCGTGTTTGGTGCTTGCGGGTTGGTGTTTGAATTTTCCCCTGATCAGATTGTGGACCGGTGTGGGAACCGCGCCGGTCGTCCTGAAAGCCGGCACCGTTGCGGCGGGGGCCGCCGTCGGCGTTTTGATTTTGGCGGTAACAATATGGTATCTTTCACGCAAATTCGAATGGAAGTTGCGCGAAAGAGCCAAAGACGCACAACTAGCCGAACTGTTGGATGCGGCGTCTCATCAACTGCAGCGCGGCGTGCTCGATGCGGCGGGATTTTGCGTGATCGCCACCGAACCAGGAGGAACAATCCGCGAATTTAATGCCGGCGCCGAACAAATGCTCGGCTACACCAAGGCGGAGGTCATCGGAAAATGTTCGCTGGCGGCTCTGCCCTTGGAATCCGAGGTTGCCGCGAGAGCTTCAGAGTTGAGTTTGATGCTTGGACAAAAAATCGAACCGGGAGCAGAAGTATTCGAAGCTCAGGCGCGGCTCGGCAAGCCGGACGAACGTGAGTGGACCTACGTCCGCAAGGACGGCAGCCGATTGCCGGTGCTGCTCGCCACCACGGCCCTGCGTGACAAAAATGGAAAGATCACGGGCTTCCTGACCGCGGTGCAGGATATAACCAATCGAAAGAAGGCAGAATCCGCCCTCAAAGCCAGCGAAGAACGATTGCATCGTGTGCTCGATCAGGCGGAATGTCTCGTCTGGGAGGCAAAGGTGGAACTTGGCGGTGGAGAATGGAATTGGAAGATGACGATTCATCCCTCCGGCCTATATCGCCGGTTGTCGGGGCAGCAGGAGCCGGTCACCAGCGTGGGCCTGTGGTACCAGTTCGAAATTCCGGAGCAGGCGGAGATGAACCAGCGTTCGCGTGCGGCGATGGAGGCGGGAAAGACGGGTTATGTTCAGGAGTTCCGGCTGTTGCGCGGCGACGAGCTTATTTGGATACGTGAATCGGTTTTGATTTCGAAACTTGAGCCCGGCAAATTCTGGCTCGTGGGTGTCGCGGTGGACATTACGGAAAGCAGGAAAGCCCAGGCGGCTCGCGACGAGCTTGCGACGCGCTTGAGCAAACTCGGCTCGATGGTTCCTGGCATGATCTTCCAATTCCGCCGCAGGCCGGATGGCAGTTATTGCTTTCCTTATTCGAGCGCGGGCATCCAGCAGATTTATGGCGTAAGTCCCGAGGAAGTGCGTGAAAACGCCGGTAAGGTTCTGGCCACTGTACATCCCGAAGACTTGTCGCGGGTAAGCCAGTCGATCGATCTTTCGGCGCGTACGTTGCAAACCTGGCATTGCGAATATCGAGTGCGTTTTGCCGATGGCGGCGAAAAATGGTTGTTGGGAAATTCGATGCCGGAGCGCGAAGCGGATGGCAGCGTGCTCTGGCACGGCTTCATCACCGATATCACCGAACGCAAGCGGGCCGAGTCAGTCTTGCATGAAAACGAGGAGCGCTTGCGGCTGGCGGCGGAGGCGGGGGGCGTGACCGTGTGGGAATGGGATATCGACCACGGCAAAATATTTTGGGACGAGGGCATGTTTCGGATTTACGGTATTCCGCCGACGCCATCCCGCGAGGTTTCGCGCGAAGCGTGGGCGAAAGCGGTGCATCCGGAAGATCTGGCGGCTCAAGAGCTGCAGCTCCAACGCCTTTTGGCGGTGGGTGGTGGTGTAAGTCGGCGGGAGTTTCGGATCATCCGGCCTTCCGATGGCGCCACCCGCAACATCCAGGCAGCCGAAGTCGCGGTCAAAGACGTCAACGGCAAAGTCGTCAAAGTGGTCGGCATCAATCTCGACATCACTGAACGGAAACAGCTCGAAACGAGTCTCGTTCAGGCCCGTGACCAAGCCTTGGAAGCCTCCAAGCTTAAATCGGAATTTCTCGCGACCATGAGCCATGAAATCCGTACACCGATGAACGCCATCATCGGCATGGCGGACTTTTTGGTCGAGACTCCGCTTAGCGCGGAGCAGACCGAGATGGCGCGCACGATTTTGGGCGGTGCGGAAAGTTTGTTGTCCATCATCAACGACATTTTGGATTTCTCGCGGATCGAAGCCGGACGCATGCGGATCGAAACCGTCGAGTTCGATTTTCCAAAACTAGTCCAGGGAACCGTGGCTCTCCTTTCGAGGCGGGCTTTGGAAAAACAACTCAAGCTCACTTGCGAAATTCTTCCCTGGTCCGAGACCTTGGTTTTGGGGGACGATGGCCGCGTGCGACAGGTGCTGCTCAATTTGATCGGCAACGCGATTAAGTTTACCGAAGCGGGCGAGGTGACCGTAACCGTGCGGCCGGTGGCCGAAGCGGCGACCCGCACGCGTTTGCGCGTTGAAATTCGCGATACCGGAATCGGAATTCCGCAAGCGGCACAGGGCAAAATTTTCCAACCTTTTGTTCAGGCGGACGGCAGTGCCACCCGGCGTTTTGGCGGGACGGGCTTGGGACTCGCGATCTCGCAACAATTGGTCGAATTGATGGGAGGCGCCATTGGCTTTGAGAGCACGGAGGGCAAAGGGTCGTTGTTCTGGGTTGAGCTGTCGTTCGCGCCAGTGCGAGCGCACCAGCCTAATGACCCAAATCCGATTTCGGTAAATGGAAACTCGCCCGCCCAGCATGAAGGAAAGCCCGCGGGCAAGCGTTATGGGTTGAATATTTTGTTGGTCGAAGACAGTTCGGCAAACCGCCAAGTCGGAATGCTTATGCTAAAAAAGATGGGCTGCTTTGCGGAGGAGGCTGCCGATGGGCATCTGGCCTTGGAGAAGCTTGCTCAAAAACGGTACGATTTGGTTCTGATGGACTGTCAAATGCCGCTTTTGGATGGTTATGAAACGACGCGCCTTGTCCGTTCGGGCACACTGCCCGGCATCTCTGCGACCGTGCCGATCATCGCTGTCACCGCTTACGCGCGACCGGAAGATCGCGTGAAATGCCTGGCGGCCGGCATGACCGATTATATTTCAAAACCAATCCGCCAGCACGAATTGGAAGCGGTGTTCGACCGTCTGGGAATTGATTCGGCGCCGAATGGAGCTGGTGATGGATCGATTGCCACCGATCCGGTGATCGATCGCCGGGTTTTCGAGACCACACGGGCGTTGAAGGATCCGCAGGGAAAATCTGTTTTGCCGAAAATCCTCGGTCTCTATCTCAACGACGAAGCCGGCCGCCTGGATCGCTTGGCTGAATTGGCAAACGTCCGGCAGGGTGGGGCGCTTGCACAGGCGGCGCATAGTTTTGGTGGCGACGCAGTTTCATTCGGCGGCCTGCAAGTGCGTCGCTGTTCTCTCGATTTGGAAGAAGCGGCGCGTGCGGAAGACTGGCAACTTGTGGAAAAGCGCCTGCACTCCTTGCGCAGTGCCTGTCGTCGATTGCGCGAGGAACTTGCGCCGCACGTCGTAGGTTGAGCGCCACGTTCCCTGCTGACTGTAACGCGTCGGTCTGAGGCGCTATCACGGGAATTCTCCGATGTCACCGGCATCGCGTTCGGGCTATTTTACGATGAACAACTCAACTCAAAACCCATCGAAAAATGTCTTCCATCAACACTCCCAAAGATCTCCTGATCGAAGAGCTCAAGGATCTCTATAGCGCGGAAATGCAACTCACGAAAGCGTTGCCGCGTTTGGCCAAAGCCGCACAAAACGAAGAATTAAAAACCGCATTCGAAACCCATCTCGAGGAAACCAAAGAGCACGCCGCGCGCATCGAGCGGCTGATGAAAACCCTCGGCGAATCGCCAAAAGGAAAAAAATGCAAGGCGATGGAAGGCCTGATTGAGGAAGGCAAGGAGGTGCTCGAGGAGGACGCCGAAGGCGGGCTCAAGGATATGGCGCTGATCGTTGCGGCGCAGAAAGTGGAGCACTACGAAATTGCCGGTTACGGCGGTGCGCGCACCTTGGCGGAAATCGCGGGCGAGAAAGAAATCGCGGAGACCCTCCAGGAAACCCTCGATGAAGAGGGGAAAACCGACAAACTTCTCACCGAGATCGCAATGGGCTTGGATCTGGAAGAAAGTTCGGAATCTGAGGAGGAATCCGAAGAGAGCGAAGAGCCAGCGTCGTCGTCACGCTCTCGACGCGGATAGGCGCAGTGACCATTTTAACCGGGCCGCCGGGCTTCAATCCCGGCGGCCCGTTCAGGGCTAAAGGTCGATAGGGATAGGTTTCGACGGGCAGATTTTCACGTCGGACATCCGCCGGAAAAACGCAAACGCCGGGCGTGAAACCCCAAATTTTTTCGCAGAGGAAAAACGTGAGTTTTAGACTCAGCGCATTCGCACTTATCAAAACAGGAAAGCGGGCAAAATGGGTATCGAAACAAATTTCTTTATTCTCGGCGGTATCATCCTCATCGCGGTCATCGTTGGCATCCGGAAGGCCGGAAAGAAATAGGCGAAGAGATCGCTTCAATTTCTGCGAAAAGCAGTCGGAACAAGCCGAACCGTAAAATAGAAGGAATTGCCCTCATTTAGCGGTCCAAGCCTCCTTCTGGATGCACCGTCTTCATCGCATGAAAACCAATCTGGAGATCTATCTCGGCAATCACCTCAGTGGAGCGGAAATTGCGATCGAAATGCTTCGGGCTCTCATAGAGAAGCATCGGGACGAATTGCTTGGATCGGCGGTGGAAAAACTGATGGACGAAATTGTGGCTGACCGCGAAGAGCTGCGGCGAATTGCCGACAAACTGGGTGCAAAAACGCCCCGCGGTCGCCAAGTGCTTGCGCGCTGGTCGGCGCATATCGGCCGCCGCAAACTCCGGAAGGCCAACCGCAGGTCTTTCTCCACCTTTCAGGCCTTGGAAGCGCTTTCGCTCGGTATCGCGGGGAAGGAAGCATTGTGGCGTGCCTTGGACGAAACGATGGAAGATGGTTCGGCAGATTTCATTGGAATTTCGTTTGAGCGTCTGATTGAGCGCGCGACAGCGCAACGCGAGGTTGTGGAAAAATTCCGGGTCGAATTAGCGCCGCTCGTGCTTGGCTCGGCCGAAAAATCCGCCGGAACTCGCCTCGACGCAGCTCGTTGAGTTGATTGACGGCCGCGACGTTTGACGAAAGCCCTATGATGGCAATAGGTGTTCAAATGAACACTAAAACGTCGGATCAATTTAGCGCCGCTTTTCGAGGGAGAGGTTCAACGATAAATCCCTCAGGCAGATTCGAAAGGATCAAAGTCGAACCGGATCCTGATGCTTCTCTCAACCCCGAAGATTTGCCGGCGCCAAGGACACAGTTTTTCGAGGACAGCGCGGAATCGATTATCACGCATAACGACAGTCCTGATGTCGGCTTTGAAACGTCGATCAATGTATATCGGGGCTGTGAGCACGGCTGTGCATACTGTTTCGCCAGGCCGTTTCACGAATATCTCGGCTTCTCTGCCGGGCTCGATTTCGAGACGAAGATTTTCGTGAAGACCCGCGCGCCAATTCTTCTGCGCCAAGAACTTTCCTCGAGAAAATGGAAGCCGCAGGTGCTCGTAATGAGCGGCGTGACGGATTGCTATCAACCTGCCGAGCGACATTTTTGTCTGACCCGACAATGCTTGGAGGTGCTGGACAATTTCAAAAACCCAGTGGCTATTATCACCAAGAACGCTCTTGTCTCTCGCGATATCGATCTGCTGGCGAGTTTAGCCGCTGCAAACGCGGCCAATGTGACGATTTCGGTCACCACTCTGAATTCGGAGCTCGCGCACAAAATGGAGCCCCGGGCCTCTTTGCCAAACCTTCGACTTGAGACAATCAGACGCCTTTCCGCCGCAGGCATCCCGGTTTCCGTGCTGGCGGCGCCCATGATTCCAGGCCTGACCGACCACGAATTACCTTCCATTCTTGAGGCTGCACGTGAAGCCGGCGCCACACGCGCGGGCTATGTCCTTCTGCGTTTACCCCATGGTGTGAAGGATATTTTTTGCGCGTGGCTGGACGAGCACGAGCCAACGAAGAAAGATCGGGTCCTCGCTCGCGTGCGTGCCATGCGCGACGGTGCGCTTTATAACTCAAACTGGGGCGAACGCATGCGGGGTTCAGGACTTTTCGCTGATCAGATGGCGCGCATGTTTGAAGTGACCGCGCGTCGCTTGGGCTTCCAAACAAACCGCCACGAGCTCTCGACAGATGCGTTTATGCCCCCCGGCGACCGCCAACTCGAATTTTTATGACCCCTCCTCGCCACGCGTAGAGCGAAGCGATGGTTATGGCATTTTCATTTTCGAGCTTCGGCCCTTAAAAAAACAAAAAAGCGCTGCGAAATAAAAATATGTCACAGCGCTTTTTGCAAATTGGTGGAGGTGGCGGGGGTTGAACCCGCGTTTGGGCAGTTTATAGAAAATTAAATACTTTAGTAAGTTGTTCAAGATAAATGTTTTAATTATAATTTATGGCCTCTGTCCGTATCAAAAAGTTAGGCTTAAGCTAACCATTTTAGCGGCAATCTAGCGGTTAGATACTCTGTTCGTATGCTTCATTTCGACCCTCGCCGGTTTTGGATGCACATCCTTTCGGACAAGGGATTTTAAGTTTTCTGAAGGACGTCCATCTACGTCCATTGCGTTTGTAAACTGACAGATGAACAATGTGCAGTATTTTGAATTTTCACTCTGCTTGGCGAGTCGGGGTTTCAAAACCGATAAGAAAGCCGATAAGAATTGGGTGAAGGGTTTTTTGTAGGGAACGCAAATCCCATTGAAGCGTGGTTTAGAATTTGACCGACGCCATACGGGCGCTGTGGGCAGTTTTTGTGTGCGATCGACGCAACTGCTGTGACCTGAAATTTGCTGCGCTGTCACAAAAACTGAAGAAAACGTATTGACATCAGGCAAATGGTTCGGCGAATTGGGAACTGATCTAGCATTCAACTCTTTTCACGTGGGAAACCCTTGGCGGGTGACTTGGCGCGATAGGGTAGGACCCCAGATCGCATCACGCCGATGGCGTTCATGCCGTCATTACCTGTCGCGCAACCCTTCAATTATGCTTTCGAGCTGTTACGCTCCGCACGTCCGTGCCTTCCGGCATGGCTTCTGGCTGTCCGGTAGCTTGCTCAGGCTGCCCGCTCATGGCCACCCCAACCGCTGGTTGCAGCTAGTTGGCCCAATAAGCCGGCCCGCTGTTCTTTTGGGTCGCACCGCCCTCTTGCACCACAAGGTAAAGGCAGGTCTGCGCCTGCACTTGTTCCGCTTTAACTTCGTCCAACCCTATCTTTATGAGCAAACACCTCCTGCTCCTCGCCTCCTTCGAGCCTCGCCGCTGCAACTGTAGTCCACGCCCAAAATACATATCCTTGGCCTGCTTCTGGCAACGTTGGTATAGGCACAACGAGTCCGACATCTGCCTTGACGGTTAAGAATGCTTCGACGTTCGCGCCGTCGCTCAACTCTACGGCTTCGGCTATCGTAAATTTCACTGCGGGTAACGGAGGAGTAGACCTAGCGATGGGTTATGATCAAAGCGCCTTGAATGCATGGTGGATGCAGACCCGCAACAATGGAGCTAATGGATTTTGCTACCCTCTTGCGCTTAACCCATTGGGTGGCAATGTCGGCATTGGGACGACCAATCCTGGAGATAAATTAGTGATTTCTGACGGTGGAGCGAATGCCATCAGCATTCGAGCGGGCGAAACAGCGGGACTTGGCTTCAACAGAGCTGTTACAGGTGGAGGCATATACAACACCTCAATTTCTGCATGGCAATTCAGTGCACGGGACTCGATGTTCACATTGGAGGGTTATAACGGAGCGTTTTCAAATCCTTGGACCGTTCTTAAAAACGGCAATATTGGCATCGGCACGACTACTCCGATGCAAAAGTTGAGCGTAGTTGGAGGAACGTTTAATGTGGGTTCAGACGGAGACTATTATGGGGCGTGGCTTTCGGGAGGGCAGTCGGTGGATTCTTACCTTGGCCTAGGAACGTGGTATAGTCAGGCAGGCTATATCAAATGGTTCAATGCTGCTAGGCGGCTGGCAATATATACAACATCAAGCGGAGAGCCAGTTACGCTCCAAGAGAATGGTGGCAACGTCGGCATTGGCACAACGAGCCCGGGCGAGAAGCTTTCGGTCAATGGCAGGATCCGGGCGAAGGAAGTGATCGTAGAGACGACGGGTTGGTCGGATTACGTGTTTGCCGATAGCTACAAGTTACAGTCGCTCTCCGAAGTAGAGCAGCACATCAAAACCGAGAAGCGCCTACCCGGTGTGCCGTCCGCGCAGGAAATTGCCGCCAACGGCGTTTCCGTCGGCGACATGCAGGCCATCCTTCTGGCAAAAATCGAAGAACTAACATTGCAGCAGATCGCGCAGGAAAAATCGCTCAACTCGCTCCAGAACGAGGTGTTTTATCTCAAGGCGCAGAACGAGCGATTAAAGGCAACTAAGCCGTAAGTCTATTCTAGATTTAACTTCATAAAATAATGAGATCCATCATTGCATTACTCTGTATTATTATGGTTACCGTTGCTGGTTACACGCAAACCAACCTGTGGGAGAATGCAGGTAATGTCGGCATCGGGACTACGAATCCTCAATATGCATTGGACGTAAATAGTACCGCAATTAGATTGCTGTCCAACAGCTATCGTGGGGTGACAATGGAGAACTTGGAGTACCCAAATCAGGGTGCACTTATTTTCAGTTCAGACCGGACGGGGTATACATTTACGATAGGCAATAAGCGATATTCGGACGGCAATATCCAAGCGATAATTTCAATGTATGACTACGGCAACGTAGGGATAGGAACAAAAACGCCTTGGGGGAAATTATCGGTTACGGGGTCGAGTTCATCTGTTACTGATCAAGGGATTCTTCAGGTCACTACGGGTACTGGCGAGAACACAGATAATAAGCTCCTCATAGGCATCAACGACGGGGGTTATTCATGGATTCAAGCTGTGAAGCCGGGAGACAACTATAAGAGCCTGGTCATCAACCCGATTGGTGGAAAGGTCGGGATTGGGACTACTGCCCCCTCCAGTCGTTTGACCATCGCCGGAAGTAGCCAAACAACACTCCCTTCTAATATCAATCAGCTGAGTGGAAATGGCATTCGAATAGACGGAGATGTCGGTAACGTATGCTGGGATGGAATCACATACCAATCAGGTGGTGGCGGGGGGGCGGGTATAGTATTCGGTCGTGATGGAGGTTATGGAACGACGATAGGGCTATATACAAACGATCTTAATTCTGACGGCACTTTTGCAGAAAGACTGTCGATCACCCGTGGTGGGAATATCGGTATAGGAACGACGAGCCCGTCGGAAAAACTCTCCGTAAACGGCAAGATACGGGCGAAGGAAGTGGTCGTTGAAACGGCCAATTGGTCGGACCATGTCTTTGCCGATAGCTACAAGTTGCAACCATTGGCTGAAGTGGAGCAGCACATCAAAAACGAGAAGCACCTCCCCGGCGTGCCCTCCGCGCAGGAGGTCGGCCAAAAGGGCGTTTCCATCGGAGATATGCAGGCGATTCTCTTGGCGAAGATCGAGGAACTAACACTGCATCAAATCGCGCAGGAAAAAATCCAACTTACGCAGGCAAAGATGATCAATGATTTGCAGGCTAAACTCCAGGTTCTCGAAACCGAAAATTCACGATTAAAAACCACGGCTAAGTGACAAGTATGATTCGATGAAATTCACTTTGGTTCATTTTATTGTCTTTGCGTCCACAACGGCTGGTTATGCTCAGTCCAATTTGTGGCAGAATTCAGGAAATATTGGCATCGGAACGACCATCCCTGTTTCTGGCCGTTTGCATATAGACTCGGCGTCGGTTAATTTTCCCGCGATTTATCTCACCGGCAATGGTCCCGGCTGGGGTTCAGGGATTCAGTTTTCCAACACAGCGGTCGGTGGGCGAACCTTTGGTATATACGTGGACGGATCTGGTGAAAGCAAATGGCATTTCGCTGACAATCTTGCTTGCGCCGATAGATTATTAATTGATGCTGCTGGTCGTATTGGAATCGGCGCGTCGGCTCCGACAGCATCGCTGCACATTCTTGGCCCTACAACGGGCACCAACATTCCGGTGATTTATGCCGATAAATGCTATGGCAGCCCTGGCGACACCGGTACATCTTTGCGTGTTAACCTGAACAGCGGTCAGGGTGGAGGCTATTTTAGCGGATACTCCGGGGAACTGGCAATAACACACAATGCTGAATACATATCGGGCAACGGGTGGATCGCTCGAGATTCAAATTCTGGGCAGGTTAGTTTCTCCGCTGGAAATCTGGCGATTAGCACGAATATCGGCCTGACCATCGGATCAGCTTATACTCCGAGCATTCGAATGTTTATACAAGGATCGAACGGCAACGTTGGCATAGGTACGACGAGTCCATCGGAAAAACTTTCGGTCAACGGCCGAATCCGTGCGAGAGAAGTAGTCGTAGAGACGAGCAATTGGTCAGATTACGTTTTCGCAGATAGCTACAGGTTGCGACCTTTGGCAGAGGTCGAGCAGCACATTAAAATGGAGAAGCACCTCCCTGGCGTCCCATCCGCGAAGGATGTGACAGCCAACGGCGTCTCACTCGGCGACATGCAGGCGATCCTGCTCGCCAAGATTGAGGAGATTACACTGCACCAGATAGCGCAGGAAAAAGAACTGGCCTCTCTTCGCGCTGAAGTCACCACGCTCAAGACCGAGAACAGCCAGCTCAAAGCCCGATCCCAATAAAACCTATATCCATGGTCGTTAGTGAAAATCAGTGGTTGAAAATGCCCCGATGAAATCTTTTGCACTCCTCCTCACTTCGCTCGCCATTATAGCCAATAGCTACGCGCAAAACACTTATCCATGGCCTGCCTCCGGTAATATTGGCATCGGAATTGTGAGCCCGGGATTGAGAACACACATCCTTGGCGATACCGGCTTTCCTGCGAGCAGTGGATCAAACCAAGTTGGAATCCTTCGGTTACAGGGAGCGGGTAGCAATGGCGTGATTGATTTTAGCGTGAACGGCGGCGATGGAGGGTCGTTGCAGGTAACAAACCAAACGGATCTCACTCAAATTTATCCACTACTTTTAAATCCCAACGGTGGTAAAATAGGTATCGGCACGACTACGCCGGCAAGCTTGCTGGAAGTTAAGGGTATTGCGCCAATTTTAACTCTAAACGGCACCGACAATTCCCAGTTTAAAGGAATAAATTTCGCTACGAACGGAAGCATACAGGCGAACCTATTGGCTAATATTCAAAGCGGCGAATTAAAACTACAGTCCGGAACATCGGGTTTTGGTGGATTCATAACGTTCAATCTGGACGGCAGCGAGAAGGTAAGAATTCAAGCCAACACTGGCAACGTCGGCATCGGCACGACGAGCCCATCGGAAAAGCTCTCAGTCAACGGCCGAATCCGCGCGAGGGAAGTGATTGTGGAGACAGCGAACTGGGCGGATTATGTGTTTGTCGACGGCTATAAGGTGCAGTCACTCGCCGAGGTGGAGCTGCACATCATAACCGAGAAGCATCTTCCCGGAGTTCCGTCCGCGAAAGAAGTGGCTGAGAAGGGCGTCTCCATTGGCTACATGCAGGCGATCCTCTTGGCGAAGATTGAGGAACTGACATTGCATCAAATTCAGCAAGCGAAACAGCTCGCATCGCAGAACGAGCGAATCAAAGCCCTCGAAGCGGAAAACGCCCAGCTCAAAGCCGGGAGTATATAACTATATCAGTGTTCATCAATGAATATCAGTGGTTAAAACATCCATATGAAAATCTACACAGTCCTCCTTTTTCCGCTCGCCGTCATTACCACCAGCTACGCTCAAACAAACCTCTGGCAGAACTCCGGCAACATTGGTATCGGAACGACTAACCCGGGAGCTAGTACGAAATTGGCGGTTGTCGGCTCAGGTCTCTTTAGTGGTGCGGCTTCGTCTGATCCTGGAGATGGAAGCCCAGAAGGCACGCGAATCGGTTTTCGAGCCGACTTCGGTTATGGATACGTCCAAGCGATGAAAACCGGAGTACAGTACTACCCGTTAAGCCTTAACCCCGGCGGCGGCAACGTCGGTATTGGCACGACGAGCCCACGCACACCGTTGCATGTGATTGGCCCGATTACCGCTGGCTATGATAACAGCACTTGGGGGGTGGACTATCTCTACGGTGCGTATGGCAGCGGCACGCTGTTCGTGCTTGGTTCGCAATATAGTTCTGGTGCGTCGTTTCTTGGCTATGCCGTTAAGGCAAAACATTTGGACATTGGTTATGTATCCAGCACCGAGGTTCCAGCATCACGTTCAGCAATCGAGGCCAACGGAGGATACATTGCGTTTTTAACGGGGCCCGTTCAAACGTCGACTGATGGAGGCGCAGTCAATATATCCGAACGTATGCGTATTGATGCGAATGGCAGCGTCGGCATCGGAACGACGAGTCCATCCAAAACATTAGAAGTTTGCGGAAGCGTTGCCATATCCAATAGCGGAAAACTTGGCTCTGGACTTGGTTACGGTACACCAACTGCGGCGCAAGCCGGGACGCTGGAATTGTATAATAATGCCACAGGTAATACTACATTGCAGAGTGGAACTAGTTATTCCCTCTTATTGAATCCCGAAGGTGGCAACGTTGGCATCGGTACGACGAGCCCAACCGAAAAACTGTCAGTCAACGGCCGAATCCGCGCAAGAGAAGTGGTCGTAGAGACGACGAATTGGTCGGACTACGTGTTTGCCGATGGGTACAAGTTGCAGCCTTTGACCGAGGTTGAACAGCACATCATAATCGAGAAGCATCTCCCTGGCGTTCCTTCGGCGAAAGACGTGGCGGAGAAAGGGGTTTCGATGGGCGAAATGCAAGCGATTCTATTGGCTAAGATTGAAGAGTTAACGCTCCACGCAATTAGACAAGAAAAGCGTATCGAAGCTTTGGAGTCAGAAAATACACGGCTTAAAGCGCAGGCCAAGTAATCGTAAATTCAGAATCAATGAAATATTTCATCTCATTTATATTTGGGCTTGTTTTTGCAGGCAGCACTTATGCTCAAAACACGTATCCTTGGCCCGCGTCCGGGAACGTTGGAATTGGCACGACTAATCCTAATTTTACCCTCGATGTGAGTGGTGACACTCATGTAGGAGGATCATTTAGAATCGGAGAACTATATTTCTCCTCGCTGCAAAGTATATCCCTCGGGATTGGTGATGAAAGATGGATCAAATTAGCGACAATTCCTAACAACCACTACGTTAGGTTTCAAATTCGCAGTGGTTCGAATGCGAGCGAAGAAATTGCCGAAGTGAAGGTTTTTGGAACCTACTTTAATGACCGCGTGGGTTTTAGTGTAGAGCGACAAACTTACAATGAGCATCTTCGGGAAGTCCGCGTGGTTGGTAGCACCGGCGGGCCGCGTACGGTATATATTAGAATCCGAGCGTCGGAATATGCACCGACTGTAGCGTGGCGTGTAATAGATAGCAAAGGCGCCATTACTATACATAATGTTGAGGAAACTCCAGCTGGAGGGCAGGCACACATTATTGCTGGAAATCTCATAACTTCAACGAATACAAATATCGTGACTACGGGCAGCCTCGCCGTTGGCCCCGCCAGCCCGGAAGCAAAACTTCATGTTCAGAATTTAAATAGTGCCGGATTGCTTTCTGACGGGTTGCGAGTTTCAAGACCGAATTCTTCAAACTGCTACGCATTTGTTTCGTATGGAGGGGGAGCATCCGGCGAGGGTGGCGATAACGCATACTTCGGCTCTGTTTATGCCGGCGGCACTAAGGGGAGAATAACGTTCCGTGTTTCGGACGGTAATAGCAACCTAGATGCCGCTACCATTGATCCTTTGGGCAACGTCGGTATCGGTACGACGAATCCGAGCGAGAAACTTTCGGTCAACGGCCGAGTTCGTGCAAGAGAAGTGGTTGTTGAAACCACCAACTGGTCGGACCATATTTTTGGCAAGGACTACAAGTTAGCACCGCTTTCCGAGGTGGAACAGCACATCGAACAGCAAGGTCATTTGCCCGGCGTGCCCTCAGCGAAGGAGGTTGCAGCCAACGGTGTCTCCATTGGCGATATGCAAGCTATCCTCCTCGCGAAAATCGAAGAGCTCACACTGCACGTGATCCGCCAGCAGAAGCAGCTAAATACGCAACAGACGCAAATTGCCGCCCAACAAGCCGAGATTGCCCATCTAAAATCCACCCATCCCTAGCAAAGTCATAATTCTTTCGTTTCTGGATCCCGATTATTCGCACGTTACTTGTCGAGTTCTTCATCATGAAAATTCTATCGATAGTCTTGTCGTCATTCATCGGCGCGGTCAGCAGCTATGCACAAAATACTCCCTGGCCGGCGTCCGGAAGTGTCGGTATTGGTACAATGAACCCGACTTCAGCTCTCGAAGTAAATGGTACGATTACAGCCAATGGGCTAATCAGCTTTATCGCGAAAGCGCCTCAGGGGTACTGGGGCTTCAACCACGGTAATTTTTATGCAGGACAAAGCGGAAATGTCTATAATGTTGGTTTCAGTAGTGGAGCAATCGGGATCTTTAATGGAAGTACGACAGGTGAGGATATATTCCTATTTAATCGAAATAATCCTGCGGGTGGATACATTGTGCTAAAAGCCAACAATAATGTTGGCATCGGAACTTCAGCGCCGGGTTATGCGTTGGAAGTGGCAAAGGTATCTCAGAATATTATTACCGCATTTCATGATACTGGTTTGTCAGGTATAGGCGGAAGTGGGATCGCGTTTTTGAATGATTATACACAATCAAATTCGAGAAATTGGGCGCTCGTGCAAGGCAGAACCTCCTACGGTGATCTCGCTTTTATGCAGTCCAATGCCTTGGGTGGAAATCCAGTTACCGACGGGACCGAGAGGGTATATTTGGCAGCTTCCGGCAACGTCGGCATCGGCACGACGAGCCCGACCGAAAAGCTCTCGGTCAATGGCAAAATTCGGGCGAAGGAAGTGGTTGTTGAAACCACCAACTGGTCGGACTGCGTTTTTGCCAAGGACTACAAGTTAGCACCGCTTTCCGAGGTGGAGCAGCATATCGAGCAGCAAGGTCATTTGCCAGGCGTGCCGTCGGCGAAGGAGGTTGCTGCCAACGGCGTCTCTGTCGGCAACATGCAAGCCATCCTCTTGGGGAAAATTGAAGAATTAACGCTGCACGTAATTGCACAGGAAAAACGAGTTCAAACTCTCGAATCGGAAAATGTCCGGCTTCAGCAAAAGCTAATTGAGAAAGAAGGCCAAAAATGAAAAAAAATCTTAGCATCCTAGTCCTGTTTGCAGTTGCTGCAGTTGCGTCTGTTCTCGCGCAGACGGTTTACGTAGGACCCGATCAGATTCCCATTCAGGAAACAAACTTTGGGTATAGCTCGTACTACAAGGCATTGCGTCTAGGCGTGAATCAGCCAGCACGGTCGCTTGCGCTGAATGTCGATCCAGCGCTTGTCCCGGGTGGCAATTTCACAGGCGCTGGGCAAATCCTTGTCGGTAACAGTGGGATATTAGCCCCAAATCAGGCGGGTTCGGATTGGATCGGCGTATTGCGAGCGGTTAACGATCGTGTTTTTCTTGGTGGTCCCTTAAGTAGTGGCGACTTATACGGAGGAGGGATCACTGTATTGGGCGGCTCAGGTGACGTCGGAGTGGGTACGATTACCCCGAGATCTAAGCTAGATATTGCAGGTGCAGTGTCTGTTACGGATGAGGTCGGACTGCCTTCGGTTGGTAGAGGTGTTGAGCTCACATATCAAACATCGGCCGATCGAGGGAGACTGATCTCATATGATCGAACGCAATCCCTATACAAGATCCTTAACCTTAATGACGCTATGTTTGTTACAGGGAGCGGTGGGAAAATCGGTATAGCCACCGCAAGTCCTAGCGCCATTTTGGACGTAAGGCGATGGGATGACACCGATGGAGAGGTCATTGCGTTCGGATCACAAACGTACTACATGGGTCGGCTTGGTGAGGATCCAACCGCTAACAAGGTTTTTATAGCTAACACTTATAATAGTGACAATACATTTATCGATTTCCGACTCAAGGGATCGGCTCCAGCAAACTCAAAGATGGTGATACGTGGCGATGGCAACGTCGGCATAGGTACGACAAGCCCGAATGAGAAGCTTTCGGTCAATGGCAGGATTCGGGCGAGGGAAGTGATCGTGGAGACGACGAATTGGTCAGACTACGTTTTCGCTAAGGAATACAAGCTGGCACCGCTCAGCGAAGTCGAGCAACACATCGAACGACAAGGGCACCTCCCCGGAGTCCCCTCCGCGCAGGAAGTCGCCGCCAAAGGCGTCTCCGTCGGTGATATGCAAGCAATCCTCCTCGCCAAGATTGAAGAACTGACGCTCCGCCAGATCCAGCAAGAGAAGCGTCTCAATGACCAACAAGCCGAAATTGCCGCTCTTAAAACAGAAAACACAAAACTGAATAAAACATTATAGCTTTTATTACCCCCATGAAAAAGATCGCCGCTTTTGTTACGTTTCTCATGACCTCAGCTGCTGGTTACTCTCAAAATACTTATCCTTGGCCTGAATCAGGCAATGTCGGTATTGGTACTAGCAATCCTGCAGCAAGACTGACGCTAGTCGGTAATACTGCGACGGACCCTCTGCAATTGCAGGACTCTTTGGGTCACAGTTTTCGACTTGGTCCAAGCGTGGGTACTCCTGGAGGATTTCAATTCTATGATGATGTAGCGGGAATGGTCCGTCTTCGGATTGATAATAACGGCAACATTGGCATTGGGTCTGTAGGACCAATTTATGATCTGCATCTGTGGAAGACGGTAGATAGTGCAGTTGTAGCGGCGGTACGCAACGATAGCCAAAGTGTGCTGGCTGAAGCAGTGCTTTCATTGAATGCCTATGGCAATAGTTGGGGGCTAACTTGTGGTTCCGTAGCTAGGAACTCTAACTCCTTCGATATCGTTGAGGATTTTAATTCAGCGAAAACTTCAAGATTACATATAGCAGTTGGTGGAAATGTCGGTATCGGAACGACGAGCCCGAATGAAAAGCTTTCGGTCAATGGAAGGATTCGCGCGAGAGAAGTGGTTGTTGAAACCACCAACTGGTCGGACTGCGTTTTTGCCAAAGACTACAAGTTAGCACCGCTTGCCGAGGTGGAGCGGCATATCGAGCAGCAAGGCCATTTGCCCGGCGTGCCCTCGGCGACGGAGGTTGCTGCCAACGGCGTCTCCATCGGCGATATGCAGGCCGATCCTCTTGGCTAAAGTTGAAGAGCTGACTTTGCACGTCATCAACCAGCAGAAACAGCTTAACGAACAGAAATCTAAAATCGAAGCCCAAGCTTTTCAAATAGCTGCTCAACAAACGGAAATCACACGGCTCAAGAGCAGTAACTAGCTGAATTAAAAATTATTAGAAACCTATTACTAACCTGCCTTGGCCCTTTCAAAATATGAAACGAATTCCATTGTTGCTTTTATTTTGGTTGTTGACCGCGTTGGGACTCAGAGCCCAAACAATCATACAGGATGTTACGTATTCTTCAGGGGTCTCAACGACCGTCTCAGGACCATCGACGATTGAGGCTGGCCCAAATGTGACTGTTGAAAGCGGTGCCAATGTAACGTATTCTGCATCGTCTCAGATTGTCTTAAAGGCCGGCTTTCAAGCCAGGGAAGGAAGTTATTTCCATGCGATTGTGAACTCTCCGCCCCTTGCATCGTTGGAAACGGCTTACCTGCAGGGGGGGATTTTGAATATAGGCGGGTGGGCAGTCGACCGGGATGATGGGACACCGGTCGATTCGATAAAAATATACATCGACGGTATATTTGTCGGAAGGCCTTCGGTAGGACTCGCCCGACCGGATATTGCTGACTATTCCGTAAACTCATTGGGATACCCGGGGCCATCAAGCCGATACCTCGGAGCAGGCTTTAGCTACACGTGTTGTCCCATCGAACTGGGTACGGGACTGCATTTTGTGGTTGTTATAGTCACTGATCGTTCAGGGGCCTCTACCCCTACGGTGCGAAAGAGATTCACGATCGAGTCTCCAGCTGCATCGATCGATTTCGATAACGATGGCTACCCCGACTATGTCGAGATTGCGAGTGGTTCCAGTCCGTACAATGCGGCTAGCACGCCCAACCCAGCAGCCACCGCCCGTTATCAGTATGACGCAAATAATCGTCTCACAGCTGATCCCACGCGAACGCATAAATATGACAAGGAAGGGAACGTGGAAGGACCTCAGTAAATTTTACTATATTTAAGTCATGAAAAAGATCACTTTATCAGCGCTCATGCTGCTTCTAGCAGTCACTAGGCTTCACTCCCAAACTGGTTGGACGTTTAAGCCTGTGGAGGCTACTGCGCGCAATAGAAGTTTTGCCGCTGCGCTTCAGGCCAGACCTGCGGGGGTTGTCGCGGCGAGAGATATGGTGACTCAGCTGCTCCCGGTTGCTGACGAAATTACTCCGGAGATCACGGCGCTTGCGAGCGCATTGAATAACGACCCTGTCAGAATTTATGAGTGGGTGAAAAATACAATCGAGTTCGTCCCTTACCACGGACTTAAGCGGGGTGCGCAGCTGACCTTGGTGGAAAAAGTTGGCAACGATTTTGATACCTGTGCCTTGCTTGTGGCCTTATTGAAGGCAAGTGGCGCCGATGCATCCTATAAATTTGGGGGTGTTGTTATGGACCCTAATGATGTAGCTGATTGGTTGGGGTCCGATGCAAGCTTGGCTGGAGATCAGTTGTTGCAGTGCCGCGTCGATTATTTTGATAGCCCGCTCATATATGATCGGGACTTCATTCGAGTACCCCATGTATGGGTAATTGCATCTATAGCTGGAAAAAACTACGTCTTGGATCCATCCTTCAAGCGACATTCGCGGAATCCAGCCATTTCCTTGGATTCGGCTATATCCTACAGCAATGCTGCGGTGTATGATGCGGCGGCTGGTTCTGATCAGACGCTTTCGGTTAAACTGACTCAAAGTGGACTGACGGCTCTTCGAGATAAACTGTCGTCATACTCTACCAGTCTTATCCAATATTGTCAGACGACGGTTCACGATGAATCTGGAGCTGACATTTGTGGCAAAGCTATATTAAAATCAGAATTTTTCACAGCGCTACCGGAGGAATTGCCTTCTGTTATGTTTGAAGATACAGTGGCATTTCCGGCAGTGTCGTGGGCCGGGATACCGACTGATTATGCAATGACATTTTCGGTTACAGTAGGGAGTCTGCAAAAGACATTTTATACGGCCGAACTTCAGGGTAAAAAATTGGCGGTATATTTTAGTTCAGGCAAAGCTCAGCTCTGGCTTGATGACACCATGTTGGTTGAAGAAGTCGATGCGGCCGTAGTTGCGGCTGTTACCTTTAGCTACACTTTCCCGGATATTCCCTACACCATTACACAAAATGCCAAGGCACTGGATCGTGCGGGATGTTCTGTTATTGCGTACGGTTTCGACCAATGCCTTGGTCGTTTGGCGAAACGCCTGCAAATACAATCGGAATATGTGACCAGCCAGGAGTTGCCACAGGGGAGGAAATTGTTAACCGAGAACCTTAATATCATTGGACTGCAGTATCTCAATCAGATGAATTTACTGGATGAAATCCTGGGATCTGTGGGTGGTAGCAGAAAACTGTGCGATTGTTTTGCTGGTATAGTCGGAATAAAGACAACCCCCTCGATGGCACCTTATGTGGATTTGCCGCTCAGATTGGATAACATTGCGCCCAGATCTGTTAATGCGGTTGATCGTAAAAAGATATTTTTAGCCGGAAACTATCTGGGTAGTGCGCTAGAGCATGTTACACTTGAGCAGACTGTGCCTGATACCGCCGTATCAACGGTTAAGCTTATGCAACGGGCGATTGAATGGATCGATTCATCTAATAATCATAATGTATATTATGCCAATAGCAACAGCCACTACCAATTAATTAAGCCATTAATTGGTAATTACACTACACTCGATGCAACAGAAATCGCAGCAATTCAAAGCGAGATGGAGAAACCGGTAGCACGCTTAGCGATCCCGAATCAGTGCCTAATATGGTCAAACGAGTATAAAGGCACAGGCTATTTGCTTTACTCCGAAGATGCCTCAGGAGCCGCTACCTGTTTAATGGGTATTACGGGGGGGCTTGCTGGCGGTTATGCGACTATGCCAAATCAATTGAATGTCACACCCTTCGATCAGGATTACTTTGCGAGTTCGACTTTTGGTACAAACACACCCTCTGCACTTCCCCTCTCGCTATCATGGGATCCGGTCGATACTACTAACGGCGCGTTTTACAAGGAGGACACAGACCTAACGCTTGGCGGAGAGTCTCCGCATGGGCTTGCTTTGGTTCGCCAGTATTCGTCGGCACGCCGATTGGCTGATCCGGCGAAAATGGGCAAAGGCTGGACACACAGTTATGCGATTCAACTTTCAGAGCGGCATCCTAATGATTTCGATTTACGACGTGCGACGGCTGCAGAGGTTGCGCCATTTGTAGTTGCTGCCCGCGCCCTGTTGGATGTCGTCGACTTGGATGGTTCACCAAAACATTGGCTGGTACCTGCGCTCATCGCCAATTGGGCCGGTGACCAGCTGGTAAATTCTAGGACCTCTGTTTCTTTTGGAACTCGGAATTATGAGTTTACGAGAATGCCGAAGCTTTCCACTGCTACCACCACCACCTATGCCCCCCCGGCGGGAGTCAATGCGACGCTTACACAGGCTGCCGACGGGACCTATACCATGGAGTTTAGAAAGGGAGCCACGGTTAAGTTCGATGCGAACAAAATGTTCACCGACATTATTGATAAGAATAATAGCACGGGAACCGAAAGAAAACTGAGCGCTACTTATGCTAACGGCCTTCTAACGCGCGTGACCGACAGCTTCGGCCGCTATTTCGATTTTGGCTATGAATCTGGTCGACTAAAGACAGTCACCGATAACACAGACCGGGAGGTTCAATACACCGTAAATCAAGGAAATTTTGTATTCAAGGATGCCGAGGGTAAGGAAACTACGTATACTATTAATTCGCGTGGACTGATGACGCAGATTAGCGATGCACGAGGCCGTACCGTGGTGACGAATGTCTATGATACTTCGGATCGTATTTTAGAACAACGAAGCCTGGGGCTGGACTCGCATCTTTGGACCTATGGCTTTGCAGGCGGAATGACTCGCGAAACAGATCCTCTTGGGAAGATAGCGTGGACGTATTTCGATGAGCGTGGTCGGAAGATCGCCTACCGAGACCAACTCGGCAATGTTTCGCGATGGGGCTACGACGGAAACGACCGGGTAGAGTATACACGGTCGCCCAAAGGTGAAGAGACGACAATGGCCTATGACGCCCATCACGAGGTTAACCAGGTTACCAATCCTGACGGCAACTCGCGAACGATCACTCCGGAGAACGACGACAGTTCAACTTCGCGTGTGGAAAACTCGTTTGAAGGAAATCAAACGACTACGGAATACTACGGGTATCACAAAGTGAAGAACGTGACAGCGACTGGAGGCTTTACCACTTCATATACTTACGATTCGCGTGGGCGTGTGTTGACGGTACACCCGACAGCATTCGCCGCAGGGGAAGTCATTAGCTATGTGTATACTGATGTCGCGGGTTACACAAAACGAGTAACTGCCACCTACCCGACCGCCCCGACCGATACGACCGCCCCAACCGAGATCACCGACCTGAATGCGCGGGGTGATGTTATACAGTTCATCGATCGCGGTGGACGGAAAACGACCTTCGAATATAACAAACGCCGGCAAAAAACCAAAACTGTTCAATGGTCCGGCCTTTACGATGCGACTTCACCAGTGGGAGGAACTCCGCCGAGCGATTCTATTGTTTCCACGACGACATATGATGATGCTGGTGCTGTTGATTACATCTTGGATCCTCGCAATAATAAAGTCGATTATGACTATGATGCTTTGGGCAACCTTATTGAGGTGAAGGGAGCGGATGGCCAGGTAGTAAAATCGCAGCATTACGACGAACGGAATCTCTTGGGCTTCACTATCGATGCTTTTGGCAACGATACGCAGTTTAAATATGACGACGCGTCACGGCTCAAAGAAACGATCGATCCACTCGTCCGACACACCTATTTCGATTACGATGCAAACGGCCAGCGTAACTACATGAAGACGGCGCTGGGGCACGAAACTGATAGCGTCTACAATAGCTTGGGCTTAGTTGACTCTACTGGTGACGCGATGGGCTTTTCGATCATCCATGGCTATGACAAGGATGGGCGTCCAAAAACGCTCAAGAACCGGCGGGAGCAGACTTATACTTGGACCTACGACGATGTCGCGCGAAAGGTGACGACCAAGACTCCTGAGCAGAAAAGTACGATTGTTGAAAAAGATACGCGTGGCTTGTTAAAGACGGTCACTGCTCCTTCGCTGCGAGTCACCGAATTCAAAGAGTACGATGCCGAAGGCCGCCTACTGAAGCAAAAAGACGGTTTGGGTATTGAGACGACATTCAGCTATTATCCCAACGGCATGTTGCATGAAGTATCGGAGGGCGGCATGACCACCCATCGAGAATACGACGATTTCAATCGGTTGAAATTGTACCGGGATGGAGATGGTAACACGCTTCAGTACACTTATGATGCTGCTGGCAATCTGGAGACGATCACCTACCCAGGCAACAAGGTGGTAACCTATGGATATGATGCCTACAACCGCATGGCATCGGTCAGTGACTGGAACGGGCGGGTTACATCTTACGCTTACGATGCAGGAGGCAGGCTCAAACAGGTGTATCGGCCCAATGGAACAAAGCGAAATATGCAATATGACGCCGCAAGCCAGCTTTGCTTTGTTCAGGAACTCGATGTCTTGGGGAATGTGATTTGGCAACAGGTGTTGCGCTACGACAAGGATGGTCGGATTGACCTCGCGGTTACCGCTCCGGTCTCGGACTCCGGCGGAGTTACTTCAGCGCCTTATTACTCGGCGACCTACGACAACGACAACCGATTGGAGACGTGGAACGACGTTCCTGTTATTCACGACGACGATGGAAACATGACGCTAGGTCCATTGCCAAAAGATGGCTCGTTCGGCAGTTATACTTACGACGGTCGCAATCGACTCAGCAGCTGCAACAATGTCAGCTACGGCTACAACCCCGAAGGCCACCGCTATCGGGTGGGTTCGATCCACTACTTGGTCGACCCCAATGCTTCACTCAGCCGGGTCCTCGTGCGCAACAATGGCGGGACGATCACACGCTATGTTTGGGGAATCGGGCTTGTTTACGAAGAAACAGATGGAGCCACTAAAACCTACCACTACAACCATCAGGGAAGTACTATCGCCCTCTCAAGCGACAATGGCACCTCGGTACTTGGACGTTGGGAATATGCGGCCTACGGCCAGGTGAGGTCACAAACTGGCAGCGCTGACACTCCATTTCTTCTGCACGGTTCATTGGGAGTGATGACTGAGTCGAGTGGATTGGTTTATATGCGAGCTAGGTTTTATAACCCATATACCCAACGATTCCTAAACGCCGACCCAATTGGCTTTGCGGGTGGTATGAATTGGTATGCGTTTGCAAACGGAAACCCGGTGATGATGACCGACCCGGAAGGCAAATTTGCTTGGGCTATTGCGGGCTTTTTTATTGGCGCCGGAGTAGATCTTACAGTGCAGCTGATAAGTAATCATGGAGATTGGTCGAAGGTGAACAAAACATCTGTTTTAGTGAGTGGTCTTGCTGGAGCGGCAGGCGTAGGATTGGGAGGAAAGGTTGCACAGCTTACGACTAATATACTCGGTCGTGCCGTATTGAACGGTGTAGGTAGTGCGGTCATCAACGGCACTGGCCAAATAGTGAAAAATGTGGCTAGTGGTTCGGATTGGGAAAAAGATTTGGGGTATGCTGCAACCGTAGGAGGTCTGTTTGGCGCTGGAGGATCTATAGCCGGTGATCTCACAGAAAGGGCCTTTGCGTCATTTGTGCAACCAAGTCCGTTTACGCAGGGCCTCCTCGATTCTGGGGCCTTACAAGGGCGTTGGAAGCCGCTCCTATTCCGCGGTGAAAAAGCTCCGCCTACTTTAGGTACCCAGTTGGGTACCGGGGCCGGTGTAGTCGTTGCGAACTTATCTCCGGTCACGGATTTATTTTTCTCAGGAGGTGCAGCACCGCAACCCGCTCATAATTATTATAAATGAATTACAATAAAGTATATACTGTCGTTGTCGGACTACTGTGTGGTGCTATTGGCGGCGCGGTGATGTCATTATTCGCGTGTTCAGTCCTCTACCTTATGTTTGGCTATAGCCCTGTTCAATTCAAAGCGATAACGGTGATATTTATATCACTATTCCTTTTGATCGGTATTGCCTTGGCGATCAAGAAAATCAGAACAGACTAAAAACGAGCAAAACACGTCACAACAGACGAGCAAAAACACGTCAGGTCTTGACTCTTGACCAAGTATAATGCTGCGAAAGACAAACCGCATTCTCTGTAGTCACAATTGAGCTCTAGCGATAACAAACAGGCTATATTATCTTCAATTTAATACCATGAATCTTCAAATCATGCAGAATTTGCCATCAAGCCGCTTCATCCGAAGTCTCATTGCGTGTATTTTTGTCATGGCCTTGGTGAGCGCACTGCTTGCCGACACCACTGTATCCGTGAATGGCAGTGGCAATATAGTGATCACAGGAACTGGGCTTATGATAAAGGATATGGCTAGCACCCCGCCGTTTATTGGCATACTCGATGAAGGCTCGATCAGTACGTCCGGAAATGTAGCGATCGAACCGGATGGTGCCGATGTATACTTCGGTTCTGCGAGCACCATTTATCTCAAGCCTGGTTTCCATGCGAAGGAAGGGTGTCATTTCACGGCGATTGTAGACCCGAATCTGGACGTGCCTGAGCGTCACAATCCGGTGGTCCTCGATCCCGACTATGACAAAACAGTGACTTATTATCCGGGTGATACTGTCAATATAGGGACACGAGTCACTGATGTCGACGGAGACATAACCGTTCATGCGTTGCAAGTGAAGGAAGGCGGCGATTGGGTGACTCTCGCCAACTGGTCATACTCTTCGAGTGGTGACTCGCAGAAGACGGTTCCCGTGCAGTTTCCAACTGGGGGAGTATTTCTATTGCGCACGACCGCCAAGGACTCAGTGAGCGACTGGATCTATTCGAATGAAGTGCCAATCAGCATTGGCAGTCATCTGCCTGTGCCTTCGGCACCTAGTGTCCCGAAGTCCTCGGTTGTAGATCCAGGCGAGGTTTTGCAGGTGTCGGCCCATGCCACGGACCAAGATGGAGACATGATTTCAATAGGTCTCCAGGTTAAAATACCCGGCGGCGATTGGGTGTTTGTCGCCGGGACGCTTTCTGGAAATCAAAGCGACGCTACTTATACAGCCAGTATAGATTTTTACCTACCTGGAACCTATGCCCTGAGGACGGCCGTAAAAGATTCAGTAAGTGATTGGGTTTACTCGGCACAGACAACGGTCAAGGTGCTTTCGTGGATCAATATTCCGACCACGGTTACAAGTGCCACCATAGGCGGAACTGGCACAAATAAACAGATCCAAATATATTTTGAGATCAACGATAATGGCGTTGTTCCTTGGAGCTGGGGATCACCGGATTTATCTGGCTTTTACAATCTGAAATATAAAGCAGGAAATGGTTACGTATTATTCTGGTATAATGACAAATATGGATTTCATGCAGAGAAGACATTTATAAATATAGCAATCTACCATCGAGAAACGAGATCGTGGGTCGTGGATCGTGTGGACCTTCTCTGGGAGGATGGTACTGGATGGTACTGGATGTTAGACCCCACAGTGCCTTTTGGCCTGTATCTGGATAAAATCACATATACATGTCTGCACAAACCTTCGGATGGGAACCATACCGAACCTCCCTATCCACGAGTTTATAATATCGCCCCCCAGTAAAGTCGTAATCGAACGCTCGCGGTGAAAGGCAAGCTATTTTAGCCGTCCATTCAATTCCATGAATCTTCAGATCAGGCAGAATTTGCGATCAAGCCGCTTACTCCGAAGTCTCATTGCCTGCATATTTTTTATGGCCTCGGTGAGCGCACTGCTTGCCGACACCACCGTCTCTTTGAACGGCAGTGGCAGTGTAGTGATCACAGGAACTGGACTGCTGTTAAAGGATACGGCTAGCAGCCCGCCGTCTATTGTCATTCTCGACGAAGGCTCCATCAGTACGTCTGGAAATGTAGTGATCGAACCGGGTGGTGCCGACATTTACTTCGGTTCTGCGAGCACCATTTATCTTAAATCCGGTTTCCATGCGAAGGAAGGAAGTCATTTCGAGGCAATTGTAGACCCGAATCTCGATGTGCCTGAGCGTCACAATCCAATGGCCCTCGATCCCGACTACGACAAAACAGTGACTTATTATCCGGGTGACACTGTCAATATAGGGACACGAGTGACTGACGCAGACGGGGATACCTGGCCCCATCGAGTTCGTGGCACGTAAGGACTGTCGCAATCCGAACAGCTGCAAAATGGACTTTCCTACTTGTTCGTCGGTCTTGAAATCTTCCTTAATTCGGGGGCGCATACACTGTCGCAAATCTAGCAGAAGATCAGCTTACCTCTAGGGACTAGCATACGACAATGCGTGGAGCGCAAACGCTGTCGCAAACCAAAAGGCCCCATACGCTGTCGCGGAGACCACTTTTATGGTCCCCACGACAAATTACCAGCGACTTACGTGATAAAAATTGGTGGAGGTGGCGGGAGTTGAATTCGATTTATAGCGGGTATGTATCCTGCTGAAATTACGTAACTAACATAATTTTCCAGCATAACTATTTTTGAGCAAAGTTGACAGGAATGGCAGGAATTTGCAGGAAATTGCACAAATTCTGACAGGAATTTGGCAGGAATTTTTCGGCGGGTTGTGAGCGCGTTTTTCCTTGGGTAAGCCATCGCAGAAGGACAGGACGAACTGTCAGGTTTTGGCTGGCTGTCGGGCGTAGCGAACCGCACAGCCCCACGTTCGTTTACTGTGATTTACAGCCGGAGGCGTACAATCAATGAAACCCGGCAATTACTCGCATCGGATGCCTACGCGTTTAACCGCGCGGCCGCGATGATCGGTTTGGCCCATGCCGGTGGCTTAGGTGAGCAGGCCACGATTTTCTTGCCACGAACGTGAAGTAGCAGAATGGGCGCGGGGGCAAAGCCGCCATCGGATTGCGCCGTCGCCTCGGCCGAGTTGTCGAACACTTTGACCTCGGTCAGAAATGGCAAGAGGTGGATCAAGTTTTCACGGCTGGAAATCCACCTGGAGCGAATCTTGTCTTCTGGGATGTCGTGGCCTCCTTTGGTTACGCGTTGTGCAACGCGCTGGATATTGAGTTCGGGAGTGACCAATCCACAATACCATATCACTACCTCCAAGCCTTCCAGTGCTGCCTGTTTGAGGAGCTTAGGTATCGTATTTGCACCCAAGGTGGTCTCGAAATTGTAGCTCGCTTTGTTTTTAATCGCATGCTCCAGCTGCTTCCGCCCGACGTTCCATGCCTCGCCATTGGCTGCTTCTATGCTCAGACCGGCATCCACTTTTCGGAGCAGCCGCGCGAAAGCATCGGGGTTGAAAAACGATACTCCTTTTTGATGCAGCAACGCACCCATCAGGCTGCTCTTCCCCGAACCATTGACACCGGCAAGAACAGTGATTCTGGCTGGCGGGACGGCGCTAGCTTTCGACTTGGTGCTCATTCCGTGAGTCGAAGGTCACGAAACGCATCAGGTCCGGCTTCGAATGCTTCCTTGGCACCGGCACGCGCAGCGGGGGTGTTCATGGATTCAGCCAACTCGGCGTAATGTGTCGTTAAGAATTCCAAAGCGGACGATTCGGATTTGGGTTTGGGAGCGAAGGCTGCAACATATTCCTCGTAGGGGACCAAGACTGCCTGCGGTTTTTTATGGGTAGTTAAAAGCACGCTCTCGTTATTTTTGATACACTTGATGACACGCCCCACTTTGTTGCGAAGTGTGGATGTGGTGAACTTCCGCATTTTGGCTGTAGGGTTGGAGTCCTTGGCGGCGGTATGTGCGACAGCATGTGAAGGCATGCCTGAATACTAGGCAAATTAGCCAAGCAGGCGAGCCGTTTTAGTCAAAATGTGACAAAAAATAGCCAAATTTTGGTAACCTAAGCATTTATTTAGACAAAACCTAGGAAAAATGACGGGGCTAAGGCGAGCCTGTGCTGTGTTGTTGGGCTGTTTTTATCTGGCAGGTAAACCCAGACGATATCGACAAAAATGCTCACGCTCCCAAAAACATATCCAGCCATTCACGACGGATAACGATTTTAGCTCCTATGCGAGCAGACTTGACGCGACGGTTCGCGATCAGATCGCGCAATTTTCTTGGAGAGCAAACCAAGTAGGCGCTTGCCTCTTTCACATCCATTACGACAGGAGGCGTGGTGCGGATGATGACGGCCTTGTCGGCGTCGAGGCGGTATTTCTGATTGGTTGGTTCGGTATTGATCGGCATGTTCACATTGTCGAAGGGGATGCTGCCCGCCAGCGATAGGGCGGACCCTCCGAATTCACGGTGGGTTGGCTACCGCAATTACAGTAGAGGCACTCAAAGTTGCCACTCCGCTCGGATTCCATGATTAGTGCACCGCCTGGACGGACAACACGGGCGAATTCCTAGACTGTCCGCAAAGGATCTGCGCATGTTCCTTTTTGATTTTGAGGAGCGGGATTGCTCTCTCCTCGAAGGGCGGGGGTGCCGAGCGGAACGAGGGGGCGGTTGGGGGATTCCTTTTAAGGAGGACCAAAACGAACCTGTCTGTGCAGCGGCGGTCCGGTGGGAGGGGTGGCCAGAGAGAGCAAGAACGCACCGGGAAAAGAACGTTCCGCTCTGGCGGACATACCTGCGATTGCGAAAACCGTTCGCTAACGGGAACGTGGTTCACATCCGATTACCGGTGATATTCATATGGTCCGGATTGGTGCTGTATTAGTACGGTAACAGCCGCCCTTGGGTTTATCTGTCAAAATCCAGCTTATATGTGATGAACCAAGTATCTCGATATCCTGGTTGTATTGTCCTAATAGTATACGGTTCGATCGACCATGTTTTGCTATTTGCCCATACTGCACAGCGATCAGGAATGAAGTTGGTATTAATACGAATTTGTTTTGTGTGCGGATGGGCCACTATAGCTTCGAAGTCGCTATTTGCCTCAATCTGAAGCCATTCGAGATGATTATCGCCTGCTTTCAGAAAGGGGCGCTGCATCGAAAACATGTGACCTGAATCTATAGTAAAATCCGAGTTATCCTTCATTGCATATCCAGGCTGTAACTGACCTTGAGCAAAACCATTTGAAAGAGGTAGAAAGGGATGGGCAAACCAAGTAATTACAAAAGCGATGTCGCCTGTATTGGTGATGAGTGACTTGGATATAATTGTTTGTTCTTGTAGTTCGATCGAACGCTGGAAAAGCATGTTTAGTGGTCCGGCTGTGTGGGCAGTTCGAAATTCGAGAGCTGTATCGTTCCGAACCATTTCCCATTTACAAGGGGTATCGACTGCGTTCCTTTTCCCTGTTGCTGCAGAAGTGATTCCTGCCCCAGGTATCAGAATTTTGTCAGATGCACATGACGGCTGATCTTCAGGATAGGGCTTTAGCGAAAATGATTCTGGAAGTCCCTGCCCGTTGTAGGAGTCGGGAAATGGATTTGGCCATTCCGGCCCAACAAACATTGTTTGATCTCTGGCGTCGCGCACTTGCCAAATATAACCACCGTGTGAGAACCGCATACCTTGATGCCTTTGCTCAGATGCCGAGGCCGGATCAAGCACCTCAAGCTGGAGTGAATTATTGGAAAGAAGGTGCATATACCTTGGCCTTTTTAGATAAAGAAAAACCGCCCATGCTAAGCACGGGCGGTTTTGAACAACACCACCTACACCTAAAATTTTGTAGAGGCACTTAAAACAAACTCACGGGGACGGCATCGAGAGCTTTGCGATGGCCGGTAGTATTCGTTGGTCAAGTTTTTGCCGTTCAGCTCGAATTTCGTTTCATGGCCAAAAAGCTTGGTGGTATATCCAACGAGGCCACTCCAAAGCGTGTAGGTTTGGTGTGCCCAAGACGGCGTATCTGGGAGTAGCGTCTGGTCACCTGTATAGTTGGCGCCACCCGCTACGTAAAATCCTTTCAAAACACCGGTGAAACCGTAGCGAGTCCAAAGGTTGTATTGACGTGGCGCGCTCATCTGCAACGGCCGACCGTGATAGCGGATCACGTTCTTGTAGTTGGCCTGCCCCGAGGTGTCCAGGGTAGTATAGTCACTGACGGAGAGATAGTAGTCATCAATGGTCTTTGTGTACAAATATACGATCTTAGCATCCATCACACTGCCAGATGCATAAATCTGCCAATTGTTGGTCACAGAATATACAACGTCGAGTTCAACACCTTTACTCTCTTGCTTTCCGCTTTGTATGTTGGTTATAAACTGAGAGCCGGTTGCTGAATTGAATTCGGCGATATCATTAATGATATTAGTTTGTTGAACGTCGTAGAGGGCCAATGTGCTGGAGATCTTTCCTCCGAAGAGGTCAGTTTTGATGCCGACATCGTATCCCTTTCCAAGAGTGGGGGCAGCGGGTCCGACGATGATCTGCCGCCAAGCAGAAGAGCTTTTATCAACTGATTGAAGTACGCGGGCATTTGGGACAAACGATTCGCTGTAGGAAGCGAACGCGGAAATTCCGGAGGTTACTTTATAGAGGAGGCCCAGCTGGGGTGTGCTCTTTTTTGTGGTGAACTCTTGGCCTGCCACATTGGTCAGCAAATCATTCGTTTGGCTCACGCTGGTGGTCGCTCTGACTCCGAGGAGGAGCATTATACGGTCGTCGAGGAAGCCTACGGTTGCACCTCCGTACAACGCGCTGTCTGTCGAGCGTGTGATCGAGCTGGTGGCGTTGCTGGTCATTTGGTCGTGCGTGAAACTCATGGGAATCACGCGGTTCCAGGTGGAGGGATCGCGTAAATCCCAAGGAGGGAGTGGAGAGGCCGGTGAGTAACTTGGTGACGAGCTGTTGGCGATCTGTGCCTGCCAGTTCTTGAATTTGTAAGGGTTGAATTGGGATCCCAAAAGCAGGCGAAGACTGGACCTGCCGAATTTGTAGGTGCCGACAAGTTGGCCTTCAAAGGTGTTCGAAGTTGTCTTGTAGGTTACACCGCGCCAGCGGCGACCTTGGATATAACTCCCATTGGTTACGCCCAAATTTCCAGAGAAGACCATGTCGACTGTGTTGCGATCAAACGAATAGCTCGCACGTGCTACCCAGTTGTCGTTTGCTTTGAGATCGAGCGTTGCAAGCACACTGTCGTCTTTACTGATGCGGTAGTCGGAGTCAGCCATACTATTCCAGTTGGACGGCAGGCCTGGAACGTCCACGCCGCTATAGTTGGGATCTGTTGCGGTTGGAATAACACCGTTCGAATATCCCCAGCCTGGTTTTTGAAAGACGGGCGGAGTTTCTTCTTTGCGGTATGTCTCGTATTTGACGGAGAGCGTTGCGCTTGAGTTTGGTTTCCAAAGCAGCTGCGGGGCGAAATCGCTCTGATTCGCTTCGTAGGGCTTCCAGTATTCAATATCGTGATTGTATGAATACGCTGCTCGGTACAGCAGATCCTTTTGAATTGGGCCAGTGACGTCCACCGTGCTGCGATATTGATTATAGGAGCCGTACTCTGCAGACACTGTAGCACCGAACTTGTCCTGTGGAGTTTTGGTAATGACGTTTACGATGCCACCGGGAGCCACCTGTCCGTATAGGAAGGAAGCTGGTCCCTTTACCACTTCCATGCGGGCAACATTTGTGAAATCGAGGACAGAAGGCCCGCGGAATCCGTCACGGAGCAGCATGCTATTGCCGGCTGAACCAATTGCGAAACCGCGGATGGCGAGATTAGCATTTCCTTCTGCGAAATCGTTGCTGCGATAAGTTACGCCGGGTGAGAATTTCGTGACGTCGAATATGTTGGTTGGATGTTGATCGCTTATGAAGTCCTGTGTGAAAGCCTGTAAGGCGAACGGAAGATCCTTGATTGGAGTATCGATACGCGATCCGGAAACAGAATTAGAGGCACGGTATCCGTTGTCCTTGTTCGTAGTAACCTGAAACGTGGTTAGTGTAACAATGTCCTCTTCGTTGTTGGTAGAAGACGGTTTATTTTGAGCATAGCTCGATTGACTCAATGCGGCGAGCGCAGTGACGAATATCGCATGTTTTCGTAGCATGGTAGTTATGGGTGAACCTTAACGGTTGTACGGGGATTTAGGGGCATGCGGCATTTTTCGGACCGCACGGGAGTAAGTTACGACTTGGCTGGGATCAAACGAGTGTTTTAATGGTATGCAGTAAACCTAATTGGCAAATGGAACCAATAAAAAGTACTAAAAAGCCGACAGTTAGAGAAATCGCGAAGGCAATTGGGGTCTGCTCGATGACAGTTTCTCTGGCATTGCGAAATCACCCAAAAATTTCTCTGGCGACGCGAGAGCGCGTGCGTGCGGTGGCTCAGCAGCTGGGATACACGCCCGATCCCCGTGTTTCTCAACTCATGCATTATTTGCGTTTGCAGAGAAAGCCCAGCTATCAGTCGCAGCTATTTGCGATTACTTCGGTCAAAACGCCGCAGGAAAATTTTTATCTAGACGCTTTGTTGAATGCTGCTCGGGAGAGGGCACGGTCGCTGGGGTTTGGGTTCGAGGTCTTGTTCGTTGACGACCCACGTCCCTTTAGGCAGGACTTGCAGCGAATGCTGCGCAGCCGAGGAGTCGAAGGCATTTTACTCGCACCGATGGCCAAGCTAGTTGATCGAAGCAATTTGTTTAACTGGGATGATTTTTCGGTCGTAACGGCAACCTACGGAGTACAGCAGCCTGAGTTTCACCGTGTGGTTCCGCGTCAGTTCACTAATATGATGAACTTATGCCAACGGCTGGTCGAGGCAGGGTTTCTTCGAATAGGGCTGGCACTTTCGACGGGGCAAGACGAGGTCGTGCATCACCATTTTACTGCTGCTGTGGCTTGGCAAAACCTCATGGGTGGTACTGCACTCATTCCGCCACTCGTTTATTCTGAGGATGCACGTCACGAACTGGAGCGCTGGTGCAAACGTTTTCGGACCGGACGTGATTATTGTAGGCGGTGAAGATAATGCTAAAAACTTCTCTAGTTATCTAAAACCAAGAATGGCTCGAATTCCATATTTTGTCGTCAGTGCGCTAAATGCGGATTCAAGAACACGCATTTCTGGGATCGTGGAGCAACCTGAGCATATTGGCGAACGTGCGATTGAGCTACTGGCAGCGATGATCCAGCGCGGTGAAAAAGGGATCCCTGAAGTTCCAATCGCGACGATGGTCGAAGGTACGTGGGTTGATCGGGGGAGGATTGGATGCAGAGGTCGCGGCATCGCTTCTGTTCGAAGTCCCAAAAAAGTCAGGACCGCTCGATAGCGCGAAGCTGGAAGTAATCAAAATATGCGGGCGTATTTGTGCCACCGAGATCTTGAGCACAAAGGCCGAAGAATGCGCCGGTGAAGTGGAGAACTGAGCCGTAGTCGTCGGAGATTTTAGTCGCGTCCAACGCGGCGCCAACGGGACTCCAGCTTTGGCCGTCCGGCGATGCAAAGAATTGCAGCTGTGTGTGGTTGAGTTCTGCGCGGAGCCAAGCCCGATGCCAATGGTTGATCGGTATCTGGGTGCCGAGCAATTCATCGTATGATCCGTCGTCTGTGAGGACTATTCCGAGAACTTTTCCCTGAATCTCATCGTGAGTGATTCGTAGATAGTAATGGGTTCGGGTGTCGTAATAGAAGACAAGTCCGGCCATCTGCGTGAAGTGAGTCGGGGTAAACTCGACACAAGTATCGGCGATCGAGCGCAGACTGGTCACGCGTTTGGCGACAAGGCTCTGTGTGAAGAGAGAGAAAAGTGAATCGCGACCGCTGAGGCGCAGCCAACCCGGACGGTCTTGCAGGCTAAGCCACGATTCATTGAGCGGTGAACGCAGCCAAGCCCATTGGTGATCGAGGCTGGTTTTTGCAAAATCGTCGCGATCGGAAACCTTGGGCCATGGGTGACGGCTGACGTTGGTTGGCGGAGGGACTTCGATGGCGGGATGATGACTGCCTTGGATGAGACGGAGCCATCCATCGCTGGACCAGACAACTTTTTGGAGACAAGTCTCGCGTCCGAGAATACAGCGACGTTGGTCGCCGCTGCCAACCGGACGGCTGGCGAGATGCACTGCGTACCATTCGCCGTTGGCGGTTTGAACAAGTTCTCCATGCCCGGCTTTTTGCAAGGGCCAAGTAGGGTCGTCGCGGGTGGTGAGGACGGCGTCCTGTGGGTCGAACTCGTAGGGTCCAACGATATTTTGGGATCGTGCCATCGAGATGCCGTGATTCCAGCCCGTACCGCCTTCGGCCAGCATTAGGTAGTACCAGCCGTCGTGCTTGTAGATATTTGGCCCTTCAATAAGCACGTCTTTTTCGAAAATCTTGGTCATTGGGCCTACTAGCGCACGCCGCGCGTGATCATATTCCTGCAATACGATTCCAGCGAAGCGGTTGCGCCCTTTTCGGAAATCCCACATCATGTTGACGAGCCATTTGCGGCCGTCGTCGTCGTGGAAAAGCGAGGGATCGAAACCGATCGCATTGAGCGTAACCGGGTCGGACCAAGGACCGTTTATATCTTTAGCTGTGGTTAGGTAAATTCCGATATCCTTGAACGGGCGGCCCATTCCGCAGGTGCGGATGTTCGTGTAAATGAGCCAGAATTGGCCGTCAGCATAACTAAGCGAAGGTGCCCAAACACCACCGGAATCTGCGATTCCGCGCAGATTGATCTGTGATTCGCGGGTAAGGGCGTGCCCGATCAGCTGCCAATGAATCAGATCTTTCGAATGGTGAAGCTGGATGCCTGGAAGCCATTCGAATGTGCTCGTAGCAATATAGTAGTCGTCGCCAACCCGCACGATGGAAGGGTCGGGGTTGAAACCACGAAGAACGGGATTGGAGATCGACGCTGGCATGATTTTTCGTGACGTCTACTTGGTGAATTTATTGGCGGTAGTAGGTGTTGCAGGCTTGGCGGATAACGCAGCTTTCCGTTTGTAACGCAGGGTGAGTAGCACGCCCACGGTGAGAATCATTCCGCCGCATGCCACAAAGCAAAGGCGGCCTGAGAGTGAGTTTGGAATTGCGGCGAACAGTGTGATGATACCGCCGTAAAGCAGGCAGAAGCGTCCCACCGAGGTGGGGAAGACCAGGTCTTCGGCCGCTTCCTCTTTTGGCTCTAGTAAAGGGGTGCGGAGACGTTCGAAGAACTCCTCGACATTGGCTTTATGGACGGCTGAGCTGCGATCATAGAAGAGGCTGGTGAAGAAAAACCAGATAACACAACTCGTGCCGACCAATGTGACGGTTGCGATATTGGCGAACTGGTTTAGTTCTTTGGGGGTGAAAGGGCCTTTGAAACCTGGGATCCAATCGAGCATCTCTGGCTTGAGTACAAACGTGGCGAAAGCGGCGAAGGAAAAGCCGATTACGACCGTGGACCAAGCGGACCACGACGGCGTTCGTTTGTAGAACATCCCGAGGCAGGTGGGGATGGCGAGCGGCAGCATCAGGGCAATACCAAGTTGGTTGAGTAGATGAAAAAGGCCTGTGGTGCGCTGTTTGCTGACATAGACGGCCAATAGAATGATCAACACCCCGAAGATAGCTGTGGCGAATTTACTAAGGCGCAGCAGTTTCTTCTCTGAGCAATAAGGGTCGACGACGGGGAGGTAAAAATTTCGAATCAACATGCCAGCGCCTTGATTCAGGATGGTATCGGCATGGGTCAGTGTCGCGGCGAAGATTCCGCAGATAAGTAGCCCGAGCATGCCTTGCGGCAATACTGTGTGAGCCGTGAGTAAGAACGCGCCTTCTGCTGGATACTTTAAGTTAGGGAAATAGGCGCCAATATTTGGGTGCAAAACGGCCGCCGCCATCGGAGGGATGACCCACAATAGTGGTGTGATTATTGTGCCAGCGATAGGAATGGCGAGCATGAGGCGGGCATGACGATCACTGCGGGCCATCATGAATTTAGCGGTGCGGTCGTCCGAAAGGCTGTTTTGTACAAACAGATTGTTGAGTGTAAGGGCAAAAAACCAGAATGCGATCAACTCGGGGCGAGCGAACTCTGACCAGTTAAGGTGTGCGGTCGGAACTTTTGCGACCAGCCCAGAGACACCGCCGATTGACGGGTGCGCCAGCGCGAGAACGCTTACGATCAGCGTGACGGTAACCACAATCAGCATTTGAACAAAATCGCTGGCTGCGACGGCGAACGATCCACCCAATAGCGAGACAAATGTTACTGTGAATCCGAGAACGACTATGGTGCTGGTTAAGTCACTTCCGAATGCGCCAGCCATGAATACCCCCACGGTATTAAGCATCATACTCGCGAGAATCACGGCGACGGGCAAACGAATCCACGTATAGAACTGCTGAGTAGCAGGGCCGAAGCGCAAGCGAACAGCTTCGAACGGTGTGACAACTCGCATGCGTCGCAGGCGGTAGCACGTGAAAAAAAGTATAGCGAAAAGAGCCGTTAGGTTCGCGTAGAAAATAATCAGCGCGTACGGCCCAGTTTGATAAATTTCTGCTGCGGTCCCTGTAAATGTCCACGCACTAAACCCTGCCATCCAAGCGCCAGCACCGGTAATCCACCACGGTAGCGCACCGCCTCCACGGAAATAGTCGGATGTATTTTTGCTTCTCCGGGAAAAGTAGAGGCCAATCGCCAACACAAACGCGAAGTAAACGGCGATATTGAGGTAGTCGTAGCGGGTGATCATTTGAAGCTGTCGTGAAGTTGGGACTTGGGGAAGCAGCTAGCTGCACGGTTATGCCGCTAGCCTTTGGAGTGAATGGAATCAGTTTTGCAGCGTGAGGGCAAAGGCTCGATTTCTTTAGGGTTTACACTGGTAAGTAGGAACTTCAAATAGCCATATGCCGCCCAAACCCTCAGGCTCCCAACGAGTATCCCTTCGTGATGTCGCTCGTGTGGTAGGCGTTTCACACGTTACGGTCTCTCTTGCATTACGTCATGATCCGCGCGTTTCGCTTGAGCGCCAGCAGGAGATCGCTGCGGCGGCGGAAAAATTGGGTTATCGACCTGACCCGATGCTATCTTCGCTTTCGGCGTACCGCCAATCGAAGCATAAACTCGCTATTCGTTCCGCCGTCGCTTGGATAAACCAATGGGAAGATCCAAAGGCATTGCGTCGTTTGCACGAGTTCGATGCCTACTGGAACGGTGCCCGCGATGCGGCTGAAACACTGGGATATCGTTTAGAAGAATTTGTTCTCACTAAGGATTTGACGGTTCCGCGCCTGCAAAAGATTTTGCTGACCCGAAATGTTCGTGGAATTTTGATTCCTCCTCATCGCGATGGGTTGAATTTGCAGGACTTTGACTGGAGCAATTTCTCAATCGTCCGGTTTGGCGCCTCCGTGAAACACCCTCGGGCTCACATTGTGACAAGTGATCAGACGAAATGTGGTGCGCTTGCTTTTTCTCAGGCTCACAAAGTGGGTTACGAACGCATTGGGTACGTGAGCGGTCGGGGATTTGAAAGAAACACAAAAGGGAATTTTCGAGCTGGCTACCTCAGCTCGCAGGATGACCTTACGCCACTGGAACGGCATTTGCCGCCTTTTGTCGCCGAGGATGGCGAGACAGAGGTACAAATTCGCGAGGCATTGAGTCGTTGGTTGAAAAAATATAAACCCGACGCATTGATCTGTACCGAAGGCCGCTTCTGTGAGTGCTTGAAGAAGCTTGGCTATGAGGTTCCGCGCGATGTCGGGGTGGCGACAATCAGTTTGCTTGATGGAAATTTTGACGCTGGTGTTGATCAGAATTCCTATGAAATAGGACGGGTGGCGATGAGCACTCTTGCGGGGCTTGTACATCAGAACGAACGTGGAATCCCTGAGCACTGTCGGCGGATCCTCGTTGAGGGGCGCTGGGTGGATGGCAAAAGTCTGCCGCAGCGGACGCAGTGCCCCAAATAGCCTGCCTGTTGGTGTTTTTGCTTTTATATACAAAAAATCTGTTTTGCGCAGTCGATAACCAGCGGATATATAGCTAACAGTGTAAATGCTCGAAGAATTGTGGCAGGGGGCTGTTGGCAAAATAGTGGGAACGCTTCGTTACTCGAAAGGCTTGCATGCATCTAAATCGCGCTGCGTTGTTTCTTACCGGACTGGCTGTGATCTTTGCGTCACCCAAAAAATCATGGGCCGAGACCGGTGATGAATATATTTCGCCAGCTATGCCTTGGCTCGACGACCGAGGGAAACATATTCAGGCGCACGGTGGTTCAGTTATCCGATATGGCGACACATGGTATTGGATCGGTGAAGACCGGTCCCGTGACAACGATCCGATGTTACGTTGTGTTTCGTGTTATTCGTCGCGGGATTTGGTGCACTGGAAGTTTAGGAATCAGATTCTACGTTTGGCCGACCCAGAGAATTTCGGAAGCGAGTGGGTATTGGAGCGACCGAAAGTCTACCACAATGTGCGTACAGGGAAGTTTGTTTTATACATGCATGTGGACGGACGAATGCCCGGAAGTAAATCGCGCTACAGCATCGCCCGTGTCGGTGTGGCAGTTTGTGACAAAATTGACGGCGACTACGAGTACGTGCGCAGCTTCCGTCCTCTCGGGAAGGAAAGCCGGGACATCGGTCAGTTTATCGATGACGATGGTGAAGCATATCTGGTTTTCGAGAGCCGTCCTGAAAAAGGGTTTTATATTGCGAAACTTTCGGCTGACTATCTCGACGTTGAACGTGCTATTGCCTTTATCAGAGCTCCGCTTGAGGGGGGCGCGGTCGTCCACTATGACGGACTATATTATGTTATCGGTTCGCAGCTCACGGGCTGGTGGCCAAATGCCAACAAGTACGCGACAGCGGAGCGACTTGATGGGCCTTGGTCTGAATTCAAAGATTTCGCACCGCCTGAGTCGCATACTTACCTTTCGCAATCGACAAATCTTCTCAAGGTCGTGGGTTCGAAAAAGACAACGGTGATTTACCTTGGTGATATGTGGCGTCCACAGGAGTTGTGGGATAGCCGATATCTTTGGCATCCAGTTCAAATTGGTGGAGGTCAGTTGCGCCTGGCACCATCACAATCATGGGAGCCGGATTCTTGGAGAATCGACGTAGCAACGGGCGACGTTACAACGTGTTCGAAATGACTTTAGCGCATGGATGATCGCTCATTTGTTGAGTCCGACGCCGAATGCCGCAATACTCACACCCTCCGCTGCGGTGTGCTTGTTTATATTAACAGTGAAAATGCCTGAAGTATTGGGTCGTGGGAATGGGAAGCTAAACTAATCTTTATCCGTTATGTCCACACGTGCTACCCAGCAAGAATCTGTCAAAAATCCGATGTTGAGCATTTGGTTCGGTAATTTTTTCGAGCCATTTTATAGCGATCGTGAGGCTGTACGCCGGGGCATCGTTGAAGTTGCCTCGCTTGGCTTCACTTCGATCAATCTCGACTCGAAGCCGTGGGAAGATTTTTTTTCACGATATCGGGGAGAGCCTGCCAGCATTTATGTGGGCATGCAGGAGTTTATGATGCATGAGGCGGCGAAGCACGGTCTCGATTATTCCCACTTAGCGATCTATCTTTGCGGCGATAACTTGTATCCAACAATTCGCGACGTACCTCCGGTGCGAGGCGAAGAAGCCGTACGGCAAGATGGAAAACTCATGGGTACTTACAAGTACTGGTCGCCACTGGCCCAGCAGAGCATGGTCGACCACGTACGTGGATTGCTGCAGTTGTACCGGTCAGGAATGCGACGTCGCGATGAGGATCGCATAGTGATGCAGACGATGTTCGATCCGATTCCAAAGCCCAGCTTTGATGCAGAAGGGCGCGAGCGTTACCTGACATGGCTAGAAAAACGCTATAAAGGCGATATCTCTCGGCTAAATGAACGATATGAGCTCAATGCGCAGTCGTTCAGTGCGCTATCACCATCTGAGTATTGGTTGCGTCCCGAAGAACTCGACTGGGTGGGATGCGCCATTCCATCGGGGGAGGATTTCGCGCGCCGCACGCCTGATTTTTATCGTTGGATCGATAACCAAGCTTGGCTGGCGGAAATCATGGAGCAGTATTTTGCATCGATGAAACGACGTTGGCGCGAATTGGAACCGGCGCTTTTCATCGAGCCAGTGTTGCATCAATGGGGCTATTTTTTCAATCCCCCGGAGCAATCATATTGGCCGACTGCAAAACGCGCGCTCGATCTTTGGAAAGTGGCACCGCATGTCGATGGAGCGTTGTTCATCACCTCACCCCTCAACGCGGAAAACCTTCCTGACGCAATGGCGGTGAGTGTGGAAGGGGCGATCATGCGTTCGGCCAACTTAGGACGATCTTTTACCGGTGGCCTTTATCTCGGACGACATGTTAATGGCGATATTTACCGTACGGTGCCACCGGCAGAAGCGATGGCTACCCTTGTAGCCGCGGGTGCGTCGGCGATGCACATGTATGGTTACAGTGGTCTGGACGACGGCGGTGTGATGTTCCGCATGGACGATGTATTCAAGGATTCGATACGAACCGGCAATCGATGGGCGGCCGAGGTGATGCCTCTCCTTGATCGGCAGCCACGCACGAAGGAGGTTGCGATTCTCTTTCCGGCCGAAATGAGCCTTTTTGAGCCACTGCCCGTCGACGAAGGCGGGCGGCATCGCATGGACCTGCTCGGCTGGTACAATCAATTCGTGGATTTGGGCTACAACGTCGACATTCTTCATCCGGACCAGGTGGCGGCGGGGGTACTTGGGAATTACAGGTATCTCGTGGTTCCACATAATTCTCTCTACGATTTGGGCGACAATAGTGTGTTAGAGGCCGCCGTGCGGAAATTTGTTGAGGCTGGTGGTACACTTTTCCATGGCCCGGGCTGTGAACTTGTGCGCCGGACATTCGGCATCGAGGAGGAGTCGGTTGCATTCGACTGCATTCAATGGCGCGAGGCGTTGATTCCTCATGGTTGGACTACCGTGGCGTTTCGCGGCGGGGAAACTTTGGGAAAATACATCCAATCTGGACAGGCCGCGATGATGAAGTCTGCGGTTGGTCTTGGGGGTGTATACTCGTTCGGCTTTCAATACGGGTATTCATATTCGCGGCGTACGATGCCTATCGTCCCGCCGAATTACGGGCGACGAGAAATGCACCCGGTGGTGCTGCTCAAGGAAACGCCGGTGGCAGTGCTGGTAGGTGCTTCACCTAAGGCGGCTCTTTCCCCACGTAAAGGTATAGAAACGGCGCGCTTTGGTTCGCATTTGGTGATCGTCAACCACCGTGCCAGCCCGGTTGATATCAGTAGTATAAAGTCACGCCGAATCATCCCGCAGGTCCCTTCGGCCGAAGGCTGGCTTGCTGCCCACTCTGCTGTTTTCCTCCAACTCTAAAACCCCTATGAATTCCCTTCGCGTTTCTTTGCTGACGTGCTTGTTTTTGTTTGTGGGCGTCGTTGCGCCTGCCGCCGAGATCGAAGTTGCCAGCCTCAGCGACTTGGCTCGCGTGGCAGCCGAAAATGGGCAGCAGATCCGACTCAAACCCGGAGTTTACCGGATGGCCGATTATCTTACGTCGGACGTGCTAGAACAAATTCGTGCCTACGTCGATCATACGCAGAAGCGGCCGCCTGTCCCCATGTTTTTGATTCGCGGCAGCAATAACCGAATCGACTGCACGGATGCAGTCATTGAGATTGACACAGCGCTCTACAAAAAAGTGCCGCAAGGTGGCTACACGCGTTGTATCATTGTTGCTGGTTCTGGTAATACAATCTCCGGCTTATCTATCCGAAATGTTGGCGAGAATCAGGGTAGTGGAGGCAATCTACTTTCACTTGCCGGCGAACACACAACGATCGAGAACGTCACTGTTCACGTCTATGGCTCATTCCCATTTGGCTATGGAGACCTGCTTGGCAAAGGGGGGCCGAATCTAGTTTCGATTCAAAAGCAAAGTGGAATTCAGGTGCTGGGCTCCGGCTCGATCTTGAGGCGCTGTCGCGTCTTCAGCCGTGCGTTGGGGCACTGTTACTATATCCAGGTCGGTGGCGATATTCTCCTCGAAGACTGCTATGCAGAAGGCGTCATGCGCGCGACCAACGATATGCTCCGTGATACGACAGGCCCTGCCTTCGACTTGGGCTTTCGCTCAGTTTACGAAAATCGTGATGGTCGGCATGTCTTTAACCCTGGCTATGTGAAGAGTCTGGTCGAGGATGGCTTCCGGACCTATGGCAACGCTGGGCGGGTTACCCTTATCAACTGCACCGCGATCAATACTCGCGCTGGCTTCGAAATCGGTGCACCGGACGATGCACCACAGAAAACCATTCTTGAAAACTGTGTGGCTCGTGGGTGTGAGCGTGCTTTTCTCATCGGTTCACAAACCATTGTCCGGCGTTGTCGCGGCGATATCGCACACGGACCGCTGCTTTATCTGCGTGGTGGTCGCAATTCCGACGTGGAACTTGAGCTTGTGGGAGATGGGCCGCAGTCGCTAGTGCATGTTGTCGCCACAATCGCCGGCACCAACCATCACGTACGACTCTCCTCGCAGCTAGGCGAACGTGCGATTCCGGCGTTACCTATCATGGTTGGTTATGGTATGCCTGAACACGCGGAGATGAGCAGCCCGATTAAGCCAGCGCCAACGAGTGGCGTGATGCTGGTGAACGAGATCGTTGCTGCACCAATTATTACGAGCGAAATGCTTGTTGATTCAAAGATCGAAACCAAAGGACGCACACAGACTGACGCTGCGCTCCATGCCAGCCCCGGCTCGTGGGGTCTCCCGCCTAACGGCATTGCTCCGGGAAATTCAGCAAAATAGATCTGAAGACAAAGTGGCGTTCAGAAAATAGATGGGGTTTGGGAAAGGAACGATGCCTCCTCATTGATGTTGATGGTGTCGCTATTCCATCAACCGACTTTTCTTACGACCCCAACAGAAAATCTAGCAATACAGAAAGGTTTCTAAATGGTCGAGCGTCGGACTGGCGCCAGTGCGCACATACAAGCCCGACGTACCAACACCGGTGGCTAGGCAGCCTTCAGGATTGAGACCGATTAGTTGTCCCAGAGCAAAGCCCGCGTTGAAATGGTCTCCGGCGCCTGTTGTGACAAGCGGCCGTTCACAGTACGGCCCTGGCTTCCAGTAGGTGCCATTGGCGGTCGCGCAGGCTGCCGATTTCCTTGGGTGAACGACAACGACAGAGAGACGCAGCTTCTCCCGGATTGCATTGGCAAGGGAGCGCAGCGATTGCTCGCTTTCGCCGGAGGAGGGAATCTCCAGTATCCGTGCGACGTGTTCGGCTTCCTTGAGGTTCAGGCCAAGCGTAACACTACCGAACTTTTCAAAATCACTAACAACGTCGAGTGCTGTTTGCAGCTCGGAATCTCCCCGCTTCTCGGGATCGGCGAGGTCGAAGAAAAATATTCGCCCGTCGCGTTTCGGGATAGACGGCAGTAGCCGGTCGACAAAGGCTCGAAAGATCGCGGTCATGTGCGGCAGCATCGTCCAGTTAACGAGGGAGACAAGATGGGCCTCTGCGACAAATGAGCGCATGGCATCTTCACTCCCTACTCGTTCGATGATGCGTTCGTAGGTTAGCTCATCGAAGCCCGACATGAGGCCGAGCATGAGTTTGCCGTCGGTAAATTCGAGAGCGGTCGTGAGCCCTGGATCACAGAGCGTGATGGCCTTGCTGTGTTTGGCAAAGTCGGACAATGCCGGCACAGGATGTTGTGAGCCGAGTGCTCCGATGTATTTAAGGCTGGTGCCAAAGGCCATCAGAGCGTTGCTCATGATTGGACCATTGCCACCGAGCTTCTCCATGCGTTGATGAAGTTCGATGTTGGTGCTGCGTCCGGCTGCGTTTTGCATCCGCTGGGCAAACTCCGGTATCGTGGCTATGGGGGTGAAATTCTCTCCAGGACCGTGTCTTAGGGCCACAGGGACGACAATCCGATCAACGAACCCGTCGAAACCGGCAATGACGCGGCGTGTTGAGGCAAGATGGCGATTGACCTTGAATTGCGTGAGGACTGCGGAGGAGTTCATGGTGAGTACTCGAAGGTTTGTTCAACCGGGGCAGCGGTCTTCAATTTGGGTTCGGTGCTGCGAGTCTTGTTGCCAGGCTATTACGGTTATTTTGATTGGGAGTTTGGCGCGCGGGGGGATCGGGGTGAAACGCAACGTGTTGCCATCGATCTCAGCTGGCCCTTCGCGAATGTAGTAGTGAACGGGCACGTTTGCGGTGGAATGGGCGCGGAGTTCGACAGTCACAACGCCGCGCTTTTGCGGAGGAATTGTGGGGAAGAGAATCGTCTGATCGGCGCCAACAATATTGGGGGTGAAGTCAAGGCGGGCTTGCTGGACCGTGCCTTTGAATTGCCCATCGCCATCATGACTTGCGAGCATCCAGATGTCGTGGTTTCGACTATCCGTGGTCGAGAACGTGCGATTGAAAGCGATACGAAACGTATCCGGTGCCAATTGTTCGGCTGGTCCGACTATGCACGAGATTCGTACCGCGCCTTGTGCATGCGAGCCGGCTGCTGCGCGATTTGGCATAGTGGTTTGAGGCGGCAGCGGTTTATCTTTGGCGGCGACTGGTGGTTTAGGTGGTAGCGGTGCTATGAATTCGCCTTCAAGTTGGAAGGTTAGGCCGTCTTCTTTGGGGGAAAATTTGAGTGTGACGCCTGAGTGGGTGGAGGAGATGGGAGCTAGCTGTCCGTTTTGTACAAAATCTACCTGTTGGATTTTTCTCCCTCTGCTTCGGGCGTAGTATTCTTCTGTCGCGCGGGCTGTTTCCTCATCAAAGCACCAGAACGCTTCCGTGCGATCTCCGACGTACTTTGCTGCAGGCGTGCTGGCGGCATGTAATAGCGCGTCACCTCTCCACCGATCGACAAGCCAGCCGTGTGCCGGATCGACGGGCTTCAGAGGGATCTGTGTTCCTTCATGATTTGACGGCAACCGCGCTTCGGCAGCTTTGCGAATAAACAGCGCGAGAAATGCCACCAACTCGTTAGTCGCGTCAAAATGCCCATGTCCCACATCTGCGAGTAAAGCAATCGGTGCTCTTGGGTGCGCAGCGCGAAATTTTAGTGCTGGTGCAAGTCGAGCCTCCCACCATTCGTATTCACCCATTACCATTAAGCTTGGTATGCCATCGATGCTTTTGCCGCCCCAGTCCGGGTTTGGCGCCCCGCTACCCGTTAGGTCGGATTCAGGTGCATCACCCTTGACTGAGAGAATGGCTAGCGTGCGTGTTGGGCTCCACGCCGCGAAATTCCACGGGAAAGATGCGCAGGCGGAGTGCCCCATTGGCACCACTGGGGCTGTGGCTAATTCCGCGTAGCCAGATTCATTGGCGAGCATGTGCATGATAGCGTCGAATTGTTCGCCTGCATCGTGATCGAATCTAAACACGCGATCGAAAGGCGGCGCGATGAATACCTCTGCGATACCAAGATTTTCGAGCGTACGGCGCATAGTTGCATGTTCCAGAATGCCTTGCTCGATCATATTGTGTTGTCCAACCAACACTGCTCGAATCTGGAGGCACGTTGGTGGAATCCATAAAAAGGCGCGACCCGAACCAACCGGAACCGACCATTGCCAATCAGCTGCATACGTGGCCTGGGCCACGAAGCATACGAATATAGCAACAGACCATCTTAATCCGTGAAGGAAACTAGCGGGTAGTTGGAGTTTCGGCACTCGTCCCAAGGTGGTTTTCAACGAGCCCACGTTCGTTGACCGATTTACCAGTACGGCTTTTGCTTTCTCAGTTTTCGGGCGAGTGCTTCCATCAGGAAATAATCACCCCAACTTGTATAAACTTCGCGCCCTTTGACGTTCTTGTCCTTGTCAATACCGTCGCCGACTTGTGCCCGAGTTAGCACGCCGTGAATGTTTAGATCGTAGTTCACGTAGTCTTTCGTCAGTTTGCCGAGTAGAGTATCTGCGTATCGAGCGAAATGCTGCGTGCTCGATCCGTGCTCGGCCAGATCGTAGAGACCGCACGCCATGATTGAGGCTGCCGAGCTGTCGCGGATGTCTGTTTTTATCCGGAAATCCCAAAGAGGCACGGTCTCACCGTCGAGCAACGAAAGAAAACGTTCAGCGATTTTCTGTGAGAGGTCGCGGTAGCGGCTTTCACCGGTGTAGCGTGCGGTCATCGAGTAGCCGTAGACGGCCCAAGCGGTGCCACGGGCCCAATGCGATCCAATACCAGCGCCGCAATAGTTATCTTCACGATCAGGTTGCCCGGTGGTGAGATCAAAACGGTACGCGTGACAGACGGAATAGTCTTTTCTTACAAAGCTTTTGGCCGTGGTGTCGGCGTGTTTGATCGCAATCTCGTGAAAGAACGGGTTTCCTGTTTCTCTTGAAGCCCAGAAAAGGAGTGGCAGGTTCATCAAGCAGTCGATGATGGCCAAGCCAGCGTACTCGTCACGATTGTCGTCAGTCCTGCCCCAAGCACGAATGTATTCACCTTTTGGGATATAACGTTTTGCAAGCTCTTCTGCTGCCTTCAGGGCGAGATTGCGATGTTCGGTGGAGCCAGTAATTTTCCAAAGCCCTACAGAGTAGAGCGAATAGAGGAAACCCAGGTCGTGCATTGTGTCCATAGATGCACGGGTGATTTTATCTGTGTATACTCCTGTAAGGCGGTTAAGCTGCTTTAAGAAAAAACTATCGTGGGTGGATTCGTACGCGAGCAGCGCCATGCCGGTGAAGAAAGAGGTGGTCCAATTTCCAATTTCGAAAAAACCTTCTGGCCAGCGAGAATAGCAACCGTCTTTATCGAACGAATAAGTAGTCTTGGGCGAGTCCGCTAGGATCTGAATATTTTTGTGGGTTTTTGCGACACAGAGATCGTAAGCTTTTTGGAGTCCTTCAGTACTGACGGACTCGGAAGTGGAAGTGAGGGGCATGGTCACAGCGGTTTGTGTACTCATTATATAAGAAAAGAGAAATGGTAGGAGTGCCAGTGTCCAAATCGCCTCGCTAAAGCCTAGGGTTATCGATTGAACGACCTGACTTCCGACTAGCTAGACGCCTCCAATGAGAATTGCCAACAAAGGGAAGAGTTTCACTGTTAACCACCAACCAAGAAAACCCTCTTTTCTTAGGCAAATTTGGGGCTTACTAGTTTAGATATTGTTGCCTATCCTATCCAAACAGAGATGCGAGGCCGAATTCCATATCGCTATTTGCGACAAGCAGCACTTTCAGTTGGATCATCTGATGCAAGTTTCGTGAGCCCAATGGGTCGATTGATTTGTGAACAAATAGTTGCGCAGCGTGCATGGGCACATACTTCACGTTGATGAAATGGAGACTTGGTTTACCAGTGTAACCAGAAATACATTTGAAGGTTTAGCCTATGCTAGAGAGATTTACTATCTCCCCTTACCCTACTGCAAATTGACACTATAAATATCTCGCTGCAAAGGAGGCATTCTCCATCTACAGTTGAGCTATTGAAAACATGGATGAGCTGGCTCTTCTTTATTAAAGAAGAGCCGACCCAGTACAGATTTTCGTGACGGATTCGTGGTAGGGCTTACCAGAAAATCTTAAAAGATTTTCGTATCACCCCAAAAACAAAACTCCATGAAAAATCGCATCCTAACAGGTGTGTTAGCGCTCCTGTTGTCGAGTCTAGTCCCGGTCCAATCGCTTGCCTTCAGCCATCCAGGCATGTTGCACACTGCAGCAGATTTCACACGCATGCAGACGAAGGTTAATGCTTCTTCCGAACCGTGGCTCTCGGGTTGGAACAAGCTACTGGCAAATTCACATTCATCATCCTCGTACACGATGCAGGGGCCGGTAGCGACCGTGTATCGCGGCGCTGACGGCACTCATGCTGAAAACTACAGTAAGCTTTTTAACGATATCGCGGCGGCCTATCAAAACGCGTTGCGGTGGAAAATTGCCGGCACCACGGCCAACGCTGACAAGGCTGTACAAATTTTGAATGCATGGAGCTCTACGCTAACCAGCATTGGCGGCACCTCGGATAAATACTTGGCTGCTGGCATCTATGGTTATCAGTTCGCCAATGTTGCGGAGATCATGCGAAGCTATAGCGGTTGGTCGGCGGCGAATCAAACCGCGTTCAAAAACATGATGCTAAATGTCTTCTACCCTATGAATCATGATTTTCTCGTGAACCACAATGGTGCCTGCATTAGCCACTATTGGGCGAACTGGGATGCATGTAACATGGCCAGCATTTTGGCGATCGGTATCCTGTGTGACGACACTGCTAAATTCAACGAAGCGATCAATTACTTTAAAAATGGAGCAGGAAACGGCAAGGTAAGCAATGCCGCGCCGTTCGTATATAATACCACCTCGGGTGGCATTGCTCAGTGCCAAGAGAGCGGTCGGGATCAAGGCCACTCCTGTCTGGATGTTTCGCTTTTCGGTTCTTTCTGCCAGATGGCATATAATCAGGGTCAGGATATGTTCTCCTACAATCCTTGGGGCGATGCTCGCGCTAGAATGCATGCGATGTTCGAATATATCGCTGAATACAATCTCGGAAATTCAGTCCCATATACGACCTACAATAACTGCGACAATGTAAACCAGACAGTTATATCCTCGACCAGTCGCGGCGATATCCGGCCGTCGTGGGAACTGCTCTACGCTCACTACGTCAAGCTCAAGGGACTTTCTTCTAACTATATACAGCAATATGCTGGCAAAACACGTCCCGAAGGTGGTGGAGGGGACTATGGCCCCAACAGTGGAGGTTTCGACCAGCTTGGCTTCGGAACGTTGACGTTTGCACGTTGAAGTAGGCGCTGCTTAGAACGAACGCTGTGCGCGTGTCTTGTTGTGAAAACGCGCACAGCCTTTCCATCGAATTCCCGTAGAGGAGAGATATGCATCGCAAAAGTAAAACTAGTCGAGCGATGTTTGCTGCGACTCTTGCCGCTTGTCTGCTAGTTAGTGGGGTTCTCACTGTTGCTCCTATTCGGAATGAACATTCACGGAATAGTCCCAATAGACGCGGCTTATTGGTCATTGGCGACAGGTCTCGGGCCATCAACACAATCGGTTGCGAAACTCTTCGCCACGGTGGATCAAGCTTGATCGAGCTAGATGAAAGTGCACTGGCTGCCCGCTTGTCGGAAGAGAACGCCTCAGAAATTTTTTGTGCGCTTAGGCGTGAAAGACGTAATAGTGAGCTCGGATTGACGGCGCTGGCACTTTGGTGCAGCCACGATCCGCATAGTGCAATTGATTGGTTAGTAAAACAGATTGACCTGACTGATCAGCAACTAAATCGAGCTCTCAACGTCTGTGTACAGAATGATATAGACTGGTTATGCACGTTTTTCGGAACGCTCACCGATGATGCGCGAAAGCAGCGGTTTTTGGCATGTGCATGTGAAGTTGCTGTTGAGCAAAATAAATTTGATTATGCAATGCTTTGGTTTTCGGCTCTCGACCCGACTTGGAGGTCGGGTGAACTAACAGAGCATATAGCGCGGGAGTGGGGCACGCAAAATTACACGAGTGCGGCGCTTTGGGCGAGCGGGCAGACGGAATGTGCAGATCAAGACCGTTTGCTTGCTCAAGTCATTTTGGGACACGCGCAGAATCGCACAGACGAAGCACTGTTTCTTGCGATGGCGATGCTGCAGCCGGGTGAGGTGCAAAACCGAACCGTTGCCAATGTGATTTCATGCATGGCTGAACGCAGTGTGAGTGAAGCATGCGGGGCTCTTTCCAAATTACCAGATGGGCCTTTGGCTCACGAAGCCACCCGTGCGCTGCTTGCAGCGTGGATCGACTACGATGCAGCGGGAGCGCGGCGTTGGGTTCTTAGCTGCGAAAAGGATTCCTCGATTGGAGTCTACGCTGAATTAACAGCAATGAATGATCCAGAATCGGCTGCAAATTTTGCTTTAGCCGAAATTAAAAACGAACCGTTTAAAAGAGATGTCATTGCCAATGTGCTGCGTATTTGGGCTCGCGATGATTTACGTTCGGTCCGGAGATGGACTGACAAACTACCGCTAGAACTTCGAGTAGAAGTTCTACCTAATTGAGCAGTTCGATAGACGCACCTATTGGTCGATTCTTTTTAACGATTTTTCCACTGGTAACTGAAACAGTCAGACGAAGCTGCTTATCTTCGCAGTTTGACTACGCACGAGCAAAATTTTCTGTAACTAGGAGTGTCGTTGCAGTTGCCGCAGTGAAAGCGTAGGAGAAACCATACGGTATAATGATGTTTTCTCCTCGCCGCACGGTTGTAAGCGAATCGAAGGTGGTGCAGTTTAGTTCGCCTGTTACCACACTTAGGATTCGGGGTTCTTCCTTTTCGTCGAACTTCAGAGTGGAAGCGCCTTCCAAGACAATACGCCGGATTCTGAATTCTTTGGCATCCGCAATGGTTGTTGATTGTTTTGAGGCCAGCAAGGGTTTGGGCTCAAAGTCGTCCCAGCGAATTGATTTGAGGGACTCTGTAATGTGTAATTGACGTGGCTTTCCATCAAGGCCTGCTCGTCCCCAATCGTATACACGATAGGTTGTGTCAGAGTTTTGTTGGATTTCTAAAATCAAGTTTCCCGAATCGATGGCATGTATTTGACCACTGTGTACTAAAATGGAATCGCCTGTAGCTACACCAAAACGGTGCACGCATTGTTCAAGGGCGTTCGCGCGTAGTGCAGTTTCAAAACGTTCTCGTGTGACACCTTGCCGCAAACCTACAATAAGCGCTGCATCAGGCTCTGCATGTGCAATATACCAGTTTTCTGTCTTGGGTTCAGCCTTGAGTTCGGGTGCAACGCACGCAGGTGGATGCACCTGGAGACTGAGGCGTTCGCGACAATCTAGCCATTTCACAAGTATTGGAAATGGACGCTCCGGGGGCCAGGCTGGTCCCATCAGTTTGTCCCTGTAACGCTCGATCGCAGATCGTAAGGTGAGTCCTTTTAGCGGGCCCTCGGCAATCACCGATTGTGCTTCGGGTCGATCAACTATTTCCCAGCTTTCTCCGATGGAGTTGCTTTTTGGCAAAATACGATCGAACGAGCGTGCTAACATTTGGCCGCCCCAGACTCGTTCCTTGTAGATCGGTAGAAATTTTAGTGGTACGAGCATGTTATTTCAAAAAGTGACCATAGGTGCCGGAAAAGATTTTGTATTACTGATAATTTCAAAATTCATGTGCTGGTTGGATCGAATGAATTGCGCTAGGCTCAATCTATTGTGAGCACGAAAGTCTGTAGCGAAGAGATGCGCGCAGCATCCTGCCACGTCGCAAGTAGGTCCCCATCGCTAGAAAATAGCAGCAGGGAATGTCCGGTGCGACCAAGATCCTCGCCATGCCCCAACCAGTTGCAGACAAGTAATTCGCCTGAAGGCAATAGTTCAAAGTCTCCAAAAAAATGGGGACGTATTGCCTCGACGAATTTTGTGCACTCCCATCGCTGAATGATTCCGCCATTAATGTCGAATTCAGCGACAAAGGCCCCATACCCAGCACTGATAATAGTTGTATTATTTTTTGTCCGGACTGCTTTCCATGCGTGACGAAATCCAGTTGCAGCAAATTCCCGGATAATTGCCCCGGACCAGTCTCCTTCGTACACACGACTATCGCATGTAAATAATATAGTGTCAGTGGCCGTAAGTGTAGCTCGTCTTACATAGTCACCAGGGAAAGTAGTTTGCCTGACCAGTTTCGTATGACTATCGAGTTCGGCGAACGTTACTCCTTTCCTGTTAAAAAGGTCGAGGCCTCCGATGAAAGTGTGACCTGATTGCAGCCGAAATGCGGAAATGACTCCACTAGAACAGCACTTAGTTTCCGATAACATTTCACCGTTCGTTGTATCAATTTCTGAAAATCCCGTGTCGCTGACCATTAGTAGACGATTTTCATCAAGTGTTTGAAGTGTTCGGCTCTTTCCAGTAATGGAAATGCACCACTCTTTTTGTGGATTCGCTGGGGAGAATTTCAAAAGTTTATTTCTACCTTCGTCGATTCCTATAAACCTACTGACGTGGCTTGAAAGGCGAGGGGGCAGTGAACTTTGACCGTGTGGCGGGTTTTGCATTTAAGTCTGAGATGTGCAATGGGCTGGGTTAACATCGTGGAGCGTATCAATATTTAATTCCGCTTAATATGCGTTCCTAATGATGCTGGGTTCTTGTTATCTGAGGTGACAAAGCACTCCCCGCGGACCCCTCCGCGGGGAGTATTCCCAGGATACCCAAACGAACTAACTTACTGAGCATGAATTTTGACCACGTATTATATCCAAAAAAACACGTATTTAATCTGTCCACAAACAGATGTTACGTATCGTCTTGGGGCGTCGGTCTTCTTGCTTATAACATCGGATAACTAACATTTAACTCGGCAATTATGTATCATGACCTTACCCATGTACAATATAACTTAGGTTACACTGGTAAGTATCAAGGATAGCGAGTGCTCTTATGGTGTTCTAGCGAGCCAACCAACCGCCATCGACTGCTAGAGTAAATCCATTTACATAGTCTGACGCAGTCGATGCAAGAAATACTACTGCGCCCCGGAGATCGTCGGGTGTGCCCCAGCGTCCGGCAGGAATGCGGTCAAGAATGGCGTTTGCTCTGGTAGCGTCAGCACGTAAGGGCGCGGTGTTGTCTGTTGCCATATATCCTGGGGCAATTGCATTGCAGTTGATGCCTTTACCGGCGAGTTCATTGGCTATGAGCCGAGTTAAGCCAGCGACGGCGCTTTTTGAGGCCGTATAAGATGGAACACGGATGCCTCCTTGAAATGAAAGCATTGAGGCAATGTTGATTATTTTGCCCGTGCTGTTACGCGAAATCACGTCGTTGCAAAATGCTTGGCTGAGAAAAAAGACCATATCGATGTTGATTCCCATCACGTCGTCCCAGTCTTTCTCCGAAAATTTAAGGAAGTCCTCTCGGCGGATGATTCCTGCACAATTAACAAGTATATCGAGGGTGCTGAAATGTTTTCTGGAGTCTTCGATGATTTTGGAGACAGATGTCCTTTCGCCGAGATTGGCAGTGATCGAAATGGCCTTGCGCCCGAGCGTCTCGACTCGGTGTACAGTATCTGCTGCAGGAAGGATATCGACAGCGACGATATCAGCACCTGCTTCTGCTAGGGCGATCGCGATGCCCTGGCCAAGCCCTCGTGCTGCACCAGTCACAACAGCAGTCTTCCCATTTAGTGTAAACAGATCGAATATTGAACTCATAATGAAGAAGTGAAAATTTATAATTAAGGGCCGCAGCTCTCTCCCTTTGTATTCTACATTTCGAGCAATCCGAAGTTTACACTGGTAATCCATCGGATGATAATTTTCTGGTCAAATTGGCTCAGTCGACCTGAGAATCATAAGAAGCAGTTAGTTGCTCATCGATTTTCTATGGATCCAGCACAACAGAGTTGCAGTGAAGCTGAGTGTACTGTGATGGACTTGCGCTCTTGCTCTTTAGCGGTGGCGTTTGATTGTGGTTTTTAGCATGAAGCTACTTGTTATCTGTGGAGACCAATTTCATCCCGCTGCCGACGTACGTGCAGGCCTGCAACCGCTAATTGATTCAGTACCATTTGAATTCGACTGGTATGAGCAAAATGTAATCAACCCGACTTCATTGATGTTTGAGTATGATGCGGTAATTATTGCAGCAAATTTGAGGCTGAAGTTTGGTGATATTTTTCTGCAGCAAGGGGAGATTTGGTACAGATATGTACAACAAGGCGGAGGGCTGCTGGTGTTGCATTCAGGAAATGCAGGTCGTCTCTCTACAGAGCCAGTTGCCAGTATAACCGGAGGCGCATTTATCGATCATCCGCCAGAATGCCCGGTACAGTTGATTCCACGGGCGTCTCATGTAATCACGTCTGGCAGCATTGGTTCGTTTGTCGTCACTGACGAGCAGTATCGGATGTCGATCGACCAAGGTGATATCGACATATTTTTGCGGTCATCAACTGCCTTTGGCGTTCAGCCGGCTGGCTGGACACGAAAGACCGGGGAAGGACGGGTGTGCGTGTTCACTGCGGGGCATCATCCAGAAATTTGGCTGACAGCGCCTTTTGCGGCAATGTTACGTAATGCCCTCCTGTGGATCAGCGCCGATTAACGCACAATTTAATGGCAAAATGCGGATCAAAACAACGTGGGGTTGGATGGAGAGGTTGGGCTCTCTGGGTAGTCATCAAGGCATATGGTTGAGGATTTATAGGACGGGTTCACAGAGTCGTTTGGTGTAGTATATTATCTAACACGTCCTGAACCGATAGAAGCCAGCTATGCAAACTCGTATTCCTGTTTGTATCCGTCCTTTGCGAGGGCGTTTTTACAGATGTGCGGCGAAAAGGTAAAGCTTTCCAAATCAATATTCAGAATCTATATTGTAGCCAAATATAGTTACCAGTGAAACTAAGGCAGCCGTTGTACTAAAAGGGGCCTTTTATCAGGATTGCCACTGCCAACAAAGAGTATCCTCGCGAGCTCTTATCCCCACCCCCGCCTAGCAATCCAAGCAATCCAAGCAATCCCCTAACACCAAAATCGTTTTATGAACACATACACGACCAGCTTTCGTATCCGCAGTCGGCTGATGTCGCTGCCGCGATACGTCTTACCAGTTTCTACATTCTTTTTATTTGCACTGCAATCTTTCGGTCAAGATGCCCAATCAGGCCAGAAGAAGCCAGAAGAGACTAAAGTTTCTGTTGAATCGGTTAAAGACACGGCAGAGCCAGCCGACGAGCCGCTTGTTCTTTCCCCGTTCGAAGTGAGCGCGAACCGCGACGTCGGGTTCGCCCCTACCAGTGCGCTGACGGGCGGCCGCATGGCGCTCAAATTAACAGATACGGCGATGGCCTATTCATCCCTTACCCGCGAGTTCATCGACGCGATGGGCATCAGTGATATTAATTCAGCAAGCCAATGGGCGACGAATTCAGTTAAAATTTTGGATCCGGCTGGTGGCGGCGATACTTTTGGCCTTACATCCTTGGGTCAGCAGCGCGGTGCCAACGCTTCCGGTAATCGCATGGTAAATTTCTTTCCCTACTATGCTCCGAATGACACCTACAACCTTGATCGTGTCGATTTCGCCCGCGGCCCCAATGCTGTGATGTTCGGTAATGGTACACTCGGTGGCACGCAAGTCGCCCTGACAAAGCGAGCCGAATTTAGCCGCGCATTCCGACGTGTTGACGCTACTGCGGGTTCATATGGCTTTTATAGAACGGCGGTTGATCTTAACCAGCCGATCAACAAATATTTTGCCGCTAGACTTAACATATTGTATCAAAAGGCCGATGGCTGGCGCGATTTCGCGCAAGACAACAATCAGGCGATTTCTCCGACTATCAGCTTCAAGCCCACGTCGAAGACGACAGTTCGCTTGGAAGGCGAGCGCGGCCAGCAAAAGAGACAAATCCCCCTTCTTGCGCTGGGTGACCAGTTTTTGGGGTGGAACGGTACGACAACATTTAACGGTAGTACTGGCTTGGGTACGGGAGCAGCGGTTACTTCCTCAACGGGTCCATCGGCCGTAACTACGAGCAGCGGTAGCACAGTTCTAAATCCGCTCGGTATTGGTACTCGTGGAAGTAATTATTATGTATACGCGCCCAGTTCTGGACTTGGTAATACCGTTTTGGAGTACCAAAACGATCCAATGACCTTGGGAGCCGGTGGCTCTACAACCACGCCTTATGGTCCGTATGTTCAAGTCGGGACAAACGGCCTCGGTACTGCTGGCGGCCCGCTTTTGTTTGGCGAATTAATGGATCTGCCGGGCAACCGTTTCGACGCTATAAATGCGAGCCCCTATGCACACTACGCGACTCCCAGCCAGAGATTCGTGAACTCTGTCCGCGGCCCTATTAATACAACATATTACAGCAATGCACAGCTCACTATTCAACACTCGTTCAGTGATAATTTTTCGATTGAACTGGCCGCTATAGACGCTGACGCAAAGGGCGAAGTCAACCGGCTTGCGACGGGTTCTCTGGCCTCGGCGACCTATATTGATATCAACCGGGTGCTTCCCGACGGCAGCCAGAATCCCAATTTTGGCCGGCCCTATGGTGACAACACTTATACCAAAAACATGACGGACCGTGTGACAAAAGCATGGCGCTTGGGCGCAGCCTATCTGAAGGATTTCGGCAAATGGGGCAATTACGGTTTCAATGTCATGGGTGGTTCGACCCAACAGCGCTTTAGGAATGGACCAGGCATCGCGTGGTCTCTCGGTGTCAATCCTGATCACCGACGCTGGCAGGATCTCGACGTCATCCGGGTGCGCAGTTACTGGGGCGATTCTATTTCGGCCGATGTCCCGACCGGAGCATACACCTTTAAAGATAATAACTATACCCAGAACGGCGTAACCAATAGCGTTATGAATACGACAATCCAGCCGCGCTGGGTGACGCAACCGACGGGCGCAACTAATTCGTTTACGAAGTACAATTATGCACTGACGGGCATGAATGCATCATTCTTCGAAAAGAAGCTCATTGTTACCGGTGCCCTCAGGCGCGACAATTTCAATCAATTGGTCAGACAGTCTGTGCGTATCGGTGACTATCCTGCTGATTGGGATGGTAGAAGCGTAATTTGGCGCCCGGATGCTCCTGCTGACTGGGCAAACCTAACCTATCAGCCATATAACTCACTCGGTGTTCGAGGCGGGGCCATCCCAGCGGTAAATCGGCCGACAAGTTCAACGCAAAGCCTTGCGAACGTGGTGAGTAACGGCCTGTTGGTCACCGGACCGAATCCATCAGGCGTGGCGCTCAGGGATCTGCGGTACGAAGGTGATCGCTTTCAGGATGACTACAATTCCCCTGCGTTAAAAAGCGGAAAAACAAATTGGGCTTTTGGTGGTCTATATCACGTCCTTCCGTGGTGGTCGATCGGTTATAACAGTGCGACGAGCTATTCGGTCCCAGCCAGCACCACTCCTGCCGTCGATGGCTCGATTCTGCCTCCGACCGAGGCAAAGGGCTATGACATTATCACCCGCTTTACGGCTTTCAAGGGAAGGCTGAGCATCAATTACACATATTATCAGGACAAAGAAATTAATGCCTATGTATCAGCCGGTACAGGTGTTGGCCAAGTGAATACTAATGGTAATATTAACGGAATTTACGGTGCTAATGTGATCGGTGACGATAGCTCCACCGGTCGTAATTTACGTGGTGGCTCGGATGTTCTTGCAGCCGCGAATGACATTCGCGGGCGCCACAACCAAGGTCATGAAATCGAGATTGTTGGAAACATCTCCGCTGGTTGGAGAATCAATGCGAGCATTTCCAAGAATCGACTCGAAAACGTGAATTCCTATCCGATGAGCCTGAAGTACATCGCCGATCATACGGAACTCTTTAAACAGATTCTACTAGATACAGGTGCGACGTTGGATCCCACTCCAGTGGCCCCTGGCGCACCTGGAACTGCAGTTGTTAATAATTTCTATTATACTACGGCTGCTGCTGCTGCTGCTGCTGGGTTTCCAGGGCGTTTCTCTATCGATCAAGCGTCTGCTGTTTCAAATTTTAACAGCCTATATAGCAACGCCGCCAACTACCAAAAGGACACAGTGATATCTTTGGATAACTATGTAATCAATGCTTATAGCGATTACGCTATACAAACTGGCATGTTCAAAAGACTCCGCTTTGGCCTCGGTTATCAGTATCGTGGTCGGTTAGTTGCTGGCTATCGCGGAGCGGATACGATTGCGACTGGTCCGACGACTTTTGCCGATGATCCGACGGTTAATGCCTATACTCCGGTGTACACGCCTAGTTGGGATGTTTGGACGGGTACGCTGGGTTACACTTGGAAGCCGAGAAAGGGTTTGGAGCTGAATTTCACACTGCGCATCGATAATCTTCTCGGCCAGACACGACCGGTTTGGTCAGATGCAATCGCAATGCGCCCATTGAATGGCGACTATAACTCGCCTGCTCGTGAATCGGTGGCAAGCCGCCTTGGTGAATATAGGCAGCCACGTAGTTATACACTCATGACAAACGTGAAATTCTAGTTCTTAACTTTCAGGCTCTTCGCGGCCTGTATTTAAGACGAAAAATACAAAGCCTTGGCTCGATTCAACTGAGCCAAGGCTTTTATTTTGCCCTGGAACACGGATTCACCATCGGGGTTGTTTTGGCGAATTGTAAACCAATTGAAGTGTTCGCGATCGAATATGTGGTTATAATGGCCCAAACCAAGGTGATTCGTTATCCGACAGGCTTACGAATTACGACCGCTCGTAAGCGGCTGGTGGCACATGCCAGTCTGGCGTGGGGTTAGTTAACAGTGAAAACGGATCAAATATTGAAGGGCATGCACCTGGACTAGATATATTATGATTCTTGGTTTCTATACCTCCAGCAGCCCAGACGCTCCAAGAAAAATACTCTATAAAACCATACTGATAGAACTATATAAAGGCATAACTACTGTAGGTACAAATGCCTAAATAGATCTGATAATAAGTTATATATTAGATCTGTACTGTATAACATTTATTTCAAATACGATATGATGCACTCTAGCCCATCTTCTTTGTTTACGAAAAGTATTTTAGCGCTGAAGTCCTCATTAGACGTTCGCAAGTCAACTTTGGCTATCATCATGACCGGCTTTTGCTTGAGCGTATCCTTAGCGCAAGCTCAGACGACGATCAACAACGCGAAGCCAGCTACGGTGACCAGCTCGTCCGTGACTTCAACGGCGGGCAGTCCTAATATGGTGGTGCCGACGGGGACGTGGTCGGTGGGGGATGTGATCCGCTTTACGGGCACGACGGCCACGACCAATCCGTTTGGCACGACGGCTGCCGATTATTTTGTGGTATCGGTTTTGGGGACGACTTTGCAGTTTTCAACTACTCCGGGTGGAACGGCGGTCAACGCCGTTAATACCACGACTGTCAGCACGATCACGTTTCCACAATCATGGTTTACGACGACGAATTGGACCGGTGGCGTGGTGCCGAACAGCAACAGCACGATCGCGGCATTTCCCGGCATTAACAGCTCGGTTACTCACGTGGTCATGAATGGCAATGTGACGTTGTATGGAATGACCAACACTGGAGCCACAGCAGATCTCACGCTCGTCAGTGGCGGCAATGGCACCAATCTCTATGGTTTGACCCTCGCGACCAATGATGCCACGACGCCTAAAATTGTTCTTTCGGCCTCGAGTAACGGTGTCTATTTTCTGGGTAATGCCAATAGCGGGACGGTGGGGAAGCTTAAGATCCTTGGCACTCAGGGACTGATTTTCAACTCGGCACCGGGTGGCGCTATCACAGGCTCGGGCCTGACTGCGACTTCGACTGTTCCCGGAAAAAACTCGCGCGTCACGAATGTGGATTGGAGTGGGTTTAGCGGTGGAATCCAGGTCGAACGAGGATTCATCCAACCGACGGTGAGCGATGCTTTTCCACATCAATCTTTAGCCATCGGTAATACCCAAACCGCCACGAATAATCTTTTGGCGGGCCTGTTGCTGAATAATGCAACGACCGTCGATGCCTTGAATGGCAACAGCCTGGGGCGTATTTGGGGAACCAATACACTGACGGTGGGATCGGCCAATGGCTCGGGAGATTTTGGCGGTGTTATCGGATTTGATTTTGCGGGTACGTCCTACGCGACTCCATTGAAAAAAGACGGTTCGGGCCGCCAGGATATCAGTGGTAAAATGGGCGGTACGGGTGGTGTGACTGTGACTGCCGGCACACTCGCGTTTGTCGGTTCAGTGTCCAATACCTACACGGGAGCAACCTCGGTTACGGGCGGCGCCTTGATAGTCAACGCGCCAATCGCCAGCGCAGTGACGGTGAGTGCAGGCACTTTCAGCGGTACGAGCAGCAGCTCGGCTGCGGTGACGATCGGCAATGCCTCGGGTACTGCTGACGCGTTTCTGGCTCCAGGAGATAGCGGTATCGGCACTTTTACTACGACCGGCGCACTCACGTTGCAATCGGATGCCACTTATTCAGTGGAGATCAACAGCGCTGCGAGCACGGCTGACAAGGTCGTGGCTGGCAGCGTGACGCTGAGTAGTGCGATCTTGAGTGTGAACGATCTGGGCTCTGTCGAGCTGGCTTCGGGTACGACGTTCAAAATCATCGACAATACGGGCGCCAATCCTGTCTCAGGCACCTTTACCGGTTTGGCTGAAGGCGCCGCGATTACAGTCGGCTCAAATGCTTTTCAGATTAGCTATGTCGGTGGCGATGGCAATGACGTCACCTTGAAGGTGCCGCCGGCGCTGCCAGTGATCACCAGCGCCCAGAGTGCCACGTTTGCAGCAGATACGGCATTCGCCTTCCAAATCACTGCTTCGCATGTTCCGACCAGTTTCAATGCGACGAATTTGCCAACTGGCGTAACGGTGGATATGGCGACCGGCGTAATTTCCGGCACGATCGCGATGCCTGGCACTTACACGATCAGCCAGTCCGCTACCAACGGGATCGGCACGGGGAGTGCGCCGCTTGTACTGACGATCACTCAGCATGCGGGTGCGCCGGTGATTACTAGTTCATCAACTGTGGCGGCTAACGTTGGCGCGCCTTATAGTTTCCAAATCGTTGCCACCAACGGAGCGACCAGTTACACCGTCGCGAATTTGCCGCCCGGGCTTACGTTGGATACGAGCACAGGGTTGATCACGGGCACGCCGACAGCGGCGGTGGGCTCGGTGACCCTCACAGTGATCACAAGCAATGGCCATTATGGTGTGTCTACGCTGACGTTTACGGTCGCCGCGCCCGCTTTTGTGCATCCTGGTGTATATTGGTCCACGGCGGACTTGAACCGCATGCGCACCAAGGTCGCGGCTCATGAAGAGCCATACTATACCGCTTACCTAACTTTGGCTGCTGATTCTCATTCGTCGTCCAGCTACTCTCTGCTAGGACCCAAGCAGTACGTCGGCCGAAACACGGTAGCGGGTGTAACGGCAAACAACGCATCCTATGAAGGTGATGGCGCGGCAGCGTTGCAGAACGCGATCATGTGGTATATCACGGGCGACGCAGCCTACGCGACCAAGGCGATCGAAATTTTGAATGCTTGGTCCGACCCGACTAACCCGAACCATTTGATCGACTTCATCGGTTCTGATCGGCGTTTGCTGGCCGGTATTGAAGGCCAAAAGTGGATCGGTGCTGCGGAGGTCATTCGTTACGCAACGATTCCCAACGACGGCGACCCGGGCGCAGGCACAACTGCGGGGTGGTCGGCGCAGGGCATTGCCAACTTCAGTGCCATGCAGCGCAATATCGTCTACCCTGTGACACGGCAATATGGAGGTGGAAATTGGGGTACTGGGGGTATGGCGACGAACATCGGCATGGCAGTCTTCTTGGAAGACAGGGAGATGTTCCATGAAGCGTTGACTGCGCTCAAAATAAGCGGCCGCACGCATTGCGACAACTCGATCAGTACTTACGTCGATGCGAGCGGCCAGAATTCGGAGACCGACCGCGACCAATCCCACTCGCAACTCGGAGTGGCACATTTGACAGTCGGTGCTGAAGTAGCATGGCACCAAGGCGTCGACCTTTACGGATATCTAGGCAATCGGTTGCTGACCGGTATGGAGTACTTGGCCAAATACAACTTGGGCAATGACGATGTGCCATTCACACCAGGCTATCAATGTGATGGTCTGTATAACCCTTCGATTTCCAGTATCGATCGTGGACTCCTAAGGCCTATCTATGAGATGATCCTCAATCATTATCAAAACCGGATGGGTTTGCCTGCAACCTATTCGACGCAGGTAGCGACGGCACTTTACCCGGAAGCTTACCATCTCGATCATTTGGGTTTTGGTTCGATTTACTTCCGACGCCCCGACCGCACGGCTGGTCTGCCGCTTACGCCGCAAGGACTGCTTTCTGTTGCCGATAATACCAGGGTGGATTTGTCGTGGTCAGCTAGTTCGGGGGCGACGAGTTATAACGTGAAACGTGCCACCTCACGCAGCGGTCCTTTCGCCACCATCGCGACCGGCGTGACGGCAAGCAGCTACTCGGATACGACCGTCGCGAACAGTGTGTTGTACTACTACGCGGTAAGCGCGGTGAATGGCACGGGCGAGACGACGGACTCCGGCCAGACCGAGGCCTATCCTTCCGCCATGGCGCCCGCTGCGCCACTCGGATTCACGGCTACCACACTTAATACATCGCGTATCGACCTTTCCTGGAACGAAAGCCTTGGTGCGACGAGCTATGAAATCAAACGCGCGACGGCTAGCGGTGGACCTTATGCCACAGTAGCCTCGGTTTTCGCGACGGATTATCGCAGCTATACAGACACAAGCCTGTCGTCGGCTACGACCTACTACTATGTGATCACTGCGCTCAATGCAATCGGCGAGAGTGTCAACTCGACGGAAGTCAGTGCCACGACACTAGCTGACTTGTCCGCACCTTGGGTCGGAGTTGACGTAGGTTTTCTGACCACACCTGGACAATCGACGCTCTCGAGCGGAACGTTTACGGTCAAGGCTGCTGGCACGGAAATAGGTAATGTCACCGATTCATGTTATTTCGTGTATCAGCCGATGAGCGGAGATATGACGATCACTGCGCGATTGGCTTCGCGTAGCAACTATAGCCAGCTCAATAAAACTGGGCTAATGATCCGCGAAAGCCTCGCGGGCAATTCGAAGCAGGTAATGGCAATGTTGGATGGAGGCGATCTGGCTCAACTAGTGAGACGTACTTCGACCGGTGCGTCTGCGGTGTTCACTGCCGCTTCTGGAACTTACACCCCTCCTCAGTGGTTGCGCGTTGTTCGGGCAGGAGACTCTTTCTCCACTTTTGTCTCAGCGGATGGGTTAGGGTGGCAACTGATTGGATCCGTAACCAATGCTATGAATGGCACAGTGTATGTCGGTATGGCCGCAACCTCGCGCAATAATGCTGTTCTCGACACCATGATTTTCGACAACGTCTCGGTGGTCAACACCGCGTTGGCAACTCCGGTAATCAACAGTACACTGAGCTTGGCGATTTTGGCCAATGATCCCTTCAGCTATCAAATCACTGCGACCAACTCGCCCGTGAGCTATACGGCGACGGGCCTACCGACTGGTCTCACACTTGACACGAGCACAGGCGTCATTTCTGGCGCTCCATCTGTAACTGGCACATATACCGTCGCGCTTAGTGCTACCAACGCCGTCGGGCAAACTGGTATAGCCAATCTGACGCTTATCGTATCGCCGTTTTACTTGAGCGCGGCTGCCGCTTCACCAACCCAAGTGAATCTTTCTTGGCCGGCCAGTGCTGCGGCGACCGGCGGCTACAACGTGAAGCGAGCTACTACCAGCGGCGGCCCGTACACCACGATCGCCTCGGCCACGACAGCTACAACGTATTCCGACAATGCTCTGACTCCGGGCACTGCCTATTACTACCTCGTTTCAGTGGTCGGTGCCGGTAGTGCTGAAGTGAATACATCCAACGAGGCTGACGCGCTCACGTACGCCGGTGCATACATCCCGCTTATTCGTGATAATTTTGCAGTTTCTGCCTCGCGCATTGTCGGCCGTCTGCCCGACGCGATTAACTTGGAAGGCCGCACTTGGGATCATATTGGTACGGCTAATGAAAGAGCTAACACGATCGCCAATGGCTTGGCTCGCGTTACTGGCAACGAAGGGCTCGTCATAGACGTTAGTAGTGGTGGCAGTTATACCAAACCTACTGAGTTTGGGATACGTGGTACATTTAGTTTGGGTGCCATTACCAATAATACGCCTCCACGCATTGACCGCGGCGTTTTTTTGGGATTCTGGACTGCAAACAACACCACTCAGGATGCATTCCCCGCTGGAGCTAGTCGGATGTGCGGCGTGATCGTAAACCCTGAGGATGGCGAAGTGCATATTGTTTCTGCTGATAGTGCCACTATGGTTGCTCTGCAATCGCAGGCCTATAAAGGGGTTTGGGTCGGCGGCACGCAGCTGCACACATTGTCCTACACTGTGAATACAACGACAGGCGATATTTCCAACTGCGTCCTCGATGGCGTGGCCTACTATTGGTCGTCTGTCAGTGTTTTCACCGACGCTAAAACCACACTAGCTGGTTTTGGCGGTAATTCAGTTGCCAATACCAACACATGGTACGTGGACAGCTATGAACTTTCCGGTAACGCGACTCCACCAGCCCTTTCCTCTGCGCCCACTAACTTCGTGGCTACGGCTGGCGACCAGCAAGCGGCACTCAGCTGGACTGCTGCCACGGGAGCCAACAGCTACAGCGTTAAGCGTGCGACTGCTAGCGGAGGCCCGTACACCACGCTGATCACGAGTCTCGGTAGTACGAGCTACACCGATACCGGACTCATTAACGGCACGATCTATTACTATGTCGTTTCTGCAGTTAATGGCGGCGGTGAAACAGATAGTGCTGAAGTGAATGCTCAGCCGAAAGCATCGGCGACAGTTACACTCAGCGGCCTTAGCCAAACTTATGACGGCACGGCAAAGAGTGCGGCAGCGGCCACTTCGCCTAGTGGCCTGTCCGTGGCGATTACCTATAACGGCAGTACCACCGCGCCCTCAGCCGCTGGCAGCTACACCGTGGTTGCGACCATCACAGACCCTGCCTATACAGGTACCGCCAGTGGAACGTTGGTTATCACGGCCGCCGCGATTACGCCGACGCTCGGCACGTTAAGTCAGACCTACGATGGCACGACGAAGTTACCGAGCGTAACGACGGCACCAAGTGGTTTGGCCGTCGTCTATTCGTATAACGGTTTACCGGTGGCGATTAGTCCGGCTCCCGCGAATCTCACGGCCTACGCTGCGGCGATCGGTCAGACACTCTACGTCAAAGCTTCCGGGAATAGCTTTGGCACCGCTTACGGTTCCAATGGACCTGGATATGCAATCAATTCCGATCTTGGTACAACCGCCGTACACGCAGGCATATTGACGGTAGGTCAGACCGCGGTTTTGAAAGTATCGATTCTTGTGGATTCGGGTGCCTACGTTGGCACGACACAAAATGCGATCACAACCCTCAGTGCTTCGGCGTCGGGTGGTAGTTATAAAATCGTAGGGATAGCGGACCCCGCGGAATATACAGTGGGACCAATCGATGTCGGTAGTTATTCAGTAACGGCTACGATTGTGGATGCCAACTACACAGGTACGGCGAGTGGCACACTTGTGATCACTCAGGCTACGCCGGTTGTCACGTGGGCGGCACCTAATGCGATTACGTTTGGGACGGCGCTGAGCACGATCCAGTTGAACGCGACAGCCAACACGAGTGGCGCGTTCGTTTACGTACCAGCTTCCGGCACAATACTGAATGCTGGGGCAAACCAAACGCTATCGGTCAATTTTACACCGACAGATGCAGTGAACTACACTGCTGCCAGCAAGACGACGACGATAACGGTCAATAAAGCTCCGGCTACAGTGACATTGGGTAACCTCAGCCAGACCTACGATGGCACTGCGAAAAGTGCGACGGCGACAACGACGCCGAGTGGCTTGGCGGTTAACTTTATCTACAACGGCAGCGCTGGCGCGCCCTCGACAGCGGGCAGCTATGCAGTTGTAGCAACGGTGAATGACGCCAACTACACAGGCACAGCGAGTGGCACACTTGTGATCACTCAGGCTACGCCGGTTGTCACCTGGGCGGCACCTACCGCGATCACGTATGGGACGGCGCTGGGCACAACCCAGTTGAACGCAACGGCCAACACCAGCGGCGCGTTCGTCTACGCACCAGCATCCGGCACAATATTGAATGCTGGGGCAAACCAAACGCTATCGGTCAATTTTACGCCGACAGACGCAGTGGACTATACCGCTGCCAGCAAGACGACGACGATAACGGTCAATAAAGCTCCGGCTACAGTGACATTGGGTAACCTCAGCCAGACCTATGACGGCACAGCAAAAAGTGCGACAGTCACAACTGTGCCTAGCGGCTTGGCCACGACGATTACTTATAATGGCAGTGTTACTGCACCTTCAACCGTAGGGAGCTATGCAGTTGTGGCAACAGTGACCGACGCCAACTACACAGGCACAGCGAGTGGCACACTTGTGATTACTCAGGCTACGCCGGTTGTCACCTGGGCGGCACCTACTGCGATTACGTATGGGACGGCGCTGGGCACGATTCAGCTGAACGCGATAGCCAACACGAGTGGCGCGTTCGTTTACGCACCGGCTTCCGGCACAATACTAAATGCTGGGCCAACCCAAACACTATCGGTCAATTTTATGCCGACAGATGCAGTGAACTATACCGCTGCTAGCAAGACGACGACGATAACGGTCAACAAAGCTCCGGCTACAGTGACATTGAGTAACCTCAACCAGACCTACGACGGCACAGCGAAAAGTGCGACAGTCACCACTGTGCCTAGCGGCTTGGCCACGACAATAACCTATAATAATGGTAGTACTGCGCCCTCGGCTGTGGGTAGCTATTCAGTTGTGGCAACGGTGACCGACTCAAACTATTCTGGATCGGCAAACGGCACGCTAGCCATCGCTGCCGCTACACCGGCCACGCTTACTCCTGACGGTTATGCGGCGAGCGTTACCGGTGGCGGTAATGCGAACGCGATCACAGTGACAACTGCAATGCAGTTAAAGAGCGCGGTCGAAGCGACCGGTGCTGCAGTAATCACAGTCACTGGCATCATGGATCTGAGTACGCTCACTCCCGCCGGCAAAGTCAGCGTACAGTCGGACAAGACCATTCAAGGTGTTGATCACACCGCAACGATCCTTGGCACGATTGAACTGGCTAGTGGAGTTTCGAATGTAGCCATACGTGGTTTGAATATCACCAATCCAACGGGAGGAGATGGAATCATACTCTCCGGCGCAAACAACGTGTTTATTACTCATTGCACGTTTTTCGACTGCTCCGGCTACCTCATTAGCATGATAAACGGTTCAACTAACGTTACAGCCTCTTGGAACGAGTTCTACTACACCGCTGCACAGACTGCTCATCGCTATGCGATTCAAGTAGGAGCGACTGGTGAAACCACGCCTTTGTACGTGACACTGCACCATAATTGGTTCTCTTCGCTATGCGACCAGTATTTGCCAGCCGTCGTGTATGGATATGCCCATCTATACAACAACTATTATAACCTAAATGGAAATACTGTGGGTATTGCTGGGCTTGCCAATAGTCAGCTGCTAATTGAGCGTAACCAGTTCAGTAACCTGACGAACGCTGTTACTAAAGCCAGCAGCGGCTTAGTCTTTCTCTCGGGTAATGTTTTCACGAATGCAACTGCTGTTACAAGTACTGATAGCGTATTTACGCCTATATACTCGTACGAAGTGATGGCCACCGCGAATTTGGCGAATACGTTGACTGCTGTCGCGCCAGCCGCTGGGGCTGGCAACGTAATGGGGGCATCCTCAGTCACGCCCACCACTGCTAACGCGAGCATTACAGGGACCGGCGTCGTAGGTACACCCCCGTCCGTGACGGTCACACCTGGAGGTTCGGTGACCCTGACTGCCGCCCCAGCCAATTTCACTGCAAGCGGCTACCAATGGCGCCTAAACAATGCTGACGTTGCGGCGGCGACGGCTGCGAATTATACCGTGACAAACATGAATGCGAGTAAAGCCGGCAGTTATAACGTGCTCATCACCCGTTCCGCGGGCAACGATGTTATCAGTTCCTCTGTACAGGTGGTTCTAGGCACTGGTTCAAGTTCGTCTAGTTCATCAAGTAGTTCTAGCTCGTCCAGCAGTTCCTCCTCCTCATCTTCCTCGTCTAGTAGTTCGTCATCCAGCAGTTCTGGATCCAGTAGCTCCTCAAGCTCTTCAAGTTCGTCGAGCTCCAGCTCTTCGAGTGGATCTAGTTCTTCTGGTGGTGGCCCCGATGGTCCGGGTGGTGGTGCCACAGGATGGGGCTATCTAGGCGTACTTGGTGCTTTGGCAGCCTGGCGTGTTTTTTACCGACGCTCTACACGCCCCGGTTTAGTTTAGGGTACTCGATCAAAATCGGTGGCTGAGCTATAAACTTAGCCACTCTTACGTCAGTTTATTCTCAGAATATAGTGGCTACTTGCACGAGATACTAATCGTTGCGGTGAGACTATGCTTTAGCCAAAAGCGTGACATGTCTTGTGGTGTATTGGTTAACAGTGAAAGCAGGCAGAGTGTTGTTTGCGTTGTCCTGCTGGGACAGGCTTTGAGCACCCTCCAAAACTACTCTAGACATCCTTTTAGCCTCCATCTGGAAATACTAGTAATTCGGTAATTTGTCAGTGGTGTGCTGATCTAGAGCTAATTACCCATTTTTACCACAATGCCACTGCGTACCATGATGCTTTTTATTAAAGTTTCTATCGTATGTGTAGTATGTAACTATTTCATGGTTATATCAGTCTTTGCGGGACCGAAAATTAGGATACTATTAGGTGACGTTGCTTCCCCATTTGGTCAGCAGCTTGCGAGCGAGTTGCCGATCGTTGCAAAAAAATATAATATTGACGTTGCGATTTATTCGCCGTCTGTGGCCGAGAATGTTCCAGAAATGGAAGAGCTACTGCTTAGCTGGCAGTCTACTGCAGGCTATGACGGAATTGTTGTGGCATGTGGAATAGGAGCTTCTCGCCTCGGTAAGGCGGCCGAGCCATATACTAGTCGAGGGTTGCCGGTTATATCTATTCTGGGCCGTATGCGTCGCGGTATAGCTAGGAGCTCCATTCTCGTAGACGAAAATACCCTTATTGCTTATGCCGTAGATTGTTCGGTGGAACATTTGCGCGGAGACGATCAAATTACCTTCTTGCGCTCAAGTACAAATGAGGGGCGGATGAACGACAGGGAGCGTCTATTCATCAATGGAATACGGGCTCAACTTCCTGATATTCGAATTCGCGCCGGGATATTTCTAAATATCGAAGGCAGCACACCAGAGAATCAAGCTAGAGTGTTGCTAGATACTTACCCGGCAACAAATTTAGTCTATTCTCCTTATACGGCGGCAACAATGGCTATGGTAAGGACGATACACGAGCGCGGCCTTTCAGGTAAAATACATCATATTGGTATCGGAGCAGGTACGTCCCCTGAGTTATTGGGTGCAGTAAAAACTGGAGATCTCGATGCATTGATTGCGATTTCACCTCACGATATCGCCGAAAAAGTGATCGATACGATGAACGACACTCTTTCTGGCAAGGTTGTCCCTGAGATAATATATTCGCATGTAGAGGTTATTACAAAAACATCAATACAGAATATTGGGAAGTGACTCTTGTCGGTCGGATTAAACCAAGTTCCAATAAAAGTATTTCAATATGGGTAGAATATAACAAATTAAAATGTTAGACGAAGCCCAAGAAAAAGGTAGCGAGCAGCTGAGAACGGTAGACGAATGGCGCCGGCATTTAGACTCGTTGTGTAAGCGGTCAACTTCTGCGAAGTTACTCCGCGAAGAGTTGTGCGAAATCCAAGCGAGGCTAGGGACGGAAAGGGAAAAATCGATCGATCACGAACGGGCTGCGGAAATAGTGCATCGGCTAAATAACCTGCTTTGCTCCATTTATGCACAGTTATAATTGCGACGTATTGGCTCGGGCTTCTGGATCTGCAAGTTCCAATAATGTCGGTGGCCACCTCGATATGGAAAGTGAGAAGTCCCGGGTAGTGATATTAACCGATATCACGAACGAGCCTGACGACGAGCAGTCGCTCATCCGGCTATTAGTATATGGTAATGAGTTTGATATTGAGGGAATCATTGCGGTTACTTCCTGCTGGTTGCGCGAGAAACCACGCGAAGATATAGTCCGTCGCAACCTCGATGCTTATGGTAAGGTGTGTGGTAATTTATTGCTTCACGCAAAGGGGTTTCCGACGCAAGCGCAGCTGGAGACGATCACATGCACTGGTCAACCAACCTACGGCATGCAAAGTGTCGGTGAAGGGAAAGCTACCGATGGATCGAGATGCATTCTAAACGCAGTCAACCGTGACGATCCCCGGCCGTTGTGGGTGTGCATTTGGGGTGGTGCCGCAACCCTGGCTCAAGCGTTATTTGATGCAGCGCGAACGATTTCGGGCGAGCACCTTGCTTGTCTGGTATCGAAACTGCGCGTTTACGCAATTTCCGATCAAGACGACGCTGGCTATTGGGTGCGACGTGAATTTCCTAACCTTTTCTATATCGTTTCGCCTAGTAATCCAGATGCGATGGATTATAGCCGCGCAACATGGGCAGGCATTTCAGGCGACCGACACTCGAAAAACGGGCCATTCTTTCATTTTGATTTGGTAGACAATACGTGGTTAGAGGAAAACGTGATGAAAGATCACGGCCCGCTAGGCGCGCGGTACCCTCGTATTGCGTTCAACATGGAAGGCGACACGCCTTCTTTTTTGGGCTTGATCCGCAACGGGCTCGGCTCGCATCTGTCGCCAGGCTTTGGTGGCTGGGGCGGACGGTATGTATGGTATAAAGCGTACGGTGAAACTAGGCCGATTTGGACGAACAATCGTGACAGTCGCGACACTGTTGTGGTTGATGGCAAATCATACACCTCTGACGCTGCCACAATTTGGCGCTGGCGGGAACATTATCAGTACGACTTCGCTGCTCGCATGGATTGGTGCGTAAGACCGTACACATGTGCCAATCACAATCCGATCGCTGTTTTGAATGGCGACAAAAGCAAACAAGTGCTTTTTCTTTCGGCATGTCCAAAGGAGCGTCTATCATTTTCTGCTGCTGGCAGTCGTGATCCCGATGGTGGGCCTATCGACGCTTCTTGGTGGATTTATATCGAGGCTGGTTCGCTTCAGGCCGCAGTTGTTCTTAGTACGATCACAGGTCTCGAAACCGAACTCACGATTCCGGACGTACAGCGACCCGGCACGGTCCATCTAATTCTTCAGATAAAGGACCATGGCACGCCCGCTCTAGTCGCCTATCGTCGCGTAGTAATCAATGTGGTTTTAGAGCCCGTGGAGAGTGGCTGATATTTTTGGGTGTTAACTAGTTTGATGGCTTCTCTTCCTACAGCCGGAGAAGCTGGGGGGCCTGTTTTCTAGGATCCCCAATATTTTTTCAGCACCGGCTATTCGGATTGGGATGCTCCGAGACTCTTAATGGCAGAATAATCCAGAAGTATTATGAATTAAATATAATGGAGGCTGAGATCGCAGTACGAAAGTATTAGGAAATGCGATCAATTGCTTTCATCGCTAGTCTAGCACTTACGGTAGTAGGGCCACCTGACATTTCTATCGCGATCTCAATTGCCTCAAGGATCTCCGACTGATTGGCACCTGCCTGTAAGGCTTGTTGTATGTGGCGCTGCATGCTTGAATCGCAGTTTATGACTATAGATATAGCTATAGCGATTAGATACTTGTTTTTCTGCGAGATGGCGCCGTCTACATAGGAAGACGATTGCTTGACGAGGAATGCGTTCAGGACTTCCGCCTTTAGATTGATCAACCGTTCATGAAATGGCAATGCAGGTGTATTTATAAAGACCTCTCTTTTCATCCTAAATTGAGTTGGCTATATTCATTGTAAGGCGAAAGATATTTAAGTCATTAGATGAAATCATATGATTTCATCTAATGACTGGTTTTAAGATTAAGGATATGGAATAACTCTAGATAGTCTTGGACATAGGATTCTTTCAAAGGCGATCCCTGTTTCACTGGTAAATTGTCCGCCAGCGACAGTGCGGACCCTCCGAATTCACGGTGGGTTAATAACAGTAGGTGCGTGTGAGGCGCGTTTGGCGCGGCGGGGAATTTGTGGTGCGAGATATGCCAGTTTTTTCTCACAGCCGGTGGTGTCTTATCGTCTTACTTTGCGTGAATACTCCTAACAAAAAAAACATCGAATCCACGGTGTGCCGCTTGCGGTGCACCTTTTCTTCCTGAGCCCCGGTCAGCTGGCCGGCAGAAATTCTGCTACCGTCCTGCTTGTCGAAAGGTAAGCCGCCATGACAGTCAGCAACGCTGGATAAAAAAGACCGGTAACGGAGCCTACCACTCTGGCCCTGAGCACGTCGCGCGTGTTAAAGCCTGGCGAGAACTCAATCCGGGCTATTGGCGAAAACAGGATGCGTCGGAGGGCGGTGTAACATCGTCGGCAGACAAGCAGGTTAGTCTTCTAGCAATGCTGCGGGACTTTGCGTTACAAGATACCTGCGATGCGTTACAAGATTCCTGGAGCCCACAACTCGTTGCATTGCTCGGTATTTTAGCGTGGCTCCGGGGCTCTGCGTTACAAGAGACCATCGCGGAGGACCTGCGGGAAATCATGCTCACAGGCTATGCCATCCTCGAAGAGCTCCACCCCGCCTCCTCAGATTCGTTGCAGCGAGATTTCAAACCCGACTAAATTCGTTCCGCTTCAGTGAGCGATGGGCGGGCAGCATCAACTCCCGCTCGCACCGCTCGATGCCGCTTCGATCCCGGCGGCGGCCTACGTGCGCATGTCCACCGAACATCAACAGTATTCCACCGAGAACCAGCTCGACCGGATTAAGGAGTATGCCGCGCGCCGACAAATGACGCTGGTTCGCGTATTCGAGGACGCTGGCAAAAGTGGTTTGAACGTACGTGGGCGGGATAGTCTCCGGCGCATGATTGAAGAAGTCGAAAGTGGGCGCGTTGACTTCAAATGCATTCTCGCCTACGACGTGAGTCGCTGGGGGCGATTCCAGGATGCCGACGAGAGTGGTTACTACGAATACATCTGCAAGCGTGCAGGAATCGCGGTTCACTACTGTGCAGAACAGTTCGAGAACGACGGATCGCCGACCTCGAATATCATCAAAAGCGTCAAGCGCTCGATGGCTGGAGAGTATAGCCGTGAACTGTCCTCAAAGGTTTTCCAAGGAGCGTGCCGACTGATTCAGCTCGGCTTCAAGCAAGGCGGCGCTGCTGGTTTTGGGCTGCGGCGAATGCTGGTGGATCAATCCGGTCAGCCCAAAGGGGTGCTCCACATCGGTGAGCATAAGAGTCTGCAAACAGATCGCGTAGTTCTTGCACTTGGTTCGGATGAAGAAGTCGAAATCGTCAAATGGATCTACCGCACATTTCTGAACGAAGGGCTCGCGGAACGTGAAATTGCCGCACGGCTCAATGCCCGCGGCCTCCGCACAGATCTTGGTCGATCGTGGACACGTGGGACTGTGCATCAGATCCTGACGAACGAAAAATATGTCGGTAACAACGTCTACCACCGAACTTCCTTCAAACTGAAACGGAAGCATGTCGTGAATCCGCCGGAAATGTGGATTCGTGCGAAGGGTGTATTTCCGGCGCTCATCTCCACTGATGATTTTCTCCGGGTACAGGAGATCATCATCGCGCGCGCGAAGCGTTTTAGTGACGAGGAAATGCTGGCGAAGCTCAGGGAGTTGCTGACCCAGCATGGCCGTCTTTCAGGTGTCATCATCGATGAGCGTGAAGACTTGCCTTCCAGCGCTGCTTTCCGTCACCGCTTCGGAAGCTTGGTGCGAGCATACCAGTTGATTGGCTACACCCCGGAGACCGACTACGGTTTCATCGAGGTTAATCGGTTTCTCCGCCAGAAACACCCGGAGGTTATTCAGGAAGTTATCACCAGGCTCACCTCCCAAGGTGTGCGAGTCGAGCGTGACCCTGCGACCGAGCTACTTGTTCTCGACAACGAACTGATTGTCTCCCTGGTGCTGTCACGCTGCCTCTGCACGCCAGCAGGTTCGCTCCGATGGATGGTGCGCTTTGAAGAAAGCCACCGTCCAGACATCACAATTGTCGCGCGCATGGACCAAGCCAATCAAGTGATCAAAGACTACTATCTTTTCCCATCGCTTGATCGTCTGGCGCTGCGTCTACGTCTCGCCGAATTCAACAGCGCGCTTCTGGACGCCTACCATTTCGACGATCTCGGTTTTTTCTATGATCTCGCCGAGCGCGTTTCGATTGAGGAAGTCGCATGAGCACCGAATCAGAACACGAAGTCTTGATGATCCCGGTTCAGTCCGTACGGATTACCAACCCTCGCGTGCGAGATCGTCACAAATTCGAACTGATTGTTAGGAGTATTTCCGAGCAAGGTTTGAAGCGGCCGATCACAGTCACTGAGGCAAAGATCGACGAAAAGGGTCAGCTTAAATATGACTTGGTTTGCGGTCAGGGACGGCTGGAGGCTTTCATCGCGCTGGGACAGGCGGAGATTCCTGCCTTCGTCCGCAAAATGACAAAAGCCGATGGGCTGATTGCAAGCTTGGTGGAAAATATCGCACGCCGCCGTGTCCGGTGTATCGATCAGATTCGGCTTATTCAGTGGATGCACGATCAGGGCAACTCACTCGAGGAAATCGCACGCAAGACGGGTCTCGTCGAAAAGTATCTCCAAGGGGTTTTGAAGTTGCTCGAACAGGGTGAAGAGCGAGTGCTCGATGCTGTTCTCCACGGCCGGTTGCCGATCACCATTGCCGTACAGATCGCAAGCACCGACGATGAGGGTGCCCAGCGCATGCTGCACGAAGCCTATGAGCGCGGTGCTATGAAACAGGTGTCGCTATCGTCGTTCCGGCATTTGCTCGAACAGCGAAAGTGTTTCGGTAAAAGCTACAAAGATGCGGCCAAGTTCCGGGTTCCTCGTAAAACGACAACCGACGGACTTATTCTCGCTTACAAGCAGGAAACCCAGCGCCAGAAGCTCATGGTCAAAAAGGCCCGGGCCTGCGAAACGCGGCTGCTTTCACTAATCGCAGCCTTCAAGGCGCTCTACGCGGACGAGAATTTCACCACATTACTTCGGGCTGAGGATTTGGATACGCTTCCGAAATTCCTCATGGAGCGTGTCCGTCAATCCTGATGAGTGATTCAAAAAAAGTTCGTATTGGATTCGAGCGGCGCGGATTTGAAATTCCGATTGGGTCGATCCTACCAATTCGCCAGATACAACCGACTGATGGCTGTTTCGGGAAATACCGCGCTGTGCTAGCCTCCATCAAGGCAGTGGGGCTGGTAGAACCGCTCGTTGTCTTTCCGAATAAAGGAGCGAAAGGCACGTTCTTACTGCTGGATGGCCACATGCGCTTGAAGGCGCTCCAGGAGATTGGCAGTGCCACAGCCCTTTGCCTTATCTCCACGAATGACGATGCTTACACCTATAACGACAAAGTAAGCAGGCTCTCCTTGATACAAGAGCATCGGATGATCATGAAGGCGCTTGATGGCGGGGTGACCGAAGAAGCCATCGCCAAGGCGCTGGACATCGATGTTAAAAAAGTCGTCTTACGAAAGGGCCTCTTGGATGACCTCCACGCGGAGGCGATTCAGATACTCAAGGACAAGCCGATCACCGAACACGCGCTCAAAGTATTCAAGCGGGTCAAGGCACTCCGGCAAATTGAAATGGCCCAACTCATGGTGAGCGCCAATAATTACACGTTCGCTTATGCTCGTGCGTTACTTGTGGGGTCACCATCTAGTATGCTTGTGAACCCTGTTTCATCGAAACAGATCAAGGGCTTGCCGGCGGAGGATGTTGCCAGAATCGAGAAGGAAATGGAGTCGCTGGAGCGCGACTTTCGAATCTTCCAAGATAGTTATGGCGAAAATACCCTGCGTCTCGGCGCTGCCCAACGGTATGTTCGCAAGCTCCTCGATAACGGGAAAGTGAAGCGATTCATGGGCCAGCGCTACCCGGAGTTATTGGAGGAGCTTCAGGAATTTGCCGTACTGGAGGCGTTGTGAGTCTTTGTGCCGATTAATTTCACCCGAACCACACCATATCCTACATAATTTAACCGGCTGGCACCTGAACGCCGAAACGACCAAAGCCTTAGGGCGAATATGGGCACGAGGCCTTGAGGCTTTGTGAAAATACGTTCTTTTGTGGTCGGGTGACCTTTCCACTGCTCCTCCGGTGGCGGTGCTGGGGTTTCGGATGAGCAATTGTGATAGTTAGGGTTTTGCCGGACAGCTTGCTGGCCGGCGTCGCCGATGGGAAAAGTGTATATCCGTTCAACTGGAAATCACAGCAATCCTCCTTCTCAGAAAGGGGGACGGCGAATCCGCCGCCCCATTGTCTCTGCCTAGTTGTTTGCGAATTCGCCTGCGAGCGACCAGAGTGATTTGTTGATCCGTTGGCCCTCATTCAAACCTGACACCGGGCGCGTGCGGTTACGACGAATCCCCATGCCTTCCGTATAACCCATATAACGGTCGCCGCCGCGAATCAGGTGTTCTTGAACCACGTTGAATGTTGTCCAGAGATCCGTCGCTGCATTGCCGTAGCGAACCGGCGTTAGCAACTTCTCAGCGCTGAGTAACTTCGTCACAGGTTGATCGGCATGCCAACGTAGGGCTGCCGCGCGTCGCGCAAACTCGACCCGCGTTGCCTGCGAGAGCTGCACAGCCTGCCACTTGGCGACTGCTTCCAACGTGCGCGGAGTGTTTTCCGCCACCAACTGCGCGGCCTGCGCGAACGCATCGGCGGAAACATCCATGTGCCGAATCGAGACATGTGCAAAATCCGCATCAGCCACAACCAGACCATTGCGGCAAACCAACCGATAGAGACCGGCGTCGATCCGATACGCGTGGCTTCCATCGTGCGCGTTCTGCAGAATCATTTCGGCACGCGTACTGCCAACCTGAAACGCACCAGCCTCCAAATCGACCCGACGCGCGAAACGAATCTCGTGCATCTGAAAACCTATGCGGTCCTCCAAACGCACGCGTTGTTCGGACGCTTTGACTGGGTCCCAACCCTCGGCTCCCAGCAGGGCAACGACCTGCGCGGTGGAAACGAAGGTGTAGCGGGAAGATACGCCGGGCCTGGCGTGCTCGGCAAAAACCGATGGCGCGCAACGGCGGAGATCATCGGACGACAGAGCTTTGGGAGTGCGAACCGAGGAAACGATAGCGGATGTATTCATGACTTTGATTTACTGACGAGCGCCCCAACGCGGGCGCATGTAGCGGGCCGCGCTACGCGGACCCCAACCCGAGCCGAACCGTTAAATCGGCCGCCCCGGAGGGATGCCGACGATCAGCACCGTCGCGCAAGGTGGAGCGCAGCAAAGCGAGCAATACCTTGAGGCGCGGACGGGCGAAGGCGCTCGCGCCGCGTGCCCGCCAGCCGTCGCAGGTGCTATCATGAGGCAGCCATCAGGGTGTGGCTTTGCTAGAAGAAAATCCGCGAGCGGTGCAACGAGAGCGAGCATCGGAAGCCCAGCGGCGTTTGAGCCAAGCTCATTGAAGGCGCAGCCTCTATAACCATATTCAACACCTATTCATTCGAGCGGGCAAGTTCAGCCCGCAGGAGCAGAAGCGGAGTGCAGGCGACAGGCCGTGAGTGAAGGGAGGAGTCGGCGCAGTTGAGAGTGCGGTAAGGACGCCGGTGTTGTGACCAGAGTCTGCGAAAGGGAGCAACCTGGCGAATGGTTGCGCTCTGGCAACGAATCGCCAGAGGCGTCCGTGAGCACGGAAACAAGCCGTCTCCGACCGCAGGGAAAGGCCGAAGCCGGAATCGAAGCGAATGCTCCGGAGTGGTGAACTTGTCCGCTCGCGCTGAACCCTCCGGCGTCAGCCGCATCGGGGCGTTGCGGGGTATCCCCGCTAGAAAGGGGAGGGCGAGACGCAGACTCGTACGCGGGGAAAGTCATTTCCCCGGGGTCTTCACCTGGCTCTTCGGGATTGTTCTCATTCAAAATGGCTTCAGGCCGATAGAGCTATTGACGGGCGTTATTCACTGGGAGCACCCTTTTATTACCGCAACTCTACCCGCGAAAATATCACTCATGGCGATTGAATGGCTCAAGAAACAACGGACGGAAAAATTCCCAAGTCAGACGGCGCTTGCCCATGCCGCAGGAATTAAACCGGCCCGCTACTCACGCATCGAAAATGGATATTCCGAAATGCGCGAAGAGGAAATCGAAGGGCTGGCGAAGGCTCTCCAACTCACGCTTGATGAAGTGCGTAGTGGAAAAATAGATACAACTAAGCCTGAGGTTGAGAAAACAAAAACACCCAAAGGTGTCAGCGCGGCCAGTGTTGTTGTGGAACCCGCTCCGAAACAGCCAACGGTGCCGCCGCCCATTTCACCGAGCGTTACACTTCCTCCTGCAGAAACGAAACCCGGCGACAATTTGGAGGACCCGAAAAATTTTACTCTGATGCCTCCCGCGCAGCTGCTCTTGAGCGGAAATTCCAACAACGCGGATGTGCGGTCACAATTGCAGAAGGCGGCGACATACGCCGAGAAAGTCCTTCATACGTCGAAGGTGCGACCAGCCGTTTGGGTCGCCTGGCGTGATTTCAGCCGCGATGCGCAAAAGTTTCTGCGCGGGCCGATTCCGACCGTCGTGACGGTAGATCCAAAACCAATCACTATATTACAAAGCTCCACTCACGTTACGAAAGAGTTGCCGAGCAAGCCGGTTCAGGGAAAGCCATCGACGAGGACTTCCGCCCCACGGTCACAAGGGAACAAGAACGTCTTCGGGCATTTCGTCGATGTGGCGAGAGAATCGTTACCTGCCTCTACGAGCGCTGCACTCAACGAAAAGGCGCTCGCGGCGAAAACAACCAATCCCGAAATGGGCTTCATGAAGCATTTTAGGCGAATAGCGGAGATGGAGCTCCCACGTGAGGAATTCGACCGGATCGACCGCGAGGCCTCACGACGTGATAGTGGTGGCTGACAACCGTTTCCCTGCCCGAATGCCTACCTGTTCGAAGGCAGGCGTTGGTTGTTTCAAGCTTTACGAGAGCTCCAGAATTCATAGGTTAAACGTGTGTCGACGCGCTGACTAAGTCGGGGCGTGATGTGCTTCGAATATTCGACTGCACGCGGCAGCCAACAACGGTGCATGGCTGTAAGTGGGCTTATCTAGTCCTCGCACGAGGCCACCCCAACGTTAGTCAGCCCGTCCAAAAAATGAATGCAGTCCTCTCGCGCGGCGTGCCCGTGCGCTCGCTTGCCCAAATCAAACAGAAATTTCCGCAAAACATAGGTCGCCTACTGGCGCAGGTCGTCGCCGACTTTCGGCGGCGAAAAGAACAGCCGTGGTGGCTACGCGATCCTCGGCGCAGCAGCGGCACATGCGACTACTCATGGATCGATATTCTCAATAGAGATGGTTTCCGGTGCGTCTATTGCGGCTCGGACTTCAGTGTCTCGGCATCGACCGTCGCGACCGCAACGCACGACCATGTCATTCCTCAATGTCTTTTCACGCCGCCAAGTGAGGCTAACCGAGGCGTAAATCTCGTCGCCTGCTGCGTGACATGCAATTCGCTCAAGGGGAATTGGCATCCAAGAATGCCAGACGATCCTGCCTAGCAGAGCCGAGCTGCGTTTATTTCGGTCGCAAGGCGCCACATCGAGACGGCAGCCGAGGAACGGCATGCGAAATATCGGCGTTTTACCGGTAGTGCGCGTTGTCCGGCTTTGCTCGCTAGCTGGCCCGCGCATCTACGGGCGAACATCGCGAAAGACCGTGAGGACTATGCGAAATCTCCGTACGCGAAACTGGTCGGTTCAGAAGACAACATTAGCGATAATCGACGGTTGTTGTGACCATGTAGAAATTTAGCTCGCGCACCAACTGGCAAGTTTCCGCCTTGCCTTCTAAATTCCTACATCAAACTAGTGGTTGATGGCGGTACCAGCTTACACCAGAGACCGAGAATATCCCGACCTGTTTTTGAAAATGGCAGGAGCAAGACGGACTATTCCGAACCTGATCCAGTCCATCACCAATAATCTTTTTACCCTTTTCAACGAACGCCCTGCTTACCTCTACGAAGTTGAACAACTCCAACAGATCAGAAGCTCAGTGCTGTGTTTTGGTGTGCGTCCACCATTTGGGGAACCGAACCACTACGCTTCGCATCTGAAGGAAGCAGTCGTTGCTTTTGAGCCTCGCCTCTGCCCCGAAACGTTGTCTGTCTCGTTTTTTGAATCCACGGCCCCGAAGGGTGCTCATTGGTTTTTCGAGGTCAAAGCCGTCTTGAACCAGGAGCTTGCCGGTCATCCCTTTCGTTGCGTTGTGGATTTCGATTTAGACGAGGACCAAGCCAAAATTCTATGACTTTAAGGACGCTGGAGGAAATTAAGCCCATCGAAGAGTTCAAGGTGGAGAACGTGGAAAAGTTCTCCGACGCAGACTTGAAAAAATCGCTGGCTACAATCTTCGGCCTTTCTGATTTCGAAGGGACGATCAAAAAGCTTAGGGACAAAAACCTTTGGCTATTAAGTGATAGTTCGGCGAGATTCCCGGCAAAGCTTCCCCCGCGTATGCCGGTGCCAATTGCACCGGCACCGGCCAAAACCTCCGCTGGAGGCGGCATCGCCTCCCCTTGCCCGAAGGAAAACACGAAGACGATTTCCCCGGAGGAAATGGCCGAGCTTCAGAAGAAGTCGGCAGCAGCAGAGCCAAGGACCATGAGCACGGGGATTGTGTACGAGCCGGAGACGACCACTTACACGGGGAATCTCAGAGGCGAAAACGTTGAACTGAAGGACGTGGAAGTAAGAGAATTTCAGTACACCAAGCGGGAGGATGCCGACCGGGAACAGCTCCGCTCCGATTTCGGCAATTCAGACCGTGAGAAATTTTTGAAAGACTTGGCCAATGACCCAGAGAAGGTGGCAGAGCTGAAAAAAGCAGGACTTACCGACAAACAAATTGGCGCTATGAAATTTGGTGACTCGCCTAAGGGCTACCAGGTCCACCATAAGCTCCCCATTGATGACGGAGGAACGAATTCCCAAAGTAATCTCTGCCTCGTTAAAAACGAACCTTACCACAAGGCTATCACTAATTCTCAAACTTCCCAAACCCGAGACATGGTAGCAGGTGAAACCAAGACCGTCGAAATGCCGATTCCTCCCAGTTTTATTTACCCAAGATGAAATCCAACCAATTCCTTGAAAAACTCGTCGCGAAATGTGTCCAACGTGACGACGAATTCCAGCCCCCGGACCACGCAAGCCGACATCGCCAAAATGGTGAGCGAGGCCAAGGCGAAGCTCGATTATTCCGTAGATAACGACTATCTCCAATTCCTCAAACGCTTTGATGGCCTCGACCACAACGGATATTCGGTCTATGCGACCAAAATTAGCCTCATCACCGGATACTCCGATTGCTACGTCACCGGCTTCGTTGAGCGAAACCTTCAGTATTGGCAGGTAGAATCTAATCGACAATTCATCGCCTTCGGTGAAAGCGGCGACGAGCGGTTTGTTTTCGACAAAGACGCCGGAAAGTTTGCAGAACTCGACCAATCTTCCGCGTCGCTGATCCGTTTTCACGACTCCTTTGATTCCCTACTAGCTCGCCTCCTTGAGCTAGCTCTCGGAAATTTTAAGGGTTGATTCGAGGGTATGATAGTGCCCCTAGCCCGGGTCAAAGCGACCAATTAGCCACCTCGTGGACGCCGACAATCACTATTGCGCAAGGCCAGGCGCAGCAGGCAATACCTTGTGCACAGATAGTGTAGGAGTTCGTGGTGCGGGGGTGTTTTGGCTAGAGCGGTATAATGCACGTTAGGAAGCAAAGTTGAAAAAAATCGACCCTTTGGGCCAATTGCGACAATTGTGATCACGTGACGTCTTCCTTTCTCCACCATTTACCTTCCGATAAAAGAACAATGTCGGCTAAACATACTCAATTTCGTCAGATGGAGGAATCACGCGGAGTAGAAACGGGTACTCTGCCAACGTACTATTTGAAGACTTCTTGAGAGAGATGCTTGACGCTCAATCCAGTGCAAACGTTGAAGAATTGGTCCAGCGGATATTGGACGGGGAACAGTCGTTAGTGGGGCTTGAGACGCTTCAGCTTTCAGATATTTGTTCCGACGTGCGGTTGGGTCACTGCTACGTCAACTCGGGTGCACGAAACTTACGCGAATTTATCGAACTTAGTGAACGCCGCTTTACACTACGAAATTATGGTAGAGTTTCTGAACGAAAATTGTGTGATGCACTGGTCTCCTACCTCAAAAAAAACCTGTCCCAGTTAACCGAACCAGCTAAACGCCCCAATCACGCTAAACTAGTCGCCCAGATGATTTCGAGTCACTGTCCGTGGTCTCTAGTTTCTGAGAGTGAGTGGTACGATTTTCGAGAGCGTCTCAAAGACTCAGATCTTCGTCACAAGCATTTGTATCCACTCGCAGCACAGCTCAAATGCTATTGGCCATTCGCCCGTAAACGCAGCCAGAATAATGATACAGTAAGTAAGTACCTGCGATACTCTCTATGTGAACTTCGCGGATTGCGTGGATTTGGGCGGCGCAAGATTGCCACCTATATTGCTTGTGTGATTCATTTGTGCGATTCGATTGCCGCTGCGGTGCCGGAAAGCAAACCCACAAATGGCGATCTAAAGAGCAAAATATTGTTTGCGTGGGAGAATACAAAATTGTCCAAGAACGAGAAATCGGTTATCGAGCAACGTTTTGGGATTCATATGAGGAAGCATACACTCGAAGAGCTGGGCGCTGTATTTGGCCTTACTCGGGAACGCATTCGACAAATAGAGAAGAAAGCTATCACCAAATTGCGTCTATCGGAATGCATGATTGGAGCAGAAGCGCTGTTATATGCATACCGATTTGAAGTTTGGCAAAGCTTGGCTGGCTCTGCCAAGTGCATACGAAAAACCAGCAATCTCGATCAGTTAGAGGACGCCCTTCCATTCGAACTCCATATGGCAATTGAATTGTGTGCAGATCGGCGACACCGCGGGATCAATCGGCCCGCTATCGGCGATTGGTTGAGTGAAAATTTTCGTCACGATGAATCGAATTGGTATTCCGACGGCGACTTGGACGGAAGTCAGGAAAGCGGAGGGGACACACATATAAATGCTGCACTTGCGAGTGTAATGAAACATCTATAGATATATGAATCTCCGTTCATTCTCCTTTAAAGAAGAATATCGAAGCGATGAGGTGAATGTTGTGGCGGAGTTTTATGTACCGGCCCTTACGACATCGATACTCTATAGAAGAGCGGTTGGATACTTCACGAGTAACAGCATTACTTTAGCAATGCAGGGCATCGCCGCATTGATTGGAAACGGCGGCAAAATGCGTTTGATAGCGTCGCCGTATTTGACCAAGGAAGACATTGAGGCGATTAAACAGGGCTATCGAACGAGGGAAGAAATAGTGTCCGCCGCGCTTGATGATCAAATCCCAAAGAATCCTAACGCCATTCCCGACAATAATCAATGGGAGTGTCTAGCCTGGATGATTGCTCACGGCTCTCTGGATATGAAGATCGCCATCCCAAGCAAAGGTGATTTGCCAGGGCTGTACCATGAGAAGCTCGGCATATTCTCAGACAACGACAGTAACCATGTTGCCTTTTCTGGTTCGGCAAATGAAACGACCGGCGGACTCGTGAATAACTTTGAAACAGTGGATGTATTTACGTCATGGAGTGACTCTTCTCGAACAGAGCGCAAAATTGGTAACTTCGAGCGTCTTTGGAGCAATCAGACGAAGCGAATCGACGTAATTCCTTTTCCGGATGCGGTTCGTGCCAAGATTTTGGCGCATCTACCGAAGCGAGCGCCGGAGCTGCCCGCCAGTCAAATTGTCGAAGTTGCACCTTGCTTCGCTCTTCCTGTTGCCAAGCCACTACGTAGTTATCAGGAAGCGGCGATCGGCAATTGGTTGCGCGCTCGTGGACGCGGAATAATGCAGATGGCGACAGGATCGGGCAAAACAATCACGGGTCTCGCTGCTGCGCAACGCTTGTACTCAAGTGGAAATCTTGAGGCTCTAGTAGTTGTCTGCCCGTACGTCCACCTCGTGACCCAGTGGGAAAGTGAGTGCCGAACCTTCAATCTAGAACCTATTCTCTGTTTTAGGAGCAGTGACGATTGGTTGCCCCTGCTTAATAGTTCCCTGGTGGTGGTCGGCAAGTCTTCAAGCCGACCGATTGCAATCATCACAACCACTGCGACGTTTGCTTCGCAGGTGTTTCAGTCTAGGATCAAACATTTTCCTCCAAAGACTCTGCTGCTTGCCGATGAAGTTCACAATATGGGGGCGGACGCTATAAGAAGTTGTCTGCCTGAAAGCTTTGGGCTTAGGTTGGGATTGTCCGCCACTCCTGAGCGATGGTTTGATGAAGAAGGTACCTCTGCGCTCTTTAATTACTTCGGTGGTGTTCTTCAGCCTGTCTTTACGCTAAAAGATGCCTTAGAAAGAGGTGCTCTCTGTAAATATAGTTATCACCCAATACTTATACCATTGACCGAAGATGAGGCAGCCGAATACCGCGAACTCTCTGCCCGTATCGCGCGATTGGGTTTTGGCTCTGACGATTCTAGTAATTCCGCGGTCGAAGCGCTGCTAATTAAACGAGCTCGCCTCGTAGCCACGGCGGAAGGGAAACACGCCGCGCTAGAATCGTTGATTAGTTCACGAAATGGTTTTTCACATCATTTGTTTTATTGTGGTGATGGGTCCCTTGAAGGAGACGACGGTGCGATGATCAAGCACGTCGATAAGGTCACCGAAACCTTAGCGAGGAAGCTTGGTGCACGAGTTGCAAAATTTACTTCCGAAAACGATGCCGAGGAACGAGCGGCGCTCCTGAAGGCCTTTGAAACTGGTGACCTGCAGGGGCTAGTTGCGATCCGATGCTTAGATGAAGGCGTTGATGTTCCATCGACGAAAACAGCAATCATCCTAGCGAGCAGTACGAATCCGCGGCAGTTTATCCAACGACGAGGAAGAATTTTGCGTCTTAGCCCCAATAAGACCGTTGCCGAAATCTTTGACATGATAGTTTATCCCCCATTTTCCGATGTTGTAAGTGAGTCTGAACGGTCGTTGGCCAAAAAAGAACTGCTTCGCTACACGGAGTTCGCCGCCTTAGCGATCAATGCTCCTGAGGCAAAGAAAGCACTCTGGAAGTTGCAAGAGCACTTCCACCTAACCGATATTTGAAGGCTCAAGAAATCACTTGGCGGTTTTGATTCGTAGAAGTTGGTGAAGCAAATTCCGGCCGGTTTCCTTTGCTTGCCAACGACACTTGTCGGTGATCTAATAGCTTGTTCATCATCCAGCAACAAATCCCCATGCCTGACGAAATCGATGAGTTTAAGCCTATCAAGGAGGCATCAGAAGACGCGAAGACGCTGTTCAAACGTGTTTGCGAATTGGAGAGAGACAATCTCCACCGGGAGAATCCTCAAATTGATGACGCTATCGTGAACCTCATTCGCGACCTGATCCAATGAGGTTAAAATATATTCAACTGACGAACTTTCGGCAATTCTACCAGAGGACGCCGAAAGTTGAATTCGCGCACGGCACTAAAAACGTGACGGTGATCCATGGAATGAACGGCGCAGGAAAGACTGCATTCCTCAACGCATTCACTTGGGTGCTTTACGGGTCCTTTTCTAAAGGATTTCGCAATACGGAACAGCTAATCAATAAGCGCGCGGTGGTCGAAGCGAAAATCGGGCAGAAGGTGGAATGTTTGGTAGAACTTGCCTTCGATCACGGCGGTAAATCGTACCTAGTAAAACGATCGGTTGATGCCATCGTCGCTGTTGCCGGCGAATATCCGATGTTGCGACCGAAGGACCATACCTTATATTTCCTCGATTCGGACGGTCAGTGGAAGCCCGCTCGTGATGTCGAATCTACGATTGGCAAAATACTACCGCGCGACCTGCATTCTTATTTCTTCTTTGACGGTGAACGGGTGGAGCGGATCGTTGACCCAGGGCACCAGGATCGCGCTGATCTTGCACGCGCAGTAAAGACGTTGCTGGGCCTGGAAATTCTAGAACGGAGTGTAAAGCATCTAAAACGAGCGAAACGCCATTTCGAAGATGAGATCGCTAAATACGGCAGCAACGAAACAAAAGATCTTGTCCTAAAAAAGGAGCAGCTCATCTCCCAGTCCGAGAAGCTAGAGGAGACAATTGGACGCTTTGAGAAGAACATCGAGCTTCAGAAGGAGATTGTATCCAATCTAAATCAGCGTATGCGAAAGCTGGATACAGTTAAACACCTCCAGTCTCGACGTGATGCTTTGAAGGAAACGATGAGGCTGAAAAGAGAGTCATACCTTGCCAACCTGCAAAATCTGAAGGCAAAGCTATCTGACAGCGCTTACATGTTGCACACGGTTGAACTCGGATCGTCGTTTGTCGCTTTGATTGGCGAGCTCAGAAAGAAAGGCGAGCTTCCAGCCGGCATAAAGAAACAGTTTGTTGAAAAGCTTTTAGCCAGTCAGCTTTGTATTTGCGGACGAAGTTTGGATAGCGCCGCTGACAAGAGTTGCTGCGACGCCCGAAACACGATTGAGAATTGGCTGAAAGAGTCCGGGCTGCAGGAGATTGAGGATTGTGCATTGGCGCTTGGCGCGAAGGTGGGAATGTGGTCTGAGCTCCGCAGAGATGTTCAGTCGCGATTCGAAGAGTTGAACGCAAAAGGGCTAGCGGATCTCGAAGATCTGGCTCAAGCGGATCTAGAACTAAAAAAAATCGCCAAAGAGCTGGAAGGTAGTCCGGAAGAGGAAGTGAGTTCGCTTCAAAAAAAGATAACTAACGAAGAAAAAATCAGAGATGATTACGTTGCTGAACTCGGTTCGGCACGCCACGAATATAAAAGACTTGATGGCGAGATCGAGACGCTCGAAAGCGAGCTAGATAAGGTCGAGGCAAAGAACGCTAAACAACAGGTTGCAAAACGTCGGCGCGATACCGTTGAAGAAGTGAGCCGCGCAATGGTGGAGATCCTAAAGCTCATGGATCTCAAGTGGAGAACCTCACTCGAGTCGCGAATTCAAACCATATTTCGAGAGATCTCGGTTAAGCCATATGTTCCAAAGCTCAATCAGGACTATAGCATAGTTTTGGAGGACGGAATTACCCGCGGAGACGTTGCCTTTTCTCAAGGGGAATCTTTGGTCTTAAGTTTCTCGTTTATCGCATCCATCATTGAAGAGGCGAAGAAATTGAATGCGCAGAAGAACGACCTGAAAGGTCCGGACAGTAGTCAATATCCGCTGGTTATGGATTCGCCGTTCGGAGCACTTGACGACACTAATCGTAGTCACGTATCCAGCAAAATTAGTTTACTTGCTGATCAGGTGATTCCTATGGTTAGCAAGACTCAGTGGCGAGATGAGGTCCAGCAAGCGATGGCACCGAAGATTGGACGATCTTGGGTGTTAACTTATCATAATCCACGGAAGGACACTTTAATTTCTGAAATCCTAATTGGTTCTAAGACTTACCCGTTGATTACTCGAAGCCCGAACGAGTACGAATATACTACCATTGAGGAGGCTACCGATGCCTAGGAGAATAGAATACGCAAAGCAGTACGAAGACTTTGTCCAAAATCTCGTCCGAGGAGATGACACGACAGGACCATTTGAGAACAAGGCGCGTTGTTTAACGTACGCTGCTGCGTTTGGCGCAAGCTATGGCAAAAATGACGGTCGTTTACCGTTGCCTGCTAAGAGTTCGGAACGTGCCGAACCAATTCGATACGATGTATTCCACTCTTCAGGATTTGAAGACCTGATTTGCTCTCTTGCTGTTTTTGCGACTGGAGACCTTAAGATTCTAGAGAATTCAGAAACTGCAGCTGATCGCAGAATCACGATTTTTGAGGAATTTGCTAACCGCGGTTTGGAGAAACTTAAAATTGAACTGACAGGAGAAACGAATCTTACCGAGGGCTTAATGCTCATCCTGAAAAAGCAAAGGACCGATGCATCTTCTAAAACCGACGCGATAGATTGGAGTAAGATTACTTCTTCTTGATGGTTTGGTTGGCGGGCAATTAAGTAGTGCTGACTTCGGTTATAGGTTCCTCCAAAGCGAGATCTTCAGGAAGAATCGCCTGCGCGACGTTATCTACAGCCTCCACCAACGCAGCGCGTAGGTATGCAAGCCCTGTTGCCTCGTTTTCCTCTGATTGAGAGAAATGCCGTGCTTCGCCCCAACGATGTGCATCTCTTGGCTGGAGAATACGTGCGCTCATACTTGCGCCGAGGGTTTCACCGCGCTCACAGAACAACGTTGCGTCGCTGTAGTTCCAACGATTTCTGATTTCGCTTGGACGGCACCATCCGTGAGGACCAGCCCCGAGTACGCGAAGCAGGGTCTCACGATGGCGAACTGCATCCGCTCTTTCGGTCGTCGTGTGCTGAACCAATTCCCTCAGTTGATGCCAAGCGAATACGTGTGGTTTTGTTTCACTATGGTTATAGATGATTTCCACTTCTGACGTTTGTGAATTGAAAGTTGCGACCCCGAGGTAAGTACCTGCGCTCAGGGTATTGTTGCTGGGTAGCGCGCGGGTATTTAGCTCGTCGATTTCGTCCGGCGAAAAATAGCTTACGTGCTTTCCCGTGACATGTAATAATTCAACTGCGGCAAAAAACGAGGCGTAGTAGCAGGTAGTCAGAGTCCATGCTGTTGCCCATTTTGTGGATGCCAACCGTTCGGCGCTCCTGCACAGTCGATGAATCCGGCGGACGCCGAAGTAGTGTCGATGGCAGATGGCTTCATTAAAAGGGGCGAGACTGATTTCCACTTTGAACCGCCCGCTGCTCATAATCCGGATTGTGACCGGACCGGACAGAATTTGGTCTTTCAGGTCTTTGAACGTCTCCACCGCGCTGGCACGAAAGTCATTCTGGTATTGGAACTGTACCAGCTTGTTTTTTATTTCGCGAGGTAGGTAGAAACTGCTATAGGCATTAAAGGAGCTCATTGCTGATCGGGGCGCTTTTGGCGACCAGCTGACCAATATGATTAGACAACTTTTGAATCTCTTTCTTATTGGTGCCTGAATATACGTTCCAATCTATTTTCCCGATCGGACTTAATATATCTTTGAGTGACTCCTTCTTGTAGTTGTGGTGTTGACGCACAGTATGCTGCAATACTCCGGGAAGCGCTTTAAACACCGCTTCAAAGAATGCAGCATTGGACAGCTTTTTGCTGTCACCTATACTCTCCACAAGGATGTCTTCAAGGGCGGAAAGGAAGTTGATCAATAATTGAATTTTCTGATCGTCGGTCAGTCCCTGAAATAAGGCATCGTCAAAGAGCGGTTGGACGGCGTTCTTGAACGGCACGTGCGTAAGCTTTCCTTGTACGCTCTTGGTTGGCGACAGCCGATTCGCCAATGGTGAATCGGGACGTGTATTTAGTGCGTGGAAGATTTTTATCCGGAGCTGATCGGGTGAGTCTTTTGGTTCAGTGAACTTCTGAATTTCGAGTTGAAGCGTGCGCGGAACGCCTTTCTGCTCGCCATTGATGTCATTGAAGTAGCGCGCTTCTTCGTGGAGGTCTAAAGAGGTTAATATAGAGACTGCTAAGACCACATTCTTTGTGGCGCGTTCAGCACCAAAAAGGCGGTGCTGCCCGTCGATGACAAAAAACGCCTTAGGTTCATCTTTATAGCTCAGTAATTTGTTTTTTGCATCAAAGCAAAGTTGCGCTTCTGCCTTGGCGCTCAAGATTACTGCACCAGGAATGATGCTACCCGCGTCCAAATATTCCGCGATACTTTTCGCCCGTGCTTCGCTGAGTGTTCTCTGAAATCCTTCCTTTGGATCTTGATCGGCGCGCGAAACGAACGATACGTTGTACAACTGTTTGGCAGGGATCGCCGTCACATAGTGAGCTACGTTTCCGTTAGGGTCTGTCGGTAATTGGATGGCTGGCCATGACACCGTTTTTGGAGATTTTTTCTGTGCTGTCATAGGTATGTATAGTGGTTCGTTAAACGTGCGCTTCTTCAACTTTGTCTTTGCGATTCAAAACCGATGCCTGCCTGTTGTGGTACATGACGACCAATTGCTTGTATCCCATAAACGAAACCAAAAGGGGTTGTCGAAACTTATGATCCATTTTTGACATCGGCGGGTACTAAAATGGCTCGTCGCCGGATGGTTCATGAACATGCTCGCCTCGTGTCTTGGCTCTTTGCTAGGACTTTGGGATGCGAACAATAGTGAAGGCGATCATCAACGTTCTAAAACAGGCGGAAAAGCCACTTACGACTGAAGAAATTTTCCGCACAATCGTTGAACGAAACCTCTACGTTTTCGGCGCAGAAAACCCCAAAGGCATCGTCAACGGGAAACTTCGAAAACACTCGGAGAATTTGAATTTTCCGAGTGCGAACTTGACGAAGCACTTTTACTGTTACGAATCCGATTCCCGAGGGAAATCGAGGTACGTCCTGCTGAAGAATAGACCCACTTCTGTCGCAGCGGTTGGGTCCTCTACCAGCGTTGCTAAAAGCACCGCTTCAGCCGATGCGACACCGGAAGAATTGCTTCAAAGCAGTCACATGGCCCATCTCAAACAGATGGAGCAGGAGCTTCTCGAAACAGTTAAGAAATGCCACAGCCGTTATTTTGTGCAAGTGACGATCGACCTGTTTACGAAGATGGGTTACGGTGGATTTCCCGAAGGCGCAAAAGTGACCGATGGCCCAAACGATAAAGGCATTGATGGTTATATTTGCGAGGACCCATTTGGATTCGATAAAGTAAAGATCCAGGCGAAATGTTATTCAGACAAGACTGTTGATCCGCGTGATGTGGACGCCTTTGCTGGAAGTAAGCACGACGACGAAAAGGGCATTTTTATCACAACTTCCCGTTTCACTGCGGCAACGCGAGAAAAGTTCGTCGATGGACGAAAGCGGATTAAGCTAATCGATGGCGCAGAGCTGGTGCAGCTGTTGATCAAACACGAAATTGGTGTCCGTAGGGTTAGGTCTTTGCCTGTTTTTGCGGTCGTGCAGGAATACTTTCAAGCTGGACCCGACTCGGTTGAGTAGAATTGGATTTGGCTGATTGGTCGGCAACGGTTCTCACTGTGCCTTTAATCCTGCAATGACCTGGGCAATGCGCGACCACGGCACCATAGGCGTCAGGTGTGACCAAGATAGTCGAATGGAGCCACGGACCCGTTCGGGGTCCAACTGCATAGCAGTGAGGACGTGGCTTGCCGTGTAATTTTGCGAGGTGCAGGCCGAACCATTCGAAATTGCAATTAGCGATTTGAGGGCGAGCATAATGGCCTCCGAATCGAGCCCCGGAAACGAAATATTTAGAGTCGAAGCGATGGATTGCTCCGTGGGGGAACTCGGAATCCCTCCCACGGCTAATAAATGCTTCAGTGCCGCCGACTTGACGTCTTGGCAGACCGCATAGCGAGAGGCTTGGTTTTTTAACGCGAGATCCGCAGCTAAACCAAATCCTACAACTAATGGAACTGGCAATGTTCCTGGTCGCAAGCCTCGTTCTTGCCCGCCTCCATACATCAACGGTGCGATGGGAGGTATTTTATAGTCGCGCCGCCTATAGATCAGTGCGCCAATTCCCTTGGGGCCATATAGCTTGTGCGCGCTGACACTTATCAAATCGATACGTGGATCGATTTGTTCGGGCGGCAATTTGCCGATGCCCTGTGCCCCGTCTACATGAAAGAATGCGTGGTGCTTCCGGAGTACTTTGCAGTAGTCCGAAAGCGGTTGGATTACGCCTGTCTCATTGTTTACCTGCATCAATGAGACCAAACTAGTGTCAGCAGTCAGAGCACTGGAAAGTGCGTCGGGTTCAATAAAACCTTTGGGTCCGGGAGCGATGCATGTAACCTTAAAACCCTGCTCGCTTAGTCTGTGAAAGGGTTCCAGAACGGCTTTGTGCTCGATGCTGGAAGTGATGATATGCATCTTTTGATTTGTTCGCGCGAATGCAGCTAGCCCAAGGATTGCCAGATTGTTACTTTCGGTGGCACCGCTCGTAAAAATAACATCTTCCCGCGGAGCACCAACCAGCTGCCCGACCTGACTGCGTGCTTTTTGGACCGCTACTTTAGCGCGGTTTCCGTATTCGTGAGTCCTGCTGCCTGCATTGCCAAATTCTTCCGTCGTGTACTGCAGAATAGCCTCAGCCACAGCAGGTTCAATGGGGGTGGTTGCTGCGCAATCGAGGTAAACTGGGTCCATTGTTTTGAGTTGAAATTATACTAAAAGTCTTGCCAAGGAAGGCATAATTTTTCAAGATTATAGTATAATGACGCGAAAAATTGAAGCTACTCCCTCGTTACCGAGCGTCGCTCCTGTTTTATCGCTACCGGTATTGAGAGGTATTCAGGCAGGGCGCCAATACTTTATGGCAATGTGTCCTTTGAGCTTCATTGTGAAGCACTTACCGTTCCCGCCTGAGAGCCTGCCGCCAGAAAAAGTGATTCAGCGGCAAATCAACAAATCACGTATACCCAAGATTGCTGACTACTTGGTTAAGTACTTTGACGATTACATTCTCCCTCCGATAATCGCCTCCATTGATGGCGACGTGCGTTTTGAGCCGTTGAGTGAGGAACGCGAGAATTTGCAGGTTGGAATTCTTCATGTACCCCAAAGTGCTGATTTAATTATCAACGATGGTCAGCACAGGTGTGCCGCAATTAAGCACGCGGTTGAACGACGCCCTGAGCTAAAGATGGAAACTTTGGGTGTTGTATTTTACATTGATCGTGGTGTGAAGCGGGCGCGGCAAATGTTCTCTGACCTGAATGGTCATCCAATTCGTACTAATAGAAATATCACGACAACGTTCGATAGCCGTCCCTACTTATCAGCAGTTACGAAGTATACTATAGATAGATGTGATATTCTTCGTGATCGGGTTGAATTGTTCGCTTCGAGCTGCGCAGTTGGCTCCCCTCGCATTTTCACTATCAGCGCTCTGGATAAGGCTCACGGGCTTTTGCTGAAAGATCTGCTGACACAAGAGGTACCTAAAGATGCCGAACTATGTACGCGCTTTTGGAGCGTGCTCGAAGGTTGTTTACCAAAAGTAAAGGATATGGTTGCTGGCAAAGTCATGGCGCAGGAGGTAAAGGAGACATATTTTTACCCCTATTCGATCGCGTTGCAGGGCTTGGCAGCGAGCGTCAATCAGTTGATTAAGGAGCGTCCCAAGACATGGGAGCGTGATCTCGTTGCTGTCGGTAGGCTCGATTGGCAACGGTCAAATTCTGATTGGGAGGGACGTGCGATGAATGCAGGTCGGTTAACCACTGGCGGCAATCATCCGATCCTCACCAGGAATTTGATTAAGAAAGAACTTAAGCTCCGGCTGAGCGATGAAGAGCAGCGAATCGAGGATGCCTTTCACCAGCAACATAACACACCTTCTACGCTAAATCGGATTTCCTAATGGACAAAAATCAGCGTTTTCTGCTCTCCGACGATGATGTACGCGACTTGGTCAACGATCCTCGCCCAATCCATTGGGCTTGTTGTGCATCTTGTAGTACTTAATGACGACAATGACCCGTTGCCAGTATTAGCCAAACAACTTGGCGTTACGGAGGAGAGGATCGGAGAGGATACAGTGGGCGCCGCAGGGATTATAAAAAAACACTTATTAGTGTTTTTTCCAGACGACGAAAAACGGAGTCGCGAAACTTTGGCGGATGCATTGTCGGTGCTTAGCGTTAATGCTACGGTGCCTGATTCAGATATTTTTTGGGGATTTCGGGAGAGCGACTTCGATCGGTTAAGCGCGAGTGTCAGAAGCAAAACCGTTATCCCTTTCCTTGAGGCTGCAGATAAGAAAAACCGTGTTACACATTCTGGGAACGGAGAAAATCGCCGCAATTTTAGGGATGACCTAAAGGTTCTGCGGCAAGAAATTCGTGATCTCTATCTCGCCGACCCTGTTCCGTGGATTATTGGCTATAGTGGAGGAAAAGACTCCACAGCCGTGGTCCAACTTACATGGCAAGCAATCGAAGAGCTGCCAGTGGAGCAGCGAACGAAGCCTATTCATGTGATCAGCACTGACACGCTCGTTGAAAATCCTGTGGTTGCTCAGTGGGTCGGTGCATCACTTTCCCAAATGGATCGCGCTGCAATTGATCGGAGGATGCCATTCCGCGCGCAGCGACTGACTCCAAGTGTCGAAAATACCTATTGGGTTAATCTGATAGGGAAAGGCTATCCTGCACCTCGTCATAAATTCAGATGGTGCACAGAACGAATGAAGATTAGCCCTTCCAATGCGTTTATTGGTTCAATCGTTCGTGGCAATGGTGAAGCTATCCTTTTGCTTGGAACTCGAAAAAAGGAAAGCCAACGGCGTCAGCGTACGATGATCGAACACGAAAAATATCGGGTTCGAGATCGACTTAGCCCGAACTCATCGCTACCGGGAACTCTCGTTTACTCAGTAATTGAGGACTGGACTAATGATGAGGTGTGGATGTTCCTCATGCAGTTTTCGAATCCTTGGGGTTACAACAACAAGGATCTGTTAACAATGTATCAAGGGGCTTCGGCGGACGGCGAGTGCCCCCTAGTAGTTGATACCTCAACGCCAAGCTGTGGTGACAGCCGCTTTGGTTGTTGGGTTTGCACGTTAGTGGATAAAGACAAGTCGATGTCCGCAATGGTACAAAACGACGAGGAAAAGGAATGGATGTATCCTCTGCTAGTATTCCGAAATAAATACCTAGATTTTCGACCAGCTGACGGGCGACGTGACGAACAAACTGATCGTGAGCGCCGTGATTTTCGCCGTATGAATGGCAGCATCACGATTTACAATGGGCGGTCAGTACACGGCCCTTATACTCAGCAAGCTCGCGAGGAAATACTCTTTCAACTTTTAAAAACACAAGAAGCTGTACGAAAGCTGGGCCGGGAGAGCGGAATCCAGCACGCCGAAACTATGGAATTGATCACTCTTCATGAGCTGGAGGAAATCCGGCGGATTTGGGTTGTAGAGAAACACGAGATCGAGGACTCGCTCCCGACCATATTTGAACAAGCCTCCGGGAAGCAATATCCAGGGAAAACACTCGATGAGAACTTGATGTTTGGGCGGGATGAAATGGCAATCCTACACGAAGTATGTGCTGGAGATCGGGTGCATTATGAGCTTGCGCGTGAACTTCTCGACGTAGAACGCCGCTTTCGCACAATGTCCCGACGTGCTGGCCTATTTGGAGCGATAGACGATGCGATCAAGCGCGGCTTCTATGAAAATGAAGAGGATGCCACTCAGATGGCGATCCGTCGTCAGAGTGCGCGTGAACGAATTCGCAGCCGTTTTGAAAACAAGGACATTTCGGCGGAGGCCATCACGACATGATTATTCGGAAACTTCGTCTGGAAAATTTTGGCGTTTACGCGGGCGTTCACGAAATCGATCTTTCGCCAACATCTCGTGAGAAGCCCATCGTACTTTTCGGCGGACTAAACGGCGGTGGTAAGACTACCCTACTGGATGCGATCCAACTTGCGCTTTTTGGAAAGTTGAGCCGTTGTTCCACGCGCGGAAACCTTGCCTACGATGAGTTTCTTCGAAGGTCCATTTCGCACGGCGCGTTGCCCGGTGAAGGCGGCAGTGTGTCATTGGAAATTCGGCAAACCTTCGATGCCCAAACTCACGAGTTTATTATCACTCGACGATGGGTGCCGACTGGGAAAAGCATATCCGAAACCCTGACGGTGCTACGTGACAACGTCAGTGATCTGGATCTGGCTGAAAACTGGCTAGAGCATGTGGATCAATTCGTGCCTGTGGGACTAGCGGAGCTGTTCTTTTTTGATGGTGAACAAATCGCTCGCCTGGCCGAGGTCCGACAATGCCGCGTCGATGCTCACGACGGCAATTAATACGCTGCTTGGTATTGATCTGGTTGATCGATTGGAGAAGGACCTTGTCGTATATGAACGTGATATTTCCAAGGATCAGCATGGCGGCCAAGGGTCTTCCGAGCTGACGCAACGGGAAGCAAAGCACGTTTCTTTTCAAGAAGAGCTTCGAAACCTTCTTTTCGAAAAGGGGAAGCTGCAAAACGAGACAGATCAGCTACAAAAGAGAGTTGAGAAGGAGGAAGCCAATTTTCGTCGGCAGGGCGGTGATCTTTTCGCCCGCCGTAAGGAACTTGGCGCCCAGCGTGAGTCGGCCCGAGCGCAGCTTGACCGGATAGAACACGAGATGCGAGAAATAGCAGCAGGCGTTGCGCCGCTTTTGATCGTAAACGCACAGGTTGCAGATGTGTGTAATCAAGCGCAGCGTGAGGAGTCCGCTGAGCAACAACGTCTAATGCTTGCTGAACTCGAAAAACGCGACCGCGCGATATTGCGTGCAGCATCTTTTCCTGCGGCGGCCCAAAATAAGCTCGATGCGCTTTTCAGTGCCGACCGTAAACGTCGCGAGCATACCACTAAGATCGAGTGCTTTCTCAATTTGGATAAGTCAGCTATACAAAGCTTGGAGAGAATAACACCTTCGGTATTCGAGGAAATACGGAAGCGGTGTTCGAAGCTCACAAGAGAATACGCTCAGCTGAATGAACAAGTAATGCGTATTGATGAAACATTAGCGCGTGTTCCGGATGAAGCCGCTATCGCTCAAGCATCGGAGGAGCTCGCAATTGCTCAAAAAAATCTAGTGAAGAAGCAGGTGGAAAGTAGCATGCTCACCGAGCAGATAGAAAAAATGCGACGTCTGGTCGAGGAACAGGAACGTGCGATTGCCAATATTCTAGAGCAGAATGTCATCGAGTCAGCCGCTAAGGACGACGCATCTCGTAAGATCAAATTTGCAGCGAAGGTCCGCGAAACGATGAAGCAATTTCGAATCCGAGTTTTGGAGAGAAAGATCAAGCAGATCGAGAACCTGATTTTGGAATCCTTCCAGCAGTTGGTTCGCAAAAAGGATTTTGTAAGCGCAATAAAGATCGATCCAAAAACTTATCGTATGACTCTATACCGAGAGACCGGACACGAATTGCATGCGGACCGTCTCTCCGCTGGAGAACGTCAATTGTTAGCTATCTCAACGCTTTGGGGACTCGCACGCGCCTCCGGACGACCACTTCCAACAATCATTGATACGCCATTGGGCCGACTGGATTCGCACCACCGTTCAAATCTAGTTGAAAACTATTTCCCATACGCAAGTCACCAAGTGATTATCCTTTCCACAGACGAGGAAATCGGGTCGAAGCATTTGGCTACTTTGCATTCGCGCATAACGCGCACCTTTGAGCTCTCTTATTCTCCGGAGACTCAATCCACCGCGGTAGTCCCGGGATACTTCTTTAACTGAAATGCTCATCGACAATATTCGTCTTGGCCAACAATCCCGCGATCAGCTCATACGACTGAAACGCATTACAGGCATTGAGAACTGGAATGTACTTTGCCGTTGGGCGTTTTGCCTTTCCATCGCCGATAAAAATAGCCCACCGCGACTGAAAGTTAGCGGCGAAGCTGCAGTTGAAATGTCCTGGAAGACTTTCGCTGGCGAGTACGCCGAGATCTATTCGGCGCTATTGATTCAACGCGCACATATAGAAAGGACACCGGCGACTCGGGAAGTAATTTCGGAATTGTTGCGCAATCATATTATCCGAGGCATTGGATTTTTGACCGCTAGGCGCAATCTGAACGGGATCGGTGATTTATTGAAAATCGCGAACTGATCGCAGGATTCGCTGACCAAACCAATACCTTTCGGAAAATTACCTATTGGTTTTGAGCCTGGGGGCGATGGCTAAAACCAATGGACATGCATTACCTCGGAAAACGTGATAGTCGAGTCACCAAATACAACTTTTGTTTAGCCGACCGCTTGCGCTTTCAAGGCGCTAATTGTTGACCGCGTAAGAACTTCAAACCCCCTGGTTTTGTTGCGATTTCTGGCGTTGAGCGACCTGCTCTCTTGTTAGTTCATCGAGCGGCATGCGCGCCCGTGAGCGACTAATGAGGGCTTTTGCAGCATTGATATCACCCGATTCCATAAACGCTTTTACCTCGTGTTTGGTCCGGATGTGGTCGGCTGGCCCCATCTCCTTCACGCGGAGTTTTTCGGTAATGATACGAAGGGCGTCACTTTCCTGGCGGAGTGCGAGCAATGTCTGCACGCTGATTTCTGATTTGTCTGCGGAATTCATCGGGTTCGGGTGGTGGGGTACTAGGAGGGGCGGAGGTTAACTTTTTTAAAACCGTTCGTGCAATGCCGTACGACGGCGACGTGGTCGGGGAGGTTTCGAAACTCATGTGGCTTGATCAAAAATTCCTCCATTCGCTGATAAGTGTGCGCGGTATGATCTTGATGCACTGTCCGTGACGCGCGTTCGACCCAGTGCTTGCCGAGGGCGTTTGCGCAGCGAAGTGCGTCGAGTTCTGACGCCGCGCGGTACATGAAGAGATTCTTTAAATTGAGTGCAAACACTTCGGCCTGCTCCTTGGTCTGTGGCGGGATGAGCGATTCGAAAGCCTGCGCCGATACAACCAGCATCAACATACAATCACGCAAGCGATCGATCACGTTAAAATCACTCGTGCCGTCGTGGCTGGCGGTGATGGCATTTTGAAATTCATCGCCGACAAAAATGAGCTGGTTGAGTGTGTATTTCTGATACGGCGGCAGCGCGTAGCGGCGGAGGGCGTGTCGATAGAGCAGCAATTTTGCGACAGTGAATATATACTGGCGTTCGGTTGTATAGTCCTGGGGAACGTCGATGCAGAAGATTTTGCCCTTATCTACATCGGCGATGGAGCACGTATCAGGTTCATTTGAACTGAAGATTTCTGCGATTTCCGGAGTGCCGAGGTATTCGAGATAGTTTTGTGAAGTGCCGATTTCACCGGCGCGCTGCTCTTTTGCCTCATGCTTGAGATAGGTCTGTTCAAATGTCTCAGCTAAACGGATACGACGTTCGGTCGGATCGATTTCGGTGAGTTTGTCGAGTGCGGCACGTAGTTCCTTTTCTGATGTGAGTAAATCATAGGCGTTGGTTGCGGTGACTGGCCGGCCGATGTCGGCCAAAAGTTCGAATGCCCGGCCGATATGGGCTGCGCCTTTCACTTTGAAAAAGCTCTTTTCGTCCTTCGGATTTAGGGCGGCGGCGGTATCCACGAGAATTCGGGCGCGCGTGGTAAACGGCAGTCGTGCGTCGCCCGTGACATTAAGCCGGTGGAGCGGTTTGCCTGTTTCACCCACCAAACGCGGCCGAAGGCGGATGATGTCCTGAGTACGACCGTATTTTTTGGCGAGCCATTCGAGATAAAACCACTCGTCGCCTTTGTTCGCCATGACTACTCCGCCAAGCGTCGGGTTGCGGCGAATCAACGCAGCGAGCAAGGTCCGTTCATGCCGGAGGTTTTGCCAGAGCCGGTGTCACCGGAGAAAAAGAAATGCCGGTTGGCTTTGTCGCGTGTCCACCGGAAGCCAGCAAACGTGAGGACAATTTGCCAGCGATCCGCGACGATCTTGCCAACTGGGTCACGAACCCACCGCCGATGATCAGCGTAGTAGAATAGTAACGCGGCGAGCGCACACACAACTGCGCCTGTTCCAATATTCCATGGCGACGGGAGCCGCCATGCGCCGAAAACTCCGGCAGCGGAGATGATCAAAGCGAACGGCAATGCCAACGGCGCACGCAGACCCGGTTCATTGTGGCGGAGATTTCGGTGGATCAACCAGCCCGCAATCCCAAGGAAAATGCCCGCCAAAACGAACGTCGCAACCGTGACGGCATGCGGATTATGTAGCCATTGGCGGATCAAAATTTCGGGTGCCGGGAGTCGTTTCATCGCGTGTCGGTGCACCTAATGCACCATTACAGCACTGGAGTCGCGAGAATGGCCACCTACCGAAAAAACGGTAGATGCTGGCTGCCTGGTGTGGGGCGCTTTTTTGCTGATTTCAGATAACCGCGAACTCAAGCGGGTATTGCGTCTGTTTCCAAAAAAGCACGGGGGCCTTCCGAAAACCAACACCGCTTGTCGTAGCCAATGATCTCCGAAAACGCGCAAAAAATATTCGGGCTGATACACCGATTACGGTAGGCTCTCTACACCAAACACGGAGGGCGCGCTCTGTTGAGGTAAGTGATGAGTTCGACCGTGATGGTTGCATGATCACGGTCGGAATCATTCGCAACGGAGCCACCTACCTTTCGCAGCACTTGCAGAAGAACGATTATTGGGCGGAAGGCGAAAAGGCTGTCGCTGGCGAATGGATCGGTGAAGGTGCCAAGGCGCTCGGTTTGTCGGGTAAGATTACCGACGAACCGTTTGAGGCGCTTCGCTGCAATCGTCATCCGGGTTCAGGCGAACTTTTGACCAAGGGTGATGGGAATCGCCAAGTGGCTTTCGTTGATATTCAACTTTCCGCGCCGAAGGACGTGAGTGTACTCGCGATGGTTGGCGGCGATGATCGGGTGCGTGTTGCGTTCATCGAAACTGTGAAAGTGACCCTTGCGGAGATGGAACGTTTTGCGGCCGTGCGCGAGAGACGGGGCGAATCAAACATGACTGAGGCTTATCGGTTGACGCAAAATTTTGCAGGCGGGTTGTTCATTCATGACGCCAGCCGCGACCTCGATCCGCAGTTACACGCACATGCGGTCCTCGCGAATGTGACTTGGGATTCGGGGCGAAAAGCATGGCTCGCATTGCAACCGGCTGAAATGCTCCGCGCCTCGCCATATCTGCGGCAGGTGCTTTATCGCGAGTTGGCTGGCCGGCTTCGCGCGCTTGGTTACGAGCCGTATGAAATGAATTCGAAAGGGTTTTCGATTCGTGGCGTCGAGCATTTGCGGGAGCGTTTTTCGAAACGCACGAATCACGTTCAGAAACTCACGGAAGCATTCGCAGCGGAGAAAGGCCGCAAGGCCACGAAGCGCGAAATCGAAGTCCTCGTTCGCGAATCGCGTGCGGACAAGCTTACCGAAGTCAGCACGTCGGAAGTCAGATCAAAGCAGCGTGCGGAGTTAAACGACGACGAAACGATTCGTTTGGAAAATCTCGTGCGCGCCGCGCGTGCCGAACCTTTGCGTCAGCAATGGTCGCACGGCAGCGCGCAGACCGTGTTGGAAGCAGCACTGCGGCACGTCTACGAGCGAAATAGCGTAGCGCGCGAAGGAGTCGTGTTAAGCGCCGCGCTGGAGTTGCATCCCGATTTCTATCGCTGGCACGAACTCCGCCAGGCATTGGAGTCGCACCCCGACGCGATTCGCAAGGAAGGCGAGATGACGCTGCGCATGATCCGACGCGAGGAAACTGCGACGGTGCAGCGTATGATTACGGGCCGCAATCAACGCTTCGCACTCGGTGACGCCGCGCATCTGCCCGCCTCGCTTACGGTTGGTCAGCGCAACGCAGCGAAGGCGATCCTTGGCAGTCGGGATTTCGTGAGCGTGCTGATTGGTGACGCCGGCACGGGCAAGACGACCGTACTGACTGCGCTTGAAGGCGCGCATGTTGCGGTCGGCGGGAAACGTTTCATGTCGCTTGCACCAACCACGCGAGCACGAGATGCCATGACCGAAAGTGGATTTGCCAGCGCGGATACCGTGCAGCGTTTTCTCGTGAGCGAAGCAATGCAGGCAGAGGCAGCGGGTCGCGTGGTGTTGGTCGATGAAGCCGGACTCTTGTCCACACAACAACTCGATCAGCTCACGAAGCTCGCGATGGAAGTTCGTGCCCGTATCCTCCTCGTCGGTGACACGAAACAACATTACAGTGTCGAACGCGGCGATGCTCTGCGCAATGTCATCGCACATTCGGGCACGCCGGTTGTTCGCCTCGCGGAAGTGCTGCGCCAACGTAACGAAGCTGATCGACGATTCAGTCGCTTGCTTGCGTCAGGTGACGTTGCCGAGGCCTTTGCCTTCGCTGATCGGCGCGGACTTATTCGTGAAACGGAAAACGACGACGTTTTGTTTTCCCGCGCGGCAGAGCATTACGTCGGCAATCGCGTGAAGGGAATCGAGACACTGGTCGTGATTCCCTTCTGGGAGGAAATCGAACGTTTCAACAGCCATGTTCGTCCGGCGCTCCGGCAGGCCGGCCTGCTCGGTGCGACTGAAGTCACGCGCGAAGCAGTGAAGCCCCTCACTTGGACGGCGGAACAAAAGGCTCATTGGGACCAATACAAAGTTGGCGATAGATTGCTCTTCACGCGCGACACCCGGTTTTTCAAACGTGGTGTCGCGACTGAGGTGATCGAAATCAGGCCAGACGGTGTGCGTGTGCGCGGGCCGAAGGGGCGCGAAGCGAAAATCACGCGCAAGCAACGCGCGGCGTTTGACGTGGGTCGTGCGCAAACACTGGTGGTTGCTGCTGGCGACCGGTTGTTGATTCGCGGGCGCAACGATGATGCGGGCTTCGCGAACGGTGATTTCAAGGAAGTGGCGACAGTCGATCCCGCTGCGAACAAAATTGTTTTCAATGACGGCAGCGAACTGCCGCCGGATTTCGCAGCCTGGACCTACGGTCATGCGCTCACTTCCTATCGCTCACAAGGGAGCACGTCAGAAGATTCGTTGCTCGTGCTTGGCGAAGTTGCGACACGCGCGCTGGCACGGCGGCAATTCTACGTTGGTAACACGCGTTTTCGTGGCGCGCACGCGATCTACGTTTCGCAAAAGGAGGAAATTTTGCGTCGCCTCGCACAGACGGACGATGGGCGTGAGCTCGCAACGGAGTTTATGGAACGGCACCGCCTTTCCGAAAACGAAACACTTGTGCCGCGTCCGGTGCGCCGGCTGCGCTCGCATCTGCGAAATGCCTGGCTCGCAGTGGCCGACAGGCTGAGACGCGGTGAAACCCACGGCGAACGCCAAAACCTATGACGCCCGCAACTGTACTCCGTAAACCGAAGCTGCACTTCGACACGTCGGCGAATCCAAGCCATGTCACGTTTGACGATGGCAAGGAGTTGAAGCGAAACATTCCATGGCTGCACTACGTCGAAGCGCGCTGGCATTATGCCGAACCTGATTGTATCGGTATAGAAATCGGAGAATGGGTTGTCGTCATGCATGGTTATAACCTTGGGCCTCTATTCTTGGCGATCGAAGATCGGACACTTGTGCGTGTGCGGGCGCAACCAGACTTAGGACAGGATCGGGAACGCGAAGCCGACACGTTTGTAACGGAGATGCGGTTTGGAAAACAGAAGGGTAAGCAGACCGGCAAAGCCGGTGCTCTTCAACCGGACCTTCTCCTGCCATGAATCGGCGGGTTACGGAATATTACTCGAAGAACGCTTGCACAGGAACCCGCAGGGCCTTGGCGACGGCAGCCAATTCAAAGTCGAGAATCGGACGTTCCCCATTTTCAATTTTGGCTACTTGAGATTGGTTTACCAATATGCCGTGACGAGCCAGACGGCCGACCATGTCTTCCTGTGTAATCTTTGGCACCGCGGCCAAGCGGACTCGGCGGATGGCGGCACCGGTGATATTACGTCTGGCAGATGCTTTGTTCTCGGCTCGTTTCACGACGAACCGAGAGTAGAGATATTCTCATCCGGAATTATTCTCCTTGAGAATAAAATGAAATTACATCAAGCCGTTGGACGTAATTGATCGAGAAGCCGGTATTGCAACAGATTTGATTTTTCCCGGCTAATATGCATCGCTTCATAGGGTGATTTAGCGCTTTTGAGGCGTTGGAGTCTTTTAGGGATTTGTTCCCAACTACGCATACCGAAATTTCGGTAGGGGCCTAACATTGTCTTGTTAATCGTCGCTCGGAAGAAGTTTACCAGCGCGATTTTCCTTACTGAAGGACGTAGCTAATCGCGTGGGTTCCGGCCCCCACAAGTGCCGACTCAACTTAGCGGAGATGTACCTATGATAATCTTGATCGAAGTAATGCCCTATGTGGCGTTGGTAGTTGGTTCGGTATTGTTGGCAAAAGCACTGCATCTGTATTCGGCGAATCGTTTGCAGGTGGTAAGCGGAGATCGGCGAAAACAGATGCTCATGGCTTTTGCTGTGATTGCGATCCCGACCTTGTCGCATGCTCAGGCCGTCGATCTGCGCACTGCGACGGAATCAGGTAACGCCATCATCATGTACCTGAGCGGCATCTTTGCCGCCGTCGGCATCGTCGCTGCCGGTGTAGCGATGATGATGGGGCGGCAATCCATCGCGAAATGGGCTTTTGCCGGCGCGATGGTGAGTGGCCTGGCCTTTGCGATCGTCAAGACGATGTGGGGCAACATGGGGCTCGAAGCCGCCGGCGTCAGTTCCTTCGGACAATAATCACGCGACACAAACATGAACAGCATGCAGCTGAACGAACACGACGCCAATCAGGGTGCGCAGTCTTCTGGAGAATTCCTTGGGATGACCGGCAATTCCGGTTGGTACCTGCTGGGCTCCGGGGGTGCGACCATCATGATGGTTATCCTTCTCTGGGGCGTTCTGGGCGTTTCGCTGCTGCTGTGCTTGTTTGTCGGACTGGTACTATGCAGTGGTTCGTTAGCGTATGTATTCGCCCTGAAAAACAACAAACCCGAGCACTACGACACGGATTTCTTTGAATCTGCGCTCGTGGAAGCGGGCGTGGTTTCCTTCTGCTTTGGTCCCCGTGCTCAGCGCCTGCCGAATCCATTCATCGCTGACGCGGATCAGTTGCAGACTGCGCAATCGGCCGTGCAGTCGAGTGCTCGCACATCATCTTCCGACAAGCGGAGCCGTCGCACGGTCTCACGTGCGCCAGCGAAACCAGACGATTCAGGGCACGACTCAGAGAAGAAAAAATCCGAACGCGCGAAACCACAACCAGTGGTAGCGCGCTCGGAATACGACCAATTGCAGGAGAAACTTGAAACTACGGAAGAGCTGCTCGAAGAGGCGCTCGCGGAGACGGAATAACCATGCGTGTTGAAGCACCAGACGGATACTTTGGTGAAGACATGATTGTCTTCGAAGGCCTACATCGCGGCGGCTTCGTTTCGCGGGGCTTTGAAATCATTGCGCCCGATCTGGAGCAGGCCGATCCGATTCATCACAATGCCTTCGAGTCCGATCTCGTCGCATTACTGTCCGTGTTGAAACCTGACTGGCGGATGCAGGTGCAGTGGGCAACCGATTCGAACTACCGCACGGCGCTTCAGCATTACCGGGATGATACGGTTAAGCACTCGACGAATGCGTGGAGCACACGGCAGCGCAACGAACGCTTTGTGCGCTACTCGCGGCTTGCTGAGGAAGGTGTGCTCCGCCGCGAACGGCTGCGGCTCTACTTTACGATGCCGGTCGATGCCGATGCACTCGGGCAGAACGCGGGCCGGCTGACCAGCGAGGCATTGCTCAATGCTTACAGCGAGCAATTCAAACAGACCGGCCAATTTTTGCAGGCACTCTTCGGTGGTAGCGGCGGCCAAGTGCGCGCCATGACAAACGCCGATCATTTTCTTCACTATGTCGAATTTCTGAATCCGTCGCTGCCGGAACAACGGGTGACTGATCCGCTCGAATTTTTTGATCCGACAAAATCGATCCAAGAGAACTGCTGGCACGGCGAAGGCCGGCCGCTCGAAAAACCGGACGCCGGATTTTACCTCGATGGATACTACCACGGGATGCTGGTGCTGAAATCGCTTCCGAAACGTACACGCCCCAGCATCGCGTATATCCTCACGAAGCTCGGCTTCCGTGAATATGCCATCACGGTCAACGTCGAGTCGGTCGATGTGGAGGAGTTGATCGAGAAGGAGCAGAAGGAGCTGAACCGCGTCGAGGGCGACTATGAGAGCCTAAAGAAAGTAAAGCTCCTGGCGGCCATGAAGACAAAGGCCGCGAAGATCGCGCGGTACTCCAACGGCGACAGTTCACCGTACCGTATTCAATACATCATCCGTGCGTGGGATCGCAGCCGTGAAGAATTGCGTGCAAAGCTGACCGCGCTGAAAGCGGCGGTCGCGAGCATGGAGCGGGCGCAGGCCTACGAACCGGCGCTTGAACCTTCGGCGCGGAATTTCTTCTACTGCACCTGGCCGGGGTGGTCCTTCAGCCGCTACAATTCACTTTGGCACGACTACGATGACGCGCTAGTCGCAAACATTCTTCCCTTTTCTTCGACGCCAATAGGGCATCTCGATCACGCCGAGTTCATCTACGAAGGATCGAACGGGAATCTTGTCGGTGGCCGTACGTTCGTTGGCGAGGGCAGCAGTCAGACTCCGCAGAACGCAGTCGTGATCGGTACGACCGGCTCGGGAAAGAGCGTTAATGTCATCGATATTCTCACGCAGACCGAACCATTTTACTACTACACGATGATCGTGGAGGAAGGCGAATCCTACACGACCTACGCCAAAACCGTCGATCCGACGACGGAGCCGATCATCGTTCAAGCGAATGGAAAGCTAACCATGAACTACCTGGATACGCGCGGTCTGCCGCTGTCCGGGTTGCACCTAAGTGCGGCGGCGGCGCTGCCAATGCTCATGGTCGGGCAGTCGAAAGACGAAGACCGCACCAAACTGCGGCAGGCGCTCCTCTCAAACGCCATTGGGCGTTTGTACGAAGACTTCTCGCGCTGGTATCTGAACAAACATCCGGATGAGCGGATGGCGCTGGCCCGCCGCGCCTACGCGCTGGATGCGTACCGGCGCGAGCGCATGGGGCCACAGGCCACCGAACTCGACGCCTTTCTCGAATTCGCCGAATTCGAAACATCGAAGGCGGATGAAGCAGCGACCCTCGTCGCTCGGGCCGACGATGGCGAGGTCACACGTTTCGCGAAGGAGGCAGCCGGCGCGCAGCAAATTCGCGATTTGATTTTTTCCCGGTTCACACCGGCCGAACAACCGCAACACGGCCACTTGCAGGAATTGTTGTCGGCGGAAGCCTCCGGCCCGCATGCGGACGAAATGCGCTATCTTGCCACGTTGCTCGAACCGTGGTCGGCCGGCGGCAGCTACGGCGAACTCTTCGACGGCGTCTCAAACGTAAACCTAACCGGCAAGATCGCGCATTTTGAGCTGGGCTACATTCCAGAATCGGCCGAGGAGCTGAAGGCTGCCGCCGCGTTCCTCATCGCGAACTACACGCGCTCGCACATGATGCGTCTGCCTCGCGGGCTACGAAAACGAAACATCTTCGAAGAGGTCGCGCGCTTCTCTCTCGTTCCGTCCGGTCGGAAAGTTCTGCGCGAATCCTATCAACAGCTCCGCAAGTACAATGTCTGGAACGTCGCGACGGTTCAGAATTACGAGCAGTTCAAGTCGTCTGATATTCGCGGTGCTGTGCTCGGCAACAGCCGTATTCTTTTCCTGCTCCGCCAGAGCGATCGTTCCGACATCGAAGATCTCGCGCAAGATTTCCCGATTCCCGATGCCGCGAAGGATGCTGTGATGAGTCACCCGGAACCGGAAAAACTCATCGGGAAGAAGTATTCGCAGTTCACCTACTACCACACCGATGAGCGCAGGCCGCTGATCGTGACGATGCGCAACGTCGCCTCGCGGGAGATGCTCTACTGCGCGTCGAGTTCTGGTGCGCATTTCGATCAACGCCAGAAAGCACTCAGAGGCCACGCCAACATCGTCGAGGCCATTATTGCCAACGCCTAAATCATGAAAACGAACCAAGGAATCAAAATCGAAGCGCAGCAACTGGCGAATCTCGGTCGTCAGTTCCAAAACGAGCAACGTGTGGCAACGGACAATGTCGCACTCGCCGCCACGGCTCGAACACTGATGCATTTCCCCTCGGACCAGGCCAATCTTGGTTCTAATCGTCGTGTGGATGTCGCGATTGATGACGGCGCGCTGGTTTTTCGTCTCATGGAGCCGGGTGTGCAGGATCTTGCCGGGCAACCTCGCCAAAATGCAAATGAGGATACGCTCATTCTCGCGAGTTCAGAACCGCATGACGTGTTGAGTGCCGGGTATGTCCTGGCTGAAGAGGAGCGCCTGTCATCAGCATTGGAGCCTTACGCGGAACGGTCCGATGAATCTGACGATCCGGCCGATAACGAGACGGTAGCGGAAGTGGAAACGATCCTCGAAGTCGAACATCTTTCGGCGGCTGATCGCATGCGCACGCGAGCGGAAATCGTTGGGTTCCTCGAAGGCCAGATCAAGCCGAGCGTGCTCATTGGTCGTGCCATTGAGCGCCAATGCGCGCGCGAAGAATTCCGCGAGGCTATAGTGGAGAGACATGAGCTTAAGCTCACGATAGGCGAACCATAAGTAACCACTAACCAATAAGCATGACTCTCAAAAATATGAATCAATACTTGAAATCCTCCTTATGTATGGCGCTGGCTATATCGGCTTTCGCCGTTTCTGGCTGTTCGACAGCAGGAGGCGACTCAGCCGGACGCACGCGTGATTTCACTACGACCGCTGCTACCACGGCTGCGGGAGGATATATTGGGGCGAATAACAGTAACTACAAAGCCAAGGGCGCTGCGATTGGTGCGGCTGCGGGTTTTGTCGTTGGGGAGACGATCAATTACTTCAACAATAAGGCTCAGAAAGAGGCTTTTCTCGCCGGTTATGAAAAGGGCCAATCGAACGCGGTGAAACAGCAGTACTGGATCGCACGCGACAATCAGCGCCCGCGAACCGACGACGGTTACGAGGAAACTTTGTATGAAATCACGGTGCCGCCCAGTGAACGGGACGGAGTTCGCCGTGAAGCAACCAAACGTGTCATCCGTGTGGTGATGCCAAAAGAGGAGACTGGATCATGAGAAAACTAATCGCACTCGTATTGTTCGCCGTCGCCACGGCGATTCCCGCCTCGGCTCAATGGGCCGTGTTCGACGTCCCAAATCTCATGCAAAGCGTTTTGAACTATGCTGCAATGGGTGAGCAAATTGCTAAACAGGTGATACAGATAAAAAATCAGGTTGAGCAAATCCGACAACTCGAAAGCCAGTTGCAACGCATGGGTGACATGGCGACCTATCGCAACCTGATCGGATTTTCCGAATTCCGTCGTGACCTCAGTCTGCCGTCACAGGTCAGACGATGGAACGACCGCACGACGACCATCAACGGGAGCGGACTCTTTGGTGACACGCGAGGTGGCCTCTTCCCGGAAATCACACCTCAGTATTTCGACTTCGACGGGAGACCGGTCACGCGCGATCCCAGGCTATTTAAGCAGTCACACGATGTGATAGTGACAGTTGATGATTTCAAGTCGGTGCAAAGTGACGTTTACACCCGACGCCAGGATCTGAAGCGCGGCATCGCGCTCACAAGCGAAGCGATGCAGGCTGCGACAACCGAGGCCGAGCAACAAAAACTTCAGGCAGTGCTAGACGCACAATATGCCCAGCTCTCGACGGTGGATTCGGAAGTTTCGCTTAGCGCTGCCGAGGTGAAAGTGAAAGAGGCAGAGGCCACCGCGATGCAGAATGCACAAGCTGAGGCAGAGGCCGAGACGCGGCGAAAGCTTTCGCAACAGGAGGTGGACAAGATTTCCACAACATTCACGCCCAACTACGAGTGCATGCTCCAATTTGTAACTGAACGGCGTTTAGGCCAGTAACGCAACTTTCCTACGGTTACTCGGTCAATCTTTGCGCATGAAAACAATGCTCATCGCCGGAGGCGTGCTTCTCGCACTTTTTGCAACTGCTTGTACGGACCGCGAAGCCGAGGCTCGTCGCGCCAGGGAAGAGGCTGAGGCCAAGGCGCGGGCCGAAGCCGCCCGCAAAGAAATGGATGCATTGCCCAATGCATTCAAATCCGAGCCGTTCTTCAAACTCAACAAGCCTGCGAAGAAAACTGAGCAACCTCCACAAACCACCAAACCGAATCCCTGAACTAAAATTATCGATGCTCCCTGTTTTCGGCACCATACTTCCGTCTTCCTACTTCGATGGCCTTTCCACGTTGTGGGGCGGCTGTGCGTATGTTGGAAGCGCGATTGTGGCTGCGGGCTTGGTTTTTCAAACAGTGCGAAGCCGTCCAGACGCGAGCTCCTTCGTCTGGCTTTTGACCAAAGTGCTCATCATCGGGATCAGCACAGTTTTTCTGCGTGAGTGGCTAATGAGGCTGAACGATATTGTTTATGCGTTCTCGGCGATGATGGGTGTCGACCCTACTGCGGTAGACGACCGGTTTGTTCAGTTCATTGCCGGCAAAACCTCGGCTAATCCCAACTCTAGCGTGTGGGATATCATCTGGGGAACCAAATCGATTGGCACGGCCATATCATACGCATTCTTGTGGCTGTTCGGTTGGTTGTCGTGGGGAGTTCAATACGTGGTGAAACTCATCGGCGGTGTTTTGCTGACGGCCGGCTGGTCGATCAGTCCGATCTTCCTCGCGTTCTTCATGGTTCGACCGATGGCCGGAGTTGCTCAACGCTTCTTGCTCGGCTTGATCGCTCTCGTCTGCTGGCCGTTCGGCTGGGTGATGGCCGCAGTTGTGACTAACGCAATGCTCGATGCTGCTGCGACGGCGAATTTGCTTCCAGTGTTCATAGCTGGTGCTCCACTCGCTGCGCCAGCGTTGACGGTGCTGCTTGTTGGGGCGTGGATGCTGATCAGTTCGATTCTGGCTCCATGGGTCACGACGAAAATTCTGTTGATGGGAGCGAACCCGGCCGCAGCGATGGGACAAGGGATCGGTGGGGTCATGCAATCGGCGTTCGCTGGCGGTACTGGTGCGGCGGTCACCGTTGCGACCGGTGGTGGAGCCGCACCTGCGGTGATCGCAGCGGCTGCTGTTGGAACATTGGCGACCGGAAGTGAATCGGCTGCACGTGGAGGTGGATCAGCCCGGACCACGAGTACAGCAATCAATGGACTTTCGGGTTTTTATCAAGGTAGCTACATGCGGAGGAATACGGTTGCTGCTGAAATGGCAGCTGAAGCTCATACTCGCAGAGCTGCTACTTCTGAGAAGATGGCTGCGGAAATTCTCGCGCATAATCGTTCGAAAAAGAAAAGCCGTAGCGGTTTTGACCATCAACCACACAATGATGATCCAAACAAAGAAGCGCTCGATATTTGATTTTATGTTCAACACCAACCGACGACACACCGAAGCACTTGAGAAGTCAGCACGGGCTTTGAAGCGTCTGGCTGATGCGGAAGAAACCATCGCGAAAAACTTGGGCGAGTTTTTGCGCGATGACGAATCGGAGAGCGACCCACCTCCTATTCCTAAAAAAGTTCAGACTCAGCGGACAAAGCAACCACACAAGAAATAACCTAACTATGACAGAGACTTCCGAGGCCACCCAGCGGGTGGAGGCTCCTGCCGTGCCTAAATTCGGCAAACAGAAGAACTCGTTGCTCGCGATATTCGAGCGACAACGCCGTAGTTCATTGATTTGGTTCGTTATCGCGATTGCCGCGTGGATTTGGTCGGCTTGGGACCGTCAACAACTCATCGCGAAACTCACCCACAAGCGTGAGGTCGTGCTGATTGACAGTCTTGGTACCTATTACGTTTCGGCGGTCGTCGATATTCAACAGGCGAAAGATCTGCACGCGATGCAGACCAAGCTCGCTTGCAAGGCGCTCTTCGAACGCAACCCAGCGGGCTTGGATAATCCGGAGCTTTTCAAACAGCTCTTTTTGCGCGATGCGGCGCAAGTCGCGCAGACTGCGCTCGGCAAGACCAAGGCGGAATTCGAGGCAAAGTCTCTTCACCAGAAAGTTGAAATCGGCCCTCCCGAAGTTCTCAGCACGCGTGACAATGCCTTCTACACCTCGGCGGACATCCAGCTGATCCGTGTCGGCGCATATCAAGGCGCACCGATCACCGAAGTCCTGCGCTACCGGGTGAAGTTCAAATTTCTGGTGAACCCCGACCTGACCCGTAACGGACGATTCCCGACTGCGGTCGCGGCGTTCCAAGTCGAACCAATTAAAACATGAAAACCTATGTGGAAATTCTTCAGCCTGGCATTTTTCTCCGCATCTTTGCTTCACGCTCAGCCAATCCGCGATTTTCTTCTCGATCCCACACGGTCGGTTGACCTGCCAGTATCACGTGAAATTACGACGGTGATATTTCCCGGCGCACTGACTGCCGTGGCGGGTGCCGACATGCTGATTGACCGGGGTGGGGCGGCGGTTGAAATTGAGGAGGATTTAGCGGTTCGGTTTCACGTCACCCACGCACCCGGAAGTAATTTTATCCTGATCCGAAGCCTCCAACCCGGCGCAGCCGGACGATTGACGGCGATATTCGAGGGAAGCGCATACGTCCTCCAATTACAGTCGGTCGAAGGCGATTCGGTCGCCAGTGCGATCTTCAAACGCGCCGATGCGCAGACGGCTGCACGCGTCGAGTCAGTGCCGGAGGTAGTGAAGTTTTCTCCACGCATTGGCTTGAGTCTCCTTGATCGTGCGCGCGCATATCCTTTCCTGGTGAAGGCGCTGCCGAAAGCGGTCGAGGGCGTTTCGCAGCGGACACCGAATCGTATTATCGGTTTACCGGAGATCGAAATCACCGTGCAGGAGATTTACCGTTTCTCGAAAGAGGATGCGGTGGTGTTTCTCCTGAAGCTGCGCAACACGACGGACAGCGTGATCGATATTGCGCCGAATACGTTTGCTGCACGCATCGTGCAGGAACGTTTCGAGCAATCGATTGCCAATGGCCCACGCGTCCTCCAACCAGGCGAAATCGCCGAAGCTGAGTTCGCCATTGTCGGGTTGCCGGATGGCACACGCAACGATCTGAGCGTCGACAACGCATTCACGATCCTCGTCAACTGCGCTCGCCGGTCCGACGCAGCTCTCCATGACTCCGGTCGTGCAAAGGGAGGTTGCGCGCCGATGAATCCCCGTTCACTCGCCCTCTTTTTCAAAAGCAAATTCGGTCTGTTCGTCATCTTTGTCATTGTCCTGTTTTCCGGTCTTTGGATTTACGGAAAACACCAGGCAAGCCAGCGCGAAGCAGAGAAGCTGGCCGCGCATAAAAACAAAAAAGTCGAACTTGGCCAGGTGAAGGTGCCACTGACCCAAGGATTGGAAAGCGGAACTCCGCAGCAGGTGAATCCAGAACCAACGAAGACAGCTAAAAATGACGAGGTCGCTTCAAACGGCATCATTCCTTTCCGCCCAGTGTCGGCAGTAGCTGCGCAAAACGGTACGTCTGACTCGACGCCAGCCAACGCGAAAGCAGCGGTGGCCAAGGCAGAGCCAAAACCGAAAAAAATACGCTACGCTTCATTGCTTGCCAGCTATGACGCACCAGCCGGTAAGTCTGACAAAACGGAACAACCGCCCGAGCGATTCATCCCCTTCGGCACACTCTTGAAGTGTAAGCTCGTTAACACGATCGACAGCGCGAATCTCGAAACGCCGCTCATCGCGGTATTGCTCGAAGACGTTTGGCAAAACGGAAAAAAGATCATCCCGGCAAACACGCTAGTGCATGGCACGGCACGCGCGGGACGCCTGCGCGATCGGATCACGGCGACCGGCGCTTGGCGGTTTGTTTGGCAGGACGGGCGCGAGCTCGTTTTCAACGGCGTAGCGCTGGATCGCGAATACGATCAGGACATCGATGGTTATGGCATAACGGATGGTTCAGGTGGAATCAGGGGTCGCATCGTGGCCAGCGACGATCTGCAGGAACTCAAGATGCTCGCTTCGGCTGCACTGAGCGGCTTTGCGCGCGGGACGCAGGACCGCCAGCAAAACGCCTTAGGGACAACCATCACCGGTTCACTTTCGAACGGAGTTCGCGAAGGTGCGGGCGATGTCTTTAACCTTTACGCGAAACGTACGCTGAAGGACATCGAAGAAAACGGCTATTTCGTCCGTGTGGCAGCCGGAAAAGAATTTTACGTCTACGTGCGAGAGGCGGTTGATCCGCAGAAAGCCAGTATTGCTGGCGTGAAAAATCGACAGCCTGACACGCCCGCGCGCCCAGAGATCGAGACCGTTCCTCTTTCTCAACCGAACCAACCAAAGGAATAAATATGCGCTTCTTGCCGATTTTTATGCTCACCGTTCTTTTGACGGGCTGTGCCAACGAGCCAGCTGTCCTTGATCGTGTTCCACCGTTGCGACCGCTGGAAGTGGCTTCTTCCGTCAAATACGCGGAAACGCGATACGAGATGCGTAGCTATCGCGAACCGGCGAACCCGGCGCTTCGCCATGAGCCGCACGCCGTGTATCGGCGCACGCGGGTCCCGTCATTTGTGAGCAACGTTCTTGAATCCACACCTCGGACGTCGTTTCCACCGCCGAGCTTTTCACCGCTGTCAGCTAGCGCGGAGTTGGATGTAGAGCTTGCCAAGCAACGTCAGGTCACGACGGACATGCGTACGGCTCAAGCAACGATGGCTGACGCGGAGCAAAAGGTAAAAGCATTGTTCGCGACATTGGTTCGGCAGAGTGCCGATGTGCTCAAGTTGAAGGAGCAATTGGAAACAGAGCGCAATCGTCAGCGCACGGTTGCGCTGGCAGAATCGGCACCGGTCGCTCCTGCCTCAGGCCCGGTAAAGAATCAGAATCCGGAGGTGAAATGGTAAGCTCTATGATCCTGACTGATGCGAAGCGCGAGCAACTACGCTCGCTTTCGACGCGCCTCAAGACCGTGCTCACAGGGCAAGACATGGCTATCGATCTCGTGGCCGAACGGCTCCAGCACGGTGAACTGGGCCTGACGACGGCCGGTCGCCCTAAAGCGAGCTTCATGTTTCTTGGGCCAACTGGCGTTGGTAAAACCGAGCTCACGCTTCGCTTCACCGAAGATCTGATTGGTGCTGACCGGGTAGTTCGACTCGACATGTCGGAATATCAGACGGCAGATCGCCTGGCGCTTCTTCTCGGTACAGGCGATGAGGCGGGTCGCATTGCCGAAGGGTTCGATGCGTGCGAGGGGCGCGGAACATTGCTCTTCGACGAAATCGAGAAAGCTCATCCACGCGTCCTCGACGTGCTGCTGCAACTGCTCGACGCGGCTCGTCTGACTACCGGGCGTAACAGGGTGTTGGATTTCTCTCAATGGTATATCGTGCTCACGAGTAACATCGGTGCGCAGCGCATCATGGGAATGCGCAAATCAAAGTATGAAACGATGGAGCGTCTTGTGCGCCAGGACGCGCAACGCGAACTCCGTCCGGAAATCTTTGCGCGCATCACCGTCACGGTTGTCTTCAATAAACTCGATTTTGATGCTCAGTGCGCGATTGCCGGCGGGATGATCGCGAAGGAATGCTCTGCGCTTGCGACACGCGGCTTCGCAATCACACCAGAGAAAGCTGTATCGGAAGTCGTGATACAGCGCGGTTACCACGAACGGCTTGGTGCGCGTCCGATGCGTGATGCTACTGAACTTTTGATCCGCAATGCCCTCGCGCAGGAATTGCTGGGCGGTGGTGACGGGGCCGGGCGGCTGGTGCCTCATGCGGATGGGCAACAACTGACACTCACTCCAACTACTCCCTGACAATGCCGCCCAAATCTGCCGCGCCTCGTATCGTCGTGCTGAAAGCCAACCGTCTCTATGGCGATATGATTTGTCGGCAGATCAAAGAATATTGGCGTGGTGCCCAGGTTGAAGTATTTCAAAAAGGATTCGATGCGTTGGAAGCAATCCAGGCGAGTATGCCGGACATATTTATCACGGGGGTGCAGATCGAAGATATGGACGGGCTCGAACATCTGGAGCCCTTTATTGAGCGTGATTTGCCTGTCTTGATCGTCACGGCCCGGAAGGATTCACGCACCTTATGCCTACTGCGAGAGGTTCGGTACAACGGGCTTTTCGACGTGAAAGCCGAAGGGCTGGCCCATCTCCACACGGCGTTACAGCGCGTGATTGAGCGAGAGATTTATGTCAGCCCAACGTTCGTGCCTCACGTGAAGCGCCCTAAAAACATCACGCTAGATGCGCTCACCGATAAGGAAGAGATGGTCTTGTCCGTCATTGGGGATGGTTCCGACGATCAACGGGCGGCGGAACGATTGGGGTTGTCACCGCACACGGTTAATACCCATCGGAAAGCAATTATGGGAAAGTTGGGCCTGCACCAGAAGGGCGAGCTTATGTGTTATGCTGTGCAAAAAGGTTACGTGCATATTACGCCTGAGGGCGTTTTTCGTCCGGGATTTCAACGGCGAATTCGCAAACTGACAGCTGCCACAGACAAATCTCCAGAGGTAACCGTCTAGACACGAGCCAGCGAATTCCTCAGATAACAAACGGAAAAGGCCGGCATTTCTGCCGGCCTCGTTGTGATCTGCGCGCGGCGACGTGCGGTTTACCTGCTAATCGCACGCAAACGTGCGCTCAAGACTTTCACGTCCGCTTCGGCTCCGGCGGCGTTAGCGCGCGCTTTTGCGAGACGGACTTCTGCTTGAAGCAGCTGCCGTTTGATTTCGCTAAGTTCGTCAAGCGTAGTATCGGAACGTGCGTTGTTGCGACCGTTTGGAGAAGTTCCATTGAGGGGGAGTTCGGTGGAGGTTGGCATATGTTTTGGCCGCGAAACGCGGCAGATTTGTATCTTTTCATTGATATCGGCACGCGACGGCGGCCGATCTACAGTTAGGAAATCCGGTCGGTTTTGTGTTGGCACTAGTGCGCACCTACCGAGAACACGGGAGATTTTGCGGGACGTTTATAGCGCTGATAGACGAAAAAAGGGGACCGAAGTCCCCGAGTTTAGTCCTCGTTCGGCAGCATCAACGTAAGCACCGGCGCAGAGGTGTCGCCGGGGCCGCAGTGTAGTTTCAGCGCCTGCGTCCGACCTGCGATGGTCACCTCGAAGAGTACTCGCTCGGCTTCATCACTGCCTTTGAGAGCGAGCTTGGCCATGGTGCAGATGTCATGACAGATGCCGGAGACATCCTGACCGGGTTGCTCCAAGGCTTTTTCGATGATCAACCAAACGGTATCGGTACAGGCGAAAGGATATTTCCAATGCTGCTTGACGGACTCGACCTGGCTAAGGTCGACGAGGACGCCGTCCTCGATGGCCTGTTTGCGAGAGTAGGAATAGATCATATCGCCGAACACGTTTTCAGAACTCATGATTAGGAGCCGTTCGGCGCGTCGGGCGTGTGTCACGGTTCGTGACCTTATCGCCTACTGCCGATTGGCGATTTTTGCCCGACACCCGAAAGTCAAAGCGCTGGGTGAAGCGCCGAGGCCGTGTCCCGCGTAGGGGGACCAACGAGGGGGAAGCGAAACGTTTGCGCGTGGTGGAGATCGCGCAGCGATACGACCTTGACCGGGTGTACAATGGCGAAATCCAGCGGCTGGCAGTCGCTAGAAGAAAACGAGCAATGCGAGCATTGGGTCGATTTCAGTTGGTTGTTGGCTTGGCGGCGGAGGACGTGAAAAAGGCGGCCGGGGAAACCGGCCGCCGATTGAGGCGATGGATTATTCGCTCTGCTCGGATTTCAGTTTCGCGAGCTGCTCAAAGATGAATGTGTGCGCCTGATCGGCGAGCTTGGCGACGAGCGGGAGGTCGTCGCGACCGAAGCTGTCGGTGTCGTGGTAGTTTTTCGCTTCATCCACGTAGGTCCGGGCGAAGGTTACGTTATAGTATTTCTTCAGGTCGGCTTCGTTCTCCCATACGGCGGCTTTAATGCGACCGAGGCGGAAGGTTTTCACCGGCAGTTTGGATGCGGATGCAGCGTTCTTGGGTTGCGAGGCGGGTTGAGCGGTCTTGGCGGGCATGATGTTCCTTTTTGATTTTGAGGAGCGGGATTGCTCTCTCGTCTAAGGGCGGGGGTGCCGACCGGAACGAGGGGGCGGTTGGGGGGATTCCTTTCAAGGAGGACCAAAACGAACCTGCCCGCGCAGCGGCGTTCCGGTGGGAGGGACTGCCAGAGAGAGCAAGAATGCTCCGGTGAAAAAGGACGTTCCGCCGTGGCGGACATGCCTGCGATTGCGACTACCGCTCGCTATCGGGAACGTGGTTCACGCCGGATCGCCGGTGATAGTTCTGCGCTGGTGGTTGTGCCGTGTGGGTGAACGAAGCGACAGGCTATTCGCTACGACCTTCGCTTGGGTGTGGATGACCACAGTCACGACACCGCTGGTCGTGACGACCTGCTTGGCGTAGGGCGATCATGGCGATTTATCGCGGCTCGCTGAATTGAAAACACAATATCAGAGCGAACTCGCCGCGCGGCGGACTACCCTGGCTGCCGCGTGTCCGGAGCCGCCAGATTGGCTACATGCTTAGGTTCGTGGCTACCGGATTTGGTGTAGTTTGGTTACACCAATTTCGGAGGGTACGCCTCGTTGATCGCTGTCTGGGGTGGTTGCGAAATGGCACACGTGAAAACCATTCCCTCGAATATCGAACTCACCTCAGAAGTTGTCCCAGCGCCTGTGCCCGTCGTCCGTCGTGTCGGACGTTTTCAGGTGGTTGTTGAACATGCGGCCGGCGTTTGCGTTTCAGGTGCATTTACTGACTCTCCGGAAGAAGCCGTGGAATCATTCATGAGCCAGGCGCCGGAGATTGAAGAGGGAGAGATCTCCCTCTTTGATCGCGACGAGCAACGTGTGGTTGCTTCCGTGAAGTGGAAGATGAGCGTGACCGAAATCGGCCTCCGTGTGCTTCAGCGGCAAAATATTTTCAATGACTGGCACCTGGCTCTGATCGCTTGCGAGGTGCAGAAACGGCGCGAGGTGCAGGCTGCCGTGGAACTGATCACCTGAATCTGATTGGAATCAGAAATGCGGTCAGCCTCACGATAATTTGTTGGATGAAGAAAGACTGCATTCTTCACCCTGTTGAGATCGTGGCGTCACCCTGCTTTTGCGGTGGCGGACAGAGTGCGAAGTATTTCTCTGCCTGTACTTTTGTCGCTAGGGCTCGGTAATGGTCGAACAGCACCTGGTCGCTGGCTTTGTGTCCGAGAAGGCGTGAGGTCTCCAGCGGGTTGCCGTGGAGTGCGTAATGATAACTGCCGAAGCTGTGGCGCATGGCGTTGTTTTCCCATGTGGAAACCCATTCGCCCTTTTCGTCATCGTGGCCAAAGCCCGCCAATTTTTGCAGCTTCCGAAAACGCTTTTGAAAATCGTTTGTGTGGTTGTTTTCGGCAACTGGCCCCTCGGTCTTCACGCAGAGGCTCAACCATTGCACAGCATTCTTCGGTATATCCACATGACGGATACGCCGCTTTTTCGCGATCTTCGCGCCGATGGTCACGACCGGCTGTGCGTCGGTGTGACGCACGTTGGCCCAATCCAGTCGCTTTAATTCTTCCGAACGCAATCCACAGAATAGGCCCAGAGTCACCGCCGCCAGCAAGCCGAGGTCGGGGTTGTTCCTGGCTGCTGTCAGCAGCTTCTCAGCTTGTTCGATGGTGAGGATGCTTGGCTCAATCTCATCGCCACCGTTGCCACAGAGTTCCTTGCGGTCGACGTCAGTCAGGTCATCAAGAGGGGAAAGAGCGAGGTAGCGTTTCTGGACAGCGTACCGGAAGCATTCGCCGATGATCGCGATGTAGTTTTTGTTGGTTCGTGGCCCCAATTTTTGAGCATTCAACCAGTCTTTGATTTGCTGGCCGGTGATTTCTGCGGCCACGCGCTTTTCAAATCCCTTGGCGAATTTTTCGGCCCGATGCCTGAAATCCCGATAACTCCGTTCACGCAAATCCCCGCGCTGAAAACGTTGCTCTTTGCTTTGAACCAGTTCCGCAACGACTTCACGTGCGGTCTTGCCTCTGCCTGCTACCGAGAATCGCTTGATTGCGAAATCCACCGCCTCGCGCAGGGTGATGCCTTGCTGGCGCAGGAGTGGTAAGCAAACGGCGACTTGCCGACGTTCTTCGTCGGACAGATCGAAGAAATCGTGGCCTTGTTTCTTGTATCCACTGAAGACCTTTTCGGCGTGTTCTTCCGCCTCAGTCTTTGTCTTGAACTGCTTTCGTTCACGCAGACCGCCGGTGATCTTGGCCGGGGCGATGACCTGAAAACTTCCGCCGAAGGCATCTCCGCCATGGAGGTTCAATATCTCACGGATACGGATGCCCGATTTCTTGGGATACTCCCAAGATTTCAACGCGGACGGGCGCGCTTGATCGCTGTCTGCATTCCGTGCCATCGGGTGCAACAAAGCAGCCATCCGTTGCAACAAGCAATCGAAAAATGACAGGAATGTGACAGGAATTACCAAAAACTTCTGTAAGTCGTTGGTCTAAATGGTGGAGGTGGCGGGAGTTGAACCCGCGTGCCCCTGGCCTTTGCCCGCCGCGTCTACCGTTGTAGTGAAGTTTTTATCTCGCCGGTGTTACGTGACTCCACGCGCTTAAGCACCAGCCAACCCCCGGGTCGAAGTACTGCGCGCAAACCGCGGGTCGCTCCGCGCGCTATGCCTGCTGTCGACGTTAGAGCTAACTAGCAGGTGTCGCTAGTCCAACGAGGCCGCACTTAGGCGGCCAATGGCATGTATTCGGTCTTGCCTATTATTTTTTTGAAGGACGATTTACGAGGCCAACCTTCATCCTCGAACGGCAGCGACGCGCTCCAACCAAGGGTCGAATCCAGAACACCCCCAAAAGTGAAAATCAGAGCTCAGAAGCCGGAGGCCAGATGGCCCGACGGAATTCTGAAGGCTGAATGAACTGGTGCGCGTACCAGTCAAAGAACATGAACGACATAACATGCAGGTTAAGGCGGGAAACACAAGGGTTCGCCGCGAGTGTTTGCTGTTTTGGCTTTTCTCGCAACGAGTTCGCGGGCATCGCTGATGCCTTCCATGGCGTCGCGAACCGAAAAATCCTCCGCGTTTGTTCACCACGTGCGTTTCGTCGGACGTGGCAGCGGCCTCGTGAAATTGCTCGGCGGGTTCAAAAAGAGTCATCACACGGTGCCGGACGCGGTGAATGCCGCGACTTCAGGTTTTTTGGCCAAACTCTGTGCTGACGAACTGGCGGAAGAGGCGGAGAAGTTTTTCCAAGCGGCGCGTGAAACCTTTGGCTACAAGCGAAAGGAGCTCACACTCGATGTCACAAGTCCAAACGCTGTGCTATCGGCAAAGGATTTTACGTTCGAGCTGACCTATGCTCTTGATGAAGCTGATCCCGCGAGCTACGTGACGACGCGTGCATTGCACGGGCTCCGCAGCACGGATTTTGCGGCAACAACGGAATGCGACACCTTGTTTGCGGGCCAATTTTCCGAATTGTCTTTTGTACTAACTAAAGGCGCGACGGTTGAGTCCGTGATCGACGCCGTTGAGGGGTTGGACGACGCGAGCAAGTTGGCGGTTAATTATCCTTCGGATTGCAGCCGATGTATTTTGTCGGTACCGGGAGTTTCGGCGGAGGTGCGTTTTGAGGCAGGGGAGCTGGCGATGGTCTTCCCGCGGAGTGGTGCGCCACGGGAGTTGCTGAAGGCTTTTGTGGCTGTTCGCGAAGCCTTCGCGCTTACGAAACAGCCGGTGCTGGCGGGCTTATTGGCGTAGTCGGCGCGGGCATTGCAAATTTCTATCCATCGATTGGATCAATTAGAAGGTTTGTAGTTTATTGGATGACAAACGCTTTGGACCATATGTTGTCGCACTCGATAGCCCTGCAGTAAAAAAGCGGCGCCGGTGAAGGCGCCGCTGAAGAATAAAAACTTACAAATCGTTTAGGCGGTCAGCATGCTGGCAACGAACGAGCGCTCTTCGACAAGCTCTTTGTTCGTGGCGGCAATCTTCGACTTGGCGAAGTCGTCCATGGCATAACCCTGAATGATTTCGTAGGAGCCAGCGGTCGTCGTGCGGACGGGTAGACCGGCCCAGACGTTGGCGTCGAAACCATAGGCGCCGTTGGACTTGACGGCGATCGAGTGGATCGCGCCAGGAGTCACGAGACTGCGGACGTGGTCGACCAGCGCGTTGGCAGCGGAAGCCGCCGAGGAAGCACCGCGGGCGGCGATGATGGCGGCGCCGCGTTTGCCGACGGTCTCGCAGAAGGGGCCTTGCAGCCAGGCGAGGTCGGTGATGACGCGGGTGGCCTGCTTGCCGGAGATCGAAGCATGGGCGTAGGCTGGGAACATCGTCGGGCTGTGATTGCCGTAGATAAAAATGTCTTTGACCTCGGTGAGATCGACGCCGGCCTTCTTGGCCAATTGGCTCTGGGCGCGGTTTTGGTCGAGACGGACCATCGCGGTGAAGCGTTCGGCAGGCAGGCGCTTGGCCTGGCTGGCGGCGATCATGCAGTTCGTGTTGGCGGGATTGCCAACGACGGCGACGCGGGCGTCAGCGGCGGCAACCGCGTCGATGATCTTGCCCTGTTCGATGAAAATCTTGCCGTTGTCCTTGAGGAGGTCGGCGCGTTCCATGCCGGGACCGCGTGGTTTGGCACCGACGAGGAGACACCAGTTGGCGTCCTTGAAACCGACGGACGGGTCGGAGGTTTGGACGATGCCCTTGAGCAGCGGGAAGGCGCAATCGTCGAGCTCCATCGCAACACCTTCGAGGGCCTTGAGGGCCTTCTCGATCGGGGCTTCGATAAGCTGAAGAATCACGGGTTGGTCTGGGCCGAACATTGCACCAGAGGCAATGCGGAAGAGGAGGGCGTAACCGATTTGACCGGCGGCGCCGGTGACAGCGACACGAATAGGTGTTTTCATAGATGCGAAGAACCTAGAGTTAACCATGAATACCAGCGTGTTGACACGCACCAAATGCTTTTCTTAGCGCAGATTTTTGCCGGACTGTCATATGCCCGGAGCGCCAATGAAGAAGGGAGAATGCAGAAGGGCGAAAGGACTCCGCCCGGAATCTGGCTTCCAAGCGCGAGCCGAACTAGCAGTGACGGCGCAGTGCCGTCCGTTTTCAGGCGAAACGTGGAGCGAGAGCGGCGTGGATTTCGCGAACAACTTTTTCCGTGGTCGGCCAATCGATGCAGCCGTCGGTGATGGAAACGCCATAGCGAAGTTTCTCTTTTGGCTGGGGGAAGGGCTGGTTCCCGGGGAGGAGATTGCTCTCGATCATGGCGCCCATGATGGACGTGTTGCCGGTGGTGATCTGTTCGATCAGGGCTTTCACGACTTCGGGCTGGCGTTCCGGTTGTTTCGCGGAGTTGTCGTGGCTGCAATCGACCATGATGGTCTTGTGCAGGCTGGCCTTTGCGAGGAGCTTCTCGACTTCGGCAATGTGGCTCGGGCTGTAATTGGGGCCGGCTGCACCGCCGCGAAGGACGATGTGGCAATCGGGATTGCCATTGGTCGTGACGGCTGCAGCGACGCCGTCCATGTTGATGCCGAGAAAAGTCTGTTTTTGCGAGGCGGCCTTGATGGCGTTGATTGCGGCGCCAATGGTGCCGTCGGTGCTGTTTTTAAAACCAAGCGGCATCGACAAACCGGAAGCCATCTGGCGATGAGTCTGCGACTCGGTGGTGCGAGCGCCGATGGCGGACCAGCAGATCAGGTCGGCGATATATTGAGGCGTAATGGGGTCGAGAAGTTCGGTCGCGGTGGGCAGGCCGAGATCGAGCACTTGGCGGAGGAAAGCACGGGCGGTGCGAAGTCCGGTGGCGATGTCGTGGGAACCGTCGAGGTGCGGATCCATGATGAGGCCTTTCCAGCCGACGGTGGTGCGCGGTTTTTCGAAATACACGCGCATGACAATCATCACGCGGTCAGAAACTTCACGCGCGAGAACGGCAAGCTTTTTGGCATATTCGAGGCCGGCAGCCGTGTCGTGAATGGAACAAGGGCCCACGACGAGGAGGAAGCGTTTGTCGTCGGTGAAAATGAGGCGGTGAATTTCCTCGCGAGCGTGGGCGATGAAGGCGGCCTGAGGTTCGGTCTTGGGCAGTTCGGCCACAAGTTTCGTGGGCGAAGGAAGTGCTTTGGTCTCTGCGACGTGGATGTCGGACGTTTTCTGCATGGAGGGGACTGACCGTGCTTGTCCTGTCGTGTGTTGCAAGTCTGAGCGTGACTTGAATCCCAATTCGGGAAAAAAAGTTGGCCGGTCGCCTACCCCTAAGCGACCGGCCATTTGCTTTCTTAGTTACCCCAAAACTCCCGCTAGGCGGGAGAAGAAGGAAAATCTAATGAGGAAAACAGAACGCATGAGCGGGCATTCGTCAACAAAATCTTTTGCCGTTTTTGTGGGTAGATTTGCAAATTCGACGTTTGGAATAAGATAAAGCGCATGGAAATCCCGACAACTTCAGTGATCTTTAGTTCATACCGGCCAGCGGCGGTATTAAAGGTTACGGGTGAAGATGCGTTTTCCTTTCTTCAAGGGCAATTTACGCAGGATCTGCGACCTTGTGTCGAAGAGGGCGAGGTTGCTTACGGCTTGTGGCTTAATCATAAAGGGAAGGTTCAAGCGGACAGCTTTCTGTTGTTGCGGGGTTCAGAATGGTGGTGTGTGAGTCTCTTTTCTCCGGCGGAGGATTTACGTAAGCATTTGGAAGGCTTTATCATAGCTGACGATGTGACCGTGGAGAATGTCACGAACGACTGGGCGGGCATATGTGTACTCGGGGCCAGTGGACCGCAGGCCGAGGCATGGGCGAAGGCTTGCGGGGGATTTGTTTTTGAAGCCGGGCGGCGGACGGGGGCGACGAGCTTCGAATGGTTGTATCGAATTAGTGGAGACAACGCGGTCGATTTTCTGCGGGCCCACGGAGCCGCGGAAATCGGGGCTGGCGATTTGGAGCGGTTGCGGATCGAAGCGGCGATTCCAGCGGTGCCACGCGATATCGGCCAGGGGGATTTGCCAAACGAGGGTGCTTTGGAGCGCGATGCAATTTCGTACACGAAAGGCTGTTATTTGGGCCAGGAAGTGATGGCTCGGTTAAAGAGCATGGGGCAGGTTCGGCGGAGGCTGGTGCGTGTCGCTGGGACAGGTGTCGTTCCGGTGGATTTACCCGCGGAGATTTTTGCCGATGGCAAGAAGTGCGGTGAATTGCGTTCGGTGGTGGGAACCGGCGAGGGATTTGTTGGGATGGCGATGATTTCCTTGCCCGGAGTGACTGGAAGGCGTTTGTTGAGCTTTTCGCCCGAAGGGGCAGCCAACATCGTCGTTTCCATATGAAGGATAAAATCGTCGCTCAATTTAAAGAAGTCTTCGGCTCCGCGCCGGATGTTGTCGCCCGGGCTCCGGGACGCATCGAATTCATCGGAAATCACACCGACTACAATGGTGGCACGGTGTTGGGCGCGGCAATCGATCGCGGCATCTGGGTTGCGGCGCGCGCGGTGCCGGGCAATGAAGCGTCATTCTACAGCGGTTACTCCAAGAAGATGGTTAAGATCGATCTGACGCGTGCGGCGAAGCAGACGGGCGAACTCAATTGGGTGAACTATCCGCTCGGCGTTTGGACTCATCTTCCGGCATTCGGTCTGAAGCGGCCGGGCGGCTTTCAATTTCTCGATGCGTCCGATTTGCCTTCGGGCGCGGGCATGAGCAGCAGTGCGGCGATCGAACTGGCGTCGGCGCTCGCATTTACTGCGTTGACGAGTGAAAAACCATCGCGAGAGACAATCGTGAAGTTGGCGAAAAAAGCGGAGAACGAATTCGTGGGCGTGCCTTGCGGCATTCTTGACCAGGGAGTCTCGGGCTTCGGTCAGAAGGATCATCTTGTTTTTATCGATTGTCGCGGGCCGGTGTTCGAGACGGTGCCGTTGCCGGCGGACGCACATTTCTGGGTTTTCAACACGCACACAAAGCATGCGTTGGTCGATGGGCTCTACGCGGCGCGGCATCGGGAATGCATGGAGGCGGCGAAAGTGCTTGGTGTTCCGCTGCTCGTTGATGCGACGCTGCCAAAGCTCGAAGCCGCCAAAGGAAAGCTGGATGCCACGGCGTTCAAACGCGCGAAACACGTGATCGAGGAAATCGACCGAGTAGCGCAGGTGCGGGCGGCCCTGGCGAAAGCGGACCTTGCGACCACGGGCAAATTGCTCACGGCGTCGCACCGCAGTTCGCAGACGCAGTTTGAAAACAGCACGCCGGAACTCGATTTTCTCGTCGACACTCTGTCGACTGCTAAAAACGTCTTCGGCGCCCGGCTCACGGGCGGCGGCTTTGGCGGCGCGGTCATGGCGATGACGAATGGTTCGTTTGCGCAGGCGGATGCCGATCGCGTGGCTGCTGCCTACAAAACAAAATTTGGCGCAGCACCCAATACCCTGCATCTCAAGACGGGGCCAGGCGCGGAGTACGTGTAAATAGAATCGATATTTATTTCATCGGGCGCGTCTTCACCGGCGCGCCTTTTTGCTGAACAGATCGAAAAAAACCGCGGAGAAATCAGAGCGGGCCTTGGGCAATGATTTCGGAGAACTGAGCAAAGTAACTGTCGATCCAGCGGTCGGCCGCGAGGAAGTAGAGCAACGCGCCGATGGCCAGCATCGGGCCAAACGGCACGTGCATACCGAAACCGAGCGGAGCCGGGGCCTTGTCGATATCGTTTTCGGAGAGCGGCTCGGCCGGTGCGTGGGCCTGCTGGTTTGTCGCTTCGGACTGGTTTTTAATTTTTGCGAACGCTTTGAGCACCCCGAAGATGAGTGCAGTCACGATAGTGGCGGACAACGTGCCCCACACCAAAGCCAACCAGCCCTCGTGCCAGCGGCTGAAAGCGCCGATGGCGCCGACAAAGGTGACCGCATGCGAAGGCAGCCAGTCTTTTTTAAATGGCGTTTCGACGAGAAGTCCCACGCTGAGGACCGCGCCGGAACCGACGAGAAGTCCTGTGAGCGCGGTCGTGACCGATTGCAGGGATTCGAAAAGAAAAGGAGCGTCGGTGCTCGGAAGAAAAGCGGGGCGCACGAAAGCGACGAACACGCCCAGCACACCGGCGGCAAGCGCGGCGGCATTGAGGTAATTGAACGGTTGGGACTCGTCGACGGGCGGCGCTTCTTCGCCGGCTGTTGGTTCGGGGGGGCGGGTTTGGATCGCCTGGGAACGGCCTGAGATCTTCTGCCAGATCAGCGCGAATATAAACCAGACGGTACCGACAACGGCGCCGCCAAAGATCGAACAAACCGCGCCCTGCCAGCCGCAGAACGCTCCGATCATACCGACAAATTTAACATCGCCAAACCCCATGGCCTCTTTGCGCAGGATGTGTTCGGCAAGAAACGCAATCCAAAGCACCAGTGCGGAACCGATAAATAGTCCCTTGGCGGAAATGGTCAGGCTGTGCACGAGGTCGTTGGTGAAGTTGCCTGTCATCTGACCATGCAAGGCGGGGGCGGCCGCGGAAAGCACCAGACCAACCAACCCGAACCAGACGGTAAATACATCGGGAATGATCATGTGGTCCAGGTCGATGAAGGTCGCGCAGATAAGAACCGAGATGAACGCCATCCCGCACAGGGCTTTGGTGGGAGCCTCGGGCGCGAACCGCAACCAGCACCACAGGAATAATAAACCGGTCAGCAATTCAATGAACGGGTAACGAAACGAGTAGGCTCGTCCGCAGCAGCGAGCTCGTCCGCGGAGGATGAACCAGCTGACGATCGGGATATTGTCGTACCAAGCGATCGGGGCGCCACAGGCGCAATGCGAACCGGGGTACACGATGGATTTGTTAGCCGGAACCCGGTAGATGACGACATTGAGGAAACTGCCGATCATCGCGCCGAAAATGAAAGCCGCGGTGGGCAAAAACCAGGGCAGCAAAGTCGATATCTCGGCGACGTAGGACGACATGGAGAGGTGGGTGATGAGGTCTTTCGCGAACTGGATTGTCAATGCGAGGGGTAATTGACCCTTTTAGGCAGTATGCCGAAGAAAAGATGGCGAGCGGGATAAATTTTACTTAAGTCATTAATTATAAATGCATAATGTGGTAAATTTGCATTCCGAGCGCGGGTCGACCGAGGGTTTTGCGGGATGGGCCGATCGAATAAACAAACTTTTTTTTAGAAAAATGCAGAAAGTCCGTAACGCCGGGAGGATTTTCCTTAAAACATATATAGCGAGTAGCTCGCTGGCGCATTTCGGTGCGTTTCTTGACATAACCGCTGGCAAGCCGGTTGGACCGGCCTCTGGCCTCCCGATTTGGCGGGTTGGCAAGAAGCCAAGCACGTTTGGTTTTTGGTCTAGCTGAGGGTGAAACAAAAGGCGGGCGCCGTAAAACGCGCCCGCCTTTATTATTTTATTCGCGAAACAGTTAGAAAGGGAAGTGGGAGGAGATTCTTTAGCGGCGCGGACGCGTTAGATTGTTTGGAAATAGTGACGCGGCGCCAACGCTAGCGGGATTTGCTGCGCTATTTGGCGGGAGCAGCCGGCTGCTGTACAGCGGGCTGTAGGGATTCCACTTTCTTCTCAAGAATAGTGACGCGTTTCCCGGTGCTGCTCAGCACGCGCATGGTGAGGATCTGGAGGAGGACGAGAACGAGGATGAGGAAGAGGAGGACGCCGGGGAGTCGTTTCATGCAGGAGAGATTGGCGGTAAAAAACACAAAGGACACAAAAAACAGAAAAGACAAAAGAAGGTGTGATTGGGCGAAGCAGGGATTGCCCGAAGCCGGAGGGAAGGAAAGTATTGGTGATAGTAAAATGTTATGTGACGTAATACGAGACAAGTTGGTTTTGGGGCTCCCACGTATCGCACGATGCGCGGCGGGTGACGCGATCGGCATCCGATGGGCATGAAAAAGGCCCGCCGTGTGGCGGGCCTTGGAGTTAATCGTTGGTTCGTTCTTCGTTTAGAACGAGCCCTTCACGCCGAGGGCGATGTGAGGGTAGCCGAATTCGAACTTGCGGAACGGCAGGGTGGTGTCCTGCGTGCCGAGGGCTGAGCCTCGGTAGTATTCGGTACGTTGGGAGAACAAGTTGCTGACGTTGATGTAGACGATGTAGTGGCGATTCAGCTCGTACTTCGCGGTGATGTTTACCTTCCAGTCGGGCGCTTGATACGAATTGAGCGTGTTGTTCGAGATCGAAGTGGCGATCAGCTTGTCGTCGGTCCAATTCGCGCTGACCTGCGTGCTGAACTTCTTTTGGCGGTAACCAATGGCGAAGTTGAAGGTTTGCAGATTGGCGGCGGTTTCCTGGGCGTACTGGGTGGACGTACCTCCGTTCGGCAGGCCGGTGACCGGATCTACGTCGGCGTCCGCATCGACATCCATCTTTGACCAGTTGACCTGGAGATTGAGGCCGTTGAACGGAGCCGGGAGGAAGGAGAGGTTCTGATTGTACATCAGTTCGAGACCTTCGACGGTGGAATTCTTACCGTTTTGATATTCTTGGAACGTACCGGTTGGGAGAGGATCGGTGTCCGAGAAATTCGGATTGATATGCTTCCGAATCAAAGCGCGGCGCTGGGCGGGGTCAGTGATACCGACGGCGGAAATGAAGCCTTCAACGTCCTTGCGGAAAATGGAGGCGCTGACCAAGCCGGACTTTGAGAAGTAGTATTCGCCGCTCACGTCGTAGTTGGTGACGTAGTAGGGTTTCAGACCGTCGGCAGGCACGGTGATGTTGATACCGGTCGTGCTGCCTTCGATGTAGGTGACGGTCGGCAAAACTTCAGCATAGTCGGGGTGACCGACGGTCTTGCTAACACCGGTACGGAAGATCCATTGGCGCGTAGGCTGATATTTGGCCATGAGCGAAGGATACAGTTTGCTATAGTCCAATTTGACGGTGTTCGGACGGGAACCGGCCGTGACGACGCTGAAGCGATTGGCTTCAAGGTTGTGCTGTTCCCAGCGAACGCCACCGGCGAGAGTCAGGTTCTTCAAAAAGACAGCATCTGCGCGGAAGTATCCGGCTTTGTTGTCTTCCTGGAAGTGGGTGACGTTCCAAGTATTGGGCCGGGTATCCATGACGGTTGCGCCGAAAAGACTAAACGCTTTGTAGACGTCCACGACTTGGCCGACACCGTAGTTGTAGCCGTAGTCGAAGATGTAGTCGGAGGCGATCGCTGAAGCGGAACCAGTGACCGAAGTCGGAGCGCGGAACTCAAATTCATTGATCCCGCGACTGACGACATCGTAGGCAAAACCGCTTTGGAGTGTCAGCGGAACGGCAAGATCCAGCTCATATTTGTAGTCGCCACGAACACCGCTCTTGGTGTCGAGGCCGGTGAGCGGACGGGAACGGGTGCTCGCGCCGTTCTGGATTGTATAATTGGCGAGGCTGCGCAGCTGGGCTTCAGTGGCTCCGTTGACTGCAACTCCGGGATTCTTCTGGCTCGAAGCAACGTTGCTAACGACGAAGCCGGGGTTGCCATTGTAGTTTGCGCTGACTTGCGCGAGGAAATCGCCGGTGGTGTCGCGATATTTGCTGTCAGCCTGCGACCAATAACCTGTGAGCCAAGCGCTCGAGTGGTCATTGAATTCGTGACGCAGTGTGGTGTTGAGATGGGTGGTCGTGCCATACTTGCGGCGTTGATTGACGTTGTTTGCAATCGAGCGTCCGGAGCCAGCGGCTTGGTTGTTTTCAATACCGGGCAGATTGACGACACTATTGGTGCCGAACGTGTAGGTCATGGCACGTTGGCTGAAGGTCAGATCATACCAATTCCATTGGCCGGAGAAGGTGAGCTTGGTGGAATCGGTGATGAAGTAATCCAGTTTTGCGCCGAAGGATTCACGATGCGTGAGCTTTTGCTCATTGTTCTGGTTGTAAACCGAAAGGGTCGGATCAGCCAGGGTGAGCGGGTTGGTGGCTGCTGTGCCGCTGGCGGCAGCAGCTGTCGTGAGCCATGTGTATTCAGTGCGCGGTGAATCGTCGTAGCGTTCGGAGAGCTTGTAGCTGAGATTGAAGCCGAACTTGTCGCTTACGCGGCGAGCAAAGTTCATATCCATGTTGGGACGGACGACATGGTGTTCGCTGCCACCCCACGTGCCGGCTTGCGAAGAAAGGGCGTCGTTAAGGCGGCTGCTGGGGACGAGGAGGCTGACATCGTATTCGATGCGTTGGATGTCCTGACGGTCGAAAGCGCTCTTGGTGACCATGTTGATATAGCCGCCGGTGGCGTCGGCTGGAGCGTCGGGAAGGAGCATTTTGTAGACTTCGGTGGTCTCGACGTTGGTGGAGTTGACCTGTTCGAGTTCGAAGCGGCGATTGGCGGCGCCGGAGGAGGCGGAGGCCATGGGTGTGCCGTCGACGGCGATGATGGTGAAGCTGGTGCGAAGACCGCGGAGGGAAACGCCGCGGGCGTCGTTTACGTTGTAGTCAACGCCGACGCCGGGGAGGTACTTGAGGTATTCGCCGACGTTGCCTTCGGAGATGGCGCCGAACTGGTCGCCAGCGGTAACGAGCTTGGCTTGGATGGCGACTTTTTGAAGGGCCACCGCCTGGGACATGCCTTCCTTGGCGCCTTCAACTTTGAATTCGCCGAGGGTGATGACTTCGGAGGAAGCCATTTTGACGGCGACGTCGACCGTCTGGCCAGCGGCCACTTCGACGGCGCTCTCGGTGGTTTCGAGGCCGGGGTAGTTGACGATGACTTTCTGTGAGCCGGCGGGAACGTTGCGGACCGTGAACCGGCCATCGCGTTCGGTGGTGGTGCGGAGGTCATTGACGTTGACTTCGGCGCCTTCGAGGTACTTGCCAGTGGAGCTATCGACGACCTGGCCGGAGATAGTGCCGGTGGTTTGGGCGTACACCGCGGAGGTGAGGCTCAAAACCAAGGCAACAACGCCGGTGGTCATCCATCGGAAGAAGCTCCGATGGATGTTCTGCATGGTGTTGGGTTGTGTGGGTTTCATGGTGTGGTTGTTGGTATGGGACAAAAAAGGATTCGAGTCCTAGTCGCGCAGGGGCGAAGGTGTCTTTCTGCTGTGGTGTGAGTTATGGGTTGAAGCTGCGATAATCGCAGGTGGGTGTCAGAAGAACCTTTTTACGATGGCTTGCTTTCGTCAACCAAAAATATGCAAGCAAATGGCCTCTGGCGGCTGGTTGTCTCGGAGGAGTTGAACCCTCTGTAAACGGCAAGGTTACCCAATTGGGACACGTTTTCGAAAACGTAGCCGAAGTTTATGGAACTCCGACGCCGGATTTTGCGGAGCAAGTGACCTTTAAGTTCAGAACGGGGGGCGGCTGCCGCTGAACTGACGCCGGATGGAATCGGCGATTTCGTGGAGTTTCACGGGCTTGGCAATGTAGTCATTCATGCCGGCGGCGAGGCAGAGTTCACGATCGCCGGAAAGGGCATTGGCGGTCAGGGCGACGATGCGGGGCTGGTGTTCAAGGGGGAAGCGTTTACGAATTTGGCGGGAGGCTTCGAAGCCATCCATTTCGGGCATCTGCAGGTCCATTAAAATGAGGTCGTAACGGCGCGCCTCCAAAGCGGCGACGGCCTCGATGCCATTGGCGACGGCGTCGGCGCGGTAGCCCAGGCGATCAAGGAAGCGAAGGGCGACTTTTTGGTTAACCGGATTGTCTTCGACCAGCAGGATGTTGAGCGGGATTTCGTGGGCGAGCAGGTGTTGATTGGCGGCGGGCGCGTAGGCGAAAGGAGGGGTACTTTCAGGCAGGGCGTGAAAGAGAGCTTGGAGACCGCGCACCAAGGTGAGGTTGCGAAGAGGTTTCGAGATGACGGAAAAGTGCTCGCAGGGTGGCAAATCGGCGGCAGGGGTTTGCGCGTTGGGCAGCAGGAAGAGCGTGGGGATTTCCTTTTCGAGAAGCGTGGCAAGCAGCGGGGCGGCTTCGCGGGTTTTGACGAGATTGTAATCGAGAACGACGGCGGACGGCTTGAGGTCGCGGGCGAGGAAATCGGCTGCGGTTTCACGAGTCGGGGCACAGGTGGCTCGGGCACCCCAAGCGCGGAAGAAAGTTTCGAGTCGATTCTGGGTGACGGGGTGATCGTCGAGACAAAGGACCGGACCGTAGTTGAGTTGCACGGGCATTTCGGGGAGGCCCCAGCCAGGGGGAGTCGGAACCGATTCGGTGTTGACTTCGAATTTAAAGGTGGAGCCTTGTCCCTGGGTGCTGGTTACGGTGATGCCGCTACCCATGAGTCCGCACAGGCGGTGGCAAATGGCTAGGCCGAGGCCAGTGCCGCCGTATTTGCGAGTAGTGGAGGAGTCGACCTGGCTGAACGGTCGGAAGAGCCGGTGCATGCGATCGGCCGGGATGCCGATGCCCGTGTCGGTGACAGCGAGTTCGATGGTGACGGGTTTGGCGATGGCGGGATTGGTATCCGGTGTTCCAATACGCGTGGCGGTAATGGCGATGCTGCCGGACGGCGTGAACTTGACGGCGTTATTGACGAGATTAACGAGGATCTGGCGGAGGCGGGTGACATCGCCAACGATCCAACCGGGTACGGCATCGTCGATGTGATAAACCAGTTCGAGATCTTTTTCCGCAGCCGCGACGGAAAACAGGTCGAGGGCCTCCTCGAGGCAGATGGAGAGATCGAAAGGATGGCGTTCGAGTTCGAGTTTGCCGGATTCGATTTTCGAGAAATCGAGAATGTCGTTGATGATGGTGAGCAGGGCGTCGCCGGAGCTGCGGATCGTGGAAACGTAATCGCGTTGCTCGTGGTTGAGCTTGGTGTCGAGAAGGAGGCTGGTCATGCCGATGACGCCGTTCATGGGCGTGCGAATTTCGTGCGACATGGAGGCGAGGAATTCGCTCTTGGCACGCGAGGCGGCGTCGGCCTCGGTCTTGGCGCGCCGGAGATTGTGTTCGGTTTCGACGCGAGCGGTGATGTCGGCCATGACGCCGATAAAATTTTCCAACACACCGGCTTCGTTGCGGACCGGCTGGATTTCGAGGTGAAGGTGGTATTTTTTTCCCGATTTGGAATAGTTGACGATGTCCGTACTGATGCCTTCGCCGCGTTTCATGGCGGCCTTGATGCGGCGGACGGTCCGGGGATTGGTCTCGGGGCCGACCATGAAAGTGATGGGATTGCGTCCTTCGATTTCAGAGTGAGACAACTCCATGACGCGCTCGAAAGACTCGTTGACCCACTCGATGGAACCGTCGGGACGCGCGATGATGACCAGGTTGTCGGTTCGGCTGGCGACGAAGGCGAGTTTGCGGGCGGCGGCCTGGCTTTCCCGCAAGGCTTGCTCGGAGTTTTTTCGCGGAGTGATATCCTGAAGGGTGCCGATGATGCGAAGCGGAGCGCCGCTGGGCGTGCGACTGACGGCTCGCGCACGCGCGCAGATCCAGCGCCATTCGCCTTCGGCGGTGCGGACGCGGTACTCGGGTTCGATGAAGGAGACCAACCCTTTGAGTTGGTTCTCGACGATGGTTTTATAGCCGGGAAGATCCTCGGGATGGATCAGGGCAGTCCAAGCTTCGGGAGTGGGCGGTATCACCCCCGGGAGGTAGCCGAGCATGGTCCAGACGCCGCTGCTGTAGTAGAGCTGATTGATGGGAAGATTCCATTCGAAGATGCCGATCTGGGTGCTGTCGAGGGCGAGGCGAAGGCGTTCGTCGGAAATTTTGAGCATTTCTTCGACGCGACGACGCTCCTCGTTTTCGGCGAGAAGCCGGACATTAGCCAGGCGGGAGTCGCGAAGCCGGGTGCGCGCGGCGCTGGCGAGATGGACGCTGAGGCCGAGCAGGACCGTGATGCCGAGGCCGGCGAGGAGGGCGACTTCCGGGAGGGGTCGGCGGTTGGATTGGAGATATTGGCTGGATGGGGTCAGTTCGATCCGAAGGCGCCGGTCATGCAGGCTGAAAATGGATTCGAAGTGGTGGGCGGCGCTGGAACTGCTGCCCACGTTGGCGGTATAAATAAGTTCTTGTCCGATCGAAAGTGCGATGTCGTAGGTGCCGGCGAGTTTGAGCTTCTGGCAAAGGGCGGCGAAGAAGGGGCGGTAGAGAATTTCGCAACCCGCGTAACCGGCAAGCTGGTTGTTGCGAAGAACGGGGCACCAGAGGGAAAAACCGCGTCCTGCCGGCAGGAGGTCGTGCGTGGCGGATAGCGTGGGCGCGAGGTGAAGGCTGGCGGCATCAAGAGCGGCGCGGCGTGCGGGATCTGTGTTGTGGTCGTAGGAAAAGAGCGCCTCGTTGCCACGAGTGGGATAAACGTGAAGGGTGCGGCGTTGGGGGGAGAGCCAGGTTACGGCAATGCAACCCTGCGCTTCATCGAGGAGGGTTCGGGCGTCAGTTTCCCAAAGGACTGGATTGGGATCGGGGGCCTGGTTCCAGCGGCGGGCCAGTCGTTCGACAGCGGTGGTAAGATGGTCGATCTCGGCATTGATGGCCGTGGCGAGGGTATTGATGGCGATTTGGGTGCGAGTGCCGAGGTAGATGGCTTCACGTTCGCGCAGGCCGATCCAAAGGATAAGGGACAAGGTGGTTGACATAACCACAACGGGCATGGGCAACCAGGCGGGCGCACCCGGTCGATCGGCTCTGTGGCGATGCCAAGCAAGGCTGAGATAGAGAAGACCGAGCAGGATGAGAAGAATGGCGGCGGCGGGCGCAAGGCGGTCGGTGGTGCCCCAGTGATAAACGGCCGGTAGATTGAGGGTGTAACCGAGGAGGGTGGAACCGCCGACGGCAGTGCTGAGAGAGCCGCTGAATGCCAGAGCGAGTGGCGCACGCGATGAAGTTTTTTTATGAGAGAGCAGCGAGAGGCTCAGGCCGGCGAGGGCGAAGCAAAAAGCGAGGACGAGGTGAGTCGGTGCCGTGTTGGGGACAGCGGAGGCTGGGGCGGCGGCGGTGAGTGAGGCCAGCTGCAGGGGCAGGTGTTTTTGCAGCTGGAGGTAGCAAGCGATCGCGGCTGGGACGAGGGCCAGCCGGCCTGCGCGGCTCCAGCCGAGTTCCACACCGAGAAGCGAAAAGCCGAAGAGGAGAAAGCCCGCGGCGACGCCGGCGGACAAGGGAGACGTGAAAATGCCCCAAAGTATCGGTTCGTTAAACTCGAGCATCCCTGCCGCCAGCGACATGGATGCAAGCGCGATCAGCGCGGTCGTGAGTCCGAGATGAAGGCGTCTTAGCAGGAGGGGGCCTGGGAGCTGGGGTGCCATCCGTGTTCGTCGGTTCCCAGTCAAAGCGGCTGCGGGTGCTCCGGCAATGTTGTTTCGCGCAAACGATGCGGCGTCGGATTTCAGCGCCGCAGGTATGGCTGGGGAAGTTTGCGGGGACCGCTTGGGGCCGATGGATTTTCGGGGAGGTTTTCGTTGGGTTTGGCCCCGGTGATGTTATACAGGAAACTGGTGGGGCCGTAGGTGAAACGCCAGTGGGGTTGATCGATGCGGCCGGAGAGTTTTAGCTCTAGTGCGTTGGTAAGGGGAACAAGAAGGAACCCGGCCGCGCTGGCGAGGGCATTGCGACCCTGGCCGAAGGGATAAAGGCGCGCGGTGAAGTCGACGACTTTCTTGTCGAGCTGGAAAGCGCCGGTGGTGTCAATGACGGCATTGGTGCCGGTGATCTTGAGGTCGGGGAAGGTGATCTTGTCGCGTTCGAGGACGAAGCTGCAGCGCGCCTCCTTTAGTTGGAGGGCAGTGAAACGGAAAAGCGGGGTTTTGCTGAGAAGTTGGGAGAGCGAGCCGAGCAGATTGACCTGGGCGAGTTGCGCGCTGGTGAGTTCCATGTGGCCGTGGCCGAAGTAGCTGAAAGGATCGCTGTAGAGACCTTGGGCGCCTAGATCGAGATTGAGGCGGCCCTGGGCATTTTGCTGTTGAAAACGGCTTTGGGCGGGTGGCGGTTCGCCGCGTGAGCGGGCGGAATAACCTTCGAGCGTGGTGATGGCCTCGCCGAGCAAAGCATCCTTCAGCGTGCAATCGAAGCTGAGCTGGCGATTGGTATCGGGTCCATGAATACGAGCGGTGCCAGTGGCGCGACCGCTGGCAAAAGCGACGCGGATATCGGAGAGAATGATTTCGTCGTCGCGAATGGTGCCTTGGAAAGAAAGATCGTTGAGAGGGAAATGATAGAGGGCGAAAGGACCCGTGGACGTGAGGTCCAACTGAATGTTGCGGTGAGCGCCACGATCGGACGCGGGGCCGTCGACGTGTCCGACGAGATGGAGGTTGGGCGGCTGGCCGAAGGTAAAGGGCTCCACGGTTTCAGCGCCTTCTTTGCCGAAAATGCGCGCGGTTTCCTGGAGGTCGAGATTGGTGGTGAAATCGAAATCGATGGTCTTGAGGTCGTCCGTTTCACGATGAAAATCGACCACCCGCATGAACGAACCGCTGGCATTGCGATCACCTTGATCGAGTTTGAGCGAGAGCGCGTGGTAAAAGTGTGGGCGGATAAACATGGTCGTGCGCAGGCGGTCGAAGGTGATGCCATTCATCGCGGGCCGAGTGACGTCCGCGCTGACGAAGACAGAGGTGTGACGGGGCGTGTGCCAGAAGCCAGCGACGTCGACATCCGCCGTTGGCACGGAGGCGGGGAAATCGAAAAACTTCCAAAAATTCGGCCACCATGAATCGAAGTAACCCGAGATGTTGAGCGGGCGGAGCTGGCCGGCCAGTAGGAAGCGGAATTGGTTAGTGTGCACATTCATCCAGTAGGAACCGGTGGCGTGGTTTTCGCCCTGGCGAGCGGCGAGGTTGTGACACAGCAATTCCGTGCCGTCGAAATCGATGTCTCCCTCGATTTCGTTGTAAGGAACATGGTAGCCGACAAGGTAGCCGCTCTTGAGGTGTCCGCGGGCGTTGCGGAATTTCCAGTTATCGCCAAATGCCAGTTTGAAATCCAACGGAGCGGGTGCGCTGAGTTTAAGGAGGACTTCGGCTTCAATGCCAAGGCGGGGTGCGACCTGCTGGATGATCTCGTTGGTGAGCGCGCCGCGAAGGAAGACACCTGCGCGGCCGTTGGCGGTGTCGGCGTCTGCCCTTGCGTACCATTTGGCGCCGAGTGTTTCGGTGCAGAACTCAGCGGCGACGCGGTCGGGTCCCGTGCTGGTTATCTCGGCTACGGCACCGCGGAGGGTGACGGGGCTGAGGCTGGCGACGGACGTCGATACAACGGCATTGGCGAAAGAGAGCGGTTCGTTTTGGGTCGGCAGTTTGAGAACGGCGCGGCAGAATACGTTGCGAACCTCGGCGCCCGTGGTGGTGCCGGCATGGGCGCAGGAGATTTGGAGGGCGACGGTATCGGGTAGGGTTTTGCGCAAAGAAACACTGGTGAACAGGCGAATGCCCTCGGCGCGGAGACGGCCTGCCTTGGGGCTTAACCGGGCGAGATCGGTTTCGAGTTTGCCGCCGGTGAGCGTGAACCGGGCGGTGCCGATGGGGAGCAGTTCGACGGACAGATGTGGATGATCGAAGGCGGCGAACTCGGCGGAAAAGCGGGAGAGCGTACGGGCATGGTCTACGTAACGTTTGAGAAAGACGGGGTCGAAGCCGAAGAAATTGGGTGTTGTTCCTGGTTTCGAAAATAAATCGAGCGGACGGTCGAGGGATCCGTGGAGGTCGAAGGTCAAGCCACCGGCCCGGCCGGAAACTTGATCGGGCGCGAAGTTTTCCGCGGACGGCCCGAAGGCGAGGTTGAAATCGCTGATCACGGCCTCGGCCTGCCCGGACGTGGAGAACATGGCTGGCAGAAGGAGGCTCAGGCCTTTGACGCGGATGTAGAGGGGTTTTATTTCACCGGCGAGCAGCGCAAGAGGCTGGAGCCTGATGCGGAGATTTTCGACGGTCGCGAGGGGCGAGTCAAAGGTGAGCGGGGTGAACTTTAGATCTTCGAGGCTGAGTCGACCGGTGGTATCGATGGAAGCGTGCCCGATCTGAATCTTGAGGCCGGCCGTATTGAGGCGCGTTTCAATCTTACGAAGCATCCAGCCCGGCATGGGAAGCTGGTGGTTGGCAACAACGCTGATCTGAACGAGCAGAATCGCGCCGAGAAACAACCAAAGAAACACAAGCGCGATGTCACGCAGGCAATCGGCGCACCATTTGCCAAACAGCCAGAAGGCACGGAGCAGTTTCATGGCGATGGCGGTCTGATCGGGCGCGGGCCGGCTCAGGGAGTTTTAGGAGTGACGGGTGGTTCCGGCGTAGGGCCGGGGTCCTTCGAGCCGTAGACAAGGGTGAAAAGCGTATCGATCAAGGGCTGTTCGGCTTCGAAGACGAGGAGAAGGTCGGGTGAGCCGACGTACTGCGTGGTGCCGCCGAGACGCTCGGTGAAATAGAGGGTATGGGTGGTGGTTTGGGTGCTCGCGCCGCCGACCAAAGTGAGGGTGGTGTCCAAACGATAGCGCCAGGGGCGTTGTACGCCCGCAATGGAGAGGTTGGTGGGGAATTCTTCGCGAAGCAGGTTTTTGGCGCGCAATGAGCGAAGCTGGGAGGCAAGAGCTTCGATCGCGGCGCGGCGCTGGGGAGGCAGGACGTCCGGCGTTGCAGTGTCGGAGAGGGGAAGGGTGACGTCGAGAAGGACGGCGTTGTTGCTGGCCGGATCGAGAGAAGTGAGTTTGAGGGCGGTGATCTGGGCGCCGACGGGAAGTTCGCGGATCAGACGGTTGCGGTATGCCAGGACCGTGGTTGGGGTATCCGCGAGAATGCTTGAAGCGACTCGGTAGATGTAGCGGTGCGAAGTCAGTTTGGCGAAGGTCACTGGATCGTCTTCAGATTTGGCTCCAATCTGAAGGGTGGTGACGGTTCCGGCGGCGCCGGGCTGGGGGCGGGCGAGTGTCAGGGAAATTTCGCGGGCAGGCCGATTGAAACCGAAGTCTTCCAGAGCGGAAGCCGAAGGGGCGTCGTCGACGAATTTTTCAGCGGAGAGCCGGGCGAGCTTTTCGAGAAGTTTGGCGATACGTTCATGGTCGGCCGGGTACGTCTGCGGACCGCTTTCGCCGTTGTTGCGGACCACCTGCCAGGAGGTCGTGGCGGAACCCGGGGCGGCGGAGTCAAGGCGCTGAAGTGTGACTTGGGGCGTGTTGGGCGCGGACAGCGTCACGGTGGTGACATTGGCGGGATCGAAGTCGAGCACCTGCCGGTCGCGGAGGTCTTCCTGGGCATTGTCGAGGGTTTCGACGAGTTTGACCGGGAGCGCGATTTTGAAGATTGGTGCTTTGTCCTCCATCTTGGCGTAGTATTCAATGGTTGGAGACGAATCGGCGCCGGGTGTGGTGACGGGGGGTGGATTTGTCGAGGTGGGCTCGACCGTCGATCCGAGAAGGAGGGTTTCCCGGCGGTTATTGCCGATGAGGGTGATTTGAAGCGAGGGCGCAGCGAGGCCGGTGCGGGTATTGTCGATGGTGCGTGGGTCGAGGAACTCCTTCACGCGGAGGGCCTGGAGCTTGTTGATGGTGAGCACGGTCTCGGCTTTGTTGGCGCGGACATCGTTGTCCTTGAAAGGCGATTGGAAGACGAAGCGGTTGTTGTCGTAGTTGATGCTGGTGGCGACGGCATTGCCGGGCGGCTGGAGTTTAAAGGTGCGAACTTCGAAAACCTGGATGGAAAATAGGGTATCGGCACGGAGGTCTTCGAGAGGAAGGGAAAGGCTTTCGGCCAGGCTGCGATTGACGACGTGGATTTGTTCGCCGTCGGGAGAGAGAATGTAAATGCGGTTGCCGGCGGGAGTGGCGCTGCCGATTTTAAGCACAACGCTTTTAGGTGTAGTGTTTGGTGTGGTGGCGGCGGGGGTGTAGGTGAGCGTGATCAGCGGTTTTTCGAGACCGTAATTGTCGAGAGTTTGACCGGCTTTTTCTATGGTGGAGACGGCGAAACTGGCGTCGGGGCGAAGCTGCTGCAGTTCACTGATAATGCGGTGAACGGCGTGTTCTTTCGCGGGCCACTGGAGGGGCTCGGTGAGAGTCCACGCGACGTCCGGGCCGCCGCGCTCGATTTTTTTGACCGGTGTATCGGCGCTGGCCGTGGCAATCACCAGCGTCTGGATATTGGAGGTCTCGGGTCCGAGGATGGCAGTGTCTTTGACGACATCGTCGACGCGCGTATAGTAGATGAAGGCGAAGAGCGCGACGTTCAGCAAAAGAAGGATAAGCGTGACCTTGGTGCGCATGGGAAATTTAGCGGTGGTGAAGATTTAGCTTCGGCGGGTCCAGTAGACGATGAGGCCGAGCAAGCCGGCGAGGGCGGGCAACACCCCAAGAAGGCTGTAGCGGAGGCGTTCGAGTTCGCGTTGGTTGAGGGTGAGTTGGAATTTCTGGATGGGGCGGGCTTGAACGTTGAGCACAGTGCCGCGGCCGGTGAGCCAGTTGATGCTGGAGAGAACGAAGGTGAGATTGCCTTCGTTGCTCAGACGATTGTTGGCGATGAAGTCGGAACTGGCGAAAGCGACGACGCGGCCACCCTGGACGTTGTAGCCCAGATTCTTGTCCTTGGCCGAACCGCGCTCGGAGGCGACGGCGAAACCGATCTGTTTTCCGGGAAGATCGATGCCGGAATTGTAGCGGTAAGGTCTGGTTCGGTAACTGCGTTCGCCCCAAGCGAGTTCGGAACGGGTTCCGGCGAGCCGGGTGACGGAGAGGCTTTCGTCGGTGGCGCGGCTCGGGTTGACGCGTATGCTGCGGGCGGCACCGAAACGGATTTTAAGATTGTTAGCGGCAAACATCTTCGAGATGTCATGTTTCTCGTCGAAGAAATCGATGATCAGATCCTCGTTGTCGCTGATGCTATTGGGATTGAGGTCGCGAACGAAGACATCGTCGGCCAAAATGCCCCAATCATAGAGGAGATTTTCAAGTCCGGTGGCTTCCAGCTGCGGATTCATGGGGAGGCCGGGCGGAATGAAAAGGAGCAGGCGGCCGGGACGATCGCTGGTGCTATTGGCAAGATATTGGCGCAGGAGTTCCTCCTCGGCGGCGTTGTAGCGGTTCATCTGGCCCTGTCCGGCGGAGATGATGAGGGTGGCGTCGTTGGGAATGCGACCGCGGGTGGTAAGATCGAGGCGGTCGACTTCGAAATTGCGATAGCGCAGTTCGGCGGCGAGCGCGGAGAGACCCTGGTCGTCGTTGGTGCTGTTGGGATCCATTTCGCCGTGACCATTGAGGAAATAGATTTTCTTTTTATCCGCGCTGGAAACGTCGAGGATGGCTGCAGTAATGGCCTGTTCGCCGAGGAAGGCTTTCTTTTCTTTTTGTTCGATCAGATAAAGTTCGTCGGGGCCTACATGGTGCTTTTTCTCACCGCATTGCACGAGGGTAGGGCCTGGTTCGTTGAGCTCGAGTTCGCGGGCCTCGCGGCTGCGCTGGTAGACATCGATGCACTCGAAAGTGACGCGACCGGCGGGATTGCCCTCGGTGGCGTAGACGTATTCGCGGAGGAGCGCGGTGAGATCGCGGTAAGCTTGGGCAAGCGCCGAATCGTCGTTCTCATCGGGTTTGCGCAGCGTGACGATGATTTTGACGGGCTGCGTGAGTTTTTTGAGATAGGCGAGTGTTTCGCCGGAAAGCGACTGGCTGCGAAGATGGGTGAGATCGACGCGCCATGGATGGCGAATGGCCAAATAGTTCAGGCCGGCGAAGAACGTGAAAAACAGGATGGCCTGCAGCACCAGATTGGTGGTGCGGATCCAGCGGTTGGCGCGAAAGCTTTTGACGAGTTTCATGTCGGTGGGCTCAGCTGTGCAGGAGTTTTACCTCGACGGTAAAGATGCTGAAAATCAGCGCGAGCACCGTGCCGCTCACGTAAAACAACACCTGGCGTATATCGACAATGCCTCGGCTGAAATCGGTGAGGTGCTGAAAAACCTGGGCATGATTTACGGCAGTCTCCACGGGCTTCATCACTTCGGTTCGCAAAAAATCCACTCCGGTCAGAAAGCTCAGGCCCACGATCAAAATGAAAAGCAGGAAGCAGCAGAGAATGCCGGCCACGGCCTGGTTGCGCGCGAGGGAACTGCAAAAAATGCCGATGGAAACGAAGAGCAGTCCCGAGATCGTAACGAAGATATAGCCGCCGACGAGTGGGCCTTGCTCGATGAAACGGGTGTCGAGGGCGAACTTGTGGAGGATGAAGAAGAGCCCGCCGGTGCAAGCCCACAAAGCCATATAAAGAAAGTAGGCGGCGAAGAATTTCCCAACGACGACCTCGGTCGTTGTCACGGGCGTGGTCAGAAGGGTCTCCAGCGTTCCGAGCCGGCGTTCCTCGGCGATGCTTTTCATGGTCAGCAAGGGGACCATGATGAGCACCGGCACCCAGAAGTATTGGAAAAACTGCACAGCGGGCGTCACCTCTTGCGCGGCTTTGCTGTAGTAATCCAGCATCGAGGTGAAAATCGCCCCCATGATGGCCAGAAAAATGGTCGCGGCAATGTAGGTGCTCGGACTGACCAACAACATGCGGATCTCGTGGCTGAGAATGGTGAAAAAATGTTTCACAGGAAAACGGTTTCGAAATATCCCAAGTCTGGTTTAGTGGTCGAAAATGGTTGTAGTCAGGGCTTGGCCGGTGCGTCGACCATTTCCCAGGTGCGGCGTGTCGCGGCGAGGAAGACGTCTTCCAGCGACGGCGTTTCGCGGGCAAGACTGCGGACTCGGAAACGCGTGTCGCCCGCAAGCGCGCGGAGCAATTCCTCGCCCAGCGGGTCATCGCGGCCGGTGGTGAGATGCAGGGTGCGAAAGCCGGTGGCGTCGGGTTCGCTTTGCCTCGCAATGACGAGCGTGGGTTCGACTCTTGTGATCGCGTTGGCGATTTCGGCCAGTTCGCCATTGATTTCCAGCTGGTAGACGGAATGGCCGATGATTTCGCGGCGCAGGTCGTTGGGCGTGCCGGTGGCGACGATGCGGCCCTGATTGATGATGACGACGCGGTCGCAGGTCATCTCGATTTCGGGCAGGATGTGACTGGAGATGAGCACGGTCATGCGGCCGCGCAAATTGCCGATGAGGTCGCGCACCTTCAAAATTTGATGCGGATCGAGGCCGATCGTAGGCTCGTCCATGATGATAACAGGTGGTTCGGCAAGCACGGCCTCGGCGATGCCCACGCGCTGGCGGTTGCCCTTGGAAAGTTTCCCGATGATCCGGTGCCGCACGCGCTTCAAGTCGCACAGCTCCAGCACCTCTTCGATGCGCGCGCTGAGCTTGCGGCGGGGAACTTCCTTCAGGCGGCCGCGATAATGCAGATACTCGGAAACACGCATTTCCTCCGGCAGGGGATTATTTTCCGGCATGTAGCCGATCAGTCGTTTGATGACGTCGGGTTCGCTCGCGACAGGCACGCCGCAGAGATTGACCACGCCGGAAGTGGCGGGAAGGAACCCGGTGAGAATGCGCATCGTGGTGCTCTTGCCGGCGCCATTCGGTCCGAGAAAGCCAATGATTTCGCCGCGCTGCACGGTGAAGCTCACGTCGCTCACGGCGGCGACACCGGCGTAGTTCTTGACGAGGTTTTTGACTTCGATCGCTGGAGGCGGAGGAGGTGGCGTGGCTTCTTCGGGCATGGAGTGCTCTTTACTGCACACTAATTTACGAGAATGGAAAGCACGGACATCGAGGCCCGCAAGCATGAGAATGAGGGCTTCGGCGATTGTGCCAAACAGATCGACCGTGTCGGCGGGCGGAAGTTTGGCGAAACAGGTTTTTCTTAAAAACAACGGAACCTCCTCGAAGAATTGATGAGGACACGGCGATTTAGGCATTGCATGAGACGACTTGGGTCCTAATTTAACGCAAAATCACCCCGCAAACCCCGAAATCCCGCTTCCGCATGCAGGCCACGGCTGATTCCTCCCACGACGCCACGCAACAAACCCCAAGTGACAAAGTCCCGGTTTCCCAAAAAGTCGGCTACGGCTTGGGCACGTTTATCGACATGTGGGGGCACTGGCTGTACCCCAACATCGCGTTCATGGTTTTTGGGATGTACCTCAGGGTTCCTTCGTGGCTGATCGGCGTGGCAGTGATTTTGAATCGCGTGATCGATGCCGTGTCGGATCCGTTATTCGGCTGGCTCTCGGATAACACGCGTTCGCGGTGGGGTCGTCGTCGTCCATACATGTTCGCGGGCGCGATCTTGGCTGGCATCGGTTTGCCGATGCTTGTGGCGGTCCCGGGAGGCTGGGGTTCCACGCATATCTTCGGAAAGGAAATCTCAAACTACTTCTGGTTCATGATCGGCTCTTCGGCGCTCTATCTGCCAATCGTGAGTTGCTTCAACATGCCATGGCTCAGTCTCGGTAATGAACTCACACCGGATTACCACGAGCGCACGAGCGTTTTTTCCTACAAATACGCGATTCAGAAAATTCCCGAAGTGGGATTATTTTTTGCGGGGCAGTTTTTCACCCTTTCGCTTTGGGAAGGAGCCACACACCAGAATGCGCTCGAACGCCTGCCGCAGGTCCCGATGGCGGTCTTCGCACGCTTGAAGCAGTTGTTGTTCACGCTTCCAAGCGAGTGGAGCAATCTCGCTGAGGGTAAACCCAATATCCTCGTTGGCGGGCTCGTTTTTTGTTCCATCGCCGGCGTCGGCATTGTCATCGCGGGACTCACCTGCGTCGCTTTGGTGCGAGAGCGATACTACGGCAAACTTGTGGTCGCCGGAAAGCAGGAGAAAATTTCCATCAAGGAAACGCTTTGGCAAACGCTCCGGTGCAAACCGTTTCAGACTCAGGTGGCAATGAACCTCGCCTACAACCTTGGCACAAGCATGGTCGGCACGCTCGGCTACGCCGCCACCGTCTATTATGTATGCCGCGGCCGGGTGACCGAGGCCAATGGATGGAATTTTCTCATGGGTCTTGCCGGCCTGGTGTTTGGTTTGGCAGGTATTCGTGTGTTCGGTTTTATCGCGCGCCGTGCCGGCAAAAACTTGACGATGGCCGTCGTGTTTTCCGCCGCCATCCTCGGTTTTATCGGTACGTGGTGGCTCTATAATCCCAATTACGGCTGGCTGCAGCTTTTGACCTGTGGCTTCACTGCGTTTACGGGCGCTGGATTTTGGATGTTGTTCTATTCGTTGCTGGCCGATGTTGTCGATTACGACGAGTTGCAGACGGGACGTCGTCGCGAAGGCTCGTTCTCGGCCTGTGTCTCCTGGATTTCGAAAGTGGGCATGGCGATGGGGGCTGGTTGTTCCTTTTTCATTCTCGAATGGGTCGGTTACGATCCCAAGCTAGAAGGCAACCAGTCCGATCACACCTTGTTCATGATCCGCCTGCTGCTGGCTGCAATCCCGGTTGTCGGCATGATCGTCGCGTTGATCGCGCTCTCACGTTATCCGCTCACGCAGGCAAAGATGGCTGAAATTCGCCAACAGCTCGAAGCGCGCCGCGGTAAAGTATAAACAATATCCAGAACTAACAATTTAGCTCCCACGCCGCGGCGAGTCCGCGTAGGGTGATGTCGGGCACGACGCGGTGTGGGGTGCGCAAAATTTTCTCAAGCAAAGCCGCGCTGCCACCCGTGGTAAGAATATGCGGGGCTTTTTCGCCGCGGGCGACAAGTTCGCTTTGCACGGCATCGAGTAGCGCTTGGATCATGCCGCCGAAGCCGATGACCGTGCCGATGCGCATGGCTTCCATCGTGGATTTGCCGATGGTGCGTGGTACGTCAATGTTCTCGTCGAGTTCGGGCAGCAACGCGGTTTGCTCGTGCAGGTAACGCCGCATGACCTCGACACCGGGGGCGATGATGCCGCCTTCATAACCGAGCGAAGGCGTGACAATGTCGAAGGTGACAGCGGTGCCCATATCGATGACGATGGCGGGAATCTCAACGAGCGCTTTGGCCCCGGCGGCATTGGCGAGGCGGTCTTGACCGATCTCGGCCGGTCGCGGGTAGGTGATGGGCACGCCGAGTTTCTTTTCGTGCGTGAGCTGAAAATGCGGCACGCGCAAGCCGCGGGCGAAGACGTTAAGTAGGCGCTTGCTGGCCTCGGGAACGACGGAGCAAAAAGCCACGCCTTTGATCGACGAATCCGCGGCAAGAATCTTTTCGCATTCAGGGCCCATGCCCTCGGTTGGATCGTCGATTTTTTTGGTGGGCAGATGGCGCATGAACAGCGCGCCATCGTCGCCAACGACGCCGTAATGGGTGGATGTATTGCCAATGTCGATACAGAGGAGCATGGAGATTATTGGGAAAAAACAAACAAGGCATTTGCCACAGAGGCCACAGAGCTCCGACACAGAGTAGGAGGGAGGCCATCAAATAATCTATATTTTTTTGGTGGTATAGAAATGTTTCGAAATGGGGCGCATGGCGCTATTGTTTAGGATCTCTGTGAACTTTGTGTCTGAGCTCTGTGTCCTCTGTGGCAAAATCTGTTTATGTTTTTTGGTCGGCCGGTTTCTTCGACATCGTCACTTCGCCGGCGCGGAAGCGTTCGGTTTTGCCTTTGTCGGTGCGCACGATGAGCGACCCTTCCTCATCGATGCCGAGTGCGGTGCCGTGGATCTGCTGGCTGCCGTGCTGAAGGGAGACCGGTTTGCCACGGAGGTGGTCGAAGCGATTCCAGAGATCGGCGAAAGTGTCGCGGTATTTTCCATCAACGAACTGGTTGTAGGCGTCGAGCACGCGTCCAACGACCGCGGCGGCAAGCTTGTTGAGGTCAAGCGGCGTCTTGGCGTGCGCAGAGAGCGAAACGGCGCGTTTTGCGACGTCGGGGGGGAAGTTGGAGGCCTCGCTGTTGATGTTGAGGCCGAGTCCGAAAACGAGATCGCGAATTTGATCGGAATCGATGCGGGCCTCGGTGAGCATGCCGCCAGCCTTGCGTTCGTTGAAAAGAATGTCGTTGGGCCATTTCAGCCCGGGAGAAATTTTGGCGTAGCTCGCGACAAAATCGCAGATGTTGACGCCCATCCAGAGCGTAAAGGTTTGCATGCGCTCGGGGGGGAGTTGCGGGCGGAACGCGAAGCTGAGGTAGAGATTGCCGTTGTCCTCGCTGTGCCAGACTCGGCCGAAGCGTCCACGACCACGGGTCTGCTGGCGCGAGACGACCACGAAAGGCGCGGAGCGTCCGGCGGCAAGTTGGCGGGCGGCCTCGTCGTTGGTGCTGTCGATTGTTTCGAAACACAGAAAACCCGCGGCCGGTTTTTGCGGCGCCAGGCGTGCCTCGATTAGCAAGGCATTCAGGCCGGCGGGTTGTTTCACCAGCCGGTAGCCTTTGGCTCGCACGGCCTCGAATTCGAAGCCCTGCTCGCGCAGTTTTTCCATGTGCTGCCAGACCGACACGCGGCTCATCTTGAGCTCGTCGGCCAGCGCGCTGCCGGAGAAATAACCATCTTCGTGCGCTAAAAGTTCGCGCAGGATCGTGATCTCCGAGTTGCTGGTGGATTGGTTGCGGGGCATGGTCAGGTGCGCCAGTCGAGGCCGATGTCGACCCAGGCGCTTTGGTGGACAAGGGCGCCGGTGGAGGCGAAATCGAGTCCGAGGTTCGCGAGTTTGGGCAACGTTTTCAGTGTGATGCCTCCGCTGGCTTCGGTGAAAGCCTGTCCGCCGATGAGCGCGATGGCCTTGCGCAATTGCGCGGGCGAGAAGTTATCGAGGAGGATGATGTCGGCGCCCGCCGCGAGCACAGGGGGAATCTGGTCGAGGCGGTCGACCTCCACTTCCACGGCGAGGTCGGGCGTAGCCTTTTTGGCGCGGGCGACGGCCGCGGAAAGATCGTCGCTGGAACCGAGGAGCGCGAGGTGATTGTCCTTGAGCATCACGCGGTCGAAGAGCCCGAGCCGGTGGTTCCAGCCGCCACCGCAGGCCACCGCGTATTTTTCCAGCATGCGGTAGCCGGGTGTGGTTTTGCGTGTATCCAACAACCGGGTACGCGACGAGCCGAGGGCGTCGACGTAGATTTTAGTTTGCGTGGCGATGCCAGAAAGGCGTTGAAGGAAATTGAGCACGATGCGCTCGGCCGCGAGCAGCACGCGTGGATCGCCGGTGAGCGTCGCGAGAACGTCGCCGCGTTTTAGCAGCGTGCCATCACGAGTGCGAAGCTGGGCGATGGCGTTGCCGCCGTAACTTTTTAGGACGAGCGGTAGGAGCGGGAGGCCGCAGACAACGAGGGGTTCGCGGGCGACGAGATCGGCGGAGCTGTGGCGCGGGGTGGTGGAGATGCTGCCAGTGGAGCGGTCGCCGGTTTTGCGTGGTTTGGCACGGAGGCCAAGGCCGGCGAGATCTTCATCGCGGGCGATTTCGACCAGTCGTCGCAGGTACGCGAGGTCGAGTTCGTCCCAGGAGAGACGTTTGATCAGGGAATCGGAAAGTTCGGCGCGCGAAAGGGCGGGCATACGGCTAAGCACAAACGACTGGCGCGGAAAGTCGAACGGGTTTTCTTAGTTGCGCGATATCAAGAAAAAACCGATCTTCGATGTTTTCTCATGACCGCCAAAATCCGGAAAGCGATCATCACCGCCGCGGGACCCAGCCAGCGCAGGCTCCCTCTACAATCTCTCACCGACCGCAATGGCGACACCAAGCCAGCCATGGCCATCATCATAGAGGAAATGCTGGCCGCGGGCATCGAACAAATCGGTCTCATCGTCTCCTCAGTGGACCGGGCGGCGTACGAAAACCTTCTTTCGCCCTACGCGCGGAGCATAACGTTCATCGAGCAGAAGGTGGCAAATGGTTATGGGCACGCGGTGTTGTGTGGCCGCGACTTTGTTTGTTCCGAACCTTTTCTACTCCAGGTCAGCGATCATCTTTATGTGAGCAGCATCGAAAAAAGCTGCACGCGTCAATTGCTCGGCATTGCGGGTACCGAAGGTTGTTCGATCTCGGCGGTGCAGGCCACGCATGAGCGTCATCTGCCTTATTATGGCACCGTAGCTGGTTCGCTTTTGCCGGGACGGCATGGTTTGTACCAAATTGAAAATGTGATCGAAAAACCCACGCCGACCGTGGCGGAGCAGCAGTGCGTTGTGCCCGGCCTGCGCAGCGGACATTATCTTTGTTTCTTCGGCATGCATGTGTTCACGCCGACCGTGTTCACCCTGCTGGCGGAGGATGCCGCCGCGAATCCGACGGCAAAAATCGGCCTATCGCAGGCGCTGGCCCGGCTGCCGACCCGCGAAAAATACCTCGCTGCCGAACTCGCCGGACGCCGTGCCGACCTGGAGGCGCAGTTTGGCGTTTTGCGCGCGCAGATTGCCCTCGGTCTCAATGGTTCGGCTCGCGAGGAAATCCTCGCGTTGCTGGCTGACGAACTGGCCACCGACGCTGCCAAATCGCTCACCCGCCGTTAATACTCACCGTGGACAACCGACTTCTCGCTCTCGTGGAAGGCGCCGACGGCGGCTCCGACTATTTTGAAACACTCTGCCGCGCCTCCGATCGCGCCGGACTCGAACGCATTGCGACCGACCTCGAAATTTACCGGCAGCGGGCGACGAATTTCTACCATCGGGTTCGCGCGATCTTTTTTCTCGAGGCGCTGCATCGTTATTTTTTGCCACCGCATTATCCAGCCGACGCCGGTGGCGCGATTCCATTCGAGGGACATAAGCATTGCCTCGCGCGCCGTTTCGAGGAAGCGCTGGGCGTATTTCTTGAATTTCAACGCAAGCACGGCTGGACCGACGGACTGAGCAGCGCCATTGCTGTCGCTTATCACGGCCTGGCGTTCAAGACGCTCGCACAACAAGTCCAGAAAACCGTGCGCTCGGTCCGCGGCAATCAGTGGATGTTTCGCACGGGTCACACCCTCGATTATCCATTGCGTTTGCGACGCGAATTCCTCGAGCGCGCCTCGCCCGAGGAGCCGATGCCCGTACTTTCCGAGGAAACGGCCGTGCGCCTCGATCTTAGCCACGCGGCATGGAGCGATATTTTCTTCCTCGGCATGGATTTTCCCGAGGGTGCAAAGGTGCTCAATATCTCCGTCAATCTCGGCGTGCACGGCCGTGACACGGCTGCGCGTCCGCCCGTTTGTGCCTTTTTGAGGGTAATTGACGAACCAGTCCTTAGGCTGACGAGCGTCGATCTTGGGGCGACGGCCGATGTGCGTTCGCTGGAGGACGTTTTTGATTTCGCAAAAGACTATCTCGGCTTGCTCAAAGCCGCCGTGATCGCGTCGGGTTTGGTGCCATCAGGCCTCGAAGGTTCAGGGCAGAATCTTTCCGACCTTCTCGCCCGGCTGTGCGGTCCCGGTCGCGGTTTGGAAATTGTGAGCCAGGTGCGCAACATCCCGAAAGGCTCGCGCCTTGCTGTTTCGACGAACCTTCTGGGCTGCCTAATTTCCCTCTGCATGCGCGCGACCGGCCAGACGGCTTCGCTGACGGGCAAGCTTTCGGAAAGCGAACGTCGCACCATCTTGAGTCGCGCGATTCTCGGAGAATGGCTCGGTGGTTCCGGCGGCGGCTGGCAGGATTCCGGCGGGGTCTGGCCTGGCATTAAGCTCATCGAGGGCGTGGCTGCGGTGGCGGGTGATCTTGAGCACGATACAAGCCGCGGCAGGCTTTTGCCGCAGCACACCATTTTCGGTCCGGACATTGTATCCGAAAAAACACGACGTGAGCTTCAGGACAGTCTCATCCTCGTCCATGGCGGCATGTCGCAAAACGTCGGTCCCATCCTGGAGATGGTCACCGAGAAATATTTGTTGAAACTCGAACGCGAGTGGCTCGCCCGCCAGGAGGCGCAAAAAATCCTGAACGACATCGTCGTCGTCCTTCGTTCCGGCGATGTCGCCAGGGTTGCCGAGCTCACGACGCGGAATTTCTTCGGCCCGATCCAGACGATCATTCCCTGGGCCAGCACGGCTTACACGGAGCGGCTGATCGCGGAAGCGAAACAGACGCTAGGCGCAAAATTCCGCGGGTTTATCATGCTCGGTGGCATGTCGGGCGGAGGCATGGGTTTCTTTGTCGATCCGGCGGCAAAAGCCGAAGCGCGCGACAAATTGCTGGAAATCATGACGCGCACCAAGCGCTCGCTTGAGGCCTCGCTGCCTTTCGCGATGGATCCAGTCGTGTACGATTTCGAAATCAACGAAAACGGTTCACACGCCGCGTTGCATACCGGCTCAGAGGCAATGCTCTCGCCGGAGTTTTACCTCTTTGCCGTTCCCCGCTGGCTTCGCCAGGATCCGCGCACGCTGCGCCCCGAAGTGCGCCGCGAAATGGACCGGTTTTCCGGAACCCAACTCTACGCTTCCGGCGAACGCTCGCTGCTGGCTCCAATGATGCAGCGCATCCTGCCTGAACCGATCCATAATAAAGGAACAAACCAAGCAGGCGCCGTCCGCGGACTCCGTGAGCTGCTGGCCGAAAATGGCTTTGATGCCGTGCAGCACGAACAGATTCGCGACGATCTCCGCGCCGGACGGATCGGGCTCGCGCAGAATCGCCTGCCCGCGACTGCCGGGGTCGAAGACGTGCGCGCGGATGACGTCGTGCCGCTCTATAGTATCGATGCCCATGCCGAAAAAGTCGGCCTTGAGGCCTTGCGTGAAGGTCGCGCCGCCGTCGTTACGCTCGCCGCGGGCGCGGGAAGCCGCTGGACCCAGGGTGCAGGCACAGTGAAGGCGCTGCATCCCTTCGCAAAACTCTGCGGCCGTCATCGCAGCTTCATCGAAACGCACCTCGCCAAGAGTCGCGCCACTGGTCTGCTTTGCGGTGTGGCGGTTCCCCATATTTTCACGACGAGCCACCTCACGCATGCGCCGATCGAAGCGATGCTGGCTGCGGATAAAAACTATAACTACAACGGTCGCGTGATTCTTTCGCCCGGTCGCTCGATCGGCCTGCGTCTGGTGCCGACCGCGCGAGACCTGCGTTTTGCCTACGAGGAAATGCCGCACCAGCAGCTTGATCCACAAAAGGAAAAAGTCCGCCAGAGCCTGCATAAAGCACTGATCGAATGGGCAAGTTCCACCGGTGAGGCCTCGGATTACACCGACAATCTTCCGTTGCAATGTCTGCATCCGGTCGGCCACTGGTACGAAGTGGCGAACCTGCTTCTCAATGGTGTGCTCCGCGACTTGCTCGCCGCCCAACCCGATTTGGAGCATTTGCTCCTGCACAACATCGACACGCTTGGCGCCAACCTCGATCCCACTGTATTCGGAAAACACATACTCGAAGGAGCCGCGCTCAGCATCGAGGTGATCCAGCGTCGCATCGAGGACCGCGGCGGCGGCCTCGCCCGGGTGAATGGCCAGTTGCGCCTCGTCGAAGGCCTCGCCCTTGCCCGCGAAGAGGACGAATTTAAGCTCTCCTATTACAACACCCTCACGACGTGGATTCACATCGACTCGCTGCTGGAACTTTTCGGGCTCGACCGCCGATTGCTGAGTGATTCCCAGCGGATCGCGACCGCTGTACGTGCGCTTGGTGCGAAGATGCCGAGCTATGTGACGCTCAAGGATGTGAAGAAACGTTGGGGAAACGGCCAGGAGGATATTTTCCCGGTCGCGCAATTTGAAAAACTCTGGGGCGACATGACGACGCTGCACGATGCCGAGATTCGTTTCCTCGCGGTCCCGCGTGCGCGCGGCCAACAGCTCAAGGACCAGGCCCAACTCGACGGCTGGCTCCGCGACGGGTCCGCCGCCGGTATCGAGAAACTCTGCGTGTTCGATTAGACCTCTTGGATTTGGAATCTTGCCACTGGCAATTGGTACGGTTATTTCTTTTCCCATGCGCACCCCGATTGCCTTTTTTTGGGCGGTTTCATTGGTGTTTGTTTCCGGATGTACCTCAACCAACACCGCCCCGACTACAACCACTCAGCCGAAGTCGGCGGACGTTGAGGAACCACTTGATCGTGCCAGCGTCCGTGAAGCCAGAATGCTGGCGGATGCGCACCGGTATCGAGAGGCGATCGAGATTTACGATGCATTGCTGAAGACTCACCCCGAAAACACATTCGTTCTTGCGCGGTTGGCGTCGGCACTATCTTCGCAGGCTGATCAGGAGTCGGATGGGGAAAAGGCCAAAGCATTGAACAAGCGGGCGCGTGCTCTTGCGGAACAGGCGGAGAAACTTGGAACCGACGACCCGATGCCGCCGATCCTTCTGGCGACGATCAAGCCCGACGGCATCAAGGCGACCTTGCCCAAAGGGCACTTCTCCAATCGCGAACAAGTTGACCAGCTCATGCGCGAAGGCGAGGAGGCTTTTGGCCGCCATGATTTTGCCAAGGCTGGCGAAAGCCACGCAAAAGCCTACGAACTGGAACCAACCAACTACAGGGCGGCGCTTCTGGCGGGCGACGCGCATTTTTCGGCGAGGAACATGGTTGTCGCTGCCGAGTGGTTTAGAAAGGCGATCGCAATCGATCCGGATATTGAGACTGCCCACCGCTATCTGGGAGACGCTTTGGAAAAACTCGGCCGCAGCCAGGAAGCATTCGACGAAAAACTCGCCGCTTTAATTTGCGATCCTTACCAGCGTACAACTCGGCAACATTTCCCGGCGCAGCTTCAAGCGCGAGCTGAAGCGCGTGGGCGGACCATCCCTCGGTTTCCGGCGATGCGTTCAAAAATCGAAGGTAAGCAAATCATCCTCAGCGTAAATGAAGACGATGGTATTTTGATCATGGGTTATAACCTCGTAGCGGTGGGTTGGCGTGAGGCGGAATTTGCCAAAAACTATCCCAATGAACAGACCCCCCGCCGGTCGCTTCGCGAAGAAATTGCAGCCATCAATGCCATGCTGCAATTGACCGAAAACCCGAAGGACGAAGACAAGGTCGCTCTAAAAAAGTGGGAAAAGGTCACAGAAGGGCTGAAGACTTTGAAACGTGAAGGCTTGCTCGAAGCCTTTGTCCTGCTCGACCGCGTGGACAAAGATCTGGCGAAGGACTATGTCGGCTATCGTGCTGAGCATCGGAGCGAGTTGGAGCGTTATGTCCGGCTTTACTGGTGTGGCTTTGACGACAAGTAGGTACCACGGAAGCCATCGCCAAAAATTTCTGTAACCTGGTTAGGAAAATCGCTGTCATATTTTAACCGTCCATGAAACCACTCGCCTTGTTGCTTGCATTGTCGATCGCGGCCAACGCCGCTCTGGCCTTCTTGCTGGTTCGCCCGAAAAACACTCCGGCCACGGGGCCATCCGTCAATTTATCGACGGTGCAGGTATCGGCTAATCTGCCGGATGGTTCCGGCGCGCCAGGCGCCGCTTCCTCCATTGCGGGCGTCGATGCCAAAACCTGGAGCAATCTACAAAGTTCCGATATCAAAGCTCTCGCCGAACGCTTGCGTGCGGCGGGTTTCCCGCCGTCGTTGATCCGTGCCATTGTGGCCGCCCAGATCGGCGAACGCTATTCGGCCCAGCGAAAGGCCCTGCTGGCGAACCAGGCCGATGAACCCTATTGGCAGCGCAATAATTTTTCCTTCGACCCCAAGCTCATGTCGGCGATGCGCGAGCTTAACAAACAGCAATCGGCAGAGATGAAGGCATTGCTGGGGCCGGATGCCGTGGGCGATGAAGAACGCAAGCAATGGTATCGCCGCCAGTTTGGCGACCTCCCGGGGGACAAGGTCGAACAATTGCAGGCAATCGTGAGCGACTACGGCGATCTGCGAAACGAAATCTACAGCAAGGCCAACGGCATCATGTTGCCTGAGGATCGGCAAAAAATCGCCCTCTTGGAAAAAGAGCAGCGGGCCGACCTCGCGGCTGTGCTCACGCCGGAAGAATTGGAAAACTACGAGCTGCGCTCCAGCTCCACGGCGAGCACGCTTCGTTCGCAACTCAGCACCTTCAAACCCAACGAGCAGGAATTCCGCGCCTTGTTCAAGGCCTTGCGTGCTGCCGAGGAACAATACGGCTCGATCTCCCAAGGTCCGTCATCGCCCGACCAGCTCACGAATATCCGCGACTCGGTTTTGGCCAGCATGGAATCGCAGCTTGGTCCCGACCGCTTGGCCGACCTGAAACTGGCGACAGATCCAAAATATCAGCAGACCAACCGCCTTGTCGCCCGGCTCGGTTTGCCCGCCAATACCTCTGTCGAGGTCGGCAATATCCAGCAGGATATTCAGCAGAAGGCCAACGCCGTGCGGCGCGATACTTCACTGTCGTCCGAGGCCCGCACCGCACAACTCAGTGCCTTGTCGCAGGAGGCCGCGAATAAACTTTCCGCCACGCTGACCCCGCGCGGCTACGAGGCCTATAAACAATATGGCGGCTTCTGGCTTCAAAACCTAACCCCTCCCGTGCGCCGTCCGACGGCCACTCCTTGAGCGACGCGCTCAATAACCGATATTCATTTCACTTAAGGCGTCGGCTTGTATTGGCCGGCGCCTTTTTTATAGAGACCAGCGACCCCACACGAACTCGGATCTTGGGAAAAAATCGCCGCGTCCGAGGCATATTGTGCCTTACGGACTCGTCGCACTGCTCGACACGGGATCGGGCTTTTTTGAGACGGCGGTGTACTCGTATTTCTTTTTAAACTCCTCGAGCGCGATCGCGCGGGCTTCGCGGGGATCGGTCGCCTTCCCGGTGGTCTGAAGCTCGCTCATGCGTTTCGCAATCCAGCGATTTTTGAAGCTTTCCTCCACCTCGCCGGCAATCGGCTTGTGTTTGGTAAAGCTGAAGCAACCGCTGCTGCTGAGCGTGAGGGCGGCAAGGAGGACGAAGAGGGCTGGAATGCGCATGTGGGAGTTTTTGACCTAAAACTTACGGAAGGGTTGCTGTCAAAGCGTCGAGTAATGAATTAATGTTTAGCACGTCGAAAAAACGGTCAGGCACCAACCTTTTTATTCCAATTTTTCCGCCAGCCAACATGATACCGACCCATGAGTGACGAGCAGCCTCCGCCTCTTTCTCTCCGACTCAAACCGCGCGCCAACCCCGCTTCAACCCCCGGGAACCCGCCCCCGGCGCCAACGCCCCCAGCTGCTCCTCCTGAAGCTGCAACGCCGATTGAGCAAACCGAACCCCCTTCGGCACAACCATCTGCGGCGGAGCCGATGAAGTTTCGACTGAAGCCGAAGGTTCCGCCGCCCGAGGCGTCACCGGCCGAAACGCCTGTACCTTTTTCCAACCCGCCCATCCCGCCTGCGCCGACTCCTCCGCCCGCTGCAGCCATTCCGCCCGCACCAATGGCCGACATGCCTCCGCCTGAGGCGTCCGTTCCTGTCCCTCGACCTCCTTCAGCGAAACCGACGCCGGTTTTTCGTCCGCCGACCTCGCTGATGACGCCGCAACATCTGCCGACTCCACGCGCGCTTTCCGATTTGCCGCCCGCTTCTCCGTCGCCACCAGCGCCATTGCCCACGAGCGCTCCGCCTGAGCGGACAATCAAAGCCGACAAATGGCTGGCTGGCGTGGTAGTATTGGTGCTTGTGCTGGCCGGTGCGACCTATGGCGTCCGTGAGCTTCTTAAGGCCAATCCAAAACCAAAAGCCGTCGGCAAACCCGCTGCCGCTGCCAGTGAGGAAAAGCCTGCGAATCCGGACCCCAGCGCTGCGACCACTGCTGCTCCGGCAAAACCGTTGCCCGGCAGCCAAACCAAGCTGGTTGAGAAACCGACCTCCGCAGCGGGCAAAGCCATTGCCCAAGCGCGCGATGCAGTTACCGCTGTCGAACAACGTGAACGCACAGCTGGAACGACGGGCTTGCTCAATGAACCTGCGCCAACTGCCACGCCCGCGCCGGCCGCGCCCGAACGGCCGCAAAATATCTTAACACCCGACACTCCTCCGCGCACTCCAATCGTCGAAGAGGTGACAACCACCCAAGCCGAACCAGCTGTGCCGCCCAGTGCGCCCTTCCGCCAGTTTGTCGTCAATCTTCGCGTTAATGGAGTCTTCCAAGGCGAAAATCCGCGCGCCATGCTCAACGGCAGAATGTACAACGTGGGCGCCGAAGTGGATCCCAAGCTCGCCATCACCCTCTTCAAGATCGAGCCCGAAGCCAAGCTGTTGATTTTCCGCGACGACACCGGCGCGGTTCTTTCGCGGCGCTACTGATTGGATGACGCGCACTGTGGCGCTGTTTCTTTTGAACAAGGGCGCGATTTTGTTGCACCCTTGTTGGTTTGGCTCGGACGTAATTGCATTACCAGCGTTCCACCGGCCCCTTGGGCACGGGGATCGCGTGAGTATCCCCGGCGTCATCCGAGGTGCGCATGAACGACGCCACGAGCGGCGCGGGCTGGAAACGCGGCAGCAGTTCGCCGTGCTCGTCGCAAAACTGTTTTCGCCAGTCGAGATAACCTTCTAGCGCCGCATCAAAGTCGGCCCGCGTGGTTATTTTAATGATACGTTTCTTGAACTCCACCGCCGGGCCGAACCGCTTCGCATACCACGGCGCGATCTGGCGAAACATCCGGCAACCGCGTTCTTCCCCGAAGACTTCAACCGCCAAACCGAAATGCCTTCGCATGACACGCAGCCGTTCGGCAAACGACGGTTCGGGCGGCACATGACCGGTGCGGAGCAGTTCGTCAGTGCGTTTGAAAATCCATGGATCGTAGAACGCGCCGCGCCCCACGCTCACACCCGCGCAGCCGGTTTCCTCGATCATCTTTTTGGCCGATTCCGGTGTGGTGACATCGCCGTTGCCGATCACCGGAACGGTGGACACGGCTTCGACGACGGAGCGGATGCCCGCGAGGTTGACCATGCCGCTGAAACCTTGGGCTCGCGTGCGGCCGTGCACGAAGATCGCCGCAATCCCCACGTCGACCAGCACGCGGGCGAGGTCGGGAGCGGTGAGATTTTGCTCATCCCAGCCGAGGCGCATTTTGGCCGTGACGGGAATTTTCACCGCTTCGACCATGCCGCGAGCCAGTGTGGCGGTTTTTTTTAGTTCGGTCATCATGGCTGCGCCGCCGCCCACGCCGACGACCTTTTTCACGGGACAACCCATGTTGATGTCGACGGAGGCCGCGCCCATGTCCTCGCAGATTTTCGCAGCCTCGCGCATTTCCTCTGGCACCGAACCAAATAGCTGGATCGCCATGGGCCGGTCGGCGGGTGAAGTGCGGACAAGTTGAAGCGCCTTCGGATTGCGTTCGATGAGTGAACGGGCATTGACCAGATCGGTCGTGGCCCAGCCGAGACCGCCCAGTTCGCGCAACGTCAAACGCATCGGCAGGTTGGTGTATCCGGCTAATGGCGACAAAAACAACGGCGAGGCTAGCTCAATCGATCCTATGCGCATGTGCAGCCAACGTGACGCCTCACGCCGACCCTGACAAGCGGCAGAATACACCGCGCACCTCGACACTACGTAAAAGCAGAGTGTCACGTAATACGTGACACTTTTTTACAACCCATTCCTAAAGAGTGCACGCCCTTTAGTAGAAGGTGGAAATTTTGGCTGGGCGCCGACGACAATTATTTGGTTACCGTTTTAGGTTCGGCGAAGGCGGCGAGGGCGTAGATGAGCGCGGCATTCCAGTTGATGGCGATCTCATTGGTCTGAAAACTCTTCAACTCATCGTGCCAGCTGCGGCCATCAGGCCAGCCGCCGCCCACGAGATAGCCCGGCCACGCGGGTTCGCCCCGGCGGTCGTGCGGATGCTCCGGGGGATTCGCGCCGAGGCCGGTCACGTAGGAACGTCCGTTGAAATTTCGACCAAAAAGAAAGTCGAGAGCAGCGTGCGCCGTCGCCCGGTAGCGTGGATCGGGTTTGAGCCGATCGGCGAGATGCAGAAGCAGGGTTTGTCCGGCCACACTGCCATTCGCGCCCCAGTTCCAAGATTCGCGATGCACACCGAGAGGGCGCGCGTATCCGTTTTTCTGCGACGTTTCGACCGCCGCCTGTCCCCGCTCGATCAGACTTTTGGTGAGGCTGGCAACAATCTTGTCGTCGCGTTTCCCGGAATGAGCCGAGAGCAGGTAAGTGGCAAAAGCCAGATCCTGCACGTCGCCCCAGTTGGGGCCGCCCGCGCTGAAGCTGTAGTCAAAATTTTTCGCGCGCGTTTCGAAGTCCTTGAGGTATTCGGGATCGCTGGTGGTTTCAAAAAGTTCGGCGGCGGCCCAGAGGCGATGCGAAGCGTCCTTGGGCGGATAGGTCCCGGTCTTGAAAGCGGACTGATCGGAATCGACTTGCTGCGGGGTGGCGCACAGGACCGCCCAGCTTTTCTTTGCGGCGGCGAGGCAGCGATCGGCAAAAATCGCATCGTAAGGACGCCACGCCCGCGCAAACTCCGCCATCATGGCGGTGAAATCGGCCGTCGCCGCGGTACTCCACGAGGTGAAATAGCGGGGAGAGGCATCCTTCTCCGGCGAGCCCCAATATTTGAAATCGCGAGCGCTCAACTTGTGGTACACATGGCCTGTTTCGGCCTGCATCGTGAGCAGCCACTCGATTTCCCAACGGATCTCGTCGAGGAGGTCCGGTATGCCGTTGCCGCTCTCGGGAATACCGAGTTTGTCGGTTGCAACGTGTTTTGGGAAATGCTCCCACGCCTTCAGCATCAGCCCGACGCTCACGCCGGCGTTGACGACGTATTTATTATAGTCGCCAGCATCGTGCCAGCCGCCGACCGAGGGGCGCTTCACGTGGCTCTCGCCCACATAGTCGAGCCAGCCGTCCTCCAAATGACAGGGAGCGTGGCGGTAGGTGATGCCGTTCCAGGTTCCTTCGACGCTGGTGCCGCAGCGCCAAAGGTACATGGCTCGAGTAACCGCTTCGGAGGGCGCGACCCAGACATCCTTGCCGATGGTGAAAGGCGCGGAGGAACCGACTGATTCCACCTCAAGGCGATAGCGTCCGGGTTCGGTTAATTTTGAAAAATCGAAAATTTGGACCTGCTCATTGGTGTCGGTGACGTCGGTCTGGAGAGATTTGGCGGCGCGTCCGCTCAGCACTTTGACCCCGTCGCTGAGACGAACGACGGAAAAGGCGTCACTAGGCGCCGCGACTGTGGCCTGTTTCGGACTTTCGGGTAAAAATCCGACCGTGTTCAGCCGTATGCGGCTGTCGTATTGGGGCACGGCGGATTGGACAATCGCCGGGGGGACGGGAGGGGGAAGCTCGGCAAAAAGCATAGATTTAACGTTAATTCAGCCAGATTTTGGCCGGTTTTTGCAAATGCAATCCACCCGCAAAGGACGGTCTTTGGCGTGAAATACGAGCGGAAATGGCGGATTTGTCCCGCAAATGGCGCATGTAGGAATGACCAACCCCTGTGTCGGCTCCGCTGGCGCGAACGGTCATTATTACCCCAAGGCCGGAGCAATCGCGGCCTTTCAACCCCACAGTCATGAAAGCATATAGTAAATACCCCCTGTTTAACCTGCTCCGCGCCGTGTTGTGCGCGTTCGCCGTAGTATTCGCCGGTTCACTACAATCGGTTTTTGCCGAGCCGCCCAGTCACGATCCATCGACCATCACGAGAAATACGGACGGCCGCTATTGGATTTTCACCACCGGAAGTGGCGTCTGGGCGATGTCAGCCAGCAACTCGAACTTCACCGATTGGCGCGCGGACAAGACCGTTTTCACGCCCGGCACGTGGCCAAGTTGGGTCAACAATTACGTCACCGGTTTCACCGGCGGATTCTGGGCGCCCGACGTGATCGCGATGAATGGCAAATTCTACCTCTATTATTCCTGCGCCGGCCAAGGTGCGCCGGCCGCCATCGGTCTCGCCACCGCCACGAGCCTCGCCGGTCCGTGGACCGATCAGGGCATGGTCGTCGCGGCCACGAACGCCATCGATCCCGCGCTGCTCAAGGACGGCAGCAATCTCTACATGGTCTATGGCAACTGGCAAACGGGCATCGACCTGATCCAACTGAATCCCACCACGGGTCTTCGCCAGGGCACCAGCCGTTGGGATCTTGTGGCTGGTTCGGTTGAAGCTCCCTATTTGATCAAAAACGGCAGCTACTATTACCTGTTTTTCCAGCGCGGCCTCTGCTGCAACGGCGTCAACAGTACTTACTACACGCAAGTTGGCCGTTCCACGAGCATCACCGGCCCTTACGTCGACAAAAACGGGGTCAGTTTGATGAATGGCGGCGGAAGCACCTTTCTTCCCAACAAGGATGGCCGCATCATCGGGCCCGGTCACGTGGGCTACGGCGAAGGCAAACTCTCGTTTCACTTCTACGACGGCACGGACAACGGCGCAGCCAAGGTCAAAATCACAACGCTCAGCTGGATCAACGGCTGGCCCGCGGCCGACGACGTCAACAATCCCGTGCAGACGCTCACGCCCGGCACTTACAGTCTCCAAAATCGCGCTTCCGGCAAAATGCTCGACAACCTCGGCGCCACGACCGACGGAGCGACCGTCGCGCAATACGCGGATGGCACGAGCAACAATCAAAAGTGGATCGTTACGTTCAGTGGAGGCTACTATAAATTCCAATGTGTGACCGGCAGCAAGATGCTCGACACGCTTGGCAACACCGCGGACGGCTCGAACGTCGGCCAGTGGACCAGCGGTGGTAGCTACAACCAGCAATGGATACTCACGCCCATGGGCGGCGGCTACTACAAGCTCGTCAATCGTGCGACCGGCAAATGTCTCGATACCGGCGGTGCAACCGGTGACAGCGCCGTCATGAAGCAGTACACGAGTGGAACTAGTTACAATCAACAATGGCGTTTTGTGACACCCTGAGCGCCTGCCCCTCGCTCTCGTGTCCAGCCGCCGCGAAACATCGCGGCGGCTTTTTTATGGCGTGCTTCCGGGAACGGATGCTGAACCTGATTTTGGTACTGATGAAAGGTTGTTTGATTTTTCCTTCGCTTCCTTGATCAGCCGTTCGACGAACTCGCCGGAGGGACAGGACGAGTAGGTGAAAGTGCCCCAGCCATTGGTTGCCCCGCGGGAAGTCACACCGATGAGTTTCAACTCTTTCGTCAGCAGCGGACCGCCGCTGTCACCACCGACCACAGGCAGATCAGTCATGATCGCGACTGTCGAACGGGCGTCGTAGCTGGCTGAGGGGGTTAGGCACTTGCCCTCGATAAACGCCGGTTTGTCCTGCGAGCGAACCACGGCATAGATCGTGTCGCCGCTTTTGGGGAGAGCGTTGGTAAATTCGAAGCACACCGGCAGTTTTGCCGCGACGCGCAAGAGGGCGATGTCCTGCAGGGCGGTTCCAGGATCTCCGCGAAAGATAATCTCCGCTTTGCGCGCTTCCAGCCGGCCTTCAAAGTTACCCATGACATACATGTCGTGCGCTGGCTGCACCGAATGGGCCGCGGTAAGAAAATAACCGTCGGCGTCCACCGGAATGGCCAGGCCCGTGCCATTTTGTGGCGGGGGAATGGTTCCTTTTTTAAACAACTCCAGATTTCCCTCGTACCCGATGACGACGACAAACACGGACGAGAGAAGCGGTTCCGGCTGCTTGATATGCTGCCGGGCGTTTTCCAGGGCGTTCGCACGCGCATCGGCTCGTGCTTCCAAGGCGCCGAAAAAGCCGAACAATAATATAGCGGTAAAGCACGTCGTCTGGCGGAAACGATTCATAAAGGAGTGATAATCATTTCCGTGAATTTTGCGCAGCCGCCAAGCGTATTTAACCAACGCCCGGCTTCGGGGGCTGGCCCGCTCTATCGTTTGCGGGCGGCTTTCCGGGCGATGGCACTGCGCGCGGCTTGGGCGCGTCTGAGGCGGGCGAGACCGAGAAGAGCGGCCTTGCGGCGTTGGATGCGGGCGCGTTGCTGCCGCCGCTGGTTGCGCAATTTTGCCTTTTTGATTTTCGAGACTTTTGCGCGGACACGCTTTTTCCTTTTGTAATCCCGGTATTCGAAGGTTCGGTCGCCCTTGATCCTGCCGCTGGACTCGCGGATCACGACTTGTGATTTGGGTGCGCTCTTGGCGAAGTTACTGGCCGCCTTCATCGCGGCCTGCTTGGTTTTCAGCACCGCGCTGGCGCGACGGGCCTTGCCGATCTTGACCGCCCAGCCTGACGGATGGGGCACTACATGGTAGATTTTCCGCGTTGGCATAATGCCTCTTTGCTGCCGGTTCGGTGCCGCCGAGGCAACGCCGGACCCCGTCAGAACTTCGTGAAATTGGACAAAGACCTAATCAGCGGGGCGTCGCTGAAGCGGTCTCGCGGCGCTTTGCCGCTTCCTCGGCCGCCCAGCGCATGCCTTGCAGGAGGATTTTTTGATACAGCGGATGCATCCAGGCCCGCGAATCATGGCCCAGTTGGAAATAGAAGATTGGACTGTTGCCGAACCATTTTGTCCACGCAATTTCACGTTCGTTGCCGGCGCGGTCCGTTGTTAGCACGGGTTGAATATCGGGAGCGCGATAGGTTTTGCCGTACGTTTCATCGAAAATGTAGAAAGGCTCGACGCCACGGGTGATCGGATGGCGCGGATCGGGCACGCCAATTTTCATCCAGACGTCGTGTTCATAGATGGATTTCTCGTAGGTTCTGCCGCCGATAGTTTCGGGACCGTGTAGAAATTTGCCGCCAATGATTTCGGACCACAGCGGCCATTTCTCGTGGGCGGCGAGATTGTGATGAAGTGAGACGACGCCAATGCCACTCTGAAGCAATGCGACGAGGGAATGTTGGCGTTCGGGCGGAAGTTCGGCAACCATGTCGTACATCACGATCACGTCGAAGTTGGCGGTGGCGGAGGGTTGTAGAACCGCGGCATCGTCGGGCAGCGGGCAGCGCGTATAACTGAGCAGGCCTTGCTTTTGCCAGGCATCCCACATTGAGAAGAACTTTTCCTCTTCGAAGTTGTGGCCTTTGAAGGTGAGTAGCACGCGAAGCGGTTTTTGGGTATCGGCAGCGGCTTCGGCATTTTCGCGGGCCGCGTATTTGCACGATGCGAGTTCGCGGAGGGCCGTTGTTTTGTCGACGAGCTTTGGGTAGAGCTCGGTCCCGCCGGCGGAGTTATGGACGTTGACGCAGACGTAGAGTGTTTGGCCGGCGAGGAGAGTGATGCTGAGCGGCGCAGTCGCCTCGCCTGAGAGCGAGAGGGAATAAGTGCCCGGCGGTCGATCGATTTGGAAATAAGTGCGCGTTTTGATCGGCTGCGTTTCCGAGCCGTCGAGCAGGACGATCGGCTGGGTTTTTGGGCTCATGAGCGCATCGCGGTAGACGATGATACGCCCGGCGTCGGCCGCAAGGGGAGGCAACGGATCTTTGGCGGCATGGCCCGGCACAGAAAGACCGCCCGAGAATAAAGCGAGAAGGATGAAAAGTTGGAAAATGGGTTGGCGAAGCATGGGAGCCAAGATGTAGTTGTTGCCGCCTTCGTGCAACCGGAGCCTTTATTTAAGCGGTAACAACTGTTTCGTGATTGAAAGGTCGACGGGACTTTGAGTTAAAGGGCCCGTTGAGGTGTAGCGGAGAATCCTTCCATGAAAAAAATCCCTTTGGTTGTCCTGCTTCTATCGGTTTTGGCGAATATCGTACTAGTCATTGCGTTGTCTCGCCGCCCGATGACCAGCGACGAACACATCAATGCAACAGCGGCGAGCCGCGTTGCTCAAGCGAGGGGTGGCGTTCCGGTCGGCCGCGCCGAGGGTTCGGCGACTATGGCATCACCGCCGGGCAAACTCGCGCCGAATGTGTGGGGCAGATTGGCGAGCGACGACCTAAAACAACTCACGGCCAACCTCAAGGCCGCCGGGTTTCCTCGGGAGGCAATTCGTGCCGCGATCAACGGGGTGCTCGACGAACGTTATCGTCCGCAACTCGATGTACTTTACGCGAAAATGTACGACAAGCCATTCTGGGCGCGTGACAGTCGCCTGGCGAACCCTGAGCTCGATAATGAACTGCGTGCTATCACCAACGAGCGGCTCAAGATCACCCGTGAACTTCTTGGCACCAACGTTCCCAACGAAGAAGGCCGTCGGAATCGCCAGGCGCGCTATGGCATGTTGCCCGACGAGAAGCTCGATGCGGTCGAGGCCATTGTGACCGACTATCAGGATCTGGGCGAAAACACGGGAATCACCTTTGGCGCGCCCATGCCATGGGATCGCGAGCGCAGGGCTCTCGTCGAGGCCGAGACGCGGAAAGATGTCGCCGCCCTGCTCACGCCGGAGGAACTCGCCGCTTACGACCTGCGTGCCTCGCATTCGGCCAGTTTGCTCCGTTCCCGGATGGAATTGTTTAAACCGACGATGGCGGAATTCACCGCCATTCTTCCGTTTCAGCAGGCCTTTGATGCGAAGTACTCCGAATACAGCATGAGTGAATCGGCCGAACGAACCGCCGACAAGAAGCAACTCGACGAGCAAATCAAAAGTGCCCTCGGCGAAACCCGTTACGCCGAATATCAGCGCGCTCAGGACTACGATTACCGTAACGCCTATAACCTGACCGCGCGTTTAAATCTGCCCGTGGAAAATGCCAACGCCGTTTATGAGATGAAGCAAGAATACCAAAACCGAGCGAGTGCTGTCCGGGCCGATCGAAACCAGTCGCAGGAACAACGCACGGCCGCCTTGCAAGCGCTGGCAGGCGAAGCGAAGGCCAAATTGGAAACCTTGCTGACGCCGTCGGGCGCCAGAGCCTACCGACAGGGCGCGGGCTGGCTGCAGATGATGGAAAGCCGATCAGGCGTCTCCACCCAAACCATTATTCGACAAGTCGCCCCATGAAACATATCTTAACCGCTGTTCTCCTGCTTTCCCTCGGCGCCAACGCCGTTTTGATGGCGAAATGGTTGCGCACCGATTCATCCGACACCGCTAATTCTTCGTCCATTCGCGACGGCCGGACACAGGCGACTCACGTACGACAAAACGCCACGCAGGGTCCAACGGAGGTTGGCGGGAAGGTCGACACGCAGCTATGGTCCTCTCTTCAGCAGTCCGAGCCCAAGCAATTTCTCGCCCGCCTGACCGAGGCAGGCTTTCCGTACGATGTGGCCCGTTCACTGGTGCGCTGGCGGATCCTGGAGAACTTTCGCCCGCGTCGCGACGCAATTGTCGCGGCCGACCCGATTGATCCCTTGCGCAACGGAGTTTTTAGCCGCGAGGCGAGCAAGGCGCTGGTCGCGATTTCCCGTGAGCAAACCGATGCCCTGCGCGCCGCGCTGGGATCCGATATCGGCCTGCAGGAGGACCGAACCGTTTACAACCGGCATTACTACGGGTTTCTTCCGCCGGAAAAAGGCGCGAAAGTCGCGAGCCTTGTCGCGGAGTACGACTCGCTACGTTCGCAAGTTTACACCGAGGCCGGCAACGCCATGCTGCCGGAGGATCGGGAGAAGCTTGCTCTCCTTGAAAAGGAAATGCGCAACGATATTGCCGCCGCGCTTACTCCGGCCGAGTTGGAATTGTACGATCTGCATCGTTCGCAAACCGCCCAATCGTTGCGCTTCACGATGGATTTGTTCGCGCCGACCGAGGCGGAATTCCGAGCGGTCTTTGCTCTGCAAAACGAATTGAACCAAAAGTACGGTTTTGGCACGGCTCGACTCGACCCCGAACAGCGCAACCAACGCATGAAAGATCAACAAGCGGTGAACCAGAAAATCAAACAGGCGCTGGGTGACGCACGTTATGCCGAATACGAGCGTGGGCAGGATTTTGGCTACCGCGCTGCGACGCAGATCGTGCAACATTTCAACTTACCCGCGGAAAATGCCGTGGCGGTCCACCAGCTTCGCAACGACTACCAGCAAAAAGTGATGTCGATCATGAAAGATGGAACAAACTATCCAACGACCGAGAGCAAGACGGAGGCGCAGAACACTTTGATCAAAGAATCCGCGGAAAAACTGAATACATTGCTCACGCCGTCGGGAGCGGCAGCGTATCGTGAAAGCGCAGGCTACTGGCTCCGTCCATTGATGATCAGCCGCGGTCGCTAGAGCATTTTTAAAAATGTCATAACCGCACAACTCCGGGTGAAGGGACGCAGTCTTGCTGCGCCCGGCTTGGCTTTGCCACAGAAAGGGCGCAGCAAGACTGCGCCCCTACGAAGACAGCTCGTTTGTAATACCGATTTATGGCTATAGTTTTATCGTATGTGCTCTAAGAGGTTTGGGAGGCTGCACGCTTATTAAGAGATGCCGCGAAGGCATTGGCGCCCACGAGCCAGCTTTTTTGCAATGGACTTTCTTCACCGCTTGCAGAGCGACGATTCGGGGGCATTTTTTAAGGAGACATGATGAGCACGTATGAAACCTCCGACGAACACCGGCCTGTGATGTGGCTGCGCGGCTACCCCGTTTATGCCGCGCATTTCATCGTGCTGGTTTTTGTGATGTCGGCGATCGTCACGACTGCGCTGAATCTTTTAAAGTTTGGAGGTTTGCTGAACGGGCTGGCTTTTTCAAATTCGGCGGTTCTGCAAGGGGAAGTCTGGCGTTTGGTGTCCTATGGTTTTGTGAATGTACCCAGTCTCGGGTTTGCCGTCGATATGGTGATGTTGGTATGGTTCGGTCGTGAAGTGGAACGCAGCGTAGGGCGGCGTAGTTTTTTATTGTTTTATGCCGGCATCTACCTGCTGACCCCTTTATTGCTCACGGTGGTTGGAGTTTGGTATCCTTTGCAGCCGTTGGTGGGTGAAACCGGGGCATTCGCAATGTTCATTGCCTTCGCGACATTTTTCCCGAATGCGCCCGTGCTCTTTACCCTGCTGGCTAAATGGGTCGCGGTAATCCTTGTCGGCATCTACACGCTAATTGCGCTCAACAACCGCGATTTTGTGGGACTGCTTTCACTCTGGGCCACGACGGGTTTCGCCTTTGCGTTTGTTCGGTATCAGCAGGGCCGCATCGAGCTGCCGAAAGTGAACCTCTTTAAACGTCGGCCAAAATTGCGCGTGTTGCCCGACCTGCCATCGGAAAAGAAAACGCCTGCCCGGCAAAAGGAATCGCCAACGAGCTCAATGGCGGAAGTCGATGCATTGCTCGATAAAATCGCTCAAACAGGCATCGGCAGCCTCACCGCGAAGGAGCGGGCCAAGCTCGACGCGGCGCGAGCAGAATTGCTGAAACGTGCGTCGGGTCGCGACTAATCGCGGCGCGGGTGAAATTTGTTTTAACCAGGGTGCTCTTCGCAGCGTCTTATCGCGACATCCCATGAAAAATCTCCCGCTTTCCCTGGTTATTCTGAGCACCTTCATCTTTTTGTCAGCCATCCATGCGCAGGAGGCGCCTTCCGCGGCATCTTCCGCTGAGGCTGCGAAATTGGCGAAATCCGACGCAGACACTGAAAAGAAAGCGGCGGGTTGGGTGGACTCGCTCTCGTTGGCCGACGCGGAAAAGGCGGCACGGGTGAAAGCCGTGATCGCCACGCACCTGAAGGCCGTGCGGGACTGGCACAACTCGCATCCCTACACGGCGGTGCCCGAAAGCGATCCTGCGACCGGAAAAACTTTAACCAGTCTCGACCGCCAGATGATCGCCGACGGCGCCATGCCGAAGACGGTACATGAAGCTTTGATGGCCGGCTTACGCAAGGACTTGAGTGCCGAACAAGTCGAAGCCGTGCTCGACAAGTATACGGAAGGCAAAGTCGCCTTCACCATGAAAGGCTACAAGGCAATTGTCCCCGATCTCACGGCGGAAGAAGAAGCGAAGATCCTCGGCTTCCTGAAAGAAGCGCGCGAGCAGGCGGTGGACTATAAATCGATCAAGCAGATCTCCGCGGTGTTCGAAATCTACAAGACGAAGTCGGAGCAGTATTTAAATTCCAATGGACGCAGTTGGAAAGCGCTCTACAAGGCCTACACCGACAAAATAAAAGCCGAAAAAGCCGCCAAGGCCGCCGCCGCGGCCAAAAAGCAATCGGAGTGACTTGTCATCTATTAGATGACAAACGGTGTTTTGGTATTTCTGAATGCGAGGTCAAAAGCGGGCGCGGTCCAGACAGACGTTTGTCATTTAATGGATGACAAACGTCTGGGCAATTTGCAGGCTTGAAAGGTTATGATTGAAGCTAAATTTAGCTATAGAAGCAGGTTTTAGTTGGGCGGATGGTTCGAAAAATAAGATGCGCCGCACCGCCTAAATCGTCGCGGAGGGTGCGAGCTTAGAGCACATACGATAAAACTGTAGCCGTAAATCGGTATTACAAACCGAGCTGTCTTCGTAGGGGCGCAGTCTTGCTGCGCCCTTTCTGTAGCAAAGCCAAGCCGGGCTACAGCCAGAGTTGTGCGGCTATGACATTTTTAAAAATGCTCTAGGATTTTAGCCAACCCATTTCCCGCGGGCCAAGGACGGGTGGCTTGGTTCAGTAGTCGCTGTTCGGCTTCTCCAGATTGGGCGAAGCAGCAGCAATCAGAGGGACGGAGCATTAGCTCGCGGGGGGAATTGTCAAAAGCGTGCCCCGTAACGGGCCTCGATGCTACGCTGACCGCCGAGACGACCGGCTGCGGCAACAAGGTCGCGGTTAAGGGCGTTGCGCAGCGATAAACCAGCGGTGTGGCGGAGTTTTTTCCCCTGCTGCCACGTGTAGCTGCCATTGAATCCGAGAACACCGTAGCCACTACAGCGCCATTCGCGGCGTGTTTTGCCCTGGTAAAAAGCCACCTGTGAGCCCAGCCAGGCAAATGCCGAACCAAATTGAAAGCCTAAACCGTTGGGATCGGGACGCCAGGTGAGCGAGGCCGAACCGGTGTATTTCGGCGTGCGTGGCAGTTGGCGACCAACTTCCTCCGGCAGGTCGGGCGATGACGTGGTGGTTGCTTCGAGAACGGCGGCCCGCACGTCGGCTGTGAGCGCCCGCGTGGCATTCCAACGCAGGCCGGTTTCAATGCCAGTGAATTGTTCCTCGCCGGAGGAAACGAGTTGTGGCGCCGTGCGGTCGGGATCGAGCACAGGGTCGTCATACGCGGGGTTGAGGCGCGTGATGTTTTTATTCCAAAGACGGTAGACCGAGGTGGTGACGAGCAACGTTTTTTCCAGGGTAAGCCAGCGCAGGCCGGCTTCGACGCCGCTGGTGCTTTCATTGCCCTGAATGCGGCCAGTGCGGGAATCGATGCGGCGCTGGGGCTGAAAGGCGGTGCTGTGATTGACGAAAACGGCCAGGCCCTTGGTATTCTGACCGACCCAGCCCGCGTGATAGGTGGTTTTTTGCACCGCCGAAGTGGCATGCGGGGTTTTGGTTCCAGGTAGTTGGTCGTCAATCGAAGCATCAACCCAATCTTGGCGAAGGCCGAAGGTCGCACCATGCCTGCCGCGGGCCCAGGAAATGCGATCGCTAACGAAAATTCCGAGGTATCCCGCCTGTTCATCGCGAAGGGTCAGCAGGCGGCTGTAGGCTTCTTCTGAATACGCGGGCGTGGTGTAGTCGGGATTGGCAGGATCGAGTGAGCGAATGCTGGCGGGCAGGGCGTCGCGCACATCCTTGGGCAGGCCGCGTCGCAGGCGCTGCGTGACCGCATGGCTGCCTTCGATGCCGGTGAGCCAGCGTTGATTGAAACGTTTTCCCTTAACCGGAATGTCCGCTTCGAGTTGAGCTCCTACGGTGTGCTCGGTCCGGTCGTTGTACTGTGGTTCGCGCGTACCGTCGAAAACGCCGGTGCTCAAAACGTACGGGCCGGTGGCGAAACGCAGTTCGCGTTGGCTGCGATTCCAATACTGCGCGCCGCCTCGCACCAGCCAGCCGCGGGGCAATTTACGCTCGGCCCAGAGACTCGTGCTCGCGCTGGTGCGGCGCGCCCAAGCCTCGGGGCCATTGGTATTGAAATCGGCGAGAGGCAAATAGGCCGCGCCAATGGGCCCGCCGGGGACTTCGCGGGTCAGTGGCAAGCCGCCAGAGGGCGTGGCGCGGGTTTTGCCGAGTTCGGCTTCCCAAAAAAGGACCGTGTATTTGTCGGGTGAATACCGCAGGGAGGCGGTGGCTTGGTTTTCTTCGCGCCGGGCGAAGTCCTCCGGACCGTCCACGCGGTTCCAGGAACCGAGAATGCGGCCGTTGAGTTTTTTGGTGATCAGGAGTTCGCTGCGTTCGGCTTGAACGAAAAAAGAGGGCAGGCTGCTCGCGGAAGCATCAAACACCCAAGACATTTTTGGGGTGGGTCGGCGGGAGATCAGGTTCACGATGCCGCCCGGCGCGGTGCGGCTCGTAAAGCACGGCCATGAACCCGGTAAGTAAATCGCGGCGTCCGCCGACAATTTGTTCGGGGAAACCGAGTTGAGTGAGGCCATTGCGCAGTCGAGGGGCCGTGAAACCGCGTGGAGTGCTGCCGCCGGAAATGGAAACGAACTCGATCTGGCGCTGGTCGGGAAGGGCGGCGAGTTCCTCGTTGAGCATGGTGGTGCCTTGCTCGGGACGCGCCTCGGCTTCGAGTTCAGCGAAGACACCAACGCGGTCGAAGGGGAAAACATTGGGCTTTTCCTCGGGCCACGTTGCCACCTCATCGCGTTCGGCCTCAACGGTGAAGCGATCGAGCACCGTGGGCATGCCCGGTTCCGGGTTTAGCGCTTTAGGTGAGTTCGGTTCAGGAGCGTCCGCGCCGGAAGCGGTCAGGACGGCGACGGCTGTGCTGATGAAAAATTGAAAGACGAGGCGCAGGAAGCTGGACATGAACAGACATTAACAATCGGTGCCTTCGGCGCGGACTGAAGCGCCCGAAATGCAATAAGGATGACGTCTGCGCGGCGCTCAGGTTGCGGATTTTCTGAGCGGCAACGCAGTCAAGACGGCGCGATGGCGCCTTTCAAGGACTGTCCGCGGCGCCGGGGCGCAAGGGTTGGCCGAAGGGCGAGAGCGACGCGAAGGGCGAGGCGGACGTTGTCTCGAAGGGATTGCGCGAACCCGTTTCCTTCGCCGCGGCGAGGATCGCCTGCTCAAAATGTCTGAACGCCGTCATATCGTACGAGGAGGCGAGTTGCTGGAAATGCGCGAGTTGCTCGGTGTCGCCCAGTTGTTGGTACAACTTGATCGCTAGGGCGATGTCCTCGGATTTCAGAAAGGAAGCGGCAAAACGGCAGGCCTTGCCGTTGACGCGCTTGTAGATGGCGAAGAATTGGCGGGTGTTTTCCCAGCCGGCGACATCGAACATTTTCGCATCGAGCACGGCGAGTTCGGTGACGAACGTCTCGAAAAAATCGCGGTGGCCACTGCTCCAGAGATCGATCGCCAGTTGTCGCAACAATTGCGGAGTATCCTTGGGCAGCGAGGTTTTGGCTCTGGCGGTTGTCTCGAACCAGGCATGAATCGTGGCGAAGTCTGTCTTTTTGCAGGCCTGCTTGAGCGGTCTGAAGTCGCAGGGATTTTTGCCGGCGGTTTTGACATCCGGATGGAAGGTGAGCAGATGCCGCAGTTGAAGCGGATCGAGCTGGTTGGCGCGCAGATTTTGTTCGCGCAAGGACCGGACCGCGCAACGGCTGGCGATGACCTTGGGCGGGCAGTTCAGCGTGGCCGCAATGTAGTTGAGAATTTGGATTGTGGCCAAAACGTCCTGCTCGGGCAGCGGGAGTCGTTGCTCTGTGGAAAGGAGGCTGCAACTCACCGCGTGGAGGCGGATCAACGTCTCAAGAATCGTTTCGTGATGCTCGTATTTGCCGGCGCGTTCCGGGACGTCCGACGCGACGAGCGGGCCGAACCATTTTCCAACGGCAGTGCGGATCGTCTCCTCGCCGGTGGCGAAGCTTTTCTTGTCTCCGCCGCTTGGGTGTGGAGAACCGCCTTCCATGTTGCTGGAAGTTTTCACGGGTAAACCGTTGGCCGGCTGGACGGGCACAGACATCTAAGTAAACGAGACGTGGGCTGCATAGAGAGCGCAAATTGTTTACACTAATGGAAACCCTGATACTGGCCTGTGTTTCGCCCTGACAGATATTAAATATATGTTGGAAGTCAATCAGTTGCGTTAAGTGGCGAACAAGTTAAAGACGCATAACGGATGCCAGCCCACGGCGTTACAGCGCATGGGCTTTGGAATCCTCAGTGAGACTGCCGCGCACTGGTGCGGGCGAAAAATGCCGGAGTGCCGTAAACGGGAGGGAGTTCGACGGATTTTTTTCGTTCGAGTGGCGAAGTCGTGTCGGAGCTTTTGCGGAGGCGTGAACCTTTTTCCCTGGAGGCGGCGAGAATGGTGGTTTCAAGCCGGCGGAACGCCGGGGCGTCGTACGTCGTGGAGAGCATGCGAAAATGCACGGTCTCATCGCTGTTGCCGAGCTGCTTGGACTGTTCGATGGCGAGGGCAATGTCCGCTTCGGTCAGGAAGGCGATCGCCGAGCGACAATTTGTGCCCTGAAGGCGTTTGAAAAGCGCGAAGAAAAGACGGGTATTTTCCCAACCGAGTTCGTGCAGCAAAGCCGCGTCGAGGACGGCTAGCTCCTTCGCGTAGGTTTCGAGAAAAGATTCGTGACCGGCATTCCAGAGATCGGAGGCCAGCTGGCGGAGAAACTGGGGAGTATCTTTGGGAAGAACCGTTCTTCGTTTCGAAATGGTTTCGAACCAGGAGATGATGGCGGTGCTTTCGGCTTTTTCGCAGGCGGTGCGCAGACGCTGGATATCCAAAGCATTCAATTCTTCGTGCGGGATGTCCTGGTGAAAAGTGAGCAGATGGCGCAGCTGCAGCGGGTCGATCTGGCTGGCTCGGATGTTTTTCTCGCGCACCGCGCGCGCCTCACAATAGCAGAGAATTGCCGCGTGGGGGCTGCCGAGCGTGACGTTGATGCGGTTGAGCAGCACGATGGCGGTGAACACCTCCTGCTCCTGCAACGGAAGCCGGTTTGCCTCTGGCACGAGGTTGCAGCTGAGGCGATGCAGGCGAAGGAGGAGCTGCAGGATAACCTCGTGATGATTCACTTCGGCGGCGCGGGCGGCCGGATCGAGTGTTTCGATCGGGCCAAACCATTTCTTAACTGCGTTGCGAAGAACGTTCTCTCGCGATTTTAAGCTGCGAGGAGAAGCGATGATATCGTCGTGAGTCGAGGAGCCCGGGGCGGTGGCCGTGTCGGCAAACGGAAAAACTGACTTGTTAGTGGTGGGCTGGTGATGAGCTGGCATAATGCAAGGGATTAGCACCAGCCATGCCTTCGCAAATAATTTACATTAAGGGAAACCCTGATTCGGCCCTAGTGCGAGATGATACAGCCCATTCTAAAATATTTATAGCAAACTGGATGCAAGATAGTTTCTGCCATTAGTGGATCGAAGGTTGCCACATGTAGAGCAGAAGGCGCTTTTAAAAAGGAAAGCTCTGCCGAAGAGACCGCGCCAAGTCGTGGGCGCAAAACTTCTCAAAAATGCCCAAGTCGACGGGCCAATGCGGAAGCGACCGCTGTCACCTGTTCAGCGATGCGGTTGTTGTCGGCCTTGGTGAAACGCGTGGCGGCAGCCGTGATTCCGATCGCGGCGACGACGGAACCATCGGCGCCGGTGACGGGCGCGGCCAGACAGCGCACGCCAGGATGAATTTCCTCGTTGTCGACGCTGAAGCCCTGTTTGCGAATGAGCGCGAGCTCCTTTTTTAGAGCTGCCACGGTGGTTATGGTGTTTTTAGTGCGCTTGGAAAGGTTCAGGCTGGGGAGCAATGCTTCGAGCTGGTCGTGGAACGTGTAGGCGAGGAAAACTTTTCCCGTCGAAGAACAATGCAAATTCGTGAGTGCGCCGGGGCGTGAGGCTGCGCGCAGGGGATGCGGACTGTCGTTAACCGCGACGATCAGGGCCCTTTGGTCGCAAGGGACCGCGACGTGGGCGGTTTCGTCGGTTGCGGCGGTAAGCGCTTGCAGAATGGGTTGTGCCTCCTGGATGAGCGCGGTGTCCTTGAGCGCGGCATTGCCAAGATAAATGAGCGATGGCCCGAGGCGGAGTTCGCCCCGATCCTTACGGATGAAGCCTTCTTGCTCGAGGGTATGCACGATGCGAAGGGCGCTGGTGGCGGGAATGCCGGAGCGGCGCGCCAAATCGGCGACGCGGCGCGGTTCAGCGCCTTCGGCGAGGGCTTTGAGGAGTTGGCAGGCGTTGCGTAGATTGGGGATGACGTATTTGTCCACGTAAGGAAATGAGTTGAGCTTGGATATAGCTAGACGTCGCGAAGCGGGTCGCGGTCACAAGACTATATCGCGAAAATGAATTGGAGGGGTAGGAGGGGTGGGGACGGCCGAGTATTAGCAGAACCACTGACCTTTATGTAGCAAAATACTTGACGGGGCTGCGATAAAAATTTTCATAGGCGAATGACAAGTTCACTAATGAACTTGTCGCGAACCCCGCCCCACACCACCCCTTGTCCGACTTGTACGAACGCGCTTCTGCCTTCACGCACCGTCAACGGCCTGCCCTGCATCACGCAAATGGGTTTGCCGCCGGCCGGCGACGCGCCTGCGTATTTGGCGGTTAAGATTGGTTTTATCCCGGCGGGTTTTGAAGACAGAGACCCAGCATCCCAGACATACCCATGAAACACACCACGACATCCCCTGCGCGGCGCTTGCGCCGTTTCCAGCCCGGTAACATCTCCGCGCTGCTTTGTTCCCTACTGCTCAGCCTCTTGCTTCCGGTGACCGCCGCCATCGCCGCGGACGCCGGTTCCATCTCGGGCCGCGTGCTCGATGGCAACAGCGGCAAATACCTCGAAGGCGCCGAAGTTTCGGTGGAGGGCACGAGCACTCGTGTGTCAACCGAGCGTGCCGGTTCCTTCACCATTTCCAATCTCGCGGATGGCAACTACACGCTGGTGGTTACCTACCCGGGCCTTGAGGAGAAAACAGAAACAGTGGCGGTTACTGCCGGTAAAGCGGCGGAGCTTGTGGTGCGCCTCGATACGGCCGAAGTCATCAAACTCGGCGAATTCAAAGTCCCGGGCTCAAAGGAAGGCATGGCGCAGGCTGTCGCTCTTCAAAAACTCTCCATCCAGAATAAGCTGGTTGCCGCTGCCGACCAGTTCGGTCCGATCTCCGAAGGCAACATCGGTGAGTATTTGAAATATCTGCCGGGCTTGAGCATCGACTACAACGCCAACGACGCTCGCGGCGTCAGTCTTCGCGGCCTGAACACGTCATTCACGGTTGTGGCTGTCGATGGCACGCCGATGGCCGCAAGTTCGTCCACGGCGGATACGCGCCGTTTTGAGTTCGAACAGATCGCGATGAACAACGTCGAGACGACCGAACTATTTAAAACCGTCACACCTGACATTCCCGCCAGCTCGACCGGCGGTTTCGTGAACTTCGTCACGAAGAGCGCCTTCGATCGCGAAGACGAGAGCGTGTTCAGCTACGACTTCAACTTTGTCGTTCCGAGCACGAATTTCTCGCTTGGCAAGGAAGCCGGCGTCTGGGGCAACAAGAAGGAGTTTGTCGTTCGTCCCAACCTCGACCTCAACTACGCTCGCCGCATCGGAAAGAAGATCGGCATCAATTTCAACTACCGCACTTCCGAGCGTTACGACGATTCCCCGCGCACTGAGATTAACTGGGCGCAGACCGGCGCCGCCGCCACCAACTTCTGGTCTGCTCCAGTAATGGAGCAGTACAATATCCGCACTGAGCAGAAACTCACCCACCGCGAGGCTTTTGCGACCAAGCTCGACTACCTGATCAGCGAAAACACCAAACTTACGCTTTCAGGCCAGTGGAACTGGTATGATCTCCACTTCCATCAGCGCGGACCCTTGCTGATTTTGGGAACTGCGGCCTCCGCGACTCGCAGCGGCCCGGCTGAAAATCCGACCTTCACCTCCACCGCGCCGATCGTCCGCAACGACGTTCTTTACCGCAACAAGTACGGCACCACGCTCCATTTCAACGGCACTTTGAGTCACGACTTCGGCCACGCCGGCAAAGTATGGACGACCGCTTATTGGTCCTATGCCGATGGCCAATATCGCGACATCCAAAAGGGCTTTGTCGGTTCTACTGCGCAACTCAATGCCGGCGTGATAACCAGCATGACCTTGGCAAATACCGCCAATAACGACCTGCCCACTTTGACTCTTGCCAATGGATCGGGTCCGGTTTCGGTGGATGTTCTCCGTCAATTGTCGAACTATAACCTATCGGCCTCGCAGGCCAATTCCAACCTGCAGGCGCGGCCTTGGACGACTCACGACAATAAGAAAGGTGTTTCCGCCAACTACAAACTCGACATTCCCGGTCTCGAAGTTGTGCCGATTACGGTGCAAACGGGCTTTGCGATCGACAAAACGGAGCGTGACATCACGCGCATCGTTCTTCGCCAAGCCCCGGGATCCACGCTGACCGTTACCGACCTCACGCCCTACCGAGATGAAGGTTTCACCAAAGACCTCGCCTTTGATTTTGGCAGCTATCAAGCGGTCGATCCCTACAAAATTGCTGCAGCGTTTGGCAGCAGCATTGTTACCCCTCAGGAAGATACATATCGCGATATCACCGAGGACAACACCGCGGCCTATCTACGGCTCGACGTCAAGCCGATCAGGGATCTGCTCCTAATTGGCGGCGTTCGATGGGAGGAGCACGAAATCGATGGCTACGGTATCAATCGCGTTGCGACTAACGCGAAGAAAGCCCCGGTCAATCTGAAGTACAGCAAGCTGTATCCCTCGCTCACGTTCAAGTACACCCCGCACTACCTCAAGGCGCTGATTGCCCGCGGCGGCATCAGCAAAACGGTCGGCCACCCCGACTACGCCGACCTCATCGGCGCGGTGAATTCTGAAAGCACCTCCGGCGCAGGCAACGGTTCGGTCACCTTGGTCGATCCCAACGTCCAGCCTTATTATACAACCAACACGGACCTTTCTTTCGACTACTACTTGAAGAACTCGGGTGTCGTGACGCTCTCCCTGTTCCGCAAGCAGGTGAAAAACTTCATCGCGAGCCGAACTATGACACTGGCGGAACGTAATGCTGCCGTAATAGCCGCAGGCTACAATCCTGCGGAATTTTCGTCCGGCAATATCCGTTACAACGGACCTGACTCCAGCGTACAGGGCTTGGAACTAAGCTACGCACAAACCCTCAGCTTCCTGCCGAAACCGTTTAACGGCCTAAACGTTCAGTTCAACTACACGATGTCCGACATCGATGGCGACAATAACGACGTGCTCTGGGCGCAGCAACGTGGTTCTGCCCCCAAGACCTTCAACGCTATCCTTGGCTATCGTTACCAAAAGTTCTCCATCACGACCTCGACCAACTGGACGGATGACACCGTGGCTTCGGGCCTCGTGAACTCCGAGTGGATCCGTGGTGCGGCCAATGCCAATCCGGACCTCGATACGCAACTCGTGTCGATCAAGGATTCAGTGTGGCGCACCGATGTGAAGGCCGAGTACGCGATCTCCCAGCGATATAAAATCTACGTTGCTGTACAGAACGTGTTCGGCGCCGGTCGTTATGATTACTGGCATGGCTACCTGCCGAACCATTCGCAGGTGAACCTTCCCCGCAATCATTTCCAGTTTGGCGAACCCTACTACAACCTGGGTGTTCGCGGCACATTCTGAGCTCAGATATCAGCGTGTGGTTCAACGAAGGCCGGCCCGCAAGGGCCGGCCTTTTTAGTTCGTTGCGACGAAAAGCGGCTCAGGTTTGCGGCTTCTCCGTCCTTTTGGGCGGTTGAATTGGTTTAGCCGGTTGCTTGGTCGCCGGCTGTTGTTTCCGTTGTTTTTCCTGGAAACGCTGGCTGGCTTTCAGGTCTTTGATCGTCGGGAAATATTTGGCGCCCATGCGGCAGGTTCTGAGTGTGTCCGCAGAAGGTCCAGCGAGAAGATGTGTCCAAGCGGGCTCGCCGGCTTAAGAAGTTCGGCGTCAGTCAGTCCGAGAAAACTCAGGGCGTTTTCCGCCACTTCGTAAAATAACCTTCGGTGCTCGGCGCGTAGTATACGAGCAAGTCGCCGCCTTCCACAATCACGGCCTGAAAGCGGAAATCGCGGTCGGGGTCGAGGGTGAGCAGGTAGCCGGATTTGCCCTGGACGACGAGCCAGCGGCCGCCGCAAGTGATCTTGCGAGGCAAGCCTTGCACGCCGCGACGTTGGTCGAACAAGGGGAAATCGACAAAGCGGGCGACGCCGTCCGGAAGAATTTCCAAGCGCGCGGTTTCGAGCGTGTTTTCGGCTGGGGATTTTCCGCTGACGGTCTCCTCAATGATTTTGTAAGTACCCTGAAGGGCCGCGTCGGTGGGTGGATTTAATTCGGGACGTTCCAGCCTGGGCGCCTGATTGCAGCCAAATAAAAATCCGAGACTGAGAAAAGCGGCGGCGATCATTGTGGCTTTCATGGGCAGGCTGGGATTGGATGGCGGTTGATAAAGGTTCGTTTATGCGCGGCGGTCTATTTCTTCTCGGGCAGAGCCCACAGGTAGCTTTGGCTTTGCAAGAGTTCCGCGCCATCGGAGCCGAGTACGCGCAATTTCCAGGCGACGGATTCGTCCTTCGGTTTGCCGGGCCAGTCGCTGCCGGTGAGGCCGAGGTGAAAAGCATGGTTACCTGACGGAATGTCGCCAGCGAAAGTGTAGCTTCTTAGTTCGGTTGCGAAAGGGGTGATGAGTTGGAGTTCGAAGCGGGTGCCAGCGAGCGCGGCGCCCTTGTTTTTGAGCCGAACCAGGAAATAGTAACCAGCGCGCTCGGCCGGCTGGGTGCGAAGAATATGATGCGCGGCCGGATCTTCGTTTTTGCCAAAATATTCGGAGAGGCGTTCGAACGACTCGGCGGGGCGATAGGCCGGCCAGACGCGCACGAGCGAAAGTTCGGCAGCGTGGCTGAAGGCGGCGGCGGTGAAAACGAACAGGGCGGTGAGGATGGCGCGCATGACGATGGGGACAGGAATAGGCAGCCCGTGTTCGGCTTGCACACTCAAAATTGTCGACGTGCGCTGGATAACGCCAGCGACCGGAGCGGAAGAGCCTATTTCCCGGCCGGATTGGCGAGGCCGGAACCCTTGACGTTTTCCGTCGAAAGCAAAGCGCCATCGTAACCGGTGACCGCGATTTGCGAGAGGGTTACCTCCTTCATGTTGGCGAGCACGACACCTTTTTCGCAGGTACCGGAAATGTCGAGGAGGCTCAGGCCCTGCACGGGACATTCGGGGGGAATTTTATTGGCGACGACGAGATGTTTGACGTTGTGAACGCGGATGCCGGAGAAGCGAATGTTGCGCAATTGGGTCCATTGTTCGATTTCGCCGGGCACAGGTTCAGTGGCCTGAATACCGCGCTTGAGAAGATCGATGCAGAGGAAGGTGGCCGAATTGTGAATGAGAAGGTTTTCGCCGGTGATATTTTCAGCGACGGCGCCGCGGCCATCGCGACTTTTGATGATGATGCCATTGCCCCGGCCGGAGATGGTGCAGTTTTCGATGCGGACATTGCGGATGCCGCCGGAAAGTTCGGTGCCGATGCCGATGGCGCCGTACATGCTGCTGGTGAGAACGCAGTCGCGGATAACAACGTTTTCGGTGGACCGCGCGGTGCGGACGGCTTCAAGCCCGCGGCCGGATTTAAGGGCGATGGCGTCGTCTCCGGTGTCGATGTTGCAACGTTCGATCAGGACGTCACGGCATGAGTCGACATCGATGCCGTCGCCATTGGTGTAGACGGAGCGAATGACGAGGTTGCGCGCGGTGACGTTTTGGCAAAGAACCGGATGAATCGTCCACACGCGCTGGTATTGCGCAGTAAAACCGTCCAGCAGAACGTTGGTGCATTCAGATGGTTCGATCAACGCAGGGGCGCGGGGATCGCGCAGACGGCTGACGGTGATCGGCGGGCCGAAAATCACGCCAGGTCCAAGGATGGCGATGTCGGTGGCTTTTTCCGCCCAGATAAGGGCACGATGGCCTTGTTCGAATTCGCCTTCCCAGCGGACCCGGGCGAGCGGGTAGTCGGCGAGATCGGCGCTGCCGACGAGAAAGGATTTATTGTCGAGGCTGAGCGTGGTGTGGGATTTGAGCTGAAGGCTGCCAATAATATAGTAGCCGGCCGGAACGAGCACGGTGCCGCCTCCCGCGGCGGCGCAAGCATCGAGCGCTTTTTGAAACGCGGCGGTTTCCTTGATTTTGCCTTCTCCGGTGGCGCCGAAATCCATGACATTATAGATGGCATGGCTCGGGGAGATGGATTTTGCGGTGGCGGTTTCCACGTCCTGCGCGACGAGCGCGAGAGGAACGGTGACCAAGGCGAAAAGGCAGAATAGGAAGCGACGAGTGAAAGGCACGGAAAGGAAGATGGAGCGCTCGCACCCACAAGGAACTTTGCGGGCCGAAAAATATGATGAAACGTTTTGCGTCAGCAGACGTCAGCGATAGGACACGTGTCCCATGCTTCTGAGCAACTCCTTTTTTAAACAACTCCTCCCGGCGGCGCTTTTCGTATGTTTGTTTTCGGCCGCCTCACACGCCGCCGTGCCGCCTCAGCCCTGGCCGAAAGACCCTTTTCTGCCTTTGACCGATGCGCGCATCGCAAGCCTGCCCGAGGCCGAACAAGTTGCTTGGCGTAAATACCTGGAGGTTTCGCGGCGGGTGCGCGATACCCTTCCTGCGGTTACCGAGCCGGAATTTTCGCCCACGCAGCCTTTGAAGGAACCGCTTCGCGGCGCCGCGCGTGCCAAGGGGCTGAAGGCGAATGGCGATGCCACCTGGTTCGGAAGCGCTGAAGCGCAGGCACAAGCCGATCGCGTGGTTGAATGGCAATCCGGCGCGGGCGGTTGGTCGAAGAGCAACGATTATTCGATTTCCCCGAGGGAGAATAAAACGAAGTCCGATGCGTGGAGTGCCGGCACGTTCGATAACAACGCGACCATTTTGGAAATGCGCTTCCTGGCGCGCGCAATCGCTGCGACCCACGACGAAAAGCGCGCGGACACCTGGAAGGCATCGTTTTTGCGGGGGCTGCAATATATTTTCAACGCGCAGTATCCCAACGGTGGTTTCCCGCAAATTTACCCTCTGGCGGGTGGTTATCACGATGCGATCACTTACAACGACAACGCGATGATGCGCGTGCTCGAATTATTGCAGGAGATCGCGGCGGGCGGACCGGACTACATTTTTGTGCCGCCGGAGCAACGCGCCGAAGCAGCGCGGCGACTCGCGCTGGGCATTGAGTGTGTGTTGAAAACGCAGATCGTGGAAACGTCCGGCCGACGGACGGTTTGGTGCCAGCAGCATGACATGCTGACGCTTCAACCCTGTGCGGCGCGCAATTTCGAACCGATTGCCGCCTGCACGGGCGAGAGCGTGAGCCTCGTGAAATTTCTCATGCGCCTTCCCAAGCCGTCGCCGGAAACGACCAAGGCAGTCGACGCCGCCATGGCTTGGTTCGAAAAGGTGGCCATCCACAATCGAGTCCTGGATCGGAAATCGCCGCAGCGTCACCTCGTGCCGGAGGAAGGCGCGAAGCCATTGTGGGCGCGCATGTACGAAATCGAAACGGACAGACCTATTTTCGGTGATCGCGATCGCACGATCCATTATGAGCTCGGTGAAATTTCCGCAGAACGCCAGCGGGGCTACGCGTGGTATGGCGAATGGCCCGACACGGTCTTGAACGACTATAAAAAATGGCACGCGAAATCGGGCGAACCATCTCGCCCCTGAGCCCGGTTTTCTCTTTCGTCTGACCGCTCGACAACCCCGGCGTCGTGCGGCACGCTGCCCTGCATGTCGAAGATCTACGAAACCCTTCGCGCCGATATCGTGGCCGCGATGAAAGCCCGCAATACGAGCGTAACCACCAGTCTGCGCACAGCCGATGCCGCGATCCAGCGCGCCTCGCTGGATCAATCCAAGCCCGTGGACGACGCGCTGGTCGTCGCCACGTTGCGCAAGTCGGTGAAAAACCTAACCGATGCCAAGGCGGAATTTGAAAAAGGAGGCCGCACCGACTTGATCGCCGCCAACGACGTTGAAATCAAGTTGCTGGAAAAATATCTTCCCGCCGGTCTCGATGCGGCGAAACTTGAGGCGCTCATCAATGAGGCGATCGCCTCCACGGGCGCCCAGTCGAAGAAGGAAATGGGCAAGGTGATCGCGGTGCTCAAGCAGCGTCCCGAGGCCGGACTGATCGACTTTGGCGCAGTGAGCAAGCTCGTGCAGTCGAAGCTGCCCTGAGACCCGGAACCGCTGAATTCAGATTTTGGATACGTCAGGCCTTGCGATTGAGCAGGCTGCCGATCATTTCATCGGCCGTGACCGCCACGGCGCGATTGGCTTTCAATTCGATGCCAGCTTGAATGAGCGCGGTGAAATTGTCCGGGGTGATCTCGCCCTCCGCGATCTTCTGGGCGGCGCCATTGGCCTCGCTCACGCTCCGCTTTATGCCTTGGGCGGGCGCGTCGAAAAGATGGCTGGAAACACCTGACGCGATGGAGGAGATCATGCGAAGATGATCTCCAAAAACAGCGGTTTGGGCCATGAGGGAAACCACCCGGTTGAGCCAAGGTGGTTCCCGTAAATGAGAGACAATTTATAGCGCCGCTTTGATCGCCTTGATCGTGTCGGCGTACTCGGCTTCGGTGAGTAACTTCTTGTTGGCTGGCATCATCTCGAAGGTGGTGCCGAAACTTGCGCCGTCCTTGTACTTTGGGACGAGGTGAAAATGAAGATGCGGCAATTTGTCGGAGTACGCACCGTAGTTGATCTTTACCGGATTGAACGCGGTCTTGATCGCTTTCGCGGCGCGCGCGACATCCTTGGTGAAAAGCGCAAGTTCGGCTTCGGACAGCTCAAAGAGTTCGTTGACGTGGCCGCGGTAGGCTACCACGCAGCGGCCCGGATGGGTCTGTTCCTTGAAAAGGTATAAAGTCGAGGCGCTCAGCGGCGCGATCTCGATCATCAGGTCATGCAGGCGTTGGTCTTTGCGGCAATAGAAGCAGTCAGGAAGTTCGCTCATGGTCTATAGGGAGTGGTTGAGGGCGGAGGCATTCAAGCGAGCCGACGGACCGGTCTCAAGCCTTCCTTTCGCCCGTGAGGAAATGGCGTTTTCCCGCTGACTTTTTTCCCGGGTAGCCATTGATGGAGGGATGAACCTAGAACTGGATCTGGCTAAAATCGCCCTGCAGGAACAAACGCTCTGTTTCGAAAAATTCGACGAAAAGATCGCGTGGGAACTTGGCGGTTTGTTGCGCGCCGCCGCGGAGAAACGCGGCGCGGCTCTCGCGATAGACATCTTTGCCGGCGGACACTCCGTCTTCACTTGTGCGCTTCCGGGCGCGTCGCCCAACAATGCCAACTGGGTGCGGCGCAAGCGGAACACCGTGCTGCATTTCCACCGCAGCTCCTACGGCCTTGGGCTTCAGCTGGAACGGGAGAAAACGGATCTTGCTACAAAATTCGGCCTTTCCCTCGCCGATTACGCGGTCCATGGCGGTGGCTTTCCCCTCCGATTGCTTGGCGCGGGCGTCATTGGTGCGATCACGGTGTCCGGTCTGCCGCAGCGTGAGGACCACAAATTGGTGGTTTCGGTGCTCGCGGAATTTCTCGGTAAATCACCCTCAGAGCTGAAACTAGAATAGTTTTATATTATTCTTCATCAGGGTTTAGCGTGGCTATTTGGGCACACATAGGCACCCGCGGGGAAACCGCCCTGTCTAAACGGGAAACCTCTCATCCCATGAAAAAATTCCTTCGCCTGCTGCTAGTCTGGTCCGTGGGCGTAGTTTCCATCGCCTGCGTTGCCGCCACAAACGAAGTGCCGAACCGTTCGCCAGAAGAAATTGAAAAACTGGTGTCGCCCATCGCGCTTTATCCCGACTCTTTAGTCGCGATCCTTCTTCCTGCCTCCACTGAATCGGCCGACGTGGTGCTTGCGGCGCGTTTTCTTTCCTACGGTGGCAAGGAGTCCGACATCGACAAGCAGTTCTGGCACGACACGGTGAAATCGCTCGCCCACTACCCGGATCTGGTCAAGTGGATGGATGAGAATCTCGATTGGACGCAGCAGATGGGTGAAGTTTTCGCCGCCCAGCCCGCTGACGTGATGGCGGCCATCCAGCGTCTGCGTGCTCATGCCCGCGCGAATGGCTTGCTGGTGGATACGCCGCAGCAGCGAGTGGTCGTCGAGCAGGAAGTAGTCTATATCGTGCCGGCAAATCCGGGGTGCATCTACATCCCGCGGTACGATCCGGATGTACTTTGGATGCGCAGCTCCTTCCGGAATTCTTTCATCAGTTTCAGCGTGGGCTTTGGAGTTGGCAACTGGTTGTTCTACGATTGCGACTGGCCTGGCCGCACCATCTGGGTTCATCGACGCCATCCGGGCTGGGTTTACACGCCCTTCTGGCGGCCGCCTCCGCCGGCGGTTCGGGTGAATGTGGTCACGGCGTGGCGCCCATCACCGCATTTTTACCAGCGTACACACCAGCATGGGTATCGTCCTCCGACCGTGGTGGTGGTGCCACGGCCGTTTGGACCTGATCATCGGTTCCACTCGCCTGGTCCGGACTATCGCCGCGATTATCATGATCGTGGTCCCCACCGGCCGCTGCCTCCGGCTCAGAATTTTCCGGGACGTCCGCCCGTGACGGTGGTTTCTCCGGTCGCTCCCGTGGCGCCCATGACGCATGTGGGTGTTGGACCTTCGCATCGGACTCCTCCTCCGACTGTTTCAAATCAGCGTCCGCATCACAACCCGCAGCATTTTACGCCACCGCCTGCGCCGCCGTCTCATGAGCCGCCGCCCCCGCCGCAGCGCACTTATTCCGGCCCATCGCGCCCGGGCGCTGGTTCGGCGACAGCGAACTTGCACCGTTCAGCCCCGCGCGCGCCGAGCGAGCCATCGGTGAACCCACCGCCTTCCGCTCCGCCGCCGCAGCAGCAGCCTCCTCCCGCTCGGGTGTCGCGGCCGGCAAATGCGCCCCGACCCGCGGCGCCTCCACCACAGGGCCAGTCCTCGACCGAATCCAACGATAATAATTCGGGTAATTCCAATGGTGGAAACAACGGCGGTGGTCGCCATTCGCGTCACGGTCGTTGATGGAACGCTGGCATGGACTGGACGTCCGGCGAGTCATGCACACTTTGTCGCATGCAACTCGCCGGCTTTCATCATGTGACTTCCGTGACGGCCGATATTGCGGCCAATCACGCGTTTTATGTGCGTACGCTCGGACTGCGTTTGGTGAAGAAAAGCGTAAATCAGGACGACGTTTCCGCCTACCACCTGTTTTACGGTGACGGCGAAGGCACCCCGGGAACGGAACTGACTTTTTTTGACTGGCGCCTGCCGCGTGAGCAGCGCGGCACGAGCAGCGTGGTGCGAGTGGGACTCCGCCTCGCGACGGAGGCCGATTTATGCTGGTGGGAAGAACGATTGCACGCAGCCGGTGTAGTGGTTCAGCCGATACAGACCGTGGATGGCCGGCTCACGCTACCGTTTGAGGATCCCGAGGGGCACAGGTTGGCCTTGATAACCGATGCACAGGGCGAAATAGGGAGAGCATGGTTGGGATCGGACGTGCCCGTTGCACACCGAATTCTCGGACTGGGTCCCATCACGGTTAGCGTACCCGCACTCGCACCGACACGGCGAATGCTGGAGCAGATTTTGGGCATGAGCGTCGTGCGGGAATACGAACTGGCAGGCACAACAGTCACCGTTTTTGCGATGAGCGCGCCCGGTGCGGCGGGCGAACTGCATGTCGCAGCCGAGCCGAACGCGAACGTTGGACGATTGGGCGCTGGCGGCGTTCATCATTTGGCTTTCAGGACGAACGCGACGGATTTTAAAAATTGGGAAATTCGTCTGAAAGAAGCGCGCGTGGCCAACAGCGGCGTGGTGGACCGATTTTATTTTAGAAGTTTATATTTCCGCGAACCGAACGGCGTGCTCTTCGAAATCGCGACGAACGGACCGGGTTTTGCCGTCGACGAGGCGCCGGAAAGCCTTGGGCAGAAGCTGGCGCTGCCGCCGTTTTTGGAACCGCGAAGAGCAGAAATCGAAGCCGGGCTGATCCCGCTTTAGCCGGGGAAACGCGTGCCGAAATAGAATAGAGACGCCTGGACCACGTTTCGATTTGAAGGAAACGAGGGTACGTGGCTCTGCTATATCTTGCTTTTCATGCGCGCCTTCCTTCGCCCCCAATTTGTCCGCAGAGCCCAGCTCGGCTTCTGTTCCTTGCTTCTGCTCGGCCTGTTTTTCGGAGGCCGCGCCATGGCTGCCGAAAACGAACGACCGCGAAAAGACGAAGTTCTCGCGACCATGCGCCGCGCGACGGCTTTCATGCTTGAGAAGGCAAGTACCGACGGAGGTTACGTTTGGTTTTATCTGGCGGATTTTTCCCGGCGTTGGGGAGAATTGGAGGCGAAAAAATCCATGATTTGGATACAGCCTCCGGGCACGGGCACGATGGGACATCTTTTTCTCGACGCCTATCACGCGACGGGCGACGAATATTATTATCGCGCTGCGGAGTCAGTGGCGGCGGCGCTCATCCGCGGGCAGCATCCGAGCGGCGGGTGGAATTATGTGGTGGATTTTGCCGGTGAGGATTCGTTGCGGCAGTGGTACGCAACCGTCGGACGCAACGCCTGGCGTCTGGAGGAATTTCAACATTATTACGGCAATGCGACCTTCGACGACGGCGGTACTGCGGAGTGTGCGAAATTTCTCCTGCGGCTTTACGCGGAGAAGCACGACGCGAAGTACCGGCCGGCTCTGGACAAGGCCATCCAGTTCGTCCTCGAAAGCCAATATCCGATCGGTGGCTGGCCGCAGCGTTTCCCGCCAACGGATCAGTTTTCGCATCACGGGCGTCCGGATTACACCGGCTTTATCACGCTCAACGACGACGTGGTCACGGAAAACATCGATTTTCTGCTGAAATGCCATCAAGTGCTGGGCGAGCGCCGGCTGCTTGAACCCATCAAAAGGGGGATGGACTGTTTTTTGACGACCCAACAGAAACCGCCACAAGCCGGATGGGCTTTGCAGTACACGCTCGAACTCAAACCGGCGGGCGCGCGCACCTACGAGCCGGCCGCGCTGGCGACGCATGCCACGGCATCGTGCATCGACCAATTGGGCAATTTCTACCGACTGACGGGCGACAAGAAATACCTGGAGCCGATTCCGGCCGCGTTGGACTGGCTGGAGAGCGTTCGCTGTCCCAAGGAGTTAGTTAAAGAAGGCCGTGCTTACCCGACTTTTGTCGAGGTTGGCACGAACAAGCCCGTTTATCTGCACCGTCGCGGTTCCAACGTGGTCAACGGAGAATACTATACCGACGAAAATCCGCAGCACACGGTGGGGCATTATGGTTCGTTTCGTCAGATCGACGTCGAGGGACTGCGCGCAAAATTCGAAAAACTCAAAGCATTGCCGGTCGCCGAAGCTACAAAGGGCTCACCGCTATTGTCGGAGCAACCATTGCCGCGATATTTCACGGTGGGAAATCCCGAGTGGGCCTGGTTTTTCGACCCCGAGCACGGCAAAGATTCACGCCCGGGAATTGCCGAGCGAGCCGCGCGGTTGTTGGGGCGCTTGAACACCGAAGGATTTTGGCCCGTTCCGATCCGGTACACGAGTCATCCTTATTCCAGCGACGGTTTGCGAGAGCCTGCGCCGGGAGACTTTTGCGAAGCGCGGGTGGGCGATAAGACGGACACGTCGCCATATCCCGATCCCAACCCGGCCATTGGCATTTCGACCGGCGCTTACATCCGCAACATGGGCGTTTTGATCGAATATCTTCCGCAGGCTGAATAGGCGTGGCGGATGGTTTTGGTTTCCGCGTTCAGGTTATCAGGCCGGAGAGCTCCTGCTTGAGGGCGGCGCAGAAATTGTGAGTCTGCGATTCGAACTTCTTCAAATTGAAGCTGGGAAAAACGCGATTGCGCAGGATTTGCCAGGCGGGCGTTTCCTCAAGATGCGGCATCGGCAAATGCGGTTCGCCGGAGAATCCGATCTGATTTTGCAGGCAGAGATTTCGCGCCAGCGTGATCAGGGCCACCATGTAGCCCCGTTCGCCGACTTCCTCGGGTGTGCCGACGTACCGGATGACGGTGGTGTACACCGAGGGCAGGCCGAGACGACGCGCGAGCAAGTCGCCGATTTCGCGGCTGGTTAGGCCGAGGTATTTTTTCTCCGCTTCGTGGAGCGGGATGGAATGGAGTTTCGCGTAGTTTGAAATCGCCTGGAAACTGTAGGGGTATTGTTGGACGAGGGGAAGGCGACCGTAGTCGTGGAGCAATCCGGCTACGTAGGCATTGGGCGCGAGATCGGTGAGTTCGAGATTGGTCGCGGCATGCTGGGCGACGCGGGCGACGGCGACTTGAAACATCCAGTAATGGGCCCAAGTGACCGGTAGCATGCGAAAGTGGCGCTCCTCAACGAGAGGCATGGTCTTGGCCATCGCGGTGAGTTTTTCATAGCCGATCATCGTCACGGCGAGGCGAATGTCCTCAATTGAAGTCATCTCGTCGTGCTCCAAATGATTCGCGGTGATGAGCACTTGCGCGGTCACCCAGGGATCCTTTGAAACTAGATCTATCAGCTGGTTTAGGCTCGGGGCGCGGCCGTCGGCATTCATCAGGAAGGCGGCGGCGACCGTGTCGATTGCGGGGCCCGCCTGCAATTGATCGAGATGACGCTCGATCTCGCTCGGATGCACGAGAGTGCCGCGCGAAACGTCGGCGTCCATCCACTGCGCGCGGATTTTGGCCTCTTCCTGTTCCTTGCGCTCCTGCTCGGAATAGAATCCCGGCGGTGTGTAATTGCGATCGACGTGGCAATCGATCAGCTGGCAGATAAAGGCAAGGTCGTCCTTGCTTTGAGTGAGGGCGGGCCAACTGCGCATATCGAGTTTTTCCTTGAGGCCCTGGAGGTACTCGACGACGCCCCATGCGCCCGCGGCTTCGGCGCGTTCGGTGAGAGGACCCACGAGTTCGAGCGCGGCTTTTTGGTTACGCGTTTGTGCGCAGTCCTGGAGCGGTTCGACTGCGGCGTGGAGGGCGACGCGCAGCTCGTGGAGCATTTTTTTAAGCTCACTCGGCTTGATGCCCATCTGGGTGCAGAAGGATTTTTCCTCCTCGAAGTGCAAATTGCGCCACGGATTGGCGAGGGCTTTGGTGATCTCCGCGTAGATGGCTTCGTCGCGGTAGGGTTTGATCAGATAATTCTGGATTTTGAGCGTGAGGGCTTTTTTCACGATCTCCTGGTGGTTGACCGAGGAGTAAACAACCACCGGAAGGAGCTTCAGGAAGCAATCGTCGCGGAGATGTTGTAGGAAATGCATGCCGTTTTCGCCCTTGCTGAGCTTGAGCTCGAGAAAAACGAGATCGAACTTCAGGAGCTCCCTCAGCATCTTGAACGCCGTGGCGGTGTCATGGGCGATCAGGCAGCGATGTTGTCCCCGGGTGAGAATGCCTTGCATCGCTCGGCAGGCGATCTCGTTGTCATCGAGGAGCAGGATATTGGCCATCTTGGAGGAGTAAAACGGGGTAGAGCCGGATTGGTCGAACATGAAAAGGTTAGCAGAGATCCGGGAAAAGTGAATCAAAACCTCTCGATCGCGCCGGTGCCCAATATAGGCTAAAATGAAGCTCGGACTTTGGGAGTTTGGGCGTTGTGCCCGTTCGAATATTGGGCATGATTTTTAGAGATACCTCGTAAGTCAAAATTGGATACAGATCATGAAAATGAAGCATTCTCCATTGGTGTACTTTCGGTTGGTTTTGGCGGGGCTGATTTTGGCTGCGCCCTGTCTGTGGAGCGGCCGGGCGGAGTTCGCTCCATTGCCCACCGGAACCCAGGGATTGGTGGACGAGGGAATTGCGATGTTTGTGCCGTCGGGACTCGACGCTGCGCAACTGCCCTACACGCCAACCTGGGTGGAAGCTCCAAAAATCCGAGGAACGTTGCCAGTAGGCTGGCGGACGGCGCCGGCGTTTTTCAGCGAGGAAAAACGATGTCGCGCCAAGGTGGCGATTGGCGCGGACGATGACCTCTATGGTAGCGGCGAAGTGACCGGACCTCTGCGCCGCAACGGCACGGCGATAGAACTTTGGAATACCGACAACTATACTTATGAGACGGCCGGCGGACGGCGGTTGTATCAATCGCATCCGTGGATTCTTGGTGTGAGGAGGGATGGTTCGGCCTATGGCGTGATCTTCGATTCGACCTGGAAAGCCGAGCTGGCTTGCGCCGATGAAATCATATTCACGAGCGAAGGGCCGGCCTTCCCGGTTTTGGTGATAGAGAAAGGCTCGCCTGCGGGTGTGCTGCAGGCGTTGGCAGAGCTCACTGGGAAAATGCCGCTGCCACCGCGCTGGGCGCTGGGCTATCAGCAATGCCGCTGGTCGTATTATCCTGACCAGCGGGTGCGGGAAATAGCCGATCAGTTTCGCCAGCGAAAAATTCCCTGCGATGTCCTCTGGATGGATATCGATTACATGGATGGATTCCGCGTCTTCACTTTCGAAAAAAAGGGATTTCCAGATCCCGCCGGCCTCAACGCCTACCTGCATGAACGTGGCTTCAAAAGCGTCTGGATGATCGATCCGGGCGTAAAAGTGGACCGCACCTATAAGTTGTTTAACGATGGTTCGGCGCGCAACGTTTGGGTGAAGACTGCGGCGGGTTCGGATTTCGTGGGCGATGTTTGGCCGGGCGCCTGCGTATTTCCCGATTTTACCCGGCCGGAAACGCGTAGCTGGTGGTCGGGTCTCTATCGTGACTTTATTCGGACGGGGATCGACGGTGTTTGGAACGACATGAACGAGCCGGCAGTTTTCAATGTGCCCTCGAAGACCATGCCCGAGGACAATCTCCATCGTGGTGGTGGCGGGATTCCGCCGGGTCCTCACCTGCGCTATCATAATATTTATGGCATGTTGATGGTTCGGGCGACGCGCGAAGGCATCGCGGCGGCACGGCCCGACAAACGGCCATTTGTCCTTACCCGCTCCAATTTTCTCGGAGGCCAGCGCTACGCGGCCACTTGGACCGGCGACAACGTTTCCAGCGCGGCGCATATGAAGCTTTCGGTTCCGATGACGCTTTCGCTCGGTCTCTCGGGCCAGCCTTTTGTCGGTCCGGATCTCGGCGGTTTTGTAGGAAACGCCACGCCCCAATTGTGGTCGCAGTGGGTGGGAGCCGGGGTGTTCTTTCCGTTTTGTCGCGGTCACGCGGTTAAGGATGGCAACGACAAGGAGCCTTGGGCTTTCGGGGAGCAAGTTGAGCGCACGGCCCGGCTCGCGTTGGAGCGTCGCTATCGCCTGCTGCCTTACCTTTACACGCTGTTTCGCGAAGCGAGCATGACCGGACTACCCGTGATGCGGCCGGTGTTCATGGCCGATACAGCTGACGCCACGCTGCGCCGGGAGGAAAATGCGTTTTTGCTCGGCCCGGATCTATTGGTGGTGCCGGCCTGGGCAAACAACCCGAATCTTCCCAAAGGCACTTGGCGTGAGATCACGCTTGTCGATGGCGATCAGAAAGACCCGGATCAGGCGCGTTTGTTTTTGCGCGGCGGCGCGATGGTGCCGCTGGGTCGCGTGGTTCAAAACACCACGCAGGAATCGCTGGAGCCAATGACGTTGCTAGCTTGCCTGGATGAAAAAGGCCGCGCCATGGGACGGTTGTACGAAGACGATGGCGATGGATTCGGCTACCAACGTGGTCAATATCGACTGACCACTTATGAAGCGGTGAAACGGGAGGGCCGGATGGAGGTACATATAACCGGGCGTGAAGGCCAATGGCCCGCGCCTGCGCGAGACGTCGTGCTCGAAGTGGTGGATGGCGACGGGGTCCAAACGGTGAACCTGGGGAAAACTAATTTATAACTGCAATTTTGTGGCACAGAAATGTCACATCGTTCAGTTTGCCGAACGGGTAAAAAGCAGCAAAGAAATAGCCGGTCTGCTTAATCCTCAAAAAACATGAAACGCATCAAGCGCATCGGAATTCTCACCGCCGGAGGCGACAGTCCCGGGCTCAATGCGGCAATCCGGGCGGTTGGCAAGGCCGCGGTGGGCGAATACGGCTGGGAGCTGATCGGGTTTCGCGACGGTTTCCTTGGCATGATCGAAAATCGTTTCGTGAGGCTCGATAAGCGCGGTCTCGTCGGGATGCTCACGCTGGGCGGCACCGTGCTTGGCACGTCGCGCGACAAACCGCATCGCATGCCAACGAAGGACGGAGGCAGTTGCGATATGACTGCCGAAATCGTTAAAACCTACAAACGTCACAAACTCGACGCGCTCGTCTGCATCGGCGGCGGCGGTACGCACAAGAATGCCGCGCGCCTGGTCGAGAAGGGGCTGAAGATTGTGTCGCTGCCAAAAACCATCGACAACGACGTCGCGCACACGGACGACACCATCGGTTTCGACACTGCGCTTGGCATTGCGACGGACGTGCTCGATCGCCTGCACAGCACTGCGCACAGCCACCATCGGATCATCATTGCGGAAATCATGGGACACCGCGCCGGCTGGCTCGCGCTCGGTGCCGGCATCGCCGGAGGCGCGGATGTCATCCTTGTTCCCGAGATCGCCTATGACGTTGAAAAGGTCGCCGCTGCCATTCGCCGCCGGTCGGCGCGCGGACTCAATTTCAGCATCGTGGCGGTGGCCGAGGGTGCGATGCCCAAAATCGATGCCGAGCAACTTCAACGGCTGCTGGCTCGTCGCGACAAGGCCCGGACACAGGAGCAATTGAAAATTGCGAAAAAGGAACTATCTGCCTGGGACAAAGCCCGTACCGGTCACACGATGCGCCTCGCCAAACAACTCGAGGAACTCACCGACTTGGAGGCGAGGGTGACCATTCTCGGTTATGTACAGCGCGGAGGCACGCCTTCGTGCCATGACCGTCTGCTGGCGACGCGCCTGGGCACGGCCGCGGTCGAATTCATACGCGCCGGTAAATTCGGCCAGATGATTTCGGCCCGCGGCGACGACCTCGTGGGTGTCCCGATTCCCAAGGTCGCCAAAAGCATTAAAACCGTTCCGGTCGATCACGGCTGGATTCGCGCTGCCCGGCGGGTGGGCACGAGCCTTGGGGATTGAGCGTGGTGCATCCCAATTTAAAAATGGATAAACGGCTCGTCGTCTTCCTGGTATCGCTGGCTCCGATTGTCGGTTGGTCTTGGGTCGGACCGTATGATCGTTTCACTTGGTGGCTGGAAGTCGCTCCCGCCCTCGTCGGCGTGCCGCTCATGATTGTGCTTCAAAGGCGTTTTCCAATTTCCACCTTGCTGTTGGTTTTGCTCTGGTTGCACGTTGTGGTGTTGCTCGTCGGCGGCCACTACACGTACGCGCGCGTGCCCTTGTTCGATTGGTTGCGCGATATGACCGGCGGGGCGCGCAACGACTACGATAAGCTCGGGCATTTCACTCAGGGCTTCGTTCCGGCAATTCTCACGCGGGAGATTTTATTAAGGACATCGCCGCTGGGCGCCGCACACGGAGGAAAGTTCGATCCCGGCCAACCGCGGCCCAGTCGCTGGTTGGGCTTTTTGGTGGGCAGTGTTTGCCTCGCCTTCAGCGCGCTCTACGAGCTGATCGAGTGGCTGACGGCGGTGGCCACGGGTACGGCGGCGGACGATTTTCTCGGCACGCAAGGCTACGCGTGGGACACACAAACGGACATGGCGTGGGCACTTTTCGGCGCAGTCGCGGCATTGACCGCACTTCCACGTTTTCACAATCGCTCACTTGGTCAGATTCTAGCGAAAGGTTAGCCGCGAGGTACGGATGACTGCCGCGTTCACCACAGTGGCCCGAGGGATTCCTGTTGGAAAACGGGAGCCGGGCCATTGCGGCTCGAAAGCAGGATGGTGCCGAGGTAGGGTTGAGCCGAGGGATCGTAGATCACGGTGATCGCGCCGCCGTTGCCCGCGGGTGCGCTAAAGCCATCGCGCCCATTGGTGCCGTTCATGCCGTTTCGTCCGTTGGGTCGTCCGGCGCCGCCCAAACCTCCTGTGCCGCCGCGTCCACCGCGACCGCCGGCGCCACCGGAGCCTCCGTCGGCGTAAACGGTGAGCGAGCCGCCCTGAGGATCTACCAGAAAGTATCGGTCGACACCGCCGCCCGAAACAACGATTTGGAGTAAAGGATATCCCGGCTTCAAGGTCACCTTGACGATTACCGAGGCGGCATCGCCGCCGGGCTCTCCGTTTTCACCATCGGTGCCATTGGTGCCGTTTGAGCCGTTTCCACCCGGGGACGGATGTTGGGGATCGGACGACCCCGGCTGGCCGTTTGTACCATCGGCGCCATTGCAGCCGTCGCGACCGGAAAATCCCGGGTGGCCGGAAAAATTGGCGGCAAACTTAGTGTTGTAGAAAATCGGCACGTCGAACTCAGCGCGAAGCTCCGGACGATTTTGTACAGTAACGACCACGTGCGGGGTCTGGCCGTCGCTCACGCGAGGATCGGACGAAAGGTGAATGCGGCCGTCATCGGTGGCATCGACGCCGGAGCTGGCGACGCGAAGATCTTCCCAGAGAATTTTTCCACGTCCAGCACCTTCGGTTCGGAGCGTTTCACCATTGGGGCCTTTGAGCGTCGCGATCATGTACGCGTAACCGCCCGGACAGATGCCCACCTGGCTGAGTCCCGCGGTGAGTGGTGGATAGACTTGGGTTTCGGAAAGCCGAATGCGTTGGCCGGTCATTACCTTGAGCGACGTGCAGCCGGAGGCGGCCAACAAGACGACCGTCGCGCACGGGAGGAGCGCCATAGCCGTCAGCCCTTGTCTTCGGAAGCGAAGACTGGTGAAGCAGGCGCCCAAGGCGCGTATTAACCCAACAACCCAAACCAGTGCGCTGATGGCAGGCAGGAGTGACATAGGTGAGATAAATGACGCTGGTTCTGGCGAGAAGTTCCGGTTTTGCAATGCTGCTTCCATGCATGGTTGAAATAGAAGGCGATGCATGAAAATTCCTGTCTGGCTGCAAGGCGACCGCCTCCAGCGATGCCGGATTTTCAGTAACAGCCATAAATGCGAACCGTTTATCCCGTTGCAACGAACCCGTCGGCGTTGTTGATCGTGGGCCATGCTCTTGCCGCGCCTCCTTATCTTTGCGTCCGTTTTCTTGAGCTTGATCGGTGTATCGTCGCTGACGGCAGAAACGACCGTGGTGCGATCTGTGGCTGAACTGCATAAGCTGGGCATTTCAGTCGAGCGATTGCGCAACGACACGCCGATGGCCAGCGTTCAGGTAGGCAGCCTGGTCGAGCGGGAAAAAGCTCCCGGCGAATACGATCACACGGAGTGCGTAGTACTCAGTGCCACCGTCGATCCTGCGCAATTGGCTCTAGCCGATGCCGGTTCGTTGGATGCCGTGACGGCGGTTCGGCGCAACGAGTCGTCGAAAGAGCGGTCGATCTTCCTCGTCCTTGGCAAGGACCTGCCAAAGTCGTACCTGGCCTTTCAGTTTAACGTGCGAGAAGGCGAGGAGACGAAACCGGTGCGTTACCTTTTTCCAATCGAACTGATTGGCGGTAAAGGGAACCGCTAATTTTCGCTGATGATCGCTAATTTGGAGGAGTGCGACGCCTCGGCGGAACGTTCGATCCGGTGAGCTCAATGCCGGCGAGGCAGTCAGTTCCTTAGTCGAATAGACTATGCCAAGTTTTCTCTTCCGGCTGGCTCGACTGATACGATTCTACTGTCGGTCCATCCCAACAAACCTCAGGTAGCTGAAATACCAACGACGTGAAGCTTGATCGACGGGGAGCGGTAGTCGTCGGACTTTAGTATTGAGCCGCGGGCGCTATTTTTAGTGCAGGCTCTACCTTGCTGGCTCAAGGCGGAGACCGATTCAAAATTAACATTAACAACCTAGGTTATATCATATGAAAATAACTGCTTCTATAAAGGCCCTGCTTGCCGTCGTATTCCTCGCTGGTGCCACGGTTCTACACGCACAGTCAAACCGCGTTACGATTGGCAGCGTATCATCGCTAACAATCGATATGATGTTCGATACTTATACTTACGGCAGTTTCACCCTGTATCAGGATGGGCAGCCTATTCTCTCAGCTGATCCGGCAGGAGTTACCTACGTGGCTTCAGGCATAAGCTGGCAGTGGCTCACTTGGGGTAATTCGTATGTCGCTGTCTATGATCTGACGGGTGAGATCTCGATCGAGGCGAATGTCTTTGGAGGTGGTTATGGTAGTTATAGTTATAGCAGCAGTTCGATCAGCTGGTTTGGTAATTGGGGAGGCTATTTTTCCGTGTATTGGTACTGATGACAGGCTTTTCCAAAGCCAAACATGATACGCCGCGGCATATACTGCGGTTTTTTTTGAAGGCCGTGGCATTGGATTTCGCGTCCCCTTTTCCTGCAGTGGTCAGGCTCGAACTGAGCAAAGTGCCATGCCAGTCCGCATTGGGCGTGGTGGGATGTTAGGTGCACCTGAGTATGACTAGTAAAAAACCCCGGTGCTCTTTCGAGCGCCGGGGTCACACATTAAACAATGTCCGATACACCACGGGAGTTTTCTCCGGGGAGGAATTTTTCCTCACTGGCTCGGTTCGGTGCCGTTCGTGCCGTTGTCTAGGCGAACTACCTGCTGGATCAGGACATCAGGCGACTGGAGCAGGATTTTCTGAAGGAGGGCGGATTGCGAGAGCGGATGACGAAGGCGAGGTTGGAGTGCAGGAAGAAGAAATGACCCTACCGGACCCAATAGAAAACAGAGGGAGAGAGGTCATGGGCTGCCCAGAAGGCTCCAAGAAATTATCTCGAAGCGCCATCTCCGCGGTGCTGCCGGGCATTGTGATCCTCTACTGTGTGGCTGCCGGTTTACTCTACTTGTCTGAGCCATTGCGGCCTTCCGCGGGAGGTTGGATCAAGGGGTCGGTTTTTAGGGAGCTGGCGAGGACGGCGTCGATTTCGAATTGGGCGCGCGATCGGAAGCCGCTCAGGGGGGAGCGCGTGGTGAAGAGGGTGAACTGCTCGGGCGTCAGTATGTCGCGGGCCGCGGTCTCCAGCGTTTTCCAATCGACCGACTTCAGCGCCAGGTATCTGTCCGGATTGTCGCGATCGCTCCCCGCCGCGATTGTGGCGGTGATCAATTGTTCGGTTTGAGCGGTGGTGATCGGGCAGCCTTCCAACGCGGCGGCACCGGCCAGTCCATGCACGACGATATCATAGACGGGGATTCTCCGCTCGTATTCCTGCCAGGCGCGGAAGTTCTCTTCACCAAGCAGGTCGAGCTGCTTTTTTTCGTAGGCGGCCTTGGCCTGTGATTGGAGCGTTTTTACGGCCTCGTCGCCTGAGCCGACCGTAGATTTAGCCATGATAAGATCCATGTCGCGCTCGGCGTATTCAGCGTAGTTGGCAATGAAAGCCGATCTCTGCGCCATCGGCAAACCACGGGCTTCAAAAAAGCGGGCGAATGCCGTGTGGGTTGCGGCGCGCTGTCGTTTGAGTTCCAGATTTTGCATGACGGGATCGTTGGCGATCAGCTGGTACATGGACCGGGTGGCTTGGGCTTTGCGGCGGTCTTCGACTTTGGCCAAGGCGTTTTGCGCCTCGGTCTTTTTCTGGTTTGCGAGGGCGATGCGTTGTTCGAGCGCTTTGATTTCGGTGTCGAGCGCGGCGTTTTCGTTTACCAGACGTTGCCAAGACTCGCGCCGCGCGGTGCGGCGGGTTGATTCCCGCGACCACCAGATGGCGGTGGCGACCAGAACGGTCAGTGAAACGAGCAGGAGGCATTTTCCGAAGAGTTGGCGCATGGGAGGCGAGGCCTTGGGCTCACAAGTTGGGGTTGCGGGAACGGGTGCGAGCCTGGCTGAATTCGTCCTGCACCCGCAGGTCTTCCAAATAGGACAGCTGCTGCTCCGAGAGAACCGGGCGGGCGTCGCGCAGGATCGTTTCCCAGTCGTACTCAAGACGGCCGGTCCAGTTCTTCACGGTTTTGTTAGCCGCGAGGATTTCGAGCAGGCGTTCGCCTTGGAGTTTAGTCAAAGGTTCGGTGGTGCCGGAGAGTGTGCCGCCGAGTTGGGTGACGGTTTGCAGGCCCGCCATCGACCTCTCGTAGTCGCGGTATTTTTTGTAGCCGTCCTCGCCTAGCAGCGCACGCAACTCCTCCTTGGCGGCTTTCACATCGCCGCCAGGGTCCAGCTCGTACATGAGCGGTTGGCCGTCGGGCGTGGTGAGAACGCCGCCGAGGCCGACGCACTGCAGATCGAGGAACCGGTCGATCTGCGCCGGGGTGAGGGCGAGCGCCTTGAAGAGGCGATTGTAGACGGTGGCGTGGCGCGTTTTCTTTTCACGAATGACAAGGTCCTTCACCTCGGGATGGCGGGATAGCCAGGCAGTGCCTTGGGCGAGACGCGCCTTCATGTCTTCCTGTCGTTGTTTGAGTTCGTCAGCCTGCGCGGCGCGGGCTGCTTCGAGGTCGGCCTCTGTTTTGACGGCAGGGGCCTCGGCTTGCTCGACCCGTGTGCGGAGGTTTGCGAGTTTGGCGGCGCGGGCGTCGTGCTCGCGCTGGGCATTGGCGAAGTCGGCATCGAGCGAACGGTTGGCGCCGTTGCTGGTGAGAATAGCTCCGGTGGTGCCGATCAGGACAACACCGGCAAGGGCGATGGCAGTTTTGGTGGTGGCCATAAATTGGACCGCACTCGTGAAGGCCGAAACAGTTGCCATGTGGGCCGAGGCGACGGCGGCGGTGGTGGTGGCGAGGCCGGCGGGAGCACTGGCGGCGGTGGCTTGTTGGGCAAGGAGCAAACCGAGGGCGGCGGAGGTCGATCGGATGCCGCGGCGGGCGAAGAGCCCGTGCAACTTGTCGAGGGCGCGATCGACGCGCATGCGGGCGGCGTTTTCGCCGAGCTTGAGCTGCGAGCCGATTTCGCCGAACGGACGGTTGTCGAAGAAACGCAGCAGGACGGCCTCGCGGTCGCGTTCGTCGAGTTCGCTCAGGACCTCGTCGAGCACGGGGCGGATTTTTTCCCAGTCGGCCTCGGGGGAGTCAGCGCCAAGTAGATTGCTCATGGTGTGGGCCTCGGTTTCGCGGGCGGTGCGATTTTTTTCCGCGCGCATGTGGGTGGCGGCGGCGAAGTAGGCGCTGCGGTAAAGCCATCCGACCAGCGATGTGTGGCGCGAGAGTGCGGCGGCTTTTCGCGCTAGATCGGTGAAAACAGATTGCGCGACCTCTCGCGCGTGGTGCTCGGCGCCCGTACGGCGAAGGGCGACCGAATACACCAAACCGATGCGACGTTCGACGAGTTCGGCGAACGCGTCCTGGGAGCCGGTTTCCACATAGCGGCGCAGCAATTCGGTGTCTTCGATCATGCGTGTTTACTCTAATACAACAGCGAAACGCACAACCGCACAAAATATAGGCGGGTAGTGCGGGACCGATGGGACGGAGAGGATCTATAGAACCTGGGAAGAGTGGCTCAATTGGTTGCTTGAGCTGGGTTGTGCAAGCAAAAGGGGGGCGCTTCCTATTCCTCGCCGTCGAGGTAGTCGAGGAGGGCGGAGCGGATTAGGCGGCGTTCGGGGGAGCGCACGAGCCATTTTTGGCTGTCCGGACAGTAACAGGTCTCGCCGAGCGGATTATCGGCGACGATGTACAGGATCAAATCGCCGGCACTGTTGTTGATGACTTGGTGGGGTTCGTCGGGACGGAAGATAAAGGCGTCGCCCGCTTCGATGGCGTGCAGTCCTGCGTCGTCGCGCACCTGACCGTTGCCCGAGATGACATGATAAAATTCCCACTGGACGCTGTGGGAGTGGTAGGGGCAAAGCGTTTTGCCGGCGGGCACGCGGCAGATTTCGACGTCGAAGGGCTGGCGGAGATTTAGATCGGTCGATGTCGGAACGCGTCCGAGTGCGACGGAGATATTTTTGTCTGCGCAGGCGAATTTTCCTTTGGGTGTTTCCCACGGTTCCTCAGCGATGTCCCTGGTGTTGATTTTTTTCATGGTGCTGTGAAATGGTGTTAGATGTTTTCCCACGCACGAGTGGCGATCGGATCGCGGCCTTCGTCGTATTCAATATGGTCGGTGATGGTCTCGATCGGTTTGCCGTCCAAGCCGCTGTCGCGAATGCGCTGGGGAAGAACGGCCGACCGTTCGTCGCGCCAGCCCAGCTTCAAGATGAAACGATTCCAGACGTGACATTCCTCATCGGTGCGGGCTATGCCGCGGGCGTGCACCCAAGCAAGGATTTCCTCGTCAGCGCCGCCAGCGAGCGTGCGCTCACGGATGTCTGCATAACGAACACCGAGAAACCGACAACAACGACCGTCAAGCACCGTGAGCTGTGCGTCGCCGAGGTTGGCGATGTACTCGGAGGGAAGTTTGCCGGCGGCGTGAAGCCGGATCTTGTCGAGCATGCGACCGAAATAAATCAGCCGCCCGACCTTGGCGTAGACACTGCGGAGTCCGGAAACGTGTGGCATGGTGAATGGCGCAACGTAGGCAGGTTGCGCCGCCATGCAACGAGCCAACCAGTGCAGTCACTTGGATTTCACGACGTAACAGGGCCTATGCGTGTCTATTCGCATCGCCGCCAAAAATCGCCGCGGGCAGCGGGAGATTATCGAACGAATGTGGAACGCAGGGAAGCTGGAAGAACATAAGGGTCTTTTCTGTTCTCATTTCCTGAATTCCACATTCGAATTCGAATATCGATTTCCGTAGGTTCGGAAATCGCGGCGTAAAGCCGCTCCTACACTTTCGAAAAACGTCTCAGGGTTAAACCGGGGATCTTTACTTTGCGGCGCAGTTGAACATCCACCGGATGCCGAACCGGTCGGTGAGACAGCCCCAGTAGGCGCCCCAGAACATGTCCTGTAGTTTCATTTCGACGGTGCCGCCTTCGCTGAGCGCGGCGAAGAGGCGATCAGTGTCGGCGCGGGTGTCGGGTTCCAGATTAATGTAGACGTTGTTACCTTGATTCAGCTTGAAGCCCATCGACTCGGGCGAATCGGTGCCCATCAGCAGATGTCCGCCGAGAGTCGGGAGAGCGACGTGCATCACGAGGTTGGCGTCGGCTTCGGGCAACGGGCCTTGGCCGGGGCAGCCGGGGCCATCTTTGAAACGCATGATGGGCGTGACGAATTCGGTTTTGAAAACCGATTTGTAGAAGAGGAATGCTTCCTCGGTGTTGCGGGTGAAGTTGAGATAAGTGCTGACTTTGGCCATGGCGAATGAAGCGATGAGTTTATGTTGAGCGGTGCGTTAACACCTATATCTACGAACGAGGTTCTCGGCTTCGGACAAGGGCGCAGGACGTATTTTTGAGCCGGAGGAGTGGAGGAAGGCGGAACGTTCGCTTCGTACTCGGGGCGGCGCAAAGTGGTGTGGCGATTTGCAGTTTCGCACCGCGTGGGTCCGGTTTTCTTGAACTCTTATTCTTATGAAACGAAAAGCTTCGGCGGTCTGGCGTGGCGGTTTAAAATCGGGTCGCGGGACGATCTCCACGGAAAGCACGGTGTTGAAAGATACGCAGTATTCCTTCGGCACGCGTTTTGAAAACGGACCGGGCACGAACCCGGAAGAACTGATCGGCGCGGCGCATGCCGGTTGTTTCAGCATGGCGCTGTCGGCGGAGTTGGAAAAAGCGGGCTTCACCGCCGAGTCGATTGCGACCACGGCCACCGTTTTGCTGGAAAATCATCCGCAGACCAGCTGGACGGTGACAAAGATCGATCTAGAGGCTACCGCCAAAATCCCGAATATCACCGCGGCCCGCTTCCTGGAAATCGCGAACGGGGCGAAAGCGGGTTGCCCGATCTCGCGACTGCTGAAGGCGGAGATCACGCTGAACGCAAAACTCGGCTGAAGGATTTTCAGATTGGCCAAGACATCGTAATAACCGGCGGTCTCCCATGGGTGCACTTCTACGATCACGTCGGCTGGGTGCGCGGAAAAGCTTTGCGCGGTGCAAATCGAGCCGAGGAAACCGCTGATGGATGCCTGCGGGAAATTTCCGGGGGTGAGTTGTCTTGGCGAAGGTTGCTCGTTCGTTAAATGAAAGTTGTCGGCACGTTCCAATAAAAGTTTTCATCTATGGCTCAAGCGACCCCATCGGCCCCGTCCAACTACATGTTGCTCTTTCAAAATGCGGGACCCGAAACGCACCGGCATTTAAATTCGGAGCAAAGGACCAAGCTCATGCAGCAGTGGAACGATTGGTACGAAGGGTTGTTGGCTCGGGGAAAGGTCGAGCAGGGGAGGCCGCTGGCGCTGACCGGTCGCATGGTGGCGATGACAGGTGGACGGGTGGTGGACGGTCCCTACGCGGAGACAAAGGAGGCGGTGGGCGGATACTTTTTGCTGACGGTTGCTGACCTTGACGAAGCGGTGGCTATCGCCAAACAGTGCCCGGGTTTGCCTCTGGGCGTGGTGGTCGAAGTGCGCCCGCTGGCGGAGGAGAGCCCGGTGCTCAGTGGAGTTCGCGGACGTCCGGCAGGCTGATCGCGAGGCTGTCCCCAACGACTTTCACTCGAAGGATTGCCTTAACCTTCGTGCTGGACGAAAAGCGTCAATTCCCTCGAGGCGCTTGGCGAATGCGCGGATTCGTTTTATCATTCAGCATGTTTCCATTCCTGCGGCGTTTTTTAGTTTCCTCGTTTTCGGCAACGTCCGCGACGTTTGGCGCGGAACCGATCAAGTCGTTCAAGCCGCCCTACGATTCGGTGGGGAAGATCGAGCGATTTGCCCCGGCGCTCGATGAACTGATTCCACGCGACGCGAAAATCGAAAAACTTGCGGAAGGTTTCAATTGGTCCGAAGGCCCTGCTTGGTGGCCGAGCGGGCAGGCGTTGATCTTCAGCGACGTGCCGGAGAACGTGGCCTATCGTTGGAACGAGGAGGACGGCGTGACAGTTTTCCTCAAGCCGAGCGGATTCACCGGAGAAAAATTTGAAGGCAGCGAGCCCGGTTCGAACGGAATCACGGTGGACACGCAAGGCCGGCTTGTTTTCTGCCAGCATGGAGATCGCCGCGTGGCACGTTACGATCCGGCGAAGAAAATATTTGAGGCGGTGGCGGATCGTTTTGAGGGGAAACGTTTCAATAGCCCCAACGATCTGTGTTTTGACCGCGCGGGAAACGTGTACTTTACCGATCCGCCCTACGGCATGGAGACAAACGCCAAATCGGAGATCGGTTTCAACGGCGTGTATCGAGCCACGCCTGACGGCAAAGTGACGCTCATCACGAACGAATTGGAACGCCCTAACGGCATCGCGTTGTCGCCAGACGAGCGCACGTTGTATGTGGCAAATTCACATCGTCCCCGGCCTATTTTGCTGGCAATCGCCTTGCACGAAGATGGCACGCCGGGCGAGAGCCACGTGTTGTTCGACATGACAACGCTGATGAAACTGGGACGTCCGGGCGTGCCGGATGGATTCCGCGTCGATCGTGAAGGAAATCTCTGGGCCACGGGACCAGGCGGCGTGTTGATACTGAACCCTGAAGGCAAGCACCTCGGCACAATCGTCACGGGCCAAGCCACCGCCAACTGCACTTTCGGTCCGGACGGCAGGGAACTTTATATCACCGCGGACGGAGAGCTGCTGCGCGTGCGGTTGAAAGAATAGGATTTTATTTGCGCTCGAATCGTGACGAGGAAAGCGGCTTATGTTTTTGGGCGTGGCGAAAGGTTCCTTTTGAGGAACGCTTCGATCGATGTGTAGAGCTCGACTTCGTTTTCCAACTTTTGGAAGCCGTGGCCTTCATCTCGTTCGATTTGTTTTTCGTACGGTATCTTGTGCTTTTTCAGTTCGGAAATGAGTTTTCGCGATTCCGCGACGTTGGCCACGACATCCTCCACGCCGTGAGCGACGAAGACCGATCCTTTGATTTGGCCTATTTTTTTTAGAGGAGAAAGTGTTTCGAATAGATCCTTTTGCTTTTCCGGATCGCCCAGATGGCGACGCAAAACGCCATACGAGCTGCGGTGATACTCGCTGTAGCGCGATGCCTTGATCACGCGTTCCCAATCGAACACGCCGCAGATCGTCACGGCGCAGCGATAAAGATCGGGCTCGTAGGCGGCGCCGCAAATCGCCAGGTATCCCCCGAAGGACGACCCCATGATCGCGATGCGATCGGGATCGATCAGGCCGGTTTTCAAAAGTTGTTTCACGCCGTCCGTCACGTCGTCGTGCATTTTTCGGAAGGCCCACTGATCCTCTTCGGGGAACTGCCAGGCCGTCCCGGTAGAGCCACGGTAGTTGGGTTGAAACACCGCATAACCGCGGCTGGCGAGAAACTGCGCTTCCGGATCCCAGCCCCAGCTATCGTTTACCCAGGGACCGCCGTGCGGAAGAACAACCAAAGGGACTGGGGACTCTTTGGTGGCGCCGGCTGGTAATGTCACGAGACTTTCAATCTTTTTCCCGTCGCGTGTTTTGTAGACGAGTTTCCTCATCGGCTGCATCCGCGCACTCTCGATCCACGGCGCCATGTCGGCGACTTTCATCAATCCGATGGGTTGGGTTTCCGTTTGTATCAAGTAATATGTTCCGGGATTGATGTCGGAGGCAACGCGGACAAAGAAACGATTTTGTTTTTTGTCGGAGCCCAAAATGGTGACGACGTGATCGGGAAACGTAACCGCGAGCGATTCCTGCAGATTCTTGTACTTGGGATTCAGCCAGATTTCGTCGGGTTGCAGATGGCTGTATTGAATGCCCAGCGAGTGCCCATCGACGGGATCGCGAAAAACGCGGATGTTTTTCAAATCGTACTTTTCGTTTTCGGCAATGAGCGCACCGAGTTCGCCAGTCTCGGCATTCATGCGATGGAGCGCGCGCGGTTTATTGTCCCTTTTGGGCCCGAGGACGATGAGCTCTCCCGGTTGGTCACCGGCGGCAACCAAGTCGATTTCATCCAGATTAATGGGGCTGGGGATCCATTTGTTATCCACCAAACGGTGAAGCGTGGCGATTCCATCCTTGCTGGTCACCGCATAGGCAAGCTCTCCATTTATGTCAGAAAGATAGGAGGCGACATTGCCCGGCTTGGGCATCGGATAGTACCTCAAAACCGCCGCTCGCAGGCCGTCATCCTGGCCGTTGAATCCGCTGGACGTTAAGAGATTTTTCGCGACATCGATCCGGCAAACGCCGCCATCGGCACCGTGGTCCTTCGCGCTGTTTTTGATCCAGAGAATGAGCTCGTCCGGCTTCGTCCGGGGACTACCGATGGGAATGACGACATTGTGGCGTTGAATAGGGTAGGCGCTTTTCTTTGGGTCGAGAAACGCGGCAAACAACCCGGTGGCATACATTTTATCCCGGACGATGCTGAAAAGAATCCGGTCATCACCGAACCAGTCGAAATCGGCTATGTCATAGTCATCGCCGCCCGTGATTCGGTTCACTTTGGCCGTCGACAGTTCCATTGTAACGAGATCGTTTCGATCCTTTCCGGCCGAGAAGATGGCGGCAAAGTGGGTGCCGGCCGGATTGAGTTTAGGGCGGGTGAACATCCGTGGCCGGAAAAAATCGACGACCGGTATGGGCTCGTTCGCGGGAATGGGGACCATTCGATCCAGCGGGTTCTCTTTTGGTTTGGCGCCGGAAAGCAAGGTCGCCGCAAGGAAGATGGAAAGCTGGAATGTTCCGTTTCGCCAATTTCTCATAAGCAGAAGTGTTTTGGGTTTTGCTGCCGCCGATGGAAGGGATCCTATTTAAAGCCGCACCGATGATTGGTTCTGATCAGTGGGTTTGGTCGTAGTCGGCAATTTTCTTCCGGACGGCGATTTCGGCTTCGGTGTACATTTCCTGGATCATCGGGTCGGAAAATTCGTAGGTGCGATCGGCGAGCGTGCCTTGACCGAGGCGGTTGAAGAGGCGTTTTTTCGCGTCGGCGATGTCTTTTCCGTAGATATGATATGAATCGGCCTGCCAGTTGAGGCGGCCCAGCTTGATCGTTTTGCCGGTGCGTTTGGAAATCTCGGCGGCGATCACGTCGCGGCTGAACATGATAAAACCGAACATGTTCATAAAACTAGCGCCCCAAGCGTCGTTGCTGCGGAAGCGGATGTTGCAGTTGAGCCAGGAAACGCCATCGGTCTCGTCCTCCATCAGGCGATACCAAAGCGATTGCAGGCACGGTGGATCGTAACACTCTAGATCAAGGTTCGGCATCCAGGGTAATCATCTGTGCCTGGCGCGTGAAGGGCTGTTTCGCCAGCTTCGCGATCACGCCTTCGACCTGGTCGATATTGAAGCCGCCTGCGCGCACTCGCTGGCCGTCCGTTTTTTCCTGCCAGCTGCCATAGTTGGCGAGGCGTCCGTGGTACGTGTATTCCCAGCGTGTGTCGGTGGGGTCATTGATGTTTTTCACCCAGTGATCTTTCGCGCCACAGAGCTCCATGACGTACTCACGAAGATCTTCGATGCCGCCGGGAAACGCCTTATGGATCATCGGCTCGGAGAGCGGATCGAGCACGGTGAGATTCAGCGTGCAATCCAGACTCTGCGGATCGCCGGGCTTGTCGTACTGTGTCCGGAAGCGGACGCCTTGTTCGTGGAGCGAAGTGAGAGCTTTTTCGTAGGCTGCGGCGAGACTGGTCTCGCACACTGTGATGACGGGGATGTTTTTCATGCCATGTCTTGTTGAGCAGGGGGTGGCAGACGATCTTTTACTGGGGTCAAGCCTAGTGATCGGAAGGGCGCTGGCGATGCGGTTTCCGCCGCGGATTTTGTCCCAGTCGAAGCGTTTTTTGCGAGAAGCAAGCAGGGAGAGCTGCGGGCGGGAAAGGTTGGTGAATAGGACACGTCACCCCGAACTCATGGAAAGCGTGGAAGAGCTATCCTCGGCGAAGGCGCATGGCCAGAATTGCGTAGGACCCATCTTGTTGAGGCATAGGGGCGAGAAAAGTCCATTTGTCCCAACGCAGATTGAGGACGACGCCCTGAACTTTGACGCCGAAAAGCACGGGCAGTGGTCCCATCACGATGATTTCGCCTTTTTCGTCCACCGAAATACTTTTGTGATGGAAATCAATTTTAACCGCTCTGCCCCAGTCAGCAAAGGTGACCGGACGCAGCTCGGCTTTCGTACCCAGTTCCGGAAATTTCACTGGCACCTGTTTGCCATCGACCAGAATCGAATTGGGCACGTTGGTTGGGCCCGGTTTGGTGATTTTAGTTGGTACGGTGTCGGGGAAAGGCGTCTCTTCCAATGCCAGCACGATCGAGCTCTTGTCCGCGAGCAGTGCCTCAAGCTGTGCCGGAGAGGTGATCTGCGCACGGCTGCTTGCGATGTTAATATCGATAAAATTTGCGCGCAGACTGCCGGTTAGAGCAACGAATGCCAGCACGGCGGTGCATTTTAGCCACATGCTCGGAAATCGGTTGGGGTTAACGGTCATGTGGGGGCTTTTCTCCACTCCGTTACTTCGCCGTTTTCGTCACGGGAACGGCCATGCGGGGTACGACGTTTTGCGGTGAGCGACGCACGACTGTCGCGGCTCGCTGGTCCTTATAGAGTGCCTGCAGGGCTTGTATCTGTTGATCGGATAGGAACGCTTGCGATTGGTTGATCACCTTCTGGTTCAGATGAGCGGCGTTGTTTTTGATCATGATTTGTTGAAGTTGCGCCGTCTGCTCCGAAGAAATGGGCGTGCCAACCGCGGCAAACGACTGCTGGACCTGCGAAAGTGTGGATGCCTGCCCCAGCGTTCTGCCATACGCTTGATAGGCGGCGTAACCTTGTTCGCCTAGCAAACTATTGATCTGCTTTTCGACTTCCTTTCGCTCCGCGGCAACAAAGTCGCTGAAACCCGCAGCGTCGTCCATCGGATCCTGACCTTGTTGCACCGAGGCTACGGCGACGTCGGTCGTCGCTTGTTTTTTGTCGAGAAGCAGGGTGGTGAGTTTGTCTTCCATATCGGGACTGAGGTTTAACTGACGGTACAATGCCCCGTATTTCCGCTGGATTTGTGCGCGCAAAAGTTCGTTGCGTGCGCGTTCGATCTCGGGGTCGCTGGTGCTTTTTTCCCAGTTCTTGACGATTTCGGTGCTCACACGACCCGCAGGAGAATCGAGCGTGGAGGTGGCGAGTGGATCGGCCTGCTGGGACGGGTTGACTTGCGGTGTGAAGGCCGCTGCGCTTTGCGCGGCAAATTGGGCACGCTTTTCGACCAGTTCTGTTGTCGCCTTATTCAAGGCAGTTTCCTGCTCGGCGAGTTGGACGACCGTTTTGGTGAGTTGGATCGACTTTTCGGCCAACTGCCCGGAAAGGGTTTCGATCTGGTGTTGTTGTTTCCAAACCGTTGCGCCCAAGCCAATCGTTGCCAGGACCAAAACGACGACGCTGCCCTTAAGTATGTTCATTGTGATGCGAAGGCCGGAACCACGCTACAGACATGTGACGGGGTGGGGGATACTGGGGCTTTTTAGCGATCGCCCGGGCGACCGCAAGCTCTACGGCGCAGCTGAAATTAGCGCGAAAGGAAGAATCGTCGTCACGTCGCAGATGGTGTGACTCGATAGTGGATGCCGGAAATCGCGTTGAGTCCGAGTGTACTCAATAAACGTTAGTCCGTGCGAACGGTTCGGTTATGCCGATATTGAAGCGCCGCGACGGTGCCCGGCGTCAGGCGATTTCGTGGACTATCAATCGGCCTTGTGAAAATAGACGCAGTAGTTTTCATCCGCGATTTCATAGAGGGGTTTAAGTGTGATTGTTCCGTGAAGCGTGGTTGCGAGGAAATGCGCCGACTGCCATTCCCGGCCATCGATGTATTGGTGTTCATATTGCGGGGTGATACTACCCGCCGCAGATAGTTCAGGTTCGGTGGTGCTAAGGGCGGCCAGGACGACCGGGCCGTCCAAAAGGGCGAAGCGCGTAGAATCGCCAGGTAGTGATTCACGCGTGATCCGCTTTGGAAACGACACTTTTACGTTCGCAGTTTTCCATTCGCGTTCGATTTCCAAAAAACCAGTTTTCGAGAGCGTGGCTTTCACGGGGGCCCCGTCCACAAACACAGTTCCGGTTTCGGTGGCCCAGTTGGGCTGTCGAATGCGAAGCGTCCATTTGCGAGGTTTGTCGGTGGCGATGGTTAGTTCGATGGCAAAGCGTGTGATTTCGCCGGAACTCGAAAAGTTGGCGACGGATGCGCTGTCGTCGTTCTTTTGCGTGATGCGAATTTCGTCTCCCGATGCGCCGAACGTGGCTTGAGCGGGAATGAACTGTGTGACCGTTATTCCATCGGTCGAGCGATAAAAAATGAGGTCTTCATACATCGCCTGGGCTTGAACCAGTGTGCCGTGGCAGCACCAAAAATCCCGCGTTTCCGTCCCCCAAATTTTTTTCGCGTTGGGTTGGAGCGGCAGGAAATAACACACCAGCCCGGTGCTTGGATTCTGCTGCGCAAGAATGCCGTTATAGAGCGCGCGTTCGATGTAATCGGCATACTTGGCATCGCCCGTCCAGTGGAAGAGATACTGTGCCACGCGGATCATGTTATAGACCGTGCAGTGTTCCTGCGTGCGGCTGCCGAGGAAGCGGCCGAACTGTTGTGACGGGATCCAGTACTCGCCCGCGTTGTTCCCGGTGGTGGCGAACATGCCGCGTGACTCGACGGCCTGTTTCCAAAAACATTCCACAATGTCACGGTAACGCGTGTCTCCCGTCACTTCGTATAATCGGGCTGCTCCCTGGATCCACGGAATGCTGGCATTCGCATGATTATTGGACAGCGGATCGGCGCCGGCGAGGAGCTGGCGAAACAAGTCGGGCATGGCATAGCGCGAGGCGAGCGTTAAAAAGCGTTGGTCCTTAGTGATACCATAGAGTTCGGCCCAGAGCTCCAGCATGCCGGCACACTCGCCACCGTAGATCGCTTCGCCATGTCCCTCGCGGAGCATTTTTTCCGACCACGCGAGAAACCAGTCGGCGGAGTGTGTGGCGATCGTCAGGGCCTCTTTGTCGCCAAGGTAAGCATGTGCGTCGCGCAGTCCCATCATCGTTTTATGGAGGGTATACTGCGGGGACCAAATCGGACGTTTGCTGTCGGCGAGGATGGCAAAATATTTTTCGGGAATCGAACCCACCCACTGACCGCCATTTAGTTGTTGGCATCGGTTTAGGTCCTTTATCACTTCCGCGGCTCGCGCGGATAGAAAACGATCGTGGTCGGTCGCCGCGAAATGCGCAGCGGCGGAAAGCCAATGGCCCGCAAAATGCCCACGCACTTGATAGTGAGGCGACTCCCAGCCTTGGTGCATTTGGTCGTAAGGTTTATCGATCCGAATTCCGGCCTCTAGAAAATGGTTTTGTAACAAATCTTCGGTTTTGAGGCGCAGTATGTAAGCCTTGGTCAACTCCCGGCGTTCGCGGAAAAGTCCGGGCAGCAACGCGACTTCTCCCGCCTTGGCCGGTGTAAGTTGCGGCTTGGGTAACGAGGCGCTCAAGCGCAAGGACTGTTCGCCGGAAGTAACATTTGCATCACGGATTTGGATCACCTGGCCGAGTGTTGCTGAAGCGGGAAGAGCGAGCGCGAGAGTGAGTCGAAGAAAAAGGCGGGGAATCGATTTCATGGAATTTTTTCGGGAAAGGCGTTGTCGGTTGATTTGCCGAGGGCCGATATTTAACCAAATTTGCTTCGGTATGCCAATTCGCCACGTCCCCGAATTTTTTCGCGAAACCCACATAGTCGGACGCAAGTGCCGGGAACACATGCTGGACAGCGACCATGTTCCGATTTTGCGAAACGCACGTTTTATCTGGGTGGGTCACAGCATCGTTCGTAATCCCTACCGAATGGTTCGGCTGCGTTCGGTGCACAGCCATGTCGTCGCGTCGATTGCGGGCCGGGGCCGCACGCTCATCGATGGAAAGGCGGTCGATTGGAGACCCGGCCAAGTCTTGCTGGCTCCTGTCGGCGCGCACCATGCCTTCGAAGTGGACGGATCCGGGCCGTGGAACATCGCGTGGGTTTTCTTTGACGACCATGTTTCGGCACCTGCTCTGAAAGGGCGAGAGCCTCAACTCGTCACGGCTGACGCCGGCGACTTTGTGACGATTCTAAAAATGCTGACCCGCGAGGCCGCGAATGCGGCGAAACCTGCCGTGCTCGAGGCGCTCGTCACGCTTCTCGATGCCACGGTGCGAAGGTTGGCGGGTGTGGAATCGGTCGACCAGCGACTTTCGCGCTTGTGGAATAAGGTCGAGGCGGACTTGGCGCGCGAATGGTCTGTTGCCGAACTGGCGAAACACGCCTGCATGAGCGAGGAACATTTGCGACGACTCTGCCATCAGTATTGTCAACGCAGTCCTTTCGAGCAGTTGACGCATCTTCGATTGCAGAGGGCGAGCACCATGCTGCGATCGTCCCCGGTCAAATTGGACGAGGTTGCCCAAGCTGTCGGCTACGCATCGGTGTATTCGTTTTCAGTCGCATTTCGCCGCTGGAGTGGCGTTCCGCCGGCTCGGTTTCGTCGCGGAGAGGTGCAAGTCAGCTAAGCGAATTGAACCGCCAAAAAAGTGCCCGCCAAGTCGGTCCGTGCCTTGCTAGCGGGGCCGGAATGCATCTCTTGAGGCCCATGGGTGCAATCCGAATTCTTGGAAACGGCGAAAAGTAACGCGGACGTTCATCATGGAAAATATTTCTTCCGAACAACCAGTAGCGAGAGGTAAGCCCTGGTATCGTCTCACGATGACGCAGCAGATCCTGCTGGCGCTGGTATTGGGGACGCTGCTTGGTTGGTGGATAAATGCGCATTTCGACGTGACGGGACTGACCGGCGCCGACAAGGACGCCGTGGTGGCGCAGAAGAACCGCTGGCTGGAGTGGGTCATGCTGCCACGAGATATTTTTCTCCATCTCATCAAGGCCATGATCGCCCCACTGATTTTCGGTAGTGTCGTGCAGGGCATTGCCGGAACGGGCGACCTGAAGCGGGTCGGGCGGATCGGTGTGAAAGCGATTCTGTACTTTGAAATCGTCACGACTGCGGCGCTGGCGATCGGCCTGTTGATGGTGAACGTGGTCAAGCCCGGCGCAGGCATCGTTTTGCAAGGCGTCGAGGTGGGGGCGCTTGGTTCGGCAGCGCAAACGAAGCCGCTCACCCTCGTGCAGACGCTTTTGCACGTTTTCCCGACGAGCGTGATCGACGCCATGGCGCGGGGCGATGTGCTGCAGATCGTGTCGTTTTCCGTTCTTTTCGCGCTGGCGGTGATTGCGGCCGGGGAGGCCGGCCGTCCGATGCTCAACTGGTGCGAAAGCCTGACCCAGGTGATGTTCAAATTTGCCGGTATTGTCATGTTGGCTGCGCCCCTCGGCGTGGGCGCGGCCGTCGCCGTGACAGTGGGGCATCAGGGACTGGGAGTCCTGGTGAATCTGGGCAAGCTGGTGTTTACGCTGTACGCCGCCCTGGCCGTTTTCGTGATCGTGGTGCTGGGGCTGGTGATTCGCATTGCACGCGTGCCGCTGCGGCCTTTTGTGCGGGCCATGCGGGAACCATTCACCATCGCCTTTGCCACGGCGAACAGCGAGTCGGCGCTGCCCAAGGCATTCGCCCTGATGGAGAAGTTCGGCGTTCCACGCGGCATTGTGGGTTTTGTTCTGCCGGCTGGTTATACTTTCAACCTCGACGGCTCGACGCTGCACCTGGCGGTGGCCTCGGTTTTTGTCGCGCAAGCGGCGGAGGCGACGAGCGGCCTGCATTTCGGAATCGGTCAACAGATCCTGCTTATGCTCACTTTGATGGTCACCTCGAAAGGCGTGGCCGCGGTGCCGCGCGCATCCCTCATCGTGCTGCTGGCAGCGCTTAGTTCGTTTGGCCTGCCATTGGAAGGCGCGGCCGTGATTTTTGCGGTGGACGAACTGCTCGATATGGCGCGCACGTCGGTCAATGTGTTGGGAAATTGTCTCGCGAGCGTGGTTGTGGCGCGTTGGGAGGGCGAATTCGACGACGCCAAGGCTCACGCCAACTTCGGCACGCCAGCACTGGCGACCAAAAGCGAGGACGATGCCGCCTGACGCGGGAACATGGAATATATGCCGCGAGGGTCTAGGGTTCGACGTATGAAAAGTTTGTTGGTGCGGTCACCTTGACATGGGGGAAAAACGCGCTCCCTTCGCTCATGCCCCTACTCGCATATCTCGAATCAAGCGTCACGGGAGTTTCGCCCAAGGGCAATACCCCGGTGATCGCCTTCAACCACCAGTCTGCCCCTGGCGACAATCAGGTGTTCGTCATTCGAAAAAAGATCGATGCATCCACCGATGCGTTTCACACCAAGATGAACGAGGAAGCCGTTTTCGATAAATGGAAACTGGACCTCTGGCATCTTCCCAGAAGCGGTCCGGAGTGCGTTTACGTCACCATCACTCTGGAGAAAGCGAAAATTGCCTGGATCAATATGGTGATGCCTGACGCGCAGATGCCCGAATTCCTCAATATCCACGAATACGAAGACATCGCGTTTGAGTTCGAGAAATCGACCTACACGACGAAAAACAAAGACTAACAAAGGCGGGCGGCAGGGAAGGTGTGGCGGAGAATTTCGACGGAGTTGCGCGCGCACGAGCACAGGCAAAGCGCAGCAGTTTAGTCGTCGAGAAACGAGGCCGCCGCACCCCCGCCCATCAGGGGAATCTCGGTGGCGGTAAAACGCCGGTAGTACTCAAGGATCGTGATTTTGGCGTCGCGATACAGTCGTTCGCAGCTGCCTTCCGGTGACTTGTCGCGGATCGTTTGGTTACTGGCGAGTGTTTGGGCAAAAGCGATATCCGCTTTCTCCAGCCAGACGTCGAAGGCTTCGGTTTGCGCTTCGGTCAGTATTTTTTCGTTCAATACTGGACCATTCGGATTGATCGTCATGCTTGCAGCGACAAGCGCCTTCTTGAGGTGGGCGTGCTCTGCCTGGCTGTCGCATTCGTTGAAAATGCTCGGGAGCGGGTCGACCGCGCCAAAGAGAGCCTGAATGGCGATGACACGGAGAGTATCTTCGCCGGACCGATGGCGCAAAGACGGATCGCTAAAGTACGAATCGAGCGAACGCCCATTGAGCCGCAGACGACAGGGCGCGTGATGCGCATCCTGCCGCGAAGTGAACTTCCCTTCGATCTTCGCGCATTCCTCCTTGCTGAGCTTGGCGGCTGCAATGCGTTGCTCCCATTCGGGAGGAACCTTGTAGGCGGTCTCGATTGCGTCGCGGTTGATTTGCCATTCTGCCCCCGCGTACGAGCCGGTGAGGCTAACCGGGTGGCGATGGCGGATCACGGTGCAGAAGCCAAGTATCCTGGCGACCTTATCGTTGCGATGGGCACAATGGACTTTGGCCATTTCCTCCAAGGAACCCGAAATCGTTGCCATGACGTCGGAATCTTTGGTGCGTTTAACTTTCTTCGATTTCTTCGGAAGCGGTTCCTGCCGGTTGTCGCTCATGGAAATGCCTTGGTTCGAGGACTGTGGTTGGGGTAAGTACTGAACGCTGCGCCGCACGGAGACTATGCCAGGTTTTCCGGTCGGGCAAGCGGACTGCAATGGTTTTCCCCGGAAGGTAATTGGCGATGGTAAGCGGACGGGAAACGGCAGCGGTTGTTTTTGGATATTCTTCGAAGTTGCGAGTTTGGGCGGAATGAATCTGTTCTCGTTATGCGCGCGATTCGAATTTCAAAAAACGGTGGCCCGGAAGTTTTGAGTTACGAAGAAGTCGAGGCACCGGAGCCGGAGGCCAACGAGGTCGTGTTCCGCGTCGAAGCGGCAGGAATAAATTTCATCGATGTCTATCAACGCACGGGGCTGTACCCGGTGCCGTTGCCCACGACGCTCGGGCTTGAAGCGGCGGGAGTGGTGTTGCGTGTCGGTGACAACGTGACGCGATTTCACGTGGGCGACCGCATCGCCTCGGCCAAGGTTTGTGGCGCATACGCGGAGCAAGCCGTCGTGGCGGAATCGGCGGCTGTGCGTGTACCGGAGGGCATCGAAAGTGCAACCGCTGCGGCGCTGATGTTGCAGGGAATGACGGCGCATTATCTCGCGTGCGATGTTTTTCCGCTGAAACCGGGTGACTCGGCGTTGGTGCATGCGGCGGCGGGTGGCGTCGGGCTTTTGCTCACCCAAATCGCGAAGCGACGCGGCGCACGCGTGGTTGCGGTCGTGGGCTCGGAGGCAAAAGTCCTACTCGCCTGTGAAGCCGGCGCGGAAGAAGTTGTGGTGAGCGGCAAGGGAAATTTTGCGGAGGTGGCGCGGCTGTTCACCAAAAACCGTGGAGTGGACGTCGTGTACGATTCCGTGGGCAAGGACACTTTCGAAGGCAGTCTCGCGAGCCTGCGTCCTCGCGGCATGATGGTATCGTTTGGCAACGCGAGCGGACCGGTGCCGCCATTTTCGCCACTGATTCTTTCGCAGAAAGGTTCGTTGTTTTTCACGCGGCCGACGCTCGGACATTATACAGAAACCATCGAAGAGATACAAAAGCGCGTCGACGATCTTTTTGGCTGGGTTGCCGCGGGCGAACTCAAGGTGCGCATCGGAGCCACGATTCCGCTGGCCGAAGCCGCCGCCGCGCACCATGCGCTCGAAAGCCGCGAGACCACCGGCAAAGTGCTGCTAATTCCGTGATGGCATCGGTTGCCCGGAGAAATATATTTGGGCGCATGAGTAAGTTCGTGTTGTTTACGCTGGCGTTTTTAACCTGCGCAACGCTGCCCGTCGTCGAAATGGCCGGTCAGGCAACGGCGCAGCCGGAACGCGGCGCAATCGTGCCGGCGCCAACTCCAAAGCAAAAAGGCCTGGGGATCAGCGGGCCTGGGGCGGCGAGACAAGGGCGTTGGGAAAAATTTAGTCGCAGCGCCACGGGTTCCACCGTGACGGCCGGCTTGATTCCGCGGCTAAAACCACTCATTCCCGACACGCAAATTCGCGACACCGTTGTGATCCTTGGCGGCGATGGAAATTATTACCTCACGGGTTCGTCGGGAGAGGATATTTGGGATCACAACGATGGTGTGGAGCTTTGGCGTTCGGCCGATCTCAAGACCTGGACCTGCCTCGGTTTGGTTTGGACGTTCGAGAAAGATGCCACGTGGCAGAAAAACTGGCGTTGGCACAATAAACCGGTTCGGGCGCTCTGGGCTCCGGAGCTGCACTACGTCAAGCGACTGAAAAATTACTTCGTCACGCTCAGTATGCCGCCCGGCGATCGCGGGCTTTTAAAAAGCACGACGGGCAGACCGGAAGGGCCTTACGTGAACGCGCTGAAAGATGACGGCAAATGGACGACCGACATCGATGCGTCGCTCTTCGAGGATGACGATGGCGCGGTTTATCTCGTGTACGGCGGTGGCTGGATCGCCCGCATGAACGACGATCTGAGCGCTCTGGCTGAAGAACCACGCAAACCCGAACTATTGAAACCCGACACGAATCCAGAGCATCACGCCAAGACCTGCCCGTCGCGGCGCAATTGTTCCGACATCGGACATGAAGGTGCGTACCTTTTCAAAAAGGACGGCAAATACTATCTGACGGCGGCCGATATGTACGAAGGGCGTTATAGCAGCATGGTCGCTGTGTCCGAAAAGATTTACGGGCCGTACGAACGCCGCCACGAAGCCGTGCCCTGCGGCGGCGGCACGAATTATTTCAGGGACAAGGAGGGACAGTGGTGGTGTGGCTATTTCGGTAACGACAACCAGTCGCCCTTCCGCGAAAAGCCCGCGATCGTGAAAGTGGAATTCGATGACGACGGCTTGATCCACGTAGCGCGGTCGCAGCCGGACTTTGTCGTCGAGAAAAGCTCGACGCCCTAGACTGTTTCTCTCGCGTCGACTCCTCGTTCGACCAAAAGGAGGGAGGTTGAGTTTTCGTTGAAGACCGCAGTATCTTTTTGTCGTGAACCCGAACCAGCAGAACCCGGAACATTTTCGAGCGCTGACGATGTTGCTGCTGGCGAATTTGTTTTGGGGCCTGAGTTTTCCGACGATCAAGGGGCTCGTGTTAATGCACGAGGCAATCGTCCCGGGAAGTTCGGTCGGATTTGTGACGGCGATGACGGTCACACCGCGCTACGTGCTGGCCGCGCTGATCATGATCGTGTGGCAGGCGCGAAAGCTGGGTGCGCTGACGCGTTTGGAAATTCGGCAAGGCGTCGAGCTGGGACTTTTCACGTCGCTAGGTACAATTTTTCAGAATGCCGGCCTGCAATCCACCAATGCATCGACTTCGGCCTTTCTCACCCAGCTTTATGCGATCCTGATTCCAGTTTGGTTTGCAGTCAGGCAGAGGCGGAATCCGGGGGCGCGCGTCTGGGTATCGGGCCTGTTGGTGCTTGGAGGTGTGGCGATCCTTGGGCGGTTTGACTGGTATTCGCTCTCGTTTGGGCGTGGCGAGTGGGACACGCTGGCGTGCTCGGTGTTCTTTGCCGGACAGATTCTCTGCCTGGAAAGAAAAGAATTTGGTGCAAACGACGCGTTGCGGATCACGACCGTGATGTTTTCGACGGAAGCGGTGATCTTCTCCAGTTTATCGATTTGGATCACGCCGAACGCGGGTGCGGTGACGGCCTTGTGCTCCTCGCCTCCATGGATGGGTCTGACGCTTCTGCTCACACTAACGTGCACCCTCGCCGCATTTACCATCATGAATCGCTGGCAACCAAAAATCAGCGCGATCGAGGCAGGCCTGATCTATTGTATAGAACCAATTTTTGGGTCGTTGTTTGCCCTTTGGTTGCCGGCGCTCTATTCGCGATGGGGCGGAATTGCCTATGCCAACGAGACAGCGACGTGGAGTCTTCTCGTCGGTGGCGGCTTGATCACGCTGGCAAATCTACTGTTGAACTTGTGGCCGGTTAAACGGGCCTGAACGAAAACTATACAACGTGAGTTTTTACTCCGCTCGCAATGCGATGATTGGATCGACCTTGGCTGCGCGCAGAGCAGGCAACCAGCAGGCGACAAAGGATACTCCGGCGAGAAGTATTAGCGCGGTCGCATAGGTTATGAAGTCGGCTGCGTTGATTCCGAAGAGCAGTGAGCCGAGGTAGCGCGTCAGAAAAACAGCGCCGAAAACGCCAGCGGCAAGTCCGACGCCGGTCGTGAGCGCGCCATCGCGCAGAATCAACGAGACGATCTGTCCCCGCGATGCGCCGATCGCGCTGCGAATGCCGATCTCGCGCGTGCGTTGTGAAACATCGTAGGAGAGAACTCCATACAGGCCGATGGCCGCCAGCAGCAACGCAAGCGCGGAGAAAAGTGCGACTAGAAGTGTGATGCCCCGGCGCGGCATCAGGAGCTTGGTGAGTGTTGTGTCGAGCGTGTTTGCGCCAAGCAGTTGGATCATGGGGTCGATATGGCCAAGCGTCGTGCGCAAATCGCGAAGCAAATCAGCAGTGGCACGCCGTGACCGGACCACGACGTCGAACCCGCGCGACGGATAGCCCACGGTTGGCACATAGACGATGGGTAGGTTATCGCGACTGTCCAAACCGGTGAAATTTGCGCGACTGACCACACCGACAATGCGCGGCCATCCATCGACCGCGAGCGGCAATCCCCAATTGAGATAAATCTCCTCGCCCTCCACGGGGGTGGTTGGGAAATACCGTTCTTTGAAAGAGCGATCGACAATGGCGACGGGAGTTTTTGAGAAATCGTCAGCGTCATTGAAACTACGGCCCGACAGGACCGGCATTCCCAGCGTTTCGAAAAATTCCGGTGAGACGGCAATGATGTGAATCAACGGTTGCGATTCAGGAGACGCCTGTTCGCCGCGTCGGCCAAACGGCACCGGACGTTCGTTGCCAAGGATGGTGCGCAATGTGGCCGCTGCATTTTCGACACCAGGAACCGCCTTGAAGGCATCGAGGATACGCCGCTGAGCGTCGACGCGCGAAGCGGCATTGTTGTAGGAATTAGGCAACGCGACATTGGCGAGGACCGTGTGGGCGGCGTCGTAACCGGGATCGTTCGCCATTACTTTGGTGAAGCTGCGCAACAACAATGTCGCACCGACAAGGAGCACGACGGCAAATGCAACCTGGCTCATCACCAGTGCGCTGCTCAGATGGCGGGCGCGTCCGCCCGAGGAGAAAGTCCGGGATTCACCGAGACGCAGGCCGGAGCGGTAAACGACCTGCAGCGGCAGGAATCCAACGGCCACTGCGATTGAGCCTGCCACCGCGATGGTGGTGAACAGGACCGCGGCATCCAATTTCACCAAGGGTGCACCCGCAACCAATACCGGTAGGTAATGATTAAAGACCTGGAGCGCAGCAAAGGCACCGCCAATGCCCAAAATCACAGCGATACCTGTCAGCAGCACAGTCTCGGCGAGAGTTTCCATGAGGAGAGCCGGCCGACCGGCACCGAGCGCCACGCGAATGGCGAGCTCCGCGCGCCTTGAGTTCATCCGCGCGAGGTAGAGATTCACGACGTTCACACAGCCGATCAGCAACACGAACAGCGCACCGCCTTGCAGCAGCCAAAGCGGTTCGTGCGGCCCGACGGCACCGCCGGGCCGGAGGGGCTCCAATGCCAAACGATAACCCGCGGCCGCGACCAAGGCCCGCAAGGGAGGCCCGGCGCGTTCCGCCCGAAAGTTATTTTCGAGGGTGGTGAGCTGAGCCAAACCTTCCTTTATCGACACACCGGGTTTCAACCGGCCGTACAACGCAATGTCGCCGCGATAGCGGGTTTGCGGATCGAACTTGGAGGCAGGCGGTGCATAGGGTTGGAAGAAGGCGGTGTCTTGCGACAGGCACTCGAGTATTTCCGGCGCGATGCCGACAACCAAATGAGGCTGTCCCCCGAGCGATATTTGTGACCCGATGACTGAGGGATCGGCGCCGTAGTGGGTTTTCCAGTATCGTTGACTCAACACCAGCACGCGATCGCGCCCGGACGTCTCTTCGTCGGCATGGAAAAAACGTCCGGCGAGCGGCTGAACGCGGAGCACGTCAAAGAAGTTGGCGGACACTTTGTCGATTTTGACCCGCATCGGGGCGTTTGCCCCATCGATCGTTCCGCTCTCTGCGCGAATCGTGGCGAAACCGGAGAAGAGATCCGCGTGAGCGTTGAAATCGAGAAATTGGGTTGTGCTGGAAAGCACGACTTGTCCGCCGCTGCGATCGGCAATGTTTTGCACCGTGACGAGCTGTGCAGGCTCTGGCAACGGAAGCGGCTTCAGGACGAGCGCATACAATGCGGAGAACGTCGCGGCATTCGGTCCAATGCAAATCACGAGTGAAAAGATCACGGCGAGACTGAAACCGGGCGCGCGCGAGAGCCGCCGAACGGCCAGTTTCAGCCCGCGAACAATCGATGCAAGCGCTCGCGATGCCTGGAGAAATTCATGCCGTTCGTCCATGCCTATTGTGTTTGAAAAGCAGAGGGCTCAGGCAAGCGGGAAACCAAGTGCCAAAAGCTGCACCGGCGATGATCGTTGGGACCGGCTTGGGGCTGCGAGACGATCAAGAAGAATGAGGATGCCGGCTATTGGAAAGTCCTTCTTCAAATCGTTCGAATTCCTGCGGCGACATCCCATGGCTCGTTTGCAGGCCAAACCTTTTGTACAGATACGATTCGAAGGTCATCCATTTGCCTTCAAATTCGATCGTGCGAGACCAGGCGCACATTTTCACGAACCCTTGCAGCTTCCTAATGCGAAGGATCGCATAATAGGCGGCAGCTGCGAAAACGACATTTGCGGCCAGCAGGAAAAAGATGAGGTAGGTACGCAAATTTGCGCTATGTCTGATTTGCTGCTGGCGTTCCGCGAGGAGCCGCGATTCCCGCTCTTCCATGGTCCCAAGGAGCTCGCGCAATTGATCCATGATTGCCTGGCCCTGGCCTGTGGCGATCATGCGCGTGACTTCGGCATGCGCGCCTTTTTCCTCGTTGGCAATGGACTCCGCCATCCAATCGAGTTTCCGGCGGGCGGTTTTTTTGATCTCTTCGGCGAGCTCTTGTTGGGCAGGATTGTCGCGTGTCAGCGCCGCGATGTTGTCGATTTCCGTCGGAATTATAGAAACGGCTTTGCGGTACGAATCCAGGAAGACGGGATTAAACGTGAGGACGAAGCCGCGTTCTCCGGTTTCCGCATCGACCAACAATTGGCGGAGGCGATCGATTCGGGTGCGCACCTCAAACGTATGATCGACCAAGCGAATTGCATCGTCCATTTGATGAATCGAATTGTATGCGAGATAGGCCGCGCCGGCGATAACCAGACAGGGGACAGCCAGAGCGGCGATGAGGTAGCCCTGCGCTTTCTTGGAAAAAGGGGAACCAGACATGCCGACAATATACGAGCGAGCGACGGATTGTCGCTGACCGGCGCTTTTTTTTCGGCCCGCTGGACACGCTGTTATTTCTTTCACGCGCGACTATTCCTAACCGTCAAACATAAACCTGAAAGCCGAACCGACAGTAGGCTCTTGCTTTAGAGTGAGGTTGGCCCAATACAAGAGCGTCTGGCGATCTAGTTTCTCACAAGCCGGCTGGAATACTCCCCCGACAACTCCTCCATGCTACTCCCACAGCTCCAACGATTGCTGTCTGTTGCCGCGTTCTTTTTCACTTCAAGCCTGCATGCGGCTTCCCCCATCGATCTAAAAAGAATCGATCCTGTCCCTGACGGAGTGCCCATACCGACACAGGATTTTTTCCGGCCGCTTCTTCTCGCCCAACCCCAACTCAACGATGCAGGCAACCGCGTATTGGCCTTGATCACCATCGACGAGGATAAAACGCAGCTTCTCGTTACCGATCTCGACACTCAGAAGATCGATATTCTTCCGACGATTGGGGACAAGGACATCGTTTTTGCGACCTGGCTGGATGATTCCCATCTTATCTTCAATGTATCGGACAAGAAGATATACGGCCTCGGCTGGATGACTGCGGCGGTGGAGCACCTCGATTATGCGTATCCTATTCTCCAATACTGTGGGGCTCATCTTGTTTCAGTTCCGCATGAAGACCGAATGCATCCCCTTTTCTGGTTGCGCAATGAAATCGATCGTAACCGCTCGGATGACAGTGGTTGCGTGGTTGCTTCGACTTTACCCGTCAGCAAAGATGGCTTGATCAATCTCTATGGAGCGAGTGCCTCCCGGGAGGCTCTTGATGCGGTGATCGAAAACAACGGTTTGCACATCAAGCACCGCTATGGGAAACCGCAGGAGGGACTCAGCGTAGGTTACATGTGCGACAATATGGGGAAACTGGCCTACGCTTTTACCGATAAAGACGGGTTCACAAAAATGCACTGGCTCGATAACAGGGAATGGCGGACTAGTCCTATTAATTTCGATGACGACACAGTGATCGTAGGTTCCGGTGACAATCCGAGGCAGATAGTCGTCGTTTCGGGTCCTAGAAACAGAAGCGAACCCCGGTCTCTCAGGCTCGTGGATGCTACCACGGGCAAGGAAATCGAGGAGCTGCTCAAGGATAAAAACTATGATTTCGACGGCTGGCTCCAACGAGATCCGGTATCTCACAACATTATTGGCGCGGTCTACAGTTGCGAAACTCCTGTGGCGGTTTGGTTCAACGAAGAATATAGGCTCCTTCAAACGGTGCTTAATTCTTTTTTCCCCGGCCTGATCGTCCGCATCCAGCAAAGCGATCCCAAGCGGGAGCGTTTTCTCGTCTCCACTTTTTCCGACCGCCAGCCGGTGATTTACTATACGGTCAATTTGAAAACGAAGGAGGTCGGCCTATTCAAAAAATCCCGACCGTGGATAGATCCGAAGCGCATGCGTCCAATGAAAATTATAAAATTCAAAACGCGCGATGGCATCGTTCTGGACACTTATCTCACGCTTCCCGAAGGTGCATCAAAGGAAAATCCGGCGCCTCTCGTGGTTTTGCCCCATGGAGGACCCTATCTTCGCGACGATTGGGGCTTCGATCCGGAGGTTCAGTTCCTTGCCAGTCGAGGCTACGCCGTCCTTCAGCCAAATTTCCGCGGGTCCACTGGTTATAGTTGGAAATTTCCAAGGGAGGACGACTATGACTTTTTGAAGATGAGCAACGATGTCACGGATGCCACCAGAACAGCGCTCAAGACTGGATTGGTGGATCCTTCCCGCGTTGCGATCATGGGCGGGAGTTTTGGCGGTTACCTCGCCGTTTCCGGTGTTGCCCACGAGCCGGATCTCTATCGCTGTGCCGTGACGATATGCGGCGTCTTCGACTGGGAGAAAATGTTGAAGGACGCGAAGTATAACCAGTTTGACAGCCCAAGATACGTTTATCTCAAACGCCATCTTGGCGATCCGAGAAAAAATCGCTACCTCTACGAAGCCATTTCCCCTATCAATTTTGTCGGTAACATCAAGGTTCCTGTTTTTGTGTATCACGGAAAGGACGATTGGAATGTCGACGTCACTCAGTCGAAGAATCTGATTTCCTTGTTGGAAAAACACCGCGTGCCTCATGAAAAACTTTTGCTCGCCAACGAAGGTCACGGCATTGGGCACCTCAAGGAAAAGGTCAAAGTCATGGAGCAAATTGAGGAATTCCTTCGAAAAAATCTCACTCCCAGCGTCGTTCCCGATGGCGCGAAAACTATTGGTGAAGCGAAGTCCAATTGAAGGGCAGTGCCTGCGGCCAAAAAAGCGCCAGGCTTTTAAGCCCTGCGCTGAAGTGGAGAAAGAGAACGAGAAAGATAAAGAGGAAAGATCCGCGGCGGATCTGATCTTATTCCGAGACTCGGTCACTCCAAACGCACGCCGACGCCACTCGATTGCCGCGCTCGCTCGATCGCAGCATTCGATCGCTGCAAGGTATGGCGTAATTTCTCCGGGTTGGTCACGGTGTAGATTGCTCGGATCCGATCGCCGGCAAACGCAAATGCGCTTACGGATAAATGCCCATCAGCGCGACGCTTCACGGTGCCGATTTCGCCATTCACGCGAGTGAGGACCACCGGCGTATTGCTCGGGAACCGCCGGTGAATGGCCACGAAGAATCGGCTGATGTGATCCGCACTGTGAATCGGCCGGAGCACCGACCGCACTCGACCGCCGCCGTCGGTATAGAGCACGGCGTCGTCGGTGAGCACCGCGAGTAATTCGCTCACATCGCCCGTCGCGCAGGCACTCGTGAAGCGTTGCACGATCTGCTCCGCTTTCGGCGATGGCGTCATTTTTATCGGTTCGTTCTGGGCAAAGTGATTTTTAGCGCGACTCAACATCTTCCGGCAGGCCGCCTCGGACTTGCCGACGATCGCCGCGATTTCCGCGTAGTCATAGTCGAACGCTTCACGGAGCAAAAATACGGCGCGTTCGACGGGGCCGAGCGTTTCCAGCATGAAGAGAAACGCCATGCCCAGCGAATCCCCAAGTGCGGCCACCTCATCGGGTGCCGGTGCTTTTGTATCTATCAATGGTTCGGGCAGCCACACCCCGACGTATTCCTCGCGTCGATTCCTTGCCGAGCGCAACTGATCGATCGCCAGCCGCGTGAGGGTTGTGATGAGCCAGGCTTTTGGTGCGGCAATCGTCGACGCGTCCTGCCCCTGCCATCGTACAAACGTCTCTTGCACGAGGTCCTCCGCTTCCGCCACGCTCCCGAGCATGCGATACGCGATGCCGAAAAGCAGCGCGCGGTTTTGGGTGTAGACGTCAGCGGTCATGGCAAAGAGATAACCAATAGTAATCTTGAAGCGAACGATGCGATGTTAGCGGATAAAAGGGCTGATAGAAGGAATAGCGGCCCGTTCCTTCCGAGGTGGAGCTCATCCGTGGAAGATGCCGAACCACCTCGGAGATAGCAACCGTGTTTGAAAGTCCGGCACCATGTTAGTCGCCGAAGCCGGGCGGAACCTTGAAGCCGACATTGAGACGGTTCCAACCGTTGATCGCGACAATCGCGAGCGAGAGATTTGCGAGTTCCGCTTCCGTGAACTCCTCGCGCACTGCGGCAAAGTCGTCGTCGCTTACATGTCCGTCCGCGAGCCGCGTTAACGACTCCGCCCATTGCAGGGCCACGCGCTCGCGGTCGGTGTAGAGATCGACTTCGCGCCAGGCGGAAATCAGATTGATGCGATCATCCGCTTCTCCGACCGCTTTTGCCTCGCGGATATGCATATCGAGGCAGAACGCGCAGCCATTGATTTGAGAGACCCGGATGTCCACCAGATGGAGGAGTGACTCTTCCAATCCACTTTTTTTCACAACATCCGAAAGCGCCAGCATTCCCTGTAAAGTTGCTGGGGCGACCTGCGCATAGTTGAGACGTGGTTGGGCTTTGGGTTTTTCGAGAGATATAGTTGTCATAGCATACTCTCGGACGAAATAGGCGGTCGTTTTGTGACCACTTCCAAAAAAGAAGTATCAACTCAAATTTGCGGGATGGCGCGACCAGCGCGGATGCTCAGCGGCCTCACGAAAACTAGGCGCGATTTGCTGGCAGCGGCTACGTGCTTCGCTTATTTTGAAAGCGATGGATGTCCCTGTTCACACCTCGGCTGAAGACCAACGGAAATATTTCCCGGGGAAAATGATTCACCTCGGCGAGGGCGCGGCGTGGGAAAATATCCTCGTGGAAATTCATCGGCGGCCGGCCGTTGGTGAAACGATGTTGATTCCTGCCGTCGCGGAGCCGCAGCTGCTCTGGCAAATTTCCGGGCACGTCTTCTGCGAATACAGGGACTTGGGCGGAGAGTGGGTGAAGCATCACGTCGAGCCCGGAGTTCTGTTCTTAACGACGTCGGCCGAGCCTTACGAATTGCGTTGGAAGGCTACGAACGCGGAGCCGATCATCGTCATGCACGTGGCGATCAGTCTACCGCTGTTCGCGCGAGCGGCAAAGGAGCTTTTTGGGCCGAATGCGAAAATCCCGCGCTTGCAGGAATTCGACGCGATTCGCGATACGACGATTCTTTCCTTCTTGGAAATGTTGCGGAAAGAGCTGACGGAACAGCCAGCGCCGAGCGCTTCGTTCGTGCAAGGCATTGCCCAAAGTCTGGCGACTCATCTGGTCCGAACCTATCGCGACAAGGAAACGCGGCGCCCTCATCGCGCCACGGCGCTGCCGGCTTTTCAATTGCACCGCGTCTTGAAGCTGATGGAGGACTCGTTGGCTGAGACCATCAACATCGGAGAACTGGCCGCGGCGGTGAAGATGAGCGAGTCGCACTTTTCCCGGCTGTTTAAAGGCAACACGGGCTTTTCGCCGTCGCAGTATTTGATTCGCCTGCGCCTGGCGAAAGCGCAGGAGCTCTTGCGCGAGACGATGAAGCCGATGATCGAAATCGGAATGGACGTGGGCTACACGAGTCCGAGTCATTTCGCCCACGTGTTTCGCCGTGAAACGGGACTCACGCCTCATGAGTACCGTGAGAGAACGCACGGCAAGGTGCCGACCGAACATTTTAGCAGAATCGCGATAGGCTGAGCGGAATCGCGAGAGCAGGGTGGCGGCGGAGCGGCTAGAGTGGTGGCCGTTGAGCGTGTAATCACGCCGACAAAACCAACCCATTGTCATGAAACATTTCATCTCCGCACTCACCTTGACGGCTGCCACCGTTTCCGCTTTCGCGCAACCCGCTGAAGTTTGGGACAAGATTTTTCCGAAGAGCGACAAGGTCGAGCATCAGAAAGTGACGTTCAAAAATCGCTACGGCATCACGCTGTCGGCGGATTTGTATCTGCCGAAGAATCGCACGGGCAAACTCGCGGCCATTGCAGTCAGCGGACCTTTCGGTGCCGTAAAGGAACAGTCTTCGGGTTTGTATGCACAAACGATGGCGGAACGCGGATTCGTTACGCTGGCCTTCGATCCGTCCTACACGGGTGAGAGCGGTGGCGAACCACGCAACATCGCCTCGTCCGATATCAACACCGAAGATTTCAGCGCGGCGGTGGATTTCCTGGGGTTGAATGCGAACGTAGACCGAAACCGAGTGGGCGTTATTGGCATTTGTGGCTTTGGGGGCTTTGCGCTCAACGCCGCCGCTGTGGACAAGCGCATCAAGGCCGTCGCGACCAGCACCATGTATGATATCTCACGTGTCGCTTCCAAAGGCTACAACGACAGCATGACCGGCGAGCAGCGCGCGCGGATGCTCGAACAGATCAGTGAGCAACGCTGGAAAGACGCGGAACAAGAAACACCCGGCTACGGCCCGCGTATGAACGAACTGAAAGGTGGCGAGCCACAGTTCATGGTGGATTATCACGACTATTACCGGACACCACGCGGCTTTCATCCGAGATCGATCAACTCAAATGGGTCGTGGTCGGCAACGAGCATGATGTCACTGATGAACATGCCGATCCTAACCTACATCGCGGAGATTTCACCGCGGCCGATTCTCTTCATTCACGGTGAAAAGGCGCACTCACGCTATTTCAGCGAAACTGCGTACGCTGCGGCAGCGGAACCCAAAGAGCTATTGATCATCAAAGGCGCCAACCACGTCGATCTTTACGACCGCGTGGACGTAATTCCCTTCGACAAGCTCACCGAGTTCTTCACGAAGAATCTGAAGTGAGGGCGAGGCGGCGCAACATGCGGACGAACTATGGCACAGTGCTAAACCGTTTCATCAACATATAAACAAAGACTGCTTTTTATGATTCAAAACAAAGTCATCATTATTACTGGCGCGTCGTCGGGTATCGGCGAAGCCACTGCGAAGCTGCTCGCGAGCAAAGGTGCCAAAGTCGTGCTCGGCGCGCGGCGCGAAGCTAAGTTAAAACAAATTGTCAGCGAAATTGAGGAGGCGGGCGGTCAGGCAGTCTTCCGCGAACTCGATGTCACGAAACGCTCAGACAACGAGGAGATCGTTAAGCTCGCCAAAAAGACCTTTGGCCGCGTCGACGCCATTTTCCTCAACGCTGGCATCATGCCGACCGCGCCGCTATCGGCCATGAAAGTCGACGATTGGCACGAGACGGTTGATATCAACATCAAGGGCGTGCTCAATGGTGTGGCGGCGGTGTTGCCGACCTTCATCGAGCAGAAATCCGGGCATGTGATCGCCACGTCGTCGGTGGCGGGCCTCAAGGCGTATTTGGGTGCGGCCGTTTATGGGGGGACGAAATGGTTTGTTAAAGACTTCATGGAGGTGCTTCGCATGGAATCCGCCATGGAGGGCACGAATATTCGCACGGCGACGATTTATCCTGCGGCGATCAATACCGAACTCCTTCACGCGATCAGCCACAAGGAAAGCGCCGAGGCCATGACGAACCTGTATAAGCGCTACGGCATCTCGCCGGATCGTATCGCGAGCGTCGTCGCGTTCGCGCTCGATCAGCCAGAGGACACCACGATCAACGAATTCACCGTCGGCCCCGCCAATCAACCCTGGTAACAAGGGCAAACGGCGTTTGTTGGGAAAATTCTGAGAGCGGAGATGGCATCGTGCACGCAAACGCGGATATTGGTCGTCGTGAATTTATCAAAACGACGGCTGTCGTTGCTGCACTTGCGTTGAGCATGCGCGGAATGGCTGTCGAAAGCATAACCACAAAAGAAGAAACAGATATGGACATCGAAATTACACGCAACGGATCGCAACCTTCCAGCAAAGGCCCGGCGGATTGGTTTACTGGCACGACTCGCATTGATCCGCTCTTCGCGGCCAAAGAATCGGCCCGCGCGGCGGCGGCGCTCGTCACATTTGAACCTGGCGCACGCACGGCCTGGCACACGCACCCGCTCGGACAGACGCTGATCGTTACTTCGGGTCTCGGTTGGGTGCAACGCGAAGGCGGACCGGTGCAGGAGATCCGTCCTGGCGATGTCGTCTGGTTTCCACCAGGCCTCAAGCATTGGCACGGCGCGACGCCGACCAATGCGATGTCGCACATCGCGGTTCAAGAAAATCTCAACGGCAAAGTCGTTGACTGGTTGGAGAAGGTGAGTGATGCGCAATACCAACGCTAACTACGCGCCATATGCCACAGATCATTGTCAAACTTTGACCGGGCAAAACCGAGCAACAGAAACAAGAACTCGCGGAACGAATTACGCGCGACGTGATAGAGGTCCTTCCGTTTCGGCGATGAATCTATATTAGTTGCCATCGATGAAATCGCTTCCAGTGACTGGGCGGGAAAAATCTATCGTGCCGAGATCGTGAAAACAGGGAAGAAGCTGTATAAGAAGCCGAAGTATACGATGTAATTGGCGTGAGTGCTACCGGCAACGAACGGAGAAGCAGCGGCTGAATTGGCCACCGGTGCGGGCGGGCCTTCGACGCTACTACAGCGCAACGCCTCGACTGGGTCTGTTTCGCGTTTGGAGTCGCCAACTCGGCGTGGCTGACCGTTGATCGTTGGCAAAGTATGATGAAGACGACTAAAGATTCTCTCTTGATCGGCTTCGAGACTCATTCGACCGAAAAGATTGATTCGATTCCTGTGAGGTTCTCCCGAGTCTGGATGCTGGTAATGCTCGGCCTGAGCGGCTGGCTCCTCTGCGCGGCGCGGGCGACCGACATCGCACCCCCGGGAGGTGCCGTCACCGTGACCGACTCGGCGACCAGCGTCGTCCTGGACAATGGAATCGTCACGGTGGCGATCGCCAAGCGTAGCGGGAACATCCTGACGCTGGAGTATCGCGGCATCTCCCTGCTGGAAAGCCCAGGCTACCTCAACTGGCACGCCGGCGATGAGGACGCGGACTTTAAGGACCACCACAGCACCTACGGGCGCATCGCCGCGGGCGAGTTCCAGTTGAAGGTTGATCCGGCGTCAAATGACGGAGCTCTTGCCGAGGTGTGCATAACCGCCCGCCAACAGGGTGAAAATCTACCTTTCGACCTGGAGCTGCATTATGTGCTCCGCCGTGGCGACAGCGGGTTTTATGCGTTCGTCGTGTTCGCCCATGAACCGGACTATCCTCCGGCCAAACTCACACAGATCCGCCTTCTGTTCCGGCTGAAGGACGAGGTTTTCGACTTCATCGCCATCGACGATCAACGGCAACGGGTCATGCCGCCCTCGGATACGCCCGTGAAACCGCTGGAACCGAAGGAGTCCCTCCTAGTCACGGCCGGCCCTTTCAAAGGCCAGATATTTGACAAGTATCACAATTTCGCGGACGCGGGAGAACATTTCGTGCATGGCTGGATCGGTCAGAACAAGAAAATCGGCTGCTGGGTGGTGGCGGGAACTACGGAGGACCAGAACGGGGGCCCGACCAAACAAATCAACACGGCCCATTTCGGCCGGATCCTCATGAAGATTTTCAGCTGCACCCACTATGGCGCCGCGCCGGTGGAAATCGGGGCGGAATCCTGGCGGAAGATATACGGCCCATGCATGATTTACCTCAATTCCGGCGGCAATGCCGAAGAGCTTTGGGCCGACGCAAAAAAGAAGGCGGAGGCGGAACGGCAGGCTTGGCCGCATGCCTGGATGGACCATCCGCTTTATCCGCTCGCCGCGGAGCGGGGCGCAGTGACCGGACGGATTGCAATACAAGATCCGCAGGATCCTGCCGCGTCGGCGGCGAACGCATGGGTTGGTTTGGCCGCACCCACGTCGGACTGGCAGCAGCAAAGCAATGGCTATCAATTTTGGGTGCGCGCCGATCCTCAGGGCCGTTTTACGATCCCGCACGTCCGCCCCGGTTCCTACGCGCTCTATGTTTTTGCCGACGGGGTGATGGGTGAATTCCGGACCGCCAACCTCATGGTGGAGAAAGGCCGGACCGTGGACACCGGCACCTTGAAAATTGCGCCAGTCCGCTACGGGAGGCAGCTTTGGCAGATCGGCACTCCCGATCGCACCGCGAAGGAGTTTCGCCACGGCGACGACTACCGACAATGGGGGCTATGGCGGAAATATCCGGAGGAATTCCCTCGGGGCGTCAACTTCGTCATCGGCCGGAGTCAGGAGCGCACCGACTGGAACTACGCGCAACCGACCGTGCTTACGGGCCGCAAACCGGAAGGCACTGCTTGGCGCGTCCTCTTCAACCTTGAAGCCCGGCCGAAAAAGGGCCGCGCTACACTTCGGGTCGCCTTGGCCGGCGCGACCAAGGCGGACTTGGCGGTGGCTATCAACGGCGAGACGATTGGCCGGATCCTAACCGAGAAGGACAGTGCGATGATTCGAGCGGGGATCCATGGTCAATACCTGCTCCGAAATTTTTCATTTGATGCCAAATTGCTTAAGAAGGGACAAAATCAGCTCACGCTCACCCAGCAGGTCCGGCGGCAGCGCGCAGATCAATGTCATGTATGACTGCCTGCGCCTAGAATTGGATGAAACCAAGGAGTGAGATCAAAATTCCTGAATTGGCGGGATACCAATCTGGCTGCCCTTGCCTCCACTGTATCGGGATATCCGATCAGCGTTGGTCTGACCACACGGTATCGAAACCCGCTGGCCGAAGGCTTTCCTCATTTTTGCAGACCAGGTAAGCGTCTATTTGGCCAAAGAAAAACCCGCCGCGCCAAGTGGCGCGCGGCGGGCTGAAAGGCAGGACGGAGTTTGTGTCAGCTCTGCATTGAATTCATGTAAGCGTCACGGAATTCGTGTCACCAACACGGAATTAATGTCACCTCACACGCTTCACCGGTACTCCTCGTTTGTGATCGCGTTGATGATTTTGAAATTCTCGACGTGGTAATTGAGGTCGGCGCGGAAGGCGAGCTTCACGCCGAACAGCTTTTCCATACGTACGAGTAGTTCGGCATCTTCGCTGCGGAGGCGTTCGAGGATGCTGGGGTGAACCAATACACGGAGGGAATATTCCTTGCCGTCGTTGCGCATTTGGAGGCGGCGGACGACGGAGGACAACTTGCGCTGCAATTCGACTGACATCGTTGTCGCCGACTTCACGATGCCGCGGCCGCGGCAGTAGGGGCAGTCGGTGTACAAGTTGCTCGAGAGCGATTCCTGCTGGCGTTGGCGGGTCATTTGCATGATGCCGAGCTGCGAGATGGGGAGGATGTGGTTCTTGGCTTTGTCTTCCGACATGGCCTGAACCATTTTCTCGTAAACGGCGTTGCGGTGGCGCCGTTCCTTCATGTCGATGAAGTCCATGATGATCAGACCACCGAGATTGCGGAGGCGGATCTGGCGGGCGATTTCGACGGCGGCTTCTAGGTTCACCGCGTAGATGGTGTTCTTTTCGTCGCCGCCGCGGTTCTTATGGGAGCCGGTGTTGACGTCGACGGCGATGAGGGCCTCGGTTTCGTCGATGATGATTTCGCCGCCGGACGGAAGCGGGACTTTGCGTTGGAAGGTTTGCTCGATCTGGCGCTCGATGTTGAAGCGTTCGAAGATCGGAATGTTGTCCTTGTAGAGGGCGATCTTGGAGGCGGAGCGTTTGGAGATTTGTGCGACGAGTTTTTGCGTGCGGCTGTGGTCCTCGGCGTTGTCGATGAGCACACGGTCAACTTCCTCGGTGAGGAAATCGCGCACGGTGCGTTCGACGAGGTCGGGTTCCTGATAGAGGCAGGCCGGGGCTTTTTCGGACTGCATTTTTTCCTGAATGCCGGCCCAGGTCTTGAGCAACAGGTGAAGGTCGCGAACGAAATAACGGGTTTTCTTTCCCTCGCCAGCGGTGCGAACGATCACGCCCATGCCTTCCGGAATGGTGAGCTCGTTGATCATCTGTTTGAGGCGTTGGCGCTCCTTGTGGTCCTCGATTTTGCGCGAGATGCCACATTGGTCGGAGAAGGGCATGAGCACGAGGTAACGTCCCGGTAGCGCAAGGTTCGTCGTGGTGCGCGGGCCCTTGGTGCCGATCGGACCTTTCGTCACCTGGATGACGATGTCGGTGCCGGGTGGATACAGGCCGGGGATGTCCTTGACGGTGGGCTCGCTGGTGCGGATCGGGGCGTCCTTGCGCTTGTTGACGCGGACGACTTCGACGGACGAGTCGGCGGCGGCGGGGAGCATGTCCCAGTAGTGCAGGAAGGCGTTTTTGCTGTAGCCGATGTCGACGAAGGCGGCTTTTAGGCCTGGATCGAGGTTTTTGATGCGGCCTTTGTAGATGCCGCCGACCATGCGGTTGTCGGACTCGCGTTCGATCTCGAACTTCTCAAGCGTGCCGTCGACGAGGAGGGCGACGCGTTTTTCGAGCGGTTCGGAGTTTATGATGAGTTCGCGGAAGGAAGTTTTTTCCTTCTGGAACATCGACAGGATCTTCTGGAGCAGGGGGCGTTGCTGGGCCCGTTCTTTGGCGCCGGCTTTTAGTTCGGCAGGGCTGATGGGCTCAGCGACGGTTTGGGGCGGAGGATTAACGAGCTCCTCGTCATATTGGTGGGCGGCGTCCTGGGGAGGGACGTCGTTCGTATTGGGGGTGGGTCGGGTTGTGTCGCTCATGTGGCGGGTTGTCGTGGGTTGTTACGACGGTTGGCCCCGGCGCTTGGGTTGTGGCGCAGGAGATTCCGGCAGAGCGGTCGATAGCGCGAAGAAGAGATCTCATGTGTGATCCTTCCTGAAGCGATAGACGCTCTGGACCAGTCCTTGCAGCAGGCAACAACTAAGCACAAAGGAGCCACCGTAGCTGATGAAGGGAAGCGGTATGCCCGTGATGGGCACCATCCCGAATGTCATCGCGATGTTAACGAATACGTGCACCGCAAACAGCACTGTCACGCCGATGGCGAGCAGTTTGCCGAAGCGGTCTCTGGCGAGTCCGGCGATGCGAACGCCGTTAAACATCACTACTCCAAACAGGCTGAGAACCGTGAGGCTTCCCAAAAAACCTTTCTCCTCGGCGATGACCGAGAAGATAAAATCGTTGTGCGCAATCGACGCAGGCAGGTAGCCGAGCTGGGCTTGAGTGCCCTTTGTCCAGCCTTTGCCGGTCAGGCCGCCCGAACCAACCGAGATCTGCGACTGCGTGAGATTCCACGCATCCTTGGTGCGGGAGGGGTCGATGATCTCGGGATTGGCGAAAGTCAGGATGCGATTCCGCTGATAATCGCGCAAAGGAATGATCGTGTGGGGCTCGTATTTGCCCTTGTCGCGTTGAAATTCATACCCGTTGGCCTGCATGTATTTTACGTAGCCAACGGAATCCCAAGCCACGATGCCCACCAGAATGATGAACGCGCCGAGCGCCGCCGCGAAGAAACGCGTCGAAAGCCGGGAGACGTAAAGCATGGAGAACACCAAAGGGGGAAGCACGATGGCCGATTTGAGGTCGGGTTGCAGGAAGATCAAGAACAAGGGAATCCCCACCGCAAGAGCCAATTTCCCAAGTACGCCGAGCGATTGCGCAATCGTGCCCACTTGCGAGCGCGTCAACAGGCTGGCGACGATGAGGAGGACGGCGACCTTGGCCGTTTCGGAAGGCTGGTAGGCGAAAAAGCCGAGATCGATCCAGCGCTGCGCTCCCCATTTTTCCGCCGCCGAGCCGCCGACGCCCGGGATCAGCACAACAATGAGTGTCGCCACGCAACCGAGATAAAACCAATGCGCGATGCTCAACCACAGCCGGTAATCGATAAGCGAAACAGCGACGTAAAGTACCGCGCCCATCGATAGATAAATGAGTTGCTTGAACCAAAAGGTCTTCATCAAGGCTATGACCCAACGCACGATGCTGCCTTGGGACGCAATCGTGGGCAGAGGCGCGTAGGAGGCGCTGAAGATGAAGCAGACGCCGATGATGCAGAGCCCCAAAATGGCAAGCGGCGTCACCCAATCCAAGCGTCCGCGAGTGGAGCGCTTGAAAATGCTGAGGTATTGGCTGAGGGCCGATTCGGTGACGGGCACGACGTCACCGACCAAAACAACGCCCGCGTGAATGGCAATCGCGGAGCGACGACGACCGGACTTTTGACGCAAATTCAGCAGACGCGTCGTTGCGGGGAGCGAGAGACCTGCGGAGTCGGCGAGGGTCGGACCGGGAAGACTGGGGTTTTTCGGACACTGGAAAACAGCCGCGTTTCACGGCTGGCGCGGATTCGGTGCGAAGCGGACCGGACGTGGTCGGTGCTACAGTTAGAGCGGCGAAAATTTTGAAGCGAATCGAACGGCGCGCCATTCGAGCAACTGGCCTGTTTCAGGCCCGGCATCCAACCCCAATGCCCCTTCCCCTAGCTTACCCCAAGCTGAGGAGCATCGTGGACGGATGCTGCCATCCACAAAAAAATACCCCAATGAAACAAATCGCGTTCATGACCTCCGCGCTTCGGCGCGTGCGCCCGCAAGGCCTCGTCCTTGCCGGCTTGATCGTTGCCTCCGCCGCCGGCCTCAAAGCCCAAACCATCACCAGTAACCAAACGGGCACCAACAACGGTTACTACTATTCCTATTGGAAGGATGGTGGAACCGTCTCCATGACGCTGGGCTCGGGCGGCAATTATAGTGTCAATTGGAACCTCGGCAGCTCCTACAACTTCGTCGGCGGCAAAGGCTGGAAAACCGGTTCGTCATCCAGAACGGTCAACTATAACTGCGGCGTCTGGGCGCCCTCCGGCAACGCCTACCTGACGCTCTACGGTTGGACAACCAGTCCCTTGATTGAATATTACGTCGTCGACAGCTGGGGCAGTTGGAGACCGCCGGGCGGCACTTCCGCGGGTACCGTGAGCAGCAACGGCGGCACCTACGACCTGTACCGGATGCAACGTGTCAACGCGCCGTCCATTCAAGGCACGCAAACCTTCTATCAGTACTGGAGCGTCCGGACGTCCAAGCGAGCGACGGGCAGCAATGTCGCCATCACCTTCGTCAATCACGTCAACGCGTGGAAGAGCAAAGGCTGGAATCTCGGCACGCACAACTACCAGATCATGGCGACCGAAGGCTTCAAAAGCAGCGGGCAGTCCAACCTCACGGTGTGGTAAGCGTCACGCTCCGCGGGCGCCGTGGGTCGCTTTTGGCCCGGCGCTCGTGGAGGGTTTTTAGTAACTCATATCGGTAAAGCCCTGGCCGCGTTCCCTTCGCGGAGCGTGGCCTGTCGCGCATCCCTGAACCAATTTAATAGATCCAATTGATGAGAAATTATTTCCTTATTTTGTACGTGTTGACGTTGGTTTTAGTTCCCGCGTGGTCACAGACGGTTTCCGATCGCTTCGTGCTTGTTCAAGGAGGGACTTTTCTCAACACCAAGGCCGGCTACCACGGCAAGAATGTAACCGTGGCCTCGTTTTACCTCGGGAAATACGAAGTCACCCAGAAAGAATGGCTCGCTGTGATGGGAGACAATCCGTCGCAATTCAAAGGCGACGATCTCCCGGTCGAAATGGTCAGCTGGTACGACTGCATCGAATACTGCAACAAGCGAAGCCTTCAGGAGGGATTGAAGCCGTACTATACAATAAATCGCGACGCGAAAGATCCGAACAACGAAAGCGCCAACGACGATGTCAAGTGGACCGTGACAATCAATGTGGGAACCAATGGCTATCGTCTTCCGACCGAAGCCGAATGGGAATTTGCCGCCGGTGGCGGTCGGCTGAGCAGGAATTTTATCTACAGTGGGAGCGACGAACTGGATAAGGTCGGTTGGTTCTGGCAAAACGCCGGCGATACCCGGCTGGAGGGCGCGTGGAACTGGCCCCTGGTGGAACGGAACAACAACAAGACCCACGCCGTCGGTGGCAAAGCGCCGAACGAACTGGGGCTTTGCGACCTGTCGGGCAATGTCCGCGAGTGGTGTTGTGACTGGTTCGGCGAAGTTGTCGGTCATGGAGCCGACCCAAAAGGGCCTGAGCACGGCGCGGCCCGCGTCTGGAAAGGCGGCGGCTGGCTCGGCGGCGATTTCTGCTGCGCCTCATCCTTTCGAGGCAGCTTTGACGCGAACAGCCGGGGACCGGATCAAGGATTTCGGGTGTGTCGAAGCAAGTAAATGGCGCGGCCGAGATCGAATCCTTCTAAAACCAATCATCACGCCCAACATATCTTCCAATACGCTGCACCATTCGATCGCTGCCGGGGTGGTGTTGATGGCACTCGACTCGCTGCGCGAGAAACCGCGAAGGATGACGCGGCTTATGCTTGCGAATCGGCGGCGGCCGCTGCCTGCCCTGCAAGTTTGTAATACGTGGAGAGGAAATAGCCCCAAACCAACCGGATGGTATCGTGAAGAATTTGTTGAGGCACGGTGATAGTCAGGCCGAGGAATTTGATGAGCGCATTCAGAAGAGTGCGTGCCAGGTTATCGCTTTCAATGGAGATTGAGCAGGCTTTCTCCACCCACAGCGACATCTGATCGAGGACTGACACACCTGGCATGAGAACAATAGCGAGTGGCTTGCAGATCATGCGCACGACCGCGCCAAATACGATCAGCGGAGAAACCGTGAGCATTTGCAGGAGCGATTCCGGCGAGGCCAGACGCACCCCATATTCGAGCGCCATGGTGGGCGTTGGAAAACGGAGGTCCGACCAATTTGGACCCTGTGCAACGCTCTGCGCATAATTTGCTTTGAAGTGCGCTGACATCGACAAACCGGCGGAGCGGCTGATCCAGCATTCGCCGTCGGGTCTCGGCGCATGCATGTAGGGCCACACGGGTACCATCGTTACGGGATCGCCGCTGTGGCACACACGATGAATTCCTTTTTGCCCGAGCCGCTGGGTGAGATTTTGAGCAAAATCTTCAGTGCCAACGCGGGGCGATCCGAAGGTATAGAGCACTACCTTGTAGCCCATTGTCGCCAACCAATCGGCTGCCAGTGTGGCCAGCGCACCGCCCAGGCTATGACCGATGCAATGAATGCGCGTTGGTCCGTTGCGCGTCAGGAATGAAGCGAAGCCGGCTTTCATGTCATTGAACGCACGGTTGAAACCGGAGTGCACGCGAGTTCCTGAAGCACCGAGTGTCATCGCATAGTTGCCATCCGAAAGCCAGTCGTAGCCGCTGACTGTGCCTCGGCACGCGAGAAGAGCTTCACCTTCGTGGTCCTTGCCTTTCTTGCCCATCGCCATGACGGCGAAGCCGGTTTTCGATTTAAATTCGAACGCACCCGTTCGAGCGGTGAAACGCTGGGCTGCACCAAGGCTAGATGGTGGTTGGTTGGAGAAATCAAAATGTTCGTCGACTGCGGTTTTTTCGAAAGCGGCGCTGACGTTATCGGAAAGTCGATTGTCGTAGATGGCTACAGCGACTTGGACTGCATGCTGAGGAGTCAGTGTTTTAAGTTTCATTCTTTTTCGTAGCCTGGGTTGTAGCGCGTAATCTTAAAAAGCCCTTGGTACGTAATGGTACCGGCAGGTAGAAGGTCATCTTTTCCGCAGCGTTCGGGGTCTGTCTCTATGGTGCGGATTGCTTGGGGGTCATCGGTTAGTTCGGCAGTAACCTCGGTATTTAGACCCCATCGGGCGCTATCCAAATTATATTCCCCCCATGCCCAGGGATTCGTCTTGGTCTTCTCCCAGCCGAGATATTCTTTTCCCTCGTGAATCAAAATCACTTTCTGCCGGATCTCGGTCTTTGCATTTTTGTGGATGAGTAGCGGGGCATGGAGAGCGTCGAGGTTCACTTCGCCGTCGCCGTCGGTTATGCCCTTTTGTTCGTAATTGTCGTAGCCGACATGTTCGGCGGTCCGAACGACTTTAACTCCTTGGGTTGGCTCGCCATTGAGTGTGACGAGAATTTTTAAATAGCTGCACACGCAGACAGGTTCGGAATTGAAGAAGCCCTGGCCCGTCATGTTCCTGTTCAGGTCGACATCGCCGGGCAGGGGTGTGGCATGCGAGAGGTCTCCATTGAAATCCAGTTTTATATAGTTGGGAGGGAAAATGGAGGTGCAGTACTCTTCGTTTAGGTCTCTGCCATGGCTGACGTTGGTCCAGCCAAGATAGAGTTTTCCTTCGTGCCGGATGAGGAGCTTTTGGTCGGTCACCACTTCCCATAAAACGTATTTCCATTTCCGGGCGTAGGCGGGTTTGAAGGAAAAGCGTCCGTTGGCATTAGTCACTGCCTTGTCGATATGAACCTGGTTTTGGTGGTGAATCAGGTCGAGGCGACGCACGATTTCGGCGCCCTGTACGGGCTTGCCGTTTTTGGTGACGATTCCGGTCACCGCTGAGCAGAGGCAGATTCTGTGTTTGTCGAATAATCCCATGGGATCGTCTTCTGTGGGGCTGACGTTGGCGATTTCAGCGGGTAGGGTTTCGCCAAGCAAGGCGTTGTTCAATAATTCGTTTTCACCCAAGGTCGCGGGAAACGACAGGGCCGGCATCCCATCGGCCGTGGCCGCAATGCCGAGAGCCTTGAATGCCTCGCTCAGGTCAATTTTCTCCAATTCCCCGAAGAGCTGATCGCGGGCGGGGAGTGCCATTGAAGATAGCGAATCAGGCGTTTGGTTTCCGGCCGAACCAGTGGATTCGTGCGATTTAATGTTGTCTTCCGCCATCGTGATTCCTCCGTGAGCGTGTCGAACAGGCAAAACAAGCCGGAGCTCACTGGCTCCGGCTTGTGGCTTGAGGGGGGTTACTTTGCTGCTGCCGGTGCCGGCGTACTTGGCGCTTTTGATTTGGTTGTGGTGCTGACGCGGTCGACGATCACGCGAGCGGAGCGGTACTTCGCGACGAACTCCAGATGCGTGTTGCGGAACTTCGAGACCATTTTGTCGATCCGGCCACGCAGGATGCGACTCGCCTCGTTCGACAGCTAGGGCAGGGCGTTCGTGGAGCTGGAACGTTCGACAATGGCGACGCGCGGGGCCGTCTTGAGCTTGGAGAACTCCCCGGCCATCTGCTCCAGTTCAGTGATCTCGTTTTGGGTGACCATATAATCGGCCAATGGCCCGAGGTTCTGGGTGGCGAGTGTCGCCACGCGTTTGGCGGTTGCTTCGAGTTCATCGTCGCTGAGTTTGTCGAGGGCGGAGCGGGTGATCTCGACTTGGGCGGCGAGTTTCGCGTCGGCGCGTTCTTCCGCGAGGGCGGAGAGCTGGTCGGCGATTTCGAGGGCTGCATCCTCCAAGCCATCGCGAGCCTGCGCCTTGGAAGCGGCGGCTCCAGTGATGGGCGTCTGTTGTTTGCCCGATTCGGTCTGGAAGGCTTGCATCTTGGCGAGCACCTCCGTCACGGCTTTGGCGAACGCGGGTGTATTTTCCCAGACGTTCTTGTTTTCGTTTAGCACGGCAACGGTGGCTCCCACCATTGCGAGGCGATTTTGATATAAGCGTCTCATAACGCCGCTTGTGATGGAGGTGTATAAAATAGTTCGGCAACGCGAAAAAAAGGCGCATCGTAAAGATTACAAAGTTTTTAACGATGGCGTGCGGTTGTTGTCCATGGTTTGCATCTAACATGCGGTTCGTTTGCATGTGGCTCCATGGGAGCCGGACTGGCGGAGGCACGCGGTTCGAGTGCGGCTGGACGATTTGCGTGCGGTGCAAGGGTCGTAGCGCCGCGAACAGAGACTTCGGCGCGGTGGGACGTGGTTCGCGGGATGGGATCGCTGCCCATTTCGCGGTGTGCTGGGTCTGGCGCGAAGGCGGTGCGGGAGTCCGCGCTGGGTGACGGCCGACGCGGGGAACTGTCGCGGGTTGTCGCGCGATGTGCCGGCATGTTCGCGTGAGTTGCCGGGCCGCCCGCGCGGTCTGCCCGGACGATCCGCACGACCCGCTGTGCTTTTCGCGCTTACTGCCGCCCGGTTCGCGCGCTTTACCGGCGTCTCCGCGCGACCTGCCGCTTTGCCCGCGTGAGCTTCCGGGGCTTTCGCGCGACCTGCCGGGGCTTCCGCGCAGCCTCCCCGCGTCGGTGCGCTATAGTCGATGGGGACTGTTTTCGGGTTTCGGTCCCTTGAGACAACGTGGTTGATGGGAGCGCACGTGGATGTGGCCTATCCCGAGGCTGATGTGCAGGAATACATATTGTTTCATAATCCTGCAGAGGGCATCACTCTGTCTGATCAGGCAGAATGCATTTGGGACAAGATTGCTCCGCTCCCGTTCATGGCCAGCTGCCAGGTGCGACATCTGGCCGACCTGCTCTGGGAGCAACAAATGAGCCGTCAAGAAACCGATTGGGTGGTGCACAGCCAGGGCGCGATTATTTCAAAGCCGCCGTGCGCTGCCACTTGAAGAATCATCCAGGCAGCAAGCTCGACCGGCACACGGTGGCGTTTCATGCCGGAAGCTCCGTGGTTGCCTCAACCAGGCCCTATCTAGAAAAAGTCGGAATTAAAATCGGCCTTGAGCGCATCAACCCATTCGACCTCGTGCCGAACACCGCTGGACACAACGATCTTTCCGCCAGCGGCCTGAAACGTGCCCTCGGCTCCATGAGGCTGATTTTTGGCGATAACGGTGACAACGTCACCATCAGCCCGCACACCCTGCCATATCTGGGAATCTGCACTTACTACCTCCAATTGAAAGAGGGAGGATATCACAGCGAGGCGGGCAAGGTGCACAAATATATGAGCAAATCGAATTGGAGCGTCGTTTCGAGGGCGCTGATAAAGATAAGACCGTTCTCGAACCGGAGATGCAGCGTACAGCGGATTGGATCTTGCAGCATGTTAAGATCATCCGGTCCTAAGTGCGGCAGATCCTATCGCGCTGCCGGAACCTAAAGCGCGTAGCTAACACATGGGAAATTGGTTGTTCTGCAGCCGAGTGTGGCAGGAGCGGATTCAGCTCGGATCTATGGATTCCAACTTTCCAATTCCGCGGGCGACCAGACCTCCCATGCTTTCAGGCCACGGGCTAGTTCGGCGCAGCGTGCGGCGACGCCTGCTTCGTTGAGATGATAGGCGGTGTCGGCGAAGTGTTCGCGTTCGGTATACGCTCCGAGTTTGGGGTCCTTGAGGACGGGCATGATTGCGGCGATTTGAATCAAGAGGCGTTGATTGTCTCGGCGAAAGCGGGGCGCATCCTGCTCCGAGGAGTAGCACCAGGGCAGGGCATAGGCGATGCGGACTTGGTGGGCATCGCACCACGCTTTTAAGTTTTGCAGCAGTTGGCATCCCCCGGGTGAGAGACCACCCTGAAACCATTCCGGGCCATGAAAGGGATGTCGCATGACGCTTTGGGACCAACCACTCGCGCCGCGATACGTGCTATGAGGGTAACTGAACACGGGCTGTCCATGGAGCAGTTTTCCGAGTAGAACCCCGGTGTGATAACCGCCGGGTCTCAGCGCGGCGAGAATTTGAATCCAGTTCGTCGCGCCCACGCCCAAGGCGGGGTGGTTGACCCATTCCGGATGGTGCGTGGCCGCACTGAATTGAATACCGAGCGAGGTCTGGTTTGCCGAACCAGTCAGTAAGCTCTGCTCGATCGCGACGATCAAGGTGTCGCCCGGTCGCACCGCGCCCAGGGCCGCTTCTGCGAGCACGGGCGCGCCCATGCCGGCGTGTCCGCCGAAATTGGTCACGGGCAGTTGGTGGAGATCGAGCAGGCGCTCCCCGTCGATCGAGAATTCGCAGCTGGATCCCCCGAACACGACCGTCTTGTGTCCATAGCGATCAGTTAGTGTTTTTGCCCAAGCCGTTTTGAGGCGCGCGCCCTCGGCGTAATGCGCGACCTCGGGGTTTTGATAAAGCGTGTAGAAGATGCACGCGGCCCACGTTGCGCAGGCGATGAGCAACAAGGTGGAGGCTCGCACCGGCCTCGGCGGTTCAAAAGGCAAAGTAGATGAATCCATTGTTTGTGCCTGGGGCCAGGATAAGGGTGAGGACAAGCAGCAGGATCAGTGCGACGGGGTGGAACAGCAGGCGATAAGGCTGCTGGTTTTTTCGAACGCTAAACCACTCCACGAGCAGAACGCCGCCACTGAGCGTGAGGAAGCAGGTCATCACAAAACCGTCGACGCTGCTCCAGCGATGCAAGGCTTCGCGCAGGGCGTCGGTGTTATAGGCGGCGGGCGTCAGGATCGTCCTGATCTTGGCGAACAAGGCGTCGGTTCGTATTTCGTAAAACGCCAGCCAGGCGCCGAAACTAGTCGCCATCGTTAAAATCCAGCCGAGCGCCGGAGGAAGTTTTATTTTTGAACCAAGGAGCCGGTTCAGGATCAAGGCGCCGCCGTGAATGCCGCCCCAAATGATGAAATTCCATCCGGCGCCGTGCCAGATGCCGGAAACCACGAAGACGAGCGCGATGTTGAAAGCCCACCAGGCCACGCGACTGCCGCCCAGCGGAATGTACAGGTAGTCGCGAAACCACTGGCACAAGGTGACGTGCCAGCGGTGCCAGAATTCGCCGATGCTGGCCGAGCAATAAGGGCTGAGAAAATTGAGGCTCAATTTGACGCCCAGGCAGCGGCCGAGCCCGAGCGCGACCAAACTGTAACCGGCAAAATCGTAGTAGATGCGCAGGCCGAACAGCAGGTTCGCCATCCAGATGAGATAGGCGTTGGTGCGCGACGCGCCGTCGAAAAAGCCAGCGAGATTGTCGGCCAGGCAGAGTTTGAAAAACAAACCGACCACGATCCAGCCGGCGCCGACGTCGATATCGTGAGGCGACCAGCGGAACCGGAATGTTTCCATTTGCGGCAGGAGATTGTCCCGACGCTCGATCGGGCCGGCGACAATTTGCGGGAAAAATCCGGCAAAGTTCATGTAGTCGAGAAAACGCGGAAGCGGTTCCTTGAACACGAGCGTGTCGACGACGAAGGCTACTTTTTGAAAAGTGTAGAACGAGATGCCGACTGGAATCACCAGCTCCTTCAGACCCGGCACGTCGATCCCGCACACCTGGCTGGTCAGGAAACCGGCGTACTTGTAATAAAGCAGCGGCAGAAGCTGAAGCGGAATCAAGATCCAGAGATAACGGCGGTGTCGTGCCGGATCGTGCGAAAGCAACCACTTCAACCCGACAAACGTGCCGATGGCGACGACGAGAAAAATGACAAAGGTGACGCGGCTGATGCACAACAGCAGGAACAACCCCAGGCCGAGCAGCCCCAGTTTATCGAAGGCGATCCGTCTGGCTTCCGATAGTCCCCGACAGAGAATTCGCAAAAAGAGTACTACTGCCAGCCCCGCCAGCAGATATCCCCAAAAACGAAATTCAGCGAAATTCATGGCATCACAGACCGACGAACGGAGTTATGGTGCGAACCGTGAAATAAAAACTGCCCAGCTCGACGCGAATGGCAGACCGTCCCTCCGGCGGCCTTTGATGGCTGCCTTCCACGCCGAGTACCAGTTGAAAATGAGAACGACGACCGAGCGCGGCGTGCGGATTGCACTTCGCGATTGCGCCGAAGCGATGCTGGCTAATAGCTCAACCCATGCCACCCCGCCCATTATTTCCCGGAGCCGAAGGACTCGGGGTTCGTCGTCTGACGATCGCGATTCTGGCGTGTCTCTTTGCAGTTTGGGCCGGTGTGACGATGGCGGATTCGCCCTACTTGGTTTTTGCGGGCTTCGCCGGACTGCTCTACGTCGGCACGCTGGCAATCAACGCGAAGGCGCTGGCCTGGCTGGTGATTGCCCTGCAACCCGCGGCATTGATCGTCCCCTTTTTTCCCGGCCGCCCGTTCTGGTGGGAGCTGTGCGCGCTGCTCGCATGGCCGAGTTTGCTGGTTTATTTTTTGGTGAACCGGCAGAAGCTGTCGGACTTGAAATTTGACCGGTTGGAGCGGAGGGCGCTAATTGCAATGATAGGGTTTGTGGCGGTACTCATAATGTTGATGCTGTTTCGCGGAGTGGGTTTTCGCGTTCTGGGTGGTCAGCAAATGGGCGGACGTTTTTACACCCAACAGATGGTTTTGGCTATTGTGCCTTTGTTGCTGATCATCGCTAACCTCAAGGAGCGGCAGGTTGTCGGCGCAGTATATTTGGGATGGGTAATGTCTCTAACCTATCTGGTATCCGACTTCTCCTTTAGTTTAAGCGGAGGAATGCAGCGGATTCTCTATTTCTTCGAGATTCCAACAGATGCGATTAACTTCGAACTTGGGTATGAAGTAACAGGTCTCCGTCGATACCAATCGTTTTGGTATGTCGGTACGGCGATAATGTCAGCGGTGCTGGCATGGCGACCATTATACGTCCTTTTAGGACGAGGTGTTTGGTTTGGAGTTCCCCTGATGGTAGGGTCCGCATCGTTGGCGTTGTCGAGCGGGCATAGGACCGTATTTGTCCAAACGGTGACGACCATCGTATTCCTTTCCATCTTTCAACGATATTGGAACTCAGCACGCTTGATCGTTGCGGGACTTTGTCTGGTTGCAGGGTTGGGAGTGCTTTATGCAACGGCGGAATACATGCCTTTATCCATGCAACGCGCGATATCTTTTTTGCCTGGGATATCGGTCGATCCGTTATCGAGAGATAATGCGGCTGATACGCTTAATGATCGCATAGAGGTTTTAAAATTGGCTGTGAACGATATTCCGAAGTATGCTTTAGTAGGTAGAGGCTTTGGCATGGAGCGTTTTGATGTCCTGCCTTCGGATGCGGCTTATAGTGGTATTTGGCAGCAGTATATTAACGGATATTTCTACAATGGTTTATTAGGGTCTATTTTGAAAACCGGCATCATAGGTTTTATTTGTACAGGGAGTTTTGTTTTTTTTGTGTCAAAGATGGCCATCGACGTAGTTCGGATGGTTAGGATTAAAAATCAGTTGGAATGGAATACATTCGACCGCGTCTGTTTACTTATCTGTGCGCAGTGGTTCTCGGTCGTGTTGTTTCACTATTGTTTGCACGGTGATGCTGGAGTTTGGGCGCAGATTTTCGCATTACCGGCTGCTTTGATCATGTACATGCGTCGGGATTTTCACCGTAAAACCATGGCGGCCACGCAAGTCGTCCCGACCAACGGCGAAATGCCACAGCGGGAGCGGCACTAAATCGGTTAGTCCTGTTGTTGGTTGTAGTACCTCCGTGCGAGCTGGCGTGTGACGAGCCAGGGAAGGAGTGGGCTGATCAGGAGCCAGTCGAAAAAGTAGCGTTCTCCGAATATCGCGCCGATCAAGCCTCCGGCCGTGAGCAGGAGCGCATTGGTAACGTCGACGGGGCCGCAGGCGCGCTCACGCCGTCCGGCCAACAGCAATGTATGGTAGAACTGAGCGGTGAGAATGGCCACGCTGAAGAAACCGGCCGGCATAATTGCACCGAGCGCAGGGCGATATTTTTCATTGATCAGCGGACCGACGAGCCACGGTGCGATCAAATGCAGCGCGACGACACCGGCGAGCGAACAAAGGCAAAAGCCGGCGGCAATAAGATCGAGGCGTCGAGCCAGCAGACGACGTTGTTCAGATTGCTCGCCATACATCGCGAAGAGTCCGGGTTGGAAATATTGCACAACCACTAGACTGAACATGCTGGTGGCGATTTGCGTGAGATTGCCCGCGAGCGTGAAATATCCGGCCTTTTCCTGACCGAAGAACCCGGCCACAATCCAGCGGTTTACCGCCGTCAACAGCCAGCCAGCCAGTGAGAGCATCACGAAGAGCTGCCCGGCATAAACAGTGCTGAGCTGCCGGCTGCCGTCCGATGTGCCAGTCGATTTGTATCGGCTCCATAAATACAGGAAGCCGGAGGCAAAAAGCACGGTATGCGCGCAAAAACCGGTTTCCAAAAAACCCAAGCTACTGCCGGCGGCCACGTAGAGCAGTGGCGGAAGAAAACTGCGCGAAAGCGAGCCGACGGTGCTGATCCCGAAATCCGTCCAGTGTGACCGCTCAGCTTGAAGTGCAGTCTGAGCCAGCAAACCAATACTGAGGAGCGAGGCGGAGATGAATAGTGCCGGCCAGATTTTTATGAATCCAGTGGCATTCATGGCCAGCGCGGCGCCGAGGGTGGCAAGGGCGAGCCAGGGGAGCTTTTTAAAACTGGCTTCAATGACCTCCCGGAGGAGCGCTCCACGATTGGGTGAACCAGCCCAGTGGCGTGCGACGAATTTGATGAGACCGGCATGTACGACCCACATGCCAAGCGGAGTGAAGGAAAGAAAAACTCCATATGCGCCGTAGTCCGCGGGCGAGACGAAGCGCGATGCCATCTTTACGCCACCGAGGCCGCAAAGCAGTCCGACGATCTGGCCGAGCGTGATCGGCAGCAAGCGGTCGCGAAAATTGGCGGTGGTAAACGGCATCGGTTAGGCGGAGATTAATCCTCGTGCATTAGAGAGCTTGGGTGGAGGGCGACGCGCTGTCGTCGCCGGGTTTGGGGATCGAAGGATGGGGATGCAAGTTTGGGGGTAGCGAACGGTGGGAAATGGTGCGGTGGAGTTTGCGGAGTCGAACCGGCTCCAGTTTTATTGATTTTATCATCCTTGGCATGGGCGGCTGGCGAGGGCCTGATGGTAGAGCGAGCGGTAGCCGTCCGCCATGGTCGAGACTGCGAATTTTGTTTTGGCGAGAGCGTTACCACTTTCGGCGAGCTTAGGCCATTTCTCGGGTTCGGCCAGGGCGGCCTTGAGCAGGCGCGCGAAGCTCAGGGTGTCGCCGGCCTGTGCAAGCCACGGATAATCGCTCGGAAAGGCCTCGCGAAAACCGGCGGCGTCTGTGCCAATGACAGGTGTGCCGGCGAGAAACGCTTCCACTGCGATTAAGCCGAGCCCTTCGTAACGCGAAGGCATTAAAACCAAGTCATAATCGCCAAGACGCTGTGCGAAATCAGGGATCGGTGCGCGGAGTTCGATCGTCCAGCCAGCGGGCGGCTGTTGTGCAAGTTTCCGAAGAAGCGGTTCATGCGCCCCGCTTCCGAAAAGCGTCAGATGCGCGCCGGGCGCCGGGGCTGGTGCTTTTGCGAGGATGTCCGGCAGAAGATCGGTGCCTTTTTGGTCCTCGAAGCGACCGCCGAAGACGATTCGCACGGGCTGGTCTTCCTTGCGTGGTTTGCGCAAGGAACTTTTTGGTTCTGGCACACCATTGTAGATGGTGACGGGTGGCTGAGGGAGCGGGGCGGCCCCGGATTTTTGGCGCAAAGCGAGCAGGGCGGCGCCAGCACTAGGGGAGACGCCGGCGGCGTAGGTTTTGGTCATCTTTCGATCCGCCCAGCGACCCATACGGGGCCAGAAAGCCCAAAAGACGGTGTTATGAATCGTCCGTACAAGTGGAATTCTGCGTAAGCCCGGCTGGCAGGTGATCAACGCAGCGTAGGCTGCTTCGGGAATTTCGGTGTGCAGATGAATGAGATCAGGCTTCGCCTGGCGAACCACACGGCCCAAACCAAAACCGCTGGTGATGACGCCGCCGAATTTCATCGGCACTCGCTTCCCGCAGTGGAGCGGAATGCCGCTGTGAACGACATCACGCGCGAGATCCTGGCCAAGTTTTCCATCGCCCAAACCGCGCACTGCGAAAATTTCGAAATCGAATTCGTTACGGAGCGCCTCGCTCAATGTCAGCGCCACGCGTTCCGCGCCGCCGAGAGCCAGATGAGTGACGCACTGAAGGATTTTCGGGCGGCGACTGGGCTGGGCAGGCGAGGGCATCGGTCGCTAGTATTGGAGGACGCTCGATCGGTGCAACTCCACAGCTGTTCCCCTGTTCGTGGATCTTTGGAGGGCGACGCGCTGTCGTCGCCGGGTTTGGGAGATTGGCGGCTAGGTGGAGAAAGCGTGGTGAGAGTGAACGGTGGGCGAGGTCGAGCGGTTGGGAGCGACGTGATTGGATTGGCGGTGTCGAACCGGCGACGACGGCGCGTCGCCCTCCAGGTCAGAGTCGCAAAATCAGTGCCAAGAGAGAGGGTTGATTTCGCCTTGGTAGGGCCAGTCATCGACCTCGTTGACCAAACCTGCACGGACGGGGTTGTTGCGCACGTATTCCCATTTCGCGCTATATGATTCGCCGGATCGAAGCTGGGTATCCCAACCGTCCGTTTGCCAGATGGGTTGTTCGGATTGGTTTGGCCAACGGCGGCTGGCGTGAGATTTCCAGTATGAACTCCATTTCCGAATCGACTCCACCGGCCAGCATGCAGGCGCTGCGAAGAGATGGATGTGGTTCGGCATGATCACGTATCGACCAACCTGCCAAAAGTGGGCGCGAATCCACGTGTCACGGAGCAGTTGATGCACTTTATCGCAGGCGAGGATGGATTTGCGGTTGTGGGTGCAGATGGTGAGAAAGACGATGATCGGTTTCGACGTTTCGACCACTGGCATATGCGCGGGCCGTTTGCGCACCGGATAGTCCGGCGAAGGGGTGCTGGATGCAGAATCGATCATGCGCAAAAGGTGGCGGAAGCGGTTTCCGATGGAGGGCGACGCGCTGTCGTCGCCGGGTTTGGGAGGTTGGTGATTTTTCTGGTGGACGCCGAGAGGTGAAATGACGGGTGCGGTTTGCGATATCGAACCGGCGACGACAGCGCGTCGCCCTCCAGGAAACCTATCAGGCCTCGACAGAGTTTAGCGCTTTTTTCAATGCGCCGACGTGTTGGGCGGGGGTGTAGTTCAAAAGATAGTGTTCGCGGAGGGCGCCGCCGGGTTGGCTGAAGCGGCGGGACTTGAAGATGGCTTCGGCGATTTGGTCGGGTTTGCGTGGTTCGACATACCACACGTGTTTGCGCGGCAGCATCGATGGGATGGCCCGCCATTGGGTGGTGACAATCGGAATGTCGTGCGCGAGCGCTTCGATCAATACGAGGGGCTGTCCTTCGTGCCGGTAGTAAGTGGGAAAGCAAAAGACGTCGCTTTGCTGGAAGAGCTGAAGTTTGGCCTCGGGATTGGCGAAGCCGACGAAGCGCACAGCGGAGCGGAGTTCGGCGGCGCGTTTGAGAAATTTCTTTTCCGCTTCCGGAGTTTCGAAGGCACCGGCGATGGTCAAGCGATAGGAGCCGGGCGAGTGGGCGTGGAGGATGTGCATCGCCTCCAACGTGTCGAAGGTGCCTTTTTCCTCGCTGCAGAGTCCGATGTAGAGAATTTCGAAACGGGCTTCGGGATCGCGATGGCGGGCGGGTGGAAGCACGCCGGAATCGGTGAGCGAATTTTGCACGATAGCGATGCGTTTAGGCAGGAAAGGCATCACGTCCTCGGCGAGTTCTTCCGCGAGGATGATGGAGAGGTCGGCCTGGCCGAGGAGTTTCTTGGTGAGGCTGCGTTCGAGGTTGGAGGCGGCGTTTTCGATCCAATGGCCGAGGCCGACGGCGTGCCAATGGAGGATGAGCTTGGGAAAAAACGAGCGACACAGCGCCATGATCACCCAGTCGCGGTAAAGTGCGCCGCGTTTGGCGGGGGCAGGAACGTAGTAGAGCGTCATCGGCCCGTGTTTCCAACGCGTGTAGAGCACCTGGAAGCAAATGCGGAGCAGCGCGAAAAATTTCCCGACCCGCCAGCGCCCGACGTCGGCATTGTTTTCGGACAGCTTGAGATTGACGTGGTGCAGCTCAAAACCCTGTCCGGCGCGGCCGAGCTCTTCAACGAGAAGCCCGATCATCGCGCTTTGGCCGTGGTGAGGTGGTGGGGTTTGGGCGAGTACGAGCAGTTTCATTGCAGGGCGGGGTAAAAGCTGCCACTGAAGACAACTGTCGTAGGACATGAACACACAAACCGCAAGAAACCAGTTTGCCCTCGCGCGTTTTTGGCCATCCGCGTTGGTTTGTACGGTGGTGGGTGGACTGGTTTTCCAATTCTGGGGCAATGCGACGCGCGGCTATATCCATTCGCGTTCGCTATTTTATTGGTGGGGAGTGCAATGGTTCGACCCGGCGGCCGAATTGCAGCACGGGCCATTGGTGTTGCTTGTCGCGGGCTGGTTGTTCTGGCGCAACTTGCGTATCCAGAATGGCGCGACAGTGTCGTCCGGAAATGCGTCGGACGTGGGGGGGAATTGGACTCCCGTGGCTGCGATGCTGGCTGGATTGCTGCTCCATCTGGCGGGCTACGCCATGCAGCAAACGCGGGTTTCGATCGTGGGGCTGCTGGTTTTCGTGTTGGGTGTGCTGACGTTGGCGGGCGGGCGGCGCTGGGGGCGGGCGGCGATTTTTCCGCTGGGCTTTATGCTGCTCGCGCTGCCGGTGAATTTTTTGGATACGCTGGGTTTCAACCTGCGTCTGACGGTTTCGGAGCAGGCCTTTGCCCTTGCCAAGTGGTTCGGCGTGGGTCTGGTGCGCAACGGCACACAACTGGTGTCGGCCGACGGGCGCTTTCAATACGATGTGGCGGCGGCCTGCTCGGGCGTGCGTTCGCTGGTGGCGTTGCTCGCGCTCGCATTGTTGCTGGGCTACTTGGGCTTTCGCTCCTGGTGGGCGCGGGCGATTCTGGCGGTGATGTGTCTGCCGTATGTCGTGGCGGGCAACATCGCGCGGGTGCTTTTCCTCGTGCTGGTCGGCGAGAAGTTTGGCGCGACGGCGGGGAGCAGGCTGCATGAGAGCTCTGGCGTGGTGGTTTTTTTGGTGGTGCTGGGGTTGTTGTTGGCGACGGGAGCATTGCTGCGCCGATTGGGTTTTGCGAAGGCGGTGGACGAAGGTTCGGCGAATGCTTCCCCGGCTGTGGACAGCACAATAGCTGTAGCGGAAGCTCCATCGCCGTCATTGGCGGCCGGTGGAGCGGCTTGGCGCATCCCGGTGGTTGTGGCGGCGGCGGGCTTGGTTGCGGCAGGGGCGATGTGGCTGGATGGCAGGCCGAAGATTTCGACTGCGGGCGTCCGCTTGGTGGAGGGCGGCGGCGCACCGGTGGAGTTGCCTGATTTTATCGGCACGGATTGGGCGGGTCGCGACGCGGTGGTTTCGGCGGTCGAGCGTGAAGTACTTCCTCCCGACACGGGGTATTCGCGAAAGAACTACGTGGCCCTGGCCGATCGATGGCAGCAGGTTTTTGTCTCGGTGGTCTTGAGCGGGCAGGATCGCACCTCCATTCACCGCCCGGAAATCTGCCTGGCGGGGCAGGGATGGAGCATTGCCGATCGGGTTCGGCATGAATTTAGAGCGGGCGACGAGGCGTTGCCCGCGACCTTGTTGCGCATCGAACACGACGCCATGGATGCACGAGGGGCGTCCGTGAAGGTGAGGTCGTTGCTGGCGTACTGGTTTGTGAGCGGAAACGACCTCGTGCCCACGCATGCCGGCATGCAATGGCGCGATGCGTTGAGCCGTTTGCGTCACTTGCGCGCCGAGCGCTGGGCCTATGTTGTGGTGCAGAGTGTGGTAGGTGAGGGCGGGGAACCGGCTGCGCTGGCCCGCATGCAGCAGGTTGTGGCCGGAGTTTGGCCGTCCATCCGGGCGAACAAGGCTGATGAAATAAGCAACCTCCCGGCTCCTGCGAAGAAAGATTGAACTTTGTTTGGTGCGCCCTACGTTCCACAGCTCTTGAAAGTAGCCGACGCATCCGACTTTGCGTTACTGATGGCCCAAGGTGATCCGCTTTTGCGGTCCTTGGGAGGAGCTCTTGTCGTGGGCGCAGGTTTCGGCTTTTTGGTGGTTTGGGTTTTGACACGGCAAATGCGTCGCGCCGCGATTCAAAACGCCGCGAACCTCGTCGAGGTCGGCAAACGCGAGGCCGCCGTCGCCGCGCAGGAAATGAAGCAAAAGGCCGAGGAGGAAATTCAAAAACGTTACGCGGAGCTTGGCCGCGAATTTGACCGCCGCGAAATCGAAACCGACATCAAGCTTCGCGAAATCCGCGCCCATGAGGAATCGCTCAGCCTGCTCGACTACCAGCTGGAGCAAAAACAGGAGCGGCTCGCGCGCGAGAATGTTGCCATCAAGCAGGCCCGCGACGCCATTCGTGCTCTTTCCAAAAGCCTTCGCACGCGCCTCGAAGGCGTTTCCCAAATGGATGCGGAGGAGATCAAACGCGCCCTGCGCGATGAGATCATGATCGAGTGCCAGGACGAACTGCGCGCCCTCCGCCGCCAGACGATGGAAAAGTCCGAGCAGGAGCTGCAGCGCGAAGCCCAGCGCATCCTCATCACGACGATGCAGCGCATGGCTTCCCGGCCCAACAACGACATCACCGCAACCATCGTCCATCTGCCCAGCGAAGAGATGAAGGGCCGCATCATCGGCCGCGAGGGCCGCAACATCAAGGCCTTCGAATCCACCACCGGTGTGACGCTGCTGATCGACGAAACGCCGCAGATGGTCTTGATTTCCTCCTTTGATCCGGTTCGGCGCGAGATCGCCCGGCTTGCGCTGGAAAGCCTTGTGAAGGACGGACGCATTCACCCGGCCAGCATCGAGGACTTCGTCAACCGCGCCCGCGCCGATGTCGAAACCAATGTCGTGCAGGCCGGCGAAGACGCCGTGCAACGCCTCGGCATCAACGGCCTCCACCCCGAAATCATCAAGCTGCTCGGGCGCCTCAAATATCGCTTCGCCTACACTCAAAACGCCCTCGACCACTCCGTGGAAGTCGGCCTGCTCTGTTCGTTGCTCGCGAGCGAAACGGGCCTCGACCCCGGCGTCGCCAAACGCGCCGGCCTCCTCCACGACATCGGCAAGGGCGTCGAAGGCGATTACGAGGGCAGTCACGCCATGATCGGCGCCGACTTCATCAAGCGCCACGGGGAAACTCCGATCGTCGTCAACGCCGTCGCCGCGCATCATGACGAAGTGAAGCCCGAAACGGTTTACGCCGGCCTTGTCATTCTCGCCGACACGATTTCCGCGGTTCGTCCCGGAGCGCGGGCCGAGTCGATGACGAGCTACATCCAACGTCTCGATCGTCTCGAAAAACTCGCGCTCTCCCTCGAAGGCGTCCAACAAGCCTACGCCATCCAGGCCGGCCGAGAAATCCGCGTGGTGGTTGCCCCCCAGCATGTGACCGACGAAAAAGCCGCCGAGATCGCCAAGACCCTGCGTCAGCGTATCGAAAGCGAACTCCAGTACCCCAGCACGATCAAGGTCACGGTCATTCGCGAAAGCCGTTATACCGAGACCGCGACGTAGTGCCGCGCCGCGCGGCTCAGGAGCCGGATGCCGGAAGCCAGAGGCCGGATGCCTGAGGGCGGAAATCGGAAGTCAGATTGAAGGCGAGGCACACTATTTGGCTTGGGCGGCGCAACGGTTTTTGTTACGCGTATTATTCTCTGGCCTCCGGCCTCTGACATCTGGCATCTGTGCCCCATGGCCAATCCGAAAATTCTCGAAACTTTTGCCAATCCCGCCGCGCATCGCGACTACGTCATCGAACACACGCACCACGAATTCACTTCGGTCTGCCCGATGACCGGACACCCGGATTTCGCTGACATCACGGTGCGTTACGTCGCCGACAAAACCTGCGTCGAACTCAAATCGCTCAAGCTCTATTTCCACGCCTACCGCAACGAAGGCATCTTCTTCGAAGCGGCGACCAACAAGATCTGCGACGATCTGGGCAACGCGCTGAAACCCCGGAGTCTCGCCATCATCGCCCGCTGGAAGGCCCGCGGCGGTTTTTCCTCCATTATCACCGCCGAGTGGAAAAATTCCGCGAAGAAAAAAAGGTGAGTGAGGAATAGGCGCCGGGGATTGTCGTCCGGATAAAATCCCCGGCGGTTTTTTAACGACGGCGCGCTGAAATTTTTTTTGGCCGGTTTGTCACCTTTTCCGGTTTTCGGGCCACGTGTGATGTGACATGAATAACATCCTACCCATGGCCGCAGAAGAAACAGCCGATGCCGAACTGGTCGCCCGCACCATGGCGGGAGATCGCGATGCGTTTGGGCTGATTGTGGCGCGGCATCAAACCTTGATCTGTTCGGTGGCCTATAATGCCACGGGCAGCCTCGCGCACAGCGAGGATGTGGCCCAGGAAACGTTTCTCGCCGCGTGGCGTGAACTTCGGGAACTGCGCGAGCCGGCGAAACTACGGGCGTGGCTTTGCGGCATCGCGCGCAATATCGTCCATAACCGCTTCCGACGCCTAAAACGCGAGCCGGTGCATGGCGCGGTCGATCTGGATGCGGCGGCCGATGTGCCGGCCGTGGAACCTTTGCCATCGGAGCAGGCCGTGAAGCAAGAGCGTGAGGCAATTTTATGGAGCGCGCTCGAGCGAATTCCGGAGCTGTATCGTGAACCGTTGATTCTATTTTATCGCCAGCACAAATCCGTCGAACGCGTCGCGGCCGATCTCGGGCTGAGCGAAGATGTCGTCAAGCAGCGGCTTTCGCGAGGACGCAAGTTGTTGCACGAACAAGTGCTCGCCTTTGTCGAAGGCACGCTTGCAGACACGACACCTGGCGTGATGTTCACGACCACCGTGCTTGGTTCTTTGCCTTTGTTGGCGTCGGCAGGCGCGGCGTCGGTTGCCGGCGCAAGCGGCGGGCTCGCGACGAAGAGCGGCGCCGCAATCCTGGGCGGAAAGCTTTTGGCTGCGTTCAATATCGTGTTGGGTCCGGTGATCGGAATTTTCGCCAGCGTGGTGAGCATTCGCGCATCTTTGAAAGCGGCGCGGACACCGCGTGAGCAAGCGTACATGAGGCGATATTTTAAACGGATCATAGTCGCCCTGGTGCTTTCCACCGTTCTCAGCACGACCGTGGCGTTGTCCGCAAAGGCCTGGCCCAAAGCGATGAACGTCAACGCCGTGGTGGCGATGAGCGTTGGTTCGTCAATCCTGCTGGCGATTGTTGTTTCGATCCTCGCTTTTCGGGCGAAGCGTGAGCTGACAGTCATGCGCACCGAAGAGATGCGATTGCATCCGGAGTTGTTTCCCGCCAACGCTACGGAGGCTTGTGGCCCCTTCAAAGAATACCGCAGCCGGCGGACTTTGCTCGGACTGCCCTTGGTGCACATCCGGCTCGGGACGCCCATGAACGAAAAGACGCGTCCCGCCATCGGCTGGATTGCGATCGGCGACTCCGCGGTCGGCATGATCGCGATCGGCGGCATGACCTTGGGCGTGGTGAGTGTGGGCGGCATTTCGGCGGGCTTGCTGGCCATTGGTGGCGCTGCGCTGGGTGGATTGGCCTTTGGCGGGTTGACGTTGGGTGTGCTGGCCATTGGCGGCGTCGCCATCGGCTATGTGGCGGAGGGATTCACCGCTTTTGGCTGGCACGCCGCACAAGGTTGGTACGCTGCGGCGCGCGAGTATGCGTTGGGTAAGCATGCATCGGCGTTGCAGGCGAACAACGACGTTGCGCGGGCCTGGTTTGGCGCACATGGATGGTTCGACCTCCGCGGGGTTTCCGGCCGGGCGTTTCTCGCGCTTTGCTGGCTTCCAGCCATCCTGCTTCTCGTGCAGTACCGCCGCATTTGGCGTCCGAACCACCGCAAGTAAATTGCTCAAGTGCTGCGATTGCATCTTGAAGGGTCCAAGCAAATCAGCTCACTGGAAACGAATCTCACTATTGTAACGAGGGCGGGCTTGTGAATTGAAAGCCTTACTCTCATTTATCCCCCTTTATCCCATGAAAATCAGAATCCTGTTCGTTGCTCTCCTCGCACTCGGCACGGCATTTGCCGCCGAACCTGCTCCGCTCCAGCTCAAAGGTGTGCTCAATACCGGTAGCGAAAAGTTGTTCGGCCTCTCCAATGAGACCGGCGATGCCAACGCCTGGGTTTCGCTCGGCAAGAATTTTTCCGGTTTCACCCTGAAATCCTACGACGAGGCCAAAGGACTTCTCCTGCTTGAGCGCGACGGCAAGAAATACGAATTGAGCCTGGCCTCGGCCAAGATTGGTGCGGCTCGATCCCGCCAAGGGCACTCCGGCCACCATTGCGGATGCCTCGGCCGTAATCGACAAGATGCGTTTCGACGAAATGCTCACCCGTACGATGGAGGGTCAGAAAAAAGCGATGGCCGCCAATGCGAAGAAAATGGCCCAGCAAATGGGCGGCAATGTCGATCCCAAGGACTTTGAAGAACATCAATCCAAGGTCATGGACGCGATGATGGAGGCGATGAACCTTCCGCAGATGAAAGAAGACATGAAGAAGATTTACGCCGAAACCTTTTCCAAGGAGGAATTGGCGGCAATGAACAATTTCTACGCCACGCCGGCCGGCCTGGCCATGATCGACAAGCAACCCGAGATTTCCGAGAAGCTGCAGGCGCTAATGATGCCGCGCATGATGTCGGCCATGCCGAAAATCCAGCAGATGAGCCAGGAGTTCGGCAAGCAACAGAAGGCCAAGGCAGACGCGGCTAAAGCCGCCAAAGCGGCTGCGGAAGCACCGGCTGCTGCTCCCGCTGAGACCAAGTAAAAGACCAGCGTTCTGTTTGCGAAGCCCCGGTTTTCGCCGGGGCTTTTTATTTGGCATTCAGCGCCGCGATTACTTGCGGATGCAACGCCGGATTGGCGGCGACGATTGATTCGGCTTTTACCGGATCGCGTCCCTGCCAGTCGGTGATGATGCCACCGGCGCCGCGCACGACCGGGATCAAGGCCTGGATGTCCCAAGGATTCATGATCGGATCGCACATGATGTCGGCAAAACCGGCTGCGAGCAGCAAATAACCATAGCAATCGCCCCAGGTGCGACTGAGGCGCACGCGTTTTTCCAGAGCGGCATAGGCGGCGCCATTTTGATACTTGGCGGGATTGATTGGGTCGCTGCCGAGAAAAGTGGCCTCTTCGAGGCGTGCGGTCGGGCGCACGCGGACAGCGCGGCCGTTGAGCGTGGCGGTTTTGTTGTCGCCGATCATCAGTTGCCGCAGGATCGGCTGGTGAATGGCGCCAAGCACGGGCTGGCCATGGTGCATGAGCGCAATCAAGGTGCCAAAGAGCGGCACGCCGGTGATGAAGGATTTGGTTCCGTCGATTGGATCGAGCACCCAGACGAACTCGGCGTCGGGCCGGTCGTTTCCGAATTCCTCGCCGATCACGCCGTGCGAAGGGAATTTTTCCGCGATCAACGCGCGCAGCAATTTTTCGGCGCCCTTGTCGGCCGCCGTGACGGGAGATTCGTCGGCCTTGAATTCGACGGCGAGCGACGGGTTGGCGAAGAAGGGACGGATGAAGTCGCCGCTTTTTTCAGCGAGTTCGATCAGGAAGGCGCGGTAGGGTGCGAGGTCCATTTCGAAAGAGAATGAACTGAATTCACAAAATAAGTTCGAGTCCTATTCGGTCCATTCTGTTAATTCTGCCAAAAACTCACCATGCGCTGGATCGACGTGCCCATCCATTTTATCGACTTCGAAGGAAGTGCGGCGTCGGGCATTTTAGAGTTTGGCGTGGTTACTTTGCGGGGCGGCGAAATCGTTTCAACGCGCACCCGGCTCTGCCGGGCGACGGGCCGCATTCGTGCCGAGGATTCGGCGGTGCATTTGTTGACAGCGCGCGAGGTCGATGGACACGCGCCTTTCGCGGATGAATTCGATTATTTCGCCGGATTGCGTGAAACGGGACCGCTGGCCGCGCACTTTGCCGGCGCGGAAAATGGATTGCTCAAAAGCGTCTGGCCCTATGCACGGACATCGCCGGATTTTGCTCGGCCGGGCGCACAAACCCTGGAATGGGGACCCTGGATCGATACGGGACGTCTGGCGGCGGAGTTGTACCCCAAGGGCGGCTCGCTTCAATTGGAAGCGTTGATCGAAGCGGCCGGTTTGCGCGGTCCGCTGGACGTTTTGGCGGTGGAGCATTGTCCGGCCGGACGACGATTTTTCCATGCGGCGCTTTACGACGCGCTGGCGAGTGCACTGCTGTTGTCGAATCTCTTGCGACGTGAGGAGTTTGCCGGAGCGACGATTCGTTCGTTGCTGCAATTGAGCACGGCCGATATTCAAAAAAGGACCGGGCTGCAGCAGGGAGATTTATTTGGCTGAGTTTGGACTCAGGTAGAGGAGCGACGTTGTTTGCAGACGAGCAGAACTTCGTAGACATCGGTCAGATCCATCAGGCCGTCCGCGAATTTCAGGCGTTTTTGGAAAAGAATGCCGAGGGGCAGGAACAACCAATTGTAACACCGCGTGGCGATGGTCCGATGCTCGGTCAGCCCTTTGACCGCATATTTTAGGAGTTTAGGGTTGTTCGGCTGCATGCCGAAAACGGCGCTTTTTTCGACCACCAAGTTGTGGCTGTCGAGCAGTTGCAGCAAAGCTGGGGGTTCATAACGACGGGCGTGGCCCACATAGTCGTCGAAGACGGTCCAGAAACGGGCGTGGAGAGGAACGGAGACGATCAAGCGTCCGTTTTCTTTGAGCATGCGGGTGAGTTCGGCAAAAACACGCAGATCGTCCTCAACGTGCTCGATAACATCGAAGGCGGTGACGAGATCGAAGGACCCGTCTTCGAAAGGCAGCTCGAGGATTGATCCTAACTTCGCGATACCGCCATTTGCTCCCAGTCGCGCGATGGCCGGCGGGCTTGCATCGAGGAAATGAGTTCCAGCAACGGGAAGGCGTGGACGCAGGCCCGGACCGACTTCGAGTCGCATTTTTGATTCGGGAAGCAGGCTCGAAATGAGAGGCCAGGTATTGAAGCGCTCGGGTTTGGTCAGGTAGGAATTGTGCCAGAGGTCGTCGTAAAATACGCTGTTTTTTGCCGCGAGATCGCTGGTTTGCATGGGGAAATAGTGAGACTGCGGGTCCGGCGGCGTTTAACAAGTTCAAGTTTGGTTGGATCCGAGCGTCGTAGCGCCGCTGCAAATACGACCATTTTTGGAGACGTCCATCAGATCGGTTTTTGGAGCAATCACGGCTGCGATCCTTCGACGACCGCGTGCAATTTGAACGGCATTTGCGATTCGACCGCCCCAAGCGTTAGAAGCTGTGTTTTAGTAAGGTCAGCAAGATGCCTAACAATAGTGAGATATGCTTCTTGAGATTCGGGTGCATAAAGATGGTAAGAAATTTAGAGCCTATAGCTGACGTGCAAATGTGACGATAGAGAGAATTGAAACTCTATTTATCATGGCAATTTCCTCTACTTGGACGATAGGCCGGCGCATCGGCGTTGGTTTCGGATCGTTGATTCTCATCCTCGCTGTTGTTGGCGGCATTTGCTACGAACGTGTCGCGCATATCAAAGCCTCGGCCGACGAGATGGAGCTCCACGCCATGCCGGGACTCATGTTGCTTGGGCAGGCGGAATCCGAAGTGAAGGAAAACTTCATCAACACGACGCAGCACGTGATGGCGGGCAACACAGCCGAAAAAACAGCCATCGACAAAACGCTTGCCGAAAAATCGGCCAAACTAACGAGCATCTACAAGGAGTATGAAAAAATTATCGACGAGCCCGCGGAAAAGCAGGCGTACGATCAATTGACCTCGGCCCGCAACGCCTACCGCGATCTGCGAGGCAAGGTGCTGGAGCTCTCGCGCAAGAGCCAGAACGACCTCGCCGCCGATATGCTCAATGCGCAGCTCTATCCGGTTTATCAGAATTATATCAGCGGTTTGCGCGGCATGGTTGAGGCGGCCCGTTCGAAGGGCAGCGCCGCGTCCGGCGACATCAACAGCGCCGTCGCGCAAACCCGCGCCGTGGTGCTGACCGGTGTGGTGGCCGCACTGGTCATTGGCGGTGTGGCTGGGTTCCTGATCACACGACGCACCAGCGGCGTGCTTGGTCACGTGGCCGTAGAACTCGCGGAAGGCGCGTCCCAACTGAGCTCGGCCTCGGGCGAAATCAATCGCGCAAGCCAGTCGCTGGCGCAGGGATCCAGCGAACTCGCCGCGTCCATCGAGGAAACGAGCGCCACGCTAGAGGAAATTTCCAGCATGACCAAGCGCAACGCCGAGAGCGCGGGTACAGCGCGCGAAATCGCCAACCAAACCCGTTCGGCCGCCGAAACAGGCTCCACCGGCATGCAGACGATGACGGCCGCGATGGATGCCATCAAAGCCTCCAGTGAAAACACCGCGAAGATCATCCGCACGATCGACGACATCGCTTTCCAAACCAATCTTCTCGCCCTAAATGCCGCGGTCGAAGCCGCGCGCGCCGGCGAAGCTGGCGCCGGTTTTGCCGTCGTGGCCGAGGAAGTGCGCTCGCTTGCCCAACGCAGCACCGAGGCGGCCCGCGAGACCTCGGAAAAAATCCAGGATTCGATCAGGAAGAGCGAGCACGGCGTTTCGATCAGTGGCGAAGTCGCCAAGACTCTTGAGGAAATCGTGACCCGCGCCCGTCGGGTGGACGAATTGGTTTCCGAAATTGCCGCCGCGTCGAAGGAGCAGAGCCAGGGCGTCGAGCAGGTTGTAACCGCTGTCAATCAGATGGAAAAAGCCACGCAAACGACGGCGGCCGGCGCCGAGGAATGTGCCTCCGCCGCGCAGGAACTCAACGCCCAGGCGATTTCGCAGGATGCCATTGTGAATCGACTGCGTGCACTTTCCGGCATGGCTGGACAGCAATTGCCGGTTTCTGATGATTCGAGTTATGAAGTGCCTGACGTCGACCCGGCGCCTGTAAGCAAAACCAAGTCTTCCGGCGCTGAACGAGTCCTGCGTTGAGCCGTCAGCGATCTGGCGACGCGCCTTCGTGGTGACAAAAAAGCCCGGGCGATGAAGCCCGGGCTCGGAGAGAAAAACGGGAAACGGTAAAGTACGGCAGACGATCGTTGTTAGGTGTTAAGCGTAACTCGTGTACGAAGGTTCAAACATCTTCGCTTTCACGTCGGCTTCGATATCGGTCGGGCGGGGCAACGTGGCGAGGCCCTCGTCCCAAGCCAACTTGGCCACGGCGACGGCGATCTTCATCGAGACTTCGCGGATGCGGCTGAGCGACGGATAGACGCGGCCCACCTCAATGTCTTCCTTGCGAATTTCCGAGGCGAGAGTCTGGGCGGCGACGAGGAACATGCTGTCGGTGACCACCTGTGCCTGACCAACCAACACGCCCATACCAACGGCCGGGAAAATGTAGACATTATTGCCTTGGCCGGTCTGGTATTTCCTGCCGTTGAACTCGACTGCGGGGAACGGACTGCCGCTGGCAAAGAGACAGCGTCCCTCGGTCCATTTGTAGGCTTCCTCGGCGGTGCATTCCGATTTTGAGGTCGGGTTCGAAAGCGAAAAGATGATCGGCTGTTTGCGTTGGGCGGCGAACGTGCGAACGACTTTTTCGTCGAAGGCGCGGCCTTGTCCGGACACGCCGATGATGGCCGTCGGTTTGATGGCGGCGACGGCTTCGGCGAAGTCTTTGAGATGCGGGTGGTCGTGAGCGTACGGCTCCTTGTGGGCGGGGAGTTTGTCACCGCGACCCTTGACGAGCAGACCCTTCGAATCGACGAACCAGCAGCACTTGCGCGCGGCCGCTTCGGACAAGCCTTCCTGTTTCGCCGCGGAGACAAAGAGGTCCGCGATGCCCGTACCGGCTTCACCGGCGCCGAGGAAGAGGAGTTTTTGTTCCGAGAGCTTGGTTCCGGAAATGCGCGTGGCGGAAATAAGGCCGGCGAGCGCGACGGAGGCGGTGCCCTGGATGTCGTCGTTGAAACAGCAGACTTTGTCGCGCCACGTGCTGAGCAGGTGGAAGGCGTTGTGGTTGCCGAAGTCTTCGAATTGCAACAGGCTGCCGGGGAAAACGTCCTGCACGCCCTCGACAAATTCCTTCATGAAGTCGTCATACTCGGGACCGCGCACGCGTTTTTGTGGCATGCCGATGTAGAGCGGATCTTGCAGGAGTTTTTCGTTGTCGGTGCCGACATCGATCGTGATGGGCAAACAATAGTATGGATGAACGCCGGCGCAGGCGGAGTAGAGGGCGAGCTTGCCGATCGGAATGCCCATGCCGAGCGCGCCGAGATCGCCGAGGCCGAGGATGCGTTCGCCGTCGGTGACCACGATCAGGCGGGCCTGCTGGGGCCAGTGACGAAGGATTTCACGGACACGGCCTTTGTCCTTGATGGTGAGAAAAAGGCCGCGCGGTTTGCGATAGATGCTGCCGTATTCGAGGCAGGCCTGTCCGACTGTCGGTGTGTAAATGATCGGCATGACCTCTTCGAGGTAGTCGGTGAGGACGCGGTAGAAGAGGGTTTCGTTGCGCTGCTGGAGCGCGGTGAGGAAAACGTATTTTTCGAGCGGATCGCTCTTGCGGCGCAAGTTGCCGAGGGCGCGCTTGACCTGCTCGTCCATCGGGAAAATGCGCGGAGGCAGCAAACCGCGCAGGCCAAGGGCGTCGCGTTCAGCTTCGGTAAAAGCGGTGCCCTTGTTGAGCAGCGAATTGTTGATGAGAGCTGCTCCACGGGGCAGGTGAGAGCCGCCGAAGGCAGAGATGGGAGTAATAACCGCAGACATGGGTGATTTTTGGGGACGTCAGTTGGTAAATGTCTCTAATAAGCAAATCTACTCTGAGACGATTTCGTACGGATGTTGACCACATTTTTCGACGATGGGTGGGTATTAGGGAAAGCTGAAGTGGTGAATTAAGTTTCGTATCCACTCCTGCGCCCGGACATTTCGGAGTTTCGAGGAGGACACGGCGGACGTTTCCTCGTGCTGTGGATGGTCGCGTCTTGTTCCGAATAAACGCGATAATGGTTTACGGGAGAGAAGCTTTATTGCGGTGGCGGTGCGGTGATTTTTTCGCGCAGGTGGGTGGTGCGTTGCTTCGACTCGGCGTTGCGCACGGCCATGGCATAGGCGGCGGGTTCGCCCACGAGGAAGACTTTTTTCTTTCCGCGCGTGATCGCGGTGTAGATCAGATTGCGCTGAAGCATCATGAAATGCGCCTTGAGGAGAGGCACGATGACGACCGGGTATTCGGAACCCTGGCTTTTGTGAATGCTGACGGCGTAGGCGAGGGCGAGTTCGCTGAGTTCGCCGCGGACGAACGTATGCGATTCGCCGTCGAAATTGGCGACCAGCGTGCCCTCCTCGGCGTCGACCGATGCGATGGTGCCGATGTCGCCGTTGAAGAGGTTTTTGTCGTAGTTGTTGCGCAGTTGAATGACCTTGTCGCCAGCGCGAAACTCGCCGGCAGGTCCGCGCAAACCGCGGGCGTGGGCATTGAAGCTTGCCTGTAATTGTTGGTTTAGGTTTCCCACGCCGGCAGTGCCTTTGTGCATCGGGGCGAGCACCTGCACGTCGCGGACGGGGTCGAACCATTTCCAGAGGCGCGGGATGTGTTCGGTGCAAAGGGCGATGGTCTTGGCCACCGCGTCCTCGGCGGAATCCGCGATGACGAAGGTGAGATCGTTCCAGACCTGAATGCTGGCGAGGTCGTTGACGGCGGGCGGGAGCGACGGATCGCCGGCGTTGATCGCGTGGGCGGTGACGACGATCTGACTTTGTTCTTTTTGGCGATAGATGACGGTAAGGCGAGTGACGGGAACCTGCTCCGTGGCGATCAGATCCTTGAGAACGTTGCCGGCGCCAACGGAGGGAAGCTGATCGATGTCGCCGACGAGCAGCAAGTGGGCGCGCGACGGCACGGCTTGCAGCAGCGACGCGGCGAGCCGGGTGTCGAGCATCGAGGCTTCGTCGACGATGAGGAAATCGGTGGATAGCGGGGTATTTTCGTTGGAGCTGAAGCCACCCTTGGCCGGATCGTATTTTAGGAGACGGTGAATGGTTGAGGCGAAACCGCCGGTGGTTTCGGAAAGGCGTTGTGCGGCGCGACCGGTCGGAGCGGCGAGATGAACGCGGACTTTCTTGGCTTTGAGGATGTCGACGAGTGCGCGGAGAATGGTGGTCTTGCCCGTGCCGGGACCGCCGGTGAGCACGGAGACTTTGTGGGCGAGAGCGTTTTTAAGGGCGGAACGTTGCTGGTCGGCGAACGCGAAGCCTGCTTTTTGCTCGGCCCACTGGACGGCGGCGTCGATTTTAATCGGCGGCAGGCAACTGAAGACCTTGCCAAGGCGATGGATCGTGGCGGCGATTTTCTGCTCGGCGCGATCGAGCGCCGGCAATTGGAGCAAGCCGGAGCCGGGAAGGGGATTGGCGACATCGGGAGGCCAGTGACATATCAATTGGTTAGTCTCGACAAGGGCGCGGATGCGGGCTTCGAGCAGGCTGGCGGCGGTTTCGAGCATCGGCGCGGCGTACTCGACGAGATCGCTCTCGCGGACGGCGGTGTGACCTTCCTCCTGCAGCGAATCCATCGCGAAGAGCAGGCCGGCGTCGAGGCGGGGCGGGGCGTCGTTGGCGAAACCGAGATTGATGGCGATTTTGTCGGCGGTTTTGAAGCCGATGCCGTCGATTTCGCGGGCAACGCGGTAAGGTTCGCGGAGCAGAATCTGTTTGGCCTCGGCGCCGTAACGCTGCACGAGCTTCACGCACTGCGAGGTGGTGACACCATAGGTTTGGAGGAAAATGTGGATTTCGCGAAGGGCGCGCTGATCGTCCCAAGCTTTTTTAATCGCTGAGGCGCGGACCTTGCCGATGCCGGGCACGGAACGCAGTCGGGCGGATTCTTCACTGAGGATTCGGAAGGTCTCGGTGCCAAAGGCGTCGACGATTTTGTTGGCGTAAACTTTGCCGATGCCCTGGACGAGGCCGCTGCCGAGGTATTTGCGGATTCCATACACGCTAGACGGGAGCTCGGCTTTGAAGGATTCGACCTTGAACTGATCGCCATGCTGCGCGTGCTTCGTCCATTGGCCGCGCAGCTGAAGGGTTTCGCCGCACTGTGCGCCAGGAAGTGCGCCGATGATGGTGGTTTTCTGGCCGTTGTCGTCGCGACGGAATTCTGCGATGGTATAATGGTTCTCCTCGTTGAGAAAAATGATGCGCTCGAGCACGCCGGCGAGCGAATCGGAGGAAAGCGAAGGAGGTTGAGCCACAGAAGTTGGAAACACGGATTTTGCGGAAAAATCAAATGTCTCGTCACGAAGCGTTGCCAGGACGCAAGCCGGTGCGACGGAAAAATATTGGCCAAAAAATCTCCAGTCGCGTTGCACCGCGGGGCGGCGCGGTCACCGTGTTGCGTTCGAATCTGTCGCTCCACTTCAACTCCCTATGAAAATCAAAAATCTATTGTTAGCTGTAAGCTTGTCCCTGCCATTTAGCCTGACGGTTCACGCCCAGGAACCGAAAAAAGAACCAAGAAAAGAGCACAAAGCCGAAACGGAGCTGGAAGGCAAAATGGACGAAATGGGCGGAGCGTTTCGCAAGCTGCGCGGACAGGTTCAGGATGCCAGCAAGAACGAGGAGTCGATCGCGCTCGTGCAAAAGATGTACACCGCGGCGGTCGCGGCATCGCAACTCACGCCGGCCAAGACGCAGGATTTGCCGGAAGAGGATCGTGCCAAATTCACCGCGGAATTTCAGAAAAGCATGAAGGATTTCGCCACCACTTTGGAAAAACTCGAAGCGGCGCTGAAAGCCGGAGACAATGCCGGCGCGGCGAAATTGGTGGGAGAGATGCGTTCCTTGCAGAAGGAAGGCCACAAGAAGTTTCAGCGTGCCGACGAGAAGGAGAAAAAGCCCTAGTCAGAACGACGGTGCGCTTTTGGCGATAGGGTCTCTCGGAGCAACCGTCCAGCTGCGGCAAAAAAAAGCGCCGGCCTTTGCAGACGCGGCGCTTTTGAAAGTCGAGTTGGCGAAGTACTATTGGTTCGGTACTTCCTTGAAGTTGTTGAAGTCCCACCAAGCCTGGGCGCTGCCGCGGTTGAAAGGAGTGAGTGTAGCTTTTTGCACGCTGGCCTTGGCGAGAGCGGGAAAACGGTTTTGGAACCTGCCCTGGTCTTCGGCCCATTGGTCGACAATCGAAATATCCCACGTCCCGCCGAAGCCGCCGGTTAGGCGTTGTTCTTGGGTCGGCAAAAGACCGCCGGCGTGGAACTCTTCGCTTTTGCGTTCGCGGATGGTGGCATCGATGTGGCCGAGGTAGAAAAAGCCGGGCTCGCGGACGGAAATGCGGCCGAGGATCGGCGTGAAATACGGGCTGGTGATGAACATCGATTGGCCGACGCTGTTGAGGCCGAGGAGGCGGTACTCGCCGGGTTCGAGTTCGAGCCGGACGAGGTAGCTGTTGCCCGTGGCGGGAGAGAGTGTTTCGTTTTTACCCAGATGGTCGACGTTGTGAATCTGGATGACGGGATATTCGGATTGGACCAACTTCTGAAGCTTCAGCGATTCGAGCTTGGGTTGGTAGGCGGGGACGAAGCTGTTTTTGAGCGTGACGGTGAGCAGGTAGACAGCCTTGGTGGGCTTGGCCGCGGACTTTTCGTCGAGGGTAGCCATGCTGTGTTGGCTGGCGCAGCCTGCTTGGAAGAGCGTAAAGGCGAGTGACGCGATGATGAGAAGGCGGGATAGCATAAAAGCGGGTGTTGTTGCGGGATGGGTGATGCGACTCCGCTGGACAGGCTGGCAGGACACTCGTTCCGATCCAATGGTAAAATTCTCCGCGAATGGTCCTCAAAAGGCACAAAAACGCCAAAAAGGACGACCCGGGGCCGTCCTTTAAGTGGAGAACGTGGATTGGTTGGGGACTACCGCCGGCGCGCGCGGAGCAGGATGAGGATTGCGCCAAACAGGAAAGTCCAGGGGGCGAAAGCGCCGCCACCTCCTCCGCCTCCGCCACCCGAACTGGAAGAGGAAGAACTTGGGGGCGTGGTCACGGTGAGCGTGGCGACGTTGCTGGTGATGGAGCCCATGGCGTTGGTGGCGGTTACGGTGTAATTGCCGGCGTTGGCTGCGGTGACATTGGAGACGGAAAACCGTGTATCGCTGGAACTGACGGGATTGGGAACCACCACGCCGTCCTTCTTCCATTCAAGCGTGGGAGTTGGCGAGCCGGTGACGACCGTGGAGAACTGAACGTTGGAGCCCGCAGTCACTGTTTGGCTCTGCGGGTGGGTGACGATTTCGGGGGCAACTTGCAGGATGCGAACCGTATGATTGGCAGAATCGGCGACGTAAATATCTCCGGTGACATCGATGCCGATGCCGGACGGGCTGTTGAGACGGGCGGCTGCGCCAAGCCCATCGGACGTGCCGGCGACGCCGGGTAGCCCGACCAGGGTGGTGACGGCGCCGTTGCTCAAGACAATCTTGCGAAGCGTATGGTTGGCCGTATCCGCAAGGTAAATACGTCCAGCGGCGTCGAGAGCGAGCGCACGCGGGGCATTAAACCGGGCGAGGGTGAGATTGCCGTCGGTGCCGCCAAGAATGGTGGCTCCGCCGGTCGTGGTAACGACGCCGGTGGAAAGGACAACCTTGCGAATCATGTTGTTGCCGGTGTCGGCGACGTAGAGGTTTCCATTGGTGTCGGTCGCCAGGCCGCGCGGGCTATTGAAGCTGGCAGCGGTCCCGGTGGCATCGGTCGAGCCGATCATGCCGGAACCGGCAAGGGTGGTCACTATGGGGCCGGAGAGCACGATTTTGCTGATCGTATGACCGGCGGAGTTGGCGACGTAGAGATTGCCGTTATCCAAGGCGAGCCCGGCCGGAGCGTTAAAACCGGTGGCGAGCGTGGTGACGACGCCGGTGGAAACCACGATCTTGCGGATGGAATTATTGCCGGTGTCGGCTAGGTAGAGATTGCCCGCGTTGTCCGGCACGAGCGCGGCTGGGGAACTAAAGCTGGCGGCGACGCCAGTGCCATCGGCAGAACCGGCCGAGCCCGAGCCTGCGAGGGTGGTGACGGCATTGTTGAGACCGATTTTGCGAACGAGATGGTTGGCGGTATCGGCAACATAGATGAAACCGCTGGCATCGACGGCGAGGGCATTGGGATTGTTGAAGCGGGCGGCGGTGCCAGTGCCATTGGTATTTCCAGATGCGCCGGCAGAGCCGAAGAGCGTGACGAGCGCGGCGTTTTCCGTGACGGTGAGGGTGGCGGTCACGGAAGAGGTGCCACCGCCATTGGTGGCGGAGAGTTGGATCGTGTACGTGCCGGGAACCGTAGGCGTACCGGTGATGACGCCGGTACTGGTGTTAAGCGTGAGTCCGGAAGGCAGGCCGCTGGCGGAATAACTGGTGGGCGTATTCGTGCCGGTGATACCGAAGTTGAAAGTCTGGCCCATCGTCCCGCCTATGCTGGTGGCGCTGGTTATGGTGGGTGGCGTGATGGTAAAGGTGACCTGGAGGCTTGTGGCGCCGACGTTGAACGTGGGCGTGTAGCCTGTCATGCCGGTGACGGTGAAATCGCTGGCGGAGAAGTTCGTCGATCCGTAGGTGGCGATGGTGTAGCTGCTGCCAGTAAAAAATCTCGAGCCAGGGCTAAAGGCGAGTTCGCAGGCGCCGGACGTGCCCTTGGTGAGGGCGCCGCTGAGGGCGAGCGAGTCTGAGGTGCCGGATGCACCGAGATCGAGCGCGAGGCGGCCGCCGCCGTTGAAGACGAGGGACGTACCACTCAACGTACCTATTTCTGCGAGACCAGGAGCAACGGTGCCGCCGCCGCCGAGCACGACGGTGCCGGCGTTGCCTGTGCCGGCGAGCGTGCCGCCGGCGTTGACGTTGACCGAACTCGCGGTGCTTGTCGCACCCGTGACGGCAAGCGTGCCAGCGTTGATGTCGACGGCTCCGGTAAACGTATTGATGGCCGAGAGGGTAAGCAGGCCCGTGCCGGCCTTGGCGAGGCCGCCGGTGCCGCTCAAAGCGCCGCCGAGCGTGATATCGAAGGCCGCATTGGCCGCGTTGGCGGTTTTGATGGTTGTGGTGTTGGCGAGGACGGCAGGCAGGCTGGTGGACCAGGCCGCTTTTGCACCGAGGGTACCGCCGGAAAGATTGATCGTGGCCGCGAAGGGAGCGACGCCGTTCATGACCAAGCCGCCAGAGCCAAGGTATAGTTCGCCGCCCGAAAGCGTAAGTGTGGCGGAACCCGCGATAACCGAGGAGCTGTACCCCAAGGTGATTTTTTCCGCAGTGGTGATCCCGCCGGAAAAGTTCGCGACAGTGACATTGCCCGAGGTGCGGGTGAGCGCGATGCCATAGGCGGTGTCCGTGCTGGTGAGGGAACCGCTGAGAACGCGCAGGCCGCCGCCGCGTCCAACGCTGCTTTGGAACCCGACGACGATGGGGCCGGTTACAGTGACGGCGCCGCCTTCGACGGACATGGCGGCATTGGAGTTGTCGGTGCCGAGCGAAAGCGTGCCGATGTTGGCCGTGCCGCCGGCTGCAATGAAGCCGGTGGTAAAGTCAATCGTCGCGGCGCTGGTGCGGCGCATGTTGATGTCGTTGGCGGTGAGGGCGCCGCCGTTGAGGCGAAGCGTGGTTGCGCTGGTTGAATTGGTTCGGTAACCGGCATTGAAGGCAACGGTGCCGCTGTCGATGCTGAGCGTGCCCGCGGCGGCGGTGACGAGGCCGGTGGTGGTGAGCGAGCCGCCCGCAACGTTCAGTGTGCTGCCCGACGGTAGACTGACGGTGCCGGAGGTTAATGCGCCCCCCGCGCCGAGCCGGAGGGTTCCGGCACTTACCGTCAGGGGACCGGAAAGGGAGTTGGGCTTGGTAAGGACGAGCGTTCCTGTACCGGCTTTGGTGAGGCCATCGGTGCCCGCGAGTACCGCGTCCACGGTGGCGGTCGCTCCGGCGCCAAGGGTATTGACGGTCAGAGTTGGTGCGCCGCTCGTGACATCGAGGGTCAGGATATTTGTATCTGTGGAATTGTTGTTAATCGCCCAGCTCGCCGGTGTGGCGGTATTGGTATCGCCAAAGGTCAAACCGGAAAGTGTGCGAGGTGTGTCGAGTGCAACCGTGGTATTGGCGGGGACGTCGTAGTTGCCGAAGATGGGAGCCGCTCCAACACCGTCGGGAATGACGCCTCCATCCCAGTTGGTTGCGGTGCTCCAAACGCCGCCGGAAGGCGCGGTGGAAAGCCAGGCGAGGACGACGCGGGTATAGGTCTCGCCGCCGGTGAAGCCGCCGGAAATCGCGACTCCGCCCACGCTGCTCGCGATACCGGTGCCGGTGGCGTTGAGGTCGAGACGGGCGGTGCCAACGCCGGTGATGGACGACACGAGCACATCGTAGGTGGTGGTGCTCTGGGCGGTGACACTGGTTATAGTTCCCGTGACGGTGCCGGTCGTGGTGAAAGTGAAATCGGGGATGTCGACACCGGTGACAGCCGTATTGAACGACACGCGGAAGATCATGCTCGTGGCGCCGGTGGAACTGGTGGCAGGATCGTAGCGATTGATGGCGACGGCGGCGGGAGCAGTGGCGGGCAGGCTGGCAATGCTGGTGACGATGTCGGGCTGCGGCGGCGTGGACATGCCATTGCCGAGAAAATAATTTGGATACGGTGGTTGGTTGTAAGCGACATTTTGCCAGGCGATGGACTCACGGTATTGCCGATTGTGCATCAAGGTGTAGAGGCGCGTGGCGGTCGGCGCCGTGGTGGTATAGATGCGGAGAGCGGAGCTGTCGGTTTCGCGCCAGACGACCTCTTCGCGCCAATCGCCGAAAATGTCCGCGGAAAGATTGGGCGTGGCCTTGGTGGAGTTGTTGGAGGCGACTCCGCTAGGGGAAAGCACGGCGGAGGCCGAGGTGGTGGCGGGGTTCCATTTGGAGATGGTGACGTTGTCGAGGAGTTCGCGGGAAAGATCGCCATCCCACCAGATGCCGAAGTTCTGCGAAGGCTTTGTGGTGGAGATATCGGTTCCGGAAACGGTGACGACGTTGGAGCGTGCACCCCACATTTCAAAGCCAGGATAGGCGGGATCAATGTCAGCGGTCATGCATCGACCGGTGTCGTCGGTGGAAGGTTTGGAGAAAATTACCGTGCCCGTGGCGGCGTCGCGAAACGTGTGGCCGCGGTTGCCGTTGCCCGCGACATCCTCGTGACACACCCAGACTTCAAGGCCCGGGCGATTCGGATCGAGATCGGAAACATGGATGGCGTCGCCGTGGCCCAGCAAGGTCGAATAGAGCCCTCGTCCGTCGTCGTCGATCGTGCAGGAACCGTAGACGATTTCGTCGCGACCGTCGCCGTCGACATCGGCGACGGACAGATTGTGATGACCCTGGCCGCGATAGTTCGCCCAGGTCGTGGCGGTGGCGCCGTCCGGGTTGGTGTCGAAGATCCAGCGCTGGGTGAGGGTTCCGTTGCGGTAGTCGTAGGCGACGAGCGCGGTGCGGGTGTAATAACCACGGCACATCACCAAGCTGGGCCGCTGGCCGTCGAGATATGCCACGCAGGCCAGGAAGCGGTCGATGCGGTTGCCATAGTCGTCGCCCCAGAGGGCATTGATCTGGGCGGTGGTGGGAAAGAGGTTGCCGGGATAGCGTTGGGGGTTGTAGTTGGTTGAAGTCAGCTCGGTGCCGGTCTGGCCATTGAAGATCGTGAGAAATTCGGCGCCCCCAAGGATGTAACCGCCGGTGTTCCGGCGATCGGCGGTGTGGTCGAGCGTGGAGGGCGGCGTGCCGGAGAATTTGGCCGGTGCGGCGACATAGTTGTTGTCAGCGCCCTTCGACCCTTCGGCGGTGCGGCAGGCGACCTCGGCTTTGCCATCGCCATCGAGGTCATAAACCATGAATTGCGTGTAGTGAGCGCCGGCGCGGATGTTGACGCCAAGGTCGATGCGCCAGAGCTGTGTGCCATTGAGTTTGTAGGCGTCGAGGTAAACGTTGCCAGTGTAGCCGCTTTGGGAGTTGTCCTTGGAATTGGAGGGATCCCATTTGACGATGATCTCGTATTCGCCGTCGCCATCGAGATCGCCGACCGAGCAATCATTGGCACTGTACGTGCAAGTGGTGCTGTCGGGCATCGTCAGGCCGGCGGGAATCTGGAGGGGAACGCGCAGGTATTGTTGAACCGAGGCATTTGCAGCGAGCGTGTAGGTTTCGCTGGGAGCTTGCTCGATTCCGCTGATGACAGGGCGGACATAATAGGCATTGGCCAGCGTGAAATCCGCTGTGGTATCAGCGAAGCAGGTTGCGCTCGTGGGAGGCGTACCTGTGAGGAGAACGGCGGTTCCGCCACCCGTTGACCGGTAGAGATTGAATTCCACGCCGGCGCTGTCGGTGCCAAGCATGCGCCAACTGACGAAAGCGCTGGTCGAGGAAGTGCGCACGGCAACAACTCCGCGGTTGAGATTCTCCATCAGCGCTGTGGCGGCTTCGGCGCGTGCGGGCGCGATGAGGGAGGCAGCGACAAACGTGAACGCCAAAGCAAGGACCTTGAATGCTTTCATGGGAATGGAAACGGGGTGGAAGGGGTGCCGCCGAAAATTCTGCGCGGGAGTTGCTTTTTGGCGGTTTTAGACACGGTCCGCAACCACGGGGATTACCTGACAGTCCTTCTTCCCTCGTGGCAGTCCCTAAAAATGGGGAGAAGTATTCGGGGGGAAAAACGCTGGTTGTACCGCCGTGGTTTTTCGGCTTTGTTGCAGCCGCTTTCCCATGACCACTTCCAATAAGAAAATCCGCTGGGGCGTGCTCGGCTATGCACGCATCGCCCGCGACGCAGTGATCCCTGCGATCCAACGTTCCAACAACTCTGTTTTTCACGCGATCGCCTCGCGCGACACGGCCAAGCTTGCCGAATGCCGCAACAAGTTCAACTGCCCTAAAACCCACGCCTCGTACGAGGCGCTGCTGGCCGATCCGGAGATCGACGCCGTCTACATTCCGCTGCCGAACTCGATGCACCGCGCGTGGACGATCAAGGCGGCTCAGCACAAGAAGCACGTACTCTGCGAAAAACCCATCGGCCTCAATGCCGCGGAATGCCGTGAAATGATCCATGCCTGCCGTGAAAACGGCGTGGTTTTCATGGAGGCCTTCATGTACCGCTACACAGACTGCACGCGCAAAGTTCTCGAAGTCCTGCGCAGCGGCGTGCTGGGCGAAATCAAATTCATCCATTCCGTCTTTCGCTTTTTGCTGAATCGCCCCGGCTGCATCAAGTACCAGCCCGAACTCGGCGGCGGTTCGCTTTACGACGTGGGCTGTTACCCGCTTAATTTTACCGGCCTGGTGGTCGACGAACTCGCGCGTATCCAAGCTGCTGCTACAGGTAAACCCGTTCCCGCCGCCGTCCCCGGGCCGATGCCCGACTCGATTTCCGTGCAATGCGTAAAAGAAGGCGGCGTGGATTTGCTCTTCTCGGCGCTCCTCAAATACCCGACGGGCCTCATCGCCTCCATCCACTCCGGTTTCAACGCCCAAAAACAAATCGAGTCGCAGATTGTCGGCACGAAAGGGGTGTTGCAGGTGCCGAACACATTCCTAGAAGAAGCCTGTGACCTCACGATCACCGTCGACAACAAGATCGTGCAAACCATACCCGTGGCCAACAGCGATCGTTACCGCCTCGAAGTCGAGGATTTTGCCGACGCGATCCTGAACAACCGCCAGCCGTTTTTCAGCCTCACTGAAACGCTTCGCAATATGGAGCTGATGGACCGGCTGTTCGCGGCGTGCGGTTGACCGTTTATCCTGTTATCGAGTCGGCTTTGGGGATTGCGGATTGCTTGTTGGCGCTGGTTCGACTCCATGCGCCTTCAGCCAGAGTAAAAAGGCCTCGCCCCAGCTGGCCGCGTAGCTGCGATCAAACTCCAACGCAAAACCATGGCCGCCTTTTTCGTAGAGATGCAATTCGACGGGAATTCCCTTTGCTTTCAACGTGACGAAAAAATTCAGGCTCTGTTCGACGGGCACCGTCTTGTCGTCCACCGCGTGGACAAGGAACATCGGAGGCACATCGCTCGCGGTTGAGTCTTTCAGCGATTTGATCGCGTAGAGCGCCGGATATCGACCTGGTTCGAAATTGGCGGGGTTGAGCGGTTCAAGAACGCCATAAATCGGCGCGCAGAAATCCGGGCGCGCGGAGATTTTCTCCGTGTCATCGGAGAGGTCCGTGGCCGCAAAGTTCAGCGCGAGATTGGCGCTGAGATGTCCACCGGCGGAAAAACCCATGACCCCGAGCTTGGCTGGATCGATTTTATATTTTTCCGCCCGCGAACGAATCACACGCATCGCCCGCCGCGCGTCCTGCACCGCTTCGGGTGGAGCGAGTCGGTATTTCAAAACAAAGACGGCGAAACCGCGTTTTTGAAAAAACTCCGCGATACGGGTGCCTTCCTTTGTCATCACGACGTTGCGATAGCCGCCGCCCGGGCAGACAAGGAGCGCTGGAGCCGGTGAGGACTGGTTCGGTGCGGGAAAATAAGTCAGCTCCGGCTGGAACACTTGCGAGACATTGCCATTGGCGTTCACCTGTTCGGTGTTCTCTCGATTTTCGGTGCCCGGAGCCGGGCCGTTCCAAAGTGCGATTTTTTCGGTTTGAGCCAAGCCGGCCGCGGAGAGGAAGAGGGAAAGACAAATAAGTTGGATGGATTTCATGGCTGGGGTTAGAGGCAGGGTTGTACTCACGATAACACTGGAAAGGGATAAATGCTGCGAGAAACTTTGGTTGCGTCCTTTCTTGGTTACAACGTGCGCGAATTCGCTCAGTTTGATCTCAATTGGCAATCCATGAAAAAACTCCTCCCGCTTCTGCTCGTTCTTTCCCTCGCGGCCAATGCCGTGCTCTTGTTTTATAAGCCAGGTTCTTCCACTCAATCGAAAACAACGAATACCGGCAACAAAAACGCCGTGCGACGGGTTTCGTCGGCCAGTTCGAAAATCCCCGCCGATCTTGCCGCCGCGTTCGCTTCAGGCGACGAGGCTGCGTTGCAAGCCGTGGGTTTTTCCGAAGACGAGGCCAAGGGGATTGTCCTTAGCCGGTTGTTCACGAAACTAGTGGCTCAATTGCGCGAATTTCGTGCTGCGACGCCGGGCGACGGACAGAAATATTGGCAAAGTGGGCGCTCCCGTTTTGGAGGCTTCACCGCCGATCAGCAGGCGGCCTTGAACAAACTTGAACGAGAGTTTCGCGATGCCGTCATGAAAGCCTTCGGTGACGAAGAAGACGGTTTTTTCTTCGGCAACAACCGATACCGTTTCCTATCGCCAGCGAGGCGCGACGAGATCCGTCGCATCGAACGCGATTACGAGGAGATGACCGCCGAAGTCCGCCGGCAGCAGGAGGGTATTTCGCTGGCCTCGGACCGCGCCAAAATGGAGCTCCTGCAGAAAGAGAAGGAGCGCGATATCCTTGCGGCGCTCACCCCTGAGGAACGCGAGCTTAACGAACTCTATAACTCCAGCGCCGCGAACGCCGTGAGGAATCAATATGGCGATCTGCTCCGCAATGAGGGCGACTTTAAGAAGCTCTATGCGCTACAGAAAGCCTTCGAGGAACAATATCCCCAGCGGCGCGACCCAGGCCAGCGTCCGAATGCGAACATTCCTGGTCGAGCCGAGGCCCAGAAAAAACTCAATGAAGAGAGCCTTGCGATTTTGGGCGAGGAAGCCTTTGCCGCCTACCGGAAGAAAAACGATTCGGATTTACTTGCGTTGAATGCCCTGCAAAGCCGGCTCAGTCTGCCGGCCGGGACGGTCGAGCAGGTTTATGCCATGCGCGACACTTACGCGCAACAGTCGCAAATGATCAACGCCGACACTTCGCTCACGTCGGCCCAGCGCAATGCGCAACTCACAGCGCTTGCCACCCAGGCGAAAAACGAAGCAGCGGCGAAACTCGGGCAAGAAGGGGCCGACGCCTATGCTCAGCGTTCTGCCTGGATCGGCCTGTTGAACCGTGGTCAGGCGTTTTCGACCGATCCGAAGGATGGCGCGGGCGGTGACAACCTCCGGAGTACCGTTTTCCCTCTTAATACCAGTCGGGCCAAATGACTTTTACCGAGCACGCGACCGTGGGTGTAGAGAAACTTTTTGGGCATAATAACTTGAACGGGTTTTAATCTATTTCGCACCGAGCCTCCATGAATCAACGCCTCCTTCTCCTCTTCGCTCTCGTCGTTGCACCGTATCTTGTTTCCGGCGCCTTCGCCAAAGACAAAGCCAAGGACGCGCAAACTCCTGTCACGGAGCAGACGCACAAGCTCGATCCGATGGAGGTGAAAACAAATCCCTTCGCGCACTGGGGAATTTCTCTCCAGTACTTCGGCAGTCCTTTGATTCATCTCGGTGCACCCGCCAAGCATATGTACGTCACGATGGTGGCGGCTGGATCGCCCGCCCACAAAGCCGGGGTGCAACTCGGCGACGAGGTTCTCGCGGTGGATGGCGTGCCCGTCACCGAATTGTGGACACGAGATTTAAAAAAACATTTCTACAACACCGAGCGTGGCGAGAAGGTGCAGCTCCAGCTTAAGAACGTTGCCACGAGGAAACAGCGCACGGTCGAACTCGATGTGAAGTCGAACAAGACATGGATTCGGGAGGAGGCGTTTGAGGGCGATTATTGGGGGGTGCGCTGTAGTGGGCCAAAATCGCTTCAAGTTAGTGTTAGAACATATTTTGACTCGGAGCGCATCGCAGGCTTCAGGACCGTGGAGGTAAAGTCGCGCAAAAAGAAAAAGGACCCGAACGAGCCGGTGAAGACAAAGCAGGTTCCCATCCGAGTGCACCGCCGTGTGACCGTGATCGAGTGGACGAAAAAACACCTCGTGCTGATCGAGCGGGAAAACCGTGTTGTGGAGATCATCGAGGCTGAGAAGGCGCCCGAGAGCGACGATGTGGTTGGGCGGCTCGCAGGCGAGGGCTCCACGCTCATGCTCAGAGCCGACGGGACGTACGAACTCGATGTTGTTCTTCCTAAAAACGAACCAGTAAAAACATCTATATCCGGAGCGGAGGCGAAGGATGAAGACCGGGTTGGCGACGCGAACCATGCAATGAGAGGCACCGACGGGCACACCCCCGCCGTGGCTGCGTGGAACCGCTCGGTCGAGCCGTTCTGCATTGCGGGAAACCTATACTACGTCGGCGCATCGGGTGTGGCGTCGTATCTGATCGCGACGCCTGACGGGCATATTCTCATCGATAGCGGTTTTGCCGAGACGGTGACGCACATCGAGGCGAACATGAAAAAACTCGGTTTTCGCCTGGAGGACATCCGCGTGCTGCTCATCTCGCACGCCCACTACGACCATGTGGGCGGCATGGCCGAATTGAAATTTAGGACTAAGGCGCGCCTGCTCGTGAACCCGGCCGAGCGCGACCTGCTCGCCCGCGGCGGCAAAGGCGACTTCGCCTTCGGCGACAAATACCCCTTCGCGCCGGAGCTGCCCGACGGCGAGTTGCGCGATGGTGAGGTGGTGAAGCTGGGCGGAGTCGAGCTGACGGCGCATTTCACGCCCGGCCACACCAAAGGCTCCACATCTTGGACGACGACGGTGCGGGTCAACGAACGCGAATATCGCGTGGTGATTGCCGCGAGCATGACAGCGCCCGAGTACAAATTGATCGGGAATGTCGAATATCCGACAATCCTAAATGATTACCGAACCAGCTTCGAGAAGCTGCGAGCCCTGCCTTGCGATATTTTCCTGTCATCGCACGGCTGGGATTTTGGACTCAGCAACAAGATGGACGCGCGGGCGAAAACGCCGAACGCTAACCCATTTGTCGATCCCGAAGGCTACCACCGCTTCCTCGATAAATCCGAAACTAATTTAAAGAAACAGATCGAAAAACAAAACAAAGTGCAGACAGCGCCCTGACATTGGACAAAGACTCAACCGCTTCATATCTGCTCCGCCTGATCTGCCTGGTATGGGCTATCGGTATTGGGCTGCTTTCGGTACTCCTCTTGTTTGTAGCGGTCACCCATCCTGGACGTATTTTTGCGATCACTGCGCTCGCCATGGCAATTCTGCCGTTCGTCGCGCACACAGCTTGGCTAAAGGGCAGCAAACGCTGGGCGATCGCCGCAGGACTAATGTTGTTGGAGGTTGTGTGTGATTTATCTTATGCGGTTGCTCATGCGCCGAAAGGAACGACAACCGAGCGATCAAGTTTACTCAACTTGTATGCTGGCGGAGCGGATCGTTTTTCGCGTTATGACGTCGGCAATTTGCTTCCCGAGGTGGATCAACTCTTGCTCACGTTGGTTCCCAATTCGTGACTCAATAACGCTCAGCCCAACGCCCGTTCGGCTTCGGCGAGGGTGTTGCAGGTGACGATTTTGACGCTTTTCGGATAGTGAAATAGCGAAAGAATATTGAAGCCGATCTCCTTGGATCGTTTAGGAATCACGCGCACGATCGTGTCGACGCCTTGGTCACGGCAGAGGTCCATCAATCTCTCCACTTCGGGAACGCAGCTGGCATCCATGGATTTTATGCCACCGAGATCGGTTAGGACTTTGAAACCTTGGGAGACTGTCGCGCCGAGTCGGGCCACTTCGTCCACGCAGGCTTTCATCGAGGACGCATCGATGTCACCGCTCAGATGGATGCGCACCTGATTGGCGGCGGTGTTGACGGTGACTTCAAAGTTTGGCGTGCGAGGCATGGCTGGACGAGAGAATCGGCGAAATCCGATTTCGTCCATATGAAGTATCTTTTGCGGGTTCTTTCGCAATCAAACAACGTCTCGGCTATACGGCAAAGGCTGTCGTTATTTTTTGCAGGGGTGCGGATGGGGTCGGTGTTAATATTCATATGCAACTCCAGTCTTCGCGTCGGGAATTTCTCATTCGAGGGGGGCAATTTTGCGCATTGTGCGGCTGCGTCGGCGTGGCGGGTGCATTGCGGGGCGAAGAAGCCAGGCCTGGCGCGCCAGCAAAGACATTGCCGCCACTTTCGGCCCGCGGTTATTGCGGGGCGATGTGCGACATGAGTTGCCAGCTCTTCAAGGCGACGGCGCAGAACAACGTCGCGAAAAAGCGCGAGGTTTTCGAGAAGCGGAAGTGGAAGGAGAAGTTCGGCGTCGAGTTCGATGAAGCGCAGGTGTTTTGTTATGGCTGCAAACCGGGCGATAAACCGCTGAGCATGTTCAAGGCGCCCTGTTTGGTCCGTAAATGTACGATCGAACGAGGGCTGGAAAGTTGCCTCCAGTGCAAGCGTCTCGCGGGCTGCGAGCAGACTTTTTGGACGGATTATCCGAAGTTCAAAAAACAGGTCGATGACTGGCAGGCTGAGTATCTGGCGGCTGGTTTGGTGACGTTGAGCTGAACTGCCCAAGGTTGCGCGCAGCGTGGCTTCATTTCGAGGTGAATGGGCTGCGCGAAAGTCCTGCTGCGTACTCCAGATAATTGCAGAATAGTTTTCGCGCCACATCGGCCGGGCCGACAGGTGCGCGGAGATTGGAAGTGATGTCGAGGGTGGAGAAAATGATATGTCCCGTGCCGAGCGAAACGACGCCCACGGAGGTTCCGAGTTGCATCGGGTAGGAGTGATAACAACCGGCGACAAATTCCTCGCCTTCGACGAGCAGCCCAAGGCGGTCGTTGCCATTGCGAACGACGTTTTGATAAGGCCAGTCCATCGCGCAGTTGGCCGGCAGGTCGCGTAGCAAAGGATGCTCGCGGGCAAAATGATTTCCTCCGAGCCACGCAGTGCCAACGGCGAAGGAATCATCGTATTTGACGGGAGAATTTGGCTCCTTGGCGATAAGCGCTAGCCAAGCATCGGCCCGTTCGAGGACCACAAGTGAAGTACCGTCGCGCCGGACACGCTCAAGTATATCGGAGGCGATCAACGGGTCTTTTTCGGGTGGAGCCCAGCCAAAGTCAATTTGAGCCGAACCACCTCTCGCCAGGAATTCCAGGCGAACGGTCGCTGACGCGCCGGCGCGCAGCTCGATCTCTCCCTTGCTCTTTTGCGGCTGGCGTCCCTCTTGAAAGCCGAAGACGACTTTGTCGTTTACGGTGAGCCGGGCGCGTCCATTGGTACGCACGGAGAAAATATAACGTCCATCCTGCTTCGGCGTGAGCGTGCCTTCCCAGCGCACGCCGAAATTATTCATCACGGGCAACGCGGGATCGGGCGAAGCACCGTCGTTGACCGCAAGCGCCACGGTGGGATCGACACGCTGGTGCACTGGTCGTTGGAAACCGCGCTCGGCGAAAAATGTCACCTGCACGCCCGGTTTGCCATTGGGCTGGCGCCAGTCGGAGGCTGGGATCGCGACGGGTTCTGCTTCGGAAGGGCCGCGTGCGGCAACGATCCAATCGAGATGCCCAAGATCGCGCGCGAACATCGGGGCATCTTGCGCTTTTTCCTTCTGCAAAAAACCACGCACTTGCTCGCCATTTTCCCAGATAGCGCCCGTGCCGGCGACCGGCGTGCCCCGCCAATCCACAACCAGGACATTGTCCCAACCCCGGGCGCGTTCGATTCCGCTGGTATCGAGAAGACTGGCTTCGACCCGGCACATTCCGGTGATGCCCTCAGGCAGGGTCAGTCCGATGTCCTGGACGAGCAATTCGCCATAAATCTCACCGCCGCGCAACGAAACGTCCTTCTCTGTTTTAACCACTTCGCGCCCTTGTTGATCGCGTAGAGAAACGAGGAGGCGGTGAGGACCATTCAAATTCTTTTCGTTAATGGCAAAAAAATCCGCGATGACGGTGGCGCGCGGTTGCACGATGGTATTGCGAATTTTGACCGCGACATAAAGAGGCTGATTGTAATGCGCGAGGATGGCGGGATCGCCCTTGGGATTGCGGAAGCAATCGACCACGCCGGAATGATTTTCGATGAGCTCGGCTTCCCAACCGTTGATCGCGTAGCCATCGGCGACGTTCGACATGCGCATGTTTTCGATTCTCCGGCCCTGATGATAAAGTGAAATGTCGCCCATCGACGAGGTAAGCGCATCCACGGTGGGAAACGCCGTCCGCAGATTTTTCTTGGTGAGAAAAGTATCAAACTGGACGAACCAGTCGCGGTAGCCAGCGCCATCCCAGCCAAGGTGGGGCGCCGCGACGAGGGCGGCGTTGATCAATTCGAGTCGGGGCGGAGTCGAGAGCGCGCCTTCTTCACCCCAAAAAACGATTTCGCGAGTGTTGTCGGTCAGGCCGTAAAAATCGGTGGGATTGCGGTACATGGTTTCGTTCCAGACCGCCGGGCCACCCGCATGGTGAAAGTCATACCAGCCGCTCAAGTGGGGCGTATTGTCGAACGGACGGAAATGCAATTTCGCGGGATCATCGATGTCCTTGCCTCGCGCCCAAGCCGAAGTGTGAACGACGATGCGGCTTGGATCGAGCTGATGGGCGGCCTGCATATCGTCGCGATGCCTGGCGATTTCGACTGGATCGGGATTGGGATTTCGCGAATTCCACTCGTTGATCAGATTGTAAATGACGAGCGAAGGATGGCTGCGGTCGCGACGGACCATGCGGAGGAATTTTTCGCGCGCGAGCTGATGTCCGAATGGATCGTCTCCGACGGATTTGTAAGCACCGGGCTCTTCGAAGTAGAGCAGGCCCAGTTCGTCAGCCTTTTCGAGTACGATGGGATTTCCGATTGCGCGATGAAAATTCAGCATGTTCAAACCGAAGGCTTTCGCGACGCGGATTTGTTTTTCGGCGAGTTGCTCCGTCGGGAAAATTCCATTCACCGGCCAGAAGCCCCAGCTGATGGCGGAGCGCAGCACGATGCGTTTGCCGTTTAGTCGGAAAATCGCATCGGTGCCGATATTCTCCGCCGCAAACCAGCGAAAACCGAAGATCCGCCGGTCGGAATCGGCGGCGGTGCTATTGATGCGAAGAGTAGCTTCACAAACGTAGAGATTGGGATTGTCGACGTCCCACAATTGGGCAGACGGTGCGGCGATTTTTATCGGGAGTACGGTTATTCCTGGGGAGAGATCCACTTTCTTTAGGACGGTCTGGAAGACTTGCTTGCCGGGTTCATTGCGTGCGAAAACGCGCAGTTCCACGTCGCGCTGTTGGGTGGAGGCGGTTTGATTGCGGATAGTGACGATCGCATTGGCGGTGGTGAATTCCGGCGTGTTCTGCACTTGGAGGTCGTCGATATAAACAGAGTCACATACGACGAGACGCACGCGGCCGGTGATGCCACCGAAACCATGGCTCATCGGTAAAGCGTAATTGCCCCAGTTCATCGGCGAGGAATCGCGCCAATCGAAGTTGCCCGCCGGGTCGGTGATGCGCACGGCCAGTTCGCAGGTTTGTCCCGATTGCACCACCGAGGAAATATCCACCTCCATGGGACTGTGTCCAACGACGTCGTAGCCGACGAGTTGGCGATTCACGAAGATCTCGGCGCGTTGGCGCATGGATTCGAAACGGAGCAAGACGCGACGCGGTCCGGAAGCGGACCGGCACGTCGAATTTACGAAACCACCAGCTAACGCCAACAATGTCCCCGTCAGGGCCGGGAGTTTTTTGAAGATATTCTTCCACTGTGCCGGGCACCGACACGGGCACGGCTTTCGCCGCCGATAGTGCATCCCAACCGCCAGTGGGTGGATTGACCGGCAAGGTATTGATCGCTGGGACGGGAAAAAACAGCTGGTCGCTCTGCCAGTTGGCCTCGCGGTCGAGCCACAAGCTCCAGCCTGGTCCGGAAAGATCGAGTTCGTTTCGGCCCGCAGCGAATGAGAAAAACGCGCTGGCGAAAAAAAGAACCGCAGTGAAGCTCCAGAAAGGAATGGCTCGGCGGAGGCCGAAAAAGAGGGGAATCATAGAGAACGCTTTTTTTGCTGGGGTTGAAGACCTGCGCTTAAAGGACGACGAAGACGGCACTCGGGTATCGCAGAGAATGGAGGGATCTGGGGAATACTGGCGTTTGCAAGCGACGGGGTTACAGACGCACAGAGTGGTGTCCAGTGACGGCAAGCCGAGCCACTCGTTGGTCACATCGTTGTGCAACCATCCGGGGATTACAGTCAGCCCGGCCGTTACGTACAATTTCGAGCATTGCCCTGCATTGACGACGGTATTTTGGAGATAGCGATGATTTCGCCAACGGATTGACACGTCTTGGCGGGATTGGCTAGGAAGGGTTGGCGGTTATCCCGCTCAAACACCCGAAGGATAAACCGGCAAAAACCGACAAACTCGCCAAAGCGGAGAAGAAGAGCTGAGGCGATTTCGTCGATGACGCCCCATCTTTACGGGGCGCTGACTGAGGCAGAACACGTTCAGCCGCGCTCTTCCAAGGCGCGACTGAACGTTGAAACGGCTGCCTATAAGGCCCTTGATCGACAGAATGGTTCTTGCGGACGGTTATTTAAGCAGCTCGGCGAGAGGTTGCTTGATGGCCTCGGCCCAGATTTCGTAGCCCTTGGTCGAGGGATGAAGAAAGTCCGGCATGATTTCCTTGGGCAGGGTTCCGTCCGCAGCAAGAAACTTGGAACCGATATCGAGGAAAAAGACGCGCTTTCCGTCATGCAGCTTGGCAAGGGCGCGATTGACATCGTTGACCTGCAGGCGGGCGAGATCGTCGGATTTTTCGCCGCGAGGAAAGATGGCCAGGAAAAGGATTTTTGTCTCAGGCCACTGGGTTGTCAGCCCTTTGACAATGGCGGTTACGCCTTCGACGACCTCCTCCGTGCTATTGCGTGGAGTGAGTTTGTCGCGTTCGAAGCCGGTGTTGTTGGTGCCGATCATGAGGACGACCGCGCGGGGTTTGTAACCGGTGAGTTCGCCGTTCTGCATGCGCCAGAGAACATGTTGCGTGCGATCGCCGCTGATGCCGAAGTTGGCGGCGCGGAGCGGGGCGAAGTTTTTCTCCCAGACGGACAAGCCGTAGTCGGATTTGCGCCAGTTGTCGGTGATCGAGTCGCCAAGAAAGAGTACATCGATGCCGCCTTTTTTTGCGATCTCCACGAATCCTTCGTGGCGCTTTACCCAGCCGCCCTCTCTGGGCATTGGTTCGGTCGAATACGAAGCGGTGGAAGCGAGCCGAGTGACCTGTTCGGCGGCGACGCGCCAGCGTCCATCCTTGCGGACGAAAGTGTCGGTGAATTGAAAAATGCCATCGTGGGGTTCGTTGTCCTCGATGGCTTTCAATACAGTGCGGCCCGTCACGATACCGGTATCACCATAGACGCGCACGGAGAGTTCGTGCGAACTCAGCGCGAGAAAGCGGATGGCACCGGATTTTAGGTCTTCGATTTCCTGGGCTTTGGTGGTCGTGCTGCCGTTAGGCTCGATCAAGGTGTAACCGTCGAGCTCGATGTCCGCCAGCGCGGCGGTATCCGCTTTCAGGTATGCCTGGCACCAGGCGTATTCGGTTTCGAGAAGGGCTTTTTCGTCCTCCGGTGTGGGTTTTTGACATAAACCAACAAACGGAGCTAAAAAGAGCAGGGTTAAAACGAGGATATTTTTCATGGAAGGCGAAGGAAAGACGTTTGGCTGGGATCGGGGTTGCAGATGTTGCGGCGACTATTTTGGCGCGGGAAGGGCAAGGATGAAAGCCTCCCATTTTTTCTGAAAGGCGGCCATGTCGTCGACGCCAAGCACGTGCTGAAGCGTGGCGTAGCCGGTGGGATCTTTGTCGGCATTGGCAACGAATTCTTTGAAGAACTTTACGAGAAGACCTTGCTCTTGCAGGTAGTAGCAAAGGTAGCGGGCCTGGCCGTAGTGCTTGTTGTATTCAGAATTTCCATCGCTGGCGTAGAACTCGGTTGGGCTGAGCGCGGTCAGTTCCTGGAATGAGAGCGTTTTGCCTGCGCGAATCGTCTCCTGAAGCCCGGGAAGGCGCCAGTTTATCTCGCCCGCGATATGCCCCTTGCGATCGATGCATTGTTCGAAAAGCGAGGCCAGGCCCTCGTCGAACCATGTCGGGCAACGGGGAAAATTCGCGCGCATGAAAGGATGCACAATTTCGTGAACAAGGGTGCCGCCGCCTTGCGCAATGCTGATGAGCAAGGCGTGTTCCTTCGGGGAATAGTAGCCAAATGGAGAAATGGGCACTTCGTGGAAAACCTCTCGTGTGTTGTGCTCGTAGCTTTTCTTGTTTTTGAAAATCCAGATATCGATGGTTTCGGTAGGATCCTTCGCGAAGAAATCCTTTTTCAAACGCACCACGGCCCACCGCACGGTTTGCACGGCCATGTTCTGCCCGCGATCGTCCTGATCACTGACGATGACGAAAGGCGGTTCTTCAACGAGGGTAAAGTCGTCGGGCATGCGCTTGCGGGTCGCTGCAAGATGCTCGTCGGACGCGCCCGTGGCGAAAGAAGTCGGCGCGAGAATGCCGGTTAGCGCAGAAAACAGGATGAATGCCGAAAGTTTCATGAAGTTGATAAGTCGATTTTGACGGGAGCGCGCTCGAAGCTCTCGACGGCGAGCAGGGGCTGGTGACGCAGCCCAGCGAGCGGAGCGAACCAGCAGTCAGGGATAATCTCAAGGCGCGTGTTCAAATGGGTTGCGATGGAATTATAGTAGTCCCGGGCGAGGGCGATGCGGGTTTCGGTGTCGGAGAGTTCGCGTTGGAGGCGCAGAAAGGCGTCGCTGGATTTAAGTTCTGGATATCGCTCCGCTATGGCGATTATAAGTGGTTTCGCACCGGCGAGATCGGGTCCGGGTTGCCCGGGTGGGGTGGCGACGGTCTGGCTGCGCAGCGCGGCGACTTCGGTTTGCACGTTGCGCTCATGATCGCGCAATCCTTTGACGACCTCGACCAGCCTCGGGATTAGATCGGCGCGACGCTTCAGTTGTACATCGATCAGCGACCAGCCTTGCGAGGTGCGATTACGCAGGCCGACGAGGCTGTTGAAAGCCATCCAAAGCCAGCCAATCAGCCAGACAAGGAGCAGTACACCCGCGAGGATGGAGACGACGGCGATGTTGGCTGGTTCGTTAGCGGAGGACGACTGGATAAACGAGGCGATGGGTAAAGCGGCGAGCATGAGCACGCCGAAGATCCAGAACTTCCAGCGATAGCCGCTGAGAAGGCTGCTTTCGCCTTTGCACGAAATCATGAAGAGCTCTTGTGCGCGATCGGCGGCGATCTCGGGGGCGACCACATCGGCGCGTTCGCGGGCGCGGCCAGCGATGAAAATTCTGGCATCGAGCGGGATGGCTTGCTCGCTGAAACGGCGCTTGCCGTTGGAATCGGCGATTTCGGCCGCAGGACCTTTTTGGAAATACAACGCATCGCCCCGATGCACCGTTTCGGAGAAAACCGTGATGGAATCGATTTGCGCGCCTTCAGGCTGCACGCGCACGGCGCCAGTTTCGTCCTCGAGGAAAAATGCCGGAGTCTCGCCGCCATTGTCGATCTGGGTCCAACCGCTTTTGCGGACACGCCGGCTTTGGGTTTTTCCATCTTTGTCGGTGTACGTTTCAGTTTCCCAGCGTTCCCATTCCTCCTCGACGGTGTAGCGATACCAAACGCATTCGGTTCCGGCCAGAAAGCTGCGAAGCGGCGGGGCGATTTTGGCGCTGCCGGAAAGTTCGACCTGACCGATGAAAACACCCCGGGTTTTGGAGGTGGGAGTGTCGGCGAGGAAGCGCAGGCGGCGACCGGCGCGAAGCATAAGCCAGAAAAACAGCAGGGTAAGCAGCCCGGCGACGATCCACGCGGGCCAGACGATCTCGTATTGCATCGCTCGCGAGTCTGCCCGGTGGCGGCTGGGTGGGCAAGCTTGGACAGGCGGGCTTGCCGATGCTAGTTTGCCGTTTTTTCGGCACCGAGATGCTTGGCTAAAAAGGCCTCGATGGCTTTGAATTCCGCGATGCGACCTTTTTCAGTTTTGCTGCCGTGGCCTTCATCGGGGAGGAAGAGGGACTGGGGTTTTCGACCGGCCTTTTCCAAGGCGGTGACCATTTTCTTCGCCTGTTTGGGCGGAACAATGCGGTCGTTTTTTCCTTGGATGATCAACACGGGCGCGGTGATGGATTGGGCAAAGTTAACCGGTGAAATCGCTTTTAATTTTTCAACATCGGCCTCGGGGTCGCCAATCGATTTGATCCAATGGATACGAGAGAATTTGTATTCGGGGTCATCGAGATTGGTGAAGATGGAAACCCAGTCGGTGACGCCACAAAGGGAGATGCCGCAGCGATAGAGGTCAGGGCTTTTACCGAGGGCATAAAGAGCGGAGTAGCCACCGTAGCTGGCGCCGACGATGGCAATGCGCTTGGGATCGGCGAGCTTGGTCTGGATGGCCCAGCGTGTCCCATCTTCAATGTCACACTGAATCGTGCCGCCCACTTGTTTCTGGCCTTTCTTATAAAAGGCATGCCCATAACCTGAGGATCCACGATAATTCATCTGCAAGACGGCGTAACCCCGGTTTGCGAGCATTTGTACCAAGGGATCGAATTCCCAATTATCGCGCACCCAGGGTCCGCCGTGCGGCATGACGATGAGCGGAAGATTTGTCGGTTCCACACCGTTAGGCAAGGTAAGATAACCGTGGATTTCGAGACCGTCGCGTGCGGAGTATTTGATCGGTTTCATGGGTGCCATTTGCTCGGGTTCGATCCAGGGCATGAGGCGCGCAATGGGAGAAAGTTTTCGTGTAAACTGATTGTAGAGATAATAGGCCCCCGGATTGCGATCCGAGCGACCGAAGATCAACATCAGCATTCCGTCATCGGAGAAGCTTACCGGCAGGTTGAAGGTGTCCGGCAGGCGTCGGTTGATTGCTTCCATTTTGGCTTCGATGTCCTCGTCCAGCCATTTCACACCGGGTAGTTCTTCCACGTAGTTAAAGTAAACAAATTTCCCCTTGGCCTTTGACCATTTCGCCCCGGTCTCAGATCCTGAATTGCGGTACTCAACGTCGTAGCTGGGTAATGTCAGCAATGCTTCGCCGAGGGAACGTTTTTCAATGTCGAACGCATAAAGTGCCGTGCAGTCGTTTTTTTCAGTCGTAGTACTAAGATAGATGCTCGCGTTGTTAGCTGAGAAGCCATGGAGAAAAGCATTTTCGGCCTCCAATTCCCCTAACTTGGTCCAATCGCTATTTTCATTGGGTCGATAGAGAATCGCCGATTTGTCCTCAATCTGTTGGATGCCCGCTCGGACGATGCCATTGCGATCAGTTAGCCAATCCGTCACATTCCCAGGATTGCGCACAATGATTTTTCCAGACGCGTCATTCGAATCCAGTTTCATGACATGCGGGTAAAGGCGTTCTTTGCCGCTAAACACGCGCTCGTCGAGCATCAGCACATCGCGGTTATTGTTGAAGCTGTGGAGCATCTCGAAGGCGAGAATGGGTTCGTAGTTGATGCGAATGCCGGAGCCATAGTCGACCATACCCGTCATAGGCTGCCAATTGGAGCCATCGCGATCTACCGCTGCGGTTCCTTCAAGCAGGTTCCAAGCGCTGATGCCCAGTAGCAGACGTTTGGAACCCAGCCAGCGATACCAAACGATTTCCCGGGTGGCTGGAATGAGTTGCGACGAACCCACTTCGAAGCCGCGCCACTCGATCACTTTCGGATCGCTAAAAAATACGAATTTAAGCCCATTGACGTCCCGTAGGGCGGCGAGGCACTGGCCATCCGGCGAAACGGTCATATGGGAGACTTTCGCCGGTCGGGCGAAATCCTCGATGGGTAAAATACCAGCGCCCCGCACCGATACTTGTAATACTGCCAAACTCAGAGCCAGAATCTTGAGCTTCATGGACTGAATCAATAGCGTCAGGGAAGAAACGGTAAAGCATTTACTGGAAGCGAATGGTTGCGGAAAAATCGTTGTGCGTTTGGATCTTGTTCTGGCGCAAAAAAGGCGGCCCGTTGTGGGACCGCCATGTTGAGGTACGATGTTGGAGGGAATTTACCGTTTTTTCTTGGCAACGGCCTTTTGCGCTTCGGCGAGGTCGCTTTGCGTGGATTGCAGTTTCGACTGAAGGGCGGCCAGCTGTTCCTTGGCGCTTTCCATTTGTTTTTGGAACGTGGCGGTATCGGCCATGGCTTGGTCGCGTTCGCTTTGGAGTCGGGCGACACTGGCTTCGGCGGTGCTGGCCTGGGCCTGAAGATCTTTCGACTTGGTCGAGAATTCTTCGAGCTGGTCTTTCAACAAAGCATAGTTTGAGTTGGCTTCGTTGAGTTTGTTTTGCAGCTGGTCGGCGCTGGTTTTGGCTTCATCCGCCGCGGTTTTCAGTTGTTCGCTGCTGGCCTTGAACGTGTCCAATTCTTGTTGAAGGCTTGTCAGCTGATTAGTGGTGGCGGATAGTTTGGAGTTCAGCTGGGCATTGTCGGATTGCACCTGAGCGAGCTGCGAGTTGGCTTCACGGGCCTTGGTATCGGCGGAGCGGGCTTTGGTCCAAAGCACAGCCGAAACGATGACGAGGGCGATGGTGAGCAAGATGGCCGGCATGGCCGATCCGTTGATTTTCGATGGATGGGTATTTTTCATAGGAAACGAGCTTTGGTTTTCAGATATGTTTAAGTTGTGCCACTGGGGGTACGGTTGAGGCTGAAAATTGGAAAGAGCGTGCCGCCATTTGCCGCGAACATAGGGGTCGGTTGTTGTCGGAGACAGACCGCAAGATTGCGAAGTGGTGCCCGGGCTTTGTTGTTTGGACGGCGGATAGGGCCAATTGGAACCGCTAACTTGCCGTCGATTTGCAAATAAATGCACCGCGGGGTGCGGGGCCCAATCGGGACGGCGCTTTCGCGTCTACACGACCGATCTGCGACCGGCAACCGACCTTCCACGAACCTTTTTCAAACAGCGTGATCACGAAGACTCCTGATTCGTACCGCGGCTTCACCATAGTGCGGCGGGTTGGCTGCCGGATAGTTGGAATGGGAAAAACTCCCATGTTTTTTTTGGGGTAGAAAAGTTTCGCCGATGCGAGTTGGTAATGGCGTTGCTGTGCAGAAGGCACGAACGCTATTCTGGCGATCCCAAACGACATGGGCCGAGCGGCGAAATTCGACCATCTTTTAGCGACGCGCTTTTTGGTATATGTCGATATCAGCAAGGCGAGGTGTCCGGCGCTTTGGCATAAGAATTGGCTGCGGTTCCTTGGAGGTGGTATATTGTTTGTGCAAAGACAGCTTGAGCATCCTCAGGCGAAGGTAAAATGGATGGTGTTCGCGTCTGTTATGTTCACAGATTCATGGCGCGATATGAGCGGTCACGAGCGGTTGCGGAATCCTTGTCTTTAGATCGAGATTTATTCATGATGCCGGACAACATGGCTCAGCCCACGTTCAGCCAATCCGCTTCCTCCAACGCTGCCTGGTCGCAGGGACGAATTTTGTTCGAGGACGAATGGCTGATAGCAATCGACAAACCAGCGGGATTGCCGACCCAGCCTACGCTCGATGCCGCGCGGCCGAGCGTATTTTCAGAGGTGAAGAAATTCCTCCAGCGACGCGACGGACGCGAACCCTATCTGGCGCTGCATCATCGATTGGACCGCGATACGACGGGCGTCCTGCTTTTGTCGAAAAACCAGAAAGCCAATGCCGGGGTAGGCGCACTCTTTGCCGGCAAAGTCGCACAGAAAACCTATCAGGCCCTTGCGCTGTTGGGCACCGGCTGCCCGGATTCCTGGGAGGTGAAAAATTACCTCGGGGTTATCGGGCGCGTGGCGAAGGCGAATAAATTTGGGGCCGTGCGCAGCGGGGGCGATCCAGCCCATACCAGCTTTCGCGAGTTGGAACGTTTTCACGACGTGGTGTTGATCGAGGCGAAGCCGCACACAGGTCGCACGCACCAGATTCGCGTGCATTTGACGGAATGCGGACATCCGATTTTGGGCGACGAATTGTACGGCGGGCCGGTATCGGTCCGACTTGGCTCTGGCGCACAGTTGCGGTTCCAGCGAGTGATGCTGCATGCGGCATCGCTCGCATTCGTGCATCCGATGACGAAAGCCGAAGTGGCCATTGCCTGTCCGCTGCCGGAGGATTTTGCCCTAAGCCTCGACCGGCTGCGCTAGCGATTGTTGTGTGCCAATGGCATTTTCGATTGGAGATGCCGCGATGCGCTCTCCACGGCACGCATTCCCTCAGGAATAAAAATTAGAGATTGCGGCCTATTCGGCTCAGGCGTGGCGATTGCCGCCGAGAAGGCGCGACGGGAGGAAGAGGATGCTCGCGACCAACGCAAACGTAGCGCGCACGCAGACGCCAAGCAACCGGAAGGGAAGGGCGATGATCCAGACGATGGGTGCGAGAAGGAGTGCGAACAAAGCCAGCGGCCAGCAGACCGCGAGTAGAAGACACCAAAGAAGAAACAGGCCAATGACTTTCATGTGTATATGATGATAACACCGGCGAGGGCGGCAGCGTTACTGGTTTTTGGCAACGATGCGAAGGTGTTTATTCAACAAGATAATCGATCACACGTCCCATCCAGGCATTGGCCTCGTTGTAGGTGGCGGGAGGAGCGGCGAGGAGGTCGGGCTTGGGTTGGATGAAAGGCGCGTGGCGCAGTTCGTTTCCACAATGATCGACGAAGGCCTGAACGGCGGCGGGTGTGACTTCGAGATGGAATTGAAGGGCGAGCGTGCGGCGGCCGACTTGGAAGGCCTGATGTTTGCAGGCGGCACTGCGGGCGAGGTGCGTAGCGCCGGGCGGAAGGTCGAAGGTCTCGCCATGCCAGTGAAAGACGTCGAGCCTGGCAGGAAAGCAAAACCCAGTGCTACCGGCAACAACGGGCACGGCTTCGACCGGAAACCAGCCGATTTCTTTTTGAGCGTTGCGATAAACGCGGGCGCCGAGGGCGCTGGCGATGAGTTGTGCACCGAGGCAAACGCCGAGCACGGGCGTGCCACGCCGTACGGCGTCGCGGATGAATTGTTTCTCGGCGACAAGCCACGGATGTTCGGCTTCGTCGTTTACGCTCATCGGGCCGCCCATCGCGATGACCAGATCGAAGTCGTGGAGCGGCGGAAGTGTGGAATTTTCAAAAAAACGAGTGGTCGAAATTTTTGCGTGGCGAGCGGCGAGCAGCGGCGCGATGGCTGCGAGGCCTTCGAACGAAGCGTGTTGTAGGACATGGACGTTCATCGGGCCACGATGGCGGAGTCTTTTTCGGACGGGAAGCTTTTCTGTGGTTGTGAGGTCATGTTCCACGAAATGAAAAAAGCGGTGGCCGGAGAGACCACCGCTTGACGACGTGGAACTAAGAGTTGGTTCGTCCTAGAGCTTTTTAAAAAATGTCACAGCCGCACAACTCCAGCTGTAGGGGCGCAGTCTTGCTGCGCCCGGTTTGGCTTTGCCACAGAAAGGGCGCAGCAAGACTGCGCCCCTACGAAGACAGCTCGGTTCGTAATACCGATTTACGGCTACAGTTTTATTGTATATGCTCTAGAGGATCGGCGGGGTCCAGCCGCCGAGAACGTTGCTGCGGGTGAAGGTGGCAGCTTGGCTGGATGAAATGCGGACGACCCAAGAGGCGCGAGTGGCCAGGTTGACGGTGGCGCCTGAAGTGGTTTTGGTGCCATATTCGTAAGCGCGGCAAGTGGCCTCGCGTCCGCCCCAGGCGCTCCAGCCCGCAGCGGAGATGCTGGCATCCACCGTGCAATTAATGATAGCAGTCTCGCCGTAAGGGCCCCAAGGACGCATGAAGGTGGAACTGCCGGCGGCGACATCGCTACCGCTGTTGAATTTACAGCCGCTGAAGACGAGGCCGTAGGTCTGCGTCTGCGCGGTGTTGGGTGCGGTGGCGGGGCCGCCGGTGGGACGGATCTGCTTGATATTGCACGAGGTGAAGAAAGACGCGCTGCCACCGTAGATGAAATCCACGCTGCCTCGGATTTCGCTCAAGGCAAAATAGTTGGGACCGCCACCGAGATAGATCGTGTCCTGATAGCCATTGAGGTAGCAGCGGTAGAATTCGGTTCGGCTGCCGTACACCATCACGGCCTGGCTGGTATTGCCGGCCGTAAGCCCACCCGTGTTACGGATGGTCAGGTACGAAAACGTGGTGTCGTTGCCGTTCACGACCATGGCCTTTTGGTTGGCTCCGGCCGTGATGATGACACCGGTCTGGCTGGCGCCGACAATCTTCAAGTTGTTTTTCCCGCTGGGGATGGTGACTTGTTCGGTGTACGTGCCGTTGGCAATACTGATGGTGTCGCCGGAGGCGGCGGCATTTACCGCGGCTTGGACGGTGGAATACTGCGAAGGAACGCTGCGGGTGGCGGCAAAAGCGGCGGGCGCGAGGGCGGCCACCGCGAGTAGGGCGTATAGACGTTTCATGTTATGGATCAGTTATGTGGTTTTGTTTTTTTGCTTTTGTTGTCAGCTGGAGTTCACGGGAAATCTGAAGCGGTGTGGCCCGAGATTTTCCGGGTGGACAAAAGCCGACGTGGGTGCCACGCCGGCTTTTTTGTTGGCTGAGGGAAATCAGCGGTTGCCCGCGCCGCCTTGGACGCGAGTGGGTACGTTGGCTGTGGCGTCGAGCGTGTAGCCGTAGGGCAGAGTGAAACCCGCACCAGTGGCTACGTTGATGAGGCCAGTGCAACTCGCGAAGGTGTTCCCGGACGACTTGATTTTGCCGCCGCCTTCCTCGTAGAGCGGATTTTTCACGCTCTGGTAGTAGCTGTTTTGCACGAGCCAGTTGGAGCCGACGCGGGCATTGGTGCAGTAGCTGTTACCTGAGCAGTTGAAGTAGTTATTGTAGAGATGGCCTTGGCCGTAGCTGCCGGAAGGCATGCGCTGGTCGCAACGGCTGGCCCACCAGTTGTGGTGAAGGGTCACCTTGAGGTAGCCGGCTGGATCGGTGGAGCGACCGAGGATCATGGTGAAACGGTGATCGGCCTGTGAAGGGTAGTTAAACTTGCACCACGACACCGTGATGTTGTTGGCGCTGTCGCCAATGTCGCAGCAGCCATCTGCACAGTCGAAGAACTCGCACTTGGTGATGAACACATTGGTGCAGCCGCCCATCAGCGTGATGCCATCGCCGCCTGGATTGGTGATCCGGAGATTTTGGATAATGACGTTGTTGACGCCGCCGCTGCCCAGATCGAGGCAACCCTTGACCGTGGCGGAGGTGTTGGCCCCCTTGATGGTCTTGTTGGATTTCACCTTTACGCTGGTTCCGGTGGAGTTTACGTCGATCGTGCCGGAGACGGTGATATTGTAGGTGGTGGTCGATTCGGCATACTGTTTGAGCTGGGCGGCCGTGGTGACCGTGACGTTGGCGCCGCCGGTTCCGCCAGTGGCGCTGCGACCATAACCGTCGGCGGCCTGCACTGAGATGGCCGCGAGTGGGATCAATGCAGCTGAGACGACTGCACGAGCTAGTGTTTTTATTCTATTATTCATTGTTTTCAGGGTGTGGGGGTTCAACAGGCGGACTTTGGAGCCCGCCCAAAATGAAGAGTGATGGAGCGATCAGTCCGTTATCGAATGGGAGATCTGAACAGACTTTCTCCCTGCAATAACTCCTGCGTAACAGCCGGCCTTCCGAAAAAAGGCCGGCGAGAACGAACGGATACTGCTGGGTATTGGTTAGAGCAACGGAGGTGTCCAGCCGCCGAGGACGTTGCTTCGGGTATACGTGGCGGCTTGGGCGGAGGTCAGGCGTTTGACCCAGGATGAGCGCGTGGCGAGGTTGATCGTCGCGCCGGCGGGAGTCTTGCTACCATACTCGGCGGCGCGGCAGGTGGCTTCGCGTCCATCCCAAGGGCTCCAGCCAGCGGCGGTGATGTGGGCGTCCATCGTGCAGTTGATATACGCTGTGGCGCCGTAGGGGTACCAGGGACGCATGAGCGTGGAGTTATTGCTGCCCACGCCGGAGGCGCGAGTGATGGTGCAGCCACTGAAGACAAAACCGTACGTGACGTTTTGAGGCGTGCTGGGCGCGCAGTCGACGCCGCCGGTGGTGCGGACCTGTCGGACGTTGGTCGATTCGAAGAAGGCGGTGCCGCCGCTGTATACGTAGTCCACGCAACCGCGGATTTCGCAAAATTTGCAGTAGACCAATGCGTCATTCCAGATGGCAAAAGTGTCCTGCCAACCGTTAATGTAGCAGCGGTAGAACTCAACGCGTTTGCTATTCACGCGCACGGCGTGGCTCGTGGTGGAACCGCTGAGCAGCGTATTGCGAATCGTCATGTACGAAACCGTGATATCCGTGCCATTGACCGTCAGGGAAGTCTGGCCATCGCCGGACGAAAGGATGACGCCGGTCTGACTGGCGCCAACGATGTTCAGCTTGGTCTTGCTGCTGGCGATGGTGACTTGTTCGTTATACGTGCCGTTGGCGATGCTGATGGTGTCGCCGGCGGCGGCGGCGTTGACCGCGGCCTGGATGGTGGAGTATTGGGAGGGGACGCTGCGGGTGGCGGCAAAAGCGGCGGGCACAAGAGCGGCCGCTGCGAGGAGGGTGATCAGACGTTTCATGATGCGTGGGGTATACTGTCGTTGTGGGATGCTGAGGCTGAAAACGAAAAGTCACGGTGGGGGTTCGAGCGAGGAGAGGATGCTCGCGCGGCGTTCGGCATTGATGGCGGCGCTGGTGCTGGCGTAGCGACGCGCGGCATTGGGATCGTGCTGGGCCCAGAGCTGGATAAGATCGAGCAGCGTATTGGCTCTGAGTTCTGGATCGGTAATGCTCTCGGCCCAGCTGACGGCGATATCGGGTTTTTTTTCCACGAGTGCGGGGGCGACGGCAATGGCGGCGGCGCCGGCGTCGAGATCGGGGGCGGGATCGAATTTTTCCATCCAGGCGGACGCGGCGACGGGGTTGAGGTGGACCCATTGTTCGAGGCCCATTTTGAGGGCTTCGAGACGTGCTTCGCCGAGGGGGAGAGTCTGCGCATGGGCGACGAGGCTGGCGGGGTCGGTGCCGCTCCAGCCAGCGTAGAGACCGGAGCGCGCTTCATTGCGTGCGCCGGGATCGGAAATTTTATCGAGCGCGGCGAGGGCGACTTGCGGCTGATAGCCCGCCCATTGGTGATAGACGGTGGATAGCCATGCGGCGCGGAATTCGGCGGGACCTGTGGCGGCGAACTGGCTGGCGATGTCGAAGTTTCCAGCGCGCGCAAACGCGTAGACAAGCGCATTGCCGTGGTCGCTGGCGAGCAGGGCGTCGGCCGTGACGAGATGTTGAAAAGTGCGGATGGCCTCATCGGGCTGGCTGATCGCGCCGGCGGCGATGGCTTCCACGGCGGCGCGCCGTTCCTCGGACCGAACATTGGCCAAGGTCCAAACAGCGGCGGCATGGGAGTCGCGCGTGGCCCAGCCTTGAAGGGCGGCGTTGCGGAAAAGTTCGCGCTGGCGCGGCGTGGCGGCGCTGGCGGCAAGTTCAAGGGCTTGCTGCGGATTGATTGCGGCCATGAGTTTCAGCTGGGCGCATTGCGACTCTTCGGTGGTGGGCGACGGCGACTGTTGTTGGAGGGACGTCCAGGTTTTTTTGGCAGCGCTGAGGCTTTTCGCGGCTTCGGCGGTTTCCCCGGCCGGCAAAGGCGTGGAAGCAAACGCACTGCCAAATGTGGTATTGGCTGTGGGTGACGGGGTGGTTGCCGTTTGCCTGGCGCTTTGACGACCGAGGAAAAATCCGAATGCGACGAGAGTCAGCGCGGCGGCGCCGAATAAAACTTTTTGAAGTAACGACGAGATATTCATGGGGTAGGTTCAAGGCCAGAGGCCCTGTTCCTGAAGATAGCGTCGAGTGCCTTCTTCGTCGAGCGAACTGCGGAAACGGCTGAAGAGGCTGGCCTTGAGTTCGGCGGTGCGGCGGTCTTTTTCCGCGGCGGGCAGGGTTTCGGCCTCCTTTAACTTGGCTTGGGTGGCGAGGAAAACGCGATAAAGCGAGCGCACTTCAGCGGCGCTGATTCGGGCGTAGCGTCCATCGAAGCGAAGCACCTGACAGCCGGATTGGAGACTGAGCTGGTAGTCATCGAACCGCTCGGGTCCGAGTAACTCGGCGATTTTTTGCGTGCTGAGTTTTTCGGCTGCTGCGCGTTGGGTTTCAACGTCGGGATAGAGATCCTTGGGCTTGTCCTCGAAGTTGAGTTCGAGCGGATGGCGGAGACGAAAGATCGCGAGAAATTCGTCCCGCGTGGGCTCAAAGCTGTCGAGTTCGCCCCGCATTTGAGCGGCGGTGTTGGAATTTCGGAGATCGTAATCGAGCAGTTCGTCGGGAGTCAGCGCCTTCGCGAGCTGGTTGCGGGATTCGCGATTGGCGGCCCAGAGCATTTCCCATTCTTCACGGGTGAGCATGCGGCCGCGCTCCTTGAGGAATTTGTCGCGGAACTGTTCCGCAGACTTCAGGATTTTTTCGACGGTGGCGCGTTTTTCCTGGGACAGGCTGCCCCAGCGGCGTTGGTCTTCCCACTTGGTTAAGGGTCCGGATTCTTCCTCAACAACCGGGAAAAGCGATTCGTAGGCTTCGCGGGCTTTGTTTTCCCGTTCGGCGATTTCCTTCCGGCGTTCGGGCGTATCGAGGTGGGCGAGGGGAAGAGCGTCGGGGCCGGTGCGCCAGAACTCGAAGGTCCGCATGTCTTCGAAAGTCGGGGTAAAGTCGGTTTTGAAGCGGCGCTGAATCTCGGCGTTCAACAAGGCTTGCACGTGGGATTTCGGCCAGCCGGCGCGGGTGAGCGCGGATTTCAGCGTGGGCAGGTCGGTGGCGGATAGTTGGGCGAATTCCAGCGAGGTTGGTGTGGGTTGTGCTGGTTCGGCCGCCCGGCAGGGGGCGACAGACAGGGCGACGACTACAAACGGAAGTAGGGTGTGGAGGGCTCGTATGGTCATGGAGTTTTTTCGGCGAAAAACGGTTCGTGAAGCGGGGCTCCACGAACCGTTGGGGGAATTTCAAGTCGTACGATTCGGATTTACTTGTTGCCCGCGCTGGCCTGCACGACGGACGGCACGCTGCTCGTGCTGGTCAAGGTGTAGCTGTAGGGCAGGGTGAAGCCGGTGCCGGTGGCGATGTTGATGTTGCCGGTGCAACTCGCGAACGTGTTGCCCGACGACTTGATCTTGCCGCCACCTTCTTCGTAGAGGGGGCTTTTCACACTTTGGTAGTAGTTATTTTCGACGATCCAGTTGCCACCGGCACGAGTGTTGGTGCAGTAGCTGTTACCCGAACAATTGAAGTAATTGTTGTAGATGTGGGCCATGCTGTAACTGCCCGAGGGCATGCGCTGGTCGCAGCGGCTGGAAAACCAATTGTGATGGAGAGTGGTTTCGTAGTTTTGGCTGACATCGACATTGCCGAGGATCATGCAGAATCGGTGGTCGGCTTGTGACGGATAATAGAACTTGCACCAGGAAACCGTGACTTTGCTCGCGCCCTGCGTGACGTCGAAGCAGCCGTCGCCGCAATCGTAGAAGTTGACCTTCGTGCAGAAAACGTTGGTCGCGCTCCAGCAGGTGACGCCATCGCCGTTGGGATTCGTAATATTTAGTTTTTGAATGATGACGTTGTTCACTCCACCGCCACCGAGGTCGAGGGCGCCATTTTTGATCGTGGCGGAAGTATTGGCGCCCTGGATCGTCTTGTTGGATTTCACCTTTACGCTGGTTCCGGCGAGATCGATCGTCCCGGAAACCGTGATGATGTAGGCGGCCGTGGATTCGGCATACGTGTGGAGTTGAGCGGCGGTGGTGACGGTGACGGAGGTGCCGCCGGCGCCGCCGGTGGTGTTGCGACCGTAGCCATCGGCGGCGTGGGTGCCGAGCGTGGCGAAAGCGGCCAGAACGACGGCCGCGAGACTGCGAAGCGTTTTCGTGTACATGGGGTATTGGTACTGGGGTTTGGTTATTAGCCGGCGGAGCAAACGCGCCCCGCCGAGTTTTCGCGGGCTTGGGGAGCCCGAGGGGATGGGCGCGACGGCGATGACGACGCTTTGCGGAAGGGAGGCGTCGTCAGGAACGAAGTCGCGCCGTGAAGAATCAACGGTTGCCGGCGCCGGCGAGAACGCGGGTCTTGGCGTTGGCGGCGGTGTCGAGCGTGTAACCGTAGTCGGGTGTGAAAACGCTGTCGTTGCTCGTGACCATGGTGCCGGTGCAGTTGTTGAAGACGTTGCCGGAGGTCTTGAGCTTGCCGCTGTTTTGTTTGTCGAGCGGGTTCTTCACGCCGTCGTAGTAATTGTTTTCGCTGAGCATCTGGGTGACATTGCGCGCCGTGGAGCAATAGTCGTTGCCTGCGCAATTCCAGTAGTTGTTGTACATGTGGCAGGGGCCGAAACGGTCGGCCAGCATGCGCTGCTTGCAGCCGGTGCTCCACCAGTTGTGGTGCCACGTGTGGTGATAGCCACCGGTGTCGGTGTCGGAGGAACCGATGAGGTTGGAGAAGTTGTGGCCGTTATCGCGGGTGTAATAAAATTTGCACCAGGAAACGGTCACGTAGTCGGAGCCTTTGCAAATATCGAGGTTGCCGTCAGTGGAATCGTAGATGGTGCACTTGGTGATGAACACATTGGTGGAAGCGTTGACGGAAATGCCATCGTTCGAAGCCGCGGCGCCGGTATTGGCGGTGACGTTAAGATTCTGGATGATGACGTTGTTGACGCTGCTCAGGTTGATTGTGCCCTTGATCGTGGCGGACGAGTTGGCTCCCTTGAGGGTCTTGTTCGATTTGAGATTCACGCGGCCGCTGTCACCCAGATCAATCGTGCCGGAGACGGTGATGATGTAGGTGGTGGCTGATTCGGCATATTGCTTGAGCTGGGCAGCGGTGGTGACGGTGACGGAAGTGCCGCCGGCGCCGCCGGTGGCCTTGCGACCGTAACCGTCGGCTGAATACACAGCGAGGGGAGCGAGACAAAGCGCCAGCGTAGCCAGCGCGAGGGATTTGAGCGGGGTAGTATGCATGTTTTTGGGTATCACACGGAACAATTCCGTTTGAAAAGGGGTGAACGCATGGCGAAGGCATGCGCGAAGTGGGGCATGAAATGCAGGACTCTGGCGGGGGTAGTGGGGTATTTCGCGGAATCCGCGATGTGGTGAATAGCAGTCCTGCTCGGGCGTGGCGTGTTCGCAACTGCGACGATGCGCACATCGTTGAGCGCATCGCGAGGACACGTGGCGTTTTATGATCGGACTTGCAGCAGACGCGCGAGATGCGCGACGCCGTCGCTCGCTCCCATCGGAATAACGGTAAGTCCACGGCGGGTTGTCGAAGGCTGAGGATCGATGAGAAAAACTTTCGCTCCACGTGGTGCGAAATCGATCAGCGACGCTGCGGGATAGACCTGCATCGATGTGCCAATGATCACGACGAGGTCGGCCTCGCCGACAATCTCGGCGGCGCGGGAAAACAGCGGCACGTCTTCGCCGAACCAAACGATATGGGGACGGAGCTGCGAACCGCGCTCGCATTTGTCGCCCAACAAAATGTCACGTTCGCCGATATCGTAAACGAGCTGAGGATTCAGCGTGCTGCGGGCCTTGCTGAGTTCGCCATGCAAATGCAAAACGCGGCTGCTGCCAGCGCGTTCGTGGAGGTTGTCGATGTTTTGGGTGATGACCTCGACGTGAAATTGCGATTCCAAGGCGGCCAGGCCGAAATGCCCGGCATTGGGCTCGCAGCTCCACATTTTGCGACGTCGCTCATTGTAGAAACGCAGGACGAGTTCGCGATCGCGCGCCCAGGCTGCGGGCGTGGCAACATCCTCGACGCGGTGGTTTTCCCAAAGCCCGCCATTGCCGCGAAAAGTGGGAATGCCGCTCTCCGCGCTCATGCCCGCGCCTGTAAGCACGACGAGTTTTGGTTGGGCGGAATGCATGGATGTTAGGAATATAGTCGGGTTAGAGTTGACGCTAAAATGACAACAAAGCGGCGGATTCAGGTGATTCGATCGAGCCGAAGGATTGTGGTGACAAGCGACGCGATTCCCATCAGCAGAATCCAGCAGATGCTTTCGAGCGACACGACGCTGGTCAACCAGCCGATGAGGGCGGGCATCGTGGCGCCGCCGATATAGGCCGCGCCAGACTGTCGCCCGATCACGGTGAAGGTGGCGCTGGTGGCGAAACGTTTTGGCACCTCATGCATCAGACACGGATAGACCGGGGCGAATCCAACGCCAATCAACGCAAGTGCAATTCCCGCGGCACGAGCGTCGGAGGCGCACGTCAGCAGCAACGCGCCGACGGAAGCGAGGCCGAGACCCAGTTTCACAATCTGTCGATTCCCCAGGCGTTCAACGGCGAGGCCAGCCACGATCCGGCCGCCGGTGATCGATCCGTAGTAAAAAGCGACGCACGTTCCAGCCGAGGATTGTGGCAAACCGCGTCCCACGGTGAGGAGCGTGTAGGCCCAGAGGCCGGCAGTGGCTTCCACGGCGACGTACAGGGCGAAAATCGTCGCGGAAAGCCAGCCGGCCTCGGAGTTGGCTTTCGCGGAGGGTTCGTTTGGTTTGGCGGTGGTTAACGGATCGGTCACGGTGGGCGAAGGCGACCGCTGTGCCCAAAGACCCAGCGTGAACAGGAAAATTGCGGCCAGACAAAGTTGGATGGTACCGAGGGCGAAATAACCTCCTCGCCACCCGATCGCATGAGTGAGTGCGAAAGTCATCAAAACGGGGCCGCAGGTTGCGCCGATTCCCCAACAGGCGTGCAGCCAATTCATGTGTCGTCCGCTGTAGTTGCGCGCGACGTAAGCATTGAGACCCGCGTCCACTGCGCCCGCCCCAAAACCCAGCGGAACGGCGGCGGCGAACAGCCAGGCGGCGCCGCGAGCTTGCGAGATGAGAAGCAGCGCTGAACCGGTCAGGGCGCAACTTGCCATGACAACGGGTCCCGTTCGAAAACGCGCAAGAATCCGACCGCTGGAAAAACTTGAAACTCCGGAGAGCAGGGTCACCACAAGCAGCAACGTCCCAGCGAGGCCAAGCGGAAGCCCGAGAGTCTGACGCATGGAGGGCCACGCCACGCCCAGCACCCCATCTGGCAGCCCGAGGCTAATGAAGCCAAGGTAGATGACAGGCAGCAGAAGTTTCGAGGCGCGCGACACAAAGTTCACGGTAAGCGCGGACTATGTTCACGCAACGCGCAAGCAAACGGATCGCCTCACAAAGTGGGAAAGGTCGATGTTGAGTGATTCGTGCTTTCCTGCGCGCCAGCTTGCCGCAAGATACCCGCGATCCATGACCTTGCTCATCCGCCACGCCCGTGTTTTGACGCTCGCTGAAACGAAGTCGGCTGCGACTGCGACCGACGGTGCTGTGCGGCCGCGACGCGGACCGGCGTTGCGCGAACTCGGCGTAATCCCGCGTGGCGATGTGCTCGTCGTGAATGGAAAAATTTCGGCGGTGGACAACGAAATCGCCGCTCCCAATGGCGCGGAAATCATCGAAGCGGACGGCCGCGTGTTGATGCCGGGTTTTATCGACTGCCATACGCACGCTTGCTGGGCGGGGGATCCGTTGCCCGATTGGGAGCAACAGCTCAACGGCGTGCGTCCTGAGGAAATCCAGAAACGCGGCGGCGGTATTCACGCGATCGTGCGAGGAGTGCGCGAAGCGACGCGCAAGCAGCTCGCGGCCAGTTTGCGCACGCGGCTCGATTTGATGTTGCGCGCAGGCACGACCACCGTAGAGGTAAAGAGTGGTTATGGACTGAATATCGACAACGAGTTGAAAATGCTTCACGCAATCCAGCGCGTGCAACAGGAATGGGCGGGCACGGTGATGCCGACCGCCTTGCTCGGACAGGCGATTGAAGGCGACCCGGCGACGCACACACGCATGGTGGTGCGGGAAATGTTGCCGGCGGTGTGGCACGAATTTCCGGGCATCACAATCGACGCGAATTGTGACGCCGACGCGTGGCCGTTAGAGGCGTGCCAGCGGTTGTTCGAGCGCGCGCACAAACACGGGCTGCCTCTGCGCGTGGCATCGGATCTCTATGCGTCGCTGGGCATGGTTCCGGAGGCATTGAAATTTTTCATGTGCAGTGTCGACCATCTCGAAATCGCCAAAAAGGAGGACATGCTTGCGCTCGCGGCGTCGAATACCATTGGCGTGATGACGCCGGCGACGAGTTTTCACCTGGATCGCCGCTATGCGCGGGCTGGTGCGTTTGCGGAAAGTGGCGGCCTGCTGGCGCTGGCAAGTAATTTCAATCCGCTGACTGCGCCGACGTTTTCCATGCCGCTCGTGATCGCGCTGGCGGTGCGCTACTGCGGGCTGACGCCAGCAGAGGCAATCGTGGCGACAACGGTGAACGCTGCGGCAGTGCTTGGGTTTTCCGATCGTGGCACGATCGAGCCGGGTCGCCGCGCCGATCTGATTTTGCTGCGCCATCGCGATGAGCGCCTCCTGGCGCATGAGCTGGGCGGCAATCCCGTGGATAGCGTGTTTGTTGCGGGTAAACGCGTGGGGTGAGCGGGCGGGAATGCGTCTGAAGTCTGGCCACAAAAAGGCGCCCAATGCGCAGAAGCCGAAAGGCTAAACCACTTATGAACACGGATTGGCACTGATGAAGGGGCGATTTTCCGGATGTCAGCGAGGCACAGTAAAAATAAGTGGTTCGGCGAGTTTGCGCGGTGGTGGAGGCCGTTTTGTAGTTTAGCCTTACGCGGTGAGGACGGAGCGTTGAGCGACATCGCTGATTTTTGGTGCTTTACAGGGGTTCGGTTTTATGTTGGTTAGTCTCGATGATTCTCCCGTCACTACCCCTTAAGCTGAAGAATTCTTTTGTTTGGAAATTTGGAGCGGGAGGCGCGTTGCTGATCCTGCTTGGACTGGCGGTTGCCGTGGCTTTTGGCTGGTGGCAGATGGATAACGCCCAGGAAATCCTAAAGCAGTCGCGCATTTGGAAGTCCGGGGTGCCGGCTGGCAGCGCCGAGGCGGGTGGGCGCGTGACTACCCGCAAGTTTGTTTTTCATGAGTACGATCTGGATGTGGCGTATCTCGACCAGAAAGGCGCTGTTCATCGCGGTAAATTGAAATTCGACACATTGTTTAATGAACTGGAGAAAGACTCTGATCCAGTTGTGCGATATGATCCTGCCCACCCCGAGGATTTTGCGCTTTCCTGGGCGGTTAATCGAACGGGCAGTCGGTGGGCGTCGGTGATATTTATGCTGCTGGCTGGTATCGGATTGATCGGCGGATCTGCTGCGATTCTTGGGGTGAAAGCGTTGCGAAGCCTGGCCGATGCCCGCCGTTGTGCGCGCCGTTCGGACGAAGTTATCGTGCAAGTCACCCAGGTCGTTGAGCAAAACGCGAAAGGTAAGACGACAGGATATGAGTATCAATTCGCTGGGCAGCTGGCGGATGGCCGCTCTGTTAACGGTAAGGTTGTATTCCCGGTCAAACACGAACCATTGTATGCAGACAACGCGCACCAAACCATGGTCGCGTTGGTTTCGCAGGAAAAAATCGGGAGTCCCGTGGTGCTGCGGGATGATTTTTATCCCTTGGCCCTGACAGAGGACGAGAAAGCCAAGGCGCGTTCCGCCCTCGCTGGCAAAGCCAATGCCTAGTTATTGCGGCTGCGGAAACCACGCTCGGGATGCGCGGTGATGAAGCGCAGACCTATACCTATTCGTTTTTAGGACCGAATATTTTGAGCAATGCCTGCGTCGTTTCGCGGCATACGATGTTTGCGGGTTTGCTGCTTGTCACGCCGCCTTCGTTACAGATGACGAGCAGCGCGAAATCGATTTCCGGGGCGAGCCATGCTTCGCAATGCCAGAAACCGTTGTCGCCCTGGCTGGAAATCACGCGGCCGGTATCACCCGGACGATGACCATTGGCCCAGGGTTTTTTTAGCAAAATCCAGCCTGCCTGATAAAAACGGCCGGGCTCCGCGTGATGAAGCGCCGCGAAAGAGGCGGCCGTCAATAGATTTGCCTGATGGTTCGGGTTGGCTGGGTCGCCTCGCAAATGCAGGGCGCAAAATTTTGCCCAGTCTAAGATCGTCATATTTGCCGTGCCAGCTGGGGCCCCGAAAAGTGGAGAGGCGAGATCGGCCCAGAGGCTGCCGGGCCCGCGGGATGTCCGGTGACAATCATTCCCCAGTGGCTCCACGGCTGATCAATTTTGCCATGAGTGCCGGGAACGCCAAATCCGCCTGAAGTCATATTCAATGGCTCCCAGAGTTTGGCTTTGATCAAGGATTCCCATGCCTGACCGCTGATTTTTTCGAGCATGGCTCCAACCATGACGTAGTCGATGGAGGCGTAGACATAACGTGTGCCTGGCAGATGAGGTGGAGCTTTTCTCAAAACTTTTTCGATGATCGCCTGGCGTTTTTCTTGCTCGCTGCGCCTTGAAAAATGCAACTTTGCCACCGACCAAAACAGGGCTCCGTCCGTGGGTACACCGGCGCGGTGCTCTAGCAATTGGGCCACCGTCACAGGCTTCCAGGCTGGATGCATGCCTCTAATTTTATCGCCGAAGATTTCGCCGAGGGTGGTGTTCCACGATAGCTTGCCTTCCTCGACCGCCACAGCGGCCAGAGTGGCGGTCATGGCTTTTCCACCGGAGCAGAGCAGGAATCGGTCGTCGATGGTGATTGATTCGGTATGTTTGCGTTTTCGAACACCAGCGACGCCTTGGGCGACGATTTTGTCACCTTGTAGAACAATGGCGGCGAGACCCGGGACTTTCGTTTTTGTGACGATTGGTTCGAGGATGGCATGTAAATCCTGCTGGTCTGGCCCAACAGAATGAACAACCGCGGTGGAAGCTGGGGCGACTGACTGCGTCGTGCAGCTGCACGTAGCCAGCGAAACGATCAGGGCGAGGCCGAGTCGAATCAGCACGGCTCGTTTATCCCACCCAGGCGCGGGCGTTGTAGAAAAGTTTCATCCACGGGCTGTCTTCGCCCCAGTCGGCGGGGTGCCAGCTCATTTGCACGGTGCGGAAAACGCGTTCGGGATGCGGCATCATGATGGTGACGCGACCGTCACGCGTGGTAAGCGCGGTCATGCCGAGCGGGGAGCTATTCGGATTGAGCGGGTACTGTTCGGTGACCTGGTGCTTGTTGTCGACGTAACGGGCGCAGACCAGTCCGGAATCGCTGCATGCCTTCGCGGCGGCGGCGTCCTTGAACTCGGCGTAGCCTTCGCCGTGCGAAACGGCGATCGGAATAACCGAACCTTCCATACCGGCAAAAAGAATGCTCGGGCTCTTCTCGATCTTAAGCGAGGCGAAGCGCGCCTCGAAGCGTTCGGACTTGTTTTGCACAAAATGCGGCCAGTGATCGGCACCGGGGATGATCGAATGGAGATTGCTCATCATCTGGCAGCCATTGCACACGCCGAGGGCAAAAGTGTCTTTGCGGGCAAAGAAGGCGGTGAACTCGGCGCGGGCGTGTTCGTTGAAGAGAATGCTCTTCGCCCAGCCTTCGCCGGCGCCTAACACATCGCCGTAGCTAAAGCCGCCGCACGCGGCGACACCGCGGAAGTCTTTCAGCGAAATCCGGCCCGACAAAATGTCGGTCATGTGAACGTCGATGGCCTTGAAGCCGGCGCGGCTAAAGGCGGCGGCCATTTCGATTTCACCGTTAACGCCCTGCTCGCGAAGAATGGCCATGGGCGGGCGGGCCGAAAGGATGGCGGGTGCTTTAAGATCGAACGTGAGCTTGGGTGTAATCCCCGGGTTCGAGCGGTCGAGCTTGAGTTGGTACTCGCTTTCGGCGCAGGCGGGATTGTCGCGAAGTGAAGCGATGCGTCGCGTGGTATCGGACCAGATTGCGCGAAGTTCGGTGAGATCGCTGCTGAACAAACTCTTGCCGCTTTGGCGAACTTCAAAACGGAAATCGCCATTGAGTGTGCCGATGCGCGAGGTGCAGGTTTTAAAACCGGCATGGCGCAAAACGTCTGAAACGTCGTCGAGATCGGACTCGCGCACTTGGATGACAGCGCCGAGTTCCTCGGAGAAGAGCTGGGCAAAGGGCGAAGACGAAGCGTTGTTCGCACCAGGGCCGGGTTTGGACGGAGGAAGTTCCAGCGTAACACCGGTATGACCGGCGAAAGCCATTTCGACGGCGGTGGTGAAGAGACCGCCGTCGGACCGGTCGTGATAAGCGAGAATCTTTTTCTGCTGGCCGAGTTTTTGGATCGCTTCCCAGAAAGCCTTGAGATCGCCCGGATCGTCTACGTCGGCTGGTTCGGTACCGGTCTGGTTGAAGACTTGGGCAAGGATGGAGCCGCCGAGGCGATTTTTGCCGCGACCGAGATCGATCAGCAGGAGCACGGTGTCCTCCTGCTGATTGTTTAAGTTGGGAGTTGAAGTGGAAGCAGCCGTACTTGAACTTAAACTTCCTGCTTCAACTGGCTTTAGCGCGGGGCGCTGAAGCTGAGGCGTGAGCGAGAGCCGGACGTCGGTGACAGGCGCGAAGGCCGACACAATGAGCGAAATAGGAGCGGTGACGCGCTTTTGCTCGGCGCCGTCTTTCCAAACGGTCGACATGCTCATCGAGTCTTTGCCGACGGGAATCGTGATGCCGAGGGCGGGGCAGAGTTCCATGCCGACGGCATGCACGGCGGCGTAGAGGTCGGCGCCGTCTCCGGGAATGGCTGGCGCTGCCATCCAGTTGGCGGAAAGGTTGACCTTGCCGATTTCGCCGATCTGGGCGGCGGCGAGATTGGTGAGAGCCTCGCCGACGGCGAGACGGGCGGAGGCAGCGGCGTTGTTAACTGCGACGGGTGTGCGTTCGCCCATGGCCATGGCTTCGCCGGTGTAGGTGTCGAAGGCGGTTGTGGTGACGCCGCAGTCGGCGACGGGCACCTGCCAGGGGCCAACCATTTGGTCCCGGCAAATAAGGCCGGTGACGGTGCGGTCGCCGATGGAGATGAGGAAGGTTTTGTCGGCGACGGCGGGGTGGGCGAGAACGCGGCGGGCGGCGTCGTCGAGGGTCACGCCGTTGAGTTTCAGCGTGGGAAGGAAACGCTTGAGGGATTTCTCGCTGCGGTGCATGCGGGGCGGTTTGCCGAGCAGGACCTCAAGCGGCATGTCGATGGGCTTGTTGTTAAAACACGGATCTTCGAGGACGAGCTGTTTTTCCTCGGTGGCTTCACCAACTATCGCAAAGGGACAACGTTCGCGTTTGCAGAGCTCGGCGAACTGCTTGAGGCGGGCCGAAGGAACCGCGAGGACGTAGCGCTCCTGCGATTCGTTGCACCAGATTTCGAGCGGGGTCATGCCGGGCTCGTCGTTGGGAATGGCGCGCAAGTGAAAACGGCCGCCGCGGCCGCCGTCGTTTACGAGTTCAGGGAGTGCGTTCGAGAGGCCGCCGGCGCCAACGTCGTGAATGAAGGAGATGGGATTTTCCGCGCCGAGCGCCCAGCAGCGGTCGATGACCTCCTGGCAGCGTCGTTCCATTTCGGCGTTGTCGCGCTGGACACTGGCGAAATCGAGATCTTCCTGGCCTGAACCACTCGCCATCGAACTGGCGGCGCCGCCGCCGAGGCCGATGAGCATCGCGGGTCCGCCGAGGACGATCAGTTGGTCGCCGGGCTCGATGGTGCCTTTTTGGACGTGCTCGGGTTTGATGTTGCCGAGGCCGCCGGCGAGCATGATGGGTTTGTGATAGCCCCGGAGCTCCACTTCGTGGGAGTTTAGGTGAGAAGTTGAAGCGGAAGTGGTGCCAGCGTCGGACTTCGGACTTAAACTTTTAGCTTCAACTCGAGCAGGCACGGCCTGCTCGAAAGTGCGGAAATAGCCGTTGATGGCGGGGCGGCCGAATTCGTTGTTGAAAGCGGCGCCGCCGAGCGGGCCGTCGATCATGATGTCGAGCGCGGAGACGATGCGGTTGGGTTTGCCGTTGTCTTTTTCCCAAGGCTGCACGGCGCCCGGTATTTTAAGATTGGATACAGTGAAACCGGTGAGGCCGGCCTTGGGTTTGGAGCCGCGGCCGGTGGCGCCTTCGTCGCGGATTTCGCCGCCGGAACCGGTAGCGGCGCCGGGGAATGGCGAGATGGCGGTCGGATGGTTGTGGGTTTCGACCTTACAGAGGATATGAACTTCTTCGTCGTGCGCGGCGTATTCGCCGGTGGTCGGATTGACGTAGAAACGCGGGGCGCGCGGGCCGGCGAGCACGGCGGCATTGTCTTTGTACGCGGAAAGGATGCCCTCGCTGTGCAGCTTGTAGGTGTTCTTGATCATCGCGAACAGCGAGAGATCGCGTTTTTCGCCGTCGATGTCCCACGTGGCGCCGAAAATCTTGTGACGGCAATGCTCGGAATTGGCCTGCGCGAACATCATGAGCTCGATGTCGTTCGGGTCGCGGCCGAGCGTGGTGAAACTTTTGACGAGGTAGTCGATTTCGTCGTCCGCGAGGGCTAGGCCTAGCGATTGGTTTGCCTCGACAAGGGCGGCGCGACCTTTGGCGAGCACCGGCACGCTGGAGAGCGGACGCGGTTTTTCGTGTTTGAAAAGGATTTCGAGCTGCGGGAAATCGCCGAAGACGACCTGCGTCATGCGATCGTGAAGTTTGGCGGCGATCTGCGGATTGGAATTGGCCGCGGAAGCATCGAGGTCGATCCAATAGGCAACGGCGCGCTCGATACGTTTGATTTTGGTGAGGCCGCAGATGTGCGCGATATCGGTCGCTTTTGACGACCAAGGGGAAATGGTTCCCGGGCGCGGGGCGACGATTTGGAGCAGGCCCTTGGGTGAGTGTTCTTCGCGATGCGGCCCGTAAGTCAGGAGTTTTTCCAGGACGTTGAACTCGTCGTCGTTAAGTCCGGCGCTGGGATTGAGTTCGATGACATGGATGAATTGCGTCGCGATCTCGCGGGCCGGGAAGCCGGCGGAGGCGAGATCTTGCTGAAGCTTCTTGATGCGGAACTCGGAAAGGGCGGGTGCGCCGCGAAGGATGAGCATGGGAAAAAGGAGGCCGCGATCTCACCATGGCGCAAGGCCGGCGTGCAAACAGGAATCGCGAAAGACTGGCAGAGTTTTCTCGCGCTCTCGTCGTCGCAAAATCAAAAAGCCCGCACATGACTGCGGGCTTCAGCGTGTTGGATTTTGCGATAGATCAAACTTCGTCGAACTTGCGAGCGAAGAGTTGTTCAAGCTCGTTCAGCATTTGCTGGCCGTCGTCGCCGGTGGCGATGAATTTCACTTTGGAGCCTTTGCCAGCGGCGAGCATCATGAGTCCCATAATGCTTTTGCCGTTCACTTGCTCTTCGTCTTTTTCAACGAAAACGTCGGCCTTAAATTTATTGGTGATACGGACGATCATTGCGGCCGGACGAGCATGGATGCCCATCTTGTTGTTCACCACCAGCTCCTTGGTGAGCTGTTTACTGGTTTGTGGTGTTGTGTCTTTCGTTTCCATGCGTGATTAGCCCGACATGCTCCGCGCGCTGGGCTGGCTTGCAACCTCAAAAACCATCGCCCAGCCTGCGGTTCCATATCCTTATGTCCATGACTGCAATCATCGTGCCGTGCCGGTTGGAATCGACCCGTTTTCCTAGAAAATTGCTCCATTTGATCAAAGGCCGCCCCCTTTTGCTCTGGGTGGCGGAGCGCATCAAGAAAGAGGTGCCGGAATTTCCTCTCTATTTTGCTGTGGATGATAAGCTTCTGGCGGACTGTCTGACGCAGCACGGATTTAAAGCGATCATGACCGGCGTCCAACATCAGTCCGGTACAGATCGTCTCGCCGAAGCCAATCGGACCGTCAAAGCGGACTACGTGATCAACGTCCAAGCTGACGAGCCTCTCGTCACCGGCGCGCAAATCCGTCGTCTGGCGGAACTTATTGCGGGGCCGGTCGACATGGCGACTTTGGCGACGCCATTCAAAAACCCGGCGGATTTTGCCAACCCAAATCAAGTGAAGGTCGTCATGCGCCGCGACGGGCGGGCCCTGTATTTTTCGCGTTCACCGATGCCTTTCGCTCGCGACAAAGGCGGCATGGTCGACGAAGCGTGGGTGTTGGCCAATCCGGCGCGCAAACATCTCGGGCTTTACGCTTACAAAGCCGGCTTGATCGAAAAATTCGCCAAGCTGCCGATGGGGCAACTCGAACAAATCGAAAAACTCGAACAACTCCGCGTGCTCGAAAATGGTTACGACATCGCCGTCGGCATCACCGAGGATCCGACGATCGGCGTCGATACGCCGGACGACGCGGTGAAGTTCGAGAAGTGGCTCGGCTGATATTCATTACAGTCACAACTTCCGTCGCGTGATGCGAGTGATGAACATCAATTCGCAAGCGCCGCCCCCAGTATCGTTGCGTGAGAGTGAAGAGCGCCACGTGAAATTGTCCGGACCGTCCACCGCGACGAGGTAACCCTCCAAGTCCACATAATCGTGGCGGCGGATCGACAGAAGTTGGCGTTCGACGTTGGCATCGGACGGAATGCAATGCGTGTTGGCCGATTGCAGGGCGATTTGCGAGGGCTCCAGTGGCGCTTCGTTGCGCCAGGAATATTCGTACCAACGGCCAGATTGGGAAATTTTCAGGTCATTGATGACGCCGGCGATCGACATCGATTTTCACCCGAGCGCCAGATCGATCGGGGCGAGTTTCGCACCTGGATCGAACCGGTAACGATCGCGGCTGAGAACAACGGCCTGACATGAATAGGTCGCGAGTGGCGTGATGAGATATTTTCCGTGACGAAAAGGCGGGGGTAGATTCTTAACGGTTTGGGATGGTTCGGCTGGGGCCGGCATGCCTTTCCAAGTCGCGGGAGCGTCGCGCAGCCACCACCAGCCGGCGAAAGCCAAAACGAGCAGGACGATCCATTTTTTCATGAGGGCAAAAAACCTTCCAACAGAACTATCGGCTGCCCGGAGGGAAAATTTACCTCAGCCCGATGGATTTTGTAGAACGGCTTTCTTGGCAGCACAGATGAAAACCAAAGTGAAGCGCATAAACTGAACCTCAACGCGCTTGATAACGTCGCTCTCGAACCAGCGCATCGAGGTCAATGCGCTCCACCTCGATTACGGGATTTCGGATTCAGCTCAGATCTTACCGGCTTTGCGGGCTTCTACCATTTTGTAGAAATCGACAAAGAGCGGATCGGCGTCGTTCGGACCGGGGGCGGCTTCCGGGTGGTATTGCACGGAGAAAACAGGAAGCTTCGTGTGGCGCAGACCTTCGACGGTGTTGTCGTTGAGATTGATCTCGGTGACTTTGGCGCCGGCTTTTTCGATGGATTTCGGATCGGTGGCGAAGCCGTGATTTTGCGCGGTGATGGAGACTTTGCCGGTTTCGAGATTTTTCACCGGCTGGTTGCCGCCGCGATGGCCGAACTTGAGCTTGAAGGTTGCGCCGCCGAGCGCGTGCGTGATCATCTGGTGTCCGAGGCAAATGCCGAACATCGGGAAATCGGGAAGGAGTGCCGTGACGGTTTTGTGAATGTACGGCAGAGCGGACGGATCGCCGGGACCGTTGGAGAGAAAAATGGCGTCGGGCTTGATCGCGCGGGCTTCCTCGGCGGTGGCGGTGGCGGGCAAAACGTGCACGTCGAAACCATGGCGGATGAGTTTGCGGTAAATCGAAAACTTCGCGCCATAATCGAAGGCGGCGACTTTGAAACGCTTGGCCGGAATTCCGGGTGCGTTCATCGTGGTGCCAACGGGCATGTAGGGCGTGTTGAAATTCTTCGATTCGTTCGGGTGCCAGATGAAAGGCGCGTGACTCGTAACATCTTTCACGTAGTCGGCGCCAGCCATGTTTTGCCAGCTACGGGCGCGTTGGACGGCTTCTTCGTCGCTGAGCGGTAGCGTGCTGAGGCAGGCTTTCATCGCGCCGTCGACGCGAAGTTTTTTCGTGAGCGCGCGGGTGTCGATTTCGCTCAAGCCCGGAATTTCGTATTTCTTAAAATATTCGTCGAGCGACATCTGGCTGCGCCAGTTGCTGACGATGGGCGAAAGTTCGCGCACGACCAAAGCCGAGCATTTCGGAATGGTGGCTTCCGTGTCTTCGTCGTTGATCCCGTAGTTGCCAATCTGAACGGCGGTCATCGTGACGATCTGGCCGAAGTAGGACGGATCGGTGATGATCTCCTGGTAACCCGTCATCGACGTATTGAAAACGCATTCGCCCGCGATTGTGGCATCGGCGCCAAAAGCGCGGCCGCGAAACACGGAACCATCTTCGAGAGCGAGAACACCTGGGCGGAACGTGGACATTAAAGCCCAACGAAAGGCTTTCGGGTGGCCTGTGCCAAGCGCTTTGTGCAAAATCGCGAAGTTACGCAGGTAAATTTTTTTCGTCGGCGGCGAAATGGGATGAATGTGTTTGTTAACATGTTTGTCAGAAGCTGGATGTAACGGATTTCTGGTGACGATTGACAGAAGTAGTTAGCTTCCTAACTTTTTTGCACTCTCATGGCATACATAGAAGATCGCGCCAATTGGTATGAAGGTCAGGGCCATTGGCAGCACATCCCAGCTTCCGAATGGCGGGACTGGACCTGGCAACTCAAGCATCGCATCACGACGCTCGACCAGCTGGAGCGCTACATGACGCTTACGACAGAGGAACGGCGCGGCATCGCTTTCGCCGGCCACAAGCTCGCGCTGGCGATTACGCCGTATTTTTTCAATCTGATCGACGTCAACGACCCGAATTGTCCGATTCGCAAACAAGTCATTCCCCGCGAAGGCGAGTCGATTACTTCGGCGGAGGAAATGCTCGATTCGCTTGGCGAAGACGAGCACTCGCCGGTTCCAGGCCTCGTGCACCGATACCCGGATCGCGTGTTGTTTCTCGTGACGGATCGCTGTGCTTCGTACTGCCGTTACTGCACGCGCAGCCGGCTTGTGAGCAATGCGCAGGACTACAATTTCCATCCGGAGTTCGAGCAGGGGCTGCGCTACATCGAATCGCATCCGGAAATCCGCGACGTGCTGCTCTCGGGCGGCGATCCGCTTTTGCTCTCCGATAAAAAACTGGAGCACCTGCTCAGTCGGCTGCGCGCGATCAAGCATCTGGAATTCATCCGCATCGGTTCGCGCATTCCGGTTTTCCTGCCGCAACGTATCACGCCGGAACTCTGCGAAATTTTCAAAAAATACGGTCCGATTTGGATGAGCATCCACGTCAACCATCCCAAAGAAGCCACTGCCGAGCTGCGCGACGCGTGCGAACGTCTTTCTTTCGCCGGCGTCCCGTTGGGCAACCAATCGGTTCTCCTAAAAGGCGTGAACGACGACGCCGAAGTCATGAAAGCGCTTGTCCACCGCCTGCTGCGCATGCGCGTGCGCCCGTATTACCTCTATCAAATGGATCTGATCACCGGCGGCTCGCACTTTAAAGTCGATGTGCGCAAGGGCATCGAGATCATCCAGGCATTGCGCGGCCACACGACGGGGTATTCGGTTCCTCAATACGTCATCGACGCTCCCGGCGGCGGCGGCAAGGTGCCGATCAATCCCGACTACGTGGAAAAAATCACCGACGACGAAGTTGTTTTCCGCAACTACGAGGGGAAAACTTTTCGCTATCCGCTCACGAGCACGCCATTGCCGCGCGAAGTGGAGCAACCTGCGTTCACGGAATCCGCGAAGAAAAATTAACCGCGTTCGAAATCGGCTGGATTTAGCGAATTTTTATCAGACGAAAAATTCGCGGCCATGTCGTGGATTTGGCGTTAAATGCTGCGTTTTAGTGTTTAACGAAAATCGTGAATTCTGTGAATAATTTCTGGATAATTTTGAGCGAATTTCGAAAGCCCGCGTCTACCTCTGTGTAGTCAACATCGTTCTAGGGAACGATGCTCGTTTGTAGTTCTTACGGTTTGCTTGGTGTTAGGTCATGTGGGCCGCCTCTTCAAGGGGCGGCCTTCATGTATTTTTAGGGGCGGCGTTTGGCGAACACGGTCGGAGTTGCCTGGTCTGTTGCGGCACGACTCACTTTTTCCGTGGCCCGCAAATCTTCGAAATCTTCTCCCGCAAAATCCCAGCCGCGTTCCTTTCGCCGCTTTTTCCTCGTCGCCAACCTCGTGGTTTGGGGCGTGATCGGCGGTTGGTACGTTTGCCAAACGCCCGCGCGCCAAGCCGAGGTTTCGCGCTTGGTGGGAAATTGTTTCGATTCGCGCAAACACGTGAGCGCCTTCGACGTCGCGTGGGATCTTTGGCAACTTTACTACAGCAAGGATTACGTCGCGGCGGTTGCGGAGGGAAAGGACGGGAGTTTTTATGGTGGCCAACCGCAGTTGGTGCGAACGACCGCGACGCATGGCTTGCGCGTGCTTTCGAATCACGGTTTCACGAACGGCTACAGTGACGAGTTGGGCAATCCTGTCTGGACTGCGTATCGTGTGCGCGACGGGAAATTGGAAGAACTGCCGCCCCGGCCTGAAGAATTCACGACGGATGCGCGCACGGTGGCGCGTGTCGAATCGAACGATTACGCGCGCAGCGGTTATGATCGCGGACACATGGCGCCGAACTACGCGATCGCGCTTCACTATGGACGCGAGGCGCAGGAAGAAACGTTTCGATTGTCGAATATTTGCCCGCAAAAACACGCGCTCAACGCCGGTCCATGGAAGGAATTGGAGCAACGCATCGCGACGAATTATCCGGCCCGCTTTGGCGAAGTATGGGTGCTGGTTGGGCCCATTTTTGGCGACAGACCGGTGCGTTTGAAACGCCGCATCGCAGTGCCCGAGGCATTCTATATGATCATAATTGACGAGAATGAAGGTCGGGTCCGCGCCGAGGCATTTATTTTTCCCCAAGACACTCCGGCCGAAATCGAATCAGGCCGTTATCTCACTTCGATCGACGAGATCGAGCGGCGCACCGGGCTGGATTTTTTGAACCAATTGCCTGCGGAGGCGCAAAACGCCCTCGAAGCACGTGTCGTCAGCCGTGTTTGGTGAGCGGCGCGGGACGGATGCTTGGCTTGCATGACGGGGGCGTGGCCGTTTAACACTGCACGTCCATGATCTCGTTGCACGAAGGCAAAGGCTCGCCCGTCAAGAAACCGCAGGAAAAGGCATTTTCGTTGCGGCTGAGCGTGGTCGGATGCACCCCGCGGATCTGGCGGAGATTGTTGGTTCGTGAAACGATGTGGCTAAGCCGTCTGCACGACAGCATTCAAGTGCTTTTTGACTGGTACGACTATCAAACCCACGAATTTGTCATCGATGATCTTCGCTTTGGAAATCCCTTGCGTAAGGATGAGATAGTGATCGAGGACGATCGCGACGTCACGCTGGCCGACCTGGACCTCGCCTCGCGCGACCGGCTGCACTACGCCTACAATTTTGGCGAAGGGTGGCAGGTGGAAGTTCGTGTGGAGAAAACCGTCGCGGTCGAAAAAGGCGTTGCCTACCCATCCTGCACCGCGGGCGAACGCGCCGGCCCACCCGAGGATTGCGGCGGTCTGGAAGCTTTTCACGACATGCTCGCCTGTATCAAGGAGCCGGATACCGACCTCGGCCGCGAATGGCTGGAATGGCTCGGTCCCGCCTATGACTCGACCCATTGCGACGTGGAAAAAATCAACAAAGCTCTCCGCCGCCTGGGAAAATAGTTCGAGCCCCCTGCGCCTTCATATCCCGCCCGCCGAAAAACGGCACGAAGAGCACCTCGTTATTTATCAGAGTTTCGCCCACGCCATCACGTAATACGTGACCAACTATCTGGGAGAACTAATGTTTGCAGGCGGGTGACGGCTTTCGATGGGTGTTGGTGAAGGGTGGAGGCGGTGGCGATATATCTGGGTTGCGCCGGGGGGCGGCGGCGGCTTTTTTGGTGGGATGCAACCTGCGCTTCTTGTTCTCGCTGCCGGCATGGGCTCCCGCTATGGCGGTCTTAAACAGATCGACCCGGTTGGACCGTCGGGCGAAACCATTCTCGATTATTCCGTATTCGACGCGTTGCGCGCCGGTTTTGGCCGCGTGGTTTTCGTGATCCGGCGGGATTTTGAGAAGATGTTTCGCGAGCAAATTGGCGCGAAATACGCTGGGCGCATCGCGGTTGATTATGTTTTTCAATCGGTCGACGCGCTGCCGGCGGGCTTTGCCGTTCCGGCCGGACGCGAAAAACCTTGGGGCACAGGGCACGCAACTTGGTGCGCGCGCGAGGCGATGCGCGAGCCATTCGCAGTCATCAACGCGGACGATTTTTATGGCGCGGATTCGTTCAGGCAACTCGCCGGATTTTTAAAAAACGCCACCGGCACGAGTGCAGCGATGGTTGGTTTTCATCTGGCAAATACGCTTTCCGAAAATGGTGCGGTGTCGCGCGGCGTTTGCCAGGTGGCAAGCGACGGCGCGCTGCAGGGCGTAACGGAGCACACCGGCATTTTGCCGACGGAGGTTGGTTTTGGGCGGAAATTCGCAGGCGAGACGATTGTTTCGATGAACTGCTGGGGTTTTACGCCGGGAATTTTTCCACGCCTCGACGAGCGCTTTCGAACGTTTTTGACCGAGACGATGCCGCAGAATCCATTGAAGGCGGAATTTTATCTGCCCGGCTCGATTTCGGATTTGATCGCGCGCAAGGAAGCGGCGGTGAAGGTGCTGCCGACGACAAGCAACTGGTTTGGCGTGACGTATCGCGAGGACAAGCCGCGCGTGGTCGCGGCCTTGAACGCACTGGTTGAAAAAGGCGATTATCCAAACAGACTTTGGTCGTGAAATTTTTCCAACCCGCCGCCGACATCTTCGTGCCCGATGGCCTGTCTCCGCTGGTGGCGCTGGCGCAGGTCACGCATCTTTGCATCGCGGCGCATCAGGATGACATCGAGATCATGGCTCACGCGGGAATCGTCGATTGCCTGGAAACCCCTGGGAAATGGTTCGGTGGCGTGGTGGTGACGGATGGCGCGGGCAGTCCGCGCTCGGGGGTTTATGCTAATTATATCGACGAACAGATGAAGGAAGTCCGTCGCGACGAGCAGCGTCGCGCAGCGAAACGCGGGCGGTATGGAATTCAAATCCAGCTGGCGCATCCGAGCGCGCTGGTAAAATCCTCCAAGGAAGCCGAACCAGTTCGCAGCGACTTGGCGACGATTTTAAACGGCTGCAAGGCGGAGGTGATTTACCTCCACAATCCGGCCGACAAACACGATACGCACATCGGCGTTTTGTTGCGCAGTCTGGAAGTTTTGCGCGCGATGCCGGCGGAGCGGCGTCCGGTCCGCGTGCTGGGTTGTGAGGTTTGGCGCGACCTCGACTGGCTGCTCGATGATGACAAGGTGGCGCTCGATTCCGGGCGCCGACCGGGGCTAGCGGCGGAAATGTTGAAGGAGTTCGATTCGCAAATCGCCGGTGGCAAACGCTACGACCTCGCGACGGTGGGGCGGCGGCTGGCCAACGCGACGTTTCATACCTCGCACGCGACGGACCGGCTGGAGGGCATCACTTGGACGATGGATCTGACGCCGTTGGTGAACGATCCCAAGCTTTCGGTGCGCGACTACACGCTTGGCTACGTCGACCGGTTGCGGGCTGACGTAGCGGCGCGGATCGAAAAGATGAGCTGAGAAAAATGGAGCGCCGGGAAAACGGCGCGCAAAAAAGGCCCGGCGTTTCAGGCCGGGCCGAGAGTATTTGAATGCGTACTACGCGGATTATTTCACCCCGCCGGCGAGCAGGATGGCATCGATTTTGTCGAAAAGTTTGCGAGAGCTGCCGTAGTCGCCGCCTTCGCCCCAACGGATGCGGATGAGTGTCTGGCGGCTGTTGGATTCCTCGATGTTGATGCGAACCTTTTGATCGTTGCGGGTGCGGGCGAGGACCTGTGCTTCGTACTTGTTGACGACGGCGTAGGTTTGAAAGAGGTCGAGTTGCTGCACGGCTTTTTTGACGGCCTCCGCCGCTTCGGGCGCCTTGGTGTTCACCAGGCCTTTAAATTCGCCGAGTTGAAAGACGGCGTAGTTGCCGCCGGAGTTGTCATAATCGATGGTGCGGCAGCCGCTGAAAAAGCCGGCGAGCGCGAGCGCAAGGAGGGAGGACAGAGCTATGGTCTTGGTCATGGTAAAAGGTTTAGTGGACCCCGTGGTGGGGGAAAAGTTCAATGCTGCAAGGTCAGGACGTATGTAATGCAAGCGGCTCGGCGATGGCACCGAAGGTGCTTACAGGGATTTGATGAATCGCGCCGCACCCGATCACGCAAGCCTAACTTCGACCGACTGGGGCGTGGTACTGGCGAGATTGGCCTGCGCGGGATATCTGAGCGCGGTGGCTTTATGCACGGGAATGGCGTTTGTCGGAGTTTGTCGGGGCGAAATGGGTTGTTTCATAATGGCTGCGGGCGCAGGCGTTGTTGCCTTGGTGCTGCAGGCATTTTTGCGGAAGCGTTCGACGATGGAGTGGGCGGAAGGGGATGCCGCGGCCGACGAGTCTCAGAGCGAATTTCGCGGGAAGGGGAGCGGCTCGACGGCGCACGTGGAGGAATTTGCGACGCTATTGCGGGCCTGGAACGAGTTGGAGCGGGCGAGGGGAACGCCGCATTTCGACGCGTGGGCCTGGCAGTCATTGCGGACAGAGCTTCGAGAGCGGTTGCGCGAAGATCTGAAGTTACGCCACCTGCTGGGACTGGGCGAGTAATCGGAAGCACGCATCTTTTTTGCCGAAAAAATGGTTTTCACGGTTGAAGCCATGAAAGTGGTTCACTAACTGGGCGGCATTATGGCACAACCACTCGTTGGAGTTATCATGGGCAGCACATCAGATTGGGAAACGATGCAGCATTGCACGCAGACGCTCGATGCGCTCGGTGTTCCCTACGAGAAACGCGTGATCAGCGCGCATCGCACGCCGCAATTGATGCACGAATGGACCACCAGCGCCGAGGCGCGTGGGCTCAAGTGCGTGATCGCGGCCGCAGGTGGCGCGGCGCACCTCGCAGGCGTTGCGGCGGCCTTGACGGCCTTGCCCGTATTGGGCGTGCCGATGGAATCGGCGTCGCTTAAAGGTCTCGATTCGTTGCTCTCAATGGTGCAGATGCCGGGCGGCATACCGGTCGCGACTTTTGCGATTGGCAAAGCCGGGGCGGTCAATGCCGCGCTCTTTGCCGTGGCTATGCTGGCCTTGAACGACCCGAAAACGAAAAAAGCGCTCGACGACTACCGCGCGGCCCAGTCCGCCAAAGTCGCGGCGGCGAAGCTGCCTTAACCTTTAGGCAGGCCGGGTTTTCAATAATTCCGGCGATCTTACCGTAAGGTCCGTCCGTAGTGCCCTGAATAATACATTTAGCGCAAAATTCGGTTGGTCTTTCGGTTAGGTTTGGTTTGTAAATTTCATGTGGATTGGCGGTGGCGCGCCAGTGGTGCGCCACCTCCGCGCCATCCGTTTGACTACCATGCGAACAAACAAGCCTCTTCAACTCCCTCACTTTGCCCGAATCGCGAGCGTAATCGCGGCAGCGGTCAGCTCCGTACTTTCTGGGGCAGCCCAAACCGAACCGGCGTCCGCCACCGACAAGCAGGACGTCGTTAAACTCGACCGTTATTTAGTCACCGGTTCCAGCCTGACGATGCCGCGCGACGCGGCTCCGCTGACAATTGTTACGCGGTACGCCATCGAACGCGGAGGGGTTGCGACGAACCTGCTCGAGGTGCTGCGCAAACAAGTTCCCGCGCTGTCGGGTTCCGGCAACATTGGCCTTTCCAACGCCAGCACGGGAGTCACCAGCACTTACGGCGGCGCTCGCGTTTCCCTCCATAACTCCGGCACGCTGGTGTTGTTGAATGGCCGGCGGCTGGCCACCAACGGTGCAAACGCCCGCAACGGTATCAGCTTTGTCGATGTCAGTCAGTTCCCTCTCGCGGCGATTGAACGCGTCGAGGTGCTCACCGACGGTGCGTCGGCGGTTTACGGATCCGATGCAACGGGCGGCGTGGTCAACGTGATTCTCAAGAGTGCGTTTAATGGCGCGGAAGTCGGCGATCGCTATGCTTTCTCGACCGCTGATGGCGACTATTCGGAACGCTCTGCCCATTTTGTGAGCGGCGTGAAGCAGGGCCGGCTCGGTGTGATTGTCACCGGCGAATATTCGAAAAACACGCCGCTGTTCCAGGACCAACGGCCTTTTAGCAACGTCGCGCTCGCCCCGAACTTCTCGGGCGTCGTCACTTCCACGAATGCCGTGGTTGCCGGGACCTATTATCTCAAACCTGCGATTAATTCTCCGCGGGAATTGGTTGTCACCGGTCCGGGTGCGACTGCCGCCAACATGAACGCGCTGGTCACCGCGGGCGCGTATGTCTCGGGAGCGAGCGAGATCAATTTGGCTCCTGCCGTGACCTTGAATGCCGCGAAAGAACAATCGTCATCCTACACCGGCCTCACTTATAGCCTTTTCGACAAACGGCTGGAGGCATTCGGAAATGTGCTTTTCACGCGCGCCAACACCTCCACGCAACTGCCGGCTCAGGCGACTAGCTTCACGGTTGCAGACGACACGCCTTACAATCCAATCAACGCGAGCGTGCCTGGCGTCAATTTTCGCTACATCCCGGCGCCGCGCATATATCGAATGCTCACCCACGAAGCGACCGTGACTGCGGGTCTAAAAGGTATCTTGTCGCCTGATTGGAATTGGGAACTGGCTTACAGCCGAAGCCAGAACCGCATTCTTGCACGCACAGCTAACGTCCTGTACAGCCCGAATCTCGATTTGGCGGTACGTGGCGGTTATGATGCGAATGGGAATGTGCTATCCGGCGGTGGCTACAGCCGTGTCTATAAAGATTTCTCGGCTCCTGCATTGCCGACGAATGTGACCACCGCCGCGCAAATTCAGGCTTTTTATGCGGCTCAACGAACCACGGATAATACTGTGCTGCAGCCCGCCCTCGATCCCTTCGCTCGTCCTGAGGCTATTAATCCCGCGGCGTTGGCCAATGTTCTGGGTACAGCCCGCGCCGATCTGAAAAGCGGATTGGATTCCGTCGACTTCGTATTGCGCGGGAAGTTCGACCTGTTGCCGGCCGGTCAGGCCGAACTAGCCCTTGGAGGCAATTATCGCGACGAAAAGCTCGCCGGCATGCCAGATGACAATTCCCGCAACACCGGGCCCACGAGCCAGCGTTGGAGTGGTGGCACTTTTTTTGATCCGATTGACCAATCCCGTTTCGTGCGTTCGGGTTTTGCCGAACTTCATGTACCCGTCGCGAGTCCGAAACAGCAGGCGTTCCTCGCTCACGCGCTCGATTTTACCGTCGCGTTTCGCATGGAGGATTTCAACGAGTCCGGCGTATCCCGCGTGCCGAAATATGGTGTGCGCTGGCAGCCATTCGATGAGCAACTCACTTTCCGCGGCACCTATGGAAAAGGTTTTGCTGCGCCGACGCTTTTTGCGATGTACGGACCGGCTACGCAGGGTAACTCCTCCAGCCTGTCGGCAGCGCTGGGTTACGGTGATGGCGTGAGCCGCCAGGGTATTCAGCGCGTCAGCAGCAATCCCAACCTCAGGCCCTCCACCTCGCGCTCCGAGTCGGTGGGTTTTGTGCTTGTACCAAAGGTTCTGCCTGGCCTTCGCATTTCCGTCGATTATCTCGATCTCCAGATCAACGGATTGGTCGGCACCGTCGGTGGCGTGACCATCGTGCAAAATGTAAACCAGCTCGGCACAGGTTCGCCTTATGCGGACCTTGTGACACTCAACGGCGCGCCGATCACGACCGTTGGACAGATTCGCGCATTTCTCGATGCGGGCGGCGCGACGAATCAAATCATGATCAACGATCTTCGACGGAATTACACGGGCGCCGTCGTGCGCACGGTCGACACTAGCATCGACTACGTGTTGCCCGCGTTTGCCATTGGACAATTTGAAGTTGGCACCACCGGCACCTTCTTCCTCGACGATAAAATCCAGGCACTGCCCTCCGAACCTGCCTACGAATACGCGGGACTCACCACCTCCACCGAAGGCACGATGCCTGGATACCATTTTTACTCGCACTTGAGTTGGAGCAAAGCCGGTTGGGGAATCAACCTCGGCCACACCTACATTCCCGCAGTCGACGACCTGGGTACGGGCGGCTCCACTTTTGCCAACAGCACCACGTTGAAACGCACCCGCGTTGGTTCCTTCACCTCGTGGGACGTGAGCGCAAGTTACGATTTCAAGCTCGGCTACTCTCGCTTCTATATTCCGCGAAACATCGCGATCCGTGCTGGCATTAACAACGTTGCCGGGCACCTGCCGCCTCCCGCTCCGCAGGCTTTCCCGAGCACGAGCGCGATGCCGGCGCCGACGTAGCCACGTACGGCGCGGTTGGCCGCCTGTACTACGTCAGTACAGAGATAAAATTCTAAAACGCTCCGACGCTCGATTCGAGGCGCCGCGTGATCGGCGCCTTTTTTGTTTACGTCAGAAGTTTAGCACCAGGATCGATTCTTCGCCCGGCTCCGCTGCGATATCCGGGAAGCCGGCGCGAGGAGCGCGTTTTCCGAGGATTAGGCGTTGTTTCACGCCTTTCGGCCGCAATGTTGTCACGCCATCTGTCAGCACTATGCCCTCGATTGCGACTTGGCCGAGCCCATGTATGGAGATTCTCAATACTGCCTTTTCTGAATCGATTGGTGCCGAGAAGGGTCGTCGAAAATCGGTGCGCGATTGCGCGGCCTCGGCCTGAAACTCGATCGTATGCCGGGCTGCAAGTTCCCGCCAAGAGCCGTCTGACTCTTGTTGGGAAACAACCACTCGCTGCAACGCAGGGGCAAAATTGTGCACGGTGAAAATCAGTTGCCATGCACCAAAAACAGGCGAGGCGACGAAGGCTTTTGTGTGATCACGCCGGAGCGCGCGCAGCCAACTCGTCCACGCTTTAAGCCGGGCGGCATCTGCGTCGACGATCGCTTCGTTTTGGCCGCGAGCGCGGCGATCTCGCGTGAGCTCCCACATTGCACGGGCTGCGTTGCGGCCCGCAGCGATGACTTTCGAAAACGATTTTGCCTCCGCCTCAAGTTGCCGTAGGCGCGGAACGAACGCCGTGCGCACGGCATTCCGCCTCAGCCAAGAAACAGCGCCCACGCAACGCGCGACGAATGCTTCCCGCTGCGCCAGATAGCCGCGAAACGCCACGCTCGCGGCGAGCGGTTTCGGAAGTTCCCTGTTGGCGAGTTTTCCGAACAATTTTACCCCGCTATCCCGGTTGTAGACAGCGCCATTCCAGCGGTCATTGATTTCCCAGCGTGCATAACCGGAAAATGGATACTTATCGCACGCCAGGGCCGCGCGCGCCGAGGTCTTCGCACCGCTTTTTCCAAAAACCCTCGCAAATCCCCGTTCCAGCCAATCCGCATTGTCCGCGGGTGCGCCGCCGTCGAGCCAGAGCGAAGCCGCAGCTGCGTCGACCACCGTGGTCATTTCAAGCGCGAGGCGATACGCTTCCCACGACGTCACGAGCAAACCGCCCGCCTCGGTTTCTTTGCAACGCCGCCACCACGAACGCAGGTTTTCCAGCCGGTCGCCGAAAACCGGCAACGGTTCGTAGCGGAACGCGCCGTTCATCGGGCAGCCCCAATACTCGATGCCATGGCCGCGAAGTGGCGTCGCGAGATCGCTTTCGGCGAAATTGAACAACTCCACACGCGGGTGTCGCTTGAAAGGATAATAATACCAGTCGTAGGCGATAAGATCGCGCGGCAGCAGGGGAATTGCCTCTGGCACGAAGTTCAGCATGTCCGCCCAAATTCCCATGCGCAGTCCCAACGAACTCACGAGCGTATGCATTCGGTCGACGTGACCGGCGAAGTGCGCGGCCAGTCCACGTTCGGCGATTTCCGCGCGGCAGCGGGGGCATTTCCCGAGGTGAAACGACTCGTCGAGGCCGACGTGCACCTTGCCCGCCGTGCAAAAAGGCGCCATGTCGCGCAGGAGTTTGTCCGCCACCTTGATTGTGCCGGGGTGCAGTGGACAAATTTGTCCGCGCTCCAGGGGCGAACCATCTTCCGCCCGCAATTCATTCAGATCGCGCAGTGACTCGGTCTTGATGAGATATTGCGTGTGGCCGAGCAGATTGACGATCGGCACGACCTTGATGCCGACCTGTGTGGCGGTTTTAACCAGTTCGGTCATTTGCCGCGTTGAATACGCATCTTTTCTCGCCACTTTCGGCAGGCTCGGGTATTCGACGGCGTCTTCGAGGTGCAAATACAGCTCATCGTAACCCCACTCCGCATAGAACGGAAGCAGGCGGAGCAACACATCGAGTCGCTCAACCTGCCTTGCGAGGTCCCATTGAAAAGCGCGAATCATGGATAAAACAAGAAGCCTCATTTGCTTCGCAGGAAAGCGCAAAGTGCCGTCTCAGGCGGTGATAGGACGACGCTCAAGGAGGAAAAATTTCCCCATTAAAATAAAACAGTTTTATTATTACTAAAACAGTTGACTAACCTGGAAAGTGCGCCGATCTGTTCGCCCATACCCCTGTTAGTTTTTGTTCATACCCCTCTGTCGTGAAATACTGGATACAGTCTTTCCGGCCGGTCTCAAACCCCAACCCCACCCGCACATGAAAATCCGCATACTCCCGCGGTTGCTTGCCGCGTCTCTCATTGCGCTCGCTTCCGCCGTTTCCGCCTCCGCCACGATCTGGATCAAAGGCGCCGATTGTTCCTCCCTTCGCAAGAGTGAGGATAAAGGCGGCAAATACTACTACTCGTCCGGCGCCCAGGCTGACGCCCTCAAAATCCTTCGCGACGCCGGCTGCAACACCGTTCGCATTCGCGTCTGGATCGGTTCGCCTGACGGCTATCATGGCAAAACGCAACTACTCCAAATCGCCAAGCGTGCCAAGGCGCTGGGTCAGGAGATCTTGGTCGATTTCCACTACTCCTACACGTGGACCGATCCGGGCAAACAGAACAAACCAACCGCCTGGACCAGTTACACACTCAGCCAGCTCAACACCGCCGTCTACAACCACACTTACGAGATCTGCAAGGCGCTCGTCGATCAGGGCACACCCGCTGCCTACGTGCAGATTGGCAACGAAATCAACGACGGCATGCTCTGGTCCACCGGACGCATTTCCACCAATGGCAATAGTTTTGCCAACCTTGCCCAGCTCTTGCGCTCCGGCAGCAACGGCGCCTGGGCGGCCTACGCCAACACCAAAATCGTTCTTCATATCGCCAAAGGCGGCGACTGGGAGCTCATCAAATGGTGGTTCGACGGTGTGAAAGCGCAGGGCATTTGGTGGGACTACACTGCGGTTTCTTATTATCCCTATTGGCATGGTTCGCTCAGCGGTTTGCAGTCCGCCCTCAACAATGCCGCGAGCCGTTACGGCAAACCGGTTCTCGTCGCCGAATGCGCCTATCCCTGGACGCTCGCTGCGGGCGACAGCATGGCGAATAACATCGGGCTTTCGTCCCAACTCGTTAGCGGTTACCCAGCCACTGTCACCGGCCAGACCAGCATGATTAACGCAATTAAATCCGTCCTCAACGCTGTGCCCAACAACCGCGGCGCCGGCTTCCTCTATTGGGATGCCACTTGGACTCCTGTGACTGGAAATGGTTGGGACAACACCAACTCGTCATCGGGAAATAACTGGGAAAATCAGGCGCTGTTCGACTTTTCGGGCAAAGCCCTCGCGTCCCAGGTCAGCATCTTCAAATAATTCCTGGAAACCGCGCACGAATGCGTCTGCGTCCTCAGCTTCGCCTGCCTTTGCTCGCCGTCCTTGTGACGGCGGGCATCGTCGCGACCGACTGCCTGCTACGCAGGGAGAAAAAGCCCCACGAGGCGGAGCGCATTGATCCCAACGCGCTTTGCAGCATTGCAGGCCGAACCAGCGCATTGGGGTCAACGCGCCTCACCTCGGAAAATCAAACTATTGCGCCCGTGGAGAATCCCACAAAATCGTTCGTAGCCCAATCGGAGTTGAGCGACGAGATTGTCGTGCAAATCCGTGAGTTGGCCGAGGCCGATCCGGCCGCCGTCGCCGATGCGGCGTTGCGCGAGCCCGTTTCCGCGCTGCGCGAACGCATGCTGCTCGAAGCGCTGCCGCTTTGGGCTGATCGTGATCCTGCGTCGGTCGGGGAGTGGTTGGGCGCCCGGCCTCCGGCCCGCGAGTTCGACCTGGGGCTGAGCGCACTTGCCCGGCATCCGGTCTTTGTCGCCAAAATGCCCGACGCCGCGCTCAGCCTCGCTACGGAAATCACCGATCCCGCGCTTCGGATCGGTGCGCAGCGTTCTGTCGTGCAAAATTGGATACAGCGTGACCCGGCGCGCATTCGCGAGGTGCTCCAGCAGTCGCGCGACCTTTCGTCGGGCGACCGCGCCATGCTGTTGTCCGAACTCGACGGCCTGCTTGCCAGTCGTTGACCGAATAAAATCCAGCTCAACCGCGTTTCTGCGCGATGAGCTGTTCGAGTTTCACGATGTCGGCGGAGAAGAGGCGAATGCCCTCGGCGGTTTTTTCCGTGGCCATCGCATCTTCATTCAATGCGAAGCGGAAGGCTTTTTCATCGAAGGAAACTTTTTTCACGTCAGCGGATTTCGCGGCATCGGCGCTGAGTTTGCAGGCGACGGTTTCAGTCGAGGCCTTGAGTTCGGCGAGGAGCGGCGGGGCGATCGTGAGCAGGTCGCAGCCGGCGAGTTCGAGAATTTCGCCCTTGTTGCGGAAGCTCGCGCCCATGACCTCGGTTTTGTAGCCGAACTTTTTATAATAGGTAAATATCTGCGTGACGGATTTCACGCCCGGGTCGTCGGCGCCGACGAAATCTTTGCCCGAATTTTTCTTGTGCCAGTCGAGGATGCGACCGACGAAGGGCGAGATCAACTTGATGCCCCCCTCGGCGCAGGCGACGGCTTGGGCGAACGAGAAGAGAAGGGTCAGATTGCAATTGATGCCTTCTTTCTGGAGTTGTTCGGCCGCCTTGATGCCTTCCCATGTCGAGGCGATTTTGATCAGGATGCGTTCGCGGGCGATGCCGGCTTTTTCGTAGAGCGCAATGATCTCATGGGCCTTGGCGATCGTGCCGTCGCGGTCGAACGAAAGACGGGCGTCCACTTCGGAGGATACGCGGCCGGGAACGATTTTCAGTATTTCCAAACCGAATACAACGAGCAGGCGATCGATCACCTGTGCAGTTGTGGCGGAGTTGCCGGCGTCGCGAATCGCCTGATCGACGAGCGGCGCATACGCGGGCATTGCGGCCGCCTTGAGAATTAGCGAAGGGTTCGTGGTCGCGTCGAGCGGCGCAAATTCCTTCATGCTCACGAAGTCGCCAGTGTCGGCTACGACTTTGGTGAAGCGTTTTAGTTGATCGAGCTGGTTAAGAGGCGCGGAGGACATGGAGTGGTTGTGGTGTGAATCGGAAAGCTGCTGATGATAAAGCGATCTACTCGATTCGCAACCGACTATGAACCCATTTCATGCCGCCAGCTTCGTCGATATAGGCACCATCAAGCTGGGCTTCAAACGCTTCATCGAGAATGGCTTTGAATTTTGGGCTGGGTTTCAGCCCCAATTCGATCAGGTGCCGGCCTTGCACGAGGGGACGCGGCGCGTTCGCGGCGAGCGCCAGATTCTCCGCCTGACGGCGCAGACTGTCGATGCGGCGCAATGTCTCTGGCGAATGGATCGGCGGCCTTCCGTCGTGATCGGCGCGCATGACAAGGCAAAGCTCGGCGATGGACGAGGGTGAAAGGCGCCGGGCCAGCCGGCGGACGGCAGTGTCGGAAAGTGGGTCGCTGCTTCCGTGCTGAACCATGTGGTTGACCACGAGCGGACGCACGCGCTCGATCGTGTCGTTGGGCGCGCCGATCCTTCGCAGGAACGTCTCGGCCACCGGACCGCCTGCGGCTTCGTGGCCGGGACTTACCCAGCGCATCTTGCCGCGTTTTTCCGCATGCGCCGTCGTCGAGGGTTTCCCGAAATCGTGTGCGAGCACAGCCAGCGACAGGGTACGGCGCGTCTCCGTTGGCGCGGTTCGCCAATCCTCAAGCCGAACCAGTGCATCGCAACAATGGCCTGTGTGCACAAATGCATCTCCTTCCGGATGCCATTCTGGGTCCTGCGGCGTACCATCGAGCGCGGCGAGTTCGGGAAAATGCGCGAGCCATTCGGTCTCTTTCAGCACGGCAAGGCCACGTGACGGCTTTTGCGCTTTTTCGGCCCACTTCGCCCATTCGCCCCAAACGCGTTCCACGGGCAACTCGGCATAACTAGCCTTGATCGAACGGCAGAGCGTGGCGGTTTCGGGCGCGAGGGAAAAATCGAAACGCGCGGCAAGTTGAAAGCCCCGCAACACGCGGAGCGGATCCTCGACGAAGGCGCTGCTCGTATGCCGCAAAACGCGATTGCGCAGATCGCGCTCGCCGCCGTGCGGATCGATCAACGCACCGGTGAAGGGATCCCAGGCGATGGCGTTGACGGTGAAATCGCGCCGAGCCGCCGCTTCGCTATCGCTAAGGTTTGGTTCGGGTGCGACAGCGAAACCGCGATGTCCCGCGCCCGTTTTCGATTCGCGCCGAGGCAGGCTGAAATCATATTCGACACCATTCATGCGCAGCTTGATCACGCCGAAGCTGCGCCCAACCACATCGGTCGCCCCAAAAGGCGCCAGCACACGGTGCAGCATCTCGAAATTCACGCCTGGGACTTCGACGTCGAAGTCCTTTGCTCCCAGCCCGAGCAACCAGTCGCGTACGCAGCCTCCGACGACGCGTGGCCGGCCGACGGTGCGGACCGCCTGCAGCACCGCGATGAGCGGGGAGGGGAGTTCCATCGGCGCGGGCATCAGGCTTTCTTTTTTGAAACACAAGCCGCCAGCACGCACAACCAGCCCGCGATCAACGCCACGCCTCCGAGCGGAGTCACCGGGCCCAACCAGCGCGGACCATCCAAACAAAGTCCGTAGATCGAACCAGAGAATAGAATTAAACCGGCCAGCCAGCAGAAGACGGCGGCGCGCAGCAATCCAGGGCGCGGAACCCGGCTATCTGCTTGCGGGAGAGCCCACAGCGTCAGGGCCGCGACCACATGTATCATCTGATAGGATACAGCGGTGCGCCAGTTGTCGAGTTGGCCGGCGGCGACCAGTTGGGCCTTGAGGGCATGGGCTCCGAAGGCGCCGAGGCCGACGCCGGTGGCTCCGAGCGAGGCGATTAAGCCTCCGATGAAACGATGCGACATGACGGTTTTTATGTTTTTTGGGAACGAGCGTGCCAATCTTCTGTCTCGGTAGCCTGCGAAAAGGTTAAGCAAGTTAATTCTTGTCTTTTTTACAAACTTATCCTTTTCGTCGAACAGCCGCTCACGCGGCGCTAACACACACTACAGACTACGTTATGAAAAAAACCGCACTTATCATTGCCGCCTTGATGGCCGCTGGCGTTTCCTACGGCCAAGGAGTGACCGCGAAGCCTTCGTACTCCGTTACGACTGACTTCTCGTACACCTCGGAATATGTTTTCCGTGGCATCAAAAACTCGAACGCTGCCTTCCAAGGCTCCGTCGAAGTTGGTCAGGACGACTTCCGTCTCGGCGTTTGGACCAGCCAGCCTCTGAATTCCAAGGGCGAAGATCTCAACGAAATCGATTTCTACGCTGGTTATAAGCTCAAGCTCACGCGTGACCTGACGGCTGATTTCATCGGCACGTATTACTACTATCCGGAAGCCACGGGCGGCATCACGCACCACAGCTACGAAATCGGTGTCGGCGGTATCTTCAATCTCGAAGGCCTCAGCCCCGCTTTCAAGGGCGCTTCCACGAGCCTCTACTACTACTACGACTTCCGCCTCAAGGCCCAGACCGTGCAGGCTTCGCTTGGTTATAGCCTCGCTCTCACCAGCATCGGCACCTCGATCGACTTCAGCGTTTTTGCTGGTGTCGTTGGCGCGCACAACATGACGCCTGACATCGTCAGCCCGAATGACACCCGTGAGTCGTGGAACTACTACGGCATCGGCGTGAACATTCCTTACAAGCTCGCTGAAAACGCCAACGTGCATGTCGGCGCCAGCCTGACCCAGAACGACAAGTTCTTTAAGGACTTCCGTCCTCATCAGAACGCTGCCGTCACCGCCGGCGTGACCATCGGTTTCTAAGCCAGTCTGTTTAAAAGCTTCATTTTCGACCCGCCCCGAGCCTCGGGGCGGGTTTTCTTTTCCCAGTGATTTAAGATTCCTAACAAATGCGTGTTGACAGGTCTTTTTAATACCCTAGCTGTTGACCCCTTTTCCTTTCATGAAAACGTTCCTCGCCCAAAAAGAGACGGTCCAACCCAAGTGGTATCTTATCGATGCCGAGGGTGCGGTGCTCGGTCGTCTCGCGGTTAAAGCCGCCAACATCATTCGCGGCCGCAACAAAGCTTCCTACACCCCGAGCGTCGACACCGGTGACTTTGTCGTGGTCATCAACGCCGAGAAAGTCGTCCTCACCGGCAAAAAAGAAGAGCAGAACGAATACATGTTCTTCTCCGGCTTCGTCGGCGGCGAGAGCTACCGTTCGCTCAAGCTTCAACGCGAGCGCAATCCCGAATTTATCATCAAGCACGCCGTAAAAGGCATGCTCCCGAAGAATCGCATCGCGGCCAAAATGCTAACCAAGCTCCGCGTCTTCAAAGGCCCGGCGCACACGCACGAGGCTCAGAACCCCGTCAAAATCTCCCTCTGATTAGCCACCCATGAGCGCTGACAAAGCTATCTTCCTGGCCACCGGCCGCCGCAAGTCCTCCACCGCCCGCGTTCGCATCGTCGAAGGCTCGGGCAAGCTCGTCGTCAACGAGCGTGATTTCGAAAATTATTTCTCGCACGAGAACTTTGCGAAGCAGGCCTATGCGCCCCTTCTCACGGTTGAGATGCGCGACAAGATCGACGTGATCGCGAATGTCGCTGGTGGTGGCGTTGCCGGTCAAGCCGGCGCAGTCGCCCACGGCATCGCCCGTGCGCTGCAGAAGCTCAACGCCGAGCTTCGTCCCGCCCTCAAGAAGGCCGGCCACATCAAGCGCGATCCTCGCGAAAAAGAACGCAAGAAGCCCGGCCAGCCCGGCGCCCGCAAGCGCTTCCAGTTCTCGAAGCGTTAATCGCCGAGACCTTTTGAACTTTCAAAGCCGCCTTTTCAACGAGGCGGCTTTTTTTGTGGCCCGCGGACTGTTGGTGAAAGCCTGCGCTTATTTTGCATCGACGAAGGCATTGTACATCGATCATTTCTGAGCAACTCATCCACGTTCCCGCCGAATCGCATGACCGCCAAAAACGACAACCTCAACGCGTCTGCTGCCCCGCAGGATTTCGCAGCGGTGTTTGCCGTGTTGAAACCGCATATGGCGGCGCTCGACGAGCATTTGCGGGCGCAGTTGGTTGAATTCGAGCCCGAAATTCGCGGAATGGCGGACTACTGCATCGACACCTCTGGCAAACGCATCCGGCCGGCTTTAGTCTTTACGAGTGGTTGGAGAAACGGCGAAATTTCGACGGATCTCGTGCGCATTGCGGCGGTGATCGAATTGGTGCATCTGGCGTCGCTCGTGCACGACGACATCATGGATGAGGCGAAGGTGCGCCGCAACCGGCCCACGGCGGCGAGCAAATACGGCGCCACGGCCGCGGTCCTGCTCGGGGATGCGCTTTTTTCGCACGCGTTGAATCTGGCGACGCGATTTCCGACGACCGAGGTTTGCCAGGAAGTTTCCCGTTCGATGCGCCGCGTCTGCGCCGGCGAAATCGTGCAGACGCTGCGTCGTGGTTCGACGAATATTTCGCATGCCGACTACCAGCGCATCATCGACCTGAAGACGGCGGAGCTTTTCCGCGTGTCATGTCATTTGGGAGCGCGCTATGGCGGAGGTTCGGAGGCCTTCGTCGGGGCCGCCGGCACCTTTGGCCGCCATCTCGGCATTGCATATCAAATCTACGACGACCTGGCGGATTTTTTTGGCGATGAGAAAAAGATCGGCAAAACGCTCGGCACGGATCTGGCCAGTGGCAAGATCACGTTGCCTTTGGAGGCGTTGCTGGCCCGGTTGTCGGAGGCCGAGCGTGTGGAACTGATTGCGGAGATCACCGGAAAGCGGGCAGCCCAGCCGGGCCTGCGCATTAAACAAATGAAGGAGCTCGGCATTTTCGACGTCGTCGCGGGCGCCGTGTCGGAGGAGTTGGCTCAAGGGGAATCCGCCCTTGCGCCGTTCGCGGGGGAGCCACCCGCCGTCGCTTTATTAAGATTGGGAACGGTGTTGCGGTATCAGGTGGCCGCCCTGCGCGGTGGCACCTGAACCCGGCGGACAGTCCGATTAGTTTCGATTTGCGAACTGGCGTGGGCTCTGCATGGTTCCCAACCCATGGACGCCGCCTCCAAGGCACTGGAAAAGACCCTCGTGGTCACGCCCGAGCGTCAGCAAGAAGCCGATTCTGACCGGCTAACTGTCCAACGTGTCCAGGCAGGGGACGTAGCGGCTTTTGACGCATTGATTTTAAAATACCGCGACCGCGTGTACGGCATTATTTACAACATGACGTCGAATCGCGAGGACGCGGCGGACCTGACGCAGGACGTTTTTATCAAGGCGTTTCAGTCGATTCACCGGTTTCACGCGCAGTCTTCGTTTTTCACTTGGCTGTACCGGATTGCAGTAAATTCGACTCTCACGCACTTACGTAAGGCCAAGCTACGCAGCTTCTTCAGTTTCGAGAAGATTCATGAAGAGGATAAAACGGCTGAGTTGATCAATCAACTGACTGATAAACAAGGAGCTGACCGGCAGCTGTTTGTTCGCGAGCTACAGGAAAAATTGAACGAGGCGCTGATGAAATTGTCTATCAAGCATCGTACCGTGGTAACTTTATTTGAAATCGAAGGCCTTGGGCATGAAGAGATCGCCGAGATTATGGAATGCTCGGTGGGCACGGTTCGTTCGCGTCTCCACTACGCGAAGCAGCTTTTACAGGCCGAGCTGCAACAATACCTGAATCCATGAACGAGCCGAAACGTAAACCCCAGGTTACTCTCGAGGATTTGCTGCAACTGAAACGTGCTGAGAGACCTTCGGCTGAATTTTGGCCCCGTTTCGAACAGGAACTGCGCGCGAAACAACTCGCGGCGCTCGTCCAGCCGGTGCGTCCCTGGTACCATGGCATCGCCAGCCGCAAATTGTTGCTTCGGGTTTACGCGCCTTTGGGTGCGGCTGCTGTCGTTGCCCTGTCTTTTGGGGTTTTCCAGCGTCCCGATGCGCCGAAAGTGGCTTTGGCGCAGTCGACTAGTACGGTAGCCACTCCGGTAGCGGTTGTTGAAAATGTGGTCGCAATCTCGCCAGCCCGCGCAGAGCGCGTGGAAAATGAATTTAAGGTCGCCGCAGTCGAAATGCCTGCAGTGGCGGATCGTGAAGTAAAACGCGAGAGTTCAGCCGAACTGGTTGTTACCTCCAGTGAAAGCGATTCTGCGAATTCTTCTACGTCCGAACAATTGCTGCTCGCGGGCACGGCCACGGTGAAAGCCGCTGGACAGGCTCTCGCGCAAATGGTCGGTCTGATCGACGACAATGCCGGTCGGACCGAATCGGTGCAAAACAACGTGGTGGAGCCGCTGACGCAGGTGAGCACGCCGCGCGACAATCGTCGTTCACGGTTGCTTGCCTACATGGTGGCCTACGATCCCCATGCGGCGGGAAGTCAGGATTCCGCACGTTCGCGCGAACGGATCACCCGTAGGATTTCGGATGAGTCGGTTTACGATTCAATCAGCCGGCTCGGCGTGAGCGGCGATCGGGTCTCGATCAAGTTTTAACGGCGGCCCTTCTTAGGGCGCTGGCGATTAGTTCGGCTTTTGCCGGTACTTGTTGATGGCTTGTGTGCGCGAGTGCACCTGGAGTTTTTCGTAGATGCGACGGATGTACGTGTTCACAGTCGGCACACTGACGCCCAGCGATTCGGCGATTTCCTTGTAAAGGTAGCCTTTGCTCAAGAGATCGAGGACGGATTGTTCGCGCGGGGAAAGTGTTTCGAGATCGGAGGCGCGCGGAGTAGGCGGGAAACTGGTGAAAGATTGCACGACCTTGCGCGCGATGCCGCTACTCATGGGCGAACCGCCGGACATGATTTGAGAGATGGCGTCGAGGAGTTCGCCGCGTCGCGTGCCTTTTAAAAGGTAACCCGTCGCCCCGGCGGCGAGCGCGGCGAAGATGTGGTCCGCATCTTCGTAAACGGTGAGCATTAAAAACTGCGTGCCAGGCATCGCGGGCTTGAGGAGACGCACGGCCTCAACGCCATTCATTTCCGGGAGGTTGATATCGACTAGGACGACGTGGGGCGTTTCGGCGGGAAGTGCTTTGATGGCGGGAGCGCAGCGGTTGTATTGACTGACCAGTTCGAGGTCGGGCGCGCTGGTGACAATTTCCGTCAAGATTCCACGGGTGGTGTCGTCGTCTTCGATGATGGATACCCGGATTTTCATGGGTGGGGTTCGGGCGAGGCTGCAAATAGTGGCGGGGATTTCAAGCGGTCACGGAAAGTGTGATGGAAAAAGTCACGGCGAGGCCGCCACCGGGCTGGGTGGCGAATTCGCAAGTGCCGCCAATTTCAGTCATGCGCTGGCGCAGGTTTTCGAGTCCACTGGCTGGAGTGAGCCGGGTGCGGGCGTTGGAAACGGCGGGGGCAAGTCCGCGGCCATTGTCGGCGACGGTGAGGCGCAGGGTCTGGCCTTCGACCGTTATGGCGATAGATACAAGTTCGGCTTTGGCGTGTTTAACGGCGTTGTTGAGAGCTTCCTTGCAACAGAGGAAAAGGTTGTGACGGACGGGACTGGGGAGGCGCAGGGGAGGCGGCGCACTGGGCAGGTCGAGGCGGCAGCGGATGCCGGCGGCGGAGAGGAGATTTTGGGCAAAGTTGCCAATGTAGTAGACGAGGCTTTCGAGATCGTCGCACTTGGGGTTCACGGCCCAAACGATTTCGTCCATCGCACGGGTGATTTCGTGGGTGGCCTCGTAGATTTTGTCGAAGCTGGCGTTTTGCGCGGGTTGGTTCTGCTGGGCGGCTTGGGTAAGCAGGCTGATGTGGGTGAGACTGGCGCCCAATTCGTCATGGATGTTGCGCGCAATGCGGGTGCGTTCCTGCTCGATGGCGCGCTCGCGTTCGAGATCTACCAGGCGACGGCTGAGGCGGCGGTGGGAGCGGGCGCGTACGACCACACCCACGACAACAACCAGAATCAAGAGATAAAGGACGCGCGCCCACAAGCTCTGCCACCACGGCGGGGTGACGGTGAGTGTGAGAAGCTCGGACTGTTCGTTCCAGATGCCATTGCCCTTGCTCGCCATGGCGCGAAAAACGTAGGTGCCGGGCGGCAAGCGAGGGTAGGTGGCCACGCGGCTGTCCTTGAGCACCACCCAATCGTTGTCGAAACCTTCGAGTTGATAACGCACCTGGACACGCTCGGGCGTCGACAGGCAAAGGACCGAGAGGCGGATTTCGGTTTTGCGGACAGTGGAACGGATCCTGGGCTTGTCGGAAAGAGTCCGGGATTGCCCGTCGCAAGTCATCGCCGAAACAGTCACAGGATCCAAATGATCGTCGCCGGTGGTGAGGGCGGGATCGGTGCAGAGCACGCCGCGCCGGGTGGCGAACCAGAGTTTGCCATCGCGGGATTTCCACGCGGCGGGTTGAAAGAGGCCGAGGCAGGTGAGTTCGGGCAGACCGTCATCCACGCCGAGCGTGATGGCGTGGACCCGGGCGGACTTGCCAAGGGCGAAGGCCTGGACTTGAGCCCGGTGGACCCAGAAAATTCCATTGCGCGAGCCGAACCAGTAGCGCTCATGGTCGTCGGCGAGGATTTGGGTGATATTGCTGCTCGGCAGGCCGGCAAAGGCGTGAAGTGCCTTCGGATGAAGGCGGTCGGCCGCCAAAAAGATCAACACGCCGACGCGGGTGGTACCCGCCAGCAGGGTTCCGTCGGCTTCGAAGCGAAGCACTTGAATGGCGCCCGCATTGTCGGAGTCGGCGAACGGCACGCGTTCAAACTTTTCTCCTTTGCTGCGGTAAAGCCGCCCATCGGCCGCGCCGAGCCAGATGACGCCTTCGGAATCCTCGGCAATGGCGCGGATTTCGCGTCCATCGAACCCTTCGGTATGACCAAAAAGAGTGAGCTGCCCCGCGCGCCAGCGAACGAGGCGGTCGGGGTCGACAGAGAACCAATAGTCGCCATTGCGGGCGGTGAAACTGGCACGAACGCTTTTGTACCCGGGAATGGCGGGCTGGCGTTGAAGCTTGTCGGTATTGGAAGGATCGGTTCGGTAGATGCCGATGCCGGAGGTGATCCACATGCCGCCGTCATTCGCGGGGGAAACGGACATCGCGCTGAACGGGCGCCAGTTCGCCCGGCGCGAGATGGGATCGACGGTGCCATCGACGATGCGGGCGGCGCCGCCGTCGCGGTTGCCGAGCCAAATGGCGCCCGAGGCGTCTTCGGCCACCGTGTAGCTATAATTGTCTTTGAGGCCGCTGGCCTGGTCGAAGAGGTGATGGGCTTTGGGACGGAGACGATTCAGACCGCCGCCGTTGGTGGTGACCCATAGATCGTCTTCCGTGTCTGCCCAGATCGCGGTGATATCCTCGCTGCCCGTGGCGAGGTGAAGAAATTTATTGTTGGTGTACCGGAACAGACCTTGGGAACGGGTACCCAGCCAGAGAATTCCATGGGTGTCTTCCAAGGCGGTTTGAACAAAATGCGCGCCCATGAGCTCGGGCAGACGCGCGATTTCAACGAGTCTGTCGTCCTGCCATTTGAAAAGGGCTTCACGAGTTAGGAGCCAGGGGCCGCCAGTCTGGCTTGAGCAGAGACGCAATTCGCCGTTGCTCGGCTCGGTGTATTGAAGCGTCCAGCTTGAACCGTCGAGGCGGTAGATATGCGCACCGATGACGGCCCAAAGGCGTTGTTGCTGGTCGATGGCGAGGATGGGATTACGTTTGGTTGTGGCAGTCTCGGGAGCGGGAAACAGCGCGGCCTCGGCACCTTTGCGGCGAAGAAGGGTGCCGTCGTCGCAACCGAGCCAGAGCGTGCCATCGGGCATGGCGAAAACTGTGCGGACCGTTTTACCGGTGAGGAGAGGTTCTTGTTGAAAACGGAATTCGCCGCTGGCGTCGCGGATGTAGAAGCCATCGGTTTTGGCGGTGACGGCTCCCTCGGAACCCGCGTTCAGATTCGCCGGCGCGACGAGCGTGGCGGTGCGATTGGTCGGATCTGGCAGAATGATCATGCCGCGGGAAGCGACCTCGGGCGGCATTTTCTGCGGCTCAAAGGAGTTGCCGTCAAAACGGGCAGGGCCGGCATTGGTGATCACCCAGAGATAACCTTGGCCATCTTGAAACACCGCAGAGGCTTCGTTGGAAGGCAGGCCCTGCGACTCGGTCCATTCGCGCAAGGTGTAGTCGGCCGGCGGGCGGTAGTCGGCGTACAACGGCGTTGTTGCCAGGCACAATACTGCGCAAAATAGACGGAAGAGGTTTGGAGTCGGCTGGAGCACGGGGGTGAAACTTTAAACTCGTTCCGCGAACAGATGACAACCCCGCTTCAAAAAGACGTCTTCGAAGGAGGTGTCATCAAAACTGACGACAAGACGAGCCAGACGGAACCGTATATTGTTTGCGAGTAGCCTGCGCGTTCTGCTCGAACGCGACTGTGCTGCCACCACCCAGCTCTGTCCGACCGCTCGACTGACCCCACGCCTCCCATGCACCTCCCGACGTTTTCGTTTCGTCGTCTCTCAACTGCTTTGCTCGCGCTCGGATGCGCCGCACTAGCCGGCCACGCCCAAACCGTCGTGTTTGACGACACGTTTGGGGGAGGCAGCACGGTTGCATCGAATCCAGTTTCGCCAAGCCAACCCAGCTTGTCGGCTACCGCATACCAACAGATTAGCGCCAAGGCGTTCAACGGAAGCAGCGGTGCACCATCGATCACCGCTGGGCATCTGAAATTCACGATGACGTCGACTGGTTCCGCCGCGAACCAGATTCAGGCGTTGTTCACGAAATACCCGGTGGTTCTCACAAGTGTGGGAGATTACATCCAAGTGGTTGTTACGTTCACCAATGAAGCCGGCATATTTAATGCCACTGCCAACAATGCATTGATGCTCGGGCTTTACAACGGATCTGCAGTTCAGCCATATGCAGGCGGGCAAACAAATTCGACAGCTGCTTTAACGCCTGGCGTTGAGGGCTGGTTCGGTTATTTTGGGAGAACCTATGTTTCCGGTTCGGGCGGAAATGCAAACGGTCTATTCTATCGACCAACCGTGTTGACTACTGCGGCGTATAATCAGGATCTCATCTATAATTCGCCGAGTATTGCAGCTGCTGGGACAACTTCGAATGCTACGCTACCGGCGGCATTAACAGTTGGTTCCCAATACTCAATGGTGCTCAAGATTCAAAAATCTGGAGCGGCTGCCTTGATAATCACGCATAGCATTTACTCGGGCACTGATATATCAGCAACGCCACTGTTCACGCAAAATACAACGACATCAGAAATTAAGACCGCCAGTTTTGATGGTCTTGCTGTGGGCTACAGAGAGGCCGGCCCAGCTTCTATCTTTGATACAAATAGTATTAAGATAACCACCAACGCACCGACCACTATCGTCCCCGCTATCAACACGCAGCCGCTTAGCCTCACGAAGGCCGTTGGCGAAGCTGCGACCTTTACTGTTGTTGCCGATGGCGGCACTGGCACCGCGCTTACCTATCAATGGAAAAAGGACGGCGTCGATATTTCCAGCGCCACCTCTGCTTCCTATACGATTGCCAGCTGCCAAATGTCCGATGCGGGCAGTTACACGGTCGTTGTAACCGACATCGCAGGTTCCTCGACCAGTAACGCCGCGACGCTCACCGTCTCTGCCGGCGCGGTTGCTCCATCCATCGTCACACATCCGGCCGACGCCACAATTCTCGTCAGCGGTTCCAATACTTTCAGCGTCATCGCCAACGGCACCGCGCCGCTCACTTATCAATGGCAGAAGAGCACCAATGGTGGCAGCAGCTACAGTGATGTTTCCGGCGCCACCGCCGATACACTCGCCATCTCTAACGCGGCTCTGGCCGATGCCGGACTTTACCGTGTCGTTGTGACGAATGGGCAGGGTTCCGCTACCAGCAACGGCGCGACGCTCACCGTCAATCAAGCTCCTGCAATCACCGGCCAACCCACCGGAGGCACCATCAATGTAGGCGGTTCAATTACACTTTCTGTCACGGCCTCCGGGACGCCTGCTCCCAACTATCAATGGAAGAAGAACGGCGCCAATATTGTCGGTGCAACCAGCGCCAGCTACGCCATCACTGGCGCCACCGGGGCCGACAACGGCAACTACACCGTAACCGTCAGCAATTCCGTCGGCAACCTCACCAGTTCTGCCGCCTCGGTTGTCGTGCTCTCCGCCACGATGGCGACGACGGCGGTCACTCCGATCAACGCCGCCTCCAGCCTCAACCCTGACACCCGTCTTACAATTACTTTCAACGAGGCGGTGACACCCGGCATCTCCGGCCTCCTTCGCATCTACGATGCCTCCAATGATACTGTGGTCGAAACCATTGACATGGTGGAAGCCACGAATCGCCGCGACACGCTTCGCGCTTCAAGCACGCTCTCCACGCAACTGCTACCAGTTTTGACCAAGGCCATCGGCGGTATCCCAAATAATTTCAATTACTACCCGATCACCGTCTCCGGCAACACCGCCACGATTTATCCGCGCAACAACGTTCTTGCCTACGGCAAAACCTACTACGTCAAGGTTGACGCCGGCGTCTTCGTCAACGCCGCTGGCGAAGCCTTTGCTGGTATCAACAATAACACTACATGGACCTTCTCGACCAAGGCCTCCAGCCCCACGGCTGGAACCGCTTTGTTGACCGTCGCCGCCGATGGCTCGGGCGATTTCAACACCGTCCAAGGCGCCATCGATTTTGTTCCCGGTGCCAACACGACACCGACAACGATCTACATCAAGAACGGCACTTACTTCGAAGAGGTCGGCTACCAATCGAAGCATAACATCACGTTCCTTGGACAGAATCGCGACAACGTCATCATCGCTTACCCGAACAATAATAACTTCAACAACGTCTCCGGCGTTTATCATCGTTCCACCGTCGTTGCCCAATCTGTGCACGACACCGTTTTCGCCAATCTCACCTTCATCAACACCACGCCGCAAAATGGCTCGCAGGCCGAGGCTCTCGTGATCAACGGCTCGAGCGCTACCGTTGGCAAAAATGTCCTGATCAACTGCGAACTCTACAGCTACCAGGATACGCTTCAGATCAACAAGCAGGCTTACGTCAAAGACTGCTATATCGAAGGCGACGTCGATTTCATGTGGGGCGACGGACCGACCTATTTTGAAAATTGCGACATCCGCATTCTTCGCACCGGCGGCTATTTCACCCAGATTCGCAACGACAACACCAAGCACGGCTACGTCTTTCGCAATTGCCGCTTCACCGCACCCGCTGGAATCACCGGCACATACTTTGGCCGCATCGATCCCAACACCGGCCAATATCCCTACAGCGAAGTGGTCATCCTCGACTCCACCTTTGGTGACGCGACCAACAACGCCTTCCTCAACACCACCTCCGGTGTGAGCGGCGCCAATTACATGGGCGGCTGGTGGCTCCTCAACAACGTCGCTGCTGCCACTCCTAACGTTCACAACTGGACTAACACCATCGTCGACGGCACGGCTGCCGCCGTAGTTAACCCGAACAGCGATGCTTTCACCAATATGCCGACCGACACCACGACGCAGGCTAACTACCGCGACGTTGTTTGGGTTCTCAATTCCAACATGGCCGGCACCGTTGTTCCGTCTCCTTGGACGCCAGCCCTGACCCCTATTTTCACCACGCAGCCCGCCTCCGCCACCGTCAATGCCGGTACTTCCGTGTCGTTTACCGCTGCCACCATGGCCGTTCCCAACGCCACCTACCAGTGGCGCAAGGATGGCGTCGACATTCCCTCCGCCACGGCCGCCACCTATACGATCGCCAGCCCAATCTCGGGCGATGCCGGCGCCTACACCGTCGTGGCCACCAACGCCTCCGGCAGCACAACCAGCAGCGCTGCGAATTTGGTTGTTAACGGTGGTTCGTCCTCCAGCAGCTCGTCCTCGTCTTCTTCATCGAGCTCCTCGTCCTCCAGTTCCTCTTCCAGCAGCAGTTCATCCTCGTCGAGCTCCAGCAGCTCCTCTTCGAGCAGCAGTTCGAGTTCCAGTAGCTCCTCTTCGAGTAGTTCGTCATCCTCGTCATCTTCGGGCTCCAGCGGTCCGCTTGTGCACGACACTTGGCAGGACGCCGATCGCAGCGCTCCAGCTTCCCCGACTTATGCCGAAAACAACGGCGTGACCAGCACCGACGCGGACAGCGACGGCGACCGCGAATCCGCTTGGTTCTCAAGTTCCACACCCGCTCTGAATGCCACCGCCGGTCATCTCACCGCGACTATTCCTACCAGTTCTTTGTCCTTCTACACTTACTTCACACCGGAGGCGACCCCCGTCACACTCGCAGCTGGTGACAGTCTCACCGTGAAATGGGTATTCACGCCAACCGACGTCAACGCCACCAATACCAGTCAGGGCTTCAATCTTGCGCTTGTTCGTACGCCGGTCGGCAGTCGCTCGACTGCGGACGCCGCCCCCGCGACCGCCATCTATGCCGGTTATGCCATGCTTATGAACATGGGCCAGACCACCGGTAACGGTAACTCCTTCCAATTGAGGCGATGGGGCGCGACTTCTGCCGGGGCTCTTCTCGGCACCTCTGGCAATTGGACTGCGCTCGTCAATGGTATTGGCAACAGTGCACCCGGCTACACCTCAGGAACGTCCTACACGTTCACCATGACACTCACCCGTGACCTGGCGACTCCGAGCACAATGAACGTAACCGCGACCATGGTGGGTGGCACGTTGAACACGACCGGTACCGCCAGTGTGAGCTACTCCGACGCCACTCCGAACGGCTTTACCTTTGACACCTTCGACGTGCGTCCCAGTTCCGCGGCTTTGTCGGCTGGTACGATTGACACCAGCCTCTTCGAAGTCACCTACACGCCCTATTACACCGGTGGCGGTTCCAGTTCCTCCTCTTCGAGCTCCAGCAGTTCGTCCAGCTCCTCGAGCAGCAGCAGTTCCTCGTCTTCCAGTTCGTCCTCGAGTTCCAGCGGAAGTTCGTCCTCTAGCTCAAGCTCGTCGTCTTCTTCCAGCTCCTCGAGTTCGTCATCCTCGTCCGGCGGTACCATCGCGCAGATCGTCGCCGACGGTTATGCTGCGACCGCGACCGGCGGTGCTTCCGGTAGCACGGTTACGGTTGCCACTGCCTTCGACCTCAAGACCTACGCCGAGTCCACCACTCCGTACAACATTATCGTCTCGGGCACGATCGATCTGGGGCTTAACGGCCGCATCAACGTCCGGTCGAACAAGACCCTTCGCGGCGCCGACACTTCGGCCACGATTATTGGCACGCTCAACATTAGCAACGTGACCAATGTCATCATCCGCAACCTCAACGTCACCGCCCCAACCGGCGATACGACCGACACCGTGCAGGACAACGACGCCATCACCGTGTCGGGCTCGACCAACGTCCTTATCACGAAGTGCTCCATCTACGACGCCACCGACGGCAATTTGGATATCGTGCAAGGTTCGGACAACGTGACCGTCTCGTGGTGCAAGTTCTACTACATCCGTACCACCGCGCACCGTTTCTCCAATCTCATTGGTTCGGCCGATGACGACGTCGGCGCCGCCCCCGGCAACGGCATAAACAATTATCACCACACCTGGCACCATAACTGGTGGTCGACTGGCTGCATGCAACGCATGCTCGCCTGCCGTTTCGGCGGAGCCCACATGTACAACAATTACTGGGACTGCGCCGGCAACGACTACTGCACCGAGACCCGCAACATCGCCTCGATGCTCAGCGAGAACAACTACTACGACGGTGTGAAGAATCCGCTCGCGAAACGCACCGCGCTTCCGAACGACATCAGCTACCTGATGACGATCGACAACATTTTCAATAACTGCACGGGCACCCAGCTCGTCAGCAACGATGTCGTCTTTACTCCGCCGTACGCCTACAAGCTCCACGCCACCTCGACGATCCCCAACTTGGTGAAAGCCGGCGCGGGCAACGTCTCGGTCGATTCGCCCGCCGCGCTGTCCGCCTCGATCACCGGCCCGGCCGCCCAAGTCGCCGCCGGGGCTTCCTTCACGCTCACCGCGGTGCCCGCCAGCTTCACCGCCACCTCGTATCAGTGGCGTTTGAACAACATTGCAATCCCCAGCGCGACTGCCGCCACCTATATCGTTGCCAACGCTTCCAGCGCCACCCACGCCGGCAATTATAGCGTGGTGATCGGTTCGGCCACGAACGAATACGTCGTCAGCGCACCGTTGGCGGTCACAATTGGTTCTGGAGGCGGTTCCTCTTCGTCGAGCTCAAGTTCGTCCTCATCGAGCAGTTCCTCCTCCTCTTCGTCGAGTAGCTCCAGCAGTAGCTCCTCCAGCTCAAGTTCCTCCAGCAGTAGTTCCTCTTCCTCCTCCTCCAGTAGTGGTTCTTCGTCCGGCCCCGTGGTCCCGCCGCCCAAGCACGGTGGTGGTGCCCCCGGCTACGCCTACTTTGCTGCGCTTTGCGCGATGTTCTGTTGGAAACATCTGCGCAAGCGCAACCGCTGATCGAATGCGCGTCTACCCCCGCGCCTGATCCTATCCTGCCGGTGTTTACGACAACGCCGGCAGGATTGTTTGCGGAAACTTCAAGGCACGACGCAGGCTCACCACTTCTTCAGGCTTATTCTCCGGACGCGCCAGGAGGGCTGTCTCAAGCCCGGGCGGGCATGATGCTCACGTCAACCATCAGATCGCTCGCGATCTTCTCCAGAGCGCCTCGTAGTTGACCGATGGATACTCCACTGGGCAACAACACCGTTGCCCGCGCCTGAAAGAGCATCGAGCCGTCCATGGGGGCATCGACGCGGTCCGACGAAAGCTCTTCGACGTTCACGCCATTTTGCGCGAGCACGCGGGAAATTTGATGCAAAATACCCGGACGGTCCTGCCCAACGAGTTCAATCGTCGCCACCGTGCCACGCGCGCTGGCGGTTGCAGCTGATTCCTTGCGGGCCGAAATATGCAGGCCGTCCTTTTCGAGCTTCGCGAGCGAGGCGATCAGCGCGTCGCTCTTTTCCACCGGCACTTCCACACGGACGATGCCAGCGAATTGGCCGCCGAGGCGGCACATGCGGCTTTCGAGCCAGTTGCCGCCATTGGCAACGACATGGGCAGCGACGATTTCGACGAGACCCGGGCGATCCGGGCTGATCACGGTCATGACGAGGGTGGAAAGCATCGCGCGATGCTGCACAGTTGCGCGAGCCTGCGTCAGGAAAAATCGTTCGGCGCGTCAACTGTAAGACCGGGTCTGTCTTGCTGCGCGTCCGCAGCAGTGCATCTTTGCAACAGTATTTCGCCTATGAATCTCCCTAAGTTTGCCGGCGCCTCGTTGTTTTTTGTTTTCGTTTCTCTGTTCCCGACCATTTCCCCAGCGGCGGAACAGAAAAAGATGAACGTCTTGTTCATCATTTCCGACGACTTGCGCGCGGAACTGAATTGCTACGGCGACACACCGGTCCAGACGCCCAACCTCGACCGCCTCGCCACGAAAGGCGTGCGCTTCGAACGCGCCTATTGCCAATATCCACTCTGCGGCCCGTCCCGCACTTCAATGCTCACCGGCCGCCATCCAACCACCACCGGCGTGCAAGGCAACCGCACTTGGTTCGGCACCGAACATCCGGATTGGACCAGTCTCCCGAAATATTTCCGTCAAAACGGCTACACCACGCTTCGCTCCGGAAAGATTTTTCACGAGGGCTTGGACGACACCGACGCATGGGATGAAGGCGGCGAAGCGCGCTATTTTGGCGACGCCGCACCCGCGGCCAAAAAAGAAAAACCCGCCGCCGCGACTCCCTCCAGCGCCGCCGAGGACGAAGCGCACGTGAAAAACATGATCGCCCAGGATCGCTCCCGCGCCTCGAAATCCGACCGCTGGGAAGCCACGCCCGACGACGAGGCGCCGCCCCAAGCCGATACAGTAAAAACCGACAAAGCCCTCGAACTTCTCCGCCAGGCCAAAACCAGCGGCAAACCCTTCTTCCTCGCCTTTGGCCTCTCCAAACCCCACAGCCCCTTCATCGCCCCCAAACGCTTCTTCGATCTCTACAAGGCCGACGAAATGCCGCTGCCCGTCGATTTCGCGCCGCGTCCCACCGTGCCCGAAGGCTTTCCTGCAGGCTCAATCCGTCCGAACAACGCCGACCTCTTCATTGCCCGCGACGCTTCCTCGAAAGAGGCAAAAGAAATGATCCGCGGCTATCTCGCCTGCATATCGTACATGGACTGGAACGCCGGCCGAGTGCTTAACGAACTCGAAAAGCTCGGTCTCGCCGACCGCACCATCATCGTCTTCTGGGGCGACAACGGCTACCAGCTCGGCGAAAAGGGCAAATGGTCAAAAGCCGGCTCGCTCTGGGAACAAGGCGCTCGCATTCCCCTCATGATTTACGACCCGCGTGCCAAAGGAAACGGCAAGCCCTCCCCGCGCATCGTCCAATCGATTGATATTTACCCAACCTTGGTCGACCTCTGCGGTCTGCCCGCCGTTTCGGGTCTCGACGGCCTCAGCCTCCGTCCGCTCCTCAACGGACCGCAGGCCAAATGGGATCACCCCGCCTACACGATTTGGAACGAACGCGCCCGCGGTATTTCCGGTGTTGTGGTCCGCACCGAACGCTGGCGCTATGCCGAATTCTACGGCCGTGGTGCCGGCGCTATGCTCGTCGATCCCCTCAACGACCCCCACGAACTCAAAAACCTCGTCAACGATCCTCAACACGCGGCCACGGTTAAGGAATTATCCGCACTCGCCAAAGCCTACGTCGGCGATCAAGCCGAACCAACGCCCAAGGATAATTGAGAGGATTTCAAAATCCTCCTGCTGAAACGAAATCGCCCTCGCGCATCAGTCGGTCAAACCGCGCCGAGATCGTTTTCACTCTTGTCATAAGATTGCGTCCCCTTTCCGAAGCGTGGCCGACGGACGCAAGATCGGCTCCTATCTCCAGAACTACCATCCCTTCACTTGCCCGATTTGGTGAAAATGAGTTCCCCTCCGGTGCTGTCGGCAGGAAGTAGAACCAATTTGCCATCTCTAATCACAGCCCGGGCCGGTTCTTCGGCGGTCTCACCTTCGAGCTTCATGGCGATTTTCCCGTTCTCCACGGTGTAATTGCCCTTTCTTGTTTCCACTTTGCCGCCGTCCTCCGGATGACGGGCGCGGACCGAAGCCGTGCGATCGGCGTGAAACGTCATCTCCAATTTAGTGGCGAGCACGATGGGCCGCGCTTGGGGGTCTCCTCCTCGGAAATCCACGAGAACCCAATGCCCAACCACCGACTTGGCATCGACCGGCACGTCCTTGGCACTGGCCGGGCTCGCACATAACAACAAGCCTAGGAGCATGATGAGGTTAAAACCCAGATGAGCGACATTCTTCATAGGAGAAACAGGGGCGGGGAGTAACGACCTGCATATGACTGGTATGTTTCCGGCAAAGTGCAAGAGCAGCGGCACCACCGCTTCCCACCAACTCCTCCTCTGCACTCTCGAGACCAAGAACCAGAAATAAACCACCCAATACGCCCATCGGAGGGGTAATCCCAAAGGTAGGCCGAGAAGGGGACAGTCCACGAATCTTCCGTCCGCGCACGTTTACATGCGCCCTCAGGCAACTGATAGCCCTCGACCGGCCCTCCGTACCCAAAAAACCTTGGCCATTCAGCACCACTCGTCCGCAACTTCAACCCTCCCCAAATTCCCCAAAAAAACGCCGAAAAAAGCTCATTTTACGCCCACCTTTTCAACCCTTCCACAGCACCGAAAACAACGCCTCTCTCAAGCTGTATCCAAGAATCGGATACGCTGTCGGCGCGCTCAGAAAAATCCTCTTCATCTGCATGGCATTTCCGCAAAAACGTCGAAAAAAATCATTTTTAAGTAGCTAATTATAAATAACTAGTGATTTTTCTATTTTTGAATTAAAAAAACTTCTTGAGCCCGGGGCGAGGAGTTTCATTGTCCGCACTCCCTTCTGCGGCCGGCACGTAAAAAACGCCGGGCAATGAAGGGAGTTCCTTGAGATTGCCGACTGCTTCAAAAATCTTTTTCGAAAGTTTCAGAAAAAAGTTCGAAAAAGGTATTGACCGAAGCACGACGATCCTTCTTGTTGGAACTCTTTCCCTCATCGGGAAGCTCTTTGAAATTTACTTTGTGCGATTGATTGGGACCCCCAATCAACAATTCAATATAAGTTAAATAATACGGTAAAGCGAACTTCGGTTCGCTTCACCAGTAGTTCATGAATCACTAGGTTCAGAACTCTTTTCGGAGAGTTTGATCCTGGCTCAGAATGAACGCTGGCGGCGTGGTTAAGACATGCAAGTCGAACGGTTTTTTAGGTGTAGCAATATATCTGAAAAGCAGTGGCGAACGGGTGCGTAACACGTGAACAATCTACCTTCAAGTGGGGAATAGCTCTTCGAAAGAAGAGATAATACCGCATGTGGTGGCCTCTCGCATGAGAGACCTACTAAAGTCGGGGATCGCAAGACCTGACGCTAGAAGAGGAGTTCGCGGCCTATCAGCTAGTTGGCGAGGTAACGGCTCACCAAGGCAAAGACGGGTAGCTGGTCTGAGAGGATGATCAGCCACACTGGAACTGAGACACGGTCCAGACACCTACGGGTGGCAGCAGTTTCGAATCATTCACAATGGGCGAAAGCCTGATGGTGCGACGCCGCGTGAGGGACGAAGGTCTTCGGATTGTAAACCTCTGTCACCGGGGAAGAAACGCTACGCTTTAATAGAACGTAGCCTGACTTAACCCGGAGAGGAAGCAGTGGCTAACTCTGTGCCAGCAGCCGCGGTAATACAGAGACTGCAAGCGTTATTCGGATTCACTGGGCGTAAAGGGTGCGCAGGCGGCCGTGTGTGTCAGGTGTGAAAGCCCGGGGCTTAACCCCGGAATTGCGCCTGAAACTACATGGCTAGAGCATTGGAGAGGGTAGCAGAATTCACGGTGTAGCAGTGAAATGCGTAGATATCGTGAGGAATACCAGAGGCGAAGGCGGCTACCTGGACAATTGCTGACGCTCAGGCACGAAAGCGTGGGGAGCAAAAGGGATTAGATACCCCTGTAGTCCACGCCCTAAACGGTGCACACTAGGTCTTGGCGGATTCGACCCCCCCAGGGCCCAAGCTAACGCGTTAAGTGTGCCGCCTGAGGACTACGGCCGCAAGGCTAAAACTCAAAGGAATTGACGGGGGCCCGCACAAGCGGTGGAGCATGTGGCTCAATTCGATGCAACGCGAAGAACCTTACCTGGCCTTGACATGCACTAGACCGACGCTGAAAGGCGTCCTCCCTTCGGGGCTGGTGCACAGGTGCTGCATGGCTGTCGTCAGCTCGTGTCGTGAGATGTTGCGTTAAGTCGCGCAACGAGCGCAACCCCTGTCCTTAGTTGCCATCATTAAGTTGGGCACTCTAAGGAGACAAACCCTCTCTGAGGGTGGGAAGGTGGGGATGACGTCAAGTCAGGATGGCCCTTACGGCCAGGGCTGCACACGTGCTACAATGCACGATACAGAGGGAAGCTACTCCGCGAGGAGATGCAAATCCCAAAAATCGTGCCCAGTTCAGATTGTAGTCTGCAACTCGACTACATGAAGTTGGAATCGCTAGTAATGGCGCATCAGCTACGGCGCCGTGAATACGTTCCCGGGCCTTGTACACACCGCCCGTCACGTCATGAAAGCCGGTTTCGCCCGAAGTGCGTTTGCCAACCAGCAATGGAAGCGACGCCCTAAGGTGAAGCTGGTGATTGGGACGAAGTCGTAACAAGGTAACCGTAGGGGAACCTGCGGTTGGATCACCTCCTTTCTAAGGAGACGGACCTGCTCGATAATAAACTTCGGTTTGTTATTACAGTGTCCGATGGTCGAAAGACAAAAGTATATAGCCTTAAAACTGTATATAAGTAGTCTGGGTCTCAGTTGATCGCACAAAGTAAATTTCAATCAGTAAGTTCTTTTCAAATATTTCCCATCATGGGGTCGTAGCTCAGTTGGCAGAGCGCCTGCTTTGCAAGCAGGAAGTCGTCGGTTCGAATCCGTCCGGCTCCACCATCTGCGACTCCCTGATCACTGCCAGTTTCCAATGGGCTCATAGCTCAGTTGGTTAGAGCACGCGCTTGATAAGCGCGGGGTCGATGGTTCAAGTCCATCTGGGCCCACCATTATATAGCGAGTCTATATAATAGCGGATTGGGCGGCAGATGGCAGCAAGGTAAATAATTTTGTTCTTTGAAAGTTTAGGATAGAATATGTATGTAAGTAGGTAGAATAAACGCCTAGAATAGTAAGCGTTTGCATAAACCAGTTACAGCAATTGATGGATGCCTTGGCGTCATCAGGCGACGAAGGACGCAGCAAGCTGCGATAAGCTTCGGGGAGCGGCACGCACGCTTTAATCCGAAGATTTCCGAATGGGGAAACCCGTTACCGAGCAATCGGTATCATTCCGGTGTGAATTCATAGCACCGGTAAAGTCAAACGCGGTGAAGTGAAACATCTCAGTAACCGCAGGAAAAGAAAGAGAATCGATTCCGTTAGTAGTGGCGAGCGAAAGCGGAACAGCCCAAACCGTCGGGATTTATCCTGGCGGGGTAGTAGGGCCTCAACGTGGACTAGAATGAATTAGACGAACACTCTGGAAAGTGTGACCACAGCGGGTGACAGTCCCGTAGTTTAAAATTCATTCTTACCTAGAGGTACCCTGAGTAGCACGATGCACGTGAAACTTCGTGTGAATCCATGCCGACCACGGCATAAGGCTAAATACTCGATGACGACCGACAGTGAACTAGTACCGCGAGGGAAAGGTGAAAAGCACCCCTGTTAGGGGAGTGAAATAGTAACTGAAATCAATTGCTAACAAGTCAGTGGGAGCTCCCTCGTGGAGTGACCGCCTGCCTTTTGTATAATGAGTCTGCGAGTTATTCCCCGTAGCAAGCCTAAGCCGGTCACCGGTGGAGGCGTAGCGAAAGCGAGTCCAAATAGGGCGCTTAGTTGCTGGGAATAGACCCGAAGCGGAGGTGATCTAACCATGATCAGGATGAAACCTCGGTAAAACGAGGTGAAGGTCCGAACCGGTCAACCTTGAGAAGTTGTCGGATGAATTGTGGTTAGGAGCGAAAGACTAATCAAACCCTGTGATAGCTGGTTCTTTCCGAAATATATTTGGGTATAGCGTCGGACGCTGATTTGCGGAGGTAGAGCACTAAATAAGCTAGGGCCCCTACCGGGGTACTGAACTTAATTAAACTCCGAATACCGCAGAGTGAAGTCCGGCAGTCAGACTGTGGGGGATAACCTTCATAGTCGAGAGGAGAATAATCCAGACCATCTGTTAAGGTCCCAAAATATGGCTCAGTGATAAAGGATGTGATTTTGCTCAGACAATGGGGATGTTGGCTTAGAGGCAGCCATCATTTAAACAGTGCGTAACAGCTGACCCATCGAGCGAAATTGCGCCGAAAATGATCGGGACTTAAGCCATATACCGAAGCAATGGGTTTACCGCAAGGTAAGCAGTAGGAAAGCGTTCCAAATGCAGCGAAGGGGAAGGTCAACCGACCCTGGAGCGTTTGGAAGTGAGAATGCAGACATAAGTAACGATAAAGCTGGTTGAATTCCAGCTCGCCTAAATCCCAAGGATTCCTGGGGAAGGTTCGTCCTCCCAGGGTTAGTCGGGTGCTAAGATGAGGCCGTAAGGAATAATCGATGCCAAGCTGGTTTAATATTCCAGCACCATCCGAAACCGTTTGATCCGTAGAATGACGGAGAAAGTTAATCCAGCCACGTGTTGAATCGTGGTCGAAGCTCGTAGGTTCGCCGGGGATAAAATACCGGCTCAGTCTGAAAAGCTACAGGACCCCAAAGCCACGGCCGAGGGGGATTGGATGATACTCTGCTTCCGAGAAAAGTTCTGTGGTTAGGCCAAGGATGCCCGTACCGTAAACCGACACAGGTGGGATAGATGAGTATTCTAAGGCGCGCGAGTTAATTCTCTCTAAGGAACTCGGCAAATTAACCCCGTATCTTCGGTATAAGGGGTGCCCCGCAAGGGGCCGCAGTTAATTGCGTCAACCGACTGTTTAGCAAAAACACAGCACTCTGCTAAGTCGCAAGACGACGTATAGGGTGTGACACGTGACCAATGCGGAAAGGTGAAAGCGTGAGGTGCAAGCTTCGCGTCTAAGCCCCCGTGAATGTCGGCCGTAACTATAACGGTCCTAAGGTAGCGAAATTCCTTGTCGGGTAAGTTCCGACCCGCACGAATCGTGTAACGAGTTGACGACTGTCTCGGAGAGAGGCTCGGTGAAATTGTAGTGGCGGTGAAGATGCCGCCTACCCGCAGCAGGACGGAAAGACCCTATGCACCTTTACTGTAAGCTGTTATTGTCGCTTGATTTTTAATACGTAGAATAGGTGGGAGACTCCGAAGCCCGGTTTCAGGATCGGGCTGAGTCACAACGTGAAATACCACTTTTTAATTGTTAGGCGTCTAACCTCGCACCATTAACTGGTCGTGGGACAGTGATAGCAGGTCAGTTTTTCTGGGGCGGAATCCTCCCAAAGAGTAACGGAGGATTACGAAGGTTCCCTCGGCCCGGTCGGTAATCGGGCTATAGAGCGCATGAGTATAAGGGAGCTTTACTGTGAGACCAACAAGTCGAGCAGTTGCGAAAGCAGGTTCAAGTGATCCGGTGGTTGAATGTGGAATCGCCATCGCTCATAGGACAAAAGGTACGCTAGGGATAACAGGCTGATCGCGCCCAAGCGTTCACAGCGACGGCGCGGTTTGGCACCTCGATGTCGACTCATCACATCCTGGGGCTGGAGAAGGTCCCAAGGGTTCGGCTGTTCGCCGATTAAAGTGGTACGCGAGTTGGGTTCAGAACGTCGTGAGACAGTTCGGTCCTCTATCCGCTGTGGGCGTTTGTGATTTGAGGGGTTCATTCTCTAGTACGAGAGGACCGAGAATGACGAACCTCTGGTGTTCCGGTTGTCGCGTCAGCGGCAGCGCCGGGTAGCTATGTTCGGAAGGGATAAGCGCTGAAAGCATCTAAGCGCCAAGCCCATCCCAAGATAAGATCACAATGTGTAGCAATACACTAGAAGGTCCGGGTAGACCACCCGGTTGATAGGCCAGAAATGTAATTACGGTAACGTATTCAGTTTACTGGTACTAATGACCTTCTCGGGTTTATGCATCCTTACTATTCCAAGGCGTTTATTTTTCCTCCTTACAGGTAGTTCTATCCTGAACTTTAACACTTTCTCGAAAGAGATAAATTTTCTGGTGACCAGATGCCAGGGGTCCCACCCGTTCCCATCTCGAACACGGTCGTTAAGCCCTGAGCAGCCAATGGTAGTAGGACGTTAGGTCCCGCGAGAGTAGGTCGTTGCCAGATTTATGGCCCGGATGTTGCGAAAGCAGCGTCCGGGCCTTCTTCTTTTCTGAGGTCGGAGATCGTTGCCGGATGCCGGCGGCAAGCGCTATCTCGTTAAGCAAGATTTATCCTTAACTCAGACTAAGTGAGTTCAGAAAGTGGGGCTATTGGGTCGGATAAAGGTCTAAGCGAAGTCGGAATGGCTGTAAGGCGGGATCATCGAGTCGGAGGGATGCCCTTGTGAGCAGGCTCGGGGCTGAACCGGTTTCAAAAAATCGGAGCTTAGAGCATTTGAAACGCCGATTTAACCGAACTTGGATTTATGATGCTTCGCATTGGCGGTTTTTGATGGATGCTTTTTGGCATTTGTTGAACGTAGCTTCTTACGAGGTCGTTGAAAGGCGACGTTGTCGGAATTGTGGCAAGAGGGTAGTCATTCGCTCTCCAGACGGACGAGTGAGGGAACTGCACAATCCCTGCGATTTGCGCGTTGTTGGGCGACCGAGCTAGAGCACATACAATAAAACTGTAGCCGTAAATCGGTGTTATGAGCCGAACTATCTTTGTAGGGGCGCAGTCTTGTGCGTCCTTTCTTTGGCAGCCAAACCGGGCGCAGCAAGACTGCGCCCCTACAGCCGGAGTTGTGCAGCTATGACATTTTTTTAAATGCTCCAGTTGTTCGGTTGAAACTTATCGCGAGATTTTATTGCCGAGGATCCAGAGAGAAACGGAAACTCGCGGGAATATTCGGCGATTCCATGATTTTGGAAACGATTCCGGTCATTTCGGAATCAGTCTGATGAATCAATTCGGGCGGCGATTTGAAGGGCGATACAATGCGGCAACGAAATTGTAGAGGTGGGTGCGAACCATTGACGAAGAATCGCTGCGGTCGCATCGCGACAATTGAAGAAGCGGTGGTGCGACCAGTCCGAAGAATCTTCGACGACGAGTTGAACTGCTCGATTTTTTATCGCTTCACGCAGTTCAAGCACTTGATGAAATTGCCGCCCTACAAAATGAGATGCCGGCAAAATTAGATGTTACGAATGGTTACTTAACCGGGGCAGCGACGAGTTTTTCCTCGGCGGCGATGAGCGTTTGCATGAAGTCGGCCGGAGTGGCAGCGGAGAGCAGGGCGTCGCGGTTGCCAGCGTCTTTTAAAATTTTGCAGAGCGAGCTGACGACCATGAGGTAATCGGTTGGATTCGCTTTGGGTGTGCCGAGGACAAAAAGGAGTTTAACGGTTTGGTTTCCGTTTTCGAAAAAGACGCCTTCTTGAGAGCGGCCGACGGCGAGGACGATTTTTTTGACGTGCTCGGTGCGGGCGTGGGGAAGCGCGAGTTCGTTGCCAAGGCACGTGGTGTCCTGGCGTTCGCGGGCGAGGAGTTCGTTGTAGAATCCCTGGAAGTTTGTGATGTCAGGATGTCCGTCGAGGAGGCGCGCAACTTCATTGAGCGCAGCGGTGCGCTTGGTGCTCTGCACAGCGAGCGTAATGCGCGTGGGGTCTAGAAGCTTGGAGAGGCGGCCGGCCATAGGAGCGAACGGTGAAAAAAGCACACGGCGACAGTTTGTCGTTGGCAAGGGTTGAATCGGCACAAAGTGAAATTTGTCCGCCTGAAAATGTGCACAAAAAAACGGAGCTGCAATTTGCGGCTCCGCTTTGTGCAAAAACTGAGGCGATTCAGGTTGTCGTCGATTCGGTCGGTTGACCGTGAGCTTCTGTCTCTTCGTCGGTCTCAACGATGCGAGCGATCGAAAGAAGTTTGTCGCCGGCTTCGAGTGTGACGAGACGAACACCTTTTGCGCCACGACCTGTCTCGCGAATAGTATTCACGGGACAACGGACGCTTTGGCCTTTCGCGGTGAGGAGCATGATTTCGTCGGTGTCGCGAACGCTGAGTGCGCCAGCGAGTTTGATCGAGCCGTCTTCGGGAAGATCGATCGCCCAAACGCCGGAACCGCCGCGGTTGATGAGACGGTAATCTTCGAAACGCGTGCGAACGCCGAGACCGGCTTCGCTTGCGACGAGGAATTTTGCCTCATGATCGACGACTTCGATCACGTCGAGGAAATCGCTTTCGAGTTTGAATCGCATGCCGGTAACACCGCTGGTGGCGCGACCGGTGGCGCGGAAGTTATCTTCGCCCGTCACCGGATCACGCTCGCGGAAGCGCACAGCGAGGCCTTGGTGGGAAACGAGGATGAGCTCGTTGTCGCCCGTCGTGAGCACGGAGCCGATCACGATGTCGCTGGCATCGAGATTAATACCGATGAGACCGCCTTCGCGCGTGGCATTGGCGTAATCGGAGAGAGCGCTTTTTTTGATGATGCCGCGTTTCGTCGCCATGACGACGTAACGGCTATCGGCAAAATCTTTCACGCAAAGCATCGACGCAATTTTTTCGCCATCGGCCAGGCGGAGAAACGACGAGACTGATTTTCCCTTGGAGGCGCGTGTGCCTTCAGGGATGTCGTAGACTTTTTTCGCGTGGCACTGGCCAATGCTCGTGAGGAAGAGAATGTAGTCGTGCGTGCTCGCGGTGAAGAGGTGCTCGACGAAATCTTCTTCGTAGGTCTCGGTGCCGATGATGCCTTTGCCGCCGCGTTTTTGGCTGCGATATTCGGCGACGGGCGTGCGCTTGATGAAGCCGAGGTGCGAAACGGTGATGACGCAGCCTTCGTTGGGGATAACGTCCTCCATGCGGAACTCGCCGGCATCGCCAATGATTTCGGTGCGGCGGGGCTGCGAGTATTTTTCGCGAAGCGCGAGGAGTTCGGCTTTGATGACGGAGAGGAGCTTGGCTTCACTTTCGAGGATGCTGCGAAGTTCTTCGATGAGGCGTTGGAGTTCGATGTACTCGGCCTCGATCTTGCCGCGTTCCAAACCAGTGAGTTGGTACAAACGAAGTTCGAGAATGGCGTCGGTCTGGCGCTCGGAAAGCGGATACTTGGCCATCAAACGCACTTTGGCTTCCTCGCGGTTTTGCGAGGCGCGGATGATTTTGACGAAATCGTCGAGGTTATCGAGGGCGATAATGTAGCCTTCGAGGATGTGAGCGCGGTCCTCGGCTTCGCGGAGACGGAATTTCGTGCGGCGGGTGATAACGTCGCGACGGTGCTCGATGTAACACTCAAGGAGTTCCTTGATGTTCATCTGCTTCGGGCGCTTTTTATCGAGCGCGAGAAGCGTGACGCCGAAGGAGGATTCGAGGGCGGTCTTTTGGAAGAGCTGGTTGATGACAACCTTGGCTTGTTCGCCGCGCTTGAGCTCGATGACGACGCGGGTGTTTTCGTCGGATTCGTCGCGGACATCGCGGATGCCGTCAATTTCCTTGTCTGTGACTAGTTCGGCAATGCGGGTGACGAGGTTGGCGCGGTTGACGTTATACGGAATTTCCGTGATAACGATTTGCTCCATGCCGCCCTTGATTTCCTCGGTGTGGGCCTTGCCGCGGATACGGACGATACCTTTGCCGGTGGTGAGATAGGAGAGAATGCCTTCACGGCCGGAGATGGTGCCGCCGGTCGGAAAATCGGGGCCGGTGATGATGCCGCAGATTTCGTTAACGGAAATGGCCGGCTTGTCGATGATGGCGCAAGTGGCGTCGATGAGCTCGTTGAGATTGTGCGGCGGAATGTTGGTCGTCATGCCGACCGCGATGCCGGTCGAGCCGTTCATCAACAAGTTCGGTAGTGCTGCGGGCAATACAGTGGGCTCGGTGGTCGATTCCTTGTAGTTGGGGACGAAATCGACCGTGTCCTCTTCGATGTCCTTGAGGAGCTCTTCGGCGATTTCGTTGAGGCGAGACTCCGTGTAGCGGTAGGCGGCGGGTGGATCGCCGTCGACGGAGCCGAAATTGCCTTGCGGATCGATGAGCGGATAACGCATGACCCACGTCTGAGCCATGCGGACGAGCGTGTCGTACACGGAGGAATCGCCGTGTGGATGGTAGTTTTTGAGGACTTCACCAACGACGCCGGCGCATTTGTCGAAAGGGCGATTGTGCAGGAGACCTTCACGAAGCATCGCATAGAGGATGCGGCGTTGGACGGGTTTTAGGCCGTCGCGGGCGTCGGGCAAGGCACGCGAAACGATGACCGACATCGAATAATCGATGTAAGCGGTCTGCATGATGTCGGTGATGTTGGCCGTCGAAAGTTTTTCGGACGCTGTATACATGGAAAAGGTGGGAGATGGTGGGTGGCGGAATAGGTGATTGGTAATGGGTGATGGGTTATAGGTGAATTTTCCGACCCATGACCCATAACCTATGACCCATGACCTTGCTTAGACGTCGAGGTACTGGACGTTGAGAGCGTTGTCTTCGATGAACTGGCGACGCGGCGGGACTTCGTCGCCCATGAGAAGGGTGAACAACGCGTCAGCCTTGGCGGCGTCGGCGATGTTGACCTTGAGGAGGCGGCGCTTCTCGGGGTCCATAGTTGTCTCAAAGAGCTGTTTCGGATTCATTTCGCCTAGACCTTTGTAACGCTGAATCGAGAGCCCCTTGCGGCCGAGGCCCCGGATGTGGCTGAGGACGTCGAGCGGGGAGTGGAGTTCTGTTTTGGTTTCGCTCTTTTGACCGAGATTTTCAGTGACAATGTAGCGGGCTTCCTCGGTGCGGCCAAAGCGATTGATCTCCAGGCCGGTGGCAGCGATGGCCTTCAGGAGCTTGGCCATTTCCGTCGACTCGAAGATTTCGTGCAAAGTGATGCGCTTGGTGCTGAAGGGCGTTTTGGTGTTGGCGTCTGGTTGTTCGAACAGGTCGGCGTCGAGGCCGTGCAGTTGCACGAAGGCGGCGCGGGATTTTTCGTCCTTGAGGAATTCGTGGGACTCCTTGTTGCCTTCGCGAATGCGGGCGATGTATCGCGGGAGCGCCATGGTTTCTTTCTCGTGGCGATCGAGATAGTCGGGGAGCTGCGCCCCGTAGCGCGTGACGCCGGCGCCGAGTTTTTCGAGAGCGGCGAGGCTTTCGACGATTTTGTCGATCTGCGCGGCGGCGAAGACGTGTTGGTCCTTGATGCGGGTTAGAACAACGTCCTCGGAGCCGAGTTCGAGGAGGATGCGGTTGAGTTGTTCGTCGTTGTCGACGTATTGCTCGCGTTTCTTGCGCTTGATTTTATAGAGCGGCGGTTGGGCGATGTAAACATAACCGCGCTCAATGAGACCCTTCATTTGGCGGTAGATGAAGGTGAGGAGAAGGGTGCGGATGTGAGAGCCGTCCACATCGGCGTCGGTCATGATGATGATTTTGTGGTAACGGGCTTTTTCAGCGTTGAAGCCGCCGACGTTTTCGTCGCCCTCGCCGATGCCGGTGCCGAAGGCGGTGATGAGCGTGCGGATTTCCTCGTTGCCGAGGACCTTGTCGAGGCGGGCTTTCTCGCAGTTGATGACCTTGCCTCGGAGTGGAAGAATGGCTTGGAAACGACGGTCGCGGCCCTGCTTGGCGGAACCACCGGCGGAATCGCCTTCGACGAGGTAAACTTCGCAGAGGGAAGGATCGCGTTCGGAGCAGTCGGCGAGTTTGCCGGGAAGGCCACCGCCAGAAAGAGCGCCCTTGCGGACGGTTTCGCGAGCTTTGCGGGCGGCCTCGCGAGCGCGGGCGGCATTCAGGGTTTTGTCGATGACACGCTTGGCGATGCCGGTGTTGGATTCGAGGTAGAACTTGAGTTTTTCACCGACGATTTTTTGGACGATGCCGTCGACCTCGCCGTTGGAGAGCTTGGTTTTGGTTTGGCCCTCGAAACGTGGTTCGGGAACTTTGACGGAGATAACCGCGGTGAGACCTTCGCGTACGTCGTCGCCGGTGATGGCCGGGTCTTTTTCTTTGATGAGATTGTTGCTCTTCGCGAAATTGTTGACGACGCGGGTGAGCGCGGTGCGGAAGCCGGAAAGATGAGTGCCACCTTCGATGTTGAAAATGGAGTTGGCGTAGGCGAAAACCTGGTCGTTGTAGCTGTCGTTGTACTGCATCGCCACGTCGACGACGATGTTTGAGAGGGCGGGATTGGTCTCGTTGGGAACGCTATCGCTGAAAGTGATGGGCTTGTCGTGAACGACGTTTTTATTCGTGTTGAGGAACTTCACGAACTCGGCAATGCCGTCTTTGAAGAAGAACTTGTCGGTCTTCTGGGCGCGTTCGTCGGATAATTCGACGCGAATGCCGGGATTGAGGAAGGCAAGCTCGCGGAGGCGCTTGGCGAGAATTTCGTAGACGAACTCGCGGGTGGTTTTGAAGATTTCCGGGTCGGGCTTGAAGGTGATTTTTGTACCTGTCTTCTTGGTGTCACCGATGATGGTCATCTTCTGCGTCGTCTTACCTTGGGCGAAGCGCATTTGATGGACCTTGCCGTTGCGCCGAACCTCGGCTTCGAACCATTCGGAGACGGCATTGACGCACTTGGCGCCGACACCGTGAAGACCGCCGGAAACCTGATAGGCGCCTTTGCCGAATTTACCGCCTGCATGAAGGTTCGTTAGGACGAGTTCAAGGGCCGGGATGTTGTAGGTCGGATGGATGTCGACCGGAATGCCGCGGCCGTCGTCCTCAACCGAACAGGATCCATCGAGATGGATGGAAACTTTTACTTCTTTGGCAAAGCCCGCGAGGCATTCGTCAATGCAGTTATCGACGATTTCGAAGACGCAGTGATGGAGGCCGCGCTCATTGGTATCGCCGATATACATGTCGGGGCGTTTTCGGACGCCTTCGAGGCCCTCCAGCTTCTGGATTTTTGACGCATTGTAGTCGTCGGCAGCTTGATTTTGGGCGGAAATTTGAGGGTCTTGAGGGTCAGACATGTCGTGTGGTGGTCTGGTCGAAATTAAAGGGAAAAACGTGGCTGAAATTTCGGGTGGGAACAACACGATTCTTTGGCTGTTTCCGGCGTTATTTCGGGTCCTGTTTTGCGGTATTTAAGGTTGCGAACTAAAGATAACGTCCTACCCTCGGCATCATGAAGTTATCGGTGAAAGTTGATTACGCTTGTCGCGTGCTTGCCCAGTTGGCGCGTCAACATGGTAGCGAGGAGCTGGCGCACATCGAAGAGCTGGCGCGATTGGAGGCGGTCCCGGCGAATTATTTGGTGCAAATTTTAAGCGAATTACGCAACGGCGGGCTGATTACCAGTCGGCGGGGCAAACAAGGCGGTTATGCCCTAGCGCGGGACCCGGAAAAGATCACGCTGCTCGATATCGTGGAGGTGATCGAAGGGGATTTGTTGGAAATCACCACGGCCGGTTCGGGACAATCGGCCAAGCATGTGAACCAAATTTGGAAAGAAGTCCGGGATTCCTTCGAAGCGAAGGTCCGTGGCTACACCCTCGACAAGCTGGTCGCGAAAAACCCGGACCAAATGTATTACATTTGACCGGGAATCGGCTTAGCCGGAGCAGCGAGGGCGGTTGGCGAAAATCCGGGTAAGTTGGGTATTGAGCCCGGCGGACGAAGCCGCATACGATGCATCGTATGCGTCACCCCGCCCTCGAAAAAATCCTGATCCTGCAAGATCGTGACGGCAAGCGGCTCACGTTGGAGGCGCAATTGAAAGCTGTGCCTCGTGACATCGCTTCTGTGGAGCAAAAAATCGCCGTTGAAAAAACCGCCATCGAGTCGGCGCGCACGGAAATGAAAGAGCTGGAGGTAAAAAAGAAGGCCTTGGAGACGGATATTCGGGCGGCCGAGGAAAAACTCGGAAAATATCGCACGCAGCAACTCTCCGTGCGCAAAAACGACGAGTTCCAGGCGCTGGGTCACGAAATCGAGACGACGCAGGCGGCGATCAGTGTACTCGAGGAAAACGAACTCGGCGTCATGTACGCGATCGACGAAGCCAAAAAGAAATTCAACGCGGCCGAAGCGACGCTAAAGCAAAACATCGCGGGCCATGAAGCGCGTATCCGGGATTTGAAGACACGCGAGGCCAGTCTCGCGGCGGAGCTCAAAGATGCGCAGGCGGCCGTGGTGGCGGCGCGGGAGCCCATCGATGTGCCGAGCGTCCGGATTTATGATCGGATTGCGGCGCGCGGGTTGCCGGCATGCGTGCCGATTCGCGATGGAAAGTGTGGCGGCTGTCACTTGAAGGTTTCCAGCGAAGCCGAGTCGGAATCGCGCAAAGGCGACAAGCTTGCGACCTGCGACCAATGTGGACGCATTGTGTATTTCGATTTCTGATACACGGAGAGACGCGTGCTGGAAACCAGATGCCAGAGGCCGGACGCCAGAAGTCAGTAGCCAAGAGACGGCGGGGGTTGGGTGGTCGATGGAGGAAAATGGGTCGGGACTGGTCAGTGAAGTTTTTCTTCGGCGTTGCGTTGGGAAAACGGTGGCCTATGATCTTCGGTCCTTGGTTTTGGAGCCAGATCGTCGCTCCTAGTTCTTTGATCCCAAGGCGTGGGTAATGCCACGCCCGTAAGTAACTTTGAGAGGAAAGTCCGGACACCACCGGGCAGGATTCCCGGCGAGAAACGTTGTCGCGCCGTGTCGGACCGGCCGAAAGGTCACCGCACAAGCACGCTTCTGCTCAAGCCGGGGCGCCGCGGGCCATATCCCGCGTGCGACGGACAGTGTCACAGAAAACAGACCGCCTGTTTTTTGGATTCCAGATCGCGAGATTTGGGATTTGAAAGCAGGTCAGGGTGAAAAGGTGGAGTAAGAGCCCACCGCGTCGTTAGCGATGACGGCGGCACGAAAAACCCAATCCGGTGCAAGGCAAAATAGGCGGCTGGGCGGCCCGTCCTACAGCCGCGGGTATGCCGCATTTCGCTTCGGCGAAAAGCTGCGCGAGCAGTTAGAGAAATGACGATCACCGCCGCAAGGCGTACACAGAATCCGGCTTACCGGCTCCAAAACCAAGGGCTTATCTAAAGACGACCTTTAGAGTTTGCCGCTGTATGCGAGTTTTTCGTTGGGAGTGACGAGTTCGCGCCATTTGCTGATGCGCGCCGGAGTAGCGCCACCCAATTTGTTCAGCGATTCGTCGTAGTGAACGGCCACATTGGATCCGTTAAAGGTAAGACTGTTGCCAATCGCAGTGCCGTAGAAGTTGCCGCTATTACCAAATCCGTTGAGCGTAATATCGGCGTTGGGGGCGTAAACGACGCCGCTCAGATTTCCATTGCCGCCGATTGTAATATTCTGAACGCCGGGGGTTGTGCCGGTCCCTTTGACTTGAAAGAGCGAAGGCTGGCCCATGGTCGTACCTGAACCTGATGTATATTGGTTGGCGACGCCATTGCCCTGAATCGAAACGTCTCCGGCGGTATAGATCGTGAGCCCGGATCTCGGGCCGTTGACAATGTGAGTAGGACCGCTGGGGTTGTCGGGGTCGATGGGCATGACGATTGATCCAATCGAGGCATCTATGTTTATTCCTCCGCCATTGCCAGTGATGGTCAAAGCGGGAAGGCCTTCAGGGGCGGTGAGGCGAAGTTCTACATAACCATTAACCGTGAGCGTTTCTTTATTAAATGACAGAGACGAGGCCGTGTAGACTGTGGGATGCAAAGGGTCGTTGCTGCCCGTTAAGGTAGTACCTGAAATGGCAGTGACAGTGCCACCTGTAGGTTGTTCGATGTTTGGCAGGGCAACCGAGAAGTCTGTGCTGGCACCAGGCATCGTACCTTGGGGGGTGCCATAAGGGCCGACCAATCCTTTAGGTCCAAGAGTAATTGAGCTCAGGCTGTTACTGCCTACCGCAGCGGTTCCCCATACGGTGCCGTTGGAAACTGTGATGTCGGCGGTGATTTCCACAGCGGCGACGCCACCTTTGTCGTGGGCGGTCGCAGCGCTGTAAGGCACGTACGGCGTAGACGAATCAAAATCCGGATCGGAATTCCAACTGTCCACCGTGGGCTGGCCGCTAAATTTTACGAAACGTTTCCCGGTAGGAGGAAGTCCGTAGGGAGAAATGCCAGGGCTCAGAGTGAGCTCTATCCAGCGTTCGACCGTGCCTGCATTTGGAAGGGCAAGTGAAGCGCGACAGGCGACAACCCGAGTCGCTGTCTGGCTGGCAAAATTGCGAACATAGATTTTGGCGCTCCCGCTCTTATTTTGACCGAAGAGGTAGTTGCTTACAGTCTTCGTGGCGTCAGCGCCGTTGATCGTCCAGCCACCGGTCGTGTTAATGCCGCCGTTGTTGATGGACCACATGGCCTCCTCGAGGCCGGATTCAGCGACGTCGAGGGCCGCGATCGAATGGTACATGCGGTGCGATACTTTCAGTGAGGTCGATGTTAAGCCCAAGTAGCTCGCAACCATGAAGGTTACCAGCACGACGAAAATCATTGTAACGAGGAGTATGGATCCCCGGTTTTGTTGAAGTGGCGTTTTCATGACGATATCAAATTGTGACCTTCTTGTTGCGGAGGATAAAACGTGCGGAAATTAACTTGGCGGTTACGACTGCAAGGGTGCGCTGTTCTCGAGTGGTGGTAAGTATGATTTGTAATTGTTTGCAGTCGGTGGCGGCTTGAGAGCGATTGCTGGGGTCGATTGGGTCGGCAACGGCATTGGGTTCCCCGGTCAATGGATCAATGCTGACTTTGAAACCATTTAGCACGAACGAGCCTGGTTTGACGGAATGAACCAAAATCTGCGTTCCTCCAGGAGTGATCCGGCTAAACGTTTTTGCAGCCGGATCATATTCATACGAGCAGGTTTTGGTACCTGTGGCCGTCGGAATGACGAGGCTGATCCGGGTTGTGCTGTCGGTCGGAGCAACACTATCCCACGAAATATCTTGGGCCATGCGGACATCGACGCCGAACTGATCGAGGCAATTGCGGGCCTCGGATTCCATGTCGGTGTAATTGAACACAGTATAATTCCCTCGAGTGGTGAACAGAAACGTCGACATCACTCCGGCCATCACCATGAGTGAAATCGACATCGCGACCAGAACTTCTACGAGGGTGAAAGCTGCTCGCGAGCGTTGGGGGTGCTTATGAATGGCGGGTGACATAGTAATCGGAAATTCCTCCTTTCGCGTAGTTGGTGCTGAAAGAACGTGTATGCACCGTGCCGTTGCGATTCTTCCACGTTGTGGAGATGTTTATGATGAGCATCGTCGCCGGGCGGGCCGGATCGGCTGTGACCGTGCGTGTGCAAACGAAAGTGGCGGTCTGGGGGTCGGAGATGGTTTTGGTCGTCGCCGTTCCAACTTTTGCCAGCATGTCGGTCCAGCTGAGAAGACGCAGTTGTTCGATTTCCGATTGCATGACCTGAGCTGCAATCGTGCTGTTTCTCGCGGTATCAATCGTGTTGAAATTCATCCCGAGAACGGAAATCGACGTGGTTAACACCAAAGCTAGCACGACAGTGGCCACCATGACTTCGACGAGCGTGAGGCCTCTAGTCGCGGCTTTTCCCCGCGGGGTAGTTGCGGAACGAACGGCTGTTTTTGGGATCTGTACCATTCCCAGAGTCTAACAGCCCACGAAAAAGGTAGGTAGAGGCCTTCCGGCGGGTATAACGGCCTAGTGGACTAGGCCTGAATGGGTGTATTTTACGTTTGGGTCCTGACCCTAACGTAAACGGAAGCAGCTTGGGATCTCCTTTTCACTCCGAGCTTTTCGTAAACGCTGCCGAGATAGTTTTTAACCGTGTTTTCGCTGAGCCCGAGGTCGGCGGAGACTTCTTTGTTGGTCTTGCCGGCCGCAACCAGGGCCAGGACGCGCCGTTCCTGGTTCGAAAGAAGATCGAATTTAGTTCTTTCGTCGGGTTCGGCGGATTTGCGCACGAGATTGATCATGCGCGAGGCGAGTTCGGGCGAAAGGATGGTCGCGCCGTCGTGGACGCGTTGGATGGAGTCAATCAAATGTCCGGGGTCGATTTCCTTCATCAGATAGCCTTCGGCTCCCGCAGTGATGGCTTCGTAGATCAGAGGATCGCTGATATGAGACGTGAAAATAAGCACCTTGGGCGCGGGGTCTTGGCGTGCGATTTTCTCGCAGGCGGCGATGCCTGAGCCATCGGGCAGGCGTATGTCCAAAAGCACTACATCGGGTTTTAGCTGCACACTTTTCCTAATGGCTTCGTCGACGGACGCGGCCTCGCCCACGACGTTGATTCCGGAGCCACGTCCGATGGTTTCAATGATGGCTTTCACTCCCTGGCGGACGAACGGGCTGTCGTCCACGATGAGCAATTGGATGACGGGCTTGGGGGAGTTCATGGGGATGCCGGATTGGTTGGGGTGAACTCCACCGTAACGCAAGTGCCTTTGCCTGGTGCAGAATCGATTTTTATCCGCGCACCAATCGCATTTGCGCGTTCTCCCAAATTGTTGAGGCCATGGCCGCCGACCTTTTTTTGATCGAGGGCGAAACCGCGACCATTGTCGGCAATAGAAAGGACGGCGTTTCCGCCGGCATGTCGCAAGGTTATCTTGATTTCCGAGGCTTGGCCGTGACGAAGGCTGTTGCTGAGGGCCTCGCGGATCATTTGAAGCGCCTGCTCGCGAGATTGGCGCGGGAGGAGTTGGGCGACGGACTCGTTGATTTCGATAACGGGAGTGGCCCGGCGTATCCAAGACATGGATTCAAAAAGCGCCTCGACCGCCGCCCCAAAGGGCTGGTCGTCGGTGCTGCCGGAATCGAGGCCCGTGATGAAGCTGCGGGTTTCGCGGATCGTATCGTTGAGCAGCGTGCGGATTTGTTGAAGTTGATTGGCGGCGGCTTCAGGTTGGGTGTCGATCTGGGCCTGGGCGGCGGCGACGCCCATGCCGGCCGCGTAGATGGATTGGATGACGCCATCGTGTAAATCCCGAGCGAGCTGGGCGCGCGCCTCCATGGTTTCGCTCATGGAACGTTGGTTGGCGAAATGAATCCGGACAAGACGGGCAACGTGACCGATTTCGGTGCGATTACCGAGCAGCGGCTTGAGGGCATCAGGTTTGCCGGTGACGAGGCTTTCGGTGATGTGGTCGAACGGGCGGAGCACCCAGAAATGCAAGGCGAAGAAGACAGCCGTGATGAGGGTGACGGCGAGGGCGACGAGCAGGAGCATCTCCTGCAGATTGGAGTCACTGGTTAGGGTTTGCGGAGTATAGTCGAGACGGATCGTGGCAATGACTTGGCCGGTGCAATCTCTTAACTCGCGAGTAATTTGGTTGGAGGGACGGCTCTCGCGTGGGATGGATCCGGCGAGCAGTTCTGCTTTTGTGCCTAGCAAGGTGCCGAAATGCTGGAGGTAATCAGCATCGACCGGAGTAATGGCAATCAGCCAGCCCTGGGGAGGCGATACGCGCTGGTTGTCGGCCGAGGGCTGGATGGGAGCCGTTCGGAAGGCATACGTGGCGTCGCCCTGGCGAGCATAGCAGTTGAGAAAACGTTTTTTACGCAGGAGATCGAGCAGGGGGGGATTCGCGGCGGGGATGTCGGGCATCGTTGTGACGCGAGCTTCCTTCGCGGCATAGAGGACCTGTCCTTGCGCATCGAGAATCCACGCCGCCGTGAGACGAAAGGTCGTGAGGCTGTTGTCGATATTGACCCGGGCCCACTCTGGATCAGGCGCGGCGACGAAACGAACCAAGTCATCCCATTGCGAATAGTCGCGGACAAACTGGTCAACGGGGTACTCAAGCAACGGGACGACCTGATTGCAGAGGTCTTCACGTTCGAGCAGTTTATAGGCAAAAGCCTCCTGTTCCTCAGCTCGATGGATGGCTTGGAGCATCGCTACCCCGGCCAAGCTGGCGAGGAACATCAGCAAAAGCAGAAGCACCAGGCGGGTTTTCAGCTTCATGGCATCGGTATTGAGGGGATTTGCCGACGAAGTCTTGAGAGCGCATTCATGGAGTCGATGCAGAAAGAGCGGTCAACGACGCCGAGGGACCGTGTTCGTTGAAACCTTGGTTAACGGCGGGCACTTAGAATTGCCCTTGACTCTAGGGCGCTCGTTTGGGTTTCTGTCCGGCTCAAAAGTCGAAACACGCCATGGCCAACACCAAATCCGCTATCAAAGCCGCCCGTAAAGCCGAGCGCCTCACCACCCGTAACAAGGGTGTCAACACCCGCCTGAAGACCCTGCACAAGAAGCTGGACGAGGCCATCAAGTCCGGCGACGCCGCCGCTGCGAAGGCCGCTGCGATCGCTTACAGCTCCGCCATGGACAAGGCCACCAAGTCGGGCGTGGTGCACAAGAACGCCGCCGCCCGTGCGAAATCGCACGCTGCGAAGTACGCGCAGGCCAAGTAAGGTCCGCGTCAGCGCTTAACCCATTTCGCCAGCCTCCGCCCGCGTAAACCGCGGCGGGGGCTTTTTGTTTTGTCATCGCGCGATTCCAACGCGAATCATCCGATGCGCTCCGGGTGTCGAATTGCTTTCCGTCGCCCCGGCCGAAACACATGCCTGAACCAAAAGTCCAGATCCTGCTCGCCCGTCATGCGGAAACCGCCTGGCAGGCGGTGATCCGCCCATGGCTGGCCGTTTCGCAGGCCGGGCTGACGCGGAGTCAGGTGGTAGTTCCGACGCGTGGCCAGGCGCATGGCTTGAAACAGCGTTGCGTGGCGGAGAATCTTCCCCTGCTCGGCGTGGAGTTTCTCTCGCCGGGGCTCGCACGGCAAAAATGGCTTCCATTGGCTGGTTCGGGTCCGGCTTTGGGTCGCGAATTATTGCTTTTCGAACTGCGGGTCGCAATCGCCGGACAACTTGCCTGCCTGACCGCCGAGGATCCCAAGCGCGGATTGCTCAAAAGTTTGTTGAGCGACGCTGAGCGCGCCTTCGACGACTTCGACGAACTGCTCAAGGCGGGACGCACGGCGCACGATTTTGCGGATCCGATCTTGCGGGAAGTTTTCGCCGAAGTGGCGCTCAGGGTGGAAAGGCTCGGTTACGTGCTGGGTTCCAGCCAAAGCCGCACCGTGGCTTTGGAGGGATTTAAGAATCCCATTGTTTTTGCACGGGGTCGGTTGCTGATCTATGGTTTGGGGCCTGAGGCATGGGGCGAATTTTTCAACGTGGCGGCATTCGCGCGGTGTTTCGAGGATGTGACCATCGTTTTGCCGGAGCCGGAATTTTCCGGCCGTCGCACGCTTGATGAAGACTGGGTGGCGTTGTGGGAAAAATTTCTTGGTGTCGAGGCCCTGCCCCTCGACGAAGCGGCGCCAGCCGAATCCTGCGAACATGTAGCCGCATGGTGGGGGGGCGCGGGGTTGGCGGAAACGCCCTCTGACGGCAGTCGGCCTCCCGAAGTTTTGGTGGGGCGGACGCGCGGAGAGGAAATGGATTTGGTAGCGGATAAAGTGGTTCGGCTACTCGCAGGAGGCGCGTCTGAAATTGCCGTGATTTTTCCGAAAGCGGAGGCCGCGGTCGGGCGATTGGCGGGGTTGTTGACGCAACGCGGAGTACCATTTATCAACCTTCTGCCCTGCAAGGCTGCCGCCCCGCTGGAGGCGCGGCTACAACGGGCATTGATCGCTTTCTACGCACAGGGCGGACGACTCGATGAGTTGTTGTCACTCTGGCCGCTGCTTCAGGCGACAGGGCAAACTGAATTGTCGCTGCTTCAGGCGCGCGGTATATGTGAACGCCTGTTCGACGAACAGCTAACGCATTCGCTGACCGCGTGCGTACCGCTTTTTGAAGGTCGCGATCGGCCGGAGTGGAAGGAAATGGCCCGCGTGGTCGGGCTGTTGCTTCCCGTGTGGCCGGACGAGCTGACGCTGCGCCAAGCTTTGGAATCTTTTCAGAGTGTGTGCTCGAAGCTGGATCTGCCCAATCCACCTGGATGGCAGGCGCTGGTTAATTTTGCAGAGCGCGAGAGCCGTCTGCTGCCGGCGCGGGAAATCTTCATCCTTATAGATTCTTTTCTGCCGAAGGATAGCATGGTCGTTGGTTCGGCAAACGCGGTGGCCTATGCACGTGTAACGCTTACCAGTCGTCGCCGGGCGGAGGGGCTCGCTTGGTCGCACGTCATTTTTACGGGCAGCAATGCCGGGATATGGCCGCAGCGGCAAAGTTCGAGTGGGTGGCTGACGGATGAGCAGCGTCTAGCCTTGGCTAAAAGCAATCCCTCGCTGCCAGCTCCGCCCACCGCGGATGACCGCGCGTGGATGGAGCGGCGGGGCTATGCTGCACTCGCGCGCGATGCCCGGGAGCAAGTGGTGTTTTCTGCGGCCTTGACCGACGAGGCTCAACCCGAACTTCCGCTTGCGCCTAATGCCTGGCTCGAACGCGTGCTCTGGCACAACGGCATAAAAGGCGGCGACCTGCCAGCGGCATTCGAGCGACTTGCGTCCAGGGTGTCGGTGAAGCCGAATCCATCTGAAAGAACTAAAATCTGGCGCGCGGTGTGGGAGGGGCGTCGCGAGCAAAGCCGCCCATTCGACGAGTTCTTTTTTTCCGTCGATCCAGGAAAGTTGCGTCCGCAACGCGTGGCTGTTCGTACGCTGGAGGCGGCAGTGGCCGACCCTGCTGTGCTTTGGTACGAGGCGGTGTTGGGCTGCGCGTGTCTCGATCACGGGCCATTGCTGCGCTCTGCGCCGAGAGCGCTTGGGCAACTGATCCATCGGGTAGTGGCAAAGGCCTTGCGCGGCGGACATCGGGAAGGCGTTTTTTTTGCCCGTCCAGAGAGGTCGCAAGTGGAGCAACGACTTGCGGAGGAGCTGCAACGGCTTCGCGGGTTGTGGCCCGCCAATCGTTTCTGGGATTCGTTTCACGCTTCCTTGGCGCAGGGGGCCGAAGCGGTGATGGAAGGCGTATTGGATCTCGAAGGTGGTTCGCTCATGGCGACCGAGCGCCGTTTGCCTGAAGGGGTGGTTTTGCCGCTGGGCGGTGCCGAAAGCATAAGCGTGAGCGGGCGAATGGACCTGATAATGGCGGACCGCGAGACTTGGCCGGGCGCGGTCGTGGACATTGTGGATTTTAAGACCGGGAGCGATAACGCGCTTTCCGCAAAACGCATGGGCCTCACGGGCGAATCGTTGCAACTGGGTATTTATCTTGCGGCAGCGCGCTCGCTCGGTGCGCAGTCTGGTCGCGTTTGGATGGTTAAGCCCGATGGAGTTTCTTCGCTGGCAATGGACGAACTCGATCTGGGCTTGGCGCCGTTGGCAGAAATCGGCCGGCATTTGGCGACGGGACGCTATGGTGCGCTGACACCGGATCAGAACAAATATGAGGTTTCTGGCGCGCCGCGTCCGCTGGCCTGCACGCCGATTCCGGTGTCGATTTTGCAAAAGAAATTCGCAGCGACGTTTGGCGTAGAGGCCGCGAGCGAAGGAGACGCAATCGATGAATAGCGAGCCGTTGATCGATCAGGAAGCGCGCGACCGCTTTCGCACCGAATGGCAGCGGAATTTTGCGGTGAGCGCCAATGCCGGTTCGGGCAAAACGACAGCGATCTCGGAACGGTTGGCGGCCATGGCCCTATCTCCCGAAGGCGCGGTTGCCCTGCAAAAAACCGCGGTCGTGACTTACACGAAAAAAGCGGCCGCGCAGATTGGCCAAAAGGCGCGGCAGGTTTTGTTGAGCCGTTTGGAAGCCGCGGGCATTGCCGATCTCGGTCCGCTCGACCATTTGGAGCGGGCTTTTTTCGGCACGATCCATAGCTTCTGTTTGCTCCTGGCGCAACGTTATGGTCACACGCACGGACTCAATCTCAATCCTCGCCTGCTGACCGAGGACAGCGAGGAAGCGGAGATATTCTTCGAGGAATTTCTCGAACAGGATTCGATGGTGTTTGAGTCGCTGCCGAAGGCTGAAGTGGATGCATTTTTGCGTTTTGTGCCGCTGGAGGACTTGTTTGAGACGGCTCGAAAAATAGGCACTGTCGCATCGCAACAGCTCGCGCGACGGCGTCCTTCGGGTCCATTGCCGCGTCCAAGTCGGGCAATCTTGGACCAAATTCTGTCATTGCCCGTAAAAGGCACGGAATCCACCCGGCGAAATCTGCAAAACAACCAGCGCGCGGCGCAGCGGTGGTGGGAACGCTTCGAATCTGGCCGGGGATTTTTGCCGCTTTACAAACCTGTCGGTACCTCCAAAGCCATCGTCGAACTTGCGCAGAACTGGATGGCGCCGCTGAAAGACTGGTTGGCCGACGCTGCGGCGACGCTAACCTCCGAACTGGCGGAACGGTTTCGCGCCCACCGCGCCGAACGCGGGGTACAAACCTACGCCGATCAAATCGACGTGGCGCTGGCGGTTTTGCAGGATCCGGCGACGCTCGACCGAATTCGCGACGATGGCTGGCGCGTGATCCTAGACGAGGCGCAGGACACGGACTCGCAACAATTCGCCGTGCTCGTGGAAATTGCCCGCCCTTCCGGTGCTGTGCCAGGCTCCTGGCCCGATGGCGGAGGGGCGCCGCCACGTGATGGTCATTTCTGTCTGGTGGGTGACGGCCAGCAAGCGATCTACCGGGCGCGGGCTGACATCCGTAATTTCATGCGCCACATTGAAGCGTATGCGCGCGGCGACGGGGGCGAACGTCTGGTGTTTCAAGTCACCTTTCGAGCACCGCGGGCCGTAATCGATTTGCTGAACGCCGGATTGCCTCAGGCATTTGGTTCGTCGCGCATCTACAACCTCGGTTTGCCGCCCGAGGAAGGTGCGCCGGCTCCCTTATTGCAGGTCGCGTATGAGCCCCTGGAGGCAGGGCCGGGCAACGAGGAAGGACGGATTGAAGTTTTCCCTCTGCAAACTCCGGAAAAAACGGCGGATGGAGTAGCCGACCGTTTGTCGGAAGAGGCGAGCCAGCTCGCGGAATTTTTTGCATCTCACGGGCCGTCTTCCGTCGGTGCCATTAATTGGGGCGAAGTTTGCGTCTTGGCGCCGCGCAACGACTGGCTGCCGCTTTTTCAGGCGGAATTTGAAAAAGCCGGCCTTAAGACGGCGCTGCAAAGCCAGCGCAGACGCAGTGGCGACAGCCCGGTCTACGCTTGGCTGGCGGGATTGCTGGCGGTGGTGTGCCACCCTGATAACGATTACGAATGGTTCGGTGTGTTGCGCGAAATTTTCGCGGTGAGCGATGCAATGCTGGCGATCGAGCGACGCGAGAAAGGCACATTTCAGTGGGAAACTCCGGAGGTGCATCCCGAGCCCTTGAGCACGGCGCTGGCGATCGTGCGCCCTTGGATTATGCGAGTGGACGATGAAGGTCTGCCGTTGGAGGATTTTGCGCGTGGACTGGTTGCGGACTGTGCGCTGGCCGAGAAGGCGGCTGTCCTCGATCCATCCGGAGATTTGAGTGCGGAACTCGATCGATTGCTGGCCGAAGCGGCCGAATTGGGCGCGTCCGGCGCAGGTCCCCGCGAATGGTTTAAAATACTGCTGGCCGGGCTCGATAGCCTGCGCGCTACTGGCAAACCGCAGGACGATGCGATCAATTTGATGACCTGCCATTCAGCAAAAGGACTGGAATGGCCCGTGGTGGTAGCGGCTGGTTTTTGGCGTCAGATCGGCGAGGCGCCGCAACGTGGCATCAGCTTGATTTCCGAAGGTGGACCGAAGGGTGGGGCGCGGCTTTTTCTTGGAGCGGACAGCGTGCCGTCGGATACAGTGGAGTCGCGGCAGCGCGAACGTTTCCGCGAGCTGGTGCGTTTGCTTTACGTGACCTTAACCCGCGCGCGACGGCGGCTGATCATTCCTTGGGACAAGGATTTTGGGGTGAGCAAGCGCAAGGATCCCAGTTTCGCGGAAATTTGGGGTGAGCGCGCGCTATTGGAAGGACTGCCGCGTACGACTTTTTCGCGAAAACCATCTTGTGAAGACATAGACGTCGTTCCAGCGGAGGAGCCAAGTCCTTTCACCCAAACTGCGGATTCGAACGACGAAATTTCACGACCACTGCCCATTTTGCCCCCGCGCATTCTTCCTCATCAATTGGCGCACAAAACGGATTTTTCGCGCAGCCTCCGTCACGAGTCAGCGCTTGACCAGCCGCTGCCTACCCGGCTGATGGCGGGCGAAGAGGCGATCGACTACGGTGTATGGTGGCACGAGACGATGGAGCATACGCCTTGGACGCTGACGGACGCGAAAATTGAGGCGCATTGGGCAGATCGATTGGTTGAGGCGCGCGCGCGCGGTTTTCAGGACCGGGCGGAGACAGAGCTCCGGCTTTTGCGGGCGAGCGAAGCATGGACGCAACTGCGCTCTGGTGATTGGACATTGCTTGCCGAGCTGGCGGTTGTTGCGCCGCTGGGTGATAGCGGCTGGATCGACGGCGTGATGGATTTGGTGCTGCATAATGCGGCGCGGCGCGAAGTCGTGGTGATCGATTGGAAAACCAATCACTTTCGCCCAAGTGAAAGGGGAGGGGAATTGCTGGTTCGTTTGGCTCGGGAGTACGCGCCGCAACTTTCGGCATATGGGCAGGCATTGTTGGCGGTTATGCCGGGACAAGAGGTGCGGCTCCTTGTCTACTCCAGCGCTGCGGGCGACTGGTTGGCGGTCGAGGAACCTAAGAGCTAAAAAGCGCTTTACAGTCGCAGGAAAGCTTCGCAGATTGACCCTTCACATTTAAAAACCTAGCCACCATGGGAAATCTGAAAAAGAAACGTCGTCTGAAGATGTCGAAGCACAAGCGCCGCAAGCGCCTCAAGGCCAATCGTCACAAAAAGCGCACTTGGCAGAAGTAACCGACTCCCGGTTTCGCTCCTATTCTCCACCCGTTTTGCATGGCAGAACGGGTTTTTTTGTGGGCAAAAAGATGCATCTAGTGATGCATATCGATTACTAAATAATCCGTAAATACCCTTTAGTTAGGAGTTACGACCGGCTTTACGCTTGTCACTTCACCGCAATTTCCGTCAATTTTCCCCACGATTTCTTTGTCAATCTTAACACTTTCGTGCCGAAAGACTCCTTCACCCCCTTGAACTAACCGCAATGGTTTTTACTAAAAAAACAAAAGGATACTTTGTTGAGCACAACAGCCATAGTGTTTTGCTCGCATCCACGTCAGCGCGCACCGGCCCAATGGTGGTGGAGGAACTGAATAGTTGCCCCACCGCCAATACGGACGCGTTGGATGAGATGATCAAACAGCTGCGCCCGAAGAAATCCGGTCAGCACGGCTACTTGCATGCGACATGTGGCGTTTACACCGAAGGACGTTTACTCAGGCATGTCAGCCTCGATCCGAAGCGCTACAAGGAGCCATCCTACATGGACGAGGTGTTGGCGAATCAGATTCACATTGAGGCCGACAAATACACTTTAGCGCTTTTAGGAGCTAAAGATGGCTTGGATTTCGATTTTGATGCGGCTGGCGCTAAGGATGCAGTCGTGGTCGGACTTCGAAGCGACGAAGTCGTCAGCATCCAAAACACGCTTTTACAGAGGGGTCTTTATCCTGAACGCTTGGAGGTCGGTACGCTGGACCTCGCTTGGCGGTATTGTCGACTACCTGAAGTTTAACCAAATCAAAACCCCGACGCTGGTTTTGGAAATCGATACGGAATCGACCCAGTCCTTTATTGTGAGCGACTCGGGTGTCGAGAATTCGCGGCCGATCTCGCAGGGACTCGAAGCTATGATTCCTGCGGTGCAAAAGGAAATCGGACTTAAAGACCCCGAAGCGGCCAGAAAGCTCTTTTATTCAAATGCCTTCGATTTCACCGGCATGGGCCCCGTGTTAATCAAAAAATTGCTGAAGGAGCTCCAGTCGTCGGTGGGCTTTTACGAAGTACAGACCGGCCAGTCCATCGGTCAGGTAATCTGCACGCTGCTGCCGCCGAAGCTCTCATGGCTCGAGAATGCAATTTCTAGTCAACTCGGCGTTTCTGTGCTCACGGTGGAATACCCGCGGTGGCTTGAAGCTCGCGGAATTACGCTGAGTCCGACGGCCAAGAAACAAGAACTGAACAACCGCTGGCTTGGGCTCTTTAGCCTGATGCTGACCCACAACAATGCTGTCACTGCTTAAGAAGAATTCAGATAAGGCCAAGGCGGCTCAGGCGCCAGCGTGGCATACTAACTTCAGGAATTTCGCTGTACTTCCTGACACCAAGTTGGTGCGGACGTCGTTTTTCGTAAACGGACTCCTCATTGTCCTCGCTGTTGCGTCCTTACTCGCGGTCGCTTACCAGGAATATACACTGTCAATACTCCGTGGCCAAAACAACGATTTGCAGACGCAAATCGACAAGAACCGTGCCGCCAGCAGCCGAGCCGTGGCCTTGTATAAACAATTCCAAGCCGAGGAAGTAAAGATTACCGAGCTCAATGGTTTCGTTAAAGGCCAGAAAATTGTGTATTCCGATCTGCTTATTCGGCTGAGCCAAAATAAACCCGCCGGCATCGTTTTTCTGACGGTGGAATATAAAGACACCGGCGCAGTGATCAAGGGGTACGCCCAAGGCATTTCTGAGCAGGCTACCAGTGCGGCATCAGCCTACGAACGCCAGCTGAGAGATGATCCGCAGCTCAACACCGTCTTTAAATCAATTTCACTGACCAATGTGAGTCGCGATGTTCAGGCCGGCCGCTTGATGTTCGAAATCATATTGTCGTTCAACCTGCCGAAAGCGAAATAGTATGAACCTCGGAATTATTAAAACGACGGCTAAAAAATATCCGTTGGGCACGGTGGCGGCCTTGGTGCTCATCGTCATGCTCAGCCTCCTTTTTGTACGTCGATCTGCCATGGCTGACTTGAGAGTGTCGTTGGAGCTAAATACGGAAGAATCACAGCGGCATCTTGCGAATATTTCACACTCCAATCAGTTGGCGGAGCACGTGCAGGCATTGGAAAATGCCAACCGAACGATCGCTAGCCGACTCGTAGATCCCCAAAACCTAGCGATCAATTTGGAGTATTTTTATAAGCTCGAGCGCGAGACTGGAGTAAAACTTCTTGATACGCGACCTGCTTTGGCTTCTTCAGTTTTGGGCAAAGCGGCTCCAACCATGAAGGGCGGTTACAAGCCTGTGCAATACACGGTTTCCTTGCAAGGTAGCTATACTCGAGCGCTGACATTCCTCCGCCGTCTAGAACAAGGCAGTTACTACTGCCGCGTTGTGACAGCCAATTGTAATCCCGCACAGGAAGAGACTAATGCTGCCGCGGGTGACAAGAAAACAGCGCCCGAAATCATCCTGTCACTCACCGTCGAAATATTAGGAAAGGCATGAAGACGCAAATTGTCCAAAGAATTGTCGGTGTTATTTTGTTCGGCCTTGTATATATTGCAAGTGCTGCACCAGCCGACGTCCAAGCCCCCAAAAAGCGCGAGCAGATTGTGGAACAAGCCGCTCAATTGGCGAAGACCGCCTCACCTGAGGCCGCGCTCCCTCCGGAAAATCTGCGAAATCCATTCATTGCGGCGCCCGTCGAAGAAATTACGGCACGCCCTACTTCGGATAAGGACTTGCTCTTGGTTCTTGCCGAACAAATCCAGCCGTTAGGCGCCATGGGTGTTCCCGGTAACATGATGTTGACGCGAAAAGGTCAAAAGCCCGTGAAAGTCAACGACAAGCTAACGCTTTCCTTTGACGGGGCTTCGTATGAAGTCGAAGTTACCTCGATCGATAACACCACCTTCTCGTTACGCTATAACCAAACGGAAATTACCCGTCCTATTAAATCAGGAAAAACTCCATGAGAACTCGAATGCTAAAAACCACCCTGTTGGTGTCCGCGATGCTCCCGATTTCGGGCGTCGTCGCGTTGGCTCAAGATGCCGCGACGCCGCCTCCGCCGGCCAAAACTGAGGCGACTGCAGTTGCACCCGCACAACCTGCGGCTCCTGCCGAAACCAAGCCCCTTGTTTCCAAGGGCAAGGACACACTTACCGTCGATTTTCCTGATACGGAAATCCGCGAGGTACTTCGTAATGTTGCCGATATGTTCGAATTGAACCTTGTTATACCGGAAACATTGCAGGGGAAAACCTCGATCAAGCTGCGTGATGTTACATGGCGCCAAGTTTATCAAGTCGTCCTCCAACCGGTAGGTTATACTATTGTCGAGGAAGGTAATATTATTCGGGTTGTAACTCAGGAGTCGCTCAACCTTGAACCCCTCACGACCGAGGTCTTTATTCTTAACTACGCGAAAGCTTCTGAAATCAAGCCCAGCCTCGATTCGCTCGTCGATTCCAAGGTTGGCGGCAAGATCGTTGTCGACGCCCGCAGCAATGCGCTTGTGGTGACAGAGCGTGGTTCGGTCATGCAAAAGCTGAAGCCTATCGTTCAGAACCTTGATCGTCCAACCGAGCAGGTTATGATCGAATCCAAGTTTATCGAAGTCACTAATGCTGACATCAAAAATGTAGGTGTTAATTGGGCCTCGCTGGGTGGTTATAAAGTAGGAGGTAGTGTGAATCGTAACTATCTCCAAACCAATGGGCGGGTTAACACGAACCAACACACCGAGAAAAATATCGATGTTCCTTTTATGCAGAACGGCTATGAAAGGACTGACACGCTGTTGAACAGGAACTACCCAAATTCGCCGGCTGGCTCGATTACAGATATGGTGAATGGGCCGAACGGCATCAATCAGCCGGGTCGAGGTGTTGGACCTGAATTTGACGATACCACTGGCGCAGTAAAAGATACAGGACCGTCCTCGGAACTTTCCAATCTCTTCACGAATAATATTTCCCGTCTCACCAATGCTGTTTTTTCCGCCGGTCAATTCGATTTGATCATTAGCGCTCTCCAGACGCAGAATGACACGAAATTGGTTTCGAATCCCACAGTCGTTACGTTGAACAACACCGAAGCAGCTATTAATATGGGAGACGAAATTCCGATTCCGAATTTCACCTATAACCAGGAGCAGGGTGTTTTCCAGATCAGTGGTTTCACCTACAAGCCCGTTGGTATCATCCTGAAGGTGACTCCTCAGGTGAACAACGCTGGCTTTATCAAGCTCTCGGTTGAACCTGAAGTCAGCTCGACCGATCCGACCAAGGACAAGATTTTCGGTTCGGCCCAATTGCCTGTGATCACCACTCGCAAGGCCAAGACGCAGGTCACCATGAAAGATGGTTATACGTTGGGTATCGGTGGCATGATCCAGAAGGCCGATTCCAAAGGCCAGTCCAAGGTCCCGGTTCTCGGTAATATCCCTGGCCTCGGTCGTCTCTTCCGCAGCGACAGCAAGAATACCCAGGCGACGAACCTTGTGATCTTCCTGACGGCCAAGACCATCAAACCTGATGGCGGCGATACTGGTGAGGTCTTTGATCCCCGCATGATTCGCCAGATGGAAATCCAGAAGAACGATCTGCCTGGCTATCGCGATGGTTCGGATCCTTACTTCACACCTCCGCCTCCGGAGCCGAAGAAAAAGGGTTGGTTCAATAAGTAAGCCATTTTAGCCACATGAGTTTCAAAGGCGCGGCCCAAAAAGCCGCGCCTTTTTCATTAACGAAATAGAACGTTCCGCGGAGATCGCCTATCTGTGCAGCGTCGCGGTTGGACTTTTAGGCTTTTGTGCGGTGTGCACCCTGCGAAAAGACGACGCTGCTTTGGGAAATAAATTTCCTGACTGGATTTATTGACGCTCATTGGCGTTCATTAACTTTTAGAAAAACAATTCCCAATCTCATCCTCCCATGAAAGTCGGTATTATCGGCGCGTCGGGCTACTCCGGCGAAACTCTAGTCAAACTCCTTCTTGCTCATCCAAAGGTCACGCTTGAAGCGGTGACCTCTCGGTCGCAAGCAGGGAAATCCCTTTCGCAGGTCATCCCGGCACTTCGGGGCGTTGATCGCGACCTGAAGTTTGTCGACTCCGACGCTGTCGCACTTGCGGCAAGCGATATCGACCTTTTCTTCCTCGCGCTTCCGCACGGTGCCGCGGCTGACTACGCCAAAGTTCTCGTGCCCGCCGGCAAAAAAGTCATCGATCTCAGCGCTGACTTCCGTATTGCCGATTTGAATACGTACGAAAAGTACTACGGCAAACACCACGCTCCGGAGCTGTTGCCGTCGGCGCGTTTCGTTTTGCCTGAGCTCACGCCGCCTGCGTGGAAAACCGAAGCTAAGCTCATCGCCGCCCCCGGCTGCTATCCGACGAGTATTTTGCTGCCTCTCATCCCGCTCGTACGCGATGGCATCGTGTTGCGCGAACACATCGTCGTGAATTCCTTCAGCGGTGTTAGTGGTGCCGGAAAAAAAGCCGAGGAAGCGTACCTTTTCTGCGAACGTGCCGAAAGCGCGAAGGCCTACGGTCTCGTGAAGCACCGCCATCTCGCCGAAGTGGAGGAGCAACTCGCTATGCGCACGGGTGCGGCGACGGTGATTCAATTCAATCCGCATCTCGCGCCGATGCGGCGTGGCATTGCGACGACGATCACCGTGCCTGCGGCGAATCCTTCCATCGACGCGCTCTACGCTTCGTGGAAATCCACGTACGCAAATCGTCCGTTCGTGCAGATTCTTCCCGCGGGAGAAACGCCCGACACGGCGTACGTGGTGGGCACGAATCGCATCGACATGTCGGCGGTATTCGATCCACGCACGAAAAATTTCGTGATCACTTCAGCCGAGGATAACCTTGTGAAAGGTGCCAGCGGCCAGGCGGTGCAAATCATGAACCTTTGGCTTGGCTTCGAGGAGACAGCCGGCCTCGCCTGAGGCTGCGCGGATTTTTTTCGACACCGCAACGTCACACGGCGCCGGACCGATTTTTTCGATTCGCGCAAATTCCTGCGTTTTCCCTCGGAAAACTGCTTGTCAGACGCGCGTGTTTCCACACCACTCGTGCAACATCTTCGCGCATGCGCTCGAAGCGTTCCGACCCCGGACGCGGCGTATGCGGAAAAAAGTCCGCTAAATCATGATTACGTTTAATAATAAAGTTCTGTTTGTTGGTTATGGTGCTGTCGCCGAATGCACGCTTCCGATCCTGTTCAAGCACATCAAAGTGCCGGCGAAGAACGTCACGATCATGGACTTCGAAGACCGCCGGGAGAAGCTGAAGAAGTGGACCGCCAAGGGCGTGCGCTTCGTGAAGGACCGCGTGACTGAGGAGAATCTCAGCAAGCTTCTCGGCAAGCACGTCGGCCAAGGTGACATCCTCATCGATCTCGCTTGGAACATCGATGCCTTGGAAATTCTCCAGTGGTGCCACGACAACGGCGTGCGCTATATCAACACTTCGACTGAACTGTGGGATCCCTACAAATCCGGCAAACATCCGACGGAAAAAACGCTCTATTGGCGCCACATGAACCTGCGCCGGATGACGGCGAAGTGGAAGGTCAAGGGCCCGACCGCCGTCATCGAACACGGTGCGAACCCTGGCCTGATTTCGCATTTCACCAAACAGGGTTTGATCGATATCGGTCAGAACTTGATTGCCGATAAAAAGCTTACCGGCAAAAAAGCCGAGGAGATTGCCCAACTCATCAAGGACCAGACTTTCAACGTCCTGGCTCAAAAACTCGGCGTGAAGGTCATTCACGTTTCCGAGCGCGATACGCAGATCACCGATCAACCCAAGCAGGTCGACGAATTCGTCAACACCTGGTCGATCGAAGGTTTCCGCGAAGAAGGCATCACCACGTCGGAGCTAGGGTGGGGCACGCACGAGAAAACGCTTCCGGCTTTCGCCTATCAGCATAAGGAAGGCCCACGTAATCAAATCTGCCTCGCGCGCATGGGCATGAACACCTGGGTGCGCACGTGGGTGCCGAACTATTCCATCCATGGAATGGTTGTCCGCCACGGCGAGGCGTTTACCATCTCGGACAAGCTCACGGTTCTGGAAAAGGGCAAAGCCGTTTACCGTCCGACCGTTCATTACGCTTATTGTCCCTGCGATTGTGCCATTGCCTCGCTCAACGAGCTGCGTGGCTACGACTACAAGCTCCAGTCGAAGCTTCGCATTATGAATGACGAGATCACGAGCGGTTCCGATATCCTCGGCGCCTTGCTCATGGGTCACGCTTACAATTCATGGTGGATCGGCAGCGATTTGAGCATCGAGCAATCGCGCAAACTCGTTCCGCATCAGAACGCGACGACGATGCAGGTCGCGATTTCCGTCACCGCGGCAACGATGTGGATGATCGAAAATCCCGAGGAGGGCGTGGTTGTTCCTGATGAGCTTCCGCACGAGTACGTTCTCGGCATCGCCAAGCCTTATCTCGGCAAATATATCTCGAAGTCCTCCGATTGGACGCCGCTGCGCGATTACCACAACGAGTTTAACGGTTATAACAAACCCGACCTCGACATGAAAGATCCGTGGCAGTTCAAGAACTTCCTCATTCAGGACGGACGTTGAGCGCAGCTAATTTCTTCCTCGCGCCGGGCCGGCGTCGCGTGGTTCCACTTGCTATTCCGGCCAACCCTATCATCTGAAAATAACCATGATCTCGTTGGCCAAGCTCCAGTCGCTCGCAAAAGAAAACGGCACGCCTCTCTTCGTCATCGACCACGATGCGCTGCGTGCGAATTACCGGCAGTTCAAAAAGTATCTGCCCCGCGTGCAGGTTTATTTCGCCGTAAAGGCAAATTCCGATCCGGCGATCGTGCGCACCCTCTACAAGGAAGGTTCGAGCTTCGACGTCGCTTCGATGCCGGAGTTCAAGATCGTCTACGAAAACATCAAGCATATGCCCGCGAAGCAGCGGCAGGATTGGATCTGGGATAAAATCATCTACGCAAATCCCACCAAGCCGACGAACACGCTTGAGGAACTCAATAAGTACAAGCCGCTCGTCACTTTCGACAATCTCGAGGAGATCCACAAAATCAAAAAGCACGCGCCGCAGGCTGGCCTCGCGCTTCGCCTCAAGGTCCCGAACACCGGCGCCATGGTCGAGCTCTCCTCGAAATTCGGGGCGTCACCGGGCGAAGCCGTTGACCTGATTCTCGAAGCCGACCGTGTTGGCCTGACCGTCGAAGGCATCAGCTTCCACGTCGGCAGTCAGACGACGAATTTCGACAACTACGTCCAAGCGCTAAATCTTACCGCAAACATCTTCAAGGAAGCCCAGGATCGCGGTTACACGAAGATGAACCTCGTCGATATCGGTGGCGGTTTCCCCGCTCCATACGACGCCACGGTGAAGCCATTCAAGGAACTCGCAAAGGTCATCAATTCCGAGATCACACGCCTCTTTCCGAAGAACATCCAAATCTTAGCCGAACCGGGCCGGTTTTTGGTGGCAACGGCTGGTTATGCTGTGTCGTCGGTCGTCGGCAAGGCCGTCCGTGACGGCAAGCCCTGCTACTACATCAACGACGGTGTTTATCACACCTACTCGGGAGTCATCTTCGATCACTGCCACTATCCGATCAAAGCCTTCAAGAAAGGCGCGACGCAGATCAGCGCGGTCTTCGGCCCGACCTGCGATGCGCTCGATGTCGTTTCGATGGCTGAAAACCTGCCCGCGCTTGAGCGTGGCGACCTCGTTTACAGCACCAATATCGGCGCTTACAGCCACGCGTCCTCGACTTATTTCAACGGCTTCCCGCCAGCGACGGTCGTGCACGTGAACGAGTGATTTTTGGCGCGTCGGTTTGCAAAGCGAGCCGACGCGCATACTCCATTCGCGATGCAACACTGGCTTGTGAAATCCGAACCCGAGGCCTATTCGTGGGAAACTTTTCTGCGTGAAAAGAAAACGGCGTGGACTGGAGTGAGAAATTTCGCTGCGCGGAATAATCTGCGAGCCATGCGCAAGGGCGATCAGGTGCTTTTCTATGAAAGCGTGACCACAAAAGCCGTTGTCGGTTTGGCCGAGGTGACGAAAGAAGCCTTTCCCGATCAAACGGCCGATGACGGCGATTGGTCTGCCGTTGAACTTAAGGCAGTGCGCAGTTTGCCGAGCCCGGTGACGCTCGATCAAATCAAGGTGGAGAAATCGCTTTCGAACATCATGCTGGTGCGCCAAGGCCGGCTCTCAGTGGTGCCATTGAAACCGGAAGAGTTCGCGACGATCCTGAAATTTGGATCAGGCAAATAGTTGAGTAATTGCGCGGGAAAATTCGCGGAAATCAGCGGCATGTTTCGCCGCTAAAAATAAAACACCCCGGGACCAACTCCCGGGGTGAGCACGTCTGACAAAGTTTCGCCATTATCTTCCCGGTCCCATGCCCCGCATCATATCGCCCATGTTGGGCATTTCGAATTTCTGATAGTCGGCTGGCGGCTTGAAAAGGGAGTCGGCTTGTTTGCTCTTATCGATGGCGGTGACTTCCATCCGGCTTTCTTCCGGAGCTCCTTCTTTCGCACGTGTGATCGTGCGTAGCGGGAAGAAATTTTCTTTTTCAGCAAATACCTGCCACGGGTCGGTCTTTTTCTTGCCGCCCATCGGTCCGCCCGGATTTGCCATCATGAACTTTCCGAGCTCCTTCGTGACCCAGATTTCCACGTATTGTTTTTTGGAGGTGCCGATGTATTCCTCTGCGTCCACGCCGGCGATTTTCTCCTTCCGACCGGTGGCCTTGAATTCCATGGCATTGTCCTTTTGCGCCTGCTCGATCTGGTCCTTGGGCATTTTGAGCACCATGTACATTTTGTCTTTCTCCATGAGCATGGTCGCCTCTTGCGTTTCTGTGTTGAGGAGCATGACCGCAGTTTCCTCGCCGCCTTTGCGTTTTCCGCCCGACGCCTTCATTTCCATTCGCATCAAGGGACCTTTAACGAAGAAAGTCATCGGCGTGCTGTCTTTGCCGACGGTGTTTTTCATATCAATTTTGCCTTCGAAGGCGGAGGCTTGCGTGGCGAGAGCGGCAACAAGCAGACAGGCCGAGGCAACGCGGAGGAATGGGACGATTATTTTCATATAGAGACTGGTTGTGTGGTAAGACGCGCAGTCGACCGGGTCGGCCAACTACAGACTACTGATATCTCTTCTTAGGTTTTTCGCAGGCATTGTTACAGGAATTCCATGAGGTTTTTTTGCCGTACGTTTGCAGGTAGCGGGTTGTTTGGAAAAAAGCTCACTTTCTTTGTAACATTGTCCGTCAAATCCATAAAATATACTTCACCACTGCATAAGTTTTAACATCTACAACACCTCCATGCGTAAGTTATTGAAGTACACCGTCTGGGCTCTCGCGGGCATCATTCTGTTAATTGTCGTAGCGGCTACTACCGTCTATTTGATGAGTAATAGCCGGCTTCGCCGCACCTATCGTATCACCGCCAATCCATTAACCATTCCCAATGACCCAGCTGCGATCGAGCAAGGGCGTCACATTGCACAAACGCGCGGCTGCATCGACTGCCACGGTGCCGATTTTGCGGGCGCGAAGGTCGTCGAAAACGTACCCATTGGCCGCCTCTACGGCCCAAACCTTACGCGAGGCAACGGAGGTTTGGCCGCCAATTTTAGCGATGAGGATTGGGTCCGGGCCATTCGGCATGGAGTGAGCAAAGAGGGCCGTCCGCTGTTTCTCATGCCGTCGCAGGAATTTTCTCATTTCAGCGATGAAGATCTCGGAGCGCTTATTGCCTATTTGAAAACCGTCGCTCCTGTCGACCGCGCCCGGGTGCCAATTGCTTTGGGACCGGTCGGCCGCGTACTCGTCGTGACAGGGAAATTTCCGATTGCGGCCGAAGTCATTGATCACGCCAACCTGAAACCTGCTTCCGTGAAAGTTGCTCGGTCGGTCGACTACGGCCGCTATCTTGCGGCGGGCTGCGCCGGGTGCCATGGGTCGAACTACTCTGGCGGCCCAATCACTGGCGCACCGCCCGATTGGCCAGCCGCCGCCAATCTCACGACGCACGAAAAAGCGGCCGTCGCCAACTGGAGCGAAACCGATTTCATCAATACGCTTCGCACCGGCCGGCGCCCCAATGGCACGGAAATCAGTCCGGTGATGCCGCGCGCATTCGGCCAAATGAATGACACCGAACTCGGCGCTCTCTGGCTTTTCCTCAAAAACCTGCCTGCCGCCGCGACAGGCAGCCGTTAAGCCAAACCAAACTCAATCGTCCCTGCGCGCGTCCGTCGAAGCGGCTGGCGGCGTGCGCTCAGTTTACGCCCACCTGGCTCGGGAAACCGATCACGCCGGCGGCGACTTCTTCCTCAACGTTTTCCTCGTCGGGCAATTCGTCGAGCAGCGCGAAACGCTCCGAAGAAAACCCCAGTTCCTGCTGGCCCGCGTGAAACGGATCGGGCGGATTGTGTAATTCTTCGAGCAGAAGACCAACGGTAGCGGTGTCATCGCCCTTCACGATCTTCTCGCGCCCCAAAAACACCTCGCGAATGGTGTAGGTCTTATCCTTGACCGGAAGCTGCTTATACAGCGCCCGGACGAATTGGCTGAAGCTATCGTTGATGCAGACGACTCGTTGTCCTTTGACCATGGCGAATACCTTAACGGGATTTTTGAAATGTGAAACTCAAGAAATTACCCTCCGCGCAAATCCTTGGGCTATCGCATTTCACTCGATGCGGCCTTCATCGAAATCGATCAAGTCCGGCACGCTGATGATCTGATCGACGCGATCGAGGCAACCCATCGCTGTCAGCGCCTCTTTCAAAAAATCGCGGCCTGCTGGCGTCATACCTTTTTGCACAAGCTCGCGATTCCATTTTGCCGCACGCACGTCGGCCGGAAATAGCGCACGCAATTTCGTCTCGATCTCCACGTCGTCCGCCGACTCATGCACGATTTTTTCCACGGCGTTTGGATCGATGCCGAGGTGCAAACAGAGAAAACGATCGATCCCGCGCTTGTAATTTTTCGCATAACTCTTCGGCAGCGCACCGTGCTCCTTGGTGTATTTGCACTTCGCGAGAAAACGGGGCAGGTACAAAAGCCCGGTCGCCGCATGCGGCAAATACGGCGACGGCAAACACGTGAGCACTTCACCGGTGGAACCGGGGATGGGTTTGGATGGCATGGCGCATACGTTTGCACCTCCGCAAAAATCCTCAACATCGCATTCGCTTTCCGAGCCGCGACCACGACCGTCCGCACCTCAATTAAAGTCACCCTTCGAGCTCGTGAAATAACTCACTGAAAATCTCGGCCACAAAAAAGCCAGCCCCATTTCGGTGGCTGGCTTTTTGTTAGAGATTTTGAATCGTTAGGCTCAGATCTTCGGGCCGCCTTGTGAGAGGTTGCGGGCGCGGAGGCGCAGGCCGTTGAGGCGGATGAAGCCGGTGGCGTCGCTCTGGTTGTACCAGCTCTTCACGCCTTCCATCGACGCGATCTTGTCGTCGTACATGGAGTACTTCGACTTGCGGCCGCAGGTGATGATGTTGCCTTTGTAAAGCTTGAGCCGAACCGTGCCGCTGACGTAACGCTGGCTTTCGTCGACGAGGGCTTGAAGCGCTTCGCGTTCCGGTGCGAACCAGAAACCATTGTACACGAGTTGCGCGTATTTCGGGATCAGGCTGTCGCGGAGTTGGAGCACTTCGCGGTCGAGCGTGAGCGATTCCACCTGGCGGTGCGCCTGCATGAGGATCGTGCCACCGGGGGTCTCGTACACGCCACGGCTCTTCATGCCGACGAAACGGTTTTCCACGAGGTCAACACGGCCGATACCATGTTTGCCGCCGAGCTTGTTGAGGGCTTTGAGCAGCGCGCCGGGCGTGAGCTTCTTGCCGTTGATCGCGACGGCGTTGCCTTTTTCGAAATCGATTTCGACGTACTCGGGTTTGTCGGGTGCGTCTTCCGGCGAGACGGAGAGTTTGAACATGCCCTTGTTTTCCTTCGTCGTCGGGTCGAACCACGGATCTTCGAGAATGCCGGCTTCGTAGGAGATGTGAAGAAGGTTGCGGTCCATCGAGTATGGCTTCTTGAGCGAAGCTTCGACGGGAATATTGTGCTTTGCGCAGTAGGCGATCATCTCGGCGCGGCCGGGGAATTCAGCGCGATAGTTTTCCAGTTTCCATGGAGCAATAATCTGGAGTTTTGGATCTAGCGCCATGTACGTGAGCTCGAAGCGGCATTGGTCGTTGCCTTTGCCGGTGGCGCCGTGCGCGACGGTGTCGGCTTTTTCCTTGTGGGCGATTTCGACCTGCGCTTTGGCGATGAGCGGACGCGCGATCGAGGTGCCGAGATAATACTGGCCCTCGTAAATAGCGTTGGCGCGGATCATCGGGAAGATGAAGTCGCGGGCAAATTCTTCGACGAGATCGAGCGTGTAGTGTTTAGAGGCGCCGGTCCGCTTGGCTTTTTTATCGAGGCCACGAAGTTCCTCTTCCTGGCCGACGTCGGTCGCGAAAGTGACGATTTCGGCGTCGTATGTTTCCTTGAGCCACTTGACGATGACGGACGTGTCGAGTCCGCCGGAGTAAGCGAGGACGATTTTCATAATGGAATGGATTTTAAAATTTTAACCGCGAATGGACGCGAATTAACGCGAATGATCGGACAACACTACACGCTCCCACTCAAGCTTTGCGCGCTGGAAATTTAAGAGTACTCCAACTTTTAGGCCGCTGATTCGGAGGTAATTCAGCATCTGGCCGCGTTCGTGGTCGGTGATTCGGTCGACCACCTTGGCGTCCACGACCACGCTACCAAACGCGATGAGGTCGGGTACGTACTCCGACACTTGCACGCCTTTGTAGAGCACGGGAAAACGTTTCTGCTGTTCAATGGGTATTTTCGCCAAACCAAATTCCACCACCAGCGCATTTTCATACGGCTTCTCATGTAGCCCGTGACCAAGCGAATTGATCACCTCCAACGCCGCACCAACGATGCGAAACACTTCATCCCGAAGCAGAACATCGTTCGCAGCCATGGAGTATTCGCGTTAATTCGCGTCCATTCGCGGTTAAAAAATCTCAACGCTTCGACTTCGCGGCTTTCGCGAGGAAGGCCATGATCGCCTTTTGCATGTGGAGGCGGTTTTCGGCCTGGTCGAAGATGATCGAGCGCGGATGATCGAGGACTTCCTGCGTGGCTTCGTTGCCCGCATAAGCCGGCAGGCAATGCATGAAAAACGCGTCTTTTTTTGCCGCAGAAAACATCTTTGTATCGATCGTATATGGACGAAGGAGCTTTAAGCGCTGCTGCGACTCGGCTTCTTTGCCCATGCTGACCCAGACGTCCGTATAGACAACATCGGCGCCACGCACGGCTTCGTACGGATCGGTGGTAAATTCGTAGGCGTCTTCGAATCCTTGTGTGGCCAAAAATGCATCGAACGCAGGCGAGGGGCGAAAACCTTTGGGACCGGCGACGGCAATCTTCATGCCGAAGTAATTGGCGCCGAGGACCCATGAACTCGCCATGTTGCAGGCGGTGTCGCCGACAAACGCGATTTTTTTGCCCTTGAGCGAACCGAGCAAATTTTTGCTCCGACCGGCCCAACGTTCCGCCAGCGTAAACGCGTCGGAGTACATCTGGCACGGATGCAGCAGATCAGTGAGAGCGTTGATCACTGGAATCGATGAACTGTTGGCCAGTTTGACGACGTCATTGTGATCGAAAGTGCGGACGACCAAGCCGTGCACGTAACGCGAAAGGACTTTTGCGGTGTCCTCGATGGTCTCACCGCGGCCAAGTTGGATGTCGTTCTTGTTGAGAAACAGCGGATTGCCGCCCAGTTCATGGATGCCGACCTCAAAGGAAACTCGGGTGCGCGTACTCGATTTCGAGAAAATCATGGCCCATGTCTGATTTTTGAGCACGGGCGCCGTTTTCCGGCCGCGGGATTTCTTGAAGCTCGCGGCCTGCGCGAAGACCGCCGCTGCTTCGCGCAACGACAGGTCCGTTTCTTTGAGGAAATGCTTCATGGGAAACGGTCAGTCATAGGCAAGACCGTTCCCGTCGACCAGAGAAAAAACTGGCAGAGCTGTCAGCTTTTGGCAGTCAACGTCTTACGAAGAATCTCGACCGATTGGGCGAGCTCTTCAGGCGTCGCCGTAAGCGGCGGCAGCAAGCGGATAACATTGCCGCCGGCGACCGGCACGAGCAGGCCGGCTTCGCGCAAAGCTGCCTGATAGGGCGCGATATCCGACGCGAATTGCAGACCGACCAAGAAACCCTGACCGCGCACGGCCAAAAGCTGTTTGGGGAAATCTTGCACGAGCTTCTGCAGCGCGGCATGCCAGACCGCACTGTTCACGGTCACTTTGGCGAGCAATTGATCCCGTTCGATGACATCGAGCACGGCGAGCGCGGCCGCACAGGCCAGCGGCGTGCCGCCAAAGGTCGTGCCGTGCGAACCGGGCTGAAAAAGTTCGGCAACGTTTTCGCGCACCCAAACTGAACCGATTGGGAAACCGCCGCCGAGCCCTTTGGCCATGCCGATGGCGTCGGGATGAATGCCGGCGTATTCGAAGGCGTAGAATTTTCCTGTCCGACCGATGCCGCACTGCACTTCGTCGATTAGGAGCAGCAGGTTGTTCTTGTTACAGAGCTCCCGCAAGCCGCGCAGGAATTCCGGCGTGCAGGGATTGATGCCGCTCTCGCCCTGAATCGTTTCGATGAAGATCGCCGCCGTCTGGCTGTCGACGAGATCGGCGAAGCTCTGGAGATTGTTGATTTCACCGAACGAGAAGCCAGGGACAAGCGGGCGGAAACCTTTTTGAATTTTTTCCTGCGGCGTGGCGCTCATGCCGCCGAAGGTGCGGCCATGAAAGGCATTTTTAGCGCAGATGATTTTGTAGCATTCGCCTTCCTTGCCGCCGGCCTTGGCGACGCCATGAAGACGGGCGAGTTTGATCAACGCTTCGTTGGCCTCGGCGCCGCTGTTGCAGAAAAATACACGACCGGGACCGGCGTAGCCGACGATTCGCCGCGCCAGTTCGGCCTGATTCGGATTCCGAAAAAGATTGGAGACGTGAATCAGTTCCCCAGCCTGCCGCTGGATGGCGGAAACCCACTGCGGATGGCAATGCCCGAGCGCGCTCACTGCGATGCCCGAGGTGAAATCGAGATAGGCCTTGCCCTGATCGTCCCAAACTTGCGTGCCTCGGCCTCGCACGAGCGTGATGGGGGCGCGCGCGTAGTTTTTCAAAACGTGCGCGTCATACAAATCAGCCGTACTGGTGCGTAGGATGGTGGGCGTATTCATGGGAAATCTTTCTTCGTTCTCTTTCTCTTCATCTTTCTCCCGTCTGAAACTCGGCCGTGGATAAAGAGAGCGAGGAAGACGAAAGAGAAAGATTTGGATCAGCTCTGGACGATTTCGGTGCCGATGCCTTTGTCGGTGAAAATCTCCAGCAGCAAGCTGTGCGGCAGGCGGCCATCGATAAAGTGGACGCGCTGCACGCCTTCCTGCAAGGCGCGGACGGCGCTGGAAACTTTCGGGCGCATGCCTTTGTCGATGATGCCTTTCTTTTTTAGATCTTCGACTTGGTTCACCTTGAGCGTGGAAATGAGCGACTCCGGGTCGGGCGGCGCGGAGAGCAGGCCGGGGACATCGCTCATGTAAACGAGGCGGCGGGCCCGCAGTGCGCTGGCGACGCGGCCGGCGGCGACGTCGGCGTTTACGTTGTAAGGTTTGCCGTCGAGGCCTTCGGCGACGGGAGAAATGACGGGAACGAAACCGTCGGCGATTTCTTTTTTGATCACCTTAACCTTCACCTCGGTGACATCGCCGACGTAGCCGAGGTCGACTTTGTTGCCGTCGTCGTCCTCTTCGAGTTTCGCGCAGGTGAGCACGGAGTCGCCTGGAATGCCGCGGGGTTTGCCCTTGGCGACAACGATCGCGTCGCAAACGTCTTTGTTGACGATTTCGTTCAACGTTTTCTTCACGACTTGCATCGTGGCTTCGTCGGTGACGCGGAGGCCGTTGATGAAATTTGCCTTCAAGCCGGACTCGGCCATCGCGCGTGTGATCGCTTTGCCGCCGCCGTGAACGACGACGACGTTGATGCCGACGGCCGCGAGAAACGCGATGTCGTAGGCGACGCGCGTGCGTGCGATCGGATCGGGATCGTCCATGAAACTGCCGCCATACTTCACGACAAACGTGGAGCCGCGGAAATCTTGTATGTAGGGCAACGCCTCGAGGAGGACTTTGGCCTTTGCGGTGACTTCGGAGATATCAATGCTCATCGAAAAATCGGGCAATCAGAGTGCGCGGCAGTGCGCCGCGAAAGACTGAGATTGGAAAAAGTGTGCGGTCATAAAAATCCGAAGTGGGAAATGCCTAGGCGCGCGAGCTTCGTATTTCCATAATAATTTTCGGTGTGAGCGAAAAAACTTCGCAGCTGTGCCGCTCGCCAACTTCGTTGTGTGACGATGCCGTCACATAAATTCGGCTTCACTCCGCCCGCACACGGTTCACATTTCCCACTCGTGCCAAGTACCAACCTCACCTTTTCCTCCCGCGATCAACACCGCGCCTGGCTTGCAAGTCAGGCCGCATTGCCGGCGGGTTTCCGCGTGGGCACCTCTCGTTTTGAATTCACGCCCTTCGAAGTGCCGAAGCCCGCGAAGATGACGCTCACGCTCATCGTCCTCGACAAACCCACGCCGGACTTCGCCGCGATGTTCACGAAGAACGCGTTTCCTGGTGCGCCGGTCATCGTTGGCCGCAAGCGACTCGATGGCGCAAAGCTCGGCGCGATTCTCGTTAACAATAAAATTTCCAACGTCTGCGCGCCTGGTGGCGTCGAAACGGCCGAACGTCTTTGCACCGCGGCCGCCAAGAGTCTTGGCCTCAGTGCCGACGAAATTCTGCCGAGTTCGACCGGCGTGATCGGCTGGCGATTGCCTGCGGACGCCATGGCAGCGGCGTTGCCGCAAACGATTGGTTCGCTCGCTGCTGGCTCGATCCTGCCCGCCGCCGAAGGCATCGTGACCACCGATCTTTATCCGAAAATCCGCCGCGCCGATCTCCTCGGCGGCAGCATCGTCGGCATCGCCAAGGGCGCCGGTATGATCGAGCCGAACATGGCGACCATGCTCGTGTATATTTTGACCGATCTCGCCGTTCCGCGCGCCGAGTTGCGCTCCATCCTCGCCCGCGCCGTCGATCGCAGTTTCAACTGCATGAGCATCGATAGCGACACCAGCACTTCTGATACTGTCGCGATGCTGTCTTCGGGCAAAGTTCCCTGCAAGGACCTCGCCGCTTTTGAAGCCGCGCTCAACGTCGTCTGCGCCGACCTCGCCGAAGACGTGGCCCGCAATGGTGAAGGCGTGCGCCACGTGATGCGGGTGAAGGTTTCCGGTGTTCCGACCGAACGCACCGCCAGAGCCATTGCCAAAACCATTGTCAATGCTCCGCTCTTCAAATGCGCCGTCGCCGGCAACGATCCCAACGTCGGTCGCCTCGTGCAGGCGGTCGGCAAATACGTCGGCGCCCACGAGCCTAACATCGCGCTCGGCAAGACGCAGATGAAGCTCGGCGGTATCCAGATCGTGAAGGATGGCATCTTCGCGCTCGATCCGGCCAAGGAAAAGCAACTCGTGGCTCATCTCAAAAGTGCCGAGCTCTACGAAAGCGCTCCACCGAAGGACGGAGTTTTTTCTCCACCGATCGATTTTCCGCCGCATGAACGCTGTGTCGAAATCGAAGTCGATCTCGGGGTTGGTACGGCGAGTGCGACGGTGATTGGCGCCGACTTGACGCACGAATACGTAAGCGAGAACGCCGACTACCGCAGCTGATCGCTTTCATTTCCGCCGATAAGAATTCAAGCGGGATGTTTTCATCCCGCTTATTTTTTGTCCCAGTCTATTGTTGCGACTTGGTTGTCGTTGCTCTGCCGGGTGCGCCTGTTAGCGTCGCGGCAACCCCGTTACCCGATGACGAACCAACAATGGAACCAACTTTGCGCCGTCGTTCGCGGCGAAATCGTTCAACCCCGGCCGGTAGCCTTCATCATTGATTGTCCCTGGTTGCCGAACTGGCATGGCGTGCAGATTGCGGACTATCTTTGCGGCGACGAAATTTGGTTCGAGGCCAACCGCCGCGCTATCGAAACTTTTCCCGATGTTTGGTTTCTGCCCGGGTTCTGGTCGGAGTTTGGCATGTGCACCGAACCATCTGCTTTCGGCACGCGCTGTCAGTTCCCGCGCAACGAATTTCCTTTTGCCGAGAAAATCATCAACGACGTCGCCCAAGTTGACACGCTTGTCGTGCCCAATGTCGAAACCGACGGTCTGCTGCCATTCATGCTTAATCGCCTGCGCTGGGCCGAACCGAAAATCAAAGCACTCGGCCACGAGATCCGTTTCTCGGTTTCGCGCGGACCCTTGAATGTCGCGACTTTTTTGATGGGCACGACGGAGTTTCTTTGTGCGATCAAAACCGATCCAGTGCAAATGCACAAGTTGCTCCGCGTTATCACTGATTTCCTGAAACAGTGGCATGCTTTGCAGCGGAAAACATTCCCGACTATCGATGGCATCATGATGCTCGACGATATCGTCGGTTTCATGGGCGAGGCGGACTTTTTGGAGTTCGGTTTTCCGTATTTGAAAGAGCTCTACGCGAGCGAAGTAACGGTGAAGTTTTTTCACAACGATGCCGCGTGCGCGCAGTCGATCCGACATTACGCGGACATAGGCATCAACCTCTACAACCCCGGTGTTCAAACTTCTCTCACCGAAATGCGGCGTCTGTGCGACAATCGTCTTACCATTCTCGGCACGATTCCGCCGCGCGATGTGCTCGCCCAGGGCACCCCAGCCGACGTGCGCGCCGCCGTGCAAAAACTCCTTGCTGACACCCCCAACCCGTCGCGGCTTCTTCTCTCTTGCGCCGGTGGCATGCCGCCCGGCGTGACCACGGAAAACGTCCGCGCGTTTGTCGACGCCGCGCGCAATTAGCGACGGCCATTCCACTCTTCGGTGGAGTATTGCTCGGTCAGGGCGGACAATTCGTCTTCGGAAAATTCCGGCCAGGGCGCGGATTCGGCCCCCATCCCGAGGGCTTGTGCGAGTGCGGTGGAGAGCGATTCCTCGAATTTATCCCAATCGAGATCGGGCGACACGGCATCGCGCGCGATCGAGCCTTGGAAAAGAATACCGGGGCGGGAACGTTTTTGGGCTGCACCGGCAATCTTTGCGCCGGTGTGCGGGTGGATCACATCGTAGACTTCGGCCTTGGTAAAACAAACGCCGGGGCCGCAGCCGGCAGTATCGTTAGCGGTTGAGTCAGGTTTTGGCTCCTTGAGCGCGGCGGGTTGACCAAGGGTGGTGAACGTTTGCGCGATGCAGGCATGCACCAGCCGATAGGATTCTGTCGCGCAAGCTTCGTAAAGATCGTGGGCGCGAGGTATAACCAATGCATACGTCCAATCGTTGCGATGATCGACCATACCGCCCCCGGAGGGGCGCCGGCAAATTTCGACGTTCTCGTCGGCGGGCAGTTGGGCGCGAACGAAGTCAAGTGGCTGACTATAGCCGAAGGTGAAGGCGGGACGATGCCAGTTATAGTGACGAAAGCGGACGTTTTCTTCGACAGGGTAGCGCTGTAGAAGCAGAAGATCGGTCGCCATGTTTTCGGCGGCGCCGCCGGTGCGGGTGGGAAGGAGATCGAGACGCATGGCTACGGCGACTGGTTCAGGGAGGCCACGGTTGTGCGGCGGGGGCGGGGCGGGCAGTGAGCAAGTCGGGCGTGATATGCCAATTGATCCGCCAGAGCGCGCGGCCGGTCTTTTTGTGGATTTCGCCGGTTTGACCGAGCGAGATCACGGCGGCCTTCTGCACGTCCACCAGTTCTCGCGCAGGTTTGCCGCGAAGCAGAAGCGTCACAAGCGCGCCGAGGTGGGGTTGATGGCCGACGAGCGCGATATTGATTGCGGTGTTGATGGCCTGAATCCGGTTGGCGATTAGGACTGGATCGTCTTCGGGTAGCAGGTCGGGCGTTTCCACCAATGCGGCATCGCTGGCCAGGCCGTTGAGAAGCAATTCGGCGGTTTCGCGGGCGCGAAGGAGCGGACTGTGCCAGACATGCGCGGGCGTGAAGAGCTGGTTGTTGTTGAAAAAGGCCGCCAGCGCGCGCACTTGGGTGCGACCACGTTCGCTCAGCGGACGCTTGCGATTCTCCTCTTCATCGACGGCATGGGCATGGCGAACCAGATACAGGGGCATGTTGCGCTCTAGCAGAAAGAGTGGAACGCCCTCAGGTCAACCTATGACGCGACGGGTGTTTTGGCGTCGAGCAGGCTGCGAGCGGTTTTGAGAACAGCGCTCAGCGTGAAAGGCTTTGGCAGCGTCGCTTGGAAAGCGGGGTTGAGATCGGGAAAACAGGAAGTTTCCGAGTTGGAGATGGAAAGGACGCGCGCCTCGGGCAGCATGATGGGAAGGGCGCGAGTGAAAATTTCGTCGGCACGGGTTTGCCGGGCGCTCGCTTGAATGATGACGAGGTTGAAAGGCTGGCGTTGCTTTTTCAGCAGCTCGAGAGCCTCGGTCGTGGAGGCGACGGCTTCGAGTTTGTAGCCGGCGGCGCGGAATATTTCCGTGATCATGTTGCGCACGGAAGTTTCCTCCTCGATGAGGAGCACGCGTTCCTGGCCACGAATGGTCGGGAGGGCGGGCACGGCGGAATGACGATGGTGGGCCGGGCGGTTAATGAGCGGAAGGAAAATTTCGAAGGTCGAGCCGGCGCCCGGGACGCTTCGCACGCGGATGAAGCCGGAACTTTGTTGCACCACTCCGTAAACGAGCGCGAGGCCAAGACCGGTGCCTTTGCCGGAGGCTTTGGTTGTAAAGAATGGTTCGAAAAGATGGGCGCGCACTTCTTCGTCCATGCCGGAACCATTGTCGGAGACGGTCAGAATTGCGTAGTGGCCGCGACGCGAGGGGTCGTTGGTATCGGGGCTGGCCTCGCGCACGCAAGTGGAGATGGTGGCGGTCCCGCCTTCCTGCAGGGCGTCGCGCGCGTTGAGAACCAGGTTGAGCAGCACCTGTTGGAGTTGGGCTGGGTCGACGCGAATGTTGGCCGTACCGGCGGACAGGGAAAATTCGAGAGCGCGGGCTGGTTTTAGCAGGCGCGAAAGAATGTTGCTATTGTCCCTAATGAGTTGATCGAGATTAATGACGCGCGGATTGCTGGTCTGGCGGCGGCTGAAGGCGAGAAGCTGGCCGACGAGGCCTGCGGCTTTTTGGCTGGCCTCATGGATTTCCTGAAGCTCGCGAGTGACAAGCTTACGGACATCGCGCTTCGATCCCATCATCTCGCAATAGCCGTTGATGACGGAGAGCAGGTTGTTGAAATCATGCGCAATGCCGCCGGCGAGCCGGCCCACGGCGTCGAGACGTTGCGAATGAATGAGAGCTTCCTGCATCCGGCGTTTTTCGGTGAGGTCTCGATAAGTGGCGACGATATGCGTGACTTTGCCTTTTTCGTCGGAGACCGGGCAGTAGTTCCAGGATGAATACACGCGCACGCCATCCTTGCGGATGAGAATACCTTCGCCGCTCAGCGTGGAACCGGGTTTCAGCCGGGCCTGCCAGCGGTGGAGTTGAACAAGATCTTTCTTGTTGTCGTGAAGGAAACCGTGGCCGCGTTCGCGCAATTCGGCGGTGGTGTAGCCGGTGAGAGCGCAAAAACTTTCGTTCGCGAAAAGAATGCGCAGGCCTTTTTTCGTCCACCGGCGGGCGGCGATGAGCACACCTTCACTTTGTGCGTGCACGGCTGCGGCCAGCAAGGGCGCTGGAGGCGGCCGGTCGTGCCGGGTGTGGGCATCCGGCAGGGCGGCAAAGGGCGGTGTTGAGTGCAGATAACGCACGGAAAGGCGGTGGATTGGACGGGTGTTAGCCCGAAAAGTTCATGAGCAGGCGCGGAAACGTACCGGTTGCGATACGACGGAACTGCGCGAGCTTGGAGCGCGCGCTCGAAGGATGGGTGAAACAAAGCATAGTTCTGCTAACGACTCGTCGATAAAACCCCTATGCTCCCGGTGCCATCGTGAATTGTACCAAAGGGAATAAAACGGGGAAACCACTACAAAAGATTGCGTGGAAAATCTGCGTAAGATTAGGGGTTGGCGTTTTGAGTGCAAACCATTGGCAATCAGAAGCACGCGCGAACGGGACGGCGGGCTATTCGCGCCGGAACCTTTTCACTGGGGCCGAACCAATATTTGTAGGTGGAAAATGGATACGGCAGGATTGTTTTTCACGTATTTCCGGTGTCGCCCTACGTCCTAGAAATCGGATTTTTATCTGAAACTAAAATACACGCTACCATTTAGTAATGAGCCGCTTACGCGGCACAATATTATGATTTGCTGCTCTTGCCTGTAGGTATCGGTCAGCTTAGTCTCGGGGCCGCCAAGAACGTATTTCCCGAAACCCCAAAAACAGGAGGCCGACATGCCAGCGATCAAAGTCTACCTTGATGATGAAGAGTACGCGCCCATTTGCCGTTTGGCGGAGCAACTGCATTTGCATCCCGAGGACGTTGCATATGCCGCGATCAATCAACTCATGATGCGTGCCGACGAGCCTGAGGTGCGGGCGGATATTACGCATGCGCACTTCTGGCGGCGGGCAAACTTGCCGACGTGGAGCGACTCGGCGCGTTCGGTTCACGCCTACGAAGGCAAAGCCGACGATCCTCCGACGGAGCATAGGTGATTTTTTGGAATTGCGCGCGCCGGGAGGGTGACGAACGGGCGCGCCGCAAACTGGCGGCGCGCCCCTGAGAGAAGTTTAGAGAAGGGGCCGGATTTTTGCGGAGCGAGCAGCAAACCCTTGTGCGTGGGGCAGAGATCGCTTTGGTTGCGCGCGTGAACAATTCCACCGCACGGCATAATCTCCATGAGCTGACGCGTGCGGAGCTACAGGAGCTGGTTGTCTCGTGGGATTTAAGTCCCGTGCACGCGGCGCGGCTGTGGAACTATCTTTATTACGAATGTGTGGATTCGTTCGCGGCGATGTCGGAATTGCCGCCGAAATTGCGCAAGCGACTCGACGCAGAATGCAGGCTGGAAGTGCTGCCGGTCGCGCGCGAGCTCCACAGCAGCGATGGTTTTACGCGGAAATTTCTGCTCGGACTCGACGACGATGCGAAAGTCGAGACGGTGCTCATGCGTTTCACGGGACGCGTCACTGCTTGCGTGAGCAGCCAGGTGGGTTGCGCGATGGGCTGTGTGTTTTGCGCCACGGGGCAAATGGGTTTTAAGCGTAATCTCACCGCTGGCGAAATCGTGGGGCAGGCTTTGCACGTGCAAAGACTTCTGCGTGGTTCTGGCGATCGGTTGCGGAACATGGTGCTGATGGGCATGGGAGAGCCCTTGCACAACTACGATACGGTGATGAAGGCGTGCGACATCCTGCGCGATTCCAACGGCGTCGCGCTTGGCGCGAAGAAAATCACCCTCAGCACGGTGGGCGTAGTGCCGGGCATCATTCGCATGGCAGACGAAGCGCGGCCAGTGCACCTGGCGGTGAGTTTGCACGCGGCAACGCAAGCGGAACGCGAGGCCCTTGTGCCGGTCGCGAAACGCTGGCCGCTCGACGCGTTGATGGACGCATGCCGGTATTTTGTGCGGAAGCTCGACCGGCGTATTTTCTTCGAATGGGCTTTGATCGAGGGAAAAAACGACACGGTGGAACAGGCGCGCGCGGTCGGAGTATTGCTCAAAGGTTTGCAGGCGCAGGTGAACCTCATTCCGTTGAATCCAACGTGTGGATACGACGGCCACCCCACGCAGCTGGACGCGGCGAAGCGCTTTCAGGCGATTCTCGCGGAGTACTATTTACCGAGCACGGTTCGGCAGCGACGGGGTATCGATATCGCGGCCGGCTGCGGGCAACTCGCCGTCGGAGCGTAGACGGAAATTTTGCGGTACCGCGGTTCGATTATTACAAAACCTATTCTTTAGATCGGTCGGATGGTTTGTAATCTATTAAGTTACAAACTGTCTGGAGGAGCCTGATTGGAGATTCTCTTTTGACTTCGAACCCTCGTGTCATTGCACCGGGTCGTGGACTTAAAAGGACACAAAAAAGCGCGGCGTTTTGGCGCCGCGCTTGGAGATGGAACGAGGTTGTGCTTACTCCTGCTTTTTTTTGCGGGAAAGGAGCAGCATGATCGCGCCGAAGGCGAAGATGATGATGCCCCAGCGCACGTTGATATTGATGCCGAGGGAATGGGTGTTGAAAATCGCCGGGTCGGCGGCGAAGCCATGCACAATCAGGATGGCGCCGATGATGGCGAAGAGCAGACCCATGGGGAGGCGGACGTCGAGATTCATGATGAAATAAGGGTCGAGGGTTACCAGAAGATGATGTTGAGCACCAGTGCGCCCGCCATGACGACGGCGCCGAGAGTGGCGGGACGGGAATACCAGGGAGCGCCTTCGTCCTTGGCTTTTGGCGTGAGCGAGTAAACCAGGCCGCGGAGTTCGTCGTCGGTTTTGTTGGCTTTGGTGGCGAGCGAAATGACGATGGTCGCGATGAAGCAGCCGGTGAAGGCGAAGATCGCCATCCAGAAGTTTTGCGCCATCGAACTCGTGAACGTGTGTTGCACGCCGATCCAGCCGCCCTTGATGCCAGTGGCGGTGCCAGCGGCGGGAAGCGTGAGACCGTGGAAAATCATCGCGGAGAGTGTTCCTGCGAGCAGACCATAGAACGCGCCGTGGCCGGTGCTGCGCCGCCAGAACATGCCGAGGAGAAACGCGGCGAAGAGCGGGGCGTTGACGAAGCCGAACACCAATTGGAGCATGTCCATGATGTTATTGAACTCGCGGGCCGTGTAGGCCGCGGCTGCGCTGATCAACAAGCCGACCACGGTGGTGAGCCGGCCCATGCGGACGAGATCGGCGTCGCTGGCTTTCGGGTTGATGTGGTTATGGTAAAGATCGTAGGTCCAGACCGTATTGAAGGCGGTGACATTGCCCGCCATGCCGGACATGAAAGAGGCCATGAGGGCGGTGAGACCGAGGCCGAGCATGCCGGTGGGGAAGTACTTCGCGAGCAGGGCGGGGACGACCATGTTGAAATCGGTTTCGCCGCCGGGCGTGGTCGGAAGACTGATGGAGTTGCCGCCTTGCTGAACGAGGGCGATGGCAATCATGCCGGGCAAAATCACGAGCGCGGGGAAAAGCATTTTCGGAATCGCGGCGATGATTGGCGTGCGGCGGGCCGAGTTCATGTCCTTGGCGGCCATGGCGCGCTGAATCACGAGGAAGTCCGTGCACCAGTAGCCGAACGAGAGAACGAAGCCGAGGCCCATGGCGAGGCCGAACCATTCGACACCCATTGGGTTGCCGGTGGAGGTGCCCATGTGAGCCCAAGAATGAGACCAGGCGCCGGGCATGCCTTGAGTTTGGGAGTAGAGTCCGAGTTTGGTCATCAGGCCGTCCCAGCCGCCGACATCCTTGAGACCGAGGAAAACGAGCGGAGCGAAACCAAGCACGATCAGGAAGAACTGAATGACCTCGTTGTAGATGGCCGAGGTAAGGCCGCCCGTGTAGATGTAGATGAGGACGATGACGCCGGAGAAGGCGATGCAGACGTGGTAGTTTAACCACGGGATGGAGCTGCTGAGGGTCGCATTGAGCAACAGGGCCAGCGCGTGCATCGAGATGCCGGAGGAAAAAACGGTCATCACGGCAAACGTGAGCGCGTTGAAAGTCCGGGTTTTTTCATCGAAGCGCAGCTTCAGGTATTCGGGCACCGAGCGGGCCTTCGAGCCGTAGTAGAACGGCATCATAAAAATACCGACAAACACCATCGCGGGAATCGCGCCGATCCAATAGAAGTGGCTGGTCGAGATGCCGTATTTGGCGCCCGAAGCGGCCATGCCCATGACTTCCTGGGCTCCGAGATTCGCGCCAATGAAGCCCAGCGCGCAAATCCACGCGGGGAGGGAGCGGCCGGATTCAAAGTAATCCGAACTGGTCTTCAGGTAGCTCTTCAGCACCCAGCCGATGCCGATGACGAACGCGAAGTAAATGGCCAGGATCGCGTAATCGACCGCGGCGAGATTGAGCAGAATCGAGCTGGAGCCGCCGGACGGAGCCGCGCTCGCAGCTGTGGCGAGAACAAGGTTAGGGAGATGCACGATGGACAGGGGTTGTTACCGGAGGAACCGGTCGGGCTTTTGTATAGGTTGTCGGGATGGCAGAAAGCAAATTTTCCCCAAATCTTCCGTACAGTCAGTGTAAAGTGAACCAGCTTATGGCCTCCAAAATCCTGCCTGCGCTTGACCCGGCTGGCGGCTTGAATGTCAATGGCCGCGTCCAACCATGCAGAAAACCGCCGTCAAACGCACCGTCGACATGCAGATCATCGCGGACTGGGTCGAACCCAAGTCGCGTGTGCTCGATCTCGGTTGCGGCCGTGGTGTTTTGCTCGAATCGCTCGTGCAAACGAAGGACGTCTACGCGGTGGGCGTGGACATGCAGTTTGAAAAAATCTCCGCTTGCGTGCGCCGTGGCGTCACTGCCTACCAGGGTGACATGCTCGCGTTTATGCGATCGTTTCCCGCCGGGCATTTCGATCGCGTGATCTGTTCGCGCACGCTCGAAGAAGTCGAAAATCCGGCGGCGGTCATCGACGAAGCCCTCCGCGTGGCGAAATCCGTCACCGTCGGTTTCGTGAACCACGGTTATTGGAAAAACCGACTCGCGGCGCTGCTGCATGGGCGAAAGCCGCGCAACGCCGTGTATACGACCGAGTGGTTCGAAAGTCGTCCGTCGAATCCGGCGAGCATTGCGGATTTCGAACATTTTCTCGCTACGAAAAAGATCCGCGCCGTCCGCCGCGCATTGCTCAGTGGCGACTGGAAAACGCCGTGCGCGTTTCGCCCCAATCTCTTCGCAGGCTACGCACTGTACGATTTGGCGAAGTAGCTTGGGGTGAAATGAGTGCAGCGAACAACACAGAGCATGGGTGGTTCGAGCGTGTTTGGGCGTACCGAGAAGAAGAAGTTTATCCGTCACTGTTTGGCCGCGAGAGCAAAGGAATCTATTCTCTCAATGCCGAGATACTCGCTGACACCTTCAAACAAGAGTCGATTGATCCACGCTGGTTGCACTATGGTGTTTTCCAGTTTGCACCGACCGCGGCACGGCGGTCTTGGCTATATGTCACCTCTGGCATGTCGAACGATTGGGATTCTGACCTGCCCGACCCGAAGGGTTTTTCTGGGCTTGGATGTGAATTCATCCTCGAGACCGTGGCAGAATCACAGTGGGCAATTCTTCGGCTACTGCACGTAATGGCATTTCAGATTTTGTTGGCTCATGGGCGTTACGCCGGTCGCGAGACGTTGTCAGTTTACGATCGCATACCTCTTAAAGCGCCGCTTGTCGGAGACTCGAAGCTTACCTTTTTGATTCTTGCGCCAGCGGTCGGAACGCCTGACTCCGTTCAGCTTGAATCGGGACGTTTTGAGTTTTTCCACCTTGCAGCCGTTACAGATTTAGAGGCGGCTTTTGCGCGAGAGATTGGTGGTCCGGCGCTGCTTCAGACACACGCACAATCTGGGCTCTTTCCGATTATTGATCCTGATCGTAGTGAGCTCATCCCAAAACGAGCATAACCGGTGAGGTGCTAGCGCAAGAACGCCAAGCCCACGCTTGTCACACCGGTTGCCGCGCAATTGCGCCTTGTACCGGCGCGTTTCACTTTGGGCATTATCTAGAACCCAACATCTCCGCCCGGGCGGCGTGCTGCTTTTCGAGACTGCCGCAGACGAGTTCGCAGAGCTGGAAAATCGACGGATCCGCGATGGCGTAGAAGACTTGCAGACCTTCTTTACGGCGCGTGAGCAGGCCGGAGTCGGTGAGCGTTTGCAGGTGGCGTGAAACGTTGGCCTGCGTGCCGCCCGTGGCTTCAACGAGAGTGTTAACCGGTTTTTCGCCGTCAAAGAGCGCGTGCAGCAGCCGCAGGCGCATGGGCTCGCTCAACACCGCAAAACGGCGGGCCACCAATGTGAGGGCTTCGTCGGTCATCGGGCGAATTTTTTGGGCTTTGGCCATGCCGGAAAGAAAGCAGGAGCTTGACATAATATCAAGTATATGAGTATATGCTCATATAAATAATCTTTAATCCGCTCATGAAGACTGAATCCCTTATCCGCATTCTTGCTGGCTCCGTGGTTCTGACCAGCGTCACGCTCGCTCACTTTGTGAGTGAGTGGTGGCTGTTGCTGGCCGTGTTTGCCGCGATCAACTTGATCCAATCCGCCTTCACCGGCTTTTGTCCGCCGGAAATCCTCTTCCGAAAGCTCGGTCTGACCAAAGGCGAGGGCGCGTGTTGCAATAGCCACGGCCACAAGCAGGCGTGAACCGGTGTTTCGTGGAAAATTTCAAACTCGATCACACGATGAACGGTTCAAAGTTCCTGTCACCGGCGATGCTTTTGGTTTTAGGCCTTTTAGCTGGCTGCGGTCGTGCTGCGAAATCGACTGCTCCCTCCGGTCCGCCGGTGCGAGTGACGGCGGCGGTGGTCGAACAGGTTGAGGAGTCGGAGTCGGTCGCGTTGCCAGGCACGGTTCGCGCGATCGATCGCGCAGTGATTTCAGCCAAAATTTCCGGCACCATCAGCGAACTGCCTTGGGGTCTCGGACAGCGGGTAAAACGGGGCGAGACGCTTGTGCGACTCTCCGCACCCGAATATGCGGCGCAATTTTCCCGTGCCCGCACGCAGCTCGAACAGGCGGAACGCGAACTTGCCCGCGATAAATCGCTTTCTGCGAGCGGAGCCGGCACCGATGAGGCAGTGCGCCGCGGTGCCGAACAAGTTCAATCCGCCAAAGCCGCACTGGCTGAAGCCGAAGCCATGCTTTCTTACACGGAAATCCATGCGCCGTTCGACGCTCGTGTCGCCGCGCGCCAGGCATATCCGGGTGATCTGGCGCTGCCCGGCCAGGCATTGCTCACATTGGAAGGTGAGGGTCGCTTCGAAGTCGAGGTGGCAGTGCCAGAAACATTCGTCGCCAACGTGAAACTAGGCGACGAACTGCCTGTCGAGTTGCAGGCAGGATGGGCGAAAGCGTCTGTGGCGGAAATTGCCGCCGGAGCGGACGTGGCTTCGCGTTCGGTGCTGGTTAAGCTGCATCTCGACGCAGAAGCACAGGTTTCGTCCGGACAGTTTGTACGCGTAAGGTTCTCCGGTCCCGCAGTGAAGAAACTCCGCATTCCGGTTGGCTCCGTGAGTATGTTCGGGCAGATGGAGCGGGTGTTTGTGATTTCCGATGGCAAGCTGAGCTTGCGGCTCGTAAAAATCGGGACACGTGTCGACGGAAAAGCCGTTGTTCTCGCTGGTCTCGATGCGGGCGAGAGGATCGTTGCGGCGCCTGCTGCCATGTTGCGTGATGGCCAGCCCGTGGGGGTGCAGCCATGAGCGAGCCTGGGAAATATGGAATGGCCGGACGGCTCGCGGCGTTTTTTATCGATTCAAAACTCACGCTGATCGTTATCGCCGCATCGATTTTGATGGGACTTTTTGCGGTGCTCATGCTGCCGCGTGAAGAGGAACCGCAAATCAAGGTTCCAATGGTCGACGTGTTCGTGTCGATGCCCGGCGCCACCGCAGCCGAGGTGGAAAATCGAGTTACACGGCCGATGGAGAAACTCCTGTGGGAAATCCCCGGCGTTGAATATCTTTTTTCCACGTCGAGCCCGGGCGGCAGCCTGGTGATTGTGCGTTACAAGGTCGGAACAGATCTAGAGGGCGCATTAGTCCGGTTAAACCAGAAGCTACAGACAAATTTCGACCGCATCCCGTCGGGCGTAAGTTTTCCGATGATCAAACCGCGTTCGATCGACGATGTGCCGGTGCTTGCGCTCACATTGCACAGTGCGAAGTACGATCATCTTGCCCTTCGGCGTTTTGCAGCGCAGGTGGACGACGAAATCAAATCCGTCCCACAGGTCGCAGAAACGAACTTGATCGGTGGGGTACGTCGTACCGTGCGCGTGCAGTTCGATCCGGCTGCGCTCGCGGCGCGCTCGCTTACACCAACCCAAATTATTCCTTATCTACAAGCGGCCAACCGTCAGGTGCAGGCCGGTTCCCAGCCTTTCGCCAATAGCGAGACGCTGCTCGAAATCGGCTCGTTTCTGCGCGATGGCGCGGATGCCGGTGCGGTCGTGATCGGTGTGTTCAAGGATTTGCCGGTTTATCTGCGCGACGTGGCGACAATCGTCGACGGAGCCGCCGAACCGACTGACTACGTCTTGCACGGTCGCGGTGTCGGCTCAGAGAAGGACCTTGCGTCCGCTCCGGGCATGCCGATTCGCGGAGTCGAAGCGGCACCGACACAAGATCGGGTCGTATATGGGCCGGCGAACACCGAGGCGGCGGTTACGATCAGCCTCGCAAAACGGCCGGGCGCCAACGCCATCGACGTCGTCAATAACGTGTTGAAAAAAGTAGATACGTTGCGTGGTTCGTTATTGCCGGCTGGCGTCGAGGTGTCGATCACGCGCGACTACGGTCACACCGCCGCCGAAAAGAGCAACGAACTCCTCCTACATATGGGCATCGCGGTGTTTGGCGTGGCATTGCTGATCCTGATTTTTCTCGGTTGGCGCGAATCGTTGGTCGTCTTGATCGCCATTCCATCGACGCTCGCGCTGACATTGCTCGTTTTTTATCTCTATGGTTACACGCTCAATCGCATCACGCTTTTTGCGCTGATTTTTTCCATCGGCATTCTGGTGGACGATGCAATCGTGGTGGTGGAAAACATCGTCCGCCACGTGCGCCTGCCGGGTAACGAAAAAAAGCCGCTCAATCAGATCGCGTTGGACGCGGTCGATGAGGTGGGAAATCCCGCGATTCTAGCGACGTGGGCAGTGATCGCGGCGATCCTGCCAATGGCCTTTGTTGGCGGACTGATGGGCCCTTATATGCGGCCGATACCAATTGGTTCGACTGCGGCGATGTTATTCTCGCTGGGCATTGCTTTTACGATCACCCCTTGGGCTGCAATTCGCATTTTAAAACGTCGCACCGGCGTCTTTATTCAAGACGTTAAGGAGAAAAACGGTTGTCACGTAATACGTGACAAAGGTTCTGAGGACCAGGGCCATGCTACGGATGATTGGTCGACACGGCTTTATCACAAGGTCATGGATCCGTTGCTCACGCGTGCGGGGTGGCGTTGGGCATTCTTGGGGATCATTGTTTTTCTTTTGTTGGGTGCGATAGGCTTGGTCGGTTTGGGTGCGGTGAAGGTCAAGATGCTGCCGTTCGATAATAAATCGGAGTTTCAGATCATCCTGAATACCGAGGAAGGAACGACTTTGGAGCAGACCGCGCGCATTGCGTCAGAAATGGCGGCGGCGATTCGCACGGAACCGGAGGTCCGCGACTATCAGATCTACGCCGGCACTGCATCTCCGTTTAACTTCAATGGATTAGTTCGGCATTATTTCATGCGTCGCGGTCCGAATGTCGCCGACATCCAGGTGAATCTCATGGGCAAAGCCGACCGTTCCGAACAGAGCCATGCGATCGCGAAACGCATTCGGCCGCGGGTGGCTGCGATTGCGGCGAAATACGGCGCTTCGGTGGCCGTGGCCGAAGTTCCTCCCGGTCCACCCGTGTTACAGACGCTTGTCGCAGAAATCTACGGTCCAAGCGAAGCGATGCGGCTTAAGCTCGCGAAAAAAATTCGCGATATCATGGAAAAATCCACCGGCGTGGTCGATGTCGACTGGTATGTCGAAGCTGAGCAGTCGAAAGTCCGTTACGTAGTCGATAAGGAAAAGGCAGCGCTGCACGGCATCAACGCCGCAGCGATCGCACAGACCTTGCAACTCGGCGCGCAAGGCACGCCGGTCGATTTGCTGCACTTGCCCGGCGAGCGCGAGGATGTGAATATCGTTTTCGAGTTGCCCGCTTCCGCCCGCTCGCAACCCGAGTCGTTGCTGATGTTGCGCGTGCGTTCCGAACGCGATGCTTCTGCGCCTTCTCTTCCATTGAGCGAACTCGTCCGGATCGAACGCACCACGGGCGAGCGCAATCTGTACCGCAAAAACCTGAAGCCCGTCACCTACGTCACGGCAGATGTCGCGGGTATGGTTGAAAGTCCGGCCTACGCGCTTTTCTCGATGAACCGTGAAATCGCGAAGATCGATGCGCGCGAATTCGGCGGCATCGATGCGAAACTGAACGTGCTCAATTTCACGCTGCCCTTCAACAGCACGGAGCCTGCGATGAAATGGGACGGCGAATGGCACATCACGCTCGAAGTTTTCCGCGACCTCGGCCTCGCGTTCGCCGTGGTGCTCGTGCTCATTGCCATGCTCATGGTTGGTTGGTTCCGGAGTTACGTGACACCGCTTGTAGTGATGGCGGCGATACCGTTTTCGTTGATTGGAATTTTGCCGGCTCATTGGGCGATGGGTGCTTTTTTCACCGCGACCTCAATGATCGGTTTTATGGCCGGTGCGGGCATTGTCGTGAGAAATTCCATCATTCTCGTCGATTTCATCGAGTTGCGCCGCGCGCACGGCCTGCCGCTGCGCGAAGCCGTGGTCGAAGCTGGTGCGGTGCGATTTCGTCCCATGCTGCTCACCGCCCTCGCTGTCGTGGTGGGCGCGAGCGTGATTCTGGCCGATCCCATTTTTCAGGGTCTTGCGATCAGTCTGATGTTTGGCGAAATCGCTTCGCTTTTCATCAGTCGCATGGCCGTGCCCGTGCTGTATTTCATGGCCAATCAAAACCATTCCAAAACCGGACCGCTTTCATGACCATCGGACAAATTTTCTTCTACAGCCTCCTTGTCGCGAGTGCCTTCTTCTTGTTGCGCCCGCTCATTCTGGGTGGATCGCGCATCGCGCCAGGCGATGCCGCCGCGCAAATCGCCGCCGGTTCCGCCATCCTGGTCGATGTACTGGAACCATCCGAATGGGCCAATGGTGCCGCGGCACCAGCTGCCTTGCTCTCGCTGAGCGATCTGCAAGGTGAGCGCCGCGAATGGAAACCATACCTCCTGCAGAACAAAGATAAGCTTGTTATCCTGTATTGTGCGTCAGGCCTGCGTTCGGGCACGGCGGCTGGCATCTTGAAGAAAGAAGGCTATCGTGTGGCCAACCTGGGTGGTTACCGCCGTTGGCAATCCGCCGGCCTGCCAACCAAATAGCTACCGACATTGCGGAAATGTTTTTTCGAGTTCTCTTGTTTTTGATCATGACTTCCCTTGCATCCTACGGAGCTGGTTTTCCCGAACCTGCGGCCATCGCTACGCGTTTGAAAAATCCCGATGTCCTCCTCGTCGACGTACGCGAGGCGGACGAATGGGCCGAAACCGGCGTGGCCGAGCCGGCGGTGCTTCTTGCGATGAGCGATCTGCGTGGCGCACGCACGCAATGGAAACCCTTTCTCGAAAAAAACCGGGACAAGACATTGTTATTGATGTGTCGTTCGGGAAATCGCTCCGGCCAGGTCGCGTCGTTTCTCGCGAAGGAAGGTTTTAAGACCGAAAATGTCGGCGCTTTTGCGGCGTGGCAATCCGCCGGCCTGCCCGTGAGAAAACCCTGAACTTTGCCCGCGATGGAAGCTTCATTTTGGAATGACCGTTACGCCGGGAACGAAGGTTTTGTTTTTGGTACCGAGCCGAACCTTTTCCTTGCGGAAATGGCCGGGAAGATTCCGGCGGGTCCGGTGCTTTGCCTTGGAGAGGGCGAAGGGCGAAATGCGGTTCATTTGGCGACTCTCGGGCACTCTGTTACCGCGGTCGATCAGTCCGAGGTTGGCCTCGCCAAGGCGCGCCGTCTTGCGGAGACGCGCGGTGTCACCGTGACGACGCAGGTGGCGGATTTGGCGAACTACAAAATCGCGCCGGGACGCTGGTCGGGCATCGTTTCGATTTTCTGTCATCTGCCGCCCGAGCTTCGTCGACGTGTATACGCGGGGGCGGTGCGCGGACTTGCGCCGGGAGGAATTTTTATTTTGGAAGCGTACACCCCCGCGCAACTTGCTTTCGGCACGGGCGGACCGAAGGATGTGGCATTGCTCCCGACTTTGTCCGCGTTGCGCGAAGAACTCACCGGTCTGGAGCTGCTCGTTGCGCGCGAATTGGAGCGCGAGGTGATCGAGGGCACGAGCCACTCGGGGCATTCCGCGGTTGTACAAATAATGGCACGTGCTCGCGAAAAGGATTAGTCCTTCGGCAGACAATTTTTGAAGCCGGGACAAGAAGAGGCACGGAGATGATCCGCCTGATGCGCTCGATTCGGGAAAAGTTAAGGCGAAAAACGCTCTGATTTTCCGTTGTGGCAAAAGTGGATGGAGTTACTACGTTCTTCCCTTTTCCATTTTTACCATCATGCGCTCTGACACTATCAAGAAGGGTTTTGAACGTGCTCCGCACCGGAGTTTGCTTCGCGCCACCGGCGTGATCGAATCCGAGGAGGACTTTAACAAGCCGTTCATTGCCATCTGCAACAGTTACATCGACTGCATTCCCGGTCACGCGCATCTCAACGAAATCGGGCAGTTGGTGAAACGTCTGGTCCGCGAAGCGGGTGGAGTGCCTTTCATCTTCAATACCATCGGCGTCGACGATGGTATCGCCATGGGTCACTCGGGCATGAAGTACTCATTGCCTTCGCGCGAGCTGATTGCTGACAGCGTCGAGACGATGCTGCGCGCCCATTGTTTCGACGGCATGGTTTGCATTCCCAACTGCGACAAGATCGTCCCGGGCATGATGATGGGCGCATTGCGGGTGAACATTCCAACGGTCTTCGTTTCCGGTGGTCCGATGGCCGCTGGTATTGCCCATACGGATACATCAAGCGAGCTGCCTGAACATTTGCGACCGGCGGACCAAAAGAGCGATTTGATCACGGTTTTCAAAGGCGTGGGTGCGCTTCAAACCGGCAACATCACGCCGGAAGAGCTCCTGAAAATGGAGCAAAGCGCCTGCCCGACCTGCGGCTCTTGCTCAGGTATGTTCACGGCCAACTCCATGAACTGCCTCTGCGAAGCGCTCGGCCTTGCGCTGCCTGGCAACGGTACAATTCTCGCCGTTTCGAAAGAACGTGAGCAACTCTACCGCCGCGCTGCGAAGCAGATCGTGGAACTCGTGAAGCGCGATCTTAAACCACGCGATATCGCCACACTTGACGCGTTCGACAATGCGCTCGCGCTTGACGTCGCCATGGGCGGCTCGACCAACACCGTGCTCCACACGCTCGCCATCGCCCGCGAGGCCGGCATCGAGTACGATATCGCGCGCATCGATGGCATTTCGCGTCGCGTGCCGTGCCTCTGCAAAGTTTCGCCGTCGTCCGACTATCATATTCAGGACGTTCATCGCGCCGGTGGCATTCACACGATCCTTGGCGAACTCAAACGCATGGGCGCGCTCAAGACCGAATGCCTGACCGTCACGGGTAAAACGTTGGGCGAAAATATCGACGCATGGGATCTCCGCTCGCCGTCCTGCACCGACGAGGCGCGCATCACGCGCGTTTCCGGCGCTTCCGCGCTCGTGCTCGACCCGAACGACAAAATGGGTCCGGCCGCACGCACTGCGTCGGGCAACTTGATCCCGAAGCCGATGCTCTTCCATCCCGCCGACGATCGCGCGATTGCGCTCTGGCGTTTTGCCGCAGCTTTCAACGCCGGCGACGCCGCTGCCTGTGGCGCCTTGTTCGGCACGAAAGGCGAACTCGAAGTCGACTCATCCAACACTTGGCACGGTGCGCTCGAAATCGAAGCGGGCCTCAAGCCGAAATTTGTCGAGTTCCGTGGCCTCGTCCGCGCCGAACTCGCCGAAGTGCGCGGCACGCCGACGCTCATCATCTGGCAGTACGAAAAGACCGGTGAGAAAAAAATCCACTGTCTGCTCCGCGCGCCGCGCCTGCACACGGCTGGCACGATCGCGCGCGCTGCGCACGACTACGATCCGAAGAATTTTGCTGTGGCGAAACCGGCCGGTCTCATGCCGCACGACCCGGCATTCCGCTTCGACGCACAGCATTGTATCCGCTCGGCGGATCGCGCGTACACGAAGGACGGCGGCCTCTCGATTCTTTACGGAGATCTTGCACCTGAAGGTTCGGTCGTGAAAACCGCGGGAATCAGCGATGCCTTCAAAGCCAATTGCGGCGACGATTTTGTCTTCGAAGGTCCGACCGTGATTTTCGAAAGCCAGGACGACGCCTGCGCCGGCATTCTAGCCGGCAAAGTGAAAGCCGGTGACATCGTGATCATCCGCAACGAAGGACCGCGCGGCGGCCCGGGCATGCAGGAAATGCTTTCGCCCACGAGTTACATTGTCGGTATGGGCTTGGGTGACAAAGTTGCGCTGATCACCGACGGACGTTTCAGCGGCGGCACGGCCGGCGCTTGCATTGGCCATGTTTCGCCGGAAGCGGCGGAAGGCGGCCCGATCGGTTTGCTCAAGGAAGGCGATCGCCTGCGCATCGATTTCAATGGCCGCCGCATCGACATCCTCGTCGACAAAGCGGTGCTCGAAGAGCGTCGTAAGACCTGGCAACCGGTTCGGCGCGAACTCAACGGCTGGCTTGCCCGCTACCGCAAGCTCGTGGCCAACGCCAGCAAAGGCGGCGTCCTGAGCTAAAGCGACCCACGAACTCTCGCCCCTCGTGGAGTGGCCGCGGCAAGTTTTGGCCGGAACGTTTGTCATCTATTAAATGACAAACGTTCCGGGGATTTTTTTGTGCAGTAAAATCCTTCCGCTGGGACCAGAGGTGTTTGTCATTTAATAGATGACAAACCTTCTGGGTCGTTTTTGGACGGAGGGTGTGCGAAGATTCCACCCCCGCCCGGCGGATGAGTTAATAATGCGGATTACTCCTTTTACTAAGGCTGGACGCGAGTTGTGCTCTGAGGTGGGGATCCTTTTTTCAAGGACTCATGGATCACGTCCTTTGGCTTTCGCGTCTGCAGTTCGCGTTCACGATTTCGTTTCATTACATCTATCCGCCATTGAGCATCGGGCTTGGCGTGGTGCTGGTGGTGTTGGAAGGGTTGTGGCTGAAGACTAAAAATCCGCTTTACCACCAGATGGCAAAATTCTGGACGAAGGTCTTTGCACTGACTTTTGCAATCGGCGTGGCTTCGGGCATTGTGATGGAATTTGAATTTGGCACGAACTGGGCGACCTATTCGCGCTATGTCGGCGACATCTTTGGCAGCGCGCTGGCGGCGGAGGGAATTTTCGCCTTCTTCCTCGAATCGGGTTTTCTCGCTGTGTTGTTGTTCGGTTGGGATCGCGTGGGACCCAAACTGCACTTTTTTGCCACGTGCATGGTCGCACTGGGCGCACATTTCAGCGCGGTGTGGATTATCGTGGCAAACTCGTGGCAGCAAACGCCGGCGGGCTACCACATCGTGGGCGAAGGGATGAACGCCCGTGCGGAAGTCACCGATTTTTGGGAAATGGTTTTTAATCCATCGTCGATCGATCGCCTCACGCATACAGTGGGCGGGTGCTGGCTGGCCGGGGCGACGCTCGTGGCGAGCGTCGGAGCATTTTACGCCTTGCGCGGACGACATCGCGATTTTGCGCGTGTATCCATAAAGTTGGGACTCGCGCTCATTCTGGCGGTCAGCCTGTTTCAGCTTTTCACCGGTCACCATAGCGCTGCGGGCGTCGCAAAAAATCAGCCGGCGAAGCTCGCCGCTTTCGAGGGACATTTTGAAACAGGGCCCGCGCCATTGTATGCTTTTGGTTGGGTCGACGCCAAAAATGGCGAGACGCACGGGGTGGCGTTCCCCGGCATGTTGAGCTGGCTTGTTTACGGTGATGCGTCGAAACCCGTGACCGGCCTCAACGAGTTCAAACCTGCGGACCGGCCGCCGGCAAATTTTGTTTTCCAGACTTATCACCTCATGATTGCCGTGGGATTTGCACTCATCGGGCTCGGTCTGATCGGCGCGTTCTTGTGGTGGCGTGGCGTATTGTTGGAGAAGCGTTGGTATTTATGGTTGCTCGTCTTCGCGGTGCTGGGCCCGCAAATCGCGAATCAAGTGGGTTGGTGGTCCGCCGAAGTGGGACGGCAACCGTGGATCGTATACGGTTTGCTGCGCACGTCCGAAGGCCTGTCGAAAGTGGTGCGCAGCGAAGTCGTCGTGGCGTCGCTCGTGTTGTTCACCTTGGTCTACGCGCTGCTTTTCGCACTTTTTATCTATTTGTTGAACGACAAGATCTCGCACGGCCCCGACGAGAGTGACCTGCATGAAGCCGGGAAACTCGCGTTACCAAAACACGAACCTATAACCTGAGGCAAATATCATGCCTGATCTCAATACTCTTTGGTTCATTCTCGTCGGCGTCCTTTTCACTGGGTACGCCATTCTCGATGGCTTCGATCTCGGCGTGGGGGCGTTGCATTTGATTGCGCGGACCGACGAGGATCGGCGCGTCTTCCTCAACGCCATCGGTCCGGTTTGGGATGGCAACGAGGTCTGGCTCGTCACCGGCGGCGGCGCATTGTTTGCCGCATTTCCCATGGTCTACGCCACGGTTTTTTCCGGATTTTACCTCGCATTCATGCTGTTGCTGGTGGCCCTCATTTTTCGCGCGGTGGCAATTGAGTTTCGCAGCAAGCAGCCGATGAAATGGTGGCGGACGATGTGGGATTACGCTTTTGCCGGTGGCAGTGTGTTGTCGTCTTTCCTTGTCGGAGTGGCGATGGGAAATATCGCCTGGGGCGTGCCGTTGGACGCGGAGCACGAATTCGCCGGTACGTTTTTGGGGCTGTTGCATCCCTATGCGTTGATGATGGGGCTGACGACGGCGGCGCTTTTCGCCATGCACGGCGCGATCTATCTTTTGATGAAGACCGAAGGCGCGCTGCATGACCGTGTGCGCAAGTGGATCAATCCGGCAATCGTCAATTTCGTCGTCTTGTACGTGATTTTCACGCTGGCGACGCTGCTTTACGTGCCGCACATCACCGATGCGATCAAACACGAACCTTGGTTCTTTGGAATAGTTGTGACGGCGGTACTGGCAATAGCGAACATCCCTCGATGCGTGACCAAGGGGCTGGACTTTCAGGCGTTTCTTTCTTCATGCGGAGCGATGGTCTGCCTCATGTCGCTTTTCGGCGTGGGCATGTTTCCAAACCTGATTTTTAGCGCGCCAAACCCGGCGAACAGCCTGACCGTCTACAATGCCGCGTCCTCCCAGAAGACACTGCGCATCATGCTGGCCATCGCGTGCATTGGCATCCCAATCGTTCTGGCCTACAGCGTGAGCATTTACTGGATCTTCCGCGGCAAGGTGAAACTTGGTAAAACGAGTTATTGAGCGGACGCTGGTGGCGGCGGGTTGGCCAAAAGTCGCAGCAATTCTCCTTCGTCGATTACCGGAATATTTAGTGCTTTGGCTTTAGTGAGCTTTTCCCCGGCGTTTTCCCCCGCGACGACATAGGAGGTCGCTTTGCCCACGCTGTCGCGGACGAGGCCGCCGGCGGCTTCGATCCGGCGGATGGTTTCATCTCGCGACAAAGTCTGAAGACGGCCGGTGAGGACGAAAATTTTGCCTGACAGGTCGTTGGTGTGCGCCGCGACCTGCGTGGGTTGGACAACTTTGTCGAGGGCAAGCAACAAGGCCCGGTTTTCCGGCCTGCCGATGAATGCTTCGACGGCGTCGATGGTCGAAGAACCAAGAGCTGGAGGTAAATCGTCCCGCTTGGCGGCAGCCAGTTTTTCCAGCGAATGGAAGCGAAGGGCCAGCGTTTTGGCGGTGGCGGGGCCAACTTGCGGAATGCCGAGGCCATGGATGAAGCGCCAGAGCTCGGCCTGACGGCTGCGAGCGATGGAGCTGAGCAACTGGTCGGTGGATTTTTCTCCCAAGCCGGGAATTTTCAGTAAATCGCTTTTCTGCAATCCATAAAAATCGGCCGCGTTGCGAATGAGGTCTCTGGCGATAAGTTCGGCAAGTGTGCTGTCGCCAAGACCGACAATATTCACGCCGGCTTTGCTCGCGAAATGAGAGAGCAGGCGTTGCCGTTGCGCGGGGCAATCGAAGTTCGGGCAGCGCACGGCCGAGATATCCTGCTCGTTGACAACGGGCGTATGACAGGACGGACAATCCGGCGGGAAAGCATAGCGCGAACTCATGGCCGGACGGCGGGTGAGGTCAACACCGACGATCTCGGGAATGATTTCGCCGGCTTTTTCGAGGTAAACGGTATCGCCAAGACGAAGATCGAGGCGGGCGATCTGTTCGCGATTGTGGAGTGAGGCTCTTGCGATGGTGCTGCCCGCCAGTTCGACGGGTGCGAGTTCGGCGACGGGAGTGAGGACGCCGGTGCGGCCGACTTGAAGGGTGATGGCGCGCAGTTGGGTTGCGACGCGCTCCGGGGGATATTTATAGGCAATGGCCCAGCGAGGACCTTCAGCCGAATCGCCGAACTGCGTACGAGAGGCAACGTCGTCGAGTTTTATCACCGCACCGTCAATGGGTGCGGCGAGTTTGTCGCGTCGTTGTCCGAGCGACCTCACCGCGGCCCAGACTTCGTCGGTATTTTTGGCGGTTGTGAAGGTTTCTAAAACCGGCAGGCCCCAATCATGCAATTGCGCATGCAGCGCCTGCTGGCTGGCGGGTGTGGCGTTCGCCGGCTCGCAAGTGCCGAAGCCATAGAAAACAATATCGAGATGTCGCTCCGCGGTTTCATTGGGGTCGCGGGACTTGATGGTGCCAACAGCGGCATTGCGGGGATGCGAAAGCGGCGGTTCGCCTTCGGCGTAACGTTCTCGATTCAACCGGTTGAATTCGGCGTGCGAGAGGTAGATTTCACCGCGCAGCTCGATCAATGTGGGAATATTGTTGGCGGTTCCGTCAGGTTTGGTGGTGCGGAGTGCGCGTGGCAGTGGGCGGATCATCAATGCGTTGGCGGTGATGTCATCGCCTTCGCGACCGCTCCCACGCGTCGAAGCGCTTTCGAAACGACCATTTTTGTAGACAGCGTTCACGGAGAGACCGTCGATTTTAGGCTCGATGACGAAGCGCGCAACGTCTCCGGCCGACTTGGCGATCCTGTCGCAAAACGCACGGAGTTCGGTCTCGGTGTACGCCTTTTCGAGACTGAGCATCGGGACGCGGTGAACCACTTTGGTGAAGCCATCCGTATGATCGTCGGCGAGCACAGCGGTCTTGGCCTCCGCCGGATAAGTCTGCTCCAAATCGCGCAATTCGCGTTTTAAGGCATCATAAGCGGCATCGCTGATTTCTGGCGCCGCCTTTTGGAAATAGAGCGCATCATGATGTTTGATCTGCGCGCGAAGTTCGAAAATGCGTTGGCGCGCGATTTCAGGTGTCGGTTCGGCCAACGAGCGGACGGCGATCGCAACGATCAAAAAACCTACCGCTAGCATTTGGACCAAACCCTGGGGTCGGGAGGTGCGAAACATGCGCCGACGTTGTTTCAAACGGCCTTCCGCGGTGCAATCTCAGAGTGCATTCCCGGTTTATATTGGATGTGCTAACGGCTGCTTAATGTAATTTCATGGCATTACCGTAGCAGGGAGAGACTTGTTCGGGTTTATTTTCTAGTTCTGTCGCAAACTGCACCATGCAGTAACTCGATTTTATGTAGTAGATTGTGCGAGCTGGCAGCGAGAAGCCCTCCAGGTGATGAAACTTAAGGATCACTTGAAGCAGCCGAAATACAAAATAGGCTCTAAACAAACCCTACCAACCAACATGATCCTTCGTTCTATCCCAATGGCCGTGCTCGCTCTCTTGGCGTTGCCGGCATTTGCTGCGCCCACCATCGAGGAGCGCTTGTCTGAATTGGAAAAGAAAGTGTCCGCGTTGGCCGCCGAGAACGCCGCGCTGAAAAAGGAACTTGGCTATTCAAAGGACGGTAAACCACCGGTTTTCGTCGCTCCTGCGGGCAAGGAGACGAAGTTGGTCCTGGGTGGGTTCATTCATGCAAACGGCGAATTCGGTGACGTGCCGGATGCGCGTTGGGCGGGTATCTCGAATCGGTTTTTTCTGCGTCGTGCGCGTTTGAATGCCACGGCCACCTTTGGCGGCGACTTCCTGGCTAAAGTCGAAGCCGACTTCGGCGCGAACACGCTCGGCGCCTCCAGCGGACTTCGAGCACAACTAACCGACGGTTACCTGCAATGGAACAAATACGCTTTTTCGGTCGTTAAGGTTGGCCAGTTTAAAACACCTTTCGGCTTCGAACAGCTGGCGTCGGACACGAAGACGCACACGATCGAGCGTTCGCTACCGAACGATCGTTTGACCTTCGGCCGGCAAATCGGCGTCGGGGTTTCCGGGGACGTCGTGGAGAAGCGTATTTCGTATTCGGTCGGCGCCTTCAATGGCAGCGGCGTGAATACGACAACCAACGATAATGACCAAATGATGTGGGCGGGACGTGTTTCCGGACTGGTCGTCGATACCAAGCTTGGCGACACTCCCTTGAAGTGGAGCGTCGGCACGAACGCGCTCCGGACGCGGGATACGGGTACGGGCACGGCGTTCAGCGGTGTACGGAAGGGCTTGGGTATCGACACGCAAGTCGCCATCGGTTCCGGCGATATTTGGGCGGAATGGCTGCGCGGCGAAAATCGCACGACGGCTGGAGTTGTCACCAAGGCCGAAGGCTATTCTCTGCTTGCAGCCTACAGGATTACGCCGAAATGGCAGGGCGTGGTGCGTTATGAAAATTACGACAGCAATACCGCAACCACCAACACCACCACCAAGGTTTGGACGACAGGTGTGAACTACCTGTTGCGTGGCGAAGATCTGAAGCTCTCGCTCAACTACCTGATTGGTGACCAGCCCGAGGGTTTTGACGATGGCGATCGGTTGATCGGCCGGATGCAGGTTCTGTTCTAGGCAAATCGACTAAGTTGTGCCGCTACAACATCAGCTCCGATTGAACGTTTTCGCCTAGCTGGCTTACTCGGATTGACCGACGTGGAAGTCGGCCCTCCAGTTTGGGTGGACTGGTTTTTTATGCTGAGCGGCTATGGTCGGTCGAAAGGACCGGCTTATAATTTGGCGGTTTTTAACCGTTTTGCGTTGATGACGCAGATGCAATCGGCGCCGTCGGTGGTGTGAAGCCAGTGGAGATCGAGGGCGGCAAATTCCTTGTCCATTGCTTCGCGCAGGCCGCCGACTTCAATCAGGACGATACCGTCGGGTTGCAGGCGTTCTCGCGACTGGCGCAGGAGCTTGCGGATGATGTCTAGCCCGTCATGGCCGCCATCGAGCGACATGCGTGGCTCTTGGTGAAACTCAATGGGCAGGCCGTCGACATGTTTACTCGGCTCGTACGGGGGATTGCTGAGAATGACGTCGTATTTTTGTTTTGGGACAGCGTCAAAAACGTCGCTCTCGAAGAGTTGTACGCGGCTGGCGAGCTTGTGGTCCTTGAGATTGATCTTCGCGACCTCCAGCGCGTCGGGCGAGAGATCGATGGCATCGACTTTGGCCTTGGGAAAATGATCGGCAAGTAGGATGGCGAGGCAGCCTGAGCCCGTGCAAACGTCGACGACGTGACGAACTTTTTTTGGGTCAGGCAGCCAATGGTCGAGCTGTTCGGGGATAATTTCGAGAAAGTAGGAGCGTGGGATGATGGCGCGTTCGTCGACGTAGAAGCGATGTTCACCGAGGAAAGCCTCGCGCGTGATGTAGGCTGCGGGCACGCGATCGACGATGCGGCGTTCAAGGACGGCTTTAACGGCGGTGATTTCCTTTGGAGTGAGCTTGCGATCGAGGATATCGGGGTTGCTATCGAGCGGAAGATCGAGCGTGCGGAGGAGGAGATAAAGGGCTTCGTCCTGCGCGATATCGGTGACCTGGCCGAGGGCGACCTCTTCGCGGGCGTAGAGCTCGACGGCGAGCTGCAGCCAGTCATCGAACGTCACGAGCTGGGCCGTGCGGGAAAAGAGGGGCTTTTTTCGCGCCTTGGTTGCGGGCGATTTTTTCATGATTTCGCGGCGGGGTTGTTCAACACATGCTCGTGCGCGCGGAGATGCTCAGGGCAGTAGCATTGATCGCCGGCGCATTTTGAACAATAGCGAAAATCGAGTTCAGGATGGCTGATGTCTGTTTTGCCGCAGACGTGGCAGACATGACGTGGTTCGCGTTCGTCGTTTTGCCGGCCAAATAACTTGGCTTGGGACTGCATGCGGCGACGGCCTTGCTTGATGCTGAGGACGATATCGCGGGCGAAGAAGATGAGAAAATTGCCGACGCCGCCGATGATGGCGAAGCGCGTGGGCCACTCGCCGACGTAAAAACTGAAGGCATAACCGAGCCAGGTAAGAAGCCCCAGCCATTTGATCTTCACCGGGAGGATGAAGAAAATGTACATGACGAAATCCGGGAAAAGATACGCGAAGGCGAGGAACACCGCGCTGCCGATAAAGAAATTGGAAGCGGTCTCGGTGGGTGTGAGAAAAGACAACCCTACGGTAAGCAAATAGCCGGTGAGAAGAAAGAGGTTGTAGTGAAGCGCGCCCCAATGTTCTTCCAGCGAGGAGCCGAACAAGTAGAAAAGATACAAGGCAAAGGCGATGAACAGCCAGCTGGCATTGGGGGGAATAAAGATGAACGAGATAAGGCGCCAGGGCTCCCCTTGCCCGACCAGTGCAGGCACAAGCATGAGCTTAATGGGATCCAGCAGCCCCATCATCGCCGCCAGATAGACGAATGTCTGTCCGATTACGAGGTAGAGCGTGAGATTGTGGATGGCGAAAGGTTCGAGCTTGCGCGCGATTTTATTGAACCAAGACATGATGTTCGTCCAGTGCAAGGCATGCACCGGGGGTTGGCAAATGCTACTTGGTGGATTCGGAGGCGCCGGCTTTGGCGTCTATTTCCGTAATCAGCTTTTCTTTTTCTTCTTTCAGGTCGGGCTCGGTGACGGAGGCGAGGACGGTCTTGGCTTCATCGGGCTGGCTTTTTGCGATGAGGACCTTGGCCTGGTTGATGCGGGCGGCGCCTTGTTGAAGTCCGGCGGGCAGTTTTTTTTCAAAGTCTTTCCAGAATTGCAGCGCGGCGTCCCAATCGGGTTTTTCCACTTGGTAGAACGAGAGTCCGTAGCGATAGCCGAAGCGCCAGTCGTCGGGTGCGCACTGCATGGCTTGGAGGAGGGAGTTTTGCATCGTCTTGTCGAGTTGCGAGCGATCCCACTGGCCGGATTTTAGAAACTCGGCGCGGGCTTCGAAGATCAGATTGCCGAGTTGGAGATGATAAAGCGCTTCCTTGGGCTCAAGCTGAATGGCCGATAGATAGTAGTTCATGGCCTCGATAGGGCGGCCTTCCTCGGCGAGGTAGTTGCCGAGCTGGTTTTTCACCACGGGGATATTTTTGTCGAGGGCATTGGCCTTGAGGAGTATTCCGATGGCGTCTTTGCGATTGTCGACTTTGCCGAGGAAAAGGCCGTAGGCGACGTAGGCGGGCACGAATTTGGGATTACGCCCGATGAGGGTTTCGTAGTCGTTGCCAATTTGTTGAAGCTGTCCGCGTGCATTTTCGTCGTCGAGTTTGTCGCCGGCTTTTTCCGCTTCGGCGAAGAAGGCTTTTTGGTGGGCGACGATTTCTTTGAGCTTGGACTCGGCGGAGGCATCGTCGGCGCGCAGCAAAGGGCCGATCAGCACGAGGCCGAGCAGGCTGGCGGAAAAAAGTGGCAGGCGGACAAGTTTCATCGGATGTGCGACCACGATGACGGTGGAATGTGCCAGCGTAAATGCTAGAAGCCGGAGGCCAGATGCCAGATGCCAGAGGCCGGAGGCCAGAGGCCAGAGGTCGGAAGTCGGACGGAGTACGCGAGTGTGGAGATGGTGAGCTGCGCGGTTTGAGTTAAGCGGGTTCGCCCTGAGCGCAGCGAAGGGTTCGAGGAACGGGTTCCCTTGAAGAGCGACGAGAACAAAACGGCTCGACCGGAACGCGGTGCTCGGGCATGCGTCGCTGCGATGCTTTCTGTATTCCGCTTTCTCCCGACCACGGTTTTCCGGTGGTTGCTGGTGTCGTTGGCTGTCGCCAGCGGCGTGATGGCGGGACCACGCACGGCGCCGAGCCGCCCGCCGGTCCGGCCATTGTTCACGATGCCGGTATTGGAATCACGAGTACTGCTGGGCATCGATGTGCTGGAATCGGAGGGATTCGCGTTATTGCGAGGAAAGCGAGTGGGATTGCTCACGCATCCGGCGGGGGTAAATCGTTTTGGGGTGGCAACCGTTGACGTGTTGCGACGTTCGCCGCGCGTGAAACTGGTGTGCCTTTTCGCGCCGGAACACGGCATCTACGGCAGCGAGGCGGCCAGCGTGAATGTCGATGACACGGTGGATCGGCGGACGAAATTGCCGGTGTATTCGCTGCATGGAAAAAATCGCCGGCCCACACGCGAGCAGTTGAACACGATCGATGCGCTGGTCATCGACCTGCAGGATATCGGTGTGCGCTCCTACACGTATTCGGTGACGATGCGCTATGCGATGGAAGCCTGCTTTTCGGCGGGCGTGGAAGTGATCGTGTTGGACAGGCCGAACCCATTGGGAGGTCTAAAAGTCGACGGGCCGCTGCTCGACCGCGAGTTGATGAGCGGCGTCGGTGCGTTTCCCGTGCCCTATGTGCATGGATTGACCATCGGGGAACTCGCGCGGCTGGCGGCAGCGACACCCGGAATCATGGATGTGCCGGAAACCATTCGCGCGCGCGGCCGGCTGACCGTGGTGGCGATGCGCGGGTGGCGGCGCGACATGCGCTGGCCGGAAACAGGTCTGAATTTTATCCCGACATCGCCGGCGATCTGCGATTTTAATTCGGTTGTAGGCTATGCAATGGTTGGGCTCGGCTGTCAGGAAACCGGTTTCAGCCACAGCATGGGGCCGCCGTATTCGTTTCAAATTGTCTCGGGCGGAGGGAAGCCAACGGAGCAGTTGTTGCGCGACTTGCAAATGCTGCGGCTTCCGGGGATTTGGTTTCAGAAAATCACGCAGGCCGACAATCGCGGCCGTCCTGTCGGTGGCGTATTGGTTCAGGTCACGGATTGGAGCGTGTGGAATCCGACCGAGCTGAGCTTCCACTTAATGCGGCTGGCTTGTCGTTACCGCGGCACAAATCTCTATGCTGGGTTCAATGGACTCCAGATATCGAAGTTCAACCGCCACATCGGCTCAACCGCTTGGTGGAATGCGCTTCGCCGGGAGGGCGCGCGGGTGAATGTCGAAGCCTTTATCAGGGATTGGCGTGGTCGCGCGCGGCTCTATCAAGAGATGTCACGCCGCATTTGGCTGTATCAGTGATTTGAAGCTGCGGGGGTTTAGGCACGATTGACGCGGGTAAATTTTTGCCGCGTGACGGGATGAAAGACGCGTGGATCATTGTTCGGCTTTGATTCTTTTGAAGGGGTGTCGAGGGTCGCGGGGTTATGCAGGGCAACCCATTTTACCCATGAAAACCTTCGTAGCTTTTTTCAGTTTGATCGTCCTGACAGCCGGCCTTGGCCGGGCGGTGGAGAAACCGGCGGCGCAGTCCGGCAACCGGTTTAAAATCGTTCAGACGACGCCCCCTATTTATCCGATTCGCATGTTGAACGATGGCATTTCGAGCGGCGCCGCGCGCGTGGTGTTGCATATCGATTCGACGGGGAAGTTGATCGACAGCCTGGTGGTGGCCTACACACGCCGGCCATTTGCGGATGAAGTTCTGCGGGTCATCAAAAAATGGAAGTTCGAGCCGGCGTACGATAACGGAGAACCCATTGAAACGGTGCTCGAGCTGACGTTTAACTTTGAAGTGAACGGCGTGCTATTGGTGCAGCGTTTTGGCGTGGATACGACGATTTTAGAGCTAGATCACGGTTATGAATATCAGGCGTGCAGTCTTAAAAAATTGGACAGCATCCCGACTCCGGTGAGCATCGTTTCGCCGACGTATCCGAAGGAATGGGTCGACCAGGGGATTATTGGGAAAGTGGTCATCGATTTCTACATCGACGAAACGGGCAAAGTCCGTTTTCCCGCGGCGCCCGCCGGATCGGATCCGCGCTTGGCCGGCATCGCCGTGGCAGCCGTGAGCAAGTGGCAGTTTGCCCCGCCGACTCGCAAGGGCCAGCCGGTCTTGGTGCACGCGCAACAAAGCTTCGATTTCTGCAAAGAGAAGAGCGTCGCCAACGCCAAACCCTGAGTGACTTTTTTGTTCGGGTCTGACTAGCGGGACGGCTTAAATGGCCGTCCCGTTTTTCGTTGCCGGATGCGAGAGATGGCACTTGCCGATTTTTAATTTAATCAGCGGGTTATGGGATTATATTGGTACTGACCGAAGTTCGGAAATTTTTCCCGGCAAAGCGGGATTGATAATTGTGAACGGAAGCCATTCGCTCCTTCGCACTTAACCCAAGATACCATTTAACTGGAATATCAGTCTGGTCGATTAACGCATTAGCGCATGAAACAAGTCCTTTATGTGGAAGACAGTGCTACGTCGCAACTGCTCATGCGGAAGTACCTCACCGGTCTTTGTGAGCTGACGATTACGCCTTCTCTGCGAATGGCGATGTCGATGCTTTCCGAGCGCAAATTCGACCTGCTCATTTGCGATTTTCTTTTTCCCGAAGGAGATGCCTTGGACTTGATTCAACTGGCGCGAAAGACCGAGGCCCTAAAACCGTTGCCAGTGGTGGTGATCAGCAGCGCGATGGACAGCGCATTGCTCAGCCGGGTCTTGAAAGCCGGTGCGAACGAAGGCCTGGCCAAGCCGCTAAACACCGCGGAATTTCGAAGTGTGATCGTACGTATGTTGAACGATCCCTATGTACGCTCGATGGAACGCACGATTTGCAGCGTGACCTGTCTCCAATGGTCCATCCGCGGGACGGTTTCCCAATTTTGTCCGGAGCTGAATCTGACCATCACCGGCGCGACCAAGGAGGAAGTGACCAAACGCATGCAGATCGCCCTACAGGACCGTTTGGCTCAAGGAACCGAACTAGGCTACACCAACCACGAAGCTCTCGTGACGCACGTGGTGCAAGGCGGCTGAGCTGGCGAAGCCGCGAGGATCCTATCGGTGCGCGGCCGATCGCGCAAGGGGTGAACAGGTTGCGAGGCTGCTTCTGAATTTATGGGGAAATAGTCGTTATCTCCAATCAACACCGTTTCGACGAGCCTCCCTTTGGATGTTTGCGGGTCGTGTACGCGGTTTGCGGGCTTGCCTCAAAGTCGTCGTTGCGCTGGCATCGGGCCATGCGCTGGCTCAAGCCCATTTTTTCCGCGGGTGCATCTTTGGTGGATCGGATCCTTTGCGTGATTGGCGCGGTGCTGTTTGCCCAAGCGCCGGAGTTTATGCAGCAATATCTGCAACGACTCGGTGGTCATCTGGCGGAGGCGCGACGGCAGTTGCTTCAGTTCGAAGAGATCGCGAAGCAGGCGGGGAAATCGGTGCGGGAATTGGCGACGCAATACGCCGCCAATGCCGACCCGGCGGTCGTGAGCATGGGCAAAGTGGTCACCGATTCAGAGGCGCGCGTTAACACGCTGGCTTCCGCGGAGGCGGCATTGCGCGATGCATCGGTGTGGACGAGGCCCTTTGTTTTTTTGCGCGACCTCGACTGGGAAATCGCCCGGGGAGCAGGCGGTGCCTACAAGGCTGCGGTGCCGACGACGATTGAAGGTTTGGTTTATGCGCTGGTGGGCGTGATCGTAATTCTGTCCACGTATCACGGCGTGGTGAGCCCGCTCTGCAAGAAAGTCTTTGTGCGCGGCGCGAAGCGACCGGCGAAGGCTGAGGCCAAAGTGGCTTGATGGCGCCGGGGGTTACTGGCCGTTTGAGCGATGGTTTATGTTGGTGCCGGCATCCGAGCGCCGCATGTAGGTGTTTTGGGCGTCGTCCTTGGTTTTGGCTGCTTCGGCATCGTCCCCGGAGATTCGCAACATCGAGGCTGTACTGTCCATTTCGGCCAGGTTGCGCTGACGCTCCTCGGCTTCGTACTGCATCATGGCGTAAGCAATGTCGCCATTGCCGAGGAAGTGATATTTGTTGAGAACTTCGCGGCTGAAACTGCTCGAGTAACGTTTGTAGGCGAGTCGGCGCAGCATTTCCTTCGAGTACAAATTACGATCGTTGAAGACGGGCGGCTTCTTGGCTTCGACGACGTACTTGGGCAGGCGGATGATCTGGTTGCGCGGTTTGTCGACATCGCGCAGATCGATGAGCTCTTCCTCCGATTTTGGCGGTGGCGGCGGGTTGTACTTGAACGCCGAGGAAACGGATTTTGAAATGTCGTCGGAAACGGCGCGTTGTTTTTTCGTCGGCGCCGTGCCTCCTGCGCTGCCGGTGGAAACCTCGATATTGGATTTCGCGGGTGCGGCAGGCCGGGCTTCCTGGGCGGCGGCCAAGCTCGGAAGCAGGGTGAGGGCGAGGAGGGCGCGTGGGCGGAGAAATCTCATGGAGATGGAGACAGCGGCGGCGCGGGAAAGTTTAGTTTTTTTCGGAGGTGGGCCACAGAGGGCACGGAGCTCGGACACAGACTTCACGGAGTTTTGGGAGGGATGAGGCAGAAGTTTTTCTACCACTGATTTTCACTAATGAACACTGATGACGGAGAGGTGGGAGGCTGAAGCAGCCGATCGGTTTTCCTCTGTGACCTCTGTGTCCAAGCTCTGTATTCTCTGTGGCGAATTCCAGCCGGGCGATCAGCCGCGGATCTGGCCGTTGCCATCGACGAGGTATTTATAGCTGCAGAGCTCGGGCAGCCCCATGGGGCCGCGGGCGTGGAGGCGGTCGGTGCTGATGCCGATCTCGGCACCGAAACCGAATTCGAAACCGTCGTTGAAACGCGTGGAGGCGTTCCAGAAGACCGCGGAGCTGTCGACGCTGGCCTGGAATTTCCGTGCGGCAGTTTCGTCGACCGTCACAATCACTTCGCTGTGCGCCGAGCTGTCGCGATTGATGGTGGCGATGGCGGTATCGAGCGAATCGACGATGCGGACGGCGATGATGTAATCGAGAAATTCGGCTTTAAAATCAGCCTCGGTCGCGAGCGAGGCGGGAATTTTTTCGCGGACGAGCAGGGTGGCGCTGGCGGGGTCGCAGCGAAGCTGGACGTTTTTCGCAACGAGAGCGCGTGCGAGCACGGGCAGGGCTTTCTCCGCGATATCTTTGTGGATGAGGAGTTGTTCGGCGGTGTTGCAGACGGTGACGCGCTGGGTCTTGGCGTTGATGAGGATTTTTTCCGCCATCGCGAGGTCGGCCTTCGCATCGACGTAGACAAAGCACACGCCGGTGTAGTGCTTGATGACGGGAATGGTGGAATTGCTCGTGACGAAACGGATGAGACTCTCGCCACCGCGGGGAATGATGCAGTGAACGTATTGATCGAGTTTAAGGAGGGTGTTGAGCGCAGCGCGATCAGTTGTGGGGATGAGTTGCACGGCGTCTGCGGGCAGGCGCGCGTGGGCGAGCGCGGCGGTGAGAAGCCGGGCAAAGGCGGTGTTGGTGTGGAAGATTTCCTTGCCGCCACGGAGGATCGAGGCGTTGCCGCTCTTCAGGCAGAGAATGGCGCAGTCGATGGTGACGTTGGGACGGGCTTCGTAGATGATGCCAATGACGCCGATAGGCACGCGGACTTTGCGAATGCGCAGACCATTGGGACGAGTGGTTTCGTCGAGGACGGCGCCCACGGGATCGGGCAACGCGGCGACTTGGCGGACGCTTTCGGAAAGTTGGGCGAGGCGTTTCGCGTCGAGGGTGAGACGGTCGATCTGTGCCTTGGTCATGCTGTTGGCCTCGGCGTCGGCCAAGTCTTTGGCGTTGGCTTCGAGCAACTCGGCATGTGAGCGGTCGATCAGGCCGGCGAGTTCGAGCAAGGCCTCGTTTTTCTGCGCCGTCGGAACAGTCGCGAGAACAAGCGAGGCCTGTCGGGCGCGTTGGGCGATCTTGGTGACGAGTTGTGCAAGGACTTCGGACATGGAACGCGCAGCTTGTCCGTTGGTGGCGCGGAAGGCACGAACGTTTTTTTCGGCGCCGCATTCGTTTGGCTGGGCGAGCGTGGACAAAAAAAGGGCCGGGGGCCGCTTTGGGGTAGGGGAAACGGCCCCCGGCTTTGAATGATCAAGGGTTGTGGTCCAACTTGATCAAAGCCGGCTAGTGGGGAGTTTAGTTTTTACGCAGGCTGTTTGAAATGAGTGATATGTAGAACGACTCCACGCCGAAGGGCTGGGCAGGCGTCGCTGGCAAATTGCTCTCGGCCAATAGAAAAGGCTGCGCGGTGTGGGTGTACGCAGCGGCTCTCGGGCTGATCGCAGGACTAGGAAGTGGGGGTGGTTTTAAGCGTCAAAACGGAGGTAATGGCGCAAAAATTGAGACGGTTGAGGGGTGGGTTTTAGCGCAGTTAAACAAGCAATTTCCGGAAAGCAAATGGGTCGACTGGGGATAAGCTGGGGAGGCGTTTTTGGGGCGTCTCGTCGGCGGCGCGACAGGTATGCATTGGCTGAAATCGAATGTCCATTTCGTGGGGTTGCCTGTCATACTGTCAGGCGTGGCTTTCGGTTTACGCCTGGAATTTTCCGCCGCTTAGTCGTTGCTCTCTTCGCAAAATCCCATGATTCCAAAAAAAATATTGTCTCTATCCATTCGTTCGTTGGCAGCGCTTTTGGCAATGAATTTTTATGTCGCCGCGGCATTTGGGCAGAAAACGACGATCACTGTTCGAGCGGATGGCGAGGGCAAGGCGATCAGTCCGCTGCTTATGGGCATATTTTTCGAAGACATCAGTAATGCGGCCGATGGCGGTCTCTACGCAGAATTGGTGCAGAACCGCTCGTTCGAATTTCAGCCGATCAAACAAAACACCTGGAATAATCTCACTGCTTGGGAGCTGGTGAAGCGCGGGGACGCCAAAGGCTCGGTCGTGGTCGACGACGCCTTTCCAATCCATCCCAACAATCCTCACTACGTGGTGCTGGCCAACGAGACTCCTGGCGATGGCGTGTGTCTGGTGAACTCGGGTTTTTTTGCGGGGATCCCGGTGACGGAAGGCGAAACGTACGACGTGGCCCTATTCGCCCGTCAACAATTCATCGGACGTCGCTGGGGCGGGGCGGGGAAACCCGGGACGTTGCCCTTGAGCGTACGATTGGAAACGAAAGCCGGCGTGGTCCTGGGTGAAACGACGTTTCCTGTCTCGGAGCGGGAATGGCGGCGCTTTTCTGGAACCATTAAGGTGAACCAAACCGACCCGGCGGCGCGGCTGGTATTGCTAACGGACACGGCGGGCGGCATGGCCCTCGACGACATTTCGCTCTTTCCCCAGAAAACCTTTCGCAACCGCCAGAATGGCCTTCGTGCGGATCTGGCACAGGCCATTGCGGACCTGAAACCGAGATTCATGCGTTTTCCCGGCGGATGCCTGGTTCATGGCAATGGTTTGGGCAATATGTACCGCTGGAAGGATACGATCGGTCCGATCGAACAGCGCCGCCAGCAATACAATCTCTGGGGTTATCACCAAACCGTTGGTTTGGGTTACTATGAGTATTTTCAGTTTTGCGAGGACATTGGCGCCAAACCGTTGCCGGTCGTTGCGGCTGGCGTGTGTTGCCAGAATTCGGGTCATGGCGTCGGCCAAAGCGGACTGCCGCTCGAACAAATGCCCGCGTACATTCAGGAAGTGCTCGATTTGATCGAGTGGGCCAACGGGCCTGTCACCTCAACGTGGGGTGCGAAGCGCGCGGCGGCGGGACATCCCGCGCCATTTAATCTCGAATATCTCGGCGTCGGCAACGAGGACGAAATCACACCGGTTTTCAAAGAGCGTTTCAAAATGATCTACGATGTTGTGAAGCAAAAGCATCCCGAAATCACCGTGATCGGCACGGTTGGTCCCATGCCCGACGGCGAGGATTTCGAAAAAGGCTGGAAGATTGCGGACGAGTTTCGCGTTCCCATGGTCGACGAACACTACTACAAATCGCCAAAATGGTTTTGGGAAAACCTTCAGCGTTACGATTCGTACGACCGGACGAAGTCCAAAGTCTATGTCGGCGAATACGCCGCTCACGACGATAAACGCCGGAGCACGCAGCGTTCAGCCATCGCCGAAGCCGCCTATTTGACCAGCTTGGAGCGCAACGGAGACGTGGTGTTGATGGCTTCTTATGCCCCACTGCTCGCACGGCGTGAAAACACGAACTGGCGGCCTGATCTAATTTATTTCAACGGGACGGAAGTATTTCCGACAATCAACTATCATGTGCAGCAGCTTTTCGGCGTGAACAGCGGCGACAAATATCTGGAGACGAAGATCGACGGTGCACCAACGTCCATGGCCCTCGCCGCTTCAGCGGTGCGCGACACCAAGACCGGCGATCTCATCCTCAAGTTTGTCAACGGCGGCGAGACAGCCAGGCCACTCCACATCGATTTGATCGGCGTGCAAAAACTTGCCAGCACTGCAACAGCGACCGTGCTCGCGGCTCAAGACGCCTCGGTCGTCAACGAAGACGGTAAACCGCCAGTCGTGCAACCGGTCACATCGAAGATCCCCGTAGGGCCTTCCTTCGACTATGAAGCGCCGGCTAATTCATTGACGGTGGTTCGTCTGAAACGCCAATAAGTTTCCGAGCGCTGCCCTTTGCGTCGCACGGTGTCGAATCACGGCTGGTCCCGGTTTGCTAAGAACCAAACAAAACCCAATATTTTGTCCATGAAACTGCTCAGCCTGGTTTATGCGCTTTTAATTGTGGCATTATCAACGGCTGCTGCCGCAGCCGCGGAGATCACGGTTTTTGCAGCGGCGAGTTTGTCGGATGCTCTCAAAGAGGTCGCGCCGCTCTACACTAAAGCCACCGGCAATACGCTGCGCTTCAACTTCGGCGCGTCGGGCGCGCTGGCGCGTCAAATCAAGGAAGGGGCACCAGCCGACTTATTTTTCTCCGCCGACGAATTGCGCCTCGATCAGCTGGAAAAAGCGGGTCTGCTGTTGGGAGGCACGAGGCGTATGCTTTTGGCGAATACACTGGTCGTCGTTGTTGCTGCCGAAGATGGCGTACCGGTGAAAACGCTGGCCGATCTGGCGAAGACCGACGTGCGACGCATCGCGATCGGCGAGCCGGCCACGGTCCCGATTGGCACCTACACCAAGGAGTATCTGCAAAAAACGGGTGATTGGAGAAATCTAGTCGATAAAATGGTTCCCCTCGACACAGTGCGTGGCGCGCTCGCCGCGGTCGAGTCGGGAAATGCCGAGGCGGGCTTTGTCTATAAGACCGACGCGCTTGGTTCGAAAAAAGTGAAAATCGCACTCGAGGTGCCGCTGGCTGAAGGACCCCAAATCATTTACCCGGTCGCTGTGCTGAAGGAATCGAAACAGTCCGACGCGGCAAAGGCGTTGATCGAGTTTCTCGCTGGAACCGAAGCGCAAAAGGTGTTCGCCAAATCCGGATTTCTGACTCCGAATTGAGCGCGTGCCCGAAATCGTCCAGGTCACTCTCTTCACGCTCGGCGTTGCGCTGTTCAGCACGTTGCTGATTTTGCCGCCGGGCGTGGCGTTGGGATGGCTGCTCGCGCGGCGGCGCTGGCCGGGCAAGGCGCTGGTCGAGACCATCGTGGCGTTGCCTTTGGTGATTCCACCTGTGGCGACGGGTTTGATCCTGTTGAAGCTGTTCGGCCGTCGCGGAGTGCTCGGGCGCTTTGTGCAGGATGCCTTCGGCGTCGACATTGTTTTCACATGGCGTGCGGTCGTTCTGGCTACGGCGGTCATGGCATTGCCTCTTTTGGTGCGTTCGGCACGTGTCGCTTTTGAAGAAGTGCCGCTGAGGCTCGAAGGGGTGGCGCGGACGCTGGGCGCGGGACCGTGGCGGATATTTTTCACGATCACGCTGCCTCTTGCGCGGCGTGGTTTGTTGGCGGGTTGCGTGCTGGCCTTTGCCCGGGCGCTGGGGGAATTCGGCGCGACGGTGATGATTGCGGGCATGATTCCAGGCGAGACGGTGACGCTGGCGCTAGGGATTTATCATGAAGTGCAACTTGGCCACGACGGTGCCGCGGTCGGATTGCTCGGCGTCTCCCTGATTCTGGCTTTTGCCGCTTTGGCGTTGAGCGAATGGCTTTCACGGAGGAGCGCGCCATGAAACTTTCATTGCAGGGCGTGCGTCTGAAAGCCGGCGAGTTTTCGTTGGAAATCGATGCCGAGTTCGGCGCGCGAGTAACAGGATTATTTGGAGTATCTGGTTCGGGTAAATCCACGCTAGTCGAGATCGTTGCCGGCCTTAGGCGGCCCACGGCGGGCAAAGTTGCACTCGACGACAAGGTTTTGGTCGACGTGGCTAAAGGAATTTATCTGGCGCCGGAAGAACGTGGCATGGGTTTCGTTCCACAGGACGGCGCGCTGTTCCCGCATCTCACGGTGGATGGTAATTTGAAATTCGCAGAACGCAGAAAGGGCGATGCAGAGGCTGCGATTTTTCGCCGGGAACACATATGTTCAGTGCTGGGCATTGAAGATTTGCTGCATCGAAAGCCGATGACGCTGTCGGGAGGGGAACGTCAACGCGTGGCCATTGCGCGGGCGCTTGTCTCTGCGCCGAGGTTATTGTTGCTCGATGAACCGCTGGCATCGCTCGATGCGGCGCGCAAAACGGCGATTTTGCCCTACCTGCAACGCGTGCGCGACGAGTTTGGTTTGCCGATCTTGTACGTCAGCCATGTCACACAGGAAATCCTGGCGTTGTGTGACGATATTGCGGTGTTGGCTGACGGGCGGCTCTTGCAGCAGGGACCGGTTGAGGAAGTGCTGCGACGCCCCGGGAGTCCGGCAGTGGCGCAAATCGTTGGAGTCGAAACCGTGGTCGCCGGCCGATTGCTGGGTGGCGAAGGCGAGCTGGCTGCTGTTGCGGTGGGCTCGGCTCGCCTGATCGGGCTGGCCGATCAACTCCCGGCAAATACGCGCGAAGTTCTCGTGAGCATTCGCGCCGAAGATGTTTTATTGGTTAAAGCCGGTTCGGCGGAAGGCATGAGCGCGCGCAATCGGTTCCCGGCGCGCGTGACGGCCCTCAATTCTCAGGCTGCGACTGTGCGGGTTGAACTGGATTGCGGTTTCCCGCTGACGGCGCTGCTGACGCGGCAGGCCGTGGACGAATTGAAACTGACGGCTGGCGCCGAAGTGACGGCACTGATCAAGGCCCCGAATGTGCACCTAATCGCGCGGGGCTGATCTGTTTAGCGAGGAGGATTAGTTTGGTTCCACCATTGCTGGACCGATTCGCCGATATGGTGGCAGAACGACGGGAAATTCTGCAGCGCGTGGTGAAAGCCCGGGATGAAGCAATCGGCCATCCAAATACCCAGGGCGAGCACCGCGAAAGGAAGGATGCTCAGCCAGAACTCCGTGAACGGGCCGCAGGTCCCCGGCCAGCCATTTAGGCGATAGTAGTAGTTTCGGCGGATGGCCTTGATGGGCGCGACGAGGATTTTGTAGGCAAAAACGACGAGAACGATTCCTGCCCACATGGGCAGATTGCCCGGCAAGGCAACTCCGAGCACGGTTCCCGAGGTGCAAAGCGATAAAATTGCGAGGACGCAGAAAAACAAAAGAATCGCTTTCATCGTGGCGAGCAACGGAAGCATCACGTGTGCGCCTTCGGGTGGCGGCATGGATGCAACCCCGGCCATTGGCGACACGGGTGGCACCGGAGGAACGGGAGGAACGCGACGTTGCCAGCCCCAGCGGTATTCGTGGCGAAGGCGGCGTTCCCACCCGCGCATTTCGCTTTTGAATTTTCGTGTCCACGCGCGACGGGCATCGCGGTCACCGAATGTTTTGAGGCCTTGGTAGTAGCCCTCCCGGGCACGACGAATGAATTCCTGCGCGTTTGGGGCAGGGCCGGTGGCAGCCGCTTTTTCGCCGGGTGTTTCAGCAGTGGGAATGATGATCATCGCCACCAAATAGGCGACGGCGACCGTGCCAAAACTGAAAAACACAAGAATGGCCACGACCAATCGCAGAAGCGTCACGTCGATGCCGATGTAGGCGGCGAGGCCGTTACAAACGCCGGAAATCATTGCGCCGTCCTTGAGGAGGTAAAGCCGTTTGGGCGGCTGGGGACCGGCGTCCGGTCCCGTGCTGGCGTTGGAGTGTGGTTCGGTTTTTTGGGAAGAGTTTTCTTCCGCGGAATTGTCGGTCACAGGTCCCATTTCCTTGATCACCGCTTCGACCTCCGCCGACAGCACGACATTGCGCCCCGAGGAAAGCAGGGCTCGGAATTTGTCGGCGATGGCGCGTTCGATGTCGGCGATGATTTCGGACTTGTCGGGATTGGTTCCGAGCTGGCGTTCGGCTTTTTCGAGGTAGGCACGCAGGGCGTCGTAACCGTTTTCCTCAAGCTGGAAGGCGACGCCGCAGAGGTGGATGGAGATGACCTTGTTCATAAGTTGGGTAGGGGGTAGGAGGTAGTTATGGGCCGAGTTTTTTTACGGTGTCGTTGATCGTGTTCCAATAATCGCTGAGCTCGCGGAGTTGTTCGCGGCCCTTGGCGGTGAGTTTATAGTATTTGCGCGGCGGACCGGCCTCGGATTCCTGCCACTCGTAGTTGAGAAGTTCTTCGCGCCGCATTTTGCTGAGGAGCGGGTAGAGCGTGCCTTCCTGGGTCGCAAATTCGGTGTCCTGCAACTGGCTGATGATATCGGCGACGTAGACTTTGTCCGCCGCAATGATCTTCAGCAGAAGGAATTCAAGAAGGCCTTTGCGCAGTGCGGAAAATTTGTCGTCAAGACTCATGAGTGTTAGTGCCAGCTACCTTTTTCAGACAAGGTAGCTGCTTAGAGCCCTGCGTCAAGTGGAGATTCAAAAAAAATCAGTTGAGCAGCGGTGGGGCTGCCGCTGGCGGTCGGTCTAGTTGGCCTGAATGTTACTCGACTCGAACTGAACGGTACCGGGTGAAATGCGCATGACGGCGTCGCCCGAGGTCATCGTTTGCCCGTCCCATTCGATGCGAACTGGACCACGAAGTTTCATGATCGAATGGTCGTCGCTTATCTCAATCAGCCCGCACGCAAAGCGAATGTCGGGGAACTGGATCGATGCGTCGAGCGAGAGCTGAAACCAACCCGCGATTCGGGACTCTTGCCCGGTTAGCTGGAATTTTTTGTGAAGCAGGTCCCAGTCGCTTGAACCAATTCCAAGCGACGTGGCATTTATATCGTTGTTGATGGACGCCGCCGATTCGCCCGCCATGGACAAACGCTGTACGGCACGCTCGGGTGGGACAATCTCGACCATGGCGAGAATGGGACCTTTGGCGAATTCAGTGCGGTTGAGACCATTTAACACGACTGATTCTTCAATGCAGTCCGTATTGCCGTTTTCACGACAATTGACGCGGAGGTTCAGCGTGATGGCGCGCGTGGAATCGACGGGAATTTGTTTGAGCGTGGAGTGGATCGAGTAGTTGTGGTCCGCGGGGTCGGCTTCGTTGTTACTCAGATGGAAAGTTGCCGAACAGGCCTCGGGAACTTCCTTGCGGGCCAGTGCAATGGGAGCGTTGTTTCGAATCTGGACAAGACGGTAGATTTTTTTCTGCGCAGGGCGGAGGTAGTGGACGCCCGTTCGTTCGCGAAAAAGCCCATTACTGCGAACAGTAACGATCACCGCGACGGTGGCTTCTTCGGCAGAGGCTTCTATCCATGGCCCATCGGACAATGTGAGAACAGGCGGTGGTGGTGGTGGCGGTTTCGGTGCAGAGGGTGCCACGGTCACTGCCGGTGGTGGCGGCGGCAATTTTGGCGCATGCACAGGCGCGACGGGCGGTGCAGGTTTGGGCGTAGGGGCAGGTTGTTGAGTCGTGCAGCCGAAAAGCGCGAACAGACAAGTCAGGACGAGAAGCTGCCGGAATTGTGCGTAGGAGCCCATTGCGAAAAACACTGGCCCGACACGTTGGACGTGTCGAGCCACGAGAAACGCTCGAACGACGCTCTGTTTTAGCTGATGGAGGACGGTTCGATGACGAACTCGTAGTGGTCGCCAACGGACCGAATGTGGCCAAGCGAAGGGAACGGCATGTGCCCGCCAAAGACGCGCAAGCGGTCGGCTGCGGCGCGATCGAAAAGCTTTTTGCGTGTGGCGTTGGCGATCGGAGGTTGCGTGTCGAACGCGAGTTTCCATTCGGGGTGAGAGAAGGAAATCGCGTGGTGATGGGCGGCATCTACGAAATGCAACAATTGTTCCGAGCCTGACGAAAAGAGCAGCGCAACATGGCCGGGCGTGTGTCCCGGGGCGTCGACGATTTCGAGACCTTCCATGAGTTTTTCGCCGGGCGCAATGAACTGCCAGCGGCCCTTGAGGGTTTCGAGATATGATTGCGCGCCAGCGATGAAGCTTTTGCGGGTTTCTTCTGGTAGCGGTTGAGCGGAGAGATCCGGCGAGGCGCTGGTCCAGAACGCGTGCTCTTTGCGGCTGATGAAAAGGTGGGCGTTTTTGAAAACGGGTTCTTTGTTGGCATCGAGCAATCCACCGAAGTGGTCGGCGTGGGCATGCGTCAGGATAATGCCGGTGATCTGCTCGGGCTTCACGCCTGCCGCGGCGAGATTGGCGACGAGACGGCCGCCGGCCGGGCCGAACATACTGCCACAGCCAGCGTCGATCATGAGCAGGTCCGAATCGGTGCGGACGAGAAGGACATTGAACGGAAGTTGCACCTTGTCGCCCGGAAGAAACGCGTCGCGCAGCGTGGCAACAACTTTCTCGCGCGGCTCACCGACGCCGAAGGGCGACTCGGCAGGAGTCGGGGCAAAACCGCCATCGTTGAGGGCAAGGGCTTCAAAAGCGCCGATGCGGAAACGGTGAAAGCCGGGCTGCGCACCAGCGAGGGTGGCTGGCGGATTTTTAATGGTGGCTGGTTCGTTTGCGCCAAAAAGCGAAGGCGTCAGGAGGGCGGCGGTGCCGGCGAGGCCGAAAAAACGGAGAGCGTCGCGACGGCTGAGTTGATCGTGGCTGAAGTGGTGTGACGATGGAATCATGGTGATGCTTGTTCAGAGTTGCGATGAGCAATGGGTTTTGTCCCGGCCCTTCTGACGATGCGAAGGAATGCGCCTGCGTCAAATTGCGGTGCCATCGGCAGCACTGTGACGTTAGAAACAAATTGTGCCGATTTGCGACCGCGTTCGGTTTCGACAACTTTAAAGCGGTCCCGGGTTGTGCCCGCAAATGAGACCCGGATCGGGCGGGGACTGCCACAGTGCATGGAAATGATGGACGGGGCCGTGGCCGTGGCCGATGGCGAGTTGATCGGCTGCGGCGATGGCGGCGGTCAGCCAGGTTTTGGCATCGCGGATGGCGTCGGCGATGGAGGAACGCTGAGGTAGCAAAGCAGTGATGGCGGCGGAAAGCGTGCAGCCGGTGCCATGCGTATTTTTCGTAGCGATCCGCGAAGCGCGGAATTCGGTCTGCGTCACGCCATCGTCGAGGATGTCAGTGCTATCCGCGTCGCCGAGGTGGCCGCCTTTTAGCAAGACGTAGCGCGGACCGAACTTGAGCAAAGCGCGGGCGGCCCGGCGCATTTCGTCGATGGTACGTGGTTCGGGCTGACCCAGCAAAACGCCGGCCTCGGGAAGATTCGGCGTAATAATTTCGGCGAGCGGCAGGAGTTCGCTGCGGAGGGCGGCGACGGCGTCGGGTTGGAGGAGATGATGACCGCTTTTTGAAACCATGACGGGGTCGACGACCAGGCGTTTGAGATCGTGACGTTTCAAACCGGCCGCGACCGTGGTCACAAGTTCGGCGGTCGCGAGCATTCCAACCTTGGCCGCGTCAATGCGCACGTCAGCACAGAGCGTGTCGATTTGTTGGGCGACAAAGCTTGAGGGGACGAGTTGCACGCCGGTGACGCCTTGGGTGTTTTGGGCGGTCAGGGCAACGACGACACCGGTTCCGTAGGCCTTGAGCGCGGAAAAAGTTTTCAGATCGGCGAAGATGCCGGCGCCGCCGGAAGGATCGACGCCGGCGAGGGTGAGGACGTTGGGGATCATGGGCGGTTCGGTTTTTTCGCGCGAAGGGCACGGGCCATCGCGGCGGGATCGGCGGCAAGTGAAAGTGCGGAAACCACGGCAAGCCCATCGACGCCCGCGGCGAAGACGGCGGAAGCGTTTTCGAGATTGATGCCACCAATGGCGACCGTGGGCAGCGTGCAGCGAGCGGTCAGGCGTGCGAGTTGTTCCAGGCCAAGTGCGGGCGCGGCGTCGTCTTTTGAGATGGTCGGGAAGACCGGCCCGAGGCCTAGGTAGTCGACGGTTTTTGGTGAAACGCTGTCGAGTTGCTCGAGGGCGGTGATGGAAAGGCCGAGTATTTTGCCAGGGCCAATCATACGACGTACGACGTCGGCGGGCAGGTCATTTTGGCCAACGTGGACTCCATCGGCATCGACGGCGAGGGCGAGGTCAACCTGGTCGTTGACGATGAGAGGGACATTGCGTGGACGAAGCAGCCCTTGAAGGGCGCGAGCGGTTTCGTAGAGGTGGCGACGGGTTCCGGTTGTGGCGCGGTATTGGACTATGCTCACGCCACCAGCCAAGGCGGTCTCGACGCCGGGAAGCAGTCCATTTGGATAGCGTTCGGGAGCGTCGGTAACGAGGTAGACGGTGTAGTCGACCTTGCTCATGAAATTTTTGCTTCGCGGTGCAGGACGTCGGCGTCGAGTTGGTCAAGCGAGTCCAGGAGCGCCTCGGCGAACGAACCAGGTCGTACCGACACGCAGGCGGCAAGTTGGCCGGCCACTCCCATGAAGGTGGCGGCGGCGACGGCAGCGGCAAGCGGGCTTGAGGCAACGGCGCAGCAGGCAGCGGCGACGGCGCCCTGGGCACAACCAACTCCGGTGACGCGCGTCAAAAGTGGATGGCCATTGGCACAAGCCACAATCGAGGAACCATCCGTCGCATAGTCGACGGGGCCGGTAACGAGTGCGGCGCCCTGGGTTTGAACAGCGAGAGCTTTGGCTGCGCCCAGGGCAGCGTCGGAAGCGTCGCCACTGTCCACACCGCGTCCGCGTCCGGCTTGTCCGGCGAGTGCGATGATTTCGGAAGCGTTTCCACGAATCAGTGTAGGCCGTTGGGCGAGGATTTCGTGGGCAAAATGGGTGCGTACGGTCAGCGGCCCGACGGCGACAGGATCGAAAACCCAAGGCTTATGGGCTTTGTTCGCAGACGGGATAGCGCGGAGCATCGCGGCCATTTGCGGTTCGTCGAGTGTGCCGACATTGACGAGCAAGGCGTCGGCCATGGCGGCAAATTCCGCAGCTTCGTCCGCGTGCTCGACCATGGCGGGCGCGGCGCCGAGCGCGAGCAGGACATTGGCGGTGAAGTTTTTCACCACGTGATTCGTCAGGCAATGCACGAGCGGATGACGCGTGCGGATCCGTTCGAGAATGGAGGTGACCTCGTCGATGGAGACTTTTGGAGCAGGCATGTTCTTGTGGATTTTTTTACCGGGGAAGACGGGGCACAAGAAGCGCAAAATACAAAAGATCGGGACATTGAAAGGAGCGATAGCACTGCATCAGACTAGGTTCGCGCGGGCACCAAAAAGGGCAACCCGGCTGGGTTGCCCTTGAAAGCTAACACGCTGGATACAGGTTTAGAAGGAGTAGCGAGTGGCGACCGAGAAGGTGCGGCCGACGATCCAGTTACCAAAGTTGTTAACCGTGGAGCCGTTTTTGCCGTAGTAGCTGCGCTGAATGTCGTCGGTAAGGTTGGTACCTTCGACGTCGATCGAGAGGTCCTTGGCGATCTTGAACGTAACCTGAGCAGTCAGGCTGCGTTCAGCAGCATTGTAGACATACAGCGGATTGGCGAAGAGCGCGGCTTCGTTGTGGTGGTGGAAGGACGAGCGCCAAGCATAAGAGAGACGGGCGCTGATGAAGCTGCGTTCATAACCGGCGGTGACACTGAAGGAGTCCGGCGAAACCGCGAAGAATTCGGTATTGAGGACCTTGGTGATCTTGCCAGTCGTGCTGTCATACACGGGAATGTCTTGCGAGGACTTCAGATGGGTGTAGCTGGCTTCGACGCCGAAACCCTTGAAGAATTTCGGATAGAACTTTCCACCCATCTCAATGCCGTCGAGCTTGCCGTTCGAGGCATTAATCGGCGCGCTGAGGATGTACGGATAGAGGTCGCGGCCATCACCGATATCATACATGACACGTTGGAAGGCGCCGACGACGAGGCCATCGATGTTCTTCTTGAAGGCAGCAATGTGAACCATACTCGTCTGGTCGAAGTAATATTCGAGCGCGAGGTCGAAGCTCTTGGAAGTCGTGGGCTTGAGATTGGGATTACCGCCGGTGGCCGTGCCGTAACCGATGTTGGTGACGTCGCGGTTGTAGGTGATCAATGGATTGAGATCATTGAATGCTGGCCGGCGGATTGTTTGGCCATAGCCAGCGCGGGCAATCAACTTTTTGGTGATGTCGAACTGGAAGGCAGCGCTCGGGAGCCATTTTGTAACACCTGCTGTACCTTGTGTTCGGTCGAACCGGCCAAAGTTGGTGTTTGTGAAGTTCATCGCGGTTTTGATCGAGACTAAGCGCATGCCCATCTGTCCGGTGAGCTTATGTCCGCCGATATCGGCTGAGAGTTCGTCGGCCTGAACGTATCCAGCGGTTGTGACTTCATCGATGCTGAAGACTTCCTTCAGATCGAAGGTCGAAGTCGAGGTGTAGTTATAGAACTTACGCAGCTTGTCGGAGTTTTTGCCGATGAAGCTCGCGTCCATGCTCACCCAGCTGGAGGGGACTCTGCCGCGACCATCGAAGAAATCGCTGTTAGTGTAAAGGATTCCCGGGTAGCGGCTATTGAGATCGCTGAGGGTTAAAACCGAGCTTGGATCGCCTTCGCCAGCGCGGGAGGCTGAAGCGGCGCGGCGATCATCTACGCGAAGACCGAGTTTGAGTTTTTTAATGAATGGCCAGTTGAGACTGACGATGCCTTCTTCCGTGAAGGTGGTAGCAGAGCCCTTATCGACGCCGCCGCCATCCCACATATGGCCAACGGTCCATTGGTTCGGATCGCGCAAATTCGATTCGTCGGCGTTGGTGGTGAGGGGATTGTCGTAGTTGATGAGGGCGGGAAGTCCGGTGCCATCATTAAACTGGATGCCGATGATGGCATTCGAGAGCCATGGGAAACCAGTTCCGACGCGATCTGCACGCATGAAGAAGTTGGTGCGTTCAAATTTGCTATCCTGATAAACGAGCTCAGAGGTGAGCGTGAAGGCAGGAGTAATGAACCATTTGCCAGCAATTGCGTATTGGAAGCTGTCGGTGCGACCATCCGAATAGTCGGAGCTGGTGAACTGAGCAATGCCGGGAATGTAGGCGCGGCTTTGGACGATGTTGGTGCCTGGGTAGAGGCGGACATCGTTATACCGAGGAAGATTCGCGGGATCCATCCAGTTGCTGCCACCCAGCCACCAGTCGGTGAAGGTGAAGAACAGGTTGTTGCGATGACGATTGCGGTAACCGAGGTAGGTCGCGTCAAAGGTGTATTCGGCGTTCTTGTGAGGGGAGAACTGCAGGGACAGGGTGGCGCCGGGACGCTCGGTTTTACCCTTACTGTCGGCGAAAAAGACGGCGTCGCGAGCGAGAACGTATTCGACATTGTTGCCGATGGTGGAGCCGGGTTTTGTCGGTAGACCATCGATCAGGCCAGGGGTCCACGCCACGACATCGGGGAAAGCGCGGGCGTAGGATTCCGGCCAGGGATGACCGGCCTGAACTCCCTTGCCGAAGGGAACCTGAGCGCCGGAGGTGGCGCTTTGATCGCGATAGGTTGTGGTCAGGTAGGACGCATTAAAAAGGGCGCCGAACTTGCCTTCAGAACCAATTTTCCAGCGATTGCTTACGAGGACGCTGAGGTTAGGATCCCAAGCTCCGCGCTGTTCCTGATAGGTCGCTTTGGCAGAGACGGAAACGCGATGACCGGCAAAGTCGAAGGGGCGGAAGGTTTCAACATTGAGCACGCCTGCCATACCGCTTTCAATGGCACTGGCAGAGCGAGTTTTCATGACATCGATGCGCTTTATCAGCGTGGCTGGAACGTCTTGAAGCGAGAGCGTCAGGCCGGAAGACGTGAAGATATTGCGTCCATTTAGCAGGGTGACGACGTCGGGTAGACCGCGGATAGTGATCGAAGTGATGTTGCCGCGACCATAGTCGGTGACCTGAATGCCAGGCACACGTTGGAGAGATTCAATGACGTTATTGTCCGGGAACTTACCAATATCTTCCGAAACGACAGAGTCGGTGAACTGAATATTATTTTTCTTGAGCTCGATAGCCTTCATCGCGGAACCGCGAAGGCCTTTGACTTGGAATTCTTCGAGGACGACGACCTCGTCGGCGGGCGTGGCGGCGACCGGGGTGGCGGGGGCCGGCGCTGGCGTGGCGACGGGCGTTTGGGCTTGTATAAAACCGGCACTGGAAAGCGCCAGCATGACAGAGAGAGAGAGCCCTATGGCTTTCTTTCTCGGTGCAGGTTGGGATTGCGAGTTAGGGGTCATAATCACGTTATAGTTATCGGGTTATGCGTGGTGACTTGTTAAGGTCGGCAGCGACTTGGGTGAAGCTGGCTGGAGCGACCGGGGTTGATGCTTCAAGTCTACATGCGCTAAACGCTCGAAAAACCCGACAGAACTCCACGCAGATTAACAACCTCCTAGCAAAGGCAGCTTTTAAGCTTGGCGCATCGGATCGTCGCAGATGACGCGAGTGCCGAGCCACTGGCCGGGCTTAACCGAAAGTCGTGGAGGAACTTAAATTTTTGGACTTTCGTGGCCTTGATCTGAAATCGGCGATGACGCAGCGTGGACGGTTTTCATGCATTGGATCACCGCCAGCCTGATCGCCGCGTTCTTCCTTGGGTGCTACGAGCTTTTCACGAAGCTCGCGGTCCGCGATAACGCGGTGCTGCCGGTTCTTTTTTTTAGCACGGTTTGCAATGCGACGATTTGGACGGCGCTGATGGGGTTGGATGCGATGCATCCCGGGCTGTTACCCGCCGGGTTACATGTGGAACCGTTGACATTGGCGCAGCATGGGCAGCTGGCGCTGAAATCCGTAATCGTGGCGTCGTCCTGGGTGTGCACCTATTTCGCGGTGAAACATCTGCCGATGTCGCTGGCGTCACCGATCCGGGCGACAGGACCAATTTGGATTTTATTCGGGGCGTTGCTGATTCTGGCGGAACGGCCGAGCTGGCTGGAGATGGCGGGCGTGGCGACGACGATTGCCTCGTTTGTCGGGCTATCATTCGCCGGGCGCGAAGAGGGAATACATTTTCACCGCAACAAGTGGGTTTTTTGGCTGGTAGGGGGGACGGTGCTGGGGGCTTGCAGCGCACTGTATGACCGTTTTCTGCTCGGAAGAATCGGTTTTTCGGCGGCGACGGTGCAGGCGTGGTTCTCGGTTTATCTCGCAGTGGTGTTTCTGCCGGTGGTGATTGGTTGGAAACTGCGTTGGTGGCCGCGCAACGAGTTTCACTGGCGTTGGAGCATCGTGCTGCTGGCGCTGGCATTGCTGGTGTCGGATTATATCTACTTCACGGCGTTGCGCGATCCAGGGGCATTGATTTCGCTGGTGTCGAGCATCCGGCGGGCGAGCACGCTAGTGGCCTTTACGGGAGGGCTGGTGTTTTTCGGCGAGAAAAACGGCCGCAAAAAGCTACCCGCGGTGCTGGGGGTGCTTGCCGGGATTTTGCTCACAGTGTTGGGCTGAGGGTGCGCGGCGGATGCGCTCACAGAGAAGGGAAAATGAGGAATACAGAATGGAAAAAGGAAGAGCCTAGGGCGGACGCGGGTTGTAGGTGGAGAATAGATTAGGTTCTGGTAAATGAGGAAAATGCCTGCGTTTTCCGCAGGGTTTTTCCTGCGGATTTTTTGAAAAAAAACGCACAAAAAACGATGGGCGCGCTTTAATTTTTCCGAGGGCAGACCGATATTATATCTGCAAGTGTGTTAGATCTCAGAAGTCAGTCCGCTCCGCCGGACAACCGACGAAGATAACCATCTATCGATGGTCTCGGGCACGACCCGAAAAACATGTAACCGCCGCCCGCCAGCCGGACGGCGGTTCGGTTTTTAGAAGGGTTGACGCACTTACGGGCGGCCGGCTCGACTTGGGGGGTAACTAAGTCCCGAAGTTAAGGCGGCGGTCATTAAGCGACTTAATAGTTATCGGTTTATTTTGGTTCGGTTTTTGTCTAAGTGGGACTTTTTTTTGGTGCCAGCAGACGGAAATCCGGCCAATGACTGCACTGAATTTGGACCGAAAATTTTTGATAATCCGCGTAATATTTACCTATCGTGTTGGTCCGCGGCGGACTGTGTTTCGTCTCGGAAAGAGCGGGACCGCGATGCGGGACGGCACGAGCGATGCTATTGTATTCAGGGACGTAATACGCCGGCTTCGCTACCGGGATAAACCCTTATTTTACGTTCAGAGATTCTCAGTAACAAAGGGGTGTGTCGATATGTAGTAAGAGATATGAGCATGGAGCATCACATTACACTTCGCCCGCCTTTCCCGGGTTGTGGCCACCGGGCGGTAAGATGGTTTGCAGGAGTATTGACGGCGTGCGTGGTGTGGATGAGCGCGCAGTCGCGCGACCCGTCTTCAGCAGGGCGTTTTTCGCAGCTGGCGAACGAGGCGGACGAAACTTTTCTGGAGGAAATTCAGTCGCGCGCGTTGTTGTATTTTCTTGAGCATTCGGATCCGCAGACCGGATTGACGCGGGACCGGGCGCCAGCCAATGGCAAGCGTAGTCATGCGCCGGCAAGCATTGCGGCGACGGGATTTGCGCTGACTGCCTGGTGCATCGGCGATTCGCGAGGCTGGATGACGCGCGAGGAAACTTTGGCGCGGACTCTGCGCGTGCTGCGCTTTATCAACGAGCAGGTTGAGCACGAACGCGGATGGATTTATCACTATGTCGATGCCCAGACGGGTCGTCGGATGTGGAATTGCGAGGCCTCGACCATCGATACGGCATTGTTTCTGAAAGGTGCGTTGTTGGCGCGCGAGTATCTCAACGATCCTGAGGTGACACGTATCGTGAACGAACTTTATGGACGCATTGACTGGACTTGGGCGATGAACGGCGGGCCCACGCTCACGCACGGTTGGAGGCCGGAGACGGGCTTTATCAAGTACCGCTGGGACTCCTACAGCGAAATGCTTGGGATGTATCTGCTGGGCATCGGCGCGCCGTCGAATCCCTTGCCGGCGGCGAGTTGGAGTGCTTGGCGCCGCGGACCGGTGGTCACTTACGGCACGCACACTTTCATTCACTGCGCGCCCTTGTTCACGCATCAGTTTTCGCATGCTTGGTTCGATTTTCGCGGACGCCGCGACGAGCACGCGGATTATTGGAGAAACTCGGTGGACGCCACGTTGGCGCAGCGCGAATGGTGTGCGGACAACGCGGGTAGCTTTGCTCATTGGTCGCGCAACATGTGGGGCGTGACCGCGTCGGACAGCGCAAAGGGCTACGTGGCTTGGGGCGGCCTGCAGGATTCGCCTGCAAAAATCGACGGAACGCTAGTCCCATGCGCGCCCGGCGGATCGCTACCCTTTGCACCGCGCGAATGCATCAAGGCGCTACGCGAAATGCGTAAAGTCGGCGGGCCGGCCGTCTGGCAGCGCTACGGCTTTGTGGACGCTTTCAACCCCTCGACGGGTTGGGTTTCCTCCGACGTGATCGCGATCGACGTGGGCATTACGTTGATCATGGCGGAAAACACTCGGAGCAATTTCGTCTGGCACTATTTCATGAAGGCTGGGGAAGTAAATCGCGGCATGGCACTGGCGGGTTTCCGCGAAGGGATGCCTGCTTATCCTGGCGGTGCGAAAATTGCGGCGAGCAGTCCCTGAGGTTTAACGACAATCCTCGCTACCGCGGCGATGGAATAGGGCTTTAACCTTAAGGGTTTGTGCCGATGTGGGAGAAACCGGAAGTCTAGCACCGGCGTCTGCTCCTGCATCGTCATCACGTGCAACTACATAAAATACGCCCTATTGTCGCGCTCGCGTTGGTTGTGGCCAGCGGGGCGATGGGCTGGATTTTTCATGGACTTTCCCGTGCGTTGTTTGGTCAGGCGCCGCTCGGCACGACGCTGCTTTTTACCGGACTGACACTGGCGGGCGGCCTCGGGCTTTGCGCGATATTTTGCCGGTTGACGGCGGGTAGGACCAAGGCGCAACTGGTGACGTTGGAAAGCGAGTTGCGCGAATTGCAACGCAGGGGAGACTTCGGCGCGCGGCTGTCGATTCAGGAAGGCAGCGAGGAAATCGCCCTGCTGGTCCGCGAAATAAACCAACTGCTCCTTTCCGTGGAAGCCTCGCAGCGTTCGCTCGAACGAACCAATGCCGAGATGCAACAACGCGTGGCGGAACGCACGTCCGCTTTGGCCGAGGTCAACACCGCCCTAGAGGCGGATATCGCCGGCCGCATCAAGGCCGAGCGCGAGAGCGAGGTTTTGCGCGAGCAGCTGGTGCGGTCGAGCAAGATGGAGGCGGTGGGCACGCTTGCGGGCGGCATCGCGCACGATTTCAACAACATCCTCGCGGGCATGCTGGGCCACATCCAGCTTATCGCTGGCGATCTTCCGCCGGACCATCCGGCTCAAGGCTATTTGGGCCAGGTGCTCGCGGCGGGCGATCGAGCGACGGCGCTCGTGAGGCAGATTCTGGCCTTCAGCCGGCAAACGCACGGCGAACGTCGACGCGTGTCGGTGGGGCTGGTGGCGCGCGAAGCGTTGTCACTTTTGCGGGCTGCGCTTCCGTCGGGCATCGACATCCGTTGCGAGGTGGAAGCGATCTCGGATCTGGTCGATGCCGATCCAACTCAGCTGCACCAAGTATTCATGAATTTGGGCGCCAACGCCGGCCACGCAATTGGCTCGCGCGGCGGCGAATTCGTCATACGAATCGCCAATTTCCAATCGGGCGAAGTCCTTCCGGGCGCCACCCAGCCGATGCCGTTCGGCGAGTATGTTTGTATTGAAATCAGCGATACCGGTTGCGGCATGAGCCGCGAGGTGCTGGCGCGTATCTTCGATCCGTTCTTCTCTACGAAGCCCATCAACGAAGGCACGGGCCTCGGCCTCGCCGTGGTGCACGGGATTGTAAGCGACCACGGCGGAACAATTAGGGTGGAAAGCGAACCTGGGCGCGGCACGACTTTTCGAATTCTTCTTCCCGCGGCGCAGCAGGATGCTCCAACGCCCGCCAGTCATCACAATCTTCCGCTCCGCGGGACCGAACGGGTTCTTGTTGTCGATGACGAAGAGTTCGTTTTGAACGCCATTGGCGGCAGTTTGGAACGGTTGGGCTACCGGATTACGGCCGAGTTGAAAAGTCCCGAGGCGTTGAGAAAATTCCAAGCGGCTCCCAATAGTTTCGACCTGGTGATCACGGACCAGACGATGCCGCAAATGTCGGGCTTGGAGCTGAGCCGTGCCATCCACGAGCTGCGGCCAGAAATACCGATCATCGTGGTGACCGGATTTTCGCCCGACCTGAACGGACGCAGTGCGCATTCGCTTGGACTCGCAGCGATCTTGGGCAAACCGATCGATTTCGGCGAACTCACCAGTCTGATGCGCGCGGAATTCGAAGCACGGCGCTAGAGCATTTTTAAAAATGTCATAGCCGCACAACTCCGGCTGTAGGGGCGCAGTCTTGCTGCGCCCGGTTTGGCTTTGCCACAGAAAGGGCTACGAAGACAGCTCGATTCATAACACCGATTTATGGCTATAGTGTCGTTGTATGTGCTTTAGCTGGGCGTTAGAGCAAAATGATGGTTTGTCATCCAATGGATGACAGGCTGACTGTTTTATATGCGCATTTTTAAACCAAACGTTTGTCATCTATTAGATGACAAGCATACCGAGCCTTGGAAGGTCGAGGAGGTGCGGTTTGGGTTTTTGACGTCTCCCATTGAGAGATTTATTAGCGCAGGAATTCGACTTTGGCGGTGAGTTCGGGCGTGAGGAAGCGGTCGGGTTGTTTGATCTGAACTTTGATTTGCAGGGTTCCTTTTTGCCGGTTGGCCTCGGGCGAAATTTCGGCGACGACGCCCTCGTAGTGCTTGTCAGGATACGCCTCGGGGCTGACTTGCGCGCGCTGGCCGAGGGAGATTTTGGCGAGATCGGATTCGTTGACGTCGATTTCCACCTGCAAGTCCTGCAAGTCGGCCACTGCGAGGACGGCGGTGCTCGGTCCGCGGGCGCCGCCGAAACTTTGCGGGGTTACAAGTTCGCCCGGTTCGGCGAGTTTTTCGAGGACCACACCATCGATGGGGGAGCGGATGACGGTCCAATCGAGATAGGCTTTGGCGAGGGAAAGTCCGCCTTCGATTTCGGCGATCGTTGCTCTGGCGGCATCGACGGAAAGCCGGGCTTCATCCTCGGCTTCCTTCGAAGTTACGTCACGGGCGGCGAGTTCGCGAATGCGGCGGTGGTTGAGCTCAGCGCGTTCGAGCGCGACGCGGGCATTGGTGAGCCGGCCTTCGATTTCGGCGACGCGGGCTTTTTGCTCGGCATCGTCGAGCAGCACGACGACCTGATCTTTTTTTACCGCGTCACCTTTTTTCACGCCAATCCATTTCACGACGCCTTGAAAACGCGGACTGATTTCGATGCGCTCGCGATTGATGATGTAGCCGGAGACAGTGAGGGCGTAGGGAGAATCGGTTGGCGCGGCCGTGGTTTGGACCTGTGAAGAGGTTGGTTTGGGGCTGGCGGCGGATGTTTCCGCGGGCTGCGCTGGAGGACTGTCTTTCTTTGCGTAAGGATTCGTATTGAGAATGCGTTTTTCGTCTCCGGCTTTGGGCCAGGCGAGGTAGGCGGCGGCGCCCAAGGCGAAAAGCACGATAACGAAGATCGTGACGACGGGACGGCGGGGCCGGACTTTTTGTGCGGGATCGATCTTTAATTGGGAAAGAGGGTCCGATTTCATGGGGGAAATTAGGCGCTTTTGAGCGATGAGATGACGGGCAGGCGCGAGGCGCGTAACGCTGGGAGAAAGCTGCCGACGAGACCGAGTATGAGCGAAAATACGAAGCCGCGTAAAGCGAGTGCGGGAGTGACTTTGAGATCGAAGACCGTTTCGGAAAACGTCTCGAATCCGAACGTCCCGACGCTGTATCCGTCCGCGGAAAGGTACGCGATCACACAACCGATTGCGCCGCCGATTCCGGCGAGCAATGCGCCTTCGACGAGGAAGCCGAAGAGAATATTGCGTCGTCGAAAACCCAGGACGCGCAAGGTGCCGACTTCGCGTGTGCGTGCGCCGACGCTGGCGTAAAGTGTGTTCATCGCGGCGAACACCGCGCCAATCGACATCACAACGGCGAGAAACCGTCCGAGATATCGAGGAAGGAGAGCGGTGCGGGTTTGTTCCTTGTAGTAGTCGACCTCGCGGGAAATTTTCATTTTCAGCCGCTTGTCAGATTCGATGGCTTTTTTAAAAGCTACCGCTCCTGCTTCGTCGATGGGACGCAACAATATGCTGCCGTAATCGGCACGGTCGAAAACGTTGCGGGCTTCATCGGCGTCCATCCAGACTTCGGAATCGAACGCGCTGCGTTGCGCATCGAAGAGGCCGACGACCGTCAATGTTTGCCCGACCGCTTGGAACGACGATCCGACCTGCAAGCCCTTGAAACGCGCAGCGAGGCGGCGGCTGGCCACAACCTCCCGCTGTCCGGGCCTAAACCAACGGCCATCGACCAAAGCGGCTTGCGGACGCATCTCAATGCCGGCAGGAGAAACTCCGCGCACGAGCACGTTGGCGTTGCCGCTGCCGTTGAGACGCGGGCGATTGATGATCACCAAGAGATCGGCGGATGCGATCGGCGTTCCTGAAGTACCGCGCGCCACGCCGGGCAAGTAGCGGATGATGTTGAACTGTTCGCGTGTGACGATGCTGGTGGATTCGGCGAGAGCGCCCTTGCGCGTGATGAGAAGATTTCGCGGATCGCCGGTGTTGCCGCTGGCGAGTTCGATGCCCACCGCCAGCGATTGCACGAAAACGAAAACCCACACCACCACGGCGATGCCGGCGACCGTGGCCACCGTGGTACGCCAGCGAACCAACGCGGAACGTACATGATATTTGAGCAGGCGAAACATGGCGCGAGTTTAGTCCAAAGTTTTTAATCCATTGACCACGCTGAGCCGCGAAATGGCCAGCGCGGGGAAAAGACTGCTGACGATTCCCAGCGCAACAGCCACCGTCGCGGCGACGCCGAGAATGCGAGGCGTCACTTCAAGCATCGGGAAAATTCCGCCCGTCAACGCCGGTGCAGGGACAAAGGTGTACAACGCCCAAGCGCCACCCGCGCCGAGCAGAGCGCCTGTCATCGCGAGTCCGAAACTCTCCGCCAGAATGAAGGCAAACAACTCGTGACGGCGGAAGCCGAGAGCTTTCAGGATCGAAAGTTCTCGGATGCGTTCCCGAACGGCCATGCTCATCGTGCTCGCGGTCACCAAGGTGAGCGCAAACACCACGGCGGCGCAGATGCCCATGATCAGTAGTTTTATATTTCCCCACATGGAAATGAAACTGAGCTGGAACGCGCGTTCCGTCTCGGCCAGCACTTCGGCGGACGTGTTGGCAAAAGCGGCATTCACCCGGTCGATCACGGCCGGAACTTCCTCCGCCGAGCGAGCCTTGATCCACCACATGCCGACGTTGCCGAAAGATCCCATGGCTTCATCGAGATATTTTTGGTGGAAGAAAACGTTTCGGTCGTCGGTGGTCCCTTGATAAACGCCGGCGACCGTGAGTTCGAGATCGATGGGAAATATTTCTCCGCGCAGAATAAATTTGTCGCCGATCTTGAGCTTGTAATGTTCCGCCGTCTGAACGCCGACGATGCAGGAAGTGCGATTGGCGATCCAGGCTTCAAGTTGCTCCAAGGGCAGCTTGGCTTCACCGAAAACGGCGGTGAGCTTGTCCGGTTCCATGGCAAACTGGGCGAACCAAGTCGTGTCTTCATCGCGAAAGCGTCCGCCGAACCAAGTGAGTGGGGTAATAGCCTCGACCCCGGGAATTTTTTCGATGGTTGAGCGTTGACGCGCAGGAAGGAAATTGGCCAGCGAGAGTTTGTGACGAACCGCGATGCGAAGCGACGCGCCGGCGTCTTCCGCGGGCTGGGTAAGTTCGCGCGTGGCGACGAGCAGCGTGACCAGCAGGAAAAGGCTAACGGCGACGCTGAGCACGCTGAGTGCAGCGCGGCGCTTGTTTCGCAGCGCATTCAGCATGACGAAAAGCGGGACGCTCATGCCAAAACGATTGGACGCAGATCTGAGCAGCCAATCCATTGTCCAAAATGGAAAGGTGAGAACGCGGGCCGGGAATTTGAGGATGGTTTTCACGCCACCAGTTCGCCTTTTTCGAGATGAATGCTGCGTGAGCCGAAGGCAGCGGCTTTGGGATCGTGCGTGACCATGATCACGGTTTTGCCGGCGGTGCGACTAAGCGAACGGAGGATTTCCAGAACTTCGCCCGCGGAATGCGAGTCGAGATTGCCCGTCGGTTCGTCGGCGACAACGAGCTGTGGATCGGTGACGAGAGCGCGGGCAATGGCGACGCGCTGTTCTTGTCCACCTGAGAGTTGTTTCGGCAAATGTTTCATACGATCGCCGAGCCCGACCATTTCAAGGGCGGTGGAGACAAGGCGGCGGCGTTCGCGCGAGTGGAGCTGGGTGAGCAGCAAAGGAAGCTCGACGTTTTCGTACGCGCTCAGGACGGGGATGAGGTTGAAAGTTTGAAACACAAAACCGACGTTTTGGTTGCGCCAATCGGCCAGCTTGGATTCGTCGAGATCGGCGATATTGCGGCCTTGCACGATGCAGTCGCCGCTCGTGGGACGATCGATCCCGGCAATGATATGGAGCAACGTGGATTTGCCCGAGCCGGATGGCCCCATGAGTGTAAGAAATTCGCCGCTCTTGATTTCGAGATCGATGGCGTTGAGCGCGGTGACGTTGATTTCGCCCTGTTGGAAAATCTTCGTCAGCTGGCGAATTTGGACGATGGGGGTGTCGTTCATGAGATGACTGATGAAAAGGCAGGCGAAGGTAGGTGTCAAAAGCACCCGAGTCGGCGGCCAAAAGGCGCGGTAAGCGGTCAAGGTACACCTCGCCGCCGCGAACTGTCAGCTCTAGAATCGGTTTGCTGCCCCGTGCCTCCGATCCATGCTGTTGGGATGAAATTACGCTTTCTTGTCCCTGGCCTTCTTATGGTCCTTATGGCAGGTTCGGCTTTTGCGGCGGACGCGGCCTGGCGACCGCTTTTCAACGGCAAGGACTTCACGGGATGGGAAACTTATCTGAGCGTGCCGCTGCCGACGAGCGAAGTGCCAGGAGAGAAGCGGGACGAGAAGGGTAACTACACGCAGGTGCTCGGCGTGAATGTCGATCCGCTGAAATGTTTTTCGGTGGTCGAAGTGGATGGCAAACCGGCAATCCGCTTATCCGGCGAAGGCTTCGGCACACTGGCCACATTGGAAACGTTTTCGAATTATCACCTGCGATTTCAATTCAAATGGGGCACTAGGAAGTGGCTCCCGGGCTCCGAGAAAAAACCGCGCGGTTCCGGCCTGCTTTATCATGGTCACGGCAATCATGGCGACGGCGACGAGGGCAAACGCTGGATGCATCATCAGCAATATCAGATTCAGGAAGGCAATTGCGGCGAGTACGTGGCCGTGGGGGACACCGCGTGCGACATCACGGCGCGCAAAGTCGATGAAAAGAAATTTGTCTACGATCCGAAGGCGTCTGCGCTGATGTTCAGCGCCAAAACACCGAACCAGAATCGCTGCAACAAAAGCGAGGTCTTTGAAAAAGACGGCTGGAACACGCTGGAACTGGTTTGCGTAGGAGATGAGGCGTTACAAATCGTGAACGGCCACGTTGTCCTGCGGCTCACGGGATCGCGGAAAGCCGCGGGCGACGGTTATGAGCCGCTGACAGGGGGAAAACTTTTGCTCCAGATGGAAGGTTCGGAAATCTTCTTTCGCGATATCGAAATCAAGGCCGTGACTGAAGTCCCGGCGGAGTTTGCGGCGAAGTGACGAGGGGAATTCAACCACGGATTCGCACGGATGCGTTGAGGTGGTACGCGTTGACCTCAACGCGTTGGTTCGACCGGCATTCAAGCGCATTGAGGTCAATGCGCTCCACCCTAGAAGATGAATGCGATACGTGAACAGCCTGACATTTTGTGGATCGTCACCACGCAGTGGCGGGCGCAAGCGACTGGCTATGCGGGCGATCCAAACGCGCGAACGCCGAATCTCGACGCACTGGCGGCGCGATCGGTCAACTTCACACAGGCAGTGACGCCACATCCCTTTGGACCCTTTGCGCGGGCGACATTGCTGACGGGTGTGCTATCGCCGGAGAACGGCGTGCGCGATTATTTCGATCCGTTGCCGACCGACGCGCGCACGATTGCCCACGAACTCGGAGACCTTGGTTACACTACGGCCTATTTTGGTAAATGGCATTTAGGGAAGCGCGATCCGGCGGCGGCGCTCGTCGGTGAAACGCATGCAAAAACCATCGTGCCGCCAGACGCGCGAGGTGGCTTCGATTTCTGGGAAGGCTTCGAAGGCGGTTTCTTGCTCAACGACCCGTGGTTGCATGGCACACGATTGGCCGAACCCACGCGGTTTGTCGGCTATCAGGCGGAAGTATTGGCGGAACGAACGGGGTCTTGGATTGCCGAACAATTAAAAAGCGTCCAACCGCGAAAACCCTTGTTTTGCGTGATGAGCCTCGAATCGCCGCATCCACCTTACGACACGCCTGCACTGGGAGTGAAGCCACGCGATCCGCAAAGCCTGGTTTTGCCAGCGAATGTGCCAAAAGGCAGCGACGCGGAACAGAAAGCGCGGCGGGAGTTGGCCGGATATTATGCGCATATAGAGGCGACGGACCGGACAATCGGGAAACTTTTGCGATCCGTTGGCGATGGCGTGATGGTCGTCTTTACGTCAGTGCATGGCGATATGCACGGTGCGCACGGGTTGTTCCGCAAGGGCTGGCCGCATGAAGAATCAGTACGCGTGCCATTGCTGGTACAGTTGCCCGCTGGCCGAGGCGAGGTTCGCGAAGACCCGGTTTCGCTGGTCGATTTGCGGAGACTTACACAGATTTTTGCGAAAACGGGTCAGTTGGAAAGGATTCAGGAAACGTCGACGAAAATTTCCATGCCGAGTGTGGTTCGACTGCCGCATCAATGCGATCGCATTTGGACCGGACAACGTTCGAAAAATACAAAAGAAATTTTCAATGCAGACGGATCAACGTGGATGCGTTTTGACCTGACAAAAGATCCGGGCGAAATGCACAACCTTGCTGACGCTGGCTAAGGCTGGCCGCGCACGACCCAACTGGCGCTGAAAAGCCACCACACACCGCCACGCTTTTCAATCCGGGCGAAAAATTCGCCACCAGGCGTTGCATCTTTGAAAGTGACGGGGTCGATTTTGAATTCAGTTTCACCCGCGGGCAGGATCTCGCCGATGCCGCCATGTTTTGCCACGAGGGTATTGCCCGTGGAAGAGATCGAGACAACGCGTCCTCGCAGTGCGTATCCGCGCGCGGAATCCTCGGGGTCGGGACAGTTGCTGCACGGATTGTGTCGGTTTGCGGTGGTTGCAAAATCGATCGTTAGCAAACGCGTGAGGATCTGCGAAGTGTCTCCTTGGCCGACGGCATAGGCGAGTAAGAGCTGGGCCGGTTTGTCGTCGAAGTCTTTGACGAGAGCGAGTCGTTGGCCGGGCTGTCCTTCGGGAAAAACCGTGAGCAGGACCGGCACGCTAAGGGCACCGCCGGGCGAAATCCGCCGAAGCCAAAGCGCAGTTTCGTTTTGATTGTAGTGTTCGGGCCACGACACAAAAACGGTGCCATCGGCCAGGAGGACTAGATCGGGATCGCCACTGGGACGTCCGTCCTCAATGCGCAAGGGCATGGAGAAATGATCGTGAGGTTGTAGCTGGACGGTGATCTGAATGCTTGGGTCTTTTGGCGTCGGGTCGAACCAAGCCTTTGCGGTACGACCTGCGTTCCTGGTTTCAATCCGACCTTGATTGTCTCTTTGTCCGATAGCGACGCCACGGTTCACCGCCGTTTTCCAGACGCGACTCGCGGGATCGAAAAAAGACGTCCGCGCGGAAGACAAGGCGTCGTTTGTTCGCCAGGAAAGAACGACATGATTTGCATCGCAAAAAAACTCCGGACTATGAGCCCCTACCGGCGCAGGCGAGGGGAGTAACTCGTTTTGCAGCGTCAGCACGGGCGACGTTGCGCGGACCGCTGCGAACGCAAAGCAGAAAACAAGAATGGCGGCAAAGCGCGACATCGCTCGCGAGCAAAACCGAGAGGAAGAGCGGCGGCGAGTTTGGAATTATAACGTGGAGAAGGCTTTTGCCGCGTCCTGAGAGTGTCACGTAATACGTTACACACCATCAGACATATCCAAAAACGGATTTGCGGTGTGAGGGGAGACCGGTGTTGATTGAAGGCATGTCAGCCAATGAAAATGCAACCTCCACAAGCCGGCCTCCGGTGACGGTGTTGTGCGGTTTTTTGGGGGCGGGGAAAACGACATTGCTCAATCATCTGCTGCGGCAGGCGGAAGGCCGGCGTTGGGCCGCGGTGGTGAACGATGTGGCGGCGATCAACATTGACGCTTCGCTGGTTAAAACGCAGACGCCTGGGAGCGACATCGTTGGGCTGGGGAATGGCTGCGTTTGTTGCTCCAACCGCGACGATCTTGCGGAGACAATCGCGCGCCTGACCGCGGAGGGAGACTATGAACATATTTTAGTCGAAACGTCAGGCGTGGCCGAACCACGTGGAATCGCTAGTCTGTTTACGCAAAAGAATCCATTCGGACGCAGCCTGAACGATTTTGCACAATTGTCGGCTTTGGTGAGTGTGGTCGACGCCGCATATTTCCTGCAGGAGTGGCGCGTGCAGCATGAACCGAAGCCGGCACCGACGGCTTCCGCAGCTGAAATGAAGCAGCCGGTATTCGAACTCATGGTTGAACAAGTCGAGTGCGCTGACGTGATTGTTCTCAATAAGTGCGATCTGGTCGGAGAAAAAGAATTGGCGCAGATTGAGGCGATTGTTGCCGGCTTAAGTGAGCGGGCGGAGTTGATCCGCGCGGAGCAGGGGCAAATTTCCCGTGAGTTTTTGTTGGAGCGCGTGCGATTTGACCCGACTGCGACGCCGGGTGCGGCGCGCTGGGTTAAAGTGCTCAATGCGATTCCGAGTGGAGGCGCAAACCTGCTCGCAAAACAAGGTGGCAAACCGCTGGCGATCAGCGCGACGCCGCGTCACACCGAACGCTACGGAATCACCAGCTGGGTTTTTCAGGCGAGGCGTCCGTTCGAAAAGGCGAAGTTTGAGGCATTGCTGGCGCGCGGAACTCCAGGGTTGTTGCGCGCGAAAGGTTTCTTCTGGCTGGCGGAACGGCCGGACGAACTGGGCTTTTTGTCGGTGGCAGGCGGTACGGTGCGCACGGATTTTCCGAGCTATTGGTGGGCGGCGATGATCGAAAGCGGCAGGGCGCGGCGCGAGGATTTGCCGGCATCGCTGGAGAAGCTCTGGATTGAGCCACCCGGAGACCGTCGGCAGGAACTGGTCTTTATCGGAGTGGACTTGGACGAGAAGGCACTGCGTCGTGAATTGGAGCAATGCCTGATGGAGTAAAACGGCCGGCCGGCGTCCGCCGCTCCAGGACGGGGGATTTTATCCGCTTACTTCTCGTTCGGGTTGGCCAGCGGTTTGCCATTCACGATCACGTTTCTGATGACGAGATTTTCCACATCGCCGAGGCGCAGGCGGTCATTCTTTAGCTTGAGATTGATGTTCTCGAGCGTGATGTCGCTGACCTTGACGTGATCGTGGGGTTTGATGCTGCCGATGCTTTCATAGGATCCGGTGATATTGCGCGCGGTGATGTTGCGCACGGTCGAATTCGGGCGTGGATGGCCTTTGAGGTCGAAGTACTGTGTCCAGGGTTCGATCGAGAGCAGCTTGCCGTAGCCTTCGAGGACGATGTTGTTGAAATGAATGTCTTCGTAGGTTTGCGGGGTGTCGGGACGCATTTTTAGGCGTACGACACTGTTCGTGCGGGTTGGACTCGAGCTGACGACGCGGCAGTTTTCCACCACGACATCGCGTACGATGGTGGCTTCGCTCCCGAGGGTGACAACGCCATGGCCGAGATTGAAGGTGCAATCGTTGACGCGGATATGTTCGACGGGCGGGCTGTCCTTGTCTTCGAGGGCGAGCGGACCTTTGGAGCCTTTGATGGCAATGCAATCATCGTCGACGGAAATGCTGCAGCCGCGAACGGTGACATTCTGGCAACTGTCAATATCGATGCCGTCGGTGCTGGGCGCGCCGATGGGCGAATTGATTGTGACCTTCTCAACCAAAACCTCGCGACAGCGGTAAAGGTGCATGTTCCAGAAGCCGGAATCCTTGAGCGTGATGCCGGAAATTACGACATTGGTGCAGCTGTCGACAAACATCAGGCGGGGGCGGTCGATATCGAGATTTTTGGTTTTGTTATCGGCCGCAAGGCGTTTCCAGAAGAGTTGCCAGAATGCCTGGCCGGAGCCGTCGAGCATGCCTTCGCCCGTGATGCGCAAGCCATCGACCTTGCTGAAATTGAGCAGCGCGGGACGCCATTCCTCGAAGTGCCCTTCGATGCGCGTCATGGTTTTCGGATAGTCTTCGATGAAAGTGGAACCGCGGAGCACCGCGTCTCTGTCGAGATGGAGATTAACGCCGGGTTTGAAGAAAAGTGCGCCCGTGGTGTAAACGCCTTCGGGAATGACGACGGTACCGCCGCCGGCCTTGGCAACGTGATCGATGGTTTGCTGGATGGCTTGGGTGCTCACCGTGCGGTCGTCGCCCTCGGCGCCGAATTTGGTAATCTCGATCCGCAGCGGCGCGGCATCGGCGGCGCGGGCGGCGAGCGCCAACAGAGTCAGAAATGAGGCAAGTACGTAGCGGAGGAACATGGCGGGGAATGGGTGGTGGAATAAAATCCGATGCCCCCTAAAGCGCACGGCGTCAAACCGCATCGGCTTCATACAGTCTTTCTTGTAAATTTTGCTCCCTTGTCTTGGGGCGACGGTGCCGAGTAGGCTTGGCCAACATGGATAAACCGGACACGTCAACTGCCGCCAAACCCGCCGAAACGGTGCGCCGCAGCTTGTCGGGTCGCGGACGCAGTGTGGAGTTGGACGGCGTGCCGAAAATGGTCGGCATTGTGAATATCACGGACGATTCGTTTTTTGATGGCGGGCATTTTGCCTCGACCGAAGCGGCTGTTGCCCACGGTTTGAAGCTTGTCGCCGAAGGCGCGGCGATGCTCGACATCGGCGGGCAGTCCACGCGTCCGGGTTACGTCGAAATTTCCAGCGAGGAGGAAATTGCCCGCGTGGTCCCCGTGATCGCAGGGCTTACGGGCAAGACGGCCGTGCCCCTCTCAATCGATACCTACAAACCGGCGGTGGCGCGCGCGGCTTTGGCGGCGGGAGCGCATGTGCTCAACGACATTCATGGTTTGCAGGGTGCGGACGGTGCGGAAATGGCAGGCGTTGCCGCCGAGTCGGGTTGTGCGCTGATTGTCATGCACAACGACACCGCTTACAAAACCACCAAGCTCGACGCGATTGCGGACATGCTGGCATTTTTCGATCGTTCGCTAGCGGTGGCAGCGCGCGCGGGAGTGGCGCGAGAGAAAATTATCCTCGATCCGGGGATCGGCTTCGCAAAAACGCACGAACAAAATCTGGCATTGCTGGCGCGGCTCGACGAATTGCATGTGCTGGGCCTTCCGCTTCTTCTCGGTGCCTCGCGAAAGTCAGTCATCGGTAACATCCTCGATCTGCCACCCGCTGAGCGTCTCGAAGGCACGCTCACCACAACAGCGCTTGCGGTCTGGCAGCGTGTGGAGTTTATCCGTGTACACGATGTGCAGGCCAACTTGCGCGCTGCCCGGGTCGCCGCCGCGCTTCGCCCTTTTTCAAAACCATGACCGGACGCATTCATCTCAAAAACATGGTGTTCTTTGGTTACCACGGCGCGCACGCCGAGGAGAACACCCTTGGCCAGCGCTTTCTGGTCGATCTCACGCTGACGCTCGATATTGCCGAGGCGGCGCGTACCGACGATTTGAATACAACGGTCGACTACGCGAAAGTGTACGCGCTTTGCCGCGAGATCGTGGAAAACGACCGCGTGAAGCTCCTCGAAACGCTGGCCAACCACATTATGGAGCGCGTGCTCGCGACGAGTCCGCTTGTGGCCAAAGTCGAAATCGTGATTCGCAAGCCCTCCGTTCCGCTTGGCGGCGCGCTCGATTACGTGGCGATCGAAACCAGCAAGGAGCGGTGAAGAGCAAAGCCTATCTCGCCCTCGGTGGGAATCTCGGCGACCGGCGCGAATATTTGTCGGCCGCCGTCCGGGCATTGAACAGCGAGCCGGGATTGCGAGTTGAAAAAATTTCCTCGGTCTACGAAACCGCGCCGGTGGGAGTGGTCGACCAGCCGAATTTCTATAACCTTGTCATAGAGATAGCCACCACTTTAACGCCGCACGAATTGCTCGCGCATTGCCTCGCGATTGAAAAAAAACTCGGCCGTGTCCGCGCCGAACGTTGGGGGCCGCGCACCATCGACCTCGATGTGCTCTGGTATGAAAACGTGGCACTTGAAGACTCCTCTTTGACGCTGCCGCATCCGCGGATGAAAGAGCGGGCGTTTGTGCTCGTGCCGCTCGCGGAAATCGCGCCGGCACTTTTACTGGAGGGAATGTCGGTCGAACAACTCGCCACCCGCCTTGACCAATCCGGGCTGATCAAGCTCGGACCGCTAACCATCTTGCCTGGGTGATGATGAAAACGAACGGAAGAGACGTCCTTGGTAGGGACGACCCGCCGGGTCGTCCGCTTACGTCGCCGAGGCATGGCTCTTGCACAACCGGACGGCCCGGCAGTCCGTCCCTACCTTTTTCGTCCACGTGAAAGCCGAACTAAAGGAAATCGCCTGGACGCGCCCGCCGGAGGAGATTTTTGCGGGATTGTGCGACCGCCGTGGCGCGTTCCTCCTCGACAGCGCGCTCGAAGCGGGCGGGCTGGGACGATATTCCTTCATCGGTTTCGATCCTTTTCTTACTTTTGGCGCAAATGACGGGTTGATTAATCTGCGCCGTACAGACGGTGAGGAGGATTTTCGCGGCGAGCCGCTCAGCGAACTGAAGAAATTGTTGGAAAAATACCGTTGCGCCGCCACGCCCGGAGTGCCGTTTCCCGGCGGGGCGGTGGGATATTTTTCGTATGAATTCGGCGCAAGTTTGGAGCGGGTGAGAAGTTCGGCCAGCGACGACGTGGATACACCCGCGCTGGAATTTGGATTTTACGACGGTGTGATCATGTTCGATCGCCAGATGCATCGAGTTTTTCTCGTGGCCTGTCCGGTCGCAAAGTACGCTGCGATCACTATTTTTCGCCGGCTCGAAATGACACTCGCCGAGGCTGAACGCCGACCGCGGCCGGCGCCGCTGAAAACAGCGTCAAACGGCCTCAAAGCGTCGATGACGAAGGCCGAATACTTGGAAGCTATCGCGCGGATCAAAGATTATATCGCCACGGGCGATGTTTATCAGGTGAACCTCACGCAGCGTTTCGATGCGTCGCTGGCCTGTCATCCGTACGTGCTGTTTCAAAAACTCCGGCAACGCAGCCCGGCGCCGTTTGCCTGTTACCTAAACGGCGGCGCATTCCAGGTTGTGAGTAGTTCCCCCGAGCGATTTCTGCGGGTGGCCGGCGGACGCGTGGAGACTCGGCCGATCAAGGGCACGCGCCCGCGTGGAAAAACTCCGGAAGAGGACGCACGTTTGCGTACCGAACTGGTTGAAAGCGTTAAAGACCGGGCGGAGCTGCTCATGATCGTCGATTTGGAACGCAACGACCTTGGCCGCGTTTGTGCGCCCGGTTCGATTCGGGTGGACGAATTGTACAAAGTGGAAACGCACCCGACGGTGCATCATTTGGTGGCCAATGTTTCGGGGCAGTTGCGTGCCGGCGTCGATGCGGTGGACTGCATTCGTGCGGCCTTGCCGGGCGGTTCAATCACCGGCGCGCCAAAAATCCGCTCGATGCAAATTATCGACGAACTCGAGCGGACGCGACGCGGCGTATATACTGGAGCTGTCGGCTATCTCGGCTTTGACGGAGGCTGCGACCTCAATATCGCGATTCGCACGATCATCTGTTCACACGGGCGGGCCTATTACCACGTTGGCGGCGGTATTGTCTGGGATTCCGATCCCGAGGCTGAATTTCAGGAGACGCTCGATAAAGGCGCCGCAATGCGAGCGGCCTTGTTGGACTAAGGAGCTGCAGAAGCATGGCCACAAAAGACACAGAAGGCGCAAAAGGAGGTTTGTTTGCGGCAGCGGTTTTATCATAGTAGGAGCCGCAAAGCAGGCTCCCCATGAATAATCCAGCCGTACGATATTTGCCCCAGGCCGCCTTCCAAGGCGTGGTTGTCGAAACGTCCGCCATAAGGATTTCGGCGCTTGGAGATGGCTTTATGTTCGGCCACGGATTGTTCGAAACGATCAAGGTTGCCGCGGGTTGGCCGGTGGTCTTCGAAGACCACGTTGCCCGGCTGCGAAGAAGCGCTGCAGCGCTCGGGCTGGCTTTTGATGGAAATCCGGAGCGGTTGCGAACGCTGTGCGGAAATGTCATCGCCGCCAACAATCTCGTGGATGGCAATCTGAAGCTGGTCTTGTTTCAAGATGCGGGTGGCATGGGTGAAATCGTACTGGCGCGTTCCGGAGTGTATCCAAAGGAAACTTACGCGCGCGGCTTCAGACTGACGGTTGAGACGGTGATGGGGCGACCAGCGCTGGCCGCGCATAAGACATTGAATTATTTCGAAAACATTGCGGCGAAACGTCGCGCCATCGAGACGGGCTTTGATGAGCCGATTTTTGTCGATATTGCTGGTGAAATATTCGAAGGGGCCACGACGAATCTTTTTATGGTGAAAGCCGGCCGGGTTTACACGCCGCCGACCGACGGCCGGATTTTGCCAGGCATAGCGCGCGATCGTGTATTGCATTCACTCGGAGCGAAGGCCCTCCAGATTGCGATTTCGTGGCAGCAATTGCGCGAAGCTGACGAAGTCTTTGTCACCAACGCGCTGCTTGGGGTAATGCCCGTAGCGGAAATCGACGGGGCGTGTTTCGATCTGACGAAAAATCCGGTAACACATGAGTTGATGGCCGCACTGGCGTAGCGTTTGAATCGATCCATTTGACAGAAGGAAACGAAGGTGACGAAGAGCTGACGGTGTGCGGCGCCAGGCTTCCGTGGCCTGAAGTGCATTCGGATGAGTAATCCGCAGATTGGAACTATCGCGTCTGAATACCTGCGACGCTTTGTTTCCTTAGTTACCTTCTGTAAAATGGTTCGCTGGATCGATCTTATTGCTTGAGTCCGTCGCGCTCCAGCATCTCGACGGGATCGTGGGTGTTGACGATGCGTTCGACGATCTGGTCGATGACGACGACGGGTTTTTCTTTTTCGATGAGCGTGAGATCAAAGTCGCGTTGAGCAAGGAAGATCACGTCGCGGAAGTGCAGGCCAATGAAAGGAAACCAAGCGATGCCGAACGAGTCGCGAAAGACAATCGCGGTGCCGTTGCCTTGAGGGTTGTGCGTGCGGGTGATGGCGACGTGTTTTTTGCCGGCGTGGAGCATGCTTTCCTCAATCTTGAGAACGGGTAGGTTGGGCGAGGGCACCAGGGTGTTGGCCTGCAATTCGGGGAAATTATTTTCCTGCCCGAGCAGAACGGCTAGATCGCCTTTAGCTCCAGAGATTGGTTTTAGCGTGAAGGCGTCGTCGGGCAGTGGCTGCACGGCGGGCACTTGCTTGGAGATTTCGCGAATGAGAGCCTGGTAGCAGAGGAAAGCGCCAAGCCCGTTCCAATGCGTATCGGTCATCATGTAAACAGGACGGGATTTTTTCGCTTCAAACAGAAGTGGACGCAGGTCGAGCGGTTGCAGCGTGGAATGTTCGCGGAAGTGCGCGATCCATTGATCGAGCTTGGTCGGACCGGGCGCGGGTTTGAGCCAGGCAGGCAAGTGTTCGGGATAGATCGTATGTTTGTCGGGAGTGACAACGACGACGTAGGCGATGCCGCGTTTTTGAAGCCAGGCGCGCCGTGTTTGGAGTAGGGTTTGCCAGTCGGCGAGATTTTTTGAGGTGAAGCGCGAGAGGCCGGTGTAGCTTTCGATCATGCGATTGGCCGTCGTGTAAATCCAGCCATCGGTGCCGATCATGGCTTCGCTGACCGAAGCTTCACCGAAAAGTTTGCGTTTCCATTTGCTCTGCATGCGTACGAGCGCTTGGCGGTAACCAAAATGGTCGTTAAAGTAGAGCTCAAGATTGGAGAGATAGTCCTTGGTGTTGGCGATCCCGGTGAAAACGGGCTTCGTTGCCATGGCGCGGTTTTCATTCAAATGCGGCGTCTTATCGATGTGCAGGAACGAATCGATTGTGGGCAACCACACGATGAGCACGAACAACACGATGAGCACGGTGTTGGCGGTTTTCATCTGATCGGCTTTTGGTGTGCTCATGGTCAGAAGCGATAGTAGATGAAAGGATTGTAGGTGTTGCCAGCCATCCAGGCGCTGGAGACGGCCAGCAACAGCACGATGAGCAGCAGTTCCGCGTAAGCGCCTACTTGGACAAATGCAGTTTGCGGTTTTTCGGGCAGCTTGCCGCAGACGCGGACGAGCAGCGTTTTGAATCCGCTCCAAAACGGCGTGCTAAAGATTGCACCAGTAATCAGCGCGAAAGTGACCTGTTTGGTGAGATAGCGTGCCAGGGGTTGTGTCGTTTCCGAATGGTTGAGACCGACGAGATTGGTTAGCATCGACTGAATGTGTGCGACGCTGTCGGCGCGGAAGATGAGCCAGCCGACCATGACCACCGCAATGAGGTAAACATGGCGCAGCGGACGCGGCAGGCGTTCGACCGCCGCACCGACGCCGAGGCGCTCAATGATGAGAAATGCGCCATTGTACAGACCCCAAATCACGAAGGTCCAACTCGCGCCATGCCAGAGTCCACAGAGGAAGAAAACCGTGAGCAGGTTGAAGTAGTTGCGCGCTGCCGAAACACGGTTGCCGCCCATAGGAATGTAGAGGTAGTCGCGAAACCAGCTGGAAAGCGAAATGTGCCAGCGGCGCCAGAAATCCGTCACCGATTGCGCGATATATGGGAAATTGAAATTTTCGAGGAACTGGAACCCGAACATCTTGCCAAGGCCAACCGCCATATCGGAGTAGCCGGAGAAATCGAAGTAGATTTGGAGTGTGTAGCAGGCGACGCCGAGCCAGGCGAGCGAAGCGGAACATTGCTCAGGCGGCAGGGCAAAGATCGCATCGACGGGCACGGCCACGGCGTTGGCGATGATCATCTTTTTTGCGAGGCCGCCGACGAAGCGGCGGATGCCATCGGCAAAACCGTCGCGTGTCACCACCCGCTTCGCGATTTGTGGCGCGATCGCGCTCCAGCGCAAAATGGGCCCGGCGATGAGTTGCGGAAAAAAGAAAATGTAGAGTGCGACATCGGCGGGGTTTTTGGCGCTCACCCATTTGCGCCGATAGACGTCGATCACATACGACAAAGCGTGAAACGTGAAAAACGAGATGCCGATGGGCAGGCGCACCGGCTCGATGTGGAAGGGCGACACACCGAGCGGAGAAAGCAGGGCATTGAGGTTATCGACGAAGAAATTCGCGTACTTGAAAAATCCGAGCGTGCCGATGTTGAGAATGATCGCGATGGTCACGGCCCACTTGCGGCGCGCCGGTTCGTTTTCGCGGTCGACCCACAGACCGAGAAAATAATTCAACACGGTCGACGCGAGCATGAGGAAGATGAACGCGACCTCGCCCCACGCGTAGAAAATCAGGCTGAAAACCAGCAACCAGAGGTTGCGCATCCACAGCCGGGGCAGTATCAGACCCAGCATGACCAAGGGCAGAAATAAAAACAGAAAGAGTGGTGAGCTGAAAACCATGGGACTGGTTGTGGCGAAATGGGTCGGAGTTCGAGAAACCGGACGCGGGCAAATCACTCAAAATGCTTCTTCACAGCAAACTTTTCTTGGGAGTATCTTTGCTGCCTGGCGAATGCATGACCTATTGACTGCAAATTTTGGACGATGGAGCGCGTTGGCCTCAATGCGCTGGCTTTTCATGGATCGAGCAAAGCGCATTGGGTTCAACGCGCTCCGCCCTTGGTCAATATTCGCCGGAACGCCGGTCTAACCACACGTTCATGCTCGCCGTCCTCGAAATTCTGAAAAAAACCACGGAGTTCTTTGCCGCCAAAGGCGTGGAACACCCGCGTCTCGACGCCGAACTGCTCGTGGGCCACGCGCTCGGTTTGAAACGCATGCAACTCTATTTGCAGTTCGAGCGGCTGTTGACCGAAGCCGAGCTGGAAAAAATCCGTCCATTGGTCAGGCGCCGGGCGCAACGTGAGCCGTTGCAATATATTCTTGGCGAAACGGAGTGGTTTGGCCTCAAGCTCAAGGTCGACCGGCGCGTGCTGATTCCACGGCCTGAGACCGAATTGCTGGCCGAACGTCTGACTGAAACTTTGTCGACGGCGCCTGCGCGCGTTTTGGATCTTGGCACGGGCAGCGGCGCGCTGGCACTCGCGTTGGCGAAACACTGGCCCGAGGCGCTCGTAGTCGCGGTGGATAAAAGCGCCGACGCTCTCGCGCTGGCCCGCGAAAATGCCATGGCGCTAGGGCTCGACTCCCGTGTGATGCTGATCGAGTCCGACTGGTTCGGCGCACTCCGGGTAGGCGAGACGTTTGATTTGATCGTGGCCAACCCGCCTTATCTGACCGCGGAAGAAACGGCCGCGGCTTCAGTCGAGGTGCGCGACCACGAACCGCGCAGCGCGCTCGTGGCTTCTGACGAAGGCTTGGCCGACTTGCGCGTGATTATTCGTGACGCGCCGAAATTTCTAAACGCCGATGGCCTGCTCGCGATGGAGACGGGGATCGCGCAACACGCGACTTTAACGCAGCTGTGTGCCGAGGCCGGTTTTGCCCGCAGCGAATCGCAGAAGGATTTGACTGGTAGAGACCGGTTCGTGCTGGCGTGGAAGTGAGCGTGTAGATGAATAGGTTCTAACCGCTAATGAGCCTAAGGGCAGAGCCGAAGTACGTTGTCCTCAATCAAATGGTTGCAGTTAGGGTACTTTTCCAAGCATGGTTTTATAATAATCGGCTACGTTGTTTTCTGCGCCTTGCGTTATTCGTTTCGAGGCGCGGTCCCATGGCCAGAAATAGGTTTCTCTATTTGTTTTGAGGCCCGGGAGCGTTTGTCCGTCAAACGTTATTAGCCCCCATTCGGCACCGTGGTTTCGGCGGTAGACTTCACCTATGTAACTGCCAAATCCTTTGGCAAATGCCGCGACAATTTTGTCGGAAGGTTTTGGGTTGGTTGTCTTGTAACTAATGTGCAGCGCAGCCAACGCCTTCTCCGTATTTGTGATGCTTGCGTCCGTCCAATCCAAGGTGATTCCAAATTGTTTTTTGGCTAAATCGACTGCGTCGAGTGCGTAGGCTTCTGCGACCTTCTGAACGTTTGAGTCGGAAATGAACGATTGATCATTCTTACTCTGAGCGGAGGCTAAACCGCCCATCGTGGTCAATATGAGTAGTATTGGGGTGGCGATAAAACGCATAGCTGAATACACTTTATATTATGAAATTCTGGCAAAAGAAAAAGGCCTGACAGGTTACGTCAGGCCTTGGGAGAAAGAGTGGAATATAAGAGGAAAGATTCCTTGGTCCTTAACTTTTGGAGGCGACGGCTGGTGCGGTCAGCGGGGGGTGGCCGTCGGTCCAGGCGGTTTGTTTGCGACCGAGTTCGATTGCATCGGAGAGGATGCGGAGGGTTTCGCGGAGGTGGATGTCGAACTTGGCATAGCCTTCTTGTTGCAGTGAGTTGAGTTCGGCATCGTCGTCGTCGTCATTGTCGGCGGGCTTTTTCTCCGGGGCTTTCTTGGTGGGCGGAATGCCGAGGTTGAATTCCTTGAAGGAGTAGCTGTTTTTGGAGAGGAGCTCCTTTTCTTTTTCCATGGCTTTGCGGAAGGCGGAGTCGCTGGCTTTCTGCGCGCGGCGTTCCTCCAGATTAAGGGAAACGGATTTCATCTCCTGGCGGTTTTTGAACCAATCGATGTTTTTCTTGAGGAACGTGAATTCCTCAAGGGTCTGCTGGCGGGCCAGGCTGGCGGTGCGGAGTGGTTCGATCACGGCGGACTGAAGACGTTTGCCCTCGAAATGGCTGGGGGAGATTTCGTCCCAGGCAAGAGCATGGGGCAGATCTTTTTCGCCAATGGGCAGGTATTCGTCGCTCGAAGGAAGAATGATGTCGGGGATGACGCCGCGGAGCTGGGTGGACTGGCCGTCGGGAAGGTAGAATTTTTGAACGGTGATTTTGGCAGCGCCGGTTTTGTCGGCGGAGGGGAAGAGCGTGCGGCCGGAGAGAACGGTTTTCATTTCGAGCACGGTTTGGACGGAGCCTTTGCCGTGGGTGGAACTGGCGCCGACGATGACGGCGCGGCCGTAATCCTGGAGGGCGCCGGCGACGATTTCGGAGGCGGACGCGCTGAAGCGGGAGACGAGCACGGCGAGCGGGCCGGTGTAGTCGATCTTGGGATTTTCGTCGCTGTCGACTTTGACGTCTCCGTAGAAGGTGCGGACTTGCACGACGGGACCTTGGCGAATGAAGAGGCCGGTGAGGTCGATGGCTTCGTTGAGGAGTCCGCCGCCGTTCTGGCTCAAGTCGAGTACGAGGCCCTGAATGCCCTGTTTTTGGAGCTGTTTGATGAGTTCGGCAACGTCGCGGGTGGCGCTGTGTTTGTTGCTGGGGTCATCGCCAGCGACGGAGCTGCCATCGGGTCCATAGAAGGTGGGAAGGGTAATGACACCGATAGGGGTGGTTTTGCCGTCGGCTCCGGGCAGGTCGAAGATGGCAGCGCGGGCGCGGGAAGAATCGAGATTGATGACATCGCGGGTGAAGACGATTTCCTTGCGCACGGAAGGGTCGGTGGCGCTGGCGGGTTGAACGATGAGCCTGACCTGCGTGCCTTTGGTGCCACGGATGAGGGCGACAATTTTGCGAAGCTTCATGCCAATGACTTCGACGGGCTCTTCGTTGCCCTGGGCGACGTAGAGGATCTTGTCGTTGGGTTGAAGTTGCTTGCCGAGATCGGCGGGGGTGCCGGTGACAATTTCCTTCACGACGCAATAGTCATCCTCGATGCCGAGGAGCGCGCCAATACCGACGAGTTGGAGACGCATTTGGATGCCAAAATCGTCGTAGGTGGCCGGGGAGAAATAAGTCGAATGCGGATCGTAGAGACGCGTGATGACGGAAAGGAAAATTTCGGAGATGTCCTCGGATTCGATGTCGTCGTGATTTTTGAGGACCCGTTCGTAGCGTTTGCGGACTGTTTCCTTGGCTGCCTCTACTGTCTTTTTGTTGAGAACGTCCTGCAGAATTTCGAATTTGAGCCGGCGGCGCCAGAGAGCATCGGCTTCCTCCTGGGTGGAGCACCAGGGACCTTTGGCTCTGTCGAGTAGATAGGAATCCTTGGTGGTGAGATCGATGTCTTTTTTGAGTTCTTCGAAGATCCAGTTGATGCGGGCTTCGAGACGGGTCACGAAAGTGTTATAGATATCGAAGGCGGGATCGATTTTGCCGAGTTGGGAGAGGTTGTTGTAAACCCAGTTCCCGGGATAGCGTTTTTCGAACGCATCTTTGTCGGCCGAAAGGAAGAAAAGGCGCTGCCCGTCGAGTTCGCCCATGTAGTCAGAAATTACCTGGCCATACGCGGCGGGACGGACATTCTCGTGGTTGTAGTGGTATTGCTCAAGGAGGACGGTGATCAGTGACTGAATTTCCCGCGAGAGAGTGGGACTGGTGGTGAATTTTCGTTCGGTCCTGGCTTGAAGTGGATTCCCTGCGAGCAGGAGGGCGAGCAATGCGCAAAATAGGCGGAGGAAGGACAGGGAGGCGGGCAATTTCATCTTTGGTGTGAAAAGTGTGCGTGGAAAATGTTTCAAAACAAGGGTCGGTTGGCGAATGAGAATGAGTAAAAGCGCCGCCGGTTATCTAGTATTCGGCGTGTGGGGCGGAATACTAAGCAAGGTTTTCATGCGGCGCAGCCTTGGACGAACCCTTCGACCTTACGCCGGGGACACAAGGAGAAATTAGCTATTGCGGCCCAACTGGTTGCGTGCAGTATCCAGCAGGCTTTTTTCTTCGGAAGTGAGCGAGGAAAAGCCGTGGCTATTGATTTTATCAAGGATGCGGTCGACTTCGCTTTTGAGGTTTTCCTGGGGCGGGGTGGTGAGATTGACCTTGTATTTACCCGGGACGACGGCGGGGTTTTTGCGGGCCTTACGCATCCAGCGCGGAAGCTCGATCACGGTGCGTCCGTCGGGGTTACGCCATTCGCGGCGGTGAACGAGGAAAAAATACAACGCGCCCGCCAGCATGCCGCCCAGATGAGCGGAAGGAGCGTAGTGCACGGGAAGCGATTGTCCACGAAGCTCCCAAAAGGCGAAAGCGAGCAGGTTGATCATAAGCAGGCCCCACGCAATGTACTTGGGGCGGAGCGTAACAGGGATAAAAAGGATCAACACGCTCATTTCCTGATCGGGATAGAGCAACGCGTACATGGTGAGGCAGGCGAGGATCGCGGGCCACGTGCCGGCGAGCTCGCCACCGTGGTTGAAATTGACCGCGAGCCAGCAACCCGCTGCGAGCAGGACCGCGCCGAAGTACAAAATCAAAAACCGCCGCCAACCAAGCAACGTTTCCATTTCGCGCCCGAGAAAATACAGACACAGAAGGTTGAGCGCGACTTGAAGCACCGACAACGCGCCCTCCAGCGGATGGACAAAGGGATAGGTAAACAACTGCCAGGCATATCCCTGGCGTACGCTGGAGAAACTGAGTTGAAACCATTGCGTGAAAGTATCCGAGTCGAACATCCGTTCGAAAACCGCCACCAAAATGAACCCTGCCGTCACCGCAGACATCAACCACATCAAAGCTGTACGCCCGCGTCGCGGGTAGTCATCACGCATATATGGCCGGTCTTCGAGCATGTCGCCGCAACCTAGGAACCTGCCCCGGCAAATACAAGCCGTGAGCCGCTGATATTGACGCGCGTCAAAACGTGTTGGGGTTTTCCACTCAAGAGTGGTGCTCCTACTTGACACTATCAGCGCGATTACTCTTTTGTAACCGCACCATGGCCAACAAAGCAGACAAATGGGAACCGAATGTTCCCGGAAAATTCTACACCGATCAACAGTGCATCGACTGCGACCTCTGCCGCGAGACGGCGCCGGCTTTCTTTGCTCGCAATGACGAAGGTGGCTATTCTTTTGTGCAAAAGCAGCCTACGACCGACGAGGAAATCGCACTCTGCACCGAGGCGATGGAAGGCTGCCCGGTCGAAGCCATTGGCAACGACGGCGAATAAGCAAAACCCGCTTTACGTCTTTTAATTTTAACCTCCGGCTATCGACCGGAGGTTTTTTGTTTTTGTCGCGCCTGCATCCGGATCGCCCTGCGCAAACTGCCGAAGCAAGACATGTGGATTGACGGAGCGCACACGTTTTTCAACCTGAAGGGCGATAATTTGTCCCCGTAGCTCAACTGGATAGAGCAGCGGTTTCCTAAACCGCGCATCCCGGTTCAAGTCCGGGCGGGGGCGCCAGTGCACGAGGCTTTTTTCGCGGGAGACGGCAGCGCTAGCTTTCGGGGCGAATTTCTGGGGCTGTCGTCAATTTGTCATCAACTCCGTACGTTGACTCGTCGGGAGGGCGCGGCTGCGCTGCCGGACGACCACTCGCTCTATTCTTCGGGCTGTTGAGGTGAAACTCAGCGGTGCGAGTGCGCATTACCCCTTCGCCGGAGAAATAACGTACGCATACCCCAACATGAAAACTGTAACAGCATTCCTGTTCGCAGCGGCTCTTCTGCCGTCTGCTTTTGCCGCAACCCGCAGCGTTCCCTCGCAATACTCCACCGTGCAGGCCGCCATCAACGCCGCGGCGGTCGGCGACACCATCTCCATCGCGAATGGCACCTACACCGGCCCGTTCACGGTGCCGAGCGCCAAGAGCGGAATCACCATCGCCGGCGCCAGCAACACCGGCACGATCCTAACTGCAGGCCAGAACCAAGTCACGCTCACCGTGAATGCTGCCGACGTCACCATCAAGAACATCACGGTCCGCAATAGCTACACGGGCGACAACAACACCAGTCAGGTGCTCATTGTCACTGCCGCGCGCTGCGCCGTGCGTTCCACCTATTTGCTGGGACGCCAGGACACGCTGTACGCCAAAGGCGCGAGTTCCTCGATCTATGTGACGGGCAGCGAAATCCGGGGGACGGTTGACTTCGTTTACGGCCACGGGCGGATTTTTGTTACTAATTCAACGGTTCGGCAAATCCGCGGAAACGGCGCCACGCTGGGCGCCCCAGCTACGGCTTCGAGCCAGAACTACGGCATCGTATTTTCCGGCTGCACAATCGCAACGGGCGGCACGGCCACAAGCGGTTCATCCTACCTGGGCCGGCCCTGGGGGGCCTATGGCCAGCTGGCATTCATCAATTGCACGATCGGAAACGTGATCGCCCCGGTTGGCTATATCGAGTGGAGCGGCACGAATAATTCCGCAACCTGTCGTTTCGCCGAGTACCCTTGTCCGTCGAGCCGCGCTTCGTGGGTGAAGCGCCTCACGGCCACGCAAGCCGCGGCCTACACCAAGAGCAACGTTCTGGGTGGCTGGAATCCAAACTAACAGCCAGCTCTAAAGCAGGCCACGGCGCCGGCCGCTTGCAAAGGCGGCCGGCTTGTTTTTTAAACGTCAACGATCGACCTGGGAATCGACCCGCGTCAGACGCAACTGACGAAAGGGCGTTGAGTGGTATCGTCACTTTTCAGCCATCCGTCTTCGCCAACCAGAACGAGACGATTGCGGCAACGCAATTCAGGCGTGAAGGGGAAGGAGGGCGGGAGCTTTTGCTGCAGCGCTTGCAATATCCGGCAAGGTAGGACCGTCGATCCAGCGGGCGGGGATCGTGGTGGTCGAGGGAATTTCCGGAATGCCGTATTCGTTGCGGAAAATTTGGGCGATGACGAGTTCCACGCCGCGCGCGCCGAGCAGCTTGGGCTGGAGATCGAGGCCGCTGCAGGGAATGCTGTTTGTCATCACATTCAGACAGCAGAAACCGTGGGTGCGGGGGATCTCGGCGCCGCATTCCTGCATCCAGCCAACGGCTTCCGCGCGGTGACAAAGGACGACGTCGGGTTGTTGTTTTTTGAACCACGAGACGAATTTTTCGCGGTTGATTTCAGGCAAAATAAGCGGTGGCAGATGGTTCAGGTCGGTGTGATGATCCAGATAGGCCTGAAACGCGGCTTCCCAGCGGTTGAGCAGTCGTTCGTCGTTGTGCTGTTGGAGGACGAGACCGGGGCGGCGATAGCCGAGCGTGCGAAGATGATTGAGCGCGCTGATGAGCGCTCGGTAGTGGTCGGTGCAGATCGCGTGCAGACGGGGCCGCTCGATGATGTAATCGGCATAGACGCCGGCGTAGTGGGACCAATCGAGATGGGAAAAGTCGGGGTCGTCGGAAACCGGCAGCAGCAGCACCCCGCGAATACCGCGCGATTGCAGAATCGAGTCGAGGCGCGAGGCGGAGATGGAGCGCTGGCCAACGAAAATCTCTGCCATGAAGCCGAGTTCCTTGGCGCGTTCGGTGGCGCCCTGAATCATTTCGCGATGATAACGCGAAGTGTTGGGAGCCTGCTTGGAAATGCCGTCGGAATCGAGGATGGCGATGACGCCGCGGAATGTGCCCGAGCGTGAGCGGCGGATTTCCGACATGAGCGCACCGGCGAGAGGATTGCGGCGATAGCCGGCGGCTTCGGCGGCTTTGAGCACTTTGACCTTCGTTTCTTCACGCACGCGCGGGTTGTCGCGGAGGGCTTCCGAAACAGTGGTATGGGACAAGCCAAGGGTGCGGGCGAGTTCGCGCAGTGAGGGGGAGGACGGCATGGAGCTCTTACTGTCAGACTGTTTTCCCGAACGGGCATCGTGGCAAGTGCCAAGACGGGGTAACACGTACCCATTTATGGGGAGTCGATGAGGGATTCACCGGGGGTGATGTGGGTTTGTGGAAGGAGGCGGAGGTTGTGACGGCTTTCGCCTGGCCCGCGTTACGGCGAATTGTTGCGTTTGGCCTGGTTTCAGGCTTTTTCCCTGCCGGTCGGTATCCTTTCAGCTCAAACCTTGCATCCGCTCGATTACATCATCCTCGCTGCTTATTTGTTGCTCGTCCTCGGGTTGGGTTGGCGTGCGGCGTCGGCCAACCGGACGGAGGAGGGGTATTATCTGGCCGGGCGCAAACTGGGAAAATGGTACCAGATTTTTTTTAATTTTGGGAACGCCACGGAGCCGCAGGGCGCAGTGTCCACCGCGAGTTTCGTCTACGAACGCGGAGCGTCGGGCGTCTGGTACTCGTTTCAAACGGTCTTCATGAACCCGTATTATTGGTTTATGAACGTGTGGTTTCGGCGGGCGCGGGTCCTGACGGTGGCGGACATGTTTGTGGAGCGTTTCGGAAGCCGGCCGCTGGCGCAATTTTATGCCCTGTTTCAAGTGGGCGTGACGGTGCTGACCATTGGTTTTGGATGCTTTACGGCCTATACCATCACCGCGACAATTGTGACCAAACCCGCAGCGGCATGGACGGCGGAAGAACAGACGTCGGTCGCCAATTATCAGGAATGGAGCCGGTTGGAACATGCAGCCAGCACGGGTGCGCTCGGCCAGGCGGCGCAGGACCGGCTGGCGGTATTGCGCGACATGCGGGCGGCAGGACGCATCGACAGCGGAGTGTCGCTGCTTAAAGGCGGCCTGGCAAAGCCGGTTTTTTACCTCAGTTTTGTGGTTGCGGTAGCGGCCTACATGGTGCTGGGCGGACTCAAGGCGGCGGCGCTCAACGAAGCCGCACAAAGCTTGCTGATTGTGGCGTTTTCCGTGGTGCTGATTCCGGTGGGGCTGCATGCAGTTGGCGGTTGGGGTGAGTTGGGCAAACGTGTGCCTAGGGAAATGTTCAATCTCTTCGGCGGAAAGGGCGCGGTGCAATTCACCGGCTGGACGATTTTCGCGATCACGCTGGCGAGCGTCGTGCAGGTGAATGCGTTGAGTTCGAACATGAACATCATGGGCTCGGCGCGTACGGAATTCGCTGCTCGGGTCGGCGTGGCGGGCTTTTACGCGAAGCGGGTGATGGTGATGCTGTGGACGCTGACGGGCCTAATCGCGGTGGCGCTGTTTTCCGGTGAAGGCGCGCTGCCGTTTTCCGATGCGGCTTGGGGCACGATGGCGCGGCAACTGCTCGGGCCGGGCCTGATGGGTTTGATGCTCGTGGGGCTGGTGGCGGGCGTGATGTCGAACGTCTCGGCCAAGGCGATGGCCACGGCCTCGCTGTTCGTGCAAAATTTTTGCCGGCCAATGTGGCCGACGATGGATGAAGCGGAGCGGGTGCGGCTCGCGCGTTGGACCATTGTGGCGGTGTTGGTTCTCGGTGCATTTTGTGCCGGACAAATGAGCGGGATGGAAGCGGTTGTGCGGCTCGTGATCATGGTCAACGTGCCGTTCGGAGCCGCGATCATGTTGATGCTGTTCTGGCGACGGCTGACGGCGAAGGCCGTTTGGGTGGCCTTGATTGGTTCGATAACGTTGAACCTCGTGCTGCCGCTAACGCTGCCCAACGTCGCGGCGGTGCGTCAGCGTCCCGAGCTTCTTCGAATGGCGTCGGAGGCTGGCGGCGGGAAGGCGCCGGTGTATTTCGACGCCGTGGCGCATTCGGTGCCGGGTGATCTGGCCAGTCCGCTCGAAGGCCGGGGACGCCTCAATATCGAGGTTTTCCTGCTCTCGAAACTCGGGGTCGATGTGGAACGGTTCGGTTCGAGTGGGCGCTTGGCGGCGCAATTTCTTTGGGACGTGGCCTTTCCTTTTGTGATATTGATCATGGTTAGCCTCGTGACGCATGCGCGGAAGCCGGAGGACACCGCGCTGTTTTTTGGCAAAATGAAAACCCCGGTGGGCGAAACCACCGACCAGGACACACGGGCGATGGAAGCCACCCGGGCTGAACCGCACCGCTTTGACGCCCAGAAACTGCTAGGGCCGAATTCTTCGTGGGAATTTACGCGTTGGAATCGCGTGGATCTTGTGGGTTTTGCGGCCTGCTGCGTGCTATCGGGCGGTATGATCGCGGCTTTCTGCCTTTTATTGCGCTGGGCGGCGGGTTGAAGCGTGTTGCGGCGCGACGTCGATTTGACGGTCCGTTTTGAATCGGCGTGCAACCGGTGAAAAAATCAACGAGCTTCGCCGCAACCCTTACCCTTATCTTATGATTCGCAAAGCCTTCGTCATGTCGGTCAACCGTGGACAAGAAATCGAGTATGAGCGCCGCCACCGTCCCATTTGGGACGAACTGGCCGAAGTATTGCGGGCGCATGGTTCGCACAATTATTCGATCTTCTTCGATCCTACGACGTATCAACTTTTCGGTTACGTCGAAATCGAGTCCGAGGAACGCTGGGCCGCGGTTGCGCAGACGCCCATCTGCCAGCGCTGGTGGAAGTACATGGGCGACATCATGCCGAGCAACCCGGATAACAGCCCGGTGTCGCATGGGCTGAAGGAAGTATTTCATCTGGACTGACCGTCAGGGCGCGCCTGCTGAGATGGAGCGCATTGACCTCAATGCGCCGGATCGGAACGGACGCGTCTTGAGTCAAGTCGTTGCACCCAGGGCTTTCTGCAGCTGGTGGGTTTACTCTCTCCGCTTTCAACGCTTGCGAGCGGGCGGGGGAATTGGTTAGTTCCCGACATGTCCTCCCTCTCCGGAAAGAAAATCGTCCTCGGTGTGACCGGTTCGATCGCGGCCTACAAAGCCGCCGATCTCGTCAGCCAGCTGCGCAAACGCGGCGCGGAGGTTTTCCCTGTGATGACGGCTGCGGCGCAAAAATTCATCACGCCGCTCACGCTTCAAACACTCGCCCGCCAGCCGGTTGCGGCGGATCAGTGGAGCGAAGGCCAAGGTGGCTGGCAGCCGGGTCACGTCGATCTGGCGGACAGAGCCGATTTGTTGCTCGTCGCGCCCGCGACAGCGGACGTCATCGCGCAATTCGCTCATGGGCTGGCGCCGGATTTTTTGAGTTCATTGCACCTCGTTTGCCGCGCGCCGATTCTGATCGCCCCGGCGATGAACGGCAAAATGTGGCTTCACCCAGCGACCGTGGCCAACGTGTCCACGCTGCAAGGGAGGGGAGTTGAATTCATCGGCCCCGAGGAAGGCATGCTCGCCTGCGGTTACGAAGGCATTGGCCGTCTCTGGCCCGTCGAAGGCATCGTCGAGCGGGCGGAAAAGATGCTGGCGAAGCCGAAGGTGTGAAAAACGCTCCTAGGATGACTGCGCTCGGCTAACAGATGGAACGCTTTAGTTTTGTTGATGAACCATTGGACAGGGCGTTGGAAACGGTCTGCTCATTTTACGGAGCAACAAAAGTTGGGGCCGATATTCAAGGGCACACGATTACTGCTAAGCTCAGGTCCAGAAACTTAGACGACGCGATTGGCGAACTTTTATCAGGTACTTCGTATCGACATGAGATTGAGCATTCAGCGCTCTTTAAAATGACTTTTCTGACCATTTTTGATCTGAAGTCGTTGGACCGTAGACTGTCATATTCTCACGATACGGGCCCTGCATCTGACTTCTTTCTGGCAATACCGGAGATCTCCAATCTTGGGGTACAATTGAAGTACACAGGTACCCGCGACATTTCTGCGTTTGAAATGGATAATTGTACTCTCCGGGAATTGCTCGATCATATCTGCGAGCTTGGTGGGTATCGTTGGTCGGAGGATAAGGGAGTCATCTACATATACGATTGCTTAGCTTGAAGCCTGAGTTTTCCCATTGCTCCCCAATCGCCGGGTTGTCACGGTAACCGGTTCCAATCATGAGCGACAATCCGACCGATATTTCCCACGACCAGTACGCCGTGCGGCTCAAGAAGCTGCAAGACTTGCGCGCCGCGGGCCAGGACCCGTTCCGGGCCAACGTGAACACGACGCATTTCTCGGCCGACACCAAAGCGCTTTATGTCGACGGCCAGGATTACGCCGTGACGGTTTCCTGCGCAGGACGCCTCGTCACCTTCCGCGTGCAGGGTGGCAGCTCGTTCGTGAAAATCCAGGATCAACAGGGCCAGATCCAGCTCTATTTCCGCAAAGACGTCCTCGGCGAAGAACGCTACGGCGTTTTCAAAAAGATGCTCGATCTGGGCGACATCATCGGTGTCACCGGCACGCTTTTCAAAACCAAGACCGGCGAAATCACCATTCGCGTCGACGCCTTCACACTTGTCTCGAAGGCGCTGCATCCGCTCCCCGAAAAATGGCACGGCCTGACCGATCCCGAGCAGGTTTACCGCCAGCGCTACCTCGACGTGATCGTCAACGAAGAGTCACGCAAGCGCCTGCAGCTCCGCTCGCGCATCATCTCGCACATCCGCTCCTTCCTCGAAAAGCGCAAGTTCATCGAGGTCGAGACACCTGTGCTGCAAAACATCGCCGGCGGCGCCGCAGCCAAACCATTCAATACCCACCACAACGCGCTTGGCGTCGATTTCTTCCTGCGCATCTCCCTCGAACTTTACCTCAAGCGCATGCTCGTTGGCGGCTTTGACCGCGTGTTCGAAATTGGCCGCAACTTCCGCAACGAAGGCATTTCGCGTCGCCACAATCCCGAGTTCACCATGATGGAGGTCTATCAGGCCTACAGCGATTTCCGCGGCATGATGGCGCTCATCAAGGACCTGCTCACCTCGATCTGCACGGAAATCCTCGGCACCACCAAGATTGTCCATCCCGCGAGCGGCCAGATGATCGACTTCGCCGGCGAATGGCGCGAAGTGAAGTACAAGGACCTCATCCGTGAAGTCACTGGCGATGCCAACTGGTTCGAGCGCAGCAAGGCCGAGAAGATCGCTGGCGCCGAAAAACTCGGCTGCGGAGTCAATCCGGCGTGGGAGGAATTCGAAATCACCAACGAAATTTTCTCCAAGAAAATCGAGCCCACGCTGATCCAACCGACGTTTGTCACGCACCTGCCGAAGGAACTTTGCCCGCTGGCCAAAATCACGATCGACGATCCGACCACGATCGACGTTTTCGAGCTGACGATCGGCGGCATGGAAGTCGCCCCGGCCTACTCGGAGCAGAACGACCCGTTCGTGCAGCGCCAGATGTTCGAAGCGCAGGCCGGCGAGGAAAAGCAGAACATCGACGAGGATTTTCTCCGCGCGCTCGAACACGGCATGCCGCCCGCCGGTGGCATGGGCGTGGGCATCGACCGTCTCTGCATCCTGCTGACCGGCGCCGAAAGCATCCGCGACGTGATCCTTTTCCCGCAGCTCAGGCCAGGGGCGTAAAAGGCAAAGACTGAAAGAACGAATGACTGAAAGCCTGAACGAAGCCGGCAGCTGGTGGTCATAGCTAGGCTAGCCGCAACCATTTCAGCCTTTCAGCCCTTCAGCCTTTCAGTCTTTCTTCTTCCGATGCCTTGGTACTTATACCTTGCCCTCAAGCAGCTTTTCCCGACCGGGCGACGGTTTCCGTTTTTCACCTTCATCTCGATCACAGGCGTCGGACTTGGCGTGGCTTTGTTGGTTGTGGTCATGAGCGTGATGGGCGGTTTCGGCCACGAAATTCGTCGCATGATTGTGGATACGGAAGGCGAGATTCAGATCAAATCCGGCGGCATCATCATGGACTACGCGGAGGTGCTGAAAAAGGTGCAAACTGTGCCTGGCGTCGTCGCGGCGACACCCACGGCTTCGGGCGTGGTCATGATCGAATACCACAACAAACCCTCGTATCCCGCGATGCGTGGGCTCGACTTGAACAACGTCGAGAAGGTGGTGGAACTCGGCAAATATGTGCAGCTCGGTTCGCTCGACGATCTCGACGACGATTCGGTGATTCTCAGTTCGCAACTCGCGAGTTCCGTTGGTGCAAGTGTGGGCAGTAAGATCGAGGTGTATTCGCCTCTGATGATCGAAAAGCTCAAGAGTGACGAAGCTTTTCTCCCACGGGAAGTGCGCGTGGTTGGAATTATAACCATTGGCCATCAACAACTCGATAGCAGCATGCTTTATTGCACGTTGCGGCTCGCGCAGGAATTGTACGGTCTCGGCGCCGGCGTGCACGGCATCAACGTTCGGATCAAACCGGGCGTGAACGAAGATGAAATGGCCTCGCGCTTGAATGCCGCCCTGCCCTCCGGCATTCGTGCGTTTTCGTGGATGGACAGCTTTTCGGATTTCCTCTGGGTGCTTCAGTTGGAGAAAAACATGATCTTTTTCCTCCTGATCTTCATCGTGATTGTCGCGGGTTTTTCGGTGACGAGTTCGTTGCTCATCTCAGTGGTTCGCAAAACCCGTGAAATCGGTTTGCTCGCGGCGCTGGGCGCCAATTCACGTCAGGTCGCAGCGTGCTTCTGTTTTCAAGGCCTGATCATCGGCGTTGTAGGCACGGCGCTCGGCCTTGGCCTGGGGTTCCTTGCGATTGCTTGTCGCAACGATTTCGTCGCTTTTGTAACTAGGATCACGCAGCGCGACGAAGTGCTGCAACGGTTCTATCAATTCAGCCAGCTGCCCTCGCATACCGCGACATCTGATATCGTGATGATCGTGATCTGCTCGGTCTTGATTTCGATGATGGCGGGACTGTTGCCCGCCTGGCGCGCGGCGAAACTCAAACCCGTGGAGGCGCTTCGCAGTGAGTGACATTGTCCTTCAAGCCAGCGCCTTGCGCAAAACCTACCTCAGTGGCGACCGTCGCATCGAGGTGCTGGGCGGCGTGGATTTGGCGGTGGCGGTTGGTGAGAGTGTGAGCATCCGTGGCGAATCGGGTTCGGGAAAATCGACTTTGCTCAACCTGCTCGCCGCGCTCGATACGCCGGATAGCGGCGAGATTCTCTGGAGCGAACGCAAGGTCACGCAAACGATCCAGCGCGCGACTTTTCTCGGCATGGTGTTTCAGTCGTTTTATCTGATTCCGGAACTCGACGCGTTGCAAAACGTGCTCATGGCCCGGCGCATGGTGGGTTCTGTTGGTTCGTCCGAAAAGACGAGAGCACGCGAATTGCTCGCGAAAGTCGGTCTGGGCGAGCGCTCGCATCATTTGCCATCTCAGCTTTCCGGCGGTGAACGTCAACGGGTGGCTGTGGCGCGGGCGCTCATGAATTCGCCACAACTCATCCTCGCGGACGAACCGACGGGCAATCTCGACGAAAAAACGGGCGACGCCGTGATTGATTTGTTGCTTGGTCTTTCCGCCGAAACGAAAACTGCGCTCGTCCTCGTCACGCACAACGTTGCGCATGCTGCCAAAACCAGCCGCAAAACTTTCCTCCACGAAGGAGTCCTCCAGCATGTTTAAATTTAAAAAAGAAAAAATCGTTTGCGGCGTGATCGGCGTCGGTTCTCTCGGCCAGCACCACGCCCGCATCTACGCCTCGATGAAAAACGTCGAGTTCGCCGGCATCTTCGAAACGAGCGACATTCGCGCGAAGGAGATTTGCGAGAAGTTTAATTGCAAGCGCTTCGCCACGATCGAAGAACTGGGCGAGGCGTGCGACGCCGTTTCCGTCGTCGTTCCGACGGATAAACATGCCGAAGTCGCATTGCCGCTGCTGGCGAAAGGTTGCCATTTGCTAATCGAGAAACCGCTCTGCGCTTCACTCGAAGAAGCGGAAAAAGTGCTCGCCGCCGCTCAGGCCGCTCAGCGGCTCGTGCAGGTCGGGCACATCGAGCATTTTAATCCGGTTATGAGTTTCCTCGAAAAGGAAATCGATCGACCCGGCTACATCACAACCGAACGACTCGCTCCCTACCAAACTCGTGGCACCGAGGTGGGCGTGGTGCTCGATCTCATGATACACGACATCGGCATCGTGCTTGCGCTCGTGAAATCGCCGATCGAAAAAATCGACAGCGTGGGGATGAACGTGCTTTCCAAAACCGAGGACATCGCCAACGCCCGCATTCAGTTTGCCAATGGCTGCGTCGCGAATCTCAGCGCGAGTCGCATGAGCCTGAAGAAAAATCGCGAGATTCGCATCTTTCAGGAAAATGCCTACCTCTCGCTGGATTTCATGAACCAGAAGGGTCATCTCGTGAAGAAAAGCGACCTGATCGCGTACGGCCTGAAATTGAAAGTCGGTCTCGCGAAACCAGGCGACGTGAGCTCGATCCCGGTGGGAGAAATTCCGATAGAAAAAGGCGAACCACTTGCCATCGAGCTGGCACATTTTGTTGAAAGTGTCACCAAGGCTCAGACACCCAAGGTCGGCGCCGAACTCGGCAAAAGTGCGCTCGAAGTGGCGATAACGATCACCGAGCAAATCCGCGCGATCACGGCGAAAAGGTAAAGGCATGGGAACACAGAGGACACAGAGCTCGGACACAGAGGCGGCGGGAGGCCAAAACGTGGGCGTGTATCTTGCCGGCCGCTTCTGTCACTCGATATGTGCTTTCTTTGGATTCTCTGTGAACTCTGTGTCCGAGCTCTGTGCCCTCTGTGGCGGAAAAAACTGAGACCACTTTCATGCCCGCGCTCGTTCCACTTTCGCTTCCCCCTCCGACTGGCGGTCGTGTCGACTTGCTGATCATCGCGGGCGAACACTCGGGTGACGAGCATGCGGCGCGGATGTTAAGCGGCGTCTTGGCAAAGTGCCCGGACTTGCGAGTGGCAGCGCTCGGAGGTCCGAGGCTCGCTGCGGCTGGCGCGCAACTGCTGCGCGATATGACGGCGAGATCGGTCATCGGCTTTGTCGACACGCTGAAAAACATTTCTTACTTCAAGGCGTTGTTTCGGGAAATCCTCCGCTGGATCGAAGAATTTCAGCCGAAGGCGATCTGTTTCGTCGACTCGTCGGGTCTGAACCTGCGCATTGCGAAAATGATGTTTGAGCGTGGGCTGTCGGCGAAAGCCGGCGGCAGAATCAAAACGCTTTATTATATCAGTCCGCAGATTTGGGCATCGCGTGCGAAACGGCGTTTTAAGATGGCGCAATACCTCGACGGATTGGCTGTGATTTTTCCCTTCGAACCGGAGGTCTACGCCGACACGAAACTTCCTGTAGAATTCGTCGGACATCCATTCCTGGCTCCGCACGTCGTATCGCCGGTGCGTTTTGACCCGGACGGGCCGGTCCTGCTCTTGCCTGGAAGCCGTAGTTCGGCTGTTCGCCGGATGTTTCCGGTTATGCTCAAGGCGTACGAAAAGCTCGGCGAACGCGATGCTGTGGCATTGTATCCCAGTCCGGAGATTCTCGCCATATTAAGTGCCGCTAATCCACCTTCGAATGTTGAGCTTCGTCCTGCGGGTGAACCGGTGGCGGCGTCAGCGGTGCTGACAAGTTCAGGCACGATGTCGATGCGCTGTGCGCTCGCGGGAATTCCCGGCGTGGTCATGTACATCGCTCAGCCGATTGAATATTTGCTGGGCCGGTTGATCATCAAGGTAGAGTTTCTCGGAATCGCGAACCTGTTGCTCAAGGAGTCGATGTACCCGGAATTTATCCAAGGCGCCGCGACGCCCGAGATTTTGGCGAAAGAATTGAGCGCGTGTCTGCACGATCCGAAGCGCCGCGAAGAAACTGCCGCACGTGCGGAAAAACTCCGCGAAGTTCTGCACCAGCCCGCCAAAGGAAGCGCCTCCGACTGGCTCCTGCGCCAACTTGCTTAGTCCATTTTGCAGTTGAGGATGCTGGGTCCGATTTGTAGCCAGCGCTCATCTCATCAAAGGTGCTGTGATAACACCTTTGTCATTTATTAGATGACAAACGTGTTTGGAAATGGTCAATCCCAGTCGCGGTGGCAGACGCTCTGAGCTTCAATCCATTGTCATTTAATGGATGACATAACATAATGGTACATCCAAAGTGTAGTGCGGACGATTTATCGATAGGTGGACAAAAGGAAGGGAAGTTGTCATGACCGATATATGCCCCAACCAATCCGCTGCCTCATCACCGCCGGCCCGACACGCGAGTTTTTGGATCCTGTGCGGTTCATTAGCAATGGTTCGAGTGGCAAAATGGGCTACGCTCTGGCTGCGGCTGGCGTAGCAAGGGGTTGGTTGGTCGATTTGGTTAGCGGACCGGTCTCGCTGGCCGCGCCCACGGGCGTGCGTCTCACCCGCGTGGTCACGGCGCAGGAAATGTACGAGGCGTGCCTCCCGCTTTTTGGCGGTTGCGATGTGTTCATCGCGGTGGCGGCAGTCTCGGATTACAAGCCACGTTTTCGCTCGGCCGAGAAAACGAAAAAGACCACCGGCGGGCTCACGTTGGATTTGGAGCCAACGATCGATATTTTGAAAACGCTTGCGGCAACCAAGACACCGCAACAGACGGTCGTCGGTTTTGCGGCGGAGACGCGTGACGTTGAAATCTACGCACAGCGAAAACTCACAGAAAAAAAACTCGATTGGATCGTAGCCAACGACGTGAGCCAGCCCGGGCTGGGAATGGACGCGGAGGACAACGCGGTGACGATGTTCGCGAAGGCCGGTGCCAGGCACGATTTCGGCCCGGCTCCCAAGCGGGCGGTGGCAGACTTTATTCTCTGGCGGATCAAGCCTTAACGAAGCCTCCCTTCCGCGGCGCAGAAAAGCGCTTGCGGCGAGCGAACGAAGCTTGAAGCTCTGGCAACACTTCCGCAGAGAAAATGCGGTCCATGTATATCCTCGAACCAGCTCTTACCATCAAACCGCGCCGCGCAGTCGGTTTGCCCGTGCTCGCTGGCGAAAAAGAGGAGACGCTCTTTCGTGAAGCCAAACCCGCTGGAACGGTGGGCAATTTCGAGCTCCAACAGGCTGGGCCCTGGCGAGTCGGTCGGATTGCGGTTTCCATCGCCGATGGACTGGAGCAGGCCACCGACCGGCTTTATGCAAATTTGTTTTTGGCGCTCGAAAAACTGCATCTCTGCCGCGTCTGGCATTACGTGCCACGCATTAATGAACCGGATTCCGCAGGACTGGAAAACTACCGCGCGTTTTGTCACGGACGCTCGTTGGCGTTCGAGAAAACATTTGGCGCCGGTTTTGAGCGTCGTTTGCCGTCGGCGTCGGCGGTGGGCACGGAAGATGACGAATTAACCGTCGTTTTTGCAGCTTGTGACACCGAGCCCCGGCATTTCGAAAATCCAGAACAAGTCTCCGCCTACAAATACCCGAAAAAACATGGCCCCCGTCCGCCGAGTTTTTCCCGGGCTTCGCTTGTGCCGATGGCGAATGGTTCGGCGGACGTGTTTATCTCGGGCACGGCCGCAATCGAAGGCCACGAGACCGTCGCGCCGGATGATACCGCCGGTCAGATCGAGCGCACGGTGCGTAATTTGAGGCTGATTTCGAAGGCTTGTGGCCTGGACGACAATCTCGGTGCGAAACGGGGTGGCGAGCGGCATTTCAAAGTCTACATTCGCAGGGCCAACGAACTCGCGCAGATCAAAACGGCGCTCGAGCAAACGTTATTGTTGCCCACGGACCGGGTGAGCTATTTGCGTTCGGATATTTGCCGCGCGGAGCTCACCTTGGAAATCGAAGCGACGTTGATGGGCGTGCGGACTGGTTAAAGGTCTGTAATTCGGCGAGTCCCGGGTACGGCCATCAACCCGCGAGCAGCTGTGCCAATTTTTTCCGATCCACTTTTCCACGACTGGTGCGCGGCAGTTCGGGTAACACGACTAAGCGATCGGGAATTTTCCAAAGGGCAACGCGAAGGCGGAGCGATTGGCGGACGACGGAGGCTTCAGTTGTGCCCGCAATGGCGGCGGCGAGGGCATCGGGCCGCGACGGGTGGGGCATGGCAAAGGCATCGGTCACGCCGGGCACGGTGCGAAGGAGTTTTTCGATTTCGCCAAGATCGACCCGGCGGCCGGCGATTTTGGCGGTTCGGCCGGTTCGGCCGAGGAGAACCAGTTCGCCTTTGTCATTCAATTCTGCGCGATCCGGTGGCGAGTGGTGGCCTTTTCCCATGACGGCTTTGCTGACGACTTGGAAGCGTCCGCCGCGGCGGAATTGCAGGCGCACGCCATCCATTGGAGTGCCCACGCTGCGACCATCGAGCGCGGCTTCGCCAGTTCGATCAAATGTGATGCCGCCGGTCTCGCTGGAGCCATAGAAAGAATGAATGCGTTTGCCGAAATGCCGGGCAAACGCCGTTGCGACATCGGGGGGCAATGGCGCCCCGGCGGAGATGATGAGTCGCAGGCTGGCGATGGCAGAAGGTTCGACTCCGGTGAGCGTGAGCGCCCGGAGCAGCATGGGCACCGCGGGAAAAACCGTGGGTTTCCATCTGGCGCAATCCGCAGCAAGAGCGGCGGGCAAGGGGCTGGCGGCAGTCACGACTGGCGTGCCTAGAACGAGGAGCGGCACGATGAGGTTGCCCAAGCCATACGAATGGCCAAAGGGGATGATCCCGAGGTTCAAATCGTCGGGGCGAATGCCCATCGACGAACAAACTTGGCGTCCATCCGCGGCCATTTGCGCATGAGTAAAGACCAAGGCACGCGGCGTGCCGGTGCTGCCGCTGGTCAGTTTGACCAGGCAGAGGTCTTTCCGACGTCCCGGAGCGTAGCGTTTAAGCGGACGGAGCTGACCCATTTCCCAGATCCAACTAGCGCCTGCGGCATTGGCGGTGGCATTTCGCGCTTCGGCTGGTTCGGCTGGATCGAGCGGCACGATCACGGCGCCCGCTTGGAGGAGTCCGATGAATGCGGTCAGCCAGCTGGGGCCATTCGGCTCGGCGAGTGCCACGCGACGGCGGGCGAGGGCGGGTTGGTCGGGCAGTGTTTGCAACCAGGCGTTGGCGGCTTGCTGAAGTTCGGCGCGCGTCCACATGCGGCCGCTTTCACCCTCAATCAAGGCGAGGGCGTGGGGAGCTTGCCGGACGTTGGCCAGCCAGAAGTCGTGGAGCGTCTCCGACATGGAGGGCAGAGGTTTTTGGGCCGCAGGGCGCGGTGCGAGAAAAATCGCGACGGACCAACTTTTAACACTTTCAGCAAAAAATGAGCATAGCGAAGGCTTGAGCCCGGACGCAGGTTCCCTTTGCTCATGGCAGATGTCCTTCGAAAATCTCCCTGCTTCCCCCTCCCAATTGGCCCGATACCCCGCTGAGGCTCGCGATGCTTATGAGCGTTTTCGCACCACCGGCGACCCGGAAGCTCTGCGAATTGTGGTGCTGGCGGCCGTGCGTGATTTCATGCCGAAGCGCAACCTCGGGGCCACCAATATCGAAATCAAGGACGAGATGAAGTTGATGGAGGATCTCGGTTACGATTCTCTGGCGGTGGCTGAAACGGTTTTTTTCTTCGAGGATCTGTTCAAAGTCCGGATCGAGAACACCGAACTCATGTCGGTGCGCACCATCGGCGAGCTGCGCGGTTTCGTCACCAAGAAGCTGACCGAGAATAAACCTTCCGCCTGATGTCTTCCATTTCCGGCGGCCGCCGCGTCCTCATCACCGGCCTGGGTTTCATCACGCCGATCGGAAACGACCGCGCGTCGGTCGATGCCAGCTTGCGCGCGGGGCGCCACGGCCTCGCGAACGTGGAGTTTTTGGGAAACCCCGCGATCCCGGTAAAAGTCGCGGGAACGGTCAAGGACTTCAACGTCGACAGTCCGAATCCCCGGGACTGGACCTGGCCGGCGCGCTACGATCTGCCGCGCGAAACGTTGCGTGGGATGGCTCCGCACGGTGTTTACGCTTTTTGCGCGCTGACCCAGGCACTGGCCGACGCCGGTCTTAAACCAGAGGATATCGCCAACGACGACCAGACGGGAATTTTTTGCGCATCTGCCGGTTCGGCCATGTTGATGTATAACAATCTGGCGCAAATGCATGCCGTGAAGGGCGAACGTGGGAACCCGATGGGCGTGGTCAGTTCGATCGCGGGCACCTTGAACTTCAATCTCGCGGCGCACTTCCATATCACCGGCGCCGTTTGCGGTTTTGTCTCGGCCTGCGCCTCCGCCAGCCATGCGATTGGTTATGGCTGTGACGAGATTCGCCTCGGCCGTCTCAAGCGCATCATCGTAGTGGGCGCAGAGGAGCTCAACGCGGAGACACTGCTGCCCTTCGCCGCGATGCGCGCCCTTTCGGCGCAAAGCGATCCGGGCAAGGCTTCCAGGCCCTTCGATGTGGCGCGGGACGGTTTTGTCGGTGCAGGTGGTTCGGTTGTGATGATTCTCGAAGAAGCCTCGCTCGCTGCCGCGCGCGGCGCCCCCGTTTATGCGGAAGTCGCAGGTTGGGGACAGGCGGCCGACGGACACAGCGTGGCGATGTCCCATCCTGCCGGTGCGGGTTTGCATCGCGCAATGAGCCGCGCCCTGGCCGACGCCGGGGTAAAACCAGCCGATATCGACTATGTCAACGCCCACGGCACTTCCACGCCGGTCGGCGACCGGGCGGAAGCCATCGCGTTGAAGACGCTTTTTGACGGCGCAGGCGCGACGCCCCGCATCAGCAGCACGAAGGCCCTCACCGGTCATCCGCTTTCGCTGGCGGGCGCAATGGAGGCGGCCTTTTGCGCATTGGCGATGAAGGAAGGTTATATTCCGGGCAATCCGCACCTGGTCACACCCGACGAGTCTTGCGCGGGACTGAACCTGCCGCGCGCCACGGAGGCGGTGCGACCGCATGTTGTTTTGAACAACAGCAGCGGCTTTGGTGGCAGCAATGTTTGCCACGTTTTGAAGACCGTGGCTTAAACCTGCGAACCGCCTTGAGGTCCGGGCCGGCGCTCAAAGCCTCGGAATATCTCCTGACTCACGTTGCGGTTCCGCAGAAGTGGCTCCGCGAGCGCATTTTTTAAAAGGGCAAGTTCCGGGCTTGCGGCACACCGGGCTAGCCGCCTCACTAAAGGACACTTTTTCGTATGGCCGACCCCCTCACAAACCGCTTGAAACACATCATTGTTGAAACCCTTCGACTTGAAGGGGTCAAACCCGAGGAAATTAAGGACGCGGAGCCATTGATTGGCACCGGCCTTGCGCTCGATTCCATTGATGCACTTGAGCTCGTGGTGAAACTCGAAAAGGAGTTCGGCATTAAAATCGGCAGCAGCGAAGAATCGAAACAGGCGCTGTCGAGCGTGGCGGGTCTTGCAGCTTTTATTCGTCAGCGTGCCGATCCGTCACGACTGCCGTCCTGATTTTAACCCCTCATGCCTTTTCCGGCAGATTCCAACGCCGTCAAAGTCACCGACTGCGGTTGCCTTACTCCATTTGGCGATGCGTCCGCGACCTGCGCGGCGCTTTTGCGCGGTGACAAAGCGTTGAAACCCGTCCCGGTGGCAGGTGTGGATGGCGGCGATCTCGTGCCCGTGGCGTTGCTGCCCGGTCGAGCGATGGATGAAACCAATCCACCGGCCTGGGGTGCGGCGGTGAAAAAACTTTTCGCTCCCGTGGCCGGGCATCGCTGGGGCAGTGCGCGCCGCCCGATTTTCGTCACGAGCAGCAATTTTGGGGTGGGCAGTCTGCACGCTTTTCGCAAAACGGGAGATGAAGGGCATCTGGCCTTTGGTTCCCCTCAGGCGTGTGTCGATTGGTTGAGGCGTGAACAGGGGTGGGGCGACAACTTCGCAATTTTTTCCCACGCCTGCGTTTCGGCTCATCTCGGCCTCGTGCATGCCGCGCGGATCGTAAGTTCCGGGCTCGCGGACGAAGCGCTGGTGGCGACGTTCGATTTTATCAGTCCATTCGTGGCCGGCGGTTTTCACGCGCTGAAAATTCTCAACACCGATTTTCCCGCGCCTTACATGGATCGTGCCACCGGCTCGATCGGACTCGGCGACGGCGCGGCTTACGCGGTGTTATCGCGCGAAGGCCAGGGTTTCAAAATCCTCGCGCAGAACCTGCACAACGAGATGTTTCACTTCACGGCCAATCAGCCGGATGGCGCGGGCTTTCAGGCCTGCCTCGCGCCAATTTTGGAAAAAGCTAACGGCCGGCGCCTTTGGATCAAAGGCCACGGCACTGGCACGCTGGAAGCGGGGCGCCTTGAATCGAACCGTCTCGCTGCGGCTTTCCCTGACGCGCCGCTCGTCGGCTGGAAGGGCAGCCTCGGTCACACGTTGGGCAGCTGCGGATTAGTGGAACTCGCTATCGCCGTTGAGTCCATCCGCGCCGGCCGCAGTCCGGGCACGGTCGGCACGGCGGCGCCGGCCTTCACGAAGAACGTCGCAACCGAACCATTTTCAAACCGTGAATTCGATGCCGTGCTTTGCGCGAGCAACGCCTTCGGGGGCGCGCACGCGGCCCTTCTCCTCGCCCATGATTGAACGCACGATCCAGGCTGTTTTTACCGAATCGCCCGGGCTGGAGGAGCCGGCGGCCACCCGCGAACGCTTGAAGTCCCGTTTCCCGGCCGGCGCGGCCCGCCGCATGACCCAGTTGGGTATGTTGACGGGTTCGGTTCTGGGCGCACTCGATCCATCATCGGCCGACGCCGTGGTGTACGCGTCGGAATACGGCGAGAGTCGCGCGCTCGAGGCTTTTCTCGAAAGCTTTCCCAGCGCCAGCCCGACGATGTTTCAAACCTCGATTCATCCCAGCGGCGTGCAGCAGGGGCTCATCGGACGTCAGCGCGGCGTGCCGGAACTTTTCCCTTTTGCCGGTGCTGGCGGCCTGGCCGGGCATGCGCTTGTAGCCGCTTTGATAAACCCCGCTGCGCGCGTCTTGTTTTGCGGCGGCGAGGAACGTGGCACCTGGCTGCGCGAACGAGGGGTGGCGAGCGGGCGCACATTTGCATTTGCACTCGGGCTGGGGCGCGACGATGCGGCGGGCTCCGTGGGGCGGGTCGCGGTGGTCGAGGATTCCGACTCCGTGGGCAGGTTGTCACTTTACGAATGGTTCGGCTTGCTGGAAAGCCGCAACAATTACAATGGCCCAATGCTGCCGGGTCTGAAGCTCCAGCTCGTATGGAGCAAATCATGACGCCGGCGCAGGAACTGCCGCAGGAAAGTCACGGTGCGCGCAATCCCGGCCCGGGCTGGGGCTATCAGTTTCTGCGCATCACCGATCTGATTTTGCCCGAAATGATTTTTCGGCCCTTGCGAGCAATCGGTACGGCGGTTGCCGTCGCGGGCATGCCGGCGCAGCGCCGACATTCGCGCGAATATTTGCGAGTCATGCTCGGTCGCGACCCCTCGTGGCTGGAGGTCTGCCGGCATTTTTTCGCTTTCGAGGAAGCGCTGATGCAACGTCTGCGGGTGGCCAACGGCCGGCCTTATCCGTGCCAATTTGCGGCCGGCGCGGATGCGTTTCGCGAGTGGTACACGCAGGGCGGACCTGCGCTGCTGGGAACGTTTCACGTCGGTGTGTCGGATCTGTTGGGTTTCCAACTTGGCGGCATGAACAAGGGGCGGATTTATCTTGTCCGTATGCGTGTGGGCAATTCACACGACACCGAGCGTCTCTCCGCGCGTTTTGGGAAAGGGTTGGAATTCATCTGGATCAACCAGCCGTCGGAAATGCTTTTTGCGCTCAAAGATGCCGCGCGCAGCGACGCCGCCATCGCGCTGCAATGCGACCGGGTGGATTTCTCGGCCAAGACCGAAGCCTTCCAATTTCTTGGAGCTAAACGCTGGTTCCCGTTTACGATTTATCACCTGGCGTTCATCTTTAACCGTCCGGTTATTCTATCGGTTGGCTTGCCCGGACCGGGACACTCCTGGCTGCATGCCTCGCCGCGTTTCGAGCCATCGGCGGGCGAATCGCGCGAGGCCGGTTTGCAACGGGCGAGGGCGCATTTTCAAGGCTTCCTCACGCAATTGGAGGAGCTGTTGCGGGTGTCTCCGTACCATTGGTTTAATTTCATTCCGCTCAACCCGACGACGAAGCCGGAGGTGGCCGCATGATCACCCGGGGCAAACGCGCCTATTACGTCGTTATTTATTATCTTTCCTGGTTTTTCTTTGGAGCGGTCGGGCTGGGGTTGAACCTGGCCTGCATTTGCCTGTTGCCGCTGCCGAACCGGCATGCCCGCGGCAATGGCGTGCGGGCTGCGATCCGAATACTGTTCGATTTTTGGCTGAAGTGGCTGCATGCGAGCCGCGCGGTGCGGATGCGCTGGCATGGCTTTGACGAACCACTCAAACCCGGTACGGTCTATATCGCGAACCATCCCGCGTTGATCGATGCCACGTTCCTCCTCGCCCGGCTGCCGAATGCCGTCTGCATTTTCAAACCCAGTCTGATGCGCAATCCGGTGATCGGCCCCGCCGCCATCATGGCCGAATATGTTTCGGGCGACGCCGGGGTCGATGTGATTCGCGCTGCCTCGGAGAAGGTGGCGCAGGGTTGCTCCATTTTGATTTTTCCGGAAGGGACGCGAACTGAGCCGGGAGGCGTGCCTGCGCCTTTTAAACCGGGCTTTGCCATCATCGCAGCGCAATCGCGGGCGCCGGTGCAATTGATTCTGATTCGGATGACCGAGGCGACTGCGCGCGGGCGCCCCTGGTGGAAGGTGCCGGCGGAGATGCCCATTCGCGTGGAAATCACGCTCGATCGTCGTTGGGAGCACGTGGAAGAGCGTCACGCCTCCGTTTTGACGGCGGAAATCGAAAAAAGGATTTCGGAAACGCTTCGCGTTCCAGCAACAGCATGAGCGCTTCGACCACCCATCTCGTGCTGATTCCCAGCTACAACACCGGGGCGGAACGCCTCGCTGCGACGGTGCGCGAGGCGCTTGTTCACTGGCAACCGGTTTGGGTTGTCATCGATGGCAGCACAGATGGCAGCGGTCGATTGGTTGAGGAAATGGAGGAGATCGCTCCGGGGTTGCGCATTGTCAGCTTGCCGAAGAACGGCGGAAAAGGAGCGGCCGTGCTTGCCGGTGCGCAGGAAGCGCTGGCGGCGGGCTTTACCCATGCGCTGGTCATGGATGCCGACGGCCAGCATCCGGCGGATCGCATCGCCGAATTCATGCAGATGTCGCAACAAAGTCCGGAGGCGCTCGTCCTCGGCCAGCCGGTCTTTGGGCCCGAGGCGCCGCAGGTCCGGCTGCAGGGACGCAAACTCAGCGTGGGTTTGGTGCATTTCGAAACGTTCGGCAAAGCGATCGCCGACCCGCTCTTCGGTTTCCGGGTTTATCCCCTTGCCCCGCTTGCGAGCGTGCTTTCCTCCACGCGTTGGGCTCGTCGCTACGATTTCGATCCGGAGGTCGCCGTTCGCCTGGTCTGGGCTGGCACGCCGACGATCAACGTCCCTGCGACCTGTCGCTACCTTTCCCGCGAGGAAGGCGGCATCTCGCATTTTCATTACCTGCGCGACAATCTGCGGATGATCTGGCTGCACACGCGACTTATCACACAGCTGTTGCTGTTCCGCTGGGCTGGGCTGATCTTCCGCCGTAAAACCGCATGAAACGATTTTCCATTTTTTTGTTCTTTGCCGCGCTGGTTTTGCAGGCGGCCGCGATTCCTGAAATGGGACCGCAGTTGGTCGCGGGCAAAAACGACGCCGCATGGCTGCCGCTTTTCGCGGAGCTGGGCGCGCGCCGCTCGGTGGTATCCGAATTCACCGAACATCGTTGGTTTCCCTTTAAAAAAATCCCCGTGGTGCTCAAGGGCGTGATGCGACTTTCGCCAGAGTTGGGTATGAGTCTTGGTTATACCGATCCGGAGAAAAGGACGATCGTCATCGATTCCCGTGGCTTGCTCCTGCGCGATCAGAACAGCCATCAGCGGGAAATTCCCGTAGACCCCAACTCCCCCGCTGCTACCACGGCGCTCCTTCCGATTCTAAACTTCGACTGGCAGAAGCTGGATCAGGCCTTTCAGGTTTATGCCGTGCGGGAAGGCGACGAGTGGCGTCTGGATTTCGTGCCGCGTGATGCACAACTTGCGAGCACGCTTGGGCGAATCACGGCTTTGGGCAGCGGGAATATGATGCGACAACTCGAATTTCGCCGCTCGGCGATGCAACGGGTGGAAATTTTCATCGGCGAAACGCGCCAGGGCATGGAATTCACGCCCGAGGAAAAGAAGGCGTATTTCCGCTAAGACGCATGTCTGCGCCTCGTCATAAAATCGTTGCACGTCTGGTTCTCGCCTTTTTGGTACTGGCGGGAGGTCTTTGGTTCTGGCGGTTTGACTATGATCGCAAGGTTTCGACGGACGTGCTTGAGCTGATTCCCGCCGACGAGCGCGAGCCGGAACTGGCGCTGGTCAGGCAACTGGCCAACGATCGCATTGCCCGGGTTGTCCTGCTGGTCCTTCGTTTTTCGGAAACACAAAGCGGTGGCGAGGCGAAGGCGCTTCGTGAGCGGATGACGGACAAGTTCATCGAGACCTTGCGAGGTTCGCCGGCGTTTGCCGAAGTCGTGAGGCTCGGCGACACGCAGGCTTTTGTACCGGTCGGAAAACATATTTTCGATCAACGCCTCGATTTGCTTCTTCCGGCGAAGCTGGCGTCGTGGAAAACCGAATACGACACCGGACCAAGGCGGACGGATTTCGCGCACTGGGCCGCCGAAAAAACGGCGAGCGAGCTTTCGGCCTTTCTGGCGAAGCCAGAGGCGATGGCTTTTCAGGACATGCTTCCCTCCGATCCCCTTTTGCTCGTGCCACGCGCCCTCGAACCATGGCAGGCATTTTCCGGCATGGCCGGGGCGGGGAAGGACGGCAGCAATATATTAATCTGGGCACGCACGACGGCGTCACCCCTGAAAGAAGAAGGGCAGGCGCCGGTTTTCAAAGCGGTGGCCGACGCCGAAACCGCCGCCGCGGCCCTGGGCAAATTTGAACTTCGCTGGTCCGCCATCAGTCGGTTCGCCGAGGCGAGCCGTCGGCGGATCGAAGGCGAAATGTCAGGCCTAAACCTGCTTTCGCTCGTGGCGGTGCTCGCGATCGGTTTTGCCGGGGTGCGACGGCCCTACAAGGCTTTGAATCTCGCACCTGTGCTGATTTTTTCGCTGTTGGGCGCATGGATTGTAACCACCACCGTATTTTCGCGCGTGCATGTTTTGGTCTTTGTCGTCGGTTCGTTGTTGGGTGGCGTGGCGGTCGACTACGGTTTTTATCTTTTTCTGCAACCTCCGCGCGCAGCTGGTGAACCGCCACTGGAAAAGGCTCGCCGACTGTTGAAGCCGCTGCTGGCAAGTTCGCTGACCGCCATCACCGGCTTTTTGTTACTCCTGTTTTCGGATCTGCCGTTGATCAGGCAACTCGGGGTGTTCGTCAGTGCGGGACTGCTTTGTGCGCTGGGAGCTGCTTTTCTTTGGTACGCCCAATCGAAGGACACTTGGTGGGAGACGCGCGCGCTGATTCACACAAGGCTCCCGGGAGCCGGTCGAAAGAACGTGCTGCGTTGGGCCGCGTTGGTGGCATGTTTAGTGGTTGCGGTGGGCATTGCGCGGCTGCACTGGCGAGACGACATCCGCGATCTTGATATTTCCTCGCCGGAATTGCGGGCCAATGCGGAGGAAGTTCATGCACTCTTTGGAGAAAACGATTCGCAATCGATCTATCTGACGCGGGGGCCTTCTGCGGCTGAGGCGCGGGCGGCATTGAGTCGCTTCCACGCATGGCACGCCCAGGCGTTTCCCGGCAGCACAGCGGTGTCTGTCGGTTCGGTATTGCCCGAGCCGGAGCAGTGGGCGCATTTCGACGACAATTTGCGGAAGCTGGCGGATTTCGAATCGGCATTGCGGACCTCACTGGCCGCGCAAGGGTTTGAGGCCGACGCCTTCGAGCCGTTCTTTGGGGCGTGGCGGGAATTATTGGTTCGTGAGAAACGTCCGGCTTATGACGAATTGGTTTCCGGACTCGGAAGCGTGTTGTCGGGCCCGCTCGGTCTGATGATGGAAGCCGGTCCGAAGGCGAGTTGGTACGCAACCTTGACGAACCATCCGGCTGGAGCAGAACCGCCGCCAACGCTCGCCACGGTCAGCTCGGCACAACTGGAATCGTTCAATCACCTTTTCGGCCGCTACCGCGTGTCGGCGCTTTGGTTGAGCGCGGTGGGACTTGGATTGGTGGGATTGAGTGTCTTTGTGGTCTATGGCTTGCGGCGCGGCTTGTTGATTTTTTCGCTGCCGGCCGGCAGTTGCCTGTTTGCCTTCGGGCTTTTGGGACTGGCGGGCCAGACCTTGAATCTGTTTCACCTCCTCGGGGCGTTTCTCGGCGTCTGCCTGAGCCACAATTACGCGATCTTTTCGGCGGAAAATGCCGCGCGCGGCGATCTTCCGCCTCCTTCGATCCGGCTCTCCGCGATGACGACAGCGGCTTCCTTCGGCGTACTTGCGCTTAGCCATATCCCTGTGATCTCGGCACTTGGCCAGATGGTCGCGCTGATTGTGGTCACCGCTCTGCTGGTGGTGGAGCTTGAGCCATTTTCCCGCGAGGCGATTGGACAAAACCGGGAGGGTGGGGCAAAATAATCAGCTTTTTGGATCCATGCTTTTTACACCAACAATGAATGTCTTCACGCTTGCCGCTCACGTCGTCGCCCATTTCACAGAGGAGACGCGCGCATGATTTCCATCGATGAAACTTCCGGCTGCAGCCGGGTCTTGTTGGTAAACCTGAACAAGTACGACCAGCCATATCCGGTCTACCCGCTCGGACTGGCTTATGTGGCGGGCGCCTTGCGTAGTCACGGATTGGATACGAAGACGTGGGACGCGCGCATTCCGGGGCGGACGCTCGAGGAATGCATCGCGGCGTACAAACCCAACTTCATCGGGCTTACGTTGCGCAATATCGACAACGTTCAATGCCATAACCCCAAGTCTTTCATCTACGAATTGCTCGACTGCTGCAAGCGGGTGCGGGAAGTGACGCGAGCCACGCTCATTCTTGGCGGCAGCGGTTTTTCCGTTTTTCCAAAGGAGTTGTACGAGCTGACCAAGGTGGACTACGGCATCGAAGGCGAAGGCGAGGAAACGCTGCCCCGCCTGATCAAGTCGATTATCAGTGGTTCGACTTTTGACGGCATCAGCGGCTTGCACTATCGCGATAATTCGGGCCAGCCGAAGCATCTGCCGCGCAATCCTTCCGACGCGGTCTTCACGGCCGAACCCTATCATGATCCCGAAATCATGAAGAGCTATCTCGCCGAAGGCTCGCTACCCGGCGTCCAAACCCAGCGCGGCTGTCCGCTCAAATGTTGTTATTGTACCTATCCATTGATTGAGGGCAAACGCAGTCGTTACCGCACCGGCGCGGAAGTCGTGGCGGAACTGCGGCGCATGGCCGAGCTCGGCGTGAAATATACCTTTATCGTCGATTCCGTCTTCAACACCCGTCCGGACCACGTGCGCGATGTATGCAATGAGCTGATACGCGCCAAGCTCGGCATCGAATGGGAATGTTTTCTCCGCCCGAGCCGCCTGATCACCCGTGAGGTTCTCGAGATGATGCGCGATGCAGGATTGCGCCACGTCGAATTTGGCTCCGATAGTTTTTCCGATCCTGTCCTCAAGCGCTACGGGAAAAGTTTTTGCTACAAGGAAATCGAGGACGTCAGCCGCCTCGCCTACGACATGAAGCTTAATTACAGTCACTTCCTGATTGTGGGCGGCCCCGGCGAAACGAAGGAGACGCTTGAGGAAACGATTGTCCGGGCGCAATCGCTGCCCGGCTCGTATTATTTCGCGACCATTGGCATGCGCGTTTATCCCGGCACGCCGCTTTGGCGGGAAATCAATCCCGAGAAGAACGGGGAAGTTCCCGGCGATTATCTTGTCGATCCGCGGTTCTACCTCGCACCCGGTTTTACGGTGAAGGATGTTTATGCGCGTTTGAGTCAGGTTCGAACGCAATCTCACAATTGGATTATTGGCGATCCGCCGCCGGATTTCCTCGTGACGATGGACAAACTGCGCCGACGAGGCGTCCGTGGTCCGATGTGGGAATACGTCGAACTCCTCCAGCGTTTCGAAGCGATCCAAGCGGCAAAATAGCCTTTGCGCCAGGGTATCGGTCGAGAGAGACGATCCTGTTTGCATCTAAGCTGTAAAAATTTTCCCGGTTCTTGCCAGAACCGGTGTTGTCGATACTTGTCTTAAGGCAGCCCACCCGCGCGGCGCTTATGAAACCAAGCACTCAGACACAATCCGGAGCTGGTTTGTGTGCATTCTCTCTTTCACGTCGGGCTGTCAGTTTGTGGCGGTTGGTTGTGGCGGGCATGACTCTTTTGGGATCGACTCAGATCGCCCATGCGTGGGAACGCACTGAGGTGCTCGATGCGATCCATGACGTGGAAAATCCCCACAATTCCACGCGCATCGGCCGGCGCGGGGAACTAGGACCGTTCCAATTTAGACCTACCGTTTGGTACGCTTACACAAAGAAACCCTTCTCGCTCGCGGCGGACAATGCCGAGGCGAAAATCGTGGCCGAAGCCCACTACGAATGGATCAAGCGGGGGCTGGAGCGGAACAAGCTGGAGGTGACGCCTTACCACATCGGCCTCGCATGGAACGCCGGTTTGCATGCGACGCTGAACAATCGCGCCTCCGAAACCAGCAAATATTATGCGCAGCGGGTGGCCAATCTGGTGGAAAGTCGTCAGGCTCCTTCGCCGGTTGAAAGCACGGTAGTCGTTACCGAACCGGTAAAACCGCCCCAAGGTTGACCCGCGAAGCGGCGCCTTCCTGCCAGCGCCGAGGATGGAAATGGGGGCTAGAGCATTTTTAAAAATGTCATAACCGCACAACTTCGGCTGTAGGGGCGCAGTCTTGCTGCGCCCGGTTTGGCTTTGCCACAGAAAGGGCGCAGCAAGACTGCGCCCCTACGAAGACAGCTCGGTTTGTAATACCGATTTACGGCTACAGTTTTATCGTATGTGCTCTAACTGTTTTTGAATCCGAGCACGCGGCGCAATTCATCCACCCTGATGGGCTTGCTCATGTAGTCGTCCATGCCGGCTGCGAGGCATTTTTCGCGATCGCCCTGCATGGCGTTGGCGGTCATGGCGACAATGCGGAGGCTGGGGAATCGTCCGCTGGTCCTGATGCGGCGTGTGGCTTCATACCCGTCCATCTCAGGCATCTGGCAATCCATAAGCACGAGGTCGTACGGCTTGTTTTCCATCGCGGAGAGAAGTTCGTGGCCGCTTGCGGCGAGGTCGGTACGGAGGCCGAGCTTTTTCAACTGCATGTCGATGATGCGTTGGTTCACCAGATTGTCCTCGGCCACAATGATACGGAGCTTGGAATCGATTTGGGGTGCGGCGGGGAGTTCGGAAGATGCGTTTTGCTGCGGATTTGAGTCGGCGTCGGCATTGTCGCCGAGCAGCCGGAGGAGCGCGCGCTTCAGGTCATCCTGGCGTATCGGCTTCCTCAATACACGTCGCACTCCGATGGCGGGAAGCTCCTGCCGCGCCAACTGGCGGTCGAGCGAAGTGAGGAGAATGAACAGGAGATTTTGATACGGAGAAATCTGTCGCAGCGTTTTCGCCAGGGCGACGCCATCAATTTCGAACATGTCGTTGTCGAGGATCGTGAGTCGATAGGGATCCCCGGCCTGGGCGGCGGCCGTCGCGAGGTTGATCGCTTCATCCTTTGATTTGGCGACATCGCAACGCAGTTTCCATGCTTCGAGATATTGGCCAACGATCTTCAGGCTGGTGGCGTGGCTGTCGACGACGAGCACGCGCTTGCCGGTGAACGTATCCACCAGAGCCGGCGCCGCGACGACGTTGGCCCCCGGCTGTTTTTCCAACCGCACGGTGAACCAAAACGTGGAGCCATGGCCCAATTGACTGTGGACACCGATTCTTCCGCCCATCATTTCAACAAGCTGTTTGCTGATCGCGAGTCCGAGTCCGGTGCCACCGAAGCGCCGGGTGGTTGAAGCATCGGCTTGAGAGAAAGGATTGAAAAGTTGCTGCAGAGTTTCCTCGCTCATGCCGACGCCAGTGTCGCTGACCTCGAAACGCAATTGGATATGGGAGTTGGTTTCGTCGACGCGGCTGACGGCGACGACCACCTCGCCCTTCTCGGTGAATTTCACCGCGTTGCCGACGAGGTTCAGCAGGACCTGACGCAGCCGTCCGGGGTCGCCCATCACGTAGCGAGGCAGGTCGGGCGCGATATCGGAAAGGAGATGAATTTCCTTGGCGCTGGCGCGGGCGGTGAGCAGGGAAAGCGAGTCTTCAATGGGCGAAGTGAGGTCGAACGCGGCGTTCTCGAATTGAAGTTTGCCGGCCTCGATTTTTGAAAAGTCGAGGATGTCGTTGAGGATCGTCATCAGCGATTGGGCGCTGTTGTGAATGGTTTCGGCGAAATCGCGTTGCTCCGGCTGGAGCGTTGTATCAAGCAAAAGGTTGCTCATGCCGATCACGCCGCTGAGTGGCGTGCGGATCTCATGGCTCATATTGGCCAGGAAGGCGCTTTTGGCCTGGGTGGTTGTTTCGGCAGCGGCGCGTGCACGGCGCAACTCGTCCTCGATTTGTTTGCGCTCCGTGATGTCGCGAGCGATGCCCAGGAGGCCCGCGGGACGTCCCGCTTCATGAATGGGTCGCGCGCTTGTTTCCATCCAGACGAGTTTGCCTTCGCGGGTTTTGAAGCGAGTTTCAAACCGTGCGGCCGGCGTATGCTCGGACTTGTGAGCAAGTGAGAGCAATGCGTCGCCGATTGCGGCGTCTTCGCCCGCGATCAAATCGCGGATTCCGATTTGAAGCGCCTCGGTGGCGCTGTATCCCATGCTGCGTTCGCCGGCGGGATTGAAGGACGTGAATCTGCCCTCGAGGTCCGTGGTGAAAATAAAATCGCTCGCATTCGCAATGATTTCGCCGTGGCGAACCTGCAAGTTGGCTTCTTTTTCGAGCTGCTCCCGGATGACGTTGGTTTGCCGCAACACCCTGCGTTTCAGAACGGCGACCCACGCCAATCCGAGAACAAGACATCCGGCGAACAATCCGAGACCGGTCAGCGCACGGCCGGCGGTCCACCACGAAGGGTTTTTTAGGACGACAATATCGTTCGGCGAACGGAGCTGAAGCGAAAATTTTGTCGGTAGATCGTTGTCGTCGTATTCGGCCCAATAGAGGCCGGTGACCGTGATTTCGCTTCCGGTTTCCCATTGATCCGGGACGCTGGCGGGTAGTTCGCCCTGATAGACAATCTCCATCACGGCCTTGCCCACCTGAACCATGAGTCGCGTATCCTCGGGACGCCACGACAGGTTGACCAACGACCCCGTCACGGTGACGAGGCGGCCATCCAACTTCGGGTCGACCTTTTGTCCCTCTTGCGGGCTCAGTGGCGCCGGAGTCGGCGCGGGCCCGGAGGCGGTGCGCCGGAATACCGCACCGCGCAAGACGGAGCGATTTCCCTGACGACCGGGAAAGCCCACCACGTCGACCTGGTCGCCGGGGACCAAACTTGAATCGTCGCGGCTGAGGGCTCGCACCACGCCCGTCGCATTTTGAACGACGACGTAGCGGCCCGGCATTTGGTGGAGAACGACACCGCGAACGAGCACCTGCTGCTGCTGCAAGGTCTGTGTCCGGTATTGTTGGAGGTTGTTGATGGTTTCCTCGGGTGCGGCGAAGGGATCGGCGAGGGCGGCCTCGGCCACCTCGATGTTATTCAGCGACGGAGTGTAGAGAAAGATTCCGCCCACGCGGGATTTTTCATTCAGCCACGGCTGGCAGACGCCGCGCACTTTGAGGAACGAGCCAATTTTAACATCGGTCCCTGCTGCCCGCGGAATGCTCACGAGGAAGTCGCCCACGTTGGCCGTGAGAGTCAGGCGTAGCCAATTTCCGAATACGTCAATCTGGCGCAGATGTCCGCGCATTTCCACCCATTGGCCATCCTCCGAACCGGTGTAGGCCTGTTCCAGGCTGATGGCTTTTGGCACGGGCAAAGGGCGTGAGCCGCGGATTTCGATTTCGTCGGCGTGCAGACTGGCGGAAAATACACCGACACTGGTGCGGCCGCGCACGGTGACGAAGGAACCGACCGGGGGAAGCGACGCGGTACGGTCCGCAGGGTCCTTTGCATTGAGCGAGACGGTGGATTCGTCGATCCATACGAGCACGCCACCCGTTGCGTCGTTGATATAGAAGATGCGCTGGTCGGGATGAGCGAAGGTGACGACGCCGCGCAGCACGGCGGACCGGCCGGCTTTTGCTTCTTCGGCGCGGAGTCGTTGCAGCTGGTTGACCTGAGTGAGCGAAGTCGCGTCCGAGGCGACGGAATTGATGACGTCGAGATTGGAAACCGAAGGGGTGAACAAAAAGAAACCGCCAATTTTTTGAGTGCGCGACACCATCCACGTCGAGCAGATGCCGCGGACGCGGAGTGTGGCGCCGACGGCGGCGGGAGGGCGTTCGCCTGAAGGAATGCTGACTGAAAAGTCCCCTGTCGCAGTCGTCAGGTTGAGACGAACCCAGCTGTCGAGTACGTCGACCTGACGCAATTGGCCCTGGAGCTCGATCCACTGGGCATCCTCGTTGCCGGAAAGCGCGGACTCGAACGAAGTTTCCTGCGCGGGCGGAAGCACAACCTTTTGTTCCACCACAATAGCATTGGCGCGGACCGTGGGAATTCGTGAACCTGTTGCGGCGGTTCCCGTGAGCGACACCAAATCGCCCACCAGCGGCAGGGTCAGTCGTTCATCGGCCAGTGAAACCGCGACGCTGGCGGTGGGATCAGTCAGGTAAAAAGTCTGACGCTCGGCATGAACAAAGGTGACGACGCCTTTCAAGGCGACGGGTTTGGTATTTCCGTCGGGAGGAGTGGTCTTGAGCAGGCGGACCTCCGCCGCGGATTGGAGAATTTTGTTTTCAACCGCGGATGCGATGGCAGGAACGCTGGGGGTGGGGATGCTGGCAGTCGCCGCGGGAGCGACGTTGGCGGTCGGCGATTCGGGGGCGATTTGTGCAAAGGCAGAGGTGCCCGCTGTCAGATAAAACGCGGCTAAAACCAAAAGGGTTCCCCAACTGTTGCGGAGAAACAGCAGTGTCGAAGTGATAAGGCCTGATCTCATATCGCTTGGCTCTTCTGTTATCGGCACCCGGTCCTGCATCTTGCGGGGGATTTTTTGGGAATTCGCGGGTCTCGCCGATTACACAAGAACCTGTATCCAAACACGATATTTGGACTTGAGCCGTTGTGATACATCGTGCTGCAAGGGGGGCGGATGGAGTTGAAGATGCCTCAGTTTGCAGAAGGTATATCCTAGCTAGAAAAGTACCATAAGTCGCAGTCACATAGGGGCGTAGGCGACAAAAATGAATTTAGCTATCAACCGGAAAGTCTTAGCTATGAAGCGAAAAGTTCTAGCTATGGACCGAAAAGTGTCAGCTATAAGCCGAAAAGTTCCGGTTACGAACCGAACGGGTTCCGCTAGCGGCCGAAAACTATGCGCTATGAAGCGAAAAGTCCCGTCTACGAAGCAAACGGAGATGGCTGTGAACCGAATGGAGTCAGCGAACAGGCGAATGGGAATAGCTACGCAGCGAACGGTTCACGCGAAGAACCGAAAAGACTTTGCTACGGGCCGAAGGGTGGCGGCGCAGAAGCGAAAAGACCACCTGACAATCCTCGTGCGCGGGCAGGCGGGACGGTGGAAGCTTCGGGCATTCGTTTTGGCTGCAACGCCTGGTTTAGCACAGGCTCATTCCAAGAATGTCGCCTGCTTCGGTCCCTTGGCGATCCGTTTGGCGGCTTCTTCCTCGGGCGTGGAATTCAGGTGTCGTGGTGGTTTGGATACGCGCGAGGCGACGGCGATCTCGCGATCGGAGACGACGCGATCGCACATCGCTTGGATGTGCAGCTTGAGCCAGTGGAACGTGCTGCTGTTCGAGGTGTAGTCGGCCGGGCCGTAGTGGTCGATGCGGCCGACCTGGCGCAGGCGGTCGTTTTGGGCGAATTCGTCGGTTCGGGCCGGGTTGTGCACGGCGTAGGCTTTGCCGCCGCCTTTTTTCACCACGGAGAAACTTGGGATGTCGCTCGGGCCGTCCGCGATGTAGATCATGTTTTGGAAAGGGATGCGGCGATCCTCGGGAGCGATGTTGGCGTTGACGTCGATCGCGGGGTTTTTGTTCGTGCCTTTGTTGATTTCGAAGAGGGCGCGGGTTTTGGTGGTGTTGTCGATGATCGTGGACAGTTGCGCGATCTCGGCCTCGGCGGAGAGATCCATTTCCTTTTGTTTTAGGAAGCCGGGTTGGAGTGGGTTCTCGATGAATTCGCAGCCCCAGATGCCGTCGACGTGCGGGGCGATCGCGCTGCCGCGGACGATTTCGGCGAGGCCGGTGCTGACGATGTAGTGTTCGAGTTGGATCTCATGTTTGCGGTAAATTTCTTTTTCGCCGACCCATTCCTTCGCCACGTCGAAGAACTGCGGGAGGCCAGGGTAGAACTTGATCGCGCCGCCGCACTCGCGGAGGATTTTGTTGTTTAACTTCGGCATTTCGCCGGCGAGCACGTAGGTGAGCAGATGGTTGAGGTAGGCGATCTCGCCGGAAAGATGGTAGCCACGCTGGCGATAGTGTTCGACTAGGGCGTTGGTCTCGGCCCAGAAGTTGGACTCGTTAATCCCGTAGCGCCGAAAAAGCGGCGTCTGCATGTATTCCGGGATTAGGGTCTTGTCGAAGTCCCAAATACAGGCGATGATGTTCTGCGTGAAAAGTGTGGTAGCCATATCGGATCAGCACCTCTAGGGGAAGCGCACGTCGTTTCGCCCAAGCAAGCCGTATTGTGCCGCTGGCGCAATTCGCAAATCGCCCTCCCGCCTGCCGCCGCTCCCGTCTCACTGTCCGCCGAACATTTTCAATTTTCCATGGATCAACTGCCCGACATCGCCCCGTTTCAACGCCGCCTCGACGAACTCGATGCGCAGATGGCCGACCCGTCGTTTTACTCCAACCCGCGGAAGGCCGCTGAGGTCAGCCGCGAGCAGCAAAAGGTTTTGCAGCTGGTCAACGATCACCACACCTACGAAAAAACGAAACGCGAAATCGCTGAGGCGCAGGCGCTGCTGAAGGACCCAGCGGGCGATCCGGATTTGAAGGAATTGGCCGGAGCGGAATTGCCGGACCTCGAGCGCAAAGTGGAACAGCTTCACGGGACGATTCTCGCCGCGATGATTCCGCCGGACGCGAGCGATTCGCGCAACACCGTCATGGAAATTCGCGCCGGCACGGGCGGCGACGAAGCGAGCTTGTTCGCCGCGGAGCTTTTCAGATTGTATTCAAAATATGCCGACAACCACGGCTGGAAAATCCAGCCCATGAGCACCAGCGGCTCGGATCGCGGCGGCATGAAGGAAGTGATTTTTCTCATCACCGGAACCGACGTCTATAAACAATTGAAATTCGAGAGCGGCGTACACCGCGTGCAGCGCGTGCCGGTGACGGAGGCCAACGGCCGCATTCACACTTCAACGGTGACCGTCGCGGTGCTGCCCGAGGCTGAGGAAGTCGATGTGCAGATCGACCCGCAGGATTTGGAAATCTCCGTCTGCCGCGCGAGCGGACCGGGCGGGCAAGGTGTCAATACGACCGACTCTGCGGTCCAGATTTTGCACAAACCCTCGGGCCTGATGGTGCAATGCGCCGACGAACGTTCGCAGCTGAAAAACAAAGCCAAGGCGCTAACCGTGCTGCGCTCGCGCCTGCTGAAGATGAAGGAAGACGAAGAGCATGCGAAATATGCAGAGCACCGTCGTAGTCAGATTGGTTCGGGTGGAAGAAGCGAACGCATCCGTACCTACAACTTTCCGCAGAATCGGCTGACCGATCATCGCATCGGGCTTACATTGTACAATCTACCGCAGGTCATGGAGGGCCAGATCGACCAAGTCGTCGAGTCGTTGCAGCGGGAGGATTTTAAGCAAAAGTTTGCCGCGCTGACGGGCCAGGAATACGTGCCCACGCGCGCCGGAGACGAAGAAGACTGAGCAGTGTAGAGGACATTGCCCTCGGACGACTTACACGAGGGCACGCCAGTGGGACGGAGATTCGTGAATGGATCAGAAAACTGAAACCAACTTTTTGAGCAAAACGAGTGATTGATCAAAGACGAACCAGCATGCATCTCTAGTTGTGGGTGGTTCGCTGTACGCTCGGTGTAGCCGAACCGAAAAACGGCTGCGATTTTTGCTCAGTTCGCGACTTTCACTTCGACGGGCAGGATCTCGCTCGCTTCCCTGGAAAATTCCAGAGAGATGAAGCCGCCGCGACCATCGATTGTATAATATTCGGCGCGCAGCCAGATCGGGCGCTTTTGGAAATAGATCACACCATAAAGGCGTTGTACATGGCGCCCGAGATCCTTCGGCGCGAAGACCTCCGTATCGATGACGGTGCCGAGATGTTCGGTCATCGAAGTCAGCCGCTTGCGCAGACCGGTGAGTTTTTCCTGTTCATCCTGCGTGTACCACGTGCTCAGCAGGGCATCGGCACCATTGGTTTGAAACGCTTGCAATCCGGCGCGAAAAACATCGAGCCCGTCCGTAGCAAAGCAAGACGTGGCGAAGAATAGACTGAGGATAAACAAAAGAGCTTTTTTCATTGGAGGTAGCGAGTTGGACAGCAAAAGAGACGCATGGTGCGAGGGGTGGGTGACGGTGAAGGTAGTCGACGGGTCAGCAAAACTGAGATGGAAAATTTGTAGCCCCGTTCCGCTCGGCAGCATAAGCTCTCCCGAAGTGCACGCAATGTAGTGCGCGAGCGCCTACCTGCCCAGCAATTTTGTCATCCATTAGATGACAAACTGGTTTGGGGGCATTGCGCTATGAGAAGACTCGGAGGTATTTTTAGGGGGAGGGATTTTGGCGGTTTGTCATTTATTGGATGACAAGCGTGTTGTGAGGGTGCGGCGGAGTGAACGCGGCGGTCAGGCGGCGACGAGGTGAGGGGTTTCGCGGCCGCAGAGTTCGTGGTGGGAATGGCATTGGGACCAGGGGAGCGGTTCGTGGCCATCGAGGCTGAGGGTCAACACGTAGGTGTGCCAGGTTTCGCCGGGAAGGGCCGACCAGAGTTCTGTGCGAAAACCGTATGCCTGATACAGGGAGAGGGCTTTGGCGTATTCGGCTTCGTCGGTCGTCCAAAGACGGAGTGTGTTTTTCCGTTGGGCGGCGGCGTGGGCGATGATCCACTTCAGGAGCGCCGTGCCTTGGCCGTTGCCGCGAGCCGTGGAATGCAGGCCATACCAAGCGAGCCAGGCTTCATGCGGTTGATCGGCGTAGTGATAGAGACCGGCGAGGTCGGCGACCCGGTTTTCGTTGAGGGGAGTCCAAAACTCGACGGTTGAGAGTTGGCGCTCGCGGAAAAAAGCGGCGTGATGGGCGGGAGCGATGGCGGCGGCGAGCGCGGATTGGTGCTCGTGCTCCCACGGGAACAGTTCTGCGGCCAAGCGTTGGGTTTCCACAAGCGTGTCAGGCATGAGCGGAACAAGGTGCATAACGCCGCCGACCCTATTCCAACCCGCGGGCTCCGACCAGAAATGAGCGGTCAGTAAACCGTCATAGGGTTGCGCCTTATAAGTTCGAACGGCGGCGCAGGCCTTGTTTTTACCTGACTCCCGCAGTTAAGATTATAGTATAATCAATTTAAAAACAGCAATTTAAGGATAACGAGATTGGGTCTCTTCGCTCGAGCAGCCATAACCTACCCTTTTAAGTTCGAAAAGACGGAACCTCTCAGGACTTGACGGAGGCGTTTGAAGCCTTTCGCGGCTCAACTTGAGGCTGGACCGCGTATTCGAGAGCGGCGACGGACGCCGAATTCTCAAGGGCGCCCGTTTGGTTCTCGGAAATGACCATGGCTTCGAGTTCCTTGATGTATTCGAAAACATGTTCGACTTGGGAGCGCATCTCGGTGGAAGCGCTGGCATTTTCTTCGGCGGCTCCAGCGGTGCGTTGGGTGATTTGATCGACCTTTTGGATGGCGGCGTTGACCTGACCGAGTCCTTCCGCGGTTTGTTGAGCGGCAAGCTCCACTTCCCGCACGATCTTGTGATACTCGGACGTGATGGTGGAGATCTGGGAGAACCGTTTTTCGGCGCGTTGGCCGAGATCGCTGCCGTGCGTGCTGTTTTTGACGGCGGATTCGATTTTTGTCGCGGTCTCGCGGGCGGCTTGGGCGGAGCGGGCAGCTAGGCTGCGCACTTCTTCCGCGACGACAGCGAACCCAGCTCCGGCTTCACCGGCACGGGCGGCTTCGATGGCGGCGTTGAGCGCGAGAATGTTGGTTTGAAAGGCGATTTCGTCGATCGTCTTAAGGATGGAGGCGACGTCGGCGGTGGACTTTTGAATATCGACGAGGGCGGCGGTGAGTTCCTCGACGTTTTTGGTACCGCGCGCCGTCGATTCCATGGCTTCCGTAGCCATGGAGGCCATTTTTTTCATGTGGGTTTGCGTCGACTCGTTCATGCTGGCGAGTTCGTTCATCGATGCGGAAATTTCCTCGAGTGCGGCGGCTTGTTCGCAGGCGTCGTTACTCAGCTGATTGCTGGAATGATTGATGGCTTGGGCGGATTGGTTGGCGTTGGCGGCGGTTTCGCCGAGCGCGGTGCTCACACTCAAGAGGGGACGGGTTATGGTGCGGGCGATATAAAGAATAAAAAGGGAGATGCCGATTACGGCGACCACGCTGAAACTGCCGAGGAGGATTAAGTTGATGCGGCCGGAGGCGAGTCGCTTGGCCGTGTAGGTATCGACTTGGTGGGAACCGAGGGCGATGAGGGCATTGAACGGGGCTTCGATCTGGATATTCAAACCGGCCATGTAACTGTTGTAGTCGCCGAATTCGCTGAAATCGGTCGCTTTCGTGCCGAGGGCGACGCAGCGATTGGCCATGGCGACGATCCGGGTAAAGTCGGGACTGTTGACGAGTTGCTGGACGGCGACGCTGACCGCGGGATCGGCGAAACTGTTCAGGCGGGCAACTTGTTCGTCGATATTGACGAGTTTGGTTTTGATTTCACCGAGAGCGGTTTCGCTGACCTTGCTGGTGCGAATCACGGAGGCAATGAGGCCTTTCAGCTTCCACATATCCTTTTGGAAGCGGGCGAGATTGTCCTGCGTCACGATACGGCGGACGAGTTCGGCGTCGTCGCTTTCGTTGGAAACGAGCGGAAGAAGATTGGCCTGGGTGAGAAGTGCGACGTCGTAGGTTTTGAGGGCGCGGGTCTTCAACGGCGACTCGGCGTTGCGTTCCTGAGGGCGCGTAGGGTCGAGAATGTCTTTGCGCAACGAGTTGAGGCCCGCCTCGGCTTCGATGGCATTTTTGATTCCGGTGCGGAAACGATCGGAAAAGATGGCGTCGTTCGCCTTGGCCAAGGTTTGGAGTTTCGTGAGGCTGCTTTGAGACGCTTGAATGCGCGCTTGATAGGCCTCGAGCTGTTTCGCCGGGGATTCGTCACCGAGAAAACACGCGGTGGAATAGGCGGTTTGGCGCTCGATCGTGAGATTACTGGCGAGTTCGGACGCGGCGGCGGAAACTTGGGTGGTTTGCTGAAAGTCCGAAAGTTTGCTGTAGTCTCGATAGACCGAGTAAAAGAACAGGCCTGCGAAACAAACGACACAGGAGATCGCTGCGATGCTGAGGACGATCAACTTCGTTTGGACTTTGCGCATGAGAGGGGAAGGGATGGTGAATCGATGCACACATGCGGCTCCATCCGGAGGGCGGAGCTGAGCACGGCGGGAAATGTTAAAAGGATGTACTACCTATCGGCTTTTTGGGCGTGGGCTTAAGCCGCCGGGATACGTGTCTGAAAGGAAACTTGTTCGTACTGTCAGTGTGGATACAGAGGTGTTCTAATTGCTGTTCTATAAAGAGTAATGAGATCCGGAGAGCCCAAAAACCTTAGGGTCGAAGGGCCGAGTTTCTGATCGAATTCGGGCGCGAGATGCGCATATCGGCCGACGTTGCATGCGTGGCGGCCATGGGCAGAGTTGCGCGGCCGATTACAACCGGTTCGGCACAGAGCTGATCCCGTAATGAGAAAACGGGCGCCATCGCCGGAGGGTGTCCGTTTTACTTTGCAGGAATCTTTCGCGGCTTGCGCAGTAGCTTAAAAAGCGTTGCCCCGGGATAGTCGGCTGCGTCATTTATCCGCCATGGCCAAACCCTCACAAGCGACCTGGGGCGGACGTTTCTCCGCCGGACCTGCCGATCTGATGCTCGCGTTCAGCGAATCGGTTTCGTTCGACCAACGCCTCGCGCCATTCGACATCCAAGGCAGCAAGGCTCACGCCGCCATGCTTGCCCATGTCGGAATCATTACGGCCAAGGAACGTGACGCGATTCACACCGGCCTCGACGCCATTCTTGCCGAGATCGAGGCGGGCAATTTCACCTGGGACACGAAGCTCGAAGACGTTCATATGAACATTGAGCAGGCGTTGACCAAACGTGTTCCCGCTGCCGCCCGCCTGCACACCGCACGCAGCCGGAACGACCAAATCGCCACCGACATGCGGCTGTTTTTCAAGTACGCCTGCAACGTCATCTCCGGCAAAATTGCCGCTGCCCAACGCGCGATCCTCGCGGTGGCGGAGGCCAACGCCGACGTGCTGGTCCCTGGCTACACGCACCTGCAACGCGCGCAACCCGTTTATTTCGCCCACCACTTTTTCGCCTATCTCGAAATGCTGGAACGCGACCGCGCCCGCTTTTCCGAAGTCGCCGCGCACGCCAACTGGTGTCCGCTCGGTTCCGGCGCGATTGCCGGCACCACGCTCCCGATCGACCGCGAGTACGCCGCGACGCTGCTCGGCTTTGTCGATGCGAAAGGCCGTCCTCAGGTCACGCAAAACTCCATGGACGCCGTGGCTGACCGCGACATTTTCATCGAGTTCGCTGGTGCTTGCGCCTTGTTCGGCATTCATATGTCGCGCATCGCCGAGGACCTGATTTTGTGGATGAGCGCGGAATTTAAATTCATCGAACTGCCCGATGCATTTTGCACGGGATCGAGTTTGATGCCGCAGAAGAAAAATCCCGACTCGTGCGAACTCCTCCGCGGAAAATCCGCCCGCCTGCAAGGCAACCTGCACACGTTGCTCACGCTCGCGAAGGGCCTGCCGCTGACTTATAATCGCGACTTGCAGGAGGACAAACCGCCGGTCTTCGACAGTTTCGACCAAACGGCGATGTGCGCCGATGTGCTCGCCGGCACGATTGCCGGCCTGATGGTGAACCGGTCGCATTGCGCCGAAGCCGTGAGCGATCCCGCGTTGCTCGCGACGGACCTCGCCGACTACCTCGTGAACAAAGGCGTACCCTTCCGCGAGGCGCATCACGCTGTTGGCGCGGTGGTGAAGATCGCCGAAAAACTCTCGGTGAAGCTCAACAACCTTCCGCTAGAGGAAGTGCAATCCGTGCACAAGGAATTCGGCTCCGACTGGGTTAAAGTCTTCGATCTCGATCACGCGACCGCGAAGCGCACCGGCACCGGCATGCCCGGCAAGGCCCAGACGAAAAAACAATTCGCCCGCTGGAAAAAACTTTTGGCGGAGTGAGTTGGTTTGGTCGTCTAAGTTATATCCAACAATCTATCTACGATATCGCTGGGTTATTTTGATAGGTTCAAGGTAACCCGGCGACACTGGTCGAGTCAGCGCCGGGCGCGCTTCCTTCGCTGGAGCGCAGACATGAAAAAAGCTCACCTCTTGTGAGGTGAGCTGAAATCTAAAACTTGAAAGTTCTCAGCTTGTGAGACGACGACGACCCGCGATCAGTCCGAGGAGAACGCAGCCGAGCATTGCGATCGTTGCGCCACCGTCAGGGACCGTCGTACCCGTGGCATTTGCCTCCGCATTCAACACGCGGAGTTCGAAACCATCGGTGACGCCGTTGCCTTGCACATAGAAGTCGATGGTGTTCAGGCCCGCGACAAACCCGCTCGACAACTGTACAATTTTATTCGGGTCGTAATTGTAGTATCCACCCGAATCGACGCCCAGGAACGCGCCACCGTTCAAGGTGAAGCGATTCAGCCAAGTTCCTCGTTGGGCAAAACCTTCGCCCGTGTCGTCGGCGGCCCATTGAAAAGTCAAATTAACGGTGGCCGCATCGTAACCCGTCAGGTCAAACGTCTGGCGAAACACGAACTGAGTGTAATCGCCAACATAACTGCCCGTTGTGCCCGTCGAGTTGCTGGCAATATAGTCGGCGCGGCCGACGATCTTGACCGCGCTTTGGAAATCCTCGGCGCCGGTGAGAAATCTCGATGCATCGTTGCCGGTATCGACGCCCGATTGATTGACGCTCACGGTCCATGCCGACGGATCGCTCGTCGACGTGAAGAGTGCTGAGATATTATCGGCCCGCAGAAGCGGACCGCTTAAAAGCGCCGCGAGGGTAAGAGGTAGGAACAGGTTTTTGAATTTCATAGGCTGGGAATACACTTAGGTTTTTCTGAACGGAAAATTCTTTCGCATAAACGAGGCCAGCCAAAACAGTTTACCTAATGTTCATTGTAGTTAAACGACTTGCATGATAAAAATCGGTTATTCGAAGGAAATTATGGCATGCTTAAGATAAGGAAAAGTGTAAGCGTGACCGACACAAAATCAGAAACTCTTACGCACCGATGGCGATACGAAGATAGATAAGATAAATTAATTCACATGATTTGACGATCTGATGGCCGCCTGCGGCATTAGGTTTATTAGTCGTGTAGCTATTCGCTAACGGCCCCCGACTTTCGTGGGCAGCATTGAAGGCTGCGAGGTCGGGCGTCGGGCAGGAAATGTTGGGCATTGCAGCTGTTGGTTTCTGCGCGAGGCTGTCCGTTTCCATGCTGCCGCGACTGTTTCCAACCGAGGAGTCCGATCCCATTTTGCATCCTTACCGATGTGGATTGGTTTTTGGTTTTTTTAATGCGTTCACCTGGCAAGTCGTGATCAGCACGCCCATGGTGTTGTTTCTTCAATGGCTGGGCGCGTCGTCGTTTCAGGTCGGGCTGGCGTACTCCTTTGTATTTTTGCTGATGGCCTTGCAGATCGGGTCGACCGTGGCATTTCCGCGCTACGGCTATCGCAAGGTGATGCTTTCCGGTTGGAGCATGCGGACTTTTTTCGTCGCGGTGCCAATCCTGCTCGCGTGGTTGACCCAGGCGGATGGCGGGGCGGGCGGCTGGCGCGTGCATGCGATGGTGTTTTGCGTGTTTTGTTTTTGCCTGTTGCGCGCGTTTGGACAGGCGGCGTTTGCGCCTTGGATCATGGCGCTGCTGACGCCGGAAAAATGCGGCCGTTACTTTGCGGCGGATCAGTATGTCGCGGCCGTGGGCGGTGTTTTCACGCTCTTGGTTTGCACGGCATTGTTTTGGACCTTGCCGGTGCGCGAAGCGTTGATGGCGGCTTACGGATATTCGCTGGTTGGGTCGATCGCGGCGGTTTGGTACCTGCGGAAAATGCCCGACAGCGAGCGGCCAGCGGCGGTGAGCGTGGCGGGCACGCTGCGCGCAATGTGGCAGCACGCTTCGCAGCCGTCGTTGTTTCGTGAATACGTGATATTGTCGCTGTTGTTTGCCGGCATGATGATTCCTGTCGCGCCGTTTTCCGCTTATTATTTGAAAGCGGTGCCGCACTTTTCGGAAGGGCAGATCATGGTTTTGGAAATCTGCCGTTATTGCGGCGCGATTCTTGCCGCTGGATTCATGCAGACGCGGCTGGATCGTCACGGGGCTCGCCCGTACATGGTGGCGTCGGCGCTCGCGCACGTGGCGATCGCGAGTTATTGGGGTTGGGCGCTCTGGCACGGCGCGGTGAACTTTGCGCTGTTGACGGTGGTGTATTTGCTCATCGGCGGGGCGACGGCCTCAACGCTCGCGGGCAATTTGAATTTTCTCGCAAAAATCACGCCGCCGGATAGCCGCACGCTGATGGTGACTTTTCACGCCGTCGCGATCGCCCTTGGCGGCGGTTTTTCCGCGCTGGCGTGGGGCTATATTTTAAAGCGGATCGGACCCGATGGTTTGCCTACGATCAACGTGACTGCATTCGGCGTGTTGATGGCGGCGATTTTTGCGATGGGGCTTTTTTTGGCGTGGCGAATCGGCCGGCTATCGGAGAGTGAGCCACAGAGGACGCGGAGCTCGGACACAGACGTCACAGAGAGTTGAATCTTTGCTTTGTGCCTATTCGTCATGCGTCGCCGGCGGGAATGATATGAACCTACGTTTTGGCCTCCCGCCGTCTCTGTGTCCGAGCCCTGTGTTCTCTTTGGCGAAAGGGTTTGTTGATCGACTGAAAATTCCACGCTTCCGTCTGTGCGTGGAATGATGATGATGGCGAACGTTCATGGCTAAAATCCGCGTTTTGTCCGATCGTGTTGCCAATCAAATCGCCGCTGGCGAGGTGATTGAGCGCCCGGCCGCGGTGGTGAAGGAGCTCGTGGAAAACGCCATCGATGCCGGCGCGACACGGATCGAGGTTGAGTTTCGCCACGGTGGGCGCGCTTACATACGGATCGAAGACAACGGCTGCGGCATGTCGCGCGACGATGCACTGCTCGCGCTCGAACGCCACGCGACGAGCAAGATCGTCGAGGCTGATGACTTGAACCGGCTCGCGTCGTTCGGTTTTCGCGGGGAAGCGCTGCCGTCGATCGCGAGCGTATCGCATTTCACACTGCAAACGCGCGAAAACGCTTCGGATGCCGGCACGGAGGTTTTCGTGAACGGCGGGAAAATGATCCACGTGCGCGATTGCGGCCGGCCGGTTGGCACGCGCATCGAGGTGGCGCATTTGTTCAACTCGGTTCCGGCGCGCCGCAAATTCCTCAAGACCGACACCACCGAGGCCGCGCACATCATCCACGGCGTGCGGCTCTACGCACTGGCGTTTCCGCAGGTGGCCTTTTCATTGATCGAAGACGGCCGCGTGATTTTTCGCTCGCCGCAGTGCGAGACGCTGGAGGAGCGCATCGCGGGAATTTTTGGCAAACAAACCGCCGAGGGCCTGCTCGCGCTGGAGGCCGGCGAACCCGGCATGAAACTGCGCGGACTGGTCGGGCGGCCCGGGGTGGGGCGGTCGACGCGGCATGAAATGATCTGCTTTGTCAATCATCGCCCGGTCGACAGCCGAACCCTTAACTACGCCCTAATCGAAAGCTTTCACGAGTCGCTGCCGAAGGGACGTTACCCGGTGGCCTTTGTGTTTTTCGAAATCGATCCGGCCGCGGTCGACGTGAATGTGCATCCGGCGAAACGCGAAGTGCGTTTCCGCAGCGAATCGTCGGTGCGGTCGTTCGTGATTCGCGCGGTACTGGCGCGTTTGCGCATGTTTGGCCAGGAGGCCGCGCCAGTGGCGCTTTCGGTTCCGACGGTGTTGAATCCGATGCCATCGGCCGCTGTGACGAACCTCGCGCCAGCGCCACAGATTTTGCCTCCTGCGACGACGGTCGTAAGCCTGAGTGTGACGACGTCGGAACGGCGCATTGCGGGCAACGCGCCCGACCTTCCGCCCTCGCGGCCCGCCATTGCGGTTGTGCCGCCTTCGCGCGCGCCTTTTCCCGAGGCGTCGGTCCCGATGCGCAGCGCCACAAGCGCCTGGCGGTTCCTCGGGCTTGCGCATGGCGCTTATGCTTTGTTCGAGACGCCCGCCGGAATCGTTCTGCTCGACCGACGCGCGGCGCACGAACGCATTTGGTTCGAGCGTTTGCAGACCCAGTTTCGTTCCGGCGACGTTCCCAGCCAGCGGCTGCTTTTGCCGGTTCCGGTCGAACTCGACGCCATCGCCACAGCGCTCTTGCTCGACAAACTCGCGTTTTTCAACGCCCACGGTTTCGAAATCGTGGAATTTGGCCGCAATTTCTTTCGGATCGAAAGTGTGCCGGTCTGGATGGAGCCGGCCGATGCCGAACCTTTCGTTCGCGATTTGCTTGGCGCGTTGCGCGAGGGTCGGTTGCAGGAAAAAAATGTCGACCTAGCCCGCGATGAACTCGCGCGTCTCGCCGTGGCGAAGGCCATTCGTCTGCCGGATGCCGCCAGTGCCGATGAACTTCAGGGCGTGCTCACCCAGCTTTTCGCCTGCCGCACGCCGCTCACGAGTCCCTCCGGCCGCCCGACGCAAATCGAGTTCAGCCATAGTGAACTCGCGCGGCGGTTTCAGAAATAACCTGCTTGTGACGTAACCAGCGCTGCCACCCTGCTATTATCACGCGGACTAAAATCTCCGTGCCATCTCATTGTCTTTGGCATACTTTCTGGTTTCATCCTTTTCCCTAAATCATGGCGACTTCCAACAAAACGAAGAAAAGTCCGACCCGCACTTCCACTCCGTCCGGCGCCGCTGGTGCGATCGGGCTCGGTGCCGATAATACGAAGTTCAAACAATCCATTTTGCGCCATCTTACTTACACACTGGCGCGTGACACGCATACGGCCGGTCCACGCGATTGGTGGATCTCGACCGCTCTCGCTGTGCGCGAACATGTTCTCGCACGCCTGATCGTCACTCAGGGCGTTCACAACGACCAAAATGTCCGCCGCCTCTACTATCTTTCGCTCGAGTACCTCATGGGCCGGTTGATGGAAAATAATCTCTACAACACCGGTCTCGTCGAAGCCGCCGCCGGCGCCCTCAAGGAACTCGGTGTGGATTACGAAAAGGTTCGCGAGCAGGAGGTCGACATGGGCCTCGGCAACGGCGGTCTTGGCCGGCTTGCCGCGTGTTTCCTCGATTCGCTCGCCTCGCAGGATTATCCCGCGATTGGCTACGGCATTCACTACGAGTTCGGCCTTTTCAAACAGGAATTCGTTAACGGACACCAGATCGAGCATCCCGACAGCTGGATGATTTTCGGCACGCCGTGGGAAGTCATGCGTCCCGAATATGCGCAGGTGGTGCAGGTCTATGGTCAGGTGGAAAACGTCTTCGACGACCACGGCAACAGCCGCCCAAAATGGGTCAACACCCGAACCATTCTCGGCGTACCCTACGATATTCCGATCGCGGGCTACGGCACCAAGACCGTCAACCTCCTCCGCCTCTGGCGCTCGCGTTCGACCGCCGAATTTGACCTTCAGGCTTTCAACGCCGGCGGCTACATGGAGGCCGTCCGCGAAAAAGCCCTGGGCGAAACCATTTCAAAGGTACTTTATCCGAACGACAAGACCGAGAACGGCAAGGAACTGCGCCTCGTGCAGCAGTATTTCTTCGTCGCGTGCTCGCTCCGCGACATCATTCGCCGTCACGTCCGCCACGCGGGCAACATCAACACGTGGGGAAATTTCCATGACAAAGTCGCCATCCAGCTCAACGACACGCATCCCGCCGTCGCCGTGCCCGAACTCATGCGCATCCTCCTCGACGAGGAAAACATGCCGTGGGACCGTGCGTGGGAAATCGTCACCCAGACCTTCGGCTACACGAACCACACGCTGCTCCCAGAAGCGCTCGAACGCTGGGGCGTGCCGCTCTTCAATCGTGTATTGCCCCGGCACCTGCAGATTATTTTCGAGATCAACAGCCGCCTCATGCAAACGGTCGAACGCAAGTGGCCGGGCGACGACAATAAGAAACGCGCCTGCTCGCTCATCGACGAACACGGCGAAAAATCCGTGCGCATGGCCAACCTCTCCGTCGTCGGTTCGCACGCCGTCAATGGCGTCGCCGCGCTGCACACCGATTTGTTGAAGAAACTGCTCTTCCCTGAGTTCGACGCGCTTTATCCGGGCAAATTCCAGAACAAAACCAACGGCATCACACCGCGCCGCTGGCTGCTCGCTTGCAACCCGCGTCTCTCGAAACTCCTCACCGACACCCTCGGCCACACCGATTGGGCCAGCGACCTCGACCGTCTGCGCGAACTCGAAAAATTCGCGGGCAACGCCGCGTTTCAGAAGGAATTCATGGCCGTCAAACGCGCCAACAAAGTCGATCTCGCCGACGTCATTCGCACCGAATGCGGCGTCGATGTTTCGCCCGATGCGCTTTTCGATGTGCAGATCAAGCGACTCCACGAGTACAAGCGCCAGCACCTGAACCTGCTTCACATCCTCGCGCTCTACCGCCGACTGCTCCAGAATCCGTCGCTCGACATCGTGCCGCGCGTTTTCGTTTTCGCCGCCAAGGCCGCCCCCGGCTACGATCTCGCGAAAAATATTATCCGTGCGATCAACCTTATCGGTGCCAAGATTAATTCCGACGGCCGCATCCTGGGGAAACTCAAGGTCGTCTTTCTCCCGAACTATCGCGTATCGCTAGCCGAGAGGATCATCCCCGCCGCCGATCTCTCCGAACAAATCTCCACCGCCGGCAAGGAAGCTTCCGGCACCGGCAACATGAAACTCGCGCTCAACGGCGCCCTCACCATCGGCACGCTCGACGGCGCCAACGTCGAAATCAAGGAAGAGGTCGGCGACGACAACATCTTCATCTTCGGCATGGAAGTCGACGAAGTCGAAAAACTCCGCGCCAAGGGCTACAACCCGTGGGATTTCTACCACAAGGACGAGGAACTCCGCACTGTGCTCGATTGGCTTGGCTCGAATTATTTCGCGCCGAACGAACACAACGCCTTCAGCCTCGTGCACCAGAGTTTGCTTGGCGGTGGCGACCCGTTTATGGTCCTCGCCGACTTCCGCAGCTACGTCGACTGTCACGCAAAAGTTGACGCGACGTACCGCAAGTCCTCCGAGTGGGCGAAGAAGGCGATTTTGAACACCGCCCGCATGGGCAAATTCTCCAGCGACCGCACCATCCGCGAATACGCCGAACAAATCTGGTCCTTGCCGCCGGTTCCGGTATAACAATTTTTCTGCTTCAAACGCAGAAAAGCGATACGGCTTTCCCGGCTCGCTCCCCCTCGGCATTCTCCGCGCAACATCCGGCGCCGTCACACCACTTTCATCAGGCTCCGATTCCTTGTCCGTGACGGTCGGTATAAATCAGTAGTTAAACCTAAACAGCTGAACAAAGGGTGCGCACTGAAGAATCCACTACAAACACCGAACTTCATTGAACCGCTAATCGTAATACGGTTCGAACGTCGCTTCCCTAGATCGCGCTGCCTTCCAACGGCTGCGATCAAGTGCGCAAGCGTTCATGTCTGGAAGGTTAATTTCGTAATCAGCTTTTTTCACCTTTTTAGCCTAGCTAAGGTGAGCCACGACTATGGCTGGCGCGCTTCCTGTCTCGCAGGAGGCGGGACGGACATAGGCGTTGGCTGTGGCGCGTGTATTGGGCTCTTTCATATTCATATAATTCGAATCACGACACAGGCTTCTGCGCGTGCGGCTTCTTTGTAAAAGGCTACCAACTGACGGTAGTAGGAGGACAGATAGTCCTTTAGCTGAACCGGATTCGTCTCCCAAATTTCAGGATAGATTTTCAGGCGCTGCATCTCCTTCGGATCGTAGTGCTTCGCCAAAGTGGCGAACGATAGTTTCTCCAGCATCGCTGCGATTTCTTGGACCTCTTTAGGGGCTAGGACACGCGCCTTCGGATAACCCAGATCGCTTCCCACTGGAGAGCCTCCAAAAATCGCCTTCGACCCAATGCTTCCGTCGGGCTTCGCAACGCCAGTCAGGAGATAGTGCATTCCATCCCACGACTTATCAAAATCTACCGAACGCTTGGCTCCTTTTCCCTCCTGAATTAAGGCGTCAAGCAAAGCCTCATCGTTTTGAATCCTGGCCGCGTGCTCCGTGGTTATCGCATAGGCTGACATCGTCACTCCCGCTTTCGCTGCTGACACAGCTGCGAGCCATAGCGAAACGAAGATAAGCGTCAGTCGCATTGCTTTGCCCAACGTCAGAGGTGAGCCACGCCATGAGCGACGTGGCTAAACAGAAAGGAGTGAGCAATGGCATTGCGCTCTATGCTACTAATAGGCGGATGAGGTAACATAAGGGGCGGCCCCGGCACGGACTAGACGGTGACAAGCACGTAACCGGCACTCCTTAGCCGGAGCCGCAATCTAACCATGATAACGAACAAAGCACTTAATGGCAGAACGCACTCCGGGCAACCGGAAACTCGCTGGGATATCGCCGTCGACGTTGGGCAAAAAGCACTGGACTGGTACGGTGAACTCGGGGCCCAGGCGCACCAAGGCCATATCGCCAATCGCAATGAGGCCATCCTCTCATGGCTGGAACAACTCAACACCCACGCCCGCCAGCACGGCCTTGGCGGCGTGCGCATCCTCTGCGAACCCACCGGCGGATACGAACGGCGCCTGCTGCGCGCGGCCCGCCAACTCGGCTGCGCCACCGCCTTGGTCAACGGCGAAGCCGTCCACCAGATGCAAGTGGTCGAGAACAACGATACCGGCAAAAGCGACATCAAAGATCCCCGCACGATTTTACTATTGGCCAAATGGAACAAAACCCTGACCGATCGTCCCCTCCAAGGCGAGTGGCTGCTCCTGCGCGAACTCAACGCCCGCTACGACCGGCTCGAACGCGACTCCACCCGCTGTAAAAACAGGATTCATAAACTGCTCCTCTCGCTCTTCCCCGAATTGAGCTTTAAAAACGACTGGCTCTTCGAAGGCCGCGCCGCCCAAGCCACGATCGCACTCTACGGCCTGAACGCCGCCGCGATCCTCGCCGACGGCCTGGAACGCTGCACCGCCAAACTGCGCAACCACCACGTTGGCCCAAAGACCATCCAGCGACTCTTCGCCGACGCCCAGCGCTGCGCCCTGATCGACTCCGACCCCGACTGGCTGGCCCTGCTCGCCGAGGACCTGCGCGCCCTCTTTGCCGAACTCACCGTGCTGCGCACCCGCCGAACCAACACCCGCCAGCAAATGATCGCCCTGGTCGAACGCCTGCGCGCCCGCGGCGCCACCCGCCTGCAAGCCCATCCCGACCTGATCAGCCCCTTCATGCTCGCCCGTGTCCTCGCCGAGACCGGACCGCTCCGGGACTTTGCCCACGTGCGCCAACTCTGGCGCTACGGCGGGCTCAACCTGCGGCCCCGCCAAAGCGGCACCATGCAAGGCCAACTCCGCCAAGCCAAACGCGGCCGCGCCCGCCTGCGCCACGTCCTCGCCCAAGCCGTCCTCAAACGCGTCGTGCACGGACAACTCTACGGGCAATACTACCACGCCAAACGCGACACCGGCATGTGCGGCGGCAAAGCCATGACCGCGGTCGCCCGCAAGTTCCTCAAACTGCTCCACGGCCTTGAACGCTCGCCCCAACCCTTCGACCCGAAGCGCGTTTTCCGCTCCGCCGCCTAAACCACTTCCTTGATCTATTTTAGCCGACATTAACTTTTGCTTTTCCGGGAAACCCGCCGCTTGAGGGCCACCAGCCGTTCCGCACAGCCTCGCTGATGCTCAACTGTATGTTTTAAAGCCCCGACGGCGGGCCTCCCGGTCTTACCGCCCTTTAAGTATCGTCCGGGCCAGCCCTCAAAAGCTGGACCAACTCATGGGGATCGTCGCGGAGGACCGGGCTCCTGGTTAAAGCGCCAAAACCATATCCATCTCATGTAACCAAAACCACCTGCTACATCCTGCCCCCCGGGGCTCGTCCTCCGACGAGCTGGAGGCCCATTCTCGGACTCGCCCCTCTCCCCCCTGACGGCAAAATCAAACTTACCCCTTGATTTTACCTAAAGGGGAGCGGCTGGTTCGGCTGATTCATGTCACTTCAATTTGTCGATGTGCTCTCGACGTCAACATAACACCGACAATTCTGGCACACATAGAACACCGAGGTTTCACCGCCTATCGGATGTAGCTCACGCGACATACGAGCGCCGCATCGCGAACACTTAAGCGGTGCTTTCTGCAACAACGGGAGCTGCGATACGAGGCCAATAAGAACAGCGAAGATTGCTGCCGACGCGGCATACCAAAACACTTCGGAAGGGCGGAAAAGTACGTACACGATGAGGCAAACAAACATCAAGCAAATGACTAGACCTATACCTACGAACGAGCGAACTAACTCAAGCACGGCAATAGTGCGTCGCACCCGGGCACTAACAACGTACGCACTATTTTCGTCGGGAACGAAAGAACGATTAGGATACGTTTGCCACGCCATATTCTTTTTTTGCCGAACAGTGTTATTCGTACCAACTGAGTTGAGCTTTTGCCGGAGGGCGGAAAGCGGGGGAATTTTTGTGGAAGTATTTCAAGGGTAGGGGCGGATTGGTTGGGTTGATGTTTTGCGGGGTGTTTTTTTTCCGCGGAAAGCTCAACTGCAGTTAAAAGTTGCTGGATGTTAGGTAGGGCGGGCGGGTTGAATCTTTTGCTGAAAGGGCCGTCGTTGTACCGCCGCGCGTCAGGTATGACCTGATTGGTACAAATTTCGGGCAAAAGGCGAGGGGAAAGGCTGTTCGTTGGCGGCACAGATCGTTTGGCGGGCGGTTTTGGGCTCCTTGGCTCCAGATTAGTGGTGAATGCCGGTGCCTGAGCGCTGATGTCTGGTTTCGGTGCGTTCATTCCGGTCTCCGATGACGGGAAATCCGTCAGCAACGATCAAAACTCTGTCTCCAAGAACTGAAACCCGCTGAAAAATTACTTTTACCCGTCTTCGAAAGACCAAAACCCGCTTTCCAAGGACCAAAACCCAGCTTCCAAAGATCAAAACCCGTCGAACAACTCCTTTTACCCGGCTTCCAACAACCAAAACCCGGTCAACAAAGATCAATACCCGACTTCGAAGGATCAAAACCCTCGTTCAAAGGACCAAAACCCTCCGTCCAAAGACTAAAACTCCGTTTCGAAAGACCAAAACCCTGATTCCAAGCATCAATACCCAGTTTCCAAAGACTTTTGCCCGCTTTCGAAGGAATAAACACCGGCTGACTGCCGTTAATACCCGGTCTCGTTTTCTCAAACACCGGCCACAAAGTATTTCATTCGCGACTGGAAGGGCTCAATCGGACACAACGAAGGGAGGTGCGGGTAACGCGACAGGGGCGGGCGATTCCTGACAAAAAAAATCCTTTTGGGCTCGCGCCGGTTCATGGATGTAAGCGACGGCAACCAAACTATTGGAGCTGAGACGGCCGTTGAAAGTTTGGGATAAGAAGGCCGAACTTTGCTGAGCCGTGGAAATCAGGGTTGAGGAGGAACTGGTTCGGTGAAGCGGTTGTTGCTGACGATATCGCCGATCAAGTTGGCCACCAGCAAGGCGCCTTTGGAGCTGGTGTGGAAACCGTCTTTTACGAAGAGCTCCGCGCTCTTTTTTTCTCCGCGCACGGCCAGTTCCCGTTCCATCAATGTATACAAATCCACGAGCTTCACCTGATTTTCGGTCGCGATGAGATGAATCCATGCGTTGACCATGTGCGAAGGTCCCGGCTGATGCTGTCCGTCTTTCCACAACTGTCCTGAGAAATACGTGCAAATGTAGGGAATCGCTCCCGCCTTTTTCACTTCGGATATGACCCGGTTGTAGTACGCGCCATAAGTCAGCACCGTTTCGTCGCACTTAAGATAGGGATTGTAGATGGTTGTGCTTTTGTCGCCGAGACCGTGCAGTTCGCCGCAGCTTCGCTTCTGATCCTCGATTGGACGAAGGTCATTTCCCGCGAAATAGAAGATCACGATGTCTTCTGTTTTCACCAACGCCAGCACCCGATTCCAATAACCGCGATTGATATAGGAACGAAGGCTCGTGCCGCCGATACCGCAATTGACGATCCGATATGACTTCAATGCCTCCACTTTGCCCAGGCATTCGCCCCAACCAGTGGATCCGAAAGTGGAATTCCAAAAATCTTGCGAAGAATTCCGCAGTCGGGAATCGCCGACGACGAGCAACTGAGTTTTACCGGAACCGAAAATGTGGAAATCCACATGCGGCTTGCTCGTGTAGGGATCAATTGTTTCGCCACGGGTCAGGCCGAGAGCTCCGAGCAGGGCGAAAAAGGCAAGCAGGGGTTTCATGGATAGGTGGTCAGGCGCAGAATCTTTTGAGGGTGCAGATGCACTGGAAAAAAATGAAACCAAAAGATCAAAAACAAGTATCGGGCGCGAGTTTTCATATGCAAAGGACCATGCGCAACCTGACTCTGCTTTCTCAGTTTCTTCCTATAAAATAGATCGGAAAATTTGAACAGAAGGGAACGGAGGAAACGAAACGACGATTTTTTTTGCTAAGGTTGTGTCACGCTCTTGCGCTACGCCTTTGGGCGGACGGCTGGGTTATGGGGTGAGAAACCATCGCTTGCCTTTTTGGGAAGTGAACGCGAAGTCGAATCGCATCAGCAGGAGTCGTTTGCCGCCTTCCCACTCGATGTAGGCGCCGGCCGGGTAGGGCGAGCGATCCGCTTTGGCGAGGAAGATGCCGCCTGCGAGTTGCCGGCTGTCCGGAGCCACGCCCGACTTTGCGACGACATAACCGACTTTCTCTGGCGCTCCGAAATAGAGGTAGTCGGCGTCTTCCGATTCCAAAACGTATTTCCCCGCGGGAAGGAAAACATCGTAGCGATCGAAGAATTCCTTCGCGAACCAGTTCAACGGCTCTTTTAGCTCCAACCCTTGAGTATGGTTTGCATGAGTCACGGCACGCTCTTCCCAGATGCGCGATGTGCCCGGAGAGACTGTCGACATGCAGCCGGAAAGGACGATCGCGAAAGCGGAAAGAAGAAGGAGTTTTTTCATTTTTGTTTCAGCTTGTGGAAAATTTTTGCCTTGGGATCACCTATGTCGATTTAACCCCATACGTTTTAACGGACGGTCATGCTGATGTCGGGAGTGGTGTCGAGGTTTGAGACTTCGACTTCGAATTCGACGATTTCCGAGCGGATGAAGTACAGGCTGTCGATCCGGCTCTTTTTTTGGCGGGTTGTGAGGTTCGGGTTGTTCTGGATCTCCTGTTCACGCGTGACCAGGCTTTGATCCACGGCCGGATCCCGGTAATGGGCGAGGGTGGCGGTCCCTCGCATCCTCCAACGGCCGGGCCAGCCTTCCACCGCGGTGGGATTTTCGAATTGCAGGCTGCATTTGAGCGTTTCGCCCACGGCTTGATACCGCTTTCCAAAATAGTCAGGGCAAAGTGAACGAGCGGCGGAAAGGGCCTTGGTTTTTGCGGTCGCATCGGGATCGGCGGCGGTCCCGTTCGCGGAAGCATCGGAGGCGAGCGAGACATTTGCCGGTACCAAACTGATGAGGAAAAGAAACCAGAGCAGGTTTTTCATACGCATGAGCGTTTTCGCGAGTTCGTGAATATCGGGGAGCGGTTTTCTAGGATCGATGACGAGTTCCAGGGCAACGCTGGTCGGAAACTTTGAGGGAAACTTTCGCCATGGAGTTTGTGCGTATGAGCTTGGTCGGTTTTAACCATCGTTCGAGGAAATTCTGCAAAGGTTCCTTTTGGCGAAGAATCCGAGGAGGCTAAAGAAGAGTATTTCGGATCTCGTGAACGTGAAGATTTCACCACAGCACGAGGGGCCTTGAAATTTGACTCCCTGTGGGTCCAAATGCCCCGGAGTTCGCTTCGGCTTGGTGAGTTGTAGGAGCGGGTTTATCCCGCGATGGTTCGGAAAAATCGCGGCGTAAAGCCGCTCCTACAATTTCGGCAATGCCTCGGGGCTTGCCCCGAGGATCTTTACTCAGCTCGCTCAGTTTTCTCCTGTGAAATAGATCGGTTTAAATTTTACCGAAAGAATAGGGTTAGACGGCGCTGAGTTCGCCGAGGACTTCGCGGATGGCGCGGGCAATATCCTCGACCGTGAAGGGCTTGGGCAGGAAGTTAACTCCTTTGTTGAGGATGCCTTCATGCATGATCACTTCGGGAGTGTAGCCGGAAATGAAGAGAGATTTGATGTGGGAGTGTTTCTTCAACACTTGGGCTTCCAACTCGCGTCCATTCATGCCGGGCATGACAACGTCGGTGACCAGGAGATCGATGCGTCGCGAGTGCTGCTCGGCGAGGCGCAGAGCCTCTTTAGGCGTGTTGGCGGCGATCACCGTGTACCCGAGATTTCGCAGCGCGTTCTCGGTAATTTGCAAAATGCTGGGTTCATCCTCCACGAGGAGGATCGTCTCATGTCCGCCGCGAACGGGAGAGGGATGGCGGCTCTTATTTTCAGTTGTCGCTTCGGCGGCGGCATGGCATGGCAGATAAATACGGATGGTCGTCCCGCGGCCGACGTCGCTGTCGACGAGGATGAAGCCGTTGTTTTGCTGCACAATGCCGTAGACGGTGGGAAGTCCGAGCCCGGTGCCCTTGCCAACTTCTTTAGTGGTGAAGAAAGGTTCGAAAATGTGCTCGCGGATCTCGCGGCTCATGCCACAGCCGGTGTCCCGCACCATCAGGCGGACGAACTCGCCCTTGAGGTAATCGGGATTGCGCTGGCAGTAGTCGTCGTCGAATTTTGCGTTTAGGGTGGAGATGATGATTCGTCCATTTTCGGCGATGGCGTCGCGGGCGTTGACGCAAAGGTTGGTGAGGATCTGGTCGATTTGGTTTGGATCGAGTTTGGCCGGCCAGAGGTCGGCGCGGGGGTTCCATTCGATTTCGATTTTTTCGCCGATCAAGCGCTTGATCATGCCGAGCGAACTTTCGACGGTCTGATTGAGGTCGAGAATTTTTGGGGTGATGGGTTGTTTCCGGGCGAAGGCGAGAAGGCGCTGGGTGAGCGCGGCGGAACGTTGGGCGCAGTTGACGATTTCATCGAGGTTGCCGGAGGCCGGCTTGCCCTGGATGGCGGACTGCTTCGCCTCGGTGGCGTTGATCTGGATCGCCGTCAGCATGTTGTTGAAGTCATGGGCGACGCCGCCGGCGAGCCGTCCGATCAACTCCATTTTTTGCGATTGGTTGAGCTGAGTCTGCAGTTTCTTGCGCTCCGCCTCGGCGTGCTTGTGGGACGTGATGTCGACGAGGATCACGAGCAGGCGTTCGCGTCCGCCGATCTTGATGGCGTGCGAGGAATGGGTGCAGAAGATGGTTCGGCCATCGTTCCTTTGGATTTTTATCTCCTGATCGCCGCGCATGTCCGCGGGATTTTCGCTAAACTGGCCTGAAGGCAGGCCGATTTGCCCCCATGTCTGGTTGAGCGCGTCGGCCCGCGTGCAACCGAGCATCGCGAGGCCCTGTTCGTTGATTTCGATGCAACGACCGCTGACGGTGTCGTAAATGAACATGCCGGCGGGAGCGTCGTGAAAGGCGCGGGCGAATTTTTCTTCACTTTCGGCCAATTGCAGCGTGATGCGCCGACGCTGGATCATCGTAAAGGCGAGCAGGAGCAGCAAACCCAGCAGGAGCGCGAAAACGAGGCTGGTTGCCCAGACGAGCGTTTTGTATTTTTGGTAGAAAGACGATGGTTCGTTGAAAATGATGCTGCCGGCGGGCAGGACGCTGTGCGGGATGTTGTAACGTTTGAGGTAGGCGTGATCGAACGCCATCTGGCGCGTTTTGTCCCTAGTGGCTGGGATGGAGGCAGGATCGGCTCCTTCCAGAATTTGCCGGGCGATCTTGCCGGTGGAAACTCCGTGCTGGAAAGCGTCGACGTAGCAGATGCCGGTTGCGCCATTTCCCATCAAACTCTGATGGGTGGTGAACACGGGCGCGTTGCTTTGCTGGATGACGCGCTGCAATTCGCTTTTGTTGATGATCCTGCCCCCGCTTTCCCGCCAGAAAGAGAGATAAAAAACCGCGGAGTCCTTGGGAAGTCCCGCCAGCCGGTTGGCGAGTTCGACGGCGGAAAGCCGATCGGTCAGCTCCTCCACCTGGATTTTCGGCAGTTCCTTGGAAATGGCTTCCATCAAACGAGGCAACGTGGCCTGCGAATACGTTGAATCGTCGCGGACGATGTAGAGCTTCTTGAGTCGCGGCAGGAGGGTGCGAAAGGAGGCAACGAAATCGCTGAGCTCGGTGTTTTCCGCGATGCCCGTCATGTTTTTGAGCGTGGAAAATTCGGCGGGCCGGAACTCGTTGACGCCGCAGAAAACGACCGGCGTGTCCGGCCAAAGCTGGTCGTGATTGGTTCTGGCGTATTGGTAAGCCGATTCGTCGCAGACGATGACAAGATCGAATTTGAGGTGCTGGTACTTCACCTTCAGGACCTCGCAGAACATGTTGAGGTACTCGGGCGTCTCCAGCTTCTTGGCATCCATATAGTCGACGTAGATGTCGATTTTGCCGGGGTCGATCAGTTCATGATTGATGCCATTTTGAAGTTCGTTGTCCCATGGACTCGCCGAATAAGAGTGAAGGGTGAGCACCAACGGACGGCGCACGGCGGACTGGTCAGACTCGGCTTGGACACACAGCGGCCAGAGGAAAAGGCCGAACAACAAGAACAACCAGCTCACGCCGGAGGCCACCGGAGGCATGGATGCCACAGATTTCCGATCTTTTGGCAAAGACCCTGAAAATGATTTTATAGCGGGCATCTCGCGGGATGAAACTGGAGAAGCGAAAATGCCGAAGGTGCATGGGAGAGTAAATCGCAAACGACCTGCGTCGCTTGGTCGTTAGCGGGAAAAGCTCGGTTTGAAAGTCAGCTTATATGTTGAACGATTCGGAACCGGAGGGTCCTGACACGCACGCTGTTTGCTAACTGGAAGTTAAGGGATTTCCACTGGTAATACAGGCTGGGTTGCGATGCCGCGGTATGGCCCGCGGCGCGAATTTTTACACACTCTACATTGAATCAGTCGGAGCGATGCGGGCGCGGTTGAACACGAAGCACCGAAGCGGTGTAAGGGAGATTGGTGAAGCTAGATGCTATTTCCTCCTGTTAAAATGATCGGGAATTTGAACAGAAGGGAACGGAGAAAACGAAGCGCGTTGACGCCAGTCCTGCTTGTCAGGCTTGTTTGGCGTTCAGGACCAATTCGAAGATGTCCTCCGGGCCGTCTTCGTCGTCGACGTGGGAGCCGATTTTGCGGAAGCCCATCTTGGCAATCAAGGAGAGCGAGGCGGCGTTTTGCGGACTCACGGAAACCACGAAGTTTTTCACGCTGTATTGCGACCGCGCCCAATCCATCAAGCCAAGACTGGCTTCCCATGCGATGCGTTGGCGGCGGAAGGCCGGGAAAATCTCGTAGCCGAGTTCGACGCCATGCGGACTAAGGTCTTTGAGATATTCCGGGGCAGGCGAAGTGTGAAAACCGATGTAGCCGATCATTTCCCTACCGCCACGAAATGCGATGGCGCGCGGCAACCAAGGCAACGCGGTGACGCCCTCCGCCAATTGTTTGAGCCGCACGGCGGCGAACGGACCGTGCTCGAACCACGTCGGCGGGATTTCCAGTCCGAGAGTTTTGCGCGCATCGGCCTCGCGTCCCTGCGCGGTGCATTCGAGAAACTCCGGCGTCATCGGCAGGAGCGAAAGTCTTTCGGTGGTGATGACGCCCATGATGTGAGCTCAGGCTCCGGCGCACTTGCGGACTGTGTCCCATGTGCGGGTGGTCACGTCTTTGCCGAAATTTTTTTCGATCAGGGTCATGAACACCGGACCTTCGGGTCCGGACACATAGGCGCTGAAAACCTCGCATCCGTCCGTGGCGAGGATGCGTGCATTGCTCAGTTCGATGGGCAGCTGCGGGATAGGTTTTCGCGGCGCGCGCCGGAAAGTGATGACGCGTTTGGCTTCGGACGGCAGTTTGAATCTGGCAAATGGGTCGGCTTCGAGGATTTTTTGCAACGCATCGACTGGCCGCACGATGGTATAGAACGTGCGCCCGAGTTTTTTCTCCATCGCAGCCTCGGCCTTGCGTTCGATCTCGGCGACGGATTTGGCGGGCGTGGAAAAGACGACGTTGCCGCTGGAGAGAAGAGTTTTCACGTCCGTGAAGCCCGCGGCCTCGAAAGCTTTTTTTAGTTCGGGCATCTTGGCATTCATCGGGCTGACCCCGCGGAGAAAGGCGGCGTAACGTGGCATGATGGGATTTACGGATGTGTGATTTGTTCGTTCAGTCAAATCCCGCGAGCGATGGATCTGAGGCTGAAAGGGAGAAAGGGTTATACCTTCTTCTTTCAAATGCATAACCCCCTCTGAGGTTTTGGAGGTAGGTACGGACCGCCGGGCCGTTCGGTTTTTAACGAGTCATTCGTAAGCGACGTTGACGGACGACCCGGCGGGTCGTCCCTACCTTCTTTTGGCAGGTTCGAGTGGATTTCCGAAGCTTGGCACAAAAAAGGCCTGACCGAGGTCAGGCCTGAGAGATTTGCGTGGCGGTCCGACTCAGACGAGCTTCACGAGCTCGGCGGTGGCGGGCACGTCCTTGATGATTTGGGATGGTTCGGGGCCGACGCCGAGGTAGCGGAGGTTGGGCAACGTGGCGGGCCATTTCTCGCCGTGATAAGCGACGTTGAGCGTGGCGCGCATCATCGCGGCGACGTACTTCTGCGCGTTTTTCGGCAGATCGGCAAATTTGCGCACCACCGAAATGTCCTCGGACCATCCGGCGTGTTTTTCGTAAACGGCACGCAGGGTTTTGCGCACGGCTTCGTTGCGCGGGACGTGATTAAAAACTTTGCCGGTGGCGTCGACGTAGTGCGTGCAGATGAGCAGATCGCCATTCCAGTCGCCGGCGTGGGTGAGGGCGTCGGCTTTATTGATCATGACGTCCTGATAACCACCGTAGCGGAGGGCGTCGCCTTTTTCCACGGCGTCGAACCAGCCGACCATGCGCTGGCGTCCGGTGCTGGTGCCGAATTCGAGTTTCTTCAACTTCACCGCGAGCGGGTGCGCATCGTCCATCTGCGTGATGAACGTGTGCGTGCCAACCTTGGTGTCGTAGGCCTTGGCGACGCCGAAGGTGTGGATCGGCTGCACGGGGATGCCGGCGCTTTCGAAAAATTCCGGCGTGTAGGTGTGCGAGGCGGTGACGTTGGGCGAGAAGCCGTGGCGTTTGTCCAACCAATAGGCCTGCCCAAATTCGCCGATGATCGTGCGGCCGGCGCGGACTTCGCGGAGAATGAGTTCGCGGACCTCACCGATGTTTTTCGCGAGGGCGGAGCCGGCCTGCCAGTAAACCTCGGTGAGCACATCGAGATTCAGCGTGAACGGCGCGGCGCCCTTGAAGCGCACGAAATCGAATTCGTCCTTGGAGAAGACGCCTTGTTCGATGGCCTCGGCGTTGGCGCGGAGTTCGGCGGTGGTGAGCTTGTCGAAGAAGGAGTACCAGGTCGCCTCACTGATCTGGCAGACATACTGGATGGTTCGGCAGGCGCGATTGGCGCGCTGCGCGAGTTTTTTGGCGAAGCACTCCCGGGAGCCGAGGAAATCCGAGTAGGTGATCTGCCACTGGCCGGTTTCGTCGCCGTAGGCGGGCGTGATGCCACGGCCGGTGGAACCGCGCGGTTCTTCCTTCAAGACGTTGGTGCGGTAATCTTCCCACGAAAGATCGAGCAATCGGTGGCAAAGGTCGGAGACGAGGGTGCGCTCGTCGATGAGCAGGCGGGATTGGACGGCGTAGCCCTTGCGTTCGAGCGGGCGGGCTTCCCACCAGACCTTGCGCGGATCGGCGACGACGCCGGCGCCGATGGCGAGATGCGCGATCTCCTTTTCAACCACGCCCGCGGGCAGGAGGTTGAGTTTGATGCCAGCGGCCGTGTGGCCGGAATTGGCGCCGCCGTTGACCTTCAGGACCACGGAGACGGGCGACTTGGTGCCGCGAAGCTCGTGTTCGACCTCGGGGATAAGGCGGCCTTTGCCCTCGTCGCCGAGAGAAATACCGACATCAGCGATGAGCTGGCTGGAGAAGGGGAGGAGTGACATGATGGTTGAACGCGCAACCGGAGTCGAAAATCCCCTGTTGCAGGAAAGCAGAAAGAGGAGGGCCGGGGTGGCAGCAACAAAAAACAAACCCTAGGCGCCGAACATTTTTGCGCGAAATTTTGTCCCGCCGGTCATCGTGTTATCTGCAATTTGCGACGGCAGTGACATTGCAAAGCGCATTGCGGCCCGCGGAGCCCAATCGAAGGGCCATTTTGAAAATTCTTAGCATGCGTTTACCGTATAATCACTAACGTGATTTTACGACCGTGGTGGCATCGATGCGGCTTAATAGGCGGGGTTCACGCGGCTGGGTATCCCACACCTGCAACGCCGCCAACAAAAACGACAGTTAAAACCCATCAACATGAATACACATATCATACGAAAACTTGTCGCCGTTGCCCTTGTTTCGATTGCCGGCATGGCCGGTTCCCTTTCGGCACTCGCGGCGGACCAAGACGATCAGATCGAAAAGACGTTTAAGAACTCCGAGGCTTACCAAACCCAGCTGAAGAGCGCCGACGTCTCCATCGATTCGGAAAACGGCATTGTAACGCTCAAGGGCGAAATTGATAACGAAAAACAGCGGAACATCGCCCTCGAAACCGCGCGCGACATTCCCGGTGTGCAACGCGTCAACGACGAAATGCGCATCGCCAAACAGCCGTCCGACGAACGCATCGCGACGGAAGTCAGGGGTGCGCTGCTCTTGCACAAGAACGTCAGCCTCATTCACACCAAAGTGTCCTCGAATGAAGGCGTGGTCACCTTGACCGGTTCGGCCGAGAGCGAAGCCGAAAAATCGCTGGCCGCCAGGTACGCCGCCGATGTCCGGGGCGTAAAACGCGTGGTTAACAATATCCAAGTCGAACCCGACAAGAATCGATCCTCCGCTTCGGCGTCGGACCGCTCCATGGGCGAGAAAATCGATGACGGTGCGATCACAGCCAAGATCAAATATGCGCTCGGTGCGGAACGCGCCACCAGCGCACTGCGCACTGAAGTGACCACGGAAAACGGCGTCGTGACCGTCCGAGGCGAAGCCAAGAATTCCGCGGAAAAAGACCTCGTGACCAAGCTCGCCAAGAGCGTCGAAGGCGTGCGCGATGTGCACAACGAGATGGTCATTTCGAGGAGCATGGCGGGCTCCGATTAACCGCCCTCAAAAAACAAAAAATCGCCGGGTTGGCCGGTGCCCCTAATGGCATCGGCCAACCAGCCATTCTTCACCATCACTCCTGAACTCAACCTCCGTTCGTTATGTTAAACTGGTCCATTACTTTTTTGATCATCGCAATCCTTGCCGGCCTGCTCGGCTTCACGGGAATTGCGGGCACCGCGATTGGCTTCGCGAAAATCCTGTTCCTGTTGTTTCTGGTGCTGTTCGTTGTTTCGTTATTTTTTGGGCGGCGTCCTCCCGTTGCTTGATCCTGATCGACAAACAACAACCACGGGCGGAGACCGATGGCAGGTGGGAAGTGGTGGGGCCGACGTGGAGTCGGCCCCCTTTTTAAGCCCTGGCCGGGGGAAAGCCTGAGATCAGACCGAGCCGATTCTAACTTTTGCCAACCGCCGGTCCGCCCGCTTCGCCGGGACGCCGTGCGCGGTTTTGTTTTTGCAGCTTGGCGCGGGCGAGTTCGCGCATGTCGACGGCGACGTCGTCCTTTTCGAAAATTTCGCGGCCGAGGAGATGTTCCATCACGTCTTCCATCGTGACGACGCCGGCGGTGGCGCCAAATTCGTCGACCACGACGAGGAGCTGCTGATGCGTTTTCAGAAAGAGCTGAAGGGCGTTGGCGGCAGTGACTGTTTCGGGAATGAAATTGATCTCCTGCATCAGCTTCTCGACGAGATCGAGGTCCTGGTCATTGGCCTTGGCTTTGAGGAGATCGCGGCGGCGCACAAGTCCGACGATATCGTCCATGTTTTTTCCGTAAACAGGAATGCGGGCAAACGGGATGTTGGGGAATTCGCGGAAGACTTCGCCGACGGTGGCGTTGCGACGCAGCATGGTGACTACGGTGCGGGGTGTCATGATTTCGCTGACGCGAATGTCATCGAGCGAGAGCGCGTTGGCGATGATGCTGGATTCGCTTTTGGAGAGAGTGCCTTGCTGGGCACCGCGTTCGGCGAGGAGGATGATTTCCTCGTCGGATTTTTCCTTGTGGGACGATTCTTTGATGACGAGGCGCACGATGAGATTGCAAAAAAACGTCACGGGCCGGAGGGCGCGGCTCATGATCCAAAGCGGCCGCGTCATGGAAGGTTGCAGCGATTTGCGATGGGTGGAGCCCACGGTTTTGGGAATCACCTCGGAACAGATGAGCAGCACGATGCCGAAAATCGGCATGACGATCGCGAGTTCGTGTTCGTCAAACGTATGCGCGCCAATCGCGCCGATCAGCGCGGAACCCAAGGCCATGGCGATGGTGTTGACCGTGAGGATGGTTGAAATCGTTTCATCCATCCGGAGTTTGAGCTTTTCGAGTCGTTCGCCGGCGTGCGGGGACGAGCGTTTGAGCGCTTCGATGTCGGCGACGGTGGTACTGAAGATCATGGCCTCCAGCATCGAACAGAAAAACACGAGCAGGAGGGTGACGGCGACCGCGAGAATGAACCATTGCATGGCGGCTAGTTTACCCAAGGTGGTGGTTTTACGAACATATATTGCGTGAAGCCCGCCGCACCGCCCCGGCGGCCAAAACTATGCTTGCCGACTGTCCGGCCGATGCTCGTAGTGGTCGCCATGAGTCTCAAGCGCACGCCCTTGTTTGCCTTTCATGTTGCCCGTGGCGACCGCATGGTCGATTTCGCCGGTTGGGAAATGCCCGTGCAGTACCGGAGCATTCTTGAGGAACACAAGGCCGTGCGTCGTGCAGCGGGTCTGTTCGACGTCAGCCACATGGGCGAGGTCGACGTGAAAGGGCCGGAGGCGCTGAAATTTTTGAATCAACTCGTGACGAACGACGTCGCGAAACTCTTCCCCGGGCGCGTGCTCTACTCCTCGATGTGCTATCCGACGGGTGGCGTGGTGGACGACCTGCTCGTCTACATGCGCGGCGCGGATAATTATTTTCTCTGCATCAACGCTGGCAACATCGACAAGGACCTCGCGTGGATTCGCGAACAAGCTGCGAAATATAACGTCACAATCACCGACCGTTCGGCCGACTATGCCCTCGTCGCCGTGCAAGGCCCGAAGGCTGTCGCGATCGTGCAGGCGCTGACCAACGACGACCTTGAGAAGATCAAATATTATCACTTTGCCGAAGGTTCGGTTGCGGGCGTGCCCTGCATCTTGAGCCGCACGGGCTACACGGGCGAGGATGGCTTTGAGCTTTATCATCCCGCTGCCGACGCCGAGCGCCTGACGACGGCGTTGATGGAAGCGGGCGCTCCCCATGGACTCGAACTTGCCGGGCTCGGTGCACGCGACAGCTTGCGCCTGGAGGCGGGCTATCCGCTTTACGGACACGAGCTGAGCGAGCTCATTTCGCCGCTGACGGCCGGCCTCGGTTGGACGGTGAAGCTTGACAAAGCCGGCGGTTTCATCGGCCGCGACGCGCTTGCGCATGAGGCGAAGGTCGGTGCTCCGCGGAAAGTCGTCTTCTTTAAGACCGGCGACCGCCGCATCGTGCGCGCCGGCACTCCGGTGCTCGACGACACGGAGTCCACGGTGGGCACGGTACTGTCCGGCACGTTGTCGCCGGTGCTCAACGAAGCAATTGGTTCGGCACTCGTTGGCACCTCGGCGGCGTCGCAGGAATTACAGGTCGACATTCGCGGCGCGAAAATTTCACTGAAATCCGTCAAACCTCCCTTCATCGAACTTAAGAAGACGTCATGAGCAACGTTCCCTCCGAACTCCGCTACGCAAAATCCCACGAATGGCTGAAGCCCGCAGGCGACGGCACCGCGCTCGTTGGCATCACCGACTACGCGCAAAGCAGCCTCGGCGACATCACGTTCGTGCAATTGCCCAAGGTCGGCGCGTCGCTCAAGGCTGGCGACACCTTTGGTGTGGTCGAGTCGGTTAAGGCTGCCTCCGATCTTTATATGCCCGCTGCAGGCACCGTGCTCGAAGTGAACAGCGCGCTGGATGCCGCTCCCGAAGTATTAAATCAGGACCCGTACATCGCTGGCTGGATGCTCAAGATCAAGCTGGCCGACGCCGCAAGTGCGGCGACCCTGCTCGACGCCGCGGCGTATACGAAGCTGTTGGGGTGATACGCTCTTTTTGCCGTTTAAGGCTTCGCGGGTCTGATGATGTGCGTTTTGGTTCCGAGTACGTCGCCTTTGTTCGATAGGGTTCCTTCCCGCAACAAGACGACAGCTCTGAACGGTGACGCTTCATCCCAGTCTTTTGGGGTTGTTGTCGCGGAAATTTCGATTTCTCCCTCCGCGTTATTTAACTCTTCAGTGGAAAGGACGCGGAAGGAATTGGGTCCATCGACATTGAACGCGAGCTGCAAGATTCCCCCGTTTTTGCTCCTGAATTTGTAGCGTACTTTCAACGTGATTTTGGTCGGATCGTGCGTTTTCGAGGAAACGGTGCTGGAAAGAACTTGGATAGCTCCATCGACCGTAAATCGCCTAAGGCCGTAAACTTGACTTGATCCGGCACCGGTTAAGCGGTTGTTGGAAAACTCGATCGTAAACGGGAAGGACCTTGACCACGTAGTTGGCCCCTGTCTCGTGGTTGTCGACTGGAAGTTGTCGGCGGTTGGATCGGAGGGGCTGTATTTATTCGCCGAGCGACTCAAAGGATCGGCAGAGTATCGATCGAAAATAACGGCGTCGTAGGATGGTTTGGAACCGTCGGGAGGAGTGGTCGCGCTTGTAAGTGGAACAGTTGCACCGTCCTTTATGGAATAATTCCAGTATTCAATTTCGCCATCGGTGTCAGTCGAGCGAGGTGCCCCCATGATTTTCGAAACTTCCTTTTTCGACATGCCTAGTTTGAGTTTGTCTGGATCGGGCGTTGAGACGCAGCCGCAGAGCAAAAGCATTAGAACAGCTGCAAGCAGGACGAGAGGGGATTTCATGCAGGGGCACGGATATTCTGACGGAGGCTGGTTGCCCGGCGCTTTTCCGACAAGCCGTTTCATTTGCGTGCAATATCAGGCCCGCCTTTGCGAATACCCTGTGAACAACTGGAAATTTTTTCCAATTGCCGTGTCAAAAGCGCGCCGCTCAACTCCCCGGTTTTCATGTATCTCAAGGCGCTCAAGCTGCACGGTTTTAAATCCTTCGCTGATCCTTCCACGCTTCGTTTCGAGCCTGGCGTCACCGCCGTGGTGGGACCCAACGGTTGCGGCAAGTCCAACATCGCGGATTCCATCCGCTGGGTGCTGGGCGAACAGAGCGCCAAGGCTCTGCGCGGCGGTAAGATGCAGGACGTCATCTTCGAGGGCGCCGACACGCGCAAACCCGCGCAGATGTGCGAGGTCTCGCTGCTTCTGACCGATTGCGAAAAACAACTCGGCACGGAATTTCACGAGGTCGAGATCATGCGCCGCGTGTATCGCGACGGACAGAGCGAATACTTTTTCAACGGCCAGCCGTGCCGCCTGAAGGACATCCACAAGCTTTTCATGGACACCGGCATCGGCCGGACCAGCTACTCGATCATGGCGCAGGGCCAGATTGATCAGATCCTTTCGTCCAAGCCCGAGGAGCGCCGTGCGGTCTTCGAAGAGGCCGCGGGTATAACCCGTTACAAGAGCCAACGCCGCGAGGCGCTGGCCAAGCTCACGCTCACCGACCAGAATCTGGCGCGCGTGGCCGACGTCATTGGCGAAGTCGGACGCCAGATCGGCTCGCTCCGCCGTCAAGCCGCGAAGGCGATGCGCTACAAGCGTCTCAGCCACCGCCTGCGGCACCAGAGTCTTGCGCACAGCGGTTTCCATTATCAGCAACTCGCTGCGACGTTGGGCGAACTTGAGGGCCGCGTAAATGTGCTTCGCGCCGAGGCCGACACGCGCCGAACCCGTTTCGAGGAGGAAAATCGCGCGCTGGAGGAAAAGAAGGCCGAGCGCAGCCGCCTCAATCAGCGCGTGCAGGACGCGCAGCAGGCCGTCTTCGATCTTCGCTCGGAAAAAGAACAATCGGAAAACGCCGCCAACCTCGCGCAGATCAAACGCGCCGGTTTGCAGGACCGCCTTGAGGCCTCGCGCCAGAATCTCGGCGAAACCGAAATGCAACTCCGCGAACTTGCCGCGCAAGTGGACACTGGCGCGCAGGACAAACAGATGCAGTTGAGCCTGCTCGGCTCGTCCGACGCCTCGTTCCAAAACCGCAACCGCGAACTCGCCATCGTCGAAGGCGAACTCGGCAAGCTCGAACAGGAGCTGCAGCAGTCGAAATTCCAACTCCTCACGCTGGAAAGCACGGTCGCGCGTTTGCGCACCGACTGCTCGGCCTACGAGGTCGACCAGAAGACGAGCGTGCACAAACACGACTCGCTGTTGCAGGAAATCGAAGGCATCCGCCAGCAGCAGAGCGCCGCCGCGCAAGTCGTCGCCGAATTCGAAGCTCGCGTCGAAGAAGCGCTCACCGCGAAATCCCGCGCCAATCAGGAGTCGTCCGAAGCGCAGCAATCCGTCGTCAACATGACGCGCGAGTTCCGCGACGGTCAGCGCAAGCTGCAGGAAATCGACCGCCAGGTCGCGCAACGCACCGCGCGGTTGAAACTGCTCCAGCAGCTCCAGGAAAAACTCGAAGGCTTCGGCGAAGGCGCGAAAGCCATTTTGCAGGGCCGCCTCGACGGCTTGCTCAACGGCGCGAAACCGCTGCCGGTCACGCAGGGCATCGAGGTGAAACCGGAATTCGGCCGCACCTTGGAGGCGTTTCTTGGTTCGGCGGTGGAAGCGATCTCGGTCGCCGACCTCGGCACGGCGCACAAGATTCTCGCGCAACTCGAAAACGAACAAATCGGCAGCGTCTGCCTTCAGGTCACGGAAGTCGGAGGTCCGAAAACGGAAGCCGGCGCGGAAGATTTGCCCGCGTTTCTTGCACCCGCGACGTCGATTCTCACGCACGCGGACGCGAATCACCCGGTCTACAGCCTGCTCGCGAGTTGCTACGTCGCCGAAGACCTCGGCGCGTTTCTCGAATTTTGGAAAGCGAATTCTTCATTCTCGTTTCTCGCCGTCGCCACGCGCAAGGGCGAGGTCGTCGACCGTCGCGGTCTCGTTTCCGGCGGACACGCGGGTAAAAAATCCTCGCACAGCATCGTGCAGCGCGAGATCGACCTGCGCGAAACCGGCAAGGCCCTCATCGAGGATCAACGCCAGCACGACGAACAAAAGGCGCTGATGGATGCGCTCAACGCGCGCATCGCCGAGGCCGAGGCCTTGGTGGAAACCAAGCGCGCCGAAGTGCTCACGGCCACGCAGCAACTCGCCGCCGTGCAGGCCGAGCAGCGCAACGCCCAGCGCACGCTCGAAGAGATCGCCACGCGTCTCACCCGCAAGGAATCCGAAGTCGGTGCCCTTGAAGCCGCGCGCAACGAGGCTCACAACCGCTGGGAAAAAGCCCAGGCCCAACTGGCCGAAGCCGACAGCACCGTCACGCAGGGCCGCGAGCGTATCCAACAACTGGAGACACGCATCGTCGAAGTCCGCACCGATCGCGACCAGAAGCGTGAGACCTTGGGTCAGGCCCGTCTCGAACTGGCCGAACACCGCCAAAAAGTCGAAGTGCTCGACCGTGGTATCGCCGACATGCAACGCCGCCGCGGCCAGCTCGGCGAACTTCTCGTGCAACGCCAGCAGGAAATCGAAGCATGGACTGAGCAGATCAACAACCTCGAGCACGAAACCGACTCGAAGCGCTACCGCGGCACACAGATTGCCGAAACACTCGTTGTCGCCCAACAGCAGGTGGAGATCATCCGCAAGGAACTCGTCGACATCGAACGCGACATCAATGCGGTCGAGGCCACACAGCACGGCCTTCGCACCGAAGCTGAGACCTCGCAGGCGGAATTCAGCCGTTGCGAAGTGAAACTCGCCGAGAGCCGCGCCCGCGCGCAATTCCTCACCGACGAAGTCTCCCACGAGTTCCAGGCGGATATCGCCACGCTCGATTGGAAGCGTTTGCTCTGGCGTGCCGAAGACGAACCCGAAGGCATGAAGCAGCTCGACCTCGACGAAGAGGATGAGGAAGGCGAAGGGCAGAAGCCGGAAGCCGGAAGTCAGACCCCAGAGGCCGGAGGCCAGAAGCCGGAAGCAGTTGAAGCCGCACCTGCGCCAGTGGTGGAAGGTCAGCCCGCCGAAGGCGAAACCACTCAACCCGCCCAAGCCGAGGCCGCTCCGACGAAGAAGCGCCGCAAAAAGAAAGAGCCCCGCGGCGAGCCGACCGAAGCCGATCTGGCCGCGCTCGATTCGACCAATTGGAGTGAGATCAAGGTTGAGGTTGATGCCACCCGCCAGCGCCTCAACAGCATGGGTGCGGTCAACCTCGTCGCCATCGAGGAGTACGCCGAACTCAAGCAGCGTTACGATTTCCTCAAGACGCAGAACGACGACCTGACGAAATCGAAGGCCGACCTGCTCAAAGCGATCGACGAGATCAACCAGACCTCCCAACAGCAATTCGCGATCACGTTCGAGCAGATCAAAAAGAACTTCGAGTTTACCTTTAAGACCTTGTTCGGTGGCGGCCATGCCGCGCTCGAACTCATCCAGGCCGACGACCCGCTGGAAAGTGGCATCGAAATCGTCGCGCAACCGCCCGGCACGAAGCTCAAGAGCATCACGCTCCTCTCCGGCGGACAAAAAACGCTGACCGCCGTGGGCCTGCTTTTCGCGCTCTACATGGTGAAGCCGTCGCCCTTCTGCTTGCTCGACGAACTCGACGCGCCGCTCGACGAATCGAACATTGGCCGCTTCACGGATCTGTTGAAACGGTTCGTCAACGAAAGCCAGTTCATCATCATCACGCACAACAAGCGCACCGTTTCCGCGGCCAGCGCGATTTATGGTGTGACGATGGAGGAACGCGGCGTTTCAAAGACCGTCTCCATGCGCTTCAACCACGAGCACGGCGAAGTCGAAACGCAAAACATCGCCGACGCCGTCCGCGGTTCGAAGACTCCCGCCGAAGCCACTGCCTAAGCGGCGCACCGTCGGGTCGTCGAATTGAGTGAAGCATTATCGGTGGAGCGCGACGTCCTCGGCGCGCTGGATCGAGAGCGGCGTTGTTTTGTCAGCGACGTTGCACAAGCGCCCACTATCAATTGGTTTTGGATCGAAGGTAGGGGCAATGCTCCGCCATTGCCCGGTTTGGGACCAGCATTGAACCGGACAATGCGGAGCATTGTCCCTACCGGCGCTGCCGCGCCAAAGCTTCGCGCGAAGTTCATTCGAATCAATCGGCTGGCGCATTGTTACCCCAGCTGGGGCTGGTCGTCTTTTTGAAAGCATGTTACTTTCCGCATCTCCGATGACTTCATGCAACCGAAACCAACTTAATGTCCCAACCGTGCTCATAGGGCTCGCTTTTCTTTTGTGTATGGCATGTCTGCCGGTAAGGGCGCAGGTGCAACCGACGTTGTTGCCCAAAGCCGATCAAGTTGGCTCCGCCAATCTGCCGGCCGAGATCGCGCCGGTTTCGGCACCGTTCGCGGCGCCGCAATTCGCGCGCCCGAAATTCCCGGCGTTGCGCGTGGAAGTCGCTTCTGTGGCCGATGGTCAGCTGGCGACCAACGTGATCCAGTCAGCCATCGACGATGTCTCGGCGAAGCACGGCGGCACCGTGGTGATTTCGAAAGGCGTTTGGAATATCGGACGCCTTGTGTTGAAGAGTAACGTCAACCTGCACCTGAACGAAGGCGCGGAGCTGCATTTCAGCGGACGCGTCGAGGATTATCAGCCGGCCGTTTTCACCCGCAGCGAGGGCGTGGAGGTTTTTTCGCTCGGCGCACTGATCTATGCAAACGGCGAGCAGAATATCGCCGTGACCGGCCAAGGAAAACTCGTCGGTCCTCCGCTCGACTGCGCGCTGCGCAAACAAAGAAACCCGGTGAGCGTGGACAAGATCGATGCGCGTACTCCCGTGGCCGAGCGGCTCTGCGATGGGCGCAACAATGGCCCGGTTTATTTGCCGGTATTTATTGGTCCGGTGAACTGTCGGAGCGTCCTCATTGAAGGCGTGACGCTGGAACGTTCCGCGCTTTGGAACATCGTGCCGTTATACTGCGACGGCGTGATCATCCGCGGCGTCACGATCGACTCCGTGAACATCACCAGCGGCGATGGCATCGATATCGATTCGAGCCGCAATGTGCTCATCGAGTATTGCACCTTCAGCTGCGGGGACGATGCCGTGGCGATCAAGTCCGGACGCGGCGAAGATGCGCTGCGGGTGAACGTGCCCAGCGAAAACATCGTGATGAGAAATTGTCTGGTCGTAAAAGCACACGCGGGCATTTCGACCGGCAGCGAGACGGGCGGCATGGTGCGCAATCTTTACGTGTGCGACAGCGTGTTTCAGGAGCCGGTGGTGGGCATTCGTTTCAAGACGCGTCGGCCAAGAGCGGGCGGTGGCGAGCATTTGTTTTATGAACGCATCCGGATCGGCCGTTGCTCGACGGCGATCGCGTGGGACATGCTCGGCGAAGCTCAGTTTGTGGGCGCGGCCGCGAGCCGACTGCCAATTCCACCAGTTACAAAACTCACGCCGGTTTACCGAGACGTTTCCGTCAATCAGGTCCAAGTCGATAACGCCCGGTTCGCCATCAAGGTCATCGGCCTGCCGGAGAGTCCGGCAACCAAAATCTTGATTCAAAATCTGAGCGCCACGACCAGCGAACGTCCGATCATCCTTAACGACGTCACGGGTTTCGTCCTGAAAAACGCCGCGATCAAAAGCGCCAGCGGCACGATTGCCGCCCTGGACGCCCGCGACATCACCTTCGAAAACTGCCGCTTCGACGTTCCCAACGACAAACTGAACCTCGACGCCTCAGGCGAGCTCTCGAAAAATATCCGTTTCAAAAACTGCACACCGAGGGTCGGGCGATGAGGGTGGGCTAAGTTTCGCTCTGACGTTTGGAGGTAGGGACGGACCGCCGGGCCGTCCGTCAACGTTGCTAACGAGTTGCTCACGCATAACCGGACGACCACGGCGGGTCGTCGCTACCTTTGCCTCTTTTGGTATGTTTGAGTGAGAAGTGCTGAACTGACCCTTTACTCCGTGCAGCTGAACCTCGAGCTCGAACATTCGCCTCGTGCGCCGCGACGGACGTACCTTGGGCAGTGACAACAGCACCTTGGGTGCGTGCAGAAGCGCCGTGGGCACGTGCAAGCGAGGGTTGGGAAGGTGCAAGCTTACCTTGGGCGCCGACAAAAGCACCTTGGGTCGGTGCAATCGCAACCAAGCTGCGTGGAGATTGGCCTTGGATCGTGACAAACGAGCCTTGGGCGCCGTCAAATCCGCCTTGGGCCGGTGCAATTGCCAGCGGGTTGCGTGCAGCTGACCCTTGGCGCGTGTCAGCTGGGGCTTAGGCGGTGGCAGATTGACCTTGGAGCCGTGCAGTTCCGCCTTGGGGAACGTCAAACGACCCTTGGAGCGAAAAAAACGAGCATCTGGTTCGGCAAAACGGTCTTCGCCAGGCGTAATTGCACGCGATATGCAGTTTTTGTGGCTGGAACGCGACTTCCCGGCGCGTTGGTTCGACATCGCCGGTTACTTCGCGTCGTTTTCAAGACAAGTGCACCGGGAAAGCGACCTCGCCCATGAGGGCTCCCTTAACGATAGCCGTTAGTTCCAGCCCACCCAGCGCCCCGCGCGGGTGGGCTGTTTTGTGTAATGGGCTCGCGGCCTATGGAAAAGGGATTTGCTCTGCCTGCTGGTGGAGGGCGACGCGTCTTCGTCGCCGAGATCGGGCGAAAATGATACTTATAGTCCGTGGTCTCATAGTCGGCGGTCCGGTAGTATCGGTCGATGCCTGTCCGAGAACCCGTCCTCAAACGATTTGGAAATAACGTCCGCGCAAAACGCGAAGCCCGCGATCTTTCACAAGAGGCCTTGGCTGAAAAAGCCGAGTTGGATCGCACCTATGTAGGAGGAGTGGAACGAGGTGAGCGGAATCCCACTATCCTCAGTGCAACGCGTCTCGCCAAGGCGCTCAAAACTTCGGTCGCGGAGCTTTGCGAGGGGATCGAGCGATGACCAAATACCGTCGTCGTCCATCCACTGTAGTTGCAGAAGAACAATCTCTCTATGGTGGAAAATCAAAACAGCCTTTCAAATTTATCGATCTCTTCTGTGGAATTGGCGGGTTCCGCATTGCTTTCGAAAAAGCCGGTGGACAATGCGTATTTTCCTCTGATTGGGATATACACTCACAGATAACGTATGCAGCTAACTTTGGCGAAAAACCGCATGGTGATATCCATACCGTTGCTGTTGCCGATGTGCCTGCGCATGATATTTTGTGCGGAGGCTTTCCATGTCAGCCATTCAGTCTCGCTGGAGTATCCAAGAAGAATAGCTTGGGCCGGAAACATGGATTTGATGATGAGAAGCAGGGGAATCTCTTTTTCGCTATTGCTGAGATTCTCGACTATCACAAACCAACTGCCTTTGTGCTGGAGAACGTCAAGAATCTCAAAAGCCATGATAAGGGACGCACATTTTCAGTAATCCATGATACGCTGACTCGTGGGCTCGGCTATCAGGTCCACACCAAGATTATCGATGCTCGAAATGTGGTGCCTCAACACCGTGAGCGTATTTTTCTCGTTGGCTTTCGCGAGCCCCGATTTTTCGAATTTCCCGCATTTCCTTCTACTGAACCCAAGCTGGCTTCGATCCTTCAAAGCGATGTGCCTGACAAATACACGCTCACCGAAAATCTTTGGTCTTATCTCCAGTCCTATGCGAAAAAGCATCAGGATGCCGGCAACGGTTTTGGATTTGGTTTGGTGACGGGCAAGGATACTGCTCGTACGCTCAGCGCGCGGTATTACAAAGACGGATCCGAAATATTGGTCTCACAAGGTGCTAGAACTCCTCCTCGTCGTCTTACCCCCCGCGAATGCGCTCGTCTCATGGGGTATCCAGAAAGTTTTAAAATTCCCGTTTCAGACACGCAGGCATACAGACAGTTTGGAAATTCAGTTGTGGTGCCTGTAGTCGAACGCATCGCAAAGTCGGTCGTTCAATCTTTGAGCCGCGCACCGGATTATGTCCCTGATCTGATTTTGGCCGACGCCCAAAACCACTACGAGGACAAGAAGGCCCAAAAAACTGGGAAAGCCGCGAAATCTCCCAAACAAAAATAACATTATGCAACTCGAAGAGGCTATCGCCGACGCGCTTAAAGTGGGTAAGGCTCTTTGTAAGTTTATTTCTAGAAATGATGTTGGCGCCACTGGCGCCCATCAGTGTGGTTTCTATTTACCCAAATCGGCATGGCGGATGTTTTCGCAAAACGGACCTGTCAAAGGAATCAATCACAAATCTCTGGTGCGAATCAATTGGCCTGAACATATCATTACCGAGTCGGTAGTTACTTGGTATGGTCAAGGAACACGAAAAGAATACCGTCTAACTCGCTTCGGGAAAAACTTCCCGTGGTTGCACGAGAGTTTTGTGGGTAGCTTGTTGGTACTGATTCCATTTTCGCTTAGTCAATTCAGCGCATATGTTTTGGAAACCGAGGAGGAAATCGAAACGTTACAGGCATCACTTGGAATCGAAATTTATGACGAATGGGGGGTGTTTAATAAAGGGCTGGTGAAGTCGGAAACCGAAGATGAATGCCTCGATCGAGTTTTTTCGGGAGTAATAAAGCCGCTTGATGATTTCCCTACTGGCCAATGGATGGCGTCACGTGCACGCGATGCGGTTAATGAATGCGCGGGAGATCAAGCGAAGACTTCTGCCGATGACCGATTGCTCAAATGGATTGCAGCGGAATATCAACTTTTTCGTACACTGGAGCGAAAAATATCACTGCCTTCCGTTCGGAAAAAATTCGGGAATATTGATGAGTTTATAACTGTGGCGGCTACAGTCATGAACCGGAGAAAGTCCCGTGCTGGTCATAGTCTGGAGCATCATGTTGAAGAACTGCTTAGAGCAGAGAAACTACCTTTTGATCGGCAGGCTCGGATTGATGGCAAGGTAAAGCCCGACCTGCTTATTCCCGGGAAAACTGCTTATGATAACGTCTCGTACCCTGCTTCTCGTCTGATCGTTGTCGGTCTGAAGACAACCTGCAAAGATCGGTGGAGGCAAATTTTGAATGAGGGGAGGCGAGTGAAGGAAAAACATTTACTGACACTCCAAGCAGCCATTTCGTCTGATCAACTCGTGGAAATGCGCGAAGCAAACGTGACCCTTGTTGTACCGAAGCCTTACCACAAGGGATATGATGCCAGTACAGGAATCCGAATGCTTACTGTTGACGGGTTCATAAACAAAGTTCGTGAGCTACATGGCGTTGAGTGCTAGAAGCCGATGCCCGACGTCTTCACCAAAACCAAGCGCTCGGCGGTAATGGGACGCATACGCGGGAAGGGAAATAAAGATACTGAGCTGCGGTTAGTGGTGGTTTTTAGAGTGAATGAGATTACAGGCTGGCGGCGAGGATCGAAGCTGATCGGCAGGCCTGACTTTGTTTTTCCGAAATTAAAGCTGGCTGTATTTGTTGACGGCTGTTTCTGGCATGGCTGTCCGAAACATGCGACATGGCCTAAACAGAATGAGGCTTTTTGGACCACGAAGATTCTTGGAAACATTCAGCGTGACCGACGGGTCGACCGCACGCTTCGCAAAGCCGGCTGGCGGGTACTGCGGATTTGGGAACACGAACTGACGAAGAAGAATACGCCGCGATTGGTGAAGCGGTTGTTGCGGTGGGTGGGTCGCGTATAGGCTGCGCCACGCGGTTGGGCGGGGAGAAAGATTACGAGAAAGAGAAAGATCTTTTGGGCGGGATGGGTACGAAACTTGGGGCGGGGTGTGGGGTCGTAGATTTTCTTCGCAGGCACAGACAAATTTGGACGTCTGTGGCGCGTTCTTCTGTACAATAACAAACGCTCAACCCAACAACCGCCAACGAATGGAGGATACGTCTCAACATGAATCCTGGAAGGACTGGTTTCGTCAGCATGGGCCCAAGCTTTTGCTCTTCGCCCGCCAGACCACACGCACCCGGATCGACGCGGAGGATGTCGTGCAGGAGGCCTTCGTGCGGTTTTGGAAACACCAGCGCAAGCTCGGAGGAGAGCCGCTGGGTTTGTTGTTTGCCTCGATCCGCCGCGCGGCGGTGGATCTGGCGCGACGCAATCTCCGGCGGGCCCAGCGTGAGCTCACGGCCGAAGCCGAACCAGCAGGCGGCGATTTCGGGCTTTTTGAAACGTTGGGCGAAAACGACGATCGCCGCGTTGCCATCGAAGCCGCTATTCGACAACTCCCCGAAAAGCTGCGCGAGGTGCTTGTGCTCAAAATTTGGGGCGAGCGCACGTTTGAGGAAATCGGGGCGCAACTGGGTCTTTCGCCCAACACCGCGGCTTCGCGTTACCGTTACGCTCTGATGGCGCTGCGCGAACTTCTCGTTACCGACAAATGTCCGCTGCCATGAACTACCCATTACACGAACTGGAAGACGAATTGAAACGGTTGTGTCCTCGGGCCCCTTCGGAGCTTTGTGAAGCGAAGGTGGCGGCTGGACTGAAAAGAGCGTCAAAGGCGGATGGCTGGCGGGGTGTCTGGCGCATGCTCGCGGTCTCCGGTGTGGCGGCGGCATTGGTGCTGGCGGCGGGTTTGATGCAAACCGCACCTGCCGGCGCCGCGCTGAATCCGGTGGCGATCGAAAACGAAATGCGCGACACGCATGAGGACGGTGTGGTGAAGCTGGCCGACGGCTCCACGGTCTGGCGGACGCGTATTCAATATATGGACACCGTCCGTTGGAGCGGCGGCGGCCGAACCCTGACGATGACCACGCCGCGCGAAGAACTGCGCATCGTGCCCCTCGTGGCTTACTAATTTACCATGAAAACGAATCCATTCATTATGAAACGAACCATCTCCAAGATAGTTTTATTGCTCGCGATACCATTGACCGTCACTGCTTGGGCCGCTGAAACCGCATTGCCCACGGCGAGCGTTGTGCGTGAAGAAAGAGGCGTGCAGATTAAACACGCTTCCGCGCCGATGCAGGAAGTGACCTTTATCGGCCTCGTGACGCGCAACGCCGACGATGCGGTCGCGGCGCAACTCCAAATGCCCAAGGAAACAGGTCTTGTCGTCGTAGAAGTAGTTCCGGATGGACCGGCGGCGGGTGTGTTGAACGTGCACGACGTGCTGGTTCGGCTCGACGATCAAGTGTTGATTGAGTCGCGGCAGCTCGGCGTGTTGGTTCGCTCGCACAAGGAAGGCGACGAGGTAACTTTAACCTACTACCGCGCCGGCAAGCAGCAGACGGCTCGCGTGAAGTTGGCCAAACATCAGGTGACCGAGGCAGGGTTGAAATTGCCTCCGAACAAAAACAAGTTTTTCGCTCGCACAGCAGGCGAGCCATTTGGCCCATCGACCCTCGCATTTCGTGAAGTTCACCCGGGCGAAATGAGGATTTCCAAAATCGAGCACAAGGACGCCGTGATGGTTTTCGAAGACGGCAAGGGTCGGCTTGAGGTCAGCCACAAGGACGGCAAGAAATTCCTAACCGCTCGAAATGACAAAAACGAAGTAATCTTTTCGGGCCCAGTCGATACTCCGGACCAACGCAAAGCCATGCCGCAGGAAGTGCGCGAACGGCTTGAGAAAATGGAATCGACCGATGTGCGCATACCCGCGCCGCCCCTGCCGCCGAAACCGGGCTTCCGGAGTTCCGCGACGACCATCCACGGCAACGGGGAGATGCCCGAACCATTTGAGCTGTCGTTCGACGAAGATAGCGCGTCCTGATTGATCTTCGAGGGTTTGGTGCGGGCTTCCGGTTCATCAAGCGCGATGACCGGAAGCCTTTTTTTTATACCATTTATTCGTTTGCTAAAGGTAGGGTTGGCCCGCCGGGCCGACCGTTTTCGACTGGATCCATCACGGGCGGCGTAGGCGGACGACCCGGCGGGTCGTCCCTACCGGCGCTGCCGCGCCAAAATCTCAATTGACGGTGTCAATTGGTACAATAGCGCAACCGTTGTGCAAATTCCACTCGGCAAACAGGCTTGTCAGACTGCGTCCCGTACTGCCTCATGAAGGCCGATGTGGTCCCTTGTTAAAAATTGGTGGGAAGCGAGAATTGCGCGCAATGCCAACGCCCGCGCCGGCTTGGAAGGCGAGCGACTGGCTGCGGCGTTTCTGAAAAAGAACAGCGGCTTTAAAATCGTCGCGCGCAACTGGCGCAGTCCTCGCGACCGCCGCGATGAGATCGACCTCGTTTGCCGGGACGGTGAGGTTTTGGTTTTCGTCGAGGTGAAAACGCGTGCGGGCGATGCCCTGGTGTCGGGCTATCATGCGGTCGACAAGGCCAAGAAGCGGGTGATGCTGCGAGCGTGCACGGATTATCTCCGGCGCCTCGGCGAGCGGAAGCAGCCCCGGACCTACCGTTTTGACATTGTCGAAGTGCAGCGCGCGGTGGCTGGCGATGAGCCGGTGGTTAGGCATTACGAGAATATTCCGCTGTTTTCGAACGGGCATGGCTGAGAAATCGTTTCGCCATTTGCCAATCCCGGGCGGGCGTGTATCGATGAAGTAGATCAAGATGATGAAAAATATTCACCGTTACGGCATCATTCATGCATGAAATGCGGCTGATTTACTGTTTCATCCCGCCAGCACTTTTAACCAGCTCATGTCCGACTCACCACGCCATCCTTTCCTGCAAGGCCTCAGCAAACACCGCGGCGCGCCGCCCACCGTGGTGGTTATTTTTGGCGCATCGGGCGATCTGACCGCGCGCAAGCTCATCCCGGCCGTCTTCAATCTTGGTTATGACAACTTGTTGCCGGCGGACTTTTTCCTCGTGGGCTATGGCCGCAAACCGATTCCCGATGAGGAATTTCGCCAGCTGGCCGCGGACGCGATCAAGGAGTTTTCCCGCCGCGAGTTGAACGCCGACGTGTGGAAGCGCATCGCCGAACACACGAGTTACGTCGCGGGCGGTTACGACGAACGCGAGGCCTTCGACCGGCTGGCCAAACACATCACGGCGATCGAGACGAAGATCGGCCGCGAGGTGCAGACGCTGTTTTATATTTCGACGCCGCCGTCGGTGTTCGCGCCGATCCTGATCAATCTCGGCGCCAGCGGCCTGGCGGGGCGTTATCTCGGAAAGCGGCATCAATCGAAGGTCATCATTGAAAAACCCTTTGGCCGCGATCTTGCATCCGCGCGCGCTCTCAACACCACGATCCGCTCTGTGCTTGAGGAGCACCAAGTTTATCGCATCGATCATTACCTCGGCAAAGAAACCGTGCAGGATTTGCTGGTGCAGCGTTTCGCCAATGCGATTTTCGAGCCCTTGTGGAACCGCAATTTCATCGAGTCCGTGCAGATTTCTGTGGCGGAAGAAGTCGGCGTTGGCACGCGCGGCGGTTATTACGAACAGAGTGGCGCGCTGCGCGACATGATTCAAAATCACACGATGCAACTCGTCGCGCTCACCGCGATGGAACCTCCGGTCTCGCTCGATGCGGAGGCGGTGCGCGACGAAAAAGTGAAGGTGCTCAAGGCCATTCAGCCGCTGAAACTCGGCGCGGGCGGCGACGTTTGCCGTGCGCAATACGCCGCGGGCATGATGGGCGGGAAGATGGTGAAAGGTTATCTCGAGGAAAGCGGCATCAATCCCCAATCGAACACCGAGACCTACGCGGCCATGAGGCTGGCGATCAACAACTGGCGGTGGCAGGGCGTGCCATTCTACATCCGCTCGGGCAAGTGCATGGCGCGACGCGTATCGGAAATCGCGATACAGTTCAAACGTCCGCCGGGCACGTTGTTTGCCGAAAGCGACAAGTTCAATCTCGCGGCCAACACGCTCGCTTTCCAAATCCAGCCCGACGAAGGGCTGAGCCTCGTCCTCAACGGCAAGGTTCCCGGCCTCGAAACGCGCATGCAGCCGGTGAAAATGAATTTCCGCTACAGCACGACCTTCGGCTCCAACACGCCCGAGGCCTACGAGCGGCTGGTGCTCGACGCGATGATTGGCGATGGCACTTTGTTCATCCGCGGCGACGAAGCCGAAACCTCCTGGGCGCTTTACACGCCGGTGCTCGAAGCCTGGGCGGCCGCCGGGCGCGAAGGTATGGGCAGCTATGCCGCCGGCTCCTGGGGACCGGCTTGTGCGGACGAACTACTTGCTGCCGGCAAACATACCTGGCGCCAGCCATAACCCGCGCGGAACGATCATGGCGAAAATTTTCGACGCACTTCCCGGCATCGAAGTTCCAGTGGGATCGATTGCCAAGAGCCTGGCCACGTGGTGGCTGGATACGGCGGAACACGGCGACCCTGCTCCCGCGGCCGACGACGTGAAAGCCACGCAGGTCAACTTTGTGCTGCACCTCGGCTTTGGCACAACGATCGAGGACGCGGTCCGCCAGTTCGGCACGGCCGTCTTGTTTTCACAACGTGCACCCTGCCGCGTGGTCGTACTTTGCCCGCTGCCGATGGACGATCCCAGCACGGAGATGCGCGCGAAGATTTACGGAGAGTGCCATCTCGGCAAGACCAAGGGCGATACGCGTTGCTGCGAATTCGTGCTGCTGAGCTATCCCTTTGCGGCCCGCAAGTACCTGGAAAGCCAGCTCTCGGTCTGCCTGATCGCCGACCTGCCGCTTTATTACTGGGTGCATCGTTTTACCTCTATTCATCGGTTAAACGATTACCAACACCTGCTGCGCCGTTCCCACCGCATCCTGATCGATTCTTCGATTGCCGATCCGGAGATCTTCAACTTTGCCTGGCCGCGGCCCGAGGTGGTCCGCGATCTGGTGGCGGCCCGTTTGTTGCCGGTGCGACAATCGGTCGGACAGCTGCTCAGCGGCTACGCTCCGGCCTTGCTGGTCGATGGCCTGCGGTTCGTGAAAGTGACGCACAGTCAAAAACTCGCCGCGGAAGCGCGGGCATTGCTGGCGTGGACGCGCGAGCGTTTGAGCGGATGCGGCGGCGCGGTCGCGGCGGTCGGTTTCACGACCGAGTCGCTGCCGGCGAACGGGGAGAGCGCGTTGAAGTTGGATTTTGAATACAGCAACGGCCATTATTTCCGCTGGCACGCCGATTTCTCGCAAAATCACGCGAGCATCGAGGCCGATTTTGGCGCTGGACGCTCGACCCTGAACATTGCGGTCAGCCTGCTCAAGCGCGACGCGGCGCTCAGCGAGGCGATGTTTTTCTGACATGACAAAAGAAACCACCACCGGTTACGGGCGCCTGATCGTGGGCACACGCGAAGAACTGTTTGCCAAGGCCGTCGAGCTGGCCGTGGACCGGCAGGCGAGGACGGTTTCGCCGACTTTCAATCTGGCCCTGACGGGTGGTTCGACTCCGCAGGAGTGGTATCGCTGGTGCGTGGCCGGCCGGAAATTTCCGGAGGCATTTTTGCGCACCACGCATTTTACGGTGAGCGATGAACGTTGCGTGCCGTTGCACAGCAATCAGAGCAATTTTGGCAATGCCCTGAGGGAGTTGTTGGAGCCCTTGCAGGTTGCCGCCACGCAACAGCACCCCTGGCCGGTCGAGAAATTGCCGGGCGAAGCGGCGGCCTCGTACGCGGTCGCGTGGGATGAGCGTGTCGGCGAAGGCCGTACGTACGATGTTTGTTTTCTCGGCATGGGCGATGACGGCCACACCGCGTCGATTTTTCCGGGCAGCGAATTGGTCAAGAACGATGGCGGCCGTCTTTTCACGGCGGTCGACGTTCCCGGCAAAGGCTGGCGTTTGACAATCACCCCGACGGGATTGGCGGCCTGCGGATTGATAGTCATCATGGCGCTGGGCGCGGCCAAGGCCGCGATGCTCAAACAGGTCCTCACGGGAGCCTACCAGCCCCTGCAAACGCCGGTGCAACAAGTGCGTCAGTGGCGCGAGCGTGTGGTCTGGCTAATAGACGACGCTGCGGCGGCCGGGGTATAAACCTTACTAAAAGCCTTCGGATCGGGGCTAAAGTTGGCGGCGGTTTCGACCGATGGAAGTGATGTCGGCGCGGAAAGTCCCTCGGGGCGATTTCGGGCTGGCAAAACTCAAAGCCACTTCCGTGAAAAACTTCCATTTTATTTTCGACGCGCCACCGGCCCAGCCCACTGCGGTTTCCACCCTCGAAGACATCCTTGCCTGGTCGGTCTGGTGCGCGATGGAGCACGCGTTGAAGGACATCGTGTTCGACGAATGCGAAGAAGGTTTGAAAGTCGGCTGCCTCGACTACCGGGTGCGCGGAAAATACCATGGCCCACGTTATGTGCCCTTGGCGCGTTTTCCGCATCTGCGCGGATCGCCTTTGAAAAAATTTCCCACCAAGGCCACAGGTGTGGCAGATGTGGGCGGCGTGAGTTGGAATATTCGCGTTTGGATCTGCGAGAAACTCACCACCGACGCTTCGCGGCTCTGCGCGATCGTGCAACTGCTGCCGCCGTCCGGGATTTGAGCGTAAGCTCCTAGCGCGCGGTTTTTATATGCTGCGCGCAATCGGGCGTGGCGCGACATTCGAGTTCCAACTCGAAGAAGTGCTGACAGGCCTCAATCGACATATCTCGAATGAGATTTTGCCTAACCTGCGGATTGAGCAGGCCAAACATATTGAACGGACATCTGGTATGAACCCGGCCCACGGGGCACTCAATTGAGATCCTGGCGATAAAATCACGCAGTTCTTCCACGGTTTCGCCGCCCGTGATCAATGATTCGTCATCCCGAGGTGAAAGATTCACAGTGGTTGCCTACAAAACGTGGCAGCCGAAAAACAGCAAAGCTAAACTCGTTGGACCGAGCCGAATTCGGGAGAAAATTTACTCCCGCTTTTGCACGCAATAAAGCGCTGCAAGCATAGCGAGACCGAGTGCAAGCCAATCATCGAGCGAACCGGCGCCGAAGGTCGGCTGCACGGTGGCGGCGACTGCGCCATTGGTTAAAAGGGCGAAGAGGAGGACGGCTGACAGGAGTCTGCTGAGCTTTCGGAATGAACTGACGGGCTGGAGGGGCATGGCGACAAGAGGGGGTGAGAACGACTGAGGGTACTAGCTGTCGCTTGTAGTTAGGAGTAACTGTAAATACGGCAGACTTGAAAAAATATCCAAGTCTAATATCGCGAATTGACGGCAAAAGCCGGTAAAACTGGAGCCAATTCTCTGGTTAGGGAATTGTTAAAATCGCGGAAGTCTTTTAGCTTCCGCGTCTTTCCAGAGGTAGGGTTTCAGGGGTATTGCTTTTTCCCAAAATCGAATAGGCGCATTCCCCGATATTCCGCTCAATTTTCGAGCAAAGCGATCTGCACCCCCGGACCATGAACGCCTTGGATCAAAATGCCTTCGACGTCCGCGGTTTTCGACGGGCCCGTGCACCAGATGACATTAGGATCGTCGCCGAGTGCGGTGACGGCGGAAACGAGGTCGGGATGAATCTGCTTTTTTGAAACGACCGCGATGTGAATCCAAGGCGCGAGCGCGCCGAGACGCGACGACGTCGCTTTGTCCGTGAGGATGATCGAACCGGTTTCGGCAATCGCGCCGACCGAGCGCGTGATGCCGAACTGATAGTCATCGACACGCGTGCGGTCGAACGACGTTTCGACTTTGAAGCCATCACTAAACGCAGCGCTCAAGCCCGCCCAAAGCGCAGGATCGCAATAGCCGCGGGTGTGACCGGCGGCTTTGAGCCAGGCGACGAGCGAAGCGGCATCATCGAAGGACTGGCCATTGACGAGCTTCAGGCGCTCCTTGAACAGCGCAGTCGTGTCGCCGAGCGGAAGGTTCGGCATGGTGGCCGTTTTGTCGGCGAAGTCGGGATGGACGGCGCGCTTCGGCAGGGGAGCGAGGGCGGCGTTGACGCGGCCGAGAATTTTTTCGCGGGAAGAGCTCATTTCTTTTTCCTGTTTTTCATCCACTTTCTGAATTCGCCGCCGCGCCATTCGGGCAGGCCGCGGTCGTCGATCCAGGTTTTGGCGGCGCGCGGGAGGAGCGCGTTTGGCACGAGCGTGTTGAGGCCGCCGAGGGAGAGGGCGGTTTTCCAGAGCGTGGGCGAAGTCGCGCCGAGGGCGAAACCGCCGAGCGGCACTGCGGCTGCCGCCGCGGCTTCGCTGTGCTCGCGTTTGCCGCGGTCGCGTAGGCGAAGGAGCAAGTCGGGGATCGGGATGTTGACCGGGCAGACCTCGTTGCACGCGCCGCAAAGGCTGGAGGCTTTGGGTAGGTCGGCTAGTTCGGGGAACTTCTTTCCGGCCAGAATCGGCGAGAGCACGGCTCCGACCGGGCCGGGATAAACACTGCGGTAGGCGTGTCCGCTGGCCTGGCGATAGACGGGACAAACGTTGAGGCATGCTCCGCAACGGATGCAGCGGAGGATTTCTTTGCAGTCGCTGGCGAGGACTTCGGTGCGACCGTTGTCGACGAAGATGACGTGCATTTCCTCCGGGCCGTCGGGCTGCGTGGCGGATTTCGGGCCGTTGATGAACTCGGTGTAAACCGTGAGCTGCTGGCCGGTGCCGGAGCGAGCGAGGAGGTTGAGGAGAATGGCGAGGTCGCGGTCTTTCGGGACGACTTTTTCGATGCCGATCAGCGCGATGTGAACCTTGGTTGCGGCGAGCGAGAAACGGGAATTGCCCTCGTTGGTCACCAGGACGATGCGACCGCTTTCGGCGGAGACGAAATTCGCGCCTGTGAGACCGACGTCGGCTTCGAGGTATTTGTGGCGGAGAAACTGGCGGGCGCGGCGCGTGATTGTTTCGGGATCGTCGTTGTAATCGCCGAGTCCGTTTTCCTCAAAAAGCTTCGCGATCTCGCGGCGGTTTTTGTGGATGATCGGTTTGACGATGTGCGACGGATGGTCGTGTCCGATTTGGACAATGAATTCGCCGAGGTCGGTTTCGAGGCACTCGATGCCTTCTTTTTCGAGGTAAGGGGCGAGGCCGATTTCTTCGCTCACCATCGTCTTGGCTTTGACGATTTTGGTCGCGTTGCGGGCGCGCATGATTTCAAGCACGCGGGCGCAGGCCTCATTGGCGTCCTCGGCCCAGTGAACTTTCGCGCCGTTGGCTTGAAGTTTGGCTTCGACCTGCGGGAGGTAGGTGTCGAGATTTTCGATCGCGTGCTGCTTGATATTGCCGGCGAGTTTACGGAGGTCGTCGGGCGCGGTGTAGTGCGTGAAAAGCGCTTTCTTGCGACTGTCGTAGCCAGCCTTGGAGCCACCATAGACGGCGGTGCGTTTCTCGAGGGAAATCTTCGCGGCGTACTGGTCGATTTGCTGGTATTTCATTTCGCGAGTTTCCCGGAATTTTTGAGCGCGTCGCGGAGAACCTGGGCGACGTGCATGTTTTTAATCGGTTGGCCCTGTTTGTTGGCTAGGCCGCTGAGGTGCATCAGGCAGCTCATGTCGGCCGAGACGATGAGGTCGGGCTTGGCGGCGCGGAAATGGCTGAGCTTCAATTCGCCCATCTGTTTTGAAATGTGCGGAAACGTCACCGAAAACGTGCCGCCGAATCCGCAGCATTGCTCGAACTCGTCGAACTCCACCAATTCAACGCCCTCGATCGAGCGGAGGAGTTTGAACACGGCTTCGGTGGAATTGCTGCCGCGCAAGTGACACGAACGATGAAACGCGATCTTCGCGTCGAAACGACCGCCCCACGTCGTGACGCCGAGGCCGTTGACGATATAGTCGCAAACTTCCCACGTGCGGTTGCCGAGCTGTTTGACGGCGTCGAGGTCGGGCTCTTTTTCGAATTCCATCACCGCGCCATGGTACATCATCGCGGCGCACGAGCCGGACGGGACAACGACGGGATTCTCGCCGGCAAAAGTTTTGACCGCGTGCCGGACGACCTTGCGCGAAGCAGGCCAATCGCCGCCGTTGAAGGCCGGCTGGCCGCAGCAAGTCTGGCTTTCGGGGAAATCGATTTCGCAGCCGAGGTGTTCGAGGATCTCAACGGTGGCGGCGGCAACGTCGTCGTAAAACGCGTCGCACAGGCACGTCGCCATAAGCTGGATACGTTTGCCGGTTGGGCGCGCGGGTGTGGTCGTGGACATGAGAGGACCGACAGTATTTCCCGCGGTTGACGGTACAATCGCAAACCTTCGGCCGCCCGGGTGATTTTTGTCGATATGTCAGAATCGATTAGCCAAGCTTCTGGTCGATTTCCCCATGGCCTCCACCGTTTATTGCGCTGCTGTCGATCTAGGTGCCACAAGTGGCCGAGTCATCCTCGGTTCTTGGGCTAAAAACCAGCTCCGGCTGAACGAAGTTCACCGGTTCCCCAACGCGTTTCGCTCGCTCGGCGCGCACGATTATTGGGAAATCGGCACACTCTGGAATGAAGTGCAAACCGGCCTCCGCAAAGCCGTCGCCGCGCTCCCGAAAGGCGCGAAACTTTCCTCGGTCGGCGTCGACACGTGGGGCGTCGACTATGTTTTGCTCAACGACGCGGGTCGCCTCGTCTTCCCGATGCACGCTTATCGCTGCAACCGCACGCAGGCTGGTCTGAAAAAACTCGGCAATACACGCGCCGCGCTCGATCGCATTTACGCTGCAACGGGCATTCCTAATGTTTTCTACAACAGCTCGCTCCAACTGGCCGAAGTCGTCGCCAACTGCCCCGCGATTGAGGACATGGCGTCGCGCTGCCTTTTCCTGCCGGATTATTTGAACTACCTGCTCTCCGGCCGCATGGAGAACGAACTCACCATCGCCAGCACAACGCAACTGCTCGATGTGCATTCGTGCGACTGGTCGCGCCCGGCGCTCGATTACTTCCGCATTCCGGCCGGTTGGTTCTCGAAGCCGGTTTTGGCCGGCACGAAACTCGGCAACGTCGTCAACTTCCCCGAACTCAAAGGAGTGAAAGTCATCGCGGTGCCCGGCCATGATACCGCCGCTGCCTACGACGCGATGCCCGCCGATCCGGATGGCGACGATCTCTTTCTCAGTTCGGGTACGTGGTCGCTCGTTGGCTTCGAAAGCGACAAGCCTGTCCTCGGCTCCGAGGCGCTTGCCGCTCGCATTGCCAATGAACGCATTGGCGACGGCCGCTACCGTCCGCTTACGAATGTGATCGGTTTCTGGCTGCTCGAAGGCGTGATGAAAGCCTTCCCGAACCGTCCGACCAAGGAAGACGAACGGGCCAAGCTCAACGCCGCCGCGGCCGCGTTGCCCGCGCCGAAACAACTGCTGGATACAACGGACCCTATTTTCTCCAATCCGCCCTCGATGCGCGCTGCGATCGACGCTCAACTCAAGAAAAAAGGCGCGCGTCCGCCGAAGGACCTCGCCGGCTACCTCCGCCTCATCTGCGATTCGCTCGGTCAAGGCCATGCGAACGCGAAGGCCAACTTCGAGCGCATGACCGGCAGGAAATTCAAGCGCATCCTGGTGGTTGGAGGCGGTTCCCGCAACAAGCTCATGTGCCAGGCGACGGCCGACGCCGCGGGGATTCCCGTGGTGTCGTTCAGCCTCGAAGGCACGGCCGTCGGTAATATTGCCAGCCAGCTGATCTCGCTGCGCGCGGTGAAAGACAAAGCCACCTTCCGCAAACACCTCGGCGCCGGTTTGGAGAAGACGGAGTACAAGCCGAGGGGCTGAGTATTTTTTTAGATCAGTAAGTTTTTTGCGCCGCCTTTCCCGAGGGGCGGCGTTTTTGTTTTTAGCCACAAAAGGCGCAAAAAATCGAGCTGTTGTACGAACCATCGAGGCGCCTATAGGCGCGCGGGCAACACTGTCGGAGGATCAGGCATTTGTGCTTTTTGTGGCCAAACGGATTGTCTCCTTGGTTGTGGCTTGTGCGCCGATTTCGGCCAGTTCGCATTGACGAAATGCCTGGCTCTGACCTTTTAGCGTGCATCATGGAATGGCTTACTGATCCGCAAATCTGGATTTCACTGCTCACGTTGACCGGCTTGGAAATCGTTCTGGGCATCGACAATATCATTTTTATTTCGATCCTCGCCGGGAAATTACCCGCCGAGAAACAGGGCAAGGCGCGTCAGGTTGGCCTCATGCTCGCGTTGATCACGCGCATTCTCCTGTTGTTTAGCATCACTTGGTTGATGCGACTCACGACGCCCTTGTTCACCTTTCCGATTGTGGGACACGGCGTTTCCGGGCGCGATTTAATCCTCGGAATCGGCGGTCTGTTTCTAATCGCCAAGAGTGTACGCGAGATTCACGAAAAACTCGAAGGCGAGGACGGTGAAGCGACCTCGAAGCGGCGTGCGGTTTCCTTCATGAGTGTGGTTATCCAAATCATGCTGCTTGATATTGTATTCTCGCTCGACTCAGTGATCACCGCGGTCGGCATGGCTAATCATCTCGGCGTGATGGTCGCCGCCGTGGTCATCGCACTCGGCATCATGCTGGTCTTCGCGGGCAAGATCAGCGACTTCGTGCACAAACACCCGACGCTCAAGATGCTCGCGTTGAGTTTCCTGATATTGATTGGTGTGACTCTTGTCGGCGAATCGCTCGGCCAGCATATCCCGAAAGGTTACATTTACTTCTCGATGGCCTTCGCCTTCGGCGTCGAGATGCTCAACCTCAAGCTCCGCAGCAAAACCGCCAAGCACGTCGATCTGCACCAGCCGTATCGCTGAGGCGATCACGCGAAGGATGTTTTACAAAAGGAAACGAAGGTAGCGAAGAACTGTGGTCTGCGCTTGATTGAGATTCCACGGCTTGAAAATTTGAGTCGGAAAGTCGACCGACGCTTCGTTGCCTTTGTTAGCTTCTGTGAAATGGTTCGTAAACCGACTCTGGTTATTTCTTCAGTTTCGTTTTCAAGTAGGGTGCGGTGGGGGAGCCCTTTACTTTTAGCAGGCCCTCGAGCGGGCCTTGGTAAAGGAGTTCGCCGCCGTCGGGGCCGCCGACTGGTCCGAGTTCGACGATGTAATCGGCTTCGGCGAGCAAATCAAGGTGGTGCTCAATCACAATGACCGTGTGGCCTTGATCCACCAGCGAATGGAGCACACGGATGAGTTTTTCACAGTCACTTAGGTGCAAGCCAATGGTTGGCTCTTCCAGAAGGTAGAGGTTCTGCCGCTGGATGCCATACGAACGTTCTTTGTAGCTGGCGAGTCCGCGGGAAAGCTCGGTCACGAGCTTGAGGCGTTGGGCTTCGCCACCGGAGAGGGTCGGCGAGCTTTGGCCGAGGGTGAGGTAACCGAGGCCGCAATCGACCATGAGCTGGCAGACTTGCGAGAGCTGGGAATGGAAATCGAAAAACTGCGCGGCCTCTTCGAACGTGAGCGCGAGGACGTCGCCGATGGTTTTATTCTTCCAGGTGATGTCCGAGAGTTCGGCACTGTAACGCGTGCCGCGGCAGTTGTCGCACGGCAGGTACGTGTCGGGCATAAACGCCATTTCCAACTTGATCCGTCCGGCGCCGGCGCAGGTTTCGCAGCGGCCACCCGCGGTATTGAAGGAAAAGCGCGAGGCGGTGTAGCCGCGAATTTTCGACTCGGGGATCGAAGCGAAGAACTGGCGGATCAAATCGAAGATACCGAGGTAGGTCGCGGGCGTGGAGCGCGGTGTTTTACCGATGGGAGATTGATCGACTTCGATGACGGACTTGAAAACGGTTGCGCCGGAAAGTTCGTCGAAGGGAGAAAGGGTTTTGGATCTAGAAGTTGAAGTTTGCGATTCCTCGGAGGCGAAACCGGTGACTTTGACGAAGTCTTTTCCGGTCAGGCGGGACTTTTTCTCTTTGATCGCGGTAGTGACAGCGGGATCGAGCAAATCGCGGAAAAGCGTGGATTTACCCGCGCCGCTGGGTCCCGCGACCATGATCAGGCGCCCGAGCGGAAGACGGAGATCGAAGTTCTTAAGATTGCGCAGGCGAGCTCCGGTGAGGGTAAGCCAGATGCCAGAGGCCGGAGGCCGGAGGCCAGATGTCGGAGAAGAAGTGGCAAGTTTGGTTTTTCGTGCTGGCTTCTGGCTTCTGGCCTCTGGTTTCTGAATTTCGCGGTACTCGCCCCGAAGCGGATGGGCGATGCCCTTGGCGAGAAAGAGGCCGGTGAGGGATTTGTCGCTGCGCTTGATCTCGGCGGGTGTACCGATGGCGAGTAGTTCGCCACCGTGGACGCCGGCGGCGGGACCGAGGTCGATGATGCGGTCAGCTTGCTCCATCAGCTCGTCGTCGTGTTCGACCACGAGGAGGGTATTTCCTTTTTCGCGCAAGGCCTTGAGCGTTTCGATCAGGCGGTCGTTATCGCGCGCGTGCAGACCGATGGAAGGCTCGTCGAGGACATAAAGAACGCCGGAGAGATTTGATCCGAGTTGGGCGGCGAGACGGATGCGCTGGGCTTCGCCTCCGGAAAGTGTTTCGGTCGGACGATCGAGCGAAAGGTAGCCGAGACCGACGTGATCGAGGAAGCGAAGGCGTTCTTCGATTTGCGGCACGATATCCTCCGTGATCGCGCGGCTCGCGGGCGTCGAGTTCGAGCGCGCGGAGATGAGTGAGGAGTTGTGCGGGAGTGGAACGAAGGAGCTGCGGAAGCGAGAGCGGTGGTTGTTTCCCGCGGAAATGCAGGCGCACGGAACGTGCAATGCGATTAAGGCGTTCGCCGTGACATTCGGGACAAGGTTGGCCGGAGTCGCCGACGTCATCGGACGATTCGACGCCAAAAGCGCGGAGACGAAGTGCTTGGTCGGCGTCCTCTTCATCTTCCTTATCGAGTTCGAGCATCCAGGGGAAAATGCGTCCGTGGCCACGGCACGTCGGGCACCAACCGCGCGGTGAGTTGAATGAAAAATGTTTCGGATCGAGCTCCGGAAAGGACTCACCGGTTTCGATATCGGTGCGCGTGGTGGAAAACCAGGAAAGGATTTCGCCGGCGGGAGTGAGGAGAAAGCAAGAGCCTTTGCCGAGGCGGAGAGCGTCGTCGAGCGCTTCAGTGGAAGTCGGAGGTCGGGAGTCGGAGGTCAGTTCGGATTTTGAGCGTGGATTGGTTGGTTTGCGTTCCGACCTCCGACCTCCGATCTCCGACTTCAGATCTGCGACGACGACCTCAATGTCGTGCTCCTTGTAGCGGTCGAGTTTTTCGAAAGTGTCCACGCGCAGGAGACGACCGTCGGCACGCATGAGCTCATAACCCTGATTCTCGATCCACGTGGCGATCGGCTGATGATGGCCTTTGCGTCCGCGGATGAGCGGCGCGCAGAGATAAAGGTGCTTGGCCTTTTTTGCTTTGGGCGTGGCGACCACGCGGGCCAAAAGTTTTTTCAACTGGCCGGGTGAAAGGGGTTCGACGGGTTTGTCGGTATCGGGATGGTGTTGAATGCCGAGCCGGGCGTAGAGGAGGCGGAGGTATTGTGCGACTTCGGTGATGGTGGCGACGGTGGATTTGCGCGAGCCGCGGGTGACGCGTTGTTCGATGGCAACGGTGGGCGGGATGCCCGTAAGCCGGTCGATGCTGGGCCTGGGGAGTTGTTCGACAAACTGACGGGCGTAAGGCGACATTGACTCCATGAAGCGGCGCTGGCCCTCGGCAAACACGATGTCGAACGCGAGGGTGGACTTGCCCGAACCGGAGACGCCGGTGACGACCGAGAGCTCGTGGTGCGGAATCGAGACGGAGAGATTTTTGAGATTGTTTTCGCGTGCGCCGATCACGGAAAGGACAGGGGCGTTGGAAGACTGGGCGGGTAAAGCCGCGCTGTTCTCGGCAACAAGCAGCTCGTTTTCAGAATTAGCGATATCAGAAGGTTCGTAACCTAATAGGTTACTTTTGCCTTTAGCAGTCCCAGGTTTGCCAGAAGTTTTTTCAGATGAGGAGTAACCTATTGGGTTACTCTCTTTCAGGGCGACGCGGAGGAAGTGACTGGTGGCAGTTTTGGAGGCGGCGAGGGTTTCGGGTGTGCCTTCGGCCACGATGCGGCCGCCGTTGGCGCCGGCGTCGGGGCCGACTTCAAGGATCCAGTCGGCAGATTTGAGCACATCGAGATTGTGCTCGATGACGATGACGCTGTGGCCGCGCTCGACGAGTGCATGCAGGGCTTCGAGCAGCCGTTTCACATCGTGGCGATGAAGGCCGGTGGTCGGTTCGTCGAGGAGGAGGAGGGCGCGTGCTGGAATTTGAGAGTTGAAATTTGAAATTGCAGAATCGGAAAACTGGGCGCTCAGGTGCCGAACCAGTTTCAATCGTTGCGATTCGCCGCCGCTGAGAGTATTGAGCGGTTGGCCGAGGGTGAGGTAGCCGAGGCCGACGGCTTCCAGGCTGGAAAGACGAGAGCGGATGGCGGCGTGATCGGCGAAAAGAGGAAGTGCATCGGTGACGCTCGTGGCGAGTAGGTCGGCAATGGATTTGTTGTTCCATTTGATCGCGAGGACGTCGGGCTTGAAACGCGCACCTTCGCAAACGGGGCAGGGAACGAAGACGTCGGAGAGGAATTGCATCTCCACGCGTTCGTAGCCGAGGCCCTGGCAATGGTCGCAACGACCGTCGCCGCTGTTGAAGGAAAAACTCGAAGGTCCGAAACCCGCTTCCTGGGCGACGGGAGTTTGGGCGTAAAGTTCACGGATGAGGTCCCACGCCTCCGTATAGAGTGCGGGATTCGAGCGCGGAGTTCGACTGAGCGGGGACTGATCGACGAGAATAATTTCTGAAAACGGAAGATCGCTGGTTATGGATTCGATCTGGGCGGGGTCTTCGGTGAGCTGCTGTTTTTGCGCGAGCAGCCCTTGATGGATCACGTTGTCGAGCAGGGTGGATTTGCCCGAACCAGATACGCCCGACAAGCACACGAGACGTTGCAAGGGCAGATCGAAGGAAAGGCCGGCGATATTGTGCTTGGAGACGTTTTTAAAATGCAGGGCCGGATGCCGTGCGGAGACGGAGCGGCGCTTGGCAGGTGTCTCGATGGTTTGGCGCCCTGAGAAATACGCGCCGGTGATGCTGCCGCGGGAACAAAGCATTTCGCCGACATTGCCTTGAAAAACGATGTGACCTCCGCGACCGCCGGGCTCGGGACCGACCTCGATGACGTGGTCGGCCGCGCGGATCATGGCTTCGTCGTGTTCGACCACGACGACGGTGTTGCCGGCATCGGTGAGCGAACGAATGATCGCAATTAGGCGGTCGATATCGCGTGGGTGCAGGCCGACGCTGGGTTCGTCGAGAACGAAGAGCGTGTCGACGAGGGAAGTGCCGAGGCAGGAGGTGAGGTTAACGCGTTCGACTTCGCCGCCGGAGAGCGTTTTTGACGAGCGGTCGAGCGTCAGGTAATCGAGACCGACCTGAGCGAGATAACGGAGCCGCGTGACAATGGAATCGTAGGCGAGGTCACGTTGGTGGATGTTGGCGGTAGCAGAAGATTTGTAGTTTAATAGATGACAAACTTCCGGGTTGGTGAGGAGTGCGAGCAGATCGCCGACTGGGAGCTGGTAGAGTTCGGGAAGGGTGCGGCCCTGCCATTTCCAGCAGAGGGCTTCGGGTTGGAGGCGCTGGCCGGAGCAGGCGGGGCAAACATTGTAAGCACGGAAGCGCGAGAGGAAGACGCGCACATGCATCTTGTAAGTGGTTTTCTCGAGCCAGCGGAAAAATCCCTTAAGGCCGTACCAAGCGCGGGGCCATTCCTTGCCCTCGGCGCCATACCCAGGTTCGCCGTCGATGATGTAGGTCTTTTGGTTGGGCGTCAGCGCAGCAAAAGGAATGTGGGTCGGGATTTTTTTCTTTTTCGCAAAGGTCAGGAGGTCCTTTTTCGATTCGCCGTAGACCTCGCCTTCCCAGCATTTGATCGCGCCATCATCGATCGAAACGGATTGGTCCGGGATGGCGAGGCGGTAGTCAATTTCGATGACGCGGCCGAAACCGCGGCATTGCGGACAGGCGCCGAGCGGAGAGTTGAAGGAAAAAAGCGCAGGAGTGGCGGCGCGGAACGTGCGGCCGGTTTTGGGGGAATGCAGACCGCGCGAATGGTGCCCTACGGGCACGAGTTGAGGTTGAAGGGAGGAAGTTGAAGAGTTGTCGGTTGAGGCGAAGAGGTGGACTTCGCCATGGCCGAAATGCAGGGCGGTCTCAACGGCTTCGAGGAAACGGGGCTTATTCGGCGTTTGGATGGGGATGCGATCCTGCGCGACGAAGAGGAAAGGTGATGGGTGATGGGTTATGGGGGATTGGGGAGAGAGTAGATCGTCGATACGTTGGGCTGAAATGTTGTCATGGGCTGCGGGCAGAAGCACGCGGCTGTAACCTTGTCCCTTGAGATTGGTAAGGATTTCGGGCCAGGCGAGGTTGGCCGGCTTTTCGATTTTGAAGGCGACAATGAGGGTCTGGCCGGCATGATTGGCGAACGTTTTTTCCCAGACGGTTTGCGGGGTGTCATCCTCGACTTTTTCGCCAGTCTCGGGGTCGAAACATTCGGCGACATGGCTGAACCACACTTTAAAGAAATCGGTCAGCTCTGTCATCGTCCCGACGGTGGAGCGCGATGTCTTAACCGTGTTGGTCTGCTCGATCGCGATTGAAGGGCGAATGTTTTCGATCGAATCGACTTTGGGCTTGTTGAGTAGTTCGAGAAACTGACGGGTGTAGGCGCTGAAAGTTTCGACGTAGCGGCGCTGTCCCTCGGCGTGGAGCGTGTCGAAGACGAGCGAGGATTTGCCCGCGCCGCTCAGGCCGGTGACGACGACATATTGGCCGAGCGGCAGATCGAGATCGAAGCCCTTAAGATTATTCTGACGTACACCGCGCAGGCGGATGCATTCGGGCTTGGCGGAGGATGGAACGGATTTGACCACGGAGCCGACAGAGATGCGCGGTTTGGCGCGGAATTCAACTGCGCGCTCACGAGAACGGAAGTCTCCTGACATAACGGTGTCAGGAGACACACGATTGAACCCGGCGGTTATTTGTGCAGGTCCTCGAAAAGGGCCAGATAGCGCGCGACCTGACGATCGTGGTCGAACGTTTCGCGGGCGTAAGCTCGGGCATGCTCCGAACGTGACGCCCGTTCGTTTTCGGGTGCGTGGGCGAGGGCTGCGAGTTTGTCGCAGAAGGCAGCGCGATCGTTGCGCGGAAGGATGAAACCGGTTTCGCCGGGCAGGCAGCTTTCGGCAATGCCCTGGGCTTTGTAGGCGACGACGGGCAAGCCGGCAGCCTGGGCTTCGATCAGGAAATTCGACAACGCCTCGCTCCACGAAGCATGCACGGCGATGTCTGCGGCGGCGTAAAGCGATGAAGGGTCGCGTTGCCAGCCGAGAAATTTCACCCGCGCGCCAAGATTTTTTTGCTTGGCCAGACTCTCGCAGGCCGCGCGGGCTTCGCCGTCGCCTGCAAGCCAGAGTTGCCAGTCCGACGTTGCCGGAAGTTGTGCGGCGATTTCGACGAGTTCGCGCTGATTCTTCTCCGGGCGAAACATTGCGACGCAGAGCAGCACGAATGTTTTTTCGGTCGCGCCATGTTGGCGGCGCAGCTGGTCGCGAACTTCAGCGGCTGGGGTGGGGCGAAAAATCAGCGAATTATGGATAACGGCGATTTTTTCCTCTGTGGCGCCGTAGTGGACGATGAGATTGGCCTTGGCCTCGTGGCTGTTGGCGACGACAGCACGAACGAGGCGGAGCGAGCGGCGGAAAAGCCACGGAAGTTTTTTCCCCGTGCGCATCGTGGCAAGAACAGCGGTGTTCGGCAGGTGTTTTTGCAATCCCCCGGCGTAGCAATTGGCCATGCGGCCCATGCAAAGGACGATGTCGGGTTGGGCGCGGCGAGCTTGGCGGAAAATCCCCGGCGCAAACCAGTCCATGCCGGTATCGAATGGTTGGAGTACGATTCGCCCGACTGTGGCCGCCGCGGTATCGGCGAGGGCGCCGCCGGGACGGAAGTTGAGAAGCGTGACGGCATGGCCGGCGGCCGCGAAGGCATTGGCGAGAAGAACGGATTGGCGCTCGGTGCCACCACTGCGGAGATGGTCTTGAACGATAAGAATTTTCATTGCTCCGGGCGGCGTAGGGGTGACAGTTGAGGCCTTCGATGAAACATCCGTTGCTTCAAATGTTCGTGCGCTGGTCGGTGCTGGCCTTGGGCGTGGCGCTGTCGACGAAGATTATTCCTGGGATTCGCTGCGATGGTGCGTTCACGCTCTTTTGTGTCGTGGCAATGCTGACGTTTTTCAACGCCATCCTGAAGCCGCTGCTGGTTTTCTTCACGCTGCCATTCATCGTGTTGAGCTTGGGCGTGGGTTTGATCGTGATCAATGCCGGGCTTTTTTATCTGGTGGGAAAAATTGTGGAAGGTTTCGTCGTCGATGGCTTTTGGCCGGCGCTGGGTGGCGCGCTCGTGGTGGGCGTGACCAACATGATTGTCAGCCAACTTTTGCGCGGCAACCGCCCTCCGCGCGGACCGGGCCCGAGTGCGCCTCGCGGTGAAAGCCAGCCGAAGCGCAGTTCAGGCGACGACGTGATCGATATTTGAACGAACGCGTTTGGAAATTAACCGAGTCAGGCGCGGGCGTTCAGGACATTTTTCCGCAGTCTCCAGATGACGAAACCGCTCACCGCGAGAATGCCCGGGGCGAGGCCGCCCAGACACCAGAGAATCTTTATCGGAAGTCCGCCGAAAGTGCCATAATGCAAAGGGGCGAACGTATCGACGATGCGTCTCCAAAGCCCGGCCGCGCGAAGATCAATCGTGGCTTTATGCGCGTTGGTCTGGGGATCGTAAACGACCATGCTGCCATACGGGCTTGTGAGTGGACCGCGTGGTTCGTTTGTGCCCCAGAACGTGAGCGACGGCGCGGCCGGATCGCTCGGAAGAGAAATAAAGTTGGCACGAAAACCGGGAAAACGCGTGGCGGCGTCGCGGGCAAGGCTGTCGAGCGAGAGCGAGCCGGCATAGAGGCGGCTTTCGATCCGGGGCTGCGGCGGATCGCCATTAATCCAATGGCCGATTACATGCGTGAGATTCCAGTACGCTCCGGTAAAGCCAAGCAGGAGGTTAAACGCGGCGGAACTGATGCCGACGAACTTGTGCAAATCGGAAAATAGAAGCCGCGCGCCCCGCCGCCAGCGCAGCGTCAGGAAATTTTTCCAAAACTCACGATAGATCCAAACGCCCGAGATGCCGAGCAGGCAGAGCGCGACTGCGAAAAGCCCGGCAATGAAGAGCCCGGTATTGCCGGCGAAAAACTCGTAGTGCAAATCGAGCAGCCATCCCGTCAATGTCTGCGTGCCGAGCCGCGGCGAGGCGAGCAAGCGGCCGGTGTACGGATCGAGCGTGGCGACCAGCCACTCGTTTTCGCCGTGGCGGATGACGTAGAGCACGTCCGCGAGCCGGGGCGCGTCGTATTGCGGAAGCCAGCCGGTGATTTCGTGATCGGGAAGCTGGCGTTGGGCTTCGGCCAGCAGCGTGTCGAGCGGCAGGCGGCCGGTGGCGGTTGGTTCGACCCGGACTAGGCCGGGATTTACGAGCATTTCGAGTTCTTCATGAAAAACGAGCAGGCTGCCCGTCAAACCGATGACGAGCAGCCCGAGGCCGGTGATCAAGCCGAGCCAGGAATGGATTTGCCAGAGACGCTTGCGCATGAAGGCTGGTTAAAGTTTCCGATTGGCGATCATGAGAAAGGTGGATGGGGCATTAAACAGGACTAAAGCGTGGCGTCGTTTCATGAAGAGCTGCCCAGTATCCCATGATCGGGTACGGAGATTCCACCCGGGCGCGGTCAAAAAACATCTGCTGGCGGTCAGCCGGGTTTGTTTCGCTCAGAGCAAGGCGAGAAACAAAAATAGAACGCAGAGCGCGGCGACGACGCAGCAGGCAAAAAGGGTGTTTTCCTGGACCTGCGTTTTCACGACAAGGAAGGTGTGGACGGAAGATAGGCGTTGCGTCCGCGAATGAGCACGCTGACCCGGGCGCCCGGGCAGACGGCGATAAGCTGGCAAGCCATGCACCAGACATGGTGCTGCATCTCGCCGAGCGACGGAGGAAGGTGCAAGGTGAGCGAGGGGCCTTGCTTCGATCCGCGCAAGCCAATGCGCAGCGTTTGAACGAGGACGGGAAGTTCCTGATCGTTGGCGCAAGCTGCGGCGGCTTCGGCGAGCACCGCGGCATAGGAGGCGGTCGGCGAAACGATTTCGCAGTGAATGGCATCGGTCGAAACCGGGATGATGCGTGAGGACATGGCAGATGTTGATTGGATAGGCTCCCTTTTTCACCCCGAGTATCGCAAATATGATCCGCAGATTTCCACCCGGGCAGGATCAATTTCCACCTGTCAGGGTTCATCTCCTCAACGGCGTGCCGACATCTGAAAGGTCTTCGGATTCACCCCGAACCGCGTGCGAAAGGCGGCGGCGAAATTGCTGGGATTGCTGTATCCGACATAGGCTGCGGCCTCAAGCACCGTGGCTTTACCGGTGGCGAGTAGTTCCCGGGCATGCTCCAGCCGACAGGCGCGGAGATAACCGAAGGGCGTGGTTTGATAAAGTTGGTGAAAACCGCGTTTGAGAGTCGATTCGCTCAAGCCGACGGCGCCCGCGAGTTCGGCGAGGGAAGGCGGGTGTTCGAGATTGGCCTGCAGGCGGGCTGCGGCGGCGCGGACCTGCCCGAGGGTGTGATCGAGCGGGCTGTGGAGCGGCATTGCCCGATGGCGCTCTTCATCGAGAGCGGTGATGAAATTCGCGAGCAAATCGAGGCCGCGAGCGGCAAGCGCAAGTTCCCGGCACGCACCGGCGAAAGGACAGCGGCGGATGGATTCGAGGTTGAAACGAGCCGCGGAACTGAGATCGAGCTTGAGGGGGCGAGATTCGTTTTGCGCAGTCAGGAGCTGCACTTGGGCAAAGTTGTCGGCCCCATCGTCCGCAAGCAGATCGTTCAATACACTTTGATTCGCGATGAGAGTAACATGAAAGGCCGCTGACTGAACTGCATGGTGTGGAGGCGTAACCCCTGCGCTAAAAAAAAGCATGCGGCCCGGCGAAGATGAAGCCGCTGCAACATTTTCCTTTTCAGAAAATTGGGCTTCGGATTTCCAATTTTCCCAGAGGAAAAAAGTGAAAAACGCGGCGTCGTTTTTTGTCAGAGGAATCGCAAGGGGATTTCCATCAGTAAGCCCCCAATGCATCCAGAGGCCGGGGCGCAAAGTCTGACTGCGATAGTTAGACTTATCACGTGGTTCGTCGAAGTTGGCCGCTTGAGGCTCCACAATCACGGCGCGAAAGTCAGGCGCTGCGGCGCGAGAAAAAACGGCGCCACGAAAGAGCGAAGCCGGTCCAGCAGAGAACGAGCGCGCCGAGGCAAGCGGAGGTGGCGAGAAGTTTGCCGATGAAACCGAGCGCTTCGCCCGTGTGGAGGAAGCGTGTCCACGAGCGGAGGCGGCGGCCGGCGTTTTGGTCCGCGAATACTTCTTTTTTCAGGACGGCGCCTGTGAACGGATCGAGCGAAAGCGTGGTCGTGGAAAACAACGGCCACTGGTCGGCGGTGCGAACAGTGACGTTGACGGCTTGCGGGCCGCGCGGACGTTGCTCGCCCGGCGAATTTGGAATTTGAGCTTTGGAATTCGAGGTTTCAGACGGCGCGGGACGATTTTCGCCAGCAGGCTGTCCTTCGCGGCGTTGGTTGCCGCCCATGCCGCGCGCATTGCCGAGACGGAAAGTGATATCGGTCCAGCCGGGATTGGCAGCTTGTACGGACGCGAGAATCGCATCGTTGCCGAGGGACCGGGCGCCGGGTTCGGGAGCTGGAACGGTTACGGCGGGTCCGGTGGCGGCGGGCCCGGCGCCTTGGCCCTGAGCAGGTGGTTCGTTTCCGGTCAGACGGTAGACGAGATTGTTGCCCCAGCGGTAGGAAATCGGCACAGCGGTGAGCGTGAGCACGATGAGGAAAGGTGCAGTCCAGAGGCCAACGGAGTTGTGCCAATTGAAGTCACGGGTTTTGCCGAGCAGGCGGAAGTTGAAAACCGCAACGGCTTTGAGCCCGCGCCACGACCAACTCCGCGGCCACCAAAGGTAGAGACCGCTGACGGCGAGGAAGAAAAAAGCGAGATTGCAGGCGCCAGTGACGGCTTTACCGATGGGACGCGAGTTTTCGCCGGCGAAACCGAGGAAGCGGTGCCAGCGTTCCATGACATGGATAAAATCATGCATGCGCGTGCTGGCGGGTTTGCGTAGTTCGCCCGTGTAGGGATTGGCGTAATACACGTTGTCGCGACCGAAGGTGATCGCGGTAGCCGCAGCTGGATCGGCGGAAATAGTTATGGCGGTGGGGCGTGTTTCGGGTTCCTTTTCTCGCGCACGGGCCAGCAGGTCGGCGAGAGGGACGCGTTGAGATTTTTGATTCTCGCTTTTTGATTCGCGGTTTTGAGCGTCAGGTGCTGCGCCTGAAGCGGATTCAGGATTTGGGCTTTGAGATTTTGAATTTGAGATTTCCGCGAGTGGTGTGACGCGCCGGGCATCGCTTTCGGCCCAGGCAACGAGTTCTTTTTCGAAGGCAATGGCTGCACCGGTGAAAGACATCACGGCGACGACGAGGCCGGCGATGAGACCGGCGGCGAGGTGGAGCCAAAAAAACGTTTTGCGAAGCATGGAGGAGAAGACGGAGTTGCGCGGACCGGCCGGCTTTTACCAGCTATAACCAACGCGCAGGGCCAGGGAACGTGGACTGACCGGGCTCATGGCGACGCCGGTGGCGCCGGAGAGCAGATAGTATTTGTCGGTGAGATTCTCGATATTGAGGGCGACGTTCCAATGCTGCCACTTGCGCGAGACGCCAGCGTCGATGCGGTAAAAGCTGCGCAGGATGAGCGGATCGGGCGCGGTGGCGGTCGGCGAGGAGGAGCCCCCGACGCGTTCGCTCTGCCAGATGTAGCCAAGGCGGCAGGACCATTTTGCGAGAGGGCCGTGGGTGAAGGTGTAGCGCGAATAGAGGCTGACAGCGTGGTGCGGGGTCATCTCGGCAGGAGGAGTAGTCCCATCGGCATTGCGGTTATAGGCGTCGATGTAAGTGTAAGTCGCACTGGTTTCCCAACGGGGAAGGGGGCGGAAAACAAATTCGGTTTCGACGCCCTCGGATTTGCGGCCGGTGTCGAGCTGGCGGTAGAATGGATTGTTCTTTAGGTTTAGTTCGGTAGCGGCGGACGCGACGAGGACATTGTTGAGTTCGGTGACAAAGGCGGTGACGCCCGCAGAAATACGGCGTTTGAAGAAATCGCCCTTGAAGCCGATTTCATAGTTGTCGCCCTCGGTGGGTTTGAAGTTGCCGGTATTGCCCGAAATATCTTCGGCAGCGGGGTCAACGAGCGTGTAGCTGTTCGAATAGCTGGCGTAGAGAGACACATCTTTTGTCACGCGGAAGACGAGGCCGACATTCGGCGTGAGGTCGCTATTGCGCTTCGGTGAAAACGTGGTGACGCCAGCAGCTGTGGTCGTGCGGGTTTTTTCGTTGGCCTGGCCGACGCCAATGGTGGCGATGAGTTTGTCCCAAAACTCGGTCTGGCTTTGTGCGTAGGCGTTCCAGACGTCCGTGCGGGTCAGATTGCCGAGGGTGGGCGTGGCGGGAACAACGGCGACAAGCGGACTGGAGGTGATGCCGGTGTAGATGTTGATGGGTGACTGGTCGAGGGTGCTTGTGACGAAAGTGTATGCCTGATTCTCGGTCTGGCGGCCGTTGAGGCCGAGTTGGACAAGGCTTTTGACGGAGGACGTGTTGAGAAATTTGTACGTGGTATTGGCGTCGTAGGAGAACGTGCCGATATCGCTCTTGCTGCGGGCATGCCGGCGGCTGACGACCCAGCTTTTTGGATCTGCGAGGTTGGTTTGGGTGAGGGTATTGGGCGTGCCGGTCTGGATGTTCCAAACGTTGTTGTTCATGTCACGCTGATGGTCGCGAAGGCTGAGGACGGCGGTCCATTCGGAAGTGAAGTCGAGGTTCAGATCGAGACCGGCGGTGCGATTGCGGTCGACGCGTTGACCGGCGGCGAGGTTGATATCCCGCGGGGAGACGTCGGCGATGGTGTAGTCGGTGCGGCCGTCATTGGTGGTGCGTGAGGAAGCGGGAGAAATGACGGCGTTGCGCGCGGCACGGGTTTCCTCGGACCATTCGAACATCGGCGTGAGACGGAAGCGGCCGGCGGCATCGAGTTTGTAGGTGAAGGAAAGGCGGTAGAATTGGTTGGCGTCGGTCTGTCCGTCGTACGTGAGGGCGGTTTGTTCAACGCTGCCGAGGAGACGGTAAAGAAGGCGTCCGTTTTTAGTAACTTTGCCGGTGGCATCGAGTTCGACCTCGGTGCTTACACGATCCCCGAAACCAGAATCCTTGCCTGCGAAAGTGCGCGTGCGGGTGTCGATGTTGATGGAAGTCTGCTCCTGGGGCTTTTTGGTGATAAGATTGATGAGACCGCCGGGCGAGGAAGCGTTGCCGTAAAGCAGGCCGGAGGGACCTTTCAACGCGACGACCTGTTCGTAGCCAAAAAGGTTGGGCGAATAGCTGCCACCGATGATGCGGCCGGCAAAACCATCGACGCGCCATTCGTTGGCCGTCATGCGATAGCCACGGGCGTAGAAGTGGTAGCTTTCTTGGACGGCGCCATTGGTGTTGATGCCGGGAATCCAAAACAACAGGTCAGAGCCAACTTGAAAGTCCTGCTCGCGCATCCGGGAGGAATCGATGACGCTGAGGCTGCGGGGCGTGTCTTTGACGGTGGTGGGTAGTTTTTGAACGGTGGTATCGACGGCCGTGGTTTGAGTCCCGACAACTTCGAATTTGTCGAGCGCGATAACGGCGCCGTCAGCATAGAGTGCGAGATCCGCCGTCTTTTCAGCGGAGAACAACGACAAGGAAGTCACTGTTGCGAGGGCGGTTAAAGAGAGAATAGGACGCAGTCTCATTATGAAAAGAGTGAAGTTGCTGTTTAAGCGATAAGAATGGCTCTAAAGCGACTGAGACACAGTCGCATGTCAAGCTAACGATTGAGACTATATCTCAATAAATATATAAAACCGCAGGATTGACCGATTTAACGACGAAGGATTTTAACACGTCATGGTCGAAAGCCTCGGCGTAAATCTCGGTGAACGTAGCTATTCCCTGCATTTTGGGCGCGATTTAAATGTGCAGGTTCGTGCGGCCGTCGACGCATTAACTCAGGCTGGCCGCAAAGTCGTCGTTTTGAGCGATCGCAACGTCGCTGAAAAACAGAAAGCCGCGCTCGCTGCGATGACTGGCGGCGCCCCGGCCCTGCTTTTTGAGGCCGGTGAAGAAACAAAATCCGTGCGCGAATACGCCCGTGCCTTGGATTTTTTGGCGGAGCAACGGGTGGACCGGACCAGCGCGGTTCTCGCGATCGGCGGCGGTGTGATCGGCGACCTCGCCGGGTTTGTCGCGGCTTCATATTTGCGCGGAATCGATTTTATCCAGGTGCCGACCACTTTGCTGGCGATGGTCGATAGTTCGGTGGGCGGCAAAACCGGTATCAATCTGAAAGCCGGCAAAAACCTCGTCGGCGCGTTCCATCAGCCCAAGGCGGTTTATATCGCAACGGGATTGCTCGATACGCTTCCGCCGCGCGAATTTGCCGCGGGCATGGCGGAGGTGATCAAGTACGGACTCCTTGGTGATTATTCCCTCTTCGAACAGCTCGAGCGCCAGCCGCTCACCGTGACAAGTTCCGCGCTTGCGGCAGTCGTGCGCGCCTGTTGCGCGGCCAAAGCCCGTATCGTCGAGGCCGACGAGCGCGAACTCGCAAAGGAGGGCGGCCGAGCCTTGCTCAATCTCGGACACACCTTCGGCCACGCGATCGAGCAAGTCACGGGATACGGCACTTATTTGCACGGTGAGGCGGTGGCAATTGGTTTGGCGGCGGCCGCGCGACTGTCGGCGAAGCTCAAATTTATCGGAGGATCGGATGTTGCGCGGGTCGACCAGGTTGTCGCCGCGCACGCCTTGCCGGTCCGCCTGCGCGAGTCTTTGCCTATTCCCGCTTTGATGGCCGCGATGGCGCGCGACAAAAAAGTCCGCGGTGGCATGCTTCGTTTCGTCGTCATGAAAAAACTCGGCGAAGCAGCGACGCAGTCGGGCGTCGATCCGTCATTGGTTGAAACGGTCTGGCGCGAACTGGGCGCCGCTTAATGCGCCGGAGGGAAAAACCTCGATTCCCACGCCGGATTCCCCGATGCTAGCGCCATGGCCGCCATAGACGAAGGCATTGTTCGCGAGTATTTCGAACAAAACGGATTTCTTGTCCGCCAGGTTCGCAAATACCAAGTGCAGTCGCGTCGCAAAACCGGCGACGAGGAAATCGATCTGCTTGTCTATAATCCCGCGTACCAGCGCGGATCGCGCAAACCGGATTTTTTTCTCTTTTCCAACGAACTCCCCAACGTCCATCGCGCAATGGTCGCGGTCAAAGGCTGGCACTCCGACGTTTTTTCCCCCGGCATGCTGAAGAATTCGCCGGAAATTTTCAGCTTCCTTGAGGAGAACGTGCTCAAACACGCCACACGTTTTTTCCCGGCGGATGCCGATGAAGCCGGCGGTCCCGCCGAGGGTGCCGACTCGCTAACCAAAATCCTTGTCCTGCCCAGTCTGCCAACTGCCGAACCATTTCGCTCGCAAAGCGTGCAGATGCTGAAAGAGCGCGGAGTCGACGCGATCATTTCGTTCCGGTCGATGCTGCTCGACCTCATCGACAAGATCGAGGTCAACCGCAACTACATCAAAAGCGATACGCTTCACGTGATGCGCATCCTGAAAAACTACGACTTGCTGAAGGATGCCCAGTTGGATCTTCCGGCCGCGCCGCCGCCCTCGCGACGCGCCGGACGTTCTGAAACCTAAACTATTTATTACCGTCAAAGCACCGTGGCCACCACCATCCATCCGACTGCCATCATCGAACGCGACGCACAGCTTGGCTCCGACTGCGACCTGCATGCCGGCGTCATCATACGCCGTCACACGTTGCTCGGCGACCGCATCACCGTCCACCCGTATGCCGTGATCGGCGGCGATCCGCAGGACCTGCGCTTTGACCGGCTGACCGAATCCGGCGTGCGTATTGGCGCCGGCACTACGCTCCGCGAACACGTTACGGTCAATCGTTCCACAAAAACCGGGGGCTTTACCGAGGTTGGCGAAGGTTGTTTTCTCATGGCCAACGTCCACGTGGCGCACGACTGCGTCGTCGGCAAAAACGTGGTGCTGGGCAACAACGTCATGCTGGCCGGCCATGTCAGCATTGGCGACAACACCTTTGTCGGTGGAGGAGTGGGAATTCACCAATTCTGCCGCATCGGCGAAGGCGTGATGGTGGCGGGCAACGCCTCGATCACGCGTGACGTACCGCATTCCGTGATGGTCGCGGAACGCGACGATGTGATTGGGCTCAATCTCGTCGGCCTGAAACGCCGGGGTGTCAGTCGCGCTGCGGTCGTGGAACTCAAGCGCGCGTTTCACGAGGTTTATTTCACGCCCGGCAATATTCGCAACGTAGCTGAGACTGCCCTCAAAAAGGGCGGCTACGGCACGACGGAGGCGAAACAGTTCCTCGAATTTTTCCTGGGCGGCAAACGCAGTTTCGCCCGTGCGCGTCGTGCCGTTGCCAACGGAGATAGCGGGGATGAATAGGCTCGCACTGACCTGCGGCGACCCGGCTGGCGTCGGTCCGGAAATCATTGAGACCTGGTTGAAGAACCATCCTGCCGACGCTTCGGCCACGACCTTGCTTGGACCTGCAAGTTGGTTGAACAAGATTTCATTGCACGGTGCGCTGGCTGTGCCGGTGGGACCCGCGGATTTTATCGCGAAGCCGGGCGAGCCTTCCGTTGTCGGCGCGCAGGTCGCATTGGCTGCGATGGAACGGGCTGCGAAGGGGACGAAAGATGGCGAGTTCACCGGTGTTGTCACCGGACCCGTGAGCAAAAGCTGGCTGCAAAAAGCCGGCTATCCCTTTCCCGGCCAGACTGAATTTTTTGCCGACCGGTGGGGCGGAGAGCCGACGATGGCATTCTGCGGCGGGCGGTTGCGGGTAGTCTTGCTCAGCTGGCACATTCCGCTGCGCGAAGTGCCGAATCAATTGACGGAGGTAAATATCGGCCGGGCCGTTCGCGCGGCCGACGAGCTGGCACGGGCCGACGGTTTCTCTTCGCCGCGTATTGCGGTTTGCGGGCTCAATCCCCATGCGGGGGAGGGCGGTTTGCTCGGCGCCGAGGAGCGCGATATTTTGGATCCTGCGCTCGACCGTCTCCGCGCCTCACACCCCGGCCTTTCGCGTAGTGAACCGGCGGATACGGTCTTCGGACGTTCGCTCAAGGGCGAATTCGACGTTATCGTGGCGTTGTACCACGATCAGGGGCTCGCGCCCCTTAAAACAATCGACTTTGACGAGGCGGTGAACGTCACGCTCGGCCTCCGCCACGTGCGTACAAGTCCGGATCACGGTACTGCCTTTGGCATCGCCGGAAAGGGCGTGGCAAGCGCGCAAAGCTTTGCCAACGCGGTGACTGTGGCACGCCGCTTGATAAATCTGCGTTCCGGACGATAGTGGCCGATGTCATTGACCGAAGCCAAACCAGTTTCCACCGCCAGCATGCCGGCGGGTATTTTGCCCACGCCACTTCCCGAGGGGGTGCGCGAGGGCGGTGAACAATTGGTGAGGTTGACCGAACCGGCTGGAGAAAAGACCCGAGCGCTGATCGCCCGCGATCCTTCGCAGGGCAATTACCTGCGCATTGCCATCACGGGTGGCGGGTGCAATGGTCTCAGTTACAAGCTGCGGTTCGCACCCGAGCCGAAACGTGGTGACATCCTCGTGCGCACGGCTGGCACCGCGGTTCTCGTTGATTCAAAAACGGCTTTGTACTTGAAGGGCACTGTCTTGGATTACTCCAATCGCATGATTGGCGGCGGTTTCAAGTTCACTAATCCCAACGCCAAAGCCAGCTGTTCCTGCGGGGAAAGCTTCAGCGTATGATACCGACCGGCCCGCAAAACCTGTTTTTCGCCGGGAGTTAAGGAACGTGAAACCTGCGCATCCCAGCTAAATAGGTGTTGTCAGCCAGCGCCTTCCCAGCGAAAAGAATTCCGACTTAATCCAAGAAAACCTAATTATTGATGGCTAATTCGTTCCCCTCATCGAGCAGCAGCTCCCGCCCCGGTCAGTACCAGCGTCGTACCAACAACGACCCGTTTGCGAGCATCCGCCGCAACCAACGCATCAAGGTTCCGTCGATTCGCGTGATCAGCCCCGAAGGCACCCAACTCGGAATTTTGCCCACCGAGAAGGCGCTCCAACTCGCCGTCCAGTACGGTCTCGACCTTGTCGAAGTGGCGCCGAACGCCCAGCCTCCCGTTTGCCGCATCATGGATTTCGGCAAATACGTCTACGAGGAACAGAAGAAGCATTCCCACGCGAAGGCCACGGCGAGCAAGATCAAGGAAATCGAATTCAGCGCCCGCATCGAGCCCAACGACTTTATGACCAAGCTCCGTCATGCCGAGGAGTTCCTCGACCATGGCAACAAGGTCAAACTTCGCCTCAAGTTCCGCGGCCGCGAAATGGCTCACACCGAAATCGGTTTCGACGTCATCAAACGCGCTCTCTCCGAACTCGAGAACATGGGGCATCCCGATAGCGAACCAAAGCTTCTCGGCAAACAGATCAACGTCATGCTCACACCGCTGCCGGTCAACAAGCGCAAGCCCAAGCTCCACACGCGTGACAAGAACACTGCCGAGCATGTGGCGGATGACGAGGACGAGCAGGAATAAACGGCGTCCTCGACGCCCGCTGTTCGTAATTTCGCACACCACCTGAACGACGTGCCAGCCCTCAAGAAGCAACTTTTGCTCCTGATCGTGCTGGTAAGCCTTGCTCTCGAAGCTGCCGCTCAGTCGCCGCATTCGCAGCCGCTCCGGATGCCGCCCAAGCGCAGTGCGACCACGGTGAAAATTGGCGGTGTCGAATATGTCCCCATCGCCGATTTGGAAAAACGTTGGGGTCTTCGCGGCACTTGGTTGAAACGCGACGAACGTCTGCTGCTGCAAAATGAACGTTGGAAAATCGAACTCGCCAACGACTCGCGCGAAGCGGAAATCAACGGCCTGCGTATTCTCCTTGGCGAGCCCTGCCGCGTTGAAAGACGCGTTCCCTATTTGAGCCGGGTCGACGCCGAGCGCCTCATTGGTCCGATTCTGCGTCCTGGATACCTTCAAGCTTCCGTGCCCGATCTCCGGGTTATTGCCATTGATCCAGGCCATGGTGGCGTTGACAACGGCGCGCAAAATACCCGCCTCGGTCTGATGGAGAAAAAGCTCACGATGGATGTGGCCGTCCGCCTTGCCCGCATCCTGCGCCTCGAGGGATTTAAAGTCATCCTGACCCGTGAGACAGATACAAAAATCGAGTTACCGATACGATCTGTTACCGCCAATACTTATGGCGCGGACCTGTTTGTCAGCATTCATTTCAATTCGCTTCCTCGCGACACCAAGACGCACGGCGTTGAGATTTTCACCTTCGCGCCAGCGGGAGTCTGTTCGACCGACGCTTCGGGCGGCAGGGTTGACGATACCGAAAACGATCCTTCGCCCGTCAATAAATACGATCATTGGAGTTCGCTCGTCGCCTATTTCATGCATCGCGAAATGATCGGCACGCTGAAGACCTTCGATCGCGGGAAAAAAATCGCCCACTTCGGCGTCTTGCGCAGCTTGAACTGCCCGGGCCTACTGGTCGAAGCGGGGTTTCTTTCGAGCGAGATGGAGGCCCGCAAAATCTCAACCGGCGAATACCGCCAGGAAATCGCCGAGTCGATTGCGAAAGGCATACGCGCTTACGGCGCGACGCTGAGCCCATTGCGGGCTTCGCAAAACAGCAAGTAGCCCCCGGTGGGAGTATTCCCGCGAGGATCTCGGGCTGTGAGTCATAGCCGCACAACTCCGGGTGTAGGAGCGCAGTCTTGCTGCGCCCGGTTTGGCTGCCGCAGAAAGGGCGCAGCAAGACTGCGCCCCTACGAAGGCAGCTCGGTTCATAACACCGTTTACGGCTACGGTTTTATTGTATGTGCTCTAGACCTCTTTATGGCGCGGGATGCGCGGCGGCTGCGGCTGCCTTGCGTTGCTCGAGCGTCGAAATGAGATAGGTGTCGATCGGGGCTTCTTTCCAAGCTGTCACCCAGAGGCTCCCGAGCATGTTGCCGGCGACGAGAATTTGTTCCTCGAGGAAAGTTCGACCTTCGGCGGATTCCGGTTTTTCAGGGGAGAGTTTTCCCGCTTTTTCCAGCGCATAGAGCGGCTCGACCTGCTTTTGCTGGGCCATGATGTAGTTGAGGACGTTTACAAAAAGCGGACTGCGGCCATTGGCATTTGCCGGGGGCGGCAGATAAGCGGCGGGTTTAATCCGGGTGATGAGTTTTGCGGCCGAAATGCCGCCGGTTTTGTTGAGAAAACCGGAGTCAATCCAGCCGTGAAATGTGCGTGCCGTGGTGTAGCCTTTCGGATTTTCGCCCGCCCAACCATTGAAATGTTTAGTGGTATGGAGCGGTTGAGCGCCGTCGCCGACGTAGTGCCCCATCACGCCCATGAGGTAGATGATGTTGGCCTTGGCATTGGCGATTTCCTCGGGTGTGCCGCCGCGCTCTTCGAAGGCTTTCAGATAGGAAAACCCGGATTTAAGACGGGCATAACATTCGGTTATCGACCAAGGCAGGTAACCGGCGAGTTCGCGGACATGATCCTTGTTTTTCTCCGGGTCGATCGGGGCAAAACGGTCGGGGTGCGCGGCGCGGCCAGCGGCGTATTGCACGGTGTAGAGATGGCGGAATTCGTTGAGTTCGGCGGGAGCGAGACCGGCGTCCTCCAGTTCTTCAATGTCAATGTAGTGGTCGGGACCACCGGCGTGGCGCAAAGCGAGATCCGGGACATTGCGCCAGCGGTCGGGTTCGCCGGCGAGGAAGCCGATGCGTTCGCGGGCTTCGGGCGTTTTTGCGAAGGCCGGAAAATCCGTAGGCAAGGATTCGACCGCGAGCAGATTGATCGTGCGGTGGCCTTCGTAGTCCCACGCGAAAACAGAAAGCGAGGAACAAAACATGGCGGCGACAAAAAGGAGGGAGTGTGACATGCGCATGACAATGAAACATGAACGAACGCGAAAGAGCTTCGAGCCTTTTCCTGACGAGCCGAATCGCTCCGTGTGAAATTGAGGTAACGACCGGAATCTTTTTACAGAAGAGAACGAAGGGAACGAAGCGATGCAGGTGTTTCTGTACCCAAGTTCCATGGCTTGGAAGATGACGAAGCGCACTTGCAGTGCTTCGTTTCCTTTTTTACCTTCTGTAAAATAGTTCGGGTTTGACCTAGAGCAACGTGGCCTGCCCGCCCGTGGCGGACTTCATGCCAATGGCGTTGTAGCCCTTGGGAGTGAGCACGCGGCCCTGCGGAGTGCGCTGGAGATAACCTTCCTGAATCAAAAATGGCTCATGCACTTCTTCGAGCGTCTCGGCTTCTTCACCTACAGCCACGGCGATGGTGCTCATGCCGACGGGGCCGCCGCGGTAGTTTTCGGCCATGATGCGGAGCATGCGTTTGTCCATTTCGTCGAGCCCGGCGGCGTCGATTTCCAAAAGTTCGAGTGCGGCGGCGGCGACGGACTGCGTGATTTTGCCCTTGGCGCGTTCCTGGGCGAAATCGCGGACAAAATGGATCAAATTATTGGTTACACGAGGGGTGCCGCGCGAGCGCGTGGCTATTTCGCGGGCCCCAGTGTCGTCGATGTCGACTTTGAGCAGACCGCAGCTGCGTTTGACGATGCCGGTAAGCGTGTCGGCGTCGTAATAGTCGAGGCGTGTTTGCAGCGTGAAACGCGAACGGAGCGGAGCGGTGAGAAGGCCGGCGCGCGTAGTGGCGCCGACGAGGGTGAAACGGGGGATCGAGAGACGTACGCTGCGGGCGTTGGGCCCTTGATCGATCATGATATCGAGGCGAAAATCCTCCATCGCCGAATAAAGATACTCTTCCACGGTTTTCGGAATGCGGTGGATTTCGTCGATGAAAAGGATGTCGCCTTCTTCCAAATTGGTGAGAAGACCGGCGAGGTCGCCGGCTTTTTCGACGACGGGGCCCGAGGTGACGCGGACATTTTTGCCGAGCTCCTGGCCGAGGATGAAGGCGAGCGTGGTCTTGCCCAGTCCAGGCGGGCCGCTGAGAAGGACGTGATTAAGCGGGTCGCCGCGACGTTTTGCCGCACCAACCATAACCTGTAAACGTTCGACGGTTTTGGGTTGCCCGGTGAAATCGGCGAATGACAGCGGACGCAGCGCCGCCTCGGCGGGAGACACGGGCGTAGCAAGGGTGTTGGTCAGGAAATTGACACCTTTGGAGGACGAATCAGATGCGGCGGGCATTGGGTTATTTCCACTCCACTTCGGCGCCGAGGGCGCGGAGATTTTCGACAAAGCGCGGGTGGGCGCGTTTGATCGTGTCGGCGTTTTTCACAATGCTGCGGCCGGGGATGCTCGCGGCGACCATGTAAAGCGCGATGGTCGCGCGAATGACATAGGGCGCGTCGACGATCGTTGGACGGAGAGGGCGATTGCCAAAGATCACAATGCGGTGCGGGTCGTTGACGACGACATGGGCGCCGAATTTCGCGAGCTCAGGCATCCATGAGAATCCATTTTCGTAAACTTTGTTCCAAAATAGAATCGTACCGTTGGCGCGCGTGCTCAGGGCGATCATGAGAGGCAGGAGATCCACGGAGAAATACGGCCACGGCGCGGCTTCGATTTTTGGCAACAGATTAGTGGTGTAGGGTTGTTCGATAACGAGCGACTGATTTCGCCGGACGACGGCGGTATCGCCTTCGTGCTCGATGACGACGCCGAGTTTTTTAAACGCGCGCGTGATCAAATCGAAGTGGTGCGGAAGCGAATGCTTGACCCGGACCTCGCCGCCCGTGATCGCGCCGAGCGCGAGGAAGGTGACGACCTCGTGATAATCGGTATTGATCGTGGCGGTGGTGCCGCGGAGCCGGTCAATGCCCTCGACGCGGAGCATGCTGGTCCCGATGCCTTCAATTTTCGCGCCCATCGAAACCAGGAAAGCGCAGAGGTCCTGGACGTGCGGTTCACTGGCGGCGTTGATGAGCGTCGACGCGCCTTTTGCGAGGGCGGCGCACATCACGAAATTTTCCGTGACGGTGACCGACATGTAATCGCACCAGTGGCGATCGCCTTTAAAACGATCGGGCAACTCGATCACGAGTGGTTCGCCCGGTGTAACGCGGGCGCCGAGCTTGGCAAAGATTTCAAGGTGCGGATCGATCTCGCGCACGCCGAGCGAGCAGCCGGTGGCATTGGCGCTGATGCAGAGTTTTTTCACGCGACGCAGAAGCGCGGGATAAAGCAACACCGTGGAACGCATATCCTGCGGCAGCTCGTAATTGAGAAGCGTGTTCCTGAAACCGGAATGATCGAGCCGCATCTCGCCGGTGGCTTTATTCCAATCGACGCGCGAACCTTGGGAGGTCATGAACGCCACGATTTTGCCGATATCGGTTATCTCGGGTACGTTTTGCAGCGTGACCGGTTCGTCGGTGAGCAACGAGGCGCAGACGATAGGGAGCGCGGAATTTTTGTTGCCGGACGGAGTGATCGTACCGGAAAGAGGCTTGCCGCCGTTGACAATGAGATCGGCCATGAGGGCGAGGTGCGAGTTGGTTGCGGAAAAGCTAAGCTGGCGCGCGTGCGCCGGAAATAAAAAAGGCGTTCGTCGAAACGAACGCCTTGAAATGCGTGCAGCGGGGGCTGCTTTGGCAAGGTTTAACTGGTCGCTCCGTTCGACGGGCCGCTGTCGGAGCGATGTTCGCCGCCGCGATTGTCGCCGCGGAAACGACCGCGTCCGCCGCGGTGATGACGACGACCGCCGCCACGATTGCCATCGTCGAAACGACGCTGCTCGCCGCTATGGCCGTGCGATTCAGGATTTGGGCCGCCTTGATGCTGGCCGTGACCTTCTGGACCGGAACCGAACTGTGGACGGTTTCCGCCGCGATTGTCGCCTCGATAGCCGCCGCGACCGTGTCCACCGCGATGGTGATGACGGCCGCCGCGATTGCCCTCGTAACGCCGACCGTCGCCAGAACGTCCGTCTTGGCGTTGTTCAGGCTTGGCTTGGGTTTGTTCGGTCGTGTCGCCGCCGAAAAGACCTTTTAGCCAGCCGAGGAAGCCGGATTTTTTAGCTTCTGTGACGGCGGGCGTGGGCTTCGGTTCAAACGTGCGTTGTTCACGGCGCTGCTCGCCGCCTTCGCGACGTTGTTCGCCGGATTGCTCGCGACGATCGCCTTCCCGGCGCTCGCGCGGACGGAATTCACCGCGTTCCTGACGCGGTTCGCGGCGCTCGGAACGGAAGTCTGGACGGCCTTCGCGACGAGAACCGGTGTTGGAGGTGGAAGTTGGTTGAGAAGACGAACCGCCAATTTCCCAGCTTTGGGCGGGGCGGGGTTTTTCCTCCGGAGGAAGGATCTTGAGTTCGGCTTTGGGTTCTACGGCCGCTTGAGGAGCGGGCGTGTTGGTTTCGACTGCGGCCGGGGTCACGGAAGCGACGGGGGCCGGGGCGGCGGGAGCGGATTGCTCTGCGGGAACGTTTGCGACGGGCTGTTCTGTCTTCACTGCGGCGGTTTCGGTGGCGGCAGGAGTGGAGGCGGGCTCGGGAGCGAACGGATTTTTGTACTCTCGCTGGTGGTTAACGACCTGTATGGAGGTCGGTTGGTAGTTGCCGGAGGCGGCTTCTTTGGTGGCGGGGGCGGAGGCGCTGGGGCGCTTGCCGCGCGCCAAACCCGATCCACGGCTGTTTCCGAAAGCGGGAACAGGGGCGGGCGGCGCGCTGGGAGTCTCGACGGGGGCCACCGAGGCTTCGCCGGACGTAGTTACTTCTGACATGGTATGTTTTGTTGTTTAAGGCGCTCAGCCCAAGACAGGCGCAAGCGCGGGTTTTATTTGAAGGCAGGCGGAGCGCGAAGGGTGCGCGCTCGACGCATGCAGGCGGCACCATCGCCTCCGTCCCGGGTTTCCGCAATCTAAATCTCTGATTTCGCCCTGTTTCATCCGCCAAAGAAAACGAATTAAATATTGATAAGTAAAGTGATACGAAAGGCTGCACAAGATCGGTATCGATGTTGAATGGGTAAAACCTCCTATGCACAGCATTGGGAAGCGGGGCAAGGGCCGGTCCGCGAAGGGATAACCCGCTTTGTCCGCGCGATTTTCAGCGGCGTGTTTACGAAACGTGGGCCAAAACTCTCCGTGTAAATACAGGGTAGACCCCAGAAACAGTAAATTTAATAGGTGAGGCCCGAACTCCAAAAAACGCATTAAAACATCGCTTATTCAAATAGAGAATAGCAAGTTACGGCTATTGCAAATTAAGTGCGAAAAAGCTGGTAGGGTGCGCCCCTTATATCGTACATTAGCAGCACTACGGAACAGCACAACCAATCTACCCACCTAAAAGTTCAAAAATGAAAACCCTATCCCTATGTGTGATTCTTGTCGGTGTGTTCGCCAGCGTGGCTTCGGCCAGCGCTGATGTCTCTGTTGTCAGCGCGAGCAGCGCTTTGCGTGTCGCATCGGTCAATGCGATCGACGACGAAGCGCCTTTCTACGTCCTTCAGCAGGCTTTGTCGTCGAGTTTGTCGGAAAGCATGAAACAGCTGGAAGGCCGTGCGATGCCGGTCAAAATGGTGAATCTGGACGCGACCTCGGCCGCCGAAGAGCTGGCCAATGGCACCTGTGACGCGGTTGTGGTTTTGGGCGAAACGCTGCCCTATACTCTCCGTGGTAAGAAATTCACCTCGATTCGCGCGGTTGCGCAGATTGGCACTCCAGTGCGCGTGTTTCACTTCGTGCTGCGCACGGACGATCCTTCGATGAGGGCGACGCTGTCGTCCGCGTTCGAGCGTGCAACTTCCTCCTCTGGATTTCAGGACTCAGTTGGTCGTGCATCAACGATGCGCGTTTTCGCCAGCAACTCCCGTTAATTTCCATTCCGTCCGATACCCCAAGCAGCCGGGCGCTTTCAAAGGCGCCCGGCTTTTTTGTGCGCGGAGGAAAGACTCAGATCAGGCCCAACTGCATCTTGCCTTCCTCGGAGATCATTTGCTGATTCCAAGCTGGTTCCCAGGTGATGCGTACTTCTGCTGTGGATACACCTGGCACGAGGAGAATTTTATTTTTCGCATCCTCGGCGATGGCCGGTCCCATGCCGCAACCTGGGGCGGTCAAGGTCATGGCGACGTCGACGCGATAACCGTCACCGCCTTCGATTTTGGAAACGTCCATCGAATAAACGAGGCCGAGGTCGACGATGTTCACCGGAATCTCGGGATCGAAAACTTTCTTCAGCTGATCCCAAACGGCGGCGGGATCGGGCGCGCCGTCGGAAAGTGTGGCGGATTTTACCGTGGTATCGGCGACGGTTTCGCCGAGGGCGTCGGCATCTTTGCCATCGATGCGGACGAGACCAGTGTCGGTCATGACGGTGTAGCTGCCGCCGAGGGTTTGTGTGATGAAAACGCGGGCGCCGGCTGGCAGGATTGTGGTGTTGCCGGCGGGAATCTGGACGGCGGCGACTTCGCGGGAAAGAGTGCGTTCCTTGGACATGTTGGGCATTGAATGCGAGTCCGTGCGGCGCGCAACTGCGGAGCGAAGGGAGTTTTTGGCCGCCGCAGAGGTGTTTTCTTGCGAACAAGAAGCGATTTGCTGTCGTGGAAACGTGCTGATCCAACCCCAATCAGAACAAACCGGCGCGACTGCGTCGAATGTCGTGCCCACGAATGGGAAATCGTGGACGATCTGGTGTTCGCTGGCCGTGTTGGCGCTGATCGTGGTGGCGGTTTTCGCCAACGGAGTAGGCGGGGAATTCGTCTTCGACGACGAGCCGACGATTTTGAACAATCGCTCAATCCGTGCGGAGCGAGGTTTGGCGGAAATATTTTCGCCCCCGACCGACGCGACGACTTTGGGGCGTCCACTGGCGAACGCTACATTCGCGGTGAATTACGCGATCAGCGGGCTGGCTCCGTGGAGCTATCATGTAGTGAATATTACAATACATGCGGGCGCCGCGCTGGTGTTGTTTGGCGTGGTCCGGCGGCTGGCGCGATTGCCGGCATGGGCTGGACGTTTTAGACGCGACGAAGTGTGGCTGGCGCTGGCGGTGGCGGGACTTTGGGCGGTGCATCCGCTGCAAACGGAGTCGGTCTCCTACGTGGTCCAACGCGTCGAGTCACTGGCAGGGCTGTGCTATTTACTGACGCTGTATTGTTTTTTGCGCAGCGTGGAATCGCCATCGGCTTGGCGATGGCAGATGGCTGCGGTAACAGCTTGTCTGGTCGGCGCAGGTTGCAAGGAAATCATAGTATCGGCGCCGCTCGTGGTGTTGCTGGCCGACCGCACCTGGGTGGCGGCAACGTTTCGTGAGGCATGGATGCGGAGAAAATGGATGTATGCAGGAATGGCCTTGTCGTGGGTGGTGCTGGCGGCGCTTGTGGTTGGTGCCCGAAACCGTGGAGGTACGGCTGGGTTTGGCACGGCTTCGTCATGGCAATATCTGCTGACGCAATGCGGGGCGATTGTACATTACCTCAAGCTGGTGGTTTGGCCGACACCGCTGATTTTCGATCATGGTAACGCGCTGGTGGAAGGATTGGCGAAAGTGCGGTGGGAGGCGCTAGGACTGGCGGCGCTGGCGGCTGGTACGCTTTTTGCGATTTGGCGGCGTTCGTCGTGGGGTGTGGCAGGCTTTTGGTTCCTTGCGATTCTGGCGCCGAGTTCGAGCGTGGTCCCGGTGCTGACACAAACGGCGGCTGAGCATCGCATGTACCTGCCGCTTGCCGCGGTTGTGGTCGTGGCAGTTTTTACAGCAAATAAGTGGTTCGGGCGCTGGGTATTTTTCGCGTGTGCGATCGTTTGCCTGGTTTGGGGCGGGCTGTCGGTGCGGCGGAACGCGGATTACGCGACAAAGATTTCGATCTGGTCCGACACGGTGAAAAAGCGGCCGGAAAACTGGAGAGCGCGCAACAACCTTGCGCTGGCTTTGGCGGAAAAAGGCCATGCCAGCGAGGCGGTGACAGAGTACGAAAAAGTTTTAGCGCAGGTGCCAGGTTCGGTTGAGGTGCGCAACAACTACGCGAATGCACTGTTGGCGGCGGGACGCGCTCCGGACGCTTTGCGAGAAATCGATCACGTGGTGGCGACGGCAGGAGGCATTGCCGAATTGGTTGATACGCGTGGCATGATTTTGGCGGCGGTGGGTCGGAAAGACGAAGCGTTGGAATGCTTCCGTGAAGCACTCCGGTTGAAACCCGAGTTGGATGACGCGCGGCGACATCTGACAGAGATTGTGCGAGCGAAAAAAGAAACCGCGCCTTGACGGACGCGATGCAATGGGGAGGAGACTATTCTTTGGGTTCTTTACCGCGAGGCGGACCGTCGGCGGGTTTTTCTCCCGTAGGCGGAGGGGGAATGCGGGCGTTGTTTTTTTCGAGAAAAGCGAGGATCTCCTTGTTGCCGAGTTTGCGGGCGATGGAGAGCGGGGATTCCCCATCTTTATTGAGTGTCGTGAGGTTAGCGCCCATTTCGTAGAGCGCCTTCATAATTTCCAGATTACCGTTTTTCACCGCGAAATACATGGGAGACTCGCCGGAACCCATGTTGGCGTTGGGATTGGCGCCATTGTCGAGAAGGATGACGACGGTTTCGAGATGATTGTTTTGAGTGGCGGCGATGAGGGGCGTGCGACCCTCGTAGTCGGTGATATTAACGCCAGCGAGGCGATCGACGAGCAGGCTGACGATTTTGGCGTGACCGTTGGCGGCGGCGAAGAAGAGGGGCGTTTCAAGGCGTTTGCTGCGGACATCGATAGGCGAACCTTTGTCGAGAAGTAAACGCACGGCGTCGATGTCGCCCGCGCGCGCGGCGGCATGAAGGGCTGTCTCGCCCGGCAGTGGATCGGCCGCAAGGAGACCGGAGGCCAAAAGACAAAGGCCGGAAGCCAGAAGCCGGAGGATGAAAGAGGTCATGGCGAAGACTTGACGGGACTGGCACTGCCAGCGCCGGCGACGCGGCGCTCAAGCAGGCGGGCGATGGGGCGGTGACCGTGTTTTTTAGCGATCGAGACAGGGGTTTCGCCTTGAGGGGTGGGCGTATCGATTTTCGCTCCCTTGTCCACGAGCGCCTTGGTGGCGAGGAAATGACCGTTTCGAGCGGCGGTGAAAAGGGCGCTTTCACCGGACTTGCCGACGGTGTCAGGGGAAGCGCCTTTTTCGAGCAGGAAGGCGACGACGGGGGCGTGTCCTGAACTGGCAGCAAGGTACAAAGGAGTGCGATTCTCGTTGTCGATGGGTTCGAGGTTGGCTTTGAGTTCGAGCAGAGCTTTGACCACGTTGAGGCGTCCATCCTGGGCTGCCAGATGCAGCGGAGTGTGTCCCTCGGGAGTTTGTGCGTCAAGACGAGCGCCTTTTTCGAGGAGAAGGTGGAAGACCTTGAGATAGGAACCTTCGGGTGGGACAATGAAATGCGGGCCGGCGGCGCCGGTGGCCATCAGAAGTGGAGTCAAGCCATCTTTACTGGTGGCGTTTGGATCGGCTTTGTTTTCGAGAAGAGCGGTGACGGTTTCCACCTGGCCGATTTTTGCGGCCAAGGCGAGCGGGGTGCGGCCGTCGCGGTCGGGAGCATCGACGGCTGCATTGTTGGCGAGGAGAAAACGGACGACGGCTGAGTAGCCGACTTCGGCGGCGCGGAAGAGAGGAGTGCGACCCTGGGCATCGCGGGCTTCGACGGAAAGTCCCTGCTTGAGAAAAAATTTGGCGATCGCGACATGACCGTTTTCCGAAGCGAGCCAAAGGGCATTGCGACCGTCGTTGGCGGTGGCGTCGGATTTTGCACCGGCGGACATCAGGATTTTGACGGCATCGAGATGGCCGCCTTGGGCGGCGAACAGAAGCGGGGTAAAGCCATCATCGAGGCGTTTTTGGTTTACGTCGGCACCTTTGGCGATGAGTGCTTTGAGGATCCCGATGTAGCCATCGAAAGCGGCAATGCGAAGCGGGGATAGGGTGCTTTTGCCGTTGATGATTTTATCTTCCACGCTGGCGCCTTTTTCGAGAAGGACGAGGGCAGCGGCTTCGGAGCCATCATTAGCGGCCATGAAAAGCGGGGTGCGATTGAGTTCGTCGCGCGCGTCGACGTCGGCTCCGGCATCGCAGAGAGCGGCAGCGGAATTGGCATAGCCATAGAAGGCAGCCATGAAGAGAGGTGTGCGGCCGCGTTTGTCGCGGCGGTCGATTTTGGCCCCATGTTTGAGGAGGAGCCTGACGGTTTCGGGGCGGCCTTCCTTGGCCGCCTGGTGAAGCGCGGTGAGACCCTGTTTGTCGGTGGCGTTAGGATCGGCACCTTGTTCGATGAGAAGCGTAACAACCTCGTTGCGACCTTCGCGGGCGGCGAGCATGAGAGGCGTCTGGCCTTTTTCGTCGCGAGTATCCACCGCGGCGCCGGTTTCATGGAGGGTTTTGACCGCATCGGCGTGACCTTCGAGAGCGGCTTGGGCGAGTGCGGTCGAACTATTGGCGGTGAGGGCGTCGGTTCGGGCGCCTTTGGACTGCAGCCATTTGACCATTTCCGACTGTCCATTGGCGGCGGCCAGGGTGAGCGGGGTTGCGCCATCGACAGTTTGGGCTTCGAGATCGGCGTCTTTGTCGAGGAGGAGGCGTGCGATTTCAAGATGACCAAAATAGGCGGCCATGCAAAGCGGTGTGGAGCCGTCATTGGTGCGAGCGTGAGGCGACGCGCCATTTTCGAGCAGGAGGCGGACGACGGGAACATGGCCAAGACGTGCGGCGACGAAAAGCGGCGTGACGCCATTGGGGTCTGCGGCATTGACGGCGAGTGGATCGAGGCGAAGGAGAGCGCGGAGCGTGACGAGGTCCGCGTTTTGCGCGGCTCGGTGGAAAGGGTAAACGACGGGCGCCGGCGTATCGGAGGCTTGGATACTCTGCGCAAGGAGGAGTGAAGCCAGAAGCCAGAGGCTGGAGGCCAGAAGGCGCAGGCCGGAGGACGGGGGTCGGAAGTCGGAAGACGGGGAGCGAGCAGCAAACGGCATGGCGGGCGGGTTGCTTACTGGTCTTTGGGAAGGCGGGTAAGATCGTCGAGCATGGAGGCGCGGTACTCGGGGTTCTGGACCGACTCGGCGTATTTGCGGGCGCCTTCGGGATCGCGAAGGGCCCAGCGCCAGAACGCGTTGTCGCGAGTAAGCGTGCGCTGCGCGGGATCGGTGATGTACTCGGTCATCTCAATGGCCATCTCGGGACGGGTTTTGAGAACGGTTTCTCCGAGGGCGAGCGTGGCGAAACCTTTGTCGAAATCGGGGTGGGGTTCAAACTGGTTGATCCACTGCATGGTGTCCTCGGGGTTTTTATTGCCCCACTGCATGAGGGCGATGCTCATAAATTTGGTTCGGTCTTCGCCGGGAGGCATGGCCTGGGCGTAGGTGGCGAGACTCTTGGCATCGGCGTCGGCCCAGCCCTCGACAACGCCCTTCATGACGGAATCGCGGACTTTAGGGTCCTTGATTTCGGAAAGTTTGGCGACGGCGAGTTCGGGTTGGTTTTGCGCCCACTGATAGAAGGCGGAATCGACGAGGTACGATTGGCGGTCGACTTTGGTTGCGGCGAGGGCAAACTTGGTCGCGGCTTCGTAAGAGCCGGCTTTGTCGATAAGGGCGTTGATGACGGCATGGCCATAATCGCCGGCGGGAAGCGGATCGGCCTCGCAAACGCGGAGCGCGACGCGGACGGCGTCGTCGGGTTTCTCAACCGCGCCGCTGAGGACTGCCTGAACGCAGAAGAGTCGATTGCCCAATTCGGGCTGCGCCATGGCCCAGTCGGCGGCGGCGTCGGGGGCAACGGCGCCCCAACCGCGAAGGGCGGCGTTGCGAAGTTTGTCGCGGAGAAGCCAGTTGCCTTCCGCCATGGCGAGTGCGAGCGCTCGCTGCGGATCGGTACGGGCAAGCTCCTCCAGCATGGCCTCGAGGTTGCGGTTGCGCGCGGGACAGGCGGGCTGGCGGCTGGTCTGTGACCAAGTATCCTCCCAATGTTTCCGGGCGCTGCTGGTGCCATCGAGGCGGACGCGGGCGGAGGCAATGGAAACTTGGAGGTTAGGGATGGTTTTGGCGGCAATCTGGCGCGTGATCAGGCCGGCGAAAATCGCCGTGAGGACGGCGGCGAGGCCAAGGGTTTTGGTTGACCAGCGAGGGAGGGAAAGTGCGTTTGGCATGTGGCGGGGCGGCGCTGAACCGTTTAGTTGGGCGACATGTCCTTGAGTTCGTCGGCAAGCAGGGCGCGATCCGTGGCATTTGCAGTGCTGTCGACGTAGCGTTTGGCGGCGGTGACGTCGGTGGTGGCCCACTGGCGGAAGATGGCGCGCATGGCATGGGAACGGCGGCCGGGATCCGAGATGTTGCCGGCGAGTTCCAGCGCATTGGCGGGGCGGGTTTGAATGAGAGACTGGAGATTGGCGACGGCTTCAATGCCTGCGTCGAATTCGGGGCCGGAATCATGCTTGTTGATCCACTCGGTCGCCGCGACGGGATCTTTCTCGACCCAGCGCGGAAGAGCCTCGGTGAGGACGTCGTTGCGCGAGGAGCCGGAGGGAAGTGTGAGGGCGTACTCGGCGACCGATTTCCCATCGGCCCAAGCCCAGCCGGAGATTGCTTCTCCATAAGCCTGGGCTTTCAGAAGCGGATCCTTAATGGAGTCGACGGCGGCTAATGCCTCTTGCGGTTGGTTGCGGGACCACTGGAAAAAGGCGGACTTGAGAAGGAAGGGATATTTGTCGGTACCGATCTGGTTGCCAAATTGCACGGCCTCGTTGAACGCGCCAACATCGACCAGGGCGGCGATGGTGTAGTGGCCATAATCGCCGGCCGCTTCGGTGTCGGATTTGCAAAGATGGAGGGCGGTTTTGACCGCTTCGGGAGGATTGGCGGCGGCGCCTTGCATGACCGCCTCGACGGCGGAACGGCGTTCCTCAGGCCGAATGGTGAGGGCATGGTTGGCGGCGGCGATGGGTTCGACCGAGGCCCATCCTCGGAGGGCGGCATTGCGGAGAAGGTCGCGGAGGCGCCAGTTGGTTTCGGCGGCGGCGAGTTCGAGAGCGCGCTTGGGGTCGGTCTTTGCAAGTTCCTCAATCAGGGCGGCGAGGTCGCGGGTGCGGGCAGGAGTGGGGGTGCCGGAAAGAATATTGCGCCAGCGCTCATTCCAGGAGCCGCCAGTCGTTTGGAGGTTTTCAGTAGTTTGGTCCAATGAAGCGACGGCACTGCCGGCTGGCCGGGCAGCTTGTGCGCGGGTTGGGCGGGATGGGCTGGCGGGCGCGGTTTTGAGACCGACCAGTATGCCTGCGATGGCGGAGAAAGCGACGACGGCAATGAGCGTGCGAGAGGACCAGCGCATGGAGTGAACGGAGTGACGTGGGGAAAAATTGTGCCGTTGACCGTCGGGCACAACAGACGAAGACGCCTGGAGCCGTTGTTTGGCTCCAGGCGCAATAAACGATCAGCTTTTAGGCCGAAGGATTAGTAGGTGAAGGCCTGAGAATCGCGGCCATACCACCAGCCCTTGCTGCCCGTGAAGCTCGTCACGGTCATGCCACGAACGCCGAACGTCGTCGTGGACGAGTCGGTGCGACCAATGGCTTCGCCAGTCTTGTTGGCGGTGTTGTGGTCGTAGTAGAACTGGCACTTGTAGGTGGTGCCACCGTTTTGACGGATGTTCTTCAAGCACACGCTGGTGTAGAAGTAGTACAGCGTGAGCCAACCAGCGGCGTTAACCTGGCCGCACTTGTCAGCACCGTTGTAAGCCGCGCCACCGGAAACCCAGCAGTTGCCCGCGGATTTTTCAGTGTGAGCGTCTTCGCCGATGTCCTGCCAGGTGACCTCGTTCATCGTGCCATTGCCATAGAAATGGCAGCCGTCGACACCGGGGGCGGCGAGCTTGACGTTCTTGAGCCAGGAATCCGCGTTGAGGCGGAAGAATGGCTTCTGACCTTCGCCCTGACCGCCGTCGCCCATGCCCGACGCTTTGATCGTGTTGCCGTTGCCATTATAGGTGGCGCCAGCGGCGATGACGATCGTGGTGGTGATGGTTACGGTGGCGGCTTGAGCAGCAGTGAAAAGGCCGACGAGGGCCGCAGTGAGAACCGCGAAGCGAACGCGGCTGTGTATGTGGGTTTTCATTTTCCTTGTTATGTTTTGGGTCTGATATTCCGTTAGTCCTGGGGTTAGGATTTTACGGAGAGGGGTGTGGGAGCTCAGACCAAGAACATCCGGCCGTTGTCGAACAGGCTAAACGCAGGCACACTCGACAGAGGTGCGCACGAAAAAGCATGCTTAACAACAGTAGGTGGGTTGGGTGGGGTTGGGGTTGTAACTAAGACTTTCGACAAATTTTCAGTGGGTGGCTGAAACGGGGGTATTCGTCGGAAGGACTGGGTAAGAAGCCCAGATGACAGGTGTCCGCAAGTGAAAAACAACGTTCGTGCGGAAATAGTTGTTAAAATTTCGGGCAGGTGTCCGCAGTTGCTTTTCAGAGCGAGATTTATGTAAGAACGGGCCTCTCTTTTGCAGGAAAACGACGCGTGTTTTGTGAAGCGTGCGTGTGCTTCGGCCAGCGCGGCGGCTGGCGTTGGAAAAAATGGAGTTGGCGGTAATGAGTGGTTTAAGTTGTGGCGAAAATTGAATCCGGCGCGGGAAAAACGGAAGACGATCGGTGTCATTTTGTTTTGCTCCGGGCAGCCGTTTCGCTGTGCTCTTAGTCACCCCAATACCCCAATGTCTGACGCAGGAATTTCACCCCGTGCGTCTGCGGTGAACCCGTGCGAAGCAGGCACGCGCGTTTGCTGGCAGACGTGGTTGTTTGCGCTTTGCCTGATCGTCGCAGTAGCTTCTGTTTACCATAACTCTTTTCAAGGGGTAATGGTTTTCGATGACCGGCCGACGATCATCAACAACCCGACCCTGCGCGAGTGGCGAAATCCGGGCGCGGTTTTGCGCCCACCACTCGATACCACGGTCAGCGGGCGTCCGGTGGCAAACGTTACATTTGCGGCCAACTACGCTTTTGGCGAATTGAGGCCATGGGGGTATCACTTGGTTAATGTGCTGATTCACGGGGCGGCGGCTCTGGCGCTGTTTGGCGGTGTGCGGCGGATTTTGCTGCTGCCGAGGCTGGCCGGCTGTTTCGGGAAGGCGGCGACGCCGCTGGCGGGGCTGGTCGCACTGCTTTGGGCGGTGCATCCATTGCAGACGGAATCGGTCACCTATATCGTACAGCGAGTGGAGGCCTTGATGGCATTGTTCTACTTGCTGGCGGTCTATTGCTTTTTGCGTGCGGCGGAGAACGGGCGGACGGAGAAGTTTTGGGCGTGGGGAGCGGTTGCGTCGGTTTGGTTCGGAGTGGGTACGAAGGAAGTCGCGGCGACCGCGCCGCTGGTGATTTTGCTCATCGACCGAACGCTTATGGCGGCGAGCTTTTCAGAGATATGGCGCCGCCGGCGCTGGCTTTACGCCGGCTTGTTGGCGAGCTGGCTTTTGCAGGGCTGGCTGATTTTGCAGGCGGATCAGCGAAGCGGGACGGCGGGTTTTGGCACTGCTTCCTGGTGGTCGTATCTTTTGACGCAATGCAAGGCAATCGTCATTTACCTCAAGCTGGTGGTTTGGCCAAATCCGCTCGTCTTCGACTATGGACGGGGACTGGTGACTCAACCCGGCGCGGTGCTCTGGCAGGGGCTGTTCTTGATCGCGGTGTTTTGCGGTGCAGTGGCGGGGTTTTTGAAAGGGCGGTTGTGGAGCGTGGCGGCGCTGGCGTTTTTTATCATTCTGGCACCGAGTTCGAGCGTGGTGCCGATCGCGACGCAGACGATGGCGGAACACCGGATGTATCTGCCCCTCGCGCCGGTGCTGCTCTTGCTCGTGCTGGTGGGTTACCGGTGGGCAGGCCGATGGGTTTGGCCAGTCGGTCTGGCGGTGGCGGTTATTTTTGGTGTGATGACCGTCAATCGCAACGCGCTCTTCAAAGACGAACTGACACTTTGGTCCAAGACGGCGCTCGACTGTCCATCGAATGCGCGTGCCATTTGTGCACATGGGCGGGTCCTGTTCGAAGCGGGCCGGACCGATGAGGCATTGGACCGGTACAAAGCCGCGCTCAAACTCGATGACGGGTACTTCGATGCGCACAATAATCTTGGTATTGCGTTGCTTTCGCAGAGGAAGATGGAGGAGGCGCGGAGTGCTTTCGAGGCGGCGTTGCGGATCAAGCCCGAAGATCCGGAAGCGGCGAATAACCTTGGCATGCTTTTCCACTCGATGGGGCGGACGGCGGAAGCCGTGAAACTGATCGAGGGCGCGGCGAAGCGAAGGCCGGAGTATGCGGATGCGCACAGCAATCTTTGCATTGTGCTTCCTGTGGCCGGCCGTTTTGAGGAAGCGATCGCGCATGGTCGTGAGGCGATTCGATTGAAGCCGGAAAATGCCGAGGCGCACAGCAATCTCGGAATTGTTCTTTTTGCGTCGGACAAAACTGACGAGGCGATCCGCGAGTATGAACAGGCGTTGCGACTCAAGCCGACTTTTGCCGAGGCGCATTTGAACCTGGGTATCGCGCGACAGGCACAAGGGCGGATTGCGGAGGCGGCCGATTGTTTTCGCGAGGCACTTCGATTGACGCCGGACTATTTCGAAGCGCGAAACAACCTGGGCAATGCACTCGCTGCGCAGGGCGATCTGGCCGGCGCGGCCGTGCAATACGAGGCGGCTTACCGGCTCATGCCGAGTTCGGCTGATGTCTGTTTCAACCTGGGCAACACATACCTGAAGCTGCGACGACTGGATGAGGCGATGCATTACGGGGAGGAAGCGGTTCGGCTTCGACCCGAGCATGTCGAGTCGCGCACGAATTTTGGCTCGATGCTCGCGATGCAAGGCAAGTCCGGAGCCGCGCTGCCGCATCTGGCCGAGGCGGTGCGGCTAAAACCGGATTCGCCGAAGGCTCATTATTTACTCGGCAACGTTTATGTGCAGTTGGGCCGGTCTGACGAGGCGCGGAATTGTTACGAGAAGGCACTTCAGTTGAAGCCGGATTATCTTCCGGCGCGACAGAACCTCGAACGTTTGCGGTGAGACCGCCTCAACGGGCACAGGCAAGCTTAGGCCAAGGCGCGAGAGTTCAGGAACCTTTAGCCGTGTTGGCGGTGGTTGAAGGTTGTGTTGTGGCGCTGGCCGCTGCGGGTGCGGCCGCGGGCAATTTTGCGCCTCGGCGTTCGAGCATGCGCACGATGGCTTTGTAGCCGTTTTGGTGCGCGATGAGAATGGGAGTTATGCCCTGTTGCGTGGTTAGGGTATGTTGGGCGCCCATATCGAGAAGCGCCTTGACGACTTCGATGTGGCCAGCCTCGGCAGCGACGTAGAGCGGGCATTCGCCCAGCATCATGGTGGCATTTGGATTCGCGCCATTGTCTAGGAGTGCACGGACAATGGCGGCTTTCCCTCGTCGGGCGGCGGCATAAAGCGGGGTGCGACCTTCAAGGTCGGTGGCGTCGACCTTTACGCCGAGTTCGAGCAGGGCCTTGACGATTTCAAGGCGACCAGATTCCGCGGCGAGAAAAAGCGGGGACTCGTGGGCTGGCGTTTGGTCATCGAGATTCGCCCCTTTTTCGAGAAGGAGTTTCAACGTGTTTTGATACGAACCCTCTGGCGGTAGAATGTAGTGCGGTCCATCGGCTCCGCTCGCCATGAGAATCGGCGAGAGACCATTTTGACTGCGGACGGCGATGTTGGCGCCTTTTTCGAGGAGCGCGTCGACGCACTCGAAATGACCGCCCTTGGCAGCGACCATCAAAGGGGTGCGGCCATCTTTTGAAAGGGATTCGGGATTAGCGCCCTGTTCGAGGAGATAGCGGACAACGGCGTGATGACCGATTTCCGCAGCGACGAAAAGCGGGGTGCGACCGTTGCCATCGCGGACTTCGAGATCGAATTTCTTTTCGGCGAAATATTTTACGATGGCGAGATGGCCGTTTTCGGCGGCAAGCCAGAGAGCGGTGCGTCCATCCTTGGTGGTTTCCTCAAGTCGGCCGCCCTTGGAGGCGAGATGTTTGATGGCGTCGAGATGCCCGCCCTGCGCAGCGAAAATGATCGGAGTGAAACCGTCGTCGAGACGTTTGCAGTTTACGTCGGCCCCTTTGGCCACAAGGGCCTTGAGGATTCCGAGATATCCCTCGTAGGCGGCGGTGCGGAGAGGGCACAGCGTGTCGCGGCCATTGACGATTTTGTCTTCAACCGACGCGCCTTTTTCTAGGAGCACGAAGGCGGCGGCTTCGGAATTGTCGGACGCGGCCATGTAGAGCGGGGTGCGATTTTTTTCATCGCGAGCGTTAAGTTCGGCATTGTGCTCGCAGAGCACGCGGGCGGCATTCGCATAACCATACCAAGCCGCCAGGAACAAAGGAGTGCGCCCGCGTAAATCGCGTTCATTCACGGATGCCTTGTTGGCGATGAGGACGCTGACGACGTCGTGATGGCCCTCCTTCGCGGCGAGGTGGAGTGCGGTCAGGCCTTCCTGGTCCTTGGCGGTGACATCGGCGCCTTGTTCGAGGAGAACTTGCACCACGGACATGCGACCTTCGCGTGCGGCGAGCATGAGAGGCGTTTGCCCGAATTCGTTTCGGGCATCGATATTCTGTCCGGGTTTCGCGAGGCTTTTGACCACTTCGGTCTGGCCCTCGACGGCAGCCGTCGCGAGCGGGCTGAGATTGCCGGCGCCAAGTACGTCATCTTTGGCGCCTCGTTCCTTGAGAAATGCGATCATCGCAGGCTGGCCACCGGCGGAGGCGAGGAGCAGCGGGGTCGAATTGCTGTTGGTGGTGCGGACTTCGAGTTTGGCACCGGCATCGATCAGCAGGCGCGCGGTTTCGATATGACCGTGGTAGGCGGCAACGCAGAGCGGCGTGGAGCCATCGACGCGGGTCGCCGCATTGACGGGAGCGCCGGCGTCGAGAAGTTGGCGCACGATTTCCACGCGGCCAAACATCGCGGCAACCAGCAGCGGCGTGACGCCATCGGGGTCCTCGGCGCGGACTAGTTCGGGACGGGTGCGCAGGAGCGAGCGGACCGCTGCTGCGTCGCCATCCTGAACCGCCTTGTGCAGCGGAAACGGCGAACTGGTCGCCGGTGCGGGCGCAACGGCTGGCGGCGGATCGCCGGCAAATGACGAACCAACGAGAAAGAGGGAAGCGAGGGCGATAAAGAGCGGTGTGATTTTAGATCCGAGCATACGGGCAATGAAAGAGGTTCTATCCGCCCTGGCGCATTCCGGCGAGGGCTTCAGTCATCATGTCGCGTTCGTCCGGATTTTTCACGTTGCGCGCATATTCGACGGCGGCCGGGAAATCTTTTTGGGCCCATTGGGTGAAAATTTCGTGCTTCGTCATGATGCGTTGAGCGGAATCGGTGATGCTGTCGGCCCAATCGAACGAGAGCAGGGGATTCCGCGCGATCATCGAAGGAAGCGTGGCGATGGCGGCGACGCCGGCGTTGAGGTCGGGGCTGGGATCCTGATTGCCGATCCACTCGGTAGCGGCGGTCGGGTCTTTCTCGATCCATTTGGGCAGGGCAACGTTGAAAGCCTTCAGACGATCCTCGCCGGGCGGCATCGACAGTGCGAGCGAAGCAAGTTTGGTGGCATCGGCAGCAGCCCAACCCGCGAGCATGCCCTCGTAAGCGGAAGCCTTGATGTTTGGATCTGTTATTTGGTTTAGCGAGGCGAGCGCTTGTTCCGGCTGGTACTTCGCCCATTGATAGTACGCGGAATCGAGCAGGAATTGCTGGCGGTCGGTGCCAACGGTGGAGGCGAAACGGGTGGCCTCGGCGAACGAGCCAACCTTGTCGACGAGGGCGTTGATCAAGGCATGTCCGTAATCCGCGGCGGGACCGGGATCGGCTTTACAGACACGGAGCGCGACCCGCACGGCTTCGCTGGGTTGTTCGACGGCTCCGGAAAGTACGGCGGAGACGTACCGCATGCGTTGGTCCAGGCGATGGTTGATGGCCCAGTCCGCAGCTGCGTCGGGGGCGGTGGCGCCCCAGCCGCGCAGGGCGGCGTCGAGAAGTTCGTCGCGCAAAATCCAGTTGGATTCAGCTTCGGCGAGCGCGAGGGCACGTTGGGGATCCGTGCGGGCGAGTTGTTCGAGCATCGCAGCGAGCTCTTTATTGCGAACGGCACAGGCGGGTTGCTTTTGCAGCTGATGCCAGGAATCGCTCCAGTTTTCCTGGGAAGACTGAACCTTGCGGCTTTGAAATGACGCGACGGAAACGGTTTTTGGTTGGGTTTTGCCGGTGGAATTTCCGGCAGTGAGCCAAGCGAGGCCGAAGGTGAGGAGCGCGGACAATGCCGCGCTGCTGACAACAGTGAGGGTATTCCAGCGTGGCACATTGGGGGAAATTGGCATGGCGGGAAACGATGGGCTGGCGAAAAATTATTGGGAGAACGGTTTAGTTCGGCGACATGTCCTTCAATTCGTCCATGAGCAAGGCATAGTCGGCGGTGCCGCCGGCTTTGTTCACGTAGGCGCGGGCCGCGTCGGGGTTGTTGGTGGCCCATTGGCGGAACACGGCGCGCAATGCATGAGAGCGACGGGCGGGATCGGAGATGCTGCCGGCGAGGGCCATCGCGGTATCGGGATGCGCCGTGATAATGGATTGGAGATTGGCGACGGTTTCGATGCCCGCGTCGAATTCGGGCCCGGCATCCTGTTTATTAATCCATGCTGTGGCCGCATCGGGGTCCCGTTCGACCCATTGAGGCAGGGCCTCGGCAAAGGCTTTTTCGCGAATGGCACTGGCGGGCAACGTGCGGGCGTATTCGGCCAGCGCCTTGGCGTCGGCCCAAGCCCAGCCGGCAAGAGTCTCGGCGACGACTTGTTCCCGCGTAGTGGGATTCTCGATACGCTGGGCGGCGGCCAGTGCACTGTTGGGCTGGTTGCGCGCCCATTGGAAGAAGGCGGATCTGAGGAGAAAGGGATATTTTTCCATGCCGGCGGACTGGCCAAACCTGGCAGCGGATTCGAAGTTTCCGTTTTCGGATAATGCAGCGACGGCCGCATGACCGAAGTCGCCTGCGGACTCAGGGTCCGCCGCGCAGAGGCGAAGCGCGAGTTTGACGGCGCTTTCGGGATGAGCGGCGGCACCGGCGAGGACGGCCGACACGGCTTGCACGCGATCTTCGGTGCGTGTCTGAAGCGCCCAGTCGCCAGCGGCATCGGGATCGGCCGAGGCCCAACCACGCAACGCGGCGTCGCGCAATTCCTCACGAAGCCGCCAATTAGACTCCGCATCGACGAGGGAAAAGGCGCGACTGTGATCGGTCCTGGCGAGTTCTTCGATCAACGCGGCGAGTTGGCGGTCGCGCTGCGGAGTGTTCGCTTGCGCGCAGAGTTGCGTCCATTGGGCGGGAAAGTCGGTGCGGGCGTGGCCGGAGATTGAATCTACGGACTGGTTATTGCGACTCGTATGGGCCAAGCCAGTCGAATTGCCAGCGATGTCCGACTTTGCCGACGACGGGTGAAAGGCCACGTCGCGGAACAGCGCTCTGGCGCCAAAAAAAGTGAGCAATCCGCTGGTCGCCACAATGGCCAGCAGCTGAAGAGTCGTCCAGCGAAGCGAATTTTTGGCGGTGGTGGATTGAACGGGCATTTTGAAATTCCTGGGAACCGAAGGGCACTGACACGCAAGGCCGGAGCCCTGCGTGTCGTGGTTCTACTTAAGCTGCTTTGGGGAGCTCAGTAGGTGGATGCTTGGGACGAGCGTCCATACCACCAGCCATTGCTGCCTGTGAAGTTGGTCACAGTCAGGCTGCGGTAGTAGAAGCGCGTGGTGGACGAATCGGTGCGACCGATCGCCTCCTTGCACTTGTCCGACTTCACCGTGTTGTAGTAGAACTTGCAGGTGTAGGACGTGCCGCCGTTCTGACGGATGACCTTGCCGCAAGTTGTCTCGGTGACGCTCTGGAGCGTCCAGGTGGCAGCGGCATTGCATTGGCCGAACTTATCGTAGGCCGACGATCCTTTGCTGCTGCTCATCGTGCATGTGCCGCCCGATTTGATGGTCGAAGCGTCCTCGCCAACGTCCTGCCAAGTCACGTTGTTGATCGTGCCGTTACCGTAGTAGTGAATGCCGTCGACGCCGGGAGCGGCGAGGATGACATTCTTGACGGTGGAGCCGGCATTGAGCTTGAAGAACGGCTTCTGGCCTTCGCCTTGGCCGCCATCGCCCATTCCTGACGCCTTGATGGTGTTGCCGCCGCCATCGTAGGTTGCACCGGCCGCGACGTTGATCGTGGTGGTGATCGTGATAGTGGCAGCTTGCGCAGCGCTGAAAAGGCCGACGAGGGCCGTGGTGAGAACCGCATATCGAACGCGGCTGTGTATGTGGGTTAGCATTTGCATGTTGTTTTAACGTTCCGTTTCTTCCCGGGGTTAGGTTGATACGGAAAGGGGTAGGGCAGGTGTATGCCTGAATTTTTTCCTGCCGCCGGCCCACGGGATTGCATGTGCGCACGCGCACGCGCGCTTGCACAAACCATCATGCGATGCCTTGCAACAGGGAGCTTTGAAGGGGTGGGGTGTTGTTGGGGTACTAACTAAGAGCTTTCGACAAGTTCTTCAGTGGAAACCGAAGCGGGGGTACTCGCCGAGAGGTGTGCTAAGAAGCTTAACAGACAGGTGTCCGCAAGTGAAAAACAGCGTTCCCGCGGAAATAGTTGTTAAAATTCCGGGCAGGTGTCCGCAGCTGCTTTATCGAGTGGAATTTAGAAAAGAAACACGCCGCGCTCCGAAGGAAACGCGGCGTGTTTTGTGAAGGAAACTTGTACGCGGGATCAGCGGGCCAGCTTCTGCTCGATCAAGCCGCGCAAGGCGGTATGGAGTGGTTCGTTTTCCAGACGGTTGAGCACTTCCTCGAAGAAACCGAAGACGAGGAGCTGGTGCGCGGTTTTCGGCGGAATGCCGCGCGATTGGAGATAGTATAATTGTTCGGGTTCGACGCGCGACGTAGTGCTTCCATGAGTACAACGCACATCGTTGGCCTGAATTTCGAGGCCGGGGAGCGAATTGATCTCGGCGTCGTCGCTGAGCATCAAATTGCGGTTGCTCTGGTAGGCATCGGTCTTCTGCGCGTCGGGATCGACAATGATCAAGCCGGAGAAGTTGGTCTTCGACGTGTCGTTGAGCGCGTTTTTGTAGAGGAGATCGGACTTGGTGTTCGGCGCCTGGTGGATTTGCAGCGTGCGCTGGTCGAACTCCTGCGCGCCGGTTGCGACGGTGAGCGCGAGCATCTCGGAAAACGCGCCGGGTGCCTGGAGCTGCGAGAGCGACTCGTGGCGGGCCTGGCGGGCGCCGAGGTGGAGATTGAGGGATTGAACGCGGGCGTCGCGGCGGGCGACCGTGGAGTTAAATTGGAGGGAGAGCGTGGTTTTGCTCCAGGACTGGGCGGCGACGTAAGTGAGTTGCGCGCCATGGGCGGCGTAAAGGTCGTTGGCGCCGCAGGCGAAGTGCGTGGAATTGTCGGTCGAAACAAAATAGTCCACGACAGTGACCTTCGAGTTTTCCTCGGCCACGACGAGCGTGTGCGGAAAGACGGCGGTATTGGCGCCGTTGGCCACGTGGGTGATGACGATCGGTTCGGCAAGTTCGACGCCCTTCGGGACGTAGACGAAGGCGCCGTCGGCGACGAAGGCAGTGTGCAGCGCGGCGAATTTCGCCGAGCCGAGCTTCTGCGGCTGCGCCATGAAATGCGCCTTGAGCAGGTCGGCGTGATGCGTGGTGGCATCGGCGAGTGTCGAAACGATCACGCCCTTGGCGGCGAGGCCGTTTTTGGAGGATGTGTCGCCGATCAGGAGGTTGTTTTTGAAAGTCAGCGCGGAGACGCCGAAGGGCGCGGGAATCTCGGATTTGAGATTTGAAACGGGCGAAGGCGTGAACCCTTCGAGCGTCAGCGTGCCGATGTTGCTGAAACGCCAGGTTTCGTCGGTACGGGCAGGCATGGGCAGCGACGCAAATTTTTCATAAGCGGCGCGTTTGCGCTCCAGCCACCAAGCGGGGGCGCTTTTCTGGGTGGCAAGATGTTCGGCAAAGGCCTCGGCGGTGAAAGCGCCGATGCTGGATTTGGCGGAGAGAGTGGATGCGGACATTTGTGAAATTTCTTTTGTTACACAGAGGGCACCAGAGGAGGCACGGAGGTCACGGAGCAGGTGGGCAAGTTTTCTCGGTGGTCTCTGTGGATCCTCTGGTGAACTCTGTGTAACTGGTTTGGGATTTGGTCAGCCGACAGAGCCTTCCATTTCGAGATCGATGAGGCGCTTGAGTTCGACCGAGTATTCCATCGGGAACTGGCGGGCGAGATCGTTGATGAAGCCATTGACCGAAAGGCTCATGGCCTGGCCTTCGGTGAGGCCGCGCTGCTGCATGTAGAAGATCTGCTCTTCGCTGACCTTCGACACGCTGGCTTCGTGTTGCACGGCGTGTTGGTCACCGCGGACCGTGATGGCCGGGTAAGTGTCGGTGCGGCTGTTGGTGTTGATCAGCAGCGCGTCGCACTCGGTGTTGTTTTTGCAACCTTTCAAGTGTTTCGGGATGTGAACGACACCGCGGTAAGTGGCGCGGCCCTGGCCGACGGAGATCGATTTCGAGACGATGGTCGAAGTCGTTTCATCGGCGGCGTGGATCATTTTTGCACCTGTGTCCTGGTGTTGGCCGTCATTGGCGAGGGCGATCGAGATGACTTCGCCGCGGGCCTTGCGGCCTTTGAGGACGACGCCCGGGTATTTCATCGTGAGGCGCGAACCGAGGTTGCAATCGATCCACTTGATCTCGGCTTCCTCGTGGGCGAGGCCGCGCTTGGTGACGAGATTATAGACGTTGGAGGCCCAGTTTTGAACGGTGATGTACTGGATCTTGGCGCCCTTCATGGCGACGAGTTCGACGACCGCGCTGTGGAGCGTGGAGGTAGAGAACTTCGGCGCGGTACAACCTTCCATGTAGGTGACCTCGGCGCCTTCATCGACGATGATGAGGGTGCGCTCGAACTGGCCGAAATTTTCGGCGTTGATGCGGAAATACGCCTGGAGTGGCTGCGCGACTTTTACGCCCGGAGGCACGTAGATGAACGAGCCACCGGAAAACACGGCGCTGTTGAGTGCGGCGAATTTGTTGTCGCTGGTCGGGATGACCTTGCCGAACCATTTGCGGAAGAGCTCGGGATGTTCGCGGAGGGCCTCGGTCGAATTGCAGAAGATGACGCCCTGCTTGGCGACGATGTCCTTGATATTTGAATACGCGGCCTCGGAGTCGAACTGGGCTTCGACGCCGGCGAGGAACTTGCGTTCCTGCTCGGGAATGCCGAGGCGCTCGAAGGTATTCTTGATGTCGTCAGGCACTTCGTCCCATGTGCGCTTGGGTTTCTGGCCCTGCGAGAGGTAGTAACGGATTTTGTTGAAATCGATGTTTTCGAGATCCTTCGTCGCCCAGTGCGTGGGCAGCGGCATGGATTCGAAGGTCTTCAGCGCTTTCAGGCGAAAATCGAGGATCCATTGAGCCTCCTTTTTCACCGAGCTGATGTAGCGGATGGTATTTTCGTTAAGGCCGGTGCCGGCGTCGAATTCGTAGTTAACGTCGTAGGAAAAATTGCCGGCGGACTGATCGATGCCGACAGAGGGATTCTCGACGGCCGTCTCGTTTTCGACGGGCGGGAGAGTATCTGCTTCGGAAATGGGTTTCATCGGAATCTGAATTTTGAGATTGGTGATTTGAGACTTGGCGGCGGTCGCCGCGCTAGTGGTGGCTGCTGGTTAAGCGTGGACCAGTTCTTTTTTGACCCAGTCGTAGCCCTTGGCCTCGAGTTCGAGGGCGAGATTTTTGTCGCCGCTTTTGACGATGCGACCGTCGTACATGACGTGCACGTAGTCCGGGACGATGTAGTTGAGGAGGCGCTGGTAATGGGTGATGAGGAGGACGCCGAGCTTTTCGCCGCGAAGGGCGTTGACGCCTTCGGCGACGATGCGGAGGGCATCGATGTCGAGGCCGGAATCGGTTTCGTCCATGAGCGAGAAGATGGGCTCGAGCATGGCCATCTGGAGAATTTCACAGCGTTTCTTTTCGCCGCCGGAGAAACCTTCGTTGACCGCGCGGGAGGTGAATTTCCGATCGATCTTCAGCAGGTCCATCTTGCTGTAGAGTTTTTTGTAATAGGCGGTGGCGTCGAGTTCTTCACCTTCGCCGAGGCGGGCTTGTTGCGCGGCGCGGAGGAAATTGGCGATGGTGACGCCGGGAATTTCGCTCGGATATTGGAAGGCGAGAAAGATGCCGGCGCGGGCGCGTTCGTCGGGCTCCATTTCGAGGATGGATTTGCCGTCGATTAGCACGTCGCCGCTGGTAATGGCGTAGTCGGGATGGCCGGCGATGGCTTTGGAAAGAGTGGATTTGCCGGTGCCGTTCGGCCCCATGATGGCGTGGACTTCGCCGGTTTTGATCGTGAGGGTCAGGCCCTTGACGATTTCTTTGTCACCGATGGAGACGTGGAGGTCTTTGATTTCGAGCGAGTGCATGTTGTATAAAAAAGAGGTGGTCCGCGCGTTGGCGGGGAGTTGATGGTTATTTGCTGTCTTTGCCGGTAAACGTGATCTCGACGACCGACGCCTGGAAATTGGACGGAAGGGCGGCCTTGAGTTGGTCCAAGAGGTTGGCGGGAAGATCGACGTCGTGGATTTCGCCGGTGTTTTCGTCGTGAAAGTGGGCGTGAGGGTGAAGATTCGGGCAGTAACGAGTCGAACTTCGCTCGTGATGGACCTGCCGAATGAGGCGGCACTGCACAAGCGTTTCTAGGCAATTGTAAACCGTTGCCAATGAAATGGAAGGCATCTCGCTTTTCACGCGGGCAAAGACTTCCTCGGCAGTCGGATGATCGCGTTGCTGGAGGAGTGAGCGATAGACCAATTCTCGCTGAGGAGTAGCGCGAAGGCCGCTGTCGGCGAGTTTTTGCGCCAAGCCGTCGGAGGAAGTATTTGTGTGCTGCTCGATCATTGAAAGGGCTCCTAACAGATTGGAATGGTTCTAAGTTTCAAGTGAGAATTGGAATTATTCTAACGAAAATCACAAAAATCTGCGCGATTTTGCTCGTATTTGATTTCGAAGTGATATCATTTAGAAATCAAAACCTCTTCAACCTATGAATACTCCACAGCTGGATCAGTCCGTAAACCGTGAGCGTCCGCTCTCGCCGCTGTCCGGCGGCACGATGCTTGGCCTCGGTATTTTTATGTCGGTCGTTGCAGCGATGCTGCTTATCTATGCGGCGACGCAGCACAGAGCAGGGGCGACACCGGCGATTTTCGGGATTCTCTCAATCATGGCGGCGATTTTCGTTTTCGCCGGGCTTTTCACGGTGCAGCCCAACGAGGCCGTGGTACTGACGTTGTTTGGCCGCTATGTGGGAACGATTCGCCGGGCCGGGTTCAATTGGACCAATCCTTTTAATCGGCGGCTGCGCGTATCGGTGCGTTCGCGGAATTTCAACAGCGAGAAGATCAAGGTTAACGACAAGCGTGGAAATCCGATCGAGATCGCCGCGGTAGTGGTTTGGCGGATACGCGACACGGCACAGGCGGTTTTCGATGTGAACGACTATGGTTCCTACGTGAACGTTCAAAGCGAAACGGCGCTGCGCCACGTGGCGAATAGTTATGCGTACGACGACGGGGAAACGAACGAGCTGACTCTGCGCAGCGGCGGCGACGAAATCGTGGCGGCGCTCAGGCGCGAATTGCAGGAACGGCTCGACAAGGCTGGCGTCGAAATCGAAGAGGCGAGGCTCACGCACCTCGCCTATGCGCCGGAAATCGCGCAGGCGATGTTGAGACGTCAGCAGGCCGAAGCCGTGATCGCGGCGCGGCAGAAAATTGTTCAAGGCGCGGTGAGCATGGTTGAAATGGCGCTCAACGAACTATCGGCAAAGAAAGTGGTTACGCTCGATGAAGAGCGCAAAGCCGCGATGGTTTCAAATCTGTTGGTGGTGCTCTGCGGGGAAGCCGAAGCCCAGCCGGTGATCAACGCGGGCACGCTTTATTCCTAACGTGGTTTTTGGAGCCGAGAGTTTTTCATTGGCGTGGCCCGGCTTACGGGCCACGAACTCGTGCGAGCACCCGATTTTTCATGGCCGCAGAAGATAGAAAAACGTTTTTGTTGCGGATCGATCCCAAGTTGTGGACCGAACTGGAAGCGTGGGCGGCCGACGAACTTCGCAGTGTGAATGGCCAGATCGAGTTTTTGCTGCGCGACGCGGTGAAGCGGCGAAAGGGCAAGAGCGCGACGGACAACCCGGAAATTCCCGCTGGCGAATAGTTCGCCTAGCCCTGCCAGCACCAGTGCCAGGGTTCGTAAACGAAACCGTGGGGGTTGTGGCGGGGATAGGTCATTCTGTAACCATACTCTTCTCCATGCAGGCGCAGCCAGGCGAAGGCACGGGTGTCGGCGAAGACTTCCTCCAGCGGAGGGGCTTCGTCGGAACCGACGTCGATCGCGCGCCCGGTGTGATGTTCACTGAAACCGGGAGCGGCGATCGAGTGGAGGATTTCGGAAATATTTTCGCCGACGGCGAGTTTGCCGCGGATGATTTCCACTTGGCGTTCGACGCTGCGGAACCCGGAAAGCGGTTGGAGCTCAATTTCGAGTTTGCGGGCGGCAGCGTACATGCTGTGCCAGGCGCGGGCGGCGGGACGGATCAACCGGCAGGGCTTACCCTCGGGGCTGTTGCCTACGGACACGAGATCGGTTGAGGCGGCCTCGATCTGAAGCGTCAGCTGGCGAATTTGGGCATAGTTGGCGGGAATGCCGAGTTCGCGTAGCAACTCATCGATGCGGGAACCGTAATCAGAGGGCAGGGTACTCATTCCTAAATTCGGAGCGTGGGGAGTCGTCGCGCATCCGTCAGCTCAAAACTGGATGCGATTGCTGGGACATTCTTGTGATTATTTTCTGTCTCTAGCGGCCTGCATTGTTTTCCGGTTCAATGTCTAACAGCTAAATGCGAGATAGCCCCAACATGAGATAGCTTCGTTGAAGGTGCGAACCGCCACGCCGCCAACTAATGTCCGTCGGCGGGTCGGATTTCCCCGTTGACCGGCCCTCAGCCGGAGGAGACGTTTGCACTTTGTTCAACCAACGTCACTTTTCCCACCATGGCTGAAAATACTGAATACGATCTCATCGTCATCGGCGGCGGACCTGCGGGTTACGCGGGCGCCATTCGTGCCGGCCAACTCGGCAAGAAAGTCGCGTGCATCGAAATGGAGCGTGCCGGCGGCACCTGCCTCAATTGGGGCTGCATTCCGACCAAGGCGTTGCTCAAGAGCGCCGAGCTCTACCAAAAGATCAAGAAGGCGGAAACCTTCGGCGTCAGCGCAAAGGACGTAACCTTTGACTTCGCGAAAATCATGGAGCGCTCCCGCGGCGTCTCCAACCAAATGGCCAAGGGCGTCGAGTTCCTTTTCAAAAAATACAAGGTCGACTACATCGTCGGCAAAGCCCGCATCGATGCGCCCGGCATGGTTTCACTCACGGAAGGCGACCGCAAAGGCCAGTTCTTCAAAGCCAGGAACATCCTCGTCGCGACCGGTTGCAAGATGCGCAAAATCCCCGGCCTGACCTACGACGGCGTGCGCGTGATGACGTCCCGCGAGGCCCTTGCCAACACCAAGCAGCCAAAATCCATCATCATCGTTGGAGCTGGTGCGATCGGCGTGGAATTTGCCTACTTTTTCAACGCGCTCGGAACAAAAGTGACGTTGGTCGAAATGCTGCCGCAACTTCTTCCCATCGAGGACGAGGAAGTGGCCAAGACGCTCAACCGCGCTTTCGACAAGCAGGGCATCGTTTCTCACACCGGCACAAAGTGCGAAAATTTCCGCGTCGGCAAAGACAGCGTCAAAGTCGACCTGGTCAAAGGTGACCAGAAAACCGAAGTCGAAGCCGAGGTTTTGCTCTCTGCAATCGGTGTCGAAGCCAATCTCGATGGTTTGCTCGCGGCCGCCGTGAAACCCGAACTCGACCGCAATTACCTGAAAGTCGGCGACGATTACCAATCGAGTGTCAAAGGCATCTATGGCGCCGGCGACATCATTGGTCCACCCTGGCTCGCGCATGTGGCCAACTACGAGGCGATCAACGCCGTCAACGGCATGTTCGGCCACGGTAAGCCGAAACGCGTGAAAAACTTCCCGGGCTGCACGTACAGCCAGCCGCAGGTGGCCAGCACGGGTTTGACCGAAAAAGCCGCGAAGGAGAAGAAACTCGACTTCAAGATTGGCAAGTTCCCCTTCACCGCTTCCGGCAAGGCCGTAGCTTCGGCCGATAGTGACGGGTTCGTTAAAGTCATCAGCGATGCCAAAACGGGTGAAATCTACGGCGCGCACATCATCGGCGCCGAAGCCACCGAACTCATCGCCGAGTACGGTCTTGCGATTCATCTCGAAGCGACCGTCGAGGAAATCCACCAGACAATCCACGCGCACCCGACGCTCGGTGAAGCCCTGATGGAAGCTGCTGCCGCCACCATGGGCGAAGCGATCCACATCTGAGCCGCACGCGTTTAAAAGGCAAAAGGGCGACCGACACGGGTCGCCCTTTTTTATCACCTGCCGATGATGCGTGGTTAGAATTCTCTTTCCAAGCGGAGATAAACGAAACGTTTCTCCGGGCTGTGAATGTCGGAATTCCAACCGGTCGATGTATGACGGTCGAACGGCGGATCCCGATCAAAGATATTACGCGCGCCCAGGGTGATTTTTACGTCGAAGAGGCCCGAATAGCTGATCTGGGGATTGACGAGGGTCTGCGATCCGATTTTTCCCACTGCTCCACTTTCGTCGTATTTGTCGAACGTTCCAATATAACTAACGAAAATTGCCGAGCCCCAGTTTCCCTTTTCCCATTCGAGCGAAGAAATCGCCCGGACGCGGGGAAAGTTATAGGAACTCGCAAAATCGTCGTCATTGTATTTTAGCGCTGTCAGATAGGTCGTGCTGGCTGAGATCTTGAATTTGCCCAAGTATGCCGACTTGAAACGATAGCTGATTTCGGCGTCGAAGCCGCGATAGGTCTGTTTGTCGATATTCGCGTAGGTATCGATGATATAGTTGATGACGCCCACGGTTTCGCCCGCGGCCGGAGGATTGCGGACGACTCGGCCGGGTAGCGTATCCTCATTTGTAAGAATGAAGTCTTCTCCGAGCTGGGCGATGAGGTCCTTCTGTTTGAATTCAAACCAATCCAAACCGGCAGCCCAGCCCTTCAACGGGCCCGACGACGGCTCCACCTTAAACCCGGCGTAGTAGGCGGTGGTCTGTTCCGGTTTCAAATCCCGATTTCCACCGGAGCGCGTCATGATCTGTCGAGGAGCGTCAGTCGGGCGTTTCGGGTCTTCCAGGGAATTGTCGGAAAACTGGGTGACCTGGGCGGTGTAGAGATAGGAAAGATTGGGCGCGAGAAACGACTGGCCGTAGGAAGCTCTCAATAGAAGCCAATCGAAAGGCCGATAGGAGAGGGCGTACTTGGGTTTCGTGGTCGATCCGAAATCGCTATAATGTTCGAAGCGTCCGGCGATCTGCGCCTGGAGGCTTTTGAAGAAAAGCGGAATACGCAGCTCGGCATAGGCGGCGCGCACGGTGCGGCTGCCATGAATTGACGAACCTTCAGATCCACCTATGACATTGCCCATCGTGCTATCGAGGCTGCGGATATTCTCGAACTTCTCGGAACGGCCTTCGCCGCCAAAAGCGAGCGCGAGGTGTCCGCCGGGCAATTCCACCAGGTTGCCGGTCGCGGAAAAATCGTAGGTGCTGAGCGTGAATCGGGAAGACTCCGGATTATCGTGTACATAATAGTTCGTTACACGCGGGTCTTCCGGACCGAACGGATTTGCGTAGAGGACGGTCCCGCCAATGGATACGCCGTTGAGGGCATTCTGATAGAGGTCGTCAAAAGCCATGCCGTGGTTGAGGTTTTTCTGGGCATTGCGAGTTTGAACCACACCCGTTTCCCAGGTCCAAGAGGTCTCCGGTATTTTTCCGCCGACGCCAATCAGTCCTCTCGGTGTGTCCGAGGTGACATCGTTGACACGATTCCCACCGTGGACGAGCCGAGCATACCATTCGTCTTCAAGATCCTCGCCAAACGGATTGTTCGGATTTGAGGCCGGTATGGTCAAATAACCAGTGGTGGCACCGTCGCCATTTTCATTGTAGTTGAAAACCGGGGAAGGGGCGGCGCCGATTTTTGCCTGCGAGCGGCGGAACGAAAGTTCGATGAAACCGTAGAAGTACGGAGTGAAGTCATAGTTTGCTCTCGAATAGAAACCATAGTTTCGTATTTCAGGCGTCTGATCGGTGACCGATTGAAAGTTGTACGAGCCATGGCTGACGTCGGCCACAACAAAATCGGAAAGCGTGGGATTCGATTTAGGTGCAAGCAGTGTATAGTAATCGTCGAGGCTGAGCACGTAAACCAAGCCTGGATAACCTGCGTAGCTTCGCCGGTCCACACCGCCCCGGCTTTTTGTATTCGCGTCCGAAGAGAACGCATAATCGTGGTCCTTGATCGGGTGGCGATCGGTGTAGTCGACGGTGGTGATGATGGAAAACGCTCCCTTCGTCGTGCCAGCGACGAGTGAGAATGTTTTTTCCAATGAATCGGTGTGTGTCGTATTGCCAACTTGGGCCGATACCGAAAGGCCGCTGTAGCGTTTTCTCAGTTTAATATCGATGACACCGGAAACGGCATCGGAACCGTAGATTGCCGAACCACCGTCCTTCAGGATTTCGATCGATTCGATTGCCGCCGACGGGATGCTGTTAAAATCGAACATCGTCTGCAATCCGTCAAAGCCCGGCGTGGAAAGCGGGGCGGCGCGGCGGCCATTCAGCAAAACCAGAACGTTGTTATTGCCGAGGCCGCGCATATTCACCGTCGAGGCTCCGGGCGTGAAGCTGTTGTTTGACGCCGCGGGATTCAGCGATGTTCCCGAGATCATCGGGAGAGATCGCAAGGCCTCGCCGACATTGGCGAAACCGGCGGCCTGCAACGTGGACTGGTCGAAAGAGGTCACGGGGTTGGGGCCCGCGGCCTCGATGTTTTTAACGCGGGACCCGACGGTGGTCATCGTATCCAGCGTGATTGGTTTTTCGTCCTCCTTTTCAGAGGTGGGGGTGGTGACGGCAGTTTGCGCAAACGAACTTGTCGTTATAGCCAAAATGCCCCAGAGTGCCAGTACCGGTTTGGATAACGTCGTACCTGGCGTCATAATAGTAGACATATGATGCTTGTGTTTAGGTTCTGACGGTTGGTTCCCGCACAGAGAACGGCCGCCATTGAGTTGTGTTTGTCCCTCGTTTGAGCACTGACTATGCCAAGAAAGGGGACGAAATCAACCAAACGGACATATTTACACCGCGATCGGAGGGAAATCCGGAAGCTTTACTTTACGCCTGCATACCGCCAATTGCGGTTCAGGCGGCGGTATTGACGTGCCGGCCGACCCGCCCCACGCGGGCGCGGTAGACGCTGGCGGCACTTTTACCGATAGGCTGTGTTTCAGAAATTCGGGCTTGGTTCTGTGCCGTAAGTTCGGCGCGGGCATTGGCTTCCATTTGTGCCGCAGCCGCGGCGACGGCGAGATCCTGCGGCGAGGGGTTGGCGGGAGCCAGTGCGGCTGCGCGCACCATCATCATTTTGGTAATGGTTGCCTGTGGATTGCCCGGCACGGGCGAAATGTCGATGCCCACTTCGCCTCCGACCGCGTATTGTTTCCCATCGGGTCCGGTTCGGTAAGAGTAGGTTGCGCCGCTGGTGATGTGACTGCCGCCGGCAGCGATGTGGGCCGCTTCGTGGGAACGAACTTCTCGGTCAGTCGACTGAAGTTCCGAGGCCGCGGCTTCTTTTGCGGCGGCTGTTTGCGCGGTGTCATCCGTTGCCTCGTACTGGCCGGGGAAGTTTTCGTCCGTGACGGCGTCGGCTTCCGAGATGCCCGCGTCACTACGGTCTTTCGGTGTGAATTGAAAGTTCCGATAGGGATCGTAAGCAGTGCTGGAAATGCCTGTGAGACCAAAAGCCATCTGCGGAAAAGATACAAAACCGGCGGCGAACTGCAAATTTTTGGCGCACGCGGGACTGAATTCACGGATTTGTCACTCCCCCCGGAGCCTGAAACCTTGCCAAGTCGTTAATACGGCGCAATCTTTCGCCGCATGAATACGACCCATGCTCTGGCTCGTCGTTGCTTTTTGGTGGCGGCGATGTTTTTGGCGGTGGTGGTTCAAGCGGGTTCGACCCGTGACCATTCGCCCTTTTCAAAACTCGTGGTCTTTGGAGACAGTATCAGCGACGACGGCAATCTTTTCACCGCGACAGGCGGCGCCATTCCCCCGGCCCCTTATTATGTAAACGGCCATTTCTCCAATGGACCGGTTTGGGTGGAGTATCTTGCGGAGCAGCTCGGACTCGCGGATGACTTGGAGAACTACGCGTTTGGCGGGGCATGTTCGGGCCGCGAAAGCTACGTGAGTTTTGCCTACGGCATTCCCGGTTTGCCGGGCTTGCAGGATGAAATCGACCTGTTTGCCAAAGCATCAGGCGGACGCGCCGACCCGCATGCGCTCTATATTGTGCAAGCAGGTGCCAACGATATTTTTCTCTGGACCGAATCGGGCATGCCATCGTCCCTCGCCGCTTTTGCCGATCAAGTCGCCAGCAACCTATTTGAAGCTGTTTCACGCCTCAAAAAGATGGGCGCGCGCCACATTCTCGTGGTGGATGTCGCAGATCTGGGTCTGACTCCCGATGCCCAGGCGAGCGGTTATGACGAACTGCTTTCAGTCGTGACCCAGACGGTGAATACGGCTGTAGCGGCGAAATTCAAAACGAACAAACACTGTCCAGGGCCGGCTGTTGGCCTGTTCAGCCTTTTCGACGCAATGCATGCGATCGTTGACGATGCGGACTTGTTCGGTTTTTCCAATGTTACTTATCCATACCTGACGGTGCTGGCTGGCAACCCTGACGTATTTCTGTTCTGGGACGGAGTTCACCCGACCACAATGGGGCATGGCGAACTGGCCGATTTTGCCTACGCACGCCTCCAGCAGCTTTATCCGCAGCTACGTCATCGCAAACAGCACGCCGGCTGCAATTGATTGGTTCGGTGGACAAGTCTGGGTGTCAGATTTAATCTGGGGTGACCGGAATAGTTTGTAGTCTATTAGATTACAAACTATCGGGTAGGGACAAATATTTAGAAGCACGGCTTGAATACCGAGGGGAGCGGAAGTGGTATTTAAGCGGAGGCGGGCGGTCGTGAGCCTGTCAGGTTTTGGCGAGGGACGAGATGCCGGTTTGTTGCGCGGCGTAGGCGGCGAGGGCGGGAATGTCGATGATGAGGGCGACGCGGCCGTCGCCGAGGACGGTGGCACCGGAATAGACAGGCGCTTCGGGCGCGATCCAGCCGAGCGATTTTATCACTGTCTGGTGGTTTCCTAAAACTTCGTCGACAACGAGCCCAAGGCGGGATTGTTCCAGCTCGACGATGACCACGCGTTCGCGCAATGCGGGAGGCGGAGTCCCGTAGTCAAAGAGATCGCGGAGACGGAGATAGGGAATGAATTCGCCGCGAAGATCGACGAGGTTACGACGGCCGGCATCGGCTCGATGGCTGGGCGGCAGATCGATCGTTTCACGGGCGGCGCTGAGCGGGAGAATGTAGTGATCTTTGCCAACCGAAACCATCAGCCCATCGATAATGGCGAGGGTGAGAGGAAGCGAGAGGCGGAATTCGGCACCTTTCCCGTGCGTGCTGCGAAGTTCGATCCGGCCCCGTAGCTGATCGATGGTGCGTTTGACCACATCGAGGCCGACGCCGCGTCCCGAAAGGGACGACACGGCTTTTGCGGTGGAAAATCCCGGCAGGAAGACCATCTGGAAAAGTTCATTGTCTGTGAGCGTGGCATCTGGCTGCAGGAGGCCGCGTTCAATGGCCTTGGCGCGGATGGCGGCAGGGTCGAGGCCGCGGCCGTCGTCGCCGACGGAGATGACGACGCGGTCGCCTTTTTGCGCGGCGGAAAGTCGCAGTTTTCCAACGACGGGCTTGCCGGTGGCGATGCGTTCGTCAGGCGTTTCGAGCCCGTGGTCGAGCGAATTGCGGACCAGATGGACGAGTGGATCGTTGAGGCGCTCAAGAATGGTTTTGTCCATCTCGGTTTCTGAACCCTCGACGACAAGCTCGACTTGTTTGCCGAGTTCGCGGGAGAGATCGCGGGCGAGACGCCGGAATTTGGAGAAGGTCTGCCCAATCTGCATCATCCGGATGTTGAGCACCTCGTCGCGAAGTTGAGTCGTGAGGCTTTGTAGCGTCTCCGAGGCGGCGTGCAGGGCGGGAGGAATGTCGGGGTTTTGAGCGCAGGCATTGCTCACCACCGATTTGAGAATGACAAGTTCGCCAATGAGATTGACGAGGCGGTCGAGCCGATCCGAGGAGACGCGCAGCGTATCGCTTACAGTAGCCGTGGGACGTCTGCCATTTTGAGGCGATATTTCCGCGTTTGGAGATAGGGTATTGTTGTTGAGGGGGTCCGATTTGAAATTTGAAATTTCAGAGGAAGCGGCTGCTGGCGGGAGAGTGATTTTGAAGTCCGCGATGTCGGATTTAGGATTTTGAATTTCGGATTTTGAAGTGGTGGGATCGCGAAATAGGTCGGCGTCAGGATCGTCTACGGGATCGGCGACGGGTTGGATATCGAGGTCGCAGTCGCCTTCGACAAATTGGAACACTTCCCGAATTGCTTCTTCTTTCACGGGGGCCGTGAACTCGATATTCCAACTGAGATAGCAGGCTTCAGGATCGAGGGTTTGGAGCGGCGGAATTTGCGTGTCGGAAATCTTGATGACGCACGGCGCGAGGTTGCGGAGGTCGTCGAGAAAGACGCCGGGGTCATTGCCCGTTTGAAAAAGGTGAGCGTGGGGCTGAAAGCGGACGGACAGGCGTTTGGCGGTAGCGATAGTTTCATGGGCGGTGCCGGCCGTGGGCATGAAAGCGAGCAAGGCGTTCAGATGTGGCTGGGCCGCGGCGAGGACGGCTTGAGCCTCCGTTGCGGTGGCGGCGAGATAACGACGAATCGTGTCGCCAATCTTGAGGGTGAGGTCGATGAGCGTGGATGAAACGGCTACGCGGCCTTCACGAGCGGCATTGTAGACGTCTTCCACATGATGGAGAAAGGATGAGAGATCTTGATAACCACTGGTGGCACCCGAACCTTTCAAAGTATGCATCACGCGAAAGACGCGGTGAAGAATCGCCGTTTCGCCGGGCGCGGCTTCAAGTTCCAGGAGAGAACTTTCGAGTTCGCCGAGGAGATCGGCCGCTTCGATGCGGAAAATTTCACGGCTGCGTTGTTGGATTTCGTCGAAGTTCACGGAGATGTTGATGTAAGAATGGAAAACGGCTCAGGCCGGGCAGACTTTTTGCACGACAGCGAGGAAACGGGCGGGGTCGAAAGGTTTGACGATCCAGCCGGTAGCGCCAGCGCGTTTGCCGGCGTTCTTTTTCTCGTCGTTCGATTCGGTGGTGAGCATGAGAATCGGGGTAAACTTGTATTGCGGCAGTGCGCGGAGATTTGCGATGAGGGTGATGCCATCGACGTTGGGCATGTTGAGGTCGGTGATGACGAGGTCGGCTTTTTCCTGCTGGCAAACCTGAAGTCCGCGCGCGCCATCCTCGGCGGTGACGACCCGGTAGCCCGCGGACTGAAGAGTCATTTTTACGGTTTCTCGGATGCTCATGGAGTCATCGACGGTGATGATGGTTTTGGGCATGGCGGGTGGTTTTAGAGAATACGGAATGGATCAGGCGAGGCGTAGCGGGAAAAGGCGGTTTTCCAAGCGGGGCTGGCGGCAACGAGGGTCGCTTCGGCGGCGAATTGGGTGCCGGCGAGGAGAATTTGCAAAATGGCGGCGTCGAGTCGGGAAAGTTCAGAGGCGTCGATCGCGAGGGTGCATTCCGGTTGCAGGGCCGGTTTGAGTGCGTCTGCAAATTCGCGAGCCTGCGCAATGTTGAGTTCACCGGAGAGGGTGACTTGGAGGCAGGAGCCATCGAGGTGAAGCGTGAAAGGCATGGGCTGCGTATTGGTGGAAATTTAACTCTTAATTCCGCATTCTTTATTCTGCGTTTGCAGGAGGGAGAGGTGAGCGGTCATGGCCTGATTGGAGATGGCATAAAGTTCCTGCAATTCGTTGGGAAATTTCTCCCAGTTTGAAAAGTTGTCCTGACGCGCGGCGGCGAGGGCCTGGGCGCAGAGTTTTCCGGCGCGGGTCCATCCTGTCATCATGAAACAACCTTTTAGTCCATGGATGGTTTCGGCGAATTGCTTTTGGTTTCGGGCGATGCAGATTTTTGAAATCAGCGGAAATGTATCCGAAAAATCGGTACAAACGGAGCCGTGGAGGTGAGTGAGGGTTTCGATGACCTGTTCGCAAGTCATGCCTGCGGTAATCGTCTGGAGATGGGACCGATCGATCAGAGGTGCGGGAGTGGGTTCCGATCGGGACGGTTGAGCCGGTGTGGCGGGGGCGACAGTTTTGGGCACATTGCCTCCGGGAGTTTTGCCGAAATGACGCTGGATGCACGCATGGAGTTCCGCGGGAAGGATGGGTTTGCTCAAGTAGTCATCCATGCCGGCAGAGATGCAGCGTTCACGGTCGCCAGGGAGAGCGTTAGCGGTCAGGGCGACAATGCGGACGCGTTTTGCGGGATCGGGGAAGAGGCGGCAGATTTCCGATGCGGCGGTGAGGCCGTCCATGACAGGCATCTGGACGTCCAGGAGAAGAAGGTCGTAGCGTTTCTTTTGGACGGCTTCAACGGCCTCGGCTCCGTTGATGACCAAGTCCGCGGTATAGCCGAGATGGTTGAGAACGAGTTTTATGACTTCGCGATTAGTTCGGTTATCTTCTGCGGCGAGAATCGAGATGGACGGCGGGACGAGTTTGGTTGAAGGCGCTGTTTCCGCAGGTTGGGACGATTGTGCGGCGCTCGAGATTGGATGCGCGAACAGTTCCGCAAGGGTTGAAGCGAGGGCAGTGGCATCGAGCGCTGTGCCGATGCAGCGCGCCCGGGAATTTTGCGCAACGGAGTTTTCCTTGCGTCCGAACCAAACGACAGGGAGAGCAGGATCGAGAAGCGCGGGTGCTGCGCCGTCTACGGGTGGCGCCGGAAGGACGGCGACATCAAAAGGTGGTACCCCGTCGTGATGCGCGCTGAGATCAACGGTTTCGGGCGCCATTTGCCAGGACCGCAGGAGGGCGAGCAGAGTGCGTTGCTGAGCGCCCTTTCGCGCGGCAACGAGCACCCGGCGGCCGCGGAAAACAGGTTGGGCGAGCGAGGCAAAGGCGGTTGAGCGGTTGGCGGTGGCGGATAGTTTTACCGAGAAGCTGAAGGCGGAGCCGCGCCCATGCCGGCTGCGGGCCGAGATGGTTCCGCCCATGAGTTCGATGAAAGACTTGGAGATGGCGAGGCCGAGACCCGTGCCTCCGAAACGCCGGGTGATGGTGCCGTCAGCCTGGGTAAAGGGCTGGAAGAGTCGGCTGAGGCTCTCGGGTGTGATGCCGATGCCAGTATCGAGCACCATGAAATTGATCGTGTAATCCTGCGCGGTTTCCGCGGTCACGCTGAGCTTGAGATGGACGCGACCGCGCTCGGTGAACTTGACGGCGTTCTGAAGGAGATTGACGAGCACCTGTTGAAGGCGGCGTGGATCGCCGATCACCTCAGCGGGCGTATTGGGATCGAAGGCGCAGGTGATAACGATGCCCTTCGAAAGTGCGGTGGCCGAAAACAACCGGAGGGCGTTGCCGGCAACGCTGAGGGGAGAAAACGTCGCGAGCTCGAGTTTGGTTTTGCCTGCCTGCAGGCCGGAGTAATCGAGGATTTCCTCGATAATGGTGAGGAGCGTGTTGCCTCCCTCGGAGATCATTTCGATGGCGTGTTGTTGCTCGGGCGGCCAGCTGGACTGGGCGAGAATGGCGGCCATGCCATTGATGACATTGAGCGGCGTGCGCAACTCGTGGCTCATGGTCGCGAGGAACGTGCTCTTGGCGCGGTTGGCCGCCTCGGCTTCGTCGCGGGCACGGATGAGCTCGCGCTCGGAGCGCTTGGCATCGGTGATGTCGGTGGAAATATTGGCGGTGGCAATGAGTTTTAGTTCGCGATTGAAAACGGGAAATTTGCGCGTAAGCAGGAACTTTTCGGAGCCATCGGGGCTATGGAATTTTTCCTGGCGGACGAGCACCTGGCCGGGCTGGAGAAGCTGGGTGGCGAGGTCGTCCTCCATGTAGATGCGCGCTTCCTCGGAGTTGAACGGCTTGCGGAAAATTTCCGCGTCGGTTTTGCCGATAAGTTGTTCCGGAGTATCGAAACCGGCGGCACGTGCCATGGCCTGATTGGCAGTGAGCACGCGAAGGTTGAGGTCCTTGACGCAGCAGATATCGACCGAGTTTTCCACCAAGGCGGACTGCCAGGCCATGGTGAGTTCGGCATTCTTGCGATCGGTGATGTCTTCCTTGACGGCGACAAAGTTGACGATCTCGCCATTTTCGTTGCGCATCGGGGAAATCGACGCCTGTTCCCAATAAAGTGTGCCGTCTTTACGCCGGTTGCGGATCTCGCCGCGCCATTCCTGGCCGGTGATGATGGTGTTCCAGAGGTTTTTGAAAAACTCCTGAGGATGCTCGCCGGAATTCAGCATACGGGGATTCGACCCAATCGCTTCGCTGGAGGAATAACCGGTGTGCTTTTCGAAGTAGGGATTAACATATTCGATGGTTCCGGCTGTATTTGTGATGACGATGGAGGCGGGACTTTGTTCGACGGCGCGCTTAAGGAGTTGAAGCTTGAGTTCGGCTTCACGACGCTGAGTCACATCACGAGTAATGCCGACCATTCCAACGCAATTATTCTGTGCATCGAAGAACGGAGCTTTACGCACTTCGAGCCACGCGATTTGGCCATTTTCACCCGCATGCTCGACTTCCGTGCAGATAGGCTCGCGAGATTGGCGAACTTGTTCGTCGCGCTGCCAGTAGGCCGTGGCTTGTTCGGGCGGGAAAAAATCGTAGTCGGTTCTGCCGATTACATTTTCCGGTTTCTTGTTGTAGTATTTGCACCAGACGGAATTCACCGCGAGGTAGCGTCCCTGATTGTCCTTTAACCAAGCCGCATCGGGAATATTATCGATGATGGCGCGGAGGTGATGTTCGCGTTCGCGCAGGGAATTTTCCGCCATGCGCCGCTCGGTGATATCGCGGCCGAAGCAGTAAAGTCGGCGCAAAGGCGTCGGCGAGCAGGTCACGCTCATATCGATGAGGCGCACCCGGCCATCCTTGCAGCGGGCAAGACGCTCGATTTGCACAGAACCTTGCTTGATCACCAATTCCAAGCCGGTGGCGATCTGTTCGGGTGTTCGACCATATTCGAGTTGCGAAATGCTCATCATAAGCAGCTCTTCGCGACTGTAACCCGTCATCTGGCAGGCGGCATCATTGACGTCGAGGATCAGGCCTTCGAAGGAAACGGTCCAGAAGCCGTCCATGGAGGTCTTGAGCACCGTCACGAGTTGTTCTTCGCGTTCGCGGAGAGTCGACTCCGCGCGGAGGCGCTGAAGAGCCATCTCGACGGAAAGTTTGAGCGCTTGGGGATGAAACGGCTTGGAAAGGAATCCGTAAGGTTGGGCGGCAAGAGCGCGTTCAATGAGATTTTGGTCAGTTGTGCCCGTCATGAGGACGGACTCGAGGCCAGATTTGTCGCGGAGGAGACGGGCGGTATCGATGCCGTCGAGTTCGCCATCCAGCCGCAGGTCGACGAAGGCGAGATCGAATTTTCCCGGTGACGCCAGGGCAATGGCCTGCTCGCCGCTGGTTGTGTGACCGGCGGTGTCATAACCGAGCTCCCTTAGCTGCTGCATCAAAATGGCGGCGTAAAAAGGTTCGTCTTCGATGATGAGAATGCGCGATTTCATCGGTCGTCAGAAAAGTTCAATCCCGTCGCCGAGGTCCTCTTTCTTGTCGCGGCTTTCGGGCGTTGGCGCGGCGTCGGACTGCACGGACGTCTCCTCCGGAGATGTAGTTGGGGCAGCGATCTCTGGAATTTGCGAAGACTCAGCGGAAACGGTGTCGAAAAGATCGATATCGCCCGCGCCGCTTCCGGTTTGTGTTATTTTGGCGGTTTTGGTCTGGCCGAGGGCATTGGCATGGAGCTCACTTTCGCTTTCCATCGTATAACGGCTTTGGTGGGCAGTGAGCTTGCGGTGGCCTTCCTCGGTAAGATCCTCGGGAAGCGCGTAAGCACGAGTGGCGGCGCGAAGGTTGTCGCAGAGTACGATTGCCGGCTGGTAAGTGGCGTCAATGAGTTCACTGAAGCGCAAACGGGAAAGGAGTTCGTTTTGGGCCTCATGAATGGTTGAGAATTGTTTTCGCACGTCGCTGGAACGGCTGCCGATTCGTTCGCCGAGGAGCGCGAGTTGTTGGCTGACGTTGGCGGCGTTTTTCTCCATTTCGGTTTTCTCCTGGGTGACGATTTCCATGAACTGGTCGGCGTCGTTTTTGATGCCCTGGAGTTGGGAGAGGCAGTTTTGAAGTTCGCGGGTGAGTTCCTCAGTGGCGGCCGCGTTCGACGTGGCGGCGAGGCTGGATTCCTCGGCGAGTTTATTGAGGGCTTCGGCGGAGCTGAGGCGGGCGGCGGCGATTTGCGCGTTCAGGGAGACGAGTTTGACCTCGAATTCGTGGGCGGTGATTTCCCGGGAGAAAACGCGAACGACATCGTCGATCTTTTCGACGAGGAGGGAGATCTTGGCGTTGGCCTTTTCGCTTTGGTCGGCAATGAGGGCGAGTTGGTGGATCTCGTGCTTGAAAAGGGCGGAAATATTGGCGTGACCGAAAACGGTTTGTGCGGCCTTCTCCATGTCGTTGAAATGGCCGATAAGGATCTGGCCGAGGGCGAGCAGTTGCTTGATGCCATCGGCGACATTGTGGCCCGCCTTTTCAATTTCTTCGCGAGAGGAGGCAAGGTGCGCATGCTGGACGCTTGCGGCGTGGTGGATAAAGCCTAGTTCGGGTTGAGTATTTTCACCGCAAGAGCCCTGGAGGTCGTGAAGATGGCTGGTGATGTCGCCGAAACCGAAAGCGACGTGTTCAAGCTGCTGGCGAACGATATCCTGATATTGCAGCGAAGTGACGATCTGGAGCGTGAGTGGGCCGGTCTGGGCAAAGAGTTCGCCGATTTTGCAGGAAAGGTCGGCGCAGGGAAGGAGCGACTCCTTGTAGCCGGCCAATTCGCCCTGTAACTTGTCGATGCTTTGTTGAGCGCGGGATTTGAGATTTTGTTCGAGACCGTGGAGGGCATGTCTTTCCTGGCGGGCCTCTTCAATGACCTGTTCAATGCGGTTGAAGGCGGCGGCGGTGGTTTGGGCGATTTTGCTGTCGATTTCCGCTATGGCGGCGGCGACATTTAGGAAGACGGCACGGTTTTCCGAGTCGATACGCGAGGCCTCCATGCGAATGCTCATGGTGAGAATGCGCAGGAGAAGGTTGTTGCGGTTAAATGTTTCCTGAACGCGGCAGGCGTGGGTCAACGCGGACTCGACTTGTTCCATCTGCTGTTGCTCGGAAAGAGCAATGCCCATGCTGGCATGTACGAGATCCACGGAGCTTCGGTAGACCTGGTATGCGGCGGCGAGAATGTTTTCCTTGTCGCGTTGATGGAGGATCGTGTCGAGCGCTTCGGCTTGCTCGCGAATGTTGGAAAAGCGCGTGTTGAGTTCGGAGAGTCCCTGAGCGAGTTCGGTGAACTCGGCATCGGTCTCCTTGCCGAAATCGAGCAAGTTGGCGCGATTCGATTCCACCGACGGAAGGAGAGCCAGCACGTCAGTCACCGGGTCGCCCGAGGCGGCACCGTTTTTCCCACGAAAAATACGATTAACCAAGGGCCCTGCTTTCTGCCGAACGCAAAGTCCCAAGCGCCTGGCGTGGAGAAGCCAGGGAAAGGACTGACGGGGCGATGGTGGGGCAACGGGCATGGTCTTCAGGCGATCAGCTTGCGAATGGATTCCAAGAGGGAGCCGGGCACAATCGGCTTGATGGCGAAGCCGAAACGACCACTACCGGCAATAGGACGGATCCTATCCTCGGCCGCCTCGGAGGAAACGATGAGCAGCGGGATATTAACGAATTCCGGAATGGCGCGGAGGCGGCGGATAAATTCCTCGCCGCTCATTTTCGGCATGATCAGATCGAGAAGGATGAGGTCGACGCGATTTTGCCGGACCTTGTCGAGGGCTTCGTTGCCGTCGCGGGCGTCGAGGGTTTTGTAGCCGGCCTGACGGAGGAGATTGGCGTGGTAGAAACGTACGCTGGCGTAGTCGTCGACGACGAGGATGGTTTTGGCGGCGGGGGCGCCCGGGGCGGGAGTATTTGGTTGCATGATATTGGTTGTTGCTAGCGGCTGTATTTCATGACGGCGGGTGCGATTTGTCCAAGGGGGAGGGTCTGGTCGACACCGCCAAGGCGGATGGCCTCCTTGGGCATGCCGAAAACGACGCAGGTGGCTTCGTCCTGGGCGATAGTGCGGGCTCCGGTTTCGTGGAGTTCCTTCATGCCGGCGGCACCATCGTTGCCCATGCCGGTGAGGATAACGGCGACGGCGTTGTGGCCGACATATCGGGCGGCGGAGCGGAAAAGGACGTCGACGGAAGGCCGATGACGGCTGACGAGCGGGCCATCGCGTACTTCGACGTAGTACCGGGCGCCGGAGCGTTTGACGAGAGTGTGCTTGCCACCTGGCGCGATCAGGGCGCAGCCGGGAGAAACGACGTCGTTTGTCTCTGCCTCTTTGACGCTGATGCGGCAAAGCGAATCAAGACGCTCGGCAAAGGTGCGGGTGAATTGTTCGGGCATATGCTGCACGACGACAACTCCCGGGGCATTCATTGGCAGGTCAGTGAGAAATTCCGCGAGGGCCTCGGTGCCGCCGGTGGAGGCGCCGACGACGCAGATTTTTTGCGTGGTCTCGAAGGACGGGCGGGAACCTGCCTTGGCGAGGACGGCATCGGCGGAAAGTTTTCGCTCGGCCTTGGGTTGGAGGCGGTGAACCGGCACGTGGGAAGCGGCCTTGACGGCGTCGCAGATGGTGATGCGCGATTCTAGCAGGAATTCCTGGGTGCCAAGATTGGGTTTGGTGATGACATCGACCGCGCCAAGTTCGAGAGCGCGCAAGGCGGCGGGAGCGCCCGCCATGGCCAGCGTGGAGCAGATGATCACGGGGATCGGGTGCTGCTCCATGATCTTTTGCAGAAAGGTGAGGCCGTCCATGCGGGGCATCTCGATATCGAGGACAATGACATCGGGGCGCTGCGCCTTCATTAGTTCTACCGCCTGGTAAGGATCGCCAGCCGCGCCGAGGACGGCGATCTCAGGATCGGTGCCAAGGATGTCGCTCAGTGTCTGGCGGACGACGGCGGAATCGTCGACGATCAAAACTTTTATCGCATCGCTCATAAGGACCGCCCCTCCCGGTGCGAACGAACGAGGACGAGCCCGCTCCAATTTTCGAAATAGATGCGCATACCCGAATTCCCGCCGACACATTCGCTGACGACGGGAATTTTCAAATCGGCGAGGGTTTCGCCCGCGACGCGAGCGTTGTCGGGACCGACGCCGGAACTTTCATTGACAAAGGCGAGCGGGCTGCCGCCGCCGAAGACCTTGGCCTGGAGATTTCGCGGGCGGCTGCCGAGATTGAGCATGCGCTGGTGGAGTTCGCGAATCGACCATTCCCCGTGGCGGCCATCGGAGCCGGGCGAGGGAAGCAGGTAGTGGTTCATGCCGCCGTAACAATGCAGACTGTCGAAGAGGCAGACCGTCACGCATGAACCAAGCACCGTCGTCATGCGTATTTGTTCTTTCGATACGAGGATATCGCCCGCCCAGATTGTTTCCTCGCGAATTTCGCTTCCGACCGACGGAGGAAGCAGTCGTGGAGTATGCCGAGGATTGCCTGGACGAAGCTTGCTCATGCGACGGAAGGCGCTCCTTTCGTGCGGACGTAGACGGCGGCGGCGACGGGATCGATCGGCAGGTCGAGGCCGTGCAAAGTCTCGGCGTGGGCGGTGAAGAGCCAGCCGCCAAGCGGCATGAGCTGGCACATTTTCCCCACGATCTCCCGCTGGGTGGGGCGATCGAAATAGATCATGACATTGCGAAAGAAAATGACATCGAACTTTTCACGGATGCCGTAGTGCGGTGAGAGGAAATTGAGATGGCCGAAGCGAACATGCTGGCGAACCTCGGGCGCGATCTTGACGAGACCGTCGCTGTCCTTGCGACCGCGCAGCAGATATTTTTTGCGCAGCGGCACGGGGATAGGCAGGGCATGCTCCTCGTCGTAGGTGGCATCCATCGCCTTTTGGAGAACGCGAGTAGAGACGTCGGTCGCCAGTATCGAAAACTCGAATACGCCACGGGCCTGTTGCTCCTTGAGCACCATTGCGAGGGTATAAGCCTCCTCGCCTGTCGCACAACCGGCGCACCAGACCTTGAACGGTCCGCCGGGGGAGCGGGCCCGCCAAGCTGGCAGCGCCTGTTGTGCGAGAAAGTCGAAGTGATCGGGCTCGCGGAAAAAGTCGGTCTTGTTCGTCGTCGCCAGGTTGAGCAGATGCTCCAGTTCCTCCTGCTGCTCATTGGGATCGGAGAAAAACCGGGAGTGGTAAGCCTGCACGTTTTGCAGGCCGAGTTCGTGGGCGCGGCGGAGCAGACGGCTTTGAAGCATCGTCCGCTTGGCCGGAGGCATTTTTATGCCGAGCCGGTCCGAGATGAGAGAGCGGAAATCCTCGAACTGTTGATTGGTGAGTTCAGCTTGGTGCATGTGCAGCCTTCCCCAAAGGCTGCGCCGGGGCACTAGACGGTGGCGGCGCTTGGCTCTTGAATTAAGTTAGAAAGTTCCTCCGTTGAGAACACCCGTTCAATATCGAGAATGATGATGAAGTTGTCGTCACGACGGCCGAGACCCACAATGAGATCGGTGCGCCAGCGCATGCCGAGCGACGGCGGATCGTTTATGTCCTGCGGTTCGAGCTCGAGCACCTCGTGCACGGCGTCGGCGAGACCGCCTACCACCACGGTCTGGCCGTCCATTTGGAGGTCCATGACAATGATTCGGGTGTGCAAGGTGTCGGCGGTCTGCGGAAGACCGAACTTGTTGCGAAGATCGACGACCGGGATGGCGTTGCCGCGAACATTGACGACACCGCGGAGGTAGCCGGGCGCCGTGGGCACGCGAGTAATGTGCGAGAGATCGAGCACTTCGCGGGCCTTGAAGACGTTGATCGCAAAGACCTCGTCGCCCAAGCGGAAGGTGAGGTAGCGCGCGGTTTCGGTGATTTTAGCGGTACTCATAGGTTTTGCTGGGCGGAGGTTTAGTAGCGCTGGAAGTCGCCCTCGTCGACCGGCGGCAGGTCGGGTTTGTCGAGCTCGATCATGACGCCGTGGCCGTTTTCGTCCGCCGGTTTTTTGGCGAGCGAATGCGAGAGATGATGCGAAGCTTTTTGCGCGGCCTGGGCTTTGGCGACCTTGCGTTTGGTGGCGACGGCGCGGGTGCCCTCGTCGGAGACCTTGAAGAATTCAATGGCGCTTTGGAGTTGTTCGGCTTGGGAGGCGAGTTCCTCGGCGGAGGCGGCCATTTCCTCGGAGGCGGAGGCATTTTGCTGAATGACCTTGTCGAGCTCCTGAATGGCCTTGTTGATTTGGGAGGCACCGGTGTTTTGCTCTTCCGAGCCGGAGGCGATTTCCTTGACGAGATCGGCGGTCTTGCGGATGTCGGGCACGAGTTTGTCGAGCATCTGGCCAGCGGATTCCGCAATTTCGACGGAAGAGCTGGAGAGCTTGGAAATTTCGCCGGCGGCTTTTTGCGAGCGCTCTGCGAGCTTGCGCACTTCGGAGGCGACCACCGCGAAGCCCTTGCCATGTTCGCCGGCGCGGGCCGCTTCGATCGCGGCGTTGAGGGCGAGCAGATCGGTTTGGCGGGCGATTTCCTCGATGATGGAAATTTTCTGAGCGATATCCTTCATCGCCTGCACCGTCTGGCCGACTGACTGGCCGGCGCCCTGGGCATCTTGCGCGGCTTTGGTGGAGATTTTGTCGGTTTGGCGCGCGTTCTCGGTGTTCTGCTGGATCGAGGCGGTGGATTCTTCCATGGAAGCGGAAACTTCCTCGACGCTGGCCGCCTGTTCGGAGGCGCCCGTGGAAAGGGTTTGAGCGGTGCCGGTGATTTCCTCGGAGCCGGAGGCGACGTTTTCGGCTGCGGAGCGAACATTGCCAACGACGTCGCGGAGATTGGCGACCATTTTCTTGAGGGCGATGCCGAGGGTGTCTTTTTCGGAGGCGAGCGTGACGTCATGACGCAGATCGCCTTCGCCGATTTGCAAAGCGAGTTTGGCTTTGGCATCGAGGGCCTCGGCCATCTTGTTGGCTGCGGCGGAGAGGTTGCCGATCTCGTCGCCAGAGGTAACTTCGACCCGGGCGGTGAGGTCACCAATGGCGATCTGGCCCAGGCCGGTGACGAGATTATGCACGGGCTTGGTGATCATGCGGGTGATGATAATTCCAAGACTCAGGGCGAGAGCGAAACAGATGATACAGCCAACGATCAGGACGGTGGAGGCGGTGGCGAGCGAGTTGGCGGCGTGGGTCGCGGATTCCTCAGTGGCCTGCATGTTGTAGCGCGCGGTGTCTTGTGCGGCTTTGAGTACTTCGTCGGCGACGATGCCGCGTTTTTTGCTGAGCTCTTCGCGCGCCAACCAGTTGGCGAGGAAGTCGGTCATGCCTTGAAGGTACGCGTCGCCGGCTTTGCGGCATTCAGCGATCTCCTTGAGATCCACTTCCCGGTGCGTGATGGTTTTCAGTTCGTCCAACTTGGCGTGGATTTCGGGGAAGCGCTTCATCGTTTCCCTGAAAAGTGCGGGATTGCGGTTCGCGACGGCTTTCCAAACGTCGATGCGAACTTCATTGCCGATATCGATGATGTCGTTAACGAGGGCGGTTTTTTTGATGCGCTCCCTGACTTTTTCCTCAGTGATTTTTTCGCCGACGAGCGAGGAAAGATCGGCGTCGAGTGCTTTCATCTGATTTTCGAGAAAATCGTCGCAGGACTTCATGTAGAGAGCAGCGGCCGCGTTCATTTCCTCTCTGTCCTGACGCAATTCGTCGGTGACCTTGACGGTTTCTGAGATCAAACCTTCGTAGGCCGCGGCCTTTTCACCGGCGATTTGCGCGTTGGCGCGCAAGACCTTGAGATCATATTTCTCAGCGTGAGCGGAGGCCTCTTTCAGATCCTTCTTCACCTGTGTGAGATTTTCGCGGCCCTTCTCGAGAGCGGCCATATCTTCGATCAAACCATACGTGCGGATTTGCAGCATCGCCGCCTGGGTGTCGCGCTCGACCTCATTGGCGATGCCGACGGCGGGCACCTTTTGCTGAGCCAGGACCGTGGCGACGGACTTGACCTTGAGCATGTTGAAAATCGCCAGACCACCCAGGATAAGAGTGAGGCTGGCGACGGCGATGAACGAGCCGTTGAGTTTTGCGGCGAGCTTTAGGTTGTTGAACATGGCGGAATTTTTTGAAGCTGTAGCGGTTGAGAGTGGTTATTGGAGGAACTCCACGGCGCCGGTGGAGATGTCGTAGCGGGCGGAAACGACCTTGAGCTGGCCGGCTTTCACGGCGTGGCCGAGGATTGGTTCGGCCTGGGAAATGGCGTTGGCGGTGAACTTGGTGTTAATGCGCACGGCGTTTTCGACCGGATCGCCCGGTTTCTTTTTGGCCATGCTCGCGGCGGGAATGATGTCGTCGACGATGTCCTTAATATGGCCGGGGGCTTCGCCACCGGAGACGGCGGCGGTGACGGCGCCGCATTTGGTGTGGCCGAGCACGATGATGAGCCGGCAGCCGAGGTGCTCGACGGCGTATTCCATGCTACCGAGGACGTGGGGATCGGCGAGGTTGCCGGCGTTGCGCAGGACGAAGAGGTCGCCGAGTCCTTGGTCGAAGATTAGTTCGGGGGAAAGGCGCGAGTCGGCACAGGTGAGCACGATGGCGAAAGGATGCTGGCCCTTGGCAAGTTCGGCCCACTGCTGCGCGGTGGGGGTATTGCGGGCGGGGGTACCGGCGACGAACCGTTTATTGCCTTCTGTAAGACGTGCAAGGCCGGTGTCCGGTGAAACTGGCGCGGGGTCTTTGTGCACGGGATCCGCCGCGAGGGCGCCGATGGCGAGCACGAAAAGCAGGGCGACGGGAGTGAGTACGGGAGGCAGCGAACCGATTTTCATGGATGATGGAATTTTTTCAGACGCGGAGCGGAAAAATTAGATCAGGATGATGGTTTTGTTATTTGAGTTCTCGCCGGCGCGTATGTTTTTTCGTGGAGCTGGACCCGCTCGCTAGGATCTTCCAAAGTCAGAAGAGCTGCGGACGACTTCTACGAATAGTGGAAGTAATCGGCTTGAAGGCGTTTGCCCTGAACGTGAAGAAACCCCGCGGTGGTCCCTGCAAACCCGCGCACGCATTTGGGTTTACCCTTTTTTTGGGTTTAAGCCGAATCCGGCCAGAACTTTACGCGGCCGCTATTGCGGCTATTCGGCCTAAAGTTTTGCGATGCCTTCGCGGACGGCGTAACGCACGAGTTCCGCGGCGCTATTGCAGCCGAGCTTGTGCATCAACTTCGAGCGAGTCGCTTCGATGGCTTTGATGCTGAGGGAAAATTTCTCGGCGATCTCCTTGTTGCGCAGACCGGCGGCGACGAGGCGCATGAGCTCGCGGTCGCGATCGGTGAGAAGCGGCGGCGTGTCGGTAGACGTTGGTTTAAGAGTCTGCGTCCGGATCAAGGCCGTGGTGATTTCCGGGCAAAGATAGCAGCGGCCGCTGGCGACAGTATGGATGGCGCGGACGAGTTCTTCGTTGGAGGAACCTTTTATGACGTAGCCCAAGACTCCTGCTTGCAGGGCTCGTTGCGCGGTTTCAGCCGAGCTTTCGGCGGAGAGTACGACGATTTTCGTTTTGGGCTGGGCGTCCAGGATTTGACGGGAGACGTTGAGGCCGTTGATGCCGGCGAGGTCGAGATCCATCACGATGACGTCGGGAAGGAGCTCTACGGCTTTTTTCAACGCTTCGTTTTCATCGGTGGCTTCTCCGACGACTTCAAAACCGGGTTCATTTTGGAGAATCAATCTTATGCCGTGGCGTACGAGAACGTGGTCGTCGACGAGGAGGATTTTGGTCGAGGGGGTCAGGGTCATGAGGCGTCAGGGGCGATGGGCGGATGATCGAGACACTCGCGCACGGCGTTGGCGAGAGCTTCGGCGGTAAAGGGTTTGGGTAGGAATACTATACTTTCGGCCTCCAACTGCTCCGGTTTAATACTGTCTCCAAGATATCCGGTGGTTACGATCATCCGCAAGGTTGGTTTGGCGGTGCGCAACTGCTGGCCAAGCTCCAAGCCGTTCATACCGCCGGGCAGAACAACGTCCGCGAAGAGCAGGCCGATATCGGCTTGGTGGGCCTCCCAAATGGCCCGAGCTTCGCGGGCATTAACGGCTTCGAACACGCGGTACCCGAGGACCTTGAGGCTCATACCGACGAGGTTGCGGAAACCAGCATCGTCCTCGACGACAAGGATTCCTTCCGATCCGCCCTGAATGGGACTTTGAGTGGCAGAATGACTGTGGGCCGAGGGCGCTGCGATGGCCGGAAGAAAAATACGAAAAGCCGAGCCCTGTCCCAGCACACTGCTCACGTTGATCCATCCTTTGTGCTGCTTGACGATGCTATAAACCGTCGCAAGGCCCAGGCCCGTGCCCTTGCCAGGTTCCTTGGTGGTAAAGAAAGGTTCGAAAATGCGGGCCAGCGTGTCCTGACTCATGCCGACGCCATTGTCGGCGACCGTGAGGCAGATGAAATTGCCCGCGCGGTTTTCAGTATCGCCGAGATGTTCGGTCGCGCCGAGGTGGAGCGAGGCGGCCTCGATTCTGAGATCGCCGCCGCGGGGCATGGCGTCGCGAGCATTGACGCACAGGTTCATAATAACCTGCTCGATCATGCCGGGATCAGCCTCAGCCCAAAGCGGGGCGGCCTCGCTGGAGAAAATAAGTCGGATGTGTTCGCCGATAAGACGGCGGAGCATCTTCAGCAAATGGGTGAGCAGGTCGTTGAGATCGGTGGGATTGAGCTGCATGACCTGTCGCCGGCTGAACATCAGTAGTTGCCGCGTGAGGCCGGCGGCTCGTCGCGCTTCGGCTTCCAGTTCCTTGAGCGACTCCCGTACCTCGCCGCCTGTGCCTGGCGTGCGCTGCAACAAGCTCAAGTGCATCATGATTGCCGCGAGAAAATTATTGAAATCGTGGGCGACGCCGCCGGCGAGCTGGCCGACGGCTTCCATTTTTTGCGAGTGCACCAGTTGCAACTCGAGTTGCTTGCGATTGGAAATGTCGCGTACGAGGCAGGCGAATTGGTCGTGGGCCGGGCTGAACGCTACGATTTCAAAATGCTTGTTGAGCTCGCGGGAAAAATCCTCGAAGCGTCGCGCCTCGCCGGTCTTCACCACGTCGTGGTAGGTTTTGAGCCACTTGCTTTCCAAACCGGGTAACACTTCGCGGGCGGTGTGCCCTTTGCAAAGGGAAGCCTTCATGCCGGTCATCTGCTCGAAGGCGGGATTCATCGCGAGGAAACGATAGTCAACCGGCTCGCCTTCGGGGTCGTAGATCATTTCATGCAGCACGAAACCGTCGAGCATCTGCTCGAACAGCATTTGGTACTGCTGGTTCACCGTGTGCAATCGGGTGGTATCGATGAGGAAGGCCTCGAGCCCGACGACACGGTTGTGTTCGCGCACGGCATGCGCGGAAAACGAGTGAAAGGCAGTCGAACCATCCTTCTGGCGCCGACTAAATTCAGCGCCCGCGATCGTGCCGCCTGCGAGCAGTTTCCGCGCGAACTGTTCGGCTGCGGGTTTTTCGGATTCGACCTGGGTGACGCTGAAATGTTGTCCCAGCAACTCGTCGGCGTGCGAGTAACCATGCATGCGCACGAACGCTTCATTGACGCGACGGTAAATGCCTTCGTTGTCGATGAAACAGTAACCTGCCTCGGCGGTGGCCAGGACTTGGCGCAGGTGTTCTTCGCTCGAGCGGAGAGCTTGGTCCGATTGAAGTTTTTCAAGCGCAACGGTCAAATAGCCTGCCAACGACTCAATCAATTTTATGAGATCGGGATTGAAGCGGCCTTTTTGACGGTCGTTGAGCTGGAGCAGGCCGAGCGTGCCACGTCCACTGCGCAGGGGGACCAGCGCGATGGATTCGTAGCCTTCGCCAGTGCAGCGTCCCCGGGCCTTGGTCTGGCGTTCCTTTTCTGTGGTGGTGGCAATTAGTTCGGTGGTGCTGTTGGTCCAGAAACTGCCGTATTGGGTGAAAAACGGTTTGGTGGGATCGATGCGGCCTTGCAGGACGTTGCCGCACATGCAGGCTAGCAGGGGATTGCCGGCGTCATCACAGGCGGGTTCGCCGCCGCACTGGTAAGTGCAAAGAAACTTTTCGGCCTGCACAAACTCGTTCGAGAAACCGTGGGTTTCAAAGTACGGGAAATCCGGCCCATCGCGGAGGCGCAGACCGACGGCTTCGCAATTGGCGAGTTGCTTGAAGAAAAGCGTGATCTCGCGGGACAGACCTTTTAGATCAGGGGCCCGGTTACAGAGACGCAATAAGCGGATGGTCGCGTCGCGTTGTTGCTCAGCCCTCTTTCGATCAGTGATGACGCTGAACATGGCCACAAAACAACTGTTGCCCGTTCCGTAGACGGAGACGGCGTACCAATCGCCGAGAGCCTCCACGTAGATTTCAAACTTTTCGTGACTGCCGGTCCGGGCGACCCGACCGTAGATTTCGAATAACCCGGGATCTCGTTGCTGAATGCCGGGGATGACTTCCGAGACGCGTTTGCCGATGACATCCCGAAGCCCCGTGAGTTCTGAAAAAGCTGGGTTTACCGCGAGATAGACGAAGTCCGTAATACCGTCGTCGTAAATCATCCGGCAATAGGCGAAACCTTCGACCATGTGGTCGAAAAGACCGCGGTAACGCGCTTCACTCTCTTTGATGGCGCGGTCGGCTCGCCGCCGTTCCGTGATGTCGCGGGTGAACGCGAGGATGCAATCGACGCCGCCTAATTTCACCACGCGGGCGGAGAGCAGGTCCACGACCACGGACCCATTCTTGGTGCGGAAGGGAGCCTCCAATCCAACGACTTCACCTTTGGATTTTAATCCTTCGATCAACCGGTCGCGATCCGCCAGGTTGACCCAGATGCCCTGCTTGCCGGCTGCCGAGCGTTTTCCCACGACCTCTTCACGGGCATAACCAAGGATTTGAGTGAAACCGGCATTGACGTCGAGATAAACGCCGTCGGCGAGCCGCGTTATGGTGATCGGATCGGGGCTTATATGGAAAACGCGGGAAAACTTTTCCTCGCTTTCGCGCAATGCTTGCAGCGTTTCGCCGTGGTTGTCGACGGGCTGGAAAATATTTCTCGCCGCCTCTTGCAGGCGCACTGTATCGCCGCGGACAATACAGTCGCGCGCACCCGCTTTCATGCAGTCTATTGCGAACTGATCGATTGTATCAGAAACGATGATACAGGGCACCTTGTGTGCGTGACGTTGAAGCGCCTCCAGCGTCGCTGGCACGTCTTTCGATGAATTTGAAATATGGACGATAACCAGCTGGTTCGGTTGCCCATTCAAGGCCCCATCCAAGGAGGCGGGCGTGGTGAACAGCTTGGCCTGCAACGAGAAGCCCGTCTTCTCGAAAACGTGAATCACCTCCGCGGCTTGCGCAGCGGAGTCGGCGATTTGCACTAAATTAAGCGCATTCCCCACGTCGTTCCCGGTATGAATTGATGAAAATCAGAAACTGGAACAGGTGAGGTTGTTGATGTTTACGATCTTGTAAATGCGGAAGTTAGTTCGGTTGCAAAAAGCGGTTCTGTCTTTGGCGATGTCAGCTGCGCGACGGATCGATACGGGCTTCGAGCTGTTGGGCGGAATCGGCCGGGAGGAAGTTCAAGGCGAGGAAGCCGAGGGCGGAACGGGCATCGGCCTGCACGGAAGCAATTTCCCGGCTGAGCGGGTTTTGTTCGGCGAGGGTCTCGGCGGCGGGTTCGACGGAGTCGAGCAACCGGCTGCGCAACGAATCGACACCGGCAACCAGGGCGGTGAAGTCGGCTGCGTTGGTACTGGCAATTGATTCGGTTTTATGGGCGCGGGGCGCGATTACGTTTTGACGAACCAGATAGAACGCAAAGGCGAAGACCGCGGCGGCGGCGCCAAGAATGGCGAAAGTCTCAAATGCGCGGGTGCGGCGCGGGGCGCGCGCGGTGGGAGTCGATTGGCGCACGGCGCGCGCGATGCGGGCGGCGAGTTCGTCGGGCACGGGCTGGGACGGGCGTGGCGCGGTGGCGCGGAGCTGGTCGGAGAGCGACTCGGCGGTGCGATAGTAGGCCTGGCAATCGGCGCAGTGTGCGACGTGGCCGGCGCGGGAGCCGGTCATTGCGTCACGGATGCGTATGATGCGGCAGGCGAGGCGGATTTTTCCGTGGGAGCTCATGAGGAGGGTGATTGAAGTTTGATGAGGCGCTGGCGGGCGCGGAAGGCGATGATCTTGGTGTGAGTCTGGGTAAGGCCCACGATTTTGGCGGTTTCTTCGAGCGACATGTCCTCGGCGTAGCGCAGCCAGAGGACTTCGTACTCGCGTTCCGACAAGGTGCGTTTGGCCTGAGCCCAGAGCGTGTCGAGTTGGTCGCGTTTTTCGACGTGGTTGTCGGGCGCGGTTTCAGTCGAGGCGTGGGTGTCGTCGACTTGCTCGAAATTTTTTGCCGATCTAAAGTGGTTGAGGGCGGTGCGGCGCGCGATGGTGAGAAGCCAGGCGATGAAAGAGCGCGTCGGATCGAAGCTGGAGAGGTGCGTGTAGGCCTTGATGAAGGTTTGCTGGGCGATGTCCTCGGCGTCCTGGCGATGACGCGTCATGTGGAGGACATAGTTGAAAACCCGCGGCGTATGCGTGCGGACGATTTCATCAAAGGCGCGCATGTCGCCGCCGAGGCAGTCCGCAATCAAACGGGCGTCCGCCGGGGGAGTGGCCGGCGGGGCTAGAAGTTCGTCTGAGGCAGCCTGGGGCGGCAGGGTCATTGTTCCATCGGCGAGCATGGATTATTTTGCCGGAGTTGCAACCGCTGGCGCGGGGGGCGCGGGCGGGGTGGGAGGCTGGGGAGCCGCTGGCGCTACGGCAGGCGCGGCTTCGTGGAGGCTGACGGAGAAGGTGGCCTTGCCGTCGTTTTCATCGACGTAGCCGACTTTCAAAGTGTACGTACCGTCGGCGCCGGGAAACTCGAAGCGAGCATGGCCGTTGCTGTTGTTTTGCAGGGTGATGACCTTGCCGCCCGAGGCGTGGGAAGTTCTTTCCACGCTGTAGCGCGAGAGCCGCAGATTTTCGGCTTCGAAGTGGAGCGCTCCGCCGCCGCCGGTCGGAATCACGTCGATGTAGTCGAAGCGGGCGTTTTCCCCGCCCTCGCGCCGCCCATTCAGGCTGATGGTGGTTCCGTTTTTGAGGGCGACATTTTCGATGACCTGGAATTGCAGGGTCTCGGGCGAAACACTGTCGTTGCCCAAGTCCTTGTCGGCTATCCAGGTGCTCACAATCTTGGCCGGAATTGCGGGTGTATTTGACGATTGGTTGTTGTTTCGGTTGGCGCGCTGACGGTTCTCGCTGGCCGCGATGGCGCGGATCATTTGGAGCAAGCCCTCGGTTGGGTAGGAAAGATTGACGATGACGGTGCGGCCATTGCGCTCGGTCTTTGCGGACTGGAGGAAAGTGTTGAGCTGCTGGTCGTCGCTTTGGGCGAGGGAAAGCATGGCGACGAGGCCTTTGACGATGGTGTGAAGCTTTTCGGAGAGGTCGTCGTCCGAGGCCACGAGCTGCAATGTGGCGGTGGTGAGCTTGTCGTTCTGACCAATCGCAATGGAGGCGGACTTGGCCATTTTCAAGATTCGGGCCTGGGGCTGATTTTCGGGGAAAAGACCATTGGTGTTGGGTACTTCACTGGCTGCGAAAACCAGGAGCGGGCGGGTTTTTGGAATCAAACCCTTGAGCGACGACGGCCCGCGGGCAGCGGCAGGTCCTTTGCCGCGCAATAAATCGTATCCCTTCAAAAGCTGCGGCTGTGAGCGGCTCATCAAGATGATGGGTTCGGGCGGGAATGCGACGGTGACCTCGTTTTTGATGGAGTAGGCGGCGAAGGGCAGGCCTTTGATGTCGCTGACGATTTCCGGATTGGAGATGGAGAATTGGGTGACGACGGCCTCGGCGATTTTGCGCAGCTCGTCAGTCCCCTGGAGAATCAGCGTGCCATCGATTTCTTTCGGATTCTGCGAAAAGGTCGTGCCATAAGCGGTGGCGGAATTGATGGAGGCGATGACTTTTTTGATGTCGATCTGAACATTGGCGGCTTTAGGCAGTTCGGCATTTTTTTCGATAAAAGTGACGATTTCCTTGCCGACGGGGCTTTCGCGAACGGCGTCGAGATCGAGATGGATGATCCATTTGGCGTCAGCTGGAACTGAGTTGGTTTCCAAGGCCGCATGGGCGAACGGGCTGAAGGCAAGGGTAGCGAAACAGAAAGTCGCGGTACGTGTGAAGAAGGCGTTCATGAGAGGAGGGTGGTGTTTTGTACCTGATAATTCACTACAGGCGGCGGATTGGTTACAGCGCGCAGGGGATTTCCTGAAAATATTTTGCACTCACGCAGCGCAAGCGTGGCGGATGTTGCCATGGAGAGGCTTGCGCGGGTCAAATTTGACGGGGCGGCGGGGGCGCGATGTGCAAAAGTTTGATTTTGTAGGCGAGGGCGCGGGGGCTGAGGCCAAGAATTTGCGCGGCTTCGCGACGGTTGCTGGTCACACGCGTCAGGGTTTCCCGAATGAGGCGCGACTCGACCTCGGGGATGCTCATGCCGGATTGCACGGTGAAAAGCGCGGGTGCGCCTTCGGCGGCGACAGCGGCCGGCAAAGGCGGCGCGTGCTCGGGACCGATCTGACTCGAACGAACTGTTACCACCAAACGTTCGATCAGATTTCGCAGCTGACGGATGTTGCCCGGCCAGCGGTGCCGCATCAACACGGCGAGAAATTCATCGGTAAAAACTTTTTTCCGGCGGCCGTGACGCGCGGAAAAGTGCGTATTGAACGACTCGACCAGCGCGGGGATGTCCTCGGGACGTTCGCGCAAGGGCGGCAGATGGAGTTCGACGATGTTGAGTCGAAAGAGCAGATCTTCGCGGAAACGGCCTTCGTGTCCGAAACGCACCAAGTCGCGATTCGTCGCGGCCACGATGCGGACGTCGGCGCGAATGGAACGCGTGCTGCCCACGGGGCGAAACACACCGTCTTCCAAGACACGAAGCAAATCGCCCTGGCCCTTCAGGCTGAGATCGCCGATTTCGTCGAGGAAGAGCGTGCCGCCGTTGGCGTGTTGAAAGGCGCCGGGACGGTCGTTGATCGCGCCGGTAAATGCGCCGCGAATGTGGCCGAAAAGTTCCGACTCGATGAGATTGTCGGGCAGTCCGGCGCAATTGATCGCAACGAACGGCCCGTGTTTGCGCAGGCTGCGATCGTGCAGCGCGTGGGCGACGAGTTCCTTGCCTGTGCCGCTGTCGCCAGTGACCAAAATCGGCACGTTGGTCGTTGCAACTTCGGCGACGGTTTCAGCGATGCTGCGCATGCGGACGCTGGTGCCGACAAACACGTCGGGAGAACTGCGGCGCTTCAGACTCCTACGCAGTTTCGGGTCCTCGGCAACGAGCGCCTGACGTTCCAACGCGCGCTCGACGGCGGCCTGCAGCGCTTCGGGTTGCACGGGCTTGACCAAATAGTCGCGCGCGCCCTGATGCATGGCTTCGATCGCTTCAGCTACCGAACCACCGCGTCCGCACAAAATAAATTCGGTGTCCGGGGAGAGCGCGCGGATGCGTTTAAAAAAATCGGGCACGTCGGCGTGACCGGCATCGAAGCCCTTGACGATAAGGTTAAGCGGTTCGGTGGCGGCATAGCGCTCGATGTGCGCCTCGGTCGACGAGGCGAGCACTCTGTAGCCAACATCTTCCAAAATCGCCGTGAGCTTTGAGAGATCCTCGGCATTGCGGTCCAAAACGGCGACGGTGATGGCGGCATGATTCACGAACTCCATGACTGCAAAAAATGCGATATATGCGATGCAAAAATTGCAGATTAGCAGGTTTTCCAGAGCCAAGTTTGGCTAATTGTGGCCATTTTGAAATGTTTATGCAGCGGATAATGAGGGTCTTAAACTTAAGCGCCAAAGATTGGCAGGACTTCCGCTTATACAAGGCTCATGCCACTGAAGGACACTTTCCAAACGCATCGCTCGCTGATTCAGCGAAGTTTGATTCGGATGGGCGGTCGTCGGTCGGCAAGGAAAAATTTTCTTGCGGGGCTGCATTGGTCGTCGCGCGCAGAAGACCAAGCGATTACGCCCTTCGGCGCCGGGCTGACGAGCGTTGCCACGGAAAGCGGGTGGCAAACGCGATGAAATTTTTTGGAGCACGTTTTCAGCCACGCATCGTCGAACTTGCTCGCGAGAAATACGGACGCGCGGAATTGGTTCGCGACGGGTTGTCTGGCGTGACGGTGGGACTGATTGCGCTGCCTTTGGCACTGGCGCTTGGTGTGGCAAGCATTCCGGCGGGGGTGGCCACGCCATTCCCCGGGCCGGCGGTCGGTTTGTTCACGGCGATCATCGCGGGTTTTATCATTTCGGCCTTTGGCGGCAGCCGGGTGCAAATCGGCGGACCGACCGCGGCGTTTATTCCGGTCGTTTTGCTGATCATCGAACGTTACGGTTACGATGGTCTGCTGCTCGCGACCATCATGGCCGGCGCGATTCTGCTCGTCATGGGCATCACGCGGATGGGCACGCTGATCAAATTCATTCCTTACCCGGTGACGAGTGGTTTTACGACGGGCATCGCGATCACGATCATGGCCAGCCAGGCGGCGGAATTTGTCGGTATCCAAACTTCTACGACGCCACCGCGCGAATTCCTTGAGAAGATCCCCTGGCTCCTCCGCAACATCCCGCAAATCAATCCGCTGACTGCGATCGTCGGCGTTTGTTGCGCGCTATTCATCTATATCTGGCCGCGCTTCGGTTGGCGCCGTTTGCCGGGCTCGATCATCGCGTTGATCGGCGCGACCGCCGCAGTGAGTTTTCTCAATTGGGAAAGCATTTATCATGTCGCGACGGTGGGCTCGAAGTTCGGTCCTGCCGCCATCCCGCAACATTTGCCACCGCTAACCCTGCCGACGTTTTCGATTGCCCGCATGCGCGATCTGATCGCGCCCGCCACCACGATCGCACTGCTCGGCGCCATCGAATCCCTGCTTTCCGCGGTCGTGGCGGACAGCCTCGTGAACGACAAGCACGATGCGAACACCGAGCTCATTGCGCAGGGCCTGGCCAATATTGTTTGTCCCTTTTTCTGTGGTTTGCCCGCAACGGGCGCGATTGCGCGAACCTCGGCCAATATTCGCAGCGGCGGACGCACGCCCGTCGCCGGCATTGTCCACGCCGTCACACTGCTGTTGATTGTGCTCGTTTTTCCCAGGTATGCGCAATTTGTGCCCATGGCCGCGATTGCGGCGGTGCTTGTGATGGTCGCATATCGGATGGGCGAATGGCACGAACTGGCCCGGCTCAAACAAATGCCGCGCAGCGACGCGCTCGTGCTCGTGACGACCATGGCGCTCACGGTGATCTTCGATCTCGTGGTGGCCGTCGAAGTCGGCATGGTGCTCGCGGCGATGCTTTTCATCCGACGCATGGCGGACACCACGGAGATTTCCCTCGTGACCACGCATGACGAACTCGAAACGCAGGAGCAAGTCGCGCATGGCAAGGAGATCCCCGAAGGCGTATTGGTTTACCGGATATTTGGCCCTTTCTTCTTTGGTGCGGCTGAAAAGATGGAAAACGCCCTGCTGCGCATCGAGAAGCTTCCGCGCGTGCTCATTTTGCGCATGCAACTGGTTCCGGCGATGGACGCCACGGCGCTCAATGCGCTCGAAAGCATCGTCGAGCGCATTCATGCGGCGGGTGGCGTCGTGATCTTGAGCGGTCCGCATCGCCAGCCGCTCCAGCTTTTGGCGAAGGCGGGTTTTATCGAAAAGATCGGCCGTCCCAACATCCGTGCCCACTTCGACGACGCGCTCGTCCGCGCTCGCGAAGTCCTGCGCAAACACCACGGCGTACAGCCAGGCGCCGCTCCAGTTTCCCTTTCCTGAGATGAACATCTCAACTACTTCAAAGCGCCAAAGGCGCTCTTCCCTGCACGCCAGCGCGACTTCGCCGTCGCGCGGAATACCCCGGCATGCCATCTGTCCAGCGAAACTGAGCCGCCCCGCTCCCATGATATTCCGCGGGGAGGGCTGCTGCTGAGCCCACGCTAAAACGAACGCCCACGTTGGGAGCAGAGACCGGTTGTTGTGCCGGTCGCTCCAAGGCGTCGCGCTATTTTCATTCAAGGAATTTCCATGTTTAAAAAAGAAATACCAATTTGGATCCTCATCGGAGGCTTCTCGCTGTCGCTGATTGGCGGCTGCATCAACTCGATCGGCCTGCTCGGCGTGTTTCACCAGGCTGTCAGCCATATGTCGGGCACGGTCACGATGCTGGGCATCGATCTCGCAGCGCGTGATCCTCTGCTGATTCTACATACGGTCAGCGTTGTTCTTGCGTTTTTTCTGGGTGCGCTACTAAGCGGTTTTATCACGCGTCAGTCCACCTTGAAGGCGGGCCGGCGCTATGGCTTTGTGCTCGCCATCGAATCGGTGCTTCTTTTTGCCGCAGTGCATTTGTTGCGGCAGGATTTGCGCGCCGGAGACTATTTTGCCGCCATGGCCTGCGGACTCCAAAACGCCATGGCCACAAGCTATAGCGGGGCAATCATTCGAACGACCCATGTTACGGGCATCGTGACCGACCTCGGAATCGCTTGCGGCCACTTGCTGCGCGGCCAGCAGGTCGAATGGAGGCGTCTGCAATTGTACGGTATCCTGCTCACCGGCTTCATGTCAGGCGCCTGGCTTGGCGCAATTGGGTATTCAAAGATTGGTTACAGCACCTTGCTGTTCCCTGCGACCCTCGCCGGGTGCACCGGGCTGGGTTACGCGATTTTCAAGCACATCGAGCGCCGACAGCATCATCGCTCGCAGAATGCCCTGCTGCACGATCTGCCCAACGCGCCTTTGCGCCAGTCGGTCCGCTCCAACATTAACCATCTTACAGGAGAATAATCGCATGCCCTACAGCATAATGTCCCCCCGCCGCATCAACCGCGCGCTTCGCCGTCTGGCCGAGCTTGCCGATAACGAAAAGGTCGCCCTCGAAGTGGCGCTCTGCCACGGCCAGATCATCACCGTGGTTTACGCGGTCTCACGCGACGTTCAAACTTCAGCCGCCAAAGCTGTCGAGTCGAGCGCTCGCGCCGCCGCTCTCGTGCGCCAGGTTGCCAGCGAGCAGCGTCTGCCCGCCGACTGGCTGGAAGAAGATGTGAAGTTCTACCTCGCGCTCACGGCGGCCCGAGGGCAGCCGCATTTGCAGGAATTTGGTCCTAGCTTAGTGTTGTCGATGGCCGAACCAGAGCATCTGCTCGCAATGAAATTGCATCTTTGCCAGGGGCAGGTCGTGCCGGCGACCGCCGATCACCACGATCTCGCCTTTCTCATCGAAAAAGCGGGCCTCGGCTCCCTCGATTCGGTGGAAAGCACCTACGCGCGCTTCTTCCCCGAGCACAAACTCGCCGACGAGACCCGCCTGCTGGTGAATCGTCTGCTGCCCGCTGGTGTTTGAGCCGGAGAAGTATGAGCCGAGCACCTTAGTGCAACGCATTCCCTTGGTTGGCTATAACAGACGGTTTGTCATCTATTAGATGACAAACTTGTTTGAGGCGCATTCGACTAAAATTGTTGCGACATGCCCTTCACAGCTGGCGCGAGCTGAACTGCCGGGATTACGCGTCCTTCGGTTTCGTGCCCGCGGCTTCGCGGAACGAGAATAGCACGGCGGCGAGGGCGAGGAATACGAGAGTCAGTACCAGTAACGTGCCAATGGCGGAGGGGAGGCTGTCGGCGTACTGCGCGGCTTTGCCGCGGAATGGCAGGACGCTGCTGGCGATCGTGCGCACCTGATGCGACATCGAAAGGCTGTTAAGCTGTGTAGGGATATTTCCAATACCGACTTCGACCAAGCCGCCGTAGAAGATTCCAAAAACGAGGAAGCGACTCGAGTAGGCCCCAAACGCAAACCCCAGCGCGCTAAAGGCAGGGATGGCGAGGATCTGCGCCAGCAGGAGCGAGGGCAGAGTTTCAGAAAGATCGGGAACCTGCCGATAGATGCCAACCGCCGTCAGAACGCCCAGAGCGAGTAAACATTGCACCTGCAAACAGGTTGTTTGCGCGAGATAACGATAGAGCACAAATGCATGGCGGCGCAGCGGCCGTGTGAGCACGTAGTCCACCGTGGCAGGTGTCATGTCGTCACGAATGACGCCACCGGCGGAAAGAAATGCGAGCACGGGAACGACGAAGGCCAGGTAGAACTGCACGCTCCATTCGGCAAAATCCTTTTTTAGGCGTAATTCGTGGTTGTGGTGCAGCGCGGACAGCACGAGCAAGGCCAGCAAAACGAACAAGCCGCCGAGGATGGCGAGCTGCTTTGGCGCCAGGAATCGGCGATAGGTAAACCGCCAGACACCGCCAAGCGCGCGGCGCCAATCGGGCGTCGGGGGCGGTACGGGAGAAGGCAGGGGGGGAGGCGTGTTCATGGCGCGTGGGGCGCTCCCGCCGCCTTTTCGAGGAAGGATTCGGTACTGCGCACTTCGTAGATTTGCACGCCACTGTCGAGAAGCAGCGCATTGAAATCGCCGTAGAACTGCGCGACCTCCAGCCATTGCACCCGCAGTTCGTCTTCACTCGCGATGTCGAAGCCGCGCACGAGTTTTTTATCGAAGAAGTAATGCGCGAGTTTCTCCGGGGAGTCGCAACGAAAAGTCGTGGACGCGGGCCAACGTTTTTGCGCGTCGGGCGATGCAGCTTCATTTTCCGCCTGCGCCATGCGGCCCCACCGCAGCAGAATGAATTCGCTGCAAAGCGCCTCGAGGTCGTGCAGAATGTGGCTTGAAATGACGATGCTCACGCCCTGGCGGGCAAGTTCACGGAGAACGTTGCTGAAATCCTCACGGCCCATCGGGTCGAGGCCATTCATTGGTTCGTCAAGAATGATCAGTTTCGGATCATGCAGGAGACATTGCGCGAGTTTCACGCGTTGCTTCATGCCTTTGGAGAGCATGGTGACGCGTTTTTTCCAATGCTCGGGCGCGAGCTTCACGCGGGCGAGCATGGTGCGGGCTTGTTGTTCGGCCTGGCGGGCGGAATGGCCGGAAATCATCGCGAGCGCAATGAGCCATTCGAGCGGTCGCATGCCGGCGGGAACGGCTTCACTTTCCGGACAGTAGGCGAGCTGAGCCTGAACCAGTGGATTGTTCCAAGGCGTGTCGCCAAAGACCCGCAGCGTGCCGGAGTCAGGTTTGATCTGACCGGTGAGCAGGCGGAAGAGCGTGGTTTTGCCCGCACCATTGGGACCGACAATGCCGGTGATGCCGGGTCGGATGGCGAACGTCACGTTGTTCAGCCCGAGGTAGAGCCCGTAAAAGCGGCTTACATTTTCAGCTTGGACGATCGGGTTCATTCGGGGCGTAGTCTCCGGGCGAATACAAAGGTTGAGGCAATGACGAGCACGGTGAGGCCAGCCCAAGGCGAGTTGGGAAATTGCGCCTCGGCAAACTTGCGGCCCACCTCTTGCATGTTTTTCGCCATATTCCGATCGGTCAGTGGAAGCGTTTGACCGGCTTTGACCAAAATTTCGTCGAGCTTAAAAAGCTCCTGACGCACGTCCTGCAGATCGCGGCTGAAACTGGCCGCGCGAATCATGCTTGGCGTTGTGGGGATGCTGGCAATGACTCCGGCGCCAAGCCAGACGCCGAGCCAGAGCCCCGTCACGGCGCGCGTCGTTTTTGCGAGCGAAGAAACAGCAAGCGCCACGGCGGCGAGTGTGACCAGCGATATTAGGTTGAAAAGTCCGGCGCGAAACAGGGGCGTGAGCGAATAGGTGAAAAACTCGCTATTGGGCGCGAACGCCATGCTCAGCACCCAGCCAAAAACCAACGGACCGGTCCAAAGCAGCAGAAGAATGCCAACGATGATGCCGAGTTTGCCAAGCAGGTAGTCGAGCGAAGTGAGCGGGCGCGAAAGATAAATCGTGAGGGCATTACTCGCGCGATCACGGGCAATCAATCGTGGTATAACCATCGAGAGCCCAATCATGCTAAGCCCGAGACCAACGATCGAATGCCACCAGAATACCGCACTAAAAAGCCCGTGAATCACGATGTCGGGATAGAGCAGAACCATCGAGCAGAAGGCCGAGACGATGGCATGTGGGCGGGGGCCGAGTTCCATGGCCCAACTTTCAAGCCAGCCTCCGGAGGCCAGCGATTGGGTGAAAATGAAACCTGCCATGGCCATAACCAGCCCGGCGGTCCACGCGAGAAACATCAGGATTTGGAAAACCCGCATCCGCATGAGTTGTCGCAGCCCAGTGGATACAATCACCCAACGGCGGTAATTCACACCGGCGGGTTTTTCCTGCCAACGACGGAGATCAAGTGCGGTTTCCATTCGCTGGGCTCCTTTCTTTGCTGGCGGCCAATGCTTTTACGAAGAGCTCGTGGAGGGCATTGCGGTTCGCGACGATTTCGGCGGGCGGCAGGTTGTGCGCGCGCATAAGTTTGAGAATAGGTTCGGCCGACTCGGTGGGCGACTCGACGCGGAGTTTGCCGTTGGAAAGTTTTTCGACGGGAAAACCGCCGGTTTTCAGGACGGTCACGAAACGTTCGGCCTCGCTCGAAGGAGCGAGTTCGATAATGCGCTGGTGGCGATTTTTTAACGCCTCCATGCTGTCGTGCTCGATCACGCGGCCATCGGCGATGATGATGACGCGGTCGCAAATCCGCTCGATGTCGTGCAGCAAGTGCGAGGAAATCATCACGCTCACGCCGAGTTGTTTCCAGAGCGAACCAATCAATTGGAGAATACTTTCGCGACCGGAGGCATCGAGACCGTTGGTCGGTTCGTCGAGGATAATGAGCTCGGGGTCGTGCACGAGAGCTTGCGCCAGCTTCACGCGCTGTTTCATGCCGGTGGAATACGTGTCGACGGACCGATAACGTTCCTGGCCCATGCCGACGAGGTCGAGGATTTCATGGGCGCGCTGGCGGGCGCGTTGAAACGACATGCCGGAAAGTTGCCCGCAATACGTCACGTATTCGCAGCCGGCCATGCCGGGAATGTGGCAGTCCTGTTCTGGACTGTAGCCGACGCGTTCGCGTGAGGCGCGATTTTGCGCGCGGATCTCGCAGCCAAGGACCGTGGCGGTTCCGGCTGTCGGTGTCTCAAGGTTGAGCAAGCACTTGATGAAAGTGGTCTTGCCGGCGCCGTTGGGCCCGAGCAGGCCGATGGTGCCGGGCGGTACGGCAATGTTTACGTCCACAAGGGCACGCTGAGCACCGAAAGTTTTGCCCAAGCCGCGGGCTGCTATAATCACATCGCGCATCGATCGAAGGCGCCGCTCAGGGTTGCGCAATTTTCACGCCGGACGGATGGCCGGGGCAGGCGGCTGCGCGCTGGGGACGTGGCGGCGGACATGGGCGGATATTGCGGCTCATTTAGGCTGATACACAAGATTGAAGCTATTGGTTACGGGAAGGTGAGAAAATGTTATTACCGCATGCGTTTGCCCAAACACGGTTGCCAACGCATGAGCCCATGCCATGTTGCTTCGTAACTTTCCATGCTCGACCCTGCCCAGCTGACAGGCGATGTGCGCCGCCCCGCGCAGCTTCTCTACTTCACCACTTCCAGCGTGACGGCCGACGGCCGCCACCTCGTCGCCGTGCGCGAATCGGCCGACGGCAATCCCAATATTGTTTCGGTCAACCTGAAAACCAACGTTGAGCGCGAGCTTTCGCTCAACCGCGATGGCACGCTGAAATCCTATGTTTACTTTCGCGGCAATCCGCTGCGGGGCCTCGGCAAGGCCAGCATCAATCTCGATGCGAAGCGCGGCATCGTCTATTACCTGCAAGGAAACGATCTTTGCTTGGTTAATTTTTCGCGCCAGCGCCGGATACTCACGCACATCCCCGACGATCAGGTGACGGCGTTCACGCACATCAGTGCCGACGGCAAACGCATCTGCGTGCCCACGACGGATGCGCGCGCGCTCGAAGACGAAACGGTCGAAGGCCAACGCGCCGGCGAGAATTTTGTCGGTGGCAAGCGCAACGAAATCATCAGCGACAAGCCCACCTACGACATCGACGAACGCGTGCGCACGGAGAAACTGAACTCGTATATCCGAATTTTCGATACAGAGACCGGCGCTCAAATCGCCTGCGAACGCGTGCCCCAGGCTTGGATTACGCACGTGCAATTTTCACCGGTGAATCCCGACTGGATTCTCTACAACCACGAATGGCCGTCCGACTGCGGCATCCGCCGACTGTGGCTTTGGGACGGGAAAACGCATCGCCGTCTCCGCACCGAGGAAGGCAATCGCAGCCGCAAGGATTGGACCTGTCACGAAATGTGGACCGCTGACGGCAAATATATCATTTATCACGGCAAATTCGCCGACGGCACCGCCTACATCGGCCGCGTCGGTCCCGAAGGGGGCGACAATATCGAGATTGCCCTGCCAAAAGAGTATCAGCGCTACGGCCATTTCACCGCCGGCACGGTGCACAGCGATTGGTTGGTGTCGGATGGTTATTGGCATCCCGCCGGCGAGCCGGAAAACGGACTCTGGGGCGGCGAATGGATCACGAAACTCAAGGTGAATTGGGAAGCTGGCCAGATCGAGTGGACGCCGCTCTGCCAGCATCATTCGCTCTGGGATTGTCAGGACAGTCACCCGCACCCGATTTATAGTCCTGGCGATAAGTTCGTTTATTTTACCTCCAACAAAGGTGGCGGCCGTTCGGTGTGGCGGGTTGAAGTGCCAAAGTAGCAGCAGCCCGAAATTCACTCGATCGCTTTGCGGTACACATGCTGGGTTTTGGCGGCAATGTATCCCAACGCAGGATAAAAGGAATGGCTTTCAGTTCTAGTCACGTTGCTGCGCACTACGATCGCGTTCGCGTGTTTTTTTCTCGCCCAACTTTCGGCTTCGTTCACCAGCATTCGGCCTGCGCCGAGACGTCGATATTGCGGAGCGACGACCAGACCAACAATTTCCACGCGGTAACCGGATTCTACGATTTCAGAAGCGTGGGCTTGGAGCCAGCCGACTGGTTTTTGTGCGTCGTCAACGACCACGATGAATAGATTCTCGGCGGACGTAAGGATTGAGTGGATACGGTTGCGGACGGTTACCGTTTCTGCCGAATAACCGAGCGTTGCCGTCAATTGAGCAATGGCTTCTGCATCCTCCGGGCTGACAGGGCGGACGCAGAAATGCACCTTCATGCCTTGTGGCTTTAGCCGACCACCTTGAACCACTTGTCGATTGATTCGCGGGTGGTTTGATAGGCGTTTACGTGAGCGGTAGGCTTGGGCCGGCCGAAGGGTAGGCCGGCGATGAAAAGCGTGTCTTCGCTGCCGGGGATGTGTTTTTTCAACAGGTCAGGATAAGCCATCGCGCTGAATTGAGGGCAGGAGCCGTAGCCAAGCGCGGTTAGTCCTAGCATCAGGTTGTCGAGAACAAAACCGCAGTCGAGGAATGTGCCGTACGAGAAGGCGTTTTCCTGCGTACCAATGAAGAAAACCTGTTGCGCGCCGAAGAAACGGAAATTTTCGCGGTCGTGGGCGCGGCGTTTGTCCATTTCGTCGCGGCCGATGCCCTTGTGTTTGAAGATGCCGATGCCATTTTCCTTCGCGCGGGCGGCCCATGCTTCTGGCAATGGGTTGGGGGAATATTGATAACCAGGTTTTCCCGGGCGGCTGCTGTCGAAAGCGGCGAGATAATCGGCGCGCAGGGCTTCGAGCGCGGCGCCTTGCACGAGATAAAGGCGCCAGGGCTGCGTGTTCTTCGAACTGGGCGCGCGGCCGGCGGCCTCGACGAGTTGCTTGATGACGTCGGCGGGCACGAGTTCGGCTTCGAACTCGCGAATGGAGCGACGTGCATGCATGGCTTCGAGTGCGTTGAGAATCATTGGAGGCTCAACGTATGCCAGCATCGTCCCCCGGTCGAGAAATTCTGCAAAATACACTTCGTGCACTTTCGCGAAATTCTATTCCCGCGCCATGGCGAAAGCGGTCGTTTCCCTGTGATTTTTAAAATATACGATGCTCGCCGCGTTCGAAAGGCAGACTCGCGATGGCCCGTAAAATTTGTCACGTTTTACGTTAAAAACTAGTTCATAGAGCCAATTCGCGATCGTAATTATGATTGTATGATCGTTGGCCGGCGAAGTTGCGGGCTTGCTCGTCAGGAACGTCGCTTTGGAATTTTACGCTTGGCGAGTGGTTGCGGAAACGTGACCGGGGCCACGCCGGTTCCTGAATTTGCGAGGATGCGCTGGCGTTTTTCCTCCTCTTTCAGGCGAATGCGTTCTTCAACGGGTGTGGCGAAAACGGCGTTTTTTCCCAACACGCAACCGGGTCGACCGGGCACGCAGTCGGTTTTGAGGCGAAAGCAATACTCGTCGTCGGGACGAAAATGCGGGCAGGAAAAACTCATTGCGGAGAGCTTACTCTAGGCGCGATCTGGCTTCCGGTCCTTGATGTAGGTCAGTAAAACTGTGTTTCCGGAGGCTGGTTCAATTCTGTTCTATCTGCTCATCGGGTAGACGCCCCTGAAGTTTTTTCTGCAGCTTCATCGCCTCGATATCGTGTTGCAGGCGGGTGGAGTAAAGTTGCAGGCGCGCATGAACATCGAGGGTTTCGAGCAACTTTTGCTTGAGCCGGGCATCGTCGCAGAGCGTGAATGCGGCGAGGTCGACGAACGTCTCGGGATCGTGCACGGTTTTGAGAAACTGGGTAAACTCATGCGGCACGGTGCCGCCGAGCCGCTGTTTTGTTTGCAGGAGCTTGCCCAACGTGACGCGGAGTTTGTCGTTGACGGATGGTTCGGCTCCCTGGGCGCTGGCGAGGGCGCGGATCCGGACGCGGCGATAGGGCTCCTCGCAAACGATTTCAACGATCTCGACGCGGGCGAGGCCTTGAATGAGCAAATTCGAAGTGCCGTTGTCGTTTTTCTGACACGCGCGGACGATGCCTACGGTGGCGACACGGTGCGGAGGCTCGAACCTGCCGGTTTGGCGGGCGGTTTTCGCATCGAGTCCGGCGACGGCGAACAAACGGTCGCTGGCGAGCGATTCCCGCAGCATCTGTTGATAACGAGGCTCAAAAATATGCAGTGGCAGGAGTGCCTGCGGGAAGAACGTGACATCGGGCAAAGTCATAACCGCGATTTCTTCGGGCAGGACGATTTCCATTTCCATTCCTCCAAGATGGGTAATGACGCCGGAAATTCAACCGACGTTTAATAAGCGCATGAGGAAGTCGCTTTTCCCTTTGAGCAGCTGCGCACCCGAAAATCCTTTCTTTTAGATTCAATTCTCCTGTTTGCTTTGAAGGAGGGGAAAAGGAAAGCGAATGCTCGCGCGGACCACTGCCCTCTGAGTGTAACAGGATCTTCTTAAGCAACTGGCAAACAAAGAAAATGCTCCTGTCAGGACTCAGGTGATTGTCATCTATTGGATGACAACGAGAGCTGTCTTTTAAAATTTTTGTTGGAGGTGACGATGACAGAAGGAGGGGATGTCGGCGGCTATGAGGAGCAGTGGAAAATGGAAAAATAAAACAGTTTTATAAATAATAAAACTATTGACTTAAAATTCGCATCGTTTGAGAAACTGCTTCGTCGCCCCTAACCCTGCCCCCGTTACCCGAACGTCACGTCTGCTCAGACCTCGCCTGTCCGTTTTCCAGCTCATGCTTTTCCCTGTTACACGGAAATTCTCCTTTGTCCGCCGCGCAATTTTTTTGCCGGCTTTATCGCTAATATGTTTGGGGTTCGCCGCGTCGGGTATGTGCGGCGAAGTCCCGTTTTTAGTGGGAGCGGATGTTTCGGCGCAGACCACGCTGGAAAAACACGGTGCTGTTTACCGTTTTGGAGGTAAAAAGGCCGACGGGCTCAGCATCTTGCGCGCGCAGGGTTTCAATTGTTTCCGCCTGCGTCTGTTTGTGGCGCCCGATGGGAAATCGGTGGTGACCAACGACCTCGAATACACGATTGCCCTGGCGAAGCGCGTCAAGGCGCTGAAGGCGGCCTTCATGCTCGATATCCACTATTCGGATACTTGGGCCGATCCGGCCAAACAGTACAAACCCGCCGCGTGGGAGAAGCTTTCCTATGACGAGTTGAAGGCCAAGGTGCGCAGCTATACGGCGGAGGTGCTCAAGCGTTTTGCCGCGGAGGGGGTGAAGCCTCACCTCGTTCAACTCGGCAACGAAATCACCAACGGCATGCTGTGGCCGGAGGGCCGCGTGGAATTTTCGCAGAACGAGAGCGATCCTGCAGCCGCGCAAGCCGCGTGGGAACGTTTGGGTGGTCTCCTTCGGGCGGCGCACGAGGGGCTCGCGGATGCGTTTCCCAACGAAGCGAAGCCCATTTCGGTCCTGCATATCGAAAGTCCTCATCAGTACGACCGCGCGCTTTGGTTTTGCCGCGAAGCGACGAAGGCCAATGTACCTTTCGATGTGATCGGCATGAGTTATTACCCGGACTGGCATCAGACGGTTGCCGAACTCAGCAAATGCCTCAATGGGCTCGCCGCAGAATTCAAGAAACCCGTCATGGTCGTCGAGACGGCGTATCCATGGACCCACGACGAGCATTGGGACAAACGTCCAAACATGCACTGGCCCATGACGCCCGAGGGTCAAAAACAGTTTGTGTCCGAGGTTCTCGCCGCCGTGAAGGCAGTCCCGGGTGACCTTGGGCGCGGAATTTTTTGGTGGCACCCGGAATCGGTGCGTGTGGCGGGCATGCCGGTTTGGGTCGGAGGATCCTGTGCACTCTTTGATCGCAAAGGCGAATTGCTTCCGGCGGCTGGTTTTGCCCGTCCGCCTGCAAAATAGAATTTCGGTTATTACTGTTCACTCAGCGTAATCCTACACAACACATGAACCCCCCAAGCCTGCAAAAACTCACCCTGTGTGCGGCCCTGGCCCTCGCACCGGTGGTGACTCTGTCAGCTCAAACGGCCGTTAGTACACCCGCGCAGCCTGCATCCACCGCGGACGTTCCCGTCGAAGACGAAACCCTCGTCCTCAGTCCGTTCACCGTCAGCACCAAGAAAGACGTCGGCTACCTCGCCGGCAACACCCTCGCCGGCAGCCGCCTCAACACGAAGTTGAAGGACACCGGCGCCGCCATCTCCGTGTTCACGCCCGAGTTCATCAAGGATATCGGCGCGACGAACATGAAGGACCTGATCCTTTTCGAAAACAACGCCGTGCCCGACTTCGGCGACGCGGACCTCAGCGTCAATGGCAATCCCATGATCGGCAATGACGAGTGGCAGCTGCGTATTCGCGGTCTCTCCGCCAGCTACTCGCGCAATTTCTTCAAATGGGAAGCGTCCTCCGATTTCTACAACGTCGAGCGCATCGACCAATCGCGTGGTCCCAACGGCATTCTCTTCGGCTTTGGTGCCCCCGGCGGTTTGGTCAACACGTCGACCAAACAGGCCATGCTGGACGTGAACAAGCACGCGGTCAGTTATCTGGTTGGCAGCTGGAACCGGAATCGCGGCACGATCGACACGAACCTTTCGCTTGTTCCAAATCAATTCGCCATCCGCGTCAACGCCATGGCCGAGAGCGGCAAGGATTGGCGCGAATTCGCCTATGATCGTTCCCGCCGCGCGCATCTCGCTGCAAAGTGGGCTCCCTCCCGGGAAACCTCCCTGCGTGTCGAGGCCGAAATCGGCAAGGTCAACGATAACGTTGCACGCCCTTGGCTCGCGATCGACCAGTCATTCCTCTGGCGTCAAGCTGGCCGCCCGACCTTTTCCGGTGCCTGGCCTTGGGCTCCTGCCATCGACACCTTCTGGCCCGACCACCGCGTCGTTGGCGACGACGGTGTTGTCCGCAACTGGCTCGGCCGTGCGCAAGGCAGCAACAACGTCGATGGCGCCTTCCTGAGCGCGACCTATCGCGATATCGGCGCAACCGACGATTGGGCTCGTCCCACGTGGTCTGCCTGGGCCGACACTCCGGCCAACAACGCGATCATCCCCCGCAACGCCAACACCGGTGGCCCCGATGCGACGCGTGAGACCAAATACAAAACCGCCAGCGCATTTTTTGAAAGCAAGTTGACCGACAGTCTTTCTTACGAACTCGCTTTCAATCACCAAGCGATCGACTTTTTCGGCTACGATCCAGACGGCAGCCGCGCGACCGCCTACTACGGCAACAGCACCGAAATTTGGGGCGAAGCGAGCGCCGATCTGCCCGACATTTGGGGCAACGCTGCCGGAACCAATCCAAATGCGGGAAAACTTTACGTCGAAAATAACTGGACCCGTCGCGATGTGCGCACCAAGGCCACCGATCTCCGCGCCACCGTTGCGTATAACTTCAACACCGGCGATTGGGGCAAGCACCGCGCTGCCGGTATGCTCAATTACAGGCAACGCACATTCAAACGCGTCGAGGAATGCGAAGTTTTTAGCGACATCTCCGGCTGGGCCTTCGATCCAACCGCGGCCGAGGCCGACGTCAACCGCCTCTACCGTCGTCACTATTTCACTGGCGGAGACACCAAGGATATCCACGTGCAATCCTGGCGTATTGCTGTCCCCGGTACGACTTGGGTCACCACGCAGGAACCCGAAGACACAACCGAAAAACAGACCACTGGCATGGGTGCGTTGCAGAGCTTCTTCTTCAACGAAAAGCTCGTGACGATCCTCGGTTACCGTGCTGATTCGCTCAAGTACACGTACAACTACGGCACTGGTGGCGCCAGTGTTCGCGACAGTCGCGCTCGAATTTACCTCGATCCGCGCTACGAAAAGAACAAGACCTTCAACGCCAACACCGTAACTGCCGGCGCGGTTTATCACGCAACCAAGTGGGTCTCGTTGTTTGGTAACGTTTCCTCCAGCCGCGATATTCCTAACGTTCGCATCCACATTATTGGCGCCGATCTGCCTCCGATGCCTGAGGGCAAGGGTGGCGACGCCGGTTTCAAGTTCGATCTTCTCGAAGGCAAGCTCTACGCGACGGTTGGTTACTACAAAACCAAGGTCAAACACATGACCGACTGGGGCACCGTCAAGACCGACATCAGCGATCGCAATACGAAGATCCTGAATGCCCTGCGCGCTCCGAACGCTGCAGTTTCGGCGACCCCGCTCATCACCCAGGCTGAATACGATTCGCACCTGATAAATGCCAACGGCTTCATGTTCGATCGCGACTCGAGCGGTTGGGAATTTACCCTGGTGGCCAACCCCACCACAAACTGGCGCATATCGGCAAACTTCTCGATCAACAATGTCATCGCCCGCAATTCGATGGCCGAGGTCAGGGAATGGGCGACCAAGAACGAGGCCTTCTGGCGTTCGAAAGCTCCGACGACCGGGACCTACACCGGCGACAACACCCCGACAACGAATAATCCTGGCGATTTCTCGTGGGATACGCTGGGCAACCAGATTCGTTGGATGGAACAGTACGCCATCAACAACGTCACGACACTCGACGGCCACAATGCGCGCGGTCAGCGTAAGTACGGCGGCAATCTTTATACCAACTACACCTTCGACAAGGGTGCCCTCAAGGGCTTCTCCATCGGTGGTGGCGGTCGTTATCAGAGCAAAAATGTGCTCGGCATGTATGACGACACTCTCGATGCGAAGTACAATCCGACCGTCCACTACGGCCGCAGTCTTCTGCTCTACGATGCCAACATCGGTTACACCTTCAAAACCGAATGGGCCGGCAAGGGTTCGACGATGGACATTCAGTTCAACGTCGCCAATCTCTTCGACAATCGCGACGACCAGATCTTCACCCTCACTTGGTGGGCTCAAGTCGCTCCCAACGGTGCGGTCACCCGTCCCGCCGAGCGCATCGGCCTGCAGGATCCCCGCAAGTGCACCTTGTCCGCCACGCTGCACTTCTAAGCCCTGCCTCGCTTAAATAAGGTAAACCGACCAACCTGTCCTGCTGATGAACAACAGGCCTAGCCGAACTGTTTCCGTGAGACAAACGACACCCCGCGTATGAGCACGGACACCGTTCAGCAAACCCGTCCTCGGGACAGGGTTGGTTTTTCCGAAAAAATGGCCCTAGGATCCGGCGGTTTGCCGATCTTCCTGGGCCTTGCGGCTGTTGGCAGTTTTGCCACGCCGTTTTATCAAATGACGCTCAAGCTGGATCCTATCTGGCTTGCGGCGGCGCTGACCGTGCCGCGGTTTTTGGATGCGTTCATCGATCCGCTGGTCGGTCGTTTCTCCGATAATTTCCATTCGCGTTTCGGTCGCCGGCGTCCGCTTGTCGCGATAGGCGCAATCATTCAGGCGCTTGCTTTCGGCCTGATTTGGATGGTGCCGACGACCTTCGGTCAGGTCGCGCTCACCGCGTGGCTCGTCGCCACGCAAATCGTTTTCTACATCGGTTATTCGTTTTTCTCCGTTCCGTTTCTCGCCCTGCAGTATGAGATCACGCCCGATTACGACGAGCGCACGAGCGTGTCGTCGTACGTCGGTTTTTTCGGCAAGGCCGGCGAAATGGGCTACAACTACATTTTCCCCATCGCCAGTTCGGTGATGTTTGCCTCGGCGATCACGGGCGTGCGCACGCTCGGCTGGATTGTCGGTATTGTCTTTCTCGGCATTGTCGCGATTTTGCCGGCGCTGTTCGTGCGTGAGCGTTTTTTTCACAAAACAGAGAAACAGGAGACTGTGAGGCTGGTGCCGGGTATACGCGCGGCTTTTTCCAGCCGCGCCTTCACGATCCTTGTGGCGCTTACGCTTCTGCAAATCGTGGCCGGCATGTTTGCGAGCAATCTCGATCGCTATATTCTGGTCTATTATCTTTTTGGGGGCGACGTCGCGCTCGGCGAAACATGGAAAGGCCACCTTTCGCTTGGCTACGCGATCGTCGGCATTCTCTCCATTTATCCGGTTTCATGGCTCGCGCAGAAAATCGGCAAGACGCAAACAGTGGCGATTGCGTTTGTGCTCACGTTCATCGGGGCATTAGGCAAATGGTTCTTTTTTACACCGGGACATTCCTGGACGATTCTCCTCGATCCGCTTCTCTGCGGTCCGGTGTGGATCGCGATCAACGTTCTGACGCCTGCAATGCTTGCGGATATTTGCGACGAGGATGAACTGCGCGGCGGGCTTCGTCGCGAGGGCGTTTTTGGCGCAATTTTTTCGTGGATTCAAAAAGTTGGTTATTCCACGGCGTTCTTCGGCGCATTCGTTTCCCTTAAAATGACCGGTTTCAACGCCGAGCTTGGCGGCCAGCAGACTCCTGAAACTATTCTTCGTCTCCGCCTGATTCTGGCGCTTTCCACTGCAGCATGGGCGATTCTGGCAATTGTCCTTCTGCGTATGTATCCACTGGATCGCAAACGCGCGCACGAGATCCGGGCCCAACTCGAAGCCCGCCGGGGCAAAATCTGAGACTGAAACAGTATGACTGTTTTGTCCAAAACCACCACAAAGGATTCGCCCGCGCGCCCCGATGCGTCCACACCTGAGGACATGAGCCGTTCAGCGTCCCCAGATACTCCTCGCAAAAAAGCCACGATCTACGACCTCGCTCGCCTGGCCGATGTTTCGCCCGGCACCGTCAGCCGCGTGCTCAATAACCGCGACAAGGTCAAAGCCGCGACGCGCGAACGCGTTCTCCGCGCTGCGAAAGAACTCAACCTGAAACCCCAGGTTTCTGTCCGCACGCGCCAGGTTGCGATCCTGAGCGAACCGACTTTCACCGACCGCATCGAAGGTTATGCCGCGACATTGACCGCGCATCTAGCGTTCGCTTTTTCGCGCAGTAACATCGGCGTCATCCTTCCGTCGAACCCCATCGAGCAACTGCCTGGCAGCTTTCTCGACGGCGTGATAGCAGTCACCTTCGACAAGCAGCTCGAAAGCATGCTGCGCGAACTCGAGACGCGCATGCCGGTTGTCTATATGGACAAGTTCGACGCCGATGCCCGCGAGTATGTGGTGCGCTCCGACCATTTCAACGCCGGCTACCTCGCTGCAAAACATTTTATCGCGCGTGGCCGTCGCGCACCGGCTTTTTTCGGGGCGCACAACCGGCCGTTTGTCGAACGGCTGAAAGGTTTTCAAAAAGCCCTCGCCGACGCCGGTGTCGAAGGCGATGAACGCCTGCAACTCCTCGCCGGTCCCGACATGGGCCGCGCCTCCGCGATCACGCGCCTCGTGCGCAGCGGCGCCGACTCGATCTATGTGCCCGGCACCAGCTTTCAAGCGATGGAATGCCTGCATTTGCTCACCTACGTCATGGGACTAAAAGTTCCGCAGGATATCTCCCTCATCGGCGGGGAAAACGAAGGCATTTCGACCCTGCAAAATCCACCGCTTACCACGATCGAAGAGCCCCTCAAAGACATGGCCGAGCAAGCGGTCGAAATGATGGACCGGCTCACCTCCGGCACGCGCGTCTCCCCGCGCTCCATCACGCTTCCGGTGCGACTGATCGAACGCGATTCGGTCGCCTAAGCTGACACCAGTAAATGGAAACGCTCTGAAACTTCGCACCTCAAAAGATTAAAGAGTTAAATTTTAAATCGAACATACCTGAATTTTTTCGCCCATGTTGCAGATTTTCAAGCTGGACCGCGGTTGGAATTTCCGACGCCTGAACTCCTCGGGCGTTGCAGAACCCGCCGCGCAGGTCGATCTGCCGCACTCGGCTGCCACGGTGAATGTCGATGGGCATGGCCATTGGTTCGGTATTTGTGAGTATCGACGTACGGTGCAAATCGCGCCGCCCGCGGCCGACTCGCGCATCGTGTTGCACGTTGGCGCCGCCATGCACACGGCTGAAGTTTTGGTCGACGGCCTTTCGATCGCACGGCACAGCGGCGGTTATCTGCCTTTCGAAGTTGATCTCACTGCGCCTTTGCACGACGGGCGCTCCCACGAACTCACAATCAAGATCGACAATCGGGACAACCTCGACGTGCCTCCCGGCAAGCCTTTCGCCGATCTCGATTTTTGCTGGTATGGCGGGCTCTACCGCGAAGTGGAACTGCGCGTTTATCCGCCCGTTCATATCACCGATGCCGTGGCGGCCGGAGAAGTTGCCGGTGGTGGATTGTTCGTTAAAACGTTGCGCGCTTCCGAGACGGAGGCCGTTGTTGCCGTCAAAACGCACGTGCGAAATACGTCCGCGACCAATCAGATGCCGGTCGTGGTGGTCGAATTTCTGTTCGGCGGCGAAGTTGCCGCCACCGGCCGTTGTCCCGCGCTCGCTCTTGCCGCCGGTGCGGCCGCCCACGCGGAAATTGAACTGACGTTGCGCAACCCGCGGCTCTGGTGCCCATTCAAACCTTCGCTTTACCAGGTCCGAGTGACAGTGCTGGATTCCGGCGGCGCGGTGCTCGACCAACGCACGGAACGCTTTGGCGTCCGGCGCATCGCGTTTTCCCGCTCGGGCGGTTTTGTGATCAACGGCCGCCGGGTGCGACTGCGCGGAACTAATCGCCATCAGGAATATCCTTATCTTGGTTATGCGCTTCCGCGCGCCGCCCAGGTTCGCGACGCGAAACGAATCAAGGAAGCCGGTTTCGACTACGTCCGTCTTTCGCACTATCCCCAATCGCCCGATTTCCTCGATGCCTGCGACGAACTCGGCCTTGTGGTGATGAATGCAATCCCTGGCTGGCAGTTTATCGGTGGGGAAAAGTTTCGCGAAGCCTGCTACCAAAATGCCCGCGACGTCATCCGCCGCGATCGCAATCATCCCTGTATCGTGCTCTGGGAACTTTCGCTCAACGAGACCGATATGCCCGAGGATTTCATGGCTCGGCTGCACGCAATCGGCCACGAAGAGATGCCAGGCGACCAGATGTTCACCTGTGGCTGGATGGATCGCTACGACGTTTACATTCACTCGCGTCAACACGGGGAAATGCATCGCTGGCGCAACGCCGACAAGGCGCTCGTTGTCGCCGAATATGGCGATTGGGAGTTCTACGCCTGCAATCACGGCTTCGATCAAAAGACGGGCGCGGGTCTGCACGCCGCCTGGAGCAACAGTCGTCAATTCCGCTCCTCCGGCGAACGCGGTCAACGCCAGCAGGCAACGAACCATATTGTAGCCCTAAACGACACGCTTTCGTCGCCCGCCGTGCTCGACGGCCAATGGACGGTATTTGACTACGCGCGCGGTTATCACCCGGTGCGCGCGGCCACCGGCGTGATGGATGTTTTTCGTCTGCCCAAGTACTCATATCATTTCTACCGCAGTCAGCGCGATCCGGACGAAGGTGGGACGAATTGGGCGGGCGGGCCGTCCGTTTTTATCGCTTCAGACTGGTTGGAGTCGTCGAATCTTCGCGTGCTCATTTTCAGCAATTGCGAAGAAGTGGAGCTTCGTCTCAATGGTTCGGTTATTGGACGTCAATCGCCGGCGAAGGCCATTTCAACGCAGTTTCTTCCGCATCCGCCGTTCGTTTTCGATCTTCCGCGCTTCGAGCCTGGCCGGTTGGAAGCCGTGGGCCTGATTGGCGGCAAGGAAGTTGCCACCCATGGTGTCGGCACGGCCGGTGCGCCGGTGAAAATCCAACTCCGCATCGACAACGAAGGGGTGGCAGCCACTGGAGAGGAATCCGATTTGCTTTTTGCGCATGCGAGCTGGTTGGACGCGAAGAGCAACCTCTGCGTGGGCGAGACCGGCGAAATTGCGTTTGTCGCAGAAGGCGGTGCCGAAATTGTCGGTCCCGCTAAAATTGCTGCTGAGGCTGGAATTGCGTCGGTGCTTTTGCGACTGCCGGCCGGCATTCGCCAGTTCAAGCTCACCGCGAGCGCGACTGGCTCCGCGCTTCCGCCGGTGAGTCAGACCTGGATGGCTTGAGGGCCGAAGACTACTTTTTTGGCTCTTCCAGCTTGATCAGGTAGACATTGCCATTGCCACCGCGTGAGCTGGTAAAGAGCACATATTTGTCGTCGGCCGAGAAGCGTGGATGCGGATGCCAGTGCTGTTGCGAGAAGGAGCCTTCATGCTTCCAGAGGTGGCGGCCGGTGAGTTTGCCGTTGGCGAGTTGGTAGAGATTGATGTACGGCTCCTTTTCGGACCCGTCGCCAACGAACGTTTCGCCCGTGCTGTTGGCCTGCACGTGGCTGTCATTGTAGGGCGCCGGATGTTCGACATAGGAACCGTCAAGAATATCGGCGATGCCGATGGATTTTGGTTCCCCGGGGACTTGCACCTGATACCCGACATGGATGCCGTCGCGAAACCAGAATTCGTGGCCAATCTTCACCGCGGGCGTTTCCTCACGGCGAAGCGGATGATTGTCGCGGCCGCCAGAGCTGATGAGCCACAGGCGTTGTTCGACGTCGCCCCACGAGCCTTCGTGGCAATAGAGAATGATGTTTTCGTTGAGCGGATTGATGAGCGTGTGGCTGAGCCATTTCTTGATGCGAATGGATTCACGCCAGTTGGTGCCATCCGTACGGCCCGTGACAACGGCGCTCCAAGGGCGTTTTTGAAACCGCTCCGCCATGTCGGAATAGATTTTGTCGGTTTTTGATGTGATCGGAATGTCTTCCTGGATCGAGTAGGCGAGGGAGCGGCCATCGACCGTGACCGAAAGGGTGGAGACGTTGTAGCCCTTGGGCACGGTTGTGATGGTGCGCTCGGCGAGCGTTTTGAGGTGCACGGCTTTGATTTCCGAGCCATCGCGGAAATACGCCTCCATGGTGGCGGGCGAGACGACGGCGCCAGTCCCGCTGATTTTTTTCCCGTCTGTGAGTTGTACAAACTGGAAGGTTTCCAGATTCAGGTAGAAAAGATTCCAACGGCCGGTGCGCTTGGAGGTGAAGACGAGTCCATGGTCATCGGGCACGAAACCGTCGCCGGTAAAATAGAGATGTGCGTCATCGGCGGGGTCGGACGTGAGTTGGATGACTTCCAATCCGGACTCGGGCGCGACGAAGGTTTTATGTTCGTCCGGATAGATTTTACCCTTGAGCGAGGCGGTGGCTTTCTCCGGCGGCGTGGTTTTGCCGGCGGTGGCATCGGCACCGAAGGCGGAGAGCGCAGTGGCGGCGAAAAAGGCGATGAAGATGGAAGTTTTCATCGAAGCGGGAAGTTGAAATGACGCTGGCAACCTGACGGGGTTGCATAATTTAAGCGCTTGTGGGCGAAACTCCAAAGCCCACGGCGGTTATAAGCTTGAAAATAGTTGTTGCCGGGGCGCGGAAGCGGGGCACTGTTCGCCTCGGCCAGGTGCCATGCATGGGCAGACGCGTGAACTCCGCCAGGACCGGAAGGTAGCAACGGCAACGACGTTCTCCCAGTGCCGTGGAGTGCCTGGCCACTTTTTTTTCCAAAGGCTGAAAAACTGGAAGGCTAAATTTTTTTCGATCTGCGAAACGCAGGCTGGATTTTTCAGTCCGTCAGTCCTTCAGTCTTTCAGCTTTTTATAGTCCGCATGTCCGCAACCTACCAAGTCATAGCCCGTAAATGGCGTCCCCAGACGTTCGATGACGTCGTTGGGCAGGACCACGTGATGCGGACTCTAAAAAATGCCATCGTGCGCAACCGCATTGCGCACGCGTACCTCTTTGTCGGTCCGCGCGGCACGGGCAAGACCTCGACAGCTCGAATTTTCGCCAAAGCGCTCAATTGCACGAACGGCCCGAACGCAAACTTCGATCCAAACGACCCGGTGGTCAAAGCCATTGCCGACGGCACTTCGATGGACGTGATCGAAATCGACGGCGCTTCCAACAACTCCGTCGATCAAATCCGCGATCTACGCGACGACGTCCGCTACGCGCCGACTCAGGGCAAGTTCAAGGTCTACATCATCGACGAAGTGCACATGCTTTCGACGGCGGCCTTTAACGCGCTGCTCAAAACTCTGGAAGAGCCGCCGCCGCACGTGAAATTCGTTTTCGCGACGACTGACGTGCAAAAGGTGCTGCCGACCATCATCTCGCGTTGCCAGCGCTTCGACCTGAAGCCGATCTCGGCGGAATTGATCGTGCAACGACTGAAGCAGATCGCGACCGAGGAAAAAATAAAAGTCACCGACGCCGCGCTCGCCTGCATCGCTCGCATGGCCGACGGCGGCATGCGCGACGCCCAATCGATTTTCGACCAGATGATTTCTTTCTGCGGCACCGAAATCGACGAGCCCGACGTCCTCGACGTCTATGGCTTGGTGGCTGCCGAAAAAATCGCCGCGCTCGCCGGCGCCCTGGCCGCAGGCGATCACCAGAAGATCGTCGAAATCGTTGACGATTGCGACGAGAACGGCCGTGACCTGGTGCGTCTGCTCACTGACCTCCAGGCGCTGGTTCGGCAAGCTTTGCTCGACGCGATCGCCAAGGGCGGTCATAGCGACAAACTCGGGAATATCTCGATGACGACCGAGCAATTGACGCGTTTGCTCGACGGTCTCCGCGAAGGCGAAGGCAGCGTGAAGCTTGGCCTTTCGGAGAAAATTAATTTCGAAGTCACACTCCTCAAAGCTGTCGAAGCCAGCCGCGCACGCGCGATCGACAGCTTGATCAAGGAACTCTCCGCCCTGGCTGAGGAAGCCCCGGATTCGGCGGCCGACGGCGAAAAAAAAAAGACCTGATTGCTGAATTGGAATTGAGATTGCGGACCGCCATCGCGGCTGAGCAGAAGCCGGGCGCTGGGAACCAAAGGCCGGAAACGGGAAGCCAAACATCGGAAGCTGGCGGTCAAGGGGTGGAAGAAGAAGAGTCCGAGACTGAGGCTACGGCGAAGGCTGAGCCAAACCAGTCCAATGAAGTAAATGGTGCGCCTCCCGACGAAGAAGGATTTGTCTGGCCCGAAGGTTCCGCGCCAACCGGAGCGATGGTCGCAAACGGGAGCGCGCCCGACGATGAACGCGCGCCTGATACTCCGCTGCCATCGCTTGACGAACTAGTGAAGCGTATTCCCAATGCCGCTCGCGAGGTTTTGGATGAGCTTTTCCGCGCCAAGTTCGTTTCAGTAAAGCGGGTGGAAAAGACCGTGCTGAAAAACTGATTCCATCGCGGTCCTTATTTGCCGCTGCCAGCCCTATCATTTGGTCAAACCAGACTGTTGCGCAAACGTTCGCCGCTGGCGGCGACAAAGTAGTTTTGCGTGGAAAACGAAGGCTGCGTCGAGGAACGCGCGACGGGAAGATACGCGCCGTTGGCATGCAGTTCGCGGGCGTCGACGTTGTCCTGGAATTCGATGCCAAAAAGTTCCTGGCTGACCCAGCGACGCAAGCCGGCATCGAGCACGGGAAAGACCACTTCGATGCGGCGGAAAAAATTGCGAGGCATCCAGTCCGCGCTGCCGAGGTAAATGCGAGGTCCGCCGCCGCCATCGTTTTCAAAATAGAAAGCGCGGGCATGTTCGAGAAAACGACCGACGATGCTGCGCACGCGGATGTTTTCGCTGAGCCCGCGCACACCGGGAACCAGGCAACAGATGCCACGCACGATGAGGTCGATTTTTACGCCGGCCTGCGACGCGGCGTAGAGGTTGTCGATGGTGACGCGGTCGACGAGCGAATTCATTTTCGCCATGATCCGGGCCGGGCGGCCGGCGGCGGCGTTGTCGGTTTCGCGCTGGATCAATTCCTGGATGCGACGGTGCAGGTTGAACGGGGCGACGAGGAGATTTTCGAATTCAGGCGCGCGACTGAGGCCGGTGAGCGAGTTAAAAAGATTGGCGACGTCGGAAGTAATCTCGTCGCGGGCGGTGAAGCAGCTCAGGTCTGTGTAGAGCTTGGCGGTGCGGGGGTTGTAATTGCCCGTGCCGAGGTGGGCGTAGCGTTTCATTCCCTTGCCTTCGCGGCGGACGACGAGACTGCATTTGCAATGTGTCTTGTGCCCAACCAGTCCATACACCACGTGTACGCCAGCTTCCTCAAGCTGACGAGCCCACTGGATGTTGTTGGCTTCGTCGAAACGGGCCTTGAGCTCGACCAAGGCGGTGACCTGTTTGCCATTGTGCGAGGCTTCGATGAGGGCGCGCACGATGGGCGAATCGCCGCTGGTGCGGTAGAGCGTTTGCTTGATGGCGAAGACTTGTGGATCGCGCGCGGCCTGTTCGACAAAATCCACGACCGGTGTGAACGAATCGTACGGGTGGTGGAGCAGCACGTCCTGCTGGCGCACGGTGTCGAAGATACGTTCGGTTTGCTTGAGTAGCGTGCAATTGACCGGCGTGAAAGGCGGGTACTTGAGATCGGGCCGCTGAATTTCCGTCAGGCTCATGATCCGGAGGAGATTGATCGGCCCGTTCAGGCGGAAGACGTACTCGTGCGAGAGATCGAGATGCTCGCAGAGGGTGGCGAAGATTTTGTCGTCCACACCATCTTCTATCTCTAAGCGCACGGCGGCGCCGCGACGAAGATTGCGGAGTTCCTCCTCGATTTTTTGGAGGAGATTGGCCGCTTCTTCCTCATCGATGTAGAGGTCGCTATTGCGGGTGACGCGGAAGGCGTGGGCGCCGAGAATTTTGTAACCCGGGAAAAGTTCGCCGGCGCAGAGCTTGATGATTTCGGTGAGGAAGATGAAGCGTTGCGGCCCCTCGGCGGTGGGATCGATGGCGACGAGCCGCGGAAGGATGCGGGGCACGGGCAGAAGCGCGACCGCTTTCTCGGCCTCTGACGTTTCAGGGTTATCTAGCGAAACGACCACATTGAGCGTCTTGTTGCCCAATTGGGGAAATGGATGCGACTGATCGAGTGCGAGCGGCGTAAGCACTGGGTAGACCTGTTCCGAAAAATACGTCTGCACCCAAGCCAGTTCCGACTTGGTCAGATCTTTGGCGGTTTTGATGAGTATGTTCTCCTCGGCCAGAGCGGGGACGAGTTGCTCGTGCCAACACTGATATTGGTCCTCCACCAACGAAGCGACGACCGAGTGAATGCGGCGAAGTTGCTCGCGCGGGCCGAGTCCATCGATGCTCGATTCGGTGACGTCGGAGTCGACCTGCTGGATGATGCCGGCGACGCGGATTTCAAAAAATTCGTCGAGATTGGAACTGACGATGGCGAGGAACTTGATGCGCTCCAACAGCGGGACTTTGGGATTTTGGGCTTGTTCGAGGACGCGTCGATCGAAGGCCAGCCAGCTGAGTTCGCGATTGAAATAGGCCGCTTTAACTGGCTTGGCGGAATCAGGTACGATGGGACTCGCGGTATTGCGCGGCTCCACGACACGTTCCTCGGAGGGAGGGGTCAGGATTTTTTTCGCGCGCCGTGTCATGGTTGAAAAGGGACAGCGAAACTACGGGTCGGCTCGTGTAAAACGACACAAAAGCGCAGCGTCACCCGCTTGTTACAAATCGGTCCCTGCCTAGTTTACCCGTCTGCCCGACCGGTCAACGCTTGGCGGAACTTGTCCAGATCGTCTTGATATTCAAGAACTCATGCATCCCGTGGGCGGAGAGTTCGCGGCCGAAACCGGACTGTTTTACACCGCCAAAAGGCAGACTGACGTCGGACCGGACGAAATCGTTGATAAACACCATGCCGGCATCCAGACGCTCGTGTGCGATTTCTTCGCCGCGCCGGATGTCGCGGGTGAAAATGGCGGCTCCGAGGCCGAAACGGCTGTCGTTGGCGGCCGTGATCGCGGCTTCTTCGTCCACGACCGGGACAATGGCGGCAACCGGACCAAAAAGTTCCTGGTCGCAAGCCGGCATGCCCTTCGAAACGTGAGCGAGCACGGTTGGTTCGTAGAAAAATCCGGGGCCGTCGGGAATATTTCCGCCCAGCAGCAGACAGGCGCCTTGGCGGACGCTCTGTCGGACTTGGCGATCGATTTCGTCGCGCAAATCGGCCCGCGCCATCGGGCCGACCGCAGTATCGGCGAGAAAAGGATCGCCGACGCGGTGCGCCATGATGCGCGAGACGAGTTGGTCTTCGAAGGCGGCGCGCACGGACTCGACGACGATAAAACGCTTCGCGGCAATACAGCTCTGTCCACAATTGACCAGACGGGCGGTGGCGCAGATCTCGGCGGCTAGGGCGAGATTCGCGTCTCCAAGAATCAAATACGGATCGCTGCCACCGAGTTCGAGCACGCAGGGCTTGAGCGCGGCGCCGGCCAGTTCGGCGACCTCCTTGCCGGCGGCGGTGCTGCCGGTGAGCGTGACGGCGGCAATTTGTTCGCTCGCGATCAAACGGGGCACGGCTGCCGAACCAACCAGCAGAGTCTGAAAAACTCCCGCGGGGAGGCCGGCGCGCTTGAAGACCTCCTCGATCGCGAGGCCGCAACCGCAGGTATTGGAGGAGTGCTTGAGAACAATGGTGTTGCCGCCCAACAGAGCAGGCACGGCGGCGCGAAACGTCTGCCAGAACGGAAAATTCCACGGCATGATCGCGAGAACGGGGCCGAGCGGCTCATAGACGACTTTGGTGCCGCGCGGCGCTTCCGGCGGGTGCTCGGTTTTTAAAAATTTGGCCCCGTGCTTGGCATAGTAGAGGCACGCGGCGGCGCATTTTTCGATTTCGGCGCGCGCTTGGGTAATGGGTTTGCCCATCTCGGAAGTGATCAGCGCGGCGAGGGCGTTGCGTTCCGCCTTGAGAATGGTTGCGGTGTTGCGCAGAAAACGTGCGCGATCCGTCACGGCCAGTTCACGCCAGGCGAGAAAACTGCGGTGTGCCCGCTCCAGCACGCGATCGACTTCCTGTCGCGAGTGTTCGATGAAGCGATGGATCGTCTGTCCAGTGGTCGGGTTGATCGAGACGAGCGGCATGCAGGCAAAATCCTGCGTGAAACCATCGCTAGGTCAACCGATCAACAACGCGAAGTCCCGGAATATGTTGGAAATGCGCATCGTGGGTGAGCACGGTGGCATCGGCATGGAGGGCATGGGTGGCGATGAGGATGTCTTGTGCGGGCAGGGTGATGCCCTGTCGGTCGAGCGACCAGGCGAGTTGTGCGGCGCGTTCCCATATCTGGTTGGTGGTAGAAATGTAGATCATTACGGCAAAGCGCTCGCGGAAACTTTGGAGAATTTTTGGGAAGCGCAGGCCTCGGGTGACCTCAAGGACAATCATGCCGCAGGTGGCGAACTCCCATTCTTCAACGTGAGCGCCGAACTCAACGAACGGGTCGAGTCCGGCGCGGGTAGCATTGATGAAAACGTTGCTGTCAGGAATGATCAGGTTTGCCATAGGGCGCTTTTTCTTCGGCAACGCGGATGTGGGCTGTGTCGTCGGGAACTGGCTCGTTGGCAAAAGCCGCCTTTAATTCATCCGGGGTCAGGCCGAGGCCAGCGGTGAACAGCTCTTTCATTTTGTGACGCCGCGCTATGTCTTTGAGGGCGATCTCGACCGCCTCTCGCTTGGTTTTTGCGCCTGTGATCTTCATCACCCGATCCAAAACCTCCTCGTCAATGTGCATCGTCATTTTCATAACAAGGCTGAGCGTATGGCTGTGGAGCCATACTGCAAGTTAAAAATATGGCTGATGAGCCAACATATTTATAAACAATAAAAAGCCGACAAACGTCCGGAAAGTTTGTCGGCTGAGTTTTGCGAAAACTTATGTCGTTTAGACCGTTTCCAGCAGCTTGTAGAGGCGCTTTACCATCGCAGTGGCATCTTCGAGCAGGCCGGCGGAAATGAGGGCATTGTCGAGGATTTGCTCGGCGATGAGCGCGGCTTTTTCGGGCGAGGCGGTTTGGGCGGCGGCGAGGCGTTTGATGACGGCGTGGCGCGAATTGATTTCGAGGTTCACGCGGAGAGGAGTGTTGGCGCCGTCCTTGTTCATGGCCTTCATCATGCGGCGCATGTGGGGCGACATGAATTTGTCGGCGTTGAGGGCGAGCGCGGGCGAGTCGACCAGACGGTCGCTGGCCTTGACCTCCGCGACGCCGCGGGCCTCGAGGGATTTTTTAAGAAATTCCACCAAGGATTTGGTTTCGGTTTCGCTGAGCGCGCCTTCGGTTTGTTGAGGAATATCGGAGAGCTTCACGTCGGCGTGATCGGCGGCGGTCAATTTTTTGCCGTCGAATTCGCGGACATTGTTCATCACGTATTCGTCGACCGACTCGTAGCAGAAGAGGACTTCGAGATTGCGGGCCTTGAAACCTTCGAGATACGGACCGTTCTCGATCGATTCGCGGCTGGCGCCGATGAGGTAATAAATTTCCTTCTGTTCGCTCTGCATGCGCGAAACGTAGTCGGCGAGCGACGTCGTTTTGCCTTTTTCGGTGAGCGACGACTCGAAGCGGAGCAGCTTCGTGATCTGCTCCTTGTGGGTGAAATCCATCGCGGCGCCCTCCTTCAGGAAAATGCCGAACTGCGAGTAGAATTCGTTGTAGGCATCGACTCGGTTCTTTGCTTCCTCTTCGAGGAATTTCAGGAAGCGTTTTGTAATGACCTTGTTCAGTTTTTCGATGAGGGCTTTGTCCTGCATCGTCTCGCGCGAGATGTTGAGGGGGAGATCCTCGCTATCGACAACGCCCTTGAGGAAACGCAGCCACTCGGGGAGGAGATCCTTCGGTTTGGCGTCGATCATGACCTTGCGGCAATAGAGCGAAACGCTTGGTTCGGCACGCATGAGGCCGAAACGCTCCGGGTTTTCCTTCGGCACGAAAAGAAGGGCGTTGATCGACAGCGGGGCGTCGGCGCTGAAATGCAGGCGAAGGCGCGGCTCGTCGTAGGCGTGGGCTTGGAACTTGTAGAACTCGGTGTATTCCTCGTCCTTGATCTCGTTTTTGTTGCGGAGCCAGAGGGCCTGGATCGTGTTGATGCGTTTTGCGTTGAGATTGATGGGATGAGAGACGAACGCGCTGTAACGCTCCAAAATTTCTTTGATCTTCGAATCCTGGGCGAATTCGGCGCATTCGTCCTTGAGCTCGATGACGATCTTGGTGCCGCGGCGTTCGCCTTCGCTTGGTTCGATTTCGTAGGTGCCAGAGCCATCGCTGGTCCAGACGTGGCCGGGTTCGCTGGCGCGCCAGGAATGCGAATAAACTTTCACCGATTTCGCGACCATGAAGGCCGAGTAAAAGCCAACGCCGAACTGGCCGATGAGGTTGGCATTTTTCTGACCGGATTCGCCAAGGGCTTTGAGGAAGGCCTTCGAACCGGAGTGGGCGATGGTGCCAAGATTTTCGATGAGCTCGGCGCGCGACATGCCGAGACCGAAGTCCTGAATCGTGATCGTCTTCGCTTTGTCGTCGGTGATGATGTTAATTTCGAGGTCGAGCTTGTCGTCGAAGATTTCCTTTTCCGTCAACTGGATGTGACGGAGTTTTTCCAAGGCATCGGAGGCGTTGGAGACCAGCTCGCGCACGAAGATTTCTTTCTCCGTGTAGAGCGAGTGGATGACGATATCGAGGAGTTGCTTGATCTCGGTTTGGAACTCGAACTTTTGAGGAGTGGCGGTCGACATGGTTGGGATGGTTGTAAATGAAAAGAGCCCGCCATTGTAGCGGGCTCTGGAAAAAATCAAGAGGGGGATTTTTGTCACCTACCGGCCGAAGCTGCGGATTTCGAGTCGGCGGGGGCGACGGTGGGCGCCGTCTTCCTAGGAAACGGCCAAAACTTAGGTGGGTGGATGGGTGTCGAGGGCGTCCTGACAGCGCTGAAGGGCGTTGGCGAGATCGTCGGGGCGGGTGGGCTTGGTGACGTAGTCGTCCATGCCGGCCTCGATGCAACGCTCGCGGTCGCCCTGCATGGCGTTGGCGGTCATGGCGACGATGCGCAGGTGGGATTGTGTAGCGTGTTTTCGAATACGGCGGGTGGTATCGTAACCGTCGAGCTCGGGCATCTGGCAATCCATGAAAATAACGTCGTATTCGTTGCGCTCGATCAGTTCGAGAACCTCAAGGCCGTGAGCGGCGATGTCCACGGAATGACCGAGGTTTTTGAGCTGCATGCGGGAGACGCGCTGGTTAACGACGTTATCCTCGGCGACGAGGATGCGTAGCGGACGGGTTTTGTAAGGGGTGTGCTCGGTCGGATCGGTGTCGAATGCCGAGGGTGGGTTGCGGGAGAGCCCGGCGGAGGAAACCGAACCATACCGCATGCATTTCTGAAGCGCTTCGTACAGGTCCTGCTGGCGGACGGGTTTGACGAGCATGCGCGAAACGCCGTGTTGCGTGAGCTCGTCGCGGCTGAAGCGGCAGTCCCAAGTTGTCAGGAGGATGAGGCGCGATTCGGCGAGGGAGATGTCGCGTTGAATTTCATGGATGAGTTGCAGGCCATCCACGTCGGGCATCCTGTAATCGACGAGTACGAGTTTGTAGGGGTCGCCAGCGGTCGCGGCGGCGCGCATGAGGACGAGGGCGGTGGCGGCGGAGGTCGCGACTTCGGAGCGCAAATTCCAACCGGTGGTGTATTGGTGGAGGATTTTGCGCGTGGTGGCGTTGTCGTCGACGATCAGAATCCGGGCACTGGCGAGCGGGGAGCTTGGTGCTGGCGTGAGGTTGCGGTTGGTTCGGCCCGGTTGTTTGTTAAGGTGGATGGTAAACCAGAAGGTGGAACCCTTGCCGAGCGTACTGCGGACGCCGATCTGACCGTCCATGAGGTTGACGATCTGTTTGCTGATGGCCAGTCCCAGGCCGGTGCCGCCGAATTTGCGGGTGGTCGAGCTGTCGGCCTGTTTGAAGGGCTGGAAAAGCGTTTCGAGCACGGACGGATCTATGCCGGTGCCGGTGTCGGTGATCTCGAAAAGCAGGCGGACGTCGTGCTCATTTTCATTTTCGACCGCGACGGCGACGGTGACCTCGCCATGGGCAGTGAACTTGATGGCGTTACCGACGAGATTGACGAGGACCTGGCCGATTCGTCCGGGGTCGCCGCGGAGAAAACGCGGGAGTCCGTGCGGAAGATACGAGGCGAGCTCGATGCGTTTTTCGGCGGCGCGGGCGGCAAGAAGTTCGAGGCTGATTTCAACTGTTTCGGCGAGATCGAAGTCGGCGGTGTCGAACTGGAGCTTGCCGGCTTCGATCTTGGAGAAATCGAGAATGTCATTGAGGACGGTGAGAAGAGATTCGGCGGAGTGGCGGATGGCGTCGGCGAAATCGCGCTGCTCTTCGCTGAGACGGGTGTTGAGCAGGAGATTGCTCATGCCGATGACGCCGTTCATTGGCGTGCGGATCTCGTGGCTCATGTTGGCGAGGAAGGCGGACTTGGCGCGGGTGTTGGCTTCGGCGGCGTCACGGGCGCGGAGGAGATCTTCTTCGATTTGCTTGCGATCGGTGATATCGCGGGCGACGCCGAGGATGCCGGGAGGCTGCCCATGCTGGCGGATAACGCGGGCATTGGTCTCGATCCAGATGAGGCGGTTGTCCTTGGTTTTGAAACGGGTCTGGAAATTAACGATACCGTCTAGTTCGGCTTGGAGGCCGAAAATGGGAAGCGGCTCGCCGGCATGGTCGGGAGCGATGAGATCGCGGATATTAAGCGAGAGCGCCTCGTCGCGGGAATAGCCGGTGATGCGCTCGCCGGCGGAGTTGAACGAGGTGAAGCGGCCCGTGGTATCGAGGGTGAAAATGAAATCGCTGGCGTGTTCGACGATGTCGGAATGGCGCGCCTCGAGAATGGCCTGCTTTTCAAGCTGTTCACGGATACGGTCGGTCTGCTGCTGCACGCGACGGCGGAGGATGGAGAGCCAGGTGAACGAGAGTAGGACGACTCCGAGGAGCAGCCCGACGGCGAGCAGGGCGCGGCCGGTCGTCCACCAAGCGGGATTTTTGAGGATGGAGATGTCGGCCGGAGTGCGAAGCCGGATATAGAAGGAGCGGGGCTGGCGGTATTCGTCAAAATCCACTTGGTAGACGCCGGTGATCTTTATCTCCGCGCCTGTGGGCGTGGTAAGTGGTTTGGCATTTTCGAGCCTGGCGGTGAAGGTGGTGGCGCTGTTTTGAAGGAGCAGGGAATTTTCCTCCTTGTCGTGGTTGGATTCGAGCACGTGGCCCTGCACGGTGACCAACTGGCCGTCGAGGTCCTTGATGATGCGGCTGGAGACAGGAAGCGGCGTGGGCGCGGGCTCGGCGCCGGGCTTGAGCCGGCGGTAGACGGCCTCGCGGAGAACAAGGCGGTTGGCATCGCGTCCGGGAAGGCCGGAGATTTCAACGTGATCGCCGGGCTTGAGCGGATCGGTGCCGCGACTGAGCACGAGCATGCCGGAGAGGCCGTCCTGGATATGAAGATAGCGGCCCGGAGCGTGGTGGATGACCTGCCCGGTGATGCGGACACGCCGGTTGAAGGCCTGAATGGGGCTATAGAGGAGAAGACTGGAAATCGTGCGATTAGGGATATCGAATAGATCGGCAGGGGCGGGTTCCTCGACCTTAATGTCGTCCTGGCTGGAGGCGAGCAAGGCGATGCCGGTGAGCTCCCGGCGATCATTGGTCTGGGCGACGCAGACGCCGGTGGCGCGGACGGTGGAACCGACGAGCTTGGAAATTTCTTCGTAAAGAGGGAGGCGCACGACGAATTCGCCGGTGGCGCTGGTCAGCGAAAGTTCGCTCCAGTTTCCCTCGTGTTTCACGGCGCGGAGATAGCCGGTCAGCTCAACGAGTTGGCTTTCGTCGACACCGGTCAAAGCATGTTCGAGCGTGATCGGGCGCGGCGTTGCAAGGGTGCTCGGCCCGAGGGCGACGATCTGGTCGGCGACGATCTCGGGGGCAAAATTTCCCCTCATGGTCTTTCCGCTCACTTCCATGAGGGAATTCATCATGCCGCGGCTGGGCTTGAATTTGGGCGGCAGATTGACGCGGATGCCGGCGGTGGCGTCCTGGAGGTAAATATAGTCGGCGCTGCCCCGGATCCAGCTCACGGCTCCGCGGATTTTTACGGATTGGCCGGTGGCGGCTAGTTCGGGATTGAGGGCGAGGACCTGCTCGGCGAGGCGGATCACGCCATCGACGGAATCCTGCGTGCCGGGGGCGAAGCTGACGATGCGGTAGAAGCCGTCGGACAGGGCCCAGTTGGTGCCGACGAGCGAAGGAAGACCGACGGCTTCGATCGTTGTACCTGGCGAAAGGTAGCGGGTCTGGCGGGTGAGGATTTTCACCTGGCCGGTGGCATCCCGCACGGAGACGGATTTGCCGGCGATGAACTCGTGGACGACGCCACGGACCAGAACAGGCTGGCCGGCGGGTGCGTGGAGGAGATTTTCAACCGTGGTAACGGGAGGCTTGGCAAAACGAGGCTCGTCGACGATCGAACCGGTGGGTTCGTAGTTGGAAAGGCGGGGCACCCACATTTCGAGCTGGGCGAGCTGGCCGGAAGCGTCGGTCTTGGCATGGTAGAAGCCGGTGACGCGGACGAGCGAATCGACGAGATTTGGCGTTATATCCTGGTTTGACACCGGCGTGACGCAATTGACGAGAATGTTATTGCACAGGATATCGACGCTGACGTGATGCTCATCGGTCCGGGTGAGGCGTTGGACGTAGCCTTCAAGGGAGACGACGCTTTTTTGGAATTTTGCGATGTTGCCGATTTCGTCGGTCGCGACGGCAGGTGTAGCGGGCGGCGTGTCGCCAAGAATGGTGACTTGAGCATTGGCCAACGACGGGCCTTCGGTGGGGATCATTGGACCCTCGGCGAGGATGCGTTGCCCGGCTCGGAACAGGAAAGTGCGATCGCCCGCGCTCATGTAGTAGCCTTCGCCCTGACAGCGGCCCCAAATCATTTTCCATTCGGGGTCGTAGTAGACGATATCGATTTCGATGCGCAAGCGCTGGGGGACCTGCCGCAGTTCGATCGGCGTGCCCCAGAATTCGCGCATGCTGGTGACGATCTTGGCCGGAGTCGCCCCATCGCTGATTTTGTCGTCTTGCGCGGCGACCGGTATGCCGGAGAAAATGGATAACAACAGGATGGCCAGCGTCATGCAGCGCAGGAACACGCCGACATATGCGGCATGACTCGACGGGCGGACGACACGGGTGAGCAGAAAACGGGAAAACATTGATCCGATCTTAGTGTGAAATGTAAGCACCTATATCGGCGTAAATTGACCCCGATTTAGAGGAGGACTTTGGCCTCGGCGGTTCGAGGGGCGCGAAACGTAGAAAAGGCAAAATGAACCGGCCCAGAGTAACCTAATAGGTTACTCTGTCGTTCAGACGCAGGCTCACCGGCGGATAGAAAATGGCTCGGAAATGTCCCATAGCTTGCGGTGGCATGGGGAGCTAAAGAGTAACCTAATAGGTTACTCTGGGATCGGGGTGAGGGGCGGAGATTGGCAGCAAACGGGGGCCGTCGTTACTTCTTACGAGGCGAGGTGCGGCTATGGTTGTTTCGGGTCTGCAGTGGGATCGAATTTTTTGAGGGGAGTGAGCGTGACGGGATCGAGGAGGCCGGAGGGCATGATCGGCCAGGTGGAGGCGTCGAGCTTCTGGTAGTGCGGGTTTACGAAATTGATTTCGTAGAAATTCTTCCAGACCACACCGCGCTTGTCCAAATCGCGGATGCGGTTGGCGGAGAGGTTGGTGACTTCGATCGCGAGGGTGTTTTTGCCGGGCTTGAGGAACGCGCCGATCTTGGTGCGGAAGGGCAACGACCAGAGGAGTTCGACCTGCTTGCCATTGACGAAGACGCGGGCCGTCTCGCGGACGTCGCCGAGGTCGAGCTGCCATTCGTCGGCTGCGACGCCGGCGGGGATTTCGAATTCGGTCTCGTAGCGTGCGGTGCCGGCGAAGCGCTCGGCTTCGCCGCCTTGCTCGGTCCAGGATTTCAGCTCGGAGGTTTTGTAGGCAGGCGGTAGTTCGGGCCCGCCGCGGAGGAAGGTGACGGACCAAGACTGACCGATGTTAGTCTGGGTACTTTTGTTGTGCACATAGCTCCAAGTCGGTTTGGAACGGTTTGGCTGGGTTTTAATGAAAACCGATTCGCCGGGGGCAAGTTGGAGAAAAACACTGAGGCCGTTTTTATAACTGCGTACGGCAGCGTTGCCGATTGCTCCGGTACGCGGATCGAGCAACAACGCGGAAAATCCACCGCTGTTGAGTGTTACCCATTCTGCGACTGGAGTGTTATGGAGATTGGCCACGAAATACTCCGACATGCCATTTGGTAGTCTACGACGCAGGAACTGCAGGCCTTTCGACGCGAGCTCTTCGTGGGGGACATTGCGGAGGAGATTGTCGCGCGGGCCGATGCCCACGATTCCGTTTCCAATGAAGGCAAGATGCAGGCCATTTTCCATTTTTTCGTTGAACGAGAGACGCGAGCGTTGTTTTTCGATCTCTTTGCGACGTGCCTCAAGATCCTGCAGTCCGGGGGCGTCTGTCGGCAGGTTCTCTTCGAAATATACCCGTGCACCGGCAGCTGCGAGATCGATTAAGATCTTTAGCGTGGCGGGCGGAAGGTGCGTTGTCTTCGGCACAAATATAAGATCATGGACGTCCCCGCCTTTTTTTCCTGCCTTTGCCAAACCTCCCATTGTACCTAAAACAGCGAGTTGTGCGTCGGAAACAAAATCGAACTGAGTGCCGCCGTCCAGAAGAGCCTGTGCGAGTTTCCCGGCTGACGTTTCCGTGATCCATTTCGCGTCGTGCATGCTGAAGCGCATGTCGGTGCCTTCGGCGTTGTGCCAGAGGTCGTAGACGGGCCAGTAGACGAGGACGTCGGTGTCGGGTTCGCCTTGTTGGAGGAGCGATTGGCAGCGGGTGATGTAGGCGTTGAGGCCTTCGCCGAGGTCGCGCCAGAGGGCATTGCGGTCGTTGTACTGGGTGGAGGCGTAGAAGAGCCAGCCGGGCCACGGCGCATCGGAGGGCGAATAGCAAGTGCCGTGGTAGAAGACGTGGTTGATGCCGGCGAGGAAGAGTTGGTCGAGCTCGGGCTTCATCTGCGACGGGGCTTCGTGGAAATGTTGGCGGAGCCAGGTGAAGGTTTCGGAGGAAACGAGTTTCTTGCCGGTGACGTGCGCGGCGGACGAGGCAAAGCGGGCGATTAGAGGTTGCGGTTTGTTGTAGCTCAGTTCGTCGGGCGTGCTGCGGAAGCCGGGGATGGGATATTCGAGCGAGCCGAAGATCTCGGTCTCGGGAATATCGGAGAGTGCGTAGAGATCGAGCAGGTTGGCGGGGGCGCCGTGGGCTTGGTTGCGGGCGAGCTGGCCGTTTTTGTGCGCCCAATCGACCCAGGCGCGAACGTAATCGAGGTGCAGGGCGTTGAGGGTTTCGCGGTAGTCGGATTTGATGCGGGCGATAGCGTCTGGTTCCCCCTGGCCGCCGAACTCGGCGGCGTGGTCGCGGAGATCGTAGCCGTGCATGGCCTTGAACTTGGTCTCGAACTCGGAGGACCAGTTGGCCTTGTACTCGAAGGAGTCGTGGAACTGGGAATTGATTGTGCCTTTGGGAAGGTTGGCGAAGGCGGCTTCGAAGGGTTTTAAATAATTGGCGAGCGAGGCGGTGGAGTACGGGTTGACGACGAGGCCCTCGCCGCCGGGGGCAGAGCGTTTGACCTTGAACTTGGTGGGGGAGGCGACGAGTTGGCCTTCCTTTACTTCGATTTGGAGCTCGGCGTCGGCCGCGGTGACTTGCGGTCCGCCGAAGGGCCAGCCGGTGCCGGTGGCCATGTCGACTTTGAGGCCGAGGCGCTTGGCTTCAGCGCCGGTGAAAGCCAGCATGTCGACATATTGCGGAGAGAGGAACGGGATGAAGCGTTTTTCGAAACCTTTCGCGCCATAGATCGGCGTGATTTCGACGCCGCCGAGTCCGGCCTCGGCGAACGACGTGAGCTCGCGCGTGAGGTTTTCCTGGTCGACGGCGCTGGCGGGCCACCACCAACGGGTCCACGGCTTCATCTCGGCGGTGGGTGTGGGCCAGGGAGATGGTTCGGCAGCACGGAGGGAAAGCAACGTGACGAAAGCGAGCGGGGCGAGGCGGAGCAGGCGGGAGATCATGGCTGGGAAAGGGAGTTGAAGTGTGCCGGGGCGGGAGGGGACGGCAATGCTGGGGTCGAGGGGGTTGGCGGAAAAATGTCGAACAGTTCGGAAGTTTTTTTTAACCGCGCATGGACGCGAATAAACGCGAATTTTTGAGGAAGAAGGCGGATTGCATATGCACGAACGCTGCAGATGGGGGATTTTTCTTCAGGCATTCGCGTTTATTCGCGTCCATGCGCGCTTCCGAAAGTTTCGTGCTGCCTGTTTTTTTGGGTTTTGCCAAATGGCGGGCGGAAGTTTTGATGCAGCGAATTGAACCTCATTGACCGACATGTTTTGCGCGAATGGCTGATGACGCTCGCGCTTGTGATGGGCGCCACGTTGGGGCTTTTGCTCATGCAGGCGATGTATGAGGATTTTGGCGATTTGCGCGATCGAGGTGCGAGTGCCATGGAATTGGTGATCTACTTTGCGATCAAAGTGCCGGGATATTTCGGCACGATCCTGCCGCTCACCCTGTTGGTTTCACTGTTGTATTCGCTCGGACAGCTACACCGCAACAATGAGATCACAGCCATGCGCGCGGCGGGCGTGGGAGTTTTTCGCATCACGCGCAGCATCTGGTTCGCCGGCTTTGTGTTTTGCGGGCTGGTTTATGCGCTCAACTCCACGATTGTACCGTGGTCGGTGGACGAATCGCGTCGAATGTTTGAACAGATTCAATTCCGCAGTGACGCAAAAGTGGCGGCGGCGGCGAATGTCGGCCTGACGGGCGTGATCACATTCGACAATCAGAAGCAACGGCGGATGTGGTGCATGAACCGCTTTAGCAAATACGAACAGCGCGGATTTGGCGTTTCCGTATCAGAGCTCGACGATAAACATCGTGAGAAGACGCGCATTCGCGCGAAAACAGCGCTGCATCAGGAACACGGCGGCTGGACCTTTTACGATGGGCGGGAAACCTGGCTCGATCCGGAGACGGGCGAACTTACCCGAACCGTTGCCTTTCAGGAAAAGAAGATGCCGCATTACAGCGAGGATCCGGAACTCATGATGGTATTTGACCGCAAGCCGAGCGATCTTTCGTTCTACGATCTGCGCCGCATCATCGAATATTTTAAAATTGAAGATAACCCGAAAGCCACGGCCTACGCCGTGCGTTATTTCGGGCTGCTGGCGGAAACGCTCTCGCCGCTGATCGTGTTGGCTCTGGCGATTCCCTTTGCGATGACCGGCGTGCGCGTGAATCCGGCGGTCGGTGTCTCAAAATCGATCGGACTGTTCGTGGTGTATTTTATCCTGATGAAAACCGCCGATGCGCTGGGCACGCGTCTGGTTATCGAACCGCAGACGGCGGCATTGCTGCCGAGCGTGGTGATGCTGACAGCAGGTGGCTTTTTCTTCCTGCGGATGCGTTGACGAACCAGATGCCAGAGGCCAGAAACCGGAGGTCGGAGGTCAGAAGTCGGAAGTCGGACGAAGCGCGGCAGCGCGGAGATGGTGAGCCGCGCGGATTGCGTTAAGCGGCTCGCCCGGAGCGAAGCGGAGGGTTGGAGGAGCGGGTGCCCTTTGGGCGCGACGAGAACAAGTCGGACGAAGCGCGGCAGCGCGGAGATGGTGGGCCGCGCGGATTGCGTTAAGCGGCTCGCCCGGAGCGAAGCGAAGGGTTGGATGAGCGGGTGCCCTTCAGGGCGCGACGAGGACAAGTCGGACGAAGCGGGCAGCGCGGAAAGGATGAGTCGTCTCGCGCTTAAGGGAATATGGACATGAAAAACCCCGTCGGCGGACCGACGGGGTTGGAGAGTGGGGCCTAGGCCAATCTTGAGCGGACGCTAGCGTTACGCTCAGCGGCTTTTCTTCATATCTTCCGAACGGACGAGCACGGTATAAGAAGTGAGGGCGCCGTCGGGCGAAATGAAGAATACGTCGCGGTGGCCGTGCGGCGGGACATCCAGCTGGTAGAAATAGGGGCTGGTTGGCGCGGGCATGGCCTTCATTTTGAACTGGCACGCGACTTGGCCGGGGAGGGTGCGGTTGCCGATGTTATGAATGCGGGTCCAGATGCGCACGCGTCCATCGTTGAGCGGATGGGCCTCGACTTTGAGGAGGCGGACTTCGGACGTGTAGGCTTTGGCGAGTGAGGTCGAAATCGGGACAAGCACCAGGCCGGTCCAATCGCGTTCGATCAACTGAGTATTGGTGCCATCGGCGGTGAGACCGGTCGGTGGCGGTTGGTTGGCCATGTCAACAGCCTCGAGTTTCGGGGCATGGGCACCGGTTTCGAGGGATGAGAGGGCTTGGGGAAATCCGGTGGAATCGGTGAGCTCGTGCGGAAGCGTGTCGCCAGTCACATTCTGGGTGAGGCGTTCGACGAGGGCGGCGGCCTCGGGGGAAATTTTGGCGGGGGCTTCTGGTTCAGCTTCCGTGGCGACGGGCGCCGGCGGAGGCGGCGCCTCGACCTTGGTGACGGTCGGAGCGGTTTTGGGCGCCTCAACGGGTTTGACCGGGGTGGCGGTGGTTTTGGCGGGCGCGGTGGTAGCGACCGGCGCCGGCGCGGTGGAGCTGCAGCCGGCAATTAAAAGGCCTACGGCGGCGGCAGAAATGAGAAACAGGGGGTGTTTCATTTTCAGAGGATTCGTGCAGGTGATGAGGGACGAGAGGATAAGACGGATGGAATGATAAGCAGGTAAGTTGTACCATAGCATCGGCACAGCGGAAGCATGGGTTTGTGAGAAAAGCGTCAATGTTTTGCAAACGTGTCGTGCGCCAAGGGTTCAGTAGCCGGCTAATCGCTGCACATATCCTGTGACCCGGGGTGAACTGCCTACGAAATCCCAACAATAAAATGCCGGTGGCGACTCCTGCACCAGCATCGTACGGTTTGCCCGGAGCCGGAAGACCGGCCAACGCGCCGGGGGGGGTGAAACGCGGGGGCGGCGGGGGATGATGAAGTTCTATTTTTGCTCCACCACCACGACGTCGTCGGTGTGGATCGCGCAATAAACGATGTCGCCCTTGTGCCAGGCACGTTCGTGGGCGCTTTCGTTGGCGACCATGGCCATGAGTTCGAGTTTGCCGGCGACCTTGAGGCGAAGTTCGTCCATCGCGCCGCGAAAAATTTCCTCTTCGATCACGGCCTTGAAGGCGTTTTCCTTCGCAGGCTTGTTGCGGGTGATGTAGATCTTTTCGGGGCGCACCGAGAGCAGGGCTTGGGTGCTGCTCTCGCGAATGGCAGAGGCGCGGACGTTCAGTTCCACGCCTTCGGTGAGACGCACTTGGGCCGTGACGCCGTTTTTCAAAATGATCTCGGACCCGAGCAGGTTGGCCTCGCCGATGAAATTGGCGGTGAAAGCGCTGGCGGGGGCGTGGTAGATGTCGGTGGCGTCGCCGAGCTGGTCGATTTTCCCCCGGTTGATGACGGCGATGCGGTCGGACATGATCAACGCCTCCTCCTGATCGTGCGTGACAAACACGAACGTGATCCCGAGCTGGCGCTGAAGGTGTTTCACTTCCAGCTGCATCGCGTGGCGGAGCTTGGCATCGAGCGCGGAGAACGGCTCATCGAGCAGCAGCACTTTCGGCTGGCAAACAAGGGCGCGGGCAAACGCGACGCGCTGACGCTGGCCGCCGGAGAGTTCATGCGGCTTGCGTTTGCCGAACCCTTGGAGAGAGACAAGGGCGAGCGCCTCCTCGACACGCTGCTCGCGCTCGGCGCGCGGCACGTGGCGCATTTTCAGGCCAAACGCGATGTTGTCGGCCACGGTGAGATGTGGGAAAATGGCGTAGCTCTGGAAGACTTGGTTGACGTTGCGCTTGTAGGGCGGCACGCCGGACACGTCCTGGCCTTCGAGGAGAATCTGGCCGGTGGTGGGAACTTCGAAGCCGGCGAGCATGCGCAGGAGCGTGGTCTTGCCGCAGCCGGAAGGACCGAGAAGGGTGAGGAATTCGCCCTTGCGAATCTGGAGATCGACGTTGTCGACGGCGGTGGTGGAACCGAATTTTTTGCTGACGCCGCGAAGCTCAACCATCGTCTCCTTGGAAATCGTCGATGGCGCCGCGATCATCGGCGGTTTGGTCTGGGAGTGGAACGGCCACTCAAGTTGGGAAGTCGGTTCGCTCATCGCTGGCTGGACTGTCATCGGCACATTCGGAAAAGAGTTCATCAACGTCGCACCTCGCCGCGATCATGCAAGAACCAATAGGCAATCACGAAGAGCGCCAGAAACGTGATGCCGAGCGCGGCGCCGAACGGCCAGTCGCGGGCCTGGCCGAATTGGTTTTGGATGACGTTGCCGATCATCGCAACTTTGGCGCCGCCCATCAAATCGGTGACGGCGAACATGCCGATCGACGGCACAAAAACCAACAGCACGCCGGCGAAAATCCCGGGCTTGGTCAGTGGAATAATAACGTGGGTGAGCGTACGCCAGGGACCGGCGCCGAGATCGAGCGAGGCTTCGATCAACGAATTGTCGAGTTTCTCGGCGCTGGTGAAAATCGGCAGGATCATGAACGGCAGATAAGTATAAACGAGCCCGACCATCACCGCGGTGGGGGTGTACAAAATTTCGAGCGGCTGGGCAATGAGATGCACCCATTGCATGAGAGCGCTGATCGGGCCTTGGGCCTTGAGCAGCGAAATCCACGCGTACGTGCGCAGGAGAAAACTGATCCAGAACGGAATCATCACGAGCAGCAGCAGCCAGCCACGGCGATGAGCCGGCGCGCGGCCGATGTAGTAGGCGACTGGATACCCGACGACGAGACAAAGCGCGGTGGTCAGGCCGGCATACCAAAGCGAACGAACTAATATATTGAGGTAAACGGGATCGGCGATCCGCGCGTAGTTTTCCCACGTGAACTCGAAGACGACCTGACCGAGTTCGTCGCGCTGGCAAAAACTATAGACAAACAGAATCGCAGTCGGCGCGACGACGAAGAGCGCGAGCCACAGCAGCATCGGCGAAAGCAACAGCCAGCCCATGGCGCCGGGCCGGCGTTGTCCGCTGGTGGTGGTGCGTGGATCGGCGGCAGTGGTCATCGGGGCGATTGCTTCAAGGTGGAGCGGCTTGGCCTCAAGATGCTGGTTAGGTGCGAGGTGAAAAGGCGAGCGGCATCCAGGAGCGCGTTGGGACAACGCGCTCCACCTCGGTGAATCAGGAGCCGCCTTTCAGGTCGGTGATCAACTTGTCGACTTGCGCGGCGGCTTTGCCGATATCGCGGAAGGTCGGGAGCTTTTCCACGCCGGGTGGATAGCTGGCGGGGTTTTCAAGTTGTTCCTTGCTGAGCAGCTTGCAGGCCTCGGCATTGGGGTTGGTGTAGGGAAACGCTTCGGAAATCAGCACGCTGATCTCGGGGCGGAGGATGAAGTTGATGAAAGCTTCGGCCTCGGCTTTATGCGGTGCGCCCTTCGGAATGCAGAGGCTGTCGATGGTGACGTGCGAACCTTCCTTGGGAAGAACGATGGCGAACTTTTTATTCTCGCGGTAGACAAGCGCCGCTTCACCGGGCCAAACGATGCCGATGTCGACGTCGCCGTTGAGCAGCGAAGTCTTGGGGCTGTCGGAATCGAAGACCTTCACTTGTGGCAGCCATTTTTGGAGGACGGGTTTGGCCTTGGCGATCGTTTCGGGGCGGATGTCGTTAAAATCCATGCCGAGGGTCTGCAGCGCCCAAGTGAGGAGTTCGCGGTTGTCGTTGAGGGCAACGATCCGGCCCTTGTACTTGCCGCTAAAGACATCGGTGTAACCTGTGACCGGTTCTTTCACTTTCTCCGTGTTGACCACGATGGCAATCGAGCCGGCCATGTACGGCACGGTGTATTTTTGCTTGGGATCGTGTGGACGGTTGAGGTAGCCGGGCGCGATGTTCTTGATGTTGGGGACGTTTTTGAAATCGATCTCGGCCAGCTTGCTGCCTCCTTTGGCCGCCACGAGAGCCTCAACCACATACTCGGACGGCTGGATGAGGTCGTATTCGCTGGCGCCGCCAAGAAGCTTGGAGAGCATTTCCTCGTTTGAAGCGTAAGTCTCGTAGTTCACCTTGATGCCGGTCTCGGCGGTGAATTTGTCGAGGACGGATTGGGGAACGTATTCGGACCAGCCGAAGAGATTGACCTCTTTGGCGGCATGGAGCTGAAGGACGGCGACAAGGGCCGCGAGGATGGAGAACAGGAGACGTAGACGTTTCATGGTGATTGAAAAAGGTTCGGTGGGCAATGCAGCCGGCTCAACGGCGCAGATGCTTCACCCATTCGGAAGCGATGAGCAGGATGATCGTGGCGACGATAAAAAGCGTGGAAAGGGCGTTGATCATCGGGTTGAGGCCCACCTTGGCCATGCCGTAGATCACGATGGGTAGGGTGGAAGACGCGGAGCTTTTGACGAAGTAGGTCACGATGAGCTCGTCCATCGAAAGCGCAAACGCCATCAGTGCACCCGAAACAATTCCGGGCATCAGGTACGGCACGATCACGTGCCAGAAGGCCTTGAGCGGCGTGGCGCCAAGATCGAGCGCGGCTTCTTCCATCGAAGGATCGAGGCCCGCGAGGCGTGCCTGGACCGCAGCCATCACGAAGGGAAAACAAAATGTGGTATGCGCGATGATCACTGTCGTGTACCCGAGGTCGAAATTAACCGTTTTAAAAAACACGAGCAGGCTGATGCCCATGATGATTTCCGGGACGACCATCGGAATGTACGCGAGCGTGCCGATGGCTCGTGTACCTTTATACTGGTAGCGGTAAAGCAACCAGGCCGACGCGGTGCCAACGATGACAGCGAGAGTGGTCGAGATGACGGCGACGACCAGGCTGGCGCGGAGCGCGGCGATGAGCCGCGTGTTGTTCCAGAGCTCGGCGTACCATTTGAGCGTGAAACCCTCCCACGTGATGTTGAGCCGCGAGTTGTTAAACGAATAAACGACCAGAAACAAAATCGGGAGATAGAAAAACAGCATCACCAACACCGTCCATCCGCCAAAAAGCGCGTTGATGAACGCCATGCCGCGAGGACGGCGGAAAAGTTTCTGGACTGAGGCTGGCTGCGTCACGATTGGGTCAATGGGTGTAATCCTGTGCGCGGTGCACGCAAGGGCATTTCCCACGGGAATGCTGCACGTTGCGTGCCGGTTGGCCGCGACTTTTTGGCGGCCGCTCGACCGGGGCCTGCGATTACTCGCCGAACTTGTACGTGCTGTTGAAAATCAGCTGTATTTTTTCGGTCACAAAAATTCGAACCTTGAATTTGCCGGTTGCGGCATCGGCGGGTGTGGCGCGCCCGGTGATTTTGCGAATTTCCTTGTCGCTGTTTTGCGCTTCGCCGGCGAATTCCACCACTTCGCCCTTCGCAATCCGCGCAAAATCTTCATCGGACGCTTTCAAGCGGAACGTGCCATGTTCGCCCATAAACCAATACGGAAAAACCTTGGCTTTATAATCCCCAGACAAGTAGCCGTTCTCGCGCGTGAGCGTGCCGACGTTCAGCGTGACTTTGCCAATATAGATTGAAGTCGAAGATGTTTCTACCGTGACCTTGCGGTAGGGTGTGGGAGTGTCAGCGGCGAAAAGCGGAACGAGGAAAAAGGCCAGCCAGATGAAGGGTAGTAAACGACGCGCGCGCATAATCGCCAACTGTGGTGGGCGGAAAGAAGTCGGCCAGCCAAAATCAACAAGATCGCTCATACGGTCCGGCAAAAATCCACCTGACACTTTCCGCTTTCTGCGCCGTCATCCCCATTGCCATGTGTATCCCTTCCCCGCGTTTTGCCCTGACTATGTTTATTGTTGGCTTCGGTTTCATCGCGCTTTGCGTCCGGGCAACGACGAGCGAGCCTAAAGTCATCGAGCTCTGGCCCGAAGGCGTGCCCGGCCTGCGCGCTGATGCGGGACCGGAGATTGTCAAAGACGACCGTGTGTACAATGTCCACACGCCCACGCTCACCGTTTTTCCAGCACCAGCTGAAATCGCCAATGGCGCGGCGGTCATCATGTGTCCGGGCGGCGGCTACGTGCGCCTCGCGGTCAGCACCGAAGGCATGGGTGCGGTGAAATGGCTGAACAGCCTCGGCGTGCATGTTTTCATTTTGAAATATCGCATGAAGGAATACGGGCATCCCGCGCCGCTCCGCGATGTTTTGCGTGCCGTGCGGCTGGTGCGTTCGCGCGCTGCGGAATTTGGCGTGGATCCAAATCGCATTGGCGTCGAAGGCGCGTCGGCGGGCGGGCATCTGGCGGCTTGTTCGGGAACATTGTTCAACGAGCCGATTGGAAAAACCGGCGCGGCACTCGACGCTGTGAGTGCGCGACCCGATTTTCTCATTCTTCAATACCCCGTTATCACCATGCGCGCACCGACGACCCACGGCGGTTCACTCAAGTCGCTGCTCGGCGAAAATCCCTCGGACGAACTGATCGCGCTGCTTTCGGTGAATGAACACGTGACGAAGGACACACCGCCGACTTTCCTGATTCACACGCAGGAGGACAAAGCCGTGCCGGTCGAAAATTCGCTGCTATTCTTCAAGGCGCTCACGGCCGCGGGCGTTCCGGCTGAGATGCATATTTTTCCAACCGGTCCGCATGGCTTCGGTTTCCGCACCGACCTCGGCCAAACCTCTGATTGGCCCAAGCGCGCGGAAGCCTGGCTGCGTTCGCGCGGCTTGCTAACAAAGCCGGCGAAGTAAATTGGACGCGGCCTGCGCGGAGGTTGCGTTGGTTGGGGTTTTCCGCCAACAACGAAGACATGTCTGCCGCTCTTCCTATGCAGGACTCGTTTCTGCCGATCATCCAGCTGTCGATTACGCCGGTTATTCTTATCTCCGGCCTTGGCGCGCTCTGTATTTCGCTCACCAACCGCATGGGCCGCATTGTCGACCGTACGCGCAACCTTGCCGGCTTGATGGCTAAACCTGATACCACCGACAAAAAATATATTGAGGAACAGTTGTGGATCATGTTTCGCCGCGCGAAAATTATGCGCTTCTCGATGACGATGATCACATCGAGCATGTTTATTTCGGGCCTGTTGATTGTGATGCTTTTTGTGAGCGCCTTGTTCAAAGTCGACCTGCCCTGGCTGATCTTAGGCCTGTTTGCGATGAGTGTCGGCTGCATGCTCGCCGGCCTCGCCGCCTTCCTGCGCGACCTCTACCTCTCGCTCCACGCCGTGCAAGTGGAAGTCGAACACGCGATCGGCAAGGAGAAGGTGAAGGACTGAATTTCCACGCCGATCAGAATCGATGACGTCGGTTAGTCAGGGAACCGTGCAATGTCGCAATCTTTCCGCTGATCTTAACACGTTGTTTAACCACTCATATAAACCAACAACCGCTTATCTATTTCGCATCGGAAGCACCGATCGAATGCGTTCCTCTTGGTTTGAATTTTTGGAAATCGAGATGAAGCACCTTTTTCGCGTCATTACTATTTTGGTCCTGTGCTTCGCCTGTGTAGCTTGCCAGAGCACGCCGAGGACAAAATTGCGGTCGGAGTTGTCGGGCGGGGAAAGGCACGCGGTTTACGCGACGGGTCCGGTCGAGACCCCGAAGAAACAACACCGCGTAGTAAAAACAGCCCTGGTGGTCACAGGGGTGATTCTCGTTACAATACCGTTGGTTTTTCTGGTCAATTTTACCCAGTCGGGCGGGCAGATCCATGTCGGCCGGTAGGCTACGCCCTCCCGGCGTCATTCTATTTCTCCAACTCCAGTCCGAATTGAGCTTTGCTCAACGCGATCAGGTCGTCGTAGACGCTGGCAGCGCCGGCGGTTTTGAGTTGGTCCTCGGTGTGGGTTCCGGTGGTGACACAATAGCAGACGAAGCCGCCGTTGATTGCGGCTTCGACGTCGTAGGGGGAATCGCCGATCAGGCAGGTGGTGGATGGTTCGGCTTGGAGGGCGCTGAGTACATGTTGGGCGAATTCGGGAGCGGGTTTCAGCCACGGCGTATCGAAAGCACCGAAGACGCCGTCGAGCAGCGGTGTGACTCCGAGGTGTTCGCAGACGGAGCGAGCGGAGGGGCCATGTTTGTTTGTGAAGACGCCGCAGCGCACGCCGTCGGCCTTGAGCGCTTCGAGGAGGGCCCGCGCGCCGGGAAGAAGTGCGACGCCATTGAACATGTTTTTGGCCCAGGCTTCGCGGTAAATTTCGATAGCGCGGGGGAGCAGGTGTTCGTTTTCCGGGCCGAGCATGCGCTTGACGGCGACTTCGAAGCCGCCACCAACCGCGCGATGGACTTGGGCCATCGTGGGCGCGGGCAGGCCGAGTTGTTTCAACATGTAGGCGTGGCTGGCATGAATGGCCCCGAAGTGGTCGAGGAGCGTGCCATCAAGATCGAAAAGTACCGTACGAAAGCGAATCACGAAACCAAGTTGTCAATGAGATGACTAAAGCACACGGAAATTTTTAAGGTTTTGATTTTCAAACACTCCATTACAAACGAGATTCATAGTTCACGCTTATGCCTGTCGTCACCGATGTCGCCCAAGCCAGCGCGTCCGCCACCGCGGAGGGCGATTTGTTGCGGATCCTGTTGGGTGGGGTTTGGAAAATCACGGGACAGCGGTCGACCTGGCGGGATGTTCTGGGCAAAGCCAAGCCGGCGCGCGTGAAGGTCGAACTGGCGGGACTGGAGACTTGGGATAGTTCGCTTCTTTTGTTTTTATTTGAAGCGGAGCAGTGGTGTGCGGCCATGCAAACTCCCCTGGATTCGTCGGCTTTGCCAAAACAGTTGCGCGACCTGGTGACTCAAATCGTGGCCGCGCAGGGCAAGGAAAAGCCGGTCGATCGGGCGATGAATCCCATCAGCATGATCGGTTTGGCGGTGTTTGATGTTTTGACCAAGGTAAGGCAGATTTCGCATTTCATCGGCGAATGCACGCTGGCGACCTTGCGGCTGGCGAAGAACCCGATCCGGTTCAGGTGGCTCGATTGCGTGCGGGAGATGCAGCAATGCGGCGCGATGGCGCTGCCGATTGTCGGGCTGATCGGCATGCTGGTGGGCCTTACGTTGGCGTATACGGCGGCGGTGTTATTGCGGCAGTTTGGCGCGGATCTTTATGTGGCTAATTTTGTCGGTCTCGTGATGGTTCGTGAAATGGGTCCGATGATGACTGGCATCATCCTGGCGGGCCGCACGGGCGCTGCGTTTGCCGCCACGCTGGGCAACATGAAGGCGGGCGAGGAAATCGATGCCTTCGAAACGTTCGGCATTCGCTCGATTGATTTCCTAGTCATGCCGCGATTGCTCGCGGTGACGCTGATGACGCCGCTTCTGGCGCTTTATTCCAATCTGCTTGGCATCATCGGCGGCCTGTTGGTGGCGGCGGCGATCCTGAAGATTCCCGCTTCCGCTTACTGGGTGCAGACGCAAGCGGCGATCGACTTGTCCGATGTCTTTTCGGGCCTGATCAAGGCCGTGGTCTTTGGCGGTATTGTTGGGTTGTCGGGCTGTCTGCGCGGTCTGCAAAGCGAACGCAGCGCGATGGGTGTCGGCAATTCCACCACGTCGGCGGTGGTCACGGCGATCCTGTTGCTCGTATCGGCCGATGCCGTTTTCGCGGTGATCTTCAACATGCTGGGAATCTGAGTAATGCCACAACTTTCGCCATCGCCAAAAATTCCCGCCATTGCCGTGGAAAGCCTGGAATGCGGCTACGAAGGACGAGTGCTTTTGCAGAACGTGACGTTCTCGGTGGCGGCGGGCGAATTGTTTTTCGTGATCGGCGGTAGTGGATGCGGCAAGAGCACGCTCCTCAGGCACCTGATCGGCCTGCAGCGGCCGACGGCTGGGGCGATTCGCTATTTCGGGGAGAATTTCACGGAAGCCGAACCATCGCGCCGACGCGAATTGCTGCGGACCTTTGGCGTGCTCTATCAAAACTCCGCGCTCTGGAGTTCGCTCACGCTGCGCGAAAACATCATGCTGCCGCTGGAGGAATACACTTCGCTCAACAAGCGCGAGCGCAACGAACTTGCCGCGCTTCGACTTGCGCAGGTGCATTTGAGCGGCTACGAGGATTTCTATCCTTCGGAAATCAGCGGCGGTATGAAAAAACGCGCGGGGCTGGCTCGTGCGCTCGCGCTCGATCCGGCCATCGTGTTTTTCGACGAGCCTTCGGCGGGCCTTGATCCCGTGACTTCGCGCAAGCTGGACGATTTGGTTTTGCAGATCCGCGAAACGCTCGGCACGACAATGGTCATCGTTTCGCACGAGCTCGACAGCATCTTCAGCATTGCCGACCGTGTGATCATGCTCGGCCGCGAAGCGAAAGGCATCATCGCCGAGGGCAATCCGCGCGAACTTCTTCAGACCAGCCGCGACCCGGTGGTGCAGGAATTTTTGCAGCGCCGGGCAGTCTTGCCGGCAACCGAAGCCTGAGTTAATTGTCCAATCACAAGCCGCCGATCCGTCGATTCCACAACCAATCGTGAAAACCAAAATCAGTCCCACCATTGTTGGCATGTTTGTGCTGGGCGCAATGGCTCTTGCCCTGATCGCGCTGCTGGCCTTCGGCGGCGTCAACTTTTTCTCCAAGCCGCAACGCTTCGTGGTGTATTTCGACGAATCGGTGCACGGACTCGATCTCGGCTCGCCGGTCAAATTGCGCGGTGTTCGCGTGGGTCGCGTGGTGAATTTGAACGTGCAATTCGATACGCGGAACCGACACTCCGTCGTCGAAGTCCTCTGCGAATTCAGTCATAGCACAGTGAAGGATGAAGTTGGTGCCATGTTCGATGTCTCCAGCAAGAAGGAGTTGGAAAAAATGATCGGACAGGGCCTGCGCGCACGCCTAGATGTGGCGGGTCTTGCGACCGGAATGCTTTTCGTGGAATTGGATTTTTTGGAGGCGCCGCCTCTCAGCCCGGCGGTGCAGGCGATCGCCGATCCGAAGTTTGTGGTGGTTCCATCGGTTCCCTCCGCGATATCGGAGTTTCAGGCCAGCTTGACGGAAATTCTCACCAGCCTGAAGCGCGTCGATTTTGCCGGCCTCTCACGCGAGATGAACGGCTTGCTCGCCGACACGCGCAAGGAAATCAAGGGCCTCGAACTCGCGAAGCTCACGGCGGAGTGGACCAAGGCCGGCACGGCGGTCAACGAACTCGCGAGCAGCGGGGAATTCCAAAAAACTTTTGCCCGTCTCAACGACACCATCGACCAGCTCTCGAAAATGCTGGCCAGTGTCGATGGACAGATTCAACCCGCCGGACAGAAGTTGAACGACGCGCTGGCCGAGGCGAAACTGGTGATGAGGTCCTTCAATGACGCCGCGGAAACCGCCCGCCGCTTCATCAGCGCGCAGAGTGGGCTGGGTGACGAGACGATCCGCACGATGCAGCAACTCAATGAGGCTGCCGCTGCGATCCAACGCCTGGCCGAATTTCTCGAACGAAACCCGAACGCTTTGCTTACCGGTAAAAAGGCGCCGCGCTAAAACTTCGACCCCCTTTTCGCAGCCATGAAAAAACGTATCCGCTCTGCTGTGTCTCACGCCGGTTTTGTCGGCTTAGCCCTTTCGCTTCTGGCGGGCTGTCAGGTTTTGCCCGAAGCCAAGGTTGATCCGACGCGCAACTTTGTGCTGAGCAGCCCGGCTGCGGCCGAACTGGTGGCGACCAAGCCTGTCGGGAAGTACCAGGTCGGCATTCGCCCGATCGAACTCGCCGGTTACCTGCACAACCGCCGCGATATCGCGGTGCGGACGGGCGCGAATGAAATTCGCTTCGAGGAGTACAATCGCTGGGCCGAACCTCTTGAAACCGGTATTTACCGCGTGCTCAAACAGCAGCTGCTGTCGACGGAAGCGGTTGGTGGCGTGGCGAACTATCCTTTTGCGGCCGATCTGAAACGCGATTACGATGTCGCCATACGCGTGCTGAATTGCGAAGGCGCATTGTCTGCCGACGGGCGCAACATCACGCGCTTTAACGCAGCCTATGACGTCATTGCCGCGGGCGCAGGTGGTCAAGTGGTGGTGCGGCGGACTTTTACCGCGCCCGAGCAAGGCTGGAACGGTAAGGACTTTGGCGCGCTTGCGGGCGCACTCAGCGAAGCGGTGGCGCGCCTATCCGAAGATATCGCGGCGAATCTGCCGAAGTGAGAAGATTGCCGGGGGCCCGGCCGAGATTTGAAAATCTTTCTTTGCCTCTTGGCGACCGTCCGTGCGAGATAGCGGTCGATGCCCAAGGAAAAACCTTCGTTTTTGAAAATCTGGATCGCTGCGGCCCGGCCGCGCACGCTGCCGGCGGCTATTGCGCCGGTGCTCGTGGGCACGACGTTGGCCTGGCACGATCTTTGGTTGGAAAAACGGCCACTATCTTGGGCGGCAGCGCTGGCCTGTCTTGGTTTTGCCCTGCTGATCCAGATCGGCACGAATTTCGCGAACGATTATTACGATTTCATCAAAGGCGCGGACACAAAAGAACGGGTGGGCCCGCGCCGAGCGGTGGCTGCGGGGCTCGTTTCGCCCGAGGTCATGAAATCGGTGATGCTCATTGTGTTCATGTTTGCCTTCCTTGTGGGGCTTTCGCTTTTGAAATACGGTGGCTGGCCCTTGCTGGTGGTTGGAGTAACAAGCATTCTATGTGGAATCGCCTATACGGGCGGGCCCTACCCGCTCGGTTACAACGGGCTGGGCGATATTTTTGTTTTTATCTTCTTTGGGCTGGTTGCGGTTTGCGCGACATTTTTTGTGCAAACCGGTTATGTCAGCCAAGAAGCGCTGCTTTGCTCGGTTGGTGTGGGTTTGCTCGCGACAAACATTCTCGTGGTGAACAATTATCGCGACGTTGACACCGACCGTGTGGCCGGAAAGCGCACGTTGGTGGTGCGCTTCGGGCGTCGGTTTGCACGCGTGCAGTTTGGTGTATCGCTGCTGGTTGCGCTGACCATTCCGCTGCACCTATTGCGCATGGGTTACAAGCCGGTGGTTTTGCTCCCGCTTCTGCTCGTTCCTCTAGCCTGGCGTCACACAAACCGTCTGGCAGAGGCAAAAACGGCCGACGAACTAATCGCCCTCCTGGGCGACACCGGGAAACTGCTCGCGCTCTACGCGGTCCTGCTGAGTGCCGGCGTGTTGATGTAGTACGAAACCCATTTTTTCGAGCTGCAAGACTTCTGATCGATTGGAAATTTGCGCCTCCGCCCCGACATTTACGCTCGCTTCTCTAGAAGCCCATTTTGCCCGAACCCTGTGCATATGAGAAAAACTCTGGGGCCAGTTTTTGTTGGATTTCCGGCATGGGCAGCAAACCGGTTGTCATCTATTAAATGACAAGCGGTTTGGGCAGTAAGGACTGCCGAGAGCGAAAAAACAGGCCGACGGCAACGAAAAGTACCCCCCCCATCGCCGGCACGGAAGTTTGTCATTTAATAGATGACAAACGGTTGGAGGTGGAATGGCGGGGTTTTGGTTCCTTAACTTGGTTTGGCCGGCTGGGGGTCAGAGGCTGGCGAGGCGGTGGGCGGTGCCGGCGAGTTTCAGGAGCGAGCGAACTTGGCGGATCTGGCTTACGGTGAAGCCGATTGTTTTCTTTTCGTGCCAGCCGGCGAGCACGAGGGCGAAGGGCCGCTTGTTTTCGTGCACGGGCAACAAGACGAAAGAGGCAAGTTTGCTGGTTTTCAGCCAAGGGGGAAGATGGGCGACAATCTTCGCATCGGTGGCGTCGTTGATGAAAACGTCCTCGAGGCGTTGGAGGCAGATGCCGCAGACATTGCGGTCGCTTTCGCGGACGAGGGGCTGCCGGCGGATCGAGTCGACGAGCGGCCCTTTTCCATACTGCGCCGAATAGGGCAGGCTGGAGCGGTCGCGGACGAACAGCACGGCTTCGCTAGCGTTGAAGCCCTGCATCGCGGACTGCAGAATTACGCGGAAAACCTTGTCCATGTCGACCGGCGTTTCATTGAGCAGGCTGGCCAATTGGTCGATGCCGGTGTCGAACGCGCGTTGGAAAACGACTTCGGTGCTGGCGGGTGGTTCGGCGGTTTTGATCTCGGCCGGCGGAACGGTGGCAGTGGACGGCGGCAGGGGTGACCCGGGATTTGAAATCTGAACGGGCGGAACGGGCTCGGATTTTTGAGGCGAACTCGCGGAAGGAGTCAGTGGGGTCGGCGTGGGCGGAATCGGCGGAGTGGTGGGCCGTGAATCCGAGGTTGGAATCGGCGGAGTGGAGAGAGCGGAAGGTTCGGCATCGGTCGGCGTGAGGCGGCCGAGCGGCAGGAAACCCGAAGGATCCTTGCGGTCGACCCGGGCTTTGAGACGCGGGGCGAGGCTACCCGTGAGAGCCTTGAGACCGAAGCTGGCGGAGAAAGCGTTGAGCTGCTGGCCGGTGTCGCTCAGAGCGCCGAGGAGACCTTCGACATCGAGACCGAAAGCGCGGCCGGTTTTTGCGGAAAGGGCGTGGGCTTTTTTCTCGAATTCGCTGGCGTTGATGTCGGGGCGCAAGGCGAGTTCGCAAAGTTGAACGGAGAGGTCGGCGAGGACGAGCAATTCGACGTTTGGATTTTGGGAAGCCTTGCGCACGGCGTCGGGCGGCAGCGACTGAAGGGATTTTAAAATGGGTTCGGGCAGATGGGCGCTGGCGAGCAAGTGATGGCCCAACTCCAGCGGAGTTAGCCCAAAGACCTGGTTAAAGGCCTCGTCTTCTGAGGCGCCGCTTTCCATGGCAAGGATGCGGGCGCGGCGGTAGTCCTCGATCATGAAAGTAGTCATGAGGATGCGGCCGTAATTGCGAAGGGAAGCGCAGATAAAGGCGTGCTCGGGAGAAGTGCTGCCGTGTTTTTCCATCACGCTTTCGGCCATGAGACCGGAGCAGAGGGCGAGCGCGGCAATCTCGCGTTTCTCGGTGGGGTTGAGGGTGCGCTCGGCGTTTTCGATGAGGAGCAGGGAGACGGCGAGCTGGCGGATTTTATTAAAACCGATGACGTGGATGGCTTGCGTGATGGTGGAAACTTCGACACCGGTGGGATTGTAGCCAATGGTGTTGGCGGCCACGATGACCTTGGCGGTGACGACCAAATCTTTGCCAATCATGGTGGCCAAGTCCTGCACGGAGGTGTCGAGCGCGGGGCCCGACAGCTGCTGGATAAGGGCTACGATTTCGGAAAGGCCTGCGGATTCGCCGGATTCGAGGCCGTCGGAGACGCGTTTTATGGTTTGTTGCGCTAGGGTAGGGCCCACCGGGTCAGTATCGGCGTTTTTGGCTGGGGATTAAGGTGCATCGGCGAAGGAAGATTTTGTAGAAGCACAAAAAAAGGCACCATTTGCGGTGCCTTGATTGAGAGGGAAATGCGAAAGCGCGTCAGACCTTGGCCAAGATCTTTTCCTTGATGTTGGCTTTTGGGATGGCGCCGGTGATGCGTTCGACCTCTTGGCCATTTTTGAAAAGGATCAACGTCGGGATGTTGCGCACGCCGAACTCGGACCGCGAGAGGACCATGTTCATCGACATCGAGTTTGGCGATCTGGACCTTGCCAGAAAGTTCGCCGGCAAGCTCTTCCAGCATGGGGGCGATGGCTTTGCAAGGGCCGCACCAAGGAGCCCAAAAGTCCACGAGGACGGGCGTTTCGGTGCTGATCGCGGGTTTAAAGGAGATTGCGGAGAGCGTGGTGATATTGGCGGCCATATTGTGCGTGACAGGATTTGTTATGGTTGATGATGCGAAGAAATGCGTATGCAGCGCGGATTCAACTCCGGGGAGGAAATAAAAAACGCGGGCTAGCGCGGGGTGGATTTGTGAATGATTTCCGCGAGTTCCGCCGGCTCCACGGTGGCGAGATGTTTGCGGCGATGTTTCAATTCTTCGAAAGTCTTCACCACGGTTTCGGTCATGCGTCCGTGCGTTTCTTCGGAGCCGCCGACGAGCGTGAATTGTTCGCCTTGGGTGATGCGTTTGTGCCCATCGGTGTTGTCGAGGCCAACGCCGAGCAAAGCGGCATGTTTTTTTGGCGAAGTTTTCTTGACGGGTTTGGAAGGCTTTTTGCTCACGCGAGAAGAGGGTCGGGGGTGGAGTCGGGCGCGGGGCTGGCCGGCGGCTGAGAGTTGGCTGGGTTTGTCTCGACCGCAGTGCAAATGATGTCGGTGAAAGCTTCGTCCTGCTTCACGCGGAGTTTTTGCAGGCGGGCAAGTTCGAGCACGGCGATGAACGTGGCAACGAGGACGCGCAGTGTGATTTTTTCGGCGAAAAGCTGAGTGAAGAGAAACGTCTTTTCCGTTTCGAGGCGCTTGAGAATGTGCTCCATCTGGTCGGCGACGGTCACCTGCTCATCCTTGATTTCGCCGACAACAAGTTTTTCGGCGAGACGGCGGAGGACAATGTTGAACGAGTTCCAAAGCTCGATGCGATCAGTGCTTTTGAGCGGACGGTCACTGTCGGCGACAATCGAGGTGACGACGTGGCGTGGCAGCATGTCGCGCTGGAAAGTCGCTAGGTTGTCGATGTCGCGGGCGGCCTCCTTGAATTTTTTGTACTGAAGAAGTTGATGGACCAGTTCCCATCGCGGATCCATGGCATCGTCGTCCTCGGCATTGGGATCGACGGCGTGCTGGCCCTTGGGCAGCAACATGCGGCTTTTAATCTCCATCAACGTGGCGGCCATCACGAAGAAGTCCCCGGCGATTTCCAAGTCGAGCTGCTGCATCGATTTGATGACGTCGATGTACTGTTGCGTGACGGTGACGATGGGAATGTCGTAGATGTCGATTTCGTTCTTCCGGATGAGGAAGAGCAAAAGATCGAGCGGGCCTTCAAAGACCGGGAGTTTAATGCGATAGTCGGAGTCAGGAACCACGTTGAGCGGCATCGTTGAGCTCCGTGCGGGCCGGGCAACGAAAAAGATGGCGGCGCCCGGCATCCGGTAAACAGCCGGAGTCCTTTGACCGCGCGAGCGTGATGCGGCGCACGGCTCTGGAAAATTGGAGTGCCGGAAGTTATGTCCGCAGAACGGCCTGCGTCGCGCCGTTCGCGGCAGGCAGCGGAGAACGCGATACTGCCGGGATTGAGTCGTCTTCCGACAGAATGACCTCGGGAGCGGCAAACCGCGAAGGGCTCCAACGGGGGTCTCCATCGGTGGGTGCGGTGAAGAGCGCGGTGACGATGTGCTGGGCGAGCTTCCGGTAGCTCTCCCACTGGGCTTCGTCGAAGAACTGGTCGGACGTGGGCTCCTGCGGGAAGAGCGGGTGCGTGCGCTGATATTGGAGTACATCGACCGGTTCGTCTCCACCCAGGCCGGGTTTGATGACGAGGAGCCAGCCGGTTTCTCCGGTATCGGAATAACGAATACGGGCAAGCAGGGCGTGCCGGCGATTGGCGGGCGCGCCGACTTCCTCCTCGGAAAGTGCGTGAAAGTCCTCGGGGGCGCCAAACATGTCGACCACGGACGGATGAACGAGTTGCTCAAGCGAGGGAAGATCGTGCCCGGGCTCCTTTTTGTCGGCGTCGTCGGCACGGCGGATGATTTCGATCTCGGCGCCAAAATCGATTCGGGCTTTGCGCACGAGGTTGGCCAGATCGGCGAATTGGTAGTCCGGATCGGATCCGCCATCGGTGCAGAGGATGAAGGGAACGCGACGCCGGATGAGTTCGTAGCAGCCGGTGTTTTCGAAGTGACCTCCGTCGGAGAGATACCAATACCTGCGGGCGGCGCCATGGAAGCGGGCGAAAAATTCGTTCACGAGGCAGGCTTGAAGCGGCAGCACATAATGGAAAACCCGGCCGGCTACCTCGGCGAAAGTTTTGTCTTTGGCGGTATCGGTTGTACCTTGGCTGAGTCCGGAATCCCACCAATAGCCGAGGCGGACGTTGGCGAGGCCGAGCAGAAGGCTGAGTCCCAAATTCGTCCGCTCCCCCAAACCGGTGGTGAAGGCTGCGCCGGAAATGGCAATCCAACGGCCCAGGGAAAGGCACTCGACATTGATGGGAACGCTTTTCTTCGGATGCACGCCGTGGGCGGAATTAGGTTTTTCACCGGGTTCGGGTTCCTTGACGATCGGCGCGACGGGCCGGCAGGGATCCTCGAAGAGCGCCGAAAGCAAGGAACGCCCAAGTCGTTTGGGCGCATCGGCTGGGTCGGCCCAAAGGGAGTGCGCGGTGTCGCCAACCGAAATCCCGCAGGGGCCGACGGCCATGGCGAGCCCCTTGCGGTCGCGACGTTCGATGTGGGTTTTGTCGGACAGGGTTTCGTTGACGGTGACGTTGATCAGGTGAAGCGGACCGCCGGATTTTTGCGGCTGGTATTCCTCGAGAAGGAAATCGTCGCCGGGGATGAGATCGGTCATGCTGAAATTTTCCGAGGCCTGGCGATCGAGATTGGTTGCGCCAATGTAGGCGCGTCGCAGGCGAGCGGCGTAGACCTGTTGCAGCGACGAAAGATTGACGAACGCGAAGCTCCGGCTGAAAAACCAGGACAAAGCCAGGGCGGTAATCACCGCAATGGAGAGCCGCCAGGATTCGTTCATCGGCATGAGCTGCCCGTCGATTGCCACGCGTTCTTTCGACCAGGCCAGCGAACAAGCCGCCACCGACACGCCGATGATGATCAACAAAGTCCAGGCGATGGACGCGAGCAAGGCGACGGCGTCGACGGTGATCTTGAATTTTCCTTTTCCGACAAGGTTTTCGATCAGGATGTAGATTTTCGAAGCCAGCCCGTAGGCGCCGAAGCCGATGCCGGTCAGCGTGGCCCAAAGGGTGGGAAACTGGAAATCGTCGGCGGACCATTTCCAATAAGCGGTTTGGCCGAGCGAATCGACGACGGCGAAGGCGGCCAGCACCAGTGTCGGGATAAAACCAAGCACCAGCAGCGTGGTCAGCCGGTTTTGTGCGTGGCTGATGAATTCATTATCTGAATACGACCTCCAATCTTTGCTAAAAATGGCGCCGATCTTTCGTAGCGCTCCCATCAAGGGCGTGCTTTGGGTGAGCCAGAAAAGCACTCCGCCCGGCACCATCATGGTGATAAACGGGATGACCGGCAGAAGGACCCAGGGACTCCACCAGATGCCGAGCGCCTTGTGCGTCCACATGAAATGCTCGAGTTTCATCCAGGATTCGTTGCTTGCGAGCGTTGTGGTAAGTTCGGCACGCAACAACACGCCAAAGCCAAAAACAAGAAACGCGAAAGTGAGCATCACGCAGTGGACCGCCGCCCAGTTGCGGAGCATGACGGCGGCTGCGATCCAGCTGTCGCCGGCACCGTTGGGCGAAAGAAAACGACCGTTGTCGCGCAACCACTGGATAGACCAGGAGTGGTTGTCGGATAGCTCTTTTTCAATTTTATCGGCAGTGGCGCCTTCGCGGGAAAAGGACGCCCCGAGAAAACCGCCAAAATATCCGCCGCCGGAAACAGTCGAAAGATAATCGATCTTGCGAACGAGTTTGAGTCGCGCGAGGGCTTGAAAAACGCCGATACAAAATGTGGCGCTGCGAATGCCCCCGCCGGAGAGACCGACGCCTACGGCCGGCGCCCGGGGATCGATATTAAGTTGCGCCCGACGGAGGCGAATCTGTTCGTTCTCGGCGGCGCGGAGTGATGTGGGGTAGGTCTGTTCTTGTTGATCGGAATATTCGATGGACATGGGAGTGCGTCGATTATTTCTGGCGATTGGTTCGTAAAGTGATCCGCCATGGGGCTCTTGGCGCGCGAATCACGAAGGCTGTCTGTAGATTTATAACCAGATTGGGCGATCTGTCGCGGGTCCGCGTGATTTTTACCGGTGTCATTGCAAAACAGCTGCGCTGACGACGGCCCCAGAGGGGGTTTTGGGGTAAAAATGAAGACGGGCGCGAAGTCGATCGCGCCCGTCTTGTGACCTTTTTAATCAACCCACTTTTCTAACCATAGGCCGCCGACGCACACACCTTTGAATCGACGGCAAAAAGTTCATTTACGGGAAAGGCTTTTCTTGCGGCTGCAATGACGCAGAGCAGCGAGCGTGCTAAACGCCGCGAGGAACCAAAGGCTGGGCGCGCCGCCGCCGCCTCCGCCGCCGGAGCCAGCTCCTGAGCTGCTTCCGGAGGACGAACTGCCGCTAGAACTCGATGAAGAACTGGAGGACGAGCTCGAAGAAGATGACGACGAACTGGAACTGCTCGACGATGATGACGAGGATGAGCTGCTTGACGAAGAACTTGAGCTACTGCTGGAGCTGGAAGACGAGGAGGAACTGCTCGAGGAACCGGAACTGCTTTGCACGAGCAAGGTCGTGCTGGCCGTAATGCCGGCGGAGTCGCGTGCGGTGACGGTAATGAGGTTGTTGCCGGGCAGGAGGTCAATGGCGTCGACATTCCACGATGTAGTGCCAACTCCGATACCGGAGCCGCCGCGATCGTTTCTCCACGTGAGAGCTTTCACGGTTTTGCCTGCGGTTGCCGCGGCGGAACCGCTTAGATGAACCAGTGTGGAGCTTGTCGCATGGGTGCCAGAGGTGGTTGGAGCGGTAATCGCGAGGGTGGGAGGTGTCAGATTGGCGCCCGTGGGAACGTTCCAAAAATAGTCGTTCAGGGTGGTGACGCCGCCACCGGTTGCCGAACCAGTGCCTGTGGCCCAACTGGGTCCAGTGGCGATGACGAGGAAGAGATTTGAACTGGAAGTGTTGGCGACGTTGTCGACCGACCAATTGTCCGTGCCGGTCGCCAGTGGGTAGGTGCTGGTGTCGACCCCGCCGCTGCCAGTCCAGGGAGCGAAGGTCCAGTTGACCTGCGTGGTGCCGCCGGGAACAGAGGCGGTGCCGGTGATATTGCGCGAAGTGACGATGACCGGCGATACGACGTGCGCCGCGGGAGAAGTGATGGTGACAATCGGTGTTCCCGCAATCGGTTGGTTGCGGCGCTGAGCCATCATCCAGGGCAGGAGATACGAATTGGCATACGCGGTGGGCCAGATGCCGTGTCCGCCGGTGGCGTAGCGAGTGTAGATGACGCGGCCGCCTACCTGGCGCAGGGCGCTGACGGCATTGTCGCTGCCGCTCACGGCGACGGTGCCGTCGTTGACGCTATGGAAATTCCAAATCGGGACTCCCACGATTTTTTCGTAGGAGCCCGCGCCCCAGCCGGACATGGGAGCGGCGGCGGCGAAAAAGAACGGGTAGCGCGTGATGATTTCCCAAGTGCCACCGCCGCCCATTGAAAGGCCGGTGACGTAGATCCGATTTGGATCAATCGAGTAGGTCATCTCGAGGACTTGAATCGCCCGAACTACTTGGGCCAGGGTGTTCACATTCCAGCCTTCGGCCACGCTGGCCTGCGGTGCGAGCATGAAGCATGGATATGCGGCCTGGTTGGCGGTGGAGACCAGTTGCAGTGCGCCGTTGGCGTTGTTGTTGAGCTGGGCCGTATTGTTGTTGCCGCGTTCGCCGGAACCATGGAGAAAAACGATGAGCGGGTATTCGTTGGCGGAGTTATAGCTCGCCGGCACGAGGTAACGATAGGGTAGGTCGTTCGGTTCGGCTCCGGTTTTGGGCAAGGTGGCGTAAAAAAAATCGGAAGCGGTGGCTGCGATGGCATCGGTGCCAAGGCCCAGCAGGGCGACGGCAAGGCCGAGCGCGCAGAGGAAAGTGCTGAAACAGCCGCAGGGTTTTGTATTCATGGGACGAAGGGGCCTTCCGAAAGTCGTTGTACCCCTCCTTCCTCGCCGAGCCGGCGGATGTGGCAAACCCTAACAACCAAACAGCTGTTTTTTAATATTACCGTTACATCCCAGCCGCCAATGAGGCATTCGCCCGCCAGAAGGGCGAATGCTTTTCCCCCATACGATCGGTAACCCTTGGTTGGTCGGAGCAGGCTTATTCGCGGTCCGCGCGGATCATTCGTTGGACCCGTAGCGACCGGAACCTCACGATAATCGCGGTTACAAGCGCCAGATCGAACCAAATGCCAGGTGCGCCAGCCTGACCACTGTTGTTAGTGGGCGGAGGAGTTGGAGCGCCGGAACTGGAGGAGGAACTGGAACTGCTGGACGAAGACGACGAGGAACTGCTGCTTGAGGATGAACCCGAGGAAGAGGAACTGCTTGAGCTGCTTGAGGACGACGAACTCGAACTGCTGCTGGCCAGAGAGATTGACACTGGCGCACTGACCACGTCGTTGCCCGACGCACTGCCGCTGATCACGACAGTGTACGTGCCGGCATTGGCGCTTTGCATGTTTGCGACCTGGTAAGTTGCGGCGGTTGCGCTGGCCAGGTTCGCATTGTTTAGGCGCCACTGGTAGGCCGTGCCGGTGAAACCCACGGGAGCCGCGGTGAGTGTAAAGGCGCCGCCCGCCGCCACCGCTGAAGTCGGTGCGCCGGTGATAGTGGCGTTTTTGATGGTCGGAGTTACGGAGGAAGCGCCGGCGATATTTCCTGCGCCGGCGGCGGGGGCCGGAGCGGTTAAGGTTGCAGGCAAATTGGCGGTAGGAATAAGTTCGTATGAATATGAAGGCGTGAAGACCAGGTCGTCGTTGACGCCGGGGGAGATCGCGATGCTGACAAGGTTATTGTCGATGGCCTTGATCAGGCCGCCACCGCTCTTGCTCAACGCTGTGTTCAAGCCCGTGAAATAGCTGCGCTCGACGAGGAGCTGGGATTTGGTCAGGGCCGAAATGCCGGCAGTGTTGCCGGTAAGATTGTAGTAGTTGTTATACAAATGAACATAGGCGCCGTCATAATCGACCTCGGGCAGGGCTTGGTCGCACAGCGTTGACCACCAATTGTGATGCAGGCTCACGAACATGGGGGCGGTCACACCGACAGGCCCGCTGCTTTTCACGCTGTAGACGCGGACTGCATACCGGTGGCTGGTTTGCGCGATTGTGTAGTAGAACTCGTTCCAAGACGCCGTGATGCTGGTTGAGAAGGAATTAATGTTAAGCAGATATCCCGAGCAGTTGAAGAACGTGCAATGGTTGATGAAGACATTGCTCGCGCCGGCGAGGGTGACGCCGTCGCCGTTGGGGTTGGTGATGTTCAAGCCGCGGATGACGACGTTTTGCACGCCTGTGCCTAGCGAGAGGTTGCCGATGATGGTGGCATCGGCATCGATGCCTTGGATGGTTTTGTTGGATGCGACGTTGATCACACCGGCTGGGCTGAGGGTCGAAAGATCGAGTGAGCCATCGATGGTGATGACGGCGGCAGCAGTGGCTTCGGCGGCGGTTTTGAGCGCAGCCGCGGTGGTCACGGTGGTGACAATCTGGGCGCCGCCGCCAGTCGCGGTGGACGCATAGCCGTCGGGAACGACCGGAGCTTGCAGGGCGGAGATTACAAAGTTACCCGTTGTCGATCCGGAGTAGTTGGCGTCGTTGATGGTGGCGACGAGCGGGTAGCTGCCGGGCTTGGTTGGTGCCGTCGAACTCCCGTTGTAAGTCAGCGCAACGGTTAATCCGGCCGGACTGGTGGTAGCGGTGGCGGACTTCTGGGTGCCGTCGTAGGCTTGGGCGATATTGCTCAGGGTAACGGTAGCGGCGGCTTTGGCCACGGTCAGGGTCAGGGTGGCGGTGCCCGTACCATAAGCGTTGGTTGCGGAAAGGGTCACGACCTTCGCGCCGGCGTTGGTGGGTGTGCCAGTGATGGCGCCAGTGCTGGTATTGATGCTCAGTCCGGCGGGGAGGCCGGTGGCGGAGTAGCTGGCTGGGCTGTAGTCTGCGACGATCTGATAACTGAATACAGCGCCGACCGTGGCGGAGGCGGTGGTCGGACTGGTGATGACGGGCGGCGAGTTGACCGTGAGCGTGGCTGAATCGCTAATTGCGGTGCCTGCCGTGTTGATTGCGAGACAGCGATATTTGTTGCCGCTGAAAGCGCCCGTGGGGGTGGCGATAATGAGTGTGGCCGATGTCGCACCGGAGTAGGGAGCGGTATTGGAAAGGTCGGTCCAAGTGGTGCCGCCGTTAATCGAGACCTGCCATTGATAGGTCGGAGAGGGCGTGCCGATTGCGCTGGCGGTGAAGCTGGCATTCAGACTGTAGTCGATAATCAGATTGGGGGGAGAAGCGGTAATGGTAGGCGCTCCTGCTGTGATTTCGCCGGAGGAGACGAAGATCGTGAAATCATAACCGGCGGAAACCGACTCGATGTTGGAGGCAATCAGTTGTGGGGTGGAAACATAGTTGGAGGTTCCGTTGCCGAGTTGGCCCGAACTGCTGGAACCGCATGCCCACAGGGTTTTGTCGTTCTTAACGAATACGGTGTGATAGTTGCCAGCGGCGACTTTACTGACGTTGGTGGCAAGTTGGGTCCACGCGGTGACGACGGACGGGGAGGTGCGGCCGAGTTGATAAGAGCCGTTGGAGCCCACGCCCCAGAGCGTGCCGTCGGTTTTGATGATGAGGCTGAACGCTGTTGTTGTGAGATAACCTCCGCACGTGACCGCTGCGACGTCGCTGGCAACCTGGATCGGGGAGAGTTGATCCGTCGTCGAACCATTGCCGAGTTGATAATAGGCATTGTAACCCATGGCCCAGAGTGTGCCGTCGGTCTTGACAAACATACTGTGGTGCAGGCCTGCGGCGATGGCCTTGACCCCGGTAGATACCTGATAAGGGGTAGTTCGGTTTGTGATGGTGCCGTCGCCGAGCTGGCCGTGATCGTTCAAGCCGGTGGCCCAGAGCGTGCCGTCGGATTTGAGGAACAACGTGTGGCCAAATCCCGTGGACATCGCGGTCACATCGCTGGCGAACTGGGTCGGGCTGGTGCGGGTGGACGTGGAACCATTGCCCAAAGCTCCGGACGAACCGGATCCCATTCCCCAAAGAGTACCGTCGTTCTTTAGAAAAATACTATGGGAGTTGCCTCCGGCCGCGGCAGCAACATTGGTCGCCACCTGCACGGGTACATTGTGGTTGTTGAATGTCCCATCGCCAAGTTCGCCCCAGAGGTTTAGCCCTGTCGTCCAGAGTGTGCCGTCGGTTTTGACCAACAGCGAATGGTTGCGACCGGCGGCGACATCCTTGACGTCGTTAAGAACGTGGACCGGTCTGTAATTGTTGGTGTTTGCGCTGTCGGCGAGTTGGCCATCTTTGTTGCTGCCGACTGTCCACACCGAGCCGTCGATTTTCTTGAAAACGAAATGATCGTAGCCGGCGGCGACGGCTTGCACTCCGCTTGCGACCACGACGAAGAAGGCGCGGGAGTTTAGGGTGGCATCGCCAAGTTGGCCGTAGGTGTTGTCGCCGGTTGTGAGCAATTGGCCGCTCGTGTTGATGTAAGCGGTGGAGTCCTGGCCTGCAGCCACCGACGATGCATTGGTCGCAACTTGAACGGGTGTGGTCTGAGTGCCTCCGCCAGAGATGCCGAGGATGCCGCCGCCTCTCAATCCCATGCCCCAGAGGGTCCCATCTGATTTGATAAAGAAACTGGTGGAAGACGACGCTGAAATGGAAGAGACGCCGGTTGCGATGGAAATGGGTGTCGTTTGTTGTGTCGTGTTACCATTGCCTAATTGGCTGGCGCTATTGGACCCCATGCCCCACAGGGAGCCGTCAGTTTTGATGAAGAGACTATGACGGTCGCCCGTTGCGATCGAAACGACGTCGGTGGCAATTTGGATCGGTGTGTTGGGTGTGGTGGTGGAACCATCGCCTAATTGGCCGGAGTCATTGCGGCCCATGCCCCAGAGGGTGTTGTCGGTCTTGAGGAAGAGGCAAAAGTTGAACCCGGCCGCTACCGCTTTGACCCCTGTTGCGACGGTGACGCCGGTGCTCGTGGAGGACGAAGACGTGTTGCCGAGTTGGTTGTCTGAGTTGCTGCCGATTGCAATGAGTGTGCCGTCTGGCTTGATGAAGTAGCTGTTGTTGATGGTTGTGGCCATGTCTAGCACGCCCGTCGTGGAAATGGATGCGACGGTCACTGGGGCGAGAATACTGGACGAACGCTGGGTCGAACCAGTACCTAGCTGCCAGACGCCGTTCCAGCCAGAGGAATAGAGCCCGCCGCCGGTTTTCTCGATGAATGTTTGTTCGTAAGCGGCCCATACTCGCGTGCCGGAGGCGATCTGAACAGGTGTGCTCCGTTGGGAAGCCGTATAATCGCCGAGTTCGCCGGAACCATTATCACCCATGCCCCAGCAGTCGGTTGTTGCGGTGGCGCGTGCGCGTTGGGTGAGAGTGTGAGTCTGTCCATCGATCGTGATCGTCGCGGAGCGATCGGCGTCGGTGGAATTAGCCGTGGCGGTGACGACAATACCGGTAGAGTAGGCGCCCGTGCTCTGCGTCAGGGTGACCCAGCTGGCGTTGGTTGTGGCTGTCCATGTGGTATCGCTGGTGACGGACAGGTTGTACCGAACTGAGCCGCTCCCGACGGTTTTTGAAACGGGCAACACAGTGGAGGCTGCGCTAGCGACAAGGGGAAGGGCAAGGCTGACGGCAATGCAGGAAACGAGCGCGAACACACGCGCCTTGAGAGATGGCGAAGTCATGGGCGATAAGCTAAGGTTGATGCTGGACAGGGCTCCCAAGGGCCTCCCTTGTGAGATTGGGGTAGAACACACCAGACAGGTACAAAAGGTAAAGAGTATTAGTGATCCTTCGGGACGGTAATCGATTCCTACTACCGAATATTAGAGTGTGTCTTGGCCAACTCAATGGACAGGAGGGGAAGCCAAGCTGACTCAACGGCTTGCCGAAAAGGCGGTCTAAACGTACACGCCGCCGCCGAGGAGGCGTTCGCCGTCGTGGAGGGCGAGGATTTGGCCGGAAGCGAGGGCGCGCTGCGGTTCGCGGAAGCGAATGAGTGCGGTGTCGCCTGGTTCGGGAATAAATTCCAAAGCCACACGCGGATCGCGATAGCGCACGCGGCCGTCGAGCTGTCGAGGGATAGTTATTGGTTCGGCATTCCAGCGAAGCGAGTGTATCCGGATTTCTGAAACGAAGAGTCCGGGCGCGTCGTTGTGATCGAAGGCGACGAGCAGGGCGCGGTCGCTGGCGCGTTTGCCGACGACGACGTATTTCTCGAAGTCGGTGTTGGAAGGCACGCCGATGCCCCGGCGCTGGCCGATGGTGTAATAGTGCAGGCCACGGTGTCGACCGAGCTCCCTGCCATCGGTCGCTCGGACGATGGGACCCGGTTCGTCAGGCACGTATTGGCGGAGGAAATCCTGCATCTTCACTTCGCCAATGAAGCAGATGCCCTGGCTGTCCTTTTTCGCGGCGGTGGCGAGGCTCGCCTTGCTGGCGATTTGGCGGAGTTCAGGTTTTGGCAGATGGCCAATGGGAAAGCGGGCGTCGCGCAACTGATCCTGATCGAGCAACGCGAGAAAGTACGACTGGTCCTTGTTTTTATCCGCGCCTTCGAGCAGCGAGAAAGTGCCATCGGCATTTTGTTCGCGCCGTGCATAGTGGCCGGTGGCGACGGCGGCGAAACCATGGTCCTTTGCCCACGCGCGGAAAACGCCGAACTTGATTTCCCGGTTGCACATGATGTCGGGATTGGGCGTGAGACCGCGTTTGTAACCATCGAGCAAATACGCCACGACGCGTTCGCGGTATTCCTGCATGAGGTTGACCACGCGAAACTCGATGCCGAGCTTGTCCGCGACGGCGCGGGCGTCCTCGATGTCCTGCTGCCATGGGCAATGACCGACAATATTGTCCTCATTGATCCAGTTCTTCATGTACGCGCCGACGAGGTCGTAGCCCTGTTCTTTCAAAAGCAGGGCGGCGACGGAGCTGTCGACTCCACCGGACATGGCGACGAGGATCTTTTCGCGATTGGACACTGGCACTACGACGACTGAGGCAGGGCGGTGTTGTCAACTGAACGTCACCGGCCGGGGCTTTACAATGCGGTGCAGACCGGGTGACATGGCATCCATGAAAGTCGTGTTCGCGTCGATCGTGATGCTTTTCTTTGCCGTGGTCTCCCGCGCGCAGACTGCCAGCGCCTGGGCGAAACCTCAGCGGCCAATTCCGGCGGTGAAACACATGCTGATTATCAGCATTGATGGATTGAGGCCGGATCGCGCGCTGCTGGCTGATATGCCGAACCTGCGCAGCCTCCTAAAACAAGGCGCGTACACGTTTTGGGCGAAGACAACGGCCGTCTCGATCACTTTGCCCTCGCACACGAGCATGTTGACTGGCGTGGCTCCGGGAAAACATGGCATCGAGTGGAACCGTGATTTGCCTTTTACCGAACCGGTTTACCCGAAAGTGCCCACTCTCTTCGAAATGGCGACCAAGGCCGGGTATTCCGCCGCGATGATTGCGGGGAAATCCAAGTTTTCCGCTCTCGCCAAACCCGGCACCGTTTCGTTCGTTGCCATGCCCGAAGAGGGTAATTCCAACAACGAGGTGGTCGTCGCGAGCGCGATCAAGCTCATCGAGACGAAGCCCACGGATTTGCTCTTTGTGCATTTCCCCGATGTCGACGCCAATGGTCACAAGTACGGGTGGGGCTCGCCCGAACAATATGCCGCCATTGAAAAAACCGATCGCCAACTTGGTCAGTTGTTCGCTGCGCTTGATCAGGCTGGCATCCGGTCGTCGACCTTCATCATTCTCTCGGCCGATCACGGCGGTGCGGGTTTGACTCACGGGGTCGACGACGCTCGCAGCCGTCACATCCCTTGGATCGCGTGCGGTCCGGGAGTGCGGAAAAATTTTGACCTCACGCAAAGCGCCGCGCTCGAAGTGCGCACCGAGGACACTTGTGCCACGGCGTGTTACCTGCTCGGCCTGCCCCAGGCACCGTATTTCGACGGCCACCCGGTGATGCTCGCGTTTGAAGTTGCGCCGTGAATCGCCCCGTTGCGGGGAACGGGAGTCGGCGGCAAGGACTAAAACTTCATATTTTGAGTCTTGTCCCGCGAAACTGGCCCGGCGCATGATACAGCCCAACGCCAAATGTCTAACCGCGAATGTAGAATTGCCCAGGCCTGGCTTGAGTCACCTTCGCGCGGCGTCATTGAGCTGACACGCGACTGGCGAGCCCGTTACGCGCCACCGCTTTTACTGGGTCCGGATGGCCCGACTTTCACCACGCTCACGAAAGTCCCCGATTACGTCTTCGGCGCGGAAAGCGGTTACTTCGCCAACAAGAAGGGCGAGATCTTTTTCTTCCTCCGGCTGGACCGCTACCCCGACCTCGCGGCGGAAGGCACAACCGTTTACCTGGCGGGCGATTTCAATGGCTGGCAAAACGGCATCGGCCAGGCCGAATGGCAACTGCGTCCCGCTAAACTCGCCGGCGATTCGGTATTGCTCTGGTCGGGAAATGCCCAGCGTTTCTACGCCGATCCATTCGTGCGTTTCAAATTCGTGACCGGCGAACACCGCTGGCTCCATGTGCCTGGCCACGCGCCCAACGCCGTGCGGGACGAAGGCGGCAACATTAACTTCATGGTCGATCCTGAACGCACCGGCCAGCACCTGTTTCAATTCACGGTCGCGGCGCCGCTCGATCTCTCGGAGGCGTGGACGGTGCTGTGGCAGGGCGATGAAGCCGGCCAAAGCGTGCCGATCCGGCCTGGCGAATTTCTTTTTTCCTACGCGAGCGATGTGCCGCTCGGAGCGATCGTGCGCGGCGGCGAAACCGTCTTTCGCCTTTTCGCCTCGCGTGCTTCCAGTGTGGAGCTCTGCGTCGCGCACGACTTGAAGCAATCGGAAGCCACGCACCGCTATCCGCTGGTGCGTCGTGCCGATCACGTTTGGGAAGTCACGCTCGCGGAAAACCTTCATGGTTGGTACTACTGGTATCACGTGGATGGTCCTAGCGATGTGTTCGGCCAGTTCGATGCTTCGCAGCAGATTCTTGATCCCTACGCGCTCGCCACCGTCGACCGCACCGGCCCGGGCATCGTGATCGACCGGTCTTTCCTGCCGCAAATCGATCGCTCTTTCCGCACGCCGGCCTGGCAGGATCTGGTCATTGCCGAGGCCCACGTCCGCGATCTCATCGAACGTGCACCGACCAAGCTCGCCGTTGGCGAACGCCGCGGCTTTGCCGGCCTGCGCAAATGGGTCGAAAGCCCCGGTTTCTATCTGCACCACCTCGGCGTCAACGCCGTCGAGCTCCAGCCCGTGCAGGAATTCGATAACCGCACGCCCGAGGAATACCACTGGGGCTACATGACGAACAATTACTTTGCGCCAGAAAGCAGCTACGCACTCGACCCGCTGCGCGCCTCGGGCATCGGTGAATTGCAGGAACTTGTTGCCGCCTTTCACAAACGCGGCATCGCGGTCATTCTCGATGTCGTCTATAACCACGTGGGAGAGCCAGCCCACTTGATGCTGATCGACAAGCTCTACTATTTCGAGATGGACAGTGCCGGGCAGCTTTCCAACTGGAGCGGTTGCGGCAACGACCTGCGCGCCGACGCCGCGATGGCCAAGCGCCTGATCATCGACAGCCTTACGCACCTTGTGGAAATGTACGGCGTCGACGGCTTCCGCCTCGACCTCGCCGAACTGCTCGGCCTCGATGTCTTGAAGGACGTGGAAGTCGCGCTCAAACGCGTGAAGCCCGATGTCATCCTCATCGCGGAGCCTTGGAGCTACCGCGGTCACATCGCGGGCCAGCTGCGCGACACCGGCTGGGCGTCATGGAACGATGGATACAGAAACTTCCTGCGCGACTTTGTTCGTGGCGGCGCCTCGCGCGAAGCCTACGAATATTTCCTCAAAGGCTCGCCCTGGCATTTTGCCAAATGGCCGGCGCAGACCGTGAATTACACCGAATCGCACGATGACCGCACGTGGATCGATATGATCACGGAAAATCCGGATTTCAACGGTTCCGATCCGACCGCCAATGACCGCCGCCGCACGCATCTGATGGCCGCGGTGCTTTTCGCTTCGATTGGCATTCCAATGCTTTCGGCCGGCCAGGATTTTCTGCGTTCGAAGAACGGCATCAATAACACCTACCAACTGGGTGCGGTCAACGCGCTCGATTACCGGCGCATTTATCGGTTTTCGGCCACGCATACCTATTTTGCCGATTGGATCGCGTTCCGACGCTCCGACATCGGTTCGCTCCTGCGGCTCTTCTCGCGCCCGAGCGAGACCTACTTCCGATTCTTTTCCGCGCCTGAATCGACTGCTACTGTTGCCATCTACAACGCTGACTTCAGCCAGGGCTCGCGCCGCCTGCTCTTCGCGGTGAACCCGACGATGTACGACGTCATTATCCACGTGGGCGACGAAATCGCCTCGGCAAATTGGCGCCAACTCGCCGATCACGAACGTTTCTTCGGTTCAAAACCCCGCGATACCGCTCAGGGAGTCAGCGCCGACCTATTTGTCCCTGCGCTTGGGTGTGGGTTGTGGTTGAGCGAGTAATCAGCGAACAGGTTTGATTTTAAACGCAGGTGGAATAAGTGGCGCAATCTCGGGGAAGAACTGGGCAAAGCCATCTGGATCGAGTGTACCTCCATGCCAGTTATTGAGTTCAGCTCCTGGTCCACCATGATACTTTTTGTATGAAAAATAGACTGTCCCGTTTGAGGAAATCATGCGCGTGATTTCGAATTTGTTACGTAGCGCACCATATGAATCCAACGCTCGTTCGAATGGTTCGCCCGCGAAAAAGTTGAAATAGCGAAATCTATCAGTGCCTAATACGCTACGGAATGAACCCAAAAGTGTGTCATATATTTGACCGCCAATTTCGGGTTGTGTCGGTATCTCGACGACTAATACATCTCCTTTTGATGCTTCAGTAATTTTTGCTGCCCGCGTCCTCATTTCGATGCTGTGGCGTCTTGCACCTTCGATCGCTTCCTCGAGGATTTTTTGTTCGGAATTCGAAAGGCCGAAGAGCTGGATAAATGTTGGGTTAATACCACGGTCTCCGAAAACGGGGATATCTGCATAGTATCCCCCATTGTTTTTAAGCCAGGACAATGCCTGCGATAACTTCTGCAATCTCTCTATTGTGGGTAGGTCGCTAAATGATGAAGAATTTATTGCTGGCGATTGTTTCGACGTAGTCTCGGGCACTTGCACTTGAGACATTGGTTTAGGTAATTGCTCGGTTTGAATAACCGATGTAGGTGTCGGCTTTTGCCAGATGCGTCCAATGAATACACCAATGGCAAAGGTTATTATAGAGAATGCGATTGTTCGGATCATGAGGAGAAGCAATCAACCAAAGCGGTGATGTAGAATGAGTCTCACCCCAACTTCCCCGCCAGCCACGCGAGGTTGTCAGCAAAGCGATCGACTGTTTCCAACGCTTCCTCGTCCTGCAGGACGTCGCCCATATTTTGGGCGAGCGCGACGTTCCAGTAGCTTGAGCCGGGCACGACCATGTCGTTGATCATATACCACATTAAAAGCTGGGCATACGTGAAGTTGTGGCCGGCGCGGCGGGCGACGGCGATGGGACCGCCGATTTTGCGCGCGAAAAGATCGCCGTTGGCTTTGGAGACATAGCCTGCGCGATCCAGCAGTGCCATCAACTCGGGCGAAGCCGAACCAAAGTACACCGGCGAACCGACGATGATGATGTCGGCGCGCAACATGGCCTGCATGATCGGCGGGAAGTCGTCGTCCTGGATGGTTGGGCAAGTCCAGTCCTTCGAATCGCGGCAGCCATTGCATGCGGTGCAGCCGCGAATTGTTTTGCCGCTAAGGGCGATCAGCTCGCCCGGAATACCCTGGGCTTTCAGCCGGTTCAATGCGCGCTCAAGGAGCGTTTCGGTGTTACCATAACGACGCGGACTTCCACAAATGGCGATGGCGCTTGGCATGGGCCAAGCCTGTCACGGCGACAGTCGTCGTCAAATTCGAAGGTGATGGTCATCCTGAGCGTAGCGAAGGGTCCAATTGGGCAATGCCCACTGCTCCGCGTGACGTCGAAGGGGTGTTTCGATACGCTCAGCATGACAAAATGTCCGAATAGTCCCGATTCGTTCGTCGTAGTTTGAAAGCGAGGGCATTCACGCGCTCGCTGCACGAAATCGATCATGAAAATCTCTGCTCAAATTGGAATGCCTCCGGTTGTTTCCCGCGAAGTCTGGCTTGCTGCGCGCAAGGCGTTACTCGCCCAGGAAAAAGAAGTCACTCGACTCCGCGATGCCGTAAATGCGGCCCGCCGCCGGCTGCCCATGGTGAAAATCGAAAAGCCCTACACCTTCGTCGGCCCCGATGGCACGCTCGATCTGCTGGGACTTTTTGCCGGTAGACGACAGTTGTATGTGCACCACTTCATGTGGTTTGAGGATCGTCAGGCCTTCTGCAAGGGCTGCACCGGGGCGGCGCACCACACGTTTAACAACCCGCGCCTCCGCGATGTTCTCGCCGGGCGCGAGGTCACCTTCGTCGCCGTTTCCCGCGCGCCATTCGATAAGGTTGCCGCGTACAAAGCGGAGCACGGATGGACGTTTCCTTGGTATTCCTCGCACGGCACCGATTTCAACTACGACTTCCACACCACACTCGACGAAGCGAAGGCGCCGCTCGAATACAACTACCGAAATAAAGCCGAACTACTTGCCTCCGGCTTCGACGCGGACTCGCTAAAAGAAGATTGGCCGGCCAATTCGGTTTTCTTCCGCGACGGGACCGATGTGTACCACACCTATTCAGCGTATGCTCGCGGTCTTGATTCGCTTCATGCGCCGGATGCGTTTCTCGACCTCACGCCCTACGGTCGACAGGAAGAGTGGGAGGATTCACCGGCGGGCTGGCCCAAGCAACCGACGTTTGCCTAGGGTAAACAAAACCATCTCATACCGGCATCGTCGTACGCGAATACCGCCTTAAGGTGGCACGCGACGTCCCGGCGCGTGAGGACGGTCGAAAGCAATCAACCGGTAGATTCGAGATGCAGCCGGTGAAGGATCCGGTGAACAATCGGTGTGAGAAAGAAGCCGACCGTCGTTAGGAAAACCACGCCGCTGAAAATCGCGTAGATTCCGATGAAGATTTTTCCTGATTGCGAATGGATCGGTGCCAGCGGTCCCATGCCCGAGAGGATCAAGGCTGCGTTTGCAAACGCGTCCACCCAGCCGAGGTTTTCAAAGAGATGATAGCCCAGCATGCCCACGCCCAGGTTGACGAATAGCGCGATTCCGGCGACGGCGCTATGCAGTCTTACCCGCGACAAAAACTTTTTGCGCGGCATCAAGGCGGGATGATGAGCGGGGGAAGTCATGGCCTTATCCCAAGGCTAATCTTTCCACCTCACAACCATGCCGTCGATTGTGCGGACGGACAGCTGCGATTTCTCCGACCGCTATTTCAAGCCGCGGTTTGCCTGGATCGGGTGTGCAGCCAGCCGCCGAACCAACATTGCGGCAGCGCCACTAGCACGAGCGAGATCGGATACCAGCGCGGTCCGAGTCCCAGATTCCAAGTGGCCACCACGCCCACAAGTCCGAGCACGATTCCGATGCTGCCGAGAATAATCGCATGCCGCATTGGGCGGTCAGGCGCGAGTCGGGCCGTGAGCCAGGCGCCGGCGATACCAATGACGAGGCGGTAACTACTCGCGAGAAAAGAGAGTGCGTCGGTCATTGGCTCGCCGACCGGTGGATAAACTTTGGCTGCGTGCAGCGCTACGTCCACGAGGGTGCTGACAATAATGATAGAAAACAGGCCCGCAGCGACGGCGCCGATACTCTTGAGTTTATTTTTGTTCATAGTGGATCGATGGAGAACGAGGCATTGCGCCTCTCCCTATTCAACGATCCAATCCCCGTAAAACAGACATCTCCCGGACCTATTTGTTTTCGCTGGTTCCGTTCGGGGACGGCTTGGGCCCGTTTATAATGCTAAGCGGCGGGCCGACAATCGACATGCCGTGTCGTTCGAAAAGTTCACGGGCCTGAGGCGGTGGCGGAAAATTGCCGAATTTTCCTAGTTCGGCAAAGAACGCTTCCATATTTCCGGCGGGTTGAAACGCGATCAGCAGCCGTCCGCCTTCGGGTGCGACTTGAGCCCACACATGGGGAATGCCACGCGGTGCCAGCACCGAGTCGCCGGGCATCAGACGATATTTTTGCTCGCCGACTTCGAGCACGACGACGCCCGAGATCACGTGAAACCATTCGTCTTGGTCGTGGTGCACGTGACGTGGCGGGCCGAAAGGTCCTTGGGCGTGGTTTTCTATAACCAAGAGCTGACCTGCGGTATCGATCGAGGCCACTTTGCGATCGATCACGCTGCGGTCGGCGATGACACGGGGCTCCTTGAAACGATCGACGTCGGTCGGCACGTGTACGGGAGTGCGCGTACCCGATGCCGGCGGGGTGGTGGAAATGCTGTCTTGCCCAAGCATGACGACGGGGACGGCTCCGAGCGAAAGGCCAATAAAATTTCGCCGTTTCATGATGCCTGTAACGCATCCATTTTTCGTCCAATCGCAAGTCGCACGAGGTATGACGTGGCTACTTCGTGCGACGTCTGTCGCAAGAAAGTGGTTTTGTTCCGCTCTTTAATCAGGATTTTTTTTGTACCTTTGGAACATCCATGGAAGGACGCGTTTCGTAAGGTGAAACCGGGAAAAAGGCCGGGGAAACCTACTACATATGAAAAAACTCCAGACTATCATCAGCATCGGTGTGCTCACAGCTTCCATGCTTTGTTCAATTCTCGCTCGCGCCCAAACCACGGCGACCTCTGAAACAAGCCAAGGCAACCTGGGCAAGCGTTACGGCTCTTTGGATTTTGCGATCGGCGATCCGTCGCACACATCCGACAACATCTATGGCACTTCCTTGGGCGTTAATATTCCGGTTACCCGCTATCTGGATATTTCCGGCGGTTATGGGTACAGCCGCTACAAAACTGAGTTCCCCGGATTTTATGCATACAAGTCCGAAGGTCATGGTTTGAGCGCCGACCTTGTGTTTTATAAGGCGCTCTCCAACGGGCTTAAGCCATTTATATCGGCTGGATTGGGGTACTCTTGGACGACGACGAAGATCGAAAGCCGTTCGATGTGGACTTCTAATGGAAAATTTAAGGACGACTCCGGCTCGTGGAGCACCAGTGTCGGCATCGAAATCCCTTTCCGCTGGATTGCGTTGACTCCGTCGATTGGTTTCGGAGGCGACTTCGAGGGTCAAGACAGCCAGGCTTGGACCTATGGGCTTGAAGCCAGCTCCTGGATCACCCGCAAAGTCGGGATTTTTGCCGGTGTGGCCTACGCGGAGCCGAGAAAAAACTATTCTGTCGACGTCCATATGTGGTCTTACGGCGCAGGCTTGCGTTTTAAGTTCTGAGCCAAATTTCACATCAGGAGCGCAGTCCCCCGTTTGTTCCGGATTCGTGGACTGCGCTGCCTGTTGGCTCAGCAAGACACTACGGAGTTTTCACGTTTGTCCGGACCGCGCAAAAGCCAAACAATATACCAGCGGCAAATCCGAGGGCATGCGCGAGGACATCGACTTGCACCCCGCCCGCGCCATACAGTCCTAAAATAACGAGGCCGGCGAAAAGCGGTGTTAGCAGAGTGCGCAGGCGATGGAGACGGCCGACGCGGATTGCCAGCCGAATCGCGCGTCCGACCAGCAGGCCCAGCGCAGCAAAAACCGCAGTGGAGGCGCCGAGGGAGCGATAATCGTCGCCCGCGTGCAGCGCGACAGCGGCGACGTTGCCGGTTATCGCAGAGGCACCGATCAAACTCCAACCGGCATAAAATCCGAAGGTCGCTATCACGACGGAAAATATCATAAATCCATTGGCTGCATTTGAAACAAGGTGACCCAGGTCGGCGTGCAACCAAAGGGCGGTCCACACGCGCCACCATTCGCCTTGATCGAAAACGCGCCGCGCATCGAGCAGCGCGGCGTCGGTCAAACCCGGACGTTCGCTTTGAGCCCAGTAACCAACGAATATCCCCAATACCCACAACAATGGAGAGAACGGCATGCGCCGGGTACGAAGTGCGTCATCCGCGAATGGACGCGGCGGCCATCCGGCCTGTTCTCGGTCGAAATGTGTGAGCTGGCGACGCACGTTGTCGAGTGCGGATGGTTCGACCCGCAAGTGATGTCCATTGTCGGTCGAAACAAGCCAGCAGGTTTCGCCCATCGCCAGCACGACAAGGCTATGCTCAAAACCTTCTGCATACGTCGCGTAAATGCCAGCGTCCACGCTTCCGTCGGGGAAAGAATCGTTCACCAAAGGAGCAGATGGTTCGGGTTCGATCATCGGAATAGACTGTACTCACATCCTCCTTTGGCGCCAACGCGTTTTGTCCAGAGGCTGTTCGTCTAAAATTAGCGGGCGACGGCGAAGCGATTACGGTGAGGCTCGCCTTCCACGTCGATCAAGTCCGCTTCGGTCGAGCTTCGAGCGTTGATCGCTAGCTACAACTTTCCACCATGGCTATGCACGGCGAGGCGGGCGAGGTTGGGAGGAGTGGACTCAAGCACAGGCATGCCCATTTGGGCGATCCATCCGAGTGCGGCGGTTCGAAGTTTCTGCTCCAAGCCATTTCCTCGATGATTGGCCAATACGTATTCGTCGACGATCTGGCCATAGCGGGTGGTTTTAAACGAAAGAAACGCTTGAGCTTCGCGCAACTGTGCACCGGCGACGCCGACAGGTTGTCCATCAATATAGGTCACGAAATAGGCTCCGCTGTTTTCCCGGTAGTCCCGGGCAATACGAGCCGCACTTTTTGAGAGCCAGGGTTCGATCTCCCATGCGCCCAAACCTGCTTCACGCAACATCGCGCGCAGCAGCGCCAGTACATGAGGGAATTCCAGATCTGTGATGCGAACGGCCATGGCAGTGCCATCGATAAATCGGAGCAAAACCACGTCGGCCAACCAAAGTAGTGCGACGAACGTTACAGATCCTGCCAATTTCTCCAACCACACTTACTGGCAGCAGGGAATTTTTTAAGCCTCTGCCGGTTGGTTTGGCTATTTAAGCGTTGCTCATGCGCTTCGGCCAATTTGTACTTGCAGACAGCCCAAAGCTCATCGTCGGCAAACCCCTTTGCCACCCCTAAAGAACATGAAAATAAAAATCTTCGCCCTGCTTGTGCTGTCTTCGTGTTTTGCAATCGGCATGGTTGAAATGCCGAAGGGTTTCAAGACGCAGGCATTGGAACCTTTGGGTGGCGAACTGTTGATGCCGGAATCGTGGCATTTCCACGGTGGCATGACGCAGACCGGCTTTCTTTTCATTGCCTCGAAGGAAAAGAACGCGGGCGGCAGCTATGATACCGGCTTCAAGATCCAAGGCATTGTCGGCATTAAAAAGAAAACTGGAGTCTCTGCAAAAGAGGCCGCGCAAAAGAATCTGAATCTTTTTGAAAAGAATGCGAAGAAGGTGATCCGAACCTGGCCCGAATTGGAGTTTGGATATTTTAGAAGGATTGGCATCGAAGTATTGCAGGCGAACGCGAAAAATCCGGACGACGAATACCATGTCATTTATTCGTTCTTTTGGAATGACGATATGGACATGATGGTCGCCTCGGTTTCGGGAGCGCCGGAAAGCAACTGGCCCGAGGCGGATAAAGTCTTTGAGGTCATGCAACGGTTCAAATTGGTCGACGTGGATAAGCTCAAAGGCAAAACCGACCAGGATTCCGCTCCTGCCGAAACGCCGGGGTCCAAAGAGGCAAAGGGTTTTGGCATCGGCAGCATCAACCTCGGTTACATGAGTCAGGATGAGTTTGCCCAGCGCGTTTCGACCGACGAGATCGTTGCCTATATCGATCGCGTGAAGATCAAATGCGGTTCGATTTTTGCCGAGGATAAAGATCCAAAGCAGTTCTATATAATTCTCGTGGTGCACTCCGGGCATTCCCACGTGTGGGTTGTCGATGCGAACGGCAAGGCGGTGCCTGGTCTGAAGGATCTGGAGCAACAGTTACAGAAGCTGACGCTTCCCCGTCTAAAGAGCGGGCCTTTGGCTTTCGCGATCGACGCGCGCATTGCAGGCGGAAAACCGGCGGAGGGCAGGAAAAATTCTGCGCCCGTTGTGCCCGACGAATGGAGAAAGGCCTTGCAGAACAACAAGGCGGCCGAGTCCATGCATTTTGACGATGTAATTCGCCTCGTCTGCGACAAGTGAAGGGACGCCGCCCGATTGGCGGGTTGCGATGGGTCGACCGAGTTAATCCAACGCGTCGCCGGTTCGGATGATGAGTTAAAAGAAGCCGGCAGGCGGCGCCCGGGCTTGTACATCGCCGGAGCCATCGGGTTGTTGCGCGCGATGGTAACGACTTTGTTGGTGGCTCTCGCGGCAGCGACCGAGAGGACCAATGGCGAGATAGGAACGCGCGTGACGAAGAATGGGGAAGGCGAGCGAGTTGAGCCGGAGCGGAAATCCGGCGAAATCATGGCGAGGACGGAGCGCATGCGAATTTAAGGCACTTACGCGGGACAAGTTGTGGAATGTTTTTTGCACGTGTCGAATTTCGCAGAATCGATGCGGCATGCTAACGGACAGGGTTTCGCCCCGGACAGGCGGGGCGCGGGGCTGTCCGGGGGCGAGGTATGTTTCGGGATTGTGTTTGGCCGGTGCCTGCGAAGCGTTTCTAGTCGTGGCTAAATTAGTTTTCACACCACTGCCTGAGGTCACCATGGATCGACTGCTCGACCGGATTGCCGAGGCGTTTCGGGTGGGACGCGATCCGACACTGTTGCGAAAATTTCCGGGATGGACGCAACGCGTGATGCGGATCCTGCAAGCGCAATTTGTGCCGAAGGAGTATACAACGATTCTCTTGTCTGATGGTTCGGCTTTGACGGAAGGCATTGCGGTGGCCTGGGCGGCGAAGGTGCAGGATCTTGTGCAGACGCACCGGATCAGCGGCGGCGCACTGGCGGAAAAACTAGCGGAACGGGCTGGGCTGGATGGAAGGGCGCGGGCGATCGCGATCCAGGTGGGTTCGGGCGAGATTCCGCTGACGGACGAATTTCAAAAACACATCATGAACCGGTTGTTTGGTCCAAATGTGGAGGAGCGGCGCGCCTTCGTGGAGGGCATGGCGATTGGCAACCGGCTGCCTGAATTGCTGGACCGCCAGGCATTGGGCAATACGACGGACGCGACGGGAATTTACCTGTTGCTCTGGTTATACTGGCCGGAAATTTCGAAGCTGAAGAGCGTGGGCGAGGTCGCCCGAGCCTTGGAGCCACGTTTCTCGGAGAATAAAAATCTGGCCGGTGCACATTGGGAAGAACGGGTGCGCAAACTCGCAAATCGGATTGGCCTGAGTTTCCGCGCGAAGCAGAAGCGGCTGAAGCGGAGTGTGGGCAAGACGGGTTGAGTTGGGAGCTGGGTCCTCTAGTGCAGTGGTTTTGCGCTGCCTTACGGTACGGCAAAAAAGGCGGTTTAACTGGGAGTTTGAAACTGCCTGACTGCCTTGGCATGAATTGTCGCTTTCTTATTTACCCTGCGGTGTTCTCTGTTGCTTTGTGGACTCTCTGCATGGTCGCTTTGACGACGCGTGTTGCCGCGGGGGATCAAGCCGCGACTGGCGCGGCAGTTCAAGTCGTCCAGCTCAAAGGCGATGCCGGTGGCAAGAGGTTCGACGGCATCGGCCTCGTCAACGGCGGAGGCGCGACGGCGGTATTGCTCAAGGATTATCCTGAGCCGCAGCGGAGCCAGATTCTCGATTTAGTCTATAAGCCAAAGTTCGGCGCGTCCATCAGCGCATTGCTCGTCGAAATCCCCGGCGATGGAAACTCAACGCAGGGCTCGATGCCGAGCCATATGCGCACGCGCGACGATTTGAAGTACACGCGCGGTTACATATGGTGGATTTTGCGCGAGGCGAAAAAGCGCAACCCAAACCTCACGCTTGATGGCACGGCATGGAGCGCGCCGGGCTGGATCGGTGGCGGGAAATTTTGGACGCAGGATGCTGCAGATTATTACGTGAAATGGCTGCAAGGGTTGCGCAACGCTTATGGGCTGGAATTTGAAGCGCTTGGTTGCCGAAACGAAAAGGGTGTGAGCTTCGAGTTCGCGCAGAAACTCCGAGCTGCGCTCGATGCGAACGGTTTTGGCAAAGTGAAGCTGCACGCTTTCGACAACTGGCCTGATAATAAATTCGATTTTGTCGCGCAGATGTTTTCCGACGAAAAGCTGCGTGCCTCAATCGACATCATCGGTGCGCACGTGATGTATGGAAAAGCCAATGCGCATGCTTCGAAGGAGGTGCAGGCAATGGCGGCGCAGATGGGCAAGCCGATCTGGAACACTGAGGATCATGTCTATAAAAAAGGCTTCGATTGCACGATCAGCCTGGTCGAATGCTTCAACGACAATTTCATCCACAGCGGCGCGACCAAAATCGTGAACTGGTACGACATCGCTGGCGTGTATCCGATGGAGCCCTACGCCGCAGATCCTGCGACGGTGCTGGCGCATTCCCCCTGGAGCGGACACTACCAGGTAAGAGAAGCGCTTTGGGGCTATGCGCACTATGGGCAGTTCACGGAAGTGGGCTGGGAATATCTCAATGGTGGCTGCGGAGAGCTTGCCGATGGTGGCACGTTCGTCACATTGAAATCTCCCACGAACGATTACAGTATTATCATCGAAACGAAAGAGGCGCGTGTGCCACAAGAAATCCGATTTTTGGTGAGTGGTGGGCTCTCTTCGGGGAAACTTTGTGTCTGGCGCAGCAATGCACAGGAGCAGTTCGTACAGCAAACGTCGGTCGAACCAGTGGACGGCGTATTCATGCTCAAGGTTGACCCTGATTCGATTTATTCCCTCTCCACGACGACAGGGCAGCAAAAAGGTTCGTTCGAAGCGATTCTGGCTCCGCATGCGTTTCCTTTTCCGTATGCGGAGAACTTTGAGAGCTATGCAAAGCCGGAGCAATGGGGGCATCTGCCACGGTATTTCGCGGACATCGAGGAAGTGTTTGAACTCGCGGCTCGTCCGGATGGAAAGGGCAGGGCGCTGCGCCAAGTAATTCCGGCGTGGCCGATTTCCTGGGCGCCGTCGTGGCAGCCATACACGATCTTGGGCGACGAGCATTGGCGGGACTACGAAGTCAGCGTCGATGTGTGGCTAAATTCCGGAGACACTGCTGGTGTGATGGGCCGGGTGAATCACGTCGGCACCGGCTACGGAACCATTCCCAAGGGCTACTTCATGCAACTGCGCGATGATGGGAAATGTGACCTCGTCGTTGTGCGCGGCAAAAAGGACAAAAAGAAACCGGTGGGCGACGCCGAGCAGCAGGCGCTTCTCAAAAAGGCAAACGATGAGAGCGAGGGCGGCGAAAAGGTCCTCGCCACGACTCAGGTGCAAAACATCCGCCCCGGCGAGTGGCACAGCCTGCTGTTGCGTTTCGAAGGCATGACGGTGACTGGCTTAGTCGACGGCAAAGAAGTTTTGAAGACGACCGACGAATTGTACACCCGTGGCATGGCCGGCTTGGTGGCGGCCGCGCGGGAAAACAAAAAACTTAGTACGCCGTATTACGACAATTTTGTAATCAAGGCCGTCGGCGCACCAGTGCCGCCGCCATCTGTGGCTTCGCCGAACCAATTGCCCATTTACTGCGAGGCGACGTCGCCACGATAAATTCACTTTACCGCCCGGTATTCGCTTATGAAGTTTTTTCTCGTTCCCGCTTACTTTGTTTCCTTTTTGCTGCCGATTCTCTGCGGCGCAGCCGATCTCCCGCCGCAGCCTGTTCCCGCTCTACTTTCGTGGGGTAACGAAGTCTGGCAACTCCAGATCGATCCGGCGACCGGAGCTATTGCCAGTATTCAGAATAAGGAGGATCCATTGCACATGAACTGGCTCCGAGAAGCCGGGCGATGGGAAAAGACCAAGTGGATCGCTAACGAATCTCCTGAGGCAAAGGCGCAGGGACAGTGGGGCCTGGTGGAAACGGCCCACACCGGCTTGTTGCACAGCGTGAAGTCGCGGCAAGTGTTGGGCAATGTCCACGAAACGATTTACGAAGCCCCTTCGCTAACAGTCATAGTACGGCGTGAATTGCGCGATGACGGGCTGCACGAGTCCTACAGTTTTAAAAACAACAGCATTATCGACCTAGTTCTCCCGCTAGGTTCGGTTTCGATTGTTGCGCCATTGTTCGATCAATATCCTGGAGCGACCCTCAGCCTGACCTCGCGTTGTCACACGCACCTGTGGATGGGCGGCAGCACGGCTTGGATCAACGCCACGCGCATGGGTGCGGCGGCACCCCATCTTGGACTGATCGTGACCGAAGGGGCATTGGAAGCCTACAGCCAGCGAGGGGCGACGTATAGCGATCGCGGGACTTTTCTTCTGCACCCTGCTGCCATGACGGTCAAACGTGGTACAACCAAAACCATTTCCTGGAGGTTATTTTGGCATACGGGATGGGATGACTTTTTCGCGAAAATCAGTCGCGAGAAAAACGTCGTCCGGCTGACGGCTCAGCGCTACACCGTTCAGGCTGGCGAGCCGATTGAAATCATGGCCGAGGCCGAAACCTCTTTGGAAAATGCCACGCTGTCCGCCAACGGGAAACTTGTACCGGCCAAATTGGATGGTAAAACCCTGCGCGCCACGATTCCAACGTCCGAGCCCGGCGAAATGAAGATTGAACTCGCTCGCGGTGAGAGCTGCACGTGGTTGCGGGCCAACGTGGTCGCATCGCCCGAGGCGTTGATCGACGCACGTGTTCGTTTTATTGTCCGACACCAACAACGCCACGCCCCTGGCGAACCACTCGACGGCGCCTACCTCGCATATGACAACGAGACGGGCCAACAGATTTACGCGACGAGCAATGACCACAACGCCGGTCGTGAGCGTGTGGCGATGGGTGTGCTCGGCGCGCTTTATTTGCCGCAATGCCGCGACGACGCCTTTCGCGAGGAACTCACCGCCAGTCTACGCCGCTATGCCGATTTTGTGGCACGTGAATTGGAGGACGATTCAGGCACGGTCTTCAATAACGTTGGCCGCCAGCCTTCGCACCGTCTCTACAATTATCCCTGGATTGCACACCTCCATCTTGCGCTTTATCGGGCCACGCGCGAAGCGGACCAACTCGAACGCATGGTGCGAGTGTTGCGCAGTTATTACGCGCACGGCGGAGCGAAGTACTATGCCATCGGTATTCAAGTAACTGATACGCTCGCGACGCTGGCCGAGGCTGGACGCGACGCCGAACGGGCCGAACTGCTGGCAAATTTTCGGGCGCATGCCGACAACCTGTTGCGAAACGGCACGAATTATCCGCCATTTGAAGTCAACTATGAGCAATCGATTGTGGCGCCTGCAGTGCAATTGCTGCTGGAAGTTTATCGGGCGACCGGCGAGGTCACGTATCTCGACGGCGCGAAAAAACAATTGCGCGTGCTCGAAGCGTTTGCCGGCGAGCAGCCAGATCACCGCCTCAACAAAATTTCGATCCGGCATTGGGACGATTTCTGGTTTGGGAAAATCCGCACTTACGGCGATACCTTCCCGCACTATTGGAGCGCGATCAATGCGATGGCATTCGCCCACTACGCGAAAGCCACGGGTGAAAAATCCTGGCAAGAACGCGCACGCACGGTGACGTGGGGAAATCTCTCACTCTTTACGCCGGCAGGCCAGGGTTCGGCCGCCCACGTGTACGCATTTTCAACCAACGGCCAGTGCGGAGAACGTAACGACCCTTGGGCGAACGATCAGGATTGGGCCCTGGCGTATCTTCTAATGGTTAGCAAAATTGGCGCTCAGCAGTGAACGTCACAGCCAGATGCCGGCTTCGCTCACTGCTGTGGGAAGTGCTTAATTGCCTTATTTCACCGGGCGCAATTCGACCAGCCAAACATCGTTCTCACGCATGTCGAAACGACGTGAGAAAGTGCCATCGGAGCCGACCTTAACCTTTTCGTTGAGACAAGGGTTTCCGGAAGAAGCTTTGCGCAGCGTATCGACTTGCGAGCGGGTTAACTGGGCCGGCGAGCCGAGATCGCGCCAGGCTGACTGCACGTCATTCGAGCGGTAGCCGACTTTGGTGGCGAGCAGGCGGTACGTGCCTTTGGGCAGTTTTGAAAGCCGCAATTCAGCTGCGCCTTTGGCTACGGCGGGCTGATCGGCTTTGTAATATTCCTGGTTGATGATCGAGGGTCCTGGATGCGTGATCGTGAAATCCCAAAAAAGCGCCTGGACGCCGCCGGAGTTGTCGCGGGAGACAATGGCCGCGGGATCGGCGGTGTTTAATTGGATGTCGCCGAGGCGATGCAGAAATTTGTAGGCAAAAAAGGAAGGCTTTTGCAGGTCCTGATAGTTAAGCAGGCCGAAACCGCCGTGGAACGGTGTCATACGCGGGCCGGGTTCCTCGAAGATGTCGGTGAAAGTCCAATACGACATCGACTGCGCCGTCGCGCCGATGTTCTTCATCTTGTCGAGGATGAAGGCTGCGGAGTGGTAACTGTCGTGCACCGGGTCGGCGGGCGTATAGGAGGCGCTCCATTCGGTGTAGTGGAGCTCAGCGGCGGCGAAGGGCGACTTTGCGATCTTCTCTCGCGTGGAGCGCACGGAACTCGTGATCGCGTTGCGGTCGGGCGAAAGGACGGTGCCGGCGTTGCCGGTCTCGTCGAGATAGCCGCTCATTGTGGCGTACTCGTGCGTGCTGACGAAATCCAGCGGCAGCTTCTTTTCGGTGCAGTATGCAAGCGTTTCGTCGATCCAGCCGCTACCGGCAGTGGCCGGTCCGCCGACGCGATAGCTGGCATCGACCGATTTCACCGCGCGTGCGCAGGATTCGTAGAGTTTGTAATATTCGCCACGGGCGGTCGGAAGAAATTCCTCGTAAGTTTTACCGCAAGTCGTACCCATCCAAAAGCCGGTCAGGTTTGGTTCGTTCCATACTTCAAAGTACCAGCTGCGCACCTCCTCGGCGCCATAACGCTCGGTGACATGGCGAGTGAAAGCGGTGATGAAGGCTTCCCATTTCGCATAGTCCTTCGGCGGAGTGACGTTTGCCCTGTACCAGAAAATCGTGTGCGGACCGCTCGCGAGCGCACTGGGCATGAAGCCGAGCTCGACGAAAGGTTTCATGCCGATACTTTGGAGAAAATCGAAAAGCTCATCGACGTACTGCCAGTTGTAGACGGATTTTCCCTGTTTGTCCTCTTGGTAAACGCCCATGTCGTCGCAGAATAATCCGTGAAAGCGGATGTAGCGAAAACCGCACTCGGTGCGCACGTGACGGAGCTGGCGCTGCCAATCGGCACGGAGGCCTTCATTGGCGCGCCCGGCGCCGACGCAGAAATTGTACATGCGGCTTGTCGCGCCGGGGGATATGGAAAAATCGGCGTCGATGACGCGAGTGGTAGAGGATGGTTCGGCCAGGAGCCCCGCCGGAACCAGTAACAGGGATAGCAAAGCGTGTTTCAACATGGCCCACGAGTGTGAGAAAAGTCAGAAGTGGATCAACCATTGCTTCAGGCTTCGGAGCTCATGGGCGCGATTTTTTTCCGGGCTCGTGTCTTTTCGGGCCAGCCGGATACCCATATGCGCCGACGTTATTTTTTTGGCGGCGGCTTCCGCAATTGGGTTAATTCGTTTTCCGCTTTGGCAAGCTTTGCCTGGGAATCGGCAAGCTGGGCCTTGGTTTCGGTCAACTGTTGCGAAAGTTCTGCTTTCTCGTGGGCGGATTGGCTGAGCTGCGTCTGTAATACGACGTTCTGTGCGCGGGCATTTTCCACTTCGCCCTGGCGTTTGATGGAGGCGACCTTGGCCTCCTCCATCTGTGTCTGAAAACCGGCGGACAATTCCCGCTCTTGTTTGAGCTGAGCTTGAACCCTCACGGCTTCGGCCTTGGCTTTGTCCAACTCGGCTTGCATCGCGGTAGACTGGGTCTTGACCTCGGTTGTCTGCTTCTGCGTTTCGGCGAGGTCCGCCTTGCCACGATCTATTTGGGCCTGCAAAAGGTCACGGCCATTTTGAACCTGATTCATCCGATTTTGGATCTCTGTGATGGTTTTATCCCGATCCTTTACGTTGTTCCAATTTTTGACCGTCGCAATCAGCAGGACAAGGGAGAGCAGGCCAAGGGCAATGGGCAGTCCGGCCCGACGTGGCGGTTTATTGTCACGTGGCAATGGTTCGTCATCCTCATCATCAAAACCGGCAACCGGTGCCTTGGTGTTCGCCGCGGCGGGAGCGGGAGGCGTCGCCTTCTCCGGCTTGGGCGCGGGAGCGACCGATTTTGGCGCAGGCTCGGGAGCGGTGGCAGGGGCATCGGACATCTTGGCAGCAAGAGTACCTCGAATCCGAACCATCGCATATAGGGTTTTACCCGGCGAGTGGCACCGGACTAATGAGGCCAGTTCCATAGGATGCCTAACAGTCCTGTTACGAAAAACAGATTTCATTTGGGGAGCGAGTTGAGCACGGTCGCGCAAAACCCTATGGACCGGATTGTCCGGCCGACGGGGCAGGGTGTTGTTAAAATATTCATTCAAACAAGGAATTGTCGTGAACGTTCACATCATGTTTCTCTTCCGCGCGGGTGTTTGCCTGTCGCGTGCCGTTCGTAAGACTGCGTCCAGCTTGCGCGTGTTTTGGGCAGTCGTGGCGCTAACTCTCGCCTATCTGCCAACGGCGGTCGCTGCGCCGCAGCCATGCGGGCACACCGTCATCGCCTCCACGGGAACCGCGGCGCCGGCGGGAGGAAATTATTTTTTCTTCCATCAAGTCGCTTTCGCCGCGAGGGACGAGGTCGCCTTCGCCGCCTTCCTGCGCGGTCCGAGCAACTCGGGGGTTTTTCTTGGAGACGGTGCAACCACTTCAGTCGTTGCGCTTGGCGGAAATCCTGATCCTGCGGCGGGAAATTTGGGCTTCTTCATTTCCACTCTGTTCCCGGCCGAGCGTGAAATCGTTGTCGCGGCGACGCCGTTCGATCCGGAAAAAAGCACGGCGGTTTTCGGTGTACGCCGGAGCAACGCGTCGCTGCTTGTCGAGGACGGGCAGGTTGCGCCGGGGGGCGGCAGTCTCTCGCTCGGGGAGCTCGATGCCAATTCCCGCGGTGCGGTCGCCTACAGCGCAAACTTGATCGGAGGCGCCGATACGCAGGGACTGTTTCGCACGGATCGCAACGGCACGGTAAAGATCGCTGGAGACAATTCGGGTTTGCCGACGGGCGGAACCGTTCTGTTTTTTGCGAACACGACGATCAATTCGCGCGGGCAGGTTGCATTCTTCGCGGGCATGGAAGGCGGAGCGTCCGACTTTGGTGTCTTCCGCGGCGACGGGCGGGAAATCACCACGATCTTCGCGGCGGGTCAGACTGCGCCGGGTGGCGGAACGTTTGTCGATTTTGGCACGCCGATATTAAACGATAAAGGACAGGTGGTGGTTCCCTGTTTGATCACTGGGGGAACGGTTCCGTCGGGACTGCTCCTGGGTGATGGGAAAAAGACGACGATTGTTGCTCTAACCGGACAACCTGCGCCAAAAGGAGGCAACTACGGCGACAGGTTTGCCGTGCCCACACTTCTCGATGACCAAGGCCAGGTGGTTTTCAATGTGGACCTCACCGGGGGAGCCAACCCACGTGGACTCTTCCGTAAAGAACGCGACCGAACCATAACCGTGGCTTTGCAAGGAGCGGCGGCGCCCGGCACCACCGGGACGTTTAGTGATTTTATAAACGCCAAAATATCCAAAGACGGAACGCTAGCCATTCTTGCGCGGCTGACTCTGGGTGTCGGTGGCGTCGACACGACCAACAATATGGGCATTTGGGTGGGTACCTCGGAGTCCAACCTGCGATTGGTTGCACGCTCGGGTGAGACGATCGAAGGCAGGATGCTCGCCCGCTTTTCTGGACAGCTCGATCTCAACGAAAAGAGTGTCGCTTGGATCGGTGCTTTTTCGGACGGGACTTCGGCTGTCGTGTTAACTCCATTGGAAAAACATCACTGAGGTATTGAGCGAATAAGGCGACGGCGCTCTGGGAGAACCACGGACGAATGGCTTCTGTGGTTCCCTGCCTTTGCGTTAGTGCACCTCATTTGGTTTCGGATATGGAGCGTTTCAACTGCTCAACTTTGCGGCGATCTTGGCGACATGAGCGCCTTGGAAACGGGCGAGGGAAAGTTCCTTGGCGGAAGGTTTGCGCGAGCCGTCGGCGCCGGCGATCGTTCCTGCGCCCCAAGGCGAGCCGCCTTTCACTTCGGTGATATCGGCGAGTTCGGGCGCGGCGTAAGGCAAACCCACGTAGATCATGCCTTGGTGCATGAGGGTATTCACAAAACTCATGATTGTGCTCTCGTTGCCGCCACCGGTGCCGGTGCTGACAAAGACGCTGCCGACTTTGCCGACGAGCGCGCCTTTTACCCATAGGCTGCCGGTTTGATCGAGAAAGTTGCGCATCTGCGCGGCCATGTTTCCGAAGCGCGTTGGCGTGCCGAAGATGATGGCGTCGTAGTTGCCGATTTCCTTTGGATCGGCCACGGGCGCGGCTTGGTCGAGCTTCGCGCCGTATTGTTTAGCCACTTCGGGCGGCATGGTCTCGGGCACGCGTTTGACGGTGACTTCAACACCAGAGACGGAGCGGGCGCCTTCGGCGATGGCCGAAGATAATGTTTCAACGTGACCGTAGGTGGAATAATAGAGGACGAGTACTTTAGTCATGGGAGTGAGTTTTGGTATAGAAGAGAGGAGGAATTATTTAACCACTGATGTTCACTGATTGGCACTGATGAGATGATTCAGTTGGTTCGAGAGTTCTTCGAATCAGTTCATCAGTGTCTATCAGTGGTTAAAATTTCTGTGGTTATTTATTTTAGGTCAAAGAGCAGCGCCTCGGTGGGCTTGCTCGCGGTGAAGGAGAGAAGTCCCGCGTCTCCGGTGCTGGCGGCATCGCCGGACGAGAGCTTTTCGCCATTGAAAGTCAGTTCGCCCTCGGCGACGTGCAGCCACGCGCCACGGCCGGCGGCGAGTTCGTGCGTTACGGACTGGCCGGGCGTCAGGCGCAGGCGGTAGATGTCTGCATCCTGATGGATGGTGGCGGAGCCATCGCGTCCATCGGGCGAGATCACGAGCACCTTGGCTGTGGTGTCATGTTCGGTCTTGGGATGCCACTCGGTATAGCTGGGCTTCAGGCCGCGTTCGCGGGGCTGGATCCAGATTTGCAGGAAGTGGGTGAGCTCGCTGGCAGAAGGATTGAATTCACTGTGAGTGACGCCGCTGCCTGCGCTCATGAGCTGAATCTGGCCGGGTTTTAGCGTACTGCCATTGCCGAGGCTGTCCTTATGGGCGAGGGCGCCTTCGAGGACGTAGCTGAAGATTTCCATGTCACGGTGCGGATGCGCGCCGAAACCTTTGCCAGCGGCAACCCGGTCGTCGTTAATCACGCGCAGCGATCTGAAGCCCATGTGGGCGGGATCGTAATAGTCGGCGAAGGAAAACGTGTGATAGGAATTGAGCCAGCCATGGTTGGCGTGGCCGCGTTCGTTGGCTCGGCGGATGGTGAGCTTTGCAGTGTTCGTTGTTTTCATGGCACGAGTCTAGCCGAGAACCCTGCGGTCGGCTAATGCCATGTTATTGGCCTGAGCATGCAATTGAGTTGGCCTCGCCAACCAACGATGCCTACGGTTGCCGCATGGAACTCCGACAATTGCGCTACTTCGTGGCCGTGGCCGAAGAAGGCAACATCAGCCGCGCTGCGCAAAAAATTTTTCTGACGCAGCCGGCCTTGAGCCGGCAGATCAAGGCGTTGGAGGAAGAGTTCGGGCAATGTCTGCTGGAGCGGCAAGCGCACTCGATCAAGTTGACGCCTGCCGGCGAAATTCTTTTGCGCGAGGCGCGCGGACTGCTGACACACGCCGATCAAGTGGTTGAGCAAGTACAGGCGATTGGCGGCGGTTTGCGGTTGCGGGTGGGGTATGCGCCATCGTTTGCGGCGGGAATTCTTGCGACGGCGGTGAACAATTTCACGCAGACCCATCCGAACGCGCAGGTGGAGTTGTTCGATCTTTCGACGAAGGAAATGTTGGCCGGCCTGGAAGACGATCGACTCGACATCGCGCTCACGATCCGTCGCGAAGCCGAAACGCGCGGACTCCTGTGGACGCCGATCTCCCGGACGGCGGTCAGTCTCGCGGTGGGGCGGCAACACCCACTCGCTAGAAGCAAGCGCATCGCCGTCGCCGATCTGAGTCGGGAAAAATTCTGCATCTTTCGCCGGGGCGAGTATCCAGAATATTGGGACGCGATTGGTGGCTGGCTGCGGGAAAACGGATTGCGCCCGAAAATCGCGGGCGAATACGACGGCGGCGAAAGCATGATGGCCGCGGTGGAAGCGGGACTCGGCGTGGCGCTTCTGCCGACGAGCATTGGACGATTGTTTCCAGAGCGGACGTGTTTGCTCGCGATCGCGCCGGCTCCGCGGCCAATTGATATTTACGCCGGGTTTCGTGCGCAGCGGGTCGACGACAAGCCGCTGAAAGTTTTTATCGAGGAACTGCGCAGCGCCGCGAAGAGCTTGAAGTGAGCGATGGACATTGAGCGAACGTGGAACTCAACGGAGTTGCGCCGAACGGTGGAGTCATAGGCCGCACCTCGGTGAGATCCTGCAAAAATCAGTTTCGTCAAAGCAGGCTCGCTCAAATCTGGGCCTCGACGTCTTCGTAACACTCCGGCCGGAAGCGCGGGGTGCACAACGCAAGAAAAACGAGATCGGTATCGCCGATGTTCGCGATGCGCTGGCGGATGAAGGGCGGAATAAGGACGACATCGCCGGGCCCAACTTCCTGCGGCGGTAGTACGCCGACTTCCATGCGGCCGCGACCTTCAAGGATCACGTAGCGCTCAGCGGTATCCTTTAAGCGATGCCAGCGGGTGGTGACACCCGGCTCGACACGCGCGCGTGCGATCGACAGGGCGGGATCGTTAGTACTGTTTGAAAGTTCGTTGATATGACAAAGCTCAGGCGTGAAAAATTCGGCGGCCACATTCGGATGACGGAAGGCGGGTTGCATGAGAGGATTTCAACAGGCCAGGATCTTGACGGTGGTTGCGAACGATGGACTTTGTCTCGAGCGTCACTACAAGAACGATCTTTGGAGCTCGGCGACGGTTGAGGAGTCTTTTGAACCGGTATCGTCCGACTGATGGATGATCAATTTCCCGAAACCGTCGTGTTGAATTGCGTCGCGGATCACCTCCTCCTTCCGGGCATAAGTGTATTGGGAGGCGCGGCGAGTGGCGATTTGCTCCTGGTTGAGCCCGCGGGCGTGCAGGCGTTGCACGTAAGCGGCGCCTTGGGGTTCGCGGACGAGGATCACGCGGTTGCTGCAAAGATGGAGCCAGTTTAATTCGGCCAGTAATGCACCTTCGACGAAAATAAGTCCGCGGCGTTTCGCGAGGTCCAGTCGCAGGAGCGTGAGCAAAGGATCGCGGCAGAGTTCGTTGAGCTGTTTGAGCGCCTCGGCATTTTGGAAGACAATTTGACCGAGCTTCTTGCGGTCGCGGGTGCCGAAGTGAGCTTCGACGCGGGCCTGGGTTTGTTGGCTCAAAGGAGTAGTTCCTTCGAGGACCTCGCGTCCGAGCGAGTCGAGGTTGACGTGGTGTGCGTTGGCGAAGTGCCCGGTGAGGGCTTTGCACAAACTGGATTTTCCCGCGCCGATGGTGCCGGTGACGCCGACGATGACTTGGCTGAGTTTTTTCTCAATCGCGGCTTTGACGTTGAGCGGGACAAATTCGTGAATCAGTCCCTGATGGCGCGCGAGTTCCTTCGCGGCGGAGGAACTGACATTGTTCAACCGTGGATCGGCAAAAAGGAGCACGGTCTCGATGCCCAACTGCTGGGTAAGACTAATGTCGTGCAAGAGGCGCTCGTAGTCGAAGTCCTGCCCATTGCGCGCGCCCTTGATCAGATGGGTGAAGCCCTGAAGTTTTGCGAAATCGATGGTTAATCCGTCGACCGTGCAGACCTCGACTTGGGAAAAGCCCGCGATATCGAGTGTTTCGCGGATGAGGGCAACGCGTTCATCGCGTTCGAACATGTATTTCTTCGTCGGATTGTCGCCCACGCCGATGGTGATTTTTTGGAAAATACCGCAGGCTCGCTGAATGATGTCTATATGGCCTCTGGTGAGTGGATCGAAGGAGCCCGTGTAGAGTGCTTTCATGGCAAGGCCTTGAGACAAACACGAACTGGGGCGGAAGGCGAGCGATGGTTCGGAAGCGAACTCCCGGTTGAATCGATTGCGAAATGCCTGCTGCCAACTATCGCGAAACCGACGAAGGTGGCTGCCGAACCGGTCGTGTGCAAACCGCCAGGGCGATTCCGCTGAGAACGAGGAGCGACGCAATGACGAGCCGGGTTGTGACTTTCTCGTGAAGAAGCACAACGCCGCCCAAGGCCGCGATCACAGGTACGGACAATTGCACCAAGGCTGCCCGTGTCGAGGTGAGGCCACGAAGCGCACTATACCAGACCACGTAGCCAAGCCCGGACATAATTGCACCGGACAGCATGGCAAGGAGCGCTCCTCGCTGGGTTGCATGTCGGTCGCTGAGCGTCACAACGGTGGCGACAAGCGCAAAAGGCACGGCGCGCAGGAAATTCCCGATCGTCACACCGAGCGCATCGACCGAGCCTCGTCCGCGCAGCGAATAGATGCCCCACGCGGCGCCGGCGAGAGTCATCAGGCCGGCGTTCAAGGCGGGCGGACTACTCAGTCCGGGCAAGACTAGGTAAACGAGTCCGCCAAATGCCAGCGCCAGGCCGAACCATTCGGCAGCGCCCGGTCGCTCGCCGGAAAAAATGGCAAAGAGCAGCATCGTGAGCTGCACGGAGGCAAAGAGTATGAGCGCGCCTGTCCCTGCGCTAAGGTTTCGGTAAGCGAAAGAAAAGGCTGCGGCGTACACGAACAACATGACAGCCGAGCGCCATGAACCGCGTTGACCCGAAAAGATCTCCCGTCTCCTGCCTTGCGCGAGCAGCGCCAACATGAGCGCTCCCGATCCCAGCCTGATCGTGGTGAAACTTGCGGCATCGATCGTCCCCGAGCCCAGTGCCAGCCTGCACAAAACCGAATTGGCCGCGAATGCCAGCATGGCGACGCAGGTGAGAAGAAGGACGGTCGATGTTTTCAAATGTTGAGGCGCGGATCGTACAGGAAACAAGATTGCAGCACTTTCTCAAACGAACCGGGCGAACAGGAAATCCTCCTGTCTCCGGTGCCGACGCTTTTGCGAGGGCTACATCTGTTGCCGGAACAGAGCCCAGAAACGATCGTTGAGACTGACGTACCACGGGAGGCTTTGCCATTCCGCGTAGGTGATTTCGCGTGAGACCGCACGGTCCTTCGCGAGGGTGCGTTCCATCTGAGCGGCGAAATCGCGGTCGTAGATATTGAGGTTGGCCTCGTCGTTGATGCGGAACGCGCGGTTGTCGAAATTGGTAGAGCCAACCGACGACCAAACACCGTCCACAACCATGATCTTGGAATGAAGATTGGTCGGCTGGTATTCGAAGATGCGCACGCCCGCTTCCAGCAACGGGCCCCAGCGGGAACGGCTGGCCTGGCGAACGTGCGGAGTGTCGGAATATTCCCCCGGAACGATCACGACGATGCTCACTCCTCTTTTCGCCGCTGCGACGAGCATTCGAACGACCAAATCGTCTGGGACAAAATAAGCCTGTTCCAACAGAATGGTACGCCGAGCCGCGGCGATGGAGAGCAGGTACATGAGGCGGATGTTTTCGCTGCCCTCGTCAGGCGAGCTGTGAAAAATCTGGGCGAACTGATTTCCCGCGGGCTCGAGCGGCGGCAGGTACTCGATGGTGTGTTCGACCGTCGCGCGCGCCTTGATCCAGTTCACCATGAATACGGCCTGCATCTGCGCAACAACGGGGCCGACGACTTTGAAATGCGTGTCACGCCAGTGTTGCGGGTCCTGGGCATTGCCGGTCCATTCGTCGCCGATCCCGACGCCACCGGTAAAACCGATTTTGCCGTCGACGACGAGGGTCTTTCGATGGGTCCGGTTGTTGAGACGCGTCAGGTGATACCATTTCGGCGCGTGATAGCGTTCAATCTGACAGCCTGCCTCGGCCATCTGGGTGAGCAGACGGCTCTCCATCTTAACCGAGCCCAACCAATCTAAAAGAATAAGGACATGCACGCCGGCGCGAGCCCGCTCGGTGAACGCATCCGCGAACTCCTGGCCGGTTTGGCCCGACCAGTAGATGAATGTTTCAAACGTGACGGTCTTTTGCGCGCCACGGATGGCCTCGAGCATCGCGGGGAAGATTTGGTCTCCATTGACCAGTTCGGTCACCGTGTTCCCGCCGACGAGCGGCGGTCCGAGCAGAGTGTTCATGGCGCGGATGAACTGGCCATCTTCTGTGCCATACGGCGATTCGACGAGATTCTGGATCTTTTTCTCGCTGCGAACAAAATTAGCCCCGATCACGGCGAGGAGCAGGCCGAGGCCAATGCCGAGGGGAACCAACCAACGTCGCCTAAGCCGGAAGCGGGGAAACATGCGACATAGACCGCTCCCGAGGAAGGCGGTTGCGAAGAACGGCTTCAACTGCTGCCCGGTGGTATTCGCGACGGTCTATCGGAAATTTTCCGATGGGCCGTCGAGCGTGCTGCGATTGGGCGTGAAAATCATATTTCAGTCCGAGGCTCCTTAGGTGGGGCGGCTTGTCCTCAAGACGCTTTCGGGGGTGAGGCAAACAAACGGCCCGCAGCTAGTTTCGCGGGCCGGAAGTGAAGCACGTTGCAACCGTAAACAGCGATTACCGGTTGCAACGCAGCGTAATTAGGCGGCTGGCTTGGTTTTGTCTGGCTTGGCTGTGCGATGGAGGCCGCTCTTGCGTTCGCTCTCGCGAACGTAGCCAAGGGCCTCGTAGAACTCGCCGTCTTCGCCTTCAGTCTGATCGGCGACCACGGCTTTTACCACGGCATCGATGACATCGAGGCTCGCGATATCCGCGATTTCACGCTGGCTGACCGCCGCGGTGGTTTCGCTCTCAAGGCGGGCGATGGTAGTGCGTGCGGTCAGGCTCGGCGCGATTTTTTCGCGAAACTGCTCCAGTGTCATATTCGCGAACTGCTTGGCAGCGCGGTGAGTTTGTCAGGCGGTGATGGTGGTGGTGATACGTTCGAGGTTTGCTTTGGGTGATTTGCCCATGATGTGTGTCTTTCTGTGTATTTAGTGGTTGTGGCGGTATCGTTGTGATCTCGCCTTGCCTATATATTATGAATTTCGGGCCTAACGTTTCCGGCATTCCATTTTTGCCCCTGCCTAGTAGATGCGGCGATGCATGGCTTGGTCTCGACTAATAGATGCGCTAACCGGGAACCTCTTCTCGCAACCGTTTGGCGCCGATAATTGCAACCCGCTGGCGCGATCGCCGGCTTGGCGAGCGAGGAATTGCTTCTGGCGATCGCCCTCGCCGACGCCGCGAGCGCAATCGCGGAGGCAGCGATCACGTTCGCCCGCTGACCGATTGTAAAATCCAGCCTCGCGACCGCGGTCACAACGCCGAATACTTCAAACACCGAGGGAACAGTAGATATCTAGGGCTGTTAAACAGCAGCGATGATACCGAGAGACTTGGATGAGGCTCGATGGAAGAGCCTAAAAAAATTAACACAGTACTGAGCAAAACCAGACTGTGTCCTCAACGAGGTCGGCCGTGGCACGATGACCGGTTGTATGTGGAGGCGATGATGTGGATCGCGCGCACAGGCAGTCCGTGGCGGGATATGCCGGAGCGTTTTCCGAACTGGCGCAGCGTTTATACGCGCTGGCGGCGTTGGGTGCACCAAAAGGTTTGGGCTCAGGTGCTGGCGTTTCTCACCGCAGAGCACGATCCGGAGAGTTATGCAGTCGATGCGAGCTATGTGCGGGCGCATGCCCACGCCACCCGGGCGCGAGGCGGTTATGCGGCCCAAGCCATCGGACGTTCCCGTTCGCGGACTGACCAGCAAAATCCATCTGCTCACCGATGCACTGGGATATCCGGTGCGCTTTGTTGTGACCGGTGGCGAACGCAACGACATCACCCAAGCTCCCGCACTGTTGCCCGCTGGCACCGCTGCCGCCGTGTTGTGTGATTGCGGTTACAATGCAGACTGGTGGCGTGAACGAATCGTCTGTGCCGGACATCAACCCGTGGACCCAGGCCGTCGCATCGGTTGGCTCAACCTGTGTACGACGCTTACGCCTACAAAGCCCGGCACTTGATCGAAAACACCTTCGCCAAACTAAAGTCCGCCAGACGCATCGCCACCCGTTACGACCAACCGTTCTTTCTTTCTGTGCTTTTATCCATCTGGCCTGCGCCTTCCTCTGGCTTAACTGATTTGAAGACGTACCCTAGCTCTTGCGTCTGAGCATGGCGTCGACCAATTGGCGCAGGAAGGTGGTTTCGCCTGGTAATTTCGAGAGTTCGGCGAGCGCGGCGTCGGTGTGTTGGCGGGCATATTCGCGGGCGCCATCGAGACCGTGAAGTTTCACGAAAGTGGTTTTGCCGGCCTTGGCGTCCTTGCCGGCGGTTTTGCCCAGCGTGGCGCTGTCGGCTGTGGCGTCGAGGATGTCGTCGACGATCTGGAAGGTCAGGCCGAGTCCGCGGCCGAACCGCCTTAAATCACCAATTACCGTTTCGCCGGCATTGGCGGTCAGGCCGCCCATGACGAGGGAGGCCTCGATCATGGCGGCGGTTTTGTTGAGATGGATGAACTCAAGCTCGCCGGCGGTCGCATCGGCTTTTTTTTCGGCAAGCAAATCCTCCATCTGGCCGCCGACGAGTCGCTGGCTTCCGGCTGCGGAAGCGAGTTCACGAACGAGGTCGAAGCCGGGTTGCGCCGGGTAGTGGCGGGAGAGAATTTCAAACGCGTATGTGAGAAGCGCGTCGCCAGCAAGCAGCGCGGTGGCTTCGTCGAATTGTTTGTGGCAGGTGGGACGGCCGCGGCGCAGGTCGTCGTTGTCCATGCAAGGCAAGTCGTCGTGAATAAGTGAATACGTGTGCACACATTCGATGGCGACAGCGGCGGGCAGCGGATCGGACTTGTTGGGGCCGGGGAAGAGTTCGGCAGCAGCAAGGACGAGGACCGGACGGAGGCGTTTGCCGCCGGCCTGCAGGCTGTAGCGCATGGCCTCGTGGAGGCGAGCGGGACGGATGCCGGGTGGGGGCAGGAGCTTGTCCAAGGCCTGTTCAGTTTGGGCGACGAAATTGTTTAATTTGTTTGAGAAGTCCATTGGCGCGGGGCCTACTTGTATGAATATTGCCTGTCTCAATGCCGACCCTGGAACAAGTCTGCAAACGTCTCTTTTCGAGTTCGTCCTGGTTTTTGAAATGCGTGATTGGCGCACTGCTCATGGCGGTGCCCGTCGCGCATTTCTTTGCGTTTGGGTATTTGTACGAGTTGCTGGCGCGGGCGCGCCGGGGCGACAGCTTGGACTTTCCCGAATGGGACGACTGGCGGCGGCTGTTCGTGAACGGCATTCCGGCCTTCTTGATTTTTTTGGTGCTGGGGGTGTTGCCGGTGGGAATCGGTTGGGCGCTGACCTGGCCGTTGCGCATTTTCAACTACGGCGTCTTTGTCTATCTGCCCATGGTACCGGCCGTGTTGTTAGCCATGCCTTTGACGGCAGCAGGTATTTATCAATACCAGAAACGTGAAGAATACCGGGACGCGTTTCGTATCTGGTTGTTGATCACGATGCTGCGATCGAGCAAAGCGCGTTTTCTGATTCCGACATTCGCGGTGGCCGGATTTATCGCAACCGTTTACCCATTAATGACCTTTACCCTTTTCATGGCCTTGGCGGCGGGGTGGAGTTTTTATGGAGCGTTTTTTCGTGCGGTGGAAGAGTCTCGTAAAAGCGGCGTGCGTTACCCATAACGCCCGGCTTTTCACTCTCTATGCCGACGTACGAATATGCCTGTCTGAAATGTGGTAAGGATTTTGAAGTCTTTCAGTCGATGAAAGATACGCCACTTAAAGTTTGTACCTGTGGGAAAAAGGGCAAAGTTCGCCGCAAGATCGGAAGCGGTGCCGGCCTCATATTTAAAGGCACGGGTTTCTACATAACCGACTATAAAAAAACCAGTGGACCGGCGCCAAAAGAAGGTGGCAAAGAAAACGTAAAAGCGCCACCTCCGGCGTCTTCCGGGAAAACCTCGGATTGAACTTGGAGTCTTCCTCATGTCCAATCTGCGCACCCCATCACTAACATGAGGAATCGAAAACTCGACCGCGCCCTTTACGGGCCCACTATCTACGAGATCACGTTTGGCGTTATTCTCAGCATTTCGCTGGGTGCGGCGCTGGCGATTTCTTTCCTGATTTTCAAACCCGCACTGACCGTCAAGGAAATGCCCAAAGAGGATGAACGCATCCGCGGGGCGACCTACTACGTCACGGGGACAGCCGATGCGCTTAGGTCGAAGCAATGGATGCGCAAACGCCAGATGCTCATCGAGAGCACGCCGGGCGAAGTCACATTAAACGAGGACGAGTTGAACATGTGGTTCCTGAGCAGCACGGAATCAGGCCAAAAAGAACTCGAAAAGATGGCGAAGGAAACGGCTGCGGCAGACGCAGCCGCCGCCAAAGCGAAAGCTGCCGGGAAGACGCCGGCGAAATCGCCCAAACCCGCGGCCACAGCCGCAGCTGCGCCAGCCGCTCCTGCTGAGGAAACTCCAGCCGAGGCTCCTCCGGAAGAGCTTATCACTTACAAGGCGGTGAATTTTCGGATACGCAACGGAGCTATGCAGGTCGGTGTGCCGACTGTGGTCACCACACTTGGTTATCAATTTCCGGTTGTCGTTCAGACTCGGGGCGGTTTCGAGAAACGAGACGACATGTACGTTTTCGTTCCCGACGAGCTCATGATTGGTTCCTTTCCGCTGCATCGCTTCCCGCACGCGGTGGAATACATCATGAAAAAAGCGATGTCCAGCGACGCACTGCCGCCTGAATTGCTGGGTGCTTGGAAGAAAGTCAAAACGGTCGTTATCGACGACAAGACGCTCAAATTGACGATCTAACCTTCGACCAAATTCTTTGTCACGACGCGCGGCTGCCAGCCGCGCGTTTTTTTTTGCCTGCGCGGGGACGCTCGGAAATACGCAATCGATCAAATCGTATCCCTGTGCGGTCGTTTTTTAGCCGCAAGCTCTGCGATGTTTTCCTCAAAGCATGAAGGCAATTGAGTCCTCCTTATAACACTTGTTCGGTGGCGGGATCGAAAAGATGGGCATTCGCCAGATCGAGCGCGACGGGGAGGGAAGTGCCTGGTTCAAAACGCAGGTTCGGCGAGACGCGCGCGACCAGAGTGTGCGCTCCACTGTTGAGATAAAGGAATGTTTCCGCGCCCATAGGCTCGGCGACGTCGACGCGAAGGACGATTGCGTTGGGATCACCGTCGGCGTGGTGGACGTTTTCCGCACGGATACCAAGGACGATAGGTTGACCCAAGCGCGGGCCGACTTTGCTGGCGAGAAAATCGTTGAGCGGAATTTTGACGGGTGTGGTTGTCGAATTTTTTTCCACGAACGCGAGACGGTCGCCGTCGTCGCGATGGATTGTACCGTGAAGAAAATTCATCGGAGGGCTGCCGATGAAGCCGGCCACAAAGAGATTGGCGGGCCGATTGTAGAGTTCCATTGGTTCGGCCACTTGCATGATGCGGCCGTCCTTCATGACGCAGATGCGGTCGCCCATTGTCATGGCTTCGACTTGGTCATGAGTGACGTAGATCATCGTGACTCCGAGGCTGGCGTGGAGCTTTGAAATCTCCGCGCGGGTGGAGACGCGCATCTTGGCATCGAGGTTGGAAAGCGGTTCGTCGAAGAGGAAGACCTTGGGTTTGCGCACGATGGCGCGACCGACGGCGACGCGTTGCCGCTGGCCGCCGGAGAGGGCCTTGGGGCGTCGGTTGAGGTAGTTTTCGAGTCCGAGCATGGCGGCGGCTTCGCGCACACGGGCATCGATTTCGGACTTGGGCATTTTGCGCAGCTTGAGGCCGAAAGCCATGTTCTCATAGACGCTCATGTGCGGGTAGAGCGCGTAGTTTTGGAAAACCATGGCGATGTCGCGATCCTTCGGCAGGACGTCGTTGACGACACGGCCGTCGATCAAAATGCGACCGCTGGAAATTTCCTCAAGGCCGGCGATCATGCGCAGCGTGGTGGATTTACCGCAACCAGATGGCCCCACTAAAACCATGAATTCGCGTTCTTGAATATCGAGGTTGATACCGTGAACGACGGTGGCGCCGGGCCCGTTTTTGTCGGGGTAGGTTTTGACGAGGTTTTCGATGACGACCTTGGCCATGGGGAAGGTGCTCACCTTCAAAACGCAAAAAGGCCCCGGCTTGGCGACTGGAAAGATGCGTGAATCGAAAAGGCGCGTCGCGGTGGGTGCATCGCGGGGCGGCGGTTTCTTTACGCCGACTTATTTTGCAGCACGGCGTGGAGGGCGCGGGCGATGGTCGGGGTGGTGAAGGGCTTCAGGAGCAATTGGTGAATGCCGCGGTTTTTGATGTCGGCCTCGGTGAGTTCAGCGGCAAAACCAGTGGTCAGGATGATGGGTAAATCAGGGCGGATGCGCCGTACTTCGTCCGAGAGAACGATGCCGCTGGCGCCGGGCATGGTGAGATCGCTCACGATCAAATCGAATTCGGCGGCATGCTTGCGCAAGTGATCAAGCGCGAGCAAAGGGTCTTGAAAGACGGTGATGCGATAGCCGAGCCCCTCGATCATGCGGCGCGCGGCGACCACAATGGCAGGCTCGTCGTCGACAAAAAGAATGTGTTCGCCATTGCCTGTTGGGACCGCGGTGGAGGCGGCCTCCTCGGTGGTTTTCGAAATGGAAAGCGCTGGAAGGTAGATGTGAAAAATGGTCCCCTCGCCGGGGTGGCTGTAGACGAAGATACCACCATTGTGAGCCTTGACGATTCCATGCACCACCGAAAGGCCGAGGCCGGTGCCCTCTCCGTGGGCTTTGGTGGTGAAGAATGGTTCGAAAATACGCTTGATGGTGGCTTCGTCCATGCCGTGGCCGGTATCGCTGACGCTGAGGCGAACGTATTCGCCCTCGCGAAGCCCCGGGTGCATGAGCGCAAATTCCGTGTTGGCGTGGATGGATTCGAGACGAACCTCAAGGCGGCCCATGCTTGAGCCTTTCATGGCATGGGCGGCGTTGGTGCAAAGGTTCATGATGACCTGATGAATCTGAGTCAGGTCGCCGAGAATGAGAGGAAGATCCGCGCTGATGCGGGGAGCGATTTCGATCGACGTGGGGACGGTGGAGCGAAGGAATTTTAAGGCTTCCTTCACGACGGTCTGCAAATGGAGCGGCGTCATCTCGTGCTTGGTCTTGCGACTGAAGGCGAGGATTTGCTGAACGAGGTCCGTGGCGCGTTGGGCGCCGCGGAGGAGCATTTGGAGATCCTCGAGCGCGGCGGGTTGGTTTTGCAGTTGTTCGCGGAGAAGTTCGCCGTGCCCGACAATGACGGCGAGAATGTTGTTAAAATCGTGAGCGATGCCGCCGGCGAGCTGGCCAATCGACTCCATTTTTTGCGCCTGATACAGTTGTTCCTCGAGGCGGTGTTGTTCGGTGACGTTGCGCAGAACCATGACCATGCCCTGTTCAGCACCCTCGTCGTCCAGGATGGGCGCGGCACTATGAACGACAATGTATTCGGGACCCTCGCGACTTTTTAGGCGAGCTCGAATAGTTCGGCTTGCTTGCTCCTGTTGCAGGCTCAGCAAAGTGGGGAGGACGAGGGGCAGGCCGTTTTGCAAGTCTTGCAGCGGGAGAATGGCGTGCAGCGGCTGGGTGAGCGCGTCGGCGTTTTGCACGCCTGTAAGTTTTTCAGCCGCGGGGTTGATGCGTGTGATGTGGTTGCGCGGATCGGTGACAATCACGGCCTCCTCGAGCGAATCGAGCGTATGGCGTAGTCGGGCTTCGCTCTCGCGCAGGCGGGCGCGGGCCTGCCGACGGCGTTGGATGACAATGATCAGCCAGGTGATGGTGGTGGCTTGGAGGCCAATAACCACGGCGATGACAATGATGGCCGCCGCGTACTGTTCCCAGACGGAAAGGGTCCGATGGTGGACCTCGGCGTTCTTGGGGATGAGTTTTTTATTGAGGCCCAGACGTTGGAATTCGCGGTAGTCGATTTTCAGCGTGGTGCGACATTGCGTGACGACGGGAATACTTTCGGGGGATTCGCCGGAAAGTACGCGTCGGGCGATGTCGCCAATTTCCGCACCGTGAATTTGTCCATCAATGAGGGAACCGCCGACGATGCCATTTCCAAAATAAAATCCCCACATCCCGTAAAGCGGAGCAGGACAGATTTCACGCGCACGTCGAACGGAGGCTTCGTAGGAGCGGGCTAAACCGGTGCCATCGGTATTCCAAGTCAGCAGGAGAACGGCATCCCGTTTAGGATCGAGTTTTGCCAGCCGCGCTTCTGTTTCGGCGTAAGTGCCATCGCCCAACCAGAGGATTTCGCGTGAGCCAAAGCGGGAAAGAAGTTCAGGGCGAACGCGCTCAAAAGCTTTGCGATTGGCCTGACCGGTGCCGCTCTGGTCGTTCACGATGACCCAGCGTTTGGCTTCGGGCTGAAGCTGGCTCATGAGGTCAAAAGTGTTTCCGAAATCGATGGACTCGACTACTCCGGTCACACCGCGCGGTTGTTCTTCCTGCCAAAAATTCACGCCGCCAAAAACGATTGGAGTGCCCGCTTCGAACTCGTCGCGATTTTCCAAAACGTAGCGATAGGCAAAATCGTCGACGGCGATCACCAACACCGGACGGCTCATTTTTACCCGGTTGGACATGATCTCGAGCATCTTTTTTTCGCGACCGAGCACGGAGTATCGCTGGACGTCGAGTTGGGTAATGATGAGTTCGCATTGCTCACCGAGTTTATCGACGATTCCGCGGGTGACGTCGTCTTCCCAGCGCATGCCGACGTGGTAAGAGAGCACTACGAGGACTTGCGGTCGCTTGAGATTCCCTTGCGCATGAACAACCGTCACACCCACCGCGAAGGCGATTAGGCAAAGGACTGACCGAAAGATTCTGGCGAAGAGTCTTGCGTGAGTCATCCGGGCTGGGGCGGGCAAGTTGACGATGGGATAATTGGCTTATCCATCGGCTCGTTCAGCTAAGCGCTTGAGCCAGTATGAGATCACACGACAAGGCGTCGAGTAAATATTCTGTAACGCAAGAACTTCTGTGTGCTTGCGCGCAATCGCACGCGCAGCCAACCAAACGCCTTGAGGCAACCGAAGACGACAACCGTCAAAAGTTCACTCGGGCGAGGTGACTGGACTGAAGTTACAAGAGCACGCGGAAACTCATCCGCCATGCTCGGCGAGCCAGCGTTCCACTTCGATAGCGGCTTGGCATCCCATGCCGGCGGCAGTGATGGCTTGGCGGTAAACGTGATCCGCGCAGTCGCCGGCGACGTACACACCGGGCGTTTTGGTGCGCACTTGGGAACCATTGACCGGTTTGAAATAGCCTTCGGCATCGACCTCAACCGCGCTGGCAAAAGCGCCGGTATTGGGCTGATGGCCGATGGCAACGAAGATGCCTTTCACGGGCAGCACGGACTCGGCGCCGGTTTTCACGTTCTTGATTTTCAGGCCGGTCACGCCGCCCTCCTGCACGCCGAGAACTTCGGTTGGCGCGCTGTCCCAGACCATTTGGATCTTGGGATGAGTTGTGGCGCGGTCGGCCATGATCTTCGACGCGCGCAACGTGTCACGGCGATGCACGAGATAAACTTTGCTGGCGAAACGCGTGAGGAAGAGCGCTTCTTCCGCTGCGCTGTCGCCGCCGCCGATCACGGCAACGTCCATCTTGCGATAAAACGCGCCGTCGCACGTCGCACAAGTGGTCACGCCTTTACCGCCGTAGAGTTCTTTTTCGCCGGGCATGCCGGTCATGCGCGGCGAAGCACCGGTGGCAATGATGACGGCTTTGGTGAGAATTTCGCCTTCGCTGGTGACGAGTTTCAGCGGTTGCTTGGAGAAATCGACGGATTTGACCATCGCCTGCTGAAAACGCGTTCCGAACTTCGTGGCTTGCTTGCGCAGGTTGTCCATCAGTTGAAAGCCGTCGACGCCTTCCGGGAAGCCGGGGAAATTTTCCACTTCCGAAGTGGTCGTGAGTTGGCCGCCAGGCAGGTTGCCCTCGATGACCAGCGGGGACAGATTGGCGCGACCGGTGTAAACCGCGGCGGTGAGGCTCCGCGCAGCCCGTGCCGACGATGACGACGTTTTCAACTTGGGAAGACATGTGGGAAAATCAGCAGTAACTTAGCGCACAAGGAAAGGGGAAAGTGTGAAGAGGTGATGGACAACGGCTTTGCACGGCGCACTTGCACCAATGCCGACCTTGGGCGAAGGTGCGCCGTCTTTGCAAAATCACCCGCCAACTTCCGCTGCCACTTCGGCGAAACCGCACATTCCGTCGGCGTCGCCGCCTCCGTCCGCGCCCGCCGCCAGCCACGCCAAACCCACTCGCGATCCGATCTGGGACGCGGCGCGCTGGCTGCCGACTTCGCGCGACGAACTCGACGCGCGCGGTTGGGACCAAGTCGATGTGATCATCGTCTCGGGCGACGCCTACGTGGATCATCCCTCGTTCGGCACGGCGGCGGTCGGACGTATCATCGAACGCGAGGGTTATCGCGTGGCAATTCTGCCGCAGCCCAACTGGCGCGACGACCTGCGCGATTTCAAAAAACTCGGCGCGCCCCGCCTCTTCTTTGGCGTCACCGCGGGCTGCATGGACTCGATGATCAACCGCTACACGGCGGCGCGCAAACCGCGTTCCGAAGACGCCTACACGCCCGACGGCGCGCCCGATTTCCGTCCCGACTACGCGGTCACAACCTACACGAAAATCCTCAAGCAACTTTACCCCGATGTGCCGGTTATGGTCGGCGGTATTGAGGCGAGCTTGCGCCGCGTGACGCATTACGACTACTGGTCGGATTCGTTCAAACCCTCGATTCTCGCTGACAGCGGCGCCGACCTGCTTGTCTACGGCATGGGCGAACTCCCGCTCATCGAGATGCTCCGCCTGCTCAAACGTGGCGTTCCATTTTCTTCACTAAAAACGATCGCACAAACCGCCGTGCTGCTTCCGCCCGGCGCGGCTGTTCCAAAAAACGCGAATTGGGACGACCACATTCTCTACTCGCACGACGAGTGTCTCGCCGACCGCGAGCTCTACGCGAAAAATTTCAAGCAGATCGAAACCGAGTCGAACCGCGTGAAAGCGCGCCGCCTGCTCCAACTCACGGGCGACTGCATGCTCGTGGTGAATCCGCCGTTCCCAACCATGACCGAGGAACAAATCGACCGCAGCTTCGACCTGCCATTCACGCGTCTGCCGCATCCACGCTACCGCAAGCGCGGTCCGATCCCGGCGTACGAGATGATCAAGCACTCGATCAACATGCACCGCGGTTGTTTCGGCGGTTGCAGCTTCTGCACGATCTCGGCGCATCAGGGCAAATTTGTCGCGAGCCGCAGCAAGGAAAGCATTTTGCGCGAAGTCGAAGCGGTGAAGGCCATGCCCGATTTCCACGGCACGATCACCGATCTCGGCGGCCCTTCGGCCAACATGTACAAGATGAAGGGCAAGGAACAATGGATCTGCGACGAATGCGTTCGTCCCAGCTGCATGTGGCCGCAAATGTGCCCGAACCTCGACACCGACCACAACGCACTTCTCGATATCTACAAATCCGTGCGCGAAACTCCCGGTGTGAAACACGCCTTCGTGACCAGCGGCCTGCGCTATGACTTGTTTCTCCACGAGAAAAAATCCCCCGAGGTCGCGAAGAGTCACGAGCGCTTCATGGAGGAACTCGTCGAACATCACGTCTCCGGTCGCTTAAAAGTCGCGCCCGAGCACACGTCCGACGCCACGCTGCGTGTGATGCGCAAGCCGTCATTTTCCCTCTTTCGAAAGTTTAAGAAAAAGTTCGACGAGATCAAAGAGAAGGTCGGCAAGCCGCAGCTCCAGATGATTCCGTATTTCATCAGTTCGCACCCCGGCTCCGAGGCGAAGGACATGGCCGATCTTGCCGTGCAAACAAAGGAACTCGGATTCAAGTTGGAGCAAGTGCAGGACTTCACGCCAACGCCGATGACGGTTGCGACGGAGATCTACGCGACCGGCGTACACCCCTACGACGGCAAACCCGTCGCCTGCGCACACACACCCGAGGAAAAACAGGAGCAGCGTAGCTTTTTCTTTTGGTACAAGCCCGAGCTAAAAGGCGCCCTGCGCGCGTCGATGATCAAGCTCGGCCTGCAAGACCTCGCGCCGAAACTACTCGATGGAGGCAAAGACAAAACCCAACTCACGCCCGGCGTGACCTACAACGACCAGACAAAGCCAAAACCCTGTCCGTCCGGTTCAGCGAACAAGCACGGTCACGGAAAAAAGCTGTTCAAAAAATTCCAGCGCGGGCGGTGAGGATGACTTACTGTTTCTGTGACTTCACAATAAAAGGTGAACAGTCAGTTTCGAAACTGCGGGAAAATTCAAATAGCCGATCAACGAGATCTTCGATCTGATCTTTGGTGGGATTGATATCATCGTTTTCTGAAAACCAGTGAAGGATCTTTAGCCTTGGTGTGTTTTCATCTGCCCTAGACCGATTATGCACGATCATGTTGCGAATGAGGCATAGATCACCCAGTACCGGGGCTTGGACTTTTACCGATTCAGCCTCAGAGCTGAGGGTTTGTTCGAGCTTTTTTCTGATGTGGTCTTCCCAGTATCCGAATATTGAAATCACCGCCATTTTAGCCGAGAAAATCGTGTTCTTTCCGCCCCTCTCGTTACGTTTAATCACCGTGTCGATATCCGCGCAGTGTAAGTGAATTTCTCGCTCTGCCTTGCCGCCTTTTACTAGACGTGGATATGAGCGCCTTATTCTTTCCGATGCTTGGTTTATATCGGATAAGCCCAGTAGCTCATGCGCGATTTCTTTTTTTTCTTTTTCATTCTCAGCTTTCAGCAGAGGGAATGCATCTACTGAATCGAGGTAGGTGCCATAAATGGCATCTATCCACTCCCGGAACTCGTTAAGTAAATCTGTGATGTTACGGGACGCCATTTGAGTTTGGGATACTAGAATTGTGAGCCTGCTCGTGAGGTCTTTTAGAGTCGGTGAATCACGTTCGCGGGTTATATTTCCGTAGGTATTTGATGATGCTGACTCGGGGTCTTACGGACTGATCGTTGATGTAAAGTGATACTTGCCGGAACCGGTGCTGAAAACAGCGGCGCTGTTTTCGAAGCGCTCGAAGGTGATGCCTTTGGCCTTGGCGGCGGGTTGGCCGTTTTCCTTCACGACCTCGGCGGAGGAGGCGGGGACGCGGATCGTGGCGGTGGTGTTGGGTGGGATTTCGACGTCGAGCGTGAGCTTGTTGCCGTCGAGTTTCCACGCACTGAAGATGGGGCCGGAAACGGAGTTGTAGGTAGCACGAGCCGAAGTCAGGCCTTCGCTGATTGTGGGGCGGATCACGATGGTGCGGAAGCCGGGCGAGCCGGCGTCGATGCCGGCGATCTGGCGATACAGGAACTCGCCGACAGAGCCAAAGGCATAGTGGTTGAACGAGTTCATCGCGATGGTTTGGAAGCCTTTTTCGGGCGTCCAGCCGTCCCAACGTTCCCAGACCGTGGTGGCTCCGTTCTTCACCTGAAAGAGCCACGAGGGGAAAGTTTCCTGGAGCAGAAGTTTGTAGGCGACGTCGTCGCGACCGGCGAGGTGCAGCGCGGGCAGGAGGCGGGGCGTGCCGATGAAGCCGGTGGCAAGGTGCCAGTTGTGCTTTTTGATTTCGTCGACGAACTTTTCCGTGACGCGCGGCTTGGTTCCGTCGGCGAGCAGGTTCATCGAAAACGCGAGCGCGTAACCCGTCTGGCCGCTTTCGCGGATGGAACCGTCGGGCAGAACGTAATCGCGCTGAAACTCGGCTTTGGCCTCGGCGTGGGCCGCGGAGTAAGAGGCTGCGTCGTCGTTGCGGCCGAGCGCGGCGGCCATTTCGGCCATGAGCTGGTTCAGGTGAGCGCGGTGGGCGACGCGAAGTGCGTTCAAGTTGGCGCCGCCGCCGAGGTTGAGGTGATCCCCGAGTTCGCGCAGGCGGATGCCACCGGGCTTTTTCTCGCCGGCGAGCCACGTGAGGTAGCGCGCCATGGCGTCGTAGTTGTGAGCGATCACGCGCGTGTCTCCATAAGTTCGATACAATTCGTGCACGCAGACGATCACGCCGTCGCCGCCCCAGCCGGGCGAAGCCCAGAGTCCGCCGAAAGCGGGAGCGACGTTGGCGATGGAGCCTTCGGGCAACTGCGAGTCGACGGCGAGCGTGGTGAGCCAGCGGGCCATGAAGGCGGCGACGTCAAAATTGTACGTGCCGGTGCGAACGAAGAACTGCGCGTCGCCACTCCAGCCGGCGCGTTCGTCGCGCTGCGGGCAATCGGTTGGTACTTCGAGATAGTTCCCCTTTTGGCCCCAGATGATATTTTGAAAAAGCCGGTTCACGAGTGGGCTGGAACATTCGAAGGTACCGGTGCGCTCCATTGCGGAGTGAACGACGATGCCTGTGACGGCGTCGAGGGCCGGTTTGGTTTCGAGACCGGTGACCTCGACATAGCGGAAACCGTGGAACGTGGAAAATGGCTCCAGCGTTTCGATGCCGTCGCCGCGCGGGAAGTACACGTCGGTGGCGTTCGCTCCGCGGAGATTGGAAGTGTAGAGCGAGCCATCGGGATTCAACGCTTCGCCATGGCGGACCATGATTTTCTGGCCGGGGCGTCCGGAGACTTTCAGGCGGACCCAGCCCGTGATGTTTTGTCCCAAGTCGAAAGTATAGGCTCCGGGGCGTGGTTCGGTTATGGAACAGGCGGGAAGTTCCTCGATGGCGCGTGCGGCGTCGGCGTTGGCGGCCTCGATTTGGAATTTTGCGAGCGGTTTTTCCGGTTCGAGCGATCGAAGACCGATGGCGACAGGTTGCCAGGCGGCCGTGTCGGTTTTCGGGTTGGCCCAATCATCGTTTTTCAGACGTGCGTCGAAAGTGCAGCCCTGCATCAAATCAGCGGAGCGAATCGGGCCAGCCGTGGTGCCGCGCCAAGTGGAGTCGGTCGCGAGAGTTTCGCGCGAACCGTCGGTGTATTCGATGTCGAGTTGGGCGAGCAACCGCGGGTATCCGCCGTAGAAATACCGCTTGCCAGTGTAGCCGAGCACACTCGCATACCAGCCGTCGCCGAGGACGGCGCCGAGGGCATTTTGCCCGGAACGAAGTTGGGCGGTGACGTCGTAGGTTTGGTACTGCACGCGCTTGTTGAAATCGGTCCAGCCGGGCGTGAGCAGGTCGCGGCCGACGCGTTGACCGTTGAGGTGAAGCTCGTAGGCGCCGAGTGCGGTGGCATAAAGGGTGGCGCGGCGAACGATTTTCGTGAGCGCGAAATCCTTCCGCAACTGCGCGGCGGGCGGCAGCCAGTAAGTGAAAGTTTGCGGCGGTCCATCCCACGGGTTGCGTTTGGCGGGTGGGGCGACGACGGGTTTCCAATTGGTGGCGTCGAAGTCGGCGGTCGTCCAGCCGGGTGCGGGTGTGACGGAGAATTTCCACGTCGTGTCGATCGCGACGGTTTGCGTCGTGCCGTCAGCGAACCGGAGAAAAACAGCCCCGAGGGCGGCGGGCGGGTGACCGTCGTGCTGGACGATTTCGAGACCAATGGCGTTATTGCCGGTGACGAGCTGATCGGTTACATCGAAGGGTGTGAGCTGTTGCCAGCGCGTGAGCGCAGCGACGACACGGCCGTTGAGCGTGACCGTGCAACGCTGGTCGGGCACGACGGCGAGGAGCGCTTGCGTGGGTTTGCGAGCGGGATCGACGGTGAACGTGCCGCGCAGGCAGGCGGAGAGCGGGCCGGTTTTCGATTCGGGAAGATCGGCGTAAACCCACGGCTGACGGCCGAGTTTTTCGCGGGTGGCGTTGTCGAGGGCGGCGTCGAGCGATTGCGGTTCGGCGTCGAGGCCGATCCATTGGGCCTGCCAGTCGGTTACGGTGAGAAGTCCGATGGAGAAACGCGCGGGCTGGCTCCAGGCGGTGGGACGGCCGGACTCGTCCCAGAGGCGGACTTTCCAGACGCAGGCTTGGCGGGCGGCGAGGGGCTTGCCGGCGTATTCGACCTGCATGCGGTCGGAGGCGACCTTGCCGGAGTCCCAGAGATCGGCGTTGTCCTTGGCGAGAAGTTCGGGCGTGGAGGCAACAAGGATTTGGAAGGCGGTTTGTTTCACGCCGCGCGCGGACTCATCGGCCGCGATGATCCAGTTGAGCCGGGGACGCGTTTCGCCAATGCCCATGGGATCGACCCGGTATTCGCAGCGGAGATGTTTGGCGACAGTCGCGGCGGAGAGCGGCGCAGCCAGCGCGAGAAAAAACCAGAGGATGGGGAGCAGGGTCTTCAGTGGGTTCATGCGAAGAAAGGAAACGCGGGGCGATTGCGAAGCAGGGGTGATCAACATCGCCGCGGGCGCAGGCGTCAACGGCGTGCCTTGTTGACCGTTGGATGAAAAGCGCGTCGCGAGATAGGCCTCGTCATGCGGCGAGCGGTACTTTAACCATTGTGCATGCCCCACGATGCCCACGCGGAGTTCGAACATGCGGTTTTGGATTTGATCGAGCACAGTCCGGTCGGTGCGGTGCCACGAACGCTGACGCATCAGGATGCGCTCAAACGGCTGCTTTCGACGCAGCAGGTCTATGCCTCAGCGGATCACAAGGACGGATTCGTCACGGCCCGCTCGCTGGCGAAGCAGCCGGCATTTCACGCGGAAAATCTGGAAGCTCTCATCGCAGGTCAGATCGCACCCGATGCGCTCGAAAAAAATGCACGCATTTTCGACCGCTACGTGCCGTCGCTACCGGACGCACTGCGAATGCGCGCCGAAAGCAAACGCCTCGCAGTGGCGGGCAAGCCGGCGCATCACCGCTCGAAACACGACGGAGCGGTCATCCACGATCCGGTGCACTCGCTCTTTCTCGTGCCGGGCGGAGGGATTCATCCGGGGCTGCCTGGGAATTATCTCTTTGGCTTTGTTCATGAGATGAACGCCGGCGCGTGGACGGTTCATCTGCACGACTCAGACGACGGAGCGGCAACCTATAACGCACAAAATTTGCCGGACGCGCTGGCGAAACTTCAAGAAGTGCTTGCGAGCGCGCCGTTTCATCTTAGCGAGCTGGAAGCCTTGGGCTTTGTCGGAAATTGATCGAATATCGGAGCTCGCAATCTGCTGCGATTCGACAATTCCAGAATCAGGCAGGTGGTTATGCTGGTGGCACTGGCGTATTGTTGGCCGGGAAACGCTTGCCCGCGCTGGCGAGAATTTCGACGTAGACCTGCGAACTTCCGGACTGGGCAATGGCATCGAGAGCGGAAAAAACTTCTTCGACGGCCTTGGTTGCCGCAGCCGTCTGATCCGAGCCGACCTTGCAGGCGAAATTCCACTGATCAAAACCTTCAGGAAATTTTTTTCGGCGCTCGCGTTTTAGATATTTGCGCAGCTCGAATTTGACAGCATCAACGACACGGGCGTCGGCGACGCCAGGCCGTTTGAGAGGGAAGGTTTTCTTCATTGGCTCTCGTGTATCATAAATCGGCGAATGTGAAACCTGGAACTCCGGGAAGTCAGAAAAGAATGGCAAACGTGGAAGAGCCCTTCGCCGACGAATTCGCTAGGTTTGCGGCCAGTTGATGTTCCGCAGATGGCTTCATTTACCGACGTTTCGTTTTAAATTGATGGGCGACATTCCGCGCTTTCGAAGTGTTGCTGTATCTGACTCTCACGCAGGGCCGACCTTTCAAAAACCAAGTGCTTGAGGTAAAACAACCGAAGATCGCAGCCGCGGGGTCGGGCAAAAGAGGACGGAATTTTACCCATTTCTGAGATGCGCAGGTGACATTCAAATTGAGAGCTTCCGCCATTTTTCCCGTAGCCGCAGGCGCGGAATGGCGACCAATTTCCGTAAAAACTAGTAGGCGGCTACCTAAATAAAGGTAGATTCAGCTGGCAGCCAACGATATATGAAAACAGGGTCGAAGTACTTGCTTATAAGCAATATAAAACACGCTGATTTAGTACATAAGTTGCTATATATTAGGTAAATACAAATAGAAATTTGCTGATTGGAATATGGCAGACATGCAGTAGTTTTTGATAAATTTTTCAAAAATTGAGCCGTTATAGGTCCAGCAGAAGGCGAAAACGGCAGCCTTACCCCAAAAAATCTCCCCATGCGTTTACTTTTCACGGTCGGTTTCATCGGAATCGGCATCCTTCTTTTAACCTCCGCCCATCTTCCAAACCCAAAGTCCGATTTTCGGCAAAGTAGCGCTCAGCCGACATCGGCCATCCGCCGTTTGAAGCCGGTGGGCCAATCCGGAAAAGCCATTGACCGCGTTTTGGCGGTACCGGCTGAGCGGGTGGAAATTTCACGCATGGATTCTCGCAGTGTTGCGGAAATTTCGTCACGCGATGCTGCGGCGACGGTTGGCGAAAGAAGCGCGGCGCTCCATGCCTCAATGGAGGTTCAGCGCAGCCGGGGCATCGCACCGAGGAAGGAGGTTACGTCGGTTCCACTGGGTGGCAGCCATACCCCAGTAATCGCAACGAGACGTCGGGCTCTGTCGGCGGTACAGATTAACACGATGGCCGAACCTCGTGCCATCGCTACAAATTTCGTTTTGACTCCGATGGCGCTGGTCAGCGCGGTGCAGGCGGTTCCATCTGTGCCTGATCTTTCCGCGGCCGTCTCGCTGGCTTCTTCTGAAGCGGTGGCCGACATGTGGTCGGAAGTGAAGGTGTTCTGCAAGGATCCCGCGCCGCAGTCAAAAGCCACGATCTGGACGATGTTCAACGTGAGTCCAAAAGTAGGGCAGGCGGATTGCCACTTATTGGAATTTCCCGATGGCAAAAAGGTTTTGATCGATGCGGCGGAAGGTTGGGACGCGCAAGGTGCGGCGCTTAATTCTTTGCAGCAAGCCGGCGTGGCTCATCTCGATTTGGTCGTGCTCAGTCACGTGCATTGGGATCACTACGGTCGCTTGATCGACCTCATCAATAGTGGCATCACAGTCGATCGCGTGGTCCTCAATCTGCCCGCCTCGCGCGAAATTGCCGACGTGGAAATACCTTGGGGGTGCAACTGGGACGACGTGCAAAGCATGCTGAAATTTCTCCGCGATCACAACATCCCATATTGGACGCCGCAATTCGGAGAGAAGCTCGTTGAAGTAACACAGAACGGAGTGGCCTCGGTTTTGGAAGTCGTTTGCCACTATGACGCGATCAACTCTCCCATCGGCCGAACCGATGTAAATGATACAAGCATGCTTTTGCGTCTCCGGCACGGCCGCATCAAGGCCTTGTTCACGGGCGACTTGAACACCGCGCTTGGCACGTGGCTGGCAACGAGCGATTTCGATTTGCGGGCTGATCTGTTGAAAGTGCCGCATCATGGAACGGACGGACTGGCTCCCAATGAATTTTTTGATCGAGTGGCGCCCAAGGCCGCCTTGGTGCCTTCGCCGCGGGATCTTTGGTACTCGTTACGCAGCAAGCGCGCCCGGGAATATTTCACCACGCGGAAAATTCCAACCTACGTCAGTGGCTTGCACGGTGACGTGAAGGTATGGATCAGCGAGGATAGTTTCGAAATTCGCACAAGCGGCGCGCCTTGATTGCGTTGAGGCTGACGACTCATCGTACCGTTTAATATCGAGCGGACGCCGATCTTGTCGGTTCCACTGGTTTCGGTTGTGCGCAATTTATCTAAGAAGCGTCGCTGACATCAGTCCGATGACAACTTCGTTGGAGAGAGTGCGCACCGTCAGTGAGCGCAGTTCCTTTTTTGGATCTAGCTGGAGTTTTAGAGCGGTCGCGGCGCCGCCGGGGACTTCGCGGCCCTGGCCTTTAAAGGTTTTTGGATCTAGCAGGCGAACTTTGCCGGTTTTTAGGTCGATACGCGGCGGCAGCGGCGCGTTGTTTTTGAACTGATAGTCGTCGATGAAATAGTCCTGCTCGAGGGGCCACCACGTCGTAGGATTGTGAAGCGCCAGGCGATCCATGGAGCCATCGACGTAGGTGACGATGACATCGCCATTGTCGATGCGGCTCTGCATCCAATTGGTCGAACCAGCCATGAGAAGGAAGATATGCGAGGCGTGGCCATTGAGCGGGATCGTGGCTTCGCGCGGGTAGTTGTCCCACTGTGAGGTGAAGACGATGTTTTTTCCCTCGGCGGGCGTGGCGAAGGGAACGCCATTGGGCATGACGAGGCGTCCGTTGTTGGCTTTTGTGACGGCTCGCAGGCCGGAGTCATCGATTTCGGCGGTGGCATTCACGAATCCAGCCCAAGCGCCAATACCTTGCTTTGGAATCGCGAGCGAAGCGAACGGCGAGCGCGGCGAGCGATATTCGTTTTTGAAAATCTGCGTGACGGAATCGTTGAAGAAGGGAGCGAGGTTGACTGGGTCGAGGCGGGTTTCGGAGGAGATCGGACTGTCCCATGATACGAACTTCTTGGCTTGTTTTTGGGGTACAGCCAGACGCTTGGGCGAGGTTAGCGATGCAGTGGGGAGAGATTTTTCTGACCAGACAATTTTGATTTCGAATGAAGTGGCAGCTGGAGCGGTAAACTCGACGCGGTCAGACGAGTAGTGACGCGAGTTGAGCTCGATTGGCTGTGCGTTGACGCTCATGAGCGAGGCGTTGTGGCTTGTGAAGAGTGTTACACGAAGCCGGACAGGTTTGGGGAAGCGCGAGACGATGCGGTAAGTGTCGGTATTGCTTTCTCGCTCGAAACTGAAATCTAAATCCGAATGTTGAAGCCGTGCGTGGGTCCATTCGGAAGGGAAACCTGGTGCAATCGCCAATTCGTCGGCCAATAAATCGGGTTTAAGACCGAAAAGGCCTTCGATGATCGCGCGTGAAGTGACACCGGAACCATCGGCGAAATCGCGCTGGGCTTCACGGCGGTAAACGTCGAGGTAATTCATCGAGCCGACATTGCCGGGCGAGATGCCCATGAACATACTGGCGGTCAGGGCGCTCTTGAGGAGTTGATAAGCTTCGTCGGCACGGCCGGCTTGCCAGAAAGCGAGGGCGCTGTGATTGATCTCGCCCATGACGACATTGTTGATCGACCACGTGTAGGGCATCCAGTTGGATGTGGAAAGGACGTGGAGATTTTCGGGTACGCCAGGGCCACGCACGGGAATGTGTGGTATTTCCTGGTCGACGTAGCGGCTCATTTGCACGGCTTCCTCGGGCGTGGTGACTTCGGAATCGATCGTATGGTAAAACGTCCAAAGGGCGGCGCTGGGGTGGATGCGTTGAAGACCGAGGTAGTCTTTGAACTCGGCGAACATGCCCTTGTCGGGCATCCAAAGGAGCTCGCGCATACCTCTGGCGATCAGTTCGGCTTCGTGCTCGTAGGGCGAGGCATCTTTTTCAAGCAGGCGGGCGAGGCGCGCGGCCATCTTATTGTGATAAAAATTATAGGCCGAGGCATGCGCGGTGCCACCGCCGTGGTATTGCAGGTCGTCGCTGGCCCAGATGGCGGCGTAGGCTTCGTAGAGCGGGAGTTTTTCGCCGGAGGCGATGGTGAATTCTCGGCGGAAGAGGCGGCGTTCCCACGCGAGATGACGTTCGATCACGGGCCAGACCTGACGCGCAAAGCCGAGATCGCCGGTCCACAGCAGATGACGGAAGAGTGCGTCGATGTAGACTAGGTTCATGTCGTAGTGGGAATTCGACAGGTCGCCATTGCTGTGGAGGGCGGCTTCGCTGCGGGCGAGGTTGGCATTTTCGTCGGCGGGCGGAACGTTGTCGGGGATCGGCGAGGTGTTTTGGCGGCCGGCCCAGTAGATGAAGTGGCGGCGCGCGCGATCATGCCAGCCGAGCGCATCCATCGAATAGGGACCGCGCCAGCCAAGGAGCTTGGAGCGCCAGGCAATGGCGCCGTGCATGACGACGCCTTGAGGCTCGTCCCACACGGCATCGGCGGCGACATTGAGGGCACCGGCGGCGGCATTGAGAAACGGATCAGGCGTGTCGATAGTGATTTGTTGTCGAAGCTGGGCGAAGTGTTGCTCGGCAGCGGTGAATAATTGCGGAAGATTCGCGACGTCGAGCGTCGGGGGCGGGGAGGAAGGTTTTGGCTCAGTGCTGGTGAGGCTGTTGATCTCGCCCTTCACCTCGCGGTAAGTGGCGAGTTCGCTGCGGTCGTCGGTTTTTCCCGGCACGCGCAAAATGGCAATGTAGGTTGAATTTCCCGATGTCAGATTTGTTCGGCCGAGCACGACGGGGATTTCTGTCGACTTGTCGGCAGAGGAAAGCAGGCGGCTGAGGTTGGACCATTCGGCCGCATCGGCGAGAGCGAACTGCGTATGGCCGGTGGCGAGGCCGACGAAGACGGCGGGCTTGCTGCGAAGGGTGAAGGAAGTGGGTGTGAGCTCGAAAACGTTGTTGCGGCAAAACTCAGGCTTGAGCTGGAAGTACGCGCCGATGGGCACGTCCTCGGTACCGATGTCGCCGTCGCGTTTGCCGCGCGCACCAGTGACGCCACCGTAGGCCCAGACAAGTTCGACGGGCAAGGCGTTGTCGGATGGTTCGACTTTGACGATCAAGCCCTCGCGATCGTGGAGGGCGAGGGCGGTAAGGGTGAGCGTGGCATCACCGAGCAGCGGATCGCGGATCATATAGATCATCGAGCCCGGACGGTAGCGGGAGACGATGTTTTGCGCGTCGATCAACCACTTAATACCGGCAGAAGAACGCAGGCCGATGCGGAGATTGCCGCCGCGACCGGGTAGATAGAGGGAAAACTCGGGCTTGTCGCCAGCGTCGACGCGAAAAGCGGTGTTGCCACCGTAGAGTGGGCGGTTGAAAAATTCAGAACCATTCTCGATGACAAAGTCGGTGCCTTCGGGGCGATAACGCAGCGGGCGATCGAGCTGGCCTTCAAGATTGGGAGAGAGCCCGGCAGTGAAGGCGGCAAAGCATGGCGAGGCGAGGGCGCTGAGCAGCAGGACGGCACGTAGAAAGGTCATGGGTGTCGGACGCGGGGATAAATACAGGAAGCTGGGCGTTTGTTAATCTGGAACTCCGGGAGGCTCGAAAGGGGAGAAGATTTTTGCTTGGTTTTTGGTTCGGTTTCTACGTGACCCGACATCACTGGGTAAATCCATGACGCCGGATGACACCGAATTGTTGCGCATTAAGTTCAGGAAGGCTCGAAAGCGGCCTACGGCGGGTTTAAGTTTTTGTCATGTTTCCAGTTGACACCCCCCCCCTAGGACTCGCAAGAAACGAGACATCCCAGCTTTGGCGGCACGGTTCGGTTAGTATAACCCTTAAAACCTTCTGAAAATGAAATTGAATGCAAAAGTCTTCAGGCTTCCTCTTGCCCTCGTTCTTCTTGGTTCGCCATTGATTGCCTTGGCCACATGACAGGTAACTGAAGATATGTACCTGCAAAATGGGAGCAAGGGCAGCGTTGCGTCCAGTGTGGAGGGAAGCTGGGTAACGGCTGAAGGTAAAATTGAATCTTTCTGGGAGGGAAATGGTTGTCGTCAGTTCACACTTTGTGAGCGAGGCGTTCCAAAGCCTCAGGTTTACAAGGAAAACGTATATGGAGCCTACGTAGATTTCTATTATACGCTTACTGAAACAGGCTACTCTTATGTGGAAGGGCGGGTCGATCACCTCGACTCGTATGCAAGGGCGGAAGCACAGAGTGGCTGATAAACCTTTTCCAATCTTATGGCTACCACGGGAAATCTCGCTCGTTCCACGCTGTTGATCTGCTTGGGAGCGGCCCTCGGTAGTGCCTCAATGGTCTGGTTTTACCGGTCGCGACCGGTTGCGGCGGCAAGCATGGCTGGACGAACGGAGAAGTCGCTGCCAACCGATGGTAGGTCGCAGAACTCCACGAGCCCCTCTGTATCGGTGGAGGAAACTTCGAAATTTGCGCGAGAGGAACGACTCCTCGGCAACTACGTCTTGGATCTGCAAATTCCGGACTACGTAAAACGTCGCGCAGAAATGGATCGCGAAGGGATCGCTGAATTCATGAAGGTTTATGGTCCCGTTTACGAAAAAATGTTCGTAGAGATGGGAGTAGGGGCGAAACAGCGCGAACAATTGCTGCGACATATTGAACTCATCTGCCAGGCGAAGTTGGATGCAAAGAAAAACCTTGTCCAATTGTTCAATGCTCAAGGCGAATACGATAAACGCATGAAAGGCCTGCTCGGCGAGAAATATGGCGAATACAAGCACTTTGAGGATGGCTGGAAGGCGCGCAAAGAAACGAGCCTCATGGAGGAATTTGCCAAGAAGTCCTCGCTTCCTGGCATTGCTCCCGAACGGTCGGCCTCGCTCCTCGAGCTCATCCAATCGCACAACGCGTATTCTGGGCCCACGCTGGCGGACTACGGCGGGCCGTTCAACGAGCCTCGAAAACCTTTGCGTAACGAACAGGCCGTGCAGGCGGTTGAAGAAGAGCAGGCTACGCTCGCGCTCAACGCGGCCGCTGCGATACAAAAGGCCAAGGAAATGGGCTTCTCCGGCGAGGAAATTCAGTTCTTGGAAAAGTACTACGAGTCGCAAAACAACTACCACGAGCGCACGCTATTCATGTTTAACGACCCCGTTGGTTTCGACATCAAGAGAACGGAGGAGCGACTCGCCAAAATGCGTACCGATCCGAACACGCCGCCCGAGGAGCTGAAAAAAACCGAACAGTACCTGCAACGGAGGCGCGATCTCGCGGCCAAGCTGGCGCAACCCTGAGCTGGTGATTCCCGGGAAATAAATTTCCCGGAGCGAAATCAGAAGTTTGTACCGCTGGTTTTTTTGATGCTTCAGGGATGGTCAGGTTTGATTTTTTTCAGCTGCCGCTCGGTCCAGAGGGTTTCGTCATCCCAGTCGTGGGTTTTGTAGAACTTGTTTAGTTCCTCGTAGCGGGTGACGGGGTTGAACTGGACGTTGTAGTGAAGTTTGCGCAGGCAGACGGGGCAGAGATGTTGCGGGTGCGAGTCGGACTCCGCGAGGTTGTTGGCGCCGTTCATTAGGCAGTCGAAATAGATGCAGTGATGCAGGCCGAACATGTGGGCGGTTTCGTGGGCGAGAACCTTGCAGCTGCGCTTCAAAATAATTTGGCGGTAATCGACGGATCGATCCTGGCTGAAAAAAGCGGGGTCGTAGCGGGCGAAACTGTAGATGCCGACACGCTCGGCGAGCGAGGCCTGGCCGAAGACGTAGAGGTCCTCCATGGTGATGCCGAGAAGGCAGTAGGCATCGGAAGGGAGCTGAGTTTTTAGGTGTTGGAGTATGGAAAGGGTGTGAAGCTGGAGCTGCCGGGTGTTTTCATTGGTGCGAGGCTTAAATTTCCTTTCGTCGATGGCGGCTGCGGGGAGGATTTTGACGCTGAGCTGAAAGAAGGCTTCAGCGTAAGCCCGCAGGTCTTCGAGCGGCGGACTTTTTCCCTGAGGGAAGTTGCCGAGTGGGAGCAGATAGATGATTTTGCGTGCGGAATTGGGGCGATTGAAACCGGACGAGACATAAGCCCCGTATGGTTGGCCGGGTTCATCATGCAGGGAGAGCCAGTCGCCAATTTCGGGGACGCGGATGGGAGCGAAATCGACATCAGGTGTGAAGAGGCGTCGGAGGATGGCAGGCTCGTTATCGAGAGGGCCGAGCGCCTCGGAGCGGTCGAAAGCGGAAGGCGGGTCGAAGGCGAAACTGAATGCAGGAAGAAAGCAGAACGGTAGCAGGAAAAAGAAGAGGATTTTCACACCGAACGCGGGAAAGCCTGAAAGTCGCTGACGACTGGTTAGGATTTGGTCGCAGGCAGCTGGCTGGCGGGCAGGGAAGCTTTTAGTTGTTCGAAGCGGTTGCGGTTGGCGGTGTCGCGGGCGATTTTCAGGCCGAGGTCAGCCAGCGAGCGCGCATCGTCGGTGAAACCATGGCGGGCTTTGAGCGTGGCATTTTTGTAGATAAGGTCGGCATTGCGGGGGAAGGAAAGGACGCCCTCATCGAGGATCGCGAGGTTGTCGAGTGTGGGCGCGGTTTTGGAGCAAAGCCAGGCGTCGGCAATCAAGGTGTATATTTCGACGTGGGAAAGTTTTTGCGACAGAGCGGCGAAGAGTGGTGTGAGAACCCCGTTGAGCTGCGCGGGTGTAAGTTTCGTTTCAGGAGAGCCGTGTTGAGCGTCCTCGAGGCGAAGACGGGCGAGGGTCACATAGGCAATCGGGTTATCGACTTTCGCGGCGATGGCTTCTTCGAGAAATTTGCGGGCGGCCGCGAGGCTGTTGGTTTCATAGCCGAGGAGGCCGAGCGAGGCCAGCAGCCGGGCATCGGCTTGTTTGCGCATGAGCGGCGAGACAAGTTCGAGGCGGGCGTCTTCGTAGCGTTTGACCTGGCGAAGCACGTCACCCTTGATGCGGCCGGACTCGGCATCGGTGGTTTCGCGCAAGACCAGAGGGGGCGCCGGAGGAAGTTCAGCCGGTTTCGGAGCAACGACATGCCGGTAGAAACCTCCCTGGACATAATCGTCCAAAACGGCCTCCATATCACTGAAGCTCATCTTGAAATAGTTCTTGAAAATGGTTTCGGTCACGGGCTCCTTGCTGGCTTGATCGATGAACTTGAGGAAGGTCGCGCGGTACCGTCCTTTGTGGCTCAGCATGGCGTAGTGAACGAACGCGAGGGCTTGATGGGAAAACGTGCCGCCCACAACTTTCCTGTATTCAGGCGAGTCATACGTCACGGCGAAGAAGTCTTTCATGTCCATCATGCGGCGCGTATTGAGTCGTTCGCGGCTGAAATAGCGCGTGAGACTCATGTCGAGCTGGGCGAACGTGATTTTATCTTTTTGGACTTTGAGCGAATCGAAGTAGCGCACCACGCCTTCCTCCAGCCAGGCGGGCGGACGGGATTGGCTGCGGCTGAGCAGGAGTCGGAGATACTGCTGGCGAAGCAACGTTTCGCCATCGACAAATTCCGCGCCGGTGGATTGCGAAAAATTCATGGTTGGAGCGGCGTTTTCCCCGCCGCCCGTGTTCATGCCTGCGGATGTGCCATCGCCGAAAAAGGCTTTTGCGTCGAAGTTGATAAGGAAAGTCGTACCGAAACCGTCCTTGAGCGTTGCATAGGCGAGATTGCCGTAACGCTCATCGACCTGCCCCGCGTCCGTGGGAGCGAGGGCGAGATATTTGTCGCGCGTGCCGCACAGCACCAGGGTGATTTTGTCACCGGAGTTGCCGATCAACTTCGGAAACAACAAGGCAAATGTTTGGTGGAATTTCTGAAGTTTTGTGGCGAAGTCTTTGGTTTCGCTTTCCGATGCGGTGCTGTAGATCTCGAAACTACCGAGCTGGCCGGTGAGCCATTTTTCCCTCGGGCGAAGTTTCATTGTCTCATTAACGGCGAGCTCCGGCAGACGGATGATTTTTTCACCAAGGGCTTCGTCACCGCGGATTGCGCCGGTAGCAACAGCGAGGGCAGATATCAGGCAGAACAGGGATGTGTTTGAGCGCATGGGGACAGGGGGCCAGAATTGAGGTGGGGGCCAAGGCTAGATGCGGCGGGTTGGCGGTTTTAAATAGTAAACACCGCCGATGCGGGGCTTCCCGGGAGGAATCTAGGTTTTTGCGTCATGATTTCGCAACGGAGCGAGATCGGGATCGGTGGCGGCAGCTTCGCGGAAACGTTCGTCGAGCGCAATCGCGCAATCCACGTAGGCGCGTGCTTTGGTTAGATTGCCGTTTTGACAGGCATAGCAGCCGAGGTTGAACTGGATTGTGGCCTCCTTCGGATGGTTCGACGCGGCTTCGCGAAGGATCTTTTCGGCGGCAAGCAGCGAATCGGCACGTCGGACGGCATAGGCCCACATGACCCACCACCCCGGATCCGCCGGGCAGTCGCGAACCAACCGGGCGGCAATCGGCACGAGGGAAGTCCAAGCCTGCTTTTCCTGGAGCACGAGGGCACGCAGCGCACGAACATCGAAGTCATCCGCTGAAGTTGCAGGAATCAAATCAAGCTCGGCGGCGGCTTCCTCGACCATACCGAGCTCAAGGTATCCGCGAACGTGCGAGAGGCGCCATTTCAGCTGCATTGAACGGAGTATGAAGACACGGCGGAAAATTTGCAGGCGGAAACTTAGCTCACACATCGGCATCTGCCGAACTCCGAAGGGCAATGGAATTCCCGAAAGGCAATTGGACAAAAGACGAACGAAGGCCCTTCGCCAATCATGTTTGTCATCTAATAGATGACAAACATGATTGGGTTGAAATCAACCGCGCGGCGGACGTTAGTCAGGCCTTGGGCGGCGGGCCGTGGTGGGTGGCGTAACTGGCGTAGGCTGCCGCGTCGGCAAGCATGGCGTCAATCGTGGCGGCGAACGGAGCAATCGCGACGAGTCCGGAAAAGACGGCGCGATCGCCGATGCTGTCTTCGAGCAGAAAAGCGGGGCGTTGGTTGACCTTGAGCGAGTGAAATTCGGCGGTGGATTCCTGTACGCGCTGTTGCACGGAGTCAGATTCGGCGAGGGCACGGATTTTCGACGCTTCGAATCCCGTGGTCTGGGCGGCGACGGTGACGGCCTCCTCGATGCGGCCGATTTTGCGACCTTCGCGCATACCGGCATGCATGAGTGCAAGCCGCAGGCGGTCATCGGTGATGCCGAGATCGCGGCCGGCTTCGGCGACGAAATTTGCCGCGGTGTAATTACCTTTAAGCTCTGGTTCGACCCAATTGGGGTTGAGCTTGAACGGCGAACGCATGATTGTGCCGCTGCGCTGGTAAAACCAATCGCAATGGGCAGGCGAAGCGGGGAAGTCGCCGGGATTCATCAATGCGATCCTCCATTGAAAATCGACACGGCCGGCGTAGCGGCTTTTTAGCTCAAGCCAGGCTGGTTCGGCCCAATAGCACCAAGAGGACATCATTTCGACGAAGTAGGTGATTTTCATGGAAGGTTCGTTTGCACAGGAGCAAACGGAGGTAATGGAGGACGGCAAACGCGACACGCGGAATTCTTTCGTGTGAAGGTCGGCCGAGCGATGGGCCATTAGAGGCAAAAATTCACTGCGCGCGGCGAGAAGCCAGAGGCCGGCGATTATCGGCGGGCGAACTTGCGCAGACTGGCGAGCGAGAAAAGCGCAAAGACGAACCAGAGGCTAGGTGCACCACCACCGCCTCCACCGCCGGTGGCGGGCGCAGGTGCAGGAGCGGCGCCGGAACTGGAACTTCCGCTGCCAGAGCTGGAAGAGCTGGACGAACTCGACGAGGAACTGCTGCTTGAGGAACTGGACGAAGAACTGACGCTGATCGTGGTCACGATTCCATTGCCATCGATTTTGCGGATGACGGCGTTGCCAGTATCGGCGACGTAGAGGTTGCCGGAAGTATCGGCGACGACATCGCGAGGCTTGTTGAACCACGCGCTGGTGCCGGTGCCGTCCTTGTATCCGGCGACACCGGCAGTTCCAGCCACTGTGGTTACCACACCCATGGAGGAAATTTTTCTGATGGTGGAATTTTGGGTATCGGCGACGTAGATGTCGCCATTGGAGGCGACAGCCGAACCAGTGAGTCCCGAGAACGTGGCGTTGACGCCGGTGCCATCGGCATATCCGGCAATGCCGTAGGTGCCGGCAAGTGTAGAGACGACGCCGGCGGCAGTGGAAGCGCGCAGCGTGTTGTTAGTGGTGTCGGCCACGTAAACGACGCCAGACGTGGAATTGACCGCGACGCCAGCGGAGCCGTTAAAACGTGCGGCCGAGCCCGTGCCGTCAGCGGTGCCCGAGGTCCCCGCCGAACCTGCAACGGTGGAGACCACGCCGGCGGAAGTGACGGCGCGCAGGATATGATTGCCCGTATCGGCGACGTAGAGCGTGCCATCGGCTTTGGCGGTAACGTCTGTTGGCGAGGAAAAGCGTGCGGCTGAGCCGGTGCCATTGATAGAACCGGAGTTGGAAGCCGAACCAGCCAATGTCGTCACGACGCCGGCAGCGGATATTTTACGTACGGTGGAATTGCCGGTGTCGGAAACGTAGAGATTATTGTTGGAGTCGATCGCAAGGCCGGTGGGCTGGCGGAAACTGGCGGCGATGCCAGTGGCATCGGTCGAGCCCTGCGCATCAGGGGAACCAGCAAAAAGAGAAAATTGGCCGGTGGTGGAAATTTTGCCCACGGTATGCCGGGTCGAATCGGCGACGAAAAGGTTGCCGCTGCTATCGAGCGCCACGCTGGTGGGGTTGGCGAAGATGGAGTTGGCGACAATGCCGGTGGTGGTTTGTGCGATGGGGACGATCGTGCCGTCCGCGTTGTAGTTGAGAAATTCGACACAAACGGAACGCCGGTAGCTCCCGCCGCCGGGAAGAGCGCCGTTGTGGTAGATGAAGTAGGAGCGTCCTTTGAAATCGATGATGGATTGGTGGACGGTGTTGGAGTTCTGGACGGTTTCGCAGATGACGCCGCGGAAAGTCCACGGACCATTGATGTTGGTGGCGGTGGCGTAGGCGATTTTCTCAAACCAGCCATAGGCGTAGGTGAGATAGTAAATGCCATTGCGTTTATGGATCCACGGCGCCTCGGTGAATTGGGGCAGGGAAATGGTTTGGATCGTGCCATCGAGTTCGATCATGTTGGCCTTCAATTTCACGTAGTGCAGGATGGTGTTGCCCCAAAAAAGGTAGGCCTGGCCATCGTCGTCGATGAAGACGGCAGGATCGATGTCGTCCCAACTCCAGACATCGGTGCGACCGTTTGGATCAGGCGTCATGTTGTTGGTGATGAGGGCGGAGCCTTTGGCATCGACGAAAGGCCCGGTGGGGGAATTGGCCACGGCGACGCCGATGGCGAAGCCGGTTAGCGCCGCTGAGCCATGGTTGACGGGGGCGTAGAAGTAGAACTTGCCGCCACGCTCGACGACATGACCGGCCCAGGCATCAATGACCTGATTGGCCCAGGGAAAAGTTGCCAGCGACATGACGGAGCCCTCGGCCGTCCAATTGATCATGTCGGAAGAGGAAAAACACCGCCAGTCCTTCATGACGTAGCTGGTGGAACCCTCGTCGTGCCCGGTGTAGAGATAAACCTTGTCGCCGTACACGAGCGCCGCGGGGTCGGCGGTATAGATGCTGGTAATGATCGGATTGGCCGCTGGCAGGTAGTTCGTTAGGGCGACGATGGTGGCGGCCAGCAAGGCGAGGTATTTCATCGGGAAAACAGAGAAAGAGAGCTACGGAGGCGCATGGAAAGACTGCGCCTCTGTGAAGGAGAGGATTTTGAAAAGCTAAGCGGCGACAATGGGCTGTCGCCCTCCGGGGGTATTAGCGACGGGTTATGGTTCGGCGCAGGAGGCCCAAGGCAAAGATGGCACTGAGGAACCAGAGACTTGGAGCGCCACCACCGCCGCCACCGCTCGGGGCGGGAGCCGGGGGATTGGGGCTGCCGCTCGAACTGCTCGAGGACGAAGAGGAGCTCGATGAGCTGCTGCTTGAACTGGAGGAGGACGAACTGGACGAGGAGCTCGAGGAGGAAGACGAGCTCGATGACGACGAGGAACTGCTCGTGATGGTGACCGTAGCGGTGTTGCTGGTGGCGATGCCGGCGGTGTTGACAGCAGTGACGTAGTAAACACCCGCGTGGCCAGTCGTAACGTTGTTTACGGTGTAGGTATTGGTGTTCGCACCGCTGATGAGCGCGCCGTCCTTATACCACTGATAGTCGGGAGTGAAGACGCCAGAGGCGACTGCGTTGAGCGAGAGGGAACTGCCGACATTCAAAGCCACGCTGCTGGTGGGCTGCGTAGTGAAGACAGGGGCAACGGGGGTGGCGGAAACTTTGCTGCCCCAAAGCGCGACGCCATTGTCGATGGCGGCGGCCGCACCGGTGGAAATCGCGCTGAAGCAGGGCACCCACGCCTGGTTGTCGTTATCCCATTGGGTGGAATAGACGCCCTTGTAAGTGGTCCCGCCGATCACGATGGTAGCATAGGATTTGGTGTTGCCGGTGTCATTGGTTATGGACCACGTGCCCGTGTAAGTGCCTGTGATGGTGCCGTCGGCGTGGAACGTGGCGACCGACGACGTGTTCATTGGAATCGTGTAAACCGAACCACTTTGAGTGGTGGTGGGCATCGACTTGTTTTGAACGATCACTTTGAAATCGCCAAGGAGGTTGGCGGTGGGGGTGATGGCTATCGTTTCGCCGGCATAACGATGGGGCGAGGCGACTGGCCAGCCATCTGCATTCATGTACATCTGATGTACGCGGACTGAATGTCCCTGGTCGGCGGTTGTGGAGAAAAATCGCGTGTGGAAGATCAGGAAATACTGTTTCGTTGTCGGATCACGATAGACGGAGCAGTGGCCCGGGCAGACGTAACCGGCGGAGGCGGTCGCGCCCTTGTCAGCGGCCACATGCGCAAACTGCACATTGCCCATGAGCTTCACGCCATAGGGAGCGATCGTCGACAAAGTGCCGCTTGTTGTGAGGGTAGAGAGGTCAGTGCCAGCCGAGTCCAGGAAAGGACCATCGGCGTTAACCGACCGGGCTACGCGCATGTTGTAAGTGCCTGTTTCTGCGCCGAGGCCGCCGAAGGACATGAACAAATAGTAGAATTGCGTATCCGGATCGTAGACCACGTATCCACCCTCGATTTGCGCATGGTTGCCGCCGAAAAGTTTTTTGCCAAAGCCGAGATTCGCCTGTCCAGCTTTGGGTTTGGCGAAATTGGCTGAGGCGGTGTCGTTTTCGAGTTCGAGTATGAACAGGCCTCCGGAGTACGAACCATAGAGCATCCACAATTTACTACTGTCGGCATTGTAGAAAACGGCAGGATCGACCGTATTGGGATGGATCGCTGCATTGAAGCCCGTATCGCCGCCTTTCAGGAGATTGCCGGTGTTGGTGTAAGGACCCTCGATGGTGTTGGAGGTTGCTAGTCCCATGTAGCTGCGGTACGCGCCGCCGGGGTTATTCCAGACGTTGTAGTAGTAATAGAATTTGCCGTTGAGCTTTTTGATGTCGGCCGCCCAAAGCGTGGTGGCGCTTGTCCAACTGATGAGGTCCGACAACTCGGTTTGAAAAGTATTGAAATGTGCGGGGCTGCCCGAGTTTACGCTGACCGCAACTTGGTTCCAATGCATCAGGTCGGTTGTCCAAGCCGAGGCTCCGTGGGAGCCGTAGACATACCAACGAGTGCCTTCCTTGATGACAGAAGGATCGTGGACGGTGACGTCGGCGAACGTCGGAGTGGTTTGAGCGCGTAGTGAGAGGGCTGCGGCGAGGCTGAGGGCAAGAAGGCTGAAGACTTTCATGGCGAAGAAGGAACTAGGCTGTGGGTGCTGTAAATTGGGTATCGGTTCGGCGAGGACGGGTTGTAGTCAGGCTTCCCCGGGGCGGCCGAAAATGGGCATATTATCGGAACCCCATTTCAATGCTTTGACATAGGTGTGGCGGTTGGGGTCCCACAGCGGGTCGCCTTTGATCTCGGTATAAGTGCGGGCATGGTAGACCAGCATATCGGTGACTCCATCCTCGGCGACGGTGAAGGAGTTGTGGCCGGGGCCGTACAGGCCGAGCTCGAAGTTGGTCAGGAAGACCGGCTTGGGCGATTTGGTCCAACTCTTTGGGTCGAGCAAATCGGCGTTTTCGTCGGCGTGGAGCAGGCCCATGGCGTAGTTTTCGTCGGTGGCGCTGCCCGAATAGGTGATAAACACGCGGCCGCGACGAATGAGCACCGACGGGCCTTCGTTGACGGAGAAACCGTGCGTTTCCCAATCGTATTCGGGTATGGAAATGCGCACGTGTTTGCCCGTGAGTTTCCACGGCGTCTCCATGCGCGCGATGTAAAGGTTGGAGTTGCCGTGAATGCCGGGCTCTTTTTGCGCCCAGACGTAGTAGAGCACGCCTTTGTGGGTGAACGTCGTGGCATCGAGGCAGAACGTGTCGAAGCCCGTATTGATCTGACCGCAAAATTTCCACTCTCCCCACAACGGGTTCTCCGCGTTGGTGGTGATCGCGTACATGCGGTGTTGGAAAAGGTCGTCCTTGATGGCACGCGAAGGGGCTGCGGCGAAATAGATGTACCATGCTCCCATGTTGAAATGAATTTCCGGAGCCCAGATGAGCTCGCTGTAGGGACCGATGTCCGGTTTTTTCCAGACGTCGGATGTCTGCGCGATGGCGAGCTCGGCGATGGTTTTGGCGCGACGCAGTTCGATGCGGTCGTAGATGGGGTACGACGCAACGAAATAATAATAGCCGTCGGTGTGCTTGCGGATGCACGGATCGGCGCGCTGCTGGATGAGAGGAAGAAGGGCTTGGAGGTTGGCCATGGTTTAGGCGATTTAGAGATCGTATGGGCTTAGCTATTGACCGCGGGGGAAGAACGCGCCTTATCGGACTGATTTTTAAAGTAGTCGACAACGAGCCAGATGATCCCGGCCGTGGTAATCGAAAGGCCTATCCAACGAGGCATGAACGCCACAAGCTCGGTAGAATCCAAAATGAAATAGAAAAACATGCAGGTCAGGGCGATGATACCAATTGCCAGGATATGATTTGTCGCGCGTGTTAGTTTGCCGCCATGCAGATCGACAGAGGCAGGATTCGAAAGCATCAGGTGGTAATATTTGTCAGTGATTTTGTATTTAAACATGACCAAAGCCATAAGGAGATTAAAGATGGCCGGGATGACTGCTGTGGTCAGCGCGATCATTCTTAGCGCGCCATCACTTTGGATTTGGTTTGGCACGTAGTGGCAATACGTCAGCAAATAACTCGTGATCCAAGTCGCCAAACCACCACCTGCTTTTTGGTAAAATGAAATACCGCCGTAGGCTAGGCCCGTGACACGTTCGCCGGTTTTGATGGCACCATAGTCGATGGATTCGGAGATCAATGACCAGAAGACGGGCGCATGGAGATCTACGACAAAGAAAATTACGAAGAAGAAAACGAAAGCCAGCATCGTGTCGCCTGGTTTGACCACGAAATACATCGCGACGCTGATCAACATCGCGATAATTTGGCTCCAACGAAAGAGCTGGAGTTTACAGATGCGCTTTGTGATCCACGTCGAGGCGACCATCGCGAGAATCGATGCGACAGTGCTGACGGTTAAAAACGTCGCTAGAACTTTTTCGTCCCCGCCTAAATAGTATTTAGCATAGTAAGCGGCAACGCCGGTCCGGATGACGTAGCCGATGGTACCTATAACGCAAACTGCACACAGGATAAGCCAATGATCGTTTTTCATGAGCATTTTGTACTGTGCCCATAGCGAGATTTTATCGGCTGTGTGCTGAACTCGTTCTTTTGTAGTAAAAAAGCAGAATAACAGAAGAACCGCTGCAACAACCCCCATTAGTCCCATCGCGAGTTGGTATCCTTTTGCTGGATTACCCATGCCCCATTCTTTCACGAGTAGCGGCACAGCGAACGCTAAGGCGGTTGCGCCAACTTTAGCCATGAAGAGGCGATAGCCATTGGCGGAGAGCCGTTCCTGAGGACTATTGGTAATGACCCCAGGCAGCGAAATGTACGGGATCACGACTGCCGTAAACATAACCATGGTGAACGCGTATGTCGCGTAAGCCCAAACTAGTTTGCTCGCGTAGCTAGTGAAATCAGGCGTGGTATAGAGCAGAACGATGGAAAGTCCAAAAGGAATGGCGAAGAGCAGGAGGTAGGGCCGGTAACGTCCCCACCGCGTATTAAACTTGTCGGTGATGACGCCCATCGTCAGGTCCAGCAGTGCATCCAGCGCTCTAATTTGTAGTCCAAGTTTACCCGCGTCGGCAGGTGTCAGGCCGAACACGTCCGTCTGAAAAATCAGAAGGAGCATGAAGAGCGAGTAGACGACGACGTTGATGGAGAGGTCGCCGGCGCCGAAGCCGAGTTTCTCGATGAAAGAAAGTTTTTGCGAGGACGGGGAGTTGTTCATTGAGCGGGGAGCGGGGGAGCAGGGAGAACGAGCGGCGAGAGAGCGGAAAAATTATTTCACGAGCACGCTTTGGTAGGTATCGAGCACGGCGGGATCGATGAAGGGCCAGCCATCTTGGTCCCAGAGGAGTTCGGCGATTTTTAGTTTTTGCAGGCCGCGGTCCGCGGTTTCGTAAGCGTGGAAAACTATAATGTCCTTACCGTCGAAATTGTACACGCCGTTGTGGCCAAGGCCGGGCCATTTTTCGTTGCCGGCGAGGAGAAGCGTGCCTCCGCCCTTGGCCATGTCTTTGCCGGTTTTGTCGAGGTAGGGGCCGCGAACATCCTTCGAACGTCCGATCACCATTTTGTAGGTGCTATCTTTGCCGGCGCAGCAGCGGTCCCACGAAACGAAGAGGTAAAAATACTCGCCTTTTTTGTAGATGAAAGGGGCTTCGAGGGCAGCGGGGCCGCCGGTGCGATCGTCCGTGAAAGCCGGGCGTTCACGGCGGGCGATTGTGTGCCATTCTTGTGGTTCGGCGGGCTTGGTCCAGCTAGCGTCGAGCTTGAAGAGTTTCAGCCCGCCCCAAAAAGAGCCGAAGCTCATCCAACCTGTGCCTTGGTCGTCAACCACGACGTTGGGATCGATGGCGTTCCAATTGTCGCGGCCAGGAACGGATTCGATTACGATGCCCTGATCTTCCCATTTGTAATCAGGTGAAGCGGGGTTGAGGGTTTTGTTCGTGGTGACTCCGATGGCGGAGGTATTTTTGCCGAAGGCGGAAACGGAGTAGTAAAGGTAGAATTTTCCGTCCTTCTGAATGATGTCGGGCGCCCAGAGATGTCCGTTGAATCCGGGGGCAACTTTTTTGGCCCAAGTGGGTTCGGTATGGAAAACTTGATCGGCAAGTTTCCAAGTGACCATGTCGGTCGACGCGTAGAAACGGATGCCCGGGTCGGTGCTGAAAAGGTAGTAGGTGTTGCCTTCCTTCGCCATGACGGGGTCATGAGGGCTCACTTGTTTTGCGCTCGAAGTGCCTAAACTGGTGGCGACGCAAAGGGCGGCCAAGGTCAGGCGGGCGACGGTGTGGAAGATGGGCAACATTGGTGCGTTGTGCGGATGGGCGCAGGTTTTATCGCGGAGGTTTTGGAATCGCTGTGGATAGTTTTGAAATTGGCTCCATGGACGAGCCCCGGCCCGCCCATGGAGTTTCCCTTGAGCTCCCCAAATTTAATAGCAATAAATAACTTACAAATTGAGACTTATCGTGATCGCGGGGGCCGGCGAAAACGGTAATTTGCGAACGGCGTTGGTGTTAAGGGCGAAGCTGGGATGAAACGCCGAACAGTGATTAGTATCTAAAAAAATGGCGGGGATTGGCTTGGGTGTTGAAGGGTGTCCATCGGCTTTCGGGGGAGGCCCTTGGCCGACAGGGTTGGTGTGTGAGGTTAAACGGGGAATATAGCCTCATCTCTCCATGCGATATCGAGCGGCGAAACCCGACAATTTGGGGCGAAATCGATTCAACGAATCGAAGCCGTCAATGATGCCGATTTTGCTGTTTTTTGGCTGGTGGTTGATCCGGTTTTGTGTGGACGCACCTCGCTTTACGAACCGATGCAGCCCTCGGCCCCCAGCTGTCGAATACATCCAAGGCTTTTGTGAAAACAAAAACGCCTGACAACCAAAGGCTTTGATTGTCAGGCGTCAGATTGGAGGAAACGCGATTAGTAGCTGTAGCGCATACCAAGGGCGATGGTTTGATCGTAGTTTCGCACATCGCGACCGAACATCTGCGTCGGACCAAAATGGTCCTTGTATTTGTCTTTCAGGATGTTGGTGGCATCCACGGTGAGGGTGAGCTGTTTGGTGATCGCGTAGCTGGCGGAGAAATCGAGGGTCTTGGTCGGTTCTACGTAAACCGTTGAGGGTTGAAATCCCGGTTGGTTGTAGGAGTCGATATAGGTACCGCGATAGGTGTACGCGAACCGGCTGGAAAAGGCGCCGATTTCATAGATCAGGATCGCGTTGTAGTTCTTTTTTGCGACCTGCGTGATGTCCTGTTGCTGCTTGGTGGTCGGGCTTTCGGTGGTGCCGGTGATGCCGGTGTAATTGATTTGGAATCCAAGGCCCTTGAGCGCGTCGACGGAGAGGAAATCGAAGAACTGTTGATAACTCAGTTCGTAGCCGCGGAGCTTGCCCTTGCCGGTGTTTTGGGGCCGCGTGATGAGGTAGTTTGTACCGCCAACGTTTTCGAGCTTCGCGAAACTTTGTACGTAGCCCGTGAGTTTGTGATCGAAAAGAGTGACCGAGGCCTGACTCGTTTTTGTGAAGTAGTATTCCAGCGAAAGGTCGTAGTTGGTGGATTTGATCGGATCCAGCTTGGGGTTGCCGCCGGTGCCGGTGCCAACTTGAGAAGTCGGGCCGGAGTGGAACAGCGCAAGCGCAGGATTCAGATCGCCGAAATTCGGACGCGTTTGGGTTTTCGTGAACGAAAAACGGGACAGCAATTTCTCCGTGAAGTGCAGTCGGGCGGTCACCGTCGGAATAGTGTCCCAATACGAATTGCTGATGGATACCGGTCTGAACTGGTCCGGGATGCTGCTTCCGTTGGCGTCCACGGGGTTCTGATAAGCGCCCAGCGTCTGCTTGGTTTGAACGGCTCTCGCGCCGACCACGCCATCGACCGGCAACGAACCGATATCGAATTTGTAATTGGCGAGTCCGTAGAACGCCAAAGTCTTTTCGTCATCGTTGAAGGTGCTTGCGGGATCCGCTGGCGGGCTGCCCCGGGACAAACCGCCTGCGACGCGCACCGCATCGGTGTTGTCGAGGAGGAAGTCAGTGGAGGGCGACCACCACGTGCGCACGTTCATGTCGCCGGTTGAAACGAACAGGTTGTTAGAGGTAACAACGCCGAGGTTCGGGCTGACCGAGTTGACCGGGATCCAACCGCTACGCCAGTTGGCGGCAGGATTTGCCTGGTGGAAATGCACGGTGCGGCTTCCGTAGCGCGTGCCGAACTTCAGCGATTTGATAAATTCGTTTTGCAGCGTCAGGAGGGCGTCGACCTTCCCCGCGTATTGGGCGCTGTAGGCCTTCGACCATTGGTCGAACAAGTTAGTAGCGACAAAGTTGGCGGGGTTAGTGAAATCCAGGCCAGTGCTTTGCACCGAAGGATTCGAACCGTCGTTGTAGGTGATGTTCCAGACCTGGTTGTTATTTTGCGCGATGGTGTCGAGGATCGCGCCGCGGGTTTTGACCATGCTGATGTTGTAGCTGACTTCCCCGTAGAGCTTGAGGGCGTCTTTCCCCCATTTGATGCCGGTTGCCCCTTGGAAAGTGTTCGTGTAATCGTCGAACGCCTGCTTGCTGATGATGGTGTTGGTGCCCTGGGCGGTGAAACTTTTTACCCAGCGGGCGGGTTGTCCGGCTTGGGGGAGTCCGGACGGAGAGCCATCGGGATTCAGTGCGCGGACAGGAATGTTCACGCCCATGTAGCCGGCAGGATAGAGGACGACGTTGCTGCGCGAACCGCCCCAACTCGGGATTCCGATGAAAAAGTCGACGTCGTGTCTGTTCTTATAACCGGTGTACGTGCCTTCGGTATAGAGCTCGATATCGGTGTTGGTTTTCCATTGAAGTGCGAGCTGGGCGGCGGGACGTGTGCGATCGCCGCGGCGAATCTGGAAACCGAAATTGTCGGCGAAATAGCCAGGTTGGCCGGAGCCGTCGTAGGCGATGTCGAAAAATTCAGGATAATGAACCCAGTTGTCGAAGACCTGATCTTCGTATCGACGTTTTGCATACGAGAAATCGAACAAGGCGCCAAATTCTCCCAGCGACGTCTTCCAGCGATTGTTCACGAGACCGCTCAGGAAAAAGCTGTTTTTCTTCGATTGATCGCCACGCATTCCCCGCGCGTTTGCGTTGACGCTGAGCCCGGATTTGAAATTAAACGGACGTCGTAGCCGGATATCGATCGAGCCAGAGGTGCCGCCTTCGAGTTGGTCGGGCCCGACTGTTTTGTACGCGTCGACGCTGAAAATCATTTCCGCGGGAATATCCTGAAGCGCCACGCCACGACTAGTGCCGGTGAACACTTCGTAGCCATTGATGGTGGTCTCGATGTTCGGCAAGCCGCGAATGACGACGGAGTTTGGACCGCCAATTTCGCCCTCGGCTCGGGCAACTTGAATGCCGGGCACGTGTTGAAGGGCATCCGCGACCGTGTTGTCGGGCAGTTTGCCAATATCCTGGGCCACGATGGAATCGACGAACGTTGGCGATTGTTGTTTGATCTCCTGAGCGGTGATCAAGCTGGCGCGCACGCCCTTCACGACAACTTCTTCAAGCACGACCGGCTCATCGGCAGTTTTTTTGTCGGTCGGGTTATCCTGAGCGTGGGCGGAGCCGACAGCGAGGCTGAGGCTGAGGACGAGGGCGGAGCAGAGCGAAATGGACTTTCCGCGCAGCGAGAAGGCATGCGTGCATAGTGCGGCACGCGATACCGATAAGGTTTCGTTTGATGACATGGTTTTAGGGTTTCTTGGTGAAAGAGGCACCCTGGAACGTACCCCGCTTATTCTATTGCGCCGATGGAGGCCAAAAGCCGACATGCCGACGCAGATAAACCCGTTAAATTGCTTTAATGGCGCAGTTTTGCAACTCGGCGGCAATTACCCCGACTCGGAATTCACTTTTCAGGCGTTTGGCAGCCGAAACAATCGCAAGAGCTATTTCGGCGAGCGGTTGAGATGGCTTTCAGCTTCCCGCCAGAGAATGCGGACAAACGCATTATCAAACCAAAAACCCTGGATGGGGGTGCCGCGATCGGTAAGAGGTTTGAGTTTGCTCTCAATGAGCTCGTTGGCGGCGGCCAGTTCTTCTCGGGCTTCAGCTTCGCGTCCCAACGCATAGAGACTCAACGCGAGGACGAGGCGCGCGGTGGCGGTTCGCGGAGCATTGAACTCGGGGCAGGCGATACATTTTTGAGTCCACTCAACAGCTTGGGCGTGGTTGCCGCGACGATACTCCCAAAGACCGAGGGAAAGGGCGCGCCACGACGACTGGAAAACATCACCGGCGGCGACGGCTTCCTTGTAAGATTTCAAATTGGCTTCGCTGGCCCGACTCAGAGAGCCGAGAACTTGCGGGCTGGCCGGCACCAAGAGAACAATTTTGATTACACGGTCGGGAAATGGGCAGCTGGAATCGCTGATGAAACGGGCAATGGCTTCTTCGCGAAAACGATCGAAAGCCGCGATGTCACCATCTTCGATCAAGGCTGGCCCGATGCGCAGAGCGTCGAGCGTCGCAAAATCCCAACCATCGAGCTGATTGAGTTGCATCAAGCGTGAAAGGCGCTTGGCCGCATCCGGCCAGCGACCGTGAAGCGCATGCCATTCGCCGACGGCGCGAAAAAGCGCAGCGCCTTCGACGGTGGGCGTGACGAGGTCGATGTCGTTCAGCAAACGATCGGCTTCTTCGAACTTGTCCTTGCTGACGAGCAGGGACGCGAAAGTGATTTTTTCGCGAACCTCCGATTCGTGGCGGAGCCGCGTTTGCTGCTGCTCGGCGGCGACGGCGCGTTCGCGGGCCTCGCGTTCCTTGAAGAACAACCAGGTCGACATGCTCAAACCCGTCACGAGCGCCGCGGTCACGGCGGCACCGGCGATGAAGACCACGCGGTTGCGACGAACCAGTTTTTCCAAACGGTAACCCCAGCTCGGCGGGCGCGCGATGACGGGTTCGTTGTCGAGATGACGCTGAATATCCATCGCCAGGCCATTGGCGGTTTCATAGCGGCGGCGGCGGTCTTTTTCCAAGGCCTTCATCACGATCCAGTCGAGATCGCCCTTGATCGACGAAACGAGGCGCGCCGGTTCCATCCAAAGCGTACTGGCGGTTTTAAAAAGTTCGGCATCGGACAGGCTGTTGAGCCGGACGGAGGGGCGAGCGGGCTCCTGTTCGCGAAGAATGCGGCGCATTTCGTCGAGGCCGAGTTTGATCAGATCCTTCGGATCGAAGGGCGTGCGGCCGGTGAGAAGTTCGTAGAGCAGCACGCCGAGGCTGTAGATGTCGCTCCGGGTGTCGATGTCGACGCCGCCCATCTGGGCCTGCTCGGGACTCATGTAGGCGGGCGTGCCGATGAGCTGGGCATAGGTGGTGAAAAGCGCTTTGTCGGTAAGACGCGCTTCGGTGGCTTTGGAAATGCCGAAGTCGATCACCTTGGCCATGTGAGTGCCGTCTTGTTCGGCAACCAGGATGTTCGAGGGTTTGATGTCGCCGTGAATGACGCCTTTTTGATGGGCATGCTGAATCGCGTGGCAAATCTGCACGAACATCTCCAGCCGTTCGCGCAGGGTAAGGCGGTTGCGTTCGCAATAGTCGGTGATCTTCACGCCTTGCACGAGTTCCATCACGAAGTACGGTGGACCTCGGTCGGTGGCGCCCGCGTCGTAGACGCGGGCGATGTGGGGGTGATCCATCAGGGCGAGGGCCTGACGCTCGGCTTCGAAGCGCGCGATGACGCTTTTGGTTTCCATGCCGAGCTTGATGATCTTGAGGGCGACGCTGCGTCGCACGGGCTCTTCCTGTTCCGCGCGGTAGACGACGCCGCAACCGCCTTCGCCGAGTTTTTCGATGAGTTTATAGCGGCCGATGCGGCTGCCGAGCGGTTCTTCGCCGGGAGGATGGGCGGGCTGGCCGGAGGCGGCGCGAACGCTTTGGGTGAATTGCGCTGCCACTTCCTGTGAGATCCGAACGGAGCCACCATCGTCGAAAAAGCGTTCGGCTTCCGCGCTCGCGGCGAGCAAGTCCTCAATGCGGCGGCGCAGAGCATTGTCGCCCTCGCACTGTCGGTTCAAAAACTCGCGACGGGCATTGTGGGGCAATTTGCGCGCGGCTTCAAAAAGGTCCTCTTCGCGCTCAAAAGCGTTTTCCATGGGCGGGCCGTTGCGTGAGCGCCCTTATTTCTGGGCGCGGATGCATTGGAACAACCAAGCCTTGGCATAAGCCCAGTGGCGCTCGATGGTGCGTTCGGTCACGCCCATGGTCTCGGCAACTTCCTGGTTGGATAATCCGCCAAAAAATTTCAGCACGACCACGCGGGCTTTTTCCGGATCCTGAATTTTCAACTGCTCAAGCGCGTCGTCGATCAGGAGCACTTTTTCCTCGGGCATGCTTGAGGCCAGTTCCACCTCGTTGATGTCGAGGCGGGTCTGCACGCCGCCACGTTTCAGACGGAGCTTGCTGCGGGCTTTTTCGATCAGGATGCGGCGCATCGCCTCTGCGGCGGCGCCGAAAAAGTGCGCGCGATTCATCCAGCGCTGGTCGCCTGTGCCAAATAACCGCAACCAGGCCTCATGCACCAAAGCGGTGGGTTGCAGGGTTTGTCCGGCGAGTTCGTGCGACATGCGGACGGAGGCGTGCCGTCGAAGTTCGTCGTAGACGAGGGGAAGAAGTTCGCCGGCGGCACAACCATCGCCACGGGCATTGGCTTCGAGCAAGAGGGTGATTTCGCTCATGGCTGGGGAAAACTCTGTTCATTCGCGGCACGCGCTTTGGAGGGCAAAAGCACGGTCGACTGCGGATGAGGGAAGTTCATTTTTGGGGCGGACTTTGCGATTCGCAGACGCAGAAGCTGCTGGATTTGCGGGTACACAATGTCCTGGCGGGAAGTCGTTTGGGGGCTGGTTTATTCGGTCCCGATGGGAAGCTCGGAACCTATGGGTGTGGTGTGATGAAACTGGCAGTTTTCAGAGGAGAGTCAAGTTGTCGGACCGCTCGCGGATGCGTCATTTACTGTACAGTCATGTGGAGGCGGGCTTGAACCCGCTGGTTGTGCGGATTTTGTGCTCTTTAATGAAGAAACTGCCCCTGCGCATTGCCGCCTTTTTTGCCATCGCCAGCCTCGCAATTCGCGCCTTCGGCGTCGGCGGGCAACCCGCAATTGCCTCTGTAAAAGAGTTCGGTTTGCGCGACGTGCGACTGCTCGACGGCCCCTTCAAGTCCGCCCAAGAGGTCGATTTGCGCTACATGCTGGCGCTCGATGTGGACCGTTTCATGGCACCATTTCGCGCGGAATCCGGTCTTCCCTCGAAGGCGAAAAAATATCCCAACTGGGAAAGCACGGGTCTCGATGGCCATTCCGCCGGCCACTATTTGACGGCGCTCGCGCAGATGGCGGTGACGACGGGAGACGCGGAGATCGTGCGGCGGCTCGATTATATGGTGAGCGAAATGGCCGCCTGTCAGCGCGCCAATGGCGACGGCTATGTCGGCGGTTGCCCCGGGGACCGCGAACTTTGGCGGGAACTCGCGGCGGGCAAGCTGAAGGTCGACAACTTTTCCATCAACGGAAAATGGGTGCCCTGGTACAACCTGCACAAAACCTTTGCCGGTTTGCGCGATGCTTGGACCATCGCCGGCAACGCCCAGGCGCGGGATGTGCTCGTCGCGCTCGCGGATTGGTGCGACCGCCTGCTGGCAGGTCTAACCGATGAACAGCTCCAACAAATGATGCGTTGCGAGCACGGCGGAATGAACGAAGTGCTTGCCGATGTCTGTGCAATTACCGGCGACGCGAAATACCTCGCACTGGCAAAACGGTTTTCGCACCGCGTTCTGCTCGATCCGCTGCTGAAAAACTCCGATCCGCTCACCGGGCTTCATGCCAACACCCAAATTCCCAAGGTCATCGGTTTCGCGCGCATCGCGGAACTTCGTGGCGATCCGGCGTGGAATAGCGCGGCCGCATTCTTTTGGCAGACCGTGGTGGAACGGCGCAGCGTCGCTTTCGGCGGGAACAGCGTGCGCGAACATTTTCACCCGGCTGAGGATTTTTCATCGATGGTCGAGACCCGCGAAGGTCCCGAAACCTGCAATACCTACAATATGCTTCGGCTCACCGAGCAATTGTTTCGCAGCGACCCATCAGCCCGCTATGCGGACTATTACGAACGGGCGCTTTTTAACCACATTCTGTCTTCGCAGCATCCGGAACGCGGCGGCTTCGTTTACTTCACGCCGATCCGTCCGCGTCATTACCGAAACTATTCACAACCGACAGAATGCTTCTGGTGTTGTGTGGGCAGCGGCATCGAAAATCACGGAAAGTACGGGCAATTCATCTACGCGCGTACCAATGACGCGCTTTATGTGAACCTATTCATCGCCTCCGAACTCAACTGGATCGAGCGCGACTTGAAGCTGCGGCAGGAAACGAAATTCCCCGACGAAGAGCGCACGCGGCTTGTTTTATCGTTGAAGAAATCGCAGCGCTTTGAGTTGAAACTCCGTCAGCCGTCTTGGGTGCGATCTGGCGATTTTGTCGTGCGCATAAACGGCAAGGTGCGAGCCTTGTCCGGCACGAAGCCCGGCGAATTCGTTGTCATCGACCGGGAATGGAACAACGGCGATTGCGTCGAGATTGAGCTGCCGATGCAGACTACAACAGAACGTCTGCCCGATGGCTCCGACTATGTCGCGGTGCTGCGCGGTCCGATCGTGCTCGCGGCGAAGACGGAAACCGAACCATTGACCGACCTCATCGCCAACGATGGCCGCATGGGGCACCGCACGGAGGGTCCGATGCTTCCGCTCGATCGCGCGCCGATGCTGGTGGGGGATCCCGCGCATCTTGCCGAACATATTGTTCCCGTCAAAGGCCATCCCATGACTTTTACCGCGCAGGATCTCATCCGGCCGGTCGAAGCGGGTAAACTTGAACTCGTGCCTTTCTTCCGCGTGCACGATTCGCGCTACATGATTTACTGGCGCACGGTGACGCCGGAAGGACACGCCAAACTGCTCTCGGAACTTGCCGTGCAGGAAAATGCACGACTCGCGCTCGAGGCCCGCACGCTTGACCAGGTTAATCCGGGCGAGCAGCAACCTGAGGTGGAACATGCCTATGCGGGGGACGATTCCGCCACGGGCGCAAGCCTCGGCCGACGCTGGCGGGATTCTGGCAAATGGTTCGGTTACACCCTGCGCGGCGAGAAAGGCTGCAGCGCCGAACTGCTCGTGACGTATTCTTTGGGTGAGAACCGCCGCGAATTCGATCTCGTGGTCAACGGCGTCGTCGTTTCCACCGTGAAACTCAACGGCCGCACTCCCGACAAATTCGATGACGTCAGTTATTCAATTCCTGATTCTCTTGCAAAGGACGATGGCACGCTGGAGGTGAAGTTCGTGGCCAAATCAGGCTCTCGTACAGGATCGATTTACGGCATCCGTCTTTTGAAAAAACCATAGCGGGCGTGTCATCTGTTCATGGCGCTTGCAAACCCGCAAAGTGCCATGGATTTTTGGAAACGTTACCCTATGAAAAACCACCAGCCCAAAATTGCAGGGTTGATTTCGGCTGTCATCGTTTTGGCCCTTGGCGTAGCCTATTGGTTCCGCACGGATGGGCCGAAAGTTCGACCCCAGGCCGAACCGCCAACTGAGAGGTCAACGGCCAGTATTCAAAAACCGGATGCGAAGGAAACGCCTGCTCTTATCGTCGAACGCAAGGACGATGAGACGGCAGGAATTCCGCTGAGCGACGTGAAGGCGCTGATCCGGTTGAAATTAACCCAATGGGGACAGACCCAAACCGAAGACGAAGCTGCACGGGAACGTTTGTTGGAGACGATGAAGGCCTTGCTGACCAAGGAAAACGCGGCCGAGCTTACCCGGATGCTCTCTGACGACGAGCTGAGTTCGCCTTTTGGCCTGCTGGCATTCGAACAATGGTTGAAGGTCAATCCCTCGGAAGCGGCGAACTGGATGTCGAGCCAGCCGAGCGCCACGGATTTGCAGGCGAGACTCGTCGCGCAACAGCTCTTGTCTGACGAACAGACGCTTAATTTGTATTGTAACGATTTGCCGGATACAGGCTGGAAACAGACCTTTTTGGGCGAAGCCAGTTTGATCGCGGTCGCGAAAAGTCCGCCCCAAGCCGCGGCTTTGGCCAGACAGATGAAACCCGGAAAGGAGCAAACGAATGCGCTTGAGACCATTGTTTATGACTGGGCGACGCGGGATTTGTCGGGTGCGATTGGTTTGGTTGGCACCATTGCCGATCCGGCATTGCGTGAAAAAACGCTGGTCATGACCGCCAAGGCGATTGCGATGGGCGATCCCGATCTTGGCGCACAATGGCTTTCGAACGCGGTGAAGACGGAAGGCGCGCTCAAAGAGACGGCGCAGTCCATCGTCGAAATCTGGTCGGAAAAATCGCCGGCGGACGCGGCGAATTGGCTTTCTCATTCGACGGATATCAACTTGCGCTCCGATGCAGTCGATGCGTTGGCGCGCGCCTGGCTGAAAGTGGACGCAAACGCCGCCCAAGCCTGGATCAGGACGCTGCCGGAAAAAGAGCGCGTGGAAAAAATGCTGAAAGAGGAACAGGCGGAACGCGAACGTCCGAAGGAGTAAATCTCGCGTGGGATTTTAAAAACAAGATCAGTCTGGAAGGAGAATCGCGCACCTTAGACCTAGGCCTTGGTTTGCGATTTCAGGGCCCGCGCAATTGCGGGCGGAGGAGCGCAGTAATTCGGTATTATCACCCCAGGCGCCGCCGCGAGTGATGCGGGCTTCGCCCTTCGCTGGACCCGTGGGATCGATGGCTTCGCCCTTTGTATACGCGTGTTTTTGGTAAAAATCCGCGCACCATTCCCAGACATTGCCAGTCATGTCGTAAAGTCCCCACGGATTTGGTTTCTTTAGCCCTACGGGGTGGGTTTTGTTTTCGGAATTCTCGCCATACCAGGCATAATCGGCGGCGAGCCGGTCGGAGACGCCGTGGAACCAGGAAGAGGAAGTCCCCGCGCGGCAGGCGTACTCCCATTGAGCTTCGGTGGGCAGGACCGCGTGGCGGCCGGTCTTTTCGGCGAGCCGGGAAAGGAAAATCTGGCAGTCATTCCAGCTGACGGTTTCCACGGGAAGCTTTGGCCCTTTAAACTGGCTTGGGTTTTTGCCCATAAGGAGCGACCATTGCTCCTGAGTGACCTCGTATTTGCCGAGGTAAAAGGGTCTTGAGAAAATGACTTTGTGGGCAGGGTATTCGTCGCCATCGCCGGAGTTTTCATCGCCGCCCATGAGGAAACTGCCCGCAGGGATGAGGACGAAATCCATCATGATGCCGCCGCCAAGATCGAGGCTGAGCGCCTGGGGCCGGGCTTCCTGCGGAAGTTTCTGACCGAAACATACAACAGTACTAATAACACAGAAGGCAAACAGGAGGGGAAGAGAGCGGGCGCGTTTCATAAGTAAAAAGCCGGGGACGTACGACGGTAAGCGGCCCCGGCTGAAGATGGTCAACAGAGGTTCGTTTTATGTATGCTCAGAAGCAGCCCATGCCGGTGAGGTCGCTGCCGCTCACGAGGTGCATGAAGGTGATAGTGGGCAAATTGGGCGAACCAGTGCCGCGTGCATTGGTCATTTGGCTGGCCGTGGTGCTTTGGAAATCGGCTGAGGAGACTGTGACGCCGCTCTTGGTCCAGGAGTTGTTGGTCTTGTTGGCCGCGGGATTGTTATCATTCGAGATCGTGGTGCCGGTGAAAGCGATATTGTAGTGGAATACTTCGCGGGTGCCGGCGATATCGGTGGCATCGGTCACGCTCACACGCTCGAGCATGTTGTAGTTGGCGCTTTTGTTGTTGTACGAGGTGTTGTAAGTCCAATTGGCGGACTGGCCGGGCTGATGATTGGCGTAAAAACCGTTCGAGTTGTTGCTGGCCGAGAGGCAGTATTTGACGGTGTGGACCGGCACGGAACTGGGTGGCGTCGAAGTGCCCCAGCCGCCGATTTTGAAACCGTTCGAGTCGCCGCCGGCCGTCATGTTGTAGGCCCAGCAATGGTTGAAGGTATTTGCGCCATAGGAAGCGATGCAATCGTAGCCGTCGTCGCTGTTGTGCCAGGAGCGGCAGTAGTTGAAAGTCACGCCATTGCCGTGCGCGCCGAACCCATCGGTATTCCCAACAGACGTGCTGCTCGTGCCAATGTTATTGTACGCGTCGCAGTTATTGACTGTACCTGACGACTTGTTCGTGTAGTAAAAGCCATTGGCTGCATTGTCGCGGCAGACGCATTTGTTGAACGTGCAACTCGCGGCGCTGCCATCGATGCGGAAGCATTCGGATTGTTTCTGGCTGCCGACGGGCGTCCCGGTCACAACAAAACCGTTGATGGTGATGCCCGAGCCGGTGACACGGAATCCGCACACGCGGAGCGAGGTGGAAACGCTGGAGAAGTTGAAGGTCGGCACTTCGGTGCCGTAGGCTGCATAGGTGATATTCGCTTTATTTAGGACGTGCACGTAGTTATAGGTGCTGTCGGAAGCGGCAACGGTGAAGCTGCTGTAGGTGCCGCCGCGGACATAAACCGTATCGCCAGAGGCGGCGGCCGATTGGGCTTTAGTGATGGACTTGAACGGCGCGGAGCTGGTGCCGGCGTTGGAATCGCTCCCGGTGGTGGCGACGTACCAAGTGGCGGCGGAGGCCGCGGTTTGTAGCAGGACGAAGAGCGCTGCCGCGGCGAGGGCTGGCAGACGCTTGGTGGTGTGACGCATTGCAGACATGGGGTATGGTTCTTTTATGTGGTTGTTGTGGACCGTCGGCGGGGTTGCCGGCGGAAAAAGGCGAAAGCAAAAACGTGTTGCCGATTACAAAGGGGGATTCGCGGCAGCGGGTGTGGCGGGTAGGCGGTGAATCAAATGGCAACGATCGGAAAATCAAATGCGGTGACTGGTGATTTTTTGATGACAAAAAAAACCGGAGGTGCTCAGCGCACCCCCGGCCGGGGTTAGTGTGGGTGGGACAATATCTTAGAAGCAGCCCATGCCTGTGAGATCGCTGCCGCTGACGAGATTCATGAAGGTGATCACCGGCAAATTGGGGTTGCCGGAGGGACGGGTGCTCGTCATCTGGCTGGCATCGGTGCTTTGGAAATCGGCCGAGGAAACAGTCACGCCGCTCTTGGTCCAGGAGTTATTGGTTTTATTGGCGGCGGGGTTGTTGTCGTTGATGATGGTCGTGCCAGTAAAGGCGATGTTGTAGTGAAGCACTTCTCGGGTGCCGGCAATGTCGGTGGCATCGGTGACGCTCACACGCTCAAGCATGTCATAGTTGGCGGCCTTGTTGTTGTAGGCGGTGTTGTTAGTCCAATTGGCCGACTGGCCGGGCTGGTGATTGGCGTAGAAACCATGGGCGTTGTTGTTGGCCGCGAGGCAATATTTGACGGTGTGAACGGGCACCGAACTCGGAGGCGTGGTAGTGCCCCAGCCGCCGATTTTGAAACCGTTGGAGTCGCCACCAGCGGTCATGTCGTAAGCCCAGCAATGGTTGAAAGTGTTGGCGCCATAGGAAGCGATGCAATCGTAGCCGTCGTCGCTGTTATGCCAGGAGCGGCAATAGTTGAACGTCACGCCATTGCCGTGCGCACCGAACCCATCGGTATTACCAATCGAAGTGCTGGTTGGCCCAACGTTGTTGTAGGCGTCGCAGTTGTTGCAGGTGCCGGTGGATTTGTTGGTGAAATAGAAACCGTTGGCGGCATTGTCGCGGGCGACGCATTTGTTGAAGGTGCAACTCGCGGCGCTGCCATCGATGCGGAAGGCTTCGGATTGTTTCTGGCTGCCGACCGGGACGCCGGTCACCACAAGGCTGTTGAGAATAATGCCCGAGCCTGTAATACGAAAACCGCAGACACGCAGCGAAGTTGAAATGCTGGAAAAATTAAAAATCGGCACTTCACCGTTGTAGGCGCCATAAGTGACGTTGGCCTTGCTGAGAACGTGGACGTAGTTGTACGTGCTGTCCGAAGCGGCGATGGTGAAACTATTGTACGTGCCACCGCGAATCAGCACCGTGTCGCCCGAGGCGGCGGCGGTCTGGGCTTTGGTGATGGACTTGAAAGGCGCGGCCAGCGTGCCGGCGTTCGAATCGCTACCGGTGGTGGCCACGTACCAAGTCGCGGCCGAAGCTGTGGTTTGCAGAAGAGCAAAAAGGGTAACAGTGGCGAGAGTGGGCAGTCGTTTTGAGGTCTGAAGCATGGATTTTTGGGGTTGAGGGTTCTTTGTATGTACTTTCATACAAGCGGCTAGCGTGAGTGCTAACAACGTGGTGTGAACAGAAACAAAGGGGCGGCTTTTTCGCTGAAAAACTGGCTGGGGTATTTTCCGAGCTGGGGTAGGGGTTGCGGGCATACTAATTGCAAAAAATTTGCAAATAATCAACTTTAGGAGCTCACAAATTTTTAACGATTCTGTAAGTTTTTTACCTACAATAATAAGTGCATTTAAAATTGGCGCAGTGGTGGATCTAGTTTTCGCTAATAGGGGCTATTAGCGGTAGTACAGGATAGCAACCGACCAAGATTTATCGGTGTGTTCATCGCTGCGTTTTGGCGCTACCGATTGGTTTTTATCCGCCAAAAAGAACCTCAACTGGAAAAGGAATTCACCCTTTGGTTCTTCGATTTCGTCCTATTTCGTGACTACGAGGTAGCGAAGGTAACCGCGGTTGTAGACGAAAAGAAGATTGCGGCCGGGCTGCAGGAGCTGGCGGGCTGTCTCGAGATCGGTCACGGGCATGCGATTGATCTCAAGAATGATCATGTTGGGGACTACAACGTTGGCGTGAGGCGATTTCGCGTCGACGTTGGTGACAAGAAGGCCTTCGAGCTGGTTGCTCAAATTGAGACGCTGGCGAAGTTCGTCGGTGAGCCGCATGACTTCGACTCCGGGCAACAATTCGTTGATCACGTTGTCGTCGACGAGGCGGCCGAGGCGGGCCTTGACGGAAAGTTCCCGGCCATTGCGCAGGATTTTGGCGGTAATTTCTGTTTCGGGTGGCAACTTCGCAACGAGCAGGCGCAAATCTTCGATCGAAGTGATGGGCTTTTCGTTGATCGAAAGAAGTACGTCGTAGCGTTTGAGACCAGCCTGCTCGGCCGGGCTGCCGGGATTAACCTGGGTGATGGTGACGGCGCGGGTATCCTTTTTCAGGCCGAGGGTTTCCGCGACCTCCGGGCTGACGGGATCGACGGAAATTCCCAGGTAGCCGCGAGTGACCGAACCTGTCTCTATCAGGCTGTTCATGATGCTGGCCGCGAGGTTCACGGGGATCGCGAGGCCAATGCCAATGTTGCCGCGAGTGGTGGAGACGATGGCGCTATTGATGCCGACGAGGCGGCCCTTGGCGTCGACGAGCGCGCCACCGGAATTGCCGACGTTGATGGCGGCATCGGTTTGAATGAAATCCTCGTAGCCATGGACGTTTCCGAGGAGACCGAGATTGTTGCGGCCTTTCGCGGAAACAATGCCCATGGTGACGGTCTGGCCGATACCGAGTGGATTGCCGACGGCGAAAACAATATCGCCGACCCGAAGTTTCTCGCTGTCGGCGAGAGTCAGGGTGGGCAGATTTTCGGCGTCGATTTTGAGGACGGCGATATCGGTCTTTGGATCGGTGCCGACGAGGCGGGCGCGGAATTCCCGCCCTTCCGGAAGCGCGACGCTGAGTTCGTCGGCGCCCTCTATGACATGGTTGTTGGTTAGAATATAACCGTTCGGGGAAACGATGACGCCGGAGCCGAGACCTTGTTCTTTCGATTCGCGAGCGGGCACTTGATCGCCGAAGAAAGGGCGGAAGAAAGGATTTGCCGGGAGGCGCTCGCGGACGAACTTGGTAGCGTAGACGGAGACAACCGCCTTTTGCACGGGCTCGATAACATCGGCATAACTTGCGACGACAGGAGCCTTGCCGTCGGTCACCGGCGCAGGATCGATGTTGAGCGTGGGACGGACCGCCTCCGGCCGTTTTATGGTCGTAGGAGTTGGTTCCTTAATGACGGCGGCGCGAACATCCGGGGAGAATGCGAGGGCGAAGGCAAGCAGTCCAAACGTGAGTGTGGATTTCATGCGGGAGTTTTAAACGTATCCAAAAAATGATGACGTCTCGCCGGCGACGATTGCGTCGCCCTCCATGGCAAGCGGAGCCGCCTAGAAGCCCTTGATTTTGAAAAGGCTGGTGACGCTTTCGTTCTGGTGGATGCGCATGATCGCCTGACCGAGCAACTCGGCGATGCTGAGCACGGTGATCGGCAGACCCTTGGTGTCGATCGGCGTCGAGTTGGTGGTGATCAGTTCGTCGATGAGGCCGCTTTTCAGGCGGGTGACGGCGACGTCGTTGAGAATGCAGTGACTGACGGCGGCGCGGATGCTGCGGGCACCATGCTCGCGGAGCAGTTTGGCCGAGGCGGTCAACGTGCCGGCGGTTTCGGTAATGTCGTCGACGAGGAGAATGTCGCGGTCTTTGACTTCACCCACGACGTTGATGGCGGAAACCGTGGTGGCGTTCGTGCGTTTTTTCGCAACGAGGGCGAGACCAGCGCCAATGGTGTCGGCGTACGCGGCCGCCATTTTCATTCCGCCGACGTCAGGCGAGCAGACGACGAGGTTGTCCTTGTTGAGCTTGTTGAGGTAATTGAAAAAAACAGGTGACGCGTAGAGGTGGTCGACGGGGATGTCGAAGAAGCCCTGGATTTGCTGACTGTGCAGATCCATTGTGAGAACGCGATTGGCGCCGGCGGCGGTGAGCAAATTGGCGACGAGCTTCGCGGTGATGGGCACGCGGGGCTGATCCTTGCGATCCTGGCGGGCATAACCGTAGAACGGAATGACGGCGGTGATGCGATTGGCCGACGCGCGTTTGGCAGCGTCGATCATGATGAGCAACTCCATCAGGTGATGATTCGTCGGAGGGCAGGTCGACTGGATCAGATAGACGTCGCTGCCGCGGACGTTGTCGTTGATTTTGACGAACGATTCGCCATCGGGAAAACTGGTGACAGTGGCTTCGCCGAGATCGATGCCGATGCTCTTGCAGATTTCTTCAGCCAACGGGCGGTTGGAGTTGCCCGTAAAAATGTTCAAGCCTGGTCGTTTGCTCATGTGACGGAAACGTTGCGATGAATTTGGGCGTGGCGGAAGTTTATTTTAGCTTCTCCTCGAGGGCGTCGACGCGTTTGAAGAGTTCGGGAAGGCGCTTGCGGAGGACGTTGACGCGTTGTTCGAGGGAATAGGGCAGGCAGGGAGAACCTTTGACGGAGGTTCCGGGTTCGAGATCGGAATTCACGCCGGTCTGGCCATCGATTTTACAGCCGCGTCCCACGGTCAGGTGTCCGGCGAGACCGGCCTGACCACCGATGACGACGTAGTCCTCCACAATGCTACTGCCTGAGATGCCCGCTTGGGCGCAAATCAAGCAATGTTTGCCAATGACGACGTTGTGGCCGATTTGGACGAGGTTGTCGATTTTCGTGCCTTCACCGACGACGGTTTCGGAAAAACGGGCGCGATCGAGGGTCGTATTGGCGCCGATTTCGACGTCATCGTGGATGACGACGCGACCGACTTGAGGGACTTTTGCATGGCGACCGGCGACGAAATCGTAGCCGAAACCGTCAGCACCGATAACGGCGCCAGGGTGGATGTGCACACGGTTGTGCAAAATGCATTCGGTGGCGATGACGACATTCGATTTGAGCCAACAATCGGTGCCGAGGCGCGCGTTGCGTCCGATGAAGACGTGGGCTTGAAGATGGGCGCGTTCCCCGATGACGGCGCCGGACTCGATCACGCAAAGCGGGCCAACGGTGGCCGAGGCGGGGATTTTAACGTCGGGAGCGACGATCGCCGAAGGATGGACGCCGGGAGTGGGTTTGGGCCAAAGGAGTTGTTCGACGCGGGCGCAGAGAAGTGCGAGACCCACGGAGGGTTTTTCCAGCAGAAGAAAGAGCTGGTTGGGCTTGGGATCTCCAACGTAATCGAGCGGAAGAAGAACGACGGAGGCGGCGGTGGCGGCGACCTCAGGTTTGTATTTGGGGTTGCCGAGGAAGGAAACGTCTCCGGGCCGCGCGGAGTTGAGGGAGGCTATGCCTCGAAGCGTCTCGGTGGTCGAGCCACGGGTATTGGTTGCTTGGACGAGGGCGGTGATTTCAGCGGCGGTGAAGGAAAACTCCATGGTGCGCAGCGTGCAGGGCTTGGCTTGCATGGCAATGGCGCAGCGGCCTCCGGGCACAAAAAAACCCCGCTCGAAGGAGCAGGGTTTGAAGGAGAGTCGTATTGCGAGAAGCTTATTTCTTGGCACCAGGGAAGACGATCGTGGGAGCGCCTTCAGCGGCGGGGGCCTGACCGGCGGGCTTCGCGGCGGGAGCCGGAGCGGCGGCGGTGGGCTTGGCGGCGGGAGCGCCGGCGGGTTTGTCTTTGTTGATTTCGGCGATCACCTCGTCGGTGATTTCCCAAGCCGGGTTGCTGAAGACGATGGTGTTCTTCGGGAGAACGAGATCGGCGCCACGCTTCTTGCCGATTTCCTGACCTTTTTTGGTGATGTCTTCGATCAGAAGATTGGTGATGTTCTGTTGTTTTTCACCGATCTTGCGGCGGGCGTCATTGGCGAAAGCCTGGAGCTCCTGCTGTTTGCCTTGGAAATCCTGAACCAACTTTTCGCCATCGGCCATGATCTTGGCTTGGGCTTCCTTGGTGAGGGCGGGATTCTTGGTCTGTTCGTCAAGGCCCTTGATCTTTTCGGAGAGGTCGACGAGTTCCTTTTCCTTGGCGGTGTATTCCTGTTGGGCTTTTTGTTGATCGCCCTTAAGAGACTCGTCCATCTCAGCCGTTTTGTAGTGGCTTTGGAAGGCCTTGCCTATGTCGAGGACAAGAATTTTTGGGGCTGTTTGGGCCTGACTGATCAGCGCAGTGGCGCTGACGGCCGCGAGGGCCAGGAGGGTTTTGAACGATGTCTTCATAGAGGTGGTTTAGGAGAGTGAAGGGGTGACTAGATCAGAAACGGGTGCCGAATGAAAAGTTAAACTGTCCGCCTTTTTTGTTATATTTATCCGTCGTGAGAGGAATGCCGTAGTCGAGACTGAGAGGCGCGCCGGCAACGAACATGCGGAGACCGAAGCCGAAATTGTCGTTATAGTTGATGGGGTTGAAGTCGTAGGCGTCGAAGTTGACGAAGCCGGCGTCGTAGAAGATGGCGAAGCGGACGGGGCTGACGATATCGGCGGAGTATTCGATGCTGAGGAAGCCGTAGCTTTTGCCGCCGATAGGGTAGCCGCCGGAATTTTTGGGACCGACGTCGCGGTTTTCAAAGCCGCGCAACGAGTACGGGCCGCCGAGGTAAAAACCTTCGAAGTAGTAGTTTTCGTAGCCGCGGGTGCGACCATAACCGTTGACGACGCCACCACGGGCAATGATGGCGATGACTTGTTCTTGAGCCTCGAAGATGGGAAGAAATTGCGAGGTGCGTAGTTCGAGGCTGTAATAATCGAGGTCGCCCTTGAGGTAACCGCCGGCGACATTGGTGTTAAACTCGATACGATTTCCGCTGGTGGTGTTGACGATTTTGTCGCGGGTGTCGCGCAAAAGTTGAAAGCCCACTTTGGAGATTTGATAGGAGCTGTTGGTCGCCGCAGTGATGTTGGAGCTGGAGACGTCGGAAATTTTATCTTTTTCGAATGTGTAAGAGAGGGTGCCTTCGACGAGTTCGAAAAGGCGTTTCCGCAAGTAAACGGTGCCGCCGGTGCGCATCAGGTTATAGTACTGATTGTCGTAGTTGCTGCTGGTGTGAAAAAATTCGAAGCCCAGCGCCAACTGCTTTTGCATCACCCAAGGTTCTTCAAAGGAGAGGGTGATTTCCTTCGAGTAAGAACCGGTCTGGAGTCGGAGGCGAAATTTCTGACCGTCGCCTTGAAAGAAGGATTTGCGGTTTAAGATGTCGAAATTCGACTGGGTGACTTCGGCGAAAAAAACAAGTTTCTCCAACGAGCTATAACCGGCGCCGAAAGAAAGATTGCCGGTGCGGTCTTCCTTTACGGAGACCTTAAGATTGCGGCGACCCGGAATGTTGGTGGTTTCTGGCGAAAGGTTTTGGTCGCTGAAGAAACGCGTGTTTTCGAGACGCATTTTACTGATCTTCATGCGGACGGAATTGAAGACTTCGCCGGGGCCGAGGGTCAGTTCGCGGAGGATGACGAGGCTCTTGGTCTTGGTGTTGCCCTCGATGTGAATGGATTCGACGTAGAACTTTTCGCTTTCGTTGACCTCGTATTCGAGATCGATGTTGCCGGTGGCAATGTTGGGCTTGCGGTTCGGATGGATGCGGGTCTCGAGGTAACCGTCCTTGCCGTAAAAATCTTCGAGCGTTTCAACGTCCTTATCGATTTTCGAAGGCGTGAAAATCATGCCGGTCTTCTGCTTCACAAGACGCTTCAGCATGCGCGACGAATGGAGCTTGTTGCCGGTAAAAGTAATCTCACCCACCTTGTACTGGCGACCTTCCTCGATCTGGATGGTGAGCACGAGCTTTTTGGGCGTGGGATAGTCGTAAATGATTTTGTCCTGCGGGATTTCGACGTCGAGGTAACCCTGTTCGCGATAATAGTCGCGGAGCTTGTCGAGGTCGTCTTCAAAAACTTCGTCCTTCAGGCGTCCAGTGCCGGTGAGCCAGGAAAGCCACCAGTAACGGCGGGTTTCCATGGCTTTGATCAGAGGACCGTCGAAGTGGCCCCAAAGAACGTGTGCTTTGACGTTGTTGTTTCCGATGAAGCGGATGTCGGAGATTTTGACCTTCGCGCCTTCGTTGATCTTGAAGATGATCGTGCCGAAGCCGGTGGTGCGATCGCGCTCGACCACGTAGTTGATGGTCGCCTGGTTGTAGCCATTTTTCTGATAATATTCTTTGATCTTCTCGGCGTCTTCTTTGACCTGACGTTCATCAAGCGACTCGTTGGTCTTGCTCTTGATTTCCTTTTCGAGGCGGTGGGGCTTTACCTTTTTGGTTCCTTCAAAGCGGACGGTGAGGATGCGATATTTCGGGGTGACTTCGACTGCGAGATTTACCACCCGGTCAGGAAGCACCTCGCGTTTGACTTCAATAAACTCAAAAAGGCCGGTCTTATAGAGAGAACGAATATCGCGATCGATGTAAGTGTCGTTGAGCTCCGCGCCTTCGCGGATCTGCATGTTTGCGCGGACGACCTGCTCACTGACGTTGGCGACGCCGACGAAGCGTACGGCAATGGTGCCAATTTTATAAGGTTGCGCATTCTCCTCGGTAGCAGGTAATTGCGCGGAAAGGCGCAGGCTCGCGGTGGCGAGGACGACAAGGGTAATAAAAAGGCGAGTGACCCCGCAGAGGGGGTTACTGGGTGAAGTTTTCAAAGCGGGTGATGTCTCGGAGGAAAGTGAGCTTTAGTTCTCCTACCGGGCCGTTTCGTTGCTTGGCAACTATTAACTCCGCAGAGTCGGCGGCGACTTGGAATTTTTCGTCGGCGTCTTTGGGGCGTGCTAGCATTAAAACAACGTCGGCGTCCTGTTCGATGGAGCCGGATTCACGGAGGTCGGAGAGTTTGGGCGTGCGATTTTCTTTTTCTGCTGAACGGTTCAACTGACTTAATACAAGAACGGGCACCTCAAGTTCCTTCGCAAGTGACTTCAATCCGCGGGACATTTCGGCGACCTGTTGTTCGCGCGGGACTTTGGGATCGGTTGGGCTGAGAAGTTGGAGATAGTCGACGACGATGAAGCCGATGGGGTGACGCGCGTGGAGGCGGCGGGCTTTGGCGCGCAGTTCCATGATCGTGAGATGGCTGGAATCGTCGATGTAGATGGCGGATTTGGAAAACTCGTCGGCGGCTTGGAGCAGGCGCTGCTGTTCGTCGCCATTTTTTGAAAGTAAGCCGTCGCGTAGGAGCTTCATGTTCACGCGAGCGCGGGAGCAAAGCATACGCATGGCGAGTTGGGCGGCGCTCATTTCCAAACTGAAAACGAGCGTGGTGACCTGCGGGCCTTTTTTCGGCATGGCGGCGGACTCAGCCATGTTGAGCGCGAGCGAGGTTTTACCCATCGAAGGACGCGCAGCTAAAATAATCATTTCGGATTTCTGAAATCCGTAGGTGAGTTGATCGAGGTCCTTGAAGCCCGAAGTGACGCCTGTGAGCTCACCCTTTTTCATCATCATTTTGTTGATGACACCCATGGCTTCCATGGTGGGCTCCTTCATCGATTTCGCGGCGTCGGAAATGCGATCCTGGGTGACTTTGAAAAGGTCCTGTTCGACCTTGTCGATGAACTCCTCAAGGCCGCCTTGGTAACTGTAGCAATTTTCCACCGCGCCCGTGGCGACCTTGATCAGCTCGCGCAGGAGGTAGAGCTCGCGGATTTTTTCAATGAAATAGCCGGCCTGCGCCGTCGTGGGAATGCGTCCGCTGATTTGAGTCAGAAAGGCATAACCGCCGATCTCGTCGAGCTGTTTGGAAGTTTTTAGTTCTTCCGAAAGGATAGCGAGGTCGATCGCGGTGCCTTTGTTGTAGAGCTCGACGAGCTTTTCGTAAACGAGTCGATTGGCCGGACTGTAGAAGGCGGCGGGCAGGAGTTTGCCCTCGAGACAGCGCGCAATGGTGTCGTTGCCATCGAGCAGGCAGCAGGCGAGCAGATACTCTTCCGCCTCGATGCTGTGCGGAGCAGTGCGGCCGACGAGGAGAGGGGAGTTGGCGACGGCGTCGCGGTCGCCGTTGGGGCGTGGACGACGGTTAGTTCTGGGCGCTTCTTCGGACATTTACAGGGAAACGGAGAGCAGATCGGCACCAGCAATTGTGTGCAAGCGCAGCTTATTTTTTGTTGTCCTCAAACTGTTCACAGCAGGTAGAAAAATAAAAAAGCCGCACCGGTGCGGGTGCGGCTTTTGAAATGTTGTATCGGCGAAAACCTTTGGGGCTTATTCGCTCTTCTTTTCGGCCTTCGGACGACGAGCGGACTTCTTCTCGGTGTGTTCGCCCTTGGGAGCTTCGGGAGCGGGAGCGACTTCGATCGGGTTTTCCGAAACGACGTCGAAGCTCACGGTGACGGAGACGTCGGAGTGGAGCTTGATGGAAGTCTCGTGCTTGCCGAGGGTCTTGACCGGCGTGTGGAGGTGAATGCGCTTCTTTTCGATTTCGATGCCGGCTTGGACGAGCTTGTCGTGGAGGTCCTGGGCGGTGATCGCACCGAACATTTTGCCACCTTCACCGGTCTTCACGGCGAAAGCGAGGCTGACCTTCTCGATCTTCTTGGCGAGTTCCTGGGCGCCGGAGAGCTCCTTGATTTCGCGCTCGGCGCGGCGCTTCTTGAGGGCGTCGACCTGTTTGCGATTGGCCGTGGTGAGCGGGGCCGCGATCTTGCGCGGGAGGAGGAAATTGCGGGCGTAGCCGGCGCGGACTTTGACTTGGTCGCCTTCGGAGCCGAGACCTTCGACGGGCTGGAGGAGGAGTACTTCGCTGTGAGCCATGATGGATGTATGTTTAAAGTGGATTGCGGGCTGATCGGTGAGGATGTGACACGCGGGTTTTTACGATGAAAGATTTTGCGGAGCCGGATCGAATCTCAGGCTGGCGGAAGCCTGTCAACGCCGTAATTGCATCTGTTGTGGAAAGGCGGATTTTTTGGCCAAATCGCTTCCTTGGAAATTTCCCCTTGCCAAGGACCCGCGGCTTCTCTGTTTTCTTCCGCTCTTCACATGCAAAAGACCAAAAAGTCCGTCGCCAAGCGCTTCAAATTGTCCGCCAAGGGCAAGCTGATCCGCCGCACGCCCGGCTTCCGTCATTTGCTTGCCTCCAAGAGCACCAAGCAGAAACGCCGTGCTACCAAAGACAAGCTCGTGGCTGATGGCCATGCAGAGCCGCTCAAACGCTGCCTGCCGTACGGCCTCTAATAAAGAAGCTCAACCATAACTGCGCCAGCTGGGTGAATCTTAACGAGACGACCCGGCGGCCTCTAAAAAACATACAATAACATGCCTCGTGCAACCAACTCCCCCGCGTCGCGCAAGCGCCGCAAAAAAGTACTGAAGTACGCCAAGGGCTACTTCGGAAGTAAATCCAAGCTCTTCCGCTATGCGAAAGAGGCTGTCCACCACGCGTGGCAGTACGCCTACGATCATCGCAAGAAAAAGAAGGGCGATTTCCGCTCTCTCTGGATCGTGCGTCTCAACGCCGCCTGCCGGAACGCTGGCATCAGCTACAGCCGCTTCATCGAAGGTCTCAAGGCCGCCAACATCGGCCTCGACCGCAAGGTCCTTTCGGACCTCGCGATTCGCGATGAAGTCGCCTTTAACGCCTTGGTCAAGAAAGCCCAGGACGCGTTGAAGACCAAGGCCGGCGCAAAGGCCTAATTCTGAAAAACGCGAGCCTCGCAGGCTCGCCTCATTTCCCGAGGACGGGCCTCTCTGAGGTGCCGTCCTTTTTTATTTTCGTTCCATCAAGCTTTTCGTTCTTCTTTATCTTTCTCGTACTCTTTCTCTTTATTCGATCAGGCAGAGAATGACCAAGGATTAGGACAAAAAAGAAAACTAACCGTCACATCTGCGCCGCCCACTTCTCATGCAAGACCAACTCAACGCCCTTCTGGCCAAGGCTCAAACGGAACTCCCCGCGCTGAAAACCCGCCCCGAGTTCGAGGCTGCTAAAGCCCGTTACGTCGGCCCCAACGGCGAACTCACCGCCCTCATGAAACAGATGGGCTTGGTGCCGAAGGAGCAAAAGCCGGTCGTCGGCAAGTTGATCAACGAAACCAAGGGTAACCTCCAAGCTCTCCTCGATGCTGCGCTTCGCGCGATCGAGGCCGCTGAATTGCAGGCCCAACTCGGCCCCGCAATCGATCCGACGCTGCCGTCGCCCGATCTCGCCTTCGGCACCCACCATCCACTCACAATGGTGCGGGAAGAAATGTGCCGCATCCTGCGTAAAGTCGGTTTCTCCGTCGTCGAGGGCCCAGAGGTCGAAACCGAATACTACTGTTTCGATGCGCTTAACACCCCCGCCGATCATCCGGCCCGCGATGCCCAGGATACTTTCTATCTTCCTGATAACGCCAAGTTCGGCAATATTTCGAAAAAGCATCAGAACGAAAAGTACCTGCTGCGCACGCATACGTCGTCCGTCCAGATCCGCACCATGCTCAAAGGCAAGCCGCCGATCCGCATCGTCTCACCCGGGCGCGTTTACCGTCGCGACACGACTGACGCCACACACTCGGCCAACTTCCACCAACTCGAGTGCCTCTACGTCGACAAGAATGTCACCGTGCGCGACTTGAAGGCGTTGCTCGACTACATCTTTGCCTCACTGCTCGGCAAGGACACCAAGACGCGTTTTCGTCCGCACTATTTCGGCTACACCGAACCAAGTTTCGAAGTCGATCTCTCCGCCAAGCACCTGCCGAAGGTGAACAAGGAATGGATCGAAATTGGCGGTTGCGGCATGGTCGATCCGACCGTGTTTGACGGTGTCGGCTACGATTCGTCTGTCTGGAGTGGTTACGCTTTTGGCATGGGCTTAGAGCGTCTCGCGATGCTCCTCTACGGCATCGATGACATCCGCTATTTCTACCAAAACGACGTCCGCTTCCTAAAGCAGTTCGCCTGAAGCGGAATTGAACAGAAGGTAACGAAGGAAACGAAGCGATCCCCGTATGCACGCGCTCTACGTAAAAGCTGATGCCTTGAGTAATGAGGTCATTGGCGCCGCTATAGAGGTCCACCGCGACAAAGGCCCCGGCTTGATCGAATCCATCTACGAGCGTTGCTTGCTGCACGAGTTTTCGTTGAGAAAAATCTCGGCGGTCAGCCAGAAACTTGTCCGAGTTACCTATCAAGAGCTAACGTTCGACGAGCCGCTACGCTTTGATGTTTTGGCCGGCGATTGTCTCTTGATCGAAGTTAAGTCTGTTGAACGCATTCTTCCCATTCACAAGGCTCAACTGCTGAGTTACATGAAACTGCTAAATATTCCTGTCGGGCTTCTGATCAATTTCCACGAAGTCATTCTGAAAAATGGGATCTCTCGTTTAATCCCTCCTGGCGCAAATCTACCTTAGACGCTTCGTTTCCTTCGTTATCTTCTGTAAAAAATTCTTCCGTGAAAATTTCTCTCAATTGGCTCAAGTCTTACATCAGCCTCGACGCTTCGGTCGACGATATCTGTCGCGCGATCACGTTCCTCGGTTTCGAGGTCGAACAGGTCATCCGTACCGGCGCTCCAGCGCTAAAAGACGTTGTCGTTGGCGAAATCCTCACTCGCGCCAAGCACCCGAATGCCGACAAGCTCTCTGTCTGTACGGTGGACGTTGGTTCGGCTGGCGGGGTGAAGACGATCGTCTGCGGCGCACCCAACTGCGACGCCGGCAACCGCGTGCCCGTGGCGCTGCCTGGCGCCGTGCTACCTGGTAATTTCACGATCAAGCAGGCCAAGGTCCGCGGCCAGCTTTCCGATGGCATGATGTGTTCGGCCAAGGAGCTCACGATTTCCGAAGAATCGGCTGGTTTGCTCATCCTCGACGGCAAACCTGCACTTGGCACGCCGATCAACACGGTACTGCCTCCGGGCGATGTGGTGTTTGACATCGAAGTCACACCGAACCGGCCCGATTGCCTAAGCCATATCGGCATCGCGCGCGAACTCGCCGCTTGGTTCAAGTTGGAGCTCAAATATCCGGAAGTCACCTTCACGCCCACCGCGGCCGACCCGACACCGCGCGAGGATCTGCTGAAATCCGTCCGCGTCGATTCGAGTCACGACTGCCCGCTTTATACTGCGACGGTGATCACTGGCGTTAAAATCGGAGCAAGTCCGTCGTGGATGCAGGAGCGACTCAAGGCCGTCGGCCTGCGTCCGATCAACAACGTCGTCGACATCAGCAATTACGTTCTTCTCGAATACGGTCAGCCGACCCATGCGTTTGATGCCAAAAAAATTGGCGGCCGCGAGATCATCGTGCGCCACGCAATCGACGGCGAAAAGCTCGTCACGCTCGATGGCAAGGAGCGCGTGCTCAATCATCACATGCTCGTCATCGCCGATGCGACCAAGCCGCTGGTTGTGGCCGGCGTCATGGGTGGAGAAAACTCCGGTGTCGACGAAACAACGACGGATCTCGTGCTCGAAAGCGCTTATTTTCGCCGTCAGTCAATTCGAGCAACATCCAGGAAATTAGTTCTTTCGTCCGATTCGTCTTACCGTTACGAGCGTGGCGTCGATCCCCATTCGCTCGAAGAAGCGACCCACCGTGCGATCGATCTGATCTTGGAAATTGCCGGTGGCAAAGTCGCCGGACAAACGCAGCGCATCGGGGCCGACGTCCCGTGGCAACGCGAGATCTTGGTCACGCCGGGCTACATTTGTGAAAAGGCCGGCTTCACGATTCCCGAGGCCGATATCCGCGCCGCGCTTGAAGCGCTCGAACTTACGATTGTCCGCGAGGAGCCGACGCCCGAGCGCGGTCCGGCGATGACGGTTTCGATTCCGAGCTGGCGCGACGACCTCGACCGGCCGATTGACCTCGTCGAGGAAGTCCTGCGCGTCTACGGCACTGAAAAAATTCCCGCGAGCGTGGTTCTATCGCCTGGTTTAGTTGGCGAGGACGATCCGATCGTGCTTTTCAATCGCAAGGTTGCAGATCAGCTTGTTGGCCAGCGTTTCCACGAATGCGTGAACTACACATTGCGTTCGCAGCGCGAACTGCAGGCTTGGGTTTCGTCGACGGCGGTGGCCGAACTTGCGCTCGCCAATCCTTTTGTTGAAGACCAGTCGCACCTTCGCTCGTCGCTGATCCCGGGCCTTCTCGAAACCCTCAAACTCAACCAGTCGCGAGGCGTTTCCGCTTCACGGTTGTTCGAAACCGGCCGCATTTTCGTCGAACGCGACGGCGCAAACTTTGAGTGTGTCGCGGTGGCATTTGTGATTGCTGAAAATCCCAGCGACCGCAGCTGGCTTAAACGCGAACCAGCTGACTTCTACACCGCGAAGAGTCTGGTGGCCGCTTTGGCGATGGCCGGTGGCGTCGATTTGTCCAGGCAGGCGTTGCAACCGGCCACCTACGCTCACCGCGGCTGGCAGGAAGGGCAGTCTGCCGTGGCTGGCGAGATGGCCCACGGTTGGGGCGCCGCTTTCGGTCTTGTCGATTTGGCGATGGTTAAGTCACTTGGCATTGAGGGCAAGATATACGCGGGTACTTTTGCCGTTCTGCCGGAAAAACTCGCTTCGGTTGAAGCGCATCGTCGTTACCAACCATTCAGTCTATTCCCCGCAGCGCTGCGCGACCTCGCACTTGTCGTCGACAAGAACCTGCCCGCTTCCGAGGCGCAGAAAACCGTTGTGAAGCTTGCGCGCTCTGCTTCCGGCACGGCCTTTGTGCTCGAAACGGTCGAGGTTTTCGACGTGTACCAAGGGACTGGTTTGCCCGACGGCAAAAAGAGCCTGGCCTTCTCGCTCGTTTTTCGCGCGCCCGACCGCACGTTGACCGACGACGAAGTGAGCGTCGCCTTCAATAAATTGCAGGACGAGTTGGTTAAAACTACGCCTTACCAAATTCGAAAATAACAACATGTCTGCCCCGACTGACCTCAATATCGACCACGTCGCCAACCTGGCCCGGCTCGCGCTGACTGCCGAGGAAAAGGCGAAATTTGCCACGCAACTCGGCGATGTGCTCACCTACATCGAACAGCTCAAAAAAGTCGACGTGAGCGGCGTGGAGCCGACCGCGCACGCGTTCCCGGTTTATAATGTTTGGGCAGACGATGTCGCGCAGCCGGGCTTGTCGGTCGAGGCAGCGCTAAAGAACGCTCCCGCCCAGCGCAACAACATGGTCGTCGTCCCGAAAGTCGTGGAATGAGACACAACATGTCCTCCGAACTCTTCTACAAAACAGTCACCGAGCTCTCCGGCTTGCTGGAGACGAAGAAACTTTCTTCGGTCGACCTCACGCAGGCCGTCATCGCCCGAACCAAGGCCGTTGATTCAAAGGTCAAAGCCTTCAACTCCTTCGACGAGGGCGACGCGCTCGCGCAGGCCCGCGCGTCCGACGAACGTCGCGCCGTAGGACAGGCGAGGGGGCCGCTCGACGGCATTCCGGTCGGCATCAAGGACGTGATCGCTGTCACGGGCCAGCCTTTGACGGCATCGTCGAAGATGCTCGCGAATTTCGTTTCGCCTTACGATGCGACTGTCACGAAGAAGTTGAAAAACGCCGGCGCAATTTGCTGGGGTCGTCTGAACCTCGACGAGTTCGCGATGGGTTCTTCGACGGAAAACTCCGCGTTTCACACGACCTGCAATCCCTATGATCTCGAACGTGTGCCCGGTGGCAGCTCCGGCGGCAGCGCTGCGGCTGTCGCAGCTGGCGAGGCCATTGTCACGCTCGGCTCCGACACGGGCGGCTCGATCCGCCAACCTGCGGCGCTCTGCAACGTCGTCGGCATGAAGCCCACCTACGGCCTCGTCTCGCGCTACGGCCTGATCGCGTTTGCCTCGTCGCTTGACCAAATTGGCCCCTTCAGCCGCTCGGTCGAAGATGCTGCGATCACGCTTGGCGCGATTGCCGGGCACGATCCGCTCGACTCCACTTCGTTCAAAACAGAAATCCCGAACTATCGTGCAGAACTAACGAAGCGCAAAGGACCTTGGAAGCTCGGCATTCCAAAGGAATATTTCGGCCAGGGTCTCGATCCCGAAGTGGCCGCTGCTGTGGAAAAAGCGATCGCGTATTACGAGAAGATGGGCTGCGAAGTGAAAAATGTTTCTCTGCCGCACACCGAGTTTGGCGTAGGCGTTTATTACATCATTGCCACGGCCGAATGCTCCTCGAACCTCGCGCGTTACGATGGCATCCGTTACGGTCATCGCTCGAAAGACGCGAAAGACATTGTCGATCTCTATTTCAAATCGCGCGCAGAAGGTTTTGGCCCCGAAGTGAAGCGCCGTATCATCCTCGGCACTTACGTACTCTCGAGCGGTTATTACGACGCTTATTATCTGCGCGCTCAAAAAGTTCGCACGTTGATCCGTCAGGATTTCCTTAACGCCTACAAGGAAGTTGACGCGATTCTCACGCCGACCTCGCCGACACCCGCGTTCAAAAAAGGCGAAAAGGCTGCCAACCCGCTCGCGATGTACCTGAGCGATATCTACACGATCGGCGTGAACCTCGCCGGCCTGCCCGGCATCAGCATCCCCTGTGGTTTCTCGCAGAGCGGCTTGCCGATCGGCCTGCAAATCATCGGCCAGCCTTTCCAGGAAGCCGAACTTTTCTCTATCGCCCACGCCTACGAAAAAGGTCACGACTGGGCCACTAAAACCCCGAATCTCTGAGTCTTGCCACAGAGGACACGGAGCTCGGACACAGAGAACACGGAGAAAAAATCATGGACGCCGAAATCAATCAGCTGACTGAGCAAGTCATTGGTGCGGCAATTGAGGTCCATCGGGACCTTGGCCCAGTGCTTTTAGAGTCCGCTTACCAACGTGCTCTGGCGCACGAATTATCTCTCCGCCATATTGCCTTTGAAGAGCAGAAACTCTGCTCTGTGCGCTATAAAGACTTGTTGATCGAGGATGCCTATCGGCTCGATTTTTTGGTGGGTGGCAAGGTCGTAGTTGAGCTCAAGGCCATCGACGAACTCCTCGGCGTGCATGAAGCCCAAGTCCTAACCTACCTGCGGTTTTCCTCCTGCCGCATCGGTCTACTCTTCAATTTTAGAACCACCTTGCTTACCAAACACGGGCTTCGCCGCTTGGCTCTGTGACCTCTGTGTCCGAGCTCCGTGTTCTCTGTGGCCAAAAAACTCTCTCCTCTTCTCCCATGAAATACGAAGCCGTCATCGGTCTTGAAGTCCACGTTCAGGTAAAGACGCAGTCGAAGATGTTCACGCGTGTCGCTGCGGGCTACGGTCATGACGAAAACACATTGACCGATCCAGTCGTGCTTGCGCTTCCCGGCGTACTGCCGGTGATGAACAAGGCCGCGCTCGACGCGATTATCAAGGCCGGCCTCATGCTTGGTTGTGACATCGCACCGGTTTGCAAATGGGATCGGAAAAACTATTTCTATCCCGACTCGCCGAAGAACTACCAAATCTCGCAATACGACCAACCGATTTGTCTCAATGGATCGGTTGAGATCGAACTGCCCGGATCTGCGCGCAACGTGATGGGCGAGCACAAAAAAATCGCGCTCACCCGCATCCATCTCGAAGAGGATGTCGGCAAGCTCAACCATGGTGCGGTCGATTCGCTCGTCGATTACAACCGCGCTGGCACGCCATTGATGGAAATCGTCTCCGAGCCCGTGATGCATACCGCGGAGGAAGCGTTTGCGTATCTCACCTCGCTGCGCAACACCATGGTCTATGGCGGCATTTCCGACTGCGATATGGAAAAAGGCCAGATGCGTTGCGACGCTAACATTTCCATTCGTCCCGTTGGCGAAACAAAGCTCGGAACCAAAGTCGAACTCAAGAACCTCAACTCCATTTCGTTTGTTCGCGATGGTATTGCCCACGAAATTGCCCGCCAGATCGCGGTAAAGGAAAGCGGCGGTATTATCGTTCAGGAAACGCGCGACTACGACGGCCAGACCGGCGCCTCGCAGTCGCTTCGCTCGAAGGAAATGGCGCACGATTACCGTTACTTCCCCGACCCGGATCTTATGCCGGTGAAAGTCGACGATGCTTGGAAAGCACGCATCAAAGCTGAATGTCCCGAACTGCCTTTCGACAAACAGCGCCGCTTCTTCGAGCAGTATCAGATTCCATACACGATTTCATCCGTCCTCGTGCCCGATCGCGAGCTGAGCGACTTCTTTGAGGAAGCAGCGAAACTTTCCGGTCCGGGCAAGGCTCAGGCCGCTGGCAATTGGATCGTCAACGACCTCCTCCGCGAGATCGGCACGGCGAAAATTTCTCTCGTCGACTCAAAGGTGAAACCCGCGCACATCGCTGCTCTCGTGAAGCTGATCGACGCCGGCACGGTGCTGAACAACGCCGCGAAGGAAATCTTTGTCGAAATGTTCGCCATGGGCGACCTGCCTGAAGCCATCGCTGACCGCCGCGGCCTGAAAGCCGCGCCGACCGACTCGGGCGAACTTGAACAATGGTGTCGCGACTCCATCGCGGCCAACGCCAAGGCGCTTGCCGAGTTTAAATCCGGCAAAGACAGCGCGATCAATGCGTTCAAGGGTCCGATCATGAAAGCCGCGAAAGGCAAGGCTAACCCCAAGCTCGTCGACGAAACGCTGCGCAAGCTGCTGGCTTCAATGTGAAGGCGCAGGCCCGAGTATAGTCCAGCGCCGTTGCCGGACTGTCAGCTCAACAAGTTGCGCAAGCATCCTGGCCTGCTGAGTTGACGTGAGGAGGCTTTGGCGGCTCGCTCGAACCATGCCGCTTTCCACCTTTCGTTCCTTGCGTGTTTTTGTGTTAGTTGTTTTTATTAGTTGCGGAATTTCGCTGACCGCCGCTGAAAAAAAACCTGGTCCGTTCGCCACGATGTTTTGGACGTGGCAGGACGAGGCCATCGAGAATCCGGAGGTTTTGTTGAAACAACTCGCCGATCTGAAAGCCGCTGGTTTTGACGGGCTCTTTGTTATGCCGCGGGCGACGCGCTACCAGATTTTCGACGACGAGATGATTGCAGCCGTGAAACTCGCGAGCGAAGCCTGCAAGCGTGAAGGGATCGAATTCATTTGGGGCCCTGATCCGCGTTTCGGCGCACACCACATCATTGGGAAAACAGGTTTTGGTGCGGAAATTTTGCTCACCGGTCAGGATTTTATGGGGAAATCTCCTGCGCCGGGAAACACTCTGCCCGCCGATCGCGCATTGCTCAACGAATGCAAGGTGGAAGGCGGGCGTTTTACTCTTCGCTATAATTATCCTTCGAAACGCGACGTGCACATGCTGACCGAAGTCGGACTCTGGCTGAATCCCGTGGGTGTGGACAAAGTCTTCGCTTACCAGCGCAAGGACGGCCGCGTGATCACGTCGTCGATTCGCGACATCACCGCGCAGCATCATTTCTTTATCAATCGCAGTCTTTACTATGTGGAAGTGTTCGGGAAGCCCGATCTGCCTCCGGGTGAATGGTGGGTCGTGGCGTTTCCACGGTTCAGCACAAATTTGTACGCATTCGATGCGCCGGCGCATGAGGCCGAAATGATAAAACTACTCGATCGTTACAAAGCCGAAGGCATTCGCTTCAACGGCTTTTGGTGGGACGAACCAGGTTACTATCTCCAATTTGGCCACTACGCGATCAGCGAACGCATCTACCGGGATTTCCAGGCGAAGTATGGTTATGACCTGAAGGCGAAACTTTACGCGCTGCTTCTTTCTCTCGACGACGAAAGCCAGATGCGCGTGCGCAACGACTACTTTCAGCTGGTGATGGATTATGTTTTTGGTGCGGAGGAACGGATGTGGAAGGAAGGCGAGAAGCGCTTTGGACCCTTGCGAATGGGGATTCACCAAAACTGGCACACCATTCCCGACAATATGTATCACGGTTCAGCCGATTACTGGCGCGGGCTCTCCGCGCTCGATTCCGGTTATACCGACGCGGGCAGCTTCGAAAAATATTTCAAAGCCAGTCTGGCCGACAAATACGAGGACGTATCCTTCATGATCCTGGCAACGAGCCTGGGCCGGTATTCAAAAACCGGACACGCTTATTTCAATCAATGGGGCGTGAAATACGAAGAGTCTGCGCCCATTTATTGGAATGATCTCATGGCGCTTTTTTCCAACGAGTGGATTCAACATTCCTACGGCATCACGAAAGGCATTGGGGCTGGGCGCGATTTTGGACCTGGTTTCCCGAACCACCCAACATGGCCATTGTTGCCGAAGCTGATCGAGAAAACGCGCCGCGTGCATGCCATCACAGGCTACAGACTGCCCGTCGCCGAAGTTGCGGTGGTTTGTCCACTCGCAACCATGATGATTGGCCGCGAGCCCGAAAACGACGATATCATGAGCAAAGTCAATCGCCTCACGGGTGCGATGCCTGCGGCGGGCGTGCAAGTGGATATGATTTCCGATAACTGGCTTGGCGATGCCGTGTTGGAAAACGGCGTGTTGCGGCTGGGTAAACAAACTTACAAAGCCGTGGTTCTTCCTTGCGCCCGGGTGGTCACGGCGAAGGAATTTGCCGTGTTGCAAAAACTCGTGGCGGCAAAATTTCCGGTTCATGTGATTGACGAAGCTCCGGCACTCACGGTGGACGGCCACCGTGTCTCCCTGGGTCTGCCAGTTTCGTTCAAAATCGAGGCGGACGCAGCCGGTCTTACCGCCGCCATTGCGCGACTCGATTTGCCCTCGCCGGTCACGGGATTGGCTGGCGCCTATGTTTCGGCGATTCCGGCCGAGAATGGCGATATGCTGCTCGCCGTCATGCCGGTAAACCCAGGCGAAACCGTTTCGGGCGAGATCGTTTGTCGCGGCCAGAAGGTTAAAGTCGAACCTGCCAGCACGCTTTCCATTTATCGCGCAGGGCCCGCCGGTGTAAAACGCGAGATGTGACGGATTTCACTCTTCCGCGCAGTACAAGCCGGGCTTCTTTTACATTAAATCTGCGATTTGGGCATGTTCAATAGGGCAGGCTTTGCTTTCATTTCCGCAGCTTCGGCCTGTATGGGCCATGCGAGTATCATAACCATGAAACTATCCACATTGGCTTTGATTTTCGCAGCGACCACTGGGTCGCTGCTGGCGGTTGAAACGGGCGACACTTATCAAAAAGTGATCGAGGAAAAAGGAGCTCCGGCATCGAAAATGGAGGCAGGCGGAACAACCGTTCTGAAATATCCTGACATGACGATCAAGTTGCGAGAGGGAAAAGTCATTGGCATCAAGGGCGCCGGTGACACGGGAGCCCCTGCCGCCGCAGCCGGCGCCTCGCAAACCTCCGGGCCGGCCATCGCCGCGGGCCAGTGGACGACCGATTACGCGGCAGCCCTGCGCCAGGCCAAAGCGGAAAAGAAGAAGATTTTCCTGTTCTTTACCGGTTCGGATTGGTGCGGCTGGTGCAAAAAATTCGACAAGGAAATCCTCTCCACTCAGGATTTCAAAACTTTCGCCGGTACCAATCTCCTGCTGGTGAAGTTGGATTTTCCCCGTGGCACGCCGCAGTCGCCGCAACTCAAGGCCGCCAACCAGAAACTTGCCCAGCAGTACGGCATCCAGGGGTTCCCGACAGTCATCGTCCTCAATAGCGAAGGCAAAAACGTCGGTGAGCTGGGCTATATGGAAGGTGGCCCCAAGCCCTTCCTGGGGGCATTGAAGAAGCTTTGATTTTGGATGGCGGGTGTTGTGGCCGGGTGGCCATGACAATTCCCTGACAATTTTCTGACCGGCCGGTGACAACTCCGGCCGTGTTTTCTGGTGAAATCTGTGCCGTTAAACACAGATTCACCATGAAAACAAAATTCCTCCCAAAAATCGCGGCCGCTTTGTTCGGCCTTTTGTCCCTCGTTGCCTGTTCGGCCAAATCGCTGGACGACGTTGTTCAACTTCGCGTCGAACTTGATCGCACGGTTCTTCCGGCCGACTGCACAGGTCGGGCGGTCGTGAAAGTTTGCCTCGACGGGCTCCGTCTGCCGCGGGCAGAAGCGCGCCCGCCTGTTAATCTTTCGATCGTGATCGATCGCTCCGGCTCGATGGCGGGCGAAAAAATTGCCCGCGCGCGCGAAGCGGCGCTTGAGGCTCTCGGACGGTTGGCGCCCGACGACATCCTTTCAGTGGTGACCTACGATACCGAAGTGCAAACGCTGGTCCCCGCTCAATGTGTCGGCGACGGCCGGCGCATCGCTGCCGCGATTCGTGGCATCAACACCGGCGGAAGCACGAATCTGTTCGGCGGTGTTTCGCAGGGCGCCTCCGAGGTTCGGAAGCACACCGAGGACCGTCGCTACATTCACCGCGTCATCCTTCTTTCGGATGGTTTGGCAAATGTCGGTCCGCAGACGCCCGAGGAGCTTGGCCGTCTCGGCACGGCTCTGGTTAAAGAGGGCATTTCGGTGACAACCGTGGGACTCGGGCTCGGTTTCAACGAGGATCTCATGACGCGCCTCGCACAGCGCAGCGACGGCAATACTTATTTTGTGGAATCGAGCGACGATCTCCCGCGGATTTTTGGCGGGGAACTCGGTGACGTGCTCAACGTGATCGCCCGTCGCGTGGTGGTGGAAGTAAATTTTCCCGAAGGCGTGCGCCCGTTGAGCTTTGTCGGTCGCGACGGGGTCATTCGCGGTCGCAAGGCGGAGATCACGTTGAATCAGCTTTATGGCGGCCAGGAGAAATTTGCCCTCATCGAAGTAGAGGTACCCGCGACCCGCGCTGGAACCGAAATCGAACTCGCCTCGGCACAGCTGAGTTATGAAAATGCGCTCACGCAAAAAACGTCCACTATCCGCGCTCAGCGCAAAATAACCTTTAGCGAGAACCACGAGCGAGTGGTTGGTTCCGCGAACCTCAAGGTGCAGACAGACTACGCGGCCAACATCATCGCCGTCACGAAAGACAAGGCGGTTGAACTCGTCGACGCGGACCGCCGTCAGGACGCGGCCAAGGAAATGCGTCAGAAAGCAGCCGAGTTGAAGGCCGCTGCCATGACTTACAGCAATGCTCCGATGGCTGCGCTCGCGGAGGAGCAGGTCAGGGAGGCCGACAAACTTGAAAAGCAAGGCTTGAGCAATGCGGCGCGCAAAACGTACCGGGCCGAAAGCGTGCAAACCAAAAACCAGCAGTCGTCCTCCGGCAACTAACTGCGAGCCTTTGGCAATATGAAATCGCCAATCTTGTTTCTCTGGTTCTTCGGACTGGTTGTTTTTTCCGCCGCCGAAAGTCGCATCGAATTTCAGTCCGGGGGAAAGTTCGAAGACGGTCTTAACCATTCGGCAGAATTGAAGACTCTGAAAAACATCAAGGAGATCAATCACCCTTGGAAACCGACCCAACCCTTGCCGACAACATTGGCTGAAGCAGGGCTCGGCGAAGACGCCAGCCTGGTCGTGTCAATGATCTACTTGGATGGCGGATCACGGGTGTTTGCGCTGAAAGACGGAGCCGGCCGATATCTGCTGTTTTGTACCACCAAGCCCCAAATGCAGACCGAATACGACAAGGGCAGCGCCTTCGAGGAAAAGTTCTACGTTGGCGCCGCCCATTGGGCAGACGCCGGGGGCGCGGTCGTGCCCCGTGGATCGAAGGCCGAGGAATTCTTGCTGAAAGTCGCGAGAGGCAAGATAGTGGAAGCCGTTCCCTGAATAATCGTGGCCTCTACCTCCCGCCGTCTCTTCTTCTACTGGCTCCTGCTGCTGGCGTCCGCCTTGGGTGTTGGCGCAGGTGCGTGGTTGTTGTTGCGACGGGAGGAGGCTCGGCTGACCCTTCGCAAGAGCTCGACCGAAGCCGCCCGCAAGGCGGCTGTGGAGTCCCGCGCGCAGCTGGTGGCCGAAAATGTGGAGTTATTCGTCGGCGACGTTGAGAACGGCCTTATCGACATCCTGGCGGAAATGCCGGCGAGCGGTTTGGATGCCAATCTCGATGGTTGGGAGCGGAACAATCCATTGGTGCGAACCTCTTATCGCTGCGCATTGGATGGCCGTTTACTACGCCCAAATGGTTCGGTCACAAGCGACGATGCTCGCGGCTTCCGACGACGTTTTGCTGCGCGTTTGCTCGAAAGTCCGCCATGGTCGGGGCGCGCGCCAACGCTGACTTTTGACCTCCCTGCTCCGGCAAAACAAACGCTGGCGGAGGAGCAGGCGTTTCAAGTTGAGGACAACAACCGTCAGCAAGTGACCTCCAACGTTTCAAAAGTGCAGAGCGCCCGCAAGGAGACGCAGTCCCTCGCGCGTGCCAAAACGTCGTCCTACGGCTTCAGCGATGAACGAAAGGATCTGGAGAAACGGGAAGCCGATGCGGATAAGAAAAAAGTGTTGGCTGCCGCAGCTCCGGCGGCTGCGCGTGCGCCGGAAATCCGAGGATGGACGCCCATGGTCGCGGAGGGCAGATTGCACCTGTTGGGCTGGGTTCGTCCCGCTGGTTCGGACGAAGTGCGCGGGGTCGAAGTGGAAATGACCGCGCTCGTCTCACGCCTGAGCGGCGCCTTGCCATCGGAATTGGCGACGGACGAAGGTTATATATTGCGTGACGACAAAGGAAGGGTGATTCATCAAGCGGGGAAGGTGCCTGAAAACGGTGCCACGCCAGCGGCGCGCATTCCGCTGGCCTCGGCATTGCTTCCCGGATGGGAGGTTGCCGCTTACCTTGTCTACGCGCCGATGGAAAATGGCGGCGGGTTTTTCACGATTGGCCTGCTGCTAGCGGGAATTTTGGTGGTGGCGATTCTCGTGGGTGGTTCGCTTTTACTTTTTCAGGCGCGCAGCAGCGCAGCCGATGCAGCGCAGAAGACCTCTTTCGTCGCGAATGTTTCGCATGAGTTCAAAACGCCGCTGACAACGATTCGTCTCTATTCTGAACTTCTGGAGCAAGGCCGCGTTGCCGAGAACGAAAAACGCAACGACTATCTGCGAACCATTGGGCGAGAGACGCAGCGTCTCGCCCGCTTGGTGAACAACGTGCTCGATTTCAGCCGGCTGGAGCAGGGACGCAAAAAGTACCAGCGCGAGCCACTGGATTTGACGGCCGCGCTTGCGCAATTGCTCGACGTGCATGCACCTCGCATTGCGGAGGCGGGACTGGAATTGAAACGCGATTTACCGGTGGAGATTGTCTCGGTTGTCACAGATCGCGACGCGGTCGAACAGATCGTGCTCAACCTGCTCGACAACGCCTGCAAATACGCCTGCGACGGACATGAGGCGCTTGTGACTTTGCGACGGCGTGCATCGGGTGGTGCGGAGATTGTGGTGAGTGATCGTGGGCGGGGCGTGCCGACGGGACATCGCGAAAGGATTTTCGAGAAATTCCACCGGGTGGACGAGACGCTCACGGCCGAAAAAGGCGGTGCCGGGCTCGGCTTGAGCATCGCACGGCAGCTGGCGCGCGGCTTGGGCGGGGAGTTGCGCTATCAGACGCGGACCGGCGGTGGTGCGGAATTCGTTTTGGAACTGCCATGAAAGCAAAAATCCTAACCGCAGAAGACGACACAAATATCCGCTTGGGGCTCGCCGCCACATTGGAGAGCGAGGGCTATGCAGTGACGGCTGCGACCGACGGCGCGCAGGCGTTGAAACTTTTCGCACAGGAGAAATTCGATCTCATTATCCTCGACGTGATGATGCCGAAGAAGAGCGGCTACGATGTCTGTCGCGAAATTCGTGCGCGAGACAGTCGCGTGCCGGTGCTTTTTCTCACCGCCAAAGGCGAGGAGATTGATAAAGTCGTGGGCCTGAAACTTGGCGCGGACGACTATATGGCCAAGCCATTTGGCGTGCACGAACTGCTGGCGCGGGTCGAGGCATTGTTGCGGCGTGCGCGCGCAGCGGGTCAGTCGGGCGATTCTGCGAACGACAATTTACCCGCGGTGCTGCGGTTTGGCGCGGCGGAAATCGACCGCAAGAAATTCACCGTGACGGTCGATGGCGTGGCGTCGGCGCTCACTGCGCGCGAGCTAAAGCTTATCGAGGTTTTTGCGTCGCATCCGGGCGAAGTATTGACGCGGGACGCCTTGCTCAACGCGGCGTGGGGCGTCGATTATTTTGGCACGACGCGGACGCTCGATCAGCACGTGGCGCAACTGCGAAAGAAAATCGAAGCCGAGGCGGAGTCACCCTGTACGATCGTGACTGTGCACGGCGTAGGTTATCGTTACGACGCTTGAGAAAAGGCCCGCATGCATTGCGGGCCTGCGTTTTCTGGGTAACTGGTTTTTATGAGTTACTCTGAGAAAAATGAAACGGGCGGGATGACGCGTCGCGAAGTGCTGAAGACACTGGGTACTGGGGCGGCACTGGTGAGCCTTGGTTTGCTTCAAACTTCGCGCGCCGCTTCGGCGGACGGCACGGCCACGGTGTTGGCTTTGCCTAAACTGCCATACGCCTACGATGCGCTCGAACCGCATATTGATGCGCGCACGATGGAGATTCATCATACGAAACACCATCAAGCCTATATCGCCAATGCGAACAAGGTCTTTGCGCAGCATCCGGATTGGTTAAGCAACGAGCCGGCGAATTTGCTTGGAAAACTCGATTCACTACCGGAGCCCGACCGCACGACGTTGCGCAATAATCTGGGCGGACACGTGAACCACGCCTTTTTCTGGCAAATTCTGGCGCCAAACGCCGGAGGCGAACCCAAGGGCGAACTGGCGCAGGCGATTTCAAAAACGTTTGGCGGTTTCGATCAGTTTAAGATGCAGTTCGCCGATGCTGCCATGAAACGTTTTGGCAGCGGTTGGGCTTGGCTGGTGGTTTCGAAGGGTAAGCTCGTACTGAAATCCAGCGCGAACCAGGATTCGCCTCTGATGACCGGCGAAATTCCCGTGCTCGGCTTGGATGTCTGGGAGCACGCGTATTACCTGAAATATCAAAACAAGCGGGCGGATTATGTGACGGCATTCTGGAATGTGGTAAACTGGGAGCAGGCCGCCCAGAATTACACCCACGCATTTGCGGGGTGAAAATTCCGGAGCCATCGCAAACGCGAGGTTGCAAAATCCATGACCACGCAAAAAAACGCCGACCTTTCGGTGCGGCGTTTTAAAATGATGGCGGTCAGGCCGAAGCTCAGGCCTTAATCGCGGGAGCTTGATTGCGTTGGGGAGCTTGCAGCGAAGCGGTGGCGGCGGCTTGTTCGCGAGGGTTGGAATACTTCGGCTTTTGGGCGAAGAATTGAACCATGTGCGAAACTTCGGTGTAGCCGCGGGCGCGGAGCGATTCCTGGATCCGGCTCAAGACTGCACGGAGTTCAGCCGAGCTTTCCTGATCCAGCTGTTCCACCTCGTTGGTTTCCTTGGAAACGATATGGTAAGGGCTCTCAGTCTCGATGTTGATTTGGTAAAGGCTGGTGCCGTTGTGAAAGTAGCAAAGACGGACGAGGCCCACTTCCTGAAAGGCAGCGAGACAGCGATAGACGGTAACGAGATCGCACGCGGAATTGGACAGGTCGTTGTGGATTTGCTCGATACTGGCTGGTTGGGCTCGCTTAATCAGGGCTTCCAAGATCGCCACACGGGGTTGGGTGATTCGCAATCCAGCTGCTTTTAGCCGACTGCAGGCGGCGTCGATCGCGGCCTGGGGTTTGGCACCCGGTTGTTTGACGGAAGCCAAAGGGTGGTTGGTCTGGGTAGAAGCGATCATGGGTTAAGGCTCTTTTATAGGGATCAGTTTAGCCTATGATGGCAAATTGGAAGTAAGGCCTTATGCAAAATTATTTCAATACCAGATTTTCCCCTACACCCGCGAGAGGGGGAAACCTGATACTTTTTTTATCGGGAGGCTTGAGGTTGATGCGGTTTAAGACGTAGTCAGAGACTCGAAAAACATGCAGGATCTGGATTTTAACGAAGTTGTTGAGCTCATTCACAAGGAAGACCCCCGGTACGACCGCAAAGCCTACACGTTTATCCGCCACGGCTTGGATCAGACGGTGAAGGACTTGCGCAAAAAAGATACCGAACGTGCTCAACGCAGTCAGCACGTGTCCGGAGCTGAATTACTTGAAGGCCTGCGTAGTTACGCGCTGGATCAATATGGTCCGCTGGCGAAGACGGTTTTGAACTCCTGGGGTATCACTCGCTGCGGCGATTTTGGTGATCTTGTTTTTAACCTAATTGAATACAACGTCTTCAGTAAGACGGAGAATGACCGTCGCGAGGACTTTTCGGACATTTACTCTTTCGATGATGCTTTCGTGAAGCCCTTTTTGCCCACGAGAAAGCCTCGTGCGCGGTCACCAACGGCTGAAACTGCGGATTCTGCCTAATCGCGCTTATATTGCGACCGAGCTTTGCTGAACGCTTGTGCCTAACCGATTGGTTGGAGTTAGAAAAAACACCTTATCATGCCCAAAAAAGACACCTCAGCTTCCGATTTCCGTCTGCTTGACACCTTCTGGCGGGAACCGGTTGAGCGCACCGTGCTCCCCAATGGCCTGACGGTGCTCCTCAAGCCCGACCATTCGGCTCCGGTGGCGTCGGTTCAGGTTTGGGTGAAGACGGGTAGCATTCATGAAGGCGCGCTGCTCGGCGCGGGGCTTTCGCACTATCTGGAACACATGCTTTTCAAAGGCACGGCGCGCCGGGCCGGAAGGGAAATTTCAACTACAGTGCAGGCGCATGGCGGTTACATCAATGCCTACACGACGTTCGACCGCACCGTCTATTACATCGATTTGCCGTCGGAGCATGTAGGCGTGGCGATCGATCTACTGGCCGATATGACGCTGCATGCCACCCTGCCGGCCGACGAAGTGACGCGCGAGAAGGACGTCATCCTGCGCGAAATCGACATGGGGCGCGACGATCCGGACCAACGGCTGGGCGAGACGCTCTTTGACACGGCATTCCGCCAGCATCCGTTTAAGTATCCGATTATTGGTTACAGGGAAATATTCTCGGGAGTGACCCGTGAGGAACTCGTGGGATATTACCGATCGCGCTACGTGCCGAATAACCTCGTGGTAGTCGTGGCCGGCGACGTCGAGCCCCAGGGCACGCTGGCGGAAATCGCGAGGCATTTTGGCTCAGCCCCGCGCCAGCGCCTTGCACCCGTGCTGCTGGCCGAGGAGACTGCGCAGCTTGCTCCCCGCGCATTGCATAAACAGGAAGCGGTTGAACTGACGCGTTCCGGGCTGGCCTGGCATATCCCGGGCATCGCGCATGCGGACGCGCCGTTGCTGGATCTTGTTTCGACGATGTTAGGTGGAGGCGATAGTTCGGTTCTGTGGCAGGCAGTGCGCGAAAAGGCCCGCCTTGTTCACTCGATTGACACGCACAGCTGGACCCCGGCGGATATCGGACTCTTCTACATTTCGTTCACTTGCGACGCGGGAAAACGCGAGGCGGCCACGGCGGCGATCGAGCGCGAGGTCGCCCGTTGCGCCGAACGCGGTTTCAGTCCGACGCAGGTGAGCAAAGCGATCCGCCAGCTTGTGGTGGGCGAGATCAACTCCCGCAAAACAATGAGCGGCCAGGCGGCCCGTCTTGGCGCGGCCGAAGTGGTGGCGGGCGACATCGGATTTGCCGAACATTATTTCGAGAAACTGCGTGCTGCGACGAACGCCGATCTGAAGCGTGTGATCAAAACGTATCTTGTGCCCTCGCGACGCACGGCGGTCTCGCTGGACCCATTGGAGAAAAACGATTCAGCGAATATCGCCAAAGAGACCGCGCCAAAGACGGTCGAATTTGAGGAGATCAAGCTGCCCGGCGGCGCGCGCTTGCTCCTGCAGCACGAACCGCATTTGCCCAATATCCATCTGCGCCTGCTTTGTCTGGGCGGCGCGCTTTACGAGACGCCTGGCAAACGTGGAGCCACCAGCCTGCTGGCGACGATGCTAACCAAGGACACCCGCCAGCGCAGCGCGGCTGAAGTGGCTCAGTTTATCGAGGAAGTAGGCGGTTCATTCTCTCCGTTTTCCGGAAACAACAGTCTTGGTCTCGCGGCCGAGGTGCTGCCGACCGATATTGACCGCGCGCTGGCCTTGCTGGAGGAGGCGATTTTTACACCGGCATTCAAAGCGTCCACTTTCAAGACCGAATGCGAGGCGCAGATCGCCGAGCTGAAGCAGGATGCAGACGATGTTGTGACCGTGGGACGAAAACTGGTGCGAAAGAAATTTTTTGGAGCTTATCCGTTGGGTGTGGAACCGGGTGGCGATATCGATGGTTTGCAGGCGCTGAGACCCGCCGACCTTGCTGCATTGTGGAAAAAACTATTCGTCGCGGGAAACGTGGTCTTGGCGGTCGCAGGCGATTTTGACCGGCGAACGTTGGTGCCGCGTCTGAAAAAACTGCTCGGCCGTGTGCCGCGTGGAACGCTTGTTGCGCCGGCGATAAAGTTCGAGAACCCCGCCGAAGTGGGCGATTTCGTGGAAATTCAGCCCCGCGAACAGGCGGTGGTATTCCAGGCCTTTCCGGGCACAGGTTTGTGCTCGCCGGATTTTTATACCGGAGAGGTGGCGGATGAACTTTTCAGCGGCATGTCGTCGCGCTTGTTTGAACGCGTGCGGGAGGAAAAAGGACTGGCGTATTTTGTCCGCTCCACCCGTGTGAGCGGGCTGGAGACGGGCATGTTTACTTTTTATGCCGGAACCAGTCCCAAGAGCTACACCGAAGTGCTGACGGAATTCGACGCCGAAATTGCACGCGTGCAGGCTGGTCGGGTTACTGCAGAGGAGTTGGTTCGTTGTCAGACACGTTTGAAGGCGGCGCGCCGGATGAGCCTGCAGACAAACTCCTCGCGCGCCATGCAGGCCGGGCTCAACGCTCTTTGCGGGCAGCCGCTGAATGACTGGCAAAATTATGGCGGCTATATCGATGCGGTGACAATCGACGGGCTGGCGGCATTTGCGCGGAAATATTTCCAACGCAGTTTGCGCACCCAATTGGTCGTGCGCCCGTGAGGCCGTTTAGCTCAGGCCGCTGGCGTGATTGGCGGGATTCTTCAGTTGATCTTTCCAAGTGAGAATTTTTGCCTGCGCGCCAAATTTTTCCGCGGTGGCCTTGTCGCCTTTTTCCATCCAGATGCGCGAGAGGGTGGTATTGATGAAAAGATCCTCCGGGGAAAGCGCGTGAGCGCGTTCGGCGGCGCGCAGGGCTTCATCGAAGTTGCGGAGATGAAAATTGATTTCGGCGAGCGCGTGCCAGGCGGCGAAGGAGTCCGGTGCTTGGGCCGTGGCGCGGCCCAGTTTTTCCAGCGCGGCGGAATGTTCGCCCATCGTGAAATCGAAAGTGGCGTCGTCGATCAGAGTCTGGATATCGGTGGCGGACATGGAAGGGAAGTTACGCAGAGTTGAGCAAAAAGAAAGGACGGCCGAAAAAGGCCGTCCCTTCGAGTACTGCGGGTGAAATCGTTTACTGCTGCAAGCTGGCTTCGATGCCGATGTTGATCGTGACTTCGTCGCCGAGGGCCTTGCCGAGCATGGAGGGTCCATTCACGCCAAAGTCGGCTTTGTTGATCACGCCGGTGACTTCCCAACCGGAGAGCTTGGCGCCCTTCATGCCTTCGCCGAACCCAAGGAGTTTGGCTTTGAGCACGACGGGTTTGGTCACGCCATGGAGAGTGAGATCGCCGGTTACATCAAAGGCGTCTTCGCCGGTCTTTTTCCACGATTTGCTTTTGAAAGTAGCGGTGCCGTATTTGGCGCTGTCGAAAAAGTCGGGAGACTGCAGATGCGCGTCGCGTTTTTCGTTGGCGGTATTGACGCTGGCGACCTCGATTGTGGCTTCGACGGAGGATTTTTCGAGATTATCGCGATCCACGGTGATGGTACCGGAGAACTTGGTGAAAGTGCCGGGCACTTTGCTCACGAAGTGGCGGATGCTGAAGCCGACCGACGAATGCACGGGATCGATTTTGTAGGTTTCGACCGCGGCGGAAGCGGTTTGGGCGAAAGCGGTCGCGACGGCGGCCACGGCGAGGAACAGACGACAGGATGTTTTCATAGCAAATAGTTTGATGTTTAACTAATCGCCACAAAAAGCCCAACTTTTCTCCGGGCGCAAGCGATGCCCGCGTTTTTTTCACTACAAAATCAGCATGGCATCTCCATAACTGAAAAAGCGATATTCACGCGCAATGGCCTCGGCGTAAATCTCTCGCAGCCAAGCGATGCCATCGGTCGAGCTTGGCGCGAGAAAGGCCGAGACGAGGCAGAGTAATGTTGACCGGGGCTGATGGAAATTGGTGATAAGCGCATCGATTCCGCGAAAGTCATGGGGCGGAAAAATGAAAATATCGGCTTCGCCGACGTACGTTTTTTCTGAGGGCGCCTGGTGCCTGGAGAGAAAATCCTCCACCGTGCGCACACTTGTTGTGCCGACGGCAATCCGGCGGCCGCCATTCCGCGCGAACAGCACGCGCTGGGTCTCGGCGGGCATTTCGTAGATTTCGCGATGGATCGCGTGGTCTTCGATGGTGGAGGCGGTGATGGGCTTGAAGGTGCCCAGACCCACGTGGAGCGTGACCTCGGCCGTGCCAACGCCCGCGTTTTGGAGTTTGGCGAGTAGTTCGGGCGTGAAGTGCAGCCCTGCGGTGGGTGCGGCCACGGCTACCTGTCTGGCGCGATTGGCGTAGACGGTTTGGTAGCGTTCGAGATCGTGAGCGCGTTCGGCGGGCGTGCCCTCGCGTTCGATGTAAGGGGGAAGGGGAATCTGGCCGAGCCGGTTGGCGACTTCGGCGATGGGCTCGTCGTGTTCTGTGGCGAAACGCACGCAGGCGGAACCATCTTCGAATTTTTCTAGGATTTCACCAGTAAAGGTTCCGCCATGGCTGAATGTTGCTCCCACAGGCAGTTTTTTTCCGGGCTTGATGAGGCAGACCCAGATGTTGGCGCCGCGGGTTGGTTCGGCATGGAGCAAGAAACATTCGACTGCGCCGCCGGTAGGGCGCCGGGCGAGCAAGCGGGCGGGAAGGACGCTGGCATTGTTGCGAATCAGAGTATCGCTGGGCCTGAGAAATTGCGGCAGATCGGTAAAAATGTGATGGGAGATCGTGTGGCGGGAGCGATCCACAACGAGCAGTCGGGATTGATCGCGCCGTGCGGCCGGTGTTTGCGCGACGAGTTGTGGCGGAAGCGAATAGTCAAAGAGATCGGTGGAAAGCGGCACGGGTGGAAATGAGGGCGCTATTTGAGGCTTGCCCTTGGGCGGAGGGCGAGTTTCTTCCGCTGTTCCGTGGTACGCCGAGCTAGCTCAGTTGGTAGAGCAACGCTTTCGTAAAGCGTGGGTCGTCGGTTCAAATCCGATGCTCGGCTCCACTGGGACCTTTCGAAGGGTATATCGCGTTCCCCAGTCGCAATCTGACGCTCTCGACTCGAAGGCGGGGCCAACTATTTTCGGTCGCGGCTCTGGCTGTAACCGGGGCCTCGCCTCGAATGGAGTTTTTTAACTCCTTCAAAGACTAGGGCAGCATTTTGCCATTAAATTTAGCCGGATGACTTTTTTTGCGTCTTCGTGTAGAAGGAAATTAAGCACGCATACGGGGACGTCGAAATTTGAGGGATTGCCTCAAATTTGTAAGACGTCCGCTTTGGTATGCGTGCTATTGATTTCAAAAGATTCCAGCATCGGGAATCTTCGGCACTCTTTGTCGATTGCCAGCTAGAGCAGCGGCGGGGTCCAACCGCCAAGGACGTTGCTCCTGGAATATGTCGCGGCTTGGGAGGAACTCAGACGCACGACCCAAGAGGAGCGGGACGACAGGCTGATGGTGGCGCCGGAGAGGGTCTTGCTGCCATATTCAGCTGCGCGGCAAGTGGCCTCACGACCGTCCCACGGACTCCAGCCGGCGGCGGTGATATGGCTGTCCATCGAGCAATTGATATATGCTGTCTGGCCGTAAGGACGCCAGGGGCGCATGAGCGTGGAGCTGTTATCGGCGACACCGCTGGCGCGGTTGATGGTGCAGGAACTGAAAACAAAACCGTACGTCACGGTTTGAGGCGTGCTCGGTGCGGTGTTCACGCCACCCGTGCTGCGCGTTTGCTTGATATTGCAGCTCTCAAAAAAAGCGGTTCCACCGCTATAGATGAAATCCACACTCCCGCGAATTTCGGAGAGTTTGCAATAGACAACTGCACCGTCCCAAATGGCGAAGGTGTCTTGATAGCCGTTAATATAGCAGTGATAAAATTCCACACGCTTGCTATTGACGCGTACCGCTTGGGCGGGGCCGGCGCTGACGCCCGCGGTATTGGCAATCGTCATATAGCTCACGGTGATGTCGGTGCCATTGACGGTAAGCGCCGTTTGAGCGGCGGTTGTTACCCGCAAGGTGACGCCGCTTTGGCTGGCACCGACGAGTTTGAGTCCTGTTTTGGTACTAGGGATAGTGACCGCTTCGGTATAAGTGCCATTCGCGATGCTGATCGTATCGTTATTGGCGGCGGCATTAACCGCGGCTTGGATGGTGGAATACTGCGAAGGAACACTGCGTGTGGCGGAAAAGGCGGCGGGCGCAAATGCGGCCACCGCGAGGATCATAGTGAGACGTTTCATTGTAGGGGTATTGTATTTTTGTATTTTAATGCCGTGTGGTTCACGGTGTTGATTATATAAAAATAGAGGCGAATTTTGCGACGGCCAAAGCAGCGTCTGAACGCTGCTTTGGTGGATATTGTGTTGTTGTGTTCGATCACTTATTTCCAGCGCCGCCTTGGACGCGACTGGGTACGTTGGCCGTGGCATCGAGGGTGTAACCGTAGGGCAGGGTAAAGCCGCTGCCGGTGGCGACGTTGATTTTGCCCGTGCAACTGGCGAAGGTATTGCCGGAAGATTTGATCTTGCCGCCGCCTTCTTCGTAGAGCGGATCCTTCACACTTTGGTAATAATTATTTTCGACGATCCAGTTGCCACCGACACGGGTGTTGGTGCAATAGCTGTTGCCGGAACAATTGAAGTAATTGTTGTAGATGTGAGCCATGCTATAGCTGCCGGAGGGCATGCGCTGGTCGCAGCGGCTGGCGAACCAGTTGTGATGGAGCGTGGTTTCGTAATTCTGGCTGACGTCGACATTGCCGAGGATCATCGAGAAACGATGGTCGGCTTGCGATGGGTAGGAGAATTTGCACCACGAGACCGTGACTTTGCTTGCGCCTTGCGTAATGTCGAAACAGCCGTCGCCGCAGTCGTAAAAATTAACTTTTGTGCAGTAAACGTTGGTTGCGCCCCAGCAGGTGACGCCATCGCCGCCGGGGTTGGTGATGTTAAGATTTTGAATGATCACGTTGTTCACGCCGCCGCTGCCAAGGTCGAGGCAGCCTTTGATGGTGGCGGAGGTGTTCGCTCCTTTGATGGTTTTGTTGGACTTAACTTTTACGCTGGCGCTGGTCACATCGATGGTGCCAGAGACCGTGATGTTGTAGGTGGTGGTTGATTCGGCGTAAGTGCGAAGTTGTGCAGCGGTCGTAACGGTAACCGAAGCTCCTCCGGCGCCGCCTGTCGTATTACGGCCGTAGCCATCTGCTGCATGACTACTGACAATGAGAAAAGCGGCCGAAGCCATGGCCGCGAGATTGCGAAGTATTTTTGTGTACATGGGGTTTAGTTTTTGGGGTTTTGCTATGCAGCGGCGGAAAAAGCGCGTTCCGCCGGGTTTTCGTGCGCTCGTGGGCGAGAGCTTGAGAAGATATTGAGATGCAGTTGGCCCCGGCGCTGAGGCACGTACGGTGCTCAGACGGGGTCTCGCTGGTTGACGAACCCGAAGCTGTTTATGGATGAAGGTAACTTGATAAACGTCAGGCGACGTTCAGATTTTTCAGGGGTAGGGGTAGTGCAAACCAAGAAAGCCGGATGATAAATAATATCATCTGCGAATAGACGGGACTACGTTTTTGTTTCCCGAATTTGCAAATTCGATTTTGCGCCCGCCGTTGCGCAAACTTCGTGTTTAAGCCGATTGGGCAGGGCGTTAAGGCGCCAGATATTTCGCCACAGCCGCCGAGCGAGAATGCACTTGGAGTTTTTCGTATATCCGACGGATATAAGAATCTACGGTCGATACGCTGAGGTTCAAATCGTAGGCAATTTCCTTATAGGTTGAGCCTTTTGCCAGCATCGCCAAAACCGCCTGTTCGCGTGGGGAAAACAAAGCAGTTGTGCTGGGCGAAGGATTCGAGCGATTGAACGACTGAACAACTTTACGGGCAATGCCACTGCTCATGGGAGATCCGCCGCTCGCGATCTGTTCTATTGCCTGTACGAGTTCGTCGCGGCTTGTATTTTTTAATAGGTATCCAGTGGCTCCTGCGGTGAGGGCGGCGAAGATATGGTTGTTGTCCTCGTATACAGTTAGCATCAAGAACTGTGTCGCTTGCATTTTCGGCTTAAGCATCCGCACGCAATCGACGCCACTGATACAGGGCATATTGATGTCCATGAGGACTACCTCAGGTTTTTCTTCCGGTAGTTTTTCCAGCGCGGTCTTGGCGGTTCCATAGTTGCTTATGACGTGGAATTTTGGGATCGTATTGATTACCTCTATAAGTGCGCGCCGAGTTTTATCGTCGTCGTCGACAATCGAAATGCGAAGGGGCGGAATGCTGGTCATGAAATTTTCAAATGAAAGCTGATGGAGGTGCCGTTACCTGAAGGAGCCGGCGCTATGACACATTCGCCACCCAGTTCGCGCAAGCGCCGTTGCATGTTGCTCAGTCCGTTGCCGCCGCCGGACCTACGGTTGTCGCTCACCGTGCCATTGACGAACCCTTGACCATCGTCAATCACCGCAATCCGAAGCTGGCTTCCTAGAAGCTCGATCTCCAGCGTGACAGCTTTCGCTCGCGCATGCTTCACGACATTGTTGAGCGCTTCGCGACAGCAGAGAAATAGATGGTGACGAACGTGGCTTGAAATCAACTGTGCGGGAAACTGGTCTGGGAAGATCAGGCAGCAGCGGAGTCCTGCGGCGCCGATAAACCGTTGAGCATTGCTGGCGAGGTATTCGGCAAAAGCGTCCAACGTGTCATTCTCCGGATTCACAGCCCACACGATTTCATCAAGTGAACTGGTGATGTCGCGTGTCGCTTCATATATACGCGTCAATCGCTCGGGCGTGGACTCCGATATTGCGGCTTGGGTGAGCAGACTGATGTGCGTGAGACTGGCGCCAAGGTCGTCGTGCATATTTTGTGCGATGCGAGCACGCTCTCTCTCGACGGCATGGTCGCGTTCGAGATCGCGGAGCTTGCGGCGCAAACGCCGATTTGCCCAGAGACGCACGACGGCAAGAAGGCTGACCAGAATGAAGGCAACCACCGTCGCGACGAACCACGATTTTTGCCACCATGGCGCCAATACCCAGAGCTCTAGAGTATCGGTGGCAAAATTGTCGGCGTCCGCGCCCGTTCCGGCTCGAACACGAAACGTATATTTGCCTGGTCGAAGCTTTGGGTATGTCACCGTGTTACTGCTGCCGGCATCGATCCAGTCGAAATCGAATCCATCCAGCCGATACTCTGTGCGGACACGGCGTGGCGCCGAAAGGCAAAGGACGGAAAAACGAACCTGAAGCTTGCGACAATCAGGTGCGATTCGGTTGGCCGATGTCATTTGAACGACTTGTTCGTTACAGAAGAGCTCCTCGATACGCACCTCGCGGGGTCCGGAGCGGAGCAGCGGAGCCGCCGGATTAATGGCTACAACGCCCTGCCGCGTGGCAAACCAGATATCGCCGGTATTCGATTTCACTGCGCCGGGAAAATAGCCTGAGCAAGACAGGGCGGGCAGACCTTCGTCCGGGCCAAGGATGAGGGGTTTAAGTGAAGAACTTTGGCCGGCTACATATTTTTGAACTTCTTCCCGGCTAAGCCGAAATATACCGCTGCCTGAACCGCACCATATAAAACCATGATCGTCTTCCAATATTTGCGTTATATCGTTATCGAGCAAACCGCAGCGGACATCCAATACGCGGGCGACTCCTTTATCGAGATATATAATGCCGGCCTGAGCTGTGCCAAGCCAAAGCGGTCCATCGCCGCGGCTCGCTAGGATCGCATTGATGTCCCCGGTTGCTCCAACACCAGGAAGGGGAGTGGCGATAAATTTGGTCCCATTCCAACTGAGCAATTTGCCTTGGGAGGTGCCGATCCAGAGGCGATCTTGCGCGTCCTCGGCAAAGCATCGCGCTTCTCCACCGATGAACCCTTGTTTTTCGTTGTAAACAATATATTCGCCGCCCGGTGACCACCGGCCGACACTTGTCGGCTCGACCGACAACCACAGGCTACCGGTTTTGTCGGTGAACAAGCATCGGCTTTTATTTGGCTCGATGGATAATACCTGTTGAGGTGGCGAAGAAAGCTCTGCGGCCAGCTTAAATATATTGTTGGAAGCGCAGAACCAAATTCCTCCCCGCGGATTCGCCGCCACCGAGCTCACTGCTACGCGGGGCCACGGCAGTTGTTTTGCCGCGACAGTAACGCCTAGATCGTTGAATTTGACCACGCCGCCGTCACCGTTTGCGCTCCAAATTCCGCCGCTGGAGTCCAAACAAACTGCCGCGTTGGCATTTTCGATTAGTCCATCCGCTTTATTATAGAGAACACAGATTTTAGGAACAATCGCGTTGAGGCCACCGGAGTTGGTCGTTGCCCAAATCGTGCCATCAGAATCCTCATGCAAAGCCGTCACGCTATCGTTGGAAGTCGGTACATGTTCCACACTGTTTGACGTAACCCGGTACAATCCCTGCGACCGGGTGCCGATCCAAAGCGCGCCGGATGAATCTTCGCTTGCGCTGACAACGTAGTGGGCTCCCAGCAGGGGTGGCAACTGGGCAATCGTTTCCCAAACATTGCCTGCGTTTAGTTTTAGGAGCTTGTCGTTGGTTATGACCCACGGGCCAGCGGTGCGACTGGACGCCACCCGGAGCTCCGTTTCCCCGGCGCCGACTTCGATGGGGACGAGAGCGCCATTTTCGTAACGGCTCAGAAGTCGATCGCTCGAAATCCAAACCCTCGCGTTCCCATCAACCGCAAACCGCACGCGGCCATCGGGTTTAAGTCCGTCTTTTTCGTTATACGACTCGATCGTGGTTCCTTTGCGCCGCACCACTGCTTGATTCGAAAAAACGAACCACTCGGCACCGTCCGGAGCGAGAAAAGCCGAGAGAGTTTTGGCGTTGGCAAAGTCCGCCGGCATGGGCTCGACCGTGAATTTGCCATTGCGGAAGCTCATGGGACTTCCTATGCGGGGAACGACCCACAAGTCCTTGTCGCGTTCCGCCACCAAAAGCAGCGCTTGCGGTGTCGTTGCGATTGTATCGGGCGGTGTGAATACCTTGAACACACGACCATCGAACCGGACCAATCCTGCCAAGGTTGTTAACCAAATATAGCCATCGCGCGTTTGTATAACGTCATATCCCACTTCGCTGGGTAAACCGTCCTCCTTGTGCCACGATTTTAGCGCATAATCATGTTTAGTGGTTAATGCTCCATTTGAGGTCAGAATGGCGCACACGTGAAATGCGAAGAAAGCGAAAGAGGTGCGCGCGATTTTTAACATTCGCCATGACTGTGGGAGAACGAGGCATGGCTGACCAGTTATTACGAGAATTCGTGACATGACAGCCTCGTGACTTGGTGGCATTCTTGGGCAACGCCCCCACGAACTTTCTTCGGTTTCACTGCCGCCCGCGCCTGCCGCTGTTGCACCAGGCGATTGAGCGGCCGGAGCGACGTTTTGCTCATGCCAAAAATTACGCTGGAAAGAATAGCTCATCGCGCGAAGGTGAACCGATCTACGGTTTCGCTCGCATTGCGTAATCATCCGCGAATTTCGTTAAGAACACGCGAGCGTGTGCGAAAGCTGGCGGCTGAAATGGGATATCACACCGATCCTTTGGTGACCGCGCTGACAGAAGCCAAACGCATGAGGGGAGGTTCGCAGCACGCCGTCATTGCTTACGTAACGAACTATCCGACAAGATATGGGTGGAAACCTCCTTACCACAACAGGCCGGACTACTTTCCGGGCACGTCGGAACGTCTGGCGGAACTGGGTTATCACCTTGAGCATTTCTGGCTCGGAGAGCCTGGTATGACGGCCCGCAGTTTTTGGAAAATTCTTTGGACCCGAGGAGTGCGTGGAATAGTCATCGGACGTCTGCCTCCCGGACAATCTTCGCTGCCTCTTTTCTGGGAGCATTTCCCTGTGGTTACCGTGGGTATGACGCTGCGCGAGCCGGCGATTCATCGGGTGACGGAGGATTTTTATGAAGGAGCATCGAAGGCTTTGCAGGAAATGAGGGCGCTGGGCTACAGGCGCATCGGTTTTGTTTTTTCCGAGGAGAACGACAGTCCATTGGTGGGTGATAGATGGTTGGGCGCTTATCTCTATCATCAACTTTTTTTGCCGCGTCCCGCCAATATCCCACCGCTTTCGTACGCCTCCGGGCGGGACCATTTTGCCGAGTTTAGAAGTTGGTTTTTGGAACACGAACCCGATGCCATTTTGGCGACGCATGGGTCTGTGGTCGTGGAATGGCTGAACAAAATGGGGTACACCGTGCCCGAGCACGTGGGAGTTGCTTCACTGACTGACGAACCTGGTCCAACCAACATAAAAATGGCAGGAATATCCTGTGCACCGGGCAGGTTGGGATCAGTCGCAGCCGAGATGATGGTGGGTTTGATCCATCGGAGGGAAAAGGGAATTCCGGCCAACGCTCACGAAGTGATGCTGGAGGGTGAATGGCGAAAAGGCGAAACGGTGCGTGCGCAAGGTATGACGAGCGATCAGGCACGCGGATTTTCTATAGCTCGTTAGTAGAATCGTCCCCGATGTATTCCGTTCCACTCGTTCCCAGCTATATGAAACCGAAGAAAGAGCTGCTTTGGTCAACAGCGTGCGCACGCGTCTGATTGCGAGAGTCTGCGTGCAGATTTGATTGGCGCTCGCACCAGTGATTCCAGCTTGGCCCCAGCCCTAACTCTACATCGCGCGTACGCACGGTCGATTTCCCCATGAATGAAATATGCGATAAGCGAATATATATAAATATTATCGATTAGTTATATATCGTTTTTTCGTAACAAAAATACCAGACACCGATTGAGGCGCGTTACACGCCATCAGATGAATTTAGCGATTCCGCCTGAGATTAATAAATCCGTTCACCCTGTACTGAACAACCGTTTGACCCATCCCCCTATGACCCTAACCAAGAAACACCTATTCCGGCGCCTATCCCTGGCGCCGGCGGCATTCGTGCTCGCCACGTCTGCTTGGGCGCAAGTTGCGCCTGTTACGCCCGCCACCGAACCCATCCGTCCGAAAAGTGAAGTTGCGGAGAAAAAAATTCCCGTGGAAACCGTCCCTGCAGCATCAGAGCCTCCGCCTGAGGGGGAAGTTCTTGTTCTCTCCCCTTTCGAAGTGATCACGAGTAACAAAGGTTATTACTCGGCCAATTCCATGTCGGGCACCCGCATGAACTCGAAGATCGAGGATCTGGGGCAGTCGATCACCGTGATGACCAAGGAGCAGATGAACGACTTCGCGATGCGCGATATCAACGACGTCTTCGACTACATGGCGAGCACCGAAGGAACCAACACTTACTCCCAATTCACCACGGACCGCACGGGTGCAGTGGTCGACAACGTCAGCCTCAATCCCAACACTGCCAACCGCGTCCGTGGTATCGGCAGTGCGAACATCGCCTTCAACAACATCGCCATGACCGGCCGCGTCCCCGTCGACCCCCTTTGGATGGAGGCACTCGAATTAAGCCGTGGACCCAACGCCAATATTTTCGGTCTGGGCAATGCCTCGGGCACCGTGAATCAGGTCCCTGCCACCGCCAACCTCAACCGCAATTTCACGAAAATTGAAATGCGGGCCGATAGTTATGAGGGGTGGAGTGGTTCGATCGACGTGAATCGCATGCTTGTAAGGAACAAGTTGTCCGTACGTGCCAGCTACAAAAACGAACACATCGGCTTTGTTCGCAAGCCCGCCGAAGAGAATGCGCGCCGCATCAGCTTTCAGGTGAAGGCTCAACCCTTTAAGAATACCACTCTGGCCGCTTCTTATTTTGGCTACAAACATAACGCCGTGCGTCCCAATTACACGACCCCGCGTGACCACTATACAGATTGGCTCAAAGCGGGAAAGCCGGGTTGGAATCCCGTTACGCGTCTTATCACCTTCGACGATGGTCGGGTTTATGGAAACGGCAACGTACTCGGCTCGACAACGCCGTATGGAGGTACCCCTACAACCAACACGTTGTTGTTCTTGCCTAGCTGGGGAAGAGAGGGGCGTTCGCCCTTCCTAATCGGCGCCCCGGGCGAGACCTCCTACTGGCTTAATGCGGGATACACATCGAATCCCACGACACCTCCAGGAAATAATTATTCTGTCACAGACCCGTATGCGGCGGGGGTCACAGGTATTGGCATCCTGGCGCTAAACTCGTCGGACACCTATACATCCACGCAACAGCCGCTCTATAACTCTATCGCTCGGCCGATTTCCGACAAATCGATCTACGATTGGACCAAGATCAATCTGGCGGGCAACAGCAAGGCTTGGGACGACGTCGACATCTACATGGTCCAGCTCGACCAGATTATCCTCAACACACCCACGCAGACATTGGCTTTCCAAGGCACATTCCTGCGCGAAGATTCGAAGCGGTTGGAAAACCAGCCCATGGGGCCCGCGAGCGTGAACAGCAACGTCGGCCAGCTTCAGGTCGATGTGAACCGGGTTTTCCTGGATGGCACGCCTAATCCCTATTACGGGCGACCGTACCTAAGGAGTAGTGAACCCTACTTGAGAGATCTCCCGAAAATTTGGGATACCGGTCGCGTCCAATTCGCATATCGCATCGATTTTTCCAAAGACGAGGGTTGGAGCAAATGGCTCGGCACCCATCAGGTCGTCGGTTACTACGAATACAAGGATCAGCAGAACTGGCAGTACACCTATCGGCATGTCGCGCTGGGCACTGACAAGGCATGGGAGCAGAAATATTATAATGCCAACAATCTCCTGACTGTTAACTCGCAATCGAATGTCGCGCCACAATATGGGTTCGCTCCCAACAATAACAGCCGGCTTAACGAACAATATTATGTCGGCAGCACGCCCGGTGGCGGTATTGAATACGCACCGAACTATTTCCCGGAAGGAACCGTTCTTCCCTACGTCTGGGGACCGTCGTCCACCCAGATGTTTTACGACGTCTCTCCCATCGGTTTTGCGCCGGCTCCCGGCAGTGGCGGCGGTCTTAGCAACGTAAACACACGCGTAAAGACCACGGGTGGCGTGATCCAGAGCTCGTTTCTGGAGGGCAAACTGGTGGCCACCTATGGCCTTCGGAGAGACAATGTGTCTGACCGCAATTCAGCGCTCGCCATGCTGACCCCAGACCTCCGGGACTACAACAAAGCCAAGTCCAACAATTGGACACATGATTGGCGTGAGGCCGAGGGGAAGACAAAATCCCTATCGATCGTGGCCCGTCCTTTTAGAGATATCGGCTTTCTCAAGCGCACGGCGGAACGCGGAAGCGGAGCCCGCAAGTTTTTGGCCGAAGCAGCCACCAGCTTCAGTCCTACGTACAACAAATCGGATAATTTCATCGCCCAGGGGCCTGCCTACGATCTATTCCTTCACCGGCTGCCAAACCAATCCGGCATAACTAAGGATGTTGGTTTCTGGGTGACTGTGCTGGATGGAGCGCTCACTATCCACTACACCAAGTTCGATACCAAGCAGTTCAACCTTCGCGACGGCGATATCGGCACGATGGCCCAGCGCCTGCTGCGCAACGAGGGATTTGTCGCGGACGATGCTTGGAACCTGAGAAAACAAGTCACTAATTGGTTGAACAATGTCGGCTCCGGCGGAAGCCTCACCGATGCTAATGCGCAAATTGCGGCGACCATTAATATGCCCGTCGAGCAATATAATGGCCTGCAAACCATTGCCGCTGCCCAGACGTATGCCGCAGTGAATGACATGCGTTCCACGGGCCAAGAGTTGGAAGTTTTCTATAACCCTACCAAGAATTGGACAGTGAGCGCTTCGGTCACCAAGACCCAGTCGATCAATACGGCAGTTGGCTCTGCCGTGGACGATTATATCGCCGCACGCATGCCGATCTGGACTACGCTCGAAGACCCACGCTTCAGCCTCGTGAGCTTTATCCCAGCCACCGCAACCACCACGGGGAGCGCGATCTACAGTCACACACTGCCCGGAACGCCGACCAGCCCATTCACCATGACAATTCCGATCGGAGGTTCTCCGATTCCTAACGGCCCTGGTGGCCATCTCCTTTGGTGGAAAATCGTGGGTACACCGTTTCAGCAGCTTGCAGGCTACAACAACAACAACTCGGCCGAGACGAATTTCTTGAGTCAAGTCGATGCCCCGATGTCTGTATTCCGATCGCAGATTGGCCGCCCTCGTCCCCAGATCCGCGAATACTCGGGTAAGTTCAGCACGAAGTATAATCTCGCTGGCCTCACCGAAAACAAGATCATCAGGAACATAACCGTGGGCGGCTCGTGGCGTTACACCAGCAAGGGGTTCCTCGGTTATTATGGCCTCGGGTATACCGATGGCATGGACCTCACGCTTCCCGCGAACAAGATCCTGCAGCTCGATGGCAACCGGCCGATCTACTCTAAGGCCGAAACTTATATCGACCTATTCGTGAGCTACAACACGAAGATGTTCCATGACAAAGTGCGGGCGAAGCTCCAGCTCAATGTGAAGAACGTTGGGGAGAAAGGCGGCGGCTTGCAGCCAACGGCCGCATTCTTCGATGGCCGAATCGCCACTTACCGCATTGTCGATCCGCGGCAGTTTGTGCTCACCGCCTCTTTCGATCTTTGATCGAAAATGTTAATCGTCGTCGGTCGGGATTCTCCTGGCCGACGATTTGTTTTTTTTTAACGAACCTTAGACCATCCACCAGGTTTCTTTCGATGCGACTTTCAGCTTCACTCTTTGTGCTCTGCTTTGTGGTTTTGCCACGTGCTTTCTCCGCAGACCCGCTCACGCTATGGTATGAGCGCCCTGCCGGCCAATGGGTGGAGGCCTTGCCGCTGGGAAATGGCCGCTTGGGCGCCATGGTTTTTGGCGGTATACAAATGGAACGGTTGCAGCTCAACGAGGGAACGTTGTGGTCGGGAGGTCCGTATAATCCTGCCAACCCGGAGGCGAAAGCTGCCCTTCCCGAAATCCGCCGTCTGATCGCCGACGGACGTTATCTGGAAGCGCAGAATCTCATTGAGGCGAAATTCATGTCGCGACCGGTGCGGCAGACTTCGTATCAGACGCTGGGTGACGTGACGATTTCGATGGCTGGAACCCACGGCGTCACCGAATATCGCCGCGAACTCGACTTGGACACGGCGATTGCGCGCACTGAGTTTCGCTTGGGCTCAGTCAAGCATACGCGCGAAGTTTTTGTGAGCCCGGTCGACAATGTCATTGTGATGCGACTCACCGCTCGTGAGCTGGAGCGGCCGGATCGTCCAGCCCGGCTTGCCTTCACACTTGCTTTCCAGACGCCACAATCGGCGAAGATAGCCATCCAAGGAAACGAACTTGTTATCACCGGTAAAAATGGATCAGCCAACGGCGTTCCCGGCGCGCTCACTTTCGAAGCCCGGGTCAAAGTTCTCACTCCTGATGGACAAGTCAGCACGGATGCTACTCAAATCCACGTGAACGGATCGTCTTCCGCTGTCATCTTGATTACTGCAGCCACGAGTTTCCGGAACTATCGCGACGTATCGGGCGATCCCGCAGCGCTCAACGCGGCCACGCTGGCAGCCGTCCAAGGCAAAACTTTTGACACTCTGCGTTCTGCACACGTTGCCGAGCACCAACGCCTCTATCGTCGGGTGGCGATCGACCTTGGGCACAGCGACGCAGAACGTCTGCCGACGGATGAACGGGTTCGGAAGTCGGTTACTTCCAACGACCCGCAACTGGCTGCACTGTATTTTCAATATGGGCGTTACCTTCTCATCAGTAGTTCCCGTCCCGGCTCGCAGCCTGCAACGCTGCAAGGCCTCTGGAACGATAGCCTGAACCCTCCGTGGAATTCAAAATATACGATCAACATCAACACGGAGATGAATTACTGGCCGGCCGAAGTGGCCAACCTCTCCGAGTGTGCCGAGCCATTGTTTGCCATGATTCGGGACCTTTCAGAAACCGGCGGCAAATTTGCCCGCGAACATTACGGAGCGGAAGGCTGGGTGGCGCATCACAACACGGATCTTTGGAGGGCCACGGGACCGATCGACAGTGCTTTTTATGGAATGTGGCCAACAGGCGGCGCTTGGCTGTGCCGGCATCTGTGGGAGCATTTCCTCTATACCCGTGATAATCAGTTTTTGGAGAAAGCTTATCCACTCATGAAAGGTTCGGCTGCCTTCTTCGTCTCAACGTTGGTTGAAGATCCCAAAACCAAATATCTGGTGACCTCTCCCTCAATGTCGCCGGAGAACGCCCATCATTCTGGAGTCACAACGACGGCTGGTCCGATGATGGACAGCCAAATCATCCGCGACCTGTTCAGCGAATGTATTGAGGCTGCGGCCATTCTCGGAATCGATGCCGATTTCGCAAAACAGCTTTCCACTTTGCGGGCAAAACTTCCTCCCAACCAAATCAGTTCGCGAGGCGACCTAAAGGAATGGCTGGAAGATTGGGAAGCGGCGGCGCCCGATCAACGTCACCGGCATGTTTCGCACCTGTACGCTTTCTTTCCCAGCGATCAGATTACGCTTCGTGGCACGCCGGATCTGGCGTTGGCCGTGCGCAAGACCCTGGAGCTGCGTGGAGACCTGTCGACTGGTTGGGCAATTGCCTGGCGCCTCAATCTTTGGGCTAGGCTTCAGGACCCCGAACGCACGCACACCGTACTTAAGGCACTCCTTGGACCCGAACGCACGTATCCAGACCTTTTTGACGCGCATCCCCCGTTCCAGATCGACGGCAATTTCGGTGGCACGTCGGCAATCGCGGAAATGCTGCTTCAATCGCATGCCGATGAAATCGAACTGCTGCCGACCTTGCCCAAAGCTTGGCCAACCGGATCGGTGAAAGGCCTGCGTGCACGCGGTGGTTTTGAAGTCGATCTTGAGTGGCGTGATGGGGCACTCGTTACCGTGACCGTGAAATCTGCCAATGGAGGTTCAGCGCGACTGCGCTATCAAGGCGTTGTGCATACTCTCACATTGCCGGCCCAAGGCACATCTCACTGGGATGGCCGCGAATGAAGTACTCTATGATCCGGTGTCGTGTCCTTGGTTCCTAAACGCCGTAGTGTTTTTCAAGACAGGTTTTTAGTTTAAATGTAGTCCCTTTTGACTACACGGCTGGTGCTTTTTCGGATCGCGGGAGCGTGCATGGCAGAGGGAATCTAGGTGCAGGTCTCGCTGGAAACTCGGCGTGACCGACCTCGCCCCGCCATGCGTCTTCAATCATTTGTCCACGATCAATGTTGCCCGGTCGATTTGCTTGAACGCGAATTTGTCAGGGGAATTGTATTTTCGGCGGACGAGTCAAGGTGTCCGAGAGGATCGACCGGAAATTTGGAGAGAACGGGTGGTTGTTGTCGGACAAAGGAAAGGAGCATCCTGTGATTGAGAGAATTCATCCGGCCACATTGCAGGATATCGCTCGGCGAGCCGGTGTGCATCGTTCGACTGTTGCTTTGGCTTTGCGCGACAATCCGCGGATCGCCCACGCGACGCGTGAAAAGATAAAAGCGATCGCCGAGGCATTCGGCTACCGGGTAAATCCGCTGGTGGCCGCCCTCATGAAATCGCGCCGTAACGGCGGAGAAATAAAGCATGCCACGCTCGCGTTTGTGACGAACTATCCAACACGCTTCGGTTGGCGGCGAACGCATCATGACCGGCCCGATTTTTTTCCCGGCGCGGTCGAGCGAGCGCAAAAATTTGGTTACAACCTGGAGCATTTTTGGCTGGGCGAACCCGGCATGACACCGGCGCGCTTCAGCCAGATTCTTCGAACGCGTGACATCCACGGATTGCTCATTGGGCGCATGCCGCCGGGGAAGGAGTCGCTTGAACTTCCTTGGGAAGATTTTTCGTCGGTGGCGCTGGGCATGACCTTGCGTTCGCCCTTGCTACATCATGTGACGGAAAGCCATTTTGATACGGCTCGGCTGGTTATGGAACAGTGCCGCCAGCGCGGCTACCGCCGGGTCGGCCTGGTCTTTTCGGAGGCCAACGACAGTCCGTGCGTCGGAGATCGCTGGCTCGGAGCGTATTTTTTGCAACAAATGAAACTGCCCGAGGCGGATCGAGTTCCGTTGTGTCCGGAAGCGCCAACCGATGAAGCGATTTTCAGGGAATGGTTTCGCCGGGAAAAACCTGACGCTTTAATAGTCACTCATGCGGCGCCGGTATTGCGTTGGCTACGTGGACTGGGTTGTGACGTGCCGCGTGATGTGGGTTTGGCAGAACTTCAAGACACCCCGGAATCGGGTGTCAGCGGGGTCTATTATAACCCGGCAAAAGTGGGCGCGCTCGCGGTCGAAATGCTCGTGGGACTTTTGCATCGCAACGAATTGGGCGTTCCGGCTCATCACCATGAAGTGGCACTAGCCGGTGAATGGCGCGAAGGAACGACGCTGCCTTCACGTGTGCAACGAAGCATGGTCGAATTTTGGAACGACGAACCAAATAAAACCGGTAGCTTGGAATATGTCGGATGACAATTCGACCGCCATCGGAGACGAAGAGCGTAACCGTTGAGCGTCATTTGAGCCTCGCAGAATAGCTTGTCTGCGATGGCAAATCCGGCGACATAGTCTCACCGTCGTACCATGAATCGCTCCTATCTGTCGCTATTTGCCTGGGTGATGGCGGTCTTGTTGGAGCCACGCGACTTGTTTGCGGCCGAATATTCCCTGCGAGAATGGCACGGCGAAGACGGCTTGCCGAACGAAATGGTTCAAGGTGTCACGCAGGACGTGCAAGGTTATCTCTGGGTGGCGGCGGATGTTGGCGGTGTCGCACGGTTCAATGGTATTCGTTTCGATGTACCACAATCCGTTGCTCAGGCGGCTCCTACGCTTTTTGCCCGTTCGCTGGTGACACATCCGGACCTGGGCCTGCTCTTTTCATCCAATAGCGGAGAAATTTGGCAGTGGGATGGCCATGTTTTGCGCAAAAATTCCGTTACGGACCAGTTTTCCAAACAGCACGTACAGACCTGGCACGTTCAGCACGATGGCACACTTTGGGCCGGCTTCTTCGAAGGCAAAGTTGAAGTCCTCCGCGACGGTCATGTGTCGGAGGTGAAACTGGAAGGGGTTAAAATGGTTCGTCAACTGGTGTCTTTTGCCAGCGATGGAAGCGATGGCGTGTGGATCGCGGCTGGTTCGCTCCTTTTTCATGCCAGCAATGGAAACGCCACGAAAATCACCCCGCCGTGGCGCGAAACCGAACTACGTATAGCCTCCAGTCGGCATGGGCACCCATGGATTGTCGCGCGCGACGTCGTGGGCCGGTGGAATGGTCGGGAGATCGAAGCGGCGGTAAAAATTCCGGAGCTGCTCGGCGCGCATTACGTGAGAGCCTTGCTTGAGGACAAGGAGGGGAATCTCTGGGTGGGTACGCGGTCTCAGGGTGCGTATCTCGTCACGAATAACGATTATCAGGCCGTGCCGACGTCGCATCGGACGGTTACTTCGATTTTCCAGGACAATGAAGGGAATATTTGGCTTGGAACCGGCGGTGGCGGGCTCGCGCGGCTACAGGCAAAGCATTTCCGACTCTATGACTCAAAGTCCGGGTTGCGGGACGACGTGACGCTTTCGGTCTGCGAAGATGCGCAGGGTCAAATTTGGTTTGCGAATCGCGATGGTGGAGTGGCTCGGGTGGCAAAAACTGGCATCGAGGTGATGACTGGCCGAAATAAATGGCCGAAAACCAATGCGAATCGAATCGCATCCGACGTGACAGGCGGAGTTTGGTTTAGCGGTGGCGCGGGCTTGTGGAGAATGGATGAGGTTAATGGTATCAGAAGAATCGATATAAAGACATTTGATGCCTTTCGCGTCATGTTCAGTTCCCGCACGGGCGAACTCTGGCTGACAGGGGATACCGGCGGTTTGGGGCGGCTTAACAAAACGGACTTCACCGTTTTTGGGCCCGATGCCGGATTGCCGAACCAACTTGTGAGTTGTATCGCCGAAGATGCGGAAGGCCGGATTCTTGTTGGAACGACGGAAGGCATGCTTTTCCGCTTCGACGGAAACCGTTTTGAATCGATGCGTCGGGCTGGAGCTGAGCCACTGCCGTCGATACGTGTGATGGCTGCCGAGAAGGACGGTACACTCTGGATCGCCACGGAGACAGGACTCGTCCTTATCCACGAGGGGAGCGAGCATTTCCTTACGTCGACGCAGGGGCTGCCGGAAGGAGTGATTTCACAAATGCTCTTTGACGATTTTGGTGCGGTTTGGCTGGGTTCGCCTCGCGGCATTTTCCGTGTGGAACGACGGGAGATAGCGGAATGCCTCGCAGGCCGAACCAATCGCATTCATCCAGCTACCTTCGGAAAGAACGAAGGTTTTGCGCACATTTCGTGCGTGGATGGTTATCAGCCAAATAGCGTGAAAGGCCGCGACGGCATGCTTTGGTTTACAACGCGTCTCGGCGTGCTCGCGATCGATCCCAACGTTGTTCGGCGCAAGGGGAGTGCCCCCGTTTTTATCGATGAATTGCGAGTGGACGACGTGGTGCGACCTTTGTCCTCTGTGGTGAAGGTGCGTTGTGATATGCACAAAATAGAGCTCCGTTTTTCCGTGCTTAATTTTACCGCGCCCGAGCGAACTCAGGCTCGCCACCGGCTGGAGGGCTTCGATCAGGAGTGGATCGATGCGGGAGCGGAGAGGAGGATCGTTTATCCCCGGCTCTTGCCCGGAAGTTATAACTTAAGAATTGTTTCGGCAGATGAGGAAAGTGAGATGGGCGACAGCGGAGCCACGCTACAGATTGTCGTTGTACCATTTTGGTGGCAGACGGTTTGGTTTCGGTTTGGGGCAGGCGCCGCTGTGATTGCGCTTCTTGTTCTTGGGGTGCGTGCGCGATCACACCGGCGTTTGCGCAACAAGCTTGAACGGGTCGAACGGGAATCCGCTGTCGACCGGGAGCGCACTCGCATCGCGCGGGATATTCACGACGAATTGGGCGCGAGCCTGACGCGGATCAGTCTGCTCACGCAATCCTCGCCACCCGAAGCGACCACGGAGTCGGCGCGCAATTGTTTTAACGAAATCCATGCGACGACCACGGAGATCACGCGTTCGATCGATGAAATCGTGTGGGCGGTCGACGCGCAGCACGACAATCTGGACAGTCTGGTCAGTTATTTCGACAGCTACGCGCAGGGTTTTTTGAGCGTGGCGAAAATCCGGTATCGCCTCGCCGCACCCCGCGATATTCCCGAGGTGAAAGTGAACAGCACCTGCCGCCATCATTTATTTTTGGCGTTCAAGGAGGCGCTGAACAATTGCATCAAACACGCCCGGGCGACGGAAGTTTTTATCCGCATCGAGTGTACTGCCGAAAGGTTCGGCATTGTGATCGTCGACAACGGTGGCGGGATGGCGGCAACCGCACCCTTGCGCGCGGGTGGCGGAAACGGCCTGCCGAATCTCGCCGCGAGAATGACCGCCATCGGCGGAGAATGCACCGTGCGTGACGCCGACAATGGCGGAGCGGAAGTTCGTCTCGTCATCCCGGTAAACAAGCTCAATTCATGACCTCCCCGCAGATTAAACCCATACGAATTTCCATTGTCGAAGATGACGAGCCTGCGCGGCGGATCTTGGGCAACGTCGTGCGGAGCGCTCCCTCCCTCGCGCTTGTGAGCGATTTCGGTGAAAGCGAAAAAGCTGTTGCCGCGTTGCCCAACGACGGACCCGACGTGATTTTAATGGATATCAATTTGCCGCAGATGAGCGGCGTTGAATGCGTGCGACGTTTGAAACCGCTGATGCCGCAAACGCAGTTTCTCATGCTGACGGTGTACGACGACCCTGAACATATTTTCCAGGCTCTCGCGGCGGGAGCTACGGGCTATTTACTCAAAAGCACCCGACGGGAGGATCTGATCGCAGCGATCCAGCAAATTCATGAGGGCGGATCGCCGATGAGCAGTGCGATCGCGCGCAAAGTGGTGAGATCCTTTTCGGCGCCGCCGAGCGTGCCTCAGGATACCGAACAGCTTTCGGCGCGTGAACAACAGGTGCTCGATCTTTTGGCGCAGGGATTTCTCTATAAAGAAATCGCGGACAAGCTAAGCCTGAATGTTTTTACGGTGAAAACCTATACCCGTCGAATTTATGAAAAACTGCATGTGCATTCACGCAGTCAGGCGACGGCTAAATATTATCAACAGCGAGGCTGACAACGGCCTCGGAGGCGAAAGGATTTTGGCCGACGCTATCCCTTCTTCGCCGCGAGTTGCTGGATATATTGCGTGAACTCTTCGTCCTCGCCTTCGAGCAGGCTCGGGAGCGCATCGCGAAATTCCGAACGGCGTACCCATTCCACCATGTAGTCTTCCCAGGATTTCCAGAGGCGGCAGGCTTTTTTGTCCATGTCATCTTCGTAGACGAGCAGGTAGGCGCGTTCGAAAAGTGAGATCAGGATGCCGAAGATCGCGAGGCGGCGTTCCTTTTGCTCCTCGGTGAATTCGTGGCGCACGCCCTCGCGACGAAGCAATTGTAAGTCGGCATTGTCCAGCACGAGCTTGAGGAATTCGCGGTACTCGTCGGAAAGACGCTGGTAGATTTCCTCCTCCTCGTTGTCGCGTTCCTTTCGCTGTTCGAGAATAAAAACAATGATCGCGAACGGAAGGCCCACGACGGTCACGACGTAGCTTAGAAATTCGAAAGTCTCCATCAAAGTCATGTTGGAAAGTGGTCGATATTGTCCTGAAATATACGATGTGACTCAAGGTGTGCCGCGTGCTTGCGCCCTTGGCGAAGATATTTACAACAAACCCGATGAAACGCCGCCAGCTGCGCGGATTTGACCTTAAACAAATCGAAAGTTTTTCCAGCCTCATCGGAGTCGATGAAGCGGGCCGCGGTTCGCTGGCCGGGCCGGTCGTGGCCGCGGCGGTGATGGTGAACCAAGATTTTCTCGAAAGCCGTTGGGCGATGACGAAGGCCCAAAAGGTCAATGACTCGAAAATGCTCACGCCGGCTGAGCGGGCCGAATTGTACTTCGATTTCGAGACGCTTGTGGCCCAAGGCCAGATCCATGCCAACTTCGGTGCGGCTTCGGTCGAGGAAATCGAAAATTTCAACATCCTGGGCGCAACCAAGCTCGCTATGCGCCGCGCCCTCGAAGGCATCTATCCGCCGAGCGCTTTCGAACGCCGGACCGAGCCGGATCTGTTTACGTCGCCGGAGGAAGCCGCGAAATTCATCCCGCAGGTTTCCTGTCGTATCCTGATCGACGGTTTACCGCTGAAAAGTTTCCCCTATCCGCACAACGGCATCGTGAAAGGCGACGCGCGGTCGCTCTGTATCGCCATGGCCTCGATCGTTGCCAAGGTCACGCGCGATCGTTTGATGAACGAGCTCGACGCGCAGTATCCAAATTATGGATTCGCGCAGCACAAAGGCTACGGCACGGAGGAGCACCGGCTGGCGGTGCTGCAGTATGGCGCGTCAAACCAGCACCGCACCATGTTCCTGCGAAAACTCCTCAATCAGCGGGCCGATGCCTCGCAAATGAACTTCCTTGAGGAAGCGATGGGCGAGGAATAAGCCGCTGGGAACGGTTATTCCGTGTCCTTGACGGTAAGTAAAAAAGCATTGCTGGTGGCGCCGCCGTTGCCGGTCACGACTCGGTACTTGTGACCGTTCATCGTGCTCGAGGCCTTGACGGCGAGTGTCAACTTGGACGCGCCATTATACGTCGCGTTGTCGGTGATGTTGGCCCACGTGGCACCATTATCCGTGGAAACTTGCCATTGATAGGTGATGCTTGATGGAGCGGTGAAATTGACTGTCTCGCCTGCCGCTACGGTTTGGTTCGGCAAGTCCGGAGCCACGAAGGTCGGCCAGCCTTGGGCGTCCCAGTAGAGATCGTTGATCCGCATCTTGGGCGTGCCGCCGGAATTTTTGTCGTATCCATGCCGCACAATAATCCAGCCATCGCCGCGACGATAAACGTAAGCGCCGCCCATGCCGGCCCAGCGCTCGTCGCCTTTTTCAAGAATCGTAAGGTTGCCGGTCAACATGTTGGTGACGGCGTTTTTTACGTCGCCCGGTTTTCCCTCGTATGGGCCGACGATATTTTTGGCGCGGCCGCAGGCGACCTTGTGGGTGCTAACCTTGCCATTGCAGCAAACGTCGATCGCCACAAACAAGTAATAGTAGCCATTCGCGTAGACAATGGTGGGCGCCTCAAGGCCGAGGTCTCTTTGGCGCCGTGCGATGGTTAGAATAGCCGCGTTCGCTGCGGGCTTCATGGTCTTCGGATCGAGTTGGACGAGATGCAGGCCATCGTAGTAGGACCCGAACGTCAGCCAGGGGCTTCCTTGTTCGTCGATGACGAGGCTGGGGTCAACCGCGTTGTAAGTGTCCTTGTTCTGCTTTGAAGAGATGACCACGCCGTCATCCTGCCAGTCTCCCCGAAAGATACCGGATGACGATGTAAGCCCGATAGCGGAATTATTTTTTCCAAATTCCGAAACACTGTAATAGCACCAAAACCGGTTGCCGAATTTTTGTAGGTCTGGCGCCCATACGTTCAGCGGTCTCATCGCCGGAGCGTATTCGGTCCACCAGACCGGCTTGCTGTCTTCGGTAAAAAACTGGAGGCCTTGACGCCACTTGATGCCGTCCGTCGAGAACTTCATCGACAGTCCAGGACCGGTGGCGGGGCTCCACCACCAATTGCCGTTGGCATAGTCGCTCTCCTCTTTGATGAGGCATGGATCGTGGGCGCCCAATTCTCCGGTGAGCAGCCATTCGGCGGCGGACGCTGGCGGAATCAGGGTAAACAACATGACTGTCATGAAACAAATCCGCAAGGCTGGGAAAGCACGACGCACCTCCCATGAAACGGTTGAGGAGAGCGACTGGGACGCGGAGATTTTCTGCGTATCGTGACGTTTCATAAACGCGTTTTTGAGTGGTGAAACCGAGAGTAGAGGTACGTATGTCATGGCGTCTTGAAAATTCAATTTCAGGGAAAATGTTTAACAAAATTCGGCGGACGGGCTGTGCCTGATCGAGTCGATTCTTTTGCGCGACTCTCCGTTGGCATAATCGGCTAAATCGCGCTAAATATGAGTCGTAGATCAGTGGGATAATATAATTTTTTAGACCAATTTTGACCGCATATCCCGGCCGTCCACGACCGAATTGCCTGTGACTGTATTTCAGAATCAAATACGCCCAACTTCGCAGATTTTCGTTCTCCCATTGTTACTGGCCTTGGGCTGTTTGTTCACGGCTGCGCGGGTTTTTGCGTTAAATGCCGACCGGAAAGCCAACAGTTATACGGTGCATGGTTGGTTTACGGAACACGGTTTGCCTTCGAATAAAATCAACGCGCTCACCCAGTCGCGCGAAGGCTATCTCTGGATCGCCACAACCAAGGGCATCGCACGTTTTGATGGGAATCGTTTTACGGCTTACACTGGAAACACTCACTCGGAATTATTGCGTGGCGGATTTTATGCCATTCAGGAGTCGACCGATGGAACGATCTGGGTGGGGGGCGACGATGGACTGTTTAGATGGAAAAATGGATTCTTTGAGCGATTCACCACAAAGGATGGGCTGGCCAGCAATTCTGTTCGCTCACTTTTTATCGCGAAAGATGGCACCCTGGTCGTGAGCACGCGCGCGGGTTTTTCTTTTGTACGCGACGGAAAAATCGTGGCGCCGGAAGGAGCTTGGGAACGCATCGATGGGGTGGTGCGCTCGTACCTTGAACGTCCCGACGGAAGTATTTGGGTGAGCGGTGACGCCTTGTGGCGAATTGTGGGAACTAGAATCGAACGCGTTTCCGATCAACTCGGGTTGCAAGGCAATGCGTTTACCGGTGCCGTGGCGGGTGCTGATGGTTCCTTGTGGGTCGGATCGAGCGAAGGAGTTTACCGTATCGGCGCGGACGACCATGTGGCGAATTATGGCATAGCGGATGGTTTGCTTAATATTCGCGTCACGGATCTGCGCTTCGACCGAAGCGGGAATCTTTGGATTGGCACGTACGGCGGATTGTTTCGGATGAGCAACGATCGCATCGAGTCGACGGAATCGCGCGAATTTTTTGGCGGGACCGCGATCCAGCAGATTTTTGAAGGCCGCGACGGTGAGCTTTGGGTTGCGAGCACGGCGGGGCTTTTTCAACTTGCGGACTCGGCCAGCGCCATCGTCGGCAAAGAGCAGGGCCTCGATCAGACCTCGACGAACTCGATCTTTGAATCCGCCGACGGCACGTGGTGGATCGGCCTCTGGGGTGGCGGACTTTATCACTACGACGGCAAAATCGCGACGCGCTTTGACGCCCCCGGCCTCGCCGACCTGAAACAGGTCATCGCAATCGAGGAACAACCAACCGGTACCATGTGGTTCGGTGCGGCCAACGGTTTATTTCGTTACGAAGGCATTGAAACAACCAACTACTACCAACCCGGCAACGCCGCGGAATGGCAGAATCGCATGACCGCCGCACCCCAAGCCGAATTGCCGGGCATCGCACATGCCCGGGTCAATGGCATTGCGCCCGACGGAGGAAACGGCGTTTGGGTCGCCTGCGACGGCGCGCTCTACCATGGCACGGGCGGCGATTTCCACGGGCAGAATACAATTCCGGGATTATCCAGCAATGTATTCAAGTCGGTAATACGCGCCAGAAACGGCGACATCTGGGTGGCCGTGCCACCGGCGGGAGTGGCCTGTCTGCGCGCGGGGCAATGGGCGGTCTACCGTTCGGGCGTTGAAATTGCGGAGGCCCCGGCCGTGGCAATTTTCGAAGACGCGGCGGGTGCGATTTGGGTTTTAACAGACGGTGGCGGACTCAGCCGCTTGAAAGAAGGGCGTTGGAGAATATTCACCAGCCGCGACGGATTGATGGACGATTCCATTGCGGGCATGCTTGAGGACGGCCAAGGCTCTTATTGGATCGCCTGCCCCGAAGGGTTTATGCGGGTCGCATGCGAACAATTCGACGAGGTCGCGGACGGACGGCGTCGCATGTTGGAGCCGCGACTGTTCAATCGTTTCGATGGTTTCGTGCCCGCCGAATGCAACCTCATCGGCAGCCCCAACGCTTGGAGAACCAAGGAGGGACGTTTGCTTTTTGCCACGGATCGCGGAGTGGTGGTGATCCGGCCCGAACAGGTTGTAACCGACAAGCGTCCGCCGGTACCGTTGATCGAGCGCGTGGAGGTGGGCGGTGCGAGTCTGCCGACCACCGGGCCTGTCGTGATTCCACCGGGAGCCACCGATCTGCAGATCTATTTTACGGCGGTCAATTTTGTGGCGCCCGAAAAGATGAGCTTTCGAGTGAGGCTTGAACCGCTCGATCCCACCTGGGTCGAGGTCTCAAACCGTCGCAGTGTCCGCTATGACAAGCTTCCCCCTGGCGACTATCATTTTCGCGTGGCTGTCCGAAACAGCGCCGGCGGATGGGAAGAGGAGAGTGCTGAACTCAAGTTCACGGTGCGGGCTTTTTACTATCAGACTTTTTGGTTCGGTTTGATCGTGGTTGGGACCGTAGCGGCGGGCATCGTTGGCCTTATACGATATCGGGCGCGGCACGCGCGAATGCGCACGGCTGAACTTGAACGGCTGATCGAAGCGCGTACGCATGAGTTGCGCGTTGCCAAGGAGGCTGCCGAGACAGCAGCAAGAGCTAAGAGCGAATTTCTCGCCAACATGAGCCACGAAATCCGCACGCCAATGAACGGCGTTATCGGCATGACGGGGCTTCTATTGGACTCCGAACTCAGTCCCCAGCAATACGAATATGCCCACACTGCGCAGAGCAGCGCCGACGCCCTGCTGACCATCGTCAACGATATCCTCGATTTCTCGAAGATCGAAGCGGGCAAACTCACTTTCGAAATTTTGGATTTTGATTTAGTCGAACTCGTGGAATCCACCCGCGACATGTTAGCGGGACAGGCGTTGAAGAAAGGCCTCGAACTGGTGAGCTACGTGGATCCCGACATTCCGCGCCATCTCAGCGGCGACCCCGGGCGTTTGCGCCAGGTGCTTCTCAACCTGATGAACAACGCGATTAAGTTCACCGCGCAGGGAGAAGTGGTTGTGCGTGTGACGCGGTCGGATGAAACCGAGGAAAGTGTTCGTGTGCAATTTCAAGTCGTCGATACCGGCATTGGGATTTCTTCGGAGGCTCAGACGCGCCTGTTCCAACCGTTCAACCAGGCAGACTCCTCAACCACACGGAAATTTGGCGGTACTGGCCTGGGACTCGCTATTTCCAAGCAGTTGGTGGCTATGATGAATGGTTCGGTTGGTGTCGAGAGTACACTGGGCAAGGGCACGACGTTCTGGTTCACCGCGCTGTTCGGAAAGCTCAAAGGGATGTCCACGCCTTCGCCGAACTATAAACGGGATATGAGTGCGGTGCGGGTTTTGATCGTCGACGATCACGAAACCAACCGAAAGATCTACTCCCAACAACTCGCTGCATTGCGCATGCAACGGGATGCGGTGGAGTCAGGCAAGGCGGCGCTTGCCGCGCTGCAAACGGCATCCAAGGAAAAATTTCCCTACGAAATTGCACTCGTTGACATGCAGATGCCTGAAATGGATGGGCTGATGTTGGCCCGCGCGATAAAGAGCGATCCCGCCATCGCGAGGGTGCGTTTGGTTCTGCTCGCGACTTCCGGCAGCACCTATAAAAAAGCGGAACTGGAGGCCATGGGCATCGACGCGTTTTTAGTGAAACCCGTAAAACAAGCGCAGCTGCAAAATATATTGGTGCATCTTGCGAACGATGATGCACCTCAGGAAGCTCGCGCCGCCACTCACGCCAACGAGCCCGAACTTCCTCCTTTGCCCAAGATCAGAATTCTCGTGGCCGAAGACAATCGCGTGAACCAAAAAGTGGCGCTCGGCTTGCTGGCAAAAATCGGTTGTACGGCGGACGTCGTCGCCAACGGCTTCGAAGTGCTGACCGCGCTAGAACGTATTAACTACGATGTGATTTTTATGGATTGCCACATGCCGGAAATGGACGGCTACGAAGCGACCCAAACGATACGTCGCCGGGAAGCCGCGCACAGCGTAAACGGTCTGCACGCGTCACCAATCCATATCATTGCGATGACAGCCAATGCGATGCAGGGTGATCGTGAAAGATGTCTGGAAGTCGGGATGAACGATTACGTGAGCAAACCGGTTCGCGTTGCTGAACTCCACGCTGCATTGAGTCGTTTCATACCGCCTCAGTAAACCGGCGAAATACCGGCCGTCCGCCATCGCATATTTATTGGTTAACAAGAGTCTTTCGAAGGCCCGGGCACAATTGCCTCTTTAGTCTTGAAACAATAGAGCGCATATTCGCCCAGACACCACGCCGGTGTGCGATTGAGAACTTGATCAATCTTCCACAGAAAATCGGTAATTCTCCTGCCCAGTCTAAAAATTAAATTCAGCCTGTACCACGCGGGATACAGGATCGAATATCCTCTTCTTCGAGTAATCTCAAAATCGTTCCCAAATGCGCTCGCGATTTCGCGCGGTGAGTAACATCTGCTTTCGAGTGGCTTTGTCTCGGCATAACCACCCCATATCTTCCGAATTCTTTTGAACGCCCGTTTAAATCGAAATTTGAGGAGATCGATCAACATGTCCGCGAGATACCACTTGTTCACGAAAGTGAGAACCATCGTTCCTTCGGGATTCATTCGACTTTTAAGTATTCCCGCTACACGGCGAAGGTCAGGGACAGTATTTAACGCGCCAAAAAAAACGTATATATGGTCAAACTGCACATCTGGAAAAAGTGTTTCCAAACTTTCAGGGGTGCCTATCTCCAAAGTCACATTCTCCAAACCCATTGTCTCAATTTTTCGCCAGGCCCTTGCTACCATCTCTGGTGCAATATCGATCCCGTAGACTTTTCTGGCCGGAAAAATGGAGCCGAAATGCGCTACGTCCAAACCGGTGCCACAACCAATCTCGAGAACGTTGCTAAAGCTATGCGCTTTTACCTCCTCGCGGAACGATTGCCTAATCCGTTGAAGTACTATATTCTTCCAATAACGCTCCTCGAAATCAGGAGCATCCCGATCAAAATACCCCGCCACCTTTTGGTAATATGTGGTGCTATCCATATTTGCCATAAGGGGCTCCGATGGCAGCTTGTGCCATCGCTTCGACGTCCGATTTGCCTTCGCGAATCTCGATGCTCAACTCATCGGGGAAGAGTTTTTCAATCAGATCGTCGCCTAGCAAATCGGAGTACCAATCCTTTGCCAGCCGATCGAATTTCTTTTGTACCAACGCGTGATATCCTCCATGAGGATTTCGTGAAGCACATGGACTTTCACCGCGATGGGGATCGGATTTGAAGGAAAGTTGCTTCAAGGGTTTAAAGCTCATCCATTTTACACACCTCAAAGAAATAAAGATAAAATAGAGCAATTTATCGACCGTACTTTCCGGCTGGCTCAAAGATGACGTTGTCTTAGTATCGACTGGCCTGGGGTAGTAGTGGCGGACCCAGCTGTTAGCTTGAAGAAATTGACGAAGAGAACTAGCGTTAGTCACTGGAATCAAATTCTGAATTTCTGTGGCCGTATAGAAGTTTTTGATCGGAATGGCTAAATGCGCCTCGTCCACAAGATAGTTTATACATAACTCAGGCTCCTCCCTGTTTTTTGGGAAAACATAACGGATGCCAAATAATATTCTATATATCCATAGACAATGTCGTCTTGTGATAAGAAACACATCGAGATCCAATCGACCCAACATATCCCGCGTCGGATTGTTGGCAGCAAGCGATCCTGAGATGCCGACAAATTTGATTAGCGGGTTCCGACCGAGTTTCCGCAGGTCGTCTATTCGTGAGTCGATGAGTTTTTTCGTGAAAGCGATTTTTTCAGCTTTTACGGAAATCCTATCGTCGAGGTTGGGCAGCGCAACGAAGCCATCTCTGACGATGATTCTATTCTGACGGTGCAGCTCATTGACCGTCGCATAAAATTCGTCTTGGCCAGATACTCCAAGCCGTGATGCCATTTCTTCTACGTCGATGACATCGTTGAACACACCGGCATAACAAACCAAGGCTGCTATACCCGTCGACATGGGCTTGTCGGACCAGATGCTTTGGGGAGAGTTCATGGAACGAACTGCAATACGGTAGGCGACTGGATCCTGTGCGGCTCGACCGGGTTTCGGATCCGCGCCATTGCAGGATCGCGGGGAGGTAATTCGGTAGATTCTCCGAATTCGCCTCGAACGCAGGCAATTTTCCGTAACAGGACCGTTACAACTTCCCTTTTCCCTTCGAATAGCGGACCGCAATCATCTCGTAGGTCCCGTGGACGAAACTACCCGCTTACATCGGCGGGCAAATTGTTCCCAATAATCTTATCAATGGAATTATATTTGAAATCATAGCCCGCAATGAACTCCGGATATTTAGTCGAGCTGATATTCGAAAATGTAAACGCCTCCCAAATCGTAGGACTATATACGTCTTTCACTTCATCCATACTCAATTTATTCACACTCGCACCGGATTCTTTCGATAATCTTTCAGCAAACTCAATCTGCGTCAGATGCGCATTTGGGCAAAAGAGATTATAGCACCGCCCAGGCTGGGCATTTCTCACTGCATGTGCAACTAAACCTGCGCAGTCTTCAACATCGATCAATGACATCCAATTTTGCCCGTCACCAAAGAGAGGAACTATCCCATGGTCATGAATACTTTTAAGATAAAACGTCGAAAACCAAGAGCCTTGCCCCATAATCCAAGGTGGCCGCAAAATCGTCACCGGTATAGTTCCTTTTATCAAAGCGTCCATCCACGGTTTTTCCGCTCTGATATATTCCCTCGCAAAGGCTATTGGGGATATCGGATGATCCTCATCGACCGGACGAGTCCCGCAATCGCCGTAGACCAAGGTGCCACTGACATAGATAACATGAGGCGTGGGCTGCATCAACTGCAGGTGGCTAATGATTCGTCTATTCGCTCGCGCACCTCTCCAAGCTGCCAACAATCTGCCGATACGCCCCTGACCGCTCATTCGCGCCAGATGCACAACGACGTGCGGCGAAAATTTATCGAGCAGAGCAAGATCGAATGTGCCAAGGTCGCCTGTGTGAGTATTGATTTGCTCCAGTTCGCGCAACGGGGCTTTCCGGTGAATAAGCATCATCAACTCATTGTCCGCGCGATTCGCAGATAATCGTCGGGTTAAAGCCGTTCCTATAAAACCGGTGCCGCCCAATAATAAAATACGCTTCCTGCCAGTCATGGTAGATTCAATGCAATTTGATTGGCTATATTTATACGCGAATCAATTTTTATTCGATAAATTGCGATATAGAAATAAGGGGCGAACCATATAAACGTAAATATGAAACGCAAAGTTGCCATGATTCAACCGTATTTTGGGATTCTTCCCAATTTCTTTGGCTTGGCATTGAAGTCTTACGAATGCAACACCGACTTCGACTGGTATATATTTACAGATGATAGAACTCAATATGAATGGCCTACTAATGTATTCGTAAATTATACTAATTTGACCGGTTTGAGAAATTATTTTCAGCAGCATTTTGATTTCCCTTTGGCGCTTGAACGTCCTTACAAACTTTGTGACTATAAACCGATTTACGGACATCTCTTCGCAGATTACCTGCAAGGCTACGATTTTTGGGGGCATTTCGATCCTGACGTGATCTTTGGAAGAATTAATGAATTTATTTCAGACGAGCTTTATCAGCAGTACGACAAGATTTTCGATAGGGGATACTTTGCGTTATATAGGAATACATCGGTCGTAAATCTCATTTACCGCGAGCGGTTCGCTCGTTGCGTGGACTATCGGACGGTTCTCGCGAACGAGCGTAACTGGGCTTTCGACGAGCGGGAAGATGGAGTAAATGCTTTTTTTTCTCAACGAAACTTAAAACTCTATGTCGGATCTCCTGGCGCCAATATATTTTACGGTGACTACGCACTGCGTTTACATGGTGAAGCCAAGGGTCGAGAGCCAAAATCAGACCAATCCTGTTTTGCATACGAGAACGGGAGGGTATACCGTTATTTTTTATTGGCGGATGGAATTCATCGAGAAGAGTTTATGTATATCCATTTACAGAAGCGTAAAATGGAGGTTCTCTGCCGTGATGCATCGAAATACCTGATTTATCGCAACGCCTTCCGTGAAGCCGAAGACATCACGAAGAGTTTTTTGAAAGTCGCGAATCAAGACAGGCTCTTCTATCGATTCTTTTGGAGTAAAAGGAAGTTTGCCACCCGCATCCGAACGGCGTGGCGGATACTGGTGTTGGAGCATGATTATAGGACGTTTTCCTCCAGGCTTATAAAGAAAATGCGCTCAGTGTTTGGCCGCCGATGGGGGACGCAAAGATGAGTAGCTCCCATTCTTATGGGCAGGGGGCTGATCCAACTGTACAACGTATCTTATTGTGCGGTGGTCACAATTTGAGCTCCGGAGAACCGAGGTATTTTTCCGTTTTATGAAGTTACGCCGGATTTTCGTCCTCGTGCCTGATTGCCATGTGCGTTCCTGGCGGTATGCGAAGGTTTGGGAGCGACATTTCTACGAGGGACTAGAGCAAGCCGGTGTGGCGGTGATTCGTCCGCAGGATCTTGACTTTGCATGGGCGCGTCCACCGCAGACGCACGATCCAGATGGCGCCGTTGCACTCCGCACTCGCACAAGTGAAAAACTATTGGAACAAATCTTCGGTGCTGACGGCGGTGCGCCGCAGGCCGTTCTCTCATGTTGTTTCTCCCATGACCTCGACTTGGACGTTGTGGATCGCGTGCGGGCGAAGGGTATCCCATGGATCAATTTTTTTTGCGACAGCCTTTATGCCTTCGATTTAGTTGCGGGACTGGCGGCGCGAACCTCATTGAACTGGTTCGTCGAATCGGAGGCGAAAGAGCGCTATCGTTCTCTGGGGGTGCCCTTCCTTCGTGCTCCGTACGCGGTCAATCCAAATGCGCTGCCCGATGCTTCCTGCATCACATCCGAACATAGTCTGCTATTTGTCGGCTCTGCCAACCGCAACCGGCTGCGGACCGCCACCATTCTGCGAATAATGGGCGTGGATTTGCAGGTGCGTGGATGGGGATGGCCGGAAGCGTTGGCCGCCGCCCCCCACCGCGTTGCGAAAGAGCCGAATTTGGCAAGACGCATGGCCCGGGGCATCGTTCGGTCGTTTCTCGCTACGAGAATTGGCGATTACCTCGACGACGAAACACTGCTCACGGAGTTGCGGCAATCGGCCGTAGTTCTCGGGCTCAATCAAGGAGGTGCGGAGCCGAATGCTTGTAGTTATCTCAAACTTCGGGACCTCGAATTCCCTGGAATGGGATGCTGCTACCTTACTCAATATCACCGGGATCTCGCGGAGATTTTTGAACTCGGAAAAGACATCCTCACTTTCCGATCGGCGTGGGAGGCGAGTCGCTTGGCAAAAGACCTCGCGCGCCACCCGGCCGAATGCCGCGCGATCGGCCACCGCGCACGAGCACGCATTTTGGGCGAGCACACATGGTCTGCGCGATTGGCGCAACTTGAAGCGCACCTTTGAACTGGTATTTCCGATGAAGATACTTGTCGTTTCTCCGCAGTTTCCTTCGCCAGCCCTTCCGATGCGAGGACTTACCTCCAATGAACAATTTCGTTTGTTGCGCGCGGCCGGTCACGAAGTGCAGGCCATCGTGCCACTGCCATGGGCGCCCCCTTTTATACCACGCGCTAGTTGGCAGCGTCGCCGTGCTGTCCCGAAAATGGAGATGGATCACGGTGTCCCGATTATTCACCCGCGATATCTTTCGCTCGCACATTTCAGCAAAGCACCATTTTCGATAGAGCTTCAACGACACCTTTTTTGGAGGGCGTTGAGGCCTTATACGAATTTATTTTCGGAGGATGGTGGAAATGTTATTCATGCCCATTCGAGCGGACTTCCGGGTTGCATGATTGGGCGGACGGGTGGTGCGAAATTCGTCGTCTCGATGTTGGATAACGAGCTTTTCGACATTGCTCCCGTCTCACCGTCATGGCGCCGCGCGATTACAGACACTCTTCGCCATGCCAATTCTGTGGTCTACCTTTCACCGCTTCTGATGCGCGTCGGTATTGAAGTCGCTGGGTCGCACAATGCCTCCGTTATCCCCCTGGCGATCGACGTCTATAATGATCTCCAACCACGACGGCCCACTGCGTTTACAATATCAACGGCAGCACGTCTCATCGAAAGAAAGAAGATTCACGTGCTCATTGAAGCTTTTGTCATATTCCGTCGTGAATTCCCCGAGGCTCAACTTGTCGTTATCGGTAATGGATCCGAACTTCCTCGTCTAAAAAAACTCACCGTTCACCACGGCATTGCCGATGCCACCCAATTTACGGGCTCTATCTCGCACCGCGAAGTTGTTACCCGCATTGCAGAGTCTCATTTATTTGTGCTTCCCAGTGTTCGCGAATCGCTCGGCACCGTATATTTTGAAGCCATGTCTCAGGGAGTGCCCGTCATCGGTACGAAGGGCGAAGGTATTGCCGATTTTATCGTCGATGGCGAGGAAGGTTTCCTTGTTCATCCTAACGATCCCGAATCAATCGTAAGAATCATGCGAGCACTGCACGGATCTGAAAGTCTTCGGAACCGCATTTCCGAAGGTGCGCGTCGCTGCTTTGAGCGAAGCAGGGTCCGTTGGACGGATTCTGTGTCGGCCCACTTGGCGCTGTTCGAAAGCCTGATTCAGGCGAAGCACGGGCCGTAACAAACCAATATGGAGGAACAAAATAAAAAATTTCATGCCATCCATCTCCGAAGCGATAATTGAGAAACCGCCAAATTTCATCGTGGCGGGAGCTGGTGAATCAGGGACGACCTCGCTTTACTGCTACCTGAAGCAGCACCCTCAGGTTTTTATGAGTCCGGTCAAGGAACCCAATTTCTTTGCAGCCGACGACATCGTATCCCTGCCAAATTTTAAGCCCCTGACCGATCAGGAAATCACTGCCACCCTAACCGAAGCTGAGAGGCAGACGTACGCAAATGAACCCATTTCGATCACAATTACAAAATGGAAGGACTACTTGCGGCTATTCCGGAATGTCGGTGATCAAGTCGCTATCGGCGAAGCCAGTGTTATGTATCTCTGGTTTCCCAGTTCAGCTGCGGCCATCCATCGACGGTTGCCCCGGACCAAGCTAATCTTCGTGCTTCGCGATCCAGTCGAACGGCTGCACACGCTCTATCTGCGTACCCTCCACACGGGTCACCGCGTCACGTTCCGCGATTGGGTATTGCAGGCAATGGGGACGAAACCCGACCGCCGACGAGGGATGCAACGACATCCAATCCCGCTCGATTGCGGCTTGTACGCCACCCATCTGCAACGTTTCTTTGCATTATTTCCCCGCGAGCAGATCCGTGTCTATTTATATGAAACATATTGTGCTGACGCGCGAGGGGTGCTGCGTGACATCTTCGATTTCCTAGGCGTGGATGCCAATCACGCGATTGATTTGTCCCACCAGTGTCACGAAACAAGGGTGCCGCGTTTCCCGATGCTATATCGATTGCGTCGTCGGGTTGCCGGCAATACACCTCTTTCCAGATGGTTGCCGGCAAGAATGAGCCGGACGATGAGAGAAATGTTTTATAGCCGCGGAAAAAAGCAGTTCCCACTTTCTGCCGACGACCGTCGGTTGGTGGTCGACTACTATCGTGATGAAATACTTCAAACACAGGATCTCATCGGACGGAATCTTTCAGCGTGGTTGGAGTGATACCATTCAGCGTTCGGCGCTCTTTCTATGATCATTCGCTTAAGAGCGCAGGCGCTCCTATCATGCGTCAGCCTTTGCCAACTTTCTGTGAGCGAGCCGCCCACTGTCGCAGGAAGTAACTTATCGGTGGCAACTCATAGCCTGTTGCCTTGGTTTTCTTCTGCGCGGTCAACTGTGCGTATTTTTGTATTGTCGTCACGCCATTGGAATTTTTTCAACATGGCGTCCGCCACGCGTTGATGCCCCATTGCATTAAAATGAGAATCTCCATAAATATAATATTTTGGAATTATTACTGCCGGATCACTGCCGTCGATAAACTCGCCAAATAGGTCAACGAATTCACACCCGCATGTCGCAGCCCAGTTCTGCCAGTATTGCACCTGCTTTGAATTCCGATCTCTGGCAGCGATTTGATTCGGCCACGGGTATACGACAACGGTAAGTCCCACGCCATATTTACGCAGAAGTTCGTTCAATAGATTCATGGAACGTATTGCCTGTTGCATTCCTCGTTCACCGTAGGCTGCGAATATATCGGAATCATAAGTCCAGTTAGCCCGACTATTCTCAAGTACATGCGACCATGGATCCAACGGTCCCCCTGTATTTTCAATAGGGCTCTTTGACTTTTTTGAAAGATAGCTGTCTCTCAATCGATCAAAGACGGCTACCGAGAGAGAGTGTTGTCGTAACAGAAGTTTCAGCCTGCTCATCCGGGTCAAGGGAGGCATGAAGAGCTTACGCACTTTAAGCGCCTCAGGCGACTGGTTTGATTGGTCAATTACGCGCCCGTCATCACTCAAGGAATAGATCAATGCTTCGTCTTGGATATCCGAAATGTCCATGAATACAATCACCTCATTGACCTGAAGCTTCACCTCCTCGAGCAGGTACTTCATTTTACGATAGTAAATGGTTGGAGAATACGAACTGACTGCCGCGTTAAGGACATCGACCCCTCGTGGCACCAAGTGCTCGTGCAGAATGCCAGCGAATGTGTTTTCGTAGGCGAAGCCTATGCCTTCGGTGAAGGAATCACCCAGCAGTACTACACGCCAGGCGCTACTTTTAAGGGGAATTTCCCGGATGGCGGAGTCTTTGAAACCCAGCGAATTCGTGTATATACGATAGCGGTTGGATCCCCAGATTGCCTTTGCCGATATATTTGGTCGCAAATCGTGATGATAAATTGGCGACAAGCATCGATAGAGGCGATTATCGATTTTATACGGAGCGAACCAGAAAACCAATGTGCCCACGGTAAGATCGAGGAGTACGAACAGGAGGAGCGACATAAGCGCCAAGCTCCACCAGCGGGGATGTTTTTTCCCGTCCATGAACTTCATGCTAACCGTAGAGTTGATATCCACATTTCGTGCCACTGCGAACGATTGAAATGCTAAACCGAGGAGTGGGCATTATTCAATCGAGGCGTTTTGAAATTGGAGCGTATTCAGCCGCCGATAGAGCCCGTCGGGGTTTTTCGAAAGCTCTTCGTGCGTGCCGCGCTCGGCGATTCGGCCGTGGTCAAGGACCACGATCTGATCTGCGCGACGCACGGTCGCGAGACGATGAGCAATCACAAACGTGGTCCGGCCGGCCATCAAACGTTCGAGTGCGCTGTGGACGAGCTGTTCGCTTTCGCTGTCGAGCGAACTTGTGGCTTCATCGAGAACGAGGATGGCGGGATCTTTCAAAATGGCTCGCGCGATCGCGACACGCTGACGCTGTCCGCCGGAAAGTTTGACGCCTCGTTCCCCCACAATCGTCGAATAGCCTTCTGGGAAACGTTCGATGAATTCCGCGGCATTCGCCTTTTGGGCCGCCGCTCGAATTTCTTCCATCGTTGCGCTGGGTTTTCCATAGCGGATGTTTTCAGCAATCGAACCACCAAAAAGAACCACATCTTGTGGCACGAGCGCCATCTGTCCGCGCAACGCACCGAGATCGAAATCGAGAGCGTCGCGGCCATCAATTAGCAGGCGGCCTTTTTCAGGTGCGTAAAACCTGAAAAGTAGCGCGGTCAGGGTCGATTTACCGGCGCCGCTCGGACCGACCAACGCGGTGACTTCACCGGGTCGTGCCTTGAGGGATATATCTGCCAGCACAGTGATCTCTGGGCGTGCTGGATAGCGGAAGGTGACGTTTTGGAATTCCACTTCACCACGGAGCCGGTCCGGGGTCCTGGCATCAGGTGTTTCCAACTGCCGTGTGGTTGTTGAAATTTCAATTTTTTCCTGCAGCAGTTCGCGCACACGCTGACTTGCGCCGACGGTCTTTTGTACCTGACTATAGAGTTCGGCGGCATGGCCCATCGCACCCGCAACGAAGGTGCTATAGAGAACAAAACGCGTGAGTTCACCGGTCGTGATCTGTCCCGTTTGGAGAAGGCCGGCCCCAAACCAAAGCACGATCACCATTCCGCCGAAAAGCGATATGGTGAAAGCCGCGAAAAACGCCGCCCGCCAGCGCACCGCTGTCAGCGCGGTATCAAGGGCGCCTTCGTTGGTTTGGCGGTAGCGATTGAGCTCGAACGCTTCGTTGGCGAACGCCTTGACGCTCGCGATAGCCTGGAGCGTTTCTTCAACAATTGTTCCGGTTTCAGCCAGGCGGTCCTGTGCGTCACGCGCCAGTCTGCGCAGTTTTCGGCCGAAGGTCACGGCACCAGCAATGAGCAAGGGCACCGAGCAAAGCATGGTCAGCGTCAGCTTGCCCGACGTGAAGGCGAGGAGAGTCACACCACCGATCAACGCGACGGTTTGCCGGCAAAGCTGGGGTATGGCGAAGATCAGGCCCGACTCCAACTGAGCAATATCGCCAGAAATCCGACTCGTTAATTCTCCGACTCGCCGTTGGGCGAAAAATTCCATCGGCAGCCCAATGATCCGGCCATAAGTATCGCGTCGCAGATCCGAAAGGGCTGTTTGGCCAACGTGTCCAAATGCAATGACTGAACTCGCATTGGCCAGTGCTTGGATCGTGATGGTTCCCGCTAGCATCGCGGCTGTGCCATTGAGCGAAAGTATGCCCACCATCGGCAATTTGGCACCGCCAGGGTGCAGGGCGGCGTCGATCAATCCGCCTGCGAGCAAGGGAAAACAAAGTCCGGCTATGCTGCTAACGAACAAGCTCACCAATCCAAAGAAAAACCGGTGTCGATAGGGTTTTAAGTAGCGGAGGATGTCGACCGTCTCGCGCAACGACGCCCAGTCGAGTTTGGCTTTGGGAGATTCGGGAAGTCGCTGGGGCGGATGGTGGCGTGACACACTATGAATGTTGCCGAGGCAGTCCTTTAAGCAAATCGGACCGCTGGAACTTTGGATAAAAAGGAACCAGTTCTCAGCGTCACGCTTTTAAAAGCGCCTGCTCAAAGTCTCCAAGTAAATCCTCGACGTCTTCGATTCCGACGGACACGCGAACCAGCCCGTCGCTGATTCCAGCGCGTTTGCGTTCATCGGGAGTCAGCGTGCGATGAGATGTACGGCTGGGGACGCATACGAGGCTTTCGACACCGCCCAGGCTCAGTGCGGGCATGATGACTCGCAGTCGGCGCAACAACTCATCCACGTAATTGGCATTGCGCAACTCAAACGATATCATACCGCCAAACCCGCGCATCTGGCGCGCCGCTATCGCGTGGTCGGGGTGTTCAGGCAATCCCGGGTAATTCACGCTGGCGATGGCTGGGTGAGATTGTAGATAGCGGGCAATTCGGTCGGCGTTCTCATTGTGCTGGCGCACGCGCAGCGCGAGTGTCTTGAGACCGCGTTCGAGCTGATAGCAGGCGTGGGAGTCCAGCATTCCTCCGTGTATGACGGCGCTTTCGGTCAGCCGGTGAATCACCGACGCGGAAGAAATGACGACGCCTGCATTTACATCGCTGTGGCCATTGAGATATTTTGTGGCGCTGTGAATGACCGCATCGATACCAAGGGGAATTGGGTTTTGGTTGATCGGTGTAGCAAAAGTGTTGTCGATCACCGTAAGAACGTTGCGGGCCCGCCCGAGCGCCGCGATCGTGGCCAGGTCCACACAGCGGAGCAGGGGATTGGAGGGAGATTCTATATAGATGAGACGTGTATTGGCGCGAAGGGCGGCACAAAATTCGTCGGTGCTCCGGCAAAAGGAGATTTCCACACCGAAACGGGTCAACTCGTTGGCCACAAGATGGTGGGTGCCGCCATAGAGATCGGCTTGGAAAACGGCATGGTCGGCGGGTCTTAGAAAGGCGAACAGTAAAGTGGAGATGGCCGCCATGCCGGAACCAAAGGTCAACGCAGCTTCACCATGCTCCAGGGCCGCCAGCTTGCGGTTGATAACCTGTTGGTTCGGCACGTTGAAGTAGCGGGGATAAATATTTTCATTGGTCGAGTTCGGATAGGCATACGCCGTGGAAGTGTAGATGGGGCTGCACGCACCGCCGGATGTCGGATCCAAATGTGTGCCCGCGTGGATGCAGAGCGTGGCCGGGCGCGGAGAGCGATCGGAAGTTTTCATTGGGCAATTTAAACGGGACTGTTTTTGAAAGGAGGGGACTCATTTTGCGCGATAATATGACGCAGGCGGGCTCCAATCGCCTCGGCGAGTGCGATCATTTCCCGCGCCTCTGTCGGTGGAAGCTGGGTGTGGCAATTTCTTCGCCACAGATCGAGCCAGGCGGCGAAATGTTTTTCCTCCAGACCGAGGGTTAGGTGTTTGTAGGGCATTGGCCCGCTGTAGCGCGCAGGACCACCGGTCGCACCGGACCAGAAATCGGCGATTTTTTCGAGGTGCGCGGGCCAGTCCTGAATTTGCGCGGTGAAAATCGGCCCAATTTCACGGTGTTGCCTGACATCGGCGTAGAAATGTCGCAAGAGGGCAAGGAGGCGCGGGCGGCCACCCAGTCTTTCGAACAGGGTGGCGGCGGGAACAATATCGGACATGAGATCGATGAAGAACGTTGAATTGTTGGATCTGTATGATGGTTTGCCTAGGTGGATCCGAAGAGCTCAGCGGGGTTCGCCGAGAAGATCGTCGATGGCATCGCTTTCGATTCCGATGTCCGCAAACAGCCAGGACGATAAGTAGCGTTCGCTGCAGGAGGGAATGATGGCCACGATTTGTTTGCCCATGTTTTCCCGACGTTTCGCGAGTTGCAGCGCCGCCCAAACCGCCGCGCCCGAGGAAATGCCGATCGGAATCCCATCGAGCTGGTTGACCTGTTTGCTGACAGGCCCCGAGTCAGCTTCTTTGACTCGAATCACTTCGTCGTAGATTTTGGTATTCAATACTGCGGGCACAAACCCCGCCCCGAGGCCTTGCAGTTTATGAGGTCCGGGCTGGCCGCCGGAAAGCACGGGAGAAGTATCGGGCTCGACTGCGATCATTTTCACCGCAGGTTTCCGGGCTTTCAGGACTTCGCCGACGCCAGTAATGGTCCCGCCCGTGCCAATGCCGGAGACCACGATGTCGACTTTGCCATCGGTGTCGCGCCAGATTTCTTCCGCGGTGGTTTTACGATGAATGGCGGGATTCGCGGGATTGGAAAATTGTTGAAGGATGATGCTATTGGGGATCTTGGCGGCCAATTCCTCGGCCTTGGCGATCGAACCTTTGATGCCTTTAGAACCTTCTGTAAGAACCAAACGCGCGCCAAGGATTTTGAGAATTTTACGCCGCTCGATCGACATCGTTTCCGGCATGGTCAGGATCAACTTTATTCCTTTTGCCGCCGCGACGAAGGCCAGTGCAATGCCGGTGTTGCCGCTGGTTGGTTCAATCAGAACGGTTTTTGAGTCGATTTTCCCGGAGCTTAATGCATCGGCGATCATTGAAAAGCCAATGCGATCTTTGACGCTGGAGAGGGGATTGAAGAATTCGAGTTTCAGGAGGATTTCTGCCTGTGCGCCGTGTACGGCAGCCGTGCGATTAAGTCGGACCAAGGGCGTGTTGCCGATTGTTTCTGTGATATCGTTATATATTTTTGTCATGAGATAAGTATTTTAAACGGTAATGTAGCGCGTAAAGAGCCGGCAGGAAGTCGTCGCGCTAGTTTTTGGACAACGCGCCCACAAGCTGTTGGAGCTCAGGTCCGAGCTGCCGCAATTCTTGAAGGTGAATGGCCGACAATCGCTCGATGATCCTCTCGCCATGGGCCGTGAGTCGCAGCTCAACTCTCCGCTTGTCCATCGAGGACGCATGTCTGCGAAGCAGTCGTCGTGTGACGAGTCGGTCGACCAAGCCTACCACGCTGTGATGTCGCAGTTGCAGGCGCTCGGCCAGCTCTGCGATGGAGGCGAAATCTCGACTCGGGAATCCCTTGATGGCGAGCAAGGCTTGATGCTGTTGTGGCGTGAGGTTGGCCCGCCGAGCCGCGTTTTCGCTAAAATTCAAAAAGCGGCGAAGCGCATAACGCCACGCGGCAAGGGATTCATAGTGGGACTTTGTGATCTGGCGCGGGCGCATGTTTGAGGGCGAAGAAGAGAAATCTATTGAAATATATCGTAGTACGATACAATGACAAATTCTCAATTTCAATGACCACCTCAGCCGAAAACGACACGACTGTCTCAACCTCAGACCACGATAGCCGAGGCATCCTGTCCGACTTTACCACGAACCGACGGGTGCTTTTGTTATGCGCGCTTGCGATTCCGATCGGCGCGGTCGCGGCCTTCGTCGCAAAGGCGTTGCTTTGGCTGATCGCGGTTTTCACGAACGCGGCCTTTTTTCTACGATGGTCGTCGGAGTCGGTGACGTTGACCGGACATCATTTTGGCTGGTGGGGTGTGGTTGTGCCTGTTGTGGGCGGATTGGTGATCGGATGTATGGCGCGTTTCGGATCCGAGAAAATTCGGGGGCATGGAATTCCCGAGGCGCTGGAGGCAATTCTACTCGGCCGAAGCCTGATGAAGCCGAGGGTCGCGATCTTGAAACCGATTTCGTCCGCGATCTCGATCGGCACTGGAGGTCCGTTTGGCGCGGAAGGCCCCATTATTGTCACTGGTGGAGCCTTTGGCTCTATCTTTGCGCAATTGTTCCATTTGACCTCGTCGGAAAGAAAAACGCTTTTGGTCGCTGGCGCGGCTGCGGGAATGACTGCCGTTTTTGCGACGCCGACGGCTGCGATATTGCTGGCAGTTGAGCTTTTGCTTTTTGAATGGAAGCCGCGCAGCTTCATTCCGGTGGCCACGGCGGCGATGGTGGCATCTGTCGTGCGCGTGCCGCTTTTGGGTTTACCGCCAATTTTCACGGTCATGCAGCATGCGTTGCTGGCTCCGGAAAATTTGGCGGTGGCGATTTTGATCGGCGTCGGTGTGGGTTTGATGTCCGGATTGCTCACCGCGCTTGTGTATGCATGTGAGGACGGCTTCGCGAAGTTGCCTATCCACTGGATGTGGTGGCCGGCCGTCGGCGGCTTGTTCGTGGGCTTGGGAGGATTGGTGGATTCGCGCGTGCTCGGTGTCGGTTACGAAACCATTCATGGCTTGATGCGGGGAGAGATCGTGGGAGCGGCGCTGGTCAGCCTTGTTTTTGCCAAAGGCATCGTGTGGGCGATAGCACTTGGTTCTGGAACTTCGGGTGGCGTGCTGGCTCCGCTTTTAATGGTGGGCGGGGCCGTCGGTTCTTTTCTCGGCGCGCTCTCGGGCATTAGCGATCCGGGGCTTTGGGCATTGGTGGGCATGGCGGCAATGATGGGAGGAACAATGGGCGCGCCGCTGACCGGTATTGTTTTCGTGTTGGAACTGACCCACGACCTTCACGTCCTGCCGACACTTGTTGCCGGAAGCGTGGCCGCCTTGTGCGTGACCGTGCTGTTGCTCAAGCGTTCGATCTTGACGGAAAAACTCGCCCGACGCGGGCAGCACGTTGCGCGCGAATACAGCGTGGACATTTTCACACTCATGCGGGTTGGCGACGTGATGGATCGCACGCCGCCAGTGGTTTCTGCCGATACCACCATGGAGGCGCTGTCCGGACAAATCGCGCAGATCGATTCCGAATTTTCGCGCCGGCAAGCGACTTTGATTGCGGATGAAGGGAGGCTGGTCGGGATCGTCACGAGAGGCGATTTGTTGCGGGCGCAGCGAGCGGACAATGCCGAGACGATTTCAGTTTTGCGTGCAGGAACAGCCAATCCTGTTACGACGTTTGCTGACGAAACCTTGGACGAGGCGATGAATAAAATGCTGCAACGCGATATCGGGCGGCTGCCTGTGGTTGAGCGCGGTGGCACTTTGAAAATTATCGGTTATCTTGGCCGAGCGGAAATCCTTGCGGCAAGGATGCGCCACCGCCACGCCGAGCATCATCGCGAACATGGGCCATTGCGCTCCAAAACCAACAACAAGAACTAAGAATGCACGGTTTCCAATTCTCAGAATTTTTTATGACGCATTACTCTTGGTTTATCTATTCCACTCCTGTTCTGAAGGGTCTGCTGGCTTTGGGGTTCGGCTTGGCGATTTGCGCTTTATTGTGACAAAGTATCGCTATGCGCTCGACCCGGTTTGCCTTGTCGCCTGTGTGCTCTATGCTGCCAATCGCTGGTGTTTGCCTGCGACTTTTAAAGGCCCATTTCTTCGCAATCACTTCAACGATTCCTTGCTGATTCCGGCGGCGCTCCCGTTGGTGCTGTGGGTGCAGCGCAAGCTCCGGCTTCGTCGTTCCGATGCCAAACCAAACGGAAAGGAAGTGCTTTTGCATCTGGTCATTTGGTCGGTCGCCGCTGAAATCATCGGGCCGCTTCTATTTTCTCATGCGACCGGCGACCTCTGGGACGTGGTGGCGTATACGAGCGGCGCACTAGTCGCTTGGTTGATATGGAATATACGATGAATTTCGATCGGCTGGCTCCCCACTACGATTGGCTTGAAGCAGTCACGGCAGGTGCACGTTTACAACGTGCGCGGACGCAGTGGTTGGAGGCGTTGGCAGGTTGCCGAAATATTCTGAGCGTGGGCGAAGGGCATGGACGTTTTGCGGCAGCCTGCACGAGACGATTCCCCGGCGCTCAACTAACTTGTGTTGAGCGTAGTCGAGGCATGTTAACGCAGGCACAAATAAAGATAGATAGTGGTTCGTTTAAAATAGACTGGGTGTTGGCGGACGTCCTGTCGTGGCAGGCGCTTCGGAAATACGACGCCGTGGTAACCTGCTTTTTTCTCGACTGTTTTCCTGCCGATGTGCTTCCCCGTGTGATTGCCAAACTCGCGAACTGCGCTACCGACGACGCAATTTGGCTGGTTACGGACTTTGCGATTCCCTCGCAAGGACTGGCGCGGCAGCGCGCGCACTTTGTACACTGGCTGATGTATCGGTTTTTCCGCGTGGCCGTGGGTTTACCGGCCAACCGGCTCGTCGTACCCGATGAACTGCTGGCGGCGGAGGGTTTTCATGTGGAAGCACGTCACGATGCAGAGTGGGGGCTGCTACGCTCGGATCTCTGGCGAAGGAACCCTGCAAAAACGGCGCGCTGAGTGGCGCTGCTCTTCCTCGAGGCCTGTATTGGATAAGGGCAGGGCAGCGTTAGCGGCCCGCATGCTCGATCGTTTAAACCTACGGCTGGAGGAATAGCAAAAGCTGAAGGACGAGATCCGCGTTTTAAGTCTGACGCTACAGCACGTGGAAGAAACAGCCCTCAATCGTGGTGCAATCGCAAGGGCGTTGGTTGATCTGGATCGGTGGTTGGGATTCTTCCTGCGGCTCAAAGACGGAATTGTTATGCGCCTTAGTTAGTAGAATAGTGGTTAAGCCGTGGGATGGTCAGGAAGCCGGAATGCAAGGAGGGGTGATCGCCATAACTCCCCATTTTTGGAACCAAACAGTATTCGGTTAAAATCTCTCTTTCAGAAAGTCTCTTATTATCCGAAACTTATACCAATTCGGTCGATGGTTCGACCTTCGCAAAAATTGGCTGCCCGGGAAGGGATCGAACCTTTGACCAAGTGATTAACAGTTATTTGGTTTGGCGATTTACAGTGCCCTTAATTGTCTGCTTGTGACCGCACTTATATACTTGATTTCAGAGGTAAATTACGATGTGAGTTGTAGCCATGAGCGGACAGGATAAAAAAATTGAGGACAAAAAAAGTGGCCCAGAAATGGCCCAGACAAATTTGCAGAAAAACGGGCGACGCGCCAAAACCCATCCCGATTTCTGGAAAGACAGACTTGTCCATCGCACCTATGAGGACCGGGGTGGTAAGACAGTCGAAATGCCCGAGTGGCATGTCCGCGTCGCATTTTGTGGTCGGCGAGATTGGTTTAACTTGAGCACGGCCAACCGATCGGCAGCGGCGACAAAGGCGCGCGATATCTACCTGTCGATTGTTGCCGACGGATGGGAAAACACGCTGGCTAAATATAAGCCCGCTTTTGTCCCTAAAGAAGAGTTTTGCACGGTCGGTGAATTTGTTACCGATGTATTAAAGCGAAGCCATCTGAAGCCAATCACTGTGCGCCGGTATGCTGTGAAGCTGCGTAAAATGATTTCGGATATTGCGAAACTTGAGGCCGGACTGAAGCGCCGAGCGAAGCGTGCGAAATTCGATTACGTACATGGAGGACGGAAATCGTGGCTGGCCAAGATCGACGGGCAACGGCTCGACCTGTTAACGCCGGAGTCCGTGATCGCGTGGCGCAATGCTTATGTGGCCAAGGCGGGAGCGGATCCTGTTCGCCGCAAATCAGCGGAACGATCTTCCGCGTCTTATCTTCGTTCTATCCGCTCTTTATTTACAGACGACGTAGTTAAGATATTGAATGTGCGGGTGCCGCCAAACCCATTAACAGGGGTAAAGATGAAAGATCCGGGGGCTGAACGTTATCATTCCGAAGTCAGTCCGGAATGGCTGTTGGCCTGTGCCGGCACTGAGCTGCGTGAGCAACACCCGCAGCAATACCTCGCGCTCTCCCTTTGCCTTTGGGCCGGTCTGCGGAGGAAAGAGGCGGATTTACTCATGTGGGAACAGGTAGACCTTGAGAAAGGCGTCCTCCATATTCGCCGTACAGCCTACTTCGAACCCAAGACCGAAGAGAGCCAGCGCATCGTCGATCTTGCGCCGGAGGCGGTTGAGATAATACGGGCGTTCAAAGCCGGAAACACGACGGAATTTGTCATGGAAGGTGCCGAGGCACGACCCGAGGCGACGTATGATTACTACCGCTGCGATTGCACCTGGCGCGATCTCCACGAATGGCTGCGGGGGAAGGGTGTGCGCCAGAAGAAGGCTATCCACGCTTTACGTAAAGAGAGTGGTTCGTTGATCGCCTCAAACCATGGAATCGAGGCTGCGCGTCAGCATCTTGGCCACCGCGATATTCGCACCACGTCGTCACATTATGTGGACAAAAAGAAGCGCATTGAGGTGCGGCTTAACCCATCGGCGGGGCTGAAGGCCATCAGTGAGTAGGTAAAAATGTCAGACTTGACATATATCAGATATGACATATTCATTCCCTAAGCTTGGACCCGCCAAGCCGCTCGTCTGGATTGAAGGAGAGATCAAGACTCCTCCATTCTCGGCTGCGGCCCGGATCGAGGCTGGCATGTTGCTGCGGCGATTGCAGCAGGGCGAAAGTCTCGGCCTGCCACATTCTCGTCCCATGCCGATGATCGGACCGCGCTGTCACGAGTTGCGTGTCCCTGATGAAAGTAATAACTGGCGCATATTCTACCACCTCGCAACCGATGCAGTAGTCATTCTCGATGTTCACAAAAAAACGACGCAGAAGACCCCACAATCTGTCTTGGAAGTCTGCAAGCGCCGCTTGAAATTGTATCAATCTATCCCATGAAACCCGAAAAAAAACAACGTCTCGAAGCTGCTGGATTCAAGGTGGGTTCCGCTGACCAATTTCTTGCCCTTTCTCCCGAGGAAAGTTCGATGGTATCATTGCGGCTGTCTTTGGCTGACGAGGTGCGCCGCCGTCGTTTGCATCTGCACTATTCCCAGGCGGAACTCGCGCGTCGCCTTGGGTCCAGTCAGTCGCGGGTCGCAAAATTGGAAGCGGCAGAGGCGGAGGTTTCACTCGATCTACTCTTTCGTGCTCTGTTTGCCACCGGCGCTAAAATGCGCGATGTCGGCAAGGTGGTCGCCGCGACGTGAGGTCCGCAATTAGGTCCGCCGTACTGTTCGGCGCCGTGTAGAATAGTTTCGTTTGCGTTTGAGCAAGGCAGGCAGGGCAGCAGCCGCAACGGTGGACAATGCACTGATGGTAGCAATAACAACGGCATCACTGGGTGGCCAACTCATCCACCCAGTTTAGCAATCCTACCGTCGGAAAACTAGAGGCATCAAATCACTCGGCTTTTGATGTCCTGTATGGACTCTTCATTGCGTACCGAGAAAACGCCGCATCCAAAGTGTGTGGCGCTCCAGCGAACTTGGCACCTCATGTTTAGGCAAAAATGGAAAGAATTGGCGGAAAAAACGCACTGCGCCGCGAATTTCACGCCGAAACACTGGTTGCTTCTGGCCATAAAGTTTCCATGCCCGAGGCAGTTTCAGGCGAAGTTGTCGCGGACTATTCCAGTGCAGCAAGCGCATCAGGCCTAATCTCTCCAAAGCAACTCGGAAATCATTGCGTTTTCGACCGCGGGCCACTGAGGGGAATAGATTAGATGGTCGGCGCCATTGTTTTGGGCGGTTGGTACGCAGCCAACGCGTAAATTCGTGAACTATCTCCCGGTCGGTATAACGAGAATAATCGACCGTGAAAGCCACCACTGTCTTTCGTGTCGCTGAAAGCCGTTCCTCATCGGGTAAAGCGTAAGGAATTGACGTTTGATAGAGTTCGAACTCTTCACTATCGTCATTGGGCGGACGAATTCGGTTTCTCACTTTTTTCAGCGCGCCATTATTTGTCTGCCACAACTGCTCCAATTCTCCAATCAACGACGCGGAAAGTGGCTGTAAAACGGATCGCTCGTCGAGTTCCTGGACGAAGACAGCTCGATGACAAGCCGCAATTTCCTGCCAGGGTTTTGTGTTCGACGACACCGTTTGGCGAAGCGTTTCGTAGAACTTGATGTAGGCAACGTCTGAAGCCCAATAGCGTTTGAGAAACGTTTCGGAGTGGTAGCCGATAGCTCGGGCTTGGGCGTCGACCTGAGCAATATGCTGCGCCAGCGCTTTTTTATCCGACGGGAGGCCGCCCCACGTCTCGTTCTTCGTGATGGTGCGCATCAAGAGACGATGATATTCAGCAGCGATTCCTATTGAGGGCGACTCTCGGGCATATTCCCAAAGGCAACAGGCAATAACCTCTGTTGCGGGCACCCGGCTGAAGTCCCAATCCGCGACATTCAGCGGCCCGACTTCGTCGTCGATGGTTGCTGGGGTGGTCATGTAGTATCAATGATCCGCAGTGAGTCTGCGAGCAATACACAATCGGCTATTAACATTCATCTGTGGCAAAAGCCTCCGCTTGAGCGAAGTCGGCCGACTTCACGATCAGATGTATTTATGCAGTTACGAAATCCTAAGCTTGGCTTAGGGAATTGCGTCTCTGCTATAAAAAACACCAGAGGATCGCGCGACCATAACCGTTATTCGTAGCCAATACTCCCTGGAAAACACACCGAAGACGTGCGAGCAGGTACACCAATTGCGGTAGGCGGACTACACCAAAATCGGAGGGTGCGCGCCGTTGAGAATGGCGATGCGTTCGGCCGTGATCGTGCGCATGATCACAGTCGGAGTCATTCGTAACGGTTCGACCTACTTGAGCCAGCATCTGCGCAAAAATGATTATTGGGCGGAGGGCGAACGTGCGCGTGAAGGCGAATGGATCGGCGCGGGCGCGGAGCGTCTTGGTCTTTCCGGTGTGGTTCGGGACGAAACGTTCGCGGCACTGCGGCTTAATCAGCATCCCGAGACCGGCGAACGTCTGACCGCGCGTGACGTGAAGGATCGCATTGCGTTTTACGACGTGCAGATTTCCGCGCCGAAAGATTTCAGCGTGCTGGCCATGCTCGGCGACGAACGGCTGCAGGAAGCATTTCGCGAATCGGCGCACACGACGATTGCGGAGATGGAACGTTACGCCGCCGTGCGTGAGCGTCGGGGCGATGCCGCGAGCTCGGACGCGTATCGGTTGACTGCGAATCTGACCGCTGCGCTGTTTTTTCACGATACCTCGCGCGAACTCGATCCGCAGCTGCACGCGCATGTCGTGATCGCGAACGCGACATGGGACGAATCGCGTGAGCGCTGGTTTGCCCTTCAAGCTCAGCCTCTCATGCGAGCCTCGAAATTTCTCCGGCAGGTGTTCTATCGCGAACTATTCCGGAGGGCCAAAATGCTCGGCTATCAATCATATGACCTGAAGCCCGACGGCTTTTCGATCCGAGGCGTCGAACACTTGCGCGAGCGTTTTTCGAAACGTTCGCGGCAAGTGCGGTCCCGGGTTGAGGCGTTCACGACGCAACACGGGCGCACGCCCAGCAAGAAAGAGGTTGAGATTCTGGTGCGCGAGTCGCGCGGTCGAAAGCTCGCCGAAGTCTCCACGGTCGAGGTCCGCACCCGTCAGCAAGCGGAGCTCAGTGGAGACGAAAGGCGAGCGCTTCGGGCCGTCGTGTCTCGCGCTCTTGAGGAAAAACAGCAGCCGCACACTTCCTTCGGACGTCCGGAGGACGTATTGGAAGCGTCAATACGCCACGTCTTCGAGCGCAACAGTGTCGCGCGCGAGGACGAAGTCCTGGCCGCGGCTCTGTTGCTCCATCCGGAGTATTTCGACTGGAAGGGGCTCCGCGCTGCATTCGAACATCATCCCGATTTGGTGCAGCACGACGGAGAATTGACTCTGCGGGAGATCGTGCGCGAAGAATATCGCGCACTCCGCGACGCACAGAATTTGCGCAATGGTTTCTTTCCTCTTGGGCGCATAGACGATCTGCCCGACGAACTCACGCCCGGGCAGCGCACAGCGGCAGGGAAGCTTTTGCAGAACAAAGATGGCATCGCGGTATTGGTCGGCGATGCCGGTACCGGCAAGACGACGCTACTCGCGGCGCTGGAAGACGCTCACCGACTCAATCACGGAAAAACGTTCATCGCGTTGGCGCCTACCACCAAAGCGAGAGACGGTTTACGCGAAAGCGGGTTTAAGGATGCGGACACGGTGCAGCGCTTTCTGGTGCAGAAGCCGACGGAGCTCCGAGGGCGTGTTGTGCTTGTCGATGAGGCTGGGTTGTTGTCGAGTCGTCAACTCGCGGAACTTTTTCGGCACGCGATCGAACAACGTTTCCGCGTGCTCCTGGTTGGCGATCCGAAACAGCATTACAGCGTCCAACGTGGTGATGCCTTGCGCCATGTGGTGAAGCACGCGCAGCTGCCGGTGGTTCGACTTTCGGAAGTGCTGCGGCAGCGAGATCCCGCCGACCGTGAAATCAGTCGCTTGCTGGGCGAGGAACGCTCGTGCGAAGCGTTTGGTCAGGCGAAGGCACGCGGGATGGTTAGCGAACAAACCGATGAGGAGAAATTATTCGAACTCGCGGCGGGGCACTATGCGCGCAACCGCGCGGAGGGCATTGACACCCTGGTCGTGATTCCACTCTGGGATGAAATTGATCGCTTCAGTTTGAAAGCGCGCGAGGCGTTGCGCCGGCACGGTGTCCTCGGCACAGAGACGGTCGAGCGCGCGACATTGCAGCCGGTGTCTCGGACGGCAGAACAGAAAATCCATTGGTCGCAATATCAGCTCGGCGATCAGCTATATTTTGTGCGCCAGACGCGGCAGACGCGCCGCGGCCAGAGCGCGGAGGTGATCGGCATCGAGCGGGACGGGTTGTGCGTACGCGGCGAAACTGGGCGAGAGTTCAAGGTCACGCGTCGGCACCAAGCGACTTTCGAGGTGGCGCGAAAAGTCGTGCTGACGGTGTCGGCGGGCGATCGGATTTTGATTCGGGCGCGCAGCGGCGACTTCAAAAACGGAGAAGTCGCCGAAGTGGAGCGGGTCGATGTCGCGCAAAACGAAATCTTATTTGCCGATGGTCGAAGGTTGCCGAACGAATTGAAAACTTGGACGTATGCCCACGCGCTGACCTCGTATCGCGCCCAAGGTATGACGGTGGATGAATCGATTTTAGTTCTTGGGCATCAGTCCGCCGAAACCTTAGGCCAGAGGCAATTCTATGTCGGCAATACGCGTTATCGTGAGCGGCATCATCTGTACGTCGCTTCGCACGAAGCCGTGGTGCGGCGGCTGAAGAGTTTGCAGGACGACCGCGAACTCGCCACGGAATTTTTGGAGCGGCAAAGCTGGACGAATGCTCCCTCGCGTTTGGAACGCTTACAGGAACGCATCAAGCACTGGATGCACTGGAACCAACGACAACAACTAGGTGAACGGAAAGGAATGCACATATGAACTTTGAACGACCGGGTCGGCCAATTTTTGAAACGAAACAGCAGTCGCCCAGCGTGACGTTCGACGACGGAAAAGTGCGGCTCAATCTGCCGTATCACGATTACGTGGAAGCATGCTGGACTTACCGCGAGCCCGATGCCGTGACCGTCAAAATTGGCAAAGCGATCGTTGTCTTACGCGGGCATAATCTGGAGCCGCTGTTCGACGCGCTGGAAGCGCATTCCTTAAAATCAGTCAAAGCCTGTCCCGAACTGGCGCTAGACCGTGCGCAGGAAGCAAATTCCTACGTGACCGAAATTGCATTTTTGCCACTTCCGTCCGCGCCTGCGGCGAATCTGACCAAGCGTGCAGCGAACAACGGGCAACTCTTTCTCAAGCCGCGTGGTTGGGAGGCGTAGTTATAATACGAATACAAAAATGGAAAATAAAAATTATGAAAACCACATTATCAAATCAAACTGGCTCGGTGGCTAACGGGGTTCCTGCGAGGAAATTTAGCAAAGCAAAAGTCGTTGCCGAAAGGCTAGGGGTCTGCCCGCGGACTATTTTCCGTTGGGCGAACGACGGAAAAATCGCGCGCCATAAAATCAACGCTCGTGTCGTTTTGTTCGACGAAGCCGAGGTTCTCGCCTTGATCGAGGCGGCGCGCATCCAGTGCTCTTGAGCGGAATTCGACGGCACCGGATGGAGCAATCACTTTATGCGTCGCAACCTTTGCTTTTCCCCTTTTTGCGGCTCGAAAATAATTTCTTCCGATACGGGGTCCAGAAGGAGGTGGATGGGCATGGATTTTTCTACTTCACCTTTTTCATTGAAGATGAAGGCGACGGCCTCGTTTTTTGCTGTGCTTCGCCAGGCAATCAGCAACGAAGCAATGGACGCTGAGAGATACCCAGTGCCTTCACTATCGAATTTAATAACGACAGTATAAAATCCGTCGCGGTTATTCGTCCATTGCCCAAGAAAGGGGGAATCTTTTGGTGCAGATGGGAACTCATTGGTAAACTGTTCGATGATGGCTGTATGTTTTTTCTCCCGATCAAGGAGCTTAATTGCCGGAATGAATTTGGCCAGGACTGCATAATCTAAGGGAGTGCGACCATATTGATCTCGGACGTCGAATTTTGCACCTGCATCAACAAGGAGCGCCACCATTGTAAGATTTCGACGAATCACCGCATGATGGAGTGCGCTCATATTTTGTGAGCTTTGCTGGTTCACGTCGACTTTCGCCTTGATTAATCCTGCGACATTTTCGACGCGCCCAGTTTCTATTGCTTTTTCATAGGCCCGCCCAGGCAGACTTTTGTCAAAAGCACCATGTGCTTTGAAATAGCTTAGCCATTGCTGATCCCCTCCGCATTGGGCCGCCAGATCGGTAAGCGCAACGTGATATTTGTTGAAATCTTGTGCTAGAAAGAAATCCATGACCGCTGGTCGGTAAGCCTTGATCACGTCGTTAGCGGTAGCGCTTAGGACGGACTCCAACTCATCTTTGGTTCTAAGGTACTCTGTAAGGTGGGTGAGCTCCTTCAGGTCGGATCGTTCGATCGCTTGGCGGAAGCGCTGTAGAGGGGAACAGTCTTGTTCAAGAGTTTCTAGAGGCGTTAGGGTGGATGACACTTGTGCAAAAACGGTAGGGAATCGCTTCTTTAACGATTCGCGCGCAGTCCGGGCAGTTTCTCGCGCTTCGTCATTGGCTAGGCGAAGGAGCGTTGCCTGATCCGTTTGAGAATTGCTCGCCACGTTGGTGCGAATACCGGGATCCAAATCAGCCGCACAGCGGGAAAGAAACTCCGGAGGCGCATCGCGATCGTACGCCAGTCCGCTGAATTCTTTTGGGACGGCGGTTTGGGAAATCATTTTGACAAGTCGGGAGCGAGTTGTTGCCGCTAGTTGACGGTTGTAGATGAGCGTCATGCGGAGATTGCGGTCATCTAGAAGCGCGAGTTCTTCAATCAGGGTTGTAGGAACCGCTTCGTTTCTTGCGAGGGCCATTCTTGTTTCGGTTGCGAAATCGCGCATGAGCGTTTCGTAAACAAACGTCGGCATCTTACGGCTCGATGCGAGTTCTGCTCGAGTTTTTGGACCGTCCTGAATGAGTCTTTCGTAAAGTTCTGAGGGGCCGCTGCCGTCCCATGTGGCGCGTGACTTTACACGCTCATCGGATTTCATGATCCGATCAACCACAGTGGCGCCCCATTCCGGTCGAGCATTACGATTGGCTGCCGCTGCTAGCCATAATTGTGGGTTGTCCGGGTGTTGCCATATTTTTTCCAAGATGGATTGTTCGCAGTTCGGATTTTGGGCTATCGCTCTGATGATGTAGTCGATACCTTCGTTCCACGCTGGTTTTTCCTGTGTCCATCCGTACACCTCCGCGAGGAAGGACGCGGGGAGCGACGGCAGCGCCAACACAGGCTTAAGTAGGTGGTCGTCTAATGCGAACAAGCGGCCCGTAGCTACGGCAACATCAGTTTGCCAGGTAACAGGCAAAGCCTTTAACGAACCGTGATCATGCCATTTGTTGTAATCGCTCGCATCTATCCTGTAGCTGGTCAGTTCATGCCAAAAGAACATCTTCTGGTTCCTATCCAAGATGAGGTTTGAAAAGGGAGAGGGAATGGGATCGGAAATGATCCCTCCGCTCAATAATCTCAGTTTTCCCTCAATAGTCAGTTCAAAGGAAAAACAAGGAATCCGTTGGTGTTTATGGTTATAGGTCTCAAGGTAAAGCCGAGAGCCTTCAACTCTAGTTGCGAACCCTCTATCAAGTAGCTCGACAAACCACCAAAGACCGGCACCGCTGATCTGTCCGCCCCCATTGTCACCAACGTTAAGTGCAATCCACCCGTAATCTGGAATCCTTACCGACCAAGTTCCGATGAACGGAGATTTTGCTGGTTGTTGGCCTCGCAGGGGCGAATATATCAAGCAGGCCAAAAGTAACATCACCCGGGGGAGCCATTTGATCATTTTTGTTGATTATATGATCACTAATGTTTGCGCAAGAGCATGTATCCGAACTACCCATAGCGAGGCTCAACGGGACGAGTGGGGCACTAGCACGCAAGGTGTGGCAGAATGTACGCTTGTCGGAGCACTTCATTTTGCGAACGGGAAATAAGATCGGCGATAGGACGTCCCACGACTTATTTTCTCTGGTGAGAGCAGGCTATGCCTCTAGTGAATGCGTCTGTTGCATCGCGGGGAGCTGTGCGATGAAAATGGCCCAGAAATGGCCCAGACGAATTCCCTGACGCTTCTTGTAATTCCCCATCTCCTTGAAGGAGCTGGCTGCCCGGGAAGGGATCGAACCTTCGACCAAGTGATTAACAGTCACCTGCTCTGCCACTGAGCTACCGGGCAACGTGGCTTCGGCGGTTACACCGCGCGAAAGGAGGGTCGAAAAACAGTCGGCTGCGCGCCGTTGTCAATGCTCCTTTTACGCGAAATGACGGAAAAATGGGGCTTGCCCAAAGTTTTGGTTGCCATACCGCCCCCCGGACCTATTCCCTCGAACCCTTTTCCACTACGCCTGCCTCCGATTCCCGGGGTCACAGGGGGAACGAAACCATGTCAAAAAAACAGTTCACACTCAACGTATCTCCTCGCGCCAACACAGGCCGTTCGGCCTCCCGCCGTTTGCGCAAGGTCAATCTGATTCCCGCGATTCTTTACGGGAAACACACGCAGCCTGAAAAGCTCGCCGTCGATGCTCCGGAGTTCACCCGCCTCGTTAAGTCGATCGCCGGTTCCGCTTCGCTCATCGAACTCAAGCGCAAGGACAAATCGGAGTCCGCTCTCTCCTTCCTCCAGGAAGTGCAGCGCGATCCGATCACCGATCGCTTCCTTCATGTCGACCTCCACGAGGTCAAGGCAGACGAGAAGTTCGAAATCCGCGTCAAGATCGCCCTCGTCGGCGAATCCTTTGGCGTTAAGAACCAGAGCGGCGTTCTCGAAACCCCGAACCAGTTCGTGCGCATCCGCACGCTGCCGAAAGATCTGCCTGCGTTTATCGAGGTGGACGTTACCAATTTGAAAGTCGGCGAGACTATCCACGTTGGCGAACTCAAGGCCGTTCCCGGCGTCGAGTACCGCGATGATGCGAGCCAGCCCGTCGTTTCGTGCGTCGAGCCCGTGGCCGAAGTCGCTGCCGCTGTCGCCGCCACGCCTGCCGCTGGCGATGCCGCCGCTGCTCCTGCTGCCGGTGCCGCTGCTCCTGCCGCTGGCGCTGCCGCCGCTCCCGCCGCTGGCGATGCGAAGGCCGCCGCTCCTGCTGCCGGTGCCAAAGCCGCTGCTCCCGCCGCCGCTGCCAAACCGGCCGCTCCCGCCAAGAAATAACGTTTTCCCGTTCCGGCTGGCCGCTTGACCGCGGCTGGCCGGACGATTGTTCTTTGAGTCATGTCCATTACGCTCGTTGCCGGCCTCGGCAATCCGGGCCGCGAATACGAAAAAACCCGCCACAATCTGGGTTTTATCGTGATCGAGGCTCTCGCCCGCAAACTCGGGCTCGCCTGGAAAAAACAGGCGCAGTTTGACGCTGTGGTCGCTCGTTGGGACCGCGCGCCGGGGCAGACTTTCTACTTTGCTCAACCGCAAACCTTCATGAACGAAAGCGGCCGCGCCGTCCGTGCGCTTGCTAATTTCTACAAGTTGGAGCCCGCATCGATCATCGCGATCTACGACGATCTGACGATCGATCTCGGTCTCGTGAAAGTCTCAGTCAACGGCAGCGCCGGCGGCCACAACGGTGTTGCCAGTCTGCTTGAGCACCTCGGCGATGGCTTCGTCCGCTATCGCCTCGGCATCGGCCCCAAACAACCCGCGCAAATGGACCTCAAGGACTTCGTCCTCGGAAAATTCACCCCTGAACAACAGACACTCGTCGATCAAAAACTAGACAATTACGTCTCCGGCCTCACGCTCCTTCTCGAACAAGGCGCCGACCGGGCCATGAACACACTTAATAGAAGAGAAACAAAATGAGCTCCACCAAACGCAACTACCGCGCCACTTTCATCCTCGATAACAGCGGCAAGGAAGACACCATCGAACAGATCATCGAAGGCGTAAAAAACGAAATCACCGCCATCCAAGGCGAAGTTTCGGCCGTCGAGAATCTCGGCAAGAAAGACTTTGCCCGCGTGACCGACGCCAAGCTCGTCGCCGCGACCTACGTGCAGATGAACTTTGCCGCCCCGGCCGATGGCCCTGGCGCCCTCAAGGAACGCCTTCGCCTCAACAACAACGTCTACCGCACCTTCGTCGAGACCGTCTAAGGTCCCGCCGAAAGCCTCAGCCCCATGGCCTATCTCAATAAAGTTTTCCTCATCGGCAACCTGACGCGCGATCCCGAACTACGGGTCACGCCCAAAGGCACGGCCATCTGCCAGTTCGGCCTCGCGGTTAACCGCCAGTTCAAGGACGAATCCGGCGCGACCCGCGATGAGACGACCTTTATCGACATCGAGGCTTGGGGCAAACAGGGCGAACTCGTCGCGAAATATCTCACCAAGGGCAGCCCGGCCATGGTGGAAGGACGCCTCAAGCTCGATCAATGGGAGGACAAACAGACCCAACAGAAGCGCAGCAAGCTGAAGGTCGTCCTCGATAACGTGCAGTTCCTCTCCTCCGGCGGCGCTCGTGGCGCTGGCGGTGGTGGTGGTTCGGCTGGCGGTGAAGAAGGCGTTGACCAAACGGTCGAACGTCATTCTCCACCCGCTCGTGGCAACGCCAAGCCGGCCGCGCCTGCTCCTGGCATCGACGAAGACGTACCGTTCTGACGGAATCTGCCTCGCGGCAGTTCGCTGAAAATTTCAGGCGGCCTCAACGGTCGCCTTTTTTGTGGCCCCCGTGCGGCCTGTTTTGCGGCCGCGTCGGTGGTGGGCCGGGTCACCGCGTCATTGCGTAAATGTAGCTGTTCACGATCATCTTCATGCAGGCGGGAGCGCGTTGCGGGGTTTCGGGCCAGCCGCACTCCAGGCCGGTGATGCTGATGATTGCGATCATGCGGTCGCCGCGAAATACGCCACGCATGCCGATGTTGGCTGGTTTTTTTGCGCCTCGTTTGATCATGTCCGGCGTGTAGAGCTCGTGCACCGTGACCGAAAAGTAGCAGCGGTAGATCTCGTGGTCGTCGGCTAGTTCACGCACCACGCTGTCGGGAAAGAGCTTCTTGAATAGATCCGTATGCCGCCGGATCAGGTCCAATTTCTGCGCCGGGCTGAATCCATTCACGCACGGATCGATGCAGAGGAAACCGCCCCGCCGCAGATATTCCTGAATGTTTGTCAGGTGCTCCGGGGCGCCAAGCCGCGTGAGATCTTTGACGTAGATGAACGGGTAGGTGCAGAGCTCTCCGAGTTCGCCCGGACTTGCGGTGTACCACACCGGATCGATGTTCAGCGATGTCTGCGACCGGATGAACGCGGCCAGTTTCGGATCCTGATCGCTATGCAACGCCCACGCTTTGTCCGGCGTCGCCAGCCGCGCCCAGCCGACCAGGCCTCCGCGGTGCACCTCGGAATCGGCCGGGGACTCTTTGCCGAACAACAGGCTCTTCCCAAGAAAGAAGAAGACGAGCGCGGTGAAGAGGCAGGTTTTCGATTGCATGGATTGTATTGGAGGAAAATGCCGGACCCGGCTAAAATGTCCAATCCAGCCGCATCGAAATCGGGAAATGCCTTGCTTGGCCAGAGCTTTGGGCATTTTGCTTCCGCTCAACGTGGCTCCTTTTGCGTCGAAGGTGTGGGTTGTTGGGTTCGCTTTCTGCCTGCTGGCAGTGGCTCATGCGCTTGGCGCGCCTCGTGCCGTCATCGTCGTGGGTCTAACTGCGGGCGAGACACAAGCGGTACGGTTACGAAGCCAGGCGGAGACGGTGCGCACCGGATTGATAGCGCGAGGACTGACGCCCGAAAATATTCGCATGCTAGGTCAGGAGGCGAAAACGCCCGTGCGTCGTGAGGCGATCCTTGAGGCGTTGAAAACTGGCGCCGGAGCGGCGGTAGCCGAGGAAACTTGGCTCGTGCTGCTGGGTACGGTGGCGCCGAGCCGCGACGGAGCAGCGGCGTTTCAAATTTCCGGACCGCGCCTGACTTCGGCGGATTTGGCCACAGCGTTGGAGGCACTTCCCGGGAAGAAGTTTGTTTTTGTCGGCGCGGCGGGTGGGGGTGCGATGCTGCCGAGTTTGTTGTCATTGCGCGAGGTGGACGCCGTCGCGGCGACGTCCGGTGGACGGGAAATCAACGAACCGCGTTTCACCCAGTTTTGGGCCGATCTATTGGTTGAGAAACCGCAGACGCCGTTTCTTGCCCTCGCGGTGGAAGCGTCGAAGCGCGTGGCGGCGTACTACGCGGAGAACAAACTCGCGCTCGGCGAGCACGCCTGCGCGATCGATCCGGAACAGCGCCGTCTGGTGGAGGCGCCGTTTGAGCCAGGAGTTTTTGCCACCGTCGAAAGCACGCGGGCGGCAACCGACTCGACGGTGCAAACGGAACGCAATGTATCCGACATCGAGATTCCGAAGTTCACCGGAGATCTCGAAATCGAGCGGAAGGTCGCGACGCCCGAGACGCAGCAGCTTCTAGCCGAGGCGCTGGCTCTGGCCAAAGGTTCGGAACACACCGCCATTGTAATCGCGGAAAAACTGGAAGTTACAGTTGGGCGGAATTTCTCGACCTTGGAAAAATGGAGGAAACGCGTCCTCGTGCGGACTGCGGAGGCGATCGACGACGTGGCGACTTTGGTGATGCTCTCGAATCCGCCGTATCTGTCGACCAACTTGGTGGCGGCCCGGGTGATTCTGCCGACCGGCGAACAAATTTTGGTGAACCCGCGCGCTGCGTCCGCCCGGGCCAGCCAAGCCCGCGAGGAGCAGAAGTCTCCCGGCGAAAAATCACCTGCCGGCCCTCCAATCGTCGAACTGCCAGAAGTGGTGGCGGGATGCCTGGTCGATGTCGAGTGGGTGGTCGAGCGTCGTTCCAGCGCATCCATTCCAGAGTACTATAAAGAGTGGGATTTTGCCGGGACGTATCCGGTTGTCGCATGCAGCGTGCAACTCACAATACCGACCGAAGAAAAGTGGCGCTTTTTTGCGCACGCATTTCCGAAAGAGACGAAGAACGAGTCCGACAGCGGGCAGCGCACGGTGGTATGGGAATTGCGCGACTTGCCGGCGCGGAGTTTTGTCGCGGGTGATTTGCCGAGGCGCGCGACCGCACCGTGGCTGGGCGTGTCGTCGTTGCCTTCGTGGGAGAGTTTTGCGGAATGGTATCGGCGGCTAGCGAGCGGAGCGGACGAAGTCGGCCCGTCGGTTAAAGAATTGGCGGCGCAAATCGGCCGCGACCACGCTGACCGCGCTGGACGGATTCGCGCCGCGTTCGAGCGCGTGACGACGCTGCGCTACGTAGCGACCGAGATGGGGGTTGGCGGGCTCCGTCCGCGCACGCCGGAGCAAGTTTGGCAGCAGCGTTACGGTGACTGCAAGGACAAGGCCAATCTCCTCGTGGCAGTGTTGCGGTTGCTCGGCATCGAGGCAGGTTTTGTTTTGGTTAATCGTGGCGACGTGACGTTCACCGAGTTTCCCGGCTGGCAGTTTAACCACGCGATCGCGCACGTGCCGGCTGCGCCAACCGCCGGACAGCCTGCCGATCTTTGGCTGGATTCGACGGATCGGCTGGTGCCGTTCGGCGTGATTGCCCCGGGCGATCTGGGCCGGGAGGCACTCGTGTTTCCGAAAAATGGCGCGGCTAATTTCATGAAAATTCTCGCGGCGCAGGAGCCGGCTTCAGAATGGAAAGAAATATGGAAACTTTCCCCTGGTTTGTCGGGTATTAGTCTGGTCGGGAGTCTCACTTTGAGCGCTTCCGGTGCCGCTGACACCATGCTTCGACGTTCATTTTCCGAGCTTACCCCCACGCAGCGCGTCGCGCGTTTGCAGGAGTGGTTCGGCGTGCCCGCGCTCACTATCGAGAGCGTGTCGGTGGGTGATGCGTATGACTTGGCGCACGAATATCATGTCGAAGCCAAGGTCCGCGTTGCCGCGCACGAAAGCCTCCCTTTGCGTCCGCCCGAGCTTGGGCGAATTTTCCAGATGGCAACCCGTTCCGGTCCGTTCCAGATTTCTGAAGGCCGGGCGACGCGTTACGTGCAGCAGATTTCCTGGGGCGGCGAGACCGAAAAATATTTGTCCGACCACCGGCGCGACGTGGCAGGCTTCATTTTCCGCCGGGCCGAAGGCTTGGGCGGACGGCGCTGCGAAATTTCAACGCCCGGCGGACTGATCGCACCCGAGGCCTATGCCGAACTCCGTCAGGCGTGGCAGGATTTCAATTTGCCCAAAAAACTCTCCACACACTCCCCATGATCGAAGCTTCTCCCACGCCCGCGGCTGACGATGCCGACGTTCAACTCTTGCAAGACGTGCCTGCGATGTTCGCGCAACTCCAAGCCGAGCTCGCCAAGCGCGTCGTCGGGCAAAACAAAGTGCTGCGCGAATTGTTCCTCGGCCTGCTCGCGCAGGGACACTGCCTGATGGTTGGCGTGCCCGGTCTCGCAAAAACGCTGATCGTGAAAACGCTCGCGGAGGCGATCGACTTGGATTTTCACCGCATTCAATTTACGCCCGATCTCATGCCGAGCGATGTCACCGGTTCGGAGATCATCGAGGAAACCGCCGGTGGAGTGCGCGCCTACCGCTTCATGCCCGGCCCGGTTTTCACGCAGCTTTTGCTTGCAGACGAAGTGAACCGCGCGCCCGCCAAAACGCAGTCGGCGTTGCTCGAGGCGATGCAGGAACACCGCGTGACCGTCGCGGGCCAGACACGCAAGTTGCCCGCGCCGTTCTTTGTGCTCGCGACGCAAAATCCCATCGAACAGGAAGGCACGTACTCGCTGCCCGAGGCCCAGCTCGACCGTTTTCTTTTCTGCCTGCACGTTGGTTATCCAACAATGGACGAAGAAAAGAAGATCGTGCAGGCGACCACCGGCGATGTTCAGCCGGCGCTGGAAAAAGTCTGCACGGCCACGCAACTGATCCACATGCAGCGCGCCGTGCGCCAGATTCACGTGCCGGACAGTGTCGCCGAATTTGCGGTGAAACTCGTTCAAGTAACGCGCCCGGACTCGCCGCTCGCCACTCCGATGGTCAAACGCTGCGTGAAGTGGGGCGCCGGTCCGCGCGCCTCGCAATCGCTCGCGCTTGCCGCCAAGGCCGCCGCCGCGCTCGACGGCCGGCTCAATTGCGCGAACAGCGACATCATCGATGCGGCGAAAATCGTGCTGCGTCACCGCTTGATCCTCAACTACCGCGCGGAGGCCGACGGCCTGACGGCCGACGCGATCGTCGACGACGCATTGAAGGCGTTCAAGCGGAACCACTGAGTCTCCGCGTCGAAGCAATACAACCGAACCAGCTTCCACCGTCTCCATGGCCGAGACCGACGACCTGTATCATACGCCCGGTGCGAAAACGCGCCAAACGCCACCGCCTTTGTATTCCCGCCCGGAACTTGCGCCGCTGGACAAGGACGCGTTGTCCGCACTCGGCTCGCTGCCGCTCCGCGCGCGACTGCTGGCCGATTCGCACGGCGTGGGCGGACACGCGAGCCGGCGGAAAGGCTCCAGCATCGAGTTCGCCGACTACCGCGATTATCAGATGGGCGACGATCTGCGCCGCGTCGACTGGCGGCTCTACGGCCGAACCGACCGGTTGCATGTGCGGGAAACTTACGAGGAGACGCCGCTGCGCACCGTGCTCCTGCTCGATGTCTCTAACTCGATGGCGTACACAAGCCGCCCTGGGAAGTTGACCAAACTCGATTTCGCACGCGCGCTGCTTGGCGCGGTGGCTCTGCTCGTGCGTCGGCAACACGATTCCTGCGGCGTCGGTTTGCTTGGACGTGAACTCGAAGAATGGATGCCGCCATCGTCGTCACCAGCGCGGATCCAGGCGCTCTGGGAGTTGCTCGACAGGCCGAAGCCCTCGCACACAACGTCGCTTGCCCGGGCGCTTGATCAGGCATTGGAGGTCACGCCGGCGCGCAGCCTGTTCGTGCTCGCAAGCGATTTCTACGAGGAGCCCGAGGTGCTCGGGCCGGTGATCCGACGTCTGCGTTACGAACGACACGACTTGCTGACATTTTACGTGAGCGATCCGGCGGAGGCGGATTTTCAGTTCAACGAGCCGACGGAGTTTTTGGATGTTGAAACCGGTTCCTCTCTCGCCGCCGATCCGGCTGCGCTGGCCGAAATCTACCGGAAGCGTTTTTCTGCACATCAGTCGGCCATTTGCGAACTCTGCACGGCAAATGGCTTCGACGCGCTCACGTTGCGCACGGACGAGCTGCCAATGGAGGCGTTGCGGGCGTTTCTGTCGCGGCGCGACACGCACCGGCGAACCTGACGATGAACTGGCTTTTCCCGAGTTTCGCAGGCGCTGCGCTGGCGGCATTGCTGCCGGTCCTGTTGCATCTGTTTCGGAAGCGCCGCCGGAAACAGACGGAGTTTCCTTCGCTGAAATTTTTCGGGCAGATCTCGGTGGTGGACCAGCGAAAGCAACGCATTCGGCGCTGGATCGTGTTGTTGTTGCGCTGCGCGGTTTTCGGCCTGCTCGTCGCGGCGTTCGCGCGTCCATTTTTTCCGCGCACTGCCTCGGGGAACACGCGCGCCACGATCATCGTGCTCGATAATTCTTTCAGCATGCGGGCGGCGGAACGCTGGCCGTGGCTGCGAAACTGGACGCTGGGCCTGTTGGCGAAAGCGACGCCGGAGGAGACCATCGGCCTGCTGTTGATGAACCCAAAGCCAACGTGGCTGGTGCCGCCGACTCGCGACGTGAAAGCGGTGGCCCTCGCAGTCGAGCGCTTCCAACCGGGATGGCTCGGCACGCAGGCGATGCCGGCGTTGCGCTTCGCGGGAGAAATTCTGGCGGCTGGTTCGGCTGATGAGCGTCGGATCGTCGTGGTGAGCGATCAGCAGGCGAGCGGCTGGCTGAACGCCGACTTCACGGCGAAACTGCCGCCGGGCGTAGGCTTGATGCTTTCGCCCCCGGTCGATCCCGTGCGGCTGCAAGCCGCGCTGTGGACGCCGTCCGTGCAGCGCGAGGGCGACAAAGTCACTGTCAGCATTCCTGTTAAAACCTACACCGGTTCCGGCGAGCGAACGCTGAGTCTCTACGCCGGCAACCAACTCCTGGCCATCTCCAGCAAAACAATCCGGCTGGAGGGCGGTGCGTTTCAAACTGTTGTCCTTTCCGGAAGTTTTCCGGCGGACGAAAAATGGATTCGGTGCGAACTGGCCGCCGACGACCTCGTTGCGGACAATGTGGCATATGCGTTGGTTCCGGCGTTGGAACAAGCGCAGGTCGTCCTGCTCGACGCGATGCCAGCCGACGCGGTCACCGATTATCTGGCGACGGCCTGCGAGGAATTGGGCAAGATTCCGCCGGGCTGGAAGGTATTGCCCGCGAGCGCGATCGAGTGGCCGACGGGTGCGGTTTTGTTTTTGCGCAACGAGGCTTCGTTCTCCGGTGCCGCGGCGTCGCGACTGGAAAATTACCTGCAGGCCGGTGGGGCAGCGGTGGTTTTTGCCACGGGCGGCGAGGCCCAGACGCGATGGCTGGCGAAGCATCGTTTGCCGATCATCGCACAACCGGCAAAAGTGCGGCTGCGCGACTGGTCGGTGGAGCATCCCTTGGTGGCGCCGCTTGCCGAATACAGTCTTCGCACACTGATCGGCTGGCGTTTTGCGCGCGGCTGGACCTTGCCGGCGGACGCGATCGAGCCGCTGGCATTTTGGGACGATGGTTCGCCGGCGCTCGGTGAGTTGACGGTGGGGAACGGTCGGGTGCTCGTGGCCGGCTTTGGGCCTGACCGCCGCGATGGCAACTGGCCGGTCGAGGGCGCGTTTCTTCCCTTCATTCACCGCTCGGCCCAGTATCTTCTCGATGCCCGCGTGCGCGCGCCCGACGCAGTGGCCCGGGTGGGTTCGCCGCTCTCGCTGCCCGAAGGCGAAGGTCATTGGACGGCGGTCGCCGGAGTCGAGATGGGCGGGAAACCGCGCGAGGTGCACGGCTACGTCACGCCGTCGGCCCCCGGCGTTTTCGAGTGGAGCGGTCCACGTGGAGCGAAGCGGCTTTTTGTGGTCGGCCTCTCTCCCGAGGAAAGCGACCCGACCGCGGTGCAAGGCACTCCTTGGATGCAACTCGTCTCCACCGAGGCGGTGCCGAAAAAGATCAAGGCGCAAAACACGCTGCTCGCCGCGGAGGAAACGGAGCATCAGCAGAAATTGTGGTGGTGGGCGTTGGTTGTTGTCGTTTTTGGCCTCGTGATCGAACTGGGAATTTCCAACCGAACAGCGCGATGAATCCGAACGTCCCCGTCCAATTCGTTTCCGCCACGCGCGAGCGTGTCAGGCGCACGCCGCTGTTGTGGGCGCTGGTGTTTGTGTTCGGCGCGAGCGCATGCGTGTTGGCCACGCGTCTGGGTTGGTGGTCGCACGGCGTGTGGGCCGCCGCGTTTCTCGGACCACTTTCGGCGGCCTTCGTCGCACGATGGTTTTACCTGGGCCGCACGCTCACGCCGGTGGCTTTGGCGCGGCAACTCGACGAACGGCTGGAACTTCAGTCACGGCTGGAAGCGGCGGTGGAGTTGAAGGATGCCTCCACCGCGTTGGCCGAGGCCCAGCGCTCCGATACGATTGCTCACACGCAGGTGCACCGAAATTCGCGGGCGCTCGACTGGTTCGGCGCGCTCGCGGCGGCGGTGATGTTGGCGGCCCTGTTGGCGGTTGAAGTGGGTTTGGAAGTGACTCATCGATTCTTGCAGCGCCCGGCGACGCCGCATCTCCAGGAAATGGCCCAAGCCACCGCGCTGGTGGACGAAAAACAAAAATCTCCGGCCACCGACTACTCCGGCCGGATCGTCTGGCGCACGCCCGAGTCGGAAATCAAGGCCACCTCAATCGAGGAAGTGCCGCTGCAGGCGGTGGCCGAATCAAAAGTCGGATACAAAAAGCTCACGCTCGAGATTGCATTGAATGGCGAGCCGAAGCTCTCGCGCCCGGTCGAGACGACCGTCCTCGACACCGCCGGCAAGGCGGGGTCGCATCCGATTTCGCTCTCGCTGTACCTCGACGAAGTAGGGGCGCAGGAGTTCGACGTGGTGAGTTACCACTTGCGCGGCGAACTCGCGCCGGACGCGCCCGCGATCAACTCGCCGCTGCAATTTATTCAGATCCGACCCTCGCGCGAAGACGTGACGCAGTCGGACGAAGGCGGCGACTCCAACGGGCGGAATCTGATGAACGTGGTCCGTGAACTGAAAATCGCTCAGCTCGAATTGCTGAAGCAAAACTTCCAGCTGGCCAGCGCGACATCGTTGCGCGACGACCCGGTTTGGCGCGAGACCAACAGCGAAGTTGCGGCCGACCAGGAGACGCTTTCCACGAAAACTTCGGAATTGCGCGAAACCGCGATCAAGGAGGGACTGCCGGTGATCGTCGTCGACAACCTGGCGCAGGCTTCGCCGCTCATGAAAAGCGCGGCCAAGGACATCGCCGAGATGAAAAACGAACCAGCGACCAAACCACAAGGTCAGGCGCTGGCGCTGCTGACCGCGACGGAAAAGATTCTCAGAAAAAGCATGGCGCCTGCGCAAAAGGACGAGGTGCAGGATCCGTTCAAGGACAAGCAGCAATATGCGCTGTCCAGCCGTGGTCAGACTGCGGCCGGACGCCTTGAAGAGTTGGCGAAAAAACAGGCGGAGATCGCGCGCGCGCTCGGTGAAAGTGCGACCGACCAGGTTTCGGCCCAGAGCGATGTGGCGCGGGAGCTTGACCGGTTGCTGGCCGAGAAAGCGCTGGATCCTGATGTGCAGATTGACGTCGCTTCGGCCGGGAAAGATGCCGCCGAGGCCAGCCGTCAGCTGACGCAGAACGATGTTGTCGCCGCTCGCGGACCGGCCGCCGCTGCTGCGGAAGCGCTTGCGCACGCCGTGCAGGAACAAGAACGAAAGGGCCGCCAAAACGCGTTGGCTGAACTTAATCAATCGCGTCGCGAACTGAACCGAGAAACTTCACAGGAACAATCGTCGCGCGCCGAGCAGTTGAGGAAGCTGGCCGACAAGCTGGGCGGGGCGGCCGAACACCAGCAGCAGCAAGGTTCCAACGAAGCCGCGCAGCAGTTGTCGGAGTTGAGCAAAAATCTGCGCGAGCAAGCGCAGAAGGCCGAAACCCCGGGCAGCGCCCCTGCCGGCCAAATGGCGCGAACCGAAGCCGAACTCGGCGGAATGCCCGCGGCGCTCGGCCGGGCTGCCAACCAGCTTGAGCGTGCTGAGAAGGCGATGGCAGGCTCCGGCGGCGCGGCCTTGCAGGAAAGTGCTTTAAGCGATGCGCAAATGGCGGCGCAGATGGCCGGTGCGATTTTGCCTGACGCAACCGGACGCACTCTTGCTGACGACGTCGCGACGACGATCAAGGCCGATCCGAAAGGTGGAAACGGCCCAGCCTTCGAGCTGTTGAAAAACAAAATTCATCGTCTTGTCCTCGTCGTTGAGGAAGCCCGTGCGAAGGGGAAGCGCGAGGAAATCGTTCGCCGTTTCAATCCCGCCGATTTCGATCCGGCTTATCGGAAGGCGATCGAAGAGTATTTCGAGCGCCTGTCGCGGGAAGGGGCTGCGCGATGACATCCGTTTTCCAAGATGTGCAGTGGCGGTTCGGCGGCACGCTCGGCGGGCTCGACTCGCAGCTGGCGTGGCTGGTCCTCGGGCTGGCCGCCGTGCTCGGGCTGTTGCTGCTGGCGCTGAGTTACCACTACACGCTGGTTCGGCTTTCGACCGGCCGGAAGATCGTGCTCACGGGTCTGCGTTTCCTGCTCCTGCTATTGCTCCTGGTGTTGCTGGCTGGGCCGGTGCGCGTGGAGAAAAAATATTCCCAACAATACCACGAAACGCTCCGGCCGCTCGCGGTGCTGGTGGATCGTTCGGACAGCATGCGGAAGCCGGACAACCGGCGGCAGCAGCGAGGCGACGATGCGCGTCGGCGCTGGCTGGCGATCGAGCCGGCCGCGCGCAAGGCGTTTAGCGATGTGGCGAGTTTCGCGTTTGCGCGAGGTGTCGAAAAAATCGCGGACGTCGACGCTCCTGCCGCGCTGGCGGGCGATCGCACGGAGTTGTTCGCGGCTTTGCAGCAAGTGCTGAAGCAAGCTCCGGCGGGCGGATGGGGCGGCGTGATCACCTTGACCGACGGCATCGACACCAGCGGTTCGGCTGCATCCGAACAGGTGGAATCCACGGTGCGATCCGCGCTCGGCACGGGCACACCGCTTTATTTCGTGCCGGGGCGAAATCGCTACACCGGCAAATCTTTTTTCACGCTGCGCGACTGGAATGCGCCGGGCACGCTCGCGCCGCGCTCGACCTTTCAACTCGAAGTCACGCTCGACAGTTATCAACCGGCGGCGCGTTCCGTGCCGGTCCGATTTCGCGTGGGGAACAATCAGAAACCGACAGAGACGCTCCGGCTCGAAGCGGGTCGGCACATGTACACCTGGACGGCCGAGATCGGCGCCGACAATATCGGGCTGTTGCCGATCGAGCTGCAAATCGGCGACGCCGAGCAAGCGGTGGTGGCTCGCGCGGAAATCCGGGTGCAGGCGCCGGGCAACAACCGCATTCTCTTTTTTCAGGGCGCGCTCGACTGGGGCTATAAATTTTTGGCCGACATGCTGCGCGACGATCCTGAGTTTACCTTCACGCCGATCCTGGCTCTAGCGCCAAACTATTTCGATAATTCCGCCAAGGGCTTTCCTTCCACGGCGGCGGCGCTCTTGGCCTACGACGTCATTGTGCTGGCCAACGCCGCAGCCCAGCAGTTTTCCCCGGCGCAACAGGCGGCGCTCACCGAGTGGGTGAAGAACGGCGGCGTGCTGATGTTCTTCGCGCCCGACGACGCATCGGCCAACGGTTTTGCCGGAAGCGAGCTGGAGAAAATGCTGCCGGTTGTTTTTTTGAATTCGAATCCGGTCAAAGGCACGCGTCCGAAATCCTCCGGCGGGTCCTCGCGGTCGCGCGTCCGCTACGGCCACGCCGGAGGAAGCGGCCAAGCGATAGAACTTGCGGAATTTGCGTGGGAGCCCGACGCGCAGGAAATTTTCGGGCAGGGCGGGGCGATGGTTTCGCCGAAATTTTCGAGTTATGCGCAAGTGCTGCGGGCCAAACCCGGTGCGGTCGTGTTGGCGCGTCACCCGAGCGAAACTTCGCCCGCGGGAGGAGATGGTAGCCGCGCGATTCTGTTGGCGATGCAACGTTACGGACGCGGTCAAAGCGCCGTCCTGACGAGCGACGCGCTCTGGCGCTGGAAGTTGAATGAAGAAAGTTCGGCCAAGGGCGCGGAGAAATTCTGGCGTCATCTTTTCGCGTGGCTCGGGCGCGACCGGATACGTGATTTGGTTTTTGATCACGCGCCGCTGAGCACGGAGATCGGTCAGGATGTTGTACTGCGATTGGTTGGAGGCGGCTCCGCGCCCATTCACGTTTACTCGGTGTTTGGCGGGCAGGTTCCAGTTGAAATTCCTCGCGTCATGGAAGGCGGCGAAACTCTTTCCTACCGTTGGCGTCCATCCGGAGCCGGCGAATGGGAATTGCGGGCCATCGAGGAAAACGGACGCGTGGCGCGTCACTGGATGCGCGTGCAGGACACCGGCAACGGGCCGGCGGGAGAAAACTCCAACTCGGCCGTCGACGAAGTTTTAATGGCGAAACTGGCCGAGCGAACGGGCGGAGTCGTGCTGAACGAAACGGTGCCAGAACAATGGATCGCGCCCCGCGAGCCGGCGGCGCCCGAGATCGTCTCCGAACGGACCACCCAGCTTTGGCATCGTCGCTGGGTGCTGGCGTTGCTTATCGGCTGCTACGGAGTGGAGTTGCTCCTGCGTCGTCGTTGGTTCCTACTCTGAAAAAAGGGCGCCCGAAAATGAAAAGTCTTCTCCCGCAAAAATGCCTCAGGCGCCTGGTTTTGGTCGGGGCGGTGGCGGTTTTTGCGGCTGGCTTCGGCGGCTCCGTCCGAGCCCAGGATGATGATAGTGTGATGCGTGGCGGCCGGGTTGGCTGGGCGCGGTTGCGCACGCCCGACGAATACTGGGAGCGGCACAGCGAAGCGGACTACCGGCTTTCGATTTTCATCCGGCGCGAAACGAGCCTGAATATGGACCCGACCTGGTACAGCGTGAGCATGAACAGTCTCGAGGATCTTTGCCGGTATCCGTTCATCTTCGCAAATTCGCTGGCGGCGGTTCGATCAGCCTCGGCGCGTTCCAATCTGGCCGAGTATTTCAAGCGTGGTGGCTTCGTCGTGGTCGACGCCTGCATTAACAAGACGATCAACCCCGATCCTGCGAAGTTTTTGGCCGACAACAAAGCGGTGTTCACCGCGCTGATTCCGGGCTGCGAAATCAAGCCACTGTCGTCGGAGCACGAAATCTACTCATGCTTTTTCACGATGACGGAGAAACCGCCGCATACTTACCACGAGGCGCGATACGATAAGCGTTGGGCGCAGCACGGTTTGTACGGCGTGTACGTGAAAGACCGCATTGTGTCGGTCATCACGCTCAGTGGCTTGCAATGCGGCTGGTCAGGCGTGCGCGCTACCCGCCCGAACCATGCGCAAGAGTGCATGGAAATGATGTTGAATATCTATGTCTACGCGATGACGCACTGATCCTGCCGCCGAAATCCCGCTGGCCGGGTTTAAGAAAAAGCCCCGCCCGAAGCCGGTGGAGTTTACCGCGCCGAGAGTCACAAGTGGATGACTTGTTCGTAGCGAACCGGCGTGGGCAGCACGTGATCGACGGGACGCTGTTGGCCTGTGCGGTCAAAATAAACAACGTGCGTGACTTTGCCAATCAGCGCGTCTGCATCGACAGGACGCAGGTCAGGACGGTCCAAATTGTCGCCACGTGTGACCAAACGGTGGTCCTTGCGAAGGATTTTTACGACGCGATGCACAATCTTACGCTGGCCATCAACACTTTGATCGCGGAAGCAGACAATGTCGCCCACTTGAACTTGATCGATCGAGACCGGTGCAACGACGACGATCGAATCCCAGTCAAGTTTGGGATACATGCTGTACGTGGAGGCGACGGTCAGCATATGGACGCCCGGCCGTTGCTGAACGAGGTTGAGCGCCACGTGATAGGCGTCCGTGAAAGTCTGGGCCTGCGGCTGGGCAACGCGTTGGTCTGCTTGGGCGAGATGGCTGAGACTAAAATACGCAAGCAACAGGGTGAAAGCGTATTGAAACTTTTTTCGTTTTTGGGAGGGATGCGAAAAGGCAGCTGGAATGCTATTTTGCATGTCCAGGTTATAGCCGAAGTGGCCGGACCATTTGTCACGAACCTGTCAAAAATCACGGGAAACTTGCGGACGATTGCCTGATTTTGGGCCGACTTCATAGTCAGCCGCAGATGATTCGGGAGGAAATCGTACGTGGACAGGGCGGTTTTTTCAGCTCATTTCCCTGACGATCTGTCTTTGGCGGTCATCTCCAAAATTCCCCAACTGCTTCGTAATCATGGATACTTCCACGCTGCCAACCCCAACTAATTTACCTGAATCCACAGCCCCTTCGCGCGCCCCTCGCATCGAATCGGTCGATCTTTTGCGAGGCCTTGTGATGGTCATCATGGCGCTCGATCACGTACGGCATTTTTTTCATGAGGGTGCGCTCCATCGCGTGAATCCGCTTGATCTGGCCCAGACCTCTGAAGCGTTGTTTTTCACGCGCTGGATCACACACTTTTGCGCTCCGATTTTCAGTTTTCTCGCCGGCACCGCCGTCTTTCTCGCCGCCCAGCGGGGAAAATCGAAAGGAGAACTCGCTTGGTTTTTATTCACGCGCGGGCTGTGGCTGGTATTTCTCGATTTGACGCTGTTGGGATGGTTCGGCTGGCGTTTCTCCATCGACGTCAAGAGCTACAATTTCAGCACGCTTTGGGCATTGGGTGGAGCGATGATTGCGCTTTCGGCGCTCATTCGATTGCCCGTCTGGGCGGTGACGACAATCGGACTGGTTCTGATTGGCGGCCACAACGCCTTCGATGGCGTCAAGCCGGAGAGTTTGGGTTCTTTTTCATGGTTGTGGTCGTTTTTGCATGTGACCGGGCAGATAAAGACCTCCTGGGGCATTTCCATGCGCATTGGTTATCCAGTGCTACCATGGATAGGTGTGATGGCGGCTGGCTATGGCATGGGCGTGATCTATAAATGGGACGCCGCGGCGCGCCAACGCTGGCTGATAAGAGTTGGTTGCGGTATGATCGTGGGCTTTGTGGCGCTGCGGCTGGCGAATGTTTATGGCAATCTCACACCCTGGGCAACGCAGTCGCGTCCGACGCTCACGGTGATGTCGTTCCTCGACTGCACAAAATATCCGCCCTCGCTTTGCTTCGTGTTAATGACAATCGGGCCCGGGTTGATCGCGTTGGCGCTTTTGGAGCGACCATGGTCGAAGCGTTTGCAGCCGCTTCTTGTGTACGGGCAGGTGCCGTTTTTCTATTATATAATCCACATTCCGCTGATCCACGCCCTGGCGATGGTGGCTTGTCAGATTTGCTTCGGCACATCGGCATTTTTAATCGGCCGGGGTGTAACGGCGCCACCTGACGTGGGTTTCGGTCTTCCTGTCGTGTACGCGGTTTGGATTTCGGTTGTGGTGGCGCTTTATCCGGCGTGCCGCTGGTTCGCCGCTCTTAAGCGCCGCCATCGCGCAGCTTGGATGAGTTACTTTTAATTGGAGTAAGCGACCGGTTTGGGTTGCTCTCTAACGAAATCGTATTTCACGCAGAGCCGTCGAATGCAGAGGCGGAATCAATCGGATAACCGTCTCACGAAGACGATTGCTGCTCTTTAAATCCCGCTGCTGTTACCGCAGTGTACCCTGCAATGATCGCCGCTAACCCCGTAATCGCTGCAGATACGTCGGCAGTCTTTGCGGAGAACTCCGCGACGTTCGCAGAAGTATCCGCAGTCAGTGCGCTACAAATGGCAGGCGAGGCAGGGATGTCCGCGGTCGATTGGCTTTGAAGCGCAGTCGCTGCGGCTGAAACGGCAATGGTTGCTGTTCAAGCGGCGCTCGATGCGGATATGTTGGCATGCGTTGCCGCTTGAGCGGCGTCTGGTGCAGAGATGTTTGCGTCGCGGACGTTCATTCTGTTTAGGTCGCCGTCACGTATTCGGTTAAAGTCGATCGAGGTCAGGAGCGATACTGCATTTCTTTGGAAGCTCATGGCTTCGCTGCGCCCGGACGTGGGAACTTATTTTCAGCGCATGGGCCGGGCGAACAAACGAAACGGCCCTCCTGCCGGAGCAGAAGGGCCGTGACACTGATAACGATATTTCAACAACCAGTACTTAGATCTTAGAACTGGCTGTTGAGGCGCAGATAGTAGAAACCGCCACTGTAACCGAAGGGAGAAACGTTCGGGTATTTAACGAAACCCGAAGGGTTGTTGGTGGGGAGAACTCTGTCGGGATAGACATCGAAGACATTGTTCGCTCCGAGGTTGAAGGACAGATAGCGCCTGAAGTCGTAAGCGAGGTTGATGTCGGTGAGCCATTTTGCGCTGACGGTCTGGTCGCGGGTCACGTCGTTGGCGTTGCCGGCGAGGGAGGCCTTGCCATAACGGACTTCGCGGACGACGAGATTCCACTTTTTGAGGCGGTAGTTGGCCGCGAGATTGATGGTATCGCGCGGCTGGCCTTTTTCATAGCGCACGGTTTCGACACGGTCGATCAGAGGAACGGTCGAAATCGCGGCGAGCTGCGGCGGCGTTTCGGCGACGCGGGTGAGTTTTTGCCGGTTGGAATTGATTCCGGCGGTCAGGATCAGATTGCCCGCGGTTTTGGTGGTGATGAGATAACGCATCGTCAGGTCGATACCATGCGTCTTGGTGTTGATCGCATTGGTGAAGTACCGGGCGCCGCCGACACCGGGAAAGCCTTGGGCGGCCAGGAAGGTGCGCACGGACGCGTCGTTGAAGTTACTGGAGTACGAAATGCGATCATGAATGATGATTTCGTAGAGGTCGACCGTGGCGGAGAACGTATTACCGAGCTGCAGGATACCGCCGGCGCTGTAGTTTTGGGACTTCTCGGGTTTCAAATCCACTGAGCCGAGCAGGCGGGCGACGGGATGATTCACGGGGAACGTCCGGATATCGTACGGCACGCCCGAGATGAAGGACGTGGCCGTTTGGCTGTAGTAACTTTGATGAAGCGACGGCGCGCGGAAACCCGAGCTCGCGCTGCCGCGGACGGCGAAGGGCTTGGCGACCTGCCAGCGGCCCGAGACCTTGCCGTTAAGCGTCGATCCGAAGTCGCTATAATTTTCATAACGCCCAGCGGCCGAGAGGTAGATTTTGTCGGTCACCTGGTTCTCCACGTCGCAATAAAACGCGTAGTTGTTGCGCTTCGGATTGACGCGGTCGGCAGGTTGGAAACCCGGGAAACCTTGCGCGCCTGGAACCGGCAGCGTCGTTGCACTGTTGGCAAACGGTCCGTCGAGGATGCGCACGCCACCGTTGCGGTAGGAATCGGGTTCACCCTCGGTGATTTTGTAATTTTCCCAACGATATTCGCTACCGAGCGCTAGGCGAAGCGGAGCGTTCCAGCCGAAGTCGAACTGATGAGTAAGGTCCAAATTGGTGGTGGCCTGCTGGAAGAAAAGTTTACCCGCGTAGAAACGCGTCGGACTGGCATTGCCGAGCGTGGCGTTCACCGTGTTGTCGACGTCGTATTTGAGTTCGTTCGAACCCCAGGTTTGGCTGAGGTCCCAAGTCCAATCGCCCGTGAGGTCTTTGACGCCTCCCGTGATCGAACTATCGGTCACCTTGGCCTTGATGAGAGGCAGGAAACCGTCGGGAAAAATCGAACGCACGTTGCTGTTGTCGAGCGGACGGCGGAAGTTCGCGGCTGCGCTGCTGTCGCGGTGAGTGTATCCACCGAATGCATACCCCTTAACATTTTTGCCCACTTCGGAGTTGATGAAGATGCCATACTCTTTGCTATCGGCATCGCCCAAGCGCGAACTGTGACGGTTGACGGTCGCTTCGCGTGGATCGAAAGTGGCGCCCGCCGGGGGAACCGGATGATTGTCGGTCGTCGTGTTGACCGTGGGGAAGACCACCGGCTGGCCGGAACTATTGAAACCGAAATATTGCTGGCGGAAATCCGTGCCGGTGCGATTGGTTTTTTCGCGATCGCGGAAATAAGTCGACGCGTGGATAAAGCCAGTCTCGCCAAGTTTGGCGCCCGCATCGAAGGCGAGCTCTAATATATTACCGTCGCCTTCGTAGGTAGAACCGACCGTGGCGGAGAGCGAGCGGCCGATGTCGCTGCGTAATTTCAGGTCGATAACGCCGGCAATGGCGTCAGAACCGTATTGCGCCGCGGCGCCGTCGCGAAGCACTTCGACTCCACCGATGGCGGTTGGCGGAAAGGCATTGAAGTCGACCGAGGCCGAGCCGCGTCCCATGGCGCCGCTGGTGCCGTTGACGTTGATGAGCGCGCTGGGATGACGACGCTTACCGTTCACCAGGATCAAAGTCTGATCGGGCGCGAGACCGCGAAGCGACGCCGGACGAATATGGTCGGTGCCGTCGGTGAGGCTGGGGCGGGGGAAGTTGAACGACGGAACCAAAGCTTGGAGAGCCTGGCTGGTTTCGGTGTAACCGGTGCTGCGCAATTCGTTCGAGGTAAGGGAGTCGATCGGAACAGCCGAGCTGAGCACCGTTCTCTCCTCATTGAACCGGCCAAACGCGTAAACGGTGTCCATCACGAGGACCTCGTCGCCTGCGGCGGCGGTGGGCGATGTTTCCGGCGGAAGAGGCTTAGGTGTCTCGGCTGGTTTTTGAGCCGCCGCGGGGGCCGGGGCGGGTTTCGCAGCCGGAGCGGGAGCCTGAACCGCGGCGGACTTGGCGGGTTCAGATGGTTTAGTTGCCGGAGCCGCCGCTGGTGCGGGGGCCGGCTTGGCCGGTGCGGTTGCCGCGGCCGGTTGTGCGGGTTTCGTTTCGGTTGCGGCAATCCCCGGAGTGGAAAACGCGATCGGTGCGACCGCGGCAAGTAATAATATACAGCTGGTACGGATGGACGACGTATTCATATGTTTGTAGATCAGCCTGTCCTCCGCGGGTACGACGGCCTCCCGGCCTCAAATGACGCCCATGCGTTCCCTCCCGCCTCGGTCAAACTGATGGGTTGACGCTACCTTCTTTCGTCCTGCTGTCACTTACTATTTAGGTAATACAATAGTGTTTGGCTTTTTTATAAAGGCATTACAATCAGGCTTCGCTATATTATATGTTAATACAATTATTGTGGGCTTAAAAATTGATGGCAGTCATGGGGTTTTGTACCTGTTGGACGAGGGTTTTCCCTCTGCTAAAACTTCGTCAATGTCATGCGCACCCGATGACGGCGGCCGACAATCTGTTAGTATACAAACCGGAGGGCCAAGGGTGAACAAACCCGTACGGGACGGGTCAGTCCACCTGCATCCAACCGAAACCGTCAACACATTGGATATATGAAAAGTTTAGTATCTGCCGTCGCACTGTTGAGTATATTGTTTGCAATAAACCTGGGGAGGGCGGCTGACGCCATTATTGAAGACGTAGATGAGGGGGGAGGGGCTACGAAGGTGCTCCCCAAGGTCATTTCGCGACCGGCGCCGCTTTTTCCCACCTCGTTGCTCCGTTCGGGAGCGGGAGGCACCGTCATTGTCACCTTTACTGTGACGCAGGACGGCACCGTGCGCGATCCGGTGGTGACGAGTTCGCCACAAAAGCAGCTCAATCCCTACGCGGTCAAAGCGGTCAATGGTTGGAAGTTTGAACCTGGCACCCGCGACGGGCAGCCCTCCACCTTCCGCCTGCGCGCGTCCGTGGAGTTTTTGACCCAAAACGAGGAGAAGGCCGTCCGCAGCGACCCGGCTCCGCAAAAAACGCCGCAGCTCGAAACCCCCTCCAACTCCGTGCCCGTGGCAAAACGCAAAGCGCCGGTCGTGTACCCCTATGAAGTGGTTATGGCCGGACAGCCTGCTTGGGCGGATGCCAGTTTTGTGGTCGATTACGTGGGACGGCCTCTTTTTGCAAATTCCTCTGCGGCCAGCAACAAGAGCTTCGCCAAGGCGGTTGTCGCCATGGTCGAGGCCAGTGAATATCAACCCGCCCGGAAGGGAGCCCTGCGTGTGATGAGCATGGCCAAGGAACATTATCAATTCGACGGGGAACTCTCGCTGGATCCCGAATCGCGCCGGGTGCTGGCGGAGCTGCGCAAACCCGCGCCGTCGATTCTCGCGGCGACCGAACTCTCCGAACGCCCTAAACTTATCCGCCAGGTTTCGCCTACTTATCCCCGTGCGCTCAAAGACGACGGGCTGACCGGTCAGGCGGAAATCGAGTTTATCGTCACCAAGGAAGGGAAAGTGCTTTTCCCGCGCATCGTTTCGTCGACCCACGAGGATTTTGGCTGGGCGGCGACGGTTGCGGTTTCTCAATGGGTTTTTCAACCCCCGCAAAAAGACGGTCGGGCGGTGGAAGTCCGCATGAGCGTGCCGGTTCTTTTCACAGCGCAGAAACTCGCGGAGGCGGACTAAAATTTGCCTTCGGCGTAACTGCCACCGGACGACCGGCTTCCGGGCTTCGATATCGACGGCTGCTGTAGTGACGCGGGAACTACAGCCGGCGCTGCATTCGAAAGCGGGGGAGGGGCGTGTTTCGACGGCGAGCTTCGCCGGACTGTCCGAAGTCATTTTCGCCGCAAAAGGATTTGACACCTGGGGGCGAAATCTGAGTTTTTCACGGTTCGTTTTTTGGCTTCCTAGCTCAATGGTAGAGCAGTTGACTCTTAATCAATTGGTTCGGGGTTCGAGTCCCCGGGGAGCCACCAAATTTCCGGTGGCCACAAAGATGCCGGATGTTCTTTTACAGACTTAAGAAAGGAAAAATCCTGGCACCTCGGTGCTGAGTCCGCCCTTCAAGCTTTGCCGGCGTAGCTCAATGGTAGAGCACCTGTTTTGTAAACAGGCGGTTGCGGGTTCGAATCCCATCGCCGGCTCCAGCTTTCTCTTACGTCAGAGTGAGTTACTCCTTTTCTTACTGCCCGATGGTGTAATGGTAGCACAAACGACTCTGACTCGTTTTGTCTAGGTTCGAGTCCTAGTCGGGCAGCCAACGCGACTTCTGTAATCTGACGTAAGAAAGTTAAAGAAGAGCATTGACAGACCAATTTCATGAAAGGACTACTCGTGTCCTTTCTGCCTCGTATTTGCCTCTTCCGCTTCGTTCAGTTAGTTCCCCTGTAACCCTTCAAAAAATACCCAATTTCTATAATTGCGAATACCCGCCAACCGCTCAGCTTATATATCCCGGCCGTTTAGTTTTTTTAATTTTCTTTGGCTGTGACCCTGCTGAGCTACCCGCCGCCCCGCGCTTTCGCCCCCTTCCAGTTTTTCTCACCAACATATCTCACTGTTAACTCCCAAAAAATACGTAATCCAACATGATCACCAGTATTCTGCCTCTCGCCCGTTTCGAGCTTTTGATGCACCGGACTCCGATGGAGCTTTTCCACGAAGGTGGCATCATCATGTGGCCCATTCTGATTATCTCTTTCCTCGGCGTCACTGTCGCCATTGAGCGTGCCATCTTCATTTGGCGCGAAGCTTCCAGCCGTGAGCCGGAAGTTGTTGAGAAGATGCTCGAGCATGTTGAGCAAAGCGACTTCGAAAGCGCCATCGCCCTTGGCAAGAAGAGCAAGGATTACCTCGCTCGCATTCTCTGCTATGCTCTCACGCACCGCGATCAATCCCTCTCCAACGCTTTCATCCGCGCTTCCAATCAGGAGCTCCAACGCTTCCAGCAGGGTGTGGCCGTTCTCGACACCGTCATTACCGCCGCTCCTCTCCTTGGTCTTCTTGGTACCGTGACCGGCATGATGCGCACCTTCGGTGAATTGACCGGTGACCTCGCTCAAGCTGCCAACAGCATGATGAGCGGTATCGCTGAAGCGCTCATCGCCACCGCTTGCGGTATCTTCATCGCCATTCTCGGTTTGCTCCCCTTCAACATCCTCAACTCCCGTGCGGAGCAGGCTAAACACGAGATTTCCGACGTTTCGAACGCTCTTGAGCTCATCCTCAAGAAGAACGAAACTCATACCTCCTAATCACTGGATTCGGTACGCTTCGGTCGGCTGATGCTTCTCGCATCGGCCGAAACACTCGCCCCTTTTCACATTTAATACTTTCCAACCATGGCCGGTGGCTCTTCAGGTGGTGGCAAACCAGGTGGTCCTAAGAAAGCGAACATCCAGATCATTCCTTTGATCGACGTTGTTTTCTTTCTGCTGGCAACCTTCGTTCTCTTTACACTCACGCTCAATAAGAGCGAGGGATTGACGGTCACGCTGCCGGGTGCGGTCTCCGGCGAGGGCCGCGATCCGAGTAATACCGTTACAGTGACGGTTGAAGTTGACGGCTCCTTGGGTTGGAACAAGGAGCGCATCAGCTTGGAAGTTTTCCTCGACCGCATGCGTGATTACTTCGCCCGCGAAGGCAAATCGGCCAGAATTTTTATCAACGGTGACGAGAACGCGTACTTCAGTCAGGTCCGCTACGTCTTCGACCAAGCCCGCATGATCGGCTTTGATAAAGTTTACCTCGAAACCCGTATTCGCCCGGCCGGACAGTAATAAATATCCGCTTCGCGCGTTATAGTCACTAAAGCACCTTTAATCTTAACCCATTCTTACCATGGCCGGTGGCGGCGCAGCACAAACATCCTCAGGTAGAAAGAGAGCGAACATTCAGATCATTCCTCTGATCGACGTCGTCTTCTTCCTCTTGGCAACCTTCGTCTTGTACACCCTGACGTTGAACAAGATTTTCTCCATTCCGGTGGAACTGCCGGTTGCTGCTCCACCTACCTCGACCCAGGTCAATCCCGACCCTCCAGTCATTTTGCAGGTAACCGATGCCGGTATCTACTGGGATAGGGATCTGATTACGGATCGCGAGCTCGCACCGCGCCTTTTTCAATACAAACAGAATGCGAAAAATCCACGCATCCTGCTGGCTGGTGACGATCGCGCCAAATACGGCCCGACCGTTGCAGCCCTAGATGAAGTTCGCAAAGTGGGCATCACTCAGGTCTCGATTGAGACCGTCTACCGCGCCACGGGCAAATAACCTCGACCCCTCTGCAACATGCGCCGCGATTTAATCATTGCCATTCTTTGTTCGGTCCTCATTCACGCCGGTTTGGCGGGAAGCAGCGAGATCAGCTTCGATTGGCTCAAGAAAAAGAAGGTGGTCAAGAAGACTGACGATCAAGTCATCAAGCTTGTCATGCCCGAAATGGAACCGGAGCCGCCAGAGCCGACCGATAGCTCCGAAGCTTCCGCCGAGACCGCCAGCATCGCTCCGCCGAGCGTCGCCGACGTCCCTGGCGTGGTGAACATCGACTCTTTCGTTCAGCCGGTCCAACCACCTCCTCCGCCCAAAGCCGGTATCACCATGACCGTGCCGAAGTCGCAGGGTCCGATTTCGGGTGCGATCTCGCAGGTTTTCGATCTGAAGAACCTCGATCAACAACCCGTGCCGCGTAACCGCGTGCAGCCGGTTTATCCTTTCGAAATGAAGCGTCAGGGCATCAGCGCTGAAGTGCTGGTGGAATTCATCTGCGACAGCGACGGCAACGTTCGCGACGCCCGTGTGGTGAAGTCCGATAATCACGCCTTCGACTCCGCTGCCATCGACGCTATCTACAAGTGGAAATTCCGCGCTGGCAAAAAAGGCGGCCGTGCCGTTGCCGCCAAAATGCAGCAGCCCTTCTCCTTCGCCATCACCGAGGAATAATCTTCGCCCGCCATGCTTACATCTTTCAAAACCCTCCCTCGTTTAGGCGCCATGGCGGTGGCAGCGTCGCTCCTTTTTGGTGCGACAATCGCCTCCGCTCAACGAGTCGAAAACGCCCCGGAACTTTCAGAAAAGGTTTCCGCTGGCATCGCCCCCTTGGCTGCGATGTACGAAGCCAAAAAGTGGGACGAAGCGATCAAGACCATCGACGGCCTTTTGGCCAAATCCGAACCGTCTTCTTATGACCGCGCGTTTCTTTCCGGCTACAAAGCGCAGCTCGTCTTCACCAAAGGTGAACCGGCCGCCGCGATTGAGCCGCTTGAAACGATGCTGAAGATCGGTGACGAAAAGGGACTCTTCCGTTGGGCCCGCGTTCTGCCGATCAATGAGAACGAAACACTTTCCACCCTTTCTCAGTTGTACATGGCGGAAGCCGCAGCTCCAGGAAAGACGAAGGAAGCACAGCAGGCTGCCATGTCGAAGGCGCATGCTTACGGCAAGCGCATGGTCTCCGGTCCCAAGGTGACTGCCGAAGCGCAGTATATGTGGGCGCGTATTCTTTACAGCGAAGCGACCTTTGGCAGTGAAGTGGATTTGAACCGCATGAAAGAGACGGCGCAAGAAGCAGCCAAAGTGCTTCGCCTGACAATTTCTCCCAAGGACGAACATTACACGCTCTACCTTGCTGCTCTCCAGCAGCTGGGCGACAACGCCGCCTGCTCGGAATTGCTCGAGCTCATGGTCAAGAAATTCCCGAACAACAAGAGTTTCTGGCCGATGCTGTTCCAAACCTACCTCGCTCTCCAAGCGGCGAACGACAAGGATGCCGAACTCGGTGCAGTCATCACGCTGGAACGCGCACAAGCCGTTGGCCAGATGGTGAGCAACCGCGATAATTACCAGCTCGCCGGTCTCTATTACAACATGCAGCAGCATCAATATGCCGCTGAGTTGTTGGAAACAGGCCTGCGCAACGGAAAAATCGACTCGGAACAGCGCAACTGGGAATTGCTCGCGAACTGCTACCAGCAGATGGGCAAAGAAGCCCGCGCGATTGAAGTCTTCCTCGAAGCGATCAAGCTCTTCCCGAAAGCCGGCAACTTGGAGCAGTTGATTGCCCAGATTTATTACAACGCTGACAAGCCCGAGCAGGCCTTGAAGCATTTCCAAGCCGCGGTGAACAAGGGTCTCGATAAACCCGCCCCCACGCTTGTACTCGTTTCTTATCTGGCTCTTGAGCTCAAACGTCTCGACGAAGCTCTGGCGGCTGCCGAACAAGCCGTGAAGGCCGATCCAAAATCCAAGGAAGCCACCAGCCTGTTGAAGCTCATCAAGGAGTCCATCGACGAACGCGAAAAGTTTAAAGGCACAGCCACCGCCCAGCCCAAAAAATAACCCTTACCTTCCCCCCTTAAAACATGAAGAAGTTTTACATACTCTTCCCTCTCATCGGTGTCATCATCTTCGCCGTCTTCTATTGGCAATTCAATGCGAACTTCGCAGAGGAAAAACAGAAGATTGAAGACCAAAAAAAGGCCGATCGTGAGGCCAAAGCTCGGGCCGACTTCGAAATTAAAAAGAAAGCGGTCGAGGAAGCCATTCAACTTCAGGAGAAGCGCAAGATCGAGAAGGCCGAACGCGAAAAGCGTGAAGCCGAAGAAAAGCAGCTCCAGATCGACCTCAAGGACGCCAGCGACAAGGCTCGTGACGAACTCGATCGCGTGCTCCGTACCGTCGACCGCTTAAAGAACGAAATCGCAGTCGAAGACGCCGGCATCAAAAAGCTCGCCGCTGAGAAGGCGACATTGGCGAACGAAGACGAATTCCTTCAGAAGTACGTCAAAGCTGCCGAAGCCAATCAAAAGGGCCTCGAAGAGGTTCTTAAAAAGATCCAGAAGGCCGATGAAGCTGCGGCCCTCGCTGCGGCCCAAAGCGCTAAGAAAGCCAAATCCTGATCACTTCAACCCAGAGACTTTGCCGATATGAATCGCTACTACCTTATTATCCCGATCGTGTTCATGGCTGTTTTCGTGTTCTTCGAACGCGGCGCTTCCAAGGAAGCCGATCTTCGCGTCAAGGCTATCGCTGAAGAAAAAGCCGCAGCTGAGCAGAAGAAACTCGAAGAGAAGAGGCAGCTCGAAGCGAAGGCCAAGATTGACTCGGACAAGCGCAATGCCGAGCGCATCGCCGCTGAAGAGGCACAGAAGAAAAAGAAGCAGGACGAATTCGCCGCCAAGATCCAGAAGTTGAAGGACGACGCCAAGAAGTACACCGACGGCGTTGAGCTCAACAACAAGCTTGCTGCTTCTTTGGAAAAAGATCTCGCCGCCAAGCGCGCCACTCGTGACCAGGAAAATCGTGCGGTTCTCGAACTGGCCAAGAAGGTGGAAATCACCAAGAAGGCCCGTCGTGCCGCTGAGCTCGAAGTGCAGCGCTACACGGAAATGCTGACGACTCGCGCGAATGAAAGCGCGATGGCCAAAGCGCCTGTCGTGGCGACAGCGGAAAATCCCGCCAAGTAATCTTTCAAAGATTTTGTTTGCCGCTGGGGCTCGGGTGACCTTGTCTCGGCGGCTCTTTCTTTTAGAAAGAACGCAAAAAAATCGGGGCGTAGCTTAGCCTGGTAGAGCGCTACGTTCGGGACGTAGAGGTCGTGAGTTCGAATCTCACCGCCCCGACCATTGCGAGAATTTGTCGGCCCTTGTGGGCTCAACGGACGAACGGATTAAAACGCCGTTCGTTTTTTATTGTCGTGAGCGGACCATGGCCAGGGGCGACCACGGTGTTTTCAGGCAAATTGTCGAGAAGGCGGCGGAGGGTGGTAGCGAGCTTCTGGCGACAATAGAAGGCACCTCCAGTCGAACCAGCAAACAGAGTGTCGCCTGAGACGAGCAGCGGCGCGGCAGAGGGTGCCGCGGGGGCCGCCACAATGTAGCAATTGTGCGCCTCGCAATGTCCGGGTGTCTTTAACGATTGTACTTCGAGACGCCCGAATGTGAGTTTCGCTCCTTCTCCGAGCGCCACCGCGCCAGCGATACATTTCCCTTCCGGGCAGAAAACCGGAATATTGTTTTCGTTGGCGACCAGTTCCCGGAGGTCGCCGATGTGCTCGGTTTCGCCGTGGGTGACAAAAATGGCCTCCGGCTTTTTCACGCTTCTTGGCCATAGACGGCGGAGAAGCGTGTAGTCGGTGCCGGTATCGAAAAGCAAACCGGTCGATTGGCCGCAATCGGCAACGATGTAGGCGTTGGCCACGCCGATACCATGTGGGAAGCGGAGGGGATAGAGGCAAAAGGGCAGGCCGGCGATTTCGGGCAGCGGATAGCGTTCTTCCGCGATGGCGAGCAAGCCGGCCTCATTAAGCTCCAGCGCGGCGGCCAACCGGCGAATTTCGTCCGCATTGAGATCGTAGCGGTAGTCGATGGCGTCGTGAATTTTTTCAAGCGCTACGCCCGAACGCTCGGCAAGGACATGCTCGGTCATGCCTGTATGGCGCATGGCCTTGTCGAGGATGTCGCCGAATTCGTCTTCGAGCGGTGCGTGTTCGATTACCACGAGGCCTTTTTATATATGCTCCAAGAATTGGCAAGGCTGGCGCCGCTCGCGGAACCGCAGTCATTGGGCAACGAGAAGAAGCGAAAAAGTTTTTGCGGTTTGCCGGGCCGGCGCCAGCGTCGGTGGCATGGATACGCAACAACAGGAAATTCTCGATATCTTCAAACGCACCAAGGCGCTGCTGCAGGGGCATTTTGTACTCCGTTCGGGGTTGCACAGCGGGCATTACTTCCAATGTGCGCAGGTGTGCCAGGATATGACGGCGGTGACGCGTCTTTCGGAGTTGTTGTGCGCGAAATTGAAGTCGCTGTCGTTCCGCACCGTGTTGGCGCCGGCCATGGGTGGACTGGTGATCGGCCAGGAAATCGCCCGCCAGACAAAGTCGCGCTTCGTTTTCGCCGAGAAGGAAAACAATATTTTGGTTCTGCGGCGTGGTTTTAAATTTGAGCCGGGCGAACCTGTATTGATCGCCGAGGATGTGGTGACCCGTGGCGGCCGCGTGATCGAGTGCATCGACATTGTTCGCAAGGGCGGCGGGGTGCCGGTGGCGGTGGCGATGCTCGTGGACCGCAGCGCGGGTACGATGCGTTTCGATATTCCGGCGGTTTCGCTGTTGGAACTGAGTTTCCCAACCTATCCGGCCGATCAAGTGCCGGCAGAACTGGCCAGGATTCCGATCGAAAAGCCCGGTAGCTGAACGAGAATCTTCGCGACGGTTGGTGCGGCTTCGCTTTCGACGCACGGCATGATTTGGACCTTTAAAAAAGTTTTGTCTGAACTTTGAAATAAAAAGCCCCGCGGTTTGCGGGGCTTTTAAACAAGGCGGTCGTATTTGGCGGCCAGGGTTATTCTTTTGGTATATAATGATAGGTTCGCCACTGCTTGCGAATGATCACTTTTTCGTTCTTCAACAGTCGGATCATCTCGGCGCCAGCCATGATCGCGGGGCCCACGCCATGGGTTGCATCGGTGCTGGTCGGACGGTGGTAGTAATACACGTTGTCGCTCGCGAAGGTGGTGCCGACGCAGGTGTCTAGGACCTGACCGCGGGCGTTGACGCGGGTGCTCAGGCCATTCCAGCCTGCCTGCACGACCGAGCCATAGCTTGCGGCGCTGATCCAGCCTTCGTTGATCGCATGAGCGATCGCGTAGACGAACATCGCGGTGCAGGATGACTCTTCATAGGAATCGGTTTTGTCGAGGAGGTTGCGCCACATGCCGCTCGGCGCTTGGAGCGAGGCGAGCGCCTGGATGTGCATTTGGAAAAGTTCGAGGATCCGCGGGCGATCGGGGTGGTTGGCAGGAAGGACATCGAGCAGTTCGCAGGCGGCCATCGTGACCCAGCCATTGGCGCGGCCCCAGTAGAATTGGGGATTATAGGGCTGGTTTTCATTCCAGCCGTGGGTATAGAGCTGGGTTCGGGGATTGAAAAGGCGGGGCGCGGCTTTGACGAAGTGACGGGCGGCGTCGTTGACGTATTTCGGATCGCCAGTGAGGCGAGTCATCTGCGCCATGAGCGGAATGCTCATATAGTAGTCGTCGGCCCAGAGAGAGACGGGCTGGGGGCGTTTGCGGGCCCAGCAGCCGTCGGCGAGGCGAAACTGTTTGTTAGCGACAAAATCGGCGAGCTTGTTGATGAGGTCGATTTGATCGGGACCGACTTTGGCGAGGCGGGCCTTGACCAGGGCGGCGCCGATCGCGCCTGAATCGTCAAGGCTCTCGGGTTGGATCGCGGCGCGGAAGCTGTTCGGACGCGGCTGATCGCGTGCCTCGACGCCGCGGTATTCGTGTCCCGGGGTTATTTTGACGAGTTCGGCCTGTTTGCTGAAGTAGGGGAGGCGATCGTGAATGAACTGCATGTGCCGTTTCGTGAAAGCGGCATAACGCGGGTCGCCAGTGACGGCAGTGGCGTGAAGCATCGCGGCGTGGGTGACGCCCATGGTATATTGCCAGGGATTATACGCGCCTTCATCGCCGCGATCAGCGATGGCATTTGGTTGGGGAGTGGCAAAATCGGTGATCTCCTTGCCCGTGTTTTCGTCGATCACGCGTGTGGGGCTGGCTTTTTCCACGAACGCATGGACGCGTTCGATGATTTCCGTGACCTCGTTTACGGTAGGCAGCTGGTAAGGCGCGGTGTAGACGCCCTCGCCGCTATCGCCGAGGTTATGATTGTCGCGGTTGCGATACTGGGCTTGTGCGGTCAGGGCGAAGGCGCCCAGCGCAACACTCGTGCATGCCCAACGGGAAAGTTTTTCAATTTTCATGGGGAAGGGGCGGACATAAAAACGCTGAAGCCCACAGTCTGTCAACGTTGGCACGACACGTGTCCGTAATACACCCCAGATGCGCCTGCTCACCTTGCTGAGCCGAGGCGGGTTGCGCAACCTCGGGAATAAATCATGGGCATAATGCCTCCTATTTTTGCCAACCGCTGATTCTTCAACACGTTCCTTTTGTGCTCCATGAAAACGTTCCTTTTTCCGATCCTACTGCTCTGCGCCCTCGCTTTTCCCATGACAACCACAGCTGAAACCAAAACTGAAACCCTAGTCGTCGGCGGCGGGTGTTTCTGGTGCCTCGACGCCACCTACCGCCTCGTGCCCGGCGTAAAAGACGTCGTAAGCGGTTACGCCGGCGGCTCGGTACCCAACCCGACTTACCGCGATGTTTGTTCCGGCGCGACCGGCCATGCGGAGGTCGTGAAAATCGTCTACGATCCGGCCCAGGTTTCGCTCGAAAAACTATTGGGCTTTTTTTGGACGGTGCACGATCCGACGACGCTCAACTATCAAGGCAACGACCACGGCACTCAGTATCGCTCGATTATCCTCTACACGACCGACGCACAAAAAATTGCCGCTGAAAAGGCCATCGCCGCGGAGCAGAAAAAACTTTCCGAAAAAATCGTAACCGAACTGGTACCACTGAAGGAATTTTATCCGGCTGAGGACTACCATCAGGACTATTTTAGAAAAAATCCGGGTCAGGGTTATTGTCAGTTCGTGGTTAAACCGAAAGTCAGCAAGGCGCAGAAAACGCTCAAAAGCTCCGAATGGAAGGAGTGAACGGACGTAGATTTGGCTTAATCACGCCCAGATGGGGAAATGAACGACGGAATAAACGAATCGTTTTAAACCGCCAAATTTCAGTGGTGGTCGTTTTGACGTCGGAACGTTGCTTTGCAGTCTGGCCTTGTTGGCAATGGTGACTATTCTCCGTGGACTGTCTTTCTTCGTATAACGCTGGATTTCATTCTGCGGACTTGAGCTTCGGCGCGGACTGCGCTCCTTCAAGGGAATGTCCGAGTCTTCTCCCATAAATCCCGCCGATTCCGGTTTCGAAGTCCGCACTTATTTTGTGCGCAATCGCAATGCTCTGCTCGCACGCGCTTCGTTCAGCGAGCTCTTCGTCGATTACTACCTGCACCTCGGCGATCAGAAACTGAAAGTCGAGCCGGAGCACGATGCGCTTTTCAAGCGGGCTCTCGCCGGGTTCGTGCTGCATTGCGCGTCGCGTCCGTGGAACGAGATGGTGGCTTGGACGCTGCATTTTCAGGAACCCTCGCTGAACATCTTCCTTACCGGCGACAACAGCACGGGCGCGGTCATTGGTCGCGTATTCACGGAAAACGTACGCGAAATGGGGACCAATTTTTTCTACGCCGATGTCGTTCGAGGCAAGGAGCCGAAACGCCGCAGCGCAATCGATTTTGTCGGTGGCGATCCGTTGGCTGCCGCTGAAATGTTTTTCACTCGCAGCGAACAACGTCCCGCGCGCTATTTCCAGATCGGCGAGGAGGATTTTGTTTTGTTATCGGAGCATCCCGATTGCGACACCAAATGGTTTGCCGAACTCACCGCGGAAAAAGCCGCCGCGTTGGATCAATCCGAAACACTCGCGCTGATGGAACGCCGTGTTTATCGGTGGCACTGCGGTTGCAACCAGCAGCGCATGATGGAAGTGCTTGCCCCGGCGATGAAGGAGGACCCCGACGGCCTTTTCGGTTCCGACGAAAAAATAGAAATTCGGTGTCCCCGATGTGCCGCCCGACACGCGATCACTCGCGAAGCGATGGAGGCGTTTGTTGCCGGGATGAAATAGGCAGGACCATTTTCGTAGGAGAAAACGAACCATCGGCCATGGCGATATAGTGGTTCGATTCTCCTGTCGATCCGCTGGACCTTCGATAGAAAAACGGGCGACGTGAAAGTCGCCTGTCCACACTTTTCGCAGAGGCGAAGAGGTTGCGTCGCCCGACGGTCACTAAAAATCGTCACACGACTGGCGATGGAGGCAATTCTGAGCACGCTCGCTCATCGCCAATCTATTTTATGACGCTCGAAAAAATTGCCTTTGTTGGACTCGGTCGCATGGGAGCCAACATGGCTCGTCGCTTAAAAGACTGCGGCTATTCGATCGCCGCGGTTTATGATGTCCACGCACCAGCCGCGACCGCCCTTGCGCAGGAACTTGGCGCGGTCAGTGTCGCTACGCTCGCGGCCGTCACCGCCTCCGCCGATATCGTTTTTACCGTCGTCACGGATGATGCGGCGCAGCTTGGACTTTTTTCAGAAACGGGTGATTCGCTGCTCGTGGGCGCCAAGGGAAAACGGTTCGTCAATTGTGCAACCATCACGCCGAAGACTCACGTCGAGATTGAGCGGCGCGCTCGCGCCGTCGGTGCCGAGGCGCTTGAGGCATGCATGGCTTCGTCGATCCCGCAAGCTCGCGCCGGCACACTCTATCTCATGTGCGGCGGAGAACCGAACGTTTTTGAACGCACCAAACCTGTTTTGGAAAAACTCAGTTCCGCCTTGCGCTACATCGGCCCGGCCGGACGCGCCGCACAGGTGAAGGCACTTGTTAACATGGTCATGAATATGAACACGGCGGCGCTGGCCGAAGGTCTTGGTCTCGGTGCGGCGCTCGGGCTCGACCTCACGATGTTGCGCGAGGTCTTTGCGCAGACCGGTGCGGCCTCGCAAGTGCTCAAGACCGATGGCGAAGACATGCAGGCTCGCGCTCACGATTGTTATTTTTCCGCCGCTCACGCCGCGAAAGACAGCACGATCGCCTGGACGCTTGGTTGCGAGGCTGGCCTTCAGCTCCCGCTCGCTGCCGCGACGAAATTGCAATATGATCGCATGGTCGCCGTTGGTCTCGGTGCCATCGACAAAAGCGGGGTGGCAGAATTGACGTTCAAAGGCCGGCACGGATGACGCGGCTGATCGAACACGTCGTTTGACATCACGGCGTTTGCCGGGGATCTTCGCAGCCCCACGAGTGGGAGAGGCACCCCGAGCATGACCCCATTGATGCCAACTTTTTATACCGGCATGACTGCGCGCAGCCACGCGCTGACAGCTTTTATGTGCCGCGGATGGCGCGTTGTCTCTTACTTTTGGTTTTATACCCTTTTGCCAGCAACGGCAAAAACCCAAAAAACGATACCCCATGAAAATCAAAAACACCCCGCATTGTTTCGCGGCCGCATTTATGTGGCTTGCTTGTTTGTTTGTTGGAGCTAGTTCGTCCCTGGCTGATGTCGTCTTTGACCGTTCCGGGTCTGTCGGCGGCTCGAGTGTGACACAACTGAGTTGGAATCACACCATCGGCGCGGGCGGCAACCGTTTGCTGGTGGTCGGCGTTTCTGCCGAAGACAGCAGCGCCGCCGATCTGGCGATCGTGGATGTGGCCTACAATGGGAAGGCGCTCACGCCGGTGAGCGGTTCCCAAGCGAGTATCGGAGGCAGCACGATCAATCGCACGCAATTATTCTATTTGCTCAACGCTAACCTCCCGGCATCGGGCAATTATCAAGTGCGTGTGCGATTCGCCGGTACAGTCTCCAGTGCCATAGCTGGTTCGACCTCGGTGTCCGGCGCGGTGCAGGCGGCGCCGGCCTCGTCGGCCGCCAATACGTCGGCGTCAGGTACTGCCATTTCCACGTCGCTCGGCGGCTCGACTATTGGCGGTTTGTTGGTCGACGTCGTTGGGAGCGGCGCATCGAGCGTGAGCTTCACAGCTGGTTCCGGACAAACGGAACGCTATGACCGCTCCTCATCGGGCTCGGGCAGTGCGTCGTCGACGAAGACGCTGTCCACCGCAGGCACCGTGACCACGAGTTGGACCGCTTCGGCCTCAGGCCAGCTCGCGCAGTCTTCGGTTGTGCTTTTACCGGCGAGCGGTGGTTCATCTTCTAGTTCGTCATCAAGCAGCTCATCCTCTTCGTCGTCTTCCAGCTCTTCTTCGAGTTCTTCGTCTTCCTCTTCGTCGAGCAGTTCCTCGTCGAGCTCTTCCAGTTCGTCGAGTAGCAGTAGTTCGTCCTCATCATCGAGCGGCAGCACGAGTTCGGGTGGTTCGTTCGACCCGATCGGTTTCTGCAACGACGGTGGTACGATCACGGGCGGTGCGGCTGGCCCGACCGTTTATGTTTCGAGCGAAGCCGAGCTGCAGCAGTACTCGGACGTCGACGCACCCTATACGATTTATATCGCCAAATCGTTTCCACTGACCGGCATGGCCACGCACATCCGTTCGAACAAAACCGTGATTGGACAGGGCAACGTCATTCTCTCTGGCGGCGGCCTCTATCTTTACCGCTCGAAAAACGTGATCATTCGCAATCTCACCATCACAAGTTCGACCGAGGATAACATCGGCCTGCATTACTCAGATCACGTTTGGATCGATCACTGCACACTGGTCAACTCCACCGATGGCAACATCGATATCACGCAGGCCTCCGACTACATCACCATCTCGTGGTGCGAGTTCTTCTATACGATCAATGATGGCCATAATTTCGTCAGCCTCATCGGCTCAAGCGATTCAGACAACGGCAGTCAATATCACGTGACTTACCATCACAACTGGTGGAGCACGGGCTGCGTCGAGCGCATGCCTTCGGTCCGGTTTGGCCGGGTGCATCTTTTCAATAACTATTACAATGCGCCAGGCAATAACTACTGCGCGCGTACTCGTGTTCAGGCCGAGGTTCGAGTGGAAAATAACTTCTTCGAAAACGTGCGTAATCCCTGGGAGCAATACATCACGGGCAGCGGCACGCAGGGCAAGTTGTACGCCTCGGGCAACAACGTGAGCCTCAATAGCACGAACAACGGCGTGACGTGGACTGGCAACGTCACCAACTCCGACGGCACGCAACGCGTCATGCTGCCCGGCACGGACAGCGTGTTTGCTGTTCCGTACAGCTACTCGCTGGAAAGCGCGGCAAGTGCCAAATCATCCGTCATGGCCAACGCGGGTGCCGGTGGGGGGCCGTTCGCGCAGTAAACGGACTAACTGAAACAACGTTGCCGCGCTGCGAAGTTTGGCGCGGCAACTTCTTGGTTTTGCCTCATGGTGTGCGTTCGTTCGGAGGTTCGTCCGCTTGTCGCTCGATGCCGAACGCCTTTGCCGAAACACGTGTACCCGCCAAAGCGATGGCTTCCAGCCAGCGTTCGGTTTGCTTGGAGGTGGGAGAAAGGCGCGTCGGTTTCAACAGACACTCGAGCGTTTCGCCTCTTCGCGCGAGCCAACCCCAGCCCAGCGGCACCTCGTACTCGGCGAGGATATCGCCCTCCGTCACGAGGTAAAGATGCGTTGCCGCCTCGTAGCGCCGCAGTCGCGAAAACTTCACGCTGTTGAGAATTTTTTTCTGCAAGGTTTCCATTTCCTTCTCAAGGCCATGCAACGCTTCGTGGCGCAACCCGCGAAAATCATAGTCGTCGTATTCGGGGAAAAGCGATTCGCCCCGGCGCAGATCGGGCCGGTGTTCCGCGACCAGCGTGCGCAACGCCGAGAGTCGTTGCGAAATTTCCACGGTCTGCGCGCGGACCTTCGCTTCGTCCGCTTTGTCGCGCAAGAGATCGGAGCGGCATTGTTTGCACTCGAACAACGCGACCGCACGTTCGCCGTCTTTTTGCGCCAGAGAACAAGCCGCGACGTCTGCGCGATAACCGCTTGCCGGGATGCGAACCTCACATGCCGCGATGGGAAACCCGTGATCGCGCGCCCACTCGAAAGCGAGTTTCTTCAACTCACGGTGGGCGGCGGTTTCACCTCGGTTCATGGCAGGTTCTTTTTCACCCGCATCGAAGCCCGCTGGCAAATCTGCAGCGGGCTGGGCTGCCAATTTATTGCGCGGGAATAATGCCGAGGTCGCGCATCCACGACGCGCACGAACTGGTCCAATCGCGGACCGTGCCGAGCTTGGGCGTCATGCCAAAGCCATGATCGCCGCGGTGATAAACATGCAACTCGGCCGAAGCTCCGCCTTCATTGAGGAATTGGAAAACCTTGAGCGCACCGCTGACCGGCGCCTTGGGATCATCCGCCGCATGCACGAGAAAAAACGGAGGCGCGGTTTTGTCGATTTTGGGTTGTTTGCCAGGAGGCACTGCACCATAGACAAACACGACAAAGTCGGGACGGCTGCCGGCTTTTTCGACAGGGTCGGCCGCAGCCGCATCACCGGCATCCGCGTCGACGACCAAGCGCACCGCCATGATGGCGCCGGCGGAAAAACCCATGATGCCGATCTTCTTTGGATCGATTTTCCACTCGGCCGCGTGGGCGCGAACCACGCGCATCGCCCGTTCGGTTTCTGCGAACAAAGGTTCAATCGTTTTCGCACTACGCTCTTTCTCCGGATCGAGGGTGCGATACTTCAAAACGACCGCGGTGACGCCGATTGAGTTCAACCACTGCGCCGGCTCGATGCCTTCCTTGTCGAGACACACGTACCGAAACCCTCCGCCAGGAACAACGAGCACGGCTGCGCCCGTGGCCTTGGCCGGGTCCGCTGGATAAATCGTCAGCGTAGGATTGCTGACGTAGCTGATATAGCGATCCATCCGCCCTGTCTCATGTCTGTCCTCGGAAGCTTCGGCTCGCTCATGCTTCAAGCCTGGAGCACCGTCCTTCCAGACCGGGATTTCCTGCTGCGCATAACTGCAGGGGGAGGTTAACAACGAGAAGACAACGAACAAACGACGCAGCGCGCCGAAGGATATTTTGGGCATGGATTTTTTCACGGGTGTTTTGGGAAACGTGGACGCTAACCAGAAAATCGAAACGCGCCAGTTCCGCCTTTGAAATTTTGCACCGCATCCCGTGGTTCCACCATCTGCGGATGGCAAGCCTTCCGAGTTCGATCGGTCCCTTAGGCCTATCCGGCGATTTTAGGCGGCCGGCTTGGTTTTAGCTGAGCCAAATCAGCGATTCAGCCACGGCAGTTGTCGTATCCGTTTCCGCCAATGTGAAGGTTACCGATTCGGACGCCTGTCATCATCTGGCTTATCGTCTTTCCGGTCGCGTTTATGATCGTCGTCCTGTTGTTCCGATTGGTTTTGCGGACGCTCTTCACGGGGTTCGACTTTCTTTTGGTTCGGTGGTTTGGGTCGGCCATCCGGATGTTCGGGGCGATTTTGTGGGGGAGTTGGCGGTGCGACGGGATGTTCTGGCCTGGATTCGCGATGCTCGTCGTTCCTGCCCTCGTGATGACGGTTTTGGTGCTCCGGCGGTGGCTCTGGTCTGACGTCGCGGCGTTCTGGCGGCGGGGTCGGTGGGGCCGAGCGTTCTTGATTTACGGGATGATCTTTATCCGGTCCTCGCCAAGTTCTCGGATAAGAGCGGACGACGGTATTGTGATGCCGCTCGGGCGCGTCATGGAAATCAAGCCGCACAGAGGGTGCGGCCAGAATCACATTTACCGGGGTTCCATGGGGTGGAGCCGGGCGCCGGACCCAAACGCCTCCGTCGAGATACACGAATTCGCGCCGACGATAACTGTAGTAAGTCTCATATTCCGGAAAGTAATCGTAGTCGTCCTGAAAATCAGTGTCGGCTCGGGAATAGCCCCGATATCCGCTGGATGACTCGCTCGCGCAACCCGCGAATACCGTGAAAAGCGCCAGCCCGGCCACGATCTTGGCCTTATTGAACGGGTGAAAAATTACATTTTTCATAACGTCACACTCCGTGGATCGTGCTGGACCGTGGTCCGATTGCTTACCGCAAAAATAGAAAATAGTTTTTCAAAAAAACAAAAAGACAAGGCCGCCTTCGCTCCTGCGATCAGGGGACGAAGACGGCCTGTGCAATTGGACCACTGATATGGTTTGGGCGGAGGGCGAATGTCACTCGGTCCTTTGAGGTGAAGACAAGCGTTTAACTTTCGCTGGCGGCCAAAGCCCTCTCGGTCTGCTCGCATCTGAGGGCATGCTTTGCCCCCTGATGGCCGCCCCAACTGGCGGCGAGACCGCCCATGGCGAAAGCCACGAAGGCGCAGAGCGAAAAGATGGCCAACGCCTTGGATGCCTCTTCGGCGGCCACCCGCGCTTTGGTTTCGGCCTCGTTTTTCGCCGCGGTCAAATCCGCTTTGAGCCGATCATAGGTGTTTGTCCACTCGGTGACGGTTCGGTTCGCATCCGCTTCGCTCATTCCCGCGTGGTCAACCAATGCCTTGACCAAGGCGGCGCGGTTGTCTGCCGCATTGGTTTGCTGGCCGGGCGTGAAAAGACGGGTGAGAGCCATTCCAATTTCACGTTTTGCACGGGCATTGTTAATTCCCGCCGAATCGGCGGGGCGGTTGCCCAAGGCTTCGTCGGTAAAGCTGGCGAGTGTGTCGCCGGACTTTTTGACCGCATCCTTGGCCATGTCCGCCGCTCCGCCGGCCAATGCCGCAGCGGGTTTGCCTGCGAGCGAAAGACCCCCGCCCACGAGCTTCGACAAGTCGCCCAAAATCCAGCCCGCGCCGGCAGAAACAAAAAGCACGCCAGCGACCGTGGCGGCACACCAGACGCTGAAACCATGCAGCCAGCCGGTCGCACGCGTTCCGGTAGGAGTGAAGCGTCCTGCCACCCAACCACCGAACCAGAGGGAGAAGACAGCGCTGATGCCCTGAACGATCAAGGCGCCCGCTCCAAGGTTGGCGATCGGATTTTCGTCCGTGAGCGGAGTGTAAATGGCGAATCCGAGTCCTGCGCCAAGCAACATGAATAAAACCTGCATGGCCAGCGCTGCAGTAATACCGGCCATGATCGCGCCCCAGGAAACGGAGCGGTGAAGTTGCACTCTATAAGTGCTCTGAGTCGACAGTAGTTCAGCTGTCGACGTGGACGCAAAAGGAGGAGGAGTTGAAATCATAAAAAAGATCTAAGGATTGGTTCGTGTTACTACGGGGAAGGGGCTGGTCTTCAACTGCCACCAGCTCGGAGACAAAAGCGACAGGCCTTATTTACCGAGGGCTTTCGCGATGATGAAGATCAGGATAGCGCCACCGAGACCGCCGCCGAAAAGAAGATAAAGCAGCGAGTAACCGGCAGCGGCGATGGGAAGCACAATAGCGGCGAGAGTTAACATGGGATGGATGGGTTGATTGGTTTTTGTTTTGTCGATCATTTCTGCTCCCGTGTGGTTCTATTCAGTGGCAACGGAAGCATACGGTGGAGTGAGGTATTGAGTTCGATCAGGTGGAACTGCTGTTGTGAGAACATACGTTACTAGAACTATTTCGACGTGCGATAGGAGGTACTCCGAGTTCGCACTACCGAATAGTCCCAGCGTTAACCGTAATGCGATTGCCTGTGGTTATCGCCGACGGCGCGGTCACCGCGAGCGACTCGTTCAATCGGCGTTGGACCGGAGTTGCGGCAAACGCGAAGCAGGCCAACCTCAGGACATGAATCGACTTCCTCCTGCTGTGCTGGGTCTATTGATCGCAAATGCCACGCTTTTTGTGGTGGGCCTTGCCCCAGAAGCGCGACAATGGTTGATCGAGCACGGAGCATTCTGGTTCACGAAGAATCCGCACTTCGCCCCGTGGCAGGTGGTGACGTACATGTTTCTCCATGGCGGACTGGGGCATGTTTTATTCAACATGTTCGCTCTGCTTTCCTTTGGTGGACTGCTAGAGCGGCAATGGGGCACGGGTCGATTTCTTGTATTCTTTATCCTCTGTGGAATGGGTGCGGCGCTTGTCCACAACGGCGTCAACGTCTATCGCTACGGCGTGCTTCAAGAGCGGTTGGCTGCGCAGGGAGTGGCGCCCGATGCAATCCGCGCATTGTTCACCGCCGGCCACGGTGCGATTCCGCAGGGGGCGGGAATTAGGGATACGCTGAATGCGCTCTACCGGGTTTACGCCGTGCCGATGATCGGAGCATCAGGCGGAATTTACGGCGTTCTCGTCGCATTTGGCCTGCTTTACCCCAATGCAAAACTCGCATTGATATTCGCGCCAGTACCGATCGCGGCGAAATTCTTCATCCCATTGTTGCTAGGATTGGACCTTTTGTCGGGGGTCACTGGTTTTTCGCTGTTCGGTGGCGGTGTTGCTCATTTCGCCCACTTGGGCGGAGCGCTCGTCGGATTCCTTCTCATGCTACTCTGGCGACGACGGGCGCTGCGCGAGGAGGCATCGCGCGAACCGAGGCACCTCTAGGCGCTCGGAATGGGCAGGCTACAGTTGTGGCCATCGGATGGAACATCTTTAAGAACGAACCGTCGTAAAATGGATTAACCCTGCTTTGTCATTCTTTCGAAGAGCACTGTGTCCGGCGCGGGCCGTCATGATGCCCATGATGATCATTCTGCCCGGGATCGTTTCTTTGCAAGGGGAACCATCAGCTAAAGATAAAGCGGCATCGCAACCCCTGCCTTGCCAGGCTGGCGTGCGCGAGGTCCTCAAACAGACTTTCAAGTACGATCCCTCCATCCGAAAGAAAGCGGAGGAGGAAGGCTTGCTGGAGGACGACGTTATCAGGCTTGAACCGCTCCTCGTGAGTGAGAAGAAGGTCAATCCCTACTTGGTTCGGCAATTGGATCATACACGAGAGCTGTTCGAAGCTGGCAAACCGAGCTTATCGAACGGAGTCGGAAAGGCCATCTCGCCCGTCACAAGCGTGGGCGTCATGCCCTACGATTACAATTTTCTGCCCTCTGCGCGACCAGTTGCTCAATGGACTTTGCTCAACGTTCGAATGTGAACCCACGATCGAACCAATAGGAGATCATGGCTGGATCGGTCTTGGCCCAAATAGAGGCGAACCGAGTGCTCGGAGAAAAGACAACAGAGGACCGCGTTAAGATTTCGCTTTAGAAAGTAAACGGGGTGAAACTGTCGTTTCACCCCGTGGGAAATGAGGAGCGTTTTCAGCGCGGCTCAGGGTTTGCCGATACGGCCTTGGGTGCCGTAGGAGCGCAGATAGCCGATGAGGCGTTGGTCGACCGAGTCGTTGGGCTGGCAACCGAGCGAACCCGCGAGGGCGAGGTCGCAGGTGTAGGTAACACTATGAACGGTGACCGCCGGCGAAGGATTGTGCTGCTTGGCGGAGACGAGCGTAATCGTTTTGGCGGTGTAAGCGGAGGCGGGGATGAGCGTGCCATTGCGCGTGCCGTTGCGATTGAGGTCGTTGTAGTTGCCGGACTGATACCACGTGTCGGTTGCGGTGCAGTCGGCGACCCAATTGTCGAGGTTCACGGTGCTGGGCCCGGCGATGAAGTAATTGTTGATCACATCGCTTTTCCAGACGGCCGAGGAATGGCCGCCGATCAGGCCGCCGCTGCCCCAGTTGTAAACGACATTGTTAATATACTGACCGTTGCACTTGAGCTTTGGATTGCGGCTCTGGTTGTCGATGTAGAGATTGTGGTGAAGAGAAATGCGGTCGCAGGCATCGATGAGATTGCCGAAATATTGTGGATCGATGCTTTCGCCGATGATGCAATATTGGACGGTGATATCGTGCGAATTGCTGGTGAACGAGAGCGTGTCCCAACGTCCCCACTCGAGCGAACAATGATCGAGAATTATGTTATAGCAATTGGTTCCCTGGAAGGAGCACTTGCCGGACGGGCCGGTGAGATCCTCGCGGAAGCGAATGTTGCGAACGATGATGTTGTTCCGGTCGCTGCAAGACGTGTTGTAGCCGGTTACGGTGATGCCCGGGCTGGGCGCAGTGGTGCCATCGATCGTGGTGTTGGTCGGGACGACGAGGGCGGACGTGATTTTAATCGTGCCGGCGACATCGAAGACCACGCGGCGTCCGCTGGCGCTGAGCGCGTCGCGGAGTGAGCCAGCGCCGGAATCGTTAAGATTCGTGACGTGGACGACGGTCGAACCTCCGGTGGCGTTGGCGCCATAACCTTGAGCGCCAGAGAAGGCGACAGCGTGGGCGAGCGGGGTGGAGAGCAAAGCGGCGGCAGCCGCGACGAACAATGACAGCGCAGGGGTAATGCGTGTTTTCATAGGATCACTAGCGTTTATTTTTGTGTATATTGAACGTTTCGGAATGAAACGTGCAAAGGGGTTAACCGACTCCCGGGGCAGGATTCGAAAAGGGGTAGGCGTCGAGTTAAGGAGCGGGGCCGGAAGGGTGGCGATATTTTATTTTAATGACAGTCCGGTGGTCGCGTGTTCGGACGAGGAGATTGTTTGCCTGGGCGGGGTAGGAAGTTTTCGCTTTGGGCCGCACATGTCCGACACAATCTCCTCCGACTACAATGATCGCTTTGGTGGCGTAGGCCGCCTACTGGGCCGCGCGGGGCTCGAACGAGTCCGCCGGGCGCATATCGCGGTCGTGGGGATCGGAGGGGTTGGCTCGTGGGTCGTTGAAGGGCTGGCCCGCAGTGGCATCGGGGCAATCACGCTGATCGACCTCGACGATGTATGCATTACGAACGTGAACCGCCAGCTGCCAGCGATCGATGGGCAGATTGGACGTCCCAAGGTCACCGTCATGGCGGAACGTGTGCGCTCGATCAACCCGGCGTGCCGCGTGGAAGCGGTGGCGGAGTTTTTTACGGCGGCGAATGCAGAGCGGTTGTTGGCACCGCGTTTCGATTGCGTGGTGGACGCGATCGACGGAATGACCAACAAGGCTCTGCTGATCGACGCTTGCGTGCGGCGGGCGCTGCCTTGCGTGACGGTGGGTGGAGCGGGCGGAAAAGGCGATGCGACGAAAATTCGTGCCTGCGATCTGGGCGAATCGACGGGCGATGATCTCTTGCGAATGGTTCGGCGGAAGCTTCGTCGCGATCACGGCTGGGCCAAAGGCGAAGGCCAGCTTTACGGCGTGCGTTGCGTGTATTCGGCGGAAAAGCCGCTCTACCCCTGGGCGGATGGCACGTGTTCAACCGAACCGGAGCCGGGAACCAATTTGAAACTCGACTGCGAGAGTGGCTTTGGCACGGCGGTTTTCGTCACGGGCGCATTCGGCCTGGCGGCCGCAGGCGAAGCCGTCCGCTTGGTGGCTGAAACGCGAAAGCCCTAGCACGCGCGGCTACCTCTTTGCACGGACAAACGTTTTTTAAGAAATCCTGGTGAGCCAGAACCGTGCAACTTGTCACGTAATACGTGACAAGTTAGAGGTTTTACCGTCGCGATAAGATGGTTAGTATGGGATGTTATTTATCAGATAATACGTAACAGACTGCATGGTTGGTATGAGTTGGGTATTTGAGTCGGAGCACGAAAAAGCCACGCGTGAAAGCGTGGCTTTTGACGATGATAAGTGGTTTTGGCTGGTTTACTTTTTGGGCATCTTGCTCTGGATTTCGGCGAGGCGGGTCTCGAGGGTGTTCATTTCGCCGACGAGACGGGCTTCCATATTGCGACGGTCCTTGCTGCTCACGAAGCTGAGGGTGGCGACGTCTTTGACGACATTGGCAGGCAGCGTGAGGAGGCGGGTGATCACGCCTTGATCCTTCATTGAGCTAAGATAGAGGGCGGTGACTTCGTGGGTCAGCTTGATCGAATCCTGGGCCACGGCCTGCGAGGCGAGCAGGTTATTGTTTAGCTGCTGGTTTTTCGCGAGTTCGGCCGTGAGCACCACGCCGATCTGGTCGGAGATGCGTTGGCTGTAAGCGTTAATGGAGTCGCGCGTGAGATGCTGATCGTTGGCCATTTCGGCGAGGATGGGCTGAATCTTCTCCGTCATACGGGAAGACACCTTGTCAACCTGTTCGTTTTGGAGGCGTTCGGCTTCCTCGGGGGTTTTGGGGAGCGGATTGAAAGGCTGGATTTTCGTCGCGATCGCGTCGGCAAGCCGGTCGATTTTCTCGGCATTGACCTTGGCATATTCGTCGTCGGTCATGAGTGCATCAGCGGCGCGTTTGGCAATGGCGTCCTTGAGCATGGCATTGAGGGCCTCGGTCTGACGGCGGTTCTCTTCAGATGCGGTGCGCAGATCGTCATTCTGTTTGCTGAGCGCCTCCATCGCGGCCTGCTGCCGTGCGTTTTCCCGCGACACCTTTACGAAGAAAAGGGTGCCTGCGATCAGAAGCACAACTACGGTGAGAGCGATTCCTGGGATCTGTTCCTTGAGCTTATGCCACATGGGTGTATGGGTTTGGGGGGATTGGGGAGGGAGTACTGGTTTTGGCGCGAATTGCAATGCCATGGTGAACGTGGGTGTGTGTTTGCAGTTGTGTTGGAATGGATCGGCGTCGCAATTTGGAGGCGTGAGCCTTAACCGCAGCGAGCAACAGATTTTCGATTACATTGAGACAAATCGCGACGAGAGACACTTCTGGGAGTATAAAGTTCGCGACTTTGCGTCGAAGTTTGTCGATTTGTCGCAGGCCGCCTCGGCGATCGAGGCAGAACTTTGGCGTTATTACGTGGAGCGGGCAGGTGTGGTGCCGGCCTTGAAGAGCATGGTGGAGCGCGAGGGCTTGCGCCGCATCAGCATGCGCAACCTGTCGGAGCATTTTCTGCGGTTATGGGTCGCGCCCCGGCCCAAAAAACGCCCTGCCGAACCACCGCCTTTCTGAGAATTTACTGGCTCTGAGAGCCGGTTGCCCACGGCGCGGTTAACGCTTCAGGGAGCAACCGTGGCGAAATTTTCGCGGTCAGGTATTTTTTGAGCCTTCTTCAACCCACCGCACGCAAAACTGCACAAGCTGAATGGCGTTTTCCAAGTTGAGCTTTTCTTTGATGCGGGCGCGGTGGGACTCCACGGTCTTGATGCTAATGTGAAGCTTGCCGGCGATTTCGCGGGTGGGCAGGCCGTTGCCGATCATATTAACGATTTCCAGTTCGCGGTCGCTCAAGATGTCGACGGGCGAATCGGACGTCGGATCGCCGCCGACGACCACTTGATCGAGCATCCGGCTGGCAACACGTTCGCTAACAAATACTTTGCCTGCACGAATGCGGCGGACAGCGTCCATGACTTTTTCGGTCACTTCCTGCTTCATCACGTAGGCCTTGGCGCCGGCTTTGAGGACGCGCATGGCATAGATCGACTCGTCATGCATGGAGAGGACGAGAACCTGGATCTTTTGATCGAAGGCTTTGATGTTTTTGATCAGCTCGATGCCGTTGTAGCCTTTGAGGGAAATATCGACAATCACCAGGTCAGGTTTGACTTGGATAATTTGTTTCATGGCCGAAGGTGAGTCTTCGGCCTCGCCGCAAAATACCATATCCGGTTCGCGGTTGATCAATTCGGCAAGTCCACGGCGGAGCAGCGGGTGATCATCGACGATGAAAATGGTTGTTTTTGGGACCATGAGGCAAAATCAATGCAGGAAGGGATAGGTGAGACGCACAACGACTCCGCGGTCCGGGGCGTTGCGAATGCTAAGTTCGCCTCCGAGGGTGCGGGTCCGATATTGCATGATGTGGTGACCAACACCATTTCCACCAGGTTCATTTTGACTCAAGCCTGATCCGTTGTCGGTGATGGAAAGAGACATGTTTGCATCTTGGGCTTCAAGACGCACTTCTATGCAAGTTGCGTGCCCATGCTTGATAGCGTTGCTGATAGCTTCCTGAGTCAGGCGATAAATTTGGATGATCTGGTCCGTCGTGTGGCGGGGAAAGCGTCCGGAAAATTGCGGCTTCACATCCACTTGAAACCGCGCTTGGACTTGCTGAATAAGCTCCAGCAAGGCACCGCGAACATCGGAAATTTGAACTTTGCCCGGGAAAAGACCATGGGTCAGGGCGCGTGTGCGATGCATCGCTTCGATGATCTGCTGATTGAGTTCGGCGATAGCCGGAACCTCCTCGGGCACTTTGGCAGAGAGCCGGCCTTCGGCGACGCGCATCAGGCAACTCACGCCGGCAAGCACTTGGCAAAGGTCATCGTGCAGATCCTGACCGATGCGGTTTTGCTCGCGTTCGCTGATGCGGAGGCTTTCCAACTCCAGCTCTTTCTCGGTCTGGATGTCGCGCACAAAACCTTGGGCGAAAAGGGGAGCGATGTTCTGTTCGACGCTGACGATCGAGTGACGCACCCAGACGAATTCGTCGTCGGACGAAACCATCCGGTAATCGATGCTGAACGGCGCAGCGGCCAACGAGCGGAAGGCACGGCTGACGCGGTCTTTGTCCAGCGGATGAATCGATTCCATCCATTGCACTACACCCGCTTTTCGAACTATTTGAAGCCGGTTCAGGAGGGGGCTGTCCGAGGGAAATAGTTTAGTGGCGCTGAGAGGTTCGGTCATTCCTTCCCAGACGATGACGCCGGCATGATTGAAAATTGCCTCTTGCGCCCAGTTGGGTGCCGTTTTGCCCGAGGGCGTTTGCGAACGCAGCAGGTGACTCATGGAAGTTCGAACCTTGGCCACGCCCGTCCGTGCGATATTTTTTTTGGACTTTTGTGGACGGATGTTCGAAGCGAGACTCATGTTTTATGCGGGCAGTTTTAACTCTAAATTTGCTGGTTTTTCGAGGAAACTAAGGGGAATCGCTTGGGCATCCGTAGTGGTTTCCATTAAAGAACAAGCGCAAGGGGGTCCATCCTTGACTGGGTGATGAGGTGACCAATTTTGAGGGACAGCAACATCATATCGCACATGGCTTGTGACAACCAATTCCGACTTTTATCAAAAACGTTACGTGTATTTTTCGGATTTGATAAAACCAACTACTGAAAACCCTGTCAGCATCCCCATGGACGAGAGAGGCAAACCCACTGAACCCAAGTCCCTCGCCGGCACAAGTCAGCCGTGGCTTTCGCGTGTGTTCATTGTGGACGACCACCGGTTTTTTTCGTTTGCCCTGACGTCGCTCATTAACATTCAGGCCGATCTGGCGGTTTGCGGGGTTGGCCACGACGAGGCCAGCGCCCTTGATGGCATTATTCGCACGTCACCCGACCTGGTGGTTATGGATATGCGGATGCAGGAGCAGGACGGGCTGAAGCTGGCTGGTTCGGTCCGCCGGTTTTCGAAGAGCGTTCCCGTACTTTTTATCTCCAGTTTGCCCAATCCCGCTTTCTTGGAGGACGTAAAGTGGCTGGAGCCGTGTAGTTTTGTTGAAAAAACGCAAGATCCTGTCGATATCATCCGCGGAATCAGACAAGCACTTGCCCGTTTCCAAGTTTTTCAGAGCCTCCACCCAACTAGTACCTACATCCAAAAAACGTGAAAGCCAAAGAGCAGCACTCCATTTTAGTGGTCGATGACAACGAACAAGCGTTGACGCTGGTGGAAGAGGCGCTCACCAGCCGCGGCTACCAAGTGACCGTCACGAGCAAAGGCGCCGAGGCGATGCCGATTCTCGAATCGAAAAAAGGCGAAAACATCGACCTCGTCATCATCGATCTGGTCATGCCCGACGTCGACGGCATGGAGCTTGCCGGAAAAATTTTGAAAAAACGTCCCAATATCCGCGTGCTCGTCATGTCGGGTTACGCAGATGACGTCGTGGTCCATGGGGTCTTCGAGAGCGATAACGTCGATTTCCTCGCCAAGCCCTTTAGCATTCGTGACTTGTTTGCCCGGGTAACGGCTTTGCTTAAGAAATAACGGTTGTTCGCTTCACATTTCGCGCGCCCGTGCCGGAGGAATTCCGGCGGGCGCGTTTTCGTTATCGGACTGGAAGAATTGTTTGGCGGAAATTAGGCCGAAGATTTTTGAAACATTTTCGAGGCTGCTGCGTCCTACTCTATGTTCGTACAATAGCCTCCGCTTAGCGGAGTATTATTGGGGTAACAAAGAAAGTTAAGGGCGGATCGCTTAGGGGTAGGCGATCCGCCCACTTTTTTTTCCGAAGAGGGCCGTCGGGGAAATTCCGATACACAGCTCCGCGCGCGGGAAAATTCTCTCACAGAAAATTTATTTTTTCAGTTTCTCGCGGACGTGCTCGACAAACTGCAAACCACATGCACGGTTATCCACAAGTTATCCACAATGGAACACCTGAGCAAGGTCAGCGAACCTCAACCGCAGCTCAAGGTCTCAGCAAAGGTTAAAACCTTTGTCCTGGACACCAACGTCCTGCTTCACGATCCACAGTCGATCTACAAGTTTCAGGACAATAACCTCGTAATTCCCGTCGAGGTTTTGGAGGAGCTGGACGCCATTAAAACCGAGCAGTCGACCGAGCGGGGGCGCAACGCACGCCGCGTGCACCGCATCCTGCAGGAACTGCTTCCCGATTCGCGCACCATGCTCGAAGGTGTACAGCTCGAAAACGGCGGCACGCTGTCCGTCGTGATCAACCGCTACCTCGTGGACCAGAATTTCACTAGCCCGGCCATGCAGCGTTTTCGCGCGGTGCTGCCGGACCTCGGTAAAAAGGACAACCGCATCATCGCCTGTGCGCTCTTCGTGCAGGAACGTTTTCCGCCACCGACGATTCTGGTGACGAAAGACGTCAATGTGCAGCTCAAGGCGCGCGCGGTCGGACTGGAATCGGAAGATTACCTCAATGACAAGGTTCCGGAATTGGTTGAGGAAGTCGCTTACCCGGAAATCCCCGTAACCATTTACGAGCTCCAACGCTTTTGTTCCGAAGGCGAGTTCGAACTTGAGGAAGCCGAGGCGAAAAAACTTCATCTCAACGAGTACGTCCTCCTGCGTTCACACGAAGGCAAGACGATGCCCGCGCGCTATTATGGCGACAACATCGTGCGCCGCCTGAAGATTCCGGAATTCGTCAAAGCGCCCGGCGGCATTCCCATTCGCGCCCGCAATCTTGAACAGCAGTTTTTCATGGACGCGCTGCTCGACGATTCGGTTGGTCTTATCACGTGTTTCGGCAAAGCCGGCACGGGCAAGACCCTGATTTCGACCGCTTGCGCGCTTTACCAGACGCAGGACGAAAATTCGAAATACGACGGCGTTTCGATCTCGCGCCCGGTGATTTCGCTTGGCAAGGACATCGGTTTTCTGCCCGGTACGCTCGACGAAAAAATGAAGCCTTGGTTGCAGCCGTATTTCGACGCGCTTGAAGTGCTTATCCCGTCAAAACCGCCAAAGGAGCCGCAGTTTGCGTCGAAGAAGGTTTCCAAAAAGAAAAAGAAGAAGCACGACGACATGGTGATGGCGATGAATACGCCGCAGCCTGCACACGTGAGCGGCAACGGCCACAGTCACAACAACGGTCCGGTCATCAAGCCGTACGAGCGGCTGATCAAGAGCGGATTGGTCGAAGTCGAAGCGCTTTGCTTCATCCGCGGACGCTCGATTGCCCGCCGCTTTTTTATTCTCGATGAAGCGCAGCAGTTGACGCCTCACGAGGTAAAAACGGTGATCACGCGCATTTCCGAGGGATCGAAGATCGTGCTCATTGGCGACCCAGCCCAAATCGACAATCCCTACGTCGATTCGCGTAGCAACGGTTTGGTTTTCTGCCACAACCGCATGAAAGGCCAGTCCATCGCGGCGCACATCACGTTGACGAAAGGCGAGCGCTCGAAGCTCGCCGAACTCGCGGCTGATTTGTTGTAAACTGAACGGCGTTTTTCAAGGTCGTGTGAATGCACGCGGCCTTGGACCTCGTCAGTGGTTGCCTCGCGTTATTTGTTTTCCGCCTTGCTCGCTTCCTTCGTTTCCTGCGCGAGCTGCTTGATGGCTTTTTCGAGGGGGCTGCGGACTTTTTTCGACATGCGGTCGATAAAGAGAACACCATTGAGATGGTCGACCTCGTGTTGGATGCAGCGCGCGAAGAGTCCATTGCACGTCATCTGATGCGGCGTGCCGTCGGCGTCCTGAAATTTGACCGAAATCGCGTCGGGCCGGTCGATATCGCCACGAATGTCGGGAAACGAAAGGCAGCCTTCCTCGTAGGATTCTTTGGGCGAGGGGAGGAGCGTGAGCTCGGGATTGACGATCACCATCGGCATGAACAGCTCCAAGGGCGGATGGGCGCCGTCGAGTTCCCACGTAAAATCGGCCTCGGCTTCGCGCAGATCGACCACGCAAAGTTGGATCGCCTGGCCGATTTGTTGAGCGGCAAGCCCGATGCCGCGCGCTTCGTGCATGCTGGCAATCATGTCGTCCGCCAGCTTGCGCAAAGCGGTGTCGAATACGGTGATTTTTGCACCTTTCTTACGGAGGACAGGCGAGTTGTAGTGAACAATTGGCAACGACATGGGTCGATTTTGGTGAATCGTGGGTTTGCAATCGGCAGCTCGCAAATAAATATTCCAGATCACTAGCATGACAACTTCATCAGGCAACGGCAAGAATCTGCCTGCGGCGCTGGCATGGCTCTGCGCCGGCATTGTCTTGTTGCTGGTTGCCTGGATGGTGCCGGTGAATCTGAAGTCGGTGACGCCCGCCGTACTCAAGCAAGCCGGCCTCGAGTCGCCTTCGGTGGCGACGTTTGGCAAACAGATCCTTGATTCCGAAAAGCTTGGCCCTGCGGAATTGGTGCTGGCGGCGGCGCGTTTGGTGGAGGATCCAAAGTCTTCCGCGCTCGATCGCGGTATCCGTGATGTGGCTACACGACGTCCCGAATGGGTGGCATGGGGTGGTTGGGATCCTTTTCTCGATCCGCTTTTTAATCTGAAGGAAAACACGGGCCGCAAGGAGAGCACGCCCGTCCTCACTTTCTTTATCACGACCAAAGCCCGCCAGAACCTGCTGACGTACCTTAATAACTCACGTTCGCTGGGTGTGCAGGCGGTGTTGCAAACCCGCGAGATCGAAAAGACGACCCAGTTTGTACCGGCAAAACGCGCGGGCGGCCAGGCGCTCGATGCCGTGATTTTGCTCACGGCGCTGCTCTATCAGGGCGATCACCTCTCGGGCTCGCTTCAACGCGAGTTGCGCGGAATGGCTGAGGCCTCCGTGACGCAGAAGGAAATGGGCGAGTTGGAAACGTTTTATATCGACCTGCTTTCCCTCGGCAAACGTCTCGATTGGGTGCAGTTATGCGAGCTTCTTCGCACGACCAACAATGCCAAAACGGTGGGGGAGTACGCGCACCTTTCGCGTCTCGCGACCGAGAATCTGCCGCTGATTTATACGGCCGCGCTTTTCTCCAATTCTGCGGATCGTGTTGCTTCCTATTTGATCCAATACGGCAAAACGGGGCTTGAGGACCTGAAGCTTTCACTCTCGTACGGCCAGGGCGCCGTGCAGCAATTGATGCTCTACCAAGTGCCAATCAACCGGAAGGCCGGGCCCGCGTTGGGTTGGATTGCGGAAGTGGCATTACTGTATCCGCGAATCACTCTTGTTTTGAAATATGTAGGATTTCTCCTCGGCGCTTTTTGCCTATTTGCCGGTTTGCAAAGGGAGTTCGTCGAATCGCATGTCGGTCACGGGTCTCCGTTGCGCATGCAGAGTAGCGTGCTGGCCATCCTGACGGCTGGTCTGCTCGTGGTGGCGACCGAACCATTTTTATTGAAGGCTGCTCCCCCTTCGGAATTTCGCTTTAAGATCACCATTCCTGTTCTTGCCAACACCTCTGATGTTCAACCTCAAACGCCGCCTTCTCCCCCTGTCACCATGGAAACAAAAACGATAGCTTCGATCATCTTCTTCGCCGCGCTGCAGGTCGCGATGTATCTGTTCTGCCTGCGAAAAATCCGCGAGATCTCGCGCTCGTCCGTCTCGCCGCTGGTCAAGCTGCGCCTCATGGAAAACGAGGAGAACCTTTTCGACGGCGGCCTCTATATCGGCATTGGCGGTACGGCGATGTCGCTGGTCCTGCAGGTTCTGGGCATCGTGCCCGCCAACCTGCTCGCGGCCTACTCGTCGAATCTTTTTGGCATCACCTGTGTAGCGCTCGTGAAAATTCGCCACGTGCGTCCCTACAAGCGCCAGTTGATTCTCGACAGCCAGGCGCCCGCGCCAGCCATGCCCGCCGCATTGGTGGCCTCCGTGCCCGCGGCGAAACCCACACCGCTCGCCCAGATAGCCCCCGCCAAAGTCCCGACCCCCGCCGCGCCTTCCGCCGCCACGCCACCTCCGCCGCCCCCTGCTTCGAAGACTGCCTAACCAAGCGTCATGAACAAGACTCTCCTCCTTGTTATCTGCGATTTCCTTTTGCTCAACATCCTTGCGTTGACCAATTGGGAAAAGTCAGAGCCTGCACGCCCGCAACAAGCGCCCGTGCCCGCGATGGCCAGCGGGGGTAATCAGGCCACGACCAAGACCGACATGGTAGACATGATGAAGCTTTCCCTCGAAGACGAACGTGCCCAGCGCCAGCAACTCGCGCAGGAGCTTCAGACGACCCAAACCAATTTACAGGACCGCGAGAAAAACCTGAATTCACTGGAGTCTGAAAAATCGCGCCTCGCCAACACGCTCACGGAAACCCAACGCAATGCGCAGGAGCTCAGCCGTCGCGTCGAAACCGTCACACAGGAAGCGGCGATGTCGAAGGAGCGTCTGGCGCAATTGCAGCGCGACCTTGAGCAACGCCAGGCCGAAGCCGAGCGCCAGAAACAACAACTCGCGCAAATGGAAGCCGCGCAAGCCGAGGCACGCTCCAAGATCGAAAATCTCAGCGTGGCGGTGAAAGTCGCCGAGCAGGAAAAACTTCTGCTCAAGGAAAGCGCCGAATCGCTCAAGACGCAGGTCGAAGCTGAGCGCACAGAGCGCCAGAAAGTACAGGAAACCACCGTACAGCTGGCCCAAGGCGTGGGCCAACTCGCACAACAATCGAACCAGCTCACGACCGAAATCCGCGAAAACCGCCCGATCAACGCCAATACGCTTTTCAACGATTTTCTCGCGAACCGCGTTAGCACGACCTTCAACGCCGCCCGCGCTTCTCTCTTCGGTCCGGGAAACAAGACGAAAGAGGCAAAAACGGTCTTCGTCGCGGACGGCAAGCAAGTCTACGCATTGGTGCATGTGGACGACACGCCGTTTGTGCTGCGGGAGAATTCGCTCGATCTCGACAAGCTGACCGTGACGTTTGCCAAAGGCGCTTACAAGGGCGGCGCGCCCGACATCCGTTTCCTTTCGTGCGATCCGCGCATCATCGCGATTCCAGTCGATCCGGCGCAGGCCAAGGCGATCGGAGTAAAGATATACCAAACGGCGCTGGAGCCTTTTAAATTTCCGGAAGCCGTGCTGATCAGCAATGGCGGCACGGGTTACGGCGAGGTTGCGTTCAAGCTCGATCCGGAGGAACCCAGTTACGTGCGTATGGACAATCGGCTCATGAAACGCCTGTTTGGCGATTTTTCGACCTCGGCCGGCGATCTCGTGCTGAGTAAGACCGGCGAACTCCTCGGCATCATGGTCAATCGCGACTACTGCGTGCTCGTGAACAATTTTCTACCGACAAAAACCATTCGCACCGGCGAAAATATCGCGGATCAGCGCACAGGCGCGGCCTTCGACGAACTTTACGCGCGTATTCTCAGGCGTCCCTACAAGCTGCAATGACGTTGAGAGGGAATATTGCCCAATGAAAATATTCCAGATCCTATTGTTTTCGCTCGCAGTCATTTCCTCTTTTGGAGGTTGCAAGTCGTTTAAGTGGAGTACTTCCAATTTCGCGACTCGCCCCGAGCAATTGAAAAAAAGCGGTGCTGCCGCCGATATGGCGGAGGCGCAACGGATGGCGGACGATCACGATTGGATTGAAAACGCCCAGCGGAAAGAGGATCAGGAACGGCAGAAGCGCGCCGAGGCCGCTGCCAAAAAGTAGATAGCCGCTACGGTGACGGCGAAACCGATTTCAGCCGGTCCAGCGCGCGTTTGACGGCCTCTAAATCAGGTCGCTCGCGTAAAGCAGCTTCATAATGTGCGATGGCATCGGCTCGACGTTCCGGAATTTGCGAGAGCAGCACGCCGAGGTTGACGTGGGCTTCCGCATAACGCGGTTGCAGGCGAATGGCCTCCTCGTAGCAGGCAATCGCCTCGACGTGGGACGAGGGGTTTTTGGCGAGGGCGTTGCCGAGATTGAAGTGAGTTTCCGCCAAACTTGGATCCAACTTAGCGGCAATCCGGTAGTATCGGATCGCTTCGGACGGTCGGCCAGCGCGGGCGAGGGCGGTGCCAAGATTATTGTGGGCTGCGGTGAAGTCGGGCTGGAGTCGGATGGCTTCCTCGAAATGAGATATGGCTTCTAGCAAGTAGTTCGGGTCATTTGCGAGAAGCGAACCGAGATTGTTGTGCGCCTCGGTGTAGGTCGGTTGCGCCTGCAAAGCAGCTTCGTAGTAGCCGATGGCTTCGGCCGCGGTGGCCGGATTTTTTCCGAGGATATTCGCGATATTGAAATTTGCCTCCGGATGATTGGGCTTGATGGCAAGCGCGGCTTTGTAACATGCGATCGCCTCGGCGGAGCGGCCGGGCGTCGCGTTAATGATGCTGCCGAGGTTATTGTAGGCCAGCCAGCAGCGGGGATTGAGAGCCAGGGTGCTTTTGTAGAGCACTTCGTTGTCGCGGTACAGATGGCTCTGACGCCAGGTTAGCAATCCGAGTATCGCCAGCAGTGCTGCCGCAGGGAGCGATGCGAGCCAACGCGGTTTTTCTGGGAAGAAACGCTGCGCCATCCGAGCCAGCATCGATGCCACGGGGATGATGATCGCAAGGCTGGCAAGGTATTGAAAGTGATCGGCGACGAAGGAAAAGGCGAACGGGTAAATGTTCACGAAACCCAGCACCGGGAAAAGCAGCGCCAGGTAAGCCAGCAGCGCAGCGAGGGGGCCGCGGTAACGGGTTTGAAGCAACCAAAGTCCCGCGATAACTGTGGCGAGGGCGGCAGGGAAAAACCATTGCCAGATCACGGTGGCGTCAGGTGACCAGCGCGGATAAATGAAAATCAGATCAGTTGGCCAAACCAATTTTGAGAGGTAAAACCAGGGGATGCGTCCCGCGAGGAGAAGACGTTGGGCCGGTGAGAGCAGGTAGTCGGAGCCTTGGGCGCCGATGTAGGTGCGTTCAACCCAGGCGGTAAAGAGTCCGGCGCTCGCGCCGGCAACGACCCAGGGCAAGAGCGGTAAAATATCTTCACGCCAGCCCAAGCGTCCGCGTTTCCACCAGAAAGTGATGACGAGAGCGATGGGCACCATGGCGGTGACGGATTTGGTTAAAAGAGCGCAGGCGAAAAGAAGACAGGCGAAGGTGTAATGACGTTTGGTTCGGTTTTCGTCGAAGCGCAAATAGAGCAGCACGGCGCCGAGAACAAAAACGGTGGACAACGTATTTTTTTGCTCACTGATCCACGCGACGGATTCGACGCAGACGGGGTGAAGCGCGAAAAGCAGGCCCGCCAGCCAAGCGCCGGGCAACGCGAGCCGCCGCACAATGGCAATGACGAGGCAGGCCGCGGTGGCGTGGAGCAGGACGTTGGTTAAGTGATAACCGAGCAAAGATTCGCCCCATAAAAACCACTCGACCCAGAAGGCCGTGTGCAGAATGGGATAGTATTGCTGAGTGGCGCCGAGATCGGTCCAAATGCGGAACAAGCCGTGCAGTGAGCGCAGGGACTGCTTGCAGACGTGGCCATCGTCGTCCCAGAGCCACGTGCCATTGAGCGCGGGAAAATAAACGAGCACGCAGCACGCAAAAATCAGGAACCAAGCGATGCAGTCGCGGCGAGATCTGGCGGGCAGGGGCGCATCGTTCAAGACCACGTTTTTCATGGCGATTTGCGCATTTCTCACCTTGGCGTGGTGCTGGCGGATGGTTGTGGGCTACCTTGTCTGGCGAGAAAGGCTCTCACTTCTTCCTCGAAATCGGTAAGTGAGGTATAGGTGCGGTCGCCGTAGTTGACGTGACTGCCGTCGGCAGTCCAGCCGCAGAAGGCCGATTTTATGCCGGTGCCGAGGAGGTCGTCGGATTTTTCGAGGGCGAGATAGGTGAAGGTCGTGTCCTTTTTTATCAAAGCAACGTGATAGCAAAGCGGAGCCCGGGCGGGTTCGGGAAAAGTGATGAAGACGATGTCCGGCTGACTAACCGATTTCATCCGCATGGCCTTGGAGTAGGCAGCGCCATAGTTTTCGGCGATGATTTCGCGAAGCCGTTCAAATTCGCCGCCGTGAAGCGAAGCGAAAAATTGTCCTTCGGTCTTGAACAACAAGTCGGGAAAAACGCGGTGTTGCAGCGAATACGCGTCGGGCGCAGCAACTGCGGGCTCAACCTGCGTTTTGTTGAGCTTCTGCACTTCTGCCGGGATGATGGGCTCCACGGTCGCTCCGGCGGGAATGGGACTAAAACTCGTGATTTCGGTGGCCCCGACTTTCCCCTGATGCACTTCGGCGCTTTTCTGTTTGCTCGTGGTGCAACCGGCGAGAACCAGCAGTAGCAACGGCAGGAACGCGGAGTGGAATCGGTTCATGCGCGTGCGGGCGTTCTGGCGGTGACTTGGCGCAGCCCCGCTTACTTATTCTTCTTGGGCAGCTCGAATTTCACCGCGGGAGCGTCGGCATTCGACGTGTTTTCCGTAACAGGCGAGATTGGGCTGCCGGAGCCGGACTGCACGGGGGAATCTGAGGGGCTCACAGGAGACACAGGCGAGACAGGCTCGGGTTGCGCGACAGGTTCGGGTTTCGGGGTGACAGTCGGCGCGGAAGGCGGAGCGGATTTAGTGGCCGGTGCGGGCTTGGGCGCGGGTTTGGCGGTGGCGGCTGTACTTGGTTTTGCCGCGGGTGGAGTGGGTTTCGCCAGGGAAGTGGCGGCGGGTGCAGCGGGCGCCGGGCCGGCATTGAGAGCCGCAAAACCGCGTTCGAGGAGCTCGATCATTTTCTGGTCGCGCGTGCGGCCGAAATCTTTTTCGCCGTTGGGGCCGAAGCAGCCCATGATGACGGCGATGACACGGCGGCCGTTGCGCTCGGCGGTGGCGCTCAGGCAGTAACCGGCATTTTCGGTGTAGCCGGTTTTAAGTCCATCGACGCCGATGACACGACCGATGAGCCGATTGTGGTTCTCCATGTGAATAGGACCTTTGGGTCGGTTCGGGGCGAAATCGCGATCGCGCACCGAGGAGTACTTGAGCACATCGGTTTTCAGGACGAGGTAGCGACTGAGAATGGCAAAGTCGCGCGGCGTGGTGAGATCTCCTTCAGAAAGTTTTTGGTTTTTCGACGTGAGGCCGTGCGGCGTGCGGAAGGTGGTGCGGGTCATGCCGATTTCCTTCGCCTTGGCGTTCATCTGTTCGACGAAAATCGGCACGGCACCGGCGGAAGAGCGCGCCAGCGCGTGAGAGGCGTCATTTGCGGACTGGATCATGAGGGCGTAGATGAGGTCCTCGACGGAAAAAATTTCGCGGGGGTCGAGGTAGACTTGCGTGCCACCCATGCCGGCATCGGAGGCGTCGACCCTAACGGGAGTGTCGAGAGCGATTTCCCCACGCTGGAGTTTATCGGAGATGACCGCGAACGTCATGAGCTTGGTCATGCTGGCGGGCGGGGTGATGACGTCGGCATTCTCTTCGAGAAGCACATTGCCGGTTGCCGCATCGAGTACGATGTAACCTTTGTATTTGCAGATGGGTGTATCCGAAGCCGCTTTTGGGCGGGTGGGCTTGGCGCGTGCGGCGTATACGGGGAGCACGAACGCGGTTGCGATGACGAGGCAGAGGAAGGTGCAGAAACGATTCATCGGAGCGTGATCGAACAGAGCGCATTTTCCCTCGGTGGTGCGAGAGAAAACATGCAAAATTTTACCCAAGTAAGACGACGGGGAACGCGCGGGCGTTTAAGTGGTCTTGCGTGTTTGCTCCAGCGGCAGGTCGTGGAGTTTCAACTCGGGGTTTTTCTCAAGGAAATAGCGCATCGTCCAGTCGTTGGGGAAGAGCGCCACGGGTTGATCGAATTTGTCCGTGCCGAAACCGACACCGCTGGCAACGATGAGCGACGAGAGATTCTTAAGCGACGGGTGCGGTTCGAGCCACTTGAGGAGCGTCCAGGGCGTGGCGTCGAGTTTGGACTCGGCGTTGTATTCGCTCTGCAGGCGATATTGAACGACTTCGAATTGCAGCGGGCCGACTGCGGCGAGCAACGTGTAACCCGGCGGAGCATTGCGGGCGGTGAAGGATTGCACGACGCCTTCTTGCAAGAGCTGCTCTAGGCCGGCACGAAATTTTTTGGCGTCGGCCGGATTCGGATTCGAAATGTACGTGTAAACTTCCGGTGGAAACCGCGGAATTTCGTCGAAAACAATGCTCTTGTCTTCCGTTAACGTGTCGCCGATGCCGAACTCACTGTGACCGACAAGGCCGATGACGTCACCTGGCCAAGCCTCGTCAACCGTCTCACGTTCCTGGCCGAACAGTTTGTGCGAGGACGAGAGGCGCATGGTTTTGCCGGTGCGCTGGTGGGTGACCATCATGTCGCGCTCGAACTTGCCGGAGCACACGCGCAGGAAGGCGATGCGGTCGCGGTGCTTCGGATCCATGTTGGCCTGGATCTTGAAAACAAAGCCGGAGAAGCGTTCGTGCGCGATGGGCACGAACGAAGTATCAAGTGGCAAGTGGCAAGTGCCAAGTGCGGGGGCGTCTGCGCTGCCGCTGTCTTCTTGGACCTTGTTACTTGTTACTTGGCCCTTCGACGATTTGCCGGCGTTACGCCGCGGCTGTGGCGCAATTGAATCCTTGAGGAACCCATCGAGCAAAAGCTGGATGCCGAAGTTGTTGACCGCGCTGCCGAAGTAAACGGGCGTCTGCTTGCCGGCGCGCACGGCCGCGAGATCGAACGGATGACCCGCACCATCCAACATCTCCAACTGCTCCTTGACTTCGTTGTAAGTGTAGTCGTCGAGCTTGTCGCGGACGATTGGGTCCTCGAGCGACGTGACCTGCACAGGGGCCTCGTACGCGCCGCCGGGAACGCGTTCGAAAAGGTGAACCTGTTTCGTGCGGCGGTCATACACACCGCGGAAAGACGGGCCATTGCCGAGCGGCCAGATGACGGGCGAGCATTGCAGGCCAAGGACGTTTTCCAGTTCGTCGAGAAGCGCGAGTGCGTTGAGCGTGGGGCGGTCGCACTTGTTCATGAACGTGAAAATCGGCACGCCACGACGGCGGCAGACCTCGAAGAGCTTGCGCGTTTGTGTTTCCACGCCCTTGGCGGCATCGATCACCATCAATGCCGCGTCGACAGCGGTGAGCACGCGGTAGGTGTCTTCGGAAAAGTCCTTGTGACCGGGGGTATCGAGCAGGTTGACCGCGTAGCCCGAGTAGTCGAATTGGAGGACGGTGGAACTGATCGAAATGCCGCGTTGTTTTTCGAGCTCCATCCAGTCGGAGGCGGTGGCGCGTTGGTTCTTGCGGGCGGTTACAGAACCGGCGAGGTGAATGGCGTTGCCGTACAGCAGGAATTTTTCCGTGAGCGTGGTTTTACCCGCGTCAGGATGCGAGATGATCGCGAAGGTGCGACGGCGTGCGATTTCGGCGGCTGGCGACATGTGAAAAGGGTCCACGCTACGGAGGCCCGGGGCGCGTACGACACAAATTTTCAGGAGGTGGCTGGCACGGAACGTGGTACTATTTTTTTCAAATTTTGGCGCCCAAACAGGGCCGGTTTTTAAATGTAAAAGAAAATGACTTACAATAACGTAAGTTTTGGGGGTCTAAAATCTTACTGTGGGAGAAATATCCGCGATTTTATTCAAGTTTGTCTGAAATCTTCCGTAGATTTTTCGGTACACATCTGCTAACCATTTTTTCGCCCCCTCACCCCCATGGCACTCACGATAGCTTTCATAGCTTCGATTTACCTGACAGGAGCCATCATCCTCGTCTCTGAAATTTGTTCGAACAACGTCTGGTTTGAAGACGAGGACGGCATGCTCTATCTGGTGATTACTCAGCAGTAATTAGTTTTTAGGCTTCAACCGCTGAGCTGGCGCGCGATGATGCGCGGATGCCGGCATCTCTAAAACTCAAGCCTAACGCCAAAGCACGTGCGCTCGCGGGACACCCGTGGGTCTTTGCCAACGAAGTGGAATCGCTCCTCCCGGCTGAGCACGATGGCGAAGTCGTCGAATGCCGCGATCGCACCGGGCGCTTTATTGGCAGTGGTATTTATAACAGCAAATCGCAGATCTGCTGGCGCCGTTTCAGTCGTGACCGCGTGGAACTCGACGAAATCTACCTGCGTGGCGCCATCGAACGTGCCGTTGCCCGCCGTAGTGGAATGCCAAATACACATCGCGTGGTCTGGTCTGAATCGGACGATCTTCCCGGCGTGGTGGCCGACCAGTTTGGCGATACGGTTGTGTTGCAAATCCAGACCCTTGCCATGGAGAAGCGCCGCGACGTGGTCGCTCGTTTGCTCAAGGAAGCGACGCAGGCAACCGAGATCGTTTTTCGCAACGACGCGCATATCCGCCGCCTCGAAGGCCTGCCTTTAGAGGTATCGACTTTATCGGGAAAACCATGGGAGCCACGCTGGCTGAATGTTGCGGGCTTCGATTACTGGACCGATCTCTTGGGCGGACAAAAAACCGGCTTCTACCTCGATCAATGCGCACAACACGCGCTCGTCGCAAAGTACGCCAAGGGCCGCCATGTACTCGACGCGTTTTGTAACCAAGGTTCGTTCGCGCTCCACGCGGCGCGGGCGGGAGCGGCCAGTGTACTCGGTCTCGATAGCGCGGAAGACGCCATTGCCCAGGCGAAACGGAATGCCGAGCGCAACGGCGTGAAGGCGGACTTCCAAGTGGCGAATGTTTTCGATTTCTTCAACGCGCCCGAGCGGGCGACGGAAAAATGGGATCTGATCGTACTCGATCCGCCGCCCTTCGCGAAATCGAAGAGCGCGCTTGAGGGAGCGCTGCGCGGTTACAAGGAAATCAATCTTCGCGCGCTCAAATCGCTTACGCCCGGCGGCATCCTCGCGACGTACACCTGCTCGCATCACATGCAGGACGCAGAATTGCGCCAAGTGCTTGCCGATGCCGCCGCCGACGCGAAACGCCGCGTGCATATTCTGGAATTTTGCCATCAACCTCCGGATCACCCCGTACTTATCACCATGCCAGAGAGCGAGTATCTCCGCGGGTATATCCTGAAAATTGAGTGAGATTTTTGGATTTGTTAGCCTATTCCTGAGAGATGCTTGGAAAAGTTGGTCAGGTATTACGTGACAAACTTCCTGCGTCCTGCAGCCGGCGGCGAGGAGTGAGTGCAATCCTGAAGCCGGGGGTTGCGCCGGGCGGGGTTTGGTGTGTGCTAGGGGCTTTCTTTCGTCATGCCTGAGATTTCCTACACGTCGATACGCGCTTCATTGTCTTCGCAGCCGCTGTTCGAAGATAAAACCTGGCAGTTGTCGCCGGAGGCGTGGGGACTCACTGCGGAGCAGCATACGCAGCTTCAAGCGATTGGCGCGGCGTGCCTCGAATATCACCAAGCGCTGGAAACGCTTTATCTGCGGTCGGTCGCGGGGAAAAATCTTTTGCGCAACAAGCCGCTGCTCGCGCCCTGGGTCGCCGATTATCTCGATCGCGGTAAACCGGCTCGATCTGATCCGTCATGCGCGCGATCCGAAAAATCGCGGCGCGTTTCCCACGGTGTTGAGGCCCGACTTATTGCTCACGGAAAACGGTTTTGTCATGACGGAGCTCGATTCGGTGCCGGGCGGAATCGGCCTGACGGCGTTTCTCAACCGGCTTTACGGCGGCGAGGGCGAGAAGGCTGACGCATCGATCGTGGGTTCGGGTGATGCGATGATCAGAAATTTTTACGAGTCGCTCGCGGCGCTTCGGGCCGACCTGCGTAATCCGCTCATCGCGCTCGTGGTGAGCGACGAGGCGGCGACCTATCGGCCGGAAATGCAATGGCTGGCCGAGCAGCTGCAAATTCAGGGCAAGCGCGTGTTCTGTCTCGATCCGGATGACCTGTTTCCGCTGGGAGGCACGTTGTGTTTCGACGTCGACGGGAATCCCGAAAAAATCGACGTGCTTTATCGTTTCTTCGAACTGTTCGACATCGCTAACATCCGCACGGCGAAATTCATTTTCGAATCCTGGCAGTCGGGTGAGCTGGCGGTTGCGCCGCCGATGCGGGCATTCCAGGAAGAGAAGCTTCCGCTCGCGTTATTCCATCATCATTTGCTCGCGGAATTCTGGGCGGAGACGTTGAGCAAGGGTGCGCACAAATTGCTTAAGCAACTGATTCCTCCCTCGTGGATCATGGATCCGACGCCCTTGCCGCCGGGTGCGGTGCTCGATGGGCCGCGGGTCGGCGGCCGTGCGTTGACCGACTGGCGTCAGTTGGCTGGGGCTTCGCAGAAGGAGCGCGACCTCATTATCAAGATCAGTGGCTTCCACGAAACGGCTTGGGGTGCGCGGAGCGTGGTGCTTGGCAGCGACTGCTCGCGCGAAGAATGGCAAAGCGGCATCGATATCGCGGTGGCCGATGCGCCGACCAATTTGCACGTCGTGCAGGAATACAAAAAACCCGTGCGGGTAAAGCACCGGCTTTATGATGCCGAGCAGCAAGTGCGTGAAGTCGACGGGCGGCTGCGGCTGTGCCCTTATTATTTCAATCTCGCTGGCAAAGCGGTGTTGAGCGGCGCTTTGGCAACATTTTGTCCGCCTGACAAAAAAATCATTCACGGCATGCAAGACGCCGCGCTTCTTCCATCGATCGTCAAGGGCGCTTCAGCACCCACGGAATAACCGGACTTTGGACGGAATTGACGATGATCTGAAGGCCGGTCGTTAATCCCGAGGGGAGGGCGACGGGAATCGAGAGCACGGGCAGGCCGCCGAGACTGGCCGGCGTGTTGAGCGCGAGCAGGCGTTCGCGATTAGCCTGCGTGCACTCCTCTTTCCGCAGCGCGGGAAACGGTGTGGCGGGCAGAATCAAAAAATCGTGCTGGAGGAAATAGCCGTTCCAAAGTTCGCGAATGGCGGCAAGTTCGTTGTTGGCGGTGGTGAGTAGATCGGGAGCGACGTGGCGCCCGCGATCGATGCGATTCCAGACGGCCGGGCTGTACAGTTCCTTGTGCGGATCGAGCCAGACGGCGTGCACCCTGGCGGCTTCGGTGCTTTGGATGGTTAAATAGGTTTCGGTCGCGCGGGAAAAACCCTGGCGAAGTTGTTCCGCGAGTGCTTTGTCCGCCGGCTGCGCGTAGCTGGCGGCGGCGGTGCGAACGGCCTTGGCAACCTCGGGATCGGCGGGAATGCCCAGCGCCTCGAAGTCGAGGAAGCAGCCGCGGGGTTCCTTGTCGGATTTGGCGACGCCGAGCAAAAAGCGATGCGTGATGAGCATATCCTGGGCATTGCCTGTAAACCAACCCGCGGCATCGAAGCTCGGAGCAAGGGGCAATGCGTCCTCAATCCACGGGTGCCCGGGGGTGGTGCGAAGGCCAAAAATTCCACAGAACGCCGCGGGCACGCGGATCGATCCGGCGGTGTCCGAACCGGCGGCAAGAGGGAATATTCCCGCCGCCACAACGGCGGCGGAACCGCTGCTGGACCCGCCGGAGGTGCGGTCGGGAAAATGCGGGTGTTCGCAATCGCCGTAATGCGGGTTTTCCCCGGTCAGGCCGGCGGCGAATTCATGCATGTGCGTCTTGACCGCAAGCACGGCGCCGAGACCGCGGAGGACGTGGGGAAATTTGCCGTCGCGATCTTTTTTGGGGAGGATTCCCGGGGGGAAAACGGAGCCGGCGCGAATGTTGAGATTGGAGACTTGATAAAGATCCTTGAGCGCGTAGGGCACACCGGCAAACGGAGCGAGCGTACCTGCGAAGCGTTCGAACGTGGCGGTGAGTTCACGTTCGGTTTGTATCCAGGCGAAGACCGCGCGTTGCTGCGTCTCGGACAGCTGGGATTGGATTCGTCGGGTGAGCTCGCGGGCAGCTCCCGACGGATCTTTGGCACTGAAGTTCTGCCATTCGGTCAGACTGACTGCGGCGGAGGACTTGGGCATGTCGCTGGTTATGCTGTGAGTTGATGTTTAAACCGCAACCCTGCTGTTGATGGTTTTACCGGGAAATTTTTTTGAGCCTTGGGTTGCGACCCGATGGTTGGGGAATATTTTCGCAGCCAATATGAATCCTGAAGCTCGTCTCGCCGAACTTGGTTTAAAACTGCCCGCAGCGCCTGTTACCGCTGGTAACTATTTGCCGACCGTCCGCACGGGAAACCTGCTCTACTGTGCGGGAACAATCAGCGCACTCGATGGGCGCATCACTCATGCAGGTCAGGTGGGCAAGGAGCAGACGGTGCAATCGGGATACGAATCGGCGAAAGTGTGTGCGCTGAATACGCTGGCGAACATCAAGGCGGCGCTGGGATCGCTCGACCGCGTCGAACGGCTGGTGTTTGTCGGTGGTTATGTAAACGCGGTGAGCGGCTTCGCGGACAGCCCGGCGGTGATCAACGGCGCGAGCGACCTTTTTGTGGCGGTATTTGGTGACGCGGGAAAACACGCGCGGGCTGCGGTGGCCGTGGCCGGTTTGCCGAAGGAATCGACCGTGGAGATCCAAGTCGTGGCCGAGATCAAGACCTGAGCGCGAGGGCGTATCTTCTTCTCAGGCGTTTCGGAGGCCAACCTTCGCGGCGTTGCTTAAACTGCCAGCCTTGTTTGCTGCGTAAGAAGCTGGCCGCGCCAGCCGGAGCTCATCGAGCGAAGGCTGGCGGAGAGAGGGGGATTCGAACCCCCGGTAGGTTTTTACACCTACAACGCTTTAGCAAAGCGCCGCTTTCGACCACTCAGCCATCTCTCCGGAGCAGGGGTTGCAAAGCAAGCTCGCGGTTGCGTGCAGCGCAAGGACTTTTCTCGGCGAATTTTTAGGAATGGAGCAGGGCTGGCGTGGGACGCGGCCAACGAGGGCGTTTTCTTAACCAATTTGCGCAAAGATCTGAATGAGGAAGAGAGCTGATCATACTTAGAAAACAGCTAGTTGTGCCGATAACGGCTGCTGATCGCCTCAATTAATGCCTGCTTCCGGCTCCTCTGGAGAAAAACTCCAGCTTCCACACCAGTCAGTCCGGCGTTCCTACCTGACGACAGCTTTTGCGTATCTGATTGTAGCGGTGCTGTATGGGATTGCCGCGCGTCTCGGTTTATTGCTGGCGAGTTTGCATAATAATGTATCCCCCGTGTGGCCGGCGACGGGGGTGGCGATTGGGATTCTGCTGGTTGCGGGGCGTTCTTTTTGGCTGGGGATTCTGATCGGCGCTTTTGTGGCCAACTACTTTACCGCGGTTTCCTGGCAGGCCGCTTTGTCGATCGCGGCTGGCAATACCCTTGAGGCGGTGATGGGCGCGGTTCTGGTGCTTGGGCTGCAGCGAACTTGCGGCCGGTCCAGAAACGGGCCCTGTCCGGTGTCGTTTGTTACGGCGGCGTTAGTTGCGCCGATCGTGAGCGCCGGAGTTGGTGTGGGTGCATTGGTTTTGGCGGGCGAACTCGTTGGCCAGGACGCGTGGACGTTGGGTGTCACCTGGTGGGTGGGGGATGCATTGGGCGCTCTTGGACTGGCGCCGCTGATTTTTGCGGTGCATCAGGAATGGCGCTCGAAATCGCATTCAGCTCCGCTGGCTTACCCCCAGATGCTGGCTCTGGCCGCTGCTACTGCGGGTGTTTGCTGGTTGTCGTTTTCCGGAAAAGGGGGCGTCGGATTTTTGTTCGCGGTGTTTCCGCTGCTTTTGCTTGCGACCGTGTGGTTCGGTCCGGCGGGTTCGCTGGCGACGGCCCTGGTGGTCTCGCTGGCGGGCGTCGTAACCGTCATGCACGGGCTTGGCCCCTTTGTCGGCGCCGGTCAGAACAGCGATTTGCTCCGGCTGCAATTTTTCATGGCGGTGGTGCTTTTGATGGCGCTGGTTTTGCCGCAGTTTCTGAAACGGGGCAGCTTATGGATGCCGGTGACTGTGATGTTGGTTGGCTGGACGTTGAGCGGATGGATGTTCTCGTCCCTTGTAGGCGCCGCCGAGCGAATTGACCGCGCTCACTTCAAGGAATTGGTCGCGGATGCGACCGATAGAGTTGCGGCCCAAGCCAGTAGCTATCAGGACGCATTGCGGGCCGGAGTGGCGTTGATCGGTGCCTCGGAGACCGTGGAACGTCGTGAATGGGCTTCGATCTCACAAGATTTCCGGCTGGCGGAGCGCTATCCGGGGGTGCTGGGTATTGGGCTAGTGACATTGGTTCCCCCTGGCCAACTGGAAAACTTTGTTAGTCGAATCCGGCAAAAAAATCCTGATTTCAAAGTCAAGACCGTGCCTGATACTTCGCCGGCAAAGACGGCGTCTGACACCGGAGCGGCGTATATCATAACCTACTGCGAACCTTTTGAAGTGAACGCGCAGGCGATCGGGTTGGATGTTGCCAGCGAAGAGATTCGTAAAGCGGCGGCCGACACAGCGCGTGACACGGGGCTGCCTTCGCTCACCCGCCGGATCAAGTTGATCCAAGACGACCGTGCGCGCGCCGGCGCCCTGATGTTTGCTCCTTTTTATCGCAGAGGAATGGTTTTGGATACGGTGGAGGATCGGCGTAGCACCTGCCTGGGCTGGGTGTACACACCGATCATCATGGAACTGATGTTGCGGGATGTTCTTGGGCGTCATGCCCCGGAATTGCGCATGCGCGTCTTTGAAGGACGATCGATTGAAACTCGCGACCTGCTTTTCGATACCGCGGATGCGAGCGTGGCGACAGTGGCAGTCGAATCCACGACGGAAATCGAATTGGGCGGGCAAATTTTCACGCTGGCTTGGAACCGGGCGGTCAGTTTCAAGGCCGCCGATCGCTCCGCGGCAGCCTGGGCTGGAGTGAGCGCCGCCTTCGTTTCCCTGTTGTTGGCCCTTCTGGTCATGAGCCTTCAATCCACAGGCCAAACCGCCAAAGCGATGGTGCGGGAACGCACGGCCGAGCTGGAAGCAACCAACGGACTGTTACAACGCGAGGTCGGCGAGCGCCTCCGCGTTTTAAATTCGCTCCGAGGAACGAACCAATTGCAAAGAGCAATTCTCGACAGCACCAACTACACCATCATCTCGACGAGCCGCGAAGGTGTGATCGTGACATTTAATGCCGCCGCTGAGCGGTTATTGGGGTATCGGGCTGAAGAGATGGTGGGGAACCAGACACCGGAAATTATTCATGACCATTCGGAAATCGTGGGTCGGGCGGAAGTGTTGACGCGCGAGTTGGGGCGGATCGTCGAGCCGGGCTTCGAGGTTTTCGTCGCCAAGGCGAAGCTCGTCGGCATCGACGAACGCGAGTGGACTTATATCCGCAAAAATGGCACGCGGTTTCCCGTATTGCTATCGGTGACCACGCTGCGCGATGAACAAGGCGAGATCACCGGTTATATGGGAATCGGTCACGATCTCACCACACGCAAGGAGGCCGACGCCCGCATTCAGCGCGTGGTCGACGAACTGGCCCGGCAGAAGTTCGCGCTCGATCAGCACGCCATCGTCGCCGTCACCGACGTCGAGGGAAAAATGACCTACGTTAACGATAAATTTTGCGCGATCAGCGGCTACACGCGCGACGAGCTTCTCGGAAAAACCCACCGGATCTTGAAATCCGGCGTGCACTCCGAAACTTTCTATCGCGAGATGTACGAGACGATCGGGCGCGGCGCCGTTTGGCAGGGGGAACTTTGCAACAGAGCTAAAAATGGCGATCTCTATTGGGAAGAGTCCACCATCGTGCCATTCTTCGGGCCGGATGGAAAACCGACTCAGTATGTGGCGATACGCGCCGACATCACGGCCCGCAAGCACCTCGAGGAAAGCCTCGCTCGCGCGCGCGACGAGGCGCTTGCCGCGTCTCGCTTGAAATCGGAATTTCTTGCGACGATGAGTCACGAAATCCGCACGCCGATGAATGGCGTGATCGGCATGGCGGGCATGCTCATGCAATCTCCGCTGGAGGGCAAACAACGCGAGATGGCCGAGGTAATCGCCTACAGCGCCCGCAGTCTCCTGAGCATTATCAACGACATTCTCGACTTTTCCAAAATCGAGGCGGGCAAGTTCCGCATCGATTCAACCGATTTCAACTTGCGCGACGCGATAGAGGAAACCGTCGCCTTGCTTGCGCCGCAGGCGAGCAGAAAAAATCTCGATCTCGTCTGCGATATCTCGCCCGCGCTGGCCACGGGCGTGACGGGCGACCGCGGCCGGTTGCAACAGGTGCTCACCAACCTCCTGGGCAACAGCATCAAATTCACCGAACACGGCGAAGTCCGTATCACCGCCCAGCCGGTCGAGCCGCCGGGTGAAAAAATAAAGTTCCGTATCGAAGTTGAGGATACAGGCACGGGAATTCCGGAGACGGTCAAGCCGCTCCTTTTTCAACCCTTTGTGCAGGCCGACGGCAGCACGACCCGGAAATTCGGCGGCACCGGACTCGGACTGGCCATTTCCGGGCAGTTGATCAACCTCATGGGCGGCAGCATCGGTTTTGAAAGCCTCGAAGGGTCCGGTTCGCATTTTTGGTTTACGCTCAGTCTTTCGCATGTCGAGCTGCCGTCGGGCGAGGCTTTGCCCCTGCTGCCGCCGGGAACGCGCGTCCTCGTGGTCGACGATCATGAGCTGAGCGAAACTATCCTAAACCGCCAATTGGTTTCCTTTGGTTGCGAAGTCGAAACCGCGCCGGGTGCGAGCGAAGCGCTTGTAGCCCTGCAACGTGGAGTTGAACTGGCCAAACCCTACACCGTTTTGTTGCTGGACTGGAATCTCCCTAATGAAGGTGCACTGCGGCTGGCCCGCGATTTGCGGCAGGATCCATTGTTTTCGGGTGTTCAAATCCTCGTGCTGGCCTCGGCCGCCGACAACCCTGCGCGTGTGATGGATGGCACGCATTTCCAAGCCGTGCTCACAAAACCGGTGAGAGAGGTGCTTTTGCATCGAAGCCTTTTGCGCATCCACGGCGCGCGAGACACCGCATCGCCTTTTGTCAAACGCCCCTCGCTCGGCGGACGCGGGCTCAGCTTCCTCATGGCCGAGGATAACACTACTAATCAAATCGTGGCCCAGATGATGATCGAACAACTCGGGCACACGGTTGCGATCGCCAGCAATGGCCAGGAGGCGGTCGATATGCTCCGCGACTCCCGCTACGACGCAGTCTTGATGGATTGCCAAATGCCGGTTTTGGATGGTTATGAAGCCACTCGCCTCATTCGCAGCGGACGCATTCCCGGTATAAATCCGCGCATTCCAGTCATTGCCCTCACCGCCTATGCGATGCCTGGCGATCGCTTGAGGGCCATTGATGCGGGAATGGACGATTACATTTCAAAACCCTTCGAGAGCGAGATGCTGACCGCCGCACTCTCTCGCTGCGGATTATTGCAAGGCATGAAGACAAAGACCGCGGTCCGAACTATACCGGCGACAAACGATGTCCTAGGCGCCCTCCCAAAACTGGTAGAAACCGCCAACCCGAAAAAATCCTTCTTCGATGCAGCCCGGCGGGAACAACTCGTGAAGATGAAATCGAGCGCAGGAGGTTCGGCCTGGGACAAGGCACTCGGGATTTTCATGAAGGAAATGCCCGCGCGCATGCAGCAGCTTTCCCATCACACGACGCTGCGTGAAGCGGCTCCACTCTCCGCATTGGCGCACGTCATTGTCGGCAGCGCTGCAAACCTCGGGGCAAAGCCGTTGCGGACCGCCGCCGCGGCGCTCGAAACGGCTGCGAAGGACGAGGACTGGGCGGAAGTGCAAACCGCTTTGGCTGGAGTGGAACTCGCCTGGACCGATATCGTGAACGATGTCGGCGTCCCGGTTACGGGAACCTAAGATGTGGTTGTGCTCAGGCGCGACGGGAGAACACCGGCGCGATTTTTCTCAGCAAGGTCAAAAGAGCGATTGCCGAGAAGTAGGCCAGCCCGGGAACTCCGCCGCCACCACCACCGCCCGAAGGTGGAGGATTGCTGGCGCCCGAGGAGCTGCTTGAGGACGAACTCGAACTGCTTGAGGAGCTTGAACTGCTCGATGAACTCGAACTCGACGATGACGAGGAGCCGCCCGACTGCAGGACGAGATGAGCCGCGGTGAGGCGGGGCAGCGCCAGGGTAAACTGGTTGTTGACGATATTGGAGATGGCGGCGCGTTCGGTGATGTTTGCACTGGTCGAGTCGAAGGCATACACACGCGCGCCGGTGTAGTTCTTGCCACCAGAGATTTGCAGGGTGAAATTGCCCGCTTCATCGTAGTTTTTGTTCAGCACGACCAAATGCAGCGTGGAGGCGGAGGAATCCTCGATGGAGGCGTAAACGGAGCAATTGGCATTGTCGGTGGTGGTCGCGTTAACTTTTGTCGCGCCAAATTTTCCGCCCGCACCATTGTAATTGCGGTAGAGATTGAAGGCGGCGGCGACATAGGAAACCTCGTTGTGCAATTGCCACAGCGCGCCAAGGTAAACCCCTTGCTGGCCGAAGATGCCGAGTGTATCCGCTTGGGCCAGCCCGCCGGAAATATGGCCCTCGCCACCGAAGTTGTACTCGGTGATCGCTAATTTTGTCCCTGGATAGAAGTTGTTGATGGAGGATTGGATTTTTGGAAGGAAAGGCAGGAAAGTGGGAAACCACTGGCCGATCCAGCTGTTCTCGATGTAAGTCGAATCCCAAAGCGAGCGCGGAGCCTGGATGCGAGCTTTGTTGCAATCGACATTTTCCCAGGAAACCGGATCGTTCACGCGGATGCCGCCACCTTGAGCTTCGCTGTAATTGTGAACATCGAGTACGTCGAGCAGGCGCACGCCGGCAGTCGTGGAAGCGGTTTTCATCTGATCGAGGAAATAATCGATGAACCACGCATAACTGGAATTCCTGGCTTTTTCCGTAGGCCAATCGGTTGCGCTTTGGAACGTATTGTAACCGCTAAATCCGTAGCTCACGAAGCCGAATACCTCCGCTGCGGGGTCGATGCGCTTCACGGTTTTTGCGAGGTCCACCGTACGCGTGACCAACTCCACGCACGTGGGTTGAGTCGGATGGAGGCGCGGATGCGTACTGGACCAAAGATCAGGTTCGTTATCGAGGTTGTAGCCTTTGATGCCCGTGGCGGTGGAGGCGCTGCCATACTTGTTCACGAGGAAATTGATAAATTCATCCGAATAGACGTTGCCGTCCGCAGTATTGGGAGTGAGTGAGAGGGCAGTGGGTTTATTGTTTACGATGGCTTTCCATCGTGCGGACGGCGCGACCTCGGCGGTTGTGACCGTGCCGTTTTTGTCGGCGGCGACGTACCCGGCCATGGGCAGCGTGAGCAAAGTAAAGGGAGTACCGGAGGCGAGCGACTGATCGTGAAATTTCGTAGCGACAATCCCAGGCGTCAGCTCCGCCGAACCAGTAATGCCCATAACCCACGTCAGGAAGTTGTCGCTGCTATGAATGTAGTCGTTGCCTGCATTGGAGGCATTGGTCTCCCAATTGTATCCTGTCATGCGGTTGCCGCCCTGGCGGCGGGCGGTCGGCGAAACCCCGGCAAGATCCTGATTGGTGCCGTAGATATACGGGCTGATCGCGGCGCGACGTTAGCGGAAGTATCGACCGAAATGCTGGCGGCAACGTCCGCGCGGCTGGACGCGGCGAAGATAAGGCCAACAACGAAAAAAATGGAAAAACGAAGGTTCATCGCGGGGGTGAAGGTATGGTCAGGACTCGGATGTGAAGGTTCCGTTAAGAAGCAGAACCACTCAGGCAGCGGGGTAGAATTGGGGCGGGGCGTTGAGTGCTTAGGTCCAAAACGACCGATGGCAACCTCGGATTTAAGGATAAATCAATGGTAAATAAACACGCCGCCGAGGATGTTTGCTCTTTAGCGGTGGCGAATGGTAGACGTTGCGGAAGGCAGGCGCAAAGTTCCGCGTTTGCCGCGCTCGCCGCCCGTCAGGCTCGGGGCCTCTCTTAGTTGTCGTCAGCTTCGTCGCCCTCAATAGGACGTTGGAGCTCCTGGCGGCATTCGTTCATGACGCGCAACCAGATTTCCCGCAGGTCGAAAAGTCGCGGAAGCGTGTCGTCGTGAAAATTTTTCAACGCGCGAGAGGCGTGCGGCATGCCGCTTTCAAGCAGGGCCAGTGTTTGATTGAGTTCGGCGAGGGCACGCTTGAGCAGGCTGGTGGCCATCGCGTAGTCGCCGAAGTCGAGCGCTTGCACGGCGAGCATCGCGTGTTCTTCGCCGCGGTGAAGCGAAGTTTGAAAGTTGATGGCGATTGGTTGGGGCACTTTCGCCGGATCGATGGCGATGCGTTCCCAAGCGCGTTTGATGCTCAAGTAGATCGCCTTGGTCGCCACGAACACCGGACTTTTGTGCAGAGTGTAAGGTTCGGCTCCGAAGTTCACTTCTTCTTCCTCGGACGCGTCGCCAATGTTGTCTTCGGTTTCGCTTTGGGCGGTGTCGGTGGTCCAAACGCCTTCGTCCCACCGCATGAAATGGGCGACTTCGTCAATGCGCTCCGGGCTATCACGAAGTTGTTCGTAAAACGCGAGATAACGATGGAGGACATCGTCTTGTTCGCGCAGGTATTGCTCCCAGTCGAACTCATTCCAAGCGAGATCTCCCCGCTCATCCCAATCGTTTTCGGAAGGAGGATTTGGATCGAAGTTACTCATTTGTTATCAGACGGGAACGTGGCTAAAACGTGCGCTGGTTTGTTCTGAATGCAACGCAAAAGGCCCATTCTTCAGTGCGCACAATGGCTTTGCGGATTGAAAAACGAAGCGCTCTCGCACAAGTTTCTATTTCCACGCTATGTCTGAAATTTATCACGAAACAGTCTACTTCACCGGACGGGTTCAAGGCGTAGGCTTTCGTTACACAACTCTGCAAGTTGCGAAGGAGTTTGAAGTGGCGGGCTGGGTGAAAAATCTCACGGACGGGCGTGTGCAACTCGAAGCGGAAGGCGAGCCGCAAACGGTGAAAGCCTTTATCACGGCCGTGGAAGAACGAATGCACGGTTACATCCGTAAAACGGAACGCACGCCAGCGAAACGTGAACCGCAATTTGCCGGTTTTAATATTCGTTAATTATTTCAACACGTTGGTTTAAAGCAACTAACGAAATAATCGAAAGATAACACTTGAAGCGAGATTTAATCCTATGCATTTAGGTAAACAAACTAAAGATAATGAGCACCGATAACCTTCATCCGATCTTCGACCGTGTGCTCAGTCGCGCGGAAAAAGAGCAGCGGCTTAAGCAGCGCGCGCGGGTGATCTGGCTCTACGGTTTATCTGGCTCCGGCAAAAGCACCTTGGCCAACGCATTGGAGCGTCGGCTTCATGCCGAAGGTTTTACAACGCACCTTTTGGACGGCGACAACGTTCGCACCGGACTCAATCGCGGGCTCGGTTTCAGCGATGCGGATCGCGCCGAAAACATTCGCCGCGTGGCCGAAGTCGCGAAACTTTTCGCGCATGCCGGTCTGGTTACTTTGTGCTCGTTCATCACGCCGCGGCGGTCGCTTCGGGCAGGCGCGCGAGAGATTATTGGCGCGGAAGATTTCATCGAAGTTTATGTGAAGGCATCTTTTGAAACCTGCGCGCAACGCGATCCGAAAGGGCTCTATGCGAAAGCCGGCGCGGGTGGGGTGAAGCAATTCACCGGCCGCGATTCCGGCTTTGAAACGCCGAACGGCGATGACGACGTCTTCATCGTCGATACCGAAACTGAAACCGTCGAAGCCTCACTGGCGCGGTTGCACGCTCATATTTTGCCAAAGATTAAAATTTCATGAGTTCGTATAATCTCACCCACCTCGCCCAGCTTGAACACGAGGCGATTTTTGTCATGCGGGAAGTCGCCGCGCAATTTGAACGCCCCGCCCTGCTTTTTTCGGGCGGAAAAGACTCCATTGTGATGGTTCGGCTGGCGCAAAAAGCTTTCGCACCGGCGAAGATTCCGTTTCCGCTCGTGCACATCGACACCGGACATAATTTCCCGGAAGCGATCGAATTTCGCGACCGACTCGCGAAGGATCTTGGTGCACGTTTGATCGTTCGTTACGTCGAGGATTCGATCAAAGCCGGCCGCGCCGTCGAAGAAAAAGGCCCGAATCCTTCCCGCAATGGCCTGCAAACCGTCACGCTGCTCGACTCGATCGAGGAACTGAAATTTGACGCCTGTCTCGGCGGTGCTCGCCGTGACGAGGAAAAAGCCCGCGCGAAGGAACGTTTCTTTTCGCACCGCGACGAATTCGGCCAATGGGACCCGAAGAACCAGCGTCCGGAGCTTTGGAATCTTTTCAACGGCCGCAAAAACCACGGCGAACACTTTCGCGTTTTCCCTCTGTCCAATTGGACGGAAATGGATGTCTGGCAATACATCGCCCGGGAAAAAATCCCGCTGCCTTCGCTTTATTTCTCGCACGAACGCGAAGTCGTTAACCGCAACGGCACGCTGCTGGCGAACACACCGTTCATCACGGTGATGCCCGGCGAAAAACTGGAGAAGCGCATCATTCGCTTCCGCACCGTCGGCGACGCAACTTGCACCGGCGCGGTCGAGTCAACGGCGTCGACTCTGGGCGATATCATTCAGGAAGTCGCCACCGCGCGTCAGACCGAGCGCGGTACGCGCGCGGACGACAAACGCTCCGAAACCGCCATGGAAGACCGCAAGAAGGCGGGGTATTTCTAAAGAAATCTCAAATCCCAGACGCCAAATTCCAAAAATCAGCGGAATGGCCAAAGGAAAACCGAACTAATAATTTAATCTAAATAATCCCTGCGCCGCAGGCCGCGCCATTTGTTTGGCGTTTGATCCTTTGGTCCTTGGGATTTCCCGTACAAAATGTCTGACTCTGCTATCGATACCCATTATCTTTCCATGGACCTGCTCCGCTTCACCACGGCGGGCAGTGTCGACGACGGCAAATCCACGCTGATCGGCCGCCTTCTCTATGATTCGAAGGCGATTTTCGAGGACCAACTCGACGCGATCGAGCGCGCGACCGAACAACGCGGTGAAGAGCACCTCAATCTTTCGCTTCTCACCGACGGGCTTCGCGCCGAACGCGAACAAGGCATCACGATCGACGTGGCCTACCGTTATTTTGCCACGCCGAAGCGCAAATTCATCATCGCGGACACGCCCGGCCACATCCAGTACACACGCAACATGGTGACGGGCGCCTCGACTGCGAACCTCGCCATTATCCTGATCGATGCCCGCAAAGGCGTGATCGAACAAACCTGCCGCCACTCGTTCATCGCCTCGCTGCTGCGCATCCCGCATCTCGTCGTTTGCGTGAACAAAATGGACCTCGTCGACTTTAAGCAGGAGGTGTTCGACAACATCGTCGCGAAATACACCGAGTTTGCCTCGCGCCTTGAGATCAACGACGTGAAGTTCATCCCGATCAGCGCGCTGCATGGCGACAACGTGGTGGACAAATCCGAACGTACGCCTTGGTACAAAGGTCCTTCGCTGCTTTACACGCTCGAAACTGTCTATATCGGCAGCGATGCCAACCATGTCGACGCGCGTTTTCCCGTGCAAACCGTGATCCGTCCAAACTCGACGGAGCATCACGATTTCCGTGGCTTCGCCGGGCGCGTGGCCGGTGGCGTGTTCAAGGTGGGCGACGAGGTTTTGGCCCTGCCGTCAGGTTTTACTTCGCGCATCAAATCGGTGCACAGCTCCGACGGCGATGCCAAGGAAGTGTTTTCCCCGATGTCGGCCGTGATCACGCTCGAAGACGAAATCGATATTTCCCGGGGCGACATGATCGTGAAGTCCAACAACCAGCCGCACATCAGCCAGGACGTGGAAGCGATGATCTGCTGGTTCTCGGACAAGAAACTTCAGCCGAATGGAAAATACATCCTTCGCCACACGACAAAAGAGGCGAAGTGCGTGCTGAAGACCGTTCGCTACAAAGTCGACATCAACACGCTTCATAAAATCGAGGGCAATCCTGAGATTGCGATGAATGACATTGGTCGCGTGCATATTCGCACCGCGGTCCCCCTGTTCTTCGACGGCTATCGTCGCAATCGCAACACGGGTAGCTTCATTCTCATCGACGAACACACCAATAATACCGTGGGAGCCGGCATGATTCTCTGGCCCGACGAACGCGAAGGTCGGCCGGCAACGCAGTTTGTTGAAATGGGCGGTCTGTAAGGGAAAAGCTTTAGGCGATTATATCGTTTGAAGTCGCACCCCGGGTTAACCGGGTGCGACTTGCAAGATTAGTGAGAAATCTGGCGGTTTTCGTCAGACTCCAAGACGATTCCCGAATCAGTTGACTGCGCCAAAGCAGCGCGCGCAGCAGAGGGATTGTGTCCACGGTTTTTCCGAGCCGCGCGTAGGTAGGCCTTTGCCTCGATTTCCTAACAGAACTGTTACTATTTTCGAATCGTTTGCGGACAAGGGAGTCAGTCATACGGGAGATTGCAGATTCCGGCTTCATGGAAGGTAACCCTCAATCCCTGTAGCTTATGAATCCGGAAAAGTTTTATATACCGCGTGCCTCTCACGTTGGCGCCTTTCATGGCACTCCGACGTTTTCAAACTTCGATTCTTCTTTCAGTGGCATTTCCGGAAGTGAAGATCACTCAAGAAAACGCATAAGGCGTGGGCGGATTTTATCGATTCTAACCGGGCTTTTGCTGGCAGCGGTTCCCCTTCACGTTCACTCGCAGCCCACAGTTACCGATCCCAAACTTGCGGTGCGCACGGTTGTAAGCGGGCTGACGCAGCCAATCAATATGGGCTTTCTCAAGGCCAACGACTTTTTCGTGACCGAGAAATCAACCGGTCAGGTGAAGCGTGTGGTCAACGGCGTGGTTGTCGCCACGGTGCTCGATCTTCCGGTTAACTTTGCGTCGGAACGCGGTTTGCTCGGTCTCGCGTTGCATCCGGATTTTGAGCGCAACAAATGGGTTTATCTCTATTGGACCGAAAGCAGCACGGGCATGGACAGCAACGTACTGGCCGAGGTGGGAAATCCAAACTCTCCCTATCCACCTGGTACGCCCCAACCTTTTGGCAACCGTGTCGACCGCTTCGTCTGGGATCGCCGGGCGCAGAAACTTCGTTTCGACCGCAACATCATCATGCTGCACGCTTATCAGGCCGACCCGGGTCAACCGCTGCGGGGTAATCACAACGGAGGCCTGATTCGTTTTGAAACCACCGACGATCATAGCCGGAGCTGGTGGTGGCGAAAGGATCGGCGTGAGAAACTTTTTGTGATCATCGGCGACAACGGCCGGCGGGGCATGTTGCAAAACCTGTTACAAGGGGCAAACGGCCCAGGCGTGCCGGACGACCAGTTTGGCGGACCAGAACCGGATAATGCCCATTTGACGGGCGTGGTTCTTCGGCTCAACGACGACGGATCGACGCCGCGCGACAATCCATTTTTTGAATACGGTGCGACCGTCGGCGGCGAGGAAGGCGCGAACTTCCAACGCATTTTCGCCTATGGCGTGCGCAACAGCTTCGGCCTCGCGGTGGATCCCAAAACGGGAGAACTCTGGGAATCGGAAAATGGCGACGACTCCTTCGACGAGATCAATCGCATCGAGCCCGGCCACAACGGCGGCTGGATTCAGGCGATGGGGCCGTTGATGCGCGTGACCGATTTCAAGGCGATCGAGACAACTTTCCCAACACCGCCCGGCGCGCTTCAACAACTTCGCTGGCCGCCCGCGAACATCGCGGATTCTCCGATTGTCGCTCGTTCGAGAATGGTCGACATCCCTGGTTCGCATTACGGCGATCCGCAGTTCAGCTGGAAATACGCCACGGCTCCGGCGGCGATCGGCTTCATGACCGACAGATCGCTCGGCTCTGCTTATGAAGGCGATCTCTTTGTCGGCGCTTCGACTCCGGTGCTCGCGGCCGGCTATCTCTTCCGCTTTAAACTCACGGAAAATCGCCAGCGTCTGGCGTGGACGGATCCCCGGCTGGCCGATCTCGTGGCGGACAACACGGCAAAGTTCAACGCAACCGAGAGCGAATCGCTGATGTTTGGTTCTGGCTTTGGGGTCGGCACCGACATCCAGACCGGCCCCAATGGCAATCTCTTCGTTGTCTCCAGTTCCGCTGGTGCAGTGTACGAAATATACCGGCCCTAAAAACGAGCTGGTTTTACTGAAGTCGTATTTGATCGGGTTGTGGGCAGCCGCCGGGTGTCAGACCCGGTGGCTGCTGAGCGTCCGGAGCCGAAACCCTCCGCGAGATGGAAATCAATTTTGTCGCGAAAAGACGAGGATGGCACCGCTGACCGCCACCAGCACGCCACCGCCCAGATAGATCATGTGCTTCGGCGTACGGGCACCGCCATCGAACTTGTTGGCGATGCTCGTGCCGGTTTCAGCGAGCGATCCCATGAGCGAGTCCTTGCGCGACCAGCCTGCAGCGAACAGCCAGACACCGGCAAAAATGAGGACAAGGCCAAGGATTCGTTTGATCATGTGAAGACGCCCGGCCGGAGCTTATTTCAGCGCGGCAGCGATACGTTCGAGGGCGGTGACGACGTTTTCGCGGCTGTTGAAAGCGCTGATGCGGACGTGGCCTTCACCACAGCGACCAAAGCCGGCGCCGGGCGTGCAGACGACCTGGGCCTTGTTGAGGAGCAGGTCGAAGAATTCCCACGAGTCGCGGCCGACGTTGATCCAGATGTACGGGGCGTTGACGCCGCCGACGCAGCTGAAGCCGAGCTTGTTCATCGCCTCGCGAATGAGCGCGGCGTTGCCGAGGTAGAAGTCGGTCATTTCTTTGACCTGCTTCTTGCCCTCGGGCGTGAAGATCGAGGCGGCGGCCTTTTGCACAGGGTAGGAGACGCCATTGAATTTGGTGGTGTGACGACGGTTCCAGAGCGCGTGCAACGGGTGGGAGTTGCCGGCGGCGTCCCAGGCGACGAGCGACTTCGGAACCACGGTGTAGGCACAACGGGTGCCGGTGAAGCCGGCGGTCTTTGAGAAGCTGCGGAACTCGATGGCGACATCGCGCGCGCCTTCGATTTCGTAGATGCTGTGAGGAATTTGCGGATCGCGAATGTAGGCTTCGTAGGCGGAATCGAAGAGGATGATCGCCTTGTTTTTCTTGGCGTAGGCGACCCAGGCTTCGAGCTGGGCCTTTGTGGCGACGGCGCCCGTCGGATTATTAGGGAAACAAAGATAAATCAGATCCGTCGCGACGCCGGGGATGGCGGGGACATAGCCGTTGCCGGCGTTTGAATCGAGATAAGTGATGCCTTGATAGCGACCATCGACATTAGCGCCCGTGCGGCCGGCCATGACGTTGGTGTCGACATAAACCGGATACACGGGATCGGGAATGGCGAGGCGGACGTCGTTGGCGAAAATTTCCTGGATGTTGCCGCAGTCGCACTTGGAGCCGTCGCTGACGAAGATTTCGTCGGCATCGATTTTGGCTCCGCGGGCATGGTAGTCATTTTGCGCAATGGCTTCCCGGAGAAACGCATAGCCTTGTTCGGGACCGTAGCCCTTGAAGGTGGCGCGCTTGCTCATTTCATCGGCGCCGGAATGTAGCGCCTCGACGCAGACTGGAGGAAGTGGTTCGGTGACATCGCCGATGCCGAGGCGAATGACGGGTTTCTGCGGATTTGCCTGCGTGTACGCGGTGACTCGCTTGGCGATGTCGGAGAACAGATAGGAGGCCTTGAGCTTGGTGTAGTTTTCGTTGATGCGAATCATGGTAATACGGAGGCGAAAAACTTGAATAAGTGCGGCCACTCGCATTAGTTCAAGCCTACGGTGTGATTTTCCCCGGCACGCCAGCCTCTTTTTCAAGCGCCACTGTTTCGTTATGCAAAAAGTTAACTCCGTCACTGAAATGCGAACTCTCACTGAAGAGTTGCGCTCAAAAGGTCAGATCATCGGCCTCGTGCCCACCATGGGCGCCTTGCACGATGGGCACCTGAGCCTGATTCGTCAGGCGGCGGAACAAGCCGACAAGGTGGTGGTGTCGATCTTCGTTAATCCGACACAGTTCGGTCCCAACGAAGATTTTGCGAAATACCCGCGCGAGTTGGAGGCGGACTTGAAACGTTGCGAAGAGGCCGGGGCCGATATCGTTTTTGCGCCACCAGTGGATGAAATTTATCCGAAGGGTTACTCGACCTATATCACCGAGGAGTTCGTCGGCAAACCGCTCGAAGGGGTTTCGCGGCCGGCGCATTTCCGCGGTGTGACGACCGTCGTGGCGCTACTCTTTAATATTGTTCGTCCCGACCTCGCCGTCTTCGGCCAGAAGGATGCGCAGCAGGTCGCAGTCATCCGCAAGATGGTGCAGGACCTCCAGTTCTCCGTCGACATTGTGGTGGCGCCGACGATCCGCGACGAGGACGGACTCGCGAAGAGTTCCCGCAACCGTTACCTAACCAACAACCAGAGGTCAGAGGCGCTCGCGATCAGCGAGGCGCTCCGTTATGCCAAGGGCATGGTCGAAAAGGGCGAACTGCGCTCCGACCGCCTCATCGCCGAGGCGACGCACATCCTCGGTCAGAAACGTCGCGTCCGCATCATTTACATCGCCGTCGTGAATCGCAACACCATGGAAGCCATGCGCGATGTCGTGCCCGGTGTGTCGTTGATCGCCATCGCGGCCTGGGTCGACGAAGTGCGACTGATCGATAATATGATGCTCTGAGCAGCGTCGCTTTTTACGACCAGCGGGCTCAACGTATCGATTTTCCCATGACACGTACCTTCGACGTTCTCGTCATCGGCAGCGGCATCGCGGGCCTGAGCTTCGCGCTGAAAGTCGCGCAGCAGGGCCACACGGTCGCGATCCTCACCAAAAAGACCCGCGCTGAGTCGAACACGAACTATGCGCAAGGAGGAATTGCCGTCGTGACCTCGAAGACCGACGATTTTCCCTCCCATGTGCGGGATACGCTCGTCGCGGGCGACGGACTTTGCAACGAAAAGGTTGTTCGCGAAATCGTGCGCGACGGTCCGGAGCGGGTGAAGGAACTGGTCGATATCGGCCTGAAATTTTCCCGCACGCAGTCCGGCGCCTACGATCTCGGGCGTGAAGGCGGCCACAGCAAACGCCGCATTCTCCACGTCAAGGATATGACGGGAAAAGCGATTGAGGAGGCGCTCTTGCGGGCCGTGTCGCAGGAACCGCGCATCGCGTTGTTCGAACATTTTTTTGCGATCGACGTGATCACGACCGACAAGCTCGCGCATCGCAAACGCCCCAGCGGCACGAACCGCATTGTCGGTCTCTACGCGCTCGATGTGCGCGACAAACGCGTGGTGACGTTTCATGCGCCAGTCGTGATGCTTTCCACCGGCGGGGCCGGCCAGGTTTATCTTTATACGACGAATCCAGGTATTGCGACCGGTGACGGCATTGCGATGGCGTACCGCGCGGGCGTCGAGGTGCGAAACATGGAATTTATTCAGTTTCACCCGACCGCGCTGTATTCGCTGAAAGGCGAACGTTTCCTCATCAGCGAAGCCGTACGCGGCGAAGGTGCGATTTTGCGGAACGCTGCCGGCGAAGCCTTCATGCGCGGCTATCACGAGCTGGCCGACCTGGCGCCGCGCGACATCGTGGCTCGTGCCATCGACACCGAGATGAAAAAATCCGGTTCGCCGCACGTCTGGCTCGATATCACGCATCGCAACGAGGCGTTTCTGCGTGAGCGTTTTCCCCAGATCTACGAAGCCTGCCGCAAACTCGATATCAACATCGCGAAGGACATGATTCCCGTGGTGCCGGCCGCGCATTACACCTGTGGCGGCGTCGCGACCAACCTCTCGGCAGAGACAAGCCTGCCCGGTCTGTATGCCTGCGGCGAGGTTGCCTGCACAGGCTTGCACGGCGCGAACCGCCTGGCGAGCAACTCGCTGCTCGAAGCGGTGGTCATGGCGCATCGCGGCGCGGAGTCGGTTGACGCCTTTCTCAAGTCGGCCAAGAGCGTATCCGAAATCAAAATACCGCATTGGGTCGATCTCGGCGGCGGCGATGTCGACGAACGCGTGGTCGTCACCCACAACTGGGACGAACTTCGGCGCACGATGTGGGATTACGTCAGTATCATGCGCACGACGAAACGCCTTGAACGCGCCCGCACGCGCATCGCGAATCTCACCAAGGAAATTCACGACTACTATTGGAATTTTTCGGTGGATCCGCACCTGCTTGAGCTGCGCAATCTGATTCAAATTGCCGAGCTCGTCGTGACTTGCGCGCTGCAACGAAAAGAGAGCCGGGGCCTTCATGCCATCGCGGATTTCCCGAAAAAATTGCGTTCTCCCCGGGATTCGTCGGTGCGCCGGGCGGCGGCCAACCGCTGAGCCACGAGGGGGTAAGTGAACAAGTTGTGAGCTACTTCGCCTTAAGATCCTCTAACTTTGCGCAAGGGATAACATGTAAAGACGCAAGATGCTGGGAACCGGCGAGAAGTGTGTATTAGCAAAAAATTAGCATTAAAATGAATGTGACAGTCAGGTGATTTCCACCTGTGAATATCAGCCCCTTTTTCCCTCGGTACGCCTCGGGAAGCTTCGATTCATCCATGACTTTTACCAAGCCAAAAATCGCCATTGTCGGTCCGGGCGCCATCGGCTGCTACTACGGAGCGCGACTCGCCGCCGCGGACGAAAATGTCCATTTCCTGATGCGCAACGACTTGGAAGCCGTGCGCAAGAACGGACGACTCCGCGTGCAATTGCCCAAAGGCCAGGAGATCGTCGTCAACTCGCCGCAAGTGCACGGTTATTCGGGGGAAATTGGCCCGTGCGACCTCGTCGTCATCGCGCTGAAGACGACCGCGAACGGCGTATTCGAGAGCCTGATACGACCGCTGCTCAAGGCGGACACGGCGATTCTGACACTGCAAAACGGTCTCGGCAGCGACGAGCAACTCGCGGCGCTTTTTGGTGCGGAGCGTGTGCTGGGCGGACTCTGTTTTATTTGCGTGAACCGAACCGCGCCGGGCGAAATTCTTTGCATCGAACCAGGCGCGGTCGCGTTTGGAGAATTCGGCCGGCCGATCGGCGATCGCTTGCGCGCCGTCCAGGCGATGTTCGAACGCGCGGGCGTGAAATGCTCCTCGGGCGACAACCTCGCCGAACTGCGATGGAAAAAACTTGTGTGGAATGTGCCCTTCAACGGCCTCGCCATCGCGGCGGGCGGCATCACGACGGACAAAATTCTCGCGCAGCCCGAACTCGAAAACGAAGTGCGTGCCTTGATGACCGAAGTGATCGAGGCCGCAGCGAAACTGGGTTACACGATTCCGGTCTCGTTCGTCGAAAAACAAATCTCCGCCACGCGCCCGATGGGGCCATACCGTCCGTCGAGCCTGATCGATTATCTCGACGGCCGCGAAGTCGAAGTGGAGTCGATCTGGGGCGAACCATTGCGCCGCGCCAAAGCCGCCGGCGCCGCCGTGCCGAAGCTGGAAGCGCTGTATGCGCAGTTGAAGAAGCTGACGGCGAAAAATAACAGGCCGTCCGCATAGGAGCGACGCCCAGCTCCCCGGACTTGCCGAACCAAACGCCTCAGAAAGATGGAGGCTTGGCTTGCGGCGCTTTCCATCGACGCCGACACTTCCAACGGCGGCGATGGCTCTTTACTCCGTGAAATCGACCTGTCGATTGCGGAGTCCGACGCTGAAAATCGCGCCACCGACACTTTTTCCGTTGAACTCGATGTTTAGGGTGGCGATTTCGGTACTTTTTCTCCCGAACCCGACAGTCTCTCTGCCGAGGATCCACTTGGAATGCGGACGTCGCAACTCTGAGCGAGAAATTTCTCGTTTAAAGTGTCGGCGTCGACGCTTTGAACAGGAAACACGGCGCTTGTAGTGGAACGATTGCTGATTGGAGCAGCGAGGTCGCTACTCCAAGTGACGTCGTTGACCCTTGAAGTGCCGACGCCGGTGCTCCAACGGCCAGAGAGGGCGATCAGAGTGCCGACGTTGTCACTCAAACCTTCGACGCCGACACTAAAAGCGTGGACGTCGACACTCAAAGCGTCGGCGTTCGCACTCGAAGTGTCGGCCTTTCCACTTTGATCAGCAATTTGCTCCTCGCGACCACCGATATCCCCTGGCCAACGGCAAATCGGTGGTCGCTTGGTTTTGGGCTTCACGACGACAGCAGGAGCCGACGCGGTATGGTCATAAGTCGATGCAAAGCCCATCGCCATCCGAGGTCATTGGTTCGGCCTATGAGGATGATCAAAAACTCGCTCGAATCCCCAATGTTAAATTTCGGGCAGGCAGGGGAGCGTAGTCTTTCAGGAAAGAGGTATGCACGCGTGCCTCACGGTTGGTGAGATTGGAGCCGCGGAGGAATATGTCGTATTTGAAACCGTCGAGCTCGAATTCATAACCGGCATCGAGGCCCAATAGACAATATCCTGCCGTTGCTGTTTCGTACTTTGAGCAGCGATTTTGACGAAACACATATTTGCAGCTCGCTCCGAATGCCCAGCCGTGTTGTTCAAAGCGCAATTCCGCGCCTGTGCGCATGGGCGGGATGCGAGGTAGCGGTTGGTTGGTGGCTGTTTGTTCGGCATGTACATAATCGCTGCTTAGCTCGAGGTGGAGGCTGCGCTCGTTTTCGTCAATCAAGTGAAACTCCAATTCGGCTTCGCCGCCGTAGAACAAGGCATTGGTGGAAACAAACTGGTAGGGCGTCAAATCGTCGGGATTATTTGTCGCGGGTTTCAAATCCTCGGGTAGCTCCTGTTCGAAGATGTAGTGGGTGAATTTATTCATGAAGAGTCCCACTGACCCTGTCACGCGACTCGCGCGGCGACGCAGTGTGAGATCGAACCCGAGGGATTTTTCCTTTCCGAGCGTGGAGTTGCCTACCTCGTACGCAGCAGTGCCGCCATGCGGACCGTTCGAGTAGAGCTCCTGGGCCACGGGCAGCCGTTGGGATGAGGCGACAGAGAGGCCGACCGAGTAGTCTTTCAGCGGATAAAAAACGGCGCCGGTTGAGAGACTGAAGCCGCGGACGGTACGCTGTTCGCCGGATTGCGCGTTATAACCAGTAAACTCCGGTAAATCCTCGTGGACTTCGCCGAGCTTGATTTTTTGCCATTCGTAGCGGCTGCCTACCTGGAAGGTGACACGCTCAAGTTTATATTCTTCGAGCGCGAAGAGCGCGGCGGCATTGGTCAGGGTCGCGGGTGTGACCACTTCCTCGCCACTAGCCGAGAAATCCGCGCGCGAAGCCTGGAGCCCGATTGTGCCCGCCAGTCTGTCTTTTGTTTCCTGAACCAGTTCGATTCTTCCTTCTGTGGCTTTGTTGCGGAAAGTGGTATTCACCGTTTCGCCACCACTGAGTTCGCGGTGTGTATAGTTGCCGTAACCGCCCCGAACACGGAGTTCCTTGAAAGGCCCAAAGCCGCGCGTCAGGACGCCCCGCAGGTCGAGGCGTTGCTGGCGCATATCGATGCTGGTGGGCGGGTCGTCGCCGGTCGGAACGCCATACGTCGTATCGTACTCGCTGGCGGCCAGTCCGAGGAAGCCGGTTTTGACGAAAGCGGTGCCGCCAACCGAAGCCGTTTTTGTGGAAACCGCGCTGCTTGGCAGCCGGCCTTCTGGCTGGTTCTCAGGCGCATCGGGTCCTTTTTGGGCGAAGCCGGGAATTCTCACCTCGTCGGTGACGGTGCGCTGGCCATCGATTTGAAAACCGAACGTCGAACTACCGCCAGAAAGCGCGACGATGCCCGTGCGTTCCTTGGCCGCCGTGTCGAGACGGGCTTCCGCGCGACCGCCGATGGTTTTTGTCCGCACCTCAGTGGGGATGCGGTTGTCGATGACATTGACCACTCCGCCTACCGCCGAGCTGCCGTAGAGCAAGGTTGCCGGTCCCCGCAGCACCTCTATCCGATCGACGAGCAAGGGCTCGATGCTGACGTTGTGATCAGGACTGATGTTCGAAAGATCGAGTGAGCCCACGCTGTCTTGCAGCATGCGAACGCGGTCTCCGCCCAGGCCTCGGATGATCGGACGGCTCGACCCCGGACCGTAATAAGTGGAATTGACACCCGGCGTATTCGCGAGGGTTTCGCCCAGAGAAGGCTGGACTTGCAGTTTCAACGCGCGACCCGACAGCAGGGATGCGCCTTGCGCGAGATCGAAGGTGGTTTTGCGGTCGACTGTGCCGGTGACGATGACGGTGTCTAATTTCTCGACGTATTCGGAATCGCGCGGAGAGGATGCGTAGGCCGTGGCCGGTGGATCTTTTGGAGGCGGCGACAGGTTGTCGTTTGCCTGCATTGTGGCGGCGCAGAGTAGGGCTGTGCCGGCTGTTCTGGTTCTAAATAGAAATGAATTCTTCATGTTGATGAATGCTGCGATTATTGAACGTGCCCACGCGCGGACTGGCTTTAGCCAAAACCATACGCATGAGCTAAACGCGGGCGCACTTCGCCCGCATTATCGGGTTTTTATCCTCTGGTCCTGTGTCAACGCACAGGAGGAGCCCGTCCCGGCAGAAGCCGGAAGTCCGGCAGCGAAACAAAAACAACAGATGCTTTGCAGACGAACGATTCCCGGCGCCAGATCACTACGGCGAGAAGAACGGCCACCAAAGGGGCCTCGGTCGCGTGGGAAAACAAGGTGATCGCGCACTCGTGCTCGGTTTGCCCGGCATCGACATGCAACCATTCGTGCGCCTGGGGGCTGGCTGAGAGAAACGTCAACAGCAGCACGAGCGCAACGGCCACTGAAGCAAGAGCCTGCTTGAACAGCTCTTTGGTTAGCAGGGAGTGGACGTTGCGATGCATTACGGCGTAAATGCGTACGTTATAGCAAAGTCGTCAAGTGGCTGAACCTTGCTTGGACCCGACCCTGAGCTGCCGAACGGATGTCGCTGCCGGGTCGATTCCGGCTGAGTGAAAACTGCGAAGTTTCTCCACCCCTTCAGATTCGTCAGCCGGACACAGCAACCTTGAAGCCACCGTAGAGCATGCGTTTGAAATCGAACGGCGGATTCTTGGGGTCGCACATCGCCGCCATGCGCGGGTCCGCCATGATCTTCTTGTTCACGCTGTCGCGATGCGCCTTCGACTTGTAGACGATCCACGAGAACACCACGGTCTCGCCAGATTTGAGGCGGATTCCCTTGGGGAAGGGCAGGCCGAACGAAGGTTTGAGATCGTCGCCCACGCATTCCTTGTAGTCCACCGCTCCGTACTCGCGCCAGATCTTGGCGGCCTGGCGGGCCATCTTGAGATACGCCTTCAGCTTGCGCTTGGGTACGGGAACAACGAATCCATCAGTGTACAGGCTCATGGTAACAACTCCTTGGTTTGAATGACGCGGGCGCAGGCTCGCTTTGAATAATACGACGAACAACCAGCCTCTTTCCGGACACTGCAATCATAACCAAATGATGCCGTGTTGCAAATTGTCACCGGCCATAACCGGGAGACGTATCCAAACGGTCAAGAGTCAGGACATGACGCGGTCTGGCTGATTGAAAAACGGTTTTTCTAGGACGGAAATTCTATCGAGAACAGGGCATAGGCGTTTTTTGTCAGGGGAGAGAAGTTTAAGTATCGGTGGTGATTTCGTCCCACTCTTGGTTCAGATATCCGATCAACCAATTGAGGGCTGCATGGCGTTCTTCGACCACTCCTGTTTCGACCTCCTTGGGAACAGAAACTTTCTTATTCACCCGTTCATCGACCACGGCCCAATTTAATCGATAGATGAGATCTGCCTCATCCAAGAGTTCTTTTTGGCTCCTCGGCTTCGCGTCTTTGAGCAGCTGTTCGACTGATTTGTTTTTAATCAAGCCTACCAGCTTGGGCATGTCGCAAATCGAGGGTGGATAGTCGAGACGATCAATATACCCGAGAGCCCAAAGAAGCACCCAAACACGCTCATATCGCCAAGAAAACTGGACCCGTTGCTGCCGGTCATCTATACCGTTCAATAGAAAGTTTTTCTCGGCTGTCGTCAGGAATTTTTCCGCAGAGTATTCGTCTATGAGTTTTGCGGTCAGTTGCCTGTCACCGGTCTCTCCTCCGACCGCGCAGATCATGCATCCGATGATGCGTTCGGAAATTTGTTTTGGAGCCCGAATCTTGGAGTTCTTGCTGTCTTCAATGGCGGGAAGTTCGCCCATGATCGGTACGCCCTTTTCTTTCAGAAATTTTATCGACCGTTGTTTGCGTTCAAACGCTTCGGCGCTCATGGGGGAAATGTTATCGAACAGCTTTGCCGCTTTTGGGTCGGTTGGCGTCGCTCCGAATAGTCGCGCAAGAAAACTCATGGTGGTTAGGAGAATGAGCAAACTTTTGGTGAAAACTTTCATCTCGTTTTGTGATCGGGGATGGACAGGCTCAGCCTTTGCCGAAGAAGCGACCGAAGAAACCTGAAGCGGAGGTGGTCTGCTTTAGGGACAGAAATTGTTTTCCGATCAGGTGCGGCGAATCGGAGTCATGTTTGAAACCGACGATCTTTTCCGCGACGGCCAGCGGGATTTCGAAGATGTAATCAACCTCTGCATCATCTCCACCTTCGGCCAGCTGCGTCGCTTCCATTTCCTGGCGAATTGCCGAGAGCGATTCCGGAGGCGTGCCCTCGATGTCGAGACCCTTTGGGCCGTTTTCGCCCTCGTGTGAAATCAACCATTTACGCGCCCCACCTGACCAGAGCTCGGACGAACTTGCCATCACGTGCTCTTCAACTTTGCAGCAAAGGATGTCATAGTCTTTGGAAATGGTTGTAAGTTCTTTCTCGCGAAGAAACGGGCAGCCGTAACGACCGTACCAGAGAACGGTCCAGCCTGTGTCGAATTTTCCGAACGAGATCAACGAATCCGGGAAATCGTTGGTGGCGCCCGTTGGCACGAGTTGAAATCGGTTCAGAAATGTTTCGGTCTGTTGCTGCGGAACGGCGAACCAAGATATAGCATAGCCCATAGAGAGTATTGATTCCGGAAATGGGGTTGTGAACTTTGGGAAGCGCTCTCGCACCGGGCTGGAGCTGGACCTCCACGGAGATACCTTGGTTCTATGGGATAGGATAGGGAATTCAAGGCGGTTCTGGGGGCGATTTTGCATCGCCACATGGATCGATCGCGTACGCAAATCTTTCGTCAGTATGGCGCGGGGCGAGCTTCGAAGCGCATCGCGGAGAAATTGTGCAGCAACTTGGGATTGCGAACGCCGGATTTGTGGACGTAGCCGGAGAACAGGCGTCCGTCCTCTGCCCAGATGAGTCGTCGTTTGTCGAGCTCGGCCCACTGCCAATGCGGGAAATCCTGCACAAGTTCGCCGGTTTTCGTGATGATCGCGTGACGATCATAGTAACAGCCATTACCGGGCGGTTGATTGATTTCCGCAAAACAGTATTTGCGAAGCACGAGGTTTAATCCCAGTGGCTTTTCGAAAATTGCGTGGGCGCTGCCGGATTTCTCGTCGAGCAAAGTCCAACCATACCGCATCAGGCGGTTGTAGTATACATGTAGGCATTCGCCGCCGAAGTGTTCTTTAGGCTGAAAAGATGAATCGCGAATCAACTGGCGATTGTCTCTTAGGACTTGGTGTCCATAGCCATCGTTGAGCCAGTATCGATGGTTAGAAGTAAACAGGCCACCACCATGCCAGCAGTCGCCCTTGGTTAGCATAATCGTGGCTTTGAGGTAGGGTGTTTTCGAAATGGCTGTCCACGCGCCGGTCGACTCGGACTGCCAGCGCCCGTTCATCGCGAAATAGAGGAAGTGTTTCCCATCGGGCGAGAGATCGCAGCGGCGTTCGTAGATGCGCCCGCGCATCCATTGGCCGAGCTTGAACGTGTCTTTATCTAGGTCCCACTTCAGCGTGCAGACGGATTTGCTGGGTCCGCGCCGGATGACAATCCCTAACCGAGCCTCGCGAGCGAGGATGCAGTGAAGTCGGGGAGGAAATGATGTCATGGGGCAACCCCCGATGAGATCGTTTTAGGGGCGGATGGCGAATGGTTCGTGGAGGAATTGGTCAGCTCTTCTGTTCGGCGAAGGCTTCCATGCCGACGCAGGAGCAGACGAGGTTGCGGTCGCCATAGACGTTGTCGACACGGCCCACGGCCGGCCAGAATTTGTGCTCGCGCACGAACTCAGTCGGGAAGGCGGCCAACTCGCGGGAGTAGGGGCGGTCCCACTTGTCGGAACACACGACCTTGGCGGTGTGCGGGGAATTTTTCAGGACGTTGTTGGTCTTGTCGGCTTCGCCTTTGGCGATGGCGGCTATTTCCCCTGCGATCGAAATGAGCGTGTCGCAGAAGCGGTCGAGTTCAACTTTGGCTTCGCTTTCGGTCGGCTCGATCATGAGCGTGCCGGCGACGGGCCAGCTCATGGTCGGGGCGTGATAGTTATAGTCCTGCAGGCGCTTCGCGATGTCCTCGACTTCGATGCCGTGCTTTTTGAAGCCACGGCAATCGATGATGCATTCGTGGGCTACGAGGCCGCTGGCGCCTTTGTAGAGCACGGGGTAGTGCGCATCGAGACGGCGGGCGACGTAGTTGGCGTTGAGGATGGCGATCCGGGTGGCTTCGGTTGCGCCGGTTGCACCGAGCATGCGGATGTACATCCAGGAAATCGGGAGCACGCTGGCGGAGCCGTAGGGGGCCGCGCTGACGGCGCGACCCGGGGTCATGGGTGATGGGTGATGGGCAGTGGGGGAGGAGGCGTTTGCTTGGCTCCAAACCACGTGTCCGGGGAGGAAAGGGACGAGATGTTTGGCGACGCCAATTGGGCCGACGCCGGGATCGCCACCGCCGTGGGGGATGGCGAAGGTTTTGTGGAGATTGAGATGGCAGACGTCAGCACCGATGAAGCCGGGCGAAGTCAGGCCGACTTGGGCATTCATGTTGGCGCCGTCCATGTAGACTTGGCCGCCGTGCTCGTGGATGATCGCGCAGATGTCGCGTATCGAAGCCTCGAATACACCATGCGTCGAGGGATAGGTGATCATCAGCGCGCAGAGATTTTTAGCGTGCTGGCTGGCCTTGGTGCGGAGGTCGGCGACGTCGATGTTGCCCTGGGTGTCGCAAGCGACGGCGATGACGGTCATGCCGGCCATGGCGGCGGTGGCAGGATTGGTGCCGTGGGCGCTGGTCGGAATGAGGCAGATGTTGCGATGACCTTCGCCGCGCGAGGCATGCCAGTCGCGAATGGCGAGCATGCCGGCGTATTCGCCGTTGGAGCCGGCGTTGGGCTGGAGCGAGACGGCGGCGAAGCCGGTGATCTCGGCGAGCCAGGTTTCGAGGTCGGTGGTGAGCTTTTTGTATCCGCGGGTTTGTTCGGCAGGAGCGAAGGGATGGAGTTGTCCGAACTCGGGCCACGTCACCGGAAACATCTCGCTCGTGGCGTTGAGCTTCATCGTGCACGAGCCGAGCGAAATCATCGAGTGGACGAGCGAAAGGTCGCGGGTCTCGAGGCGCTTGATGTAGCGCAGCATCTCGTGCTCGGTGTGGTAGGAGGTGAAAACGGGGTGCTTGAGGAAAGCGGAGGTGCGGGCGAAAGCAGTTGGTAGTTGGTAGTTGGTAATTGGTAGCTGAAGAGGAAGTTTCAGGCCTAGGACTTCGGCGAGGTCGCGGAGGTCGGACTCCGTGGTCGTTTCGTCGAGGGAGAGGCTGACGGTCTTGGCGTCGATGGGGCGGAGGTTGAGGCGCTTGGCTTTGGCGCGGGCGTGGACGGCAGAGGCGTCGAGACCGCTGATGCGCACGGTGTCGAAGACGGGCTCGGCGTTAACCGTGAGGCCGGCGGCGGAGGCGGCGGATTTGAGAAGTTGGGTAAGGGCGGTGGTTCGGGTTGCGATGCGGTGCAGACCGTCGGGGCCGTGATAGACGGCGTACATCGAGGCGAGAACGGAGAGCAATACCTGCGCGGTGCAGATGTTGGACGTCGCCTTGTCGCGACGGATGTGTTGTTCGCGCGTGCCGAGGGCGAGGCGGAGGGCGGGATTGCCTTGGGCATCCTTGGAAACACCGACGAGGCGGCCGGGCATCTGGCGTTTGTGGCCATCTTTTGTGGCCATGAAGCCGGCATGCGGGCCGCCGAAGCCCATGGGAACGCCGAACCGTTGGGCTGAGCCAACGACGACGTCGGCGCCGAATTCGCCGGGTGCCCGCAGGAGCGTGAGGGCGAGCAGGTCGGTGGCGGCGACGCAGAGAGCGCCAGCGGCGTGGGCTTTTTCGAAGAACGATGAAAAATCGTGGATGCTGCCGGTCGTGTCCGGGTATTGCACGAGCACGCCGCAGAACGTGGCGTCGGGAGCGAAGGTGCGGTGGTCGCCGGTGACGATGGCGATGCCGAGCGGTTTGGCGCGCGTGCGGACGACGTCGATGGTTTGCGGGTGGCAGGCGTCGGAGACGAAAAATTGGTTGCGCGACGGATCGGCGACCATGCGATGGCAAAGGCCCATGGCCTCGGCGGCGGCGGTGGCTTCGTCGAGGAGCGAAGCGTTGGCGATATCGAGTCCGGTCAGGTCGGTGACGAGGGTTTGGAAATTAAGAAGCGCTTCGAGACGGCCTTGGGAGATTTCAGCCTGATAAGGCGTGTAGGCGGTATACCAGGCGGGGTTTTCGAGGATGGTGCGCTGAATGACGCCGGGCGTGTGGGTGCCATAGTAGCCCTGGCCGATGAAGCTGCGGAAGACCTCGTTTTGCTTGGAGATGGCGCGAAGTTCGGCGAGGGCGGCGCTTTCGCTGAGCGGGGCGGGGAGATTGAGCGGTTTGGGGAGGCGGATTTGCGCGGGAACGGCGGCGTCGACGAGCGATTCCAGCGAGCTGTGGCCCAGCGTGGCCAGCATGGCGGCGGCGTCGGCCGCGCCAGAGCCGCTGTGGCGGCGGGCGAAAGTGTCGAGCGGGGCGAGGAGGTCGCCGCTGGACGAAGCGGAGGGCTGGGTGGCGTTCGCGGGAGAAGACAAAGGCATTTGCGGAACCTAGAAACCGCGCCCGCGGAAGCAAAGGGAAATTTGGCCACGAAAGACGGAACTCGGAAGGTGTCACAGAGTGCACAGAGCTTAGACACAGAGGCGGCGGGAGGCCTTCAGATAGGTTAGAATTTTGTCGGCCTTCCCGCACCAGGCGGTGAAGGATTTTGAGGACGGAGAAATTGCAGATCCCTTTGTGACCTCCGCGCATCCTCTGGTGTCCTCTGTGTAACAACTACTGGTTTTTTGCGAAAACGGCGTTGCCTTTGGCGGGCGGGCGGCTTCGTTCGCGCGCATGCCGAGCATGACCAAAGTCGAGCGAGCCGCCTTCGTCGATCGACGTTTGGAGGAGCTGTATCCGGAGACGCCGATTCCGCTGGCGCATCGCGACGCTTACACGCTGCTCGTGGCGGTGGTGCTCTCGGCGCAGTGCACAGACAAACGGGTGAACGAAATCACGCCCTTGCTCTTTGCGCTCGCCGACAATCCCCGGGCGATGGCGCACATGCCGGTTGAAAAAATCGACGCCATTGTGCGGCCTTGCGGGCTTTCGCCAATGAAAGCGCGGGCCATTGCGGGGCTGTCGAAAATCATCATCGAGAAACACGGCGGGGAGGTGCCACGGAGTTTCGAGGAGCTGGAAGAACTTCCGGGCGTGGGCCACAAGACCGCCTCGGTGGTGATGTCGCAGGCTTTCGGCGTGCCGGCGTTTCCCGTCGACACGCACATCCACCGGCTTGCGGAACGTTGGCGGCTAAGCGACGGGAGCAGCGTGGTGCAAACCGAGCGGGATTTGAAAAAACTTTTCGCGACGGAGCGTTGGAACCAGTTGCACCTGCGCATTATTTACTACGGGCGGGAACATTGCACGGCGCGCGGTTGCGACGGGAAGCATTGCGAAATTTGCCGCACGCTGAACGACGGCAAACGGCGGGCCGTCCGGGTAAACGCGGCCAGCGTGCATGCGCCGACCGGCGGTCAGGCGGTGGGTGGAAAAACCAAGATGGGCGGGTCCGCAAAACAGAGTTGATTTGCGCGCGGCGGCCCCCCACGTTTAGCCCTCCACGACGGACGGTTAGCTCAGTTGGTTAGAGCACGTGCTTCACACGCACGGGGTCACTGGTTCGAGTCCAGTACCGTCCACCATTATAAGTTGAGACTTTTAAATGGCTTGTGTGATTTGCGGGCTGGGGAGGCAGGATGCGTCTTTTGGCGAGTTTCGATGTTTGTCGATATTTCTGGTTGTGGGTATTCAAGCGCGCGCAGGGGCGTCCGATATTGGATCTTATCCTCCGTCGGTGCACTCCGGGAGGAACTTATATCATTATCCTCTCCAGCGCGGGTACCCCAGGCGTCATGAAAATCCGAACTAAAATCTGTTTGTTGGGCATAGGCATGGTCGCGGCGGCGTCGCTGACGATGTTTGCGGTGACGTGGGTGCAGAGGGTCAAATTGGAAAGAACGCTCGGCGTCCTTTTCGACCAAGAGGCGCCGCGCGACGCCGAAAAACTGGTTTTGACCGTCAATCAGCTTTGCCAACTTTCGGAAGACCGGACCCAAAAACGGCTCGAATACAACTTGGGGCTCACGCGTAGCTTGATCGACGGTGCTGGCGACCTGAACACCGGCCAACGCCTCGTCGAATGGCAGGCGGTCAACCAGCTCACCAAGAAATCGGTGCCCATGAAACTACCCGAGATGCGGGTGGGGGAACGTTGGCTGGGGCAAGCCAACGAGTTTACGACACCCGCGCCAGTTGTGGATGAGATCACTCGTTTCACGCGCGACTTCTGCACGGTTTTTCAACGCATGAACGAAGAGGGCGACATGATCCGGGTTTGCACGAGCGTACGGACTCTCGATGGCAAACGCGCGGTGGGAACCTTCATCCCGAGCCACGACGCGACGGGCGCGGAAAATCCCGTCATCGCCAGCGTGCTCGCGGGAAAACCGTTTCACGGGCGGGCTTTTGTCGTCAACGATTGGCACACCACGGTGTACGAGCCGATCTGGAACCCTGAGCACAACCGCGTCATCGGCATGCTCTACGTCGGCGTGCCCTGGTCCGAAGTCAATGCGGGCTTGGAGGAACTCATTCAGCGCAATCGCATCGGTCGAAACGGCTACGTGCTCATCACTTCTTTGAAAGGAAATCAGCGCGGCAAACTCGTCATCGGCCGGGCCGACCAGAAAGCGGGCGAAAACCTGCTGGCCTGGCACGATTCGGCTTCGCAGCCGGCGATCGAAAATTTGCTTAAAACAATCGCCACCGCCAAACCCGGCGAGATCACGCATGCGCGTTTCAATCTGTCCGAAGCCGATCAGCCTCCTATCGACACGATTGTCGCGGCCACTTATTTCCCCGCGTGGGATTGGGCCATTGTCGGACTCGCCTGCCGCGAGGATTATCGCACTGCGCAGACGACCTCGACCGCCGCTCTTGTTCGCATGTGCTGGTGGATCGTCGGCACGGGCGTCGTTACGATCCTGCTGGGACTCGTGGTCAGCCTCCGGGTTGCGCAGGGTATCGCCCGGCCGGTTCGGCAACTCGTCGAGGGACTTGAACGAATCGCTGAGGGAGACCTCGCCGTCCGGGTGCGCGTCACTTCATCCGACGAAACGGCTCAGCTTGCCCAAGTCGCCAACCGCATGGCCGAGACGCTCGATGCCAAGGCGCGGCTGGCGCTCGCGATCGGAGAAGGCGACCTCCAGCGCGACGTGCCACAGGCCTCTGCGCACGACACACTCGGCAAGGCGCTGCAAAAGATGGTCGCCAATCTTCGCCGTATCGTCGCCGATGTCGGCTTGGCCGCGGATCAGGTTGCCCACGGCAGCGCGGGCATCACCACGAGCGCGAACGGACTTGCGCAAGGGACCGCGACCCAGGCGGCCGCGATCGAGGAAATCTCCGCCAGCATCGAGGAATCTTCCGCCAGCATTCAGACGAACAGCAATAATGCCAAACAAACCGAAAAGATAGCGAATGGTTCGGCGGTTGAAGCGATCGAAGCCGGCGCCACGGTCGAGAAGACGACGCATGCGATGGAAGACATCGCCCGGCGCATCACGATCATCGAGGAAATCGCGCGCCAGACGGATCTGCTCGCGCTCAATGCCGCGATCGAAGCCGCCCGCGCGGGCGAGCATGGAAAAGGATTCGCCGTCGTGGCCAGGGAAGTGCGCAAACTCGCCGAGCGCTGCCGGACCGCCGCCGCGGAAATCGGGGAGTTGTCCACCGGCAACGTCGTTCTCGCGCAGAACACCCGCCAACGCATCGGCGAACTGGTGCCGTCCATTCAACAAACCGCCAAACTCGTGCAGGAAATCGCCGCGGCCAGCGACGAACAGAGCCACAGCTCCGCCCAGGTGAGCCAGGCCGTGCAACAACTCGACAAAGTCATCCAGCAAAACGCGGCTTCCTCGGAAGAAATGGCGTCCGCCGCAAATTCACTTTCCGCCGAAGCCGAACGCCTGCGCCAGACCATGGAGTTTTTCAAACTCGCCTCCGCGCGCAACGCGTCGACCACTGCGGAGTACGCTTCAGCGTAACGCGGGTTGAGAAAGCGGTAGCCAATGAGTGGACCGAGGATACGTGAATCGAATAGTTGCTTTGTAAATCGACCCCATAAGAAGAAGCAATAGGCCGCCGCTGTTGGCGCGGACGTGATTCCACGAGGCGATGGCGCCGGCAAAACGGCGAACTGAATATGTCGTAACTCGTTTGAAAAAAACTAGAAGCACGCGGGATGATTTTGGCTGCGGCGGAACGGGTTTTTCGCCGCAGGCGATTGGACGGAGCGTGGTAAATCAGAAAAATGGTCCAGCTGTCCTGTAGCGCGTGGGTAAGCATTTAGGGCCTCGGGAATTTTTATCGCGTGCCGAATAGGGATGTTATTGATGCGAACTCTGCCGTGTTCGGATCCCACCCGTTTGCGGCGACCATCTTAACCTCCAACACATCCTACCATGGCCTACGTTATTGAAGCTGAAAAATGCACCGCTTGCGCGGCTTGCGTCGACACCTGCCCCTCGGGCGCCATTTCTGCCGCTGAAGGCGGCGGTCACTACATCATCGACGCCGAAAAGTGCGTTGATTGCGCGGTCTGCGAAAGCGGCTGCCCGAGCGGCGCGATTTCCGCCGGAGCCTAATCCGCTCCCCTTCTTTTTCTCAACGGCGCACCGATCTGCGGATCGGGCGCCGTTTTTTTATTTGGATCGAGGAAGGCTGTCCGTGGCGCGAAACTAGAATTTGACCGTATGTCTTGTTTCTGTTGTCTGGATCGAGTTCCATGATTGCCCGTTCACCAAGACGTCATCGTTGGCTGGGGATTTATCTCATTGTAACGTGCCTTCTGCTGGGAGGATTTCTCCTAAGGGTTGGGTATGGATTTGATCGGCGAGATACAACAACGGGAGTTGGGGATAGAATTGTGACAATAAGTGTTTTTTACGCCCCGGGCGGCGGAAGAGATATGTGGTATGTTTGTGACCGGGGTATTGTTTGCTCGCAAAGTGGAAGGTTTTCCGAATTGGAAGAAGTAGTTTATCTGAGTGCGCAACAAATAGAGCGGCTTCGTTCGGCCGTTGAAAAAATTCCGGCGAATCTTCGCGGGACAGTTACTGAACATCGAGGTGTGGCCGATGGGCTTTATCTTGATGTGGCTTTTACTCCCGATGGCGGCTATCGGCATGACGAAATTTCTGCACACCAGGTTTATCTCAAAGAGCTCGAGCCGCTCTTTACTATGATAAATGGTTTAGTTCCCGAGAAGAGGCGCATCAATTACAACCAGGTATTATCGGCCAAAGAGAACATCCCCGGCTATTATGCTGCTGTCACTCGCATGTCACAGTCGGACTACAATCGTAGGACAAGCTCGTTTATTTGGTTTTTGCCGACACCCGTTCGTGAGGTCAAAGTTCCGGGGGAGGAGATTTTCCCACCAGAAAAAATCAAAGAAGTGTCGGACAGCTCGCCTACCGCGCTGTAAGATTTGGAATGGTTCCAGCGTCTAGAACGAAAATCGCAGCGAGGCGCCGGTGCCGTAGTCGGGGGCGTTGGTGCTGAGGCCGGCGAGGGCGTGGATTTCGAAGTCCCAGTGTTTGCCGAGGTTCTGATTGAGGCCGAGGGAAACTTCATTGTCGACGCCGCTGCTTTTGCTGGAGGCCTGATAGGTGTCGAAAGAGAGGCTGAGATTGGTGGTATCGGTCGCCCACCAGCCAAGACCGACGCTGCCATAGGCGTAGTTTTTGAGATCGGAGCCTTCGGGTTTTCCGACAAAGCGGTAACCGAAACCAATCGACGGAGTTAAACGATCGAAGTTGCGCGCGAGAGTAACGCCGAGGCCGAAATCCCGTTTGCCGGTGCCAAGTCCTTTTTCCTCGTCGGCGGTGGCGAATTTCACGGTGCCGGTGAAGACGGCGCTCCATCCTTTTTCGGAGCCATGGGTGGCATCGAAGGAAATCGAAGTTTCAACGTCGCCGACGCCGGAAACGGTTTCTGTTTTGCTTTGGTTGCGGGCGTTGAGGAGCGCAGTCAGGCGAGGACGGCCAGCGATAATCACGGTCCCGACAGGACTGGTGACACGTTCGTGCGGCACGTAGATGCGGGCGGACCAGGCTTCATAGGCATACTCGGCGGTGGCATTCCAGGTGGAGATTTGGGTTGGTTCGGTGTAGCCATATTTGCCGGTCGTGTAGTCGTAGCCGGTGGAGACGGCGAAGTCGGCGCGAGCGGCGGTCGCAGTGGCGAAGCCGAGGGCAAGGACGGAGAGGAGGAGGTTCGTTTTCATGGAGGTGAAGGATGGTTTAGGCTAAAAGAATGAGGAAAGACGTGGGTCACAGAGTGCACGGAGCGCGGACACAGAGGTCACAGAGGACGGAAGGGACCGTGAATTTTAGGGAAAGGGACAAGGCAGTGGCCGGGGCCGTTGGTGCGGCGATTTTGGGTTGGCGATGTTGACGGACGGCCCGGCGGCCCGTCCCTACCTATTCTGAACTAGGTGCAGGTGGTGGTTCGGCTTGTGGCTGGGCTGGCGTCGGAGTCGAAGCTGGCGGTTTCGACTGGTTTTGTTGCATGTTCTCGCGGAGCTTTTTCAGCTTTTGGAGCCGGGGAAAGTTTTGGCCCTGGCCTTGGGCGGCGCCGAAGGAGAAGACGCCGTTTTCGGCTTGGTAGCGTTCGAACTTTTCAAGCTGCTCGGGCGTGAGCATGTCGTTGATGCTGCGCTGGGCGGCGGTGAAGATCGGGCGGATGCGCGGCATGCGTTCCTTGCGGGCTTTGGCGATGTCCTGTTGAAGCTTGATGAGAATGGCGTCGAGCTGGTTTTGCTGGGCGGGGGTTAGCGAAAGTTCGCGGGTAAGTTCGCGTTCGACGCGAAGGCGGACGAGTTCGGGTTGAAGAATGGCCCGGCGAATGTCGCGCTTGATAACGTAGCGGGTGCCAACCACGCCGATGGAAATGCCGGCGGCAAAAACGAGGAGGAGAACGATGATGACCTTGAGGGATTTCATGGTTGGGCGGATCAGCGCAGCATCCAATCGGAGCAGATTTGCTCCACGTCGTCGTCGATATTGGAGTCCTGGGCGAAAGACTGGCTGATCTCGACGGCGGCGCAGAGGGCGATGGCGGCGGCGGCGGAGACGGCGTAGCGGGTGAAATGGCGGTTGAGCTGGTCGAAGAAGCTGATGACGACCGGCTGCGAACGGACGTCGGCGGGGAGGCAGTTCAGGACGCGTTCGGCGAAGCCGGCAGGCACGGGCGGCGGGGTTTCGCGGCGGGCGGCGGCAAAGATTTCGTTGAGTTTCTTATCTTTCATTTTCGTTCTCCTGAAGTTTTTCGATGGCTTTGCGCAGTTTGGCCCGGGCCCGCAGGGCGCGCACGCGGACGGCGACACTGGAATCGCCGGTGAGCGAGCAGATTTCCTTAACGCTGCGGTTTTCGATTTCGAGCATGGTGATTACGAGTTGTTCGGCAGGCGAGAGGGATTGCATGGCGAGATCCAGGATTTCGCGGGCCTGGCGGGCCTGGAGTTCGCGCGGCGGAAGCTCGTCGCGCAGCCAGGAAACGCAGTCCTCGCCGATTTCGGGAAGGGCGACGGTGCCGGAGAGGCGTTTGCGGCGACGGACGTGGTCGAGCGCGACATGGACGGCGATGCGGGAAAGCCAGTGTTGAAAAGGAGCGCGACTGTCGAACTGGTCGAGCGCGCGCCAGGCCTTGGTGAAGGTTTCCTGGGCGAGATCCTCGACGAGATGCAGGTCGCGTTCATAGTGGCGGAGGATGTTGAAAACTTGTTGTTGGTTGTTTCGGATAAGTTCGGCAAAGGCGTCGGTTGAGCCGGCCTTTACGCGAGCCACGAGGTCTGCATCGTTCACCACAGGGGAGGAAATTGTTGGGGGAGGAGGCAATTGCAACCGAAGTGGAGAGGATGGGTCAACTCAGAGACGGGCGCGTTTGGCTTGGAGGGCCTGGAGCTTTTCAAACTGTTCGGGCGTGAGGATGGGTTTGATGTGAGCGACGAGGTTCGCGCGAACCATGGCGAGATCGCCTTCGGCGGCACCCACGGAAGCGGCGGCGGCGCGGATGTCGTTTTCGGGCGCGCCGGACTGGATAGCGGTGCGGAGATTGGCGCGAGCGCTGCGGACTTTGAGCGCCTGCGCCTTCATGGCGTCTTTTTGGGCGGAGAACTCGGTTTTGATTTTGGCGACCTGATCGTCGGAGAGATTGAGCGCGTGTTTGATCTGGCCGGGCCTGAAGGCTTTTTGGCGGTGGTGGGAGCCGGGGCTGTCGGAGTCGGGGCGGGCGGCGATGGCGGCGGTACCGGCGAGGGCGATGATGAAGAGGGCGAGGAGAGCGAAGATGGATTTTTTCATGGTGAACTCACATACGAAGCGCGGAGGGAAAATGTTACGGGCGGATAACGGAGTTTTTGAACCGCTAATGGACGCTAATTAACGCTAATTTCGGAAGGGGCGGAGGGGCGTCGAGCAAAGTCGAGCCCTACAAGAAAAAAATAGAACCGGCGTCCGGGCGGGGATCGCGGACGCCGGGCAAGTTACCCAATTGCTATGCTAACAGAAATTACGGTGCCGGGGTGGGTTTGGGATCGAGCGTGAAAGTCTGCGTGCGGGTCTCGGTGGTGCCATCGGGTTTCGTGACTTCGACGGTGCGGGTGCCAGTGCCATCGCCGTTACGCGTCGTGGCGATTTCGCGTTCGAGGGTTTTGCCATTCGGGCCAGTGAGGGTGGTGGTGCGTTCCTTTTCGCCGGCGGAGCGCTCGGTTATGGAGGTGACGACGGTCTGTCTGCCATTTGGCCCGGTGACGGTGCCGGCGGTGGAGCGGCCATCATCGGTCTTGGTGGTGGTAAGATCGTAGGTACTGGTTTTGCCATTGGGGCCGGTAACAGTGCCCTGCGACTGAATGGTGCCCTCGCCAGTTTTCGTGACCGTGCCCTCGCGGGAGGAAGTCTTGCCGTTGAAACCCGTGGTCGAGCTGCTGACTGTGCCAGTGCCGGTTTCCTTGTCCCACGTGCGGGTGGCTTCATGCGTGGCGGTCTTGCCATCTTGGTTGGTGGCGGTGGCGCTGCGTTCGGTTCTGCCCTTTTCGCGCGTGGTGGATTTGCTGAAGGTGCCGGAGTGGCCGTTGCTCCCCTGATAGGTGCCGGAGCGGGTGCGCGTATGGGTTTTCTTGATACGGGCGTCGGCGAAAGAGGAGTTGGCCGAGAGGAGAAAAGCCGCGGCGACAAAGGCGGCGGCGAGAGTGGAGGAGACCGGTGTTTTCATGGTGTATTCGGAGTTACACCGGCTCATACGCAGGGACGGGCGGAAATGTTACTGGCCGTCCGGAGACGGCATGGGGCGGCGCGGTTTGCGCGACGGCCAAACCAATTAATCGAACATCGAGCTCCGCTTGAAGCACCAGGTGGCCAAGGTCATGATGACAACCGCGGTGCCGAGAAGGATGCCGAGAATCGGCAAAATTTCCACGAGAGATTGGCCCGCCCAAAGCACCGCGGCGAAACCCTCGACCGACCAATAAACGATCGTGAGTTTGCTGAAATTTTGGATGAACGCGGGCATCATGCTCACCGGAAACCAGGCGCCACCGACAGCGCACATCACAAGCACGACGAGATTGGCGAGCCCCATGGCCATTTCCTGCGTCGAGGAAATCGCGGCGAGCAGCATGCCAAAGGAAGTGCAGGCCGCGGCGGCGGCCAGAATCAACGGCAGCAAGGCTGGCATATGCGAGAAAAGCTCCATGCCGAACAAAAACTTACCGGCTAGAAACAGGAAAATCAGTTGCACCGTGCCTAGGGCGATGCCGAAAAGAAACCGAGACCAAAGGATATGTGACAAGTGAACGGGAGCGGAGAGAATCCGTTGGAAGATGCCCGAGCGTTTCTCCTCGAAGAGCGAGGTGGCGGAACCCGTCAGGGCGAAGAGCAAAAACATGATGGCGTAGCCACCGACCAGACGCGACGCGGCGGGATTTGCCACCTTTTTTCCGGTGACCTGTTCGGTTTCGATGCGGGCAATTTTCGAAAAGATGTCCGCGGGGCCGGCGGAAGATGGCTTTTCCGCCGCCGTCGCGGGCGTCGATTTGTCGGTGGGCGATTGGAGGAGTTTGCCGACGCCGAAATCGCCGGCGATCATGCGCTGGTAGATTTCATTGGCATCGCCGCCGTAGGTCGCTGCGACGGTGTTGGCGACGGTGTGGTTGAAGGATTCGAACTTTTCGCTGCCGAGAAATTTTTTGGATTGATTCTGCAACGATTGGCCGAGCAGTTGGGGCACGCGCGAGAAAATCGTTTTTTGCAGCATGCCGTTGACGGTTTGGGTCTCGATTTCGTTGCGCGGATCGGAGAGAAATTTCAGGTGAATGCCGAAGCCATTCTCGGGAATCATGTCGGCGGGTATGATGAGCGCGAAACGGTATTTATTGTCATGCATCTCGGCGCGGGCGTCGGCTTCGGTAAGCGGGCGCTTGGAGCCGTCGGCATTTTTTGTTTCGGTGACGATCCGGAAGGTTTTTTCGAGCTTGAGCGCATCGATCAGCTCGATGGCGGCTGGTTCGGGACTGAGATTGACGACCGCGAGCTTGATGCCGCTTGGGCCGGCCTCGATGTTTTTGTAGAGACCGAAGACAAAGCCGAACAACGCGATCAGTACGACCGGCACGAGAAAGGTGATGAGGACCGCGGCTTTGTTGCGCATGAAAAGCCGGAGACTTTTCCCAAAGAGGACGAAAATCGGGTGCATGGAATATGATCAGTCGCGGAGTTTGCGGCCAGTGAGGTGGAGGAAGACGGCTTCGAGGGTGGGGCGGCGAATTTCGAACATGCGTGTGGCGATAGCGGCTTGCTCGGCATCGGCGAAGAACGCCGAGAGTGGATGGCCGGGCCGGGGGCGGAAGCGATGCTTACCATCGGCGGTGTCAAGTTGTCCGTGGGCGGTGAGCCGGGCGGCGAAAGGCGCAGTGGCGGAGGTTTCGGGAAAAACAATTTCGTCTTCGAAAGGCAGCCGGGTGAGAAGTTCGTCGAGGGTGCCGAGCGCGAGGATCTTGCCGTGGTCGATGATGCCGATGCGCGAGCAGAGCCGTTCGGCCTCCTCCATGTAGTGAGTGGAATAGATGATGGTTAACCCCTCGCGATTTAGTTTCTCAAGGTAGTCGAAGATGGCGTTGCGCGATTGTGGATCGATACCGACGGTGGGTTCGTCACAGAGAAGGATCTTGGGCTGGTGAAGGATCGATGCGACGATGTTAAGGCGTCGTTGCATGCCTCCGGAAAAGGTTTTCACCGCCGAATGCCGCCGGTCGGCGAGTTGGACGGATTCGAGCGCTTCGTCGATGCGAGTTTGCAAATCGCGTCCGCGGAGACCGTAGAGCTGGCCAAAGATGCGCAGGTTTTGTTCGGCAGTCAGATCGGTGTAGAGCGCGATGGTTTGTGGCACGAGCCCGAGCGCCGACCGCGCAGCGAGGTCGGATTTGGCGAGCGGTATGCCGTCGAGCGAGACTTCGCCGATATCCGGGGTGCGCAAGCCGGCCGCGAGCGACATTAGGGTGGATTTTCCCGCGCCATTGGGGCCGAGGAGGCCGAATAATTCGCCAGACGCGATGTCGAGTGAAACTCCGTCGAGCGCCGTGAGGTTGCCGTAACGTTTGGTGACGGAGCGAAGGGATAGCATGGTATTAAAGTACCAATACCCGAAGCGCTGTCTAATGGTTACAGCTGATTCTTAAAGAAGCGGCAAAGAATCTCCATCCGCGCGAAAGCACTAAGATCTTGCGCCTATCCCTTGGTTTTGAGACAAACCATTGTTGTCGGGATCGGCGGCAACGGTCCGATTTTTGCGTCCAGGCTTCCCCCAATCACAACCTCTCCTGCCATGTTTATCCGGTGTTTTCACTCCCGTGTGCGCGCAACGGTTCCTCGCGTTGCCACCGTCACAACTTGCATCCTTGCTCTCATCCTGGGTTTTTCCGCCGCCCCCTCGGCGATGGCAAAACCCAAATGGCTTCTCATTCCGAAGGACGATCTTGCGATGACCGAGTGCAAGTCCTCGCCCGGTGCGAGCGCGGAGATCCTTTTGTCCAATCGCGTTCTCGACTACGACACCAACGAAAACTACATCGAAACTTATCGCCGTATTAAAATCTACAGCCCGAAGGGGAGCGAGGAAACCGGCATCCTGCACATCGATTATTCTTCCCGGCGCAACCTCTGGAATCTTGCCGCCCGCCTCACCAAGACCGATGGCACGACGACTGATTTCGACAAGGACAGCTTTAGCGAAACTGTAGTGGAAAAAATCGGTTATCAAAAATTCAAACGGAAGAGCCTTGCCCTGCCGAACCTGGCGCCAGGCGATATCCTGGAGTTTCAATGGTCGCAGGCGACGGACGACCAGTATAATTCCTACTTCATTTGGTACGGTCAGGAGAATGTCCCGGTCCGGGCGGCTACCTTCAAGGTGGCAAACAGCACGCGAGACTTTCATTTCTTTTGGTTCAACATGGTCAAGGCTGAGTTGAAGAATGGCGATACGCTGGAGATGCGGGATCTCCCTGCGTTCGAAAGCGAGCCGCTGATGCCGCCGATGAAGGACGTGCGCGGATGGTACATGATATTGTTCACGCACCCGTATTTGCGGTATTTCAATAAACCGGAAAAACTCTGGTCCGAAATCAGCAGTTATCTGGCGGAGGAATTTAAACTTCGCACGAAGCCAGGAGTGAAAATGCGCAACCTGGCGACGAGCCTTGTGCAGGGGGCCGCCTCTGACGAAGAGAAACTCCGACTGCTTTACGACTATTGCCGCCAGAACATAGACAATTTCGACTATTTCGATTCGCCGAAGCTCCAGGCCGCCAAGGAAAAACTGGAGAAGAACGATTGGAAGCAATACGCCGATGACACCTTGGCTCTAAAAACGGGTTCGTCGAACCACGTTAACGAACTGTTTGCCATGCTGGCACGGGGAGCCGGCTTCGAAGTGAAACTCGTGCGTTGCTCGAGTCGGGACACGGTTTTGGATATCCGCAACATGCACGGATGGATCTTTATCGATGACATGTTGGTTGCGGTGAAAATGGGCAACGAATGGAAACTTTACGCCCCGGGAAATTATTTCATGCCGGCCGGCATGATTCCGTTCAAAAACGAGATGGCCGCCGGTCTATATTGTGACGAAGACAAAGTCGTTTACGTGGATAACCCCGTGTCGCCTGCGGCCAAATCGCCTTCCATCCGCGAAGGGCATTTCACGCTCGATGCCGAAGGCACACTGGAAGGGAATGTCGAAATTCGGATGGAGGGACACGCCGCTGCGTCCAAAAAGTCCGCTTGGAACACCAAAACCACGGCTGAAATCGAGACCGACATCCGCTCCAGCCTCACCGACCGGCTGCCCGCCGCGGAGATCACCGACATCGTTGTGGAGAACGCCCGCACCATCGTGATGCCGCTTACCCTTCGCTATAAAGTCAAAGTGCCCGGCTACGCCGAAGTCGCGGGCACGAGAATTGTGCTGCCGCCGAACTATTTCGAACACGGCAAACCGGCGCTCTTCACCGCGGAAATTCGGAAGCTTCCAATCTTTTTCGATTACGCGCGAACCGAACATGACAAAATCGACATAATCTTGCCCGAAGGTTACGCGCTGGACGCGCCGTCCGCCCCGTCGAACGTCGATCAAAATGCCGCCGTCGTTAAGGCTGATTACAAGATCGGCTACAAAGGAAAGTCCCGAACCCTGGTCTACGAGCGAAATTTCGTGTTGGGAGCCGAGGGATGCGTGGCGTTTCAGGCGGCGAGCTATCCGGTTCTAAAAGGTATTTTTGAGCGGGTAAATCGCTCGGACGAACACAGTCTGGTCCTAAAACCCAAAGCGAAACAGCCCGCAACGCCGGCGCCTGCGGCCGAGGCGCCCGCGCCGTCCAAATAAATCTTCGTCCATGGAAAAATTTTCACGATTGTTGTGGGCGACGATGCTTTTGGTCGCGGCTCCGAATCTTCGCGCGGAGCTTCCCGATTGGATAAAATCCGTGGCCAAAATCCCCGCTCAAAATTTCGAATTGGACCCGCCCGCCGTGGTCTTGTCGGACGATACCTCCGTGAATGTGTCCTCCGACGGGGCAACGACCGAAACCCATCGGGTGGTCATTCGTCTGCTGAAAAACGCCGGAGCACGCTGGGCCGAAGCCTCGGTCTTCTACAACGAAAAAACCGACAAAGTCATCGACGCCAAAATTTGGCTCATAAGAAATGGTTCATCCATTAAGGAAAAAACCAAGCGCGACTGGGTCGACGTCTCTACCGGCACGGGAAGCACCACGGTGGAGGAGACCCGGAAGAGGCAAATAAGCGTGGTGGATGCGGCGGTAGCCGGCGATTTATGCGCTTACGAAATTTGCGTTCGTCGTTCCTTGCTAATCGCGTTGCAGGCCTGGCGATTCATGTCCGATTTGCCGACGCAGACGACCCGCGTAAGCGTCACGGTTCCGGCGGGATTCTCAATGGAGCCGCGCCTTCTGGGCAAAAATCTTCCGGAGAGCACTATTTCGGCCGATGGCAGAACCCGGACTTGGACCCTTGGACCCACAAAGTATCGACCCGACGAACCCTTTGCCTCGGAAACGGCGCTGATTGACGCCGACCTTTATGTCCAGATCGTGCCACCGGCGCTGGCGCCAAATTTCACTGCCAAATCGTTCAAATCCTGGGCGGACGTGGCGGAATGGGTTGAAAAACTAAATGTCGAGTCCTGTGACACCAATCCGGCTATTACCGCCAAAGTTTTAGAACTCACCGCTGGTTGTCCCGATGACCTGGCCAGGATACGGGTTCTCAGCCGCTTCGTGCAATCACTCCGTTATGTCGCGAGCAACCAGGATTTGGGCAAAGGCGCGGGTTATGTTGCGCGCAAGGCCTCTTTGGTTCTGTCTCGTGGCTACGGTGACTGCAAAGACAAGGCGAATTTGCTCAAGTCTATGCTGCAGGTCGCGGGCATCAAATCTTATACGGCTTCCGCCCAAACCCATGGCTACCGCAAGGTCCACGAGGAAATTCCGACGCCGCTGCAGTTCAATCATGCGATCCTGTGCATCGCGGCTCCGCCGGACGCTCCTGCGCAAGCGACCGTGCAGGTGGCGCCCTTGGGCAAGCTGTTGATTTTTGATCCAACCGACAAATATACGACGCTCGGCGATATTCCGAGAAACTTGCAGGGCTCCAAAATCGCGCTCGACTCCAAATCCGTCGAAACGCTGGTCAGTGTGCCTGAAATTTCGCCTGAAGCAGGCTTCAGAATTTGCAGGAAAGCGTCCATGGAGCTTGGTGCGGATGGAAATGTTAAGGTCGACGCCCGCATCGAAAGTCACGGCTATTACGGCGCTGTGGCCCGCGCCAGTTGGGAAGACGCCGCGACCCCGGCCGGTCGGGAAAAATTCTTTCGAATGGGGCTGAGCGATGGTTTCCGCAGCGCAAAACTTTTGTCGCAAAATGTCGAGGACGACGCCGTCAGCGGCCGTTTCCTCAAGATTCTGTCCTGCGAAAACAAACGATTCGCGCAGCGCCTGCAGGGCAACATGGTGGTGGTCAAAATGGAGATATTTTCCCGCGACAATCTGCCCTCTTTTTCGAAGGCGGAACGACAGCTGCCCATCACGCTTTACGCCCTGTCCCTGGATGACGAAATCCACCTGAAAATTCCTCCTGGGCTGAAGGTTGAGGATCTTCCGGAAAAGGCGACGATCGAAAGCGCCTTCGGAAGCTACAGCCTGACCTTGAAAGCGGTGGACGACACCGTCGTCTTAAACCGGCGGTTGACGCTTTCCCGGATGGACCTTCCGGTCGAAGACTATGCAAAAATCCGGCAGTTTCTGAACGACGTCGCCCGGGCCGACCGGTGCTCGATCATTTTGAAATGATGGGCGGTTAAGAATCCGTTTTGGCTCTGACGGTTTTCCCAGGAACCCAGCTGCCGCTGATCAGAGTGGCGCGGGGGAAGGCGGGCGGGCCGATTTCATTATTGTGCAGCATGCCGACGAGCATGTCGATCGCGGCTTCGCCGGTGAGGTCGTTGTGCTGTTCCATTCCGGCCCAGCCTTCATTGCCTTTGCGCAGCTCAAGCTGGATCATGCCCACGTCGCGCGGAACTTGGAGGCCGAGCGCTTCCACCCAGTGGCGGACGAAATTGTAGAGCGTGAAAATGACATCGGGCTTGTGCTCGCGCATCCAGGCGGCGAAGGCGGTTTGGTCCTGGCGCGAGGTTTCGACCGCATAGAAGCCGGGCAGGCGCTGTTCGGGGGGCAGGGCCTGCTGGCCGATCCACATACCAGAGCTAAAGCGTCCATCGACGAGTTGGTCGATGTGTTCGTCGACGACGAGCGCGGGGCGTTTGTAGCCGAGGGCGACGGCCTGTTCGACGGCTTCGAGCACGAGTGCATGGTGGTCGACACAGCAAAACGGCAGGGTCGGGTGGTGCGTGCGCACACCGGTGACCACGCAGGCCTGTTGCGACCAAAGCGAAGCGAAGCGTTCGGGCAGCCGGTTTTCTTTCATCAAGCCGACAATGAGCGCGCCACGAATGCCCCGGGCGCGAAGCACGCGGGCGAGGCGGTCGCCATTGAGTTTCGGGTCGTGCAGCCAAAAGTCGTCCAACTTATACCCGTGAAAAGCGGCGCGGCGGCGACAGCCTTCAACGTAGACCGGGACGGTCGGATGATCTTTGAAAGCTTTGGGATCTTGATTCGCGTTGAGCAGGGCGAGCGTGCGGCGGTAACCGGCGGGATGGGCCTTGCGCAACTCCGTCATGAGTTGGGCAACGACGGGGTTCTTCGTGTAACCGAGTGACTTAGCGATGCGCTCGATCCGTTTACGAGTGTCCAACGGGATCTGCGGATCATGGCGCAGCGCGAGTGAGACCGTGTTTTTCGAAACACCGGCGCGTTCGGCAATACTGCCCATCGTGACACGTGGTTCAGGCATGGGTGGGTGGAGGAGTGGCGGATTTCGGTCTGGAGAGACGACTAAAAACGGCTGCCGGCGTGACTGTCAAGTGACGGTGGCGTTTACGGGCGAAAATGCCATTCTAAGATTTTCCGCGTGTATACCCTAGGCCTTGATTACGGCACCAACTCGGTGCGTTGTTTAATTGTTCGCTGCGCCGATGGCGCAGAGATCAGCAGTGCTGTCGTTGATTATCCCAGCGGCAAGCAGGGCATCCTGCTTGACCCCAAGGATCACAACCTCGCTCGCCAGCATCCTGGCGATTATCTCTTCGGTTTGGAGAAGAGCGTGAAGGTCGCGCTGGCCGCTGCCAAGAAGGTGAAAGGCTTCGACGCGAAAAAAGTCGTCGGTATTGGCGTGGACACTACGGGTTCCAGCCCAATCCCGGTCGACGCGAAAAACGTCCCGCTCGCGCTCTCGAAAAAGTACGCAAAGAATCTCGCCGCGCAGTGCTGGCTCTGGAAAGACCACACCAGCTGGCGCGAGGCTGCAAAGATCACCGAACTCGCCACGCAAAACCGCCCGCAATACATCGCGAAGTGCGGCAACACATATTCATCCGAATGGTTCTGGTCGAAGCTTTGGCGCTGTCTCAAGGTTTCGCCGCAGGTATTCGATGCCGCCTATTCGTGGGTCGAACTTTCCGACTGGGTTCCGTCCGTCCTTGCGGGCGTGACCGATCCGAAGCTGGTGAAACGCGGCGTGTGCGCGGCGGGTCACAAGGCCTTTTATGCCGAAGACTGGGGCGGCCTGCCCGACAAGGAATTCCTCGCTCTGCTCGATCCAAAGATGGCCGACCTTCGCGACCGCCTTTTCGAAAAAGCCTACGACGCCACTGAGGCTGCCGGCACGCTTTGCGACGATTGGGCCAAGAAGCTTGGTCTGCCCGCGGGCATTCCGATCGCGATCGGCGAATTCGACGTTCACTACGGCGCCATCGGCTGCGGTGTGAAAGAAGGCACGCTGGTCAAAGTCATCGGCACCTCCACCTGCGACTGCGGTGTGGTTTCCGCGGAGAAAACCGTACCCGACATCCCGGGCATCTGCGGCATCGTCAAAGGCGCTATCCTTCCCGGTTTCTACGGCATCGAGGCGGGCCAGTCCGCCGTCGGTGACATTTTCAAATGGTGGGTCGAAGGCGTGTGCGAAGGCGACGGCGCGATGCACAAGGCGCTCCAGGCTGAAGTCGTCAAGCAGAAGCCCGGCCAAGCTGGCCTGCTTGCGCTCGACTGGAACAACGGTAACCGAACCATCCTCGTTGATCCAATGCTTTCCGGCCTTCTCCTCGGCCAGACGCTGCACACCACCAAGGGCGAAATTTACCGCGCGCTCATCGAGGCCACGGCCTTCGGCGCCCGCGCAATCATCGAACGCATCAAGGAATACGGCGTGCCGATTGACCGCATCGTCTGCGCCGGCGGCATCGCCCGCAAGGACGCGATGCTCATGCAAATCTACGCCGACGTTACCGGTTGCACGATGTTGGTCACGACCTCGAACCAAGCTTGCGCGCTCGGTTCGGCCGTCTCCGCCGCCGTGCTCGCGGGAGCCCACAAGGACTTCCCGACGGCCCAGGCCAAGATGACCAAGCTTGAAAAGAAGCAATACAAGCCGAACCCCGCGAACCAGAAGGTCTACAACGAAATCTATCGTCTGTACCGCCAAGTTCACGACGCGTTCGGCGGCCTCAATAAAAACGCCGACCTCTCGCGCGTCATGAAAGACCTCCTCGCGCTCAAGGAAGCCCAGGCCTAGTAACCACTCATCCGCCTCCGAATCTTTCTTCTTTATCTTACTCTTTCTCTTTATCTCGGCCTTCTGGTTCGGAGAGGAGAAAGACGAAAGATAAAGAGAAAGAATAAAGATTTTTTCCTACAACCCCCTCACACCAACTCTTCATGAAAAACCTCCCCACTTCCGAAATCTGGTTCGTCTGCGGTTCGCAGCATCTCTACGGCCCTGGCCCGCTCAAGCAGGTCGCCGACAATGCCAAGCAAGTCGCTGATTCCCTCAGCAGCTCGAAGCGCATTCCGTACCCGATCGTCTTCAAGGCCCTGCTGACCACACCAGACGAAATCGCCAAACTCGCGATCGAGGCCAACTCGAACGCCAACTGCGCCGGCTTGATCCTCTGGATGCACACGTTCTCGCCGTCGAAGATGTGGATCCGTGGCCTGAACATCCTTAAAAAGCCCTTCCTCCACCTGCATACGCAGTTCAACCGCGATCTGCCCTGGGGCACGATCGATATGGACTTCATGAACCTCAATCAGGCCGCCCACGGCGACCGCGAAGCGGGCTTCATCCACACGCGCATGCGCCTCGGCCGCAAGGTCGTCGTCGGCCACTGGTCCGACACCGAAGTCCAGGACCGCATTAGCGCTTGGATGCGCGCCGCTCGCGCCTGGCAGGATTGGCAGGGTGGTCGTTTCTGCCGTTTCGGCGACAACATGCGCCAGGTGGCCGTCACCGAAGGCGACAAGGTTGCGACTGAAATGAAATTCGGTTTCTCCACCAACGGCTACGGCGTGGGCGACCTCGTTGCCAAGATGAAGCAGGTCTCCGACAAGAAGATCGACTCGCTCATCGCTGAATATTCCGAACAGTACAATATCGCCAAAGAGCTCCGCAAGGGAGGCGCCCGTCACGACGCGCTCCGCTACTCGGCCCGCATCGAGGCTGGCCTGAGCGCCTTCCTCGAAGAAGGCGAATTCAAGGGCTTCACCACCACCTTCGAAGATCTGCACGGCCTGGAACAACTGCCCGGCATGGCCCCACAGCGGTTGATGGCGGCTGGTTATGGTTTCGCCGGTGAAGGCGATTGGAAAACATCTGCTCTCCTCCGCGCCATGAAGGTCATGGCTGACGGCGTGGGCACTTCCTTCATGGAAGACTACACCTATCATCTGTCGCCGAAAGGCCATCAGGTCCTTGGTGCGCACATGCTGGAAATCTGCCCGAGTATTGCCGGCGCGAAGCCGAACGTCGAAATCCATGCTCTCGGTATCGGCGGCAAAGCCGACCCAGTCCGCCTCGTCTTCGATGCCACCACCGGCCCGGCTCTCAACGCTTCGCTCGTGGACATGGGCAACCGTTTCCGCCTGATCGTCAACGAAGTCAACGCCGTCAAAACCCCCAAGATGCCAAAGCTCCCCGTGGCCCGCGCCGTTTGGGAGTGCAAGCCCGACTTCAAGACCGCTTGCGCGGCTTGGATCTACGCCGGCGGTGCGCACCACACCGGTTACAGCACGGTCGTCACGAGCGAAATGCTCGAAGACTTCGCGACCATCGCTGGCATCGAAATGGTTCTCATTGGTGAAGACACCAAGATCAGCGACTTCAAACAGACACTGCGCAACAATGAGATCTACTACCACCTTGCACAAGGTGTCCGGGTCTAAACGCTGCGCATTCGTTTAAGTCTGGAAGTGAAAGTTTAAGTTTTGCTTCCAGACTCATTCTCTTTCTTAAACCTAAACTTCATCCTTAAACTCGCCCGAGCGCAGCTCGGCGTTTCCCATGCTCGAAGAACTGAAACGCGAAGCCTACGAAGCGAACATCGCGCTGCCGAAGCACGGCTTGATCAACCTCACGTTTGGCAATGCCAGCGCGATTGACCGTTCGAAAGGCATTTTCGCGATCAAGCCGAGTGGCGTCGATTACGCCGTTCTTAAACCCGAGGACATGGTGCTCGTTGACCTCGAGGGCAAAAAAGTCGAAGGCAAACTCAACCCCTCTTCCGACACGCCGACGCATCGCCGACTGTTTCTAGCCTTCGAGTCGATTGGTGGCGTGGTTCACACGCACTCGTCGCACGCGACCGCGTTTGCTCAAGCGGGCCGTTCGATCCCGATTTTTGGCACGACACACGCGGATTATTTTAACGGCGACATTCCCGTCACCCGTAAGATGACCGCGCAGGAAATCGCTAGCGCGTACGAATGGGAAACGGGCAACGTGATTCTTGAGCGTTTCAAGGGCCTCGATCCGCTCGATTTTCCCGCGGTGCTGGTGAATCGTCACGCGCCCTTCACTTGGCGCCCGACAGTGGCCGGTGCGGTCGAAGTGGCCGTCGCCGTCGAATGCATCGCGCACATGGCGCTCATGTCTCTCCAGCTCGAACCCAAGCTTCCGACCATTGAGCCGGAGCTGTTGAATAAGCATTTCAAACGCAAGCACGGGCCTGGCGCTTATTATGGCCAAGCCGGTCAGGCGCATTGAAAAATTCCCTGTCGTAAACCCAAAATCCCTGAAACCATGACCCCATCGCTGAAATTCGCCGCCCTTTCCGTCGCGGCCCTGTTTGCTTCATTTATGCCTTCGCTCTCTGCTAAACCTTCCGTCACCTCCAAACCTTTCGGCAAAGTCGATGGCCAACCCGTCGAACTCTATACGCTGCGCAACGACAAAGGCGCCGAAGCCACCATCACGAATTACGGCGGCATCGTCGTTTCGCTCATGATGCCGGATCGCAACGGCAAGATGATCGACGTCGTTCAAGGCTACGAAAAGGTCGACGACTATGTGAAGGTCACTCCGTACTTCGGCGCGCTGATCGGCCGCTACGGCAATCGCATCGCCAAGGGCGAATTCACCCTCGAAGGTAAAACCTACAAACTCGCTGGCAACGACAACGGTAATGCTCTCCACGGCGGAAAAAAAGGTTTCGATAAAGTCATCTGGAAAGCCAAACCGGTCGAAAGCAACCTCGGCGCCGCGCTCGAACTCAACTACCTCTCGAAGGACGGCGACGAAGGATACCCCGGCAACCTCGACGTCATTGCGACCTACACGCTGACCAACGACAACGCCCTCCGCGTCGACTTCAAGGCCAAGACCGACAAGGCCACTCCGGTTAACCTGACGCACCATTCGTATTTCAACCTCAGCGGCGAAGGCACGATCCTCGATCACCTTCTCACGATCAACGCCGATAAGACCACGCCCGTCGACAAAGGCCTGATTCCCACTGGCGAAATCAAGTCGGTTGAAGGCACGCCGTTCGACTTCCGCAAGCCGACCGCCATCGGCGCTCGTATCGACGATCCCGATACCGTTCTCCAATACGGTCCCGGTTACGACCACAACTGGGTCGTCAACCAAAAGAAGGCCGGCGAACTCGGCTTCCAAGCCCGCGTTGAATCGCCCAAGACCGGCATCGTGCTCGAAGTCCTCTCGACCGAACCAGCCGTGCAATTCTACGCCGGCAATTTCCTCGACGGCACCATCCACGGCAAATACGGCCAGGTTTATCAAAAGCGCTCGGGCTTCTGCCTCGAACCGCAGCATTACCCGGATTCGCCGAACCATCCGAACTTCCCCAACACGATTCTCAAGCCCGGCGAGAACTATTCCAACACCATCATCTACAAATTTTCGGCCAAGTAAGCCGGACGATTTTTCAGCTCCATCGTTAGGTTAACTCCTCCCCAAATGACAATAGCATCACAACCCTTGCTGGCGGCGACTGCGTCGTCCAGCGCAACCCTTGGCGGCCTCGACTGGCTCGCCATCGTGGGCTACTTTGCGATCCTCGCCAGCGTGGGCTGGTGGGTGGTCAAGAAGAGCAAAAACACCGCGGACGACTACTTCCTCGCTGGCCGCAATCTCGGCTGGTGGGTGATCGGTGCGTCGATCTTCGCTTCCAACATTGGCTCCGAACACATTGTCGGCCTCGCCGGTTCCGGCGCCAAGGACGGCGTTGCTCTCGCGCATTACGAACTGCACGCTTGGTGTCTGCTCGTACTGGCCTGGGTCTTTGTGCCCTTCTACGCGCGTTCACGCGTGTTCACGATGCCTGAATTCCTCGAGCGCCGCTTCTCGGCTCCCTCCCGCACGGTGCTGTCGTGGGTTTCGCTTGTGACCTTCGTTGTCTCGAAGATCGCGGTCGGCATTTTTGCCGGTGGCATCGTGTTCGCCACGTTGCTTCCCGAAGTTAACATCACGCTTGGCAGCATTCATATCGACTCCTTCTGGATCGGCTCGGTCGCAGTGGTGCTCCTGACCGGTCTTTACACCACGCTCGGCGGTATGCGCGCCGTGGCCTACAACGACGCCGTGCAGGTGATCGTGCTCATCGGCGGCTCGGCTTTGCTGACCTTCTACGGTCTGCATAAACTCGGTGGCTGGGGCGAACTCAAGGCCGCTTGCGGTTCCGACATGTTCAATCTTTGGAAGCCCCTCGTGCCCGCCGGCCAGGAAGCCACCTGGGCTCCCGTCATCGTAAAGAACGAAGCGGGCGCCATCGTGAAGCAGGCTTGGTATTTCAACGGCAACTTCCCCTGGCTCGGCATGGCGATTTGCGCTCCGGTCATCGGTCTTTGGTACTGGTGCACCGACCAATACATCGTTCAACGCGCGCTCGGCGCTCCGAACGAAACCGTTGCCCGCCAAGGCTCGATCTTCGCCGCCTTCCTCAAGCTCTTCCCGGTTTATCTCTTCATCATTCCCGGACTAATCTTCTTCGCGCTGGTCAAAACCGGCAAGTTGCCGGAGGTGCCTCCCGGCTCCGATTCGCAAGGTGCCTTCCCGCTGCTCGTCAAATACCTCCTGCCCGCCGGTCTGCGCGGCATCGTGGTGGCCGGACTTTTGTCGGCATTGATGGGTTCGTTGGCCGGCGTTTTCAATGCCTGCTCGACCTTGTTCACCGTCGATATCTACCAGAAGCGCAATCCGAACGCTTCTCAGGAACAGCTCGTGAAAGTTGGCCGCACGGCCACCGTGGTGATGGTGGTCATCGCCTTGATCTGGATCCCCGTGGTCAAGGGCGCGCATGGCCTCTACGATTATCTCCAGTCGGTGCAGGGTTACCTTGCTCCACCGGTGTTCGTGGTCTTCTTCTTCGGCGTTTTCTGGAAACGCCTCAACGCTCAGGGTTGCTTCTGGGCGATGGTGATTGGTTTTATTGTCGGTCTTTTCCGCATGCTGGTGGACACGCCCGTCACGCTGGGCCGCGGTTCCTTCCACTACGCTGAAGGTTCGTTCCTCTGGATCGTCAACAACATCAATTTCCAGTATTTCAGCATCCTCATCACGCTCATCTCGGCCGCGGTGATGGTGTTGGTCAGCTACGCGACGCCTTCGCCGGACGACGCCCACATCAAGGGCCTGACGTTCGCCACGGCGACCGCGGAAGACAAAGCCCGCACGGCCGCCAGCTGGACCGCAAAAGACGTGCTCTACTCCTGCGTGGTCATGGTGTTCATCGTCGGCGCCTACCTGTACTTCACTGGCTGATCGTTTCGGACTCGATCTTTTCAAACCCGCCCGCTCAACGCCGGCGGGTTTTTTTGTCCATAGCGAACAGTTTTGGCTGCGCTGCGATGGAAAATCGCTTAGAGCATTTTTAAAAATGTCATAACCGCACGACTCCGGCTGTAGGGGCGCAGTCTTGCTGCGCCTGGTTTGGCTTTGCCACAGAAAGGGCGCAGCAAGACTGTGCCCCTACGAAGACAGCTCGGTTTGTAACACCGATTTACGGCTACAGTTTTATCGTATGTGCTCTAGACCTGCGCACGGGTTTTGGCACACGCAAAGTTCAAAATTCTGGAAGCTGGTTTGTCCTGCATGCCCGAGATTGACGCGAAGCGCGAACCGCACGACGCAAGATCAGGAAAACACGATCAAGGCTCTGCGATCGAGGAATCGGCTTCGGCGAATTGCTTGCCTTTGAAAGCCGGATCGAGCGCCAGGGTGAGTTCCTTGACGAAAGACTCGGCGCGGGGCAGGCCTTTCCAGCGACGAATTTCCTTCCCGTCGGGAGCGACGAGAACGAGGAGCGGGGCGGAGGTGACCCTGTGTTTTTTGGCGATATCGGGAAGATCGGTTAGTTCGATCTGGAGGCCGATCGTGCGATCGTGAAGCAACTGGCGGGTTTCCGTGCTCGTGAGGGTGCGCGAAAGCAATTTCTCGCGGTCTTTGACCCAGCTTTCCGAGAAAAACAGAAACATGGGCTTCTTTTGGCTGGCAGAAAGTTGGACCGCATCCTCGTAGCCGATTTCGCGGAAAAGCTCGTTGGGATTGCCGTAAGGTTCCCTTACGTGCGTGCTGCAACCTTGGAGCAGCGAAAGCACTCCTCCGACGCCGAGCAGGACGGCAAGCAAGACAATGCGCGGTGTTGACGGCATGAATTGTGAAATTGGACCCGAAACAATGCCTAGAGGTTCCAAGCCCAATGCCAAGCGTGGAAAAAGGCGGAGGCGGGGAGTTTGGCGGGGAGATTTCTATTTGCTGGTCTGTGTCGAAGGGCGGACGCGTTTGACTGTGATCTGGTGATAAATGCAGTCGTCGCGGCCTTTTCCTTTGAGAATGAGAGTGACCTGGTCGCCTGCTTCACCGCCTTCGAGCCAGAAATCGCCGAGCTGTTTCCACGTCTGGCCTTTGATGCTTTTGCCATTGATGGCGACAAGCAAAACGCCGTTGCGGTACGGCATCAGATTTTCAGAGGTATTGGACGGTGCGCTCACGAATACGTGCGAATTGATCTTTTGTTTGAGGTTCCTCGCGGGCAGGCCGAGCGTGAGCGGGATGCGGCCAGTCGTTCGGGTGGTGACGACGAAAGGTTCGAGGCGAATGATTTCACTCTGTTCTTCGTACGGTGCGGTGGTTGAGTCGGGCTCATCGTCGGAAGCGACAGGGAGAGACTTTTCTGGCGGAGGCAGTCCGGGCAGGTTGAGTGAGCGGAGAAACGCGCCGGCTTCCTCGCCGAGGGCGCGTCGAGCGGAAGCTGCGATAAGGTCCACGACCTCCTCGCTTTTATCGCCTTTTAGAATTTTTTCGGCGATCAGGCGCGCGCCTGTTACGTCCTGAATTCCTGCGAAGGGTTCGAACTTTCTCGTCCAGCTTTGCGTGATCGTTTTATGCAGGGACTTGATAAACTCACCGCCGTTGAGAGGCATCGAAGCGTGAATGGCTCCATAGAGCACTTGCATAATTGGCATGCCCAGAAAGGCCGTTTCAATCTCGATTTCACGCGCATGCTCGGTCGCCGGGAAAAGCGTGACCGCCTCCGCATAGGTGCGGTTTTTTACCAGGATCTTGAAGACGGGTTTCTTGAGACTGATGTACGCGGCGCTTCCGTTAGGAAGTGAGTGAAAGAACGTGAGGGTTTCATCGGGTTGGCCGAGGCCCCAATCGATCGTGGCCACGCGTTGTGCATGAATGGAGTCTGCGGGATTCGCCGAAACTTCGGCGACATGCGCGGCGCGTTTGGCACGGAGGAATTCATCAGCGGGTGGATAGGCTTCGCGGATGGAACCGAATTGCCGGATCACTTGGGTGTGGGTCGATTGGTTATGGCGAGCTTTGTCAGTGCTGAATTCGAGTTGTTCGTAAAGCCGCCGCAGCTCAATTACTCCATCGGCGTAACTGCCACGATTGATGAGGGTCGAACACAGTTGAACGCGGGTTTGGGACTCGGCGGGCTTTACCTCCGCGCGCAATCGTTCGAGCGTGGGATGGCCTGCCAGAGTATTGCCAAATTCTTGGAGAAATTTTTCCGGTGGCTGATACCCAAACCAGCGGTCCGTCTCGGTGCCGTCAGGTTTGATCAACACCATGAGCGGAACGTCCCGCACGTGATATTTGGCGGTGAGCTCTGGGTTGGTTAGAACATCAATGTGTACCAAAACGGCGCGTTCGCGGAGCAACGACGCGACGTGGCGATCGGCGAAGGTCGACTGGTCAAGGCGGGCGCAATTGGCATCCCACGCACCGGTGAAAACGAGAAGCACTAATTTGTTCTCCTTGGACGCCGAATCTTTGGCCTGATCAAAAGTCGGTTCGGAAGGGACCGCGGGCTCGTCCGCTGCCCGGAGCGAAATTAACGGGATGGTAAGCGCAAAGATTGTGGCGGTAAGCGTAAGAAAATGGCGCATGGCTGGACGTCGCTGGTCGGTGATGTTTCAGGGTTGAGCGGGTTGGCTTTGCGGTGTGACCGTCGGCGGAAGCTCCGGTAGGGCGAGTGCTTGGAGAAATGTTATGGTTCGGTCACCGCAGACTTTTTGGGCGGACTCGCGCAGCACGGCGGGGGCTTGTTTGAGCCGGTCGCTCTTGAGAATGGCGCGGGCGACCTCGCGCGCCTCTTCGATGCGGTTCGCGCCCGCGTAGATCTCGAAATAAATGGCGCGTTTTTGCAGAATGTGGCGCTGCTGGTCTGCGATCATCAGGCCTGGCACTTTTGTACCCGCGACGGGGAAGAGAATTGAGCGCACCATCCCGCGGCCGAACATATTCATTTCTTTGATCTCTTCGATTGCGCTGAGGGCTTGGTTGAGGGGCAATTCGTCGGCAGCGCTTTTATAGTCATGCCGAGAAACGAACCACGGGATAATGACCATATTCTTCACGAGCTCGCGCGCTTTCCCTGGATGGAGCTCGCGGTAGACCGCGAGGGAACTGTCGTTTTCAACGATAGCGCCCGCAATTTTATCGGGGAGGACTTTGCCATCGAGAACGCGTGAGATATCGTTGTCGGCGAGAGCCCGGAGGATTTCGGCCAGCTTTCTGCCCGTCGTCGTATTATTAGGCGAACGCAGTGCGTGTTGTTTCTCCCGGTCGCACAGCGCTACAAGCGCGTCGGCGGCCGGGGGAAATTTGGCCTTCAGTCGGCCCAAGCTTCTGATGACACTGCTTACATGTAGATCCTTTTCGATGAGCTTGTTTTCGCCGATACCGGTGTTGTAAAGCCAGAGCAGTTCCTGCAGCGCTTCAGCATATTCGCCATCGACGACAAGCCGGCCGGCGAGTTGGTGGCGGGCAACTAGGTCTGTGTCTTTGGTTAGCGTACGTTTGTACTGTGAAGCTGACGCGCCGGCGAGCAGGGCATCGAACTCCTTCGCGAAAGCCCGAGGCTTTGGCACGCCAGACCAACGATTGATTTCGCGGCCACCGGGAGCAAGCAGCACAAGGAGCGGGACCTTGGAGACATGATGTTTTTTGGCGATATCGGGAAGATCGACAACTTCGATGCGCAGCGCGACGGTTCGATCACGCAGCAGGGGCGAGATGGACGGATTGGCGAGGGTGTTGACGATCAATTTTTCGCGGTCGTGAGCCCAGTCGCCATCGAAGAGCAGGAACAGCGGTTTGTTCTCGGTTTGGGAGAGCTTCACCGCATCTTCATAACCGATCTCCCGAAACAAGCCAACCGGCATGGCGAAGGGCTTGGGGGATGACTGGCAGCCCGAAAAGAAAGCCAAAGCAGCGAGAAAAATAGAGGCAGTAAAAGGAAGACGGAAAAACTTGGCCGATTGCATGGTTGCGGTAGGGGTGCGTTCAACTTCCGTCAGCCGGGAGCATTTGAAAGCTACCTAGCTATTACACGCAACGGACGAAAATGTTACAAACTAATCGGCATCGGTAATAGATTGTTGTCAGTAAACTGGTTTTGGGCGGCATACTGAAAATGAGTCACCCTCGCTGCTGCCAGATCAACGAACCACCGAAAAAGTTCCCAATGCCCATGGCTGCCAACAACGCCCCTTCGGCGATGAGAAACGCGGCTCCGTGAGAAATCGTGGGAAAGTGGGCATATTCCATGATGGCGATTGTGGTGAATGCCACGAGGACGCTGCCGTTGACGGATGCGTGGATAAATCCACGGGAAGTTTTCGGCGGCGAATTCTCCTTCAAGATGCCGAGAAGGTCCGACACGCCCGCGAGCGCAGCCAGCCAGCCGAGAGCGGTACCCGCGATCAAGAGCCAAAAACCCGTAACGGCCGCCATGCCCGACGGGAGTTTTGAAGCAAAAATATGCAGGCCCGCGTGCGCCGGCCACAGCGCGACGGGAAAGTGAATCAGCATCACATGAACCGGGTGTCCCAACAGGCGCATAATTGCCTATCTGATCGCAACCACCAAAACGATGACGACCGCGGCAACCGCTGCCAGGGCATGAACGACAACAAGTCCCGCCGGGCCTGTTTTGCCGCGAATATCGTTGATGAAGAGGATCAGGCCACCGAGAGCCGCGACGACCAGAATGACAACTGCTACCCATAGCAGATGGTTCGGATTTTTCGCCGCATACAGGACAAGTGTGATCAGACCGGCGGCGGCGAAAGCGCCATGGGCGAGGGCGACGCCTTTGGCGGTCGGCTTTTTCTTAAAGATTTGGACTGCGACGGTGAGGCCGAGAATTGCGGCGACGACGAAGAGAATGAGTGCAGGTACGAGCATCGGATGAAATGAGATGATTGTTCATTTCATTTGATGCGGGAGCGGATGTAAGGTTACAGGTCCGGGCGGCCAATGCTGCGGATCTGGCCCATGACACGAGCTGTCATAGCGTTGCAGTAGGGAGCGGCGTACTCAAAAAGTTCCAGCCCCGACGCTGATTGCAAGAGGTGGGTTTTCAGTTCTTCGCGGGCGCGATGTAGCGAGACTTTGACGTTCGATTCCGAAATGCCCAGAGAGGAAGCGGTGTCGGCGGTGCTGAGTTGTTGGACGTCGCGCAGAATATAAACGGCGCGATGCGTTTGGGACAGGGTGTTGATTCCTTGTTCGAGGAGGTGTTTGATTTCCTCCTTGTCGGAGGAGTCGCGAGTGGGAGAAGTAGACGAGTCCTGTTCCAAGGCGAGTTCATCCGGCTCGATCTTTTCAGAGAGAAACTTTTTTTGGCCGCGGAGCAGCATCAGGCATTCGTTGATCATGATCCGGGTCAGCCAAGTGGAAAACGCAGCCGTGCCATCGAAGTTGCGCAGTTTAACGAATGCTTTGAGGTAAGTGTTCTGCATCGCATCCTCGGTTTGCATATGATTGCGCAGATAAGCCATGCCCACGCGGTAAAGCCGAAGGTTGTAGCGGCGCACAATGATTTCGAACATCGCGCAATCGCCGCTGATGACACTCTTAACGGCGTCCGAGTCTGAAACGTCGGCTTGGGGCCGGGGCACGTTTGAAAAAGAGAGGGGAACGACGGAAGACATTTCGAACTTGGATGCTGGCCGGCGCAAAAGGTTACATCCGGCGACAACGTTTGCAAACGGCGGCACGTCGTCCCGGGCTCCATGAAACCGGGCGACGTGGCCATGTCAGGGTTGAGAAGCGCGAATTTTAGCGGCGACGATTGGGCGGTGAACCTCAGAGCGATTTCAGATATTCAACGAGATCGTTCTTTTCACCCTCGTTGAGCTGGAGATTCATGTGATCGTTGTAGTGATTAATGACCGCGAGATAATCGGCGAAACGCCCGTCATGATAGAAGCCGCCTTCTGCACGGGTAAACAGGCCCTTCAACGGTGTCGTGCGGTAGTGCTCGTCGGGCGAACGTTTGGCTTGGAAATCGTCGATGCCGATTTCCTCTGGCGTGTGCATATTCCAGCCCGCATCGGTGAAAAGGGGCGGCACATGGCAGGTGGCGCATTGGGCTTTGCCATTGAAAACACCCCGGCCGCGATTGGCGGCAGCGCCGTTGTAGGAATCGCGTCGCGGCGTGGGCGCTGGCAGCGAAAGTTGATACGCATGCAGCGCGGGCAGTTTCGAAGTGACGCGATCGGGCTCGTGACGCACGTCGAACGAGCCGAGCTTGGCGGCGATGGGAAATTTTTCCGCATCGGCGAGACGCGGGTCATAGAACGTGCCCTGGCCGCCCATCTCAAGATTGGCGACGAGCGCGTTCCAATGCGTGACGGAACCCCAGCCCGTGTAGGTATGAAGGTTCACGCCAGCCAAACCAAATGCTGCCGGCAAAAGCGTCGCCGCCGGTTTTCCATCAGGACGAAACGCTTTTCCGTCGAGCATCAAGGCGGCGTCGAATTTCCCCCGGCCCCAGCTGTTCAGGACCGTGCGCACCGTCGCATCGTCGACGCCGAGGGCCTGCGTGAACGGCGTGAGGTCGGGCGCGAGCGCAATGATTGCTCCGACGTTGAGATCTCGATTCGGCCAGCCGTCGAGGCGCGAACCGATGCCGGGCGCGAAAGAATTGTCCACCGTCGAATGGCAGAGCGCGCATTGAATTCCCACCGAACGAAGCCGGCCGCGCTCAAAAAACCCTTTCACACCGACAATGGCGTCGAGCTTGAGCAAGGCCAGGGTTGTCGCGGGATCGGTCAGATCGACTTTGCCTTTTTGCAACTGCACGCGCAGCGCATAGGGCAGGGCGTCGCGGTCGACCTTAAGACCTACAGCGAGAGCGGTCTGCGGACTAACGCCGGGTCCGACTCCGCCATTGGCCGCACCGGCGATTGCCTGGTGCAATTTCAGGGCGTCGCCCCAGAAAACTTCGTCGCCGAAGGTATCGTAACGGAAAATTTCGCGGCCACTCTGCAAGAGATGGGCGCTGTAGCGAGCAATGCTGCGATCAAAGTCATTGGCGTCATCGTGCAAGTTGTCCGCGCGAGCGATGGGTGCGGCTAAGAGCAGGACGGATACGGCGAAAGCGACTACGCCAGCGATGGCGGCGAAAATATGAGTTGCGTGCTTCATGAGGAATGAGGTGAGGGTTTTTGACGATGAAGCACGGCGACGATTAGATGCACCGGAGACAAAAACGTTACACTCCCGTTTCTTTCCCTCTGAAAACAGACCGGAAACCCGCGCGGGTTTTCCTTGTCGGGGACGATCTTGCCGCGCCGGGGTGAGCCTTGCGACCGGAAGGGTGCAACAAGATTACGCCCCTGCGATAACAGCCAGGCCGAACAATAACTGGGATGAAACGGCTACTTGTTCGAGCCTGCGCGGACCACTTCGACCGCGAAAACGTAGGTGGGCCCGAACATGTTGGAGCGGAAAATCACGAATTTCTGGTTGGGCGTGAAACTGACATTTGGCTCCAGCTTGTAGTTGTGCTTCGACATGGTGACGAGGCGCTCGGAACGGAAGACACCGGGATGAATGAGTTTTTCGCCGAGAGTTCCCGTGTCGTTGATGAGTTCGGGCCGAAAGAGATAGATCCACCGGCCATCCGGGGCCTTCGCCACCTGGCCCGAATCGCCACCATCGCCACAGAAGAGGCTGCTGTCGGGCGAGACGTTGAAATGGATGGACCATTCGTTGCGTTGGAGATTGTACCAGGTTCGTTCGCCGGTTTCCAAGTTGAGCCCGGCCACCCAGAAGACCTCGCCCCGCGGCGTTTGCAGATCGTACCAGACAGTTTTTCCGTCGTGGCTCCAAAATTCATGACCGGCGATTTCTCGGCCCATGGTGCGTTTGTGAACCAGAGTCTTTTGCGTGCCATCGGTGCGAATGGTCCAGATGCGGTCGACCTTTTGCCACGGACCTTCGTGGCAGTACATGAGAAGCGTCGGGTCGGTGGGGGAGAAGAGGAGATGATTCACCCAGTCGGTACTCTCAAGGATTGTATTCGTTTTTCCGGTACGCAGATCGACGGTGAAAAGGACCAGGGGCAACCGGGCCGCGAGGCGAGCTTCCATCATCTGGCCCTTGTTCATGGGCTGTTCGAGGGAGTGGCCCTGTGTGGCGGGGATTTCCTCACGACGTTGGTTGTAGTCCTCGCCGTCGCCCACAATGTAGGTTCCGGCGGCAAGGGTTTCGTCGGCATTGATGGCGGCGATGCCGCCGCGCGGGGGCAGGTCGGCGAGCCTCCGTGTTTCGCCGGTGTCGATGTTGGTGGAAAAAAGGGAGCGCTCGCGTGGGCGATCGGGCGCGACGGCTTTTGTGTAAAAGACGGTCGGAGTTTTATGTCCAACGATGATAGCGCGGACGCGGCCTTGCACCACCGAGCGCGTTTTGAACGTGGTGAGATCGATGACGGAAATGCCATCGGGCGTGGTGTAGATCATCTGCCGGCCGTCGGGAGTGTAGCCGTTTTCGTTGAAATAAAGGCTGGCGGAATTGGGCTCGTCGGTCAGGCGGATGACGCGATGACCGGTGTCGGGATCGATCCACTCCTTCGGCGGCTCTGTTTCGGCGTGGAGTACGCTGGCCAAAAGTGAACCGACCAGAAGCAAAAGGAGGCGGGGGAAGATGTTCATGGTAAGATGGGGATGAGACGTGCGGTCGATCTGGGAGTTACGAGGCCGAATACTGACAGTTTGAACAATCCCCTCGGGAAGGCCAGTTGACTTGGTGCGGGTTGCTGTTTTCTTGGCCACCGTGTTGCCCCTCCGCAAAATCCTCGCGCTCGTGCTGGCGGTTCTCTGGCTGCCGACGGCCCAGCATTGCATGCTCGAGGCGGCGGGATTGCTGGCGGCGCAGGAGGAACATGCGGCGCATCAAAGCTGCTGCGAAAGCGCAAGTGGCGCCTGCGACATTGAAGCCTGCAATCCGATCGAGAGCGGTACTTACCAACCGACCTCGTCGGAAATCGTGGCGCCGATGCCGGTTTTAACGGTTTTGGCCCATTTGATCGAGCAAAGCGCGGCACAGGAGACCATGGCGGTGAAATCGATGCCACGTAAAGCGTCGTTCGACCGACCACCCGATTTTAGTCCTACATGGCAGTTTGTGCACCGGGCGGCCCAGCCGCCGCGTGCGCCGTCGCTGACGGTGGCCTGACGTTCCGGAAGAACGCGGGCATATGAATCTGTTGAGCGGTTCGCCATAGGCGAGCCGAGCCGGGCGCCGCTGTGCCCTCCCTTTGAACAACCCTTTGTTTTCAATCATCATGACTGTCGTTTCACTTTTCTCTCGAAAATCCCTGTTGCTCGCCGTTGCACTTCTAGTGCCAGCCCTGTCTGGCCGCGCAGCGGCGACGGAGCCACTTTCTCTGGAGACGGCTCTGCAAATCGCCCTGGAAAATAACCCCACGCTTCAGGCCGCCTCTGGCCGGATCGACGCCGCGACGGGACGCGCCATTCAGGCGCGTGCGTGGAGCAATCCCGAACTGGAACTCGCGGCCGAGGACTGGCCGTTGCGCAGTCGCGGCTATAAAGATTCAAAACGAACCATTGGCCTGAGCCAGACAATCCCATTCCCAGGCAAGCGTTCGCTGGGCAAACAGGCGGGCGGGGCCGGCGTGAAGGTCAGCGAGGCCGAACGCGCCATGCGACGCTTGGAATTGGTGCGCGACGTGAAAATCGCATTTTGCCGCGTGCTGACGCTGGAACGTCAGGTGGCGCTGTCGGCCAAACTCCTGGCGGTGGCGAACGATTCGTCATTGACGGCGGGCAAGCGCGTGGAAGCCGGTGCGGCTCCTTTGCAGGAACAGTTGCGCGCCGAAGTGCAGGCCGAACAGGCGAAGGCCGAAGCGGGAGATTTGCAACGCGAACTCGCTGCGGCGAGGCAGGCGCTGGCAGCGGAGCTGGGGCGTCCGGACTTGGTCGATGCGAAGCTGGCCGGCGAACTGGCCGAGCAGCCCACCGCCGACCTGCTTGCGCGAGCGGATGGCGATGCGCTGGAAACGCACCCGGCGATACGTGCGGCGCAAGCCAATCTGGAGCGAGCAGAATTGGAAAGTCGCCGCGCGCGACTCGAAGCTTATCCCGATGTGAAAGTCGGTGTCGCCGCCGGTGAAGCGGGCGAAACGGGCCAGTCGATCGGGCAGGTCAGCCTTTCCCTGCCGCTTCCGCTGCTGGATCGCGGCAAGGGTCTGCGTCAGGAAGCACGCGCCAATGTCAACGTGGCGAAAGCCGAACTGCACGCCATGCGACTCCAACTTCAGCGCGACCTGGCCGACGCTGCCGGCCGTTACCGAACCGCATGCCAGCAGGTAAAAGGTTACCGCGAACGGATCTTGCCGAAGGCCGTTGAGGCGCTGCGTCTGGTGCAGGCCGGTTACGAGGAGGGCAAATTTGGCTTCGCCGATCTCGTGGATACACAGCGCACCACGGCCGAAGTGCAGATGACCTATCAGTCTAGACTTTTAGAAATGAATGCGGCGCACGCCGAACTCGAAGCATTGCTCATCACGACGGCCCCAAAATCTTGAACTTTTAAAACCCACCAATTTATGAAAACGAAATTTACCCTCCACTTCATCACGGTTCCGCTTGTGGCGCTGGCCTTGCTGGCTGGCTGCAAAAAACAGGACGGCCACGACGATCATGCCGGCCATGATCACTCTGGGCACGGACACGCCAAAAGCACTCAAGCCGCGCAGCCCGCGCCAGTGGCATTGACCGGGGCGAAGTGTGCCGCTCATGGCGCGCCGAAGGAACTTTGTTTTATTTGCGATGCGAGCCTGCGTGAAGCGGACCGCCTTTGGTGTCAGGAGCACGCGCGGTATGAGGACCGTTGCTGGGAATGTCACCCCGAACTCCAGGATAAAAAGCGCGCCTGGTGCCAGGAACATTCGCTCTACGAAGACGAATGCATGCTTTGTCATCCGGAACTCGCGCGGAAAAACAAACCAACGGCTCAGACCGGTCCGGTTTTGATGTGCAGCGAGCATGGCGTGCCCGAAGCGCAATGTGCAATCTGTCAGCCGCAACTGGCGGCGGCGCTTAAGCCCGGCGAAAGCGTGCAAGTTCGTCTGCCTTCCGCCAATTCTGCGGGCATGATTGGCGTGCAAACCGCCGCGCCCGAAACCGGCTTGGCCGCCGATGGCATCGAATGCGTCGCGGAGGTGAGTTTTAACCAGAACAAGTTCGCGCAGATCGCCGTGCCAGTAAGCGGCCTGGTTCACAGCGTGGACGTGGATTTGGGCGATAAGGTCGCGGAACAACAAAGCGTGGCAAAAATCTGGTCCGCTACGATCACCGAGACCGTGGCGAAGGCGGTACTCACGCACCAAACGCTGGAGCGCGAACGCAAGCTCCGCGCCGATCGTGTGACTTCGGCGCAAGCGCTGCAGGAAGCCGAGGCCGCCCATCGCGCAGCCTGCCAGCAGGCGCGTACGTTTGGTTTCAGCGAGGAACAAATCGATGCGCTCGGAAACCAGCAAAACGAACCAATCTACGTCGAAGTGCGTGCGCCCTTTGCCGGCGAAATCGTCGAGCGAAACGCCGTGCGCGGCGCGCAGGTCGAGGCCGGCCGTCCGCTCTTCACATTGGCCGACCGCTCGATGATGTGGGCGATGTTGCAGGTGCCGGAGGGGGCGCTCTCTCATGTCGAGGCGAATCAAGTCGTGGAATTGCGGGTCGATTCGCTGCCGGGAAAGGTTTTCACCGGGAAACTCACGTGGGTGAGTCCGGCGGTGGATGAACACTCGCGACTGGGCCGCGCGCGCGCGGAGTTTGAAAATCCCGACGGTTTGCTGCGCGACCGGATGTTTGCCACCGCGCGGATACTTTCGCGGAAAAACGAGAAAGCCCTGCTTGTGCCCGCCGCATCGGTGCAACATGTCGATGGCAAACCGTTCGTCTTTTTGAAGCGCGAAGCCGATCTATACGAGGTGCGCGCCGTGGAACTCGGCGCACGTTTGGCCGGCTATCAGGAATTGTTGGGGGGCGTGGAGTCCCATGAGCAGGTTGTCGTCACCCATGCTTATGCGCTCAAGTCCGCCATGTTGATGTCGAAACTCGGCGCCGGTTGCGCGCACGACTGATCAGATAACCGAGGAGAAATTTTCCATGCTAAACTGGATCATCAACACTTCGCTGAAGAATCGCTTGCTCGTCTGCATCCTGGCGATGGTTCTGCTTTTTGTCGGTGCGCGTACGTTAAGTATCTTGCCCATCGACGCGTTTCCCGACACCACGCCCGTGCAGGTGCAAATCAACACCACGGCCGCGGCGCTTAATCCGCAGGAAACCGAGGCACAAATCACGGTGCCGGTGGAACTCGCGATTTCCGGCCTGCCGGGTCTGCAAAACGTTCGCTCGCTCTCGAAATTCGGCTTTTCGCAAGTCGTCGCGACCTTTGACGACCGGATCGACATTTATCGCGCGCGCCAGCTCATCACCGAGCGTTTGCAAAGCGTGGAATTGCCCGAAGGCATGGCGCGTCCACAACTAGGCCCCATCGCCACAGGACTCGGAGAAATTTTTCACTATGTCGTTCGTTCGAGCGATCCTAAGCGCACGCCGACGGAGTTGCGCGTATTGCAGGACTGGGTGGTGAAGCCGCAATTGCGGAAAGTGCCCGGCGTCGCCGAGGTAAATACCTGGGGCGGTTTCGAGAAACAATTTCATGTCGTGGTGGAAACTGACCGACTGATCAAATACCGCCTCACGTTCGAAGATCTGGTTGAGGCGCTCGAAGCGAACAACCAAAACGTCGGCGGAGGCCAGATTGAGCGCGGTGGCGAATCGTTGTTGGTTCACGGTGTTGGTTTGACCACGAATATCGCCGAGATCGGCGCCATTGTCATCGCGGCGCATGACGGTGCCCCGGTTCATGTGCGCGATGTGGCGACGGTGAAGGAGGATCACGAAATCCGCCGCGGCGCGGTGACAGCGGACGGACGCGGCGAAGCGGTGCTCGGTCTAGGCTTCATGCTCATGGGCGAAAACAGCGCGGTCGTCACGCATGCGCTTAAGGCGAAGCTGGCTGAGGTGCAAAAATTCCTGCCGCCTGACGTGAAATTGGAAGTCCTCTATGACCGGACGGAACTGGTCGACAACGTCATCCGTACCGTAAAACACAATCTCTTTGCCGGGGCGCTGCTGGTCATCGCGATCCTGTTCGCATTTCTTGGCAACCTCCGCGCGGGTTTGATCGTCGCCGTTGCGATACCGCTTTCGATGCTGTTTGCGGCGAACTTCATGCTGCAGGCGGGAATTGCGGCGAGTCTTTTGAGTCTTGGGGCTTTGGACTTCGGGCTGATTGTCGATGGCGCTGTGGTTATGGTCGAGAATGCCATGCGACGACTGGCGGAACGTCAGCATCAACTGGGACGCGTGCTCACGAAAAACGAGCGCGATGAAGTATTGCGCAGCGCTCCGCTGGAGGTGGCGCGGCCGGTCGCCTTTGGCGTGGGCATCATCATGATCGTTTTCCTGCCTATCCTGGGTTTGGAAGGGATTGAAGGGAAGATGTTCAAGCCCATGGCGCTGACACTGATTTTTGCGCTTCTGGGTTCGCTGGTCCTTGCGCTCACCTTAACCCCGGTGATGGCTGCGATGTTTTTACCGAAACAGGTGAAAGAGACAGAGCCCTGGCTGGTGCGACTGGCTCACCGGGCATACGAACCAATGCTGGCGTTGGTTCTGCGTCATCGTAAATTCACCCTCGTTGGTGCCGTGGTATTGTTTGTCGGGACGGCTTTGGTGGCAGCCCGGATGGGCGGCGAATTTTTGCCGAAGCTGGGCGAAGGCGCGATTGTGGGAACCACGGTGCGACTCGCCGGGATATCGGTGGACGAGGCCGTGGCGCAAAACGATCAGATCGAGCGCGTCCTCATGGCGACCTTTCCCGACGAAATTGAGCACATCTGGACGCGGCTCGGCACGGCTGAGGTGGCGACCGATCCGATGGGCGTGGAACTCGCGGATTTCTTCCTCGCGTTGAAGCCGCGCGAACAGTGGAAAAAGGCCCGCACGCAGGATGAATTGACGCAGAAGATGCGCGCCGTCCTAAACCAGGTACCTGGGCTAAAACCCTCGTTTAGCCAGCCAATCGAAATGCGGCTGAACGAAATGATCGCCGGAGCGCGCGGCGACATCGCGATCAAAATCTACGGCCCAGACCTTGAGGAATTGCGGCGGCTGGGCGATGAAGTGCAGGCTTTGTTGGGCGATGTGCAGGGCGCCAGCGAGGCGTCGGTTGAGCAGTTGACAGGGCAGACATTTCTTCAGGTGCGCGTCGACCCGCAGGCAATCGCGCGACACGGCATCCCGACGCGCAATGTGCTCAACGTAGTCGAAGCGGTGGGCTCGCGGCGTGTGGGCGATGTGCGCGAAGGACAGCGGCGGTTTCCGCTGGTGGTACGCTTGCCCGACAGGCAACGCACCGATCCGGCGGCGCTGGCAGCGACACTGATCCCGACGGCCTCGGGTCAAACCTTGCCCTTGAGCCAACTGGCGAAAATCTCCGAATTCGAAGGGCCCTCGACGATCAACCGCGAGTGGGGCGATCGCCGGATCACCGTGCAGTGCAACGTGCGCGGTCGTGACGTTGCGAACTTCGTGGCCGAGGCGAAGGAAAAGATCGCTGCCCAGGTGAAGTTGCCCGAGGGCTACACGTTGGAGTGGGGCGGCCAGTTTGAAAACATGGAGCGCGCCAACCGCAAACTGATGTTTGTGGTGCCGATGGCGCTGGCGATGATTTTTGTTTTGCTGTTCTTCAGTCTGAAAAAAGTGAGCGAGGTGCTGGTCGTGGCTTCGGGCATTCCACTCGGCTTGGTGGGTGGTGTGCTGGCTTTGTGGCTGCGCGGGCTGCCCTTCACGGTGAGTTCGGCGATTGGCTTCATCGCGTTGAGTGGTGTGGCGATTTTGAATGGTTTGGTGTTGGTGACGTTCATCAAACAGCGCCGAGAAGCCGGCGTGTCGCTCGAGCGTGCGGTCCGCGAGGGTTGTCTTGTGCGGCTGCGCCCAGTGCTCATGACGGCGCTGGTGGCCGCGGTGGGTTTTATCCCGATGGCGGTCAATGTTGGCGTGGGCGGCGAAGTTCAGCGTCCGCTCGCGACCGTGGTGATCGGCGGCATTTTCACGAACACCCTGTTGACGCTGCTTGTGCTGCCTGCGTTGTACACGCTGCTCGGGCAGGAAAAGAAACCGCGAATGAACGCGAATTGACGCGAATAGGGTCGAGGTAGGGACGTCTCGGAAAGGTGTCCTACCGTCGGAAAACTTAGGTGCTGGCCAGTGCATTCGCCTTTTCGGCGATGGCGGGCCACGTCGAATCAGGAATGATCGGGCCGCTGTGACGGACAGTTTCGGCGCCGAGCAGCGAAGCGATTTTACCGCAGACCGGTAGAGAATGGTTGCGCAAATAACCAGCGAGGAAACCGGCGGCCCAGGCATCGCCGGCGCCATTTGTATCGATCGCATCGTTGACCACGACCGGAGCGACGCGGTGGAGTTCTTTGCCGCGGGCGATCCAGGCGCCATCCTTACCGAGGGTGATCGCGGCGGTGCCGCCGAACGAGGCGAACTTCTTCGCGTGCGCGGCGTAGTCTTCGGGCGTTTTGGCGGGAAGTTCCGGGAACATCGTGCGCGCTTCATCCTCGTTGGCAAAGACGAGCGGCAGGCCTTGTTTCAATTGGCCGAGCAACCAGTCGCGGGTCGCGGCGACGACTTCGAAGGAGGCAAACGACAGACTGATCGCGCACCCGGCGGATCGGGCGGCGGTGAGAATTTTTTCCGCAAGGGCCTGGTTGAACAAAACGTAGCCTTCGATGTGAACCATGCGGGCGCCGGCGAAATCGGCGGGAGAAATTTCGTCGGGCGAGAGCGTCAGCACCGCGCCGAGGCAGGTGCGCATCGTGCGTTGGGCGTCGGGCGTCGTGAGAATGAGGCAGCGGGCATTGGGCAGGTCGCTTTGCTTGAAACGCGAGGTATCGACACCCGCGCTGGCGAAGCGCTCTTTGTAGATATCGGCGAGTTCGTCGCCGCCGAGCTTGCCGACGAAGGCCGTGCGCAGCCCGAGGCGGTTGGCATTGAAAGCGGTGTTGGCCGCGGAGCCGCCGGGCGTGATTTTGGGCAATGCGGGAAGCAGGGCGACGAGACGCGCGATCTCGTCGGCGTTGACCATCACCATGCCACCTTTTTCGCCCTTGGCGTGAGGCAGGAAACTGTCGGGCACGTTCGCGACGAGGTCCATGATGGGCGCGCCGACACCGATCAAGTCGAAGGTGGTTGAAGTTGAGGACGAAGTTGCGGCCATGGGTAAGAGGGAACGAGCTTAGTTACTCACCGTGATATTGGTGGCGAGAAGTGGTTCGTCATCGACCTCGATGATGAGCGAGTAGTCTCCAGGTTTGTCGAAACTCAGGTTGCGGATTTCGTTGATGAGATTGATGCGCTGAAGAGGGCTTTGGGATTCGAACTTGCGGTCGATGATCGGCGCGGCGTTGGCGGGATCGAGGCCAAGGGAAATTTTGATGTGATGTTCGCCTTGGGGAACATCGCTCAAGGTCATGAACCAGATCATGAACGGATGCACGACGGGGAATTGACGGGCGCGAATGTTGGAGAAAACGCCGAGAATGGTGTGCTTGCCCGAGGACGGGTCGATGTGGACGCCATCGCACGTGATCCAGACGAGGACTTGAGGTTTCGATTGCATGGAAAGCGATGTCTCCCACGAGGCCGGGCGCGGAGCAAGCGGGTAATTCGCGCTCCGATCGATCTGCTTCCGCGCAAGGCGCGAGGAAAAGTGCGGGGTTTTGTAAGTTTTTTCGGGGAGCGGTGCCTAATGCCAATACGACAACCTATGAAATCCACCGTCATCACCACCCGCCTCGGCCTCCTCTTTGGCCGCAGTTTATCCCTTCAATCGTTCCTGTTAATTGCCGTGCTGCTTGCCGCGGTCGCCAGAATTTGCGCCTCGGAAACAGCGCCGTTGATTCCGATTGAGACGCTCTTTCGCCTGCCGGCGATCGCCCAGGTCAAAATCTCTCCAGACAGCGATTATGTGGCGTATCTCGCGCCTTACGAGCGCCGCCAGAACCTGTTTGTGAAGCGCGTTGGCGATACGGAAGGGATCCGGTTGACCAATTCCACCGTGCACGACATTGGCGGATTCTTTTGGGTCGGCAATGACCGGCTGGCCTATGCGACCGATGAGGGCGAACGGCAAAACTGGCACATCAATGTCATCGGCCGCGACGGCACGGGTATGCGGGCGCTCACGCCCGAAACCGGAGTGCGTGCGGCAATTTTGTCGCAGCTCGACGACACCCATTTGCTCATCAAACTCAACCAGCGCGATCCTCGCGTTGCGGATGTGCACAAACTCGACGTGAATACCGGGGCGACTGAACTCGTCGTGAAAAACGACCGCAACTACGTCAACTACATCGTCGACCACGCCGGCGTCGTCCGGCTCGCGATTGCCACGGACGGTGTGAATTTTGCGCTCTTTCATCGCGTGACCAACGACGCGCCATTCGAGAAGGTGTTGACGACCGATTTTCGCTCCACCGTCGGACCGCTCTTTTTCACCCGCGACAATCGTTATGTGTATGCCCTTTCAAATCGTGGTCGCGATAAAGCCGCGGTCGTGCTGATGGATCCGCGCGATGGTAACGAATTCGAAGTGATCTATGCCAATCCCGATTACGACGCGGCTGGTTTGCTGAGAGACGAGCGGGAGGAAAAGATTGTCGGTGCCTATTACGTCGGGGAAAAAACGCAGCGCGTGTATTTCGACGAGCGCGCGCGTAATCGCGAACTCGAGCTGGCGCAACTGCTGCCGGGAAAAGCCTTGGAGTTTACCGGGCACAATCGCACGGGCACCGACTTCGTCGTCAAGGCGTGGAGTGACGGCGACCCCGGTGCGTTCTACCGTTATCGTGAATCCACCAAGGAGCTCACCCAGATCGGAGTGGTGACTCCCTGGATCGACGCCAGCCAACTGTCGACCATCACGCCGGTCAGCTATCGTGCCCGGGACGGGCTGACGATCCACGGTTATTTGACGCGGCCGCGCGGCGCCACAGGTCCCACGCCCACGTTGCTCATGATTCACGGCGGGCCGTGGGCGCGGGATCAATGGCGTGCGGATCCTGAAGTGCAGTTTTTTGCCAACCGAGGCTACACGGTCCTTCAGATCAATTATCGCGGTTCGACCGGTTATGGCCGAGCCTTTTGGGAAGCGGGTTTCAAGCAATGGGGCCGCGCGATGCAGGACGACATCACCGACGGCGTGCGCTGGCTGGTGGAACAAAAGTTTGCCGAACCTGACCGCATCGGCATCTACGGCATCTCCTACGGCGGCTACGCCACGCTCGCCGGTCTGGCGTTCACGCCGGAACTCTTCCGCTGCGGCATCGATGATAGCGGCGTGTCGGACATTTGCGACTGGCTATCGGCCGTGCCGCCGTCCCATCCCGGGCGGGCGATGTTTCACGTCATGGTGGGCGATCCGAATGCGGACCGCGAAGCGCTGACGGCCGTCTCGCCGTTGCAACACGCGGACCTTATCCGCGCTCCGCTCCTGATCGCCCACGGCGGTAGCGATCCTCGGGTGAAGCAATCGCACGCCGAGAAGATCGCCGCTACGCTCACGGTTCGCGGTATCGAAGTGGAAACTCTTTTCAAAGCGAACGAAGGCCACAGCTTCCATTTGGAGGAAAATCGAATGGAATTCTATCGCCGCGCGGAAAAGTTCCTCGCCAGGCATCTCGGCGGTCGGATCCTTGAGGACAAGCCGACGACGCAGGACAAATCCGAACCTCGCGCGCCCGCCAATACGCGGTAAAAATCAGGTGCGCTTTCCGACCTGGAAATACCTTCGACACACGCATTCTTCAAATAACCCCGCGGATCACGCGGGGTTATTTTTTGTGTTGAACCAATTGACAGACACTCATGCGCCTCAACATTGCGCAAAGATGAAACTTACCCCGCCCATCTCACGTGTGATTTTGTATGTGAAGGATATCCCCAAAGTGGCTGCATTTTATGCCAAGCACTTTGGTTTCCAGTCAAAGCCACGGAAGGAAGCCGACCTGCTTGAGCTCGCGTCGTCGACTGGCGGTTTTTCGCTTCTCCTTATTCAGGCGAGCAAAGGTCATCGTACCGGCCAGTCCTGCATCAAGCTCGTGTTTGACGTTGAGGATATCGAGGGCTTCAAGGCCCAGGCCAGGAAGGAAGGTTTGATCTTTGGTATGAGCCACAAAGGCGAGGGTTACGAATTCGCGAATGCGCGCGATCCGGCGAAAAACCCCATCCAGATTTCTTGCCGCGCTTTCCTTCAGTGAAGTGAAAGAGCCGCAGTAGCACGATTTAGCTCTGGTGGATTTATTTACTTGTTACCAAGGGCTTACATTTCATGGAAAGATTTTGAGAGAAGTTTGTAAGGTTTCGCCGGCACCGGTGCCTAATCTTAACGAACACCTCTATAATATGAAAAATATCGAATATATCTTGTTTGGTCAGCACATCAGCCACCGCACCTACACTTGGTTGTGGGTCGTATGTCCCGGCATCGCCTTGATGATCATGTTAGCCGCCCGCCGCGTCGTTGCGTCCGAATCCAGTCCGTCCACCCCAACGCGCTAACCTCCGTGTCCGCTTCGCTCGAACAACTGTTTCAGGAAGTCCACCGTGAACACGCGGGCATGATCGCCAAGACTGCCCGCGCTTTCACGCAAAACGCCGCCGATTGCGACGACCTGCGCCAGGAGATTCTGTTTTCGTTGTGGCAGGCGTTGCCGCAATTTCAGGGCCGCTCGAAATTGTCCACCTACATCTATCGCGTCGCTCACAGTTGCGCGCTCAATTGGAAACGTTCCCGCCAGCGCTACACGCGAAAAATCGATCACTACGCGCTCGAAGAGCCCGACGCGCCGGCCGCGCGCGCCGAGGGTGGGGACCGCCTCGCCTGGCTCTACGCGCGCATCCAGGAGCTCCCGCCCGTCGACCGAAGCGTGATGCTCCTGTTCCTCGACCGGCTCAGCTACGCCGAAATCGCTGAAGTCACCGGTTTGTCCGAAGCCAATGTCGGCGTCCGACTCCACCGCATCAAAAACCAACTCACCGCTCTAACCGAAAATTTGAAACATGAACTTTGACGAAATCCAATCCCTCTGGGCCGGCCAGGAACCGGCCGATGCCCGCACCCGTGCGCTCGCCGAAAACCAGCGCCCCCTCGTAAACGCCTTCAAACGCCGCCAGCGCTTCCTGGCCTACGAAGCCTTCGGTCTCGTTTTTGGCCTGATCTTCACCCCGCTGCTCTCGGTCGTGAATTTCCTCTACCGACCCAGCGCCGGCACTCCGCTATATTGGACGAATGCTGTTTTGCATTTGATGTTTTTGGTGGTGTGCGCGGTTTTGGCTTATCGCCGTGTGAAACGCCAGCGTGGCCTTGCCCGCGCGGTCATTTCGAGTCTCCGCCAGCAGGCGGAAATTTCTCTCGCCAGCCTGGAGGAGGAGAAGCGCGATTATCGCTGGGTACCCTTGGTTCTTGGACTTGGGGTTGGACTGGCGCTGCTTTCTGTCGCGGCCAACACGCCTTTCCATGGTGGCAGCTTTTCCGCCGTCTCGCTCCGTGTGGGCATGATTGTCGGTTTCTTCGGCATTGTCGGTGCCGTGCTCAAGCGCCACTACCACGTGAACGTGCTGCCCGACTATGCCCGCCAGCAGGAAATCCTTCGCCAGCTCGGCTGAATACTTCGCCTTTGCTTCATCCGGAACAGGAAAATATAAAACCAGATGAAATCGCCAGGGGAGCCCAAAGAGACCTGCGGTTCTTAGGCCACCAGCCAGAGTCAAAGTACTCTGGCTTTTTTTTGCGATGCGCTGCAAAGGTCTGACACCGGAGCAACGGCCAGGGCGGCTTCGATGGCTTTGGCGAGCCAGCGCAGCGGTTCCGCGTGAGGCGAATCCGGCCGCCATACCAGTAGCACGGGAATTTCCATGGCCTCTGGCGGATCGGTGGGGACAAAAACCACTCCGGGGTGAGGCAGCTTGCGGGCTATGGGTGGCACGTTGCTTATATAATCGCCTGCCGCCACGTGCATCAAGGTGCTGGTTAGGCTGTCTGTATAACCAGCTATCTCGGGGCGAAATCCGGCAGCTCTGAAGGCTTTGATCGTATATCGACCGAATCCGGGGAAAACGCGGTCGTCCCAAATGCACCAACGTTCGTCGCGCAGTTCGGACAGTGCGACGGACCGTCGCTTGGCCAGCCGATGGTTGGCGGGCAGAAGGATGTCGTGCTGGGTGATCCATACGACGCGCGATTCGAGACCGCGCAGGCGCGCTGGTTCGGGTTCGCCGCTGAAAACTGCATCCAGTTTTTTTAACCGGAGATCCCGCAACGCTTCCACGGGCACAGCCTCTTCGATCGCGAAATGGAGTCCCGGATGGCGGCGAACCATTGCGCGTACGAAGGGAGCGATGCGGTCGGCCATGAGCGAACCGAAAACGGCGAGGCGCAGGGGAGGGCATTCCTTCCCGGCTTTTTGATGCACGCCGGACACCAGTGTCTCGGCCGCGGTCAGAAGCTGGCGGGCGCCGGCCAGAAATTTTTTGCCGGTAGGAGTGAGTTTGTTTTCTCCGGCGCCGCGCTCGATAAGCGTGACGCCCAGTTCCTCCTCCAAATCGCGGATCTGTCGGCTGAGCGCGGGTTGGGTGACATGCAGACGTTCGGCCGCGCGCGAAAAGTTCAGAGTTTCCGCGAGCATGCTGAAATAGCGCAGATGTCTCAATTCCACGCCGGTGAAAATCGCCATAACTTTAAGTTATACGAGCATAAAAAGTAGGTATTAGCCGGTTGGATAACACGGCGGTAGGATGGCGGCGCATCACTATGAAAAAGATTCTAGTTACGTTCCTCACCGGCGGCGTTGTCGTCGCCTTGATCGTCGGGCTCCTTTCTTCACTGAGCAGCTCTTCCTCTGCAAAATCACAAACTCTCGCCGACACGTCGGCCAAGATCGAACGCGGCCGCTATATTGTGCACGGCGTGGGTCTCTGTATAGACTGTCACTCGCCCCGCACCGAAAAAGGCGAACTGATCGAAGCCCGGCAATTGACGGGCGCGCCGCTGGCATTCGGGCCGACGGTGCCGATGCCATGGGCCACGGTGACGCCACGCATCGCTGGTCTTCCCGCCGGATATTCCGAGAGTCAAATGATTCACTTTCTCATGACGGGCGAACGTCCCAACAACCTGCCACCGCCGCTTCCGCCCATGCCGCCTTACCGCATGAACCAGCAGGATGCCGAGGCCGTGACGGCCTACCTGCATTCACTGGTCGTGCAAGCCAACTGATTTTTATAAAACCAAATATAAGAACCAAAATAAAAAACGTTATGAATATACTCGTTATTGGAGGAACCGGAACCGTGGGCTCCTGCGTCGTCAGCGAACTCGTCAATCGTGGCGCGACGGTGCGCGTGTTGACCCGCGATCCGGGAAAAGCCCGACTGCCCGCCGGCGTCGCCGCCATACAGGGAAACTTGCTCGATCCCCAAACCGTGCGCAGTGTCTTTCGCGGCATGGACGGCGTTTTTATGCTCAATGCGCTAGGTACAAGCGAAACGCACGAAGGCCTCATGGGTGTCATGGGCGCTCAACAGGCCGGGGTGCGGAGGTTTGCCTACATGACGGTTCATCATCTTGATCGTGCACCGCACTTCCCTCATTTTGGCTCGAAGCGGCCGGTCGAATCGGCCCTGCAGGCGTCGGACGTCGAATATACGATCGTGCGGCCGAATAACTTCTTTCAGAACGACCATTGGTTCAAGGATGCGATCCTGCAGGGCGTTTATCCTCAACCTATCGGTTCGGCAGGTCTGTCGCGCGTCGATGTCCGCGACATCGCGGAAGTCGCGGCCAAGGCTTTGACTGAATCCGGGCATGAGCGAAAAATCTACGAACTCACCGGGCCGGAAGTTTTGACCGGTGAGAAATGCGCGGAAATCTGGACGCGTGCGCTTGGACGCAAAGTCGTTTACGGCGGCGATGATCTTGACGCTTGGGAAACGGGTGCGCGCGCCTGGCTGCCCGACTGGCTGGCCTACGATCTACGGATGATGTATGGCTGGTTTCAAACGCACGGCCTTGTCGCCGACACCGGCGAGGTTGAGAAATTGACGAAGTTACTCGGTCACGCTCCGCGTCGCCTGGAACATTTCGCGCGGGAAATCGCGCCGGTCTGGTTGAGCAAAGCTGCCTGAATAGGCTCGCCATTTATAACCATCGACCGGAGCCAACGTGCTCCGGTTTTTTATGCCGATCTCACGGCCACACACTGGGCAGCCAAGTGGTCAGCCAGGGAAGGTAAGTGATCAGCAGCACGCCCGCCGTCATAACTGCGAGCATCGGCAGCGACGCCCAGATCACTTCGCCCATGGGACGGCGGAAACGATAGGACGCGAGCAGGAGATTCAAACCGACAGGCGGAGCGAGAAAACCGAGTTCCATGTTGGCCAGAAAGATGATTCCCAGATGGACGGGATCGACGCCGAAGGCGATCCCGAGCGGCACGATCAGGGGAACGACCACCACAATCGCGGCGTAGATTTCAATCAGCCCGCCGACGACAAGAAGCACGACGTTGAGGGCTGCCAGGAAAATCCATTTCGAATGAATCGTTGTGGTGGCCCACGCGACGGCGCGATCCGGGATTTCTGCATCGACCAGATAGTGGGTAAAACCAAGGGCTACCCCCAAGATAAGCAGCACGCCGCCCATGAGCAGGCCGCACTCGGTCATGACCCGCGGCAAATCGCGTGAGAAATCAAGATCGCGGTGAATCAACACCGCTACGACGAACGCGTAAAGCGCGGTGGTGGCGGCGGCTTCGACCGGCGTCGCATAACCGCTGAACAACGCCACAATCGCCACCACGGGCACGAGCAATTCCCACTTGGCCGCCCAGGTGGCGCGCCGCACGTCCTGCCAGTCGATGTGGAAAGTCTTTTTCTCCTCGGATTGTTTGGGCGCGATTCGCACGCCCCACCAGGCGGTGATGATGACCAACAGCAGTCCCGGCAGAAGACCGGCTTTGAAAATCTGATCCACGCTCACGCTGACCTGTCCGCTGCTGCTTGCGATGATGGCGTAGAGGATGGGCGGCAGGCAGGGCGGAAACAGCATGCCGAGCGAACCAGCTCCCGTAAGCAAACCAAGCGAAGCTCGCTTCGAGTAACCTTCGGCGAGCAACACCGGCATGAGCACGCCGCCCAAGGCGAGAATCGTCGCGCCCGACGCGCCGGTGAACGAGGTAAAGAACGCGCAGGCAACCGCGGTCACGATCGCGGGTCCACCGCGCATGCCGCCAAACAGCGCATGGAACAACGCCACCAGTCGATGAGCCGCCTTGCTCTCGGCGAGGAAAAACCCGGCAAGCGTAAACAAAGGGATGCTCGGCAGCGTGGGATTGACCGTGAGCTGGTAGATCTTCAACGGCACGGGTGTGATGGGTTCGCCGGCCGTCCAGAGTAGAATCATTGCCGCACCGCCCAAGGCCGTGAAGATCGGCGCACCGAGAATCACCGCGAGGAAAAGGATCGTCATCGCGGGCCAACGCAGCTGTTCGGGCGCGACTGGCAGTCCCCAGGCTGCCACCACTAAACCAATTGCCAGCATCAGCGTCGCCGCTTTCTGCCAGATGACGTTACCGGAGCGAAGGACGAGTCGGATGGCGATCAGCCCGAAACCGACAATCAGCAGAGATTGCACGGTCCAGATCGGGACGCCCGGAATAAGCACTTTCCCAAGGTTGCGCTGCGAGCTGACGAATTCCCAACTCGCATCACACAAGACCGCGCTCGCCGCTGCGCCGAAGGCGTAGGCCACGATCCTCGCTGAAGTTTCAATCCGGCCGCGAAAGCTCCGGCTCGCGGCGGACAAGGCCAGCAATCGATTCTCGCGAGCGGCGACTGCGCCGCCCAGCATGGCGACCGCGAGCACCAAATGTTGCACGAGCGGAATCGAGGCAGGCAGTCCGCTGCGGAAAACCGACCGCAGCAGAATCTCGACGACCGGCAGCAGCATCATCACCGCCAGCAACGAAACCAGAATCCGGTCTTCCACCGTGTGGATCGGTTTCCGCACAATTGGCGACGCCGAACCAGTCCCTGTCTCCATGTTTACTGGCGCTGTTTCGATCATTCTGTTCTAGAACCGAAGGAAACAGTTGAACCACTGATAGTCACTTGTGTTCGCTGATAATACAAGAGTCATGTAGTTGATTAAAATCCGGAATTTTGCGAACCGCTAATTAACGCTAATTTTCGCTAAAATCGGGAAAGAAGTTTAATAAGCAGTGTAAGTTGTCGCGCCGAAGGCGCCACCAGCTCGTATTTGGAAGGTTGGAAATTAGCGTGTATTAGCGAAAATTAGCGGTTTCTCGGATTATTCACTTCGTAAGTGAAACAACAAAACGCTGTATTGTCCCAGTTCTCCGTCATCAGTGCCCTTAAGTGATAATAAGTGGTTCCACTATCTGCGCCGGTTTCCGCTCACTTTGCGTTCTTACTCCGATATTCCTCAAGCAACGACATCGTGCGGTCAAAGATTTCGGCCGGCACCACCTTGCCGCGGATTTGGGGATAGACCGATTCAGACATTTTCAGCCATTCTTTTTCGATTTCGGGTGTCACGGGTGTGACTTTGAGGCCTCGCTTTTGCATGGCCGCCACTGATTCGATGCTCTCGCGCCGCGCCGCGGCTTTGATCTCCTGACCGGCCTTGCGAGCGGATTCCATGAAAGTCTTTTGCTGCTCGGGAGACAGTTTTTCCCAAGCGTCCTTCCACACCACACAGGCACCGACAATCGGCGTCCAGTTCAAGTCCAGCATATATGACGCGCGGGTGTCGACCTGGCTCGCCAGTGCGAAAAACGGTGGCAGCGAAACCGCTTCGATGAGGCCGGTCTGAAGTCCAGGCACGATGTCGAGTCCGTCTCCAGCGGCACGGGTTGAAAACCCGCGAGCGTCACGACAGCTCTTTGCTCGGGTTCGCCCGACCAGGAAAATACTTTTTGCTTACGCAGGTCGTCCGGAAAAGAGACGGGCTTCTTCGAAAAAATTCGGATCCAGCCCGCGTCGGTCCAAAACAAAACGATAAAGCCTTTCTTGCGCAGCCGTTCCTCGAGATCGCCCTGAAGGCGTGTAGAAACGTAGTCGAGTTCGTCGAGACTGTGAAACCCCATCGGGATATATTGCAGGCTCGTGACACTGCGATCGATCTCGGCCAGCCCGACCGCGGTGAGCAATGCCGCTTGAAGATTGTTCGCCATCATTAGCGCGACCATCTCCGCCTCGCCGCCGGACTTTCCGCCCGCATAAACGCGCAGGGAAACGGCGCCGCTTGATTCGCGACTCCAGGTTTCGCCGAGCGCCATCAGCGTTTTGTGGTAGGACGTCCCGACCGGCACGAGCGTGCCGAGTTTAAACGTGGTCGGTGCCGCCTGCGCCGAGAATGCAGTCAGCGCAAGAACGACACTCGTGAGTGTGAGAAATGGGCGAACCAGAAAAGAGAGTGAGCGCGGAGCGTTCATTTTTGAGGTGAGAAAAAGAGATCGTCTTTGCGATTTAGCAACCAGCGTGCGCGACGTTGCAGCACGAGATTGGCCAACCGGTATTCAGGCTTTTGATCGACATCGACCTTGAGCGCTTGTTCGAGCAAGCGCTGGAATTCCTCGGCGTTGTGCGTTTCGACGCAAACCGACTCGGCAAACGTCACCCAAGGTCCGGCCTGCGCACCGCCGGCCAGCGCGACCGCCCGGTCGAAATGTGCGCGCGCACGATCCTCCGGTTTGCCCGCCGCGCCCGTGCGGCTCATTTCGAGGGTGATGAGCATGCTGTGCAACGTGCCGTCGCCCCAGGCCTCGTCGAGTTCGAGCGCGCGATCGATCAACGCCTCGACTTGAACCATTTCGCCGATGGCGGATGGTTCGTCTTTGCTAGCCGAGATGTACGAGCCCCAGGCCGCGGCCGTCCAGTAGAGCAGGGGCACGTCCGCCTTGGTGGCGGCTTTCAAGGTGGTGCGTGGATCGGCCGCGAGTCGGGCGGTCCAGCCGGCGTGCGCCACTTCGAGCCCGCGCAGACCGTAGTCGCGGGCGCGTCGATAAAGTTTTTTCGCGCGCCGCCGCAGCGCCTCGGCCTGTGCATAGTTGGTGGCCTCGAGCTCGTCGGCATCCTGCTGCACGAAGGCAAAAGCGTATTGGGTAAAACCACTGCACGTCGCCAAAAGCAGTTTCTGATGGCGCGGATTTTCGCTCAGCAGGCTTTCCATCAATTTCAGGCTGAATGGCACCGCCTGTTTGACGAGCTCCGGATCGTCGTCCGCGGCGAACGTCGTGCCCCCACTGGCCAGCGCGTCGGCGACCTGATTGACCGCGGCCTTTTTCACCGAGGTACAACCGGCCAGCACAAGGCTCCCGGCGAAAAACAAGCTGCGAAGCAGGAGAGAATAGTTGCGGATGTTCCGGGCCATGATGGTGAAGCCGTGTCCTCGCGGAATTCATTGAGAAATCACGACGCCTCTGAACGGTTGGGATTCCGGCCCGTTAAGGAAAGCGTTTTTTACGCCCCTTCTTGTCGCCACGGTGACGATGCGGTGACTCTGCCTCCCGGATCCAGACGAGTAACAAGATAAGATCGTGCGGACCGAAATGTCTTCCGGCGTGGACTGGCGAAACGGGTTTTCAGAACCTGAGAGCCAGTTTTTGGTACCGTGAAGTCGGTTCAAGGTTCGTTGAAGTGAGTTCGCGGTGCGGTGAAACGACTTCTCGGTACCTCGAAGTAGGTTTTTGGTACCATGAAGTGACTTTGCGGTACCGAAAAATGAGTTCAGGGTTCGGTGAAGTGACTTTTGGGTATCGTGAATCGACTTTTCGGTACCTCGCATCGACTTCTCGCTACTGCGAAGTGAGTTTCCGGTATCGTGAAGTCGGTTTAGGGTTCTGAAAAGCGACTTAGCGGCACCGTGAAGTGGGTTCTCGGTATCGTGCCTCAAGATTCTAGGTAGAGTGAACGGCGTAGTCCGAGCCCGCATTCGGCAGTGGGCCACAGAGTTCACGGAGTGAATACGAGAGTACACGGAGTTTTGAAGATCCGGAAAATTTTTACTCTGTGATCTCTGTGTCGGAGCTCGGTGCGCTCTGTGGCTTAACTGCAGCTTTCCCGTCGCCGAAACTATTTTCAGGTCTAACTCCTCGCAGCGCTCGCGACTTGCGAGAAAAGGGCGGTTTTTCGGACGAAAACGCGATTTTTTTGGAGGGTGGGACAGTTTTTGACCCACCCTCCCTGCTAAGATGGACGCATACAAGATTCGATGGGAACTGGCCAAGCACGGCCGGCCGGCGGATCGAAAAATAACCAAATAAAACCATGTCACGTATCGAAAAAACCACGTCCAAGATGATCCTCAACGCCGCGGCCCGCGCGGCTAGCATGGAGTCGATCGACCCCACGCTCGACCTCGGGGCCGGCAACTCGTTGGCGGCCTTCAAGACGACGATCGAGGAGGCCCGCGCCCGGCAGGACGCCTACAACACGCTGCTCTCGCAGGCCGACGAGGCCCGCAACCTGATGAAAGTGGCCGAACGCAAGGCCGGCGCTTTCTCGAAGCGCATGCTCGCGGCGGTGGCCGCCCAGTACGGCCTCGACAGCAACGAGTATGAAAAAGCGGGCGGCACCCGCGAATCCGAGCGCAAGCGCCCGTCCCTCCGGCCCGACAAAGATCCCGCGGCCCTCGTAAAAGCGGCCTGAGTCAGTCCGTAGTTCAGAAACCAAAAGCCGGAGCTAAATTGCTTCGGCTTTTGGTGCCGTCGAATTCACGCGGGTAGTCGACCAGTCCAGATATGACGTCCTTGGCGACCGTGACGTCACCGACTGGGATCTTTTGGACTGCATATGGAACTTGATTCCTTGGCTTATGTTTCGGCTTCTTGAAACGGATTTAAACCTGTTTTTACGAGAAATAATCACGAATTTATGAATTTCGGCTGTTAAATTACTAAACATTGAGTAACAGTTCGCATCATGCTCCTCCGATTCGAAATAGGTAACTTTCGCTCGATCAAGGATCGTATGGTACTTGATTTGCGCGCTTCTGGGGACAGTGAGCATCGCGACACAAACACGTTTAGTTCCAACGAAGACACTGTCCTGCGTTCGGATCGCGCTTTACGGTGCAAACGGGAGCGGTAAGTCGAATATGCTGCTCGGCCTCGGGTTTGTCTCAGATTTTGCCTATTTTTCTGCAATTGGCGCGCAACACGAATCAGAGATTGAAGTTACTCCGTTTCGACTCTGCGACGAAACTGAAAACAAACCTTCATTTTTTGAGGTCGAGGTAGCCCAAAATGGCACCCGATATCGCTACGGATTGGAAGTCTCAAGCAAGCGGGTGCATGCAGAGTGGCTTTTTGAGGCGACATCGTCTCGTGAGGCGATGCTGTTTACGCGCGAAGGCGATGAAATTAACTGTAACCCAGAGCGATTCCGAGAGGGAAAGGAACTGGCGGAACGCACTCGTCCAAACGCGTCTTTCCTTTCTGTTTGCGCGCAATTCAACAGCGAGGTTGCTTCGCGCGCGTTGGACGCAGTAGCAGGAATCACCGTAGCTCGTGAGCCGCGGATTTACCGCCACAGCGTAAGACGTACGGCTCAACGCTTGGGCACAAAGGAGTTTTACCTTCGTGCTTTGGAAATGCTCAGGGCTGCTGATCTTACAATCAAAAGATTGCGAGTTGAGATGCCAGAGCGGGATAAAGATCTGCTGTCCGCTACAGGGGCACCTATCCGCCCTACGGACGGCACTATCAAGACGATTCATTACAAGTATTCTGCAAAGCAGGAGCCCATCGGTGAGGTGGAGTTTGATCTTCTGAACGATGAATCAGCTGGTACAATCCGTTTTGTCGGACTGTTGGCACCTTTCATTGATGGATTGTCCCGTGGAAGAATCGTTGTTGCTGACGAACTCGACAGCCGGATGCATCCGCTCATGACACGCTTTTTGGTCAGCCTTTTCCAAGGTCCAACTAACACCAATGGTGCTCAGCTGATCTTTGCGACTCACGACGTAAATCTCCTTTCGAACAAATTTTTCCGTCGCGACCAAATTTGGTTCACCGAAAAAGACCGTGCGGAAGCAACGCATCTCTATTCGCTGTCAGATTATCGTTCTGACGGTGAACGCATCCGGAAGGATGCTTCATTTTCTAAAGACTATCTCCTGGGTAAGTTTGGCGCAGTGCCGTTCATTGGTGAATTCATGGTAACGGATCGCGATCTCTTGCCTGATGTCTAAGCCATGGGAAAAATCAGGGTCGGCATTTCGACGTAGCGCTCGCCTAGCTCCGCGAACTCGCGTTCTCGTAGTTTGCGAGGGCGCAAAAACAGAGCCGAACTACTTTCGAGTGTTCCCTTGTGCGGACGTTGTGGACCTGCGTGTCGAGGGCCTAGGATACAATACAGATCGCTTGGTGGAAGCGGCCGTAGAAATGCGAAATCGCGCTACCGACGCTGACAAACCATTCAATGAGGTATGGTGCGTTTTTGATCGGGATTCGTTTGACGCACACAATTTTAATCGGGCTTTGCAGGTTGCGCGCAACGAGAAGATTAGGACTGCGGTTTCGAATGAAGCGTTCGAATTGTGGTATCTCCTTCACTTCAATTTTCATGATGCCGGCATCTCCCGTCAGACATATGCAGAAAGACTGACAAGCGTAATGGGTCAGACATATCGCAAGAACTTCGACGGGATGTATGAATTGTTGAAGGAGCGTCAGCGGACGGCAATTAAGAATGCGCGCAAATTGCTCACGCGTTATCCAGCGTGGAATGCTGAAGCTCACAACCCTTCGACCAACGTTTTCGAACTCGTAGAACGGCTTAACGCGCTCGCTGAATGACCGATACGGGTGCCTTTTGATTGAAGTGAGGAAATCATCGTTTGTTGAAGGTTGTTCGAACCAGTCGTTTGGGCTCTGAAGCTTGGCCTAACACGTCCTACGTTATAACACGCTAGGCCTTAATTAACCGATTTGAGGGACCGGTGAAGTTACGCAGGAACAAACGTTTGAGGCGAAGGTACCAGTTCGGATGTTGCTCTTCGCTTGGTTGGTTCGACCGGTGCGCCTGCTGTTGTTCTTTTTGTTTTTGTTGGGGAGCGGAGCGTGGGGTGTGGCGCAGGAGCGGGAGATCGAGGATGTGACGGTGCTTCCCTCCATGCAGGTCAGGGGCGTGCGGATGGAAGATTTGGGAGTTCGCTTTAATGTCACGATTCGGATTCCTGGGTTCGATACGGTGACGGTGGCGGAAGTTTTTCCGAATACGGCGGCGGCCAAGGCGGGGTTGAAGCCGGGGGAGCTGATTGAAAAGATCGACGGGAAAACGCCGTCGGTCTGGTCGATGGCGTTCAAGCCGGACAAGCTACAACAGCGAAAATGGGCCGAACTCGAAGCGGGCAAGAAGAGCGTGACGGTGACGATGGCCGTTCGTTCGGCGGAGACGAAAGAGTTGCGGACGGTGACGTTGACCCTGCCGTCGGCACCACCGCGTTGGGGCAGCGAGAAATGGAGTCCACCGGAGGGCCGGAGTCCGGCGGTGGTCAAGGAAGAGGGGCCGCTGGCGGCGCTCGCCCGGGAGGTTTTGGATAATGGGATTTGGTCGATGGGGCCAGGCGCCCTCGGCTACGAATGGCGCATCGTGCAGCCGACGGGCACGCATCGCATCTGGGTGACGCAGCAGCGCGGCAAGACCGAGATCACGCTGGAGCATCGGTCGCCGTCGCCGGAGCTGGAGGCGAGCAGTTTTCTGACGTCGCCCTCGGGGGCGATGGACCGCGGGCACTGCGTGGCGCCGAAGATAAAAGGAAAGCGACGGGAGTTTTCCGCGGAGGAGGTGCGGGCCGAGTTTGAAGCGGAGATCGATTTCTGGCTGCACAAAGTCGGCCGCGTCACCGGACGCTGGCCGTTCGAGGCTTTGTCCGGGAAGACCGAAACCATCACCAGCTACAATCGTCCGACGGTTGCCCCGAAAAGCGCGGGCACGGGTGCGGGTGTAGTGCGGGCGGAGTCGTTTCTGAAATTGCCTGCGGCCACGGCGGAGCAGAAGGAGCTTTTCCTGACGGCGCTCGGCAAGCTGGGAAGCGGCGAGGACTGCTGGGCCTACACGGAAACGTCGCGGTCGTTGGAGGACGGCCACGTGACGACCGTGCGGATCGATCCCTCCAAACCGGCGGAGGAACGCCGCACCTTGCTCAAGGTGGATGGCAAAACGCCCAAAGCCGCGTATCTAAAAAAATGGCGCGACGAAGGGCGGGGATCTGAAGTGAGTTTAAGCCAGATGCCGCCGCTCCTGAGCATCGTCGATATCGACGACGTGCGGATTTGTGCGGACGAAACGGCGGTCGTGGTCTTCGAACTGCCGGTAAAGGCGTCGAATGCGGAATTTCCCGCCGACAAATTTCAGGCGCGTTTTCGCGTGAACAAAACGAACCGCGGGTTCGAGGATTTCTCGCTGAAACTGCGCGAACCGTTGCGTGTCGCCGGCGTCGCAAAGGTGACCGACGCGGGACTCGAGGCGCGTTTCCAAATGTTGGATCCTTCGCTCGCACCGCAGTTGGCGTTTTTGAAAATCGGCGGAGGTGCGCGAGTGATGCTCGTAAAAATTTCGCGGTCGATCGAAGCGACGCGCACGGACTTTAAACGCGTGGAGCCTTTTGAGCCGCAGGAAAACTCCACGCCGTAGAGACAGGATAGGATTCCGCTCTGTTGGCGGTACAGCGTGGTTTAAGCGAGACGGGTGCCTTCGAGAAAAGCCTGGTCGGTCGCGCCGTGGAGAATGTTTTCCGTTGTCACGCGCATGATTTCGCGGAGGGCCTCGGCGGTGAAATAGGCTTGGTGGGAAGTGACCAGGACGTTGGGAAATGTCAGCAGGCGCGAGAGCGCATCGTCCTGCATGACCTCGCCGGAATGATCTTCGAAGAAAATTCCTTCCTCTTCTTCGTAGACATCGAGGCCGACGCCGCCGAGGTGGCCGGATTTGAGGTGGGCAATCAGGGCCTGTGTTTCGATCAGTTTGCCACGGCTGGTATTGAGCAGGTAAGCGCCGCGTTTCATGTGGGCGAGGGTGGTGCGGTTGAGGAGATGCTGACTCTGTGGCGTCAGGGGTAGATGGAGGGAGACGATGTCGCTGACCGCGAGAAGATCTTCGAGGGGCAGATACGCGACACCCTGGGCGTCGGCCCATTCGGTCGCGGGAAAGGGATCGTGCGCGACGATCCGGCAACCGAAGCCGCGAAAGATCTCCGCGGTGATTCGGCCGATCCGGCCGGTACCGACAATGCCGACCGTCTTGCCGTGGAGATCGAAACCCACGAGACCGGAGAGGGAAAAATTGTGTTCGCGGACGCGGTTGTAGGCGCGATGAAGTTTGCGGTTGAGTGTCTGCAGCAACGCGACCGTGTGTTCGGCGACAGCGTGAGGTGAGTAGGCCGGGACGCGCGTGACCGCGAGGCCGAGGGCTTTAGCGGCGGCGAGATCGACGTTGTTGAAACCGGCGCAGCGCAAAGCCACGTGCCGAACGCCGAGGGCCGCGAGTTGTTCCAAGCAGGGACGGTCAACGCGGTCGTTGACGAAAACGCAGACGGCTTGGGCGCCGGCGGCGGTGGCCACGGTTTCTCGGCTGAGCCGAAATTCGTGGAACACATTTTGCAACTGGCCGGCCGATGGCGCCAAGGCTAGGTACTCCCGATCGTAGGACTTCGTATCGTAAAAAGCGGCGGTGATCACAGTGCCCAAACTTGGCGACGATCGAAGCCCGGTGCGAGGAGAAGATTGAGCGCAGGGGAAGGCACAGCCTTGTCCGTTTCGAAGGCGGTTTACCGCACGATGTTATTCGCCGGTTGGACTGATAGAACGAACCAATAGCGACCGACCACAAGCTCCAAACTCAATCGACCTCGATGAAGTGGTGAAGATCGAGCCCCTGGCACGTGTCACATGAGCGCGACAGAATCCAAGCCGTCATTTTCCACGATAGTCGGCGGTGAAAACCGTTGGTCGAATAAACTGAGCGCTGTATCCGCTCGTTTTTCGGCTTCCTGCGGATCGGCAGAATCAGACGATTTTATGGCGGCAGCATAGACCTCGCACCAGAGTTCCTTTCGTTGCTGCTCGTGATCTTTAGACATGTTTTTTGGCGGTGGGGTTAGTGCTAAGGAGTAGTTTAGCGACCTCACGCCGGTGGCATGCCGGGCGGAACTACACGAAACTTCAGAACTCGGAAGCATAGGGGGGTGCAAATGAAACCCTGGAGCTGGACCCCATTGATTTCTTGAGACGAACAATACCACTCATGCTTTGCGCTTAAAGCCCTGACTAACAACCCTCATCAATGTATCAGTTTTGATATTCGCGCCTATTAGTACTAATTGGTGGTTTAAGTTGTTTTCACGATTTACATCTTTCCCTCAAACGGGGGTGTCGGGCGCGGTCATCTCAATTTGGTCGCCGAAGGCGATGCTACAGCTCGGCGATACAACCGCATTTGTGGAAAACTGTGATCAAAAAATCAGACTGCCAAACCTCGCCGAATTTTTGCGCCGCTACCAACAAACCAGCGGCTATGGTTTCATTGGAGTGCTATAAGTTGCAGTCGAACCAAGGCATAGGGAGTCGATACTGCAACGAGGGCTCCGCATTTCAGTCCCCTGACGCTTCACTGGCCGATTTGAGGGCGTGGGCGAAAGATGGGCCGTGGAATCGTGGAACAGGCGGTCGAGGCAAAGAGAGCGCCGTTCAACGATCCGCTGGAATGGAGGGCCGACTTCCAAGTCGGCCATGGCATGAGCCAACGGTCGGCGTGGAAGTCGACCCTCCATTCAATAACTAACGGATGAGTACTAGGGCACGATAATTTGGTCGATGTTGCCTAGATCGGAACCGGTGGAGGCGAAGCGGATCGTATTGGTGGAATTGTTGTTCAGCGTGATGTTCACGGTGAGGGTGTTCCAGGTTGTCCATGATCCCGTGGGTGCAAACGTGATGTTCGTGGCTGTGCCGTTAACGGTGATCGTGCCGGTGCGAGAGGACGTGATGCCCAGCGCGTATCGAATTTGCAGGGCTTTCGTGCCGCCGCCGTTGCCGTCCACATTGCTGAAGGTGAGCGAGCCGCCGTTGGCGGGGAAGTTCGCGAAGCCCGTGCCGTTGAAACCGGTGTTGTTGCTGTCAATCGTCACACCGCCGGCAATGGTGCCGCTCTCGGCCTGATAGGTATCTGCCGTCGTGCCGGTTGTGCCGGCCTGGGTTACGGTGATGGTTCGGGTAATGCTGCCGCCGGTGACGGTGACAGTGCCGCTGCGCGAGGCGGTGGCGGTGTTGGCGGTGACGGTGACCGTTGCGGTGGCGTTGTTCGATCCGCTGGCGGGCGTCACGGTGATCCACGATTGATTGTCGGTCGTGGTCCACGAGACGTTCGACGTGATCGAGAACGAGGCGCTGCCGGCCGCGGCGCCGAAGGAGAGCGATGTTGTCGATACGGTGAGGTTCGACGACGTTACGCCGCTCTGGGTGACGGTGATCGTGCGGGTGATGCCACTGCCGGTGACCGTGACGGTGCCGGTGCGCGAGGTCGTGGCGGTGTTGGCGGTGGCTGTGACTGTGGCCGTCGCATTGTTGGAACCGCTCGCCGGGGTAACGGTGAGCCAGGATTGGTCGTCAGACGTGGTCCACGACACGTTTGAAGTGATGGAGAATGTCGTGCTGCCTGCACTCGCGCCGAGCGAGAGCGACGTGGCCGATACGGTGAGGTTCGACGTTCCGGGAGGCGGCAGCGCGGCACCGCCGACGAGGGTGCGCAGGTTGTCCGCGTCGGTGGTCGCACCGGTGGTCCAATCGAACATCTGACCGGCGATGTCCCAGTAGATGGGCTTGAGGCCTTTGCTATTGGCAGTGTCGACGATGGTTTTATGGAAGAAGGTTCGCGAGGCGACGTGGAGGTTGTAATCGGTTCCGGTGAGGTCGGAACTGACGGCGCGTTTGAAGCCCTGGAATTCGCCGATAATCACGGGAATTCCGCGGGCGATGAACTTGGCGCGCATTTTTTCGAATTGCGAGTTGACATACGCTTCCTCGCCCCAGTTCGCGTTGCGATCGGTGCGGGTGGCGTGGTGGTAGGCCTGGCCCCAGAAGTAGAACATTTTTCCCCAGTCGGCGTCGGCCGTCATGAGGGTGAATTGGTACGGAGAGTAATAGTGAACTTCGATCATCAGCCGACCGGAGGCCGAGTCGGTGGGCAGCGTATTCATCAACGAATCTGTGTAGTCGATGTCGGTGCTCGGGCCCTGAATCGCGAGCCAGCGGGTGCTGTTGTTGCCGCCGGTGGCGCGTACGGCGTTGATGAACGTCTGATAATAGGCGTTGAGCGTGGTCATCTCCGCGGCGGTATCGACGGCGGGTTCGTTGGCGCCGGCAAAGATCAACCTGCTGTCATAATTTTTAAACGTGTTCGCGATCTGCGTCCAATAAGACTGCATCTTCGCGTTGATCGTCGGGTTCACGCTGTCGGTGATATTGTTTTCCAACCAGCCGTTGTCCCAATGGCAATTGATGATCACGTAGAGATTTCTGGCGACGCACCAGTCGACCACCTGCTTGACGCGGGCCATCCAGGCGGAATCAATGACGTATGTGGACTGGTTAGCGTGGCTGTCCCACGCGACCGGCAGGCGTACGGTGTTGAAGCCGGCGTTGGCGACCGCGTTGATAAGGTTCTGGGTGGCGGCAGGACCCCAGGTTCCTTCGCCGGAGGGAGGCTCAAGGGTGTTGCCGAGGTTCCAGCCGTAGGTCGGGGAGGGGAGTTGCGCGAATGCTGCCAAGGGCAACATGAGGATGCACGCGAGCACGATGATCCGATGGGGTATTAATCTATTCATATACGACTCCGTCTTTGGGGTTGCGGCATGAATGTTGGGGTATGCCGTGCCCCGAGTTGATGCGCGTGCAAACGTCGCGGTCAATGCTTATTTTAACGTTAAATCATGATAATGGCGGCGCTAATGGCACGTTCGAGGGTTATCGGAGTCTTGAGTGGATCTTGAGGTTAGTTCGGCTTTTAGGTCGAAACTTCCGGCAGCGAGCGACTACAACGTGGCGGCGATCTTCTGGGCCAAATCCACCACGCGATGACTGAAGCCCCATTCGTTGTCGTACCAACTAACGAGCTTGAAGAAATTTTTGTTCAACTCGATCGAAGAACCCGCGTCGAAGATCGACGAACGCTTGTCGTGAATGAAGTCGGTGGAAACGACTTCGTCCTCGGTGTAGCCGAGAATGCCGTTGAGGTAAGTTTCAGACGCCTTCTTTAGGGCGGCCTTGATTTCGGCGAGCGAGGTGTCGCGCGCGGTTTTGAAAGTCAGATCGACGACCGAAACGGTTGGAGTGGGCACGCGGAACGACATGCCCGTGAGCTTGCCCTTGATTTCGGGCAACACGAGACCGACGGCTTTTGCGGCGCCGGTGCTGGAGGGAATGATGTTGATCGCGGCGGCGCGACCGCCTTTCCAGTCTTTCCGCGAGGGACCATCGACCGTTTTCTGCGAGGCGGTGTAAGCGTGCACGGAAGTCATCAAGCCTTCGGTCAGGCCGAACCCTTCCTTAAGCACAACATGGACGAGCGGTGCGAGGCAGTTGGTGGTGCAGGACGCATTTGAAATAATGGCATGTTTGGCGGCGTCGTATTTGTCGTCGTTTACGCCCATGACGATGGTGATGTCCTCGCCTTTCGCTGGAGCGGAAATGATCACTTTTTTGGCGCCAGCAGTGAGATGTCCCTTTGCTTTTTCGGCATCGGTGAAAAGGCCGGTCGACTCAATGACGATCTGCACGCCGAGCCTGGCCCAGGGAAGCTCGGCGGGAGTTTTGGCAGAAACGACGTGGATCTCCTGGCCATTCACGACGAGCACGTCGTCCTCGGTTCTCTCGGCGGCGGATTTCTTGGAGCCGACGGTGCCGTTGAAACGACCCTGCGTGGAATCATATTTCAGCAGATAAGCCAGATTGTCGGCCGGGACGACGTCGCCGACCGCGACGACATCGAACGCGGTGCCGAGAAGATTCCGTTCCGCGAGGGCGCGGAAAACAAGACGGCCGATGCGGCCGAATCCATTGATCGCAATTTTGACTGCCATAAAAGGTCCTTTGTCGTTTGTAGGTTGGATGTAGTTGGCGACCGAGGCATGCCGCCTCTGTCGCGCAACGGCAGCAATGTAACACCATTTTGCGCCTGGCCCAAAGGACAAAGATATTGCAATTTAGGACAACGTCTGCCTTGCTTCGTTCATGCCGCCCTCCGTCGCCAAACAAGTCTGGTTTCTCGTTGTTCCGCGCACGTCGATGATCAACATCGCGGGGCCATGGGAAGTCTTGGGGCACGCGAATGACCTCCTGGGCCGCGAGGCATACTCTCTACATCTTTTCGGTCCGGGCGCGCCGACGACCCAGACTCGTTACGGTCTTTGCCTGAGTGGCGTGAAGCCGCTGCCGTCCAAGATTGCGTCACCGCCCGACACCGTGGTGGTGGCAGGTGGTTCGCCAGCGGATCCTGTTCCGGAGGATCACGCTCCGCTGGTGCCCTGGCTTCGTCTACATCGACCGCGCATCAAGCGGGCGGTTTCAGTGTGCACGGGGGCGTTTACTTTGGCGGCGGCGGGATTTCTCGACGGGCGCCGGGCTACCACGCATTGGCTGCACTTGGATGCGCTGCGCGAGCGTTTTCCCAAAGTGCGTGTGATCGATCACGGGATTTACGTGAGGGATCGCGGCGTGTGGACGTCGGCGGGGGTGACGGCGGGAGTCGATCTGGCGCTAGCTTTGGTCGAGGAGGACTACGGCCACGCGCTCGCCATGCGTGTCGCCAAGCGGATGGTTCTGTTTTTGCGGCGCTCGGGACATCAGGCGCAATTTAGTTCTGCCCTCCGTTTTCAGGAACAGGAGTCGCCTGGCTTGCGCGATCTTTCCACCTTTGTCCGTGAGCATCTCGATGAGCAACTCCCGGTGGAGCGTCTGGCAACTCAGGTGGGGATGAGCGTTCGCACGCTCAGTCGTTGGTGTCGCAAGCAGTACAAAGAGTCGCCAGCCGAATTGGTCCGCCGACTTCGCATGGCCGAAGCGCGCCGGCTGTTGGAGGAAACTACGTTGCCGCTGAAAGATGTTACCGCTCGGACGGGTTTGGGCGATCAGAGCACACTTTGGCGCGCGTTTATGCAGGATATGGGCGTGACGCCGGCCGAGTACCGTCAGCGTTTCGCGATGGCGGATTGATGGACGCATTCGCTAGAAACAGGCTCGTCGAAAAACCAATAGGGGAAAGCCCCGGCTCGCCGTGGAATGCGAATCAGGTTGTGACACATTTGTGACAACGGTGTGAGCCCAATTTTGGCACAATGGTCCGATGAACGACACTGCAACTACGCATCACAACGGGACCCGCCTGCGCGGTGCGTCTTAACAGCGTTCGACCCCCCATGGCTAAAATCGAAGTCGTCAACGGCTACGGCTGGACCACCTTTCACGTGCGAGGAGAAACGTGTCGCGAGGATATCGCCAGTGCCATTCACGCGTTTTTTCCCAAGCTCGTTTTCCCGGATGTTATTTGGGATCTTTCCGAGGCATCGATCGCCTCGATGTCGCGGACCGATTTTGAGGAAATTGCCAGCGCAGCCAAAACCTACGAGGAACTGCGCGGTCATGCTAAAACGGTCTTCGTCGCATCGACCCCTGAAACCTTTGCGTTGGTCTGCATGTACACCGGCCTGGCCGCAATGACCGAACTGGATGTGGACTATTCGGCGTTTACGGCGCTCGAACACGCTGAGCGGTGGCTGGTTTGCAACCGAGCCCATCGCTGCGCCAGTCCCGGGGCTGGTGCCGATCTTCACCATTGCGGAGAAAAGGCCTGTCGAGAGGTTCGGTTATTTCAAGCGGCACGCAAAATAAACGTCGCTGAGCCCGTTGCCCTGCACGCCGGTCGAGACTGACGGCCCAACAGCGCCGGGGCGAAAACGTCAGGTTCTCATCATCCAAAAAGAATGCGGCAAGGCGGTTCATCTTTCGCTTTGAATTGTGGGCCGGTGGCGGTCTGATGAAGGGATGTCTTTTTCCTTTGTTGTCGGACAGCGTTTCATGAGCGAACGAGAACCTGAGTTAGGGCTCGGAGTCGTCGCGGCGGTGGAGCGTGCTCAAGTGACAATCGAATTTCCGGCCACACGCGAAAAGCGGATCTATGCCCTGAAGACGCCGGTGCTCAAACGCGTGCGATTTCGCGCGGGCGAGTCGCTCGTCACACGCGATGGAAAGACGTTGGTCGTGGAAACAATTGAGGAAACGCAAGGGCTTTTGGTTTACGTGGGGCAGGGCAGGCGTGTGCGCGAAGACGAATTGTCGGACGTGACTAGTGTCAGCTTGCCGCAGGAACGGCTTATGGCCGGACAAGTCGATCCGGGAGAAGTGTTCGACCTGCGCTATCGCGCGTTGCAGGCGCAGGCACGCTTCCGCCAATCCGAAGTGCGGGGTTTTCTCGGGGGCCGGCTCGAACTGCTACCGCATCAATTTTATATCTTGCAGGAAGTTTCGGCGCGCCAGATTCCGCGGGCATTGCTGGCGGACGAAGTGGGTCTGGGCAAAACCATCGAAGCCTGCCTGATCGTTCAACGGTTGCTTGTGATCGGCCGGGCGCGCCGGGTGCTGATTCTTGTGCCCGGGTCCTTGCTGCACCAGTGGTTCGTCGAACTGTTGCGTCGATTTAATCTCTGGTTCGGCCTTTACGACGAGGCGCGTTGCGTGGCATGCGAGCAAAGCGATCCGGGCAAGAACCCGTTTCACGCGGGACAATTGGCCTTATGCAGCGTCGACTTTCTCGCGAATAACGAGACGCGTGGCGACCAGGCGGTGAGCGCTGGCTGGGATGTTGTAGTGGTGGACGAGGCGCATCATCTTGCGTGGACGCCGGAAAGCGCCAGTCCGAGCTACGCGTTGGTCGAGCGGCTCGCGCAGAGCTGTCCGGGCCTGCTGCTGCTGACGGCGACGCCGACTCAACTCGGCCTCGCGGGACATTTCGCACGGCTCCGCCTGCTCGATCCCGCCCGCTATAGCGATTACGATCAGTTCGTCAAAGAGTCCGAACGTTTTGGCGAAGTCGCGGGCATTGCCGAAAAAATCCTTGAGCAGAAACCGCTCAAACCGAAGGACCACACGACGCTCAAAACGATCTTCAACCGTGCGCCCGAACGGCTCGCCCAGCATCTCGATGCGCTCGCGCAGGGCAAAGCCGGAGCCCGCGAGGCATTGCTGAAAACGTTGCTCGACCAGCATGGCACGGGCCGCGTAATGTTTCGCAACACCCGTTCGGCAATCACGGGTTTCCCCAAGCGCAAATTTTGTCCCGCGCCCCTTGTGGAAAACAACCTCACGCGGTTGGCGCGCATCGCGCGCGAACTCGAGGCCGAGGAAACCGGGTGCGCAGCGGCTATCCGCTATGCATTCAAGGACGATCCGCGCATCGATTGGCTGGTCGATTTCCTGAAAGCGAATCGCGCGGAAAAAGTCCTGCTCATCTGCAAATCGCAGCGTAAAGTCCTCGCCATCGAATCGGCGTTGCAGGAAAAAATGTCCGCGAAATCCGCGCTCTTCTACGAGGATCTGCCGCTCGTGCAGCGCGACCGCAACGCGGCTTGGTTTGCCGAACCAGACGGTGCGCAGCTCCTCATTTGCTCCGAGATCGGCAGCGAAGGGCGCAACTTTCAATTCGCGCATCATCTGGTGCTTTTCGATTTGCCCCTGAATCCTGGTTTGCTCGAACAACGCATCGGACGTCTCGATCGCATCGGCCAGACGCAGACAATCCGCATTCACGTGCCTTACATTTCGGGCAGCAGCGACGAGTACGTGGTCGAGTGGTATGATCGCGGGGTGGAGGCTTTCGCGCGGCCGCTGCACGGTGGCGACGACTATGAACAAGCCTTCAAGGCGCGTGTCCTGGAGCTCGCGTTGAAATACGGCGAGACCGGCAAACCTGAGGGAAAAGCAGAGCTGGAAAAACTCATCGCGGAAACGGCGGAGTTCCGAAAAGCGCTCAACCTGAAACTCGCGAAAGGTCGCGACCGGCTGCTGGAGATGGCGTCATTTGACCGGCCCTCCGCCGAACGTGTGATCGAACGCATCCGCGCGGTGGATACAGACCCGTTTCTTCGCCGCTTCCTGCTCGCGCTGCTCGATCACTTTGGTGTGCGCATGAAGGAGGAGGAAAATGGCGACGTCTTTCTCGATCCCAGCCATGCCTATATCGAAGGGTTCCCGTCGATTCCGGCCGACGGCATGCTTGCGACTTTCGACCGACGCCGGGCAGCGACGCGCGAAGATATCCGTTTCCTTTCCGCCGACCATCCGCTCGTGCAGGACGCGATCGACCTGCTCGTCGACTCGCAGTCTGGCACCACGGCCTTTGGACTTATTCCAGCCAAAAAGCCGAACCTTTTGCTTGAAACTATTTTCGTGCTCGAAACCGTGGCGGACAGCCGCTGGCATGTGGACCAATTTCTCGCGGCAACGCCGGTACGCACATTGGTCGATCTGCGCGGCCGCGATCTCACGGAAGAACGCAATGCCGCCGAATTGGCCGCCGAAAGCGAGGATGCGGACATCCATCGTTTTCTGGAACGCCCGGAATTTAGCCCGGAGCTTTTCAATCAGATGATCGATACCGCGACGCGCACGGCGGAGGCCAGAGCTCAGGCGTTGAAAAAAGCGGCGGAGCAAAAAGCCCAGGATGTGCTCAGCGCCGACCTCAAGCGCCTCGTGGATTTGCGCGCAGTCAACGACCATGTGCGCCCGGAGGAAATCGCCCTTGCCCAGGAACAGATTGACCGCACCCGGGCGGCAATTTCGCAGGCGCGGCTGCGTCTGGATTCGCTGCGGCTGGTCCTGGAGGGGCCGGATGAATTGTGACCGTGGCTGCGCCTGGAGGTTTTGCCGGACGATGCACAGATAGGACGGAAAATCGGCGGAATTCATGAAAACTTCATCCTGACTTCATACGGGCTTCACATGGGCGGATTAGTCTTGAGCGATGATTCAGGACGAATCCGAAGTGTTGTTGCCGACCGACCGCGCTGAAGCGGCGGCGGAAACGCGACCGGAAGACGCGCTTTCCAAGAAAAGACATTTTTATGGAGCTCTCGGTGCGGTTTTGGCGGGACTGATCGGATGGGGCTTTGTGTCGATTGCGCGCTGTGAAGAAACCGTATTTTGCGGCGGATCGGCCCTGGTGGCTGGATTTTTAAGCGGTCACCCCATTATGCGGGTGAGCGAAGGCTGGCTGATTTCGACGTCGGTTCCGGTCGTGGTGACGACGGCTTGCAGCGGGATAACCTACTTCGTGATGGTGGCGGCGCTGGTGGGATGGCATTTGAGTCGTCGTGGCAGCAATACGCTGGTTAGTACCTGTGTCGCGGCTTTGATAACAGTGCTAGCCGTGGTGGCGATCAACGGGCTTCGTATCATGGCGGTGGCGCAATTGCACAGTTGGGTACTGCCGCGGCTGCCTGAAGCCTATGGAGCTTTTTTGCACATGCTCACCGGCGTGGCCGTGTTTCTACCCGCTTTTATTGTCGCGAATTTAATCCTCGAAAAACATGGACGCCCCAATACCGACACCGGAAACAGCTGACCATAACGCCGGGCAGAATAATCTGCCCGAAATAAAAACGAACCAGTTATCTGCCACAACGGGCCAGCCAGGTGAAGTGACGCTGCCGGATCAGGTGACCTTCGAACGGGAGACGGGTGAAACGGATTTGCTGCCGGCTTTTTTGCTAAAACCTTCGGCCATGCTTTGGCTCTGGGTGATGCCGGTCGCGATTCTGTTGGCGTTGAATCTGCAAGGATTTCAGCTGGTCGAGGGCAACATGGACGCGCAGCAAAAAAGCATGGCGGGATGGCTGGGTTTGGCCGGCGGAGTAAATGCGCTCTTCGGAATCGCGAGTTATTTTGCGTTACGGAGCCTGAAGCGGAGGGAAAACAGGCGTTCGCCGATTCTTCCGTATTGGGGGTTGTTTATGGTTGTAGTCGAAGTTGCCTACCTGTGGCTGGCGGCGAGCATGGAAGGGAAAATACTTCCTGCCAGTGTTACAACTTGGATCTATCCGACGGATCGGTACTTCTTCAACCAGTTCGCTTTTGCGATGGTGCCATTGTTTTACGGTGTGCTTTTGCTCGCGTGTGGGTGGAGGATAGAAGACGCGAGGAAGGGATTCGTGACCGGCATGGGGCTGGCGGTGGGCGCGCCAGTGCTGGCATATCTGGGAGTGCAGCTTGTTTTTCGCGCAGGGCACTTTCAGGCGGCGATGGTAGCGACGATTTTCGTGCTGCTCGGACTGGCGATGTTTGTCGGATTGATTCGCGTGCTGGCTGCCGTGCTGAAATCGGTCCGAAAAACCGGGACAGCCGGTGAGCTTTGGGCGATCACCGTGTTTGCACTGGCGATGCCGATTGGCGGATTGTTGCTCAACCGGGAAATTCCCTTCCCGGTCGATTTTCAGGCGTGGGAAGTCTACGCGCTAACCCTCGCAAACACGGCAATTCTTTTTTTAGCAGCCTGGAAAAAAGCTAAAAAACCGATGCTCAGCTTCAGTCTGTTGTGCTTCTCGTTTCCATTTTCGCTCTATTTCTTTGTCGTGTTTTTGCCCTACACACCGCTTTCCATTGTCGGTGTAATTGTGTTTGGGTTAGGATTCCTGGTGCTTACCCCGACGGTCTTGTTCGTATTGCACTTGAGCCAGCTCACACAAGTGTTGCGAGGTCCGCTCGCGAACCATCGCCGAGGCGCACTTACGGCGGTGGGGCTGGTGTCATTTTTCGTTCTTCCCGCGCTCTACACCGCTCGCGGATTGGCGGACAAAGCCGCGTTGAACACGGCGCTCAACTACATCTACACGCCGAGCGTTAAAGCCGGTCCGACCGAATATCCAGGCAGCCTGCTAAATCTGGAGCGCGCACTCCGCAACCATCGTGCCTATAAGAACGGCATTTATTATCCTATCCTCTCCGACTACTACAGTTGGCTGGTTTTCGACAATCTGGTATTGCCCGATGGCAAATTGGCGCAACTGGAAGCTGTTTTCCTGGGGAAAGAAGGTTCGGGTAAGAATGCTGACTTGTTGCGAAATAGGGGTGGTGTCTTTGGCGGCAGTAGCGTGCGGGCGCGGACCGGCAAAACGCGAGCCTTGCCCATGTCGCGTGACGTTGTGGTGAAGGGACTGGACGTCCGCACTCTACCAGCCGGTGAGTCGGCTTCGGTAGTGACGATGACTCTCACGTTGGAGGCCACGGGAACGACGAGCTCCGAGTATGTCCAGCCGTTAACACTGCCGGCGGGGATTTACGTGAGCGGCCTGCGGTTGCACATGAACGGCGTGCCTGTCGCGGGACGGATCTTTGAGAAGAAGACGGCATATTGGGTCTATGAAATGATTCGTGATTCTGAACGGCGCGATCCAGCCTTGCTCGCTTACACGTCATCGGGCCAGCTGGAGTTGCGGGTGTTTCCAGTCATGCCGACCACACCCACCGTGGTCGAACTCGATTTTCTTGTGCCAATCCGCGTTTCGCAAATTCTCGGTTTGCCGAACACGAAGAACCCGGCAACGGCATTGAACGATTTGGGCGATCGGCTGGGTTTGCAGATGGCTGCGGGCGAGTGGGGAAGTGTGATCGCGGGACAATTACCAGAGGCAGCGACGAACGAATTGAACAACGAAGCGTACCTGCACCTGATCGTGGATCGGTCGGAAGGCAACGGCTTCGATGGCGATCTGGTCAATCTGTTGCGGATACTGAAGGTGCGCTTCCCGTCGGTAGATCGCATGCGGATTACAACGGCGAATTTTGCCGTGACGGACACGGTCGCGGCATTGACGCCGATTGATCAATTGATCGGAAGTCCGGAGCCGCTTCGGTCCGCGCTGCCGCTGCGCGGAGGATTTGGACTCGATCTCGCACTCGCGCACGCGCTGCGGCTTCATCGCGACGAAGATTTGGATAAGGCGGAGTCGGCCAGAAAAATTCCTGCGCGGCCGATTTTCGTGGTGGCGGCCCGCAAGGCTCTGCTGAAGCAGGAGAGTCTACCGCTCACGGAACGCTGGACCGATATTTTAGCGTCTTTCGAACTTCACGTCATCGATGCGACAGGGCAATGCCAGCCCGTGATCCAAACCGGGGCTGCTTCGACGATTTGGCTGCGAAAAGGTGCGTCCATCCGACCGATCAAGGAGCTGCGAGGAGCTCAATTCCCGGCCTCAACCCGGAATGGTGCCGGCGCGCTGGAATATTGGTCGCCCTCCGAGAAAGTGTGGCGCGTCGTATCGAATAATGGGATACACAAGGAAGGTTCGCCTTGGTCACAGGCGGCCCGGCTTGAAATGTGCGAAGGCGAATTTGCCCGGAGTCCTGGCGAAAATCCCGATGGTTATCGAGAGGTGGTTGAAGCCAGCAAGACGAGTGGGATCTTGCTGCCTGAAACCAGTTACATCGCGGTAGAAAATGCGGCACAATGGCGCATGTTGGAGAAAGCGGAAGAGACCAAGCTCGGGCAGAACGCCGCTCTCGACCACGTGGAAACGCCCGCGCCACCGATTGTCTGGGTGGGACTTGGTTTTGGCCTTTGGTTGTTGATCCGGAGACGGTGCAATGGAAAAGTTCAAACGTGCCCGGCGGCGAACTGAACGACGTCGCCTTTACTTCACGGCTTGATCGAAATCTCGGCGTCGGCAGTGGCGATTTTGTTTAGGCCATCTGGAGTTCTTATTTCGCAATTTTCCAAGCGAACATTTTGAGCGCTGTAGATGCCAAACGGTTTGTCTGCGGCAATTTTCACGTTACGCAGAAGAATGTTTTTGGCCTTGGACTCCGGCAGGCCCCAGATCAGGCCGGCGCGCCGGCCTGGGGCGACGGTAGCGGTGATGTTTTCGAAAACGAGGTCGCTGAAAAGCGGGGTGAGCTTGTCGACGGGAGCGGCCGGGTAAGTTTTGGCTATCTCTGGCGAAAGGTTCGTGAGATCGCGGTATTGGCGATCCGGGGCCATGTAGGCGCCGTAGATGAGGATCGGGAAATCGACATTGGTCATCTGCAAATCCGAGTAGACGAGATTGTGGAGGTGGCCGCCGCGATCGCGGTCGGTTTTGAGGCGAATGCCGCACTCCGTGTTGGTGAAAGTGCAGTGGGTGACGGTGATGTTGGAGACGCCGCCTTTGGTCGGGCTGCCGACCGAAACGCCATGGCCATAACCATAGGTACAATGAGTGATAAGGACATCGTAAGTACCGCCGCCGCACGTGAAATTGTCGTCGCCCACGCTGACGTCGCAGTCTTGGATCAGGACATTATGCCCGCTGACATTGCAGGCATCGGTATTGTGGCTGGGCGTTTCCGGGTCGCGGGAAGAAGGGGCGCGAATCGTGACGCCCTTCACGATCACGTCGATCGAACCGCCGCCGATCGCAATGTGGAACATGGGAGAATTCTTGAGCGTGACGCCTTCGATGAGAACGCGTTCGCAACCGCTCAGGGCGATCATGCGCGGACGGTTGAAGCCCTTTTCTTTATAGTGCGGCCACCACGGTGCGCCTTGGCCATCGATGGTGCCTTTGCCGGTGATGGCGACATCGTGGAGTTTGGAACCCGAAATGAAATTCTCGGGAGATTTTGAACCGCCAGGATAGCGATCGAGGGGCAGCATGCGCAGCAGGGCGCCTTCAGCGAGGTGAAGATTGACGTTGTTCGAAAGGCGCAGCGGCCCGCTGAGGTGCTCGCCAGCCGGAATCGTGACGATGCCGCCCCCTGCGGCTTGGGCGGCGTCGAGCGCGGCTTGAATTGCGGAAGTATTATCGGTTTTGCCGTCCGCCACAGAACCATAGGCCGTGACATCGAACGTTTTCTCGGGAATCTTTGGGCGGGCTGGATTGATGGTGGCCGCAGCGAGATTCGAAAAGGCGACGAGTGAAACCAAGAACGTACCGAAACTCAGCAGGTAGAAACGAGGCAGGGAGGGCATAAGGAGTGGATTATGTTTCGACGACTATCCGTGGGGAGACGAGAGCATGACCTACATCGGCCACTATGGTTTTTTGGTCAAATGCCGCGCCAGGCACATCGTTGATTTTTTCCGGCAAAGGGAAAACGGTGGCAATGCTAGGTTCTGGTCACTAGTTCGTTGTCGAACGCATTGAGGTGGTCGGGCCGATTGTGACCAAAGCATAGTCTTTGGCCTTTCAGTTCAGGAACCGTTGATAAATTTTCCAACCAAGCCAACAGCCGACAAGGGCACCGACGCTGCTAACCAGGAATCCTACAAACACATCGGCGCCGAGCGCGTCAGCAACCCACCAGAAACCATAGCCGAGCACAGTTGAGGTGACCAGAATGCTGAGTTTAACCATGGCGGGAAAGCTGGGGGATACTGCCCGTGTGTTCGATAGTAGGGAAGCTTGTTGTGCGTACCCAGGTTTTCTTATTCGGGCTTTCCGACATCATTTCACAGGGAAGTTCCGACCCTTTCTCGATCGGCGTGGGCTAAGTGCCTCAGGAAGTTGTGCGTGGCCGCCACCTTTTTCTTGTCACCGTTTTGGCACACTCCATATCCCTTTCCGATGAAGTACATCTTCGTCACAGGTGGTGTCGTTTCCTCCCTCGGCAAAGGCCTCACGGCTGCGGCGCTCGGCGCCCTGCTCGAAATGCGCGGCCTCATGGTGCGCATTCAGAAATTCGACCCCTACCTGAACGTCGATCCGGGCACGATGAGCCCGTTCCAACACGGTGAAGTGTACGTGCTCGAAGACGGCGCCGAAACCGACCTCGATCTTGGCCATTACGAGCGTTTCACGAGCGGAAAACTTTCGCGTCTCAACAACCTCACCTCCGGCCAAGTCTACGAGAGCGTGATTCAAAAAGAACGTCGTGGCGCCTTCCTTGGCAAAACCGTGCAGGTGATCCCGCACGTCACCAACGAAATAAAGGAGCGCATTTACCAAGCCGCAAAAGACGTCGACGTGCTCATCACTGAAATCGGCGGTACCACGGGTGACATCGAAGGCCTGCCCTTCCTCGAAGCGATGCGTCAGTTCGCGCTCGAAGTCGGCCCGCGCGACGTGCTCTTCATCCACGTCACACTCGTGCCGTTCCTCGCTGCTGCTGGCGAACTCAAGACCAAGCCCACGCAGCAATCCGTGGCGAAACTCCGCGAGATCGGCATCCAACCGCACATCCTCGTCTGCCGTTGCGATCACCCGCTCGACGCCAGCTTGCGCGACAAACTCTCGATGTTCTGCAACGTCCCGGTGAAAGCCGTCATCGAGTGCCGCGACGTCGAATCGATCTACGAACTTCCGCTCGCGCTGCAAAAAGAGGGCATGGACGACCTCGTGGTTGACCTCTTTTCGCTCAAGGCCCCGGCCCCCGAGAAAAACATTTGGAAAGATATCGTTGGCCGCATCAAGAACCCGGCCCACCAGATTCGCATCGGCGTCGTCGGAAAATATATCGAACTACAAGACGCCTACAAATCCGTCTACGAATCCGTCACGCACGCCGGCATCGCGAACAACGCCGCCGTCGAAATCATCCGCATCGATGCCGAGGACCTCGAAAAGAAAAACGGCCTCGCAATCCTGAAAAACCTCGACGGCATCCTCGTTCCCGGCGGTTTCGGCGACCGCGGCACAGAGGGAAAAATCGCCGCCGCCAAATACGCCCGCGAAAACAAAATTCCTTACTACGGCCTCTGCCTCGGCCTGCAAATCGCGGTCATCGAATTTGCCCGCAACGTCCTCGGACTCGAAGGCGCCAACAGCACCGAGTTTGATCCGAAGACCGCGCACCCCGTCATCAACATGATGGAAGAACAGAAGGCGATCATCGACAAAGGTGCCACTATGCGCCTCGGCAGCTACGAATGTGCGCTGACCGCCGGCACACATGCTGCGAAGGCCTATGGCAAGGAAAGCATCCGCGAGCGCCACCGCCACCGTTTCGAGGTGAACAATGCCTACGTCGCCCAACTGCAAAAAGGCGGCATGGTGGTCAGCGGCATCAACCCGCGCCGCAACCTCGTGGAAATCGTCGAACTCAAGAATCACCCGTGGTTCCTCGCGGTGCAATTCCACCCGGAATTCCAATCAAAGCCGAACCAACCGCACCCCCTCTTCGCCGCCTTCGTCGGCGCCGCCGTGAAAAACAAAAAAGGCGGAGCCGCGACTGCTAAGGCGAAGAAACCAGCGAAGCCTGCGAAGAAGAAGTAGGGTAGGGCGCAATACCCTGGGGGTGTGAAACAATCCCCTGAAAATTCACCTAGCTCGTTTTGACCTCCCAACAAAGTCATGAGAAAAGGTAAGATTATTTGGGAGGGTGTCAGTTGGTTCGTCGTGGGGATTGTGGTGGACCTGGGGGTGATGATTTTGACGTCACCAGCCTTTCTTTTTCCTGATGTGCACTGGCCTTTATACGTGGCGAGCATTCTCGTAGTTGCCACTCCCTTTGCTTTGGCTAGCTGGGCAGTTATCCGGGAAATCCGGCGTCAAGAAAAGCAGGGCATTACCCGAATCCCCCCATCGATCGAAGATTCAGTGCTTGGCGAACTGGTGCATGAGGGGGACGAATGGAACGGGAGGGCATTCTTTGGATCCACAGAAGTCGGAATCACAGTCTATAGTGAGGGGTTGCCTAATCCGATTCTGCTCCAGCGTGCCCGCTCGCTCGTTCAAGATGCAGATCAGTTCTTGCGTCGTCTTGCAGCATTCAAAGAAGAGGAAATAAAAGCCCAACCCCGTATGGCTGAGTTCGCCGAAGAAATACGGGGACTAACCCTTTTTTCGATTACATTTTATGATCCGCCTGAGCCCGAAAGTGGTTTCATTGCATACTCTGGAATGAATGATAAAAGTCGTATGTGGCACAGTTCTTTGGAAGCCGGCAATCCTGTCGGGTTGGGCTTCGATAGGTAGATTCAAACTGCTTCAGTCACCGTAAAATTCCGCGCTTCCGTTCCTCTACGTTTCCGCGATAGGTTCGTGGGCATGTTTTTCGATCCTGCTAAACTTCTGCTGATCGCTGGTCCTTGTTCGCTCGAAAACGAGAAGGTCTGTCGCGCCGTGGCCGAGACACTCGCCACCGTCCAAAAAGCGCAGCCCCAACTGAAGATTATCTTCAAAGGCTCGTTCGACAAAGCCAACCGTACGTCCGCCTCCGGTCCGCGCGGCACGGGTCTCGACGAAGGGTTGAAACTCCTCGCACTGATCAAACGCGACTACGGTTTCCCGGTGCTGACCGACATCCACGACACCGCGCAAGTCGCGCCGGTCGCCGCAGTATGCGACGTGTTGCAGATCCCCGCGTTTCTCTGCCGCCAGACCGATCTGCTCCTCGCCGCCGCTGCGAGCGGTCGCATCGTCAACGTGAAAAAGGGACAATTCCTTTCTCCTCAGGAAATGGTTTTTGTGACCAACAAACTCCGCGAAGGCAAAGCCGTCGAGATCTGGCAAACCGAGCGTGGCACGACTTTTGGTTATCAAAACCTCGTCGTCGACATGCGCTCGTTCGCCATCATGAAGGCGAACGGTTTTCCCGCCATCTTCGACGCCACTCATAGCGTGCAATTGCCCGGCGCGGCGGGTGGCAAGAGTGGGGGACAGCGCGAATTTGTCCCTCCGCTCGCCAAGGCCGCGCTCGCCGCCGGTGCCGACGGGCTTTTTATTGAGACGCATCCGAATCCAGCCGAAGCAATCAGCGATGGCCCCAACATGATTCCGCTCGGCGAACTTCCCGCCTTGCTCGACAAATGTCTCGCCATTTGGCGTGCCGCCCGCAGTTGAACCGCCGGACCGCGTTCAATTTTTTATACAGTTCATGGACTTGCACTCGCGTACGATTTTTACGAAATCCGGGCCTAAGATGCATTATTGACCCGCCTGCCGCCCACCTCCTACCTTCTCCACTTCAATAACTGATGGACTCCTTTCTGATCGACGTACCCGTGCCCTCAATGGGCGCGACTGTAAATGAGCTAACGGTGATCGACATCGTTGTGGCCCCCGGCGCACCCATTGCCAAAGGCCAAAAACTGGCCGAACTGGAAAGCGACAAATCGGTTTTCGAATTCGAATCTCCCTGCGACGGCACCGTCAAAGAAATCGTGGGTCGTGCCGGCGACATTCTGCCTTCGGGCGCGCCCTTTTTTAAAATCGAGACTGCCGATCAGTCGTTGCTCCACCTTAAGGCCAAGACTGTCAGCGGCGTTGTTCACGCCCCTGGAACCAAACCGGCGCCCGCCGAAATTTTGGCTTCCGTTCCCGCCGCCGTCGCCACGCCTATTGCTCCCGCGACTGTTCACGTGCGACCCGCCGCGCCAGCGCCCGCGGCCGGTATTCTCTGGACGCCCAGGGCTAGCAAACTTGCAACCGAAGCCGGCCTCAATCCCGCGACGATTACCGACATTGAAGCCACCGGCCCCGGCGGCCGCGTTTCGGGCGACGACGTTGATCGCTACCTCCAAAAACGCGCCAGGGTGACTGCGCCGGCGGCCGCGCCCTCCGCCAACGCATCCACTGCTGGTTTCAACCCGCACTCGGCCGAGACGGTTTGTATCGCAGGCATTGGTTACGCATTTCCCTCGGGCATTCGTTCAAACGGCGAAATTTTGAAAGAGTTTCCCGACATGACCGAGGCCGAGGTGATCAAACTCACCGGCATCCGCGAGCGCCGCTATGCCGCCGAAGGCGAAAGCGCCACCAGCCTCGCCGTCACCGCCGTGCAGCACGCCCTCGCCCAAGCTAAGGTCGACGTGAAGGAAATCGACGGCGTTATCATGGCCACGCTCATTCCCGACCAGCCCGTGCCCTCCATGGCCAGCGCTTTGGCGAAACAGCTCGGCGTTCCCCACGCGCTTGCCTTCGACCTCAACGCTGCCTGCGCCGGCTGGCTCTACGCGCTCGAAGTCGGCCGTTCCTTCATCCGCTCCGGCACGGCGAAAAAACTCATCGTTGTCACGGCCGAACTCCTTTCCCGCATAACCAATCCAAAGGACCACGCCACCGCCTTTCTCTTTGGCGATGGCGCCGGCGCCGCGGTGCTTACGGATTGCGCGGGTGGACACCGACTTGGCCGCATGAAGCTCGCTGGCGATGCCGATCAATTCGAGGCGATCCAACGTCGCGGCGGTGGCGCCGCCCGTCCGCTTCCGCATCCCGAAGGTCACGATCGCGACGACTTTTACCTGCAAATGAATGGTTCGGCGGTATTCAAGCACGCTGTCATTGCTTTTGCCGATCAGATCGAAGCCACGCTTGCGCGTCACAATCTCCATCCGGCCGACATTGCCTGGATCGTTCCGCATCAGGCCAACGAGCGCATTCTGCGCGCCGTCAGCAAACGCGTGGGCATCCCCTACGAGCGGTTCGTCGTCACGATCGGCAAGTACGGCAACACCTCCGCTGCCAGTGTGTCGATGGCCCTTGGTTGGGCCGCCGAGGAAGGAATTTTCGCGCAGGGTGACAAAATCATTTTCTGCAGCGTCGGCGCCGGGCTCACCTTTGCCAGCGGGCTGTTGGTGTGGTGAGGAACCGCCAAACTACTAATCAATCACTATAAAGATTCGCGGCTGGAAATCACACCGCGAATCTTGCGTGGTCGTGAGTTTTGAACTCAAGCCAGCTGGTAGTAGCTGGCTTCACGAATCATTCTAGAGGGCTTGCGTACTCTGCATCGCCAAACCCGAGAATAGGAATTGCTATAATGGGGATGAAGAGGAGCAAAAGAGTGAATACTATATCTTTGCCAAAACACTTAGCAATCGAGTGCAAGACTATAATTGTTATAATGAACCCAACCGGAGGAATGAGGAAGAGAAGCAGCCACCACCCTGGCTTTCCAGCCATTTTAAGAAGAAGATAGATGTTGTAGATAGGGATCAAAGAGCCCCAACCGGGCTGGCCGGCTTTGGTGTAGACCTTCCAGTTTGCAACGATTAATAAAGCGATAAGCGCTAGGGAGAAGGCAATGGCAAGATACATTTGTTAATTCGTGAAGGTTGATGATTTTCCCGCGGGGTTTTATCAGTTAAATCGCCGGTACTAATTACGGCAATCTTGTGCCGATATCGTGACCACAGGGTAGAGCGTGCGGCATGTTAGTGCTGACCTTTCGTAAGGCAATACTAACCTTTGGTACATCTACAGGACTCTGTCCTCGACCGGTTGCACGACAATATTTCGTTGCAGGTGAAATCGGTCGCTTAAGCGAACGGCTTTACGAAGGCTGGCTTGCTCGCGCAGAGAAGCCGTAGCAGAAGCTGAAGATTGCTTCTAGAATGTCACTTTGCTCAACTCGGGTTGCCAAGCTCGTAGCTCAACACACTGAGGGCGTAAACGGCGGCCGTTTCGCAACGCAGGACGAGCGGCCCGAGTGTGATCGGCTCGAAGCCGGCGCTCTTGGCCGCGCTCATTTCCGCCGGCGTAAAATCGCCTTCAGGTCCGATCAGCCAGAGCACTTTTTTGGGTGCGCGATTGTTGGCCGTTTTGTATCCGGCCAGAACTGCTTTGAGCGATTTCGCCCCGGGCTGGAGACTCGCGATCAACTTCAAATCATAGCCGCGACTGCCCTCGATGAAAGCTGCCGCGTTTTGCACCGGGGCGATTTCGGGCAGCCAGGCGTTGCCGCATTGTTTGGCGACCTCCAGCGCTGCCGTCTGCCACTTTTCAATCTTTTTGTCCTGACGATCGTCGTCGAGGTGCACCTGAGTCCGCTCGCTTTCCAACGGGACGATGCGTGCGGCGCCGATTTCGGTGGCCTTGCGCACGATGGCGTCCATGCACGGACCTTTGGGGAGCGCTTGGCCAAGGGTGATTTCGAAGGCAAGTGGCTTGATCTTCTGATTGAAACGTACCTTCAAGACGGCGGCGTTTTTCGACTCGTCGACGAGTTCGCAAATCCATTCGCCACCTTTGCCGTCAAAGGCCACGACGGTGTCGCCTTTCCGGGCGCGGTTGACGGCCACGAGGTGATGCGATTCGTCGCCGGAGAGGCGAATTTGGGCGGGCTCACGTTCGTTCAGGGAGCAAAAGGCGCGGAAGTCAGGCATGGCGTGAAAGCCAAAGAGTGAAGAGGCAAACCATCCCGCGGTGCAAGCGTCCAAAAACAGTAAGGGCGCGGAGCTTTTGGCGCCGCGCCCTTGCCGACTTTTAACTACAAACGATGAAAACACTAAAAAGAACGGGTAACTAACGCAGAGTAAGACGCCCAAGGCTTGTGGGCGTTCAAAATCACCGAGAAAATTTCGAAGAAAAATCGGGACGAATCGCGTTGGGCTTTTTCAACCCACCGCGCTGACATGGCCCGCATTCGTCGTGGCGCTTTATCAAAGTAGTTGAAAAGCAGAGCGCCTCCTTCGCCTTCAAGACAAACTCCTTCAACTTATCCGAGCCGAACCGAGTCTCGAACGAGCGCCCGTACAGGATGAATTGCGGTCCAATTGCGGAGTCTGAAAACATCCTGCAATTTTCCGTTTACAACGGCGCGGACGTTTTTAAGGTCTGCGGCTCCTTCATTCGTTAGCCCGGATGGCGGAATTGGCAGACGCACGGGACTCAAAATCCCGCGCCCCCTAAAGGCGTGTCGGTTCGACCCCGACTCCGGGCACCAACTTAAAGGCGGATCAAAAGGAAAAACCGCTCTGTGAGCCGCGGTGGCGTTCAGGCGTAGGCGGAAAAATTCTTACCCTTTGTTTCGTCGGTAACCGGTGTGACGGCGGACTCCGTAAGCTTCAAAATGGCTGCACCTTCCTGTTGGATCTGATCCTTGATCTTCGCGGCGATGGCTACTCCATAGTCCTGACGCGCGGAGGCTCCCTGCGGCTCGACGCTGCTAAGTTGGCTTAAATTGGCAGATGAGGAGATGTTCATAGGTACGATTATCGTCACGTTCCGTCCTGCGATTGACTCCACTGAGCCCTTTCAGACGAAAATGAGCAGCCGTCCTCAGCCTGTCTAGGGATTCTTACTGTCGATATGGCGTTCGACCGTAAGACCTCGTCGCTCTGAAATGACTGCTGAAAGGCCGAGCGTCGCCTGCTAGCCGAATGCGGCGCGCCAAAGATTTGATAAACCCGACATTTTGTTGTGCGAAAAAATCCATTGGGCACATGGAAATTGTATAAATCTTTATCATACTCGAATACCAATTTGTAGTAAACGCATGGAAGTGTATGGGAAACGCGGCTTCTTCTTCGAAGCATAATTTGAACTAATTAATTCCATTCCGTACCGTCTTTTTCGCGCATGCCATGTGGTTGTTGACCCAGAAAATGGCGGAGATTCTTGGTTGGACTGCTCGCGGTCGATCACAATCGGAGCTGAATTTGACGCCTTTGCCGCAAACCGAAGTGCAAAACCATTGGTTGTGTGCAAAAAATTAAAAACCAATGGTTATGGCATAAAAAAGTGGAATCGATTTCCGGTTATAAATTTCCGAGATCTTCGTAGTTTTGATTTAACGGAAAATTGCATCTGCTTATTGGTTGTAAATTTTCCGGCCTCCCATATTTGATGTGCACAAAATTAAAACGGGCTGAATGATTATCGTAACAATTTGAATTACAATAAATAGAGGGCGCTACTGTGGGGTTTTTTAGAGCGGTGCCAGTTTTTCCTAAACTAGGAAGAATGGCGGCTTTTCTCATTCATATTCATGACGAAACGATTATATGGCGTTAGATCAATAGAGTGGTTATTTATAATGAATTATCTCCATTGCGTTGTGATGCAAATCGCCTGCAATTCAAAATTGATCAGTCAAGAACTTAAAGCGTTTTGACAATATACTAACAAATCGGACGCGTTTTTGACTGGATTGCCTGGGGGCATAAACCTAGCACTAGTCCATAGCGCCAAATTTTTCGAGGTTCTGACCACACTGCGGTAAGATTTGGAGCTTGGTTCTAGTTGGTAGTTATTAAGAGGAGCGAGACTAATGCAAAATCATGGCATGTGTAGGGCTGTGCTATGCACTTTTCAAGCGATTCGATCAATATTAGATGCCAGAAAATACCCCTGCCAGTTTCTATATATCCAGCGTAACACCCATATAAAAAAATCTGTATTACACTATATCAAATGTAGTGTTTTCCCTGAATTGCGTTTTTGGCGCACAAAATAGTTTGCTTCAAATTATTTGCCGTTCCGTAAATGCGGTTCATTCGCCCGGCATCAATCCGCGGAACGGCGATTTAGTTGAATATGTTTAACTAACATAAAACCAATATGATAAATAGGAATCACATTCACAAAAAGCTCCGAATTCTCTCTGGACGGATGCACTGCACGGAGGTTTTCGCCTCAGACGCCGCCTTTAAGAGGCTCACGTGGAAGCTTTGTAATATTTAATAAAGAGGATTATTTATTATTATGGATAGTATGGTAAAAGCTGCGTTGGGACTGGGAAATGAGGGCGCAGATTTATCGATATCCGGTGAACTGCTGGAGCTTGAATCGTTGGCAAAACCAGTTCCTGCAATCAATTCCGAGGGGAAGCGCGTCACGAATGACTTCAGCGAACACGAGCCCGATTGGACGCATGTGGAGAAGCGTTGCGTGGAGTTGTTGGAAGTCAGCCGTGATCTTCGCGTGGCTGTATTTTATGCCGCGGCGATGCTGCGTGTGCATGGTTTTGCCGGTTTCGCGCAAGGGTTGTATGCGATCAAGGAACTGCTTGGCGCAAAAGAGTATTGCGCTTATCCACAACTAGATGCCACCGACACAATGGTTGAGCGGTGGTACACCGTGGTTGGGCTTTCCGCCCCTTATAAGCGCGATGGCGATTTCCTCCGCATTGTCGAAGGATTGAGGAACGTGCCGCTGGTGAAAACCAATGCCTGGACGTTCTGCTTTCGCGAGGTTCTTGCGGCTCGGAACAAAGCGGGTGGCGCGGACGTCACGCTGCTGGAGCGCATGAGGGCGGAATGGCGAAGTGTTCCAGCGGGCGAGCGGGGCGAGGCGAGTGCGGCGTTGACAGCGGCCATCGCTGAAACGGGGGAAATCGAACGGCTTTTGATCGAGCAAACTCCCGAGTCGCTGGCGCCGTCGAACGGAGGGCTTCGACCCTTGCAGACTTTGATGCAGGAATTGCGGGGCTTGGCGGAATTTGTGGGCGAAGCGGTGGTTCAGAAAAAGAACGAAAAAGTTGCGGCGAAAGCGGAGGTGAAAATTTCCATGCAAGACGGAATCCATACCCGGGCCGATGCGGTGCGTGTGCTCCACGAAGTGGCGGAGTTTTTTCGGAAAACCGAGCCGGCGAGTCCGGTGCCCTATTTTGTCGACCGGGCGGCGCGTCTGGTTGACCGGGATTTTCTCGGTCTGTTGGACGAACTGGCGCCCGATGCGCTCCCGGCGTTCCAAAGTCTCGCGGGAGTCGGCAAGGAAACCACCAACAACCGGTAATATTTCTCTAATAACCCCTAATCTGAAAGGTATATATGGCTAACCAGAGTGGACAGAAGTTCATCAAACAAAACCGCGCGCCCCGCGTCCAAATCGAATATGATGTGGAGTTGGGCGGCGCTCAAAAGAAGGTTGATCTGCCCTTTGTTATGGGCGTGATGGCCGATCTTTCCGGAAATCCCGCGGAAGCACTGCCGGAAGTTGCCAGCCGCAAGTTCCTGGAGATTGACGTCGACAATTTCGACAAACGCATGAAGGCCGCGAAACCGCGAATCGCCATCACCGTGCCGAACACCTTGACGGGCGAGGGGCAGCTTTCGGTCGAAATGTCGTTCGACAGCATGGACGATTTTTCGCCGGGTCGCATCGCGGAAAAAGTCGAACCGCTCCGCAAATTGCTCGAACAACGCAAGGAGCTCGAAGCCCTTAAAGCTCGCATCGATGGAAAAACAAAGGTCGAGGAGGCGCTGGACAAGCTCCTGAACGATCGCACGGCCCTCAAGAGCAAGGCCAAAAACAACAAATAACGAGAACCAAAAAAGGAGCCTCGCAAAACTATGTCCACGCCCAATCTCAGCGCCGCTACCAACGGCCAGACAGCCACGACCACAATCGCCGACGGTTCGGATCTTGACCGTCTTCTTGGCCAGACCTTCCGCAACAACCAGGACGTCGTGCAACGCGAAGTCCAGACCCTGGTCGATCTCGCGGTCACCAACGAGAACATCGTTTCCGACAGCGTGCTCGATACGATCGACGCCATCAAGGCGGAGATCGACCGTCGTCTTTCCGAGCAAATCAATGTGATTCTGCACAACGACGAGTTCCGCCGCCTTGAGGGGACCTGGCGCGGCCTCCAATACTTGGTGAGCAACACCGCCACCGACGAGAAGTTGAAGGTCCGGGTCCTAAACATTTCCAAGAAGGAACTGGGCAAGGTCTTTCGTTCCTTCAAGGGTGTTGCCTGGGACCAGAGTCCGTTGTTCAAGAAGATTTACGAAGAGGAATTTGGTACTCCCGGCGGCGAGCCCTATGGCGCATTGATCGGCGATTATTATTTCGACCACAGCGCTCCCGACGTGGAAATCCTTTCGCGGATGGCGCAAATCGCAGCGGCCGCGCACAGCCCGTTCATTACTGGCGCGGCGCCAGACGTCATGGGTTTCAACTCCTGGCAGGAACTCGCAAATCCGCGCGATCTGACCAAGGTCTTCACAACCCCCGAGCACGCTGCGTGGCGTTCGCTCCGCAAACAGGAGGATGCGAAATATGTCGGACTCGCGATGCCGAGATTCCTCGCTCGCATGCCGTATGGGCCGAAAACAAACGCGGTTGAGGAATTTTCCTTCGTGGAAGACACCGGCACCGCCGGAGAACACGGTAAATATTCCTGGTCCAACGCGGCCTACGCGATGGGTGTCAACATCACGCGTTCCTTCAAGGAATATGGTTGGTGCTCGCGTATTCGCGGTGTCGAAAGTGGCGGCGTAGTGGCGAGCCTGCCCGTGCACACGTTCCCGACCGACGATGGTGGCGTGGATATGAAATGCCCCACCGAAATCGCCATCACCGATCGTCGTGAGGCCGAGCTGGCCAAAAACGGTTTCATGCCGCTCTCACATTGGAAAAACACCGATTACGCGGTGTTCATCGGTGCGCAGTCGTTGCATCAGCCCGATGAATATGACAACCCGGATGCCACCGCCAACGCAAAGCTCGGCGCACGGTTGCCCTACCTCTTCGCGACCTGCCGCTTTGCGCATTTCCTCAAGTGCATGGTGAGAGACAAGATCGGCTCATTCAAGGAGCGCAACGAAATGGAGTCGTTCCTGAATGACTGGATCAAAAATTACACGACGGCTACACCATCCGCCACCGACAAAGAAAAATCCGAGCGTCCGCTCGCTGAGGCGCATGTGGAGGTCACCGAGGTCGAAGGCAATCCGGGTTTTTACTCGGCGAAATTCTTCCTTCGTCCGCACTATCAACTGGAAGGCTTGACCGCTTCCTTGCGCCTGGTGTCCAAGCTGCCCGCTCCGGCAGCAGGCTGATTTCTCAGAATTCTCAGAGGCTATGGCAGGAGGTGCCGTAGCGCATGGCCTCTTCAATCTACCGGCACCAGAACTAAACACATAAAGTAACTAATATGGCAACAGACATGTACCTCAAGCTCTCCGGCATCAAGGGAGAGTCGACAGACAGCAATCACAAAGATGACATCGATGTGATCTCATGGTCTTGGAACGCATCGAACTCCGGTTCGTTCCACATGGGACCCGGCGGTGGATCCGGCAAGGCCTCCATTTCCGATTTGAACATCGTCAAGTTCGTGGATGCTTCGTCCACGGAATTGCTGAAGTGCTGCATGACCGGCAAACATCTCGACGAAGCGAAGCTCTTCGTACGCAAGGCCGGCGACAAACCTCTCGAATACATGGTTATCACCTTGACGAAGGTTTTGGTCACGGGCGTGCAGACCAGCGGTGCGCAAGCGTCCGACCGTCTCCAGGAGACCGTTGCTTTGAACTTCGCGCAAATGAAGGTCGATTACGACACCCAGAGCGACAAGGGCGGCAAGGGCTCGCACTACTCAATGGGTTACAGCGTGTCTGAAAACAAAGTCGTCTAATCGGCGCCCTCTGAACGTGTGCCGCTCCCTGCATCGGCGGGTGGCGGCACAGCACTTTATTGTCAAATGACCGCACAGGAACTGCTGCATCAGTCAAAGCCACAGGAGGCTTTGAACCGGTTGCAAAGCGACATCAAACAACAACCCGGTAACGCAAGTTTGCGGCTTGGGCTTTTTCAACTGCTTGCAACGTCGGGACGCTGGGACCGAGCCATTGTTCAGGTACAAACGGCGGTTTCGCTCGAACCGAAATATGCCCCGTTGGCGATGTTGTTGCGCAGTTTGGTCGAGCTGGAGCAGGTGCGTGTTGCGGTCTTTACCGGACAACGCGAGCCCGAGATTTTTGGCCCGAAACCCAAATGGCTCGAAACCTTGCTGGAAAAACGCTGGACCGCGAACGTCCGGCGGAAATCCGAAGTCGGCCGGGCCTACGGCAAAGCCTTGAAGGATGCCCCGGCGTGCGCGGGTCGAATCGATGGCAGACGTTTCGAGTGGCTCGCTGACGCCGATGCCCGTTTTGGGCCACTGATCGAGCTGTATTTGCAGGGCAACTACTACTGGTTGCCGTTTGAATGCATTGCTCGCATCGACATTGAGCCGCCGCGCGATTTGCAGGATCTGATTTGGATTCAAGCCAGGGTGACGTGGGCCAATGGCGGCATGGTTGTCGGACATATTCCGGCGCGCTATCCCGGCACCGAACAGTCATCCGATTCGCAACTTGTGCTCGCGCGCACGGTGGCGTGGGAAGAAATCGGCCATGGTGGCCACATTGGGACCGGCGTTCGTGTGCTGTCGACGGATGAAGGCGATTATCCCCTGACAACGGTCCGAACCATTGAGTTCGACGCCAGGAGTTAAAACGATGTCTGCCCAAAGCGTAACCCGATTCCAGCCATGCCTGATTGACCGCCTGGCTGACAACCAGCCCGGAAACAACGAGGAAAGCGGGCGCGCCCGCATGGTGACACCGCAGGCGTACGAAGCGGCGCTGATTAGAGATTTGGAATGGTTGTTGAACTGCAATGCACAGATCCCCGAGGTCGAGGGCAAACGCAACCCGCTCTTCGATTTTCCGCACGCCGAGAAGTCGGTGATCAACTTTGGTGTGCGGCAGGCGGTCGGCCAGAGTGCGTTCGAAATCCATGAATTGGAACGGCGGCTCACGCAGGCAATCCGCACTTTTGAGCCGCGGATTAATCCGAATACGCTGGCGGTCAAAGGCCAGGTGGAGGGTAACGCCGTTTTCTTCGAAATCGATGCGGAGTACTGGGCCGAACCAGTTCCTTTAAGGAAACTCATCAAGACAAAAGTCGATCTCGAAACCGGCTCGGCCGAGGTGCTTACCGGCGGCGAGAAGTTTAAGGGAGGCTTGGCCTGATGAAAGTCCCGGCAACACTTCGACTCGGCTCGCCAAAACGGTTTGATGGAACTGCGGCTCACATCGGATCGTTCGTGAATGGTGCGGAACGTTCCTGTGATGAACGGTGGCCTGCTTTAAATTTTGGCGTGAACTGACCTGCACATGGACCGACGCCTACTCGAGCACTATAACACGGAACTTCGGCATCTCAGGGAGATGTCCGGGGAATTTGCGCGCGAGTATCCGAAGATTGCCTCACGGCTGGCGCTCGATCCGAACGGCAAGGAGGTCTGTCCCGATCCGCATGTTGAGCGACTTTTGGAGGGTTTTGCCTGGTTGGCGGCACGTATCCATCTGCAACTCGATGCTGAATTTCCGCGGTTTACGCAGTCGCTTTTCGAAATTGTTTTCCCGCAATTTCTGGCGCCAATGCCATCGATGACGATTGTGCGGTTCGATCCCGACTGGCAGGATACCGCGCTTGCGGATGGGGTTTTGCTGGCGCGGGGCACGCGTTTGAAATCGCTGCGGTCCCGCGGCGAGAGCACGAGTTGCGTTTTCACGACCGCACACGATGTCCGTCTGCTTCCGGTTCGCCTGACGGAGGCGCAATACTTCACGCGCAATCTTGCATCGCTGGAACTGCCGGGGCATCTCTCCGCGCGGTCGGCGCTACGGCTTCGGCTGACTTCAGGGGGCGGATTGCCATTCTCCAAGATCAAACTGGATCCGTTGGATATCCATCTGAACGGAAGCGACCAAATTCCTTTTCTTCTCTACGAGTTGTTGATTGGGCACGCCACGGCCATCGTCGTGCAAACCCAGCAGAAGGGGGAACGGCCCGTCACGCACGGCGTATTTGGACGCGAGGGAGTCCGGCGCAAGGGATTTTCGGCCAAGGAGGCATTGCTGCCGTCGACGCCGAGAGGTTTTGAAGGCTACCGGCTGTTGCGCGAATATTTCGCGCTTCCGCAGAGATTTTTGTTTGTGGAACTGGGCGGTTTCCAATCGGCCCTCAAAAATTGCGAAAGCGAAACAATCGATATCACCATACTTTTCGACTCCGTGGAAGGCCGGTTGGAAAACCGCTTCGACAGCTCCTCGTTCGAGTTACACTGTACGCCGGCGATCAATTTGTTTTCGCAGAAGCTGGATCGTCTGCCGGTGAACGGCCGGGCGGCGGAAGTTTTTGTGTGTCCGGATCAAAACCGGCCGTTGGATTACGAGATTTTCGAGTTTGAAAAAGTCATGGGTTACGGCGCCGAGTCGGCCGAGGCGCGGGAGTTTAAGCCGTTTTTTCACACGCAACACGAGACCGGAGCCTCCGATGCATTTTACAGCGTCAAACGGGTGCCGCGCATGCCGACGAAAGAGGAAGAAGTCTATTTCAAGGAGCATAACAAGCGCGCGGCTTGTGCCGGTACCGATGTCTACCTCTCGCTCGTCGATTGCAGAAATATGCCGGTCGCCACGACCCTGCGGCAATTGGGCTTCGAAGCGCTCTGCACAAATCGTCATCTCCCGACCATGATGGCGGTTGGAGGTGGTTCGACCGACTTTACGCTTGAAGTTTGCGTACCAGTGACAGCGACGCGCTGTCTTGTTCATCCCACGGAGCCGCTGCCCTCACAAGCCGAGGGAGATTTCGCGTGGAAGTTGATCAGTCACCTTTCGCTCAACTATCTTTCGCTATTGGAGGGTCGGGCTGGCGAAGGCCCCGCGGCCTTGCGCGAGATGCTGGAGCTCTATTGTGCCGAGGGAGAACGGATGGCTGCGGGGCGCCGTCAGATTGAAGGTTTGCGCGAAGCTAAAAGCCGGCCGGTCCTGCGCCGGATTTTTACGCCGGGCCCGGTGTGTTTTGCACGCGGGCTGGAAGTGATCCTGACTTTTGACGAAGCATGTTTCGAAGGCGCGGGCGTATTTCTGTTTGGCGGTGTGTTGGAATATTTCCTCGGAAAATACGTGACGGTAAATTCCTTCACAGAGACGGTTGTGGCCACGTTGCAACGCGGTGAACTCATGCGCTGGCCCGCGCGAACCGGCCAGAAAGGGGTGTTGTGATGAGCTTAGCCGGATCGGAGAGCTTGCTGCGCACCGAGTTTTTTCAGGCCGTACGGCTGCTGCAGCGTCATGGCGTGGCGTATCCGAGAATTGGTTACGCCAACCTGCCGAAGGACGAGCCCGTACGTTTTGGTCAGACACCGTCGCTGACATTTCCCACCGCCTTAATCGACGCAGTGGAGACGCCGGCGGAAGGCGGGCCGACACGAGTTAAACTCGCTTACCACGGCTTGCTCGGCGTGAACGGGCCGCTGCCGACGAATTACACCGAATACGTGTACGAGAGGCTCCACAACCATCGAGATGAAACAATGGTGGAGTTTTTAAACCTGTTTCACCACCGCATGATGTCGTTCCTCGCGCGGGCCTGGGCAGACAACAATATCGCGGTGGACATGGATCGTCCGCAGGAAAGTCACTACCGCCGTTTTGTCGCCAGCCTGGTGGGGCAGGGCCAGGACAGCTTGATGGACCGCGACGAACTTCCTGATAACGGAAGGTTTTACTTTTCAGGATGGCTGAGCCGCGGGACGCGTTCTTCCGAAGGCCTTGGTAAAATTTTGGGGGATTTTTTCGAAACCAAAGCCGAGATTCAGCCGTTTCAAGGCCGTTGGCTGACAATTCCGCCGGAAAACCGCTCGCGACTAGCCGGACCGCGTTCGAGCGGCCTGCTGGGCGAATCGTTGATTCTGGGCGAGTCGGTATGGGACGGTTGCCTTTCGTTGCGCGTGTTGATGGGACCGCTGTCCTACAGCCAGTTTAAAAAACTTCAGCCCGGGAGCACTGCCTTCAAGCGGCTTTGCTGCTGGGTGAAAAGTTACGTGGGAGAAACCTTCTTTTGGGATGTCGCCTTCGATGTGCAAAGTAGGGGAATTCCCGCCGTGCAGCTCGGCGATGGCTCCCAATTAGGATATAACAGCTGGATCGGTAAGGATTCGCCCAAAGACGAACTGCGTCGTGTCGTTTTCGAAAGTCGCGCTGCGTGAAAACAAAAAACGGAACCACAAAAAAACGGCAAACCAACCTTTTGAATCCCTTCCTTCGGCCACACCATTTCCATGTCTGAAATCAAGCGCTCCACACTTTTCGGAAAGCTAAACCCCGTCGCCTTCAAGCTGATTGAGTCGGCTACGGTACTCTGCAAAAAGCGGGGAAATCCCTACGTGGAGTTCGCGCATTGGGTTGCGGAAATGCTGACGGCTGCGGATACGGACTTTTTTATTGTGGCGGGATATTTTGGTTGTGACTTCGGGCGCTTGAACGAAGACCTCGCGCAAGCGTTGGATTGCTTACCGCGCGGCGCGACGGCGATCGCAGATTTCTCACCCCATCTGGATGAAGCAGTCGAACACGGATGGACGTATGCGTCGCTGGTTTTCGGCGAATTGCAGATCCGTACCGGTCATGTGCTGCTGGGCGTTCTAAAAACGCCTTCGCTGAAAAACGTACTGCTCGGCCTATCGGTCGAATTCGGCCGGATAAAAGCCGACGTGCTGGCGGAGGAATTTGCGAAAATTCTTCAACGTTCGAAGGAAAACGGGCTGGCATCGTCGCAGTCGGGCGCGGCGCCCGGAGTGGCCAGCCAGGCGGTTCCGTCCGGCAACGCGAAGCAGGAAGCGTTGAAACGCTTCACGACCGACATCACGGACAAGGCACGCAAAGGCGAACTCGACCCGATCATCGGTCGCGATGAGGAAATTCGCCTGTGCCTGGATATCCTGATGCGCCGCCGTCAGAATAATCCAATTTTGGCGGGAGAGGCTGGTGTAGGAAAGACGGCGGTGGTGGAAGGGCTTGCCTTGCGCGTGGTGGCGGGCGATGTTCCTCCATCACTGAAGGACGTGCGAATTTGCGGACTCGACGTCGGCCTGCTTCAGGCAGGCGCGAGCATGAAGGGCGAATTCGAACAACGGCTGCGCAGCGTCATCGACGAAGTACAGGCCTCGCCGCAACCGATCATTTTGTTTATCGATGAGGCTCACACTTTGATCGGTGCCGGAGGCAGCGCGGGCACGGGCGACGCCGCGAACTTATTGAAGCCGGCGCTCGCACGCGGTTCGTTGCGCACGATCGCAGCGACCACGTGGCAGGAATATAAGCGGCACATTGAAAAAGATCCGGCGCTTACACGCAGATTCCAAATCGTAAAAGTTGAAGAACCCAGCGAGGAAAAGTGCGTGCAGATGATGCGCAATGTCGCTCTCAATTTTGAGAAGCATCACAAGGTTCGCATTCTCGATGAAGCGATTGAAGCGGCGGTCCGGTTTTCGCATCGTTACATCACTGCGCGGCAATTGCCCGACAAGGCGGTGGGTTTGATCGACACCGCTTGCGCACGTGTTGCGCTCAGCCAGCAGGCGGTCCCTGCCGCATTGGACAGCGCGAAGCGGCGTATCGAATTGCTCAATACAGAGCTGGCGTTTCTAAAACGGGAAGCCGGCGAAGCCCGGGAGAACTCCGAGCGCCGCGGAAAACTGGAGTTCCAATTAAAAGAGGCAAAACAGGAACTGGAGAAGATTGAGTCCCGCTGGCGGCAAGAGAAGACGCTGGTCGACCGGTTGTTGACGGTCCAGAACGCTGGCTCCCTGACGACCGCTGCGCCGGCTGCTGCAGTGATCGCTCCAGCCAAGCGCGGCAAAGCGACAAAAGCGCAGAAAAAATCCGCTGGCTCCCAAGGCGATATTTTGTCGCTTCGCGCCGAACTGCAAAAACTTCAAGGCGAGTCGCCGATGATCTGGCCGCAAGTTGACCAATTCGCCATTGCCGATGTGGTGGCAGACTGGACGGGCATTCCGGTGGGCCGCATGGTCAAAAACGAAGTGGAGCGCGTGCTGCGTCTGACGGAAACGCTGGAGCAACGCGTATTGGGCCAGCGGTCCGCGCTGGAAACCATTGTGCGCCGCATCCAGAGCAGCCGCGCAAAACTCGACAACCCGAACCGTCCGGTAGGAGTTTTTATGCTGGTGGGACCGAGTGGTACGGGAAAGACCGAGACCGCGCTGGCGCTGGCCGAGGCACTTTTTGGCGGTGAACAAAAACTCATCACGATCAACATGAGCGAATTCCAGGAGGCGCACACCGTGAGCACACTCAAGGGATCGCCTCCGGGTTACGTGGGTTACGGAGAAGGCGGCGTTTTGACCGAGGCCGTCCGTCGCCAGCCCTACAGCGTCGTGTTGCTCGACGAGGTTGAAAAAGCGCACACGGATGTGCACGAAATTTTCTTCCAGGTCTTCGACAAAGGTTTCATGGAGGATGCCGAGGGGCGCTTCATCGATTTTAAAAACACGCTCATCCTTCTGACCAGCAACACGGCGCAGGATGTGATCGTAAACCTCTGCAAGGATCCAGAACTCGTGCCGACGCAGGCGGCGATCGAGTCAGCGCTGCGCCAGCCATTGATGAAAGTTTTTCCGGACGCATTGCTGAACCGGCTCGTGGTGGTGCCTTATGCGCCGATTTCCCAGTCGACGTTGCACAAGATCATCGAGTTGAACCTCGTTCGCGTGGGGAAGCGTATTCAAGAGAACCACGGGATACCGCTAACCTATGACAAGAATGTGCTCACGCTTATCGGCAAACGCTGCGGCGAACTCGAACGCGGGGCCCGCATCGTCGAGGGACTGATCACGCAGGAAATATTGCCCGAAATCGCACGCGAAGTCCTGTCGCGGATCAGCACCGGCACCCCGTTGAAAAAAGTTCAGCTTAGCGCGAACGAAAACGAATTCACTTTTTCCTACAAATGAGCGCCGTCACCTCTACGATCTCATCCGACACGCAAGCCGGCCTTTGGGCCGAGGCGCTCGCGAAGCGTTTGTCGTATCTTCAGGCATCACTGGCGGAAGAAACGGTGGAAGCCCGTGAAGCGCGGTTGGGGGAGGAAATTTCTCGTGCACTGCAACCCATACCGGGCAACAAGCGCCGCGGATATCTCGACGCACTTGCCGAACGGTTTCCCACCTGGCAAATGGCGACCGTGAGTTTCGACGCGGCGGGTGCGGCCCCGACACCGCAGACGCCCGACGAACTCGTGACGGCGCTTTGTGCAGTCGCTCCCCAGCTCACGCCGGAGCGTCGTGCCACCATTGCCGACCGCCTGGCGAAAGCGGGCCTGGTGAAAGAAACCGGCCGCGTGATCGACGGGGAGGCGTTGGTGGAAATCCAGAGTCGGCTGAAGCTGAATTCCTCGGACAAAATCGATCCGCAACGACTGGGCCGTCTCTTTGCTTTATTGGCGGAAATGGCGAGCATTTTGGATCAATTGACTTGGAATGTATGGCGCTCGATTGCGCCGAAATCCGGACTGCGCCGCGATCACATGGTGCCAGAACTGCGGATCTTGATGCGCCGGTCGCTTGTTGGGGAAATGGAATCGTCGTCCACGCAAGTTTACCAACAGATCGAAAAAACACGGCAGTTGCTCTCTGCGTTGCTGGCTTCGCTCGATGCGGTGGGACGCGGTTTTGCGCACACCTACCAAGCGCATTATTCGCCGGACGCGATTCGCGAAGTGGTTCGCGCCGAGGGCAAGCCCGGGTTGTTCGGTAATCCAGAGGCACGTGCCTGGCAGCGTTATACCGAGCGAACCGCCCAACTCACTGAAGCGACGATTGAAGCCGACATCCGCGAGCATCTGGTGCGGCTTACCGAGGAGCTCGCCCGGGGCGAAAACCGTTGAGCATCACAAAACCAATTTAAACAAACAATTAAACGCATCCAAACATGAGTCCACAACTTCACTGGCACGAAGGTCTCTTCCTGCTTCCGCATCATCTGCAACACTTGCAGCACGGCATGTCGGATGAGATTGCCGAGGTTCGACGCTTGAGCCTGCCAAAAGCATACGGTATTTGGGAAACCGAAGTTTCCCAGGACGAACTCGCGAATTATCGGTTGCGTTTCGAAAAGTTGAAAGTGGTGATGCCGTCTGGTTTGGTTGTATCGGCTTTTGAAAACGCCGATCTGCCGGACCTCGATCTGAAACCGCTTTTTGCGACGGGCGAAAATTCGTTTCTGATTTCGCTGGCCGTTCCGTTGTGGCAGTCAAAGCGCGCGAATGCCTTTGAAATCGGCGCGCACGTCGATCCTCGCGTGAAGTTGACGTATGTGCCGCGTGAAATGACGCTGTTCGACGAAAACACGGGCGAAAACCCAAAACCGGTTTACATGCGGCGCTTGAATGCGCGACTGATCACCGAGCGCGAGGACCGTTCGGACATCGAGGCGATTCCGCTTATCCGGATTTTGCGCGTGGCGGGCGAAAATCTCGGCACACCGCGCATCGACGTTGAATTCGTGCCGCCCTGCCTGTTTCTCGAAAGCTCGCCGCTGCTTCACAAGAAGGTCCGGGATCTCGTCAACCAGATCGAAGTCAGCAGCAAGGAACTTGCCGTTGTGCTGACTCGTGGCGGTTTCGCCGTGGACACGATGCGAGGAATACAATTCGAACAACTGCTGCGCCTGCGCACGCTGCGCCGCGGGATCGCCCGGCTTAACGCGCTTTTGGAGATGGGGAGAGTTTCGCCATTTTCCTGGCACCTCGAACTGCGCAGTCTCTATGCGGAGCTGACCGCGCTGCATCCTGAGCGCGCCGATTACGAGGCGGCTTACTACGACCACGACGAACTCGCGCGCTCGTTCAACGATATCGATGTTCGCACGCGGGCTTTGTTGAAGAACGCGGGCGGTGCGAGCTTCCTCCGGCTCGAGTTTACCACCGAAGAAACCCATCTCGCCACGGTGCTCAGCGAAGAGCACCTCACGCGCCCGATCGAATACTACCTTGCGATCAAATCGAAACAGGACCCGCGCGAGGTTATCCGGCTCGTTGAGGATCCGGATCAATTCAAATTCATGCCTCGCAGCCTGGCGAATCGCGCGGTGCGTGGCATGCTGTTGAAGGAGGAGAGGGTGGCGCCGCTGCAATTGCCGGCCCAGGCGGGATTGACCTATTTCCGGTGCATCCGGTCGGACAGTGCACGCATCTGGCAGCAAATTCAGGCCGAGAAATCGGTCATCGTCCGGTGGCCCAACATGGCGGCCTCGGACCTCCAGGTAACCCTCTACATGACCATAGCCGGATAACCAGCGCTTATCGCCATGACACTGATCGAACTTTGTGAACCTCTGTTCAACTATGTATGCCGCCTCAACCGGCTGGCACGCTCGGGGCAGCCCACCGACCACGATATCGTGCGGACGGAAGTCCGGGAGTTGCTTGCCAAAGCCGCCGCCGCCTCACGCGAAAGTCCGGGCCTGGCCGAGCAATATAAAAAGGTCGAACTAGCCCTTATCTTTTTCGTCGATTCCCTGATCGCCGAGAGTTCCCTGCCGTTTGCCGCGCAATGGAACCAAAAACGTCTCGCCTACGAGCGCAACGAACTCGCGGGCGACGAAAAATTCTTCGACATCATCGATGAAAATCTTGCGCAACAAGGTGCGGACGCGGAAGAGCGCCTCGCCGTGTTTTATACATGCATCGGTCTCGGTTTTACCGGCTGGTACCAGCTGCAGCCGGAGTATTTGAGGAAGAAAATGCGTCAGGTGGCCCAGCGCATCACGAACTACATCGAACCGGATGAACAAACCCTCGTTACTCCCGACGCCTACCGGCATACGGACACGACGAACTTGCCTCTACCGGTAAGCGAAAGTGTGACACCTTTGGTGCTCATCATTGTGGGGCTGGTCGTGCTGGTCGGCGGATTGAACTTCTATCTCTTCAAGCGTTCATCGACCGATATTCACGATGCGCTAAACACGATCGTGGAACACGATCAAAGCCGTAAGGGCGCGCAACGCTGAACAAAGGATTTTCCATGTGGCAAAAATGGTTACGTCTCCCCTTGGGTCTTAGAATTCTGATCATCGTGGTCGCGGTGCTCATCGTGCTCGGCATCGTCGCACTGATCGATTTCAGGGCGGTTTGGTTCGTCTTGGGCGCGCTTGTCTTTGTTGGCCTTCTGGCAGGTGGCTTTTTCCTCTATCGACGTTGGAAAACCAAACAAGCCAGCCAGGCCTTCAGCACAGGACTCGACCGAGCCAACAGTTTGACGGGCTCGATCTCGGATCCCTCGCAGCGGGCGCGACTGGCGGATTTGCGCGAAGTTTTCGAAAAAGGACTGAAAGCTTTCAACGATGCGGGCAAAGACCTCTACAGCTTGCCTTGGTATTTGGTTTGCGGAGAACCAGGTTCGGGAAAAACCGAAACCATTCGCCATAGCAGCGTCGGTTTTCCCCCGGGATTGCAAGACGAGATGCAAGGCGTGGGCGGTACAATCAACATGCATTGGTGGTTTACCAATCATGCCGTTCTCCTGGATACCGCGGGCAAAATGCTTTTCCACGAGGCGCAGCCTGGAGGAACTTCGGAATGGACGGAATTCCTCAAGCTGCTGAAAACGCATCGCAAAAATTGCCCGATCAACGGACTGCTCCTGGTCATCCCGGCCGAAAGTTTGTTGAAGGACAGCTCGGACGAGATTCAACGCAAGGCGGGTCGCATCGTCCGCCAGCTGGAACAAATTCAGAAGGTCCTGGATGTTCGTTTTCCTGTTTTCGTGCTGATCACGAAATGCGATTTGATTTACGGCTTCCGCGAATTTTTCGCCAACATCAACGATCAGCAGATGCAGCAGCAGATGCTGGGTTGGTCGAATCCCGAGCCACTGGATGTTCCCTTCCGGCCCGATCTGGTGACCTCGTTCATCGATTCCGTGACCGCCCGTTTGCGCAAGCGCCGCTTGCTCCTGATGCGGGACCCGGTACCGGCCACCACCGGAGGCCGTCGTATCGACGAGGTGGATTCGTTCTTCGATTTTCCCGCCAGCGTGGGAGCGATCGCGCCCCGGCTGAAACAGTATCTTGATGTTGTTTTTGTATCCGGTGAATGGACACAAAAGCCGCTTTTCCTGCGCGGAATCTATTTTACCTCCGCTCTTATCGAGGGCAAGGCGCTCGATGTCGAACTGGCCAGCGCGCTTGGCATTCCGGTCGATCATCTTCCCGAACAAAAAGCTTGGGACAGAAACCGCTCGTTTTTCCTGCGTGACGTTTTCATGCAAAAGATCTTTTGCGAAAAAGGCCTCGTCACCGACGCGTCGGATACACGCGCTATCATGCGTCGTCGTTACACGATTCTCGGCACTATTGCTGCGGCAGGGTTGGCGCTGCTCATGCTCGTTTCTTGGATTGGCACATCGGCCTTGAAAAACAGCGTCGGTTCCGAACTCGACTACTGGCAGACGGCGGCCAGCGGATGGACCGGCGCCCGCTGGCACCCGATCGTCGAACCCTCAAAGACTCCGGGAGAATGGCGCTACACGGGTGACGACCTCGTCAAGGTGGGCGGAAAGTCGTGCACGGTCGTCAATTTCCACGACGAACTCGAAAAACTCGCGAGCAAAGACATGTCTGTGCCGTGGGTTTTCAAGCCGATGGAAAACATGGTCGTGGGTTTGGATACCATGCGACGGCAGGCACAACGCGTGGTGTATGAACGCAGCGTGGTGGAACCACTCATTACCTCCATGCGTGAAACTCTGCTCGATGTAAACGTGGGCTGGGACGACATCAACGCCAGCCGCATGGCCTTTCTTCTCAAGCTCGAAGGCATGATCAACCAACGCAACAGCACTGGGAAATTGGTGGGCGTTGAGCAACGGACCGATCCGGGACATTTCTTCCACGCTGCGCTGCAACCCTGGCTTGGGCTCAAACCTGTACCGCATGAACTCGCGCGCGTTTTCGACGCGACATTGCAATCCGGAAGAAATCCCTGGCCTTTGCAATGGCTGTCGGCCGGGCGGTCCTTCGAGGAAAACCGTCCGCTGGAACAAGGCTGGAGCACGTTCACGAATGCCGTGCGCAATGTGCGCGCCGACCAGCAAATGGGCGTGGATTTGATCCGTAACACGCGTCTGGCCGTTGAGCATCACTTGTCCCGTGAGCGCGACTTCCTTCGCGCCGTGCACAGCGCTGTGGATAACGAACGCTGGCAGTTGGAAGTGGATACCGCTTATGACGCGATGGCGGCCAGCCGCAGCACAGTTGAGGAAATGTTGAATCGCACCGCCGCGCTCGACGGTATGCCCTCCAGTCTTTTCACGCTGAAGAGCGCGTACCAAGCGATGTTCGAACACGCGCGTGAACGCAGCCGCGCCGCCGCCCGTTCGATTGCCGCGGCTTGCGTCGATCCCGCCGGTTTGGAAAAGAAATCCCCCCGGCCGCCCGATCTACCACTCTTCATCGAGATTCGACGCCGTCTTGCCGAGGTCGACCGAACCATTGACGAGGCCTACCAACAATCGCTCACCCCTGGCGAAATGAGCAGCATCCCCAAGCTGGACATGGAGGCCACGGTGCCGGCCGCCGGTACCTCGGACCGCGTTTATTCTTACCGGTTTGGAGTGTATCGGGATTGGCTGGCGCAGATGTACGTGCGCACCGAGAGCACGGCGAATCTGCTCGGCCGCCTTGGCGCCGCCTTTTCTGAACAGCAGGCCGCCTTGAGCGCCATCAACGCCCGGACCATGAAATACGAGGGCGAACTGCGCTCCGAGTTCATGCGCGCCGCCGGATTGCTTCAGAAGCGCTCAAGCATTTCGGGTCCGGTTAATCTTGTGGAAAAATACTCCCGCGAACTTGAGCAGTTGCTGGTTAACAAAGCTGGTTTTCCGGTCATTCGCGGAGCTGGCGGAATGAAGGAAGCTCAAATGCGTGAGTTGTATGCGGACCTCCAGAACGCCGTTGCCGACGGCAAGGTTGAAAGCGTTCCCGAATCGGCGAAAACCGCCTACACACGGCTTGCCGCGCGCATCAGCCAGGTTACGGATTTCGTTCGCAATGTTGCAAAACCAAGCGGACTGGGTTGCACGGTGAAGATCGGCGTCGCCAGCCTTACCGATCAGAGACGGTTGTTGGAGAAAATTGCCCCGAGTTTGTCCTTTGCGGACGCATTTGCGGGTAATCGCTTCCGCACCCTGAGGCTGGGTAGCAAAGCGGTGCGAACCCAAGTCGCCACGGCCTCGGACATCACTGCGATCCTGGGTTCGGAAGCCTTGCCGGAATGCGAGTTCTTCGTCGGTGCTGAAACAAAACCCAAGGCGGATGCGCGTGCGGCGGTCACAGGATCCTGGGGTCCTTTGCGCCTGATCGCCCAGGAGAAAAACTGCCTGGCAACGGACGGAGGCAAGACCTGGCTTTGCCCCATCGAGGTAGCAACGGGCGAAACACGCAGCTACTTCGTTTTGACCCTTCAATTCGAACAGCCGATTCCCCCGGTTGATCAATGGCCCTAACCACGGAAGCGACCACGCGTGATAAAATGAAATTTCTCGCTGATTTCCTGAATGAAGACTGGTCGGACCGCCCGGCCGGACCGCGCATCTATCTGGGGGCCTTTGGCAAGCACCCCGGATGGAACGATCATTTCGATTTTGGACTGGAAACCGAATCACTTGTAATCGCTAAACAAATTCTCTACCAGCAGGGGATTCGTGCGGAAATCGAGGCGCAGACGTGGGAAAAGCTTCCGGCGGCGGACCGCCTTCCGGAATTTGATCACTGGTTCCTCTGGTTGCGGCCGCGGGAATGCCTGCTCGGTTACATTTCGTCGTCGAAAGACGGCAAGGGGCGCAGCCTCTATCCGATGGTTCTCTGCGCGCACATGGTCGATTTACCCCTGAGCTGGGTTTGGAGTTCGGTGATGCCCATGTTCGAGTACTTGTTTTCCGCCCTGAAAGCGGCGACGACCTCGGGGCGCGTCATTTCGACGGTCACTGAGACGCTGGACAACCTCCGCAACGCGCATCCCGATTCTTCCGTCCGCGATGCGGCTGGATTTCTTGGCACGACGGGCCTTGACGTCATGTCGCAACGGATCCGTGAAGACGGCCTGCTGTTGTATCCGGTTTACCACGACATCGTGGAACGTTTCAGTCCCTTCGCGCCCGGCATTTTGAACTACAAGTCGCTTTCCCAGGCCCCACGTGCCCAGGGCATGCGTTTGCCTGCGATCAATAATTCGGTGGCGGCGACGATCAATGCCTGGTCTGCGCTTCTGTTGAGCGAATTAGATCCGGGGGTGCCGCTGTTGGCCATCATGCCGACGGGTGGCTCGTGGGCGGACTTCATGGTCGGACAGCCTGGCGGTGGCGATATGTTCAGGATGCGCGCCGGCTGCCGTCACATTCCACTCGTGACGGACCAATCGAGAAAACCGATTCCGCGCCTCGAACCTTTGCTCACACAGAAATTGACTGAACTTGCCAATCATCAGATCCCGCAAACTTCGCTTTTCAACGGACAACTGTCCTTGAAAAATTTGTCTGAAGCGTTGGTTCGGCTCGACGGCGCCCGCGCCAGCGGCAAGGGCTTGTTTTGGCGGCTTTTTGGCGCATCGAAGGCGCGATCGTTCCCCGTTTTTGCCGGCGATTAAAAAACCACTTCCCTCATGTTGAATTCAGGAAAATACCAAATTGCGACTCCCGGCCAATCTTCGCGTCCGATGTCGCTTTCCGAAGTGAACCTAGGCCTCGCCAGCGGTGAAGTGATGCCCGACGATCAATACTGGGTCAAGGGCATGCCCCGTTGGGAAAAAGTGAAGGATTTGCCCGGAGTGATTGTCCCGGCGACACCCAAGACGCGACTTGCCAATGGCTCGACAAACCAAACCCAGTTGCTGGAGCCAAGGAAAGACCCGAACTCGCCCAACCGTAGTGCCGGTACGCCGGGCACGCTGTCATTTTGGGCGCAGCCGGATCACCGACCGCGCATCTCGATCTGGTCACCCGCGATGTATTTTGGCCTGTCGGTCTTTTTTACGCCCCTGATGGGTTCGGTGTTGATGGCGCAAAATCATCGCGCGACATCCGAGACCGTTTGGAGAGGTATTTCGTGGTTCTGGATCGCAGTCTGGACCTTGGCGGTCGTGGCAGCCCTTTCATTGTATTTTGCGGCGATTCCCTGTGGACCCCTGCTGTATTGGGGAATTGGGTACGTGGCTCTTTTTATCGGTTGGTGCTTCACGGGCGCAATTCCGCATCGAAATTTTCTAAACGCGCGGACTTTCGAGGCCGCCTGGCGGACGGATTGGGGAAAGCCCCTTGGTTTTGGTATCACCGCATGGATCGGGATTGCCGCAGCTTTTTTACTCACCCGCTGATTTTGCCCCATGATTCTCGACGGCCAATTTCGCCTCGCTTCCCCCGTAAGCCCGCTCGGAGAGCGCCATGACTTGCGATTTATTCCGCTGAGAAACGGAGGCGCGTGGCTGGAAGTGCATCTTGCCCTTTCGCGCAGCGCGGACGAAGAGCCGTGGGCGCCGGTCTTGCTTAGAACTTGTGTGGACGTGCGTGTGCTACTGGCCGCGCTTATCGACCGAGGCGGCGCTGTGCGCGAGTGGCTTGAGATTTGGTTGCAAACTCCACCAAACCCCGCCCACAACCAACGCATAGGTTCTGACTGCATCAACGCAGCTCTCGATGCACGCTGGGACGCCTTGGTGAAAAGCATGTTGCTCACCGATCGCGCCAAGGTGCTGGTCACGGGTTGTGAATGTAGTGCGACGCAACCTCTCTGGTTGGATGTCGAGCGAAGCGAATCCTGGCCTCCAACCTCGGGCGAATATGCGGACATCGAGCTGTGCACGAACGAAGCCGCCTTGAGCGCCGAAAAATTACCGTCATACGCTGGTTCGGCTGCGCGGTATTTGTGGCGGAAGGGCCGGCCGCAGGACGGTTTTCTTTTGGTTTCGGGGGATTCCGCCCTGATCCAAACTGTGCCGTCATGGGCGGCCCCGGCCAATGGCCTGCTGGCTGTTAACCCGCAGGCGGGCCGCATGCTGATACGACGTCATGCCCCCTTTGACCTCGATACCTACGCCGATTTTCTCAGCGGTCGTGGTTTGGGCCGAAATAACACCAGTTCGCCTTTTGTATTCGTCGATCCTTCAAACGAACCGCCGCTGGATGCCTGTGATCAATTGCAACAAAGCGGGGCTTTTTTCATCCCGACGACGCGAGGCCTCGCCGGGCGGTTTCTCGAAACATTTCATCTCAAGCTGATGCTCTTTGCGCAAATCGTGAAGGCAGTGCAGGCCAGCACGGAATCGCTTCAGATGCCGATGTTGGGACTCTCGTCTGCATCGTTCAGGGTGGATTTTGCGGCGCCGGCATCCGAACTGCCAATCCTGTGGACGGCGCGCGCCTCACTGGTGGACGCTTCCTTGGCCCGTGTCATCCCGCTGCCCGCGACGGAGAAGCGCCGTTTCCAACGCCTAGCCGAACCACGCTCCATGATCTACAGCGCCCCCCTCGGTACCCCGCAGGCCAAGGGCGAGTGCGCACTCCGTATTCGGAAACTGATTACGGAAGCCGATCGGTTTATCTTGGAAGCCACGATTGCGACCGACGAATATCTTTCGGTCCGGGACTCCGATTTGCTTTGTTTCGAGTTGCCGATGGTCGGCGAAGGTTCGGTGGCGGTGTACGGACAGCTCGATACCGCTGAAGCACTCAGCGTGCACGAACGGCGGTTTCGTTCATTCCCGTCAGCATGGTCTGCCACGGTGCACGCCACCTTGAGCCGCATGGAGGGCCACGTATTCCGGAATGTACGATTTGAAACGGTTGCTCATCTTGGAGCGCGGCAGGATTTGTATTCGCTTGGGGTCATCGGCACGCGAATCCTGCTGACCCACGCGCGCCACTCGCTCGCGGAATCGATTGACGAAGTTCTGAGCCTGGCGCGTGCGATGGGTCGGGTGGATGGCCTGACAGCCGCACAGCGTGCGCAGCAACTCGCTTTGGCGGATGCTCGCTGGCACGCCGCCCTCGGGCCGCAGCACCACGGGCATGGCTGTGCGACGCCTGAGGAGGGGTACCGCTGGGTTCCGATGGAGCTTTGGTGGGATGCGGTGGCCACGCTGGCTCGTTTCTTTCCTGGTGCAGGCGTGTTCAGTCACGCTCCCGATTTCAACGATCCGACCGAGTTGCCCTTGCACAAGACCTACGACGAGCCGCTGCGAGACCTCGAACGCCTGATTCAGCATTCGCGCAGTTTGCTCCTGAGCGATTGGTTGGCTAACCGCGAAGTCGCCCGCGTCATTCAACGTCTGCGTTAATTTTATGAAATCCACTCAACGTCTCCTCATTTCCCTGATCACAACGATGCTGATTGCCCTTGGCGGCTGTGCTTCAAGCACCGTCAAGCCGCGCGCCTTTGAAGTGCGTCTGACGGTCGATCCGGCGCTCACGAACACGTCACTGCAAGTTGACTTGGTTGGCGCCAATACGCTGGCGGATTTACCGAAGTGGACTTCGTATTCGGTTACGGACTACTGGCAGCCTGACAACCCCTTGCGCCGTGATGACTCGCATCTTTGCGCACAGTTTGGCCGGGGATTGCCTTCACGACTGGTGGTTAGCCGCGAACATCCTCATTGGCAGGTTTGGCTTAAGTCGGGCGTGTCGCATCTGGTCATCCTTGCCGATCTCCCCGGTATCGCCAACGACCAGGCCGGCAACGCCGATCCCCGCCGCCTGATCATCCCGCTTGATAAAAAGCTCTGGAACCGCAAGGACCCGCTGGAGATTTTGATCACCGAGAGCGGAATGAAACTTCTCACCAAACAAAAGAACCAAAAGGAATAGCCGACGAGGAAATGACACCGTGATCACGCTAAGCCATCTTGACCGAAACAAGATCGTGCGGGCCGATGCGGCCTGCAACTATAGCACGTCGGTTTTGCGCAAGCGCTATCGCCCAACGGAAGCGTGCGACTTTTTGCAAGAGGCGTGGAGGCCGCATTCCTCGGTTTGTCGCAGCCGGTATATGTTGCTGGCGCGCGCAGCGGGATGTTTCGGTCATTCAGCGCCGGATCCGAGCGACGACGAATTGTTGGAACGATTGGAGGAAAGCGTGCGCTGGGAAAATGTAGTTGTCTACATGGAGTGGTTGTCCCCGGCGGACTGGCCGATTAAAGCCGATCGCCAAAGCGATCGATGGTGGCTGGTGCCGAAGGTCAGATTCCAGCAGACGGTGATGCGCAAGCAGGCCTTGCCCAAGGACGTGAAGCCGCTGCTTGACCAATGGTTTCCCATCGAACCCTACGACGAAACAGAGACAGGTCCCCGACTGGCGGGTTTGAAACGCTACAGTTGGCAACAAACGGCCGGAGGTGCAGGCCGTGAATTCGATTTCACCAAAATTACGCATGCCGAACTTGTAGGATGGGCCAAGCAGGCCATCGAAAAGGGAGAGATCGCCGTCTACGAAGAGCTCGCAAAGTTCACCATGCGAGCGGCCACCGAGGAAAAGCCGCTGACGGCTGCAGAATACGAGGCCGCCGCCAAGGAGTATGCGCAGAAATACGAGATCGATCTTGGCTCGGCCAAATCAGAAAACTCATTGGAGAAGATTCCGAAAAAGAGTCCCGACGCTCCGCAAACTTACAAAACACCGACAACCGACAAACCTGAGGCGTTACCAAACGAAGTCGACGATACTTGCCCTGCACATAATTGCAGATCAGAGAGCACGGATTCTGCGGATCAGGAGGTTAAGGATTGGTTTGGAAGTGCTGAGAATCTTAAAAACAACGGCGACTGGACGTTGGGCAACAAAGGTGGTGGTGGCTTTTTAACTTCGACCACGCGCGTTGTGCAACTTCCTGAACCGCGAAAACTGTGGCGCTATTGTGGAGGAGATTCACTCGAGTCTGGAGGCTGGTGGTCGCTCACGCCTCTGGAAGGAGATCCTCGTGTGGAAAACGCATTGTTTCCTGTCGAGGCCAATGAACCAACTTCTAAGGGCGGAACAGGAGAAAAACTCGTTTCCTGCGAGATAAACAAGCCAACGAAAGTCCTGATGGGCATTGGGGCTCCCCGCTGTAGCAACAAGCCGGGTGGTCCTGTGCAAGTTTGTTTGCCATACAAATCGGTGGGTGACGATCCCAACGCCAATGCTAGCCTGATCAAATAACATTATGAACGAATTGTGGTTTTCAAACGATGAAGATTTCTACGCAGCGGTTCAAAATGCCATTCGGGCGACCTGGGCACATCTTATGGGGATTTATTGCAACGGGAAATATACTCCAGGCCCTCACGATGAAAATATCTATACATTGCGACAATCTCGCAGATTTTTGAACTATTTGTTCTACATGCACAGCAGCATGCGAGCGGCGCAATGGCCGACGGAGCGCCAACGACACGAAGGTAATCCAGGACAACTGTTGCTGGAATGGGATCGAGATCTTCCTTTAACGCCTCTTTTGAACCATCTTTTCTCGGATTTTTATAATAAGAGCCAATTTAAGCTTAAAGCCCTCCCGCCTCACGAACCCGACATCGAAGAAATCCGTCAAAAATTCGAGGCGTGGAAACTCGCGTTTCTAGCCGAAGAGGATGCTCGCCGTGAGGCCGAAATGAAACTCCGCGTGGAACGATCTAACCAAAATGGCTGGCGTCTGATGCCGCACTTGCCCGATCCGCGCAGCATGGAGTTGCAGCGCGAGGACTCAATCGAGCGTCGAAAGAAAAACGATGCCGAAGGGCCGCTTGCGGAAGCGCGCGCTGCGCGAAACAGCGATTTCTTCAAAACACTTTCCTCGGCCTGCTTTATCGAAGGTTATACCGACTATTTGGTAAACCGGCCTTTGCCGGAGGTTGTATCGCGCTTGCGCCGTGGCTGCGATCATGCCGCGCAGGCTCTCGAATTCGGCTTCACCGCTCATGCGTGGCAGATCAACGACTATCTCCACGAAGCCATCGCGGTCGACCATTTCAAACTCGCGCAGACCGTCATCCGCCTGCGCCAGTCGGAATGGGACACGAACCGCATACGACCGGTAAATTGGCTGATCACGCGGATTCGGATTGTGATGGATCTCTTTTTGAAAAAGGAGGCCGATCTTCAGGTGCTTTTGGAAAACGAACGCAAAGGCCTTTTCGAGGAGAAGCTGCCAAGCGAACTCGATCCTGATTTGCCCGAAATGCGTAATTTCTACGAACTGCTTAGAGCTCTCGTGGAAAAAAAAGAAACAGCCTTTAACCAGGCGCTAGCGGCACGTATGCCGATTCGCGAAGCCCATTTTCAACGTGGCGGCACCGTCGCACCCATCGCACTGCTCGATGTCCACGGACTCGCGCTCTGCCGTCTCGCGCGCAAGCGCGGACTCAAACCGCAGGCCAGTCATGTTTATCTCCCTCTTGAAATTCTCGATCTCGAAAACTGAAACCAGCTTCAAGCGGTAATTGCCTAAAATAAAACAGGGAAAACGCCATGATCACCCAGGATAATCGCCCGATCGCCATCACCACGCCGTTTGGCAAGGATAAGCTGCTGCTGCGGAGCTTCACCTATGCAGAAGCGCTCAATGGTGACTTCGAGATCCAGGCGTCCCTCGTCGCCACCGACCAGACGCTGGCTTACGACAAGGTCGTTGGCCAGCCCGTCAGTCTTCGCATGACGTTGGACAAGGGAAGTAATCCCCGACGTTTCCATGGCATCGTGGCATCCATCCAACAACAGGGACGCGAGTCGAATCTTGCGCACTATTCGGTGACCATTCTGCCGTGGTTCAAGTTTCTCGATCAGACCGCGGACTGCAAAATTTTTCAAAATGAAAGCGTTCCCGATATCATTGCGAAAGTTTTCAAGGCACACGGTTTCTCCGATTTTGAGAAACAACTAACCGAAAGCTACAAGCCGCTCGAATTTTGCGTTCAATATCGGGAGAGTGCGTGGAACTTCGTTTCGCGGCTAATGGAAAAGGAAGGCATTGGCTACCATTTCAAGCATGAGGAAAACCGGCATCTGATGGTGCTCACGGATTCCGTGAGCAAACATAAGGCCATACCGGGATACGAAACCATACCCTATAGGGAATCCGACACGGCGGGTCAGATCCTTGGCGCAATCAGCAGCTGGGAGGTGAAACGGACGGCCCTAACCGGAACTTACGCTCATACAGATTTTGATTTTAAGAAGCCAAGCACGAGCCTGCTGGCTTCCGTGCCGCTGGCTCGCCAACACGGCATGGCAAAATTCGAGGTTTTCGACTATCCCGGGGCATACGTGGAACAGTCAGACGGCGAGAGACTGGCGAAGATGCACATTCAGGAGCTTCAGCACGTCCACGACGTGTTGAAAGGGCGCAGCACGGCACGCGGCCTGTGTGTGGGCGCTTTGTTTTCCTTAAAGGATCATCCGCGTGCCGATCAAAACCGCGAATATCTGATCACATCCGTGCGGCTCTCCTTTGACGCCGGCGCGTTTTCGGGAGCGCACATTGGCAGCAAAGGACATGATTTACCGGAAACATTTTCCTGTAGCTTTGAAGCCATACCGTCGGACCAGCCCTATCGGCCGGCGAGAATTGCCAAAAAACACATGGTGGTCGGCCCGCAAACGGCCATTGTCACGGGGCCGTCGGGCGAGGAGATCCATACGGACGAGCATGGGCGGGTGAAGGTGCATTTTCATTGGGATCGGTACGGGAAGTTCGATGCCGATTCGTCGTGCTGGATTCGCGTGTCGCAATATTGGGCGGGCAAGGGATGGGGCGCCATGCACATCCCGCGCATCGGACAGGAAGTGATCGTCGAGTTCCTCGACGGCGATCCGGATCGTCCGATTATCACGGGCCGCGTTTATAACGGCGAGCAGAAGCCTCCTTATGCGCTTCCTGGCAACAAGAACATTTCCACCTTGACGAGCCGTTCCACCAAAGGCGGTGCGGCGGACAATTTCAATGAGGTCAAGATGGATGATTCAAAGGGCAAAGAGCTGCTTTACATCCAAGCCGAGAAAGATCGCACGGTGCTCGTGAAGAACGACAACACCGAGACGGTCAAACACGACGAGAAAATTGAAATCGGCAATGATCGCACCGCTAAGGTGAAAAAAAACGAATCACTCACCATAGGTGAAAACGAAACGATCGGGATTGGAAAAAAACTGTCGCTCAAAGTCGGTGAGGAGATATCGATCGTTTGTGGCGCAGCCAGTATCACGATGAAAAAAGACGGCAAAATCGAGATCGCTGGGGTGGACGTCACTACGAAGAGTGGAGCAGGCAAAGTGAACATCGACGCCGGCGGCATCATCACAATCAAGGGCCCGATGGTCAAAATTAACTAAAGAGGTTTTATATGCCTGGCCAACCTGCAGCCCGTTTGGGAGACATGCATACATGCCCGATGATTGACCCAGGGCCAAAACCTCACGTGGGAGGCCCCGTCCTCCCAGCCTGTTTTCCTACCGTGCTAATCGGCGGTCAGCCCGCGGCCCGCGTGAGCGACAAACTGACCTGTATGGGGCCGCCGGATACAATTGTGAAGGGGTCTTTTGTTGTCCCCATCGGACGCAAACCCGCAGCCCGCATGACCGATACCACGGCACACGGCGGCGTGATTGTCGCGGGCTGCCCAACGGTGCTGATTGGGCTGGCAGGCACAACGGGCAACCCTCCAGTGGCAGCCGACATTTTCGGGAAAATGGTGGATGGTCGGCAGCCTGCTTCTGGTTCGACAGATGTCTACGGCAACGCACTTGTTCCAAAGACTATTCAGCAAAGCTACAATAACTGTGGAGTGGAATCATCTCGCCAAATCATCATGCAGGCCACCGGAAACGCCATCCAACAAGAGGCATTGCTTGGTCAAGCAACATCAAACAAATGGGCTTCTGAACCGGCGATTGGAAGTGTACAAGGCGGCGTAATCGTGACAGCAAACAACCGAAGCTATCTTAGCGGAGGAACAAGCCCGACGACGCGAGTGGAGATACTAAAGGCTAACGGCGTCCCTGCTAAGACAATGCCAGCGACGATGAGCAATATGGAATCTTCGCTGTCGGAGGGGAAAGGGGTAATCGCGGCCGTAGATGCGGCATACTTATGGCCTCCCGGGAGTGCCCCTGCAGGTTCTTTTCATGCCGTAGTCGTCACCGGTGCCACTTACGACGAAAACGGAACGCTGACAAATGTTGTGATAAACGACACAGGGACTGGGCAATCCGCAGAGCCAATACCAGCCGCGCAGTTTGAAAAAGCACTGGCTAAACGGGGCGGTGCTCCGCATGTTGTGACGGAAAATCCAATATGGTAGCGCGATGTTTTGTATACTTCGCAGTATTATTAGAGGTCTGCGCTGTTTCGGCAAATCAGGAATCCGCTTTTCCAAAATCTAATCCCATGCCAATAAAAGACGTCGTACAAATAGCCCGCGAGGCCGCTTTCACGCTTCCTGATGAAACACGACAATCTTTCCCAATACCTATATTGTCGCCGACAGGGAGTAAAATCGTGTTTCTGTTTTGCCCACAACACGTCATGCCCGGGGAAGGAGCCTTGTTGTCCCCTCCCTCCTATTCGCTCGAGTACGACTGGATCGCGAAAACGACAGGAGGGTTGCGAAAGATTACGAATGCAGGCGATATTGGAGGGGGATCGTTTCCCGCCGGATCCCAAGCGTTGCACAAAATGCCCTTCGGGAAGACCCTTGATGATTGTGACAAAATGGGAGAGGAGCTCGATCGGCTTTATGACGAACTGATTCCTATATATTTTAAACAGGTGGAGCCAACGGCGGATTTGCCTAAAAAGTGTAAGAGTTTTCTAACCATTTTCAGCGAAATTAGTGAAAAGCCATTGGCGTCACTTTACGCAACAGTGGGTAAAAGTTATTTCGATTGGCTGCATGAAAATGCGAAGAAGTGCCCAATCAGCATAGGGGACATCGATTTAGCGGAAATGACAGCTTTAGCATGGGTTTCGATTCAAGACCGTGTCTATTTCGAGGGCACTCGCCAAATGCTTCCTATTCCGGTGTTGAAAAATAAAGAAGTAGTTCTGGCCATCGTATATTATGGTTCAATGGACCGGCCGGGCAGTTCGACCCTATCTCATCCGCGATGGCTGCAGACAATCGAGTACCCTTCTGGGAAAATGATAGATCTGCGTCCGACAAACCCGGAGGACTTTGGATTGCATGCGTGGCGAGATCCAATCGGTCAACTGACAATGCCCGCGGGGATGACGGCGAATGAGTTTTCGCTAAATAAAAGGAAGTTGCTCGAGACGATGGCTAAATTGTTGCCAGCATTTCGTGCGTGGAATAACCGAACAGCTGCTGATCGGCAAAATGTTAAACGATTCAAAGAATTGTTTGAGAAAATCAGCGAACCGCCGTTGAAACCATATTACGAAGCGATAGGTTATAATTGGTTTCAATGGCTGAAGCAGTGACAAGCTGCGGGGCTGCATATTTTACGAGCAAACGCTTAGGTATGTTAGAGCAAGCGCTTGTTTCGGTGCGCACTATTATCGTCTCTGCGGCATTGCGGCTGGCGATGCGCCAGTCCAGAAAGCCGCTGTTTAACACAGCGGCACCGGCTGCGCGGCAGAAGGCCATGTTGAGATAGCCTTTGATGGAAGGAAAGAAGCGTTCTGGTGGTGGCGATTGGTTTTACATGCGGCCCGCGGTCTGGAGGAGGTCGCTGGCAAAGGGCGGGGTGGCGAGAGCGGCGACTTGTGCGGGGGCCGGTTCCTCGACGGGTTCGGCAGGGCTGGGCCGGTGAAACGCGAGCATGATGGGGCTCGTATGGAAGCGGACTGGAACGGGGTCATTGGCGCTCGGCGGTACGGTGTAGACGTATTCTACGGGAATGGTGTTGGTGGAAACGACATTGGTTGCGGCGTCATTGCTGGTCGCGGACGCGGGGTCTTCCACGGGAGATAGAATAGAAACGGCGGGCGTTTCCGTGGCGATTGCTTCCGGTTGTGAAGCGGGTGTTTCAGCCGCGGCAACGGCTGTTGCGGTTTCGGTTGGTTCGGCCGGAGCGTCGGTGCCATAGGTGCTGGCTATGTTAAGGACGCGACTGGCGTAGTCGCGGGCGACGGCCGGTACGCGTCCGCGAATGACCGCGTTCACGCCGGCGTTCCAAGCCATGGCGACGTTGTAGGGGGAGGAATCGACACCGTTTGCCTGAAGCTGGCTTTCGATCCACGCATAATGGCGCTTTGCGACGGTGTTGGCGACCTCGCGATTTTCGGCGAGGTCAAAACTGGATTTGGTGTGCATCCGCCAGGTGCTGCGGCGGAATTGGTAGGGCCCACGCTCGCCCAATTTGCCGCGCGGGGGATGAAGTTGGTCTTGAGTTTCGACGACGCGAATCCCACGCAGCACGGCGTTGGTGTTGGCCTGGCTGTTGAGGCTAAGGGCTCCGACGATGATGAGGGTGAGGATTGTTTTCATGGCGTTTGGTGCCCCGGGTCGGCGGGGTGGTCCGCCTATCGAAGCGCGCTCCTCTCTGAGCAAAAATCAGACTAGGTCCAGTGATTTGGACGTTATGAGGTAGGCAACTTTTGCTAATGGCCCCCCGGTCCTCGTTTTGTACCAAGTTTTTTACAAAACTGGCTCAAAATTCGTAAATATATTTCGCAAATCCCAAGTATATAAATTGATATAAAATCAGCAAATTTTCATTACCCGGCAATTTTGCTCACAAGGGGATTTTGCCTAGGAAATTTAGACCCGCTCCTGATTGCATTTTGCCTTATGGGAAACCGCCCTGATTTGCATCCGTGCAAATCCGAAAGAGCGTCCCACTGACGGGGGCGAGCGGTCGTGAATCTGACGGAATTGCCCGTTGCAGTGCGCGGGAACCCGAAGTCGTCGGATTTTTTTCGCAGAGCTTATCCGAGTCGGACGACAAGGGTCTGCCCGGCGACGGTCACGCGATCGCCGGCTGCGAGTTTTTTGCGCTTTTGGGTTTCGACGATGCCATTGAGCAGCACGCTGCCTTCGGCGATGAGCTGTTTGGCTTCACCGCCACTCCCACTCAGTCCGCCAAACTTGATGAATTGGCAGAGCTCGATCGGTACGCCGCGCACGATGACGTCGCGCGTGGAGGAGTTGTTGGTGGCGGTGGATGGGCCGGAAGGATTTTTCATGAAGCGGGAATTTTTGGAATTCGATCTTTTACAGAAGAGAACGAAGGAAACGAAGCGGTGTTGAGCGGGCGGTGATCGAATTGGCAGGCAACGCTTGGAAGGAGAACGAAAGACAACTTGAGGCGCTTTATTTTCCTTCGTTCGCTTTTGTGAACAAGATTGACGGTTTGTGGGGAACGCAGGCGTTTACTGCTGTGAAGGCGGGCGCACGAGACGAATGCCGTCGTTGTCTATATATATGCGGCGTTCGCGGAAGAGGGAGCCGATGGCCTGCTTGAAGGCTTTTTTGCTCACGCCGAAATAGTCGCGGATTTCTTCTGGCGGGCTGTTGTCGCTGTAGGGCAGGCGGCCGCCTTTTTCCATGAGTGCGGCGAGAATCTGATCCGTGAGCGGCGCGATGCGCCGGTAGCCGGATTTGCCGAGCGCGAGATCGAGTTTTCCATCCGGGCGGACACACCGCACGTAGCCTTCGAAACGGTCGCCGGGTTCGAGGCGGCCGGGCGCGTCGCTTTCATAAAGCATGCCGCGGTGCGCGTCGTTGACGATCATGTTGTAACCGAGCGGGCTGCGACTCATAACCATCAAACTGACACCATCGCCTTCGCGATAAGTGCCGGGCTCGGGGAAGGTGAGGCGCCGATTCAGCTTGGAACTGGCAATGAGACGGTCGGTTTTTTCGTCGAGTACGATCTGGACGAGAACGAACTCGCCGACACTGACCGGGCGGAACATTTCGCGCATGGGGAGGAGCAGGTCCTTGTCCATGCCCCAGTCGAGAAAAACGCCGATGCGCGGATTGACGCTGACGACCCGTAACGACGCGAATTGCCCCGCCATGGCGAGGGGCTTTTGCGGAGTAGCGACGAGCCGGTCCTCGGAATCGCGGTAAACAAAAACGTCGATCGTGCCGCCGACAACGGCGCCGGGCGGGATCAGCCGGCCGGGCAGCAAGATTTCACCATGCGTGCCCCCGTCCAGATAAAATCCGGGCGGTGAGCTCCGGACGATGGGAAGGACGTTGCGTTTGCCGATGAGTGCCATGTTGGAACCGACGGTGAACGCAACGCAGGCGGTTGGGGAGTCTATTCTGCAACTGGTTTGGTCCGACTTGAGACGCGCGGCAAATGCGGGTGTTCCTCAATACACCTTCGAGGGACGCAGGAACGAGACATACGCTTTCCGGTCGGAAAACGGGCGTTCGTAGCGCGACACCTCTTTTCCATTTTGGAGAATCACAAAGGAAGGCGTTGAGTGGATTCGATATTCGTCGTGGACGGGACGGTTCTTTTCGTCGGCTGTGTTGATTTTAATAATCGGGATGTCGGGGAATTCCGCCGCGACTTGATCCACGATGGGCCCCATGGTGGTGCAGCCGGGGCAATTTGGTTTCCAAAAATAGAGCAGGACTTTCTCATTCGTCGACCGTGCGACGGTGGCGATTTCCGCCTGGGTTACGTAGTCGGCTTGTTTTGGTTTTCCCGAAGGAGCCCTTTTCGCGCGGGTTCCAATGAGCACGGCGAACAGCAGCAACACAATCACGAGGTATTTCATGCCAGCGAACTGTATTGGTTCGGCGAAAAGGTTCAAGAACTTGCTGGCCAAACACCCTGCCTCTCACGGTGCATGGCGCAGCCTTGGCGGCCAGTTAGCGCACGCCGCCCATGAGTTTCCGCAACCAGGGAACGAGGAGGAAAAGTGCCAGCGTGGCGCCGCCCACCCAGAGGGCTTGGTGCCAGAAGAACGTGACGAGGCTCGCGGAATCGTCCGATTTGAAATCGCCGGCGAGCACCCCGGCGAGTTTGTTGCCCAACGCAGCGGCCAGGAACCAAATGCCCATCACCAAGCCCACCAGGCGCGGCGGGGCCAGCTTGGTCATCGTGCTCAGACCGACCGGGCTCAGACACATTTCACCGACGGTCTGGAGAAAATAAAGTCCGAGCAGCCAGATCGGGCTGACCAGGCCCGCAGTGGTCAGTCGCGCGGCGGGAATCATCCACACGAACGAAAGCGCGACGAAGAAAAGCCCAAGCGTAAACTTGAGCGGGCTGGAAGGCTGGCGGTGGCCGAGTTTTGTCCAGAGCCAGGCGAAAGGCAGGGCAAGGGTGATGACCCACGCGGCGTTGACCGATTGCCACCACGACGAAGGGAAATTTAGGCCTAATACCTGGTTTTTGGTCAGGCGGTCGGCAAAGAGCGACATGGACGAGCCGGCCTGTTCGAAGATCGCCCAGAAAATTTGCGCGGCGATGAAGAAGACGAGGATCGCGGCGATGCGTTTGCTGTCCTCGTTTTTTCGAAAGGCGAAAGCCGGAACCGCCGCGGTCTCCACCAAAAAGAGCAATATGACGATCCATTTATGTTCGTCGCTCAGTCGCATCACCGCGATCAGTGCAAGCGAGGCGATTGCAACCAGCCCGAGTTTTCCCCAAGGCCGCCCGTTAACCGGAACCGGCGGCACCGCGCCAACGTGCGCGAGTGTCCTGCGGCGCAAAACATAAGTGATCAAGCCGAACGTCATGCCGACGCCCGCCGCGCCGAATGCCCAGTGCCAGCTCTGCAACGGATCGAGGCCGAGCTGCGCGAGGAAATTTTTAAACCACGTGTGTTGGGCAAGGAAGCCGCAGACAATCGAAGAGGTGAGGGCGCCGAGATTGATGCCCATGTAGAAAATCGAGAAGCCCGCGTCGCGGCGTTCGTCAGTCGGCGAATACAAGCCGCCGACCATCGTGGAGATGTTGGGCTTGAGCAGGCCCGTGCCGATCGCGACGAGGCAGAGGCCGGCGTAAAATGTCGATGTTGAATGGATCGCCATCGAATAGTGTCCGCTGGCGATGATGATGCCGCCCCAGAGCACGGCGCGGCGCGAGCCGATGAAGTTGTCCGCGATAAAACCGCCGAGGATACACAGCAGATAGACACTCATCGTGTAGTTGCCGTAAATCGCCGCCGCCTTGGAATCGGGCAGGCCCAAACCGCCGTCCGCGAGTTTGGTTGTCATGAACAGCACCAGCAACGCCCGCATGCCATAGTAGCTGAAACGCTCCCACATCTCGGTGAAAAACAGCGTCGTCAAACCGCGCGGGTGTCCAAGCAGTCCACCCGTTTCGACGGACGAAATGGGGGAGGGTGGCGGAGGCGTGGCGTCGGTTGGGGTCATGCTGGTGGTGAAGTTGATCAAAGGTTGGGCGAGAGTCAGCGGTTTTTATGCCGTAATAGTCGCGAGTTTCACTGAGGAGCCGGAAACCCAGTAGGAATCGCGGGGCTTCTTTTGAGTGTTCTTTTCTCCCGCTTGCCGACAGCGTGCTTTATGGAAAAACGACTTTTCTCCGAGCTGGGTCTCTCCGCCGAATCACTGAAGGCAGTGGATAAAATGGGTTTTGAAGAAGCCTCGCCGATTCAGTCGGCCACGATCCCGGTCGCACTCACGGGTCGAGACATCGTTGGCCAGTCGTCCACCGGCTCGGGCAAAACTGCCGCGTTCGCCCTCCCGGCGATCGAGAAAACCGATCCTCACCTCCGCGCCGTGCAGGTGCTCGTGCTCTGCCCGACCCGCGAACTCGCCGTGCAAGTGGCCGAGGAAATGGGCAAACTTTCCCTCTTTAAACGCGGTCTTCACGCCGTGCCGATTTATGGCGGTCAATCCTACGAACGGCAATTTCGCGCCCTCGCGAGCGGCGCTCAGATCATCATCGGCACGCCGGGTCGCGTCATGGATCACATGGAACGCGGCACGTTGAAACTGGATCAACTCCGCGTCGCCATCCTCGACGAAGCCGACCGCATGCTCGACATGGGTTTCCGCGACGACATCGAACGCATCCTCAGCGCGAGCCCGCAGGAACGGCAGACTTTGTTTTTCTCGGCCACGATGCCAAAGCCGATCCAACAGCTCATCCACAATCACGCGAACAATCCCGAATGGATCAAGATCGAGTCGCTCGCGCAAAACGCTCCGCAGGTCGACCAGGTTTACTACGAGGTTGATCGCCGCTCCAAGATCGAGGTGCTCACACGTCTGATCGACGTGAACGATTTTCGTTACGGCATTATTTTTTGCAGCACGAAGATCATGGTCGACGAACTCGACGAGCATCTGCATTCGCGCGGCTATGCGACCGACCGTCTGCATGGCGACATCTCCCAGGCCCAACGCACACGTGTGATGGATAAATTCCGCCGGCGTGGCTTCGAATTTCTCGTCGCAACGGATGTCGCGGCGCGCGGGCTCGACGTCGACGACCTTGAAGTCGTTTTCAACTACGACCTGCCGAACGACGCCGAGGATTACACTCACCGCATCGGCCGCACCGGCCGCGCGGGGAAATCCGGCCGCGCCATCACCTTCGTCGCCGGCCGCGAGCTTTATAAGCTCCAGAGCATGGTTCGGTTTGCGAAGCTGAAGATCCGTCGCGAAACCGTGCCCTCGCTCGATCAGGTCGAGGAGGCGCGTGAGAATGTATTCTTCGAGAAACTACGCGCCACGCTCGATGCCGGCCAGTTCGCAAAACAAGACCGCATGTTCGATCGCCTGCTGGAGCAAGGCTATGCCTCCAACGATATCGCCTCCGCGCTCATCCATTTGATCGTCAACGGCGAAAAAGCCTCGGAAAAACCGCAGCCGGCGCCGGCGCTGCAACGCGACAAGGATTTTACTGCGTCCACGCCCTCACGCGCTCCGGAACGTCTGCCTGACTGGGACAAGGAAGACGCGCCCCGAAACATTCCCCAGAAGAAAAAGAAGTACGAACGCCCCGCGCGCACGGGGCGCGAGCCGGGCATGGTTTCACTCGTGCTCAATGTGGGGCGCAAGCACCAGGTTACCCCTGCCGATGTGGTCGGCAAAATCGCCGGTGTCACCCGACTTCCTGCCAACGTCGTCGGAGCGATCGACCTCCACGAGGACTACCTGCTCGTCGACGTCGCCGAGGAAGACGCCGAACTGATCGTCACGAAACTCAACGGTATCCGCGTCAAAGGCACCATGCTGCAGGCAAAACGCGCGGAATCCTGAAGCACGGCACAGGGTGCCTGCGTACTTTGCTTATACTTTTGGCCTCAGGTTGTGGTTCGGCCGATCAGGAGCCTTCGCGGAGTGGCTTGCAAAGTCGCGTCTGCCATTTGTTCGGATCGTCCTCCGTGTCTGGACCGACCAGATAAAACTCAAACATATCTTCCTTTGTTTTATAACCGTCTTTCTTAATTCGATCCAGGAACGCTTCCCACGCTTCACCGAGCCCTTCATAATCTCCTTGGTAGATTGATTCGACCACCTGGATGGAAGGAAAAGAGACGGTTTTGACGCGTCCGCGTGGAGAAACTTGTTTTTCCAACGGGAGGCACACTTCCAACTCAAAACGGTCAGCCGATATTTTCGTGTGGTGGGTAAACCATGGGCCGGTGAGGGCGGCCTTCTCTTTTTTCACGGTCCGGTGAAGCTCTTGGAGTGCCGGGCCCATCGCTTCTTGAATCTCATCGCGCGGTACGGAAAGAGGAATAGCCGCGGCCAGTGACGACGACGTAAGGCGTACTTTGGGTGTGGTAAGCATGTTTTTGAAGACACACGAAGCAACCGAGCGACATGTGCTGCTATCCCGACGATCCATCTGCACCTTTCCGGACACTCTTCTAAAAAGTTTTGGCCGAACGATCTCTGACCAGCCACACCGTGCCGACGGGCAGGGTCTAAAAGACCGGACGTGACGATAGGCATTCTGCTAGAGCACACACAATAAAACTGTACCCGTAAATCGGTGTTACAGACCGAGCTGTCCTCGTAGGGGCGCAGTCTTGCTGCGCCTTTTCTGTAGCGAAGCCAAACCGGGCGCAGCAAGACTGCGCCCCTACAGCCGGATTGTGCGGCTATGACATTTTTAAAAATGCTCTAAAGCTGCTTTGTTTGGCCTGCTATATACCTGCTTCATCGCTCGCTATAACAGTGGCTCTGGCGGATGAACAGCAACAGCATCGTGCAAGCCGCGCTAACCAACGAATGGCTGGACGAAGCGCGGAGATGGTCACGCCGCATGGCGTGGCCCGGAGCGACGCGAAGGGCGAGGCGAACGGGTGCCCGTGCAACGGGCCGTGAGCCGAGCAAAAACAAGGCATGCCAAATCTGCAGGCTCAATGGATCGCCTATCATTACCCGCCTAAACCAACATTGCAGAGACAAGAATCTGCGACGAAAGCGAAAGCGACGTAATCAGATCGGAACCGCCCGGTACGGACCCGTACTCCGGGTGGTGTGGGGGCCGGAGGCTAGTTACCTCCGGCTACCCGATTAGCCCTTCTGATTTTCGATCGTTCGCCTTTCTTCAAACCACTTAAGCCACTTTCCACCCGGCTTCTTCTGCCTCGAAAAGAGATGTCGTCTCGGCAATGTCGCCCAAACCCGGCTGTAGGCAATGAACGCAAGCGGATCTTTTTCTTTGTCCGGGCAATTGGCTGGATTCGCAGTGATTGCGCGAACTACACCACCAGGAACTCGATCTAGAGCTAACATCGCGTCATCTAGCGACAGACCAAATCGCGTCTGCAATTTTCTGCAGACGTCATCTGAAACCTCGAATGCGAGCATAGCTTCAAAAACAATATCGACGAGTTCCTCGGACTGCGCACCGGGCGCAATCGGTATCCTCATATCGTCAGTCCAACCTTCGGGTAGATTCGTCATGCTCTTTCGGCTAACATTACAGGTCAGCCACGCCGAACCGGCGAGCCAGGACTAAAAGGACGGATGTGATCATAGGCGTTGTCCTCTAGCGCGTGGTTCGGCGATTTTTCTGGGCTGCCTAGAACTCAATCTCACCAGTAACCTCTGCTAAAGCTGGATTCTCTTTCTGTTTCTTACAAACGTCCTGCACTGCGAGTCCTGCATAGCCCAATCCACAATTTATGTAGTATGTGCCTGGATAGTCTCCCATATAATCTACGTGGAGTTTATCAGCTGGAGTCATAAGTTCATGAAACCCTCGCTTAAATCCAGCGATAAAATCATCCTCATAGGCTTCAAAATTGCACGTCATTGAAAGCACCTCGATCTGATCCCCTTTTGCCAAATAGCGCATATGGGCGTGAAGTTCTTTCTGTGCCTTGTGCTCCACCTGCACACATCCTGATGCACACAAGCCTAGCAAACAGAGGGTAAATATGAATTTTTTCATTTTGCCGAACGTTATAGGTGAGCCACGCCTGTGGCCGGCGCGACAGCTGCCACGCAGCTGGCGTGACGAGCATAGGCGTTGTGATCTAGCGCCTGGTTAGGGTGTTTTCTGTTCTTCCTTCGCATAATCAGCTGCATCCAATTCCTTCATCAAATTGCCAAATTCACTATTCGCGGTCATGGTGACCGAGCACATAAACCAACTATCGCCGTCGCGTTCGCAAAAAAACGTCCAAAGGATAGCGCCTGCGTTTCGTCTATCAAGTACACGAATCCGACAATAGCCTTCGCCTATGTAGAGCGTAGAGAATCGCACAACACGTCGTGCCGCCCCGAAACCGGACATCTGTTTTAGAGCATCCCTAAACTTTTGATTATTCTCTGCTCTCTCTTTTGGAGACCGACTAGGCACACCCTGGGCACTTATCTCCGTTAACCCATCGTCGATGCGGCCGGAAGCAATCGTTTGCACACCATGCTCAAGGTTCGTCGCCAGTTCAGAACACGTCGTATTTGCGGCATACAAACCACAAATTGAACCAATGAATATAAGTAAGTATCTCATAGTTTCCCTAACGTTATAGGTGTGCCGCGCCTGTGGCCGGCGCGACAGCTGCCCCGCAGCTGACGTGACGGACATCGGCGTTGTGCTCTAGCGCCTGGTTCGGCTATTTCATGCTTTGATTTCTTTAGAAGTAGATTTCTTACCTATACGGTGAGCCGCTATCCAGAAAGGAATCATGACAGGCAAAGACCAGATCCCGATAACGAAGAAAAGAATGCCGCTTTGAGCATCGGGATTCCAATAGAACCCGTCGAGATAGATGAAAAGAAACCAAGCAGCGTAAAGGGATGTGCTCAGTGCGATCACTCTTTGTACCTTCCGGGCTTCTTTCCATCGCAAAGCAATCTGTAGAGAATAAACAAGGGGGCCTAACGCAAAGGGCACTGCCAACAGACCGGCATAAAAGGGCTCTGCCACGACGCAGAGTACTAGCGCGCCCAAGGCCAGAAAGAGTGCCGTCGTGCTAACGCCGATATTCTTCATATCTTTGCCGAACGTTAAAGGTGAGCCACGCCTGTGCTCGGCGCGACAGCTGCCACGCAGCTGGCGTGACGAGCATAGGCGTTGTGCTCTAGCGCCTGGTGTGTGCCTGGCATGGGAGTGAACTGGTGGGGTGGAAGTCCTCGCTGCAAGATACCGATGGATAAACCAAAAGCATTAGACAAAAGCAACTGCGGTGTCGCGAGACCCTGTGGGAAAGAAGCTGGCGTCAAACCGACGAGCCCACGAACAGGAACGGGTTACAAGGCCGGTGACGCGGACGAGTGCGCACCACAGAACGAAGTCCGGGTATCAGCGTCACAGGTAAAGCCCGGGGTTGTGTCGGGAAAGTCACGTCCCTTACCCAGGGAGAGCTGCGCGGCAAGCAGGCGGTTGCACACGCAACCAGCCCGCATCGCCACGGGGAACCGTGTCGGCGAACGCGCAGCAGTCAGCAGAAGTCGTAGTAGCGCGGGAAACGAGCCGGGAGTAAGCGAGCGCCTTCCACAAGGCTCGCCGAAAGCCCCGGAAGGCCTCACGCACGCGCGAAGGACCGAACCGATCGGGACCGCGGAGACCGCGGGCTGCTTCCAACTGGAGCTGGCGCTGGACGCCAAATCCGGCCACGAGCGCAGCCTAGCGGCGGAGAAAGACCGCAGTCATAGCGAACAATGGGAACGTGTCTTGAGTCCGGCGAACATCAATGCCGCCTGGCGGCAGGTTCGGCAAAACGGCGGAGCGCCCGGGATCGACGCCATGTCGATCGCGGCCTTCCCCGCGTTCATCCGAACCCACTGGACAAAAGTACGCACCAAACTGCAGAACGGGACCTACCGCCCCTCGCCCGTGCGACGGGTGGCGATCCCGAAGAAAACCGGCGGCGAGCGCCCGCTGGGCATCCCCACGGTGCTGGACCGGGTCATCCAGCAAGCCCTCGCTCAAGAGTTGAGCGGGGTGTTCGAGGAAACGTTCAGCGAAAACAGTCACGCCTACCGAACCGGACGCAACGCCCATCAAGCGCTGCGCTCGATCCGGGACGCCGCGGCACAGGGTAACACCCACGCCGTCGATTGCGACCTGAAAAGCTTCTTCGATCACGTCGACCACGACCTGCTTATGGCGCGCGTGGCCGCGAAGGTAAAGGACAAGGACGTCCTGCGCCTGATCGGCCGCTACCTGCGCGCCGGGGTGGTGTTGCCGAACGGAAAGCGAGAACCAACAACCAAAGGCGTGCCGCAAGGCGGACCCTTGTCGCCCCTGCTCGCCAACATCATGCTCACCCCGCTGGACCGTGAACTGGAACGGCGCCGCCTGCGCTTCGCGCGCTACGCCGACGACTTCCTGATCGTAGTCCCGCGCCGCGCCAAAGCGGAACAAGTGATGGCCGATGTCGTGAAGTTCGTTGAACAGAAGTTAAAACTCACGGTGAACCCGGCCAAAAGCCGGGCCGCGCCGCTGGCCGACTGCACGTTCCTCGGCTGTCAGATCCAACGGAAACAAATCCGCTGGAGCCCAGCCGCCGAGGCAGAGTTCCGCGCGAAAGTGCGCGAACTGACCGGCCGCTCGTGGGCCGTGTCGATGGAACACCGGCTCGGCAGCCTGAGCCGCTACGTCAACGGCTGGATCGGCTACTACCGGATCAGCCACACGTATCGCGAAGTGCTCGAGCTGGATAAATGGCTACGCCGCCGAGTTCGGCAATGCTACTGGAAACAATGGAAACGCGCGCCGACACGGCGGCGAAACCTGCTGCGCCTTGGCGCGAAGAAAGAAGAAGTGCATCTGGCCAGCCGCAGCCGCAAAGGCTGCTGGCGGATGAGCAGCAACAGCATCGTGCAAGCCGCGCTGACCAACGAATGGCTGCAGAAGCAAGGGGTGCCCAACCTGCAAACCCAATGGATCGCCTATCATTACCCGCCAAACCAACGTCAAGGGATAAACCTCCTGCGACGAAGGTGAAAGTGACGTAATCAGATCGGAACCGCCCGGTACGGACCCGTACGCCGGGTGGTGTGGGGGCCGGAGGCTAATTACCTCCGGCTACCCGATTCGGCTCTTTAGATTCTACGAGGATCAACATATTTAGCTCCCTGCTGCTTCAAGAGCCGCCAAAGCTTCCGGACAAGTCTGCCATCCGAGATCCAGAACACGAAAAAGCTAAAGAAACCTCGGTGCGGAAAAAGAACGATGAAATGAACTTCTGCATCACCGTCCTCCGTATAGTCGCAAACCTGAGCTCGTGCGGCACCAGACTGAACCAGTAACGACCGACCAGACTGCTCGACGCTATAACCAGCGGTGCGAAGGCACACTTCAATCGCCTCGAACTTCTGACTGGGAAACGTGTAAATCGGGAAGGCCATACTTTTGCCTAACGATCTCTGGTCAGCCATGCCGAGCTGGCGACTCCAAACTCAAAGCGAACCCCGTCGAGGCATTGCGCTGTATGCTACTAATAGGCGGATGAGGTAACATAAGGGGCGGCCCCGGCACGGACTAGACGGTGACAAGCACGTAACCGGCACTCCTTAGCCGGAGCCGCAATCTAACAATGATAACGAACAAAGCACTTAATGGCAGAACGCACTCCGGGCAACCGGAAACTCGCTGGGATATCGCCGTCGACGTCGGGCAAAAAGCACTGGACTGGTACGGTGAACTCGGGGCCCAGGCGCACCAAGGCCATATCGCCAATCGCAATGAGGCCATCCTCTCATGGCTGGAACAACTCAACACCCACGCCCGCCAGCACGGCCTTGGCGGCGTGCGCATCCTCTGCGAACCCACCGGCGGATACGAACGGCGCCTGCTGCGCGCGGCCCGCCAACTCGGCTGCGCCACCGCCTTGGTCAACGGCGAAGCCGTCCACCAGATGCAAGTGGTCGAGAACAACGATACCGGCAAAAGCGACATCAAAGATCCCCGCACGATTTTACTATTGGCCAAATGGAACAAAACCCTGACCGATCGTCCCCTCCAAGGCGAGTGGCTGCTCCTGCGCGAACTCAACGCCCGCTACGACCGGCTCGAACGCGACTCCACCCGCTGTAAAAACAGGATTCATAAACTGCTCCTCTCGCTCTTCCCCGAATTGAGCTTTAAAAACGACTGGCTCTTCGAAGGCCGCGCCGCCCAAGCCACGATCGCACTCTACGGCCTGAACGCCGCCGCGATCCTCGCCGACGGCCTGGAACGCTGCACCGCCAAACTGCGCAACCACCACGTTGGCCCAAAGACCATCCAGCGACTCTTCGCCGACGCCCAGCGCTGCGCCCTGATCGACTCCGACCCCGACTGGCTGGCCCTGCTCGCCGAGGACCTGCGCGCCCTCTTTGCCGAACTCACCGTGCTGCGCACCCGCCGAACCAACACCCGCCAGCAAATGATCGCCCTGGTCGAACGCCTGCGCGCCCGCGGCGCCACCCGCCTGCAAGCCCATCCCGACCTGATCAGCCCCTTCATGCTCGCCCGTGTCCTCGCCGAGACCGGACCGCTCCGGGACTTTGCCCACGTGCGCCAACTCTGGCGCTACGGCGGGCTCAACCTGCGGCCCCGCCAAAGCGGCACCATGCAAGGCCAACTCCGCCAAGCCAAACGCGGCCGCGCCCGCCTGCGCCACGTCCTCGCCCAAGCCGTCCTCAAACGCGTCGTGCACGGACAACTCTACGGGCAATACTACCACGCCAAACGCGACACCGGCATGTGCGGCGGCAAAGCCATGACCGCGGTCGCCCGCAAGTTCCTCAAACTGCTCCACGGCCTGGAACGCTCGCCCCAACCCTTCGACCCGAAGCGCGTTTTCCGCTCCGCCGCCTAAACCACTTCCTTGATCTATTTTAGCCGACATTAACTTTTGCTTTTCCGGGAAACCCGCCGCTTGAGGGCCACCAGCCGTTCCGCACAGCCTCGCTGATGCTCAACTGTATGTTTTAAAGCCCCGACGGCGGGCCTCCCGGTCTTACCGCCCTTTAAGTATCGTCCGGGCCAGCCCGCAAAAGCTGGACCAACTCATGGGGATCGTCGCGGAGGACCGGGCTCCTGGTTAAAGCGCCAAAACCATATCCATCTCATGTAACCAAAACCACCTGCTACATCCTACCCCCCCCGGGGCTCGTCCTCCGACGAGCTGGAGGCCCATTCTCGGACTCGCCCCTCCCCCCCCTGACGGCAAAATCAAACTTACCCCTTGATTTTACCTAAAGGGGAGCGGCTGGTTGGGCTTCTTCATCTTTTGGGTTCTGATTGCACCTCGAAAACCTTGCCGTCGAGCGACAGCACTTTGACCCGAGATAGTCGGCCATCGAACTCAGACACCCTGAATTTACGGTTCTGGTACCGCCCACCAAAATAGCGTCGATCTGAAACGTCCACTAGCGGAGCGCGCTCTTGCAGTAAGCGCTCTGCTTCGGCGGTGGACATACCAACATCGATGAGGTCTGCGAACTCACGCTTCGCCTCCTTGAAATCGTCCGAGTGCTCCCAGTGCTCAAGATTCCGCAGTTTGAAGTAAGCGAGCACAAACACGACGGAGCCCCACGCTCCGCCAAGAACAGGCTTCCAACTCTCTCCGTCTTTGTGGCTCAACGCGGCCACTACAAAGCCGGCGAAGAAAACGATTCCGAGAAGTAGAGATACAAGCTTCAGCATTTTCTTCCGCCCAACGTTATAGATCTGCCGCGCCTGTGCTCGGCGCGACCGGTGCGCCAGCAGCGGGCGTGACGAGCATAGGCGTTGGCAGTATGCCTGGTTGGGCTCCGTTGTTTTCATTTTTAGAACTTCCACCAAGGCTTCTTTGGCGGAGGAGGCGGTGGAGGGCGACGCGGCGAGGACTCTGCCGCATGCAACGCACCCTTTGCTTCCTCAACGAGCTGTTCGGCAGAATACAGTAAATCGTCGTCTTGGTAGTGGACCACTGCGCCAAAAATTTTCGCCAACGCAGCCGACACAATCAACACGCAGGCACACTCCAACATGTCGCCACCCCAACGAAAACTAATCGCGCAATCTCTACCTCCGACTTCTTCTTTCAGGCGTGGAAAACTCTGCAATGCTTCGTCCGGCGACTCGAAGTAAATCTCGAAGCCAGACTTCTTGCCTTTCAGGAGGCATGGCAAAAAGCCCGAACAAGCAAACGGCTGATAAAACTCGTCGATAGCGAGATCGAAACCGAGCACACGGACAGCTTCTTCGAGCTTCGCACGATCAGGAACGCGGGACCTTTCTAGGAATGCAGTTTGAAGTAAGGACATGGTGTTTTGCTTTGCCCAACGTTATAGGTGAGCCACGCCTGTGGCCGGCGCGACACGTGCCCCGCACGCGGCGTGACGGACATAGGCGTTGCGCTCTAGCGCCTGGTTAGCCGTTTTGTATTTTGAACCCCGCATGATCTCGAAATATACGACTAAGCATCTGCCGAATCTGGCTGAAATCTTCATCTGACATCGAGAATGAAATCTGCATCGCAGCGATACCATCAAGCTCAGCCGTCGCTTCTGGCTCAAAAGTTACCGAAAAACTATCGCGGGCTAATCGCGCTTCTTTCACTCCGCCGAAGGTAACAAATCGCTGAGGTGGAATCTCGGCGTAGATCCCCGAGTCTTCTTCCGTTTCTTTTGCGCGCTGAAGCACCAATGCATCGTCGCTTTCCTCATCACTCTGGTCGCGTGCAAAGCCGACAACAAGCGCGTGATCTTCGTATGCACCGAAGTCTCGAGCGGAAAAACGAGCGACCTTTGGCATGTCTACTTTCTTGGCTAACGTTAGAAGTGAGCCACGCCATGAGCGGCGTTGGCAAAACAAAAGGATGAAGCCATGGCGTTGTGCTCTAATGGCTGGTTCGCCTCTCTCCTGGCAAACAGAATCGACTTCAGCCAACGGGCGCCACTCGACCATAAACTCCGAACACCTGCGGCGGGCACACCAGCGACAACGCCGACTCGGAAAGATCGCACGTCGCTCACCCAAAACCGGCACACAATCTCAAAACTCCAAAAACCCTTCTCCCGCCGACCGGCCTCGCCTACGCCTCGGCAATCCTTCGGCTCAAACAACTCTCTCTTAACTATCGCGGGCACCACAGTCTCTCCTCTTACCAACATCATCGCGGGCTTTTCGGCGAACAGTGTTATTAGCATCAACTGGGTTGAGCTTTACACGGGATTGAGGATTGGAGGTAAAGGTTAGATTTGAATTTCATAACCATCGGGGGATTGGGCTTTAGGGGTGTGGGTTGGGGAGGTTTTTGGATGTTTTGAGCTTGATATCAAACCGGCTAAAGCTCAACTGCGAGTATGGCTTTACAAGGAGAGACTTTTTGGCGCGACGAGGTGGTTGTTTCGTTTCCGCAATGGGGCTCGGTACTGGTTGAAGAGGGACTGGATGCGCAAACCAAAGCTGCCTACAAGCGGGCGATTATGGGTTTCTTGGGTTTTTGCCGAACCCGCCAGGCTGCTGCTTCTATTTTGCTGGCCAAGGAGTATATTCAGCAGCGGGAGTTGCAAGCCGGAAGACGTGAGGAGGACCTGCGTGCAGGTTTGAGATGGTTTTTCAAACGAGGGCAGGAGTCGCGGGTGGTCAGGGCGAAGCGTCCGTTGGAGGAGCAGGCGCCCAAGGCTGCGGAAGATCTGGGCGGTGCGGATTGGGAGCGCGATTTGATCACGGCGATCAGGCGCAAAGGGTTTTTGTGGCGGACGGAGCAGACGTACCGGCGTTGGGCTGGTTTGTTTGCTGAGCATATGAAACCGAAGTCGCCTTATGCTGCGGTTGGGGACGATGTGGCAGCTTTTCTTTCGAAGATGGCCGTGGAGCAGCGGGCCAGCCCATCATCGCAAAAACAGGCATTGAACGCTTTGGTGTTTTTTATCCAAGAGGCATTAAAACGCGATTTGGGGCAGTTCGATTTTCGACGGGCGCGAGCTAAGCAAAAAGTTCCGACGGTGTTGTCGAAGGCAGAGTGTCTGAAGTTATTCGAGCAATTGAATGGGACGACGCGCTTGATGGCTGAATTAGCTTATGGCGGCGGTTTGCGCCTTATGGAGCTGTTGCGACTGCGTGTGCACCATTTGGATCTGGAACGCGGCCAGTTGCAGATTTATGCAGGCAAAGGAAAAAAAGACCGGCTGACGGTTTTGCCGGAGTCGCTACAGGCCAAGTTGCGCGAGCACTTGGCTCGATTACGGGTGCTCCATGCGGAGGATAGGAAAAACAATTTGCCGGGCGTATGGTTACCCGAAGGGCTGGATAGGAAATATCCTCGTGCAGGTGAAGATTGGAAATGGCAGTGGCTGTTCCCCTCGCGTGAAACGATGTCCGATCCGGTGAGCGGCTTGCGTAAAAGGCATCATGTGCTGGATGGGACTTTCCAGAATGCCATCCGGCTGGCGGCGCAACGTGCCGGTATCGACAAGCGGGTGACGCCGCATGTGCTGCGACATTCCTTTGCAACGCATTTATTGGAGGGCGGCGCGGATATACGCACGGTACAAGAATTGCTGGGCCACGAGAGTGTGGAGACGACGCAGATCTATACACACGTCATGCAAAAGCCGGGGCTGGGGGTGCGGAGCCCGCTCGACGCGCTCGGGACAGGTCCATTGGATGCGTTGGCGGGGTAAAAGAACGGCCAGCCTTCGATAACGAAGGAACGCTCAACGCTGAACGTTTAATGATGAACGCTCAAGTGAGGCCTGAGACGAACCAACGTGTTGGGGTCAACACGTTCCTCCTTGCGGAGGGTGGAGCGGATTGGCTCAAGACGCTGGTTTGAAGGCGATGCGGCGAAGGCATCGTTGGCGCAAAAAAAGCGCCCCGGCGTTTTAGGCCGGGGCGCGTGCGATGAAAACTCCGAGGCGTTGGTTGTTTCGGGAAATTGGCTGATGTTGTGGTAGGAACGGCCTCAGGTCATCGATGCGAAGCGGACGTCAGGCAGTGCCGGGTGCAGGTGCCGTCGGGTTCGTCTTGCTGTCACTTTCACTTGGTTCGTCATTTGCGCCTGCCTGCGGCGGAAATGCGTCCATGAGGAAACGCGCCCGGGCGGCCACGACTTTGTCGTCGGTTGCGGCTTTGGCCTCGGGATAGGCGAGGTTGACGGCGTTTTGGAGCGACTGGCAGCGGGCGTAGAGTCGGTTGGCCGCCGCGACCTTGGCCGCGGTCACCGCCTTCTTGTCGCCTTTCGACGCCTCTTGGGTTTCGTCAGCTCCTTCCAGCGTGGCGGTGACGGAGGCGAGCGCGGCGGTGTCGCGCTCGAGCCAGCCATGCTGGGAAAGCGGTCCGGCATATTTCACGCACGACAGTTGCACGGTGTGGGCGCGCTCCAGGATCGAGGCCAGGGCGACGGGATCCCCGTTGCCGACTTGAAACTCCTGGCGCAACAGCACGCCGTTGTCGGGAAACGCCAGTTTGGCTGTTTCCCGGGCCGCGGACGTGAGGCGTTTGACCTCGGCCAGCGCCTCATTCTGCGCCTGGGTCAATTGACCGGTTTTGCCTGCGGCGGATTTCTGGCCGGTGGAACCTTTGCTGACCTCGTCGATAGTCGCTGCAAAGACGTCGGCGAAGTTGGAGGGTAGACGTTCGACCACGGGGGCCCCGATAGGATCGCGCAAAGCGCCCAGCATGAGCCGGGCGTCGCGGGTGAGAAAACTGACTGGGAAACTAAAATGTTTTCCGGGCATGATTTTCGTTATTTGATGTTTTAACTCGCCAATTTCCCTAACAACGCGCCAGAGGCTTAGTTCTTGAAAGCGGATCGGCGAGCGCGGAGGCGGAAAATGGATTGCAGTAAGACTCCTATTAAAGCGCGGCATGGTGCGCATTAGCTGAGGGTGCTGGACGTTGGTTTGGGTGTTGATGCAACCGGCCGGCGAAAAGTGGTTTGGAACGGTTATGGTTTTGCAAACGGGCAACAGAAAGAAGCTGGCGTCTGGAAGACGCTGATTATGAGGCGAAAACGTTCTCCTTTCGGGCTGGCTATTTCTCCTTACGATCCGGAAGAGGCTCCTTGCGACTGGGGAATCGTTCCTTTGAACCGGGCGGAGGCTCCTTTTGAGGCGGACGACACTCCTTTCGACGCGGTGAAGCCTCCTTGGAATCGAGCGGTGACTCCTTCGAACCCGGCGACATTTCCTTTCAGCGGGTGAGAGGCTCCTTTCAGCTCATAGGCTTTGGCTAGGGGCCGGGATGTTTCTCCTTCCGCGCCGGGTGGGACTTCTTGTGACCCGTGTAAATCTCCTTTCGAAGCACGCGTTTTTCCTCGCGGCCGATCTGTCTTTCCTTGGGCCCAGAAGATTTTTCCGGTGGGTTTGTTGTTACAGGAGGAAACGGAGGGAACGGAGAAAAGGCGGGAGTATCCGGTTCGAATCGAACTGTGGAAGGAAGGGCGCAGCTTGGCGACGTTCGATCGTTTCGAGAGCAGAGATAAATCGGGCGCAGCAAGACTGCGCCCCTACAGTTGGAGTTTTGCGGCTACGACCTTATTTGTTCGGTTCACATCCGATGATCGTTCAATCCTCTTTCGGGGAAACTGACGGCGAGAGTTGGAGGAGGAGAAAGAAGAAGGATAAGGAGAAAGAGGAAAGATGGGGGGAAAGCGTCAGGGTTTCGCGGGGGTCGGGATGCCGGTGGTGGGTGGTTTGGGGACCAGAATGGTGGAGAGGGTGCGATGGAGGAGATCCTTGGTCGAGGTGCCGCCGATGCCGGGGCGGTGATAGCCGGCGCTGGCGAGGATCTTGCCGCTCACGGGGTCGCGCACCTGGATGTTTAGTTCTATGAGGTAGTTTGTGAAGTCCCAGGTCCACCGGCTGCTGAAGGAGACGAGGGCGTCGGCGTCCTTCGGCATCATGGTGAGGTAGCCGGAGGTCGCGTGGTAGCCCAGGGCGCGAAGTTGTTCGGCGATCGCGACGTGGAGCTGGTGGCTATCGGCGAGTTCGGACTCGACGTAGAAGTGTTTGCGTTGGCGGAGATCGACGTGCTGGTCTTTCCAGGCGTAGTTGGAGGCGCAACCGGCGGAAAGGAGCAAAAGGGCGGCGAGGAGCGCCGGGAAGAGTTTCATGGGAAAGGATGAATTGGCCACAAAAGGCGCGGAAGGCGCAAAGAGATTTTTTAAGCGAGGGAGAAGGGATCGAGAAGGCTGGAGGCTGAGCTGTTTGTCATTTAATGGATGACAACGGTTTCTTCCGATGCAGTCACTTGAGATCGGTGGCGTGTGCACGCCTACTAACGCCGAAGGTTGAGGGGCGAGCGTCGGAGCGCTGAGGAAAACGTTTTTTCTTACAGGAGGAAACGGAGGGAACGGAGTTTTAACGGCGGAGGAAACGCGAATGCCGCTGTCGAACGTCGAAGGGACTAATGTCGACTGGTGCGGTTTTGAAGCAATCGGGCAATTTGAAGGGACTTATACCAAGTTGCATTCAAAGATATCAAAACGGCCGAGGTAGGGACGACACGCCGGGTCGTCCGTCAACGTTGCCTGCGAATGGCCCGAGCGGACGGACGGCCCGGTGGTCCGTCCCTACCCATCGAACGCCGGCAATATTTATACGGTTGAATTGCGACTTGGTATAAATTGTCAAAGGCGGCGACGATGCCTTGCAGTTCGGAAAAATCGCGGCGTAAAGCCGCTCCTACAATTTCGGCAATGCCTCGGGGCTTGCTCCGAGGATCTCTACTTGGTGGCGTTGAAGGAAAGGGGCGCGGTGCTGCGGCCGTGGAGGCGGTCGGAGAGGTCGGTGTCGAAGCCGTGGTTTTCGATTTTGCGCGCGAGGGCGTAGTAGAATTCGGGTGTTTTGAAGAGGCCTTTTTGGCGGGGGAGAATGTCTTTGTGGGCGACGGCGACGGCGCCGAGATCGCGGCGGATAAGGTCGGCGTTGAGATCGAGGTAAAGCGCGGTATTCCAAGGGGCGGCGTGGCGGACGTCGCGGTTGGTTTTGAAGGCGGTGTAGACGAGGGCGATGAGCGTGGTATAGAGGACCATGTAGCAGAGCACGCTGCGATCGAAGAGGGCGGGCTGGTCGGCATTGCGGCCGACGAAGTGGGCGGTGAGCAGCGTGGTGGTCCAGGCGAGGCCGAGCGAAGTGGTGTAGCGGGCGAGGGAGCACCAAGGGGCGTGGTGAAGCTGGACGTTGGGCACGCAGCGTTCGAAGAAGTCGACGACTTCGTTGTGGGAAAATTCCCTGCCGCCGATCTGAAGCGGGAGGTTTTTCCGGCGAGTGCAGCGGAGCAATTCGTGAGTGCGGAAAAACGTGGCCGGGCCGGCGAGAAAGGTGTGGCGACCGGTGGTTTTGTCGACGGCATCGCAATCGATGCGGCCGTTGTGGAGGATCTCGCGGGCGAGCGGGTTGGTTTTGGCCTCTTCCTGGAAATAGGCTTTTTTGCGCTGGAGGATTTCGCTGGCTTGTTCGGGCGAAGGGTATTCGGCGTGGCTGTTGTCGACCGCGCGCAACAAGGTGTACAAATTGTCCATAGGGGCGTCGGCAAAATCGGCTGCCGTGGATGCGGAGAATACGTTTTCAGTCTTGTGGAGCAAGGGACATCTCTACGGGAAATTCACGGCCGGCGCGGACGGAATTTTCAAAAGACCGGAGGAGCCAGCAGGCGCCGAAACGTGGGAACGGAGAAGAGGCGGTTAGGTGGTTTTAGGATGATTCGTCTTTAGCCAACGGCGAACCTCCCGAAGCGCCGTGGGAACAAAGATGGGGCGTTCGTTCAAGGGCGCGGTTTGCGCTGGTAGGACTTTTTCGAAAAGACCTCGTGAACGGAGGTGCGCCAACGAACGCGGACCGAGACGCCGGTGTCGGTTTTGACGCCCTCTTCCAACGTGACACGCGGGGAGACTTCTATCTGCCATTTGCCCGGCAGGCCCCAGGATTGGGTGCGCCAGAGAGGGGCGTCCCAGATGGCGCCGATTTTGAATTCGTGGCCAAGGTGCGTGCTGAGTCCGCGGTCTCGGAAGTGGCGGAAACTGTAGGAGGCAATGCCGCCGAATTCGTTGGGTTTATAGAGCACGCTATGCGTGGCGATGAAGACGTGGCGTTGGATGGCCAACGGAAAGGCGGGGGCGGCGGCGCGCCAGGGCGCATCGACGGCGCGATCATACGTGAAGTTGGCGAAGAGCGTGGTGTCGTCGAAGGGAAGCGGGCGCGAGGCATTGATGAACGGGGCGATGTGCGAATAGCGGTCGATCAGGCGGGGTGGCGGACTGCCGAGCGGCGTGCGGCCCTCGATGCCCACCGTGACTTTGTCGAAGACGCGGCCCCAACTGCCCCAGTTGTAGCGGACACCGGTCCGGCCTTCACCCATGCCCCAGTGGTGTTCGTTGCCGGTGTTGAATGGGTTGGGAACGTAGGGCGTGACACCGCCGTAAAGTTCCCAGCGGTCGCGCAAGCCGTAACGCAGCAAAGTGGAAACGCGGATGAATTCGCCGCGGGTCACGTCGGCCGAGCGCGGGGAAAAGCTCAAGACCAGCTTGTACTTCTTCATCGTGCCGGGAACGGTCGTGTCGAAGAATTCGCGCATGCGGAGAAGGTCTTCCATCATGCGGGTGCGAAGATCGCCCATGAACGGCTTGCTGGTTTTAATATCGGGCGAATCGTCGCCGGGCTCTGTTTCCTCCGCGGAGTCGGCGGGCGGAAGTTTCGCTGGCGGTACGCTCGGTTTCGTGTCAGCCAGCGCCGCTGAAGTCAGCAGCAGAGCCAAAATAACGCCCACAAACCACCCCCGGGGCAGACTGCCGCCAAGCGGGAGAAAGCGAGGATTGGCGGGCTGAAAAATCATGGCGGGGTGGACAGGAACGAAAGGGGAAAGTTGCCGCAGGAAGAGCGATCAGGGGTTATTGCTCAGATGCTTGCGCGGCCGGTCGGGATGCGGGATTTTTTGGAAAAAGGGGTAGGGCTGGCATCGGGGCGGGGAAACTGGGTGGGGCATGTCAAAGGTAGTTACGACACCACGCAACACAGCTTTCGCGCGGAGAGGGATTTTCCCAGCGGTTTTACGCCGATGACCGGAACCTGCGGTGAAAAATGGCAAAGCGGGCCGTTCAATGGCCCTGTTGAATGGCCGCGCGGGCCTCGAGTTCGCGTTCGACGGCCTTGAGAAAAGCCTGGGCGAGATTTTTCTCGGCGCGGTTTTCGGCGCGGGCTTTTTTGATCTGCTTGAGAAATTTTTTCCAATCCGACGGCTTGAACAGCCAGCGGACGGCGAAAGTGGATTTGTCGCCCTCGGTGATATCGAGCGGGTGGGGCAGACCGGCGCGGTCGGTGAAAAGAGCGGCGAACTTGACGGCATCGTCGTAACGAAGTTCGGGTCCGCCGCGGGAGATTTTCAGATAGTAGATAATGGCCTGTTTCGCATCCGTCGTGGAAAACTCGATACGTAGGCCGGATTTTGAGGTGGCCTCGACGAGACCCGGGTCGGGCTGTTTGTCGACCAATCCATGCTCGGCTTCGTCAATCACACGGTCCATGACGGCGACGAGATCGGCTACATTTTCAGCGGTGATGACCTGGGCGAGAAATTCGGCGTATTCTTTGCGAGCCTGCGCGGCCTCCTCGGCGGCCGTGACGGGTTTTGGTGGTTCGGCGGCGGATGAAGAGATGACAACCGTGGCGAGCAGAAAGGCGGCGAGCAGATTTTTCATCGCGAGCAGGCAACCCCGGAGCAGGGCCTGAGGACAAGTTTATTTCCAGGGCGGAGGGTCAAAAGGCGTTTGACCCCCATCGAACAGTGACGGCGAAAGTGCGGCAATGGAGGACCGATTTCCGCGCCGTTCGGAACCGCAGAGACACAGTCGACGTGGAAGTCGATCCGCCGAGGGGAGAAATTAATCCTTGGCAGGGGCGACGCCCTCGGAGGTCGGAATGATGTGCTGAATCGTGCCGTCGGGGTTGTAATTGAGGTAGTCGATGCAGACGGAACGACGGAAGCTGCCGCCCTGTGGAGTACCGCCGTTGTGATAAATGAAATAGCTGCGGCCCTTGTACTCGATGATCGATTGGTGGTTCGTGTTGCAGTTGCCCGCGAGTTCTTGGATGACGCCGCGGAAGATCCAGGGACCGGTGATTTTTTCGGCGGTGGCGTAGGCGGTTTTTTCCGGCCAGTCGTAGGCGTAACTCAGGTAGTAGAGGTTGCCGCGCTTATGGACCCAAGGGGCCTCGGTGAATTTCGGCAGATCGACCGTGACGATCGGCCCCTCGGTCTCGATCATGTTTTTCTTAAGTTTGATGTAGCGGCAGCGTTGGTTCCCCCAGAAGAGGTAGGCCTGACCGTCGTCATCGATGAAGACGGAGGGATCGATGTCGTCCCAGGAGATTTTCACGTCGGTCGTCATGTCGTTCGTGATGAGGGCGGATCCTTTGGCGTCCTTGAACGGGCCGGTGGGGCTGTCGGAGACGGCGACGCCGATGGCGAAACCATGAATGGTTTTATGCTCCATGGGTACGTACCAGAAGAATTTGCCATCGCGCTCGATGACCTGGCCGGCCCAGGCGTTTTTCAACGCCCAAGTGAAATCGCTGAAAGCGAGCGGCGAGGGGTGTTGCTTCCAGTTGACCATGTCGGTCGACGAGAAGCAGAGCCATTTGTTCATGACATAGCCGTGGTGTTTTTCGTCGGCTTCGTCGTGACCGGTATAGAGGTAAACCGTGCCCTTGTGAACCAAGGCGGCGGGATCGGCGGTGAGCGGATCGACAATCGCGGGATTGGCGGCGCGGGCCGTGGGGGAAACAAGAGCAAGAGCCAAAACGAAGAGGATTGCTTGCAGGCAACGCGGGGTGGAGCAGTTCATGGAAAGATCATGCGGCCATCGAACCGCGGCGGGCAAGCGGGGCTTTACTTGACGTAAAGTAAAGCGCATGGACTTTTCATGCGCTTGCTAGCAATCGAACGAAGCGGATGTGACCACCGCTGGCCGAAAGGGCGAGGTGTGTCATCGCGGCATCCCGACTAATCGAGGAAATTTGTAGGCCTGCTTGAGAGTGGATGGGGAATGTTTGTCATCCATTAAATGACTGCGGTGAGGATCGACCGGGAGAAGAAAGACCGCGGAGGACGGGACCGCGCTCAGGACGATTGTCATTTAATAGACTACAAACTGATTGGTAGGGCCAAAGTGCACGAAGGCGAAGAACGGAGGCGGGGCGAACGGGTGAGGATCCTCTTGCCACCATTGGGCGACGCTGTTTGAAGTTCCCTTCTTTTAACGAATTCAACACCTCCACACTTCAACACCATGCGGAATATTTTTGTCAGCGGCGGGGCAGGCTTCATTGGGAGTCACCTTGTCGCGCGTTTGTTGAAAAATCCTGACGTGGTTCGGGTGGTGGTCTACGACAATTTCACGTCGGGCACGCGGCAGCATTTGCGCGATGTGGCCGGTGACGCGCGACTACAAGTGGTGGAGGCGGACATCAAGGATTTAGACAAACTGAAGAGCACGATGGCGGGGTCTGACGCGGTGTTTCACTTTGCGGCGAATCCCGACATAGCCAAGGCGGTGACGCAGCCAGACATCGATTTTTGGGAGGGAACTTACCTCTTGCAGAATGTTTTGGAAGCGATTCGCGTGAACAAGGTGCCGCAGTTGCTCTACATGTCGGGCAGCGGCGTTTATGGCGAAAACGCGAAGGTGGCGTTTCGCGAAGATTATGGCCCGTGCCTGCCGATTTCGACTTACGGTGCGAGCAAACTGGCATGCGAAGCGTTGGTTTGTGCGTACAGTCACATGTTCGGGCTGACGGCGCGGGCGTTTCGTTTCGCCAACGTGGTCGGCCCGCGGCAAACCCACGGCGTGGGCTACGATTTTGTGCGCCGATTGAAGGCTGACCCCGCGCGGTTGCGCATCCTCGGCGATGGTTCGCAAAGCAAGAGCTACATCCACGTCGAAGACATTCTCGATGCGGTCTTGCTCGCCGCGAAGCAGACAGCGCCCTGTTACGATGTTTTCAATGTGGCGACCGACGATTATGTTACGGTGAAACAAATCGCGGATCTGGCGGCCGACGTGTGCGGACTCAAACCTGGCGCGGTGCACTACGAATTTACCGGCGGCGATCGTGGATGGAAAGGCGATGTGCCGGTGGTTCGGTTTGATTGCGCAAAAATCAAAACACTTGGCTGGACGTGCCGGCGAAATTCGTCGCAAGCGATGCGCGATTCGATGGCGGCGATGCGCGAGGAGATTAATCATGCCTGAAACCAATCCCGCACCCACCCAGGTGGAACATCTCGTGCCCCCCGGGCAAAAGCTTGAACCGGTGGAGCTGAGCATCGTCGTGCCGGCGTTGAACGAAGCGCTGACGGTGGGCGAATTTGTGGAGTGGTGTCACGAAGGATTGAAACGCGCCGGAGTGCGCGGGCAAATACTGATTGTCGATAGTTCGACTGATGAGACGCCGCGCCTCGTGCTGGAGCGGGGTGGAGAAGTTTTGCGCGTGCCGAAGCGCGGCCTCGGGCGGGCTTACATCGATGCAATTCCATTTATTCGTGGGAAATGGATCGTCATGGGAGACGCGGATCTCACCTACGATTTTCGCGAACTCGCGCCCTTCGTGGACCAATTCAGGAAAGGGGCGGAATATGTGATGGGCAGTCGATTTGCCGGTAGCATTGAGGTCGGCGCGATGCCGCCGCTGCATCAATATTTTGGCACGCCGCTGACGACGTGGATCCTGAATTTAATTTACCGCAGCAAGTATACGGACATCCATTGTGGCATGCGCGGATTGACGCGAGAGGCTCTCGCGAAGATCGACCTGAAATCGCAATCATGGGAATACGCCTCGGAAATGGTTTTGAAGGCGGCGCGTCTGGGCCTGCGCATCGCGGAAGTGCCGGTGAAATTCTACAAGGACCGCGAAGGCCGCCTGAGTCACCACCGCCGTGCCGGCTGGCTGTCGCCCTGGATTGCCGGTTGGATCAACTTGAAGGTTATGCTCGTATACTCGCCTGACTCGTTTTTGATGCGACCGGGTACGATCCTGACGTTCTTCGGCCTTATTCTTTCTCTTAGCGTTGGTATAAACGGCCCGTTTCAAGTTGGTCGAATAGGCATTAGTCTCCACTGGCTCCTCTTTGGTGTAACATGTACGACTCTTGGTTATAGTTGCCTGCAAATCGGAATTATTGCCCGAATTATGCACGGCATGCGCACAGGTATAGCGACTTCGGTGCAGCACGGCCTGAGCTATAATCGGGGTATGGTTACCTCGGGTGGATTGATCGTCGCCGGCCTTCTGCTGCTCGGAAAATTTGTCTGGTACTATTTTTCCGAACGAATGCAGCTGGCACAGGTGTCGCACAGTGCGGTATTGGGATTATTGCTTGTGATTTTGGGATTCCAGACCTTCGCGTTTACTTTGTTGCTGGAGATGGCGCAGCGTGTTGCAAGACGGTGAGTGGCCATCGTTAGATGGCTATGGGTGCAACTGCCATTGCGCAGTCCTGACAAGGATTTTAGCTCGTCCGGCTAAATATATCCTAAAGCTTTCGAAGTATAAAATGTGCTCCAGTGCCATCAGCCGGATGCCAATCCTTGATCGAGAGGCCATTGCCCCGAACAAAATCTTCCACGGCAAACGGGTGGTGGTCGACAATCTGGAAGCCTTTCGTGACAAAGAGATTTGCCCACCAGCCGTAAGGTTTGACGGTTTGGTGGTAGACGGAGTTTCGTAGCGGGTTGCCGTCGGGACTGAAATCGATCGAGCAAATAAATACGCCACCGACGGTGAGGCTTTTAAAAATGTTATTCAACAGACCCTCGAGTTTGGATTCAGGGATGTGCTCCATGACCTCCCATGCAGTGACGAGATCGAAAAGGACCGGGGCATTGTCGCCGCATGTTATCGCCCAAGGTTGGGTGATGTCGCAGGTGAAAAGATGCTCAGGGATAAATGCCCATTCCCAGAGTTTGTGTTTTTTTGGCGCGTCGGAACCTTCGAGTCCGATTGCGAAATGACCTTGGTTGAGAAAACTTCGGACCATTCCTCCACCGGCGCAACCAAGATCCAGGATATAAAGAGGGCTTTTACCCGCGAAGAATCGGCTGACTTGCTGGTTGAAACGAGGGTTGGTGGAACAATCATTAACTGCACCTCTGGGATTTTTATAGTCGTCGCTTTCGTAGGCGGCCGGCGATGCTGCGGATAGACTGAGGTTCTTCGGGGATCTGGCGATTATCGACTGGTACTGTTCCTTCCACGCGGGCGTTGGCGTGAGAGGGATGGTTTTGCGATTACGTGCTCTTAAAAGTTTGTCCGCGGACTCGACCAAGTAAAAGAAGAGGGGCGTGAGCAACACTGGCTGCTTGATCAACAACCAAGTGCGAGTTTTGCGATATTTGCTATGAAGGAAGCGGATCATGGCTTTGATGCCAGAGGTTGGATCGTGGATAGAGAAGGTTTCGTGAGGACAGTTTGCAACGAGGTCGATGAAACAAAAATGAACAGCATCCAGAGCGCGTAGCCACCGGTAAAATAACCGGTATTCAGCGCGGGGAATGAAGTGGCGTCGATTAGAGAGACGATGATGATTGTCGCAGCGTTCGATCCGATCAGCCCAAGACTGAGCAGGAAGTGGAAGTTGAAGCTCCGTTTAGCGAGGATCAGGACACTACTTGCAGTCAACGTGAGCAAACCCAGGACGACTATCCAGGGAGTGAGCGCAGCGTACACGTCGGTGATCCAAGACAGAATGCTAACGCGGAGCTGATCGAGGCGGGCTTGTCGCCTTGGAATGGCTGGCACTCCTGGCCCGGGGCTTAAGCGCCCACGAGTGAGATCGGTAAACCAGACAAGCTCTTCGGCTGTGCCTGAACTACCTCCATTAGTCACAGGAGTTATATCGCCGAAAGACACAAAATATTTAGCGGTTTTGGGCAGTACGGTTATAAAAGCGTCACGCTGCTGTTTCTCGATTGGGGGAATGAATCCGCCCATTTTGGCTCGGGCGGGAATTAATCCGCGGTCACAAGCGGTGTTAATTTCATCGGCCATTTTTTTGTAGAAGGCCATGGTTTCGGCGGCATTTTTGGCTTGGCCAGTTTCAACGACTGCCCGACGTAGCGCCCACATTAGCCAGCCCATGGCGATTTCGCGTTCGGCCGGTGGCTTGTGGGTGACGAATTCGCCAATTCCCGCCCAGGCTTCGCCGGTCGGGCCTTCCAAATGCGCGCGCAATTTCGCGAACGTCGGGCTTATTGTGTAGAGTTTTTCCCGACCTTCGCGGGTGACGGGCAGGTAGAGTGGGTAGTCTTTGGGGGCGGTTCGTAGCATGGCACCGAACGCGGATTTGAATTCGCTCTGGCGAAACTCGCAGGTTGTGAAGACGCCATAGTAGGCTTTGTTTAAACCAGCTACAATCGCCAGACCCGACAGCCACATCACAGCGGGAACGATGAGCAGTGCGATGCGGGCGGTGAGGTCTGCTGGTTTTTGCCTCCAGATGGCGAAAGCGGTGAACGCCCAGACTAGAATCACGCAGGGCATCAACCAAACGCCTTCCTCTCGGGTTAGCCAGAAGGCAGGGAGCGATATGCCGAGTAGAAGAATCCAGGGGAGAAGGCGTTTTTTTGGTTGTTCGCGACACGCGTACAGTCCGACGAGGCCTGCGAGAATCATCAGCACGAGCGAGTGCAGAATGTCCTGGCGCAACACGCGGGAATGGGTACTGGCGTCGTAGGTGACTGGATTGAACAACAATACGGCAAAAAGACCGAGCAAAAACCAGCGATTAGGCACAAGCAGCCGGAAGGCGCGCGTCAGAAAACCGCAGGCTGCGATGTAGAGCAGGTGCTGGGCGGTGAAAAGAGGAATACCCAGAAGAAATGACCCGGCGATGAAAAGCGAGTACATCGGGCCCTTAGCGAGAGTGAGTTCATTGTACGGGCCGAGCCAGCGTCCACCGAGAATATGCCGCGCAAGATTGATAAACAGCGCGTCATCATGACTGGCATGGCCGACTGCCAGCACTGTCTGGGCGGAGACGAGCCACAGTTTGAAGAGAACCAACAGTACACAGACGGCGGGAAACCACATCCAACTCCACTTCGTTTCGTTCTTTATAGACCCTGACTCGTTCATGTTGGCTTTATACGCTGGTTGTGGAAAAGGAAGTGGTCACTGAGGAGGAAGCGTTGTCAGCGACGCCTTTGTTCCGGTCAGCTGCCAACAGGAACAAGGAGCAAACGATGCACGCGGTTGCGAAGCTTCCAAGGACTAAAACGAGGGGGTCGGCTGATGTTAGGAGCGCGGTCGTATTCATGGCGGTCGGAGGAGCGTAGGCCCAGACGACGAAGAACCACAAAACATAGACACATGCGAGAGGCCAGCGCAGCAGCTTCGGCAAAGCACTCACTCCGATCCCTGAAAGTAGAAAGAGGCAGGCATTGTTGAAATAGGAGCCTTGATGATTTGTCGTTGATCCAGGGACAAACATCAGGAGGCACCAAGCGATTGTACCAAATGCAAAAACAGCGGTCAGAATGTACGCTAGGTGGAACTCGGGCATTACGCGTGTCCGCCGGAACAAGAATGCTATTAATCCGAACAAACCCGCGATGAACAATTCGGGCGACTGGACCAAATGGAAAAAACATCCCTCCCGAAGTTGATAGCTGAAGCGCACAAAGGCATCCATGCGCCGGCCTTGGTTCCAAAGATTGGTAGCGGCACGCCAATTTTCCGTCAAGGCGTCCAAATAGTAGAACATCATCTTCGTATTACGCCATTTTGCGGTGAGCAATTCGGAGGCCGGTTGGGATCGGTAGGAATCGAGGATCGTCTGTCCGAGGGGGCGTGCGTCAACAGGAACTACTCCCCCGAGATGCCACTTGAGCAGACGGTTGCCCGGCGGATCGTAGAATTTTTGATACAACGTCCAGGGTAGCAGCAATATTATGCCGATAGCAGCTGTCTTTGCCCAGTAGATGAATCTGCGTTCGGGGGGCCAGAGGAGTGATGCAACAATGATGCCGGCAAGTCCAAAGGCACTGCCGCCATGACCGAGCATGGCGAGGGCCGCACAGCCTCCTGTTAGCAAGGCCGGCTCCCGCGGTTTCAATAAAAGTCCCGATGCACTGATCAGAAGAAACGCGGCGGGAAGCAACTTGGGCCACACGAAGGTGCTGTTGAACAGAAAGAATCCAGAGAACACGCAACCAAAAAGAATCCATGCAATCGTGCGCGGCTGGATCGATGCTTTCCGAAGGAGAATCCAGATTCCAAGTAGGGACCAACATTGCAGTGCTGTACTCATCAATTGGTAACCGATGCGCAGGGGGACAAATGGTGCGGTTAACAAATGGAGCGCCGCCTGGAGAGGCGGTCGATCGCTGCTCAACCAATCGCTGAAAAATGGCTTCAATGTCGTTCCGGCATACAAGCGTTCGCTTAACCAATACGGCAGAATTGTATCTGGCGGCATGGTGTAGAGGTAGCGATTCATACTCACAAGCTGAGGAGAATTCGTTCCACCGTAGGCCAAGAGGATGGTTGAGTACAACAAACCGGTGAAAAAACAAATGGCCAATGGGACTGTTACGGGGTGCTTGATTGCATCGGTGGGCTTCAGCCGCCAATATTTAATAATCAGTCCGAGACTCGCCAGCAACACAGCCCAACTGGAGATCTTTCCGACGAGAGGACTGGCGAAATAAACGAAGAACACGGCATAGCCGGTCACGGAGCTGGCGACAAGGACGCGCGTGAGACAACTTTCCGGTTTTAACTGGTTTTTAGGATGGCGCCAAACCGTCCAAGCGAAGCCAGGTAAAAGCACTACTATAAAGACTATCGGGTACCAAAAACCGATCGTGACAAATGGTTCATAGTGGAGCCCTTGATCAAGCGGAGCACTTACCCCAATCCACTGCCCGGGATCAGCAGAATTGTCTTCCGCGATCATGTAAACAGACCGGCCAACCCAGTTGGAGGGGGGGCTCCAATGAAAAAGCACCCAACGGTTATCGGGACCAAAGCGAGGCTCAAGGGAGATGCGTTCGCCAGTTTTTGCATCTTCCCATGCCACGAGCACGGTTTTGTTGCTGATGGCTCCGGCAGCATAAATGGAAAAGCGTTTTTCAAGGATGAATGGGCCGTAGCGCAGTTTGCCCATATTGGCGTCGCTGTGTTGCCAAGAGTCCCAGAGCTCGACTTCTTTTCGCACATCCTTGAATCGTCCGCGATCAAAACTTCCATCGCTCGCAGCAAACCGTCCCTCGAGCTGAACCTCGGTATTGGCGCGGGCGAAACCGCAGCATATAGAAACAAACAGTCCCGCAATGAAAAGCGAAGCGATGGATTTGGGCCAGAGGGACATCAATCAATGCAGGTTGTAGTGTTTGGTTAGCTCCTTAGCCCGGGCGGTGGACAAGAACGATATTCCGGGAATGGCGCCGTTTTCCGGCGGGTTCGGATCGGTGAAAATGATTTTTCTCGTGTCACTGCCGCGGGTTTGAGCGAAACCGCGAATTTCATTCGGCCAACGATGGCTTGAAAGCACCAGGATGAGGACAATGGCGACGACTATAGCCGAACGCTGTAGCCGTGGGGTGGATCCCAGCTTTACCACAACCATATATTCAATCCAAATGGCGATGTACGGCAAAGTGGCGATTAAAGTGGAATATTGATAGCGTGAACTAATTGTCGTAACCAATCCGGTGTGATAACGCCCGATGCCAAGTAGCGCGGCATTTCCAAAATCGAAGGCGAGCAGTAAAATCAAAAGCATGCGTTGACGCCGATCGCAGCGCAGCAATCCCCATCCAACAAGCAGAACTTTCGAGATGCCTAGTATCGCAATCGTATGCAGTCCCCATGAATCCATTTCCACGAGGCGATAAAGCGGATTCATGCAAAATACCCAAAGCGCGTAGTCGGCGGCATCAAGCAGATGGCCATTGAAATTCTGATGATTGCCCGTGGCCAGACTCATGATCAGGACAGCAACGATGAAGCCGGGAAGGGTATATAGAGCCGCCTGCAATAACCTCTGTGCGAACGATAGACCGTGTGGAGCAGGCCACAAGCAGGCCAATGCAAAAATAGCTCCCGTCAGAATGCCTCGTGAAAATGAAAGCGCGCTTGCGGTGGAAAAAACCACGAGCATGAGCACATGTTTCCACGTCGGTTGAGACATATGCGGCTCATTTTGGGCGATTCGTTCCAAACCAATCAGCAGAAACGTGGTCGCGAGCACGGCCGACCATTGGGTGGACCATCCGAGCGTTTCAAGGTTGGCTGGAGTCAGGCCGAAGACAATTTGGCAAACCAGTGAGGAGAACCAAGAAAAGCCGTGGCGGCGGAGCACCCGCCCGAATTGATAAGTATTGAACGCATGCGTCAGCCAGAGCAAGACGAGCATGCCAAAATAGCCACCGTGAAAGAGATGCACGCCTCCGCTCCAAAGCAGCTTGAAAAGAGGGACGAAATTCTCGGCAAAAACCTGCCAGGTCCACTTCCACGTGCCCATTCGCTGGATTTGATCGAGCAGATCCCAGTCGTCACCGAACCAAAACAATTTGGAGAACTCGCTTTGCAATAACACGAATGGCGCAAGGGCCAGAGCTCCGCCCAAGGCAAGGAGGAGGGTGTCGCGCCGACCATTCTCACAATTTTTTTGTTGGAGGTCACTCATGGTTGTGGCGACGATGTAAACTTGATGTCGGTGAGATAGGACCAGTCCCAGCGGGAGTCGTCTTTGTCGCCAGGCAGAAGTCGCAGCGTGATTTTGCGACCAGTTCCGGGTGGGAGTGCGATGGAAAATGTCTGCGGACCGCGATCGGCGACTATTTGCAGCGGGCGCAAAGGACGCCGGAAGAGCACGCTCAAGGTTCCGTCGGACTGAATTTGTTCCACGACGAAATCGACTCCATTGGACTGATTTTCACCTTGGAAAGCCTGGTCACGGAGCCCGAAGGTGCCACTAAGATGTGCGTCGGAGTCAGCGGGTTTGAAATCCATCGAGCTAGGAGCATGCATCAGCAGTGCGCGGTTGGTGCCGGTATCGAAAAGTTGGGGATTTATAGCGGCGTGAGCTGACACTGGCAGCAGGTTGGTTATGCCATGCTCCACCCACGCTTCCATGATCTGACCGGGAGTCATTTTCAGGCCCGGCAATGCATAGAGACTGATATCGGCGCAATCCCAGATCCGTGCCCAAAATTCGCGATCGGGTTTGGGAGCTTCAAGTCGAAGCGATCGAATCCATTTTTGTCCGCGGCCTCGCATGTAACTGGCGAAGTCTTCTTGGGTTTCCAACAGGGGTGAGAGGAGGAAACCATCTTCTGCGATACGGGGCAAGATGCGCCAGGCGTATTCGGAGCCGTAGTTATCTTTAACGACCAGCGTGAGCATAGGCGGCTTGTAGAGCACTGCGCGCAAGTGGCCGAGTTTGTTGAGTGGCAAACGGGCTTGGAGCCAGAGGGGGCGTTCAAAATCTGGTGGCAACTCCATCGTCTCTCCGAGGCGCAGCGACCGTGTCACCAGCAGGCTGCGTTCGAGGCGTCCAGTGTGCACGCCCGGGCGCCGCTTCAGCAGCAAATAGTCTCCCTCAGTGAGAACTGGTTGGTACATGCCGGGTAGTTCGGGAATCAACAATGAATCGTCGATGGTGGGATAACGGGAATCGATGCTGACCTGACGCCAGAGAACATATTCAGGAGCGCGATCTGACTGGTAGAATTTAAGATTACGCGCGGCGAGTCGCGGAGTATAGGCGCTATAGCTTTGGTATATTGGGCGTGGGCGGTAGTTGAGGTCGTTGAGAATTGCGACCCCCTGGTTGTAGTTAAAGACATCGATGCTGGCTTGTCCGACCTGCTTTTTGACGGAGGGAAGTTGCGCTGTGTTTCGGGCTTGTTCGTAGTCCTGCTGCCAACGTGAGGGGAGGGAACTGACCTGAAATAAAATACGGTAATTTTCTGTGGTGCGTCTCCATGCGACCTGGGGGCAGCGAGTGAGTAAACCGGGATCAAATATTTCGAAACAGGCTCCCGCCAGAACGACAGCTATATAGAACCAGTGCCAAGGCGTTTTTGGGAAACAGAGAGGAGGCAGGACCAGAGCGAGTAGCAACGTATAGATATAGAAGCCGAAGACGTGGCTGTCGGCTCGCACGTAGCTATGTTTCCAAACCACGTACCAAGTCAGGGCGAGATAGGCTGCTGCCGCGATTCCATAGGAACGGTCGTTGTGTCTCGCGAAAAGTCGATAGACAAAAATGCTACAAGTCAGCGCGAGCGCGGCACCCCACAGGAAGACTGCCGACGGCTCATTGATGCCCATGGCATCGGCATACCCCGAGCTGATTTGCAGGCTGAGGCGAAAAAATGGATAGAGATTGTCCGGGTTTTGTCCTGATATGATCCAGAGCAGGATATAAACCACCGCAAAACTTCCCGCCATTCCCGCGGCCCTTTTCCACTGCCGGCGCAATATCCTAAGGCCCGTTGCTGCGCCGATACCAATTCCGCCAAACACGGTGTAGGTGAATTTAAATTGTCCAAGAAAACATAGCACCAACATCCAAATCAGGTGCTCCCACCAAGGGCGATCGTCTCGCAGCAATGCGCAGAAAACCGCGATCGTAATGAGAACGAGAAATATTGAGTCCAAAAAGAGCCAGCTGAAACAAACGCAACCAACCACAAAAAGAATCTGGTTGAGCAGAGGAAGCCTCCGCGTGAGAACAACGAGCGCGATTGCGATGCCCAATTTACCGAGGGTTTCCCAAAGAATTTTGGTGGTGGCGCCTGTCCCACCTAGATGGACATAATTGTTGAGAAACCCCCATGGACCCCAGGTGAAGACAATGTCCTTTCCAAATTGCCAGCCATGTTCATGAGCGTATTGGAGGACGCCAGGCCACGATCCATCCAATGAAATATCGAGAGGACCGGGCAGCGGATACATCAGCGAAGGCCAAAGAACTAAAACCAGAAAAACAGATACAACGATCCGCGGATTGAGCCACCAGCGGTTGGGTCCGCCCGCCGGCCGTGGCAGGGTACTGGCAACTTCTGCGCTCATGCGTGCGGACGATGCCTCGGCGGAAAAGCGCAGGCGAAATCTTCGGTGTCGAGCGTGAGATTTGGATTGTAGGCAGGATCGTTCAGCAGACGCGTGCCCCAGCGCTTTTTCATAAATTCGATCTCCTTGGCGAAGCGCGCGACTTTTTCGGGACAGTCCTCAGCGCCGCGGCTAGCAGATTCGTGATGGATCAATTCGGCGAAGGGCGTGAAGAGGTTGCGGTAACCAAGGGCCTCGACCCGCAGGCAGAAATCGACGTCATTGAATGCCACCTTGAGATTGTCTTCATCAAATCCGTGGGCCTGCTCAAATACAGATTTGCGCATCACCATGCACGCGGCAGTGACGGCGGACAGATTTTGAGCAACGTGAGGACGGAATTGGCCATTGCCGGCATCATTGCGTCCGAAGTTTTTGAACGCGTGTCCGGCGACGCCGCCGAGCCCGGTAATGATGCCCGCATGCTGGATGCGCATGTCGGGATAGTAAAGCTTTGCGCCGACCACGCCGATTTCGGGACGTAATGCGTGCCCAACCATTTCATCGAGCCATTCGGCATGAAGGGCCTCGAGGTCGTTGTTCAGCAAGCCAATCAACTCGCCGGCGGCGGCTTTGACGGCGCGGTTATTGATTGCTGAAAAGTTGAATGTTCCGGGGCACGGAAGCACGGTGAAACGGCCCTGTTTCTTTTGTGTATCGTAAAAGGCGGATAATTCCGGGTCATCGGAATCGTTGTCGGCGATCAGAAATTCGAAATTTGGATATTTGGTTTTCGCCCGAATGCTTTCAATACATGTCGCAAGCAGTTCGCGGCGATTGCGTGTGGGTATGATGAGAGTGACGAGAGGGCTCGAGGTCGGGAGGGCATATTGAATATGCCAATGCTGACCGCGAATTAGTTCAGGCGTGGCATTTTGCCCGACGCGGCGAAAGTGGTCTTCGAGTGTTTTGCGGGCCGCCTTGGTGGTATAGTCCTTGGTTCGGAGCTGAAGGGCGGTTGATCCTTCAACTGCACGCCAGTGGTAAAGAATGCGGGGGATATGGTGGATTTGCTCGGGTTTTAGCCGTTCGACGAGGCGAAGAGCGAGATCCCAATCCTGTGAACCTTCGACTCCGATGCGGAATCCGCCGATTGACCTCAGGGTAGTGGTTCGGCATGCCATGAGATGACAGAGGTAGTTTTGTCCTTTCAACAGGTCGGGATTCCAATCGGGCTTGAAGTGCGGATGGAAGCGAGCGCCTGCTTCTGTAATCTTGTCTTCATCGGAATAAATAAGTTCGGCCCCGGGGTGGCGACAGATGAGTTCCGCGAAATAGTAGAGCGCATGAGGCGGCAATTCGTCGTCATGGTCGACGAAGGCGGTGAATTCACCAGTGACGAGTTCAAGCGCGGAGTTAGACGCGGCGGAAATGTGGCCGTTGCTGGCCCGAAAAGTGACTTTGATGCGAGAATCCTGCGCGGCGAATTGTTCGAGGATCGAGCGGACATGAGGCTTGGTCGACGTGTCGTCCGCAATGCAGAGCTCCCAGTTCGTGTAGACTTGGGCCTGAATAGTCTCAATGACACGACGGAGCCAGCGTTCATCCGTATTGTACACCGGCATCGCCAGAGAGATGAGCGGATGACGAGGAAGATTTTTAGACCGGAGTCGTAGGTCGGCAAGCATGCCCGGGGTGAGAGTATCATACCGTGCCACCCAACTCGCATAACGGGTGGAGTTGCCAAGCATCGACGGCTGGTTGCTCGTGGCAAGTGGTGGGCGGCCATGCCGCAGCGATACACTGAAGAAGGGAAGCCAGAGATCGTCGCCATCGCCAATTTCCAGATCCAATAATTCATCGGATTTCTCGATTCTGAGTTCGACGCTGAAACCGCTCCAGGCTTGGGGAAGGAATTTCTCCGAAATTTCCCGTCGCTCCAATCCATACTGGCCAACGTAGATACGGTCATTGATTCGGGCTCTTATCGAGCGGAGTCCTCGCATGTCGGGTGAAAAAACCCATCCGGTCAGCACTGGGTCCTGAACCACATTCAGTAAATCAATTCCCGAAACAATCTGATAGTGGATCAGGGGGCTGGCTGGCGGCGTGAGATCTTCTTCGGCAAAGGGGAAGGTGAGCGCAGAGCGCGGGCCGGGGCGCGTGGCCGGCGGATGGCTGGGATCCCAGAATTTGCGACGCAAGGCGCGCAGCCAGGCCGTGCAGCGCCAGGAAAATGACTCCTGCATGCGGTGGATTTTGTGGGCATGCTGGTTATAGAGACCAGTTAACTGACTGGCATATTCGAAAAGTTCAGTCGCCTGGCGATGATTCTGGACGGAATTTGTCAGGATTTGGCGGTTAATATTGGTTTCTGAATTTTCAGCGCCAGAAAGGAAGGCGGAGCGAGCGAGATCCGGTGATTGTCGAATGAGCAGACTGCGTATTTCCGAGGACCAGTGCTGGAGGTCGGTTGTGGCTTTTACCGGACGGATCACATCGTGCTCGAAGACGATTTGTTTTAAATGCAGGAAAAGTTGCGTCGCCGGAAGACTTTCAACGCGGGCGAGGGCAAATTCGCGGATGGCCTTCGACGCGTGCCAAAAAGTCAGGCGCAACCAGTCTTCCTGATGAAAGTGCGTGAACGCAGCCTGTTCGTAGTCGATGAGCTTGATGGAACCTGCGGCGTCGACGAGGAGGTTGCTCAAAGTGAGATCTCCGTTTGTGACACGGCGGCGGGGCGGCACGGCGAGGAGTTTTTCTTCGACAAACGGAAAGACGATGCCCGTTAGAAAACCATGGTCAAAGGCGGTCCATCGTTCGATCGCGAGCACGCGTTTGAACAGCTCCTGTAGCTCGGCGCGAGCGGCGTCGACAGTGGAAGGTAGCAACGATGCGTCGAACAAAGACGCCAGTTTTTCAAGGGCGGCGAGGACGCCTTTCTCTCCGATGGATGGTTCGGCGAGCGCCTGCTGGGCGGCAACGCCGGTGAAGTATTCTGCGAGCAAAACATCGTGCCCTTCAATCGAACCGACGGCGAAAATCGGACAGGCGAGCGTAGGGTAAGCCTGTGCAAAAAGTTCCGTGCGTTCTTTTAAAGCGGCGAGTTGCACACCGAGGATGAGCAGGGCGAGGGGACGCCCTTCGAGAAAAACCACGTGACGCTGGAGCGTAACATGATCTTTTCGCTCCGGGTTGCCTGGAAGTGGCGTCAGCGAAGTTCTTTTTCCGTCCGGCAGCCGACCTTCCTTTTGGAGGGATTGGTCAACCCATGCAGCGATGGCGGGCGATAGGGACATGGGAAATGGTTCGGCTAAAGTGTGTAGCCGGCCTCACGGGCGTCACGTGCAAACATTTGCACGGTCTCGAGCGAGAGCGTGGTGAGGTCCAAACCGAGCGTGCGGCTGGCGCGGGCCAGGATGTCGTGGGTGACGGTGACGATGTCGCAACCGCTTTCCTCGGCTTGCACGAGGTTGAGGACTTCGCGCACGCTGGCCCAAAGCAGCTTGGTGTTGGGAAGGTCTTTGATAAAACGGCGGGCGTCGCGGACGATTTGCACGGGATCCCGGCCGGTATCGGCGACGCGGCCGGCGAAGATCGAGATGATGGAGGGCAACTCGGGCGGCAAAACTGCGGCGACCGCTTTCACTTGGTCCAAGGTGAGCAGGGCCGTCAGATTGAGCTGAACTTTTTGCGCCACTAGGCGCTCGACCAGCGGAATCGAGGAAGCTCCTTGGGAATTGGTGATCGGAATTTTGACGAAGACATTTTTGCCCCAGCTGGCGATTTTTACCGCCTGCCGTTCCATCTCGGCAAAGTCATTGGAGATGACTTCGAACGAAATCGGTTTTTCGGTGACGACCGTGAGAATGTCTCGTGCAAAGGTCTCGTAATCGCGTACGCCGGCCTTCCGCATGAGAGTGGGATTGGTCGTCAGTCCCTTGATGTAGGGTTTGGCGTAAAGATCGAGGATACCCGCTTTGTCGGCACCGTCGGCGTAAAGTTGGATTTTGAGGTCGGAGAGAGACCGCATGGAAGGGCCAAGGATTCAGTCGGGCCGGTGGCGAGCAAGGATAATTCCCACGGCTTCCGAGAAGGTTTTAACGGTGTATTGGGGTTGGGCGCGGAGTTTTTCGTCGTAACCCCAGTCAATAAAAATGGTTTTCACGCCGGCGTTGTAACCGCAATCGATGTCGCGCCAACGATCGCCAACCATCCATGAGCGGGAAAGATCGAGTCCGAGGTCGCGGGCGGCGCGTTGCAACATTCCGGGCGCGGGCTTTCGGTCGCTCGAGGGAGGTGACTCGTCTCCGGGCGCGTAACAAACTTCCACGCGGGCGATGGCCGGGATTAATTGAAGCAGTTTCGCATGCATGGCCTCGACGGCTTCGCGGGACTGCGTGCCGCGCCCTACGTCGGGTTGATTCGTAGCCACAACGAGGACGAAGCCGGCGGCGGCAAGACGAGCGCAGGCCTCGTTGACGCCTTCGATGAGCACGAATTCATCGGGCGTCGCGGGCGGATAGGGTTTGCCGTCGCGCACAAGCGGCGCGTTGAGCGTGCCGTCGCGGTCGAGGAAAACAGCTGGCTTCAAAACCATCGCGTCTTGCGTCAGAAACCCGGTCGTGTGGCGACGCTCTCCCACTTCGTTTGATGGGCCTTTAGGTCAGGATGGGAAACCCAGAGATGCCAAATGACCGCTTGGAAGGCCTCGGTGTGCGGTGTGATATTGCTGGCGTTGACGATAGGAACGATGACGCAGGCATCAGCCACCGTGGCGGTGAAACCTCCATCCTTTCCGACGATGCCGAGCACGCGCGCGCCAATTTCGCGGGCGAACTGGAGGGCGGAAACGAGATTGGGCGAAACGTTTTTCTCCAGGTTGCCGCCACCGACCGAAAGCACGAGTAGGGCATCGTTGGCATTGAGCCGCGAGCCGCGGAGCCACTCGACAAACACGCTGGCCCAACCCTCGTCGTTGGTTCTGGCGGTCAGTTCAGAAACGTTGTCGGTCGGCGCGTAGGCTTCAAGGCCAGCGATCTTGCGAAAGTCGTTCACAGCGTGGGAGGCATTGGCCGCACTGCCGCCGACGCCGAGGATAAACAAGCGGCCGCCGCGTTGACGAAGGGCGACAAGTTCGCGGACGCATTTTTCAGAGTCCTCGGGGTTGAGACGTGAGATGATCTCGGACGTTTCGCGCAGGTGTTGGACGGAGTAGGACATGGCAGAGAGTGATGCTGAACTTATTGTTTACGCAGGAGAGCGTCGAGTTCGTTGAGGCCTGCGTGGGAACCGATTTCGTAGAAACGGTTTTTGACTTCGTAGCCAGCGAGTTGGTTGTTGGAAACAAGATCGCGGTAAACGTCGGCAAGGTCCACGACCGCGTCGCGAGGATAGGTTGAGAGCGCCGCAGCTCGCAGCAGCCCCAAGCCATAATCGATATAGTGCATTTGAGGCACTTTGTTTTTCTTGTCGTAGAGTTTTATTGCGCCGTTTTCAAACCAGACGTTGCTCGTATCATAGCGTCCGTGGTTTTCGAAAACGGTCATGAGACCGTTCTTGCCGGAGCTGCGAAAGGCCTGGCCTGCGGAGTAATAATCAATAGGCAGGTAGCTGTCGCCATAAAGCACGTAGAAAGCCTTTCCGAGCAAAGGCAGTGCCTTGATCAGCGCGCCGCCCGTGCCGAGGAGAGTTGGGCCGTCGAAGGAGTATTCGATCTTGATTCCCCACTTCGAACCGTCGCCATACTGTTCGACAATGCGTTCGCCTAAGTAACCGATGCAAAGCACCAAATGGGTGAGGCCGGCGTTTTTAAGCAGTCGGATTTGGTGGGAGAAGAAAGGTTCCCCTGCGACCTCGACGAGCAGCTTGGGGATTTTTTCCGTAATCGGACGGAGCCGGGTGGCGAGGCCGCCCGCCAGGATTGCCACAGGTAGTTGGTTCGCCTTCACGCTTAGTTCTGCGCTTCGACTTTGCAGCCTTCGAAATCGAAGCGAAAACGAACTTCCTGCAGGCCCTTTTCACGCATCGCGTGACGCAGGCGCTTTTTATCGCCGGCGTAGAACATCAGGAAGCCGCCGCCGCCGGCGCCGATGAGTTTGCCGCCGAGCGCGCCATTGGCCATGGCGAAGTCGTACCATTGGTTGATCTGGTCGTTGCTCATGCCGTTGGAACGCGCCTTCTTGCGCTGCCAATGGACGTCCATCAGGCGCGCAAATTCCTCCAGATTGTCGGATTCGAGCGCGGCGAGGGATTTGTAGCCGAGATCTTTGGTGAAATGCAGATTGTCGAGCATGGCCTGGTCGTTCCGCTCGCTGCGAACTTTTTGGTCCTTGAGAATGGATGAGGCACTTCGAGAATAACCGGTGAAAAAAAGCAGCAGGTTATCCTCGAGGTTGAACAGAGTTTCCTCGGAGATTTTGCATGGACGATAGTCCACGCGACCGTCCGGATGAAAGGTGAAGGCGGTTATGCCTCCGATTGCGGCGATATATTGATCCTGTTTGCCGATGGGTTCACCGAGACGGTCGATTTCGATGTGGCAGGCTTGTTCGGCAAGTTGCGCGGGATGGACGATATTTTTTTTCTGGGTATGAAGCGCCTTGAGCAGTGCAGTCGTGAAACTACCTGAGGAACCGAGTCCGGTGCCGGCCGGTATGTCGGCCATCGAGGTGATTTCCAGATTTGGGCGCTGCAGATCGACGGCCAGAAGCGATTCGCGAATAATGGGATGTTGGATTTCCTGAACGGACGAGGCTTCCTCCAACCGCGAATATTTCAGGAGAAATTTGTCGGTGAAACGTTGGTTGAGGATAATATAGACGTACTTGTCGATCGCCGCCGCCACGAGGAAGCCGCCGTATTCGCGGTAGTAGGACGGCAGGTCTGTGCCGCCGCCACCGAGGGAAATGCGAAGAGGGGAGCGGGTTATCAGCATGGGCTTGGGATGTTTCGACACCTTCATAGCCGTGCGATTTGGCGGTTTTTTCAACGTTTTTGAGCAAAGGGATTGGAAAGGCGCGGAATCTGTGTTCTCTAGGGGCTCCAACTTCCTCCCTAGCTTCCTACCCCTGTTTGATGTTAGTCCGGTCTTTTCGCTGCACTTTGATGTTTGTCGTGTTGGCTTTGACGCTGTGCGTCACGGCCTGCCGGAAGCCTTCGCATGCCCGCTGGACGATGCTCAACGTTCAGGGCGCGCAGGGGCAGGCCGATTGCCATTTATTGGAGTTGCCCGACGGACAACGAGTGTTGATCGACGTGGCCGAAGGTTGGGACTCCAAAGGCGCCGCATTGAGTTTGTTGAAAGCGCGAAAAATCGACCGGATCAGCTTGGTTGTGCTGTCGCATTTGCACTGGGATCACTATGGCAAGTTGCGCGACATCATCGATGGTGGTGTGAAGGTGGACCGGGTGGCGCTTAATCTTCCGGGATCTCGCGAATTGGCCGACGTTGAAAAACCTTGGGGCTGTAACTGGGAAGACGTCCAAAATTTGCTCCGTTTTCTGTCCGATCGGCGCATTCCGTATTTTATCCCTCGAATCGGCGAACGATTGGTTGAGGTTAAACGAGGCGGACTGACCACGACACTCGAGGCTGTCTGCCTTTATGATGGCATTGATACTCCGGTGGGCAAAACCGACATCAATGATACAAGTATCATCCTCCGGCTGACACATGGCTCGACGCGGGTATTGTTTACCGGCGACCTCAACCAGAAGTTAGGAGCATGGCTGGCGACGAGCGGTTTCGATCTGAAGGCCGATTTGCTCAAAATGCCACATCACGGCACGGAGGGGTTGGCGCCCAACGAGTTTTTTGAGAAGGTCAATCCGAAGGACGTGCTGATCCCTTCCCCGCGGGATCTTTGGTTTGCGTTGCGTAGCAAGCGTGCGCGCGAATGGTGTGCGGGGCGCAAGATCCCTGCGTATGTCAACGGTCTCTGCGGAACGGTTGTGGTTGAAATGGATGGCGCAGGTTACGTCATCAAACCAGAGCGGCCGTTGGCGGGGCATTGATTCCGGTTGGGGTGTTTTGACGTAAAGATTTGCGCCTGAACTGCACGTCGACATAAGTCCGACGCATTCCCATGCCCGATCCCTTCCAACCCTCCTGGTGGCGCGCCCTGTTGGTGCTTGTTGTTGCTGCTGGTGCTTGGTTCGTGCCGCAGACGATTCCATTGGAGTATTATCCGCTGAACAATCCATCGAGCGGCCTGCAATACCTCGAAATCACCTGTGCAGCGAACCGCGACGGCGAGACTCAGATCTATTTGAATTTTGGCCGCCGCTTTAACGAACTCGACTTGATCCGTATTCCGATTGGCCCAAGCGACATGGCGTTCACCTACACGTTCCCCTTGCAGGATGCGCCGCTGGTGGATTTGCGACTCGATCCGTACAAGGATGGCGCGGGCGAATTCACCATCACCAATTTCCGCATGATCAATCGGCGCGAAGAGGAGCTTTGCCGCTTCGACAAGGATAGTTTCCACGACCTCCACAATATCGCGGAAATCGTGCCGCTGGAAAAGGGCTGGAAGTTCATCATGAAGGAAGGCGCATCCGATCCCTCTGCCCGGGTGAAACTGCCGCGTCCGATGATTCCGGAAGGCATGAACGAGCGAAACCTCAAACGCTGCCTTCTTTCGACTGGTTATTTGACGATGATGCTGTGGATCATCCTGCTCGCGATTTATTTTGCTTTGCGCCTTTTTAGTAGTTGGCGGGAAGTGGTTCGGGCGGCGGCGTTCATGCTGTTGATGTCGGCGGCGTTTTCGATCGTGGGCAATCGCGGACTGATCAAGAACTCGTGGTTTTACGCCCAGAAGGCCGACCGGTTGGAACGCCAGCTGTTGAAAGCGCAGCAAAAAGGGCCAGCGACAAAAGCTGGCCCTTGAATGAATATTTTTGAAACGCTTAGGCCGCGGTTGCGACTGGCTGAACTTTACGGCCGATATAGATACCAAGCAGGCTGAGACCTGCGCCAAGGGCGAACCCGAGAAAACCGCCAACGGCGGCGGGCATCACGATGGGACGGATCGTGCTTTCGTTGTTAATCTGATCCGAAAGACGGACGGCATCGCCAAAAGTCTGACGTGAATAATCATTATGGGTCTTTCTGATGCTATCGATGAGATCGTTGTAGGCGATTTCCAGTCTCGACATCGATTTTGCCACTTGTGCGATGACGGCGGCCTGGTCGCTGGCCGCGGCTTTTTCGACGGCCTTCATGTTTTCGATTTGATCGAGTTGCCAGGCTTTTTCGTCCTGCACTTGTTTCACTTTGAGACCTGCTTGCAGAGCCTGCTTGACGAGGAAGGAATAGGAATCGTTGGCGAGCAGGGAATCGATCACGCTTTGATCGACAACCGGGGTGCTTGTGCGCGGCTGGGTGGCCTGGCCTTTGATGCCGAGGACGTAGTTTTGCTCACGTTCTCCCGCTTGCTTGAGCAAGCCCGTGACCACGCTCTCGGCATTGAGGGCGCGGCGCTCTTCATCGTTCAGCTGGCGTAAGGCATCGTACATCTTTACCAGCGCGATCTTACGATTGTGCGCGAGACCGTTTTCGCGAATGAGCCCCAAAACTTCGTAGAGGTAAATCTGGCTGAAGAGCTGGGCTTGTTTGAGTAGATCGCTGAAGGTCAAATTCGTGGTGGGGGAGCGAAAGAGTTTAGCGGTATCGGACTTCTCGGTAAGATAGCTCATGATGCTGCGCATCTCGCGGTCGAAAACGGCTTCGTAATCCGGATAGTCGGCGTTTTTCAGCACGGTCAGGGCGTTGCCGAGTGAAAGCGGCGTATCGGCATAAGTGCGGCGGAAGTTTTCGCGGTACACCGAGACGATTTCGTTGAGCAGTTGCTGGCGTTGTACTTTATCGAGGGGGAATTTGCGCGGAAGGGTCAGCTTTACGGTATATTCGTCGGGCACATAGACCGCTGGCGTCTGACCGGCGGCGCGGAGACGGTCACGATCCTTGATGATGTACGGCGGAATAATTCCCTCAATCGAGAGAGCGGCGCGAATCTGCGATTGGAAGTTACTGGAAGTATCCAGATTGCGGCGTTTGAGCGCTTCCAGCACAACGTCAGGAGCACGAATGTCGTCGGCTTGGAATTTGGATCCGTCGGGATATTGATTCTTTTCGAAACCGGCAAAGGCGAAGACTACGCGGGTGCTGGTCGATACCGATTGGAACGGGCTGAAAATCATATAACCGAAGCCGGCAAAAGCCAGGCCGAGCAGCGCGAGGCCGAGGATCTGCGGCATTCCGCGCCAGAGGCGTGCGAAAAGATCGCGCAGATCAATCGCATCGTCGGATACGAATTCATTGTTGCCGTGTGCGGGGTCCCTTGGTTCGCCGGAATAGGTCATGGATTTATTTGGAAATAGACGGGCAGCAAAAACCAGTTTCCTGCCTCATGGCAATGGAATACGTGGCCTTGTCCGACCTCGATTTACGGTGTACGAAATTTTACGCAGGTCGGCATTGGAATCCGAATCGCAGACCCGGTTGGGCTGAGGCGGCCGGAATCGAGTGCGATGCGATAAACGGTTACCGTGTTGGCGTCGCGATTGGCGCAGAGCAACCAATGGCCTGAAGGGTCGATGGCGAAGTGGCGCGGGTGATTGACTCCTTCACGCACGTATTCGACGAAAGTGAGTTTTCCTGTGGTCGGTTCGATCGAAAAGAGCGCAAGGCTGTCGAAGCCCCGGTTCGACGCGTAGAGAAATTTGCCGGACGGATGGACTACGACTTCGGCGGCGGTGCTCTGGTCTTTGAAATCGGAGGGTAAAAGCGGTACTATTTGCTTTTCCTTCAGGTGACCGGTTGTGGAATCGTAATCGGCCGCGATCAGCGTGTTGTCGATTTCGTTAAGGATATAAACGTGACGACCTGATGGACCGAAGGCGATGTGGCGCGGTCCGGCGCCGAGCTTGGTGCGAAAAGGTTGAGATTGCGGCGAAAGAGTTCCCGCCGCGGGATCGAGTCGATAGGTGACAACCTGATCGGTCCCAAGATCGGCCACGAGCGCGAAGCGATTGGCGGGATCGAGGTCGATGTTGTGCGCATGCGGAGATTTCTGGCGCGGCCCCACACTGGAACCGGTGTGACGGATAAGGGACGAATATTCGCCGAGCGAACCATCTTCCCTCAGGGGATGAGCAGCCACGAACCCATCACGATAGGCCGCTGTGAGTGCGACATGGCCGGCGGCATCGACCAGCACGTAGCAGAGGGCGTCTCCGCCGCCTGGCTGGCGGTTGAGCAGCGTAAGCGCGCCCGTCGAGCGGTCCGTAGCGAATGCGGAGACATGGCCTTGGGTTTTGCCGCTGGCGGTTTTTGTTTCGCCGACGGAGTAGAGTACGAGTTTGTTCGGGTGAAAATTGATGAACGCCGGGCTGTCGATCTTCGCCGCGAGCGTGGCCGGGCTAAGTTTGCCCGAGTCGGAATCGAAGCGGGCGACATAGATGCCTTCACTGGTGTTTCTTTCGTTGGTCGTGCCGAAGTACACGAAACTCTCCACGGCTTGAAGAAACGAGCCGGTAACGAACCAGAGAATTGCACTAGCAGCCAGGCGGAGGACACGCGTCATGATGCGGACACGTTGAACGCCCCTTGCCGGAAGTCGAACCCGCAGACGCAGCCCTTAACCCTGTTTGATCTGAATATCGGCGATCAGGCGGTGGCCTTTGGTATCGAAATGGAAAATATGCCGCGTGCAGCCTTTCATGGCGGCGACACAAAGATTTTCACCTCGCACGATCGTCGGCAGCGTAAGCTTGCAGGGGTAGCCCTGATCGCAAAGGACGTTTTTGAAACAACCCGCGGTCATATTGGTGATCTCGCCCACCACGTCTTTGGTGACTGCGTCACCTTCAGCCAGAATTTCAAGCGGCGTGAGGCCCAAAATATTTGAGGCGGCATGCTTGGCGAAATCGTCGGAAAAACACAGGTACACGACGCCGTCGATCTTGCCGACAAACCCCACGCAGCCGAAGACATGGGCGGTATTCGCAAACTTGGAGTTATCGGGCTCGAGCGTTTTTTCCAGAAAGCCGGCCTCCTGCTTGAGCATGGTGGAACAAACGTTCTGCACAGCATGAACGATCGACTTGTGGATGAGCTCGTCGGCAATCGGGGCGGCGGGAACCATGGAGTTGTAAATAGTTTATCGGGGTTTCTGCCCACTTCTTTAACAATTATTGCTGTGTTCCAGGACCGTCTTCGACCTTGCGCCAGGAATTTTAACGCGTCTCATTCAACAATATGGAAACAACGACGCCTCTTCCACTTGAGTCTCCGTTGACGGCCTTTGAAGCCCGTGTGCTCGGCTGCCTGATCGAGAAGGAAATGGCCACGCCCGAATATTACCCGCTGACACTCAACTCCCTTGTCGCTGCCTGCAATCAGAAGAGCAATCGCGATCCCGTCCTCAACGTCGGCGCGACCGAAGTCGAGGCCGCCCTCGAAGGACTGCGTAATCGCCGCCTCGCCAGTGTTTTTGCCGGCGCCGAAGCTCGCGTGCCGAAACATAAACATACGCTCGACCTCGTTCTTCCGCTCGAACGCGCCGCCGTCGCGCTGCTCGCCGAACTTCTCCTTCGCGGTCCGCAAACCACTGCCTCCCTTCGCGGCAACGCCGAACGCCTCTGTCCGCTTCCGGTCGATCTCGCCGAAATCGAAACCCTCCTCACCGACCTCGCCGCGCGCCCGGCCGGCGGCTTGGTGCAAAAACTTCCGCGTCAACCCGGCCAAAAAGAGGCCCGCTGGGCCCAACGCCTTACGGGTAACAATCCAGTTTCCACCGCCAACGAACCCGCGCCGCTGATGGTATCGCTCACGCTCCCACCTGAAGCCGAGAAGCGTTTCGCAGCCCTCGAAGCCGAAGTTGTTTCCCTTCGCGCCGAACTCGCCAAATTGAAAGCCGCCCTCGGCGAAGGCTGATCGACGACAGGATTTGCGGTGGGCACGTTGACTCAACGCGTTAGTTCGTTTCTCGCGGTTTTTGGAAGTTTCTGAATCCAGGCCACGCCGAGCCCTCGCTGCTTGCGAAAAGCTCACCCGCGAATTCACTGATTAATCCCACTCGCATTCAGCGATCCGGGTGATCCTAAAATGAGAACTCTCTCCATGTTCGGTTTGGCTTTGGTTCTGGCGGGTTGCTCTGGAGCCTACTATGGCGCGATGGAAAAGATCGGCTTTGCCAAGCGCGAAATCCTCGTGGACCGAGTCGGCGACGCCCGCAAGGCACAGGCGCAAGCCAAGGAACAATTCTCGGATGCCCTGCAGCAGTTCCTCGCCATCACGCAGGTGAAGACTGGCGACCTGAAAACGCGCTACGAGAAACTCGATTCCGAATTCAAGCGCAGTGAAGCGCGCGCCCAGGCGGTCAATGATCGCATTGCCAAAGTTGAGGACGTCGCCGATGCCCTCTTCAAGGAATGGCGCAGCGAATTGAAACAATATTCAGATCAAAATCTGCGCGTGCAAAGCGAGCGCCAGTACGACCAGACTCGCGAGCGTTATCTGGGCTTGTTGCGCACGATGAAGGCCGCCGCCAAAAGCATGGACCCGATTCTCGTGAAATTCCGGGATCAAGTGCTCTTCCTAAAACACAATCTCAATGCGCAAGCCATCGCCGGCCTGAGCACGACGGCCAAAGGCTTGGAAGCCGACATCTCGCGCCTGATTTCCGAAATGGAAAACTCGATCCGCGAAGCCGACGCCTTCATCCGCACGATGCAAACGCCCTCCTGAACTGGTTCCGCGCTTCGCGGAATCTCATGGCCATCGTCGGGACAGGAAAAAATCTGCGACGATTGTGGACAGCTCGGAGAGCTGTCCACACCAACGATCCACCGACAAGCCCCAAGACGGATTCTTGCGGTATTTCAAGAGAGGGCCAACGGCGCGACTCAGCAGGTGGCGCGCGATATCCCCGGCGCGCGGAGCGATGTCGCAAACGAACCGGTGCGCGACTTCCAGACCAGCGGGTCGGGATGTACAATCTACCTGCCAGAGACAAAACTACGAGAAGCCGTCGGCCGCCGGCCTTTGTCCCTTGATGCTCGTTGTTTGTCTCTCGGCGATTAGTCGTCTGCTACGGTTGCCCCTTGCCTCCACCGGCGCCGTAGACGTTGCCCGTCGTGTATGTCCCGTCGTTGGCTGCGAGTTGAACGTAGATCGACGCCAGTTCCGCGGGTTGGCCGGGGCGTTTCATCGGACTATCCTCGCCGAAGGCCTTCACTTTTTCCATCGTGGCCCCGCCGCTGATTTGCAAGGGCGTCCAAAACGGACCGGGCGCGACGGCGTTCACGCGAATGCCTTTTGGCGCAAGCTGCTTCGCAAGCGATTTCACGTAGTTGACCGTGGCTGCTTTCGTTTGCGCGTAGTCGTAGAGATTGGCAGACGGGTCGTAAGCCTGCTCCGAGGCGGTGCCGATGATGACGGAGCCTGGATTGAGCTGCGGAACGGCGGCCTTGATGATCCAGAATGGAGCATAGATGTTGGTTTTCATCGTGGCATCGAAGTCCTCCGTGGTGACATCGAGAATCGACTCGCGCACTTGTTGGCGCGCCGCATTGCAGACCACGATGTCCACGCCGCCGAGCTTTTGCAGCGCCGTTTTCACGAGTTGCTGGCAAAAGGATTCGTCGCGCAAATCTCCCGGAATGGCGACGCCGTTGCGGCCTTCGGCTTTGATCAGTTCGATGACCTCGCGCGCATCGGGTTCTTCCGTGGGGAAATAATTGATCGCCACGTCCGCACCTTCACGCGCGAACGCGATGGCGGCGGTCCGGCCGATGCCGGAATCGCCGCCCGTGATCAGCGCTTTTCGCCCGGCCAATCTTCCCGAGCCGCGATAACTTTTTTCCCCATGATCGGGCCTCGGCTCCATCTTGCCCGCGAGTCCGGGCCAGGGCTGGGATTGTTCCTTAAATGGTGGTTTGGGATATTTGTCTTTTGGATCGATCAGGGGCGCGGCCGTGGCGACCGCCTCTTTGCCTTGTTTTGTTTGTCCCAGCGCGATCGGACTTGCCGCCAGTGCCACAGCCGCCGTCGCCGCTCCGACTCGAATCGCCTCGCGGCGCGTAATTCCAGTATTTGATAGCGATAGATATTCCATGCCTCAGCATGGTCGAGCATCGAGATTCTGACCATGGGGCGCACGCCCGGTCCTGCAGTCGAGAAGCCGCGCGGCCCAACGTGGGGCTTATTCCTTGGAGATAATACCGTCGTTGAATTTCCGGAAAACGAAGAAGGAGTCCATCCTAACCGAACCAATTGGTATGAATATCACCGCAGATCTTGTTAAATGCAGGTCGGTGTATCTTCTGTTTTTTTGTTTCCAACAAACTCGCGTAGAAGCGGTCTATGGGGATGTGGCGCGGAAAGGAATTTATGTCGTTACAAACGAAAACAAATTTGCGGCACAGGCAGATTGAAGTGGATGGCCTTGTCATTCGCGTGGTCGAGGCAGGGGAGAGCAACGGAGCGGACTTTTTGCTGCTCCATGGCTGGCCGGAGGATTGGTCTCTCTATGAATCGCTCATGGGAATCCTCTCTGCCGAAACACACGTGGTTGCGATCGATCTTCCCGGGATCGGTGGTTCGGAAACCGTTCCGCAATCCGGTGAAAAACGCTGGCTCGCCGCCCGGGTGGCCACGTTGATCCGCTCTCTAGGGCTCCGCGCGGTGACTCTCGTGGGTCACGACATCGGCGGACAAATCGTTTACGCCTGCCTCCGTCGCTGTCCGGAAATCTTCGCCCGCGCCGTGCTGATGAACATCGTGATCCCCGGTCTATCTCCCTGGGACAAAGTCATTGGCAACCCGCACCTGTGGCATTTCGCTTTTCATGCGGTGCCCAAGTTGCCAGAAACACTCGTTACCGGTAATATTCCGAAATATTTCGCCTTCTTTTTCAATACCCTTGGCGGCCCGCGCGGAGTTTCGGAGAAAGAGCGCGCGCGTTATGCCGCGGCATATGCGCGACCCGGCGCGTTGCAGACCGGCTTCGACTGGTACCGGGCCTTTGATCAGGACGAGAGGGATAACCGGGCCGATCATAGCCGCCCCGTGCAAACGCCGGTCCTTTACCTTCGTGGTGACCATGAGCACGGTGCCATTGAAGACTATATCGACGGTCTGCGCCGCGCTGGCTGCGCAGAGGTGGAAGGAGCCCTCTTGGCGAATTGTGGACATTTTGCTCCTTCCGAACAGCCGGAACAAGTTGCCGCGGCACTCCGCTCATTTGTGCTGCGGGCTTGAATGCCGAACCGCCTGCCACCTTCAGCCGTTCGGAAGCTTCAAGTTCGCCGCATTCGGAGAATGGAACATCCGAAGGCACGCCGCAGCAGCGAAGGCGAGGAAGAAGAAGGCGCTTGGCGCGCCGCCTCCACCGCCTGAGCTGTTGCCCGGTGAAGCGCTGCCGCTGGAGCTCGACGACGAACTCGAGCTGCTGCTTGAGGATGAACTGGAGGAACTGCTGCTCGAACTCGAACTACTGCTACTCGACGAACTGGAACTGCTACTGGATGACGAGCCACTCGAACCCTGCGTGCTATAGACGATGACGGGAATATTGGTGAAAGATGCGACGGCTGAACCGTCTTCCGCGCATTTCAAACCATTTCCGGGTTGGGTGTAGGAAACGGTCAGGGTCTCGCCGGCGAGGATCGTGCGCGAAAGCGTCCAGGCTTTTTCAAGGTCCGTGGGGAATTGCGGATCCGTGCCGTCCGAAGGACTGCCGACCAGGGTGACCGGGCCGCCGCTGGCGGTGATCGCGATTCCGGAGGCGCCACCCGAACCGATTGCAATCGGGCAGGTGAAGCCGAGGCTGATTTTATCGCCCGACACCGTCACGAAGGCCGGCGTGGGAACGGGCGCGACCGGTTGCCAGACGGGGGCTGCGCTGAGGGCGCGATAAGCGGTCCACATCGCTCCGCTGGCGAAGCTGTTGGGACCGTCGATGTGGGCCACACGATCTGCGTAAGCGAAAAACTGCGTATTGTTCCAGGCCGAATAGCCGCCCACCGTCAAACCGGCCGCGAGGGCCATGATTGCGTAGTTGTCCGAATTGACCGAGCGATAGATGGCCGACCAGTTGGAGGCATCGTAGGTGCCAGGCGAATCGATGTGGGTAATGCCCCACTCGGGCAGGCCCACCATGCTGCTGGTGTAGGTCATCCGCAGCCGGCCTTGGGAAATAAATTGATCGTACACCGCCTTGCCGACATCGGCCGCCGCCACCGTGAAAACCTGTTGGTCTTCCTGAAAACCTCTTGGGGTGTAGAAATTGGTTTTATTGGCGTACCAAAGCAGGTTTGTGTCGTTGAGCGCCAGGCCGGCGAGCACCAGCGCGAGTTTGCGTCCCGAACTGTGTCCGCCATTGGCATGCCAGTCGCCTCCGGTTTTCGCGGCGCCGTACACATCGATGCCATATTGGACGATGTTGACGAACGCCGGTTCCTTTTGCGCGTTCGAGAAGTTGAGGTGCAGGTTGAGCACGCCTCCACCCAGCGCATAAGCCATGTCTCTTCCGTATATGGGCTGGTTATTGCTGGGATGCCATTCGCGGCCGTTGTAGGACGTGCAGATTTCAATCCATGGGCGTTGAAAGCTTGCGGCGGTTGCATCGAGCGAAGTTACCGAACCCGCGACGGGCGCCAGCGAACGCAGGATGGAATAGTTCAGCGAGGCTTTGTTCCAATAAGGTGTTTTATCCGCGCCCGTATACGGTGGACGAAAGGAGCCGGCCGGAGGTGCGGACGATACCACGGTCAAAACGGCGGCATCGCTGAGTTGAGGGCGCGCCGCCGCCGCTTCCACGGTGATGCTAGAGATGAGCGACGAACCGGTGGGTAGAACCAAGGGATTTCCGGCGGAAAGATCGTTGCCGCCGGGCCGGGCTGCATTGACCGCCGCGGAATAGTTGGGGAGAGTGGAGTCGAAACCGTTCAGCGGGTATTCCGCCGCGTTGGGATTGACCATGCTGCCATGTCGCGTGCGTCCGGCCACCAGCGTGGAAGCAGGGTTGATGCTCGTGATCGTGAGCCCGGAAGGAGCGACCACATAGTAGTCTCCGTTGCAATACTGCCCCACGACGTAGTCGCCGTTAAACGTCCAAGTGATGCCATATTGGCTGACGGAAGTGGCACCGGGAAGCGGTTTGATCAGCGGCAGGAGAACCGTCCCAAGTACGCAAAAGCGAAAGACCGATAATATATTCCCATACTGCATTACTCGATCTACATCCAAGGCCCTCGGGTTGCGCAAATTCGGAGTGGGGCGGCGGTTCGAATTACAGCTTTTTCAAGACCGGCGCTATTATTGTATCAAGGGTTCGATTCCTGTTTTACGAGGGGCGGAGGCGTTCCTGATTCGTCCTGGCAACCCTCAGCCCCAAAAAGAATTCTTTCATTTCCATCGGTCACGCATAGCTTGCGGGACGACGCATGACTGCCACCACCTACCGCAGCGTACTGTTCATCGTGTTCATCACAATTTTCGTGGCTACGGCTGTCACGACTTTGCTGGGCATCACCAACGTCATCACGATTCGCGACGGATATCTGAACACTCTTTTTAGCGCGCTCATTTTGGAAGTCATCGGGGCGGTGATCGCGTTGTTCAAGTCGGCCTCTTTTTTTGGCGGTCAGGTATCGGAGGAAGCCAAAATGATCGAGGGCTGCTGGTGGGAACTCGTCACGGGCAAGGACAACATCTCGCTGAGTTTTGTCCGTGTGCAGCATTCGCCGAAAACCGGTGCGCTCACCCTGGTCGGCGACGCTTATTCGAAGGAAGGCAAACCCGCGGCGGAATGGACGAGCTACAAGGCGTGGATCGACGACGAGACCATGCAACTCATCTACCTTTGGAGCGGCAATGAATTTCAAACCAAGACCAACGAACTTTCCGGATTTGGAGCGGTTCGGTTCCGCACGAATGGCGCGGGCTCCGTCGACAACGGCGTGGGCTGGTTCATTTCGCCAGCCGTGCCCGATCCTGGCGCGACCAGCCGCGTGTTCGTGGAGATGCGGCGCGCTTCCGAGAACGACCGGACGGTCATGCTCGGGAACGATTCAGCCGCCAAAATCGCGTTGGTCGAAAAAATCAACGCCGCGCGCTGATCTGCCTGCGACCGGCGGCGATTTCCGTTGCTCATGATGGGAAAGGGAAAGTCAGGCGCTTGACTGGTCTTTCGCGCTGGCGGTTTTGGTTCTGTGTAAAAGGATCGGTGGCTCTCCGAACTGGAAATCCGTCCTAGCTCATCAACGGTGAAATCCCCCATAGCGCGTGCTCGTAACCTGAATACATTGACGAGTCTTCGTTCACCATGATTTTAAATCCCATCCTGATGCTTCTTCTCGCGATTATCTCCCTTTTGGGCGGAATCGCTGTTTGGACCGAAACTGAGAACGGGTGGAGCGTCGTCCCGTTCGTGGTTTTCACGTTTCTCTTTTGCCTCTCCCTCTTTGTCCCCGTACTAAAAAAAAGTCATCTGATGACGATTTGGCGGGCGACTCTTAAAGCGAGCAAGATTATGGCTGAATGGCTCGGCGCAATGGGTCATTATAGTGCCAGATACGTGGCGCAAAAGCGCTTCGAGATCCGCCGGGCTCGTCATGAGAAAGCGCTGGTCGCCGCATCGCTCCGACGAAGTGCTCCGCCACCCGTCGCCTAGGTGGTAGGTATGCGATGTCCCCGGTGCGCCTGGAGCGAGGTCGCCGGTTATTGGGCGTCGTATTGCCACATTGCCATTCAGCGGGCCGCGACGCTTAGCTCCACCTTGGAAGTGGTTCGACCCTGTGAGCCGGCGCGAGGAAATTCGTAGCTCGATTTCCCAGCTCAAAATTGCAACGTCCGGAGCGTGCCGAATTTCACGCCGAAGCGCTCATCGTAGGGTGTCACGTGTCGGAAATCCGTCCGCTCGATCACCTCGTGCATCGAGTGCGCTTTTCCGAACAGCGGCTTGTTAGTTTGAATGAGGGTGCGCTTTGTCGGTGTGGCGGGGAACTGCGCGTCGGGTTGCGCGAATTCGATTTCGATCACTCCATCCGAGTAGGTGCCGGCTGCGATCTTGTAAGGTTTTTGCTGTCGCAAGGTGGCGTGTTCGAATTGCTGCTGCTGTTTGTTCACACGCGCAGTGAGTTGAAAGGTTTCGAAGAGCGGTGCATCGACGCGGCCAACCAAGCGCATAGGGACAAGATAGGTCACCGTCGCATTGTCTTCCGCAATGATGCTCGCACGGTCGAGTAGGGGTGTGACGTCGTCCTTGCCGACGCGTAGGCGGAACTCTTCCTTGTTTTCGGGGCTGCTTTGTCGATTTGCATTTTCACTGCGCCGCCGCGCGACTTCCTCGTTGTGCGCGGCCCAGTCTTTGAGCTGTTTCTCCGTCGGGGGCTGGCCGTTCAGCTTGAGCGGGACGGTTTGTTGGGCATAGGGCAGCGAAGGGTCGATGCGGAGGACCGACTCGCTCGTTCGCTTTCCGTTGGAGCCAATACTGGTGTGTGTTTCGACGTAGGCCCACCGGCCCTGACTCGCCAGAAAGGCATCGAACGCCGCAGCGAGCAACGACGGCTGCTCGGTCGCCACCGCTGTCGGTGTCTGAACTTTCGCGATCGCAATCCCAGAGCATCCCGCGAGTAACACAACCAGTTTGCCAAGCAGTTTGAGGGGAAGGCGCATCCTTCTTGAACCGGACGAAATCAAAAAGGTTCCCTTGCCTAGAGGCATACTGGCGCCTTCCTCTGCAGGCTCCATTGAATGTGAGCAAGGTTAGGGACTGCTCGGCGTGTACGCACCAGAGACCTGCACGGAGCCATTCGACCAACCATCCTTGGCTGCGCGGCCTTTTTAACGCGGTACAGACTTCGCTGCTGTTTGCCCAACCGAGCCGGGAGACTTTACTCGATAAAAAATTCGATCGTGGTCACGACGCGGATGACTTTGAGTTCAGGCGAGGCCATGTCGCGGTCTTCGATCTCGACGACTCCTTGCGTCGCTTTGCGGATGCGGCCGACTTTTGCTTTCGAATCCTGAGCGAATTTTTCCGCGGCCGCGCGTGCATTGGCGGTGGCCTCTTCGATCATGGCTGGCTTGATCGTGTTGATCCCATCGAAGGAAAATTCGATGCTGCGGCCGTACTCTTCCGTTGTCAGTGGGAGCCCTTTCGAGACCAGCTCCTCCGATTTCTGCACGGCTTTCTTCACCAAGTCCACTTGCTGACTTCGCACCACGAGTGTCATGGAAGCGCTGTACCGAGGCAGCTTGATTTTGTCGTCTTCGCGCCTCCCGTATTCACCGGCGTGATCTTGAATCCTCGGGAGCCCAAACGAACATTCGTCGAGAGCCACATTGTTTTCTTCGAGAAATTGCAGCACCACTTTTTTGGCGTTGTCCATTTCCGTCCGCAACATGGGCAGATCATCGGCCGACACATTGTATTTCACCGGCCAAATCACCAAGGTGGCTTTGACCTCGCGCTCGGAGAGACCGCGCACGGTAAAGTAGCGGTCGAACTCACGACCCTTTTTAACCGCCGCGCCAATTTGAAAACCAAAGACAGCCAGCCCGAGTGCGAGTAACGCGCCTAAGGCCGCGAATGAACGAGTTGTAACCATAGGCTAGAACCATAACCGCCGCCGATGAAGTCTTTGTGAAGTTCAGATGAAAAGAGGATGAATTCGCTGATCCTGTGGTTCAAATTAACTTCGCCGATGAAGTGCCGTTCCCTATAGAACACATCTTGGCTCAAGCCGTTGCCTGAAAAGGCTGGCATGAGGCTGGAAATTTGGGGCGAGGTGTGCAGCTTTTTTGAGCTACTTTCGTCATGAATCGTCATTCACTCACTCCTCGCGTTCGTGCGGCGCTGCGCCGGTTGGCGGCAGGGCCTCAGGATATGCGCGATGAGGCGCTGTTGCGGGAGATCAATGACGAGATGAAGAAATTGTCGGTCGACGATATCGCTTACATCCGCGATCGCGTGCGTTTTTCCTGTCCACCATGCCCAATGGTGCAGTCGGTCGTCCTGATGCTAAACGGGCTGATCGAGGTGAAGAATCTTCGTTTGTAAGCGGAATAGGCGGAGACGCGGAAGAGGGTCGAGCCGCCTTGGAGCTGGCGTGCGTTTTGTGTTATCTCTTCGCCATGGTTCTGCACGGCAGGAAATGAAGGCGTTCAGAAATTTTGAAATTTTGTGCGGTTTTTTTGATCCGTGGCCGTTATGGAGTGAGCCAACAAATGGACGACGCCTCACTTCTTCGCTCTTACATCGATGAACGTTCCGAAGCCGCCTTCACGGAACTGGTGAAACGGCACGTGGACTTGGTTTATCACGCGGCGTTGCGACAGATGGGGGGAGACACGCACGCGGCCGAGGAGGTGGCGCAGAATGTTTTCACTTCCCTGGTGCGCAAGGCGTCGTTGTTGAAACATCACACCGCACTGACGGGCTGGTTGTACACGGCGACGCAATTGGCCGCGCGCGAGCACCGGCGGGCCGAGTCGCGCCGGCGGGTGCGCGAGCAGAGGGCCTATGCCATGAAGGAAGCCGAACCTCCCGCAAACGACACGGAATGGAACCGACTGCGGCCGGTCATCGACGACGCGTTCGGTGAATTGAAGCCGCGGGATCGCGAGGCGATTCTGCTGCGTTTCTTCGAAAACCGAACCTACGCCCAGGTGGGCGAGGCGTTGCGGTTGAGCGAGAATGCCACGCGGATGTGTGTGGAACGTGCGTTGGAAAAGCTGCACGGTGCGCTTTCGAAGCGCGGTGTGGTTTCCACGGCCGCGGCGCTGGCCGGCGCGCTGGCGATCCCTGCGACACACGCTGCTCCGGCGGCGCTGGCACAGCAGGTTTCCGGAGCAGCGCTGGCGGCAGGCGTGGCGACCGGGAGCGGAGTTTCGGTTTTCACCCTTCTAGAACTTATGACGAAAACAAAAATCTTTGTAGCAGCCACAACAGTTGCCGCGGTGGTGGCTCTGAGTGTGGCAGTGCAGCAACACCGGCAGCATGAAACGGAACGCGCCAAGCTCGCGGAGTCATCGCGTCGCGAAGCGGAATTGGTGGAGAAAGTCGCGCACTTGGAAAAAGAACTCGCGCAAACGAGGACGGACCGCGTCCACGCGGATGAGCCGGCGGAGAAACTCACGTCGAACAGCGCGCAAACTTTGCGTGCGCCGGAGGCGATTACCCGCGAAATGGTCGATGCTCGTTTGAAGCATGCCAGGAAGCTGGCCGAGGAGGGCCGTCACGAAGAAGCGCTGCGGGAATTTCTCTGGTGTTACGACATCGGCACGCGTCAGGTGTCCGGCTACTTCATCACGCGCCACACCGCAGTCTTGGACGGTATCGTGGCGTTGGGGAAAAGTTATCCTCAGGCGCTGGAAGCGTTGCGGCTCCGGCGCGATGCGGCCGAAACAAAGCTTAAGGAGGGCGCGAACGATTTGGATCTGGGCAAAGAGTTCGGCCAGATCAACCGCGTGTTGGGCGAGAATCAGAGGACGCGGGCCTTGTTCGATTCATTGGAAACCGGCGATCCGCGCCGCAACCATATCATCGATACATTGAGAGCCCCGCTTCTCAAGGAGCGTCGTTATGTCGATCTGGCGAAGGCAATGCCTTATTCGGAGACAAAATCGGCGTGGGAGCACATGGTGCAGAGCGCCCACGCCGTCGATGTCGACGAAGCCGTCAGGCAGGCGCGTCGACAGGGTTTTGTCGGTTGGGCAGCCGGGCAAATCGAGATCATGGCAGGCGCGGGCGATACGTTGGATGCGAGCGATTTTATCGAACGACTGCTGGTCTTTAATGGCACACCAGAAACCGTCGCGCTTATCGAGAAACACCTCCAACGCGCGGCTAATCCAGACTTGCTCAAGGTGCCGTGAAGACGACAAAGATTTATTTTCACATCCCATAAAGCGCACGAAATTGGTTCTTTTTATTGTAATTGCTCTCTTCGCAGCGGGTTACGGCTATTGTCAGGAGAAGATGCCGCAGCCTTGGCCGCCGGAAGCCACGCCCGATCCGACGGTGCAGCAACCCGTGCTCACCCAGCGGGTCGAACCTGTCTATCCTCCCCAAGCGCTTTCTGAAAACCTGGAGGACGAAATTTACGTGGCTTTTGTGGTGAATGCGAAAGGCGAAGTGGTGAAAGCACGGGCGTTTTTCAGCCAGCACGAAATTTTCGAAGAACCGGCCCTCGAGGCAGTGCGGAAATGGAAGTTTTCGCCGGCACTCATGAGGGGACGTCCGATCTCAACGCGCATGGTGGTCCCCATTGCGTTTCGGCTGCCGAAAAAAGCAGGGTAAGAACCCATTGTAGACGGAACGCGTTGACCTCAGCGCATTGGTTCGACCGTGATAGATCTGTCCTGCCTTCGGATCGCAGAGCCTCGTTCTTTGCGGGCTCTGGGTGGTTGTTTTAAAGTGGTTCGGCTACGAACCAACGCCCTTCAGTTCGCTGCGGGTTCGCGCGTGTGGGCGAGATGCCGGACCAGCAGCGCGCAGAGCGCGAGTTTGACGAGGTAGACGGCGATAAGGATGGATATTTGTCGGGAGTTCGGATCGTCGGTGAGATCGCCAAGCAGAATGGTGACGTAAGACCGCGCCACATAAATCGGCAGACAGATCCAAAAGTACACGCGCAGGGGAATGCCGCTGAGTCCGAGCAGATAGTTGCGTACGAAGTAGGGCGGACCTGGCGCGAGCGCCGCAATCGCGGCGATGGAGCGATGCGTGTCGCGCTTGGGTACAGGTAATTTGTGTCCACGCCGTTCGAACAGCCGTTGCAGCGGTGCGCGCAACACGCTTCGGCTGATGGCGTGCGACGCCAGCAGATGAACGGCGGTGATTCCCGCGATGATCACACCGGCCCAGAAGGGGCCGAACCTTGCGCCAGCGACCAAATACACGATCCCGATCGAAAACCCGCCGATGGGCAGAAGGGCCATCAACGCGATCATCGTGACCCCATCGAAACTCACCAGCCACTCGCGGACCGCCCGCCAGTCGACGGGATAAAGTCGAAGCAACACAATACTCCCGACGCTGATCGCAACCAGCACGAGCAGCCACAACCACCAGCGCGGAAGGAGGATCTTTAATCGGGTAAACCACGGGAACGAAAAAGGCATGGGAAAAGGTTGGCTCGAGAGGGCTCCCGCTTTGCGGTGAAGCGACCCATTGTTCGGACCGCAATTTTTCCGATAGGTAACGCGGGCTGCGGGCGGAACTGCATCTCCGGGCCTCGGTCCCTCACGCCGGCGCCCGCTGAACCCTTTTTAACCCCTCAGCATGACTGGTCTCCTCGAAAAATTCCGCGTCTTTCGTCATTCGCGCAAGGAGCGGCCCCGCTCGTCCCGACGTCCGAATCGCGAGCGGGAGACGTGGCTGAAATGGGTTCTCATCGGTGGTTTTGTCCTGATGGGCGTCTATTTCTGGGCGACGACGGCGCGCGTGCTCGGCGAGCCAATCGAAGTTTCCTACGGGCCCTCCGACCCGGTTTTCGCATCATCGCTTGGTCCCTTGCTCGGGGCGGAATTTACGGCGGGCAACCGGCTGCAAGTGCTCGTCAACGGCGATGAAATTTTTCCCGCGATGGTGAAAGCGATTCACGAGGCGAAGTACACCATCACATTGGAGACGTACATTTGGGCGTCCGGGCGTGCGAGCGACCTGATCATCGACGCGCTCACCGACCGTGCGCGGCAGGGCGTAAAAATCACCGCTTTGGTCGACGGCATGGGAGCGCTCAAGCTAAGCCACTCCGACAAAACGCGTCTGAAGGAAGCGGGCGTCGAACTGCTTAAGTACGGACGCGAGCATTGGTATGACATCAAACCCAACGTGAACCATCGCACGCACCGAAAACTCCTGATCATCGACGGCCGCGTGGCGTTCACGGGCGGTGTGTGCATCGACGATCACTGGCTCGGCAACGCAGAATCGAAAAAAGTCTGGCGCGAAACGCAGGTGAAGCTTGAAGGGCCGGCTGTGCGGCAGATGCAGGCGATCTTCGCGACAAACTGGTTGCAAACCACGTCAACGCTTCTGGTCGGCGATCACTATTTCCCGCAGACAAAGGGTTCCGGTTCCGCCGCCGTACAATGCTTCAAGAGCGGTCCCAACGAAGATCCGGAAAACGCGCGCATCTCGTACCTGATGGCCATCGCTTCGGCGCGAAAAATGATCCGCATTTCCCATGCGTACTTTGTACCCGATCAACTCGCCATCGACATGCTGCTGGCCGCCCGCAAACGCGGTGTGACGATTCAGGTCGTCGTGCCGGCCACCAACGATTCGCGCATCGGCCGCGCCGCCGCGCGCTCCCGCTGGGGCGAACTGCTCAAAGCCGGCGTGGAGTTCTACCTCTACGAACCAGCGATGTATCATTGCAAAGTGATGATCGTGGACGACGTATTTGCGACGGTGGGTTCGGTCAATTTCGACAATCGCTCTTTCGCCATCAACGACGAAGCTAATATCAACGTGCTCGACCGCGATTTTGTGCGCGATCTGACGAAAACGTTCGAAGCGGACCGCCAAAAATCCCGCGTTCTTCGGTTTGAAGAGTACGACGACCGGTCGATCTTCGTGAAAGCGTTCGATCAGGTCTGCGGGCTCTTTCGCTCGCAGTTGTGAAGTTGCAGGCGAACTGCGGTGTGGTCGGCTTTAACTGGAGAGAGGGATTAGAGCGGGTGGGTTGGTTCCGAAAGGCGCCTTCAGGTGAAGTCGCCCCAACTCGGAGGTAGTCTGCGTTGGTTCGGTCAGCACTCAGAGAGTCAAACGCCCATTACGGAGCTTCTTCGAGAAGGCGTGCGAGTTCCTGGGTCTTGGTGAGGTGCACGATGTGGTCGCCTTCCATGACGATCGTTTTCCAGCCGTACTTTTTGGCCCGTTCGTAGAAGACATAGAATCCGTCTTTTTCCGGCTCGGAGGCTTTGTCGGCGGTGAGGATGTAAGTGCTGGGCAGGCGACGGGCGCGCTCCTGATTGTGAAGAGCGATCGGTTCGGCGAAGGTTTTCTCGGATTGCGGCACGACGTGAGGTGGAGGACGCTGGGTTTTGTCGCCGAGGCTGAGGAAGCCGTCGACTGCTTTGCCCCGCGGATGTCCGCGGCCGAAGGCGTCGTAGGCGGATTCGCCGTTCTCGGGCACGATCGCATCAACGTAAATGACGTGTTTGATACGATCCGGAATTTGGTCGATGACGCCTGTGATGACCGCCCCGCCATAGCTGTGGCCCACGAGCACGACGTCGCGCAGATCTTCCCAAACGATAAAATTAGCGATGTCCTGAATATGGACATTTAGACCAATATCCCGGTTGGCGAGGTGATAGCGATCGCCCTGGCCGGTGAGCGTCGGGCGATAAACGGTGTGCCCGTCGGCGAGGAGGGCATTGCCGAGTTTTTTCCACTCCCAACCGCCGGCCCAGGCGCCGTGCACGAGGACAAACGTGTAGCTGCGATTTTTCGAGGGAGCCGCGGGTGTGTTGGCGGCCGGAGTTGTATCAGCGAAAAGGTTTGTCGCGAGAAGGACGGAAGCTAGCAACAGGGTGAGGTGACGCATAAAAGATGGAGATGCGAGGATACTTTCTCTTTTGGCGTGGCCGTGTCGAGTGAGCCGCTACTTGACGGTTCGACCGGCGAAGATCGGCACCAGTTTGAAGATGTTCCTACGCGATGCGCCGAAATTCGATCCGGGTGACAATGGTGGAAGGTTTGCAGCCCCGATGGCTTGCGCAAAAAAATGCGACGAATTGCTCGCCCGTCATCGGTTGAAAACCTTCGCGTCGGACTTCAGCGACGGCGTAGGCCGTGCTTTTTAAAAGCGCGTCCAATGGCTCGCGGCGCACGCTCACCACTTCGATCACGCCGAGTTGATGTTGTTTCTCGCCCTTTGTGAGGCCCATCGTCTGGCGTACAGCTTTTAGCTGCTCGCCCGACTTGAGCTTGGTCCAGCCTGTGCGGCGCGTGATGTCTTTGCTACCGTTAAGAAACTGACGTTCGGTGAGTGAAAAACTAATCGAGCGCATGACGGAAACTGCCGGCGGGGGCGCTCGTTTTGAAAGGTGGCATGCGACGTCCCCGACGCGTGCTGAGCGACGTCGCAGGATGTTTGGCGAATTTCGATCCAGCGAGTCGGGACGCCCCGCTCCACCTTTATAGGAGCGGGGCGTGATATCGCTTCCGGCAAAATGGACCTCGGCGTTGGTTCGGTCTCGGAAAACGTCTGACGTGAAACCGATCTGAGTTAGAAACGAAGCGCCTCTAGGCGGATCTTTTTTGAGTGGCGGAGCCTGCCGAACGTGGCCGATCCCAGAGAGGCTTGCCCACCTCGGCGGGCTTAGGCTTCGGAGCGCTTTGGCGCGGTGTTTTCGGAGCGCGGGCATCTTCCTTCTGCATCGCGGCCTGAATGGACTTTTGCTCCGACTGAGGCGGCGAGAGTAGATTCTCAACTTCGCTCTCCGCCGCCGCTTCCGCGCGGCTGCGCGCGACAAATGAGTCAGGCGTGGGTTCGTCTTTCAGCTTACGCTCGGCTTCGAGCCAGATTTCTGTATCGCGGCCAGCGGGGCATCCCCATTGCTGCCAGATTTGTTGGGCTTCATGGGCAATCTTTTCGTGGGTAAGTGTACTCATACCCATAAATATAACGCCAAGACTGGAGGGAAGCCATGGGGTCTTACCCGATGGGTGCAATCGGGGTGTTTCAGAGGGGCGGCGCTCTCGCTTTACAATGGGAGAGCCGTGGGAGCGTCCGGCCAAGGACGGGCTTTGCGAAGAAAAATCACCGCCTCAACAGCAAACCATCGCAGAATAAACCTGCTTCTATAGCCAAAATGCGGCGGATAAAAATTGTTTCTTTTCGTAGACAAATCCGACTTTGGGTGACGCTTTTTAGGGTTTCCAACGATGACGATGAAACATGTGTTGAAACCAAGTTCGTTGATTTTGTTGGGCCTCGGAGTTTTTGTGGTGGCCTGTCGGGGGTTAGCGGCGGGGCCGGGGCTCGCTGAGGTGGCGGCGAAAGTGAAGGCGATGCCCGGTGTGGAGATTGAAGCCGAGATTGTCAGCCCATCGGTCGTCCCAATCACTTTCCGTATCTCGCCGGACGGCTTCTTCTATGCGAAGTATCCGGCGAGCGAGCAGTACACGGACGCGGTGAACAAAACGACCTACTTCGCCGACAGACAGGAATTTTCGACGCAAACGCGTCCGCCGGGCAATCCGTTGCCGATTGGCTTCGACGCACTCTGGCCGGAACAAACGGAGCCGAATCAGCAGGTAGGTCCAACCACCGAAACTATGTTCCACGACTGGGCCTGTTATCAAATCCCCTGTAAAGGAACGGCGGGGCATGTCATCACGCTCTTCGTCGAGCGGGAAACGCTGCTGCCGCGCGGCACGCGTGTGGAGTTGAAAGGCGTATGCTACGAAACCGTTTATCGTACCGTGCGGGTGGCAGCGCAGGGGCGGGAGCGAGTCAGCTTCTTCGCACCGCCGAACGCCCGACCGGCGGGCGAGTTTAATCCGCTCGGCGCGCTGATCAAAATTGGGGCCCGCCTACCGGCTGTGATGGGGCACGATACACGCGGGGATGTCGTCTCGCTGGCCGAACTCATCGGCCCTTCGGGCAAAGGTGCGGTCCTGAATTTCTGGTTCTCCGCCTGCACGGAGTGTGTGCGAGAAATGCCTTACCTTGTGAAACTCCAAACCTCGCTCAAGAACCACGGAATTGCATTTGTCGGGGTAAACACGATCGACAAGAGCGACGTTGCGCAACGTACGATCGATAAGAGCGCGCTGCCGTTTCCCACGATCATCGGCCGGGACGCAATGACACTTGCACAGCAAGCCGGCGTGAAGGCGTATCCCGTTACACTCGTCCTCAACCAGGACATGCAGGTGGTGGACGCCGTGATGGGTTTCGATCCTGCGCGCGTGGAGAAGGCGCTGAAATCCCTTGGCGTGCAAGTGCCCTCACAGGGCGGACAACACAAAAGCTTCGACTAGATTTCGAGTGCGCAATATTGGCAGGAACACCGTTCACGGCAAACGAACTAATCTGTATCTCTTAATCTTCAGCGCTGCGTTGACGCTCCCGGAACCTCGGATGGTATGGGCATTCGCTCGGGGGCACCGATGGCGGCGCGGCTTTCGGCGCGGGATTGGTAACGGGGCGGAGGGAGTGGTTGGCGGTGGCTGATGTTGTTGCCATCGTGCGGGTGCAGGCCGAGGAACGTGACGGCAGAGACAATCGTGATGAGGCCGAGGGTGAAAAAGGCCTTGTGCAGCGCGGGCAACGTCTGGACGGCATCGTTCTGGTCCACCTGGCCGATGAACCACGCGGCGACAAGCGAGCCGATGGCGACGCCGAAGCTGAGCGAGAGTTGCTGCGCAGTGCTGGAGATGCTGCTGGCTTTGCTCGCGTCGCGGTCGTCGATGTCGGCGTAGACCAGCGAATTCATCGACGTGAATTGCAGTGAGGAAACGAAGCCTTGGAAGAAGCTCAGCGCCAGGATCGCGAGGAGCGGCGTTTCGCGGTCGATTTGGGTAAACACCATCATCGTGGCGCCGAGCAACACGGTGTTGGCGAGCAGCGTGGTGCGGTGTCCGAAGCGTTGCAGGAGCGGACGGCTGATGATCTTCATGCCCATCGCGGCGAGCGCTTGCGGGACGGTCAAAAGGCCCGCCTGCCACGCCGGATAGCCGAGTCCGATTTGATACAGCAGCGGAAGCAAAAACGGCATGCCGCCGAAACCAAGACGTGTGACAAAGCCGCCGAGCACTGAAATGCGGAATGTGCGGATTTTCAGCAGCAGGAGATTGAGTAACGGCGCCGCGACCTGCCCCGCGTGCCGGACATAGGCCGCCAGCAAGACGAAGGAGAGCAGCAACAACGCGATCACCGGCCCCGACGCGTGGTGATGCTCGCCAAAAACTTCGAGCACGTACGAAAGCAGCGCGATGCCGCTGCAGAAGAACACGAAACCGGCCCGGTCGAGCGGAGCCACCTCGGCGTCGCGAAAATCCGGCATGTACCGGCGCGTAAGCCAAAGCCCGAAAAGCGCGAGTGGAATATTGACGAAAAAAATCACACGCCACGATGTGACGTGCACGATCAACCCGCCAGCGACTGGGCCGAGCAGCGGACCGAGCAACGCCGGAATGATGACGTAGTTCATCGTGCGCAGCATTTCGGAACGTGGAAAAGTGCGCACGAGTGCCAGCCGTCCGACCGGCGTCATCAACGCGCCGCCGATGCCCTGGAGAATCCGCGCGGCGACGAGCGCTGGCACATTGGGTGCGAATCCGCAACCGAGCGAACCCATCAAAAAGAGCCAAATCGCCAGACTAAAAATCCGTCGCGTGCCAAAACGATCGGCCAGCCATCCGCTCACGGGGATGAAGACCGCGAGGCTCAGTGTGTAACTCGTGAGCACGGCCTTGAGGCTGAGCGGCGCAACTTGCAGATTCGCGGCCATCGTCGGCACGGCGGTGTTCACAATGGTTGCGTCGAGATTCTCCATGAACAACGCCACTGCCACCAACCACGGCATGGTGCGTCGCGTCGCCCCGAGCCCGGCCGGAAACTCAGCGGAGCGATCGTTGGGTGAGGAGTTCATTGTGAGTTTCTGTGAAACGCGCACATCCCTGGCAGGCGAACGTTGCGCGGGCACAACGTAGTGCCACACACGCCGAACGCTATTGGAAATGGACAATATAATCCGCGTCTCATCGACACGGGCGCAGAGTTAAGCCGGGGATTGTCCGGCGTCTTCTCCCGCAAATTTTCGGATGCGGAACCGTAGCAAACGCGCGGCTCCGAACCCGTCTTGTAGCAAACCGAGCTCGTTCGAAAAAAACTACGAACGGCGGTGATTGTCTTTGCTGAACGGACCAAGGCGTTTTCGGACCCCCAAGGCGTAGGCAATGATTGGCACGAGCGCGGCGAGCGTCAGCACAGTGATAAGGCCGAGCTGGTCCTGCGGAGAAGCGGGGGCGCCCATGAGCGCGCGTGCGGCCGCGTCGTTGGCATGCGGCGCGAAAGCCAGAGGGCCTTCCGCCGCGAGCCGCGCGACGGAGAATCCGCTGCCCTGGGCCGTCGACCAACCCAAAGCTGAGAGCCAACCGCCGGCATGCACACCGATTGAGGCACAACCGATGGCCAGCCAGCCGACCGCAACTGTGGCGAAAGAGAACAGGCCAAGGGAAAGATTTCCCACGGCAACCAAACCCACGGCGACCGAACCAACGCTAATCGGTGCGATGGCCACCGCGCCCCACGCGCAGATGAGTCCGCGTGCCCGGTCTCCACCCGCGAACCAGGCGAAGACCGGCGGCTCGCCTTCGTCGGGCGACGCGTAGCGCACATGGATCAACGGCACGCCGAAGAGGGTGCGCACACTTTTGTATTCGCCGGCAGTCGAGCCAGCGTGGTCGCGCGGGTGGATGAATAATTCCGGATGGGCCCGACGCTCCGCCGAACGCAGGACGCGCATGTGACGCATCACGCGCGTGATCGCCCACGGCCAGGCAATGGCGAAACTGAGCACCAGCATTTGCGCAACCAACGCCCATCCACCACGATTGTCCCACGCATGGAAGGCGGCGGACCGCACGCCGTGCAGCAGAATAAGAAATCCAAGCGCGCCGACGAAAAACCCGACGGTGATCTTCACCACGGCCCGGCGTTCCCGCGGCGTTCGCGATTGATCGAGATTGGCTCGCAAGGTGAGCAAGGCGCTGGCGACGCCCGACGCCGAGGCCAGTACTGAGGCGAACCACGTGGTCTTCGCCAGCAGGCCGCCTTTCGCGGCGACGCCTGCACCCACGGTGACCGCCTTGGCGGTTGTCGGTGCGATCAGGTTTGGCAATGCGGCGAGAACGGCGACGGTGAAGGCTTTTCCCGGTGTGCTCCGGGCGAGTGCGCCCTCGACGAAGGCGAGCATCTGCTCTTGCAGGATCTTGCGGCCACGCGCCAATCGCTGTTTCACTGTGTCTTCGGTCAGGTCCAGCGATGTCGCCACGTGCTCCACCGATTGGTGCTCACGATAATAAAGAATCAGCGGCTCGCGGTAGAGCTCGGGCACGCGTTCCAGTGTGCTCCACAATAACGCTCGTTCCTCTTGTTGCATGGCAAGGTGAGCGGCGGACTCGTCGGTCGCATGAATTTTTTCCGCGGCATCGAGCGCCTCCGCGTGGTGCACGGGATCATGTTCGTCGCTGCGTCGCTGACGGCTGACTTTGAAACGAAGGATACTGCACAACCACGGCCGGAGTTTTTCTGGCTCACGCAGCGTACCGAGTTGGCGCCAGCCCTCGACGAAGGCTTCCTGGGCGATGTCTTCGCTGAGGCTCAGCTGACCGGTTGCGGAATAAGCGAGGGAGCATAGCAGCCGTTGATAGCGCTCGACGATTTGTCCGTAGGCGCGACGATCGCCCGCCAGCGTGGCCGCGACGAGGTCGGCGTCGCTGGTGGTGGTATCGATTGGAGGCAGGTGTTCCGAAGAGGTCATGAGCGTTCGGACATAAGTGCCCGAAAAGGTCGAAGCGGTGACAGAATATTTTCCATTTCGAGAAAATCGCAAAAAGGTTGTCACCTAATGCCGAGACGCGGGCACCCATGGGCGAACCAAATCAACTCAATCTGTCTCAAGTTATGAAAATACATTCCCTCCCTATTTATTTCCGCTTCGCCTTCATCGGGGCATTTGTTTTGCCAGCGATGGCCTGCGCCGCGACGCCCGCGCTGATTGACGATTTCTCCGCCCCGGCTCACACGACCGGCGGCATGGGGCGGTTTATTGTCGATGACAAAAGTCTCGGCAGTCAATCGCACGCCACTCAACATTGCGCCGACGGCGTGCTCGCGGTCGAAGGCGAACTGATCCCCGGTCGCGGCGTACCGGCGTTTGTCTCTGTACCTCTATTACTTGTTTCGGACGGAAAACCACAGGACATCAGCGCGTATGCCGGCGTTCGCTTGCGCCTCAAAGTGTTGAAAGGTCCCTTGTCCGTGCAGGTTTCCAGCGCGGACATCCAAAACTTCGATTATCACGCGGCGGTCGTAGCGGCGAAGCGTGGAACGTATGTCGAGGTTCGGTTACCATTCGGCGATTTCAAGCGCTCTTGGTCGGAACAAGTTCCGCTCAACACCAAAAATGTGACCAGCGTGAATCTTGTCGCTTTTGCGATGGAAAAAACGGCATTTGCCTACGAGATCGACGAGATTGGCTTCTATTGAGTGCCGCCAAGGTGTAGCTTCGCCAACCGTTCGCCATGAACACCGACTCTGCTCCTCCCGTCGTGACTCCGGCTCCCACGGACGCGGCTGTTCTTTCGGACGCGATGCCTATCGAGGCTGGGCGGATCGATTCACTCGATGCGGCGCGAGCTTTTGTTCTCATATTGGGCGTAGTCTTTCACGCGAGCCTGTCCTTCTCGCCGGTCTTTCTTGGCTGGGCCGTGCAGGATGTTTCCACCAGCGGACTGGTTTTGGGGTTTATCCAGATCAGTCATTCATTCCGCATGGCGACCTTTTTTCTCCTGGCTGGGTTTTTCAGTCAGGGCCTGCTCCAACGCCGGGGCCTGGCCGGGTTTCTTCGGTCGCGAGGGTTTCGCCTCGGCCTGCCCTTCGTGGCCGGTTGGTTTCTGCTGAGACCTTTGGTGGTGTCAGGCTGGATCATGGGTGCGATGAGCTTGCATGGAGATTACGATTTTTGGACGGCAATCCGCACCGGCTTCCAAAGTCTTCGCAGCCTGCCGGCGGGACTCTTCGTCGGCACGCATCTGTGGTTTCTCTATTATCTGCTTCTCGTCACAGCGCTGACGCTCGTAGTGCGAACCATCGTCGGGCTGTTCACGAGAGATCCGAATGAAACGGGAACGTCAGGCGGTGGATGGCATCGCGTCGATGCTGCAATTGCGTGGCTGGCCAGATCAACGTGGGCTTTGGCGCCGTTGGTCGGACTGACCGCATGGGCGCTCTGGCATATGCGTAGGTGGGGTTTGGATACGCCGGACCAGTCATTGCGGCTCCATTTGCCGGTGTTGGCGATTTATGGCGGATCCTTTGGACTCGGTTGGTTGTTCGCGCGCGAGCCTGGGACGATCGGGCGGTTTGGCCGACTTACGCTCGTGAACGGCGTGCTCGCTGTGCTGAGCGGCGGGGCGGTGCTGTGGCTCAGCCGCTTTCAAGGCGAGCTCGGTCAGCCGTACTATTTCGCTGCGCATCTCGGCTTTGTGATCGGCTACGCCACGCTCTTGTGGACGCTCGTTTCGCTGACGCTGGGTTTTTTCGGAAAGTTCTTTGCTCGGCCGAACGCGGTCGTGCGCTACCTCGCGGACTCGTCGTATTGGATGTACCTCGTGCACCTGCCCATCGTCGTATGGCTGCAAGTCGCAGTTGCCGAGTGGCTCGCGCCCTGGTGGCTGAAGCTTGCCGGCATTTCGCTCGCCACGGTCGCGCTCACGCTGATGACCTACGATCTTTTTGTCCGCTCCACTTTCCTCGGTGCGTTGCTCAATGGCCGAAGAAAGGCGCGAATCCTCTTCGCACGGCCAGGGCGAAAGCCAGCCAGTTCGCCCCATTAAGTACTAGATTGTGCGAAGGCAGGCCGTTTTCCCATTCGATCCGGCGGGATAAACCTCATTGTTGATCGGCCTTGCGAGCGGCACGTTGCGCGATGTTTTGCCCAGAGTCATTGCTTCAACAGCGGTCGCTGTCCGTCCCCGTGGCTTTGAGCGGGAAGCATGCAACGGCGGGTGCCCGGCACCTGCTCAACCAAACGTCAGAAGCAAGGAATCATTATGTCTCACGAAAAATACCAACATTGTATCGACGCCTGCCAGGCGTGTATCACCGAATGCGAACACTGTTCGAGCGCCTGTCTGCGCGAGGACGACGTGAAAATGCTTTCGCGCTGCATCGAACTCGATCGTAGCTGCGCGTACATCTGCGCCTTCGCGGCAAACGAAATGGCCCGCGGCTCCGAATTCGCCGAACGCGTTTGCGCGTTGTGTGCGGAAATCTGCGAAGCGTGCGGCGAGGAATGCGGCAAGCATGACATGGATCACTGCCAGCGTTGTTCCGAAGCCTGCCATCGCTGCGCGGAAGCGTGCCGCGAAATGGCGGATGCGCACATTCGCGGGTAGTGAACAGGGTTTTCAGGTGGGGCGGCCTGTTTCGCGAAGTGCTTTGAGGGGCAGGCCGCTCCATCTGCTTGACGCGCGCTTAAAACACAGGATCGGCAATACCCGCCAGGGCTATTGTGCGGAGGCGGAAAACTCGTTGTACGGAATGAGCCCAACTTCCGCGCGAATACGTTGGAGATAATTGCGCAGGGCGAGGGAGCGTTCTGCGTCGGTGCCGGCGGGCACGTTCCAAGGATTGGTTTTGTCGCGCTCCTGAAGGAACTCGGCGAGAAGGCGCATTTCCATCACAAAATACACGTCAGCGTAGTCGGATTGTTTGTCGATGCCATCCTGTTTGGCTTTTGCCTCGAGGGTCCGCATGTCGAGGTAGGTCTGCAACAATACCTGGCGTGCTCCGGGTTTTTGCAGGACGCGATCGCGTTGTCCGGCCCGATAGGCATCGCGAACGAACCATTGAAAATCGATCTCACGGACGGCTTCGCCGCCCAGCATCGCGAGGACGTTGTTTCCCTCCCTCTCACGGCTCGGCGTGGACGCATCCGTCGCGGGCAGTTCGACGAGGCCCATTTCATCGCGCAGAGCCTTCATGGCGGCTTTCGTTGCGAGGACTTGTCGTTTCGCGACCAAATCGTTGGCGATATCCGTCTTCACGCTTTCGAAGGTTTTCTGTTTTCCCTCGCAATATTGTTCGACGCGCACGACGTGGTAGCCGAAGGAGGTTCGGATAACCTCTCCGCACCCGCCCGCTTTTTGTTGTCGGATGGCGGCCTCAAACTCCGGTGGAAAAATCCCAAACGTTGTCTCGGCGAGCAGTCCGCCCTGTTGGTTGGAGGCGATATCGTCCGAGTAGTCGCGGGCGACACTTTCCCAGCTTTCGCCAGCCTGCAATTTTTGACGGGCTTCCTCGGCTTTTCTCCGGGCGGCAGCGGCGTCCAGGCCTTTTTCGGGGAAAGCGGAATTACCTTTGACCCACACCAGGATGTGTCGCGCGGTGAAACGTGCCGGAACCTCAAAGCGCTCGCGATGCTGGTTGTAGAAGTCTTGAAGTTCGGACTCGTCGACGCGAGGGATCGAGGCGAGCGATTCCGAGTGAAGACGCTCCTGAAGGCAGCGCGCCAGCAATTTAATTTCGAGCAGTTCACGGGCTTTCTTAAAACGAATGCTTTGGTCCAAACCGTCCTTCTTCGCCTTGGTCGCGAGAGCGATCAAATCGAAGAATTCGTCGAGTATTTGGCGATGGCTCGCGGGGTCGCTCTGGATCTTCTGAATTTCCCCCGAAGCAAGATTGCCGCGGAGAAATCGGTCGAAATCGGATTCGGTCACCGCATGTCCCTCGAGCAGGGCCACGGTTTTGGATCTTGATGAAGGGTTCGTCTGAGCGTGGATCAACGCGCAGGAAAAAAGAAGCATGCTGGCGATGGCAACGACGCGCAGATATGAAATTGGCATGGCGGGAAAACCGCCAGTCCCGGCGATGCAGGACTGGCGGTTGGCATTTAGTGCGGTGCGATTCAACTCAGTTAAACCATTGGGTGTTGATGTCGGCCGTACCGGTTACGCCCGCGCCGAGGGTGAGACGATAGTCATAGTGGGCGGTTCGGGTCGACTCACCGTAGTAGATGTAGTCGGTGTTGCAGATGACGGCGATGACGACGTTGTTTTTTACATTGCTCAACGGGATCGTGCAGGTGCCGCTGCTCACGGGAACGCTGTAGCGGATATTGCCGCTGGTATCGCGATAGACGAGCTGGCAGCTCATGTTGGCACCGATGGGATTGAACGTCACGGTGGCGGAGGAGCCGCTGACTTTCAGCGGGATTTGATTGGCGCCAGACCAGCCGGGCAGCGTGCGCGTTTCCGGTATGAGTGTACCATTGCTGTTGGTTGTGGCGACGTAACACGTTGCCGTCCATGTCGGGCAGTTGATCCAGTAGGGCGACCATTCCGGTCCGATGACCATGTTCCAGGTATCGAGAAGGAGGTTTTTGTAGGCGGTGGACCATTTGCCGAAGTCGCACATCGCCTGGCGCGCGCGAAACTCCTGAATCAAGCGACGCATCTGGACGTCGCCGAGACCTCCGCTGACCTGGGCCATGTCCTGGAGCACGCGACCGCTGGCGCTGCAATAACGCCAGATCCACGCCACGCTCTTCGGGCCAAGAATCACTTCACAGGCGTGGGGAAAACATTCCCCATATTGATTGCCGCCGAGCAGCTTCCTCCATGTGCAAACCTGCTGGCCGCTGGAATTGGTCATGTTGACGGCTTCGGCGCTCGGTCCGCCAAAACTGCCGTCCTGCAGCCAGCCGCTGTAACATTCGATCGGCATGAAAGGCGCCAGGGCCATGCCTGCGCTCAACCAACCCATATCGCTATAATCGCCGGTGCGCTGGGACTCCATCACGGCTTGCAGCCAGGTGTTGCCACCTTCCTGGAACCAGGCGGCATTTTTGCAGCCAGGCATGGTGGAGAGAATGCAGTGGATGCCTTCGTGCACCATCGCACCTTGTTGTGCGACCCTATCACCATAGGTGCAGGCGGGATCGAAGGAGTACACCGGATAATATGACGCGAGGATGATCGGACCGTTGCCCGCCCAGGATTGCCAGCCGCCGGTTGCCGTGTTCGAAGCGTTGTCCGTGGAGAGACCGGAGCCGTACAGATAAACCGCGCTGTAATTTCCATTGCGCGCACGGCCATCGCGCGGCCAGCGCATGATGTCGGTGATATAGGCAAAATCGGCATTGAGGCGCGAGAGCATGGGATTCCACGCATTGGCCGTCACCAGAGAGTTTTTGTTCGGGCCATAGCGGAAACACCACCAGTCGGAAATCGCCGTGCCGGCGACGTTCGAGACATCGTTGGCCACGGAAGTGGGATGTGCGATGGTGCCATATTCATTGGCATAGTCGTAGGCGAGTACGGGTGTATAGGAAGGCCAGGTGTAATAACTGGCCGAACCACTTGAGCTGCTCGAGCTACTTGAACTGCTGGACGAGCTGGAACTGCTTGAGCTCGAACTCGAGCTGCTGCTGGACGAACTGCTGCTTGAACTACTGGAGCTGCTGCTCGAACCGCCGCCTGTCGCTAAAGTTTGGATTTGGCTGGCAGTTAAGGCCGAAGCATAGATCCGCGCATCGTCGACTACGCCTCGCACGAAATCCACCTTGTTGCCGCTGAACTTGCCGCGTCCGATCGCGGTGGTGCCCGTCGCCTGCCACGGCGAAGTAAAAGCCACCGACTGTTGAAGCGCTCCGTTGATATACAGGGCAATGGTCTTCGCACTCGCGTCGTAGACACCGGCCAAATGATACCACGAGCCGGTTGCCGCCGCCGCCTTGGCGACGGCCACGGTGGGCGCCGCCGAGGTCGAATCGCTCGCCAGTCGATTGAAGACGAACTTACCGCCAGAACCAGCGTTGAGCTGAAGATAGAATCCACTGACTTGATTTCCATCGATACTTAGAAGCGTTTGATAGCCTTGAACCGAGCTCAGTTTCACCCATGTGGTCACGGTGAAGCTTGCAGAGGTATTGACGACCGCGCCCGGTGCTTCGCCGTAGCCGGAGCCGGAGAGCGAGAGGGCATAGGCGCCGACTTTCGCCGCGTTGGTCCAACTCGCGCTGGTCAACGTGGCCATATGGCCGCGACCTGAGGCATCGGCGGCCGTGGTACCGCTGCCTTGGTCAAAAGTCCAAAGCGCGACCGGAGTTTGCGCAAACGCCGAACATACAGAGACAGCCAACAGGGCGATCCCGAGGGGTATTCTTTTAATTTTCATGACTGATATAGTTACGATGTTGTGACGTTGTAGTCGGAACTAGAGAGTTTGCGTCGTGACGCCGTTAAGGGCCCGTTTGCGCCACGACGATTGAGAGGATGCGCGAGGGCATGGTGGTGCCGATTCACGAGGTAATGAACGCAACCGCACGACGCTCCCTGGGGTATGGATGAAAAATTCAAAAGATTCTCCTCCCTGACTATCTCCGCCCTGTTTGAAAGGAGCGGGTGATGCTAGCAACCCCAATTTCTACCCTTCGCAGTCAGGCGCATGAGGTCCAACTGGAGGAGCGGCTTTACGCCGTGATTTTTTAACGGGAACGAACGCAAGCCGTCGCGGGATAAACCCGCTCCTACAGCGGAGCGTGCGGGGTGCGAGAAATCCTAAACCGCAACGCGCTCGCGTCGCGCCTTGGCTGCGGAAGGCGTTTTACTCATGGCAGGTGGTTTTTGCTCGGAAGATTCTTTCGCACCTCCGACGAGCGCCTGCAGGCTGCCTACGGCGCCGCTGAGCAGCTTCGCCTGGGCATCGAGATCTTGCGAGGCGGCGGCGGATTCTTCGGCACTGGCGGCGTTGGCCTGGGTGACGTGATCCATTTGAGCGATGGCGGTGGTAATTTGTTCGAGACCCTGACTCTGTTCGTTGGAGGCAGTGGCTATTTCACCGACCAAGCGGTCAAGCTGGACGATCTGCTGTTGGATTGCCTCAAAACTGCGCGCGACCTCTTCGCTGATCCCGGCGCCTTGCCGGCTCTTGGTCACGGAATCGTCGATTCTGGCGGCGGTTTCTTTTGCGGCCATGGCGGAGCGTTGGGCGAGTGCCCGCACTTCCTCGGCGACCACCGCAAAACCTGCGCCGGCTTCACCGGCTCTTGCGGCTTCGACCGCGGCGTTCAGGGCGAGGATATTGGTCTGGAAGGAAATTTCGTCGATGGTCTTGAGGATCTTGGAGATTTCGTCGCTGGCCGCGGTGATGGCCTGCATCGCGTTCAACATGGCCTGCATGCGATCCGTGCCTGCTTCCGCTGACTGCCGCGCTTGAACGGCAGCTTCCTTGGCCGACGAGGCGTTCTCGGCGTTGCGCTTGGTCATCGATGAGAGCTCCTCCAGCGAGGCGCTCGACTCTTCGAGGCTGGCAGCCTGCGAGCTCGAACCATCAGCCAGAGACTTGCTGGCCATCGCAACCTGATTGGCGGAACTTGTGACCTGATCGGCCCCCTTGCGGAGCTCCGCAATCACTTCCGTAACGGGTTTCGAGATGCGACGTGAAAAAAGAAAACCAGCCAACGTCGCCAACACCGCGCCTACAAGGGCCACACCCACCACGGACCAGATGAGCCTTTTCTGGGCGTTGTCGAGATGGCTGCGCACCTCTGAAAAATCGTCCACGTAAGCTCCTGCCCCAATGGCCCAGTCCCACGCGGGATGATAAGTGATGGCGGTCAGCTTGAGGCGAGGGGCCGCGTCACCTTCGTTTTTCCAAGGGTAGGTTTCTACGGCGGTGTCGCCATCGCGGGTGGCCAGCGCCTTGTTGACGATGTTCTGGATAAAGAGACTTCCGGCGGCGTCTTTCGCCTCCCAGAGGTTTTCTCCATCACGTTTGCCTTGATGCGAAATAATATAGCGTCCGCGTTGATCGCCCTTGGTTCCGATGACGAAAACGTAACCGGTTTTGCCCACTTTCATTTTCATGATGGCATCGCGGAGCTCCTGATTGATCGTTGCGAGCGGCACGCCGACGTAGAGCATGCCGATGATCCGGCCGTGGGCATCGTCCCAAATCGGTTCGTAGGAGGCCACGTGCCAGTCGTTCACCACGAAGGCGCGCCCGCTGTAAGTTTTGCCCGAAAGCACGGTCTCGACCACGACGTTGTTGGAGCCATCGGGGTTTTTCGCGGGAATGTAAGTGCCGAGCGCGCGCGTGCCATCCGTTTTGAGCACACTCGTGCAAACGCGAAGCATATCGCCGGCGTCATTCATGCGTTGAAAGATGGTGCAGAAGCTTCCGGTAAAGTGGCGGACGTCGTCGACCACGGGCGCCGGCGTGGTGGCTAGCGTATTCTGGCCCGGCCAGCGGGTCCCGATTAAAAGCTTCGGCAGGGCCTGTTCCGCCGTCTGCTTGGTCAACTGATTGGCCGCCTGCCAGGTGACGGTTTCCTCCGACAGCCGGACGCCGCCGGCTTGAGCGAGCAAATCGCGCGCCGCCTCCAAGCTGTGCGCGAGTTCCCGCTGATTGCGCGCCTCATTGCTGGCGCAAAGTAAATAGGCGTTGCGGGCGATCTTCGAAGCCTCGTTGACCGCCTGCTGATTGATCGTGCTATCGACATTCTGCGCGAGCCGTTCGCGCTGAAACAATATACTGAGACAAATCGCCGCCACCGTGACGACGACCGGCACGCCACCCAGCAGAGTGATTTTGGTGCTAATTTTTGTACGGGAAAAAAAGCGGGCTTTTTTCCCGGACTGGGTGTCGCCGAAGGATGTCTTGCGCGGAGTGATCGGTGAGCCGATTTCCAATTTCATGGATGAGAGTATAACGAGGAAGAGCTGGAGGCTTGTCACATTATCGTCACAACCACCGGGTTAATTCTCTTAAAAGCGTAAAAAGCACCTCGGTAAAATACCCTGCCCGAATTCGGGAATGCGGCCACGCGACCTTCCCGGCACCCCGGAAAGCGAGGCGCGCGATCAGAATGCTGAAGAGAACGCAGTTTTTAGGCGGCGCTGCGAGCGAGGGATTGCACGGTTTCCGGCGCAACCACGCGATTGATGTCGAGGAGGGTTTTGACCTGGCCCTTGGCCTTCACCATGCCGAGAAGGTAGCTGGTGTCGATGACTGTGCCAAACTCAGGCGTGGGTTCGATCATGTCCGCGGAGACGTTGAGGACTTCCTCAACCGAATCAACCACCAGACCCATTTGCATGGTCTTGGCCGAGGTGACTTCGACTTGGACAACAACCACGCAGGTGCGCTCGGTGAACTCGCCCTTGAGTCCGAACTTCACGCGCAGATCGACGACGGGAATCACACGGCCGCGCAGATTGATCACGCCTTTGACGAATTCCGGCATCTGCGGGATCGGAGTGATTTTCTGCATGCGGATAATTTCACGCACCTTCAGCACCGAGATGCCGTAGGCTTCGTTGTCGAGGACGACGGTCAGATATTTGCCGGCGAGAATTTGGAGAGAAGAGGCGAGGACTGCATCGGTACTCATGGGATGAAAGACGGTTTTCTGTGACTGATGTTATTTTGAAGACGGTGACGGCCCAGGGTTGTTTGCAGATCAGGCGTCTTTGAAAAAGTTGCCGTTGGCATCGTTGTGAGATCCGGTTGAGGCGAGCGGCTTATGGCGCTGTGGAGGGCGGGTGGAGATGAGCGCGGGGCCGCTGAAAGTCGATCGTTTCCGGGGAAGCGCAGAAACCGATTTGGCTGGAGCGTCCGGTTCGGAAATTGCCGGCTGATTCGTTTTGTCGTTGCCACCGACGAGCTCGCGCAAATGGCCGACAGTGTCCTTCAACGAGGCGGACTGGGCGGTGAGTTCCTCAGCCGCGGCGGCGGTTTCCTCGGCGTTCGCGGCGTTGGACTGCGTGACCTTGTCCATCTGGCTCACCGCAGTATTGATCTGACTGATGCCTTGGTTCTGTTCGCTGGATGCGGTGGAAATCTCGGCAACGAGTTCGTCGACCTTGAGGACTTTTTCGAGGATGACACCGAGGGAACTGGCGACCTTCTCGGAGATGCGTACGCCGTGGTCGCTGTTCTGGATGGCGACTTCGATCTTGGAGGCGGTTTCCTTGGCGGAGGTGGCCGAGCGCTGCGCGAGAGCGCGAACTTCGTCGGCGACGACGGCGAAACCGGCTCCGGCCGCGCCGGCGCGGGCGGCTTCAACGGCGGCGTTTAGGGCGAGGATGTTGGTTTGGAAGGCGATTTCGTCGATGGACTTGATGATATTGGCGATATCGTTCGAAGAGGTTTTGATGGCGTCCATTGCCCGGCGCATTTCGGTCATATCACCGTTGCCGGCATTGGCAGCAATGCGGGCTTCGCCCGAAAAAGTTTTGGCGGAAACGGCGCTCTCGGCATTGCGCTTGGTCATGGAGGCGAGTTCTTCGAGGGAAGAGCTGGATTCTTCGAGGCTGGAAGCCTGTTCGCTGGCGCCTTCGGCGAGCGACTGGCTGCCGACGGATACCTGACGCGCGGCGGCGGCCACCTGGCTGGAGGCGTCGTCGAGGGAACCAGCCATTTGCTGCAAAGCGCGGTTGGTGCTGCGAATGATTATCCAGCCAAGCACAAGGGCGGTGAGAATGCTGAGGCTGGCGACGAGTGTGGCGACGAACTTGGCGCCGTGAGAAGTTGTGACCATTTCTTCGGTCACCTTTATTGCCACCGCTTCGTTCCAGGCAGCGATCTTGGTGATCTGTTCGCGAAACGAGAAGTAGAGAGGCTCCATCTTTTCCTGCTCGAAGGCTTCTGCTTCGGCAATTTTGTTGGCCTTAAGAAAAGCGATGTACGTGGCCCGAGCCTCGCGGAAGGCGGCACGTTTGACTTTCAAGTCTTCGAAATTGGCGCGATCCTCCGCAGCGGTTATGCGTTGCTCATAGCTGTCCATCGCTTTTGAGGCGTCTTCCACGGCCTTGTCTCCCTTCGCGAGATGGTCGTCGCGTTTGGCTTCGGTGGGAGCATTTGCCGCCATGAGCAGACGGATATAGCCGCGCAGCGTTTGTGAAGTAAGCTCTGAGGCGTAGACGATGCCGGGTATGGCATCATCGCGCAACCGTTTGCCGGCGAAGGTTTCCAGACGCGAGAGGGCGGAAACAGCTACGGCGCTAACGACGAGCAAGAGTACGAGGAGAGTGGTACCACCGGTGGTGATACGTTTCGCAATTGTCCAATTTTTCATTCGACTCGGACTTTAGTCGAATGGCGTGAGGAACATGTCACAGATCTGTCACGAATGAGGCTTTTTTATCGTATGCATCAGGAGATCGAATGGCGGCGGCAGGCGGGTTCTCGTTTCCAAGATGCAAAAAGCCCCGCGCGTTTGGCGCGGGGCTTTGGTTGGAAAAAGATAAAGAGAACGAGAGAGAATAATGCGTGGCCTAGGTTTAGGAATGCCGCCAGCGGTCAGGCCTCTCCACTTTAGCTCACCGGTGCTCTTCGTAGGTGATGTCGATTTTCGCGGTGAAAGCTTTTTTCTTGGCGGCGCCTTGGAAGCGGACGCTGTGCGTGCGCTCGTCGTAGCTGTATCCATTTTCTGGATCGGCGCCGACTTCCTCGCCGTCGACCAGCACGCGGAGGCTTTTCTTGTAGAGCGTGGAGCCAGGCGCGACAGGGTCGAGCGCGACGGCGACAGTCTCGGCGATGCGGTCGCCGAGCGCGGCGAGCGCGCCGGAGAAATCGCTTTCGATGTTCAACACGGTGCCGCCGGTGAGTTCCGCAGCGCGGCGATGCGAAATGTTTTTCGGCGACACCACCGCGTCCATTTCGAGTTTTCCGCGCTTGTTGCCTTTGACGATGATGAAGGGGCGCAGCACCCATTGCTCGATGTAGCCGTCGAGTGTCAGGCGTTTCTGGGGATTGCGTTTGTTATATTGGTTAAGCAGGTCGGGCAGTTTGCCGTCTTCAATCCACTCGGCTTCACGAACGCCATCACGGCCGGGCTTGTCGTCCTTCCAAGTGGCCATGCGCGTCTCTTCTTCGTCCATGAAGAAGACGACGATCGTCATGGCGTCGGGACGCAGGAAGGTGTGCTGCTTGTTGTAGTAACCGGCGACGAAATTATACACCGAGGTAAATGCGGTGCGGTTGCTGTTGCCGTTGGTGCCTACTTTGACCAGTTCGGCAAACAGGCTGTCGGGTGTCTGCGGCGTAATCCACGGCTGGTCCAGCACGGGAAGAGTCACGAGCAGGCCATTGCTGGCCACGCGTTTGGTGGTGGTCTTTGGTTTCTTGTTTTTGTCGAGCACGGGGTTTCCGGCCTTGTCGAATTCGGTGGAGCGGACCTGCTTGAAATACGGCTGGTCATTGACGCTGCGGCCCGGCTCGGCATTGACGAAGTCGGTCGTGAGTACGCCGATGCGGTAGTCGAGATCGCGCTCGCGGAAGAGCTGGCGGAAGCGACTCAGGTTGGCGGCGATCCGGCTCTGATGCGCGGCCATCGAAGGCGAATTGTTGATAACGAAGACGAGGTCGACCTCGCGGCTCTTGGAGCGGTCAACCATGATGTGTTGGGGCGTGCGAATGGGTTCGACCGAGACCTTGATGAAGTTGTCGACGCCCAGCTGCTGGTTGTTTTCGTCGAACGTATAATAGCCGAACCGGTCTTCGCCGACAAAACCCGGGTTGGGCGCGTAGGTGAGCTGGCCGGTGGTGCGATCGAGCTTGGCCGTGCCGTTTTTGGGCTTCTTCTTTTCGTCGAGCACGTAGGCGATCTTGGCGTTGGCGATGGCGGCGCGGACGTCCGAGGCCATGAAATCTTCGTGACTGAGGACCTTTTGGGTGACGGGCAGGTTGGGGCGGGTGGTGATTTCGACCTCGCGGACCGTCAAGGTGCGGTCCTGGGTGGCCTCGATCTGGTATTTGTCCAATACCATGGGCGCCGGCATCTTCATCGTGATTGTGACCGTGTTCTTGGAGACGAGACCGGTGGTTTCGTTGCGCACGGAATAGCTGAAGGAGTCAGTTCCCTCGTAGTCGGGATTCGCCTGATAGAGGAAATAGCCCTGGCGGGAAGTGGCGTTGTTGTAGAAATCGGCGTCGTCACCGCCAGCCAGGCCGACACGGCCATGCTGCGGATTGGCGGTGATGGTGAAGAAAAGATGAGGAATGGTTTCGGTGCCGAGGACCTCGGGCGGAACGGTGAGATCGCCGTGGGCATTGCCGTCTTCGGTTTCGAACGCCATTGGTTTCGTCGAAATGATCGTGTCGGCTTCGGCCGCCGTGGCTGCGGGAGCCGGCGTATCGTCGGCAAAAGCGGACGCGGCGGTCAGCGCGAGCGCGAAGGACAAAGCGCCCAGCGCGGCGAGGGCACGGAAGAGTTGGCGAAAGGAAAGGGAGGTCATGGAAAATTTGGAATGCAAAGAGGAAGGCAGATCAGTCAGGTTCGGTGTCGCGAAGTTCCTTGTGGCTGGGTTTGAGCAGGATGAAAGACGTGTAAACAATCAGGAAGACAACGCGAAGCGCAAAGTTGAAGGGCGCCTTGCCGGGTTGAGCGAGAATGTTATTTTACCGCGCTTATGAAAGGTCGTGAAAGTGGCATGCCCGACGAAACCTATTGGCAGTCCTTCTACGACGCCGAGTGCATCGTTGAAAAATTAGAATGTGCCCGCGGCAAAACCGAGCACGTGGCGGAGTTTGGCAGCGGTTATGGCACCTTCACATTTCCGGTCGCCACGCGAACGACCGGCATCGTCCATGCTTTCGACATCGAACCCGAACTCGTGGCACAGGTACAACAGAAGGCTCGTCGCCTGGGCCTGGCGAACGTCCGGGCGGAGGTGCGCGATTTTGTGACCCAAGGCACGGCCTTGCCCGCCTCAAGTGTCGACCACACCATGATCTACAATCTCCTGCATATCGAACAGCCGGTGCGATTGCTGGCGGAGGCTTATAGGATTTTGAAGCCGGGCGGCGTGGTTTCGATTATTCACTGGAAATACGATCCGACGACCCCGCGCGGCCCGTCGATGACGGTTCGTCCACGCCCGGAGCAATGCCGGGCCTGGGCGGAAGCGGCGGGTTTCGTTTTCCTGCGCGACCAGGATTTATCGGCCTGCTGCCAATATCATTATGGAATGCTGCTCATGCGCCCCCGCCTCGAGGGGAAGGCCGCCTAGCTGAAACAAATTGCGAAGCTCAGGCAGCCGAGCGGATTTTAGCTCGGCTTTACCCGGCGCCGCGAGTACCACCATTGCCCAGCATGTGGCAGATCAGAAAAATCGAGGAAATCGAAGCGGCTCGTGAAGCCCGACGAAAGAAAGGGTGGCGATGGCTTGGGACGGTCCTGCTGGTTTTTTCGTGGACGTTCGTTTTCGTGGATTTCTTTTCCAGGCATCAGTACGCTCCCAGGGATTTTCAGAGGCTAGTGTTCATGCTCCTCCTCATGCCGCTCGTGCTGGTGATTGTGGCCTTCGGAATACCCCGCGTCCGCCGTCGCCGTACACCTATCAATGGTCTGCTGTGCCGCCGATGCGAAAAAATATGGTACGACGAAAAACAGCTCGTTTGCAGTTGTGGGGAGCGCTTGTTTCGGGTCGACGAGCTGAAATGGGAGACGACCGAAGCCGAGAAACTGGCGAATGGCGAAGGGTCGAAGGAGGGCTAGGGCCAGCGGCTTTGCGCGAAAGGGCCCGCCACGAAACCCGGCTCTACGGGGACAAGTCGCCCCACCATTCGATCAGGGCCGTCAGTATTTCTTATCCTTCGCGAACTTCGCGTAAAAAAGGGGGTTTCGGTTGTAAGCCGCCTGCGCCCTTGCACCCTGCGCTTGCCCTGCGTGGTTTCGCCCTTTACCACAACCACCGATCCCCGGCATTTCCGGCGACTGGGGCCAACCGAAACATCCATCCATGAATCTTGCCGAGGAATTTTCCACGTGGGCCATCGACCCGCGCCGAACCAATGAAGAGCTCTATCTTGCCGAGCTGCTGATCGAAGAAGGGCACAGCGTTTGGAAACGCCTTACGAAAGCTCCTTGGTCGCGCGACGACTACGATGCGATGGTGACGCACCGCAAACGCCGCCTGCTCAACCCCGGCTATCGGCCGAAACTCAACCGCGACAAACTCGCGCACACCGTCGAGGTTTGGGCTCAGGTCGAAGGCGTCTCGAACGACCGGTATCATGACCGGCCGGTGCGCGATCTTTCGGCGCTGCGATTTTTCCCGCATGTCACGAAGGTCGAGCTTCGCTCCGAACTGGCGGACCTCTCAGGACTGAACGCCTTGCGGTCGTTGTGCGTGCTTGAACTGCGCGACACGAAGCTCGCCGACCTCGGGCCGCTGGCGAACCATCCGCAATTGGATAAACTTTCTCTCAACCTCGAATGGCCCTGGCCCGAACTGACGAGCCTCGCGACACTGCCACGGTTGAAACAGTTGTCCTTCGAGGGAAATATTCTGGCAATGGCTGAAGTGCCGGAACTCCCCGTCGTGGAGACCGCGGTGTTCTCACGGTATCGCGCGACGATTCCCCTGCGCGTGCTTGAGCAGGCCCCGGCGATGCCGCTTGTGCGCGAGTTGGAGCTCAATTCCACCGCGCACCTGCGTGGTTTGGAGCGTTACGCCCGGTTGGAGAAACTGAAAATCGGCGGCCCGTTCGAAGACCTTTCGCCCATCGCCTCGCTCGTGCAGTTGGGCGAACTCACGCTCACGGGTGAACGCTTCACCGACCTCACGCCGCTCGCCCGCTTGCCGCGACTCCGCACCCTCGAATTGACGCGCGAACACGGCCTCGATCTTACGCCGCTCTCCGACTCCCCGAGTTTGCGCGAGGTGAAGTCGAATTGCGAAGTCCTCAAAACCGAACTCGCCACGTTGAACGCCGCGCTCGGCTTTATCGACGAGTCGGAGTTTTTCGCGCCCGAACCGCGCCCCGTGCGCCCGTTCCGATTCATCACCTGGCGTTCGACCGACCCTGAATACAAGGCGCTCAGACGCGAAATGCCCACCCAGGAGCGCGCCGCCTTCTTTGGCGACGATCCGCTGCTCGATCCCGCCGAGAGAAAATGGTTCACCCGTCTCGCGCGCGAGAAACTGAGCCCCTTTGGCGATGAGAAATGGATCCAGTTCTCCGATTTGGGCCATACGATCATGGTGAAACTTTTCCGCCCTACCGAAACGCTCCGCCTCCGGCAGATGGTCGACGCGCTCAACCCGCTTCTCCGCCTCACGCGTTTCCATTGGGACTTCGTCTTCTACGTGGAACTGGCCGGCGATCCGGACGAAGACAGATGGGATGAGACACCCGACTACGACGTGTTTGATGTCGAGCGCGAACGCGAAGAGTGGGAGGACACGCAGGAACGGATCAAGGAGCGCAAGCAAATGCTGGAGCGCGAACACCAGTTGAACCTTCAGAAACAACAAGGCCTCGTCATCGACACCGACGCCGCGACGACCGGGGACGAACCGCAGGAAGGAGACAAACCGGAGGAGCCCAGCCCGTCCGTTGACGACGACGAGGATTCAGACGAAGACGACAGCGAGTTTGTCGACGACCGGATCTTCAGACTTTGGCTCTGCCGGGACATCGTATGGATACACGAGGAGGAAGCCGCTGACGTCCTCGAATTCCTCGGCCCCGTGAATCTCGAAGACTGGCACCAACTCCCCGAGCCCCCCGCCGAGCGGCCGTATCTACACGATTGGTGAGGGTTCGCGGAGAATCTCACCCCAAAGACGCGAGGGCGGGGCGAGGCGTCCTTGGCAAACCGGGCTCGGGGCTCCGAATTCGTCGAAAGGCTTGCCGCGCCGAACCAAACGAGGCTCCCCATGGACGGGTCGCCCTACCTTTCGATCACAGCCGTCAATCCTTCACATCCTTCGCGAGCTTCGCGTGAAAAAAATTCATCTCGAAATGGGTTTGAACACGAAGGCTGCCAGGAAGCGCAAAGGTTGAGCCTGGTTTCACGCCTTCACATCGAGGTCCATTCAAAGGGCCCGGAACTGACAACGAAACCGATAGGAAAACTTTTTTTGACCTATGCCGGTAAAAAAAATTAAACGCGGAGATCATGCCGCTTTCTTTTTTCAAACGAAAGAGGAGCAGCTTGCCACCGTCATTCCATTTATTGCCATCGGTCTCGAGCGGAACGAGCAATGTCTATATATCGCCGATGCAAGCTCGCCGGCTGAAATTTGTCAGAAGCTCCAGGAGTTTGGCGTGGACGTGGAGGGGACAACAAAGCGGGGAGCCCTGAGCGTCGTCACTAAACATGAGACTTACCTTCGCCATGGAGTTTTCGAACCGACTAAAATGATTGTCGATTTGTGTAGCGCAGTCGACGGAGCACTGGCGTCGGGGTTTAACGGTTTTAGGGCAGCGGGTGAACTCTCCTGGGCGCTTGATTTGCCTTCCGCGCTCGCCCAGATGGTTAGCTATGAAGAGGAATTGGACGCGCACTTTTATTTGCAGTTCACGGCCCTTTGCCAGTATGACGCCTCCCGTTTCCCGGGTTATCTTATTGATCGAATGAAACGACTCCACCCGGTCGTCATCTGCGATGGAAAGTTGAACCGCAAAAAAGTCCCGCGAACAGTCCGCCGCCGAAAAAGATCGGGTTAAAATAAATCCCCTTCGGCGGACAGCAACCGCGCCCGCGTAGTTATCGACCGCGTCGCCGAGATGCCCGCCAAAACGCCCGCCACACCCAAAACTCCGCAACCTGCCGGAGCGAACCAAGCCCGGTCCGGAACGCGTCTTGAATAACCTTCGGAAAGGTTGAACGCGTTTGGATCGGAACAGCGCCATCGGATCTACCAAGGTGGCACGCGTTGACTCCAACGCGTTGGTTTGGCTGATGGGTCGGAAAGCGTCTTCAGGTGAAGCCGCTCCACCTCGGAAGTGGACAGTGTCTGGCGGAGCACTTTGGAGCTCGATAGATGGAACGCGTTGACCTCAACGCGTTGGTTCGCCATTGCCTGCCTATGGCTGATTCGGAGCGAACGAAATACCCGGGTAGATTGCGTCATGAAGTACCTTCTTGGGTCGAGGATGGCGCCTTGTATCACATACGCATCAGAGTCTCCAAGGAACAGGCGACGCCGCTGATCGATGCGCATTTGGCTCCGGATCTCCTGCATGCCGTGCGACGTTATCACGGTACAGGTCTCTGGTGGTGCAGCTTGGTTTTGCTCATGCCGGATCACCTCCATGCGCTGCTTTCCTTTGCTCCCGACAAACCGATGGCGCAGGTGATGCGGAATTGGAAACGCGGCACAGCACGCTTTCAGAAGGTGAAATGGCAGGAAAATTTCTTCGACCATCGCCTGCGCAGTGAAAAACAGGGCGATGAGAAGTGGTGGTACATTCGGCGAAATCCAGTCGTGAAGGATTTGTGTCAAACCGAGGACGATTGGATTTGGTGGTGGAGCCCTAACAAAGCCGAATAGCTCGAAGCAGGACGCAGCTTGTCGGAGAGATCATTGGATTCATAAAGGTGAACGCGTTGACCCCAACGCGTTGGTTTGGCTGATGGGCTCAGAAAAGCGTCTTCGGTGAAGCCGCTCTACCTCGGAAGTGGACAGTGTCGGAAGGAGCACTCTGGAGCTCGATAGATGGAACGCATTGACCCCCTCGACTAACTCGGGACCTTGAGCCTGTCGAAACGGCTCAACGCGTTGGATCGGTCGGACTCTCAGGTTTACACCACAACACGGACCGCTCGCACGCTGCGGGGAGCGACTGACACGTGCCGGCGACCAATTTGCACGCTGCGGCGGCGCGCTGTCTTCAACCGTTTTGCAATTAACATGCGTCGGCGACCCACTTACACGCTGCGGCGGTCGATTGACACGCGTCGGCGGACAACTCGCACGCTCCGGCGCCCAACTTACACGCGCCGGTGGAAAGCTCGCACGCTCCGGCGACCGACTTACACGCATCGGCAGGGCACTCGCACGCTCCGGCAGTCGATTGACACGCTCCGGCGGCCAGCTGACACGCTGCGGCCACCGATTTACACGGTGCGGCGCGCTTCTGCACGCAAGTGACCTGCAATTGCACCTATTTTTCCAGGTTTCACACCACCTCTTTTGCTCCCGAGACGCCTCCGGGCGGGTTTTTACACGGTTCGAACCTCAGTCGGGTGACAAGCAGCCGCAGTCTCGGCCACCTATATCTGCTTTGGCGAAGGCCTCTGTTTCGCTGTCGTAAACGCGCGGTCCCTCCCCTCAACGACCTCGTGGTGTAATTCGACGGTTTGATCGCCGGCAAACGCCTGGTCGAAGCCTGAACCCGCGCGCGAGTGATCATCGACCACGTCGCCGAACTCCCCGCCAAAACTCCCGCCACCGGCAAAACTCCGCAACCCGCCGGCACGAGCTAAGCGGGTATTCCTGATCGAGGTGGACCGCGTTGACCTCAACGCGGTGGTTTGTGAAAAACCTCAAGCCGGAGCTAATGCGCTCTGGCTTTTTTGGGCGGGGCCAGGGCATCAAGGCTCAACACTTAAGATCTTCGGCTCATGCTGGCTTGCTTCGAGATATATTGTAGTAATCTGGCCGATTTGAAATTAGTTGCATAATAATGTTTAGGTCTTTTCATGAGATGCACCAGCAATGAGTACTAAGATTAGACGCCTGGCTAATGGGTCGAGGGAATGTAGCTTACGTTTTGAACCAGTCGGAGTTGATTCAATATTCGCTGTTCTCGATGCTATTGCATGGATCGGGCAGGCGTCCCTAAAAAAAATTACGCAGTTTGCCGATATCGATCCAAGAACCGCGGGCAAAGTCATCAAAAATTGCCTGACGCTACGGCTGATCGAAGAAATTGGCGATGCTTACACGTTGCGTCTTCCCTACCCATACAAAGGGGAGCGTGAACAAAAAGAGGCGGTTCTTAAGGAGTCGCTGTTTAAATTGCCCCTAATCATTCATACTCGGCAATTCTTAAGCCTCGGTGACAATCATTCGATAGCGGTGCGGAAAGCTGCAACGATGATCGGCGTTGAGAATTATGTAGAGAATGCGATCGCACCGCTATTAAAATGGGCTCTTGAACTGAAGGCTCTTGATCCGCATATAGGCGTCGAAGATTTGGTCGACGCTGCCGCCAAGCAAAAAGAGACCCGTCACGAAAAGGACGCAAAAAAAGTCGTAGCCTTCCTTTCGCACAGCTCCAAAGACAAACCCTTTGTCCGGCAACTCGCTTCAGATCTGGTAGCAGTTGGTGTGGAGGTCTGGCTCGATGAGCAGCGAATTTTAGTTGGCGATTCAATCACGGAGAAAATCGGGCAGGGCCTCGCGCAAAGCGACTACTTCATTATTGCTTTGAGCGAAGCATCTGTGGGATCCACATGGGTACAAAAAGAGCTCAGTGGAGCACTAATTTCGGAGGTGGAACGACGTAACGTCGTGGTGCTTCCGCTCAAGATAAGTGAATGTGAAATTCCGACTCTGCTGAAGGACAAGAAATACGCCGACTTCAGTAAATCATATAAAGATGGCCTCCGTGAACTCGTAGAAACCTTAAAACGCAAATAAATATGGCTGAAACCAAGATACCCAGGGGTGGGCGCAAAGGCGGTACGCGCTTTCCAAACGTCCCTCTCAAGCAGGCGGTTGAATACGCTAAGAAGCTCGTAGCAAAAACACACACAGGACCGCAACCGGACACAGTTGTCCTCAAAGGGGTGTTCAATAGTGCTACCTCTGAGGGAAAAATTCGGGCATCGGCATTGAAGCAATATGATCTCCTCACAGGTGAAACGGATGCGTACGACGCAACGGGCGCTGCACGGGCCATAAATTCTACGCCAGACGGAGAAGTAGCCCCCTTGATTAGGACTGCGCTTCTGAAACCGCCAGTGTTCAAAATGATTTTCGAGACTTTCCAAAATGATACAGTCTCTCGTGCCAAAATACGCCAACAAGCTCTTCAATTGAAGGTACACCCAGATGTTGTCGATAAGTGTGTCGATATATTTGTTCAGTCGGCCCTTTTTGCGGGCGTTGCGACTGAAAGTGGAGATGGAATTGCGATTTCCAATTTGGCTAAGTCGTCTGAAGCAACAGCAGTGGAGGAGGGTAGAACAGACGATAGCACTCCAGTAGACACCCCAGTTCGAACTGACGACGGTTCAGGTGTTGGAAGCAATGCAGAGGGCACTGGCGCTGCATCAAATCGCGAATCTTTATCTTCGCATTCGGTTCCGCGCGCTCAGATAAATGTCACTCTTGCCCTCGATTCGACTATGGATCCGGAGAAACTAGAGCGATACATGAAAATTCTCCGACAATATGGTGCGATAGGCTAACTTTGTACTGAATCCGAGAGAGAACGTTCGGTAGGACGCGTTGGGTTAAGCGGAAAAAAGCATCTTCATCTGAAGATGCTTTTTTGTTGTTTATGTCCTCAAGCTGAGGACGAGCCTTCACTTTCTTTCGACGACAAAAACTTCGACGGGTTGGGCGGGGCCGGGAACTAGTTCGAGGCCGAGTTGTTCTTGGATCGCTTGCTGGAACTCGCGAGCGGAGACTCCTTCGCAGAACAAGAGTTTGAAATCGAAGCGGCTGGGCGGGGCGGTCTGATCGAGGCTGGCCGCGTCGGTCCTTGTTTAGCTTTTCCACTTTCCGTCGGCGAGCACCACGGACGTGGCGATCTGGCGGTCGGGGACCGTCCAGTAGATTTTCAGCAGGCGGTTTTTCTCGGTTTCGGTGACGACGCGGAAACCATGGCGCTCGTAGAAACGAACCGCCCACGTGGCGGCGGCCCAGGTGCCGATCAGGACGGGGCGCGACGTGAGGGCGACGAGGTGGGCGAGCAGTTTTCCGCCTATGCCTTGGTTTCGAACGCTGGTGCGGACGTAAGCGTGGCGGATGAGCGTGACGTCTTTTACGTCCTGAATGCCCATGACGCCGACGAGTCTGTTGTTCACGGCGTAACCAAAAAAGCGGACGCCGGCGGCGATCTCGTTTTCGAGTTCGCGGAGCGGCATGTAAGGTTCGTGCCAGCGGTCCTCCGGGATCACGCCCTTGTAGGCGATGGCGGCATCATTGACGATGGCGCATATTTCCGGGATTTCATCTGCCGTGCATAGGCGAATTACACACGGTTGAGACACTGCATCGGCAGCCTGCATGATCGCTCACAGTGCCGGAACCCTCAGACCGGTCAAACCCTGATGCCGACGCAGGGTCGCCTTCCAGGAAGGCATGACTTGCAGGGAGGACGCTGCGCTGTCAGCGCCGGGATTGAAGTGGACGTGGAGTCGGAGTTGGGCTCACGCCAAGGCGCGAAGGCGCTAAGGACGTCAGTGGAGATCGAGGGTGGGGCGGATGCTCCGCATCCGCCGAGGACTCAGATCGGCCTTGCGGGGATGGTAGTGAGAGGTAGGTTGGGGCGCTTTTAAAATCCATGCGGATCGCTGTCATAGCTGACATTCACAGTAACGACCTCGCTTTGGCGGCGGTGCTGGAGGATATCGCCAGTGCGGGCGTGGACCGCATCGTTCACCTCGGCGATGCGTTCAACGGTCCGATCAATCCACAGGGCGTCGTTCGTCTGCTCAAAACTATCGAGGCGGTGCATGTGCGCGGAAACGGCGAGCGGATGGTGCTGGGTATCGGGCCGGAGAAAGCGACCAAGAGTGCGCTCTATGCGCGGACGAAGCTCACGGCGGAGGATCTGGCTTTTGCCGCCAGCTGGCCGGCGGTGGCACGGGAAGAATGGTTAGTGGCATGTCATGGTTCGCCACGGAGCGACACGGAGTATCTTTTGGAGAAAGTGACGCCGACGGTGGTCGAGCTGCGAAGTCCGCAGGAAGTGGCGGAGATTTTGAAAGACGATGGTGCAGCGCTGGTTTTATGCGGCCACACGCACGTTGCGGCTACTTTGTCTCTCCCGGACGGTTCCCTGGTCGTGAACGCCGGCAGCGTGGGTTTGCCTGCATATGCGGATGCACTGCCGTTTCTGCACAAAATGGAAGCAGGCAGTCCGCACGCGCGTTACGCCCTGGTGGAGCGAACGGGAGAAAGCTGGCAGGCTGCGCTCCGGGCGGTGGCTTACGATTGGGAGAAGGCGGCTGCGCTGGCCATAGCGAATGGTTTTCCAGAATGGGCAAGGGCGCTGCGGACGGGGAGGGTGTGATACCAAGTTGCAATCAACGTGTAAATATTGTCGGCATACGATGGGTAGGGACGGACCGCCGGGCCGTCCGTCCGCTCGGGCCATTCGCAGGCAACGTTGGCGGACGACCCGGCGGGTCGTCCCTACCTCGACCGTTTCGATATCTTTGAATGCAACTTGGTATGAGGGATTCGGAACGCGTCTTGAGGTCAAGCCGCGCCACCTAACGCCACAGTAGCTATTGAATAAAAAAGCCCCGCGCTTTTGAGGCGCGGGGCTGAGGGAGAAAGAGAACGAGAAAGAATAAAGAGAAAGATCGGACGGCCCGGCGGGCCGTCCCTACCTTTTACTTCTTCTTCGCGGCGCGGGCCTCCTCCACCGCGGCTTGGGCGGCGGCGAGGCGCGCGACCGGAACGCGGAAGGGCGAGCAGCTCACGTAGGTGAGGCCGACACGGTGACAGAATTTCACCGAGTCAGGATCGCCACCGTGTTCGCCGCAGATGCCGAGCTTGATGCCAGGGCGGGTCTTGTTGCCCTTTTCCGCGGCGATCTTGATCAGCTGGCCAACACCGGTCTGGTCGATCGAGGCGAAGGGGTTCTTCTTCACGATTTCGTTTTCGGTGTAGGCGCCGAGGAAGCTGCCGGAATCGTCACGCGACATGCCCAAGCAGGTTTGGGTCAGGTCGTTGGTTCCGAAGCTGAAGAACTCGGCGGTGCCGGCGATCTCGTCGGCGGTGAGGGCACCGCGCGGAACTTCGATCATGGTACCGACGGAGTAGGCGATCTTCGACTTCGTCTCGGCCATGACGGCTTTGGCGACGTCGTGAACGAGCGCGACCTGGAGATCGAGCTCCTTCTTGAAGCCGACGAGTGGGATCATGATCTCGGGCTTGGCCTTGAGACCTTCCTTGTTGGCCTTGACGGCGGCTTCGAACACGGCGCGGGCCTGCATAGCGGTGATCTCGGGATACTTGATGCCGAGACGGCAGCCACGGAAACCGAGCATCGGGTTGAATTCATGAAGCTCGTGCACGCGGTTCATGATGCGCTCGACCGGGATGTTCAATTTGCGCGCGAGGTCGAACTGCTGCTCCTTGGTGTGGGGCAGGAATTCGTGCAGCGGAGGATCGAGGAAGCGGATCGTGGCGGGGAAGCCTTTGAGCGCCTTGAAGATTCCGTAGAAGTCGTCGCGCTGGTAGGGCAACAGTTTCGCGAGCGCGGCCTGGCGGTCGGCGAGCGAGTCGGCGAGGATCATCTCACGCATCGCATCGATGCGGTCGCCTTCGAAGAACATGTGCTCGGTACGGGTGAGGCCGATGCCGACGGCGCCGAAAGCGACGGCATTGCGCGTCTGCTCTGGGGTGTCTGCATTGGTTCGGACCTGGAGCTTGGTGGCTTTGGAGCACCAGTTCATGAGCTGTTGGTAGCTCTTGAACTTCTCGGTGGCCTGGGCGGCTTTGTCGCCGTTGATGAGGCCGGCGATGATTTCGGAAGGAGCGGTCTTGATCTGGCCGGCGTAGACGATGCCGGAAGTGCCGTCGATCGAGAGGAAGTCGCCTTCGGAGAAGGTCTGGCCGGAGGCGCTGACCGTCTTGCGCTCGTAATCGATATGGAGCTCGGCGGCGCCGCAAACGCAGACCTTGCCCATCTGGCGGGCGACGAGGGCGGCGTGTGAGGAAACACCACCGCGGGCGGTGAGGATGCCCTCGGCGGCGATCATGCCGCGGAGATCTTCGGGCGAAGTCTCGACGCGGACGAGGAGAACCTTTTCACCCTTGGCGGCGGCAGTGACGGCGCGGTCGGCATTGAAGTAGACCTTGCCGGCGGCAGCGCCCGGGCCGGCGGGAAGACCGGTGGCGATTGGTTTGGCTTTCTTGACCTCGGAGAGATCGAAGATCGGGGCGAGGAGCTGGTCGAGCTGGTCGGCCGGGTTGCGCAGGATCGCGGTTTCCCAGTCGATGAGCTTTTCCTTAACCATATCAATGGAGAACTTCAGCGCGGCGGCGGCGGTGCGCTTGCCGTTGCGCGTCTGGAGCATGAACAGGCGGCCTTCCTGAATGGTGAACTCGATGTCCTGAACGTCCTTGAAATGTTTTTCGAGGATGGCGCGAACCTTGAGGAGTTCGGCGTAGGACTTGGGCATGACGTCCTTGAGCTTGATGACAGGCTCGGGAGTGCGGACGCCGGCGACGACGTCTTCGCCCTGGGCGTTGACGAGGAATTCGCCGTAGAATTCGTTCTGGCCGTTGGCGGGATTGCGGGTGAACGCGACGCCGGAGCCGGAGGTGTCACCGGTGTTGCCGTAGACCATGGCCTGGACGTTAACGGCGGTGCCCCATTCGGTGGGGATGTTGTACTTGCGGCGATAAACGATCGCGCGGTCGTTCATCCAGGAACCGAACACAGCGCCAGCGGCACCGCGGAGCTGGTCCCACGGATCGTTCGGGAAGGACTTGCCGGTGCGCTCCTTGACGAGGGCCTTGAAGCGTACAACAAGCTCCTGCTGGTCGGCGGCGGTGAGCTTCGAATCCTCGATGTCTTCGTGGTAACGCTCGTGCTTGAAAGTGTGAATGACGGTCTCGAATGGTTCGTGATCTTCGCCTTCCTTCTTCTGCACGCCGAGAACGACGTCGCCGTACATCTGGATGAAGCGGCGGTAGCAATCCCAGGCAAAACGCTCGTTCTTCGTGGCGCTGGCGAGGGCAAGGACTGTCGTGTCGTTGAGACCGAGGTTGAGAATGGTGTCCATCATGCCAGGCATCGAGTCGCGGGCACCCGAACGAACGGCCACCAACAAAGGCATGCCGGCGGCGTCGCCGAACTTGCAGCCCATGATCTTTTCCATGTTGGCGATGCCGGCTTCCATCTGCGCCTGGAGCGAGGACGGATAGGTGCGCTTGTTGGCGTAGAAATAGGTGCAGACCTCGGTGGTGACGGTGAAGCCCGGAGGAACAGGCAGACCGATGCGGGTCATCTCGGCGAGGTTGGCGCCCTTGCCACCGAGGAGAGGCTTCATCGAGCCATCGCCATCGGCTTTGCCGGCTCCCCACGTGTAGACGTATTTGACGCCCTTTGCGGCGGATGTTTTTGCTGCCGCCTTGGGGGCGGGTTTCTTCGCTTTGGTTTTAGCGGCCATGGATATGGATTAGTTGGTTAAAAAAGGAACGGGGATTTGAGTGACGCAAAGGACAACGCGATACGCACCCCCCGGGGGGCTGTCAACGGCGCAGAGGAGTTTTGAGGAGGGTGGACGGAGGCGGAAGCCAGAAGCCAGAAGCCGGAGGCCAGAAGCCAGAAGCCGGAGGCCGGAAGTCGGATGCCAGAGGTCGGAAGTCGGACGGAGCGCGGCAGCGCGGAGATGGTGGGCCGCGCGGTTTGCGTTAAGCGGCCCGCCCGGAGCGATAGCGGAGGGTTGGAGGAGCGGGTGCCCTTTGGGCGCGACGAGAACAAGTCGGACGGAGCGCGGCAGCGCGGAGATGGTGGACCGCGCGGATTGCGTCAAGCGGCCCGCCCGGAGCGATAGCGGAGGGTTGGAGGAGCGGGTGCCCTTTGGGCGCGACGAGAACGAGTCGGACGGAGCGCGGCAGCGCGGAGATGGTGGGCCGCGCGGATTGCGTTAAGCGGTCCGCCCGGAGCGATAGCGGAGGGTTGGAGGAGCGGATACCCTTCAGGACGCGACGAGAACGAGCCAGATGCCAGAGGCCGGACGGGAGTCGGAAGACTCGACTGCAAGTTGCTTTGCTGTGGCGTTGGATCCTCGACCGGCGCGGCGGCCCCCACCGTCTCTCCACTACGTGCTTTGTCCGGCCCTCGGAATTTTGATATCCGACCTCCGACTTCCGATTCCCGGTGAGGAAAATTCCTCGCTTCCGTTCGTTGCGAGAATACGCAAGATCGCCAGCTTTCCCGCCTGTGACTTATCCAGAATATCCTGAAGAAGACGAAGCTCCGCTCCCGCCCGGCGAAAAACCGATGGGGTTCTTTGAGCATTTGGAGGAGTTGCGCTGGACGCTGGTGAAGAGCGCGATCGCCTACGGCATTTTTGCCGTGCTCATCGGCATCTACTTGAAGGAGTTTAACCACCTCCTCCTCTGGCCGCTGGAACAGATCAAGGCGGCCAAGCCGGGTTTTGCGCTGGATCTCAGGCCGGTGGGGATTTCGGAGATCTTTGGCATCACGTTTCAGGTCTGTTTATTGGGGGCGCTCGGGCCGGCGGCACCGTTTATCGTCTATTTTGTGGCGAAATTTGTGGCGCCGGCGCTGACGAAAAAGGAGCTGAGAATGGTGATACCCGCGGGTTTTGCGGCCTTGTGCCTGTTTCTGATAGGCGCGGCGTTTGGGTTCTTCTTTTTAACTCCAAAAACAATCGAGACGGCGCTGGATCTCAACGAACTGATGGGCTTTGGCGTGCCGAACTGGACGCCCGGAAGCTACTATAGCATTTTGACCTGGTTGGTGCTTGGCGTTGGTTTGGGCTTCGAGTTTCCCCTGTTGATTTTGCTGCTGGTTTATCTCGGGGTCTTGAGCACCGCCTTTCTGAAAAAGTACCGGCGGCACGCGATCATCGTGATTTTCATCCTTTCTGCCATCATTACGCCGACCACGGATTTCATTACGATGACGCTTTTCGCGGCGCCCCTCTACCTGCTTTTTGAAATCGCCATCATTGCCGGCGTCATCATCGAGAAGCGCCGGTTGAAGAACGGCTAAACCGCCAAAATAAAAAGGCCGCCGATTCGTGCGAATGGGCGGCCTGAAAAGTGAAGTGCGGTCGGATTTGCGACGGCGGACAAAATCGACCCGAGTTATTTGCCGCGGGCTTTTTGGGCGCGATAGACGACGCGGAACATTTGAATCGCGAGCCAAAACACCGAACTTAAGCAAGCGGACGTGAGTCCGGCCCAAACAACGATGTTAAAGAGATCGTGCGATTGCACGTGGGCTCGAAGGATCGAAAACAGATACAGGAAAAATCCGAGCACAAGCACGGCATCGACGGCGAGACTGGCGGGGGAAACGAGTTTTTGGTTCGGCTGACTCATGATGTTGTGAAGCGCACGGTAGGCGGAGCGGGATTTTGTTCAAAGTGTTTTTCCGGCCGTCGGGCGGGCTAGTAGAAGAGGAAATTCCTCGCAGCGCGGAGCATAAGGCAAACGCGACTCTCTCGAGGTTGGCTTTATTCGTGAGAGGCCGACCGGGTACCAATGACTTTGGCGGGGTTGCCGGCGACGATGGAGTTGGGGCCGACGTCTTTTGTTACGACGGCTCCGGCCCCGACGATGGCGCGCTCGCCGATTTGGACACCGGGCAGGACAAGGGCGCGAACGCCGATGAAAGCATCTTTGCCGACGACGATCGGCGCGGTTTGCAAAGGCAGGGCGGGCGAAGCGAAATCATGCGTGCCGGTGCAAAGGTAGGCCTCTTGCGCGACAGTGCAGCCTTCGCCGAGGACAATTTCTCCGAGCGAATAGGCGTTGGCACGATCGCCGAGGCAGGCGCGGTGGGCCAGACGGAGATTCCACGGAATGTGGATGCGGGCGCGGGCGTGCACGAAGGGCAGGCCTTCGATTTTCGCGCCGAAACAGCGCAACACGAAAAGGCGCCAGAGGTTGAGCGGCTTGGGCGTCCAAGCGCAGAGAAATGTCCACGCGGCCGACCAAAGCAACAGGCCCAGACGGGCCTGAAGACTCCACGGCGAAGCGTAGGCGCTGGCCTGGGCATGCGTGGTGACTTCGCGGGGCGGGGTGCTCATCGGTTTGGGGCGGGAGCAAGGTTCGGCACGACAGGCTGTCCGGTCAACTGGGAAAAATCGGCGAGGAACTGGCTGGCGATTTTCGGCACCGTGTAGTCGCGGGCGGTGAGCCAGGCGGATTCGCGAAGCGGTTGGGTCGAGGCCGGGCTGCGCATGAGCGTGGCGAGCACGGCGGCGAGGCGGTCGGCCGGCTGGGGCGCGCGATGGTCGAAAATCTGGCCGTTGACATCGGCCCGGATAAAATCGCGAAAACACGCCAGGTCTGACACGAGGGGGACGCAGCCCGCGGCCATGGCTTCGAGGACGGCGAGGCCGAAGGTTTCGCCCTGTTCCGCCAGCGAAGGATAAACGAACAGGCGGGCGTTTTCGTAGTAGGCGACGAGTCGTTTTTCGTCGAAAACCGGGCCGACGAACTCGATGTCGCCGGCCGCGGGCGCGGCGGAGGCGTGAAGCTCGGCGAGGTAGGTATCGCCGCCACCGCCCAAGGCGATGTCCCACGGACCCACAATCTGGAGTTTCCATCCCATGCGATCGGCAGATGGAAGCTGGGCGAAAGCTTGGATCAGCAAGTGAATGCCTTTTTCGGGATGTACGCGGCCAGCGTAGAGGATCGTTTGCGAGGCGGGCGCGACCGCCGGGCGCAAGTGGTGTTCAGAAAGTGGATACGGGATGACGCGGAGACGTTTGGCGGCGTTTGGCAGTTCGGCCAGGATCGCCTGGCGAATGGCCTCCGAGACCGTTTGGAGAACGGCGTTGCGGTAAAGCTTGAGCTGGCCCTTGGGAAAACGGGCGACATGTACATACGGCAACCCGCGCGAGCGACGGTGAGGCAGCGCGGGCAGCCAGAAGGTGTTTGTCACCAGAAGGTCGGCAGGCGGCAGTTTGGCAGAGAGGCGCAGGGCGTACCAAAAATCGAGGAGGAGTCGTTGTGAAATCCTGGCTGGCGACGAAAACCCGGAGACGCGCACATGGCGCACGCCCTCGATGGTCTCGCGAGTGGGCAAATCGGGATGCCGGCGCGAAAGATGTGTGACCTCGTGGCCGCGGCGGGCGAACTCACGACCGAGGTTAAACCATACTTTTTCCACCGCGCCACCCAGAAGCGGCGGCACGGGAAGGAAGGCGCCCTGGGCAATGGTGATGCGCATGGCGAGTGGTTAGGGATTTTCCGTTTCGGGCTTCAGCAGCTCCGCGAGTTGATCCGAGAAGGATTGGGCGGCGTGGGTGATTTCGAAACGGTCGGCAAAGGATTTTGCGGCGGCTTCGGACATGTGGCGGCGGCGGTCGTCGGTCAGCGCCAGCCAGCGTTGAAGCAGACGCTCGACGCCGCTTTCGTCGTCGGTTTCCACGAGGGCGGCGCCGTCTTTTGCGAGTTCACGCCAGATGTTAACCCGATCCGTGATGAGCACGGGGCGACCGCAGGCGAGCGCTTCGACGACGGCGATGCCAAAATTTTCCTGATGCGAAGGGAGGACGAACATTTCAGCGGCTTGCAGGGCGCCCCATTTGGCCGCGCCTGTCAGCATGCCGGTCCAGTGCACGTACGGAGCGATGCCTTTGTTGGTGGCGAGTTGTTTGAGCGCGGTCAGGTAGCCTTGGTCAAGGCAGGGACCCGCGATCACGAGATCTGGGAAGTTAGGCAGGGCGAGGCCGGCGCTGAGCTGGCGGACACGTCCGTAGGCGCGCAAGAGGAGATCGACCCCCTTTTTCGAATGCACCCGGCCCAAGTAGAGCCAGAACGGACGTTGCGTGACGGCGGGGCAGCGCGCCTGCCAGGCAGCGGCGAACGTCGGGTCGTTGCGGTCGGGAGCAGTCGCGCCATAGGTGATCACGGCCTCGTTGCACTCGTAGCGAGGGAAAGTCTGACTGGCGAGACGGCGCTCTTCCTCGCAGGTGAAAAGCACGGCGCGGGCCTCGCGCAGCACGTGGCGTTCGACGAGCTGCCAGTAAATCCATTTTTTGAAATGACGGAACGGATACGTTTTTTTCAGCCCGGGATCGAGCATGCCGTGCGGGATGACAAAGTAGGGTGGAGTCCCGGGCTGGCGGCAGATTTCGCTGACAGTGCGGCCAAGATCCTGCCAAAGACCGTGAACCACCACCGCATCGTAACGCTTGATGTTTTTCTCCAGCCAGGGCTTGAGGCGGCCAGAACGCGCGTAACGATTTTTCACCGGTCCGAGAGCGTGAACCCGGCCCACCCAGCTTTGGAGAAAACCGTCGGTGGGATCGTCGACGGTCAAAAACTCGGTTTCATGGCCGAGCACATCGAGCTCGGGAGTGACGGCGCGCAGACCGGCCACGGGGCCGCCGGTGGCGGGGTCGACCGAGGCGATGACGCGCAGCAGTTTCATGGCGTTTAAAGGGTGGGGAGATCGTCGTGCTTTTTCAACTACACGTTGCGTTCAATGAATTTGCTGGCTTCGGCGCCTCGCCATCATGCAGGACGAAGAGCCGCGCGCAACGAATCATGAGGCGGCGGGTTAGAGCGAATCGCGCATCGCTTCGAAGGAAGCTTGGGCCTCCTCGCCAACCTCGTTGAGGTCGACACCGTCCAAGCCGGCGGACTCGATCTTTTCGTCGGTCAATTCCCAATAATTCGCCTCGCCCGGCAGCGCGTAACCGAGATCGCAGGCGACTCCGCTCGCGAGGTTGAGCAAATAAGTGGTGCGGGTGTGTTCGCCGGTGGGCGGCTCGACGAGATAGTGTTGCCGGATTGGTTCGGTGATCGAAGGAGGGAAATGCCAGGTCTCGAGAATGAGGCCGGCAATCGAGGCATTGTTGCAGCTGAGAATCTTATCCTCCCACGTGAGCAGCGTAGGCACGCCGGAACGGTTGAAATGCTGCATCGGCGTGAGGTGCTTTTTGACGTAACGGTCGAGCACGAGCTTGCCCATGGAGCGCAGAAGCGCGGTGGCATAGGCGGCGCGGGAATCCATGCGGGCCTGACGGGCGAGAACTTCGACGACGAGCGCGGTGATAAGCGTGTTGTCGCGGAGTTGTTGTCCATTGTGGCCGTAAAAAGGGAGGTGTTCGCTGGCAAGCTGGGCCGCGACGGCGAGACCGGTGAGTCGATAGACTTCAGAAAAGCCGACCCGGCCGACGGCCTCTTCAACGGAGGTCACCGGGCTTTCGCCGCCGTAGACGGTGCTGTTGCTGATGCGGATAATGCGGGCGGCGAGGGTGGCGTCGCGGCGGAGCAGGACGGCGATTTCCTCAAGCGTGCAATTGAGGTTGTTAATCAACGCGTCGAGCTTGAGCAGAATCTGTGGCGATGCCGGCAGCTGCTGGGCGAGCAGCAAAAGCTCTTTGGAGGTAGGACTGGCGACCGTCATTCCGTTTGTTATCGGCCAAACTGGCTGGGACTTAACTCTTGGCAGGGAAGGTAGTTCGCAGAGAGGACGGGGGAGAGCGACCTTAAAAGTGCGGACCTTTCTCGATTTCGGGGAGGAAAACAGGCGAGGAAAGGTGGATTTTGGGAGGGGATTTCGAAGGAGAAAAGGAGCGAGGTTTTAGGGAAATGCAATTTGTGAAAACAGACGCTTGACTTGCCTTTTCTCGGACCTAACGTCCGCCTCCTTTCCCGTTTCACGGGGTGGTAGCTCAGCTGGTTAGAGCGTCTGCCTGTCACGCAGAAGGTCGCGGGTTCGAGTCCCGTCCATCCCGCCATTTTGATAAGGCCCGTTTTCTTCGGAAACGGGCCTTTCTTTTTCCCCGGGGGATTACCCACCGGTTTCACTATGAGGCGCCTCCACGGGTTTCGATTCCGGGGAATCTTTTTCCCGCAGGAAGATGCTGAGGATGACCATGCTTCCAATCGCGAGGAATTCGCTTTGCCAGTTCTGAAACGATTCAAACCAGAACTTTGCACCGCCCAAGTGCTCTTTGAGCGAGATTGCGGCCAAACCGAGTCTGGCCCGCTCTTCGTTTTCCAAGCGTACGCTGCCGCAAAGATGCAGCCAAAAGCTGCCAAAAAATAGCAAGGCGAACGCCAGCGAAAGCGAATGCGAATAAAGCTTTAGCCAGAGGCCGCCCTTTCGCGCCGGCCACGGAGAATCCGGCGTTATGCGGTGTTGCTCTCGCGGCTTGTCTGGATCGTTGGATTCAGCGGAACCCTTCTGAAAAAGGAAGGCGGTGATGTAAACGTACACGAAGATTTGCAGAAACTCGCTTTCCCAATTTTCCGCCGTCGCTTCCAAAAAGTGGGCACTGGCTAAATATTCCAGCAGGCCGATCTTCGTTTCGCCGTGCTCGGAACGGTCGTCATTGTAAGCGGCCAACCCGGTCAAGAGCTGACCACCCAAAAAAGTGACGAGGAACAGCCCCATCACGGCAATCGAGAGCCCGTTTCGCCGAAGTAACTTCTGCACGTCTTTATTGTAGCGTTTCGCCACCCGCCCTGTAGCGGCTGATTCCCCAGTGGCCGAGTGGGGGGAATCACTGCATTGGTTGGATGCCGCAGGAAGGAAGTCAGCTGATTGCACTCACGTGTTGGCCGCCATTCCTCTCAAATTCAGGGATGATTTTCTTTGCTGACGGGCGATGGGTATTGGAGGCGGGCATGAGCCTTCAGTGTATCACGGGCTTCACAGTTGATTTTTGGCTCGCGCAAGTGGTTTGCCCATTCCCGCGTTCTTGGGCGTGGTCCTCGTTAGATCGGATCTCCGGAGGCATACGCCGCCCAAGGAATCGCTGTATCTGGATGCTGATTCGTCTTTGTGCCTTGGGGTTTTTGACAGTGTTTGCTTGGGTTTGGTTTTACGAAAAAACCGCGGCCTTGAGGAATCGGTTCAGTTCAAAAGAGAGCGATAACGAAACAATAGAAAGAGACTTTCCGTGAATCGGAAACGCGCCGGGAGGAGATGATCCAGCTGCCGCGGAACGGGAATAGTATTAGTACCGCAGCCCGATGCGGCATCGCGGAGAGGCTCCGCGCGACAGGCAATTACCTGTAAGCTAATGTGCGGTCAGTTTTCTTGCGAAAAAGATCGGCGGGTTTTGCCCCATTTCGGCACAGCGCCGCCCAACCCTCAGCCCGAATATTATATGCCTACTCTAGGAAAAACCGTTTCGACCTCCCGAGGCTCCAAGGCCCGCGAAGAGGCAAAAGAAAATAACTCCAAAATCGCAGTGCCCGGCAATCGGGGCACGAAGGTGGTCCAAGCGGTCACGATTTTGAAATCTCCCGAAGAACTTTATAACTTCTGGCGCGATGTGCGCAACTTGGCGCAGGTGGTCAAACATCCGGTGACGATCACGCAGACGTCCGCAAACGAGTCTCATTGGGTGGTCAGCGCGCCGTTGGGCCGACGGGTGGAATGGGACGCGGTGATCATTAACGACGAACCCGGCCGACTGATTGCGTGGCGTTCGCGCGACGGCGGAGATGTCGACCATGCAGGCTCGGTGCGTTTTGACCCGGCGCCGGGTGACGAAGGCACGGAGATAAAAGTCGCGCTCGAATACGATCCTCCGGGCGGAAAAGTGGGCGCAGCTTTGGCGAAACTCTCGCGGGATGCGGCCGGCTCGCAGGTCTACGATGCGCTGCGCCGTCTCAAGGCACTAATGGAGGCGGGCGAAATTCCCACGACGGCTGGACAGCCAGCAGGCGGCTCACGCCGCAACGAGGAGGACGAGTCATGAAAGCTCTCGTTTGGATGGGAAAGAAGAGAGTCGAAGTGCAGACCGTTGACGATCCGAAGATCCTCAACCCGCGCGACTGCATCGTGAAGATCACGTCGACCGCGATTTGCGGATCCGATATCCATCTTTTTAATGGTTATATACCGACACTGGAAAAAGGCGACATCCTGGGCCACGAATTTATGGGCGAAGTGGTCGAAGTCGGGCCGAAGGTGCAAAAGATCCGTGTCGGCGACAGGGTGGTGGTGCCGTTCACCATCTCCTGCGGGCATTGTATTCATTGCGCACGCCGACAATTTTCCGCCTGTGACAACACCAACCCGAACTGGCACATTGCAGAAACGATGATGGGTTACTCGCCCGCGGGGATGTTTGGATACGCACACCTCACGGGCGGGTACGCCGGCGGACAGGCTCAATACGCGCGCGTGCCGCACGCGGACGTCGGCTTGTTGAAGATCGAGAACAACCTGCCGGACGATAAACTGTTGTTCCTCTCGGATATTTTCCCGACCGGTTACATGGCTGCGGAAAACTGCGACATCGTGCGCGGCCATTCGGTGGTGGCGGTCTGGGGTTGTGGTCCTGTCGGCCAGTTCGCGATTCGGAGCGCTTTTCTCTTCGGAGCGGCAAAGGTGATAGCGATTGATTCGGTGCCCGAACGCCGCGCGATGGCGGAGGCCTCCGGCGCTTACACGCTGGATTCCGGCGGAGACGTGATGGAGGAGCTCAAAGCGCTCACGGGCGGCCGGGGGCCGGATGCGTCCATCGACGCTGTCGGGCTGGAGGCGCACGGATCGGCTTACGACGACATTAAACAGACGTTGAAACTCGAAACGGATCGCCCGTACGCGCTCCGCCAGGCCATTCGGTGCACGCGCAAAGCAGGCAATGTTTCCGTCCCCGGGGTCTATGGCGGGCTTTTGGACAAAGTGCCTTTCGGTGCGGCGATGAACAAAGGCCTTACCTTTAAAATGGGACAAACGCACATGCAGAAATACATGGCGCCCTTGCTACGCTTGATCGAAGAGAAGAAAATCGATCCCTCCTTCGTTGTGACGCACCGCGTCCCGCTCAGCCAGGCAGGCGAGGCTTATCCCATGTTCGTCGAAAAGCGGGATAACTGCATAAAAGTAGTGTTGGACCCGGCAGCCTAAGATCCTGCCGAAGAAATTTGTATCAACATAAAGCTGACGGTCGGGTGCCAGTTGTCGTCGAAGAAATGAAAGCGTTTTCCCTGCTCGTCGGAGCGCGCAACAAACGGCGAAAGTTCACCCTGGAAGACGAGAAGCTCTTAAAGAAGGTCACCGCGAAATATTTTCCGTCGGGCTTCACTATTTTGGATGCAAGCGGCGTCTGGTTCGATGGCGGAAACGCGTCCCTGCGGCGTGAGCAAGCGCGCCAGCTGCTGGTTTGTACGAACCAGCCCAAGAAACTAAAACCCTGGAGTGTCGAAGTGGGAAAAGTTTTTGGCCAAAAGGAAGTGCTGCTGCTGGAGCTGGGCAAAGCGCGACGTTTCCAAACCGGCCGTCAGGGCGCGAGAACCAAGAGCCATCGGAGCGCGCAGAGATAAACGCAGGCGGCGAGTGGAGGTGACCCGACCGCTCCCGCTTCAGCTGTCTTCCAACTCGACGTTTTGTTGTACAAGAAACGCCTTCAATTCCTCGACTCCAAAATCGGCGAGGATTTTGCCGTGCCAGTCCAGGGTGGGGGCTTTGGTTTGTTTCGAAATTCGCTCCATTTCGGTCCGCGCTTGAGCATCGGCGATCACGTCTTTTTCCTCGTACGCTATTCCCTGCGCCATGAGAAATTCCACCACTTCCCGGCACCAAGGGCATCCCGGTTTGATATAAAGAATGGGAAGCTTGCGGTCGGCCATATTGGAGGTTGTTGAAGGTTAAATAAATTTGGCGACTCAAGTTCGCTTCGCGAGATCGCGGGGCGCTTTGGCACTCCGCGGAGTTTCCTTTTCCAGCCCGTTGTAAGGGGAGGAATCGTCGGTCAGCGCGGCGATCGAACGTTCATCTGTCGAGGCGGACGAAGGCTGACCTTTGTTTAGGTTGGGATTTTGTTCCGACTGCCGAAGCTGGCGCTCCGCCTCATGCCAGTGGTAAACGGAGCGTCCCATCGGACAGCCGTCTTGAAGCCACAGATCGTAAGCGCGCCGAGCGATCTCCTCTTGCGAAGGAGCGGCGTAGGATTCCGGAGTTGGGGCGGTCGATGCGGCGTCTCTGGTCGGAGTTTTTTTCATATTTTCAACATAGCATGAAAAGCCGCGGGTCCGTATCGGGACGGACCCGTTTCGTGATCCCGGTATTTTTCGCGAGAGTTACTTGTGACGAAGTTAAGTCTGCTCGTTGTCTTCCTGCTGTGCGCGTTTTCGGGCTGCGAGCATTTGCTCGTGCTGAGCCTCTTCCACGCCCTCCTCGGCGAGATTTTCCAGGGTCGTCTGCTCGTTTGGCTCCTCCATGTCCGGGACTTGATGGCCAAATTGCGCGACCGGTTCCGAGGGGTCGCGGCTGATCGCCTGCGGAATCTCGTCCGCTTCATCGGTGGTCGGCGGCAGATTTTCGCCGCTTAACTCACGTTTGGCTTGAGCGAGATATTTCTCGGTGAACTCCGGTTGGGCGGGATGGCCGGCCAAGGCCGCAAGTTCCCGTGCGCGACGCTCGATGTCGCTTTTGGTGACGGCGCCTATGCCCTTGCCATGCAGAAGGACTTTGCCTTTTGGCGGTTGCTTTTTGTTCATGATGCACTCCTTTAAATCCAAGGCCGTGGTTTCACGGCATCTTATTGTTGGTTACGGATGGTTTTGAGCGGTGGGCGAAGCGATGGCCGCACGCAGCGCCGCTTGTTCCTCGGCCTGGGACATCTGGGGCGCCTTGGTCCTCAGCTGGTCAGCCAGTGAGATGGAAGCGGCACTATGCCGGCGTTTGAGGTTCTTTTGAAAAAAGAAGTTGTTGGGAATTTGGATCACCACGCCCGGTTCCACTTCTATTGTCGTGTAGATAAAATTTAGATCGACGACCCGGCCTTTCACCGGTTCTCCAGGGAACTCGATTTCGTCTCCGACCGAAAACGGCCGAAAGATGAGGATGAGCACGGTGCAAAGACTGTTGCTCAAGATACTCCACATCGCGACGAAGCCGATGGCCACCATGGCGAACAGCGTTGAAAGCATGCCCCACAGACCGCCTATATTGAAGCCGAACGCCTGCAATATAAACACAAGCGCGGCGAGATAGATGAGCCAATTGATGAGGGTGCGGGCGGGGCCGATCTCCTTGGGCGTGAGACTGGTTTTATGAGCAAGAAGGCCCAGCAGCCGACCTAAAATAATATTGAGAAGGATAGCTCCGATCACGATCAAGACGATCATGGGCGTAACGCGGAGGAAGTGTTCGGCAATGCTCGTGAGCTGATCTTTGTTAATGGGCATATCGATATTTTAAACGGCGCGGGCAACGGATTCCATGGGGGGCAGTGAGGGTTCTATCTCCGGAAAAAATCCCGCGTGAAAACGCTCGCAGAACGAATCTGATTCATTGTGCCGCTGCGCTACTGCCGCGTTGGGTGTAGCCATGCACATCACCGTGGATATGAAGTTCGCGAAAAAGATGATGATTCGCCGCGGAGAATCGCCGATAGTTCATCTTTCATCCATGGCGTACCGTCGGCCATGGGCTATATTTTGTTAATCATCTGCGGCGCGGCTGTGCTTGTTGTTATTGCCGCCATCTTTTTTTCGAGGAGCACTCGCACCAATCGAGGCTCGCTGGGTCCGCACGTAACGCCTTCGCAGCCCTATGCGGACGAAGCCAACCCTGACCAGTCGGTGGTGAATTCTTCGAAAGAGATCGAAGAAGCGAAGTCACGCACGCCTCCGGCCTGAACGTGCTCAAGGCGGAGGGAATTTTTCCAACGGTCGCTCGGCCGGACCGGCCATGACTTCGCCTGTGGCGTGAAAACGCGAGCCGTGGCAGGGGCAATCCCAGGTTTTTTCCGCCGGATTCCACGCCACAATACAACCCAGATGCGTGCAGACCGCCGAATGGTAGTGCAGCATCCCGTCTTTGCTTTTGTACACGGCCATTCTTTGACCGTTTACACTGAAAATCGAACCTTCATCAACCGCCAGTTCGATGGGTTTTCGGTTGTCCGTGGATTTCAACCACCCGCAAAGCAAATTAATGGGATAGTCCTTGTTTTCGTCGATGTATGTCCCGGCACTGCCTCGAATCCTGACGCGATCGGGCGAGAATAATTTACTCCAATGGTTTTCCTTTCCCATGATCGCGTCGGTCGCCATCATGGCGCCGAGCGTCCCGAAGGTCATTCCATTGCCGGAGTAACCGGTGGAGATGAATTGCCGGCCGGAGATATAACCGATGTAGGGCAAGCCGTCCGTCGTTTCGATCACCTGCCCACTCCATTCATTATCGACAAACGCGGCGGGGGCGAATTTCCAGAGACGTTCCTTGAGTTTTTGGTAAATGGTCGCTGGGTCGTGCATCTGGCCGGTTTTGTGGTCGCCGCCGCCAAAGATCGCATAGTCGGTGTCGTCGCCACTTTCGATTCGCAAATAGTGATAGGGGTCGTGCGTGTCCCAGAAAAGGGCGTCGGGAATCGTTCCTTTCGGCACCTCGCCGCCGATGACATACGTGCTGTAAGGCGCGAGCTTGGTCTGGAACAGAACCGTGCGCAATGCCCCGGCAGTTCCAGAAAGAGGGTAGTGCGTGGCGATGACGACATGACCGCAGGTGATTTTGCCGTGGGGAGTGGTAAGCACGAGCGGGTCGTCTTCGATTTCAGTCACGCCTGTTTGTTCGAATATTTCGCAGCCGCTCGTTTCCAAGTGGCGCAGGATTCCCGCGAGATAATGCAAGGGATGAAATTTCGCCTGGTTAGGAAAAATAACGCCGGGCGCATTAAAAAAAGGCACGTGCGAGCGTAGCTCACTCGCTATATGCAGGGCGCGTGCGGTCTGGGCTTCCTTTTCGACAAGCCCATAATCGTCGGTGCTGGCCGCGTAGTAAATCCCTGGCACCCATTGGAAATTGCAATCGATGCCGAGGGTGCGGACCAGCTCCGAAATTTGATGAATCGCAGCCGCGCCGGCGTACCAGACGTCGCGCGCCGTGGAAGGACCAAAACTTTTTTCAAGCTCGTGAAGACGTTGATCGATCTCGCAGGTGAGATGGGCGGTGGTTTGGCCTGTCATCCCTCCGCCAATATATTCGCGTTCGATGACCGCAACGCTGAGCCCCCGTTGCTTTAGGAGATAGGCGGCGGTTATACCTGTGATTCCCCCGCCAATAATGGCGACATCGACCTTGAGATCGCGATCCAGTTTCGGATAACGGCGATTTTTTTCCGCCTGATGCCAGTAAGATTTCATTTTTTATGGAGTGGGAGGGATCTCAGTTGTGAGGAGCCGTGGCCTTGACGATTCGCGGTGTTGTGGTGGGCGGTTTTCGCAAGGCCCGGTTTGAATCGGCGTGACGGCGTCGTTTAAAAGACGGCAGGCTCACGGCGCGCCCGGTGGCGGCGGATTCGAAGATCGCATCGATCACGCGCAAATCGGCGATTCCTTCTTCACCTGATGGTTCGGGTTCGCGGCCATTGACGATGCAATTGGAGAAAACCTCGATTTCGGCAGCGAACTGATCGGTTTTCGGAAACTTTTTGGTCTCTGGTTTTTCGTCGATCGTTACGACTTGTTTCAGCCCTTCCTCGTATTCGTAAGCTGGCTCGAGGACGAGGCTGCCCTTTGAACCCACGACTTCGGCCCGGGACATCGATGCGGCGTCGAAGCTGATGGTGAAGGCGCCGAGCTTGCCGCGCGGGAAACGCAAAATCACCGCGGCGGATTTTTCCACCTCGCGAAAGCGTGGATCCTGATCGCGCGAAAAAAATGCGGAAACCTCCGTCGGTTCGTCGCCGAACAACATCCGGCAGGCGTTGATACAATAGATTCCGATATCGAGCAGAGGACCGCCTGCGCGCGCGGAGTCGAGACGGATGTTTTCGTTGTCGGTGAGTTGATAACTAAAGGAGGAGTTAAAATAACGGACCTCCCCGATTTTTCCGGAACGAACCAATTCCAATGAAGCCAAAGTTCCCGGTTCAAAATGCAACCGGTAAGCAGTCATCAGAAGCACGCCGTGGTGTTTTGCCACGGAGGTCATCAATTCCGCGTCGCGCGCGGTGTCCGCGAGCGGTTTTTCGCAGAGAATATGCTTTCCCGCCGCCGCGGCCCGCAACGCATACTCGCAGTGAAGATCGTTGGGCAATGCAATGTAAACGGCATCGATCTCGGGATCGGCCAGGCATTGGCTGTACTCCTCGTAGCTGTAAACCTTTTCGACCCCGTATTTCTTTTTCAGGGCTTTCAACTTTGTCCCATCCCCGGAAACGAGCGCCGTGAGTTCGGAGTTTTTCGTATGGGCGAACGCAGGCAGCACAGCAGCCTGACTGATATGGCCAAGTCCGACAACCGCGTAACGGATGGTTCGGTTATCTCCTTTGGCCGCAGTTTTCTTCGCAGGGCGTTTTTTGAAATGTGAAGTGGTAGCTATGCTCATGGGACAGGAGGGGTGCTTGGAGGGATTGAGAGATTGTGAGTTCCAATTGTTGGGACTGATAAATGGTTTAGGACCGACCTTGCGCTGTTCACGCAAGGACCGAAGTCCGGCTATGTTAGCCGCTTCCGATAATTTCTTCCATGGGGCGGCGCTCCCGAAAAGCCACCGTCATTTCTACCGACCGGCAAAAATGCGGCGCCAACTAGAACTCACCGACAACTGCCTATCGCGTGCCCCGGAGATTGCCCCATGGTGAAGTTTCGCTCGAAAAGGTAGGATTCTGAGCATGAACTCACTCCTCCTTGTCATCATTCTGCTGCTGTTATTTGGCGGCGGCGGTTTCTACTTCGGCGGCCCCGTGATCGGTGGCAGCACGATTGGCCTGATCCTTCTGATTGTCCTGATCGCCTATTTGGCCGGCGGAGGGCGAACGAGGATTTAACCGGCTTGCATCCGGCGTCAGAGCGCGGCTGCGGCCCACGAGGGCAACTCGATGCGACGATTCGACGCATGGTCGTTCAGGACCTCCCTCAACCACGGGCGGCTGGAATCGAACGACGAAGCGCGCACATACGAGCGCCCTTGCTCGGTTTCGACTTCATATTTTCCGACCGAAACTGTGACAGGAGAGACTTCGCCCTGGAGTTGCACGGTGAAGGAAACGGTCTTCTGTTTCGAATCGATTCTCAACTCGTGGACGACGCCGTATCGCGAAATAAAATCGTTCACCCACTTTTGGGCGGCTTTGCTGGTTATAGCGTCTTTGGCTGCTTGGAACATGGGCGGATTGGGATGTAGCAGTGCTAGAAAGCCGTTGAAGAGCGCGGTTCCGTGACCGCATCCGAAATAATATCCAGAATCGTCAAATATGAAATTCAAGACCGCACACTTTTCCCGCTATCGCGAAATTGTATCCCTCCTGTTGAAATATGGACGGTCGGATTTGGCGCGTCAGATTGCGCAGGATGAAGAATTCGGCGATCGCGAGGAAGGCGAGGGCGTTTTGGGCGGAAATGGCACGGAAGACGCACGCGCCCCGTCTCCGGAACATCTGGCGGACGATCTTGAGGCAATGGGGCCGACCTATATCAAACTCGGGCAGGTCTTGGCTGGGCGCCCCGATTTATTTCCGGAGAAATATTTGACCGCGCTTTCGCGTCTGCAAGACAGGGTAAAACCGTTTCCTTTTAAGGACGTTGAACAAACGGTGATGGAGGAACTGGGCGTGCGCATCTCGAAGGGCTTTTCGTTTTTCGACGAGAATCCACTGGCTGCGGCCTCGCTGGGGCAGGTGCATCGCGCGGCTTTGCGAGATGGACGGCGCGTCGTCGTCAAGGTTCAACGCCCCGGCATTCGCCGGCAGATCGCGGAAGATTTTGAAGTCTTGGAACAGATTGCGGGCTTCATCGACGATCACACGGAGCTCGGGCGAAAGAAGCGGTTTCGTGTCACGCTGGAGGAATTCCGTTTGGTGATCCGGCAGGAGCTCGATTACGAAAGGGAAGCGCACAACCTAGTTACTATCGGTAATAATCTAAAGGAATTCAGTCTGATCCAGGTGCCCAAACCGATACCGGATTTTTGCACCCGGCGTGTGCTGACCATGGAGGAGGTGCAAGGGCAGAAAATCACGAGCCTCAGTCCGCTTGCGTTGATGGAGCTCGACGGAACGGCGTTGGCGGAGGAACTCTTCAAGGCATACTTGCAGCAAGTATTGCTCGACGGACTGTTTCACGCCGATCCGCATCCGGGAAACGTCTTTGTGACGAACGACGGACGCATCGCGCTGATCGATTTGGGAATGGTTGGGCATACGGCGCCGACCATGCAGGAGAATCTGTTGAAGATCCTGCTCGCCGTCAGCGAAGGGAATGGCGAAGCGGCGGCGGACCTTGCCATTCGGATGAGTCAGAAATTGCCCGATTTCAACGCCCCCGACTTCCGCCACCGGATCACCCAGTTGGTCGCGTCGCAACGGGACCGGGGACTTGAGCAGTTGAACGTCGGCCGATCGCTTCTCGAGGTGAGCGGCATCGCGCAGTCAAACAGCCTCATTGTACCTAGCGAGCTGGTGTTGCTGGCCAAGACCATGCTGCAACTCGACGAGGTTGGACGCATCCTCGACCCGAAATTCGATGCCAGCGGTTCTGTGCGGAGAAACAGCACCGAACTCTTGTCCAGGCGGATGAAAAAGGAACTGACCCAGGGAAGCATCTACAGCTCCCTCCTGGAGGTGAAAGAGTTTACCGCCGGACTGCCCACGCGGCTCAATCGTATCATTGATACCATTACAAATTCGGAGCTCGAACTTAAGGTCACATCGGCCGACGCGAAAGTGGTGATGGATGGCATGCAAAAAATCGCCAACCGCATCACCACGGGGTTGGTCCTGGCCAGTCTGATTATTGGTGCGTCGCTTCTGATGCGAGTGCCGACGCGCTTCACGCTTTTCGGGTTTCCCGGTCTGGCGATCCTCTGCTTTCTCGCGGCCGCGGGAGGAGCTGTCTGGCTCCTGATCAGCATCATTCTCTCGGATTACAAGAGTGAGAAACGATATCGACGCTAGTCTGCCGAACTAGATCATTTTGAAGGTTCAGTGGCGGTAAGAACAAAGCACCTCAATACCTCCGCGACGCTCCACGCCTGGGCGATGCATCCACGTTCTTTAAACGGAGCTTCGCCGTCAAAAATCTCGGCGATGGATCCGATGCAACCGGCGCTGAGCTGAGGAGCGAAACCTTCCAGGCGTTTGCGGGCACCGGCATAATCGTCCGGACGAACCTTGAGCCAGGCGTTGATAAAAGGACCGATCAACCACGCCCAGACCGTGCCCTGATGGTACGCTGCGTCCCGCGCACGAATGTCGCCAAAATATTTCGCCTTAAAATCCTTGTCGCCCCGGTTGAGCGTGCGAAGGCCAACCGGTGTCAGCAGCTCTTTCTCCACCGTGCGCAGGACGGGTTCCCAATAGCGTTCCTCCAGGACGGGATGGGGAAGCGAAAAAGCTATCAACTGGTTCGGTCGCAGAGTCGGATCGTCGCCTTGTTCGCCGTCCACCACGTCGTACAAGCAATTCAGGGATTCATTCCAGAAACGGGCATTGAAGGAGGTTTTAGTTTGCTGTGAGTGTTCGGCAAGCGCACGCGCCTTGTCTTGTTTGCCGTCCGCCGTCAGCCAGTTTTCCAGGAGCCGCAGCGCATTGTACCAAAGCGCATTGATTTCCACGGCCTTGCCCCGCCGGGGCGTTACGACCCAGTCGCCGACTTTTGCGTCCATCCAGGTGAGTTGAAAACCAGGAGCGCCCTGATCCAGCAGGCCGTCTTTGCTGTCGACGCCGATGCCAAAACGCGTGCCGCGCAGGTGATGAGCGACGATGTCTTCCAAAACCGGCAGAAGCGTTTTGAGAATTTCGCGATCGTCCGTGACCTGCAAATAACGGTCGATGGCGTGGAAAAACCAGAGGGTGGCATCGGCGGTGTGATACACACCCACATTTTTCCCCTCGGGAAACATATTGGGTATCAGGCCATCGGATACGTATTGAGCAAAAGTTTTGAGAATCCATTCGGCTTCCTGGTGGCGGCCCGTGGTCAATGTGAGGCCCTCGAGGCTGATCATCGTATCTCGGCCCCAGTCGGTAAACCAATGATAACCGGCAATCACACTCCGCAATTCGTCGCCAGCGGCCTTGGCTCGCGCGGCATCGCTGATGCGACCGACGGGCGAGATGATGAACTGGTCGGCGGCGAGAACGAGTTCGGCGGCGGCGCCCTTTTGCGCCCGTGGATCGGCGATGCGGAGCAGCCGTTTTCGCCGCTCCATTTCGATGGCATATGCCGTGGAGGCATCAAGGGCGTTGATGGTTCTCCACGTTTCCGCCGAGGCGATGAGGGTGGTCGGCCTTTGGCGCGATAGTGGTATCGAAAAATGCCCGGGTGACCACAAGGTTCCTCTCGAATCATACCCGCGTTCCGCCTCCAATTCGTAGAAGAGGGTGCGGAGCGTTCCTCCATTGTACACGAAAACGGCATCCGGTGAGTCAATGGACAAACGGAGCGGCGGATGTCCGCGGTGGGATTCTATTTCGAAATTTCGGTCAGAAAGACGAACCTCGTATTGATTCTCATAGGGCATGTTGACCGCTGCCTCGAGCGACCGGAAGTGCAGGGCCGGGCGCAACTCCAACGAGCATCCCTCAATTTCCGACAGGAGCGTGTAAGTCAGGTGAACGGTGTTTTGCAGGTAAGGCATCACGAGCCGTTTTTCGAGCGAGATGCCGTTGATATCGTAGCGCCAGATCGGAATTTGATTTTCCAGGCGGAATTCGGCGACAAAGTTTGGACCTGATGTATCGTTCGGTGCGGAGGGTTCGGCACCGCCGAATTGAATCAGGGTACGATCGGGAAGCCGGAGATGCTCGACCAAATGATTGAGCATCAAAGTACGCCCCAAGGGAGCGGGGAGGGCCGCGATCAGGATCCCATGGTAACGCCACGTCACGGTGCCGGCGATGGTGCCTGAAGCATAACCGCCCAAACCATTAGTCACCAGCCATTGGCTGTTGAGCAAAGGTTGCAGCCGATCCGGCGCGATCGAGGAGAAATCGATTTTCCTCGATAAATTCAACTCTGGGGTGAGCGGCATTTCGTTTCAGGCCCAAGCAAGACGGCCGCATGGCCGGGTATACTGCAGCCAGTTGAGGTTTCGAGCGGAGCAGTGCCGCCCCCGCCATATTCAATAGCTTCACTCGACCAAAGCGCTTTCCAACTACAACCGGCAAGCGGGGCGAGCAGGGGTTCGGCAACCGTGCCGAGGATCAGATCGCAACCGAGGTTCACGAGTAGGAGCCTGTCCTCGCCATTTGACGAAAAGAACCGCAGGAGAAATGCGTCGTGGTCAAGAAGCGCGCCATCCACTCGCTCCGGTTGGGCGATGGTTTTATCGTCGCGCCGGATACGCAGCAGATCCTCGTGCAGCTGGTAAGCGGCTTTGTTCCGCTGACGTTCGCTAAAATCCAGTTTGCAGCTTTTGAAGGTTTCGGCGGAGGACGGATCGGCAGGGAAGTCCGGGTGAGGCTGCGCGGCAATCGCGCGGAATTGGTGGATGAATTTCGTGCGCCCCTCGCGGATTAGGACGTTTAGCTCTTTCGTATGGTGAGCGAAGTAAACGAAAGGCGAGGAGGCGGAGAACTCCTGGCCTTGAAAAAGCAGCGGGATCGCCGGTCCCAAGAGGAGGAGCGCGGTGAAAACGCGGGCCTTCCCCGGCGACGTGAGCTGGTGCAGGCGGGCGCCTCGCAACGAATTCGCCACCTGGTCGTGGTTTTGGAGGTAGTTGACGAAATTCCGGGGCTTGAGATCGAAGGCCGGAGTTCCCAGCGGATTCTTCAGCCACCGTGATCCTTGGCCTTGGTATAAATAACCATACTTCAGAACCGAGACAAGTTCCTGGGCGGAGCCTTTGAAGTCAGAGTAGTAGGCGTCAGCGTGCGCTGTCGCCGCCACCATGGCGCTGTGGTGAAAATCGTCGTTCCAAACGGCGTGGAGGCCGTATCCGTTTCGCTCATACGAGCGCACCAGGTGTGCCTCCTGATTGGCGTTTTCAGCGACAACGATGATGGAGCGCCCTTGTCCGGCCTCGGCGGCCGTGCGAGAAATGTCCGCGAGAATATGCGTGGCGGAGCTATCGTGAATCGCTTGAACGGCGTCGAGCCGCAGTCCATCAAAGTGGAATTCCTCGATCCAATACCGGACGTTGCTCAGAAAAAATTCGCGCACGGGGGCCGATTCTTCGCCATCGAAATTCAAAGTGTCTCCCCATTCCGACTTCTTCGACGCATGAACGTAGAATTTGGAGAACTGTCCGAGGTAGTTGCCGTCCGGTCCCAAGTGGTTGTAGACGACGTCGAGAAAGACCATCAGGCCCAGTTCGTGCGCCCGGTTCACGAACTGGCGTACATCGTCAGGCTTTCCATAGAGCCGGCAGGGTGCGAACAGATTCACGCCATCGTAACCCCAGCCAAAATCTCCCGGAAAATCGGCAATGGGCATGATCTCCACCGCGGTTATGCCGATTCTTTTTAGTTCGGGTAATTGTTGTTCCGCTGCGCTCCAGCTTCCTTCCGTGGTGAACGTGCCGAGATGCAATTCATACATCACCAAGGCGCCACGTGGCAGACCGCGCCATTGCTGATCAGTCCAGCGGAACGCACCGGGATCGATCACCTGCGAGGGACCATGCGGACCGAAAGGTTGAAAGCGTGAAGCGGGATCGGGAAACGAACCACCATCGAGGCGGAACTTATAGAGATCGCCCGGTTTAAAATCGGCCGCCAGCCCGGAAAAATATCCATTTCCTTCCGCGGTGAGCGGCGTCGCCGCGGTTGGAGCCGAATCGGAACCTGCATGGCGTTCGGCATGCGCTCTCTTCGAATTTGGAGCCCAGATGCGAAAGTGAACGCCGCCCCCCGTCTGCAATTCCGCGCCAATGGGTAGGACGCGTTTAATGGGCATAATAAAACGAGATGATAATGAAGCCGGCCCGCGATGGGCGGGCCGGCTCGTGCCAGGCAAAATGACGGCTACTCCCAGTAACCTTCGTAGAATTTGTAGACGTTCCCTTCCCGCTCATAGTGCGGAGGAACCCAGGCCGAGCTGCCACTGGGCGGGATTTCCCACTGCCCGGGAATCCATTCATAGCGATTCAGACGCCACGACCAATGTCCGGGAATCCAAACATGATTCGAGGAAGGCCGTACCTGGACCGTTTCCTGTTGAACCGGCGGAGGCGCCTCCGTGACGACGGACACGACGGCAGGATTTCCCGCGCCGGTGACGGAGGTCGTGCGCGTGACCGTGGTTTGTTGCGTTTGGTTAGGCACAGTCACCGCAACAGGCGCGGTGGTTGTGGTCGTTGTGGTGGGTGGGGGCGGAGGTGGAGCTGAGACCACGTGAGATTCCGGCTCGGTCGCGCAGCCGGTGAAGAACGCAAAAGACACAAGCGCCAAAGCGGCGGAAGACCGGAATGCGACGGTCGATAGTTTGATTTGTGGTTTCATGGACGTGAATTTAACAATGGTAACGACTCGGCGGTATCGGGAAATTCAGCGGAGCTTTCGTAGTCCGTTTTCCCTAGACATTGGTGTGGTGCCGAGAGGATCGCGGACCAGCTCCTGGCGGACGTACACGGCGCTGTCGGAAGGCGGAACGTGACGACCGCGCGCGGCGACATCGGCCCGGACAAACTCGACGCCAAAAAATAAAATCGCGGAAGAATAGTAGACCCACACCAACAATGCGACGAGGGAACCGGCCGCGGCGAAGGTTGAAGCAAAGGTCGCATGCCCGAGGTAGAACGCGATGAGGAACCGGCCGATTTCGAAAAGCAGTGCCGTAACCATGGCTCCGCGCCAAACATCCTTCCAATTGAGGCGGACATCGGGAAGAACCTTGAACACCATCGCAAACAAGAGGGTGTTAATGACAAAGCCGCTGGCGAGATCGGCGATGCGCAGAATATATGGCGACCAGTTTGTGCCAAAGTATCGGACGACCGTCGTGATCGTCGTCGAGAGAACCAGCGAAACGATCAGCAGCAGGCCCACGGAGACGACCATCGCAAAGGAAACCATGCGCTTGCTGATCACACTCCAGATGACGTTTCGTTCCGGACGACTAACCACACGCCAGAGCTCATTGACCGACTCCTGCAGTTGCGCCATGACCGAAGTGGCGCCGAGAAGAAGCAATCCCACGCCGACGGCAGTCGACGCCCAGCCCGTGGTCTGCGGTTCGCTTTGCGCCACGACGCCTTGCAGAGCCTCAGCGCCCTGCCGTCCAATCAACTGGGTCAGCTGATGTGAAAGCTGCCCGCGGGCCGCTTCTTCGCCGAAAAAAAATCCCGCGATGGCCAACGCTATGATCGTGATCGGTGCCATCGAAAATAACGTGTAGTAGCTCACCGCCGCCGAATGCTTGAAGGAGTTGTCGGCAAACCACGCCTTCACGGCGGTGACAAAAACGCTCATCCAATATTTCAAATTCGAGGACATTGCGCAGCGAAGCCGTCCGGATAGTGCGGGGATTCGCAAGGCGGTTCCGCGCCGCTGATTGTTGCCAAAAAAGAGAGGCTGTTCACCGGAGACGGTACGTCGGGTTTTATCCCATAGCGGCAGGCATTTCGATCCGCTACCGTAGCAGGCGTGATGCGCGCCAAAAGGCGGCCCGCATCAAATCTCAACTGAAGAAGGGTGCTCCGCACCTGCAACAAAACAAACGCTATGAAAAATCCTCAAATGAAAACAGCCAACTCGTTTCAACTGCTTGCTGCCTGCGCGGCGCTGGTCTTCTCAGCAGCCACATTGTCGGCCAACGAATCGGAAAACCGGGGCCAGCTTTCTTCGCACGATTATAAATTCGCCTGTGAAGCCTTGGAAGGCGGCACGATGGAGGTAACCCTCGGCCAGCTTGCCCAACAAAAAGCCACCGACCAAGCCGTCCGCGAATTCGGCCAACGCATGGTGACCGATCACCAGAAAGCGAATCAGGAACTGACGCAGCTGCTGAGCCAAAAGGGCGCCACGCCTCCCAATGCGATGGCGAAAAAAAGCGGAAAGATGACCGATAAACTTCAGGATGAGAAAGGCGCCGACTTCGACAAGGCGTACATGAAGCAGATGTTGAAAGATCACAAAAAAGACGTGGAGGAATTCCAAAAGGCGTCGGAAAAGAGCGACGACGCTGACCTGCGCGCATTAGCCGCGAAGACGCTGCCCACGCTGCAAGAACACCTGACCGTGGCGAAATCGGTCGAAGAAGCGGTTTCTGCAAAAAAATAAAAACCATCGAGAGTTCTGGACGCACCTCGCGTGCGTCCAGACCCCGAGCGGAAAGCCCGGCGATCATGAGGCCGGTCGAAACAACAACCATTTAAAACCGTGAAAAATCCGATCTATAAACTCGTTGAAATCACCGGCACTTCGGAAAACGGCTCCGACGAGGCAGCCGTGAACGCCATCGAACGCGCCAAAGCGACCATTAAGAATCTGCGTTGGTTTCAAATCCTGGAAACCCGTGGCAATATCGACAACGGGAGGATCCATCACTGGCAGGTGACCATCAAAGTGGGATTTGAAATTCAAGAAGCCACCTAAAAGCAAGACCGCTAACCCAGCCGGCCCGCCAAGTCATCAATACAAACCATTATGCAAACGATCATATCGAAAGTACCAAACGACCGCGCCGAAACACCCATCGAGGGAAGCGGGGGTGGCCTGCACATTCTTATCGCCGACGATGACCGGTGGATACGTGAAGCGATCGCGGAGCTTTTCCAACGTGAAGGATATTCGGTATCGACGGCCGAGGATGGCGAAGCGGCCTACGCGATCCTTTGCGAAAAAACAGTCGATCTGCTAATCACGGACGAGGACATGCCGCGGCTCCGCGGAGTCGAATTGCTGCGGCGCCTGCGCCAGGAAAATTCTCCTCTGCCCGCGATTCTGATTTCGGGATGCCTTCCGTGGAACGAACCAGATCTCGACGATTTGCTGAAGCCCGGCTTCGCCTTGGAAAAACCGTTCGCGTTCAGCCAGTTGTTGAAGGAGGTTCAAGTTCTTTCCGCGGCGACGCAGGCCGGCGTCAAATGAGCCACTCGGAAATGCGATTCCAGCCGACGGCACGATGCGGATATTAGCGGAGAGGCACAAGCGTCTGCGACCCTATCCCAAAAGCGCGAGATAGTATTTATTATATTCATGTAATATCCACGCGGATTCTCCAAAGTCCGCAGACAATAAAACCCCGGATTAAATTATATGAATACGACCACATTGAAAGGAAACTGGGACAGCGTTCAGGATAAATTGAAAATGAAGTATTCCCAATTAACCGATGACGATCTCGTTTACACGGATGGAGCCGAGGACGAACTCGTTGGCAGAATCCAAAAGAAAACCGGCGAATCGCGGGAACGAATTCAACGTTTTATCGAGCGGGAATGCGGCTGCACTTGACGGTGCCGCCGGGTCGACCCGCCGTTAATGACCGGGGAAACGGATATCATGGACCGTTTCCCCGGTTTTTTTATTTCAAAATTGTTTGAGCGTCCGGAAATCCGCCACGGTTTCACTGCCGGCCGAACTATCTGTGAGTCGTTTGCCCAAGGAAATCAAAACAACGGTGAGAGGCAGGCCAAAGATCACGCCTCTTGGCCCCAGGAGTAGTCCGCCGGCGACAATAGCGAGGAGCGTTACCGCGGGCGGTAACTTCACCGCCTTTTGCTGAAGCAGGGGCGTGATCACATTGCTTTCGAGCTGTTGCATCGCGAAGTAGACGATCAGTACTTTGACGACCGTTGCGGGGCCTTGGGTAAAAGCGATCAACACCGCGGGCACTACGAACAACACCGGTCCGACGACCGGAATGAATTCCAGGAGGCCGGCGAATACACCGAGCAACAAGGACAGCGGAATTTTCAGGATGGCACAACTAATGCCTACAAGTAATCCAATGATGACCATCGCATAAAGCTGGGCGAGAAGCCACTTCTTGAGATCGGTCGTGGCACCGTCCAAGGCCTCGGAAACGCGCGGTTTGTGGCGTTTAGGCACGAGCCGCATAAAGCCGTTAATATAAATATTGGGGGAGAACGCGAAATAGATACTGAGAAAAACGACGAGCGAAACTTCGGTGACGACTTCCACCAGGCCGCCCGCCACGGTCCCCATGCCGGTCAGTGTCTTCGTGTCGGCCGCGGTATGTTTGATAAGGTCGATCAACCCCCGTCCTATGCTGCTTCCGTTGATGGCATTATTAAGCCGATCGAAAGAAGCTGGAATCAGGCGCTGGAATTCCCCGAACTCCGCTGCGGTTTGATTTCCGAAAAACAAAATGAAGCCCCCGGACACCGCAAGGACGACAAAGATCGTTAGAGCGACCGAAGCGGCGTCGGAGAGGCCCAAACGATGAATCAAGGGCGCGGCGAGACTCCGCAGAATGAGCGCGCCGATCAGGGCGCCAAAACAAAGAAGGGCGATGTCCCTTAGGCGCCAGAGCACCAGGCCGAGCAGGACGACTGCGATCGTGAACAGTATCAATCGAATGCCGCAGGCTACGGCGGCATTTCGTTCCGGGGCTCCAGAACCGGCGCCATCGCTTTCATTTTCGAAGGGGGAGAAGATCATGGATGTGGATTGTCGATGCGCATGTTGGCCTCGCCGGCAGGGCTTGAAAGAGCCTGGCTGGTGGTCGCTGGCGAAGGGTTCGGTTGGGGGGATTTTCCGATGCTTTTGCGTGCGGCCGCGAGTTTGCGCTCCAATTCCGACATCAAATGATCGAAGGAACGGGTGAATTTCTGAATGCCCTCCTCTTCGAGCTGGGCGGCGACGGCTTCCAGGTCGATGCCAACGTCGCCCAAGCATCTCACGACTGCATCCGCTTCGCCCAAGTTGCCGGGAAGTTGAACCGAAGCCTCGCCGTGATGGATGAACGCCTCCAGCGTTGGGCGGGATAGAGTGGTTATGGTTTCCGGTCCAACCAAGGCTTCCACGTAGCGCACATCGCGTTCGTTGGGATTTTTCGTTCCCGTACTCGCCCAAAGCAGATGTTGCGGTTTCGCTCCCTGGGCTCGAAGGCGTTTGAAACGTTCGGATTGGAACAAGCGCGTGTATTGTTCGAACGCTTTCCTTGCATAGGCTATGCCGGCCTGTCCTTTGAGAGCGAGGATGTTGGCGGGATGCCTGGCTTGAAGCGCTGGTTCGGTCAGCAAAGGGTCGACGTGGAGGTCGATGCGGCTGATAAAGAAACTCGCGACGGAAAAAATGTGTTCGATGGGTTGGTTGCGCGCCAACCGATCCTCCAGACCGGACATGTAAGCCTCCGCGACGGCTGCGTATCGTTTGAGGCCAAACAGCAGGGTGATGTTCACGTTTATGCCATCGGCGATAAGTTGCCGGATGGACGCCAGCCCTTCCATTGTTCCTGGAACCTTGATCATCAGGTTGGGCCGGCCGACGCGATGCCAGAAATCGTGGGCTTGGACCATGGTCTTGTTCGTGTCCCGCGCAAAATGTGGCGCCACCTCGAGGCTGACGAAACCATCGTGACGATTTTTGTGCCCGAAGACTCCGAGGAGTTCGTCCGCGACCGCCTTGATGTCCTGCACGATGATTTGCTCGTACGTGTCGCGTGAAAGATAACCTCTGCGCGCCGCCTGTTCGATCGCTTGGGTGTAATCGGAGGTTTCGGTGATTGCCTGGTCGAAAATCGCCGGATTCGAGGTAACGCCGGAAACACCGCACTGTTCGATCAGTCTTCTGAGTTCTCCGGAGGCGACGAAGCTGCGTTGCGTGAAATCTAGCCAAACCGATTGGCCGAGGGTCGTGAGTTGTCGAATGCGATTCATGGTATTTCAGCGGTGGCCTGATGCCAGCGATTGCGATTCCCGCACGGCGAGCAGATCCCTGACGGTTTTGACAATGTGGTTTGTGGAAATACCCGCGGCCTCCCGCTGTTCCTCGGGCGTCGCGCTTCCGGGGATCGTTCGCACCGCCAGGGAAATAACTGGCACCGGATCCGACGCGAGGGCGGATTGCACGGCATCGGCCAGGCCGCCGGCGGGAAAATGATCCTCGACGGTAACGATGATGCCGGTGTGAGTGGCCGCCTGCCGAAGCGTGGCGGTGTCGATTGGTTTTATACTGTAGGCATCGATCACGCGGACATAAACTCCGTCGCTCAGGAGCAGCTCGTACGCCGCCAGCGCCTCATGAACGGTCGCGCCGGCCGCCACGAGCGTGACGTGATCGTGGGGACTGTGCCGGAGCACCTTGCTTGAGCCAATGGGGAAGTCTTCCGCGTTCTCGTAGATCACGGGTGTGCCCTGCCGAAGCGTGCGGAGGTAAACGATCCCATCAGTCGTTGCGGCGGACTCAACCAGCCGATCCGTGGAAACGGCATCGCACGGATGCAGCACGACGGAATTCAGCACCGACCGAAACATGGCAATATCTTCAAGGCCCATTTGGGAAGGGCCGTCCTCACCAATGGAAACTCCCGCGTGCGAACCGACGAACTTGATGTTTGCCCGGGAATATTGGCTCATGCGTATCTGGTCGAACGCCCGGGAAAAGAACGCGGCGAAGGTCGACACGAACGGAACCTTTCCGTAGAGGGAAATACCCAGCGCGACCTCGACCATGTTTTGCTCGGCGATAAACATTTCGAAATACCGCTCCGGGTGTTTTTTCGCAAAAAGGTCCGACATGGTCGAGTTGCTGACTTCGCCGTCGAGGGCCACCAGTTGCGGAAATTTATCCGCGAGGCGGTTCAACGCATTTCCGTAGGCGACACGGGTGGCGATCTTCTCGCCCAAGCGATAGTGCGGGGACTCCGTTTCTCCGGATTCGATCACGTTTGGCGTGTTGGCGTCCGGCATCGCGATCTCGCCGGACGCGCTAGGATCGGCCAGACTGAGTTCCTGCTCCGCTTTTGCCTGTTCTTCCTTTTTCAACGCTTTCCCGTGCCAGCCATCTTTGTCCTCCAAAAATGAAATGCCTTTTCCCTTGATCGTCGCGGCGATGATCATCGAGGGACGTTCCGTTTCCGCAGCAGCTTCTCGGTAGGCCTTAAGAATTTGATCGTAATTGTGGCCATCGATGGGAATGGCCTTCCAGCCGAACGCTCTCACACGTTGGACGTAGGCATCGAGGTTGGCGCCGACCATGGTCTCGCGGCTTTGTCCCAATCGATTGACATCGATGATTCCGACGAGATTCGAAACCTTGTAAAAGGCGGCGAGTTGGATGGCTTCCCATTGCGAGCCCTCGGCCATTTCACTGTCTCCGAGCAGCACGTAGGTTTTGAAATTCAGGCGGTCCAGCCTTTGTGCGTTCAGAGCCATGCCCAAACCGATTCCGAGACCTTGCCCCAAGGAACCGGTTGCGGCATCGGCATAAGGAAAGTGAGGCGTGGGATGCCCCTCGAGCTTGCTGCCGAGGCGCCGGTAGCTGTCGAGTTCGCTTTCTTCAACGGTTCCAGCCACGGTCCAGAGCGCGTAGAAGAGCGGCGAAGCATGGCCCTTGGAAAAGAGCAGCCGGTCGTTGTTGGGGTGATCGGGGCAAAGCGTATTGAACCGGAACGTACCGCCAAACATGAGTCCGACCATCAAATCGGTCGCCGACAACGAGGACGTGAGGTGCCCCGACTGTGCGAGACTTGTCATCTTCACGCAAAGATGGCGCACCCGCAAGGCGAGCGCTTCCAAGCGTGCGGTGGTGGGAGCGGAAAAAGATGTCATGGCGAAGAATGAATGGAGGAATGGGCGAAGGGTGATTCTCCTTCGGATTAACTGCTTAAAATGTGAAACCTGTACCTAGCGACCAGTTCCAGTGGCCGGTATCAAAACGATCGTCGATGTTGTTCGAATGCCGGAAATACCACGCGTACTCCGCCATCACTTCGATAAAGACCCGTGGACGGACATAAAATTTCATGCCTGCTTCGAGTCCGGCGGCCCAGGTTTCCGTCACGTCATCGCCATAAACTCCGCCAAAATTGACTCCGATAAAAGGACGCCAGCGACTGTGCGGGGAAAGGTATTGATCGAACGCGAGCCGACTGGAGCCGCTCCACGCGCGGTCGCCCCCGGCAGGGTGGCTGTAGTTGACCGTTTGTCGGAGAACCAGCGCCTGCATATTTGTGAAATAATGGCCGAGCGAGAAATTCAAACCGGCGAGGGTGTCGTCCATGCGCCTGTTCGCTGTTCCGCTGGCACCCACCATGAAGTCCGATTCCCCACCGTGCGGCCCATAATATCCGGTGCTTGGGACGCCACGATTAAAATCAAAGCCGCCGCTATTTTGGGCAATCGCCAACACGGGGCAGGCGAGAAAGAACGCGGCGAATATTCCCTGTATACGCATTGTCGTAATTGTGTTGTTTTGCAGCCACGCACCTTCCGGTATCGGGTTGCCTTTATCAATTGGCGGGGAAAACCAAAGGCTCCGAAAAACGGGTGGGAGGATCGGAATGGAAAACACTTCGTTTTTTTCTCAGGGGAAAATCCCCCTGATGCGAGCCGCAGATCCCTCGATAACCCGCTCGCCGTGTTCGCGTATGATCGGAATCGAATGAACACAAAAACACCATCGCCACCTTCTGGCTCGTCGTCCTTTGCCGAGCTAGTTCGACAACGCCGGGCTACGGCACACTTTTTGCCGGACGAAGTTCCCGAGGCCGATATCACCCAGGCCTTCCTGACCGCTGCCGAGGCACCCTCGGGTTTCAATACGCAGCCATGGCGTTTCCTAACCTTGAGGAATGAGGCAAACCGGGTGGCGCTGAGGAAGGCAGCCTACGACCAGGAAAAGATCACCGAGGCGCCGCTGGTTATTGTGGCCTATGGGCTGAAGGAAGGCTGGGAGGAACCGCTGGTTAGGATTCAGCAGGAAAAAGCGCGGCGGTTGGGCATGGATGGTTCGGCAGCCGAACGTCTGGCCAAGAGCGCCTCGGATTTTGTCCACAAAATGAACATGGCGGTCTGGTTGAACCGCCACGTGATGATCGCCTTCACCTATTTGATGCTCGCGTTCGAGGACCTCGGTTGGGACACCGCGCCGATGGAGGGCTTCGATCCGCAAAAAGTTAAGGAGGCCTTTTCGCTGCCCGCCGACGTCGAGGTCATTGCATTGCTCGCGGTGGGACGAACCAAGGATAACACACAAAAGCATCCGGGCCGCCAGGCGCTTGACCAATTTGTATCGGACGAAGCCGCCGGCAAGCCATGGCATGGGAAAAAAGCGGCCGCTGGGGCGTAATTCGTTGGGTCCGGGCACCCGGTGTTTTCCGGATGGAGCAACTTGCCGGCCGGGGCTATGTTGGGCAATGCCAACAGAAACCACCAAAAATAAAGCCAGGAAGGCCGCACGACAGGGGAAAAAGCCCACGACGCAGGCTGGAGAGTTCATCCGTGAGGAAATGCACAAGATGAAAAAGGGGAGCGGCAACGTCCGCTCGCGAAAGCAAGCCATCGCAGTCGGTTTATCCGAAGCCCGCCGTGCCGGCGTGAAACTGGGAGCGCCCTCGCGATCAAAGCCGGGAATCAAAAAGAAAGCGGCCAGCGATTCCGCGATTGGCAGCGGAAGGAAAAAAGTTTCGGCGAGCCGTTCGGCGGGAGCCAAGAAGGCCGCGCGGACTCGGGAACGCCGTTATGGTCGGGCCGCTTGATGCTATCACCATCAACAAGGAGAAAATCATGAACACACGTCTAGAGGGAAAATCCGTTGCGGTCCTGATCGCGGACGGCTTCGAACAGTCCGAATTGGAACAGCCCTACAGCGCCCTGGTCGAGGCAGGCGCCACCGTCGCAGTCGTGTCGCCTAATCATGAGACGGTGAAATCCTGGCATCACAAAAACTACGGGCAGATGTACAAGGTCGATACACCTTTGAATGAGGCAAACCCGGATAATTACGACGCCTTGCTTTTGCCGGGCGGCGTGATCAACCCCGACACCTTGCGCACCATCCCGGCCGCGCCGGAATTTGTCCGGGCGTTTTTCGACGCGGGAAAACCGGTCGCGGCGATTTGCCATGGCCCCCAGCTGTTGATCGAGGCCGATGTCGTGAGGGGACGGGTCCTGACCTCCACGCGCGCGATCAAAACGGATTTGATCAATGCGGGCGCGGAGTGGCTGGATCAAGCGGTGGTCAACGACCATGGATTGGTGACCTCGCGAACGCCGGACGATTTACCCGAATTCAACGCAAAGATGGTCGAGGAATTTGCGGAGGGAATCCACACCCGACAGAAACTGGCTTCTTGACCGCACTCCGCCGCCATGGATCAAACACCGGATTTCAACAAGGTTCTGACGCTGCGTGAGCTGCTGATTGACGAACTCAGCGATCTCTACGATGCGGAACGGCAGCTCGTCGACATTTTGCCGAAAATGGCCGAGGCTGCGCAGAACGAAAACCTGCGCCTGACCTTCCAAGAACATACGGAAAGGACTAAAATCCATCTCGCCAGGCTGGAACATGCTTTCATCCTGCTTGACGCACCTTCATCGGGTCGAAAAAGCCAGGGGATGGAAGGGCTGGTCTCCAGCGAACTCGTCCGAATGCAGGAGAACGCACTGGCGGCGATTCGCGATGCCGCGCTGATTGGCGGCGCGCAAAAAATGGAACACTACGGGATCGCCGGCTACGGCACGTTGCGCACCTTCGCGGAACTGCTCGGCAACGAGGAAATCGCGGAACTGCTCCAACAGACCTTGATGGACAAATTCAGGATGGATCGTTCTCTGACGGCCCTTGCCTCGAAAATCAACGTGGAGGTTGCCCGCCTCGGTGCAAATTAGCCGGGCTGGCTGCCGCCGCGCTCATTGAGCGAAAGAGCCGGCGGTGTCGGTGGCAAAAGGTTGTTGATCGCCTCCTCCAATATGCCGATGGCAATCGGTTTTACCAGGTGCACGGAAAATCCCGCCTCCTGCGAGCGCGCGAGATCGTCTTCCATGCCGTAGCCGCTCAGGGCGATGCCAGGCAAAGCCGGCTTGAAGCTTTGGATTTCCTTCATCAATTCAAAGCCGGACTTATCCGGCAGGCCGACGTCCGAGATAATCAGGCTGAACTCGGATTCCCGCGCGAATTTCAGTCCTTCGCCGGCAGTCTTCGCAGCCACCACTTCAAAATGGCGGCTTTTCAAAAGATGTTGCAGGGTTTGCCTGGTTGGGGCGTGGTCCTCCACGAGAAGAATTTTCCGGCCTGCGCAAGCGGTCTTGCGGGCTTCGGCCGCGCCGGGAAACGGCGAGATCGTTTGCACACGACGTGACAGAGTAGGCGAGTGCTGCTCATCGCCGGCGATTTCATGAAGGGGAAGCTCGACAACGAAACGGGAGCCGGTGCCGCGCCCTTCGCTGTAAGCTTCGATTTTCCCGTGGTGCAATTCGGCGAGCATTTTCGAAATCGCGAGACCCAAACCGAGCCCGCCGAAGCGGTGGCTGCCTGTGCCGGGTGCAGCGTGTTCACCTTGCGAGAAGGCTCTGAAGATCCTCGCGATCTCATCGGGTGTCATTCCGATTCCCGTGTCCGTGATGGTGACGACGACCTTCGAATCCACATTTTCGGTGGTTAACAAGATGGTGCCCTCCGGAGGCGTAAATTTGACGGCGTTCTTGAGGATGTTCCAAAAGATTTGCTGGAGGCGGACGGCGTCTCCCCAGACGGTGGATTTAGACGCTTTGAAATCCGCCCGGAGCTCGATCTTTTTTTCGCGCATGTCGGCCTGAACGTTGGCCAACGCATCCTTCAGGATGCCGTGAAGTCTGCAATTGCGTTGGTCGATCGGCAGCTTGCCGCGCGTGATGCGGGTGATGTCCAAGAGATCGTCGATCAGTCGGGCTTCGAGATCGACATTTTTGCGAATGAATTCGAAGTCCCTGCGCACGGCGGCGGGGATTTCGGGATTCGTTGCCGCGTCGCTGGCCAGCAAGAGAACGGGATTGAGCGGCGTTCTCAGTTCGTGCGAGAGCGCCGCGAGAAAATCGTCCTTCGCGCGGGACGCCGCCAATGCCTCGTCGCGGGCGCGCTTGAGTTCGTTCTCCGCCTGTTTGCGTCCGGTGATCAATCGGGAGGAGCCGACTACGGCGGTGACTTCGCCATCGTCGGAGAGGACCGGATTGTAGATATACTCATAGTCGTCAACCTTGCCGTTGGCCGCGGTGATGACCGTTTCCCCTCGGACGGCTTGTCTTTTTTCTATGACCGTTCGGATTTGGTTTTGTATCTGTTGGGCTAGTTCGACGGGGAAGCCGAGTTCCAGCGCATTTTTGCCGACCACCTCTTCCATCCGGCTGTGAAGGGCTTCGAGCAACGGCCGGTTGGCGAAAATGTAGCGTCCATCGGGGCCGAACGCATAGGCGTGATCCGTGAGATTCGAAAGAATGGCATCGAACAGACGTGCCTGCTCCTCGATTTCATTCGCAAGATCGCTCAATTTTTGGGCCTGTTCCTTTCGTTCGGTGATATCCTGAACGACGCCGACCATGGCCTGCACTTCGCCATCTTTTCCAAAAATCGGACGGCCTTTCGCTGCGACCCAATGGACCGTATCGTCGGACCACGTGATCCGGTATTCGATGTCGTAGTCGCTGTGATTTTTCAGCGCTCGCGCCATCGCCGCTTCCGAACGTGGCTGGTCATCTTTGTGAATCAAGTGCTTCATCTGAGCGCGCTTGAGGTCGGTGGCGTGGGGCACGCCGAAAATTTCCGCGGTGCGCTTGGAAAGCGTCAAACGATCCGAAACCGGGTCCCAGCTCCAATCGCCCAACTTGGCCGACGCGATCGCGAGGCTCAAATGCTCGGCGGTCTTTCTAACCTTGAGCTGAGCTGTGCGTTCCGCCGTGACATCCAGGACGACGTTGACCACGCCCGAGCATTCGCCCGGCTGTTCAAAAATCGGGTCCGAATGCAGGATCACCCAACGTTTCGATCCGTCCGGCCGAAGCACGACGCCCTCCACGCCGCGAACCGGGTGTCTTTCTATCATAGCAATCCCCGCGGGAGAATCTTCGAAGGAAAGCGGGGTTTCGTGGGAAGACAGCAAGGTAAACCAATCGCTATCGCCCAAAGACGGCTTCTTTTCCCAAAGTTGTTCCGCGGCATCGTTGAAGAACGAGAGTCTTCCCTGGCGGTCCATGGTGTAGCAGGGCACGGGCAGGGCCTGCATGAGCTCGCGTTGGCGGCGCTCGCTTTCCTGCAACTCGCGCTGGCTGATGGCGCGTTCGACCATGGGCCAGACGCGGGCGAGGACGTTTTCCAAAAACTCAGTTTCCTCCCGTTTCCATATCCGAGGCTTGCCGCAAGCGACCGCCAGCGTGGCGATCCATTTATCGTTGCGGATAAAAGGCACGCTGAGATGCGACGCAATTTTGAGCGCTCCGTAACCTGGCCCGTGGTTAAGGATAATCGGGTTTTCGGCCGTGTCGTTGACCGCGTGAGGTCCGGTGGAGAGCTGGCGCCAAAGTTCGGGTGTGCCGAAGTCGACGGAGCGATGGATTCCCGTGATGGAGCGAAACCCCTCCCGCGCCCAATCCTCTTTGACCACGCTTTGTGTCCCGGTCGGGTCGAGCAGGCAAAAGAAACAGCGATCGACTCCCATGTGCAGGCCGACTTCGCGCGAAATGACCCGAATCGTTTCATCGGGATCGGTGACTGTGCTGAGGCGATGGCTGAGTTCGTAGACGAAATTGGCCTGACGTTCCGCGTGTTTTCTTGCCGTGATGTCGTGAGCGATTTTTGAGCCGCCGACGATGCGTCCCTGGCGATCGTGTACGGGCGAGACAGTGATCGACACGTGGATCAGGGAACCGTCTTTTCGCCGGCGCACGGTTTCTTCGTATTTTGTAAACTCGTTGTGTTTGAGCCGTCCGAGGATGTTTTGCTCTTCCGGCTCTTTGCCTTGGGGAATCAAGGTCATGATCGACTGGCCCACCATTTCTTCGGCGGTGTAACCGAAGAGGACCTGCGCACCGTGGTTCCAGGACGTGATGATTCCGTTAAGGTCTTTTCCGATGATGGCATCGTCGGACGATGCGACGATGGCGGCCAGTCGCCGCGCATCCGCATCGGCTTTTTTCTGGTCGGTGATGTCGAGCAGCATGGTCACGTGGCCTACGACTTGGCCATTGGTATTCCGCATCACGCGGGGATATGGCATGACACTGCGCCGTGTGCCATCGGGACGTTCAATCAAAATCTCCTCGCCCTCGGGCAGGTTGCCGGGGTGAGCTGGATCGGCAACGGTAGTTGCCTTGTTCGGCAACGGTGAGCCGTCGACTCTCGATATCTTCATGACCTGGTCGATGGATTCGATGCCGACTTCGGGGGCGCGCCCCCAAAGGTTGAGGGCCGCGTCATTGTAGAGCGTTATTTTCCCCCGGACATCGCACATGTAGGCGGCGATCGGAAGCGCGCGCACCAGTTCGCGGTGAGTCCATTCGCTTTCGCGCAAGGCCCGGACGGCGTTTTGCGTGCGTTCGAGCATGGCGTTAAACGCGACAGTGAGCCGGCCCAGTTCGTCATTGCCAAACTGGCGGGCTCTCCGGCCGAAGTCCTGATAGACAGAAACGGCATCGGCCGTTTGCACGAGTTCGAGAATCGGTTGTGCGAGCGTTAAACGGAGAATCGACGCGATTTGCCAGGCCAGGGCGATCGATAGCGTAAGGATCCCGGCGGCGATCATGGCCGAACGGCGGAAGCGCTGGTACAACGTATCCATGCTCGCCTGCAAATAAAGCGTCCCCAGCAGGCGCGAGCCCTCCATCACCGGCTGCACACCAATCACGTAGCCATCTTCAACACGCACCCCTGCCGCGTTGGAAACTTTTTGTAGCAGTTGATCTGGTTTAGGCGAGAAGCGAGCAAACACGTTGCCATTGGTGTCGTACAGGATGGCGCCGACGATTTGTGGCTCGGCCAGGAGCGTTTCCAAAGTCTGCTCCGCCGTGCGTTGGTCGGAAAAGGCGAGGGCCGCGGTGCAATTTTCGGCGGTGATGCGCCCCAACGTGTTTACCGTCTCCGTCAGATTTCTTTTGTAATCGACGTGTTCCAGCCCGACAAACACGGCGCATGCCACCAGAAGCGCCACCAAGCTCGTGACGAGCATGGCAAAGCCCAGCTTTTTCTGGACAGGTAGATTGCGGAGCCAGGTGGTCGGCATGGGAGCGAATGAAACGGCGGAAATTCTATTTGATCGTGCATGCAACGGTGGGAAGCCGTTCACCGCGCCAAAAAGCCTGAGTGAATGTCGAAATCATGGAATGCAGCCCCTTGCGCAAGACGAATGATACTTTCAGCAGTTTTGCGCTGAGCTCAAGTCCCTCGCGGCGGGTTTGTTCATAGTTAACCTCAACTTTGACGCGATTCTGTTCCATCAACATGCCGATCATGCCGTCCTTATAGACGAATTGATCAATGTCGCTCACGGTGAGCACATGGCTTCCGCTCAACGCGGAAAAAATCTGCGACAAGTGCGCAGCCTCCGAACGGGAGATGAACAACAAATGACAATTTTTATAATTGTCGCGCCGCGTGAAGTGGCGAATTTCCAACGTGTGACCCGCCACTTGTTCACCTTGGAAGGCGGAAGTCAGCGCGTCGCCGAAGGGATCGGCACCGAGCACGCCGACGATTAGCGGAGTATTATCGGAGGGGAGGACGCTTTGAGGCCAGGTATTGAACCGAGCGAAGTTGAGGACAAAAATCGCCTTCAATTCATATTCCGAGGGATATGCAGCATAAGCATTGGAATTTGATATATCCCAAATAATCACGACGAATAAACCGACTATGATTCTGCGGACCCAGCTAAGTTGGGCCACAATTCTATATATTGTCACTCTATACACCATATTACTAAATCATTATTCAAAGCATTCCAGTCATTATTAGCATAAAGCCCGGGGCTTTTCAGAACGGCTTTCCGACTAGGTTTTTGTCCACCGCTGATATGCTTGGTGTGCTTTGCAACCCCAGCGCTGCAGCCCCATTTCTCCTCCTCGTCGCTCCGACCTGCAAACCCAGAGGCCCTTCAAGAAGGGCGTGGAACGCCCTCCTTAGAATGATCAGAGGGAGGGTGAAATAAAAAGCGCGAAGCGGGCTGATTTCGTAAATAGGCATGGTCCGAATAGGGGCGGGGGCGCGCGGAAATCCCTGCCAAGAGTGGTGGGCGCAGCGCCTGCTCAATTCGCTGTGAGTGAACTGCGTAAGGAGATCATAGTTTGCATAATTGCAAGCGGCCCGCATGAGCCTTCGACAAGACAAACGCGGTCAGTCCGATGCAATTGAGCATAGGGAAATTTCCGGTGGCCCCGGGGGAGGTTCCCCGGGAAATTTTACCTAAGCGGTCTCGATTGGGGACGGGCGAGGGAAGGGCTATATTTTTGGCGTAATATAAATACTATGACCACAAAATATAATCGTTCATCTCTCTGGATTATCATCGTCGCCGCATTTTTCGCGGCGTTTCAGTACGGCGGCTGCGCGGGAACCTCCACTCGCGAAAGCACCGGCGAGTATGTGGATGACGCAGCGACCACCGCGAAAGTAAAAGGCGCTCTCGCCAACGATAGCACGGTCAGCGCCATCGACGTGAAAGTCGAGACCTTCAAAGGTACGGTTTCGCTCAGCGGCTTCGTAGACACCAAGGAGCAAAAGAAGCAGGCGGAGGTTGTCGCAAAGGGCGTGGCCGGTGTGCAGAAGGTGATCAACAATATCACCGTCAAGTCCTGACCAATTTTTGGCGGGAAGGCAGGAGACGCTTGTCCAGCACTGTTTTTCGTCCGCGTCGGAGCTCGCGCCGTTTGAGAGCGAGCCCCGCAGCGCGAACAGCCAGTGTTTTCGCAAGCTTATATAGATATATTTTATATTCTTCTGCGGACTGTTCCGCCACTTCCTCGATCTTGGTGTGTGAAAATCGGGCGCGATTGTTCATTCAATCCGCCCCTCACATTTTTATTTTGAAAACATTTGAATACATCCAAAACACTAGCTCCGCAGCTGGCTTCGCCTCGCAATCCATTTCATGCGGTGAAACAGGGCGTCCCGGAAATTACGAAGGGAAAGCCCATGGAAAAACGACAGCATCCGCATAGCGCCACAGAACGTCCGGGAAAACCTTTCCCGCAAGGAGCGGTCTGGGATGGCGAAGGTGTGAATTTCGCCCTGTATTCCGCTTCGTCGGACGCCGTCGAACTTTGCTTGTTCGATTCCCGGGAGCAGATCCGGGAGTCCCGCCGCATCCGGCTTCGCGAGCGAACCAATGGCGTCTGGCATATCTATCTGCCGGGTCTTGGACCTGGGCAATTGTACGGTTACCGCGTCTATGGACCCTATTCGCCGAAAGACGGTCTCCGTTTTAATCACAACAAGCTGTTGCTCGATCCATATGCCAAGGCGATCGGCCGCGAACTTCGTTGGAGCGATGAACTTTTTGGATACAAAATCGGACACGGCGACGGCGATCTTTCCTTCGACGATCGCGACAGCGCGCCGTTCGCCCCGCTGGGCGTGGTGATTGACGAAAGCTTCGATTGGAGCGACGAACAACGCCCCGCAATCGCCTGGCACAACACCGTCATTTACGAGGCGCATGTCAAAGGCATGACGGTGCGCCACCCCGCGATTCCGGAAGCATTGCGGGGCACCTACGCCGCGATGGCTTCGGATCCGATATTAGAGCACCTGCGGAAGCTCAACGTGACGACCGTGGAGCTGATGCCCGTCCACTATTTTGTCCAAGACCGGCACCTGGTGGAGAAAGGGCTGAGAAACTACTGGGGCTATAACACGCTTGGATTTTTTTCGCCGGAACCTTGTTACGCCGCACAAAAGGATCCCGCCGGTGTTGTGCGTGAGTTCAAGGAAATGGTTAAGCGATTTCACAATGCCGGCTTCGAAGTGATCCTCGATGTCGTTTATAACCATACCGCAGAGGGAAACCACGCGGGGCCGACATTGTCTTTTCGCGGTATCGACAATCTCGATTACTATCGCACGGTGCCCGAGGATCCCCGCTACTATATGGATTACACGGGTTGCGGGAATACGTTGAATATGACGAGCCCCCATTCGCTGCGGATGCTAATGGACAGTCTTCGCTACTGGGTGACCCATATGCATGTGGACGGTTTTCGTTTCGATCTGGCGGCCGCTTTGGCGCGCGAATTGAAGGACGTCAACAAGCTCGGCGCTTTCTTCGACACCCTGTATCAGGATCCCACGCTCGCCACGGTGAAACTGATCGCCGAACCATGGGACCTCGGCGAAGGCGGCTATCAAGTTGGAAATTTTCCCGTGGGCTGGGCGGAGTGGAACGGAAAGTACCGCGACACCGTGCGCCGCTTTTGGAAGGGCGACATGGGCATGCACTCGGAAATCGCCACGCGGCTCGGCGGCAGCTCCGACCTCTACGAACCGAGCGGACGGCTGCCATCGGCGAGCATCAACTTTATTACCGCGCATGACGGCTTCACATTGCACGACCTCGTGAGTTACGACCAGAAACACAACGAAGCCAATCTCGACGAAAATCGGGACGGGACCGACGATAACAATTCATGGAATTGCGGCCACGAAGGCGAAACCGACGACGCCGGAATCATTGAATTGAGGGAAAGACAAAAACGAAATTTGTGGTCCTCGCTCCTGCTTTCCCAGGGCATCCCGATGATCTGTGGCGGCGACGAATACGGACGCACACAGAAAGGCAACAACAACTCCTATTGCCAGGACAACGAACTGTCCTGGATGAACTGGGAATGGGACGAGCGGGCGCGGACTTTTTTCGATTTTGCTTGTCGCGTGAGCGCGCTGCGGTCCGAGCATCCGAATTTTCGGCGTCGCAGTTTTCGCGAGAAGGATGCCGGACTCCTGATCGCCAATAGTCACGTGCAATGGTATCGCGCGGATGGCGAGGAAATGAAAGAGGAGGACTGGCAGAACGGCGGGTGGATGAGAACGCTGGGCATGTTGCTGCCGGGATTTGCCGCGGAGATCCGCGACGACGCGGGCTGTCCGGTTAAGGACGATGACTTCCTTATTCTGCTCAACGCGCATCACGAAGAGGTGGAATTTTACCTTCCCAAACAACACCTGTTAGGCCGCTGGAACCTCGTTTTCGACACGGGGGGGCGCAAGCGCTGGGGCGGTACGAAGATGCTGCGCATGACCGGCCGATCTTTTGCCCTGCTCGCGAGGAAACAAGCTTCATGAGTCAGCGGCGGAATTTTAACCATGCCACGCTTGGAAACCAGTCACGTTCCCAAATGCACCTACCGCGTGCAACTCAACGGACGTTTCACGTTCAACGACCTGGGCGCACTGGTTCCATACTTCACGGAACTGGGAATATCGGATCTTTATTTGTCTCCGGTTTTCACCGCGACTCCTGGCAGTACGCACGGCTATGACGTCACGGATTATCTCAATATAAATCCGGATATTGGAGGTGGTGATGGGTTCGATATACTCGTCAAGAAGTTGAAAACGGCGGGGTGCGAGATCATCCTCGATTTCGTGCCGAACCACATGGGAATCGCCGGCGTGCTGAACAAGTGGTGGTTCGATGTCCTCGAAAACGGTCGGATGTCGCCTTATGCGCGCTTTTTTGACATTCGCTGGAACTCCGGGACAAGTCACGGGCGGCCGCGCGTGCTGGTTCCGCTGCTGGAAGACCATTACGGAAAGGTGCTGGAACGCGGCAAGATCGCGCTGGTGTACGACAATGGCTTCACGCTCCGTTATGGCGAAGTGGCGTTGCCGATAAGACCAGGTTCGTACTCGGGGATTCTGGATTCCCTTGTGCCGCCGGAGCAACCCGGTGCGGCGGAGATTCATGCGATCTTGATGGAGCTTGCCGACCTTCCGAGGCTCGACGACGCACCTCCGGTGGAAGTAACCACGCAACGTTCGGAGGCGGTGGAGCGTTTGAAAAAGGAGCTGGTTGAAGTCATCGCCGCTCATCCGGATATAAAGAGAAAACTCGACGAACGGTTGGAGACGATCAATGGAAAACCAGGCGATCCCGCCAGCTACGACGAGTTGCACGCTCTGCTGGAGAAACAGCATTATCGCCTGGCGCGATGGAAGACCGGGGCGCACGAAATCAATTACCGCCGCTTTTTCGCGATCGACACCCTCGTGGGCCTGCGCATGGAGCGGAATGACGTTTTTCGCGAATGCCACGGCCTCCTTGCGCGGCTGGTCCGGGAGGGAAAAGTCGCGGGCTTGCGCATCGATCACATCGACGGTTTGCGGCAGCCGGAAGACTATTTGCAGCGGCTCCAAACGTTCGACCGCCCGGACGCCTCCCGTCCGCTCTATGTGGTCGTGGAAAAAATCCTGGCGCAAAACGAAACCCTGCCGGACCGCTGGATGACCCATGGCACGACCGGCTACGAATTTATCGCCCAACTCGCCCAAGTCCTGGTCAACCCGGACACCGAGGCCAAACTTGACGATATCTACCAACGGTTCACCGGGGACAAAAAAACCTTCGAGGAAATAGTGTATAGGAAGAAGAAGCTCATTATTTCGGAACTCTTCCTCAACGCAGTCAGCAATCTCGGCTCGGAACTGGTGGAAATCCTCTCCGGGGATCGATATTGGAAGGACCTTACGCGCCAGGAGATCACGAGCGTGGTCGAGGAATTCATGGCGAACCTTTCTGTTTATCGAACCTACCGAAGGAGACAACAAACGGCATCCGCCGCGGATTGCGCGGTGCTGGAGGAAATGTGCGCGAAGTCCCTGGCGCGAAGCCCGAGAGCGGATCCCCAGCCTTTCGAATTTGTCCGCGATCTTTTGGTCGGTGTTTATCCCCCGGCCAATGCCGACGAGGATTTCCGCGACGCGCTTTTGAGCTGGGTGCTCACCTTCCAGCAATACACCGGCGCGGTCATGGCGAAGGCGGTCGAGGATACGGCCTTTTATAACTACAACCGGCTGATAGCGCTAAACGAAGTTGGGGGAAATCCCGGCCTTCGCAAAGGCACCATCGAAGGCTTTCACCGAGCCAATCAACAGCGGCTTGCAAATTTCCCATACTCCATGCTTACGACCTCGACGCATGATACAAAGTTGAGCGAAGACGTGCGCGCCCGCCTTTATGGATTGTCCGAATTGGTCGAGGAATGGGCGGGCTGGGTCGTGGAATGGGACGCTTTGACGAAGCAGCATATCACGCAGCTTGACGGAGAAGCGGCGCCCGATGCGCAGGATCGCTACCGGTTTTTTCAAATTTTGCTGGGAGTCTGGCCTCTCGACGAAAACGAAGTGGGCCCGGCACTCCAGCAACGCCTTCGCGAGCATTTTCGGAAAGCGGTCAGCGAGGCCAAATCCCACACCTCAATTCTGCAAGCCAACGAAGCTTACTTTGCGGCCTGCGAGAAATACTGCGATGCCGTGAGTTCTCCCGCAGCCTCGCCGGAATTTTATACTTCATTTTTGCCGGCGGCGGCGCGCATCGCCCGCCTGGGCATGGTGAATTCGCTGACACAATTGGTGCTTAAGTGCACCGTGCCGGGCGTGCCCGATTTTTATCAGGGAAATGAAATTTGGGATTTTAGCCTGGTCGATCCGGACAACCGCCGGGAAGTAAATTTCGCGCTGCGTCAGCGCCTGCTCGAACAAGTGACCGACATGCCCCTCGTCTCCCTGGTGGAAAACTGGAGGGATGGCCGCGTCAAAATGCGCACCATGCAGCTGCTCCTAAAACTGCGGCAACGCAGGCCGGAGCTGTTTGCCACTGGCGACTACCAGCCGCTCGAGGCCGAGGGGCTTCATAAGGACCACGTGATCGCTTTCCGGCGAAATTTGAAGGACGCCGCCGTGCTGGTCGTGGTGCCGCGACTCACGGCGAAAATAGGCGCGCCACCGTTGGGGCTCATTTGGGACGACACCCGGCTTCCTCCGCAGAACGGCATCGGCCAATGGCGGGATATTTTTGCGGACCGGACTTTCCCTTCTGCCGAACCATTGAACCTGCGATCGCTTTGCGCGGAGTTGCCGTTCGCCGTCCTGGAAGGAACCAATAAAAAGGAATAACCATGAAAATCGAAGACTACGCCTTGATCGGCGACATGCACACGGTATGCCTGGTCGGCCTGAACGGTTCCATCGACTGGTTTTGCGCGCCTCGATTTGGTTCAGAGGCCTGTTTCGCCTCTTTGCTTGGCGACGAGAGCAATGGCTTCTGGCGGATCGCACCGGCGGTGCCCGTTGTGCAGACGAAACGCGCGTATCTCGGGAACACGCTCATCTTGGAAACGGAGTTCACCACGGAAGGCGGCGTGATGAAAATTGTGGATTTCATGTCCATCGAAGGCCCCTATCGGGAAGTCGTGCGCATTGTTGAAGGCATAAAAGGCGTGGTGCCGATGGAGATGCGAATGACGGTGCGATTCGACTACGGCCAGACAGTTCCATGGGTTCGGCATCTCGATGAAAGCAGTCTGCTGGCGGTTGCCGGTCCGAACGGATTGACGCTTCGCTCCAACGTTCCTGTTCACGGCGAGGATCTTTCGAGCGTTGCGCGTTTCACGATCGCCGAAGGCCAGAAAAAAGCCTTCGCCCTGACCTGGTATCCCTCCCACGAAGCGCCAGTCGCGCTCATCGACGTGGGGCGCGCGTTTGAACGGACGCGAAACGCTTGGGAAAGCTGGGCGTTACGCTGCACCTACCGAGGCCGCTGGCGTCCGGCGGTGATGCGATCGCTGTTGACCTTGAAGGCGCTCACGTACGCGCCAACCGGCGGAATCGTGGCCGCGGCGACCACGTCGCTCCCGGAGTTTATCGGGGGAGTGCGCAACTGGGATTATCGTTTTTGCTGGCTGCGGGATTCGACCTTCACGTTGTACGCATTCATGTCAGCGGGGTATACCGACGAGGCGCGCGCTTGGAGCGAGTGGCTGCTGCGCGCGGTGGCGGGCGACCCGGCGAAATTGCAGATCATGTACGGTCTGGCGGGGGAAAGGACGCTGCCCGAGTTTCAGTTGGATCATTTGAAAGGTTATGAAAATTCACGACCCGTGAGAATCGGGAATGCCGCGTCCTCGCAGTTCCAGCTTGATGTTTATGGCGAAGTGATCGACTCCATGCATGCAGCGCGCGTTGCGGGGATGAAAACAGATGACATCTCGTGGCATCTGCAAAAGCATTTGATCGAGTTCGTCATCGAGCATTGGCGAAAGCCCGACGAAGGCATCTGGGAAATTCGCGGACCTCGCCGCCACTTTACCCACTCGAAAGTCATGGCCTGGGTCGCGCTGGATCGCGCGGTGAAGGCAGTCGAGCAATTTGGACTTTCGGGCGATGTGGAGCGATGGAAATCGGTGCGCGCGGAAATGCACGACGAAATCTGTAACCAGGGTTTCAATACAGCCAGAGGCGCATTCACGCAGTTTTACGGCTCCGCCGAACTCGACGCGAGCGTGCTGATGATGCCGCTGGTAGGTTTTCTCCCGGCGCGGGATCCGCGCATGGTGTCGACCGTGGAATTGATTGAGAAGGAATTAATGTCGGGCGGCTTTGTCCTGCGTTATCGCACCGCCGAGTCGGGCGATGTCGACGGCCTGCCTCCCGGTGAAGGCGCGTTTCTGCCATGCTCCTTCTGGCTGGCGGATTGTTTCTATCTGATGGGTCGGTCCGCTGACGCCTCGGCGCTTTTCGAACGGCTCGTCCGCCTTTGTAATGACGTTGGCTTGCTGGCGGAGGAGTACGATCCGGTCGCCAAACGGCAACTCGGGAATGTGCCGCAGGCCTTTTCCCACGTGGGATTGATCAACACTGCGCACAATCTCAATCCCAAGACCGTGGGCCCGGCGGAGGAACGCAGCGAAACTTAACCTGTTGGGCTTGGTTCGGCAGCGGCGGTAAAAGGTGTCACCGGCGGCGGAGCTACGTAGGCATAGTGCTGAAGGGCCAGTTTCCACCAATCCGCAAGCTGCGAGGACGGCAGCGACCATATTTCGTGGTGCAGCGTATGCATCGATTCCGCATCGAGCAGCAGGGATAATCGCTCGTGATGAGTCAGCGCTTGGGGGCCCTCATCGATCAAGAGCGCTCGCAAAAATTGAAACCGTTCGCGGGATTTCGCGGGCGGATCATCCTTTGAGCGGAGGAGTGACACGTGCGCGGCGTTGACGTAGGGGTCGAGCACGGCTTGAAGCAATCCGTAGTGTGGCTGCAAGATTCCTGCCGGCGGAGTTCCATTGTCCCGCGAAGCCCGCATGCTCGCCAGTTGGGATATTTCCGGCAGCGGTTGTGTTTCTTCGGTGGTTTGAAAATAGCCATATTGTCTGAGCATTTTTCCTAGACGCACCGAGCCTGTAATATATGAGAGCGGTATTGAGAATATAAGACCGAGCAACATCGGTGCCATCCAGGCGGCCAGCGTCAGATTGATTTGTATAACCACGAAGGCCGCGGCCAGCCCCAGAAAGGTTTGTAGTCCATGGGCCGCCCAAGACTCGGCCCAAGCCGAGTCGCCGCCTCTGCGCTGCGCGCCCCAGGAAACCTTTTGACCGCTCAGGGTATTGAAAATGAACCACGTGTGGAAAAGCATGAGCACAGGCGCGAGCAGGGTGAATACGAGGGTTTCCAAAACCACGCTTTTGAGTACGGCGCCCCATCCGCCAAAACCTTCAATCTCGGAAACGCGTTTTCGAAGATCCCATAGCGCAAGAAATTTCGGCAAAAATAGAAGCCCCATGGTATATATAAAGAGCCAAACCGCCTGCTGAGTATAACTCCAGTGAAGATATTGGGCGAAACTCGCCACGGGGCGCAGCGCAAGACCGTTGGAGGCAATATTCGCGGCAATGACCGTCGACGCGATGACCAACGCGAGCCACAAGGGCGACGCAAGGTAGGAGAGTATTCCGAGTATAAAATGGATCCGATTTACGATGTGAAATCCTTTGGCGAAGATCAGCCGCGCGTGTTGCAGATTACCCTGAAGCCAACGCCGATCTCGCTGGGCCAGATCGATGATCGAAGGCGGACACTCCTCATAGTTGCCGTCGATGTCGGGCGCCAGCCATACCTGCCAGCCTGCGCGCCGCATGAGCGCGGCCTCGACGTAGTCATGACTGAGAATTCTTCCGCCGAACGGTCCATCGCCCGGCAAAGAGGGCAGGGAACAATGACGAATGAAAGGCGCGAGCCGGATAATGGCGTTGTGTCCCCAATAATTGGCTTCGCTCAAGCACCAGAAATTGAGGCCGGCCGCGCCGACGGGAGCATAGAGCCGGCTGGCGAATTGTTGAAGGCGGGCCAGCACGCTTTCGCCATTCACCAGCAGCGGCATGCCCTGGATGATTCCCACGCGGCGATTGCGTTCCATCAGGTCCACCAGGCGGGTGATCGCGGTCGACGTCATGATGCTGTCCGCATCTAAAACCACCATGTATCGGTAAAGCTTCCCCCATTTCCGGCAAAAGTCCGCGAGGTTTCCGGCCTTTTTGTTAATGCCGAGGCGGCGTTTCCGGTAGAAGATCCGTCCATGGGCGTCGAGTTTCCTGATCAACGCAAGCCAGGCGGCCTCTTCTTCAATCCAACGGTTCGTGTTGCTGGAATCGCTCAGCAGGAAAAAATGATAATGTTCAATCTGGCCGCTTTTCTCCAGCGATTCGTAAATGACGCGCAGCCCATCGATGACGCGGCCCACCTCTTCATTGCAGATGGGCATAACGATTGCAGTCGGAGCGGTGAGCAATTCACCGCCTTCGGCCGGAATCGAATTACCGATTTGAAATGGATCGCCGCCCTTGCGTCTGATCGCGAAGCCCATGATCGCTTGCGTTGCGCCCAATGCCACCAAGGGAAAAAGGAGGGCGAACAGCACGAGGTGAAAAATTTTCCATCCATCGTAACCGGTCCGCCAATGGAGATCGGCCATCGTCATCACCGCCGGACACGTGAGAAGGAGCAAAATGGTGATCACGCCGTGCCGACGGCGCGAGACCTGGACTCGGGGTAGCAACGTGAGGTCGTGCAGGCCAGTCATGTTAGTGGCTGGCCGCCCAGACTGTGCAGAAAAAACTCAGTATGGTTATCCAGGTTAATGCTGCGTGGGGAAATCCGCTCATGGAAGGAAGCGCGAAGGTAGTCTCCGTTCCCTCTGTGCCGAGATTCAGAGGCGCGGGCGGCATGCTGCTTACGCACATTTCGGGAGTTGGCAGGACTCGCGTCGTTCCAATGGAATTCATGAACGGTGCGGGCAGCGCTCCCGAATTGAGAAAGTGGTCCGACCAGCGCCCGGGAAGATCGGCGAGGATCAGGGCGATTCGCGCTTCGGCGGTGGTACGTTCGCTCGTGAATTCCGGGGGCAGGTCAATCTTGGTCAGCCAACCGTCAATTTTTTCCCTCGTCACCTGCATTGAAAGAAGGACCGGTGACGAACCATTTTCATGATGCCAAATCGATTGGGCGGTCTGGATGATTTCTGAAGTAATTTGATTGAGACGCATCCGGCTTTCGAGACCGTACGCCCTCAGATAGCTTTCCACTCTCAAAAACGCTTCATCCCACGTGGGCGCAACGGGCGAGTCGACGTGCTGGTTGGGGGTATTGAGGTTTGCTTGTGCGGATACGTCAGCCATGAGCCCGGTCCCCGGCGGAATCACTTAGCGTAACAATTATATAATTAGTCATTTAAAGTGTATATATCATGACCCTTCCGGGCCGGCACCCGTCGGACACGCTCTACATCCCTTTACCGAGGAGATGCCCGATATGTTTGAGCGTTGGCCGACGGGTGACGGACTTAAAGGAAAGGACGATTAAAACGGCGAGGGACCGGAGACGGTGGTGCGATTCGAAGCTTTGTCCTGCCGTGGCGCACCGGCCTCGCTGGTGCTGCAAATGTCCTCGCCGCCGAGTTCGCTGAAGATGTCCTTTGCGCGCGTGAGCGACTTCGAATCTTCGGCGTGCACGGAGATCAGGATGTTTCCTTTGCGGATTTTTCCATCGTACCGCTTTGCCTCGATCTCGGGAATGCCGAGGCCGATCAACCCGCCCGCGATGCCGCCAACGGTCGCTCCGGCCGCCACGCCACTGAGCGCGGCCATAACCGGTCCGGCTGCAATAAACGGACCGACGCCCGGAATGGCGAGGGCGCCGATGCCGGCAATCCAGCCGAGCGCGCCGCCGATCACGCCGCCGGTCGTCGCGCCCGCGGTGATTCCCTCCGGCGCCTTGGTATTTTTAGTGTGCGCGAAATCGCGGGTGCTTTCCTTGTCGGGAAATAGAACCGAAATGTCGTCGTGAAGGAAATTCTCCGCCTTGAGCCGGTCGATGATGCGCTCGGCCTGGACGTAGGAGTTCGCAATGCAGAATACAGATTTTTTAGACATGACTATATCTTTTTAATGGTTTTGGTTTACATTTCTGTCAGAGACGAGGCGGCTTGGGTGACCTCCAATTGGTTTTCGACTTTGCCTTGAGGAACCGTGCGTGAGGCGATGTCGCCGATGATGCGTTTTTCTTCAGCGGTGCGAACCGGACCGCGAAGTGTGACCTGGCCGTCGACGGTGATCACCTTTACGTTCTGCGCCGTGAGCGAGAGCGATTTGTTTTCCACGATCGCTTTGCGGATCTGTTGAGTGATGTGAAGATCGCTGGGATTGTTACCCTGATCCAAAGGCGTGATGCTTTGGCTCTCGCGATCACGAGTGGTGTTGCGGGCGGTGTTATTCGCGTCTGCGTTTTTTTCGTTATATTCGGAGTTCACATCGAGATTGTAGGCGCGGTATACGCCATCGACATAGGCGGCTTGGGAAAAATCCGGCCACTCGCCTTGCTTGAAATGTGGGGCCTGCTGCAGCGCCTCTTTCGTCGTATCGAGCTGAAGCGCATTATTCTCAGCATCCCAGGTAAAGAGTCGGGGAGGAACAGCGCTCAATGTGTCGCCAATTCCCAAAAATCCTCCCGATGAAACGATCACGGCTATGATCTTTTTATTGTTCAAATCGACCATGAGGTTCTCCACCGATCCGACTTTTTCGTCCTGCTTATTCTTCACGGTCATCCCGACGACTTTTGTCGCGCGCTGGATGTTGGCGGGTTCGGACGCCAATCGATCCGGGCTGTCGAAGAATTTGGCGGACTCAGTCCAACGGTTTGTCGAATAGAACTCACGCCATTGATCGGCGTTGAAGGTTGGCGCGCTTTTCAGTTTTTCCCGCGTGGAATTCACGATGAGAGCCTTGTGGCTTGCTCCAAGGCCGACCTGGTTGGGCGGAATCGCGATGTAATCCGAATTGCTCAGGAGCCCACCAGTGCCGACAATGACGCTAACCACCGTACCGCGGGTAAGATCAATGGCCAGATCCATGGCGCGGCCGAGCGTCTCGCCATTGTTGTTATCAACGTTGAGGCCAATGATGTCCCCACTCTTGTGGGCCATGCCCATCTTCTGGGCGGAAACCTCATCGACAGTCTCGGGCTTGGTCTTTTTCGAGTCGGCTTGCGCGGAAAGCGCGATGGCGAACGTCGTCAGCGCGAAAGAAATGAGTTTAGGGTAGTTGGACATAAACGTTGGTTGGTTTTGTGTTCAGAGCTATGGCCGGCCGGTCACCAGCCTCCCCGGATCACGCCGGCCAAAAGGGAGACAACCAGAAGGACCAGGAAGATATAGAAGAGTATCTGAGCAATGGATGCGGCGGTTCCGGCAATGCCGGTGAACCCGAGCAATCCTGCGATCAAGGCGACGACTAGGAATATGATAATCCAGCGTAACATGGTGATTTTAGTTGTGGGTTATGGTTGTGTTTCGAAACAGGTTTTTGAAGGGCTTTGCCGGCTCCTCCCATGTAAGCCTCCGCGCAGAAGCTGGTCTTTTTGGAATGCAAAAGTGCCGCGCACGCCGACCATTCGTTGGCGCGTTCCCGGAGTGGCTCCCACAGGGCGTCCAAACCAAGCAAGTAGGCGTACTCGGAAAGGTCGGATGCCTGAAGTTCCATCTGCATCGCCGCCTTTCTGAAAATTGAGATCATACGCGTGCCGAAAACGCCCCAGGGCTCGAAGAGATTTTCGCGGCGTCCCGGCTCCATGGTTTCCAAGAGCGCGACGATGGCCGGGCTCGGTGTAGCGAAGATGTGAATACGATGGTGATCGAGGGTGTTGCACAGTTCGCGTCGGCAGTGGCGCGCGGTTTTGGCCACTTCTCCGAGTGTGCCTCGAAGTGCGGCATGGTAGGCGGGGATCCAATTTTCGAGGGCTTCAGCTGAAGCGAGAATTGCATCGGCGCTGGCGAACGTGCCGGCGAGTTCCTGGATGAAGAAATCGCACAGATTGTGATTTGTGGCGGCGGGGGTGGCCGTGCGATCCCAGTGTGCGGCGGGGGCGGCGCTGGAAGTTTTGAGGACTTGCATGAGTATGTTTTTTGGGAGGGTTGGGGGCTCGGCTCGCCGAATGGTGGGAGAATGGCGGTGTTGGAAAAAATGCCGTGGGTCGAGTAAGTCGGTATGGTTACAAGGAGTGGTTCGTGAACGTCACCGCGTGACAGTATCCCATTCGGATTTCACGTCGGCCCGGAGAAGGTCATAGCGCCTTTTGTCAAAGGCCGTCGTTAGATCCACGCTGCGGTCGCGCAGCATTTGTACGCGTCGTTTTGTTGCATCGCGCTCGGTGCTGATGGGCATCTGATTCACTCTTTTTTCCAGCTCGATGATTTCGGTTTCGAGCGAAGCGAGCAGGGCGGGAATCTGAGGTGCATTGATTTTTTCGCCCGATGCCGCGCGGACGTTTTCGATTTTTCCCGGCAGTACCAAATCGACTTTTTGTGGAACAGCGTCACTGGTTCCCTCGCTCGTCGTGGCTCTGGCAATATCTGCGGACAAGCGCGCCTGCTCCACCGCCACGTCGGCTTTGAGCACTTCATATCCGGCTTGATTGAACTTTTTACGGAGGTCGATGCGTCGCTCCCTGAATGCAGCCAACCGCGTTTCGGCAATCGCCCGCTCGTCTTTGGTTTGGAGGCTCTCCTGCAGTTTTTCCAAACGGGCGAGCTGATAGTCCAAATCTTGCAGCAAAACCTTCGCGGCATCCTGTTCGGAAACAGCGGCGTCTCCGGCCGCAAGGACGGGAGCCGTGTCGACGACGAGCAGCAGAGCGAAGACGAACCAGGTAAAGGCGTGGATCGCGGATTTGAATCGGGCAGAACGAGTCATGATGGTCGGTAAATTTCGCAACGTGAGTCGGGTTCGCTTTCGATCTACGCCAGTCGCATGCCAACCCAAGGTTGGAGATGTAACGCTCTTTGCCATAAACGGTTAAAAGACGGCTAGGAGAACTTCCGGGGGCTTTGACCGGGCGAATTGCAGCGCTTGTTTCACTCGATTTGGCAAATTGCCAGCGACTCCGAAGTCGAGGAGGCAGAAGTCATTTTTATGACGGGGACGTCGCGCCAGAATTCACACGATTTCGAGCCACGAAAAAGCGTGAACAATATCAATCGGATCGCGGTTAATTTTGCGCGGCGCGAAAAATATTCCAGCGACGGCAATCGCAAATACGAAACCAAAGGGATGGAAAAAAACTCGCGGGATTGGTTCGTAATTGTGGACCGTTCTTTTGACTTTTGCGGCAAACGTTCTCAGTTTTTATCATCGGTTTCCGGGCGGACGCCGCATCATGTATCATTAATGGCACTACAACACTGTCGATCAGACCGGACTCCACACAGCATGCGTATTCTCATCGTCGACGACCAAAAACCGATTCGTATAGCATTGTCTCATGCGGTTCGCGCCGAAGGGCACGAAGCGGGCATGGCTGACAGTGGCAGGGTGGCTGTATTGAAATTACAAGAGGATCGCTACGACCTGGTGGTGCTCGATCTTCATTTGGAAGGCGAGGCAGACGGCTTGGATTATATTGCGCGTTTGCAAAAAATTGCCCCGGGAATTGCCATTATCATTAGCACGGCGCATGCGAGTATTCATACCGCGGTTGAAGCAATCCGCCGGGGCGCGACGGACTATTTGGAAAAACCTTTCACCCCTGAACAGCTGCGAACGGTGCTTGAGCGCGTGGAACGCACCCAGCGGCTTCGTCAAAAAGCGGAGGGCTTGGCCGAGCAAGTCACGCGCACCGCTCCGCCGCCGGATTTTTCGCCTGTCGACAGCAAGATGAAAAATGTTGTGGAGGTGTTGGAACGTGCAGCTAACACGCGCGCCACCATTTTGGTGCTGGGAGAAAACGGCACCGGCAAAAGTCTTTTGGCGAGACATGTGCACGAACGCAGTGCCGTGGCGGATGGTCCTTTCGTGACCGTGAGTTGCCCGAGTCTTTCCCGGGAGCTCTTGGAAAGCGAATTGTTCGGCCATGTGCAGGGTGCGTTCACCGGTGCGGTAAAGGACAAGTGGGGAAAAGTGGAAGCGGCTCGGGGCGGCACGCTTTTTCTCGACGAAATCGGAGAACTTCCGCCCGAACTCCAACCCAAGCTTCTGCGCCTGCTACAAGAGCGAACGTACGAACGAGTGGGCGACACCAAATCGCGCGTGGCGGACGTGCGCGTGATCGCCGCGACAAATCGCGATCTAGGGGCTGCGGTGAAAATGGGAGCCTTCCGCGAAGATTTATATTATAGACTCAATGTTATATCGGTGACGGTTCCACCGCTGCGCGAGCGTCCGATGGATCTTACCAAAATGGCATTGAGCTTCCTGCGGTTTTTCGCCGACGACGCTGGCCGTGCGGTTAAAGAATTTAGCCCGGAAGCATGGGCGGCAATAAAAGCGCACACTTGGCCGGGAAATCTCCGTGAACTCAGAAACGCCATCGAGCGCGCGGTAATTCTATCGCACGGCGACCGTGTGGAGCTGGGCGATTTGCCGGTGGAGCTTTCTGCCTCGACGCAGTCAGGCGTCGTTGAACTCGGCGCGCTGGTCTCGCTCGAGGCCATCGAGCAGGAACACGTTCGCCGGGTGATTGCGCGCACCGTCAAACTTGAGGAGGCTGCTGCGATTCTTGGCAAGGACGTTGCGACGCTTTATCGAAAACGAAAGCGCTGGGCGGCGGCGGCAAATGCGGCTGTTGAGGTGGCCGCGACATGAGCAAAGCCGGCGTCAACGAGGCGGGCGGAGGAACAGTCTTGTTGGCGGATTTTCCGGCGCCGTGTTTTATCATTAGTGCTGATCGTGTGGTTTTGGTTTCGAATGCGGCCGCGGAGGCAATCGCTCACGGGGATTTTGGCGAACGCACGGCGAATGAAGTGATCCTGGAACAGCTGGACGCACTGAAAGCCGGCCGGCGCACTGCTTGGTCTAGTGATCGGGAATTTGTGGTTCAGATGGGCCGCGAACCCGACGCCCGTTTTTTTCTTCCACAATTTTCAGAGTCTGGCGAGGGCTGGACGATTTTGTTCTCGGAAGTATCGGGTTTGTGGGAGGCGAGCCGCTCCACGACGCGGGCGTTTGCCTTGCTGGGTCATGAAGTGAAAACTCCGATCACGAGCATTCGCATGGCGCTTCACCTCTTGTTGGAGGAAAAACTGGGCGCGCTCGCGCCGGAACAGCGTGAATTGATCGAGGCCAGCCGCGACGACTGCGAGAATATGCTCCGACTCGTGCAGCAAATTAATGAGATCTTCCTGATCGAGAGCGGGCAGGAAGCTCTGACGCGCACGCTGGTCGAGCCGTCGATGCTGTTGGCCAATCCCTTGGCGGAAACCCGGCCGTTGTTTGATCGCAACGCGCAGCAGGTCGTTATTCATGCTCCGACGGAAGAACTTCCTCGCTTGTATATAGACGTTGGTAAAGTCGAACGGGCGCTCGCGGAATTATTGAAGAATACGGCGCTCCTTAGCCAACGCGGGGAAAATATTTCTGTTTCACTCTCGGTCGGCGAAAATTGGCTGCGAATCGGAGTGAGCTGTCCGGCGCGCACCGAAGGCTCCTTAGACCGGAAAAGCCGGGCGGCTGAAACTTTCGGCCTCAGGAAAGGACCCGCCGGCGCCGATCTTGGACTGGCGATCTGCAAGGCGCTTGTCGTGGCTCAAGGTGGACGAACCGGGAGCAAACTCACCGACGAGCGGCAGGAGCTCTATCTCGAATTTCCCACGCAAAGCAGTCCATGAACATTTGAAGGCCGAGCGGTCTGCTTGTGCCGGCGGTGCTGAGTTGGGTACGTTTAGTAGTTCGTCAAATTTTTTGAGGCGGTCCCACCAAAAACGGGAGGGCAACCGACAGCGTGAGCGTTTGCACTCGGTATCACGTCCCTTTCTCCCCGTACAGCGGGACGGTTTCTCGGTGGAGCACCGGAGATTTTCCTCATCCAGACATGGCAAATTGCGAACCCGAGGGGCGCCCTGCGGGCAAAATGCAGCCTTTCAAGCATGCGTCGAATAGTGGATTGTTTGTAAGGCATTAAAAATAAACAAGAAACGCATTGGCGTGATATTTGGCACCATTGTTGCGAAAGCAGAATGCGCAACGCCCCTCATCATGGAAGCAATCGCTGTCATCTTGATCGTTCTTTGGCTGCTAGGCTTGGTGTCTTCGTATACATTGGGTGGATACATTCACCTTTTGCTGCTGGTTGCTTTTGTGGTGGTGTTGGTCAGGTTGTTCAGCGGGCGGAAACCGTTGGGATAAAATCCAAAATCGGAGTGAATATGTATAAAATGATCGCAATTGTTATATTGGTCGTCGGAGCAATACTGTTGGTTTACGGATTGAACTCCGCCAACTCACTGTCCTCCTCGGTGACGAAAGCCGTGAGCGGGACACCGACCGACAAAAGCCTCGGGCTTATCATTGGCGGCATTGCAGGAATCTTGGTGGGCGGCCTCGTGCTTTTTTCGAGGCGTTCGCCGTAAATATAAAACTAAAAAATATGAAAGGACTTATGGCTGACACTACAATGAACGAACACGCCGGTCACACGGTGGATGAACTCAAGGCTTTGATCCGCGAGGCGGAAAAGGCGCTGGCAAACGTTGGCGCCGAGGCAGGTGAGGAGGTGAGGGGCCTGCGCGATCGCCTGCGCAGTGCATACGAGGAAAGCAAGCATACGCTGAGTCAGGCGGCGGAGATGGCGCGCAGGCAGGCGGCGAAAGCCGACGAGCTCGTGCGAGCGAATCCTTACGCCTCGATCGGCATTGCGACGGCCACGGGCCTGCTCGTTGGCTATTTTATCGCACGCAGCTGCTCGCGAAACTAAACATACGCTTGCGCTAAACGCCCGTTCCAAATGGACAACGCGACCACAACTTCGCCCCTGCCGAACATAGGACTTGGCCAGATTGTGCCCGCCCTGAAAGTATTCCTCGGGGGGGCTGTTCACAGGGGCGAACTTGTGGCGCTTGAACTTTCGCAACTTTCCCACCATGCGCTTCTCACCGTGGTGGCGGCGCTCGTCGCGGCGGCGTTGTTCCTGCTGGGTGGTTTTGCCGCCACCTTTATGATCGCGGCCATGGTCTGGGACATGCCGGAGCGCACGCTGATCCTTGGATTGGTGGCCTTGGGTTATCTTTTAGTCGGTGGTTCGATGATCTGGCTCGCGGCGTACCGCATTCGCGCCTGGCGGCCTTTTTTGGAAACTCGCAGGCAACTTCGCAGCGACAGCGATTGCCTGCAAAACCTGCTGACCCCCCAGCCAAAACAAACCCCCAACGGAAATGGCGACGCCTAAGGTCAATGCTGAAGAACGCATCCATCAGCTCGCGCTCATCTGCGAGTTGGACCGGCTTTATCTGAAGCTTGTGCTGCAACCTCCTCCCGAACCGGAGCCGCTTATCGCGGGACTGTCCGCCCGCGCGATCGGCCGGGCATTGTCCGTCACGCAATATTTCCCCGGCCGGATCGGCCAACTGGCGAGAAGCATGGCGCTTGGTTCGTCAATTTTCAAGATCATCAAACCGCTGCTCAGCCTGCGTTTGGCAGGAAAACACGATAACCATCATGAACCCAACGGTAAATCCGCCAGCCGCCAGTGAGGTGGCTGACATCACCCACGGACTCCTGACCAGCATTTCCCACGACCTCGGGACACCGCTGTCGGCGATCCTTCTCTGGACGAAGGTTCTGTCGGAGCAGGACGAAGTGCCGCCGCAGGAACTGAGAGATGGTTTGCAGGCGATTCGCGAATGCGTGGAGGAGCAACTTGCGATCATTGAGGATATCGTCGACACCTCGCGCATTGCCACGGGCCGCGTGGTCTTGAAACCGGAACGAGTGGACTTTGCGGAGGTGCTGTCGGGCGTCATCGAAAACTTCAAACAATTGGCGGACGATATGGCGCTGAAGTTGCACGGAGATCTAGACCCAGAGGTGGGGATCGTGTTGGCGGACCCGCGCCGGTTGAAACAAGTCGCGGGCAGCATGGTTGGAAACGCCATTGCGCGAAGTCCGCGCGGCGCCACCGTCGGGGTTTCATGTGTGCGCCGTGGAAACAATGTAGAGATTTCCGTGAGCGATGCGGGAGATGGAATCGGCGGCGAAGCAATTCAAAAGGCGCTCAGTCATTTTCCAGCGAAACATTCTCCACCGAGCAAAGGCACGACGCTTTATACAGCCGCAAAGCTAGCTCGATTGTTGGGAGGACAACTGGACATCAGAAGCGATGAGGGCAAGGCGGGCGCCCGATGCACCCTCACACTGATACTACCGGTCGTCGCGCGCGAAGGGGAATCCGTCGAGGAGGAAGAAGCGCGACAGTCGATGACACCGCAAAAACTTATCAGCTACCTCTCGTCTCAAACAGAACATATAAGCGCGAAAGCCTGAGGCTTTCCCCTGACATCTTACGAAACATGAGCACAAAAACACAAAATATTGGCGACGTGGCCACGCCGGAAAATACTGCCGAAACAGAAACCAAGACACATCGCGTGTTCATCGTGGAGGATCATCCCATCACCCGGGCCGGTTTGAGTGCGATCATCAATCGCGAGCCGGATCTCACCGTGTGCGGCGAGGCGGACGATGCACCGACCGCGCTCAGTTCCATTCCCAATGCACGTCCCTCGGTCCTCGTCACGGATATCTCCCTCAAGACGAGCAATGGCATTGAGCTCATCAAAAACGTCCTGGCGCTGATGCCGACGTTGAACATCCTGGCGATGTCGATGCACGACGAGCGTGTGTACGCGGAGAGGGCGTTGCGTGCCGGCGCCCGCGGGTATTTAATGAAAAAGGAAGCGACCGAACACATTCTTCCCGCCATTCGGACGATCCTCGGAGGTGGTATTTATTTGAGCGAACTGATGCAGAAGAACCTGCTCGCCAGTTTGCTCAGCCAGGGGAAAAAAGAAGAAGCCGATTTTCCGCTCGATACTTTGAGCGACCGCGAGATCGAGGTCTTTCAGCTGATCGGAAACGGCTTTACGACGAAGGAAATCGCACGCCGACTGAAACTCAGTCCGAAGACCATCGATTCCTACCGCGAGCATCTGAAAATCAAATTGAACCTCAAAAACGGCGCAGGTTTGTTGCGCCACGCCATCCGTTGGGCGCGTTTGGAAAACGCCATCGAAGATTAATAAGGCGGAAAAGTTTTGGCGGTGAAGAGCAGTTCCGAAGACTGCTCAATATTAATCGCCAGCCGTTAGAGCACACACAATAAAACTGTAGCCGTAAATCGGTGTTACAAACCGAGCTGTCTTCGTAGGGGCGCAGTCTAGCTGCATCCTTTCTGAGGCGGAGCCAAACCGGGCACAGCAAGACTGCGCCCCTACAGCCGGAGTTGTCCGGCTATGACATTTTTAAAAATGCTCTAGCCCGCGCGATCGAGAATGCGCATCCAATACGCGCATATTTTCGACTACCAACGGACCGTCATTTGGGCGTACTTAACCGCGCCTTGTCATAAGCGCTCTGGGCTTGGGTCCACGCCTGGGTGACTTTTTCCTTCGTTTGATCCCAATCGTTCACCGTCGCCTTTGTCGCATCGCGCGACAACGATTTGAAGTAATCGCGCGTGGTGAGAAATTCCTTGATCGCCAAATCCCAGTCGACGGTTTCGCTCCGGTTGGCCAGCATGCGGCGTTTGGCTTGTAGATCGTCGACTTGCGCATCGACAATGGCCGAAAGCTTTTTCAAGCCCGCGAAATATTTTTCCCTCTGGTCGAAGGTTGAAGTTTTGATTTCATCCCACTGTGCGGTGGCCGTTTCGGGTGTCGGTGTGGTTGCCGTCCCGGCGCCGGGAGTCGGCTCTTCGACGATTGCCCAAGAGGGGCACGCCGCGGACAGGAGCAGGGAGATTATAAAGAGGGAAGTGGGGCGTTTTATATTTTTCATAGTGCGCCCTATTCTGGGCTCCTATAGGATATCCGAAGGCGCGAAGCTGATCCATCGGAGGCATACCCGCTGCGTGCGTCCGTGCTTTTCCCGTGTTTCCATTTTAACGGGTTTCCGGAAACTGCGCGCGGGCGATTTGCAGGGCGGGTTTGTGAAGACCGGTGGAGCTCCAGCACATGGCTTCTTTCAAATGGCATTCGATGCCAGCATCGAACAGCGAAAACATCACACCGAGGACGCAGGCATCCGTATCGAGCCCGCATACCGTAACCTTGGTGATTTTCCGCGAGCGAATTGCAGCGATGTCGGCGGGTTTCAACCCATAGCCATTCTTTTCGATGACGATGTCGTCCGGAAGCGGCTCGATCAGCAGGCGGGTATCCTCGGAACCCGGCAGGCAGGATTTTTGTTTGAGAACCGTCCGAAAAAGAGAGCCCTTTGGATTGATGAAGCGCGTGAAAATTCGGCAAGGGAAACGCCGGGAATAGCGCCTTAATTTCTCCACGTATTGCGGCGGTGGAGCGAATGCTTTTTGGACGTCGACAATGATAAGAGCTCGGTGTGGATGCATGATTGTATATTTAATAGGCCATCCGCACGGCGTGGGACCGGAACGTTTCCGCCATCGATGCGTCTGTCGTAGTCTATGAACTTACCGGTTATGTTTTTTTATCAACTTTTCGGGCTGAATACGCCGCCGCAGGATCTCACCTTGTTACAAATGGGTTCGCGTGGAGTAGCGGTTTTTATTTTCGGCGTGTTTCTGGTGCGCTTCGCCGATCGAAGATTTCTGGGAAGAAACGCCGGGTTCGACGTTCTTTTGGGCGTCGTCTTGGGCTCGGTATTGAGCCGCGGTATCAACGGCCAGGCTGCATTTCTTCCCACGCTGGGTGTGTCGTTTCTCCTCGTCGTTCTTCACCGGGTTGTCAGCACGCTGGCTTGCCGATATCATGTGGTTTCACTCTGGCTGAAGGGCGTGCCGGAGATCGTCGTTAAAAACGGGCAGTTGGACCACCGGGTTTTGGAGAAGAACAAAATCAGCGCGGAAGACCTGGATGAAAATCTACGCTTGAACGGAAACACTGCCGACGTGGCTGGGATCGAGGAGGCCCGTTTCGAACGGAACGGACAGGTGAGTGTGATTCGACGAAAATAAGTCCACTCATGCGGCGCTCGAAAGGCTGAAGGTGAAGCACGCGCCGCCTTCAGGCGGCTGTACGTAGGCACAAGTCCCGCCCATCCTCGTGACAAAACGATGCACAATCGACAGGCCAAGACCGCCACTTTGGCTGGCATGCAACCGTTCAAACGGCCTGAAAAGTGCAGGGACTTGTTGGTTCGGCACACCGGGCCCATTATCGGTGACGGAAAAATGAACAATGGCGGAAATTTCCCGCCAACTAACATCGATTTTAACCTCCGGGCCGCCGTGACGGACGGCGTTGTCGAGGAGATTGGTCCAAATGGCAATCAGCCACGGCGGCACGGCCAGGACGCGCGGCCACGTTTTTGGAAGGGAGAGGGCCGGGGTTGTCGCCTTCAGGGATGCGAGGGCTTCTTTCAGCGTCGCTCCGCTGTCGACGGGTTCCAACTTTGGAGTTTCCGTTGAAGCTCGCAGGACCAAGGAAACGCGGTTGATGAGCGCCGTGGCTTCTTTTGCGGAATCAAGGATCAACCCCGCGGACTCGCGCAGCGTAGCGTCGTCGAGGGCCGCCGAACCGAGTTCTTTGATCATGTCGCCATTGGTGTGAATGCAGCCTAACGGTGACCGCAGATCGTGGCTCAGGCGGCGGGCAGTCGTGAGTAAATCGCCCTTCAGTCGGCGATTCTCGGTGCGAAGCTCATGCATTTGTCGTGCGGCGCGAAACGCGCGGGAGAGATTGGTCGCCGTCCATTCGCTTTCATCAATCGCTTCGCCGTTTTCAAGAACGCCCGCGCCAAGCCCAATCAGAAAAGCTCCCGGTATATGATGGTTCATGTCGGCGAGGGTCTTGTCGATTGTGTTTGCGGCCGGAAAGGCCGCTACGACCACCTCCGCCGGTTCTGTGTTGGAATACGACTGGGCGGAGGTCACCTGTATTTCGCCGAAAGCTGTTTCCAAGGCGTGCTTCACAACCGCATTGTCGACAGGCAGCGGTCCGACGAGAATTGCGCGAATTTTATGTGTCATTCAACGAACTCTCACCGTGAAGAGGCATGCAACTGCAACCGGTTTATCATCGCGCGAAGTTCCTCGAGTCCGAACGGTTTTGTGATGCAGCCAAAGGCGCCGCGTTGATTCGATTCTTCGAGGATCTCGTCCCTGGATTGGGCCGAAAACATGATCACAGGAAGTTGCGGGCGCTGAACAACCAGTCGTGACAGGTAATCGAAGCCATTTTCCTGATCCAGATTCACATCGAGAAAAACGGCGTCCATGTCGGAATTTTCTAGGCACGACTCGGCTTCCGCCACGGAGCGCGCCCAGAGGGCTTCGCAACCAAGTCCGCGCAGCGCGAAAATGGTAACGCGCGCGAGATTGGGGCGGTCATCTACGATTAAGATTTTCATCGAAGGCGGCGGGCGCCGCATAAGCTTATAGCCGGAAAAATTCACATCGCAAGGAGCGCGCATACATTGCCTCAACGCGAAAACCACCCGCCAACAATGAGGGCGGCGACGGCTGTCATGGTCGCGGTTGCGATCCAGCCCACGGCCTTTAGTCGCGGTGGCAGCACAAAGGATTTCATCAGCGAACGATTTGCAGCAATCATCATCATCGTGGCCATCAAGGGAGGCGCGATCAACCCGTTCAGGACGGCGGCCCAGACAAGCGCCTTGATCGGATCGATGGGGACGAAAACCAGCGCGGTTCCGACAAGCATGACCGCGGTGAGTGCGAAATAGAATCGTTTGGCCCGAACGGGTTTTACTTCTAGGCTGTTTCTCCAACCGAGCGACTCCGCCAAGCCATACGCCGCCGAACCGGCCAGCACCGGCAAAGCCAGGAAGCCCGTGCCCACGATGCCCAGCGAAAAGAGAACGAAGGCGAATGTCCCCGCGACGGGCTTGAGCGCCTGGGCCGCGTCCGCCGCGGATTTCAGTTCGCCCGTATTTGTGGCATGGAGCGTGGCGGCCGCGGTGAGGATGATGAAGTAGGCCACAAGATTGGAGATCGCCATGCCGACGCGGGTATCCATTTCGATCCTGCCAAAGTGAACGGAAGCATGCGACGGGTCCTTGGTCAGCGGTTTGACGTCCCGATTGATTCGCACCTCCTCAACCTCCTGGGAAGCCTGCCAAAAAAATAGATACGGACTAATGGTGGTTCCAAAGATGGCGGCGATCACGGTGAGGAATTCCGGCGTGAGTTCCCAATGCGGGATGAACGTATATATCAAAGCTGTCCGCCAAGGAATCTTTATAATAAAAGCAGTCGCGACGTAACTGAACAGCACCAGGCACAGCCATTTCAGCACCTTTACATAACGACTATACGGCATACAGACTTGAAGAAGGAGCGAGCCGACTGATAGCGCGATGCCATAGAGAGGCGCTGGACCGCCCGCGACGAGGGCGACGGCTCGCGCCCATCGCGGAAACATTGGCCGCGATATTGACGATATTGACCAAAATCACCGCCCCGACCATGGCGGCGCAAAACCACGGCGGGCAAATCTGCCGCATGTTGCCGGCAATCCCATGCCCGGTGACGCGGCCGATTTGCGCACTGATCATTTGCACTGCGCTCATCAGCGGGTAGGACAGCAGCATCGTCCAGAGCGTGGTGTATCCAAATTGGGCGCCCGCTTGAGAGCATGTAGCGATTCTGCTTGGGTCGTCGCTGGCCGCGCCGGTGACGAGTCCCGGCCCGAGGAGTTTTAGAATACTCCGCTCTTTTTTGGGATAGTTTGACCGCGGCTTCGGGGGTGCGGCGACTTTGGAGCCGAGGTCGGGCATGACAGTGAACTTTAAGTTTTTTTGTTTCGCTGGAAAACGCCGAAACTACATCGCATCGACAATTTCCCGCTGAGAAAACGAAGATATGGGGAAAAAGAAGTGGCGGAGGCGGAAGGCTTTTCCGCTACGCGCGCTGCATGCCACGCTGACGGCGGTGCATGGAGGACAAGCACTTGGGCGACCTACTTTGAAGTGGGCGCTCAATTGAAAAGGCAGAATGCAATGCGCGGATGCGGGCAAGTGGGCTTTTCGCGACGCGTATCGCAAAAGGCGTTTTCAGCAGTTATCTCGTTATGGGGCAAAGGACGAAGGGGCGTACGATAATTTCGGTACGACCGTCGGGGATTTCCCCGGATTTAAGGGTGACAGGCGATGGATCTATAGTAGCGCGACGTGCCGATCACCGGTGCTTTTTTAAGAAACCATTAACCCGAAATTATTATGTCGACGATCAACTCACTCAGGGAACTGCTCATAGATGAAGTCAAAGATCTCTATGATGCGGAAAAACAATTACTCAAGGCCCTGCCGAAAATGGCCCGCGCCGCCACCAACGAAGACCTGAAGCAAGGATTCACAACCCATTTGGAAGAGACAAAAAATCACGTCGCCCGTTTGGAGGAAGTATTTGAAAAACTCGGCGTGCCTGCCCGTGGCAAAACCTGCAAAGCGATGGATGGCCTCGTGGCGGAAGGCGAGGAGGCCATTGATCTCGAAGGTCCCGATTCCATTCGCGACGCCTGTCTCATCGGCGCGGCGCAACGGGTCGAACACTACGAAATGGCCGCCTATGGCACGGCCCGCAATTTTGCGGAAGTGGTCGGGGAGAGCGAAGTCGTTGAACTCTTGCAGGCCACTTTGGACGAAGAGAAACAAACCGACAAAATCCTCACCGACCTCTCCGATTCGGTGAACGAAGACGCCAACATGATGGTGCCGGAGAAAGAGGACGTCGATTAAACGCATGGAATTACGCAGAAGCCTGGTTTCCAGGTTCTGCGGTGATACGTCGATGAGGGTGATGCCATGGGGCCACCCGGAAGACTCCGCTCTTGGCGGTTGTGATGTGCCGCCAAGAGCGGACATTTTTTGTCCACACGGGAACCGACTGTTCGGACGTACAATTGGCCGTTGCATGCGGGCGTTCGCAAAATGGGCCCGGAGTATGCCTGCGCTACTTCGGCGATTGCGTGCATCTACACAGGACACGAATTGGATCCGCCGGCGGGAAATGGCCCGGCCCGGTCCTTTTTTGGGAGTTTGAACGCGGAGGATGCATTTGGCGGCAGCCGAAGATCCAGCGTTGTGCTTTTATGATCCTTTGCGGTAACGCGGCATTTTTAAAACTGGGTGAACATTCATAAGTAACTATAAAATAGAAGTATGTGAATATTGGATACTTTGAGTGGATTAGGATGGAGGCGAATGAGTTAAGTTTTTCCGGTTTGCTAGGATCTCGTGCGATGGCAAAGCCTGTAGCTCTTTCGCCATGTCATACCCCAGAATCTTCCTTTGCCTCGCCGCGCTTGTCTGCACCGCTCTGCCCGGGACGTCAGCTGAACCGATCACGCCGGTGCCGCCGGGTGCCAACGCGCGTGTCGCCGCGGTGCAGGTGCGCGTCGCGCCTGATCGTCGTGATTGGACCTATAAACTGGGTGAGGTGGCCCGTTTCAAAGTAACGGTTACGGCGGACAACGAGCCGCTGGAAAATGCGACCATTCAATACACGGTCGGACAGGAAATGATGCCGACCGAGAAGAAGACCGCGCAAGTTCCACTGGATGGGCTCGTCATCGAGGGCGGTACGTTGAAGCAACCGGGTTTTCTGCGGTGCACGGTGACGACCGAAGTGGCTGGGCGCACAACGAAGGGCGTGGCGACGGCGGCATTTTCGCCGGAGAAAATCGCGCCGACGCAAACCGAGCCGGCGGATTTCGATGCATTCTGGCAGGCGGGCAAGGATGAATTGTCGAAGTTGCCAATCGAACCGCGGCTCACGCTTTTGCCCGATGCTTGCACGGACACCGTCAACGTCTACCACGTGAATTTTCGCACGGTTGGGCCGAACTGGACGACGGTACCAAGTCGTATTTATGGCATTTTGTGCGAACCCAAGGTGCCAGGTCGTTATCCGGCGGTTTTGAAAGTCCCGGGAGCCGGCATCCGGCCCTACGCCGGGGACAAAGGGTTGGCGGCGCGTGGAGTGATCACGCTGGAGATCGGGATTCACGGCGTGCCGGTCAATATGGCGCAGGAAGTTTACGACGCACTCTTCGCCGGTCCGCTTTGTTACTATTGGCTCTTCAATTTGGACAACAAAGATACGTTCTACTACCGGCGCGTTTATCTGAGTTGCATCCGCGCAAACGATTTTCTCACCAGCCGCGAAAATTGGGACGGCAAAAACTTGCTCGTGATGGGCGCAAGCCAGGGCGGACAGCTTACAATTGTAACGGCGGCGCTGGATCCGCGCGTCACCGGCTTGTGCGCGACGCACCCGGCATTTTGCGACGTTACAGGCGATCTCAATGGCCGGGCGGGCGGCTGGCCGCGTCCTTTCCAACCCGATGCAAATTCGGGTGCGCCCTCGTTTCATGCGACGCCGGCCAAAATCGCTACAACCACTTATTATGACACAGTGAACTTCGCGCGCCGGCTCAAAGTGTCCGGCTATTACACGTGGGGCTACAACGACGATGTTTGTCCGCCGACTTCGATTTACGCGGCTTACAATGTCATCACGGCGCCGAAGGAACTGGGCCTGACTTTGGAACTGGCGCATAGTTATACGCCCGAACAGTGGGAGGCGATCAACGCCTGGGTCGTGAAGAAGCTCGGCCTTAAGTAACCTTTTCAGCACGCATTTCCCTCCAGCAGGATTTACACATGGCAAACTACGGATTTTTCGACGACCAAGCCCGCGAATACGTCATCACGCGCCCGGACACACCGCGTCCGTGGAGCAACTACCTCGGCTCGACCGAGTATGGCGCGATCATCACGAACAATGCAGGCGGGTACTCGTTCTACAAGAGCGGAGCCACGGGACGCTTCCTGCGGATGCGTTTCAACAGCATCCCGCTGGACCAGCCAGGACGGTATTTTTACCTGCGGGACAACGACAGCGGCGATTTCTGGAGTTCCTCCTGGCAACCGGTTGGAAAACCACTCGACAAGTACAAGAGTACCTGCCGGCACGGCACGGCTTATTCGATTATCACCTCGGCGTACGAGGGGATCGAAACCGAAAGCACCTATTTTGTACCGGTCGGGCAGACGTTCGAATACTGGAGACTAAAGGTCACGAATAATACGGGCCGTTCGCGCAAGCTCTCGATTTTTACCTACTGCGAATTCGCGAACCTTTGGAGCACTTTCCAGGATTTGATCAACCTGCAGTACTCGCAATTCATCACACGCGCTTCACTTGAAGACGGCATCCTGGGCATCAGCTGCAATCCACACTATGATTTCGATGGCAAGGACCTGACGGGCTGCGCGCGTGTCTGGATGTCCCTTGGGGGTGCGCCATTGGTTGGAGTCGAGACCGTGCGCGAGCGTTTCTTGGGAACTTACGGTGGCTATGCCGCGCCGGTGGCTGTGGCGAAGGGTAAATGCTCCAACTTCCTGGCCGAAGGCGACAACACCTGCGGCACTTTACAGGCTGACGTTACGCTAGCGCCGGGCGAGACGCGCGAGTTGATCGTGATGCTTGGTATTGGGACCGTCGACACCCACGGTCGGAAAACCACGGCGGAATTTGGAGATCCGAAACGGTGCGAGGCTGAGTTCCAGAAATTGAAAGCACTCTGGCACAAGCCGCTTCAATCGCTCCAGATCGATACACCCGACAAGGAGCTGGATCACATGATCAACGTGTGGAACGCCTACAACGCGCTCATCACCTTTGCGTGGTCGCGCTCGGCGTCGTTGATCTACAATGGCGAACGCGACGGTCTTGGCTTCCGCGATACCGTGCAGGATATGCTGGGCGCCATTCCGCTGCTGCGCGAAGGCGTGAAACCTCGTCTCGAACTGATGCTGACCGGCCAGTTGGCAAATGGCGGCGCGATCCCGGTGATTAAACCGTTCTCGCATCAGCCGGGCAAAGAGCCGCCGCCGCCCGACGAGGAATATCGCAGCGACGACTGCCTTTGGTTCTTTAATGCGGTTCCGGCGTACGTGGCGGAAACGGGTGACGTCGATTTCTACAACAAGGTGCTGCCCTACGCCGACCGGGGCGAGGCGACTGTATTCAAACATTTGCGACGCGCGTTGGAATTCAATTTGGAGCGCACAGGCCGCAACGGCCTGCCCTGCGGTCTTTCCGCGGACTGGAACGATTGCATCCGCCTCGGCTACCGCGGCGAAAGCGTGTTCGTGGCGTTTCAAGTCAGGTTGGGACTCGACGTATATGCCGGCATTGCGGATCGCCTGAACCAAAAAGAAGAGGCAAAATGGGCCCGCGCCGAACTGGCGAAACTCGATGAAAAAATCCAGAAGGTCTGCTGGGATGGCGAATGGTTCATCTGGGCGATCGGCCAGGACGGATTTGTTTTCGGCACCAAGAATTTTCCCGAAGGCCAGGTCTACATGAACACTCAAGTGTGGGCGGTCATGAGCGGCGCCGCGACGTCCGAGCAGGCGAAAATCGCCCTGCGCACGATGAAGGAGCGGCTGGCTACGCCTTACGGTGTGATGTTGTGCGCGCCGCCATTTATCAAAGCCGACCGCGATGTCATGCGAGCCACATTGTTCAACTCCGGCATCAAGGAAAACGCCGGCATTTTTTCGCATACCCAAAGCTGGGGCGTCATGGCGGAGTGCATGCAAGGCGACGGCGATCTCGCCTACGAATATTACCGCTCCTTTATGCCGGCGGCGTACAACGACCGCGCCGAACTGCGCGAAATCGAACCTTACGTGCATTGCCAGACGACGTATTCGAAATTCAACCGCAACGAAGGCGTCTCGCGCGTTCCATGGCTGAGTGGCACGGCCTCGTGGGCATATTACAGTGCCACGCATTGGTTGCTCGGCGTGCGGCCGGAAATCGACGGCTTGCGCATCGATCCCTGCATTCCAAAGAAGTGGCCGGGCTTCACGATGCGCCGGAATTTTCGTGGGAAAAATCTCACGATCGAGGTCAGGAATCCGGCCCATGTCTGTCGCGGAGTAAAATCTTTGACGGTCGACGGCGAGCCTGTGGCGGGATGCGTTGTCCCTGCGGATAAGTTAAAGGACAATTCCAACGTGGTCGCCATTCTCGGTTAAGTCCAATTCGCCAAAAATAATCCGCATGGACGAAAGCCAAATCAAAAACTACGCCGACCGCATCGACGCGGAACTGGCGGGAAATATCCTGCCATTTTGGATCAAATACACGGTTAATCGAACTTCCGGCACGATTCATGGCTCGCTCACCAACGACTTGGTAGTGGATCGTACGGCCGATCGCGGCGCGTTGCTGAGTTCGCGGATTCTTTGGACGTACTCAGCGGCGTATTTGCACCTGCGCGAGCCCTCGTTCCTCGAAATGGCCCGGTTGGCCCACGACGATTTGATCAAGAATTTTTGGGATCATGAGCACGGCGGCTTTTTCTGGTCCATCACCGCGGAGGGAACGCCACGGAATCCGCGCAAGCAGGTTTACGGGCAGGCCTTCGCGATTTATGCGCTGACGGAATACCATCGCGCGACCGGACTCCGCGAGCCGTTGGAGCGTGCGATTACGTTATTCAAATTGCTCGAACAACACGCCCGTGACGCCGAACACGGAGGTTATTTGGAAGCATTTTCACGCGAGTGGGGGACTATTGCGGATATGCGTTTGGGCGAGGCCGACATGAACGTGCCGAAGTCGCAAAACACGCACCTCCACGTGATGGAAGCCTACACCAATCTGCTCAGGGTATGGCCGGATGACGCGGTGAAACAATCCCAGGCGGCGCTCGTGGACGTCATGCTTGACCGGATACTCGAACCTGCAACCGGGCACCTGAAATTATTTTTCTCCAAGGACTGGGTTTCGCAATCGGACGTAGTTTCTTACGGTCACGACATCGAGGCGGCGTGGCTGCTCATGGAAGCAGCGGAGTTGTTGGGAGAGCGGCAGCGGATTGAACGGCTGAAATCCCTGGCGATAAAAATCGCGGAAGCGACACTCGCCGAAGGCGTGGACGAGGACGGCGCGCTTTTCAATGCGGGCAATCCCTCGGGCGTGATCGATTTTGAAAAAGAATGGTGGCCGCAAGCCGAGGCAGTGGTCGGTTTTCTTGCGGTGTATTCGATTTCTGGCGACGAGCGATACCTCCGTGCGGCGTTGCGGTGCTGGGATTTTATCGAGACGCATTTGGTCGACCGGAAGAACGGCGAATGGTTTCGCGGCGTGAATCGCGAAGGGCTGGTACTGGACAAGCACCTGAAGGTCAGCTTCTGGAAATGCCCATATCACAATGGTCGCGCATGCTTGGAAGCGAGCCGCCGGTTGCGTGCATTGATCGCCTGAGGCAGGAAAATTTTTGATTTATGAAAAAGAGAGCGAACTCCCTTCCAAAGAAAAGCACGACGAAAGCGAAGCCGAACCATTTGTTTGACGCTCGTGTGAAAGCGGTGCGCGCAGCCCATGAGAAATTTCTCAAACGCAAAAACCCGGTTGAACCCGATTGGGAGAACGGCGTGTTCGAACGTTTTAAATACCCGGTGGTCACGGCGCATCACGTGCCGCTCGAATGGCGCTACGATTTCAATCCGGAAACGAATCCCTTTTTCATGGAGCGGCTCGGTGTGGGCGGCGCCTACAATCCCGGGGCATTTTTCTGGAAGGGGAAAGCGCACCTCGTGGTGCGTGTCGAAGGCGCGGATCGGAAAAGTTTCTTTGCGATCGCCGAAAGCGCGAATGGCGTCGATAACTTCCGTTTTTGGGAGGAACCCTGCGACATTCCGGCGATTCCTGGCGAAACGAATCTCTACGACATGCGTGTGACGTTTCACGAAGACGGCTGGATCTATGGCGTGTTTTGCGCCGAGTCGAAGGATCCCAAGGCTGCTCCGGGCGATCTGTCGTCCGCGGTGGCGCAGGCGGGCATGGTGCGCACGAAGGATTTCAGGAAATGGGAGCGCTTGCCGAACCTGAAGACACCGGCCAGCCAGCAGCGGAATGTCGTGCTCCATGAGGAATTCGTCGATGGCAAATATGCCTTCTACACGCGGCCGATGGACGGCTTTATCGACGTAGGCTCGGGCGGCGGCATTGGCTGGACGCTTTGCGACGACATCGCCACGGGCGTCACTGGACCGGAAACGATCATCGATGCCCGCGCGTACCACACGATCAAGGAGGTAAAGAACGGGCAGGGCCCCGCGCCGCTCAAGACTCCGCAGGGCTGGTTGCATCTTGCGCATGGCGTGCGTGGCTGTGCGGCGGGACTGCGTTACACCATCTACATGTTCATGACCTCGCTTGAGGATCCGTCGGAGGTTATCGCACGTCCGGGCGGGCACTTGATCGCGCCAAGGTTCACGGAGCGGTTGGGCGATGTTTCCAATGTCACATTCACCAATGGTTGGGTGCGACAGCCTGACGACACCGTGCTGATGTATTATGGCGGTTCGGACACCCGCTGTTACGTTGCTCGAAGCTCGGTGGCGAAGCTGGTCGACTGGTGCCTGAACACTCCGGAGGACGGCGGGCACACCCGCGCCTGCGTCGATCAAAGGCTTGCTCTAATCCGCGCAAATAAGCTTCTGCGAACCTGAAAACAATCCGTCCTCCTCGGGGAACAGGCGGCAACTAGTCTCAATTCACACGGAAGATCTCTCATGTTCATGGAAGGGCGAAACGAATAATCTGACATGGCTTTTGACCCCGCCCCAGCATCCATTTTGCCGCCGAGCTTCTCGCGGTTGAAGCGATTGCCGCGTCGAAAAACCCGGCTCGAATTTACCTAATCTCAACGAAAACATGAATCTTAAGATCACCGGTCCCGCGTTACCGAACATTCCCTGGCAGCCAAAACCCGCTGGCAACCCGGACATCGTCTGGCGTTACGATGCGAATCCAGTCATCGGTCGCCGGCCGCTGCCGCGCGTTACGGGCATCTACAACAGCGCGGTCGTGCCCTGGCAGGGCGGATTCATTGGCGTTTTTCGCACCGAGGGCATGGACCGCGTACCCCATCTGCATGTGGGACGCAGCGCCGATGGAATCAAGTGGATGTTTGAGCCGAAGCCGATCGATTTCAAATGTGACGACCCGGAAGTGCGTCGCCACGAATATGCCTACGACCCGCGCGTGACCTTGGTCGACGGCGTGCATTACATCACTTGGTGCAACGGCTATCACGGCCCGACCATCGGCATTGCTCGCACGACGGACTTCGTGAACTTCGAGCAGATTGAAAACGCGTTCCTGCCATACAATCGCAACGGCGTGCTTTTCCCGCGCAAGATCAACGGCAAATTTCTCATGCTCAGCCGGCCGAGCGATACGGGCCACACGCCATTCGGCGATATCTTTGTGAGCGAAAGTCCCGATATGGTGTATTGGGGCAAACACCGCCACATCATGGGCCGCGGCTGGCCATGGTTCCAAGGCACGAAGATTGGCGCCGGTCCTTCGCCCATCGAAACGAATGAAGGTTGGTTGCTTTTCTATCATGCTGTCACGGGCACGTGCAACGGGTTCGTCTATTCGATGAGCGCGGTGCTGCTCGATCTGGAACAACCTTGGAAAGTCATCGCCCGCTGCAAGGAAGCGTTGCTCTGTCCCGAAGCTCCGTACGAGCTCTCTGGTTTTGTCCCTGGCGTCTGTTTCCCGGTGGGCTGTCTCTGCGACAGTGCAACGGGCCGGATTGCGATCTACTACGGCGCCGCCGACACGGTCTCGGCGCTGTGTTTCTGCAACGCCGAGGAAGTGGTCAAGTTCGTGAAGGAAAATCCGCTGAAATAAGCGGCCTTCATTTCTTCTCCGCCGCCGTTATGCGCCAATATTCGCTCACTACGGCAGGTTGGCAATTTCGCGACGCGACCAAGCGCACGCCCTGGCGCCCCGCCATGGTTCCGGGCTGCGTACACAGCGATCTGAAGGATCAGGGCCTGATCCCTGATCCATTCTGGGCCGACAACGAAAACACGTTGCAATGGATTGAGGAGCGCGACTGGGAGTACCGCGCGAGTTTCAATCTGCCGGCCGATTTTCGCTCCGAAGGAAACATTGAACTTGTGGCTGACGGGCTCGACACGGTCGCAACGGTGATCCTGAACGGCCAAGAAGTTGCGCGCACGGAAAACATGTTCATCGCCCATCGATGGGAGGTAAAGCCCCTGCTCCGGCGAGGCGCCAACGAACTCGTCATTCGCTTTGGCAGTGCGATGAAATACATCCGCAACCAACGGCCAAACCACAAACCCCGTGAGTTCAATGATCCTGTGGGCCGCTGTACGGTGATTCGCAAGCAACAATGCCAGTTCGGCTGGGATTGGGGTCCTCGGTTTGTCACCGCCGGCATCTGGCGCGACATTCGCCTGGAGGCGTGGACCGGGAATCGTTTGCAAGGACTGTGCATTTCGCAGGACCACCGCATTGACGGAAGCGTGGAGCTGTCGCTCAAGCCCGAACTCGAACGGCCGGAGGCCGCGGCGCTTTGTCGCTGGCGGTTGTCCCTTGGTTCGGTCAGGGTCGCGGAAGGGCAGGGGGAGAAGATCCTGGTCGAATATCCTCAGTTGTGGTGGCCAAACGGCCAGGGGCGTCAGCCGCTTTACCGACTGGAAGTCGAGGTTGCGCGGCAGGATGGTGCGGTGATCGGGCATTGGTCGCGCCGCATCGGTCTTAGGACGGTTCAATTGGATCGGCATGCCGATCAATGGGGCGAGTCCTTCCAATTTGTGGTGAATGGGAGACCAATTTTTGCCAAAGGCGCGAATTGGATTCCGGCGCATTGCTTTGTCGCGGGTTTGAAACGCGCCGACTACGAACGCGACCTGACGAGCGCGGCAAAGGCGCACATGAACATGGTGCGTGTGTGGGGCGGCGGCATTTACGAGAGCGAAGATTTTTATGATATCTGCGACGAACTGGGATTGCTCGTGTGGCAGGACTTCATGTTCGCCTGCACGCGATATCCGGCGGATGCGACCTTTGTCGAAAGCGTGCGCGCCGAGGCGGAGTGCCAGATCCGCCGCTTGCGGCATCGGGCGTGCCTGACTCTTTGGTGTGGTAATAACGAAGTGTTCGGCTGCAACGCCGAGGAACTCAAGGCATCGGCGGAAGCGATGGCCGATTACGAAAAACTTTTCCACAACGCACTGCCTTCGGTCGTGGCCGAGCACGATGGCGTGACCGCATACTGGCCGGGTTCGCCCTGGCGCGGCGATGTCGATAACAGTCACGAAGCGGGCACACAACGCGGCGACACTCATTATTGGGACGTTTGGCACGGACGGCACCCGGTGAAAGATTACGAAAAGCATGCCTTCCGTTTTGTATCCGAATTTGGGATGCAGAGCTTCAGCTCGACGGAGACGCAGGCCACTTTTTGCCCGCCGGAAGACTCGAACGTTTTCGGTCCAACGATGAAGGCCCATCAAAAAAACCGCGGCGGCAATCAGGTGATCCTCGACTACGTCTCGCGCCGTTATCGGTTTCCGAAGGATCAGGATGCGTTGATCTATCTTTCGCAGCTCAATCAGGCCGACTGCATGCAGACCGGCGTCGAGCACTGGCGGCGAAACATGCCGCGTTGCATGGGTGCTTTGTATTGGCAAATCAACGACTGCTGGCCGGTGAGTTCATGGAGTTCGCTGGAATTTACGGGGCGCTGGAAGGCCCTGCATCACGTGGCCCGGCGCTTTTTTGCGCCACTGATGGTTTGTGCGCACGTGCCGGGCGAGGAGTCAGACACCATTGGAAATTATCGCAAGACGACGGTTCGGGAAGTGCGCCTGTACACGGTTTGCGATTCGCCGGAGGAACAAAAAGGCGCGTTGCGCTGGGATTTGTTTCACCTCGACGGCAGATGTCTGCGGAAGGGGAGCGCGAAAGTCGTGCTGCGGCCTGGAGAAAGCGTGTGCCAAAAGACGCTCGACCTGAAGGCACCGCTGGCCGCTCATGGCCACGATTCGCTTTATCTTCGGATCGCGCTTGAGGTGGATGGCCGGCGCGTGAGCGAAGACACGGTGTTTTTGGCGCCGCCGCGCTACCTGGCTCTGCCGAAAGCGCGAACTTCTGTGACCGTTGAAATGCTCGCGCCGAACCGCGCTACGCTCACGTTCACGTCGCCTGTGCTGCAACACCGTTTCGCGTTTGATTTGCGGGGCATTCCTCATCGCAGCAGCGACAATTTCTTCGAGCTTTATCCGAACGAAGCCAAGACCATCGAAGTCGACTTTTCCCGCACCCAATCGCCCGCCAAACTGCGCGGTGCGCTCGTCTGGCATTCGCTGGTCGATACGTATTGATTTTAAATCCAGCCACAACCGCCCCCAAAAAAACACCCACCATGAAGCTCTTCAGTAGATCTCAAATGAACCGCGATTACGTGATCGCTCCCGCCGATCGCGTTCCGTTTTCCCAAAAATTTGGTTACGGCGTGGGAACGTTTTTCGACATGTGGGGCCATTGGCTCTATCCAACGATCGCATTTCAGATTTTTGGAATCTATCTCGGTGTTGATCCCAAACTCATTGGCTGGGCGGTTATCCTAAACCGCGTTTTTGATGCGGTCTCAGACCCCGTGTTCGGCTGGCTGTCCGACAACGCGCGCACGCGGATGGGCCGCCGCCGCCCCTTCATGCTGGCTGGCTGTCTGCTGGCGGGCATCGGGCTGCCGTTTTTGCTGGCGGTAGGACCAGGTTGGTCATCGATGAGTTATTTTTGGTTCATGCTGCTTTCTTCGGCGCTTTACCTGCCGATGGTGAGCTGTTTCAACATGCCCTACCAGAGCCTGGCGAACGAACTCACGCCGGACTACCACGAGCGCACGGCGGTCTTCGCGGTTAAAAATGCGATTCAGAAAATTCCCGAACTTGGTTTGTTTTTCTTCGGAGCCTTTTTTTCGAAGGTTGTCTGGGTGGGGGCCGACAGCAGCAACGTTCTCGAACGGGTAAAGCAGCTTTTCACCACGGCTTCCGCTTGGGACAATGCGCCGGACGGCACAAAGCCGAACCTATTGTTAGGTGCACAGGTTTATCTGGTTCTTTGCGGTCTGGTGCTGCTGGTGTGCGGCTTTACCTGCGTTGCCCTGGTGCGCGAACGTTATTATGAGAAGCTGGTGGCGAACCGTCGCGACAAGGTGTCGATCAAGGAGACGCTCTGGCAAACGCTGCGTTGCCGTCCGTTCCTCATTCAAAAGGTTATGGACATGGGTTACAACATGGGGCTGAGCATGGTGAGCACGCTTGGCCTTTCGGTGACGATTTACTACGTTTGCAAAGGCAACAATTCCGTCGGCAACTACTGGAATTTTTGGATGGGCGTTTCCGGCATGGTTTTGGGTTTCCTGGGCATTCCGGTTTTCAACTATATTGCCAGAAACCTCGGAAAAAAACAGGCAATGGGTTGCGTGTTGGGAAGTGCGATCGCCGTCTTCTTTTGCACGTGGTGGCTCTATACGCCGCAGATTGTCTGGTTGCAGGTTTTCGCTTCCGGTTTTATCGCCTTTATTGGCGCTGGCTACTGGATGATCTCGGGTTCGATCGGCGCTGATGTCATGGACTATGACGAATTGGAAAGCGGTCGCCGTCGCGAAGGTTCCTTTGCCGCCTGTGGGTCGTGGATCAACAAAGTCGGCATGGCCGTCGGCGCGGGCGTTTCGTTTTTCATTCTCGGCTGGGTGGGCTTCGATTCGAAAGTGACTCAGCAGACCGATCACACGATTTTCATGATTCGCCTTCTGCTGGCTGCGATTCCGATTGTCGGTCTTTCCTTTTCGATGTTTGCGCTCGCGCGCTTTCCGCTCACGCAGGAAAAAATGGCGGAAATCCGCATGCAACTGGAGGCGCGACGCGGCAAGGTTTAACTCTGACGCATTGCGCAACCGGCTCGATTTTCTCTGCGCACCGTGATCGCTCCGCGCAAATCCGCTTTACTTGCATCGAATGGGGTTTCCTCCCATGGTGCTCCCGTGCGCCCCCACGTTCTGCTCGTTTTCATGACCCGTTTTGAGGAATGCACCGCCATGCTCAACGGGATTTCGCAATACGAACGCTCGCACCTGCCATGGGCGGCGTTTCTCGACGACGAAGCTCGCGCCGAAATTGATCCCCAATGGCTGCGCAAAAAAAAATGGCACGGCGTTATCAGTCGCCACACCACGCCTGCTCTTGTGCAAAATTGCCATGAACTCGGACTGCCGCTCGTCGACCTCAACGATACGCTGCCATTTCCCGGCGTGCCGAAGATCCGGCCCGATAACGTCGGCATGGGGCATCTAGGCGCCGAACATTTCGTCGAACGTGGTTTTCGCAACTTCGGTTTCTGTGGCTTCGTGAACAACGGATGGTCGCGCGAACGCCGCGACGGTTTTGTGGAGGGACTCAATCTCACCGGACACGCCTGCGATGTTTTTGACGTCGAGTATCCCGGCGATCTTACGCCGTTTTGGGATGCCAAGCAGACTGCCGCCCTGGGAGTTTGGTTGAAGCGCCTGCCGAAACCGGTGGCCGTGATGGCTTGTAACGACATGCGCGCTCTCCAAGTGATCGGAGCCGCACAGAACGCCGGCCTGCTCGTGCCTGAGGAAGTGGCGGTGCTGGGCGTCAACAACGATACCATCCGCTGCGACCTCGCTTATCCGCCACTTTCGAGCGTGGCGCCCAACGCCTACCAGTCCGGTTATCACGCTGCCGAACTACTCGACAGGCTGATGCGCAAGGAAAATTGCGGGGCGGTCGACCTCCGCATCGAACCCATCGGCGTCACCGCCCGCCACTCCACCGATGTGCTGGCGATCGAGGACAAGAATGTGGCCGCCGCTCTCAGCTTCATCCGTGAGCGGGCCTGCCATGGCATTTCGGTCGAGGAGGTGTTGAAACAGGCCTTTGCCTCTAGAAGCCAGTTAGAGAAGAAATTTCGCCGTTATCTTGGCCGTTCCCCCCAGGCGGAAATCAGGCGCGTGCAGACCGAGAAGATTCGCCAACTGCTGGTGGAAACGGATTTTCCGCTGAAGAAAATTGCGGAACTGGCAGGCTTCGAGTATGTTGAATACATGTGCGTGGTTTTCAAACGTTTGACCGGCGACTCTCCCGGCGAATATCGCAAAAAGAATCAAAAGAAGGCCGTTTGAAGTGCCTGTGCGCTCAAGGATGTTTTGTCAGAAACCCCGATTTTGGCTCTGTAACGGCCGCGATTTACACGGTTGATTAGAAAATCTACGACCGGCAAGAAATCTTAATTGCCGGGCAAGTGAACTCATTCACAGCCGAGTCTAAAAAGCGTATTTTCAAAGTGCATCACCCCCTCCGGCACATTTGTGACCGGATCCCTAAGCAAACCTCCCATAAACCCGGAATCCCCATGATCAGGAAACTGCCAGCTGGCGGTGCATTGTACGCCGCCCTCGTATCCGCGCTCGTCTATATACCGAGCGCTTTTGGACAGACGCCCGCGTCGGAACCAACCACTACCGATAGGAAAGCATCGGTCGCGGCGGAAGACGAAGAAGAAATTCTAGTTTTGTCTCCATTTACTGTGGAAGCAGCCGAGGACAAGGACTCGTACCGCGCGAAGAGCACGCTTGCCGGCACCCGTGTTCGTACGGATGTGAATGATTTGCCATCTGCGATTTCAATCGTGACGTCCCAATTCCTCAAGGATACGGGCGCGAAAAACTCTCAGGATTTGCTTGTTTACACCACGAGTACCGAAGTGTCAGGCGTCAAAGGCAACTATGCCGGAACGGGCGGTGGACTGACCTACAATGAGAATTTGAACCTTTTGCGCCCTAATAACGCCACCCGTGTCCGTGGTTTGGCGCAGGCTGATAATACACGCGAATTCTTCTTAACCGATATTCCGTGGGACGGTTATAACACAGGTCGTGTTGATATGCAGCGCGGTCCGAATTCGATCCTTTTCGGTGCGGGCAGTCCTGCAGGTATCATTAATACGAGCATCAATGGCGCTACTTTTAAAAACGCCAACAAGTATTCGTTCCGCTTGGACCAATATAACTCCCAGCGGCATGAGCTTGATATTAATTATGTACTCTTGCCTAAGGAGCTGTCGCTCCGTGTCACGGGCATGGACGACAAGAGTAAGTTCGAACAGAATCCGGCGTTTAATAATGATCGCCGCATTTTTGTCGCTGGCCGCTGGGATCCGCAAATCTTCGAAGGAGGCGCCACGTCGGTGAAAGCCAATTTCGAAACGGGCAAAGTAATGGCAAACCGTCCACGTTCGCTCGCTCCCATCGATTCAATCACCCCTTGGTTCACGGATATGAACCAGCTAACGGTGAATCCCAACACGTCTTGGAATCAATATGGTAATAATCCAATCTATCCGAATAATACCTACCCTTGGTTCCGCGAAGCCGCGATGGGTCGTTTGTTTGGTTCCACTATTGCGAATTATTACAATGCCTACGCTGCCACAAGCGGTGGCGGAAATCGCCTGCTTTATAGCCGCATGGGTACGGTTGGTACCGGCTTTGGTATCAATTCCAGTGGCGCAGTTGACGGTACGATCAGCGGTATTCCTTTCGCGCGCCCCTATGGCATCGCGACTTATCATGCCTATGCGGCCTCAGGATGGGTTCCTGGCGGCGCATTTTTCGGCAACAAATCTCTGCGTGATCCCGGAATCTTTGATTTCTATCACAAGTTGATGGATGGCGACAACAAGCGCGAATGGCAAAACTGGAAAGCGGCCAATCTTTCGATTTCGCAAACTTTCTTTAATGATCGCTTGGGCTTTGAATACGCATATTTCGGCCAGCGTTATGACGACGGCCAATATGCTTTCCTCAATGGTGATCAATACTCGATTAGCGTGGATCTGAACACGCATTTGCTCGACGGCTCGCCAAACCCTAACGTGGGTCGCCCGTATGTAGGCAACAGTGGTCAGTATAATAACTCGAAGAACTATATCGATCGCGACAATTGGCGATTCACCGTGATGGGCGACATCCGTTTCGACGATTTCATGCAGAAATCCCTGCTCACTCGCATCCTCGGCCGCCATGTATTGACTGGCCTTGTTTCGCAGGATCGCAAGCGGATGGATTACCGCAACTTCGCGCGCTGGGCCTCCGAGCCGGACTGGGCCGCAGCACAGAGCCCAATCACGAATAATGCAAATATTACGAGTGGTTCCCGCGCCATCGATTGGATCGCATATATTGGCCCCGATCTGCGGGGGCGTAATACTGCGAGCGGTATCGGCCTCAGTAACGTTAACACAATTATCAACCCCGTCGGTTACCAACAAGTACGTTACTATGATTCCCACTGGAATGCCCCCAGTGTGAACCCGAATGATCCATATACCTATTATGAAAACGACAGCTCTGGTACGCCGGTCGGTTTTACCGTTACACAAGCGGAGAACCCGGCTAATTATGTGGGTTGGAGGTCCGGTAACTTTCGCATTCTCAACGCCGATAATTCTAGTGACTTGGAATCCCTTTGGACTGCCGGCTCCAAAACCCGCAATATAATTAGCTCCCAAGCATTCACATGGCAGGGTTATTTGTGGGACGGCAATATAATCCCGGTCTTCGGCTGGCGCAAAGATAAGGTCTCTAACTATAATTCGCAGGCGCCTAAGGACCTTTATGGTGTTGCGATCCAAAACTACAGTGCGGACTCGGATGGTAAGCCCCCAGTGACAGCGGAAGAAACTACCAAGAGCTGGGGCTTTGTTATTCACAGCCCGAAATGGCTGAGTGACAAAATGCCTGGTAAAACCCGTCTGAGCTTCTTCTATAATAATTCCCAGAACTTCCAACTCGACGTTCCGCGTGGTGACATCTTCGGCAACTTGATCAATAATCCGACGGGTAAAACCAAGGATTTTGGTATCGTTATTTCGACGCTGGATGACCGCATTGTCCTGAAGGTCAATCGCTATGAGACGAGAATGAAGGATGCGACGTTGCAAGCTGACAGTGCTGGTTTCTCCAGCACGTTGTACTATGCTTGGGCGCTTCCTTATTGGGAAGCCACGCACTCGCTTGCCGCGCTTGACGGTATTGCCACTCCGCAGCGCCGTCAGGGTAATTGGGGCTGGCCTTGGAATGGTATCGATTCCGATCCGAACCGTATTCGAACCATCGTTACAGACTTCTTTACCAAGTTCCCGCTCTCCCAGAAATTTGCGGATGAATATGGCTTGGGTTTGAACGTTGCAAAAATGCATTCGAATAATGAAGCCGATTGGTATCTCGCTGTACCTCAATATGGCTCTGGTTCCATTGCAGATGGCGGCAGCGGCGCCAGCGGTCTTGGATTGCAGCCCGCTTACAACGGCACGCTCAAATCGACCGGCAATGGTCCGGTGGCGACGGTTGATACGATCTCAAAAGGCATTGAAATTGAACTCACTGCCAAACCGACGAATAACTGGAACCTTACGTTGAATGCGGCTAAAACCGATGCCAAGTACACGGCGATCAGCCCTTCAATCGTTCAATGGATCAATGATTACACCAAGTTCCTCGCTGGCGATGCCGGTTTGGTTCGTCTCTGGGGTGGCGACACGTTCCGCGATGCTTGGCGTGTGAACATCCTTGCTCCATACAGCACCTTAACTTCGCAAGTCGGCCAGCAGGTGCCCGAAATTCCCGAATGGCGTTTAAACGGTATTTCCACCTACGCCTTTGACAGGGGCATCCTTAAAGGGGTCTATGTTGGTGGTGGTTATCGTTGGGAAGGTAAACGCGTCCTCGGTTATGACTTCAAACGTCTGGCAAACGGTCAGAAAGATTACAATGCCCTCGATGCCAATCGCCCATTTCATGGACCGACCGACGAGCATGTTGACATCTGGCTCGGTTACAGTCGGAGGCTCGGAAAGAAGGTCGATTGGAATATCCAACTCAATATCCGCAATCTCACTGAGCATACCAAGCAGGTGCCCGTCACCATCAATCCGGATGGTCAGGTCGCCACGACCCGCATTGCGGAAGGCCAGACTTGGCAGCTGACCAATACCTTCAACTTCTGATGTGTGTGGTGTGTGTTTCGAGCTGCCATGGCTCAATGGCTAGGCACGTATCGGTTGCGTGCTGAAGATGGCAGCTCGACCCTGAAATAGTATGGGGAAGCGCCCGGTGACGGTCCGTCACCGGGCGCTTGTTTTATATAGATGGCCTGTTTCACTGCGCTTCAGTGACACTTCATCGCTGAACTTTTTCCAAAAAAATGCCGCTATGGCCGAGTCCCGCAGTTTAGTGCATCGCAATTGCCGACGCTCTTTGTTTTGGCCGCTGCGCATCGCGGCGTTTTTATATTTTGCGGTGGCATTGAATGCGCGTCCGGTCGAGTTCGAGTTCAAGGTTTCGCCGTCGGAGGCAAATCCGTTTGCGCGCGAAATCTGGGCGGAGGTCACACTGCCATCGGGGCGCGTGATTAATCATCCGGCGTTCTATGTTGGTAACAACCGCTATGCGGTGCGGGCCCGCGCCGATAGCGCTGGCCAATATGAACTCGGGAAAATCACTGAAACCCGTGGCGAAAGCTCGGTGGAACTCGTAAGCGACGTCCGCGGCTCACGGCAAAAAGACATTCGCGCGGCGGAGCTTCGGCCCGGCATTAAAATCGATCCAGTTGACCCGCGGCGTTTCGTTTTAAGTTCTGGTGAAAGGTTCGTTCCTCTGGGCGCCAATCTCGCCTGGCCGGACGCCAGCGGCCTACGATTCTATCGCCGCGCCTTTGAGGCATTTTCCCGCAATGGGCTTAATTGGACGCGCGTGTGGATGTCTCATTGGGGTGGGCTAAATTTGGACTGGCCGTCCGAAAGGCGTGGACCCTCGCCACGCGGCGTCGAACTTGATCTGCGAGTGGCGGAGAAATGGGACGAAATTTTCGAGACAGCGGAAAAGAAGGGCGTGTATTTCCAAATGGTGCTTCAACACCACGGCCAGTACAGCACCGAGGTGAATTCCAACTGGAAAGATAATCCTTGGAACGTCGCCAATGGGGGATTTCTCAACACGCCCGTCGAATTTTTCACGTCCCCGGAAGCGATTCAGCTGACGATGCAGAAATACCGCTATATAGTCGCACGCTGGGGGTATTCTCCTGCGTTGATGTGTTGGGAGCTTTTCAACGAGGTGCATTGGACGGACGCCATGCGTGGGGAAAACAAAAACGAAGAAGCTGTTGCGCGCTGGCATTCGCTGATGGCGGGTTACCTGCGCTCCATCGATCGATACGGGCATTTGGTGACCACCAGCACGGAGGATTTCAACAGCCCCGTTTATGCCGACATGGATTATTTTCAGCCGCATCTCTATGCGCCCAATCTGCTCGCAGGCGCGCGAAAGTTTGTTCCCGAACCGGGACGTCTGACGAAGCCGGCCTTTTACGGCGAAATGGGCGACGATCACCTGCAAGTTTCGGATGAGGTGAAAAAATCCGGTGTTACAATTGTCCCGCCGGTTTGGTCCGGATTGATGGGGCAGGGATATTTTCCCGCACAGGTTTGGTTAGGCAGCGAACTGATCAAAAAAGAGCGCTTAGCCGAGCTTGGCGCTGTCGCACGATTTCTCCAAGCGTCTGGATTATATCGATGCGCGGGGCTTACGCCCTGTGAGATGGTTGTGGAATGCGAAGAGCGTGTTCCCCTCGTACTTGCAGGAGGACATATGTGGCATCGTTTACCTCCACCAGAAATGAACCTGCCGCTCGACGGCCGGGAACCGCTCGGGCTACCCGACATACCGCGCATCTATATGAATCGCGAGGAAACTACCAAAAATGGTTTTCCCAACCGGGCGACCTACCACGTCAATTTGCCGAAGCCTTTGACGCTGCGTTTTCGCATCGCGGATTCCGCCCAGCGGGCGAGCGGATTTCGTTTTTCCATCGACGGCGTTGTTGCGGCGGAGATGACGTGGCCCGAACCGCCGAAAGACACGCCGCCAAAGAATGGTCCGCGGCCGCAGCCTGACATTGTCGCCGCCGTTCCGGCAGGCGAGCACACGCTGGTCGTCGAAAATCCTGCCGATACGGGTTGGTTCGATCTGGCGGAGATCGATTTTGACCTCGAACAGTCCGTGCTCGCGGCGGTCGGACAACGCAACGATCGCTTCGTCGCACTGTGGCTGTGGAATCGTCGGGGTGTGTTTGCGGGTAAAACAGCGCGGGCAGTCAGCGGCATCGTGCTGGTTGACGACCTGCCTGCAGGGCAATGGCGCGTGACTTGGTGGGACACTTTGACGGGTAAACCGGATGTAAATCAGGCAATTTCGCACAACGGGGGTATATTGCGCCTTTGCACTCCGAAAATAGCTCATCATGCCGCGGTTTTAATCGAACGGTCAGATTAATTGTAGGCTGGAACTCGTTCGGCGGGGGGACTGTCTAGGGGCTCCAACATATGACCAGCTTCTGTGCATCTCCACGAGCGGCAGCCATGCTGTCGCTTTTCAGCATGGCAATGTTTTTTGCGCCGACGTTTGTCCATGCGGACGAACCGATGCAAACCGGTAAATTCGACCCGACCTGGGCCTCGTTGCAGCAATACGAGGTGCCCGAGTGGTTTCGCGACGCGAAATTCGGAATTTGGGCGCACTGGGGACCGCAGTGCCAGCCCGAGCAGGGGGATTGGTATGGACGTTACATGTATGTGGAGGGGCACCGACAGAATCTGTGGCACGTCCAGAACTACGGCCCTCCGTCGAAAATGGGCTTCAAGGACGTGATCAATTCCTGGAAGGCGGACAAATGGGAGCCGGAAAAACTTCTCGCGCTCTATAAAAGGGTGGGGGCGCAGTATTTTTTTGCGATGGCGAATCACCACGATAATTTCGATCTCTGGAATTCGAAATACCAGCCTTGGAACTCCACGCGGATCGGCCCGAAGAAGGATATCATCGCTGGCTGGGCGAAGGCTGCTCGCGCGCAAGGCCTTCGTTTCGGGGTGAGCGTGCATGCGGCTCACGCGTGGACGTGGTATGAATTTTCCCAATCCGCCGACAAAAAAGGCGCGCTGGCCGGCGTGCCTTATGATGGCAAACTGACTGCGGCCGAGGGCAAAGGCCAATGGTGGGACGGGCTCAATCCGCAGGATCTTTACGCACAAAACCACACGCGCAGCCAGGGTGCCGACGACCCGAAAATGCTGCACAAACAATGGGATTGGGGCAACGGCGCGAGCGTGCCCGACGCCGCCTATTGTCAGCGTTTCTACAACCGCACGGTAGATCTAATCAACCAGGTGCAGCCCGATCTGATTTATTTCGACGACACTGCGCTCCCGCTGCATCCGATCAGCGACGTGGGACTGAAAATTGCCGCGCATTTCTATAATTCCAACATGGAGGCGAACGGCGGCAAGTTGGAGGGCGTGCTCTTCGGAAAGGTGCTCAACGAGCAACAGCGCAAATGCATGGTTTGGGACATCGAGCGCGGGCAGAGCAACGTCATCGAACCGCTCCCGTGGCAGTGCGACACTTGTCTCGGCGGCTGGCATTACGACCGCAGTCTTTTTGAAAAACACCGCTACAAGACGGCGAAGACGATTATTCAGACGCTTGCGGATGTAGTGAGCAAAAACGGCAATTTGCTCCTGAGCGTGCCGGTGCGTGGCGACGGCACGATTGACGCAGACGAAGTGGCCATTCTGGAAGACATCGCTGGTTGGATGGCTATAAATCGTGAATGTATTTTCGATACCCGGCCGTGGAAAATCTGCGGCGAAGGACCTGCCCTGACCGGCGCCGCGCCGCTCAACGCCCAAGGTTTCAATGAGGGCAAGGGCAAGCCTTTGACCTCTGAGGATGTACGTTTCACGCAAAAAGGAGACGTGATTTACATTATTCAGATGGGCGTGCCGAAGGATGCGACCAATATCAAATCAATGGGCAACGACACGAACCAGTACGGACCGACAGTGGCCGGCGTGACCGTGCTCGGCAGCGACGAGACTTTGGTGTGGTCGCAGACGGTGCACGGTTTGATTATCGCGCCGCCGACAAAGATGTCGGGGCCTCACGCGCATACGATCGTCTACAAGGTCTTATTGAAATAAGGCAGATGCGCCGCAGCCCAGCCGTGGCGCTGTGCTGGGCGCGGATATCTCGTTTTTTGTCAAGGCTTAGGCGTCACGGCTGGTTCGTTTAAATCGCTTTTTCGCAACACGAGGTCTTGCTGCTCGGTCTTACCGCCTGTCCGCAAGCCCACGCGCAGTATGAGTTCGTCGGAGGGGATCCCCAAGCGCGAGGTCATCGGTTCGGGCTCGGCGGTTTGTTCGGGCGCGAGCGCGAGTTTTTCCGGTCGCACGGCAAAATCGCCCAGCTCGGATTTGCACAGCGCAAAAGTCACTTCGAGCGTTTCCTTGCTCTTGTTGGTTAACCGCAGGCGCAAGGCGACGGGAGGTTGATTGCTCTCATGCATGACCGGCCCGGCCATGCCGCCACCGCCAGGAACGCCGCCCATTTCGCCGCCGGGGCCCGGGCCACCGGGACCACCGCCCATCCGCATGCCACCGCCGCCTCGGCGTCCGCCCCGACCTTCCGGTCCGCCGCGATTTCCGCCCGGGCCGCCACCCAGGCCGCGACCGCTAAAACCCCGGCCGAGATTGGCTTCCACGAGCAACTTGCCATCGAAGAAACTCGTTTGCGCCGTCATGTTTGGAATCGCCGCGGCGCTTGGCTCGCCGCCGGTTCTTTCCATCGGCGGACGATGGGAACAGCCCGTGAAGGCGAGCGCGGTACCGCGAACGCAGCGATTGAGAGGAACTTGGGTGGAAGCAGGAGGTTTGGCAGCATTTGGTTGTGAAGAGCGAATGTTATGTGACGGGTTTGTTAGTCGATTGTTGCGTGAATTTGCAGGGATTCGTCACCGCAGAGGAAAAGCGCTTTGGTGCGCGCAGCTTTTAGCGATAAAAAAGAGGGATTTTTCCCAGGTTTGGGTTATGCTGTGATGACTGGTGCGCACTTCGCGCACTGCATCCCAAAACAAATAGATACCATGAAAAAACTCCTCCTCGCTCTGACTGCCATGTCCGTCCTCGGTCTCTCGTCCGTTTTTGCGGGCGAAGCCTGCAAGAAATGTTCCGGCGCTGACAAAAACGCCGCATGTGTGTGCCCGAAGGACAAGAGTTCTTGTGACAAAGACAAGGGCTCCTGCGAAAAGGAAAAAGACAAGGGCTCCGCTGAAACCAAGAAGTAATCCAAGACTCCCTTTTGCCGGGCTGCTCTTGCGCGAGTCGCAAGGGCGCCCGTGCAAGGGGAATAATCCGCCGGGGGCACTTCGATGTTCCTGTTTTTGATGAACGCCAATCACGACAATCTTAAACCTCTGCTCCAAAGCTGGAACGAGGTGCCTGCGCCGACGGGCCGCCTGGCCGGCGCGGTATGGCAGCGCATCGAGGCCGGCGGAGGAAAGGCGGGATGGTTCAGCCGGTTGGTGATGGCGATTTATGATCTTGATGCCAGTTTTGCCCGGCCTCGCGCCATTGCGGTGGTGGTGGCTGCGGGTTTGCTGGTAGGCATTGGTGTTGGAGAATTGCGTGCGAAATATGATGCGTACCAGATCGACTCTGAAATGTCGGCGCGTTACCTGAGCATGCTCGACACGAGCAACCGCTGACCCTCCGCGAGGGTTTTGTAATGAAGCGCATTTTTATCGCCCTCCTTCTCGCCTGTGTGACCGCTGGCGTTGCTTATGCGGTTTTTCTCCGCACGTGTCCGGAAAACAAGCGGTTCGATTGCGAGATCAAATGGCTCAGCCACAAGCTCGCTCTCACACCGGAGCAGGCTGACCGGATCCGCGCCATCCACTTGAAGCATTGCCCGTCGATGAACGGCCTCGGCGCGCAGACAAAGACCTGCGATGACCCGGCCCGCAAAGCCGCGCTCAAGCAGGCTTGCGGCGAATCGACCGCAAAACTTATCGAGGCCGTTTGCGCGGAGCTCACGCCGCCGCAGCGCGAGGCCTACGCGAAATTATTGGAGGCGCGCAAACAACAGAAGCCGCCGCAGACCCAGTCTCCCGAAGTCCCAAGGTAGCGTCCAGCCATGCGGCCCCACGACGATACAAGCGCCGATCTCATGCAAGCCTTGGTGGGCGGGCGACAAACCGCACTCAACGAGTTGATGACTTTGTGGGAAGCGCCGCTGCTTCGTTTCGTTTATCGTTACGTGCAGAACGAGGCGATTGCGCGCGATCTCGTGCAAGAAACTTTTGTGCGTGTCTATCTGCATCGCGAACGCTTCCGGCCGGGCACGAGTTTTTCCACGTGGGCTTTCACCATTGCGGCCAATCTATGTCGCAACCACCGCCGCTGGCAGGGACGGCATCCCACCGTTTCGCTCGACGAGCCGGCGTCCACCGATAACGAGGTTTCGACCACCCGGCAGGACTATCTTGTTTCCCCAGCCCGTGGCCCCGACCACGACGCGCAACATGCCGAGCATGTCGATGCGCTTAAGGCCGCCATCGCCGAACTCCCCCATGAACTTCGCACAGCGCTTCTCCTCTACGAGTACGAAGATCTTTCCTATCGGGAGATCGCGGAAATTGTCGGCTGCTCGGAAAAAGGCGTGGAATCGCGACTGGTGCGGGCCCGCGTGAAATTGCGCAAGATGCTTTCGATATACCTGCACCCGGAGCGGTCAGGTGCGCCCGCGCTCCAGCCCTTGCGGGGGTAGAAACTGGTCAAAAGGTTTTAAAACTCCCTTTATAACCCACCCAGCCGGCAGAAGGTTGTGGGATTGCTCTCGACGGGGCGGGGGGAGACCACTACAGCTCTGCGGTAGTTAGGTAACGGGAGTTTCTAATCATCATCTGTTTCGACCATGGCGTGGACGTGTAGAATCATAGGCACATTCATTTCTTCTGTTCTGTTTTTGTGGTCGACCGTGGTCGTGCACGGTCAGGAAAAGACCGCTTCTCCGGGCAAGACCTATTACGAAAACGGCCAAGCGCGGGCGAAACAGGGAGACTTCGAAGCCGCCATCATCGAGTTTTCGAAAGCCATCGAGCTCGACGCAAAAAATCCTTCCGCCTATGCCGCCCGCGGCAACGCCCGCGTCAACATCGGCGCACTGGAGGATGCCATCGCCGACTTTACGCAAGCCATCGCTCTCGATCCCTCGCGCCGGGTTCCGTACATCAACCGCGCCGTGGCCCGCGTCGACCAAGGAGACCTTGCCGGTGCGATCGACGACTACACCAAAGCTATTTCGCTCGATCAAAAAAATGCCGTGGTCTACCGGAACCGCGGTTGCGTCAAACTTCAGAAGGGCGACGTTGAGGGCGCCCGCGCGGATTTCCAACAGGCGGTCGCGCTCGCGACCGACGACGCCGCGTACCAGAGATTTTATCTTCTGTTGCTTGGTTTGCCGCAGAAGCCGGGAGCCGCCGATGCCGAGTTTAAAAACGCTGTCGCTGGCTGGAAGGATGGCTGGAAAAAATCCGTCGGCCGGTTTCTAGCGGGCGAACTCACCGAGGACGGCTTGATGGAACTCGCCGCCCAAGGAACTCCAAAAGCCGTACGCGAGCAAAAGTGCGAAGGCGCTTATTATGCAGGCGCCGTCCGTCTGGCCAAGGGCGACAAGGCCGCGGCCCGCGCGCATTTTGAGCGTTGTGTGGCGACCCAGTTGCATACTTTCCCCGAGTTTCAGTTGGCCCGTGCCGAACTTGCTAAAATCGACAAGTCGAAGTGACGGCTTGAGCGGCGGAAACGCGGCGTTGAAACGCGTGAGTTCGAGGTCAAACTCCCAACAATACACCGCAAAGATCGTCGTCGCGTTGCGAACGGCCTGAGAACGCTGCGATTTCAGTTGCGAGTCGCGCCAGTACTTTTTCCGCAGGCAGATCGTGGGTCTTGGCCAGGGCTTCCGTCAGGCGCGTCGTGCCGAACTCTTCGCCTGAGGCATTGTGCTCTTCGATCCAGCCGTCGGTGAACAGGAAGAGCCGGTCGCCGCGGGTCAGGGTGTGCGTGACTGCAGTATAAGTCGCGCCGCGAACGAACCCTAAAGCTGGACCACATTGCTCGCTGGTGAGCGGCACGGCACCTACCTGCTGGCGCAAGAGAAGCGGCCACGGGTGACCGCCGCTCGCGATATCGATGGTGCCGCTGGCAAGGTCGACTCGTGCGTACAACGCGGTCACGAAGCGGGGCAGCGGCGGTCGGTCGAGCAGGGGACAAAGTCGTTCGTTGAGCTGTTCGAGCACTTGGGCGGGTTGAAGTTGTTTGCTGCGAACGTCGCTCAGCAGACCGCGAATAAGCGTGGTTACAAGGGCCGCTTTTACGCCATGGCCCATCACATCGCACAGAAGCAGACCGAAACTTTTTCGCGAGTAGGGGATGGCCTGAAAAAAGTCGCCCGCGAGGTATTCGCAGGGCTCGTAGTGGAAGCCGATGCTCGGGATGAACGGAGCGGTGGTCTCCAGCTCTTCGCGCACACTTTGCATGCTGGAGGACATGAGCTCGGTCTGAAGTTCTCGAGCGACCGCGAGCTCAGATTCCATCTGTTGATTTTTGGCTTCGAGTTCGCGCTGGACAGCGAGGGCGCGGGCTTCGGCATCTTTTTGCGCCGTGATGTCGGCCGACATGCCGACGATGCCTTGGATTTGTCCGTCTGCATCGCGGAGCGGCACCTTGGAAAGCAGCATCCAGCGATTTCGCCCCAGTGGACTGGTGTCGTATTCTTCGCGATTCAGAATGGAGACGCCGTGTTCGAGTACGGATTCGTCGTCGGCGACGACCGTTCCGGACCGCGGATCGTTGATGAGTTCATCGAGCCTGCGACCTTCGATGTCCGCCGGGTTTTTTATGCCGAGCGCTTCCCGATAAGCGGCATTGGTGAGGCGGATGCGGCCTTCGTCGTCCTTGATGAAAATCCGACACGGAAGAATATCGATGAGGGTTTCGAGGAGTCGGTGGTGGGCTTCAAGTGCCTCGCGGGCCAGCCTCATGTCTGTAATATCCCGAGAGATTCCAAAAGTGCCGATGATCTCACCATTGTCTCCAAGCAGTGGTTGTTTGGAGGTCATGACCCAGCGTGTTTTCCCAGTGCTGGAACGGGCGCGTTCTTCTTTGCCGAAAAAACCCATACCAGTGCGGATGATGTCGCGCTCATCCGCGAATTTTTGGCGGGCAAGGGCTTTTTCGAAGAAATCGAAATCCGTTTTGCCGATGGCCTGATCCGGGCTGCTGAGGCCGAGCGATGCGGCGTGGGCGTGGCTGATGGCGAGAAAACGGCCTTCCGTATCCTTAAAATAAATGCGGTCGGGCAGGCTCTGCATCAGCCGTTGGAAGAACAGCGGAGCATTGGCATTCAGCGCCTGCGAGGCCGGAAAGGCATTTGCAGACTGAGATTGCGAACTGCGGCTTGGAGGTGTGGGGGGCACGTTGATGAAAAATCTACAATACATTCTGTGCGTAGCGCAAACGGTGTTTTGAGGCCGCGAAGGGATTCGCCGTGTGCCGGGCCTTGCCAATTGGCACGCGCAGCTTTGTTGTGACTGCCTTTCATGGCGAACCAACGCACAGCGTTCCTCCGGCTTTTTTTGCTAGGGGCGGTCGCGTGCCTTGGTGTTGGTTGTGTTTCAATCCGGCCGCATCTGGCGGCGGAAAAATCCCGGGCCTTGGAGCAGGCGGACACGACCAAACTCGGCCGCATGCTTCTGCCGCATGTACAGGCGCATCCCGGCCAGTCTGGCTTCAAGCTTCTCGAATACGGCCGCGAAGCCCTCGTCGCGCGCACTGCGCTGGCGGACGTCGCGGAGCGCACGATCGACGCGCAGTACTACATTTGCGACCCCGATGCTTCGGGCTCTTATTTTTTCCAAAGGCTCATCGCTGCGGCCGATCGCGGTGTGCGCGTGCGCCTGCTGCTCGACGACAACAATCTCAGCGATGACCGTGAGATGGCCACGCTCTGCGCGCATCCGAACATTCAGGTCCGCGTTTTCAATCCCTTTCGTTTTCGCGCCCGCTGGGCCCGTCTGCCGCAGTACGCTTTTGACTTCGATCGCATGGTTCGGCGCATGCACAACAAGATTTTCATCGTCGACAACGCCGTCTCGATCATTGGCGGCCGAAACATCGGAAACAACTATTTCAGCCTCGATTCAGAGAGCAATTTTCGCGACTTCGATCTCCTTGTGGCCGGTCCGCTCACCAGCGACGCTTCACATGCCTTCGACGAATATTGGAACAGCCAATGGTCCGTGCCGGCCTCGCGCTTTGTGCGACGGCCCGCGAACTCCGAAGACCTCCAACGCCTGAAGGTGCAATTAGCGGAGCGCGTCCTCACGATCGACGCCTTCGAATCGGAAAACGACGAGCGCTGGCACAACTACCTCGAGGGTCTGCTCACGCAAAACCAACTCGTCTGGGCGGAGGGAGAAATCATTTGTGAGCCTCCGCGTAAAATTCAAAAGGCCAGCCACGAAACAACCCAGGTCTCGCAACGGCTCGCCCAGGAATTCGAGAACACGCGGGAGGAATTGCTCATCGAGTCCGCCTACCTTGTACCTACGGAGGAGTTGGGCTTGCAACTCGCTCGGTTGCGCGAACGCGGAGTGAAGGTGAAGGTGATTACATCGGGCCTGCCCGCGACGGACGTTTCGCTGGTCTACGCCGCCTACAAACGTTATCGCTACAACCTGCTCGATCTCGGCATCGAACTCTACGAATACAAGGCGCAAGCCGCCCTCACGCGCAGCGAGCGCCGGTGGTATCGTCCGCGTTCCTCGCTTTCGTCGCTTCATTCCAAGGTGAATGTCTTCGACCGCGAGCGCGTCTATATCGGCAGCGCCAACCTCGATCCCCGCTCCGTCAGTCTCAACACCGAGATCGCCGTCCTTGTGCGGAGCAAAAAACTCGCCGCGCAAATGGTGGAATATCTCGACGAAGATTTTTCACCCCGCCGCAGCTGGCGCGTGAATCTGCATAAAACCTGGGAATACCGCCCTGACCGCGGCAATTGGCGCGAGGAAAGGTTTCTCTCCTGGACCGGCGAGCAGGACGGCCGCCCCGTGACGATTTATTTCGAGCACGCCACTTCATGGTGGCAGCGCACAAAGTCCTTTCTCTACTCGCTGATCCCCTGGGTGGAGAACCAGCTGTAATCTCTACGCCCGGCGCCAGTGGCAGATGTCCTGTTCAGCCTCAGTAGATTTTGGGTTTTTTTGTGAGATTTGCGGAAGACGCTTTGGAAATCTGTCGATACTCCGCAATGGTTTCGTCTATGGTTGGTCTGCTTTTGACCCGCATGTTAACGAACACGATAGGATTCTCCCAAGTGAATACTTTGTCGATGATGACGAGTTGGTCGCTGTTCATACCGGGGAAGGAAACTTGGGCTATTTGGACGCAGGGAATTCCAGCTTTCTTTAGCGCTTCAGCGAGAGCGTCTGATTTTCTCCCTGCCTCGCTCGGGCAGTTTAAAGGACTCCAAATGATTACCTTGTGTGGGTCGTCATCGTTCGGTGGCGGCAGAGGGATAAAACCGCAGGCATCAGGTTTGGCATTGGCGACGACTTTTCGGGCATGAACCTTTTGCTGACAGTGGTAGCTCATTCCAATCAGGCATGCGACGAGTATAAGCAGGGCGATTTTCACGGGTTTACTTTGTAAGTCGGGCGTCGAGCGAAGGTGCTATCTCCAGCTGGGTTTTCCTCTAGGCCGGACTTAAGGAATGTCGGCCAACCGCCATTTGTCGATATTCTTTGTTACGGTTGTTGGATACGGGGACGCACCCGCTGCGATCTCCTGCTAGGTTTGCAGTTTCGCCAGACGGTAAAAGTGGCCTTTCATCGCCAGCAACTCTTCGTGTGTGCCGATTTCGACGATGCGGCCTTGGCTTAATACCACGATTCTGTGCGCGTGCCGGATTGTGGAAAAACGATGGGCGACGATCAGCGTTGTTCTGCCAGTCGTGAGCCGAACCAGCGCCTCTTGTACAAGCCGCTCCGACTCGGTGTCGAGCGCCGAGGTCGCTTCGTCGAGCAGGATCAGGCGCGGTTTGCGGAGCAAGGCTCTGGCGATGGCGAGTCGTTGGCGTTGCCCACCGGACATGCGCGTGCCGCTTTCGCCGAGTGGTGTATTGAGGCCTTGCGGCAGTTCGCGCGCGAAGGCTTCAAGGTTGGCCTGTTTCAAAATTGTCCACAACGCGTCGTCACCGATGCCGGCAAGCCCATAGGTGAGGTTGTCGCGTAGCGTTCCGGCGAAGAGAATCGTCGACTGCGGCACCACGCCAATCTGCTGGCGATAGGTGCGCAGATCGATGTCGCGAAGATCCAATCCATCGAGCAGCACGCGCCCGTTCGCCGGCTGGCGAAAACCGATTGCGAGATTGACGAGCGTCGATTTGCCCGCGCCCGATTCACCGACAAAGGCGACCGTTTCGCCCGGCGTGATGGTGAGTGAAATATCGCTCAACGCCACCTCGCGGCCATACGAGTAGGTGTAGCTGACGTTTTCGAATTTGATCTCGCCGCGCAGGGGATTCGGCGCCTCGGGCTTGCCTTCGTGAATTTCGAGCTGCGGCGCCTCCAGCACCTCGCCGATCGAGCGAATGGCCTCGGTGCCCTGCGCCAGCGCGGGGAAAACGCTCAACACTTGCTGCACCGAACCAATCAACATGCCAAAATACGTGTGATACATCACTGCTTCGCCGACCGAGATTTTGCCTTTCACCACAAGCCACGCCGAGAAGATCAAACACGCGAGTTGGAACAGGCTGAACGTGACCCACGAGATCGAGGCAAAAAGTTCGGTGACCGTATCGACTTCGAGGCCGCGTTTGCGCAAGCGATGGAAAAACGTCCGCACGCCCCGCGCCTCGAAATCTTCCAGGCCATGCGCACGCGTGACGGGCAGCATGTGAAGCATATCGCTCACGCGGGCGTTCATCTGCTCCGTTTCCTCGCGCAAGGCCTGATAATGCTTTTGGAACCGTCGGTCGAAAAGTTTAAGCAGGACGATGCCGGCCGGCACGGTCACGAGAAAATACAATGCGAGCATCGGCTGTTTCATCAACGCGATCACAGTCACGTAAACAATGATGAGCGCGCCATTGAGGCCATTGTGCATCAAGTGGCGGCAAAGTCCGTCGACCGCCTCGACGTCGCGCAGGATCTTGATTTGAAGCGCGGCGCTTTGTTGGGTGTCGTAGAAGGTTATGGCGAGTTGTTGCAACCGCTCGACGAGGGCGCTGCGCAAAATGAACTGCATGTGACGCAGCAGCCGGCTCATCACGCGCACGAAGAGCGTGTGCATGATCGGATTTTGCGCGAGAAGGGCGAGATAACCGGCGGCGATCCAAAGAATGCGGCGAAACGACTCGTCCTTCACCGGCGTGAGCGCATCGATGATCATGCCAACCGCGAGCGGAAGCAGTGATGCGGGCGCTTGCTTGATCACATAGAGAAGGACGGCGATCGCGATCGACAGGCGCTCGCCCGAGAATAGCGCCCACAACGTGCGGCCCGGGCGTTTCGATTTGAAACGTCCATCGAGCAAAAGATCCCACGGAGCGAGGCGGCTGGATGGTTGCGCTTCAGGCGACTTCATGACCCGTCACGATGAACCAAACACTCGCCACGCGCGACATTTTGTTGGCAGGTGTTAAAGACGGAGGACAGCGTCCCCAGGCGGCTGCCATGGAAGTTCGCACCAATGCGAAGAAGCGGAGGCAGCGAAGAGGAATATTTATCCGCTGACCATCGCTGACGAGCGCAGGTTTTCCTTAAAACGCTGCCAGCAGTTTTTGCAGGTCGACGTGGTCGGTGATCAGGCTCTTGATCACAGGAATCTTGTCGGTATCCTGCGGTTGAGTTTTTACTGTCATGCTATTGATCTTGGAGGTGATCGTGTAGCTTTCCTCTTTTGCGGCAATGACGGGAATGTCGGTCTGCGCGAGCAGTTCCAAAAGCTTTTCGTGCGGGGGGATGTCGTTCGTCAGGATGATGCCGGCAATAGTGCGTTCACCGGTCAGTTTTCCGCTGGAGATCGCGGCGAGAATGATGTCGTCGCGGTCGCCGGGCGTAATGATGAGCACGCCGGGCTGGATGTAGTCGACGATGCCTTTGGCGGTCATCGCGCCGACGACGACGCGTTGTACGCGTTGGCGTGCGCTGCGGCGGCCATTGAGCCACTTGCCGTCGATCTCCTCGGCGATCTGCGAAAGGTTGGGCGCGGTCAGCACTTTTTGAATCGGCAAAACTCCGAGCAGTGGCACGCCGAGGCGTTCCAGCCCGAGACCGGCATATTCGGCGACGAGCGACATTTTGTCGGGTTCGACTTTGTTGAGGATAGCACCGATCACTTCAACGCCTTCCTTGTCGAAGAGGGCTTTGTTGAGGGCCAGTTCGTCCACCGGCCGGCCGATGCCGCCGGCGGCGACGAGAATGACCTTGGCGTTGAGGAGCTTCGCCACGCGGGCATTCGAGAGATCGAAGACCGAGCCTACGCCGGCGTGACCGGTGCCCTCGATAATGGTGAAATCTTTTTCCCAGGAAACGCGGTCGAAGGCACGGCAGATTTTATCTTCGAGGAGGGGAAGTGTTTCACCGGGATGTTTCAGAAAGCGGCGCGTGAAGGTGCCGTCAACCGTCACCGGGCTCATGCTCTCGATAGGCACATGCACGTTGTAGATCACATCGAGCAGGTAAGAGTCTTCGTCGACCTGATGGCCGTCGACTTCGACGAAACGCTGGCCGACGGGCTTGATGAATCCAACTCTTGGATACAGCGATTGGATGGCGGCGAACAAGCCGAGGCAGGTCGTCGTCTTACCATCGTTCATGCGCGTGGCGGCGACGAAGATGCGTTTGGTGACTTTATTCGTCGGTTGCGTGAGGAGCGGCAGCGGCGGGACGTCGTCTGGATTCGGAGAAGACATGTCGAAGGAGGAAGCTTGAAGAGTGCCGAACTGGCCGACGTGCGCTGAGTTTTACGAGCGCGAGATCGGTTGTTACATGGTGCCGTAGAGCAGGCGGCGGTCGATGGCCTGGCAGCCGACGATGGCGGCGGCGCCAAAAACGTCGTGCGCGCTGGAACCGCGGCTGATCTCGGCGGCAGGCCTCGTGAGGCCGGTAACGATTTGCCCAAAGCAGTTCGCGCCGGCGAGCAGATGGACAAGTTTGAAGGCGATGTTGCCGCTGGCGAGATCGGGGAAAATCAGCACGTTGGCTTTTCCTCCGACGGGGCCGGCGACTTTTTTCATCTCGGCGGCTGAGGGATCGAAGGCGGCGTCGACCTGCAATTCGCCATCGATCTCGGCTTCGAGCGAAACGGCCTTGGCGCGTGCGCGGGCAAGTTCTGTCGCGGTGCGCATTTTTAGGAGCGAAGGATGGTTTGAGTTGCTCTTCGAGGCCCAACTGAGGAGGGCCACACGCGGTGTTTCGCCGGTCAGATGGCGGGCGACCGTCGCGGTGGTCACGGCAATATCGGCGAGTTGTTCGGTGGTTGGTTCGGGAATGACGCCGCAATCGGCGAAAAAGAGGGTGCCATCGCTGCCGACTTTTTTCTCATCAAAATCAATGATCATGAGCGACGAAGCGGTCTGGGCGCCGGGCTGTCTGGGAATGATTTGAAAGAGGGGACGGAGGGCGCTCGACGTGGTGCGCGTGGCGCCGGCGACCATGGCGTCTGCCTGGCTGTTGGCCAGCATGAGCGTGGCGAAATAATTCGTGTCACGAACGCTGTCGCGCGCCTCGACGGCGGTGATGCCTTTTTCGCGGCGAAGCTCCTCGAACTGTTTCACGAAGCCTTCGAATTCCTCGCTGCGCTCGGGTTCGATGATGCGCATGCCCTGGAGATTGATGTCGAGGCGTGCGGCGGTGGCTTTGATGATGGAACGGTCGCCAAGGAGGATGGGTGCGCCCATGCGACGCGTGACCCATTGTCGGGCGGCCTGAAGGATGCGCGGATCGGCCCCTTCGGGAAAAACGATGCGCTTGGGGTGGCGCTGGAGTCTTTCGACAAGTTTCGGGACGATGGACATGGAGCGGATAAAGTGCGGTTAAAGATGTGCAGCGTCAATGCCGGTCGCATGATGACGAGCGCCTCTATCAGACAGGCGGAAGCCGGCTGGTTCCCGTTAAACCCAACAACTTGTTACTTGCTAAGGCCTGCGCCCGACCCGAAAACCAATTGTGTGTCGAAGAGCCTAAAAAACATTAGCGTCGTATCCGCCGCCACCATGATTTCGCGGGTGCTCGGGCTTGTGCGCGAGACATTGACCGCAGCGGTTTTCGGCACGAGCGCTTTGGCGTCGGCGTATGCCACGGCTTTTCAACTGCCGAACCTTTTCCGACGTTTGCTCGCGGAAGGCGGAATGACTGCGGCCTTCGTACCAACGCTCAATGACGAACTTGAACAGCGCCAACGCGCAGGCGCTTTCACGCTGATCAGTCAGGTGGCAAGCTGGCTCCTTGTTGTTTCAGGAACGCTCGTGCTGGTCGCGATGCTTCTCCTCAGTCAGCGGGAATTAATTGCAGCAATCGGGCAAAGTTTTGGAGCGGACAACGACACGATCGGTCGCTGGCTGCTGGCCGCAAAACTCGCAGTCGTACTTTTTCCTTATCTCGTGTTTGTCTGCCTTGCGGCGGTTTTCAGTGCGGCGTTGCAGACCTTTAACCGTTTTCTAGAGCCAGCACTTTCGCCAATCTGGCTGAACCTTTCGATGATCGGTTTGCTCCTTGCCGGAGCCTGGTCGGGTGGAACCGACACGGCCAAAATGAATTGGTTTTGCATTGGCGTGCTGCTCGGCGGTTTTTTTCAGATGTCGGTGCCGGCCTGGGCGCTGGCCTGCGAGGGTTGGCGTCCGCGCTTCGATTTGAGTTGGAGCGAACCGGTCCGCGCGGTGGCACGGTTGATGGGACCGACCGTGCTAGGCTCGGCGGTTTATCTGATCAATATGACGGTTTCGCGTTTCATCGGGTTATCGTTGAACGATGCTGCTGTATCCGTGCTCAACTACGCGACGCGCCTGATGGAACTTCCGATTGGCGTTTTCGCGATCGCCGTTTCGACCGTGGTTTTCCCCCTCATCGTGCGCCATGCTGCACGCGGCGAAATGGATCAAATGGGCGACGCCTATCGCAAGGGCATGCGATTTATTCTCATGATCAACATCCCGGCGGCGGTCGGGCTGACTCTGCTTGCCGAACCGATCATTAGAATGTTTTTCCAACACGGGAAATTTCACGCGAGCGACACGCGGTTGATGATTCCGGTACTGGCGGTTTATGCCTTGGGCCTGCCGCTCTTCTCCTTCGTGAATCTGGCCCTGCGCGCTTTCTACGCGCAAAAGGACACGCAGACGCCGGTGAAAGCCGCAATTTTGAGTTTCATCGTCAACGTGGTGCTGAGCTTCGCTTTGATGGGGCCGCTTTCGATTGTCGGTCTGGCGGTGGCAGGCAACGTTGCGATTGTGGTCCAGGCTGTTTACCTTCAGGCGAAACTGGCGCGCAGGACGCCGCAACTCGCGTTTCGCCATTTGCTGGGCGATCTCGGAAAGATTGTCCTGGCCAGTTCGGTCATGGGCTTGGTGGTGGGTGCTGGTTGGTGGTGGGCTGGGCACACATTTGCGGTTTCAAAATTGACGGATGGCGTTGCGGTCGCGGTTTTAGTGGTGGCTGGCGTGGCGGTTTACGGTGCGTTACTATGGACGCTGCGCATCGAGGGACGCGACGAAGTGGCGGCGTTGCTGAATAGATTTCGGGGACGGCGTACCTGAGGGCCGAGCGATGAAATGGCGTCCTGATTGGTTTCTCACGGGCATGGTTTTAGCCGTGATTTTGGCGTGGGCTTTTCCCGCACCTGGCGCAGCCGGCGGGTGGCTGCATCCCGAAATCCTGACGAAGGGTGGGGTGGCGCTGATTTTCTTTCTGCATGGGCTGGCGCTGTCGTTCGCCGCGCTCAAAGCCGGCACGTTGCGCTGGCGGCTGCACCTCGTGGTCCAAGCATGCACATTTGGGCTTTTCCCTTTGTTAGGGCTTGGGCTGCTCTGGCTCGCGGGCGATCTGGTTTCCCCGGATTTGCGGCTGGGTTTCCTCTATTTATGCGCGCTGCCCTCGACGGTATCGTCATCGGTCGCGATGACCGCGGCGGCGCGCGGCAATGTCCCGGCGGCCGTATTCAACGCCACGTTGTCGAGCCTGCTGGGCGTCTTTTTGACACCGCTTTGGATGGGAGCGTTGGTTAAGACGGGCGGCGGTGCATCGCTTCCGGTGGGCAAAGTGATTCTCGATCTCGTCTGCTGGCTCGTCCTGCCTCTGGCCATTGGCCAACTCGCGCGTCCCTTACTGGGCGCATGGGCGGGGCGAAACAAAAACCTGATCAACAAAGTCGACCGCTCGACGATTCTGCTGCTCGTCTACACCTCTTTTTGCGATTCCTTTGTGGGCGGCATCTGGTCCGGACACGGGCTGGCCGCGCCGATGATAGGATTTGTGGGTTCACTGCTGATATTTGTTTTAGTGATGGCGATTGTATACGGCGTTTGCGTGGCAATGGGCTTTACCGCCGAGGATCGAATCGCCGCCGTGTTCTGCGGCTCGAAGAAAACCTTGGCCTCGGGCGTGCCGATGGCGAAATTGATGTTCGGCGCGCATCCGGCGTTGAGCATGATTCTGCTGCCAATCATGATCTATCATCCGCTGCAACTGTTGATCTGCGGTGTGCTCGCCGGACGCTGGGCGAAACGCACGGAGTAATGCCACGATCTTTCCTGGACAATTGAAGGCTACTGATGTGCTGGTTGCGTCGGAGGGTTACTTTGTCCGAGCTTCTTCCATTTGCAGCCAAGCCCACTGTTTGTCGATTTCGGCTTGGAAGGCAGCGATGACTTCAGGGTGCTTTTTGAGATGTTTGAAACGGCCTTGTGACATGACCCACTCGGAAGCGGGCTTCACGACACGCGGACGATAGTTGATCGTGAACTTGCCTTGTTCGACTTCGAACAAGGGCCAGAAGTTGCAATCTACGCCGAGGCGCGCGGATTCCACCGCCATGTCGGCATCGATTTTCCAGCCAGGAATGCAAGGGCTGAGCAGATTGATGAAGGAAGGACCGTCGTGGTCGATGGCTTTCTTCAGCTTGCGGAAAAGATCGCCGATGTCGTGGATGCTGGCCTGCGCGACGTAGCCCAGGTTGTGGGCAAGCATGATCTTCGTGAGATCCTTGCGGTTACCCTTGCGTCCATATGATTCGCGACCGACCGGCGTGGTGGTCGTCGCTGCGCCGAGCGGTGTCGCTGAGGAACGTTGCACGCCCGTGTTCATGTAGGCGCCGTTGTCGTAGCAGATATAAGTAAGATCGTGGCCGCGTTCCATCGCGCCGGACAGCGATTGGAGTCCGATATCGTAGGTGCCGCCGTCGCCGCCCATGACGACAAATTTGAGTTTCTTGCGAAGCTTGCCCTGCCGAACCAGCGATTTGTAGCAAGCCTCGACGCCGCTCATCATCGCGCTGGCGTTTTCGAAGGCGGTGTGGATCCACGGAATCTGCCAGCTGGAATAGGGGAAAATGGAACTCGCGACCTCCAGGCAACCCGTGGCGTTACCGGCGACAATCTCGTACTCGTCGGAAACGCGCGTGAGCATTTTGGTGAAAATGCCGGTGGGGCAGCCCGCGCACATGCGGTGACCGCCGGAAAAGGTTCCGGGGCGCTCGCACATGAGTTTGGTCTCAGGAGATAGTTCGGCCAGCTTGGTGTTGGTCGCGATCATAGTTTGTCCCCCCGCACGTTGACCCAAAGTCCCTGGCGGTTGCCGACCGCGCCTTTGTCGAGGCAGATGCGGCTCTCGCTGATGATATGCTCGATGTGACGCAAGGTCAGTTCGCGTCCGCCGAGACCGAAAGTGTGGCCCAACAGGAGCGGGCGGTTTGCAGAATAATTGTAGACCGCCGTGGTGATTTCGGTGAAAAGCGGTCCGTGGGCGCCGAAACTTGCGCTGCGGTCCAACACAGTGACGATGCTGGCGTTGGACAGTGCCTTGGCGATTTCGACATAGGGAAAAGGGCGGAAACTGCGAATCTTCAGCAGACCGACTTTCTCGCCTTTGGTGCGCATCTCGTCGATGACTTCCTTGATTTCACCGGCCGAAGAACTGATGGCGACGAGTACGATTTCAGCATCTTCCAATTGATAGCCCTCAAATAATCCGTACTGGCGTCCGAAGGTTTTCGCGAAGTCGTCCGAGACTTCCTGAATCACACGCAGGGCATTCCGCATGCCCTGCTCCTGGCCGCGTTTGTGTTCGATGTAGTAATCCTGGAGATCCAGCGCGCCCCAAGTGACGGGTTTGTCTGTGTCTAGAATGCTATGGTAAGGCTTGTGCGGTCCAACAAAAGCGCGCACGGCCTTATCGTCCTCCAACTGCATCGTTTGGATGGAGTGACTGGTTATAAAGCCGTCCTGGCAAACCATGAGGGGCAGGCGGACGTCCGGGTGTTCGGCGATGCGGGCCGCCATGACGAGATTATCGTAGGCTTCCTGGTTGTTCTCGCTGTAAAGCTGGATCCAGCCAGCATCGCGGGCGCCCATCGAGTCGCTATGGTCGCAATGAATATTGATCGGCCCGGTGAGCGCGCGGTTCACCAATGTCATGAGTACAGGCTGGCGCATGGAGGCGGCGACATAGAGCAACTCCCACATGTAGGCCATGCCGGCGGAACTCGTTGCGGTCATCACGCGGCCGCCGGCGGCGCTGGCGCCGATGCAAGCGCTCATGGCCGAGTGCTCGGATTCCACCGTGACGAACTCGGTGTCAACCTGGCCGTTAGCGACAAAAGCCGAGAAGTCTTCCACGACTTGAGTGGACGGCGTGATGGGAAACGCGGCGACCACATCGGGATTGATCTGGCGCATGGCTTGGGCGCACGCGCCCGCTCCCGTGATGGGGACGATCTTGGGTTTTCCAGCGGAAATGGTTTTCATGTCAGACCTCGTCGCGAATTGATTCCAGTGCCTTGACCTTGCCTTCCTTGTTAACCGGGCACTCGCGGACGCAAAGACCACAGCCCTTGCAATGGAAATAATTTATCTCCTTCACGAATTTTCGTGGAGCACCCGAACCATCGAAACCATCTTCCAATTTTATCGCGTCCTCCGGGCAAAACTCCCAGCACTTGAGGCAATGCGTGCAATATTCGCGATGCGTGATTGGCTTCCACGTGCGCCACGTGCCGGTTTCATATTTCGCGGCGCTGCCCGCTTCCAGAATGACTCCACCGAGGGGAAGTTCCTGCCAGGTTTTAAGAGTGCTCATATTGTTCCTTAACCGACGTGGCAGAGATCGTGCCCCTGCTGGATTGCCTGCAAATTTTTCTCCACAAGATCTGCACCCAACAGTTCGGAAAACACATGCGTCGCCTCGTGTTTCAGCTGGTCGAGACCGATAATTTGCGGCGCCACTTTTGCGAAGGCACCGAGCATGGTGGAATTGGGAATCTCGCGCTTGAACAATTTATGCGAGATACGATTGGCCGCGACGGTCACCACGCGGTTTTCGAGTCCCAGGATTTCTCGAACCTGATCGGGAGTCTTTTCAATATTGACCAAAAAAATAGTGTGTTCACGAGCGCCGTCCTTGATGGCTGGAAGCGGCAGCAATGTCGCATCAATTACGATGATCACGTCCGGCGTTGTAACCGGTGTGTGGATACGAATATATTTGGCGCAAAAACGATTGAAGGCTTTGACCGGCGCACCGCGGCGTTCGGGCCCGTATTCGGGAAACGCCACGACGTTGCGGCCGGTGCCCTGCACGCACTCGGCGAGAGACTTTGCACCGGTGACGGCTCCTTGGCCGCCGCGTCCATGCCAGCGAATCTCAAAATAACCTGACAAAAGACCGTTCGGGGAAACCATTTTTGGAATGTAAAGCGGGGTTCAAAAAGAAACTTTTTGCGGAATCTGATGATTAGCAAAACTGATGCAATAACTAATTGGCAGAAGCATATGTTATGTAGTTCAGAAGGAAGCCTGATTGGAAAACTCCTCTCACGATCCGCCAAATCCCCGCCGCTCAGTTGTGGATTTTCATCCTTCCGTGTTGGCCTCGTGATTAGGCCCAACTTGGAGTGTGCCGTTCTCAATTCCCCACGAGCGGTACGGTAAGATGACCGATGGCGTAGGGAAGCCGAATGACCGAGTATCGGCGAGCGCACAACGGGCCGAGAATATGAACGAATTTGGCGATTTTGAAATGGATCGGGAGCAAGGCGGGCTGACCCGTCGCGAGTTCTTAATCGCGGGTTCGGCGGTCGCTGCTCTCGCGATGTTGCCGCGCAGCTATGGCGCAGCTTCGACTCCGGAAGCGGTTGCGCCGACCCTCATGAAAGTTGCATTCACGGTAAACGGAGCTCTCCGCGAACTCGAGCTCGACACGCGCACGACATTGCTCGATGCGCTGCGCGAACACCTCCATCTCACGGGCAGCAAGAAAGGCTGCGACCATGGCCAATGCGGCGCGTGCACGGTCATCGCCAACGGGCGTCGTATCAACTCGTGTCTCACGCTCGCGGCGATGCAGCACGGCGCGCAGATCACGACGATCGAAGGACTGGGCACGCCCGAAAAACTACACCCGTTGCAAGCTGCATTCGTGAAGTGCGACGGCTATCAATGTGGCTATTGTACCTCGGGCCAAATTTGTTCCGCCGTGGCAATGCTCGACGAAATCAAAGCGGGCATTCCTAGCCATGCAACGGCCGACCTGACGACGCCGCCGGTTTGGAGCGAAACAGAGGTTCGGGAACGCATGAGCGGCAATATTTGTCGCTGCGGCGCGTACTCCAATATTTTCGAAGCCATCAAAGAAGTGGGAGGGCGACCCACATGAGACCCTTCACGTTCGAACGCGCGCACACGCCCGCCGAAGCCGCGGCAGCGGCAGCGCGCAAACCGGGAGCGAAATTCGTCGCGGGCGGAACCAATCTCCTGGACCTAATGAAACTCGAGATAGAGACGCCGGAGCATCTGGTCGACGTGAACGGCCTTGGCCTCGACAAAATTGAGCCGACGTCCGAAGGCGGCTTGCGCATTGGCGCGCTCGTTCGCAACACCGACCTCGCTGCTGACGAACGCGTGCGGCGCGATTACAGCGTCCTTTCACGCGCGTTGGTGGCGGGCGCCAGCGGACAATTGCGCAATATGGCGACCACGGCGGGAAATCTTCTGCAACGAACGCGTTGTCCGTATTTTTACGACACCAATTTGCCATGCAACAAACGCACACCGGGCAGCGGTTGTGGCGCGATCGACGGATTTAGCCGGCAACATGCGGTGATCGGCGTGAGCGATGCATGTATTGCGACACATCCGAGCGACATGGCGGTCGCATTGCGCGTGCTCGATGCAACGGTGGAAACAATTCAACCTAACGGCGCCGCGCGGAAGATTCCGATTGCCGACTTTCACCGATTACCCGGAGACAAGCCTCATCTCGACACGAACCTCGCACCGGGCGAACTTATTACCGCCGTGACATTGCCGCCGCCTGTCGATGGCGCGCAGTTTTACCAGAAAGTGCGGGATCGCGCGTCGTACGCCTTTGCATTGGTTTCGGTTGCCGCGATCGTGCAGCGGGACGGCACCGGACGGATTGCGTTGGGTGGAGTGGCGCACAAACCATGGCGCGTCGAAGCGGCCGAAGCGGAAATGCCGAAAGGCGCGCAGGCCGTGGCGGCGCGTTTATTTGCCGGCGCGAAGCCGACGGAGCAAAACGCCTTCAAACTGAAATTGGCGGAGCGTCTCATCGCCGCCGTCTTGGCCGATGCAAAAGGAGCGAGCGTATGAAATTCGATGCGCCAGCCACGACGAACCCGATCGATCAGTTGAAGGTCGTGGGGCAACCCGTTGATCGTATCGACGGACCGCTCAAGACAACTGGAACCGCTCGCTATGCCTACGAAAACAATGACATTGGCCCAAATATTGCCTACGGCTATGTAGTCGGTTCGGCGATTGCCAAAGGGCGCATCATCTCCATCGACAAAAGCGCTGCCAAAGCTGCACCGGGTGTACTTGGGATCGTCACGGCGGAAAACGCCGGCAAGCTCGAAAAAGGCGACCGCAACACGGCCAAACTTCTCGGCGGACCCGATGTCGATCATTATCACCAAGCCATTGCCGTGGTCGTGGCGGAGACATTCGAGCAAGCGCGTGCGGCTGCTCAGCTTTTGCGGGTGAAGTACCAACACCAAACAGGACGCTTCGATCTTGCGGCTGAGAAGGATCGAGCCACAAAGCCGAAGCCCGGTTTCGGCGGTCCGCCGGATTCTTCGGTGGGTGACTTTGCGAAAGCTTATGCCACGGCTGAGGTAAAGTTTGACGCGACCTACACCACACCGGATCAATCGCACGCGATGATGGAGCCGCACGCATCGATCGCGAAGTGGGAAGGCGACAAGCTGACCGTGTGGACCTCGAATCAAATGGTCGCCTGGGGCGTGGGCGACCTAGCCAAAACGCTCGGTATCTCTAAAGACAAGGTACGTTTGATCTCGCCCTACATTGGCGGTGGCTTTGGCGGTAAATTGTTTCTGCGTGCCGACGTGCTGTTGGCCTCGCTGGCCGCGCGCGAAGTTCACCGGCCCGTAAAAGTGGCCCTGCAACGACCGCTCATGGCGAACAACACCACGCATCGGCCGGCGACGATTCAACGCATCCGGCTTGGCGCGACGAAGGACGGCAAGCTCACCGCCATCGCGCACGAAAGTTGGTCGGGCGATCAACCCGACGGCGATGTCGAGACAGCCGTTAATCAAACCCGATTGCTCTATGCGGGCGAGCACCGCATGACTTCGATGCGGCTGGCCGAAATGGATTTGCCGGAAGGCAACGCGATGCGCGCTCCCGGTGAAGCATCGGGCATGATGGCGCTCGAAATCGCGATGGACGAAATGGCCGAGAAACTGGGTCTCGATCCAGTGGAGTTTCGCATTCGTAACGACACACAAGTGGCTCCGGACAATCCGGCCAAAGGCGGCTCCGACGATCCGCAGGCACAAAAATCGCAGGAGAAACACGATCCCCATCCGCCGTTTTCAAAACGTCAGTTCATCGAATGTATGCGGCTTGGAGCCGAACGCTTTGCTTGGAACAAAAGAAATCCCAAGCCCGCGCAAATCCGTGAAGACCGCTCGCTAATCGGCCAGGGGATGGCGGCGGCGTTCCGCAATAACCTGCTCATGAAATCTGCGGCGCGCGTACGCCTCGATCATCGCGGTGTGGTGACGGTTGAGACCGATATGACCGACATCGGCACGGGCAGCTATACCATTATTGCTCAGACCGCGGCCGAGACGATGGGCGTTCCGCTGAGCCAGGTTGTGGTGAAACTGGGAGATTCCAATTTCCCGGTGTCATGCGGTTCAGGTGGACAATTTGGCGGCAATAATTCCACCGCCGGCGTCTTTGCGGCGTGCATGAAGTTGCGCGAAACGATGGCGCAGAAGCTTGGCTTCGAGGCGAAGGAAACGACTTTCGCTGACGGTCATATCGCGAGTGGTGGTCGCCGCGTGCCGCTCGGTGAAGCCGCAGGGCCCATGGGTCTCGTTGCAGAAGACGGCATCGAATACGGCGATCTCGATAAAAAATACCAGCAATCGACGTTCGGGGCCCACTTCGTGGAAGTCGCAGTGAACGCTGTTACCGGTGAAACGCGTATCCGCCGCATGCTCGCGGTTTGTGCGGCGGGCCGGATTCTCAATCCCAAGACCGCGCGCAGCCAGGTAATCGGAGCGATGACGATGGGAGCAGGCGCGGCACTTTCTGAAGGACTCGTCGTCGACAAACGCCACGGCCTTTTTATTAATCACGATCTTGCATCCTACGAAGTGCCCGTGCACGCGGACATTCCGCACCAAGAAGTGATCTTCCTCGACGAAACCGATCCGATTTCGTCGCCGATGAAAGCCAAAGGCATCGCCGAACTCGGAATCTGCGGTGTGGCTGCCGCTGTGGCCAATGCGGTCTATAACGCGACGGGCGTTCGCGTCCGCGATTATCCCATTACGTTGGACAAATTGCTCAACGGGCTTCCAGACATCGTATGATTTGCGCGTTAAAAAGGGTGTCTTGAAGAGATTTTGGGCTCCCATCCGCGGTCGCCTCTACCAAACCACCTTCAAGCAGGAATCCATCCCAATTTTGCTTCGCAACGATTGCCAGCAGCCTGTGCTCACTGGCGAACGTCGCTCAGCGGGGTGATAAATCGCGTGACGGCTTACTGGACTGGAGTCGTCAATCCCGATCGCTCGCTATAAATTTTCCCCGATTTGTTTTGGGCAAGCGACGAAACGGGGCGTTCACCAGTTTGTGCCACGCCAACGGTTCGAGGGCGGGTGAATACATGTAGATGCAAGCCGTTTGCTTGAGTTTGCTGAACTGGGAAGAGCTCAAGCCGGCGACAACCCCGGAAGTTGTGAATAAGTTTTTTGTAAGAAACGGGGTTTAGTGGGGGAGTTTGCTTGACTGTTGTGGGGGAAATTGGGTTGAAATGGGGCGTAATGGGGCAACCCTTACCGTATCTCTGTGGCAACACTCGGCAAAGCTTTCTACACCGGCCAGTACCGGCATTCGCTCGACGACAAGAATCGGCTGACGATTCCGTCGTCGTGGAGGTCCGCGCACGGGGAAAACGATACGTTCCTCGCGACGCCGCATCCGGATGGTTACGTGGCCGTCCTTCCACCCGCCGAAGTTGAAAAATTACACGAGAAAATTGCGCAGAAGGCCCTGACCGATCGCGACGCTCAGGATGCGTTCCAGCGGTTCTTCTCGGAGACGCTGGCTTTCACTTTCGACAAGCAAGGGCGCATCAGCCTGTCCGATGAGCTGCTTCAGCACGCAGGACTCGCGAAAGATGCGGTCCTCGTTGGTTCTTTAAACAAGTTCGCCATCTACAGCCCTGAACGCTGGCAGAAGGTTCAGACGCGGACGGCGGGCGAAAACTTCGGCGACCTGATGCGTCGCATTGGAATTTAACCACCATGAGTACCATCCCGACTCATCATAGCGCGACCCGACTCACGGGTTTCGCAGCCGCGAGCCTCTGGCACCGCCGCATGGCGAAGACAGGGGCTCAGTTCATCACCAAGGTGCAGCCACGGCTTTGTGCAGAGCTCGTTTTGCACCCCCTTCCGCGGGAACGCGGCGCGTCGTCCTTCAGCGACCCGAGGAGAACCGCCGATGCTTTTCACGCTGCTTGAAGACGCGAACGAGATCATGACGCCCGGACATAAACCGGTCCTGCTGCGCGAGGTGCTGAGCCTCCTCGCACCGCGGCCGGGCGGGCGCTATCTCGACGCGACCTTCGGCGGCGGTGGACACACCCGGGCGATTCTTGAATCAGCTCCGGGGACAAGCGTGACGGCGTTTGACCGCGATCCGGCGGCGCTGGAACGTTCGGCGTCGTTAAAATCTGAATACAGCGAACGTTTTCAATTGATCAGTGCGGACTTTGGCCAGCTCGGCGAATTCGCTGGCACGGGCTATGACGGCGTGTTGTTCGATCTGGGACTTTCGTCATTTCAACTCGATGAAGCCGAACGCGGGTTTTCCTTTCGCAACGATGCTCCGGCCGATATGCGCATGGATACGCGCGCGGGCGTGCCTGCTTCCCTGTGGCTGGAAACGGCCACCGAAGAAATGTTGGTGCGAGCGATTCGCGAGTACGGCGAAGAGCACAACTGGCGTCGTGTGGTGCGTGCCTTGTTGGCCGCGCGCGGCACCGGCGCGTTGGCGCGGACGACTTCGTTGGCCGAAATCATTTCCGAGGCAATCCCGGCGCGGGAACGAGCCATGTCAAAAATCCATCCGGCCACGCGGGCTTTCCAAGGCATCCGCATTGCGGTGAATGACGAACTTGGCGCGATCGAGCGTGCATTGCCCGCGGCTTTTGCGACGCTCGCGAAGGGTGGGGTGCTTTGTGCGATCAGCTTCCATTCGCTGGAGGATCGTTTGGTAAAACAGTTTTTCCGTCGGCAATGCGGCCAGCCCGAGAGCGCCGACGATCACACGCCACAACAATTCCGTACGGTGCTGGCCGAACCGTTGACTCGCCGCCCGCTCACTCCAGGCGACGAAGAACTTGCCCTCAATCCGCGCAGCCGCTCCGCCAAGTTGCGCGCTCTTCGCAAACTTTAACCATTTCGTACCCCCATGCATAAAAACGACAGGAACGCCTTCGTGAACCAGCTTCTCGTTTACACTCTGGTCATGATTTGCTTCACCGGCTCAATCGGGCTCGGCACGGTCTGGCTGCGCAATCAAATGGCGCAGACGGCTAACAGCATCAAATCCTATGAGTACCGTACTGCGGAGGTGGAACGCCGCCTCGCCGAAACAACGGCGATGATTGGTGTCGAGCAATCCACCGAAACCCTCCTTCGACGCAACGAGGAATGGCGTCTGGGTCTGGCCTCTCCGGATTACCGCACGCAGATCGTGCGCATCAGTGAAAATCCGGAAGAGCGTCTGGCTGCCCGTCGCAACCGGGAAATTTTCAACCCTCAGACAACGGTGCAGCCGGTGACCTTCGCCCTGGGAGCCACGCACTGAGATCATGTCGAAAGGTTTTGCCTCCAACTACCGGATAGTGGTGCTCGCCGCAGGCATTTTCGTATGCTTGGGCGGGGTGGGGGTGCGCCTTTTCTTTTTGCATGTGATCGATCGCGATCAGCTTGTCCGTTATATCGACAAGGCCCGCCGGCAGATCATTCCGGAAAAAGGCCGCCGTGGTGATATTTTGGATACACGCGGGAACGTCCTTGCAACAAGCCGTTCCCTTGTGGTGGTCGGCGTGGATCCCCAAGTGCTGCGCAAGGAGGACGAAGCGAAATGGCCGGAGCTGGCGGCGTTGCTCGACCTGCCGCTGGCACAGCTCCAAAAAATCATGTGTACCAAAGTCCGTCAGCCCTCGCCGGATGACCAGACTGAGGAGGAGCGCGATATTCGCTGGGCGAAGCTCAACGAAAATGTCACTGAGGAAAACTACGAAAAGATAATGGCGCTGAAGGTAAAAGGCGTCTACGGCGAGCGCACTTATTGCCGAACCTATCCCCAGAATCAACTCGCGGCGCATATCGTTGGTTACGTGAACAAGGAGGGAGCTCCGGCGGCCGGCATCGAAAGCTATGCGGATTTTTACCTGCGCGGCCAGGATGGCTGGCGCGAATCGGAGAAGGACGGACGCCAGCGCGAAATGGCGCAATTCCGCACGCGCGAAGTACCGGCGACCAATGGTTTTAATTTAGTTCTTAGCATTGATTCGGCGGTTCAACACATGGTTGAACGGGAAGTGGATGAAATCGTGAAGAAGTTCACCCCCCAGAAGGTCACCATCATCGTCTCCGAACCGAGCACGGGGTTCGTGCTGGCGATGGCAAATTACCCGACGTTCAACCTCAACGAATTCAACAAGGCCGAACTTTCCGCGCAGCGTAACATCGCAATCTGCGACCAGTTGGAACCCGGCTCCACCTTCAAAATTGTGGCGGCAAGCGCCGCGTTGAACGAGCAGCTCGTCACGCCGACCACCAAATTCGACTGCGGCCTCTCCCAAATCGACTACAGGGGCAAGGTTCGCGGTTTGCCGCGCGAGTCGCATCCTTTTGCAAATCCGATTTTGTCGGTGGGCGAAATTGTCAGCCACTCCAGCAACAAGGGCGCCGCCCAGCTGGCCATGCTGCTCGGCGAACAACGTTTCTATGACTACGCGCGCAAGTTTGGTTTTGGCGAAAAGACCGGGTTCCCCATTCCAGGCGAGATCGACGGCGAAATCGCTCCGCCCAACAAGTGGGATGGGCTTACCATCACGCGCATGCCGATGGGGCAGTCGGTCGCGGCCACGCCGTTGCAGATTCACTACGCCATGGGTGTGGTGGCGAGTGGCGGTCTGCTGATGCGTCCCCAGATCATCCGGGAGGTAAAGGATTCCCGGGGCGAGCGCGTCTACCGTTTCGACCCGACGTCGCGCGGTCGGGTGATTTCCGCGGCCACTGCGGAGACGATGGCTGTTTTGTTGACCAAAGTGGCATCGATCGAAGGCACGGCGCGGGACGCGGCGATACCGAACTATGAAGTCGCCGGCAAAACCGGCACGGCGCAGAAACTGATCAACGGACAATATTCTAGTACGCATCACGTGGGTTCGTTTGTGGGCTTTTTCCCGGCGAGCCGGCCACAGGTTTTGATTTCTGTCATCGTCGACGACGGCCATCTGCCAACAGGCGGCATGGCCTCGGGCGCATTGGTCGCCGCCCCCAGTTTCAAACGGATTGGCGAACAGCTGATCCAGTATCTCGATATCAAGCCGGTCATGGATTACAACCGGCCCATCGCGGCCTTGGGGGGACGTCTATGATCGGTTATCTTACTCAAAATCACGTTCTGATCGACGCGTTTCAGACGAGGACCATGGGCAGGAGCAAAAAACGCGGCGCTATCGAACAGCGCGTATTCAAAATGGCACCCAAAATATCCGACTTCTTCCGCGACGGCGAAATCGTCGCCCACAAGGGCAATCTCGACCTTCCCATCTCCGGTATCGTGATGGATAGCCGTCGGGTTGTTCCTGGCACTTTGTTTTTTGCGATGCCGGGCCTCCGCACCGACGGTGCCGGTTTCATCGACGAGGCAATCAATCGCGGCGCGGTGGCTGTAGTGACGGCGAAACTACCGATGCACGCGCCGGGCAAAGTCACTTTTATCCAAGTTACCGATCCGCGGGCGATGCTCGCGCGCGTGGCGCAACGTTTCTATCGTTTTCCTGATCGCGACATGGCGGTCGTGGGCGTGACTGGCACCAATGGCAAAACCACCGTCACGCATCTGGTGAAACATTTCCTCAATGACGATCAGCGCGTCGGTTTGCTTGGCACGATCAACTACGATCTCGGCACGCGCACGGTTCCATCTTTCAAGACCACGCCTGAGTCGGTGGATATTTACGGCATGCTCGCCCAGATGCGCGACGCGGGTTGCCGGCAGGCGGTGATGGAGGTCAGTTCGCACGGCATCGATCAGCAACGCGTGCTCGGCATGCAGTTTGCCGCCGCTGTATTCACGAATCTGACACAGGATCACCTCGACTATCACAAGACGCTCGATGCGTATTTCGAGGTGAAATCGCGCTTCTTCACCGGCCGAAGCGGCACGGAACCAAAGATCGGCGTCGTGAACCTCGATGATGCGCACGGTGAGAAACTGGCGACAATGGTTTCGGAACGCATGCAACTTGTGACTTACGGCGAAAATCCGCGCGCTCAGGTGCGGGCTGAGGAAGTGGCGCTGAATTTCAAGAACACCACCTTCAAGTTGGTCTGGCCGGGCGGCACGATGATGGTCGATAGTCCGATGATCGGTCGTTACAACGTGAGCAATGTCCTCGCCGCGATTGCGACGGCATGGGCGCTGGGTCGCGATCCGGTGGTATTCCTGCCGCGTTTGAAAAACTTCAAAGGCGTGGCCGGGCGCATGGAGCGCATCGAGGAAGGCCAGCCGTTCAACGTGTTGGTCGATTATGCGCACACCGACGACGCGTTGCGCAACGCGCTCGGGATGCTGCGGACGATCACACCCGGAAAATTGTTTGTAGTATATGGTTGTGGCGGCAATCGCGACCGGGCCAAACGCCCGCTTATGACGAAGGCTGTGCAGGCTTTCGCGGACCATGCTTTTGCGACGGCGGACAACCCCCGCGGCGAGGCGCTCAGCCAGATTTTTGCCGACATGAAGATCGGTGTGACGGCGCCGGAAAAAATCACGTGGATCGAAGATCGCCGGCGCGCGATCAGCCTGGCGCTCGACGCCGCCGGTCCAGGCGATTGCCTGCTCATCGCCGGCAAAGGCCACGAATCCTACCAGGAATTTGCCGATACAGTGATCCCGTTTGATGACCGGCAGGTCGTGCGCGAACTTATCGGCATCAAGACCCTGAAAAATCAAAGCTAAAAGCCGAACTATAAAAAATCTCCGTGTTCTCGTTTGCACCCACTTATCTCGCGAATTGGACCGGTGGCCACTGGCTGTCGGCGCCGGTTTCGCCGTTGTGTGGGTTTACGCAGGACACGCGGCAGTTGAAGCAGGGACAGGTCTTTGTCGCGCTGAAGACCGACAAGCGCGACGGCCACGATTTTTTGGAGACGGCGCTGGCCGCCGGTGCGAGCGCGGCGATTGTCAGCAAGCCGAATCCTTCGCTGATCCTTCCACAGCTGGTAGTCGAGGACACATTGAAGGCATTTCAGGCGATCGCCCGGGAGCATCGCAAACAGTTTCGCGGAACCGTTGTGGGTGTTTCCGGTAGTTGTGGAAAAACCTCGACGAAAAATTTGCTCGCGCAATTGCTCGGCGGTGACGAACGCGTGCTCGCGACCGAGGGAAATCTCAACAATCACCTGGGCGTGCCGCTCACGCTCACGAAACTCGTGCCGAGCCAGCACGAATACGCGGTGATCGAGGCGGGAATCAGCGGGCCGGGCGAAATGAAGGAGCTGGCCGAAATGATTTTGCCCGACCATGGGGTCATTACACTCGTGGCACCGGCCCACACACAGGAATTAGGTGGGTTGAATGGTGTGGCACGCGAGAAATCCGTTTTATTGCAATATGTGCGGCCGGGTGGGCTGGCGGTTTTCCCGAAGCAATGCTGGGATTTTCCGCCGTTCCGCGATTTGCCGCAGACGAGCATCGTGGTTGCGCCGGCTGGTGCGGAGCCCGCGGCGTCGCGCGTGGTGAGTTACAAAGTTTCGTTTGGCGAAAATGGCACCGAGCTTGCGATCGGACAGCGCGTTTTTCGTTTTCGCCGCGTGACTCGTGGCATGGCTCAAAACGCCGCGCTCGCCATCGTGCTCGCCACGGAGTTGGGCGTGAAAGATACCGCGATCCAGCAGGCGCTGGAAAACTGGCAGGCGGCCAAGTGGCGGGGCGAGTTCCGTCGCGACGGTTCGCGGATGCTTTATCTCGATCTCTACAACGCGAGTCCCGCTTCGATGGCGGACGCGCTTGAAACTTTTTATGCCATCGCACCAGTGGACGAACCGCGATTGTTTGTCCTCGGTTGCATGGAGGAACTCGGACCGGATGCACCTGGTTACCACCGCGAGTTGGGTCGTTCGTTGCAATTGCGAGAGCAGGATCGGGCTTTTGTGATCGGCAGCGAGGCGGGCTCGGTGCTTGCAGGAGCGATCGAAGCCGGCGTGCCGGTCCGAGCGGATCAAATGTGTGGATGTTTTGGAACCGGTGGCCGGGGCCATTGCCGCCTTTCGTGGTGCGGTGTTTGTCAAAGGCAGCCGTCGTTACGGGTTGGAAAAAGTTTTAGCTCCGTCGGCGAAATCTTTCCCATCCTCCGGCGGTGGTGGCAAGGGGCACGGTTCGCCTTTCAGTGCGTTCTCGGCCGGGTACAGCTGCTCGGTCTTGCCATCAGGCTGGCATTTCCCGGCACCAAGCGCAGCGCGCACTGTCCGCCAGAGTCATTCCCCTTTCTTTCTATAAAAAATTTCGATGCTCAGTTATCTCGCCAACTTTGAAGAACATTATGGGTTCCTGCGTTTGCTGCAGTACCACAGCTTTCGCATGCTCATGGCGATCATCACGGCGACCGTGATCGGATTTATTCTCGGGCCATGGGTGATTCACAAATTGAAGGTCCTGAAATTCGGCCAGCACTACGACGACGACCGCACGGGCGATCTGGCGACAAAGTTCGACAAGAAGAATACGCCGACCATGGGCGGGCTTCTGATCTTTGGTTCGGTTTTTCTGAGCACTGCGCTTTGGGCGAAACCCAACGTATGGGTTTTCGTTGCCATGTTTGTCTATGCATGCCTGACGGCCGTCGGCTTTCGCGACGATTACCTGAAGGTGGTGCGCAAGAGCCGCGACGGCATTTCTTCGAGGGAAAAAATGTTCTGGCAGACGGCGATCACGTTGTGCGCGATCGGCCTGCTTATGCTGGATCCGAAAAGCGCGGCGAAAATTCGTGAACTCTGGGTGCCGTTCATGAAGCACCCCGTGCTTGTCTCGATGCCGTTGGGGATGCTGTTCCTGATGGTGTTTTTCTGGCTGGTGGGTTTCAGCAACGCCATCAACCTCACCGATGGCCTCGACGGCTTGGCGGTCGGCTGCACCATCACCGTGGCGCTTGTTTACGGACTCATGGCTTATGCGTCGGGCAATTCACGCATCGCGGACTATCTGCTGATCAGCTATGTGCCCGGCACCAACGAACTCGCGGTGATCTGCGGCGCGATCGTGGGCGGCGGCGTTTCGTTTCTCTGGTTCAATTCGTATCCGGCGGAAGTGTTCATGGGCGATACGGGATCTTTGGCTCTGGGAGGTTTGATCGGCATGATCGCTTTCATGGTGCAACAACCCCTGACCCTGGTGCTCGTCGGCGGCGTATTTGTCGCGGAGGCGTTATCGGTGATGATGCAGGTTGGATATTTCAAATACACGCGCCGCCGTTTTGGCGAAGGCCGGCGCTTTTTCAAAATGGCGCCGATTCACCACCATTTCCAAAAGATGGGCTGGCCCGAGACAAAAGTCGTGGCCCGTTTCTGGATCATTTCCCTCATGTGCGCCCTGGCCGGGCTCGCGACACTCAAACTCCGCTGATGGCACTTCGCATTCCAGAAATTTTGAATCCACTTCTCGGATACCCGGTGGCCGTGCTGGGTGGAGGCGTGAGCGGCCGCGCGGTGCTTGGCCTGCTGGAAAAGATCGAGGCCACAGGCGTGCTCTTCGACGAGAAACAGCAAGGCGCGCGCAACACCTTCACCCCGACGGATGCGGCGGCGCATCGGCTGGTGGTTTTCAGCCCCGGTTTCCCGCCCGACCATCGCTGGCTGGTGACCGCGCGGACTTGCGGCTGTCTCTGCCTCGGCGAACTCGATTTTGCCGCGCTTTTCTGGCGCGGTACGGTGGTGGCCGTCACGGGCACCAATGGTAAAACGACGTTGACCGAGTTTTTGACCCATGCTCTGCGACAGGCAAAGCGCGAAGCCTACGCGACGGGCAACGTGGGTCATTCCTTCTCGCAGCTGGTTTCGGACCACTCCGGAGGCGTATTCGACGATGTGGCCGTATGCGAAGTCAGTTCGTTCCAGTCGGAGACCTTCATGCATTTCCGGGCGGATTCCACGCTCTGGACCAATTTCGCGGAGGACCATCTTGAACGGCATCCCGGAATGCGCGGATACTTTGACGCAAAATGGCGCCTGCTGGATCGCACGGTGGGCGGCGTGGTTCTTGTTGGTAGTTCGGTTCAGAGGTATGCCGTGGGCATCGGCCGCACGCTGCCGCCCGACGCCTGCGTGCCCACGGAGGACCAGCCGGCGGACATTTTGTTGAGCGGAACGATTTTCGAACATTACCCGCAGCGCGAAAACTTTATCCTGGCGGCCGCTTGGTGGCGCCACGCGGGGCTGCCGGAAACGACACTTTACGCGGCGGCGCAAAGCTTCCGACTGGGGCGGCACCGCCTCGCGAGCGTGGGCCAGCGCAAAGGTGTGACCTTTTGGAACGACTCGAAGGCCACGAACTTCCACGCGGTGGAAGCGGCACTGGGGGGCTTCGCCGCGCCAGTTCTGATCATTCTGGGAGGCCGCGCAAAGGGTGGAGACATTGCGAGTTTCGCAGGGCGGATTGCGCCGCGGATAAAACACGCTTTCCTTATCGGTGAAACGAAGCATGCTCTGGCCGAGGCCTTCGCTGGCCGGCAGGTGCCGCACACGGTCTGCGCGACACTTGAATACGCGGTGCAAAAAGCCGCCGACCAAGCCGCCGAAGGCGACAACGTGCTGCTCAGCCCGGGCTTTGCGAGTTTCGACATGTTCAAGAGCTACGAAGATCGGGGCGACCAGTTTGAACAGCTGGTAAGGTCGCTCGGCGCACAGCCGCCAGCCAAAAAATAAACGAACCAATTTTTAAACCCAAAACCTGCCTATGAAAATCCTGAAAATATTCGGCGTTGTCGTGGCCGTCCATGCCGCCGTCTTCATGTTCGTCTTCGCGATTCCGGGGTGCAGCACCAAATCGCGTCCCGCTCCCAAGGAGCCCGCGCCGGAAACCGGCACGGCCGCACCCAGCGTGAGCTATCCCGGCGCTCCGGTCGATTCTGCTGGCGCGGTGGCTGGCACCGAAACTCCCGCGCCCGAAGGAATGCCCCAGGTATCCTTCAACAGCCAGCGTTACAATCCGACGCGGCCCGGCTCCTCCGCCGCCGGCGTTCTGCAAAGTTCCGAGGTTACCGGTGTGACACCAGCCTCCACCTACAAAGTCCAACCCAACGACAGCCTCTGGAAGATTGCGAAAAAGCACGGTTTGGGCGTTGAAGACCTTGCCAAGGCCAATGGTCTGCGTCCGAACACGCCGCTCAAGGTCGGTCAGAAGCTGATCGTCCCCGGTAAGTCCCCCAAAGCAGGTGCGGCGCCTTCCGGCACTCGTATGTACACGGTGAAGGCGGGCGATTCGCTGGGCGTGATTGCCCGCAAGCAGGGCACCACGGTGGCGGATATTCGTTCGCTCAATCCCGATCTCAAAAGCGACACCGTGCGCGCCGGCCAGGAACTCGTTCTTCCGGCTTCTGGAAAGAGTGCGGGCTCCACCGCGTCGACGGTCTCTGCGCCGCCGGTTGTTCCAAGTTCAACGGTGGCCGCGCCCACCGGCAGCGTCGAACACATCGTGTTGCCCGGCGAAGGCCTTCAGCAAATTGCGCGTAAGTACGGCGTGCCGCAGCGCGAAATCGCCTTTGCGAACCAGATTTCTGATCCAAAAAATATTCGTGCTGGCCAGAAATTGATCATTCCCGGTGTGAAAACGCCGGGAGCTGCGGAACCCGCGGTGACTCCGCCGGCCGAACAGACGCCGGTGGCTCCGGCCACGCCGGTTGAGAATCCCGTCACTCCGCCGCCCGCCTCCGAGGCGAGCCCTGTGGCGCCGGCCGAAGCGCCGCCGGTCGTGAAAGTGGAGGAATCCACCCCTGTCACGCCCGTTGCTCCGAATCCGTAATTTCAACACGACGATCCCACGCCGATGACCAGCATCACCCTGACCGAGGAGCAACCTCGTGGACGGTTTCAGATCAATCCCGCCGCGGTGATCGTGGTGTGCGTGATCGGCCTGGCCATCCTCGGGCTCATCACCTTGTTTAGTGCTAGTGCATGGTTTAAGCAGGGGCCATACTACTATCTGAACAAACAGGTGATAGGCCTTGTGTTGGCCACGGTGCTGGCCTTTGTGGTGAGCCGCGTCGATCTTGAGTCGCTGCGTAAGCACGTGTGGCCGATTGGCATTGTCTCGCTCGTGTTGCTCGCGCTGGTTTTGGTTCCGCATCTGGGAATTTCCGTGAAAGGCAGCCGTCGCTGGCTTGGCTATGGGTCGCTCCGATTGCAGGTTTCGGAGTTCGCCAAGCTCGCGATGGTGTTCTGCCTCGCACACTACCTGGCGATCAATCAGACGAAAATTCACGAGTTGAAGCGTGGCTATATCTATCCGCTGGTTATAGTCGGAGCTTTTGCGGGACTGGTTATTCTCGAACCCGACTTTGGCACGGCGGCGCTGATTCTTTCGATCGGCCTGATTCTCCTGTTTCTCGCCGGCGCGCATTGGCGGTACATTTTGCCGACAGTGGCCTCGGCCGCGGTGGTGTTTGCGGTGCTGGTCATTCACAATCCAAATCGCTTGCGCCGTTTTGTGGCCTTCCTCGACGTTGAAGGCAACAAGAGCGCAGGCACTTATCAACTTTACCAATCGCTTGCGGCATTTGCCGCGGGCGGCACCACGGGTGTCGGGCTGGGGCAGGGGCGCCAGCAGCTCAACTTCCTCCCCGAGGCTCATACCGACTTCATTTTTGCGGTGATGGGCGAAGAACTCGGATTGTGCTTCACGCTCGCGGTGGTGGGATTGTTCGCGGTCATTTTTGTCGCAGGACTCATCCACCTGCGTCGCGCGCCGAACCTTTTCCAATTCCTTCTTGTGACTGGTTGTTTGCTGCTCATCTGCATCCAGGCGATCATCAACCTGGGTGTCGTCACGGGGATTTTTCCCACGAAAGGCATGTCGCTGCCGTTCGTCAGCGCGGGACTTTCGAATCTACTCCTCATGGGGCTTCTCGTGGGAATAATCGTCAACACCCAGCGTTCCTGGCCACGCGCGTTGTCAGGCCAGGACCGCAGAATGACGGAGGTCACCTGAGGTGAAGCGATTCCTGATTTCCTGCGGCGGCACGGGTGGACATCTTTCGCCGGGCATCGCGCTCGGCGAGGCGCTGGTCGCGCGGGGGCATCAGGCGACCCTTTTGATCTCGAACAAAAAAGTCGACGCGCGGCTGATCGAAAAATATTCGCACCTCACATTCCGGCGCATTCCCAGCGCGCCTTTTTCGCTGCATCCTGTCGGTTTTTTCCGGTTCGTCTTCAAGCAGACGTCGGCGTTCTTTATCGGGATCAACCTGGTGCGCAAGCAACGCCCCGACGGCGTCGTGGGCTTCGGCGGGTTTACCACGGCGAGCGTGATCGTCGCGGGCGCAATGTTCAAAGTACCGGTGGTTCTGCATGAGGCGAACCGTGTGCCAGGCCGTGCGATCCGGCTGCTCGGACGGCTGGCACGTCGCGTGTATTTGCCACCGGGCATTCACATGGGCGCTGTTTCGCCGGCGGCGATACGCCACATGGGCTTGCCGGTGAGGAAGGAAATTGAGCGCACGCCCCTTGAAACGGCGCGCCAAAGTTTCGGTCTCGATCCACGTTTCAAGATGCTCACCATTCTCGGCGGCAGCCAGGGTGCGACATCGCTCAACAATTGGGCCTATGAACAAGCCGAGGCGCTGGCGCTTGAGGGCGTGCAAGTCTGCTGCGTAACCGGTTTGGGAAAGCGCGAGGCGGAAGTGCGCGAATTGCGCACACGCACCGGTGAACCGATCAAGGCGCTGTTCATACCTTTTTGCGATCGGATGGGCGCGTTGATGTCGGCGTCGGACCTTGTCGTTTCCCGTGCTGGCGCCGGCACCATTGCCGAGCTCATTCGCTGCACCACGCCGGCTATTCTCATTCCCTATCCACACGCTGCCGACAATCACCAGTGGGCAAACGCCCGCTATTTCGAAATGCAGGGCGGCGGCCTTGTGATCGCGCAGGAGCGCATGAATGACCTGCACGGCGAGGTGAAAGACGTGCTTTTCAACGACTGGTTGATGAACAAATTTCGCGCGAACCTGGAACGCATGGATCGTGCGAACGCCATCGACGAAATGCTCAATGACCTTGAAGAGATGACTTCTCGCGGAACCGGACCCGAACTCGCGCGACCAACCCCCCGCTTGACGACATGAGACGCATACCATTGCCGAAAATCTATTCCCGCGACATAGCGTCGGTTCATTTCGTCGGCATCGGAGGAATGGGCATGGGACCGTTGGCGATCTATGTCGCTCAGCTCGGTTTTCAAGTCAGTGGCGAAGACGATGGCATGACCGAGGCGATGCTGTTGCAGCTCGAACGGGAAAAAATCACCCTGACTCCCGCTGGAGGATTGCCGGAGAAATGCGAATTGGTCGTGTGCTCCTCGGCCATCTCGCCGAAACACCCGACGCATATCACGGCTCGCGAGAGACAAATTCAACTCGTGCGCCGCGGTGAATTTCTGGCGGAAATCGTGCGCGAGAAGAAGCTAGTGGCCGTATGCGGTTCCCATGGCAAAACGACCACGTGCGCGATGCTTGTCACGGCGCTGCGCCGGGCTGGTTTCTCCGCGGGTTACGTGCTGGGCGGCCTGTTTAACGACGAGAATGTGGCTCCGGCCCGCATTGGTTCTAATGAATGGGTTGTTGCGGAAATCGACGAGAGCGACGGCACGATCGAGCGGTTTTCCCCCGAGATCACCGTGGCGGTGAACCTCGATTGGGATCATCCTGACCACTATCGCCAATTGGAGGATCTGGAGGCCACATTTGTGGCGCTCTTCGGCCGCACGCGCCAGGCTGTGCTGGTCAGCGATGCCTGTGCGCTGTCGGCCCGGGCGACGGCGCAGCTCAAATCGACCCCGGTGATTACCTTTGGGCGCAGCGGTGGATACCGCGCAAGCATTTTGTCGGAAACCGATGGTTCGACTAAGTTGGCTTTAAACGGACTTTTCCCGCTCAAACAAGCCGCGGTTCAGGCCATGGGCGATTTCAATGCCAGCAATGCCACTGCGGCGCTGGCGGCCCTCCACTTGATGGGCGCGGAATTTTCGGAGAATCTACTGGCGCAATACCCGGGAGTGCGGCGCCGCCAATCGGTGCTGCATGCGACGCAGGACCTGACGGTGATTGAGGACTACGCACATCATCCGGCGGAAATCCGGGCCTTGCTCACAAGTTTGCGCCGCAGGGCAAAAGGGCGTCTGCTTGTGGTGTTTCAACCGCACCGTTTTAGCCGGACTGCGCAATTCAAAGTGGAATTTGCGGCGGCGCTGGCCCAGGCCGACCGTTTGTACCTATTGGATGTATATTCGGCGGGTGAGGCGCACGTCGAAGGCGGCACGACCGCGGATCTCTATGCGGAATTGCGCCGCAACGCGTCCGCGCTTCCGGTGGCCTATTATCCGGGGCATGGCGCGTTTATGCTCGATGGACTCAAGAGCGACATCAAAAGCGGCGATTTAGTGGCGTTTGTTGGTGCGGGTGATATTGACCAGCAGGCGCGCGAATGGCTCGAACTCGTCGAGCAGCAAGTGCGCGCGGTGAAACGCTGGGACGCACTGGCCGATGTGTTGCGCGCGCGCGTTTCCGCCGCGACGAAAATCAAGCGTGAGGAAATGCTCGCGGAAAAAACCACGATGCGCGTCGGCGGCCCCGCCCGCATTTACGCCGAACCGGCGACGCCGGACGACCTGAGCGGTTTACTGCGCGAGGCGAAGACGCGTGGAATCGAGATTTTTATCCTGGGCCGCGGTTCGAATTTGATCGTGCCCGACGAAGGCGTGGAAGGCCTTGTGATTTCACTGGGTAATCCCGCATGGCAGACCTTCGAGCCGATGGGCAACGGTCGCGTGTGGGTTGGCGCGGGCCTGCGTTTGAAAAATCTCTGCGGCCTGGCGACGAAGGCCGGATTGACCGGGTTCGAATTTCTTGAAGGCATCCCGGGCAACGTGGGCGGCGCGCTCCGCATGAACGCCGGCGCCATGGGAGGCTGGATGTTTGATGTGGTTGAGGAAGTTCAACTCATGACGCGGGACGGCGATGCGCGGATTTTGAAAAAGGCCGATCTTCACGTCGGTTATCGGCATTGCGACGAGTTGCAGGAGGCGATCGCGCTCGGTGCGCTGATCCGTTCGGCGTCGGCTTCCGAGAGCGACGCGATCGCGCGCCAGATCGACGTCTATCGTGACAAGCGGGTAAAGAGCCAACCGCGCGAACCGAGTGCAGGCTGCGTTTTCAAAAATCCCGAAGGAGATTCGGCCGGCCGGTTGATCGATGCCGCTGGTTTGAAGGGCGAGCGCGTCGGTGGCGCCGAGGTGTCGACGGTGCATGCAAATTTCATAGTGAACCGCGGCAACGCCACGAGTTCGGACATCATCGAACTCATGCGGCGGGTCCGCGCCCGCGTCGAAGCGACGAAGGGTGTCCGGTTGGAGCCGGAGGTTTTGTTGTACGGAAAAGAATGGAGAGATGTCCTGTGAATGAACCGATCATTGCTGTTTTTTCCGGCGGAGTTTCCGCTGAACGCGAAGTTTCCCTGGGTTCCGGCGCGGCGAGTGCGCTTGCGCTGGCCCGGCATTTCCCGACGAAGCTTTTCGATATCAAGAGCGAGGAGTTGCCCGACGAACTCAATCCGGCCCGCCATGTAGTGTTTTCAACCCTACACGGGACATTCGGCGAAGATGGCGGCATGCAGCGCCTGCTCGATTCTGCCGGTGTGCACTATGCGGGCTGTGACGCAGCCTCAAGCGCTTTGACCATGGACAAGGTCCTGACCAAGCGCGCCGCGGCGAAGCGAGGCGTGGGCGGAGCGAAGGATATGGTTTTCTCGGCTGACAAAAAACCTTCGGCGGACGAAGTCTTGGCTACGCTCAACGAGCAACTCGTGCTCAAACCGACCGACCAGGGCAGCAGCGTGGGGCTTCATATCATCGCCGGACGCGTGGAACTGGAAAAAGCGCTCGTGACCGTGACGAGCGGCAACTGGATTATCGAGCAGCGGATTTTCGGTCGCGAACTTTCGGTTGGCGTGCTCAACGGTCGCGCGATGGGCATCGTGGAGATTAAACCGAAGTCCGGCGTCTATGATTTTACGAGCAAGTACACGAAGGGCATGACGGAATACAGCGCGCCCGCAAATTTGAGCGACGCACAGACCGCGCAAGTGTGTTCGGCAGCTGAAGCCGCGTTCGCTGCGTGTGGTTGTCGGGACTATGCGCGCGTCGATTTTATTTTTTCTGAGAAAAACGGATTGTTTTTACTCGAAATCAACACGCTGCCCGGCATGAAAGAGACCAGCCTGCTGCCGATGAGCGCGAAATGTGTCGGACTCGATTTTTCAGCCTTGGTCCGAGAGTTGGTTTCTCCCGCCTTGAAACGTTTTCACGCCGCAAAAGCACAATCGTAGGCCCATGAGCACCGTCATCACATCTTCTCCCGCAGTCCGAACCTGGCGCGACATCCAACAGTCGATCGCGCCCAAGGCCATGTCGTCGGAAGGTCGCAAGCGTCTGCTCGTGAGGACGGTGAAAAGTCTGGCTGCGATGTTTGCGCTCGGACTCGGCGGGTGGGGCGCGTATGAACTTTTCAATACATGGGAACGAAATCCCATGGCGATCAAATCGCCGGTGAAGAGCGAACCGATCAAGTCAGTTGAGACCCGTTCCGACGGCGTGCTCGACAAGGCCTGGGTCACACGCGTGCTCGCGCTCCCGAAAAACGCCGGCCTGATGGATCTGGATCTGCCAGCGTTGCAGGCGCGTTTGCTGAGCACCGGACAGGTGCGCAACGCCGTGCTCACGAGAAAATTTCCCGCGACTCTGGTCGTGATGATCGAGGAGCGCTGGCCGGTGGTTCGTGTGCATGCCCAATTGGGCGACGCGGCGCCGAAGGACTTGCTCGTTGCCCGCGATGGCGTGATTTACGATGGCAGCTGTTACGACCCGGCTATGATTGGTTCGCTGCCTTATCTGGCCGACGTGGGTCTGAAGCGTACGAAAGGTCAGTTCCAGCCCGTTCCCGGAATGGACAAGGTGGCTGATCTATTGATGAACGCCCAGGTGAATATTCCGGCGCTTTTCCGAAACTGGTCGGTTGTATCGCTTGCGCGCTTCGAGGCCGACGGTTTCATCATCGTGCGTTCAAAGGAAATCAAGGAGATCGTTTTTGGTACGCGCGACAAGGTTGGGGATTTTCACCGGCAGATCGCCATGCTCGACATGATCGTCGCCGAAGGCCGCATTCAGGCGGAGAACCCAGCCGTATCGGTCAACCTCGCGCTTGGCGAAATGAAGGGTGGGGCACAGGTCCCTGTCGTCTTCGGCACGCCAGCCGTCCAGCCGGCAGGCACTGGCACAAACCGTTCGGCACCGACAAGACCGCCGGTGGAGGCGCCCTCTGTCCGCGCCACGCCGCCGCGCAACGTACTTTTCACCGCCATTACTTTTCCCTCTCGTGAGCTCTAGAACCAAATACATCGGTGCCGTCGAAATCGGCACCTCGAAAGTCACCGTGCTGATCGGCGAGCTGTCGCAAGGCCGCAGTCTCAGCATCATCGGTTTTGGCGAATGCCAGTCGCGTGGCGTAGTCAAGGGCTCGGTCATGGATTTTCGCTCGGCAAGCGACGCGACGCACAGCGCACTTCTCGCGGCTGAGAGCAACGCAGGCGTCCGCATCGACGAGGTTTATCTCGCCCAAACCGGCGGCCACCTGGAAGGCTTCTACAATGAGGCTGCGGTTAACGTTTCCGCCGCCGACAACATGGTGAGCACCGTCGATATCGACACCGTCTGTCGCCTTGCGAAAGGCAAGGCGCTGCCCGAGGGGCGCATGGTCGTGCACAACATCCGCCGGCCATTCCGCCTCGATGGGCGTCTCGTGCCGGATCCGGAGCATTTGGTCGGGCATCGTTTGGAGGTAGGATATTGGACGGTTCATGGTCAGGAAAATAAAATCGCCGATAACATTCATGTGATCCGCGGCTTCAACGTCCCGGTGGCGGAACTGATTTTGTCCAGCCTCGCCACGGGCACGATGGTGACCTCCGCGGAAGACAGGCAAAATGGTGTGCTCGTCATCGATATCGGCGGCGGTACGACCGACTATGTGCTCTATTACGACGGCTGCGCTTACACCACCGGCGTGGTTTCCGTCGGCGGCGGTCATGTGACCAACGATCTCAGCCTCGGTTTGCGTCTAACCGAGGGACAGGCGGAAAAACTTAAAATCCGTTTTGGCCGTGGCACCGTCACCGCCCGCGACAAGAGCGACAAAGTCTGGCTCAATGGCGATTTCGCCATCGGCGACCGGCAATTTCCGCGCCAGGCGATCGAACAGATCACGTCGGCGCGCGTCTGGGAAATTTTTGAAGTCGTGAAGAAAAAACTCGGCATGACCTTTGTGCCCGAACGCACCGCGGCGGGAGTGGTGCTGACCGGCGGCACCTCGAAACTGCCCGGCATCGCCGAGGCCGCGGCCAAGGTTTTTGGTACTACGGCCCGGTTGGGCGAAACGCCCGGTTACATCAACGAAAACCTGCGTGACCCGGGCTTCAGTACGGCGCTCGGATTGCTGTATTTCGGACTTAACTCCAGCGCCGAGGCGGCTGCTTCGTCCAGCCGTCGTCGCAGCGCAGGGTTCTTCAGCCGCCTGTTCGCCAACGCTTGAGCGCCATGCAATCGAACATGAATCCCAACGAGCTTCCCCTGACCACCGAGGCGCTGGCCGACCGCAGCATCGCGATCAAATTGATCGGCGTAGGCGGCGCCGGCTCCAATGCCGTCGACCGACTCAAGATGGAAAATCTTGAGCGCCTGCAAATGGCGGTGATCAACACCGACTATCAGGCCCTCTCCACGTCGCCGGTGCAGGACAAAGTCCTTATCGGCACCTCCGTGACCCGCGGCCTGGGCGCCGGTGGCGATCCTGATCTTGGACGCGAAGCGGCTGAGGCTGATCGCGAAAAAATCGCCGCGATCGTGAAAGGCTGCGATCTCGTATTTCTCATTGCCGGCATGGGCGGCGGCACTGGCAGCGGTGCGGCACCGGTCGTGGCCGAAGTGGCGTCGGAGGCGGGCGCACTTGTGATTTCGTTTGTGACGATGCCATTCACCTTTGAAGGCGGACGTCGCGTGAAACAAGCCGAAGAAGGGCTGCAAGCGCTGCGGCGCTGTTGCGACGCCGTTATTCCGCTGCCCAACGACATGCTTCTTCAAGAGGCAGAGGAAAATGAAACGGCGCTTGATTCCTTCGCCCGCGCCGACGAATGGATTGGCCGCGCGGTCCGTTCGATCTGGGCGATGATGTTTCGCACCGGCTTGATCAATCTGGACTTTGCGACACTGCGTCAGGCGTTCTATCAGCGCGGTGGTAAAACCCTTTTCGGCCTGGGTAATGGTTCGGGCGAAAACGCCGTTTCGCAGGCGATCGAGAGTTTGAAACTCTGCCCGCTGCTGCACACGCCGGAGTTTTCGCGCAAGGCCGACCGCATCCTCGTCAACATCGTGGGTGGCACCGATCTGACGCTTCCGAAGGTCAACGAGATCATGACGGCTGTGACCGAGCAATTTGGCCGCGACTCGCACATCATCATGGGTGCCGTGATCGACGAGAGTCTGCAAAATCAAGTCGAAGTCTGCGTGCTCGGCACAACCGAGATTGGCGGACGCGGCGTAGTGGCACGGCGTCCAGCATCGGCGCAGAAACCGAAAGCGTCTGCATCGCCCACGAGTTTCCCCTTTGAAGAGCAGCCGCGCTTGTCCACCGCCGTCGCAGCTACCGCCACGGTGACGCCTGCGCCTGCCACGGCTGGCAAAACCACCGCCTCCAAATCGCAGCCGAAAGCAACGGCCGATCAGGAGGAATTGTTTGCCTTCGGCGAAATCGAGAGTCGCGGATTTTTCGATAAAACCGACCGCAATCTCTTCGAAGGACAGGACCTCGATGTGCCGACGTACCTCCGAAAAGGCATCAAGATTTCCATTTGACGGACCGATGTAAGTGTTCGGTCAAGCTGTTCTCTTTCGCTTGCCTGCGAACCTGGCTATCCGTTGCGGCCAGCCGCTGGTCTCGAATTGTCAGTGTATCCTCGTATTTTAAAACACTCTCTGTAAATCTCGCCTCATGTTTGTCGACGAATGTGTCATAAAAGTTCAAGCCGGTGACGGCGGACCGCGGCTGCATCAGCTTCCGACGCGAGAAGTATGAGCCTTGGGGCGGGCCCAACGGCGGCGATGGCGGTCGCGGCGGCGATGTCATTCTCGTCGGCAACGATGATACCAACAACCTCATCGACTATAAATACAAACCGCACTGGAACGCCGAGCGCGGCGAACACGGTCAAGGCTCCGACCAGCATGGCCGCGATGGCGAACACCGCATTTTGAAGATGCCACTGGGCACAATCGTGATCGACGAAGAGACGGGCAAGGTTGTCGCCGAGGTGATCAAGGACGGCGAGCAAATCGTGCTTTGCAAGGGCGGCAACGGCGGCTGGGGCAATACTCATTTCAAGTCGTCCACCAACCGTGCGCCCAAACGCTCGAATCCCGGGCATCCCGGCGAGCATGGCAACTACCGGCTCATTCTAAAAACGATTGCCGATATTGGATTGGTCGGTTTTCCCAACGCAGGCAAGTCATCGCTCACCGGCTGCATCACCAAAGCTCATCCGAAGACGGCGGCGTATCCTTTTACCACGTTGCACCCGCAGATTGGCGTGATCGAATACCCGGAACACGACGATCGGCTGCTGCTGGCCGACGTGCCCGGACTGATTGAAGGCGCCAGCGAGAATCGCGGCCTCGGCCATCGTTTTCTCCGGCACATCGAGCGTTGCTCGCTCCTGATGTTTCTCATCGACATGGCGGGTGTCGACGGACGCGATCCGCGCGAGGACTACAAAACCTTGCTCAACGAACTCGAACTCTACGACAAGGCGCTCGTCGAGAAGCCTCGTTTGATTGTGGCCAACAAAATGGATCTCGAAGGAGCCGCCACCAATCTCACCAAGTTTTGCCGGAAGTACAAAGGCGAGCTCATTGAGATCTCCTGCTTGAGCGGCGATGGGCTCGACGAACTCAAGAAAACGCTTCATAAACGCATTCGTGGACGTCGACGCACGTCCCGTTCCACTTCCTGAATCCTTAATCCATGGCCAACGAACACCGTTCCCTGATGATGCGCGCCAACCGTTTGCTTGGCGCAAATTTGGTCGAGATGAATCTCATCAAGATCGAGGATTTGGAGACCGCCAACGAACGGCTGCTCGAGATCGCCAATGAGGACAATCCGCGTCAATGCAGCGTATTGAGCGTCCTTTCCTTCGAGATGAAAGTCGTCAAAGAGGAGGACGTGCTGCATCATCTGGTTGAAGATCACAGCATGGGCCTGGTCGATCTGCACAACTACGAAGGCTCGGAAGAGTTGAAGAAAAAAATCGATCTGGGCGCCTGCTGGGCCACCTGGACGGTGCCATTCGATCAGGACGAAGGTTTTTATTTTCTGGCGACGGCTTACTATATGAGTCCGGCCGTCCGCACTTTTTGGGAGAAACAGCTCGATGGTCCGATCGTCTGGTATGGCGCGACCCTGGAGCAAATTGGCGATTACATTGAAAAGCTCGAAGTGGCGACCGGCGTGCGGACGAACTCGCGTTCGCCCATCCCGGCGCCCGAATCCTAACCTCTCACCACCGCCATGGCACTCGGAAAATTTCAACTCCAGATCATCAGCGCGCTCGAGCAAATGGAGCGCCTTTCGGAGGCGGATCACGAAAAAATCGCATCGTCGCCGGACGAATTGACCGGCGATGCCTTGGACAAGCTGCTCCAGGAAGAGTACAAAATTTCGTCACTCCAGCTTTTGGTGGCCAAGGGAAAGGCCTTTGGCCTCGCTCCGTATCATGTGGCTCGATACAAAGTCACGCAATCGACCTTCGAACGCGTGCCGCAGGATTTTTGCGCCGAGCACCAGATCCTTCCGGTCGGTGTGGTGGGTGACTATCTGATCGTCGCGTTTTCGAATCCGTTTGAACTTTCACTGCCCGTCAAGATTCAGGAAATGACCGGCATGCGCGTTCTGCGCGTTCTCGCACGCGAGAAGGACCTCAAGGATAAGTTCGCCGCGTCCGCACAGTCTGCCGGTTTCGAGGACGTTGTTGAGCAGATCGGCGAGGAATTTGGCGTTACTGACATCGAAATTAAAGACGGCGAGGAGGGAGCTGAAGATTCCGGCCCCATCATCCAGCTGGCCAACCGTATTATTGAGGACGCGTTTTACCTAGGCACGAGCGATATTCACATTGAGCCGTGGGAGAAAGAAGTCGTCGTTCGTTACCGCATCGACGGCATTTGCCAGGAAAAGCTGCGCCTTCCCTCAAAGGTGGGCCCGGCCTTGGTCGCGCGCCTCAAGATCATGTGCAACCTCGACATCGCCGAACGTCGCATGCCGCAGGACGGACGCATTGTTTTCAAGCAGTTCACGAAAAAATCGATCGATATCGATTTGCGTGTCTCCACTGCGCCGCTCAATCACGGCGAAGGTGTGGTCATGCGTATTCTCGACAAGCAGAAATCCACACTGCCGCTGCCGATGCTCGGTTTCTCCGAGGAGAATCTTGCGAAATACCGCGACGTGATCCGCCAGCCCTACGGCATGATCCTGCATTGCGGTCCGACTGGTTCGGGTAAGTCGATGACCCTCTACTCGGCGCTCAACGAAATCAATTCGCCGGAACTCGTCATTCGCACCGCTGAGGATCCGATCGAATACACGCTTGCCGGTATCAACCAGATGCAGATGCACCGGCAAATCGGCCTGACGTTTGCCACGGCGCTGCGCGCGTTCCTGCGCCAAGATCCCGACATCATTCTCGTGGGCGAAATTCGAGACAAAGAAACCGCGAACATCGCCGTTGAGGCCGCGCTGACCGGTCACTTGTTGATCAGTACGCTGCACACGAACGATGCGCCGAGCACGATTGCCCGTCTGACCGACATGGGCATCGAGCCTTTCATGATTTCGTCCTCGCTGCTCTGCGTGTGCGCGCAGCGTCTTATGCGGCGCGTCTGCAAATCCTGCCGTGTTCATGCGGACATGCACGACCGCGAAAAGGAAATTTTCGAAAAGGCAATTGGCTGGAGCGGGCAGATCTACAAGGCCAGTCCAAGGGGTTGCCCAAAATGCAGCGGCAGCGGCTACAAGGGCCGTCTCGGTATTCACGAGTTGATGATCATCAGCGAAGAGCTGATCGAAGGCATCAACAAGGGCATGGAATCTGCCGAACTAAAGAAAATCGCCATGAAGAATGGCATGAAGACGCTGCATCAAGACAGTTTGCTCAAGGTCAAGGAAGGCCTGACCACGCTTGAAGAAGCGATTGCGACAGTGCCGCCGGATTTGTCGTAATCACGCGCCCCTAGAATTGTCGTCGCCTGGCGTTTTGTTGTCGGACGAAGCGTCTTTTGGTTTCTGTCTTTGCAAGGCAAGAACGCCCCAACTGGCCACGCCGTAGAGCGCGCCGCCAATGTGCGCGATCGTCGCCACGCGGATGGACGAATCGTCGAAACGAATGGCGCCGCCGCCGTGACCTTGGTTGCGGATTTCGAGGAAGATTTCGACAACATGGATGAGCAGAATCGCAGGCCAGAACCAATCGAGGCGATCTTTGTGCCAGCCGCGGCAGGCGAGAAAAACGAGCAGGCCGACGTTGAGGCCGGAGAGGCCGCCATAGATGTTCATCTTGGGGTCGAACCAGAAGAGCGCGGCACTGATAATGACGGGCTGGATGAGTAGCGACCAGTGGCTGAATTTTTTCTGGGTGCGTTCGAGAGCCCAACCAATCAACACAAACAGCGATCCATCGGCGAGGCCGTGCGGCCAGCCGAAATGCACGAGATGCCCGGTCCAGATGCGCCACAATTCGCCCTGGGCGATGGCGGCGCGATTGTAGACAAGCGCGGGCCGAATTGACGGAATCGCGACGGCAAACGTCGCCACCACGCAGATCGCGAGGTAAAGCCAGGGCAGCCGTTTGGGGTCGAGGATGTCTTTAATCTGTTCGCGCATGGAAGAAGGCGAGCTTCCACCATGCGCGCAGGATCAACGTCGGCGAGCCCAGAGTGAAAAACCACGGGCTACACCTGCAACGGCGAGTGCGGCCAGGTAGACAAGACCGGGAGCGCCACCGCCGCCGCCACCACCACCGCCCGGATTCGGAGCCGGAGGCTGCGGGGATCCGGAGCTGGAGGAACTCGAAGAGGAACTGGAGGAGGAAGATGACGAACTACTTGAGGAAGATGAGGAGGAGGAGCTGCTGCTGGATGAGGAGCTGGAACTTTGCGGGTAAGTGCCGATGCCTTCGAAGTTGGCGACCTTGATGATGCAGGCGGTGGTGTCGACGGCGGGGACCACCGCGGTGATTTGAGTGGAGGAGTTGGTTGTATAACTGGTGGCGTCGGTGTCGTTGAAGGTGACGCTGAGGATGTTATTGAAGTTGTAACCGGTGATGGTGACCTGGGCTCCGGCGGCGAAGGTGGCGGGAGCGACGGCTGTGATGGTTGGGGCAATAATGTTGGTTCGGTAGTCGGCGCTGGCGATGAAGAGGGTATGGGCGCCGCCGGCCTTGAAGGACTGGATATTGGCCGCGATTTTGGCCGGGGTGCTGCGGTAGCTGGTGCTGCCGTTGCCGAACTGGCCGGATGAGCCATCGCCGGCGGCCCAGAGGGTATTGTCGGTTTTGAGCCAAAGGCTATGGTACCGGCCGGCGTCGATTGCTTTTACGTTGGTGAGGACCTGAACCGGGGAGGGATGGTCGGTGTAGGTGCCGTCACCGAGCTGGCCGGAGCTGTTGTCACCGGCGGCCCAGGCGGTGTTGTCGGATTTGAGATAGAGTGAGTGGTTGTTGCCTCCGGCGGCGGCGAGGTAGCTGCCGGCGATCTGGACGGGGGTATAGGCGGTGGTGTTGGTACCATTGCCGATCTGGCCATAGGTGTTGTCGCCGGCAGCCCAGAGGGTGGCGTCGTTTTTGATGACGAGGGTGTGATAGGCGCCGTCGGCGACAGAGGAGACGGCGGTGGCGACCTGGGTCGGGCGTATGAGGTTGGCGGTGGAATTGTTGGCGAGCTGGCCGTAGTCGTTTCGGCCCATGCCGAGGAGGTTGTTGTTGGTCCTGAGCAAGTGGCTGTGGTGGTAGCCGGCGGAGAGGGCGGCGATGTCGGTGGTGATCTGGACGGGGAGCGTTGTGTAGCTGGAGTAACCGGCGCCGAGCTGGTAGTAGTTGTTGCAGCCTGCAGCCCAGAGGTCGCCATTGTTTTTTAGGAGCAGGGTATGGTTGTAACCGGCGGCGAGCGCCTTCAGGCCGGTGAAACCGGGGACGGGACTGCTGGTTCCGAGAATGGAGCCGTTGGCGAGCTGGCCGTAGGTGTTATCGCCAGCGGAGAGGAGGGTGCCGCCGGTGGTGAGGAAGAGGGTGTGGTTGTCTCCAGCGGCGGCGGTGGCGGCGTCGGAGGCGATGCTGACCGGGGTGAATCGGGTGTCGTTGCCGGGGCTGGCATAGCCGAGCTGGCCGTATTCGTTGTCGCCGACGGCCCAGAGAGTGCCATCGGTTTTGAGGAGGAAGGAATTGTCGCGGCCGCAGGCGACGGCCTTGACGCCACTGGCGACGGTGTAGCGGAAGGAGTTGGTTGTGGTCCCGCCCGTGCAGAGTTTGTAGTAGCTGCCTTCGCCCGAGGACTGGGTAGTGCCGTCGGCTGCGAGGAACAACGTATGGTAGGCACCCCCAGCGGCGGAGGCGAAATAGGAGGCGACGAAGGTCGGGGTGTTGGCGCTGGAGTAGCCGCCGATGCCAAGCTGCCCGTCGAAATTATAGCCGCAGCTGTAGAGGGAGGAATCCTTTGTCAGAATGAGGGAATGGTAATAGCCGGCGTAAACTTTGGCGATGTCGGTGGTGATAAGGGTGGGCGTATTTTTGTCGACGTTGGTGCCGTCGCCGAGTTGGCCCATGTTGTTGTAGCCGGTGGCCCAGAGGGTGCCGTCGATTTTTACGTAGAGGGTATGGACATAGCCGGCGGCAATGTGGGCGACATTGGTGTCAATTTGCCAGGGAGTCTTGCGGTTTTCGCCTGTGCCGTCGCCGAGCTGGCCGTAGCTGTTATGGCCGGTTCCCCACAGGGTGTTGTCGTTTTTGATGAAGAGAGTGAAGAGACCGCAGGCGGAGACGGCTTTGACGTCGGTGGCGATCTGGACGGGAGAAGTGCGGACGAGGGTGGTGCCGTCGCCAATTTCGCCGTAGATATTAGCACCGCAGGTCCAGAGGGTGTTGTCGGTTTTGATGAAGGCGGAGTGGTAGTAGCCGGCGGCGATGGCTTTGACGCCGGTGGCGATCTGGACGGGGAACTGCTGGCTGGTGGTGTTGCCGAGGCCGAGTTGGCCGGAGTTGTTGTGGCCAATGCCCCAGAGAGTGTTGTCGGATTTGATATAGAGGGTGTGGGAGCGGCCGGCGGAGACCGCAATGACGTCGCTGTCGACGATGGCGGGCAAGGTGACGGGTGGGTGACGGTGGTCGCCGAGTTGTCCGAGGTCGTTGGCACCGGTGGCCCAGAGTTCGGTGACGGGGGTGCCGGCGGCGCGCTGGGTGAGGGTGTGGGTGAGTTCGCCGATGGTGACGGTGGCGGTGCGCTCGACGGGGTATGGGTTGGGCGCAACGGTGATTTCAATACCGCGGCCCCGGGCGCCGCTGGTGACGTTGAGTTTTACCCAAGCGGCATCGGACGAGGCGGTCCACGGGGCCTTGGTGTAGATGGCGAGTGGGTAGGTGACGCGGGCGCAGCCGACGGTGCGCGTGGCGGGGCGTAGGAAGAGAACTTTGGTGCTGGTTGATGATTCGATAGTGAGGGTGGCGGGGGTGCTGGTGGCGGTGCCGGCGACGTTGGTGGCGACGAGGTGGTACGTGTTGCCGTTGCTGGCGGCGGTGAGGTTGGTGAGTGAGAGGGTATTGGTGGTGGCGCCGCTAATCGCGGTGCCGTTTTTGTACCATTGGAGGGTGGGCAAGGGTGCGCCGATGGCGGCGGCGGTGAGGTTCAGGCTGTCACCGGCATAGACGGCTTGGGAAAGGGGATGAAGAGTGATGATAGGCGCGGTGGCGGGGGTGACGGTGAGGGTGGCGGTGTTGCTGGTGGCGGTGCCGCCGGCGTTGGTAGCGGTGACGTAGTATTGGCCGGCATCGGTGAGGGCGGCAGCTTTGGTGTAGGTGTTGGTGGTCGCTCCGGGGATGGCGGCGCCGTCCTTGTACCACTGGTAGGTGATGGTTCCATTGGCGTTGACGTTGCAGCCGATGGAGTTGGTGGTGCCCTCAAGGACCGTCATGTTGGACGGATGAGTGAGGAAGACCGGGGCGGCGGGGACAACGATGGTGATCGTGCAGTTGGTGCTGGTGACGGAACCGCCGTCGTTGGATACGACGACGCGGTACACGCCGGCGTCGGAAGCTTGCAGGTTTTTTATGGTGAGTTGGAACGTATTGGCAGTGACTCGGGTGTCGGTCGCGAGAGGAGCGCCGTCCTTGTACCACTGGTAGGCGAGAGGGTCGGTACCGCTGGCGTTGACGTAGATGTAGTAGCTGGTTAAGGTATTGCCAGCGTAGGCGGAGTAGGTGGTGACTGGTTGGGAGGAAATGGTGGGGGCAGGAGGCGGCGTGATGGTGACGGAAACGGGCAGGGTGGTGACGGAGCCGCCGGCATTGGTGACGGTGCAGGTATAGCTGCCGGAATCGGCCACGCGGCTGCTGTGGATAAAGCAGTTGCTGGCGGTAGCGCCGAAGATGCGAGAATCGCCGACGAGGGCGACGCCGTTTCTGTACCACTGGTAGGCAAGGTAGCCGTTGCCGCTGGCGGAGACCGAAAGGCTGAAGGAGGTGCCTGCCTGCTGGGTGATGCTGGCGGTGCTTTGGGAGTTTAGCGTGGGTGCGGCTGGTATGTTGAAGGTGATGGTGGCGCCGGTGCTGGTGACGGAACCGGCGGCGTTGGTGATGGTGCAGGTATAGGTGCCGGCGTCGGCTGCAAGGGTGGGGGAGATCGTGGCGTAGTTTGTCGTGGCTCCCGAGATGTGGCCGGTGGCGTCGGCGAGGGCGACGCCGTCTTTGTACCATTGAAAGGTGGCGGGGCCATTGGTGGAGGCGCCGAGGTAAAGGTATAGGTTGGCGCCGGCGTAGAGGGTTTGGTTGGACGGCTGGGTGGTGATGGTGGGGAGCGGCGGCAAAATGACGGTGACGACGATGGGAGCGCTGGTGGTGGAACCGGTGGCGTTGGTGGCGATGAAGGTGTAGGTGCCGGCGTCGGAGGCCTGAAGATTGGAGAGATAGAGATCGGTACTGGTGGCACCGGAAATGTGGCTGGTGGCGTTGACGAGTGCGACGCCGTCTTTGTACCATTGGTAGGTCGCCGTGATGTTGGAGGTAACGGTTGCGCTAATATTGAGGGTATTGGCGATATAGCCGGTCTGGTTGGTGGACTGGCTGTTGATGACCGGAGTCGAGGCGGTGTTAACTATGATGGTGGCCGGTGAGCTGGTAGTGGAGCCGCCAGCGTTGGTGGCAACGAAAGTGTAGATGCCGGCGTCAGCGGTAGTGGCAGGAGATTTGTAGTAACTGCCGGAGGAGGCTCCGAAGATGGCGACACCGTCTTTGAACCACTGGTAGGTGGCAGAAGTGACACTATTGGCGGAAGCGTAAAGGCTAAGGCTGTTACTGGCGTAGATGGTGAAGCTGTTGGGCTGGGTGGTGATGGTGGGCGGGGGAGGCAGAGTAATGGTTACAGCGGCGGCGTTGCTGGTGCTGGTGGCACCGTTGTAGGCGACGAGGGTATATGAGCCGGAGTCGGAGACCTTGGCGTTGGTGACGTTGAGGTAGGTGGTGGTGGCTCCGGAGATACGTGTGTTGTTGACGACGGGGACGCCGTCTTTTTTCCACTGGTAGGTGAGGGTGCCAGCGGTGGAGGTGGCGGAGGCGGAGAGCGAGAAGAAGTTGCTTGCGTAGGTGCTGACGTTGGCGGGGTGGGAGGAAAAGACTGGAGGCGGAATGACGGTGAGGGTTGTCTGGCGGCTGCGAGTGGCCGTGCTGGTTGCATTGATGAAGGTTGTGTTGGTGATGTAGACGCCATTGGCGAGCGTGGAGGCGTTGATTGTCAGGGTGACGGTGGCCGTGGCGCCGGGAGCCAGTAAACCACTTGTCAGGTCCAAATGGGCCCAAGGCTGCGTGGTGGACACGGTCCAGTTGAGGTTGGCGGTGCCCTTGTTGGTTAGGGTGTAGGTGATGGTTGCAGGGGTGAAGGGTCCGCCAGCTGCGCCGCCGGAGATGGAGGGCGTCGCGGGGGTGACGGAGAGGTCGTCGGGAACGTCGTAGCTTTCGGAGACGCCGGTGGTGGTGGCGTTGGAGGGGGAGGTGGCGTCGACGCCGAGACCGCGTTTGGCGAAGGCGGTCCAGAGTTCGCTTTTGTTGGCACCGGACGTTTTGGCGAGGTCGGCCTGGATGATGGCGTCGCGGGCTTGGACGAAGGTGGGATTGGCGGGGGCGAGTTTCATGCCGTCGGTAACGAGTTGGAGCATGAGTTCATTGCCGATGGCATGGCCGTGTTTGGCGATGAGACTGGCGCGGGCTTCCCAGAGCATGTTGCACCAGACTTCGCCTATGTTATGGACGGAATTGGCGGTGGTGGGTGTTGCGGTATTGCGCGGGACGCCGGTGTGCGGGCTGGCCTGGTTCGGGTCGATGTCTTTGTAGGTGAGCGGGCTTTTGAGGAGGTCGGTGGAATAGGGGTAGCGGCGGATGCCGTAGTAGTAGTTTTCAGTGATGTTTCCACGGAGGTAGGTGGCGTAGCCGCCGGTGGGATAGACGCCATTGATGTCGGCTGAGGGTGGAGCGAGGAGTGCGAGGGCGTAGAAGTCGGACCAGCCTTCGCCCATGCCGCGTGATTGAAGTGCGCTCATGCCGACGCCGCCACCAACGAGGCGGTTGGAGAGGCCATGAGTGTATTCGTGGAGGACGATTTCGGAGTCGAAGTCACCATCGCGGTTGGGCGCGGCGTAATTGAAGATGAACATCTGCATGCGTCCGGGGGAGCCATCGGAAGGGGTGGAGAAGTTGGCGTTGTTGGTGCCGGAGCCATCCTGGGCGTCGGCTTGGACGGCGTCATTGCCGAGACCGCCGCGGCCGAAGTTGTCGTTTTGGAAGTTGCCGGCAGCCTCGGTGAAGCCGAGCTGGTAGAGGCGGTCGTGCATCCAATTGCACCAGTAGAAAAGGTTGACGACGGCGGCATCCTTGTAGGTCGATGGTGATTGGTTCAGGTCGAGGGCGGGATTAAAAACGCGGTTGGCGCCGGTGGATTGCGGGCGTGGGAGGTCGGGGGCGTCGTCGGCGTTGGCATCGGCGTGGGAGTCGACGTTGTTGCCGCGGGTTTCGGTGATTCCGTCGTCGATCCAGCCGTTGGGGGAGGCGGTGGTATCGAGGGCGGAGAGGGTGACGAGCGTGCGAGGGACGACGGTGGGCTGGACGTTGGAAGGTGTGGAATGACCGGGCATGAACGGCGATGGGCTGCCGGCGGAATAGACGTTGTAGGAGGCGGGGGAGATATCCTCGGTGAGGCAGTGGCGGAGAAGGGCGTCGCCGGTGATGGCGTCGATGAGGAGACGGTACATGGCACCCTGGGTCTTGCTGGTGAGCTCGACCTGCCAGCAGAGGCGCAGAGAGGAGGCGTTCATCGGGAGCCAAGTCAGGCTGGCTTTGGTGTCGCCGAGTCGAATGGCGTGGAACCGCTGGAGTTGTTCGTTGCCGACGGTGGCGCTGGTGCGGGTGAGGTCGAGTTCGTTGATGACTTCACCGATGTTGGCGGCGGCGGCAACGATGGCTGCGACGGCGGCGATCGTTGGCGTGCCTTGACGCGCGGAGGTTTCGGGGGTGCCGGTTTTGACGGCTTGGGCGGGATCGGCGAGGAGCGAACTGGAGATGTTAATGAGTTCGTCGTTATGGGTGAGACTGGTCTGGAGCGTCGCCTCGAAGACGGGGATGTTGTTGAAAACTTGTTCCAATACGACAGTTCTGGTTCGGCTATGCGGGGTGACATAGTCGCGGCGGGTGCGAGTGCCGGCGAGCAGGGAGGAGGAATGACCGAAGAGCTCGGGATTCCCGTCGATGAACGCCTTTATCGGAAGGTATGGATCGCTGGTGGGAATAGCTTGGAGAGGAGCGTTGCTGCCGGCGCTTCCTCGGCTGGCAGGTCCGGTAAGGAAATGGTCGGTCGAGCGAATGAAGGAGGGGGCCCCAGTAATGGCGTGATGATCGACCTGAACTTTGCTCACGCGGCTTTTGAGTGCCTCGACAGCTGCTGTTGTCTTGGTGCCTTCCATGGTTTCGGCTCTGGCTGTGGCCTGACCGGCGGTGGCTTCGGACCTTAGGTCGAAATTCGGCAGGGCCTTGTATATGGTGTCTTTTTCGGCGGCGTTCAAAATCGGCGCGCCGAAAGCGGCCAGGCTCAAAGCCAGAATTGCGAGGCAACTACGTTTTCCCTCACCCAAGGAGATATTCATTTGCTGGATAGAACGTGAAAACACTGCTCCCGCAGAGGGGCTTTGTACCTACCAAACTACTCTATAGATGGAATATTAGGTAAATGATTGCGTTGTGAAGATATACTAATCGGACTAGGCCGGGAATACCCACGATAAAATGCCCAGGGACCTCTGGAGGAGAATCGTGTCGGAAGTGGGAGGTTGGCGGAAGGACGACCTATCCCGCACGGTTGTTTGCCGCGGACGGCTGTTTTAGTTTCGATCGGCGCGCAGGCACGAGCAGCACAAACGGCGTTTTGAACGGGCGCGGCGCTGACGACAATGGATTGGATGAGGCGTGCCCTGTGACTGAATTTTTCTGTGCGCGTTCGATGGCAGAACCAATCAACATAACCAGCGCCCTATTCGCGCATGGAAAGAAGGTGAGCTTCCACCATGCGCGCAGGATCAACGTCGGCGAGCCCAGAGTGAAAAACCACGGGCTACACCTGCAACGGCGAGTGCGACCAAGTAGGCTAGACCGGGAGCGCCTCCACCACCACCGCCACCGCCTGGATTCGGAGCCGGAGGCTGCGGGGACCCGGAGCTCGAGGATGACGAACCACTACCCGACGAACTGGAACTACTGGAGGAAGATGAAGAGGAATCGCTGCCGACGGTGTAGCTGGTGGAACTGAGGCCATAGCCGTCCACTGTGCTGATCGTGATTTTACCTTCGGTGAGGTTGGCGGGAGCAGTGGCAGTGAACACGCTGGGATTGTAGGTGACATAGGTGGCGGCCGCTTCCACGCCGTTGAAGTAGAACACGGGGTTACTGCCCAAACCTGCGCACGAAATGGTTACGTTGCTGCCAGCGGTGAATTTTGTCGGTGTGAAACTGACTACAGTGGGAATAGGTGGAGGTGTCGTGCGGATGTCGCCATTGGCGATGAAGAGGGTATGAGTGCTGCCTGCAAAGACCGACTCGACATTCGATGCGAGGACAATGGGGGCGGAGGGCTGAATGTTGGTAGCGCCAGTGCCCAATTGCCCGGAAGTACCGTCGCCACAACCCCAGAGGGTGTGGTCCATTTTTAGCCAGAGGCTGTGATATTGTCCTCCGGCCATGGCTTGGGTGTTGGCGAGGACTGAGACGGGTGTGAATCGCGAGGTGCTGGTTCTGTCTCCAAGTTGTCCATATAAGTTGACGCCGGTCGACCAGGCGGTGTGGTCGTCTTTTAAAAAGAGGCTATGTGAAGCTCCGGCTGCGGCCGCAAGGAAGGAACCAGCGATCTGGACAGGGCTGGAGCGTGGCGAGAGGGTGCCATCGCCCAGTTCGCCGTCGTAGTTGAAACCCATGCCCCAGAGGGAGCCATCCGATTTCACAAAGACACTGTGACTGCTCCCGGCTGCGCAGGACTGGACGTCGGTGGCGACTTGGACCGGGCGGGTTTTATCCATCGTCGAACCATCGCCAAGCTCCCCATAAAAATTGTGGCCAGTGGCCAGAAGCGAGCCGTCGGTTTTCAGCATGAGGCTGTGCAAAGCTCCTCCGGAGACAGCAGCGATGTTGGTGGTGATCTTGGTTGGCGATGGACGGAGATTTTGACTGGTGCCGTCGCCGAGTTGGCCCGAGTTATTGTTTCCAAAGGTGAACAGCGTGCCGTCCGATTTGAGCAGGAGGCTATGATTCAGGCCGGCGCTGACGGCTTTCGCATTGTTGTCGATTTGGGCTGGATCGCAACGGACGAGGGTGCTGCCGTCGCCAAGTTGTCCGGCGCTGTTCTCGCCGACCGTCCAACACGTGTTGTCGGTTTTTATATAAAGCGTGTGATTATCGCCTGCGGCAGCGGTGAGAACCTCGGAGGCGATGCAAATCGGAGTGGCGCGCAACTCCATGCCAGGGCTGGCATATCCGAGCTGACCTTTATTATTGGCACCTACGGCCCAGAGTGTGCCGTCGGTTTTAATAAAAAGGGTGTGGTTTTGACCGGCGGCAGCCAGTTGGGCGTTGGTTGCCACGTTGACGGGCGTTGGCTGTGAGGTCGTACGCCCGTCGCCGAGTTTGTAGTAGAAGTCCTCGCCCGTGGTCCAGAGCGAGCCGTCGGTTTTGATGAAGATGGAGTGGTATTTGCCGCAGGCCACGGATTGAACGTTTGTGGTGATGCTGATGGGTGTGAGGCGGTTGGCGAAGGAGCCGTCGCCGAGTTGCCCGTAGGCATTGTAACCCATGACCCAGAGCGAGCCGTCGGTTTTAACGAACAGGGTGTGATAGTTACCGCACGCCACCGTCGCTACGTCTGTGGCTACCTGATAGGGCGTGGATCGGTTTGTTTGGGTACCGTCGCCGAGCTGGCCGCTGGAGTTATAGCCCATGGACCAGAGCGTGCCGTCGGACTTCACAAACAGAGCATGACCAAAACCAGATGCTACCGACACAACATCGGTTGCGATCTGCATTGGGGTGGAACGGTCCGTTTTGGTGCCATCGCCAAGCTGGCCGTAATTATTGAAACCGCAGCCCCAGAGTGTGCCGTCGGTCTTGATGAAGTAAGTCTGGTAGCTGCCTGCGGCGATCGCAGTGACGTTGGAGGCAAACTGCACGGGTCTGGGGTAGTTGAGTTGTGCTGAGGTGCCGAGCTGGCCTTTCGAGGTGTCACCGCAACCCCAGAGCGTGCCATCTTTTTTCAGGAACAGGCTGAAGTAGTAACCGGCGGCGACGGCTTTGACGTTGGTGGCAATTTGGGTGGGGAACGCTTGATCGATGATAAGGCCGGTACCGAGCTGTCCAAGGAGATTGGAGCCGGTAACCCAGAGAGTGCCGTCCGTTTTCACGTAAAGAGTATGATCCATGCCAGCGGCGACGGCTTGTACCGAATTGTCGAATTTGCCGGGATAGATGAGTGGAGGCACGCGATAATCGCCCAGCTGGCCAAAATCGTTCGCCCCAGTCGCCCAGAGTTCTCGAATGGGTGTGCCAGCCGCGCGCTGCGTCAACGTGTGTGTTTGCTGGCCGATGGTGATCGTGGCAGTGCGTTCCACAGGAAAAGGATTTGGATATACCGTTACCTCCAGGGTGCGGCTATATTTTCCGCTGGTTAGGGAAAGAGCGATCCACTTAACATTTGTTGTCGCTGTCCAAGTGTTATTGGATCGGAGGGTGATGGGATAAACGACGCGTCCGGGGCCGACGGTGCGGGTGGCTGGCGCGATGCCGAGGGCTTTGCCGCTGTCCGCGGCGTAGACGGTCAGCGTGGCCTCGTTGCTGGTGGCGGTGCCCGCGACGTTCGTGGCTTTAACGGTATACACTTCGCCGTCATTGGCCGCGGAAAGGTTGAGCAAGACCAGAGTGTTGGTTGTGGCCCCGGAAATCGCCGCGCCGTTTTTGTACCATTGGTAGGTTGCGGATGGTTGTGCGGCAGCGGAGGCGATCAAGGTCAGGTCGTCGCCTGCGTAGGCGTGCGGGCTTATGGGCTGGACGACAAAGACCGGCGGTGTGGCAGGAGTGATAACGACGGTGGCGTTGCGGCTAAAGGTGGTGCCCGCAGCGTTTGTGGCCGCCAGTTTGTAGGTCCCGCTGTCGGTGGAATTCGGCGCGGTTTTTGCGAAAGAAGGCAGGGTAGCGTTTGGGATGACGATGTCATCTTTGTACCATTGGTAGGTGATCGCGGTGGACGAGGTGGCGCTGCCGTAAAGATTGAGGACAGTGCTTTCGAGCGCCGTGGTATCGGGCGGTTGGATCGAGAATACGGGAGGCCCGGAAGTGGTGGGGGTCACCGTGAGGGTCGCGACATTGCTGACGCCGGTGCCCTGGGAGTTTATCGCGACAAAGCGATATTGGCTTCCGCTGAGCGAGAGGGGCACGCTGCTGACGACGAGTTGGGGACTGCCTGCCCCAGAGTAGGGAGCGGTGTTAGTCAGGTCCGACCAGGAAATACCGCCATCGAGGGAGAGCTGCCATTTAATGGTGGGCGGTGGGTAACCGGATGCCGAACCAACGAAAGAGGCGGTGCCTCCAGCCTGGACCGTCCGATCTGAGACGGTGGCGAGATTGTTGGGAGGAATCAGAATCTTGTAGGTGGCGGTGCTTGTCTGGCTGTCGAGCATTCCGTTGCCATAGGCAATTGCCTTCAAGGTGGTGGTGTTGGCGATAGCAATGGGACCGGTGTAGAGGGTGCCTGTGGTGGCAGTAGGAGTCGTTCCATCGCTGGTATATCGGATGGATGCTCCAGTAGATGCTGTGCTGATAGTGATTGACTGTGCGCTCGTGTACGATCCGGCAGGAGGGGAGAAAGAGGGAGGTTCGATCTGCGGGGCGACTGTAACGGTGGTGATAGGTACGGTGCGGACGGTCTGGGAGAGCGATGCATCCTTGGCGTATCCGCGGAAATAGTACGTACCGGCGACCGTGGGTGTCCAAGTGTAGGTTTGCCCGGTATATTGGGCGGAGAGGGTGGTTGTGTTCAGCACGGCAGTGGGTGTGCCGGAGGAATCGCAGGCTTCGAGGCCGACTTCGCCGAGATTGGCGCTGCAGGTGGCGGTGACAGTGAAGCTGGCGGTTTTACCGAGAGGAAGGCTGGTGGTCGATGGAGTGATCGTGACGTTGGGAGTAGCGGCAATGGCGGGAGTGCCGAGTAGTTCGATGTCGTCGATGTTCCAACCTGAGAGGGGAAAGGCACCTGAAGTCCGGCCAATGCGATAGCCCCAACGGACGTAGACGGTGGGCTGGTTGTCGGCCACGGCGGCCATGGTGTACTGGTATTTGGCCCACTTCGAATCGGTGATAGGGACGGTGCCATTGTTCCATAGCTCGGTCCATGTGGTGCCGTCATTCGACACTTCGACGGTGTCATAGACCCACGGCTGGTAATCGCTGTTGAGCCAGCGCTGGAACTGGAGGCGTACGCCGGTGATACCAGTGAAGTTAAAAGGACCGGCGGTTAGGTAGTAAGGATCGCCGTAGGCCGTGGAATAGTTGCCATTGAGATTGACGCCGAAAACGTTGGCGCCGGTGGCTCCGCTCGATGGATCGGGAAAACCGTAAACGCCGCCTTGTCCGGTGGGACGGCCGAAATCCCATTCGCCGGACGTGGCCCAGCCGGGGTTGCTATCGAGGGGAAAAATAGCGATGCGCGGTGGTTGGATATCGAGAGTGATTTTCCTGATTCGGACGGCAGAACTGGAAGAATTGGTAAATGAGAGGGTCTCGGTAAACGTATTTGCGGTGAGGGATCTTGCCGTAGTGTTGATCGAGGCGACGACAGAGACACTTGCTCCAGGAGCCAGGGAGCCGGAAGAAGGGCTAAGCGTCAGCCAGTTTTGAGTTTTGCTGACGGCCCACGTTAGCGTGGTAGTGCCTATGTTGGTTAGGGTGAATGTCTGATCGACTGGGCTGAAAGGTCCGCCGATGGGTCCCGTGGCGGTGGTGGCGGTCACCGGCGTAAGGGCAAGATCGTCGAGCAAATTGTAATCCTCCGCTACTCCGGTGCTGGTGCTGCTCGCAGGCGAAAAGGCGTCAGCGCCCAAGCCGCGTTTGGCAAAGGCGGCCCATAGCGCGTTTTTGTTGGCGCCAGCATTGTTGACCAGGTCCGCTTGAAGAATGGCGTCACGAGCTTGAAGGAAAGTGGGATTCGCCGGCGCGAGTTTCATGCCATCGGTCACCAGTTGAAGGATCAGCTGGTTACCGGTGGCATAGCCGTGCTTCGCGATGAGGTTGGCGCGAGCTTCCCAGAGTGTGACGCACCAGACTTCGCCCATGTTGTGGACTTCGTTGGCGGTGTTGCCAATGATCGGGCTGCGTGGAACGCCAGTGTGCGCGCTGGCTTGCGTAGGATCGATGTCTTTAAAAGTGAGCGGATTTTTAGAGATATCGGTCGTATAAGGATAGCGACGGATACCGTAGTAATAATTTTGGTCGTAGCTCCCGTCGAGCAGGTAGGAGGCGTACGCGCCGGAGGCATAACAGCCGTTGATGTCGTCGCCGGGCTGGCTCAGGAGGGTGAGGGCGTAGAAGTCCGACCAGCCTTCGCCCATGCCGCGCGATTGAAGGGCGCTCAAGCCAACACCGCCACCGACGAGGCGGTTGCTCAGGCCATGGGTGTATTCATGGAGAATAATCTCCGCGTCCAAGTCGCCGTCGCGGTTGGGCGTTGGAGAGCTGAAAATGTACATTTGCATGCGACCTGGCTGTCCGTCTGGCGGTGTGGAAAAGTTCGCGTTATCGCGGCCGGAGCCATCCTGGGCATCGGCTTGGACGGCATCGTTGCCGATGCCGCCGCGTCCGAAATTGTTGTTTTGGAAATTTCCCGCGGCTTCGGTGAAACCGAGCTGGTAGAGGCGATCATGCATCCAGTTGCACCAATAAAAAAGGTTCACCACGGCGGCGTCTTTGTAGGTGTCTGGCGATTTGGCAAGATCGAGCGGGAAGTCGAAGACGCGATCGCTGCCGCTGGATTGGGGGAGAGGCAAATCGGGCTGGTTATCGGCGTTGATATCGGTGTGGGCATTGACGTTGTTGCCGCGTGTTTCGGTTATCCCATCGTCGATCCAGCCGTTGGGCGAGGCGGTCGTATCGAGGGCGGAAAGCGTGACGCGCGTACGGGAAACGGTGGAAGGCTGGGTGCTCGTTGGAACTGAATATCCAGGCGAAAAAGGCGAGGGGTTGTCGCCGGTAAAAACGTTATAGGTGGCCGGGCTGATGTCGTCGGTGAGGCAATGACGAACTAAACACTCACCGCTAACCGCGTCGACAAGCACGCGGTACATCGCGTTTTGACGTTTGCTGAAAAGCAGCACTTCCCAGCTGAGGCGTAACGAGGAGCTGTTGAGCGGTAGCCAGGTGAGGCTGACGCTGATATCGCTGAGGGCAGTGGCATTAAAACGTTGCACAAAATTTGCTCCGACAGGCGCGCTGGCTGTCGAGAGGTCGAGTTCCGTGATCGATTCGGCGATATTTCTGGCTGCTGCGACCACGGCGGTGACTGCGGCAATTTTCGGCGTGCCCTGGCGCGAAGCGGCGTCGAGCGCGCCATTTTGCACGGCGGCTGTGGGATCGGCCATCAGGGTACTGGAGATATTGATAAGTTCGTCTTTTTCGGTGAAATGGGCCTGCAGGAAAGCTTCGAAGACGGGAATGCCGCCCAATTGTTGTTCTAGGACGATGGTTCGTGTATGGTTGTGCGCAGTGGCATAGTCGCGGCGCACGCGTGTGCCTTGCAGGACGAATGAGTTGTGACCAAAAACGTCCGCATTGCTGTCGATAAACGCTTTTACGGTGCGATTGGGATCGCCGACGGGAATGGCTTGAAGCTGGGCATCGTTCGTGGCTCCGCCCCTGCCAGCAGGGCCAGTCAAAAAAAAATCGGTCGAGCGGATGAAAGCCGGGGAGCCGGTGACGGCATCGCGGTCAACTTGCAAGTTACGTACGCGATCTCGGAGCATTTTAATGGCCGCTGCTTTAGGTGCACCGGTTGTATCGGCCTTGGCCTTCACCTCGCTGGAGTCGCTTAAAACTCTGGCGTCGAAATTCGGCAGTGCTTCGTTCCGGCGGTTCATTTCGTCGGCGACCAGAGCAGGCACGCTAGCCACGGCCAGTCCGAGAGCCAGAATTGCAATGCGAACTAAACCAGTTCCCTCACCCAAGTTTGTTGTCATTTGCTGGATTGAACTTCCTATGTTCTACCCTCAGAAACGAAACTTGTAGCGGATAAATTGCAGTTATCGCCGAATATTAGTTCGGTGAATGTAACGGTGGTGAGTAGTCGGCCTGATTTCGAGCGAAAAGGCAGAAGGACGAAGCAGTTTCTGGGAGGGCCATTGCTCGACTGTTTATGTTGTGATGGACGGTCGGGCTGGACTGCGGCGTGGCTAGTTGCCCGCGGTCGGCTGGTTTAGCTTCGAGCGGCGCCTGCTGTAGGCAAAATAGATCACAATGCCGATCGCCATCCAGACGATCAGGCGGAACCAGGTGTCAGCGGGAAGATATTTCATCTGCATGAAACAAATGATTGCCCCAAGCGCAGGTACGATCGGCACAAACGGCGTTTTGAAGGGGCGTGGAACATCCGGTTGGGTGTACCGCAGCACGACCACGCTGACGCATACGATCACGAAAGCCAGCAGTGTACCGATGGAAACCAGTTCCCCCAACAGGCTCAGCGGCAAAATACCGCCGATGACCGCCGCCACGGCGCCCGTGACGATGGTGGTAATGTAGGGCGTGCGGAACTTGGGATGAACCTTGGCGAAAACCGCCGGCAACAGGCCATCGTTCGCCATGGAAAAAAAGATGCGAGGCTGTCCCATGAGCATCACAAGGATGACGGAGCTAAGTCCGGCCAGAGCGGCAATCTCCACCACGTAGCGCAGCGCGGCGGGCGCGCCGGCAAACTGCAACGCATTGACGACCGGGGCGGGGTTGTTGAGCTCGGTGTACTTCGAGATACCCGTCAGCACGAGCGAGAGTGAAATGAAGATGACCGTGCAAATCGCCAGTGATCCGAGAATGCCTTTTGGCATGTCTTTCGCGGGATTTTTTGCCTCCTGCGCCGAAGTCGAAACTGCATCGAAGCCAATATACGCGAAGAAAATCACGCCCGCCCCGCGCATGATGCCGCTCCAGCCAAAATGGCCTTCGCCGGTGTTTTCCGGAATGAACGGGGTCCAATTTTTCGCCGCCAAACCGGGGTTTTTCAGCAGGTACCAGATGCCAAAGGCAATGACGGCGAGGAGAACCGAAACTTTTGTCACCACCATAAGGTTGTTGAACGTGGCCGATTCCTTGATCCCGATGACAAGCAGCGCACTAATCAGAAGAATGATGAAAACGGCGGGCAGATTCATCCATGCACCGCTCAAGACGACAGGATGGTGGCTGAAAGAGAGAAAATACAGATTGGTGGTGACGGTTTGACTGAGGTCTATTTCGAAAGGCGCCTTGGTTAGGTGTTCGGGAATGGTTAGGCCGAATTCCTTGAGAAAGGCCACAAAGTGCCCCGACCAGCCGACTGCCACCGTCGGCGCGCAAAAGAGGTATTCAAGAATCAGATCCCAGCCGATGATCCACGCCATGAATTCGCCAATGGTCGCATAGGAGTAGGTGTAGGCGCTGCCGGCGATGGGAATCATCGAGGCAAACTCCGCGTAGCAAAGTCCGGCGAAAAGGCATCCAAGACCGGAAATAATAAACGAAATCGCGATGGCAGGTCCGGCATATTGCGCGACCGCCTGGCCGGTGAGCACAAAAATCCCCGCTCCAATCACTGCGCCGATACCGAGGCTGATGAGGTTGGTCGCAGTCAGGGCCTTGTGCAAACTATGCTCATGCTCGGCAGCGGCTTCGGCCTGCAAGGCGGCGACGGACTTACGGCGTAGGAGATTCATGGATACGATGGACGGTTCGTGATGCGGGTGGGGGTACAGCGCAGGAAGTTGGCTGTGCCGGTACAGTTTGTCCATACCGGGAAGCACGAAATGGGCCGTCGATAGCGAAGTTTTTGTCTGCGACCCGACGATTGTCCGTGTTTCGTTTAAGTTGCGAAAAATCCCGGCGCGGTATCCGAGCCTTGTTGCGGTGGGACAAATAACTCGATGGTGGTTCCGCTGGTTTTTCCCGGGCGCACCGTGAGCCGCCCGTTGAGCAGGGTGGTGCGCAGACGGAGTTGCGAGGCACCGCGGCCGTCTGCCGACAAATCCTTTTCGGAACGCGGACGACCGTCATCGCGAATCACAACAGTTTGTCCCGCGGGCTGGTTCTGGAGAATCACCTCGACGAGATGGGCTTCCCCCGGTTGGGCGCTGCCGATTACGGCCTCGCGCACGGCTTCGATCAGGTGTCGGGCTCGCTCGCGGCTGGGCAGGGGGAAATCGGCCGCGATCTCCAGCTTGCAGCGAACCCCAAGGGCGGCTTGCAGGTGTTCGAGGGCGGCTGCCAGGGCTTCCTTGAAGGTTTGATGGGCGAGGTCGGGGCCTTCAAGCAAACTGGCAAAATCTTGGATACGATGATTGGTATCGGCAATAAGCCGGACGAGCTGGTTGAGCTTTTCCCCTTGCTTCGCGGGATCGATGGTGTCCGTCGACGCGCCACTCAGGGCCACGGCGTCCTTGAGAATGCGGTCGAGTTCCTGGCTGAAAGTTGTGTGCAGGCTCTGGCCGAGCCTGCGTTTTTCCTCGTCAGCCGCGCGCAGCAGATTCCGGGTGGCGTCGCGCCATTCCTTGGTGCGCTCGGCCACGAGATCGTGTAGCTGGCTTTCGGTGCGTTTGCGTGCCGAAACATCCATGAGGACCAATAGCCAACCGCGCCGCTTGTTATCCCGGGGCGTGGTCAACGGCTGCCACGTGGCCTCCCAGAAGATTTCCCCGCCGATCGCCGGCTGGAGTTCGATCTGGCCGGGCAATGCCTTCGCGCAAATTTCCGCGAGGGCAGGCCAGTTTTTGACAACTTCGCCCACGGGCTGCCCCAAGGTGCCTTTTTCGCTGAGGCCGAGCATGCGGCGCAGGGCCGGGTTGGAATCGACGACCGTGCCGGTTTCATCGACCACGAGCACGCCTTCCTGAAAATGATCGACGAGATAGTTGCGGGCTATGGGCACGACTTCGACGAGGCGGTCATGAAAAATTGCCCAGGTGGTCAGTACCGTCGTGCCGATCAACGCGAACGGCGTCAGATCGAGCGTGCCCAGGGGCTGTACGCCGGCGTTGAACAGCACTGCCGCAACCACGGGAAAGAGGCAAGAGGCCGCGAGGGCCACGAGTTGCCGTTTCATCAGGCGATTGGCCTCGCGCCAGGCCAGCGCGATATTCACCAGGCCGAGCAGCATGGCCGCCACGATGCCCGCCATCAGAAAGTAATGCAGAATCCCCTGTGTATAGCGGCTCAAATACATGCCGTGCTCGTGCACGATCGTTTCAGTCTTATAGATCAGCCCCCAGTACGGATCGGTGCAGCGGGCGAGGCCGAGCGTCAGGCCTGTAGCGTACAGGACGACTCGGGTTCGTTTTGTGAGCCATTCGTTTTTTCCGGTGAAGTCAGCGAACAGCGTCGTCAAATTGGGCATGATCAAGCCGACGCCAAAAAAGGAAACGCAACTCAGCGCAAATCGCGCCGTGCCTTCGGCAAACACCAGACAAAACGCCTCCGCCGCCACGTACAGCATCGATCCAAACGCCAGCCCGCGAAAGGCCTGTGCCCCGGGAACATTGCGCGCCCAACTCCATTGCAGAAGTGCATAAAAGGCTATGCCTTCCACGAGCCACAACCAAGTGATGGCAGGCCAGGTTTCGAGGGTCGGAGTCATTGAGCTGGACGGGAAAAATAGAAGAAAAACCGCCCCGCTGTCGATGGTGTTTCCCCGCCTGACGGTCCCGCGGGACTTATCTTCCCCATAAGAGGCTTGCGCCCCCGGCCTCCCGTGCCTTTTTCTGACCCTCTTTTCCGATGAAACGCACCCATCACTGCGCCCAACTCACTCCCGCTGACCTCAACGCCACCGTTTCCCTCGTCGGCTGGGTCGACACGATCCGCGATCAAGGCGGCATCATCTTCGTCGACTTGCGTGACCGTAAAGGCGTCACCCAAATCAAACTTGAACCACGCGACAACGCCAAGCTGGGTGAGCAGTTGAGCCAGCTCAAACCCGAGTCTGTCATCGGCATTTCCGGCAAGGTCACGCGCCGCCCAGCCGGCACGGAAAACGCCAACCTGCCCACCGGCGCGATCGAAATCGACGCCACCGAACTCGAAATCTTCAACATTTCCGACACCCCGCCGTTCCCGCTCGACGACGCCGGTGGCGACAAGGTCAACGAAGACCTCCGTCTCACCTATCGCTATCTGGACCTGCGCCGCCCGAAGATGCTTAAAAATCTTCAGGTGCGCCACAAGGCCGCCAAGTCCATCCGCGACTATTTCGACTCGCAAGAGTTCATTGAAGTCGAGACGCCCGCGCTCTTCAAATCCACCCCCGAAGGCGCCCGCGAATATCTCGTGCCGTCCCGCATTCATCCCGGCCAGTTCTACGCGCTCTCGCAGTCACCGCAGCAGTTCAAGCAAATCCTCATGGTCGCCGGCGTGGAACGTTATTTCCAAATCGCCCGCTGCTTCCGCGACGAAGATCTGCGCGCCGACCGCCAGATGGAATTCACCCAGGTCGATGTCGAAGCGTCCTTCATCGACCGCGAAGACGTGTACCGGATCTTCGAAGGCATGCTCAAAAAACTTTGGAAGGATGTGCTCAATGTCGATCTCCCGACGCCATTCCTCCGCCTGCCGTACGTTGACGCTATGAACCGGTTCGGCGTCGACAAACCTGACATGCGTTTCGGCATGGAACTCCAGGATTTTTCCGAAACGTTCAAGACCTCCGCCTTCAAAGTCTTTCAATCCACCGTCGCCAGCGGCGGCGTGATCAAGGCTTTCAACGCCAAGGGCCTCGCCGATCTCACGCAGGGCGAACTCAAGAATCTCGAAGATATCGCCAAATCCCTCGGCGCGAAAGGCCTCGCCTTCATCAAGGTCGAGAAGGGCGAATGGAAATCCCCGATCGTCAAATTCTTCTCCGACGCCGAAAAAGCCGAACTCACCGCCAGACTCCAAATCCAGGAAGGCGACATGATCTTCTTCGCCGCCGCCGGTTGGGACAAGGCCTGCGCCATCCTCGGCCGTATCCGCCTCGAAGCCGCCCAACTCCTCGTCAAGCGCGGCAAGCTCACCATCCGCGCCGACGATTGGAAATTCCTCTGGGTGGTCGACTTCCCGCTCATGACCTACGACGAGGAAGCCGGCCGCTACCTCGCCACGCACCATCCTTTCACCGCGCCTGTTGCCGAGGATCTTCAGTACCTCGACACCGACCCGAAACGCGTTCGCGGTCAACATTACGACGCCGTACTCAACGGCATGGAGCTGGGTGGTGGTTCGATTCGTATCCATCAACCCGCGGTGCAGAAAAAAGTTTTTGAAGACGTCCTCAAGATTCCGGTCGACGTCGTCGAAACCCGCTTCGGCTACATGCTTAAAGCCTTCACCTACGGCGCGCCTCCGCACGGCGGCATCGCCTTCGGCCTTGACCGCATGTGTGCCCTGTTGTGCGGCACCACGAGCATCCGCGACGTCATCGCGTTCCCCAAGACGCAAAAAGGCCAGTGCCTGATGACCCAGTCGCCCACGCTTGTGACGCCGAAACAATTGAAAGAACTCCACATCGCTACGGTCATCCCGCAAGTCGAAAAGCCCGCCGAAAAATCGGCGAACTAAGCCACTCCAAAGGTGGAACAGACCTCAACGCGTTAGTTCGACTCTCACAAAGCCCGCACGATCCGTGCGGGCTTTGTTATGTGAACGACTTCAGGTCTATCGTGCCGTCGTCCAACGAAAATGCACTACTTGGAAATTTTGCCTGCTGGCCGGTTTTTTCTAGTTCGGCTTTATACAGGCGAAGATAGACTAGGTCGTTGCTCACCAACGCGGCTTCATCGGAATCCTTAGGTTCGTTTGCGATCGCTTCGAGCAAGACGGTTTCCCGATCGTGCAGTGACCGCCAAAGGAGGTTGAAGGTCTTTTCGTCCAGTTTCAGTTGTACGTGCTTCATGGTGATCAGGCGGTTTTCTTAAACACCTTCTGGCAGTGAATGACCACCTTTTCCAGCAGGGCGACGAATTCATGCACGGAAATATTCTGGGTGGGGCAAAGGGTATAGTGCCCTTCAGGACTGTCATCGCGAGTGAGTTTTAGCCCCAAGGGGAAAGCGGTTGTTGCCCTGATTTCCCAAACCCAGCCACTCAGTGGAGCGAGATCGAGGCCTTTTTTATTGTAGAGGCTCACGCCCTTGCCATTGGCGATGATGGTGGGGACGCCATTAATCGGCGTGATGTCGATTTCATGGGGGCGCAGTTTTGTCAGGAGCGGGGACGTGGCGTTACCGATTCGGTAGAGTGTTTCAGGCGCCAGATACAGAGGTTCGGATATACTCAGATTATGATAGGGTATGTTTATTTGCGCTTCCTGTCTCGGCGCTTCGAAAAGGTGGCTCTGAAAAGTATGTTCAAGATAGCCCTTCAGAGAATTTCTTCCTCAACCGCGATACAGTTTTCTAGATGCAAATTACCTTTCTTTCCGATGGTGATGGTCACGCCAATCTTCGTTCTTTTTTACTCAAAAATGGCAGGTGTTCGTGCAAATCGACTACCGATTGCGAGTGGTTTTTAAACAAATCTTTCTTTCTGGCTGTTCGTTCGGTCTTCTTTGTGGGTGCCTGACGCCTTTGCACGCTACGAATTGACCTTCTTCGATTTCTCCAGCCATCGCTTCGCTTCTTTTTCGTGTCCCTGTCCTCGTGCGACTTCGGCCATGAGTTGGTAGAACTCGACTTCGTTGTCCTTGAGGTTGAGGGCGCGTTTGAGGTAACTGCGGGCGGTGTCGAATTTGCCTTTCGCCAGTTCGTCGCGTGCGAGACTGAGCAAATAGTAGGGATTGCGCTCGCGGTAGCGGATCACCATGCGCTCCAATTTCTTCGCTTCGGAGATGCGTCCTGTTTTTCGACAGACGGAGGCCAGCCCGCTCAGCGCTGCGAGGGACTTTGGTTCGATGGTCAAAGCTCGCTGGAAACATTGCTGCGCACGCTCGTGTCGGTCCACAAAAACCAGGGCGTTACCCAGATTCGTCCAGCCAGCGACATAGGTTGGATCGACGAATGTTGCTTTTTCGATTAGCTTCAGCCCGTCGTCGCAGTTGCCCAAGGCGAGTTGCTGCACTCCCACGCCGTTGTAGGCACCGGCGAACGCCCTGATATCGGTCACTGGACAAGCCGAACGACGTGACACCGGCAATTCGTCGTCCAGCTTTACGTCGAGTTCATACGAGGTGTTTTTTATTTCGACGATCACGTTGATGTGGCGACTTGCGATCACGATTTTGCCGGTACGCATCCAGCGCGGCTCGACGGTGACTTCGTTGAACTTTGCGGGAATCCCGAATTCCCGAGCCACCGCGACCACGAGGAACGAAAAGGTTAGGCAGTTGCCTCTGCGGCGGCGAAAGGCCTCGCCCACGCTATACACACCGTCGGACTCATAGCGGAAATGCAGGCCTTTTTCGCCGAAAATGGCGTCGATTATATCGTCAAGTTTGGCGTCGACCGATGCGCTCCGCTGAATCCTCGCCTCGAAAAAGGCCTTCATTTCATTGTCGATCCGAAGGAGGTCGTTCGGGTCGTCAGGCAGGCGATAAGCTGCGACCGTGTCGACGGTTTCGGCCGTGGGCTCTGAAGTTGTTCCGCGCGCAGGTGTCACAACCAGTGACAAGAGCCATACTCCCGCGAGCAACGTGCGGGAAAAGATTCGCCATGCGACGAGGAAACGGGCAAATGACATCGCTTTCGTGGTTTTCCGAAAGACGACGTCAGCCGCAACCGGTTGGGCATATCAGAACGTCAAGAGGCAGGCCGCTGACGTCGTTATAAAGCATAACACCGCAATCCTGGTTTTTCCCGCAACACCGCGCGATTTTGGTCCGAATGCTCATTTGGCTCGGTCTTGGCCGCACGGCGGATGCGGAAGATACTCCGGAATGGAGACTAGCGACGGGTCGGAAATTTTTGTGGCGGGTGATTCTTTTGCGAGTCCGCGACCGTATTAAAGGAGACGCGTCAATCAACTCTGTCTCAAACAATCCATAAATTCCTCCTTTTCCTTCTCTTTGTATCATGAAAACGCTGCTTTGTCTTTTGGTTGCGCTGCTGGTTATGGGACCTGTTTCGGCTAGTCCGGGTTTTTACGTCGAGGCCGGCGGTGGACACGCTTCGTTCAGCAATTCCGACGCCACCGCGGCCATGCCGCGACTTTTTGCCCAGTTCGCCTTTCCCGCGATTTACCGCTGGTCGGGTAAATTGACCAGCGAGCAGAAAACCAAAAATTTTCCGGTGTTATCGGCGGGCTATAGATTTGATGAACGGTTCGGCATTCACGTGTCTTATCAATCGGTGCGCAATCTCACGGCGCAAACCGCCTGGGAAGCGCAGTATGTCGGCGGCATGCCAGTCGATATCCTGCTGGTGGCTCCGCCTTCATTCTACACGACGATCGAGGATAATCTCCATGTGGTTAGTGTCGGTCCTGAAGCAATTCTCCCTCTGGTGGGCAAACTGAGCGTCATGCTGAGTCCGGAGGTCAACTGGGTGAGATTGCGCCGGCAGGTGCACGAACGTTTTGTATCGCTGTCTCCAACGCAGCACCTGATGTATTCAGAAACTGACGACAAAGTGAGCGCAGGCGTCACCGCCGGCCTGGTGCTTGGGCTGACGGAAAAACTGCAGCTTTCGGTGCGCTACAAGTACGTGAACTTCAACCCGAGCTTCGCCCGCGATGCGCACGAGGTGTTTGCGACTTTGCGCTGGAACCTTTAACTACTGCCTGGCGGCAAATCTTGAGTTTGCCGCCTCGGAATTGTTTCCTTTCCAGCGCCGTGGTTCCTTTTGATGCAGAAGCTCAGGCCAGTCACCGCCGGCTCGTCGCCCGTCTTGTTGCGGGCGACACCGAGGCGATGCAACTGCTTTACCTCGAGTTTGGAGGAATCGTTCACGGTGTGGTGCGTCGTGTGCTGGAAGACCCCGAGGATGCGCGTGAAGCAGTGCAGGATACATTCGTCAAACTCTGGCGACAGGCGGGTTCCTACCGTCCTGAGAAAGGCGAGGTGGTTTCCTGGCTCGTCTTCATGGCGCGACACGTGGCGATCGACCGGGTGCGCCAGGGAGCCCGCCGGCGGCTCGTTTACGAAGTGCTGCAAAAACAACCGGAAGAAACCGGCAAATCGCCCGCAGTCGAAATCGAGATGCAGGACAGCCTCGCCAACGACCTTGCCCAATTGTCACCAGCCCAACGGCGCGCACTCGAACTCGCGTTCTTTGCCGGCTGTTCGCAGGCGGAGATCGCTTCCGCCATGCAGACTCCCGTGGGTAATGTGAAAAATCACCTGCGCCGCGGACTCGCCAAACTCCGACAGATTGTCACGAGCCATGACTGACGAATTTAAAACAGATGCCCTGCGCTATCTTCTCGGCGAACTCGACGCCGAGGCGCGCGCGGCTTTTGAGGAAAGGCTCGCCCAGGATCCCGCGGCTCAGAACGAACTCAAACTGTGTTCCGACGCCGTTGCGCGTTTTGCCTGTGAAACAGCGCCCGCTGAGGCCCTGCCACCGCCAATCCAGCGCTCGATACTTTCCGATGTGTTGACCGAAATCGCACAGGAACCTCGCCGCGCACGCTCACGCTGGAAATCATGGAGATTCCTACTGCCGCTTGCGGCGGCGGTGGCGTTTGGATTTTTGATTGCTCGCTTGCTGCCGATTTCCAGCCCGTCTACCAGGGAAGCCTCGAAAGAACCGAGCACGAGGAACAACGCAACGGTGGCGGTGAATCCGGAAAACAAGTCTCAGGGTGAAACGGCCAAGATTCCTACGACTGCCGAAAAAATCGTCTCCTCGGAAAACGCAGCAGTTCGCGAAAAAATTTTAGAAGAGGCAAAGCAGATCGAGCGGCTCCGCAGCGAGCATGCCGCACTTGAACGTGCCCATGAAGAATTGCGGGCAAAATATGCCATCATGCAACGTCAGCTCTCGCTCATCGGTGCCGACGGCGGGCGTCTGACCGCAATCGAGTTGGTGGATTCTCAAAGTTATGAGCGCGGCGAACACAAAGGTCTCGTGGACCTAGCGCGTGGCATACTGACGGAGCCGGGCATCGTCGCCATCAGTCCGGCCATTCCAACACCCACTCAGACCATTCCGCCGACCGACACCACGCCTCCAACCGATACCACACCGCCTGTTCCCTCCATCACACCGCCGCCATCTACAGGGCCTGGCGCCACTATTTTGACGCCACCGTCACCAACACCAGCGCCGTCGCCACCACAGCCATCAGCTCAGACGCCCACGGTGCCACCCACAACCACCACGCCGGAACCTTATGCTTGGTCGGTGTACGACGAAACTGCGCAGCGCGGATATCTCAATCTCTACAACCTGCCGGCGACGCCAGCGGACCAGACGCTTCAACTTTGGGTCAAGCAACCGGATTCGGGTTCGTATCAGAATGTTGGCACGATTCCGTCCCAGTATTATGGCGGATCGGGCAGCGTGTCCTACACCTTGCCTTCCACGAGTCAGGCTCCCGCGGAAATCCTCATCACCCGCGAACCCAAAGGGGCCGTTCCGGCTTCGCCGACCGGGAAAGTGCTATTGCGTGGCCCGTGAGCGCTCCGCGCACGTTAGCTTTCCACCCAGGGCGCAACAAGACCGCGTGCCTATATCGAGCAAACATCTCCCGAAATCACGCTCGTTTTTTCTGCGGTTTGACCGCGGGCTCTTTCTTCGGCGCGAAGAGGTGCAGTACTTTTCCGGCCTTGAGCAGACGAATGTATTCCTTGATTCGGGCGGCGCGGGTTTCCGGGCGCTTCAAGGTTTGGAGCCGGTAGAGAAAGGCGTAGACGTTGCTGCGTTTGAGGCTGGCGAAAAAGGCGCGGGCCTTGGGATTCGCGTCGAGGGCGGTTTGAAAATCGGAAGGCACTTGCATGGTCGACGGCGAATCATACGCGGCAGCCCAACGGCCATCGCTTTTGGCGGCATCAATTTGTTCCTGTCCGGCGGGTTTCATCCGGCCGGCGGCAATCAACGCAGCTACTTTTTCGATGTTGCGCTTCGACCAGAGACTGCGCGGCCGGCGGGGAGTGAAGCGTTGTCTAAAGAAAACGGCGTCGATCGATTTGAGCTGCCCGTCGATCCAGCCATGGCACAGTGCCACTTCGAGCGCCTCGGCATAAGTGATGGACGGAATGCCCGAGGCCTTTTTGGCAAACTTAATCCAGATGCCATCGCTAAGCTTATGGTTTGCCGCGAGCCATTGCTCCCATTTTTCGACTGAGGCGAACGCGATCAATTGCATTTCAGACTCGGAGTTCATCGTGATGGCTGGGCTTGTTAGGTATACAGACTGCACAAGATTATTCACCCGACAAGTAACAGCGTGATCAGAGCCTTTTTGACGAGTGCGCTTCCCGGGAGTGGTGAGGGCTCCGCATATTTCAAAAACTGAGCAGATTATTATTCTTCGATTCTTTGCGCCGTGAGCCGGCGGCCGTTTTGAATCAGTGTCATGGTTTCGATTTTTCCATGGGCGTCCCGGCTGAATTCAAACTCAGCGGCGACTTTCCTGGAAAAAAATCGATCGTTGCCAGCATAGGACAAAGGCGGACCGTAGTCTTGTCCGGTGAAACAAACCAGGAGACGTTTTTCCCGGCCTATCGCGGCGACCAGTTCTATCTCTTCGCCGACCCGGTAAATACCGGCATATTCCTTGAGTTTTTTCGGCTCGATTGGTTGCTCGGGGCGGTTTGGGTCGAGAGGGTCGACATGCAGTCGTTCAATGAGTCCTTGCAGCTCGGGCTGGGTATTATTGGCGAGAAGCACGAAGCCGCGTTTTGCCTCGGGAGAGAATTCGATCATGCTGCGGAAGCCCCCCGTGCCTCCGGCGTGGAAATACCAATATGTTCCGGATCTCTGCACCATCGCGATGCCAAGACCGGTTTGGTTGGAGTGAACTTTGATTCTAGGTTCGCGTGCCACATCCCAAGCGGCTTTCAGCGGGTTGTTCTCGGAGGCCAAAGTTTGAATGAGCTTTGCCATATCGGCCGCAGTCGACCTAAGCGCTCCGGCCCCGGCCAGCGTAGGCAAGAGCCAAGCCTTGGCCGGTTTTTCTTTGTCGTGGGGCGCTGCGAAGCGTTTTGTTTGGCTGTCGCTCAACGTCACAACCGTATCATTCATGCCAAGCGGCTGGGCAATTTTTTGGGCGACGAGTTCGGCGAAGGTTTTGTGGTACGACAGTTCCAGAATATGACCAAGCAGCCCGACACCCGCATTGGAATAGGAGTAGGGGTGGGGTGCCGGACCTTCGAGCTGTTGCTGTACGAGAAATTCGTAGAATTGCGAAACGGTGTAGTCGGCGAACGGATTCAGAGGATCGGCATTGGTGAGATTGTCCGGATTGTTGACCAAGCCCGAGGTGTGCGTAGCGAGCTGTTCGAGTGTGACCGCCGCGACTGACGGATGTAACTTTACGGTGGCGGGCAAAAACTTTGAGACCGGATCGTCGAGACGAACCATTCCATCCACCACCGCCTGACCGAGCAACAGTCCGGTGAACACCTTGGTGATTGAGCCGATTTCGAAAATGACCTCTTCGGGCGGCGCATCGACGCCGACATTTCCTGCGGCAAAGAAGGAGATTTTGGTTCCATCGATTTCGGCGCCGACTACTCCGCTATTCCTGGAGTCGCCCCAACCTTGTTTCACAACGTCGGCAAAAGAACAGGTCGAACCTTCGCCGTGAAGCGGGAGTGTGTCGGTAGGGAGGAAAAACAGAAAAGATAATAGGAAACAGCGTAGGGGAGTCATGCTCGGGGAAAACAAATACTTTGATCCACGAGGCTAAAAACGATCAAGTTAAACCATCTAAAAGGTGGAAATGTATTGGTTACAACGAGTCAGTTCAAGTTTCTCGATGCTCGATTGCGCGGCGCAGGAGTTCGGCATCGTCCATCATGGTGGCTTTCACTCTATAAGGCCCGCCGAGGCCGTAAACGGACAAAAAATAGCGTTACTTTTTTGCCGGGTTTTTAAGAAGCGTGCAGACTTCCTGTGGTTCTTTCTGTGCGGAATGAACGTAAAAGCTCCTCCCGGACGCATCCCTATTTCTTGTGATGCCTCCTAGGAGGCTGGAGACGGCGGGCGGTGCGAGGCTTGATATATTTGCCGAATGAATCATCTGTGCAATTTTAAGGGCTCAAACCTTGCACGAGGCGCAGCATCATTACTCGTGCGGCAGGAGCCAGTTTCGATACCCACAAACGCTTACCCCTATCACCTGTTTCGTCATAACACCGCATCTGCTCGAGCGGTTGTTTTGCCCGGGCACGCCGTATTTCTCCTGTCAACCCTGACCGCATTTGGACCATGCATCACAATACATCCCACAATAATCGAATCCGCGGTTTGCACCGCGTATTCACAGCCCTGCTGTTTCTCGCCGCGCTTTTTCCCGCGACGGCTTTTGCCGAGTTTGGCCTAACAACCTCGACGGATTTCTATACCATCGATACGGGCGCCGGCTTGGTTTTTAAAGTGCGGCGCATCGATCGCGGTTCCAGCACGCAGTCTCCCGGTGACATCGCGAGTCTGGTTTACAACGGTGTCGAATACCAAAACCAGTCGCGTGGTTCGCAGGTCAACTCGGGCTTTGACTGGCTGTACAACGGTATTTCGGCGGTCACGGTGAATGCCGAAACAGTAGGCAATGACATTATCAAGGTCACTGTCATCGGCGGAAATCTCACACATTACTATATCGCGCGTCGTGGCGACTCGAATATCTACATGGGTGACTACTTCACCTCGGAGCCTGATGTGCATGGATTGGTTAGGTACATCATGCGCATCCCTTCGACGCTGTTGCCGGACGGTCCCGCGCCTTCGGATATCCGCGACAATATTGGTGCGATCGAATCGGCGGATATCTTTGGCATGGCCGACGGCACGACGCGTTCGAAACACTATTCGAATATGCGGCAGATGGATTGGAACTACATTGGCGCGAGCGGCCCCGGCGTTGGCGTCTGGATGGTGAAGGGCAATAACGAAGGCATGTCGGGCGGCCCCTTCTACCGGTGTTTGATCGCGCAGGAGGGCGGCGATCAGGAAGTGTATGCGATGATCAACTACGGTGAAGCCCAAACCGACATCTATCGCTACGGCATTCTCAATGCCTATACCTACGTTTTTAACAATGGCACCGCTCCCGTCTCGCCGGATCTCACGTGGTTCGATTCGCTGAATCTCCTCGGTTGGACTCCTGCTTCCGGACGCGGAAGCGTGAGCGGTACCGCCTCCGGAGTACCGGCACAGTTCCAGGCTGTGGTCGGCTTCTCCGGCCCCTCCGGCCAATATTGGGCCACGGTCAACAACAGCGGCAACTACATCTGCGCCGGAATGCTTCCGGGCACTTATAAAGCCACGCTTTTCAAGGGCGAGTTCGAGGTCGCGGTGCAGAACGATGTTGTGGTGACCGCTGGCGCCACGACTCCGCTCAATCTCGTTTCAACGGAGGCAACTCCCTCGGTGATTTTCCGCATTGGCGAATGGGATGGCACGCCTGCGGGTTTCATGAACGCCGACAAACTTACCACCATGCATCCGACCGATGTGCGCATGACGCCGTGGGGCCCGATCACTTATACGGTGGGTGTCGATCCACTGGTGGCTTTTCCATCAGCTGAATTTCGTCTCAAGAACAGTCCTACGACGATCAAGTTCAATCTCGCGCCAAACCAGGTAACAGATCTAACGATTCGCGTTGGGATCACCTGCAACTATGCGGGCGGACGTCCCACGGTGAACGTGAACAACGTTTGGAATTCCTCCGTTCCCGCTGCGCCTTCGCAGCCTGGCACCCGCACGATCACGGTCGGCACCTATCGTGGAAACAACAACACTTTCAGTTGGACCATTCCGGCCAGCGCGCTCGTCGCCGGAACGAATACGCTCACGCTCACGCCCGTCAGCGGCACGTCAGACATCGGGCCTTTCCTGAGCGCGAGCTATGTTTTCGACGCAGTGGAACTCGACGGCCCGATCGCCACACCAGCGATTACCTACATAGGCGCCAATCCACTCTTGGTTTCGGGTACGGCCGAACCTGGCCGGATCGTCGCTATTACACTCGACGGTGCGACTCCTGCCGGCTCTGCCACGGTCGGAGCTGACGGTACATGGACGATCACGATTGCGGGCGTGCTTGCCGACGGCTTGCACAGCGTCACCGCGGTTGCGACTGACGCGTACGGTCACAATAGCCCGGTTTCGACCGCAGCGACTTTCCAAAGTGGTCTGATCATGCCGACGATTACCTCGGCGGTCGGTGATACCGGCACATACACGAGCGGCGCAACGACCTCGGACCGCGTATTTGTTTTCATTGGCACAGCTGCGCCCGGAGCGACCGTGGCCATCACGCGCAACGGTTTTGGCACGATTGGCACGACGACCGCCAATGCGACCGGAATCTGGCTACTCGATTACGCGACCGTCTCTCTGCCCGATGGTGTGAATACTTTCTTTGCGACCGTTACGGAGGCCGGTCAGGCGAGTCGTTCTTCGCCGAAGTTTATTCTCAATCTTTCCGGCGCGCCGCGCGTGGCCATTCAACGCCTCAGCCCCACCCAACAAATCATTCCCTCCAATATCGGCAGCGTCGATTTCCGCGTCGCGTTCAATCATGTAGTGAGTGGAGTTACACCAGCGGCGTTTTCGCTTAGCACGACTGGAACTGCCACTGGTACGGTCACAGCTGTTTCGGCAACCAGTGGCGACACATTTGCCGTGAGCGTTGCCGTTAGTGGGGTTGGTACGGTTCGGCTCAATCTTGCTGACAATAGCGGCGTCGTGGACGCTCAAGGCAATCCGGAGGCCGCTTACAACGCCGGCCAGTCCTACACCCTCGTCCTCGCTTCGATCGGAAACGGCACTTGGATTCAGCCGATCACGGGCGGACTCTGGAGCGATCCATCGAATTGGAACAACGCTGTCGTGGCCGACGGCGCGGCCAACACCGCTGATTTCAACACGCTCGATCTGACGGCGGGCAACACCGTGCATCTCGACTCGCCGCGCACGATCAACCGCGTGGTGTTTGGCGATGTTGCGACAAGTTCCGCTGCTAACTGGACGCTCGACGGCAACGGCTCGGCTGCGAACAAGCTCACGCTCGCCGGAACTTCGCCGACCCTAACGGTCAATGGTGTCACCGGCGGAACCGGCACGGCTTTCGGGCTTAACGGGACCATTGCACGCGTCGACGCTTCCATCGCGGGCACTGGCGGTGTGACCAAGAACGGCGCCGGCACGCTCGTGCTTGGCGGTGCCAACACCGTGACCGGTGCGCTCAACGTTAACACCGGTTACATTGATCTGCCCACCGGTGGCGCGCTCAATCTCGGCTCAGGAGCGATCAATCTCTCGACCAATACTATATTACAGGTCAGCGGTGGTTCGGTGGCCACGACCGGCCTCGTGACGAACAACACCGGACGCATCATCGTGAGCAATGGCGCAGTTTCGCTCGGCAACTATCGCACGGCCGGAAACTTTGGAGCGACGCTTCTTGTTAGCGGCGGTTCGGTGACAACTGGCAGCGTCAGTGTCACGCGCAACGCCGGCACGGCGCCCGACTATGGCACCGGTGTGATCGTCACAGGCGGCACGCTGGCCACGACCGATATCGGCCTCGGCACGCTGAACTCCTACGGCAACATGTCCATCGAAGGCGGCCTCGTCACGGCGAGTGGCCCGATCACGATCGGCTGGCAACAGACCGGCGCTCGTGGCGGTGCGCTGCGCGTGATTGGCGGTACTCTGATTTCGACCGACACCGCGTACGGACTGCTGCTTTGCCGCAACAACGGCGCCAATGCCAACAACGTCGGTACCGCTATCTTCACCGGTGGCGTGAGCACCGTGGAAAAATTCACGCTTGGATTCGATCCGACCGTAACAGCTGGTTCGGCAACGATCACGCTCAACGGCGGCACCCTCTATCTCGGCAGCGGTGGTATCGTGAAAAACGGCGCGAGTACGCTGGTCACGAACCTCAACTTCAGCAGCGGCATCCTCGGCGCCAAGGCCGACTGGTCGACTGCGCTGAACATTAACCTGCCCGCCAGCGGTAATGTGACGATCAAAACCGCCGATTCTTCTGACGAACCTTTCAATATCTCGCTCAACGGTATCGTCGGTGGCGCGGGTGGTTTCACCAAAATAGGCGAGGGGACGCTCACACTTGATGGTGGCGGTGTGCACACGTATACGGGCACCACGACGGTCAACAGCGGCACACTCAACGTCACGAGCACGCTCGCGACTGCGACTAATGGAGTGATGATTAACAGTTCTGGCATCCTCGCGGGCACTGGCACGATCAACCGTCCGATTACGCTCAACGCTGGTGGTGGCGTTGCGCCTGCTGGCCCGGTTACAATCGGTGCACTTACGGGTTTGTCGCTCGCGTGGAATGGCGGTGGATTGCTCTCGCTGGATCTCGGCGCCAACGGCGTATCCGATCAGTTGGTACTCAGCGGTGCGCTCACCAAAGGCGCCGATGCGGGCTGGTCGCTGGCGCTCAACGCGACCGAACCACTTGCTCACGGTAACAGCTACACGGTGGCGACTTTTGGTTCCACGACGTTTGCCTCGGGCGACTTCACGGTGACAGGGTTGCCCGACGGTTTTGCGGGAGTCACGACAGTCGATGCCAACTCGTTGCGTGTTTCCATCGTCGCGCGTCCTGTGATCACGAGTGACACATCCCGCAGCGGCACGTTTGGCGATGCATTCAGCTACACGATCACTGCCGACAATGCGCCGACGAGCTTCAGCGCTTCCGGGTTGCCGCCGGGACTGACGCTCGATTCCGCCACCGGCGTGATCTCCGGCACGCTTGGCGCGGCGGGGACATTTAACGTCGCGCTTGGCGCTACGAATCTCGCCGGCACTGGCGCTTCCACGCTCACGATCACGGTGGCGCCAATGCCGGTTGTCCTTAGCTTCGGCAATGGTTCGGGCCGCAACCCGTTGCGTCTATCGTACGATGGCTCGCCAAAGACGCCAGTGATCACAACGAATCCGCCGGGTTTGCCGGTCACGTTTACTTACAACGGTAGCACGACGCCGCCGACGTTGCCCGGCACCTATGAGGTCGTCGCCATAATCAGCGACCCGAACTATACGGGATCGGTTAGTGGCACGCTCGTGATTTCGATCACCGCGCTGGTTCGCCACGCGCCGGTGCTCAATGGCGATCTCGACGGCTCACTCCAGATGCTGAATGGCGAATACGTTACGCTCAACAGTCGTGGTTATGTGGCGGGCGATCTGCTCGTGCCTGGTTTGCCCACCTTGCGTCTCAACGGTACTCCAACCTTCGGCGGTATCCAAGATGCCACCGGCGCCGCGACGCCCACGAATTACTCCGTGACGTTGAACCACAGCGCCGTCCTCCGCTACCTCGTGCGCCGCGTCGATCCGATTGCCATGCCTTCAGTCAGCGTTCCGCCATCGCCGACTGGCACGCGCACCGTTCTTATCTACAAAGCCGGCCAGACACCGGGTGATTTTGCCACTCTCCGCAATCTCATCCTCACCGGAGCTGTCGGTTTTGTCGCCGTGCCGCCGGGCAACTACGGCAATCTTACCGCCAACGCGGGCAGTGGCTTCACCCTTGGCGTGGCGGGTGCGACCGAACCGGCGGTCTACAACCTGCAGAGCTTGATCCTCAACGCGTCGGCTCAGCTCCGAATTGTTGGGCCTGTCACGCTGGTGCTCGCGAACGGCACTGCGATCAACTTCGGCTCGACCGTGGGCGACGCTGCGCATCCCGAGTGGCTGACGTTGAAGATCGCCGCGGGCGGCATCATCCTCAATGCTTCGTCGACATTGAACGGTTATGTCATCGCTCCGACGGGCACCGTGATCATTAACGCGAACAGCACCGTTACGGGCGAGGTCATCGCCGACCGTCTGATCATCAACGGCGACGGCGTCCTTCAGGAACCGGTATCAACCGAGCCCTTAAACTAACCTCAACCGGCAAAATATCCGATGAGAATCATGCCCGCGGTCGCCCACACCGCGGGCATTTTATTTTCGACACGCCATTGGCGGCGCAGAATCGATCGATGTCCGACTTGGGAATCGTTACGCGGAAGCCCTGTCCCGTATTTACGGGACGCTCCGGGCGTTGTCATGGGTGGAAAAAATCGCTCCATTCAACGATGTGCGCAACGAGCCCGTTGCTGAGGAGAACCCTTTGTTGACTGCTTTTTGCCCTGCCACAACTCGGCGTCATCACCGCCAGATATCGATATCCCAAACCCCCGCTGCTATGATCCCAATGCATCGCATCCTGCTGCGCGCATGCGCCATTATCGGCGTTTCCTGCGCCCTCGTACCTGCCGTTTTGGCGGGCGAACTGAAAGTGGACATTAACAACGTCTCCCGCAACCAAGTTGGCCAAACCGAACCAGGTTACACGATGTGGAGCTCCATCATCCCCAGCGGAAACCCCGGGACGACTACGACGGGCACGGCGGCGGCGACCCAGACGTTTACCACGAGCACGGGCGAAGTGGTCACAATCAGTTTTGCGCAGACGGCGCTTTCCGCCAGTCGCGGCGGTACTGGCATCATCGCCAACTGGTTTCAGGTCGGTGCGCAAGGCACGGCGAAGCTCGTTAGCGACGGCATTGGCGCCGGCCCAGTCGCCACCGTCGCGGGCGGCGAAATCCAGATGACCATCACCGGCCTTTCCCCCGGCGATCACACGTTGTTGACCTACCATAACGCTGTCGACAACCCCGCCACAAATTTCTTTGGCCCAATCGATATTTTCGTCAACGGCACCCAGGTCGTCGACAATCTCCAGCAAACCATTCGCGCCGCATCCACCCTCGCTGCCGCCACGGCCTACCTTGAATTTTCCGTCAGTGGGCCGGGCGATGTCGTTACAATTCTCTTTAGCGCTGATCCCGCTCCTTCGGTCACGCTTCCTCCCGGCGTCAATCTCCGCCGCACGCCGTTCATCAACGGCTTCGAAATCGACACGCCCAATACCAGCCGCATCGCCAACACGCCTTATCCGGTGGATTTCGACGAACATGCCAATGCCGACGAGGGAGGGCTTACTTTAGGCTGGCTGCCCGCGCTCAGTGGCAACGTTGTTTCCCACGACGTTTATTTCGGCACCGACTTGCAGGCGGTGAAAACCGCTACACGTGGCTCTCCGGAATATAAGGGCAATCAAGTTTCCACCACTTTCCCCGTCTCGGGGCTCAGCAACCACTTGAAGTACTACTGGCGCATCGACGAGATCAACACCTTGGGCAACGTCACCAAGGGTACGACCTGGTACTTCAAGCCCCGGCAGCTCGCTTTCCCGGGAGCGGAAGGTTATGGACGTTTCGCCATCGGCGGTCGCGGTGGCCGCGTCGTGAAAGTGACGTCTCTTGCCGACTATGGCTCCAGCCAAACGCCCATTCCTGGCACGCTTCGCTACGCGATCGAGCAGGAAACGGGACCACGTACGATCGTTTTCGATGTCAGCGGCCTCATCACCCTCCAGTCCCGGCTGACGCTCAGCCAGCCTTATGTCACCATCGCGGGACAGACGGCCCCGGGCAAGGGCATCACGACGCGTGGGTGGCCACTTGGCTTCAGCGGTGCGCGCAATTCGGTCATTCGCTATTTCCGCAACCGCCCCGGCAACATCGCCGGTGTCACGCTCGACGGTGGCGGCCTCGCCGGCTGCGATTTCAGTATCATGGATCACTGTTCCATCAGTTGGGCCATAGACGAGGAATTCAGCTCGCGTACGGCGAAGAATATTACGCTCCAGCGCACCTTGATCTCGGAGGCTCTCAATATCGCCGGCCACCAAAACTATCCGCCAGGTACAGCTCACGGCTACGCCGCCACGATCGGCGGCGATATTGGCAGCTTCCATCACAACCTCCTTGCGCACAACGAAGGCCGCAACTGGTCGCTCGGTGGCGGTCTCGATGGTTCGGGTAACTTCGCCGGACGCCTCGATATCACCAACAACGTTGTCTACAACTGGCGCGGCCGCACCACCGATGGCGGCGCCATGGAGGTCAACTTCGTCAACAACTACTACAAGCCCGGCGCGGCCTCCCGCCATTTCTACGCGCTCACGATGAATCACGAAAACAACGCCGGAGGTTCCCAGCGCGCCTACTTCGCCGGCAATGTCATGCCGGGCCGTTTCGACGAGACCAACCAGGAAGCCGGTCGCCGCAGTGTCGTTGAAAGCGACGTCATTCCACCTACCTACGAGACTTTCGTGAACGCTCCCTTCTTCCCCTCGTACGTCGAAACGCAGTCGGCGCGCGATGCGTACAAGCGAGTGCTTTCCGACGTCGGTGCGAATGCTCCGATTGACGACCACGATGTTCGGGTTATCGGCGAAACGTTAACCGGAACCTACACCTACACCGGCACCGGGCCTTTCGGCGGCTATCCCGGCCTGCCCAACTCGCAGGACGATGTCGGCGGTTGGGAGGATTATCCCGAGTTCCATCGCTCCTCCGATTTCGACTCCGATAACGACGGCCTTCCGGATTGGTGGGAAAAGATCAAGGGCCTGAATCCGAATTCCGCTCCCGGCGACTTCTCCGATGCCAACGCCGATGCCGACAATAACGGATACACGAACCTTGAGGAGTATCTAAACTGGCTCGCCTTGCCGCACGCCGACGTTGAACATGACAGCTCGATTGAGATCGATCTCAGCAGTCTGACGCGCGGCTATACCAATGGGCCCGTGCACGCCGTCTTCGACGCGCAAAACGGCCAGGTCATCCTCGCTGCTGACGGTAAAACCGCGATTTTTGTCCCGACGCGCAACATCATTGGACTCGGTTCATTCCGCTACACCGTCACGGACGCCGAAGGCAGTTCGATGACCGGTCTGGTCAATCTCCATATTTTTGCCCGCCCTCCCGTCATCGCCACTATGGATCTAAGTGGAGTCTATGGTTCGGGTCTCAATATTGGAATCCAGGCGACGCACCTGCCCACTTCCTATAGTGCGACCGGGCTTCCTCCGGGGCTCGAACTCGATGCGGCGACAGGCGTGATCTCGGGTGCTCCGACCGGCGCCGGAACCTACACCGTTGTGATCAGCGCGACCAACGTTGCCGGCACCACCAGCGTCACGCTGACGTTCTCCATCGAAAAAGCCCTCGCGACGCTGACGCTGGTCGATCAACTCCGTTCCTACACCGGGTCGCCGGTGAATGCCTCGGCCACCACAAGCCCGGTTGGCCTAAACATCGTCTATACCTATGATGGCGTTGCCCACGCGCCCACATATCCCGGCGCCTACGATGTGGTCGCGACAATCGACGAACCCAACTATATCGGCACCGCAACCGCGGAATTGTCGATCGCCGCCACCGCCGCCGTGCGCCGCGCGCCAAAATTGTTTGGCGAAGTCGATGGTTCGGTTCAACTGCTGACGGGCGAGCACGTGTTGCTCACTGGCTGGTCCATGATCTCGCTCGATCTCCTCGTGCCCGGCCTGCCCTCAGTGCGCACCTTCGGCACGCCGACCTACGGTGGCACCATTGACGCCGAAGGAGCGACCACGCCGGGCAATTACACGATCACGCTCTTCGGTCGACCGGTCCTGCGCCACACGGTGCGCCGCATCGACCCAATTGCGTTGCCCACCGTTGACGTGCCGCCCGCGCCTGACGGTTATCATTCGCACCACTCCAAGAAAAACGGCTGGCTCAAGCCATTCCTGCGTTGCCCGCCGAAACCTGCTGGCAACCGCCAGGTGTTCTTGAATCGCGAGACGGACAGCATCGGCGATTTCACGACGCTATGTCACCTGACGCACAATCATCATGGCCCCGTCGTAGTTCCGCCGGGGACTTACGGCGATTTTAGCGCACACGGCAGGGGAAGCTTCATCCTCGGCGTTGCCGGTTCGACCGAGCCGTCGGTTTACAACCTGCAAAAACTCACGCTCAGCGGGCAGGCCTCGATTCAGATTGTTGGCCCCGTGCTGCTCCGCGTTGCGGGCGACGTTCGTTTTGACGGCACAGGTGTCTCCGGTTCGCCCGACCAATCGTTCACGATCGAGATCGCCCGAGGCGACTTGTCCTTGGACGGCCGGGTAATACTCAATGCCTCGGTGGTTGCTCCCAACGGACGAGTGACGATCGGTGGCCGTTCAATCCTAAATGGACGCACGCAATCCGACGACTTGTTGCTCCAAGGCGACGGCCTGCTGAAGGATCCCGAGCTCTAACGAACCGCTTAAAAGAGTTAAATCCCAAGGCCGGCGCTCACATTCGCCGGCCTTTTTTTTGCGGGACGAATTAGCCGAATCGTCCACGCTGCAAATACAAAAAGGCAGGCTCGATAAAGCCTGCCTTTTTGTATCGATTGTCGCAGACAGAATGTTAGCGCGTCCGCCGACGTAGAAAGGCGAGGCTGGACAGACCAACTCCAAGCAGCATCAGCGTGGCGCCAGCGTCGGGCACGGGCGTCACGGGTGCATACGTGTTGAAAAGCTGAGAGATGTGAACGGTTCCGGCATCCGCCACGTCCATCAGACCGCTTTTATCGTATTCGGTCGCATCGGTGTGCACGAACATGAAATTCGAGCTCTGTCCCGCGCCCAAACCGTCCGAGAAATAAAAGTTGATGTATCCCAAACCGGTATACGAGCCGCCGAAGAGATGAGCCGAATCCGGGCCGACATCGCCCAAGCCGTCGATGCGCCAATCGGCGTCGTACGAACTGCCGAGGATATTGCCGATGCGGAAATAGCTCAGTGGTCCCGCCGAATTTGCGTCGACATTCACCTTCCAATAAAAGTCGAGTGTTCCCGTGGCCGTCGAACGAACCACCCGTTCTTGAATCGATCCCGTAATAAGACCTCCCGACGCCATGGTGATTTGGAACGGACTGACAATGTCGTCCTCGATGATGGTTCCGGCGAGTTCCGGCCGAACGGCAACGGTCGTGCCAGGCAAAGCGACATTTGTATCGTAGACCAATGTCACTGCTTGAGAAATAGCGGTCGAGGTCAGTACTACCATCGCCGCCGCGATCGAACGTATTGTGTTCATAGGTGACAGTTGCTTCGCATGCCGCATGCCGAATCGTTCGAAAGCCGGAATGAGGATGCTCATGTTATTAGATTACAGCGGCTAGGATAAATCGCTGACGAGTGAAGATCGGATTTTGCGCGGCCGGCTAGTTGTAAGGGTGCGCGGCGGGCCGGAGTGATTCCACCGATCTCTTGACGGGTTATCGCGAGCAGGCCAACGAGTTGTGATCGGTAAAAACGGTTGTAACGAATTCCGACGCAAAACACAGCGTTGTAAGCGTGGCTGACGCGAAGAGAGCACTAGTCCGCTCGGATTGGTTTTGACCCCATTCCGTTCAAAGCAACCCATCATGAGCGGACTGGTGGCGTAGTTGAATTCTGGTTACAGTCGATTTTGCGCGGCTGTTGAGGTTCGGGAGTATTTTGTGCTACGGAATGGGCAATCGGGCCTCGGCTAGGTCGCGACCGCAGGCTTGGATTGTTGCGAGAGCAGAAGCTTTTTGGCCTGAGTCAACTGTTCGTGGCTACCGAGCAAAAGGACTTTATCGCCGCTCATGATTTCCTCGTCCGGTCCTGGATTGAGCAAACGTGTATTCTGTCGTTCGATACAGACGATGCTGGCGCCGGTTTTGGTGCGCAACGCCAGTTCGTGAATGAGTTTTCCCGCTGCGGCGGAATCGTCCGGCACCGCCACAGAGTCGAGATTGGCCTCGGCCAGGAGCGGGACAATAGGTGTGGCGATTGGATTGGCATGAGGCGTATTGGTCTGCTCGAAGGTGTCACGCAATGCCGCTTGTGCGGAAGAATAGACCTTGATGAACGACCGCCACATGAGCCAGGCGATAAGGCCCACGATGACGAGCAGCACCGGCAATACGTTGAGCGGCGGCAGCAGCGTCGAACTCAATAGAAGAACGAAAATTCCGAGCGCGACCGAGCCAATGATGGGGACAATGGTGGCGATAATGGAACGGATCGCGGCGGTATGTTCACCGGCGCGGTCGGCTGAAACTTTTGTTTCGGCGAGCAACAGACCCAGTGATTGGAGCTTTCGCGTCGTGGCGATAAACAGCGGCAGCGCGCAGACGGCGGCGCCGAGCCAAACCGTGGTATTGAGCCATTGCGGTGACTTGATCAAACGGGCAAGCCAGGCGGGGGGATGAGCGCCCAGGTATGCAGCCGAAATAAAAATTGCCGCGATCAGTGCGACGTTGAGCGCCATCTGTGCGGACCATTTCCACATCAAGTTACGCGCAAAATTATTCGCGCGTCGTTCGCCGATTTCGCCCACCCAGCGCGTATAGAGCTCCAGAAGATTGGTGAACGCGCGCGGCGCCCGGCGATCGAAAAGGTTGGCGGCAGGATCCGCTCCGCGAATCAAGTAAGGGGTGAGCAAAGTCGTGACCGCGGACACGGCGACGGCGATGGGGTAAAGAAAACTGCTGGTGACTTTCAACGTCACACCGAGCGAGGCGATGATGAAGGAAAACTCGCCGATCTGCGCCAAGCCCATGCCGACACGCAGCGAGTCGCGCGTGTTATTACCTCCGAGAAAGGCGCCGAGCGAGCACGTCATGACTTTTCCCACGATAACCGCGAGCGTGATGATGACGATTGGCTGCCAATAGACCACGAGCATCTTCGGATCGATGAGCAGGCCGATCGCCACAAAAAACACGGCGCTGAACATGTCGCGAATGGGTTCGATCAGCGTTTCGATGCGGTGGATTTCGCGTGTTTCGGCAATCACGGCGCCGATGATGAAGGCGCCGAGCGCAACGCTATAACCAAGTTTCACTGCCAGCAATGACACGCCGAAACACAGGCCGAGCACGGTTATGATCAGCATTTCATTGCTTTTGAAACGGGCGACGTAACTGATCAGGCGCGGCACGGCGATCAAGCCGACCACGAGCACCACGGCGAGGAAGACGCTCAATTTGCCGAGCGTCAGACCCACATCGCCCATGCTAAGCGAGCCTGTCATCGCGATGCCGGAGAGCAGGGCGATCATCGCGATGCCAAGAATGTCCTCGAGAATGAGAATGCCGAAAATGAGCTGGGAAAAACGTTCCTTCATCTTTCCGAGTTCGCCGAGCACCTTGATGATCACGGTCGTCGACGACATCGAAAGCATGGCGCCGAGGAAAATACTGTCCATCGAGCCCCAGCCGAAAAACTTTCCAACCTCATAACCCACCCAAAACAAGAGGGTGATTTCCATGAGCGCGGCGATGAGCGCAGGTGCGCCGACGCTTTTGAGTTTGCGCAGGCTGAATTCCAGGCCGAGCGAGAACATGAGCAGGATCACACCCAATTCCGAGAGGGTGTTGATCGTCATTTCGTCGTGAATGAGCGGATAGGGCGGTGTATGCGGTCCGATAATCACGCCGGCGATGATATAGCCGAGCACGACCGGTTGTTTCAGCCGTCGGAAGGCGATCATCACGAGACTGGCCACGATCATGACGACGGCGAGGTCTTGGAGAAAAGTGATGGTGTGCATGGTGCGTCCTCGTCAGGTCTAGGGAAAAGGTGATTTCGGTTGTTTCGAGCAGAGTAGAGAAAAGGCGAGAGTTGTCGTTCGCCGGCCGACGGCGAACGACAACCCAGTGAGAAGTAAGGCTATCGGCGCGAACGGTCAATGAGGGCGCCCACAATCCAGCCCGTTACTCCGAGGCCGATGGCCAGGGCAACAGCCTTGTGGAAGAAAACGCCGATGAGCGCGCCAGCAGCGGTTCCGACGAGTGCGCCCCAGCCCGAAAGGGCGTCGGGATGCGCATCGGATTGCGCCGGTTTGGCTTTGTCATTTGGTTTTGTAGAAGAATCCATGGGAGAAAAAATTTGAGTTGATGTAAATTTTTGCGGCACGAGAGAGGCGTGCGCGCACAGACGATTTTGCCCGCTTCAGCCCAGGTCGCGTTTGCGACAACGAGATGTTTCGGCGGGCGCGGTGCGTACCTGCAAAAGGTACCAACTCAAATCTGCAGAACCACGATCCCCGTCAGCGACGGCGCGAGTCGATGCGCACATTCGCGCGGATTTCCCGGAAAAATTTTCCAGGTTAGCTTCAGCGCGGGCGTGGTGAAGTGCAGCCAATGAACCGGCGTTTTCTCGGGAGAATTATCCTGTTTCGCACCAACCTTGACCTGCTCGGTTCGCGCCAGATTCGGCAACTGGACAAATTTCGATTTCTCCAGCCGCACCACCGATGACGGCATTTCGCCGAAAATATCCGTCGCGCCGCCGTAGCTGAAGGAACTCAGCCAAAAGACGGATAACGTGAACAGAGCGATTAACTGCGAGCCTGACATCCGCCCAACGAGGCGGTTACCCGGCTTTTTTGTCAATCACGCGGCTCAATATTCAGCACACGCGCGGACGTTTTTTCACGGCGCCGCTACGAGCGGTTGTGCCGCTTGCACGTAGGCTTGCACCGAGGTGCGGGTCGCGGTCGAACCAATGCGGCTGGCCCACCGCTGCGCGGCAGCGCGGTCGCGGGGGGCAAAATATTGCGCGGCGCGTTCTGCAACGGCATCGGACACCGGTCCGGGCGGCAGGGCGACGGCCCACTTTTCCGCGGCAGCGGTGTTTTGCTCAAACCAGGCGCCGGCGAGAAGCGGAGCGATTTCGGTCCGTAGGGCCGAATCGGATACGCTCTCCAGCCAGCTCGCAACCACGGCGGGCTCGCGCTGCGTCCAACCGATGACGACTCCTTTCAACACCTGTTGTTTCTCCAGACCCGGCGGCACGGCATCGAGGATCGCCAGCGCGGTTTCCGCGTTGTTCGCCTGGACCAGCTGGCTGGCCAAACCGGAGGCCATGGCTTTTCTCCAAGCGCTATGTTCGGGGCCGGAGAAATCGCCGAGCGCGTTGGCGACCGCACGCGGATCGCGGGAAGCCCACTCGCGGGCTGTTTGCGCGGTCAATTGCTCAAGTTCACGTGTGCGCGGCAGCGCCTTTGACCACACGGCAAACAGGCCGAGATCGGTGCGCGCGAGATAACTGGCGCCGTGGAGCAAAACCCAATCGCGATCGACCGGTGGAAGCGTGGAAGCCCAGGTCAGCAACGCTTCTGGATTTTGCCGGGCCCAGCCGGCGCCGACCGCAGCGAGGGCGTCGCGGCGAATTTCCGCGCTCGCGAATTGCATCGTCCAGGCGGCGGCGCCCGTCGGCTCCTCCCAGGCCCAACGCAACAAAATCGCCCGAGCCGCTTCCATGGCGAGGGCGCGGTCCGTTTCCCGCTGCAAATCGGCGAGTACGGCCTCAAGCAGCGCGCGCGGGAGATGTTGTGCGGCTTGCTGCGCGGCGGCTTCGCGTTTTGCCGGATCAGTTTCGGCGCGGAGCAGCGCAAGCAGGCGCTCAGTCATTTGTTGCGACAGCGACTGGGTCACCGGAGGCGCGTTGATCGCCGGCTTCGCCGCGCTTGGCGATGGTACGGAGTTTCGCTTGGACAAACGAACGCAGAGCGCCGCGATTGCCACGGTGACAAACGTGATGGTGAGAAGTCTGCGTCGGGCGCTCATGCGGATTCGAAGTTTTGAATCGTTCATTTCCACTGATGCATACCGCGACGGGTGATGAATAATAGAGGCATCAGAGCCGGTCGGTCAGCGAGCATCAGTGGTTGAGTTAATGTCGATTCGCAGGGGCGCAACAAATTTGTGCCCCTGCGGATTAGTTCGGTTATTTGATCTCCAGGTGGGACCAAGCATAGTTGCCAACGTAATGGAAGGTGTACTTTCCATTGACGGGAGCCGGCAATTGGCTGCCCGATTTCCACACGTTGGTGAGGTTTACTCCATTGACCGTGAGCAATTGCAGATTCCAAGAGTTGATATAGTTGATCGGTCCTGACGTCACGTAGGTGAAATCACCGGCGCCATCCTTCACGAACGGCACGGTCACGGTGGTGCCACTCGATGATCCGCTGCTCGACGACGAACCACTGGAGGACGACGAGGAACTCGAACTGCTGCTGCTTGAAGATGAACTTGAACTGGAGGATGATGAACTGCTCGAAGAACTTGAGGAACTCGACGAGGAAGAACTGCTGCTGCTTCCACTATGCGCATTGGCGAAGGAGAGCGCGGCGGCTTTGAAATCGTTGAACGAACCCTCGGAATCGGGTCCGACATACGACCATGGCATGTGTCCGGCGTAACCGTTGTTGTAGGCACGGTTCATCATATCGAGGACGGTGCTGTAAGGAACGTTGCCGTTGCCGCCAAACTCGCCGATGACGGCGGGCGTGCTCCAACCGTAGTACGACGGTGTATGGCCGGTGGCGAACGGATCGTAAGTGTAACCGCTGCCAGTCATCCAATCGTAGTAATGCACGTCGCGGTGATCGAGACCGAGGCCGGTCCAATAATCGGCGACAGCACCGTCCTTGCCGTTGGCCGTGCTCCATTTCACCGAAGCCGAACCAACCGTTACGTTTATTCTGGAGGATTTGGCCTTCACGGCGTTGCGAATGGCCAATACGAACGCCCGCATTTGATCGCGCGTGACCGATTGGGTGGTGGTCGCGGGCACGTCGCTGATAGCCCACTCGGGTTCGTTGATGACCTCGATGACGGCGAGGGCGGGCTTATTGACGATGCCGTCGAGAATCGGATTGAGCGCGTTGGTGATGTAATTGGTTCGGTACGTCGTGTTGGTGATCAAACTGGCATGCAAGCCCGCATAGGGGCCAGCGCTGCCGGTGAAATCCTTGCACATATCGAACGACCAGAGGCAAAGCTGCACTTTGATCCCGCGGGCGTTGGCCTTGTCCAACATATCTTGAAGATTTGGGACGAGATTGGAATCAATGCCAGTGACATCGCCGCTGGCGTTGAATTCAGGGCTCGCGCGACCATCGCAATGCAGCCAGATACGAGCGCCGTTCATTTTTTGGGCGGCCATCGCGGCGAACGTATTGTCCCACCACGTGGCATTGTAACCGGCGCCCCACGTAGGATGGGTTCCGAAATCCATACCGAAACTATTCCAAGGGATATTTGCGCCGTTGAGGTAGGGGGTCGAACTGTTGATCGTGGCTGCCGGCAGGAGTTGGGTCGCTGCGAGCAACGTCAAGGTCATGCACACGGCACGGCCGAAGACAGGGATAGTCTTTTTCATGGATCCTCCGCTTAACTATTTGGGGTTGGTCCTGGACAAAGCCCGCGCGAGCGGACGTTGATCAGGAGTTGGGGTACGTGCGCGCGGGGTCGCGTGCACGCTCGGACTTTAGCGCAGGTTGATGAAAACGGGCATGAGATCGTTTGTTCGAGCGTAGAGAATTTTGTCCGCGGAAATTGGCAGCAGCCCAACCGACTGGATTGGCGTAGCGACTCGAACCTTGCCCGTGAGGATTGGTTGGGGCGGAGTCACACGGATGCTCTATATCCAGTTTCCTGAAGGCATTAGTAGCCGAGACATTGGCCGGGTTGGTGAAAAATGGATCGATCCTGCTCTGTCACCGGTTCCGGAAGAGACCAAAAATTAATTTTCGTTCGTTTCTGTCGCTACGTTAGCGAACTGATAGCCAGCTCTTTGTAGTTTAAACGTGATCGAATTTACCGATTGATTCTCGTTGTGACACGACTGTGACAAATGCCAGCAGCGCGTTTTGCGATACTGGAGCACATGAAAATTGGAAGCAAAGTTCTCGCTGCTGGTATTGGTGCTGTATTGCTCACCTCGATAGGTGCGGTGGTCGCGGTCTATTCGATCTCTAAAAAAAATCGAGTCGACGCGCTGCGCCAGCAAATGAGTGCAGCCATTAAACAAGGTGAATCTGTGCGAGACCATTTCGATCTATTGCACCTCAATGGTGCTTTCAACTATTCAACTTTGGTGAAAGCCGCGCGGGAAAAATTTCCCGACCGATTGCTCAAAGAAGTGTATCGTGAAACGGCGCTCTATAAAACGATCCCAGTGGTAGCGGCCTGGGAATCGGTGGCGACTTTGGCAAAAGCGAACGATTTCAAGTTTTACACTCCATCGCGTCCGGGCATGCGCGCGCGAAATCCCAAAAATGACAACGGCGTCGAATACGCCGCAGCATTTGCCGCTTTTGAAAAAGGTGACGCAGAATATTTCGCCCGGGATAATGCGAAAAATGAGTTGGTTCTCGCGCGTCCCGTGCGGCTCAGCGAAAGCTGTCTGGCCTGTCACGGTGGGGCGGAGCGCAGCATGACCAAGGACGGGCTTGATCCTCTTGGCTTGCCCATGGAAGGCATGAAACTGGGCGACTTGAAAGGCGCCTTTGTACTCACCGCGCCCTTGAAGGACGATCCCGTGGTCGCGGCGAGCATGCGCACCATTGCGCTGGTTAGTGTTGGCTTACTGGTTTTGGTCGTGGGTGGCTTGTATTGGATAAATCGTTACACCATTGTGCGTCCGTTGACCCGGGCAATCGACCGCATCGAAGGCGCGACTGATGAAACGCGTTTTGCTGCAGACCAGATCGCCGCAGCCAGCCAGCATCTTGCAGACGGGGCCACTCAGCAGGCGGCGGCCATTGAGGAAACCAGTGCCTCGCTTGAGGAGATTACCAGTATGACGCGGCGTAATGCCGAACACGCGGTTCGCGCCAAGGAGGCCACTGCAAAAACCCGTGGTGCAGCCGAAGCTGGAGTAACGGACATGGCGCAGATGGATAAGGCGATGGCAGCGCTCAAAACTTCAAGCGACAGCGTGGCCAGTATTGTGAAGACGATCGATGAAATCGCGTTCCAGACCAATCTGCTGGCACTCAACGCTGCAGTGGAAGCCGCAAGAGCAGGCGGAGCCGGCGCAGGTTTTGCGGTCGTTGCGGACGAAGTGCGTTCGCTGGCCCGACGCTCCGCCGAGTCGGCCAAGGAAACCGCTGTGCGTATTCAGGAATCAATTACCTGCAGCCAAAATGGCATCGCCATCAGCGAAAAAATTTCACGCCGGTTCAATGAGATCGTTGTCAGCAGTCGGGAGGTGGATGGACTGATGGCAGAGATCACAACGGCTTCGACCGAGCAAAGTCAGGGGCTGGGTCAGCTAAGCACCGCTGCCGTTCAACTCGATAAACTCACCCAAAAAAATGCGGCGACCGCCGAGGAAAGCGCTTCGGTATCGACACAGCTCAACGTTCAGGTTGTCGCATCCCGTACATCGGTCGACGAACTCTCGGCGCTGGTGGGGCGCGATGTTTGATTTCCGACCGAGCGGTTGAGCCCCGCCTGGCCGGCATTGCAATTGAAATTAGAGGTGAGCAGTGGTTGTCTAACGAAGCTAACTACGCGCTCCGTGACACCGGTTTGCTGGTGAACCCTATTCACCGATGATTTTAACAAGGACGCGCTTGCGGCGGAGACCGTCAAATTCACCGTAGAAAATCTGTTCCCACGGGCCGAAATCGAATTTACCCTTTGTCACGGCGACAATGACTTCGCGGCCCATCAGGGTGCGCTTGAGATGAGCGTCGGCATTGTCCTCGCCGTGGTTGTGGGCGTATTGCGAATGCGGCTTTTCGGGCGCGAGTTTTTCCAGCCACTTTTCGAAGTCGGCATGTAATCCGGATTCGTCGTCGTTGATAAAAACCGACGCGGAAATATGCATGGCGTTGACGAGGCAGAGCCCCTCGCAGATTCCACTTTCGCGAAGGCATTCTTCGACCTGCGGAGTGATGTTCAGAAACGCACGGCGTTGCGGGACTTCGAACCAGAGCTCTTTGCGGTAAGATTTCATTTCTGCATAGAAGCCATACACTGCACCATCGGCAACCTCGCAGCAATTTTCTGTGACGCGCAAAAGACAATGCCTTCTGGCGAATTTGGACGAAGTCAGATTTAGCGGTACAGACTAGTTTGTAGTCTATTAAATGACAAACGGTCGGGGCGATCGATGCCGCGGTTACTTTGCAGAGACGTGCGGGAACTACGCGGAACAGGGAAGTGGTGGGGCGCAGATGGGGCGTGGTAACGCTGAGGGGCAGGAGCCGGTTGGGTTATGCGACTGGTGGCTGAACTTCTTTTGCCGGGGCACGGGTGCAGTAGGCGAGGGCGGCGGCCACGAGCAGCATGGCGGCGCAGATCTTGAAAGCGATCGCGTAGGAGCCGAAGAGGTCGCGCGCCAATCCGGCATAGCGCGAACCGAGGACGCCGGCGACGCCGAAGCCGGTGAAAACGAAACCATAGTTTACGCCGAGATTTTTGACGCCGTAGAAATCCGCCGTGGCGGCGGGCATCAGCGTAAAGATTGCGCCATAACAAAGTCCGGTGAACGCGGTGCCAACGATCATCAAAGTCGGAGTGTTGTAGCGTGTGAAAATAAACATGTTCACGGCCTGCAGCACGAAAGCCAGGACCATCGTATTGGTCCGGCCAATACGGTCGGAGATGAAACCACTGATGACGCGTCCAAGCGTGTTGAAGGCGGCGAGCGTCATCACAGCGACGAAGCCTGCCTCCCAGCCGGCTTGTTCCTTGGCGATGATCGCGACGTTGGAAATAAGCATGAGGCCCGCCGCAGCCGCGAGTACGTAGATGAGCCAGAGGAGGTAGAATTGCGGGGTCTTGAGCATCTCGGCCCAATCGTATTCGCGGCGGGCGGCGCCGGTTTTGGCTCCGACGACTGGTATGGTTGCCATGGGTTTGAAATCCGCGGGAGGATTAACCAGGAGCAGCGAAAACAGGCAGATCATGATCGTCGCGCCGATGCCGAGGATGAGGAACGTTTTTTCAATACCGCAAGCGGCGATGAGCGAGTTTGTAAGCGGACCCATGTAAACAGCCGCGAGACCAACGCCGGCAACGACGAGGCCGGTGATGAGACCTTTGCGAGCCGGGGGGGACCATTTGATAGCGGAAGGCGTGGTGGCGGAGTAACCGAGGCCAATGCCGATGCCGCCGAGCACGCCGAAAGTCAGGGCCATGGCGAGCGGCGTGGTGGCGATCGACGAAGTGGCCAGACCCACGCCGAAGAGCACGCCGCCGAGCGCGGCGACGCGCCGCGGGCCGAGTTTGTCCTGAGCGCGTCCCGCGAAAATCATCATGAGGGCAAACGCCGCGGTGGAAACGGCGAAGGGCAGGCCGGCGTCCGCCTTGGACCATTTCCATTGCACGACGAGCGCCTTGCCCATCACACCCCAGGCGTAAAGGGTTCCTAGGATGAGATTGATGCCGAGTCCGGCGAGCGTGACGATCCAACCGCGGGAGTTAGAGGTGGTGGTTAGTTTTGTTGGCATGTGAAGCTAACGTGCCGAATTGAGGCTGCAAGGTTGGGGCTGGGGGAGGGGAGGCCAGAGGGGGGCGGAAAGTTGGTAGAGGGAGGTTTTGCGAGAGTCCACGCAAGCGGACGGGCGGATGCCGGCTAGGAAGGGAGCTTATTGGGGATAGTGAAAAAAATTATGAGGTGGTTTTGGCCGGGCATGAAAAAGGCCGGGCCTTGAGGCCCGGCCTTGAAGAATTTTCCGCGGTTTTGGCGGAGGCGAATGGATCGTTTTTTATTCGACGGTGGCGCCACGCATGTCGCCCGCTTCCATGAAGCGCTGGTGCATCGCGAAGGCACGGCCCAGCGATTGCGGGGTGTGGCCTTTTTTCGTGGCGTTGCAATAGCGCAGCAGGGTGTCGCGGTACTCAGGATGCGCGCAATTTTCGATGATCTTGCGGGCGCGCTCGTTGGGCGAGGTGCCGCGGAGATCGGCGACGCCTTGCTCGGTGATCACGGCGGCGACGGAGTGTTCGCTGTGATCCATGTGGCTGACGAGCGGGACGATCGTGCTGATCTTGCCGTTCTTGGCGGTCGAAGGGCACGTGAAGATCGAGAGGAAGGCGTTGCGAGTGAAATCACCCGAACCACCAATGCCGTTCATGAGGTCCTTGCCGAGGACGTGCGTGCTATTGATGTTGCCGAAAATGTCGGCCTCGATCGCGGTGTTGATCGAGATGACGCCGAGGCGACGGATGACCTCGGGATGGTTCGTGATTTCCTGCGAGCGGAGGACGATGCGCGGACGGAAGAAATCGAGATTGTCATAAATCGTTTTGCGCATTTCGGCGCTGGCGGTGAGAGCCACGCTGGAACCGAACGTGACTTTGCCTTTTTGCATGAGACCGAAGACGGAGTCCTGCAAAACTTCGGAGTACATCTCGAACGGCGGAATGTCGGGGTGCGCGCCCATCGCGCCGATGACGGCATTGGCGGTGTCGCCGACGCCGGACTGGATCGGGAGGAACGAAGACGGCAGGGTGCCACGGCGGATTTCGCCGGCGAGGAAGTTGGCGACGTTTTCACCGATCTTCTGCGCTTCGTCGCCTGGAGGTGGGAAGCCTTTGATTTCGTCGCCGATATTGGATTCGACGATGCCGGCGATCTTGGAAGGCGGAACCTTGATGACGGGCGAGCCGATGCGGTCCGAGCACTTGTAGATCGGGATCTCGCGGCGGTACGGTGGATCGGCGGGCTCGTAAATATCGTGGATGCCGCGCAGGGCTTTTGGATGGGCGCCGCTGAGCTCAATCAAAACTTTGTCCGCGACGCGGCACATGGTGGGAGCTGCGCCAACGCAAGAAGTGAGCGTAATGGAGCCGTCGGCATCGACGTCGCAGGCCTCGACGATGGCCCAAGTCATTTTGCCCAAGTGGCCGTAGCGCAGAGCCTGTGGCAGGGCGGAAAGATGCATGTCGAAAAACTGCACTTTGCCCTCGTTGATCGCCTTGCGCATGTCGGCGTCGGACTGGAACGGTGTGCGGAACGACACGGCGTCGGCCTTCGCGAGTTCGCCGTCGAGCGACGGGCCGGTCGAGGCGCCGGTGATCATACCGACCTTGAACGGGCGGCCAGCGGCATGTTCGTCGCGGGCGCGAGCGGCGATGGCGCGGGAAATGGCTTTGGCGGCGCCGGCGGCGGTGAAGGCGTTGAGGCCGAGCACATCGCCATGTTTGACCATGGATGCGGCTTCGGCGGCGGTGAGTTTAGGAAACGGTAGGGACATGTTAGGTGATCTTAAAATATCGGACAAAGGCCATTTGCGGCTGCGCGCGGCTTGGCCAAGGCTGCTCGTCTGTTGGTACAGAGGGCAAGCGAGCCAAGGACTCGTGTTCGCAGCAACCTTAGCGTGGGGCTGGGTAAAGGTTGTACTGTAACTTATTCGGATAGAAACGGGAGCTGATTGAGAAGAAATTAGACAGAAATCGGGCTGGCGGGTGTTTGGCCGTAAAAACAAAAAGGCGGCACCGGGTGGGTGCCGCCTGAAAACGAAAACTAGAAGCGAGGCCGCGTCAGACTTTGGCCAAACCTGCCTCAAGGTCCTTCTGCAAATCCTCGAAGTCCTCGATGCCGAGCGACAGGCGAATGAAATCAGGCGAAACGCCGGTCGACTTTTGCTCCTCGGCCGTGAGCTGGCTGTGCGTAGTGCTGGCCGGGTGGATGGCGAGTGACTTGGCATCGCCGATGTTCGCGAGATGGCTGAAGAGCTGCAGGCCTTCGATGAAACGACGACCGGCTTCGAAACCGCCTTTGACGCCGAACCCGAGTAAACCGCCAAAGCCGCCCTTGAGGTATTTCTTGGCGACGGAGTGGTTGGGGCTGGTCTTGAGGCCGGGATAGTTGACCCACACAACCTTCGGATGCGACGACAGAAACTCGGCGGCCTTCATCGCGTTCTGGCAAATGCGCTCCATGCGCAGGTGCAAGGTTTCGAGACCTTGCAACGCCTGGAAGGAATTGAACGGGCTCACGCAGGCACCGACGTCGCGGAGAAGTTGCAGGCGCATCTTCAAAATGTAGGCGATGTTCGCGCCGCCGGCGGGCGGGAAGGCCTTGAACGCGTCCCAATGCACGAGCCCATGGTAGCTCGGATCGGGCTGGGTGAAGCCGGGGAATTTGCCGTTGCCCCAATTGAAATTGCCGCCGTCAACGACGATGCCGGCGATGGAGGTGCCATGGCCGCCGATGTATTTGGTGGCGGAATGAACGACGACGTTGACGCCCCATTCGATCGGGCGGTTGAGAATTGGCGATAGGCAAGTGTTGTCGACGATGACCGGGATGCCGAGCTCGCGGCCGATTTTCGCAACCTCTTCAAAGGGGAAAATGTTGAGCGCGGGATTGCCAAGGCCCTCGCCGTAGAAGGCCTTGGTGTTCGGCTTCACCGCGCGGCGGAAAGCGTCGGGATCCTGCGCGTCGACGAACGTGACATCGATGCCGAGCTTTTTGAAAGTGTAGTGGAAAAGGTTATACGTGCCGCCGTAGAGCTGGGAGACGGACACAATGTGGTCGCCGGCGCCGGCGATGTTGAGGATAGCATCGGTGATGGCGGCCTGGCCGGACGAGTGGGCGAGCGCACCCGAACCACCTTCAAGAGCCGCGACGCGTTGCTCGAACACGTCGGTCGTGGGGTTCATCAGGCGCGTGTAGATGTTGCCCAGTTCCTTCAGTGCAAAAAGATTCGCGGCGTGCTCGGTGTCGCGGAAGACATAGCTGGTCGTCTGGTAAATCGGAACGGCGCGCGATCCGGTGGTGGGGTCCGGCTTTTGGCCGGCGTGGAGAGCTTTGGTGCCAAGACCTTGGTAATTCATAGAGGCCAAAAGCTTGGGCGCGCGTTGCCTCGGCGCAAGTACGCAAACCTAAAAGCTGAAAGCCGATTATTCTTTGTCGAACGTTCCGTAGGACACCGCCTCTCACGGCCTGCCATACGACAACCGCCCAAGCAAGCGTTTGTCATTTATTGGATGACGAACGGTCGGAAACCAATGGGAGATGTGCGTTGCACGTTTGTCATCCAATAGATGACGAACGTTTGGGGTGGGACAGTTGTTAGGGAAAAGCGACCGTGACCGGGGAGTTTATTTCTCTCAGGCGGCTTGACGGCTGGGGGCGGGGGCGCGGCGGGAACGTGTGCCTTGGGTGAAGAACGCCTTGGCCCAGAGGCCGAGTGTTTTCGGCGCGAGGGGGACCAAGCGCAGCGAAGTCGAGAGCGGTTTGAGCGCGTCGGCCGGATTGTCGGCGAGGAGGGAACGGCCGGCCGAACGGTAAAGACCGGCGGTGCGGGTGCGGGCGACCATGCGCGGAATGGCGTCCCACTCGGAGTAATGTTCACAGATGCGAGCGGTTTCGATCAAGGTGGCGGCGGTTTTGGAAGAGAGGCAGGCGCTGTGTTGGCGATAGATGCAGGTGTTGGTTCCGCTGAAGAGCAGATGGCCGCCCTGCGAAAGGATGCGCAGCCAGAATTCCGTGTCGCTGCAAAGGGGGAAATCGGCCGCGATCGGACCAAAACGCTGCAGGGCTTCGCGTTTGATCATGGCGGCGGAGGATTTGACGGCGAGCTGGCCGGTGTAGAGCGCGAGTGGAAGATCTGCCAGGTCGCGATTCGACGGCGTGTGAGTGCTGAGCTTCGTCCAGGTGGCATCGTCATACTCGACGGTGCCCGAGAAAACGACATCGGAGGTTTCGATGTGACTGGAGGAGACGAGGCTTTCGAGATGTTCGGGTTTCCACAGATCGTCGGCATCGAGAAAGACGATCCATTCGCCAGAGGCAGCGGCTGCTCCGGTGTTGCGCGTGGCGGGCAGTCCGCGGTTGGCCGGGTGGCGGTTGTAGATGACGTTTTGCGGGACCTTGAGGGAGAAATCCAAAACGAAGTCCTCGGTGCGGTCCTTGGAGCCGTCTTCGGTGACGATCAGTTCCCAATCCTTAAAAGTCTGGGACTGAATAGTGCGCAGCGTGGCCTCGAGATATTTCTCGGCGTTGAAGGCGGCGATGCAAATGCTGATGAGTGGTTTATTCATGGGCTGCGACTTTCGATTCTTCGGATACGGGCTCCCGCCGGTACTTAAAGAAGGTTTACATAATGGTGATGCTGCTGCGGCCACCGCGTGAAGAGACGGGAAACCCCGGCCTTGGCGATTTCAGTGCGGTAACCTCACTTCACACAGGGCCAGAAGCCTTGTGTGACGTCCAGATTTCAACTGTACAAAAACAGTAAACTAAGACCATTGAACCCTAACCTTCCAGTCAGATTGCCAAATCCAGCCGCATTGGGACAAACGAGCCGGGCCTTTTAGCGCGAGCGGCCGGGTGCGGACAATGCGCTGTATCGGCGATTATTGGCGGGTTCGGCATCGGTTGTGCCGGTCGGATTCACGAGTTCCGTGCGGAACTCGATCTGTCCCGCGGCCGCAAGTTGGTTGGCGGAAATGGGCAGATTGACAATGGTTGTAGAACCGGCGGCGAGCCACGAAACGGGATAATGCTGGAGCGCGCCGTTGATCTCTATGTTGAGATCCATGCCCGCGACGGCGCTGGCGCTGCGGTTTTGCAGCACGATTTGGAGCTGTTCGTTGGTTGCGTTGTAATAGTGGCTTGCGACGGCGGTGTCGACGCGCGTGGGGTCATTGCGGGCGATGGACCAGCCGAGATTGAGCACGCCGCTGCCATAATCGGCGTCGGCGCCGGGGCGGCCCGCTTCGTTGGCATGGGATTGCAGAATCTGCCAGGCCTGCGGGGCGGTGAGTTCGGGATTCTGCGACATTAATGCCGCGATGGAGCCGGACACGACTGGCGCGCTTCCTGATGTGCCGCTGAAATTCACGCGGGTGCCATCGGACCACGCGGCTTGCAGGGCGAGGCCGGGAGCGGTGATTTTGAGTTGCTCGCCGGAGTTGGAGAAAATGACTTGTTGGCCATTGGCATCGACCGCTCCGACGGAGATGACCCGGGGATCGGCAGCGGGCCACGTGAGTTGCGCAGCCTGGTCGTTGCCGGCCGCGGCGACGAGCACGACGCCACGGGTGGTGGCGTAGTCGATCGCATAGTCGAGGGCGAAGTTCGTGCCATAACCGCCGAGGCTGACGTTGACGATTTTTGCGCCGGCATCGACTGCTGCGAGAATGGCACGGGCAACGGTAAACGAATCGCTTTTGCCATCATTGTCGGCGACGCGGATGCTGAGGAGACTGGCGGCGGGGGCGACACCCTGGGCGTCTGCCGATTGGCCAGCGGCGAGTGAAGCGACGGCGGTTCCGTGGCCTCCCTCGGTGCCGGCGGCAGGTGCGGTGCCGAGCCCGATATCGATGGTTTTCAGCCGGCCGAGTCCGAAGGTCGGGTCTGCGGCGACACCGCTGTCGAGGATGGCGATGGTCACACCATTGCCCCAGTTGGCGTTGCCGCCGGCCACGCCAAGGACCGATAGTAATTGGTTCCCCACGGGAGTTTGATTGCGTGCCGCGCGGGCCTGGGCTTGCGGCGGCGTGGCGGAATCGGGATTGTTGATGTAGAAGTTGGCGGCCACCTGCGCGTAGTCGGCGGAATTTTCGATCAATTCCCGGGCGAGATGCTGGGTCGAGTCGTATTGCACGCGAACAGTATTGAACGCGTCGATACGGTCGAGCACGTGCAGGCCGGAGGATTCGGCGCGCGCGAGAAATGCGCGCAGAGCCTCGGCATTCTTGAAGGAGAGCACTGCCTCGCGAGGACGGGCATTGGCGCGCTCAATGCGCTGGCGGAGTTTTTCCGAAATGGACGCGAGCAACTCGCGCGACGTGGTGTTGGTGGGGACGGTGGCATTCATCAGCCGGTCCATGTCGGCGGTGGAAACTTTGCCAAGGTCAGCCGGAAGATCGGGGATGGGCGCTTGGGCTTGGCGATTGGTGTTGGAACCGCGAAAGGCGAAAAACGCAATCAGGGCAAACGTCAGCAGAGCGATGAAGAAAATATGTTTTAAAGTCATGGCACGACGGCGGGAGGGACCGCGCCGGGGAAAGATTAGACGTCCGGCGGAGGTAAAAGTTGCGTGATCAATGCGTGGCCTTTGCCGTTCCCACGCCGCTTTCCGCACGGGCTTGTTGGTGAAGTTGCCAGGAATTCCAGAGGTTGTGCCAGAGAACATAGCAGGTCGGGCCGAGAGCGACGAGCGGGCTCGCGTAGGCGAGGGCGAGGTAAATGGTAAACGCGGTATTTTTCTGGCCGAGGGACTGACTGGCTTCCCGGGCGAACTCGCGGCCGCCGATCCAGCGTCCGAGCGAAAAATTCGCAACGCATAAAACACAGGACAACGCCGCGATTGTCAGGACCACTTGCACGGGGATTTCGCGATGCTCGCGCAGGAAGGCCGAAACCCGCGCGGTGATGAGGAACATGGTCGCCACCCACAGACTAAAGGAAACATTGCGCAGGCGCTTCGGCCATTCAGTGGCGGACGGGTGAACTTTTCGCACCAGCAAAGCCACGACGAGCGGCACAAATACGACGAACCCCACACTCCCGAACACGTCGGCAAACAACCGCGGCACGACGCGGCCGAGCATCAACGGCATCAGCACTGGCAGGAGCGCCGCCACCAAAAGATTGGTGAGCAAAAACGCCGCGACCACGTAGTCCACGCGCCCCCGCAGGAAATTCATGATCACCGGAGCGGCGGAAGCTGTGGGCGTGATTCCGCAAAAAAATCCGGCGAGCGCGAGTTCCCGTCCACCTATCAGCCAACCGAGACACCAGCCGACAAAACCCATCGCGATATTGGCCGCGAGCAACCAGCCGTGACTGCGCTGCAACGCTTCGCGTGAAAGCCGCGTTTGCAAAAACACGATGAAGAGCATCGTGATGATCAGCCAGCGGATGAGAAAAGCCCCGGCCTGTGCCTGCGGAATAAGCGAGCCAAGGAGGATGGCGGATAAAATAGCGACGGTACGAAGAGATCCAGGATTCACAGGCCCGCCAATAAAACCCGACCGCCGCGACAAGGCAATGGCGCAGCGGCCATTGTGTCTTATGCCGGTGCCAATGGCAGATCGTTCGCGCGCAGGGGGCGGCCTAATTGGCGCTGGCGACGGGCGCACATCGCAAGAAAGAGCGTGGCGGTGGTGAAGGTATCGCCGTCGGCCGTATGCCGGTCAGTGGGCGTGATGTCGCATTGGCTGCAAACCTCGTCGAGCGTGGGTTCGCGCTGGCCGGGATATCCGGTGCGAGCGAAAGCCTCGACGGCTTGCATCGCGAAACGGCCGGTATCCAGAATTTGATTACGCAGGCTTGCCTTGAAGTGACGCTTCATGGCCGCGTTCAACATGGCGACATCGAACCCGATGTGGTGGCCGACAATGATCGCGTTGTGCAACCGGGGAAGGAGTTCGAGCAGGATGTCGGGCTCGGGCTGGCCAACGGCGGTGTCCGAAGGGAGAATGCCGTGAACCGAAACCGCCTGCGTTACCGGCCGATTCTGTCGAAAGATCCAAGCCGCGGAGCGCGCGATGTGCAAACGACCTCCGCGCAACTCCGCAATGGCGAGCGAAAGCATGCGATCCTGCTGCGAGTTGAAGCCTGTCGTTTCGCAATCCAGCGCGATGAAAAGGAGTTCGTTAAGCGGCGTTTTTCCGGGAATGCGTTTTGGCGTCGCCTCAATGTAGTTCTGAATGATCGGCGGGAGAGGTGTTTTGCGAAACCAGAGCATGGCTTAATTTTGGGGATATAAGAAGTTTTGGCCACAGAGGGCACAGAGCTCGGACACAGAGGCCACGGAGTCAGAAAGAAAGGGAAGGCATTGGGTTTCTCTCTCTCTCTCTGCTTTCTGTGTCCGAGCTCTGTATTCTCTGTGACAAATTCTGCCGATTTTCACCGGTTTTGAGGAAATTCGACCTGCACGATTTGTTGCACGGTGCGCACGACGTCGAAAACGTTCGCGAGCTGGGCGCGCTCAAGTTTGGTGAGGGTCGAAGGATCGAGGTGACGACCGGAGTCGCCGCGACGCAGACCATTGAGCGTGCGCAGACGAAGGAGAAAATCGTAGGCTTCGCGGGCGAGCGCAGCGGTCTCGCGCATGGCCGGCACGGTGCGGCGAAGCTCGTCCCAACGTCCGCCAGTGGAATAATGGCGGCTAAGCTGATGTTTGAGGGTGAAAAGGCGGGCGGCGTCGCGGAGCGGGGCCATGCCGCGGGATTTCAGATCGAATTCCTGATTGCCGATACCGAGTGTTTCGACAACGAAGCGGCCGATGAAGTTGAGCGGCGGGGCGGTATCGATGATGAGTTCGGCCAGGCGGCGTTGCAGGCCTGGTGAGTTGGTGACGGTTTGCTGAATCTTTTCGCGAAGCCGGTCGCAGAGATCCCGGTCGCCCGCGACATAGCGAAGGTCGTAAAGCACGGTGGCGCGGAGCAGCGGCTCCCCGCCGGCGGAAGCATCGAGCGATTCAATTTCTTTTATCCACTCCGTCGTGGTTCGGCACCATTTGGGATTGAGCGCCATGACTCCGCCCTGGCAGCGCGCGAACCCGGCGGCGGCGAGTTTTTCGATCACGCGGCTGGCGAGCTGCACAAATATGGCGCGCGCCTGGTCGTCTTCCTGCGGCGTCAGCGACGGCGCGAAAACCAGGGCGTTGTCCATGTCGGTCCGCAGAATTTGTTCGCGTCGACCGTCGCTGCCGACCGACATCCACGCCCACGAAAGACGGGGAAACCGCGTGCCTTCCTCGGCGAGTTCGTCGATGGAGAGCGCGAGGAGACGTTGGGCGAGCTCATCGTAGAGTTCGGCGGTGATTTGCCCGAGATAGATAGCGGATACGCCGGCGTCGAGATAGCTCTGTGCGATGGTTTGGATTTCATCGCACAGTTCACGGAAACGCGCGGGAGACCGTGCGAAACGTATTTCTCGCAAGAGGCCGGCGGGGTGATGTCCGCTTTGGGCGAGCAAGTCCTTGTGGGTGCAAACGTCGAGAGCGGGGCTAAGCGGCGTGCCGTCCTCGGTAACGCAAACTTGGCCAATCCGTTCGCGCAGCATGAGCAAAGTGGCCGCGGTGGCGCTGGAGCGTGGCGCGACGGTGAAGACCGGGCTGGCCATGATTCGCGAGACCGGCTCGGCCTTGTCGAGGCCGTCCACGATGACGTGTTTGACCAAGGTGTTGCTGGTCACGATGCCGAGAGGCCACCGCTTTTCGTCCACCACGAGGACGGACGGCACGCGTTTTGACGACATGAGTGTAGCGGCTTCATGGATACTGGCGTCGGGCCCGCAGGTGAGCAGACGTTCGGCCGAGCGCGGTTGCACGATCTGGGCGCCGTCGAGATGGGCTTGCAGAATGTTTTTTGCGCGGCCGGCCACGCTGGATTCGGTGGGCTCGGAAAATTCGATCGGACTGCCGACGCGCACCGCCCAAAATAAATGGCGGCGCACGTAGTTGCGCGCGGCGTCGTTTTGGTCGAGCAACACCCGGACTCGCGCCCAAGGCATGCCATAAAAAAGACTGTCTTCGAGCGCTTGAGCAGTGACGCGGAAAGGCTCGTTTCGCACCAGGGCGCTCAGGCCGAGCACATCTCCGACATCCCGCACGTCCACGCGCTCACTGCGTTCCTCGTGATTCCACACATATTCCACGCGGCCGCGGGCAAGAAAGAGGACGTCGTCGCCCGGCTGTTCGCCCTGTTTCCACACGGTTTCACCGGCCGGCACCATCCAAACCGTCGCGACACTGGCGAGCGCATGCACCTCTTTTTCGGGCAGCATCGAAAACGGCGGGAAGCGCATCAATGCTTCGGCGATACGTTCTGGAATGACGTTTTTTGGCGACATGACGGCTGATGTTGGGAAACGAGCTGGCGAGCTCAACGTCGGAGTTCAGACTGGAAGAGATATTACTGCGGCAGACGTTGTATAAGTAGGACTTAAGTTTGGGAGACGGGTGACGAAACATAACCGTCCATCCCTATGTGGAAGCGACTCCATTTCCGCCTTACCATCCCTCAGCGTCTGATCCTGATCTCAGCTTTACCGATTATTGCTGTGATAGGCATTGGACAGATGTCGTTTCGCAAACTCTACGCCGAGCATCGAAGCTATCTGGATGATGCCGGCAGCCTGGCGGCTTACAAAGAAGAAGTGGCAGCGCTCACGAATTTCACCGATGCGCTAATGAGCGAGCGGATGGCCGCGATGGAGCTCTTTTCAAACCGAACTGATCCGCAGATCCAGCAGAAATTCAAGTCCTGTTTCCCGCACACCGAGCAGGTTGGCGCGGTGGTTTTGGAACGACTCGACCGGCTTGCACGCGGTCCCTACGCGAAGCATTTCGAGGACAAGGTCCAGCAGGTGAAGACCGACCTAGGCGACGCCCTGACGCTTTTGCGAAAGAATACCCTGGAAGGCAGCAGTCTCTCGGGCGACGTTTTTCAGCGCTACATAAAAATGACCTACAACGCGCTGTTGATAGGCGAAGGTTATAGAATGCGGTTGAACACGCCGGTTTCGCTTAACTATTTCGACGCGATCCTTGCGATCCAGAAGATCAATCAACAGGAGCTGGTCTCGATGCGCTTGATGGAATTCGCACTCCTGCACGGCGGCCTCCCTGCGCTGGAACTTACGCTTTTACGCAGACAGTTCATTGTTTCTACCGAAAACGAATACTATTTGCTGAAGTTCAGACCCGAACTTCGAGCTTACTTCAAGACGACGGTTAGGCCATCCAGCGACGATGGCAACTTCTATAAGTTCATGCAGGACCAGACCGGCATTCTCGCGGAAAAAACGACACCACCGCCACCGCTTCTCAAGGAGCTGAACCTGCATGATCTGCTGGAGCGGCACTTCGCCGCTTACGCCACAGTCTACGAACATGCTTTTGCCGAGGCCGACAAGGCGCTTCTGGCGGCGGCTCGTCAGCAACAACGGCAGGCGATCAACATGGGGGCGATCATCGTGGCCACGCTCGTCGTGAGCATCGGCATCAACATGGCCATTACGCGCAGCACGCAGCGCACGTTGTTTGGCGTCTCCCAAAATCTTTCGAGTGCTTCCGAGGACGTTCACGCGGCCTCGGAACAGCTGTCGAGCGCGGGCGAACGCATTGCCGGCGACACGTCGAACTATGCAGCCGCGGTCGATCTGATCGGCACCAGCGTTGCCGATGTGTCGAAGGTTGCGGAAACGAACAAGGCGCACGCGGCCGACGCTGCGCGGACCACGCACGAGACCCGAACGTCGGTCGATGCTGGTCTGGCTATGATCGACGAACTCGACGCCACGATGAACTCGGCGCGCGATTCGGGGCAGAAGATTAATCAGATCATTTCGCGCATCAACGACATCTCGTTCCAAACGAATCTGCTGGCCCTCAATGCCGCTGTGGAGGCGGCGCGGGCCGGAGAGGCGGGTGCGGGTTTTGCCGTGGTGGCCGACGAAGTGAGGCAACTGGCTCGTCGCTGCGCGGAGGCCGCCCGCGAAACCGCTGATTTGATCCAAAACTCCACGCAAAGCACGGCGTCGGCGATTTCCAAATCGGACGAACTCGCCACCCGGTTCAAGAAAGTTTCCGAGGGAATCCGGGCGATCGACAAGATTGTCACCAAGATCAACGAGAACTCGATCGAGCAGGCCGGAAGTATTGGGAGAATCAATACATCGGTGGGCCAGCAAAAGGAGATTGCGCAAAACATGGCCGCCACGGCTGAAGAAACGGCGGGCACGGCCCTTTCGATGCAGAATCAAGTCGAGACGTTGGAAGAGAGTGTCCGGCAATTGAACGAGTTACTAGGCAAACGGCGTTTGGCCACGGCAGAAAAAGCTATGGTGGCCATGGAGGAAAAAGAGCCGATTGGGATCTGACAATTTTGGAGAAAAGCGGCCCGTGCTTGGCTGCACGGGGAAACAGTACAGTTTTGAGGAGGGAAGTCAGGACGTGAGCACCACGTCCACGGCGACGGCGAGACTATGCCGGCCGCCGCCGCTGATGACGCCGCGGATCGGCGTGACGTCGTCGAAGTCACGGCCCCAGGCGACAGTGATATGACGAGAGTTTGGCAACGTGTTGTTGGTGGGATCAAGGTCGATCCAACCAAAATCGGGAACGAAAATTTGAAGCCAGGCATGCGAGGCATCGGCTCCCACGAGTTTGGTTTTCCCAGGAGGCGGCAAAGTTTCCAAATAACCGCTAACGTAACGGGCGGGCAGTCCGAGACTGCGGAGGCAGGCAATCTGCAGGTGAGCGAAATCCTGGCAGACGCCCCGACGCTTTTGCAGGACCGTTTCGATGGGTGTGGCAACCGTGGTTGCGGTGGGATCGAAAGTGAACTCGGAATGGATGCGGCTCATCAAATCGCTGGCTGCTTCGAGCAGAGGCCGGTCTGGAGCGAAAGAGAGTGACGCATAAGAAATCAATTCCTGCGACGTCGGCACGTAGTTGGACGGGAAAATATATTCCTGTGCCTCCAGGGGCAGAAGTTCGCTTCGCGAGTTTATCAAGGCGTTCCATGCGGACGTCTTGGCTGGCTGGGGCCATTTTCGTGGAGCGATTTCGACCGTACTTTTAGAGGTAATAACCAGTTCCTTATGCGAGCCGGACAGAGTGAACGAGTGGGTGGTATTGCCAAAATAGTCTTCTCGAGTCGAAAGTTGGGCTGGTGGCGGAGAGATGCTAAGCTCGTGCGAGAGGCAGGTGTGGCCGGGGAAAGTGCGCGGTCGCAGATGCGCGACGTGCTGAGAAAACGTAACGTCGTTGAGATAGCTATATGTAGTACGATGAGTGATCTGGTAGGGCACGGTTCAACTGGCACGCGAAGTGGCGTGGCTGAAATACTGGCGGGTTAGGGCGTCGGAAATTCCGCGAAGATGGGTGGAGATTCTCAACATGATCTCATCAAGGCGCACGTCGCCGTTAGCGAGCTGAGCGTGGGCTAGGCTGGGCCAGTTCGAATCGTTGATCAAATCGCGCAGAGCTTCTGCTTCGTGGCGGTTTTGGTCCCGGCCCTGGTCCTTAGGAAGATTATCAAGATGATCGACGAGCGCGGTGATTTGGAAAGCGAGCGAGCGCGGATTTGAATCGTCGGCGAAAAGAAGTTCGAGCGCGGGAGGCCATTGTGGCTGGGAAAAATATCGGCGACGGTAAGTCATGACACTGTCCGCGATTTCCAGGACAGAACCGAGCGTGTCCAGACCCGTGGACTGCACCGTGAGAGCGGCGTGCACCAGTGTACCAATGTTGGCGGCGCGCTCCAAGCGACGACCGATATCGAGAAAGCGCCAGCCATGGCCACGAGTCATATTTTCCATCTCCATGCCGGCGAAGGCGGCGAGATTGACGATGAGCATGTCGAGCAGCGCCATCATTTCGGAAACCGGTGTGCGGCCGGTGCGCTGGCTGGGCTCAATTTGTAGTCGATTGAGAATGCGCCAAGTGTCGGCAGTGAAGCGATCGCGGAGGGAAAAGGCAATAGTGGTAAGGCGTCCGTGCAGTTCCCTGACTGAACCAAGACGATTGGTTCGGTAAATGAGTTGATAGACCTCGCTCTCCACTCCGACAATGGTGTGTTTGTCGCGGAAGTTTTGTGGGAAAAGTTCAAGTTGCGCGAGCAGCCGCACCAGGGCGGTGAGTTCGGGCGTGTCCTCCATACCGTCTTCTCCCGATATTCGACCTAGGACACAGCGCAGGAGCCGCAAGGTATCCTCCATGCGCTCGGCATAGCGGCCCAGCCAGAAGAGATTGTCAGCCACGCGACTCGGCACTTCGGCGGCTGCACGCTCCCGCCATACCGCCGGTGTGGTGGGAATTTGCAGATTCAGTTGGACGGTCGGACCTTCACCGAGGACCCAGGTGTCCTTGCTCGCACCATCATTCTGCATGGAGATAATAAACTGTTCGGGTGAACGGGAAAAACGGGTGAGACCGCCTGGCAGGGCCTTGTAGCCGTCGCTTGAAGCGCTGACAAACGTGCGCAGGGCGACGGTGCGTGGGCGGAATCGGCTGCCTTCAAGGACTGGCGCTGTACTGAAAGAGAGACACTCCTGGGCGACGAAGTTGAAGGGCGCCTGTTGCATCTGGTCGAGAAGCTTGTCGCGATCTTTGGCAGTGGCGCGTCCGGCGAAAAACGGCCCGCTTCGTTGTCGTGCAAAGGCGGGTTTGATCACCAGGTCTTGCAGATGTTCGCGGACATACTGGTGTTCCTTTTCCTGTCCGCACCACCACGTGGCGGTCGAAGGCAGCTTGAGTTCTTCTCCCAGCAGATACCGACAAAGCCCCGGCAGAAATGCCGCCAGCGCGGGCGTCTCAACCGCGCCGGAACCAAGGGCATTTGCAATGACAACATTGCCCGCCCGGGCGGCTTCAAGCAGGCCCGGAACGCCAAGGACGGAATCGGAGCGAAATTCCAGAGGATCGCAGTAGGTATCGTCGGAACGACGAATGATCACATCGACGGTCTGAAGCCCTTCGAGGGTTTTTAGGAAGACGTGCTGATTGCGGACGGTAAGGTCTCCACCCTCGACGAGGGAAAAACCAAGATGTCGTGCGAGGTAAACATGCTCACCATAAGTTTCGTTGTAGGGGCCAGGCGTGAGGAGAACGACATTGGGCTGGCCGCGGGCTTGCGTTGCAACGTTGCGCAGTTTATCCCCCATCCGTTGAAAGAAGTTGGTGAGCCGCTCCGCGCGCAATTGCCGGAACTCATCAGGCAACACGCGCGAGAGGACGTTGCGATTTTCCAGCACATAACCGGCGCCGGAAGGAGCCTGCGTACGGTCGGACAAAACCCACCAGCGACCGTCGGGCGAGCGCGCGAGATCAACGGCATGAAGAAAGAGAAACAAATTTTCCGCCGGCAAGATGCCGTGACAAGGACGAAGAAAGGCCGGATTCGCGTGGATGAGCGCGGGCGGGATGACGCCGTTGCGCAGCAGACGTTGCGGCCCGTACAAGTCGGCGAGGATGAGATTGAGCAGGCGAGTGCGCTGGGTAATGCCTTCCTCGATTTGCCGCCATTCAGCGTGCGAAATCAGCATTGGCACGAGATCGAGGGACCACGGACGGCCGAGGCCATGTTCGTCGCCATAGATATTGTAAGTGACGCCATTTTCGCGAAGCACCCGTGTGGCGGCATCACGGCGGGCAAAGAGTTCGGCAGTTCCGAGCTTCTCAAACGAACCAACCAAACCCTGCCAATGAGGCCGCGGCAAACCATCCGTCCCAAGCATCTCGTCGTAGCTGCCATCCGGGATGGCGTATTCGCGCAGGAGCGGCGCGGCGGGAGTTTCCGCGTTGGCAATTGTCATTGTCTCAAGAAAATGTCGGTTGATGCAGGATAGGCAACTCAAGTTGAGAAATATCTCGTGGCTTGCTAACAGCGGCGCAGATCGAGCGTGAAGGGAAAGTTGGGATTTGGCTCGGATGGGCGCGGCTGCACGATTCCAGGAGTATGCCCGAACCTGAAAAACCTTGCCAAGCGACGGCTCTCCGCTTCGTAAGAATTTACCGGGAAAACATCATAGTTGCGTCCGCCGGGATGCGCGACGTGGTAGGTGCAACCGCCCAAGCTGCGGCCGTTCCAAGTGTCGACGACGTCGAGCACGAGAGGTGTGTGCACGCCGATGGTCGGTTGCAAACAACTCGCCGGCTGCCAGGCTCGGTAGCGTACGCCTGCGACGAATTCGCCGTTTGTCCCTGTCGGATGGAGCGGCAAAGCGTTTCCGCCAACGCTGACAATGTGGCGTCCGGGCGTGAGGCCGCGGGCTTTGACCTGGAGGCGTTCGAGTGAAGAATCGACGTAACGCACGGTACCGCCGGCGCCGGGTTCTTCACCAAGCACATGCCAAGGTTCGAGCGCCTGGCGGAGTTCGAGCGCGATGTTGTTGAGTTCGAGATCGCCGATCTGCGGGAACTTGAACTCGAAGTGCGGCGCGAACCACTCGGGCTTCATGGCGAAGCCGCTGGCCTGCAGATCACCGATGACATCGGCAAAATCGCTCCACACAAAATGCGGCAGCATCCAGCGATCATGAAGGTCGGTGCCCCAGCGCACGAGGTTTTGCTGGTAGGGTTTTTCCCAGAAGCGTGCGATCAACGTGCGCAACAACAACTGCTGCGCGAGGCTCATGCGCGCATGTGGCGGCATTTCGAAAGCGCGCATCTCAAGCAGGCCGAGACGACCGCTGCTGCTCTCGGGAGCGTAGAGCTTGTCGATGCAGAACTCGGAGCGGTGGGTGTTGCCCGTGGCATCTATCAAAAGGTTGCGGAACAGGCGGTCGACGAGCCACGGCGGGACATTGGCTTTGTCGGGCACCTGACGAAACGCGAGGTCGAGTTCGTAGAGCGAATCGTTGCGCGCCTCGTCGATACGCGGACTTTGGCTGGTCGGCCCGATGAAAAGGCCGCTAAACAGGAACGAGAGTGACGGGTGGTTTTGCCAATAGCCAAGCAGCGAGCGCAACAGATCCGGACGGCGCAGGAGCGGAGAGTCGGCGGGAGTGGCGCCGCCGATGACGATGTGGTTGCCGCCGCCGGTGCCGGTATGACGGCCGTCGAGCATGAATTTCTCCGTGCCGAGACGCGACTGCCGGGCGTCTTCGTAAAGGCCCTCGGTTTGCTGAACCATCTGCGACCAGGAAGTTGCCGGAAACATATTCACTTCGATCACGCCGGGATCGGGCGTAACTTTCATGACATTCAGGCGCGGATCGTGTGGTGGCGAATAGCCTTCGATGACGACTGGCGTGTCGAGCAGTTCAGCGGTGTCTTCGACGGCGGAAACGACATCGAGATAGTCCTCCAGCGTGCGCACTGGCGGCATGAATACATGCAACCGGCCTTGACGCGGCTCGACACAAAGTGCGGTGCGCACGATCCAAGAGGCAGACTCGCCGCGGGCGGGCTGGCGCGTGGGGTCGAACGGCAGCGGTGGCTCCTTGGGCAACTGTTGTCCACGAATGCCGCCATAGCCAGCACCGGGAGTGAAGTCCGGACGGCGTGCACTTAGCCGCGACGCGGGGAAATATTTTTGCAGGTCTTTCGCGGGGCGTGGTGGCAACGGCTCGCGTTCGACCGACGGATCGAGTTCGTGAATGTAGGGATATTCGCTGGTTGTGACCCAAGGCTGCGAGTCGAGTGGCAGACGGAAGCCGATCGGCGAATCGCCGGGAATCAAGTAGCAGCGCTCCGAACGCAGGAACCACGGGCCGCTGTGCCACTCAGGGCCTTTCGAGCCGAACTGACGTTGCAGCGGCAGGGTATAGCCAACGGTTTTATCGAGACCTTGCTCGAAGATGCGGGCGAGGCGTTTGCGTTCCTCCTCGTCCTTCAAGTTGGACTGGAACGGATCGACGTTGGTTGGCAGACGGCGCTCTTTCCAGAGATAATACCACGCATCCTCGAAGGTAGGCATGATCCACTGGTTGCCACAACCAAGTCGATGGGACAAAGCGTGAATGAATTCCTCGGCGCGTTTTTCGCCGTGGCCGTAGTTTTTCGATTCGAGGGCGAAAAGACCTTCGTTGGTCCAAATCGGCTGGCCATCCTTGCGCCAATAAGCGGCGAACGCCCAGCGTGGCAGCGACTCGCCGGGATACCATTTGCCCTGGCCGTAGTGGAGCAGCGCGCCGGTGGTGAAACGTTTTTTGAGCCGGCGCATAAGATCGTCGGCGAGGGCGCGTTTCTTGGGGCCGAGCGCGACGGAATTCCATTCGGCGCCGTCCATGTCGTCGATGCTCACAAACGTCGGCTCGCCGCCCATCGTGAGGCGGCAATCGTTTTTCTTGAGCTTCTCGTCGACGGCGTGACCGAGTTTTTCAATTTCGGCCCACTGTTCGTCGGTGTAGGGCAGGGTGACGCGCGGCGATTCGAAGATGCGCGTCACCTTCATGTCGTGGGAAAATTCACATTCGCACTCATCGATCAGTCCACTGATCGGGGCCGCGCTTTGCGGGTCAGGCGTCGCGGCGAGCGGGATGTGGCCCTCGCCGGCGAGGAGACCGCTGGTGGGGTCCAAGCCGATCCAACCGGCACCGGGAAGATAGACTTCGCACCATGCGTGGAGGTCGGTGAAGTCCTGTTCCGCGCCGCTCGGGCCATCGAGGGATTTTTGGTCGGCCTTCAGCTGGATCAAGTAGCCGCTGACGAAACGCGCGGCGAGCCCGCAATGCCGAAACAATTGACAGAGAGTCCACGCCGAATCGCGGCAAGAGCCGCTGAGTTTGGTCAACGTTTCCTCGGGCGCTTGCACGCCGGGCTCAAGGCGAATCGTATACTTGATATCGTGCCAAAGGCGCTGGTTGAGGCTGACGAGGAAGTCGATCGTGCGCGGCTTTTCACGGCCGGGAAAGGCGTAGAGCTCGCGCCGGATTTTTGCGAGATAGTCGCCGAATTCCGGTGTGACATCGCATTTCCGACGGAATGGCTCGAGTTCGTGATCGAGAGCCTTGTCGTAGGCGAAGGGAAACTGCTCGACCTCGGGCTCGAGAAAGAAGTCGAACGGATTCAGGACTGACATTTCCGCAACCAAATCGACTTCGACAAGAAATTCCTTGGTTTTCTCTGGAAAAACGAGGCGCGCGAGGTAGTTGGACTGCGGGTCCTGTTGCCAGTTGATGAAATGCTGTTCCGGCAGCACGCGTAGCGAATAGCTGAGGATGCGTGTGCGTGAGTGTGGTGCGGGACGCAGACGTACGACCTGCGGGCCAACGTTGATCAGCCGATCGTACCGATAGTGGGTGCGGTGATGAAGAGCGACGTGGATCGACATGGGTGGAATGAATGGTTATATGGGCTGTGCCACGGCAGGCATGGGTTCGGCGGCGAGGTTGGTGACGAGCACCTCGACGCGCAGCGTACGCTCGCCAGTGCCGCGATAAGTGCCGCGAATGGGGGACACGTCGGCGTAGTCGCGACCGATGGCGATGCGGATGTGGCGCTCGCTGGTTTGTCGTCGATTGGTGGGATCAACACCGATCCAGCCATGATCGGGAAGGTAAACCTCAAGCCAGGCATGACTGGCTTGTGCGCCTTTAAGCTCATCGGCCGGGCCATTATAAAGATAACCGCTGACATAGCGCGCGGGAATTTTCAGTGCGCGGCAGAGCCCAATCATCACATGGGCAAAATCCTGGCAGACGCCTTGGCGCAACCGGAGCGATTCACTCATTTTTGTATGAACATTGGTGACGGCTGGTTGGTATTTGAATTCGTCGTGGATGAACCGCTTGATCGCGAGGACGGCATTCCATGCATCGGTACAATCTGAGGTTACATCGCGGGCCACTTTCGCGATGTCGGCGTCGAGCGTGATGTAGGTGCTGGATTGTAGAAAATCGAAACAATTGCCCAGGTCCAAACACTTGGCCATCGTCGACAGGGGCACGGGCGGCCCGCCGAGCGGATCGGGTGGTGTTGTGGTGTGAACGACTGAGCTGGCCTCGACTTCGAGCGAGGCATGCGGCGTCAGCATGTCGAAGCGATGCACGTGGTTGTGGTAGAAATCGAGTTGGTGCTTAAGCTGGGCGTTGGGCGTTATCTTCAACGAGAAACTTTCGACCTTTTGATTAGCGGTTGCGACGGGTTGTAGACGCACCTCATTGAGGCTATCGCGCACGGGCGTGCGATAGGTGAAGTGGGTGCGATGGAAGACGTGAAGTTTCATGCAGGCGCCTTGGGACTTGGTACTTGGCCCTTCGGGACTTACGCCGTCTTGGCGGCATCACTGCTGCTGCTGTTCCTCTTGTTGGCGAATCTCGTCTTCCTGCTGCAGTGCGAAATGCTGGAAGATGTAAGCTTGGAAGAGGGCATGGCCGATTGAGTTGAGCTTCGTCTGCATGTCGTCGATGTAACCGTGGAGCCCGCGCGAGAGGATTTCGTCGGCGGTGCTGAATTGGAGTTCGGCAAGCAGGCGACCGCAAAGGCGCTCGGCATCGTTGCTGAAACGGCCTTCGGCGACACCCGAAATATGCCTGAGGGCTGTATTCAATTGTTGGACACAGAAGCGGACCGAGCGGGGGAAATCGCCCGAGTGGAGCAAGAAGCCCACGACGAGCTTGGGCTCGACCTGGCCGCCATGGAGCGCCTTATACCCGTCCCATGCGCTGCACGAGCGCAGCACCGCGGACCAGCCGAGCGCATCGGATTGGGTGGCGACGTAGCCGGGTGTGAGCGTGGCGTGCTGCACGTCGAGCAGGCGCGAAGTTTTGTCGGCGCGCTCGATGTAGCGGCCGGCCTGCGAGAAGTACCAACCTTCATTACGAACGACGGTGGCGTCGTTGAGGCCTTGTAGGAGCAGGGAACTGGTTCGGATTTCCTGGAAAAACTCGAACGGGCTCTGGCGCCACATGGTTTTGGCCTTGGGCGAATTCAGAAAAAGGTAGAGCCGATTCAATTCCTCCCAAAGCTCTACGGTGAGCTGGTCGCGCACAGTGCGGGCATTCTCACGCGCTTGGGTGATCGAGCAGAGGATCGAGTTGGCATTGTCGGGATTAAAGACGAGGAACTCAGTAACATTACGTCCGCTGATCTTCGGATAGAGTTTGGCGAAGAGTTCATCGTCGCCGGTGCTTTGCAGGATGGGATCCCAGAAGCCGGCGATGGCTTTGTCGTCGAGCTTGCTCGCATCGAGCATGAGCTGAAGATTGACGTCGACGAGGCGCGCAGTGTTTTCGGCGCGTTCGACGTATCGACTCATCCAATACAGACAGTTGGCAACACGGCTGAGCATGGGGGAGGGAAGTAGTTAGTATTTAGTAGCTAGTATCTAGTAGGTAGTAGTTGGTCGTGAGTATGAAATAGCTGGTAGGTCGGTTGTCTGATGTTGGCTTTTTATGCTAACCACCAACTGCCATATACTAACTACTGCTCATCATTTGTCCCCGTACAGCACCCAGGAATCCTTGGAGCCGCCGCCCTGCGAAGAGTTGACCACGAGCGAGCCGGCGCGAAGGGCTACGCGGGTGAGACCGCCCGGAATAATCACGGGCTTTTCCCCAAAAAGGACGAACGGACGGAGATCGATGTGGCGGCCGTCGAATTGGTTCTCGCAGTAGGTTGGATGGCGCGAGAGGCTGACGACCGGCTGGGCAATGTAGTTTCGCGGTTCGGCGAGAACTTTGGCGCGGAAGTCATCACATTCTTTTTTTGAAGCCTGCGGCCCCATGAGCATGCCGTAACCGCCGGCTTCGTTGGCAGCTTTGACGACAAGTTCTTCAATATGTTCGACGATATATTTCCGGTCGGACTCCTCGTTCGCGAGGTAGGTTGGCACGTTTGGCAGAATCGGATCTTCGCCGAGATAATATTTAATCATCTTCGGCACGAAATAGTACATGACCTTGTCGTCGGCCACGCCGGTGCCAATGGAATTGGCCAGCGAGACGTTGCCAGCGCGATAGGCGCCAACCAATCCGGGCACACCAAGCGCGGAATCCTTGCGGAAGACGGTGGGGTCGAGAAAATCGTCGTCGATGCGGCGATAAATGACGTGGACCTGGCGCAGTCCTTTGGTTGTGCGCATGTAGACGCGCTGGTCGCGCACGAGGAGGTCGCGCCCCTCGACGATCTCGATGCCCATCTGGCGCGCGAGGTAGGTATGCTCGAAATACGCGGAATTGTAGGAGCCGGGCGTGAGCAAGACGACATTGGGCTCGGAGACGCCGGTAGGTGAAACATGCTGGAGCAGATTGAGCAACTCGGTCGGATAATGTTCAACCGAACGAACGCCTATCGACTCGAAATTGTCGGAGAAGGTGCGTTTGAGTGCGCGGCGATTTTCCAACACGTAACTGACGCCCGATGGACAGCGGCCATTGTCTTCGAGAACGAGGTACTGGCCCTTTCCATCACGAATGATGTCGGACCCGCAGATGTGAATGTAGACGTTTTTCGGCACCTCGAAGTTAACGAACTCGCGGCGAAAATGCCGGGCCGAGAGAACGTAGTGCGCGGGGATCGTGCCGTCCTTGATGATGTGCTGCTCGTGATAGATATCGTGCAGGAACATGTTCAGCGCGGTGATGCGCTGAATAAGGCCTTTTTCCAGATGCTCCCATTCCGCAGAGGGAATGATGCGTGGCATGAGATCGAACGGAAAAACGCGCTCCGTGCCTTGGGCGTCGCCGTAGACATTGAAGGTGATGCCCTGTTTGAGGAACGCGAGGTCGATGGCGTGGCGTTTGGCGTTAAATTCTTCGGGACTTAGTGAACTAAAATGCTCGATGAACCGTGCGTAGTGCTGCCGGACGTCACCCTCGGTGGTTAGCATTTCGTCGAAGTAGGCCTTAGTTTCATAGGGCTTGAAGATGCCATGTTTGGCCTCGGATTTGGCTGCGGGGGAGGAAACAGGAGCGGCGACCATGGAGATAGAAAAGGGTTTGTTATGAACGGATATAATGCAGATCCCGTGCCTGATTATCGGGAAAACACCGACGCTTGCGTAAAATCACAGCGTCAAAGTCCAGCGCACACGCGGAGTTGATCACTTGCCACGCGGTCCGGCAGGACGGGGAATAGGTGCGCAGAGGAGCCTGCCGGTAGGAGCACCTTTGTTGATCAACCTGCCGATTTGGACGATTGTCCACGGACAGCCTGCCTGTGAGGTTGGTGGAATTTGTCGTTTGCCATGCGGCGCGCGGCAGTTACAGCATGAAACCCTTTTTCATGATCTCCTTCCTGCTCAAACGGTTTTCGGGTCGCCACTACAAGAAGTTCCTTGAGAAATGCCGTCCTATCGTCGCGCGCATCAATGAGCTGGAGCAGTCTTACCAGTCGCTCAGCGACGACGAACTGCGGGCCAAAACGGACGAGTTTCGCGCCCGCGTCACTGGCGGCGAGACGCTCGACCAGATTCTGCCCGAAGCTTTTGCGACCGTAAAAAATGCCGCCCGCCGTCTTTGCGGACGCAAGGTCATCGTCTGCGAGCACGAGCTGGAGTGGAACATGATCCATTTCGACGTGCAGCTCATCGGTGGCATTACGCTTCACGAAGGACGCATTGCGGAAATGGCCACGGGTGAAGGCAAAACCCTCGTCGCCACGCTCCCGCTTTACCTCAACGCCCTCAACGGTCGTAATTCCCAGCTCGTCACGGTCAACGACTACCTCGCCCGCCGCGACTCCGAATGGATGGGGCACCTCTACAATTTCCTTGGTCTAACCGTTGGCTGTATCCAACAGCAGATGGCTTCCGACCTTCGTCGCGAAATGTACAACCGCGACATCACTTATGGCACGGCGAGCGAATTCGGCTTCGACTACCTTCGCGACAACGGCATGGCCACGCGCAAGGAAGACCAGGTCCAACGCGACCACTGGTACTGCATCGTCGACGAAATCGACTCCATCCTCGTCGACGAAGCCCGCACGCCGCTGATTATCTCCGGTCCCGCACCGATCGAGCGCGAGCAGCCTTTTACCCGCCTCAAGCCGTCCGTCGATCGCCTCGTCGCTGAACAGACCCGCCTTTGCAACCGCCTCGTTGGCGAAGCCAAGGAGATCCTCGAAAAAGCCGACGCCACGCCCGAGCAGAAACGCGAAGCCGCGTTCAAGATGCTTCAGGTCAAGATGGGCAATCCGAAGAACAAGCAGCTGATGCGTCTTCAGGAAAATCCCGAGTGGCGCAAACTCCTCGACAAAATCGACACGGAAATGAACGGCGATTTCAACAAGGACGAGCTCTACAAACTTAAGGAAGAGCTCTTCTACGTGATCGACGAGCGTCAGCATCAGGCCGATCTCACCGAACCCGGTCGCAACAAACTCCGTCCCGACAATCCCGACGCCTTCACGCTGCCCGATCTCGCCACGGAATTTTCGCTCCTCGAAAAAGATCCCAACGTCACACCCGAACAACGCGAAGCCACCAAACTGGCCTCGCAGCAGCGCTACTCCGAAATTTCCGAGGAAATTCACTCGATCAGCCAGCTCCTCCGCGCCTATTCGCTCTACGAAAAGGATGTCGAATACGTTGTGCAGGACGGCAAGGTCATGATCGTCGACGAAAACACCGGACGTGTCATGCCGGGCCGTCGCTGGTCCGACGGCTTGCACCAGGCGGTCGAAGCCAAGGAAGGCGTCGACATCGAACGAGAGACCCGCACCTACGCGACGATTACGATTCAGAATTATTTCCGCATGTACGAAAAGCTGGCCGGCATGACCGGTACAGCCGAGACCGAGGCGTCCGAGTTCAACGAAATCTACCGCCTCGCCGTGCAGGTCATCCCGACCAACAAGCCTTGCATCCGCATCGACAAGAACGATTCGATCTTTAAAACCCGCCGCGACAAGTTCAACGCGGTCATGAAGGAAATCGAGGAGGCCAACAAGCGCGGTCAGCCCGTGCTCGTGGGCACCGTGAGCGTCGAGTCCTCGGAAGTGCTTTCGCGCATGCTCAAGCGCGCTGGCATCATTCACACCGTCCTAAACGCCAAATATCACCAACAGGAAGCCGACATCGTTGCTCGTGCCGGACAACGCGGCGCCGTCACCATCGCCACCAACATGGCCGGCCGCGGCACCGACATCAAACTCGGCGAAGGCGTGCGTGAACTTGGCGGTTTGTATGTGATCGGCACCGAACGTCACCAGTCGCGCCGCATCGACCGCCAGCTTCGCGGCCGTTGCTCACGCCAGGGCGATCCGGGTCTCACGAAGTTTTTCCTCTCGCTCGAAGACGAACTCATGCGCCTCTTCCTTCAGGGCAACCTCGCCTCGAAGATGATGGAAGGCACGATGAAGGAAGGCGAAGAGCTTGAGCACTGGATGCTCAACCGCTCGATCGAAAGCGCGCAGAAAAAAGTCGAACAGCAAAACTTCTCCGCTCGCAAACGCCTGCTCCAGTACGACGACGTGCTGAACAAGCAACGCGAAGTCGTCTACGGCATTCGCAATGCCGCCATCCACGCCGAACGCCCGAAGGATATTATTTTCGAACAAGTCAGCGAAGAGATCGCTGTGCGCCTCGAAAGTGCCGGCATCGGCGAGAAAGGCGGTCCCACTCCCGCCGCCCTCGATAGTCTGCTCGGTTGGGTCAACTCGCATTTCCCGATCACGCTCAAGAAAGAGGATCTCACCGGCAACGATGTCGAAAAACTCGAAGAACTCATTGTCGGCCGCATCAAGGAATCCTATGCGGTCAAAGAATCCGTCGAGGTTCCCGAGGCGATTGGTGCGTTGGAACGCTACAACATCATCAGCGCAATCGACCATCACTGGCAGGAACATCTGACCGAAATGGAAAGCCTGCGGCAGTCCGTCGGCTCTGCGCAGTTACGGCCAGAAAGATCCACTCGTTGAATACAAAAACGAAGCCTACACGTACTTTGAGGAACTGATGAACAACGTGCGGTTGCAAATCTGCACGAGCCTCTTCCGCAGCGCGAGCAACCTACAGTCGTTCGAAAACATGCTCTCGCTCCTCAGTCGCGGGGCCCGCCTCCAAGGTCCCGAAAATCCTCCCGCCGCCGCTTCGCGCCCGCCGCAAACCCAAGTGTCGACGACCATCACGCAAGGTGGCGCGGCCGAAGCTCCATCGGGAACGCCTGAGGAGGAAATTGTATTACCGACCGTCACGATCCGTCGCGAAACACCCAAAGTCGGCCGCAACGATCCCTGCCCCTGCGGCAGCGGCAAAAAGTACAAAAACTGCCACGGCAAGTAAGCCGATTACGATATAACTTTCAAAAGCCCGCGGCACGCCGCGGGCTTTTTTGTTGGCGAAGTTGAATCCTAACCGTTCAATAGGAACCCATGAAGATCATTGGATCAGGCCGTTTTTCAAAAGCCGGAATCCTTTTTTTCCTGGCAGGCAGTTGGACCATATTGTTCGGCGCAGAACCGGTTCGGAAAGTTGAGCCAACCCAACTGGAAATGGGGCTCCGCTCAGATGTCACGATGTTGGCGGAGACGATCGGGCCGCGATCGTTGTATAGGCCTGAGGTTTTGCAAAAGGCGGCGGATTTTGTGGCGCAACGTTTTGAAAGCGCTGGGTGGACGGTGAAGCGGTTGGAATACCACGTCGGGCTGAAACGTTGCGAAAATCTCGAAGTGGAAAAACGCGGCACGAAATTTCCTGAAGAAATCGTAGTCGTTGGAGCCCACTACGACACCGTCTCGTTCACGCCGGGTGCGGACGATAACGCGAGCGGCGTCGCAGCTATGTTGGCTCTGGCAGAAAGGTTCGCCTCGGCGTCGCCGGAACGAACTTTGCGCTTTGTCGCATTCACGAATGAGGAGCCGATTTATTTTCAAACCGACGCGATGGGCAGCCGCGTGTATGCCCGGCATTGCAAGGAGCGCGGCGATAAAGTCGTGGCGATGCTGGCGCTGGAAACAATGGGCTATTTCACCGACGCGAAGAAAACGCAGCACTATCCCTTTCCGTTGAGCCTGTTCTATCCGTCGACTGGAAATTTCCTGGCCATAGTGGGTAATCGCGAGTCGAGCGCTCTCGTGAAACGAGTGAAGAAAGTTTTCGAAGAAACGAAGGTTTTGGCGGTGGAGAGCGCTTCGTTACCTGGCGGCTTGCAGGGCGTTGGCTGGTCGGATCACTGGTCATTCTGGCAGGAAGGATGGCCCGCGGTGATGATCACCGACACTGCACCATTTCGGAATAAAAATTATCACAAGCCGACCGACACGCCGGACACACTTGACTATACCAAGCTCTCCGCCGCCATACAGGGATTGGAAGCCGTGGTGAAGGATTTAACCAGCGGGCAGGATGCGAAGAAGAAATAGCCGTATCCTACAGAGATCTGGTTTGCAGAAATATTTTAGTGCAGGAGCTTCTGCCGGGCTGGCGACCAGCAGGTCGTGCGCCGTCGCCGATTTCTTCGCGGAGGAGTTCCGCGCCGGTTTTGGGACAAAGTCCGCCATTTTCCCATCGGTGGGGAAAAAGCCAGGATTTGGGCGGGTCGGGCAACGTGTCGGGTGCGTCGCCGATGATTTTTAGGGCCTCTCGGCAAACCCAGCGACACTCCCGGTGGAGCGTTTTGATTTGAGCAGACGTGAGTGTACCTGCGGGTTGTTTCGGGTGAATGGCCGAGCGCCAGAGGATTTCGTCGGCCATCCAGTTGCCAATGCCGGGGAAACGTTCCTGCATGAGCAGCGCGGCTTTGATCGGCGCGCGGGCACGGCGGCGAAGAAATACCGCCACGGCATCGACGGTGAAGGCGCCGGACAAAATCGCAGGCGCGATCGAAGTCCACCAAGTCGGTGCGGATGGTCCGACAGAGAACTGCACGCGACCGAACATACGATGATCGCTAAATACGAGGGACCGCTCGCGCTGCCGGAGTACGAGATGATCGTGTTTGCGTGGCGTAAAATCGGCGGATTGGGCGGTGAGTTCACCAGTCATACCGAGGTGCAGACCGAGCCAGGCATCGCCACTGAAGCGAAAGAGCATTTGCTTAGCGGCGGCTTCGGAGGAGACCAATGTGGCACCGGTGAGCTGCTTTTCGAGAGAAGCGACATCGCAACCGCGAAAAATTTTGGCTTTGGGATGCAGTTCCACCTCGGTGATTTTCTGATTCAATCCGAGATCCCAACGCTTGCGGTAATATTCGACTTCGGCGAGTTCGGGCATGGGGAAGGAAAATTAAGAAATTGGGCCACAGAATACACAGAGCTCGGACACAGAGAGATCACAGAGAAAGACAGGAGACGCTTTTTGGAATTTCTGTGTTTTTGTTCAGAACTCTGTGCCCTCCGTGTCGGCGCTCTGTGTTCTCTGTGGCAAAAAGGTTTTCTCACTATCCCAAAGTTTTCGCGAAGTCGGCGAAGGTGGGATATACCGGGACACCGGGGTAGGCTAACGCGCGCCATTTTTCCGCGGTGACTTTAGCGGTGCAGAGCGCGGCGCAGCGAATTTTGGCGTTAAGGCCGGCTTCAATATCGGACTCGCGATCACCGACCATGATGCACTGCGCGGGGTCGAGTTTGTACTTGGCGATCATCTCGGTAATGAAGCGCGGGGACGGCTTGCGATAAAGCGACGGCTGGTCGGGCGCCTCGGGTGCGATGCCAATTTCGACGAAGAGGGGACGCGGCAAGCCGATGAGTTCCTCCATGCGCGCGTTTACGCGGTGGGCATCTTCGATGGCGTAGTAGCCGCGGCCGATACCGGACTGGTTGGTGAAGAGAAAAAGCTGATATCCGAGATCGCGCGCACGCTTTAACGCTTCGGGCACGCCGGGCAAAAGTTCCACCCCGGCTGGATCTGAAAGATAAACTTTGTCGACAATCAATGTATCGTCACGGTCGATGAAGAGGGCCTTGGACATGATGCAGACTTTGAGGCTGATCTGGTGTTTTGGTCAAACCCGCAACCATCGAGCGGATGGGCCACCCATATTCAAAATTAGATCTCATTAATAGTTATGTCATCCATTAGATGACGTGAGATATGGGGAAACGATTGGTTGCATACGAGGGAAATTGGCGAACGTTCGGTCCATTGTCATCTATTGGATGACAAACAATCCGGGGGACGCAGGGGTAATTTTGCGAAGAGATGCCGGAATCCTTCGCCTTGCTGGGAGCGGGGGCGCTGGCGATTTGTGGGAACGACCCCGATTTTAATCTATGCGAGATTATCCGGTCCGAAAGCGCCGGGGAGCAGGGCGGAGAGCACGGTGTCGATGCGGTCGGCGGAATCGCAAACCGAGATGACTCGAGCTTCGGGGCCGAATTCGTTGATGACCTGTCGGCAAGCGCCGCAGGGTGTGATGGCTGTTTGGGTTGGCGTGTAGACGACGACGCAGCGAATTTTCCGATCGCCCGTGGCGACGGCGGAGAAGATGGCCGTGCGCTCTGCGCAGTTGCAAAGACCGTACGAAGCATTTTCGACGTTGGTACCGGCAAAAATTTTCCCCGACTCGGTAAGCACGGCGGCGCCGACGCGAAATTTTGAATACGGCGAGTAAGAGGCTTTCGCCGCAGCGCGCGCGGCCTTTTCGAGTTTGCGTTGCTGGACCGGTGTGAGGGGCTTCATACCCGCAACCAAAGCAGCCTGTTGCGAGAAATGCAGCTGCGAAAAATTACAATGGAGCGCAGAGCACGAGGGTGGCGGCGGCCTCGTGATTGAGCATGCGGCGCTTGGTGGCGAGCCCGCCGGGCGCGGAGAATCCCGTGAGTTTCCCGTCGGCTCCTACAAAACGGTGACACGGCACAAGCAACAACCAAGGATTACGCCCAAGCGCGGCGCCCACGGCGCGGCTGGAGCCTGGACTGCCGATTTCGCTTGCGAGCCAGCCATAGGTGCGGGTTTCACCGGCTCTGATTTTCAACGCGGCCGTGTAGACGCGTTTTTGAAACGGGGTCAATTGAGAGAGGTCGAGACGCACTTCAGAAAAATCCTGGAAGTCGCCATCGAAGTGACGCTGAACGCGGCCGATGATTGCGGCGACCCACGGCGGTGGAGTGGTTTCCGTGTTGGTGTCGGCTGAATCGCCCGGCAGGAAGAAGCGCGTGAGGCCCTTGTCATTCCATGAAAGAGCGCAACGGCCGAACGAGGTAGGGAAGGACGCTGCAAACATGGTGGGAAATAAAGCGAACTCGCGGTCAGGTTCAAATTCATCGACGAGTTTTAGGATGTTTGTCGTGAGTTGTGGCGATTTCGACTCGTACCATTGGCATTGCTGAGGCAACTTCACGGCATGCCCAACCGTTTTTACACGGACTTCGATTCGCAAACCCTCGGCGGCCCGCACAAGACCGACTATCGCAACGCGTTTCAGATCGACCGCGACCGCGTGATTCATTCGCACGCATTCCGCAAGCTGCAGTCGAAGACGCAGGTGTTTTTGTCGGGCGAGTATGATTTTTACCGCACGCGACTGACCCACTCGATGGAAGTCGCGCAGGTCGGGCGTTCGATTTGTAACTATCTTCAAAAGCGTGGCGCGCCGCTCGCGGAGGATTTTTATGTCGATGGCGAATTGGTTGAAGCGGTGTGTTTGGCTCACGATCTCGGACATCCGCCGTTTGGACATTCGGGCGAGCGGACACTGCAGGAATTGATGAGGGAATATGGTGGTTTCGAGGGAAACGCCCAGACGCTGCACCTGCTAACCGAGACAATGTACCAAAACGAAACCTCGGTACGCGGCATGCAGCCGACGCGGGCATTGCTCGATGGTGTTTTGAAGTACAAGAAGCTATATCGGGAGTTCCCCAAGCATCCGGTTCGGCATTTCCTTTACGACCCACAAGTGCAATATCGCGATTTCGTCTTCGACGGAACAGTGATCCCGGCCGACCTGCACGCGGGTGAAAATCTGAATGGGTTTAAATCCGTCGAGTGCCAGATCATGGACTGGGCGGACGATGCGGCCTATTCGCTCAACGATATCGTCGATGGCGTAAAGGCCGGGTTTCTGACAATCGAGCAGGTCGAGGCTTGGGCGGCGGAACAGCCGGTCGACGCGGCGAAACAGCGGCACCTCGACGATCTCTTTGGAGCGATTCGCAGCGATCGGATCGAGTACGTGTTTTCCCAGAAAATCGGAGCTTTCATCCGGGCGTGCCGCTTGCGTGAGAGAAAAAACTTCATGTCCGACAAAACCAATCGTTACCGCTACGAACTGGTCGTGGATGAAGCGGCACTCAGCGAGTCGGAATTCTATAAGAAAATGGCGAACGATGTGATTTTTGAGAGTCCCCAACTGCAGCAAATCGAACATAAGGCGCGGCGTGTGATGTTTCGCCTGTGGGAGGCGGCTTGGGCCAACTATGTGACGAAGAGCGAGCGCGTGATCCACATTCTGCCGTCGTCCGTGGGCAAATTGGTCGAAGGCGAAACAACGCTGGACGGTAAGGCGCGGCGAATCAGCGATTGGCTCGCTGGCCTCACAGACGGCATGATCGTGCGGACCTACCGTCGGCTGTTCGACCCGGAATTCGGATCGATCCGGGATTTAAGCTGAGGTGTATTTGAGATACGGACGGTCAGTCTTGGCCGTCCGTTATCCACGGCGCGCCCGGCGGTCGCGCCCTACCTTTTTGCGGGAAACTATTTCGCAGTCTCGTAGAATTCTGCTTCGACGATGGCGAGGACGCCGTTGGGGAGGCGGTTGGCGCCGGTATCGGCGATGGCTTGGTTGGCGACTTCCACGATCTTGTACTCGTCCTTGTCCTTGGTGGTACCGGTAAGTTCGATTTTAACGGTTTTGCCGGTCACGGGTTTGAAGGGCAATGTGACGTAGCCGAGACTCTTGGGGGTGTCGCCTTTGAAAACCTCCTGGCCATCGACCGTGATACGGATTGGGTAGGTGCGCTGGCGCCAGCCCTGGAGTTTGATGACGGCTTCCGCGATCGTGGCAGGGCGGGAAAATTCGTAGGAAATCCACGCTTCTCCTTCGCCTTTGCCGCTGACCCAGTTGGTGAGTTCGTCGTCGTCATACGTATTTGCGGCGGCTTCGCTGTTGCTGCCGGAAACGACGGAGGCGATTTCGACGGGCAGGCGCGAAACCTTGAAAGAGGGGCCGGCCGGTGTGGGACCACGGTCGAGGTTGACGGGCAGTTTGTCGCTGGCGAACTGTTGGCTAAGGCCGCCTTGGACTGCGAGGGGCTTCGAAAGCAGTTCGATGGAGGTGGATTTCAGGCCGGCGGAGCTGGCACTGACGGTGATTTTGCCGGCGTTGGTGGTGGAGCGGATGAGAACGCGATTGACGCCGCACTCGACGGGCAGACTTTGGGCGAGGATGTAGTTGTTCGGGCCTTGGGCGATGCCACCGCGCCATTCAGCGGGGCCGTCGAGTTTGAAGTCGACGAGGTTGAGCGCGGTCGGACAGCGCTGGCCTTGGGCGTCGATGACTTCGATTTCAAGCAAGGCGAGATCGGCGCCGTCGGCGCGTAGACCGGTGGGTGCAGTGCGGGCCGTCAAACGCAACGCGGCGGGTTCACCGGCGGTGCTGAGGCGGGCTTCGCAGAACTTTTTGCCGTCGACGGAACTGCCGATGGCGCGCAGTTCGCCGGGTTGCCAGGCGACATCTTTGAAAGTGAAGAGGAAGCGTGCGCTTTGCTCGCCGAGGCCGAGCGATTTGCCGTTGAGGAAGAGTTCGACTTGATCGGCGCTGGAGACGACGGTGACCGGCTTTTTTGTTTCTGGTGTGTAGTTCCAGTGGCCGATGATATGGATGCGCGGTTTTTCGACATCGACCCAGCCGTCCCACATGACTTGGTGGGCGTAGAAGCCGTCCTTAGGGATGCGCATGGCGTCGACTTCGCCGGAGCGGCGATAGTTTTCGGCGCCGCGGTGATGGGTGTTGGTGTCGGAGAAAACGATGTTCACGCCGCCGGAGCTGACGCGTTTGCCGGTGCCGGGTCGTTCGCGCCAGTAGTCATACCAGCGGACGACATTTTCGATGGCGTGGGAGTCTTGGTTATGGTTGTAGGCGCTGGCATTCTGGCCCTTGTGCAGGGGGCCGTCGCCATTTTTATGATACGGCGGGGTGAATTCGTCCCAATATTTTCTCAGGCCTTCGTCGCGGGAATATTCCATGGCCCAGAAGGGAATGCGGGCGCTCTTGTTGATATAGAGCATTTCGCCACCGTACTCGGCGATGGTGTTTTTGTTGAGCATTTCGCGGCTGCCGGAAGCGCGTCCGCCATGCGGGTCGAACTCGTCGCGGAGCGCCTTCATCTGCCGTTGATGCTCCTCGCTGACGCCGCGATTGCCAGACTCGTAGAATAGGATACTGGGATTGTTTCGGTTATAGACAATCGAGTCGCGCATGACTTCGATGCGTTGTTCCCAGCGGCGTCCGGTGACGTCGGCTTCGGAATCGCCGGCGGGCATGGCTTGAATGAGGCCGACACGATCGCAGGACTCGACGTCCTGTTTCCAAGGCGTGATATGCATCCAGCGAACGAGGTTGCCATTGCTCTCGACCATGAGGCGGTTGCTGTAGTCGCTGAGCCAGGGCGGCACGGACATGCCGATGGCGGGCCATTCGTTGGAGGTGCGCTGGGCATAACCATGCATTTGGAGCACGCGGTCGTTGAGCTTGATCAGGCCGTGGGCGAATTCGGTTTTGCGGAAACCGGTGCGCGTGTTGACGACGTCGACGGCGCGGCCATCAACCTTCAGTGTGGTGGCGACGTTGTAGAGATAGCCGTAGCCCCAGCTCCAGAAGTTCAGGCCGTTGACGCGGACGGAGGCTTTGGCGGTGGTGGTTTGACCGGGAGTGAGTGTCGCGGCGGGCGCGGCGAAGGTGGCGACGGTTTTGCCATCGAGATCGATGACGGCAACTTCGTAGGTGAAGGTGCGCGGTTCCTTGTGCTCGTTGCGGATTTGCGATTCGGCGGTGATCGTCGCGGCGCGGGCTGCGATGTCGAAATCGGTTGCGTAGACGTACACACCCGTCGTTCCAAGCGAGGCATAGAGCGGGAGCGTTTGGTGCAGGCGATCGGTTATGTGAAGGCGGACGTTTTTTGGGATGCCGCCGTAGTTGGCGTTAAAGTTTTTGTCGGACCATTGGTATTTCTGGTTGGTCGCGCGCTCACGGTAGTCCCAGGAATTGTCGGTGCGTACGGCGACGACGTTGGTGCCGGCGACGACAGCGTCGGTGAGATCGAGGCCGAAGGCGTTGATGCCGTTTTCAGAGTAGCCAACGGATTTGCCGTTCACGAAAACCTCGGCGGCCTGGCGCACACCTTCGAATTCGAGGAAGACTTTTTTGCCTTTCGCATCGGGCGGTAGCGTGAAGTTTTTCCGGTACCAGGCGATGCCGGTGGAGAGGTCGGGAATGTCTTTGCAGAACGCATCGTCCTCGTTCCACGCGCGGGGCAGCGTGACTGGTTTCCACTGGGAATCGTCGAAGGCCTGCGCGCTCGCGTTGGCGGGGTCGCCAACCAGCAGCTTCCAACCGGGATTAAAATCGTAGGTGGCGCGTTTGAATTGCGATTCGCCAAAAGTGGCGGAGGCGATGGCAGCCAGTAGAGCGATGGTTTGAATGGCGAAAGGCAGGAGTTTCATGAAAGAAAATGGTTGGGTTGGGAAAGGCCGGGATTTTGGCGCGTCGACAGGGAAATTGAACGAATCTGCGGGAAACTGGTTATCTGCCCGAGGGTGGGGCTGGGAGAAAGGTAAAACGCCGCCTTACAGTCCGCCTACGTGGGCTTTTGCGATGGTTATAACTATCCCAGTCAATGCAGAATCTGAAATTTCCGCTGGCGGTCCGCCCAATAATCGCTTTCCACTGTGCGACTCCGTCCATGGCCATCATCGTCCAAAAATATGGCGGCACCTCCGTAGGTGACGTCGAACGCATCAAAAAAGTCGCTGAGCGCATCAAGTCCTATCGCGACGAAGGTCACCAAATGGTGGTCGTCGTCTCGGCTCGCTCAGGCGTGACCAACGAACTTATTGCCCGCGCCGAAGCGATTACCCCGCTGCCCAGCGAGCGGGAAATGGATCAGCTCCTCGCAGTCGGCGAACAGGAAACCATTGCCCTCACCGCCATCGCGCTCCAAGCCATCGGCGTTCCGGCGATTAGCTACACGGGCGCGCAGGCCGGTATTCTGACCGACAAGGCCCATACGAAGGCCCGCATCCATTCGATCGATGCCACGAAACTCAAAGCCGACCTGAACGCTGGCAACGTCATCATTCTCGCCGGCTTCCAAGGCATCACCGCCGAAGGCCAGACCACGACGCTGGGCCGCGGCGGCTCGGATCTCAGCGCCATTGCCATCGCCAGCGCGATCGCGGCGGACAAATGTGAAATCTACACCGACGTCGACGGCGTTTACACTGCCGATCCGCGCATCGTGAAAAACGCCCGCAAGATCGAAGAGATTTCGTATGACGAAATGCTCGAACTCGCCTCTGCCGGCTCCAAGGTCATGCAAAACCGCTCCGTCGAGTTCGCCAAGAAGTACGACGTCGTTTTTGAAGTTCGCTCCTCCTTTAATTACAACCCAGGAACCATCGTGAAAGAAGAAGTCGCCTCCATGGAAAAAGTCGTCGTGCGCGGTGTCGCCATCGACAAAAACCAATCCAAGGTCGTCCTTGGCAACGTCGCTGACAAACCCGGCTCCGCCGCCAAGGTTTTCAAGGCCCTGGCCGGCGCCAACATCGTGGTCGACATGATCGTGCAGAACGTCGGCCACAACGGCGTGGCGAATCTCACTTTCACGGTGCCCGCCAACGAGGTTAACAAAGCCACCCGCGCGCTCGAACCCGTGTTGAAGGAACTTGGCGGCTCCATCTCTTCCCAAGACCAAATCGCCAAACTTTCCGTCGTCGGCGTCGGCATGAAGACGCACAGCGGTGTCGCTGCCACGCTCTTCCAAGCGCTCGCCGAAGCCGGCGTGAACATCGACCTCATTAGCACGTCCGAAATCAAGATCACCGTCTCCATCGCCCAAGCGAAGGCCGATGAAGCCGCTCGTGCGGTGCATACGGCGTTCGGGCTGGATCGCAGCTAAAACAAGAGGCCAGATGCCGGAAGTCAGAGGCCAGATTCCGGAGGTCGGAAGTCAGAAATCGGATGCCGGAAATAAAACTTCGGCGCCGATCCGACATTTTACCGACCTTCACGTTTGGAAGAAGGCCTTTGATCTTGGCCGCCATGTCTTCACGCTTTCCAAGGATTGGCCGCGTGAAGAAAAATATGCGCTGACCGATCAAGTCCGGCGCTCTTCACGCTCTATAAGCGCTAACATTGCGGAAGCTTGGGGTAAGCGCCGGTACGAAGCGCACTTTGTCAGCAAACTTTCCGATAGCGACACTGAGCTTCTGGAGACCGAAAACTGGCTGATGTTCGCGAGAGATCACGGCTATCTGGCGTCAACGGATTTCGACGCTGTTCACGCGCACATGCGCGAGGTTGGGCGTATGCTCGGCAGCATTATGAGTAAACCAGAACCTTTCTTGCTGCGTGACGCCCGTTCTCGGGATTGATATCTGACTCTTTATTTTGATACTGCCTCCGCTTTCTGGCCCCCGGCCTCTGGCTTCTGGCATCTTTTCATACCATGAAATTCATTTCCACCCGCGGACAAACCCCAGCGCTCAGTTTTTCCGATGCCGTGGCCACCGGGCTCGCTCCTGACGGTGGTTTGTTTTTGCCGGAGCGCCTGCCTGATATTTCGGGCAAGCTCACTTCCTGGGCCAAGCTCAGTTACCCGGAACTTTGCTTCGAATTTCTGAAAATTTTCGCGACCGATATCCCGGCCGAAAAACTACGCGCCATCGTTGCAAAATCCTACACCCGCTTCGATCACCCCGATATCGCGCCGCTCAAGCAGCTCGACAAACACACTTGGGTCCTCGAGCTCTTCCACGGTCCCACGCTCGCCTTCAAGGACTTCGCTCTCCAACTCCTTGGCAACCTCTACGAGCACCAGTGCGAGCTCCGCAGCGAGTCGCTCACCGTGCTCGGCGCCACCTCGGGCGACACCGGCGCGGCCGCCATCCACGGCCTGCTCGACCGCGCACGCGCGAAAATTTTCATCCTCTATCCCGACGGCCGCGTCTCGCCGCTGCAGGAACGCCAGATGGCTTGCACCGGTGCCGACAACGTTTTCGCCCTCGCGGTCGAGGGTACGTTCGATGACGCGCAAGCCGCCCTCAAAACTATTTTCGAGGACCAGGATTTTCGCGCCCGCCACCGGCTGAGCGCGGTCAACTCCATCAACCTGGCCCGCGTGCTCGCGCAATGCGTGTACTATCTCTACGCTTGGTTGCGGTTGCCGCCAGAAGCGCGGGAAAAAGTGGAATTTGTTGTCCCTACCGGTAATTTCGGCAACGTCCTCGCCGGCTGGCTGGTGCAAAAAATGGGCCTGCCGATCGGAAGCTTCCGCGTCGCCACGAACCAGAACGACATTCTCTACCGTCTTTTCACGACTGGCGATTATTCCGTGGCGGATGTGCATCCCAGCCACGCCCCGTCGATGGACATTCAGGTCGCGTCCAATTTCGAACGGTTTATTTATTTCGCCGAAAACCGCGATCCCGCCCGCGTTCGCGCCATCATGGCGGAGTTCAAAAAAACCGGCCGCTATACTTTTCCGAATTTCAACCGCGACAGCTTCACGGCGTCGCGCACAACTGACGCCGAGATCGCGCAGATCATCCGCGACGTGCATTCGAAATATGGATACGTCGTCGATCCGCACACTGCCTGCGGTTTCAAGGACCTCGCGCCTGGCCGCACCAGCGTCGTTTTGTCGACCGCGCATCCCGCAAAATTTCCCGATGTGATTAAACTGGCCATCGGCCGCGAAGCCACGCATCCGGCGTTGGAGGCGTTGAAATCCAAGCGACTCGACAAACACCGCATCCCCGCAACCGTCGAAGCGGTCCGCAGATTCATCGAAGCGCAGAGCTGAGCTGGTGGTTCAAACGAGTCACGAGTGTCGGGTGCCGGGAGCTATTTCAACTCGGCTTTCGACCCGCGATATTGGGCGATTGACCAAGGGTCGCCCGCCCATTCTTCCGGCTAAATCCCATCGGAACGGAGCCGTTATAAGTGTTGAAACATCATCAACATGCCCGACGTGCCCGATTCGCCGGAAACGGCTGCATTGCCGCCGCAAGAGGCGTTGCCTGAACAAGTAACGTCTCCCGGGGCGGAGCCGTCGGCGGCGATAAGGCCTTTGCGTTCGCCAGTGACGGCGGGGCAGCGCTGGCGCAATTACCAGATCGGCGATCAAATCGATACGGAAATCGGTTGGTTATATCACGCCGTGAATGTCGGCATGTTGGAGGACGTGCAGATCCGCATCATGCCGTGCGGCGATGACAGCGCGGTCCGGACGCAGGCTTGGCAGGAACTGCATTCGATGAGCCGGGCCGGTGTGTTGCGGGGAATCGAAGCGGTCGAAGAAGACGGTTTTCGTTTTGAAATCACGCCGCCGCTGCCGGCCACGACTTTGCATGAATGGGCGGCCTGCCGCAAAGCCACGATCGAGGATATCGAGCACATCGTTCGTCAGGTGGGAGATGCCCTCATCGCGATGCACGATCGCGGACTGGTTCACCTGAACCTTCGACCAGAGACAATTTATCTTCCGGCCGAGGGCAGCGTGGCGCAGATCATTGTGGGAGGGTTGGAGTTTGTCACGCTGTACAATCAACCGGGCCTGATTCCCATGCCTGTCGACCCCCTTTACGCGCCGCCGGAGGCCGCGGGTTTGTCGAAACATTCGCCAGGGGCAGGCTTGCGCGCGTGGGATTGGTGGTCGCTCGGACGCATTTTGCAGGAAGTGACCCTGGGCCGCCATGTCCTGGGCTTGGTCATGAACCGCGACATCTCGCTGGAGTCGCCTGAAGTGCGGACGCGGGCCGAGGCGCTGTTGTTGGAACGCGATCCGAAGGCGCCACGCGCGGGCGCGGTGGAATTGATGCCGCCGATGAGCCAGCGGTTGACGGATTTGTTGCGCGGGTTGCTTACGAGTTCGCGCGACGGCCGGTGGGGCACGGATGAAATCCAGCGCTGGCTCAAGCAGCAGCCGGTCAAGGATCGCTATCAATTGGCGCGCAACGAACAGCTTTTTGGCTGGAAGGATCGCATGTTCACCGTCGCGGAGGCGGCGGAATTTTTCACGCACGACGCCGAATGGGCGGATGGCGTGAAAAATCTTTTCGCGACCGACGACGCCACCACACTGGTCTATTTCGTCGGTGACCGTCCCGAGTACCGGCAGGTGCGGGACAAGATCGAGGAACTGCACAAGTTCATGCAGATCCCGAGTTGGAAGGATCTGCCGACGGATGCACGCGAGTCGGTGATTGCCGCTGCGGCGTGGTTGTTGCTCGGCGGTGAGGACGCGAAGCTCACGCTTTTTGGCCAACGCGTCGACGCGGCGTGTGTGAAGGGCCTTTTTGCGCGCGGTGGCGTCGCGAGCGGCGTGGCCATGGTCAAGGCACTTACGGCAAAGCCCTATATTAAGCTGATCGAGCAGGCCGACCCGGATGCGGCGCGTTTGCTTTCGACGCTCGGCGCCACGGTCAGCGGGGAGGCTATTTCGGTGGCGATCAGCCAGGGCTGGCTCGATCTTTCCAATCCGGCCGATTACGCCCGGCTTCTGCTGCTCGCGATGGAAGGGGAGCGCAAGCTCTTCGATGTGCGCAAGAGTTTGCAGGAGCGCTTTGCCTGCAGTCGGGAAAAACACATCCAGCATCTGCTGACCCAGCCGCGATTGACCAATGCGGAACTCGTGCTGCTCGCTTCGACCGCCGCCCAACCGGAACGTTACGGCTACATCACCCACGAGAATTATCGAAAAGAACGCTACGAGGAGTTGCGGCAGCGCGCGGAAAAACTTTCGCAGGCGCTCTTCTGGCTGCGTTTGGCTCAGGCGATGCGTTGTGGTTATGTGCTTTTTGGACCTTGGAAATACCTTTTGGGCGGCTGGCTGCTTTTGGGCCTCGCGGCCGCCGCGCTCAGGCAATGGGCACAGCTTCCGCTCTGGCTCGCAGGCGCCGTGGTGGTTTTTGTCGCGCTGCGTTTTACCGCGGGGAAATGGCTCACGCTCCTGGTTCGCCGGCACGCGCCCGCCGCCGCGCCCTGGCGTTTCAACACGCCTCTTTTGCGCGGACAAAATGAGGCGGCCACGTTGCTCGCCGGCGCGGGCAAACCCGTTTCTCAGCGAGATCTCATTAACGAACTTTCTGCCATCTACCACGAAGCCGCCGGCCTTGCGCTCAAGCCTGCTCCGGCACCTCTGCCCGCGGCTGGCTTGGCGCTGCCGGCCTGGTTTTGCGCGGTGTTTGTCTGGCTGCTTGTCCTGCTGGTGCCGGTGGGCGGTCGGATTCAGCAAGCGTTCACGGCAAAATCCGAGATCGCGCCCGTCGATCCGCAGACCGCAGTCTTGCGGGCCATTGAAAAATCCCTGACGCCTGCCGCGCCCGGCGAAGAGCGCACCCTTGAGGATGTTTTCTACGACAGTCCCGTCAGCCCGCGCGCTCGTTGGAGCGTGGCGCGCCCGGCGGCGGCCCCCTCCGTGCCGTTGATGGATGTGAAACCGGCGACGCCCGACGACGTTGCCCGCGCGTTGATTGACGGCCAGCGCCTGCTGTTGCCCTATCAGCAAAGCACGGTCGATGCGCTCATCGCCGTGCCCGTGGGCGGAAAGGATGGTTCGGGGATCATGCTTTACGACGGTCGCAACCGGCGCGTGTTGGAACGTCAGGTCCTGCTGCCTCGCGAACGCCCCGCGGAGAAGAGCTGGTTCGAAATTGAGAAGCTGAAGGTTTTTTACGCCGGTCCGCCGCCGCCGGTACCGCCTCCTCCGCCCAAACCCGTGGTTGACCCTCAAAAACCCCGTGATACCTCTGACTTACCCGAACGCGAGGTGCGTCGGGGCGCTTACCAAGAAACGCCCATGCCTGCTGATCAAAAGGCAACAAATGCTCAGCCTCTTTCCGAGGCCTTGGATACAATGGCACCCTGATTTTTGACCATCCCAATGTCTAAACCTGTCGTTTTTAACAATACGGTGCTGCGCGACGGCCATCAGTCCCTCGCTGCCACCCGCATGACTACCGCCCAAATGCTTCCTGCCGCTCCGATCCTCGACGGCATGGGCTTTGGCGGTCTCGAAACTTGGGGCGGAGCCACGATCGACTCCTGCCTGCGCTTCCTCGGTGAAAATCCGTTCGACCGCCTGCGCACGCTCAAAAAAGCCGCACCGCAAACGCCGCACATCATGCTCCTCCGCGGCCAAAACATCGTTCAATACACCAGCTTCCCCGACGACGTCGTTGAAGCTTTTTGCTCCGCCATGGCGAAGGCCGGTATGGACGTCATGCGAATTTTCGACGCCTGCAACGACATCCGCAACCTCAAGACCGCGATCAAGGCCGTGAAGAAATCCGGCAAGCACGCCCGCGGCGAACTCTGCTACACCACCAGCCCCGTCCATACGGTTGAAGCCTTTGTCGAGATGGCCGTTGCCCTTGAAAAAGAAGGCTGCGATTCCGTCGCGATCAAGGACATGTCCGGCGTCATTGCCCCTCAGGTCGCCTATCAGATGGTTAAGGAAATCAAACGCCGCGTCGGCGTGCCGCTCACGCTGCACAGCCACGACACCGCCGGTCTGGCCGCCACGTCCTACTACGCCGCGATCGAAGCCGGCATCGATGCCGTCGAAACTTCCATCGTGCCATTCGCCAACGGCACTTCGCAGCCGGACACCGTTCGCATGATTGCCCTGCTCGAAGGCCATACCCGCTGCCCGCAGTTCGACGCGAGGAAACTCCAGGAGCTGCGCGTTTACTTTACCGACGTCTATGCCCAACTTTCGAAGTTCACCTCGCACGCCAACGAGGTTGTCGATAGCGACACGCTTTGTTACCAAGTGCCCGGCGGCATGCTTTCGAATTTCCGAAACCAGCTCAAGGAACAAGGCATGTCCGACAAGTTTGAGCAGGTTCTCCTCGAAATTCCCTACATCCGCAAATGTCTGGGCTGGATCCCGCTTGTCACGCCCACTTCGCAAATCGTCGGCACGCAGGCCATGCTCAACGTGAAGTTTGGCCGTTGGAAAAATTTCTCCCAGCCCGCGATGGACATTGCGCTCGGCAAATATGGCCGCACGCCCGGTCCGATCGATTCCGAGGTGCTCAAGCTCGCGATGGACAAGACCGGCCAGAAGCCGCTGGAGTGCCGCCCCGCCGACAACCTCAAGCCTCGCATGGACACGCTCCGCGCCGAACTTGCCGCCAAAGGCCTGCCGACCGACGACGAAGCCTGCGTGCTCCACGCCATGTTCCCGGTCGAGTTTGCCGCGCTGCACAAGAAGCCCGCTCCCGCCGCCGAAGCGCCCAAGCCTGTGGAAATCAAGTCCACCCCGGCGGCCGTGCCGGCACCTGTCACGCCAAAACCGACTCCAACCGCTAAAACCGGCCTCGTGAAAGACCTCGCCAAAGGCGAGCACCTCGATCTGGTGATCACAGTCGATGGCCTGCGCAAAAACGTCACGGTTGAAGTCGCCGAATAACGTTCCATAAAACGAACCGATCTTCCGTCGCCCCGGCCCTCAAAAGCCGGGGCGTACTTTTGTCTGAAGCGCGGAAGCAGTGGCGGCAGAGGAGTCGCGTTACTGTGTTACGCTCCATGTTTGTGTCGGCGTTCGTGAGGCAAAGCGTCTCAATCGGCAAACAACCGGAGAAGCTATCCTTCACCCGCGACTTGTGGCACATTTTTGCCGCTTTGCATCTCGTGCTGACATGGGACCCAGCCACGAGCCGCAACCATACCCCTTGGTTTGATCTTCCAGCGTCGTCCAAGACCCACATCAAACTCAAATACCCCCATGAAAGATATGTTCAATCGATCGGCTGCATCAGCGGCCTCGCGGCGTGGAGTTTCCATGGCCTGGTTCGTTTTGTTTCTCCTTGTGCTCGGCGCTGGATTTTCCGCGCGTGCACAGACTGACCTCACGGTCTACGACGACACTCTCGGAAGCGGCTGGCAGAATTGGAGCTGGGCAACGGTGGACACCGCCAGCACGGCCGCCGTGCATTTAGGATCGACCTCGATTGCCGTCACGGCGGGACCTTGGTCTGCGTTGAGCCTGCGTCACGATCCTTTTAACACCACCGGTTACGGCAACCTGACTTTTTGGATCAATGGCGGCACGGCTGGCGTTCCACGCCTGATCGTGTCGTCCACACTCAACGACGCCGGACAACCCGGCGCCACCATCGGACCGATCGCCGCCAACACGTGGCAGCAAATCACACTCCCGCTCGCGTCTTTCGGAGCCGACAATCAGGCGAACTTCACCGGCTTTTGGATTCAGGAAGGCAGCGGGGCGTCGCAGCCGACTTTTTATGTCGATGACATTGTCATCACGGGCAGCGTGCCGACCCTGCCACCGCCGCCGCTCGTGGGCATGGCGTTGTACCAGGATGCCTATGTCAACGGCTGGCAAAATTGGAGCTGGGCAACGGTTAATGTTGGCAACGCTACACCCGTGAATTCCGGTACGAGTTCGATTGCGGTCACGGCCTCGCCTTATTCGGCCTTGTCGTTTCATCACGCGGCGCTGGAAACAAACGATTTTACCACGCTCACTTTTTGGATCAACGGCGGCGGTTCTGGCGGCCAGCTGCTGCGGCTCTCGGCGCTGCTTTCCGGCGTTGCGCAGACACCTGTGACGCTTGGCCCGTTGGAGCCAAATTCCTGGCAGAAGATTTCCATCCCGCTGGCCGACCTCGGCGTCGCCAATAAATCCGATCTCACCGATATCTGGTTTCAGGAAATCGCCGGTGTGAGTGCGCCGACATTCTATGTCGACGATGTGCGACTCGACCTCGCGCCACCGCCGTCAGCGGTCAGCGTTTCGGTCGATGCCCGCGCGCGCATCCGTCAGGTCGATCCGCGTATGTTCGGTCTGAATACCGCGGTTTGGGACGGCGTTTTCAACACCGCCACCACCGCCGAACTGCTCAACGAAGTCGACAATCAGGCGCTGCGTTTCCCCGGCGGATCGCTAGCCGATGTTTACCATTGGAAAACGAACATGAGCGAAGGGCAGACTTTTCAGTGGGCGACGAGCTTTGACGCTTTTGCCAACATCGCGCTGACGACCAAGGCGCAGGTCTTCGTCACCGTGAACTATGGCACCGGCACGCCCGAAGAAGCGGCGGAGTGGGTTCGGTATTCGAACCGAACCAAGCACTATGATTTTAAATACTGGGAAGTTGGTAACGAGAACTACGGCACTTGGGAGGCGGACAACAACAACCGCCCGCATGATCCCGTGACTTACGTCACGCGATTCAAGGAATACGCCCGCCAGATGAAGGCCGCCGATCATCGTATTAAAATCGGCGCGGTGATAGTGGCCGACGAGGACAGCGACGCGAATTACACCGATCAAACTGTGACCAATCCTCGCACCGGTCTTACTCACAACGGCTGGAGCGCAGTCATGCTCGCGACTTTTAAGAAACTTGGTTTCGTGCCCGACTTCGTGGTCTACCATCGCTACGAACAGGCGCCCGGCGGCGAAAGCGATCTCTACCTTTTAAATTCATCCAAGAGCTGGGCAAACGACGCGGCGAAAATCCGCCAGATGTTGAACGATTACCTCGGTCACGAGGCGCGTCGCGTTGAAATTACCTGCACCGAAAACAATTCGGTCTACAGCAATCCCGGAAAACAGACCACGAGCCTGGTCAACGGTTTGTTCCTGGCCGATAGTATGGGCAATATCCTCAAGACGGAGTTCAATGCGTTTTTCTGGTGGGACCTGCGCAACGGCCAGGAAGGCGGCAACAACAACAGTCCGTTCTTGTATGGCTGGCGCAAATACGGCGATTACGGCATCGTCAACGCCGCGAATCCCGCCGGCCCGGCCGATCGCTATCCGACGTTCTACGTTTACAAGCTCCTGCAACACTTCGCCCGCGGCGGCGAAACCGTGGTGACCGCGAATAGCGATTACAACCGGCTCGGCATCTATGCCGTGCGCGATCGCGACCGTTCGTTGCGGCTCCTCGTGATCAACAAACATCCGACCGCGACGCTGAACACCACACTCACCGTCGACGGCTTCAAAGTTGGCCCGCAGGCCACAACCTACACCTACGGCATTCCGCAGGACGAAGCCGCGCGCACGGGCACAGGTTCGGCCGACGTGCAAACCTCAACGCTCACGTTGCCTGGATCCACATTCACTCTGACGCCCGCACCGTACTCCGTCACGGTCCTACGGATTCCAGAAGCCCGCTGCGATGACGACCATCACGACGGACCAAATGACGACGACGACTCGGATAGTAACTAAGTTGATTTGAGTAGTTTTCCCGGAGTACGTGGGTCACGTCTTCCGGGAAACACCCGCCATCGACCAAATATTGGCGAAGGTTCGGGCACTCTCCAACCCAACCCGCAAGCACGACTGCTGACGCAGGGCTTGCGCCGGCTCCGTTCACCGCACACCTTCGCCGTCGACCAATATGGACACCGAACGCGACGGCTATCTGGTTAGCACCGATCCACAACGGCTCGATATCGATTTTATCTGTCGCGAGCTGAACCGAACCTATTGGGCAGAGCGTCGCACGCGGGCCACGGTTGAGGCATCAATCCGGAATTCGATTTGCTTTGGGGTGTACAGGAAAGAACCCTTTGCGCAGATCGGCTTCGCCCGCGTTGTGACAGATCAGGCAACGTTTTCTTGGATCTGCGATGTCTTCATCGAAAACGGATCGCGCGGTAGGGGGCTGGGAAAATGGCTCATGGCCTGCGTGACCGAGCACCCGGTGGTGAAGTTTACGACAAGTGTCCTCGGCACGCGAGACGCCCACGGCCTTTATGAGAAGTATGGTTTTATACGTTCTGAAATGATGCGCCGCGCTGCCGGCAGACCATTGACGAACCAGCCGGTTGCGGTAGATTCCCCGAATTCCTGAACAAGTCGGAAGAATGGGCGTTTTTTCCGCGCTCACTCCTCCACATTCAGCAGCGTGCGAATGGCTCTGATCAGGCGGTAGCCGCGGAAGGGCTTTTGAAGGAAGCGCGCTTGAAAGTGTCGCTCGAAGGCGGCGGGTACGCGTTCGTCGGTCAGGAAGATCACGGGAGCGAGTTTGCCGCGGGCCGATAGTTCCTTTCTCAAGGCCACGCCCGACATGCACGGCAAATTCACGTCAACCACGAAGCAATCGGCTTCCAATGCGCCGGGATCGGCGAGCATGTCTTCAGCGGAGGAAAAGAGGGCTGTGTCATAACCTGAAACTTGAAGAATTTGCTCCAGGCTCTGGCGCATGCGGGGACTGGTTTCCACGACGACGATAAGTTGAGCGACGGTGATCATAGGCGGAATGGGTTAAAAGGGTTAAAGGTGTTTCTAAGGAATGTTCAGGCTGACCCAGACCGCGATGAGCCCGAGTCCGGCGAAGGAAGTGGCGGTGATCCAAGGCCGCATGCGCATGGAGCGAGCCCAGTGATAGCCGCAGACGAAAAGCAGCAAAACGGTGACGAGATTCGACAGGCGGACGGCCATCCACGGCATTTCGCAGCACAGGAAGGGCAGGATCGCGGGAACCGTGGCGGTGAAGACAAGTAGCGTGGTGGCCAACGCTCCGAGCAAATCGGCCGCTTTCAGCCGCACCGGTGGCGGTTCGAGCAGGGCAATATTGGAAAGAATGTTCCAATGAAGCCGCTCGCGCATCGGTTCGCTGGTCAGTGCGGCGAGAGTGGCATCCATCTCTTGCTGGATCTCACCGAGGGCCCGGCCCTCGTCGGGGCGCAGGCGGAAGTTGTTGGCGAAGCGGGCGATTTTTCCGCGGCGATTGATCGCATGCACGGCAAACATGACGCCCACAAACACGGCCCATGCGAGACTGTAGCCGGTGGTTGCGACGAGCAGCGCATGCACGCCGCCATTCTCCGGGCTCACCAACCGCTCGACTGCGAGGGTGAAGACTAGGATCGTGGAAAGGGCAAAAAGCACCTCGGTAAAGCGCCCTTCAAGGTCGTAACCGGGACGCAGGATAGCTGGAACGTTTGATGCAGTGACCATGGTGGAAGCTGGATGGATCGGATCCGGGCGCCGGCTCGCGACGGCAAGCGGCATTTCGAATGTGATGTATTCCATTCCCGGCATGGATTCACTATAGCGCCGGAAGGTATTTTATATAAGATGGCAAAAAAACGTAATAATGCCGGTAGGTAAAATTACGTATATACATACGGATTTCGACCGATCGCATCCGTATAAATATCCATGGGAACTAGGTAATAATCCCTGCGTTTTTTACAGGGTTAAGTACTTGCGAATTATTGTGTTTGGTACATATAATTGCCCACATAGAAAACAGCAGTGCGGGCGGCCAAAACCTTCGGCGTTGCTTGTAAATAAATTATGACGAACGCTTGTATAGAACACATCTAAAAGTATATAATTGTCATGTGGTCATGGCCTGAATATTCACGGGAGGCGAAAACGTCGCCGGTTCGTATATTGATACTGGACCGGGAGGGGGTGGTGCGCTCCTCCGGTCGCAACACGCTCAGTCCGGTGAGCATGCAGTGTCCCGAGGGCGAGGCGGTGGTGGGAGAAAACTACCTAGTCGCGTGCAAAAACAAGAAACCGGCGGCGGGTTCGGCCGAGGCGATGGTGGTGCAGGCGTTGGATGGCGTTTTGCAGCCCGACGGGAAGCCCTTTGCGCTGGAATGCGGTTCGCGCGATCCCGAACAGCCAGCTTGGCACCAAATTCTGATCTTTCCGCTGGAAGGCGCGCAGGATGGCGCCTTGTTGATGCAGATCGACGTCAGCGAACGCCATCAGGCGCAGGCGGAGTTACAGCGGAGTCACGACGAGATCCGCAGCCTCGCGCGGCGCCTGATCAACGCCCAGGAGGAAGAGCGGCTTCGGGTCGCCCGTGAATTACACGACGACATTTGCCAGCGACTCGCCGTCCAGGCGCTTCAGATTAGCAACCTGCGTCGCAATCAAGCGCGGAACCATACGGTGCTGGCGCGCAAGCTCGACCAGTTGGAGAAGGATGCGGTGGAAATCGGCAATGCGCTGCGCAGCTTTTCGCACCAATTGCATCCGGTCGCGCTGCACAAATTCGGGCTGGTCGCCTCAATCCGGGATTTTTGCAAAAAAGTGGCTGACCAAGGCGGGCTGGAATTGGAGCTTCAACTGGGCAGCGACCGGGTCGAAGTGGCGCCCGCGCTGGCGATTTCCCTCTTTCGAATAGTTCAGGAAGCGCTCTCAAACGTGATCAAACACGCGAAAGCCTCGCGGGTGAGAGTGACGCTGCGTCAGGACAACGCCGGGCTGACACTGTCCATCGAGGATAACGGCGTGGGTTTCACCGTCGACGACGCGCCAGCCAACCTTGGGCTGATCAGCATGAAGGAGCGCGCCCGCAGTTTCTCCGGCACCTTGAAAATCGACACGAGCCCTGGCCGTGGGGCGCGCGTCGAGGTCGAAATCCCGCTCAATTTTAACGCTCTCAATCATGAAACTTCCACGTATAATCATTTCTGACGATCACCGGCTTTTCCTCGACGCGCTTCGCCATCTGCTGACGCAAAAATTCGATATCGTCGGGCAGGCCTCGTCGGGCGAAGAGCTGTTGCAACTGGCCCGCAGGCACAAAGCCGAACTTATTGTTACCGACATCGGCATGCCGCGACTGAGCGGGCTGGATGCGGCCGAACTTCTATTGCGCGAGAAAAATCAGGCGAAGATCGTCATTCTCTCGATGCAGTCCGAGACCGACGTGGTCATGCGGGCGTTTCGCATCGGCGTGTCGGGATACGTGACCAAGAACGATGCGGGGGCGGAGTTGATTTCCGCTTTGGAGGAGGTTCTGGCCGGGCGCACCTACATCTCTCCCTTCATCGCAAAGGGCATGGTGAACAATTGGGTTCGTGGTTCTACGCTGCAGGAGCACATGCAGACCGAGCATCCGTTCACTCCCAGGCAGATCGAGGTTCTGCGATTGATTGCCCAAGGCAAAACCATGAAGGAAGTGGCGGCGGTGCTAGGCATTTCTTCACGCACGGCTGAAGTGCACAAATACCAGATGATGGAACGGCTCAACGTGCACACCGTGCCGGAGTTGATTCGCTGTGGCATCCGGACGGGCATCGTCGATCTCGGCGATGGCATGACGGCGGTCGCTGCCACGACGGGCAGCAGGAGCGAGGACTGGCAATCATGAGTACTTCGACGGATTTCCTGAAAAAAAACGGAACCTGCGCCGACAAAGGGATTCTTTCGGTTTTTATCGCCGAGCGACAACTCGCGCTTCGCGAAGCCCTGGCACAGTGCTTCGAAAATCGCGCCGGATTACAGGTTGTTGGTGGTTCGGGTGACGGAAGTCGCACGCTCGACGCCTGTTTTCAGCTCAAACCGCGAGTGGTCCTGTTGTCGACGGATCTGGCGGGCTTGAGCGGCGTGGAGGTCTGCCGGACCCTGTCCGCGGCAAACGTTGGGGTGAACATTTTGGTTATGGCTGCGGATTGCGAGGATCGCACGATCATGCGTTACATCGAGAAAGGGGCGCTGGGTGTCGTTGAAACGACGGCGAGTCTGGCCACTCTGATGCAGGCGGCCGAAGTGGTCGGGCAGGGGCGCGCTTTTTTTGGCGAGAAAATCACCCACTTGGTGCGAGAGGTCTTGCAGGGCGGCGGTCCGCGGCAGAGGGATGGCGAACTGTCCGCCCGGGAACATGAAGTTTTGCGCCTGATCGCGGAGGGTTTTAGCAACAAGGAAATCGCAGCGCAGCTGGGCATTTGCGCCAAAACGGTCGAGAATCATCGCTCGCATTTGATGCGTAAGCTTCGGGCGCACAACGGCGCGGACCTCACGCGCGAAGCGTTCCGATTGGGCGTGGTGAAGACGAATGATCCGTTTCCAAAAGTGACCTTTGCCGGGCTTCGCTGAAATTTCCGCTTGCGCCTGAAGGCGGAATTCGCGGCCATTGTCCCTTACAAACATGATCGCGCCCGAGACATTTTCCCACATCGAGAACATCAAGAAGCGAGCCGGATACCTATGGAGGTATCTTTGACGTCGAACAAAAGCAGCGCGAAATAGAGGCCCTCGAAGCGCAGATGGGGGCGCCGACCTTCTGGGACAACCAGATCGCGGCACAGAAACACATTGCCAAGGTCAACGGTCTGAAGCGCGCCATCGGCGGCCTGGTCGCGTTTAATAAAAAGCTCGAAGACGTTCCCGTGATGATCGAACTCGTCGAGGCTGCGACCGGTGCCGAACAGGAAGAATACGCCAAAGAACTCGACAGCAATGTCGAGGCCATGGTCGGCGAACTCGATAAGTTGGAAATCGCTTCGTTCCTCAGCGGTCAGTTCGACAAGAACAACGCCATTCTCTCCATCCAGGCCGGCGCGGGCGGCACCGAGTCCAACGACTGGGCCGACATGCTCTTCCGCATGTACAACCGCTGGGCCGAGCGCAAAGGTTTCGAGATCGAAGTGCAGGACGTGCAGGTCGGCGACCAAGCCGGCATCAGCAAGGCCACGATTCTCATCAAAGGCGAAAACGCTTACGGTTACGTCAAGGCCGAGCGCGGTGTGCACCGTTTGGTGCGCATCAGCCCGTTCGACGCGAACAAACGCCGCCACACCTCCTTTTGTGCCATCGACGTGGTAGCGGAAATCACCGACGAAATCGAAATCGAAATCCCCGAGAGCGAACTGCGCATCGACGTTTACCGTTCGTCGGGCAAGGGCGGTCAGGGCGTCAACACGACCGACTCGGCCGTGCGCATGACCCATCTTCCGACCGGCATCGTGGTCGTCTGCCAAAACGAACGCTCACAGCTCAAGAACCGCGCCAGCGCGATGAACGTCTTGAAAGCGCGTCTCTACGAAAAGAAGCAGGATGAACAGCGCAGCGAGATGGAAAAATTCTACGGCGAGAAAGGCGAAATTGGCTGGGGCAGCCAGATTCGCAGCTACGTGTTACAACCCTACCAAATGGTTAAGGATCTGCGCACCGGCGTGGATACGAGCGACACGCAGGGCGTGCTCGACGGAGATCTGGATAGATTCATCTACGCTTGGTTGCGCGCGGGCTGCCCACGGCATCGCAACAAGGACATCAAAATGGAAGATTGAGCCGGCGAAGTGCGCTGAACATCCAACGCCCGACATTCAACCTCCAACGTCGAATGGGGGAATGGGGAATTGGGAAATGTTCAACGCTTAACGTTTAACGCTGAACGTTCAAGTGTCGTGAAGCTTCTGCTTCCGACCTCCGACCGCTGGCTTCTGGCATCTGGTTTCTGTCGTCCGGTCCGCTCACTCCGTGACGAGATAGTTGCTGTAAAGTCCCGTGCGAATCATGCTGATGACGTCGGCGAGGGGTTCTTGGACTATTTTGGTTTCCACCACGGTTTTCACTCTCATCGATTTATATGTTTCGAGCTGTTTGCAGAAACCCTCGAAAGAATTAGGGGAGAGATGACGAATTCCCGTCAAGGCGTAGCACTTTCCAGCCAGGGTCGCTCGGTCGAAGACGATGAAGAGATTGTTGATGCCGCCCTCTTGTTTGACGATCCGCTTCAAGGCGGCTTCGCCTTCGGAGATCTGGCCTTTGTCGTTGATCGGGCCAAAGCCGAAGAATTTGGTGTAAACCAGTGTCTGCACATCGGCATCGTCTGACTTGAACGGTTCCGCCGCAGAGCATGGAGCGACCCAAAACAGGGCGACGTGGGTTAAGACCAAAAGAAGGAGGCGTGACATGGTGAAACACAACATGGCTACCGAGGCGGCGGAGGCAAGCGACCACGAATTTAGATGGGCTGAAATGGAGGGCCGACTTCCACGTCGGCCAAATTGCTCGAACCAGCGGCCGACGTGGAAGTCGGCCCTCCATCATCAGCAGTTAGCGGTGAAACGGCAGGCAGACGCGTGCCCTTACTTCGAAATCTTCGTGCTCGGCCAGTCGTCGAACTTGCTGAGCAGGTTTTCCTTTTTGCCGTCGGACTGCATGTTTTTAGGTACGACGGATTGTTCGGTGGCGAGATCGTGCACGACGCGTGGCGTGACGAAGAAAATTAATTCAGTGCGCTCAGAGGCATCGGATTTGCTGGTAAAGGCTTTTCCGAGCACAGGGATGTCGCCGAGCAGGGGGATTTTGCGGCGCGAGGTGGTGGCGCTGTCCTGCACAAGACCGCCCATGACAATCGTCGCGCCATCGCGCACACGGACAATGGAAGACGCCTGCCGGATATCGATGACGGGTGCGGACGCGGAATTGTCGGCCGTGCCGGTTGTCTCCATGCGGACAAGTCGGCTGACCGCGGGCGTGATATCGAGAGTGATGAGGCCATCCTCCGAAACCTGTGGCGTGATGGAAAGCACCGTGCCGACGGTGATGGTTTGGATGGTGATGTTGGTTGTGACGATGGGATTATCGCCGGTGGAGGCGATCGACTGGCGAAGGAAAACCGGCAAATCCTGGCCGACACGGACGACGGACGGCTGATTGTTAAGAGTGCGCAGTCGCGGGCGTGAAATGACTTTGAGGCTGCCCTGTTGCGCGAGGGCGTCGAGGACTGCCGTGGTATTACCCCGCTGGTGTTGGATGCGAATGCCTGGGTCGCCGGGCGTGGGACCAAAAAGCGGAGTTTGCACAATCAATCCACCTCCATTGCCGAGAGTAAGCTGCCCGGGAATAGTATTGAAGGTGGTATCGAGCGTTTCCGAAATGCGCTGCCAATTAATGCCGAGTTGAGCGGATTTACCGAGGGCGATTTCGTAGATTTCAACTTCCAGATCGACCTGGCGAACGATGTTCTTGGTCACGCTGCCGAGGTACTCCGCAATCGTTTCAATATTGCGATGAGAATCGTTGACGAGAACGGTGCCGGACAGGCTGTTGATCGTGAAAGTACCCTTGGCCGAGACCATGGACTTGAGCTGTTCGGAAAGGTCCTTCCAAAAATCGATCGTGGAGTTGTTGGTGACCGTCATGATTGAGCCTTCGGTACCCAAACCACCGCTTGCGCCACCACCACCGCCGCTCGAACCGCCTCCTCCGCTGCTTCCGCCGCCGGCTCCGTTTGCTCCGGAGCTGATCTGGACCGCACTCGAACCCTGGCCGGTGCGGGTGGTGTGAATATAATCGATGTGGAAAAGTCGCGATTCACGATTGCGCACGCGCAGCAAACGTCCCTCGCGGGTAAAATAATAACCGTTGGCCTCAAGGATTGCGCCCATCGCAAGGTCGAGCGGCAGGTCGCGAAAATCCACCGTGACTTCGCCTTCGATGTCGAGGTCGGGGACGATGTTCAGATTGTTGGCCCGGGCGAAGAGTGCGAGCGCCTGCTTGATCGGGACACCGCTGGCATTGAAGCTGAAATTTGCCGTGGGTTCGGTGGCGCCGGCGCTGGAGATGATGCTGGCGGTTGGAGAGGGTTCGGCAGCGTTCTGTCCCCACGTAAGGGGTGCAACAGCCAGGGCGAAGGCAGTCAGGAAAGTTGTCGTGAGCGATATTCGAGCATTCATGGTATTCACGGAGTGGATGCCGGGAGCTGCATGCGGGCCGGGGTTTTCAGAACAAAGCTTTTGCCGACCTCAAGGAAATCGCGGCCTTTCCAGTGGGTTAACCAGACTCCGTCCTGATTGGCGGATTCGATTTTGAGGCGGCCGATGGTTTCGCCAACCTGGGCGACGCGGTCGTTGATCAGCAGAAAGGTGACGCCGTTTTGGGTCAGAACGCCGGTTAGTCGAAGGGTGTCCAGCAGGTCGGGCACCTGCTCGGCCGGCTCGGCCGAAGCGGTCGCCTGGGCCTCGCGGGAGGCAAAGGGATCGCGCGGCGTTTTGGAAATGATGAGTTGTTTCAACGCCTCGGCCGGCGTCGTGCTGATCGCGGCACCGCCGGGCAGCGGTTGATCCATTGGTGTGTCGATTGGTTCGGTGGAAAGAGCCGCGGTTTGTCCCGAGCTACTGCCATCCGCCGGCCGCAGCGACGACCACGCAAGCCCGACCGCGAGGAGGGACATGGCGATGACGAACCAGGGTTTATTGAGCAGCTTTCTCATTGGGGAATCCGGCAGCCCGCGCGGAGGAAGACCTCGGCGGTGAGCTTGCCCTGTTCATCGGCACGAATGGACAGGCGGGTTAGGTCAATCGACCGGTTGGGCGGCGAAAACTGCTCGAGGAGAACCAGCAGTGAGGCAAACGATTGCGCATTTCCCGGCGTCGGAGCCAGTTTGCCGCGGGCGGTAACGTACTGCAGGAGGGCCTCCGGTTGTGGTGTGGCTGGCGTGGGCAACGCTTGGAAAGTGGCATCCCAACCCTTGGCTCGCGCTGTTCGCGCCAGTTCGTCGAGTACGGGCACAAGCTGTTTAGGTTGTGCGAGGAGCATGTTGGCGGCTTCCGAAGCGCGTGTGGCGGCTTCTATCGCCTTCGTGTCGCTACTGGCGAGCTGCAGATCAGCGACCTCCTGCTGGAGCGCGAGTAGAGGTTGAAACGTTGTCCTTTGATTTTGGATACGCGGGCCATTCCATGCCAGATTCCAGAGGAAGAGGAGCACGATGGCGGCCACGGGAACGACGGCAGGAAGTAGACGTCGAAGACGGAGTTGGCGGGGCGCATCGGGCCAGCCCGGCACTTCGGTGAGGATGTGCCAACAATCGACGGCGAAGCTGCGCAGTTTATTTTTCAAAGAGCGTGCCCTCCAAATTGAAACGTTGTATTTCGGGGGCGCCGGGCGAAGCGCTTGGCGCCGGCATCAGGACGCGCGCGGTTTCGTTGAAGCGAATTCGCAGCGGGCTTCGAGCGAGTTGGTCCTGCAAACTTGCGATCAATGTGCGGGCTGTTTCGTCGTCGGCTTCGATCGATCCGCTGAACTGAAAAATCCATGAGCTGGCCTCGGTGTCCCAGCGCACATTGAACTCGGCCAAGCGCGCGCTTTCCGGAAGCAGTCCGGCGACGAAGCCGAGAAGGCGGGCCGGAACCGGGGGCAGGCGATCCGCGGTCACGCGATCCGCAAAGTTCAGATTGCGTTCTGTTTCACGGTTGCGGAGGGCAAGCCGCTCGCGCTCGGCGTGCAAAGCCGGTTCACGTTCCCGCAGGGCGAAGAGTTGATCCCTCTCGGCGTGCCAGGCGACGGAGGATTGGAACTGATTCGAAATCATCAGGGCCAGCCAGAGCCAGACCACGATCAGGAATCCGCCACGGATAAACTGGTTGCGCTGCTTCGTCTTCAGGTAGCGGGAAAGCAGATTCACCGGTTGTTTTGGCGAAAGTTTCACGGTGGTCTGCAACCAGTCGATTGGGGTAGCGGGAAGAGCGACGACTTTTTTACCGGGGCCGCATTTGGCCTGGAGCTCGGAAGCGGCGGAAACGCCTTTTTGCGCCATGAGCCAGATCGACGCGGCAACCGATTCGAAGTGTTGCTTAGTGTAAAGCAACGAACGGTTGACCTCCACGCCAACGCGGCCGGGTTCCTTGTTTAGATCAGCAAGAATGGTTCTGGAGAAAAGGAGCGGACCGCCGACACGCCCTGCTACGACGGCCGTGCTGGTGCCCACTTCGGCCGCAATCACAACCGTAGTGTTTTTTCCCGCAGGGATGCGGTTCAGCTCGTATTGAAGCGGAACAACCAGGGGAATAATGCGGGTGAGGTCCAAGTGGCGTTTGAGCAACACGCGGTGCAGCTCGGTATAAAAACTCCTGGGCAGCAGATGCAGCAGGATCGACTGTTCCTGTTTCATCGCGATCAGCGGCTGCATCACCCAAAGCACGCGGCCCTGTTCGGCTTCGTGACGGTGGATGCGGCTTTTCAAATAATTCTTCAACGCATTCTCGGCAAAGATGGGAATATCGTCGGCCTGGTGTTGAAAGACTTCGTTTTCGAGCAGCAAAAATGTCTCGCTGCCGGCGAACTCCAGCTGGGTCAGGGCGTCGTCGAGCACCGCCTCAAATTCCGCGACCGTTTTCACGGGCGTGGGGCAGGACCAGCTCCGGGTCATTTTTTGACGGTGAAACACCGCGGCATCCAGGGAGCCATTGAGCCAGGCGAAGCCAAGGAGATCGCTGTTGCGCGCACCAAGTTTGGATGGGTTTTTGCGGATGACGGCTGGTTCCTGGACCGGAGCCGGGGCAGACGCCGGTGTGGCGAATTGGGCTGGTTCGGGTGGCAGAGCCGTGGGTACATCCGGAGACTGGGTACGCGGCGGCTCGGCTTCCGTTTGGGCAGCGGCCTCAGCTAGCAAGCGAGAAATTTCGTCCTGGTCGCTCATGGTTGGGGCACCCAGTTGGTGGCATTGTTGAAATCGAAGGTGCGGCCGCTTGAGCCGGTTGGAACGACGTAGCTATAATCGAGAATGGGGCCAGGACGGAAGAGATTGATTCGGTCTCGCGGCCGACAGGTGACGTTGATGCCATTATTAGTCGCGGGAGCGATGGGCGCCGCGAGGTTGAACGGACCTTGGGTTGTTCCATCGGCCAGGATGAAACTATAACTGACCTGAGCGGTCCCTCGGTTGTTAAGCACGAAGGTGAGATTTTGCAGCTCGGTATTGTAGATTGGCGCGAGGTTGACGCGTTCGATTACGAGATATTCACCGGCTGTGCCATTAAGGATCGCACGCCACGCGGCCCAGCCCGCCCAACTCTGGCCGGCCGGAGGAACCGAACCATCCGCTGTATTCCAGACATTGTCGAAAAGGGCCGTTGTGTTCAGATTGGCAGCGGTGGGGAGAGGGAGACCCACGCGCATGCTCGAGAGGATGAGTACTCGCCGAGGAGACGCGCCGGGTTCGTAAATATAGGAACGGTTGATTTGTCGTTTATTGGTGAGCAGATCGGCCGGACTGATATCGGTAAAGGTGCGAAGATCCTGATCCCACGAGAGGCGGGCGCCGAGGTTTGGATTCAAGCCCGGGGGCCAACCATTTGTTTTGAGGAAAATTTTCACCTGTTCACCGACGCTGCGAAGCGTGGCGGCCTCGGTGCGTACGGCGCTGCGGTCGAGGGTGCGCAGGGCGTTGGGCGCGACCGCAGCCGCGAGAATCGCCATGACCGCGATCACGCCGATCATTTCGAGCAGGGTGAAAGCGGATTCCCGGTTTGCGCGTGGTTGTGGAATTCCTGTTTTCATCGCGCGTTCCACAATTGGAGGATGGGAAGAATCACCGCCATGGCCACGAAACCGACGATGCCGATCAGCGAAAGCATGATCACTGGATCGAAGATGGCGAAGACCACCTTGATGCGGCGTGGGATGATTTTGTTGTAGAAATCGGCCACGCTTTGCAGCGCGACATCGAGGGTGCCGGAGGTTTCGCCGGTCGAAATCATGGTCACGACGGTCGGGGGAAAAACGTCGTGTTTGGCGAGGCTCTTGCTGAACGGCGTGCCTTCAGAAACGGCCGTTCGCACTTCGTCGATGGCTTGTTCGATGGCGTGATTACCGACGAGTTTTTTGCAAATTTCCAAACCGCGCAGCAGCGTGATGCCGCTCTTGTAGAGCATGGCGAGGTTCTGCGTGAAGCGGGACAGTGCGAACATCGCAATGAGTTCGCCGAAAATCGGAAGCTTCATCAGCGCCCGGTCGAATTTTTGGGCGTAGCGGGGAACGCGCAGCGCCATTTTTATTCCGACCCACAAGGCGATGCCGCCACCGATGATGAAGGGCCAGCCATGGATCAGAAGATTGCTGATCGCGATCGTAATGCGGGTGACCGTCGGCACGCTGAGCGAAAGCTCCGTCAGGAGGCTGACAAAACGCGGCACGATAAAAGTGAACAACAGGATAACGAGGGCGAACGCCGCGCCGGTCACCATAAGCGGATAAATAAGCGCCTGGCGGATTTCGCTGACCAATCGGTCTAACCATTCGTAATAACTACTTAACCCTTCGAAAGATTCGGGGAGATGGCCGCTTACTTCGCCGGCGTGGACAATGGCGACGACTTGCGGCGGAAAACTGCGCGGAAACATGGCGAGCGCCTGATGGAGTTGCACGCCGAGTGTGAGTTGTTCGCTGACGGTGGAGAGGACCGTGCCGAGTCGTGTTCCTTCGGCGTCTTCGGCGAGCCGCCCGATTGCATTGGGGATCGGAATGCCGGCGCGCAGCAGAAGCGTCATCTGCACAAAGAAATTAATGAGGTCGCCACGCTTGACGGCGACGTTGTGCGTTTCGCCGGCTTGAACCGCCGTGCCTTCGCGAGCTTCAAGCAACCAAATGCCGGACGCACGCAACCGGTTTTCCGCCACGATCACACTCTCGGCCTCGATGGCGCCGTGGACGATCTCCCCAGTCGCATTATAGGCACGATATCGAAACATGCTCATGGTCGTCAGTGAGAGAAGGCGACGCGCAGGACTTCCTCCAACGATGTGTCGCCGGCGTAGGCGCGACGCAGGCCATCGTCGAAGAGGCGGGCCATGCCTTTTTCACGTGCGAGAGCCTGCATTTTTTCGACGTTTCCGCTGGTGAGCAGGGGATGGTAATCGTCGTCGACTTCGAAAATTTCGAAGATAGCCACGCGGCCCTTGTAGCCCTGCTGGCGGCACTCCGGACAGCCGCGCGGACGCCATAGTTTCGGCTCTTCGTTGTCGGAAACGGGGATGTTGAACGTGTGGAGATGTTCGCGCGGATTGACCAGCGGTTCGCGGCAGGTCGGACAAAGACGACGAACCAAGCGTTGCGCAATAATCAGCCGCAGCGTTGCGGGCAAAAGAAAAGGTTCGACCCCAAGGTCGATCAAACGGGGAACGGCGCTGATGGAGTCATTCGTGTGGAGCGAACTGAAAACCAGATGGCCGGTGAGGGCGGCGCGCACCATGAGCTGGGCGGTCTCGGTGTCGCGCGTTTCGCCCACGAGAATGACGTCGGGGTCCTGGCGGAGGAGCGTGCGCAGACCGTTGCCGAAGGTGAGGCCGATTTTTTCGTTGATCTGGGTCTGGCGGATCTGGGGCAGGCGGTATTCGATCGGATCCTCCAGGGTGAAGACGGAGCGCTCGGTGCGATTCACGCCATTAAGGGCGGTGTAGAGCGTAGTGGTTTTCCCACTACCAGTTGGACCGGTGACGAGGACAATGCCGTGGGGCATGTTGACGGCGCTGCCCAGGCATTCCTCCTCCTTCTTGCGCAGGCCGAGCGAGCGGATGCTGCGCAGGAGATTGCCGCTATCGAGAATGCGGAGCACGACGCTTTCGCCATAGCTGGTTGGCAGGCACGACACGCGGAAATTCAATTCGCGACGGCCGAGTGCGAAACTGAAACGGCCGTCCTGCGGAAGGCGGGTTTCAGAAACATCGAGGTTGGCCATGACCTTGATGCGCGCGATAAAAGGATCCTGCAGATCCTTGGGCACGAGCATGGAGGACTGCATGATGCCGTCGGTGCGCATGCGGATGCGCAGCGATTTTTCGTCGGGTTCGAAATGGATGTCGCTGGCGGATTTTCGCACCGCGGCGCCGATAATCTGCTCGATGGCGCGAATGATCGGAGCGGAGGTGTCGTCGCCGCGCTTGTGCTCGCTGATTTTCATCAGCTCGTCGATTGTCTGATCGAGCGAGCCTTCGCGCTCATGGCAGGAGGCGAGCTTTTCGAGAATGTTGGCTTTTGGCGCGGTGAGGACGTCGACTTTGAAACGCGTCATCTGCTCGACGCGATCGATGGCCACCACATCGAACGGGTCGGCCATGATCAACGTGATCGTATCCCGCGTGTGACGGTAGGGCAGGATGGCGGCCTCCTTGCAAAATTCGTATGGCACGAGCGCGATGGTCTCGGGTACCGTCTCGATTTTTAGGACGTCAATGGTTGGGGTTTGCGAATCCTGCGCGAGGAAAAGAGAAATATCCTCCTCCGTCGCCAGACCCAACTTCTGAATCACCGCGCCCATCAAAAGCCCCGAACGCTTTTGTTCGCGTATGGCGAGTTCCAGCTGTTGCGGGGTGATCAGACCGGCCTCGACGAGACGATCGCCGAGTCGTTTGGTGGGCGACTTTTCGAAAAGAAGGCCAAATTGCAGTCGCGCCAGATCGACTGGCTTTTCTCCGTCGGGGTTGATGATTTTCGCGGTGGACATTTATACACGGAACCGAGCTGGCGTTGTCACACCGGCCCGGTTCACAAAACCTGCAAAATCCTTGGAGGACGGCCGACTGGGCGATTATTGGTGGGCGATATAGATGTAGACAGTGGTTAAACCAGCGACGGGCGCGGCGTAGGCTACCTTGCCGAGGTTATCCGCGGCATTCAGACCTGCGCTGAGGGCTTCTCCATCAATGCGCAGACTTACTTCGCGGGCTTCGTTGCTCGTTACGTTCACGAGCACGGCGGAGACGACGCGGGCACCTGCTGGGAGGTTGGCCGTAGCTAGACCAGTCAGTCTAAAATTTGCTCCTGCAGCTGCAGACGGTGCGGCACCGGGATTCGATGCTACGCAAATGACCCGCGACTGCGTCGTCTGAGCGGCGCCACCGTTTTCATTCCAAGCGCCACCGGCGCGTGTCCAAGTCGCGCCTGTGATTGGTGGATTGGCGGGTTGGGTGCCGATCTTCACGACGAAGCGACCTTCCATCAGACCATCGGTGAAGAGCAGATCATCGATACGAGAGTTATTGGTTGTAAGAGGAATTGTCCCATATTTGCCGGCGAAATCGGCGATGGCCGTTTTTACCGCTCCAACCGAGCTGGCCGCGCTGGTGATGCGGGCTGCGGCTATGGTGGAGAATACCTTGGGAACGATGATGACGGCGAGCACGGCGATGATCGCCAGCACACCGATCATTTCGACAAGGCTAAATCCAGTTTGACGACGGGAGGACAGGGAGAAACGCGAGGAGTTTTTCATGGAGGTAAGGGTCTTGTTCAGTAGGGCTTATATCGGCTCGGATCGGGTTTGCTTTAGTACGGGAATGAGCAGATTCCCTCGGAATTTGTCATTGATTCAGCCCGGTTTGCAGGGACCGGGTGGTTGCTGAGAGGCGAGAACCAGCGGAAGAATTTAGATTCCGGGAAGACGCTCTCTATTAGGTGAATAAAGTCGGAGCGAAAGTTGCCGTAATGACCTCGCGCGATCCCGGTTTGCGATAAATGTTGGAAGATCAATCCTTATGCTTTTCGTTTTCCGGCCGATGAATAGGGGAGAACGCCCGGTTCCCTTCCGGGCCAAGACCTATTTGCACTTAAAACCATGAATATCCTTGTCGTGGATGATGATCCTGTTGCCCAGCGGATCATGAAGATGTTCGTGGAAAAATCCGGCTATAAGCCGACAATTTTGACCGACGGTCCGAACGGTCTGCTCGCAGCGCTTGCACCGAATGCGCCGCCGATCGTGCTGTTGGATTGGATGCTGCCGGGGATGGACGGCATTGCGGTGCTGCGAAAAATTCGCGAGGCCAAGCCCAAGGTGCGGCCGTACGTCATCATGCTGAGCGCCAAACACGGCAAGGAAGAGATCGCCGCCGGACTCGATGCGGGCGCCGACGATTTTGTTTCGAAGCCATTCAACGTGGCCGAAATGCAGGCCCGTCTGCGCGTGGCTCGCCGCATGGTGGAATACCAACAGGAATTGGTGAAGCAGATCGAGGCCAACGAAGCCCTGATCCAGCGCAACAGCCTGCTGGGCGAACTTATCAGCAAGCGTCAAGGCGCTGCTGAGCGCCCGGAGCCGGCGCTCGAAGAAAAACCATCGGTTACCCACAAAAAAACCGAGCTGAAGCCGACGGATTTCAGCGATCACGAAGTTCGCTATATGCTTTCGATCGCGTTGTTGGAATTGCGCCTCGCCTTGCAAGGCGTGACGCCGCGGTCGCGTCCGCCGGAGTTTCATTTTGGCGAATTCTGTGCCTGGAGCGGATTGATGATGCCCGAGCAGGATTCCTGGCTGGATTTGGTGCTTGTGGGTGATTCGGCCTCGGCCCAGGCATTATTCGAGCGCTCGCTCGGACGCCGGCCTCTGACCGATGTGGAAATCACCGGCTTCATGGCCGAACAAGCGCGAATGATCGGAATTGGTTTTACGCGCATGATGCGTGTGCGGGCGGGCGAGGTGGCGCAGCCGCTGATGTCCCGTGCGATCCGACTCGATGTATCGAGCCCGCCACTACCTGTCCCCACGACCAACCGGTCCTACGATTTGTTGATCGAGAATCTGCCCTTTTGTTTGCTCACGGCGATGGCGCCGTGCGAAAGACGTTTGTTGGCGCCGGGGTCGGTCAATGCGCTCGATATTTTGGCGGGACCGTTTCCGCCGTCATCGGTCAGCATGATTCCGATGTTCAACGAAGGCGTGGTGCTAACCCCGCGTTTTATCGAGAAAATGCTCACGCACGACGTCGCTGCGCGCCATGGCGAGTGCGCCGCCATTCGCCGACCGACCAAGCTGGCTTTGCATTTCAGCGTGTAGACAGCGGAGCGGTTGCCGGTTACTTAAAGATCCCATCCGGGCAAAAAGGGGAGACAGCTTGAGTTTGCGCGAATCGGGCCGATACCCATGGGAGCTGTTGAAAGGTTTGACGTCACCGACGACTAAAACATGCACGAGGACCAACAATCATACCGAAGCGCGGGGATGGACGCATGACCGGCGACGCACCAGTCTTGCAAGCCGATCTCTATGCTATCGGTAAATTACTGCCGGGAGTTTTCGCCGTCTTTACTTTGCCCGAACTGCGACCGGTCTATCTGAACCCAGCGGGACTGAACCGGCTCGACCCGGGCGGAGCCGTCGATTTCTCAAAACTGACCATCGCCGATTTTATCGGGGTGCACGACTACGATCGTTTCCAGCGGGAAATTTATCTGCAACTCCACGTACGCGGTTTCTGGAAGGGAACTATCAGCCTGCGGGATATGCTGGGCAGCGAATTTCCGGTTCGCGTGCAATTTCTCGAAGGACCGTCTGTCGCCGGCGAAGGGACGCGACACGTGTATCTCTATGCGGGTATAACCCAGGCAATGGAGGAAGGCGGAGACAATGCGGTGACCGACGAGGACATGCTGCATGCGCTTTTGGAGACGACCCAGAATTCCATCTACTTCAAGGACGTTGCCAGCCGGTTTCTCAGGGTCAGCCGGGCGCAGGCCACGAAGTTTGGGCTGCCGGATCCGAGGGATTGCATCGGCAAAACGGATTTCGATTACTTCACGGTCGAACACGCCGCCCCGGCTTTTCAGGACGAACAACGCGTTATTCGCACCGGCCAACCCGTGATCGATCTGGAGGAAAAGGAAACGTTTAGTGATGGTAGCATGGTTTGGGTAAGCACGACGAAGCTGCCGTTTTATAACCGCGCCGGAAAATTGGTCGGCACGTATGGCATCTCACGCGACATCACCGTGCAGAAAATCGCTCAGGAGCGCCTGCGCATGCTTTCGTGTGCGGTGGAGCAAAGTTTGTCGTCGATCATCATCACGGATACGCAGGGGCGGATCGAATACGTTAATCCTTACTTCGAAAAAGTCACCGGCTACGCGGCGAACGAAGTGATCGGGAAGAATCCCAGGATTTTAAAGTCCGGCACTCAGTCCGATGAATTTTATCGTGAAATGTGGTCCACGTTGTCTGCCGGGCGCGAGTGGTTGGGGGATCTGCAAAATCGCCGAAAAAACGGAGAACTCTTTTGGGAGCGGGCGACGATGTCGGGAATCAGAAACGAGCAGGGCATTATCACGCACTACGTCGCCGTAAAAGAGGACATCACCGAGCGCAAAAAAGCGGAGGAGGCGCAGCGTGAGAGCGAAGCGCTTTTGAAGGCGATATTTTCCGGAGCGAGCGACGCCATCCTGTTGCTGTGCGATAACAAATTGATCGACTGCAATCCCAAGGCGCTTGAGATGTTTGGCTACTCCAAGGACGAGTTGATGAAACTCCAACCCAAGGACGTATCTCCATCCGAACAGCCCGATGGGCGTGACTCAGCCGTCACGGCGGCGGATTATATCCAGCAGGCCCTGCAAAACGGCAGTTGCCAATTCGAGTGGATGCATCAACGCAAGGATGGCTCGTGTTTTCCCGCGGAAGTACTTTTGTCGTCCTTCGCTTTTCGCGGCCGCTCCATCATCCACGGTTCGGTGCGCGACGTTTCTGAAAAAAAGAAAGCGGAAGTGGAACGCCGGGAATTGGAGGCGCGGCTGCAACTCACCAACAAGCTGGAGTCGGTCGGCTCGTTGGCCGCGGGGGTGGCCCATGAAATCAACACACCCACACAATTTATTTCCGATAACGCGCGGTTTCTCACAGGCGCGTTTGCCCAACTGGAAAAGATTTTGGCCAGCCACCGTCAGTTGGTTGAGCAGGCCGCCGCTCATGCGGATTTCGGTCCGGTGCTGGCGGAAATCAAGGCGACCGAAACCGAGAATGAACTTGAGTATTTGATCGAGGAGATCCCGCGCTGCCTTGAGCAGTCCCTGGATGGGCTGCGGCGAATCGGCAAGATCGTGGGTTCCCTGAAAGAATTTTCCCATCCGGGCGGCGAGGAGAAAAGCCATGCCAACATAAACCGAGCGATAGAGACAACGGTGGGAGTCTCCCGGCATGAATGGAAGTACGTCGCCGACGTTGTCACTGAGCTCGATCCGAACCTGCCCAAGGTGAATTGCGTGATCGACGAAATCAACCAGGCGGTGCTCAACCTGATCATTAACGCGACTCACGCCATCGAGGAGGCCAACAAAAAAACCGGCGCCACGCGCGGGCTCATCACCATCCGCACCCGGCAGGACGCGGGCAATGTCATTATCGAAGTCACGGACACGGGCACCGGCATTCCCGAAGCGGTGCGCGAGCGGGTATTTGAACCATTCTTTACCACCAAACCCGTCGGCAAGGGCACTGGGCAGGGGCTTGCCATTGTTCAGGCCGTGATTGTGAAAAAACACCGTGGAAATGTAAGTTTCACCACCGAAATGGGCAAGGGGACGACTTTCATCCTGACCCTGCCGCTGACTCCGCCACCCCCCGGTTCCACCCGGCAAAACTGGATGGGCACCAAATAACCATGCCAACCGAAACCAATCAAAAGATACTCTTTGTCGACGACGACCCCAACGTCCTCGCGGCGATGCAGCGCAACCTCCGCAAGCGTTTCAGTTTCGATATTGCGGGCGGCGGCAACGAAGCCCTTGAGATCGTCAGGACTCGCGGACCCTATGCGGTGATCGTGGCCGATTTCAGCATGCCGGTCATGAACGGCGTCGAACTCCTCGAAGCGGTCCATGCCGGCTGGCCGGACACTGTCCGCATCATGCTGACGGGAAACGCCGACCAGCGCACGGCGGCCGAGGCGGTCAATCGGAGCAATGTTTTTCGTTTTCTTTCCAAGCCGTGTTCGCCCGAAGCCTTGACTGCGGCGCTCGATACCGCGCTCAAGCAACACGAACTCGTCACCACGGAAAAGGCGTTGCTGAACCAAACCCTCAAGGGTTCGTTGCAGGTGCTCACCGACATCCTGGCTACTTTGGATCCGGAGGCTTTCGGACAGGCCCAATTGCGACGCAGATTGGCGCGCGACCTGGCGGGAAAACTTGGACATGGCTCAACGTGGGATGTGGAGGTTGCTGCGTTGCTAGCGGAAGTCGGCATTGTGACGTTGCCGACGGGCGTGCGCGAAAAAGTGCGAACTCATCAAGCCCTGACACCCAGTGAAAAGCAGCTGGTCGATCGAATCCCTGAATTTTCCTCACGTTTGCTTGCGGCCATACCGCGTCTGGAGGGCGTCGCGCAAATGGTGCTTTACCAATACAAAAATTTCGACGGCTCCGGCTTCCCGGTGGACAACATCGGTCGCGCCGAAATTCCCCTGGGTGCCCGCATTCTTCGTGTCGTGCATGAAGTGGTTAGGATGCATAACAAAGGGTTATCTCTTTCGGATGTCTCGGGAGCGCTCAAGGCAGGACCGGAACGCTACGACCCGGCCGTCGTGCGGGAGGTCGCTGCTTGCGGGCCCATGCTCCAAAATCCGCGCAAGGGGTCTGGAAGCAATCAGCGCAACGTTTCGCTTAACGATCTGATCCCGGGTCACGTTTTATCGTCAGATGTCACGACGATCGAGGGCGCGGTTGTGTTGTCCGCCGGCACGTCGTTGAACGCCACGCAAATCCAGCGCCTGCGCAATTTCGCCTCGCTGCATCCGGTGGTCGAACCAATTCCCGTGGATCTTCCTCTCACCGCGCAGCAAGGGGGCCGCCAATCCCTCGATCAAATTTCGCTGCCATAAGAGCCACGCGCTTTACCTCCCATGAACACGAAGCAAATTCTCTTTGTCGATGACGACCCCAATCTGCTCGCCGCGTTTCAACGCAATCTGCGCAAGCTTTTTTCCTTCGACACCGCGACTGGCGGACAGGACGCCCTCGATTTGATAAAGTCGTCCGGTCCCTATGCGGTGATCGTGGCTGACATGCAGATGCCGGGCATGAACGGGGTGGAACTGCTGGCCAAGGTTTGCGAGATTGCTCCCGATACCGTCCGGTTGATGCTAACCGGTAATGCGGACCAAAAAACCGCAACCGATGCCGTCAACCAGGGACATATTTACGGTTTCCTCAACAAACCCTGCGAACCGGAGGCGCTGAAACTCACGCTGGAAGCGGCGCTGAAGCATTACGCTCTTGTGACGATGGAGCGCGAATTGCTGGAAGGCACGCTCTCTGGTTCTGTGAAAGTGCTGACCGACGTGCTTTCGATGATCGATCCGGCCGCCTTTGGGCGTGGCCAAAAGCTGAGGGATTCGGTTCGTACCTTTGGCAAATGGTTAGGCATGCCCGCCACCTGGACTTACGAAATGGCCGCGCTCCTCGCGGACGTCGGGCTCGTATCTGTGCCGCCGTTGATTCTGCGCAAACTCGAGCAAGGGGTGGAACTCGCCGCGCGCGAAAAAGCGATGGTCGAAAAATCGCCCCGCATCGGCCACGATCTGCTCGTCAATATCCCGCGCCTCGAGCCGGTGGCTAAAATCGTATTGTATCAGACAAAGAACTACGACGGCAGCGGCTATCCGTCCGACAATGTCGCGCGGGAAAACATCCCGGTTGGCGCGCGCATGCTGAAGATTCTTCACGACCGGGTGCTGCTCGAAGCCGAGGGCATCGTGAAGAAACGGGCCTACGACGAGATGAAGTCGCGGTCCGGCGTGTACGACCTCGTCATGCTCGACAACTGTTTCAAATGCTTTGAGGCCTTCCTGGAAAATTCAATTTCCGCAGACAAGCCGGTGCTGTCCTTGCAAACCCACGAGCTGCAACCTGGGCAAATCCTGGTTTCAGACGTCAAGACCACTGGCGATGTGCTTCTGGTTGCGGCGGGGAATCGTTTGACGGAAATCATGATCAACCGGCTCAACAACTATTCGACCTTCGACACGATCAAGGAGCCGATCTACGTGCAGTAGCCAAGCGGGAATACGAAAAAGGCCGGGCTTTTTAGGCCCGGCCTTGGAGATTTATCGTTGGTAGGGACGGCCAGTCTGGCCGTCCGTTCCGAGCTTAACGGCGGGAAGCCGGCAGCGCGTTCACGCCGGCGTAGACGGCGTTCTTGCCAAGGAGCTGCTCGATGCGGAGGAGCTGGTTGTACTTGGCGGTACGGTCGGTGCGGCTGAGCGAACCGGTCTTGATCTGGCCGCAATTCGTCGCGACAGCGATGTCGGCGATCGTGGCGTCCTCAGTCTCACCGGAACGGTGCGAGAGAACGGCGGTGTACTTGCTGAACTGCGCGAGCTGAACCGCGTCGAGGGTCTCGGTGAGGGAACCGATCTGGTTGACCTTGACGAGAATCGAGTTGGCGGTGCCGGTATCGATGCCCTTCTTAAGGAACTTGACGTTGGTGACGAAGAGATCGTCGCCGACGAGCTGCACCTTGTCGCCGAGGGCGTCGGTGAGCTTCTTCCAGGTCTTCCAGTCGCCTTCAGCGCAACCATCCTCAATCGACACGATCGGGTAGTCTTTGCAGAGCTTGACGTAGAAGGCCACGAGCTCGTCGCCGGTGAGGGTCTTGCCGGAGCTCTTTTTGAAGGTGTAGGTCTCGTTGCCGTTGTAGAATTCGGAGGAGGCGACGTCGAGGGCGAGGAAGATTTCCTTGCCGAGCTTGTAGCCGGCGTTTTTCACGGCCTCGGCGATGGCGTCGAGAGCGGCTTCAGCGCTGTCGAGCTTGGGAGCAAAGCCACCTTCGTCACCGACGGCGGTGGAGAGGCCTTTCTTCTTCAACACGGCCTTGAGGGCGTGGAAGATTTCGGTGATGGCCTGCAGGCCTTCGGAGAAGGTCTTGAAGCCATGCGGCATGATCATGAATTCCTGGAAATCGATCGGGGCATCCGAGTGGGCGCCGCCGTTGATGACGTTGGCCATCGGAACGGGGAGGACCTTGGCGTTCGGGCCGCCAATGTATTTGAAGAGGGGCTGGCCGAGGGCGTCGGCAGCGGCCTTGGCGACTGCGAGCGAGACGGCGAGGATGGCGTTGGCGCCGAGCTTTGACTTGGTCTCGGTGCCGTCGAGGGCGAGCATCGTGTTGTCGATGGAGACTTGATCGGTCGCGTCCATGCCCTCGAGCTTGGGGGCGATGATCTTGGCGACGTTGGCGACGGCCTTGCTCACGCCTTTGCCGAGGTAGCGGGTTTTGACACCGTCACGGAGCTCGATGGCTTCGTGTTCGCCAGTGCTGGCGCCGGAGGGGACAGCTGCGCGGCCAAAGGCGCCGCAAGCGAGTTCGACGTCGACTTCGACGGTGGGATTGCCGCGGGAATCGAGGATTTCGCGGGCGATGATGGAGGTGATCGATGTACTCATGAGAAAAGTAGCTTACGAAAAGAACGGATAGTGAAAATGACCCTTGCCACGAGGGAAAGGCCAAAAGTGGGCAGGCAACAACTTGCCAAAATATGCGCAGGGGAGAGACTGCAGGGCCTGCAGCGTTGTTTTCGGCGCCCCCGGCGGTCGCGCCCTACCTTTCGCTACAACCTTAGTTGTTTTTCAAAAGCCCAGCCTGGCAACGAAACGTTTGAACGGTCCGGCGGGCTTGGGGCGGAGGGCTTCTGGAATTTGGGCGATGAAACCGCGGCTCTTCGCCGTATGCAGCGGGGTTACGCCATCGTAATTGCGGATATTGAGCGTTTCGCCCGTCAGGAGTTCGGTCGGAATCTGGTCGAGATGCCCTTCGTAAGCGGCGGCGTGAAGCGGGGTGTCGCCGTGGTCGTTGCGAGTCAGCAGAAGGTCGCGGGTGAGTTCGGTCCGCGGAATTTTGTCGAGTTGGCCGGTTTCGGCGGCGGCATGGATCACGGTGTACCCGGACTTGCTGGCAATGGTGAGATTGGCGTGCGTGAGCAGAGACGGCGGGATTTGCTCCAGGCGCCCGGCAATGGCCGCCGCGTGAATGACGGTGTCGCCCGAGCCAGTTTTGGCGAGAAGGCTTTCTGCCGTGAGAAACTCCGGCGGAATTTGCGCGAGGTTGCCGTTGAGTGCGGCCACGTGGAAGACCGTTTCGCCGCTGGCATTGGGAACGGCGAGAGCGCGCGCCGTGATGAGGGCGACGGGGAAATGATCGAGGGTGCCGTTTTCGGCCGCCTCATGGAGAAGCGTGTTGCCCAAGTCGGTTTTGATCTCCACGAGGTTGTCGGTCAGCAACGCGTTTGGAATTTGAGCAAGGTGGCCGTGGGCGGCAGCGACGTGGAGCACGGTGTAACCGAGGTTGCTGCGAGTATGCAGAGCGTCGAGCGTGAGTGTGGAAGGTGGCAGTTGGTTAAGGCAGCCGCCCAAAGCCGCATGATGCAGCGGCGTATAGCCGGAGTCGTTTTTGAGTAGGAGATTTTCCAGCGTCAGCAACGCGGGGGGCAAGTGGGCGATCGCGCCGTACTTGGCGGCGCTGTGCAGCGGGGTGTTGCCCGAGGCATTGCGCTCGGTCAGGAGGTCGGCCGTGAGCTGTGCAATTTCGGCAGGTTCGAGATGTTTGTTGCGCAGCGCGGCGTGGAGGTCGTTCGCCGTCATATCCGTGAAATGAGCACAACGCGGGCCACAGGTGCGGGCAACCAAAAACCGGGAGGAGACGGGAGGGGAGAGCCCTCAGAGAAATGGGTTTGCCAACGTCCCGCGGCGAAACTACATCCATCGCTCTGATGAATACAGACGCCTCGCCCTCCGCCCCTCGCGATTCGGTGCTGCTGGTCGATGACGAAAAAAGTCTGCTCGATGTTTTTGCGCAGACGCTTTCGCCGCTATTCGATGTTTCGACGGCGACGTCGGCGCGGGAAGCCGAATTCATTTTGCGCAAGAAAAACTTCAAGGCGGTTGTGGCCGATCACCTGATGCCCGGCGGCAACGGCATGGGTTTCCTCGTGCGATGCCGCGAAGAGTTTCCCCACATGCAGCGGGTGCTTGTGACCGGTTATATGAAACCCGAGATGCTGCTGCGCAGTGTCAACGAGGCCGCACTCTTCCGCTATCTGCTGAAGCCGGTGCAACTGACCGATCTGGTGAAAATCGTGCAGGACGCGGTGCGGGCTCACGATTTGGCGGTGAAAACCGGTTCGTAAACAGGGTGGTTTCGCTGTCGGTGAAGCGGTGTTGTTAACTACAACCCTTCGCTTGCGGCCGGAAGGCAGGCGAGTCAAATAGGGGCGTGCGCCGGTCTCCTTTCATTTTTTGCCTTCTGCTGTTTGCGGTCGCCGGCCGTGTGGCCGCGCTGGGCGTGGAGGCGACGGTAACCGGGGAAATTGGCGGCGAATTGAAACTCTTCGCCCGCAATCCCGAGTTTGTCCTGCCCTGGAAAATGTCGTTTGGCCGCGGTGCGGCGGGCGAACAGAGCTTCTCCTACAAAATCGACGCAGCCGGCACGCAGTTGGGCGTGAGCGGACGGATAAATTTAGCGACAGGCGAAGGTTCGTGGCATATCGACCAGGCGCGGGTCGACGCGGCAGTCTGGCTGGGCCTGCTGGCGCCACGACTAGGCGAAGGATTGAAGGGTGTTTCCGCCCAAGGCTTTTTGACGGTTTCTGGCGACGGCACGTTGCACAACGGCGAAATCACCGGTCGGCTGGTTTGCACGTGGCGCGATGGCGTGCTCGTTCACGCAGAGCAGGGATGGAAACTCGAAGGAATTTCTTTCAACGGAGAATTTGCGATCGATGCGGTCGGTCTGCGCGGAAGCAGCACGGCCCCGTTTGAACTCAAAATCGGGACCATCGCGCATCCGCGTTTCGGCGCGCGAAACCTGGAACTGAAAGCGTTGCTGACGCCGCAACGCACGCTCCAGCTTCTTTCGGCGCAGGTGGAGATTGCCGGTGGCGAACTGTTCGTAGACCCGGCCGAGGTGGCATTGATTCCGCCGGTGGTGGATCTGAACCTGCGTTTTCAACGCGTGGGTTTGCAGGATATCGTGTTGCTGGTGCCGGCCGCCGGCTTGTCGGATGCGCGCGGTCGAATCGACGGTGTGGTCCGTTTGAAATGGAGCGATGCGACGGGTTTGAAATTGGGACTTGGCCATCTCGCGTTGCGCAACGACGAACCGGCAATAGTAAGGCTTTCGCCGAATCTCGGCCTTCTCACTGGGCGCGTTCCGCAATATATCGACCTTCTGCCAGTGTGGATGGGGCCGCTGGCGCGTTGGGTGCGTCCGGAAAATCCCGCCTACGGGAACTTGAGCAGCATCGAACTTGGCAAGTCCGACCTGCGTGTGACTACGCTCAGCGTACAGCTCACACCTGAAGGCGATGACCGGGGCCGCTCCGCAACCGTGAAAATCGCAGCCCGGCCAAATCAATCGGGTGGCGCGGTCAAAGAGGTGACCTTCGATGTGAATGTGGCAGGACCGCTCGACGCCTTGGTGAAGGTGGGAATGGAACAAAACTTTTCCATCGATGCGCACTGAACGCAGTCCATCCGCCTGCGCTTTTGTATGTGTGCTATCGGTTGAACAGCTGAGCCGATTTACCGGTCGAGTTCACGCAACAGCGACCCAAGATCGAGCGGATGAGTGTACATCGCAAGTTTTCCGTCCGGACTGAGCGGCCATTTTTCCCTCGGGCGATCGATGTAGAGCTCTACGCCGTTATGGTCGGGATCGTGCAGATAAAGCGCTTCGCTCACGCCATGATCGGCGGCGCCGTCCAATTCGATCCCCGCGTTTTGCAATCGTGCGTAGGCATCCGCGAGGTCGGATCTTTTTGGATACAAAATGGCCAGATGGAAAAGCCCCGTGCTTCCCGCTGGCGGCGGCTGGCCGTTTAGACTTTCCCAAGTATTCAGGCCGATGTGATGGTGATAGCCGCCCGCAGAAATGAATGCGGCTTGCGAACCATAGCGTTGCATCAAAGTGAACCCCAGTATGCCACAGTAAAAGTTGAGCGAGCGCTCCAGATCGGAGACGCGCAGATGAACGTGACCTATCTTGACCTCGGGTGAAATGGGTCGGTCGCTTTGAGACTTCATGCCATGGAGCATAGCGAAATCTGCAGAACCTGCACGTGCTTTGTGGTCCGCGCCTTGAGCCGACGATGGAAACTCTGTTGCCAGCGCGTGTCAGATATGGAAACTTTATGAACATGCTTCGCAGCTTCATGCTTCTTTTATGCGTCGCCCTTTGGGGCGGCTGCATCACCGTCAAACTCCAGCCGGTTGAAGCTCACATCACGGTCGACGTGAATGTGAAGGTCGACAAGGCGCTCAACGATTTCTTCGGTGACCTCGATCAAAAATCGGCGTCACTCTCCGCGACTTCCGCGAAACCCTGAATTCTTTGCCCCTATGAAAAAGTTCGTTCTTGGTACTTTGTTTCTTGTTTTGACCCTCGGGTTTGCAATGCCGCTGCAGGCTGAGGATCTGGGCACGGTCAAAACTCGGATGGAGCAGCGCCTGGCCCAGGTGGACGCTTTGAAAAACAAGGGTTCGGTCGGTGAAAACAACCGTGGCTTCCTCGAAGCGCGCGCTGGCGATGCCGATGTAGTTGTTGCGGCCGAGAACAAGGATCGCGAAATTGTTTACGCCGCGCTGGCGAAGCAGACGGGTTCTTCGGCAGATCTCGTTGGCCGCACCCGTGCTAAACAGATCGCGCAACGCGCCCATGCCGGAGAGTGGATTCAAGACGAGCGCGGCGACTGGAAGCAGAAGTAACCACGCCACGCGTCGAACGCGTTTTTTCAGGTCAGCATTCCCGCGACGCAGGCCGTGAGGAAGCACGCAATGCTTCCGCCGAGCAGCGCCCGCCAGCCGAGTCGTGCGAGGTTTTCGCGCTGATTGGGAGCCAGGGCGCTGATGCCTCCGACTTGGATGCCGATGGAGACAATGTTGGAGAATCCGCTCAACGCATACGTCAGCACAAGAATCGCGCGTGGGTCGTGGAGCACGCCGGAGTCCTTGAGCTTGGACATCGAGCTATAGGCGACGAATTCGTTGAGCACCGTCTTTTCGCCGAGGAGCTGGCCCGCGATGAAGAGTTGTCCCGAATCGACCCCGATCAACCAAGCGAAGGGCGCACCGATCAGTCCCAGGAGAAATTGCAGATTGAAAACGGGATATTGCCCGCCGCTGATCGAAGATGCCCAGCCATTTAAGCCGAACCAGTTACCAAGGGTAGAAGAGATTGCCCCGTTGCAGAGCGCGATCAGGGCGGTGAACGCGACAAGCATGGCGCCGACATTGAGCGCGAGCTTGAGTCCATCGGTCGTGCCGACGCAAATGGCGTCGATGAGATTGGCGCCGATTTTCTCGCGTGAGACATTGAGATCGCGGTCGATTTCCTCGGTTTGCGGATAAAGCAGTTTGGCCACGATGATCGCCGCCGGCGCCGAGATGATCGATTGGATGAGCATGTGAAGCGCGAAAAATTGTTTCGCTTCCTCCGACGCGCCGCCGAGGAGGCCGATGTAGCCCGCGAGCACGCCACCTGCCGTGTTGGCCATGCCGCCGATCATCACGCAGAGGACCTCGGATTTTGTCATGCGCTCCAAATACGGTTTCACCATCAACGGCGCTTCGGTCTGGCCGACGAAAATGTTTGCTGCGGCCGAAAGGCTTTCCGCACCGGAAAGTTTCATCGTGCGCGACAACACCCACGCGATGCCGTACACGACCTTTTGGAGCACGCCCAGGTAATAGAGCGCCGAGGTAAGTGCGGAAAAAAAGATGATCGTAGGCAGGATGCTGAACGCGAAAATAAAACCGAATGCCGCACGATTGGTGGCCAGACCGCCAAATACGAAACCTGCGCCCTCCGCCGAAAAATCCACCACCCAAACGAACAGTCGCGCAAGCCCTTCCATGCTATTCTTGAACCAACCGACATGCAACACGAGCGCCGCGAAAACGATTTGAAGCGCCAGGCCGGCGCCAATCAGCCGCCAGTTGATTGCGCGCCGGTTGTTGCAGAAGAGGAGAGAAAGGCCCAATAGCGCCGCGATACCTAAAAGTCCGCGGAATACATGCGTTAATTGTTCCATATAACAGGCGAGGGGAGGGATGCCGGAGTTGTGCCCGAGCTTGCGAAAAGAAATTCACTGCGCGAGAACCAACTCATGACCGTTCAAGAACGCCTTGCCGCCCATCTCGCCAAAAAACCCGATACCGCTCAAGCGAGTTGGGTCGCATCCAACGCGACTGTCGTTGGCGACGTTACCTTGGGTCCGAAGAGCAGTGTGTTTTACGGCGCGGTGCTGCGCGGTGACATTGCCCGAATCATCGTGGGCGAAGGCAGCAACATTCAGGACAACTGCGTCGTGCACCTTGCCGACGATATGGACGCGATCATCGGTGACTGGGTGACCGTCGGCCATGCCGCGATCATCCACGCCTGCACAATCGAGGACGAATGCCTGATCGGCATGGGCGCAACCGTGCTCGACGGTGCGAAAGTCGGCACCCGCAGCATCATCGGCGCGGGCGCAGTGGTCACACCGCGCACCGTGATTCCGCCCGGTTCTATGGTGTTGGGCGCACCAGCCAAAGTCGTTCGCCAGCTTACGGAAGAAGAACAAAAAGGCCTGAAAAAATGGGCTGAAAAATACACGTTCGTTTCCGCGGCGCACAAAGCGGCCGAAGGAAAATAGCTACTCTGGGTGTTTTGCAGGGTAAAACACAGTGGCAACGGTGTAGGCCAGCTCTTTTTAAAAAGTCTGTATATTGTTGCAGACTGGGGTCACGCCGTTGCGAACTTGGCCGATTAAGTTATTGGTTATAAGAACTCTCATTCGGCTTCTATAAACTGGTCTTCGCCAGCTTAGTGGGTCGCAAAGGGAACTTTGTATATCATTCCCCGTACTCATCCTTCATGAAGAAGCACACGCGTTTTCTGCTCATTCTTGCGCTCGGCCTGATTGCTGGTCTGGCGGTAGTGAAATTGAAGCACATAACACGGCCTGCTTCGCTGGCACAGGTTGCTCCCACTAAGGTAACGCCTGCTCTAACAAGGGCTCTCGAAGTTACACCGATTACACCTGCAGCGGACCTCGCACAGGAGACGCATTCTGCAGTTCGTCCATTGTCGGTGAGCCTACGCGAGGCGTTGCCCAAACTTGCTGAACCCGTCAAAGATTGGCGCGAGTACAAGCCCGAGAGAATTGTCATCGCTCCCTATCCCGACACGCCAATGGAGTTCGAGCGGACGTCTATTCGCATGGAAAACGGTCGCACTGTTTGGAATGGACGCAACGCATTGACCGGGGCCTTTCTCGTATTGGTTGCCACCGAAAAAGACTGGCATGCCGTACTCGAAATTCCGGCGTCTGATAACTTCGAACTACAACTTTCAGATGGGAAAATGACGGTCGTGCAGACCTCCGGTGCAGGTGGTTGCGGCGTGGACCAGTTGAAGCTTCGCCAAAAAGCCGCGCTCTCCCCGGATCTCTCGACCGAACCAACGCCCAGCGACTCCGGTGTAGTGGCAAAGACAGCGATCGACGGATTCACCCACGTCGATGTGATCTTTTTCTACGATGCAGCCACGCTTTCGACGGCAGGTTCCTTTTCTGCCATTGAAACAGCGGCGATTGCCCGTATCGCTTCTGCCAACGACGTGCTGATCAATAGCGCGATTACCAATCTCCGCTGGCGGTATGTCGCAGCGTATCAGATTCCAAGTTACGCCGCGTCGACCGATATTGAGGACGACTTGGATCGCATTTCCGATATTCAACAGTCACGGGATGCGATTCCTGACAACACCCAGCGCGACTTCGTGACGAACAAAATGGCCGCGCATGGTGCCGACCAAGCGTTGCTCTACATCACCGGCACGCGATCAGCCAGTGGCAATACCGTCGGATTGGCATGGAGCCCGCAAAGCGTCAGCGGAAACCTCAGCCGAGGCGCGGCCCGTTCGGTCGTGATGTGGCGACGGACTTCAGATGGTTTTTCGAGTGGTTACGGCACGATGTCTCACGAACTAGCACACAATTTTTCCTGTCAGCACGACCGAGAAACCGAAAAACAAACCACCGATAATCCAGACGGAGCCTACGATGGTGATGGCAAGTATTGGTACGGCCACAGTTTTGGTGGTAATGGCACGATCATGTCGTACCTCGGTACACGCATTCCTTACTTTAGTAATCCGAATGTGAGTTATGCCGGGGCACCAACGGGTGTTGCCGTCGATCAGCCGAAAGCTGCTTACAACGCCAAGGTTCTTGCCGACAAAGCACTTGGGATGACAAGTGCAGGGATAGGTAACTCTGGTCGAGATCTCTTGCCTCCTGTCATCACGACCCAACCGCAATCGGCAATAGTCAATCTTGGTGCGAGCTTCTCCTTCAATGTTGTTTCACAAGGAGCCATAACCGGTTACCAGTGGCAAAAGAGCGGTACAGCGATCTCAGGGGCAACGGGGAAGACCTATAGCGTTTCAAGTGCCACCGCGGCCGACGCAGATTACTACAACGTCATTATTATGAATCCGGTTGCGGCGTCGATTAGCAGCTCAGTTACGGCTACGGTGACAGGTTCGTCTTCTTCGAGTAGCAGTTCGGGAGGCGCTGTCGTGGCCCCAGCGATAACCACGCAGCCCGTATCTTTCTCTGGTTCCACTCCAGGTGTGAGCGTTACTCTATCCGTTGTCGCCACGGGTACGGATCTTCGTTACCAATGGTATTTTGCCAGCCAAGCACTCTTAGGCGCTAACAGCGCATCGTATACAATCCCTAGCCTGAGTGGCTCAAACTCTGGCACCTATTTGGTTGTGGTTTCAAATTTGGCGGGATCGGTTCCGAGTGCTTACGCGGACGTAATGTTGACTGGTACGTCGAGTAGTTCGAGCAGCTCCAGTTCGTCTGGCAGCCCCGCACCCGCTCCCGCGCCCGCACCTTCGGGTGGCGGCGGTGGCGGTGGTGCAATGCCGATCTGGATGCTCGCTGCGCTTGGTTTCCTGGCTTTCGCACGACTGTTGATCGCCGCGCCGCGTTTGCAGCCGGTGCGTGTTAGAACGGGGACGCGTTGAGGTCAACGCGTCGTTTAGTACCGGCAGATTGTCCGTGCTACGCTGCTAAACCAGCGGCTAGCGCCAGAGCGGCTTTGGCGCGATTCAAGATGTACAAATGATAGCCCGGCGCGCCGTGGGCGAGTAGGTCACGGATCTGGCCGAGTGCCCAGTCGATTCCGACGAATTCCACCGTGTCAGCATCGTCGCCCGCGGCTTCGAGGCGTCGGGTGAGGGTTTCCGGCACAGCCGAACCACTCAATTGGGTCATGCGTTTGACCTGGCTGAGCGAGAGCGGCGGCATGATGCCGGGCACGATCGGCACGTTGATGCCGGCCTTGCGACAGCGTTCGACGAAGCGATGATAGACGGCATTATCGAAAAAGAGCTGGGTAGTGACGAACGCCGCGCCCGCATCCACCTTGCGCTTGAGATTTGAGAGATCGGCCTCGGCGGAGGCCGCTTGCGGGTGTACTTCGGGGTATCCTGCGACCCCGAGGCAAAAATCGCTGTGCCTGTTCTTGAGCAGGCTCACGAGTTCGTTGGCATAGCTCAGGCCATCAGGCGCGGGTTTGAATTCCGCCACACCTTTCGGCGGATCCCCTCGCAAGGCCATGATATTGCGAATGCCCGCGGCATGATGCCGGCTGGCGATATCATTGAGTTCGGCTTTGGAATGGCCGACGCACGTCAAATGCGGCATTACTGTCAGGCCAAATTCGCTGCGGAGGATCGCGCTGAGTTGTGCCGTGCGTTCGCGCGTGCTGCCACCGGCCCCATAAGTCACGGAGACGAAGTCGGGTTCCAGTTTCTTCAAAGCGGCCGCGGTTGCACGCAATGCCTGGATTCCAGCGTCGTCCTTCGGCGGAAAAAATTCCAAAGAACGCAGAGGACGATTGAGCGCGAAAAGTTGGGAAATTGGACGGTCGCTATTCATTACGCATCAACGTATGCGGATAGGTTGATGTAAAGTAAAGTATCCAGTTTAGTTATTTGCTACCGATTCAATGGCAGCGCGTTCCTTCTCTGTTCTAAGCCGCAGCTGACCGCAAGCGGCCTCGATATCGTGGCCTTTTTCCTGGCGTAAAGTCATCGAAATCCGGGCGGCATTAAGGACGTTCGTAAATGCCTCGATGCGCGCTTCAGACGGGCGTTTCCACGGCAGACCTTCCACGGTGTTGTAAGGGATCAGATTCACGTGCGCGTGAAGATCTTTGGCGATATAGCAGAGTTCTTCCGCCTGCTCGACGGAATCGTTGACGCCATCGATGAGAATGAACTCGAGCGTGATCATTCGGCCATGCTTTTCCGAAAACTCCTTCACCGCGGGCAGCAACTTCGCGAGCGGGTAGGCCTTGTTGACCGGCATGATTTTTTCGCGGACTGCATCGGTCGCGCCGTGCAACGAAATGGCGAGACGGAAGCCGACGGGTTCGTCGGCGAGCTGAAGGATTTTTGGGACGAGTCCGCTGGTTGAAATGGTGATGCGGCGCGCGCCGAAGCCGAGGCCCCAGGGGGCGTTGACGATGGTGAGGGCGCGGAGCAAAGCCTCGTAGTTGGCCAGCGGTTCGCCCATGCCCATGACAACGATATTGTCGAAAGAAGCTAGTTCGGCTTTGGCGCGTGGCGTGCGTGCGTCCTCGCGATAGCAAACCTGGAGAAGTTGAGCGACGATTTCGCCGGCCAGAAGGTCGCGCTTCAGGCCATCGAGTCCGCTGGCGCAAAAGACGCAGCCCATGGCGCAGCCGACCTGGGTGGAGATGCAGATGGTTTTGCGCGAATGATCGACGCCGACCCCGTCCTGCGGGGCTCGGATGATAACCGTTTCGATCAGCGAACGGTCGCCGAGTTCAAGCAACAATTTGTCGGTGACGTCGGACGACTGTTTGTTGAGCACGAGCGAGGCCGGCATGAGTTCGAACCTTTCCGCCAACCACGCGCGGAGCGGTTTCGAGAGATTGCTCATGTCGTCCCATGAGCGGGCACGTTTTTTATACACCCATTCGAGAATTTGTTTGGCGCGGAAAGCGGGTTCGCCTTTTTCGCGCAACCGTTCGGTGAGCGAGTCGAGGGTTTCGCCGGTGAGTGGCGGCTTGGCGGGCGTGAACTTCATGAAGCGATGAAAGTAGCAGCCGTACCCGCCAGTGCAAGCGACGGCCACGGAAGTGCCACCATCATTTGTAACGTATTACGTTACAAACGGCCGGAGCGTGCGTGAACGCAGGGAGCGGTTTGCTCGCGGGATGGCGGCGACGTTTTCCGATTGCTGGGGCTTTGGGCCTGTGTTGTGTTTATGAACAATCGGTGTCGGTGGCAGATATTCTCCGACACAAGCTTACCCTTTTTGAGAACGAGCATGATATGAAAACATTCGTTGCGCTTGCCCTGGTGTGTTCAGGACTTTGGTGGGCCGGTTGTACAAGCCTCAATCAAAGCATCGCCAATCAGAACGCCATCATCTCTCAAATACACGAACATTTTAATACAGGTAATTTTGACGCGATCTGGCTAAGTGCACATCCGCGATTCCAGGCCGAGACCGAAAAAACTAAATTTTCGGAATACTTGCAGACGGTGAAAGAGAAACTGGGCAAGGCCGTTTCCACGGCGAATTCGCAGCGCCGCTTTTCCACGGCAAATCAGAAAACGCTCGTGTTTTTAGTGCAGCAGACCGCGTTCGAAAAAGATCGTGCGACTGAGACAATCACCGTCGAGATGGAGGGAGATCAACCAATACTGGTGGCTTACAACATACAGTCGAAGCTGCTCGACGCGCAATAAGAGCGGTCGAGCCGTGGGCGATTGCGCTAGCGGAAAATCACGGTAAGCGGTGCAGTCCTTCGGCGCGGATTTTCCAAGTGCCGTCTTTGGGGAAACCGGGGAAGGGCGTTTCGCAACCGTCCCAACCGGCGGTCATGAGGGCGATGGCGGAAAGAAAGGCGCCATTGGCGGGAAGATAGACGGCGATTTCGCGTTTGCGCGCGCCGGGAGGGGCGTTTTTGGGCAGGGCTTCGTCGCTGCGCACCGGGGCGTGGCCTGTCGGTAGATAACGGTTGTTGGGGCCTTCACGCATCAAGACTTCGACAGCCTCCGCGGAACGGCCGAGGCGGGCGGCGGTCATGGCGACCATCGGGTAGTCCCAGCCCCAGATTTTCGTTTCCCAGTCCCATTGCTGGAGCACGCCATCGAGCGTGCGATTCATCGTGGGGCGATCGACATCGGGGCCGCCAGGGAGAAAACCGAGCGGCATGAGCATCTGCGGGTGATCGTGGCGGCTGGCGATGTTGTCCCAATTATCGGGTTGTGATTCGAGCGAGACGTACATGCCGTGCTTTTGCGGGAGCGGGGAAAGGTGTGTGATGACGTGGTCCCATTTTTCGTCGCGCGGGAGGCCGAGGCGTTCGCGCCATTGTTGAGCGACAGTCAGGGCCCAGCGCCAGTAGGAAAGTTCGAAGCCGGGATTCTGGCTGGTGGCTTGGTCGCCGATCTCCTGCGCGATCCAGAGCGGTGGGCCGAGGACGTATTGTTTGCGCGCGGGGTCGAACCAAGCCATTGAGGCCAAGCACTCGGCGGTTTCGAGGACGAGTTCGCGATACTTGGCGAGTGTGGCGGGGGTGGGGTTGTTGCGGTAGAGTAGTTCGCAGAGATAAACCATGTGCGGCTGGTTCCAGATGATGAGCGGCGGGCCGCCGGGGCTTTCGCGCATTTCGGGACCGGTCATCTTGGCCCAGCGAGCGCCTTTGTAACCGCGGCTCTTCGCGAGGGCGCGGGCGGCGGGGAGTTGGGCTTGGTACCATTCGAGATTTTTGGCGAGCATTGCGTCGCGGCCGAAAAGCGGGAAGTGCGCGGCGTGCCACCAAATCATCTCGGTGTGATGCTTGCCGTACCACGTGCTGCAGGTGAGTCCGCTCTCCTGCGGCGGAACGTCGCCGACCATCTGTACGGCCATGAGGTACTGCGAGAGAACGATGCGTTCCTCGACTTTCTTGGCGAGCGGGTTGGTGCTGCCGGTGAAGTCGATGGCGGCACCGGATTGCCAGAACTTCTGCCAGTGGGCGGCGGAGTCGGCGAAGACGCTTTGCGGAGAAACGATGTGCGACATTGAAATAGCAAAGCTCGATTTTAAGAACGCGATTTCGAGGTTGATCTCTTTTGCCCCGGGCGCAGGAGTGAGCACAAAACGATGAGGCGATTGCTCGGTGGCAGCCAGGCTTGTCCAGACACTGTATTGTGTTGTCTGTACTTTGCGTTCGATAACGTAAGGTGTGGATAGTTTGGAGCTGTGAGACTTGGGTTCGGACCAGTCCAGTGCTGGGGTGTTCTTCACCGCCAGATCATGGCCGCGAGGGAAGGCGAGTCGTAGGCGGAGCTTACCTTTGGCGACAAGTTCGGATTCAACGCGCAGGGCAACCAAGTCGTTTTCCACCCCAAAGTCTGCAACACCCTCCGGCGCACAGGCGGTGGTGACTTTGACGGGCACGCCGTCGAGTTTGAACTGGCTCGTGACGATGCCGGTCCAGAGGTCGAGGGTTTGCTCGGGCTCTTGAATGTCCTCGGTGGTGAGCGGGGTGCCGTCGGTTTTGTCGTATTCGAGGGCGAGTTGGCCGAGCGGGTGGTTGCGCGGGTTTTTCCGCAACCAGTCGCCAGCGGGAGACGATGACTTTGTAGCGAAGGGCTGTGTGCTGCCGTCGGCCATCTTGAAATCCTTTGAGGCGTCGGCGAGCGTGTAGTTGTTGGGGTTAGGATCGGTGATCCAGCACCAGCGTGAGAGGATTTCGACTGGAATGCCGTTGCGGTGATGGTACTCGGCGAAGGTCTGCATGCCGGTGATGTCGCAACCGAAGGCAAAGTTGCCGTTGCCGACAGTGAGCGTAGCGTCGGGATCAACTTTGCGAGTCACCGGATTGTGGCGCGTGACAAGCGCGTGACGGTCGATGGCGACGTCGGCGGCGAGTTGGGAAGCGAAGCCGACGAGCAGACCAATTCCAGCCAGCAGAAAACGGGGAGGGAAACTCATGGGAAAGGGACGTCTTTTATCCGCCCCGGTTTCAAAACTGGCAAAAGAAAAAGGACGCATCGGAAATGCACCGTAATCTCCAGTCCAATCCTTTTGGGGGCCTCAAGATCGCACGACCCCGAACTAAATGACTCCACATCGGGGTCGATCTCACCCGAACTGTTTGTCATCCAATAGATGACAAGTTGATTGAAGCTCATGATCATTGTTGGCAGCCCTGTTTTGTCATCTAATGGATGACGAACGGTTCTGGAGCGTGAGATGGGGGTAGGATATGTTTTTTGGCGGTTTTGCGGAAAGACTGGCTGGTTGGTACTAGGGGTGGTTTTGCAAAAGAAAAGGGCGGACCGTATTGGTCCGCCCTGGGGAGAACTTTGGTCGAAGCGGCGCGTTGGGTAACGTGCCTTGCCTTGTCACTTCGCCATCGAGCGGTTGAGGGCGCTGACGACGGCCTTGATCGAGGCGTACTCGATGTTGGTGTCGGTGCCGGCACCATAGTAGGTGTTGCCTCGTTCGGCTTTGATCTGGATGTAGGAGATGGCTCGGGCTTGCGCGCCTTTGCCAAGCGAGTGTTCCGAGTAGTTCAATATTTCGAACTTCGGCAGGCCGGCGTCTGCCAGCGCGCGCACGAAAGCATCGATCGGACCGTTGCCCTGAGCATGCAGTTTGTTCGAGCGGCCGTTGACGCGGATGAGCGCTTCGCAAGTGACAATGCCGTCGCGTTCGACGCTCTTGAAATGCTCGAGTGCGACCGGCGTGGCGCGTTCGATGTATTCGCGAATGAACGTGTCGTGAATCTCCTGCGACGAGAGCTCGGTGCCCTTGGCGTCGGCCAGATCGTTGATGATCTTGCCGATTTCCTTGTGCATGAGCTTGGGCAATTGCAGGCCATACTCGTTTTCCAGGATATAGGCGACGCCGCCTTTTCCCGATTGCGAGTTGATGCGGATGATCGCCTTGTAGCTGCGGCCGATGTCCGCCGGGTCGAGCGGAATGTACAACACGTCCCACGGCGACCCAGGACGCTGTTTTTCCCACGATTTCTTGATCGCATCTTGGTGCGAGCCAGAGAATGCGGTGAAAACCAACTCGCCAGCGTAGGGCTGGCGCACGGGAACTTCGAGCTTGGTGACGCGCTCGTAAACCTCGCGGATGAGGTTGATGTCGCTGAAGTCCAATCCCGGGTGAATGCCGTGGGTATAGAGGTTCAGCGCGACAGTGACGATGTCGAGATTGCCGGTGCGCTCGCCATTGCCGAAGAGCGTGCCCTCGACACGATCGGCGCCGGCCAGCATGGCCAGTTCGGTCGCGGCCACGCCGGTGCCGCGGTCGTTGTGCGTGTGCAGGGAGACGATGGTTCGGTCCCGGCGGGTCAGGTGCGTGCACATCCACTCGATCTGGTCGGCGTGGACATTGGGCGTGGCATATTCGACGGTGGCGGGCAGATTCAGGATGATTTTGTCGGTGGCGGTCGGTTGCCAGACATCGGTAACGGCCTCGCAAATCTCCAACGCGAAATCCAGTTCGGTACTGGTGAAGCTTTCGGGCGAATACTGGAAACGCAGCTTGGTCCCGGCGGCGGTGAGCTTGCGCGCGTAGTCTTTCACCAAGCTGGTGGCGTGCGTGGCGATGCGTTTGATCTCGGCCTTGTCGGCGTTGAAGACGTATTGGCGCTGCGCGGGCGACGTGGAGTTGTAGAGATGGAAGATGACGTTTTTCGCGCCGGCGACGGCTTCGCAGGAGCGCGCGATCAATTCCTCACGGCATTGGCAGAGGAGTTGGATGGCGACGTCATTGGGAATGCGTTTTTCGTCGATCAGGCGGCGGCAAAAATCGAATTCGATCTGCGAGGCGGAGGGGAAACCGACTTCGATTTCCTTGAAGCCGATCTTCACCAGCAGGTCGAAGTACTCGAGTTTTTCCTCGACGCTCATGGGCTGGGCGAGGGCTTGGTTGCCATCGCGAAGATCGACGCTGCACCAGATGGGAGCGCGGGTCAGCGTGCGATTGGGCCACTGGCGGTTGGGCAGATTCACCGGCGGAAAAGGCCGGTATTTGGTGACGGGCGGAGTTTGCATGACGAAACGGACTAACGAATTAAAGGTTTTACCGAACAGGACGAGTAAAACACCACGCTCGCTGAAAGGCGGCTGGCGGACGATCACTCAAAAGGCGGGACGCACGATCGGCCGACTACGCGGCCCGTTTGGATCGTGCGTCTAGGTAAGTCGAAGCGCCTGAGCGAAGTTTCGCATGTAGATAGGGCTGATATCGGCACATGAGGGGAGGAGTCAAGAAGGGGTTTGGTGGGTAACTTGCCGGGGCTATAGCCGTCTTGATCTTTGTGCATGACAAAGCTTCCATCGTTCCATGTCCGACGACGTTGATACAGCGTTCGATCTGGTCGCTTGCCTCGAACGTGTTCGGGCCAACGATCAGGCGGCTGCGCGCCAACTCGTCGAACATCTCCATCCGCTGGTCATTCGCATCGTACGCGCCCATTTGCCTCGCCGAGTGGCCGAGGAAGATCTCGCCCAGGAGGTGTTTATGAAAGTCTTCACCCGTCTTGGCCAGTTTCAAGGAGCCGTGCCTTTTCCGCACTGGGTGTCGCGCATCGCGGTGACGACCTGCATCGATCACCTGCGCGCTCAAAAACGGCGGCCGGAATTTCGCTGGGCCGATCTCTCGGAGAATGAAGCCGACGTGCTCGATGCCGTCCTCACGAGCGAAAACGACGTCAGTGCGGGCGATGCGCTCGCAGCGCGCGAACTCGTCGACAAACTTCTCGAACAACTCAAACCGGATGACCAACTCGTCATTCGCATGCTCGATCTGGAACAGAAAACGCTGATCGAAATCAGTGAACACACCGGGTGGAGCACCACCCTCATCAAAGTCCGTGCATTTCGTGCGCGGCGGAAATTGCAAAAACTTTTTGAACAGTTAAAACGAAAGGAACGCTCATGAAAAAATCCACCACCCCCTGGCAGCGCCTCGTCGCTGCTGCCCGTCAGGCGCCTGACTTAAGGACCGATGATGCAGCGCCTTATGGATTTTCAGTCCGGGTCGCCTCCCTCGCAATGGCAGCGGTCGAACGGCCCTCGCTGCAGTCCGCGCTCAATCACTTTTCCTGGCGAGCGCTCACGCTGGCCCTGATGTTGATGGCTGTGAGTATCGCGGCGAATTACTCCACAGTGACAAGCGTGGTCGACGTCGAACACGATTCTGACGTCGATCCTGTCGCGGAATACCTGACCCTTTCCTGACATGTTTAACGGAAAGGCCATCCTCATTTTCCTTTGCATCTTCCTGGCGGGAGGCGTGGCCGGACATTTCACCGGCCTGCGCATGGCCTGCGAGAAAGGAAATAGAAAAACCGAGCCAACGACTCAGGTGCAAAATCAGCCCCGTCGGCCGGTTGAGGAATGGTCAGCGCGTTTCCAAAAACTTTTTATCGAAAAGGTTGGCATCACTCCCGAACAGAAAGCACAGCTCGATCCTTTTATTCAGACAGCCCAGGCTGAGTTTCGCCAATTGCGCGAACAGTCGTTTCACGAGATGGGCAACATCACGGAAAAGCTCGATGCGCAGGTGATGGCCCTGCTCACCGAAGAGCAGAAACCGAAATATCAACAATTGATCATTGAGCGGCAGGAACGTTTCAAAAAGAAGGAAGCGGAACGTGCGGCCGCCATGGCGCGCGGAGATCGTCCGCCGCCGCCACCACCGGCTGGAGAAAAACCTCCTCCGCCGCCTGCGGGCGAGAAATCTCCTGGTTCTCCAACCAGCGGACAGGCGCCAACAACACAGCCATCGGCGCCAGCGTCCGAGCCATCGGCACCGAAGACGCCGTAACTTGCGGTCGAAGAAAATTTAGTTTTCGCACCGCAGCACGTAGACGGCGCCTTTTTCACTGCCGATGGCGAGAAGTTCGTCATTGGGTGACCAACTGAGTTTTGTGGCAGGCGTGGGCATGCGCACGGTGGCCATCAGCGGCTGTTTGCGGTCCGGACTCCAGAGCATGAGCGTGCCGTCCTGCGAAGCGCTGGCAAGCAAGCCATGCGAGCGCTGGAAAGCGACCGCACAGACTTTGGCATCGTGCGGAAACATCAGCGGCTCGCGTCCCTCGGGGCCGTCGCCCGAGCAGTCCCAAATGCAAGCGTCCTTGCCGCCGCCCGTGGCAAGCCAGCGACTGGTTCGGTCGTAGGAAAGTTCCTTCACCTTGCCTTCGTATCCGCTCATGTTGAGTTCGAGATCGGTCTCGGGCACCCAGAGGTGCACGCTCGGGTCCTGATTGCCGGAGACCAACCATTTGCTATCGGGTGACCAGACGAGGGCGTGGATGCCGTTGCCATAGGCGTATTCTTTTTGAGCGATGAAATCGTCGGCATCCCACAGGCAAACGCCGCCGAAATACGCCGCGGCGAGGCAACCGCCCTTGGGCTGCCAGGCAATGGCAGACAGTGTTTTGGGCGCGGGCTTGAAGCGATGACGAAGCGAAGCATCGGCGTTAAGGAAAAAGAGTTCCCGTCCAGCGGCGGCGGCGAGCGTTGCGCCGTCGGGCCGCCAGGCAAGATGCTCGATCCAGGCATTGCCGAGTTCGGCAGTGGCGGTGTGCTGGCCGGCGGTGGGGTCCCAGAGTTTAACTTTTCCATCCTGCCCGCCGGTGGCGAGGGTGGAACCAGAAGTCAGAGGCCGGAGGCCAGCGGCTAGGTCGCTATTCGGAGGCGTCTGTTCTGTTTTCTGATTTCTGGCCTCTGGCTTCTGACTTCCGGCTTCTGGCCGCCAGGCGAGGCAGTTCGTGCCATCGTCGTGGCCAGGGAGTTCGTGAAGTTTGGCGCCATCTTGTCCCTTGAAAATGGATACAGGTCCGGCGGCGGAGGCGGCGGCGAGTTGTGTGCCGTCGGGCGACCACGCGAGGTCGATCACGTAATCGTTGAGAACGGCGGCCCAATGTTTGGTCAATTGCATGGGCGTGTTAAAAATGGAAAAAAGCGGAAATGCGACGTGGAAGTGCGCGAGCCGTGACAGCCGGGTTGAGGGCAGCTTTGCGTGGAGAGTCGCGGGCTTTTACCGCGCCTTTACGGAATGAGGCTTGCGATGATTCCCGGGTCGCGTAAGCAGTTGGCATATGAAGATCAACGCTGCTTTCGCGAAGTCGTTGTTATTGGTCGCTTCGTTTGGCCTTGTGGCTCCTTTGCTGGCCCAAGCACCCGCCAAGCGCAAAGCTGGTCCCGCGCCAGCGCAACAAGAAGAAACCGCCAAACCTGAAGAAGCCGAGCCGGTGGTTCCAGGAACCGTGATCAATCGCGCGGACGGCAGTTTCCTTTCCGTTACGATTGAGAATAATTGCTTCAAGATCGCTTTCTACGACACCAAGAAAATGCCGAAGGCGCCCGATGTGACCCGCGCCGCGGTTCGCTGGAGTCCGAAAAACAAGAAAGGCGACGAGCGTCGCATCCTCAACGCTTCGAGCGACGGCCAGTCGCTGATTTCGCCGCCGCCGGTGTTGCCGCCGCATAATTTCCGCATTTTTGTGACACTGCTTAACGACAAAGACGAAGCGGTGGAGACTTATAACACGGATTTTCGCGAGTAAACGCGGCTCAGGAGTAGATTGGTTCGGGCGGGAGGCGATTTTGGCGGAAAAGTTCAACGCAAACGGGTTGCGCGCGTGAACTTTGTCACCATGTTGCGGCGTGCGTTTACCCCCATTGTAACCGCTTGGCATCTCCAAGAAACTTATTCTGGAAGCAATTGTTGCCCCGCTTTTTGGTGAGAGCGGTGATGAGTTTTGCTGTCGCGACGATGACAATCGTGGCGGCGAGTGAAGCTCGAAGCGCGGAGGCGGGCGCGACGCCGGTTTTGCCGCGAGTGCTGGTGCTCAATTCGTACCATGCCGGTTATAGCTGGAGCGACGGCGAATTGCACGGCCTGCAACGCGTGCTCATGCGCGAATTTCCGGCGATGATACCAAACGTGGAGTTTCTCGACGGCAAAAGAGACACTTCGGCGGCACATTCGGAACTGTTGTTCGAGTTTCTGCTTCGCAAGTATAACGGCGTGCGGTTCGACCTGATTGTGACGCTCGATGATTTTGCGCTCCAATTTGCGTTCGCGCACCGCCAACGTCTTTCGCCCGATACGCCGATCGTTTTCGCGGGGGTGAACAATTTTCGTCCGGAAATGCTCGCGGGACAGCCACAAGTGACGGGTGTAGCCGAAGCATTCGATTTCAGCGGAAACCTAGAACTGATCCGGAAGCTGAGGTCGCAGTCACACACGATCCATTTGATATGCGATACGGCCTCGGGAGTATCGGAAACAGTGGCCGCCTTCAATCGAGTGGCGGCGAACTATAAAGAGGAGTTCGACTTTCGAGTTTTGCCCGACTGGACCGTCGAAGATCTTCCGGGACGGATGGCGGCGCTCCCACCCGATGACGCCGCGCTGGTGATTGGCAACGCCCGCGATTCGAAGGGACGCATCGTTTCCGAGGATGCGGCTTTTATCCATGAAGTGGCCAGGCGCAGTGCGGTGCCGATTTTTTTGTTTTCGCAACCCGCGTTGCCTGTCGCCTATGGCATGGATTTGGAGAACGCCTTATGGTTTGGGCTGGGAGGGTCGATGCTTTCAAGCATCCGTCACGGCGAGGCGGCGGGCGAAATGGCCAGCCGGATTCTGCGCGGCGAGAAAGCCTCTCAAATCCCAGTGCTCACGAAGAGCCCGACACGAATGGCTTTTAACTATGGTCAATTGGTTCGGCACGGCATCGACTTAAATTTGCTGCCAACGGGCTCGGAAGTTTTCAACCAACCGCAGGGTTTCTATGAACACTATCGCGGGCGTATTTTCGCGACGCTTGGGGTGATCGTTGTTCTTACCGCTGCCGTCGTGTTTTTGGTCGCGACTAATCTTCGTCGTCAGAGGGCTGAAGTCGCGCTGCGACGCAGCAACGAACGCCTCCAACTGCTCATGACCGCCATCGAGCAGGCGACCGAGCAGATCGCCCTGCTCAACGACGACGGTACCGCGTTTTACGCCAACGCGGCGCTGTCACGGGTGCTGCCACCAGCCGAACCAGGGCAGTTACCCAACACCACGGTGCTTTGGCGGGACGCCCGCGGCAATCCGCAGCCTTTTTCTGCGGTGGTCCGTGCGACCGCCGAAAAGCGAAGCTGGCAGGAACGAATTGCCATCCCTCGCAACCAAGGAGCTCCGACAATTCTTCAACTCGTCGTGACGCCGATTCAACCGGCTCCGGAAGAACCCACGCGTTATTTGCTGATCGCCCAGGATATCACCCAGGAGTCACGGCTGGAGGAGCAGGTTCGCCTAAGTCAGAAAATGGATGCGATCGGAACCCTCGCCAGCGGCATTGCCCACGATTTCAACAACATCCTGTCCGCCATACTCGGCAATGCCGAGATGGTGATTACGGACATGCCTGAAGACCATCCGGCGCGGGGACTCATGGACGATATCCGCACCGCAACCAATCGAGCCGCCCATTTGGTACGCCAGATTCTTACATTCTCGCGACACGCGAAACCGCAGCGCGAGGCGCTGTGCGTGACGCCGATCTTGGAGGAATTAATCAAATTTTTGCGCGCAACGATTCCGGTGACGATCACGCTACGGCACACGGTCAAGGCGTCGCCGCATATCATGGCGGATCCCACGCAGCTTTATCAGGTGATGCTGAATCTTTGTACCAACGCCTCGCAGGCAATTGGCGTGCGCAACGGCGTGATCGAGATTGTGGAGGAGGCAGTCGACCTGGGTCCTGAGGTGGTGTCATTGCATCCCGGGCTGCATCCGGGACCGCACCTGCATCTCGCGGTGCGGGACGACGGTTGCGGTATGCCGCAGGAGGTCGTGAGCCGGATATTCGAACCGTTTTATACCACCAAACCTCCAGGGCAGGGAACCGGCTTGGGGCTCTCCGTCGTGCATGGCATTGTGCGCAGCCATCAGGCGGCGGTCACGGTTTACAGTTCGCCGGGCAAGGGCACGGTGTTCCATTTGTATTTTCCCGTCGTCGAGAACGCGACGACGCGAAAGGAAATCGCAGGCACCCGGGATCCGCTGCCACGTGGGCAAGGCCAGTGTATTGTGTTTGTGGACGACGAGGAATCGCTCACGCGTATGGGCGCGCGGCTGCTCGGCCCCCTCGGCTATCGGGTCACGACCTTCGGGCATCCGCAGGTCGTGATCGAAAATTTTCGGTCAGGCGGGGAGTGCGACTTGTTGATCACGGACTTTTCCATGCCGGGGTTCAATGCCTTCGAACTCATTGCGCAGTTGCGGAAAATTCGGCCGGCCCTCCGTGTGATTCTTTTAACCGGTTATCTTTCAGATCAAGACCGAGCCAAAGCGATGGAGTTCTCCATCAATAGAATCCTCGAAAAACCGCTTACCACCGCCAGCCTGAGTTCCGCCGTGGCGGAAGTCCTGGCCCAAACTTGATCGGCCGGTTTGTCACGTAATACGTGATAACTTTACAGAGGCCGAGATGAGGCGGGGTGATGGCTGGGTTGACAGCCGCGATGCAGTGTCAGACGTTTCCGCTCCCATGACTGAAGTGCACGCTGATTTTGATTCGGTAGAGTCTGCGATCAAAGACATCGCAGACGGGAAGCTCGTGATTGTTACTGACGACGAGGATCGCGAAAACGAGGGCGACCTGATCATGGCCGCCTCCAAGGCCACTCCCGAAACGGTCAACATGATGATCCGTTACTGCAGCGGCATTGTCTGCGTGCCCATGCTGGAACCGCAATTGCGTCATCTGGGCCTCGGGCCGATGGTGAGTCGCAACCGCGATTCCTATCGCACGGATTTCACGGTGTCGGTCGACGCCGCGCAGGGCATCGCGACCGGCATCAGCGCCTATGACCGCACGCAGACGATTCGCACGCTGGCAAATCCCGACGCGCATCCGGAGCAACTCGTGCAACCTGGCCATGTTTTCCCATTGCGCGCTCGTCCAGGTGGCGTGTTGGAACGCGCGGGCCACACCGAAGCGGCGGTCGATTTGGCGATGTTGGCCGGTTTGCACCCCAGTGGCGTACTCTGTGAAGTGGTTAACGACGATGGCACGGTTTCGCGTTTGCCGCAGTTGATTGAATTTAAAAAACGTTTTGGGCTAAAACTCATTTCTATCGCCTCGTTGATCGAGTACCGGCATCGCCGCGATCAATTGGTCGAGTTGGTGTCCACGAAGCCGTTTGCCTCCGAATACGGCGCGTTCACCGTTCATGTTTTTCGCAACAAGATCGACGGTCGCCATCATTACGCTTTCGCGATGGGCAACCTGAACGCCGAGCCGACGCTGGTGCGCGTGCACGCGGAAAATTTACTCAGCGACGTTTTCCGCGCGAACGGCATGGACAGTCAACGGACGTTGCAGGCTTCGCTTCAGGCGGTGGCGAAAACCGGCCGCGGCGTGGTGCTCTACATGGAGCCGGGCAATCGCGGCGAAGCCATTGTCCGCCAGCTCAATGCCAAGCCGGGTGAAGGCATGCCGATGAGTTTCCGTGACTATGGAATTGGTGCACAGATCCTGGTTTCGCTAGGACTGCGCAAGATCCGTTTGCTGACCAACAACCCCCGCAAAGCCATCGGTCTCGACGGGTACAATCTCGAAATCGTCGAGCAAGTGCCGGTGTAGAAAGATTCGTTACCGACGAAAATGGCTGATCGTGTTTTTATTCAAAAATCCCGACTTGGGTTGGCGATTTTTGAGCTCAAGAATGACGTGGTCGTGCTGAGTAAGACGCAGTTCGGAAAGAAGGAGCGTACGGAGTTCTTGCTTAAAAGCGTCAGTGCCGAGTATCAGCGCGTTGCTCGTCGATTCGCCATATTAATTGCGGTACCGCTGGTACCTAGCCTGTTTTGTCTTTGGTTATCCTACGAGCTTTTGACTCGCGAGCGTATGCCGGTCGCATTGATCGGATGGCCCGTTATCTTCGCGTTTTTTTTCCTGATTATGACAATTCGAGGCATTCCTCGAGTTGATGCGTTTCAATTTTTCGATCACTGGGGCAAACCAATTTTCTATATTGTTCGAGAAACTCATCAGGCACCCGAATGCGACGATTTCATTCAAGAGCTTCTGTATCGCGTGGATTGTATAGAGAAAGATCAGGCTATTGTCGCAGACGACCCTTTAGACGCTGGGCGTGCGATTCAACTTTCGGAAGTAAATAGTATGGCACCGCTTTTCTCCGGAGAGTATCGTTGGAAAACTTCAATTGTATTCGGAGCGTTTTCGGCCGGAATCCCGTGGTTGGGCGCATTGTTTAGTTTATTTGAAGAACTGCCCTTCCCATTGGTTTTTATAGGTACAGTCGTCGGGATCGCATTTTGCGTTTTATCGTATCAAGCCAAGGAACGATTTCGGCACGTGTCATTGATCGGGGCAGCTTTGTCTATGGTTGCACCCCTATTTTATTGAATCGTGAACGAAGCATTCGTGCGCCCGGTTACAGACGCACGAATGGCTTCTGGCTGTGGCTTTTTGTCGTTAGGGCGTGAAGTAATAGATTTTCGAGTCGTCGCTGCCGGCGGCGATGGCGTTGCCTTTTTGGGAGATCATGATCGGCCAGCTCATGTTGCCGGTGCCATATTGCCAAAGGAGATTGCCATCGGGATTGGTGGTTGTGGTGTCGAGCAGGTAGAAATTGCCAGGCGAACCATCCGGGTGGCCGTCGGCGACGGCGGCGAGTCCCGCGGCTTGGTTGAGGGAAACGCAGTTGGGATTACGATCGGTCTTGTAGGTCCATTTTAGCGTGCCGGTGGATCCGTTGCGTTGGATGTAGAAGACGAGGCCTTTTTTGTCGGCGGAGCTGTTATTGCACACACCGGCGAAATAGCTGCCGTCGTCCACCACAGCTACACCGTAGACGGCCGACTGCGCTGGACACTGGTAGCTAAGCGTGGGTTTGCCGGTTTTTCTTAGTTCGTCGATGTCGAAATAGTAGACGTAGCCCGACGGTCCGCCGGCCACGAAGATTTTTCCATCCGGCGTGAGGCGAATCGAATGACTATACGAGGAAGGAAGTTTCCATTGAGTCGGTTTGGCGAGCGTGCCGTCGGTGTTGTCGAACACGAACAGGAGGGATTGATAGGAGCCACAGATTACGCGCGTGCCGTCGGCGGAGATGCCAATCGTTTCAACGGTGCTGCCGGCGTCGTAGCTGCCGGTGAGTTTGTAGGTGCCATCGGCGCCACGTTTAAAGAGATAGAGTTTTTCAGCGCCCGCGGCCAGCCAAGTGCCATCGGCGGAGAGTCCCACTTGGTTGACGCGGGACGTGGTGGGATAGTCGAGGAGACGCTTGCGGGTGGAGCCCGTGCCGGCGACGGCGTAGGCGCGGACGAAGCCTGCCTTGGTCGTGGCCTTGCCTCCGGAGGCGGCGTAGGTGCCATCGGTCGAAATGTCTACCCAGTAGGTGCCTTCGTAACCATTGAACTCGTCTTTCCAGAGCAGAGCGCCGTTTTGGTCGTAGCAATAGGTTCCGTAGGTGCCCTGGTCCGAGTTGGTGCTGGTGGTGTCCTTGTAGTCCGAACGTTTGGTTGTGCCGTAGTCGTGGTAGAAGGTTCCGCCGACCACGCGGCTGCCGTCAGCCGAGACGGCGACGGAGTTGATGAAGTAGGTGGGTTTGCCCGGTTGGGCGGTCCATTTCGGGGTTTTCGATGCCACATCGGCGAACGACGTGCACGCAGTAACAATGAACAACAGGGCTCCCGCCCTTGATATTTGGGTTTTCATATCCGGGCTCAAGAAAGCACAACCACTCAATATCGCAACATCCGCCGAGCGGTTTGTGTCCGCGAAGCCCGTGACGCGTTTGGTTACCGGCGGTCTTTGCGAAACATTTCCTCGGCGACGGGCACCACATCGGGGTGCGTCATGATCCAGTCGCCGGCGAGGTTCGGATCTTTAATCATCCAGGCGCGGAGCGCGCGGGTGAGTGCGGCTTTTTTAAAATCGCTGTCGGGGAAGGCGAGGGCGGCCTCGGCCATGCCCTCTGGATCGTTGCGCGCCCAGCCGGAGAGGACGGAGTGCATGGCAAAATCGCGGGTGAAAGCTTCCTCGATGCGGACGGCGGAGGCGATGGCTTGGTCGGGGTGGTGCCGGCCCCATTCGTGGTAGGCGGCGATGGTGAAGTCGCGGCGATATTCCAGCGGGGCGGCGACGGCGTAGTCGGCAGCTTCAGAGAAGGAACCAGCGAGTTGGAGCGTGGTGATATGCCTGAGGCCGGGTTCGCGGGGATCGGACTCGGAATCGCGGACGGCAATGACCGCGGCGGGCGGCGATGGCAGCGAAAGATTGGCGGAGTTTTGTTCGGTGTTGGAGAGACGGTTTGGCTCTTGATAGCGGATGCGGCTCCGTTCCGCAGTTGTCTCGCGGCTGTTGCCGTGAGGCAGCAGCATCCAGCCGGCGGTGACGAGCGCGGCGCCAAAAAGAAGGTAAGTGGCCGTGCGCAAGAGATGGTGTCGCGGGCCCAGGCTAAGTTCGAGCGGCGGAGGAATGGGCGAGCGGCTGGCGGCGACGGCGGCGGCGTCCGTCGAATTGGGTAGCGGGGATCGGGAGGGACTGGTTCTTGACGGTAGCTCGGTCATGCAACAGTCGGCGGCTTGGGGCGGGGTTGAAAAGGCGGGTTTCCCGAAGAGAGAAACCCGCCGCGAACGAGTGAAGATTAGTACGAGGTCTTTAGCCAGTTCGATTTATCCCAAGTGAGCGTTCCGGCCCCGGCCCCGGCTTGCAGGATCGGAAGCAAGTTCGCCGGATCGTCCATCGAATAGCTGTAAGGCAGATTCGTGAACGTGTTCCACGAGAAGGCGATGACAGGCGCCTGGAAAGGACCGTAGGGATTGCCGGCATCGGTGCTATTGCCGCGAATGTTGGTCGTGGTCCCATCGGCGTTATGCATGACATAGATCGAGTCGACAGCCTTGATTTTACCGGTGTAGGTTGGATCGGTGACATCGGTCTGATTGTTGCGCAACGGAGTGAGGCAATCGACGTAGACCGATTTCTCGACGAGAAGCGCGGCGCCCTCGGTGGAGATCGAGCCGTTGAGGAACGGATTAAACGAGTAAGTGCTGTTCATCGAAGTCTGGGCCGAGGTGCTCATGGCGGCGACGCGGGCATCGCGCAGGCGCTTGGCTACGAGGGCGACGGAGTCGTCGACGTAGATATTGTAATTATGAACCTGGCCGCCGCGGAGACGCGGCACGCAACGATCCCAGATGTTCTGGAACAAATTGTGATGGAACGTGGCCGATAGGGAGTCGTTCGTGGTGCCGGTGGGATCTTCCGTGGCGCCCATGAGGTGGCATTTGTCGTGGCCCTGGACGATCTGAACGATTTCCTCGGCGGAAAATCCATTTGTCCGGAGGAAATTGTAGAACGTGTAGGAGGAGCGGCTGGCCTCGAGTTTGGCGATTTGTTGCCGAACCATGCTATTGGAGTTGATTGCACCATCGTCACCGACGTATTTGCACCAGGAAATGGTGACGTTTTGCGTGCCCTTCTTCATGTCGGCGATGCCATCGTAGGACTTGGTGAACGTGCAATGGTCGATCCAGACGTTGGAGACAGCGCCGCCGTTGCTGAGGACAATGAAGTCCCAGTCATTGGAGTCATAATCACCCTTGGAGGCTTCGTCCCACTCCCACATTTCGTCGAACTTGAGATTGCGAATGATGATGTTGGAAGTGCCCTTGATATTGAGCGTGACGTGCCGCAAGGTTGCTCCATTCGCGGAGAAGATCGTGAGGTCGCCGGCGGAGCCCTTGATGTCGATTACGCTGACGCCGGTCGTGATGAGCTTGGGATGGAGTTTTGGCGTGGTGGCGGACCGGAACGGGGTGCTGGATAGAGTTTGCACGGTGGAACCGATTTCGTTCCAGCCAAGATCGAGGCTGTTCATGATCTCGATGACTTTCACGCCAGCGTTTTTGTTGAAAGAGATAATGGCATTGGCGAGTTCGAGCGGAGTGGTGACTTGCACGTAGCCAGCTGCGCCGACTGCGAGGACGCCGCCGCCCGTGGTGCCGGTGCCTTGGGTAGCGAAGCCGGTGAGGTTGTATTTCGCATTGGAGCCGGACGAACTGCTGCTCGAAGACGAACTACTCGAACTTGACGAAGAAGAGGACGAGGAACTCGAAGATGAAGAGCTGCTGCTGGAGCTCGACGAGGACGACGAGGAACTGGAAGAACTCGACGACGAAGAAGAGCTAGAGGAGCTGCTCGAAGAGCCGGACGAGGAACTGGCTGGTGCGATCACCGCAACGGAAAGTGCGAGCTGGCTGGAGCTGGAACTTGTCCACGAGTTGGTGAACGAACCGGTGGCGGACGTGGCCAAGGTTGAACCGGCACCTCCATTATTGGTGGTGGAGACGCCCCAACGTTTGGTTTGGCTCGAACCCTGGGTTAGGGTTGAGCTGGAGGCACCCGAGCAAGCGACGTCGACGAGCCAGGAACCGGCCGTGGAAACGGTGGTGGCTTTCGAAATCGTGGAGCCGGAGGTAACGGTGGCGGTAGAACCGGCGGGAGCGGATTGCGCGGCGCCGGAGAGCGAAACCGAACCAGCGCAAACGCCATTAACAGCACCACCAAAAGTGATCGATACGGTGCCGGTGCCCGCCGCGGGATTGAGCAGGTAAAAGAGCTGGGTTTTGTCCAGCGTGCTTGAACCCGCAGTGGCGGCGGAGCTGGGCACTGCGGTCAGGGCAACGCCACCAAACGTGACGGCCGAAGGAGTCAGCACGGTGCTGCTGGTGTCCTCAGTGGCGAGGCTTACGAGAAGTATGCGATTTGTACCTGAGCCAATGGTATGGGTCCAGGTGACGGAACTGGCATTGGTGGCGGTCTTGGTGGCAACGGCATCGAAGGCTATGGCGGCCTTCGTGGCGGGCGCGGCGACGGCGAATAACAGTGCGACGCTCAGCAGCGCGCGGAAACGGCGGAATAGGGGAGGGAACATGGGCGTGGGGTGGTTGTTTGTGGGGAAAATGGAAACACCAGCCGCCCGCGGGTGCGAACGGCTGGTGGAATTCGTGGCGATAATCGCCGGTTAGTAACTCTCGACGGCACCAATGTCCGTGCCGGAAGGCGTGCCGGCGTTCACCAGGTCGCTCGTCGAGACGAGCTTGGCGAACGTGCCGAGGTTGATGCTGCCGTCGCTGTTGCGCGAGAAGCCGCCGGAGGGAGCGGTGAGGTTCTGGAAGTCGGCGGCGGAAATCACCTTCGTGCCGCCATTGTTGCTGCTGGCATCATTGACCCAGAAAAGGTTGGTCGTGCCAGTGAGCGTGCCGACGAACTTGTCGGAATCGCCAGAATTGTACGAGGCGTTGTTGGTGAACGTCGAGGTGCTGCCATCGCGCCAATTGAAGTTGGAATTGGTATTGTTGAACGCGGTGTTGTTGAGGACCGTCATGGCGCCTTGGTTGTTGTTGTCGGTGAAACCATGGTGGCCGTTGTTGAACGAAATGCAGCGCCGGATGGTGTGCACGACGTCGACGCCGGAGCCGCCGAGCTTGAAGCCGTTCTTGTCGCCGCTACCTGTGGTGGAACCATTGGTTAGCGTACCATTGCCATAGGCGATGCAATTTTCGATGAGGACGGAGCCGTTCGGGCCGGTGTCGGTCTTGGCATAGAGGTCCCAGCCGTCGTCGATATTGTGGTGGGAGATGCAGCCGCGGAAGACGTTGCCGGGGCCGTTGGTGAGTTTGCAGGCGAAACCGTCGGCGTTTTCGGCGGTGGGATCGGCATTGTCGAACGCATCGCAGTTGAGGATGAGGTTGTTCGAGGGCCAGTCGGACATGCTGGTGAGGCTGCTGGCGCGCCGGGAAATCTGCAGGCCGGAGTCGCGGTTGCCCTTGAAGATGCAACGCTCGATCGTGTTGTTATTACCGCCAACCATCATGCCGTTGTCGCCGGCATTCTGAATCGTGATGCCTTTGAAGTGCCAGTAGTTGCCGAAGAGCTGGACGCCGCGGTTGGCGTCGGCGGTGGCTTGGGCGGAGAAGTTAAGCACAGGGACTTCGCTGGCGTAGGCGAAGACTTTTTTCGTGGCGCTCGAAGTGCCGTTGTTGCCGAAGGCGATCGTAATGGTGGTGGAGTAGTTGTAGGTACCGCCGCGCATGTAGATCGTGTCACCGGGTGCGGCTTCGGCGATGGCTGCCGTCAAGGTCGTCGGAGCGGCCAGCGTGCCGGGATTCGAATCGGTGCCGCTCGGGGAAACGTAGATGATGCCAGAGCTACCGGAACCGGAACTCGACGACGAACTGCTGGAGGACGAACTTGAGCTCGAAGAGGAAGAACTGCTGCTGGAGCTCGACGACGACGAGGAACTGGAGGAACTCGACGACGAAGAAGAACTCGAAGACGAGGAACTGCTCGATGAACCGCCGGAAGAGGCCGGCGTGAGCACCGCGACGGAGAGCGCGAGCTGGCTGGAACTCGAAGCCGTCCACGAGTTGGTGAAGGAGCCGGTGGCGGATGTGGCGAGGGTGGAGCCCGCACCGCCGTTATTGGTGGTGGAGACGCCCCAACGTTTGGTTTGGCTCGAACCTTGAGTTAAGGTTGAGCTCGAAGCGCCCGAGCAAGCGACGTCGACGAGCCAGGAACCGGCCGTGGAAACCGTCGTGGCCTTGGAGATCGTGTTGCCTGACGTGGCAGTTGCGGTGGAACCGGCCGGAGCGGACTGAGTTGCGCCGGAGAGCGAAACGGAGCCAGCGGTGACGCCATTGACGGCGCCGCCGAAGGTCACAGAGACCGTGCCTATGCCCGAAGTCGGATTGAGCAAATAGTAGAGCTGCGTCCGATCGAAAGTGCTCGAACCGGCGGTTGCGGTCGCACTGGGAACTGCGGTCATCGCAACGCCACCAAACGTGACGGCCGACGGATTCAGCACGGTGGTGCTCGTATCCTCGGTAGCCAGGCTCACGAGGAGGATGCGGTTGGTGCCGGTGCCGACCGTGTGGGACCACGTGACGGAACTGGCGTTGGTGGCCGTCTTGGTGGCAACGGCATCGAAGGCGATGGCGCCGAAAGCGGACGAGGCCGCTGCTGTAAGGATAGCGCAAAGCGTGAACGCAATGCGCCGGATTTTTCCGTGCGTATTATGCATGGCTGGGGTTGGTTGTTGGGGTATTTGCTGAGGCTCGTGTTGTGGGTGTGAGCGCACCAGCGAGGTCATAACGGAAGAAATTCGGACACGAGTGCAAGAAAATATTTCGACGGGCTTCTCCCTGTCCGGCTGCGTTACGCGGCATAGTGTGCGAGGGCTTGGAAGAGGTTTTTTCCTGGCTTCAGAAAAGAGTTTGCTCCTTGCACGGTCGGCGCGCAGACAGAACAGTTCCTCGCATGAGTCTCGATGCTCCACATGAAGTGACTGTTGACGGTGCCCGCCTTTCGGTCGGCATCGTGGCGGCGCGTTACAACCCGACGCTGGTCGACGCGTTGTTGCACCAAGTGTTCGAACAACTGCGTTCAGCGGGCGTGCCCGAGAAAAAAATCCGCGTCTACCGTGTGCCCGGCTCGAACGAACTTCCCAGCGCCGCCCAGTGGCTCGCTTCCGCGACCAAGCCCGACGTGATCGTTGCCCTTGGCGTGATTATTCGTGGCGATACGAAACACTACGAACTCGTCGCCGAAGCCTCCGGCGATGGTCTCATGCGCGTTGCCCTCGACAGCCGCATTGCGGTGATTAACGGCGTGGTGGTTGCCGAAAACCTGAAACAAGCCGAGGATCGTTGCCTCGGAAAAATCAACCGCGGCGCCGAGTTCGCGCGTGCGGCCCTCGAAATGGCCGAATTGAGGAAACGTTTTTCAAAATGAGCAGCAGCAAACCGCAATTCGCCCAACGCCGGGCCGGCCGAGTCGCCGCGCTTCAATATCTTTTCGCCTGGAGCCTCAACGCTCCGACCAATCTCGCGAACGATCTCCAGGCCTTTTTCGAGGCTCAGGAAAAACCGCGCGAAACTTATTCTTACGGCGAAGAAATCATCCAAGGCGTGATTCAAAACGTCGCCGATCTCGATGCTCGCATCAAAGGCCTCGCGCACAACTGGGAGTTCGATCGCATCGCCAAGATCGACCTCGCGATCCTCCGCCTCGCAATGTACGAAATGCTTTATCGCAAAGACGTCCCGCCCGTCGTCTCGATCAACGAAGCGATCGATCTGAGCAAACAATTCTCCAACGCCGACGCGAAGCGCTTCATCAACGGCATCCTCGACCGCCTGAAAGACCAACTCGGCCGCGACGCGCGCAAGGTCGCCGAGTAAAATAACCGCGTTTCGAGCGAAGTGTCATGCCCGCAAATCAACGTGAACGAAGCCAGTTTGCGTGCGCCTGTTTTCCTCTTTGAGTTTTTCTTATTCGCGTCAATTCGCGCTCATTCGCGGTTAAAAAATCACGCCTATGTTCGGTCTCTTTAAAAAATTCAAAGACGGCCTCGCCAAAACCGTCTCCGCCATCGCCGCGAAGACCGCCGCGATCTTTGGCCAGAAACCGATCGACGCATCGTCCCTCGACACGCTTGAAGAAGCGCTCTACACCGCCGACTTCGGCGTCGAGACGACCGAGGAAATTCTCGAGGAAATCAAAACCGCCTACAAAAAGGATAAATCCCTCCGCGGCCAGGACGCCGCCGCCATCGGCGCCGCTGTACTCAAGCGTGTCTTGGCGGGAGCCGAAGGTTCGTTCGACGCCATCAAGGCCGAACCCGGCAAACCCACCGTCATCGCCATGATCGGCGTCAACGGTTCCGGCAAGACCACCACCTCCGCCAAGCTCGCCTGGAAACTGAAGGAAGACGGCAAGACCACCACGCTGGCCGCTTGCGACACCTTCCGCGCCGCCGCCGTGGAGCAACTCAAGACCTGGGCCACGCGCCTTGATATTGAAATCGTCGCCAGCCACACCGGCGCCGACTCCGCTGCCGTGGCCTTCGACGCCTGGCAGACCGCCAACTCCCGCAAACGCGACTACCTCATCGTCGACACCGCCGGACGTCTTCACACGAAGAGCAACCTCATGGAGGAACTCGCAAAAATCCGCCGTGTGCTTCAGAAAAACGACGCAACCGCGCCGCATCACCGCTGGCTCGTGGTCGACGGCAGCATTGGCTCCAACTCGATCGACCAGGCGAAGGCGTTTCACGCCAGTTTTGGCCTTACCGGCTTGGTCGTGACCAAGCTCGACGGCACCAGCCGCGGCGGCGCCCTCGTCGGCATCTACCGCCAGTTGAAACTCCCGATCTATTTCCTCGGCCTCGGCGAACAGCCCGAGGATTTGCAACCCTTCTCCATCGACAATTACGTCAAAGCGGTCTTCGGCCTGGAAGGCTAGGTGGACTATTTATTTACAGGAGGAGATAGAGGCAACGAAGGAGGAGCGGACAGCCATTGCAGTTGCTCATCAACGTGGGAGAGCGAAAAAACGGCGACCCCGATCTTCCTTCTTCGTTCCCTCGGTTTTCTCCTGTAAGAAGGTTTTTGTTTTCCGATCTCTTTAAACAGAAGATAACGAAGGAAACGAAGAGCCGGTAGTTTTTCCCCGTCGAGTTTCCAAGCCATGCAGGAGCGATGCCTTTTCTCCGGTGACGCTTCGTTCCCCTAGTTGCCTTCTGTAAAACGGATCGTTTAATTCCGTCTTCCCCATGTCTTCTGTTCACCAAGCCGCTTTCACTGTCCACACGCGCGGCAAGGGTCTGCACGACGTCACTGACACCGTTGCTAGCGAACTTTCACGCAGCGGACTCAAGCGCGGCACGGTGACGATTTTCTGCCAGCACACGAGCGCGAGCCTGGTGATCATGGAAAACGCCGATCCGACCGCGCGGCATGATCTGGAGCATTGGTTTGAGCGACTAGTTCCGGAAAACGACCCGCATTTCGAACACACACTCGAAGGCCCCGACGATATGCCCAGTCATATCAAGATGGCTTTAACGCGAACGAGCGAAACCATCCCCTTCGCCGAAGGCCGAATGCTCCTTGGCACGTGGCAGGGATTGTATCTCTGGGAACACCGCACGCGCCCGCACACCCGCACCTTGATCGTGACGGTGATCGGCGAATAAGATCTGCGCCATGAAGGATCACGGCTTTTTGCGCGCTATCCGACTTGATCGAAGAAAGGTAGCGTCGCCTGAGACGTATCCATTCTGCGTTCCCGCGGTTCGTCACCTCGAAAGACTCGAATTTGCTCCGGGCCTCACCACGATCATCGGAGAAAATGGTGTCGGGAAATCGACGTTGATCGAAGCGATTGCGGTGAAGTGGGGTTTTAACGCTGAGGGCGGCAGCAAGAATTTCCGATTTCGCACCAAAGAAACCCATTCGTCGTTGAACGAATGTCTGGTCTTGGAAAAAGGTGTGCGTCGGCCGACGGACGGTTTTTTTCTCCGCGCTGAAAGTTTCTATGGCATGGCCACGGAGGTGGAGCGTCTCGATTTGGCTCATCACGCTAGTTACGGTGGAAAATCCCTGCATGAACAATCGCACGGCGAAGCATTCCTTGCCTTGCTGCAAAACCGCCTCCGAGGAAACGGGCTCTATATTTTCGATGAACCCGAGGCGGCCTTGTCGCCGAAGCGGCAGTTGAGCGTCTTGGTGATTTTGCAGCGACTTCTCGCCGAAAAATCACAGGTGATCATGGCCACTCATTCTCCAATCCTCATGGGATTCCCCGATGCGACGATTTATGAAGTGGGTCCGAACGGCATGGAACGAGTGGAATATGAGCAGACCGATCATTTTCGGGTCACTCGCGATTTCTTGAACAGTCGGGAACGCATCCTCGGACATCTGCTGCGCGAGGATCGAGAGTAAGCAGAAACGGAAAGAACGCAGATCCCACTTGGCCCGCAACAATTGTGTGACGTCAACCTTCGCAGCGCGCCAGTTTTGTCATGTTGAATTACGTTGCATCCGGGAACTCCTTATCGGTTGCAACTGGATCATGGGTTCGCACAGAGCGACCATGGGTCCGATCAAACGACCCTTGGGCTTGAAGAAGCGTACCATGGGTCGCGACAATTGTACCATGGGTGTGCGCAGGGGTATCCCGGACATTTGCAGCAGAGGCTTGGGCTGCGACAGGACAGCCTTGGGTGGGGTGCAAGTCAGGTCAACGCGCTCCACCTTGATTTTCTGCTAAATCACCATTGGTAAGACCGGTGGATTTTCGAGCTGGTTAACAGAAGAGAACGAAGGGAATGAAGCAATGTTGGTATGTCCGGCTCGTTTTTTCAGGTCCACGCATGGAGCCCAGACAAGGCACGAGGTGAGACTCTTTGTTTCCTTCGTTAACTTCTGTAAAATGGTTCGTTTTTACGGCCATGGTTTGGCCGCTCGAAAATCGTGACGGCCCACCACGGTCCCGCGCTGCGGCCCAGCGTTGCGGACCAGTACCACGCCGACACGTCGGTCCACGCATTCCCCGCTGAGTCGACGATCCGCTCGCGCACGCGCAGCTCTTCCTGGCCGCGTTGCGCGCGCGACGTACCCCAACGTGCTCCATTGGCCTCGGCGAAGATCGGCGTCGGCTTTACGCCGTAACCGAGCGCACGCAAACAATCGGCGGCGGGATGAAGTTTCCGTGTTGGCGAGCACACCCAGCGAAGGACGTACGTCCGCTCGCCATCGGTGAACACGCCGATTTTTCCTGGAAAGCCCGCCGCGAAACGCGCCTCGCGTTCCCCCGGCGTCAAAGGCGTCATGTCGCTTGGGACGGGTGCGGCATTCCAACCCGGAAACGCTTCCGCTGACGCTCCATCCTCATATGACGATCGCGACCAAGCCGGTATCCATGCAGCGACTACACAGAGGCTCAAAAAGAGCAGAGAGATTTTCATATGGCGGTCTGCCTTGAAGGTAGGGCGCGACCGCCGGGCGCGCCGCTTTGACTCGCGAAATAAATAATTCCCGACGCCGCTCCGAACAGCACCAGTCCCACGCCCTCGTGCGCCCAAGCCGGCGACGGCCAGATCCTCGCCTCGATGCAAAACAACGCCGTTGCGCGTAGTACATTTGCGACGAAGACCGCCCCGCTTGCCCAACGCAACAGCCGCAGCGTTCCACGCCCGTCGAGTTTTTGCCAACACGCGAGTGCCGCGGCGAGAAACAGACCGGTCCACAGCATATGAATTCCGCTGCATGGCGCATCGACAACAACCATCTCGCCCGCCCAGCGCAGCGCGGTGGCATCGGCTGTGACGTACAAACCACCCAGTCGCAGAAGCGGCACGCATAACGCGGTCGTCGCGAGCCGCAGTGGATAACCCAGATAAAACTGCAGCGTTGCAATCAACGGTAGCGACAAAACCAACAATCCCCACCAAGCCAGCGGAAATCCACGCCGGCTCACCGCAACGGCGAGCGCGGTGACAAACAAAAGCGCATGCCCCAGTGGCGGCAGCCAATGGAAGTTAACCACATAAATCGTCAGAAGCCCGCACAGCATCCACAGACGACCTCTACCGAGTGGTTCATTCCACCCCTCGCGCGGCGCGAAAAGCAAAGCTGCTACCAACGCGGCCAACCCCCACGGCTCATCCGAGCCATCGCTGACGCGCGCCACATACCACCGCGCCACCGGCCAGCAGGCGAGGCAGAGCGCAAGCACGAACGCGAGGCGGCAGCTGAACAAGGTTCGTCGGTAGGGACGCCTCTCCGAGGCGTCCGCAACCATCGATGAGAGGCTGTTCAGGGAACTGCTGCTTGTAGTTTGTTTCATCGTTCGAGGTAGAACCCGCACTCCGTGCGGGTTGATAGCGTTGCGTGTTGAGCGCCCGCCCCACGCTGCGCTCTCCGTCTTTAAGATGCCGAATCAGTGCCTTTCAGTGAACATAAGTGGTTAAGAAATTCTATCTCCTTTTCCTCTGTTACCTCCTGTTAAAACAAACATTTTTCACGCCGTACTTTTTCCTTCTCCGCAGCAGTTTCATCAGTACGAACGCTCCCCCAATTCCCAACATGCCGATGGTCGATGGTTCAGGAGAGGTTGGCACGTCTTCACCGACGGCCGTATTCTCGACGCCCTGCGGCAGCGGCAACGGTTGTTTTACGGTCTTAAGATCCGTCGTGGTCCGACGCACGACTTCGTCGACCGCCACAAACGACGTATATTTGGTAAGCAAATTGTAGGTGAGTCCGAGGTTGGTGATTTGTGCGACACGTTCATCAGATGACCGCAAGTTCACCAGATCGCCAAGCTGGGCGATCCGGGTGCGCGCCCAGAGGTGGGCGAGCCCATCCGCCGAGGGAAGCACAGTGGCTTGGGCCAAATCGTGGGTCGCCGCGAAAGCCTGATCTCCCGAACGCCCACGCACAGTGATCGCGCCGGTTTTCATTCCACGCCATTTGCCGAACACAATCACCGGCCGCTGCGCGAGCACGTTCGGAATGGCAGTCGGCTCGACATCATAGGTTTCCAGCCCGCCGAAATCGATCGCCACGCGCGTCAGCACGGGCGTGGAAATGTAGTCGCGAAATTTCGCTGCCATGACTGGCGCCTTGTCGGGCTCGGTGACGATAAATGGCTCGCCTTGTCCGACGCGGGCCAATCCTTCGATCAAATGGCGATTGACCGACGAGCCGATGCCAAAGGCGAACACGTTGGCCCGCCCAAGATTGGTGCGGACGAGCTCGAAAGCCTCCGCCTCGATGTCGACATAGCCGTCGGTGATGACCGCTACGGTACGCGAAACGTTTTCATCCTGCGGCAGCGCGAAGGCTTTTTTGAGTGCGGGGAGCAACTCGGTGCCGCCTCCGCCTTTCTGCTGGTCGAGCAGATCGATGGCTGCGCTGATGTTTTCGGTGGTGGCAGGAAGCGACGCGGGGGCGAGTACCTGGCTGTCACCCGCGAAAAGTAGAACATTGAACGTATCAGTCGGACGCAATGCAGTGAGCAGATCACGCACGAGCTTTTTCGAAATGTTCAACGGGAACCCGTGCATCGAGCCTGACACATCGACGATGAAAATGAAATCGCGTGGCGGAATCTGCGAGGGCAGGGGACGCGCCGGCGGCTGCACCATCAGAAGGAAGAAATTTTCATCTTTTCCCTCGGCCATAAGAACACCTGACTGAATCGCACCGCCGGCCAGACGATAACTGCAAATAAAATCGCGGTTTGAAGCAGACATGTCTTCAGGATCCGTGGCGATGCGAGCTTCGCGCTCGTTGGTGTAGGTGATCTTGGTTGGGTGCGTGCGGCAGTTTACCTCTTGAAGCGGCAGGCCGGCCGCGATCTGCACGGTGAGCTGATAGCGTGCGGAGTCGATTTCCCCTTTGCGCAGATACGGATTTGCGACCCACTTGTCTTCCGGTGCGGCGCCAGAGGCCGGCTTGTTCGAGTAACGCGGCCCAACCACGCCGGGATAAACAAATTCATAAACTCCATCGGTCGGCACGAGCAGTTCGGTGTAGCGCAATTCCACCCGGACCTCGTCGCCCGGAAGAATATTGGCGACGTTCATCTGAAAAACATTCGGACGTTGCTGTTCGAGCAACGACGTGGTCTTGCCCTCGGCCTTGGCTGCTTCGTAAGTGCGCCGCGCCTCCTCGCGCTTTTTAATCTTAGCTTCGAGCCGTCGCTCGCCGACCATCATCGTCAATCCGTGGACCGCCGCCCGAGTCGAACCAGGAAATATGTACACCGCTTCGAGCGGCACATTGCCGGAATTGGTGTAAACCTGTGTAACCCGCACATCCGCGATCACACCAGCGACGCTTGCCTCCACCGAAGTGGATTTAAGCGGTAACACGTCGGCAACGCCCGGCGAATCCGAGCCTGCGACGCTGGACGGCTTCACCCAAAAATAGGGCGAAAGCGATTTATCGGCTCCTTCCGCCGTGCGTGCCGCGCAAGCCGTGAAGGCAACCGAAGTGAAGAGAAGGCAAAGAAAAAAGCGTTTCATCGCTCTTCATCATGAGCGCGTCACGTGAAGCGATGATGAAGTCTGCATGAAATGCAGATGAAAACGCGTATTTAAAAGAAGTGCCGAAGAAGTGGCGGGCAAAACCATCAAACAACACCAACCGACGGCAACGCATGCCTTGCGGAACCTTCTGCCCTTGGGAACGTGAACTCTTCTTCAGCCAGGCTCCCAGGATCGGTGAGACTGAAGGAGCCACCTGGAGTTTATGAAACGACTCTGTGCATACGATAAACGCCTTGGCTTGCGACCATTATTGGTCCTGCGGCGGATCAAAGCTGAGCTGGTTTTCAATGCTTGATGACGGCTTGGGATTGCTGGCAGAGGAGAGGCGTTTTTCCGCAGCTTGGGGCACTTGCGTTTCAGGCATGGGTGAGGTTGCCGGGATACTTCGATTTTGGAGGCTTCACCTTTCAAATAAGCTGAAATGGCAGCTGAGCGAATGGTTAGGCCGCGTTGCGCGGCGATTGTAGAATATTTCTCGCGGAGCAACGGATCGACCTGCACCATGCGCGCATAGGCTGAAGCTTGAGCGAAACGGTTGCGTCCAGTGCGTTGGTTTGCCGACCACTTGCCTGAAAACATAGGGGCGCGGGTGACGACCACTTTGTCGCGGTAGTGCTTGAAGACGAGACCGCCGACTTTGCCGCGTAGGCGCGGATAGGAAGGATTGAGAGTTGCGATTGCCATGGATATCAAAGGCCGGGACCTCCTCATTGCCCTCGTATTGACTATACTCAGCCTCCGCTCGTCCTGTGACCGTGAGCCAGCGAACCTTTAGATATTGCGGCGAATGACAAGCCCTGAGTCAGGACCTCACTGGAGGATCGTCGCAGGATGACCGGAAGAACAGTATAGGCAAAGTACATCCATCATCAGTGTCGATCAGTGTGCATCAGTGGTTAAAATCCTTTCTATGTTTCTCCGCAATCCGTCCAGCCGTTCCTGAGTTCCATATTCAACTCATCATTTAGTGTTCCAGGTTCATTTTTCCTTGAACTGAGGTTCATTTCTGTGTGAACTCCTCGCTTCCCTAGGCGATCGTGGCGACTCCAACTCCAGCAACAACAGCGATATCCAGCACTTTCGAACACGAGTGCGTATCGTTTTTTGCTGAAATCGTGCAGCTATTCGGAGTCCCAAAATCCGTCGGCCAGATCTACGACCTCCTCTACGCTTCGCCTGAGCCCTTGGGCTTCACAGAAATCATGGAGCGCTTGGAGATCAGCAAAGGCTCCACCAGCCAAGGCCTGCAACTCCTCCGCGCCCTCGGCGCGATCGTCGAAGCTCACCAGACTGATGGCGCAACGCGTGGCGTTGCATACGAGCCCGAACTCAGCCTCCGCCAGCTCGTGACCGGCGTCCTACGTGAGCGCATCGCGCCAATGGCCAGCACCGGCGTGGACCGCTTGAAGCGCCTAAAAGACCTCGCGGAGCAATCGCCCGCGAACTCAAAATTTTATTTGGGAAGAGCCAAGCAACTCGAGACTTGGCGCAAACGGTTTACGACCGTGATGCCACTGCTCACTGCTCTGCTCGGTCCGAAGAAAAAAACGAAGTGATCGAGTCAGTTAGTTTGAAAACAAATTGCCCGGTTGCGCCCACCCGACGCGACGGGGCGAAGCTTTAACACTATCTCTCTGGCTCTTATGTCAAAAACCCTGCTCGTCACTGGTTCATCCGGCCTAATCGGGTCCGAGGTCTGCGTGTATTTTGCACGCGAACTCGGCTACACTGTTCACGGCGTGGACAATAATCAGCGCGCAGTCTTTTTTGGACCGCAAGGCGACACCCGCTGGAATCAACAACGCCTCGCCAAGGAGCTTCCCGGTTTCCAGCATCACGAACTCGACATCCGCGACCGCGCTGGCGTCCTCGCACTGGTCAAACAGCTCAAGCCTGCCGCAATCGTCCACACTGCCGCCCAGCCTTCGCACGACCGCGCCGCGGCTATTCCCTTCGACGATTTCGACACCAACGCTGTTGGTACGCTCAATCTCCTCGAAGCCGCCCGTCAGGCCTGCCCCGATTCGCCCTTCGTGAACATGTCGACCAACAAGGTCTACGGCGACGCGCCCAATTCCATCACGCTCAAGGAACTTCCTTCCCGTTGGGATTACGCCGATCCGGGCTACGAAAACGGCATCGCCGAAACCTTCACCATCGACCAATCCAAACACTCGCTTTTCGGCGCCTCGAAAGTCGCCGCTGATGTGATGGTCCAGGAATACGGTCGCTATTTCAACATGCCGACCTGCTGTTTGCGTGGCGGCTGTCTCACTGGCCCAAATCACTCCGGCGTCGAACTCCACGGTTTCCTCAGCTACCTCGTTAAGTGCAATCTCGAAGGCCGCGAGTACAAGATTTTTGGATATAAGGGCAAGCAGGTGCGCGATAACATCCATTCGCTCGACGTCGCCCGGTTCATGACCGCGTTCGTCAACGCCCCGCGCGTGGCTGAGGTCTACAATCTCGGCGGCGGCAAAGCCAACAGCACCTCGATCCTCGAAGCGTTCAAAATCACCGAAAAGTTCACCGACAAGCCGCAAATCTTCAACTACGTCGATCAAAACCGCATCGGCGACCACATTTGCTACTACTCGGATCTCCGCAAAATGCGCGCCCACTACCCGTCGTGGGACATCACTCAGTCCCTCGAGGAAACCATCCGACAGATCGTCGAAGCATGGGCGAGACGTACGCACTGTGCATAAATGCCTTTTTTAAAGTGATTCTAAACCTGCACACCGATACGGCCATCGATCAATCTTCTTAGTATTGTGAGTAACGGTCGCCCTCTGGAATTTATATAATCGTGAATAATAAAAACAATATAGCTACAATTTCATCGGAGATACCTCGCACATACCTTGTGACAGGAGCTGCTGGATTTATTGCATCTCGCGTGTGCGAGCTCCTTTTGGCGGCTGGGCACACTGTCGTTGGAATCGACAACCTTAACGACTACTATGATGTACGGCTGAAAGACTATCGTCTAGGCCGGCTTCTTGACAACGAGCATTGGAAAGCAAGCTGTGGCTCCAAACATTCTTTCTTCGCAAAAGGAGGGGGCTTCTCTCATGATAAATTCACGTTTAGGTATATAGATATCGAGAATCTGGAGGCGCTGGAATTTCTATTTCAAGAGTTTCACTTTGATGCTATTTTCAATCTCGCAGCCCGAGCCGGAGTGCGGGCGAGCATGGAGAACCCGTATGTGTTTTTGTCCACCAATACGGAAGGCACTCTTAATCTGCTCGAATGCCAACGGAAATACTCGGTCAAGAAGCAGGTCTTGGCTTCGACCTCATCTTTGTACGCAGGTTGTAAAATGCCGTTTACAGAAGACTTGTCGGTCAATACGCCGCTTTCGCCTTATGCTGCAGCCAAAAAAGCAGCCGAGCTTATGGCTTATAGTTATCACAAACTATACGGGCTCGATATTTCGGTGGTGCGATATTTCACTGTATTTGGCCCGGCAGGAAGGCCGGATATGAGTATTTTTCGTTTTATAAAATGGATTGATGAAGGCGTAAGGCTGGAGCTATTTGGAGACGGTTTGCAATCACGCGATTTCACTTTTGTTGATGATATTGCCAAAGGAACAATCTTGGCCGCGAGACCGCTGGGTTATGAAATAATTAATCTTGGGGGTGGCCGTAATCCGATCACGCTTCAGGCAGTGATCCAATTTATTGAGAATTCATTGAAGAAAAAGGCTATGATTGATGGTAAGCCATTTCATATAGCAGATATTAAGGAAACATGGGCGGACATCAGTAAAGCCAAGCGACTGTTAGGGTGGTCTCCGGAAATAATCGCAGCCGACGGGTTCCAACGCACTGTTGATTGGCATTGTGATAATCGGTCCTGGTTGAAAGACATTCAACTTTGACTAGATAGATCGTGACACCTATATCACTAAGGTAGTTTGGGCACATAGGCGTGAAAAAATTAAGCTATGCTCGGACGTAATCTAATCGCCAATTATATTGGTCGGATCTGGGGAGCTGGCCTCAGTCTTGTGTGTGTTCCGGCTTACCTGCACTTCATTGGTATCGAAGCCTACGGTTTAATTGGTTTCTATATGGGCTTGAGCAGCGTCCTTGGAGTCTTGGATTTTGGGATTGGCGCGACCATGAACCGAGAACTGGCACGTCTTTCGGTAAATGGCGATTCGGGAGGTGAGCAAAGGAATCTGGTCAGGACACTGGAGGTAGTTTATTGGGGAATTGCCGTTTTTGCCGGAGCGTTGGTTGTGATTCTCGCTCCGTATATCAGCAACCATTGGATAAAGGCCCAGAACCTAGGGGGGCACTCGGTGCTACAAGCAATCCGGTTAATGGGAATCTCAGTTGCGCTGCAGTTTCCAATTTCGTTTTATCAGGGAGGGTTGATGGACTTTGCAGCGTCAAGTCCTGGTCAATGCAATTCTGATAGTCGTCGGGACTTTGCGCGGTGCGGGAGCTATTGTGGTGCTGTGGCTTGTTGCCCCGACCATTGAGACATTTCTCGGTTGGCAGATTGTATCTGGGGTAGTCGGCAGCGGGATTTTCCTGGTCGCAACTTGGCGCAGCCTACCCGCGCAAGGTCAGGCGGCTCGATTTGACATAGCGGTATTTCGCGGGGTTTGGAAGTATGCAGCCGCCGTTTCTGCTAATGCCATCATCGGAATTATACTTAATCAGCTAGATAAGGTTATTTTGAGCCGAATGCTGTCGTTGGAAATGTTTGGCTACTATACGCTGGCCGGTACGGTTGGATCTACCATTTGGATGATCATATTGCCATTTAACAGCGCAATCTTTCCCCGGTTCGTGCAACTCCATGAACTATCGCAACCCGAAGAGCTACGTCTGTTTTTCCACCGTACATCGCAGCTCTTGTCTTTGTTTCTATTTCCGGCGTGTGCGCTGATTATAGTTTTTTCCAAAGAAATATTGTCCCTTTGGCTTCACGATCCTGCCATTGTCCAGCATTGTCATCTGATTGTTAGTTTGCTGGTATGCGGCACCATGATTAACGGAATGGCTTCTGTTCCAGGTTATAGCGCATCGGCTTTCGGCTGGCCTCAATTAATTACTTATACAAACGCGGTACAAGCAATCATTGTGGTGCCTCTTATAATTGGGCTTACCTACAAATATCAAGGTGTTGGTGCAGCGGTCGCGTGGATCGTGCTAAACAGTACATACATAGTTTTTATGGTGCCGGCTTATTTTCGGCGGTATTTCGTGGAGGATCGGGATGCATGGTATTGGCGGGATGTTGCCGTGCCAGCGGTCACGGCTTTTACGATTTGTATCTGCGGCTTCGTCGTGAGTCCTTCCGCCTCGTCTTCACAACTGGTTGTTGCGAGCTGGCTCGTACTGGTCGGAGCAATCGCTCTTATCGCAACTGGAGGTACATTGCCACATGTGCGTACTTTAATCAGCTCTTGGTCCTAAAGTTAGGACGCTAAAGCTCGTCGCTATATTAGTTGTCAACTATATCATTCGAAGCAGGCAAAACCTATCCTCCTCCGTTATGAAGTACGTTCTGCTAATCGATGATGCGTCTGACCTCACCAGAACAGGAGGCTACCCGAAAATAGCCGAACTTCGTCAGTATATTTTAAATAAAAAGTTCAATTGTGACTGTATATTATTTGATAATGTCGTCATAGTAGCGCCGAATAAAACAAACCGCGTAGTCTCCCGATTTCCGGTCATATTGATGCCTGAGACTCAAACCTCGCAATTCATCGACCGCAAAAATAGATTTAATTAATGAGAATGCGTTATATAAATATTATTAGCATTGTCCTTAGAGAAATAAGGAAACGTGTCCTTCCCACGAAGTTTGACCGTACTGTCGAACGTTGGAAAAAGGATGGTGGCGACGACCAGCTTCGGTTTAATTACGAGCTGAGTGAAAACGCATACGTTTTAGATCTTGGTGGCTATCGTGGTCAATGGGCCAGCGATCTATATTCGATGTATCGTTGCAAAATTGTCGTTTTCGAGCCAGTAAACGCTTTTGCAAATTATATAGAGAAGCGCTTTAGACGAAATTTGGACATAAAGATAGTTCGGTGTGGGTTAGGAGGAAAAACACGTGATGAGCGAATCGCAATAGCCGCGGACGGTAGCTCCATTTTCCGAAAATCAGATTCGTTTGAATCCATTAGAATTGTGGACGTCGTTGAGTGGCTGAATGACGAAAATATCGCTTTTATTGACTTGATTAAAATAAATATCGAAGGCGGTGAGTATGAATTGTTGGAGCGGTTGATTTCTAGCCGAAAAATTAACATGATTCGTAACATCCAGGTGCAATTTCACGACTTGAGCAGCGATTCAGAAACTCGGATGGAAAAAATTGGCGAGCAATTATCGAGAACCCACAAATCGGTATACCATTACAAATTTCTGTGGGATAGTTGGACCTTACGGGTCTAGTTGTCTCCTCTAGCTAATATGAATCCAGTGCGACCGACAAACAAATCGAGCATACGTCGATCGTAGCGCGATGCGTTGAAAGCATTGATCATCGATCAGCCTCCAATATCTGTAACGTGGTTTCAGTCGTCTTTTACCGTCCGCGATATGTAAGTGCGTTGGTTTCGTTTTGCGAGAGTTGGCGGCCTACTGGAATCATGCATATTCTCGACATATGACAATATTTCAATGATCTGTATGCGACTACAGGGTGGTCTTGGGAATCAAATGTTCCAATATGCTTTGGGTAGGCATCTCGCCATCCGAAATAGCACCGAGCTTGTTCTCGATACGACTTATTTTGAATATGTTCCCAAAGACGAACCCCAGTTCGTAAAGCGGGAATACGCATTACAAATGTTCAATATTGTTGCGAGATCGCTTGATCGCGAACTCGACCCGACGCTTCCAACCTATAGTGCCAAGCGTAGTCACCGGCTCAGGCTCTTCGCTAAGAGGACGCTTAATCTCTATTCGTTGTGGGACAAATACGTGATTCTAAATGAGGGGCGCTATTTTGCTTTTGAAGACAGAGTGCTTCAGGCCGGGCAAAACACTTATCTCAATGGGTACTGGCAAAATCCCAAGTATTTCGAGGCCATCGCTGCTCAGATCCAGGCTGACTTTTCTTTTAAGATTTCTTTTGATGACAGGATATCAGCTCTAGCGTCCGAAATAGCGGGGTGTCATTCTGTATGTATCAATGTTCGACGCGGAGATTTCGTAACTAACTCCACCCACGGTGTGGTGGGCACAGACTACATTTCGCGCGCCCTCGAGTATGTTACCTCACGGCGACAAGTGCAGAAAATTTATGTGTTTTCGGATGAAATTGAATGGTGCGAGCAAAATCTCCGGTTCGAGGTCCCGCATGTTTTCGTTGGTCACGATTACGCAGGACCCGGGTTTTCCGCCTATCTTCACCTCATGCGACAATGCCGATACTTCGTCATTCCTAACAGCACCTTTGGTTGGTGGGCAGCGTGGTTGTCTAATCAACCAGATAAACTGGTCGTGGCGCCAAAAAACTGGGTTAATGTCGAGGGACTGGATTCCTCCGGCGTCTTGCCGAAAGATTGGATGGCTGTTTAGTGTGTGATGATGCAAATACTGGAGCTGCATTACTGCATGCGAGGGGAAATGTTCAATAGTTGGAAGGGCTCTCCGCCACGTAACGATGAACCTCGGCTATCACCGACGAAAAGATTTTTTCATTTCTTATGTCCGACTCAAACCCCAGTGTAATATTCGATAACAAGCGCGGCTTATTCGATACGATATCATGGCGCGATCCTCTCAGCGGAGTTCCGTTGGAGCCTATCGTGTCTGCCCGCACTCCCGGCGGCGTTCCGGTCAGCGGTGCCATGCGCATCAAGGGAACAGATACAGGGTATCCCATTGTGGATTGTATCGTTCGCCTGACACCGGAGCTGGCGTTGAAGTACCGTGATTGGCTTGCAATTTACAACTTGAGGCCACCAGCAGTTTCTGGTTGCGATGCCGCGTTCCAGCAGAGCATGACGGTCGATAGTTTTGGGTGGCAGTGGACCTGGAATAGCGCGATGAGAACCCAGGGGGATTTGCGCATGCGGGTCGTGAACAAGTTTGGGCTGGACCCGGCCGTATTTGCCAATCGCGTGGTAATTGATGCCGGTGCTGGCGCTGGGGATCAATCGAGATATATGCTTTCGTTGGGAGCGTCGGTAGTTTCCGTTGATTTGTCTGAGGCGATTGAAGTCGTTGCACGAAAATTAAGATCAAATACAAACTGGGTGGGAATCCAGGCGGATATCATGAGATTGCCGTTCCAATCCGAGCAGTTTGACATGGTATACTGTGAGGGCGTCATACAGCACACGCAGGATTCGGTGAAGACGGTCAGGGAACTCTGCAGGGTGCTAAAACAAGGCGGGCAAATCATGGCGGCTCACTACATCCGCCAACCGATTAAGTCCTGGCTGGCGAGAATGAAACGCAGGCTAACAGCGAGCTATTACGAATATTTGCGCAGTAGGCTTAGCGGCATGGAGCGATTCAAGCTGCTGTTTGTGACCGGGGTTTTTGGCGCAATGAATTATGTTCCGGTACTTGGTTACTTCCTGAGAAAATCCGGCACCGTTTTGTATTACGATCTCATGCCCGACTTTAAAACAACTTGGACAAACACCTTCGATTATTACGGCAATCATGCCTACCAACGTTTCATCACCCCTGAGGAGTTTGACCAGTACTTCAAGGATGCCGGGGGGATGGAGTTGGTTTACAGTCGAGAGGGCAATGTAGTGGCGAAAAAGGCAGACAGTCCTGTGCAATGTCATTCATGAGAGGTATGATGAAATCTACACCTGCGAAATGATCGCGGGCCATATTCTTAATGAAAGACAATTGGAGCCCGGAGGAGAGGGGAATCTCGCTGTGAGGTCAGACCAGAAACTAGCTTAAGTTCGCCGACGATGTGTGGAATTGCAGCGATTGTTGACCGCAAAGGTAGGCACGAGGAAGCCCTCGGGGCGATGCTGGATTCGATTCGGCATCGTGGCCCTGATGCACACGGTACGATCATTCTCAAGGAGTGCGCATTGGGCCATGCGCGGCTGAGTGTGATTGACCTCGCCACTGGAGCGCAGCCAATGTCGTACGCCGATGGGCGCTATTGGATCACCTTTAACGGGGAAATATATAATTACCGGGAGCTGCGCTCGGAGTTGGAGCTGATGGGACACCAGTTCAAGAGCACTTCCGACACGGAGGTGATTCTCGCTGCCTACTTCCAGTGGGGCGCGCCGTGTGTTGATCGAATGCGCGGGATGTTTGCCTTCTCCCTTTGGGACCAGCAAACTCGCAGTCTCTTCGCGGCTCGTGATATCTTTGGTGAAAAGCCGTTATATTATGCGGTCAGTCGCGGCGGGGCTCTCGTGGTTGCGTCGGAATTAAAAGCCATTTTTGCCTCCGGTCTGATCGAAAAGCGAATTGATCTCAGTGCGGTGGATGCCTATCTGGCCTTGGGCTATATCCCTCCGGACCGGACAGTTTTTAGAAATGTGCACACTCTCCCGCCTGGCCATTATCTGACCTGGCAAAAAGAAGCATTTGAGGTAACGCGTTATTGGCGACCGCTGCTCCAGCCGCGGCAGTTGTCATTGGATGATGCGAAGGATCGTCTCGATCATCTACTACGCCAAGCCGTGAAGCGGCAAATGGTAGCGGATGTTCCGATTGGAGCGTTTCTTAGCGGCGGACTGGATTCGAGTACCGTTGTGGCTTTGATGCAGCAAAACGGAGAACGGCGGGTGAAGACTTTTTCTGTCGGCTTCGGACATTATATTAATGAACTGCCCTGTGCGAAAGCGGTGGCAGAGAAATACGGCACGGAGCATCACGCAATCGATCTCGGAACCCCTGACGTCGCACGGATGCTCAAGCGAATGGCCCAAGTATATGACGAACCTTTTGCTGATACATCGAACATCCCGACCTATCTCATCTCGGAGTTTGCCAGGAAGCAGGTAAAAGTTGTGCTCTCCGGTGACGGCGGAGACGAGTTATTTGGCGGATATTCGTGGTATCCCGCTCTCGTGAAGTCCGGAGAAGTGCCGAAGTCGGCTGTTCTTTGGGTGTTTCTTCGATCGCTAAGCAAGCTGTTGCGGCATCGCTGGAGATCGCTGGCACTCACTTCATCCGGCTTTGGTTTGGCCGCGCGCTGGCCTGATATGTGGACGCGGCAGGTAATGCAACATGTTCATTTTGGCAATGGTCAGCGGAAGACTCTTTGGGGGGACCGGAGCGGTGAAGTGGCTGCCTATTTCCCGGGAGAATATCATAAGCCTTCACAACCGGGAAACATCGCGAACGACGGCTTCTACTTCGATCTAACCTCCTATTTGCCTGGTGACATTTTGGTCAAGGTCGACCGGGCGGCGATGGCGCATGGTCTTGAGATCCGAGCGCCATTCCTTGATCGTGATCTCGCTGAATTTGCGTTCACACTTCCCGTTTCACTCAAGGTGGAAGATAATAACACGAAGATATTGCTCCAAAAAACATGCTTACGTTATTGGCCCGAACAACTGCGGAATAGAAAGAAGCAAGGCTTTGGTTCTCCCATTGGCCAGTGGTTGAAAATGCCCGATGTTCAGGAGCTGTCGGAAGAAGTATTCTCTCGCGGGTCGCCATTGAGGAATCTTTTGCCTGGTATTAGTGAGACGGACCGCCGGGGAGGGGATTATAACACTTGGATTTTGCTAACGCTCGGTCTGTGGCTGCGAACGAACAAGGACATGCAATGGTAGAAAACTCCGGTCAATCCGGCCACCGGCCAATCGTGTCCGTGATAATGTCGGTGCACAATGGTGAGCCCTATCTGCGCGAGGCAATTGATTCAATTTTGGCTCAATCATTCACGGATTTCGAGTTTCTGATCGTAAACGACTGCTCGAGTGACAATTCTCAGAGAATCATCATTTCGTATGGCGACCCCCGGGTGCGTCTTGTGGACAACCCGACCAACATCGGATTAACGAAGTCACTGAACAAGGCACTTGCCTTGTCACGAGGCCACTACGTGGCGCGTATGGATGCAGATGATCGTTCTCATAAGGAACGTTTGGCGAAGCAGGTTGAGTTCCTGAACGAGAATCCGCGCGTTGCTGTCGTTGGAACACAGATCCAGCCAATTGACGCGGAGGGGAAAACTATTCGTAAGGGAGGTTCGCGAAAGGCGGTTGATCCGGTGGCTCTCGCCTGGCACTGGATCTTTGACAATCCGCTCGCTCACTCGACAACGCTATTCCGGCGGGAAATTATTTGGGAGAGAATGAAGGGGTATGACGAAACGTTCAGAACGAGTCAGGACTTTGAGCTATGGAGCCGTGTGGCTCATCTGTATGAGATTTGTAATCTCGACGAGGTCTTGGTGGACTTTCGCCTGCACGCAAATTCTGTGTCGAGGCGTTACACAACAGAAGACGTGATCAAGCTTACGCCAGTTTACCGGCAAAATCTCGGGCGAATTCTACAGACTAGCGAATTCCCGCAGGAATTTGCGACAAGATGGTTGCATATTACGATGCCGGCACTGACCAAGATCGGGAATCCGACAGAAGTTTTGGCCATGTTCAAGGATGTCCGTTGCCGGTTTCTCGCGGTATACCCGGAAGCGTATCGGAACAAGCAGGTGAGGGCCCATTGCGCTGCGGTCCTTATGCGCTGCGCCCGCTACTATGCGCCCTCTGACCGTTTAGGTTCATTGAAGTTCATGTTCGCAACATTGCGGATGGGGCAGCTTCCGATTCGCGAACTCATTATTTGCAGCCTATTTCTCATGCCGGGTGCGCGGAGTTTAATGAAACGCCTGCGCTAGCGTGAAAACTCCGATTCTTTCACTGCAAGTCCAATGATGCAAAATTCAAAAACCTAACAATTGTGAATAACTTTGAGACCGAGATTGAAAAAGGTGAGCGCTATTCTTTCGGAAAAAACTGGCGTGGATTTCTCGCCACTTTGAATGACGATAGGATAAAAGAGGCGGAGAACTCCCTTCTTCAACTATTGAAAATAGCCAACTTAAAAGGCTTGAAATTCTTGGATGCCGGGTCGGGGAGCGGTTTGTTTTCTCTTTCAGCTCGCCGACTTGGTGCAACCGTAGTCTCCTTTGATTTCGACCCGGAATCAGTCGCATGCACGAGTCACCTGCAGTCACGCTATTGCCCGAACGATGCCGATTGGAAGGTACTAAGGGGTTCGGTCTTGGATGATAAATTTCTGGGCGGATTGGGGCATTTCGATATCGTATACTCCTGGGGGGTCTTGCACCACACTGGCAAAATGTGGATGGCTATCGATAATGCTGCGTCCATGGTGAAAACTGGAGGAATTCTGTGCATAGCAATCTACAATCACCAAGGCCAGCGCACGGCAGTTTGGCTGAGAGCGAAACAAATTTATTGTTCCGGTTTTCTTGGCAAGGCTGCGATGAGCTCGATCTTCATCCCCTATTTCTTTTGTCGGACCGTCATTGGGAGCTTGCTCAAGAGGGAGAACCAGTTTGCGACGTACAAAAAGAACCGCGGGATGGCTATTTTTCATGATTGGCATGATTGGCTGGGCGGCCTGCCGTTTGAGGCCGCCAAGGTCGAGGACATCTTCCACTATGCCCGCAAGAAAGGATTTGTGCTAACGAATCTCGTGACCTGTGACGGCTTTGGGTGCAATCAGTTCGTTTTCATCCGGAGTTCGTGACCAGACGAGGGTATACAAATCGATCTTTCGTGGTTCGAAATTTTTCATGACACGCATACCAAGGAAACTGGCTCTTGCGCGCATCCCGAAGGAGCTCATTGGGGTGGCGCTTGCAGCGTTATCCTGTGCGGTATGGTTTGTGATATCGGCTGACGAGATAAAGTATTTGATCGCACCCATGGGTGCGACCGTCTTAGCCGCCGCGTTTTTCTGGACGGTGCTTAAGGCCCGGCGGCCGGGTCCGCCGCTGGCGGACCCAGCCACCCTCACGGTATTGGCCGTGACCTGTTACACAATCATACCACCCCTGCAGTATCTGCTTGCGGGCGGTCAGCATACTTACTTGAGCGCCTACCAGCTCTACGTTTTGAATCCAACGCCGCGTCAATTCGGTGGATTCATGTGGTGGTACGTGGTGTATTTGGTCGCGTTTGTCTCCGGTTATCTCGCATTCGATTCCCGGCGGGCTGCTGCTCCCTTTGTGCCCAATCCTCCGGACAGGAGAACGGTTGCTCTCTTGGTTGCGCTCTGGATGGCTCTCTCGGTCGTAATGTATGCGATCGAAGCGATCTACGGAATCAATCTTTACGGGGTATATGATGTTGAGCGGATGTACGATTCGTATGAAGTATATCTGGGCATGCCTCTGTTGTTCCGGCAGTTTTATGGAATTATAGGACACAACGGCGTCGGATTGATCGTGAAATTGGGTTTGCTGCTTACGTTGTTTCTTGGCTGGGAAAAACCAGTGTATCGCTTGATACTCTATTGTTGGCTGGCTGTTATAGTGATTAGTAACATCCTATGGATGGGGGCTCGAACGGAATTAGTCCTGATTCTGCTCGCGTGTGTCATTATGTATAATGAGTTTGTCCGCCGTTTGAAAATATGGCAGATGTTGACGATCGGTTTGTGTTTGTTCGTCGGTTTTCTGCTGATCGGGTTTGTCCGTGGTCAGGCGACGCTGGGATCCAACCTAACAAATTTTAAAAGCAAGGTTGACAGTTTCGAGCTGACCGTCTCCACCAACACAGAATTCCAAGCACTGTTTGGCGGAAACTTCGATTTGCTGCGACTTAAGGAGAGCGGTGAATTGGGGGAAATCCCAGTACAGTTTACATTGTACGATGTTGTTATGGTCGTTCCGCAACAGCTGCTCCCATTTCCAAAACTTGATGTGCAAAACTGGATAGCAGAGCGGGCCTTGCCGGGTTTTTTTATGTTCAGTCCTATTTCACAGGCGATCATCGGATATGGCTGGGTGGAACTCATAGCTCGTGGCATGTTGCTGGGGTTTGTCTTTGCGAAAGCAAGAATCTGGTATGTCCGCAGTTCGCGGAAATTTTGGCCGACGTTGGCCTATTTCTACTTAATAGTAATTGCCTACTATACCATTCGGGGAACTGCATTTTATATACTCATTGCCTCCTTTCTTTTCAGGTTTTTGCCGCTCTATCTGCTTCTTAAGATTTTACAGACTAAAACTCGGCAGTTGCCGGTGCCGCCGGCAAAACCTTTTGCCATTGGCGGAACTGCCGGACAGTGACATTTTGGCTTTTTTTGTCTAAAAGCCGCTCACCTGATCAGTGCGCATCTTACATCTAATTCCGACGCTAAGCGGAGGAGGGGCGGAGCGGCAGCTGGCAAATCTTGCCCCTGCGCTAGTGGACCTCGGTCATGACGTGCACGTCGGGTACTGCTATGAAGGTGTGGCGCCTACACAATGGAGGGGCGTGTGCCTTCATCGGCTTCCTCTATCTTCCAACTATGATCCGGTTCTACTTTGGCGCGTTGTCCAGCTGACTCGTCGCTTGCGTCCGGATGTCGTTCAAACATGGATATTCCAAATGGATATTATTGGCGGTATTGCGACGCGGGTGACTGGGGTTCCTTGGATATTCCGAGAACCGAGCTCGGAGCGCGCCTACGCCGGCCGGTGGAAGGCGAGCCTGAGAGTCGGCGTGGCGCGATTCGCCAACGCCATCGTGTCGAACTCCCAAGGAGGCGACGACTATTGGAGGCAAAAGCTGCAGCGCGGCCGCCGTTTTGTAGTACCGAACGGGATTGCGCTCGACGAGATCCGCAGTGCCGACGCTCCGCTGACTTCGGAAATCCTTGCGTTAAAGGGGCCCGTGATCGTGTACGTGGGCAGACTCGCCGCCGATTCCACTGGCTCCAAGCGTTTGGATCTTTTGATCCGGGCGGTTGGCTGTTTGCAGCAACGCATGCCGGCCAGCCTCATCCTATGCGGCACGGGACCGCAGAAGGCTTCTCTCGAGAAGTTGGCCGCAGCGGTCTGTTCTGCGGGATCTGTTCACTTCAGTGGTCACGTCTCATCCGACATGGCCTGGACCATCCTCAAGAGGAAGGCGTCGATATTCACCTCGCTGAGTGAGTATGAAGGCTGCCCGAACACGGTTTTGGAAGCAATGGGATGTGGGTGTCCACTTGTGGTCTCCGACATTCCCGCACATCGGGAGTTTCTTTCTGACGATAGCGCGACCTTCGTACAATGTTTCTCACCGTCGGAAGTGGCGGAGAAATTAGGCGTCGCCCTCACCGATCGCTCGGCGACTCTACGCAAGGCAGAGAACGCTGCTGTCGCAATCCAGAAATGGAGCCTGTCCGCGATGGCCAATAATTACGTCCACATCTATAACACTGTCACATGAACCTCAAACAATTCGCCTACGGCGTTTCTACCTTCATCCCCGGCATGTCCTCTTTTCACGCGAAGGGCACCGGCGGCACGAATTCAGCCCGGTATTGCTATGCCGTGTGGATGCGTCATCTTGTCCTCGCTCATCAAAACCGTCTTACGGCTGGAGTGCCCAAAATAGTAGGCGAGCTTGGTCCCGGTGATTCGATTGGGATCGGCCTGGCTGCGCTTCTTTCGGGTGCTGAAAAGTACTTTGGCATGGATGTGGTCGAACATGCGTCATTGCAGCACCACGCGCCGATTCTGGACGAGATGATCGAATTGTTCGCACGCCGAGCCGACATTCCAGATGGCAGCGAATTTCCCAATCTCAAACCTGAGTTGACGAATTATGCCTTTCCCGACGCTATCATCAGCGAAGCGCGTATCCGCGAATTGATGCGGCCATCGCGGCTGGAACTGATCCGGGATGCGCTCAGTGACTGTAGTCGCCCCGGATCTGTCGTTCGCTATGCTGCGCCATGGTTCAATGCTAAGATCATCGACCCGGCATCGGTGGACATGATCTACTCTCAGGCAGTCCTTGAGCATGTCGATGACCTAACTGGTACCTACGCGGCGATGTACAGTTGGTTACGTCGAGGGGGATTCATCTCACATCAGATCGACTTCAAGTGCCATCAGCTGACAACGGAATGGAATGGCCACTGGGGCCTCTCCGATCTCACTTGGAAATTGATGAGAGGGCGTCGCGCCTATCTACTCAACCGCGAGCCATTCTCGACGCATGAGAAACTTCTGACCGAGGTCGGTTTTCAGCTCCTGGCCACCCAGAAGGTTGAACAGACGTCGGCTTTGCTGAGGACCGCGTTGGCAACCCGCTTCAGCCATATTACCGAGGCTGATCTTACGACCTCGGATGCCTTTGTCCAAGCGGTGAAGCTGTGACATCCTTTTCCCTGTTTATAACATTCTGCAAGAAAGCGAGGTCGAAATGTGCGGCATAATCGGAGTGTTTTCCAATTCGGGAGGCGCTCAGATGGAAGCGCTGACCCGTATGCGCGACACGATGCGCCATCGGGGGCCAGACGATTCGGGCCTTTGGTGGTCTGCCGACGGTAAGGCGGGGCTCGCTCATCGTCGCCTGTCGATTATCGATCTCTCCTCGGGTGGTCACCAGCCTATGCACGACGGCCGGCAAGACGTCACAATCGTTTTCAACGGAGAGGTATACAACCACGTCGAGCTGCGTGCCATCCTCGAGGCTAAAGGCCACTCATTCCAATCGCACAGCGACACCGAGGTAATCATCAAATCATATCTGGAATGGGGTGAGGGTTGTCTTGATCGTTTGAATGGTGCATACGCATTTGCCATCTACGACGGTCGACGCCGGACGGCTCTCTTGGCGCGGGACCGTGCGGGAGAAAAGCCGCTTTTTTATTGGCACGATGGGCAGACCTGCTGGTTTGCATCGGAGCTGAAGGCGCTTATGGAGGGCCTTCCCTTTTTGCGCGTAATTGATCTTTCGGGGCTCCAATACTACCTTGCATATGGCTATGTACCGCATGACGGGTGCATCTTAAAAGGAGTCAGGAAACTGCCCCCGGCGCACGCCCTCACTCTGGACCTGCGAAAGCCGGCCACTCGCATATGGGCTTACTGGTGCATGCCGGCTCACGCTTCAGAACTCACTGACGATCTCGAGACGCTCACCGATGAGCTTGAGGGCCTACTGCGGGACGCGGTCCGTCGACAAATGGTTGCTGACGTCCCAATAGGCGTTTTACTGAGCGGCGGCGTCGACTCCAGCCTTGTGACCGCGATCGCCGCAAAGGTGTGCAGCGGCAAAGTTCGAACCTTTAATATCTCGTTTCCGGGGCACGCCGCGTATGACGAAGCTCCGTACGCGCGCTTGGTTGCCTCGCACTTTGGTACAGATCACGTAGAGCTCGCTGCGCAACCTGCGACATTCGATCTTTTGCCTCAACTCGCTTGGCAGTACGACGAACCCATTGCTGATTCGTCTATGCTTCCGACGTTCCTTGTTTCAAAACTAATCCGCCAACATTGTACTGTCGCGTTGGGGGGAGACGGAGGAGATGAGTTATTCGGGGGATATCCGTTTTATAGCTGGCTATATAAACACGCAAAAATCCGTGAGTATATTCCCGACTCTTTACGAAGGGGATTCGCCGCATTTGCTCGCGCTTGTCTACCAATTGGTGCCCCTGGACGCACAGTACTTATGGGGAGTGCAGGGGATATCGGCAATGGAATGGCTCATTTTAACTTATTTTTTGACGCCGTTGCGCGTCGTGCTCTTGTACCGGCGTTTCAAAAACGAGACGAATCAGGATGGGATATTCCTGAGAAGTACAAACAGTCATTTGCTTACAAATACAAAGGGATTCCTCTGGCCGGGATGGCTATGGACTTCCATTCATATTTACCCGAAGATATCCTCGTCAAAGTTGATAGAGCTAGTATGCTTGCATCATTGGAAGTTCGGGCTCCGTTTCTAGATAGATATGTAATGGAGTTTGCGTTCAGTAAGGTTCCTAACCATTTGAGGGCTACACCTGAAAAGCGCAAAATTCTACTAAGGCACCTTGGCAAGAGGCTGTTACCTCCTACCCTTGATCTCAAGCGGAAGCAGGGTTTTTCGCTTCCTTTGCAGTCGTGGATGCAAGGCGAATGGAAGCAATATATTACGGACGTCCTATTTGATCAGAAGGATGCTCTTTTTGATCAAAAAATGTTGAGGTCCCTATGGAATGGCCAATGTCGGGGGCTCAAGAATACGCAGCGTATCTTCAGTTTGGTTATATTAAAACTCTGGATGAACATCCATAAAATTTCTGTTCACTAAGTAGTCATGCGTTTTCTTTTTAATACTGTTTACTACAAGCCGGCCAAAGGCGGAGGGGGGCCTTTGCTTTCTGTTTCGTTTTTGGCAGAAGAATTAGTTCGGCGCGGACACCAAGTGACCGTTGCTGCTTCCGATCTGGATATTCCAGGTCGGATTGACGTTGACTTTAACAAGACCAATAAAGTCAACGGTGTTGACGTCCGATACTTTCGGGCTCGACCAACGCTATTGCAGCGGACGGGGATACCTGCATTTGCGTGTTCTGCAGTTTTCCAATTTGGCCCTGAATTCTCGTCGTGGCTCAGTGAATTTGGACCAACTTGCGATGTCATCCACAGTCATATCACTTATACATATTCAAATGCGCTTTGTGCAAACTTTGCTCGAAAACACGGTAAGGTTTATCTGTATCATCAACGTGGAAACCTCGATCCGTTGCGCCTAAAAAGAGGTCGGCTTAAAAAGGCTATTTTTATTTGGCTTCGAGAGCGTCCGATCATGAAATCAGCTGATGCGCTGATTGCACTGACCGAAAAAGAGGTGGAGACATATCGTGCGCTGAAACTTAGAAACCGTATCGAAATCATCCCAAATGGTTTTGATCCGCCCTCCACAACTAAGGGCACCCCATCTACGACGGTAGCAGACATCATCCGTGTGACGGCGGGCAGGCCAGTATTTTTGTTTATTAGCCGGATTCACCCGACGAAAGGCCCTGATTTACTTGTAGAAGCATTCATTAAAGCCGCGAAAATTACTACCAATATTCATTGCGTCCTAGCTGGTCCCGACGAAGCTATGATGGTTCCGATCCTTACAGAGCGAGTGAGAGAAGTCGGGTTATCTAGCCAGTTTCATTATGCGGGTATCGCCGATACAAATGATAAACACGCGCTATTTAAGGCAGCGACAGTATTTGTGCTACCGACCGAGGCGGAAGGTTTTTCTATGGTTTTACTAGAAGCGCTTGCATCTGGCTGCCCAGTTATCACGACGCCTGGCGCATATTTCAATGACATCGAGGGATGTGGTGCTGGAAAGATCGTTCCCTTAAATATCGATAAGATTGCAGCGCAGATGACTGAGTTTATTAAGACAGATCATTCGGCCATGCAAGCCATGGGGGAAAGAGGTCAGCGTTTGGTCCGCGATCGGTTTTCCTGGGCTAAGATTACCCAAACCTACGAGCATCTCTGCGGCGAACTCTGTGCAGCGAAGCGTTCGAAAATGAAAGATAGCGCTACTCTTTAGTTACAGAAAACCTACCGTACTATTGATGAAAATATTAGTTACCGGAAGCTCGGGATTTATAGGACGGTGGTTGTGTAAACAGCTGTTCGAAGCGGGTTTTGAAGTCATCGGGCTTGACCGGGTGGAACCTCAAAACCCTTCCTTGATGCATCGGTTCGTCAAAAGCGACATACTGGATGGTTGTGAGTTGAAAAGAGCATTCAATCAAATCATGCCGGACGCCATCATCCACTTAGCTGCCCGAATTGATTTGGACGAACGAGAATCTATCGCTGGATATGCTACAAATGTTGATGGCGTAAAAAATCTCATCGAAGCAATTCAGGAATGTCGCACAGTGCGGAGAGCTATATTCACGTCTTCTCAACTTGTATGTCGTGTTGGTCATGTTCCAATGTCTGAAACGGAATACTGCCCCAATACTTTATATGGCCGCAGTAAAGTAATGACGGAACAGCTTGTTCGAGATAGAAACGGTGGTAACGTAGAATGGTGTTTGGTACGCCCGACCACAGTGTGGGGGCCCTACATGAGTTCACACTATCAACACATGCTACATCTAATACGAAAGGGCTGGTATTTCCATTGTGGCAATGGCCAACTGTTGAAATCTTATGTCTATGTAGAAAATATTGCCCATCAATATTTGGGTCTTCTTACGGCCGACAGGGCTGCAATTTACGGACAGACTTTTTACCTTGCCGATTACGAGCCGCTTTCACTTCGAGAATATACGATTGCATTGGGTCGCGAAATGAACGCTCCGCAAATTCCGACACTACCGATTTCACTGGCGAGAGTCTTAGCCCGTGCTGGTGATCTCATTAACTGGACTGGCATTGCTCGTTTTCCGTTCAACACCTTTAGGCTCAATAACATTCTAACAGAATACATATTTGATGTTACGCGGACGGCGTCTGTCTGTGGGCCAGCGCTTGTATCGCAGCAAGAAGGCATTAGGCGTACGGCCAAATGGTTCATGGAGAGTCCGGACTGCAATCCATAGATGGATAGCAGCTTACGCTAAATATTGGTGCGTTTTCGGGTTGGTTGAATTGACAGTGGATTTATCGATATCTTGTGAAACAACGTATTTGGTTTTGTTCGAATGTTGGAGGTGGAGTTTTTGGAGAGTACCAAGTTTGCTCTTGGCGAAAACTTGGTATCGACGCGCGTTTACACTCGGCTGTGAGTCTCAGGGACTACTGGCGGTCGAAATCGGGTTTTCTCTCTCGCTGTCGCTTGCGAGTGGCTATGTATATATATTATACAATAATGATGGCGCGCGCTGTACGGCATGCCAGCACAAACGACTTGTTTGTGTCAGTGACTAACCCATTTTTTGCGCCGGCGGTAGCGGCACGCATCGCTGGGCGACGTGGCATTAAAGTAGTTAACCTTATATACGACCTTTACCCAGACGCCCTTATGTTCGGTGGAGGATGGTCCAGGAATAGCCCTGCATACCATTTTGCGGCCGCAACCACGCGCTATGCTATCAAAAATACTGCGGCTACGGTATATCTTGGGGAAAGGTTGCGGGTGTATGCGGAGTCTTCGTATGGATCGGCACCTCTCACGGCAGTGATTTCGGTCGGTACAGACGCCACGCAATTTTCTGATTGCGAGCCGGGCGTTCGAGAGGTGCCAGTTCTGCAATGTCTTTATTCAGGTCATATGGGAAGGCTGCACGATTGGGAGACTTTGGGAGCGGCTCTGAGACCGGGCGTCCCGCAGGGTGTCAACATAACGATTGCTTCGGATGGACCAAGCGCAAATGCACTTAAAAGTCATTTACAGAATACCTGCCATGAACGACTGAGTTTCTCAGGAACTCGACAATCTGTCGATTGGAAAGCAACTATGCTTGGCGCAGATGTGGCGTTGGTCACCATGCTGCCTGGAGCCGAAAAAGTGGTCATGCCGAGCAAAACATATAGCGCAATGGCTGCAGGACAGGCTGTGCTGGCTATTTGTCCGGATCAATCCGATTTGGCTGATCTGATAAAAACGCATGACTGTGGCTGGGTTATTGAACCGGGTGACGCACGCAATCTCCGTACGCTTCTTGAGGGATTGCCACAGCGTTCTGCAGAAGTTCACAAAAAACGGATTAATTCATATAACGCTGCCCATGCACACTACTCAATGGAGTCAACAAGTCGCCAATGGCTGAAATTGTTTGGAGAATTGAATGAACACTCTTCGTGATTTGATCTTAGTTACTGGATCAGCGGGTTGGATAGGTCGACGCGTTTCCTGCCGGCTTAGCGAAAAAGGTTGTTTGGTGGTAGGATACGATATGGTTGGTTCAACGGGTCCATGGATCGAGGTATTCGAGGGAGAATTAGCATTGCTTGGCAATCCAACGCCAGACCTTCGCAGGCTGCTCCAAAAAACAAAAACTGTGATTCACTGCGCTGGACGTGCCCACCGACCGGTAGAAACGCCTGAGGAGGTGCAGGCGTTTAAAGAAGCGAATGTTCGAGGTACGCAGAATCTAGTTAATGCTTGTCTCCAAAACGGCGTAGATCGCATAGTATATGTTTCAACAATCGCCGGATATGACTGGAAACGTGCAGTTGGGCAACCGGTTAGTGAGGATGTTTTGATCAAACCGGTTTCTGCCTATGCCCAGACCAAACTAGAAGGGGAATCTATCATATCAAAGTCTTCGCTGGACTGGCGTGTAATCCGGCTTGCGACTGTTTTTGGTGAGGGTGATCGAGCAAATTTTGCTAAACTCGCACGTGGGCTAAAACGGAGACAATTCCTTGTGCCTGGCGATGGTGACGCTAGGAAAAGTGTGATTCCTGTAGATGTTGCTGTAGAGGTCTTGGTGGAGATGGCACTTAAAACGACTCCACGTTATCGGTTAATTAATGCTGCCATTACGGACACTCCGACCCTGCGAGAAATGTGCGAGGCGTATTCAAAATATTGTGGTTTCCCTCGCCCGATTTCGCTGCCGATGTCTGTATTCAAAGTGCTATCGGCAGGAGGAACTGTGATAAATAGGGTAATAAACGGATTTCCTCTCACGCTAGATACCTTGGGAAAGTTGACTACATCTACCGTTATTGATAACAGTCGTATGCTGGAAACATTGCCGGATATTCCTCTGCCCAACTTTGTAGAAGCATTGGCGCGGCATGCAACATTTTATAAAAATATTTAGACCTTCATAAATTGAAAACAATTTCGAGTATGCTGATTTATACCGGGATATCAGCAATTGTATGCTCAGCTTTGGTAGCATTTATTGTCAGAAAGGCTCCTGTACTGGGACTTGTTGATCGGCCAAACGAGCGGAGTTCCCATACCAAAGTCACACCACGAGGTGGTGGAGTGGGTATTGTCGCTACATGGTGCATTGGGCTAATCGCTTCGTGGTGCTTGTGCGAAATTCATCTATCTACTTTTCAGATAGTCACGTTGGCAACAACCGCTCTTGGAATAGCGGGAGTTAGTCTGCGGGATGATTTCCGATCGGTGGGGCCCGGCATAAGATTGGGCGTTCACCTAGTTGCTGCGGTGGTCGTTATAAAAGTATTTGGTGCGTTTGAAGTTGTTCAGCTCGGTTTCGAGTTTCAACTGGGATGGTTAGGAGCTCCGCTAACAGTTCTCTGGATTGTAGGCTTAACTAATGTTTTCAATTTTATGGACGGAATTGATGGCATAGCTGGGCTACAAGGAGCCACTGCCGGCTTTTTTTGGGCTGGTGTTGGCTTGTCGGTCGGCGCTCAAGGCGTAGCTGTCATGGGTGCCCTGTTGGCGGGAGGGTGTATTGGTTTTCTTTGCCATAACTGGTCTCCCGCAAAGATATTTATGGGTGATGTTGGTAGTGCTTTTCTTGGGTTTTGCTTTGGGATACTGCCAATAATTGCGTTGCAAGAATTATCTTCCCAGCATCATTTTTACGCCCGATTGCCAACGTTCGCCATCATGGCATTGTGGCCCTTTCTGGCTGATGGGCTGTTTACATTTTTCCGTCGCGTTGCGAACCATGAACCAGTTTGGAAAGCGCATCGAACACACCTATATCAGCGAATGGTGCAGGGGGGGGGGAGTCACTCTGCAGTTGCAACCTATTATTGTTTATGGAATATCATCTGTTCCATAGTTGCACTAAAATTCGTCGGTAGTGGTGGGATTTTGCTGGCTGCGAGTATCGCCATGTTGTTCGTAGTTGTCACATGGATACTAACCGTTCTCTTGGAAAGAGGAGAACGATCGATGTAAGATTTGACCATCACTTCTTGAAGGAGGTAGCGGTGAGAATGTAATCCGTATCTGTAAAGACTGAGGTAGAATTATCGGATTGTAGCGCACTATAGTTTTGATCCAAATTAATGTGGGCTACGGTCGGGATCGCAGTGCAGAGAATTGATAGAGCTCTCCCTGCGCACATACTAGTGTTGATAGATTGTGTTTAGCAATCTCCGAAGTTAGCTCGGTGCCACCAAGATAGTCACAGGGAGTTTGCTGGGCGGGCCAATGGTTGGATAGTATGCCGCTCTGAGAACAGAATGTATATAATGAAGCTGCTTTGGGAACGATGATGATTGTATCACTAGGCATAATCGTTCGGATTTTATGAATGGTAGGATTTATAATATCTGGCTTTGGAATCGAGATTGCACGCAATGCGTAGATAACGTCGGATACGCCAATCGACTGAAGCACAGCCCCGATGCAATACGACGTTACGAGTTGCGAAGAGTGTGTGCGATGTGACGAAATGCATTTGGCTATGCTCAGCATAGGCTGCATTTTTAAGTCGTCTGAAGTATGTATGACAGCATGCCATGATCGATTGTAGCCAGGGCTAGCTTGGGTAATGGTGACAATTGTAGCGAGTACAAGACTTGTAAGCAAAGTATTGGCTTCGAAACCGACTATGCGCAATGTCTTGCGTATTATAGATGATAGCTGGCGCTGGCATAAAATAGCGGAGCCCAAATGGCCCCATTGGTAAATGAGTGCCCACCCAAAAGGGATCGCAAAGAGCATTCGTTGGAAAGTAATAATACTGACCGTAGCGTCATTTGCGGAAAGGGCATTCGCGAGGGGAAGACTTAAGCAGGGAAAGAGAAGAGCGAAAAATGGAATGGTTGTAAACCATGCGATTGGGTGATTACGGCGGAATAGAAGTAGCGCAGCTGCCAAATTAATGAGTCCAGCACCGCTGACAATTTGTAGCATGCGGTCGCCTGCGGCTGAGGTGAGATCGAGGATGTTAAAACCGTACCATGCATTTAGGTAGCCGTGCTCGCGGTATGTTTCGATAATGGCGAGTCGAGGGTATAACGAAAGAAAGAGAGCATTGATGACAAGTGCACCTCCCGTTAGCCACCAGATAACCGAATATTTCCACTCGATCAGGCGCCAAACGACGATTGCGATGACTCCGAGTCCGGCGATGCCAAGGCCTTGCGGGTGATTGAAGGCAATAAAGGGTAGTAGGCAAAAGGTGATAGGTAAGAGGCGAAGTAGCGATGGCAAATGCCAGAAGATGGGGCGGGGAGGCGGATGGGATGCGGAAGTTAGGAAAGTCGAATAAGGAGAATGCTGCGGTGCTACACTAGTTCTCCATGAAGCAAATTCTAGAATGATGCGTGTGAGGGCGATGGCGCCTAATTGGGCGTAGATGCTGCTGGATATACCGTAGTATCTATAGAACGAGAATATATTATTCCCGAATAGCAGTGCTTGTATAATGACAAACACCATCGAGGCGCGTTCGCCGAGGCCGCAGGCGCGGGAGAAGCGATAATACTGCCAGCAGAGTAATAGGCAGACACCTGTATAATAAAAATCGAGCCAGAAGATTTGGCGGAGGCCGATGCACCAGCTGAGTAGACTATAGGGGATAAAGTATGCAGATTTACTCCAGAAGGAGTGCGCGCCAACGGTATCAAGGATACGCCATTCGTTGATGCGGCGCAGGTGTTCCCACGGGTCAGAGGGCCATTCGAGGTAGACGCCGGGGATGTAGAAGAGTAGGGCGAGCAAAGCCCACGGCGCAATGCGCGTGAGCCATTTTAAGTTGGAGGTTTTGCATTGAGGATTTCCTTCGCTTAAAACTTCCAGCTTCCCACTTAGTCTCGCGTGGAGCGCGCTCCACAGGGCGAAGCCTCCAAGAATGACATGGATTGCGTGCAGGACCCAATAAATGTGGAGCAGGCATGGTACCAAACTCGTAGTTATCTGGCTTCCGGCTTCTAGTGTCTGGTTTCTGTTTGCCGTGTTTACCGGCCACTTGGTGACGTAGTAGAGTAGGTAGACCGCTAGGTAGGGAATAAGGAAGGCCCAGCCGCTGTAGAAGTAACGGCGTATAGCGGCTGTGAAGAAGGATGAACGAGTTATGGGCATTGCATTATTTAGCTGCGTAGGAGTTCTAGGCTATTGAGGTTCAATGCAGGTCAATAGCGTTGCTCCTTACTATGCATGACGCTCTGGCGTTTTACTATTCGATTTATCGCTCCATATCGTGTCGTGCGTGATCTAGAAAAAAGCGTAACTGGTCTGTTACTGAAATTTTCCTGCATTTGTTCTGATTTGGGCCTCCTTGAAAGGTTCACAAGTCATGAACTCAAAAGCAAGCATATGGTCGGATCTGCCTCTGTCTGCTGGGATCGCAACTTTAGTCTGTTATGCTGGCGTTTTTAATGATGTTATTGGCATTGAAGAGATAGCGGCAAGGCTTGGAGTATCTGAACGAGATGCGTTTTACGCCGCGCTGAATGAGCTGCACTTGAAAGGGAAAATAGTTCTAAATGATGGCTTTGCTGCTCTACCGAGCCTTGAAGACAAGATTGCGGTCAAGGCTTCCAAAATAGCAACAGCAAGAAAGCTTATCAATTCCCGTTTGGCTTGTCTCAATAAAATTGCTAAAAATCCTATAGTAAAATTCGTTGGAATATCGGGGTCCTTGGCGGCTAGTAATCCGGTTAGGGACCGGAATAATCACTTGGATATTGATATATTTCTAATAACTAGAAGCCAATGTCTTTGGCTTTACAATATACTGCGTGGACTGCGCTACATTTTCCCTCGCAGTAAACAGGAGCCTGAATTGTGCATAAGTTACGTTATGGATGAACGAATTCTGCTGGTGCCTAATAGGAATTTCTATACGGCAACTGAAATTAAGAATCTTATTCCTGTCTCTGGATTGGAAGTATACAGCGAATTTCTTCGCGTTAATAGCTGGGTTAACTATTATTATACAGGAATGTCGGATGCTACTGCTCCAGTCGGTAAGTCTTTTTCGAGTGGCTGGGTGGATAAGTTGTTTTATGTTGTGTATAATATTTGTAGGAGTATCAAGTGGCGTAGAATAGATATTTTAAGGAATATTTCGTTTGGTGTCGATCAACACGCTAGTATCTGTCTTCAGCAGCTAAAGACGCCGTATGGAGGGTATCAGGCGTTGGTGCAAAAAAAACTTAGTCGCTTGGGAAAAGAATGGTTTCCTGAGCTTTTGGACAATGAGCTGATCAAGAAATTGTTTCCTGACGAGCTCAGTGCAGAAATTATGAGGGGAGACATAAATGTGCATAAGATTCTTGCGGATGCGGGTGTAGGATATGACTACAGCAAATATGGATAGCGAATTGCTGGTTATTATGACCCTGGCTTAGAACTGCGGGAAACGCTATGCTATAGGCCATATCCGCCCCATGTTACGTAACCCTATCCATACTTCGCGCTAATGCTGCGGTTTTCTCGCGTCGTAATCCCGTGCTCGAGAGAGCTTCTCTTCATCGACCACGTTTGACTCTTGCCGCGGGATTATTCGGCATCTACTCAAGATATTGAGGACGTCCATACGGTGTTATGGAGCGAACTTGTTTTGCTGCGCTCATTGAACTATGCGATTTTGCGTGAAATTTTTATGAAGACCGGGTAGGGATTCGGATCCACCTTAAAACTCTTTTGTGAAAAGATCTCTCACTCAGGCGGCTCGGGATGTGCTGAGCTATCGGTTCCTTATCGTATTGGCGCTTTATGCGGCAATCGTGGTGTGCTGTTTTTACGTTGCTTACGAGGTGCGTTTTGATTTTGCGCCGACTGCTGAGTTCCAAGCTGACCGTATGCGGATCATTGGGTTACTGCTGGCGGTGAAACTGGTGGCGTTGGTCGTCTTTGGGCAGATGGGGACGATGCTGACTTATTTCAGCATACCGGATTTTGTGCGACTGACTTCGGCGTTGTTGGTTTCTAGTGCCTTAATGATCGTGCCGCGCATGGCGGGGTATCCGCTATACACGCCGCCGCGCGGGGTGTTGTTGGTGGATTTGCTGTTGTCAGTGGTATGCTTTTGCGCGTTTCGCATGGCGCTGCGGCTTTATCGTGAGCGAATCATGATAGGGAAGAAATTGGGGGATCGGCGGATGGAGCGGATTGCGATCATTGGCGCGGGCGATGCAGGGGCTTCGTTGGCTACGGATTTGCTCAGTATGCCGGGAAGAGGTTTTAAACCGGTGGCCTTTCTCGATGACGACCGGAGCAAACATGGGAAGTTTATCCATGGTGTGATGGTGGATGGTGTGGCGGAGGATTTTTTTGAGTTGAAGTCATTGGTTGGTGTGCGGCGTGCAATCGTCGCCATGCCTTCGGCTTCGGCGAAGCGAATTGGCGAAATCGCGCTGTTTCTGGGTAAGGGCGGTGTACAAGTAGAGACTATACCGGCGCTCGAGGACATGGCGTCGGGCAAAGCGCGGGTGAGCAAGATTCGCCCGATCGAAATTCAAGATTTGCTGGGGCGTGAGGCTATTCAGCTCGATAGTAAATCCATTCGCCATTTCGTGGAGAACAAGGTGGTGATGGTGACGGGCGCAGGCGGGAGTATCGGCAGCGAACTTTGTCGCCAGATCGCCAATCTTAACCCCCGACGCGTGTTGATGGTGGAGCAGTCCGAGCCTTCACTTTTTGTGATCGAACAAGAGATGAACGGACTGGGTTTGGGCGGACTGATTCTTCCACTCGTCGCAGATATTTTAGACCAAGGGCGGATGAAGGCGATTTTCGAGCTGCATAGTCCACAGGTGGTTTTTCACGCCGCTGCGCACAAACATGTTTACCTGATGGAGCGGCAGCCTTCCGAGGCGATTAAAAACAACTCGATTGGGACAAGAAAGCTCGCGCAATTGGCGATCGATTATGCGGCTGAGGCTTTCGTTATGATTTCGACCGACAAAGCCATCAATCCGACTAATGTGATGGGCGCGAGCAAGCGTTTGGCGGAATTGCATCTGCAAGCGTTGAGCAATGAAGTCATCGCGGAGGCGCAACTTGAGCGTCAAGCGGTGGCTGCGATGCGCTCGGCGGCGAAGGTAAGCGCGAAGACGGCTTCTTCAACGGTTGGTGATGTCTCGCGCCAGGAGGTTACTTCTACCGGCGGGTCAAGTCGTCCGCCACAACTTGTGACGGATACGGCGGCTCAGTTTGCGACCGGCTCTTCGAAAACGAAGCTAATGGCTGTGCGTTTTGGCAATGTGTTGGGTTCGTCCGGCAGCGTGGTGCCGATTTTCAAAAAGCAGATCGAAGCGGGTGGTCCGGTCACGGTCACGCACCCGGATGTGATTCGTTATTTTATGACTATTCCGGAAGCGGTCGGTTTGGTGATGCAGGCGAGCGCGCTCGGCAAGGGTGGGGAAATTTTCGTGCTCGATATGGGCAAGCCGGTGAAGATCGTCGATCTGGCCCGCCAGATGATCGAGCTGAGTGGCTACAAGGTGGGCGAGGATATCGATATCAAGTTCACAGGTCTAAAGCCGGGCGAAAAACTTTACGAGGAGCTCCAGCACGTGGACGAACAACATTTGCCGACGGAGCATCCCCGAATCATGCGTTTTGTGACGAGCAGCGATGCGACCAAGGCAAGCCGTCAGGCGATGGCGGAATTGGAGCCGTTCACGGACGAGCTTTCGGCCAACGACATTAAGCGAAACTTGAAGGTGCTGATTCCTGAGTATCAGCCTTCGCTGGATTAGCGATGGCGCTGCGCGCCATCGCTCGTTGAGGTGGGAAGTTGAAGTTTTAAGATATCGATTTTTAACGACCGGCGCGGTGGCTTGTCGCTAGATTGTGGTTCGGCTACGGCCAATAAAAAATCCCGCGGGTTAGGGCGGGATTTGAATGTATTTGAAACAGACTCGGATGGACGGTCTGTTGGCCTTTTGAGGCTCGTTTTAATCCGTGGCGCGGATGGTGCGGAGTTGGACGCTGTCGATCAGGCGGTCGTGCGAGAGGATGTCGGTTACGACGATGAGTTTGTCGCCGACTTTCAGGCGTTTCGTTTTCACGAGGTGCGAGATCGCGTGGCGAATGGTTTCGTCGGGATTCGATTCCAGTGGCAGCAGAAAGCCTTCGACCGAGCGGAGGAGGCGCATTTGACGCAGAACTTCGATCGAGGGCGTGAAGGCGAGGACGGGTGCGCGCGGTGGGCGCAGGGCGGCGAGGCCGCGGGCCATGAAGCCTTGGCGGGTGAAGGTCAGAATTTGCGAGCCGGGAACTTCGTTGGCCATGACGACGGCGGAGCGCAGCACCTTCATTTTTTCGTGCGAGAATGTCGCGGGTTCGGAACGATCCTCGGCCAACTCGTCTTCGATACGGCAGGCGATTTTCTCGAGGATTTTCACGCAGTCGATCGGGTAGCGGCCGATGGTGGTTTCGCCCGAAAGCATGACGCAGTCAGCGCGTTCAAACACGGCATTTGCAACGTCGGTGATTTCGGCGCGCGTGGGCATCGGCGAGGTGATCATCGATTCCAGCATGTGCGTGGCGATAATGACTGGTTTGCCATGTTGCAGACATTTCTGCACGGCGCGGCGTTGGATGATCGGCAAGTCTTCAAACGGGCACTCAATGCCGAGGTCACCGCGGGCCACCATGAGGGCGTCGCAGGCTTGGACAATGTCTTTGAGATTTTCGATCGCCGATTGGTCTTCGATCTTGGCGATGATTTGTGCCGGAGAGCGATGGGTGCGGAGAAATTCGCGGAGAATTTCGATGTCCTTGGCTTCGCGCACGAACGACAGGGCGACAAAATCGATGCCCTCCTCGATACCGACAAGGGTGTCGGCGCGATCTTTTTCGGTGAAGGAAGGGAGATTAACTTTCACGCCGGGGAGATTGATATGACGGCGGGAGGTGAGCTGGCCCGGGACGAGCACGCGACAGCGGATGTGCGCATCTTTCTTTTCGAGGACTTCTAGGCGGATAAGACCGGAGTCAACGAGCACGGTGTCGCCGACGTTAATGTCGTTGATGAGATCCTTGTAATTGACGTCGACGGAGCGAATTTCCTCGGACGTTTCGCGAGGAGCGCCGGGCTTGACGGTGAAATCAAAAATATCGCCAGGGCGAAGTTCGATCGGGACCGCGAGATCGCCGGTGCGGATCTCGGGACCTTTGATGTCCATCATGATGGCGATTTCGCGTCCGACTTTTTTCGAAACGGCGCGAATGCGGCGGATGATGGCGCGGGTCCAGTCATGCTTGGCGTGGGCCATGTTGAGGCGCGCGACATCGGCGCCGGCGAGGATCAGCTTTTCGAGCATTTCCTCGCTTTCGGTGGCGGGTCCTAGGGTGAAGACGATTTTGGTACGGCGGAAGGGAGTCTCTGTTGAACTCATGTTGGAAAATTAGGCGCGTGTCTCACTGGAAGCGAAAAACGCGAGCCTCCAACATTGGAGTTTCCGGACGGAAGGCCAATCGAAAGTTGGGCTACGAAAAATCGTAGAAGGGCGTCCCGGCGCCCGGAGCCACAACCGAAAATGTGCAACTCAGTGTACTCTTGGTCGATGCAAAGGCCCGCTCCACGGTTTCCGGGCTGTTACAATCGCGGCTAAGATGCGTGAGATAAATTTGTCGCCAACGCGGGCTTGCGACGGACTCAAGAAGTTCGCGGGCGCTGGAGTTGGAAAGGTGGCCGTGGCGTCCACTGATGCGCTGTTTGACGGACCAAGGGCGTTTGGTATCGGCCTTGAGCAAATCGGAGCAATGATTGGCTTCGACGACCACGACGTCGACTTCGCGGATGTGCTCATGAATATGCCGCGGTGCGTGACCGAGGTCGGTGAGCCAGGCGAGACGGCGACGGGGCGAAAGCAGGTCGTCGTTGCCATGGGCAAAGACGAAACCGACCGGCTCCTGGGCGTCGTGCGGAACCGAGAAACTCTGTACCTCCAAATCCCGGAAGTGAAAACGGGTCCCTGTTTCGAAGAGTTGCCAGTCGATGCGATGTTCGAGTCCGGATTGAAGCGAGCGTGCGGTGGGCGAATTGGCAAAGACCTTGATGTGCGGATAGCGGGCGAGGCCATTGATGGCGGCCGCGTGGTCGCCGTGCTCATGGGTCAGGAAAATCGCCTCAATTTTTTCGAGCGATTCGCCAAAAGCGGAGAGAAGTTGCTGGGTCTTTCGCGCGGAAAAGCCTGCATCGACGAGGACGCGCGTTTGCTCGGTCTGGAGGAAGGCGCAGTTGCCGGAACTGCCGCTGCCCAAAATGCAAAAACGCATGCTCATGTTTGTCGTCCAGTGTCGAAGCACTGCGCGGCGGGCTTTGCAAGCTTGTCGAGGCCAGACGATGGCGATGAACGGAAAACTGGTGCGGCGAAAGATGTTTGTGTCAGCGGAGGAGGCTAAGCGATCCTGAGCAACATCAGGCGGAGAAACCTGCCTTCGTGAGCGGGAGCGTGCGGACGCGTTTCCCCGTGGCGGCGAAAATCGCGTTGCACACAGCGGGTGCCAGAGGCGGCAGCGCAGGCTCGCCCAAGCCCGTGGGAGGATTGTCGCTTTCGATCAAGTGCACGGAAACTTGTGGTGCGTCGGGCATGCGCAGAAGGGCGTAATCGTGGAAATTTGACTGCGTGACGCGGCCACTCTCCATCGTGATTTCCTGCGCCCACATTGCGCTGAGACCATCGATAACCGAACCTTCGATTTGGTTTTCGGCGCCGCTGCGATTGATGATCGGGCCGACATCGCCGGCCACGGTGACTCGGTGAACCTTGAGGCGATTGTTGGCGTCGACGCTTACTTCGGCCACCTCGGCGAAATGTCCGCGATGGCTGAAGTGAAAGGCGAGACCGCGCCCGCGGCCCGGAGGCAGCGGTTTGCCCCAATCGGCTTTCTCGGCAGCGAGCTTGATCACGGCGGCGGCGCGGCCGGTATTGAGAGGATTGCGCCCTTCCGGCGGGAATTTTCGCGGCTCGCCCATGAGCTCAAGGAGAAATTCCAAATGATCGCGTCCGCCGGTAACGGAAAGCTCATGAAGAAAGCTCTGGACCGCCCAGGCGAAGGCACAAGCGCCCGGCGCACGCCACCAGCCGGTGGGGGTGCCCGAGTCGAGGACCGTTTGACCGAAACGATAATTAGGGACAACGGGCGAAGGAAACTCCTCGGCGCCCATCGCGGCGCCACGGCCGGTTTTATCGGCTGCGCCGAACGTTACAAAATGGTCCTGCCAGGCAATTAATTTACCGGCGGTGTCCACGCCGCCTTTGAAATGATGGAAACCGCCCGCGCGGTAGAAATCGTGCGCCATGTCACTCTCTCTCGGCCAGGTGAGCTTGACCGGCGCGTCGGTTTGTTTGGCGATAGCGGCTGCTTCGACCATGTAATCGTTCAGCAGGCGTCGACCGAAGCCGCCGCCGATGCGCGTGAGATGAACGACGATTTTTTCATGGGCAAGTCCAAGGACACGGCCGACAGTATCGCCACCGCCGCCGGGAGTCTGCGAGGGTGCCCAGATTTCCATAATCCCGTCATGGAACCACGCCGTGCAGTTTTGCGGCTCCAACGTGGCGTGTGAGAGAAATGGATACGTATAAGACGCCTCGACGATTTTGGCGGAGCCGAACGCCTTATCGACGTCGCCGACGGCCCGCATGGTTTTTCCCGGCTTGTCGGCGAGGGCTTTGGCTTTTTCGACAAAGCCGGACCAGCTGTCTTTCGACGCGCCGGACTCGTCCCACTGAACATTCAGTTTCAGGCGCGCTTGAAAAGCCGCCCACGTGGAAGTCGCGACAATGGCCACGCCCGGCATCAATTCGTCGTCGTGTTGGTTGCCGTCGATGACGAAGGCGTTTTTCACGCCGGGAAGCTTTTTGATCTCGTCGAGGTTGGCCTGCACGACCTTGCCGCCAAACACAGGGCATTTTTCGTAAACGGCGTAGAGCGTGTTTTTCGGGGCCTGGTCGATGCCGAACAAAGGTAAACCGGTAACAATGGCTCGATTGTCGACGCCGGTGATCCTGCGGCCGAGGAGTTGGAATTGGGCGCGATCTTTCAATTTTACGGAGCGCTCGTCCGGCACGGGCAGTGCCGCGGCTTTGCTGGCGAGAGCGCCGAAGGCGAGTCGGCGATTGGAGCCCGCGTGGACAACTTCGTGATTTTCCGAAGTGCATTCCTCCGGCGAGACTTTCCACTCGGCAGTGGCCGCGGCGATCAACATGGTGCGGGCTACCGCGCCGGCGCGACGTAGGCGTTCCCAATTGTTTGGAATCGAAGTCGAGCCGCCCGCGCTTTGCGTGCCAAAACGCGCTTGATCGACGGGCGCCTGTTCCACCCGAACCTTTTCCCAGGAGGCACCGAGTTCCTCGGCGACAATCATCGGAAAGGATGTTTTCACGCCCTGGCCGATCTCGGGATTTTTGGCGTAAATGGTCACGAGACCATCGGGGGCGATGCGAATGAAGGCATTGGGGGCAAAGTCCCCTGATGCGGAACCGGGCGAGAGCGCCGTTTCAGAGGCGGCAAAGGTTTCGCTGCGTCCGCCGAGGAAAAACGCCAGCGTGAGTCCGCCGCCAGCGAGGCCGGTGAGCTTGAGAAATGTGCGGCGATCCAGCGGTTGGGCGACGCCTGCAGCCTGGGCGAGCGCAGCGTCGATTTCGTTCTCGGCGACAATGACCGATGGCGGAAGGTTTGGGTTGGAAGGACCGTTCATGACGAGGCTCCTTTCGCGGGAATTTGTTTGGCCGCGGTGTGGATGGCCGCGCGAATGCGCAGGTAGGTACCGCAACGACAAAGGTTGCCCGCCATTTCAGCGTCGATGTCGGCGTCGGAAGGCGAGGGGTTTCGCTTGAGCAACGCCGCGACCTGCATGATCTGGCCGGCCTGACAATAGCCGCATTGCGGGACGTCGTGTTCGATCCACGCTTCCTGCAACGGATGCAAATGCTCCGCGTCGGCGGCGAGGCCTTCAATGGTGGTGATCGGCTGGCCGACTGCGGCGATGGCCGGGAAAGAGCAGGAGCGGATGGCATTGCCAGCGAGGTGCACGGTGCACGCGCCGCAAAGCGACATGCCGCAACCGTATTTGGTGCCAACGAGTCCGAGATTGTCGCGGAGTACCCAGAGCAAAGGCGTCGACGGATCCGCGACCTCGACCGTGTGCACCTTGCCGTTAACTTGTAAGCGTAATGAAGGCATGGGGAGCGGAAGACGCGACACCTTGTGCAGGCGCGATATGCAATCAACCCGCCCAAGTGGAAAAACACGGGGGTAAAACGCCTTACAGTTCGCCGAAGGATAGACGCGAGGCCGCATTTGACTTGCGACCCCGGGATACGTTCTATTGCGCCCCTCATTTTCACTTCCGACCAGCTAAGCACGTTCGCGCCTCCGATCCCGGTGTCCGCGACGCGCCTACGGTTTTCGTATAACCGCCTGGCCGAACCAACAAAAACGAACATGAAACGTACAATCCGATCCGCCGCCGCAAAGAATTCGCCCGCCCTATCGACCACGCAGAAAGAGACGACGCCAGCGTCCAAAAAACTCTACCTGCATCGCATCCGGGGCGGCAAAGAGCCGGCGAAATTGAAACGGAGTTACGACGCGGCTTTCCGTGCGACGGATGCCTACCGCGCCACGCTGCCGGATGTGATGGACGCGGACGATGCCATCGAAGGCGCCAACACACCGATCCAGCAAGTGGGTGTATCCAATTTTAAGCTACCACTGAAGTTCGCCGTGAGAGGAGGCAAACCCGTGACGCTTGAAACCTCCGTGACCGGCACCGTTTCTTTGGAAGCCAATCACAAGGGCATTAACATGAGCCGCATCATGCGTTCTTTTTATCAGCACAAGGGCGAGATTATCACGACGTCGACCTTGAAGAAAATTCTCACTGAGCACCGGCGCGCGGTGGGTTCCTTCGATGCGAAGCTGAAGCTCACGTTCAATTATCCGCTCGTGCAGCGCAGCCTGCGCAGTGGGCTGGAAGGTTACCGGTATTACGTGGTTTCGTATATTGGGTCGCTCGATCGCGACGGCACGTTTCGTCGCTTCATCGAATTCGATTTTGTTTATTCGTCGGCTTGTCCATGTTCAGCCGAACTTGCGGAACATGCGCGCGAAGAACGCGGCACCTATGCGATCGGGCACAGCCAGCGCTCGAAGGCCCGGGTGCGCATCGAATTGGCTGAGGGCGAGGATCTTCCGATCGAGGATCTGCATGCCCATTGCCTCACTGCATTGCGCACCGAGACGCAGGTGATGGTGAAACGTGAGGACGAGCAGGCCTTCGCCGAACTTAACGGCGCGTATATCAAGTTTGTCGAGGACGCAGCACGATTGCTTTTCGAACAACTCGATACCGACAAAAGAATCAAGGATTTCCTGGTGGTTTGCGCACATCTGGAATCGCTGCATTCCCACGATGCCGTATCTGCCATCTGCAAAGGACTCCGCGGCGGCTTTACGACGGACTTCGTCGATTATCGGGCGCTGGTGTGTTGATGCGAAGTTTTAAGTAAATCGCTGGAAATTAGTAAGAAGCGATGAAAATTTGTTCTCTTTACGCTTCTTATCAGCATTCATTTCGCCATCATGCAACCTGCAAGAACGAAGGTTTTAAGCACCTTGCTGAATGCATGAAAAGTAGGCTGTTGCACAGGTGTCGAAATTGATAAAATGCTATAAATTAACAATTAATGATGAGCTGGACATGCTTGGCATGAGCATGGCTATAGGAAGCGAAACGAAATTTTCATACCCTCATGAACATTAAGAACGCACTCTGTTTTTTCATTCTGGGCTTACTGATGCATACGAGTCCGGCGATCGCGCAAATGGTTTCTTCGGATGTCGTGATGAGTGAATCTTCAGTGCGGGCGGTATGGCTGGAATTTATGAGTTGGGTGGTGGGCACCGTCGGAATTTCTTACCTCACGCATGAAGGCGTGGTGCGTTTGCATTCCTTCCTTCTGGCGGTTATACCGGCAAAGTTGTTGCGGCCTTCCGAAGCGCCATTGGAACAAATGCGATTTCGGACAAACGTCCGTGTGGCCACAACCTACTGATAGGGCCAAGCTGACGAGCCAATCGGTTTACACGCGGAAGGCAGTAAGTGGGCTGTCTTCTTTCAGCAGGGTTTTGCGCCAAGCCTGATTTGAAATGTTAGTCGCGGCTTAGATGTGCGGGGTCGGCTTCGACCTCGTGACAAGCCTTGATAAACGAGGCGGCGGACCAGGCTTGGAACGCTTTTCCCATCGGGCGTCCGGTGACGCCATGGGCCCACTCGTTGAACTCCCACTCGTGCTCGCGGCCGGTGCGATTTAGATGAGCGAGTTGTACAAGTTCGCGCAGGGCGACGCCGTGAAAACCAATGCGGTGAATGAAACGCACCCACATGCCGCCGATGAACGGCCAGATGCCGCCATTGTGGTAGTGGTTGGGCAGGTTAAGCAAATTGATCGTATAATAGGCGCGCCAGTCGGGATCGCCGGCTTGTACGACGGGATAGAGATTTGCGACTGGCCAGGGATTGTTCACGCCGACACCCCACATAAATCGAAAGGCGGTGCGGGCACGCTCGATATCGAGCAGATTCATGAGGTAAGCGAGGACGTTGCCGTAGACGTCGCAGCGCCAGTTGAAGGAAAAAGGTGTAATTTCAGCGAGAAGATATTGTGCGTCGCCGAGGCCGAACTGACGGTCGGCAAAGCGATTGGTCGAAGTCTGTTGGAGGGGGCTGCTAGTTTTGGTTGAAGGCCAGAAGGTATCGAGAATGCGGCTGCGGATTTTTTGCGACCAGCGCAGGTAGTTGGCGGCGCGTTCGAAATCGCCCTGGAGTTCCAGCAGGCGGCCAAAACAGACATTGGCGCGATACCAGAGAACTTCATCGTAGAGCACGTTGTAACTGCGACCGAACAGATCGGTCCAATCGCCCGCCTCGGGAATTTCGAGCAGGCCGTCGTTGTTGCTGTCGTGGGCACTGAGCCAATTCATCGCAACCTGGAGCCGCTCGCTGTAAGTGCGAAGGAAATCGAGGTCGCCGGTTTTAATGATGAAATTGTAGATGGCGATGATGACCCAAAGACCGCTGTCGATTGAAGAGATATTTCCGACACCACCATAGTCAGCCTCGCCGGTTTCGATCCGTACGTTGGCAGGGATCTGACCGTTCGGCGAAGCGGCGCTGAGGAGCGTTTTAAGAGTCTGTCGTTGGGCGGACCGGATGTCTTCGTCCTCCAAGTCGAGCGTATAGATAAGGGTGATCGAGCCGTCGCGCGCCCAAACGCTGCGGTAGTTGGCATCGGTGCCGGTGACGAGATTGTCGTCGAGCGAGCACGCGGAAAAACCCAGTGGCGTGATGTTTTTGCGGATTGCGATCACGGCTTTTTCATAGCCGGTGCGGATGAGTGCGCGGTCGTCCTGATTGAGAGTGCCGAGTTTCGTGCCACTGAAGAGGAGGCGAAATCCCGTCTCCATCTTGTGCGCGGGGATGCCTGTTTGCGTGATCGAAGGAGTTTTGTCGATGACGCCGAAATGCTGCAGTCCATCGAGCACGCCATCGGCGAGCACATGGCGTGCGGTATAAATCGGAATGTCGACCGTGGCTTCGAAAAGTTCCGGCTGGGCGTTGTCGACGATGATGCCTCGAACGCCGGGCAGGCGGAACATGCTGCTGTCGTTGCCGGTGTCGCCCGCCACGAGCACGGTGTCGATTGGGACACCGAGGCGATCGCAGAGCCATTTTAGGGCATAACCCTTGGTTCCATTTACCGGCAGAAGGTCGAGGTCGCGCTGGCTGGAATAGACGATATTGACGGCGAGACCGGCGCGGGCGAACTGCTGTTCGAGCTCACGAAGCTGGTTCGGTTTGGCGTTATCGAGAAACCAGCTGGACTTGTAGTGAGTTTGGAATTCCTCGGGCTGGCGACGAATGCCTGGGAAGATCGAGGCGATTCCGGTGACACGTTCCGGATCCCAGTTTTCGTCGAGGCGTTGGTTGAAATCGTGAAGCAACGCACCGGCTTTTTCGTCGTAGATTTGCGTGCCGACGCCGCCGATGAAGTAATCGGGCGCAGGTAACAGGTTATTGGATACAAAACGCCGCATGTCCTCAATGAGGCGTCCGCTGTTGTAGACGAGCAGCGGACGATTTGCTGGAGGAAGTTTTTGCCAAACGGCCTTGAAACGTTGGGTGGCTTCCGGATTGCCGAGCAAAGTGCCATCGAGATCGGAGCTGAACAGTCGGATGGGCGTGTGGGCGTTCATGCGAGGAGGGAAGGACCGGGTTCAATCACCATCGTTCCATGGTTCGTCCCATTCGTTGTCGGTGAAGGCGAGGGCGGTGGCACGTTCCTCGATGAGGCTGACAAGTTGTTGCGCGATGCCCGTCCAGGTGAAGAGGCTGCGCGCCTTGTGAGCGCCCATGCGCGAAAGACGATTCGAGAGGCGTTCGTGGCGGAGCACCTTGTAGATTGTGATGCCAAGATCTTCTTTGTCGAACGCGTCGGCATAGAGCGCGTGGCGTCCGAAAGTCACCGCGCGGTAAAGGCCGCCATGAGTTGTGATGACGGTGGGAGTGCCGCAGGCCATCGCTTCAATCGCGGTCATGCCGAAAGGTTCGTACCGGCTGCTGAGGACGAAGACATCGGCTGCGCGGTAACAGTCGGCAAGATCGCCGTCGGCCACGTAACCGTTGAAAATCACGCGCTCATTCAGGCCGAGTTGCGCGACTTGGGCCTTAAGTTCATCCAGGATTTTTTGTTCGGCGGGGTTGAGTTGGGTGCCGCCGACCGCGAGGTGAAGGACCGCTTCGGGAATGCGACTGGCCACGACCGAAAACGCGTCGATGAGAAGATCGTAACCCTTGTTGCGAGCGAGGCGGCCGATCGCGAGGACGACCTTTCCGGTGAAGCCGAGGCGCTGGCGGATGCCATTGCGGGTGGCCGCGCTCATCGGATAGAAACGGTTGTCGTCGTAACCGGGCGGAATCATTTGTACCTGTTCACTGGGTGCGCCATAGTCCTGCACGATCATGTCGACTTGGGGTGGCGTGGTCGCGATGATCTCGTCGCAAGAGCGATAGAGAATGGTCTCCTCGTTGATGCGCTGGGTGAAGTTGTACTTTTTTTCGAAATTCGCGGCGTCATCCGGATAATCTTTTTCCATCAGCTGTTTTTTCCAGAGACCGAGCGAATGCGGCGTATGGACGTGCGGCACGTCGAGCGCTTCGCAAAGACGTTGGGTCGCGACACCGGCGTCCCAATAATGGCTGTTGAAAAACTGATAGCGCAGCTGGTGTTTCTCGATGAAGCGAAGGGCGTTTTCAGACCATTCGCCGAGGTGGCGGACGAGATATTCCTTATCGATAAAATCGCGGCCGCCACAGGGCATGCGGATGATGCGGACGCGCTCATTTACGACCTCAAGTTGCGGCTGGTCTTCGAACTGGCGTGTCCAGATGTCGACCTCGTAACCAAGGAGCGCGAGTTTTTTGGAGAGCTCCAGCACGTAGACGACCTGGCCGCCCGTGTCGGCCGCGCCCAAGGGCGGAATGGCCGCGACATAACCGTGGGTGGAAACCATGCCGATCCGGGGCAGAGTGGACTCCGTGGCGAGAACTGACATATTTTGATGTGGGTTTTGCATCCTACGCTGAGTCGCATGCGGATGCAGTTGGCGTTGACGCGGCCGAAACCGCGGTGCGCCGGAGAGTCCGGCGCCGTGACGCCGCTCATTTCCCGATTGGCTGGAGCTGCGTGAAAAACACGGAGCTGAAATAGGAGCGACCCCGGCGAAATTTCGCGCTTGGCCGCAGTTTTGTCAAAGGCTTGGAGGTTTTTATCGAAGAATTTTTTTGCTAGGAAAACTACGGCTTTGAGGGAACAAAATATTACCTCTTGAAGATAGTTGTGGGTGAACAACAAAAAGCCCGCCGGCAATTCGGCGGGCTTGGCGAAACCAAGTATTATAAGGCAACGGCCTTAAAGTTTTTCGACAATCTTGTCGGCGAGGCCGTAGGCGATGGCTTCCTGCGCGTTCAAATAAAAGTCGCGGTCGGTGTCACGGTTGATGCGTTCGAGCGGCTGGCCTGAAGCGTCGGCGAGGATCTGGTTAAGTTCGGCGCGGAGCTTTTCCATTTCCTTTGCCTGAATGTTGATGTCGGTGGCGGGACCGACCATGCGGCCGGAAATCAGCGGCTGGTGAATGAGCACGCGCGAATGCGGATAAAGCAGACGACGGCCCTTGGGTGCGCCGCTGAGAAGAATCGAGCCCATCGACGCGGCCATGCCTGTGACGATCACCGTGATCGGCGAGGTGATCATTTTCATCGTGTCGTACACGGCCATGCCGGCGGTGATGGATCCGCCCGGCGTGTTCATATAGAAAGAAATCTCTTTGCCTGGAGCTTCAGCCTCAAGATAAAGCAACTTTTCGGTGAGATCCTTGGCGGTCTCGTCGGTCACGGCGCCCCAGAGGAAGATTTTACGTTCCTTGAGGAATTTTTTCTGAATCACAGCCGCAACGGGTGCGCTTTTGGACTCGTTTTGGTTTTCTTGCTCCTCGTCGTCGTCATCGTCGAGGTGAGGAGTGGGAGCGGCGGAACGTGACTGCAAATTGGTGATAGACATAGTGTCGTAACGTGTGCGTTGAGGCGGGTTTTGCCAGTCGAATTTTCAGACTGTTGGTGGAAAACCCACGGATTCTGATCAAAAAACACCCTAGATGGCCGATATAAATACCATGCCTCCTGCTTCATTCAGCCTCGACCTTCCGACGCGTCCCTCGCCTGAGGAAATCGCCGGGATGTTGTCGCATTTGCCGTCGGCGCCGAACGTGCTGCCGCGGTTGAGCGAATTGATGCACGAAGAAAATCTTAGTCTGCAGGACGTCAGCCGTTTGTTGCGGCTTGATCCCGGACTGACGGCTCGGGTTTTGGGCTTAGGCTTTCAGCGCGCATCGATTCGAGGTGCGCAGTGCACGACAGTGGAGGATGCGATCAATTTAATCGGTCTAAACCCGATTGTCGCAATGATCAGTCAGGTCGCAAAAGCCCAAGTGCTGGCGCGACCGGTCAATCTCTATGGATTGGACGCGGATGAACTTTGGCGATGGTCAGTGTCTTGTGCGCTGTCGGCGGAATTGCTGGCAGAACTTACCGGTGAAGACAAAGGCGTCGCTTACTCCGCGGGTTTGTTGCACGCGGCTGGTGTGGTAGCGATTGACGAATGGGCGCTGCAACGGGCGCCGTCGTTGCTTTTCATGCCGCGCGATGTCGTCAGCGATTTCACGGCGAGTGAACGTGCGCTCCTCGGTTGCACGCAGGCCGAAGTGGGCGCGGCATTGCTGCAACGTTGGGAATTTCCGGCCACGCTGGTCGAACCGATTCGCTGGCAGAATGCGCCGCATGGATCGGCTGGTTATGCACGCATGGCCTGCCTGTTGAATGCGGCGAAATGGTTGCGCACCGTGGTCTGCGCCGAGGACGATTTTCGCACGCCGGCATTACCCGACGCGGTGGTCCTGCGTCCGTTGCGTTTTACGCCGGAGCGCCTGATGCGGCTTGTAGTCGAAGTTCGGATACGCTTGGGCGAAGTGCGGAATCTGGTCGAAGCACTGGCGGCGTGAGTCGGGAAATAAAGACGCCTGAAAACGAGGCGTCTTGGGCGGGGCGAAGTTGTTGTTGTCTCGTTCAGGCCTTCGGGGCCGAGACCACGAAAGCGGCATGGAAGTCGACGGCCACGGACCCTTTTTCGACCACGGAGGCGCGGAGCTTGAGCTTGGCCTGACCGTAGCGGGCGAGGGCGGCTTTGAATTCTTCGATGGCGAGTTTGGTCGGGCGCTCGCAGATGGCGCGCAGGTCGCCGAGCACGGGTTTGCGGTACGCGGCTTTGCTGTCTTTGATCACGATGGCCCACTTGGTGTCCTCGTTGCGCATCAATTCCCAGACCACACCGTAACCGGCAAGCGTGGCGAGCGACACGAGGCTGCCGCCAAAAGCGGTGTTGAGCGAATTGCGGTTCAGCTCATGCGGGGCAACAAGTTCGAGCTTGTTTTCGTCGCTCACTTCGATGCGAACGCCCATCGCCCGCGCGAGCGGGATCATTTCGTGCAAGAACGTTTCCAGACCGGGTGCTTTGACTTCCATCTTCACAAGGAATCGCACCATGTAGGCTTTTTCTTAAGTCGTCAAAGCATGATAAATAGTTAAAAGTCGCCAGAATACACCCGGTAGCCGGCTTGATATTCGGGGAAGGTCTTCATTAGCCTTGGTTTGCCTTGAATATCCCTCACCTAAGTGAATTGAGACAAGAGTACGACCGTTCGAGCAGCCGGGTGCACGTGATCGTACGCGTGGCCTTCTGGTTGGGCATTTTGGCGATACTCTGGACACTGGTTGGTTTTTTCGTCCTCCCTTCTATGTTGCAGGGCCAGATGGAGAAACGGCTTTCGGCCATGCTCCAGCGGGAGGTCAAAGTCGCGAAAGTGCATTTCAATCCATTGGTGTTTTCTCTCACGCTGGAGGATTTCAAATTGGCCGAGGCAGCGCCGGCCGAGGGAACGTTTTTGGGTTGGCGGCGCCTGTGTGTGAATTTCGATACGTTTTCGATCGTGCGGGGCGAATGGCGTTTCCAAGCCATCGAATTGGATGGTTTCGAGGGCCGGGTTTCGGTGGACAAAGAGGGCAACGTGAATTTTGCGGATCTGCTGGCGAAATTGGGGCAAAAAGACGAACCTTCTAAAAAGGCTAAAGCTTCCTGGCCTATTGCTGTGGGGCGCTTGGCCATTGCGGAAGCCCGGCTGGTTTACAGCGACGCGAGCCAAGGCGAAATATTTGGCACCACGCTTGGACCAACGACCCTGGAGCTGCGCAATTTTCACACGGGCGGCAAGGGGCAGGCTCCGGGCGAATTTAGTGTGACGACAGAGTCAGGTGAAACGATGAGCTGGAAAGGCCGCGTTTCGTTTGCGCCGCTGAAATCGAGTGGCGATTTCGAATTGGGCAAGCTGTCGTTGAAAAAATACGCGCCCTATTACGCGAGCCGCGTGCGTTTCGATCTTCTCGACGGACAATTGAACATCGCGGGGCACTACGAATTCTCGTTCGAAAACGGCGAGCCTGCGTTACGACTTTCCGAAGCGAAAGCGGGGCTGACGTCCCTGCGGATTGCGCCACGAGGACAGAGCGAGGCAGTGGTCTCACTCGACCAGATCGACATTTCCGAGGCGGCAGCGACCTGGCCGGTTGTATCGGCCGACGTGCGACGCGTGACGGTGACAGGTGGTTCGGTGAACATGCGCAGGACGGCTGGCGGTATCGACTTGGTCGAGCTTTTCACGCTGGTGGGCCTGGGACCAGAAAAGGGACCGACGGTCGCACTTACGCCAGCGCCGGCTGCGGTTCCGAACGCGTCTTTGCCGAATGTGAAGGTTGGCGCGATCACGTTGCGCGGGCTCAATTTGAATATCGAAGATCAAGTCGCGACGCGTTTGGCGAAACATCAGTTTAGCGATTTGTCGTGCGATTTGCTCAACCTTTCCCTGGCGGAATTGGATAAGCCGAGGCAGTTCGGCTTTCGCGCCAACTATGCGCCCGACGGTGAGGTTCACGTCGCCGGCTCGGTCACGCTCGCACCGTTGGGGGCTCAGCTCGGCGTTGAGCTCACTAATATCTCGCTCGCCGGACTGAGTCCTTATCTCGAAACCTTTGCCGATATTCGGGTGAAACGTGGGGTATTGACGACGAGACTTTATCTCGGAGCCGAAATTCCGCCGGACAAACAGCCGATGCTTTCAGCGCAAGGAGAACTCAATGTCGACGATTTCGCGGCGTACGGCGCGAGTGAAACCGATGAACTGGCGAGTTGGCGCAGCCTCGCGATCAAAGGCCTCGAATACAGCAACGAACCGTCGAAAATGCTAGCGACCGAAATCTATTGGCTGGAGCCGGCCGGCCATTTGATCGTCAACAACGACGGCACCACGAATTTCGGGCGAGCTTTGCGTTTGAGCGGCTCCATGGCCGAACCAGCGCCTCAAATAACTTTTCCCAAGAACAAACCGGCGCCCATGCCGACGGCAGGGCTCATGGGAGACACCATGGTCTCTTTGGATAGGTTCGTGTTGGACAAGGCAACGGTCGACTTCACCGACCGATCGCTGCGACCGAATGTACGCCTCGTGCTCAACCAATTATCCGGTTCGGTCGAAGGACTTTCCTCTTCTGAATTGTCGCGGGCCACCGTCGATATTCGAGGCCGAATCGAAGGCGTTACTCCCGTCATCATTTCGGGAAGAACGAATCCATTGAGCATCGATGCCTTCACGGAAATGAAGGTCACGATGAAAGGCATGGAACTTGCGCCGATCGCGCCATACATCGGGAAATTTGCGGGCTACGAACTGCAACGCGGCGCTCTGACACTCGATGTTAAATGCAACATCAAGAAACGAAAAGTCGACGCGTCCAATGTTGCGACGATCGATCAGTTTACCTTGGGCAATGCGACAAACAGCCCCGACGCCACCCAACTGCCGGTTCGTCTGGCGGTGGCCCTTCTGCGCGATACGTCCGGCAAGATCGTGCTCGATTTACCGGTGCAAGGCGGTCTTGACGACCCTGGTTTCCGCGTCGGCCCGCTTATCTGGCGCGTGGTTAGCAATCTATTGACCAAGGCTGCAACATCGCCGTTTTCCTTGCTCGGCTCGATGTTTGGCGACGGCAAGGGCGAGGAACTTTCCTTCCAGGCATTTTTGCCCGGCGAAGACATCCCGGTCAACGATGAGGAAATCAAGAAACTTGATGTCATTGCGAAGGCGATGAAGGAGCGACCGCTGCTGCGCTTGGATATTTTTGGTGGTTACGACGAAACCATCGATGCCGACATGGTGCGTGAGCAGGCGCTGGAAAATCAGATGCGCAATATCATTTGGAATGATCGTCGCATGATCGACCCCGCGGTGACGCTCGACCAGATCCAGATCGATCCACAGCAGAAAAACGGCATGATCCGCCGGCTTTTCTACAGGGCCTTTCCGAAGGAGCGGCCCAAAAAGCTTAGCCCGGGCGATCCCGGTTACGAAGACGATCCGGCTCCCGGCCAACGCGGCAATCTCGGAGCGTTTAAGCGAAAGAAAAGGGATGTAGCGCCGGTCGCCATGCAAAGGCAGGAACTTGAGGCCGTGAAAAAAAACAAGCCCGATGGCACAGCTGAAACCACCTCGGAAGTGAAAGACATCAAGCCATTGAGCTTTGACGAAATGAAGGCGCGTTTGCTCACCCAAATCACGGTCGACGAGGAAGCGTTTCGCAAGCTGGCCATCGCCCGCGCGAACGCCGTGCAGCAGTACCTAGTCAACTACGGCGAAGTGCCTGCAGGACGGCTTTCAGTTGTGCCGATCACGAGCGACCAACCCGCCGCCAAGGGCGCGAGGGTGGAGTTGAAATTGAAATAAATCGCCATGCCCCCAAAAAGTATGGACTGCCGCGCCGGATGCGGGGCGTGTTGCACGGCTCCATCGATCAATTCGCCGATTCCGGGCATGCCCCAGGGCAAGCCGGCAGGCGTGAGATGTGTGCAGCTGACCGAAGATTTGCGCTGTGCCATTTTCGGCCGGCCGGAGCGCCCGGCGTTTTGTGCCGGGCTGCGTCCGACCGAGGAAATGTGCGGCAAATCGCGCGAAGAGGCGGTTGCCTACTTCAACTGGTTGGAGCGGGCGACGCATCCGGAATCTGGTTCATCCAGCGGCTGAAAATTTCCGGCGAGAGATCGGCACGATGCCGTACCGAAAGCACATCGTGAAGCTTCGCGAGCTGTTTCTCGACCTGCACGAGTTTGGGCTCATCGGCCAGATGCAGAAGAATGCGGCTCGTGTCGCTTCCGGGCAACGGCACGACAAAAATCGCCTCAAGATTGAAGGCGCGGCGCGCGAACAAGCCGGTGATATGTGACATCGTTCCCGGATGGTTGCGCACCACGAGTTCGAGGATGACCCCTTTGGCGGTATCAGACAGTTTGTAACTTATTAGGTTACAAACGTTCCGACCGGCGGTTTCCGTGGAAGTGGAGGAGGCAGGATGATCAGGCATGGGCGGGCTCCGGTTTTTGGGCGATCATTTGGCGGTTGGCGGCCCCGGGGGGCACCATGGGATACACGTTGGTTGTTGTATGTATTGGAATATCAATTACACACGGTCCGTCGCCGGCGAGGGCTTGGGCGATTTCGGCGAGCGGGTCGACGTTGGGATCGATCCGCACGCCGCGCACGCCGAAGCCGCGGGCAATCGCTGCGAAGTCGGGATTCGCGGAGAAGCGCGAGGCTTCGTAACGTTGTTTGTAGAACAGTTCCTGTTGTTGGCGCACGAGACCGAGGTGGGCATTGTTGAAAATCAACACGGCTACGGGCAGGTTTTCCTCGGCGAGGGTGGCGAGTTCCTGGATGTTCATCAGGAAAGAGCCGTCGCCGCTCACGCAGGCCACACGTCGTCCTGGCGCGGCCAGAGCAGCACCGATCGCGGCCGGCAGGCCGAAGCCCATCGTGCCGAGTCCACCGGATGTGAGCAGGGTGCGCGGTTGACGGAAGGGATACGCCTGCGCCACCCACATCTGATGCTGGCCCACGTCCGTCGTGATAACAACGTCGTCGGGCAATTGTTCGCCGAGAAAACGGCACAGATTCACGGGATGCAGCGGGGCTTCGCTGCGCGGAGGATGGTCCAGCGGGTAGCTGGCGCGAAGTTCGGCAGCGCGCGCGAGCCACGCCGGGCGTTTTTGTGGCGGCAGAATCTTGAGCAGGTGACCCAAGATATCGGCGGCATCGCCCACGAGGCCGAGAAACGGGGTTTTGATTTTACCGATTTCGGCCGGATCGATATCGATGTGCGCAATGGTCGCGCGTGGGCAGAATTCGGCGACTTTTCCCGTGGCGCGATCGTCGAACCGTGCCCCGATCGCGAGGACCAAGTCGGCTTCTTCGAGGAGAAAATTGGTGCCTTGAGTACCGTGCATGCCGAGCATGCCCATGTAGAGCGGATCCTCAGGCGGGATGGTGCCGAGCGCCATGAGCGTGCAAACCGTGGGCATCGCGGCGCGATGGGCGAGTTCACGAGCTTGAGGCGCTGTATTGGCGGCGATGATACCGCCGCCGAGGTAAAGCACGGGGCGTTGAGCATGCGCAATCAAGTGCGCGAGGGCGGAGATTGGTTCGTCCGGGCAGGCGGGGAGGGGACGACGTCGCCCCGGCTCGGGCAGACTGGCGATGTCGACGGTTTCGTTTTGCACGTCTTTGGGCACATCGATGGCCACGGGACCGGGCCGGCCCGATTCGGCGAGTTCGAAGGCGAGCGGCACCACTTCGAGGAGTTCGGCGGCGGAGCGAACGAGAAAATTGTGCTTCGTGATTGGGAGCGTGAGCCCGTAGGTGTCGACCTCTTGAAACGCATCGGTGCCGATCAGCGCCTGCGGCACTTGTCCGGTGATCGCGACAAGTGGAATGGAGTCGAGACGCGCGTCGGCGATGGCGGTGAGAAGGTTCGTCGCGCCGGGTCCGGAGGTGGCGAGACAGGCGGCGGCACGGCCGGTGACGCGCGCCATGCCGTGGGCGATGAAGCCCGCGCCTTGTTCGTGACGGGCGAGGACGTGGCGAATGGCGCTGCCATGCAGCGCGTCGTAAAAGGGCAAAATGGCGCCGCCGGGGATGCCCGGCAGGGTCCGAATGCCCTGTCTTTCGAGCAGGATGCGGAGGAGGTTGGCTCCAGTTATTTTTTTCATGGTTGGGTTGGAGCCCTTCCTATGTTTTTTCCGGCGAGGCAAAAAAAAGCCCCTCCGGTGCAACACCGGAGGGGCAAAGTCTTTGGTTAGATCAAGACCCTCTCGGCGCGCTTTGGAGCGCTACGACGACGACTACGACGACCGCGAGGACGACGCCGAGAGGCGAGGGCAGTTTTGTCGTATTGGAGAGGTTCATTGACGTGGGTGCACAAAAAAACCGCCTGTCGCCAAAGTCAAGGCGGCAGGCGGCTTTGTTAAGTGTTACTTAGCGATTGGCCATCTCGGCCAGACCGGCTTTGCGCTCAGCCAAGGCGAGGGAGAGAGCTTTCTTCAGGCCGTATTTTTCGACGGCGAAGTGACGCTTTTTCTGCACGTTGGGCTGGGGGGACCAGGAGGCTTCGATGAACTTGTATTTCTTACCGTTCACAACCTTCACAACGCGGCGGATGCCGGCCGGAAGATCCTTGTCCTTCTTGTCGCGGCGTTGCTGGGCGATTTGCCAGCGCGGCAGCTTCGGATGGGACTTGTCGAATTCGGCGGCGGCCTTGGCGGCTGCTTTCACGCACTTGTCGTGATTGCCGTCGAAGTCGGCGAGTTGGAACACGGTGAACAAACGACCGCTCTTGCGAACGATCTTGGCGATATAACCGTCGATGTACTCTTTCGGGTAGACGGCGCGGTATACGTAGGGGAACTTAGTTTTTCTAGTTTTAGCCATATGAGTCGGATTATCCTAAACGATATCGGCTGGTTTGCCAGCCGAAGTTGCATTTTTTTTGGTTACAGGGAATGGATGTTACGGCACAGATTGACGCTTACAGTAAAAAAAAGTTTCAAAATTTAGCATTTAAACAGTGGTTTTGGTAAAAATTATTGCTCCCTCCCATGGCAAAATCTGACGAACCAAAGATTATCTTCTCAATGATCAGTGTCTCGAAAAAGATAGAGCGCAAGGAAATCTTGCGGGATATTTCGCTCTCATTTTTTTATGGGGCCAAAATTGGTGTGCTTGGATTCAATGGTTCGGGCAAGTCTTCTCTCATGCGCATCCTCGCGGGGCGGGACAAGGATTTCGACGGGCATGTGCACTTTGAGCCCGGTTATAGTGTGGGTCTCCTAGAGCAGGAACCGCAACTTTCCCTAGGAAAAACCGTCCGCGAGTGCGTCGAAGAGGGGGTGAAACACCTAACGGAGCTCGTCGCCGCCTACGACGCCACCTGGGACGAAATCAATGACGCACCGGACGACACCGCCAAGGACAAGATCATGCAACGTCAGGGCGAATTGCAGGAGAAAATCGACCAACTCGGGGCCTGGGACGTGGCTTCGCACGTGGATATGGCGATGGATGCCTTGCGCTGTCCGCCGGCTGACCAGGTCATCGACAAACTTTCGGGCGGCGAACGCCGGCGCGTGGCTCTGGCCCGCCTTCTCCTGCAAAAACCAGCTATTCTCCTGCTCGACGAGCCGACTAACCATTTGGATACGGAAAGTGTCCACTGGCTCGAACAGCATTTGGCCCGATATGAAGGTACGGTAATTGCCGTAACGCACGACCGGTATTTCCTCGATAATGTCGCGGGCTGGATTCTTGAACTCGACCGCGGCCACGGAATTCCCTGGAAAGGGAACTATTCCTCGTGGCTTGAGCAAAAACAACGCCGTCTCGCCGTCGAACAACGAACTGAAGACCGTCGCCAAAAGGCCATGGCACGCGAATTGGAGTGGATTCGTTCGTCAGCGAAGGCGCGCCAATCGAAAGGTCAGGCCCGCATCAATGCCTACGAGGCGATGTTGAAACAAAATGTCGCCGAAAAAGAGCGTGAGTTCGAAATTGTCATCCCGGCGGGGCAGCGGCTCGGCACGCTGGTGGTTGAAGCCAGCAAGCTATCCAAGAGCTATGGTGAAAATGTTCTCTTCGAAAATGTGAGTTTTTCGCTGCCTCCGGGCGGCATTGTCGGCGTCATTGGTCCCAACGGTGCCGGCAAAACGACAATGTTTCGTCTGATTACGGGTGTGGAAAAAGCCGACTCGGGTGAATTGCGAGTGGGCCCGACCGTGCAAATCGCCCACGTCGATCAATCGCGCGATTCACTTCCCGACCACGCGACGATTTTTGAAGCGATCAGCGATGGACAGGAAATCCTCAAGCTGGGCGGTCGCGATGTGAACGCGCGGGCTTATTGTGCTCAATTTGGTTTTACGGGCGCGGACCAACAGAAAAAAGTCGGCATTCTTTCGGGCGGTGAACGCAATCGCGTGCATCTCGCCCGTTTGCTCAAGAGCGGCGCCAATCTCATTCTCCTCGACGAACCGACCAACGATCTCGATGTGAACTCGATTCGCGCGCTGGAGGAGGGCTTGGAGACTTTTGCCGGTTGCGCGGTGGTCGTTTCGCACGATCGCTGGTTCCTTGACCGCGTGGCGACGCATATTCTCGCCTTCGAAGGCGAAAGCACCGTGCAGTGGTACGCTGGAAACTATTCCGCGTATCTCGAAGATTACCGGCGCCGCAAAGGTAAGGAAGCCGACCAGCCTCACCGTATCAAATACCGCAAGCTCACGCGATAGGTTGGTCGCTAGAGACTGTCGCCAAGCCAGTTTGTCATTTAATAGATGACAAACTGGCTGGTATCGCCAAATTAAAAATTCCCCCTGTTTTGCGTGATGCTGACGATGAGAACGGCGAACGCCGTATGAAAACGACGTTACCCATGGGCGGGGCCGTCGGTCGGCGGTCAATGGGAGGGGAAATGGAAAGATTTGTCGGCGCGTAAGCCGGAAGGGGCGATGATCGTCAGGGTATGGCTTTGTCTCTGAAAGGGTCCGTCTTGGCCGAGCACGGCGCCGTGGGTTGTCAAAGCCGCCTCTGCGGGCTTGCCATCCAATTCAATCCGCCAGGCGGCGTTTTGCAGTTTTATCAGTTGGGTTCCTGAAAAAAGAATACGCAACGCCTCTTCCTGGTTCATGACCAAGGTTGAAGTAAAAAGCCCGGTACGACGGTAGCTGTAACTATGTTCTTTCCAGATGGCCGTGAGTTGAAGATTCGCGCCAGCGATCGCGATTTCCCTTGAGTCGACGACCGCGTCGGCGACGTGGACTTTATACTTCCGCGCGACGGCGGGATCGGTGGGCCAATACGGGCTGTTCTCCACTTGATCCCTGACTTCCAAATACGAAGCGACAGCCCAGAGTCCGCCTAGTAAAACGAGACCGGCAAAAAAACGGTACGTGCGATATGTGAACACGGCGCGGAATTGAATGTTGAATCGATGTATCGACTTTTCGGATGCGCTGGCAAGGAGTGGAAAAGACCTTGGACGAACGGCCGGGAAAATTTTTGGGGAAACTTGTTCGCGGACACCAAGCCTAGGGACGAATTTCAACAACGGTGCCGTCGGCGACGGCGGTGTAAATTTGATCGATCTCCGAATTGGTTAGAGCGATGCAGCCGGCGGTCCAATCGACATTGCGGTGCAGACGCCCGAATAACCCGAGGCCATTTCTGACGCCATGAATCATGATATCGGAGCCAGGGTTGACGCCTGCGGCACGCGCACGTTGGAGATCTCGCTCCTCGGGATACGAAATTCGCAAAGCGCGATGAAAGGAGCTGCCGGGTTTGTGTGCGACAACGCGGTAGAGACCTTCCGGTGTTTTCATGTCGCCTTGCTTTTCCTTGGAGCCGACCGGTGCGCGCCCGAGGGAGACCTTATAGGTTTTTAGTGGTTTAGTGCTGGCAAAGAGCGTCAACGCGCGGCGGGATTTCTCGACAACGATACGGTCAACTATGGTTTTTTCGGGCAATGGCGAGGTTGGCCAGTTGGCCCAGGCCAGGACTATTACGATTCCGATCGCGAAAAATAGCCCCGCCAAAGCGAGGCGGCGTTTTGCGTGCATGATGAGAGAAAGACTTGGATTTATTTTTCGGGCGCAGAGAAAGAACCTGATTGTAGGAAACAAATGGTTTGGGCAATGGCGGTTTTGTTTCGCATTAAAAACGGATGGGCGGCGTGAAGGACCAGATGCGCTTTCATGCCGTCGACCTTGGTTCGTTCGACGGAAACTTTGCCATCGTCTGAGCCGGGAATCATCGTGCTGTTGATCCAGTTGATGGAGCGATCGCCCGCGATCACGCCGAGCTCAAAACTGACTGGGCCGAGTTGTTGGGGCGTTGATTTTGGAGTGGTTCCAAGTTCGCCGCCGGCAGGACCGTTTAGGCCTGTGAAGAGTTTCCACGAACCAAGTTTGTCCACGACCTCGCTGCCTTGGTTGGGTGGGCCCAGCATGACGACCCGGCCAAGGCGAGGTTCAGTGTGCCGTTTGAAATAGCTGCGCACGAGGATGCCGCCGAGCGAATGCGTGACGAAGTGAATGCGAAGACAATTTTGCAGCGCCGGGCTTTTTAAGGCATCGCCGATGGCGGCGTCGCTGAGTTCGTCGATTTTGGCGGTGCGCGAAGGGTAGTCGACGTTGGCGACAACGTATCCCGCCTCGGTCAACGCATGCTCCATTTTTGTCATGCTGGTGCTGGTTCGGCAGAGGCCGTGGAGCAAAATGACGCCCTCCTGGGCTTGCGCGCTCATGACGAGCACGCAAACGCCAACCAGCGTCGAAAGCCAGCGGAAAGAAAAGAGGCGGGTCATGCGGAGCGCTGGACGGATTCAGGCCTTCTTTTCGTAACGTTGGAGCAAGCGGGGCCAGCTCGCGACGATTTCGTCGACAAGTTTGTCGAAGGCGCGTTTCTCGGTTTTACGCCGGGTTTCATCGGCGACCTCGTCGCTTTTCCAGATGCTGGAAGCCACCTCGTCGCGGTCGGTGGTTTCGTAGACTGAATAAATGTAACCGGTGCGCGTATCCATGAGCAGACCGGAAACGGTGGCGCTGATCTCGATTTTTTTGGTATGGGAAAGACCGAGCGTAATGGTTGTGAGCGGAACGGAAGTGTTTTTGTCGCGGAAGGTGGTTTCGAAAGTGTAGATAAAAACGAGGTCCGCTTGAACACGTGAAACGGCTTCGCGGATCTGGCGGTCGCCGTCGAGTTGCGCTGGAATCAGGAGACGGTTGAGCATAACCACACCTGCGACTTGAGGCAGGGCGCTGACGCGGTCGAAGTGCGATTGTTCCTCGACCTCGCGAGTCATGATGACCGAATATTTGCCCTCTCCGATGCGTCCGCCATAGCGGTGAAGGTTGTAGTTGTCGTAATTTGGCGACTGGATGCGCACGATGGCGATACCGGCGGGAAAAGGAAGCGAGGGTTTGGTATCGAAACCGGCTTGAATACTGGGCGGCGCGAACGTCGCGAGGTCCGCTTTGGCGCCGGGTGGAATGTAGGTGCTGCAACCGGAGAGGAAAAATGACAGCGTTGCTGTCAGGGTGAGAGCGAGAAGCTTCTTCATTGATAGAAAGCAGAATGAGCCCAACGCGCGAAAATTCGATTCGGGCAGGTGATTGGGCTCGCACTCTTTCTAAGGCAGTAACCGATAACAATTGGTTCCCTAAAAATGCAGCCCGGTCCGCTGTAGGGGCGGAAAAATGCCGGCGGCTGTGGCAGTCTAGAGATTGGTCCAGCGCGATTCGCCGTCGATTTCAGTGGGGGCGGGAGCCGGCGGAATCCGGTTGATTGTGGAGGTCGCCACACGCATTGCGACTTTCGCGGGCTGATGCCCCTCGTATTTCTTGATCCAGTCGGTGGTGATTCGACTGAGCGGCGAAGGATTGAGGTGGTGAAGCTTTTCGCGCCCCTGCCAAGTGGTTGTCACTAAACCAGCGGCTTCCAGGACAACCAAATGCTTGGTTACGGCTTGCCGCGTCATGTCGAGATCTCCGCACAACGCGCGCAAAGTCTGCCCGTCCTGAACATGCAAGCGATCGAGGAGCAAACGCCGGCTGCTGTCCGCCAGGGCCTTAAAGATGAGATCCATGGCGGAATTAGAAGCAACCTGAGGGTTGCGTGTCAATGGGTGAAGCGACGCCTCACGCTTGTTGGCTGGCTCTAACGATTAGTTACATGAAATTCGAAAACCTGTTCGGCGACACACGCGATGGGCTGGCCGTTTTTCTGAGCTGGTTTGAACCGCCATTCGGTCAGTGAATCGATTGCGGGGCCGATAAACTCTTGTTTCGACGCCTGAACGGCTTGGATTTGGGTAGGCTTGCCTGTGACGTCGATGACGAAGACGAGCTTGGCGTACCCGCTAATGCCTTTGCGCTTCAGCTCAAAGGGGTAGACGGGCGCGGTGCGTTTGACGGCTTTGGGCTTTTGATCGGCGTTCGCCGATTCGATGTAAACGCCCTGGAAAACCGGTGTCGTGGTGATCGTGTGAGAAAGAGGCTTAACCTGGCGGGATGATTCGCAGCCTGGCTGGAACAAGAGGATCGCAGTGAACGTGAACAGGGGGCAGAGGAACCTTTTCATAGAAGCGGAGTTTTTTGCAGACCTTAGGTGTGACCACTGGTTCCTTTTGTGTGGACCGTCGAGCGGTAAAAGCCCGATCTGAGCCACTCGAAGCGGGCGACGAGGCGTCGCCAAGGTCGAGCTTGGCGGAAAATGCAGCAAGGCATCGTTGCGTCAGCAACCGAAACACGCCCCAGAAGCTGAGGCGGTGAGGAAGCGTTGTTCGACGCGGCAATTTACGCGAGTAGCGTGGCGACGACGTCCGCGGCGGAGTAAGAGTTGGCGCCGGGCGCGAGAAAACGTGCGACGTTGCTGACTTCGTTTCCGGCGGTCAGAATGGCGGGCTCGGCGGTGCCGTCAGCGCGCATTTGCGCCACGCCACCGGCAGCCATCAGGCCGTTGCAAATACATTTGCGGCCGACCGTATCGGCGACGGTGCCGCCTTTTTTCACGTAATCTTCGACCGGTTCGCTAGGACAACGGTAGCCCGGACTGCCATCTTCGCGTACGTAAACGTGCCGCAGGTAACCCATGTCGCAGATGCGAGGACGCGCCGCGTAATCCTCGGCGGTTGAGAGAGTGTTGGCGAGTTGGACGACTTTGAACGGGAAACCGGTGGGCGAGGCGAGTGGGTCGGTGAAGACGCGGGCTTTGCCGGCGCGACTGAGTTCGATGACGCTTTGTTTATAAACGGGATCGATGCCGGATTCCTGACAAAAAGCGAAAGCGGTGCCGACCTGAATTCCGGCCGCTCCTATCTTGAGGGCTTCGGCAAGTTTTCCCGGAGCTCCGTAGGCGCCCGCGAGCCAGAAGGGAAGGCCGATGGCGTGAATTTTTTCGAGGTCGGGAACGTCGCGCGGACCGTAGAGCGGTTCGCCGTCGGGCGTGAGCTGCATGGGGCCGCGCGGCGGGGCATTGTGTCCGCCAGCAGTTTCGGCCTCGACGACGAAACCATTGACCTGGCCGGTGGATTTTTTCGCGAGAGTGAGTGCGAGTGTCGCAGAAGCGACGATGGCGAGAAACAGCGGGCGTTTCAGCGACGGGGCTTTGCCACCGAAGAGAGTGGCGGGGTCGAAACGCTGGACGAAGCTCTCGCCATTGGCTGCACCGACGGTGTCGATTTTGAGTTCAGAAGGCTGGCCGGCGGCGAAATTGTCGAGCGTACCAGGGATGGTGCGCGGGATGCCGGCACCCATCAGCACATAGTCCACTCCGGCGAGCATGGCGCCGAAAAGCGAGTGCAGGGTATTGAACTGAATTTTTTCGAGGAGGTTGATGCCGATCACGCCATCGTGGCCTTCCTTCGCGAGAAAGACCTCGGTGAAATTAGCAGCGACGGTGAGCTCGTTGAACGATTCACTCGAAGAAATGGACGGCATGGGAACGCCTTTGAAAGGCACGTTCGTTTTTTTGCCGCCGGGCACGTAGTAGGCGTTGAGAATGCGGTTGGCGATTCCCGGAATGGGAAAGTGCTCAAGAGCATGGCGCAATTTTCCATCGGCATCGCCGAGTTGGAGCCGGCGCGCGAGGGTGTGAGCGAGTGCGGTACCGGAAACAACACCGAGTTGTCCGGCTTTTGAAACTGCGCGCGCAAGGGCCCAGCCGGAAACGGCTACGCCCATGCCGCCTTGGATGATCCGAGGATGTGCCATGAGATGTGAAGCCCCTCAGGAAGGAGGGGTGACTGGCGGCAGTGGGGGAAAGAACTCTAAACCAACTGGAACGCTGAGGGCTGCTGGGAGAGAGGGTCCTTTGAAAACCGACGCGGCAAAACAGTGGGGAGGGCGCACGCCGATGGGAAGAACTTTCGAAGAATTATTCCGCTTCCGAAAATAGCGGAAAATTCACCGATTTTTCCCCCGCCATGGCGTTGTAGCGCGGGCCATTGGAGCAATTGGGCAACCGACTAGTTTGCTTACGCGGGAGAAGAAAGGGGAGGCATTTCCTCGACGACGGTGTTTTCCGTTACTTCGTCGGGAAGCGGATATGTTTTTAAGAATTGGGAAAACTCGATGAGTTCGAAACGCCCATCAAAGTGCTCAACGATGGCGGTGAGCGATTCCACCCAGTCGCCGGAATTGAGATAGTGAACATCGCCAATCATCCGGTCGGCTGCGGTGTGAATGTGGCCGCACATGACGCCGACGCAATCACGGCTCTTGGCCAGCTTGGCGACGTGTTCCTCAAAGTGGGAGATGTGGTTGACGGCTTGTTTGACGCGGGCTTTCACGGCCTTGCTCAGCGAGTAGTATTCCTTGCCCCGCCATGCACGAATCTTGTTGTAGATGCGGTTGAGGCGCATGAGTTGGGTGTAACCCCAGTCGCCAACGTAAGCGAGGAAGACGAAATTTTTGGTGATGGTGTCGAAAACGTCGCCGTGCAACACGAGGTATTTTCCGCGCCCGGTTTCGTAGATGTAATCTTCGACGATGCTGAATTTCTCGAAGGCGACAGGAAGGAACTTGGCGAGCACGTCATCGTGATTTCCCCGAAGATAAATGACCTCGGTGTCTTTTTTTTCGAGTTTCTTGAGAATGAGACGGACGAAGCGGGTGTGGCTTTTGGGCCAATAACCCGTCTGCTTGAGTTTCCACGCGTCGATGATGTCGCCATTGAGAATGAGCCGTTCGCAATGCGTATGCTTCAGAAAATGATTCACCTCGCGGATCTTGCAATCGTACGAGCCGAGGTGGACGTCGGAAATAACGATGGTTTTGTATTTGAGCGGCTTGGGCTCCATGGCGGTCAGGCTAACAGCGATGACTGACGTGACCAGAAATTTGGCAATTTCGTCACAAGAACGTCACCTATGGCGATTGGTTGTGGTTTTGGGGAACGAGGATGCGCAAGCTGCGGGGCCGCACCGCGATTTCAATGGTGTCGCCGGTTTCAACCGTTTCGCCATCGGTATGAACGAGGCCCGGGCCGGGACGTTCGATGACAAAATGCTGACCGGAGAAGCGGCGAACGCTGGGGCTGCCGCCGATCGATCGGGTGAAGAGGCGCAATGCGAGAGGGAAGGCGTTGAAGAAATCGACTTTTTTAAGAACCGTGACGTCGAGCTTGCCATCGTCGACCTGTGCTCCGGGCGCGATAAAGCAGTCGTTGCCGTATTGATCGGAGTTGGCGATGGAAATAATGAACGCCGAAGTCTGGAGCACTTCCTCGCCGTTGCGAATGGTGCACACTTGGGGGCGGAAGCGAAAAAATGCGCTGACAGCAGTGCGGGCGTAGGCTTCGAGGCCGCGGCGGGAGAGCTTGTTGAAACGGTGGCTGAGCTCGGCATCGAACCCGAGGCCCATGGCGTTGAAGAACGGAAAGCCATTGGCTGTGCCTGTGTCGATGGCGCGTGGTTTTCCATCGAGCAACGTGCGGAAAGCGCCTTTTCCCGGTCCCGGAATGCCAAGATGGCGGCCAAGTCCGTTGCCTGAGCCGCAAGGGATAAGGCCCAGCAAGGTTTCGGTGCCGACGAGGGCCGAGGCGACTTCGTTCATCGTGCCATCGCCGCCGATGGCCACCACGATGCCGCAACCATCGTCAATCGCTTTCCTGGCGAGATCGCAGGCGTGGCGTGGGTGGGTGGTGTGAACGAGGGAGGCGTTGAGACGGTGCTGGGCAATGAAGGTGTGGGCGCGCTCAAGCAGGTGAGGATTGCGAGCGTTGTGGCCCGAGTGCGGGTTGTAGATGAAGCAGGATTTGTGGTCCTTGATCATGGTTTGGTTAAAATGGCGGGCGCGGCAATGAGCGTGACGAGATCGGCTTCGAAGCCGTCGACGACCCGGCTCCAAGGAATGGTTTCGGCGGTTTCACGTGCGGCTTTACTGAAATACTGGCGTTGTGCGCGGTCGGAAGCGAGTTTTAGCGCGGCGGAAATGAAATCGTCAGGCCGGCCAAGGGGAACCGTGACGCCATTTTCGCCATTGCGAATGAACCGCGCGGCGGCGGCGTAGTGGAAGGCAAGAACGGGCAGGCCGCTGGCCATGGCCTCGATCACGACGTTGCCAAAAGTTTCGGTCAAACTGGGATAAAGAAACAGGTCGGCCGAGGCGTAATGGCGTGCGAGTTGCTCGCGCGGCAGGCTGCCGGTAAACCGAATCCAAGGATGACAGCGCTCCAGTTTGCGCCGGAGCGGGCCGTCGCTGGTGATCACAAATTTCGCCGAAGGTTGATTCTGGCGAATGGTTTTGAAAGCACGAAGGAGCAGGGGAAAATTCTTTTCGGCCGCGACGCGACTGACGTGCACCACGGCGAGATCCTCCGGCCCAACTCCCCACTCGGCCCGCAACCCGGCGTCGCGGTGAGACGGGGAAAAGACGCGGGTGTCCACCCCGCGTGAAAGCAAGCGCATGTTTTTGAAACCTGCGGCGGCGAGTTGTTGGTTCAACTCGACGGTTGGGGAAAGCGTGAGAAGCGTGCGGTTGTGAAACCAGCGCAGGTAGGCGAGCGCGGGGCGGGCGAGAAAGCCGAAGCCGTAGTGGCGGCCATAACTGTGGAAATTGGTATGAAAGCTGGAGGCGACCGGAAGGCCGAGTTTTTGCGCGGCCGACAGTGCGGCCCATCCGAGCGGGCCTTCGGTGGCAACGTGTACGACGTCGGGCCGGTTGACGCGCCAGGCATGCAGCAACCGCTGCCGCACGGGAAAACCGATCCGCATGGAGGGATAACCGGGAATGGGCAAACCGGGACAGAGTAGTTCGGTATGGAGGCGGACCAGCGCGGACGTCTCATCCGTTGGCTGGCGCGGCCGCACGATACACACGGAATTCCCCCGCTCGCACAAGCCCTCGGCCAGATGGCTCAACGTCATGGCGACGCCATTGATTTCCGGAGGGAACGTTTCGGTGACGAGCGCGAGTTTCAACGTGGTAGGTTGCGGAAGGTTGCGCTTCTGAGCTGGGTGATTTGCGCAGGGGCGGCAAAGAAAAAAGGGCGCCGAGAGATGAAGTTGCTCAACTGTAACAAGTCCGAGGCGCCATCCCGCACGAACCGCGGCCAACAATACCGCTTGCCGGAACGCGCGGGCTGACGCTGGATGTTGGCGAAAATGGATAACGTTGGCCGAATCTTCGTTCTTACCGGATGCACCGCCGTTGGCAAAACGGAATGGGCGCTGCGCTGGGCCGAGGAAAGCAACGCCGAGATCATTTCTTGTGATTCGCTTTTGTTTTATCGCGGAATGGACATTGGAACGGCGAAACCGACGCGTGATGAACTCGCGCGCGTACCGCATCACTTGATCGATGTTTGTGCGGTGACGGAGCGAATGGACATTACTGAATATGTGAGTCGCGCGCAGACGGCGGTGAAGGAAATCGCTGCGCGCGGCCGTCGCGTGTTGGTGACAGGTGGCAGCGGTTTTTATTTGAAGGCGTTTTTCGGTCCGGTGGCGGACGACGTCGCCGTTTCGCCGGAATTGCGCGAAGAAATCGATGCGCAATTTAAAAAGGACGGATTGCCCGGGTTGCTGGTGGCTTTGGAACGGTTAAATCCGGCTGGCCTTGGATCGCTCGACACTGCGAATCCGCGACGGGTCGTACGTGCATTGGAACGGTGCCGAGCCTCAGGAAAAACCCTCGCGGAACTGGCGGCGGATTTCGCACGTCAGCGCGGACCCTTTGCGGATTGGGCTGTGCAATTGGTTCGGCTTGAGCGTACGCCGGAAGACCTTGAGCGAAGAATCGCTCGGCGTGTTGACGCCATGCTGGACGCCGGACTGGTGGGCGAAGTGGAGCAACTGCTCCCGGCCGGATTGAAGACCAATCCGAGCGCGGCCAAGGCCATCGGATATCGGGAGACGATCGATTTCCTGGAAGGCAAACTGCGCCGCGATGAGTTGCGGACCGCAATTGTGCAGAACACGCGGGCGCTCGTTAAAAAGCAGCGCACTTGGTTTCGTACGCAGCTGCCGGAGCACAAGATTGTAGCTGCGGCGGATGGTTACTCCCAGGATTTATTTCAATCCAAAACCATTTAACAGAAGGCAACAGAGGGAACGAAGCGTCGCTGGTTTTCGACGGCCAGCTTTCAAGCCTTCTTGGAAACACGACGCGAGAGAACCTGCCTCGCTTCGTTACCTTTGTTCTCTTCTGTAAAAGGATCGAAAACCTCGGCTCTACCAGTGGGCGTAGTCGCCTTTTTTGAGCGAAAGGGCGAATTCGACGAAAAGACGCACGCAGTTTTCCACGTCTTGCAGGTCGACGACTTCGCTCGGCGTATGCATGTAGCGAAGCGGGATCGACACGAGTCCGGTGGCGACGCCGGCGCGGCCCATCTGAAGCGCGCGCGCGTCCGTGCCGGTGGGACGTGGATCGGCTTCGAATTGGTGGGGAATTTTTAATTTTTCCGCGCAGGCAACCAGGCGCTCGTAGATTTTCGGGTTTACGTTGGCACCGCGGCAAATGATCGGGCCGCCGCCAAGTTTGGTTTCGCCATACTTGCGATTGTCGCAATCGGGATGATCGGTTGCATGACCGACGTCGACCGCGATGGCGATGTGCGGGTTGACCGAATAGACGGCGGTCGTGGCGCCGCGCACACCGATTTCCTCCTGCGTGGTGGCGACGGAGGTGACGCGGGCATTGAGCTTTTTCTTTTGTTCGGAGAGGCGAACCAATGATTCACCGACAACGTAGGCGCCAACTTTGTTGTCGAACGCGCGTGCGGTGCCGATGGTGCCGTGGATGAATTCGAATTCGTGATCGTAAGTGACGACATCGCCGATCGCGACGCGCTTGAGGGCGTCTTTTTTGGAACTGGCGCCGATATCGATCCAGATTTCGTGAATCTCGGGGACTTTTTTGCGATCGCTTTCGTCCATGAGATGGATCGCACGTTTGCCGGTGACTCCTTTGACTGGACCATTGGCGGTGCGGATGATGACGCGGCGACCGGGGATCATCACGCGGTCGTGACCACCGATGGTATCAAAGTAGAGATAGCCATCTTTGTTGATGAAAGTGATGATGAGACCAAGTTCGTCCATATGACCGGCGAACATGAGCACGGGATCGCCCTTCGGATTAAGCGTGGCGAGGCGGTTGCCGAGGGCGTCTTTTTCGTAGGTATCGGCGGAAGATTTAACATGGCGGTCAAAGACCTCTTGTGCCTCGAATTCGTAGCCTGAAGGCGAGCGGGCGTGGAGCAAATCGGCGAGAAAAGCGGGTGCTTCGTGTTTAGACATGCACCTAATCTCGTGAAAAGACGCAGTTTCGCAAAGCTGATTTTTGCGCGGAAATTTCTTTGCGCTCCGGCTCAAGGCATGTGCCAATGCACGCCTCCATGACGATTTATCCAGCTATTGATATCAAAGGTGGCCGCTGTGTCCGGTTGACCCAAGGTCGTGCCGACCAGGAAACGGTTTACGCGGAAAATCCCGCCGACGTGGCGGCCCAATTCAAACAAGCCGGTGCGCAATGGGTGCACGTGGTCGATCTCGATGGTGCGTTTGCGGGCGAGTCGAAGAATCTCAACGCGGTCCGGGCTATCGCGGCGCTGGGCCTGAAGATCGAGTTAGGTGGCGGTTTGCGCGACCGCATCGCGGTGGACCGGGCTCTGGGCCTTGGTGTATCACGTGTGGTTATCGGAACACGTGCCGCGGAGAGCGAGGCCTTCGTGAGCGAACTCGTGAAAATTTACGGCGCCCGGGTCGCGGTCGGAATCGACGCGAAGAACGGCATGGTGGCCGTTAAGGGTTGGGTCGACACAACGGCCACGACCGCGCTCGGCATGGCGCAACGCATGGATCAACTCGGCGTTCGCACGTTGATTTATACGGATATCAGCACCGACGGCATGCTGACGGGCCCGAATATCGCGGCGCAGGAAGCAATGCTGAAGACGGTCAAGTGCAACGTCATCGCCTCAGGCGGTATTTCGGTGCAAGGCGACGTCGGTGCGATCAACGCGCTCGCCAAAAAATATTCCAATCTCGACGGCGTGATCATCGGCAAAGCGATCTACGAAAAACGCGTGAACCTAGCCGAGGCACTGGCACTGACCTAAGCATGGAAACGCAGACGGCAAAACCCAGGTCTGCGATAGAACAGCCTTGGCTCTGGGTGTTGGTTGCATGCACGGCCTACATCGCGCTTTGCGTGTTTGTGCTGACGCGTTCACGACCGCCATTTTTTGACGAAGGGTTGCACCTTTCACGGGCATTTGCCCTCGCGCAGCCGGGCTCTTTCCGCAACTGGCTGGTGGAAAACGACACCAGCGCCACCGGACCCTTGTATGCGCTCATGCACTACGCGCTCGCCCTGGGGCAAGGTGCATGGCCAACGCCTTGGTTTAGGGTGCCAAACCTGGTGCTGCTAGCGGCGTCGATTTTGCTGATCGTGTCCCAGCTGCGACGTTTGGGCCAAAGTAATTTTTGGGCCTGTGCGCTCACGACACTGGCGATGCCGACCACTTGGGTTTTGTCCGGCCTTGCATTGACTGAGATGCCGGCGCAGTGCGGTGCGGCCATCGCGTGTTGGGCTGCGCTGCGACTAGGCGAAGAAAAAGAGGCAGATTGGCGCATGGCGCTGGTTCTGATTTTGGGCGTGGCGGTAGCGACAATGGGGCGCCAGACCTACCTGGCCGCGCTGCCCGGCATGGCGCTGCTGGCGGCAGGCGACAGGCGGCGATTTTTTTTAGCGCTGGCAGCGGTCGCGATTGGGTTGGTACCGCTAGTCGGGCTGGTGTGGGTGTGGGGCGGACTGTTGCCGCCCAAACTCGCTTACATGGGCGACGGAGGTTTCAATTTCGCGCACGTGTTCTATGCCCTGGCTTATGTCGGGGTGATGACATTGTTCCTTGCACCTGGTTATTATCTTGTGCGTTGGAAAATTATTCTGCCGGCTGCAACGGTGGCGGGAGCGATCAATTTGTGGCTTTCGGTCATTCACTTCACGATGCTGACTTCGGTGCAAAAACTGACCGGCATGCCGGTGCTTATGCACCTGCTTGAAGCGACAGGCACCCTGCTGTTTGTCGCGGCAGGTGTCGCGTTTCCTCTGGCGACTTTGCTTGAAGCCTGGCGCAACCGCAGCCGCCGGTTCTGGGGTTACGCGGGCAGTACTCTTGGACTATGCCTGGCTTGCGGCGCAGTGACGGCGCTTTTTTCCAGTCGATATGTGGGAATGACGATGGTCTTTCTCGTTCCGTTGCTTGCTCCTTGGATGCGCTTCAACGTTACTTCAATCCTGCGATTGAGCGTCGGGGCCGGGCTTGGAGCGGGGGCGTTGTATTCGTACTTCCAACTTGGATGAGCCGGGCGCGGTATGCGGAAAATTGAGAAACGAAAAAAAGGCCGGCGAAGAGCCGGCCTTTTTTCGATAAGGAGATGGGACGTGGTTTTAGTTTTTGATCGCGTCGGCGATTTCTTCGAGCGGATAGGTGATGATCTCGGCGAGCGTCGGATGATACCACGGCGCCTTGAGCAGATCAAAAACCGTGGCTCGCATCGCGAGCGGACCGCTGAAGCAATGGATGAGTTCGCCGGCGTCCTTTCCGACAATTTCGGCTCCGAGAATTCTGCCGCTTTTCGGATCGGCCAGGACCTTCACATAGCCGTAGTTGGCATCCATGAGGATTGATTTGCCGTGATCGTTGAAAGGGTATTCAGCGGACAAATACGGCACCTTTTTTTCGCGCAGGTCACTTTCGAGATAACCGATGGTGGCGAGTTGGGGATCGGTGAAAACGACATTGAGCACAAGACGATTGTCGATCGGTTTAGCGCCTTTGGAGCCGAAGGCATGGCGCACGGCGAGTTCACCTTGGGCAATAGCCAGGTGAACAATGTCATACGGGCCCGCGACATCGCCGGCGGCGTAGATGTGCGGGACGTTGGTGCGTTGAAAACGGTTCGTTGCGACACGTCCCGATGGGCTCGTTTTCACCCCGGCCGCCGCCAGATCGAGCGCCGCGGTGTCGGGTTCGCGACCAAGGGCATTGAAAAGATGCGCGGCCCGGCGGGTAATGGTTTTCCCCCCAGTGGCAAAGCGAACGGAGACGGATTTATTATCGCCGGAGATTTTTTCGATTTTCGTATCGGTGAATAATTCGATGCCCTCGTCACGAAACGCCTGTTGCACAACCTCGCTGGCCTGGGACGAGTGATCGCGAAGAATATTGGGACTGCGTTGAATGAGAGTGACGCGACTGCCGATGCGATTGAGGAACTGCGCGAGTTCACAGGCGACGATGCCACCACCGAGCACGATTACGCTTTTTGGAATAAAATCGAGGTCAAGTACGTCATCGCTGGTCCAAGCAGGTGTTTCGGCCAGGCCGGGAAGAGGCGGCGTGGCGACACGAGAACCCGTTGCGATGAGGATTTTTTTTGCAGACAGTCTTTTGCCATCGACAAGTTCCACTGTGTGGGGGTCGACGAAACGGGCATGGCTGCGGAAGAGATCCCATTTGTTGGAATCGAGGGCTTTTTCGCGATAGGAGGCGAAATCGGCGATGATGGCTTTTTTGCGCGCGTGAATCGCCTTCATATCGGCAGTGGCACGGGGAATTTTGAGGCCGAAAGTTTTACCTTTTTGCGCGAGATGGAGTACCTCGGCCATGTAGAGGAGCGTTTTCGAAGGCATGCAGCCGCGGAGAATGCAGAGGCCGCCGAGTTGGCGCGCGCCGTCGACGAGAGCGACGCGTTTGCCGAGACTGTGGGCGAGGCGAGCCGCGTTGAAGCCGGCGCTGCCGGCACCGAGGACGAGGAGGTCGTATTGCATCAGAGTTTTTCGAAAATTGCGGTGGAAGTGACGCCGAGCCGGCAGGGCCCGGGACCGATGTAGTCGGTGATGCGCCAGCCGGATTTTGCCGCGGTCAGTTCGGGAAACATCCAGGAATCGTCGAGCACGATGATTCCGCCGGGCTTAACTTGGTGTTGAGCGAGTTCGAAAGCGTGAGGCCTGGTCAGACCGTAGCGAGTTTTTGAATACCCGCAGTAGCAATCGATGAGGATCACATCCCACAGTTGCGCGTGCACGCGTTGGAAAAAAGCATCGTTGCGGAATTTAGAGGCTTCGTCGCCGCTGATGGGATGCAATTCGCAGGTGACGTGACGAAACTGCTTTTCTGCGAGGGCTGCTGTAAGGGTTTTGTGCCAATCGGGATGGCTTTCCATCGTGAGCACGTGGCGGGTTCGTCGGGCAAAGTAGAGCGTGGATCCACCGCCGCCGAATTCGAAGACCTCATGTTCGGGCCGAAGAAAACAATCGAGAAACTTCAAAGCACCGAAGGAAATCCACGGAAGGCCGACGTCGATGGGCTGCCGACCCCAAAGCGGATTATATTTCAGATAGGGACCAATCTGCGTCGGTGAACGCAGGAAGCTCGCGGCGAGCGAGAGGCCTTTTTGGAGATAGGAGGTATCCAAGGTGAATGAAGAGTCAGCGCCCTTTGCCGAAAAGCATCACGTGAAGGGTTTTTAGGATAATTGACGCGTCGAGGCGGAAAGAAAAGTGGCGGATATAGTAGAGGTCGTATTCCAGTTTGCGCAGCGTGTCGTCGATACTGGCGCCGTACGGATAGTTCACTTGGGCCCACCCCGTGATGCCGGGACGCACAAGGTGGCGGAAATGGTAGCAGGAAATTTGTTTTTCGTAATCGGCGACAAGGCGGTCCCATTCCGCGCGTGGCCCGATCAAGCTCATATCGCCATTGAACACATTGAGAAGCTGGGGAAATTCGTCGATCCGACTCATCCGCAGAAACCGACCGACACGAGTGATGCGGTTGTCCACCTGCTGTGCATAGGGAATGCCGGTGACGTTTTGACGCATCGTACGGAGTTTGTAGACAGTGAAAGGGGCGCGATTTTTGCCGATACGAGTTTGTTTGAAGAAAACCGGACCCCGGTCTTCCAGCCAAATGGCGACCGCGGCGGCAGCTAGCACAGGTGCGGCGAAGACGAGGCCAAACAGGGAAAGAAAAATGTCGCTGAGGCGTTTGAGACGTTCGTAAACCGGTTCCCTCGCAATTTCGAATCCTTCCTGAAACAACCACGTTTGATTCAGCCGGTAGAGGGGAATTTTGCGCCAGTAGATTTGATGGAAAAGTTCGAGCGTGAAGGAGGGGACGCCACTGAAGTAAAGATCGACCAATTCCTGAGAAGTCTCGGGACTGACGTCGTGATTTGATTCACGCAGGATGATAGCCTCCACATCGATCTGGCCGTTGCGCAAATTTTCCATGAGCTGAGGGAAGCTCATGGCGGTGGCTGAAGGTTGGGCAGGTTCCTGATTGTTGGGCAGCACATGAATTACCGGCTGGGTCATACCGACAAGCGTGCATTCTTCCTGAAAAGCCTGCGCGCTGGATCGATCTCCGAGAAAAACAAAACTGCGTTGCTGGCGGCGGCGAATATGGCGGCCGTAGAAAAAACGCCGGTACCCCAAAGTTACCGGAGCGAGGATCAAGAAACTTAGCGTGATGACGGAGCGGCTTTGCTGAAGAGGGTAGCCGCTGGGTATGACCGCGAAAGTAACCAAAAGAGTCGCGAGCATCGCCGAGAGCAGCGCGATCATATGCTGGCTTGCATAGTCCAGCCCGAGCATGTCGGTGCGGAGTTTGTATCCATCTATCAGGTACAAGGCGACGATGAGCAGACCGCAAGGCACCATCAAAGGAATGACAATGAGATCATTGAACTCGTAGACGGTACGAATGGCGTTGAACGCGCATGCCAGCGACAAGACGTCGAGAAAGAAAATGGCCAGCGTGGTTTTGCGTCCGACTAACATGAAGTCACTTTTGGGGCTGGGGCGAAGTCGGCGCAAGTGACTTCAGACCGCTGAGCAAACGATCCCAAGTCGACGCGGCAGCAGCGAGGCCGCCAGTTTCCTGCGAAAACGCCAACGCTGATTTGCCCATGCGAGCGCAATCGGCTGGGGCATGCCGAAGATGGAGGATGGTTTGGATCGCAGGCTTGGTTTCGCTTCGGGCAAAGGAGCGGCCAAAACCGCGGACCTCGATCATGCGGGCGAGTTCACAGTCCTTCGGACCGATGTAGAGCACAGGCCGGCCGACGGCGGCAATGCCATAAAGTTTGCTGGGGAAAACGAGCTGTTCACAGCCCGCGCGCAGCGTGACAAGGTGGAGGTTGGCGAGGGAAAGCGTGGGACCAAGGCGATGGCGAGGTTGTGCGGGTTTGAAGACAACATTGCGCAGGCCACGACGCTCGGCTGTTGCCTGAAGGTTTGCACGTTGCGCGCCGTCGCCCACAAAAAGAAATACAATGTCGGTCTCGCTGCGCAGCGCCTCCGCGAGGGCGAGTACCGGATGCAAATCATGCACGCGGCCTAGGTTGCCGGAATACATGACGATGAATTTTCCGGCGAGCCCCCAGTCGCGGCGCAGGGCGTCGGCCGGTGCGGCTTCAAGTCCGGTAGGAGCCCAGTTGGGCGAGACGAGCGCGGTTTCAGGATTCGCTCCGCGTGAGCGGACGAATGCGGCCATGTCTTCGCCGGGCACGACACAAATATCGGCGGCTTGCCAGGCACGGTCGCGTTTGGAGCGGAACATGCCGGCGAATTTTGCCGTACCGACCGCTATCGCTATTTCCGGGTAAACATCCTGGAGCCAGTGGACGAGTCGTGCGCCGCGTTTTTTAGCGAGAGAGGATGCAAAAACACCAAGCAGAGGCGGATCAGTCATGACAACGAGCACGTCTCCTGGCTGGAGTATGGAATCGATTGTGCGCAGAGCCCCGCGGGCAAAGGAGAGAAACGCGAGGGCTTTCAGCGCAGCATTATTGCGTTTGAAACGCAGGCCGGAAATCCGGTGAATCAAAACACCATTGCGCGTTTCGTGCGCTGGCAGAGATGCGTGGGGCGGCTGGCTCGTGACGATATTGACGGCGTGTCCGGCGGCAGCGAGCGCCTCGGCGAGATCCGTGAGCAATTGCGCGGTCGCAGGCTCGTCCGGCCAGTAGAAGCGATTAACAAAGACGATCTTTTGCCCGGCGTTCATGGAGTGTTGCGATGTTCGCGTTTTTGACGGCGGATTTCTTGGGCGATCCAGCTTTCATAACGGGATAGCAGGAGACAATAGCGAAGCCCGGCTATGCCGTCGAGGAAGCCATGTCGCCAGAGATACTGATAGATGAAGCGCAGCGGGCCGCGCATGGGGAGCCGCTGGCTTAGGTGCTTGAGTGCGCGGCGACGAACCAGTTTATCGGAAGAAAAAAGTCTGCGCCAGAGAGGCGTTGGATTTGGCGCACGGTTTAGGAAAGCTTCGGCTTCCTGCACGGCGTAACGACGATGTTTGGCTTCGAGTTCCTCATCGGTGTCAGCGGAAAGATTGTGCAGATAATTGCCGTTTAGGATACCCATGTGCATCGTCGGATCTTCGCGCTGGCCATGTCCGGCCTGAATGAAACGGAACCGCCGCGGATGGACGAAGCGTGCCTGAAAAGCCGGATAATCGGTGCAATGCGGAATCCACCGGCCGTGGTAAAACATGCGGGGAGCAACCATGAAACCATCGATGCCGCCCGGACCCTGTGCGGAGAGACCCGAGCATTCGCGATGGAGTTCGAGAGTCATTTGCTCGTCGGCATCGAGATGGAACACCCAGTCATTTTTGAAGGGAATATGGGCGTTGGCGAAGTTTCGCTGGTCGCCAAAATTTGTGAAACGGCGTTCGACAACGCGTGCGCCGGCAGCCTTGGCAATCGCCTGTGTGCGATCGGTTGAGCCGGAATCGAGCACGACAATGTCATTGCAGCCGGTGAGACTGGCCAGGCACGCAGGTAAATTTCTCTCCTCGTTAAGCGTAAGAATGACGACGGAGTACATAATTTAGCGATGCAGGGAGGTTGCGGTCAGCTTGACCCATCGGACAGAACCCATCAAGCAGGTCCAAAAAATCAGGGTCACGGCGGGGTTGCCAAAGGGAAATTCGATGCACGCGTATAACGCAATCAGTCCACAGCCAAGGAGTAGGTAAGCGGGAAGTTCATTGTTACCGTGCCAGCGTCGGAGCGGCTGCAGAACGAGGATTAAGAAAGTCAGGTAGAACGCCGTTCCAACGACGCCGGTTTCCGCAAAAAGCTGAAGCCAATCCGAATGAGCGTATTCGTAGAAATGAGGAAGTCCTTCACCGCCGATCTGGCTGTTGTACGATCTGAAAACAGTGGCATATGAACCGAGTCCCCAGCCGAACCACGGTTTATCGAGTGCCATGCGCCAGGTATCGCTATACAGTACACCGCGCGAGCCAATGCTGCCTGTATCGCGGACTTCGGAAAGTTGTGCGCGAGTGTCCGCAAGACGAGTTTCGATCACCTCCCGGGCGAGGAAATAGGTCGAAGTCAGTACGGCGAGCAGGGTGAGGGCGACGAGAAATCCAGGTCCAATAACGGACCGTCCACGATCTTTTTGATAGCTTGTGATGCGTCGAAGTCCTTGCATGAATCCAGCGGCAAGAAGAAGTGCCGCGAGAAACGTGCAGGCGCGAGCGCCACTCAAGGGAACTGCTAAAGCGAGCAGAAAAATAGCGACGACCGCTGCCAACGCGGGCGAATGCCAGAAATCCCGCGAGCCCGACCACGGCCGCAGGCTGAAGAGCAAGCCAAGGCAAATCGACAGACTTAGTACGACGAAGGCGCCCCAGTGATTGTGATAGATAAAACTACTGAAGAACGTCGTATTGGGCGAAGCGACTGCCCCGAAGAACAGGCCGGAAGCGTCGACGAACTTCTGAAAAGAACCAAAAACGGCGAGGATGAGAGCATTGACCGCCAGGATGAAGAATAGTGTGTGCAGGGTGCTGCGATGGCGGACATTGATGAGCAAGTTAAAGGGAGTGAGAATGAGCGCATTGAGCAGCCAGAGTTCCAGAACGGCCAAATCCGGCCGGGCACTCTCCGGCCAGCCGCCCGCCGTGGCATTGGGAATGAACACCGTGATACCCTCCACGGTGGCTCGGCGAAAACTCGGATGAAGCAGACCGAGCAGCACGATTATGTTGAACCCGAACCATGGAATAAGCGGAAGAAGCGATCGAAAAAACGGTTCACCACGCGCTCGTCGATCGATCAGGCCGGCGAGAAGCAGCGCGGGAGCGAGGCTGCCGATTACGCAGAGTGTAAGACGGGCCGAGTAAGAACCGCCGCCAAGAAACCACGTTGCGAGCACGCCCATCACTACGACATGCAGCAAGGTGAGCGTTTCAATTTTTGAAGTTCGGAGGGTCAATGGGATGAAGTCGCACGCGTCGCGTGGCGCAGTGCGGCGATAAGTCCGGACGATGCTTGCTCGTAACCGTAGTTTGAAATGCGTTCGAGTACGGCCGAGCGGAGGACGCGGCGGTGACCCTCTATCGTGGCGAGCGCTTCGTTAAGTTTGGAACGAAAATGTTCGTTTGAATCCGCGCGGAAAACCCAGCCCGTTTTGCGATCGGTGACGAGGTCGGCCTGGCAGCCCACAAGATCGCTGACCAGGCAGGGTACGCCCATATGCATCGCTTCATTGACCGCGAGGCCCCAGGTTTCGTAGTGACTGCGCGAAGGCAGAACGAAAAGGTCGGCCAGCAAGTAGATCGCAGGCATCTCACTCTGGTTGGCGAACGGGAGGAAGTGCACGGCGACATCCGGGCGTGAGGCGGCGCGGGCTTGGAGCGTGGTCTTTTCCTCCCCATCGCCGACGAAAACAAGCGCGGTGTTTGTGGGTTGAAGTTGAATAAATGTTTCGAGCAGGACGTGCGGCTGCTTGGCGCGAATGAGCTTTCCCGCAAAAAGCACCACGCGGGTTGATGACTCCAGTCCCAATACTTTTCTCAGAGCCAAGGCGCGTTCCTGGTGTTGCGGATTGTCGGGCGAAAAATGACTGGCATCTACAGCGTGCGGCGCAAAAAAAAGCTTGGCATGGGGAACGCCGAGTTTGCGGAAATAGTGGTTGTTGGAGTTGCCCACATAAGTGATGGAGGCAAAGCGACGATAAAGCTGTCGCAGAACAAAACTTTTTATCAGGGACAATTTTTTCCTGCCCAATAAATGGGAGTCGCCACGAAAGATGAGAGGAATGCGATGCAGGCGCGCCCAGTAAACGAGTTTTAGATGTGTGTAATAGTTGTAGCCGAAAAGCAGGATGGCATCGGGTTTCCATTCGCGCAGTCGCGCTGGCAATTCGGGATTTTTAAGGCCATTGAAACGCAACACAGACGGCTCTGCCGCCACATTGGGAACGATTTCGTAGTCGTAACCACTCGTCAAATCGGTGTCCCAGGCGAACTGAGTACCGAATTTTTCGTCGCGTGAAGAATGCAGCCCGATGTCGGAAAGGTAGAAGACCTTGAACGAGAGAGTGGTATTGCCGCGCAGCCAGCGAAACCACGGGCTGTAATATTGCGTGGGATGGGAAAGCACCACGGCGAGACGAGGACCAGTTGGTTCGGTAGCCAGCAGGCTCATGAGGATGGCGCAAAAAACATCCGCAGCAGAAACGGTATGCCGAGCACGACTATGCTCGCTTGGTAGAGCGATGACAGCCAGATACTGAGAGTGAATTCTACCTGAAAACTCCACGCGAGGAGAATGATGGTGAGCAGGCCACCATAAGAAAAGAGGGGGCCTCGGGCAGCGGCTGACATGGTTTTCTTGAAAGCGAAACCAACAAGCAGGCCCAATCCCGCGAGACCTGCGAAGCCGAAATTCGCAAAAGCCTCGCTCACCATCCCGAAGCCGATGGTGGTCTTCAGCGTGTCCTCCTCATCCTGAAGGCCATAATACACCGAAAGTCGGCTGGTACTGACATGGCCGAGCGGCTTGTTAGGCCAGACCAGCCGCGGGACAAACTGCGCTGGAATATCGGCGTAGGTATCGCCGTGGAGGTAGGGCAACGGCTCCGGACTGTAGGTTGCGACGAGGCAAAGGATATGGATGAGCGAGGTACGATCGATGAGTTTGCCGGTTAATTTTTTTTGCGAACCTTCGGACGACTCAGGTTTCAAGCCATGGCTAAACCATGCGCTGTAGAAAGCAGGCAGTTCGGTTGGCGTGGGGACAACACGACCGGTTTCAGTCCAGTATTTTTCGCGCATAGCGGATTTGCCATTGTGGAGCACGGCAAGCCCGACGAGGCAAAGCGCGGTGAAGACAATGGGTATGCGGCCGCCTGCCGAGATGTAGCCGACCAACGCAAGCAACAAGAGCGAAACTGTCGAAACGAGAAACAGCGTCGCCATCATTACGAAACATTGAATTGCGAGGTTGGTGAAGAACCAGGCGCGTTCGCCGGGCCCGAGTTGGCCAAGTCCCAGCCGACGACAGGTCATGAAGGTGCAGATGATGCCGAAACCGAAGAAAACCGCACGCAGCACACTCCCGAAATTGGGTGGAATGAGGGAGGTGAAAGTGCTGACCACGATATACGCGGTATTAAGGCCGATGCCCCACGGCAGCCATTTTTCGAAAGCGGCGCTGATGACATCCTCCACCCAAAAACGTCCGACTGAAACGATTGGGGGAACCAATTGATAGGTTGAAATCGCGGCGGCTTGGTAAACAATCACTCCAAGCGCAGCACGTGTGACGTCGGTTTCGGCGTAACGCAGCAGATCTTCGTGGCCATTGAGCAATGGCAGGGCGTACGTGTTAAGACAGGTGAAAAGCAGAGCTTCAAAAACAGGCAGGCTTGGCCGACTGCGTTGAGCCCAAAGCAGGGCGGGGAGAAACGACAGCACCATGATTGCGATGCCGAGAATAAGGTGCGTTTGCGAACGGACGCTGGCGTTGAAAATGTAGTAGCTGGCGGTGACAGCCAGAAGCACAGACCCGATTTTGAAAAGTCGAGCGCCCCATTGCGGGCTTGCAGGATTCGCGGGCGAAGCGGACGGGGACGGAAAAGTATTCACTCGGAAGCGTTTTGGCAGGCGTGTTCAAACAACGCGCATTGGCGGGCTGTGAGAGCGGGCGCGAGGTATTCGTTGCGGAAAAGTTCCTCGTTGCGCTCAGGAAGGTAACCGGGGGGGAAACCGTCGACGGCATGCATGAAAAACGCCGCCACCTCCTCGATCACCGAATCGTTGGAATGCTCGGGAGAAAAAGAGACAATTTTCGCGCAGGAAAGATCGAATAGGAGGCGTTCCAAAACGCTTTGGCGAAGCACAAGGCCGAGCATGGGGCGACCTGCCAGAAAATACGGGTAGAGCTTCGACGGAGAATAGGCAGGGTCGATTGAGCCCGCGATGATCAGGGCATCGGCGATGGCTTGCAGCCGCATGGATTCCAAGTGGCCGATCCTCGCCGGATTTTCGAAGACGATATCATCGACGCCGAATTCCTTCGCGATGGGCTTAATCGTAGGACAGGCTCGATCCGCCGCGGCATAGCTTGTACCGTGAAATTCGAGTTGGAGGTGGCGGATGGTTTGTGGTCTCCTATCGCGCAGTCGTCGCAGGCCCTGCATGAGCAGGCGAGCGGCATGTGGCGTGATGGGGCCTCCTGCTCCGGTATAGACCAAGCGGATTGGCCGATCTTTCATGGTTGGTCCATTTTTTGGCGACGAGGAGGCGAGGGCTGCATCTTTGTCCTCTTCGCTCGTGCCGAACGGAATTGTTGCGGAAGGAATTTTCGCGAACCAAGGATAGCGTTCGCGCAAATCTTCAATGTAGCGAGGAGACACGCTGACGAAGCCCGACAGCCGTCGGAAGGACCATCCTTCGAGGAGACGGGCTTGCACCCTCGCGAAGCTATATTTCCAGCCGCCCGGCGGCTTGCGGGCGCCGGGTTGTTGATAGTAATCAGTTCGCCACGGATCCTGCAGATCGATGACATATGGGACCCGGGTTAGAAATCGCCAGAGGCGGCCCAGAGGAAAGGTAAAAAACTGGGTATTGGACAAGAAAACCAAGTCGATTTTTTCCCTGCGGATGACCCTCAAGCCTGCCCATAGTAAGTGCCATCCTGAGCGAAGCCCGAGATTGCCGATACCGAACAATTTTGAAATCGACAGCGGCAACGCGTTACAGCGATAAATTTTGATGTGAGTCGGCACGGTCGCGAGCAACTCCTCCTCGCGGACGGCGTTGATGTATCGTTCGTTCACTGCGAGAACAATGGGCTCCCAGCCGCAGGTGCTATAATGCGGCAAGCTCATGCGCACACGCTGCATATCCGGTGCATTGATGGGCGGAAACGAAGGACTGACGATGAGGACGCGTTTCACGCTGGACGATTTGCGAGGGCCTGTTCGACGAGGGCGAGCAATTTGGGTTCCTCACGTTCCCAGCAGTAGGTCGATTCGGCGAGCGAACGTGAGGCGGCTTGCATCGAAATCAGCGCGGTCGGAGCTGAGACGAGCGCGTCGAGGAGACTGGCAGTGCGATTTGGATCGGTGGGCTCAATAAATATTCCCGCGCGTGGCTCGTGCTGAAGGACTTCGCGGTGACCCTCGGTCGAGGTCGCAACGATGGCCAGGCCGGCGTTAAGATACTGAAGAATTTTGTTGGTGATCGTTAGGTTCCTGCTGGGCGGCGATTGTGATTCCAAGGCGAGGCCAATGTCGTGCTTAGCAATTTGTGTGGGCAAATCTCTGGGCGAACAGAGCGGTTGAAAAACGATTGGAGGTTTCGAAGAGGTTCGAGTTCGATTGAGTAGCTCGGTTTTGTAGGACTCGGAGATTTCACCCTGCAAGCAGAGTGAACTGGTCGAGGAGGTGAGCAGCCAGGCATCAATGAATTCCTCCAGGCCGCGGCCCGGGCCGATAGTTTGGGAAAACCAGAACAGCGAAGGTGGTCGGATAGTATCGCGCGGTGCCGGTGCAGGCTGGAGCGGGAACGCATTGGCGATGACGACGGGATTGGCTCTGTGATGCAGGTTTCCAAGGGCCCTGGCGAGGGCATGCGAAGTAGTCGTTGCGTAATTGGCGTGCTTGAGGAGCCGTTGCTCGATGGCAGACAGCAATTTCAATGGACGATGCCTGCGTGCAGAAGGCAGTAGATCCTGAGAGTGCCAGTCCTCAAAATCGACGGCAACTCGGCGTCCGTGTTCGAGAAGTTCGGAACCGATTGCCAGACCCAATTCGGTATGTGCAATCGTCAGGTCGGCCGGAGTGCGACGGACGGCAGCGTATAGGCGATGGAATGCGCCGAGGGCGGAGCGTCGTTCGATTCCGAGAGGCACCAGCTTGCGAGCGATGCTGGTCAAAGTACGTCCAGCATGGGCGGCCAGCCCGAGCGTGCCATCGAAACCGAAATAAGGCAGGGCAACTTTTCGAAACGGTGCACCTTCCAGTAAGGCGCGGTCCGTCGTTTCATCGTGGGTACGTCCGGCAATAGTGAGAACGGTAACGTCATATCTGCTGCGTCCCAGCGTCGTTGCTTCTTTAAGCACGCGAGGATTTCGGCAAAGCGGACTGGAGCTGACTATGAGGATGCGCTGCGCGGACATCGGGTAATCAGGACGAGCCGCGTTCTGCAACTGCCGCAGCGTGCGCGTGAGCAACGAAGGCTTGTGCGCATTTTTCCAGGGTGAGATTGTCCAAGATGTATTGTCTCGGTGCGAACAGACCGCGCTGCTGAAGCGTGAAAAAGTGATCGAGGAAAGAGGCAAACTCAGCAGCCGTTGTGAACTTTACTCCGCATCGCTCGTCCCAATACGGCACCGAGCTGACGGGGCCATAACGAACGCGATGCGGGTAATAGCTTGGGTCTTTCCATTCGCCGCCGTTGTCCCACACGATCAATGGTACATCGCTTGAAAGCGCTTCCTGATAAGCGATACCTTGCGTCTCATGTTCGCAGAGAAAGATCATTGCGCGCGCTTTCTGCAGGGCCGAAGCGTAATCTACAGCTCGGTAGTGACCATAGACGAACTCGACGTACGTTAGCTTGCGGCGTGCTAGTTCTGCGCGAATGGGACTGAGGAGTTCGGTTTCGTGTCGCGCTCGATCCCAGAGGGTTTTGTTGTAGAGAACGACGTCGATCGATTTGGACGCGGTCGAATTTGGCTTCCAGCGCTCGGTATCGATTCCCACGGGCCACGCATGAACAAGATTTCCCCAAGTGGAACGACACATGTCGCGCATCCAAGGCCCAGGAACTAGAATTCGTCGTACATCAAGCCGTGAAGGCAGATCTGGGTCGTCGATCGAATGGTCATAAGTGCAGGGACCGACCATGAGGGGATTTAGCCATGGCTCTTGGTTTAGGACATGCCGTTTCCCGAGCACACAACAAAGTTCATCCGGATGGCGCCGAGCGTGGCGATAGTCGTTGGCTCGGTACGCAATGCCCAGACGATCCAGGCCGGCCTTAAGATTGAGAAACACCCGTTCCTGCCCGCCAGGTCGGCGCGGGCCTCGCACGATGCGCCGTACGATCTTGCGGGGGAAACGATCGAAAGGGAGCCAGCGATCGCCATCGGGTTCTGCGTAGAAAAGGTTAAGTGGCGGCTGGCTCATGAACGTAGTCCTCTGAAGCTCGCTCAAGATGGGTCAGCTGCGTCTTAGGATCCATCTCCGCAGGCGCAGTATTCTGTGGGTCATTCGATAACCGAGCAGCCGAAAGCAAAGGCGCACGGGCCCTGAATCGGGCGGGACAAAACCAGGCTGAAGTTGCGCGCACCAGGCTGCGGCCTCAGCAGCATCGGAAAGATGGGTGTGAGCAAGCGCGTGCGCCGCTTGCCAAATGATCGGAACAGCCGCGCGAACTCGTCGTGGAGTGAGTTCACCGCGCTTCGCGAGCACGTTAAGCGTCCGTCGGTAGATGCCGAGCATTTGGGCCGCGGCGAGCGTAATTTGGAGGCCTTGATAGTTCGTGTGCATCTGGGCGGTGTGCTTGACCCAGTAGCCGGCGCAACCCGGCGTCGCTGCAATGCGGGGATGGAGCAATGCGATTTCGTGAAGAAAAAGACGATCGTCACGAAGGGCAAAATCGGGCCTTCGCGGGGGAACCGTGGCAAAAAGTTCCCGGGCGAATAACATTCCTAGGTAATGGGAACCATAACCTTCGCCTAGAACTACGGCAATGAAGTCGTCCCATTCCGGAGTTTCGGGATTTTGTGAGATACGACCGCTATCCTGATAGAAATCGTCAACGCGTCCATAAACGAGTTGAGCTCCTGTTTCCTGCGCTCGTTCGAATTGGAGATCGATCGTTCCGGGCGAGAGAAAATCGTCTGAATCGAGAAATCGAATGTACCGGCCTTGGGCCGAACGGAAGGCATTGTTTACCGCCCAAGTCTGTCCCTGGTTGTCCTGTCGAAGTGCGATGAGGTCGGGTTGGGATTGAAGCCATTCCCAGGTTCCATCCGTGCTGCCATCGTCGATGACGATGATCTGTGTTGAACAACGAGTGCCGCGACAGGAATCCACTGCTCGCGGTAGGGACCACAGGCGATTGTAGGTGGGAATGATAACGGAAACATCAGGGGCCGTGCTCATTTATCTGGGACGTTGGTTAGCGAGTCGCCGATGAAACCGACCGTGGGCCCGCTACACGGTGGAAGAGAGGGCGCAACTGGTCTTTGAACTTCTGTTTTAAGGAGCTCGGCGCCGTCACGAAAAGCAGGGCAATGTTATGAGCGAGTTGCTTGGGCCAACCGGCGGCCGCGAGGCGAAGCCTCAACCGCTCAGCACGGTAATGATGTCCGCGAGCATGGTGACCTAGATAGTGAACGATCAGCGGACGCACTTCAGTGAATGGGCACCACGCTTGATGTGAAGGAGAGGGCGGAGGTGGATTGTACAGCCGACGTTCGCCGCGAAGCACGTTGACGTGCAACGGCCCGGGGCATGCTTGGGGATCGCTCATCACGGTGCCGTCGTCCGGAAATGCCTTGATCCCCTGCAACGCCATGGCCGCGGCCATGAGTAATTCATCGTTGGGCTGGTTGCGAAGCCGCACCAATCCCAACTTGTCGTAATGCTGCACCAGCTCACGGGCGCGCGTGTAAACGGATTTGGCGGTTTCACCTGGTTCAACGTAGTATAATCCACCGTTGAATTTAGGAATTTCCGATACGCCCAGGCGGCGGCAAAATTCGCCGACATCACCAAACCATTCACCACTACTAATTGTCCCGCCAATTACGGCAACCGCCTGTCCGGCGAGTCGGTCGAAGAGCGGAAAGAGCGATCCATACACGAGGCAATCTGAGTCGATAAACAGTGTTTGCTGGGCTGGAGCCAAGCGGTCGATGTGTAGTTTGCTTTCGAAGCCTGCGCCTAGTTCATCCGACTTGACGAGTCTTCTGTCGATATCAAGCAGATCGGCGGGCAGTGTGTGGGGCTGATCGGTGACAATGGTGATCGGCAGGCTTTCGGGGGAGTGCCAAAGGCGAATGGAGCGTGCAAGATTGATGGCCATGTTCCAGTAGAACACGGGGCCGGTCGCGATGGTGATGACGCACCGGGGACTGCTTTCCCGAAAGTTGATATTTTCAGCCTGCATGGCTGATTTTATTGCGCCCTCTGAAACGCAGGAAAAACGCATCGCGCCAAAATAGATGCCGGATGTTCCCCGTGTAGTGGCGAGCGCGCCAAGAATGGTCGGTGGGGGACGGCCCGAGTTGGTAAATGTCCGTATCGTCCAGACGAACCACCTGCATATCCCAAATAATTTTTCTTGAACGAAGGGCGGCCCAGGCGATGACGGTTTGTTCGGTGAAGTAACTATGCTCGCGGGTATCAAGGGTGTGCTTCACGAGCGGAGCGAGTTGAAAGGCATCGTAAATACAGCCACTGGCTAGAGTGAGGCCGGAGTTTACGGATGGTACGCTGGCATCGCCTTGGAAAAGATGACGCGCGAGTCCGGGCGCGTAACTCGCCAGTTTTTCGGATCCACCAAAGGTCGAATCGCGCGTGGCGCCGACGAACACGCCGTCAGGTTGAGCTTGGACCAAAGGAAGAAAATCCTGGAAGAAGAGAATGTCGTTATCGATCCAAAGCGTTTTTTGTTGGTCGGCTTCCGACAGAATAAAAGCGAGTTTGCGGCCCAACAAATTACCTTCGGCAAATTCGATCAGTTCCAAGCGTTGGCGGTTTTTGTGGTGCTCGATGATGTGTGCCCAATCGACCAACTGGATGAGTCCGCCGTAGCTGCGCTGTAATCGCTTGGTATTTACGGAACCATGGCGGTCATCGACAAGTAGCCGGACGGTCGGTAACTCGGACCAGGTTCTTTGCATGCTCAGCAGCATTTGTTCGCACATCAGCGCGTGCTTCCGATCGGTCATCGTGATCGCGATAAAGTCTTCTGCGGCTGGTTTGGTTCTTTGGGCCTGACTGGGTATGCGCAAAATGGATCGGTAAAAGACCGCGGAGCGAAAGGCCAGGCTGCGAAGGAAACGACGGTGGAAGGAAAATGGGGACGAGACGTTGCTCACAGTGGACTGCGTGCAGAATTAGAGAATATAACCAAATAATATCGCCATAATCTGGCAATCGAGAGGCGGCTATCCTTGAACTGCAGAATGGTTCCCAATGCAGTTTCTACGGCATTATTCATCTTTGCGCCTACTGAGGTCGATGAAGCGAAACCCTAAGTCATAGGCGTTGTATTTGTAGAGTGCGCGTAGACCGACGCGTACGGCCGCGCTGATGAGACGACCGGCGAGAACGATCCGACGCCATAATGCGGGTCGACGGCCGTCTTGGCGCAGGCCGGATGAATAAGGGGCAGGTTTTTCGGAGAGCGAGATGGTCGCGTGCCATTGCCGTCCTGTACTTTCGAGATAGCCAGCGTGGGCAACGGCTGGCTTTTCCCCTGGATCCTGGATGGCGCAAATATGACCGTGGGATTCAAACCATGTTGTAAGGAAAGGCTCGAAGGTGTTGGCGGCGGTCTTTGGGCTCTCGATGAAGGCTTTGAATCCAGCAAGCAGGTGACTGGTTCGGCCAAGATGAGGGTTGGCGGAGAAACCATGTTGAGAGCGGAAAAGTCCCGCGGCGGTGTCCAGTGGCGCCTCGCGTTCGCTCGGAGCGATTGGAGCAGTTTTATTAAGGCGAATCTGCGTCCACGTATCATGAGTGGCGAGAGCCTCGATGAGCGGCGGCAGATTGACGGGTTGGTTGAACGACCAGTCGTCTTCCAGCCAAAAGAGAAAAGGCGTTCGCACCAAGCCGAGCGCCCGCACGATACTGAGAACGTAGCCGCTTCTTTGAAGGCTCTGCACGACATGGGTTGGCTGAATCCATGAAATGCAGGAGGGATCGAGTTCTCCGTCCAGGGACAGAATGGTTTCAGCGAACGGGTAGGGACACTGATGGCGAAAAGACTCCAATGTCTTCTGTAGAAGGTGGGTTCGCCCAACGCAGGAAAAGATCACCAATGTAACGGCAGGTGCAGACGGCATTGTAGGTACACGATGGTTGATTCGGTAAGTTATGGCGAAAGATCGGCTGAAACCCTGGAATCAAGCGCCACCATACCGAGGTATTCTAAGCCATACGAAGCCCATGAGTTCTGAGAAATCTGCGGGAGAACTTCGATGTTTTGCAGGGCCAAATGGTCCTGCATGTGCAGATCGGAGCGGATAAAAAAGCCGACGCCGTAGGTGCCGGGTAGAAAACCTGGCCGTTGAACGATGGTACGAAGTGACAAGGTTTGGTTTTGTATCAGACGATAGTTTCCCTTGCCGGTGCGAAGGTCGACCAAGGCCGTTCTTTGTCCGCCGCTGTTAGTGAAAAGGAGGCAGAGTTCATGGATCGCGACGGGACTCTTCGCCCGAAGCTCCATGGTGATCTCAAGATCGGCGAAAGCAGGAAGATGCTCAGACTTCACCGCAAATGAAAGCAGTTCGAGATTGCTTCCGAGGTTCTGTTTGGCGGGGGTGGTTGTCAGCCCCTTGTTCGAAGAAAGGTAGGCGGCTATACTTGCGGACGGGTCGCCTGCAAAAACGAGCGCGCCTTGGTTCAGGAAAATGGCTCGATTACAAAGCTGCCGGACGGATGAGAGATTGTGACTAACAAAAAGAACGGTGCGGCCGTCGCTTGAAGCTACAGAACGCATTTTTCCCATGCATTTTGCCTGAAAGTCGGCATCTCCGACCGCGAGGACTTCGTCGACGATGAGGATTTCGGGTTCCAGGTGGGCGGCGACGGCGAAGGCGAGACGGACGTACATCCCGCTGCTGTAGTGTTTCACCGGCGTATCGAGAAATTTTTCCACCTCGGCGAAGGCCACGATCTCGTCGAATTTTTTTCGGATCTCTGCGCGGCTCATGCCGAGGATCGCGCCGTTAAGGAAAATATTTTCGCGGCCGCTGAGTTCGCCGTGGAAACCAGTGCCAACCTCCAAGAGCGAAGCGACGCGGCCTTGGATCGAAATGCGACCGGTCGTGGGCTCGGTGATGCGTGAGAGAATTTTGAGCAGCGTGGATTTGCCAGCGCCGTTGCGACCGATGATGCCGAGAACATCGCCCTGATTGACCGAGAAACCGACGTCGCGCAGCGCCCAGAAATCCTCTGCTGTCGCGCGAGCTTCGCGCAATTGCCGGAAGGGATTGCGCAGGAGCGAGGCAAGCCGGTCGCGCAGCAGGCCAGAACGCGCCTGGTGCCGCAGCGTGTAGCGCTTGCCAAGATTTTCGACGGAAATGATGGGCATGCTCATGATCTCAGATCACGTCGGCGAACTGACGTTCAGTGCGGCGAAAATACCAAAGGCCAGTCACGAGCATGAGCACCATAACCGCCGTCGAGATCCATAACCCTTGCTGGTAGAATTCGGTTCGGCCGCCGAGCAGGCACCAGCGGAAGCCTTCCACCATGCTGGTGAGGGGATTGAGCGCGAGCCAGTCGCGCCAGTTGGGCAGGAAATCCGTGCGATAACCGACGGGTGTTACAAACACGCCGATTTGGAGAATGAAAGGCGTGATGAAACGGAAGTCGCGGTATTTGACGGTCAGCGCGGTGATCCACAAACCCGCGCCGAGGGCGATCACCATCGTACCGAGGACGAAGACAGGTAACAGCAACAGATGCCAGGAGGGGTAGATGCTTTTTGTGATCGTGTACAGCAAGGCGATGACGAGCAGGACAAGCATGTCGATCAAGGCGACGGCAACTGCGGAGAGCGGCACGATCAGGCGCGGGAAATATACTTTCGAAATTAGGTGTGAATTGCTGACGAGGCTGTTGCCGGCTCCGCTGAAAGCGCCGGAGAAAAGCTGCCAGGGCAACAGACCGGCGAGCACCAGCAGCGGATAAGGCAGGCCGCCATCCGGCATTTTGGCGAGTTTGCCGAAAACAAAGGTCAGGAGGATCGTATTGATCGCTGGCTGGATCGCCGCCCAGGCCACGCCGAGCACCGCTTGTTTGTAACGAACCTTAACGTCCCGCCAAGCGAGGAAACCGAGGAGTTCGCGGTAGCGCCAGAGATCGCGCCAGTAGTGACGCTCGGTGCGCCCAGCCTCAATCACGAGGGGCGCGGGTCGGGTGTGGCTGGAAGTTTCGCTCAAGCTGAAAGAGGAATCAGCGAGGTGAGTTTGTCGCGAAAACGCGAATACGAAAATTCGTTGGCCCGTTCCTGGATGGCGGCGGGGTCCCATTTGCGTCGCAAGGCGCTCACACAGGTTTCGGCGAGCTCCGGGATGTTGCCGTAATTTACGAGTTGCCCGGTCAGCGGGGTGATGACTTCCGGGATGCCTCCATCGCGCGCACCGATACAGGGTTTACCATGGGTCATCGCTTCAAGGAAGACGAGGCCGAAGCCTTCCTTCTGACTCGGGAGAGCGAAAAGCCGGCAGGCGTTGAGTTCGCGTTTGAGATCTTCGTCGTTCACATAGCCCAGGAACTCGACGGCCTTGTCGACGTGCAAGCGGACGGCGATCTCGTGCAGGCGCGGCAAGTCGTCGCCGCGACCGACCACGCGCAGGCGGGCGGCGGGAATACCGCGTCGAATTGCGGGCATGGCTTCGATCAGATGATCGATGCCTTTGTAGCTGTCGGAGTTGTTCAGCCGCGAAACGGTTAGAATGTCATATTCCGTGACACTGGCCGCTGGTTCGGGTACGTGGAGAAAAGGATCGAGACCGTTGGGCAACACGACTGTCGTGGTGAGTGGAAGTTTGCTGTGACGAAGCAATTCGCGACGGGTGAATTCGCTCACGCACCAAATTCTATCGGCGCCGCGCAGCGCGAGAAGCTCAAGGCGACTGAACGGGCGCCAGACCTCAATGCCGTGGGCGACGAGTGTATACTTGAAAGGCTTTTTCCGCAGCTTGCGCAAGCCCCATGCGACGGGCAATTGAGCAACGTGGCCGCACACGACGAGGTCGACGTGTTTGCTCATGCGACGTGCGGCTTGGAGAAAGCGTAGTTTGCTTCGGCCGCAGGCAGCCCAGTCGGTGAGTCGTTGGTTAGAGTAACGGCGCAGATCGCGCGAGTCGAAGGAAACGTCGTTGAGAGAAACGACCGACACGTTGCCGGCGGGTTCGCTCAGTTCACACAGGGCCTTGAGATAAAGGCGCAGAATACGTGGGATTCCTCCCTCGCTTGCGAACAACTCTGGAGCCAGCAGAAGTGCGTTCATTTTGAGGTGGCGACAGGTTGGTGGGCGCGGTTCACAAAGGCAACAGCGATGGCGAGCGTCCAAACGCGCGACCATTCGCGCGGATCGTCACCATTGATGAAGCCATGCCAGGCGCCTTGCACGCCCGCGCCATCGAAAAGGCCACTGCGGGAGATGTTTTCCAGCGTGAAAATTTCATCGAGAAACGGGCGCAACGGGCCCCGCATCCATTGTTCGAGAGGAAGCGTGAAGCCGCGCTTCTCGCGTTTGGCGATACCGGGTGGAAGTAAATCGCGAACCGCGTGGGCGAGCGCCTGTTTTGGATGTTTTGGCGTGTGTTTGTAGCGGGTTCGTTGGTTCCAAATCCACTCTACGAACGGACGGTCGACAAAGGGCACACGGAGTTCGAGCGAGTGACGCATGCTCATGACATCGCTGTCGCGGAGGAGAACGTCGCCCATGTAGGTGCGCATTTCCCAGGCGCTGACGATTTCGGTTGGATCGGCATCGGCGAGTTCGGCGGGCAGGTGAACGAGTTCGGGATGCGGTGTGTATCGGATATCGCCGTTGAGAAGGTTGCGGCGTGCGGCTTCGGAGAAATTGCGACGCTGGAGGGCGGCGAGTTCGTGAATGTTGCGACCGTGGCGCAGGAAATCGGCGAGCTTGCGCGCGCGGGCATCGCCCTGCTGCAGGCGGACGAGGATGTGGTCGCGAAGCAGGCTGGGGAGCCGACGCCACCACGGCAGCCAGCGGGCGAGCTTGGGCGTGGTCTTAAACCACGGATAACCGCCAAAGAGCTCGTCACCGCCGAGTCCGGACAACGCGACCGTCACGCCGCCGTCGCGGGCCACCTGGCTGATGTAGTAGGTGTTGATCGCGTCGCCGCTCGGCTGGTCGTAGGTGGCGAGAATGGACTCGATGTCGCTGGCAACTTGTTCCCCCGTGAGGATATGGGTGTGGTGTTCGGTGCCGAAATGTTTAGCGGCGGCCTCGGCCTCGGTGGCCTCGGAGTAAGCGGCTTCATTGAAGCCGATCGAGAACGTTTTCAGCTTACCGCTCGTCGCGCGCTGCATGAGCGCGACGAGCGCGCTCGAGTCGAGTCCACCGGAGAGGAAGGCGCCGACGGGCACATCGGCAAGCGAGTGGGCGTGGATCGTGTCTTCGAGCCGCTCGCGCAATTCACGTTGGAAACGGCGCTCGGTTCGGCACGTATCGACGTTGGCGTTGTTGGCGTCGTTAAAACTCCAGTATGTGCGGATCGAGAGCGTGCTGCCTTTGAGGAGTGCACATTCGCCTGGGCGCAGGCTGAGCAAGCCCTGATAGATTGTGTGCGGCGCGGGGACGGCGAGGTAGGAGAGGGCGGCGTTAAGCGCAGCAGGGTCGATCGCGACGGGCACGATGCGCGACGCGGTCAGGGCGTTGAGTTCGGAAGCGAATAGCAGTGTGCCTCCATCGTGGGCATAGTAGAGCGGTTTGATACCGAACGGATCGCGCGCGAGGAAGAGCGTGTGGTCCTGCGTGTCCCAAATGGCAAAAGCGAACATGCCGCGCAAGCGTTGAAGGCAGGCGACGCCCCAGTGCGCGTAGGCAGCGAGCAGAACCTCAGTGTCGCCTTGGGTGTTGAAGGCGGTTCCTGTTTTCTCCAACTCGACGCGGAGTTCGCGAAAGTTGTAAATGGCGCCATTAAAAACGATTTGGTACCGCCCGTCCTCCGTGGCCATAGGCTGGCGGCTGTTGAGCGGATCGAAAATGGCGAGTCGCCGCATGCCGAGCGTGGCATTGGGCGAGGTCATCACACCGCTGTCGTCGGGCCCGCGGCGTTGCATGGCAGCGCACATACGCTCAACCGCCGCGCGACGTGTCTCGGGCAGGTACTCAGAGCTGATAAAACCGGCGATGCCGCACATTTCAGAAAAGCTTCGCCGCGTCACTTCGGACGAGGCGACGGGGGGCAGGATTGGAGTCGTTGCTCAAACGAGGGTTAAGGGCATGGCGCAGACAAGCTGCGTCACGCTGTAAAACCACTACATAAAGCGGTTTAAGGCAACATCGGCGCAAAGGGCTCCTGGTTAAATCTCCCTAAAAAAAAGAACTGGGTTTAGGCTCCGGATAGGAGGAATTTATCTCGTCTGTCCAAATCGCTCTGCACACTGTGCTGCCGGGCCCACTCACGAAGTTAAACCGCAAGCCATGCTACGTAGAAAAACTAGATCGGAACTAGCATTATTGGTGATAGGCCTATTTTTCGTTTCCACATCGATGGCAAGCCAAGCGCAGCGGAAGCTTTCAGATATAAAATCAATACTTTCTCCTCATGATGTCGGGGCACGAGCGTGCCAACGTTTCGGACTGAAACTGAGCGATGTTGGCCTACTGAAAATTACTTCTGGCCAACTATACGTTGTAGATCCGGGATTCATGCATCCGACACTTCTTTCAAAGCTGGTGAAAGGGGCGCCGGTGGGTGAATCAAAAGTGAAGATTACCGAGATAGCGCGTGGCGACAATTCAGGGATGCCAGCGTTCCTAGTAGTGTTATTTGATGAGGTAGAAAAGGCGGAGACGCTGGAGCTTGCAGCGAAGGTGAAACTCAGGCCGGGTGAACTTCAAGGCCATGCTTCCGTTGATTCAGGCGAAATTTGCGTGATTAACGCAGAAGCAATACCGAATGACGAAACTATGCTTTTTCGATTCGGAGATTCTTTGGTTAAGCAACGACCGTCTGATAAACTGGCGGTGATTGATACAAAGATTGGTGCAGTAGTCGCCAAAAGTGGCAATGGAGATGGGAGTTATCCTGTTTATTGGCTAACAAGCAGCAAAGGTGCGATGATTGCTCTTTTGATCGATTTCGAAAACTGGTAGCAGTAACGGGTCGATTTAGCAATTCCACCTAGCTCGGCACAAAAAAGCCCGAGGGGAACCTCGGGCTTGGGGAAATTGGATGAATTCTGAGAGGTCTCTCAGCCTTTTTTAGCGCCGAGTTGTTTGAGGATTTCTTCGGTCAGCTTCGTGACCAAACTCTCGATTTCGGGCGTGGGCTGTGGTTCGGTGACTTGGGCGGCGGCGGAGACTTGGGTCACGGAGCCGGGGCGGAATTCGGCGCTGTCGCAGAGTTCGCATTCCTTCAAGTTGGCGCGCGGATCGGGCATGCCGAGTTTTTGGCGGAGGTTGATGAGCTCCTTGGCCTGGCCACCGGTGAAGCGGTGCAGTCCACCGCCGAGGCCGGCGGCGATCCAGACGGTGCGGCAGTAGGAATCGATGTTTTCCATCTTCCAGTAGGCGTCCTCGACGTCCTTGCCCCAGACGATCACACCGTGGTTCTGCATGAGGACGGCTTGGTGATCGCGGCCGACTTCGCCGACTTCATCGGAGTTGGCGGGCGTGCCGGGCGTCTGGTACTTCGCGACGCCGATCTTACCGAGGAAGACTTCAGCTTCGGGAATGAGGCAGGAAGGAATGGATACGTTGGCGATGGCGAACGCGGTGGCGTGCGGCGGATGAGCGTGCACGCAGGCCTTGGCTGCGGGCTGGCGCTTCATGATGCCAAAGTGGGTCTTGGCCTCGGAGGTGCGGACGCGTGTGCCTGCGAGTTGGTTGCCGTCGAGGTCGGTCAGGCACATGTCCTCGGGCTTCATGAAGCCTTTGCAAATGAGAGTGGGCGTGCAGAGGGCAAGGTTGTCGCCGACGCGGATGGTGATGTTGCCACCGTTGCCGTCGGTGTAGTCGCGGGTCCAGAGGCGGGAGCCCATGTCGCAGATGCGCTGCTTGAGGACGTTGATCTCAGGCGAATTGAAGAACTTCTCGATCTCGGCGGGCGTCTTGGGGTCGGAGCCGGGCTTCCACTTGAATTCGTAGTCGGGGATCGACGGTGCGGCGGGCTTGCCACCGGCGACGACTGGGGCGGGCAGCCCGGCGGTCTTGGCGGCTTGGGCGGCCTGCTTTTGGTCGGCGACGTAGTCACGGGCCGAAGGCGTAAGGATGGCGCCTTGGGGGATGGACTGGCCTGCACGGAACAGGGCTTCGACTTCGCGGGCGGTGAGGATCTGTGGCATGGGAAACGTTTAGGTTTAAAATTATTTGGTGAGCGGCTCGTAGTTGATGCGCTCGATGATGCAAGCGGTGTAGGCGTCAACGGGGGCGTCACCGGTGAAAGGCTGGGTGGCTTCGGCGCCTTCGGTGAAACCGATGACGCTGCCCTCGCCGGCGCCGAGTTGGTCGTAAACGATCAAGCTCGAACCTTTGGCCAGGGGCAACTCGGTCGGACCTTTGCCGTTGATGGCGGTCGGGTGGGCGAACTGGGCCTTGGACAACGGCTGCACGATCAGCAGACGGGCGCCTTCGTAGACAGGCTCCTTCTGTGTGAGGGTGATTCGGCCGATGACAGTTCCGAGGCGCATTAAACGGGCGATGGGTTAAAGGTGATGGATGATGGGACGCGGGAACCGCGGACAATGCGGAGCATTGTCCCTACCTCGGCGTTCGGGCGGACGGCCCGGCGGTCCGTCCCTACCTCGAAGATGTGAAGCGACGGGGTCATTTGATCGGATCGACGATGCCGACGACGAGGTTGCGGAGCGGAGTTTTTGGATCCTGCACGAGTTGGCGCGTGGCGGAGCCGTCGGTGGAAAGGATCACATGCTCGTGCAGGCCGGCGCCGAGGCAATCGATTGCGAGGACGGGAACACCTTCGTCATTTCCGTCGGCATCGATCGGCTGGCAGATCACCGTGCGGTAGCCTTCCATGCTGGGATGGTGGGCCGCGGTGACGATGTTGCCGTCGATGCGTGCGAGGTTCATGGGAGCAAGGAGCGGGGAGCTTGGAGCTGGGAGCTCAGTAAATGCGGAGGTTGTCGACCATCACACAGCGGCGGGTGCGGGTGAAGGTACGCGGGTTGGTGATGCCTTCGCCGGTGGTGGTGGCGATCGAGTAGCTGAGGTAGCCTTCGCCACCGAGGCCGAGACCGGCGACGCAGGAACCGTTTTTGATGAAGATCGTGGTGTCGAGGGCGCGGGCCATCGCGGTCATGTGATCGACGTTGAGCGAGTGGATGATCGAGGAGTGCTTGTAGCCGTGCTCGGCTTTTTTCGCGGCGCGGATGCCTTCCTCGATCGTTTTCACGCGGACGATGGGGAGCATGGGCATCATCTGCTCTTCGATGACGAACGCGTGGTTGGCGTCGGTCTCGGCGAAGAGGAGCGGAGTCTTGTCGGGAACGGTGAGTCCGGCGTGCTTGGCGAGGACGGTGGCGTCGACACCGACGAACGCGCGATTCAGCACGGGGTGCGAGCAGCCACCGGCGTCGGCCTTGGTGGAAAACGCGACCTTGGTTAGCGCATCGAGTTGGTTGCTGTTGAGCTGGCGGGCGCCACCGCGGGTGAGCGAGGCCATGAACTTGTCGAAAATCGAGTCGAGGACGAAGACTTCCTTTTCGCCGATGCAGAGGAGATTGTTATCGTAGGCGGCGCCGTGGATGATGTTGGCGGCGGCGCGGTCGAGGTCGACGGTGTCGTCGACGAGCACGGGAGGATTGCCGGGGCCGGCGCAGATGGCGCGCTTGCCGGACTTCATCGCGGCGGCGACGACGGCGGGTCCACCGGTCACGCAGAGCACGGAAACTTCGGGGGCCTTGCAGAGAGCGTCGAAGGATTCGAGTGTCGGTTTCTCGATCGTGCAGACGAGATTCTCGATGCCGGTTTCGGCCTTGATCGCCTCGTTGAAAGTGCGAACGGCGAGCGCCGCGGAGCGGGCGCCGCCTGGGTGCGGGTTGAAGACGACGGCATTGCCGGCGGCGACGATGTTAATGATGTTGCCGGAGAGGGTCGGGATGGAATGCGTCATCGGCAGAATCGCCGCGATGACGCCGTAAGGCGTGTATTCCTCGAGCGTGATGCCGTGATCGCCGCTGCGGGCGTCGGGGCGCAACCACTCGACACCGGGAACGAGCTTCACGATCTGGAGCTTCTCGATCTTGTGGTCGAGACGGCCGATCTTGGTCTCGGCGAACTCGAACTTGCCCCATTCCTCGGCCTTGGCGGTGCAGAGGGCCTTGACGATCTCGACGACCTTGGCGCGGGCGGCGATGCCCTTGACGCGAAGCTGTTCGTAGGCGGCGTAGGCGGCCTTGCAGGCGGAGGCTGCGTCTTGGAACACGCCGAGTCCACCGGAGGAGGAAACGACAGCGGGTGCGCCGGCGACGCCGGACGGAAGGCGGCCGAAGGAGCGGACCACTTCCTCGACCACGGAGCGGACGAGGTTTTCATCAATGACGATCGGAGAAGACATGAAAGTATCGGGAAGTTAACTACACGATGCGTTTGCCGAGGACTTCGACGGTGTCGACGAGGCCGATGATGGCGGCGTCGATGGGCATTTGTTTCATGCCCGCGGCCTGGCGGGCGGAGCTGCCCTGACAGAAGAGAACGAGATCGCCGGTGCCTGCGCCGAGGCCGTCGGAGGCAACGATGGTGTTGGCGCCGGGCTTGAGCTGGGCGGGATTGGACTCGTCGACCAGCATGGGACGCAGGAGGAGGAGCGGGCGGCCGCGCATGGTGTCGTCCTTTTTGGTCGAGACCACGGAGCCTATGACGCGGGCGAGAAACATGACTGTTTCCTGGTTGAGGTTTGGCGGCGTGAACCGGTGCGGCGCGCCACGGATGACGCGCCGGGTTTGGCGGTGACGCCTGGTTATTTCTTGGGAGCGGCGGCGGCGGGCTTCGGCAGCACGGCGGCGACGTCGTCGTGAGGACGCGGAATCACCTGGATGCTGACGACTTCGCCGTAAGCGCGAGCGGCGGTGGCACCGGCTTCGGTGGCGGCTTTGACGGCGGCGACGTCGCCTTGGACAACGGCGGTCACGAGGGCATTGCCGACCTGTTTCATCGGGCCGACGAGCGTAACATTGGCGGACTTGAGCATGGCATCGACACCGGCGACGAGCGCGGTGAGGCCACGGGTTTCAAGAAGACCGAGAGCGGATTGGGACATGTTGATGTGGGTTTAAGTTTGAGGTTTAAGTTTAGGTGAAAGGCGCGGTGGCGAAGAAAGAGAAAGATAACGAGGAAAGATAAAGATTGGTTAGGCTTTGCGCTGGGCGGAGATGAGGCGGGCGGTTTCGCGGGCGACGACGAGTTCTTCGTTGGCCGGGATGACGAGCACGTGGGTGCGCGAGCCGTTGGCGGAGAGATCGGTTTCGTGTGGCGCGGTTTTGTTGCGCGAAGCGTCGAGCACGAGACCGAGATCGGAAAGGCCGGCGCAGATGGCTTCGCGGAGCCACGGATTATTTTCGCCGATGCCGGCGGTGAAAACGAGGGCGTCGCAGCCGCCGAGTTCGATCCAGAACGCGCCGATCCAGTGGCGGATGCTTTGGACGAAAACATCAAGGGCCAGTTTGGCGCGGGCGTCGCCTTTGTCGGCGGCGGCCTTGATGTCGCGAACGTCATTGCTCACGCCGGAGATGCCGAGCAGGCCGGACTCTTTGACGAGCTGGCGTTCGGCGTCTTCGAGGGAAATTTTCAGGCGCCGCATCGCGCAGGGCAGGGCGGCGGAATCGAGGTCGCCGACGCGGTTGTTCTGCGGAAGGCCGGATTGCGGGCTGAGGCCCATGCTGGTGCCGATGGCCACGCCATTGCGGATGCCGGTGACGGAACTGGAGCCGCCGAGGTGGCAGGAAATCACGCGGAGCGGTGTGCCGGGAAATTCTTTGGGACCGTCGAGGTAAAGGCGGCGAACGGCTTCGCCGATGTCGTCGTGGCCGAGCAATTCGGCGGAGCGCTCAGCGACGAATTTGTGGCTGGCGCCGTGGAAACCATAGCGGCGAATGCCGGCTTTGTACCAAGTCTCTGGTACGGCATAGCGGCTCGCGTGGTCGGGCACCCACTGATAGAACGCGGTTTCGAAGAGCGCGACACGCGGGATGTTCGGGAGTTTTTCGCGGAAGACGCGCAGGCCCTCGGCGTAGGGCTTGTTGTGCGCGGGCGCGAGGTCGACGGTGTCGAGGAGGGCTTTTTCAACGCGTTCGTCGGCCAGGAGGCAGCCGGTGATTTCACCACCGAGGACGGTTTTGAAACCAACAGCGTCGAGATCGCTCGCGTTTTTGAGATGGCCGGCTGCTGCGAGTTCGCCGAGGGCTAGATCGATGGCGGCGCGGTAATCGGTTACGCGTTCGCTGCCGCCCTTCGCCAACATGCGGGCCTGCGATCCGTTCACGTCGAAGAGACGGTACTTGAAAGAGGTGGAGCCGAGGTTGGCGACGAGGATTTGCATGGAGCGACGCGAAAATGGAAGAGCGTGAACCGGCCGCGCGCCTGCACGACCGGTGTTGGCTCTGGTAGCTAGTTTAGGCGACCCACTTGCCGAGACCGGAGAGGTCTTCGTGCGGACGTGGGATGACCTGGGTGGCGACGATTTCGCCGACACGTTTGCCGGCTTCGGCGCCAGCTTCGATCGCGGCCTTGAGGGCGGCGACATCGCCGCGGAAGAATACCGCGACATTGCCGGAGCCGATGGCCTCGTAGCCGGTCATCGTGACATTGGCCGCTTTGAGGGCGGCATCGGAGGCCTCGAGCAAGGTGCACAGGCCTTTGGTTTCAATCATACCGAGAGCTTCTTGAGCCATGGTGGAAAGTTTTTAAATATTAGAGGTTGCGGGCGGTTGGCGCTCAGACACCGAAGTGCTTGAGCAGGTCGGCGTGCGGACGCGCGATGACGTGGGCGCAGACGAGCTCGCCGACGCGTTTGGCGGCTTCTGCGCCGGCGTCGATGGCGGCTTTGACGCTGCCGATGTCGCCTTTGACGAGGACGGTGACGAGGCCGCCGCCGATTTGGACTTGGCGGGCGAGGGAGACGCCTGCCGCTTTGACCATGGCGTCGCTGGCTTCAACGGAGCCGACGTAGCCTTTGGTTTCGATCATGCCGAGAGATTCACTCATGTGGAATCGGGATTGAGGTTGGTTGGAGGTTTACGGGTTAAAAATCAGAGAGGAAGAAGTTCGCACGGGGTGTCGGCACCGAGGCCGCAAGCATTGCCCTCGTCGGTGTCGATGTGGACTTCGAGTTTGAAGGACTTGTCGACGCGGACGAGCATGCGATCAAACGTCATGGCGCAAGGGCCACCGACTTTTAGACGCATGAAGTCACCCTGTTTTACGCCATAGAATGCGGCGTCGTCGGGATGCATGTGGACATGCGGTGCGGCGCGAATAACGCCTTCGGGCATTTCAAAAAATCCAGCGGGTCCCATCAACATGCAGCTTGGAGTGTCCTTGATGGTTCCGGACTGGCGGACGGGCACTTCGAAGCCGAGTGAGATGGCATCGGTCAGGGCGAGTTCGACCTGGTTGAAATCGCGGCAGGGGCCGAGGATGCGGAGATTGGAAATGACGCGGCTGCGTGGACCGATGAGCGTTACGGATTCCTTGGCGGCGTATTGGCCTTCTTGATACAGCCACTTCATTGGCGTGAGCTGGTAGCCTTTGCCAAAGAGAGCTTCAACCGCTTGAGGCGAGAGATGGCAGTGGCGGGCGGAAACGTTGACGACGAGCGGGCGCGGTGCGCGCACGGAACGCGGCATCGGGCGTTGCAGACGTTGATAAAGGAGCCGGCGAACGACGTGCTCGATCTCGGCACGATGTGGCAGGGTGGGCGCGGGCGTCATGGAGCTCAGTTTGTCAGAAAGGGTTTGGGACGGCTTACCGAATTTTGTCGAACCCTGCGCGTTTTATGACGCAAGTCAATCATATAACTTACAGAGGGCCGGCGCGATTTTTTCGCAAAAAAAACGCGCAGCGGAACGGCTGCGCGTTTTCGAAATAGAGGATAAAAAACCGGCTTTTTAGTAAGCGGAAGAAGGTTTCAGGAAGGTGATGAGCTGATTTTTGTCTTTGAAGGGCCCGATCCACTGGGAGACAAATTTGTTTTTCTGCATCACCACGATCGTCGGAGTCGAATGGATGCTGTAAGCGTCGTGGATCTCGCGATTGTCGGGGTTCGCGGTGTTGATTTTCAGTACTTTCAGCTTCGGATAACTGCTGGCGACCTCCTCGATCATGGGGGTGACGGACTTGGAAGGCGCGCAATCGGGCTGCCAGAAATAGAGGACGACCTTTTCGTTGGTGTTTTCGAAGATCTTGGCCAGACGTTCCTCGGTCACGACGTCCGGGCCGGCAGACTTGAATTTTTGTGCGCGACTAAGGAAAATCGCGACCACGGCGATCAATGTAACGAGAAGATAGCGGTTCATGAGGCTTTACGTACGGGTGAAGATTAGCTGAGGGCTCGGATAGTGCGCCGTAGCTGGAAAAGCGCCAGATTCTGGAAAAGACCGTAGGACTGGCTAAATCGGTAAGACAACCTTGGATTCCCGGGATTAAGTAAGAAGGAAATGAAAACGCGATTTCCCACGCGCTCGCTAAGCGGATTTCGCCAATTTTTGACGAAAACCGGCCTGACGGGATCGCTCAAGATTCTTGAGCGCCAAGCTGTGCGAGCAGTTCTTTTACTGGTGCGTGAAGCTGATCGACGGGTATGCGGTCGAGTAAATCGGCGATGTCGGCGGCGGTTTCGCTGCTGGCGGGCCGGTTGGTTTCGACGGCGGTGGTCAGCAAAATATAGAGAGCGGACTGAAACGCGCTGGCGGCGAGTTCGGGTTTGTCGCGGGCTTCGTAAACAAGCCCCGCTTCACGAAGCAAGGCGGCATAACCGAGGCATTTTTCGCGAGCGGTATCGGGGGCTTCGTCGATCCGGAGCAGGCGCAGTTGTTCGTCGAGGTCGAGCGCCATGAAATCGGATGCGGGCCGGGCAAAAAGTTTTTCCTGCGCGCTAACGATGGCGAGGAGCGCCTGATCGAGTTGCCCGCCGTTGCGAAATTTCACCGCGGCGGCGACCATGAGGCGCAGCTGTTCGATCATTCGTAGAATATAATCTTCGCGTCGGGCGGACATGAAATCAATTAAAGCGTGTGACGGCCCTCTTTCAATGTTGGGTACGCCAATTTTGAGAGCAGTTCTGTCCTCATGCGCGAAGTGTCGCCGTAATAGGAGCAACGACCAATGGTAATGAAATCGCGGGTGAGCGGCGATCGCGAGCCGGACAGCGAAGACCAGCCCTCGCAAAGACGGGCCGCAGAATAGATTAATCCCAGCCGCATACGCCAAGGTTTGCGCGTGCCCCAAACTTCGGCGGCAGTGTCGAGAAACTGCTGCAATGTTTGGCGGCCGTCGTCTCCGAGATGGTAAATGCCTTGTATGTTTTCGCGGGTGGCGGCTGCGGCGGTGGCGGTCAGGAAGTCTTCGGTGGAGATCAAATGAATCCAAGTTGGTTCACGCCAGACACCGAGCAGTCTCCGCCGGGCAAGCCAGCGTGCGGTATCGATCATTAGAATGCCGCGACCATAGACCATGCCGACGCGGAGTGAAGCGGCTTCGAAGCCATGGGTTTTGCCTGCGGCGAAGAGAAGTTTTTCCTCTTCGAGCCGGGTGCGGGCGTGCGCGGAGGAAGGAATGCCATCGAGTTTGCCGGTGGCGGGCGATTCGGACGTGGTTTCGCCTTCGACGTGGGGAAAACTGATCAGGATGACACGGCGGACTTTTTGCGCGATGGCGACGTCGAGGAAGTTTTTGAAATAGGCGGTATTGGTGGTGGGTAGAAAACGCTCGGGATTGGCTTTGAAAAGCACGCCAGCGAAATGGACGACGCAATCTGCTCCGACCAGCGCGGGCACGAGGGTCTCCGGTCGGGCGAGGTCACAGCGCACAGCGGGCGCTCGCGGATGGTTTTTCAAATCTGGCGGTAGATCGCGGTTGTGGATGAGCAGGCGCAGATCGTTTGGCGTGTGCGCGAGCAAATGCCGGCTTAAGAGTGAGCCGAGATTTCCAGCGGCGCCGGTGATGGCGATGGTCATGGCGGCAAAAAAGCCGCGCTGGTGTGGCGCGGCTTGGTGGAAAGGTTTTAGACCTTCGGCAGGTGATGAAGCGCCTCGGCAATTTTCTCCTCGGGATGCTCGTAATCTTCAAGCACGCCGGAGAGGTGGGCGTCGTAAGCGGCCATGTCGAAATGGCCGTGTCCGCTGTAACACATGACGATGCACTTGCCGTCGTTTTTCTTCGCTTCGGCAATGGTGGCAGCGATCGCGTGCGAAGTCTCGGGCGCGGGGACGAAGCCCTCGGTGCGGGCGAATTGGAGGGCGCCCGCGAAGACAGTGTTTTGCGTGATCGCGACAGCCTCGATGAGCTTGAGATCGGCAAGGTGCGCGACGATTGGCGCCGTGCCGTGGTAGCGGAGACCGCCGGCGTGAATGCCCTCGGGCACGAAGGTGTGACCGAGCGTGAACATTTTCACGAGCGGAGTGAGCTTGGCGGTGTCGCCGAAGTCGTAGGCGTAAACGCCCTTCGTGAGCGATGGACAGGCGGAAGGCTCGACCGCGACGATGCGCAGATTTTTGTTGGTGGTGAGTTTCTCGGGAAGGAACGGAAAGGCGAACCCGCCGAAATTACTGCCACCGCCAACGCAGCCAACGAGCGTGTCGGGTTTTTCGCCGGCGATTTCGAGCTGCTTCTTGGTTTCGAGCCCGATGACGCTTTGGTGGAGTATCACGTGGTTGAGGACGGAGCCGAGCGTGTACTTGGTGTTCTTGCTCGTGGCGGCGTCCTCGACGGCTTCGGAAATGGCGATGCCGAGCGAGCCGGGTGTGTTGGGATTTTCGGCGAGGATGGCGCGACCGGCGTTGGTTTTGTCGGAAGGAGAGGCCGTGACCTTGCCGCCCCAAATGTTCATGAGCGAACGGCGATAGGGCTTTTGGTGATAACTCGATTTCACCATGTAGATAACGCATTCGAGTCCGAAGAGTTGGCTGGCGAAGGCCATGGACGAACCCCATTGGCCGGCGCCGGTCTCGGTCGTAACGCGGGTGACTCCCTCCTTCTTGTTGTAGTAGGCTTGGGCGAGCGCGGTATTCAGTTTGTGACTACCGGCAGGGCTGATGCTCTCGTTTTTGAAATAAATGCGGCAGTTGGTCTTCAGCGCTTTTTCGAGGCGGACGGCGCGAACGAGCGGGGTGGGGCGCCAGATTTTGTATTGCTCGCGGACTTCGGCGGGGATCTCGATCCACTTTTCGCCGGACATTTCCTGTTCAATGAGGGCCTTCGGGAAAATCGGCGCGAGATCCTCGGGTGCGAGCGGTTTTCCGGTGCCGGGATGCAGCGGCGGCGGGAGCGGGGAAGGGAGATCGGCGAGGACGTTGTACCAAGCCTTGGGAATTTCGCTGTGGGGAAGGGTAACGATTTCGGAGGACATGAGGGCGTTTGTTAAGAAAAACGCCGGGCGGATGCCAACTGATTCGTGCCGCTGCGAGGGAAAATAGCTCAGCTGCTCGCGGGTGGAGCGGGGCTAATTGGAAGGATCCCGCAACTAGCCGAAGAAGAGGCCAACTGCATAGGTACCTTCGATGAGAAATGGCAAAATGAGAAAAACGACTTCTAAAACTCGGTATTTGGGGCGAGGCGCCGGTGTCACAATGTATGAAGCAATTCCGAAACCTGTGGCGATGATCGATAAGACCGATGCCGCAATGCAGGCTATTGCGAGGTAGGCCAAGAGAGGATTTCCGCAAACCCAACCGTGCTCCCGCTTGACCTCATTAATGTACGATTGCGATGTGAAATAGTACCAAATGGGAGGTGCAATGTAAGCGAGTATTCCGATAGCCCATGAAAGTTTTCTCTTCATTCGCTCCGAGAAAGATAAAGAGAACGAGAAAGAGGAAAGAACGTGGGCGCTGGCGCTCAGGTATAGTCCCTCCGCAGATTGCTCGGCAGCAAGCCGAGTTCTTCGCGGTATTTGGCGACGGTGCGGCGGGCGATGTTGATGCCTTTTTCCTGGAGCTTGGCCACGATTTCCTGATCGCTGAGCGGGTGGCTGCGATCTTCGCCTTCGATGAGGTCGTTGATCATGTCCTTCACGCTGGTGTTCGAAACGGCGGCGCCGGTATCGGACTGGTAACCGGGGGTGAAGAAATATTTGAAATCGAAAACGCCGTGTGGCGTCCGAATGTATTTATTGGCGATGGCGCGACTGACCGTCGTTTCATGTACGCCGACGACATCGGCAATCTGCGTCATCGTCAGGGGTTTCAATTTCGACACGCCGCCTTCAAAAAACTCGATCTGAGCCTTGATGATTTCGCGAGTGATTCGCTCGATCGTCTGCTGGCGCTGTTCGATGGAGTTGATCAGGAATTTGCCGGAACGCATGCGTTCGCGGAGGTAGTCCCGCTCCTGTTTGGAGAGGGTGCCTTTGGCGATAAGTTCCCGGTAGGTACTCGAAATTCTGAGGCGCGGGATATAGTCGTTGTTGAGGATGATTTTCCACTCTTCGCCGTCTTTTTCTACAGTGACGTCGGGGACGACAACACGGTTGTTGTCATCGGCAAAACGTCGGCCGGGCGCGGGATCGAGCGTGCCGATTTCCTCGATGGCGATCTGCACGTCGTCCATATGTGCGCCGAGTTTTCGCGCGATTTCTGGAATGCGGCGGCGCGAGAGAAGGGTGAAATGATCGCGAAGAATCCGCGCGGCGAGCGAATCGCTTCGGCCTTTGGCGATGAGCTGCTGGAGCAGGCAGTCCTCAATGTCTTCGCAGCCAATGCCGGGAGGATCGAACGTCTTGAGGAGTTTGACCGCCTGCTGGACGGCTTCGAGCGGGAGGCCGGTCTGAAGTGAGACGTCGGCGGCGGATTGAGTGAGGAAGCCGCGGTCGTCGAGACTGCCGACCAGGTATTTCATGGCTTCGAGCGCCTGTGGTGGCATGTCGGCTAGTTCGGCCTGCTGCATCAGGTGTTCCTGAAGCGAGGTTTCGCTAACAAGGGAATCGAAGAAGTGCTGGCGTTTCTCCGCGTCCTCGGAGGTGTATGGCTGATTGCCGCCGGCCTGGGCCATGTGGTCGCGCCAGTCTTCGTTGAGCTTGCTGAGGATTTCGAACTCCTTGGAGTTGGAAAAATCCATTTCCTCGTGCTGCTCAGGCGTCTCGCTGGAACCATTTTCGCCGGCTTCGTTGGAACTCTCCGCCTTCTCCTTGTCGAGGCTGACGCCTTCCATCGGGAGTTCTTCCAAAGTCGGATTGTTCTGCAACTCCTCCTGAATGACAGAACGCAGGTCGAGTGCAGCGACCTGAAGAATTTTCAGCGACTGCCGCAACTGCGGCGCGAGCACCAATGACTGGGTCTGGCGCTGTCGGAGGTCCTGGCTAAATCCGTGTCCGCTCATGGTCTTTGGTGATGGCAGTGTGGTGATGCATCAGGAGGCCGGGGCGGGGGATTTCGAAAGCGGAGGGGGCACGCCTGGCTCGCGGTGATCCATCAACTCGCGGAGATACACCCCGAGTTTCTCGTTGGTGGGACCGTAGCGGTCGCTGTAGAGGTACATTTCCAAATCGGTGAGAATTTCCGCGGCGGTCTGGTAGCGTTTATCGCGGTCGCGCTGCAGTGCCTTCTGAATAATGGCTTCGAGGCGCGAATCGATGTCGGGGCGCAGCGTGCCGAATTTCGGCACCGGCATCGTGAGGATGTTGCGACGCGATTCGAGACGATCGGCAGAGCGGAAAATATTTCGTCCCAACAACAATTCCGTGAGGACGATGCCGAGCGGAAAAAGGTCGGCGCGGGCGTCGGTCACGGCGTAACTGGCCTGTTCGGGGGAAAGGTACTCGTCTTTGCCGGCGATGACTTTGCCTTCCTCGTTGTACATCAGGTCGAGGGCCTTCGCGATGCCGAAGTCGGTCAACTTCACGTCCCCTTCGTAGGCAATGAGGACGTTTTTCGGACCGATGTCGCGGTGAACAATGTTAAGGTGGCGTCCCTCAATGTCGCATTTCTGATGGGCGTAGGCTAGGCCGCGGGCGACGCGTGAAATAATGAACGCTGCAATATCGACGGGAATCTGGCGTTTGAGCACGCGGTGGCGCTCGATCAAATGTTCGAGGTGCACGCCCCGCACGAATTCCATCACCATGAAGTACTGTCCGCCGACCTGCCCGAGGTGATAGGTCTGGACGATATTGGTGTGGATCAAATCGGCGACAAGGCGGGCCTCTCCGATGAAATTTTTCTGGAATTCCGGGATGGTGGAATATTCTTCGCGAATGAGCTTAACCGCGACGTTCTTACGGAAATTGCCTGCGCCGCGCTGCACCGCCTCGTAGACGACACCCATGCCGCCTTCGGCTATTTTTCGAGTCAGCTCGTAGTGGAGCTCGTTGAAGATGTGTTTGAGGGAAGCCACTCTGCGGAAGAAGAAATGACAGCAGCAGCGCGCTGGCAAGAGCGCAAATGACATCTAGCATGAAAATTGCTGTAATTTTTTCGACCAGTTGACAGCGACGTGTGTCGTTACACGTTGCGGTATGATTACGCTTAGTCCACGCGCCGCCTTTAAGGTGCGCTCGATGCAGAATGAATTGAATGCGCCGCAGAAGCGCCTCCGCGTGTTTGTGGAGTCGGGCGGATGCTCGGGTTTTCAGTACGGCATGTCATTCGACGAGCCGAAGCCCGATGACACGCAGTTCCAGACTGAAGGCGTGGATGTGATCATGGATCCAACGAGTCTCGCCTACATGAATGGTTCGGCGATCGACTTCGACGACGACCTCCAGGGCAAGGGCTTTGAGATCAAAAATCCCAATGCGCAGAGTACCTGCGGTTGCGGGAAATCGTTTAGCTGATCGGAGCGAACCCAAGTTCGCCTGCATGCAGGCTTCTATCCCAGGTCCGCCCGATAGAGCGGGGTTTATTTCACTGCTTCGTGCAGCGCGACAATGCCGCAGGTTAGAGCGTTCGCTTTGACCTCGTTAAAGCCACATTCGCGAATTTCGCGGCTGAGGGCTTCGCGGCCGGGAAATTCTTCAATCGTTTCATTGAGGTAAACGTAGGCCGAACGGTCGCCGGTCACCAACTGCGCGAGCCCGGGCAGAATGCGGCGGATATAAAAATAGTAGAACGGGCGAAACCAACGTGCGGGCTGGGAAAATTCCAGGACGAACATCCGGCCGCCCGGCCGAAGTACGCGGCGCATTTCCTGAATCGATTGGCGAAGATTGCCCATGTTTCGCAGGCCGAAGGAAATTGTGACGGCATCGTAGGAATTGTCCGCGAGGGGCAGCGCGAGACCGTCGCCTTGCTGGAAAGTCACGTTGGCGTAATGCCGCGAGGCTTTTTTGATCTCGGCCTCATCGAGCATCGGCTGGCAAAAATCCATGCCGAGAATTTGAACATGCTCGGGCAGCCCCCGACTGAGCGCGAAGGCGACGTCGCCGCTGCCGGTTGCGAGATCGAGGATGGCGCGTGGTTCGGCCTGGCGCACGGCTTTGACGAGTTTGTTGCGCCACCGGATGTCGATGCCGAGGCTCAACAGATGATTCGCGACGTCGTAGCGACGTGCGATGCGGGCAAACATTGAATTTACGGCGACAGGATCCGGCATTGAGAGAGCTGGCAAAAGAGCGCGCATTGCAAACCACGCGGCCGGTTGGCACCAGCTAAAAGCGAATCTCCCGCAAATAGGTTAACCCTTTGGCTGGGCCTGATCGTTGGTTTTGAAGCGCTCTACCACCCATTGAGACAGGGTTTTGTCGGGGTTTTCCACGACGCTCCGATCTATATCAAACTTCTTTCTATCACTATCGCCTGCAATGAGTTTCAAGCCATGGTGAAAATCGCGAAACTTGATTTCGCACAAGGCCCGGATGGTTTTATCGGTAGCGAGGCTTTCATCGATGAGCGCCAGGATGGCGCTTTCGTCGAAAGCGAGTTCGAAACCGTGTTCTTGTTGAAAACGGGCCGCAAACGAGGCCACCTCGGCTCTTAGCACCTCTTTCTGATGCGTGGCGTTGTCCCGCAGCAGGGCGCGCAACGTATCACCGGGGGAGGCGACCGTGGGCGCATCGACGCGGAAGTTTTTCAAAGCGGTCGATGGGAGCTCGAATTTGAAGTCGCGAAAAACGCGTTCGAGAACTGTCATGAGTCCACGCGCTCCGGTATTTTCAGAATGTGCGCGGGCGGCGACTTCCGTCACGGCGTCTGCGGTCATTTCGAAATCGATCCCGTAGCCGGCGAAGTCCGCGCGGTATTGGGCGAGGATGCTGCCTTCGGAAGTGAGAAGAATTTTTTCCAGGTCTTGAGGCGTTAAAGCCTGGCAAGCCACACGCACGGGCAGGCGGCCAACGAATTCCGGCTCCATCCCGTAATCGATGATGTCGCGCGATTGGGCGAGCCGCAGGTAATCGCTGTCATGCGCGAGACGTTCTTTGCCGGCCGAGGCAAAACCGATCTGGCTGCTTTGGACGCGGCGCTTGACCTGCTCTGCGAGTTTATCGAACGCGCCGCTGACGATGAATAGGATATGGCGAGTGTTTATGGTCCGCTTGCGCTGGCGGCCGGTGCGCTGCATTTCGAACATCGCCTGCATTTGCGCGGCGAGATCCGTCTGGCTTTGGAGATTGACGTCGGTTTCCTCCATGAGCTTGAGCAGGTTGATTTGGACGCCGCGCCCCGACACGTCGCGTCCGCCGCCGCTGTTTGTGGCGGTGGCGATTTTGTCGATCTCGTCGATATAAACGATGCCATATTGCGCGAGTTCGACGTCGCCATCGGCCGCCTTCACCAAATCGCGCACGAGGTCCTCTACGTCGCCGCCGACATAACCAGTCTCAGAAAACTTTGTTGCGTCGGCTTTCACGAACGGCACGCCGATCAGGCGCGCGATGCAGCGCATGAGATAAGTTTTGCCCACACCGGTCGGCCCGAGCAGAAGAATGTTCTGTTTTGCGTAGTCGCGTTCGCGCAAATCGGGGTTGGCGAGACACTCGCGGACATGGTTATAGTGATCGCAAATCGCCACCGAAAGAACCTTTTTGGCCTCGTTTTGTTGGATCACAAAACGATCTAAGTGGTCGCGGATCTCGCGTGGTTTTAGCCCAAAGCTGCGAATACGTTTCAACTGTTCTTCATGGTCAGTGTCGGAGGGGGCTTCGTTACCGGAAGTGGCGGCACCAAAGGGATTTGCGCCGGTGAGGAATGTCCGAAAAGGTGTGCCGCGCAACGCTTCCCTTACTTCCTTAGGCAGTTGGTCCTCGGTATTTTGTGTATCTTTTTCACTCATTTTTTAATGAAAATATTGCCTAACGTGTTGACGTAATGCGGGAATTGAAAATTACTTATGTTCGCCTCAAACAAGCCGAATACAAAGGAAAACCAACTATGTCCACCAACCTTACAAAACGCGAAATCGTTCTCGAGATTTATGAAAAGACCGGCTTCCCCCAGAAGGAAGTCGTGGCAACCGTTCAAATGACGCTCGACATCGTTATGAAGGCCCTCGCCGAAGGCCGCAACGTCGAGCTCCGCAATTTCGGTGTGTTGGAAGTCCAAAAACGCAAATCGCGCATCGGGCGCAATCCCAACAAACCGGAGGCAGAAGTGGTTATTCCTGAGCGCGCCGTCGTCAAATTTAAGTCCGGCAAAATTCTTAAGCAGCTGCTCAAGAAGCTCGATATCACGCAGCTGTAATTCGCGGAGGTTGTTTTTCCTTTTTCAAAGCCGGGCTTTTTCACCCGGCTTTTTTGTGTCCGCACGGGACGACGAGGCGGCATGCATATTAAATGACGTATGACGAATGCGGGGGCTTTTCACGAGCCACAGAAGACGAAAGTAACCTATTAGGTTACTCTTGCCCGACCGGCGGGCCATTCGTGGCTGCGTGAAAAATGGATCGGCAGCGAAGCCCCTTGCGAAATTTTCGCATCGCGCTTGGCCCGTCGCATTCGCAAGTTCGTGGTTTCTCATGGCTACGTTTCAGACCTTGCCCGGCTTCCGCGAATTTTATCCCGACGCTCTTGCGCGTCGGAATCATGTATTTCGTTTGTGGAGACAGACGGCCACGACCTTCGGCTTCAACGAATACGATGCGCCGGTGCTGGAGCCGCTCGAACTCTACAAGACGAAGTCTGGCGAGGAGATCGAGGCGCAGCTTTTCAATTTCACCGACAAAGGTGGCCGCGAAGTTGCGCTGCGGCCCGAAATGACGCCGACCGTGTGCCGTCTCGTCGGAGAAAAAGCCAACGCGCTCAAGCGTCCGATCAAATGGTTTAGCATCGCGGAATTTTATCGCTACGAGCGCATGCAGAAAGGCCGCGGACGCTGTTTCTTTCAGTTTAACGCCGACATTTTCGGCGAGCCTGGCATCGAAGCGGAGACGGAATTGATCGCGCTGCTCGTGCAATGTCTGTGCGCCTTCGGTTTGAGCGAGCAGGATTTCTACGTGCGTCTGAGCGATCGCAATTTGTGGTTTTATTACCTCGAAGCCCTCGGTTTCGACGACGCACGCATCCGCGGCATGTTGAGCGCCGTCGACAAATACGAGAAATCCGGCGACGAAGCTTTCAAAGGTTACGTCGAGCAGTTCGGTTCGCTCGACCCCGTGCTAAAGGAAAAAGTACTCGCGTTTCTCCAGGTCAAATCCCTGGCTGCGCTCGAAAACATCCTCGGGTCGGTCGGCGGCGAAAAACTCAACACGCGCTTGGCCGATTGGCGTCGCTTGCTGGCGAACTTCGAGGCGATGGGGCTGGCGCGCTACATTGAAGTCGATCTGGCGGTGGTACGTGGTTTGGCTTATTACACTGGTTTTGTTTTCGAGGCCTTCGATCGCAAGGGCGAACTACGCGCTCTGGCGGGCGGTGGACGTTACGATAATCTCGTCGGCAAACTCGGTTATGGCGAACTGCCGGCGGTCGGCTTCGCGATCGGCGACATGACGTTTTCGCTGCTGCTCGAACAACGCGGCCTGATGCCGACCTTTGTGCAAGCGCCCGACGTGTATGCCGTGATCGGTGGACCCAAAGAACGACTGGCGGCGTTTGGCGATATCCATGCGTTGCGGTCCGCGGGCTACAAAGTCGATTATCCAATGAAGGAAGTGGCCTTCGGCAAACAATTCAAAGCCGCGGCGGAATCCGGTGCGAAACTGGCCTTGATCTACGGCGGCGACGAAATCGCCAAAGGCGTGGTAAAAATCCGCGATCTGACGAACCGCTCCGAACAAGAAATCCCCCGCGACCAAGTGCTGGCGACGGTTAAGGATTTCTTTTCGCAGGGCTAACGCGTTTCGATCAGCTTCGCCATTTTCTGCCGGAACGTGATCGCTAGCGATTCAGGGCCGTGGCCTGAAGAGTTCACGGGCGATTTGCTTCCTGACGGTGGTTGATACACCCACGTGCTGGATTTTTGCTTCGAAGGCGGAGAGCCGCCGCACGTGGCTTCGATCCAGGCTCTTTTCGGATGAGGCGATGTCTTCGTTCCCAAAAGCCACCGTTCAGCGAACTAAAGTTTCATCGCTACCATAGGGGTTGGTCAGGGACGCAGGGTCGGAAAAAATCCTTGCTTCGCATGGGGGTAGGTTGAAATTCCGGCGCTTTGGGGCTTGGTATTGGGGCAAGTCGGTCCTCTACATCACGTCGAGCGATGGTACATACTCATCTCTTTTTCCAAGGGACAGCGAAACAGGTGCGCCGGGAGATTCCTCCGGTTGCGGAACATTGGCCTGCCGCCAAGGCGGGACCGGTGGCCGACGCAGGGCAGTTGCTGCCGTTGATCTTTTCCCTCACGCAGCTGTCGCTCGATCGCTATCGCTTGCCGGCCTTTCAGCGACGCGTGCCTGCTTGCTTGCGTCGTCTCCGCGTCGCGACGGAGCAAGAGGCCTGTCGCAAAATATTCGAGCGGCCCGCTCAAGCTTACGAATTGCTCGATGTGGTTCTTTTGGGTGTGAGCGGATTTTTTCGGGATGCGTCGGTGTTCGACGCGCTGGAGCACTCGGTTTTGCCGAGGCTTCTCAAAGGGGCTGGACGAATTCGAATCTGGAGCTCGGCTTGTTCAGCGGGGCAGGAACTCTATTCGGTGGCGATGCTGCTCGACGATCTGGGGGGCTTGGGGCGTGCGGAACTGGTTGGCACCGATTGCCGCGGGTCGGCGATTACGCGGGCCGCCGCGGGCGTCTATCTGAGGACTGAAGCCGAGTGTTTGGCGAATCGTGGACACCAAGCGCGGGCCTCCAAGACTAGCGTGGAAATTAATCCCTTCCTGCGTGACTGCATAACCTGGCGAAAAACCGATTTGTTGGCCGGTGCAGAACCCGGGCCCTGGCATCTGATCTTGTGGCGAAATATGGCCATTTATCTCGATGCGCCCATCGCCGCAAAACTGTGGCATGCTCTTTTTCAACAACTCGCCCCTGGAGGCTACATCGTAGGAGGGAAGGCGGATTTTCCTCCGGCTGATCTTCCCCTGATTCGTCGCTCGCGCTGTATCTACCAAAAACCACCCCTATGAAACCGTCCAACCAGCCTTCCACCTTCTTGAGTACGCTGTGCGTGGTGCTGTTGCTGCTGCTTTGGGCGTATATTCGCCTGATTCTTTTCCCCACCATCATCGCTCCACTGACCTTCGTGCTGCCATTGATGCTTTGTATCTGGACGCGGCGTGTCTGGCAGCTCCTAACGATGGTGGTCGCATTTGTCGTTATCGCGTTCGTAAAATATTACCACGTTCTCCCGGAAAACGTCATCGAGGTGCAGGAACGGTCGGTGCTCATGGGCGTCACTTTGGTCAACATTTTTGTCGGCGCGGCCATCATTTACGCGACCCTGCGCTTGCGACTGAAACTGGAACAACAAAATAACCTCCTGACCCTGCAGAACGAAACGTTGTCGGAGCAACAATCCGAGTTGGAGGCGCAATCCGAGGAGCTCGCCCAGCAAAACGAGGAACTAAAAAGCCAGTCGGAGGAGCTCACCCAGCAGAACGAACAGATCGAGGCGCAATCGGAGGAATTGCAGCGCCAAAACGAAGAACTGAAAGAGACGTCGGATCGCCTGGAGCGTCGCGAGGAGCTGCTCGCGGGCTTGCTGACGGCGGCGCGCGCCTCTGACGAAAGGCAGGGCGCCCTCGACGGCGTGTGCAGGCATACTCTCGCCAGCCTGGGTGCGCCGGCGGAGGCGGTCGCGATTTTGGTGCTGCGCGATGGTTCGTTGGAAATCGCTGCGCAATGCTCGGACTCCGGTGCCCCGATTTCACCCGTTGTCTGGCCGCGGCAGGGGTCGATCGCGGGTGTGGTGTGCGAACAGAAAAAAACGGCTTACATTTCCGACCTGCGCGAGGAGCCGGATCTCTCCGCGCCTTTCGGCTCCGACGGTCCCGTGAGATCGGTCATCGCGGCGCCGATCACATTTGCCGGCTCTGTCAGGGGGATCCTTGCCGCGGTGAGTTCGCATGTGAGCGATTGGACGCAGGATCAATTCCAATTGTTGGAGTGGACCGCCGCGCAATGCGCGCTCGTGCTGGAGTCGAACCGCCTCCAAGGGGCAATGCAGGAGCGGACCCGTGAAATTGAAAAGGCCAGCCGTGCCAAGGACGATTTTCTCGCCATGCTCTCGCACGAGCTGCGCACGCCACTTACGCCGGTGCTCGCCACCGCCAGCGAATTGGAAAACGACTCGCGGCTCCCGGCCGACGTCCGCGACGATCTCGCGATGATCAGGCGCAATGTCGACATCCAGAGCCGCCTCGTGGACGACCTCCTCGACCTGACAAAAATCGCCCGCGGCAAACTCGACGTGAATCCGAAGCTCATTGACCTTCGTCTCTTGCTCAAGGAGGCCGTCGCCATCGTTCGGCCCGAGGCGCAGGAGAAGCACCAAACGATTTTGTGCGAAGAACCCGTTGACGGGGGATTCTGGGTCAAAGGCGATCCGGCCCGCCTCCACCAAGTGTTTTGGAATCTGTTGAAAAACGCGGTGCGCTACAGCCCGGAGGGTGCGACGATCCGCGTATCTCGTCCCACTCTGATCGCCGAATCGCAGCTCCTTTCGGTTTCGATCAGCGACCACGGTGTGGGCATCTCGGCGGCGGACCTCGAACGTATTTTCCGCCCCTTCGAACAAGTGGCCAGCGTGGGCAAACACCGGCACGGGGACGGAGGCCTCGGCCTTGGGTTGGCGATTGCCAACGCCATTATCGAGATCCACGGCGGCACGATTCGAGCCGAATCATCCGGTATCGGCAAAGGATCGACCTTCACCGTCCTGCTGCCTGCGGCGGAAGCTCCCCGGACATTGCCCACGAATGATCGTTTGCATTGCGCGAAACCCGTTGGCGCCCCTCTGCGTATTTTGCTGGTCGAGGACCATGGCGATACCGCCCGGGTCGTCTCCAAGCTGCTGCGCATTTCCGGTTACCACGTGGAGCACGCACGCACCGCGGCGGAGGCACGGCGTCTCTTCCAGGGTGCCTGGTTCGATCTGCTGATTTCCGACTTGGGTCTGCCTGATGAAAGCGGGATCGAGCTCATGCGCCAGCTACGTGCCCTCCGGCCCAACCTTCTTGGTATCTGTGTCAGCGGTTATGGCATGGAGCACGACCTCAGCGCATGTCGCGAAGCTGGATTCTCGGAACACCTGACAAAACCCATCGAAATGGAGAGGCTCCGCCTTGCGATTTCCCGCACCGGCGCTTCACGGCGGGAAGATGAACCGCTTTTGGAGCAGCGGACGTGATCAGCAGTCGCAACCGCAGATCTTCTTCCGTTCAGGATTGATCTCCGTTTGAACAAGCACGATGTCTTCGCGGGTGGTCCAGCCCTGGTGCGTCCAGAAGGTTCGGCCTTCGGTGTTGTCGGCGAAAATGAAGAGATTGCACTTCGCGATTTTAAGCGCAGCGAGCCGGTTCAGGCAGGCATCGACGAGGGCGCGGCCTATGCCTTGTTTGCGCGAAGTTTTTTCCACGGCGAGGTGGTGCAGATAGCCGCGGCGGCCGTCGTGGCCGCAGAGCACGGTGCCGATGAGGCGGCCGGTTGCATCGCAGGCGACCAGGCTCAGGCCGGGATTGCGGTCCAGAAAGAAGGCGATGGCTTCGCGAGTGTCGGAGGCGCCGAGGCCCATGCCTTCGGTGCGTTGCCAGAGCGCGTAAGCTTCATCGTAGTCGGCGAGGGTCAGCGGGCGCAGGGCGAAGTTTTTCATGTCGCAAATTGCGCGGCGGTCTTTGGACTTTAGAGCTGGATCGGCAGGCCGAGCTCGATGATCTGTGTTGGCGGGATCTTGTAGTAGTCGGTGGCCGGGCGGGCGTTGCGGCTGAGGAAGGCGTAGAAGCCTTTTTGCCATTCCCACATGTGGGCTTCGCCTCCGCTGACGACCATCTCGCGATTGAAATAGTAAGTGGTTTCGCGGGGTTTGAGTTGCACGCCGCGTTCGCGAATCAGTTCCATCAGTCGGTCGACGTCGGGCGACTCCATGTAGCCGTAACGACCGATCGCGCGCCAGAGGCCTTCGCCGATGTCGGTGAGGGTGAGGCGTTCGGAATCGGCGAGCATGGGGACTTCCTCGGTGGTGACGCTGAGAAGCACGACGGTCTGCTGAAGACACTTGTTGGCCTTCACGTGATGAAGAAGCGCGAGGGGAGTGCCGCGCGGATTGCCAGCCATGAAAACGGCGCTGCCGGCGACGCGGACGACACGCTGGCTTTTGGCGATCGAAACAAGTTCGACTTCAGTGACCTCATTACCATAGACGCGTTTCACGATTTCGTTTTTGCCGACTTTCCAGGTGTGCATGATCGCGAGCACAGCCGCGCCGATGGCGATCGGGAGCCAGCCGCCACCGGGAATTTTGTGAACGTTGGCGCAGAAGAGGGTCAGATCGAAAATCAGGAAAGCCGTGACGAGCAGGAGCGATTTCCAAAGCGCCCACTTCCAACAGATGCGGGTCACCCGGTAGAATGCGAAGGAAGTGATGGCCATGGTGCCGGTGACAGCGATGCCGTAGGCCGCGGCGAGTCCGGCGACGGATTTGAAGGCAACGACCACCCAGAGCGTGCAAAGAGCGAGGGCCCAGTTGATAAAGGGAAGATAGATCTGCCCCGCATGTTCGGCGTTGGTATGGGAAATTTTCAGGCGGGGAAAATAACCGAGTTGGATGGCTTGGCGGGTGAGCGAAAACGTGCCCGAGATCAAAGCCTGGCTGGCAATCACTGCGGCGATAATGGAGAGGATCACGAGGCCGACGCGCATGGGGCCGACCGGAGCAAGTTCGAAGAACGGGTTGGCAAGATCCTCTGGATGGTTGAGCACGTAGGCGCCCTGGCCGAAATAATTAAGCACGAGGCCGGGGCAGACCACAAAGATCCACGCGCGGCTGATGTAACGCCGCCCGAAGTGGCCCATGTCCGCATACAGGGCTTCCGCGCCGGTGATACACAACACGAGCGAACCGACAATGGCCGTCGCGTGGCCGGGATTCGACACGAGGAAATTGAAACCCAAAAGGGGATTTACCGCCCGAACCACCTCCGGTGCTTGAATAATGTGCCAGACGCCCAATGCACCGAGCACGGCGAACCACACTAACATTGCGGGGCCGAAAACGCGTCCGATATTGTGCGTGCCCTGTTTCTGAAAAAGAAAAAGCCCCGCGAGGACCGCCACGGCGACGGGCAGCACGAAATCTTTGAAATTAGGATTGAGACTGGCGAAGCCCTCCGCGGCGCCGAGAACGGAAATCGCCGGAGTGATCACGCCGTCGCCATAGAGCAAGGCGGCGCCGGTGAGAATGATCAGAGTCGTCAGGCCAACCCCGGTGCGTTTGCCGTCGAGCTTTGGCATGGCGAGCGCGAGCAGGGCGAAGATTCCACCTTCACCGCGATTGTCTGCGCGCATGACGAAGAGAAGATATTTGAAACTGACCTCGAACATCAGCGCCCAAAAAATGAGCGACAGGACGCCGAGCACACTTTCCGCGCGGCTCGACGTCGCATGCCGAAGGCACTCCGTGATCGTGTACAACGGACTCGTGCCGATGTCGCCAAAGACCACGCCCAGCGCGGCCAGGGTCAGAGCCAAGTGCGCGGGCTTCTTTGAGGAGTCGGTGGGTGCGGACATGAAAAACGGGAGTTTCGCAGTCTGAGCGATTAGTCCAAGCCCTTTGTCGCGGTCGAAAAAAATTGGTTGCAATGCAGGCTTGCGTCGGTCCCGGCCGCCTTTTCCGCTGCTGTCATCATGAGTCTCCCTCAATGGAAAAGCACGGGCAACTACACGGACATACTCTATCACAAGGCCGACGGCATTGCGAAGATCACCATCAACCGGCCGGAAAAGCGCAACGCCTTCCGCCCCGAGACAGCGTTTGAACTCTATGCCGCACTGGTGGATGCGCGTGAGGATGCATCGATCGGTGTGGTGCTTTTGACCGGCGCCGGTCCGCACACCGACGGCAAGTACGCCTTTTGCGCGGGCGGAGACCAGAGCGTGCGCGGTCATGCCGGCTACGTCGGCAAGGACGGCGTTCCGCGCCTCAACATCCTCGATGTGCAAAAACTCATCCGCTCGATGCCGAAGGTCGTGATTGCGCTAGTCGCTGGTTACGCCATCGGCGGCGGACACGTGTTGCATCTCGTGTGCGATCTTTCGATCACAGCCGATAACGGCATCTTCGGCCAGGTCGGTCCGAAAATGGGCAGCTTCGACGGCGGTTTTGGTTCTAGCTATTTAGCGCGGATCGTCGGTCAAAAGAAGGCGCGCGAAATCTGGTATTTGTGCCGCCAATACAACGCCCGCGAGGCGCTCGAGATGGGCTTGGTCAACACCGTCGTGCCCGTCGGCGAACTCGAAGCCGAAGGTGTAAAGTGGGCCCGCGAAATCCTCGGGCACAGTCCGCTGGCCATCCGCTGTCTCAAGAGCGCGTTCAACGCCGATGTCGACGGCCAGTCCGGCCTGCAGGAACTCGCCGGCAACGCCACGCTGCTTTATTACATGACGGACGAAGCCAAGGAATTTCACCGCGCCCAGCGGGAGAAACGCCGCCCCGAGGCGCGCAAGTTCCCCTGGTTACCGTGAGCGTTTCGGTTTGGCGGTGGTTGCAGGTTCCACCGTCAACCGCACCGAGGGTCCCTCGACCCAGCGCGCATGCAATGTCGTGGTGGTCGGCCAGTCCGGGCAGCCGTATTCGTTGCGTTGCAACTGGCCGATCAAAAGCTCGACCGCGCGCGAACCGAGCACCTGCGGTTGCAAGTCGATCGCCGCGCAGGGACGCGAAAGATTCAACAGGTTGAGGCACACGAAGCCATGTTTGTCGGGGATGCGCGCGCCGCAGGACTCCATCCAGTCCATCGCGATGTCGTAGTGGCCGAGCACGACATCGGGTTTGTGCTCCCTGAACCACGGACAAAATTCCTCCTTCACATAGTGGTCGGCGAAGAGCACGGGAACCGGATTGGGGAGATTACGGCTGACGACGAAGGCGCGAAAGGCGGCGCTATGCCGAAGCTTCAATCGGTCGTCGCGGCCCTTTTCCAAAACGAGTCCCGGCCGCTTGTAACCTCGCGCGAGCAAACGCTCCAGCAAGTCGGTCATCGAACGATAGTGATCGGGACAAATGGCGTGCAGGGGAGGGTGTTCGATCACGCAGTCCGTGTAGATGCCGGCGAAGCTCGGCCAATCGAGTGTCGAAAGGTCGGGCGCCTCCCACGCCGGCAGAATCATGACGCCCCGCGTGCCGCGCGATTTTAGAATTGTCTCTAGACGCTGGTACGACAACGCGCCGACACCCACGAGGTATTCCTCGATGGAAAAGCCCAACTCCGCGCCGCGCTTGCGTGCGCCAGCCATGATTTGCCGGGGGAATGGCCCATGCGGCTGCTGCGGTTCGCTGATATCGATCGCCGCGAGCGTGCCGCGAAACGTGGCGCCTTGCGAACGACGCAAACCCGACATCAAAACGCTGGTGAGCGGATTGAGTTTGTAGCCCACGCGCTCGGCCGCCGCGATGACCTTGCGCGCGGTGGCGGGATCGACACGACCGTGCCCGCGCAGAGCGTCGGACACCGTCGTGGGCGAAAGTTTCAACTCATTGGCGAGAGAACGAATGGTGGGAGGGCGGGGCATGCCGAACTGTTCGGCAGTCCAAGCAGTCGCGAAACGAACGCAATCATTTTTCTTACTCAAATCACCACACCCCTCCCTCGCTCCACAAAAAGTGCGACCGCCCCTCAAGATGTTTTCCCTGCCTGCCGGTTCCCCGCACGCACATGCCAAGAACGAGGCTCTGTCCGCATAATTTTTTACCCAAAGATCCAAATCAGGACCGAGCAATTTCCCTACCGAAATCCCATGACACCGACAAACCCTACTACACATGCACGCGCCATTCTGCGCGGATTCTCCCTCGCTGTTATTTGTGGCGCGGGTTGTTTAGCTTACGGCCAGACGGCCGTGACGACTCCAGGCACGAGCACCACTGCAACGCTGAACGAAGATCAGGCCGTGGAATTGCCAAAGTTTGAAATCACCGCCGAGAGCGGCAACCGCTATCAATCGCAACAAGCGCTCTCCGCTTCGCGTATTGCCACGGCTATCGTGGATATTCCCCAGACTATTTCGGTTATTCCAAAGGAACTAATGGAAGACACGAAAGGTAACCGAATGCTGGATACAGCCAAGTACGTCACGCCGGTGCAGGAATCCACGCTTCCCTTCGGCGGCGACCGTTACTCGATTCGTGGCTTCATGGTTTCGGCCGAGTTTATCGACGGTACCATGATCTCTGGCGCGGACGGTTACAGCATGTCGCAAGCGCCCTACAACATCGAGCGCCTCGAAGTCATCAAGGGTCCTAATTCCATTCTCGTTCCCGGTGGCAGTCCCGGTGGTGTGATCAATCCGATCACAAAAGCCCCACTGTCCAAAAACGCCGCGAGCGTGACCATTGACTACTCGCCCAATATGGGGCGTGACGTCTGGTTCGACGTCAACCGTGTCCTTACCAAGGACGGCAAGATGGCCGCCCGCCTCGTCGCCGCCTACTGGAATAGCGAATTCTACATCAAGGACCATTTCCGCAAGGGCTACGAGATTTCACCGTCGTTCTCCTATCAGGTTTCGCCTGCCAGCAAACTCACGGTCAAGGCCGATGTTGTCCTCAACCGCGAGACTAACCTCGGCGGCCTGCCGATAGATCCTAGTATTGGTTATGGTGGTGTGGCTCAGATTGCCCGCGGCCTTCCCCGCGATTGGCAGTTTGGCAATGATATCGACAGCCGCAAACGCACCACGCAGCGCCTCAGCGCCGAGTTAATTTCCGAGCTCAACCAGAACGTCAGCTCGCGCCTCCTGTTCATGGTTGATCACGTGCACCGCCACGATGTCGGTGGCACTGCGGCCGGCCTCACCCAGTCGGGCGGCGGCAGCGTCAATCCTCTGACCGGCGAATATGAGCCCGGCGTCAACTGGAATACGAACGCTTTCAATAACGACCTGACAGGTACCGTGGTCTTGACCGGCACGCCCGTTCCGATCACCGATCCATCGACTTGGGTTTACACCCGCAACAACGGCAAAGTCGATCTCGACTACACTGAGGCCCACTTGAAAAACGACTACGCTGCGAAATTCGGCGGCAAAAATTTCAAGTCCACAACAATCGCCGGCCTCACTGCGAATGCCTCTCGTGTGCGTTTCCAATCCTGGGCACCGGCTGGGCGTCCAGCGGTCCCGGCCAACAATCTGGCCAGCATCACGTATCCGGCTTACAACTACGCCGACATCCGCCCTGGCACCAGCACGCAGGGCTTCGGCACGGACAAGACCGGTGTTTTGAAGGATCTCCAGACATTTGTTTATGAAACGCTCAGTGTTTGGCAGGACCGTATCCAAGTCTCCGGTGGTGTCTCGCGCTATTTCGGCGAACTCACCCGCGATGATAACAACGGTACAGTCAGTTTCACCATACCGAACCCGGGATACCATCCGGTGAACAACCCCACCGCACCCCAGACGCTCACCAATCCCGCGTTCAATGCCACCAGCAACGCCACCTCCTTTGGCATCGTCGTGAAGCCGATCAAGCAGGTATCGCTATTTTTCAGTCGCAATACGACGGGTGCCGCCATGCCAGGTTCGCTCCAAGCCGGCAATACGACCCCCGGCCTACCGCTTGCCGTGGGCAGCCAGAAGGAATACGGTTTCAAAACCAATTTCCTCGACGGCCGGCTGACCACGTCGTTTGCCTACTTCGATATCGCGCAGCAAAACGTCGCCACGACCAACAGCGAATACTACCGCCTGATCTCGCTCGGCGACATCGCTGCTGCCAATGCGCTAACGCCCCTCTATCTCGATCTCACCTCCAAAGGATGGGAGTTCGAGGCTACCTATTCGATGCGCAAAGGCCTGACCGTCGTTGGCAACATCACCGATTACAAAGTCCGCCAGCCCATCACCAATACCCGCGTGCGCGGCATGCCCGATCTCGCCTACGGCGGCTACGTCGACTACAAATTCGTCGATGGAGCTATGAAAGGGTTCGGCATCAACTTCGGTATTGATTACAAGGGAGACGTTGCTGGCGAAAATGCCACCGGTTTCATCGTGGCCCGCGGCCACACCCCGATGCCGGTCAAACCTTCCTTCGTGGTCGGCGCGCGTACGCTCGCTAACCTTGGCTTCTCCTATAAGATCGCGCATTGGGCCGCTTCGGTCACGATCATGAACCTGACCGACAAGGAATATATCCTCGCCGCCGGCAGCCGTGGTTCGCTCGTGGTCGGCACTCCGCGCACCTTTAAGAGCACGATTTCATATACTTTCTGAGACTTGGTCGAAAGACCGTTTGTTTCGTCCGCTGTGGGTGGACGAAACAAAGGCTAGTGGGTGGTTAGTATATGTGGCAGCCGGGCTGAAAAGCCCGGCTGCTGTATTTTATAAACTGAACCTAGAGCACACACAATAAAACTGTAGCCGTAAATCGGTGTTACAAACCGAGCTGTCTTCGTAGGGGCGCAGTCTTGCTGCGCCCTTTCTGTGGCAAAGCCAAACCGGGCGCAGCAAGACTGCGCCCCTACAGCCGGAGTTGTGCGGCTATGACATTTTTAAAAACGCTCTATCGCGACAGAGCGATTGAGGGAATGCGTGCGGAGTGGTCTGCGGAAAATGTAGCGACCACCGCCCGTAAAACGGCCCGACCAAGTCGAGCTTGCGAGGGAAATCTGCCCCCGTCGTGAGGCGCGATCCCACTATCCTATTTGAAACCCACGCTCCGCAGACAGCCACAGCGATTGGCACCCTCAACACCGCGAACCAAACCACGCCGCTACCGAAGTCACTTCGGACGCGACGTGGAGTCAGTGCGCTTCAGATGGCGGACAAAGGCTTTCAATGTCTCCTTGCTTACGTGATGCTCGATGCCCTCGGCATCGGCTTGTGCAATCTCCGCAGGAACGCCGAGTGACTCAAGAAATGCGCCGACGATTTCGTGGCGCTGACGTGATTCGTCGGAAAGTTTGCGCCCGATCTCGGTCAAAAAAATCGAGCGATAGGGCAGGGCGGTGACAAGCCCGTCGCGTCGCAATCGCTGAATCGTGCGATTGACCGTGACGTGTGTCACGCCGAGTTGGCGCGCCAGATCGGTCACCCGGGCCTCGCCCGTTTCGTCAATGAGTTTGGCGATCATCTCGACGTAATCCTGAGCCGTTTCCTGCGCATGCTCATTACGCGTGCGTGCCGGGTCGCTCGGAATGAGCTTGGCGCTGGCGGCGGCGGGCTTGGACGGAGGGCGGGGCATCGAGGGAATGAAAATGTAACGCCGGCAGACTTGACAATAGCAGAAATCAAAATGTAGCTTATGCTACAAAGTTAAGATGAAGCTAGAAAAACCTGACCTGAATATACCGGAAGATAGACAAGGTGCCGGAGCCGTGTCGGCCGCAACGGCGACGGCCATGCCCGCACCGCTCGTTCACGAGGATCGTTCGCTGCCAGAAGTTCACCGCACGGTGGAGGTGTCGAAGGCGATCGGCTTTTGGCGGAAGCTCCTGGCCTTTTCGGGCCCGGGGTACCTCGTGGCGGTTGGCTACATGGATCCCGGCAACTGGGCCACCGATCTTGCCGGTGGTTCGCAGTTCGGTTACACTTTGTTGAGCGTCATTTTGATTTCGAACCTGATGGCGATCCTCCTTCAGTCGCTATGCGCGAAGCTTGGCATCGTGACGGGGCGCGATCTGGCTCAGGCTTGCAGGGATCATTACTCGAAGCCTGTTTCGATGGCGTTGTGGGTGTTGTGTGAAATCGCGATTTGCGCCTGCGATCTGGCGGAAGTGATCGGCACGGCGATTGCGTTGAACCTGTTGTTTGGCATTCCGCTCGTGTGGGGCGTGTGTCTCACGGCGCTCGACGTGATGCTTGTGCTTTACCTCGCGCATAAAGGTTTTCGCGTTTTGGAATCCATGGTCATCGCGCTCATGGCGGTCATCGCTGTCTGCTTTGGCTTGGAAATTCTTTTCTCCAAGCCAGAGGTTATGGCTGTGCTCGGAGGCTTTGTGCCTTCGGCGGAAATCGTGAAAAATCCCGCGATGCTCTACGTGGCCATCGGCATTCTCGGTGCGACGGTGATGCCGCATAATCTCTATTTGCACTCGTCGATTGTGCAGACGCGCAAATACGAACAGAATACGGCGGGCAAGGCCGAGGCGATCAAGTTTGCCACGCTCGATTCCACGATCGCGCTGATGATGGCGCTCTTCATCAACGGTGGCATCTTGATCGTGGCGGCGGCGACGTTTCACACACAGGGGCGTCACGATGTGGCGGAAATTCAGGACGCGTATCAATTGCTTTCGCCCATGCTCGGCGTCGGCGTTGCGAGCACGCTTTTTGCGCTCGCGCTGCTGGCCTCGGGACAAAACTCGACGCTGACCGGCACGCTTGCAGGACAGATTGTGATGGAAGGCTTCCTGAATTTGCGGCTGAGGCCGTGGTTGCGGCGACTGATCACGCGATTGATCGCGATCGTGCCGGCGGTGATTTGCACGGCGCTCTACGGCGAGGGTGGCACGGCGAAGCTTCTGGTGTTGAGTCAGGTTATATTGAGCTTGCAGCTGCCGTTTGCGGTGATCCCGCTCGTCATGTTCACCAGCAATCGCAAGATGATGGGGCAATTCGTGAATCCGGTTTGGATCAAGGTTCTCGCATGGATCACGACTGTGGTTATCGTGGGACTGAATACAAAACTCCTGATCGATTTCTTTTCGGCGTCGAAGTAACCTGAAGCTTTACGCTATGTACCGCAAAATTCTCGTAGCGCTGGAAAACGACAAGGCCGACACTTCGCTGCTTCCACATGTGGCCCAGTTGGCAACAATCGTCGGCGCGGAATTATTACTTTTACATGTGGCAGATGGTTGGGCGGCGCGGAATTTCGATCAGTTGAAACTTGCGGAGTCCGAAGAAATCAAAGCCGACCGCGCCTATCTGGAAACGAGAGCGACGCAGTTGCGGGAAAAAGGCCTCAGTGTGCAGACCGCGCTTGCGATGGGAAACCCGCCGCAGGAAATCCTGAAGGTGAGTGTCACGCACGGCTGCGATCTGATCGCGATGACCTCACACGGCCACAAATTGATCGGCGATTTGATCCACGGCAGCACGATCGAAAAAGTGCGCCACAACACCGCAATTCCGATTCTGGTGGTCCGCGCCACGGGCGGTTAAAGCGGCAACGTGCGGAGGTTTGTTGCGGAAGTATTTGAACGCGCGGTGTAAGCACATCCAGCACGCCCGTCGAAGTAGGAGTTTTCATAAATGAAAATCCCGGTTTTTCCTCTTGCGGAGGGCAGGGGGCTTCGAGAGTCTGGCGGTTTGCGGCTGTTCTTTCGATTCAGGCCAACGCGCCGCATTGCTCCCGTTGGTCCTACACGTCAGTCAAACCTTCAACCCACGACCCTCACGGGTCAGCGCGGAAGGCCGGTGCCAAGGAGCAAGGGCGGCGGCGTTTCGCATCGTTCACATGAGTTCAGTAATGCAAGAACTGCTCGCGCAGTCCGCCTTCGATAAACTTAAAGAAGGCTCCATCGTCCCCGGTACCATCACCGAAATCCGCCAGAATGAAGTTGTCGTCGACATCGGCGGTAAATCCGAAGGCGTCATTCCCGCCAACGAGTTCATCGATCTCGGCGATCTTCAGATCGGCTCTTCGATCGACGTTTATGTCGAGAAACTCGAAGACAAGAGCGGCGCTCCCATCCTCTCGTTCGACAAAGCCGAACAGAAGAAAAATTGGGACAACATCCTCACGAAGTTCCCGGAAGGCTCCATCGCCGCGGGTCGCGTGAAGGCCAAGGTCAAGGGCGGCCTGATCGTTTCGATCGGCGTCGATTCCTTCCTCCCGGCTTCGCACATCGATGTGCAGCCTCCCAAGAACCTCGACCAGTACGTCGGCCAGACCTACGATTTCAAGGTTCTCAAAATCAATCTCGACCGTAAGAACATCGTTCTTTCCCGCCGCGAACTAATCGAACAACAGCGCACCGACAAACGTCGTGCTTTGTTGGATACGATCCAGCCCGGCCAGGTCCGCAAGGGCGTCGTGAAGAACATCACCGACTTCGGTGCGTTCATCGATCTCGACGGTATGGACGGCCTTCTCCACATCACCGACATGAGCTGGGGCCGCATCACGCACCCGAGCGAAATGCTCAAACAGGGTGAGGAAATCCAGGTCATGATCATCGAGGTTAACCGCGAAAAAGAGCGCGTTTCCCTCGGTCTCAAGCAGACCACCAAGAATCCTTGGGACGACATCGAACACAAGTTCCCTGTCGGCGCCAAAGTTCGCGGCAAGGTCGTCAACCTGGTTCCCTACGGTGCGTTCATCGAAATCGAACCCGGCGTCGAAGGTCTCGTGCACATCACCGAGATGTCCTGGACGAAGCGCATTTCGAAGCCCTCCGAAGTTCTCAAAGTCGGCCAGGAGCTCGATGCGGTTGTCCTCGGCATCCAGAAGGAAGAGCAGAAGATCTCGCTCGGCCTGCGCCAGCTCGAACCAAATCCTTGGGACATGGTTCGCCACAACTACCCGATCGGCGCTCGTGTTCGCGGCAAGGTTCGCAACATGACCACCTACGGCGCCTTCATCGAACTCGAAGAGGGCATCGATGGCATGGTTCACGTCTCCGACATGAGCTGGACCCGCAAGGTCAATCACCCGAGCGAAATGCTCAAGAAGGCCGACGAAGTCGACGCGATCGTGCTCGACGTCGATCCTTCCCAGCAGCGCATCAGCCTTGGCATGAAGCAGCTCGCGACCGATCCGTGGTCCGACATCGACAGCCACTTCAAGATCGGCGACGTCGTCAAGGGCACCGTCACCAAAATCACCTCCTTCGGCGCCTTCGTGGAGCTCAAGGACGGCATCGACGGCCTCGTGCACATCTCGCAGATCAGCGAAGAGCGCATCGAGAAGGTTAAAGACGTGCTCAAGCCCGGCCAGGAAGTCACGGCCCGCGTCATCAAGATCGACCGCGACGAACGCCGCCTCGGTCTCTCGATCAAGGCCGCCAACTACAGCTCCGAGCAGCTCGCCGCTGAGACCGCCACCTACGAGGCGCTCAACCGCAATGCCGGCAACGACATGATGAACCTCGGCGACATCCTCGACGAGGCCTCCAAGAAGGAGTAATCAGCATAACCGTTAGTCGGATACAAAATTCAAAGGCGCCCGGTTTTCCGGGCGCCTTTTTTTGTGCGGAATTTTGTATAAACTAAAACAAGCTGCACCCAAAAATAGCAAAGCAATGCCAACGGCGTTGTCGGTAGATTATTGGTAGGGACGGCTCTCCGAGTCGTCCGTCAATATTGCAGATCCTTCGACGGCGCGGCGGCCGCCTCGGAGAGGCGTCCCTACCGACAAGCCGCGTTTATATCTTTGAATACAACTTGCTGTGAGGATAACGCGCCCTGTTTTTTGCAACAAAAAGGCCGGCTCTTTCCGGAGCCGGCCTTTGGCCTGAAATTTTAACGTCACACCGCTCAAGGAGCGGCGTGGCGGTTCTCGATCAAACGGCGGAGTCGCCGCGTTCGTCGGTGCGGATGCGAACAGCTTCCTCGACCGGAACGACGAACACTTTGCCGTCGCCAATCTTGCCCGTTTTGGCGGACTTGACGATCGCTTCGATGACCTTGGCCACGATGGCGTCGGCGACGACGATCTCGACTTTCACCTTGGGGAGGAAGTCGACGGTGTATTCGCTGCCGCGGTAGATCTCAGTGTGGCCTTTCTGGCGGCCGAAGCCTTTGACTTCGGTGACGGTCATGCCTTCGACGCCGATTTCAGCCAGGGCGGTTTTTACCTCTTCAAGTTTGAAGGGTTTGATAATCGCGATGATGAGTTTCATATAAGTAGATGGGTTGCCGATGAGGCGTGAGCTTAGGATTCGACGTAACCTTCTTCACCGTGTTCATTGATGTCGAGGCCCATGCGTTCGACTTCAGGTGTCGGGCGAAGACCGATCACAGCCTTGACGATGTAGGCCAAAACGATGGTCGCCAAGACTGAAAGTACCAAAGTCAGGCCGATGGCTTTGAGCTGTTCGAGCCAGAGGGAGTGGCCGACGATGTCCTTGAGGTTCATGGCGAGGTTGCCATTGACCTCGTGGGTGGCGAGGAAGCCGGTGACGAGGGCGCCGAGGGTGCCGCCGACGGCGTGAACGCCGAAGGTGTCGAGGGCGTCGTCGTACTTGAAGATGGATTTGATCTTGGTGACGGCGATGTAAGGGATGACCGCGGCGAGAACGCCGATGATGATGGCGCCGGAGGCGTTGACGAAGCCGGCGGCGGGCGTGATGACCACGAGGCCGGCGACAATGCCCGAGCAGATGCCCAGGACCGAGGCGTGCTTGCGGAAGATCAGTTCGATCAGGCCCCAGACAAAGCCGGCGACCGCGGCGGCGAGGGTGGTGGTCATGAAGGCGTTGGCCGCAATGCCATCGGAAGCGACGGCGGAACCGGCGTTAAAGCCGTACCAGCCGACGTAGAGCATGCCGGTGCCGACCATACAGAGCACCATGGAGTGCGGGGCCATCTTCTCTTTGCCGAACCCAAGGCGAGGTCCAAGGATCAAGCAGAGGATCAGGGCGGACCAGCCGGAGGACATGTGAACGACGGTGCCGCCGGCGAAGTCGATCGCCTTGATGGTGGCGGAGGCGTTCCAGACGCCGTTCATGAAGCCATTGACGCCCCAGACCATGTGGGCGAGGGGGAAGTAAACGACGAACATCCACAAAGCGACAAAGAGCATGATCGCGGTGAACTTCATGCGCTCGGCGATGGCGCCGACGATCAAAGCGGGGGTGATGATGGCGAACATCATCTGGTACATCGAGAAGACGTTCTGGGAAACCCAGTAGGCGTAATCGGTGTTGGGCGCGGAGGTGACGCCACTTAGGAAGAAGAACTCGGAGCCGCCGAAGAAGGCGCTGCCGAAACTCTTGCCGAACACAATACTGTAGCCAAAGGACCACCAAAGCAGCGTGACCAGGCCGGTGATGGCCAAACACTGGGCGAGGACGGAAAGGACGTTCTTTTTACGCACGAGGCCGCCATAGAAAAGAGCGAGGCCGGGCAGGGTCATGAAGAGCACAAGGGCGGCGCTGGTCATCATCCAGGCATTATGGCCCGGGGCGGGAACGCCGACGGCCGCAGTGGTCAGGCCAGCGGGGATGTTGCCATCCTTGTCCTTGAGCGCAGCCGTGGGATCGGCATTGGTTAAGGCTGCTTCCAAACCCGCCACACGCTGCTCGAGCGTGGGCGCGGGTGCGGGCGCGGCGGTTTCAGCGGCCCAAGCGGTGATCGAGGCGGCAAAAACCAGGATCGCACCGAGGGCGAAACGACAGTATTTGAGGGTGGTGAATTTCATAGGCACAAGCCCCATGAGCAAAATGAATGCCATGCATGAAATTCATTTAACTTTCATTGGTGAAATAAATAAGTCATTTGCTGGTAATGAATTAATAAAATGAGGTTTATTGGTTAGACCGGTCGATTTTGTCCACTGAGGGAGATTTGAGGTGGATCGGCACGTAACGCCGGTGAAAGGAGGCATAGCGGGGACCACAACAAAAAAGGCCGACTACCGCGGAGGCGCGGCGCCGGCCTTGGTGCTACGAGATGGTTTAGGTTAGATCGCGACGTCGCCGCGTTCGTCGGTGCGGATGCGCACGGCTTCCTCGATCGGTACGACGAAGATCTTGCCGTCGCCGATTTTGCCGGTCTTGCCGGCCTTCGCGATGGTGTCGATGGTCTTCGGCACGAGGTCGTTGGCGACCACGATTTCGACTTTCACCTTGGGGAGGAAGTCGACGGTGTATTCGCTGCCGCGGTAGATCTCAGTGTGACCTTTCTGGCGGCCGAAGCCTTTGACTTCGGTGACGGTCATGCCTTCGACGCCGATTTCGGCGAGCGCGTCTTTTACCTCTTCGAGTTTGAACGGCTTGATGATTGCGATGATGAGTTTCATGAGAAGTGGGCGGAGAGTTTTGGTTAGGATTCGACGTAACCTTCTTCACCGTGTTCGTTGATATCGAGGCCCATGCGTTCGACTTCAGGCGTCGGGCGAAGACCGATCACAGCCTTGACGATGTAGGCGAGGATAATGGTGGCGACGACTGAAAGTACCAAAGTCAGGCCGATGGCTTTGAGCTGTTCGAGCCAGAGGGAGTGGCCGACGATGTCCTTGAGGTTCATGGCGAGGTTGCCATTGACCTCGTGGGTGGCGAGGAAGCCGGTGACGAGGGCGCCGAGGGTGCCGCCGACGGCGTGAACGCCGAAGGTGTCGAGGGCGTCGTCGTACTTGAAGATGGATTTGATCTTGGTGACGGCGATGTAAGGGATGACCGCGGCGAGAACGCCGATGATGATGGCGCCGGAGGCGTTGACGAAGCCGGCGGCGGGCGTGATGACCACGAGGCCGGCGACAATGCCCGAGCAGATGCCCAGGACCGAGGCGTGCTTGCGGAAGATCAGTTCGATCAGGCCCCAGACAAAGCCGGCGACCGCGGCGGCGAGGGTGGTGGTCATGAAGGCGTTGGCCGCAATGCCATCGGAAGCGACGGCGGAACCGGCGTTAAAGCCGTACCAGCCGACGTAGAGCATGCCGGTGCCGACCATACAGAGCACCATGGAGTGCGGGGCCATCTTCTCTTTGCCGAACCCAAGGCGAGGTCCAAGGATCAAGCAGAGGATCAGGGCGGACCAGCCGGAGGACATGTGAACGACGGTGCCGCCGGCGAAGTCGATCGCCTTGATGGTGGCGGAGGCGTTCCAGACGCCGTTCATGAAGCCATTGACGCCCCAGACCATGTGGGCGAGGGGGAAGTAAACGACGAACATCCACAAAGCGACAAAGAGCATGATCGCGGTGAACTTCATGCGCTCGGCGATGGCGCCGACGATCAAAGCGGGGGTGATGATGGCGAACATCATCTGGTACATCGAGAAGACGTTCTGGGAAACCCAGTAGGCGTAATCGGTGTTGGGCGCGGAGGTGACGCCACTTAGGAAGAAGAACTCGGAGCCGCCGAAGAAGGCGCTGCCGAAACTCTTGCCGAACACAATACTGTAGCCAAAGGACCACCAAAGCAGCGTGACCAGGCCGGTGATGGCCAAACACTGGGCGAGGACGGAAAGGACGTTCTTTTTACGCACGAGGCCGCCATAGAAAAGAGCGAGGCCGGGCAGGGTCATGAAGAGCACAAGGGCGGCGCTGGTCATCATCCAGGCGTTATGGCCCGGGGCGGGAACGCCGACGGCCGCAGTGGTCAGGCCAGCGGGGATGTTGCCATCCTTGTCCTTGAGCGCAGCCGTGGGATCGGCATTGGTTAAGGCTGCTTCCAAACCCGCCACACGCTGCTCGAGCGTGGGCGCAGGTGGAGTGGCAGTCGCCGTGTCTTGCGCGAACAGCGAGGTGACTGCGGTGAGTGCGAGGACACTCACGAGTTTGAGCAGCCCTGGCACGAATTTGAACCTTGGCTTCATACGTATATAATCAGTGGTTAGGAGTTGAAGTTTTGCTTGAGGGTCTGGTCTGGAAGACAGGCAAGCGTGAGGTTCCATGAGCACGGCCTGTGCCAGAATGTGTCAGACGAGAGAAAGGTTGCGGTTGGATCGGTTTTCCGAGGGACACGGAGAGACTTTGCGGAGGATTTTGGTTGCCTCGATGAACGTGCCAAAGGTCGTCTTCGCTCAGGACACGAGCGAGCGATGCCAGCTTTCATCTCCCCAAGCGGGCGCGACAGTTTCCTTAAACCAAATGGTTATCTCGAAACTGATTCGTTTTGGTCGACACCGCCGACCAAGCGCTTCCGAGGCGAGCCATGATCACCTCACACTAAAGGGCGGGTTACTACTGGTTGCCCGTGGCGACTTGGGAGGATCCCGACGTCGTCTGAGAGGAGCTGGGAAGGGGAGCGCGCTCGGACTGAGGCGGCAAGGCGAGTGCCTCCGCGGGCTGGTTCGGCGTCTCCTTCTTTTCGTCAAATTTCATGGTGAGGTTCGAACCGGTGAATTTCACCGTGCCGTCGGCATTGGTCATGAGCAGGCCGTCTTCGGACGCCATGGTGACGCCCTTGGCTTTAATGGCGAGGTCGCCGCCGACGATGCGCTGCTCGGTGTCGGTCACCATGAGGCCGGTGGGAGAAGAGACTTTTAAGTTTTTTCCAAGAGCCAGTTCCGAGTCCGCGCTGTAGACGTGAGTGTCGTTGGTGACAATGTAACCGCCGTTCGCGAGGTGAAAATTTGTCGGTGGGGTCGCGGGCGTGCCGGAGGTCGGCGAACTGTTGGCTGAGGCGAGTTCTGTTGGCGGCGTGATTTGTTGCTCGGCCATCAAGTCGTAGGCGGCATTCAGGTTCTTTTCGAGCGTACTAATCCGTTCGTCGGCGATGCGCAGCGAAGCGCGGGCGATGTCATATTGGGCCCGCGGCACGCGTTCATTTTCGAGCTGTTCGATTTTGCGCTGAGCCTCGGCGAGTTGGGCGCGGGTTTTCTCCAGTTCCGATTTGCGCGCACAGCCGCCCAGAAGGGCACAAAGGAGACAGAGCAGGACGGGGATTTTCATGCGGAGCAAACGAGGCGTGCGGAATGTGGAAGGAAATTCACGGCGTTGTCGACAGCGCAAGACAGGGAAAGTGCGCGACGATTTTGGCAAAGGATCGGCTGGTCTAGAGCCGATCACTTGCGAAAACGAAAACGGCCATGGGACACGGATGAGCCCGACGAAAGATCGTCAGCTCTTCCGCGTTGCGACCTCGATCACGTCGTGCGGCGCGGCTTCTTTCATGCCGGCGGAGCTGACGCGAATGTAGCGGGCTCGGGTGCGGAGCTCGGTGAGATTTTTGGCGCCGAGATAGCCCATGCCGCTTTGCAGACCACCGATGAGGTTGGCGAGGACGTCATCGGCATAACCGGAAACTTCCTTCAACGCCTCGATGCCTTCGGCGGTGAGCTTGCGGGTGTTGTCGGTTTTGTCGTGACCGTAGCGGGCGGCGGAGCCGGCTTTCATCGCGGAGAGGCTACCCATGCCGCGGTATTGTTTATAGAGTTTGCCATTGATCTCCATGATTTCACCAGGAGCTTCGCGGCAACCGGCGAGCAGGCCGCCGAGGATGACGGAGTCGGCGAGCGTGAGGGCCTTTACGATATCGCCGGATTTGGTGATGCCGCCGTCGGCAATGATGCGCACGCCCTTGGCGGCGGCGCCTTTACTGGCGGCGTAAAGGGCGGTGAGTTGCGGAATGCCGACGCCGGCGACGATGCGCGTGGTACAGATCGAGCCGGGACCCTGGCCGACCTTGATCGCGTCGGCGCCGCAATCGGCGAGGTATTCGACCCCGGAAGCGCTGGTGACGTTGCCCGCGATGATTGTGAGGGAAGGGAAGGCACTGCGGACCATCTTAACCATTTCACCCACACCAGCGGTATGGCCGTGGGCGGTGGAAATGGCGACGGCGTCAATGGACTCGTCCATCAATGCGCCGACATGACTGACAATTTTATCGCGGTCGAGATCGCCGGAAGGTTTGCGGACAGGCGCGAGGGCGGCACCGACAATGAGGCGGAAGTTGGCGTCGCGGGCGGGCTTGCGGCGGGATTTGGCTTCACTGGTGATGCGTTCGACGTCGGAGCTGGTCACGAGGCCGCGGAGCCGGCCGGTGTCGTCGAGCACGAGCATTTTGTTGATACCAATGTGTTCGTTAAAGAAAGCGTCGGCGGCCTTGATTGGGTCCTTGGCGACGTTGCGCTCGTACTCGGTGACGAGTTGCGCGCGAGCGGTCATGACCTCGGAAACTTTCTTGGACTTATAACGTTCCTTGACGACATTGCCCGAGAGCAGGCCGGCCAATTTTCCTTCACGGTCGACGACAGGGAAAGTCGAGAAAGCGAATTTCTTCTGCTCGATCATCGAGAGCACATCGGCGACGGAAGCGTCGAGGGCGACGGTGATCGGGTCTTGAATGAGGCCGTGGATGTGGCGTTTGACGCGGGCGATCTCCTTTACCTGATCCTTCGGCGTCATATTATAGTGGATGAGACCGAGCCCGCCGTTGAGTGCCATGGCGATGGCCATGCGGGACTCAGTAACGGTGTCCATGTCGGACGAAACGATCGGAATCGGAAGGCGAAGCGTTTCGGACAGGGCGGTGGAGCAATCGGCGTCTTTCGGGAGGATTTCCGAGTAGAGCGTGGCGAGCGAGACGTCGTCGAAGGTCAGAGCGGTCGGCAGGCTGGCCGGGAAGAATTGATCGGCCGAAAGATAGAATGTGGCGTCGGCCGGATGAGTGGCGGGTGATGCAACCTTAGTCATGGTTGCCACAATCGAAATATTGGTGCCGCGGAAAACCTCAATGGAAATTTTTTCGGCGCGGTCGAAGGCTCGTCGCATGCGATATCGAGCTGGCGAATTCGTGCGCGCGGATGCGATGGAAGCCCGTTTTCAAAAACATTTTTTTGCGTGCCATGTCCACGGCTCGCATAGGGTTGCGCGAGGATTTTCCAAGATTTTCCGCAGGCCAGCCGTTTGACCGTAAAAAGAGATTGCCCAGCCCTTGTCGGAGCCTAGCGTGCCCTCTTTTAGATTGATGCAAGCCCACGGCCCGAAACGCGTCTACACCCCGCAGTCGCTCGAATTCTGGTTCGGAAAACTGGAACGTGACTGGGAGGAAAGCTTTTCGACGTCTCAGCTTGAAGAGGGGCGCCGCATCTATCGCGACGGCGAAGTTCGGGAATTGGAACTTACTCCAAATGATGCAATTATCCATCGCCGCGTGGAAAAAAAAGATGAGTACGCGGTCATTGAATGGGATAATGGAACACTTTCAGTCCGCTCGTCTTCGACCAATCGCGAGCTCGCCCATGCGCTTGCTGTAGCTGGTTTGCATGAGATCGAAGAGCTCGTCTGTGACGAGATTTCCGCGCTTCCGGATGCTTCGGAAAACGGTGCAACCAAAAACGTAGTCCCCAAGAACGGAGCCCCGAACAGCAACGGCCATGCGCAAACCGCACCTGCCGCACGGCCGGCGACCGCTCCTGGAAATGGCAATGGCAACGGGCATGCCGCCGCTCCGGCCGCCTCAGGCAGCGCCTCCGCAGCTTCGAGTCCCGCGCGAAACACAGCCACAAGGACGTTGCTACTGGTTTTCGAAACAAAGGCGGAGGGCCTGCATTTTCAGGCCTTTTGGCAAAATGGCAGAAGCCGCATTCCTGCTCTCGGTCAGGCCTCGCACGCGCCCGGTATCGCGCATGTCACCTCCAGCGAACGCGCAAAACTTATCGGCCTCGCCGCCTATGCGCGCAAGGCGCATTTTTCCTACAACCAGACGACCGGCGTTTACCTCATGGAGTCGGTTGTAGAAATCCCGAATTTCCTAAAGGTCACGCTGCCCGCTTGGAAACGGCTCTTTTCCGTCGAACTCGACGAAAATGCGTCCAACCTTCTCAAGGGACCGCGCACACTGGAGATCGAAGCGGTCGCGCAGTCGCGGCGCAACGGGCAAGGCCTCGACCTGCGCTGGATTTTCAAGGCTGGTGAACGACTCCTCACGGAGGAGGAGGTCGATCTGTTGCTCAAGCGGGGCACGAATCCGGTGCTTTTACCGACGGTCGGCATCGTCACGCTTCCCACGGACCGGCTCGAATCGATCAAAGCCTGGCAGCGCAACGTTGCTGAGACGCATGCGGATGGTTCGCTCTCGCCATATCTCATTTTTTCGCTTTTCAGCGATGCACGTTTCAAACTGACGCTGTCGCCCGAGCTGGAAGCTTGGCGGTCGAGTGTGGTTGAGACGACTTCGGTTGAAAAACCATTTCCCGAAATCCTCCGTCCCTATCAACGGCGCGGTGTCGAGTGGCTCCACCACCTGTGCGATGTGGGCTGTCATGGTTTGCTCGCGGACGAAATGGGTTTGGGCAAGACCCTCCAGGTGATTTCCCTGCTTTCGATGCGGCCGTGCGACGAAAAGCCGACGCTCGTGGTTTGTCCGGCGAGCGTGGTGCCGGTTTGGCGCGAGGAATTGGCGCGGTTCGCCCCGCAACTCGCGGTGGACGTGCTCAAGACGGGCCACGATTTCACCTCGCGCAAAGATCCCGTCGTCTGGCTCGCCAGTTATACGCAGCTGCGCAAGCACAAGGCGTTGCTCGACGCGCACGAATTTGGCTACGCGATTCTCGATGAAGGCCAGTTCATCAAGAATCCCGACGCGAAAATCACCCAGACCTGCTTCGCCGTGCGCGCGAAACACCGCCTGGTGCTAACCGGTACGCCGCTGGAAAACCGCCAGCTCGATCTGTGGTCCATCTTCCGCTATCTCTTGCCGGGATTGCTTGGTTCTCGTTCGGGTTTTGAGTCTGCGCTTAACGCCGATCGCATCGCTACGCTGGGTCGCCTGCGCGCACAACTGGCACCATTCATTCTACGCCGCACGAAGAACGAAGTTGCCAAGGAGCTGCCGCCCAAGGTCGAGATGGAGTTATTCTGCCCGCTGACCGATGTGCAACGCGCCGAGTACGCGAAGATTTGCACCGAGGGCCTGAACCGTCTCGGCGATGATGTGGGCGCCGCGATGAGGGAAAAGAGTTTTGGTTTCCTCGCGCTCCTTACGCGTCTGCGCCAAGTTTGTTGCGATCCCGACATGCTGCCTTGGATGAAGGCGCCGCTGACCGATTCGGGAAAGATCAACCTGCTCGTCGAAAAACTCGCCGAGGTCATCAGCAGTGGTCACAAGGCCGTCATTTTCTCGCAGTTCGTGATGTTGCTCGATCGTGTGCGCGAGGCGCTGTCCACGCAGTTTCCGGATCTTCCACGCTACGAACTTACCGGTATGACGCTGGATCGGCAGAAGCCTGTGCAAGGTTTTCAAAACGCCCAGGGCGCCGCTGTTATGCTCGTCTCCCTCAAGGCCGCCGGCACCGGCATCACCCTGCACGCGGCCGATTACGTTTTCCTGCTCGACCCCTGGTGGAACCCGGCGGTGGAGGCACAGGCCGTCGATCGCGTTCACCGTATTGGACAAACGAATACCGTGTTCGTCTACCGCATGGTTACCGCGGGCACGATCGAGGAGCGCATCCAGGCGCTCAAGGCTTCGAAGAAGGATTTGTTCGACAAGCTGATCGGTGGCGTCGAGGGCGACTTCGACCTCAGTCAGCATTTCAATTCGTTGCAAAGCCTCATTCAGCTCACGACTGCTCAGGTGGTGGAGCCGGAAACGCCGACAATCTGAGTTTCCGAGCGGGTGGACAGGTTGTCGCTTACGGCTGGGTGCGCATCCAGCGAGGCCGACTGACACTTTTTTCCAAAAGATGGCGAAGTTCACGCGTTCGTAACGCGGCTGCCACAAGTTCGTAGCAAGGCGCAGGCATCGTGTGGTCCGTCGGCAAGTTGCCGGCGTTTCATCCAACGTAAAACACCACACATCCGTATGGCTACAACTCGTACAAAATGGCTGGCGCTGATCGCCAGCGCAGTCATCAGCGCCGCCTCCGCGGCCTTTGCCCAAGACAGCGGTCCGCTGCTCGACCTGCTCGTCAAGAAAGGCGTGATCAACGATCAAGAGGCGGAAAATCTCCGCGCTGAACTCGTGAAGGATTTCGCGGCCAATACCGCAGCTGGTAAACTGAACCTATCTTCCACGTTGACCGAGCTTCGTTTGTCGGGCGACGTGCGTGCGCGTTTCGAAAGCCGCTCGGGCGCGCTTCCTTCCGGCGATCACCTGGAGCGCGATCGTTTCCGTTATCGTTTCCGCACCAGCATCACCGGCAAGGTGCTGAATAACTGGTCGTTTGGTGCACGCCTTGAAACTGCGAACGGCAGCCGTTCCAGCAACGTCACGATGGGTGACGATTCCGCCGCCAACACCGCGCCTTTCCATAAGGCGAGCGACGGCATCTATATCGGCCAGATTTATGTCAATTACGCGCCGAGCCCGCTCTTCAACATCACGGTCGGTCGCATGCCGAATCCGCTTAACACCACGTCAATGGTTTGGGACGGCGACATCAATCCCGAGGGCTTTGCCGAACAATTCAAATACCGCACGGGCAGCAACGAGTTCTCCGCTGTGTTCGGACAATTCCTCTACAGCGCCGCGAACACGCAGAATTCCTTCGGCACAGGAGCCAATGTGAAGGACATGGGTCTTCTCGCGTGGCAGGCCGGATATAAACTCTACGTCGAGGGCGCGACAAATTACTTCCTGATCACGCCGACGCTTTATACCTACGTGCGTTCATCGCAAAACGCTGCAGCCTTCCGTGACGGTTTTTCCGCAACCGCAAATCAAACTGCGGTCAACAATCTGACCGTCGTTGAAATCCCATTCGAATATAACTGGGTCATGGGCGGCGTTCCGTTTCGCACCTACGCCGACGTTGCGATCAACCTCGATGCCAAGGATCGCGCTCTCAAATTCGGTCGCTCCGATCTCGATAGCGAAAACAAAGCGTTCACCGTCGGTTTTCAGTATGGCAAAGCAGTTAACAAAGGGGATTGGGCTGCCCGTGTAGCATATCAATCGGTTCAGGCTTTCGCGCTCGATCCGAATCTCGTGGATTCTGACGTCTTCGACAGTCGCACGAACATGCGCGGCGTCGTGGCCGGCTTCGACTACGCGGTGGGAGGTGCGACGCTCTTCACGCTTACGGCTGCCCAGGCGAAGCGCATCGAAGACTCCATCATCGCTCCCGGCGCGGGCGACATCGGCTCCAACAACAACCTCGACAAATACTGGCTGCTTCAGGCCGACGTCGTCGTGAAATTCTAACCGCTTAGCATAACCAATAAAACTCCATGAAAAAATCTTTCCTCCTTCTCGCGGCCGCGCTCGCCACCACTGGTCTGATCCGCGCCGAAAAGCTCGTGATCAAGGGCTCCGACACGCTTGGCGCCAAGCTCGTCCCGCAACTTGCGGAAGAATACAAGGCCAAGAATCCCGGTACCTCCTTCGAGATTGCCGCCGAAGGTTCGACCACCGGTATCACTGCGATCATTGATGGCACCGCGCAGATTGGCATGTCTTCCCGCCGTGCCAAACCCACCGAAATGTCCGCCGCGCAAGCCAAGGGCGTGAACATGAAGCCCTGCGTCGTCGCCTACGACGGCATGGCAGTCATCGTGAATGCCAACAGTCCGATCACCGCGCTAACCAAACGCCAGGTAAAACAGGTCTTCACCGGCACCGTCACCGACTGGTCCGCCATCGGCGGCGCGCCGGGCAAGATCTCGGTCTATACCCGCAACACTTCGTCGGGCACCTATTCGGATTGGAAAGAACTCGCCATGGACAAACTCGATTACGCTCCGTCTTCGCAAAAGATGGCGGGCAACGAACAGATCGTTTCCGAAGTGGCCAAGAATCCCAATGGTATCGGTTATGTGGGGCTCGCCTACATCCATGCCGACGGCATCAAAGTCATCCCGATCGATGGCACCACGCCGGACAAGGACTCAGTCGTTTCCAAAAAATATCCGTACGCCCGCCCCACGTTCTACTACACGAACGGAGAACCTTCCGGTGAAGCCGCCAAGTTCGTCGATTTCACTTTGAGCGACGAGGGGCAGAAAATCGTTGAGAAGGTCGGTTTCGTTCCGGTCCGCTAACTACTTTGTGTGTGTTTGTTTCGTGAATGTAACAGAGGTCCACTTGTCGAATGCGGGTGGACCTCTGACTTTTTGTAAGCGCGCGTTTTACTCTAAATGTCCCACGCTTCCACCACAGTTTCCGCCACCACGCCAGGCTTTGCGATCGTCAAAGCCCGCACGCGTTTCTTCGGGCTGACCAAAGACGAGTGCATTGAGACTTTTTTTGGCGGTAACGCTTTGGTCGCCGTGGTCGTGCTCGCTTTGATCACGATTTTCCTTTTCCGCGAGGGCTATCAATTCTTCGCGCAAAACCACCACAACCTCACGGTCTACCGCCGCGCCGGCTTGGAATACGTCGATATCATCCGGCAGCAGGAAACCGACCACGCCGCACTCACGCGTTACCTTTCAGACCTACGTCTTCGTGCGCTCAATCACTATTTGCTGAAGGAAAATCTTCCCCTCGCCCTGGCCAACGCCCGGCTTTCCGCCTTCGACGATTTTGCGGCCAATTACGGCGATGCGCTTGATCCTTTGCGCAGTTTCATTGGGGAACTCTCGCAGGCGTCCGTCGAGCTTAAGGAAAAGTTCGCCGTGGCCAGCGACAAGCACACGGAGCGCGAGCAACTCCTTGCAGCCGGAAGAACGGAAGACGCCGCGAAAGTCGTGGTTGATGAAGTGGATTTCAAAACCGGTCTTCAGCCAGTCATAGGCCGTTTCGCGGAATACAAGGAAACGACCAAAACCGTTTCCGAGCGGCTCGAAGCGGCGCTCACCGCATCGCCTTCGCTCCCCACGCCCGAGTTGGAGCAGCGTCTGACTCGTTTCAAGCAGCTGGCTCGCGAACACCTCGGGCAATTTCCCGCCGTGGAACACAAGCTGGAGCAATGGAACTACCTGGAGCCGGTGCCGTTTTCCGCGTCTTTCTCAGGTTTTATTTTTGGACGCCAATGGCTGACCGCCAGTTTCTGGCAGGACTGGTATGGCGTCCTGCCTCTTTTTACTGGTTCGCTGTTGGTTTCGATTATCGCCCTTGTCATTGCCGTTCCGCTTGGCGTCGCCGCCGCCATTTACGTCAATCAAATCGCGACGACGGCGGAGCAGAAGTTGATCAAGCCCTGCATCGAGTTTATCTCGGCGATCCCTTCGGTTGTACTCGGTTTCTTCGGCATCGCGATACTCGGCACGTTGCTTCGCTCCGTGTCGCAGGTGTCCTGGCTTTCATGGGTGCCGGGTTTTCCGATGAGCGAACGGCTCAACGCCCTCACGGCCGGTTGCCTGCTCGCGCTGCTTTCCGTACCGACAATTTTCACCCTTGCGGAGGACGCGATCAACAACGTCCCGCGTGCCTTTAAGGAAGCTTCCTTTGCGCTGGGCGCCAGCCGTCTGCAGACGATCGTGAAGATTGTGGTGCCGGCCGGTCTCTCCGGCATCATCTCAGCGGTGTTGCTCGGCTTTGGCCGTGTGATGGGGGAGACGATGGTGGTATTGCTTTGCGCGGGCAACCGCATCGCCATTCCGGATTTCACCGCGGGCCTTGGTGTATTCACCCAGCCAGTACACACTATGACTGGCATTATTGCGCAGGAAATGGGCGAGGTGCCCAATGGCAGCATCCACTACCGCGCGCTCTTTATGGTGGGCGTCGTGCTTTTCTTCCTTGCACTCGCGATCAACTACGCCGCGCAGGGCATCGTGCGGCGCTATAAAATTTCGATCGGCTGACCGCATGAGCTCGACCCTTTACAATCCATATGCCTCCAAGCCCGGTGCCCTGCGCCGGTGGGAACAGTCCTGTTTCTGGCTCTTTCGCGCTGCGACGTATTTCATCCTGCTTTGCGGCGCGCTCGTTTTTGGAAACATTTTCTACAAGGGCGCCAAGACCGTATTCCAGAGCGAATTTCCCTTCGTCAACACGACTTTCCTCACCCAGTCGCCAGAGACACTTAATATCTTCGAGTACCAGGGCAAACGCTACGAAATGGGTGCGAACGAATTTCGCGCCTTTCTGGAAAAAGAGGAAGCCGCCGCCAAGACCGCGGGAGAGCCTGCGCCGAAGTTCAAGCTCATCGACAACATTGCCTATTCGGCGGGCGGTATTTTCCCCTGCATTGTTGGTACCGTGCTTTTGATTCTCGGTTCGATGACCATTGCGCTGCTCCTGGGCGTAGCCAGTGCGATCTATCTTTCCGAATACGCTCGGGAAGGAAGAATCGTCCGCACCATTCGCCTCGCGATTCTCAACCTGGCCGGCGTGCCTTCGATCGTTTTTGGCCTCTTTGGATTTGGTTTGTTCGTTCTTGTGGCCCCAAAGATCGGTTCGGACCCGGCGGGAATTTTATCGATACGACTGTGGCCGCTTCACCAATACCTGAACTTCGTTGGTTGGGGCGTATCGTTGCTTGCGGGCTGGTTCACGCTCGCGTTCATGGTGCTGCCCGTCGTCATCACCGCCTCGGAGGAATCGCTCAAATCGGTGCCAAAAAGTTTTCGCGAAGGCTCGCTCGCGCTCGGAGCAACCAAATGGCAGACGATCCGCAAGGCCGTGCTGCCGTATGCGCTGCCCGGCATTTTAACGTCGTCGATTCTCGGCATCGCCCGCGTGGCCGGCGAAACCGCGCCGATCATGTTCACCGCCGCCTACGTGATAAGCGACAAACTTCCCTGGCAGGTCGCTAAGGCGGCCGATTTCTTTTTCCAGGGCGTCATGGCGCTGCCGTACCACATCTACGTGGTCAGCTCTAAAATCCCGCAAAATGAGTACACGGAACGCGTGCAGTACGGCACTGCGTTTGTCTTCCTGCTGATCGTCGCGATCATCGCGACGGCCTCCATCCTTCTCCGCAACCAGCTCAGAAGCCGCTACAAATGGTAACCGCCAACACCACCGCGACTATGGACAATTTGTCTGTTCCTGCTCCCGCCACTCCCTCGACCCGGGCTCCGCTCGTGCCGCCTGCCCGCCATTTCGCACCTGGCAGCACCCGCACCATTATCGATATCCAAAATCTCGATTTTTTCTACGGCGAAAAACAGGCCCTCACGGATATCAATCTCAAGCTGGACGCCAAGCGGGTCACCGCCTTCATCGGTCCGTCCGGTTGCGGCAAATCCACGCTACTGCGCTGTCTCAATCGCATGAACGACCTGATCGACGGCACCGCCGTTCGCCGCGGATCGATCAAGATCAACGACATTGATATTTCCCGCCGCGACGTTGATCCGATCGAGCTTCGCAAACGCGTCGGTATGGTCTTTCAAAAGTCCAATCCGTTTCCTAAGTCCATTTACGAAAACATCACTTACGGTTTGCGCATTCAGGGCGTTAAAAACAAAGCCCGGCTCGATGAAGCCGTGGAAAAAAGCCTGCGCGGCGCCGCCTTGTGGGATGAAGTAAAAGACCGCCTCCACGAAAGCGGCCTCGGCCTTTCCGGCGGGCAGCAGCAGCGTCTCTGTATTGCCCGGACCATCGCGGTCGAGCCTGAGATTATTTTGATGGATGAGCCCTGCTCCGCGCTTGATCCTATTGCCACCGCCAAGGTGGAGGAGCTCATTCACGAGCTCAAGGAACGTTATACGATCATCATCGTCACTCACAGCATGCAGCAGGCGGCGCGTTGCTCTGACAAAACCGCCTTTTTCTACCTCGGCCGTCTCGTCGAATACGCCGACACTCGCACGATCTTTATGAATCCCTCCAATCCGCAGACTGAGGCCTATGTCTCAGGACGTTTCGGCTGAGCCGAAACGCAAATCCCAACTGCTCAAAATCCAAAGAATATTCAAAATACAACTTTCACCAAAACCAAGCTGCCTCTTTGGCGTTTGGAATTTTGATATTTGAGATTTTCTACACATGAAACGCTTCTTTGACGTTGAACTGGAAACTTTTCGTTCACACCTCGTCCTGATGGGCGAAAAGTCGATGGAACAGGTCCGTCGTGCACTCAAAGCCCTGGTCGATGCAGACATTTCTTTGGCCGATCAGGTCATCGCGGCTGACGACGAACTCGACCGGCTTGAGGTCGAAATCGACGACGAAGCCGTGCGATATATGAACCTGCGCGCTCCGATTGCCACCGATCTCCGGCTGGTGATCGTCGGCATGAAAGCCTCGCACGATCTGGAGCGGGTGGGGGACGAAGCAACGTCCATTGCCCGGCGCGCGGTGCGCCTGGCGGCCGAACCACAGCTTAAGCCCTACGTCGACGTTCCCCGCATGGCGGAAATTGCCCTGGAAATGCTGCGCGATGCCCTCGACTGTTTCCTAAACGGCGACGCCGCGAAGGCCGTGGCAGTGGTCCAGCGCGATGCCGAGGTCGATGCGATCAACAAGCAACTCTATCGCGAGCTCACCAGTTTCATGGTCGAGAGCCCGGGCACGATTTCACGCGCAATCGAACTGATGTTTATCTCCAAATCAATCGAGCGTATTGCCGATCATGCGACGAACATCGCCGAGGAAATGGTTTTTCTCTTCCAAGCGCGCGATATTCGCCACAACGACGAGATCAAGAAAAACGGCGGCGCTACGGTTTGAGTTGGAAGATTGCTGGACGCGCCGTCTCGATCTGAATCGAGCCGGCCTTGAGGCCCTCGGCTTCAGCCTTGATTGTGATGGCACCCTTGCTGTCGGTGGCACGCACGTAAGCGACGCAAGTGCCTTCGAAGGCTTTGTACTGGGTGGACTGGTACGGCTCGTGACTGGTGATATCGGCATTGTCGACGGCCACGATTTTACCCGGGCCCTCGGCGTTGAATTGGACGAGCGGCGTGGCATCTGGCACGCGGACGCCGTTGGCATCGACTACGGTGGCGGTGACGATGGCAACGTTGTCGAAACCCGGCGTGAGTTTTGCGCGATGGGTTGTGAGTTGGATCGCGGCGGCGGGACCCGCCGTGCGGAGTTCGTCGTTGGCGACGATCTTGTTTCCGTTGCGACCGATGGCCTTGAGCGTACCGGGCGCGTAAGCGACTTTCCAAGCACGAGGAGACGCGTCGGCCGGGAGGTTCTGTGCGCCGAGCGATTTGTCGTTGAGGAATAGTTCGACAGTTTCGCAATTGCTATAGATTTCCACGGTTTCCTCATGCGGTTCGGCGTTGCGCGACGTCCAATCCGCAAAGACAACCTGCGAACGATCAAGCGGCGTGAAGCCAGGATCGGCGGGCGCGAATTTCCATTCACCCTTGCGGCGCACGATTTTCAATACGGGCTGGTCGCTCCACCACGAGGCGCGTTCCCAGGCCATGGCGCGAATGGTGCCGGTTTTGTCGAGCAAACCCGAACCACTTGCCATGATTGGCCATTTGCGGGACTCGCCGACGTAGTCGATGCCCGTCCAGAGAAACTGGCCAGCGTGCTGCGGATTGTCACGGCAGCGGAGCCAAACCTTGCGGTCGTGGGACTGTTCGGTGCCGATGATCTTGCGGGTCGGCTTGGCTTTCTGCGCGGCGAGGAGTTCGACGTCGCGGTAGTTGGTGCCGATCACATCGAGCAGGTCGGCGAGGCCATTGTCAAAGTCGTGACTGTGATTTGGGCGAAAAAGCGCCTGCGTGACGGGGCGTGTCGGATCGTATTTGTGGTAGGCGGCGACGAGGTCGGAAAGAATGCCGTACGCGAGTTTTTCCTGCGGCGTATCTTTGATTTCATTGCCCGCACTGTAGAGGATGATGCTCGGGTGGTTGCGGTCGCGCAGCACGGTGTCGCGCAGATCGCGCTCCCACCAATCTTTGAAGCTTTTGCTGTAGTCGTGGGGATTTTTAGCGACCGTCCAGCAGTCAAAAAATTCGTCCATCACGAGGAAGCCCATCTGATCGCAGAGATCGAGGAATTCCGGGGCCATCGGATGGTGGGCGGTGCGAATCGCATTCACGCCGAGTGACTTCAGCCGAGCCAACCGCTCCCGCCAAATTTCCAGCGGCACGGCGGCACCAAAGGCCCCAGCGTCGTGATGCAGGCAGACGCCTTTGATTTTGAGGTTTTTCCCATTGAGCCAGAAGCCGGTGTCAGCTTCGAAGCGAGCGTCGCGTACGCCGAAGCGAACCGTTTCGCGGTCGGTGTTGCAGGTGACGACAGCGGTTAAAAGATGGGGCTGCTCGATGCTCCAGAGCGCGGGATTTTTCAGGGTAACCTTGAAATTCAAATCGACCGATTCACCTGCTTTGACGCGGATATCGTCTAGCTTTTGTGTTGCGAGATCGGTTTGGGCAGGGTCGCGAATCTTTAGTACACTGGAAACGACTGCTTCTTTGCCGCTCTGGTTCGTCGCCTTTGCGTGTACCGTAATCATGGCCGATTTCTCGGAAATTTCGGAAGTGACGATCTGGGTTTCGCCTAAAACCAGGCTCACCTTCGGCATCTCAATCAGCCGAACATGGCGATAGATGCCAGCGCCGCTGTACCAACGCGACGCAGGCTGAGCGGAAGTGTCGGCGCGGACCGCGATGATGTTCATGCCTTTTTTCAAATGCTCCGTCAGTTCGTAGCGGAAACTCACGTAACCATTGGGCCGTTTGCCGAGATGGATTCCGTTGATCCAGACGTCGCTATTTTCCATCACGCCATCGAACTCGATAAAATAGCGGGAGTTTGCGGATAGGTCGTCGAGTTTGAACTGCTTGCGATACCACGCGACGCCCGAGGGCAGAAATCCACCCGCGCCACCCGTGGGATTTTTTTCGTCGAAAGGCCCTTCGATGCTCCAATCGTGCGGGAGATTGAGCGTGCGCCAACTGGCGTCGTCGAACTCTGGCTTTTCAGCCCCGGCAGCATCGCTCTTGAGAAATTGCCACGTCGCATCGAACGAGTGGGTTTTTCGAGCGGAGGTCGGTGGCTCACGGCCGACGGCGAGCAGAGCGGAACAGAGGCAAACGACGCAGAGAAGAAGTGGGCGGAATTTCATGGAGGGCGCGGGAAGTTGGTCTTGAAATAGACGCCAACGGCCGCAGCCCGGCAACGCGCTATTCGGTAAAAATGACTGTCAGGCGGAATGTGTCGGTGGATTGACGCGTGAACAGGGCTGATTCAGCTAGGTGCATGCGCACGCTGCCCACGATCGTTCACCTCGATGCCGACGCGTTTTTCGTGTCGGTTGAGCAGGCGCTCGATCCGTCGCTGCGCGGAAAGAAAGTTGCGGTGGGCGGTCGTGAACGCGGGATCATATCGTCGGCGAGCTACGAGGCGCGGGCCTGTGGCGTCTACACGCCGATGCCGTCGCAACGGGCGCTGAAGGTGTGTCCGGATTTGATTCTCGTTTCGCACTCGGGCGGACGTTACGGCGAATATTCGCGCAAGCTTTTCGACCTCTGTGAAACCATCACGCCATTGGTCGAACGGCGTTCGGTCGACGAAGGTTTTCTCGATGTTGGGCCATGCGGCTTCAAGACCGTCGCAGAGGTCGAAGCCGCGATCCGGCGCTTGCAGGCCTGCATTTGGAACGATCTGCAAATCACGGTTTCCTTCGGACTCGCGTCCAACAAGCTCGTCTCGGCCATCGCCAGCAAGCTCAACAAGCCGCGCGGCTTTACCGTCGTGATTCCCGGCGCGGAACGAACATTTCTTGAACCGCTTTCCATCGGTAAGCTCCCGGGCATCGGCACGAAAACCGAGGAGGCGCTCAATGCCCGCGGGCTGAAACGCGTGGCCGATATTCTGGCTTTGTCTGAAACGCAGGCCAAAGCCGCCTTCGGCAACGGCTGGGCTGACATGCTGCGCATGGCGCGCGGCGAGGACGACGGCGTGGTGGAGACCGACTTCGAAGACGCAAAATCCTATTCGCAGCAGGAAACGTTTTTCACCGATATTTCGGATTTTACCGAAATAGAGCGTATCGCCAAAGGCATGATCGATGACCTGATGCCGAAGATCCGGGCCGACGGGAAACGCGTGCGCACACTGACGTTGAAGGTGCGTTATCCCGATTTTGAGCAGATGTCGGCCGGGCATAGTCTCGACGTGGCGACCGATTTGGAGACGCCTTTTTATCCGTGGGTCGCGCCTTTGTTGAAAAAGGCGTGGTTGAAAAAACGTCCGCTGCGCCTCGTGAGTGTGCGGTTTTCCAGCGTCGACGACCGGCCGGAACAATTGGAGATGTTTGGCGCTTCGGACGAAAAGCGAAAACGCCTCGCGAATGCGGTCGACTCCTTGAAGGCGCAGCGAGGTGGTTCGGCCATCGTGCGCGGCACGCAGATCAAGCGCGGCTGACAAACGGTGGACCGCGTTGACCTCAACGCGGTGTTTGGTTCTAGCGGCGCATCACGCGTCTCGAAAACAAATCGCTAGATCTGAGCACATGGCCACTGCTTAGGTTTTAACGTGCTCCAATGGCTTGCCTCACGCGGTTTGTTCCTGCCAGAGTGCGGCCCTGTTTCCCCGATGAAAAATCCCAGGCCCGCAGGCTCTCCGATTCTGATTCTCCATGCTACGGCCGGCGCTGGCCACAAACGCGCGGCGGAGGCGATTTCAGCCGCACTCCAAGCCACCAATCAGGACCATCGCGTGGTCGATACGCTCGAATGCACGACTGCGTTTTTTCGCCGCATGTACGTGAAATCTTATATTTCGCTCGTACAAAAAGCGCCCGAGCTTTGGGGATATTTCTATGATCGTTCTGACGTGGTGGTGTCGCCTGCCAGCAAACGCGCCCGCGCACGTCTGGCTTTTGACAAGCTCAACAGCCGCTCTTTTCGCAAATGCATCGACGAAGTGGAGCCCCGCGTGATCCTGTGCACGCATTTTCTGCCGCTCGAATTGCTTTCCGATCTCAAAGGGCGAAAAAAACTTTCGATGCCTGTGCATGCCGTCGTGACCGATGTGAGCCCGCATGCATTTTGGATTTATCCTCATATTGAGCACTATCACGTGGCCACGCCCGCCGCGGCGCGCGAACTCCTCCGCAAAGGTGTACCACCGGAGCGCATCAGCGTCACGGGCATCCCGGTCGATCCGATCTTCGCCAACCGCACGCCTGGCCCCGAAGCGCGTGCCAAACTCGGCCTTTTGGAAAAGCCGACAATCTTACTTCTTTCGGGTGGTTTCGGCGTGGGACCGATGAAGCAGATGCTCGCGTCGTTTGCCGATTGCCGCGATGAGCTTTCGTTGGTCGTTGTCGCGGGGAAAAATTCCACACTCGAAAAGGAATGCCGCGTCGTCGCTGAAAATTTGCCCGTTCCCGCGAAGGTCTACGGCTTCGTGAACAACATGCACGAACTCATGGATGCTGCCGACCTTGTAGTAACGAAGCCCGGCGGCCTCACCACGATGGAAGTGCTCGCCAAAGGAAAGCCTCTCGCGCTGGTCGCGCCGATCCCCGGCCAGGAACAACGCAACGCCGAATATCTCCTTGAGGAAGGCGCTGCTGTGCGACTCTACGATACCGCCGACGCCGCGTATTATCTGCGACGCTGGCTGGCCGATCCGGTCCGCATCAGGCGCATGTCCGCTGCCGCGCAGGCGATCGCCAAGCCGTTTGCGGCGCGGGAAATTGCCTCGATGCTGGTCGAAACTTTGGCCAAAACCGCGCGATGAAATTTTGCGCGCTTCTTTTCGTCGCTTTGCTTTCGCTTCCGCTGCATGGCGAAGAAGCTCTGCAGACCGTCATGGACGACGCCTGGCAGGGAGCAAAAGGTTATCATTTTTCCGGGCGTTTAACGGAAGTGCATCACGGTCCGGATAAAAACAGCGGTTCGCTTCAATCCATTTATCGCAACACGAGGCTGCTGCTTACCAGTGGTGAGAATGGTATCGTGGCCTGGCGGATACCGGGTTACGGCTGGTCGCTGCGCGTCGGCGACAAGGGTTACTGGGCGATCGCCGCCAGCCAGTCGCTCGACTTGAAACCCGGCTGGTATGACATCGAAGCCGAACCAGCCGCCAGCAGTCAGGCCGGTTTTTTAGTCGCCGATCCTGGCAATACCGTCGGTCTTATCTCCGACATCGACGACACGATTCTGGTCAGTGAGGTGCTGAGCACGACGACGCTCCTTAAAAACAGCCTCGCCGTGCCTCCGGAGTTGCGCCAAGCCGTGCCGGGCATGGCCGCGCTTTATGCGCGCATGCTGAAAAGCAACCCCGCGCCCGAGGCCTCCGCGGTCTTTTATGTTTCTTCATCGCCCCGCCAGCTGACGGACAATCTCCGGCGCTTTCTCCAACTCAACGGTTTTCCCCGGGGCGTGCTGCAGTTGAAAGAGATAGGTTCTGGTTCGGGCGACTCGATGGGCGAACACGAGAATTACAAACTCCGTCGCATCGAGACGATTCTGGCCGAATTTCCGCAGCTGAAATTCTTCCTCTTTGGCGACGACGGAGAACGTGACCCCGAGATTTACCACACCATTCTGACCAAATATCCCGACCGCATCGCCGGCGTCTGGATTCACCAAGTCAACCCCAACCCGAAGCGCCCCAAGTATCCAAAACAGAAAGATGTGAAGGAGTTATTGGGGGAGGGGAAGTAGTTTGCTGCCTTACGGATCAATGACCTTTTGTTCTTTCAATAACATCGATGTACTTAAATGCCGTATGGTCGAGGGTGGTTTTGCCAAGGAGATCTCGGCGCATTGCGACCACGATGTCTCCAACCGCTTTGTGCCCGGCTTCGGGGCTTGGTTCAACTCCTTTGCTTTCGATGACCAAACGGACCATCCTGTTTAGAGCTTGGATGACTTCATCTGATGCGTAGAGCCACGCCTGATATTGTTCCTCGAAGAATTCTTTTTTCAACTGGGCTGAAGTCGTAACGCCTACAAATCCTTGTAGTTTTACCAACAACTTTGCGTATTTCTCCTCTTTGAATCGAAGCATTGCTTCAGTCCGCGTTGCCCGAGTTGTGAAAATATAGGCGAGAAAAGCGCTTATTGCGGCGCTGAGTAATGAAAGCAGAGCAATTGTTATTTCTGTCATCGAAAATTTAGAATTTAGCGGTGCAGGAGATCATTGAGACAACCATGGCCAAAGAATCGTCATACTCACTCCGCCCCAAAACTGATCCCCAGCGCTCTTGCGGTCCGGACAATATCACCGTCGGGCGGGACGGTGCGGAGGCGGCCGATGGCTTCGGTGATGGGGACGGCGACAGTGTCGGGTGGGCGCAGGGCCACCATTTGGCCGAACCGGCCTTCCTGGACTAATTGCACGGCTTTCACGCCGAAGCGGGTGCAGAGCAAGCGGTCGAACGTCGTAGGACCGCCACCGCGTTGGAGTGGCCGAGGACGACGGTGCGGCATTCCTTGCCGGTGCGTTTGCCGACTTCATAGGCGACGACGGCGCCGATGCCGCCAAGGCGGGCCTCGCGATCTTTGGCGTTGGGTTCTTGCGAAACGAAATCATGGCCGGCCTCGCGTGCACCTTCCGCAACCACGATCAAGGTGAAAAGCCGGCCCATCGCTTCGCGTTCGGCGATTTTTTTGCAGATCGATTCGTAGTTGAACGGGATCTCCGGGATCAAAATGATGTCGCCGCCGCCCGCGATTCCGGCGTGAGCGGCAATCCATCCGGCGTAGCGGCCCATGACTTCGAGGACCATCACGCGGTTGTGGCTGGCGGCAGTGGTGTGCAGGCGATCGAGCGCATCGGTCGCGCAGGCCACGGCGGAGTCGAAACCAAAGGTAATGGTTGTGGCTTCGAGGTCGTTGTCGATCGTCTTGGGCACGCCGACGACGGGGATGCCGTGTTCGAAAAGGGTCTGGGCAATGGTTAGCGATCCATCGCCGCCGACGCAGATGAGTGCGCGCAGGCCGAGGCTTTCGAAATTGAGTTTGGCCTGATCGAGAACGTCGCGCGGGATTTGAGCTTTTTCGCCATGGCCGGTCTTGGCGGCGAAACGCCCGCGATTGGTGGTGCCGAGCACCGTGCCGCCGGCGGTGAGCAGCGCGCCCATTTCGCGATGGTCGAGCGAGCGGTAGGCAACGGGGGAAAGCAGACCTTCATAGCCACCGAGGAAACCGAGGGTTTCCCAACCGAGCCGCGAGGCGGCTTTGACGACCGCGCGAATGACTGCGTTAAGGCCGGGGCAATCGCCGCCACCGGTAAGAATGCCAATACGTTCGGGGTTCATGGTTGGGGAGGGTAGGAAGGTTTTGGAGGTTGAACAAGCTTTGTTGCAGGCGGTTGGTTTTAGGATGAATGAGCAGTTGTTACACAGAGGGCACGAGAGGAGACACGGAGGTCACAGAGAGTTGAAAAGAAAATCCCCATACACGGCTTAGAGCCAAAAGGGCAGGAATGCGGAGTAGATTCGGGATGAACCGGAACGCCTCTGTGACCTCCGGTTTTTCCTCCGTGTTCTCTGTGTAACTATTTCGTTTTTCAGTTTCCTGCGAGATGGCGAGACGACGGGTTGCAACGCGCCGCAGGTTTGTTTTCCTGTGCACATGGCAGTCAAGAAACACTCCTCGCTTGATCGCGTGCTTGGGCGTATCGACACGCTCGATACGGTCAATCTGACCAACCTTGTCCAGCGTCTCGCACGCGAACGCGGATTGTTCGAAAACATTTTCAACACCCTGCAGGAGGGCGTGCTGGTGATCAGCGCGGGCGGGGTGATCGAATATGCGAATCATGCTGCTCACCGTATTATCGGCCTGCGCGAGGATGAATTAAGCGGTGCGATCCTCTGGCGACTGGTTCCGGGGCTGCGGCCTTCGCTGGAAGCCGCCTTGGACGACGATTCCGTGCCGACGCTGCCGGTGGTAGCGCGCGAGATCGAACTGTCCTATCCGGAGCCAAAATCGGTGCGTTTATACATGGTGCCGTTCCAAAACGAAGGGCAGGGCGCCGAGCGGCGTTTCGCGGTGATCCTGAGCGACATTACCCGCGACAAACAGACGACTGAGGAGCGCATTGAGAACGAAAAAACGTCCTCGATTCTCCTGCTTGCAGCTGGCGTGGCGCATGAATTGGGCAACCCGCTTAATTCGCTGACCATTCACCTGCAGCTGATCGAACGGCGGTTGAAAAAACTCAAAGCCGCCAAATCCAAAGACTCGGACGCGCTGGCCGATTCGATCAAGGTTTGTCAGGACGAAGTGCGGCGCCTCGACGGTATCATCAGCAATTTTCTCGACGCGATCCGCCCGCAGCCCCCCGATCTCGCCGACACCAACCTCGCGGAGCTACTCGACGAAGTCCTGCGTTTTCAGCAACAGGAAATCGCGGATCGCAGCGTGACCGTGGAGGCTGAAATCCCGGCCAACCTGCCGTTGGTGATGGCCGACCGAAACCAGATCAAACAGGTATTTTTCAACCTCGTGAAAAATGCGATGGAGGCGATGGAGCCCGGCGGCAGCCTGCGCATCAAGACGCGGGTCGACGACGACAACGTTTATCTGCTCTTCGGGGACACCGGCGCGGGCATCAAGCAGGAGGATCTGGTCAGGCTATTCCAACCGTATCATACCACCAAACCCGGCGGCCACGGCCTCGGCCTGATGATCGTGCAGCGCATCATGCGCGAACACGGCGGCCAGGTCGGCATCGAAAGCAAGGAAGGCGTCGGCACAATCGTGACATTGCAATTCCCGCAAAAAAACCGCCGGGTGCGGATGCTGAGCGGCGGGGAGTGAGGCTGTGCCTTTTTATGATTCCCGAGGGGAATTTGGGTCGCGGATGGCAAATTTGGCACCCGCGAGGAGAAGTTCGGCAAACGGAGTGTCGGCTTTATCGCTCTGAGTATCCAAGCCGACGGTTTTTATGCGTAAGCCGACACTTTAAGTGAGCGCGCCGATGGTTTTTGCATGCAAGTCGACAGTTTGAGTGTCGGAGCCGATGGTTTTTGCATCGGCTTGCGCATCTGAAGTGCTGGCTTGAACACGCCGAGTGCGCTTTTGCTCAGTCGAATTATTGAATTGAGCACTCTGAATGTCGGCTTTCTTACTCCAAATGTCGGCGTCGACACTTTGACCGAGCAAGTGGGCACCTGAGATGTCGGCTTGGGCACGCGAAGTGTCCATTTGCTCACTTCAAGTGTTGGCGCCGGTTGAAATACCGTTGGCCTAGAGTGATTCGACGTCGGTACCGGTTGGAAGAGTGTCGGCTTCAATGGAGTGAGTGTTGGATTGAACCGAAAAAGTGTCGACCACGAGATCGGCTGGATCGAACTCAATGTTCGAATCACCGACTGTGCCAAAGTTGCGCAGTGCTTGACGTGAGGGCTTTCCAGCGTGTGACTTAGGGCATGGTTCCGAGCGTACTCATAGTCGACGACGAGAAGCATACCCGCGAGGGCCTGCAACAGGCCTTGGAAGACAACTATGACGTCACCGTGGCCAGCAGCGCCGATGAGGCATTCAACCTTTTCGATGCGCAGGAGTTCGATGTCATCCTGACCGATCTCCGTATGCCGGGGAAATCCGGACTTAAAGTGATCGACAAGGCGCTCACGTTGCCGAACCACCCAGCCGTCCTGATGATGACCGCTTACGGCAACATCGAGACCGCGGTCGAAGCGATGAAACGCGGTGCCGTGGATTTTTTGACGAAGCCCGTCAACATCGAGCGACTCGAAGTGCTCATCCAGCGCGCGTTGAAATCCAAGACACTCGAAGTCGAAGTGAAGCAGTTGCACGAACGCCTCGACGAAAAGTTCAACATCTCCGGCACCGGCATCGTGGGCCATTCGGAAAAATTGCAGGACATGCTCGGCCGGGTAAAACTCGTCGCTCCCTCCAAAGCCACGATCCTGATCGAAGGCGAGTCGGGCACGGGCAAGGAACTTATTGCACAGGCTATTCACCAGGCGAGTCCGCGTGCGCGTGCGCCATTTGTGGCGGTGCATTGCGCGGCGCTTTCGGAAAATCTGCTCGAAAGCGAAATCTTCGGCCACGAACGCGGCGCTTTCACTGGCGCGATGGAGCGGCGAATCGGCCGTTTTGAAGCGGCAGACGGCGGCACGCTTTTCCTCGACGAAATCGGCGAGATTTCCCAATCCACGCAGGTGAAGCTGCTGCGTTTTCTCGAAACGAAATCGATTGAGCGTGTCGGCGGTTCGAAGCCGCTTCAACTTGACGTGCGCCTCGTGGCCGCGACCAACCGCAGCCTCGAACAGATGGTGCGCACTGGGAAATTCCGCGAAGACCTTTTTTTCCGGCTCAACGTCGTGCGCATCGCGATGCCGCCACTGCGCGAGCGCACCGACGACATCCCGCTTTTGCTCGCGCATTTCAACAAGCTCTTCAGCGACGAAAACGGCGTCCAGCCGCTGACGATCGAGCCGGGTGCGATGAAGCACCTGCAGACTTATTCGTGGCCGGGCAACATCCGCGAGCTGCGCAACTTTGTCGAAAACGCTGTCGTGCTGCATCGCGGCGGGCGGCTCACCGAGTTCGAACTGGAACCCAAATTCCGCGGCGAAACGCCCGTGCTCGCCGCCGGAAGCGCCACGCCGCCGGTTGCGGACGATGGTGCTGTGGCTCCGGCCAATAGTTCGGCTGCCGGTTCCTCGCTTCTGGTGGAGGACAACGAAAAACGCCTATTGCGCGAAGCCTTGCACAAGGCGCGTGGCAATCGCACGAAGGCGGCGGAGCTCATGGGGATCAGCCGTCGCACGCTGCACCGCAAGATTTCACAATGGCCCGAACTCGACGTGATTGACCGGTGAAAACTTCACGTTCGCCACAAGAATGGGTGCACTGGTTGGAGATCGGTCCGGGCGCGCGCTGGATCCGGATTGCGGCGTTGCTGGTGGGCGTCCTGCTGTTGTCATTGCGGATTGGATACACGCAATTCCGCGGCCCGCGCACAGAGACGACACTCGCCCAGGCGGTGGTGGGCCGACAGGTCGCGGCGGGCGAGGGTTTCACAACGCTGGTGCGCTATCCCCAGTCGCTCGCGGTGCTGCGCGCGCGCGGACATAAACCCGATTTCGAGCGGGCGTGGCCCGAATTGCACCAGGCGCCGCTCTATCCGACAGTGATCGGCGGGGCGCTCTCCATTCTGCCGGCGAGGATGCGGCATGCATTGTTTCAAAACGCGCCGCAAGGCATCGACGGCTTCCGCGCGGACTACCTTTTACTCGTTTTGAATGTGGTCCTGCTATGGATCGCGGCGGTGCTGACCTGGTTGTTGGGACGCAAGTTGTTCGACGCGAACGTAGGCCTTTTGGCGATGTTGGGCTTGTTGCTTTGTTCCACGATCTGGGCGCAGACCGTGGCGGTCAACGGAACGCCGCTCATGATGCTGTTGCTTCTGGGGCTGGCACATTTTTTGGTGCGGGGCGATGGTGCGGCTGCGACAGGCAAGCCGCTGCGTCCCTGGTTTTTCATGGCGGGCGTGACTTGCGGCCTGATGTGTCTTTGCGATTACACCGCCTGCCTTGTGGTGCTTCCGGTGCTGGCCTACGCCGGACTGCGTTGCCGCGGTGGAGCCCGCATGGCGGCGATCTTAGGCGTGGCGATTGGTTTTATCCTGGTCGTCTATCCCTGGATGTCGCGCAACGTCGGACTGACCGACAACCCTTTTGGGCTGGGAGGGCAGAGCGTCGCCTTGAAGGCGGGCGACCCGACGGCCGAGCCCGAAATCGTGCGCAACACACTCTCCGCGGAAAGCCCGGCCATTCTCCTGAACAAGATCGGCAACAAGGGCCTGACGGCTTTGCAGGTTGCGCTGGGCGGGCAAATCTGGGCGGGTGGGCTGCTCTTCACCGCGCTTTTCGTTGTCAGCCTCCTTTACCGTTTCCGTTCCTCGCTGGTGAACCGGATGCGGTGGGCGCTGCTCGCAATTTTAGTGGTATTGGTTGTCTCGTTTGCCTTTCTCGATTCGGGAGAAGGAGAGCGTTTCCCGGCATTTTACGCGGTGCCGATCGTGACCGTGTTTGGCGCGGGCTTTTTCGCCGTGCTGGTCGCGAGCAACGAAAAATTTGCGCTCGCTGGACGCTGGCTGGCCGCGGCGTTGCTGGGTTTGCAGGCATTGCCGCTGGCACATGACGTTCTGGAGCCCTATCGCGGCCATTTTAGTTATCCGCCGTATTATCCTAATATTTACTGCGGCATGCGCGACGATTCCAACCGGCGCGGTGGAGCTGCCTGGATGGCCGACGTGCCGGCGGGCGCCGCATGGTATAGCGGCCAGTGCGTGTGGTCGCAGCCGGCGACGCTGCGGGAGTTTTATGAAATCGGGGTCGATCAACCGCCGTACGCGTTGGTGCTGGGCCCGAAAACGCTCAGCCGGCCTTTTTTTGGTGGTCTCAATCGGATCGGCAGCGACCCGAGCCGCCTGGGCGAATGGGCTCAGGTCTATACGTGGTTGGTGACGAACCGGCCGCCACCTCGCTTTCCGTTGACCGTCGCGCAGAAATTCACGGACGACCTCTACGTTCTGTTCGATCCACGGGCGGTGTATGCCAACACGGCGCCGGGAAAGTAGCTATCGCCAACGATTCTTAATTCCATGCGTGCCCTGCGAATCATTTTTGCTTTCTGCCTTCTGCCCGTCTTGCGCCTGGGCGCGGTTTACGCGCCGATTCCCGAGGTGGAGCAGGGGAAGGCGCTCACGGTTTATTTGTCCACCGGGGTTTTCTACGATTCGAACATATTTGGTGGTTCGGTGAATGAAGTCAGCAGCTACGTCTATCAGTTGAATCCGAATATTGCGTTCAATGCCTCGATTGATGGCCGCACGCTGGCCTCGGCGGCTTACCGGCTTTCGTACGACTACATGCCCGACCGACCGGGGAAAAAGTCGCTCGATAGTCATGAATTCATGGCGCGCCTGGCGCATACCTTCACTCCGCAAATGGAATTGGATTTTAGCGATACGTATCAGATCGCGAAAAATCCCGAATCGCTTCTGCCCGGCTTGGCCACGGTGGTGAACACCGATCAGTCGTTTAGTCGCAACCAGTTCGATTCGCGCTTTGCCATGAGCCTGACCAAACGCACGGGGCTCACTTTTAAAGGACGCCACACGCGCTACGCTTTTGCCGACGACGTGTTGGCGGACAGTCTCGACCGCTCCGAATTGCTTGTCGGTGTCACGGCGAGCCAGACAGTGCTGCCTTTGTTACAGACAATGCTGGAGTACCGCCATCTCGATATTCGTTATGACACCGAAGGCCGCACGAAAAACAAACGCTCGGATTTTTTCCTGCTGGGTCTCGATCGTGCGCTCAATGCCCGTTTTTCCGTCAGTGGGCGGCTTGGTGTCGAACAACGTCGCCGCGCCAGCGAGCGCAGCGATACCCTGCCTTATGCTGAACTCGGTTTGAAACTGGACTACGGCCAAGGCTCGTATGTTTCGGTTGGATACGGTTACTCGGTCGAGGAAACTTCAAACACCGAACTGTACACGGACATGAGTGTGAACCGCTGTTTTCTCAATCTGCAGCAGATGCTCACGCCGAAATTCGCCCTGACGGGCTCGCTCACCTGGGAGCCGTCACGTCTGCACGGTCGGCAGGGCGTGCGTCCCGATCAAAGCGAAACCAACACCCAACTCGGCGGTGCTTTTGTTTACCGGCCGACGCGACGCTGGTCGGTCTCGCTCACGGTCGATTACGATCGCATCTCGTCTGACGATCGGGACCGCGCGCTCAAACGCACCCGCGCTGGCCTGAGCACGAAATACGTTTTCTAGCCGGGCCGCGTCGCGTAACCCATTTGCGGCCCCGGCGTCGCTTTGAGGGCTTGCCCGTTGCTAAAAACAACTTCTTCACGCAAGGTGTTCGCACAAATACCTGTAACAAAGTGCTTGCTGAGCCCGGTCACAGAACGATTTCTTAGATACGCTTCATGGTTCATACCCATCACCTCGGAAAAGATGGCGCCTCACTCGCCGAATTCTTTTCACTGCTGCGTCTGCGCAAGGCCCTGATCTTTCTGATTGTAGGCCTCGTATTGACGACGACCTTGGCCGTCACCGCCTTCATGCCCCGCTGGTATGAATCGAAGACCAATGTCCGCGTGGAAAAACCCGAGGGCGAGGTGAAGCTCTTTCAAACGCAGCAGAGTGGCTACTACGATCCAAACTTCTTGCAGGATCAAATGAAGATCATGCAGGAGGCCAAAATTCTTTACCCCGTCATTCAAAAACTGGGCCTCAACGAAAAACTCGCCGCACCGTACGGCGCCAGTGGTTCGTTGCCAACCGACATCACCATCGATTACCTCCGCCGGAAAATGCTCCGGGTCGACCTGTCGTCCCGCGGTTCCTCCGTGATCGAGATCGCCGTGCTCGCCCAGGATCCCCGCCTTGCCGCCGAGATCGCGAATGAAATCGGCCGCGTGTACTCCGACGACCGCATTAATTTCGCCACTTCCTCGCAGCGCGAGGGCCTCTCCCAGCTTCGCAAGGAACTTGAGTCACAGGAGCGCAACGTCTCCGCCCAGCGCGATCTCGTCGAAAAACTCCGCAAGGACCTCAACATTTCCGGCGTCGATCTCAATGCGCGCTACAGCGACATCGAAATCGAAACCCTTCGCCAGATGCAAAATTCGCTGATCGCCCTCAGCGTCGACACCATCGGCCGCAAAACCCGCTACGAACGCTTCAAGAGCATTCCCCCCGAAGAACGCGTCAACCTCGTCAACTCCGAGCTCATTCAGGATCCCAACATCCAAAACCTCCTCCAGGCCTATCTCCTCGCCGACCAGAACGTCACCAAGCTTCGTTCCCGCCTCGGCGAAGCGCATCCCGATCTAGTCGCCGCAGTCGATAATCGTGCGAAAATCCGCGAGCAACTCGACGCCCAGCTTCGCGGTTACGAGAATGGTCTCGAAATCGCGTACAAGGAAGCCGAGGCCCGCGTGGCCGAACTCAAGAACCAACTCTCCCAAGCCAAGGTTGACCAGATTCTTTCTGCGCGTGACCGGATGCGTCCCTTCGAGGAAGCCGCTCAAAAACTCGATGACGAAACCCGCATTCTGTCTTCGCTCAAAGTCACCCTACGCCAGCGCGAAATCGATTTCCAAGTGCCGAAGCGCACCACCGAAATCCTCAACCAAGCCGAACCTGCCCGTTATCCCAAAAAACCCAGTTGGACGCTCAATTTTATCTTCGCGCTCCTCTTCGGCACGGTCCTGGGCGTTGGCACCGCCGTGCTAGTCGAGTATTTCGACACCAGCTTCCGCAACGTCTCCGAAGTTGAAAGCCGCATCCAGCGTCCCGTGCTCGGGGTGATTCCTTTCAGCGAAGATCCGTTCAAAGACAAACCCGGCGAGGAAGATCCGGCCGATACCGAACCTTTCCGCGTACTCCACACAAACCTCAACCTCGCGTTGAAAACCAACGAGCGTGGCCGCAGTCTCGTCATGCTTTCGGCCGGGCCCGGCGAGGGCAAATCCACCACGCTGCTCCGGCTGGTACGCGCCATGGCCGAGGCCGGCGAACGCGTGCTATTCATCGATTCCGACCTTCGTCGCCCCACGCAGCACCAACTCTCCGGCTGGAAAAAAGAACCCGGCCTGACTGAACTCCTCTTGGGGAAAGCCGACCTGAAAACGGTTATCCAAGTCGGCGTGGCCAAGAACCTCGATTTCATCCCTTCCGGCGCGACGAGCGGCTTCACCTTGAGTCTTCTCTACGTTGACCGCCTGAAAGCCCTCCTGAAGGAACTGCGCGGCAGTTACGACCGCATCGTTTTCGATGCTCCGCCCGTGATCGGTGTGAGCGATGCCTCCGTTCTGGCCAGCGTGGTCGACGACACCGCGCTCCTTATCCAACACCGCCGCAATCCGCAAAGCATGGTCCTGCGCGCGCAGCAGATCATCGAAAGTCTCAACAACAAGCATCTCGTCGGTGTCGTCCTTAACCGCGTGCCGCAAAATTCCGGCGAAGATTACGGTTACTACACGCAAAATTATTCGTACTACAGCAACCGGCCGAATCGCTCGGAAAAACCCCGTTCCTCCTCGGGAAACAAGGAGCCGCGCGAAGAGAAGATTGCTTATGCGGAAAAGGGTGGGGCGAGCCGTCCGCCAATTCCTAAAAAATAGCTGTTGACGAGCGCGCAGCGAACCTTACTTCTCATCCCCCTCACACGCTTTTGCGGGCGTAGCTCAGTTGGTAGAGCACCACCTTGCCAAGGTGGACGTCGAGAGTTCGAGTCTCTTCGCCCGCTCCATTTTGGAAAAACCGCCGGACTAAGATCCGGCGGTTTTTTCGTATCTAAATATGATAGAATCAGCGGCTTGCGAAAAAGGCTCTGAAAGACTGGCTGCGTCAGTAGTTGACCCCCACCTGACGCTGACCACTAAAGCAAAAGTAAATCGCGCATTAGCGAGCATTGCGGATTCCCATTCCACTTGTGGCATCTGTTGCTCCGGGCACCGGTGGCCGAAACTCGCCTGGCAGCCTCTACCACGCTGCTATGATTATTTCCGCAACAGCTTGCGCAGCGCTTTGAACTCTGCAGCGCGCTTTTCCCTGAATCGGCGCTGGCGTTCGGCATTGGTTTGGCGTTTTTCGGCCGCTGATTTGCGGGGGCGACGCTGCATGCAGCGAAAGCGGCAGATCCACTGACGACGTGTATATGTTGCGGCGCTTGAAGGCCAGCGGGGCATGAGCAAGCGCGAGCGCTCGCAATGCGGGGCTTTCGTTTTGCTCGTTAAAGGTTGGTTCGGCGAGGACGCGTGAGGAAGCGAAGACCCAGTTGGGTGGCTGGATACCCGCTTTTACCGCCAGGTGTTCTGCATAGGCGGTGAGCCAGGCGTCGGCGACTTTTCCTTGGGCGAACTTGCGGCTCAAGCGTGGCGGTTCCTCAGCGACTGCAATGGCGGCACCGCGACGTGACGAGACAAGTCGCAACTCGTGGAGCCAGTCACGCAGGTGCCGTCCGAAGTCAGCAAGTGACTCCGATTGTTCGGCGACGGCTTTGAGCGTGGATGGGCGTTGGTTCATTTTGACGGTTTCAGCGCGGATGCGACGACCTCTTTGGCCGCTTTCGAGAGCGCGTCGTGCGGGAAGAATTTGTCGTGAATGGCTTCGGCGGCGTCCACTGATTTGAGGTTCATCTTTGTGACCAGAAAACGGATGTCGGCGTAGTCACCGGCGTAGCCCGGCAGAGGAGGGCGGCAGGCGCGGAGTTTCATCGCGAGCAGATATTGCGCGGTGGGAACACTGATCCGCAGTCCTTCACCGAATTCGTCGCCGGCTAATTCGCGCTTGGCCTCTTTCTCGGCGAGAAATTGCTTCACGTTATCGTTCAGCCAGTCCTCCGGCAGATCGAGTTCCGTCGCGACTTTTTTTGCCAGCTTCTGCGCGACGGCTGCGGGTTGGACCAGTGCATCAACATCCTTGGTCGCGTCGCGTGAACCGTACACCAGCGTAAAGGTGGCACCGCCGTACAGTGAAACTTCCAGCGTCACGCCTTGATCGCGGGCAAGCTCGCCCAAGCGGCGCAGCGCCTGGGTGATTCGCCCTTGGTTTAAAGCTTCGTATGGCATGATAAAACGTTACGTAACGGTTTATTGTTTGGCAAGGGTTGAATTGCGAACCAAGCAAGCTCAGGCCCTACGCAAGCCGCGCCTTCTCGATGTTCGCCCTTGAGCGGATGTTGACTTCGAACGTTACGACTGCGCCCGATTTAAAATGCGCTAAGACGATAGCAGTTGCATTTCTCCCATTGGCACAAAGACCAAGCCGCCGCTGCCGTAGTCATCGATCAGAATGTTGAGCGCGGCATCGATTCGCGTTGGGAAATATATTTCCGCCGTGGCATCGGGCGGGCGGTTTTCGCGACGGACGGGGCGGGCGCCGGCGCGAATATTGATGGCCGATTCAAGGCTTCCGGATTGATCCGGCCCCAGCACGTCCCAGCTTCCTCGCGTGGTCAGAAAACTCCATCCCTCGTCGTCCACCAGAACGGGTTCCTCCGAAAAAATACCGACCCCAATGCGCGCACTTTCTGACACGACGCGAAGATGCTCGACCAACGCCGCATCGGCTAGGGGAGAAGACGGCGCGGTATCGTTGGAGTGGTTCGGTATCACTACTAGAACCGCCCACGGGTGGTAGCGGCGGAATTGGCGGTCGCGACTCGTGGGATCGGCGAAATCGATCGCATCATCGGCGAGGAAGACGGCGGACAAGCCGCGGATTCGGCAGGCGCGCCGAAGAAGCTCCTGCAAGCGTTCGGTTGCGCCAACGATAAGGAGCGGGCATTGTGCCGCGGGGAACTGGGACTCGGACGCGGCCGTGCCGTGACCCGTGCGTGGACAGGAAATGCGCGGAAAAATTAACCGCACAGGCCGTCTCCACCAGCCAGGTCCAGTTGCCGCGGGATGTTCGAAGCGGCCATTTGCAGCGAGACTGCGAATGGCTTGACCGACCGCGGTGATCCGAGGCGAACCATCATGCACGTCAAAAGCGCCGTTCTCATAATGCCCGTTGGTTTCGAGGAGGAGGGAGTCCCAATCGTAGGCTCCGAGCAGTGCCCACGCGGTGACGGCGCGAACTTCCATGCCGGCCGCCCGAGCGGCTTCCGCCGCCGCCCACATCTCTTGGAGCCAGCGCAGTTGTTCTTCGCGCGTGCAGGCAAGTTGGGCTTCCGTGATGGCGATGGGGATTTGGTAGCGTTTCCAGACTTCGCGAAGCAACTGCGCCGGACCCACCGCTCCCTCGGCGCGGGCACGGACCGCCGGAACGTCCGCATAGGCATGTTGCTCGTTGCCGCCGTGAAAAGCGCGTGGGTATCGACCTTGGTTTTCGTCGAGGAGACGTTCGCTAGTGACGTAGTGATTCATCCCTATCAGATCGGGCCGGCACGGATTTTCGGCGAAAGACTCCAGTTCTTCATATTCCAGCCCGGCGTTGAGCAAATGCTCGAACATCGGGGAACCTGCGCGAAGGCGACCGCAGAGAAAATCGAAGCTGAGCCAGCGACGCTCATTCTCTAAATCGGCTTGGTACGCCAACAGCGGCGTGCTGTGTGTTTTTCCAACATCTTCGGTTTGGATGAGCTGTGCTGTCGGATTGATTTCGCGGATCGCTGCCATCGCGGCCCGTATCGCTTTGCATTGGTTGAGCAAGATCCGCGCGAATGACGGCAGATCGCACCGCAGCGGATGCCAAAGCCCGTACATTCCGCTAAATCGGGCGGTGGTGAGTGGTTCGTTAATGGGCGTATAGGCATCGACCCATGGAAATCGTTCGGCTACGGCGCGCGCAAATTGCGTGAAGCCGCCGATGAAATCGGGATCGAGAAAACCATCGGCGAGCGGGCCGCAGCCGTGATGCAGCAGGCCAACAATCGGCCGGATTCCGAGTTCGCGCAGCCGATTCAAACGTTCGTCCGCCCAGCGCCAATCGATGGGATTTCCCGCGTGGCGTTCCCACAGGATCGGATAGCGTAGCGTGCGCAGGCCAAGCGCGGCGAAACGGTCAAGGTCGTCGAGGCGGTCGGCGTGGCCCGTGTGGGCCAGTTGGTCGTTGCAATGGTTCTGCAGACGGACGAAGGAACATTCGACTCCACCCCAGATTTCCAAGGGCGGTAAAACATGGGAGCGGAAGAAATTCATTAGGCATGGTTGTGGTTTTTCTGACTCAGGTTTCGATCACGACCGTCGGACAAATGGGAAAGCGGCCGCAGTCGTAGTCATAGACCGTGAGTCCGCCGCGTGCCTCCGATCTTCGAGGCACGGCACATTGCATTCGTAGGAGATTTGGCTCTGTCGAAGCGTTTATGACGCGGCGAAGCAGTTCGTCCTCCAGTGTGACAGAGATCATGTAGCCGTATGCCCCGCGGCCTCCGCGCAAATAGCTGAGCGAGCCGCGCGAATCGTGAGGATGATCCGGCAGCATTCCGCGATGGACGGGAAGGCCATTGACGAGCAAATCGATGGCCGACGCATACACGTGCGGGTCGGTTTGTGGCGTGTTGTTTCTACGTGAGGACATTTCGCACAAAATGCGCACGCGGCGGGCTTCGCCGAGTTGCCCAATGGCTTCGTCCGAGAAATGCCATTCAAAAAACCCCGTGCCTCGTCCGTAGGCGCAGCGAGCGGCACGGGCCTCCTCGCGGGTGCAATACCCGCCGCTCCACGCGGCCGCCGCCCATTCGTCGGGACGCCGACGGAGGATAACACGGCTGTCCCGCTCCTCGCGCCGCAAGGGCTCTCCGGCGGAGATAAAATGCTGAATGAAATTCGCCGCCACCGTATCGCCTCGGTCGCAAATCGCCGTCACCCAAAGCGTGCAGACCATCGGCTCCGAAGGCGCTTTTATCGTGATGCGCTGGGCCAACTCCACACGATTTTGAGTAAAGGGAATTTGCTCCCACCCCCGGCCCAAATCTGGATGCATTAATCCGAGATCGTCGATTCCCGTATAATGCCACTGCAAGGTCACTCCGCTCCGGGGCCGCCGCGAGAAATGCGAAGAATACACTTCGACATCGAGAGAGTCACCTGGGGCAATTTGCGAGATCGGCGCGGCGTTGATCGGCAACACATCACCTTGATTGATGAGGGTGGGCGCGTAACCAAGCTGCTTTGGAGTACGATCGTAGTTGAGCAGGCCATTGTATTCCCATTCGACATCGGTCAATTGCGTGAAAATATATGCCGAGAGCTGACCATGACGCCTCAATTCATTGGTTAGGAATTTGAAGGTCCAGCTGATGTCGCGATCTCCATCGAGCGCGCCAACGCCACCATACTCGCTGTTGATGAGCGGTGCATCTTTTTGCAGACTGCCTTCTATATAATTAAACGTCGACCCGCGGTAGGTATTGGCCACGACGTTTTCAATGTGAGATTTTGCGCGTGCGTAGTCGTCTATATAGAAATGCCACGAGTTTATGTCGGTATCGATATGGCCGTACGCGGCAAGGTGCTCCCAGACCACGACGCTCATGTCTTCGATCAGCCGGGTGGAATCGATCGATTTTGCCACTTGCCACATTTCGTGCACCCAGCGGAACGAAGGCGTGTTGGCCATCTTGTTGGCGACGTCGCGTCTTTCCTTTGGACCGAGCTTGGGCGCGATAAAACGCATTAGCTCCGTCTGCCCGCCGAAGCCCCAGGTTTCATTGAACAAACACCAGGCGATGATCGAAGGGTGATTAAAATCGCGTTTGAACCCGAGGCGCATCATTTGTTCGAAACGTTGTCGCCCCAGTGGCGTATCGCCACCTTCGCCAAAGTTGGGGAAGTCCTGCATGAGCATCATCCCCAGCGTATCCGCATAGTAGAGCACAAGCGGGTCATCGAGTTTGATATGCACGCGCAAGAAATCGAAGCCGGCATTGCGCGCAAAACTAATATCATTGCGAAGTGTCGCTGCATCTCGCGCTGTATAGACCCCGTCGGGATGATAAGATTGATACAACGCCCCGCGCAGGTAAATCGGTTGATTGTTGAGACAGAGGCGCGCCGGAGATTTTTCGGCCAGCTCAGCGGGGGCCGTGTGTATTTTTCGCATTCCGAAATAGCTTCGGACGACGTCCTGCTCGCGTCCGTCGTCGTGCAAGCGAAAAATCACATGGTAGAGGCGGGGTGCCGAAGTATCCCACAGGGACAAAGGATCGATCTTTATTTCGCGGCGGGCCACGCCATTTACGAGGGAGAAACTCTCATCGAAACGCGGCGCTTCGGGCGGTGAAATCTCAGCAATCACTTTGGCGGTGTCACCGCAGCCGACGCAGAAGATTTCGAATGTCGCCGTGCGGGTGTCGATGTCGGGAATGATACGAAAATAATCGATGCTGGCCTGCCCGCGCGGTTCGAGGAAAACCGTTTGCCAGATACCACTCGTCGGGGTGTACCAGCCCCATTGTTTCCCGACGGGTTGCTCGTGATTGTCCATGGGATCTTCGACGCGCACGACGAGAAGCGCGCGCCGGTCGCCAGATTTCGCCAGCGCTTCAGTGAGATCGAACTCGATCGGCACGTAACCGCCTTCGTGTTTTCCGACGGAAATGCCATTGCACCAAACCTCGGTAAAGAAATCCGCCGCGCCGATCGTGAGAAAAACGCGTTTGCCTGACCACGCTCCGGATTCGGGGATATCGATCACGCGGCGATACCAGCCCACTTCATGGCGCGGGGCGCTGCGGTAGTTTTCACTCGTGACGGAAATCGGATCGATGAAGGCGCGGGTGGAATAATAATTCTCGTTCCCGGCAGCGGTGCCTTCGCCCCACGCCGCCAGCGATTCCCAGCAAAACGGCACGATAATTTGTTCGCGCCACTCGCCGCCCGGAGCGAACCATTGCTCTTCGACGCCCCGGCGCAACGGATCGAAGCGAAACTGCCAGGGTCCATTTAGATTGAGCCAATCGATGCCTTCGACCAAACCGCGCTGGCGGTCGGGACGCGGGTACTCTGGTCGCGGTATCGGCGATAAGAGCATTGTGAATGAAACAAAACCTCAAACCAGAGCCGCCGCCGGGGCGCGTCTGACGCCGCTCAACCGCGAGAATGTGGCGAGAGCCTGCCCGACGACCTGGTCCATATTATAATATTTATAGGTGGCAAGCCGGCCGACGAAGTACACATTGGGCGTTTCGGCGGCGAGCTCCTGATATTTTTTATACAGCGCCGTGTTATCAGCACGCGGGATTGGGTAGTATGGGTCTCCTTCTGCTTTCGGGAATTCATAGACGATACTGGTCAGCGGGTGTTCCTGTCCCGTCAGGTATTTGAATTCCGTGATGCGGGTGTACGCATATTCGTTGGGATAGTTCACGACCGGCGCCGATTGGAAAACGGGCTTGTGGTGTGTCTCGTGTTTAAACTCCAGACAACGGTAAGGGAGTTCACCGAAGCGATAGTCAAAATACTGGTCGATCTGCCCGGTAAAAATCAGCGACTCATAGGCGACTTCTTTTTCGACCTCGGAATAGTCGCAGTTGAGCATGATTTTGATGTTCGGATGATCGAGCATGTTTCCAAACATGTGCGTAAAACCGCGCGCCGGCATCGCCTGAAACTTATCGAGGAAATAGCGATCGTCGCGATTGAGGCGTACAGGGACCCGTGCGGTGACTTGAGCGTCGAGCTCGCAGGGATCCAAACCCCATTGCTTGCGCGTATAGCCTCGAAAAAATTTCTCATAGAGTTCGCGGCCGACGCTGTTCACAACGACATCTTCTGAGGTCAAAATGTCCTGGCGCCTCTCGGCGACTGCAGCCAGATAGGCCTTCATTTCCTGCGCGCCCTCCAAATGCAGGCCATACATTTCGTTGATGGTATCGAGATTGATTGGAATCGGCAGAAGGCGTCCGTCCACCGACGCGCGCACGCGATGCTGATATTGCCGCCATTCCGTGAACCGACTGAGGTAGGCAAAAATTTCTTCCGAATTGGTGTGGAAAATGTGAGGCCCGTACTTGTGGATCAAAATGCCATGCTGGTCGTAACAGTCATAAGCATTGCCTCCGATGTGGGGGCGGCGATCGACGATAAGAACTTTTTTGTTGAGACCTCGCGCCAGCCTTTCGGCCAGCACGCTGCCGGCGAAGCCGGCGCCGACGATAAGATAGTCAAACATGATTATATTGTCCGTTGAGGATGAGCCGATGGGAACGAGGAGCGGCGTTTCTTTGCACCAACCGCGTGGCAATCGCCTTGCGCATGTGCGCATCCATTTTTTCCACGATCGCCTCCCAAGTGTTCTGCGAAGCGAGATCGATGCCGCGGACTATGCGGGATACATCCGGTTTGGCGCTTTCTTCCACGCATTGCTTGATGAACTCAGTGTGCGAGTTCGCGACGCGCGCGACTGAGCTGAAGTTCGATTTAACTTCATCGAGTGCGGTCGACACGATCGGGCGTCCCGCCGCCATATACTCCAACGCTTTTGTGGGGTTGATGTACTCCGTCGCGGCATTGATCGCGAAAGGCATCAGGCAAACGGCAAAACCTTTGGTGATGGCTGGAAGTTCCTGATAAGAACGGCCGCCGAGCCAGTGGAGATTTTTCCGCCGGGGGAAATCGGCCGGATCGACCTTTGCGGCGGGACCAACCATCGCAATGCTCCAACGAGGATTCGCATCGGCGAGTTTTGCCAGCAATTCGTAGTCAATGCGCTCGTCGATCACGCCGAAATAGCCGAGCACTTTCCCGGGAAGTTTGGCGATGTCTGGATGGACGGCTAGCGTCGGCGACCGGGTACCGCCGAAGTGCGCGCAATCGACTCCCGTGCCGTAGAAGTGGGTATTGGCGTTTAAAGGAAGGCGCTTGTCCCGCATTTTTCGACCGCCGCAGAAGACCACGTCTGCAACCCGGATGAGCTCGCGTTCGCGCTCGATGAGTTGAGGGGGCGCGTCCTTGAATTGAGAAAGTTCATCCATGCAGTCGTAGACGATGGCGATTTCGTCGCAGTGGCCGGCGAAAGCCGTCACGGCCATCGGATCGTTAAACCAAAGCACGGGATGGTCGAAACGGCCTTCGTCCGCCGCTCGAAATTTGCGCAACATCCGACGGCGTTCGAGATCGATGAAAGTACCGTCCGCCCAGCGACAGGACGGCAGGTGCATTTCCAAAACAGTGACGTTCGCGTACGCCGCGGGATTTCGAATCTTCAGACGACTGGAGGCTACGTCGCTGCAGTAAGTTTCGACGAACAGCACGGGTCTCGTGAGGGAGAACCGCGAAAGAAATTGCTGCGGCCTCTGCCAGACACCGTTCCACCCGAGATGACAAAAGGCCACCAGCGGAGCGGCCGATTGAGCAAGGGAGGGCTCGCTCCGGCGCAATGCCGTTCGGACCGAACGGGCTGAAGTGCGTGAGACGAGATTGCGGACTGGAGCGCAGGAACCGGTGAGAGGAGAGAAAGACATGGCGTCGAGATTTGGCGGATTTTTTGTGAAGCTCAGCGGTGCGACGCAGACGGCATGTGCCAGTCAAATGTCGTCGCTAGAGCGGTGGAGAGTGGCGATTCCGTAGGATATAGCAGCGGGTGGTTCAAATCTATGGGAGAACATTAGTTGTATGATATGGTGGCGTTTTCCGAGGCAGGCACGGACTCGAGTAATATTGTTATATAACCTCTATATTCACGGTCCGATTTTGCCGTCGCTTCCTTGCGTATCGAAGCGCGTCTGCGGCCTCGTCATTCCACGATTAGCTCACGCATTGCCGTGGTCGGGTTACACCCCATAGCGGCAATGTGGGCTTCCAGTAGTATTCTTCGCTGGGCAAGTAGAAGGCCGCCACGACTTCCAGCCCGGAAGCGCAAGACGCGGCGGGCCAATCGCGGCCTGCTCATAGGTCTGTTTTATCTATATTGAAAGGTTTTACATGCTTGGGGTATTTCTCTTAATTCTCATGTTTTTACTCGCGCTCGGCTCGCTTCCAGCCTGGCCGCATAGCCGTGAATGGAGTTATTTCCCGAGCCGGAGTTTCGGCGTGCTGTTCATTGTCGTGCTTGTGTTGATGATCACCGATCGGATCTGAGCGGCTTTTAACGCGTGCGCCACAGTCGGTTTTTTTCGGCCGCATCCATAGGGAGGAACGGGTTGATCGGGTGGGGCAACCCCCGATATCGGCGACTGTGGAGATGGGATATGTTTCCCCCACATCACCGTCTTATGAAAATAAAAAATCTATCCCTCTTCGTCGCGTTTCTCGCAGGCCCGATCGCGCTGTTCGCTTCGCCTTCCACCGACCGGAAAATCGAAGATGCGGCCAAGGCGTCGTACAATTATCAAACGGTTCTTGAAAATCACGTGAAGGTGAAAGCCGAAGACGGCGTCGTCACCCTGACCGGCACCGTGGCGGACAAGGACCTGAAAGATCTCGCGGTCCGACACGGTGGAAAACCTCCCCGGCGTCGTGAGCGTGAAAAACGAAATCAAAGTCGAATCGCCCTACGCGGAGCGTTCCGACGCCTGGATTGCGCTCAAAATCCGCACGCGTCTTCTGGTAAAAGCGAATGTGAGCGCGGCGCACACGAAAGTCGCCGTCAACGATGGCAACGTTACTCTAAGCGGTACGGCCGAAAATCTCGCGCAAAAGGAACTCACCGAAATTTATGCCAAGGAGATTGATCAGGTAAAATCGGTCAAGAACGACATCGTCGTCAGGGAGCGGCCCGCGACCGCGCAAACCGTCGGCGAAAAAATTGACGACGCTTCCATCACCAGCCAGGTGAAATTCGCGTTGCTCAACAACAAGGCAACCAGTGCTCTCAAGACGAGGGTTTCGACCGAAAACGGTGTCGTGATGATCACCGGCGAAGCCTCCAACGACGCTGAGAAATCGCTCGTCTCCAAACTCGCGGAGAGCGTCCGCGGCGTCACATCGGTGAAAAACAACATGACCGTGAGGGAAATGGCGAGCATGTGAATTTGTTAGCGTAACCGCGCGGCCAAATCGGGTTGGTCGCGCGCCCCTTTTGCCCGAAATAAAAAAATCAGACGATCCAGGAAGCCAATATGTACCCCATCAACATCGGCCATGACCCCGAGAAAAATCTTTGGTCCAAACCAACCGGTTCGTCTTCAACTGACTCCACCATGCTAACAAATATCGGTCTTCGTGAGGAAGCGCGGCTGGAAGTGGGCCAGATGCTCAATTTGCTCCTCGCGGACGAATATGTGATCTACGTGACCACGCGAAACTATCACTGGAATGTGACTGGACCTGCCTTCTATGCCCTGCACAAGCAATTCGAAGCACAGTATGAGCAGATTGCGGAATGGATCGACCAAGTCGCCGAACGAACGCGGGCCATCGGTGTACGGGCCCGGGGAAATTGGTATGATCTGGCGAGCGCCGCACGCTGCACGCCTGATCCCACTAACGATACTCCGGCCGAGCATATGCTTTCGGAGCTGCTGGCTCTGCACGAGGAATTGATCGTGCAACTCCGCACCGACAGCAGTGCCTGCGCAAAAAAATTCAACGATGCCGGCACTGCGGACTTCCTCACCGCGCTCATGGAAAAACACGAAAAAATCGCATGGATGCTGCGCGCACAGCTGGAAAACAGCGACGAGGCTTCCGCTTAAGCCAAACCAATCAATAATACACAATACTATGAATAAAATGATCTCAGTCGTACTGCTCGTCTGCGGTATCACGCTCCTCGTTTACGGCGCCATGGCGTCCGACTCCGTGGCTTCGGGCTTCTCCCGGTTTTTCACCGGATCTCCGACCGACAAAACCATCTGGCTGCTCATTGGCGGCGCGGTGGCCACGCTGATCGGATTGGCCGGTCTGATGCGGGGGTCAAAGATTCCCTGAGGTGCGATACACCTATGCTGGCGTACGCCATTATTCTTCTGCTCGTCATTTTAATGGCGGGTATTTTGGGATTTGGCGTCATCGCCAGTACTGCCGTGTTGATCTTCAGGTCATTGACTTAGCCGAATTATTTCTAAACCAAAAACTATCTCCATAACTATGAAACACACAAATGCTCAAACGGCCCAGACTCCCGGGGAACTTCTTGACGAACTCCGCGCGCTCGTCGCGGAAGCCGAACAGATGGCAGCCGATTCCGTGTCCGAATACACGGCCGAGGCGGTCGGTGCACTTCGCGCGCGGTTCGAGAAAACTTACGATCGCCTGGCGGAACTATACGGTGGTCTGCGTCGCAAGGTCGTCGCCGGTGCGGAATGCGCCGACGCCGCCATCCGCGAAAAACCTTATCAAGCGTTAGCCATCGCCGCGGGCGCCGGTTTACTTGCCGGTGTGCTCCTGTGTCGCAGGGGCACGTAACGAACCATACCATGGAAACAGCCAGATCCAGCCCGGCGGGCCTTTTGAGCGCACTCCGGTCGCTTGGTGATGGCTTGTTGGCCATGGCTCATGACCGGCTCGAACTCCTTTCGGTCGAGTTGCAGGAGGAAAAATACCGGCTGATTCTTACGTTTATTTGGATCACCGCCGCCGTTTTTATGGGCATGATGGCCGTGTCCTTCGCCAGTCTAACCCTCGTCTATCTTTTTTGGGAAAGCGCGCGGGTGGCGGTGCTGGCGGGACTCACATTGTTCTATGCCGGCCTGCTGATCGCGATTATCGTTGCGTTACGTCGCTTCCTCGCGCGGCAGCCCCGGCCGTTTTCCGGTACGCGTGGGGAACTGGAGAAGGACCGTACATGTATCCGCAGCGAGAGTTGAATCGGCTGTCGGCATACAAAACCGACCTGTTGCGTGACATCGCTCACGAACGCGCGCTCTGCGCAGCCACCGCGCGCCGCGTGACTCAACCTCTCCGATGGATCGACAGGGCACTTGCGCTCCGGTTGAGGCTCACGCCACTCGCCATCGTCGCCGCCTTGCCTTTGGGTTTTATGCTCAAGCGAGCTTTGCGGCCATTGAGAATTCTACGTCTGGCCTGGCGCTGGGGACCGCTTGCTTTTACCGCCCTACAAGGCACACGGCTGTATTTCAAGCGCCACTCACGGTGACGCGTTTGAATGATCGGTTTTTCGCCGGACAACAGGAGTCGTCCGTCAGCGAATCGGCTTCGCAACAAACAGCAGAGCGTGCGCATGGTGAACCGCCCCATGGCATGGCGACAGGTTAGGAGGCATAGTTACGCATTCAATTTGTGCTCTTCGCCAAGAGCGGAGTCACAGCAACTCACACCTTCCGCTAGTATTTTTCCCGGACAATGAATCATTCGAAATTATCAATTTTAAAAATCGTCGGTCTCGCGCTGGCGATAGGTTGTGGTTGCCCAGCGCGATCGAGTGAGGAAGCTGTTCCTGCGACGGATCGAGCTCGTTCGGCGCCGGTTCTCACCGTGTATTTTGAGAACGATCTTTTCACCGGAACCGATCAGCACTACACCAATGGCCTGAAATTTTCGTGGCTTTCAGCGGATCTTGCCGGGTGGGGACAGGAAGGCTGGCGGAAAACGCTGGTCGGGATGCTTCCTTTCGTGAATCGACCCGAGGGTCAGAAGAATTTCGGGCTCGCTCTGGGACAGAACATTTATGCCCCACGCGATGTCGAGGCGAGGAATCCGGATCCGACCGACAGGCCGTTTGCCGGCTGGACTTATCTGGAAATGGCGTTTGTGAGCAAGACGCCGTCGATTGCCGATATCCTTTCGATACAAGCGGGTGTGGTCGGGCCGCACAGCATGGCTGAGGATTCGCAGCGGATTGTGCACCGTTGGACCGCCAGTGCCGAACCACGTGGTTGGGACTATCAACTCCGCGACGAATTCGGTCTCAATGTCATTTTCGAACGGCGTTGGCGCCTTTATGGACGCGCCCTGTCGCGCATTCTCGGCGTCGACCTCGTTCCTCACGCCGGCGCGAGTCTCGGTAACGTCCAGACTTATGCCAACGCCGGCGGTACGATACGGCTCGGATTTAATCTACCCAGCGACTTCGGCGTGCAGCTTGCCCGTCCGGGCAGTGTGGGCGAAACTCCCACCGATGATCTGGATCCTCGAGTATCGGTGCGCCGCAATTTCAGTCTGTTCATTTTCGGCGCTGCCGACGGTCGCGCGGTTGCCCGCGATATTTTTCTCGATGGAAATACTTTTCGCGACAGTCGTTCAGTGGAGAAAAAACGCTTCGTGGCCGATCTTAGCGCTGGCGTTGGACTGGTTCCCGGACGCTGGCAGGTTACCTATACGCAGGTATGGCGGACGCGAGAATTCAAATCCCAGCGAGACAAATACGATTCGTTCGGGTCCGTTACGCTTTCCTGTGCCTACTAAGATTTAGATGGTGCTCAGGCATTCGATTTCAATCGTAGCGATGGTGAATAGTTCGTCCGACGGAGACCTCTCAAACGGCGAGCCGCTTGCGCACGAAAGCCAAACCCATCAGAGCGAAGCCCACGAACGCGGCGGTAAATCCATGGTCCGGTACAGGGGTGACGGTATTGGATATTTCGGTTGCCGTCGACGTCGGGAGGTTGCTGGCCGGTGCCACGCCGTCGATCTTCGCTAGATCGTAGCCTTGAGCTGTGCCTACGGGATAAATCTCGGCCGGACAAACACACAGCCTGGGCTGATCGTCGATATAGATCACAACCGTCCTTTCAGCGACGCTGGGACTATCGTATCGAGCGGTCCAGTGACTGGCGGAGATCAACATATCTCGGGTTGGAAACGAAGTTGCGTGGGCGTTTCCAGTGAGAATGGAAAAGAGCGCCGCGCTCCCGGCAATCGTTGAAATGCGAAATTTGTGCGTTTTCACGCGGAAATTTTAGCGCAAAACCCAAGTTCCAACCATCGGGATTAGTGCTACGGCAAGGATCGGTGCTTTTCAGAGGCGTATGAGGTTTCCATTGGAAATGCGGCCGGACGTCCGAGCCATCGCCGAAAGTGTTCTGAGGTTGTTTTTCAAAGCCCGATCCGACAACCATGGGCGCCGAAGCCCGCGCCAAAACTCGTCATCCACCAGTCGTTTTTTTCATTCGGCGCATCATCGCGCAGCATTTTCTCCAAAACGAAAAGCACTGACGGGCTGCTCATGTTGCCGCACGCGCGCAGCACCTCGCGGCTCGCGGAGAGATCGCATTCGGCGCAGTTTTGTTCGATCGCGTCCAGCACATCGCGACCACCGGTGTGGGCGACGATGCGCGAGATCGAGCGAGCTCCCGGACGGGAACGTTCGGCCGTGAGCAGCTGTTTTACCGCTGCTGCGGCCAATTCGGGCACCGAGGAATGGAGTAAATTACGCAGTTTTCCCTCCCTCATCTCGAATCTGATGCGATCACGATTTTCCGGCTGATGCATCGTGGAAAAATAGCCGCATCTCAGACCTCGGCTGCCCGGCGTTGAACGCAGAATTGTGGCGGCGGCGCCGTCGCCAAACAAGCAGGCGCTGACCAGCACACCTTGGTCGTCGTCGATATAGAAGGCTGACGAACATATCTCTACCGCCACGAGGGCCACTACAGCGTCGGGTTGGGCGGCAAGAAGCGCATGCGCAGCCCGCAGGCTCGGGATTGCCGCGCCGCAACCCAGCCCCGCCAGATCCTGGAGAAACGTATCGCTGCGCAGGCCGAGTTGCTGGGCCACGTAGCTTGTCACCCCTGGGCAGAGATAACCGGTGCACGTGCAAATGAGCAAGGCATCGACGTCCTTGGCAGTGAGCGCGGCTTGGTTCAGTGCGGAGGTTAGCGCACGGGCTGCCAGACGCGGAGCCTCCATGCGAAAGGCCTCGTTAAGTTCGTCGGCTGTGAGCGAAAAAACACGCTCGAGATCGGGCAGGGCAAAATGCCGCGTGGAAACGCCGCTGTCATGCCGGAGGATGGCTTGGAGGATGAGCGCGGAGCGGCGCGTCAACCGGTGCTTCGCCTCGGACCGCTCGAACATGGCCCAGCATTCCTCTTGGGTGAATCTTGCCGGAGGGAGGGCGGTGGCGAGGGCGTGCAGGTACATGGCGGGGGGATCGTCAATGCGTGAGACGATACAGCGTGGTTAGAGGAAGCAGCTCGGCGTGTTTGATGCGCTTCAAGGGAGATTGCAGGGTGCGATTCGTGAGGAAGGGATGCAGCGTCGCCGCACTGACCAGCCGCACGCGAAATTTATCACGAAGGAGTTCGTGGATCTTGTGCTTGGTGGTGGCCCAGGTCTGTTCTCCTCGTGCCCAGCGGACAAGCGGTGCAACCGCCAGGGATGCACTCGTGAAAGCCATGGCCATGCCATTCCCGGTGAAAGGCGGTGTCATCGCGCACGCGTCCCCGAGCCGCAAGTGCACATCTTCTTTGACTCGTTGGTCGAAACTCAGCCCCGCAACCGCGCATCTCGATTCGGGCCGAATTTTGGCGCTTTCAAGGCGTTCGGCTAAGGCATCCAGTCCGCACGCGACCAGATACGCGGATAAGGCATCGCCGCGGGCGAACGAGAGACAGCGCCGGCGGCGAAATAGTCCGCAGACATTCACCCAACCGTCCTCGACCGACGACAAGCCGACGTACGCGCCTTCTCCAAGGTGAAGTTCGAGTCCACCCTCCACCGTTAAATCGCGCGCATGTAGTTTTAGTCCCAGCCAAGGTGACCCTTCGCCGTTCCGATGGCCGCACGCCCACACCACGCCTTCTTCAGGAGTTGTGGATTTGAAACGTGTTTTAACCGAGAGAATTCCTCCCTCTGCCACGAAAAGGGTTGCCAGCCTGTCATCCAGGGCAAAACGACTGAGACCCAGGGCGGGAGAGGGAAGTTTCTGTCGACCGACAGGGCGTTCCTGCACGAACCAAGTCACGCTCCTATGAACCACGGCCCCGGCGAAGATAGGCCTTATTCCCAGCAGTTTGATCGTATCGTCGCTTAATCCGGCGATGAATTCGCCGCAAACACGATGGCGCGGATAGTCACCTGCCTCGAAGATCTCCGTCGGGATCTCTGCTCGGCGCAAGGCGATGCCAAGCGAGAGTCCGGCCACTCCGCCGCCGACGATTCTAACTGGCTGCGGCGTACTCATGGACATCGCTTCGCAACCATTCGACAGCTACCAATCGATGTTTCCTCCACAGTCCACTCCCAAACCTTGGAATCGATACAAAGGAGGCGTGGCAGTTCATCCGTGCGAAAACCTGCTTCGATGCTCACATGTCCGTCGTGCCGGGTTACCGGATGAGCCCGAACGAGGGTACATAAAAGCGAAAAAAGTCGCTGGGTGCGGCGAGTACGCAGGGGCTCGCTCGCGACGATCAGCCGGGCATGCTCATTCAAAAATACGCCGAGACGCGAAAGCTCCGACGAGTCGAAGTGATGAAAAAACAGATTACCGATCACAATTGGGAAATCGGCCCAGCCTGCAAAATCGAACACATCGGTTTCGAACCAACTTGCATCGAGCGGCCAGGCACTCGGCCGACGAACCAGGTCAAGGCCGGCCAGCCCGGAGACGATCGGCCGGAGGGTTTCCCCCAGCGTCCCATCTCCCGCACCGATCTCCAAAAGCTTTTCGCCCGACCGATGTTGTTGCCGCAGGGTTTGCCGGAACCAGGCGATATTCCCAAGGACGCGGTTGATGATCCGCAAATCGCGCCGCGAACTGATGGCGGCGGATGAATCCTGCGGCAGTCGATCGAGAAGTTCCGGTCGGACGACACGGCCTGCGTGGACAAGGGAGCGGGAGAGGGCAGGTGCGGTGCTTGGAGACATGGCGGTTGGTTTTGGAATTTACATGTTTCATTGCAGAAACCCGCCGCCAGTTTCTTCGATGCCGATTGAGTATCACTTACCCAGCGCAAACCGGCCATGGGGTATTACCCGTCCCTGAATCAGCGGGAATCGATTGACCGGCGATCCGGAACAGCTCTGGCGCGAACGTACGGCCGGCGGCGGACGATTACGCCTTGGTCATGTTTTTGGGATCAAGCGCGCGGTCGAGCGTGGCGGCATCCAATAACGTTTTTTCGAGCACGACTTCTCGCAAGGTCCGATTGGTATTGAAGGCCTCCTTGGCCACCGCCGCCGCCTGATCGTATCCGATATATGGATTCAACGCTGTCACCAGCATGAGGGAGCGCTGCACCAGTTGGGCGCAGTGTTCTGCATCGGCCTCAATGCCGTGGACGCACTTTTCGGCAAAAATGCGGGCTCCGCGGCCCAGGCAACGGATTGCCTCGTGCAGGGAGTATGCGATGAGAGGAATGGTCGCGTTGAGCTCGAAATGTCCGTCGCGTCCGCACATCACCACCGTTTGCGCCAAACCTTGGACATAGAGGCAAACTTGCACGAGCATTTCGCTCATCACCGGATTCACTTTGCCGGGCATGATGGAGCTCCCGGGCTGGGTCGCGGGCAGACGGATTTCGGCAATTCCGCTGCGCGGGCCCGAACCGAGCAGGCGGATGTCATTCGCGATTTTCGTCAGACTTGCGGCGATGGTGGCAAGGTGGCCGGCAACCTCCACCGCATCGTCGCGCGCGGCCTGTGCTTCAAAGTGATTGTGCGCTTCCACAAAATGGAGGCCGGTCTGTTCCCGGAGGATGTGACAGGTTTTTGCGGCGAATTCCGGATGACAGTTCAGTCCCGTGCCGACCGCGGTGCCTCCGAGGGCGAGTTCCAGCAGGGCGGCCATTGCCTTGTCCACGCGTTCGACGGCTTTTCCAACCTGGGCTGCGTAACCGGAAAACTCCTGTCCCAATGTCAGTGGTGTGGCATCCATGAGATGCGTCCGGCCGATTTTCACCACGCCGTTGAAAGCCCAGGAGCGCCAAACCAATTCGTTCTTCAGGTATTCCAGGGCCGGCCGCAATGTCTCTTTGAGTGCGAGCGCCACGCTCACATGGAGGGCGGTCGGCATGACATCGTTCGACGATTGGCCGAGGTTCACGTCATCGTTGGGATGCAGGGGCTTTTTCGAACCGATCGGCAGGCCACTTAACTGGCTCGCGCGATTGGCGATCACTTCATTGATATTGGTATTGGTCGAAGTGCCGGAGCCCGTTTGAAAGATGTCGATGGGAAAATGTTCGTGAAGTCCGCCTGCGACGATTTCCTGCGAAACCTGCTGGATCAGGCGGGTTTTTTCCGGGCTGAGCAACCGGAGTTCCGCATTTGCGGAGGCGCAGGCAAACTTCACCAGTCCAAGGCCGCGGATAAACGCTTCGGGCATCCTGTGGCCGCTAATCGGGAAATTCAGTGCGGCGCGTTGCGTCGAGGCTCCGTAGAGCGCGGAGTCGGGCACGGACATTTCTCCCATCGAGTCTCGTTCGTTTCTCATCGGACAATATGACACCTTGCCGCAAAGCTGCAACGGACCAGCGCGTCATCGCACATCCCTCGTGACAACCTCGCTGCGCCGCTCCCGCGATAGGAAAAATTTTAGCTCTGCTCCCTCTGGAAACGCTGTCGTCTAGCGGTTTATCGTTGTTCGGTTGGCGGCAAAACGGGCGTGAGCGCCGTGCTGTGGGACGTGTCCGTTGAAAACCGGGTTCGCAAGACGTTCTTGCGTGAAGACGGTGCAAACCGCGGCGAGTAATTTGTCGAAAGAAAAAGGTTTGTCCAAGGCCATGCCGGGCGAGATCAACTCTTCCAATTCCTCCTCACTACCGGGCATGCGACCGGAAATCAGGATGACCGGCAGGTTTGACGGAAGGGCCCGCAAGCGTCGCACAAGTTCCAAACCGGACATCCGTGGCATTTCGTTGTCGGTCACCATGCCATCGTAGTCGCCGGTGGTGAGCAAGCGCCAGGCCTCCTCGCCATCACTCGCGCAGTCCACCGTGTACGAGGCCCGACGTAGTACGCTGGCCAATACATTTCGCACGGCGTCATCGTCGTCCACCACCAATATGTTGAGCAGAATTTTTGGCGGTTTGGTAAGGTCACCGTTCGCGGTTGAAAACGACTCGGAGCCAAAGGGAGGAACGGAATTCGATTCGCAAATACTCATGAGGCAGAGGGGCTGTCAGCGGCGTTGACGAAGGCTGTGATGTTTTCGGGCCAGCTACTCTGTTCGGACGCCTCAACCAAATCGGGAGCGGGAGGCCAGCCGATGTTGTAAGCTCCGGTTTCAGTGCGGGGCGCGGTTTCGAGAACGAGATATGTGATGATGGGAGTTTTTTTCATGTTGTTGTGAAGCGTTCGTTGAAGGCGCTGCTCCAAGAGGAGCGGCATGGAATATTCCCTCGCGCCGCGACCATACTCTTCATGAGCAGGAAGTAGTATGGGGTATTAACCCACCGATCTTCTTGCAGGCAGGAGAGCTAACATAGCGGTAGGTCTTTACCCCATAAACGAGGGCTCGCAAACGATTCTTGGTTTGAATAGTTTTCGCTTGCGCAGGTATTGAGTCGATTTTCGCTAAATATCGCTGGGCGAGAGTCGCAAGGTGCTACGTAGTCACCTGGCGCGCTGGAAAAACAGCTGCCATGGCCCATACCCCACAAATAAAAACCGTCACCCGTTGCCAAGCAGCGTCGCAACATCGCCTACAGCGGCGAAGAGCTCAACGCGGCAGTTCTTTCGCTCCCAGCGATGTTCCGTTTGGCGAGAACCGCCGAAGGGTACGCGCATGAAAAAAACAACGGTGTTGCTGGCAGAAGATCACGCCATCGTCCGTGAAGGACTGCGGACACTGTTGGAGATGGACAAAAATTTTGAAGTAGTCGGCGAAGCGGCAAATGGGCGTCAGGCGGTGGAATTGGCGCGAAAACTTCGGCCCAACATTGTTGTGATGGACATCGCCATGCCCTTGCTCAACGGCTTCGAAGCCGCTCGCCAGATCCTGTTTTCGGCGCCTGAAACGAAGATTCTCGTACTCTCCGCCCACAGCGACGACGAATACGTCGCCCATATGATCTCGATCGGTGTATCCGGTTATCTTTTGAAACAAAACTCCGGCCAAGTACTTGTTCAAGCCGTGCGGGAAATCGCCGACGGGCGCTCCTTTTTCAGTTCATCGATTGCCGGCAGGATAGGAACCATCGGGCGAAGCCGGCCCGAAAGCGGCGCGGCCAAAACCAAGTCGAAACGACCCTTGACCTCACGCGAGGTCGAAGTTCTGCAACTCGTCGCCGAGGGTGCCGCCAACAAACAAGTCGCGGCCGAACTAGGCATTAGCATCAAAACCGTGGAAAAACACCGGCAACGGCTGATGGACAAGCTTGATATTCACCACACCGCCGGACTGACCCGCCACGCAATAGCCACGGGTGTCATCGAGGGCAGTACGCGGGTGACGACCGACAAATAGCCAATGACGGCGACGCAGCGTTAAAAGAAGCGCGGCAAAGGCGGATGGATCTTGCTGGTGGTTATTTTACCGCTGGCTCTTTGATCGGCTTGAGCCGGAGGAGGGCAACGTCGTGGGACTCGAGGCGCTTGATGAAATGCTTTTCGGTCGTGCCGGCATCCTTTTTATCCCAGATATCGCGAAGCTGGCATTTGCCGCCGAGGAACCACATGGGGCCGAAGTCGACCGTGAGATCGGCGGGTTTGTCGCCGGTATTGAGGAGGGCGAGCGCCCAGTCGCCATTGGAAAGTTCGCGCACCCAAATTTCGCGGCCAGGTTCAGTGCGGAAGGGCCAGGCGGCCTTGCCGAGCGAGTCCTGATCGATGGCGAGCGCTTCCTTGTCCGTCATGAGGGCGAGAATCTCGGGGGACATTTTGCGCACGTCATTGCCGGCCATGAGCGGCGCGGCGAGCATGCACCACATCGAAAAGTGGGCGCGGGATTCGGCGAAGGTCAGTCCCTCGTTGCCGACTTCGAGCATGTCGGGATCGTTCCAATGGCCGGGGCCGGCGAATTTGCCGATGCCGTTATTCTGTCCGTCGTTCGGCTGCACAAGGGTGCGCTGAAGATCGAGAATGACTTTCCAGCCGCGCTCCCAGCGTTGGACGCAATCATAGCAATCCGTGATATCGCCGGTGGTGCGCCAGAGATGGCCGACATCTTTGGCCCATTCCCATGGTTTGCTTCCGCCCCATTCGCAAATACTGAAAACGACCGGACGCTTCGCGGCATAGAGGGCATCGCGCATGGTCGTGTAAGCTTCACGGGGATCGCGCGTGGCGGTGTAGCACCAATCATATTTGAGATAATCGACGCCCCAAGAAGCGAACAGGAGCGCATCTTGATATTCATGGCCCTGGCTGCCGGGATACCCGCCGCAGGTCTTGGAGCCAGCGCAGCCATAAATGCCGAATTTGAAACCGCGGGCGTGCAGGAAATCGCCGAGGGCTTTCATGCCGGACGGAAATTTGGTTGGATCTGGCACAAGGTTCCCTAGCGCGTCGCGCTCCTTGAGCGACCAGCAGTCATCGAGCACGATGTACGTATAACCGGCGTCGCGCATGCCATTTTTCACCATGGTGTCGGCCGTCTGCATGATGAGGACCTCGTTGATGTCCTTGGCGAAAGTGTTCCAAGTGTTGAAACCCATCGGAGGGGTGAGGGCGAGCCCTTCGAATTTTTGCGCGAAGGCAGGCGCGGCGAAGCAGAGGAAGAGTGCGAGAAGTTTTTTCATGGCAACAATACGGAGGAGGGGATTAAGCGCGGGGAAAATTGAGCGCGGTTGCGGGCCGGTTGTCGATGGCGTGATTTTTGGCGATTTCAGAGGTGCGGGCAAACAAACTCAAATACTGGCGCGGCATTCTTAAGGCCCGGGTTTTTGAAAGGCTGGCGGTGAAGCGCGCGGTCTGTCATTTCACCGTCATGCCCCATTCACGAATCGGAAAGATTTTTATCATGACCTTTTGCCTCAGCGCGGCCGGCATTTCGCTGGCCGAGAACAAGCCCGTCACCGAACCACCGCCTCCCTCTAGCGATCCAGTCAAACCTGTGCCGCGCGACCGCAGTTATCCCTGGATGTCGCTCGAACGCTGGAACGAAATGCATGCGGCCAGCGTCGCGTTGGCGGCGAAGGGCGAGGCTGATTTGGTCTTTCAAGGCGACTCGATCACGGAGATGGCGCGCTGGAGCGAAAGCTGGCAAAAGACCTTCGGCGATTATCGATACGTGAACTTCGGCATCGGTGGCGACCGCACGCAAAATGTGCTTTGGCGCCTCGAAAACGGCGAAGTCGGCGCGTTGAAGCCGAAGCTGGTGGTCTTGTTGATCGGGACGAACAACCTTTGGACCACGCCAGACGATGTCGGCGATATCACGCGTGGCGTGTCGGCCGTGGTGGCAAAATTGCGCGCGGGGTACCCGTCGGCGAAAGTTTTGCTTTTGGGAATCTTTCCGCGTGACCAAAAAGCCGACGCGCCGGTGCGGGCAACCATCGCGAAGATCAATGCCAACCTCATGAAATTGGATGACGGGAAAACGGTTTTCGTGCGCGATATAGGGAAAGTTTTTCTTGAGCCCGATGGCACGCTTTCGAAGGCCGTATCGGAGGATGCCTTGCATCTCACCGAGGAAGGTTACCGTCGTTGGACCGCAGCGATCGCTCCCACGGTAAAAGAGCTGATGAAGTGAACGGACCGACGCGCCGGGGAGAGCCGACTACCTCTCCTCAGGCCATTTCCGGGAACGCGTTTCCCTCTGACGCGGCAGTTGCTTCGCAACTGTGCCCGAGGCCAAAACCGCTCACTGGGCCTGCGACGAAAAAATCGCTTTGCGCCGGGCCGGTCTTTTGTCAGTTGTCGCCTCTGCGCCCACTGCGGGCGTATTTTTAAAATCCATGGATCGCATCGCCCAAACCTTCGCCCGTGCCCGCTCTGAAAACCGCGCCTGTTTCGTGGCCTATCTTTGCGCGGGCGATCCGGATTTGGAGACATCGCTTGCCGCCTGCCGCGCGTTGTTGGAAAACGGCGTCGACGTGCTCGAACTCGGCGTGCCTTTTTCTGATCCTCTGGCGGATGGACTGACAAATCAGCTGGCTGCCCAGCGGGCGCTTGAAAGCGGGATGAATGCGGCGAAGGTTTTTGAACTGGTTCGACGCATCCGCGCCTTCAGCCAAGTGCCGATTGTATTCTATACGTATTACAATCTTGTTTTCGCCAATGGCGTCGAAGCCTACGTCCGCGCCGCGCGTGAAGCCGGAGTCGACGGCATGCTCACGCTGGACTTGCCACCGGAAGAGGCGGGCGAAGTCATGGAAGCCTGCCGCAAGCATGATATGAAAACCATTTTCATCGTGGCACCGACCACGCCCGATTCGCGTCTGCCGAAGATTACAGCGGTGGCAACGGGGTTCATCTACTATGTTTCGCGCGAAGGCGTGACGGGGGTGCGCGACCAAGTTGCCGCAAACGTCCCCGAGGCGGTGGCCCGCATCAAAGCCGCAGCCAAAGGCTTGCCGGTGGTGGTTGGTTTTGGTGTTTCGACCCGCGCTCATGTTTCTCAGATCGCCGCACATGCCGACGGCGTGGTGATAGGCAGCGCGTTGGTGAATTGTATCCGCGACAACCTTACACAACGCGACCGCATCGCTCCGGCGTTGGCCTCAAAAGCCGTGGATTTTGCGCTGGGCCTGCGCAGATAAAACCGTCATAGCTCCGCCATGCCCCGGCGTGTTCTCCTCATCGACGACGATCGTTTGCAGTGCAAACTCACTGCGGCCAGCCTTGGACAATTCTGGCTGGAGAAGTTCGTCGTCGACTGGGTCGATAATTACGAAGCCGGCCTGCAAAAACTGCTGCATGGCGACTACTCGGTTTGTCTGCTCGATTATCAACTCGGCGAACGCGATGGCCTCATGCTCCTGCGCGCGGCTCAGGCGGCTGGTTGCCGCGTGCCCATTATTTTTCTCACGGCCGAAAAAGACGAAAAAGTGGATATGCAGGCCATGGAAGCCGGCGCGATCGACTATTTGATCAAAGGCGAAATCAACACCCGCACGCTCGAACGCACCCTGCGGTACGCGCTCAAGCTCAGTGATACACTTGAGGCCATGCGGCAACTGGCCACGCACGATCAACTGACGGGTCTGCTGAATCGTCGCGAATTCGACCGCATCATTAGCGAAGAGCACGAACGCGCGAAACGTTTTGGCCGCTCGTATGCGATCGTGATGCTCGATCTGGATCACTTCAAAAGCATCAACGACACCCACGGGCACCCTGCGGGCGACCTCGTGCTTCAAACCGTGGCGAAACGCATCCGGCAACAATTGCGGAGCGTGGATCGCTGCGCGCGCATCGGCGGCGAGGAATTTGCTGTGGTTTTGACCGAAGTCGACCATGTCACGGCGGGCGAAGTGGCGCGCCGCTTGGTGGAAATGATGTCGGGAAAACCCGTCATCTTGGCCGACGGCACGGCGCGACTGGTGACTCTGAGCGCTGGTTCGGCCTCGATGCCGAAAAACGCGGGCGATACCGTAACATTGGTGAAAGTGGCCGACAAAGCGCTCTATGAGGCCAAAGCTCGCGGACGCAACCGCGCAGTGGCGGCGGTGGAACTTGAGGCGCTTTAAGCGGCCTTGCGGGAAAAGCGTAAAGGCTGCGTACGGAAAATTTTTGTCTGCGGGAAATTAACTTCCCCGTCAGCAAAGCGTTTACAATAACCGCTCGCTTGGAACCAACCCTCCCAAACCCGGTCGATGCGAACACTCCCGGTGGCGGCGAGGTTCTTCTGCTTGTTTGAGAAAAAAGAAGGCAGCGCGCAACCGGAGGACCACGCAACCACACATCACCACACATGAATATTCGTCTGTCGAATCAGCTCAATATGATCGGCACCTGCCTGCGCGTCGCTCAGAGCCGCGGGCACTCCTTGGTTTGGCTCGGGAGGGATCCGAGCCATTTTGGCGTCGATCTCACCTCCATTGAGGCTGGATATAAAATCGCGCTGGGGAAAGCCGCACTCGCCGATACCGCCAAAGGTGGCGCGAGCGATGTCAGGGCGCAGGCTGAAACAACCTTGGAAAACGCGGCTTACGTGCTCACCCGCGCGCTGGCGGTCCACTTTCGGAAATCCAACGACCTCGACCGACATGCGGAGGCCGACTTGTCGCTGACGCAAATCGTGCGCCTGCGGGAAAACGAACTGATCGCCAGGGCCACCGCCATTCGCGATTTGGCGCGTGTCGCCCAAGCCGAAGAAAAGGCGGCATTTTTAGGAATAACGACGTTGCGGATCGAGGGATTAACGCAAGCCATCGAGGCATTCGACGCCCTTCGTCGGAAACCTCGGGGACCAGCCATCACCCGTAGCACCCTCTTGCGCGAACTCGAAACCGACACCGCTGCATTGATCGAACAACTCCGGGATCTCGACGACCTGGTACTCCAATTCGATGGTTCGGCGGCGGGACTGCGTTTCATCGCCGCCTGGGAAAAGGCCCGTGTCATAGTCGATCGCGTCTCGGCGCATCCGTTTAGCGGTGTTACGGAGTAGGACCAAGGCCGCGCCCGACGGGAGGGCGGTTTGTGGTAGGCCTGAGCTTGCTCAGGCCCTTCGGCAAGGGCCCACATGAAAGTCGGTCCTCCATAAGTTTTCAGTAATAAACGCCGCGGTCGCGCGTTTCCTTTATGAACACTCAACCAAAGGAACCCCATGAACCGCAAATACGCACTTCCCGCCGCGCTGGCCCTGGCCGTCCATGCTTTAATCTTTTTCGTTGGTTCGGGAAAGCCGCCGCCGGCCGGCACTGTTGCAATTACGTCTACGCCGAAGGACTCACCCAAGCCGCCCGAAAAGGATATTTTTGACCGTGTTGTGCAGGTGGTGAACGAAGAGGTTAAGAATATAGCTGACAATAAAGAGAGTGGGGGCGAAACGACCGAAGAAGTATTGCATCCGCCGGGAATCCCCGAACTTCCGCCTACCGACTACGGCATTGACGACGGACGCATGCGCCAGACCTACGATCCGGTCCCCATCGGCCCGGGCGACAAAATTCCAGGAAAACTGCGTGGCTGGGGCGATGGTGGTGGTTCGGGTTCAGGCAATGGCATCTTCAATCCAACTTCACTCGATGCGCCGCCAGCCACGCGCTATCAGAAGGAGCCGGTTTATCCCGCCGCGCTGCGGAGCTCCGGCGCGACCGGCACGGTTTGGGTTGAGTTTATCGTTATGGAAAACGGCCGCGTGCAGAACGTGAAGGTGATCAAGTCAACGCACCGCGGTTTCGATGACGCGACGGTCGCTGCGGTTTCGGAGTGGCGATTCGTTCCGGGTAAACACAAAGGCCTGCCGGTGCGTTTCCGAATGAGTCTGCCGGTTGTTTTTAGCCTAAGCGAATAAACGGTTTTTGGTCTAGCAGGGGTAGTAAGCCCGCATCGGAAAACGGTGCGGGCTTTTCGCGTGTATGGTTTTCTGTTTTCCCGATGGAGGGCCGACTTCCACGTGGGCCATTTACTCCAGCGGCATGCCGACGTGAAAGTCGGCCCTCCATGCTAACGCGGGGCCGATAACGCCTCGGGTTTGGTGCCGGTGCGGTGGGCGATGGTGGCGAGGACTTTGGGAACGTAAAGGCGTGTTTCGACCGAAAGGGCGGGCGCGATTTCGGCGAAGGTCTTGGCTTTGCGCGCGGTGAGCGTGCGGCTCACGCGGCCTTCACCGGCATTGTAGGCGGCAAGGGCGAGCGGCCAGTCGCCGAATTTTGAATACAGGCGTTTGAGCAAGCGGGCGGCGGCATCGGCGCTTTTTTTCGGGTCGGTTCGGTCGTCGGGCAGAAAGACGCTCAGGCCGAGACCCTTGGCGGTTTCGGGCATGAGTTGGTAAAGGCCGCGCGCCCCGGCCGGACTGCGGGCGGCAGGATTGAAGGTGGACTCCACCTCGGCAACCCAGACAAGTTCGCGTGGCGAGCCGACGGCGGAGAATTGTTCGGTGACAATGGGCAGAAGCCGCTCTGCGTTGGGCGGCAGCGGACGGGCGCTGATGCGTTGCAGCCAGAGGTCGTATTGCGGCAGATCGGCCCGCGGCTCAGGCGGCTTGGGTTGGTCCGGCTTCGGAGGAGGGGCAGGTTGCGTGATTTGTTTGGCGGCGGTGATGAGTTCGAGTTTTTCTTCAAGCCAGTCGGCGTAATCTTCACAATCAGGAATCGTGCGCAGGGCGAGGAGGGCGGCGCGGGCCTGGGGTTCGAAGGCGGCCAAATCCTCGAACGAGTCGCCATCGAGCGCACGCTGCAATTTCGCGGCAAAGAGATCCCACTGCTGTTTCGAAGGAAATTCGAACTGTTCCTTAATCTCGGGTGGCGCATATTCGTCGAACAGGGATTTCCCGAGGTCGAAGAGCGCATCGCTTTCGGAGGACCGTTTTTGGGGCGGAGCGGACGGTTCGCTTTTGGCAGCCGGAGGGGTATCGGCCTTGGCGAGATTGGCCAGGCAGAGAACGAAGACGAGGGCGCGGCGGTGCATGGAAACATGGACCGCCGTTTACGGCAGAAGTGCGGAAGAGATTACAGGCCGATCTTGACCGTTTCGCGAATGTCAGCCGAGGAAGCCCCGGCCAGGATGTTCCATTCGCCCGGGTGAATGACGTAAGTGTTCTTCGCGGTATCCCAGCGGCGCAGCGCAGTGGCGGGAAGGGTGACCGTGACCGTTTTGGTTTCGCCCCGCTTCAAAGTTATGCGTTTGAAGCCGCAGAGGGACCGCAGGGCAGGCGCTTTGGCGGAGGCGGGTTCCTGGGCGTAGAATTGTACAACCTCGTCGCCGTCGCGCTCGCCGGTGTTGGCGATCTCGATGGTTGCGGAAAGTTCGCCGGGATTGGCGGTTTTGACGACTCGCAGATTTTTGTAATCAAAGCGCGTGTAACTGAGCCCGTGACCAAAAGCGTAAAGCGGCTGGCCTTTGAAATAACGATAGGTTCGACCCGCCATGTCGTAGTTTTCGAAAGGAGGCAGGTCGGTGGTGGCGCGGTAGAAAGTGAGGGGGAGACGGCCGGCGGGATTGGTTTTTCCGAAAAGAACATCGGCGACGGCGGTGCCGCCCGCTTGTCCTGGATACCAGGCTTGGAGAATGGCGTTGAGGTTTTGATGTTCCCAAGGAAGCGCAACGGCGCTGCCCGACATGAGCACGAGCGCAATGGGTTTGCCGGTGGCTTTTAGTTCCTTGAGTAAGTGCTGCTGAATGGCCGGGAGTTCGATCTTGGTGCGATCACCGCCGGCGAAACCGTCGAAATCGACCTGCATTTCCTCGCCCTCGAGTTGGGCGGTGATGCCACCGACAAAAACGATCGCGTCGGCGGCGCGGGCCTTGGCCAGGGCGGTGGCAAAACCGGAAGTGGCTGCAGGCACGCGCCACTTGAGCGCGACGTGCGCGGGACCGGCTGTGTGGAAATACTCGACGCGGATCGGCAGGCGCGCCTGACTTTGCAGGTTCTGTGTGATGGTTTTGGTTTTTGTGCCAGGCGTCCAATCGTCGATCAGCAGTTTTTCGCCGAGGTACAAACGGATGCCGCCACTTGATTCGAGAGAGAGCTGGTAGTCACCTTCAATGCCGGTCAACAACCAGCCCTGCCAGCGCACGGAGAAATTTTCGGCGGGCATGTTTTCGGGAAGCGGCTTTTTGCTCCAATCGAATTCCACCGGGCGATCGCGACGGCGTTTGACCGGCTCGCCGGAAAACGTGGCATTGGGAAAATATTCGCCATTGAGGCCGGTGTACTCGCCCGCGCTCAAATAGGTGCGCGGAATGGCGACCATTTTGGAATCGCTGGCCACATAGTCACAGCCCTCGACGTGGTCGATGGCGATTTGGTTGCCCACCGCAGATTTGAATCCGTCGAGAATAGTCACCGGCGCGGAAGGCGTGCCATTGTAGTTGCCAAGGAGGGCGGCAAGGGAGGCCGCGTTAGGACCGATGACGGCGACCCGTTTCAACTTCTCGGCACGAAGTGGAAGGGTTCCATCGTTTTTGAGCAGGACGATGGATTTTTGCGCGGCTTCGAGAGCGAGCGCGGCGTGGGCGGGGGAGTTGTTTTCGCTGAAGGGGATTTTTGAATACGCGACTTTTTCGGCGGGATCGAAGAAGCCGAGGCGGAACATGGTGCGGAGGAGCTGGCCGAGGCGACGGTCCACATCGGCTTCGGCGATGAAACCGCTTTTCACGCCCTCGGCGAGTGCCGGCTTGTCTTCGCCGCAACGCAGACACAAACCAGCCTTGATCGACAAGGCTTCAGCCTCGGCGTCGTTGCGCGCGACTTTATAGGTGCGCGAGAGGTCATAGATTGCACCGCAATCGGAAACGACGTGGCCATCGAAATGCCACTGATTATACAAAATGTCGTAAAGCACCGGGCTGATCGCGGCGGGATAACCATAGACGGCGTTGTAGGCGGTCATCACGGATTCGACGCGGGCTTCGCGCACGAGCGCCTCGAAAGCCGGCAGATAGGTATCGTGGAAATCGACCTGACTGGGCGACACGTCGAAATTGTGGCGCAACGATTCCGGACCGCTGTGGATGGCAAAGTGTTTGGCACAGGCAGCGGTCTTGAGATAGCGGGGGTCGTTGCCCTGAAGGCCACGCACAAAAGCGACGCCGAGACGTGCGGTAAGAAAAGGATCTTCGCCGTAGGTCTCCTGGCCCCGGCCCCAGCGCGGATCGCGGAAAATGTTAATATTGGGAGTCCAGAAGGTGAGCCCGTAGTACTGTGCATGTTTGCCCTGTCGAATCGCGTCGTGATACTTCGCGCGAGCCTCGGTGCTGATCGCGTCGGCGACCGTTTGCATAAATGGCTCGTCCCACATGGCGGCGAGGGCGATGGCTTGGGGAAAAACAGTGGCCTCGCCGGCGCGAGCCACGCCGTGAAGCGCCTCGTTCCACCAATCGTATTTCGGAATGCCGAGGCGCGCGACGCCGGGCGAACCGTTCATCATGAGCGCGGCCTTTTCCTCGAGCGTCAGACGTGAGACAAGGTCGGCGACGCGAGTTTCTACGGGAAGCGAGATGTCAAGGTAGGGAGCGGCTGGTTCGGCTTGGCCGAAAAGAGCGGACGCAAGGGCAACGACACAGACCGTCAGGGGAGCGATAAGGGTACGCATGCCGGCATATTGTCGGAATGTTTGGGCGATTCGAGTTGTTTTGCTCGCTGGTCAACGACACGAACAAAAAAGCCCGCACGTTGCAGTGCGGGCTTGGAAGAGGTGAATCGCGGCTTAAGGCCGCGGCTACAATTACTCGGCGGCTTGGGCTTTGAGCGACTTCATCGCCTTTTGGCGGGCGCCATTGTCGAGGATGCGCTTGCGCAGACGGAGATTTTTCGGAGTGACCTCGACGAATTCGTCGGAGGCAATGTACTCGATCGCGCGTTCGAGCGAGAGCTTCGTCGCGGGCGTGAGGCTCGCGGCAACACCTTCGCCTTGAGAGCGGAAGTTGGTCAGCTTCTTTTCGCGGACGGCATTGCAGGCGATGTCTTCGTTACGCGGATTTTCGCCAACGATCATGCCTTCGTAGACCTGTTCGCCCGGGCTGACGAAGAGCTTGCCGCGTTCCTGAACCATCACCAAGGCGTAAGCCGTGGTTTCGCCAGCGTCGGTGGCGATGAGGGTGCCGGTGATGCGGGTGAGGACTTCGCCAGCGTAGGGGCCGTATTCTTTAAAGAGATGGCTGAGCACGCCGCGGCCGCTGGTGGCATTGACGACGTCGATTTCCATGCCGATCAAACCGCGGGTGGTGATCGTGGCCTCGATCATGGTCGAGTGCGGGAGCTTTTCCATGTTCGTCATCTGGCCTTTGCGGTTGGCCAGATTCTGCATGATGGCGCCGACGCATTCGTCGGGAATTTCGATCCAGACGGTTTCGTAGGGTTCGAGACGTTCGCCATTGGGGCCCTTCTTTTCGATGACGGTCGGGCGGGAGACGAGGAGTTCGAATCCTTCGCGACGCATCGTTTCGACGAGCACGGCAACCTGCATGGCGCCGCGGGCCTTGACGTTGAAGACGCCGGCTTTGTCGGAGTCTTCAATGTGAATGGAAACGTTGGTCTTCAGTTCGCGCATCAGACGTTCGCGAAGCTGGCGTGAGGTGACGAGCTTGCCTTCCTGGCCGACGAGCGGACCGTCGTTGACGCAGAACTGCATTTCGAGCGTCGGCGGGTCGATTTGGGTGAAGGGCAGCGCGTGGGCGTCTTCGTTGGCGGCAATGGTGTCGCCGATGTCGATATCCTCGAAGCCGGCGAGGCCGACGATGTGGCCGGCGTCAGCGACTTCGGAACCGACGGTGCCGAGGCCGGAGTATTCGAAAACCTGGGTGATCTTGGCGCGGGCGCGTTTGCCGTCCGAATGGCGGATAACGAATACGGGATCGCCCAACCGGGCTTTACCGCCAAGGACCTTGCCGATGGCGATACGGCCGACGTAGTCGCTCCAGTCGATGTTGGACACCAGCATGTGGAACGGCTGGTTCGGGCGGGCGAACGGAGGCGGAACGTGCTCGAGGATGCACTCGAAGAGTGGTGCCATGTTTTTCTTTTCATCGTCGAGCTTGCGCATCATGTAGCCGTCGCGGCCGGAACCGTAAACGACCGGGGCGTCGAACTGTTCCTCGGTGGCGTTGAGTTCGAGAAGGAGTTCGAGGACCTTTTCGTACATCTTCTTCGGGTCGGCGTTTTCGCGATCAATCTTGTTGATGACGATCACGACCTTGAGGCCATGCGCGAGAGCCTTGCGGAGCACGAAACGAGTCTGGGCCTGAGGACCGTCATAAGCGTCAACTACGAGGAGCACACCATCGACCATGCGTAGGGCGCGTTCGACTTCGCCGCCGAAGTCCGCGTGTCCTGGGGTGTCGACGATGTTGATGATTTTGTCCTTCCAGTGAACCGACGTGTTCTTGGCTTTGATCGTGATGCCCTTTTCGCGTTCGAGATCCATGGAATCCATGGCGCGTTCGGCGACCTGTTGGTTGGCGCGGAAGACGCCGCCTTCTTTGAGAAGTTGGTCGACGAGCGTGGTCTTGCCATGGTCGACGTGGGCAATGATGGCGATGTTACGGATGTTCTGGTTCATATCTCGGACGAGCTTTCGATTTCGGAAAAAGGGTAGAACGTGCGTGGGGCCGGCCTGCTTGGCAAGGCCGAAGGCGGGAATGCCGCAGGAACGTCACTTTGGCGTAAGGAAATAAAAAAGCCCGGCTGCGCAACACGCGGCCGGGCTGTGGTTAGGAGATTTTTCAGAACGTCGCGAAGACGCCGAGCGTCCACTCGGTAGGGCGAACTTTTTCCTTGGGATGGAAGGGGCCGGACTTCACTTCCACGCGGGAAGAGTCGAAACCGAGTTCCACGCCCATCGAAAAATAACGGGTTTCGAGGAAGCTGGCGCCGACCGCACCGATGGCGCCGGGCACGCCGCCGTTAAGATGATCGCCACCGGAAATCGGATAAGCGATGCCAGCGCGAACGTACGGCGTCAGGATGTCGTTTTTAGGAAAGTAATAGCGGACGTCGGCGAATATCGGAACGATGTAACTGGTTTCGTAATCATCGTAATAGTAGTAGCCGCCTTGGTAATAATATCCGTCGTAGTAATAACCATCGTAGTAATAATAACCGCGGGGATGGCCGGTGCGAACGCGGAAATACTGGCTGGGTCCGATGCCGCCGCCGAAGGCGAAACCATTGGCGAGTTTGGCGTAACCGCTGATCTTCAGGCCGACGGGAAAGGATCCGTCGTCTTCGAAACGGTAGTTTGTTTTCAACTGATCGATAACATTATCCACGCCTGAGACATAAGTTAAACCGACCTCGACGTGGAATTCGGTTTCGCTGCCGCGGGGTGACGGAATGATGCCGGAGCGGGCTTGAGCAATCAGCGGAAGGCCAAGGCAGAGCCAGCAAAGCGCTGATGCGAAGAGTAAGCGAGGGGAGTTTCATAGTGTTCGTTGTGTAGTTAGGCTGACCGGGCGATAACTCCCCCAGACCAAGTTCGCCTAGGGATTGTTACACGCCCTTGCAATGAGACCTAAACATAAAAGCCCCGTTCCGCGTCGCGAGGAGATTTTTGGGTAGAGAAAGGGTCCACTTGCGGGCAAACAGGCTATTTGGCGGGATGAAGCGGCGGCCCCGGTTTGAACGGAAGGGAAACCGAGGAAACGGAGGAGTCGGAATTTCGGATGGATTGCTCTGTTGTCTCTGTTTCCTTCTGTAAAAAGGTTTTGGCTTTTAGGAGAGTTGCGATTGGGGGAAAGATAAAGAGAACGATAAAGATGAAGGAGTGGAAGCGAGGGCCTCGCCGAACCACTTGTTTATGTCTAAAAACAATAAGGCCCGCAGAACCGAAGTCCTGCGGGCCCTAATTGGGGGTTGGAGCTCGCCACGCTCTCTTTCCCGTGCACTTGCGTTGGGCGCCTCGCTTTCGCGGGCCGCAAGTTCCCCGACGCCACTCTTCGCGGCAGTGCGAAGGTTTCGGTCTCATGGCGGGACCGCATCGGCCGTTGCCGGCCGCTGTTTTTCGAGTGAGGCCTCTTTGCCCGGTTCGGAAGCTCTCTGCCGAGAGCCGCGCGCCGGACAGGGTGCTGACACGCCTGCAATGGTTACTTTCGCGTCGGCACCGATTCCACGAGGACGGCTGCAGTTTTTGGCTGTACGTTGGCCTCGCGGGACGGGTCTGACCTCTTAACTCTCAGGCTGCTTTTTCGTTTTGCAGTTGGGTGACGTGGTTTTTCACGCCGCCCCAATCAGGAACGTTTACGAACTTTGCCAGGTTCGCTCATTCCCCGCGATTTCGTTTCCTTTGCGCGCCCCGATCCTGCGAGAGACCGGGGCCTTTTGGCGGGGTGGTCCCGCCGGGAAACGCCATCGCGTGCTGGTGCTACCGTAGCAGCCATAACCCTCTGGGTGACGGTATCAGTGCGGAGATCGAAACGGTCTCCGAACCTGACTCGACTCGCACGCGGTTTCTTAGTTCGCGGCTCGCCGCTCAGCTCCTGATTCGTGTTGTTAACTGGTGCGGGCACGACCCCGACCAGAGGAGCTGGTGATATATGCCTTCTCGCGGCGATCACTCGCCTGCGGAGGAGAGGGCCGAACCAGCTTCGACGCTCTTTTCCCCGGTTGCCCGGGATTATCCCAGTCGTGCCATCGGCGGGTTTTTCAGGTCCGCCGCGCTTGCGGCTGTTCTATCAAGGAACGGGAATGAGTATCCGCGATTTGCCTCGAAAAAGAAAGGATTTCTTCCTCACAACTTGTTCACCGACAACGCTAAGTGAGTAAGTTGTGGGCCGCCGGTGAATAACTTTGGCTTGCATTGGAGGGGACGGGAAAGGGCGTTTGCGGACTCAGCGATCAATCGAACATATCGAACCATTTTACAGGAGGTAACGGAGGAAACGGAGAGGGGGAACCACTGATTAGCGCTTGTTGGCACTGATTGTAAGGTGGAGCGGGCCGTCCCGGCGCGCTGGTTCGAGTAAGACGATCTTTTAGGGACCGCTAATGAACGCTGAGGGACGCTAATTCCAACGGAAATGCACAACGGAGTTGCCCTAACTGATGAGCAGCAGCCGTCGTTGCCGGTTGTGAATGGTTTCGGGAGCGCGGTGGATGCAGGGCGGGACGGGGCTGCCGGGATATTCGCAGGCGATGCGCCAGAGGTTGCCGAGGCCAAAGGAATATGGCTGGGCCGACGGAAGCGGGGCGTAGTGCAGATCGTAGCAGTTTTCTTTCAGGAAGGCGCGGAAGTCATCGTCGTCTTCTCCGCCGTGGAGTTTGAGGAGTTCGGCGCGCGTTTCGGGGATGTCCACGCGGCGTCGCGCTTCTTCGTTGCGCAGGCCTTCGCTCGACGGCCCGTGGTACGTGCAAAGGTACGTGTCGGCCTCGGTCGTGGCGCTGTCGGCGTGGTAGGAAAACACGTCCGTGCGCACAGGCCCCGGCTGTTCGTCGCGTGGGTAGGCGTTGATGCAGTTGAGCACGGGAGCGAGGTCGTACTCGCGGAGCCGCCGTAGGTCGGCGAGGAGAATATCGATGGCTACCCGTCCGGACGAACTCACGGGAAGAGCTAAAAGCCGTGCCTCGTCGAGCGTGACGATGGCCTCGGTGTCGTCCAGATGTTGCAGGACCTCGCCGAAATTGCCCGGTAACGTGCGCGCCCAGCAAAGGGCATTGACGCCATCCGCGAACCGCGTGGTGACCAGCTCATGAAAACTCTGCACCCGCTTGACGCGTGGATAGTCAGGCGGAGGGGAGGGTGGGGTCATAGGCGGTGTGATGGCATTTCATCAGGAGGCGATATCTAGTATCATTTTGTTAACCCTTACTCCTGAATTTTGACAAAGCGACATTGCGTTTTTTCACGGCTTCCACATTCCATCGATAACTGATGATCGAGTCGCTCCGCCTCCAGAATTTTCGAGGGTTCGAGGATCATATTGTTCCTTTTCGAAACCGGACGATTGTCGTAGGCCGGAATAACGCCGGTAAATCGACGATAGTCGAAGCATTGAGGTTGGTTAGTTTGGTGACACGAAAATATCGAAACCAAAATTTGCGAGATGCTCCGCCGTGGTTGGACAATATTCCTCTGATTGGAGTAGGAATCTCGCCATCACTTACAGGGTTCCAGTTGAATGGTGGTCCGCTACATTTCCAGCGGCGTGAAGCGCCAGCAGTCCTCACGGCGAAGTTTACGACAGGAACTTCCGTGACCATCTATTTGGGCGACCACCGTGGAGAAATTGAAATGCATGCTTTGCTTAGGGACAGCTCGAAAAAATTGGTGCAGCGTAATAGCCAGCTACGGAAGCTAGTGCTGCCGTTAGTTAGCACTATGGGCTCGATTGGCCCGTTAAGATCCGAAACTCGAGAGTTAGATGAACAGTACGTTCGAAACTGCATCGATACCAATCGATCTTCGCTGCACTTTAGGAACCAACTGAGTCTACTTTACGATGAAAGTTTTGGAGAATTCAAAAGGATAGCTGAACTTGGGTGGCCATCACTGCAGATTATCGCTCTTGAGAAAGATCGCTCTACGTTAAACCCCTCAAAGTCAAAAATCTCTCTGATCGTCCGCGACAACGATTTTTCGGACGAGATTGATTGCATGGGGCACGGACTACAGGTCTGGCTACAGATGGCTTGGTTTCTCGCGCGAAATGCGGAGGCGGAATGTATCGTTCTCGACGAACCGGACGTGTACATGCATCCCGACGTGCAACGCCGTTTAATTCGTAACCTAAAGTCGCAAGCTGGGAGACAACTACTAGTGGCTACACATTCCACCGAAATTATGGCGGAGGTTGAACCTAGTGATGTGCTCCTCGTTGATCGTAGAGAGCGGCAGTCCCCATTTGCTGATACACTTCCGGGACTGCAGCAGGTTGTAGAGCTGCTCGGAAGTATTCACAATATCTCTTTGGCGCGGCTTTCCTCTTCTCGCCTTTTCCTTATGCTTGAAGGGCAGGATGAGCAGTATCTTCGTCGTTGGCACGACACACTTTTCCCGCATTCACATTGCCCAATCGGTGGGTTGCCACGGATGTCCGTTGGCGGATGGACAGGTTGGTCGTCTGCGAAAGGTGTTGGCATGATGATGCGCAAGGTAACGGATCGAACGATCAAGATATACTGTCTTCTCGACTCTGATTTTCATTCGGGAAAAGAAATCGATGCGCGATACGACGAGGCAAAGGACTCCGGAGTTTGCTTGCATATTTGGAGACGGAAAGAGATCGAAAATTATTTAGTTGTGCCGTCTACGATCCAACGACTCATCGAAAGGAAATCTGGTAAGGCCGTTACTATCGAGGCAGTCGAAGAAGCTATTCGAAAAGCGTGCGATGACTTACGTCGGGCCACTGAGGAAGCGACTGTTGAGGCTCACATGGCAGAAGCCAAAAAGTGGGATCGCGAAAAATTCAATGCAGGGCTCGCAGCAACGACCGCAGTGAAGTACATTGACCGAGAGTGGTCGGAGGGGAGAGCAGTAGACCGTGTTTGCGGTTCGGAATTGATCGCTGCGCTTTCCCGGTGGACCTCGGAAAAATTCAACTGCTCTATTTCGGCTGCTGCGTTAGCTGCAGAAATGACACTAGATGAAATTGCACCCGAAGTCAGTGCGTTCCTGACAGCAATCGAACAGGTTTCCGAAATCGAACCGTGAGCTCTCGTTGAAGTGTACGGATGAGGGCTTGCTGCAAGATTACGCGAGTAGAATGAGCGATTGTGGCCGACGACCGCGGCTACAAATTGGGGCGGTCAGCGGGCGCTGGCGGTTGCGCGGGCTGGCAGGGGTGTGGCGGGGGAGAGCGGTTCGGTTTCGGTGGCTTGTTCGCCGATGGTAGCCTTTGCGGTGCCAAGGAGGGAATCGAGGCGGCCGACGGTTTGCTTCAGACTTTCGACCTGGTTTTCCATCGAGAAGGCCGTGCTGGCGGTTTCCTCAGCGGCGGCGGCGATGCTTTGCGCGATCTCGCCCTGCTTTGAGACCGCGTTGTTGATGTCGGCGATTCCGGAGGTTTGTTGGGCGATGTTGGCGTTGATGACGGCAACGATCTCGTTCACTTCGTGAATGCCGAGGGAGAGGCTCTTGAAATTTTTGGAGAGCTCGTCGGATTTGCCAATGGCGGTGGCGGTGTCGCGGCTGGATTCGTTGATGAGCTGTTCGGTTTCCTTGGCGGCTTCGGCGGCGCGTTTGGCGAGTTGGCGGACTTCGTCGGCGACGACAGCGAAACCGGCTCCAGCGGCTCCCGCTCGGGCGGCTTCAACGGCGGCATTGAGCGCGAGGAGGTTGGTCTGAAAAGAAATGTCGTTGATGCGGGAAATGATCTGGACGATTTTCTGACCTGAAACCCGGGCGGAGTTCATGGCTGTATCCAGTTCCTGGATTGTGCCGAGGCCGGTATCGACGGAGGTGCGGATTTGCGTGGTGGACGCGGCGGCTTTTTCACTTTGCCGGCGGTTGGTTTCGGCGGTGGCGGAGAGTTCGTTGAGCGAGGCGCCGATCTGCTCGATGGCGGCGGCGTAGCTGGTGGCGTCGCGCGAGATGCGGTCGCCGGCGACGCTGAGCTGGGCGGAGGCGGCCTGCACGTCGTCGGAGGCTTCGTCGATATTTTTGGAGACGTTGACAAGGTTCGTCTTTGTGCTGCGCACGATGAGGAACGCGGCTGCGAGGCTGGCGAGGACGACGGCACCCATGACAGCGCCAATGATTTCAGCGCGGCCGAGATTTTGACTGGCGCTCGCGTTGAGAGCGTTCAGTGCGACGTTGAAACCGAAATCGTAGACCTTAGGGAAAACGGAAAGGTGGTCGGCGACGTAGTCGGGGAGTGTGCGGGCTTGCGGCTTGAAGGGTGGAAGCGGAGTGTTTTCGGCGAGCGAGCCGGCGAGATTGGTTAGGTAGATGTAGAAGGGCGCGTCGTCGGCGGATTTGCGGGCCGAGTCGTCCCAGAAGGCGCGGGTTTCGGGCTGATATTTGCGCAGGTAGTATTCGCTTTCGGTGATGGCGAAAAATTGTTTGCGAAGGTTGACGAGTTCGTCGCGCTGGAGTCCTCCATTGGCGGTGCCGTGGAGGAGGAGCGAGCAGACAAGGATTTCCTGCTGCTGGATTTTCAACAGCGTGAATAGACCATCGAAGACATTGATGCCATCGGAAGTGAGGAGCATGGGCCGATAGCATTCGGTTAGAAGAAGTCGGCCGAAGGCGAGGCGTAGGTAAATGCCGAAGGTTTTCCCGGAGGTGGCCTTATTGCCCTCGGTGTTGGCGCGGGCCTCGGGGAGGAGCGAGGCGAAACGGATGCGGATTTCGGCGATTTTATCGGCGAAGAAAGTTTTGCGCGGAGAGTCGGCGAGTTGGTCAAGTTGGCGGAGAAAATCGGCGATGGTCCGATCGGTGGCGGCAAACGTGGCGCGGTAAGCGGCGAGGACTTGCGGGTCGTCGCGATGGGCGTAGACGGCGAGTGCGGCATCGCGTTCGCGCTGAAGCGGCGCGGTGAACGCATTGAGGTCGACGATCTCTTGTTGAAACAGCGCAAGAGTGGCCGCGTCGTCCTCGAAGTTTTTGAAAGACTTGTAGAGCGACTGGAAGGCGAAGCCCCCCAAGCTTAGCAAGCCTACTACAGGAATGAGTGTAAGCAGCAGAAGCCGACGAGAAATAGTGAAACGGATGGAACCATGGTGATGCATGAGTGCATGGCTTTATTCGTCACAAAACTCATGGGCCTTGACGCGGAAAAGGCCGGAAAATCCTCAGGCGCGCTGGGATATTCGCCAGGCTTATGCAAAATGATTTAAGGGATAAGAATCGGCGAACGCGGGCGGAGACGCACAACGTGGCGGCGGGCGTTCGCCGCTGGTGGCGCTCATGTCCGGCAATGAAATCGATGGTCGTAAATAGCCTTCACAGCCGCCGCAGATTTTAATCGTGAGATGGAAGGTGGCGGTCAATCCACAACGCCACTTCCGGCGACTTAGTTACCGACTTGGCCGGGTCGTCGTCAGGTGCCAGCGCAGGCAAAGGGGGCAGCGGTAGGCTTTGCGGGTGCGTTCGACACCGATCATCAGGGCGGCATCGAGGGCGTCGACATCGGAGGCGTAACGACGTTTGCCGGTACACATGCGTTGCTGTTCTTCGCGAGTAGGCTTCCGAGCCATGACGCCAAAGAGCACAGCCGAAAGCTGCGTCGAAGACAAGACTGGGCGCGGGCTTCTGTTTCAGCCACTTGTTGGGAGAGCTGTAGGAGTTCTCCGGACTCTCGCGCAAGGAAACCCGCCGGGTTGGAGCCGGGCAGAAATGCCGGATCTGGTTTTGCCGCCCCATGACGCAGAGCTATAAGCGGTTCTTGCGTCCGTCGGTTTTTCGTTTCCATTGAATTTGTCGTGAGTTCTCGATCGTCCATTTCCACCGGTAAGCGGCTCGAGTATGCAAAAGGCTACATTGGGCTTGGCATGATCAAGGAAGCGGAGGACGAACTTAACGCTATCGACAAGGAGGACCACGGAACATTGGATGTGCAACGGGTGTGGGTCGACCTGGCAATGGAGGCGAAGCAGTGGGAGGGCGTCGTGGGGCGCGCGGAGGCCATCGCCGAGTTCACGCCGGAGGACGAGCAATTGTGGATTTCCTGGGCTTACGCACTGCGGGAATTACAGCGTGTCAAAGAAGCGGAGGCGGTCCTGCTGAGGGCTGAAAAAATGTACGGACACAAATCGGCGATCCTGCACTACAACCTCGCCTGCTACGCCTGCCTTTTGGGCTACATGGAGGAGGCGGGCAAGCGACTGAAACGCGCCATCAAATTGGACAAAGGCTTCGAGGACGAATGGGATAAGGATCCGGATTTGCGGGCATTGATGGATATTTTTTAGCGGAGCGGGCCGATTTTACAACGGCACGAGTGCAACCACCAAACCGACCACCGCGCCGTAGACGACGTGCCCGACAAAATGCGTGAATGCCACCGCTATGCTGACGTGGCGAAATTCTTCCACGGGATGCTGCTCGGCGACCAGCCAGCAAAGCGAAAGACTCACGACGAGCCCGTGAAAGACTCCGAGTCCTCCGCCGGCAAAGAGCGCGGCGGGCCAATTTGCCAAACCAACGGCCAGAAGGAGTAAACCGTAGACGATGCCAAAAACGACCGCCGAGATGCCGTGAAGGAACAGGCCGACGAGAAAAGCGTTGTCGCGCGATTTGGTGAGCAGGCTGCCCACGGCGACAATCATGTTCGTCCGTGCCCAGCGTGTACTGGAGATGGCCCACATCGTCACGGTCATCGCCGCCGCTCCGAGCAGTCCCGCCAGCGACGCGAAGAAGAGGAATTTTGCGATCAACGTGGCTTGGTCCATGGCAGTTTTGGTGTGGATGGAACGGTTTGGTGGCAAAGCCCCCGTTTACGGTAATACGCTACACCCACTTCCCATAAAAAGCATCATGCCGCGGAAATTATTGCGGTCGTCGATGCCGTCAGCCAGCCCTGTCAGCGGCTGGATTTGATAGCTCGCCGTTTTTTTGGGGGCCGGCGACCGGCTACTTGAAAAGCCGAGGAGCGAAAACGCGAAGGCCTCGTGTGGCCAATAAAAAGCCCCGGCGCATATTGGCGGCCGGGGCGGGGAAATTTTGGATACTTTGACTGATTCGGTCAGCGCAGGAGGGCTGAGGCGCACCAAAGCATGGGAGATTGGCCATGGAGGTCGCCGAGGACCTTTGCGCGTTTCATGTAGAAGTCGTAGTCGTCTTTTTTATTGGTGCCTTCGCAGACGTCGCGGAGGTTGGCTTTTTCGTCGAGGTAGCCGACGAGCGCGAGCCAGGCTTTGCGGGCGGCGGGGCCGTAGGTTTTTTCGTCGAGCCAGCCTTCTTTTACGCCAGTGATGAAGGCAAAGGTGAACATGGCGGAGCCAGAAGTCTCCGGCCAGGACTCGGGACGGTCGACGAGTTGGCGCCACATGCCGTCCTCGCCTTGGAACTTCAGCAAGGAGGCCATCATGGTACGGTATCCGGCCAGAATTTGACTGCGAAGGGGGTGGTTGGCCGGCATCGCGCGGAGGATTTCGGTGAAGCCGGCGGCGAACCAGCCATTGCCTCGGCCCCAAAAGTGCGGAGCGTCGGGCGCGTGGAAGAAGAGTCCATTGCGCTGTTGAAGCTTGTCGAGGTACGAAACCATTTCCCGGGCGGCGCGATCGAGATAAACGGGATTTTTAGTCGCGCGAAAAGCCTGCGCCTGGAGGATGTTGATCATGTACATGTCGTCGATCCAGTAGCGGGTTTGCGGCGACAAACCCTGGGCCATCAAGGCGGCGGCATCGCCATTTTGCTCGGTGAGATCCTCCCAATTGGCGGTAAGATTTGGGTTCGGCACAGCCCATTGGGTATCGGCTGCCCACTGGCCGAGCGCGAGGTAACGGGTGTCCTTCGTTTGAAGATAAATTTCAAGAGGGAGAGCGCCAAAAACGGAGAGGTCGACGTGGATGGGGTTTGGGATGAGCTTGGCTTCGGCCGGCGTCAGCAACGGATCGAAGCGGGTGATGAGGCGTTGAGTGAGGTCTTTGTCGCCTGTGAGTTGGGCGAAGGTCAGCGAACCATACCACGCGCAGACTTCGGGATAGATGATGAAGCGTGGGTTGCGAGGACGTCCCAAGTTGCCGTGCGGACGAACCACGAAATTTTCCGCGATAAGCTTGCCGACTTCCTGGGGCGAGGCGCCCTTGGGCCAGTTGGCGAAATGAGCGCTGGCGGGCGTACCGGCGACAGCGTGGGCGGTGGTGTCGGCCGCAAAAATCGAAGGGGTGACAGCGGCCAGGCAAATTGCGGTAAGAAATGGGCGGAACGGGGTTCGCATGAAGCGAGTTAGGAAAACGCCGTCATACTGTTCAACGGGGTTGCTTGCCTGACAGTTGGAAGAGGGCGCTTTGGCGCCGCGATAGGGAAGTCCGAAGGCCCGGTCGAAGAAACCCTACAAGCCTTGTCTAAACTGCCAAGGGACCGAAACGACTGTGTTGCCAATCGCTGGACGCCAAAGCTCACTTTACGCGGATCCCTATGAACGACGCGTAGAATCTGAATCGTTTTGGCTCTGGCGGATAGTTTGTAACGTATTAAATGACAAACTATCCGGCGAAAAATTGTTCAGCTAAGTGCTCACTTTTAAACCTAGAACGCGCGCCGAGAAAGCGGTCGTCTTTGTAACAACCCTCAGGCGGAGGAACTGGCCCCTGCTCCGCTCGGACGACAAAAAAACGCGGCCCGTGTGGGCCGCGTTTGAAAATGAAGGAGGCTTACCGGGGTGATTAGGCGCGACCGAGGTAGGTGCCGTCGGTGGTGTTGATGCGGATGATTTCGCCTTCCTTGACGAAGAGGGGGACTTGAACAACGAGGCCGGTTTCGAGTTTTGCCGGTTTCTGAACGTTCGAGGCGGTGTCGCCTTTGATGCCTTCGGCACTCTCGATGACTTTGAGGGCGACTGCGGAAGGGACTTCGACGGTGAGCGCTTTTTCATCGACGAAGAGGACGTCGACTTTACCACCCGCGGTGAGATAATTTTTCACGTCGCCGAGCGTGGTGGCGTTGAGCTCGATTTGCTCGAAGGTCTCGGGATCCATGAAAGCGTACGTGTCGCGATCGGCGTAGCTGAACTCTAGGGACTTCTTCTCGGTCGGGAGAACTTCGATGGTGTCGGTGGAGGCGAAACGTTGATCGAGGGCTTTGCCGTAGCGAAGGTTGCGCATCTTGATCTGCACAAAGGCGCGGAGGTTGCCCGGGGTGCGGTGCTGGGTTTCCATGACGAGGTGGGGCTCGCCGTTGAATTTAATGACTTGGCCTTTACGGATATCGTTGGCTGCGGGCATGACAGAAGACGGGTTTTTGAGTTGTGAAAGGGTGTTGGATTAAGGGAGTGCCGAGAGAGGTGTCAAGCCGCTGGCGGATGGTGCGCTCCCTGTGAACTGCGGCGCGGTTTGGGAAGCCGGTGAAAACCCTTGACCAGATTTTGTTTCACGACGTCATCCCATGGTTTTAACGGCTGTGAAAATTAACAACCACGTCACCTTCGAAAACCAAGCGTTGAAAACGCCGGGGGTGGCTGCCGGGCACGCGTCGGATTGCGCGCGCGTCGGATTGCGTTATCTATCTGTCTATGTCCGATAAGATCACCCACGAGTGCGGCATCGCCTTGGTCCGCTTGCTCAAACCGCTGTCGTATTACCAGGAAAAATACGGCTCGCCACTGTGGGGGTTCACGAAGCTCTTTCTGCTCATGGAAAAGCAGCACAATCGCGGCCAGGACGGCGCGGGCGTGGCCTGTGTGAAACTCGATATGGCTCCGGGCGAGCCCTACATGTACCGCGAGCGTTGCGTGAAGACCAACCCGCTGGACAAGATCTTCAGGACGCTTCTGTCCGCCTATAACGAAAAAGTTTCCACCGGCGAAATTCATCCCGAATTCGCCGACACGGTGAAGCAGCACTTCGACTTTGGCGGCGAACTTTTCATGGGCCATCTCCGCTACGGCACTTCGGGTGGCTACAACATGAGTTCGTGCCATCCTTATTTCCGCCGCAGTTCGTGGTCCGACGCGCAATCTCGCGCTCTGCGGAAATTTCAACATGACCAACACCGCGGAGCTGAACGACAGCCTCATCGCGATGGGCCAGCATCCGATTTTTGCCACCGACACGCAGGCGTTGCTCGAAAAAATCGGTTTCTTCCTCGATGAGGAACACGAGGACCTCTACCGCAATCTGCGTAACCAAAACCTGCCTGGTGCCGAGATCACCCGCCGCATCAACGACGAACTCGACATTGCCCGTGTCATCACGCGTTCCGCAAAAAAGTGGGATGGAGGTTATTCCTTGGTCGGCATGGTTGGCAATGGCGACGCGTTTGTCGCGCGCGATCCGTCCGGTATCCGTCCATGTCACTATTTCCAAAACGACGAGGTGATCGCCTTCGCCTCCGAACGTGCACCACTCATGACGGTGTTCGATCTGAGCGTCGATCAAGTCAAAGAGGTCGAGCCCGGCCACGTTGTCGTGATCAAAAAACGCGGCGCGATCACCAGCACGCGTTTCACCGAGCCATTGCCGCGGTCCTCGTGTTCGTTCGAACGCATTTATTTTTCGCGTGGCAACGACCTCGACATTTACCGCGAGCGCAAAGCCCTCGGCGGTCGCATGGTCGATCAGGTGATTAAGTCCGTCGGCGGCGATTTTGGGAACGCTGTTTTCAGCTTCATCCCGAACACCGCTGAAATCGCCTTCTACGGCCTGATGGAACAGCTCCGAACCCGCCGCCGCGACGAGGTAAAAAGCTCCATCATGAAAGCCGCGCGCGAGGGTAATTTGAGCGAGCAGCTCATCGATGATCTCATCCTGCGCAACTGGCCGCGCGCGGAGAAAGTCGTGAGCAAGGATATTAAAATCCGCACGTTCATCGGGCAGGAAGCGATGCGAAACCAGCTCGCGAGCCACGTTTATGACATTGCGTATGGTTCGGTAAAGCCCGATGACGCTCTCGTATGCGTCGACGATTCCATCGTTCGCGGCACCACGCTGCGCCGCTCGATCCTGCGCATCCTTTCGCGCTTGAACCCGCGCAAAATCGTCATCGCTTCGACCGCGCCGCAGATCCGTTATCCCGACTGCTATGGCATCGACATGTCGGAACTTGGCAAATTCATCGCCTTCGAAGCCGCGATTTCGTTGCTCAAGGACCACGGTCGGGGCGGCCTGATCGAGGAAGTCTATAATCTTTGCCGCGCTGAAGTCGCCAAGCCGGCCGGCGGTACACGAACGAACCACGTCTGCAAAATCTACGAGCCATTCTCCGCCGAGCAGCTTTCTACACGCATCGTCGAACTCGTGCGGCCGAAAAACATCGAGTGGAAGGGCGAGATTGAAATCATTTTCCAAACCGTCGAAAACCTTCACATCGCCGTGCCGAACCATCGTGGCGACTGGTATTTCACCGGCAACTACCCGACGCCTGGCGGTTACCGCGTCGTGAATCAGGCGTTCATCAACTATTTTGAAAAAAGCGAAGGCCGCAGCTACTGAGCGCGCCGACAAATCATGGGACTTTCCTACGAATCCTCCGGTGTCCGTTACGATCAACTCGACGCATTCAAACGCGCCTGCCAGCGCGCCGCCCGCACCACCGCCGGATTGCTGGCGGATCATGGTTATAGCGAGCCCGCGACCACGCGCGGCGAAAGCGCCTATTTGATGGAGGCCGAGGATCACTACCTCGCTCACGTCGAGGAAGGCCTTGGCACCAAGAATCTGGTTGCGGACGCGGTTTATGCGCAGACTAGGAAATGTTTTTATCGCGAGATATCGATCGACACCGTTGCGACCATCGTGAATGACCTCGCGACCTGCGGCGCGCTGCCGATTTCCGTCGCGATGCATGCGGCGGTTGGCGATTCCGGCTGGTTTTCAGACGAAAAGCGCATGCAGGGCCTCGTCGACGGATTTGCCGAGGGCTGCAAGCAGGCCGGCGCGGTCTGGGGCGGAGGCGAGACTCCGACGCTGCGCGGTATTGTGGAACCGAATACCATCGTGCTTGCCGGTTCAGCGGTCGGAAAAATCTCGCCAAAGAACCTTCGCATCACCGGTGACGTGAAGGACGGCGACGCGATTATTTTCCTCGCTTCCTCCGGCGTGCAGACCAACGGCCTCACGCTTTGCCGCAAAATCGCCGATCAACTGCCGCAAGGATATCAGACGCCAATTGGCTTTGGCGACTCGCGCACTTACGGCGAGGCACTGCTCGCGCCTTCGGTGATCTACGTCGAGTTCGTGCGCGAATGCCAGCAGCGTGGATTGAAGCTCAATTACGTTGCGCATGTCACCGGCCACGGCTGGCGCAAACTCATGCGACTTGAAGAGCCGTTCGTCTACGAAATCACGAACGTGCGTCAGGAACCGGCGTTGTTTCAATTTCTCGAAAAGGCCGGCCCGATTTCGAAGCGCGAAATGTATGCCACCTTTAACCAAGGCATAGGTTTTGCCGCGTACGTGGCGCCCGAGTTGGCTGAGCCCGTGCTCGAAGCCGCGAAAGCCGCAGGATACGATGCGTGGCTGGCCGGCCGCGTAAAAAAAGAAGGCGCGCGCAAAGCGGTCGTCATTCCGTCGCTCGGCTTGGCTTACGAAGGCGACACGCTGCAAGTTCGCTGAGCCTGCCGCGGTTTGGATTAGCTTGAGCTAAAAACGCCAAAGTGCTGGCAGCATCGGTTGCGTTACTTCTTCTTTTGCGGCGTGAAGAAGTTTAACTCGTCGAAGCAGAATACGTGGTCCTCACTGAGGGCGATAACGAACCGGTATTTACCACCTTTGGTTTCAAGGACAAATACAGGCTCTTCGATATCGATGCTGATAAATGTCCACCAGAGGTCCATTTCCGCCGTGGTGAATGCCCGAATGGCGCCGCCGCCGTCGGCTGCGATCAAACTACGAAGTTCGTCGACCGCGATGGAAAAATCCGTGGGTTGGGTTAGCAGCTTGCCGTCAAGACTGACGACTTTGGTTCCGAGTTCTATCTTGGCGGTGAAGGTTTTTGCCTCATGCAACGGGATGAGGTAGGAGAGGTAATTCCATGCGCCGGGCTGGATAAACGTGGTCTTCTTATCGAAGTATTTCGCGAGATCGGGGCGTTCTTTGCCCAGCAGCAGTTCTTCAGCTTTTTTTGCTGCGGCCACCACCTCGGCATCGGGACGGAAAACATAGCGGACGCGTGCCGGAAGCTTCCCGGGGCGAAGGTTCTTGGGCCGGCCGGACATTTTGGGCGCTTTGTCCTTTGCGGAAAGTGATGCGGGATTGACATCGCCCACCATCATCAAGGTCTTCGAGGTATTATCCTCTGCGGGTGGTTTGGGCTTCTGTGATTTGTCCTTCTCGCGGATCACAAGCATCGTCGCGCCGTAGTCCGAAAATGGTCCGATCAGGCTCTTCACGATTTCGACTGCCGTGGGATCGGGTATCCAAAAGATATATGCCGCCTTGGGTTCTGGTTTTGCGCGCGCCAGATAGTCTTTGGCGGTTTTTGCTGTTAAGTGCCGTCCGTCCTGATCGACAATTTCGCCGTTTTTGAGGACGACAAAATTGTAGGTCAACTTGCCCTTGAGCGCCTTGTCGACGTCCTCGGCACTGGCGGAGGTTGTCTCGATTTCCGCTGCCAGGATGGCTGGCGACGATGCCAAAGTTAGCAGTGCAAAGATGCGGATAAATTGTCGGAGGCCTGCGCGAACTCGTGAGGTAACAGTCATGTTGAGGTATCCGTGGCTGGATGCTGGAATACCTAACCTTGAAGTTCTGGAGCTGTCAATTGTTTCGGTTGCTCGTCGACCAGGCGCGGTTCTGAAATTTTCTTTTCGCTGCCGGCGCCGAGTTTTTCGAGCCGGCGGCCGGTGACGAGAACGCGGTTTTCGACGGCGTTGACGGTGCTGTTGTACGCTCCGACGGCTTGATTGAGACGCTGGCCGAGCGTGTCGAGATTTTCGGCCACAGAGGCAACACGTTCGTGGAGTTCGAGGCCGAGCTTGCGAATTTCCTCGGTGTTTTTCGAAAGGGCTTCCTGCTTCCAACCGTAAGCCGCGGCCTTGAGAAGAGCGATGAGCGTGGCGGGCGACGCGAGGATGACGCCGAGACTCGTGCCGCGTTCGAAGAGATCGGGTTCGTAGCGGAGCGCCGCGCTGTAGAAGGCTTCGCCGGGAATAAAGAGAACGACGAATTCCGGAGCGGGCTGGATATTTTTCCAATAGGCCTTGTTGCCGAGGGCGTCGATATGCCCGCGGACCGTGCGGGCATGCTCCTTGAATTTGGCGATTCGAATCGTTTCGTCACCGGCTTCCAGCGCCTCGAGGTAGGCCTGCATCGGCGCTTTGGCGTCGACCGCTAGGGCTTTTCCGCCAGGCAGCCGGATGATCATATCGGGGCGGACTTCGCCCTGGGCTTCCTGTTGGATGAAGTCGACATTTTCGACCATGCCGGCGAGCTCGACCACGCGCTGAAGCTGGACCTCGCCCCAGCGACCAGCGGTGCTGGTGGAGCGGAGCGAGCGGGAAAGTTTGGTGGTTTCGGTTTGGAGGGAAATTTGGGCGGTTGCGAGGCCCTTGAGCTGCTCCGTGAGCGAGCCGTAGGCCTCCTTGCGGGCGCTTTCGAGCGCTCCTATTTTGAAGTCCACTTTGTCCAGCGATTCCTTGAGGGGTTTGACGAGCGAATCGATGGCTTGCTGGCGGGCGGCGAGGTCGCCACGGGCGCCTTCCTGGAATTTTTCGAGCGTGGCGCGGGCGAGTTCGAGAAAGGCAGTGTTGTTGTTTTTTAACGCATCGGCGGAAAGCGCTTTGAATTCGGCGGTGAGACGTTCATGAGCCTCGGTGAGAGCCTTGATGCGTTCGGAAGAGGAGGCGCGTTCCGCTGCGAGGGCGGTGTCAGCCTGGGCACGCGCGGCTTCGGAGTCGGCGAGGCGTTTTTGGACGGCGGCCAGTTCGGCTGTGAGGCGGGCGACGTCTTCCTCGCGCGACCGAAGGCGCTCGCGGAGGGCGGCTTGACGGCTATTGGCGAAAAACCAGGCGAGGAGAGCGGCGGCAATGGCGGCGCCTAGGGCGATGAAAAGGGTTTCCACGAAGAGGGAGGTTTTGCGACTGCGGCGCGCATGGCAACAACGCGCTGAACTAGATGTTCGCGCAGGACCGAGAGCAAAAAATGCGCAGGTTTTCTTGACAGATTCTTGACAACTGGAGGGCGAAGGCCAAAGAACGCCTCATGCTTCCCACGGCTATTCCAGCGCCAAAGGGCACACGTTCGCCAGTTCCTGTCGCAACTTCACTATGTTGAAAGAAATTGTGTCAGTCCCTGTCGACGTCGTTGAGAAACCCCTCGTGCTCATCGTCGACGACGAGTACGGCCCGCGCGAGTCGATCGCCTACACGCTCTCGAAAGAGTTCGATGTGGTGACGGCGGACCGTCCCTCCGAGGGCATCAAGCGCGTGCAGGAGCGTCCTTTTTCCGTCGTGGTGCTCGACATCCGCATGCCCGAAATGGACGGCATTCGTGCGCTCGAAGCGATCCGCAAGGTTGACCGCGACGTGTCCGTAGTGATGTTGACTGGTTATGGAACGCTGCAAACGGCGCAACAATCGATGCTGCACGGCGCGAACCAGTATCTGCGCAAGCCGCCGGACATTGCCGAGCTATTGGACGCGGTTCGCAAGCAATCGCACGCTTCGGCCGAGCGGCGCCAGCACACCCTGCTTACGCGCCGGACCGAGGAACTGAACACGGCTTTGAAGCGCGAAATCGAGGAAAAACAGCCGCAGATCTGGCAGGGCAGGGCGGCGGTGGAACTCGTGCACGACCTGGCGAACCCGTTGACGGTGATGATTGGTTATGCGACATTGCTGGTGCAGCAGTCGAAGAAACTGGCCAAAGCCGACAACGAGGAGGCGAAGAAACTTTTGAGCTACGCCGACGTGGTCACACGCGCGGCAGAATATTGTCACGAGTTGGCGGACAATTGGCGCCAGACCAGCCGGAAGAGCTCGCAGTTTGCGGACCTCGATCTCGTGAAACTGGCGCAACACGTGAAGGACGTGATCTTTTTCAGCAATCCCGCGATTGAAATCCACGGCGCGAAACGTGCGGTGATCCGCGGCTCGCAATTTGAGCTCACGCGTGTGTTTCAAAACATCTTTAAGAACGGCCTCGAAGCCGGCGCGACCCACATCGGGGTATCAGTCGAGCAAAACGGCGAGCAGTGGGAACTTTGTGTCATCGACAATGGTTCGGGAATGGACAACGAAACCGCCGCGCGCGCCCTGAAAGGTGGCTTCACCACGAAGTCCCATGGCACGGGCCTCGGACTGGGCATTTGCCGTCACATCCTCGGCGCGCATGGCGCCACCCTGGCGCTGGAAAGTGCGCCGACGCGCGGCACGACATTGCGCATGTTGTTCCCAGTTCGACGCTGACAAAAACCGACGGCCAAGGACAAAATAACGCGCACTCGGATGATTCAGCGCCGGGTCAACATCACGGGAATAGGTCCGGTCACGCCCGCCGGCACGGGCCACGAGGCCTTTCTTCGCGGCATATTTCAAAACAAGCCGCGCGCCGTTGCCACGCGGATCGGCGAAGGCCGCGAAGCGCGCGCAGTAGCTGCCGCGTTGGTGCCGGACTTTCGCCTTGGGGCGCATGCAGTGGATGCGGTTTATCTAAACAGCACGCGCCATGTGCAGTTCGCGCTGGCGGCGACCATGCTGGCGCTGCGGGATGCGGGTCTGGCCCTGGCGGAGGTGCGCGCTCGGAAACCGCTCGTCGTATTGGCTAGTCCCGCCGCGGAGCGCGGGCGGATTATGCCGGTGGCTAATGGTTCGCCTAACTCAGGCCGCACGCAGGAGGTGGTGGCGCGCTGGGTTCGAGCCGGGACCATGCCGACGGCGCCTGCGTATTTTGCTTCCGGACTTGCGACGGTGGGGCATGCTGCCGCGCAGGTCGCAAGCGGTGCGGCCGATCTGGCGATTTGCGGCGGGGTGGACGTTCCGTTTCAACCGGTAATTCTGGAGGAAATGCGCAGCCTGGGTTTGTCGGCCGGGCATGCGGATGAACCGCAATTGCATTGCCGTCCCTTCGATCTTTGGCGCGGCGCAGGTTTGGCCGGCGAAGGTGGATGCATGTTCGTGTTGGAGCCGGAAAGCAGTTCCCGCCCACGTATTGCGCGGGTGGCGGGTGTGGGCGTGGCGATTGATAAAAGTTCGGCATCGTGGTCCGGCTTCGGCGAAGCCGCGCGACTCGCGTTGGGCAATGCCCGGTTGCGACCGGTTGATGTCGATTGTCTCTATGCCGACGGCGTGGGACAGAAGGCCCTGGATCGTGCCGAAACGCAGGGCTTGAAAGGCGTTTTTGGCTCTCATCTGGCTGCAATGCCGGTCGCGGCTATTCAAGGAGCGGTCGGGAATGCACTTGGCGGCGCGGGTGCGATTCAACTTGGATGTGCGGCCCTCGGCATGAAACACTCCCTGATCGCTCCCACTGTGAACTGGCGTCATCCCGATCCGTCCTGCCCTTTGAATCTTAGTCCGACCGTCCGCCAGTTGGGCTCGCGCGCGACGTTGCTATCCACGCGAGATCCCAACGGAGCCGTTTCCTGTCTTTTGCTTACACCATGACTTTCAACACGGCACTTTGGGCGGCAATCGCAGCGATCATCACCGGCGTGGTGGCCATGTGGACAAATCCAGGGCGAATGCTGAATCGCGCGTTGTTTTTCGCCTGCGGTCATGTGGGGTGTTGGCTGTTTTCGCTTTTCCTGTTGAGCCGGGACGGTTTGGTGTCAATGGGCTGGTTGCGGGTCGCGGCCATCTTGATGGTGGCGATGCCGGCGCATGCGGCTCTGCTGCAAGAGGTGGTGCTGAAGGGCGTCGTCGACTGGAGGTCTTTCCTTCGCGTCGGACGTGGCTGGCTGGCTTTTTTTGTCGCGATGGGCGCCTGGGCCTGCCTGCTCGACGCGACGGCTGAACAACGGGGTCTGTTTCTTCTGGCCTGCGCGTTGGGTGGAGGGTTGCAAATTGGAGTGGCGTTGAGCCGGCTCAAGGACCTGAGCGGCGTCCGACGGATGGAGTTTCAGATTTTACACCTGGGCGTCGGTTCAGGTACGGCCATGGCCCTCGGTTTGATCGCGGCGGGCGCATGGTTTGAAGCACCCGTGATCCTCGAACTCATGCCCTTGCTGGTGCTGACGCTTTGTATTGCCACGACCTGGGCGTTGACCTCGAGCAAGGTCTTGGACGCCCGGCACATTTTGTCCTCGGTGGTGGAGCGGCTGGCGATGGTCGCGCTGGTGGTGATGTTTGTGTGGAGCGTGCAACAACTGGCGGTGTTGTTCATGCATGTGGGCACGGCCTATGTATTGTCGGTATCGACTGGATTGTGGTTTGCCGCCGAACTGCATCCTTGGCTCAGGAGCGTGATTCGGCAAAAATCGAGGCAGTCGCAGCTCCGCAAGGCCATTCTGGCCATCACCGGGCGGGAATTGAGGCCGGAGGCGCTCGAGGACGCTTTTGTGGCGGCTTTGAAGGAGCGCATGCTGACGGACCGCGCGGTTTTGCTGATGGGTTCGCAAAGTCGACTGGCTGGGGGAGGGCTCGACTTTCCCTCTGATCACCCGGCGCTCGTGGCTTTGCACGCTTTGCATTGGGTCACACCGGAGCGGCTCGAACGCAAAACCGGTTTGGCGGGAGCCGGGACCTTGAAGGAATTTATGCGCGAGCATCAGTTTGCCGTGCTGGTGGCGAATCCGGGTCCAACGCTGTCGTTCGTCGTGGCCCTTGGGCCGACGCGCACGCGGAAACCATACACTTATCCGTTGATCACGCGATTGAGCGAGGTGGCGACGACGATGGAAAATGCCCTTTCTCGTGCGCGCTATCTTAAGCAGACGCAACATGCCGAACAACTCGCCACCGTCGGTATGCTCGGCGCCAGCATCGCCCACGAAATCCGCAACCCGCTGGTGACGATCAAAACCTTTGTCCAACTCCTGCCGGAGAACCATCAAGATGCGGCCTTCCGCGAAAAGTTTTTCCGTTTGATCGGCGACGAAGTCGGTCGGATCGACCGGTTGACGGAGCAATTACTCGATCTTTCGGCGCCCCGCGTCTACTCGGTTAAAGCAGTTAAATTGCATCACCTGCTAAGTTCCTGCGTCGATCTGGTGGCCGCGAAGGCCAGTGATCGCGCGGTGAAGCTAAATCAGGATTTCATGGCAGCTTCTGACGTTGTAATGACAGATCCAAATGCAGTAAAACAGGTTATACTGAATTTAACCTTTAACGCGATCCAAGCCGTCGAACAAACGAAGAACGACCGTTGGATTAAACTGAGGACGACAAAAAATATTGATACTGTGGAGGTTACGGTGGAAGACAGTGGGCCGGGGATATCACCCGAGGTTTATGGGCGACTGTTCCAACCCTTCCAATCTACTAAATCCAGCGGGTTCGGCTTAGGGCTAGCAATTTGCAAAGACATCCTGTCTAGTCTTCATGCGAGCATCACGGTCGATCCGCCCGTCCAGGGGCGCGGAGCGACCTTCCGCATTACGCTTCCATGTCCGCGACCCACTTCCTAGCAACCGAGGATTCTGACCTACTACGCACGTGGTGGGGCTTGGTCGCGGCTGGACGGTCGGTCGCGACTTTGAAGGAATCCTTTCTGCCGACGCCTTTGCCGCCGGGCGTGCCGGTGGTGGTGGTGCTCGATGCATCATGTGAAGCGAAGCTGCCTGTCGGGCTGGAAAAGTGTCCGACCATTTTCGTGGGCGAACCGGGAAGCCTGCCCTTCGAACATGCCCGCAAAAGCGGAAGGGCGCGCATCTATCTCAGTTACGAGGAAAGTCGCAGCCGTTTGCGCGAGTTCTTGCCGTTGGTTGAGGAAATCGCCGAGCGTTCCGCCGCGGTCGAGGTACTCGCCGAAAAAGCCCGTCGCAACGAAGGTTCGCGCCCGCCGATGAAAGTTGCGGGCGGAACGGGCGAGGCTGTTCACGTCTGGGATTTTCTCGAAGCCGCAGCTGAACACATCGGAGCGCGCGAACCGTTGCTGGCGGAATTTCGCCGGGCGGCGAAACAATTGCTGCACGCTTCCTACGTGCTCTTCTTCCTGCCCGAGGGTGACGTTTTAAAATCGGATCGTGGAGCGTACGTTTGTCCGTCGAACGATCCGCTACTGGCCTATCTCGCAAAACATCCCGCGATCCTCGACGGAGCCGAATGGCCCGGCTCGCCCGATCCCATGGCTGAAATGGCGGTGCGCCACCGTCTGATGCTCTGGTCGGCGCGTCTCATCGTGCCCGTGCATGACAACGGCCGCATCGAAGGGCTGATCGCGCTCGGCGTGCGGGATGATGGCTTGCCGTACGACAGTGCGGACCGCGCGCGATTAATCGTATTTGCGCGAATTCTCCGGCAGTTCATGCAGCGCACCGGCGAGGTCGACCAATTGGTTCGGCAACAGGCGCGCTGGCGCAGCGGTGAAAAATATTTCCCGAAATTCCTCATCCTCGATTCCGACGAACTACCTTCGCGCGAGCTCCCGTTGATCGTGCGCACAGTGGCTGGCGAAGTGAGACAGTCCCACGAGACCAAGCGGATCCTGCCCGCACCGAACCAGCCGTATCGTATCAGCGCCGGTCTCATCGCCGAAACCGGCAGCATCTGGGTCTGCTGGGAGGATGCCAGTGCCGAACTGCACGAACGCAGCCATCGCGAACGCCTCGACCGCCTGGCGCTGCTCCACGATCTCGCGCTCACGCTCAATCACGAGCTGGGCAACTCTCTCGTCTCGCTTATCGCGCTGCGCCATAACCCGGGCGCAGAGACAAACTCGCCGGTTCTGCTCGCGGCCATCAAACGCGATATCGCCAATCTCGAAACCATCAATCGCCACCTGGCCTCGATCCCGACCTTCCGCGAAGTCGATCCCGAGCCCGCTGATTTACGCGGTGTTTTGACGGAGCTTGGCGAAAAAATGGAGATCGCCGTCGAGGTCGGCGCACAGGAACTCGCGTTGAGCGTAGTGCCCGTACTGATCGAATTTGCGGTCCAAGCCATCCTCGAAAGCGTGATCGAAAATCGCCCCGAGTTCGGCAAACGCGGACTGACGGTTCAATTGCGCGCTGCGGGCGAGGGCGAACACCTTACTGCGGTGGTGGCAATCAACGGCGAGAAGATGGAACTCGAAGGCGTGTTGCCCTTGCCCGAACCAGGCGACATCCCCAGCCACGGCCGCATTGGCGTATTTATCGCCAAGGAAATCATCCGCCTGCACGGCGGCGAAATCCACGCTGCCCCAGGCGTCGAAGGCGCCGAGATCCTCATTTCGATCCGCGGTTGGTAGGCGAAGGGCGTGCTATCGCCTTTGAGTTGCATCGAGCTTCGAAGGTCGAAGAGGATTAAGAATCCTCATTCACAATGTGGCGTTGGCTAATGGTTTGGGGTGTTTTGTAACATCGCACGACAAATTCATAAAATAGAAGGTGTCGAAGGTTCTTTTTTAGTGGATCAATATGATCCGAGCTCCGATGGCTCTAGCATATATATAACCTCACAAGAACCTCCGACATCGTTCTTTGAAGGTTTGAAAATACAAAACAGATTGTCCGGGGAATGCAGTACGCTTGCGAAAGGGTTTGTCTTTTGAAGCAAGCGTTCTCCTCTTCGGGCGACCTACAAACGAAGCGGGCGGGACCCTTTTCCAATTTAGTAGGGGCAGGAAACAATTCGGTACGCGCACGAACGAAGTCATTGCGCTCGCGAGCGTCTCCAAAACGCACGCCAACGAACTAGAATCACGCCTTGCTCAAAGATGAGAAGACGTCACCGAAGCCAAGTGGAGCACGCTACAACATAAGTGGAGACGCTCATCTGTCGAGCGGAGCATGAATTGAGTAAAAAAGACCATCGAGTAACTGGATTCCTCCGTCTCTGAATCCCGCGGAGCCACAAAGCACGCCAACGTACTCATATGGTTTGGACTGGATGGGACGACCACGCCCTTGCGCCGTGACGCGCTCATATGAAGTTAGGCTGTCGTTTTACCAGCAGGCCTCATCTTCTGTCACGAGAACCGGTCGCATGCGGGCAATTTTCATTAAAACCAACAAACATAGCTAAATTTCAGGTCGTGGAAACGATTCTAGCGCACAAATTGCCAGTCTCGTGACACCGACCTGTCAACCACAAGCCTGCGCTCCTGAACCAGGGCGCTGCTTCCATCAAACACGGTTCACTCGAAATAAATACAAAATACTATGAAGGCAGGACCTACCACCATTAGCCGCATGAACATCGATGCTCAGAAAAACGCCGATACTTGGGCAGCCAATCCGGGTTTTTCACTCGGTGACATGACATTGCCCCAGTTTGTCGAGTCACAGAGCAAAGCTGTGAAGTTGAGCGAACAAGTAGAGGCCAAGCGCCTCGAGATGATCGATCTGGCTAATCAGCGTGACGCCGCGGCATCCGTGTTGCGCACGATGATCACGCGAGTTCGCAGCGGTTTCCGCGCAGTCTACGGCCCCGACTCGACACAGTACGAGCAAGCCGGCGGCGTGCGCAGTAGTGATCGTAAAAAGGCTGGCTCAAGGAAAGCAGCCGAAACCAAAAGCTGATCCATAAATACCCGGCAGAGTCTAAAAAACTCTGCCGGGTTTTTTCTCTCAAGTGCACTAAAATTTGCCGTCACCAAGTCGGCGAAAAAATCGTTATCACGAAATCGGAAGAAAGATATTGACTTCAAGCAGTTGGTTCGGTGCTTTCGAAGCAATCCAGCAATCGACTTTTTTCACGCGGGAGACCCTTGGCGGGTGACTTGGCGCGGTGGGGTAGGATATGGACTGCATCATTAACAAAAGCCTCATTTTCTCTATGAGAACGCATCTGCGTATCCTTGTCCTTTGCCTGTGCGCTCCGATATTGGCCCTTCCCGTTGTTTGTGCTGAGGGAAACGCTGCCATCAGCACCATTGATTATCTGAGCAATCAGAATGTGGTCACTCCACCATCATCGCGTGACATTGAAGATGCGGATTCCTCATGGAGGCACCTTCGATCTTTTTTGCAGCAACCTCAAAGCGATTCCCTGGCGATTCTCGTCAAAGCAGACCGTGCAAGGTCATTTTACCTAACGCACAAAAAGCATTGTCAGGCTGTAGAAGCGCGCAAATTGGAGGCATTGCTTCTCCTTGATGCAGTCGCTGAAGGACAAAAATCTTCCGATTTGCGTATGCAAGCCGCGGTAAAGGAGTTTCGTGGCGATGTTTCGATTCCTTCCTCGCAGCGAGCCATCGTCGCCGGAACTTACGAATTCCAAATGGCGAGAGATCGTATCCGATCGGAAGCAGACTTGGTGCGTGAATATGAGCAAGTAGCACGTCGATTGATAGAGGAATTCCCAGATCAACCCCAGGGCTATATTTCGCTGCTCACCCAATCGATGCAGCGAGAATCTGCCAGCGCTCTTGCGATTGCGCGCGAGGTTGCAGGCTCCGCAGGACCAGAAATTGTTCGCAAACAGGCAAGGCGTTTGGTTACTCGACATACCTTGGTTGGACAAACCATCACCGGACTGGTGAGTGGATCGGTTTTAGGCGAAACGGAGATAAAATGGCAGGAGGGTAAACCGGGGGTAATTTATTTCTGGGCAACTTGGAATCCCGACAGCGTAAGGTTCGCCGAGATGCTGGCTGCACGAAATCTGGAGAAAGCGAATGTAATCGGGATCTGCATCGACTCCGATTTAAATAGAGCCAAGTCAGCCGGCACAGAACACAAATTGCCCGGGCGGCTGATCTATGTTTGCGGGGGCTTGGAGGGTGATTTGGCTGACCGACTCGGAGCGGTCGAGGCACCAGCTGTTTATTTGACCGCGACCGATGGCACAATCCACGACGTCCGTGGATTGGAGAATATCGAAGCGAAACTATCCCGGCTGGGTTTATAACGGAGATCTGTCATGAAAAAGATAATTACTTTGATTGTTACTGTATTCGCAGCATTTGACGTTGCGGCGAACGTAAGCTGGACAACGCCACCTCCAGCCTCTGCCACCTCTGGGCAAAGTTATACATTGGCCGCATCCCAAACAAATACATCATGTGTTGCCGCCTATGTCTATATTTACAAGAATGGCGCTCAGGTCGCGTCGTATGGTCGTGGAGGTGCTTTGGGTAGCTATACAGTGGCTACCAGTTATACGAGTACAGATAACGGTGTGCAGACCGTAAACTTTCGTGCGGAGGGCTGGGCAACCACGCCTATGGGTGGTTCAAGAATGGATAATTCAATTGTTGCTTCGACTGCGATTACGCAACCCCAGTCCTATCAAGACTCCGTTGGCAGTGCTGATGGTTCGGCCTTTGTAGGCGATACTTTTCAGGCTGTGGCCACAGGAGGCTCGGGAAGCGGGGCTTATGTTTTCCAATTGGTAGGTGGCGGAAGCGCGTTGGGTGCCTCTGTGACGAGCGATGGTCGCATCACCGTTTCTCGTGCTGGCACTGTGATTTTCAGGGTGATGCGGTTGGCCTCTGGCAACTATGCCGACTCCGCCTGGTCTGCAACCTATGTGGTGACGTTCACCTTGGATCCCAATCGCGATCAGGACGGCGATGGCATTCCCAATGGTTGGGAGCAGCAATACGGTCTGGACCCATACAATCCTGCGGACGCTGCACAGGGCGTGGCCAGTGGATCCGGCTTCACGAATCTTGAGGCCTACAACCTCTGGATAGATCCAACCTGGTCCTACTCGGACCAGCAACAGCGTATCCGGGGCTCGCTCTCGCAGTTGAAGCTGGAATTTCAACCGATAGGCGGTGGTGAAATAACAGTAACCAGAAACGGCGGCTCGACAACAATCCCGAATTACACTGGCGATTGCATATATGTTGATGTAAAGGACGACACTGAAGAGCAGGCCACGATCACCGCTACAGCTCCAGACTACTTGATCGTAGCCCGCCCCGATCCGCTGAATCCCAGGATCACAAGAAAGAACATTCTCTTGAACGACCAATATGTGGATACCATTACCAAGCAGGAAGTCGAGGCTGCGGGCAATATCCTCAAAATTCGCACTTCGTTTGCGAGCGAACTTCCTTTTGGCGCGGTCGATACTTCACGGCTCGAAAAGGACCAGATGATCCAGTTCGGTCTGGGGTGCGATCGTGCAGGGCGCCCGGTCGGCACCTTGACGTTCAATGCTGGCAACTATTGGGATATTGATTCCTGCAAAGCGGCTCTCGTGAGCCTGTATCCCGGTCCGGCTAATCAGGGCGTTTGGTCCTCCGGCCAATTACGCACCCAACTGAAGGGACCGGCTGGGTACGTCGATGTGCAGAGATCCCGCTATAGCTACACCATCAAATTTTACGCCCCAGGTTCTTATCCACAGTCTGGCTCCTTATTGGATTTCAGCAGTGCAACGCCGTTGTCGGTTTATCAATTTGACGTTTCCATGCCTGCGCTGACGCCGCTTGCTTCAAACGACCAACTGCTCGAAGGACAACCACAGACATTCAACAGGGGCAATGCACTGGCTGTGACGATGACCAGAACCACGGGCGGAGACACCAAGATTCTGGAATTCCGAACCGATTGGTACCAGTATAAAGGACCTGAAAACTCCATGAGCATGGATGGAGGCGTGACTTACTACCCGTTTTATGCGGTCTACACTTATGCCGTGCATCGCCAGTGGCCGGCGAGATCTGTTTCGGCGGCGAAGGGCGGCCTCACAAAACTGAGCTACGCCTCACGTTATCATTACTGGCGCAACGGACCTCTCACGAAAGCAGTCACTTTTACCCATAAGTATCAGCATGCCGGCAGCGACGATGCAGGTGCCATACTCTATCGCGAGGATCTCGCCTATAACGAAGGCGATGAAAAACTATATAACAGTCCCATGTCTCAGACAATCGGCGCCGGCGCGGATCAGCATCCTGGTTATGGGCGGGGCATTGACACTGAAGGCAACGTAATCGCATCCATCCCCAGTGGAGGGCGAATCATCACCGATTATTTCCGGGTTCTTCGCGAAGGAGGAAATAATCTTGGTGGGCAACCGTGGAATGCGATGGGTTTGGAGAGGCAGACGCGAAGCTCGTTTCTGGACAATGCTGTCAACCAGAGTACGGACTTGATTTCATCCTACACTTATTCCCCCGATCTTATTGATGGAAAGACAGTGCGGATCAGTGACACTGTCACGAGCGGCTCCACCGTTATCGGCCAGTCTGTATTTTCCTATCAAATGGATGCGTTGAACGGCAGGTCGATAGTGGTCAAGACCACAAATACATACACCGCGAGCGGTTCATCTCTGAGCACCATTACAAAGACCTACAGTGCCCGGCTTGCCGATACCGACTTTCGCGACCGCCTTGCTTCCACGACACGTCCCGATGGGACCAAAACTTCTTTTGCGTACCAGCGCGGTACACTGAGCGGCTCCACTTGGATAGCCGACGAGTCAGGCCCCCATCTTCTGATTGCGCAATTGGACGGCAAGGTCGGCAGCTCGGTCGGTTCATACAGCGGCGCCATAATCGATTCACTCGACCTTGATCCTTATAAATCGTCGGTGACGGAGCGCATCGTCGATTCTGCGGACCGCGTGCTGCGCGAATCGAGTTATGTCTATACTGGCGGCAGTAGTTTTCCGGAACTTTCGTCGGTCTATTATCGGTATGACGATCTCGGCAATCTCACCTGCAAAGCCGACCGCGCGGACTGGACAGGACGCATCTTTTACGAGGCGGGCTTCACCGGCTTCAGGAAAGATTGGGAAAAAGATGAATCGGGCATCACCCGGTCCTACACCTACGACGATTATGATCGTGTTTACACGATGACGCGCGCTTCCGCGAGTGAGGGAGCCAACATCGTGCAGGCCACAACCACCACTTATCTCTACGATCCTGCGGGCCGCCTGAAAACCGAAACGGTCTCGGGCGTCGGCACCGGCGAGACCTTGGTGACGAGCTACGACTACGACACGGCTGGCCGGATTACGAGGCGCGTGCTCCCCGGCAACCTCACCACGTCGGTTGCCTATCCCTCAGCGACCTCACTAGTGACCACCCTGCCCGGTGACGGGGTCAAAACCGAAACCGTCTATGCCGATGGGCGTCCGAAGTCGGTTTCAGGTCCGGCTGTTCCCGACACCTCCTACACGTACAGTTACGACTCCTCGACAGGTAATTTAACCACCACTCAGGCGACCGCAGGACAAACCATCACGACGGTGGCAGATTGGTTGAATCGCACGCTTTCTGTTTCCACCCCAACTTGGGGCAATGGCACGCGGGTGGTCACCAACGAATACAACGCAACCACGGGCCAACTCCAGAGGCAGACAACCACTTCCGATGGTTTGACTGTCGCTCCTGCTCATATTTTCAACTACGACGCTTTTGGCCGGTTGTTCCGTGAAGGCTTCACCACCAACAGCGCCTACACGCTGGGCCTCAATCTCAGCGCAGACTATGGGATTAAGGAATATGAAACCGGTTATCAAACAGGCGCACCCAATGGTCATGGTTCGAACTGGTATCAATATGCTCGCGTGAAAGTATACCCCTACGACGGTTCCACGAGCACGGTTGCGCGCTATGCTTCGCAATCCTACACACAGGTTTCCGGCCTTGGTGCCTCCATGGTGGCACACATCGTCGCCATCGATTTCGATCACAACCTGACGGACTCCTTCACCTACGCGAATCGTGCAAATAAGCGGCTTGAAACAGTCGCCACCTCCACTGGCACCAACCAGGCAATGAGGCAAATCTCGATCAACGGCCTGCCTGTCAGCGCAACCAATGCCCAGGGCCAGACGACGTTGCAGGCCTACGACGCCTTGGGCCGCCTACAGGCATCGTCCGATCCTCGCATCGGCACGACGAGTTACACCTACAGAAACGGATCGGCTCTGGCCGAGACAATCACGACGCCCGATCTACACGCCACCACCTTGGGCTACGACAGTGCGGGCCGCGTGACTTCGCGAAGCGATCAGACCGGCAAGGCCGCCTATTTCCGTTTCGATGAAGCTGGCAACCAAACACATCAGTGGGGCGACACCGTCAATCCTGTCCGCTTCGAATACAACGAACTCGGCCAGAAAACGAAGATGCACACCTATCGCTCAGGTACGTGGACCGGTTCCACTTTGCCTTCCGGCTTCGGCGGCGATGGCGACGTGACTACTTGGAACTATCAGGCGGCCACCGGCCTGCTTCAGTCGAAGGTCGATGCGGCCAACCGTTCGACGAGCTACACTTACAACGCAATGGGCCAGATCGCGACGCGCACCGACGCCCGCAACGTCCTGACCTCCTATAATTACACTCCGCTTAACCTGCTCTGGACGGTCACCTATAACGACGGACTGACCGCCAACTTGACCTACACCTACGATCGTGCGGGACGGACCAAGACTGTCACCGACGTGGCCGGTCAGCGCAGCTTGGATTACTACGACACATCGACCGATCCGGGCGACGAGGGTGACCTGCTCAACAAGAGCGCCCGCCTGAAGAACGAAAACCTGCCAGCCTTCCTCGGCAGTCACACGCTCAACTACAACTACCAGTACGGCGTCTCGGGCCGGCTCAACGGTGCGACCTCCGGACTCAAGCTCGACAGTGGCATACTCTACAATGTGGGCTATGGGTACGATGCGGTGTTGCGGTTGAACACGATTTCTTACAATAATCTCATCCCGTTCACCTACACGTATACGAACAACTCGAACCTCGTGGCGACGATCGAACAACTGACTGGTGGCTCATCTTGGAACTACTCGCGGGATTACACCTACCGGTCTGACAGTAATCGGATCGATACGATTGCCCAAGCCTGGGGCATTGCGAACCCGGTATCAACTCGCGTGGGCTACTTCGGTCTGGATGGCGTGGGGCAGGCAAACAGCTATGGCCTCCGAGCTACGGAGAAAACCACCGGCGGAGCCTATGCCAATCTTCTGGGGTTGTCCGGAGGTTGGGGCAGTTACACGAACTACAGCTACACCGACCGGCAGGAACTGGGCGCCAGCGGTAAATACCAGCTTAACACCGACGGCAGTGCCGGTGGGGCGCAAGCCGGCGCAGCCCGCAGTTACGGCTTTGATGCGATGGGCAACCGCACCGCAGATCAAAATGGTAGCTACACGCCCAACGCGCTCAATCAATACGAGGCCACACCGTTTGCTGGAGCGATCTCGTACGATGCGAATGGCAACCTGACTAATGACGGTATGCGGGGCTTCGCCTACGACGCCGAGAATCGCCTGATCGCAGTCACCCAAGGTAGCTCGGTCTGGAATTATAAATACGATTACCTCGGCCGCCGCGTCGAAAAAAGTGGCACTGGCATTGCGACCACGCGTTATATCTACGATGGCTGGAACCTGATTGCCGAACTCGACAGCAACGGCACGCTCACGCGACGCTTTGCCTGGGGACCGGATGTGTCGGGTACGGCTCAGGGCGCCGGTGGCGTGGGTGGCCTGCTGTTGATCGATGCGTATCTCGGGGGCAACAGTCAGTACTATCCCTTCTACGACGCTTCGCACAATGTCTTGGGCCTATACGACGGTTCTGGCAGCGTAGCCGCGGCCTACCAGTACGATCCCTTCGGCAACCTGCAGAGCGCAGCAGGCTCCTACAGCACGGCCAATCCCTTCCGCTCGGCGACCAAGTACACCGATGATGAGACTGGGTTAATCTACTACGGCATGCGGTATTACCAACCAAACTTGGGTCGCTTTATCAATCGTGACCCCGCCGAAGAGCAGGGTGGCATCAATCTTTATGCCTTTTGCGGCAATGACGGAGTGAACCGGTACGATTTGCTCGGTATGGTAGGTGCCGATGTAGGCATGCAAGCGCAGTACCAAAAAATTAATGAAGGGAAATCCTCTGATCCGACGCCGCCACTACCACCGCCACCACCGAAACCTGAAGACGAAGAAATATATGAGGTCCAAGGTAAAGATGGGACAATTCATCCCATTCGTAGGCCCAAAGAAGTGGTTACAGCTTCGAAAAATGACTCTGATGTTAAAGCCTACGAGGCTAGCCAAGCAGCAGCAGCAAACTGGTCGAACGAACAGGCGTTGAAAAATAATGCCCCAAACAGTGAACCGAGGCCTGAACCTTTTAGACAAATTAGAGACTGCTCAATTGCGGGATGTATGCCTTTGTCTATTAGAGAGGTACTGAGGTGGGTAACCGGTATTGATCCTGGTAACCTTGAAGCGGAAATCGCGAAAGAAGATGGTGATGAGGGGCGTGATTGGAATTTAGAATACAAAGGTATGGACGCATCCGAAACACTCCTTGCGCCAGTGATGCGCCGACATGGTGCTCAGCTTAATGTGATAACAGGAAGCACTATAGAAGAGTTTGTGGATAAAATTGGTGAATCGCCTGTATCTACAGTTATAAAGTATGAATATAATCGCGAAGCCAACTGGCCAAGTAACTATCATGCGATCACAGTTCGCCTCGATAAGGATTCTGGTAAATATGTTATGACGAATACCGGTTATTTGGGGGACGTTGTGGCTTTAGGTAAAAGTGAATTGCTTGGGCATTTTAAGTTGGACTGGCGAGGTAGGAATGATCAGGAATTCTCGAGGAGTGCGTATATCAATCAAACGATGACCATCTATCAGGGCACGCCTTTTAAGGGCTATATTGGCTATGGCGCCACAAAACTGTAATCATTATAATTATATATGCCGAATGTAGTTAAAGGAATTAATTTTCTTGTCATGCTTTTTGTTGCAAACATGCTTCAGACGGCCTCGTTTAACTGTCAGGCGAGCGAGATATCTATATATCCAATAAAGGTTGATCGCGCGCCTATGTTCTCGTGGGTCAAAAACGGTAGCCTGTTCTATATCTATTTTGGGCTCGGTGAAGGAGGTGTGTATTTATACCGTATGAAGGATGATGGTGTGTCCATGGTTGTCACCAATGCTTTAGATAAAATTAACGCCATGATGGGGGCTGAGCTGCTAACGAAAAGTGATTCTGAGGATTTCTTGAGGAAATATTCAGTGAGCGTATTTTATTCGTTTTATTCACTAAGAGGAGAAGGGCGTGTAATTAATGATTATTATATAAAACAATGGAAGGAATATATAGTTCTTAATGGCGATGGTCATAATTCGGAGATCTTGAACGCAACCTCCGCTTTGCTTGAGAAATATGATTCCGAGCCGAAAGTTGCATTTAAAAATGATGGTTGGGTATTGAACTACTTCGTTGTTCTGCCAGATGGAAGTATTGAAAATTGGTTGTTTAGCGGTTGTGTGTTTCCATTTAAAATGGAGCCGATGCGAAAGGAGCAAGTGGCGAAATCTGGCTCTGTAGTAGTAATGCCTACTGACAACCAAGCCGGTATGAACCGGACAGACCGGTAAGAGAGGCTCAAAAAAGGAGAAGACTAAAGAGAAAAGGCTGAAAAAGGAGTCAGAAGGCGTGAAAAAGGAGTCAGGTAACATGAGCGGCAGTCAGGTAAGTACGGCGCAAGGGCGCTGTGCTAAGCTGGCGCTGCTATGACAAAACTGTATACTGGAATCGATCATCACAAACGCTACAGCGTTGCCTGCACACTCGACGAGCAGGGCAACTTGGTCAAGGAAGGCCGGATCAATGGTCACGAACCGGAAGCTATCGCCAGTTACTTCAGATCGCTGGATGCACCCAGCGCTGTTGTCATCGAGGCGTGTTGGAACTGGGGCACAATCTACGACCTGATTGAGGAGGCCCCTGGCGTGAGCGAAGTGGTACTCTCGCACCCGGCCAAGAATCGGATCATCGCTGACGCGCAGATCAAGAACGACCGCGTCGACGCCAAAAACACTCAAACAGAGTCAGGCTTTGAAAACACTCAAACAGAGTCAGGCTTTGGGACTTGGGGTGGAGGAGCTTGTCTCTGGTGGAGTGGCTGGCGGCGTATGGCTGGAGAGGGTGAGGGTGGCGGTGCCGAAGCCGAGTTTGAGTTGCATCTTAACGGGTAGGCGGGCGCCGGACTGGGCGATCCAGACTTTGATTTCGCCGCCTTTTTTGAAAACGCCGCGTGGTGGTTCTTTTTCCATGCGCGGGCAGAGCACGAGTGACTGAAAATCCCCGAGCGGCGTATCCACTTCCTCGGTACCTTCGGCCCGGATGGTGACGGGATAAATGTCGCGACCGAAATGGACGAGGACATCGCGGGCATCGCCGACTTTGATGTCCCAATGCCGCGTTTGCACGAGTGCCGAGAGCAAATCCATCGGCAACGCGTCGGGTTTTAGGGGGATATCGCAGTTGCGGTTGGGACGCTGGGTGTCCTTGTGGTGCGCGAGGTTGGCGGCGTAGTCGAAATCGGTGCGGCTTTCAGTTTGTTTGCTCCGATCCATGCCTTTTTCGGCCACCCAGAGCATGCGGCTGGTTTCGCGCTCGATCAGCACTTCGGCGCGGTTGTCGAAACGGTACATGCCGCGCACCAAGCCTTTTGAGGCAATGGTGTTGGTGATGCGCATGAGCGGCTTGCCGTCGGGGCCGGTCTCGGCTTTGGCGACGATTTCGATCTGGCCCGCGCCGATGATGCCCCAGCTGACCTTGTAGACGAGACGTTCGCCATCGCCAAAAGCGGTGAAGGGCTCGGCACGGACGATTGTGATAAAAATAAAACCGAGAGCGAGAAGGCAGCGTTTTACGAACTTGGGCATGGGGGATGTGACCGTTGAAAGGCGAGCCGGTGCGGGCGACTTTTCACGTTGGCGCGAAAAAGTCACGCCGCGAACGATGGGCGGGGCAAAAGTTACATGAACGGTGCAGGTTCGCCGTTTTGCGCAGGCCTGTGCTTGCTTCGGCGAGCGTAGTTTTCGAACCGGGCGTCGACCGAGATCGAACCCTACAGGGTCGAGGGCCCAGCGGCAGGTCGAGCTGGTTGTTTTCGCTAATGGCCCAGGCTTCAATGCCGCGGCGGCGCAGTTCGCTGGCAAACTCCGCGGCAAAACCATGCAGCGTCAGCACGCGTTTGGGTTTCACGAGTTCCACGAAACGCAGCAGCTCGGGGAAATCCGCGTGGTCGGAAAGCGGGAAAGCCGCGTCGCAGCGGCTGCGGAAAATCGTCGAGCGATCCAGTGCCCAACCGGAAATCATCGCGGTGCGCGGCGCAGGAATTTTGCGGAGGAAGGAAGCATTGCGACTTTGCGGGGGACAAATGACGACGTGCCCGGGCAACTCATTCGCGTCGAACTCGCGGGCGGGCGGCATTGCGAGTCCGAGCTGGCGGCAAATTTCCGTCAGGCGAAATGTCTCGGCATGCATCATCACCGGCAGGCCAGCCTGGCCAAGCACGCACAGCAATTCCTGGCTTTTGCCCAGGCCATACGCGTAAAGCACGGGTGTGGCTCCGTCGGCGAGGGCTTGCCGGCAAAACGCCACGATGGCGGCGCGCACTTCCTCGACGGGCGGGAATACGTAACGCGGCAGACCGAAAGTCGTTTCCATCACGAGAACGTCGGCTTGGGGTGTGGCACAAGGTTCGGCGGAGAGTCCGGCGTGCAGTTTGAAATCGCCGGTGTAGAGCAGACGCCCGTGGTCGGCGTGTTCGAGCAGGCAAAGGGCGGAACCGAAGATGTGACCTGCCGGATGAAGCGTGATGTTCGTGTTGGAAGTGAGCTGTTCGGCGCGGCCGAAGGGCAGGGCGTGCTCGACCCGGCGACCGGGCATCCGGGCGCGCAACAGGTAAGCTTACCCCGAAAACGTGGACAAAGAAGAGGGCCTACGAAGAAAGAATAAGTCCATGAACAAACCCGAGACCAAGAACGAGGCGGCCCCGCCGCCCCGCAAATACGTGCCTGAGTATGACGAGGCGTTTCGCCGCGACAGCGTGGCGGCGTGGCGGCTGAGCGGGGAAAGCGTGCCGAAGTATGCGCCGAAGATCGGGGTCCACGAGACGACCCTGTATGCGTGGATCCGCACGGAGGAACGCCCCCATGGGGGCGGCGCGCAAACGCCGGCCGACATCGGTTCGTTGCAAGCGGAGTTGCGAGCGCTCCGTCAGGAGAACGAGCGCCTGCGCACCCAGCGCGACATATTAAAAAAAACCTTGGGCATCCTCTCCGAACCCCCGCCGAGCGGTACGAAAGGATAACTGCGATGAAGACCCACCACACGATCGCCGATCTGTGCGCGGCCTTTGGCGTGAGCACCAGCGGGTACCACGCGTATTGCCACCGGCAGACTCATCCGGGTCCGCGAACATTGGCGGATGCGGAACTATCCCCGAAAATCACCGCCGCGTACCTGCGGAGCCGGGGCACCTACGGAGCGCCGCGTATCCAGCAAGTCTTGCGATGCCCGGGCCAGCCCACACCCAGCCGCAAACGCATCGCCCGGCTGATGAAACAACAACGCCAAAGCGCCCGGTCCCGCCGGCGGTACAAAGTCAAAACCACCGACAGCAACCATCCCGGTCCGATCGCCCCGAATCTCCTCTTGGGAAAGCCTGCGGTCACCGCGCTCGATCACGTTTGGCGGAGCGATCTGACCTACATCGGAACCGGCGAAGGCTGGCTGTATTTATGCGCCTTCAAAGATGCATGCAGCCGCCGGCTGGTCGGCTGGGCCATGAGTGAAAAAATCGACACGCCACTGGTCCTGTCGGCCTTGGAAATGGCGCGCCGTTCGCGCCAGCCCAAAGCCGGGTTGATCATCCACACCGACCGCGGCTGCCAGTATGCCAGCGAGGCGTACCGCCAGAAGCTTCACGCGATGGGCGCGATCCCCAGCATGAGCCGCCGCGGCAACTGCTACGATAATGCCGCCATGGAATCGGCCTGGAGCACCCTCAAACTCGAATGCGTTTATCCACGCACCTTCGCCACCCGCGCAGAAGCGCGCGCCCATCTGCACGACTATATTTGCTTCTACAACCGCGAGCGCCTCCACAGCTCCCTCGGTTACCTCTCCCCGCTCGACTACGAATCCCTCCACCACTAACCATAACAACCCACCTCAAATCTTTGTCCGTCCTTCCGGGGCAAGCCCAAGGCGGGCGGTGGCCGGCGTGCAGACAATCTCCTTGTTGCGTGCGCAATGATCCGAATGGGCGTGCGATACGACTGCAAAGTCGGCCGGGCGCTGCGGGTCCAGCCACCAACCGATTTGTGGCAGATGGATGCCCTTTTTATGATGAAGATCCCAAGGCATGATAAATTGATTTCAAAAGCGAGCGGGAGAACATGGAGGCATGTGTCATGAGTTTCAATGACAGGACTGCTGCGACTTTTCCTCGCGACCGGCGTCATTAGCTGCATGTTTGAAACCTTTCCCCTCATGAAAAATTTCCCCCGAGCGTTTGTGCTACTTTCTTTGTTTGCCTCATGCGTTTTTGCAGCGGAGACCGCTTCGCCCAAAATGCCCCTCGTCGATGTTTCCGCGGTTGAAAACGTGCGTCCCGCGCGTCCCAGGATTCCTCAGCGCACCTTTCTGCTGACCGACTACGGTGCAGTGGGGGATGGCAAGACGCTCAATACCGAGGCCTTTAAGAATGCAATCGCCGCGGTCGACAAGGCGGGCGGCGGAAAACTGATCGTGCCGAAAGGCGTTTTTCGCACGCTGCAAGTCACACTCTGTTCCAATCTCGAACTCCATCTCGCGGAAGGCGCGATGATCCAGTCGCCCGACAACTTCGCCGATTTCGGCGTGCCCGATCCCAAGACCATCACGTCGCAGGACGAACTGCGCGAAAAATACCGCGCACCCGAACCACTGATCAACGGCAAAGGCCTTCATGACGTTGCCATCACCGGCACGGGCAAAATCGACGGCAACGGAGCGCTTTGGTGGGAATGGTCCGAACGCGCCGCCCGCAAGGTCAAGGAAACCGAACCAAATCGCATCGTTTACCGTCGCACACACATGATTATTCTGGAGCGCATCGAGCGCCTGCTCGTGGCCGACGTCACCCTGCAGAACTCCGCCATGTTTCACCTTGTACCGAAAGGCGTCACCGATCTGACCATCGAGCGCGTGAAAGTTCGCGCTCCGCACGATGCGCCCAACACGGACGCGATCGATCCCGGCAGTTGCACCAACGCTTGGATTCACCATTGCGACATCGACACCGGCGACGACGACATCGTGATCAAGCTCGGCGGCACCAATCTTCTGATCGAGGATTGCACGATCAAGCATGGCCACGGTCTTTCAATCGGCTCGGAGACGAGCGCGGGCATCAAAAATATGTTGGTGCGCCGCTGCACCCTCGAAGGCACGGACAACGGCATTCGCATAAAATCCATGCGAGGCGCCGGCGACCTCGTCGAGAACGTGCGCTACTCCGACATCACGATGAAAAACGTGAAAGACGCCATCGTCCTCGATCTCTCATACGTCGATAACAATCGCCCCAACTTCAAAGGCGATCCGACAAAAATTCCCGCCATCCAAAACATCCTCATCGAAAACGTGACCGTCGAAGGATCGAAGAACGCCGGAAAAATCGTCGGTTTGCCCGACAGTCCGATTAAAAACATCACCCTGCGCAATGTCACACTGACTGCGGAAAACGATTTTGTGATCAAAGACGCCGACAAGCCGGTGTTTGAAAATGTGAAGATCGAAATCAAGCCTGGCATCTTCGTCGAACCGCCGCCCATGGTGGAGTGAGTTTTAGCCGCGAATGCGCGACAGAATGAAACCGCGGAGATCTTTCCGCGGTTTTTTGTTCTAGAGCACACACACACAAACTGTAGCTGTAAATCGGTGTTACAAACCGAGCTGTCTTCGTAGGGGCGCAGGCTTGTGTATAGACTCGGGTCAAGGGTAACAGATGAACCGCTAATGGGGTTACAGTGTATGAGTAGGCCGAAGCAGGGGATGGTAGCAGCCTTTGGGAAGATTGGTTGGTTTTGATAGATCGATAAGGCCGAGAGTAAATGCGGCGTAGCAGACCCGATAAACGCCGTGGGCTGCGCAGGGTCGCAGCGCCACAGGCAGTCCGATGAAAGCCTGGCCGATGAAGAAGAAACGGTTTTGGAAGGTGATCTCGCCCTTGGATTTCACCAGGTGGACCAGCTCCGAGGCTTCATACTGCGCGATGGGAAGCCTGGCTGGCATTCGGCGGGAACTGGGGCGATAGCGGGAGGCTGGCACGGCCAGATCAAGCGCTTCATGTGGACGGTCATAATTGTAGAGATGGCGGTACGCATCGAAGCGTCGCTGTGCCTGGGCGAGGTCGCGCCAGTCGAGGCGGTCCAGAAGATCGGCCTTGAGGGTGCGGTGGAAACGTTCGTCTTTGCCCTGGGTCTGAGGATGAAACGGCCTGCCGTGGATGACCTCCACGCCCAGGCGCAGCAACCAGACGCTGAGCTGGGTGAACTCCGGCCCTGTTCCGCCCCAAGGAGGGCCGTTGTCGCAAAGGATCTGTTCGGGCAGGCCGTAGCAGGTGAAGATGCGCTCCAAGCGCTCACGCACGCACACCGTCTGCTCGTTGGCACACGCTTCAAGCCCAACGGAAAAGCGGGAGTGGTCGTCGAGCACCGTGAGCGGATGGCAGCGGCCACCGCGCTGCATGGCAAAGTGGCCCTTGAAGTCCATTTGCCAGAGTTGATTGGGCTCGGCTCTGGCAAAACACTGCATCGGCTGGTGTGCGGCACTGTGGCGCGGGTGAATGCACCCACGCCGGCGAAGAATGCGTGCGAAGGTACTCACCGCCGGCATGCAAGTGTGGCCCAGATCGCAGAGCCTGCGATGTAGTTTGCGCGCTCCCCAGGTAGGATGCTTCGTGCGCAGCTTCACCACACGCGTCTCCACCGAACATGAGGTCTGGTTGCTGCGACGTACGCGTGCACGCTGCCGGTCTTCCAGGCCAGCGGGCCCTTGTGCATGGAAACGCCTCAACCACTTGTAACCGGTTTTGCGACTGACGCCAAAACGCTCACACAAGGCCACCATACTGATCGAGCCCGCAAGCGCGAACGTCACAAACTCGTGCCGTCGCGCGATTGTATTTTTGTTGTCCCAACTCATGGAAGAAGGGCCATGGCCCTTCTTCCATGAGTTGAAAAGTGTTACCTCACTAGCGGTACATGTGTTACCCACAACCCGGTACAAAACACAAGACTGCGCCCCTACAGCCGGAGTTGTGCGGCTATGACATTTTTAAAAATGCTCTAGAGATACACGCAAAGTCGCAGCCTTGGATGCGTTAATAAATGTCGCGTTGTTACGTTAATTCTCCAAAACATATCCATATCCCTAAACGAACATGGCTTTCAAGGATCCTCGTTCCCGGCTGCTGACCATTCCGCAACAGCGCGCGAAAATTCAGCTCATGTCGCTGGTCGCAATTCTATTTTTTCTCTTCGCCGTTTTCGCGATGTTCTCTTTGGGCTTGGAAAAGAAGACAGTCATCCCACTCGAATGGCCAGGGTGTTTCTGCATCCATGGACAGAATGAACACCGTGCCGTAGTGCTGCAAATCACCGATGCGGGAATCTATTGGGATAAGGCGCTGATCACCGAGCGCGAATTACCAGTTGCCTTAGCGAAATATGTGACGGGATGTAAAACTCCGACCGTTCTCCTCGCGGGTGACGAGCGCGCAAAATACGGTCAGACCGTTGCGGTGCTCGACGAAGTTCGCAAAGCCGGGATCAAAAACGTAATCGTCGAAACGGTTTACCGACGTACCGGCCAATGAAGATGAGGCCTATGGAGCTATTTTTTAGAAGGTGACTTCGAGAAATCGTATTTCAACGTGCCGTGGGGGAGTTTGGCGGTGAGTTTGCGGAGGTCGCCGCTGGCGGGGTCGAAGAGAAAAGTCATTTCGACGGGTTTTGAATCTGGCTTGGGCAAATCCAGTCGATAGAGGTAAAGGTACACGAGCTGACCGGACTTGTTGGTGGTTTTTTGCGTGGGGGCGCCGAGCATGCCGCCGATGGATTTCAGATTGGGCAGGGGCGTTTCGGGCGGAGTCTCGGTTTGGGTTTCGGCCTGACGATCGGTTTTGTCGACCTTGGCCGCGCCGGTGGAACGAAGGAGATTGATAAAAAGTTCCTTCGGGAAATACGCGAAGTAGCGTTTTGGGATCGCGGCTTCGACGAGGCGATCGTCGGCGAGGCGGGCGATAAACTCCATGTCGTAAACCGATTCTTCGCGCAGGCCCGGCGGCGGAGTTTTCACCCAGCGAATGGACCATTCCTCGCCGTCTTTCCAAGGCCGGACGGTTTTGGGTTCGGCGCCAAGCCAGCGAACATCGCTGGCGGTGAGGACGGGTTTTAGAAAGCGCAGTTCGAAATCATCCCCGGGGAGAAGTACAAAATTCTCGTCGAAGCGGGCGAACTGCTTTTTCAGATCGAGCAGCCGTAAGTACACGCAGCCGCTGAGGACGAGCGTCAGGGCAATCAGCAGTAGCGGGGCAAAACGGGGGTATGTCGATTTTTTTCCCACAGGTGGCGAGTTGGCACGGAGACAGAAGAGGATTTGTTTGAACAGAAGGCAACAGAGGGAACGGAGGCGGGGTATTGCTGGCTACTCTGTTCTCTCTGTTTGTTCCTGTAAAACGAGTAGGGATTTTCCTTAGGCGGGTTTGATGAAGCGCAGGGGATAGAGAAAGAGAATCGCACCGATGCCGGCGAAGACGATGTGGCCGACGTTGCCCGAGGCGCGGATGTCGAGCAGAGCGAAAATGAGGCGGCCATGAAAAGCTCCGATGATGCCAACGATGATGTGGACAATGAGGTTGAAGCCTTTGCCTCTGGCCTTGGCGATAAGTCCGCTGAGAACGCCGGCGAGCGCGCCAACGATCAGAATCACAAGCGCTGTGTTGAGGTTCATGCCGACTAGGTAAGCGTCAGGCATGGTTTCGGCGAGGGAAAACTCTCGGCCTGCAGCCGTTCAACGGGACGGTTTGTCGGTAGCGGGTGTTATGGCAGATTTCTCGGGGGTGGCTGCCGTGCCCGGCGTAGCTCCGTCGGCAGTGGGAAGCGGGTTGAAAGTGATTTTGGCGAGGAAGTCCGTGAGCCGCTTGCGCAATTGGGCGTCCTCCTCCTCGGTCGTTAGCGTATATGCGGAGCCTTGGATGACCTTTTCAGCGAGCTCAATACTGAGAACGTAGATGTGGCCGTGGTTGACGAAGAGAAGATTGCCGCGCTTGGCGACGGGCGGCTGGTCGCGTCTCACGATGAGGGCCCGGTTGGCGAACATCGAGCCGCCGGGAAGCAGATTGTAAACGAGCAGGGCGCCGCCTTGGAGATCGGGAATAAAGTGGGCGGATTCGACGCGGGCGCCGTGGAAGCGCTGCTCGAAGTCGGCTTGCACGAAGTTGGCGAGAAACCAAATGAGGTACTCCTTGCGACCGCGCGATTCCTCCTCGAAGCGCTGGGTGGAGTCCTGCTTGAAGCACGCGAGACTTTGGTGCGTGTTGAGGCGATCCTGGAAGATAACGACATTCTCCGTATCGGTGACCGAACCGCCGAGCGCAGCGATGACCGGGATATTGATCTGGAAGGCGCCGGTTGGTGATATATATTGGTTTTTTTCGATGCGACCATTCAACGGGCCGACGGAGGTTTGCGCGACCGAGGAGATCGCGAGGCAAAGCGCGAAGGCGAGGGTGGCGAAAAGTTGACCTCTGAAAAACATGGCTGGATTCATGTGACTGCAAAACTTTGCCGGTGTTTCAAGCAGCGGAAAGTTTCAGCCAGAGGGCAACCGGGATTTCTTCGGGGCGGGCTTGCGGGCCGAGGCCGGCAGCGGTGAGTTGGGCGATCCAAGCCTTGCCTTGATCGGGGAGGCGCTCGCGGAGCAGGGCAGCGATTTGCTTGCGGCGCTGTTGAAAGCAACTGCGGATGAGCTGCTTCGTCGCGGTCGAAAAAACGAAGGGCTCAGGCTTGCGTACGAGATGCAGGAGGTAGGACTCGACGTCGGGACGGGGGTGAAAACACGCGGCCGGAACCTTGTGGCCCGGGGCAAGATCGTAGGCGGCCTGTAGAAAAATCGAGATGGCGCCGAACGATTTGGTGCCATGCGTGGCGGCGTAACGTTGGGCAGCCTCCTGTTGCAACATGAGCACGAGGCGCGTTGGCAACGGCCCACTCAATACTTCGTCCATCCACGGCGTGGAGATGGCGTAGGGGAGGTTGGCCACGACTTTGAAGGGACGGGTATCGTCTGAGGGCAAACCGGCGCGGGGAAATTCTACGGCGTCGCCTTCGAGCAGGTGAAACGTTTTGGGAAACTCCACGGCGAGCGTGCCGGAGAGGTGTTCGTGGAGCGTGCGATCTTTTTCGACGGCGAAAACTTCGGCGCCGCTCTGGAGCAGGGCCGACGTGAGCGTGCCGAGACCGGGACCGACCTCGACCACGGTGTCGGTGGCGACGACCTCGGCGAGTTCGAGCGATTTGCGCACGATATTGCCGTCGACGAGAAAATTCTGCCCGAGAAACCGTTTCGGTTGGTGACCGAGCCTGGTTAGGAGTTCCCGGGTGGCGGTGGGCGTTAGAGGCATGGAGAGGAGGCGAGAAGCCGGAGGCCGGAGGCCGGAAGCCAGAGGTCGGAGATCGGAGATCGGACGGAGCACGCAAGTGCGGAGATGGTGAGCCGCGCGGTTTGCGTTAAGCGGCTCGCCTGGAGCGAAGCGGAGGGTTGGAGGAGCGGGTGCCCCTTGGGCGCGACGACTACAATGGCGGAGGTCGGAGGGCCGAAGTTTGCGGACTGGATGTCCTGGCTCATTTCCGAAACTCTGCGATCAAGTCGGCGGGCGACGGGGCTTTCATGAGGGCTTCGCCGCAGAGCACGGCGTGGGCTCCGGCTTGACGCACACGGGCGGCGTCGGCTCCAGTGAAGATTCCGCTCTCGCTCACCGCAGTGATGGCGCGCGGGAATTTCGGAATCAGGCGTTCGCTGAGGGAAAGGTCGGTCTTGAAAATGGCGAGATCGCGGTTGTTGACGCCGATGATTTTCGCGCCGTGTTTGAGCGCGCGATCGAGTTCCGCCTCGTTGTGAATTTCGAAGAGGCTGTCGAGTCCTGCGGCTTGTGCAGACGAGAAAAGGATTTTAATTTCGTCGTCGGTCAGCGCGCGGACGATGATGAGGATCGCGCTGGCGCCGGCCTCACGCGCTTCGGCGATTTGCAGCGGATGCACCATGAAATCTTTGCGGATGCAGGGCAGGGCGGGCGGTTTGTCGCGAAATTGAGCGGTGACGGCGCGAAGATCGTCGAGCGTGCCGCCGAAATATTTTTCGTCGGTCAACACCGAGAGAGCGCTGGCACCGGCGGCTTGATAGCGGAGGGCCTGTTCGGTGGCGGAAATGCCCTCGCGAATTGCGCCGGCGGACGGCGAGCGGCGTTTGATCTCGGCGATTACCCCGAGCTTGCCGTCGGCGCGGCGCAAAGCGGCGGCGAAGGACGGCGGACGCGGCAGGGAAGCGTTGAGGGCGGACAGGTCGCTTTCGGAAACGGGGCACAGGCGCGGCGCGATTTCCTGCCGTTTCCAGGCCATGATCTCGGTGAGTTTGTCGGACATCGCCACCAGCGAACACGGGAAGCGGCGGAAGACAAAGCCGAAAAATTCGATGTACACCCGCGGCAGGCGCGGCAATTTGAGGCTCATGAGTGCAATGGACGACCTGCGAAAGACGATTGCCCGGCTCCGTGGCCCCGGTGGCTGCCCTTGGGATCAGGAACAAACGCACGCCTCTCTCGTGCGTTGTCTGATCGACGAGTGTAGCGAATTGATCGACACGATCGACCGCCTGGACCTGCCGCACATGCGCGAGGAACTCGGCGACGTGCTCATCCAAGTCATCTTTCACGCCCAGCTGGCCGAGGAAGCGGGAAAGTTCGATCTTGAGGACGTGGCCCGCGAGGTGAACGAGAAACTCATCCGCCGTCATCCGCACGTTTTCGGTGATGGAAAACTGGATACATCCGACCAGGTCATCACCCAGTGGGAAAAAATCAAAGCGTTAGAAAAAGGCGCGAATGGCCAGGCCGCCGAAAAAGTTTTCAAGGATCAGCCGCCGCGCCTGCCATCGATCATGTTTGCCGAGGCGATTTGGAAACAGATCGAAAAGAAAAAATTGCCCGTCGACGGCCTTGTCGATGTCGCACAGGTGAAAGCCCTCGGCGCGCAACTCGACGAAGCGACGATCGGAAAAATGTTATTCGAACTCACCGCCGCCTGCCGCGCGAAAGGCCTCGATCCCGAAGGTGCGCTGCGTTTGCACACGACGAAGCTTATGCGCGAAGTGGAGCAGCGTGTGGCGGAGGTAAAAGGTTAGGAAAACCGGACTTTTTTTAACTTCGGATGAACACGGATGATTCGTATGCAGCGTTAAAAGGTAGGGCGCGACCGCAGGGAGCGCCGTGGTTTCTCGGACGCCCGGCGGTCCGTCCCTACCTCGGAATCCGTGAATGACGCGAACAAAACCGCTGCACTTCCCGAGTCCGTCGCGCGCGATTGGCTCGAACCATTTCTCACCTACATAGAGAAGGAGCGGCGGTATTCGGTGTATACGTTGCGCAACTACCGGCATGCCTTTACTGATTTCTATGTCTGGCTGCAGGAAAGCGGACTCTGGGATCACGGACTCGACGCGCTCACGCCGCGCGACCTCCGCGATTTTGTGATTGAAGGACAACGCCGTTTCGACCGGCGGACGCTGCATTTGCATGCCTCGGGCTTGCGTGCGTTCTTCAAATACTGGCTCAAGCACGGTCGCGTGAAGCGAAATCCCTTCGTCGGCGTACCGCTCCCGAAACTGGAGAAACGTTTGCCGAAATTTCTCACCGAAGACCAAATGAAGCTGCTGCTGGCCGGCCCGACGCGGCTGCTGGAAAACGAAAGCATCGATGCTTTCACCGCCTGGCGCGACCGCCTGGCGATGGAGCTGCTCTACGGAGGCGGCCTGCGCGTGAGCGAACTTGTGGCCCTGAATTATGGTTCGGTCGAGTTCGAGAGCGGCGTCGCGCGTGTGCTCGGCAAGGGAAATAAGGAGCGCCTCTGTCCGCTCGGCGCAGTGGCGCTGGCGGTGCTGAAGAAATTCAAAAACGAATTCGCACGAAACACTGCACCGACTTCGCCTGTGCTGGTGATGCCGAACCACCGGCGCATGCCCGTGCGCCAAGTGCAGCTGATGTTGAAACGTTACCTCGCGCTGGCCGACCTGCCGCTCGACCTAACGCCGCACAAGATCCGCCACAGCTATGCGACGCATTTGCTGAACGCCGGCGCCGATCTGCGCCTCGTGCAAGAGCTCCTCGGCCACGCCAGCCTAAACACTACCCAGGTCTACACGCACGTCAGCGTGGCGCGCTTGAAGGAAGTTTATAACAAGGCTCACCCGCGGGCGTGAGGAAGCTGGTTCAGTTTTGGCTTTTTCGTTTTAGCTTAAAGTAGCCGATTATCGTCCAGCCTTTTTTCAAATCAGCCGAAACAGGAATGCCGTTTCTAAAGTAGATCACCAAGCTCTTTCCTTTCCCATATTCTGGCCCAAACACTTCGATCCATGTGAGGGGAGCGCCGGGCTCTTTAGAGGAGCCCGATTTTACTGACACTAGAACATAGTCGTTAACCGCAGATAGCGCTTGTTCAACAGTTGGCGGGACAAGATTGTCCTTAGGATACCAAACGAGGATTTTGGAAATTTGGAAAATTTCTGACGGGGTTTGGCCAAAGAGGTGATCGAGGTTTTGTAAGTCGAATTGGTAACATTGAGAAACGCAGATGGCATTGCCCCATTCCTCCGCTGTCTGATAAACGACAAGCGGCCTAAGATCGACTGGTGGTCGAGAAACACATCCTGGGAGCAGAAGGGCAGCAAATAAAAGTAAAGTCTGGTTCAGCATATCCGTTGAGTCTTCAACTGATCGGCGGTTTAGGTGTGGAAATTTGTTCCTTCCGCATCGAGCCGACGACGTCTTGGAAGCGCATGCGGTTGTCGACGGAGGCTTCCATCAGGGCTTCGTGGGCGGAGAGGATGATTTCCGAGGCGGCTTCGCGCGATTGGACGCGGGCGAGTTCCATGGGGTGTTCAGGGCGCGGGCAAATTTCGTGGCTGATCGTGAAACGCGCAGCGACGCCGAGTTCTTGCAATTGTTGGGAAACGCGTGTGCCGGGTTGGTGGAGTTGGATGTCGGCCGAAAGTTGAAGGAGGAGGCCGAGCATGGTGGAGTCCATGCTGTCACACGCCGCGAGGTCGATCTTGACGGAGGCGGCGCGCCCTTCGCGGGCCTGGCGGATAACTTCGCGCAACGTCGGGGCCAATTGCCAGGTGGCAATGCCGGAGAAAACAACGATGCAATGTTGGTTGCTCCAACCTGCCTTGATGCGCCCGCGGGAGTCGGTGCTGACGGCGCGTAGTTTTGCGGGCATTACAAATTTGATCGAAGTGCTGGCGGCCACGGGTGGCTGGGTGGTAGCGGGATCGATGCGGCGCAGGACGATGAAAGTCATGTCATCGGTCGGCGAGGTGCTCTCGAGGAATTTGGCGCGGGCTGTTTCAATGACCTGCCCGAGGCTGGCGGCTGAGCCAGCAGACTGATTTTGCACAAGCTCGAGCAACCGGCCTTGAGAAAATTCCTGGCCTGAGGCGTCGCGGGTTTCGGTGAGGCCGTCGGAGTACAAAACCAGGGCGTCGTCTTTTTCCAGCGTGAATTCCGTGGTGGCGTAGGCTGCGCCGGGGTTGGCCCCGAGAACCGGACCGGGCGCGGGGGCGAGACGTGCATTACCACCAGCCACCGCCAAGATCGGCGCGGGATGGCCGGCTCCGGCGTAGCAAACGCGTCCGGAGGCGGGATCGAATACGGCGTAGATCATCGTGACGAGGACAGGCGGTTCGAATTCCTCCTCGATCACGGCGTTGTTCATGAAGGCGAGAACGGCACCCGGATTGCTGAAAAGATTGGAATTTTCGCCCTGACGCATGCGGGCGCGCAGGAGTTCTCGCAGCGTCACGGTGACGATGGCGGCGGAAACGCCATGTCCGGCGACGTCGAGCAGGTACGTGACGAGTTGTCCATCGGGCAACGTGAAGGTTCCAAAGAAATCCCCACCGACCTGATCGCAAGGTCCAAAATAGGCGAAGCAGTCCCAGCCGGGTACGGAAGGAAAAGCGGCGGGCAGAAAACGACGCTGGACCTGTTGGGCGCGGGAAAGGTCGGATTCGAGCTCCTCTTCCTGTTGGCGCAACTGTCCGAAGGCCTCGTGCAACCGCTGCAGGCTGAATTCGAGCCGGGAATTCTGCTGCTTGAGATTTTCGAGGAGGGAATTGCGTTCGCGGATCAGGCGGCTGCGTTCGGCGGCACGGTCGATCACCATGTTGAACGAAGCGATATCCGGAATGGGCTTGTCCATGAAGTCGAACACGCCGGTTTGCAGCGCCGCGATGATGTCGCGCCGGGTGCCCACGCCGGACATGAGGATGCAGACGAGGGTGGGTTGGATAATTTTAGCTCTGCGGATAAGTTCGATGCCATCCATTTCGGGCATGGCCATGTCGGTGAGCAGAACGTCGAACGGTTGCGTCTCGATCGCTTTGATCGCCTCCGGGGCGCTGGGAGCGGCGACACATTGATCGTTGCGATGGCGGAAAAGGCCGGCGAGGGTCCGTAGAACCAAGTCATTATCGTCAACGACAAGTACGCGCAGGGCCGGCATGAGTGACTCCTTTTCTCAGAGCTGGCTGGAACAATGGTAGTCCGGTCGGCTTGCGTGAAAGCATGTGAGGTTGCAGCGGAGTCGCAAGCTTTAGGTCGGCTATAAGAATGGGTTGCGTGAAGTCAGAGATATCGTGGGCACCGGTCCGGCCATCGAAGCCATAAGAACTGAGAAATCTCCATGCTGGCTGGCGACGCGAGGCGTGTTTAGCAGCGTGCGCAGGGAGAAAAGTAGGCGATGTCATCAAGCAGACGTAATTGGCTCTAGGCAAAACTTGGTAGCCGGACGGTACGAGTAACCTATTAGAGCATTTTTAAAAATGTCATAACCGCACAACTCCGGCTGTAGGGGCGCAGTCTTGCTGCGCCCCCTACGAAGACAGCTCGGTTTGTAGTACCGATTTACGGCTACAGTTTTATCGTATGTGCTCTAGGTTATTCTTGAATTTGTCGTAAGGCCGAAAAATAGAAAAATGATTTGAGCAACGATAGGCGTTGCGATCTGCCGGCGTTGAACGAGCGGGCGGCGACGGCGGTTTGCTCGAAGGCTGGAGCGTTTACTTCAGCCAGTCAGCGAGCGGATGTTTTTGGGCGCGGAGATCGGTGGCGACGAGTTCGGACACGGCAAGGGCGCCCTTTTCGTTGAAATGGGTGTCGTCTTCGCGACCTTTAGGGAGAATGGCGTATTCCCCGGGCTTCACCCAAACGAAAAGCGATTTCGAATTTTCGGGGCCGAGCTTTTCGAGGACCGGACGGGTGAGTTTATGTAGATCGATGAGGGGAACCTTTTCCTCAGAGGCAACGGCGCGCATGGCATCGGGGTAGGCGCCGAGGGTTTCCGTGAGCTGACCTTTATCGTCGAATTTGCGGCGGTTTACGGGCGAGGCAAGGAGCACGGACGCGCCTTTGGCCGTCGCCTCGTGGATGAACCGGCGGAGGTTGTCCTTGAAATCGGTTTCGGCAGCGGCGTAGCGCTTGGGGTCTTGGGATTTTTGATCGTTATGGCCGAACTCGATCAGCACGAAATCGCCCTTTTCAATTTGTTCGAGGACGTTTTGCCAGCGGCCTTCTTCGCGAAAGCTTTTCGAACTGCGGCCGTTTTGGGCGTGATTGACGACGCGGGCGGGTTCCTTGAGGAGCGTGGGGAAAAGCTGGCCCCAGCCGCGTTCGGGGTTGGGCTTGTCGATTGGTTTGTCAGCCATGGTCGAGTCGCCCACAAGGTGAAGGGCAGGGTGAATTTTGGCTTTGGGACCGACGGGCGCGAGCGGAGCATCTTCGATGGCAGCGGCGGCAAGCGATTGCACGAAGGCGGCGCTCAGAAGGGCGAAAAGGGCGGCAGGGCGGAGGATGGTGGCGAGATTCATCTGGAATGGACTGAGAAGGGAGAGATTTTTGAGCCACTTACTTTCATTGATCGACACTGATGGTGAAACCCTTTCCGTGTGGGACAGTTTGATCGAGCTTCGGTCATTTGTTGAACCGCTCATTTTCGCTAATGAGCGCTAATTTTTGAGACAGTTGTCAGTACCGAACCCAATCAATGCCAATAAGTGTTCATAAGTGGTCAAGGAATTCCGGCTGTCCTCACGAGCTGGCGCTGGAATAGCGGCGGAGACCGCGGTGGAAAACGAAAACCGCGAACGAGAACCAAGCCGCGGCGGCGCCGACGAGCCAGAGCATGAGATTGAGATTAAATCCATCGAGCAACATGCGGGCGGGTGCATAGCTCACGACCACCACCGGTAGTGCGTAAACGAATACGACATTGGCGATGCCCTTGAACGCTTCGCGTGGCATGCGGGAAAATTCGTACAAGGTGAAATAACTTCCCTCCAGGCCCTCGGTTTTCACGATCCAGAACGTGAGCGAGACGACGAGCACCATCGTGCTATAGTGAACGACGAGGCCGATCGCGAGCAGCAGCAGGTAGAATGCGATATCGCCGGGGCCGGGCTGGAGGTGGAGCTTGGTTGCGGCATAAATCACAACCGCAGCGGCGATAAAGACGTTGCCGAGGCCGTCGAGGTCGATCTTGCGCGTGGAAACCATGAAGAGCGGATTGCCAGGCTGCGCGAGAAAGAAGTCGAAATGTCCGCTGCGGACGTTGCGGCCGACCTCGAAAAGGTTGCTCCAAAAAAGCCCCATGAAGAGGCGCTGCATGATCATCGCGGACCCGACGAGGAGCAGCATTTCATTTTCCTTCCACCCGGCAATGGCATCGGTGTGGCTATAGATGACCTCGATGGTGAGGATGTTGACGGCCATCCAGAAAAGTTCGACCAGTGCCCACATAAGCGTATCGAAGCGAAACATCATCGTGCGCACGACCGAGTAGCGGATGCAGGCGAGCCAAATACGAAAATAGCCGATGAGCTTCATGGATTTATTTTTTTAACCACGGATTGCACGGATAAGCACGCAAACAATCCAAAGAGCCAAAAACTTGGAAATTTTTCGCATTCATCCGTGGTCATTCGTAAAATCCGTGGTCAAATGGTTTGTTTTTCAGCCTCCGACGGCGGTGTGGCGACGCAGGCCGCGGGTCCAGAGGAGTTGAGCAAGGCCCAGCAGGGCGACGACCCAGAAAGCTTGAATCCCGAGGCCGATGGCGGCCTGCATGGGGTCGTTGAGCCGGCCGGTGAAAATCGAAACCGGGAAATACATTTGGTAGTAATACGGCAGATAGCGCGAGAGCTCGAAGAGCCAGTTGGGCATCAAATCGAGGGGGAAAACTTGTCCGCCGAGCAGCGTTTCGATCGCGAATGAAAGGATGATGAACGACTGGATTTCCAAAAACCAAAACGTCAGCAGGCCGAAGCAATAGGCGATGGTGAACTGGATGAGCCCCGACATAACCATCGCGGGCAGGCCGAGCGCGAGTCGCCAGGGATCGGTTGGAAACGTGAGATAGTGGTGAAGCAGTGGGAGAGCGAGCGCCACGGGCAGCAACGCGAGCAAGCCAGAGACAAGGCGCGCGGAAAGGAAAATGCTGATGCGGTAGAGAAAATAGTTCACTGGCTTCAACAGGAACTGATTGATGAGGCCATTGCGGATTTCCTCGCTGATCTGGTAGTCCTCGTTGAAGGCGCCGATGAAAAACTGTAGCACGAGCATGAGGATGAAATAGGTCATCGTCTGCTCGATGCTGAAATTGCCGATATGTGTCCGCCCCTCGAAGGCGGCGCCCCAGAGAATGAATACGACAACCAAGTGGAAGAGGGAAAAGGACGCGCGGATGGCAAAGTTCCAGCGGTAAACGAGACTGCTTTGAAGGCCGACGAGGAAGGCGTGCCGGTATTTTGCGAGGGCGGACATGAGGGAGGAAGAAGGTCAGCAAATTTCGAAGCGGGCGAAAGGCAAATCTGAGAAAGTACAAGGCGGTTGGAGCATCTGTTGTGATCGATCCGTTTTTTTTCACAGGAGGTAACGGAGGGAACGGAGAGAGCGTGGGATGGAGCGGGAGAAGAAACGCTCAACGCTGAACGTTTAACGTTGAACGCTCAATGGGTCAGAAACGTAGCGCTTGAGCTTGCTCGACGCCTCAGTGAACTGAGGCGCTACGCCGCAAGCGGCTCCTTACGGCACGAGGACGAAGGTCGGGATGACGACGGGGACTTCCTTGGTGCCTTGCAGGAAGGTGAAAGTGATTTCTTCGGCGCGGCGGACAAGGGCGTCATAGCGCGTGTAATTCCAATCGGCGATGCTTTCGCCGTTGATGCGCGTGACGAGGTCGCCGGTTTTTACTCCAGCGGTTTCGGCGGGCGAAGCGGCGACTATGCCGGCGACGCGCCAGTAGGCGGGGGTTTTGGAAAAACTGATGCCGATCGTGCGACGCGGAGTTGGCGGGATCGGGTTGGTGGAGGCCCGGTAAAAACTGACTTGGTTGCGCGACTGATCAAAGGTCACGGAGAAATTCTTCAAAATCGAGCCGCTGATCGCGGTCAGGCGGTCGGAAATTTCGATGATGGGTTGCTCAAAGCGGAAAGGGCCGATGTCGAGTGGTTGTTCAATCCGTCCGAGTTGCTGTGTGCGACTGCCGGCGACGGTGCCGACGTCGACCCCTGCGCGCGGCCCCTGGACGAAGCGCGTATGCAGACCCAGCGGATTGAGCATGAGCGGTCCATCGTTGCCGGAGTCGATCAGGGCGATGACGTTTTCGGCGCCGAGGCGGACCGGGATGAAGGGCGTGCGCTGGGTGTTGTTGAACTTGATCGTGGTGCCGAGATCTGGCGTGGGCATGGGCGCGGGCCAGGCGGGTTTCAACACGAGACGCGATTGGGGGTAGTCGAGGGTGAAAACGGTTTCGCGGAAGAGCGGGAAGCCAAGTACGCCGTCGATCTTCAGGCCGAGATGGGCGGAAAGTTCGTCGAAATTGTAAATCAGCGCCTGCACGTTTTCGAAGCGGGCATTGTCCAATTCGATCGAACGCAAGGTGACGGCGGGCAGCAGTGTGGCATTGCTGTCGGTGCCCTTGACGCGCACCGCCGGGGCGCCGAGCGCGGCTTTGTCGGTGGCGTAGCGTTTGGCGAATTCGCCGGAGACGAGCGTAACAGCCGAACCAGTATCGACCAGGAAGCGCCACGGGCCATGTTTGTCCCATTTTGCTTCCACGATGAACAGGTTGCCGACAATCTGGGCCGGAACGACGAGCGGTTTCTTCGGCAGGGTGGTGCGGCCGGGCTTGAGATCGCGCGAGTTCACACAGCCGACAAGCACCAGCAGCGTGGCGAGTGTGGCGAGGAGATGGAGCTGGAAGCGCGGGCGGATCATTTAACCGGTTGAGGCAGCTTGAGACTCAGGAAGCATGAGCCAAGCGCGAGGGCGGCCGCAACGCAATACAACCAATGTGCACCGACAGTAAAAAATACAATTCCCGCGATAATCGGCGTCACTGCCCGGGCCAGGGAGCCGAGCGAACGGAAAATGCCCAGCACGCGACCCTGCTCCGCGGCACTCGCGTAGAGCGAGATGAGCCCGGTAGTTGAGGGATTGACCAGGCCGCCGCCCAGCGCGAGCAGCGCGACACCGAGGTAGAGCAGGCCGGAGGTGCTGGCATAACCGATACAAAAAAGTCCAGTGGCCGAGAATATAAGGCCGCTGCTCAAAATCGTCGTTTCCTTCATGCGTTTGAGCAAACGGCGGACAATCATACCTTGCGTGATGATGGAGCAAAAACCGAGGAAGCCCATGAGCATGCCGTTTTCCTTGGCAGTCCAGTGAAACCGCTCGAAACCGACAAAGACCAGCGACGCTTCCATGGCGACGAAGGCGAGTTGGTAAACGAAAGACACGAGGTTGACGCTGCGCACGGAAGCGTTGTCGAGCGAAAGGATGGCGCGCAGGGGGTTGCGCGTGCGGGTCTCGGTGCTTTTGCCGCGAGTTTCCGGCGGAAGCGTCTCCTTGAAGCGCCGGGTAATCCAGACGAGGTTGAGCAGGCCGAGGCCGAACGCGATCAACGCCGGAACGGAAAAGGGATTGATGCCCCATGTTGCGAGCCGCGGGTGGTTCGTGAGCAAATTGACGTGCGAGGCAAAGGCGCCAATTAGAGGGCCGGTGACAAGACCGAGGCCAAAGGCCGCGCCGACGAGCCCCATGGCCTTGGAACGTTCCTCGCGGGTGGTGACATCGGCTACGGCGGCGGTGGCGACAGAGAGGTTGCCGCCGAAAACGCCGGCGAGCAGTCGGGCAGCAAGAAAGATCCAGAACGAACCGCTGAATACCCACAATAAGTAGCTCGCGGCCGTACCGGCCACGGTGAAAAGCAAGACGCCGCGACGTCCGCGTTTGTCGGACAAGCCGCCCCAGAGCGGAGCGCACACAAACTGCATGATGGAAAAAAGCGAACTGACGATGCCGCCGAAAAGCACTTCCGGCAGGTGAGTCGTATTGCCGAAAAAGTGCGCGATGGGTTCGATGTGTCGCACGAGCCAGCCCAAGGCGCCGTTGGAGCCCTCGAGGTTTAGGTAGTAGTGAAGAAGATCCGGCCCAAGCGGGAAGATGATCGAGAAGCCGATCAGGTCGATGTAGAGCGTGAGAAAAATGACCCCGAGAGAAAGCGGGCGTTTGGGTGGGGCGGCTTGAGTGGAAGTGTTGGTCACAGTGGTAGACCGGAGGAATAACGGCTGAGTTTGCAACGCCAAGGAGCAAAAAAAGGGGCGTTAGGCGGGGTTTTGAACGTTAGTACACGTCGAGCGATGAAAGGGTTACGCAGACCAATTGTATTATCGTGTCCTAAAGCTGGCACAGACGCACAACGAAGTTAGCGCGACGATTTTTGGGAAATGCCAATGGTTATTGCGCAGCGTGGCGGTCGAACGACGAAGCTCGATGGATGAATAGCTGGGCCAAAGCAGCTGGTTTAATAATATCTGCCGCGCTCACCCCAGCATGATCTGCAAATTCTCGCGGAGGATCGAGAGGGTGAAGGGTTTTTGCATGAAACCGAGCGTGTTGCGGCCGGGGAGGGCATCGACGACTTCGCGGCGGTTGTAGCCGCTCATGAAGAGCACGCGAACATTGGGCCGGATTTCGCGGAGCTGCTGAAGCGTTTCTTCGCCACTCAGGCGCGGCATCGTCATGTCGAGGAGGACGAGGTTGAACCGGTCGGGATTGGCGCGGTAAAAGTCGAGGGCTTCATAACCGTCGCAGGCGGTTTCAAAAGTCATGCCGGAGGCCATGAGCATGCCGGTGGCGACTTTGAGCACATGGGGTTCGTCGTCGACGACGAGAACGTGGCCGCTGCGTTGCCAAGGGGTGTTGGTGGTGTTGCGGCTGGGGGCATTTTCGATCCGTCGCTTGGGATCGGCGGGGAAGAAAATGGCAAAGGTCGAACCTTTGCCCACGGCGCTGCGAACGAGAAGGCCGCCCTTGTGGCTGCGGATAATGCCGAGCACGGCGGCGAGGCCGAGGCCGCGTCCGGTGAATTTAGTGGTAAAGAAGGGTTCGAAAATCTTCGCGAGCGTCTCGGATGACATGCCGCTGCCGGTGTCGCGGACTTCGAGGCGAACGAAGTCCTGGTTGATGTCCGGAGGGGCGAGCGCGGCGCCCTCGAACCAATCGGAGGCCGGGCGCACGAGGTTGGTGGTGAGGGCGATCTCGCCATCTTTTTCACCGAGGGCCTCGGACGCGTTGATCACGAGGTTCATGATGATCTGCCGCATCTGCGTGGGATCGGATTGGACGGCGGGCAAATCGGCTTCCAGTTCGAAACGAAGTTTGGCGCGTTTGCTGATGGAGGCCTGGAGAAGCGGGACGGTGCTCTTGACGAGCTGGCCGATTTCGACGGGTTGGATGATGAAACGGCCCTTGCCGGCATATGCGAGCATCTGCTGGCAGAGTTCGGCGGCGCGCTGGGAGGCGATTTCGATTTGCCGGAGGTTGTTCCGGATGGGCGATTGCGGGGGAAGATCGAGCGAGGCGAGATTGGCATTGCCGATTATCCCTGTGAGCAGGTTGTTGAAGTCGTGGGCGATGCCGCCGGCGAGCACGCCGATGCTTTCGAGTTTTTGACCTTCGAGCAGGCGCCGCTCGACGAGAAGTTTTTCGGACTCGGCGTCCTTGCGCTGTGTGATGTCGATCGCCAGGCCTTCGATAAACAGAAGGGCGCCGAATTCGTCGTGAATGCCCTGACCGCGTTCCAGCACCCATTTCTCTCGGCCGGCGCGATCGATGAGGCGATATTCGACTTCGAAACTGCGGCGTTTTTTCACCGCGGCGGAAATGGCAGCCCGGACCATCTGGCGGTCGTCGGGATGGATGATTTCCTCCAGGGAAATGTGCTTTTCGAGGAAATCTCGTGCGGTATGGCCGGTAAGACCGGCGGCGCCGCGGCTGACGTACACCGGCGTGAGCCGGCCATCGTTGGAAAAGCGAAAGGCCATGCCAGGCAACTGGCCGAGCAGGCTTTCGACCTGACGGCGGCTCTCGCGCACCTCGGCCTCGGCGCGTTTGCGTTCGGTGATATCGGAGGCGATGGCGCAAACGCCATGGACGGCGCCAGCGGTGTCGATGAGCGGGAACTTGTGAACGAGATTAACATGGACGCCGTCGACCAGCTGGAAGGATTCCTCCATTTCAACTGGATCGGTGGAAGCCATGACCTGGGCGTCGGATTTGCGGACGCGCTGGGCGATTTCGGGCGGGAAAAGTTCGAAATCGCTGCGGCCGATGAAATCATCCCGGGAACGGCCGTGAAGCTGCGTGAAGCGGCGGTTGACGGCGAGATAACGGCCATCGACGTCCTTCACGTAGATGGCGCCCGGGCTGTTTTCCATCAGGCTGTTGAGCTGCTGTTCGCTGGCGCGAAGGAGTTCCTCGGTCTGCTGGCGGCGGCGGATGTCGTCCTCAAGGCGTTGCTGCGTTTCCTGTAAGGTAATGGTTCGTCGATTGACCTGTCGCTCGATGAGACGGGCGCGCTGGAACCATTCGCGCAGGAGGGCGGCGATCAGGACGCTGAGCAGCAATCCATTGATCAGGATCCAACGGGGTGTCCAGGAGTGGACGACCGCGGTCCGCGTGGGATCCGGGCGGAAGAGCAGGAGCCAATCGCGGCCGGCAAGGGTGAGCGATTTTTCGCGCTGGGTACCATCGCTGAACGCCGTTTCCGCCGGCGGAGACGGCGGAGTTGTGTCCTTGGCGAGGAGTTCGTTTAAATAAAGAAGGCTGCGACGGGATGGATCGGTGGCGCCCTGATCGAGGAGGAGCCAGTGGCCGGGGATGGTGCCGGCGGGCGCGTTGGCGATGGCGAGGTGTTGGAGACGACAATGCGCGACCAGATAGCTCGTGGTTTGGGTATTGGAATCGGAAAAACCGGGAACGTAGCAGATGAGCAGGGCGAGGGGATTGCCGGGTGCGGCGTTGCGCGGATTGCCGTCCGGTGAAACGAGGCCGCCGAGAATGGGGCGTCCGCTCAACCGGGTCTTCGCGAGGATGGGTTCGAGGCCGGCGGGCGGCGGCAGGGGTTCCGCGGAGCCGGCGGTTTCCTGATAGCGCACGGTTGGGCTGGCTCCGGGACTGGCTGGCACCGTGAGAAGCTGAAGCGTTTCCAAGGCAGGCTGCCGGCTGAGAGCATGGCGGGCGAACGTGCGAAAGGCTTGTTCGTCCATGTCGGAACGAAGGGCGATGAGGAGGCTGAGCCCCTGAAGCGTTTCGGTGCAGGCATCGATCCGACTCGCCAGCGAGGTCGCGCGCGCATCGAGACGGGCGTCTATTTGCTGCGCGAGTTCCTGTTTGAAGCGGGCCGTTTCGAGTTCCTTCGCATTTTGGAAAGCGAGCAGGGAAACCACCACGCCGAGCACGAGAACGCCGGGGACGAGATACCGACTCAGGCGTGCAAATGTGGTGGTTTCGGACATGGGTGAAGCTCAGCAGACGCGATTTGGACTGTCGAAATTGAAAATGTCGGATGTGTTTGTTGGATCAGCCGGCAACGGGCCGACTCCGGCCAGTTAAAAGGCTGTGGGCAAACATCGGCAATGGGCTACGCGCGTCAATCGTGGTTTTCGCCACTAAACGGCGACTAGCCTTCCCGTCTAGACAGCGGCGCGTTTCTTGGTGGCCTGGCGCACGACGGATTGAAATTGGGTGATGTTAAAAGGTTTTGAGAGGAAAAACGGCGCGAGGCCATGCACGCTGAGCGTGTTGGGCTGGTTGTAGCCGCTCATGCAGATCAAAGGCAGCGCGGGGGAAATGGCGCGCAGTCGTTGCATGGTTTCCTCGCCGGTGAGGACCGGCATCGAAAGGTCGACGAGGACGGCGGTGATGCTCGGCTGATAGTGCCGAAAAAGTTCAATGCCTTGGGTTCCATCGGCAGCGCTCAAGGCGCTGAATCCCAGCGCGCGCGCCATGCGCTCACCCACGCCGCGCACCGAGGCTTCGTCATCGATAAAAAGCAAAGTGCCTTCGGGCTCCCACGGGGTTTTTGTATCGGCTTTTCGCGCCTCGTCGACCTGCGGGGTGGCGGTGGGAAGAAATAGAGTAATCGACGTGCCCACGCCGGGATGGCTGTCGACCCGCAGCGCCCCTTGATGACTGCGCACGATACCGAGGGTCGCGGGCAATCCGAGGCCGCGGCCGGTGAATTTGGTGGTGAAGAATGGTTCGAAAATCCGTGAGAGAGTCGTCGCGTCCATGCCGGCGCCGCTGTCCTGGACGGTGAGGGAGACATATTCATCCGCAATGGGTGAGGGGACACAAGGGCAGCCATTGAAGGTGGTTGAGTCGGGATGAACGAGTTCGGTGAAAAGCGTGATTTGTCCCCCGCGCGCGCCGATGGCTTCCGAGGCGTTCAAGACGAGGTTCATCACGATCTGCTGGATCTGCAACGCGTCGGCCATGACCGGCGGGAGATTTTCCGCCAGCTGGAAATTGACCGAGCAGTGGTGGCTGATCGAAGTTTGGATCAAATGAGCGGATTGGGCGATGAGCTGCGAAAGATCCTGAAGTTTCACCACGAACCGGCCTTTCCCGGCGTAGGCGAGCATCTGCTGGCAGAGATTGGCCGCGCTGCGCGATGCGGTTTCGATTTCCACGAAATGTTCGTCTAGCGGCGAATCCGAAGGTATTTCGGCCCGGCCGAGACTGGCATGTCCCAGGATGCTCGTGAGAAGGTTGTTGAAATCGTGGGCGATGCCCCCCGCGAGCACGCCGAGACTTTCGAGGCGCTGGGTTTCGGAAAGCTGGCGGTCGAGCGCCTGCCGCTCCCGCTCGATCTGGCGTTGTTGCGTGAGTTCGCGCTCGGTCACCCAGATGCGGACAAGGCGATCGTCCTCGATCACGCCAATGAGATTGTGGTGAAAAACCCGCGGCTCGCCCGGCTGATTGTCGCAAGCCTCATGTTCGGCAAGATGATATCCGCTTTGCACGAAAGCGCGAAGGACGGCGGTGTGGCGCGAACGGGCTTGAGGCGCAAAGTAATCGAGATCGCGCCCGATCACCGCGAAAGGCTGCGAATGGCCGTAAAGCTGGGCGGCGGCGGGATTGCATTCGGCGAGGCGGGCCACGCGCAGGATGCGGTCGATTAGGACATTGGCCGCGAGGTCGACCGGGACCGGCGGTTGAATTTCGAGCAGCCAGACCGCCTCTGTGCTCTGGCTGATGAGGATGCGATAGCGCTCTTCGCTGGCCTTAAGGGATAGTTCGGCTTTTATGCGCCGCTGGATGTCTTCGCGCAGCCGGTCTTGCGTCTCGGTGAGCTCGACGGTGCGCTTGGCAACCATGATTTCCACCGCCTCGGTGTTGCGAAAAAGGCTGCGGAGATAGAAAACCAGCAATCCGGTGAAAAGCAGACCTGAGGTCCCTGCAATATATTCGCGGTACGTTCGCTGTGAAGTGAGCCATGCGGGCGCTGGCCGCGTCCAGAGCTCCCAATTGCCATCGCCAAGCTCGAAAGCGATCTGATGATGCTGATCGTAGGCGATCGCTTCGATGGAAGGGATGTCCGGAATAGGAGCGGCTCCTGCGGCGGGTGTATAGTGGAGCGGACGGACCTCGCCATTTTTCTGACGTTCGACGAGAAGAACCTCCAGCCCTTGGTTCGGCAAGCGGCTGACTGCTCGATTGAGCAGCACCGCCGGGTCCAACAGGCCGACGACGAAGCCTTGCAGCGCGGACGAGCGTTCGTTTTCGCTCTGCGGCACGGCGTCCCGGTAAACGGGGATCGCCAGCAGACAGCTTGGCTCGCGGGCATCGCGCGTCAGGGCGCCGGGAGGTTGGGCGAAACGAATGGCGCCCGATTTGGCGGCGGACTGCAACTCAGGCCAGATCGAAAGCGTGGACAAATCGAGGCCTTCCACCGGGAAGATGCCGCCGGGGGCGATATAGGTGATGGGAAATGTTTCGGCACTGTTTGTCGGCGGTGCGCGCCGCCCGGAATCGAGGCGATGGATTTTGAAGTCGTTGTACCCACTGGCGAACGCGGCGGCTTCGAACGACCGGCGTTGCGACGCGGGAACGCGCGGAGCCCAGAGCAAGGCGATCAAGCCGGGTTTGCGCCCGATCAAGGCCTCCGCCGCCATGCTGAACTCGTGCCGCGTGACGCTCTCGGAATTGTGATAAAGTTCGCGGAGCGTGGTCAGCGCCTCCTCGCGGCTTGCGACAACCTGCTGGACGACATTGACGAGGCTGCGAGTGCGACGTCTGAATTCGTGCAAGGTCCGCCCTTGTTCCTCAACGTACAACCACCACGCTCCCGCGGACGACAAGGCTACGCCCGTTAGAGCGACAAGCCACAGCACCAAGAGACGCCTTCGCCGGGATTTGTTGGGGGTTGCTGTCATGGGGTCAGCCAGCAAGGACTGCCCAAATTGTATGGGCTACCAGCCCAACGGCTACAATGTTTTAAGTACCCTATGGAAAGCAAAAAAGGCGCACCGTTCGTGCGCCTTTGAACTCTGGCCCTGCGTTTTGCAGATTGCGATTAGAGCTTGTACGGCAAGGGGAAACGGCTGGTCAGTGCGACGACGCGCTTCTTTGTCTCGGCGATGATCGCGGCTTCATTGGGCGTGCCGATGGCCTTGAGCACAGCGTCGATGACGGCGGCGATTTCGTCCATGTCTTTTTCGACCAGGCCGCGCGTCGTCACAGCCGGCGTGCCGAGGCGGATGCCCGAAGCTTGGAACGGCGAACGCGTCTCGAACGGCACGGTGTTTTTGTTGCACGTGATATTGGCGAGATCGAGTGTCTCCTGGGCCTTCTTCGCGGTGAGCTCGGGGAGATTGGCGCGCAGATCGACGAGGAAAAGATGGTTGTCGGTGCCGCCGGAAACGATCTTGTAACCGCGCGAAATCATCGCGGCGGCGAGGGCCTTGGAATTCTTGATGATCTGGGCCGAGTAACTCTTGAACTCGGGCTTGAGACATTCGCCGAAGCAAACCGCTTTCGCAGCGATGACGTGCATGAGCGGACCGCCCTGGCCGCCCGGGAACATGGCGGAGTCAATGGCTTTCGCGTGCGCAGCCTTGCACAAGATCAACCCGCCTCGGGGACCGCGCAGCGTTTTGTGCGTCGTGGTCGTGACGAAATCGGCATGCGGCACGGGCGACGGGTGAAGGCCGGCGGCGACGAGGCCGGCGATGTGGGCGATGTCGGCGAAGAGTAACGCGCCGACGGACCGGGCGATCTCGCCCATGCGGGCGAAGTCGATCGTGCGCGAGTAGGCGCTGGCGCCGACCGTGATCATCTTGGGCTTCTCGCGGTTGGCGGTGGCGGCAAGTTCGTCGTAGTCGATTAAACCGGTGTCCTCACGGACGCCGTATTGGACGAATTGATACAACTTGCCCGAAAAATTTGCCGGATTTCCATGAGTGAGATGGCCGCCATGGCTGAGGTTCATGCCCAGGACCTTGTCACCGGGCTGAAGCACGGACGTGTAAACGGCGAAATTGGCCTGCGAGCCCGAATGCGGCTGCACGTTGGCGTGTTCGGCGCCAAAAAGTTTTTTCGCACGCTCGATCGCGAGATTTTCGACCTGGTCGACAAATTCGCAACCGCCATACCAGCGCTTGGCCGGATAACCTTCGGCGTATTTGTTGGTCAGCACACTGCCCTGGGCCTCCATCACGGCCGGGTAGGTGAAGTTTTCCGAGGCAATGAGCTCGATGTGGCTCTGCTGACGGGCATACTCCGAGGAAATCGCGGAGTAAATTTCAGGATCGAGGGCTTTGAGCGGTGTGGCGTTGAGCGACATGATAAGGCGTGCGAGTTAAACCGTGAGGCCAAAGCCAAACGGCGCGTGCCGCAACACGAAAACTCAACCGAAAGCCGGGCGGGAGGGGAAGCGTTGGAGAAAAACCTTGAATCGGGAGGAGAGAGGCAAGAACGTCTGCGCACGATTGCAGGCGTAGCACAATGGATAGTGTAGCGGTCTCCGAAGCCGTTGATCCGGGTTCGACTCCCGGCGCTTGCACCACTCCAGGGCGGGAAAATTCCCGGGATTCTGCCCAAGCACCTTATCTAAAGCTTCGGTCTTCCCCATATCTTTCCTCCTTCTCTTTATCTTTCTTCATGCTCCTCCTCCGCCTTTGCCTGCGCACGGCGGTCGCGCCCCTTCCCTAAATCAACGAGGACCTTTCCCTTTATCCGCCCTGCGGCATTTCAAATATGTCATAGCCGCGAAACGCCGGTTTAGTCATTGGGCCGATGGCCTTGGCGAACCGGCGCAACCAATTGCGATACGCCTGTTCCGTGTTCCACAGCAACCCCCGCACCCTGACGGCGCGGATGAGCTTTGCCTCCCACGCTGGAGCATCCTTGGAGATGGGCATCGGTTGAGGCTTGAAAGTGGCCTGCTGGAAACGGGGGCGCAGGTGGACGGCTTCTTTTTTGTAAGTGTGGAAAAACCACCGCAACGCCTCGCGATCGACCGGACCGCATTTGCCTTGAACCGTCCCTGCATCCAAGTAAGCCTTGGCGAACCCGATGGAGGCCAGCTTTCCAGACTTCTTGCAATGGGCGAAGAACTCTCTGAGCGCGCGGATATACCGCGATTTCGTAGCATCGTCGAACGGCTCCAGCATCAAGTGGTCACGCCATTCGCGGAAGATCACCGGCTTGGACCAGTCCGGATTTTGCACGCCGGTTTTCATGGAAGAATTTTTTGGCAGATTTTGGGCCTCTTTGTTCGGTTTGGCGTTGGGTAACATGTTAAGGGGCAGGACCGTTGTTGATGCGAATCAGAGAATTCAGGTGGGCAAAAACCGCCAAAAACGTTTCCGTAATATCACGCACCATCGTCCCTTTTCATGCCAACTCGTTCCGAACGGGTTGAAGCTGGAACGGTTTATTAGTTAGGAAAATGCTAGATCAAAGAAAAGGTTATGCCGCGTTGTTTCTCTCGACGAAGCGACCGGGCGAAGCCATCTATTGACCACGCAAGATGATATTTAACAGTGGAATAGGAAAGTCGTAATCGACGCCTCTCCGGATCGCCAGCAAAGGGCGGAACCGTCGAAGATCTCCCGGTCGAGATTGATATGACATCCAAAAATAGAAAAATCTTAGCCCAGCCTCTTGGTTAAGAAAATGCCCTCGCCGGTTTTTATTGCTGTTATTTGTGGAAGAATTTTGGCAGAAAAGTGCCGGAACTTTAAACGTAGCGGCAGCGGTTTAATTTTTTAAACTCCTTTTTTCGAACGAAAAGCATTTCATCCAGAAGACGGAAAGCTCCATGCAAAATCTCAAAACCATAACCTTTGATATCCTGCACTCTCGTGCCGGATAATACACTGTTAGGCGAAGACGAACCACATGATTGATTACTACATGTCCCAGTGGGAATATGATCTAGAGCAGCTTTTGCGTCGCTGGTCCCTTTCCACGGTATCACTGGAAAAATTAATGTCCGAGATTGATCTCGTGCTCCAGAAACGAGAGCAGCCCGTATCGCCAGATAGTCCACTTGGCCTTCGTCTGACCGTTGCAGTTTCGTTTCTTTGGCACCGGAAAGATGATCCTCGGGTGGCTGAGTATCTTGTTGTTGGCTCACAGAATAGTATTATTAAGCCCGAACTATCGCGGGCGTTGTTTAGGGTTATTATGCCGATTCCTTTAGATAGGCTAGGAGATTATATAGACACGGAAAGAGTGGTGGGTCTCATCGCTGAAGACCGCATCGGCAATCGTCATTTGAAGTTCAAAGAAGGGATTGAAGGAGCCTAACCAGATGCTAGAGCACAACGCCATTGCTGGTCCCTTTCTGTTTAGCTACGTCGCTCATGGCGTGGCTCACCGTTGACGTTGGGCAAAGATGACCACACAAGATCATACCTCGGTTGATATTCTCGGTCAGGACCACGACGGTACGGTAGTATTGATCATGCTCGAGTCGCGTGAGTGGAGCGAAATCGACGCGATCATGGCCGATTTAGAGAAGAAGTTTTCAGCATATATGACTTTTATTCTTAAGGGCGGAATCGCAGCGCAGAACGGGCTCAAGCCGTCTGATAGAGTTAAGATCGATTTGCGCTGCCTGTACGTACCGCCAGCGGAAGCACAGGGACTATTTCAGCAGATGCTTGAGTTTTCGATGTCGAAGAAAGTCGACTTTGTGGTGCACCACGACGCAGGGACAGGAAAGGGAGAAACGAGGATTTTCTAATGATTGGAAAACCGCCCAACCAGGCGCTAGAGCACAACGTCCATGTCCGTCATGCCTCGTGCGTGGCACGAGTCACGCCGGACATAGCCGTGGCTCACCTATAACGTTCGGCAAAAATGAAATTTAGGATCTTTCAATTGTCCGTAGAGCTGCTGCCCGGGCATCCACAGCGTACAAAAGAGCGGATCATGTCGTATGCGCTTGGATACACCTGTGACGAGTCAGTAGAAGGTGCGAAAGCCACCCTGAAAGAATACGCCACCCATTTTAAAGTGAAGATAGTAGTGCTCGGTGAGCATGAAGAAATCCGTCACTTATCAGACGTTAAAGAATCGCTCACCAAGAAGTATTTCGCGGCGACTGAAGCTTATCCCTATTGCCACATTGAGCCTTTTGAGAAGCAAGACGGAGCCGAACCAGCCGCTCCCCTTTAGGTAAAATCAAGGGGTAAGTTTGATTTTGCCGTCAGGGGGGAGAGGGGCGAGTCCGAGAATGGGCCTCCAGCTCGTCGGAGGACGAGCCCCGGGGGGCAGGATGTAGCAGGTGGTTTTGGTTACATGAGATGGATATGGTTTTGGCGCTTTAACCAGGAGCCCGGTCCTCCGCGACGATCCCCATGAGTTGGTCCAGCTTTTGAGGGCTGGCCCGGACGATACTTAAAGGGCGGTAAGACCGGGAGGCCCGCCGTCGGGGCTTTAAAACATACAGTTGAGCATCAGCGAGGCTGTGCGGAACGGCTGGTGGCCCTCAAGCGGCGGGTTTCCCGGAAAAGCAAAAGTTAATGTCGGCTAAAATAGATCAAGGAAGTGGTTTAGGCGGCGGAGCGGAAAACGCGCTTCGGGTCGAAGGGTTGGGGCGAGCGTTCAAGGCCGTGGAGCAGTTTGAGGAACTTGCGGGCGACCGCGGTCATGGCTTTGCCGCCGCACATGCCGGTGTCGCGTTTGGCGTGGTAGTATTGCCCGTAGAGTTGTCCGTGCACGACGCGTTTGAGGACGGCTTGGGCGAGGACGTGGCGCAGGCGGGCGCGGCCGCGTTTGGCTTGGCGGAGTTGGCCTTGCATGGTGCCGCTTTGGCGGGGCCGCAGGTTGAGCCCGCCGTAGCGCCAGAGTTGGCGCACGTGGGCAAAGTCCCGGAGCGGTCCGGTCTCGGCGAGGACACGGGCGAGCATGAAGGGGCTGATCAGGTCGGGATGGGCTTGCAGGCGGGTGGCGCCGCGGGCGCGCAGGCGTTCGACCAGGGCGATCATTTGCTGGCGGGTGTTGGTTCGGCGGGTGCGCAGCACGGTGAGTTCGGCAAAGAGGGCGCGCAGGTCCTCGGCGAGCAGGGCCAGCCAGTCGGGGTCGGAGTCGATCAGGGCGCAGCGCTGGGCGTCGGCGAAGAGTCGCTGGATGGTCTTTGGGCCAACGTGGTGGTTGCGCAGTTTGGCGGTGCAGCGTTCCAGGCCGTCGGCGAGGATCGCGGCGGCGTTCAGGCCGTAGAGTGCGATCGTGGCTTGGGCGGCGCGGCCTTCGAAGAGCCAGTCGTTTTTAAAGCTCAATTCGGGGAAGAGCGAGAGGAGCAGTTTATGAATCCTGTTTTTACAGCGGGTGGAGTCGCGTTCGAGCCGGTCGTAGCGGGCGTTGAGTTCGCGCAGGAGCAGCCACTCGCCTTGGAGGGGACGATCGGTCAGGGTTTTGTTCCATTTGGCCAATAGTAAAATCGTGCGGGGATCTTTGATGTCGCTTTTGCCGGTATCGTTGTTCTCGACCACTTGCATCTGGTGGACGGCTTCGCCGTTGACCAAGGCGGTGGCGCAGCCGAGTTGGCGGGCCGCGCGCAGCAGGCGCCGTTCGTATCCGCCGGTGGGTTCGCAGAGGATGCGCACGCCGCCAAGGCCGTGCTGGCGGGCGTGGGTGTTGAGTTGTTCCAGCCATGAGAGGATGGCCTCATTGCGATTGGCGATATGGCCTTGGTGCGCCTGGGCCCCGAGTTCACCGTACCAGTCCAGTGCTTTTTGCCCAACGTCGACGGCGATATCCCAGCGAGTTTCCGGTTGCCCGGAGTGCGTTCTGCCATTAAGTGCTTTGTTCGTTATCATGGTTAGATTGCGGCTCCGGCTAAGGAGTGCCGGTTACGTGCTTGTCACCGTCTAGTCCGTGCCGGGGCCGCCCCTTATGTTACCTCATCCGCCTATTAGTAGCATACAGCGCAACGCCTATGATCGCGTCCGTCCTTTTAATCTTTGCCCGCCAGTACGGCGTGGCTGACCTCAAACGTTAGGCAAAATCAGAAAATGAGCCTTGGCCGCAAGCACACCAAATCGGCTAAACCGACGCCGAAGAGCGCGTGCCAGTCGATCCAGAAAAAATTCGATCGATGGAGTCGATGGCAGGCCCGTGGATTCCCGATTATTACGAAGACCAATCGTTTGTTTGTAAGGATTGCGGGAAGGCTGAGGTCTGGAAAGCTAGCCAGCAGAAATGGTGGTATGAAGTTGCTGGAGGGCTGTTCGAGACGAAGGCGGTAAGGTGCCGCAAGTGTCGAGTGGCTGAACGAACCCGAAAGGCCGAGGCCAGGAAAGTACATCTCGATGGAATCAGGGACAAAAAGAAGACGGCCTAACCAGGCGCTAGAGCACAACGCCTGTGTCCGTCACGCCGTGTGCGGGGCACACGTCGCGCCGGTCACAGGCGTGGCTCACCTATAACGTTCGCCAGAATGGAAACACGCATTAACTTTGGCCGAGGTTTCCGTGTTGCGATGGAGGTTGTATCGCCGATGGCCCAGCTGACGCTTTGCTTCCCCATCCTGATATATTTTCCGTTTTCGTGGCTTTTCCCGGTCAGTGTATTTGCTCCTTCCACATACGACGGATTGCACGGTTGGTCAGTCTCTGGCGTGCTACTTTTCCCGGTTTTGGTTTTATCGCCCTTTAGCATAATCGCTGTTTTTACTTCGATCTTTATCACTAGTGCACGAGCGAAGAAGCATAGATTGCTTAGACTGATTTTGACCATTCTCTTGATTTCAGGATGTGCTGTTTCGATTTCCTTTTTGTCGTCGGTAAAACAGATAGACTTTATTAGCTTGTGGACGTTCGGGGGGCCTTTGCTTGTAGCTATAATCTCTTTAGCACGCTGGTTTATTAGGGCGAACCAGGCGCTAGTGCCAACGCCTATGTCCGTCACGCCTCCTGCGGGGCAGGAGGCGCGCCAGCCATAGGCGCGGCACATCTTTAACGTTCGGCAAATATGAAACCAGTTTTACTTTTACTCTTGGCGTTCTTGAGCTGCGGTTTTGTAGTACTTACCCCTGAATCCCGCAGCGAATTAAAAAGAGCTAGCAAAAAGTGGCAGCGAAGCGTTGCTTCACGATACGATTTTCGGGCTCTCCACGTTTTCCTGAAAGAAAGCATAACGAAAACCCAAAAGATCGAGGATCTTGAAATAAGTGCAATCGATGTTGGCACCAAGTTTTCTAAGTGCGATAGCTTTTCTTTAGGGGCGGGGCGATGGCTGTTTGTCACGAAGGATCCGGATTCTGGTATATTTGAATTACGGACTTTGGATAGTTCAAAAGGGTGGGCTGTTTTTTCATGCGAAAGGGAAGACAAAAAGACTTTTAAGATAGTTAAGACATATATCGATTCTACGATTCAGTTGTGTCCTCCGCCTTATACATTCGCTCCATAAAACAGCCGAACAAGGCGCTAGAGCACAACGCCTATGCTCGTCACGCCAGCTGCGGGGCAGCCGTCGCGCCGAGCACAGGCGTGGCTCACCGTTGACGTTCGGCACAGACCCATGGCCCTTTCCATACGAGTAGCGCCTACGATGCCGACAAGGCCATGCAAGTTCTGCTTGGCCCTACAGGACGACAGCGTGTTTGCTGATTTCGACGTTGATCAAGGAGGGCGGGTTGGCTTGGTCAGAATCTCTTTCGACGGCTACGGCTGCTGTCAGTGTGACGACTCCCAAGAGAAGATCGGAAACGACGATTCAGGTATTCTGCTCGATGCCGTTCAGCACCAGGCGCTCGAAAATTCGCAGGTCGAAGCGATTTTACGCGCCCATTTCAGAGTTCACTCAGCGTCGATCGGTCGTGATCCCTTTACTACGCATGACCTGCTCTAGTCAGAGAGCAAACCGATCGAACAAGGCGCCACAGCACAACGACCACAGCTGTCACGGTTCGTGCTGGCGCACGACCCGCGCCATCTGCGGTCGTGGCTGATCTTGAACGTTCGGCAAAATATGAAACACCTAGCGACAATCGTTATTGTATTTCTCTACGCTGCAGTTGTGGCGCAGGGTGAGCCTAAGGCGACGGAGCAGATCCGCTTTGTCACGACGCATTTCTCCGATCTACGGAATGAGGTTTTTGCTCTACCGGCAGGTCGGTCCGCTAGTTATTACCTTAGTCCTGTCGTTGGACTCCAGATCAGCGCCGTTTACGTGGATGGTGTATCTGTCACGTCGATGCCGGTTCGCGGTTCGGATATTGAGCCGGGGCTGGAGTATTACGAACCAGTGTTGACGGAGACGATGATCTATCAAGTGCCTGTATCGCAAATATGGACATTAAAGTCGCTCGATAAGCTGACGGGGCATATGGCGATAGAAGAGTACGCAGTGCCGATGGATGCGCGACGAGTAGAGATCTATTATCGTGTACGCTACCCTCAAAACCGAGTCTCGCCGGAGATGCTGTTCATTTCTGTGCTCAAAGAAGAGTTCAAAGCAAGAAAATGAAGCCGAACTAGGCGCTACTGCCAACGAGCATATCCGTCACGGACTATGCTTGCGCACATTCCGTGCCGGACACGCTCGCGGCAGATCTATAACGTTAGGCAGAAAAAAGTATGACACCGTATTGGAAGAAATTTGCCCAAGATAATAATTTGATCGGTACGGAAATCGAAATACCCGTGGCCGAAGATTTATCTGGTGTTGGTGCGGTAATCGAATGGCTTGATGAAGAAGGCTCACGCGTAGAGTCAGAAGAATTGTATCCGGGTATTGCTGTAAATAAGGACGGTTATATTCCTGTCGGTGGTTGCAGTATTGGTACTGGAGACCCTTATTTTATCCGTGTGGCCGACGGTGAAGGAGGTCCGCTTTATCGTATTTATCATGACGAGGTCGGCGAAGACGGCTACGTTAGCGAGAAGGCAATTGCGGTAGTTTTATCTGATTACCGACTTGTAACAAAATACAAAGATGCCTAACCAGGCGCTACAGCACAACGCCTATGCTCGTCACGCCGGCTGCGGAGCAGCCGTCGCGCCGAGCACAGGCGTGGCTGACCTATAACGTTGGGCAAAAGATGACGTCCCCGTATTCCGAATACCGAGCCACGAAAACATGGCGGATTTTGTCGCGAGCGATCGGTGATCTTGAAAGCAATCGAGACTTTATCCTCCAAACGAAGAAAGAATACGTGGTTGGGTATCTCGCATCGAAACTGGCGGCGAGCGTTTCAAAAAAGAAGAACAAGCTGAAGCCAGTGAGTCGCCGAGGGAAAAAGAAAAAATGAAAACGACGGAGCCCAACCAGCCGCTAGAGCGCAACGTCTATGTCCGTCACGCCGCGTGCGTGGCACGCGTCGCGCCGGCCATAGCCGTGGCTCACCTGTAACGATATGCAAATCGAGCTGCGATGATGCTGGTAAATCAAACGATGAGCGTGCGTGCGAAAGAATTTAGAGTAGGCGAGAGGTTGTCGGAGGTAGAACTTGCCGATAGAGCTGCCGGCGTGCGGAGCGAAGAAAGAAAGGTTAGAGTGCGGAGGTTTGCCAGTGAGGCGACGCCGGACGACTTCGGAGTGTGCGCACGCGTTGCGGCCGAGCTTGTATGCGGAGGTGATTTTGCGAGAACGCGGCATATCCAGCCGCCACAGACAACGGCTATGACGCGTCCCGCTTCGGCAGTCCCGCCGGCGCCGTTGTCTGGCCTCTGACGTTAGGCTAAAATTATCTATGAATAAAACGAAGCTCGGTTTTGGATTCATATCGCTGGGAGTATTTCTCTATGCGGTTCATTTCTTTGCGATGGTTGAAGGCATGTCTACGTTCACAAAATGGTATTCTGGACCTAGCCGTGATTTAGCATGGTTGACATATAACACCATAGGTTGGCACCCGTTAATAGTTGCTGCTATCTTTTGCGTAGCAGGTGTGAAAATGATGATCGATGGGCGCGGCTTGAATCATTGTAGCGATTCTAAAACCGAGCAGGAGGCGAATAAGAATAAAGAAGAAGCCTAACCAGGCGCTAGAGCACAACGCCTATGCTCGTCACGCCGGCTGCTGCGCACCCGTCGCGCCGAGCACAGGCGTGGCTCACCTTTAACGTTGGGCAAAAGGCGTCCCCATGAAGATACAATTTGAAGACGGACCCGAGGCTCTGGAGTGGTTGCGCCTGAACGGCCACGAAGCTGCGCTCGCATCGAATCGTTTCCCGTCCACGTCTGAAGCAGCAGCTTTCGTTGAGCATCTGTATGCCATTGGCGCGAAGCGTGTATTTGTACCTCAGGACGCTATTATCGCAGACGAAGAAGAGGTCGTTGAGTTAGGTGGACCTTATTCCGACTCGCTAGTGATCGAGCTGTCGGATGCAGGTGTATCGGAAGAGCTGGCGGCAATCTATCGCGAAGAAGCCACTCTGGAAGGCTACGACTTGAGCAAAGAGCCGCTGCCCATCATTGAAGGCAGGTTTCTCTATCTATGGTGGGACTAAAGAAAGAGCCCAACCAGGCGCTACTGCCAACGCCTATGTCCGTCACGCCCGCTGCTGACGCACCGGTCGCGCCGGCCACAGGCGCGGCAGATCTATAACGTTAGGCTAAAATTATCTATGAATAAAACGAAGCTCGGTTTTGGATTCATATCGCTGGGAGTATTTCTCTATGCGGTTCATTTCTTTGCGATGGTTGAAGGCATGTCTACGTTCACAAAATGGTATTCTGGACCTAGCCGTGATTTAGCATGGTTGACATATAACACCATAGGTTGGCACCCGTTAATAGTTGCTGCTATCTTTTGCGTAGCAGGTGTGAAAATGATGATCGATGGGCGCGGCTTGAATCATTGTAGCGATTCTAAAACCGAGCAGGAGGCGAATAAGAATAAAGAAGAAGCCTAACCAGGCGCTCCCCTTTAGGTAAAATCAAGGGGTAAGTTTGATTTTGCAGTCAGGGGGGAGAGGGGCGAGTCCGAGAATGGGCCTCCAGCTCGTCGGAGGACGAGCCCCGGGGGCAGGATGTAGCAGGTGGTTTTGGTTACATGAGATGGATATGGTTTTGGCGCTTTAACCAGGAGCCCGGTCCTCCGCGACGATCCCCATGAGTTGGTCCAGCTTTTGCGGGCTGGCCCGGACGATACTTAAAGGGCGGTAAGACCGGGAGGCCCGCCGTCGGGGCTTTAAAACATACAGTTGAGCATCAGCGAGGCTGTGCGGAACGGCTGGTGGCCCTCGAGCGGCGGGTTTCCCGGAAAAGCAAAAGTTAATGTCGGCTAAAATAGATCAAGGAAGTGGTTTAGGCGGCGGAGCGGAAAACGCGCTTCGGGTCGAAGGGTTGGGGCGAGCGTTCAAGGCCGTGGAGCAGTTTGAGGAACTTGCGGGCGACCGCGGTCATGGCTTTGCCGCCGCACATGCCGGTGTCGCGTTTGGCGTGGTAGTATTGCCCGTAGAGTTGTCCGTGCACGACGCGTTTGAGGACGGCTTGGGCGAGGACGTGGCGCAGGCGGGCGCGGCCGCGTTTGGCTTGGCGGAGCTGGCCTTGCATGGTGCCGCTTTGGCGGGGCCGCAGGTTGAGCCCGCCGTAGCGCCAGAGTTGGCGCACGTGGGCAAAGTCCCGGAGCGGTCCGGTCTCGGCGAGGACACGGGCGAGCATGAAGGGGCTGATCAGGTCGGGATGGGCTTGCAGGCGGGTGGCGCCGCGGGCGCGCAGGCGTTCGACCAGGGCGATCATTTGCTGGCGGGTGTTGGTTCGGCGGGTGCGCAGCACGGTGAGTTCGGCAAAGAGGGCGCGCAGGTCCTCGGCGAGCAGGGCCAGCCAGTCGGGGTCGGAGTCGATCAGGGCGCAGCGCTGGGCATCGGCAAAGAGTCGCTGGATGGTCTTTGGGCCAACGTGGTGGTTGCGCAGTTTGGCGGTGCAGCGTTCCAGGCCGTCGGCGAGGATCGCGGCGGCGTTCAGGCCGTAGAGTGCGATCGTGGCTTGGGCGGCGCGGCCTTCGAAGAGCCAGTCGTTTTTAAAGCTCAATTCGGGGAAGAGCGAGAGGAGCAGTTTATGAATCCTGTTTTTACAGCGGGTGGAGTCGCGTTCGAGCCGGTCGTAGCGGGCGTTGAGTTCGCGCAGGAGCAGCCACTCGCCTTGGAGGGGACGATCGGTCAGGGTTTTGTTCCACTTGGCCAATAGTAAAATCGTGCGGGGATCTTTGATGTCGCTTTTGCCGGTATCGTTGTTCTCGACCACTTGCATCTGGTGGACGGCTTCGCCGTTGACCAGAGCGGTGGCGCAGCCGAGTTGGCGGGCCGCGCGCAGCAGGCGCCGTTCGTATCCGCCGGTGGGTTCGCAGAGGATGCGCACGCCGCCAAGGCCGTGCTGGCGGGCGTGGGTGTTGAGTTGTTCCAGCCATGAGAGGATGGCCTCATTGCGATTGGCGATATGGCCTTGGTGCGCCTGGGCCCCGAGTTCACCGTACCAGTCCAGTGCTTTTTGCCCGACGTCGACGGCGATATCCCAGCGAGTTTCCGGTTGCCCGGAGTGCGTTCTGCCATTAAGTGCTTTGTTCGTTATCATTGTTAGATTGCGGCTCCGGCTAAGGAGTGCCGGTTACGTGCTTGTCACCGTCTAGTCCGTGCCGGGGCCGCCCCTTATGTTACCTCATCCGCCTATTAGTAGCATACAGCGCAATGCCTCGACGGGGTTCGCTTTGAGTTTGGAGTCGCCAGCTCGGCATGGCTGACCAGAGATCGTTAGGCAAAAGTATGGCCTTCCCGATTTACACGTTTCCCAGTCAGAAGTTCGAGGCGATTGAAGTGTGCCTTCGCACCGCTGGTTATAGCGTCGAGCAGTCTGGTCGGTCGTTACTGGTTCAGTCTGGTGCCGCACGAGCTCAGGTTTGCGACTATACGGAGGACGGTGATGCAGAAGTTCATTTCATCGTTCTTTTTCCGCACCGAGGTTTCTTTAGCTTTTTCGTGTTCTGGATCTCGGATGGCAGACTTGTCCGGAAGCTTTGGCGGCTCTTGAAGCAGCAGGGAGCTAAATATGTTGATCCTCGTAGAATCTAAAGAGCCGAACCAGGCGCTAGAGCACAACGCCTATGCTCGTCACGCCAGCTGCGTGGCAGCTGTCGCGCCGAGCACAGGCGTGGCTCACCTTTAACGTTCGGCAAAGATATGAAGAATATCGGCGTTAGCACGACGGCACTCTTTCTGGCCTTGGGCGCGCTAGTACTCTGCGTCGTGGCAGAGCCCTTTTATGCCGGTCTGTTGGCAGTGCCCTTTGCGTTAGGCCCCCTTGTTTATTCTCTACAGATTGCTTTGCGATGGAAAGAAGCCCGGAAGGTACAAAGAGTGATCGCACTGAGCACATCCCTTTACGCTGTTTGGTTTCTTTTCATCTATCTCGACGGGTTCTATTGGCATCCCGATGCTCAAAGCGGCATTCTCTTCTTCGTTATCGGGATCTGGTCTTTGCCTGTTATGATTCCTTTTTGGATAGCGGCTCACCGTATTGGTAAGAAATCTATGCCTGAAGAAATCAAAGCATGAAAGAGCCGAACCAGGCGCTCCCCTTTAGGTAAAATCAAGGGGTAAGTTTGATTTTGCAGTCAGGGGGGAGAGGGGCGAGTCCGAGAATGGGCCTCCAGCTCGTCGGAGGACGAGCCCCGGGGGTAGGATGTAGCAGGTATTTTGGTTACATGAGATGGATATGGTTTTGGCGCTTTGGCCAGGAGCCCGGTCCTCCGCGACGATCCCCATGAGTTGGTCCAGCTTTTGCGGGCTGGCCCGGACGATTAAGCTTACCCCGAAAACGTGGACAAAGAAGAGGGCCTACGAAGAAAGAATAAGTCCATGAACAAACCCGAGACCAAGAACGAGGCGGCCCCGCCGCCCCGCAAATACGTGCCTGAGTATGACGAGGCGTTTCGCCGCGACAGCGTGGCGGCGTGGCGGCTGAGCGGGGAAAGCGTGCCGAAGTATGCGCCGAAGATCGGGGTCCACGAGACGACCCTGTATGCGTGGATCCGCACGGAGGAACGCCCCCATGGGGGCGGCGCGCAAACGCCGGCCGACATCGGTTCGTTGCAAGCGGAGTTGCGAGCGCTCCGTCAGGAGAACGAGCGCCTGCGCACCCAGCGCGACATATTAAAAAAAACCTTGGGCATCCTCTCCGAACCCCCGCCGAGCGGTACGAAAGGATAACTGCGATGAAGACCCACCACACGATCGCCGATCTGTGCGCGGCCTTTGGCGTGAGCACCAGCGGGTACCACGCGTATTGCCACCGGCAGACTCATCCGGGTCCGCGAACATTGGCGGATGCGGAACTATCCCCGAAAATCACCGCCGCGTACCTGCGGAGCCGGGGCACCTACGGAGCGCCGCGTATCCAGCAAGTCTTGCGATGCCCGGGCCAGCCCACACCCAGCCGCAAACGCATCGCCCGGCTGATGAAACAACAACGCCAAAGCGCCCGGCCCCGCCGGCGGTACAAAGTCAAAACCACCGACAGCAACCATCCCGGTCCGATCGCCCCGAATCTCCTCTTGGGAAAGCCTGCGGTCACCGCGCTCGATCACGTTTGGCGGAGCGATCTGACCTACATCGGAACCGGCGAAGGCTGGCTGTATTTATGCGCCTTCAAAGATGCATGCAGCCGCCGGCTGGTCGGCTGGGCCATGAGTGAAAAAATCGACACGCCACTGGTCCTGTCGGCCTTGGAAATGGCGCGCCGTTCGCGCCAGCCCAAAGCCGGGTTGATCATCCACACCGACCGCGGCTGCCAGTATGCCAGCGAGGCGTACCGCCAGAAGCTTCACGCGATGGGCGCGATCCCCAGCATGAGCCGCCGCGGCAACTGCTACGATAATGCCGCCATGGAATCGGCCTGGAGCACCCTCAAACTCGAATGCGTTTATCCACGCACCTTCGCCACCCGCGCAGAAGCGCGCGCCCATCTGCACGACTATATTTGCTTCTACAACCGCGAGCGCCTCCACAGCTCCCTCGGTTACCTCTCCCCGCTCGACTACGAATCCCTCCACCACTAACCATAACAACCCACCTCAAATCTTTGTCCGTCCTTCCGGGGCAAGCCCAGATACTTAAAGGGCGGTAGGACCGGGAGGCCCGCCGTCGGGGCTTTAAAACATACAGTTGAGCATCAGCGAGGCTGTGCGGAACGGCTGGTGGCCCTCGAGCGGCGGGTTTCCCGGAAAAGCAAAAGTTAATGTCGGCTAAAATAGATCAAGGAAGTGGTTTAGGCGGCGGAGCGGAAAACGCGCTTCGGGTCGAAGGGTTGGGGCGAGCGTTCAAGGCCGTGGAGCAGTTTGAGGAACTTGCGGGCGACCGCGGTCATGGCTTTGCCGCCGCACATGCCGGTGTCGCGTTTGGCGTGGTAGTATTGCCCGTAGAGTTGTCCGTGCACGACGCGTTTGAGGACGGCTTGGGCGAGGACGTGGCGCAGGCGGGCGCGGCCGCGTTTGGCTTGGCGGAGCTGGCCTTGCATCGTGCCGCTTTGGCGGGGCCGCAGGTTCAGTCCGCCGTAGCGCCAGAGTTGGCGCACGTGGGCAAAGTCCCGGAGCGGTCCGGTCTCGGCGAGGACACGGGCGAGCATGAAGGGGCTGATCAGGTCGGGATGGGCTTGCAGGCGGGTGGCGCCGCGGGCGCGCAGGCGTTCGACCAGGGCGATCATTTGCTGGCGGGTGTTGGTTCGGCGGGTGCGCAGCACGGTGAGTTCGGCAAAGAGGGCGCGCAGGTCCTCGGCGAGCAGGGCCAGCCAGTCGGGGTCGGAGTCGATCAGGGCGCAGCGCTGGGCATCGGCAAAGAGTCGCTGGATGGTCTTTGGGCCAACGTGGTGGTTGCGCAGTTTGGCGGTGCAGCGTTCCAGGCCGTCGGCGAGGATCGCGGCGGCGTTCAGGCCGTAGAGTGCGATCGTGGCTTGGGCGGCGCGGCCTTCGAAGAGCCAGTCGTTTTTAAAGCTCAATTCGGGGAAGAGCGAGAGGAGCAGTTTATGAATCCTGTTTTTACAGCGGGTGGAGTCGCGTTCGAGCCGGTCGTAGCGGGCGTTGAGTTCGCGCAGGAGCAGCCACTCGCCTTGGAGGGGACGATCGGTCAGGGTTTTGTTCCACTTGGCCAATAGTAAAATCGTGCGGGGATCTTTGATGTCGCTTTTGCCGGTATCGTTGTTCTCGACCACTTGCATCTGGTGGACGGCTTCGCCATTGACCAGAGCGGTGGCGCCGCCGAGTTGGCGGGCCGCGCGCAGCAGGCGCCGTTCGTATCCGCCGGTGGGTTCGCAGAGGATGCGCACGCCGCCAAGGCCGTGCTGGCGGGCGTGGGTGTTGAGTTGTTCCAGCCATGAGAGGATGGCCTCATTGCGATTGGCGATATGGCCTTGGTGCGCCTGTGCCCCGAGTTCACCGTACCAGTCCAGTGCTTTTTGCCCAACGTCGACGGCGATATCCCAGCGAGTTTCCGGTTGCCCGGAGTGCGTTCTGCCATTAAGTGCTTTGTTCGTTATCATTGTTAGATTGCGGCTCCGGCTAAGGAGTGCCGGTTACGTGCTTGTCTCCGTCCAGTCCATGCCGGGGCCGCTTCCTTATGTTATCTCATCCGCCTATTAGTAGCATACAGCGCAACGCCTATGATGACGTCCGTCCTTTTAATCTCTGCCCGCTGGTACGGCGTGGCTGACCAGAGAACGTTCGCCATGAAGAAATTATTTCTCATCGTTTTCACACTCTGTTTTGCAGCTAGCGCATTTGCGCATCGGGATCGACTCGGTAAAGTATCGCGCGCGGAGCTCACGTTTGAAGATGGCGGCACTGTAGTGCTCACAAAAGAGCGTGTGGCGTTGTTGTCGCTGGCCTTACGAACTGAGGCCGGCCTGGTTGAAGTGAAGAAAGAAGATTTGGCCGGCATAAATTACCCACAGCTGGACTCGATCAAGATGACATGGAGCACGTTCACTTCAGGTGATCTGGCTGGTGTGACATACAAGTGCGTTAGCTTTTACTACGGTAGTGAAGATAAGAAGGCGTTTGGAGAATTTCCTGAAGTTAAGTTTTGTTTTTACGACGGAAAGTATCACCACCGAACAAATACCAAGAAGACTGCACCCGAAACTTGGTCGTCAGACAATCTATGAAAAATGAGGCGAACCAGGCGCTAGTGACAACGGCTATGACGCAAACTCCTTCGGCGATGTCCACCGCGCCGTTGTCACATCTTTAACGTTGGGCAAAATCAGAATGAAAAAGCTATTCTCACTCACGTTCCTCATCCTTCTGGTCGGCTGTGCGAATCAGCTGAACGACGCGACATACGGACGCTACACTGATGCAGGCGATCTCGCCCTTGAGCGTGGCGACTATGTTCAAGCGGAAATCGCATATGCCCGAGCTGCACAGAACGTCGATTGGGGGCGACTTGGCCCAGCGGCCAAGTCGGGCAGCCTGTTCAACCTCGCGAACGCTAAAATTCGACTGAAGAAGTATGCCGAGGTCCGAGCCGCTGCTCTTGGAGTCGCTGGAGATCGAAAAGAAGGTAAGTGGAGAGCAGGCATTACTCACGCAGAAGAGGAATATCGGATTGGCTATGGTCTATCTTGAACTTGATCAGCCAGAGCGCGGCTTGCCGTATCTTCGGCAGACGTTGCCTCTGATTCAGACAGAGGACTTCGCATGGCTAAAGGCCAAGCTTTACCCTTCCTACGTCGAAAAGCTGGAGCGTCTTGGTAAAAGCGAAGACGCTTTGCCGTTCCGAACACAGAAATGAAAACAATGGAGCCGAACCAGTCGCTGCCAACGCCTATGTCCGTCACGCGAATGGCACTAACCCCTATGTAGCGTTCGGCAAAAGATGAAACTCTCGACCTGGATTGGTATCGCAGTTGGGCTATTTTGCCTCGTTTGCATAGTCGAGGCTGGTACTTGGCCGGTGAAAGCGCCGCGTGATTGGCATCCTGCGTGGTGGCAGATCTATTGGATGGTTCCTATCGGCTATGTTTTGTCGCTCCCTCTGATTTTGGCTGTTGTTACGATGAATCGCGTGGGCATTACGAATGAGTACATTTTAGAGGTCATTGGCTACGGAGTCCAGTTGATCACCATTGTTGGCGTTTTCTATCTGACGCGGTATCTCGTCGATTCTTGCGTATCGACGTTCGGGAAAAAATGGCGAACCTGACGCTCCCAGCGACCACGTCCGTCACGGCTCCTGCTCCGCAGGAGCCGCGCCAGCCGTAGTCGCGGCAGATCTATAACGTAGGAGAAATGAAGAAACTAGTTCCGATGCTTCTTGGGTGTCTTTTTCTCAGTGGCTGTATCGTGCTGCCTGTGCCGCACACTAAATGGGTTTCTCCGCGTTTTGAAGGAACCGTTGTCGATACGGATACGAAGATGCCCTTGCAGAATGTAAATATTTTGCTCGGTGGTTATCTTCGCTCTGGAGGGCGTGTACCGGTGATCAGTACGCGCAGTGATAAGGATGGTCGATTTGCGGTCGTCGCGACCAAGCCATCGCTATGGGTTCTTGTTTGGCTTGGGCCGGGAGATGGTATTCAAGGTGGCGAAGTACGGTTCGAATCTTCCGGCTATGACCCGGTGGAGGAAAAAAGATGGCAGATGTGTGGGCCAGGAAGCCGCGTACGAATTATTGTGAATGTGGAGATGAAGAAAAGTAGCCCCAACCAGGCACCATTGCCAACGTCTATGCCGGTCACGCCGCCTGCAAGCGCAGCCGTCGAGTCCGTCACAGGCGCGGCAGATTTATAACGTCTAGGCAAAAAATGGTTCATTATCACGTTTGGTTTAATTTGAAGCCGGAGGTGCCCGAGTCGGAAGGGCTCCCGACGGTTGCACGCTTTCTAAAGCGGCTATGCGAGATCGATGAAGCCGCGACGTTTCAATTGCTCCGGAATAAAGGAGGATCACCACGATCCAAGTTAGCACGCTATCATGCGTTGGTTCAATTTACGGATGATATTCAACTTGCGAACGCGATGAAAAAACAGGCGTCGAGAGGTATACATGCCGGATTGCACGGCGAAGTGATCAATGTGGTGACCGACTTCCACGTTGAGATTTTTACGTTGCTGGAAGTTCAGTCTCCAGTGGTCGAACTTGGCTTCCAGGCTTGCGAAATTTAAAGTGCAAAACCAACGTATGGGCCCAACGGCCCTGGCAAAATAGTCACGAAAAATGAAAACCACAATCGTAGTGATTGCACTGATTATCGGAAGCTGGCTGGGGTTCGACGGGGGCCGTGCGCTTTTGAAGGGGGACTACGTCACGGCACGTGACGGGAAGTTGGGACCTTGGTCGCGGATCGTGGCGGGCGCCGGGATAAATCCACGGGGCGCAGGCATGAAATGGGCACACGTGGCGCTTGGGGCGCTGTGGCTGGGCGCAATGGCATGCTTCTTCCTGGGGGTCTCTTTTGGGCGTAGCGCATTGATCGGCTGCTCTATTCTCACGCTTTGGTATCTTCCCATTGGAACGGTATTGAGCATCGCCGAGATCGGCCTGTTGTGTCTGTACTCGTGGCGCGGCTTAAAATGAAAACGAGGCCGGCCCCGCGCAAGGGCTGACGCTCCGGTTCGATTATCCCTTGGAAGATTTGGGAGCGGGCTCGGCGCGGCCAATCAAGGTAAGATCCCCAGGGATCTCAGAAGGCGAGAGGTGTCGGCCGAATTTTTCGGCGATACGTTTGCCTATGCGCCTGAAGGGCGTTTCGACGAAGCGGTAGTTCAGTTCTGACAAGATCAGGATGAACGGCACGCTCAAAAAAGTGAGGGCCACGGACAGTGGGCTGCCTTCGGCGATTTCCGCCGATCGTTTGAGCTCGATGACGAAGGTGTGCCCGGTCACGTGGATCAGATAGATGCTATAGGATCTCGATCCGAGCCACACGATGGCGGTTTTCAGCATGGAGGGACGCAATATATAATCGCGATCGTAGCTGGCGATGAACACGAGCAGCCCACAGACGATCGCGGTGAGTCCCGTGGTGATCGATATATAGGCAGACATCGCGGGCAGCGAAACCAACAGCAGAAGACACAGCCCCACGAGCGGCAGCGAAAATATATTTTGTCGGAGAAACTGTGGTTCGCAAAGGCGGTAAGTGCGGCTTTTTTTCCAGAGAGCAATGAATACACCCAGAATGAGAGCGTCGGTTCGAATAAACCACAAAAGCGACGTGTGGTGAGGGGTGAAACCATTGGGGCGGGCGACCAAGAACTGCGCGAGCCAGGCCGCGCAGAGTACGAAAATAAAGGTGCGGCGTTTTAGAAAAAAGAGGAGGAACGGAAGCAGAAGATAAAATTGTTCCTCAAGAGAGAGGCTCCAAAAAATGCCAAACGAACCATAAACGCCATTGCTGTTGGCGAACGTATCATAGTAGTAGAAATTTGCTACATTGAGGACGGCCGCGCCGGCTTCATAGAGGTTATCGCGCAGGGTGCCGAAAGTCGCGTGAGCGTTAAAGGTGGTCGCGAGAATCAGCGTGAGTAAGATCCAGAGCCAGGCCGAGGGGAGCAGGCGGAAGGCGCGCCGGATCCAGAATGGAATAGAAAGTTGGATAAATTGGCTCCACCGGTTGGTTGCAGGCGGTCCGCGATCCGCCCGTTTGTCTTCCAAGATCTTGAGCAAGGACGTCGTGATAATGAAACCGGATATGCAGAAGAATAGATCCACCCCGGTCCAAAATTGGAGCATGGTCTGAAGTTGCCTTCCGACGTCACCCATTTTGGGAAGAAGGCCCCAGACCAGATGACTGCAAAGGGTGAAAACGATGGCCACGCCTCGAAGCAGCTCAAGGTCCAGATTTATGGTACCGGATTTCTTCATTTTGTATGCGCGGGGCGATAATAGATGGTTGCGGTCGATTTACCGTCATGCGGGAAAGACTCTCGCTGGGCGTTGCTCCGCTACTCAGGCAAAGTTTATTGCCTGAAATCGAACACTAGATTGCTGCCCAGAATTTCCTGCTGATAACTGCGGCCATTGAGCGCTTGGTTTAAGGCCATGGCGCACTTCGGAACCAGGCGATCATGGAGTTCAATTACCATGACATCGATTAGGTCCAGCCAGCTGGTGTCCGCGCGGAAGATCTCGACCTCCGCGCCCTCCACATCCATTTTCAACAAGGGAAGGCGTGTGCAGCCCAGGCGTTCGATGAGTTGCGGAATGGTATAGGCCGGAATTTTTTCCTGAACCGGACCGCTGGCCTCAGTCATGCGAAAGGCATTGGCGTCGCCGTCGGGATTCGCAATTTGCATGGTGGTGGCGTGGGACCACACGGCGGCTTGCAAGGTGACGATGCGGCCCCACGGGTGCGTGTTTTTCTCCAAGAGAGAAAGATTTTGGGAGGACGGCTCAACGGCGAGAATCCGCGCCTGAGGCCAGCGCGCGGCAAAATATACGGACGCGTAGCCCACATTGGCGCCGAGATCGAGAATGTGACTGGGCGAAAAATTCGCGAACGGCACATTATATTCCCGGGATAAAAAAACTTCGTCGAACGTCGCCGCGTCGGAAGTGCCGGGGCGCGCCCAGAGAGGATGATCGACTCCATCCAATTGTATCTGTACCGGTGTCGAAGGCTGCCGGTGCAGGCGTGCCGCTTGCAAGCCGGTGCGTAATCCGAAACGAGAAATGTGCCGTAAAATCCGCCGAACATTGGTGGTTGTCATAAAATATGCTCTTTCGGTCCCGTGCTACTGACTCCGTTTAAGGCAAAAAGTTCTTCGCGATTCCGGAGCATGAATCCTGCCAATGCACACCGTCGCCACCCCCGGATCCTCTCCTCCTTGGAATGCGAAAACTGGACTTTTCGCGGAACCATGGAGCAACGGCGGTATCCAAGGAGCGAACTATAAAGTGGTGCATTTTTCGGCGAAGGATCACGCGGGGATCCGAGCCGGGCGGTGCAGTAATAATCTTCAAAAGCAAAGCCTATGAAATCGGCGAGGAATTACGGGAATTGGGGAGCTGCGGCGGACTTTTTGCATTTTGCGACCGCGATTGGAACAAGGGCCTGTTCATTTCTGACCTGCATACTCTTGTTGGTTGGCTCGCTTGATCCAGCCACCGCGGCGGACGAAAACCAGGCTCAAGCGACAAATCCGGACCCGGTGTCCGATCAGCAATCGCCATGGAAATTTTTGGCGGGGATTTCCACGACCGTCATTCATGACGATAATATTTTTATCACCGCGGAGGATGAAAAGACCGATTGGTACGCACAAATTGCTCCGATGTTGTTTTTCGGCCGCGGAAATTTTCGGGGTGAATTGGACGCATTTGCCGCCGCCCCCCATTTCCTGAGGGAGACCGGCGACGAAGGGCTGCCATGGAAGAATTTCATTTACGCCGGTTACATGCCGGAGTTCGTGGTGTTCTCCAAATATCACGACGAGGATGCCATAAATCATGATTTCAGACTGGCGGGCCGGAGGGAGGGAGGATTGTGGAATTGTCGGGGCGAACTTCATTTCCAAAATGAATCCGTGCCGAACATAGATGTGGGGCGGCGCATCAAGCAGACTTTCTATACAGCGGATGGTTCAGCAGCCTACCAGATGACCGGGAAGGTGAGCGGCGGAGTTCGCATCCTAGGAAAACGCGCGGAGTATTCCGGCGGACACGATTCGACTGACGGACGTTTGAGCGGCTATTTGGATTATCAAATCGCTTCGAAGACGCTCATCGGAATACAAGCTTCTGGCGGCTATCTCGACACAACCAATGGATCGGGACAAACCTATGAGCAAGCGGTGCTGCAAATAAAATATTTGCCTGGCGGAAAATTGTCGTTCGCCGGTCAGGTAGGCGGTGAGTTGCGGCAATACAGCGGGGATCTCGAAGACCGGACCCACTTTATTTTCGACGTGAACAGCAGCTATCAAGCCACGGATGGGTTGCTGGTCACGATCGACGTAAACCGCACGACCACGGCGTCCGCTGAATATGCCGGAGAAAACATCGTGGGGACCATTTACACGGCGAGCATCCGGCAGCGGTTGTTGCAAAGATACTATCTGAAACTCTCGGGCGGTTATGTCCAAAACGAGTACGAAAATAACCAACCGGCAGTGGCGGTGGAGCGACAAGACGATTACTATTATTATCGAGCCTCCCTCGCACGGGAGGTGACCCGGCATGGAACCATCGAAATTTTTTATGAACATCGGGAAAACGATTCTTCCTTATCGACGTTTAACTTTACCAGCAACCTGGCTGGCATTTCTGCAGCGTTTCTTTTTTAGACGATCAGGAATGGTTAGACCCGCTTGTGCGGTCGTATTTTGCATGGTCGTGGCGACGTCATTGCCAGGTTGCCTGTTTTCCCGCCATAAGCCCGCTGCGAAGGAGACGAGCCAGGAAAAGCCCCTGGCGCAGCCGGAACCCACGATCGCGGTGAACGACTATAAAATCCTGTCGACCGACGTGCTTGAAATTATTGTGTTTCAGGAAACGGATCTTAAAACGACCGTGCGGGTATCGAACGAAGGTACGATCATTTTCCCTCTGATTGGGGTAGTGCGGGTGGGAGGCATGACGACGCAGCAGGCAGCCCAAACCATCAGGGATCGCCTTGGCCGCGGTTATTTGGTCGATCCCCAAGTCAGCGTGACGATCACCGAATTTTCCAAACGGAGGTTCACGGTTTTGGGCGAAGTCCAGAAACCTGGCTCCTATGACATGCCCGATCAGCGGGAAGTCACATTGTTGGAGGCGATTGGCATGGCGGGTGGTTATACCCGCATTGCGAATCCTACAAATGTCGTGGTGATGCGGAAAACCAATGGAGACGACCAAACCATTCGCTTGAACGCGCGACGGATGGCGAGTGGCCACAAGGATTCCGCATTCCAGGTATTGCCCGGCGATGTCATCACCGTGGCGCAAAGCGTTTTTTGATTTAGCCGCGCGCCTTTGTTAGCGCGACAGTTTTTCTTGCGGAAGGAAGGATGGCAAGGCGTCGGACGTCGCAGGCACCCGGCTGGAGCCTGTTCCCGCGAGGTCATGATAAAGCCCCAGCAATATCCCGAACTTCTCCTGTTGATCGTATTCCGCGGAAGCGATTTGGCGGTGGTTGATTGGTTTGGGAGATTGAATTGCAGAAAACCATTCCTCTATGCCGAATGCAAACCCATCGACATCGCCAATCCGCGCGCTCCATGCATGTGACAACGGTTGCGCCAGCAAATCCATATTGCCGGGCGATTGGCTTAGAATCACTGGCAGGTTGGCCGAAATCGCTTCGAGGGCGGCGATGGAGAAGCCCTCGTACCGCGAAGTGAGGATGAACCCGTCCACCACGCGGTAAAAATCAGCGGGGGTCGACATGTAGGGAACGCGGTGAACGCGCGCGCTCATGTCTGAACTTTCCACCAAGGCGTCCAATTCGGCGTCCAACTCACCGCGACCGACATGGAAAAGCACAACAGGATTTTTTTTCGCCACTTTCATGAAGGCCCGATAAAGCGTCAGCGGATCCTTTTGCGCGGAGGAGCGACCGATAAATCCCAGAATGGGACGCGAAACCGGCAAGCCGAGTTTTTCGCGCAAGCGGCATTTCTCCTCGTGAGAGACGGGGGAAAACACGTCCGTATCCACACCGTTGGGTAAGTGATGGATGCGCGCCGCGGGAATACCGAGGCGCTGCCGCGCGAATTTCTTTTCGTCTGTAGATGAAACAATGGTTCGGTTTCTCCGGCCGAGCTGGCCCTCGATGAAGTTGTAGAGCCAGTCGAATTTTCCCGCCTGCGGGCGCATGCCGACGTAGGCGTGGGGATTGTAGAACTGGACCGCCTTGATTCCAAAACACGGCAAAATGCGAGCGAGAGCTCCAGCCTTGGAGCTATGACTATGGATAACGTCGGGCTGGAGTTTTCGAGCTAGTTTGTATAACGACTGGAGGGCGTTTAAATCGGAGAGGGCGGGGCGATTTCCCGTGTGAAGATTGACGGTCTCGCCGCCACGTTCCTCGATCCATCTAACCAGCATGTATAGACGGTCGCAAGCGCGACGGTCCGAATAGGCCAGATTCACTTCAACGTCATGCTCGATCAAAAAATGACAGAGCGATTCCACATAGCGAAAAACGCCATCAACCCCGGGTTCGGATACCACCAGTACTTTCATAATAATCTCCTTTTGGAATTTCGGAAGGGATGGGCTCACTGACCGTATTGTAGATATCGATAAGTTTGTTGACGTGGCGTGTCACGGTCCACGGGTCCTGCCAGTAGCCGTCATAGCCGGCCCGACCGAGGCGAGCGGCGAATTGGCTGTCGTTTTTCAAAGCCAATATTTGTGCGGCAAGCGCTTGTGCCGAACCATGGGAAAAGTGCAAACCATTGACGCCATGAGAAACGAAGTCAGTGGCGGCGCCGCGATCTGAGACGATGACAGGCACACCCAGGGCGAGCGCTTCAATTGCCACCAAGCCCAATGTCTCATACCACAACGAAGGAAAGACCAATGCCCTTGCGGTTTGCAGATGAGCGCGGAGTTTTTCCGGAGGCAGCCAGCCGCTGAACCGGCCGCGAGGGCAGGCGGCTCGCAAAGCGGGCAATAGGCTGCCGTCACCGACAAAGGTCGCATTTGCGCCTGCGGCCTCGACCGCTTGCGCGAAAAGGAGAGCCCCTTTTTCCTGCTCAAAACGACCGACGAAGAAAAAATCCTGGTTCTCCGCGACGGGTGCGGGCGTGAGCTGTTCGCAGTCCACAGGATTGTGAATGACTCGGGCAGGAATCGACGCGGGGAGGTGAGGCCGCAAAATGTTCAGGCTGAAATCGGACACGCCAATAAAATAGGACGTTTTCGCCGGCACCCGGAGGATATTGGTTTGAAGCGCCATCCGGGCGTTGCGCCAAAGTTTGTGGCCGAAGTGTCGCCGGTCACAATTGCAACGCCAGCAAGCGAACGAGAGGGGTTTCCGCTGACAAATTTCCTTTCGCGGATATACGAAAAACTGTCCGTTCGGGCAGGCGGTGAAAAAATCGTGCAGCGTAATCACCAGCCGAAAACCCAAATCGGTGGCCGCCGTCAGGGCGAACGGCGAAAGAGCCTGGCTCCAGGTGTGCGCGTGAACAATGGTCTTCTCGCGGGATTTGGGCGCAAGGATCGCGCGCAGGGCGGCGACAGCCCTGGCGTTACGTATGCCGGAGAAACCGGCCTTTGCGCGGCTGGAGGATTTGCCGATATCAGATTGTTTAAGGCAGACGACTCTCAGATTGGTTTTGCCCTGGAGTTGTGGCGCGATGGGGCTGACGCAGCTGAAGTAGGTCACAGGAAACCCCTGCTCGGCCAACCCGATCGCAGACGCGATCGCAACCGCCGACGAACCGCCGGTGGGCGAGGCATAGTCGTTGAGAATAACGATTTCTGGTGGTTCGTCAGTCATGATGTTTTCGGCTTGCTCTCGAGCAGTTGATAACTCGTCCGAAAGCCGTGCGTGCGCAGCCTGGCCAGGTAGCGCGGCAGATTGCTGGCCCGGTATTGCCAGCGCGCAGCCAGTTTTTGCAGGTAGGAATATGTGCCAGGCAGATGCTGTTTCACGATCTCATCCTGCTCGCGTATGGTAAGCTCGGTGTTGCCCGAGAGTTGCCCGCTGCGAAGACGGAATTGCGCCACTTTGAGCGGATAGTAGCGGAAAATTGCGCCTGAAACCAAAGCTCGGAGCCAAAAATCAAGGTCGGCGCAAAGTCGGTAGCGCAGGTCAAAACCTTCCAGTTCCATCACCGTTTCGCGTCGGAAGAGCATGCCTTGCTGCATGAGCGGGCTGATGCCCTGTTTCAGCAAGGCGGGAATCCACGCGGGGTTGCGTTCCACAGTGATCATGGAAATAGGCCGGCCCTCTTCATCGATCATGGCGACGTCGCCGTAGATTACCGATCCCGGAGCGCCCGAAACGAGATGACGATAGACCGCCTCGCTGAAACCGGGCAGCAGAAGATCGTCGTCATTGATGTAGGTGAACCAGTCCCAATCGCCAGAAACGGAACCAAGTGCGGCATTGAGGGCTCCATAGATTCCTCCGGCTTTGCCGGCATCGGGCACCACCTGGAGGTTGGGATATCTCGCACGCAATGCCTGCACTTTGCCGGCCGGTGCGGAAAGCACATGGAGAACGTCCACCAGTTGGGTGGAAACCGACTTTACGGTTGCATCCAGGAACGGAGACTCTGCCAAGGTCGGTGTGATGACTAAAATTCGACGGTAGGCCGACATTATTGCGTCTCCTCTTTAATGGTTACGGACACTGTGGTTGAATCGTAGCTGATGTCGGCGGTCGGACCGGGATCCACGGCGAAATCAATTGCAGTTCCCGGCTGCACCCCCACCTGCAAATCGAAGGACTCCAAAATTGGCTGCCCGGTATTGCCTCCGAGCAGTTTTCTAAAACGGCGGGTTCCGTCGACGAGGATGCTCACGCCGACACCGTCACCTTGAGTGCCACAACGAAACTCACCCTTGATCCGGGCGGTGCCACTCATGTTGCTTTCCCAGCGGCGCACGGCCGCCACCGGCGTTTTTCCGTCGAGCGATGGGTGCTGATCGTGAGCAGTTACGGTAAGATACGGATATTGACCGCCCCAGCCCTCGGTCCAATTGGTGGTGTTAAAACTGGATAACGAGACGAACCGGGTGGAATCGCCAACAAAAACGCCATAGGACCATCCTTGATTTCCCTGTTGTGCGGCGAAATCGCGGATGGAATCGGTCAAAGTTCTGCTCATGGAAATCGCGGGCCGGGGGACGGCCGGCGCTGCGCCCGTGACGAAGAGCGGTGAATCGGTGAGATGCAGGGCATCGCGAACGTCAACGGAACTTCCCGCGATATCGACTGCGACGGACAAACCATTCTTGACCGGGACGGCTGTCGGCGTAAGCGACCACATGACGCGGACTTCGTCGCCCGGTTGCCGAGCGAACACCAGTGAATACACCCCCGAGGCGGTGATTTCCATTTTGACGAATTTTGCGCCGCGCAATTGTTCCACCATCGTCTTCAGGGCAGTGCCCGCGGGCTTTATAGTCAGCTTGGCGTCATCCTTGTATAGACCCATATTCAGCGTCTTGTAATCGTGTAGCAAATACCAATAGACGCGCTCCACACCCGCTGAGAGAAGCAGCGCATAGCTTCGGACCAAAAATTTTGCCTGGGTTAAATCGTCGATCTCGAGATCGCCGGGCGCGGTGCTCGATTTGGTGTACCAGCCAATTTCGGTCACCCAGATCGGTTTTGTGCGACCTTCGTTGTACTTTGCCACCAATTGCCTCAACCCGACGATTTCTTGTTCCAATCCCTCTGGCGCGAGGGAATAGCGGTAAGGATGGACCGAGAGCGCATCGACGAAGTCCAGCGCTCCGCCGGCGAGAAGCGATTTCCAATAAGGCAGGGGAATGCCACTGGTTCCACCTCCAATCACGAGCACGTCAGGACGTTCTTTTTTAACCGCAATATATACAGCGCGCAGCATGCGCAGATAATTTCCAGGTCGGTCCTGGACTGCCGGGCCCTTGCAGAAAGTGCCATTATATTCATTCCATACCTCGACGGCTTTGATCTGGCTGCCGTAGCGCTTCAAGACCTCGACGGCGTACCGGGCGAAAGCCGCGATACCTGCGTCGGTGTAGGGGGTGGAGCCGTCATCGTAGTTTTTGTTCTCATAGCTTAAAATAATAAGCGGCTCTATATGCTTTTCGGCGAGTGCGGCCATGTAGCGATCGTAACTTGCCGGAAAGGCAAAACGGCCTTTTTCGGACTCGACGTCCTGCCAGTACAATTCGTCGCGCACGGAAGGAATCGCCGCTTGTTCGGCGGCCGAGACCCGCCGCGGATCCCATCCATGCGCAAAATGGGTCATCGCGCCGAACCGTCGGTCGTCTGGCAAAACTTCTCCGTGCGCGGCAGGAATTAAATTCACGGACGCGACCAGCGCCAACAGCGGCAAAAATCGAAATATCTGTATATTCGTTTTCACATCGGAGTTGGATTAAGCGACTGGTTTAGCCAGACGGTTTTTTGGTACAGCTTGGCATACCGCGCGGCCTGCAACTTTGTTGTATATTCGTGTTCAACGCGGTGACGCGACGCATTGGAGAATATTTGTCTCAACTCGGCATTGGTGAGAATTTGCAGCATCGCGCGCGCAAGGGCGGCGGTGTTGCCGATGGGCGCGAGCAATCCGGTATGTCCATCCCTGACGGCTTCGCCGATTCCGCCGGTCTGAAAGCCGGCCACAGGCGTGCCGCAGGCCATCGATTCGAGAATGGTATTGGGAAGATTGTCCTGCAGGGAAGTATTGGCGAACACATCGGCCGCGCTATACGCGGTGCGCAAGGTTTCAAGATCGTGCAACTCGCCGAGGTGGCGGAATGCGGGGCCGGTGAGCTGCGAATTGACGCCGCGGCCCAGTGTGAGGATCAGGAGATCGGGGATATCGCGAGCGATTCCAATCGTATCGATAAACGAAGCGAAACCCTTGCGTGGATCGGAAAGATTTTCGGCGACGAAGAGCACAATTTTAGCGGTTGCGGGTAGATCGAGACGGCGGCGTGCTTCGGTTTTTTCCACCGGATAGAAATCTTCGAGTTCGATCCCGTTGGGAATTACATGCACGTTGAAGCGCTTGCAAAGGAGGCTGCGCTCCACCTCGTTCGCCAGCCATTGGCTGGGGCATACAATCGTGACGCGGGCGGGATGGATTTTTTCCATGATCGCCAGTTTTCGATTCATGACCTGGCGGGTCATGTCGTTTTCGCCTTTGGACGTTTTTAGCTGGGGACATTTGCCGCATTGCGCTGTGTAGCGTTCGCAAGACCCCGTATAGTGGCAGCCGCCGGTGAAGACGTTCATGTCGTGGAACGTCCAAACCAACGGAACGCGCTGCGTTAGTTTTGGCAGCGTGCCATAGTCAAACAGATCCGCGACCCAGTGAAGATTCGCCACGTCGCAAGGCGGTAATTGCGAGGGAAGTCGCAGACCGATGGGAGTCCGATCGAGCGTGAAATAGGCGCCGGCTTTGCGAAAGGAAGGGCGGTGCCACCGTCTCACGGCGCGGAAGAAAAACCGACCCAGCGCGGCGGGAGCTGGCGCAATGGGATTGTATTCGAGCGTCTCTTCATCACGGCTGAAACGCTGCGCCACCATCATGCGGGAAGAAACGCCTTCGGCCGGCAACGCGCGATGGAGACGATACGCGGCTTTCCCGGCTCCGCCACGAAACGCGCTGGTGCAGACCTGCATCACCTTCAAGTTCGAACTCGAACTCGCGGTTGCAGCTTCCTGATGGGAGACGCTCATGGAGTCGTTGACGATCGTGTGTGACATATGCGTGGTGTTCACGAGGTGGCTGGCGGTGTTTCCCCGATGATGGAGCCCACCGCGGGCTCAGCGTGATGCTGGCGGAAAAAACGCAAAGCTTCCGCGATATTGCCGAACAGAAGGTAAGGCATAAAACCCAGGATCATTCCAACGACGACGCCTTCCTGTCCGTAACGCTGTACCAGCAGAACCATCAGGCTGGCGCAGGCCGCTGTGCTCACCACAGCGTAGATCGTCAACCGACGAACCTCCGACATGCCGGCAAGCATATAGCCGATGGCTTGTTGGAGGAAAACCAGGGCATTCCAAAGAAACAGAAGCCAGAGCAGCGCGTCGGAAGGAAGTGTTGCGCCATGGCCCACCCATAGCTCCAACACAGGCCGTGCGAAAAACGCGCCGACACCCATGGGAGCGATTGCCAACAGGAGAGTCGCGCCGAGGGAGAAAGTCAGTGTCCGGCGGATCCATTTGAAATCGCCATGCGCCTTGGCGTCCGTGTAGGCCGGCCAGAGGGGCAGCATGAGCGCGTTCTGAACGATGGCGAACAGGTTGAAGAGACGCTGCGCGAGATTGTAAGGCGTGACTGCGGCGGCGCCAAGGGCACCGGAGATAATCACCTGCGGCAGCGCGGTCAGCAGGACGAGCTGCACCTGTTGAATGCCGAAACAGACCCCAAGGCCAAAAAAATTCTGCAAGGTCGTCCAACGGCACCGCAGGATGCGGAAGTCAAGCCAGCGTAGCTGCGCCAGTTGGAGGACGAGCAATCCGACATTCGCCAGAACGAGGGGCAGTTGCGCGACCAGGATGAACGCCGCGAGGCCGAGGTGAAAATGGGTGGCCAGCAATACGCCTCCGAGGGCGCCGACGCTGCCGAGCGCTTGCGCGGTATTGTGCATCCAGCCGAGCTGTCGTCCGTATGCCAGTCGCTGTGCAAGGCTGAAGGGGAAATTGGCGCAGAACAGAAGCAGCGTGAGCACGACCGCCAAGGGCGCCTGGTCGCGCGTGATCGGATTGGCGAGATTGAACAAGGCCGCGACGTTCAGTCTGGGAACCAACGACCAGGTTAAAACCGCTAAAAGCAGACCTATCCCCGCAAGCAGAACCATGACGCCGCCGAATAATTCGCGTGCCAAGCGGTCATCGCCGGCCGCGAAGGCTTCGGAAAGCTTGTTCTGGGCACCTTGTCCCAAGCCGAAGTCGGCGAAAGTGATCATCGTGCCGATACTCGTGAGCGTCATCCAAAGTCCGAAGGACTCCGAGCCGAGCGCGCCAATGGCGATGGGCACTTGCATGAGTTGGCAGGAGATGCCAATGCCCCGGGCGGCCAAAGAGGTGGCGAAAAACTTGCCGATCGCTTTTGAACGATTCGACAGGCGGCCGAAGCGATTCCTGATGGAACTAAGCAGCTTCATGTTCGCCTCCCGCATTCAGGTGTGGAGCAAAACTATCGGTTTGGAGCAAAAGGAGCAATCCGCTCGCCAGCGCAATATAGACCCGTTGCGCTCCGGAAAACGGGTTGAAAAACAAACTCCAAATGGCCGAGGCCAGAAACAGTGTGCAAAGCGGAGCGAACCGGTTCCAACGCGTCCAAAAGACCAGCTTAAAGGCGCTCAGAAATAATCCCGCGCCGAAAACGAAAAAGAAGGCGCCGCCAAACAACCCGCCTTCGGCGACGGCGACGAGGAGTTGTGAATGGATCGCTGTCGTGCCCGGATCTTCATACTCCTGAGGAAACCCGCCGATGTTCGCCTCGCGCGCCGACTCCCGCCGGATCAACATGAAATTGTCGTACACGTCCGTGTTGCTGAACCAGGAGCCATGGCCAATCAGAGGCGATTCCTTTATGGCCTCGATGGCCGCGGTCACCATGGCCGAGCGTTCGACGTTTGAACGAGTGGTGACGTGTTCTTCGCGTCCGGAAGTGTGGGTTGAGGCCCACAGCACGACTGCCACCGCGGCGGTGGCCGCGAAGGGCGCCAGCCAAATGCGCGATTTTACCGGAATGGAACCCTGCAAAACCGTGAGCACGCCCGTGAGCAGGCAAAGTCCGCCCATGCTCCGAAAACCGAGGACGAAATGAGCCACCCCGAGTCCAAGCGCCGCCAGCCCCGTGACCAAAGGACCGGCGCGCGGCGCGAGCATGAACAGGAGAAAGGTGGCGGGCGTGCCGACGCCAAATTTCCACATGTCGCCAAAGAGGGGACCGAGGACGATGGCGCTGCAGACACAACCAACACATTGTCCTACGAGAAAAACCGTGAAATTCCGCGCGGACCGGCCGAAAAGATAGGCGATCGCCACAATGTCGATCGCGAGGAAAATCATGCGGCTCCAACCGCGCGCCATGTCACGGGGAAAACTTTGGCGATACAGATCTGAAAAAATGTAGCCGCAAAGCGCGATCAATTGCGCGGCCAGCATCACCCAGAGATATTTGTTTTTTAAAAGTGCGCAGGGCCAGGCGCGATTGAGCAGCGCGCAAAGAACAACCCAACCTGCTGTCACCACCAGCAGGACCTCGCCGACCGGCATTTCGCCGCCCACCGAAACCGTGAATAGCGTAAGAAAACCCGCAGCGAAAGAGGTCCACGCCGCTGGTGAATTCCAAACGCTTCCCGATGCCAATGGCGCATCTGCTTCCGTGTCGTCCGAAGACGGCGCGGGGTTTTCTCTATGCGTCGCGGTGATCATAGGCAACGGATTGGTTAGGCTCGCGCGGTGAGTTTGTCCGGCAGCATTGGGCGGGTTCGCGGGGCCGTCATTTCGCCGAGAATTGTAGCCAGTTTTTGTCCTGACACTTTCCACGACAGGCGGGTGCGAAATTCACCCAGCGAGCGGGCCGCGAGGGCCCGATAGCGCGCCGGGTTGCCTATTAGTTCTAACAAGTAGTTTGCGTAGGCGCGACCGTCTTCAGCCAGGCTGAACAGGCGGCCGTTCACATCATTGAGGATGATGGAAGAGAGTCCTCCGACGTCGGCGGCCAGACTGGGCAGGCCATAGGCGCTTGCCTCCGAGAAAACGACGGCGGACGCCTCGGCGCGCGAAGGCAGGATAAAGAAATGACTCCGCATATATAGGTCGTTGAGGCGGCGGCGTCCCTCGGCGGTACCCTTGTCGATAAAAGGAATTACCTCGACACAGGGTGGAAGGGTTGTGGTTTTTGGCGGTGCACAACCGACGATGGTGAGCCGGACATCGCAGCCGAGATCCTGAAGGGCCACCGCGGTCTGAACCGCGATTTCAGCTCCCTTGCGCACCCAGTCGACACCGACAAGGAGGAGTTCACAAACCGTAAGGTCGCGTTCACGAATCGAACGAGCGACGGCTTCGGCATCGGGCGGTTCATGCAGGCCGGCGCCATAGAACACCACGTCGATCTTTGCAGCATCCACCTTGTAGAACTCCTGCGCGGCGCGCGCCGCCCAATGACTGGAGTACGCAATGCGAGTGCAGCGATTCAACGCGAGCCGCTCGACCTCATGTCCGTCCCTTATGCTGGGAGGCGCGAGGTTGCTAAACGATTCGTAGAAGCCCAGCAATGCGCCAAAACAACCATCCGTGTGAAGCAAAACGGGCAAATCGGTTTCGAGATATGCCAGCAGCCACGTGCTTAAACTGAAGACTGCCTCCACGGGCGGGCCATCAGTCAATTTGCGTGCAATTTGCTCCCCGTAGCCTCGCAACAGGGCCTTGTTGCAATTGCGGAGATAACGTTTTCGGCGCAGGAGTTTCCAATAAAAAAAGCGCGACCAATATTCCAGCTGGTGGCTTTCCTCGCAGTCGATCAACAGCGTTTCGACCCCTGCATCCTCCAGCGCACGCCGCGTGAAATAGGGAAGTCCTGACCACGAGGTGGGCTTGCGTGGATCTAGAAATTGGTTTGTGAGAAAGGCGACTCGCATGGCGAAAAATTATGAGCGGTGTTCGGCCATATTGCTCCGTTCCAACCGGCGACAGCAGTCTTCCGCTAGTTCGAGGTATCTCCGGCAGAACATTCTCCAGTTTAAGCGCTGTTCAAATTCGTCGAAGGCTTGCCGGCAGATTTGGCGGTAGTATTCGGGTTTGGAAAAAGTGGCGGCGATCGCGTCGGCGTAGTCGGTTGCGGTCGCGGACGGAGGAAGCAGCAGGCCGTTCCAACCATCGCGCACGATGGTGGGGATGCCGCCGGTTGCGGTTGTGACCACGGGGAGGCCGAATGCGTTGCCCTCGGCAAAAGTCATGCCGTAGGCTTCGGCACGGGATGGCACGAAAACGAAATGCGCCTGTGCGAAGAGGTGGGCGAGCTTTTGAACGTGGGCGGGGATGTTGGAAAAGAGCACGCCATGTTGCCTGATCCAGGGAAGCCCGCGATATGCGCGCGGGATTTTGCAGCCCACGACGTCCAGTTCCACTTGATGGCCGGCCTGGACCAACCGCTTTGCGGTCGCGACGACAATTTCGCCGCCTTTGCGACGCCAGTGGCGGCCGACAAAGAGCAGGCGAAGGCATTTCTGCGACCGATCCTCTATCCACCGCCAAACTTGCGACCGTTCGTTTTGCCGGCCGAGGTTCGCTCCGAACGGAATGATGGCCACTTTGCCGGGTTCCGCGCCGTAATATTCAATCGCCGAACGGGCGGCCCATTCGGATGGATAAATGGCGAGGTGCGCTCGCGCGAGCGAAGCCTCCTCCTGGCGATGGCCTTGCTGGCAATATTCGGTCGTTACATCGGAGAAGTCCCGGTAATAATCGACGAGGTTGGCGAAGGTCGCGTCGGCGCAAAAGGTGATCGGCTTCCTCGTTTGCAGATGCGAGACCACTTCCGAACCCGGGCTGAAAATAAGGTCCACGCTTTTTCCAATCGTGCGGGTATGAAATTCCCGCGCGAACGACGCCAGATACTCCGGTTCGCGGTCCCAGCGGTAGTAGCGGCCAAACATCCGGCAAAATATTTTTTTGGCCACCCACCGTGGTGCAGGGCGGGTGTTGAGCGGAAACACCGGCTCAATTTCCACGCCCGCACGGTAAAACTCGTCCAGTATGGCCGCAGGGCGGCCTGATTGGACGGAAGGATTGGCTGCATCCCGATGAAAAACGTAGGCGATTTTCATTTTTGAGCCGAGTCAGCAGGCATTTTTCCTGGACCAAAGGGTCATGAACATGATCTGGAAATCGAGCAGCATGCTCCAATTCTCGATATAGTAGAGATCGCAACGGATGCGTTCACCAAGATCGGTGTTGCCGCGAAAGCCGTTCACCTGGGCCCAGCCGGTGATGCCGGGCTTGATGTTGTGGCGCGCGTTGTAGTGCGGGATCTCTTCTTTGAAGATTTTTATTAGTTCGGGACGTTCAGGACGCGGCCCCACGAGGCTCATATCGCCCTTGAGGACATTCCAGAACTGGGGCAGTTCATCGATGTTCCAGCGGCGCATGAACGCGCCGACACGCAACCGGCGGGGATCGTCCTGCACGGTCCAGCCCACGGCGCCATTGGCCTCCGCATCCATTTTCATGCTGCGGATTTTGTAGATCCAAAAAGGCTGACCGTAACGCCCCAGCCGGCATTGCCGGTAGATGATGGGTCCCGGGCTTTCGAGATAAACGAGCACGCCGAAAAGCGTAATGATGGGTGCGCTGAGGAGAAAGCCCACCAGGCCGCCGACGAAATCGATCACCTGCTTGCTGAGAACGTTCAGAGGCAGGTCCAGCGGGAAACTCGCCACACCGAGAACGGGCACGCTGCTGACGGTCTGCAGGCGCAGGCAGGACAGAAAGATTTCAAAGCAATTACTCGGTATGACCTTGAACTCGATCATTTCCTTTTCGCACAGGTTAGCCAACGCCACGGTGTCGTCGGCGGTCGGGTTGAGATCGGCGAGGAGGACGATATCGATATCGTGATTTTCCAAAACGTGCTCGATGTGGGCGAGGCTGCCGAGCCGCCGGATTGTGGGATCGGGATAACCGGTGGACGGACTCTGATCGGATGGAACGTATCCGGCGACAGAATACAAATGTCGACGGTCGCTATTGATGGCTCCGACGATGGCCGAGGCAGGTTCCGACCAGCCGACGAACAGAATTCGCTGGCGCAACCTCTGCGCAATCGCCTCACTGCTGATGATCGAGTACAACAATCTTCGCCAGAGAATCAGCGACGACGTGGTGACAACGAAAGCGATGATCACGTAAACGCGGCTGATTTCGCGGTCATACCGAAGCAGCCACGACAACGTCATGTAGGCCAGAAACCAACTCACAGCGGCTTTGACGATGACCGGTGTCGTTCGCCGAAGGTTCAAAATCAAATGCACGTCGTACATTTGCCGGTGCGGCAGCAACAGGCTGAATAGCAGCGCACCGAAAACGGATTTATCGAAGTAGTCTGTCCAGTGAAGACCGTATGTTCCGGTCCCAATATGCACGAGTGGTGTCTCGAAGCGCAACCAACTGCTAAAGACCAATGCCAGAAATATGACAATGGTGTCTCCCATCAATCCCGCGAGCAAAACAGCAGTCGCGGCGTGGTGAGTCCGCGTCTTCTGTTCCGTCGAAAACATGGCCGGTTTGGCCGCCGTTACATGGTTCATAATATGGATACTCTCCTTTCATGTTATTTTGGGGCGGGGCTATGCTTTGCCGGACTGGAATAGTAATAATAATGCTCAGCGGAATTCTGACGGCTCGCTTTATTCAAAATCACGCCGGTCGCGGTGCGTTTTGCGACCTCCTCCAGCATCTTGACGGCTCGGCGCACGAGGCGGCGGGGAGTGTGGCCCGCATGGACGACGAGGCAGATGATAGAGGCATTCTTGGCGATAGAGAGTGTATCGCTCACCGCCATCAAAGGAGCGGAATCAATCACGATTCTCTCAAAATAAGGTTCAGCCCGCTTTAGGATCTCATCGAGCCCGACTCGGCCGAGCCATTCGGCGCCATGGGGATGACGGGACCGGTCGCCAAGGCAGAAAAGATTCTCGATGGGGGTTTGTACCACGGCGGACTGAAAAAGATCGGGCTGCTGCAGACAGTCGGTCAGGCCGGGGTAGTCATTCCAGCCGACAAGCATCTGCTGCAAGCTGGGTCGCCTGAAATCTCCATCGATGAGGAGCGTCCGGAAGCCCTGCTGGGCAAAAGCCGCCGCGGTATTAAATGAGCAGTAACTTTTCCCTTCATTGGGGACCGCGCTGGTAAAAAGAATACATTTTTTATCGTCCTGTCCCGGCAGCAGCGAGAGCGAGGTGCGCAAAGAACGGAACGATTCTGCCTCAGCCGAAGCCGGGCGCTCGATAACGACTGGTTTGGCCGTGAGCCGCCGGTGCCGTGAGCGGGGAATGGTCGTGAGGACACTGAGGCCGAGGAACGATTCCGCGGCGTCGATCGAGGACATGGTATTGTCCAGCGCGCGAAACATCAAAGCCAGGCCGCAACCGAAAAACAGGCCGACCGCTCCGGCCAGCGCGAACGCCAATTTCGGTCTTGGGTGTGATGGCTTGGTCGGCGTGAGCGGTTTTTCGACGATACGGACATCCACTCCATCCACGTCGTTGATCGTGAGAAGGCTGTGCCGGGCATCCAGTTGTTTCAGACTGGCCAGGACTTTTTCATACATCGATGCATTGGCCTGAACCTCCCGCTCCAGCGCATGATAGGGGATGGCGATACGGCCAAGTTCCATGGAGATTTGTTCCTGTTCGGCAAGCGCGTCGCGCAGGGACTTTTCGGTAGCCTTGGCCGACTCGTAGCTTTGTACCATGCGATCGCTGGCCTTGCGGAGACTGGCATGCAAGGAGGTGCGAAGCTCCTGCAACTGCCCTTGGGCCTGAACCATGGTTGGGTGGCTGGGACCATACCGCTTTGAAAGCATGGCAACCTGTGCTTCCTGCAGGACGGTCTGCCTGCGTAATTCGACGATTTCCGGAAGTTCGGCGATGCTGCGAATGCTCAGAAACTGGTCAGGATCGGAATTGGACATCATTCGCGCGCGTTCTGCATCTGGCGCGAGGGCCAGACTTACATTCTGCGCTTCGGAAACCTGGCGGTTCAGGTCGCGGAGGCGATCGACGACAATATTTTGCTGCGCCTCCAGCGACACGGCGTTGTATTTTTTTCGATAGGCTTCGAGCTTTTCCTCTGAAGTCCTCAGTGCTTCGCTGTCGCGCGTGACTTCGGCGAGCAAAAGCTTGCGGGCGGATTCCACATTGCCGCTGCGTTCCTCCCACGACTCCTTGAAAAATTCGTCGATCAGCGACTGAGCAAGACGCTGCGCCCGCTCCGGATTCCGATCTTTGACCGCAACAGATATCAGACGCGTGCCTCGCACAAGATCGACTGAAACCTTTTTCGTGAAAGTGTGGACCAATTCGAGATCCGAAAAGGTGTGATTGGTTTCAGGCTCCGGCAAACCCCAGGTGCCGAGATCGACGTAGCGATCCACTTTTACGCGTCGAAGGAAGGCCGGCAAAGTCTGCGCAAAAAAACCTCCTTTCTGCCGAGAGATGAAATCAGGGTCCTCCGCAAGATTATTGGCCTTGATCACGCGGAGAAGCACCGACTGGCTGGCGATTTTCAGGTTTATTGTCCTGAGAACATTGGATGTATCGAGATTTGGGATACTGGAGTTTGGTTCCTGTTCGCGTGTGTCCGGTGCGATTTCCAGCAAGACGGACGAAGTATAGACGGGCGGCGTTTCCCGCAGATAGAAATAAGCCGCCCCCAAGGAAAGCAGAAGGCAGAGGAAGATCGTTCCGATATAATTTCGGAAGAGATGGATCAGCTCCCACAGGTCGAGAGTTCCAGGATCTTTCGATTTCATGCGTTGGTGGTGATCGTCGACATTTTGGCTTTTAGGCAGCCGCTTTGGTTGGTGCAGTTGTTAATACGCTGAATGTTTTTTCGTCCGATACGTGGACGCTCCCTGGTTCAAGTCGTGCAATAGAACACTTCGCAAAAAATTTGTTCCGCTCAGAAAAATCCCTATGCGCTTATCGGAAATACCTCGGGGCGCTGTGGTGAAGATATATAATTCATGGCCTCGTGGTGATGCGCAAAAGCGTGCAGTTTTCTTGTTCGATTCGTGCAGTTCGCAGTGATGCTTCGTTGAAAAATAGTGTGGTCCCTCGAATCTTTTCGCAGGTGGAAATGAATTCTCCCCAGCGGACAAATAGGTGTGCAGTTTTTAGTGCACTACGCTGTAGCAGAAACCGTGCTTACCTTACGCCGAATCCGCGGAAGTTTTTTTCCGCGCCAACCAAAATGGTAAACGACCGGTCTTTTTATTTTTTCAAAACCGTCGATTTGCAGGGGACCGCAGCGGTCTGATCGATCGGTTTGGAAACCCGGCGTTCATCGGCTTCTTCAGCCTGTTCATCGGCGTGAAATCCCCGTTTGTCTTCAGTTCCAGCCGGCGAACGCCTGATAAGAAACAAGACGAAGACCACGCAGGCACACAGGGCAACTGAAGCAATCTGGAGAGCGCTAGACATTAGTAGTGCAAGATTGAATACCCCCAGAATTGTACTCCTTCAACTCCAATAGTGTTCTGCCCACGATTATTCAAAAGAGCGGCCGTTTTTGTGAACGGATGAAAAGTAGTCATGGCACGTGGAATGGTGTTTTATAAGACAATGACAAACAGAGTATAACGCGGATCGGCGGGGTCGCTTTGCCGGCGGTTTATGCGAGCCGTCGAACGATACAATACGGCGGCAAGGACTTTTAATGGTGCGAACACCAGTCTCAATTTTCTGCATTTGAATCCGCTTCCCGTTTCCCATTCCGTCACTCGCAGTCCGATTCCTATTTAGCTCGGTCTCGGGTTGCCTCGTCCGCATTGCGCATGGTTGGGTCTTATAACCTGTTCGGCAATTGTTTTCGCCAGCCACCGTCATGTCCTAATTTTTTTCCACTTTCCTGGTTCAACGAGTTAGTTTCACCGCTCATATTTCGCTCGCTCACGCACAGCCATTTTAACAATGACCCGTTTCCCCGCCGCGTTCCTTGTTGTACTGGGCCTTTTTTGTGGATCTACATTTTTAACGAACGCAGCCGAACCTGCAAACACGCCCCAAGGCTGGTTTGTGTGGCCAATGATCGAGCCGGTCGATGGCACCGCGCTCGACGCGGCTGGGCTCAATGCCGAGCCGGCGGGCGCGACCGGACGCATTACGGCGAGCAACGGGATGTTCGTTAGAGGCGACGGCCGCCTCATCCGATTCTTTGGCGTCAATATCGGGGCGAACCAAGCCTTCCCATCTGCTGAGGAGGCGGAAAGGCTGGCTCGTCGATTGGCCAAGGGCGGGATCAATATCGCCCGCCTCCATCATCTCGACAATCCTTGGGCGGTGGAAAGCGGCGGCAGTCTCTGGTCAAAGGAACGTTCATCGCGGCGCGAGCCCGATCCAGCGCAGATCGACAAAATCCATCGGCTTATTGCCACGCTCGCCCGCCACGGCATCTACACGAACCTCAATCTCAAGGTTTCCAAGACGCTGGGTGTGGACGACGGTTTTCCCGCTTCTGTCAGCCAGATACCGCACTTTCAGAAGCGGGTCGACTTTTTCGATCGCCGCATGATTGAGCTCCAGAAGGAATTTGCCCGGCATTTGCTCACGAAGAAAAACCCGTACACCGGCCTTGCTCTAGCCGACGATCCCGCGGTCGCTGTCATCGAAATCAACAACGAGAATTCGCTGCTCGGATTTTTCACGCGCGATCTAGGCCGTGGCACCGAGACATTTCCCGAACCTTTTCGCATCGACCTGCGGCTGAAGTGGAATGACTGGCTTGCCCGTCGTTATCGTGACACAGACGCTTTGGGCGCCGCCTGGAAAAATCCAAAAGAAACCGCCAAAACCGCTTCGATTATCGACTTCGCCTCGGCCCAATGGATGGAGAAAACGCAGCCCGGAAGTGCGGCCACGTTGAAGCCCGGCAAGGACGCGTCCAGTTTTGCAGTTGTTGTCGAAAAAACGAGCGGGACCGACTGGCACGTTCAAATTTCCACCCGTGGACTCAAATTGGAGGACAACGTGGTTTACACCGTTGCGTTTGAGGCGCGCGCCAGCACGCCGGGGAAACTCGGCATCGGCGTTTCCAACGACCTGCTGTTCCGGCCCGACGAGGTATGGCGCAGTCTCGGGCTTCTTGAGAAAGTCGATATCGCCAAATCCTGGACGCCCGTCCGGCTGAGCTTTCCGGCGCATTCGGTTGCCGGTGGTCGTGCCGCGCTCAGCTTCAACGTCGCCGCTCAACCCAACACCATCGAGATTCGCGGCCTGACGTTTGTTGCCGGCGCCGTCAGCGGCGGATTGAAGTCGGGTGAGTCTCTCGAAGACCGCACGATTTCCTTGCCCGGCGAACCATCCACGCGGCAATGGGCTGATTGGATACATTTCCTTGCCGACACGGACCGCGCCTTTGCTGAGGAAATGCGCGCCTTTCTGCGGGACGAGTTGAAGGTGAAGGCACCGATCATCTGCTCGCAAATCAACTTTTCCGGCCTCACCGCGCTCGATCGCGAACAGTCGATGGATTTTGCGGACACGCACACTTACTGGCAGCATCCCGATTTTCCTGGTGGCGATTGGGACCGGCAGAACTGGACCATTCGCAACACGCCGCAGGTGTCCGCCTTTGGCCCCAGGCGTTTTGGCGTGCTCGGCGAACTGGCCCAGCACCGTGTCGCCGGTAAACCGTATTCTGTCAGCGAATACGATCATGCCGCGCCGAACGAATATGCCTGCGAAATGTACCCGGGGCTCGCCATCTTCGCCTGTCGTCAAAATTGGGATGCGATTTACGTCTTCGATCTGGGCGCCTATGGCCCGGAGAATCCCGACGGCCGCATCTCGGACTTTTTCGACCAGATCAATCACCCTGCGAAATGGGCACTCGCTCCTTTTGCGACGCGGCTTTTCCGCCAGGGTTTGATTCCGCGGGCGGAGGCCGTCGCTGAACTCGTGCCTGGCACGCCCGTGTGGGGCGAAGCCATGCATTTCGACATGCTCTGGGCAAAGCTCAATCCCGACCGCCCATTCGACTTTCTCGACTGCCGCCTGCAAATCAGCGACAAGCCGGTGACGGGAAACGCCAAAATTATCCGAAGTGGGACGACCGATACAAAACCGGCGCATGTCGTCAAAGCGCCGCAAGGTTCCGTGTTGCTCGCGTCGGCCGAGCATGTGGCAGTCGCGACGGGTTACTTGGGCGGTGCGACGGTTGAGGCAGGGGATTTGCAGATCATCTGTCCTCGGTTCGGTCGGGACTTCGCGACTGTTTCCGCCATTGCCCTTGACGGCAAACCACTTGCCATCTCCAGCCGCGTTTTGGTGACGCTGGTCGCTCGTGCGGAAAATCAAGGTATGATCTGGAATGCCAGCCGAACGTCGGTCTCCAACCAATGGGGTCACGGGCCGACAATAGCCGAGTACGTCCCCGCAACCATCTTGCTCGCCGGCATTGCGCCACGCAAAGTTTACGCCCTTGCGCCCGATGGAACGCGAAAAAAGGAGATAGGGACCGCGCAGGTGGACGGCGCCATTCGTTTTACTGCTTCAGCGGAGGACGAAACGCTGCATTACGAACTCGTAGGGCCAAACTGAAATGCCCACGTGCAGCCCGATATTGCTGCAGAGACGGTTGAAATCTGTTGCGCGGACGAAGGTTTTACTGTCCCAGCACGAACTCCACCGGTTTTCCTTCGGCGGAATTGGGGGCGATCCAGAGCAGGAATTTGCCGGGTTCGAGAAGGAATCGGCCGGCGTTGTTATAGTAACCTAGGGATTGTTTCGGCAATTCGAAACGGACAGTGCGTTTTTCGCCCGCCTTCAGTTCGACGCGTTGGAAATTTTTCAATTCCTTCACAGGGCGGGTGAGCGAGCCAACGAGTTGACGCGTGTAAAGCTGAACGATTTCAATTCCATCGCGGTTGCCGGTATTAGCGATAGTGACGGTTGCGGCAATGATGCCGCTGGCGTCCGGACCTTCGACCTTCAGGTCGGAATACGCGAAGGTGGTATAGGAAAGTCCATAGCCGAAGGGATAGGCGGGGGCTTGGGGCAGATCTAGATACTGGGAATAGTATCCCTTCGGATCTTCGGCGGTGCCGAGCGGAGTTTGCGCGGCTTTCGGATCTTGGGGCACGGGGCGGCCGGTGTTGCGGTGATTATAATACAGCGGGATCTGGCCAACGTATCGCGGGAAGGTGGTGGTGAGTTTGCCGGAAGGATTCGAGCGGCCGTAGAGCAAGTCGCAGATGGCGGGGCCGGCCATTGTGCCCGGGTGCCACGCAAAAAGAATGGCCTGCGCTTGCGCGGCGGCCTTCGGAAAGGTGAGGGGACGTCCGCCGAAGACGACGAGGACAATGGGCTTGCCGGTGTCGGCAATGGCCGAGATCAATTCATTTTGCGCACCGGGCAAATCGAGGAAAGCGCGGCAGCGGGCCTCGCCCGAAAGTTCGTGCGGTTCGCCCACGCAGAGGACGACGACATCGGCTTTCTTCGCGGTCTTGACCGCATGGGAAATACCGGAAGTTTTGGTGCTGGAGGCGTGTTCGAGTCCGGGGGCGTAGAGGACCTTGCCCTTCGGGCCGACGTAGTCCTTGAAAACTGAATACACGGTGCGGCATTCGCTGGCCTCGCCCCGGCAGGACCAGCACCCGCGCATGTCGACCCCGCTGTCGGCCAGCGGGCCGATGACGGCGACGGTGTCGGTTTTGTCGGGCGAAAGGGGCAGGAGCTGTTTTTCGTTCTTGAGAAGGACCATGCTCTCGGTCGCGAGAGCGCGGGCCACGCGGAGATTTTCGTCGGAAAGGAGCGGGGTGGGCCGGGTTGTATCTGTGTAAGGGTTGTCGAAAAGCCCGAGACGGAATTTCACGCGGAGGATGCGACGCACGGAATCGTCGAGCATGGCGGGCGAGATGGAGCCTTCGCGCAGGAGCGATTCACCGTGGTCGCGGTAGGACGTGGAAACCATTTCCATGTCGACGCCGGCATTGATGCCGAGGCGAGCGGCGTCGCGCAGGTCGGCGGCGGCTCCGTGGGCGATCATTTCCTTCACGGATTCCCAATCGCTGACGACGAAACCGTCGAAGCCCCATTCCTTTTGGAGGACTTGACGAAGCGTGAAGACGTTGCCGGAGGCGGGAACGCCGTTGATATCGTTGAAGGCGCTCATGAACGTTTGCACGCCGGCCTCCTTGGCGGCGCGGAACGAGGGAAGGTAGATATTGCGTAGTTCGGCTTCGGGAATGAGCGTGGTGTTGTAGTCGCGTCCACCTTCGGCGGCGCCATAGCCGACATAATGCTTGGCGCAGGCGGCGATGCTGTCGGGTGCGGAAAGTTTTTTGCCCTGGAAGCCGCGGACCATCGCGGCGCCGAGGCGGCCGGAAAGATAGGGATCTTCGCCGAGAGTTTCGGCGATGCGTCCCCAGCGAGCGTCGCGGGTGACGTCCACCATTGGTGCGAAGGTCCACCGAATGCCGGCGGAGGAGGCCTCGACGGCGGCGACGCGACCGGCGGCTTCGATCAATTCAGGATTCCAGCTGCACGATTGAGCCACTGGAATGGGGAAGAGCGTCCGGTAGCCATGGATGACATCGATGCCGAAGATGAGCGGAATTTTCAGCCGGCTTTCTTCGACCGCGATTTTTTGGAGCTTGTTAACGGTTTCAACCGAATCGGGGTTCAGGAACGAGCCAACCTGCCCGGTGCGCACGGCGGCCGCGGAGTCGACGGGATTGTTGGCCGACTTGGTGTTGTAATGGCGCTGGCTCATCTGGCCGATTTTCTCGGCGAGTGTCATTTGCGAGAGCAGCTTTTCGACGGCAGTCTCGATTTCGGCGTCGGTCATAGGTTGGGCGGCGAAAATGGCGGAGGCGAAAAACAAGGCGACACAGGAGGAGAGCAGACGACGAAAACGCATAATGGTAAGTTGGGGTTGCAGCGAAGTTTGGCAAAAAAACACATCCGATCAATCAAACGGAACGGTTGGCATGTTTTTTAGTCGTGAATCCGGCATTGACCGCGAGCAGAGGCGTTCCGTAAGTTGATCGGTTCATACAAGCAAAACCCGCCCGCCATTTTTTCAACGTGAACACCGAAATCAAAGACGTCTCCGAAACGCGCAAGAACCTTGTGGTCTCCCTCGATCAAACCGAGGTCGCCGCCGAGCATCAGGCCACTGTGGCCGAATTCGCCAAGATGGCCCGCCTGCCTGGCTTCCGCCCCGGCAAAGCGCCCGCCGCCCTGATTCAGAAGCATTACGGCAAGGAGATCGCCGAAGAGTTCAAGCAGAAGGTCGTCAGCAAAGCCTATCGCAGCGGTCTTGAGCAGACGAAGCTCGATGTCCTTTCCCTCACCAACGTGGAGCCGGGCGAAATCGACGCCTCCAAGGCCGCATCGATTTCGTTCACACTCGATGTCCGACCGACTTTCACACTGCCCGAGTACACCGGTCTGGCCACGGAAATTCTTCCGGTCGACGCGAGCGAAGCGGAGATCAACCAAGTGGTAGAGGGAATGCGAGCCGAGCGCGCCGATTTCAAGGTCGCCGAGCGCCCCGCCGCCAAGGGCGACTACGTCAAGCTCGCCTACGAAGGCACCGTCGACGGCAAATCGATTCTCGAAATCGCCCCCGACAAACAGATCTACAGCAAAGTCCCGCAAACTTGGGAAGAAGTCGAAGGTGAGCAGGAAGGCCTCATCCCCGGTCTCGGCAAACAACTCGCCGGGCTCGCGAAGGGCGACAAGAAAGACGTCACGGTTTCCTTCCCGGCCGATTTCGCCGCCGTTCCCGCTCTTGCGGGCAAGAACGCGGTTTATGCCGTCGAAGTTCAGGAAATCCGCGAGCGCGTTCTTCCGCCGATGGACGCTGAATTTTTCAAAGCCCAGCAGGTCGAAAATATCGACGCGCTGAAGGCCAAGGTGGCCACGAATCTCAAAGCCCGCAAGGAACACGGCAATCGTCAGGCGCAGCGCCGCCAGATCGCCGAAACGCTTTCGGCCAAGGTCAACTTCGCCGTTCCGGACAGCATGGTCGAAGGCGAAACACAGAACGTCCTCCGCAGTTTCATCGAGGAAAACATGCGCCGCGGCGTTCCGCAGGAGCAGTTCGAGAAGGACAAGAAACAACTCTTTGAAAGCGCCAAAGCCGCTGCCGTCGGTCGCGTCAAAACGCAGCTCATCCTCGCCAAGATTGCCGAACAGGAAAAAGTCAGCGTCACCGAACAGGACATCGACGCTTACATTTACCGCGAGGCGATGATGAACAACGCCCGCCCCGACAAGCTGGTGAAGGATCTTTCGAAAGACCGCGAACGTCTCCGCTCCATCCAACAGTCGATCATTTTCGACAAGACCCTTGATTTACTCGTCTCCAAGGCTACGGTTAAAACAGTCGAACCGAAGTCCTAAACACGAGTAACAAAAGGGTTTTGTGAGCTATTATCTTCCGACAGTCTGGGAAAACACCGGCCGCGAATCACGTCAGTGGGACGTCTACAGCCGTCTCCTCAAGGATCGCATTATCTTCATCGGCTCGCCGATCGACGATGTGGTCACCAACAACGTCATCGCACAGCTGCTGTTCCTGCAGATGGAGGATCCCAAAAAGGACATCCACCTTTACATCAACTCGCCCGGTGGCGTTGTTACCGGTGGCATGGCGATCTACGACACGATCAACTTCCTTCAATGCGACGTTGTGACGTATTGCATCGGCATGGCCGCAAGCATGGCCACGGTGATTCTTTCCGCCGGCACCAAGGGCAAACGTTTCGCGCTACCCAACAGCCGTGTGATGATTCACCAACCCTCGGGCGGTGCTGGCGGCCAGGCCGCCGACATTGCCATCGCCGCGCGCGAAATTCTCCGCTGGCGGAAGGTGCTCAACGAAACCATTGCCAAGCACACCGGCAAAACCGCCGAGCAGGTCGAAAAAGATTCCGACCGCGACTACTACATGACCGCGCAGGAAGCCAAAGACTACGGCATCGTGGATCATGTCGTCGAGTCAACCCGCGCAGCGCAGTCGCTTGCGACCAAACCGGCAGCCTGATCTGGCGCATCGCCTGCTTACTCGCGGGCGTTTGCAACGATCTTTCTCAAAGCGTCCGATTCAAAGTCGGACGCTTTTGTGCCGATAAGCTGGGGAATAACGCAAACTCTTCCTCGACTCCGCTCAGTTTCCCAACTCACTTGTTTCCATGGCCAAATCGTCGCGCATGACGCTCTGCTCCTTCTGCGGGAAATCGCAGGCCGAGGTGAAAAAAATCATCGCCGGGCCAGGCGTCTATATTTGCGACTCCTGCGTGAACGTCTGCAAGACGATCATCGACCGTGAAATCAAGCAACCGGCCGCCGAAGCGCGCCCGAGCGTTCGTTTGGTCAAGCCTTCCGAGGTCAAAAAAACACTCGACGATTTTGTCATCGGTCAGGATCACGCCAAAAAAGTCCTCTCGGTCGCGGTCTATAACCATTACAAGCGCCTGATGTTCGACACGGCGCAGACGACGAAGGATTCCACACCGCTGGCGCCTGAGTTCAGCGACGTTGAGGTCGAAAAGAGCAATATTCTTTTAGTTGGCACGACTGGTTCCGGAAAAACGCTGCTCGCCCGGACTCTCGCACGCATCCTGGACGTACCTTTCGCAATTTCCGACGCCACCACGCTGACTGAGGCCGGCTATGTCGGCGAAGACGTGGAAAACGTTGTGCTCCGCCTCTTGCAGGCAGCGAACTACGACGTGAAAAAAGCCGAGTGCGGCATCATCTACATCGACGAAATCGATAAAATCGGGCGCAAAACCGAAAACGTTTCGATCACGCGCGATGTTTCTGGCGAAGGCGTGCAGCAAGCGTTGCTGAAAATTCTCGAAGGCACCGTTTGCAACGTTCCCCCGCAAGGCGGCCGCAAGCACCCGAATCAGGAGTACGTGCAGATCAACACGGGCAATATCCTTTTTATCTGCGGCGGCGCTTTTGTCGGTCTCGACCAGATCGTGCAACGTCGCATGGGTCATCGCAGTGTCGGCTTCTCCGCGATCAAATCGCAGAAGGAGACGACGCTGCATCCCGAGGAAATGATGAAGGCACTCGCGCCGGAGGACCTGATTCGTTTTGGCATGATCCCGGAATTCATTGGCCGCTTGCCGGTGGTTTCGGTTTTGGACGAACTCAAGATCGCCGACCTCGAAAAGATTTTGCTGAAAACGAAAAACGCCATGGTGAAACAGTACTCGAAACTGTTCGCAATGGACGGTGTACGCCTCCGCTTCACGCCCGACGCCGTCAAGGCTATCGCCCAGAAGGCAATCGAGCTCAAGACGGGCGCCCGTGCGCTGCGTTCGATCATGGAAACGCTCATGCTCGAAGTGATGTACGAGCTTCCGCAGCGTGAGGATGTCAACGAAGTCGTAATCGACGCATCAGTCGTGGCGGGCAAACGCCGGCCGACGCTTCGGAAAAATACCAAGGCCGTCAGTTCTGACGAAGACGCGGCCTGATTCGTCGTGCACGAAGGCGGAAGCTGGGCTCCCGCAGACCGCGATATCGCTCACAATTTTTTCAGCGCAAGCAGGGAACGGTGAAGCTGCACGGCACGTTCGAGCACAAGATCATGCGGTGGCTGGTCCGCTTTCTTGGCGGTATCGCCCGATTTTTTCTTGGTCGGCGAGTCGGGCGCTACGGTGTCGTCTTCGGCGTCGAGGGGAAGTTCATCATCGGAGGGTGCGATACCATTGACGTGGTCGTGCACGAGCTTGGCTTCGTCGTAGCGGCGTTTTTCGCGGCTATAGTTGATCAGTTTTTCAAGAGGGGTGTCATTGGAAAGCGCCTCCAGCGCGCGGCGTTCTTCTTCCGCGGTGATGGTGATTTGAATGTCTGCGATGACCTTGGCAGAACGAGGCCCGAGAGTGATGACGGACAACAAGGCGTCATCTTCAAGTGTGGCGACAATCGCGGGAGCGGTGGCAGCGTTGATCAAAACCATGCGAACCGCGTGCGGAAGCGGCGGCTTTGCGAGCGCCGAGTGCAAGGCTCTGACGAAAGCGGCGTCGCCATTGAGACCGCGGAGATCGAGCACCAACGCCGCGCGGCGCTCGATAGTGTCGATCAGGAGCGATTGGTCCGCACTGGCGTCAGTGACGCGAAGAAAAAGCAAGGCCTGACCGAGGTCCTTTTCGATCGCGGCGCGGAGGCCGGAACAGAAGGGAAAAGCCAGCGCGAGAACGAGGAAGACGAAAGAGGCGGAACGCTTCATTTGCGGTTGAGTTGTTTGGCGCCGATGTCGCGGCGATAGTATTTGCTCGCGCACTGGATGGATTCGCAAGCGGCATAGGCGCGCTGGGCGGCTTCGGCCAGCGTGGGTGCGAGGGCAGTCACGCCGAGGACGCGGCCGCCGTTGGTGACGATGCGGTTTTGGGCGTCGAGCTTGGTTCCTGCGTGGAGAACGGCGGTTTGCGATGGGAGTGTGGTTGGAAAGGTGATTGGGTCGCCTTTCGGAAAACTGTCGGGGTAACCCTTCGCGGCGATGACGACGCAAAGGGCGGCGTCGGGCTTGATCCTGAGCTTGGTGCCGGCGAGTTTGCCGCGGGCAGCGTTCCAGAGGAGTTCAAGAAAGTCGTTTTCGACGCGCGGAAGCACGACCTGGGTTTCTGGATCGCCGAACCGGGTGTTATACTCCAAAACGCTCGGGCCGGTCGGCGTGAGCATGATGCCGATGAAAAGCGTACCGCGGAAATCGATGCCTTCGTCGGCGATGGCATTGACCGAAGGACGGACGATCTCCTTGTCGATGCGGGCCAGCATCGACGGAGTGACGATTTCGGCGGGAGAGTAGGTTCCCATGCCGCCGGTATTGGGGCCGGTATCGCCGTCGCCAATACGTTTGTGATCCTGCGAAACGGGCAGGATCACGTAATCGCGTCCGGAAGTGACGACGAGGATGGAGGTTTCTTCGCCAAAGAGGCAGTCCTCGATGAGGATTTGATTGCCGCTGGCGCCAAATTTTTTGTCTTCGAGCATCGCGCGAACCCCAGCTTCGGCCTCGGCGAGGGTTTGCGCGACGATCACGCCTTTGCCGGCGGCGAGGCCATCGGCTTTGATCACGATCGGAATCGGACGCGTGCGGAGGTAGGCGAGGGCGGGTGGAACTTCGCTAAAAAACCCGGCGGCGGCGGTCGGGATCTTGTATTTGAGGAGGATTTGCTTGGTGAAAATTTTCGAAGCCTCTAACCGTGCGCCATCGGCTTTCGGACCGTAGGCGGGGATGTTGGCCTGCTGCAGCGCGTCGACAAGGCCGAGCGAGAGCGGCACCTCGGGTCCGACAATGACGAAGTCGACCTTTTCGCGCTGCGCGAGCGCGACGAGGTCTGCGACGTCATCGGCTGCGACAGGAACGCAGGTGGCATCTTGCGCGATGCCGGCGTTGCCCGGTGCGACGACGATGCGGGGCTTCGCTGCCGAAGCGAGGCAGGCTTTAACGAGGGCGTGTTCGCGTCCGCCGGAGCCGACGATGAGGATATTGCGAGGAAGAGACATTGCGGGAGAAAAGGGCTGAAAGGCTGAAGGGCAGAAAGGCGGAAGGGAAGCTCTCTCTCGGGATTACTTGCGGCGTGCGCGTTTGGAATTCGCTTTGATCCAATTGGCATACTCTGACTCGCTTAGTTCGCTGGCGGCGAGCGCGAGTGTTTTCAAAACAGCGTCAACTTCCGTGGCTGTGAAACGATAGCCGTTAAGTTCAAGAAACATGATCGCAGTGGCGAAAGCGATGCGCTTGTTGCCATCGATGAATGGATGGTTTTTTGCCAAACCAAAGGCGTAGGTGGCGGCCAGTTCAAACACGGTGGGTTTTCCGTACGCGAAAAGATTTTCAGGGCGACCGAGCGCAGAATCGAACATGCCCTCGTCTCGAATACCGGCGGCTCCGCCATGCTCGGCGAGGAGCATTTCTTGGACGGCGAGCACGACATCGCGTCGCACCCAGACAGGAGTTTTCATTTGGCCAGTTCGCGCAGGGTGTTGCGGTATCGGCGGGCGACGTCGGCGGCCACGGCCATCTGTTCGGCAAAAGCGTTTTTGTTGGGTGTAACGCGATAACCTCCTCCCGGCGCCTCGCTCAGAATCAACGTATCACCTTCGGCGGATTCAAGTTTGGCGAGTGCCGCTTTGGGGAGGACAACGCCGACCGAGTTGCCGATTTTCCGGAGCTTGAGTTCGAGGTGCATGCTACAAACGTAGCTACGAATGTTATAACGTCAAGCGCTTGTACAGACCGCTTAGCCGCAGCTCTCGTAAGCAATCACTTCGGCGGTTTTGGCATCCATGGCCCATACTCGGATGTGACCCATACATTGTTGGGTTTGGGGTGCAGTAGGAGCATACTCCCAAGCACAAACAATAATCCAACACTCTCCTTTTGGGTATTTGGCTAGGTATGCCGCGATTGGAACCGAAGCCAGCGTTTCATCGTAGCGAGGGTTTCTTTTTAGTTCTTCCTCTTCAATCGTCGCCTGTTTTTCACCCGCGATTCTTTCGTCATCGATTTCTTTCTGAGATTTGTCGATCGCAGAAACTGGCGGTACGTAGAAAGCACGCAACCGAGTCTGTGCATTCTGCCCGTAATTTAGTTTGGCTAAACAGCGAGCCAAACCAGCGCTTTCGAGCTTCTGTTTTTTTGCCGTAGCTACCAATGCTCCGCTTAGTATATCCCATTTCCCACGCCAGTTTTCAGTGATCATCCCATGAAATTTCTGCAATTCGGGACGATTGAAGAAGAAATCGGACAGAGCATCGGAATCCATCGGGTCTTTCACTTCTGGCAGCGTAAGATCCAAACGCTTAACTGGCACCTCGGCCGCGGCTGCAGCGAGTTCTTTGGGCGTGACGATGGGTTTGGGCGGTTGGTATTTGTCGGCCCAAGCCCAAATGGGCAGGAACGTCCCAAAAAGGAGTAACTGCCGGAGGCGAATTTTCATCGGAGGCGCAAACTCAGAGCACCTTCAACGTCTTGCGGTAGAAGGCGACGACTTCGTCGGGGTCGTCGGTGAAGAGGATGTAGTCGGCCATCCAGGCAGGAGCGCGTTTGCTGCGGATCATTTCGCGGACCTGTTTTTTAAGATCGGTCCAGAAACGGGCGTTGTAGAAAATGTACGGGACGCGCGGGCGGATGCCGAGTTTGAGGTTGCACATCTCGATACCGATCTCCTCGAGCGTGCCGACCCCTCCCACGTTAAAGATACAAAAATCGGCGATCTCGAACCACTTTTGACGGTTGTGGCGCGCGGTGTCCTGAAAGGTATTGAAGAAGTCGACGCCGAGTTCGGGTGGTTGGGCTTCGAGTTCGAGGAAGCAGGCGCCGGTCATGGCTCCCTTGTTGCGAGCCTGATCGGTCGCGAGACGCATGACGCCACCACCGCCGCCGGTGAGCACGCCGACGGCTGGGCCAATGAAAGCGGTGAGCTTCTCGATTAGCGTTGAGATTTGGTTTGTGTCTTTGTCGTCGAGCCCGACGGCGGAACCGTAAAAGGCGAGGATGGTAGACTCCTGGAATTTCTTCACATGCTCGTCACGGACGAAAAAGCCATGGGTCTTTTTGTAGGTATGGAGGAAAAGGTCCTTGATGCCTTCGTTGTGCCAGTAGACGTCGATACCGAGCGTGTTGAAGGTTTCGAGACGCGCGTGGGCGTTGTTGGAGAGAAAAAATCCGTGGGTGCGCGACGGTTTGCGGAAGATGATGCGGCGGAGTTTCAACTTCGGCAGGCGGGTGAACAGCTCGATCTCTTCGAGAAGGTTCGGGAAATAATCGACGAGCAGCGTGTCGGCGTGTTCGGGTGCGGCATCGAGCGCCTGGATCATGGTTGGGTAGCCGCAGGGGCCCTTGAGCTTATCCACCATGGCCTTGAGGCCGGCCTGGTCGCCGGTGTTGAGGAGAATGCTGAAATTTTCCTGGGTGGAACTTTGGCCCTTGACGGTGATTCGGGCCTTGGGACGGGCCGCCCCGGTGTCCTTTGGCGGATGCTCATCGAGGCACTTGTAGATGGCGGTCGACGCGGTGTGGAAGCGGGCGCGGCGTTTTTCGAGCGATTTGGCCTCCGGATCGGTGGCGACGGGCGCGCGAAAAACTTCGACCGACACCACGGGATTCACCACGAGCTGGTCGCTGGTGTTGTAGATTTCCAACATGATGTTTGTGCCAAAGGTCTTGATCGGGTCGAGCAGCACGGCGCTGGTGTGGAGACCGAAGTTCCCCTCGCCGCGGTTGAGCAGCACGTAGTGCTCTTTTAAATACATCGAGCAACTGGTGAGAATGCCGGAACGGGGCGGCACGGTGAGCATTTCCGTGTCGTGGCGGACCTGGACTTTGTCGAGGTAGCCGCGACCGGCGTCGCCGCTGACCATGCGTTCGAACTGGGGACGCTGGAGGCGGGGATTGAGCGTGTAGCGAACGCTGTGGGGTGTAAGAAAAACACGGCCAAGGCGATCGATGCTGATGGTGTTGGGGAGCTTGAGTCGGTTGTTTTTAACCGCGTCCCAGATTTCGTTGGTGGTGAGCTTGGCGGATTCGGGCGCAAAATAGAGACGCCCCACGGGTACGCCGGAGCGCAGCAGTTTTTTCCAATACGCGGCGTTGGGAAAACTCAGATCGTAAAGGGAAGCGTCGGCCTCGAGGACGATGCGGTTACCGTCGATCGCGGGGCTGCCCTTGATCGTCATTTCGATGCCGATGCGGGCAAGAGTGCTGCGCTCGGTGAAATGCAAATGGGTGCGTTGCGCCTTCATGAAATCGAATTCCGCCGGGTGACGCGGCCAGAAGGCAAGAGTGAGCGCGACGGAGTGATCGTCCTTGGGTTTAACGGTCAGGATCTGACCATCCTCGCTGGTCCAAAATTGATCGGGGGTCATGTGAGATTTCACGCCAGTCAAGGGAACCATCCGCCTGCTGACAAGTTGGGAAAGCGAAAGGTTGGAACTTGCCGGAAACTTCACTCAGCGTTTAAACGCGAGCAAGACGATGCCTGCTGCCACGAGTGCGATGCCGGACCATTCGCGAAGGTTGGGGCGGTCGCCGAGGAAAATGACCGCAAAGATCGCGACGAGGATGACACTCATTTTGTCGACGGGTGCAACTTTGGAGGCATCGCCGATTTTGAGGGCTCGAAAATAGCAGACCCACGAGGCGCCGGTGGCGAGGCCTGAGAGCACGAGGAAAAGCCAGGTCTTACCAGATAATTGCAACGGATTGCTCCATTTGCCTGCATACCAAACGAAACCACTTAGAACCACCAAAATGATCCCGGTGCGGACGAGCGTTGCCAGGTCGGAGTCGACGCCTTGGAGGCCAATCTTGGCAAAGATCGCCGTGAGAGCCGCGAAAACCGCGGACATCACTGCCCAATAAAACCATGTGCTATCGGTAGGCACGTTGAACTTTTGAACAATTCGGCCGCAGAGGGCACGGGCAAATTCAGATTTTTAGGATGAAACGGTATCCTGTTTCTGACAATCCTGCAGATAACTAAGCTCACTAATACGACACCTTGAAGCGCCGACGGAGCTTGTAAAGGTCTCGCTCCAGGCTGGCGGCGTAAGCTTCGAAGAGGGGGCGACGGTCAATCTGCACATTTTTAGGCGAGACGATCGAAATCGATTGGTGGCCGAAAAGGCCGCGTGGCTTGATGGTCTCGATATTGAAATATTTTTCCAACGTCTGCCGCCAGCACGCCGTGGTATAGAAAGCGCCCATGCCGGCGCCGCCTTCGGCGCTGTCGGGACCGAAGATGTACTTGTTTTCGAGCTTGGTTATGGCAGGCAGTTCGCCTTTGGCCCTCATTTCCTCGAACAGCGTGTCATCCTGATAGGTGATGAAAGCAAAGCCGGTTGGCTTGAGCAGGCGGTGGATTTCGCCAAGCCAGAAGTCCGTGGTTGTATCCAGATGCGTGAACACGGAAATGACGGTGATCAGGTCGAAGCTTTTTTCGGGAAGATCCAAGGTGCTGGAAACCAGCCGGACTTTTTTGTCGGTTAACAGGTGTTTGGCCCACTTGTTCATGAGAGGGTCGATGTCGAAGCCGACAATCTCCTTATCGGGCCAGCGCTCGGCGAGTTGCAGGATCACGCGGCCAAGGCCGGAGCCGAAGTCCATGATCTGCCGGCAGTCTGCAAGGATGTCGCGTTCGAGCCGGCGCGTTTTAGCGATGTTGGCGAGTTCGCTTTCTATGCCGGCGAGGATTTGGGAGCCAATGTAGCGAAACCCTTGCTCGGTGGTGTTTCCATTTACTTTTTGGACGAGATCGCGCGGAACCTGTTTGAAGCGTCTGGAAAAGCTCGGATGCGGGCGCGGTTTTTGACTCTTTAGAAAAGAAAGCATATTTGCGGATGAATTTCTATTTTCTCTTCCGCGTCTTCGGTTCGATTTCGAGATAGGTTTTGTTGAGCATCTGGCTCTCGTAAATCTGGAGGAGGCGGACGCCTTCGCGGGGTTTTACATGGTCTTTGCGCGTGGCATGGTCGATCTGGGCCTTCATTTTTCGGCAGAGGTCTTCCTGGTGGTATTGCACGCCTTCGATCACGTCGGCGATGCGGCTGCCGCTGAGGGCTTCCTCGATATAGAAACCGTTGGGTTCGTCGGGCTCGAGAAAAACGTGGACCTCGTTCACGCGGCCGAAGAGGTTGTGCAAGTCACCCATGATGTCCTGGTAGGCGCCGGTTAGGAAAACGCCGAGGTAATATGGCTTGCCGTTGAGCGGGTGGAGCGTGAGATAGTCCTTCGTGTCCTGCAGATCGACGAAGCTGCTGATCTTGCCGTCGGAGTCGCAGGTGATGTCGACGAGGATGGCGTTGACCGAAGGACGTTCCTTTAACCGGTGCAAAGGGGCAATGGGGAAGAGCTGCTTGAGCGCCCAGTGGTCGAGCAGCGATTGGAAGACGGAGAAATTGCAGACGTATTGGTCGGCGAGGAGTTTTTTGAGATCGTGGAGTTCCTCGGGCTGGTAGCCGGATTCGTTGCCCTCCTTGTCGATCTGTTCGCAGATCTGCCAGAAAATAGATTCGGCGGCGGCGCGATTTTCGATGTCGAGGTAGCCGAGGTTGAAGAGCGAGAAGGCCTCCTCTTTTTTCTGAAGCGCGTCGTGGAAGCGTTCGAGTCGGCCGAGCTTGGGCTTGTTTTTCAATAACAATTCCAAATCGGTAACCACTTTGTCCTTTTCCTTCGGCTGATGCTGCTGGCCGAGGGTTTCCTTTTTGTTGATGCGCTCGAAAACCTCGACGACGAGCATGGAGTGGGGGGCGACGACGGCGCGGCCGCTTTCGCTGACGATGTCAGGTTCGGGCACGTCGGAGGAGCGGCAGATTTCGCGAATATTGAAGACCACGTCGCGCGCGTATTCCTCCATCGAGTAGTTCATCGACGACTCGAAGTTGGTGCGGGAGCCGTCGTAGTCGATGCCGAGGCCGCCGCCGACGTCGAGGTAGCCCATAGGAAAACCCATTTTGTGCAGCTGGCAGTAGAAGCGCGTGGCCTCGATGACGGCGTTTTTGATAGTGATGATGTTCGGTACCTGCGAGCCGATGTGAAAATGGATCAGGCGGAGGCAGGACGAAAGTTTGGCGGCTTTGATTTTCTCGGCGGCGAAAAGAATTTCCGCAGTGTTGAGGCCGAACTTGGCGTTATCGCCAGTCGACATGGCCCAGCGGCCTTCTCCGCGCGTGAGAAGCTTGGCCCGCAAGCCGATCATAGGCTTAATGCCGGTCTCCGTGGCGAGGCGGATGATGTCGTCGACCTCGGCGAGTTGTTCGACGACGAGAATGACTTTCTTGCCGAGCTTGCGGCCAAGGAGCGCGAGGCGGATGTATTCGTCGTCCTTGTAGCCGTTGCAGATGATCAGGCGCTGGTTGCTGTCGTGCATGGCCAGCGCGATCATGAGCTCAGGCTTCGAGCCGGCTTCGAGGCCGTAGTTGAATTCCTTGCCGGCATCGAGCACCTCCTCGATGACCTCGCGCAGTTGGTTGACCTTAATCGGGAAGACGCCGCGGTAGTCGCCCTTGTAGCCCTCTTCCTTGATGGCGCGGTTGAAAACTTCGTTCAGTTGCAGCACGCGGTGGCGCAGCAGGTCCTGAAACCGGATCACCATCGGCGCGCGCAAGCCCATGCCAACGGCTTCCTGGATGACGTCCATGATGCGAATGCTGGCGCCCTCGGGGAGGGGCTGGACATTGACGAAGCCCTCGTCATCGACATGAAAGTGCCCATAGCCCCAACGTTTGAAGCCGAAGTGTTCTTCGGATTTGGCGGCGGACCAGGCGGAGGAGGATTTACTTTTCAACGCAGTAAGGCGCAGGCGGGGGTTATGGCTTGCTTTTTCAGACGTGACTCACGTTTAGTGCGTGTTTTCTTTTTTCAAATCACACAACACGCAATTCCTAAAATGACCTCCCTTTTGGCTTCTTTGACAATTTTGGCCCAAACTGCCGCTCCTGCGGCACCCGCCGGCCAGCCTGCCTCGCCGAATGGCATGCAGGGAATCATGGGCTTCCTGCCGATGATTTTGATTTTCGCGGCGATGTATTTCCTGATGATCGCCCCGCAGCGCAAAAAGCAAAAGGAGCATCAGAAGATGATGGCTTCCCTCGATACCGGTGACGAAATCCTCACGGTGGGCGGCATCTATGGCGAAATCACCAACAAGAAGGAAGATCGCTTCATCGTTCGCATCGCCGACGACACTAAGATCGAAATCGGCAAAGGCTTCATTCAGTCTGTGGTCAAAAAAGCCGGCGCCGCCAAGTAACCCCTTCGTGCGACGGCACCGTTTTTCGCCGGCCGACCTCGGCTGCGCTAACCACAAGCGGTGCCCAGTGCAAATCGCGCCAACCCCACACCCCGCGGCGCACCCCTCCATTTTAAACCCAAATAACCCATGCTACAACGCAACCTCTGGAAGCTGACCATCAGCTTTGCCATCGTCCTCTGGGCCGTATGGACACTCGTGCCGATCAATGACCGGCCGTTTGCCGACTACGCCCGGTCGAAAGTCCAGGCCAAGTCTGCGGAATTCTCCGCACTGCTCAAGGAAGCCGCCGCGCAAAAAGCCGCGAACCCCGCCACCAGCGAGTTCGTCGCTCTTAAACAGATCGCGAAGGACCGCCGCATCGATCTCGGCGCGCAATACTATCCCGGATTCAACCTCGGTGACATTAAGAACATCGAGCGCAAAAACGGCGTCCTTCTCGATTACCTATTGAAGGAATCGCGTGGCAAACTGCAGCAAGGTCTCGATCTCGTGGGTGGCGTGGCAGTAACGCTCGAAGCCGACGAGGCAGCCCTCGCCAAACTCCCGGAATGGCAGCGCAAGGAAAAGCTTTCCAAGGCCATCCAAATCATCAGCGACCGCGTCAACGGTCTCGGCGTGGCCGAACCCCTGATTCGCCCGGTCGGCGAAAACCGCATCGAAATTCAGATGCCCGCCATCAACACCAAGGACAATCCTGAGGCCGTCGACAGCATCAAGAAACCCGCCCGCCTCGATTTCCGCCTCGTGCATCCTTCGCTTACACCGCAGCCCGGCGTCGATACCCCTGCCGGTTACGAGATCCTTACGCTCGAACACGAGACGCGTAACGGCGAAAACGGCGTTGAGGAACTTTTCGTCAAGCAACGCCCCGAGATGGCGGGCGACGCTCTTGACGAAGCCTTCCCGCGCGCGGACGAATTCGGCAAGCCCGAGATCATCCTGAAGTTTACCAAAGAGGGCAAAGCCCGCTTTGCCGAGGTCACCGGCGAAATCGCCCGCAGCAACCAAGCCAACCGCTCGCTCGGCCGCCTCGCCATCGTTCTCGACGGCAAGCTCTATTCCGCACCCACCGTTAAGGAACAAATCAACAGCGATACCGCCCAAATCACCGGCAGCTTCACCGACCGCGAAGCTCAGGAGCTCTCCAACGTCCTGAACAATCCGCTCGAAGTTCCGCTGATCGTCAAAGAGCAGTACGAAGTCGGACCCTCGCTTGCGAAGGACGCCATCTCCAGCGGAAAGATGGCCTTCATCATCAGCACGGCGCTGACCGTCTTGTTTGTTTTCGCCATCTACTTCATCGGTGGCGTCATCGCTGCCCTCGGCATGTTGGTCAACGTGCTCGTTACGCTCGCGGTTATGTCGATGATCGGCGCTACGCTCTCGATGCCCGGCATCGCCGGTATCGTGCTCACGCTCGCGATGTCCGTTGACTCGAACATCCTGATCTTCGAGCGCATGCGCGAAGAGTTGGCGCTCGGCAAATCTTTGCCCGCCGCGCTCGAAGCCGGTTTCGACAAAGCTTGGTCCGCCATTTTGGACTCCAACGTCACCACGCTCGCCGTTGCCGCAATCATGATCTGGCTCGGCACCGGCCCGGTGAAAGGCTTCGGCGTCACGCTCGCCATCGGTATCTTCACCACGATGTTTGCCGCTGTGGTCGTGAGCAAACTCGTCATGGAAGCACTGATTCTCCCCGGCGTCATCAAGCGCATGCCGATGGTTTCCATGCTGCAGAACACCAAGTTTGACTTCCTCAAGGTCGCCAAGGTCGCGTTTATTACTTCCTGGCTTGTTATTGTAGTCGGCGTGGTTGTGACCGGCATCAAGGGCAAGAAAGTCTACGGCATCGACTTCGCCGGTGGTGACACCGTCACGATGTCGTACAAGCAGGAGCTTGAAGTCGGTACGCTGCGCAAAGCCGCTGAAGCCGCAGGCATCAAGGACGCCAGCTTCGCCTATCAAAAACAAATCGGTACCGACCAAAAGGTGCTGAAAGTCACCACGCCTTTCGATCAGGGCAAACCGCTCGTCGCCCAATTGCAATCCGCCCTCCCGCAGGCTGGACTGGAAATCGTTGGCGAAGCCCGCATCGGTCCCTCGGTCGGCGCGGAAATCCAAAAGAACGCTCTTTGGTCTGTCGTCGCTTCCATCGTCGCGATCATGATCTACGTGGCCTTCCGTTTCGAAATCGGCTACGGCATCGGCGCCGTCGTTTCCACCGTGCACGACGTGCTGATGACCATCGGCATTTTCGTGTTGTTCGACCGTCAATTCAACGGACCCATGGTGGCTGCGATTCTGCTGATCGTTGGTTATTCGATTAACGACACCATCGTCGTGTTCGACCGCATCCGCGAAGAATTGAAGCTCAACCCGAACACGAAGCTCGGCGACATCATCAACCGTTCGCTGAACCTTACGTTGTCCCGTACCGTCATTACCGGCGGCACGACCCTCATGACCGCGATCACGTTGATCATTGTCACGACGGGTGACGTCAACGACATCGCCTTCACGCTCCTCATCGGTGTCATCACCGGCACGTTCTCCTCGCTCTTCATTGCCTCGCCGGTGTTCTACTGGTGGCACAAGGGCGACCGCAAACACGTCGAGAAGCACCAGGACGTTAAGCCGACCTACGAGTGGACCGGCTCCAGCAAGGCTTCGCAGTAATGCGGATGTAGAATGGAGAAGGCAGAATGTAGAATGGTTCGATATCGGACTTAACCCCCGGTAACCCCCGTTCCACATTCTGCATTCAACATTCTACATTCTTCATTAGCGGCGTCGCCGCGCAAACATGCGTTGGATCTACAATCCGCTCGCGGCCGGTACGGTCGATGAGCTCAGCCGCAACGCGGGCATCAGTCCCGTGTTGGCGGAGCTCTTGTTGCGCAATGGCTTGTCCGAACCAGCCGTCGCAACCAAATATCTCAATCCCGCGCTGAGCGAGTTGAGCGATCCGTTCCACGTGCGCAACGTCGAGGCTGGCGCCGCCCGCCTGCGCCAAGCCATCGCGCAACGCGAGGAGGTCGTGGTGCTTGGCGACTACGATGTCGACGGAGTGAGCAGCACCGCGCTGTTAGTGAGCATTCTGCGGCGTTTCGGCCTCAATCCGCGCTTCGTCGTGCCACGACGCATGGAAGATGGTTATGGTTTGTCGCGCAGCGCAATCGACCGCGCGCTGGAGGGCGGCAAGCCGGCGCTTTTCGTCGCCCTCGACTGCGGCACCAATTCCATCGATGAAGTCGCCTATCTTGTCGCGCAGGGTGTCGACGTTCTTGTGGTCGATCATCATCGCTCGAAAGAACGGCCGCTCGATCAAGGCATCCTGATCAATCCGCACGTCGACAACGACGGCGGCGACGAACCGTGGCGCCACCTCTGCACAGTCGGCCTCGTTTTCAAACTCGCGCATGGCTTGTTGAAATTATTGCGTGCCGAAAATCACCCGGTCGCGTTTCGCATCAAACTCCGCGATTACCTCGATCTTGCGGCGCTCGGCACGGTGGCGGATCTCGTGCCCTTGCGCGGCGAAAACCGCATCATCGCACGGCAGGGGCTGAAGATTTTGCAGACGACCCAGCGCCCCGGCCTTTGCGCGCTCATGCAGGTCGCCGGCGTGAAAACCGAAAACGAGATCATGCCCGTCGATATCTCGTTCCGCCTTGGGCCGCGCATCAACGCCAGCGGACGTCTCGCCGATGCCGCGCTTTCTGTAGAGCTCATGTTGAGCGAGGATGAAAAATTTTGCCGCGAAACCGCGCGCCAGCTCGACGCGTTTAACCGCGAGCGTCAGGACATCGAACGCCAGATCACCGAGGAAGCCGAGCAGATGATCGAGCAGCAGTTTTCCGACTGGCCCGGCATCGTGCTTTATGGCGACAACTGGCATCCCGGTGTCGTCGGCATCGTGGCCGGACGAGTGACGCGCAAATACAACCGTCCATGCGTCGTTCTGGGCAACGAAGGAAACTTGGCGAAAGGTTCGGGTCGCAGCGTCGACGGCGTGAGCCTCGTCGATGTGCTTGGGCTTTGCACCGAGCATCTCACCAGTTGGGGCGGCCATCCCATGGCGGTCGGCGTTTCGATTGAGAAACCGCGCCTCGATGTTTTCCGCACGCGCTTCGCCGATGCCGTGCGCCATCATGCCGGCAACGACCTGATCGAAGCCCGCCTCGATCTCGCGGCCTGGATCAAGCCCGAGCAAATTCGCGACCAGCTCATGGACGAACTCGCCGAGTTGCATCCCTTCGGCCAGGGCAATCCTGAACCTGTTTTTGGACTGAGCGGTGTGGTTTTCAACCAGCGCCCGGAAATTTTTAAAGAGCAACATTTCCGCTTCAGCTTCGACGATGGCCGCGGCCGGCGCCTGTTTGGCGTTGCATGGAAAATGGCCGATCGCCTTCCGCCGGTGGGCGTGCCCGTCGATCTCGCGGTCGAACTCACGTGGAACTATTTCAACGATCGCAAACTCCTGCAGCTCGAACTCATCGATTGGCGGAAGACGACGGGTTGACATGCGGGCGGGGGAAAGACTTCATCGGCGGCAGCCCACGCTGCACGGGATGAAAATCGCCCCCACAAAAAAATACGCCGTCATCACCGGCGACATTGTCGATTCCTCCAAGTTGCCCAAGGCGCAACGCAGGCAGCTGCCGGAACTCATCGCGAAAGCTTCGCGCGATACCCGCGGTTTGTTTGGCGATATCGTGCCGATGGATGTCGACGTTTTTCGCGGCGATGGCTGGCAACTGCTCGTGAGCGATCCGACGGCCAGCCTGCGCGTGGGTTTGTTTTTTCGCGCCTGCCTGCGCACGGCGGCGGAACGCGGTCGTGGACTCGACACGCGCCTGGCGATTGCGGTTGGTATGGTGGATTTTGTGCGCGATCGCGTTTCCGAGGGCGACGGCGAGGCTTATCGGCTTTCCGGTCGCCTGTTGGAACAGATTCCCGGCAAGCAGCGGCTGCAACTCGCGCTCCCCGGCGAAGCCGGCGACGACGCCATGGCTGTGATTGTGCGGTTGATGGATGTCATCGTCCAGGGCTGGACCGGCCGGCAGGCGCGAGCCATCTGTGGTGCCTTGCGTGGTTGGACGCAGGAGAAAATCGCCGGTGCCTGGCCAGGCAAGGTGAGTCAGCAGGCCGTGACCAAGCACCTTGACGCAGCGAATTGGCCGGCGCTGGAGGAGGCGCTTATTTTGGTGGAAGCCCGCCTTGGAAAACTTTGATTTTCGGCTTACAACCTCAGGAAGTTGTAAATAGTAAAAACAACCTTGGTAGGTTGTAATAGAAAAATCCCGTAATACCCCCATGTTGACCCACGCCCAGATCGATCTCGGACTCTCGCTGCTGGCTGCGCATGCGCTGGCGGATTTTGTTTTTCAACCGGACTGGATGGTGAAGGAGAAGAAGCGCACGCCGGTCTTGCTGCTGCACAGCTTGATCGCTGCGGCGCTGGCCTATGTTGCGGCAGGGCGTTGGGATCTTTGGCTTTTGCCGGCGTTTGTTTTTCTCAGTCATGCGGCGATCGATCATCTTAAGGCTCAGGCTCGTGGATCGTTGCGCGTTTTTCTGCTCGATCAGGCGGCGCATCTGGCCGTGGTGGCGCTTCTCGCATGGATGTTTACACGGCAGGGGGAACTGACGCTTTGGGGCAACCGTTTCGGGCTGCTGGCCTGGCGTTGCTGGATTCTCGCGACGGGCTTTGTTCTCTGCGTCCGGGTGGGCGGCATCCTCGTCGGCTTTTGGGTGAAGCCGTATCTGGACGAAATCGAGCGCGCAAACATCGGCGCGGGTGAGGGGGCCAAGGCGCGCGGTCTAACGAATGGCGGACGCGTGATCGGCCAAATGGAACGCCTGCTCATCTTCATGCTCATTGGCATGGGACATCTCGCGGGTGTCGGTTTTCTAGTGGCGGCGAAATCGATTTTTCGCTTTGGCGAACTAAAGGACAGGGAAAATCGGATGGAAGCCGAATACATCACCATCGGCACGTTGATCAGCTTCAGTTGGGCCTTTGTGACGAGCGTGGTAGCTTGGTGGCTGGCGCGTCTCTGAGAGAACGCCTGTAATAAAACCTCCAGTTGCACGTAGTCGCTTGGCGAACCGCGAAGAATTTCATTTCCTTTCATGTTTCTTAAAAAAGTTTTCCTCTGCTGCATGGCGTCAATGAGCCTGACAGCGGCTCAAATATCCGTGGCAGGTGAACTCGATATCGCAGCCAATTCGATGAACGCGCTCGACCTCGACCTGCTCCCTCGCGTGGCCAAGACAAACGAGAACGCGCTGATTTCGCCGTACTCAATCCAATCGGCTCTCGCGATGACCTACGCTGGGGCCGATGGCGAGACCAAGGCGGAAATGGCGAAGGTGCTGCATTATCCCGTCGACGACGCGGCGCTGCACCGTTCATTCGATGCTTTCGTGCATGAATTGAACGGTGTTTGTCTTCGTTCGGCGAAAATGGTGGAGAAATCGAATGCGTATGGTGGGCCAAGCGAACCCATCTCCTTGAATGTGGCGAATCGTTTGTACGGCCAGTCTGGTTATGCTTTTCGCTCTGCATTTTTAACCAAAGTCCAGACGGACCACGGCGCGTCTTTTCAAGCGGTGGATTTCCGGAACAACGCCGAGAAAGTGCGCGAGGAAATCAACCAATGGGTGGCACAGCAGACGCACGAACGAATCCGCAATGTCATTCCGCCGCGTGGATTGGATTCCCAGACTCGGCTGACCCTGGTGAACGCAGTTTGGCTGAAGGCCCCGTGGGCGCACGAGTTTTCAGAATACGGGACAAAGACAGAAACGTTTTTTGTCGATGGTAAATTGGAGGCGAAGGTGCCGACAATGCAGGCGCAGCGGCATTTCGGTTTTATGCGCGGCGAGGGATTTTCCGCGGTGACGATTCGCTATGTCGGCGAGGAACTCCAACTGTTGGTTCTTTTGCCCAACAAGAATACCAGCGTGACGTCAGTCGAAAAAATCCTGACGCCACAGATCCTGGCTGATTGTGCAAAGGCGGCTGAAACGGAAGTGATCCTGCATCTGCCGAAATTCAAAATTGAGCCGCAAGGCGTCGCTTTGGCGGAGGAGTTTCAGGTTTTGGGGATGATGACCGCCTTTGACAAACCGAAAGGTAGCGCCAATTTTGATCGGATGGTTCCGCGCAAACCGAACGATTACCTGCTGCTTTCCAATGTATTCCACAAGGCCTTTATCGAAGTGGATGAAAAAGGAACCGAGGCGGCCGCGGCTACCGTGGTGACGGTGGTTGCGGGATTTGGAATTACCAAACGCCCCAAGCCCGTTGAAATGAAAGTCGACCGGCCATTTCTATTTGCCATTCAGCATCGCGCGAGCGGCGCATGTTTGTTTCTCGGCCGCGTGGTCGATCCGAGATGACAAACTAAGCTTAACCACCAATGGCCGTCATTGGGCGGCAGGGGGTGTAGTTGCTGCGGAATTGGTGTTCGAGCGGTTTGCGTTCCAATGCGGTGAGGAAGGCCGCGCGCAGGGCGTCGTCGGAGGTGGAATTGCGCAGAGCGGTGCGGAGGTCGAACTCGCCTTGATCGCCAAGGCAGGGCCGGATTTTGCCGTCGGCGGTGAGGCGCATTTTATTGCAGGTCTCGCAGAAATGCAGATTCGTCAGCGCTCCGATGAAGCCGACGAGCGCGCCGCTGTTTTTGAGCTGATAGTATTTTGCCGGGCCCCACCCGATGCGGGCGTCTTGCTGTGGAACCAGTTCGTCGTGTTGCGAGAGCAATTTCATGGCCTCGCCGACGGGCATGAAGTTGGCATCGCTCAGCACGTCGGTGCGGGTAAGCGGCATGAGTTCGATGAGGCGCAGAGGCAAATTGTGCTCGGCGGCGAATTGTGTGAGCGGCCAGAGTTCGTTTTCGTTCACGCCGCGCATGAGCACGCAATTGAGCTTCACGCGCTCGAAACCCGCGGCCACCGCGGCGCGGATGCCGGAGATCACGGCGTTAACATCTCCACCCGTGACGCGGCGATAAAGGGCCGGATCGAGTGCATCGAGGCTGACGTTGACCGTGCGCAAACCGGCGGCTCGCAAGGGCTCGGCGTGGGCGGCGAGCTTCGTGCCATTGGTGGAAAGTCCAATGGCCTCGACACCTTCGATGGCCGAAATGGTGCGAACAATGTCGACGAGATCGCGACGGACGAGCGGTTCGCCGCCGGTCAGACGAAATTTGCGAAAACCCAAACCAGCGGCCACCCGCACCACGCGCACGATTTCGTCGGCGGTGAGGTGATCGGGTTTTTGTTCCCAGCCTTTGTAGCCCTCGGGCATGCAATAGGTGCAGCGCTCGTTGCACCGGTCGGTGACCGAGATGCGCAGATAATCGACGATGCGGCCGTGGGCGTCCATGGTTTACTTGGTTTTGGCGGCAGGTTCGGCTGCGTGAGGATCGCGACCTTGCAGATGGGCAAGTGCCTCGCGGATCGCGGGCATGAGCAAAGTGAGGCATTCGCCAATGGCCTTGGGCTTGCCCGGGAGATTGATAATGAGGCACTGGCCGCGGATGCCGGCGGTGGCGCGGGAGAGGATGGATGTGGGGACCTGCTCGAAATTTCCCAGGCGCATGGCTTCGCCGAAGCCCGGTAGTTCTTTGTCCAATACAGCGCGGGTCGCCTCGGGCGTAACATCGCGCGGTGTGACACCGGTGCCGCCGGTCGTGACGACGAGAGAACAGCCATCCTGCCGGCAGAGAAGACGCAATCTTTCGGTGATGAGATCCTTTTCGTCGGGAATGACGACGTTCACAAATTCGTGACCTTCGCCGAGGTGCTCGCGGAGCACGCGCTCGATCTCGGGACCGCCAAGGTCGGTGTAAATCCCGGCGGAAGCGCGATCGCTGACAGTGATGCGTCCGATTTTCATTTTTTGATCTTTTGAACCACGCGAACGTCGTCGATCGACATCGATTTGTCTACTGCCTTGCACATATCGTAGAGCGTGAGGGCCGCGACTGAGACGCCGGTGAGTGCCTCCATTTCGACGCCGGTTTGCGCGTGGGTTTCGACTTTGCAGATAATTTCGATGCTGGCGCGGCGAACGGTGAAATTAATTTCGACGTGACTGAGTGGCAGCGGATGGCAAAGCGGAATGAGGGTCGCGGTGGCCTTGGCGGCCTGGACGCCGGCGATTTGCGCGACGGTGAGAACGTCGCCTTTGGGCAAGGCCTTGCGTTTGAGGAGGCGCAAAGTGTCGGGGGAACAAACGAGGCGTCCCTGCGCCACGGCGAGGCGATGTTGAACAGGCTTCGCACCGACGGCGACCATACGCGCATTTCCCTCAGCGTCGAGGTGCGAAAGTTTGGCGCGGGCGGACGAGGGACGCTTGCTTTTCAAAGGATCGAGGAACACGGCAGGACGTTAATTGTGGAATGGCGTTCGAGCAAGCCGGTGCCAGGTGGCACGAGGATTAAACCATTGGCCCGCGAGAGGGCGGCCAGGTCACCGGAATTACTCCAACGGAGAGGTTCGGCTGTCAGGCTGCCTTGACTGAGAGTGAGCAAGGCGGGCCAGAGGGTTTCACGGGGATTGCCGCCGGCCGCCAGGGCGGAAGAGAGCGTTGCGTGCTGAAGGGTGGGAGCCGCCACGCCACTGAGACGGGCAACAGCGGCGCGGACGAAACTAAAAAGGCCGACGAAGTGGGCGAGGGGATTGCCCGGCAGACCAAAAGCGAGACGCTGCCCGAAGGTCGCAAAAAGCATGGGTTTGCCCGGGCGCAGGCGGGTACCGTGGATTTTCAGCTCGAAGCCGAGTTCAGCGAGCAGTTGTGGTGTATGATCGTGCGCCCCAACGCTGGCTCCGCCGGAAAAAATCAGAATGTCGGCGGCGGCAATTTCAGTGGCGTGCCGGGCGAGCGTAGCTTTGGCCTCGTTGAATTTTTCGGGCAAATGGTGATGTTTGGCGCACAGACCTGGTTGCGCAAAGAAAGCATGAACGAGCGGGGAATTGGAATCGCGAATCTGGCCGGGGCCTGGCTGGCGCTCGGGAGAAACGATCTCGTCGCCCGTGGTGAAATGGACGATTTGGATCGTGCGGGTGACGAGTGGTTCGGTGGCGCCGATTCCGGCGAGGAGCGAAATTGCCCCGGGAGTGAGAGACTTGCCGGGGGCGAGGAGCATTTCGCCGCATTTCACATCCTCGCCGCGCGCGCGAACGTAGGTATCGGTGTTTCGGCGCAGAAGCCGGCAACGATTGCCATTAAACTCAACGTCTTCGATCATCACGACCTGAAGTCCCTCGGAAGGCAGGGCGCCGCCGGTGGAGATGCGCACGGCTTCACCGGGTTGAAGTTGGCGCGGATGCCAGTCTCCGGCGCGAATTTCGCCGACGACGGTGAAAGTGTCGGACGAGTCGTCCAGCCGTATAGCGATGCCATCGACCGCAGAGCGAGCAAAGGCGGGTTGGTCCTCCGGTGCGGTTATGGTCTCACGGAGGATTCGACCAACCGCGTGCTGGAGCGAAACACGTTCCGTCGCGAGCGGTTTGCAGGCGGCTTCGACGGTGGCAAGGATTTCATTGAAGCCGGGCGGATTTTTGCTGCTGGTGACTGGGTCGTTTTTCTGTTCTGCCGGCACGCCGCGGAGTTTCCAGATCGGTACGTCCTGTTTGAGCCGATCCATAAAACTGCTCAGTAGCGCGAAAGCCTCGGCGCGGTGTTTCGAGCAGACGCGAACGATAATCGCGGCTTCGCCCACGGGCACCATGCCGACGCGATGGACGATTACGACGCGGTCGCAGGAATGAGTTTTGCCGAGATCTTCGACGATGCGTCGCATTGTATTTTCAGCCATCGGTTGGTAGGCCTCGTATTCAAGTGCGGCGATCGGTTGGCCTGCTTCCTCGCGACGGACCAAGCCCTTGAACTCGGCGACGGCGCCCGTTTGGTCGGTTACGCGGTCGGAAAGCAGCGGGTGTTGATCGAGGCAGGCGGAGGAAATGGCGATATCGATCTCCATATTCAACCTCCGGATACAGGCGGAATCAGGGCAATCTCGTCGGCGTCGGAGAAACGGGCGGAGGCTGTGGCAAATTCGCCGTTTTGTGCGAGTCGGACCTGTTTGCGGACCGTGGCGAGGCCGGGATGTAAAGCGAGTAGCCGCTGCCACAGGTCTTCTGCGTTTCCCGCGGCGAAGGACAACTGGATCTCCGGCTGACCGGTGATGGTTTTAAGTTGTCCGAAAAAGAGGATGCGCATGAGCGAGACGGAATGCGGTTATCTTTATGTGGCAACACTGCCTGCGCCGCCCGCGCTATTTTTTTGCCGAAAAGACGGCCAGCGTGGTTTTACGCATGAAGGTTTCCCACTGCTCGTTCATGGCGACGAGTTCGTTGTGAAGCGGACAGGGCTCGCCCTTGCCGCACCAATCGGGGCCGAACGGGCACATGATCCCCTCGGACTCTTTTTCAAAAAGCTCGGCGATGTCGGCGAGGGAAATGCGGGAAGGCGCTTTGGCAAGCCAGTAGCCACCGCCAGGGCCGCGGGTACCATCGACGAGTCCGCCGGTGGAGAGCGTGGTGAGCAGTTTCGCGATAAGCGGTTGGGGAAGGTTGCGGTCTTTGGCGATGTCGAGCGAGCTGAGGACGGTTTTGCCGGCGTCATAGCGTTCGGCAAGCGCGCTCATGGCGGCGATGGCGGTCTGGGCGGTTTTTCCACAGCGAAGCATGATGGGCTCAGTGTTTGGTAGTATGGGGTGTCGTCAAGACCGGCAGACCGATCTTCAACGCCACTGTGTAGATGAGCAGGCCCATGGCCCAGATGCCGGCCATGATCTGCCATTCGACGAGACTGGGCGAATATTCGACGATCTCGTGCAACGTCGATGGAATGAAGCCGGGGATGATCAGGCCCATGCCTTTTTCGATCCAAACAGCGACAAACGACAACACGCAGGCAATCGTGAGTTGGGTTTTGTGGGCAACCACGCCGGGCCGCAGCAGCAAAATCGCGGAAACGACACCGAACACAACCGACGTCCAGATCCAAGGCACCAGCCCGTGGGCGCCGTGCAGCCCGAAATAAAGATACCGTGCCGCAGAGGTGTGGCTCGTGCCGCTGTAAAATTCGGTGAACACTTCGGAAGCGACCATGAGCAGGTTGATGAGGATCGTGACCCGCATGATGTTGGTCAAAATAGACAGCGGGCGGTCGCCGATCCGGACGTTGGCGACACGGCGGAGAATTTGCAGACCGACGATGATAAAGGCCGGGCCGGAGACGAAAGCGGAGGCGAGAAAGCGCGGCGCGAGAAGCGCGGTGTTCCAAAATGGCCGGCCGCCAAGACCACAGTAGAGAAACGCGGTGACGGTGTGAATGGAGATCGCCCAGACGATGGAGATGAAAACAAACGGCACGTACCAGCGCGGGTTGGGACGCTGCCCGATAAAGCGCATATAAAGCAGGTAGCCGCAGATATGCAGGTTGATGACGAGGTAACCGTTAAGCACGAGTACGTCCCAAGTGAGCATCGACATCGGCCAGTGGAAAACACCGATGCCAGGGATCAAATGCCAGGCACGATCGGGTCGGCCGAGGTCGACAACGACGAAGGCGATGCACATGGCGATGGCGGCAATCGCGAGCATTTCACCGACGATGACGACGTCGTGCATCTCGTCGTCGTGATAGAGATACGCGGGTATAACCATCATCACACCGCCAGCCGCAAGCCCGACCATGAAGGTAAAATTGGCGATGTAGAGACCCCAAGAAACGTGGTCGGTCATCGCGGTGACCGCCATGCCATGGCGGATTTGTGTGGCCCATGCACTGAGGCCGACGAGCGCAACCGCGGAGAGCAAGGTCATCCACGCATAAAACCAGCCGTTTCCATCCGTGGCGTCCACAACTGCGCGCCAGAGGAAACGGACATAGTTGGAGAAATGCCCGCGAGTTGGATCGGGTTCGAAACGCGGTCGGGAAATGGATGATTGGGCGGGCATCAACGGAGGTGGAAGGGGAGCGGCGCGGTTTATTTGTCGAAGAAGTAGAAGAAGCTCGGCTTGGTCCCGAGTTCCTCCTTGAGAACGAAGACGCGCTTATTGGCGAGGACCCAGCGAATTTCGGAATTCGGATCGAGAAGATTGCCAAAAACGCGGGCGCCGGTCGGGCAGGCCTCAAGACAGGCGGGCAGCCGGCCTTCACGCGTGCGATGCAGACAGAATGTGCATTTCTCCATCACCCCCTGAGGACGCATGCGATTCGATAGATAGGCCTGCACGGGCGTGATCTCCTCGGTCGGAACCTGCGGCTTGGTCCAATTGAAGCGCCGGGCGTGATAAGGACATGCGGCCTCGCAATAGCGGCAGCCGATGCACCAGTTGTAATCGACGACCACGATGCCGTCTTTTTCCTTCCAAGTGGCTTCGACCGGACAGACATGCACACACGGAGGATTGTCGCATTGCTGGCACTGCACGGGCATGTAATATTTTTGTGGGTCGGGAACGGCGTGCTTGTAAGTGGCATTGCCCTGTTCGAGGTCGATGGTGCCCTTTTGCATTTCGAGCACGCGAATGTACGAGTTGCCGGAAGGCCGGTCGTGATTGTTTTCCTTGTGGCAGGCCTCGGCACAGCGACGACAACCGACGCAAATCGACAAATTGAGCGCATAGCCAAATTTGACGCCGGGCTGGGGCTTGGGATCGGAAATGTGTACGTCCGCACCGTAATCTTCCTTGGTTTCTTTCTCCAAACGCTCGATGACTCTGGCCATGTCGTCGGGCGAAAGTTCGCGGTAGTGTTTTTGGAGAAACTCATCGACCGACTGGTCGGCGGCCCACTGTGTAATGGGAGCAACGGCCTTGGCGAAGGCGGCGGCGCCGAGTGTCGCGCCGGCGATTTTCAACGCGGTGCGGCGGGACATCCCTCCCGGAGCGTCGTTGTTTGGCGAAGAGAATTGGTTTTGCTCACTCATGGGCTTGCTCATGTTTGGCCGCGCGCTGTTCTTGCTGGCGTGCGCCACGATCAACCGGAGCGAAGACCGGTTTTACGCGGGCATAGGCGGGAGCATGGGGATCGTGGCAATCGACACAGTTGTTTCGTACCCGTGGACCCTTGGTCAGGTCCCAATGGCCGTTCATGCCGCCATGTGCACCGGCCCGGTAATCGCGAAGCTGCGGGCCGTGGCATTGGCCGCAAAGCTCCATGACATTGGGGTAGGGAATGGACGTGGCATCCGCTTTGCGCAGCGTATCGTAGTTGGCGGAATTGTGACAGGAAAGGCAGGAAAGATCGCCATGCTTGTAAGCGAGTCCTTGGTGGAACTCGGTGAGTTCGGCAGCGGAACGACGTTCGACATTTGGCGTGCGCGTGGAATGGCAGGTGGAGCACGAAACAGGAACGGGGTCGCCGGCGCGGTTGAGCGCATTGGTGAGTACGACTGGTGTAGCGGGGCCGGGCTTGATCGTCACCGCATGACGAACGATGGCGCTCGCGCCGGAGGAAGGGGCGGCAGCAGTAGGAGCGGGAGCCGGCGGCGTTCCGCGGAGCCACAAGGCTAGAGCGGTGGATGCAGCGGCAAGCACCAGTAGGGGAGGAATGATCCGTGGGGCCTTCAAAGCGCGGAAAGCATCGAAAGCTTTGGCGAATAAATCAAGATAAAACGGTAGTTTAATCTTGAGTAGGGCGATTTTTCAATTCACCGTCGTGTCATGACCCCGTTGGAAACACCCCAGACCCCTGTCGTTGTCAGTTTGGTGATCCGTATGCGCGATGAGCTTCAATTGCAGGAGGAGGTATATGAGGCTTTGCGATCACGCCCGGAGATTGAGGTCGGCGAAGCGTTTGGTCCCTGGCTGCCCGTGGTGGTTGAAACTGGTTCCCCTCGCGAAGTGCATGCCTGGCTGGAAACGCTGCCGGGTGTGGCCTTTGTCGATGTGACCTTTGTTGAGGTTGTCCCGGAGGCAGCGGCGGAAACATGTTCTGGAGATTTTTCTCAAGAGACCCCTTTAAAATGAATATGGATCGACGCGAATTTCTTCGTAACACCGCCATGGCCGCCGCCACCGCGGTGATCGCCCAGCGTCTCGGCGCTGTTGAAAGTATTTCCGCTCCCGCTACCACTACGCCCGATGGGATCAAGTGGGACAAGGCCCCTTGCCGTTTCTGCGGCACGGGCTGCCACGTGCGCGTAGGCGTGAAGGACGGTCGTGTTGTCGCAATTCAGGGCGAGCAGCTCGCGGAGGTGAACAAGGGCCTTCTCTGCGTGAAGGGCTACCACGTCGGTGGCATCCTTTACGGCAAAGATCGCCTGACCACGCCGATGTTGCGCCGCAACGGTCAGCTAGAGCCAATTTCGTGGGAGGAGGCCATCGACACCATCGCGAAACGCGTGCTGAAGGATCCGAAAGGCTTCGCCTTTTACGGCAGCGGCCAGTGGACGATTCCGGAGGGTTATGCGGCGCAGAAATTCATGAAGGGTGGCTTGGCTAACAATCATATTGAACCAAATGCGCGCCTTTGCATGGCTTCGGCGGTCACGGGTTATCTTTCGGTTTACGGCGTGGATGAACCGGCCGGTTGTTACGACGACCTCGATGCGGCGGACGTGATCATTCTGTGGGGCAACAATCCAGCCGAGATGCATCCGGTGTTGTTTTCACGCATCATCGATCGCCTAACCAGAGGGCAGAAGGTACAAATCATCGATATCGGCACGCGACGCACGCGCTCGACGGAGTTTGCAGACGAGTACCTGGAATTTCGTCCGCAGAGTGACATGGCGATCGCGAATGGCATTGCGCACCTGCTCCTGAAAAACGACGCGTGGGACAAAGCCTTTGTCGAAAAATACTGCAATTTCCGCGGCGACAACAAACCGCTCGATCTGCTCGGCAAGCCAATTTCGTTCGACGAATATCGGAAGGCGGTCGAGGAATACACGCCGGAGTTTGTGGAAAAAATTTCCGGCGTTTCCGCCGCGAAGATTCGCATGTTGGGCGAACTTTTCGCCAGGCGCGACATTCGCATCACCAGCCTTTGGTGCATGGGCATGAACCAGCATACGCGGGGCACGGCGATCAACCGCCTGGTACACTCGATTCATTTGCTCAGCGGCCATTTTGGCCGGCCGGGCGACGCCCCGACATCGCTCACGGGGCAACCGTCTGCCTGCGGTACGGCGCGCGAAGTGGGCACGATGTGCCATTTTCTTCCCGGCGGACGTCTTGTTGCCAACGCGGAGCACCGCAAGGAATCGGAGGAAATCTGGAAACTTCCGGAAGGCCGCATCAATCCGAAGCCCGGTTATCATACGGTGCAATTGTTCGAAAAATTCTGCACGCCGACCGACAAAGGCGGCGACATCCATACGGTCATCGTTCAGGTGACAAATCCCGGGCAATCGCTCCCGAATCTCCACAAACTTTTTAAAGCGAAGCAGGGCTTGGAGGACAAATTTCTCATCGTTTCGGAAGTCTATCCGACGGCGACGACCGAACTGGCCGATCTCGTTTTGCCGGCCGCGCTGTGGGTGGAAAAAAACGGCATCTACGGAAATTCGGAACGCCGCACGCAGCAATGGTTCAAACAGGTTGAACCTCCCGGCCAGGCCCGTCCCGATGCGTGGATCACGATCGCGGTGGCGCGCCGACTCTTCGAACTGGGCCATCCCGGCATGAAGGATCGCGACGGCAATTTTATCTTCACCGTCAAAGATGATAAAGGCGCGGAAGTGCCGGCTTGGGATTTTTCGCACTACTACGACGTGAACGTCGACAAGGCGCTCTACGAGGAATACCGTCTTTTCTCCTTCTACAAGCACAAGCATCTTGCGCCGTACGACGTGCTCGCGAAGGCCCGCGGTTTGCGCTGGCCGGTGGTGCAGGGGGCGGATGGTTCGTGGAATGAAACCAAGTTCCGTTTCACCGAAGGGACCGACCCCTTTGTGGCCAAGGGCAAGGGAATCCAATTCTATCATTCGGTGACCAAGGACGACAAAGCGCTCATTTGGTTTTGTCCCTATGAGCCGGCTGCGGAAGAACCCGATCCGAATTTCCCAACGTGGCTTTGCACCGGGCGCGTACTTGAACATTGGCACACCGGCACGTTGACGATGCGCGTGCCCCAGTTGCGCAACGCCATGCCCAACGCCTATGTGGAAATGAACCCACAGGACGCTGCTGCCGCCGGACTCGGAAACGGCGACATGGCCGTGATCGAATCGCGTCGCGGCAAGATCGAATTGCCCGTCTGGATCAATGGCCGCGCCAAGCCGCCGCGCGGCACGGTGTTTGTGCCGTTCTTCGATGAGCGCCTGCTGATCAACGACGTCACTCTGGGTGAACCATGTCCGATCTCCAAAGAACCAGACTACAAAAAGTGCGCCGTGAAAGTTTACCGCAAGTCGGCCGCCATGCTGGTTCCAGAGAAGACAGTTCCTCATGGCTGAGTCTGAAACCGCCATGTCCGAAAAACCCGAAACTTCAAAACCCGGCACGGGACGCAAACTGGCCGTTGTGGCCAGTCTGATCTCGCTGACGCTCGGCTTGAGCGGATTCTTCATGGGCTTGCGTCAGACCGAACTTGCGACCGCCGACATGCTGCAATCCACGGCGAAAGCGACTCCGGTTGCGACTGAAGCAACCCTGCCCGAAGTGGACGTGCCGGTGGCGCCACGTTACGCGGATCTTAAGGACGGCACGCTCCGCCCGAACAAGGACTGGGTCGTGCACTTGGCGACACTCACGCGCCCCAAAACAGAGGCGCAATACATCCCGGCCGTGCTCTCGACGACCGATCTGGTCCGACTCAGAAACACGCGCACCGCCCGCCGCCAGTACGACGGTGCGCCGCCCATTGCGCCGCACCCACTCGACCAACTCACCCCGGCCGCGTGTATGGAGTGCCATGGTAAACCAACAAAAATCGGTAATCAGCAGGTGCCGCTGGTCAGTCATCCGGCGTACACAAATTGCATTCAGTGCCATGTTTCCTCCGTCGGACCGACGAGTACTTGGGTGGCGCGGCATGAGGCACTTTCCGAGGGCAACAAGTTTGTCGGCAAAGAACAGTCCGGTCCAGGCAAGCGCGCCTACTTGGGTGCTCCGCCAACGATGCCGCATACGACTTGGATGCGCGACAACTGCATGAGCTGTCACGGTCCGGGCGGAACGGCTGCGTTGCGCACCTCTCATCCGAACCGGCAGAGCTGCACACAATGTCATGCGGTCAACGCCGAGCTCGACAGCCGGCTTGCGAGCGGCCTTCCGCCTCCATTGCCTGCGGCGGATTGGAAAACGACTATCACCAATTGAACTCAACGCCCTCGGACAGCCGGTATCATTTGCATGGCCTCCCGAATTGACCACGTTTCGCCCATGGCTGCGCAGCAACACGGCAAACCACTTACTCGTCGCGAAATGTTCAGTCGGTTTTTCCGACCTTTTCAACAGGCGGCGATTCCGAACGCGAAGGTTCCGGAGTCATCGAGTAGTGAAAATACGGTTACAGAACCGCGAGCCCAGATTGCGGTGATTGCCGGTCGGCACTGCCTGGCATATCAAGGCCCGGGTTGTTCTATTTGCTTCGAGCGCTGTCCCGTCAATGGAGCGATCAAAATGGAACACGGCTTGCCTCGTGTCGTGGCTGATGCTTGTACGGGTTGTCGTGTTTGCCATGAGGTTTGCCCGGCTCCGGACAACGCGATTCGACTCGTGCCGCGTCCGCCTGGCATGAAACTGGCGGTAGTAGATAGTTCGAATTCGAGTGCGTCGTCGCCATTTCCACATTTGGCGGGAGGAGGAGGTTCCTATGTCTGAGCCCGCGCCGAAGTTGCCAGCGCTACAACAAACCGTGCTCGACGCTCCGACGCTGGAGGCGCTCTTTCGCGATCTCGCCCAGTGCACGCAGCTTCTCGCAGTGCTCCCGAAAGGCGGGCCGCAAGCGTATGCGTCCGATCGCGGAATCGATCTTGAGGCGGCTCGGACAGGGCTTGCATCGGGTGCGTTTCGCGGCGTACAGGTGCGCTACCGTTACGAAAACCAGGAATGGTGCGACACCTTGCTCGCGACGTCGGGAGGCGTGCGGTTGGTTCGCATTTCACTTGATGAAGCGATGGGCTCCGGGGTTGCGGGTTGAGAAAAATCCCACAACGTTATCGGTCCATGTCGTGCATTCGGCACATCTTCATATCGCCCGGTCATAATTACTTTGGCCATCACGGCCAGCCGGCGGGCGAGCACGCCATTGTCGAGGTCGATTCGGTCGAGTGTGTTGCGGGACGCGGGCTCCGCGGGGACCGATTTTTCGATTTCAAGGAAGACTACAAAGGGCAACTCACGCTGTTTTCCTGGGAAACGTTCGACGCGCTGCGTCAGTCGCAGGGCAAACCGGAGCTTTCTCCCTCGGTACTGCGCCGGAACATCGTTGTCGAGGGACTTGATCTTGATGCGCTGATCGGGAAACAATTTTCACTGCAAGGCGTGACTCTTGAAGGCACGGGCGAATGCAAACCGTGTCATTGGATGGATCAAGCGGTTGGTTCTGGCGCCGAGGAGTGGTTGAAAGGCCGCGGTGGCCTGCGCTGCAAAATCGTCACGGACGGAGTGCTGCGCCGTGAGTGACGCCAAAATCGCCTTTACTGGCGTCATGATGGCCGGCGGCCGCTCGACGCGCATGGGCCGCGACAAGGCGTTGCTGACGCTGGAGGACGGACGCACGTTGTTGGAACGGGCGTTCGAGACATTGTGGGTAGCTGGCGCGACCGACGTATTTTTGTCTGTCGGCGCGGGGAAAAAATACGGTTTGCCCGGTGCGCGGGAGATTTCGGATCTGCAGAAAGATTGTGGGCCGATGGGCGGACTGGCGGCTTGTTTCGTGGAATTGCAACTACCGCTGTGCCTTGTGCTGGCCGTTGACATGCCGACGATGACGCCAGCCTATCTTAGTGCCCTTACGGCAGACGCAGAATCTGGTTGCGGAATTGTCCCGGTGATCGATGGTTCGGCTGAACCGTTGGCGGCGGTTTACCCAAAAGAAGCGGCGGCGGAAGTGATAGCGGCGATCCAGGCCCGCGAGTTTTCGCTGCAACGATTGGTTCGAAAGCTGGAGCAGAAAAAACTCGTGCGGCTGCGCACCGTGAGTGCCGCCGAACGTCGTTTCTTCGCCAATTGGAATTCGCCCGAGGATTGCCGCTGAGCGGAAATATCACGGATCCCAAAACCAAGATGCCAAGATGGCGATCTTGGCGGGTTTAAGATTGATGCCGAAATCCAGCGTGAAATCGCTGCTATCGGCGTGTGACTTTGACGGCGCAGGCTTTGTAACTGGGCTGCCGGGAGTGGGGATCGAAGGCGGGGAAGGTCAGGCAGTTGACGGTGTCGAAATGCATCGGCAGGTACACTTGGCCGGGCTGCACGGTGCTGGTGATGAGCGCGAGGGCATCGGTTTCGCCGCGACGGGACCGGATTCGAACCAGTTCGTTGGGGGAAATTCGAAGGCGGTCGGCATCGATGGGATTGATCTCCACGTAGAGTTCGCGCGGGGCGAGTTTGCGGAGGACGTCGCTTTTGTCGGTGCGCGAGCCGGTGTGCCACTGCGCGGACGAACCTCGGCCGGTGAGGAGGAGCATCGGGTACTCGGCATCGGGCAACTCGGGCATGGGGCGCGGCGAATCGAAGAGAAACTTCGCGCGGTGGTCGGGCGTGAAAAATTTTCCGTCGGCGAAGAGCCTCCGCTCCCGCGAGGTATGAGCGGAGGTTGATTTAGGTGTGGAAGTGGAAGTTGAAGACGGGGAGGCGGGCGTCGGAGCAATGGCGTCTTTGTCGGTAAACGGCCACTGGATGCCGCCGGCGCGGTCGAGGTGTTCGTAGCTGCTGATGCCGGTAAAGTCGCATGGCTGGCCGCGGGAGAGTTCCTTGAGAATCTGAAACGTGGCCTCGGGCGAAGACCATTTCTTGAAGAGGTGGCCGCAACCCCAGGCTTCGGCGACGAGTTTGAAGATGGCGAAATCGCTGAGGGCCTGGCCGGGTGCACGGCAAACTTTTTTCACGATGCCGAGGCGGCGTTCGGAGTTGATGAGGACGCCCTCCTTTTCGCCCCAGCCGGCGGCGGGTAGGACGAGGTCGGCGAGGCGCGCGGTTTCGGTCGTGGTGTACATGTCCTGCACGACGAGAAAATCGAGTTTTTTGCGCAGCTCGGGAAATTTTTTCTGGTTCACCCACGAGTGGGCGGTGTTGGTGGCGATGACCCAGAGGCCGCGGATATCGCCCTTGTCGATGCCGTCGATGATCTGGTCATAGGCGAGGCTGCCACGGTCGGGGATGAGGGCGTTGTCGATACCGAGAGTTTTGGCGACATGAGCCCGGTGCTCGGCCTTGGTAAAATCGTATCCACCGAGCAACGACGTGGCGTTGCCAAAGAGGCGCGAACCCATGGCGTTGCATTGGCCGGTGATGGAGTTGGCGCCGGTGCCGGGGCGGCCGATGTTGCCGGTCATCAGCGCGAGATTAATGATGGCCTGCGCAGTGCGGGTGGATTCGTGGCCCTGGTTAACGCCCATTGTCCACCAAAAGGAAACGCGTTCGCGCGTGGCGATGATCTCGGCGAGACGTTTGAGCGTGGCGACGTCGATACCAGACTCGGCGGAGGTGCGCTCCAAAGTGAACTGTCTCGCGAAGGTGGCGAACTCCGCGAAGTTCGTTGTGTGGGCGTCAATGAAGTCCTGTTTCACCGCGCCGCGTTCGATGAGCAGATTCGCGAGACCGTAAAGGAGAACGAGGTCGCTCTTCGGTTTGATTGGCAGGTGCATCTTGGCGACCATGGCCGTCTCGGTGCGGCGCGGGTCGATGACGACGATCTCGGGATTGCGTTTGTTCATCATCACGCGCTGCCACATGATCGGGTGGGCGATGCACGGGTTGGCCCCGATAAAGATAAGAGCATCGCTCTCCTCAAAGTCTTTGTAGGTGAAGGGAGGCGCGTCGAAGCCGAACGACTGCTTGTAGGCAACGTGCGAGGTGGCCATGCACTGACGCGTGTTGGAATCGACGTGGAGCATGCCCATGCCGAACTTCGCGAGAGCGCCAAGGAGGGCCATTTCCTCCATCACAATCTGGCCGGTGCTGAGGAAGGAGAGGGATGTTTTACCGTGACGTTCCTGAATGCCTTTGAAGTTTTTCACCATCGCGGCGAGGGCGGTGGGCCAATCGACCGGTTCGAGTTTGCCGGTGGCGGGATTTCGTAGAAGCGGCGTGGTGGCGCGGTCGGGCGCGGCGAGCGGCGTGAGGGCTTCCCAACCTTTTGGGCAAGCCATGCCGCGATTGACGGGATAATTGGGATTGGTGGTGAGATTGATAGCCTCGCCGCGTTCGTTGAGGTGAATCTTGAGCGAACAACCGGTGCTGCAAAAACCGCAGACCATGTCGGTCGTCGCGGCGGGCTTGAGCCGGGCGGGAATGCGACCGAGGCCGAAATCGCCGGGACGAAGCACGAGCTCGCTCGTCATCGGACCCTGGCGGGCATGAAGAAGGTCGTCAATCTGGGGGAACATAGTGCGAGAGGGAAAATTATTTGGCGATGACGCCGGGCATTTTGGGGGCGACGACGGCACGGAAGTAAAGGTAGCGCTCGGCCAATTCGCTGGCGATAAGGAGAGGCAGAATGGCCCACGAAAAAACTGCGGGCAACTGGCCATAGCTCACGAGCAAAGCGAGGGGCGTAGCGGCAAGGGCGCTGACGATGCGCAAGCCGTGGACGACGCGAAGTGGACCGGCGAGCATCTGCGCGGTTTTGCGAGCGGCGGTGGGAGTCTCGTCGTCCTCATCGAGCGGCCGCAGGACGCGGGCCTCGACGGAGAGCTTGAGAAGGATTGTCGCAAGCAGCACGAAAATGTGCGGGATAGTCGGCGAAGCGGCGACGAGTGTCGCGAAACCGAGTACGAGACCCGTGCCGAAGAAACGCGGAAGCGTCTGCGAGGCGCGCCAGAGTTCGCGACGGGTATCGATGTAGATCATCGACGAGCAGAAGATGCCGACGAGGCCGACGGCGGCTGTGACGAGCGTCAGGAGCGCGGAATGGGGAGCGAGGAGCGAGTAGATCGGAGCGGCGAAAGTTGGGATGGTGTCAGTGGGGAGAAGCGCTGCGAGTGAGAGTGCGGCGGCGACGGTGGCGAGGCCAAACCAGGCGCCAAAGATAACGGCTTCGCGGGAGAGCCAGGAGGTGCGCAGGCCGAGGAAAACGCGCCAGGCGCGGAGCGGCTTGCCCAAATGGAAAACGCTCGTGAACAGACCGGCCGCGCCGGCGAGCCAGCCGGTTAACGCGAGCACAGTGGAACATGCGGGGAAGAAAGTAGAGAGACTAAAGCAACCGACCGCCATCGGCATGAACGTGAGCATGAACACGAGTGGCCAGTGCGGATGCTGGGGGCGGAGCGTGGCGGCGTCGGCGGCAATCACTTCGGCGGGCAGCGGTCTTTTCGAAATGTAGCGCGTGGTGGGCTGTGTGTAGTCGGGGGACGGCGCGCCGGGCAGAAATTTCGAAGTATCGAATTTTATGTTGGTCCTGACGTGCGTCGTGACCGTGACGATCTTGATCGCGTGCGTGGGGCAGGCCTGCACGCAGGCCGGAGCTTCACCGACGGCGAGGCGGTTGTGGCACATGTCGCATTTGCGGACGATGCCGAGACGGTCGTTGTATTTGGGAACGTCGTACGGGCACTTGAGCACGCAGTACTGGCAACCGATGCACTGGTCGTCGAGATGGCGGACGATGCCGGTGAGCGGGTCTTTTTCGTAGGCGAGAACGGGGCAGCCATTGAGGCAACCGGGATCGGCGCAGTGGTGACAGGCGCTGGTTACGGTCTGCTGAAAAGGATGCGAGCGCGTGCCGCCAACGAGCAGACCGACGTCGCGCCAGGTTTCTTCTTCGTCGAGGCCGTTGAGCGAATGGCAGCCGGCGACGCAGGCCTTGCAACCGCTGCAAGCATCGAGATCGACCTCGAAAGCGTACTGTTCGCCAGGACCGGGTTTCGAAAGCGGGATGAGGTCGCGGTAGATCGGTTCGAGCGCGGGAGAAGCGCCGCGATCGTGCGCATCGGAAAAACGCGCGACGGGCGTCTGGAGGCGCTGCTGTTCGATCAGCAGATCGCTGAGGAAGCTGGAGAGCGAACTGGCGGACGGCTCGCTGGGCTTGGAAGAAGAGGTGGGAACCTCAGTAGACATCGCGCGCGTAACGTTTGGCGGTCTGGAGTGTTTCAAGATACTTGGCAGCCTCTGCGGGCGACTTTTTGCCGGCAGTCTGGATGACTTCGAGGAGGGCGGCATGGACATCCTTCGCCATGCGCGAGGCATCGCCGCAGATGTAGATATGTGCGCCGGCTTCGAGCCAGCTCCAGAGTTCCGTGGCGGCGGCGAGGATCTTGTGCTGCACGTAGACCTTGTCCTTCTGGTCGCGCGACCAGGCGAGGTCGAGGTTCGTGAGGTGGCCGGACGCCTTCCAAGCAAGGATTTGTTCGCGGTAGAGGAAATCGGATTTCTCATGCTGGTCGCCGAAGAAGAGCCAGTTTTTGCCCTTGGCGTTGGTTGCGGCGCGGGCTTCGAGGAAGGCGCGGAACGGGGCGATGCCGGTGCCGGGCCCAATCATGATGACGGGCAGGTCGCCGTTTTCGGGCGGGCGGAAACTGGTGTTCGGATGGACGCTGACGGCAACCTTGCCGGCGGCGAGGGCGCGCTCGGCTAGGAAGGTCGAGGCGACACCGGTGCGGCGACGGCCATCTTTTTCGTAGCGAACGGCACCCACGGTGAGATGAACCTCGTCGGGGTGCGCGGCGGGCGAGGAGGAAATCGAGTAGAGGCGCGGCTGAAGTTTCTTGAGCGTGCCGACGAACTCCTGGGCCTTGGGCTTAGTTGCGGCGGCGAGCACGGCGTCAATTACATGGAATGGCGCGGGATTCGTGGTAGTGAGATTGAGCAGCGCGAGAAGTTCGGCGGTGGGCTTGGCGAGATCGTAGGCGGTCGTGAGAGCGTGGCGGAGGGACGTTTCGCCCACGGCCTCCTCGCCGTCGCACCCGAGGGCGGCAAGAAGGTCGGCGACGAGCGCGGGATCGTTAGTGGGCATGACCGACAGGGCGTCGCCGGCGGCGTAGGTGAGGCCAGAATCTTTCAGCGAAAAGGCAATGTGGTTGACCTCCTTGGCGGAGCCTTCGCCGGTGACGTGGTGGACGTCGATCACCGGGGCGAGGAAAGTTTTGGGATGATCATCGTCTTCCTCCTCGGGCGTGGTTTCGGTAGACGGGGAGGGAGTGGAGGCAGAAAGGTTGGCGAGCGCGGCATCGAGCCACTTGGTGTATTTTTCGTCCTGTCCGACGTCGCACTCGACGCGGTCGGATACGCGTTTGGCGCCGAGTTTTTCGAAGAAGAGATCGAAGTCCTTCCCAGCCTGGCAGAATTTGGCGTATTTGGAATCGCCGAGCGCGCAGAGGCTGTAGCGAAGGTTGGCGAACGGCGTGCCGCTGGCGCCCTGCAAGGCGGTGTAGAGCGCCTTGGCACTGTCGGGCGGTTCCCCTTCACCATAAGTGGAGGAAACAACGAGCACGGCATTTTCCTGGGAGAGTTTTTCGAGGGAGGCTTGCGAAGCGTCGAGCACGGTGGGCGCAAAGCCGCGCTTGCCGGCGAGCTTGGCGGCCTTTTTGGCGAGGCGTTCGGCGGTGCCGGTCTGCGAGGCGAAGACGACGGTGAGCGGCGTCAGTGCGGGGGCGGCGGGCGCGACGGCGCCACCCGGAGCGCGGGAGAACATGCCGGCGAAGAAGCCGTTGAGCCAGGCGCGCTGCTCGGCGGAGAAAGGTGCGGATTCGGGAATGACGGGAACGGACATGAAAACGGGTGATGAGTGATTGGTGATAGGTGATGGGTGCGTCAGGAGGAGAAGAATTCCTGGAGTTCTTTGACGGAGTGGCGACGAGTCCACTGGACAAAGGTTTCGGCACGCTCGCGGCGGGCGAGGTAGCCGGATATGATGCGGTCGACCAGCGGAGTGATTTCGCTAACAGTCAACCCGCGGAAAATTTCGCGGCCGATGCCCTGTTCCTGATCCATGCCGCCGCCGAGGATGACGCAATAGCCGGGCGAGCCGTCGGCGAGTTTATTGCCGATGAAACCGATGTCGCCGCAGTAGTGCTGGGCGCAGGAGTTGGGGCAGCCGGTGAAGTGAATGTTGAGCGCGTTGTCGAGTTCGGGAAATTTGTCGGTGAGATGTTTGATTAAGGCGACGGCGCTAGCTTTGGTGTCGGCCTGGCCATATTTGCAACCGGCACTGCCCGTGCAGGCAATGATGCCGCCGGAGGCAAGCGAGGCCTCGGTGTAACAGCCCATTTTTTTTGCAGCGCGGCAAACGGCATCGACGGCGGACTGGGCAATATGCGGAATGATGAGACTCTGCCACACAGTGAGACGGATTTCGCCGGTACCGTAACGCTCGGCGAGTTCGGCGATGGCGCGCATCTGTTTCGTCGAGAGTTTGCCGACCGGAACGCCGATGCCGACGGAGTACATGCCCGGCTGGGCCTGGCGGCGCGCGCCGAGCCAGCCGTGTTTTTCGACCGGGGGCCGAGCTTCGCAGGCCTCAAGCGGAAGGCGAACCAGCGGGAAAGCGAGGCGTTTGCCGGTTTCCTCGATAAACTTTTCGAAACCCCATTCTTCGAGGAGGTATTTGAGACGTGCCTTCTTGCGATCGGTTCGGTTGCCGTGGTCGCGGAAGACGCGGATCATGGCGGCGGCGACGGCGACGGCCTCGGAAGGTTTGACGAGCAGGCCGGTGTCGCGGGCGAAATCGCAGTGGCCGGTGATGCCGCCGAGGTGAACCCGGAAATAAATTCCGGGTTCAGCTAGTGGAAACTTTAAGTTGGAAGTTGAAGCGGCGGAGAGGGACTTTGCTGTCACGCGGACAGCGAAGAAGCCAATGTCGTTGGTGTCGGCTGCGGCGGAGAGGAGGGAGCCATTGTCGAAAGCGACGTTGAATTTGCGCGGCAGGCCGTAGAGGTCGCGGTTGTTGATGATGTAATGGTGGAGGGCGCGGGCGTGCGGGCGGACGTCGATCAACTCGTTAGGGGCAAAACCGGAATCGGGCGAGGCAGTGATGTTGCGGATGTTGTCGGCGCCGGAACCGCGGGCGGTGAGGCCGAGGTCCTGTACGCGCGTGAGCATTTCGACGATTGCCCGGGGCTTGAATTCGCGCATCTGGAGGTTGGCGCGCGTGGTGATATGCGAGTAGCCGCCGCCGAGGTCGTCGGCGATAGAAGCGAGGCCGCGCAACTGGTGGGCAGAGAGTTCGCCGGCGGGAATGCGGAGGCGGACCATGAAGCCATCCTGCGCGGGTGCGACCCAGAAAAGACCGAAGGTGCGGAAGCGGTAGTTGTGCTCGGGATCGGGGGTCTTGTCTTCCTGCGCGTGTGTGAGCAGACGCTCCCAGGAATCGAGAGGATTTTCCTCGTACTTCCAACGCTCCTCCTTGCAGAGGTCTTCGAGCGGCGTGCCGTAGACGCTGGTTTCAGCGGGCGCGGCGAGGTTGCCGGTGGCGGATGTCTCGGGGCTTGCGGTCAGCTGACCGGAAGCGTTGTTACCGACAAAAGGAAAGGCACCGGAAGCCATGGCGCCGGCCATAAAGCCCTGCAGGTATTCTTTCTGCGCGGGCGTGAAAGGCGCGGAAGGCGTTGCGGCGGAAATGAGTTCAGTGACGTTTGGCACGCCACTGTTTTAGCAATCGCGATGCCACCGGCGGAAGGTGGACGAGAAAAAACCTGAATTAATTTAAGATGAACGATGAATAACGCTCATCTACTTTCGCATCAAAAGGAGATAGAGTAGTGCCAGTGTGCTCAGAAAGAAGCCAAGGCTTAAGAGCTTATAGAATAACAGAGGGTTGCGCTCAATCAGCGGCGCATTTTTGCGATAGAAAGGCGTGACTTTTTCCGGATGCGAAAGCTCATAGGCCATTTCGGAAAAACTTTGGTAGCGGCTTTCGATTTCAGGCGAAATCGCGCGAAGAATGATCGATTCCAACCACGTGGGAATGGCCGGATTTAGTTTCGTGGGACGCTTCGGTGTGGAGTCGAAGCGTGGCGTTTGGAAACGTTCGATTTCGCCAAATGGATAGGCGCGGGTTAGCGTTTCGTAGAGCGTGACGCCGATGGCGTAGATTTCGGTGAGTTCGGAAAGCGCGGCGCCGCCGAAGCGTTCGGGGGCAAGATAACTCGGCGTGCCGGCGCGCGACGTAACGGAAAAAACTTCAGCGGCGCTTCCGAGATCGAGCAATTGAAATCGGGTGCCTTTGCCTGACCGAAGCACGAGAATATTGTCGGGTTTGATGTCGCCGTGTGCGTGGTCACTGCTGAGGAGAAATTGCGCGGCGCGGAGGAGAAAATGACCGAGCGCGACCGTGTCTTCCACGGTGAAAGGCGCGATGCGGAGCGATTCGCGAAGCGTCGGAGCGTCGACGAACTCCATGACATAATAGCGCAATGTTCCAGCCTCGGGAACGAAAGCGCGGACAAAATCAGGCGAATCGATGCGCGTGGCCTGCCACATTTCGCGCACAAAGCCCTCGCGGCGAAGTTCGTCATCGCGGGCTTCCTGTGGTGGAAATTTCAATACAAAGCGGGTGCCATCGGATTTTTCGGCGAGCCAAACCGGAGCGCCTTCCTGGAGCGGGCGAAGAAGGCGGTATTCGTCGATGGCATCACCGGCCTTGGGCGGAGGAATGATTTCCAGAGCGCGATTGTCGGTCGTGGCGCTCCAACTGTGAGAAACCACATCGATCACGATGGCCGAAGCGTCATCGGGGGCTTCCTCTTTTTTTTCGGTCGCGTCACGCGCGGCCAGAACGATGCTGCGGGCGCTGGTGCGGCGGGACAGGAGCGTGGCGAGTGTTTCGGGTGGAAGCACGTTGCTGACGCCGTCGGAGCAAAGCAAAATGACGTCGCCGGCATCGATCGTGGTTTCGAAAAAATGCGGCTGGACCGCGGCTTCGAGTCCGACGGCGCGGGCGAGAACATGCTCCATGCCGGTGTGAGCAAGCGCGTGGCTCTGCGACAGGGTGATGAGACGATCTTTTCGCCAGAGGTAAACCGGCGAATCGCCGACGTTGAAACCGTGCAACCAGTTTCCTGCGAGTGCGACCGCGCTGAGTGTGCAGACCAACTCGGGAGAGCCATGGCGGGCTTGCGATTCCTGATGAAACACGCGGTTGATCTGTGAGACAAATTCAGAAAGGGCGCGATGCGGTCCCCAAGTCTGAGGTTTTGCCAGATAGTAATCGGTTAGCATCGCCACCGCACGACGGGCGGCCTCGCCACCCTGTTCGCTGGAACCGATGCCATCGGCCAGAGCCGCGACAGCGAGGTTGCTGCGCTGCCGCACGCAGGTGGCGTCGTCGGAGACAGCCTTGGGGTTGCGCGGCAGGCCGTGGGAAGTGACCTGGAGCTTCATGGAAGTCGCACGCTGGCCGAACCGAGCCGAGGAAGCGAGCTCGGCGATGCGAATGGTCAAATTTTAGCAGCGGCCGTGGCACCCCAGGTCGTGCGCCAGCGACGTTTGACGGCGCCGAGGCCGGTGAGCGCCAACAGGCAGAGCCCGGCGAAGAAGAGAATGCCGGGGGTGTAGCCGCCAAAATATTCCTTGGAAACGCCGAACAGCCGACCAAGGAGAAAACCGCCAATTCCGCCGCCGCAACCGACGAGGCCGGTCATGACGGAGATGTCTTTTGCAAAACGCTGCGGAAGGAGCTGAAAAACCGAACCGTTGCACATGCCAAACGCGCCGGAAGCGATGAAGAAACCTGCTCCGCAGATCCACAGATTGTCGGCGAGGGCCGCGAGAGCCATCGCCACGGCCGCAACGCTGTAGAAGACGCCGAGCGAGCGGATGCCACCGAGCTTGTCGGCGAGTGCGCCGCCCATGGGTCGGCCGATGGCCCCGATGAGCGTGCAAAACGCCGCCATCTCACCGGCGTGGACCGGCTTGAGGTGAAACTGATCGCTGAAATAGATCGCGAACGCGGTGGCGAGACCGACGAAGCCGCCGAAGCTGATGGTGTAGAAAAAGCAGAACCAATGGGCATCTTTTTCGCGCAGGAGTTTCCCATAGTCGGAGAGCTTTTTCTTTTTGTATTCGCCGGGAGGTTCCTTGGAGAAAATCACGTAGAGCACGAACGCCAGGGCGAGCGGAATAAGTGCCGCGCCAAAAACCGCCTGCCATCCCCAAACCGCCGCGATACGCGGAGCGGCAAGATGGTCGATCACAACGCCGATGTTGCCCGCGCCGGCCAGCCCGAGCACGACGCCCTGCATGTGCGGCGGATACCAGCGGCCGGACTGGGGAAGCGCGACGGCGAAGCTGGCTCCGGCCACACCGAGAACGACGCCGAGCAGTAAAGCCTGGTTGAGCGTGTGTACGCCGAGCTGCCAGGCGACAGCGAGACCGGCCATGACGATCAACTGCGCGATGATGCCGGTGGTTTTTGTCCCAATACGATCGACCAGCATGCTCAGTGCGATGCGCAAAAACGCGCCGGCCAGAATTGGCGTGGCGACCATGAGAAATTTCTGATCGGCGTTGAGCTTGAGGGCGGGCGCGATGAGTGCGCCAAGCGCGCCCAGCAGCGTCCACACCATAAAGCTAACATCGAAATAGAGGAAAGAAGTCGCGAGGGTTGGCCAGTGGCCGGATTTTTTTAGCTGAGCAATATTCATCGTATTGATCAGGATAATTAGCAACGGACATACCAACTGGCCGACTTCGATGAAAAATAGACTGAATAGTTTTAAGTCGAACGATGAGAACAGCTCATGAAAAAGCCGGTCGCCCCGCGAAAGGACGACCGGCCATGACCATGAACGAACGCTCTTAAAGATTTACGGTCAGCTGCACGTACGCGTAGCTGGCATCTTTTGAACCAGTTGAACGCAGCGACTGCTTGATGTATTCGCCGCGGAAATACCGGCTGAGGCCAATTTCGACCTGTGCGCAGGGCAAAAATGACCAGCCGACCACGAGGTCGATCTCCTGACCGAGTTTTTTGCTGTAACTCGGATTGATCGTGTAGCCGTTGCCGCTGCCGTTGGCACCAGCCGCCACGTTGCGCGGAACGCCGGCGACATTGTACCAATAATCGGTATTGGCCGCGAGGTACTGGAGGTGACCTTCAAGGGCGACGCTGAGAGTGAGCATGGGTTTGAACGTGTAGGCAAAACGGAGGTCGTGCATATTCTGCAGGCTGGAAAGATCCATGTAGCCGTAGAAGAGATGATTGGTCGGGAAAAGATTCTGGAACGTGCCGCTCTTGGTGTCGGTGGAGTCCTTGTCGCCTGATCCATAACTGTACAATACGCCCAAACGCGGCTGCATTTTATTGTCCGACCAGGTGTAGCCACCCTGCAGAACGGCGGCGTAGGCAGTGTGGTCGAGGCGCGGAGCCGTGCGGGCGGCGGCGACCGTGGTCGCCGGGAAGACCGCGGCGCGGTTGCCGAACTGGTACATTAACTCCGCGCCGTAGTCCCATGCGCCATAAGAGCCCGGCTTGGATTTCCAGCGAAGGCCTGTGGTGTAGAGATCCTGCGGCGCGGGGAAACGGAAAGGTGCGGGGACGCCGGACCAATCGTCGGTGACGATACCGCGGCTCACGTTGCGGGCGTAGAAGTAGGCTTCGACGATATCCTTGGTCGAAAGCGTGGGAAAGTTGAAGTAGGCGCCGGAGAAACGGTCCTGCGAGTTGGATTTGTTGAGGTTGTGGTGGTTGTTGTAGACCAGACCGCCGCTGAAAATATCGACGCCGAAGAATTTATTCTGCCAACGGAGTTTGATGGCGTCGAAGGTGCGGGCGTTGTTGTTCCAGCGGAAATGGCCGACGAGGCGCTGGTCGCCGTAGACGAGTTCCTGACGACCGACTTTGAGCGAGACCGGAAAGACCTTGTGATTTCCGATGAAAACGAACGCCTGATGCAAATCCATCGAGCCGTCGCGCTCGGCGAGACCCTGGCCGGCGGCGGTGGGAACGTAACGCTCGTCGTCGAACGAATAACTGGAGCGGTCCTCGATGGTGGCGGCGATCCATTTGCCGGTATAGCCAATGCGGGGCATCACGCGCGTGAGCAGATAGGAGTTATTGTTGTCATCCTGTGGGCGGGTGGAGAAATCCCAGTTAGAGCCGACGTCGGTAAAACCGGCGTTTTCCTTCACCTCTTCACGAGCACGCACATTCACGCCGAAATCCCATGCGGCCATGTAGGGATCCTTGGCGCGGAGGGCCTCGTTGACGAAGCCGGGAAATGGGCGCGGCGGCGGGGGAGGGGCATACTGAGCCTTGAGGGCGGGAAGCGCGGTTAAGAGCGCGACGGTGAATGCGAGGAGGCGGTGCGGTGATGTCATGGCGTTTGGTTTGGTATGAAGTGCAGGCGTGCGGACATGGTGAACCCATGAGGCGCTTTCATGAAGCGCCCGAAACGAAAAACATGATTCAAATCAAGGTGCGGCTAATTTTGCCGCTAGGATCAGGTTTTGAACGGTTGAAGAATAAAGCGGGTGAACGCGGTTTCGAGGACCCGCGTGCGACGGCTGACGAAGCCGGTTTTGTTGGTAGGCGGTGGTGTGGCTGGCGGAGTTGCAGGCTGAGCCGGCCGGTGGTGAGAGCGTTCGTTGAGAAAACCGATGAGCTGTTCGCGAAGCCGATAGTACTCGGGATCCTCAAGGAGCTGCTTGCGGGAGCGCGGACGGGGAAATTTCACCTCAAGAATTTCGCCGACGGTGGCATTGGGGCCATCGGTCATGCAGACGACGCGGTCGGCCAGGTAGAGGGCTTCGTCAACGTCATGTGTGACCATCAGCGCGGTTTTCTGATCTCGCTGCCAAAGGTCGAGAAGGACGTCCTGTAATTCCATCTTGGTTAAGGCATCGAGCATACCGAATGGTTCGTCAAGGAGCAGCATCTTTGGGTGGAGCGCAAAGGCGCGGGCGATGCCGCAGCGCTGGCGCATACCCTGCGAAAGCTCGGCGGGGCGTTTGTGCATCGCGTCGCCGAGGCCGACGACTGTGAGGTAATATTCCGCGATCTGCCTGCGTTCGAGGCGGCTGGCGGTGTAGTAAACCTGATCGACGCCCAGCATGACGTTTTCAAAAGCTGTATACCATGGCAGCAGGCACGGAGCCTGAAAAACCACGCCGCGATCGGGTCCGGCGCCAGTCACTTCCTTGCTTGAAAGAATGATGCCTCCCTCGGTCGCGTCAGCGAGGCCGGCAACCATCGAAAGCACGGTGGATTTGCCGCAACCGGAATGTCCGATCAAGGCGATGAACTCGCCCTTGTTCACGTGGAGGTTGAAATTTTCCACTACTGTGAGCGGTCCCTTGGGCGTGGGAAAGGCTTTGTTGAGAGCGGAGATTTCGAGAAACGGGCGCATAGTGGAAGTTGGCGGTTGTTGGTAGTTGCGTCAGACGGAGGCGATGGTCGTTTCCTTGATTTCTCCCGGGCGGCGAGGCTGGCGGTGGACGCGGGGAGCGTCGAGGTCTTCGGGAAGGATGTCGGGCAAAATGAGCTTTTTCGTAAGCGTGGTTTTGCGGGCGGCGTTGAAACTAAGGAGTTGCTCGGTAATGGCGCCGCGGAGGTCCTTGTAGGCAGGCTCGTGATTTAGAGTTTTGCGATCACGTGGGCGCGGCAGGTCGACAACAAACGGTTCGGCCAAGGTTGCCCCGGGGCCGGGCGTGAGGGCGATGACCCGGTCGGCGAGCAAGAGCGCTTCGTCGACAGAGTTGGTGATGAGCAAAATCGTCGTGTTGTCGGTGCGACGGATCTGTGTGATCTCGTCCTGCAAGGTGGCGCGAGTGAGTGCATCGAGGGCCGAGAGCGGTTCGTCGAGGAGCAAGATGCGCGGCTGGATGGCGAGCGTGCGTGCTACGGCGACACGCTGACGCATGCCGCCGGAAAGCTGCTTTGGCAGGCGATCCCCGGCATGGCCAAGTTTGACCATCTCGATGAAGCGGGTGACATGAGCCTGGCGTTCGTCGGCAGTTTTTTCGGGAAAGACGGACTCGACAGCGATGGCGATGTTTTCCCGAACCGTGAGCCAGGGTAGAAGTGAATAGTTCTGGAAAACGAGGCCGCGTTCCGGGCTCGGGCCATCGATGGGTTTGCCAGCGAGCGTGATGGTGCCGGTGTCGGGCCGCAGAAGGCCGGCGACGAGGGAGACGAGCGTGGTTTTGCCCGAACCGGAATAACCGACAATCGCGACGAACTCGCCTTCCTCGATGGAAAGATTGACGTTATCGAGGACGCGCGCGCCGCCGAACGACTTGGAGATGTTTTTTAGTTCGAGAAAAGACATGTGGTCACAGGGCTGACTTGAATTTCTTTTCCACCACGCTCATCAGACGATCGAGGATGAAGCCGACGACGCCAATGGTGATGATCGAAAAGATAATGTGCTCGTAGATGTTGGCGTTGTATTCCTGCCAGAGAAATCCGCCCGCGCCGGGACGGCCGGTGAGCATTTCCGCGGCGACAATGGCAAGCCAGGCAATGCCAAGACTTAGGCGGAAACCGGTGAACATGTAGGGCAGCGTGGCGGGAATGAGGATCTTGAAGAGCATCTTGGTGCGCGAAAGTTTCAGCACGCGACCGACGTTGAGAAAATCCTGCGGCACGGCGCGCACGCCGACGGCGGTATTGAGCACGGTCGGCCACATCGAGCAGAGCGCGATGGTGAAGAGCGCGGCGTAGGTGCCCGTTTCCTTGCCAGTGCTCATGAAAAGCACATAGCCGAGCGGCAGCCAGGCGAGCGGCGAGACAGGACGGAAAACCTGGATGATCGGGTCGAACATTTTCGTGAAGGTTTTGGAAAGCCCGAGAAAAAATCCGAGAGGCACGCCGACGATCAGGGCGATGGCATAACCTTTTGCCACCAACACGAGCGAATACCACGTGAAGCGGAGAATGCCCTGATCCATTTCGCCGCGTTTGGCGAAGGGATCGACAATGTAGGGTTTGCTCGACTGCCAGGTTTCGATGACGTTCGGCAAATCGGGAATGAGACCGACGCGCCGCTCTTCAAAGTTTCCGGAGATGGCCTCCCAAATCGGAGCACCATTCGGGAGCTTTTTTATCGAAGCGATATCGCCTTTCTGAATCGCAGCCTGAACCGCGGGCCAGGTTTTTTCGCCCTCGGGCAGACCGGAAATCGCTGCATGAATGTCGTCGATTGTACCGGCGAGTTTGTAGACTTTTTTTCCGGCGAGACCGTGCCATGCAACTAGAATGAGCAACGTCCCGAGCAGGGGCAGAAAGAGCCAGTCGAGTTTAAGTGAATTCATAATTTTGAAGGTGATTTTTCTTCAGCAGGGTGGGCGGCGGCGGCCGAAACCACGGCGACTCCCACGCTGATGAGAGGACACAGGATTGTTTTTAGCAGAACTGCGGCGGTGATTTCGTGTTTAAGCCAGTGATCGCCCTGGTTGACGCAAATCTGGATGACGCCGACGAAAAGCCCGATGGGCGCCGCCTTGCGCCAGACTGCCGGGAGGAGCAGTCGGCGCAGGTAAGCTGGCAGCTTTTTCGGGCCAGGGTTCATGGCAGGCGTCGTGTCAACCTTTCAGATTGTGGACGGCGAAGCTCTTGGCGAAAGTCTCTGGTTCGGCTGGATTGAAAGTGGCACCGTCGAACAACGTTTCCGGCGAGTTATCGAGTCCACCATGGGTGACGCCGATTTCCTTCATAGCCTCTTCGTAGATGTCGGAGCGCATCACCCGTTTCGCGACGCCCTCATAGTCGGGCGTGCCGGAGACGAGGCCCCAGCGGCGATACTGCGAGAGGAACCATTTGGCGTACTTGGGCTGCGGATAGTTGCAGTTGCGCTTGTTGAAGTGCATGTAGAATTCGTCCTGCACCTTGCGGCCGTCGCCGTAGTCGAGGTTACCCTGGAGGCGGCCGAGGATCGTTTTGGGATCGCAATTGATATACGTGGCCTTTGAGACGATGGCGCACTGTTCGGGTCGATTATCCATTTCGTCGAGCCAGACGCTGGCTTCGTGCAGGGCTTTCAGCACGGCTTTGACAGTCTTCGGGTTTTTCTCGGCGAACTCCTCAGTGAAAGCGCAGACTTTTTCCGGATGATCCTTCCACATATCCTGCGTGGTGACGGAGGTGAACCCGATACCATCGGCAATTGCCCGGGCGTTCCACGGTTCGCCGACGCAAAAGCCATCCATTTTGCCGATTTTCATATTGGCCACCATCTGGGCGGGCGGAACGGTGATGAGGCTGACATCTTTGTCGGGATTGATGCCGCCGGCGCCGAGGTAGTAGCGAATCCACATGGCATGTGTGCCCGGAGGGAAGGTCATGGCGAAAGTGAGCGGTTCGCCGAGCGATTTCGCCTGATCTACGAAGGGTTTGATGGCCTTCGGGTCAGCACCAACCTTGCCCTTCCACTCGGTCTTGAGCGTGATGGCCTGGCCGTTGCGATTGAGCAGCCAGGGAATGATCATCGGTTTTTTAGGCGAACCGGCCAAGCCCATGGTCGAGGCGAGCGGCATGCCGATCAGCATGTGGGTGGCCTGAATCGAACCAGTTGACAGGTTGTCGCGGATGGCCGCCCAATTGGCTCCCTTGGTGATTTTGGAATTGATTCCGTACTTTTTGAAAAGGCCTTTTTCATGGGCGATGACGATGGGTGAACAATCCGTGAGCGCGATGATGCCGAAGTTGATATCAGTGGTTTCGGGCGCCTCGGAAACCGAGCCGGCCGTGGAGGCCCAAGACTTGTTGCCGAGGGCCGACCAAAGCGCGGCGGCGCCGAGACCGGCAACTCCTTTGGTCAAAAAAGACCGGCGGTTCAGGTGGGAAACGGAGCGATCAGAGGGAGACGAGTTCATTGGATGTATTGGTGCGGGTTGCGTGGTTGTAGAGATCTTCGCGAAAAAGAAGCGCAGGAAGCGTGCTGGCTGCCGGTCCGCCGGGAAGAAGTCCCGCTTCGGTCAATTCCTGCTGCAGCAGCTGGGCTTTGGCTACGGTGGGCTGGTTGGCATTGCCTTTGTGAAATACGAGGAAATCAGGCACCGTCTCGCTGCGATGGTGGCCGCAATCGAAAACGCCGCTGAGAGCGGGCGTGATGATGCGCATGGACTGGTTGATGTAACCGGCGCGGGAAAGCAACTGGGCGAGCGGATCCCGATTGGCGGGCTCGTCGCACCAACCGGCGGCTTCAACGAGAGCGGCGACCAGGGCCGCGTGTTCGCTTGCGCGATTGGTGGCAAACCGTTCCGTCACCATGAGAACCTTTTCAATGTGTCCAGGCTGCAACGAGGCTGACCAGGTCGGGCACCAGCCGACCTGCTCTCTCACCGCCAATGTATTCCAGGGCTCGCCGGCACAGTAACCGTCGATTGTACCAGCCGCGAGGTTGCGGAACATCTGGGCCGGGGGAACGACGACGAAACGGACATCGCGATCGGGATTGATGCCGCCGGTGCGAAGCCAGGTGCGGAGGAGCAGGTGGTGTGATGAGAAATTGAATACAACGCCGAAGGTCAGCTTGCGTTCACCGCTGCGCCGGCGCGCTTCGTCGCGCAAGGTTGATGCGTCGCGCACACCGGCCTGCCAGAGTTTTTCAGAGAGAGTAATGGCGTTGCCGTTCAGGCTGAGCACCATGCTGGTCATGACGGGGCAGGGCGAGCAATCGATTCCGAGGCGCGTGGACCAAAGCATCGGTGCGGGAGCCTGCGCAGCATCGAGTTCACCGTAGATGATTTTATCGCGCAGCGTTGCCCAACCCACTTCGCGGCTCAGCTGAACGCGAAGCCCGTGCCGGGCGAAGAGGCCGCGCTCCTCGGCGACGATGAAAGGCGCGGCGTCGCTGAGAGCGAGGAAGCCGACGCGCAAGGTGCGTGCGCTCTGGCTGGCGGTGCTGTTGTACGTGGCGGTTTCCATTGGTTTTGCCGAACACGTTTAGCCGTCGGCATGCCAGAAATGCGTTTTGGCGCGATTACTGCTCTTCAAACATTTCATATAGATAATGAACGACGCTCATTCATGAAAAACACCCTCGACAGCCGTCAGTTGCTTGCCTTTGAAGCCGTGGCACGCCGCGGCAGTTTTACCTTGGCCGCCAAAGATTTGTTTCTCACGCAGTCGGCGGTGAGTCACGCGATGAAGGCTTTGGAGACGGAAGTTGGCTGCCGTCTGCTCGATCGCGTGGGCAAACGCGCGCTGCTCACGCAGGCGGGCGAACAGTTTTTGCGGCACACGGAAAAAATTTTGCGCGAAATGGAAGCGGCGCGCGCGGGACTCGACACGCTGACGAACTGGGGGCACGGCCGGTTGCGTGTCGGAGCGAGCACGACGGCGTGCCAGTATATATTACCAACGGTGCTGCGCGAATTTAAGCAGAGCTTTCCGAAGTGCGTGATTAAAATCGAACCCGGCGACCATGGCCGGCAGTTGGAATTGTTGCGTTCGGGCCAGATCGATCTCGCGATCATGCCCATGCCTGCGGGCGACAACGAATTCGATTTTGTGCCGCTTTTTGAAGATGAGCTCCGGTTCGTGGTGGCGCCGCTGCATCCTTGGGGACAGTCGGGTGGCGTGCCGCGCGGTGCGATCGCGGAGGAGACCCTCATTTTGTACAATAAAAACAGTTATACCTTTCGGTTGGTGAGTGAATATTTTCGGGAAGAAAAAATCGTGCTCACCAACTACATCGAGCTCGGCTCCATGGAAGCCATCAAGGAGCTGGTTAAAATCGGGCTGGGTGCGGGTGTGCTTGCGTCGTGGATTGCGCGCGAAGAATTGCGCAGCGGTGCGCTGATCTCTTTCCCTCTTGGCCGTCGCAAGCTCAAGCGGCGCTGGGGGGTGGTTTATTTGCGCGGGCGCCGGCTGCCGCTGGCCGAGGAAACCTTCATTGGGCTGAGTCGTACGGTGACCGAGGATTACGGGGAGTAGAAAAGGCCCCGAAAATGTTTGAAAAATATCGCTTGCACTCCGCGCCGAATCCCTGCTTTTTCTCACGCTCCTTTACGCAGCCGTAGCTCAATTGGATAGAGCATCTGACTACGGATCAGAAGGTTTGGGGTTCGACTCCCTACGGCTGCGCCAGTTTTGGAAACCCTTGTCCGTCTTATGGCTGGCAAGGGTTTTCTTTGGCCAAAATCCCCATCAAAGGTCCCCGAGTCATGGCACCAACGTAAGGTTCCTATTGTCAGTGACGTGCCGCCTTGCATGATCGCGGCAAGATTTTGCGCCTCATCGACCGCTATATCTTCAAACAAGTCCTGATCACCTGCGCTGCATGTGTGGGCTTTTTCGTGTTCCTGATCGCCGCGGTCAACGCGCTCAAGGATTTGCTCGGCTATTTGTTATCGGGCCAGCTCGCCTTGGAATCGGCGGTCAAACTCATGCTGCTGCTCATCCCTTACGTGGTCATGTATGCGCTGCCGATGGGCATGTTGCTCGGGGTGTTGCTGGTGCTCGGCCGAATGTCGGCCGACAGCGAAATTGTCGCCCTGCGGACGTGCGGCCAAAGCGTCAAACGCATCTGCGCGCCGATTTTTATTTTGGCTCTTTTGGGTGTTGTGGGTGGTGTGGCCGTGAATTACTACCTGATGCCGAAGGCCCGCACGCTCTATCATCAAGAGTTGGGAAGCATGCTGCGCACCAATGCCGTCCGCTTGATTGTGCCAAAGACCTTCGTCCGCGACATTCCCGGCGTCATCGTCTATGCGAGCGAACGACACGGGGACTATATGCGGGACATTTGGGTCTGGCGGATGGATAAGCACAATCGGATGACCGGTTTCTCCCACGCCGACACGGGCCGCATCGAATTGGACGAGGAAAACAATCGGCTCGTTTTCAAACCCTTCCAATTCTCTTCCGAGCGTTTCAACGAGGAAGATCCGGAAAACTTTTCCAAGCCGCCCATACGCGCAGAAGCCGATACGGCCAGTTTTAGCTTTCCTCTATCGCGCCTAAGTGGCGCGAAGACGTTTAGTCGCAAATTGGAATGGCTGACTTTGGACGAACTCGATCAAGAGAAGGCCAGGCTGACCAAGGAAATGCCCGCTGGTGCACCGCTGGAGCAGAAGCTGACCCGCATTAACATGATCATTCAGGAAAAAGGATCGATGTCGCTGTCGGTGCTCATTCTCGTGCTCCTGGCTGTTCCATTGGGTATAAAAGTTTCGCGCCGCGAGACCTCCGCCAACTTCGCCGTGGCCCTCGGCCTCGCTTTGCTCTACTATTTTCTGACAAAAGTAGTCGTGAGTTGGTTCGACAAGTACCCCCAATACCATCCCGACCTCCTCGTCTGGGTGCCGAACCTTTTGTTTATCGGCGTGGGGCTTTGGTTGAATTTCCGCGTGGAAAAGGCCTAGGAGCCAAAACCGCCGAAGAAAATTGCCGGGCGCGCCGCCAACAACGACGACGCCCGGCCACGAACCCATCACTGCTTTACTGGCGATGGAAAGCGATGTTGCCGTTCACCGAATGCGCCTCGATCGAAGTGTCGTTCCCTTGGCCGATTTGGCCCTGAAGTCTGGATCGGCTGGATTTCGATGCCGCAACGGGAAAATCGCATTTCACGTTTCCATTGACCGTCGAAGCCTCGACGCTGGCCGAGACGGCGTCGGGAAGAAAAACTTTGCAGCTTCCGTTCACGGTCTTGGTGTAAAGCGTCTTGCAGGCTTGCATGGAAACGAGGCCGGCCTCGATGTTGCCGTTTACGGTCTTGAGATGGGCCGAGTTGGAAAGTCCGCTGGCATGAATCGATCCATTGACCGAGGTGGCCTCTACATCGCCGCTTACGTCGCGAATGGTGACATTGGAATTCACCACGTCGACTTTGCGCAAATTAATGCCGGCCGGTACGCGGAGCTTGTAGTGGACGGCGCCGCTGACGTTGCGGCTAAACCAGCCAAACCAGCCCCAACCGACACGTTCATAGTGGGTGGTGATGGCAACGCGGTCGGACGAAGCGTCGACCTGAACCTGGATTTTTGAAAGATCCTCGGCGTTTTTGGTGCGCTTTTCCGCTTCCAGTGCGATCTCGTTTTTGTCCCAGGCGACGATTTCGACCGAACCATTGATATTGCGTAAAGAAAGTTCGGCCTGGGCCGTGACCGGATATGTTTGGGAGAATTTTTCGGACGCGGGGAAGGAGTCAGCACGCGCGATGGATGCGATCGAAAGACCGGCGAGGAGGAGAGGGAGCGTTTTCATGTTAACACACTCTCTACACGGCGAACCGAGCCGCGGTTACAGAAGCGCTCAGGAATTTCCGAAGCCGGAGCAGTCGCTAGGGTTTTTTCGGAGGTGGCGACTTTTGCCCTTCAGGGTCTGCAGGCCGCCATGTAACTTTACCACGGCTATCAGCTCTGTGGCTTGAGTTTTTCGAGCAGGCGCAGGAATTCCGGGTGGTCCTTCAAGTCTTCGAGGTCGGGGTCTTGGGTCATCCAATCGACGTCATCGTAACCAAGGTCGACCGCTTGTTTTAACGATCGCAACGCATCGGTACGGCGTTTGGAGAGCGCGAGGCTGCAAGCGAGATTGTAATGGGCAGTGGCATTTTTCGGGAGCAGGCGCACGAGCTTGCGATCCATTTTCAGTCCGTCGGAGATGCGGCCCACTTTCGTGTAGAGACCGCCGAGAAGTTCGATCACGTCGGTGTAACCCGGGTCGCGTTTGAGGACCGATTCGTAGAAGCTGATTTCGAAAGTTGGATCTTCTTTTCTGCCCATGGAAGAAACTTAACCTTGTGCGCGATTCTTGCAGGTGCCGGTTTCGCGCAGCGTGTTACAATGCGCGGAGACTTGCAGACGTTGCGAGACGGGCGTGAGGTTCAGCTTCGCCGAGACGGTGTTGCCGTACCATCCCATGAAGGGGGCGCTGATTTCGAAAATTTTGTCGCAATCCATACAAATCACCTGGGCTACCTGCGTGTTGTTATCGGTATTCGGGCGGTAGTACTTGAGGTTTTTGCCAATATCGACCTCCCGGAGGAGGGCGCTTTCCGTCATGATTGGGATGCTGCGGTAAACTGTTGCGCGGGAAACGGAATCGTCGATAGCACGAGCATGTTCGAGCAATTCCTCAGCCGTGAAATGCTCTTTTTGCGCGAAAGCGGCCTCAAAAATCGCCATGCGCTGGTCGGTTACGCGCAGACCTTTAGTGGCGAGGTAGGCTTTGTATTTTTCGCGGGCGGCGTCGTTGCTCACGTCGGCAATCTCAATTCAGTCTCAGTCCCTGTCAAGGGCTCACCGATGGCGATAACTGCGCGTTTTTTGTTCTGTCTGACGGCGATTTCTTTCGGCCGGGACGCATGTCGTCGCAATGCAGCAGCGGCTGCGTTTCTTGACTTTCACCGTTCCCGGCAACGTCGCCTTTGGACAGACGGGGGTAATAGCGTTTTAGGATGAACTTGTCGCCTGAGCTAAAATCGCTTCACGAAGTTTGCTGGCGATTGGTTCGGTAAAGGGGAATCACTCAAGGTTTACGGCCTTCGTCGACTTCCCAATATTCGAAGAACGTCTGGATATCATCGCGCGTGGAGAGGCCGCTTTCGGCTTTAAACTTGGCGAGCAGTTCCGATCCGGAATCGCGCCAGCCGCGTTTGCTGGAAAAATCGTTCCAGATGAGCGTGGTCAAGTCGTTCATTTTGCGACCGTGTTGCACGCAGTAGTCCCAACATTGTTCGTCGGTCGCGCCGGTGAGGACAAACTCGGTAAACTTGGCATAGTCCAATTCCAGATAGCCCATGATTCGGGCATCGAAGCCCTTGCCCATGAGTTCGAAGAAATCAGGACGCAGTTGACCGGCATTTTTCAGGCGGATCTTGTCGATGCAACGGCCCAGGTAATTGAGGCCGCCGACTTTTTCGTAGGGAGTGCGAGGGGTTTTGAGGGAGGGACTCATGGGCGAAGATCAAGCGCAGCAGGTCTTTGACCGCAACTGTTTCCGTGTGGCATGAAGGAGAGATTTTACACGGTCCGATCAATCCTTCCGGCCATTTGCCAAGCGGGAGAAAGTGGAGACATTTTCGACAGTTGCTGCACTCGTAACCTTAACAATAGGGGGCATTATGCCTGCGAAAAAATTGAAACAGTTCCTCGATGATTGCGGGGTGAAGTATATCAGCATCCAGCATTCACCTGCCTACACGGCTTCCGTCGTCGCCAAATCCGCGCACATCTCCGGCAACGATTTTGGCAAGACCGTCATTGTGAAAATCGAAGATGAAATGGCGATGGTGGTTCTACCCGCTCATCGCAAAATCGTACTGTCGGAACTCCGCGATTTACTTGGAAGCGACAGCGTTGAACTGGCCAGCGAGGACGAATTTATCGATCGCTTTCCCGACTGCGAACTTGGTGCTATGCCACCGTTCGGCAATCTCTACGGCATGCGGGTATATTTGGAGCACACCCTCACGCGATATCCGGAGATCGCGTTCAATGCGGGAACCCATCGAGAAGTGATAAAAATGCCGATGATGGACTACCTGCACTATGCCGAACCAATCGTATTGGATTTCGCAACGGTTTAGCCGCCACGGTCTGGCAGAGCTTTTTTCGAGGCCAAGCCCGTAGTGGCGATTGCGGGCTTGGCGCCGAAGAGGTGGTTTGGCTAGGCGAGTTGCAGCGTACGCGCCGATTCGGAAGAGAGGTCTTGTACGCGTCCATTGAGGAGCGTGGCCCAGATGTGCATAAAAACTTTTCCCGGGACCTTGCCGGTTTGGTCGTAGAGGAAGTAAGAATGTCCCTTGGGCCGGTCGTAAGCAGTGTTCACGTCGTCGCAATCGACCGCGAAGACGTTTTTGGGAACGACGTCCATATCCTCGGGGCCGGTGTGGCCAAGGCGACGGGAGGCGATTTGATTCGCCAGATTAGCAATTTTGCTGGAGCGCAAGGCGAGATCGTCGCTGGCGAAATAAACCACGACGTTGCGCGCGACGACAGGAATTTCCTCGCCCTCGCAGCCCGGCTCCAACGATTCGTTTACGATGTCGGCGGCGACCAGGAAAATATTTCGGAAAATCAGAGGCAGGCCGCCCGGGCATTGGTATTTTGCCGCAGCTTGCAGCGCCCCGCGCAGCACGCGATTGCCCATCGAGTGGGCCAGGACACTGATGCGTTTCAGGCAAGGGGTATCGTCTTCCAGATTCTGTTCGCGCCAGTCGAGAAACTTTCCAAACACACGTGAGAACGCGATGGCGCTGGCGTCGGCCGCGACTTGGTCGTCGTAATAATCCTTCAAAATCCCGAGATCGCCGTCGCAGGGCCAAATGAGAGGGAGAACGAGCACTTCGCCGGCGCTTTGCTGGTCGCACATCGCCTGTAGTTTTTCTGTACGCGGAAAAATGTCGGGTTCGGGCAGGTTAGAGTAGCCGTGCAGATAAATGAGAATCTGCTTTTGCGACGCCTTTTTCAAACGCTCCAAAAAGGCCTCGCTGCCGAGTTCAATATAGCTGTCCTTCCCGCGACGCTCGCAGAAGAAGACAGATTGTGCTGCTTGGTTGTTTTTGAGATCGAAGGTGACCTTGCGGTTGACCTTGGTGACGATGCCTTCCTTAAACGCGCGATTGGTGATAAAAAGCATAGGATGAATGGACGCGCGAATCTAGGTTCTTTTTGCACCAAAACAATCTGTTCGTCTATTTTGCCGATAGATTTCGGACTTGTTGCGTGCTGCTTGCAATAAACAACCAATTTCAGGACGTAATTTCAATGGGGTTGCCATCGGGGTCGAGCACGACGCTCTCAAAATAACCATCGCCGGTCCGGCGTGGTTCGCTGGCAACGCGGATGCCGTCGTTCCGAAACTGGTTCGTCAGTTCAACGACTTTGAGTTCGCTTCCCACCGAAATGGCGAAATGAGCCAGTCCGAGGGCTGGCTGTTCCGTTCGCTTTGTAAGTCCGTTTTTTTGCATGATCTCAAACCGTGCACCATCGGTAAAACGCAAGAAATAGGAGCGAAACCCTTTGTTGGGGTTCTCATATAGATCGCCTGCGACGCAGCCGAAATGACGACAATAGAATGAGCGCAGTACCTCGATGTCCGACGTCCAGAGGGCGATGTGTTCGATTCGCACGGCGGATTTCTATTGGGTTGGTAAGTGGGGAGGCAATGTTATGCCGTGCACTTGCGGAAGCCTTTGGGGGCGACGCGTGCACGCATTAAGGTTTGCCGGTTGCGAACATCCCAGGTGCATGCGTAGCTTTCTCCCATGAAGCACCCGGTCGTTTACCGCCTCGCAGGACCTGACAGCCTTGAAAAAATTCTGCCGTTGTTTCGCTCGTATCAGGAGCACTACAACATGCTCACCACGGCGGGCGAAGCGAAGACGCGGCGCTTCCTGGCGGAATTTTTGACAAAACCGGAAACTGGTTTCGCGTTGGTTGCGGAATCGGGAGGAGTGGTTGTCGGTTTTGCGACGGGATATTTAACCGTGTCGGGAGTGTTGGCGGACCCCCTCGTGCATCTGGGCGATTTGTATGTTCTGCCCGAATACAGGCGCGGGGGCATCGCGACGGCGTTGATCGAACGGGTCGCAAAAGAGGCGCGGGAGCGCGGTGTTGGGCTTGTACGCTGGTTGTCGATGGCGACCAACACCGAGCTCAATCCCTGGTACGCATCGCTCGGCACGACGAGTGGAGATTTTAAGTTGTTCCTGAAACCGACCGGCCGGGTGTGATTTCCAGCTTAGATGGCGCTCCTACCAGAAAATTAACACGCGGCCTGCGTGGCGACTTTGCCGCTGCGGCCGTCGATTTCGGCGTCGACCTGATCGCAGACTGGAATTTTTTCGCGATCGGCCAGCAATTCACGCGCGAGATCGTCGAGCCGGATGAATTGCACCCGCGCCTCGTAACAGGCGGCAAGCAATGCGCGGAACAGCTGCCGTTTGCCCATGCCTTCGATCTCGGCATGGAGCGTGAAAACATTGGGACGATCTTCGCGCAGAAGGGAAAGGTAATGGGCGACGATTTTGTTCTCGGGATACTCGGGACGGCCGAGAAGTTCGTCGAAGGTTGGAAGCGTGCTGGGGATTTCGAGGGTTTTGGAAACCTGTCCGTCGATCCGCGGAAAAAACGGCGAGTGCCCGCGCACGTCGCTCGAGTAGAGCAGTTCGGCTTCGTCGTAGATTTGGCGACTGCGGGCGTTGCTTTGCCAACCGGGGGCGCCCGCGGTCTGGGCGGACGTGCCGAATATGCGGAGAAACTCAGCCCGCGCGGCAACGAATTCCTCGCGGATCTGGATCGTGGACATTTTATGCACGTAGTCCTGCCAGCGGTAGTGGTTGAAACAATGAATGCCGACCTCGTGACCGGCATCGCGGACATTGCGCAGCGCGCGGGTGTTGCGGCGGCCGATGTGCGGGGCGGGAAGGAGCGTGCCGTTGAGGAGCGTGCGAATGCCGTAAAGCTTCACGACGCTGGTGCGGCTGACTTTTTTGAAAAAGCCCGGCCGAAAAATGCGCGTGATGGCGCGGCCGGTCTGATCGGGCCCCAGGGAAAAGAGGAAGCACGCGGGAAGTTCGAATTCCTGTAGATCTTGCAAAAGGTTGGGCACACCGATGCGTGTGCCGCGGTCGGTGTCGACGTCGATCTTGAGTGCGAGGCGGATGGGCATGAAAGAGGAAAGGGCGCCACTCTTTCAAGACGGTGGCCGGCACGGCAATCCTCAAACACCCGCAAATCTTGTTGCGAGGGAACTTGCTGGGCGCGGGTCGGTCTGCGCAGTTTGGGAATCAAAAGTCGGGAAAAACTCCTGGTATCATGAAAAAATCACTCTGCTTCTTTCTGGTGGCGTTTACAGGCTTGGCGGCTCAGGCAAGCACAGGCTTTTTTGTCACGGCGGCGGGCGGTCAAAGTCAGTTCCGCACGAAATACACGACGCGTTACGTCGATGCGACGCGCAGTTCCGTGCCCAATTCGGAAGTGAACGAGCACGGCAATTATTGGGCGGTGGGCGGCGGATATTCGTTCACGGATTTTCTGCGCGTGACGGCGGGCTATGAAGATTGGGGCAAAGTCACTGGTCCATCGACGTCGCCGACGGGCGAAATTTATCCACTGACTGTGGGAGCGAAAGGCTTCTACGCGTCCTTTGCGCCGATGATCCACGTTATTCCCCTCCTCAGCATCGATCCGGAAGTGGGTGTGCTGTACTCGGACATTCATCTGCGCACGAACTTCCAAAGCGACGGCGATCCCAACATCCAGTCCGGCTATAGTTCCCGGTTTCGCTACGGGCTGGGAATTTCGATCCACCCGCCCGGACCCTTTGTCATCGGAATCAAATACCTGCAGATCGATCTGCCAGAGGCAAAATTCAGGGCAGGCTCGTCGTTTTTCACCGACAAGATCCGTCCGCGCACGATTCTGCTGACGGCGCAGTACAGCTTCTAGCAACGAGGTTAGTATCTCGCTTCTTGGACTGAGGCGAACGCCCAGTCTTTTCGTTTCATAAGGTGAACGAAGATCTCGCCGTTTTTCTCAAGGATGTAAATGCGCTGGCCGCCACGCTTAAGTTTCCGCCATGGTTCACCGGCGATTCGTTCCATCGGAACCATGTTCTGCTGTTCCGTCGTCATCTCGAAAAGGTAATGTTCGATTGCGCGAGCAATCGAGGAAACGGGGACCACGGTTTCCACGTCGTGGTCGAACAGGTGGAGATCGAAGGCGATGGCAAAGTCGTGCCGTGGGCATCGGATCGCGTGGGTTCGCCACGATTCGGCTCCCAGGTTTTCGACGTAGGTGATGGCGATCGTTTCGGTTTCATCGAGGAAGGCTGGTTCCACTCCATCGGAGTGTTCCATGTGGAAATTACTCCAGGTCGCCCTCAATTGCTCTGCTTCCTCTTCAGCAGCGGTTTCCTCGGCCATCAACTTTTCCAACTCGACATCATCGGCCCGGCGCAGCCGGAATTTTTGCTCCGCGACCCGGAGGCTGGGGAGCCACAGGGGAAGGTTGTCTGTCCAGCCAGACACAATCGGGTCGAGCTCACGTCGGATCTGGGCAGGCGTGGGCTTTTGGTCGCTGAGCAGAGCCAGGTACTCGCTTGTGAGGATCAATATTTCCTCGCGGGTTGCTCCGGGCGACTTTAGGCGGGTCAACAGATCGTTGCGCTCGACGGGGTTTGCGATGGGGCCGGTCACCAGCTCGATGAAATTTCTAAGCTGGCGTTTGATCGGATGATGTTCCGGCCCGCAGTTCCAGCGCAGGAAGGTTCGCGGGCGTTCCACCAACTCGACGACGCCTTGGGCAAAGGTTGGCCAGTGATGAGGCTCGGTTTGAAAATACGACTGCAGAATGCTGAACGCGCTCTGGTAGTCGTAGTCAGGTGGCGAGTGTATGGTCTCGGGAGGGACGAGTTGAGGGAAATAATCGGCACGCCAGCGGGAGAGCATTTGGGCGAGCATCCAGTTGTGGATGGTGAGATCCCGTTCCGCGATGATGCGCTTCAAGTGGGGAGCCAGGGGTTGGGAAATGCGATTCATCGCCGTATAAATTTTGTACTCGATTCGTGAACCCGCAGCGCTGCGTTCGATGAATTTCGCGTGGAAAACGAGGCTGGTTTCCCTGAGTGGGGTCAACTCCACCGGGGATTGCTCCAGCCAATCTCTAAATTTGCCGATGGATTTTATCGGGGTGCTAACCATCACCTCGCCGGCAATATGAAGAGCGTCTGTGCCGAGGTGGTCTTTGACGGATTTGCAGAAACAATCGATGCATGCTTGCGCCCCGGGAGGGGCCTTGGCAGAGGCGAGAGGCGGAGTCAGTGCGTTCTCGGCCGCGGTTATTTTGAGGCGATGAGAACTGGGGCGCGATTTGTTGGTGTCGTCTGAGCCGTGTTGATTGCCGTATTTTTCCTCCAACTGGGCCTTCAAGGCGTTAATCCAGTGGCCGAACCAGGTGAGGTATGACGAGTAGAGGGCGTCCAGGGGTTTCCCGGCCTGGAGCAATTCCGCCAGACAGGAACGAAATAGTTCCTTGAGGTAATCTTTGCAGGATGCATAGTAGCGCGTGCCGATTTCGTCATTCTGACGGCGATGTATGTCGCGCAGCGCCACCTGGGATTCGATAACTGAGTTGAAGCGACTCTTTTTGAGTTCGTAAAATTCCGACAAGACCCTGGTCGTTTCCCGGAAGGAATCGATCTTGTTGCGGTCCAAAAACAGCTCTGAGCCACCCTCGTGCATAGTTGCCATGCCACGAGTACAACGAGACGGCGTCAGCGGAAAAGGAAAAAATTAGGTGTGGAAACTGGTAATGCCTCGTTGCATTCAAACGTATAAAGGTAGGGACGATCCGTCCGCCTCCGCCAAGGCGGGCCGGGCGTTATGCGCTGGGAGCGCCGACGTCCTCGTCGGCTTTTAAAGCGATGCCGGCGGGGACGCGGGCGTTCCCAGAGGCGGCTGCCTCCTGGGAAGCGTTTTCAGGGCTGCTTGGCACCAACGGGCTCGGGAATCACTCGAGCTGGTAATCTCTGTGCGCGAGGTGATAGTCGAGCGTGAGCTTGATCGCGGTCTTGAGGTTGACCTTGGGGGTCCAGCCGAGGCGTTTTTTGGCGTTGGCGATGGAGGGGACGCGTTTCTGGATGTCCTGGTAGTATTTTCCGAAGTACTGGCCGGAGGAGACCTTCACGACTTTGGCGGCTTTGACGTGTTCGGCGTAGTCAGGGTAGCCCTTGAAAGCATCGATGATCAAATCCGCGAGATCGGCGACGCTGACGTCATTCTTCGGATTGCCGAGGTTGAAAATCTGGCGTGAGGCGCAGCCGTCCTTGTTTTCGATGATGCGGAGAAGGGCGTCGATGCCGTCGTCGATGAAGGTGAAGGAGCGGCTTTGTTTGCCGCCGTCGACAAGTTGAAGCGGCTTTTTGAAAATGACGTTGGAGATGAACTGGGTGAAGAGGCGCGAACTGCCTTCCTTGGGTTCGAATACGTCATCGAGCTGCGGCCCAATCCAGTTGAAAGGCCTAAAAAGCGTGTAGTCCAGATTGTCGCGGACGCCATAGGCGTAAATGACACGATCGAGAAGTTGCTTGGAATTGGCGTAGATCCAGCGCTGGCGCTCGATCGGGCCATAGACGAGCGTGCTGGTTTCTTCGTTGAGCTCCTTGTCGGGGCACATGCCGTAGACCTCGGAAGTGGAAGGGAAGATGACGCGCTTTTTGTATTTAACGGCCTGCCGGACGATCGCGAGGTTGGCTTCGAAATCGAGTTCGAAGACGCGCAGCGGGTCTTTGACGTACTGGACCGGATTCGCAATGGCGACGAGCGGGATGACGGCGTCGCATTTTTTGACGTGGTACTCGATCCACTCGCGATTGATGGTGATGTCGCCCTCGACGAATTTGAAGCGGGGGTTGCCGAGGCTGTGGGTGAGTTTGTGGTTGCCGATGTCCATGCCGTAGACTTCCCAATCTTTTTTGGAAAGGATAGCACGCGTGAGCGAACTGCCGATGAAACCGTTGGCGCCGAGGATGAGGACTTTGATGGGCATGGAGAGAAGAGGAGAGAAAGACTGAAAGAACGCAGGGCTGAAAGGCTGAAATTTTGCCGAGTTCTATGGCTGGAGTGCCGTCTCTTGAGAGATTACGTCAAATCAGTTGGCCGATCTGCAGCGCAGGCTTGGGGCCGCGCCACTCGGTGCGGGTGAGTTCGAGCGAGCCATCGGCGGTGCCGACGACAAGGGGATCGATCGAGAGCACTTCGCCGGGCTTGCCCTTGCGATTGACCGTGGCGATGGAAAGCGGTTCGGCCCACCACACCATGAGCCGTGAGCCGCCGACGTCGACGAAGGCGCCGGGGTAGGGATCGGTGACGGCGCGGATGAGGTTGAAGATTTGCTTTGAGGTTTGCGTCCAGTTGATGCGGCCGTCCTCGGGTTTGCGTCCGCCGAAGTAGGTGGCCTGCGACTCGTCCTGCGGGACTTCGAGAATGGTGCCGGCGAGCAAATCGTCGATCCGGCGATGAAGAATTTTTTTCGCGCACGGGAGGACCTTGCGAAAAGCGACTTCGGCGCTGTCGCGTGGACCAATGGCTACACCTTCCTGATCGATGATGGCGCCGGCATCGGGGGCTTTAACCATCCGGTGCAAGGTCATGCCGATGCGTGATTCGCCGTGGAGCACGGCCCAGTTGATGGGGGCGCGGCCGCGGTATTTAGGCAGGAGCGAACCGTGCATGTTGAAGGCGCCCAGCGGCGCTAGGCCGAGGATCTTGGTGCCGATCATGTGGCGGTAGTAAACGGATAGGATCAGATCGGGTTTGAATGCGGCGATTTTCTCGCGCCATTCCGGAGTGTTGACGTTTTCGGGCGTGAAAACCGGAATATTTTTTTCGCGAGCGGCGACGGCCGGGGTCTTAAACCAGATTTTCTCGTTGGGATTATCCTCGTGCGTGATGAGGGCGACGACGTTGTCACCGCGATTGAGAAGCAGTGAGAGGCATTCGTAGCCGACTTCGCTGTAGCCGAAGAAAACGATGCGTGGCTTTTCCATACTTATGAATTGGTGTAGACGGCGTCGCTCGGCACTTCAATACACTCCTCATCCGCGCCGAGTGATTCGAGTTTGCCGAGTAGAAAATCAAACGTTGGCTCCGTTATCTCCAAGGTGCCGGGTGGCATGGCTTTTGTACGGGCTGAGACTCGCCGCCGAGCTTCCTCGACGCTGCAACGGAGGGCGTAGAACTTGCAGGCTACGCCCAATTTTTCGGAGCGGCGCCGAGCATCGTCGCGAGAGGCGCGACTCCAAAAACCGCCATCCAAAACGACATCGCATCCCGCTTTCAGTACTCGCTCAACGTGCTCCCAGATTAGTTCCATGATGCGCTCATGCTGTTCGCGAAACAATGGTTCGGGCGGGTTCGTGCCGTGCAGCGTCACCATCCATTCGTCGGGTGAAAAGCGAACGGCGTGGAGGTCCTGCTCCAGTTTGCGCGCGAAGGTCGTTTTGCCTGAGCCGGGAATCCCGTGGATAAGATGCAGCGTAGGCTTGGCGCTCATTCCTTGGTTTCCAGAACCTCCTTCACGAAATAGCGCTGGCGATGACGAACCACCTGATAGGTGCGGCCGACGTATTCGCCGATCAGGCCGATACCGATCATGGTCACGCTAAGCAGGAAGAACAGAATGGCGAACAACGTGAACACGCCAAAAGTTTCGGCGTCGAGGTGTAGAATGAAACGGCGGAAAAGCAGCACGGCGACGAGCGCCAGGCTGCCGAGCGAACTCAGGCCGGCGAACATCGTGAAATACTGGAGGGGCGCGAGGGAAAAGCCGGTGATGAGGTCGAAGTTGAGCCGGATGAGTTTGTAGAGCGAATAGTTGGAGACGCCGGCGTGACGTTCCTCGTGTTTGACGCCAACCTCGGTTGGATTTCCGGCGTAGCTGTAGGCGAGGGCGGGGATGAACGTATTGATGGCTCCACTACGCACGATGGCGTCGACAATGGGACGCGAATAGGCGCGGAGCATGCAGCCCTGGTCGGTCATCTCGATATTCGTCGTCTGCTTGCGCACGAAGTTGATGAATTTCGAAGCGTAGGTGCGAAAGAACGAGTCCTGGCGATTCAGACGGGCGCCTCCGACGCAATCGTGGCCAATGTCGACGAGGGCGAGCAGCTTCGGAATTTCCTCGGGTGGATTTTGCAGATCGGCATCGAGGGTCACGATCGTGTTGCCGCGCACCCGTTCGAAGGCGGCGATGATGGCCATATGCTGGCCATAGTTGGCGTTGAAATCGATGACGCGCGTGACGTCGGGCCGTGCGGCATGCTGGGTTTTGAGCAGTTCGATCGATTTGTCGTGCGAACCGTCGTTGGTGAAAATGATTTCGTAGCTGCGGCCGAGACCGTCGAGCACCGGATAAAGGCGCTGGAAAAGCGTCGGGAGATTCAGCTCCTCGTTATAAACGGGAATGACAATGGAGAGCTGGACGGATTTGGGCGTGCTCATGGTTGAAGGCAGGCTTGCACGATGGAAACGAGGGTGTCGACCACGCGTGCGACGTCGGAGTCGTGCATGGTAGGAAAGAGCGGAAGCGTGAGGGTGTTGCGGCCAAAATATTCGGCGTGAGGAAAATCTCCTGCCTTCCAACCGAGGCGGCGATAGAGCGCGAAAAGATGAATGGCCGGGTAGTGAACACCTGTGCCAATTCCGGCGGCGTTCAGGCGGGTCATGATCTCGGCGCGTTTCACCGAAAGTTTTTCCTCGGGCAAAACGACCTGGAACATGTGCCAGTTGCTCTGATCGAAATCGGCGACGGGCAGTTGCAGACCGGTCGAACGTGCGTTGAGCGTGGAGAATTTTTCAAAGTACAAACGTGCGAGTTCGCGACGCCGCGCGGTGAAGGCGTCGACCTGCGCGAGCTGTCCGAGTCCGACCCGGGCGGCGACGTCGGTGAGATTGAACTTTCCGCCGAGGACCTCGACTTCCATGCCATCCATACCGGAGCGAACGACGCCCTGCAGGCGATACTGTTCGGCGAGTTTTGCCTCTTGCTCGTTGTTGAGGACGAGGCAGCCGCCTTCAATTGTGGTAACGTTTTTGTTCGGATGAAAGCTGAACGAAACGCAATCGCCAAAGCTGCCGATCAATTTGCCTTTCCAAGTCGTGCCGATGGACTGCGCGGCGTCCTCGATCACGCGGAGGTTGTGTTTTTTGGCGATGGCGTAGAGTTTATCCCGGTCGACGGGCAGGCCGGCGAGATCGACCGGCATGATGGCGCGCGTGGCCGGTGTAATGGCGGCTTCGATACGGGAAAGATCGATGTTGCGCGTAACAGGATCGATGTCGACGAAGACGGGTTTGGCGCCGACTTCGAGGATGACATTGCTGGTGGCGACCCACGACATGGGTGTGGTGATGACCTCATGGCCGGGGCCGATGCCGGCGATGCGCAGCGCGATTTCCATCGTGCAGGTGCCGGAGTTGAACACGCGCACCGGACGGCCGCCGAAATAGGCGGAGAGCTTGGCCTCGAGTTCTTTCGACTTTGGACCAGTGGTGATCCAGCCGGAGCGGAGAACCTCGCAGACGCCGGCGATGGTTTCATCGTCGATCGTGGGCCGCGTCATCGGCAGGAACGGCGGAGTGGTGGTGGATGTTTGGGAGGGAACGGCCATGTCAGGGTTTGTTGCTGAAAAGATAATGGCCCCTCGTCTCGCCAATCAAATGATAACGGAAATCGGGGTTGGAGAAGAGCAGGGCATCGGCGATGCGTTTGCGGGCGACGACCCACAGGCGTTGCGAACCATTCCATTGGCGATGGAATTCCGCGTCGTCGATGTAGCGGCCACTTGCGCGAGCGGCGGGATCGATGTCGAGTTCGAGTTCGTCGGGCCAATTCACCGTGCCGGCCGGGCTCTTCGTATAAAAAACGAAGTCATGGAAAAAACCATGATAATGGTACACGCGATCGCCTGGCTGAATCCTGGCGGAAACGATTTCGGCGAGGGCGAGGGTATTGCGATGCACGACGAGGGGCACGACGGCGTTGGCGACGAGGAAAAACGCGATCAACGTCCCGGCTTGTGCGCCGAACATCCAGCGAAGCCCGCGGCTCCGGCCGAATTGCCACGTGAGCCACGTGCCCGCAAGTGTTGCACCGGCGAGAGCGACGGCATGCCAGCGTGCGGCTTCGGCGAGTTCGCGTTCGCGGATCAAACCCGGATGAATTGCCACGGCGGCGGCTGCGAGACCAACGACCACCGAGCCGACGCTGAAAAGGATCAACCCGATGCGGAAAGGGCGAAGGGAATTCTCGCGCCATTGAGTAGCGATCCAGTTGCCAACCAGCGCGGCGAGCGCGGGAAAGATCGGAAGAATATAAGGCGGCAGCTTCGACTGCGAACGGCTGAAAAATAGAAAAATGAAGGCCGCCCACGTGACGAGAAACCACGTATCCGCATTTTCGTTACGTTTCGCCCAACCGCCGGCCAGGCCCTTGCGCAGCGCTGGACAGAGATAGCCGGTCCACGGGAATAGCCCGGCCAGCAAAACCGGAATGAAGTACCACCATGGTTCATAGCGACCATGGGTCGTGGTGGTGAAGCGCAACCAATGCTCACGCACAAAGTAGAAATGTGCCCAGTCGGGATTGCGTTGCGCGGCGAGCAAATGCCAAGGCGCGGTGATTGCCAGGAAGAGCAACGCGCCGCTCGGCAGGTAGAACGGACGCAGTCGTCGCCATTGGTTGAAGATTAACAGCCAGAAAAACATCACTGCGCCCGTCACCAGAAAACCGATGAGGCCCTTGCTTAAGGTGGCCAGCGCGGCGCTCGCGTAGAATCCATAAAAAAACAGACGCCGCGTGCGCCCCGGCTGTTCACGCACGCCGAGGATAAAACAAAACAGCGCCGCGGCCATGAAGACCGACACAGTCATGTCGAGGATGAGAATCCGACCGAGGACAAAAAAGAGCACCGAAGTTCCCAAAACCACCGCGGCGGCAAAACCGGCATCGCGTCCGTAAAGCCGGCGTGTGGCGGCGTAGGTGATCAAAATGCCGCCGAGCGCAATCAGCGCATTCGGAAGGCGTGCGGCCCAGGCATTCTCGCCAAAAACGGCCAGACTCGCGGCGGTCAGCCAGTAGACGAGGGGAGGTTTTTCAAAATAAAAAACTTCGTTGAGCCGGGGCAGAACCCAATCGCCCGTCGCGAGCATTTCGCGGGCGATTTCCGCGTAGCGACCCTCGTCGGGATTCGCGAGCGGCAGGCTGCCGAGGCGCGCACCGAACAAAAGACCGAACAAGATCGAAAGCAGTAGCAAATCGCGGCGCCAGGAAACGCTCGATGGCTTTGCGGAGGCTGGATTGGCGGGAAAATCGGTCGTAGGCATTACGTACTGGAACGTCCGGTCAGGTGTGATGCGGTTGTGTTGGCGGACGGAGCTCCAGCCGAACCGACCGGCGGCAGATTGCAACAGCAATGGTTGCGCGTCGGGGCGACGCACGGGGGCATTCGGACGCAAAAAAAGCCCGCCGGATGAAGGGCGGGCTCGTTAAGATTGACGAGACGTAGGTGATTAAACCGGTTCTTCCACTGTTTTGGGAATTTCGGTGCCGATCTCGGCGGCATGCGGGTGGTTGCGCTTCACCTTGTTCAGGCTGTTGCGGCGTTCCAGCATGCGATCGAGTTTGTCGATCATCAGCGAGACGGCCTTGTGGCACTCGTCGGCTGAGACCGTTGCATTGAGGTCGGGGCCTTGGATGGTCACATGGCCTTTGGCGATGAACCGGCTGTCGACCGATTGTTTGGTATCACATTCCAACTCCACGCGGATGCGGACGATGCGCTCCTCGTGTCGAAACAATCGTTGGACCTTTTCACTGACGAACGTTTTTAAAGAGGGAGTGAGTTCGAGGTGAATGCCGGAAACGATTAATTCGTGTTGGTTGTTGTTTCTGTTCATGACTGTTTTGTTATGGGTTTAACTGACAGAAATATGCCGATTGATGACAAAACTTCGCTAGGCGAAGCACTAAAAGATTTCGCGGCCGTCGTAGTGACGGGCGGATCTTCCGGTATTGGAAAATCGTTCATCAAGCTGGTGGAAAACGTGCATCCGGGGATGCTCATTTGCAACCTTTCAAGGCGAGAACCGGACATAAAATTACCAGAGCTTAAGCTGCGCCACGTCTCGTGCGATTTTTCCCAAACAGCCGAAATTCTGCGGGGAGTGGCGGAGGTATTAAGCATTCTAAGCCGCGAGGTGCCGGAGGGCCGCGTGTTGCTCATCAATAATAGTGGATACGGCTCGCACGGGCCATTTCTTGAGGGCGATTTGGACAACGAGTTAGGAATTTTGAACGTCAACATTCGCGCGCTGGTCGAAATCACGGGACGCTTTCTCCCGACATTAAAGACGCGCGGCGGTGCCATCATAAATGTGGCGTCGACGGCCGCGTTTCAGCCCACACCACTGCTTGCCACCTATGGCGCAAGCAAGTCCTTCGTATTGAACTGGAGCCTTGCTCTTCGCGAAGAATTGAAACCGCTCGGCGTGGCGGTCGTGGCTGTTTGCCCGGGGCCGACGCCCACGGGTTTTGCCGCGCGGGCCGGCGTGAAGTCCGGCACGGTGCCCGGTGGGCCGGGGCATACCCCCGATGTCGTCGCAGAAATCTCCCTACGCGCTCTCGCGAAGCGCCGGGCTTGCGTGATCTGTGGTTGGAAAAACCGATTCATCGCCTGGGGCGCATCGCATCTTCCGCGCACGTGGACCGCTGCGCTCGCAAAAAAAATCATCGGCCGCGTGCAACCCGCCGAGAAGAAGGCGGCGAAACCATGAACAATGCCGAGCCTCACGCTTACGAACGCCCGATCGGCCCGTGGCCGCGCAAGGCCCGACCGCAGAGCGCTGCCCGCCAGATCACGCCCGAAGAATTGCGCTCGTGGATCACGTACGAAGACGAACGTCTGCTCGTGCTGAACAAACCAGGCGACATCGTCTGCCACCCGTCGAAGGACGGCCCTTGGTCGAGCCTTTGCGGCGCGTCGCGCGAATACCTTGGCGGTGGCGGATTGGTCCACCTCATCTTTCGTCTGGACCGGGAAACGAGCGGCGTGGTCGTGCTGGCCAAGGATGCCGACATGGCCCGTCAGCTGCAGATGGCCGCGCAGGAGCGCCGCTACGCGAAAATTTATCTCGCGATTCTCACGGGTGAACTCGCCTCCGAGACCATCGTCGATCAACCGCTCGGGCCCGACTACAGCGGACAGGTTGCGATAAAAAACTGTGTCGTGCCGGCAGGGCAGGGGCAGACCGCGGTCACACGCTTCACGCCGCTCGTGGCCCGCGGCGGCTTCACGCTGGCCCGGGTCGCAACCGAAACCGGACGCAAGCACCAAATCCGCGCCCACGCGAACTGGCTGGGACATTGGATGGTCGGCGACAAAATCTACGGCCCCGACCAGAAGCTTTTTCTGGATTTTATCGAGCACGGCTGGACCTCGGCTCTGGCTGAGAGAATTTTCCTGCCGCGTCAGGCCCTGCACTGCGCTGAGATCGATCTCACGCTCTCCGGACACGAACACGTCTTTCGCGCAACTTTCCCCGAGGACCTGAGGGTTTTTGTCCGACAACACATGAACGTCGCCGACGTGGACGCGTTCTTACAAAACCAGAGCTGAAACCGCGGTTTCTATCGCGAGACATTGCGCCCGAATGCGCTCGTCGAGCGGATGCCCGGAAGGCGTTTCAATCGTATAAGCGAGGGCGGTGTGATGAGCGCTGAGATAAATCGCTTCGGGCCAAAGTTCCCGTTTGGTCGGATCGGAATCCGGTCGGATGATGCCGCCTTGCGCGGTCCGGCCGTCGATGATTTCCGCATGGTCGATCGGATGGTTTTTAGCGATGGCAGCTATGATCGGTTCGGCCAGCGTGGGACGCTTGGCCGGATTCAGCTCGTAAAGGTAGGTGCCGCTGGCTTCCCAATCCTCGTGCAGGCAGAGACTGAGGTCGAACGAAGGCTGACGCCTTAACCAACGAACATGCGCCGAAATTTCCTCCGATTGCAGGTGGAGATAGTCGCGATTGAGATCAAGGGCGTTGGCGTTTTCCCGAGTGCCACGCGAAAGACCGCTGGGATTGAGCAGGGGACAGATGTACCAATTCGCTTGTTGGGCAAAGAAACCACGCTCCAACAACTGCAACAAAGCGAGCGGAGGCGCCGGCTCGTCGCCATGGATTCCGGCGGAAAGATAAATGTGCGGACGCGCACCTTGCGGATGCTTGGTGAGCGCGATGAGCGGACAGTCCGCAATTTGACCGAAGCGTTCGACGTGAAATCCCTGCGCCACGGCCAGATTTTCGAAACGCGCGACGACGAAAGGCGGATGGATCGTGGGAGTGGATTGCACGGCGTTTCGAGGGGAAGCTTACAGATGCGCTTAGCAGGTGTTTTGGGCGGGTATGATGGTTGAGACTGTTCAAATGTTCGGTCGTGCCACTATCGAATCAGCCTGACGGCGTGTCTTTCACCCGCTTTTTTCGCCAAAGCACCAGCGCGATGGCACCGACCACCACAAGATTGGCGACCAGCGCGGTGATGCGCATCCAAGTGACGCGCCGGAACAACTCGTATACTTCCAGCGGCAGATAAATTCCACCGCTGATCACGGCAAGCCATTCAGCCCAGGTCCGGCCAAACCACAGCCCATACGCCTCCACAAAGCGAAAGAGCGCGTACACAAATCCGATCGTCGCAATAAACCACAATCGCGCATCGGTCGTGTTGGAAGCGGCTTCGATAAAAACGCTCGCGTAATGCCGCGTGGGATCGAGATGCAGCCGGCCGACCAGTGCCAGCGCCAACGCACGCAAATCGTGGTGGAGCAGCGAAAGCAGCCCGAAGCCGGCCAGAAGGACAATCAGACCCTTGGCTGCTTCAAAGAGCGCCACAGACTTCAAAACTTTGCGCGAGGCGTTGGAGGAAATCACACCGGTATTTTCGGGTCATCTTGGGTTGGAACAAGTCAGATTTGCACTTCTTGTGCGGCGAGCCCGGCGCAGGCGGCACTTATGAGTGCGCGACGGAGGCTTTGACAGCGCGGGCCGGTTCTTGCTTGCTGAGCGTCCCGCAGGTGCAGCGCCCGCGGAAAAACTTTTCTCCCATGTCACAAGTTCGCGTTCGTTTCGCTCCCAGTCCAACCGGTTTCTTCCACATCGGCAGCGCCCGCACGGCCCTGTTCAACTGGCTCTATGCCCGCCACACCGGCGGCACTTTTATTCTGCGTATCGAGGACACCGACAAGGAGCGCAACAGCGAGGAATTCCTCAACGTCATCTACGACAGTCTTCGCTGGCTCGGTATGGACTGGGACGAAGGCCCGCACGTCGGCGGCAATTTCGGCCCGTACCGTCAGTCCGAACGCGACGCCATCTACAAAGAATATCTCGCCAAACTCACCGCCGCGGGCCGCACCTACGAAAAAGACGGCGCCATTTGGTTCAAACTCCTCGGCGAACGCTCCGAAGTCTTCGACGAGCATCGCAAGAAAACCGTCACCAAGGTCAAAAACGCGCCCGCGGTCATTGACGACCAGATCCGCGGACGCGTCGAGCGCGTCGAGGACGAAGATTTTGTCATCATTCGATCCGATGGCAGTCCGGTTTTCCACTTTGTGAATGTCGTCGACGACATCGCGATGAACATTACGCACGTGATCCGCGGCGAAGACCACCTTTCTAACACCTCCAAACACGTCGAACTATTCAAAGCCTTCGGTGTGCCCGTACCGAAGTTCGCCCACATTCCGCTCATCCTGAAACAAAACGGCCCCGGCAAAATGTCGAAACGCGACCAAGGCGCGCTGATCGAAGAGTATCAACGCCGCGGATACCTGCCGGAGGCGTTGGTCAATTTCCTCTCGCTCCTCGGCTGGAACCCTGGCGACGACCGCGAGAAAATGCCCATCGCCGAAATCATCCGCCTGTTCGACCTGCCGGGCGTCAACCAGAGCAACGCACGTTTCGATGACAAGAAACTTGCGCACATGAACATGGCCTACCTGCTCGAACTGCCCGAGGAGAAATTCCTCCAACTCGCGCGCGACTTCTTCGAGAAAAATGAAGTTTTCGCCGCTGGCTGGCCCGAGGAAGCGTACTTCCGCGCTGTGATCGAACTCTCGCACCCAAAGATCAAAGGCATCGAAGAGTTGCCTGCCTACACGAAATATTTCTTCACGGAAGATTTCGCGATCGACGACAAAGTGCGCGCCAAGGTTCTCGCCAAGGGCGAACCAAAAGCCCGCCTTGCCGAGTTGATCGAGCTCACGCGCACGATGGACTTGTCGAACGACATCGTGATCGAGACCGCGTTGAAGAGCTTGGCGGAATCAAAAGGTTTAGGTTTCGGCGACTATCAAGCTGTGGCCCGCCTTGCGCTCTCCGGCACCAACGTCGGCCCCAGCATCACCGGCATGATCCGCGTCCTCGGCCGCGACCGCGCGCTGAAGCGTTTCGAAAAATTCGCCGCGACCCTGTGAGCAAGGTGGAGCGCGCACTCCGTGCGCGCTGGGATTGGAATGCGCCGCGAACAACCAAACTCGATCTTATCAGCTCGCGTCTTTGGTGTGGGTCAACATAGTCGGTTTACGTATGAGAAAGCTGTCGTTGCTTGTTTTCGTGTGTTTGGCGGTGTTGCCGAATTCGGCTGACGCATTCCAGATCAAGCTTCCAAAGGGCTATTTCCCCGATCTCCACGCGAAACGATTGAAGGAATCGAAGATACTCGAAGAAGAACTGGAGCATGAAGAAATCGAGCGCGCGATTGCAGACTTCGTTAAGAGGAATCCGACTATTGAGGGAGTGGAAATCTCTCACGCTGCTGAGAAACTTTTTTGGACACGTACTACGAACTGGAATCTACAATTTGGCATGTGGTTTGTCTTCTTGAGTGAGTGGGAGTTCAACTATCCTTCTTTGAAGAAGATCAAATGGGACGCGGCGTTGTTGGTGTGCGCGTTGTCCTATGATTCAGCGAACAAGACGTTGATGAATGGCAACGGACAGGTGCGGCTTTACTTTAAACTCAGGCGTGAGGGCGGTCTTTTCGGCAAAAAACGGATACGCGCGGAATTCCAGTTTTCGGATTACGGTGAGGCCATTGAGCTGCTGCCTTTCGGCGGCGTTTCCTTGGAGAGGCCGGCCAACGAACAGTATCCCGAAAGCGATAGTATCGAAACGGCGGTAGGGAAATTCACGGAAGTGTATTTCAAGGATTTGAAGGAAGGAACCGCGCTACCTCAGAACGGGTTTAAAATTTTATCACAGTCCGCGACCGAGGCTCGTGTGTGTTTCCATGTTTATCGCGAGAGTTGGGGGTACGACGAAGAGTTGGTGCTCGAAAAACGCGGCTATAAGTGGCGCGTGGTACGGCGTGAAAACTATCGGACTTACGAGATGCGGCCCAGCGGAAGAAAGTGAAGATGCCCGGGCCAAGCGGGATAAAGGAATTTGATGTTTGAGCTGGCCGCGCCCGGATGACGGGCGATTTTAGGAATAAGCGCTTGTTACTTTTTTGTTGAGCTACCGTCTTGGAGGTGTGCGCTTGTGCACGTTTCCAGTTTCATCATGAGCAAACCGCTTTCCGCCCCGCCGCCCAGAATGGATATCGTCGATGCCCTGCGGGGATCGGCACTGATGGGAATATTGCTGCTCCACTCGATTGAGCACTTTGATTTCTACCGCTTCCCGAAGGTTTCTTCGGAGTGGTTGCGGATGATGGACAATGGCACGAAGGAGGTGGCGCAGTTCCTTTTCATGGGGAAAGCTTATTCGCTATTCGCGATGATGTTTGGTTTAAGCTTTTTCATCCTCCTCGATCGCGCGGCGCAGCGTGGTGAAAACTTCCGCTGGCGCTTTTTGTGGCGACTCACGGTGTTGGGGATCATCGGTTATGTGCACAGCCTCCTCTACTGCGGGGACATTTTGTCGATGCTGGCGGTTTTGGGCATGCCGTTGGTGATTTATTACGGCTGGAGCAACCGTGTGCTCGGCTGGGTCTCCGGGCTGCTGCTGGTGCAACTGCCTTTAGTATGGCAGCTGGTTCGGTTATGGCTCGACAGCAGTTATGTTCCGCCGCCATCGCACTCGGGCATTTACTATCGGGAGGTGGTCAAGGTGTTTGCCGAGCAGGGATTTTGGGACGTCATTCAGGTCAACGCGGTCAAAGGCAATCTCGCCAAATGGTGGTGGATGATCGACAACGCCCGGGTGGTGCAGATGCTCGGGTTGTTCGGCTGGGGACTGCTGTTGGGCCGCAAGCGAATCTTTGAGGACAAGGATCGGTGCGTGAGTTTTGCGAAACGAGCGGCGGTCGTCGCCGGCCTCGTATTCGCGATTTTGTACTATTTGGAATTACACATTCCGGGCTGGGCTCCTGCGGGGCCGACGCGCCGGCTGCCGCTGATTCTTGTGAAATCGTACGCGCAACTGGCGCAAATGGTTCTTTGGGTGAGTTGCTTCATTCTACTTTATCACCTCACGAAAGTTCAGCGTGTTTTGCGTCTGCTTATTCCGTACGGGCGGATGAGTCTGACCTGCTACGTCACGCAGGCGCTCGTCTGGGTGCCACTCTACTATAACTTCGGACTCGGTTTGTTCCGCCAGTGGGGCCAGTTTTATAGCATTCTGAGTGGTGCGGCTTTTTTTGTGGTGCAGCTGGCCGGTGCACATTGGTGGTTGAAACGGTTTCACTACGGCCCGCTCGAATGGGTCTGGCGTTCGGCAACATTGCTTTCGCTTAAACAACCATTTCGCAAACAGGCGCCAAGCGTGGCATCGTCGAGGCCGGAGCCCGCGCCAGCGGCGGGCGGGGTTTGAATTCCTTCAAGTTTTGCTCCGCTGGTCGTGCGTTTGAACCGTTCATCCCGGCAGGTTTGAGCTCGGTAGGTCTAACCAAAAAAATGGCGCCATGACTCCAAATTACCCCAAAGCGGCTAGGGCGATCTTGGTTCTTTTAACGATTGGATTTTCTTTTGGGCAACTACAGGCGGGAAGTCTGGACGACTTCGAAAAGACCGCAACCGAACCAACGCCAACGGCGAAACCGGCGACGGAAAACCGAGGAAAACAACATGCTGGTAAAACGGATGACTGCGCTTCTGAAAGTTCGGGCGGGGTTATTCTCGGGGATGCTTTCTGGGAAATGGCGGCGGTGATATTGGTCCAATCGAGTCGCTTGACGATGGAGCGGGTGAGAAAATCGGACGATCCGACGCTGCCCAAAATCGCTCTTCGAGAAATGGGTGCGCCGGATCTGCCCTTTGCTAGAGCGGATCTGAATTATCAGAGGGTAAGCGAGCGGATTAAAGGCGTGGACGGACGTCTGCTTGCCGGTTTCGGCCCATTCGCCGCGCAATATCGACACACGCACTATCGCGAGGACGGCGCATCGAATCCGCTCAATTTTATCCAGATGCACGGTCTTTTTCGCATGTCCTGGAGCGAGAAGGCTGAATTTGGCTTGGGCTTCGGCAGATTAATCCTTGATGGGCGCAGTCGAAACGACGGTTTTTCGATGACCTATCCGCTGAGTATTTTCCCAACCAAACACCTTGGCCTAAATTTCACGCCAACGTGGAGTTGGATCAACGACCATGCGATCACGGATTGCGATGGATCGGTTTCTTACGTGAACAAATATTTCTCCGTCCGCGTTGGCTACCGCCGGATAAAGGCGAGGGCCGAGGTGTTGTCCGGGCCTTACGCTGGGCTCACATTTCACTTCTGATGCCGGCCGTTCGCGAAGTTGAGCGCCACGGGACCAGAGCGGCGACTATATTGTGTATTTAGCGCCGAGCTTTTGATCGGTCACCGAACAGCCAGTTTGCGCACGGCGGCCTTTGACGCGAATGAACGCGTTGGTTCTGGCGCGGGCTCGGTCGAAGGTATGTGTGAGCCGCTACCATTCACAATCTGCAACAGAGTCTGAACCATGCCGTGCATACCTGCGGTCTGGCCCTGGAGTTCCTCGGCGGCGCTGGCGTTTTCCTCGGCTGTGGCCGCATTGGCTTGAACCAATTGATCGAGCTGGGATGCCGCTTTTTTAATCTGATCCACGCCGACACTCTGCTCATTCGAGGCGGCGGCGATGCCGCTTACCAACGAATCAACGGTTCGAGTTTCGGTCAAAATCTCCTCAAGGTTTTTGCTGACGTCGCCGGCAAGAGCGGCTCCGCGCTCACTTCGCTGACGGGCATTGTCGACCAGCGTGGTTGTTTCCTTGGCCGCGGTGGCCGAGCGATGCGCGAGTGAACGCACTTCGTCGGCGACGACGGCAAAGCCGGCGCCCGCTTCGCCCGCTCTGGCCGCTTCGACGGCGGCGTTGAGCGCGAGCAGGTTGGTTTGAAAGGCGATTTCGTCGATCGTCTTCACGATCTTGGTGATTTCCGAACTGGACTCCTGAATCGAAGTCATGGCGGCTTGCAGTTCGCGCATCTGGGTCGCACCGCGTTCAACACTGGCTCGTGCGGCGGCGGCGCGGTCATTGGCGGAGCGGGCGCGCTCGGCATTTTGATTGGTGGTGCCGGAAAGTTCTTCCAACGCGGCGCTGGTTTCCTCCAGCGACGACGCTTGCTCGCTTGCACTGGCCGCCAGGTTCTGGCTGGTGGTGGCGATTTGAGCGGCGACCGAAGCGGTCTGGTCGGAACAACCGTCGAGGTCGCCTGCCACGTTCCTCAATTGCCGCGCGATGCGGCGGGCGACGTAGAGGCCGAGAAGAATCGCACACAGGGTACCGACAACGGTTGCGACAAGACTGGTGGTTTTGGCGGTGGTGGCGAGTTTGTCAGCGGCTGTAACCGATTCTTGAGCCTGTTGGTTCACCTCCTCGACGATCTCATCAATGGTCTTGAGGGCTTTTTGGCTTTGGGGACCGCTGACCTCGCGGGCGAGGCGATTCATTTCGTCCAGGGCGGCGATGGCTGCCGTGGGCTCGGCCTGAAGCTCCTTGAGCATGGCGACCGTGGCGTCCACCGACGGAACCATGGCGGTTTCGAGCAACTTTTTGGCCTCGGCTGACTGGCCGTCCTTCAGCATTTGTTGAAACTCCTTGATCGTGGCGTGCAATTTCTGATGCGGGTCGACGGCGCGTTGCATCGCGGTGCGCAGGGCGGTGTTTTCAGTTTGATACGAACCCAGCCAACGACCGAAGCGGCACGCGGTGTGATCGGTGCTTCCGCTGTACGTTTCGCCCTTGGCGAGTTGTTTTTGCGCGGTGGCAATCAATTGGAGGTGATCCGCGCGAAAGCCTTCGAACTGGCTTTGCAACGTGAGAGGCGAATCAATTTTATTTTCGGCGATCGTCCGCATTTTGGCGCGGATCTGGTCGTTGGTGGCCGCCCATTCCTTGGCTTGGTTGGAAAAAAGTTCGAGTTTCTTCAACTCATCCTCATCGAGAAGCGGTTTGGCCTTTTCGGCCGCAGCGCGGTAGTCGGCGCGCGCGGCGGAAATTTCGTTGTCCAAACGGACACGTTCGGCGGAGGCGATGGTATAGCTCAACGCTTCGCGCAGCAACGTCTGCAAATCATGGATTTTGGTGCTCGCTTTGAGCATTTCCTCGGAAGCCACCATGCGGCGATGACCGACTTCGTTGAGATTGCCGGAGAGTGCCCGAATGGCAAACAAGCCGACCAACGCGACAACCAGCGTCGCGAGGGAACTGCATAAAAAAGCCAAAAGCATTCTGCCTTGGAGACCGAGATGGAGGGCCGACGAGCGCTTCATGTTGTCCGGATTAACGGCATACCGAAGTTAAACTGTAGATAAAAAGTGGTTAACCAGTTGCATGTGACAGCCTGCCTGGTCCAAACATTGGCTGTCGTTGTGCGAATTGGGGTGAGTACCTTATTCAGTTGGCGTGGCGCAGTTATTCACTAGCGCCGCATCCCGCCTAGACTTCTAAACAGTTGTGCAACTTGACCTGTAGTCAGCGCCGCGTAATCAGTGCAGACTATGAATCTGCTTCCGAGATTTGCGCGCGTCATTTTCAGCATTTTCGTAACGGCGATTGCTTTTTCAGCCAGAGGGGAGGCAACAACGGAACCGCCGATCCGTGCGCTGCTGATAACGGGTGGTTGTTGTCATGATTACGCCTACCAGTCCCACGCTTTCATGGAAGGCATGAAACGTTACGGCAACGTGGTGTGGACAGTCGTAAATGAAGGCGGCGCGACGACTGCGGCGAAGATTTCCCTCTACGACAATCCGGAATGGGCCAAACCCTACGACGTCGTGGTGCACAACGAATGTTTCGCCGACACCGACGATCCGGATTACATCAGGAAGATCACACAGGCTCATAGAACCGGCAAACCTGCGGTGGTGATCCACTGTGCCATGCACACCTACCGCGCCGCGAAGGTCGACGACTGGCGTGAATTTCTCGGAGTCACGAGCCGCCGCCACACGAAACAGGGCTCCCACACTGTCATCCCGCAGGCGCCGAACCATCCGGCCTTAAAAGGTTTTCCCGTGAAATGGACGACGCCCATGGACGAACTTTACGTCATTGAGAAACTATGGCCCGGTGCGACGGCCTTGGCGGTGGCTGAGAGTTCGGAAGACGGCAAGCTTCAGCCGGTCGTCTGGTGTAACGATTATCACGGCACACGCGTCTTCGGCACGACGTTTGGCCACGGTAATGTCACTTGGGACGATCCGACATTCATTTCTCTCATCAGCCACGGACTGCTTTGGGCGGCCGGCCGGGACCGCTAACCTGCAAGCGGTGTTCCGCCCGACGCCGGCGGCGCTGTTAGAAGGAAATCGCTCACCGCCGCGCGTAGAACTTTTGTTCCCAGGCTTTCTGGTTTTGGTCGGCCTCGCGGATGTAGGGCGTGAATACGGCGAGCGAAAGGATCAGCTTGTTGAGAAGGTTGAAAGGAAACCGGATCGGTCTTTCAAAATCGACGAAGAGAACGACCCGGACGCCATCGGTATCGTTCCAGACTTCATGGTTAAACGAGTCATCGAACACCACGGCCTTGCCTTCCTCCCAAACCAGATAATCGGAGGCAACCCGGATGCGGCAGCTTTCACGTGGTTCGGGAACGAGCAGCCCGAGGTGCAGGCGCAAGACGCCATTGTAAGGCCCGCGGTGGGCCGGGATGTGTTTGCGCGGCGACAGAATCGAAAAGAACGCCGTTTTAAGGCCGGGAATTTTTTTGAGAATGCGAGTGGTTTCCGGGCAGCGCCGCATGTTTTCCTCGGACGTTTTTCCGTAGCCGAGAAACATGAAGGTCTTCCAGTTGTTGTCGCGCTGGATCGATTTCACGTCGACGGAAATGTCCTGGAAGTTGGGGAGTTCCTCGCGGCGTTGGAGTACAACGGCTAGTTCGGCCCGGATTTTGTCCCATTCGTCCTCGACCTCGGCGACCCAGGGAAATTTCTTTGGATCGTAGACGGGCGGATTCCCATGCTTGGAATTGGCGATATTGCGACGTTCGACCCAATCGATAAAAGCGACGGCCAAACGAGCGGTGAGTGTTTTTGGGGGCGGTGGCGGAATGAACGCCTGCGTTTGAGTGGAGGTGCCAATCTCGTCATTCATACGAGGCGCAATGGATTCATCCCCCGGCCGAGGTCAAATGGGGGAGCGATTTTGACCTCCGGGCCGAGGACGTCAGAAAACGGAAGCTGAGTTGAGCGGCATCGCGGGCCGACCCGATCGGCGATCGGCAATAGCGCAAACTCGCGGTCTTTCGTTGATTCTAGCGGGACGTTCGGAGCGCGGCAGCGCCTATCGCTCTACGACGGCCCCCAAGAAATCGCCGGCTCGCGATTTGTTGGGGCGCGGTTCTTCAATGTCGATGACTTTGCCGGGTATTGGATGCGGTCGTTGCCGCCAGCGATGCAAGGCGCTCCGCAAAGTGCACGTAGTCGACATAGGCCTCCACGAATTCACGCCCAGCTTCGACATTGTGGCCGGCATGCGGCTTCAAGGCGGCGACGCGTTCAAAGCGAAGTGCGAGCGCCTTCTGCAATGGAACAATGGTTTCAGCCAGCACGACGTTTACTTTTCCACTGTCGAGGGCCTGATCGGCGGCGGTTACGCCGGGCTCTTTTTTTTCGCCGGATTTCAAGCCAGTGTACGGCGCCCCCTCGCCGGAGCGATGGATGCGGACGAGCGTCTCGAAGAACCAAGTATCGGCAAGCTCTGCCGCTTCTTTCGATTGTTTGCGTACGGCGAGTGTTTTGGCGAACGCCGCGCGTACGGCAGCTTCGTCGGCGGGTTTTACCCACATCAGCACGGGCGTAACTTCCGCTTGCGCTAGGGCGACGCGAGCCGCGGAAACCACGGGACCTTCCCAGGTGTCGCAATGGGCGCGGACTATCGACGGTGAAGCCACGAAGGCCAGGACAAGACTGAGAACCATGTAACGGAATATGTTTTTCATAACACTATCGCTAACCCCCTTCTCACCGACAAAAGTTTGATGCGCATCAAGATTTCCTGCGCTTTTTAAACGACGGAGATTTGCCCGAATTGCCTGGGATTTGGCCACGATCAGGGGTTTCCACCGCAGTCCGGCGAAGCGCATTTATTCCCATGAATCCTTGCGAAAGCCATCCGATGGCGGAAGGCGCAGGTGTGGGTCATTGTGGAAAACGCGGCCGACTAATTTGCACAATTCGTGCGATTGGGGCCGCCTCCAGGTTTCTGTTTCATAAAAAACCATCAACCACCTCCGCATCGTGAAACAACAAAAGCAGAATTCCATTGATCGCCCTGCAACGGGTATCGCCACCGATCCCAGCGCCTCCATTGGTGGCACGCCGAACCTTCCAAGTGGAACAAAAATCGTGCACACTTCCGAAATGCTTTCGCAGGGAGGACGCCAAGGCATGGTCGAAGCCCCGAATGGCGCACTCACGGTAGAGCTTGGGGAAAAAGGAGAGGACCCGGTCACACCGGAAACGCTTTTTGCCGGAGCCTATGCGGCCTGCTTTCACGGAGCATTGCTTGGCGCGGCCACGCGCGCCCACCTCATGATTCCGGGCTCAACCGTCATTGGTCGCGTCGCGCTGCTCGAAAACGAGCAGGGTGGCTGGCGCCTCGGGGTGAAGTTGCGTGCGAGTCTGCCCGGCATCGATCGCCATCAGGCGGAAAAACTCATGCATCAAGCACACCAAACCTGTCCCTACTCCCAAGCCACGCGTGGCAACATCGAGGTCGTGCTAGCTTTGGACTGAGTGGCGTTATTGCGGCGATTGTCGTCCCACTCGCAAGGAAAGCGGCCAGCGGACTCGAATCGTCTCTCCGGCGAAGTGAGGCGCCAACATTGAGCGGAGTTCAGGAAGGGGATCGCTGCCGCGGGCTTGGCGGTACCGGGTAGTTGCAGACCAGCTGGCAAAATAGCCCAGGAGCTGCTCGATCGACCAGTCCACGTGAAGGTGAAAAGTGGGCGCGGGAATTTCCTGAAAGGGGAAATCGATCGATTTGTAACCCGCTTCGACGATGCGCCGTTCCGGCGGCCAGAAATCGCCCACCGTTACGCGATAAAAGTGATCGCAGATTGCGTGAAGCTGCGGGTTGTCGACTTCAAGGACTCCATAACACCAAATGGCGACCACGCCGCGGGGTTTCAATGTTCGTTTCACCTCAGGCCAGAACCGAACCAAATCGAACCAATGCAAAGCCTGAGCGACCGTAATCAAATCGACCGAGCCAGTTTCCAAGCCGCTCGCTTCGGCATGCGCGACCTTCCACTCAATATTGCAGGCTGCTGGCGCGTGATCCAATTGAGCGCGACTCAGATCCGTCGCAATCACAGCTTTGAAGCGGGCCGCCAGCCCCAGCGTGGCCTGACCGCTGCCGCACGCACAATCCCATGCCAGATTTCGTTCCGCGCAACAATTGGCGAGCCAGTCGAACAGCTCCACCGGATAAGTCGGACGATACTTCGCATATTCAGCCGACTGTGTGGAAAAATGATCGGAGCTCATGGGGGAGTGATCAGAAGTCTTCGGCTTGGTTTACTTCCCCTTTTCGCTCTTTTGCTCCTTTTCGAAGCCGACGAAGATCAAATCACCGACGACGACCTTTTCGCTTTGTTTCTTCTTCCTCGTTGCGACCATAACAAGTTCGGGATTCGACGTCCCGAATGAGTCGGCACCGGCAAGGTTCATGCGACGAACGGCGATTGGAAAATTAATACCGGGAGACGGTATGCTGAGCCGTGAGACCCACATGCGGACCATTTTCTTTTCTTTGAGCCAGCGCTGCCAGTCATAGGCCATGACCACGATGAAGTAGCGGTCTCGTTCCAACGATGCGATCAAGGTTCTTGCCAGTTCGGATGAAACGGGGCGTCTTGCATCTTTCGCGAGTTCATTGGAGAAACCCAACAGTTCGGCGACACTGCTCATGTGCGGGCTATTTTTTGTCTCCATCTCGAAATCCCGGAATTGTAGATCATCCTGATATTGTCGGGTGAGTCCTGTTGAAAGAGCGCGCTCAGGGTTAACGGGACTTCCGGGACCGGATTGTTCCAATGCAGCGGCAATCTCTTCAGCCCGTCCAATGGCAAAGCTTTGCCTTAAATCGTAAACGTCTTGCGGATCACGCATGTCCAACATTCGGCTTCCCGAAAAGCTTGTCGTGACGCCCCAGTGGACGACCAAGAGTAGGTCAGCCTCTGCGAGGCTTTTGGCTGGTACGTAGGACGATTTGTTCAATCCGGGTACCAGGCCTTTCGCGACGTCGATGAATTTCGCCTGTTCGACACTGCGATCACGTACGTTGCCTTCGAGAAAGCGGCCGGGCATAAAAATATAAGTTTCGACCTTGTCGGGGCCTTTCTCTGCGCGCGTCTTCAAATATTCCGGTGTGGCCGATGTGAAAACGGTGACATAGTCGTCGCCTCGACAAACAGATGTGATTGTTAAAATCAGCCCAACGCAGACTGGCGACCAAGGTGGGGATGGCCTCATGTCTCAAATCCTGGATGATCTTTTGGTGGGATCAAGGGATTAGCGCCGCCGAGTTTCCCTTGGGCGGGGACAATCTACCTTATATAGAAATGTGGATAGGATCACTAGCGCAGACGAAACTCACGACGAGAGCGAAGTGCCTCGGTGCCGGATTTTGTTTGGCGCTGGACCGCGACATAAAGACATTCTGCCGGGGAACTATTTCGTACCCAAATTACAAACATCCTTCGGCGTGATGGTTTGGTTCAAGACAGGTTGCCGGGTTGGGAAGGTTGTTTCGATCCGTCCTTTTAAGTGCCCCTATGATCGGCTGCTTCAATCATCCCGGTTTTCGATGGTTTAGGAAAACTAGCATCAATCTGTGTGGAGATTTGTTGCATGCATTGATTGAGCGCAGCTTGCAACGCGGTTTGAACTTCCCCGGTCCCGGATGCCCAGTTGGGTCCGGTGTATTGGCCGCGAACAATGACTGGGGTGGGATTGGCTTCGCCTTTCAAACTGTATTCCACCTTGAGGACGATGACGGCGGTTTTGGAGGCGAGTACGTTGCTCACGTAGGCCTTGAGGATACAGACTTTAATCGCCAGGTGAGCGTCATCCTTGGGAACTTTTTCAGAGATGAGGTATTTGCCGGGTGCGAGATTGTTGAGCGATTGTACAATCCAAGCTGGCAAATCGTTCGCATGAAAAGGGCGTCCGGCGACTTGCCCGAGCGACTCTGAGTTCGTACGCTGATCCTCGACTAGAAGCAAACACACTTGTTTCATGGTTGCCGGCGCTGACGCGGTAGGAGACGTCGCGACAGGAGTCGCAAGGGTCAGCTTCGCAGGCTCGGTGGTGCAGCCGGCGAGAGTCAGCACTAAAATCAGGCAGCCAAAACCCGCCCTTTTCATGACGGACGATTATTTGAGGGTGGAGACCAGTTCGCCGCTGGGCGTGCGCACCCAGACGCGGATATCGTCGGTATGAACGATGTAACCGTTTACCATGATCATCGCGAGACTGGAGCCACCGCGTGACGAGATTGGTACAACACGGTCGGGCTTGGTATTGGCGGGTGGTTCGTACAGCGCATGATCTTTGGTGCCTGGCTGGGTGAGATCGAAAACGAGCATTTTGGCGACTTCACTGAGTCCGGTGTCCAAGGCGTCCTTGGCCTTTTTTCCGTTTTCCTCGGCCCAGAGTTTTGCATTTGGCTCCTTGTCCGTGGAGGCCGCGGTGCCGAGGTGGGAGACGACCGAAAGCTTGTTATAATAGAGGAGGGATGCGCCGTCGGCTTCTCTTTTTTCGCCTTTTTTAATCAGAGCAGCGGAGCGTGCGTGCAACTCAACTCTCGCGGCGACAATGATTCCATCGAATTTTGGCGTGAGATAGTATTCCACATTGACGACGAACACGGCGTCGCCCGGTGCCTTGCTGAGTAGAACCTTCGCCGAATTTTGCCCTGCCGTTTGGGTAACTTGGATCTGGGCGCTCTTCAACCAGTCGACTGAGCCTATTTCCTTTTGCACTGCGGCACAAAGAGCCGCAGTGGCATCGTAACCGATCAAAGCGTTGCGTACGGGAATGATCGCCTGCTCCGCTTTTTTGGCGCGAGAATTCTCGATGCTTAGATCCACGATGGCGCCGATCAATCCGCCGGCCGCCGCGCCTGCAGCGGACGGGTCGATGCTGGTCCCGATTTCCTGGGTATCTATCCCAAGTAAGACTTGAGACGGGGCAATCTGGCTGCCTGCCGTCGTCAGCGGAATCCGGGGGGCCGTAGCGCACCCAGAGAATAGAGATAGGGCGAGTATTACTGGCGCGTAAAACCCTGCCCGTTTAAATACAGAGGTAGTTCTCATGCTGGAAAGCGGTCTCGACAAAGACGAACCAGCCAAGAAAGACAATTCAATTCGAGAAGGATATACCCCAGTTGGGGCGGTGTGCACATTTTATCCAAACACCTTGGATTTGGACCCAACCAATATGGGCATGGATAGCGGACGTTGGTCTCCGGCTGTTTCTGCCGTCTCGTTGCCGGATTCGCGAAACCGCACCATCAGCCCGAAACGATAGGAGGGAAAAACTCGATTTGGCTTTGGTGAAACAGGTTTGGTGCCCAATAACTCAGCCTGTACCGACTTTCATCGTTTCGAGCGAAAAGAATCCGGTCCAAACGACGGCTCGATTCTCTGGAAAACGAGCTGACTACTTTTTATCGAGGTAGTCTTTGACCGACTGCTGCTGCTCTTTTTGTTTCTTTTGCTCTTTCGCCTTGCCGGCATTGGCCAGGCCTTGGGCGCCAAGAATCGTGCCCATGACGGGGTCTTGTCCCGAACGGCTCGCAGGCAGGATGCAACCGCTGAAGCATGCAAGAAGCAGTCCCACGAGAAGCAACCGCGATATCGATTTCATAAATTTGGACTCAGTACTAGGTCGTGTATTTCCTGTTTGCGCTGTTCGCAGCAAGACAAACCCCGGTCAGATGGTCAATCCATCTTGGAGATAGAGAGTGGATTTAGGAGCGCGAACAAATGGAGGAGCTGTTTCGCGAAACGATGCCCAGCCTTCCGCCGCTCATTCCACTCGGACGGTGGTGCCAAGTTTTTCGATCGTGTAGGTACGCATCGCCGTATCGAGAGGGATGACAGGCGGAAGGCCGCCGACTTTTTCCACCAATGCTTTTTCCGCTGGCGCATTCTTGGTGGTGAGGTGCGCGAGCAGCACGACCTTGGGGTGGAGGTACTGGATCATCGCTTGCGCGAGCCGGCCTTCCTCGGGCTTGAAAGCGTACCAACTGATTAAAAGGACATCGATCTCCGCCCCGTGCAGCTTGGCACTCTGCAACGCCGCAAGATTTTCGGCGCTCATGTCGCCGGTATGGAAAAACGTAATGCCGTCGACCGTGAAAAGGTAGCCGACGTTAAAAGGCATTTCGGGCAGGTTGGGTGGACGAGGCATGTGGCGCAGCGGGATCGCGCGGATTTTTACCTTGTTGATGATGGTTTCGGTTTCCGACTCGACCAGAGGGATAGCGTGAATCCGTTGCTCGAATTTTGAGGAGTCGGGTTGCGAGCGAACCAACTCCACCACCTCCGCTGGTGCGACGAATGCGCAACCGGTATCCCTGCCCAGATGTGCGCTGACATAGGCGGCGTTGACGTGATCGGTATCCTTGTGAGTCACGAGCGCAGCGGTCAAGCGGTCAAAGGGCGCGGCGGCGGCAGTGAGTTTGGCGATCGTATCGGCGTCGGGTGCTTGGAAAATGGTGTAGCTTTTGCCGAAGAGTCCATCGACCAGCAGGCGTGCCTCGGAGCCGGCGACGAGGATGCCTTCATTGGCGACAACGGTCATCGTGACTTTGGATTTTGCCGGAGGTTCGTCTGCGGAGGCGAAAAAGGGAAGCAAGGAGAGTAGGGAAAGCGCGAAAAGCGCTTTATTGCGTAAAGAGACCATATGGCTGGTCTAGAATGTGGGAAATTGTCGAAAATGGAACCACTGAGCCGAGGCAAAATCTTTCCAGTCAAACACGCGTATTGAAGATGATTGGTTCCGACAAACACTGGACTCGCGGTCGTGGCGCAGTGATTGGAGGACAACCAGGTACGGCTGGTGGTTTTGAGGCAGCGATCCTGATCGCCCGCTTCACGACCGTGGTCGCGCCACTGGCGACCGCAATCGCCGGCCTTGGTATTGCGCTCGCGGCGTTGGCGAACGTGATCGCCGAACCCGCGAGAGCTCTCGCTAAGGCAGCGATCACGCTCGCGTTGTCAGCGATCGCGATCGCCGGTCCCTCTTTTGCGATTCGAAGGCCAAAATCAGTCGGTCGGCGGCGCGTTCGTTTGGCTCTGTTGGCTTGTAGCGGCCGGAGTCGTCTCTGCGTTCAAGTACTCGGCGCAGGAGGGAATACCCGTCCAGCAAGTTCGAAGAGTATCCTAGCTTCGTTGTGTGTATTATTGCGGGCTACGGAAACGGTTATACTCGTATTGGGCGTGGCACGAAGAGCGACTTGTTGTGATCCAAATACTCTTTTGGGATAGGCCGGGTCCCCAAAAGGAGAGGATCCCGTCAGGACGATCGGGTAAGTGCCCGCTCGATCTCCGTTGGTCACTTCGAGGGATACGAAGAGAATTTGATCTTGCTGGGCAAAACCATTGATACCGACAAATTCTATCGAGAATATCTTGTCGCGTGGTAAATCTGAGATCTGGAAATCCTTAACATTTTCTCCGTTGCTCAAATTAACTGCGCCTCCGGTGGAATAAAGGTTCCCTTCCATAATGATTCCTTTCGTTTAACGAAACAAATACGCGATACCTGCGGACCAGACCGTCTATAAATCGGGGCTGAGCATCGTCAACGTGAAATGTCGTCCTCCTCGATAAGAGCTTTCCGGGAGAGCGTCGATGTTTGAGGAAATACGGTTTTCCTGGTGGCCGCGACTTTCGTGGCATTGGTGATCATGTGGAAAACCGCGAAGGAAAATATCGTGGTGTGCAATTGGCTGCAGGCGTAGCTACTTCTTCACTGGGCTCCAGGCGTTCTTCAGTGTGGTGGTTCGATTGAATCGCGACTTGGTCTCGCGTACAAATTGCAGAGCTCGATCATTTTTCAGCGGCACCTAACGTGCGGGACGTTGTTCGAAAGGTTGAAGGGATACGGTGTCGCAGGACGTTTAGAATTTTAAGCGTCACAGCCGTTCGTGCGTTAATGACAAAGTCGTTTCAACCCCTGCTATACCGATGAAACCGTTATTGCCTCATATTTGCCGTTTGCGTGATGCGTTTGCGCGACCTGCTCTTTTTTTACTGTGTTTAGTCGGGCTGTTTTCAACGGCCCGTGCGACCCATCTAAGCGACGAAGAGCGAACTGTGGTTGTCTCCTTCGAGAAAGGCGTCCGTGTGATCGCAGCTCCGGCGCCGACGCCGGGTGAAATCACCGTGATGCTCTATGTCTGCGGCGGAAGCGCTCAAGAAACCACCGATCACACGGGCGCATCAAAGGTGCTGGCGGCTGTGTGGGGGCAGGAGAGTGCGCGACTCGCCGAGCAGGGAGGCAGTCAACTCGCGTGTTTTGCCAATCCAGATTTCGTGTACGCGTCCAGCGTATGGCCGAAAGCGAAGCTAGAGGAGGCGCTCGATTTTGTGACGACCTGGTTCATCGTTGTCGACGGGGGGAATTTCGAGGCAGCTCGAAAAACAATCATCAGCGAGCGCACGGCCGCGACCGAACGCTGGGCGAAGATGAGCAACGTATTGTTGGACGCAGCTTATCAACAACACCCGTATCGACGGCCGGTTTTTGGACCTGAAAGCGCGGTAGAGAACCTTTCGCTAGAAGGATTTCTCAACCACGCAGGCAAAGCGCTCGCCCCGTCGAATCTCATTCTCGTGGTCGTGGGCGATGTCGACCCCGCACGCGTTCAAGCGTTGGCCCAAGTGCGCCTCAGCGAATTTAAGGGCGGCCCCAAGCGCCTTGGGCTCGAAGCGGTTGAACCGCGTCAAACCGAAGAAAGAATCGCGCGCGTGAGCGGGCACGACCGGCCGATGTTTCTCATCAGCTTTCACAAAGGCCCCGGTGCATCGGAGGATATCGAGACGTGGGGCGTTATCGGGAATGTGCTCCAGAAACGCATCACGGCCAGGCTGGCGGATCGGTCGGCGGGGATTCGCCGGGTGAGTTGCATGGAAGGACCGGCCATGCGCGACCCGAATTTGTTGATTATCTATGGTTCGTTTAAGCCCGAGATAGACGTTGAACAGGCGCGGGCGGACACGCTGGCGGAAGTGAAACGGCTGGCAGAAACAGGGATTACGGAAACTGAACTGCGTGTCGCTCAAGAGGAGCTGGCTCCTGCGGAACCAAAACCAGAAGCCGCGATTGAAATTGCGCGGGATCTGGCCGATTGGCTGATGATGAACGGCGACTGGCGCCACCATTTCCGCTACCGGGCCAACACGCGTGCCGTGACTGTGACCAAGGTGAACGCGCTCGCCCGCGAAACCTTCCGCCTCGAAAACACGACAAATGTCATCGCGACGATGGAGTGAGGCGTTGGAACAGCCGGGCCGTTTTGTGCAAAGTGCAAAGTTTCGACCCCTTCATCTTTGCTTTCAGAAGTTATAGCGCAGCGAAAAGCTGAGTGCCTGGCTTTTGCCCATAAGGTCACTGAGGCCGTTGAGCGATAGAGTCGCGGCAAGCGAGTAGCGGTAGCCCGCTTCGAGTTGGATTCTCTCAGTGACTTTATAGGTCATTCCAACGCCCAATCCGCTTGTTACGCTCCGTTGGTCAGAGTCATCCGATTGGGAATGCGTCGAGAATAGGTTGGGATATTGCAGACGCGTTTCGCCTAAAGTCAGGCCATAGTAAGGCCGGAATTTGCTTTCTTTCCGTCCGAGATAGTGCCGAAAGGCAGCCAGAACGTTGGTCACTTTATAAGTACACGAATAGGTGGAGCCAGTTGCGGTGTTCGAAGCCATCAAGTCTGTGACCATGTAGGTGCCATTAAACTGGCTGAATGAAGCTTCGATGCCTATTTCCATGCTGTCATTTTTGCCCAAAACCAGACCGGCAGAAAGTCCTGCACCAAGGGCATTGCTGGATAAGGTGTAGTTTCTGACTGTTTGGGTCCTTCCGTTGATTACCCCTGTGTTGATCTGGGAGGATACTCTTTCGTCAGCCGGTACCCACGTCCACTGTCCGATGGGGCGTGCGTAGAGAATGGGTCGGGCGTTGGCGTTGCTCGTCAGCGCGAGCAGGGTTGCAGTGAGGATAAAAAGAAGTCGTAGGGGCATTGGGTATTAGGGGTGACGATCTGTTGCTGAACTAAGCATACCTCAACGTGATGGTTCGGTTGCTGCCATTTGCCAAGTTATTTTTTGGAGATTGAGGGTGATTCGACGAGCCACGCTGATTAGTCCCGTAAAGAGTCATGGGCCTGACACTGTTGGAAACTTCGGTACTGTTCCTTTGCCCATGTCGGTCGTAAGTGGAGGCAATGTTCTACTGGCGGGTTTGTTTTGAGGCAGCGACCGTCATCGCAGGCTTCGCGATCGTGATCACGCCCCTGGCGATCGCAATCGCCGGCCTTGGTATCGCGTCGCGGTCTCCACGAACGTAGTCGCTGAGTCCGTGAGAGCTCTCGCTAAGGCCGCGAACGCGTTCGCCAAGCCAGCGATCACGCTCGCTCAGTCAGCGATCGCAGTCGCCAGTCCATCTTTTGTGCTTCCAACGTCCAAATAGGTGGTTCGACGGAGTCGTGGCTTGGCTCTGGCGGCTTGGAGCGGATGCCACAGGCAATCGGGGCTTGGCCCGTCAGTTTGGGTTTTGTGCAAAGTGCACAGTTTGAGGTTGCCCTGTTTTGATGGACACGGAGTAAGTTTTCACGGTGTCGGAATCAGCCAAGTCCACTGGCCGTTGAACTTGGCAAAAAACATCTCATCCTGCCCAATGAAGTAGTTCCATACGACTTCGCCAGTCTTCGGTTTTGCTTTATCTGCCTCGTCTTGTCCGACGTAGAAGATTGGTCCTGTTTTTGCCTTAACCATAACCAATTGTTTGCCCACGAAATGAACTAAGTCCTCAGATCTACATTCCTGATAAACGAGTTTCTTATAGCTGCGAATGCCTTTGATCGCCTTTTCGCAGAGTTTACGTCCGTCGGCAAGTTGTTCGGGATCGTCTGACCACATCCTCGTCTTTGCTTTTGGGAGGATGTCTTCCCATCTCGTAACGGGCTGTTTGGCGTTCTCGATCACCTCGCGGATGATCGCTTTGATTTCATGCAGATCCTTTTCCTCAAAACCTTTGATTTCGTCCGCATCCTGCCAGGTCCAACGCCACCATTCTCCCTGATTGAACGAGAAGATCCGATTTACCTGTCCCGACTCCGCCGACTCTTGGTTGATGACATCTTCATATACCGAGCCCGTCAGGCTGGGTTTCTTAACTACGCGAAACTGGTAACCGTTCTCACCGGCCTCGCCCTTGAGACGAACCCAATTCACACCCTCTATGACAAAATGCGAAAAGGCCCTTCCTTGATTTGTCGGGTTTTCGTTAACGTAAACCACCGCATCATTTAGGCCCGCGCCACTAGAGTAGTAGAGCCATGGCTTGTTGGCTTTCTTCGCACAAGAGAAGAGCAGCAATCCTGCGAATACAACAACGTGGTTAAAACGCATGTGAACGAGATCACCGCAAAAGGAAGTGGTTGTAAATGCTAGGTTGGTTCGGTTTTTTGCAGAAACAAACAGCTCGGGTATATGAGGTGGATCGCGCAATCCCTTGCGCGATTTTGGGCCTGGCCGGTAAGCGACGTGATCGAGCCCGCCGGGAACGTCGGGCTTTACCTCGGAGAAAGATAAAGAGAACGAGAAAGAGGAAAGATTACTTCTTTCCCGGGTTCCAGGCGTCCTTCAGGGTGATGGTTCGGTTGAAGACGGGTTTGCCCGGTTTTGAATCCTTCGGGTCGAGGGCGAAGTAGGCGAGGCGTTCGAACTGGTAACGCACGTCCTGCTTCGCATCGGCGAGGCTCGGTTCCAGTTTCGCGGTGAGGACTTCGAGGGACTTTGGATTCAGGTTCTTCTTGAAGTCACCGTCGGCATCGGGCTCGGCCGCGGTGAAGAGGCGGTCGTAGAGGCGGACTTCGGCGTCGATCGCGGTGGCGGCATTCACCCAGTGGATGGTGCCCTTGACCTTACGATCAGAGGTCGGGCCGCCGGTGCGGGAATCGAGATCGGCGGTGCAGCGGATCTCGGTGATTTTGCCAGAAGGGTCTTTCACAATCTCGTCGCACTTGATGATGAAGGCGTACTTGAGGCGGACGTCACCACCCGGGCGCAGGCGGAAATATTTCGGCGGCGGGACTTCCATGAAGTCGTCGCTCTCGATGAAGACCTCGCGGCCGATGATGACGGTGCGTGTGCCGGCGTTTGGATCTTCGGGATTGTTCGTGGCGTTGCACTCGATCGTCTGGCCGGGGGCGATGTTGGTGAGGGTGAGCTTGATCGGGCGGAGCACGGCGAGGCGGCGCTGGGCGATCTTGTTGAGTTCGTCACGCACGGCGTGCTCGTAGACGGCGATGTCGGTGACGCTGTTGAATTTCGTCACGCCGACGCTGGTCACGAAGCGGCGCAGGGCGGAGGCGGGAATGCCGCGGCGGCGGATGCCGCTGATCGTGGGCATGCGGGGATCATCCCAGCCTTCGACCACCTTGTCGTTGACGAGCGCGATGAGTTTGCGCTTGGAGACGATCATGTAGGTAGGGATGAGTTTAGCGAATTCGTACTGCTGCGGGAGCGGGCGGGGCAGGCCGAGGCTTTCGAGGATCCAGTTGTAGAGCGGACGGTGAACCTCGAACTCCAGCGTGCAGACGGAGTGCGTGATGCCTTCGAGGTAATCGCTCAGGCAGTGAGCGAAATCGTAGAGCGGGTAAATGCACCACTTGTTGCCGGTGTGGTGATGTTCGGCGTGGCGAATGCGGTAGATGAGCGGGTCGCGCAACCAGATGTTGGGCGAGGCCATGTCGATCTTGGCGCGGAGGGAGCGGGCGCCATTTGGGAACTCGCCGGCACGCATGCGCTGGAAGAGGTCGAGATTTTCCTCCACGGAACGGTTGCGGAACGGGCTGTCCTTGCCGGGCTTGTCGGGCGAGCCGCGGTAGGCATCGGTGTCCTCGGGGGAAAGGTCGCAGACGTAGGCCTTGCCTCTTTTGATCAGTTCGATGGCGTAGCCGTAGATCTGGTCGAAGTAGTCGGAGGCGAAGAAGGGCTCGACGTCGGGCGAGTGGGGGTGACCGATGGTGTTGGCGGGGACGGGAGCGAGGTAAAAGTCGGGCTGGCCGTTGACCGTTTGGGCGGCGGGAGTTTTGCCCTTGGGCTTGAAACCGAGGCACTGGTCGGCCCAGCCGGCGATGAGCCACTGGACGTCCTCGATGATGGACTCGACGTACTCGATGTCCTCCTTCGTCGGGTTAGTGTCGTCCATGCGGAGGTTGCACTGGCCGTTGTTTTCGCGGGCGATGCCGAAGTTGAGACAGATCGATTTGGCGTGGCCGATGTGCAGGTAGCCGTTGGGCTCGGGCGGGAAGCGGGTGACGATTTTCGGGTAGCGTTGCTCGCCGACGTGCGTGGCAACGATGTCACGAATGAAATCGCTAGGTGCAGGTGTCGGGTTTTCGGGAGTGGCAGCGCTCATGGAAAAACCCGTATGCAATGGAATCAGCGGGCGCGTTGCAATGCAGCTTTTAACAGATGGTGGGACGGAGGACTGAGTTTCGCCACAGAGGACACGGAGCGCTGACACGGAGGCGGAGGGAGACCGTAGGGTTTGCAGCGGTTTTCCTGCCAATGGACGTGGAGTAGAGAGGGATAATAAACAAACCTCAGAAAATATTTCTCTGTGAACTCTGTGTCGGAGCTCTGTGTCCTCTGTGGCGAAAAGGCCCGAACGTCCGGAACTCAGATCTCCGGCGCGGGGGTAAAGGCGGAGCGAGTCGTGGTGGCAGGCGTCGCGGGGAGCAGGCCTTCGGACTGCATTTCGCGGAGAACCGATGTGATGTACGGGATGAGTTGTTTCTTGCGGCTGACGACGCCGGGCATGTCGAAAATTTCGTTTTGCTCAACATGGGGGTAAGTCACGTGCGCGATGAACTCCGGGTCGCCTTTGACGAGGAGAAGCGAGTTCTGCGTATTGATATCGGTCACGAGCAAAGCGGAAAACGCGAGAGTTTCGGCGGTGATGACTTGCTGCATGGCGGCGGCGAGTTCCTTGGAGTGTTTCCAGAAGTTCCCGAAGCCCAGTTCCTCCACCTGTGAAACGGAAAAACGCACGCCGAGCTCTTCGTAGATTTTGAAATCCGAGCGAATGACTTTTTCGGGCGAATTGGCGATGATGACGGAGCCGGAACTGAAAATGAGATTGGCGAGTTCGCCGGAATTAACGTCGGCGATTTTCGAGAGCCAGGCGAGAAGGCTGGCGTCTTTTTCCGTGGTCGTCGGGCTGTTGAGATGCAACGTGTCGGAAATGATGCCGCTCATCATGATGCCGGCGATATCGGGCGAAGGAGTAAGTCCGTCGCGTCGGAAAAGATCCGCGACAATCGTACAGGTGGAACCGACTGGTTCGTTAATGAACAGGATCGGTTGCTGTGTATTCAAAGACCCGAGACGATGGTGATCGATAATCTCGGTGACCGTGACCTCATCGGCGCCGGGGACGGCTTGCGTGACTTCGTTGTGATCAACGAGCACGAGGCGGGTTTTCACCGTTTTGAGAATGTCAGTCTTGGTGAGGATTCCCTGGAGTTTGCCCTCATCATCGACAACCATGTAGGCGGGCGTGTTGGAGGCGGCGATTTTGCGGCGGATATCCCCGAGGCGCAGATCGGCGGTGACGGAGGCGAATTTGCGATCGATCATGCTGTCGATGATCGAGGCCGTTCGAATGACCCAGGCAGTGGTGGCGGAGTCGTAGGGGCTCACGATCAGACTGACACCGGCTTTGCGGACTCTGCTCGATGACTTCTTCATCAATCGGAAGATTGCCGGTGACAACGAGTGCGCGCACACCGATCTGGATGGACCGCTGTTGAATGTCCCAACGGTCGCCCACGATGATAATCGATTGTTCGGGTCCAATGCCTTCGACCTCGGAGAATTTTCCGAACGACCGCACGTCCATCGCGCCGATGCGGATGAAAAGATCTTCTTCGCGATCCTCTTCGCGCATGTGGATGATGCGGCCCTTGAGTGCCCGGGCAATGTGAGCGAGGGACGTATGGACCTTTCGCATTTCACGGGGAGCGCGCATGCGGGGAATGAAATAACCACCCAGTTGAAAAACCGAGATGGAGCCGATGACGCGGTTGTCGTTGGTTGTGACAGGGAGGACGCGGACATCGTGCGCATCGATGACTTCCAATGCCTCGGCACACGTTGCCGTGGGGCGGACAGAAATGACATTGGAAATCATCACATCGCGCACGCGTGGGGTGACATCGCTGAGATACAACGGCAACGGCTGATGAAACCGCTTGAGCACGGTGTCGATGCGGGCGTTGGAATTGCCGCAACGGGCGGCGACGAAGCCTTTTTCGCCACGAGCCTCTTTGAAGGCGACATACGCAATGGCCGAGCAAATCGCATCGGTGTCGGGATTGCGGTGACCGACGACGTAAGTGACGGGAACGGAGGCGTTGGGCGTGGCGGCAGTCATTGAGTTTTAAACGAAAATGTTGGAAAAGGTTCGGAATGCAATGGTGCCAATGAGTTCACCGTAATGTCATGGAGCAGCTGGCGTGCTAGCCGGGAGCGGCTGGTTGGCGGAATCGGCCGGCGCATGGGCGGAATTTTTTCCGCAGCGGGGGAGGATGACCGCGACGATGAGCCCGGCGATCACCAGCACCGTGATGAGTTCGATGACGCGGAAAGGACGGGTCGGTGGAGGCACGCGTCGAGCAAGGGGACCGGCACAGCGCTTGGCAAGTTCAGGCGGGACACAAATGTTCTATGGTACGCAGGCTGGACAAGCTCGCCGCGCACTTTCTAGTCTGCGGGAATGAAGATTTATCTCGATGGCAAATTTGTTGACCAGGCCGACGCCAAGATCTCCGTGTTCGACCACGGGTTGCTTTATGGTGACGGCATTTTCGAAGGCATCCGCCTTTATAAGGGCAACATTTTCCGCCTCGAAGAACATCTGGAACGTCTCGAGTACTCCGCCAAGGCGATCCTCCTGAAGATGCCGTGGACGCGCAAGGAGATCTCCGACGCGACCTGCGAAATCTGCCGTCAAAACAATCTCAGCGACGGCTACATCCGTTTGGTGGTGACGCGTGGTGTGGGCGACCTCGGCTTGTCGCCCTGGCTTTGCCCGAAACCGTCGATCTTCATCATCGCCGACAAGATTAATCTGTATCCTGCGGAGCACTACACGAAGGGCCTCGAAATCGTCACCGTGCCAACGCGTCGCGTGAATCCTGCCGCCTTCAGCCCCGCGATCAAGTCGCTCAACTATCTCAACAACATCCTCGCCAAGATCGAGGCCAAGCAATTTGGCGCCCTTGAGGCGATTATGCTTAACGACCAAGGCTACGTGGCCGAATGCACTGGCGATAATATTTTCACCGTGTTCAAAGGCGAAATCCTCACGCCGCCCGCCTCGCAAGGCGCGCTCAAAGGCATCACGCGCGGCGCGATCCTCGACATCGCCAAGGAAATCGGCGTGACCCTCCGCGAAGTGGACATGACGCGGTACGATTTTTGGACCGCCGACGAATGCTTCCTGACCGGCACCGCCGCCGAAGTCATCCCTGTGGTGAAACTCGACGGCCGCGAAATCGGCTCCGGCAAGCCCGGTCCGATCACGCAACGCGTCCTCGAAGCATTCCGCCGCCGCGTGCTGGTTGAAGGCACACGGATTTGATCGGGCCGCGAGCCGGCTTATCCCGGATGGCCACTCGCGGGTTAATACCTAACGAGTGTGCCATGCTGGCGACAGCGGCGCCGAATGTGACAAAATGCACGTTCGATGCGCCGGGTCTGCACGGTGCGGCCGGAGAAAAGTCCGCATATTTTGCCGTCCTCCTAGGACTTGCCAGCGACAAGGCGGCTGGCATGGTTGTTGCAAAGTGTTGCAGTTCTTTCCGTGATCTGCGTCGCAATTTTAACTCCTCTGTGTCGATAGTTTCGTCGGACGTGCTATAATTCTTCCATGGCCAGCCCTCTTAAATGTGATCTCTGCTCAAAACCAGCAACGGTGCATCTTACGCAGATTGTTAATAACAAGGTCCATAAGGTGGACCTCTGCGAAAGTTGTGCCCAAGCGAAAGGCGTGACCGACCCGAGCGGCTTTTCGCTGGCCGACCTGCTTTTGAAGGCTTCGCTTTCCCCTGAAGCCGCGACGGCCGAGGGATTGCGTTGCGAACATTGCGGCTTCACGCAGGGCGATTTTAAGAAACACGGCCGCTTCGGCTGCCCGCATTGCTACGAAACTTTTAAAGGCATGATCGAGCCCATGCTCGACAACATGCACAAAGGAACCAACCACACCGGCAAAGTCCCCCATAAGGCACTTGATCGAAAACTTATCACCGACCGTCTCAACAAACTCGAGGACAACCTCGAAGAGGCGATCAAATCCGAGCGTTACGAAGACGCCGCCCGCTACCGCGATGAAATCTCCCAAGTCAAACAAAGCTACGGACAAAAGCTCACGAGCTAAGGCCATGACGCTCAAGTCGCTTCTTGCCACGCCCTCCGAGCTCACCGATACGGCGAGCAGCAAGTGCGCGATTGTCCTCATGACGCGCATCCGCCTCGCCCGCAACCTTGCGGGCAAATCCTTCCCCGGCTGGGCCAAGGAAAAAGAGCGCGCCGCGATTCTCGAAGCTTGTCGGGAAGCAGTCGGTTCGGCTCCGCAGATGAAAAAGTCGCTCAGCGCCAGCATCGACGAACTGAGCGACCTCGAAAAACAGATTCTCGTGGAACGCCATCTCATCAGCCGCGAACTCAGCGGCGCGAAGAGTGGCGCCGGCGTTGTCATCAGCAAAGACCAGGCATTCTCGGTCATGATCAACGAGGAGGATCACCTCCGCATTCAGACGTTGCGCGCGGGTTTCCAGCTCAAGAAAACGTGGGCCGCGATCAACGATCTCGACACCGCGCTCGAAGACAAACTCGACTACGCGTTCTCTCCTTCGCTTGGTTATCTCACTGCTTGCCCAACCAATCTCGGTACCGGTATGCGCGCCTCGGCGATGATGCATCTGCCCGCGCTCGTGATTTCGAGCCAGATGGAAAAAGTCGTTCGGGCCGTCAACCAGCTCGGCATGGTGGTGCGCGGTCTCTTCGGCGAAGGTTCGGACGCCAGCGGCAGCATTTTTCAAATCTCCAACCAAACGACGCTCGGCGAATCCGAAGAGGACATCATCAAGCGTCTCGGCAGCGTGCTCAATTCCATCGTTGAACACGAACTCAACGCTCGCGCCCGTCTGATGGAAAACGACGCGCCGAAAGTCTTCGATAAAATCGGCCGCGCCTATGGCATTTTGCAAAACAGCCATCTCCTCAGCTCTGGCGAGGCGATGAACCTGCTATCGCTCCTTCGCCTCGGTATCGACCTCGGTGTTTTCCCCGACGACAGCCGCTGTGTCATTGACCGCCTCTTCATCGAGGCTCAACCCGGCCACATCCAGAGCACGACCAAGCACGATCTCGAATCGAACGAACGCGATACGCTGCGTGCGGAAAAACTTCGCACGGAATTTGCCGCTTTCGCGAAACCAAACTTCTCTATTAACGGTCAGAACTAAAAAACCCGCGCCTTCGCCAACGATCCGCGCAACAATTTCAAATACCATCATGGAGCCGATGAATAACTTCACGCCGAGAGCGCAGCAGGTGCTCGCTCTCGCTCGCAAGGAAGCCGATCGCTTCCACCACAACTACGTCGGCACCGAGCATATTCTCCTCGGCCTGATTAAACTCGGCCAGGGTGTCGCCGTCAGCGTGCTCCAGAAAATGGGGCTCGATCTCGAAACCGTGCGCGCCGCTGTGGAAAAGCAGGTCGGCACCGGGCAGGAAACCAAAGCCGCCGGCAGCATTCCTTACACACCGCGCGTGAAAAAAGTCCTCGCGCTCGCCGGCAAGGAAGCCAAGGCACTCAATCATTCCTACGTCGGCACCGAGCATATTCTCCTCGGCCTTCTCCGCGAAGGTGAGGGCGTCGCCGCCCGCGTGCTCAAGTCCCTCGACATCGACATCGAGCGCACCCGCAACGAAATCCTCCGCGAACTCGATCCTCAGTTTGCCGGTTCCGAAAGCGCCGGCGGCACGCCCGGTGGTGACGAACCAACCGGCGGAGGCAGCGGTCCCGCACCGCGCGGCCCCGAAGGCGACAAGAAGGAAGTCAAAACGCCCGCGCTCAAGGCGTTCGGCCGCGATCTCACCGAACTCGCTCGCAAGGGCGAAATGGATCCGGTCGTCGGTCGCAAAAACGAAATCCGCCGCGTCATCCAGATTCTCTGCCGTCGCACGAAAAACAATCCCGTGCTTATCGGCGAAGCTGGCGTGGGCAAGACCGCCATCGTCGAAGGTCTCGCGCAGGAAATCGCCAACGGCATTGTCCCTGAGATCTTGTTGGAGAAAAAGGTCATCACGCTCGATCTCGCCCTGATGGTCGCCGGTACCAAATACCGCGGCCAGTTCGAAGAGCGCATCAAGGCCGTGATGGATGAAATCAAACGCGCCAAAAACGTCATCCTCTTCATCGACGAACTTCACACGATCGTCGGTGCCGGCGCCGCCGAAGGCGCGATGGACGCTTCGAATATCTTCAAGCCCGCGCTCTCCCGCGGTGAATTGCAGTGCATCGGCGCGACCACCCTCAACGAGTACCGCAAGTACATCGAGAAGGACAGCGCGCTCGACCGCCGTTTCCAGAATGTGAAAGTCGAAGCGCCTTCCGTTGAGGACACCATTCTCATCCTCAAAGGCATTCGCAATAAGTACGAGGATCACCACAAGGCCACCTTCACGGATAAATCCCTCGAAGCCGCGGCCAAGTTGTCCGATCGCTATATCACCGGTCGCTTCCTGCCCGACAAGGCCATCGACGTGATGGACGAAGCTGGCTCCCGCGCCCGCATCGCCTCGCTCAGCCGCCCCCCCGACATCGAAGACCTCACCAAGGAAATCGAACAGGTTTGCGCGCAGAAAGAAGACGCCATCGCGAAGCAGCATTTCGAAGAAGCTGCGAAATATCGCGACAAGGAGAAACAGCTCCGCGCCAAGCAGGACGCAGCCACCGACGAATGGAAAAAGGCCCGCGAAGACAAACGCGTGAACATCGACGAAGACCTCATGATGCAGGTCGTTGCCGATTGGACCGGCATTCCGCTCACCCGCATGGAAAAGAAGGAGAGCGAAAAACTTCTCTCCCTCGAAACCGATCTGCAGAAGATCGTCATCGGCCAGCATGCCGCAACCATCGCCATCGCCAGAGCGCTCCGCCGTTCGCGCGCCGACCTCAAGGATCCGCGTCGTCCGATTGGCTCCTTCATGTTTGTCGGCCCAACCGGTGTCGGCAAAACCGAACTCGCGAAACAGCTCGCCGGAAATATGTTCGGCTCGCAGGACGCGATCATCCAGATCGACATGTCCGAATACATGGAAAAATTCGCCGTGTCGCGGTTGATTGGTTCCCCTCCGGGCTATGTCGGTTACGAGGAAGGCGGCCAGCTCACCGAGGCTGTCCGTCGTCGTCCGTACTCGGTGGTTCTTTTCGACGAAATCGAAAAAGGCCATCCCGACGTCATTCAGCTGCTCCTGCAGATTCTCGAAGACGGCCGTCTGACCGATTCGCTCGGTCGCACAATCGATTTCCGAAATACGATCATCATCATGACCTCGAATGTCGGCGCGCATCTCCTGCAGCGCCAGAACTCGATGGGCTTTGCGGCGATGACCGGCAATTTCAACGATTTCGAGAAAATGCGCGAGAAGGTGCTCGAAGAAGCGAAACGCATCTTCAAGCCCGAGTTCCTGAATCGTATCAGCGACATCATCTTCTTCCGTCCGCTGGATCGCGAAGATCTGGTTAAGATTGTTGATCTCGAAGTCGCGAAATTCGCGAAACGACTCCACGACCGGAAAATCGTCCTCGAATTCACGCCCGAGGCCAAGGCCCTCATCATCGAGAAAGGCTACGACGAGAAGTATGGTGCGCGTCCGCTGCGCCGTGCCGTCGAGCATTATCTCGAAGATCCGCTGGCCGAAGCCATCCTCAAGGGCGAGGTCAAGGACGGCGAACCCTGCCTCGTGATCCGCAATGGCGACACGCTGGAATTCAAGGCCAAGGAGGCCAGCAAGCCCGCCGAGACTGGTTCGGCTTCTTAACCTGACGCCAGAGATATTTTTGCGAGGCCGCTCTTCAACGAGCGGCCTTTTTTATGGTGCCTGTTTGCATACCCCCCCAGATTTCGCACTCCATCGGCCGCTAGTTTTGAGCAACTTCCACAAAACCGTTTGTCATTCATTAGATGACAAACGGTTTTTGACTCTCATGCCTTTAATATAAAACGTCATCCCACGACAGCTTGAGTCCTTTACATCTCGGAAATGACAAACCATTAAGGCAGAACCAAAGGGATGTGCGGTAACGGACGGTGCGACTTAACTGAGGCAACACAACCTCGCGGCGCGACAGCCGGTGTGAGCGATTTTACGAAATTCGGCGTGCAACGAAGCTATGCTTGGGCTTTCAACGAGTGCTCCGATGAAGCGAATTGAAGTCAGACTCAGCCTGTCCGTGGTTGCACCCTTGCTTGACGCCGTGAAAGCCGTCGCCGATTCGTTGGACAAACGTCTCGCAGCGCCGCTTGAAATGGGTGCGGTCGATTCGGACATGCGCGAGTTCTGGCATGAGGAACTGCTCGGTTCGCAAAATGGCGACATCGCCCGATTGCTTGCGTTGTTTAACAAGGAATTCTTTGCGAGTGGCATAATCATTTTCGACGAGGACAACGGAGAGCCGGTGGTGCGTGCTTGTTCTGCGGTGCGATTGCGGCTGCGCGAGGAATATCTGAAAGGAATCGCCGATGAGACATTGGAGTCGGGCGATATCGAAATCGAGAAATTGCCCGAGGCCGTGCGAAAATTCTTCATGTGTTATCTGTTTCTGGCCACATTGCAGGAGTTGATTATCCAACATTTGGATACGCCGGAGGCGGAGGAGTAAATCGTGGAGCGCGTTCCGTGTCATTACTGCGGATTGCCATTCAAAGTCCGGCGCGTGGACCCGGGCCGCGAGTATTTTTGCTGCACGGGCTGCGCGATGTTGAGCCGCGTGCCGGTCGACGAGAAAGGACAGTTTCCGGTGAACGCCCATCTCGTTTCGGCTCTGGCGACAGGCTTTTTGTTCTTCAACGAAGTGCTCTTCTGGCTCGTGGCCGTGCTGCTCGTGCGCGACGGACGGATGGAAATGGCGGTGCGGTTTTTCTGGCTCGCGGCCGTGGCGGCGCTGGCCGTCTGGAGTTCGCTGGCATTTTTGCTTTGGAAAGAAAAAGCGGCGCGCGGGGCGGATCTTGTTTTTATGGTGGCTGGATTCGTTGTGTTCGGACTGGCCTGCCGGCGCTTGCCACCTTTGCCGGTTGAGATGGCGGTCGCGAATGTTGTGCTGATTGCCTGGTGCTTCCGCGGGGTTTTTCGGAAACGGAAAGGGTAGAGCAAGTTTCGCCGAGCCAAAAAAAACGCCGCTCGAAAGCGGCGTTTTCGGGTGTGTTGTGGACAGCCCTGTTGAAACTTTTTGTTTTTTTACCGGCCTTCTTGCGAAACGCCTTTCGGGTCGAAGATGTAGCCGACGCTGTGAACGGTGCGGAAGGTGTCGAGGCTGAGGCCATTGGTTTTGAACAGATCGCGAACTTTGACGATGTACTGGTCGAGCGAGCGGCTCTTCACGTCGGCGTGAATGCCCCAGACGGCATGGATTAGGGCCTTACGCGTGATGACGATGCCTTGGTTGTCGTTCAAGTAGGAGAGAATGCCCAGTTCCTTGCGGCCGATCTTGGTGATGGTGGCGTTGGGGAACTCGATCTCAAGGCGGTCGGGCGTGACTTTGGCGCCGCAGAAGTCGAACGGCTGGTCGCTGACCTTGGCGTTTTTGGTGACGTTGAAGTCGCTGACCGACTCGGCGCGGCGCAACACAGCGTGTATGCGCGCAACGAGTTCTGGATAGCTGAAGGGCTTGGTGATGTAGTCGTCGCCGCCCATCTCGAGACCGCGGACTTTGCTCGTTTCGAGCGAGTTACCGGTCACGAAGATCGTGGGGACCGAGATATCACTTTTCTTGAGCTCCTCCAGAAGTTGGAAGCCTGACTGATCCGGCAAATTTACGTCCAAAAGGAGAAGGTTGGCGAAATTCTTCTTCAAAAAGCGCAGGGCGTGCGCGCAACGGTTGTAAACTTGAGTTTGCATCCCCGCCTCTTCGAGGTGGATAGCAATAAGCTTTGCGAGCTCTTCCTCATCTTCTACAACCAGAATCAGTGGTTTTGGTGCTGAACGCATAGAGGGGGGTAACGGACATCTTTTTTACAAAGTGGTGCCCTGTTGTCAAAAGAAACTGCGATGAAATGTAAAAATAGTTTCGGCCGCAGGAGCCCACTGTACCGGTCCGTGCGGCGAAAAAACTTGAAGCAGGGGATTCGCCCGTGTGCCTTGGGCGCGTGCCTGACGTAACACCTCTACTCATGCTCGGGTTGCCCAAGGGTAGCCTCGAGGAATCCACGAAAAACCTGTTCGCGAAGGCCGGTTGGAAAATCACCACCAGCTCGCGTTCGTACAAGCCGTCGATCGACGACCCGGAACTCGACGGCCGTTTTGTCCGCGCTCAGGAAGTGAGCCGCTATGTGGAACATGGGTTCTTCGATTGCGGCCTGACCGGCTACGATTGGGTTAAGGAAAACGAGTCCGATGTCGTGGAGGTCTGCGATCTCATTTACAGCAAAGCCTCGGTCCAAAAGTCGCGTTGGGTTCTCTGCGTGCCCGAAGCTTCGCCGATCAAATCGGCTGCCGACCTTGCCGGCAAACGCGTCGCAACCGAACTGGTTAACACCGTCAAACGCTACTTCGCCGAGAAGAAGGTCGACGCTCTCGTCGAATTCTCCTGGGGCGCCACCGAGGTCAAAGTGCCCGATCTTGTCGACGCCATCGTCGATATCACGGAAACGGGCAGCTCGCTCCGCGCGAACAAGCTCCGCATCGTCGACACGCTGCTTTACACCAACACCAAGCTCATCGCCAACAAGGCCAGCTGGGCCAATCCCGCCAAGCGCAAGAAGATCGAGACGATTGCGCTGCTGCTCATCGGCGCTCTCGAAGCGCAAAGCAAGGTCGGTCTCAAGATGAACGCGCCTAAGGCTTCGCTTGAGAAAATCATCAAAGCCGTGCCTTCGTTGCGCAATCCGACGATCTCGCCGCTCAGTTCGCCCGAATGGGTCGCGCTGGAGACGATCATCGACGAAAGCGTGGTCCGCGAAATCATTCCGCTGCTCAAATCGCTTGGTGCCGAAGGCATTGTCGAATACCCGCTGAACAAAGTGGTGTATTGACAGTCTTGCTACAAAGCCGGGCTTCAAGCCAACCCGCGCACACCATGAGCAAGATCACCCTCGGCCTCCTGCAGCACGCCTGCGTCCCGGACGTAGCGGCCAACCGCGAGAAAACCCTCGCGCTGGCCGAGCGTGCGGCCAAGCAAGGCGCCCAGATCATCTGCACCCAAGAGCTGTTTGCGTCGGAATATTTCTGCCAGAGCGAAGATTATAAAAACTTCGCTCTGGCTGAAACGATTCCGGGGAAGAGCACGCAGGCATTCCAGAAATTGGCCAGGAAACACAGGGTCGTCATCGTCGCGTCGTTGTTCGAGAAGCGCACGCACGGGCTCTATCACAACACCGCTGCGATCATCGATGCCGACGGCTCGTTGCTCGGTACGTATCGCAAAGCCCACATCCCCGACGATCCGCTTTTCTACGAGAAGTTCTATTTCACGCCGGGCGATACGGGCTTCCGCGCCTGGCAAACAAAGTACGCCAAAATCGGTGTGCTGATTTGCTGGGACCAATGGTATCCCGAAGCCGCCCGCCTCACCGCGATGCAAGGCGCCGAAGTCCTTTTCTATCCGACCGCGATCGGCTGGCACCCGCGCGAGGGTAAAGAACTCGGCGCGAAACAACACGGCGCATGGGAAACGATTCAACGTTCGCACGCCGTCGCCAATGGCTGCTACGTCGCTTCGGTCAACCGCATTGGTCATGAAGCGCCGGCGGGAGGCGATGGAATCGACTTTTGGGGGCAAAGTTTCGTCGCGGGCACACAGGGGGAACTACTCGCCAAGGCCAGCGTCGACCGAGAAGAGATTGTGCTCGCCGAGGTCGACCTCGCGCAGATCGACGATGTTCGCACGCACTGGCCTTTCCTCCGTGATCGCCGCATCGACGCGTACGGCGATATCACGAAACGTTTTCTCGACCAGAGTAGGGGATTGGAATCGGAAAGGACAATGCGGAGCATTGTCCCTACCTTAAAGCAACGGACGGCCCGGCGGTCTGTCCCTGCCTCGGGCAAACAATTTGGAGAAAAACGCTGACCATGGCTGCCGCAAAAAAAACTCCGACCGCCCTTGGTTTCCGCATGCCTGCGGAATGGGAGCCGCAAGCCGCCATCTGGCTTTCCTGGCCGCATCGCCGTAAAACCTGGCCGAGCAACTACCGGCCGATCCCGCCCAAATTTGCTGAAATCGCCGCGACGATTAGTCGCTACGAACCAGTTCGGTTTAATATCGCGAGCGCGTTCCACGCCACGGCGCGCCGTTTGCTTAAGCAGGCGGGGGCCGATCTTTCGCGCATCGAAATTTACGCCCATGCGACCGACGACGCTTGGTGCCGCGATCATGGCCCGATCTTTGTGAAGCATACGCGTACCGGCGAAGTCGCGCTCACCGACTGGCAGTTTAACGCCTGGGGCGGCAAATACCCGAAGTTCAAAGCCGACAACGCCATTCCGGCGAAGATCGCCGCGAAGCTCGGCCTGCGCCGTTTTGCGCACCCCATGATTCTTGAAGGTGGTTCGATTGAAGTGAACGGTGAGGGCCTGCTTCTGACAACCGAGGCTTGCTTGCTGAACAAAAACCGCAATCCCCACCTCACGCGCGAACAGATCGAGCAGGCGCTCCGCGATTATCTCGGTGTGCACACGATCTATTGGTTGGGCGACGGTATTGAAGGTGATGATACGGATGGCCACGTCGACGATCTCAGCCGGTTCCTTCCATCTGGCGGCATAGCCACCGCGGTCGAAGCGAATCCTCGCGACGTCAATTATCGCGCGCTGTGCGAAAACCTCGAACGCCTGAAAAGCCTGCGCACGCCAGCGGGCAAGAAGTTCAAGATCGTCGAGCTGCCAATGCCGCTTCCGTGTTACAAGGGCGAGCAACGCCTGCCCGCGACTTACGCGAACTATCTTGTGCTCAACGGCGCTGTGCTCATGCCTGCTTTCCGCCAGCCGAAGCGCGACGCCGAAGCGGCCGAAATCCTCGGCGACTGTTTCCCGGGCCGCGAGATTGTGCCGGTCGATTGTCTCGACCTCGTGCTTGGGCGCGGTACGCTCCATTGCATCTCGCAACAACAACCCGCATGAACGCCGTAAAAATTCCCTGCCTCTTTCTCCTGGTTTTGTTCGCTCTTGTCCTTGCCGGCTGTGAAACGGTTCGCAACGACGTGCGCGAGCGTTTCGCCCCGCCGCAATATCAGGTGAAGGTCGTCAACGTCGACCCGCGCAAAGCCTACGATGTCGCCCGGGCCGCGCTGAAAAAGATGAACTACACCTTCGAGAAAGGTGGTCCGGCGCAAGGCATCATCCACGCCTTCGGTCCCTTGGATGCGAGCATCGCGGGCAGCCCCGGCACGGCGCGCCAGGTCCTGTTCGATGCGAAAATTTCCGTGGCGATTGAAGGTGGTTCGAAAATTGAAGTGCTTTTCTCGCGCATGGTGGAAGACGATTTCAACAAGCGCCCGGGGCAGGGGACACTCCTGCCGCTGCGCGAATCGTCGCTCTACGAAGTATTTTTTAGCTACGTCGACGAGGCACTGAAAGCGGTGCCCTGAATCGTAGTATTGAGACGCTAGGCTGGTGCCGGGTGCTAGTTGGGCTGACATCGAACGGATTTGGCGTTGGCGATCCGGGGATCGGTGTTCTCAATGAGAGAAAATGGAATCCGGTTCTCCATCTCTCTCCGCGCCGAAAGTAAATGGGGCGGGCTCGTTGTGCGGGCTGTGGGTCGATGGCACCGGTCGCGCGCATGTGGCGATCGCGAAGCCGGATGGTCATCGCGAGGAACGCGTCGAAACGTTCAAACCCTTCGCTTGGCTGAATGCGGACGCGGTGAGTGGCGACATGCTCGGAGCGAAGATCGAGCCGCTCGAAGGCGAGGGGACGTTCACGCGGTTGCTCATCGCCGACTCGCTCGAAGCATATGAGCGTCTCTTGGACGAAGCGAAAACCAAGGGCGCAACCGACGTGATTCGTCCGCTGGAGAGCCAGTATTTGCTACAACGCCGCGAACGTCTTTATCGCGACATGACTTTTGGTCAGCTGCATCGTTGCCAGCTCGACATCGAAACCGCCTCCGGTGACGGCGGTTTTAGCAATGCCGCGCAACCGGCTGACCGCGTGCTCGCGATCGGACTACAGTTTGGCACGCGCCAGCGCTTGCTCGTTCTGGAGGACATGACGGACGAGGCGGAGAAAAAACTTCTGCTGCAACTCAACGACGTGCTGCGCACCGAAGATCCGGACGTGATCGAGGGACACAACATCTTCAAGTTCGACCTCGATTATCTGCGGCAGCGAGCGAAGCGTTTCAAAGTTCCCTGCGCGTGGGGACGCTTCGGACAAACGGCGAAGTTTCGCAACAGCCGGCTCAAGGTGGCCGAGCGCTGGATCGATTTTCCGCGATGCGATCTGCCGGGTCGTGCTGTCGTTGATACCTATCTGTTGGTTCAGCTTTACGACATCACGACGCGCGAGATGACGGCCTACGGGTTGAAAGACGTGGCGGTTTATTTCGGCATCACCTCTGAAGAGGCGGAGGAACGCGGCGAGCGAACCTACATCGAGGGCAACAGCATCCAGCACGAATTCGTGAAAGACCGGGCCCGGTTTCTGGCGTACCTCGGCGACGATTTGCGCGAGACGAAGGGCGTTGCCGACTTGCTGCTGCCGACGTATTTTGAGCAGACGCGAACCTTTCCCATTTTTCTTCAGGACGCCACGCTCCGCGGCACGACTGGCAAAATCGATCTGCTCTTTCTGGAGGAATATTATCACGCCCGCCGGGCCTGTTCCGTGCCGCCGGAAGTGCAACCATTCGAGGGCGGCTACACGCGCAGTTTTCAGGAAGGCGTATTCAAGCACGTCCTACACTTTGACGTAGCGTCGCTCTACCCGAGTCTGTTGCTCCACATCGGACGCAATCCGAAGCCGGACGCGTTGGGCGTATTCATCCCGCTGTTACGCCAGCTGCGCGAGTACCGATTGAAATATAAAACCCTTGCACGCACGGCGGAAACCGAGGAGCTGCGGGTTGAATATCAGGCACGGCAGGCGAACTTCAAAATTCTGATCAACTCATTCTACGGTTATCTCGGTTTTTCCGGCGCGCGTTTTGGCGATGGCGAATTGGCTGCGGAAGTCACACGGCGCGGGCGCGATCTTTTGCAGGCGTTGATCGACGAATTTATCAAACACGGCTGCACCATCCTCGAGGCGGACACCGACGGCATCTATCTTTCGTCGGAGAGTTTTTTCGCCCAGCCCGAAAAGTTGCTGGCGGCGGTCGAGTCGGTGATGCCCACCGGAATCGATCTGGAGCACGACGGAAGTTACGAGGCGATGTTTTGCTACAAGGCGAAGAACTACGCCCTCTTCGATGGGCAGAAGATCACGGTGCGCGGCTCGGCGCTGCGGTCGCGGGCAACCGAACCGTATCTGAAAAAATTGAGCGACGGGCTGATCCGGTTCCTGCTCGGCGCGGAAAAACATTCGCCCTTGGAACTGACCGCCGAATATCGCCGCCGGATTAAAGACCGGACGTTGCCTGTCGCGGACCTGGCCAAGGCGGAGACACTCAGCCAGAATCCCGATGCTTACGAACGCTTCGTGGCCGAAGGCGGCAAACCGCGCCGCGCCTCGGCCGAGGCGGCGCTGTTGCTCAATCCTCGTCCGAAAATGGGCGACCGTGTGAGCTACTACATAACGACAAAGGAAAAAGGAAAAACCAACGACTGGCAGCGCGCCCGCCCGTTGGCCTCGTTCGATCCGATCTGTTGTCCCTACGATTCAGCATATTACTTAAAGAAAATGGATGACTGGCTTGAACGCTATGGTCCGTTTCTCGGCGTCGCCCCCGCTGCCTCGGACCAGACCGAATTCAAATTGGAATGAGTGGACGGCGCAAAAAAAGGCCGGACTTGGCAGTCCGGCCCTGAGTATTTGAAGTGATGTTTGGTTCTTCTTACTGGTATGTGATGACAAGGACGGGGCGGTTGGCGGCGGTGGCGTCGTTCCCGGAGTACCAGCCGATATTGTCGGCGCCGGTGTCGTCGTTGTCGTCGAGCGAGAAGTAGACGCGCAGCTGGGTCTTGCCGGTCTTGTTGACGAGGCTGCGGCCGGTGGCGTTGAGCGCGCCGGAGGAGACATCGCCATTGGCGTTGGCAGCGCTCATCGTGGCCACAGCGGTCGCATCAGCAGCGGCTTGGAAGTCGCCGGTCTGCAGAGACGCGGAATTACTGAGCCCTGTGCCACCTTTGATGTCGACGAGGAGACTGCCGTGAGTGGTGAACGGATTGGTGCCGGTGACCGAACCACGTTTTAGGCGTAACGTCGCGGAGGTGATCGTTGCACTATCGGGAATCGCCGAGGTGTCGAACGATAGGATGGTTTTGAACTGACGATCGCTTGCATCGTCACCTGTGAGCAGCGCGCTAGCCGTGGCGTCGGACGAGTTGGTCGAGCCGCCGCTGTTGGAGGTTTCACTTGATTCGAGTACGCGGCCATCTTCGGCGGCGATGGCGGTGAGCGTGATCGTGGTGGCGCCGCTGGAGCCGGAGGAGGAACTGCTCGAGGACGACGAACTCGAAGACGACGAGGAAGAAGAGCTGGAGCTCGACGAGGAAGAAGACGAACTCGACGAGGAACTACTGCTGCTCGAACTGGAGGAGGACGACGACGATGACGAACTGGACGACGAGCCGCCGGAGCTGCTGCCGTATTCGTAAGCGCCGAGATCGGGCGCGCTGCCATTGTACGGCAGGCCGATGTTGACGCCGGCATCGATCAAATCGCTACCGACAACGAGCCGGAGAAACGTGAGGGTCGGAAGCGACTGGTCGGCATTTCGGGCGGAAGTGGCGGTCGCGGCGTTGACGCTGGCGAAGTCCGCATCGGTGACGGTGAAGCCCTGCCAGCTGTTGGTGGTGAGTTGGGCCGCGCTGTTGATAAAGTTCGGGCCATTGTGGGAGATGTTGTTTTTCATCACGTCGACGCCGACCGTCGGAGTGTCGGGAAACTGGAAGTTCACGCCGTTGCGGAAACCGGTGCAGTTGTAGAGCGTCACACTGCCGCTGTTGTAGTTTTGGTCAAAGCCATCGTGAACATTGTCGAAGGCGAGGCAGTTTTTCAGTGTGTGCCGGGCGGTGGTGCCGGCGCCACCGAGTTTGAAGCCGTTGCCGTTGCCGCTGAAGTTGCTCACGCCCCAGACGTTGATGCCGTTGGAAAACGCCCAGCAGTTTTCGAGGGTGATGGAGACGTTGTTGTCATAAAAATCCCAGCCGTCGTCGGAGTTGTTCCAAGCGCGACAGCCGCGGAAGATGTTGCCTTCGCCTTGCCCGGCTTTAGCCGCGAAGCCATCGCCGTTATTTCCGCCCGAAGAGACCTGAAAGTTGCGGTAGGAATCGCAGTTCAGGATCAGCGTGTGATGGGCAGTGGCCGAGGAACTGCCGAGACGAATGCCGTCATTATTACAATCGTGGACAATGCACCCCTCGATGATGCTATAGCCGCTGCCGGCGACAATGATGCCGTTGTCAGTGGCGTTGGCGACCTCGATGCCGTCGACGTACCAATAGTCCTTCGAGATGTAGAGACCTTTGGTCGCACTCGGCAGCGAGGCGAAATTGAAGACGGGTTTTTCGCCGGGGTAGGCCCAGAGTTTGCAGTAGTTGGAGGCCGTTCCGGCGACGACGGTTTTTACCTGTGTGCTCAGGTTATAGGTTCCGCCGCGCAGGTACACGGTGTCGCCGGAGGCCATCGTGGCGAGGGCCTTTTGCGGTGTAGCGAAAGGCGAGGCGAGCGTGCCAGCATTCGAATCGTTGCCGGAAGGGGAAACGTAGAACTCAGCGGCGTGGACAGGGGTGAAAAGCGCGATTGCGAAAACGAAAGGGCGCAACGCGCGAACGAGTTTTGTCGTGGAAATTTTCATACAAAGAAGTTGAGCCGGAGAAAGATATTCCTCCTCCGGCTCGGTTAGGGTTGGAGATTACTGGTAGGTGATTTCGAGAACAGGCCGGTTGGCGGCGGTGGCGTCGTTGGCGGAGTACCAGCCGATATAGTCGGCGCCAGTGTCGTCGTTGTCATCGAGGGAGAACGCGACGCGGAGCTGCGTCTTGCCAGTCTTGTTGACGAGGCTGCGGCCAGGGGCATTGAGCGCGCCGGAGGAGACATCGCCGTTGGCATTGGCCGCACTCATAGTGGCGGCAGCCGTTGCGTCGGCGGAGGCTTGAAAGTCGCCGGTCTGGAGCGAAAACGAGCCGCTGAAGCCCGTGCCGCCCTTAATGTCGACGAGCAGGCTGCCGTGCGTGGTGAACGGATTGGTGCCAGTGACCGAACCACGTTTTAGGCGTAACGTGGCTGAGACGATCGTGGCGCCGTCCGGGATCGACGAAGTGTCGAACGACAGGATGGTCTTGAACTGCCGGTCGCTCGCGTCGTCGCCAGTGCGCAGGGCTTCAACCGTCGCATCGGCCGAGTTGGTCGAGCCGCCGCTGTTGGAGCCCTCGCTTGATTCGAGTACGCGCCCGTCTTCGGTGGCGACCGCCGTAAAGATGACCGTGGTGCCGCTGCCCGAGCTGGAACTGGAGGAAGACGACGAACTGCTCGACGAGCTTGAGGACGACGAGGAAGAGCTGGAGCTCGATGAAGAGGAGGAGGAACTCGAAGAACTGCTGCTGCTCGAACTGGAGGACGATGAACTCGAGCTGGATGACGACGAGCTACTGCTCGAACTTCCTCCGCTGCCGTATTCGTCAGGTCCGAGATCGGGCGCGGTGCCGCTGTAGGGGAAGCCGACATTGATGCCCTTGTCGATCAGGTCGCTACCGGCAAGCAGTCTTGCGAAGCCGAGCGGCAGGCTGCCGTCCGCCTGACGCGGGGCGGCGGCGGCGGTTTCGGAGAGATCGCCGAAGTCGGACTCGTTGGCGGTGACGGCGAGCGCCCATGAGCAGTTTTGCGCAATGACGTCGTTATCGAACGAGACATTGGTCGCGGAGCCACTGCGCGGGAAACTCACGCAGTTGCGTACGAGGTTCGATTTGCCGGAATTGACGCCGCCTTCGATGAAGTAGCTGTAGGCGCTGGCGCCGTTGGCGAACGAGAGGCAGTTAGTGAGCGCGATGCCGTCTTTGTGGGAATTGTTGGTGAAGCCCTGGCCGTTGCTCTTGTATTTGTTGTTAAACGAAACGCAGAAGAACGCGTAATGCGTGCCCATGGAGGCGCCGCCCGCGCCGTCGCCGCCGAGCTTGAAGCCGTTGCCATTGCCCTGGAACGAACCACTGCCTGGAAACAAAGCGCCGTCGCCATTGTGCCACGTCCAGCAATCGTTGATCACGACGGAGTAGTCGGTTTCGAACAGATCCCAGCCGTCATCGGAGTTTTCCCACGAGCGACAGCCGTTGAAGGTAATGCCTTGGCCGCAGTGCATCTTGGCCGCAAAGCCATCGGCATCGGAACCGCGATTGTCGGGATCGTAGTTGCGATAGGAATCGCAGTTCACGACGTCGATGTAGGCGGCGAGTTGACCGCCGGGATTGGAGTCCGTGTGACCGAAACCGATCTGAAGACCGGTGTCGCCATTGTGATGGAAGACACAGCGCTCGAAACGCAGGTGGCTGCCCTCGACCTTCACGCCGTTGTCGCCGGCGTAGCAAATTTCGAAGCCAACGAACTGCCACCAATTCGCCGTCGTGGTAATGAGGATGCCGCGATTCGCTGAGCCGTAGGGCTGCGTGCTGAAGTTGAGCACGGGTTTTTCGCCGGGGTAGGCGAGCATCTTGATCGGTGCACTCGAAGTGCCGGAGTTGGCGATCGTGATCATGCTGGAATAAGCATGCGTGCCGCCGCGCAGGTAAATCGTATCGCCGGCCGCGACGACCGAGACGGCCTTGGGAACGGTGGCGAACGGCGCGGAAATCGTGCCGGCGTTGGCGTCGTTGCCACTGGGTGAAACGTAGTAGGTGGCGGCGCGAACAGAGGTACCTAACGACAGCAGACAGACAACGGCGTACAGGCCGGCATGGAGCATGCCGAACCTACGACCGGATACAACTGGGGTGGTGTATATTGGGTTCATATTCTGGGAAGCCCCGGCTCGGGATAAGCCGGGGAAGGGGAGAAAGCAGTGCGCAGAGGCGAGAGGGCCTGGTGTTCCGCGCCAAAAGGGGTACTGGGCAGTGTCGGAAATCGCGGGGTAGAAGCAAAGCGTATTTAATAATAAGATCCCCCGGCTGCAACCGCTCTGTGTGCTTTGCGAAGGACTGAACTGAAAGACGTGGCTTGCTCATCCTTACGAATGAAATAGAACGTTTTCGCTTCGGATACAGTTATTGGCGGGTTCGTTGCCATCAGACGGCACCCGTTTAACATAAGCAAAAAATGAAAACCACGCTTCTTCCATCCCTCAGTTTGGTTGTTTCTTTGGTGCTCGCAGGTTGTGCAAATCCGATCAACTCCCGCACCGCTCAGCAATATTACGAATACGGCGTCGCAGCTGAACGCGGAGGTGATCTCGCACTGGCGCAGCGCAATTTCTCAAGGGCCTATGGCAACGCCAAAATCGGTAATCTGGGGCCGAAAGCCGAGGCTTACTATCTTTACGAATACGCTCGCGTCACAGGCTACGCCGGCAACTACGCGGACTCCGAAAAGGCGTTTCTGGACGTCCTCGCGCTTATCGACAAAGCGAAGGGCGAAGCCGACAAACTGCTTCCTCCTGCTCTGTCGGAATATTCTCGCCTGTTGCACGATATCGGCGAGCACGCGAAAGCCGTTCCGATATACGAAAGAGCAATGAGCGAATTGGAAAAGGTCGGTATCGAGTCGAGCGATCCACTCGGTTACGCCGTGCTTTTGGACGATTTTGCCGAATCCCTCACCGCCGCGGGGCTGGTTGATCGAGCGAAGGCCATTTCTACGCAATCATCGTCCCTGAAAGCTGCTCACCAGAACGAAGCGGTACGCTTTCAAGCGAGACGTTATAAGAAATAACCACGTGCCAGTGCCAACGTTTACGCAGTATTGTCGTTGCGAAGCCAAATCGCCCATAATGCAAAGGAAGTGATTTCAATATTCACACTGACTCTGAGGTACATCGAGGTTAGGAAGCATTGGTGGTTTATTGATCCCAATGATCTCCTCAGATTGTTTGTCGTTTTTACCTCCATTTCCCTCCTTTGGCTGCTCATTCATGTGATCGCCCACAGAAAAAGAAAGCCTTGGAGATTGCCTGTTGCTCTTTTGATTGGTTTTGGTTGTGCGGCTGTCTTTCTTGCTTTGGCCATGATCATGAGCTCCCTGCAAGGACCGACTCCCATGGAGCTTCAGGAGCACGCATCCGTCAAAAATGATACGAACCAGTGGGCGTAGCGTAACGGGTGCCGATTTCTGGCGCTTAATCTTCGTCGCCGGGCACAATGTATCCGCTTTGTTACCGCGAAGATATTTCAGGCCGGAGGGACGTGGTTATCCGTGTTCTCACCCAAACCGATTTGGGCAAAAACAAAACCACTCAACAAAGGTAATTGTGAAAGCATCCTCTAAATCCTTCTCGTTAAGCGCCGCGGCGATGAGCTTCGCTCTGGCTCTAGTGTTCACCGTCCCAGCTCACGCCAAGTACGGCGCGACCGATCCCATTCCCGGCACCAGCAACGGATCGACCAACAGCGGTGGTGGCGGCGGTGGAAAGGGTGGCGGTGGCAAAGATAGTTCATCGCCGGTCATTGTTTCCCCGACGCCAGCGCCCGCTCCGGGCGTGTCGCAAACCCTCACGTTCACTCCGGTGAGTCCGGTCAATGGCGTGGATCCTGTTTGCACGGGTTCGTATCGAATCGATCCCTATTATCCGACGCTGTCGTTGATGACCGTGAATGTTGAAGTATCTTCTGTAAATGCGCCGGATGGCAGCCTGCTTTATCTGAACGTGTCGGGCACGGGCGGAACGCTTTATCCGTTCACGTCGAACGCGGTTTACATCGTCGGTGGCTACGGCCTCTCGACCTACAGCGTTTACGTCACGCCGGGCACGACGATCACTTCGGTCAAAGTCTGCGATAGCTCGGGCAACGTGATCTCTTCCGGGAACTGACCGGCCTTCGTCAACATCGCGGTGACGTCTCGCGGAATTTCGATTTCGCGGGACTTGCCGCAAAAACGGTTTCCGGTCAGCGTCTGTTGTCGCCAAATTCCCCGAGACTTTTCTGAAAGCCCTCCCATGCGTACTTTAATCATCGAAGATGAGCCGCAGCTGGCCCGCCACATCAAGGCGGCTCTCGTGCGCCACGGCCATTCGGCTGAGGTGAAAAACGATGGCGGCGCGGGCCTCCAGGAAGCGCTCAATCATCCGCCGGACCTGATCGTGCTCGATATCAATTTGCCGACCATGGATGGTTTTCAAATTCTGAGCCAGGTGCGCAAAACCACGCCGGCGACACGCGTGTTGATGCTGACGGCGCGTGGCGAAAAAGAAGATCGTCTGCGCGGTCTCAAGGGCGGCGCGGACGACTATCTTACCAAACCATTCGATATGGACGAATTGATCGCGCGCGTGGAAGCACTGGGCCGCCGGGGCACGCCGACGAGCGAGGTCGGAAGCCTGCAAATCGCCGACCTGCACATGAACGTCCAGCAACGACGCGTGACGCGCGGCGGCCAGGTCGTGTCGCTCTCGCCCCGCGAATTCGACGTGCTGCAATTGCTCCTGCAGGAGCCGGGCAGGATTTTTTCGCGAACCGAAATCTTCGACCGCGTTTGGCAGCGCGAGCACACCTACGATTCGCGCACGGTGGAAATGTTCATCGCGCGATTGCGTCGGAAGGTGGACGATGGTTTTCCCACCCCGCTGATCCACACGCTTCGCTTGGTGGGATACACGGTGAGCGATCAACCTCAGAACTCGAACGCCTGATGAACACACTTCGTTTATTTCTTTTTTGTCTGAGCTGCGCTGTTGGTTCGTTGGTGACGCGGGGCGCGGAAGTCGAGGGTCGCGTGCAATTGCCCAAGGCGACGAGTGCGCCGATGGTGACGGAACGATATGCGATCGTCACTTCGAACGGTGTGATGGCGACCAATCCGCCGCTCGCCGTGATTTATTTGGAAGGAAAGTTCGCCCGGCCTGCCGAGCCCGCAACAGTCAAATTGGTCCAAAAAGACCTGACCTTTGTCCCGGCGCTTTTGCCTATTCAGACGGGCACGAAGGTGGAATTTCCGAACCTGGACGACGTGTACCACAGTGTTTTTTCCTATTCGAAGCCGAAACGTTTTGATCTCGGGCGATATCAACCGGGAGAAAAGCCTGTACCCTTTCAGGTTTTTGACCGGCCCGGACTGGTTACGGTGCGTTGCGATATTCACGAGCACATGCGCGGTCTGATCCTCGTTCTGGACACGCCGCACTTTGTGCTCACGGATCCCAAAGGCGAATTTCGGCTGACCGGACTTCCAACCGGCCACTACGTCTTGAAAGCCTGGATCGACAGCGAAACCACCAAGACTCAGGAAGTGGACTTGGTTGAAGGCACGACGGTGCGCGCGGAGTTCCAATAACCTGCCGCTCTATTCCAAAATGGGGCGATTGAGTGGTTTTAGAATCAAACTGGCCGCGGCGATGATGGCCGTGGTGGTGGTGCTCACGGCCGCGGGAAGCTACATCGCGGAACGTGGCGCTGCGGCTGAAACCGAACGCGCGCTTCATGGAAGATTTTTGTCGGAAATAAAAGGTTTGGAAGTGGCGCGCGAAACGAGAATCGCTGCATTGACCCGCCGGTGCCTGGCCCTGGTCCGAAAATCGCGCATTCACGCCGCAATCGAAGATGACGCGCTCGATCTCCTCTACGTCAGTGCGCGCGAGGAACTGGCCGATTTGATGGAGTCGGGGGCTGACGTAGAAAACGCCAAGCTCGGACCGGCGATCTTCTATCGTTTTCTTGATGCCCGAGGCGCGGTGATTGCCGCGCCCAGCTCGCGCGGAATTGGCGAACTCACGGAAAACGAGGTGGCGCGAATTTCCCTTCCAGGTGTGCCGACGGAACCGCAGCTCGGTTATCTGGAGCGCGACGCGGCGGGAAACGTAATCGAAATCATCGCCACGCCCATACGCTCGACCGCGACGGCGCGGCCGATTGCGGCACTGGTGGTCGGTTTCACGGCCAGTTTCACCACGAAAAACGAGGCGCAACGTTCGCTCCTGCGTGGGTATTGGATCAATGGACAGGTTTGCGTCGCGGGCCTCGACGATCATTCACGGTCTTCGTTGAAGACACTTTTGGACGGACAACTGGCCTCTCAAAGCGTGGACTACAAAACGACGACGACCATCGGTGGCATCCCGCATCTTTTGTTCTGCCAGCGCCTCAACGCAGCGTCGATGTATCCGGCCGCTTACGAGCTCTCGCTCTATTCGCTCAACGAAAGTCTCACGCGGCGGCGCGAGTTGCGTCTGCGGATTTGGAGCGCAGGGGGCTTACTTCTGTTGCTTGGTTTGTTTTCGAGCCATGCGCTGGCCCGCCGTTTTTCCCGGCCGGTCGAGAAACTCGAAGTCGACTCCAAGCTCAACGCCGAAGGCCGGCAGCGCGCCGAGGAATCGCTGCGCTCGACCCAGGTGGAATTGCGGCGCGCGGCGCGTTTTTCCGCGGACGCTTCGCATCAGTTGAAAACCCCTGTCGCGGTGTTGCGCGCCGGCCTTCAGGAATTGCTGGCCCGCGACGATCTCACGGAGCCGGTGCGCGAGGAAATCTCGACGCTGCTCAACGAGACTTATCGTTTCACCGGCATGATCGAGGATCTGCTCCTGCTCTCACGCATGGACGCGGGGCGGCTCAGCATCGATTTCACCGCCATCGATCTGTCGCACATGGTCGCCTCGTGGATCGACGGACTCAGCGAGTTGTCGGACATCCCGGCGGTCGGGATCGTCAACGAACTGCCGCCCAATTTATTTATCCAAGGCGAGCGGCGTTACGTTTCGCACATTCTCGCAAATCTTCTGGAAAATGCGCGTCGCTACAATCGTCCAAACGGTATAGTCAAAGTTACTGCGCGGCCTGAAGGGAATTTTGTGCGACTGCGCATAGGAAACAACGGCCGCACGATTCCGCCGGAGGCGCAGACGCACGTTTTTGAGCGCTTTCACCGGGCGGGGGTAGCGGGCGACATTCCGGGGCACGGTCTCGGTTTGAATCTCGCGCGCGAACTGGCGCAACTGCACGGCGGCGACGTGCGGTTGGTGCGCTCCGCTGATGACTGGACGGAATTTGAAGTGAGTTTTCGCGTTGCGACTGCATCTGACCAGGGGCAAGAGATCTAGCTTCGGATGCGTCTTACCCCTTTTCTTTTTGGCCTTCTCTTCCTTTCCATCACAGCGTTCGCTGCGGGAGACGTTTTTGAATCCGTTGACCGCGCGCTGACGTTCTCGGCGGCGCAAAATACTTTTCGCGCAAAGCTGAGCGGAACGGCGGACCTCGAGTGGTACCACGTGGAACTGCCCGCCCCCGGACTACTCTTTACCGACAAAAAAGATCTCTTCAATCCGAGGTTGACGCTGTTTCTCGATGCGCGCTGGGGCGCCGATCTTTACGGCTTCGCGCAAGTGCGCGCCGACAACGGCTTTGATCCCAACGCGGAGACGAAGCACTTGCGGCTGGACGAATATATGCTCCGCTATCGCCCCTTGCACGATGGCACGCTCTACGTGCAAGCCGGCCAGTTCAGCACAGTGATCGGCAATTGGACGCGCCGTCATGGCTCGTGGGAAAATCCCTTTATCGGCGCACCGCTGCCTTACGAGTACGTCACGCCGATTTGCGATCTTTCGGCGCCGAAGGACGTGGAAACGTTTTTGAATCCCGAACCAGACGAAAAGTACGAATACGTGCCGATCGTCTGGGGACCGGCTTATTCGAGCGGCGTCGCGATTGGCGGCGCCATTGGGAAGTTCGATTATGCCTGCGAGGTGAAAAACACCGCCCCTTCATCGATGCCCGAATCATGGTCCATCGGCAAAACCGGTTTCAGCGCTCCCACGACGGCGGCCCGTGTAGGCTTCCGTCCGAACATGCGTTGGAATCTCGGCCTCTCCGGAAGCGACGGCGCGTATATGCTGCCTGCGGCCTCATCGACTTTCCCGCCGGGGAAAAGCCGGCGCGATTACCGCCAGCGGCTTTTCGGAGCCGATGCGGAATTTGCGTGGCATCACTTGCAGGTATGGAGCGAGGTATTCGAGTCCCGCTTTGATGTGCCAGGCATCGGAACAGTGGCCACGCGCGCCGGCTATATTGAGACGAAATACAAATTCACGCCTGCGTTCTACGGCGGGCTTCGCCTCAACCGGCAAACCTTCTCTTCCATCGACTTCGAGGGTAGGAGAGTGCCCTGGGCGCGCGACGATTCCCGATTTGACTTGGTTGGCGGCTGCCGGCTTTCCGCGAACGTGCAATGCAAGCTGCAAGTCAGCTGGGAGCGTCAGGTCGGCGGAGCCAAACAGGTAAATTACGCCGCCCAACTGACTGCACGGTTTTAGCGCCTATTGGTGGGTTTTATTTGGAGGGCGACGCGCCGTATAGCCGAACTGAATAACATCGGTATAGAGTCCCAGTCTTGTCGCACCTTCCCCGTGGCGAACCCATACCGGCCGCAACAACATTGCGCCCCTGCTGGCTTCCACTTGGTCCTTGCCCCTTGACACTTGATCCTTCGCACGAACCGCGCGCCATGTATCCACATTGTTACCGCTGAGTTTTTGCCGGTGAAGCACGGGTCGGCATCAACTGGGTTCATCGACGGCCCCGGGTCGTCAAAAACCTTCAAAGTCATCCTACCATGAATCACTACGATATTACCTCGGCCTTCGCTGGCCTTGTCCGTTCGGTGCGGAGCGCAGTTGTTGCAGGCGCCGCCGTTCTCCTCCTTGGCTCGATCGCTCAAGCGCAACCTCGCTACACCGTCACGGATCTGGGCTCGCTGGCTGGCTATTCGGACAGCGTCGCACGCGGGTTGAACGATCGGGGCGATGTCGTGGGCAGTTGCTCGTCCGCCAACACCAGCTTTGGCGAAACGGGTTTTGTCTGGCGCGCTGGCAAGATGACCGATACCGGCCGGCTGCCCAAGGGCAACTACAGTGTCGCGACCGCGATCAACCTCGCGGGCACGGTCGTGGGCGATGGCGACACCGGCAATTTTCGCCCGCAGGCCTGGGTCGCCACGGCGAAAGGCCTCGTCAATTTCTTCCCCAACAACGGCGGCAACACGCATGCCATCGCGATCAACAATAGCGGCGTCATCTGCGGCTATTACACCAAGAGCCTTTCCGGCAACACGTCCTCGTGGCGCGGCGCGCTGTGGATGCCCGATCCAAAAGACCCCAGGAAATTCACCACCATCGACCTGCCGTCGATCCCGGGCATCAATCCCGCTGGAGCCAACGCGATTCCGTGGACGTTCAACAACCTGGGCCAAGCCGCTGGTTGGGTCGCCAACGACGTTATCGGCCAGCACGGCGCCTTTTGGAACAACGATGACGCGCACAGCATCGTCGATCTCGGCACTCTGCCCGGCGACTGGTCGAGCCTAGCCTGGGGCATGAACGATCTTGGCCAGGTGGTCGGCGAGAGCCACTCGCCCGCCGGGGATCGCGCCGTGCTCTGGCAGAACGACGCGGCGCACACGCCGGTGGCCCTGCCGGCACTCGCGGGTGACGTCAATTCCACCGCCTCCGCCATCAACAATCTCGGCCAAATCCTCGGCCGCAGCACGGCGGCCGACGGCAGCTATAGCATCGTGATCTGGATCGACGGAGTCGCCTACGATTTGGAGACGTTAATTGATTCGGCGAGCAATCCTGGCTGGGTCCTGATCACCGTCGCGGGCATCAACAACGCCGGCCAGATCGCCTGCACCGGATTTCGCAACGGCGTATCGCACGCCTTCCTGCTCACGCCCATCGCGCAGTAAATTTTTTTCGGGTATCGTGATGTAACGTAGTCCTCCGCAATGGAGGGCTACGTTTTTTGTATAGATAAATCGGCGGTTCAAAGGTGACTTGGATGAAGGGGTGGGGACTTCTTTTTTTAACACGGCAAGCGGGGGCGTTCCATAAGCTTGGCTTGCTCCCCAGTATTAGGTGAGTGAGACAAGTCAACAATGGCTGCGGCCGGCCAAATCAACAACACTTTGGCCTTGAGCCGCAATTACCGCATTCTAAAGGTTGTGATGCTAACCGAGCGCTAGGATTTTTATGAATCACCTTGACGGGTGCGATTTGGTTGCACGTACTGCGGTAATCGGTTTGGGATCTCTCTCCGCTACGTCGTTCAAGCGCGTCGAATACATTTACCCCTATGAAAATACTTATTAAAGCAATAATTGCAGCAATGCTTAGCATGACTGCATGCCCTGTCTGGGCATGGAATCTAGATCTCAATGCGGCGGAGCCTGATTGTAATGTATACGCTCAAGATCAATTTGTTGTCGCGATTATGTCGGGAAATGCCGATTGTATGGTTTCGATCGTCGATACCGGTTCGGGTGAATTGGTAGCTGGCGGCTATTTCATGTACCAACCTTCCGGTGGGTATTTCTTTATTCCTATTACTCATCCGGCTCCAGGAGTAAAAATTAATGGCGGGACAATTGTCGGCGGAATGGAAATGGGGTTCAGCGGCTTACCCGAAGGCAGGCAATATAGCATGAGCATTTTCTGCCCCGATCTCGATCAGGAATACGCTACCGGCGGCGGATGTCTTGATTACGGCGGATGCCAATTTTACAGCAATTCATCCTCGAACTATTGCCAAGTTGTCTCCTACATCGGAGAACTCCTTTATAAACGACTGAATCTAAGTCGTTATTTTCCTTCCCCGAAGGACCAAGGGAATTGGCAGGCGAGTTGTGTTCCTTGGGCTGTTACTGTGGCCAGAACGTACCAGTTGGCCAAGAAAAGAGGGCTGACCAACGTCAATGATCCGAGCGTACAACTGAGTCCTGCATATATCTACAACCAGTTTTGCCCTAATGGTGGCCTGATGAACATTCAGGACGCATTAGTCGTTCTTAGAGATCAAGGATGCGCCACGCTAAGCGAAATGCCTTATAACGTAACTGCCGACCCATCGCGAAACCCCAATCCGCAGCCGACCGACGCTCAGCGTGCGAGTGCGACGAATAACCGTGTTCCCGGGTTTTCGTGGTACTACACAAATAATAATGTTGAACAGACCAAGCTGGCTCTCGAAGACGGGAACCCAGTGGTGATTGGTATTAATGTTAGTGTACCATCAGGCGTGGACTGGCATTGGGTTTGGCATGGCGGCACTTGGTACAATCCTATCGGATTTTATAGTTACGATCCTTATGTTACTTACACCACCATTGGGCATGCAGTATGCCTGATCGGTTACGACGACAGCTGTAGTTCCTTTATTTGCATCGATTCCCTTACGATTGACTATAAATTGCATGGAATTGATTTTTCTGGATGGCCGGTCGAAGGCATTAAGGACGACGTCCACGCGTGTTACCGATATATACGCTACACAGAGCCTATCGACTGGACCTGTGTGATGACTCAGGAGCCTTGAAACTGAAGCCATTTTCTTCGAACTTTATTCCATCTTGGCAGCGACGTCATTTCTAAAGATGGAGGAGACCAGATCGATAAAAACAAAAAGGCGCAGTTGAGATTGCGCTCGAGATCGGTTTGCTGAGAACAGCACCGCCGTCTCCGCCGCTCCGGTCCATGCCGATATTGACTGGGTGGAGACGGATCGTCAGGCCGCCCGTGTTTGATGAGCTCATACGCGGGCGTCACCGGCAGACGAACTAATGGGTCGTTATTACCTTGCAGCGAAAAAGTGAAGGACTGCATGGCAAAGCTGATAGGCGCCTTCTGCCGCCACTGATACGCAGATTGTCGCCTAGCGCCTTTGCGACCGGGCCACGCCTCTCCACCGGGAGAACTCCGACGCTGTACTGGGCGATCGCTCGGCTCTGGATAGGGCAGGGTGCCCCATTTCAGAATTTCACGGTCGCGCGATACTGAGGCGTGGAATTTTGCTCCGACATGATTGCGGTGGATGCACTCGGCATCGATTGGCCGAGGGGCGGGCGGGTGCACGCAGCGACGCAATATCTCTGTCACTCCCCGCGCATCGCTTGCTCCAAATTTTATGACTAAAGAAAACGTTCTCATTACAGGTGCCACGAGCGGCATCGGTCTCGAATTGGCGCGAGTCTTCGCCAAAAACGGACACTCGCTTGTCCTCGTTGCCCCCGTCGAAGCTGAACTAAAAACCATAGCCAGCGATCTCGAATCGAAATATAAAATCGAAGTTCGCTACCTATCGGCAGATCTTTCCACCCCGGATTCTTCCATTAAAATCGTGGAGAAATTGAGCCAGTTGGGTCTTCAGGTCGATATCCTGGTCAACAATGCCGGCTTCGGCCAGAAAGGGAACTTCTGGGAGGTCCCGCTGGAGACACTGTTATCGATGATCGCAGTCAACGTGGAGGCGGTGGTCGGGCTCACGCATTTGTTGCTTCCCGCCATGATCGCGCGGAAACGCGGCCGGGTGTTAAACACCGCGTCGATCGCCGGTTTCCAGGCAGGTCCCACGATGGCCGTTTATCATGCCACCAAAGCTTTCGTTTTGTCTCTTTCAGAAGCGTTAGCTATTGAGTTGAAAGATACGGGCGTGACGCTCACGGCGCTTTGCCCGGGGCCGGTTGACACCGATTTCTTTCCGAAAGCCGGAATGGTCGAAACCAAGGCGTTCCAAAAAGGAAATCTCATGGCGCCTCAAGAAGTCGCCGCAGCGGGCTACGAGGCTCTCATGAAAGGCGATCCGCTGATCGTTCCCGGAGCGACCAACAAAGCCATGGTGTTTAGCCGGCGTTTTCTTACGGAGGAAGCCCAAGCCAAGGCCAACGCGAAGCAATATGAAGACGTCCCGCCAGAAGACTTGAAACGTGTGCCAGGAGAAGTTGCCGCCCGTGGGCGGCATTAAGTCATTCGCCGCGCGCCCATAAGAAACCTTTGGCGCTCATAAAAATAAACAGGGCGCAGCCTTTGACGGTTGCGCCCCGGAATCCGTGGTATTTTGGAGGGCGGCCCTCCGTGGCCGCCATTCCGATCCGGCGCCGACAGCACGGCGCCTTCCACGTAAGTTAGGCCTTGGTGGTAGTTGCGGCGGCCTTGGCTTTGCGGCTGAGGCCGGACTTGCGCTCGCTGCGGCGAACGTAGCCAAGCGCGGTGTAGAATTCGCCGTCTTCGCCCTCGGTCTCGTCGGCCTTGACCGCGTTCACGATGAGGCGGATCGCCTCCAAGGCATCTTTGTCGGCCTTGGTGCGCAATTCACGAAGCGTGACTTGCTCGCTCGCGTTTGCCTCCAGGCGCGTGCGGAGGTCGGCACAGAGCTTGGTTTTGACCCGGAATTGCGTGAGGGAATATCCCGCGAATTTCTTGTCCTTGCGATTGGTTTCCCAAGCGGTGTCGATTTTCTTGAAACGTTCAGCGGCGAACTTTGGCGATGTAGCCATGGTAGTATACTTTCTATTTTGTGTGATGCGGCGGCACCACCATGGTCCCGCCTTGTGGGGCGAATAGTACGGAGTTCGCGGAAAATGATCCGGCATAAATAGAATTAGTTTTGGCTATTAGTTGTTGTATAGAAATATTGGTTCTATTCTTATAGTTCGGTTGCACATGTTTTGCATGACGGTCGCTAAATCGAAAGCCGTACGAGGGGAACAACTCGCCAGATGCCAACATCCTGCAAGAAAGATTGCGCAATCCGCTTGCATGATGAGCTCATTCAAAGTCCGAACGACCCCATTCAGACTCCGAATGCGCGCAATTGTAGTCCGAATGTGGTCTACCGAAGTCCGAATGCGCTCTACCGGACTCCGATTGTCCGTGGTTGGAGTCCGGTAGAGCTCATTCCGGTTCCGGTGGCGGCTAATTGGATGTCGGCGGGCCGCATTCGGAGTATGAATGTAGGTTGCAAAGTGACGCGTTGAGCTATGCACCATAGCTAAACGTCAACACCGCTCCGGCCGATTGCGACGCGGGAGGGTTTCCATCTCCTATTTCGACAGTTCAATCAAAATCGACTGCAGCGCGGCTTGGTCATCTTTCGTGATGAACTGTTTGGAGCGCTTACTGAGCTTTAACCGCAACTCGGTTCTAAATTCTTTGCTCAAGGCTTTTGCGGTGTCAGGCAGAGTGTCGCGAATTGCGATCAATAGCACGGACAGATCCTCGTACTTGTAAAAGTTAGTTTCGGAAAAGGACTGCTCTACTCCAGTATATTAAATAGCAATCGAGGCGCGAAATTTCGCCAGGCCCTCCAGCCGTATTGGTTTGGTATCGTCGTCAGGTAGGGCGAGAATAAATTCGTCGGTGACTGCTACCGAAATGGATGCGATGCGCAGCAAGAATCCCATGAGTACGGCAAGTTCTCGATTTAGAGGTGCACCTTTGTTGGCCTCGTTCAAATACCGCGTGAGGACATTGCGGAAACCATTCATCATAGAAAGCAGTGATTCCATTCTGCTCGCAATGGGTAGGCTTTTGTTCATCGCGAACGAGAAGTTTTCGGTATTCACCAACCGCGCGAAGATGGCTTTGCCATCGGCATCGTTCAGAGTGGGCAAATCGATTTTGCCTGACTTCAAAAGCATTGATACCGCTTCGTAGTCTTTGCCGACCCATTCGCGATCGGATGCCGGAAAGCCCGCGTCAACGTACCGATTGGCTAGGAGTTCAAAACGGGTGTTCGCCCAGTCAACGAGTTCAAAGGAAAATCTAAGACGCTCGACGTGTCGGCGGAGGTGAGAAGGGTTCATCGGGAACAAAACGAGCGGACACGTAACAAGAATAAAAGACCCCACGGCTGCTGAGCCGAATGCCTTCAGCGTTGTTCGAAAGCCTATCGCGACTGCAAGTAACGGCATCAGTGCCGCGCTCCTTGTCCTACGTACGAGCGAGGTCGTTGATTCGCTTCCACCTCAACACTGCCTGCTTCACCGGCGCACTCCACGAAATTGCGATCATTTTCTGCTCTGCCGGGCTGATGGTCATGTAGTGATTCCACTGATACACTGTAACGAGACTGGAAATACACGGGACTATTTTCTCCAGACGACCGCCAACTTCCTTGAAGGACTTAATCCCGTCTTCGGTCTTTTTCGTGACGCCACCCCCGCTGAAAAATTTTGCGCTGTGAACATGAACATAACGGCTGGTTTCTGCGAAAACGGCAGAAAGAGTGTCCACACACTGTTTCTTCGCCTCAAACCGATCGAACTCCGGCAAACGCTGTACGTAGTCGACAAGGTACTGAAAACCGAATTCCTTCAGGTTATCGTCAGTTTGGACCCACCGATACTCCACAGGATGATCCAAAAAGTAGAGGTGTTTAAGTAACAGTTCGATCGCCTGACGAGCGGCGACGTTCGCTGCATTTACGTGACCGCGAAGCGCGAGAATACTGGCCACCCAGAGGTTCTCCGGGATCTGCATTAAATAATCATCTCTCGGTTGTTTTCCTTCTAAGCACCCCGCGAGGCAGCAAACGCCAGTAAGCATCTTTGTCACATGTCGGAGCTGCGGTTCGACCGCTGCTACAACACTTGCCGGTACTGCCCATTCTGCCTCTAGCGCCTTGATGCGCTCAGCGACCAGAGCTTTAACCTGTTTCTCAACCTCGGCGCTCATCTCGCGTTAGAAAACGGAAAAGCCGCTGGTATTCAGAATTGCCTTTTGCTGCGTCGGGTAAGCGCCGCAAAAGCTCGTTCATTATCCGACTTTTTTCTTTTTTACTGAGCTGGGTGAAGCGATCCCAGGCACGATCGATGATCGACATGCGGCTCTTTTTCATTACCTCAAGCGGAGGTAAATCGAGGTTCAAAATCCGATTAACGAGGCGGATCAAGTCTTGAGAAGTCGGCAGGCCTCCTCGATCCATCAGGAGCATGTAAAATGCCTCTTTCTGCTGGGTAGATGTTTCCTCGTCTGGATGAACCAAATAATACTCCCCTGCGGGCGCGGGATCACTATACACCGCGTCCACAACCTCCATTTGCTCTCCTTTGCTGTGTAACCGCAACGTCGACTCTATGAGGCTGAGCAGTGCAGCTCGCTTGTCCTCTGATATTACGATATCGCGCAGATTTCGTAGCTCAGATGGGCTGAGGGATCCAATCAAAGGAAGTAAACGGAGTCCTGAGGGGGGCTGCTTCATTTTTTCTTTGCAATAGTGTCAATCAACTGGGTCATCTCAAGCGCTATACCCTGTAATTCTGCCGCGGCTTCGTCGCGTGCTGCGCTGCCTTTACCTCGCACTTGGCTGACGGGGGATGCCTGCCACAGAGCTTTCTCGTAAACTTTGTAGCACGACATTTGGTGCTTAAAGACCGGAACGTTGAATGGTGCTGCGGCTAGTGCTTCTGACACGCGCCTCATCGATGCTACTGTTTCCGGTGATTTTACCCGAGGGACATTGGTGAATACGACGCCCAGGGGATCGATTTTGTGTCCATCAACCTGATCTTCTTTGAAGTCCTCCAAGGTTCCGAGAAACTGCGGTAACCCTAAGGTGGAATAATAGTCAGGGCGCACTGGGATGATGACATAATCACTAGCCGCAAATGCGCTAAGCGTAAGCACGCTCGGAGTAGGTGGGCAGTCGATGAAGATGTAGTCGAAGTGTGAACAATGATTGGTTAAGAAACGATCGAGCAGATACTCTTTTTGTGAAGGGTTCCGCAAAGTCTCGTAGAGTTCGATCTGGGACGGGATAACGCTCAGTTGCCCTTTGCCGGATCTGAGCTTGTAGCGTGAAAACAGGAAACTTTGAGGATCCCGCGCTTTCGGCTTCGCTCCAAGAACACGAGGTTCCTTTTCGTACACGTGATAGATCGTGCTCCGTGTCTCGTTCTTCAGTACGTCGTCCAAGTACTTTGCTGGTTTGAGCAAGGCACTCGTGGCGTTAAACTGGGGATCATTATCGACGATGAGGACGTTCTTCCCCGTGAGAAACATCTCAAAAGCGAGGTTAACACAGAGCGTTGTTTTGCCGACGCCCCCCTTCATGTTCGCAAAGCAGATTACTTTCGGCATATTAGGTGTTATTGCTGGAGAACCCCTCAAATGCTTATCTACAAATGATGAGCGATGCCAAGCAGATTCAGTAGGTCCTTGTTGATCGAGTTCCAATTGCCCCGACACTTCACGCTGTCTTCATTTAACGGGACGAGACCCAATGTTGGAGGCAGCTCGACCATGCCGGCACCCGCGAGTGCGTATTTACTGAGTCCAAAAATTTGCTTTTGTAACCGAGCATTCTCGTAGTCAGCGCGGATCCTTTCAATTTCGGGGATGGGCATTCGGAGGAGGAGGTATTTTTTGGCACGGAGCTCCTCAGTCATAGGAAGTGAAATGGGGTCAGGAAGTGAAATGGGGTCAAACTTTGCACTTTGCACAAACGAACGGCCGACGGTCCAGCTTAGCTTTGGCGAAGTCGAATAATCCTTCGTTGGCGCGAAAACTCGGATCGAATCTTAATATCCTCCAGACTGAGGTAGAACGCTTATCTGATGTCGTTGCGGCTCGGCAGACATCAATGCGTTGGTTGGTTCGAGCTTTTTTCGAACCAGCGTCTTGAGGTCAAGACGCTCCACCTTCGATCCGTGGGCCCGCGACGTTGACTGCGTCGCGGGTGGGCGTCTGGCGATTTGTTAGAGCTTGTACTCGAGGGTGAGCGAGAATTGGCGGGGGGCGCCGTAGATGGCGCCGAATTGCACGGTGCGGAGGTATTTCTTGTCGGCGAGGTTGTCCACATTGAGGCGTAGGGTGGCGGCGTCGGTCAGCTCGTAGGCGGCGAAGGTGTTGATGATCGCGTACGAGTCTTGTCGTACGGCGAGTTTTTTGAACACATCGGATTGCCAGCGCAGGGCGGCGCCGAACTTGAGCTTAGGCAGAAACGGCAGGCGAGTATCGGCGCGAAGGCTGACAATGGTGCGGGGGACCCATTCGTAGATGTCGTTGCCGTCGGGGCCGGTGAGTTTCAGGCGCGTGAACCCGGCGGTCAGGTTGGTGTGCGGGCCGACGCGGCCCGTGACTTCGAACTCGAGGCCGCGCGATTTCACGTCCTTCGGGGCATAGTAGGATTGCTGCGCAACCGGATCGAAACCGTCCTCGGTGGCGAGGCCGATCTGCTTGGCGTCGAAGACGGCAACGGTTGTCAGGAGGCGGCGTTTCAGCCACTCGGCTTTGAGGCCGACTTCGGCGTTGACGCCTTTCATCGGAGCGAGGAAGCGTCCATTGACGTCGCGCTGGTCCTGGGCCTGGAAGATGTCGGAGTAAGAGGCGTAGGCAAGGAGGTCGGAGGTGAGGTCGTAAGTGAGGCCTGCGTAGGGGCTGACTTTTTTGGTGGTTTCGTTGTCGAGGTTAACACCTCCGCCGTAGATCGATGTGCCGTCGCGCTTGAGGCGGATGGCGTTGAGGCCGGCGATACCTTTCAAGTGGTTCGTCAAGGCGAGGCGTGTGGCGGCGTAGAAGCGAGCGAGTTGCTGATTGCCGTCGGAGCCGACCGAGGTTGTGCCCCAGATTGGTTCGGCATAGATGTTGCCGGCATAGGGGAAGGCCGGGAGAACCGCGTTGGGAGAACTGACGATGGAGTAGTATTCGGAATAATTTTTTTGCTTTGAAAGACTGAGGCCGGCGATAACTTCGTGGCTGCGATCGAAGGCATGGAAGTGGCCGTTGAGGTTGGCGTCGAAGATGTCGCTGCGGGAGTCCGAATCGCTGCGGTAAGGCCAGGCATACAAGCCCGTGTAGTCGGGATTGAGCGCGCCGGTGAAGGTGTAGGCGTAGAAAAGTTTGACGGCTTCGTCGCCGCGGCGGTGGTTATAGATGAGCTTGGCTTCCCAGTCGCTGGAGAGCGTGTGTGCGTACTCGATGAAAGCGCTGGAGGAGCGCAGCTCCCAATTGGCCCAGTCCTGTGAGGTTGAGGCGGAGGTATCGAACTCGGCTTGCGTGCCGTCGGCGCGCATGAGTGTTAACGAACCCCACATGGGCGAGCGCTGCTGGGAGTCGGTGTAGGTGAAGCCCGCGGTGAGCACGCCCGACGAGCCGAGCTGACCTTCGACCACGCCGTAAGTGGTGGTGCGGCGATCGTGCAGCGCGCGCAGGTAGGAATCCTTGTCGTCGTACGCGACGACCAGACGTGCGGCCCAAGCACCGTTGGCGGTGAGCACCTTGTTATAGTCGACAGCGAGACGCATGAGATCATTCGAGCCGACTCGGCCGACGACTTCGCCGCCGTCGTGGTTGATCGGGCGCTTGCGCACGTAGTTGATGGTGCCGGAGGCGTTGCCCACGCCGGTGAGGAGGCCATTGGCTCCGCGGATCAGTTCGATGCGATCGAAAAGGTAGGTGTCTTGCTGGCCGACGACGAGGCCCCAGTCATTGGTCATGCCCAGACCGTCGACCTGAGTCAGCATGATGTCGAAGCCGCGGGCGTTGTAGGAAGTGCGGTTGGTTTCCCAAGCGTCGACGGTGATGCCGGTGCCGAGGCGCAGGGCGTCGTTGGTGTCGGTGGTACCGAAATCGCGCAAGGCATCCTGATCGATCGTGCTGATCGATTGCGGGGTGTCCTTGAGCGTGAGAGGCAGATTGGTCGCTCCTTTGGAGGTGCGATGTTCGCGCTTGGTGGTGATGATGAGCTTGTCGAGCGTTTGCGTCTCGGTCGCGGTTTCGGTCGCAGCCAGTTGCTCCTGGGCGCCGGCTTGGCTCGACAGGCAAAGGCAGGCGAGTGCACTGGCCAGGAGCGCGAAAGCTTTGGATCTTGTGGGATGGTTGTGTGATGTCCGGAGGGCGAGCTGGTGGAATTTCATCGTGCGGTAGAGAGGGCATTGTGCCATTTGCCGCCTCGACGATTCCACCTGTTGCGGGTCAGAAAATATCTGCTGCCGTTCAGGGGCTTAGGAGCTAGAGCGGACGTTGCCGGAGCGAAGGTTGAGGATGCCTGGCGCTTACTTCGCGCTCAGGCCGATCCAGCCATCGTCGATCATTTTGAAAGGGCGGTGCACGGGAAGGACGCGGGCCCCGATTTGGACGGTGTCCCCGGAGGCGAGTTTCACCACGAACTCTTTTCTTTCCAATTGGTGCCATGGTGGAACGGCCTGGTCATCGAACCGCAAGGTCCATTCGCCGGGTGGAAGTCGGTCGAAAGTGAAGCGGCCCCAAGCGTCGGTGACGGTGCGGCGTTTCGCGCCATCGGGACCCTGCAACTCCACGAGCATTTGGCGCAGTTGGGTGGTTTTGCTCAGTTCTTCCGACGATGCGGACGGGTCGGTCGAGAGCACGACATTCTTTTCGTGCGCGGCGTAGAGCGCGATTTCGCCATCGATGCGTGCGGCACGGATCGCCCGGAGTTCAACTCGCGCACGTTGGCCGCGCTCGATGGTGGTCAGCACCGGGCGGCTGTCCTCGAGCACGAGGCCGGGGCTGAGCGAAGCCGGGTCGACGGACAGAGTGTAACGACCGGGTTTCAAGTACGGGAAAACAAAGCGCCCTTCCCGGTCCGTGGCGGCTTGGAAGCGGTCGAGCCGCACGATGACGCCAGCGAGAGGTTTGGGGCCGGTTGCGGTCGGCAGCGTCAAAACACCTTCAAGACTACCTCTGTTTCGCTGGTTCGGTGTGCGCACGTGTAGCGGCAGTGTGTAGGAGAGCGCGACGGTGCGGTCGGTCTGCCGATTGTTTTGTTCGGCGACGCGGAAACCGAGTTGAACGTTCGAACCGCGAAGGAAATCGTAGGAGAGATTTAGGTCGGCGGCGTTGCTGCTGAAGATCCGCGTGGTTTGGTAGCGGTTATAGGAGAGGGCGGCCCGCGCGGAAAAACCTTCGCTCAACAACCATTGGGCGGTGCCGACGATCGTTGTTTCACGTTGCGCGGTGGGATTGTAGCGGCTGTCGCCCGTGCCGAGATAGAGCGAGTAGGTGCTCGTGGGTTTTGGGCGCGCGTAAACCAAGAGCGTGAAACGCTGAAGCTCGGAGGATCTGGCGGGCAGGGTGGCGAGGCGTTTCTGCCCGGCCTCGAAGGCCGCCCGAATGCTGAAAAGGCCGGTGTGCCACAGGCCGCCGAGCGTGGCAGTTTCCTGCGTGAAGTCAGGTTGGTATCCGGAAATCCGATACTCGAAGTCGGTCAAGTTATAGTCGAGCGAGGCGCTGAACCGGTCGGAAATGGTGCGATCGACACCCGCGGTCGTAGTGCGCGTGACGGGGGCGTAGCCCTTCCTTTTGTCCAGGGAGAGATTGGTTTCGGTTGTCTGAAACGAGGCATGGGTTTGCCAACGTGGATCGATCTGCCACGTCGCGTTTCCTGTGGTCGATTTCAGGTCGCGGTAGTAGCCAAAGTAGTCGGGCGAGGCATAGATGCGTTCGAGATCGTAGAAAAAACTGGAGCCGGCCCGCCCGTGCCACCGGGCCCGGTAAGCGTCGCCGTTCGCGTGCTGGTTGTTATCGCTCGTGGCGCCCTCGGCTTCGAACGAACTTGTTGGGCTTGGACGCGCAAACCATTGCAGACTTGAAAGCCTGGCGTGTGGTTCGGCCCAGGCCGACTGGTCCTCGGTGGTCTGGTCGAGGAAATTGGCGCGCAGGCGCTGCCTCGCTGAGGTGTCGTATTGCAGAAAGGCGCCGGTCTGACGTGACTCGATCGACTGCCAGGGTGTAGTGGCGTGGTAACTACCGACGGCCAGCGGCGCCCGATGGTACTCAGCGCCGGCACCCCGGCCGAAAAGCCAGCGCTGGGTGAGTGGCGAAAGCGCGTAGAGATTGTCGCCGAGGAGCAGGTCGAGCGTTTTGCTGCGGTAATTCAACGTATACTGCTCGTGAGGCAGCAGACCATTGTTCGGACCAGAGAGGGGAGCGGGACGCAGGAGGAAATCGAATTGTTGGGCGCACGCGACGTCGAGGAAACCGCGGCCGAACAACTCGGTTTGCAGCCCGGTGGCTTCGCGCTCGCCGTTTCTGCGCGAGATCGCGTTGGTGCGTAGCGAAAGTTTCAGGTTGTCATCGAAGTCAGCCTCGGAGGTGAAGCGCGGAATAATCCGCGTGCTGATCGAAGTGGTGCGCTGGGTGACTTGCGTGCCGTCGTGGACGCGAGCATCGAGCAGGAAGGCGTGGTTTTGCTCGCGCCGGAGATTTGGCGGGATTGCAACCTCGCCGGTGACAACGGCGCTTTCTCCCGGGCTGAGTTGGAGCTGCGCGGGCGCGAGCGTAGTGGCGTAGTCGAGCGTGCTGCGGGCCTTGAGGTCGATGCGCAGGGAATGATTTCCCCGGTTGGAAAGCCGCCAGGCGACAGAAACTTTTTCGCCAGCGATTGCCCAGTCCGGCGTCAGCTCGGATTTGATTTCGAGCGTCGATATCTTTGGAACGTTTACCGTGAATTCCGCGCGTGCGAGTTCGCGTGTGGGATCGGATTCGGCGCTCACGACGTAGTGAAGCGTGTAATTGCCCTCTGGGGCGGCACGAGGCACGGCCACGGCGATGAGGCGAACCTCCTCGGCACCGGTGGGCGTAAAAGGGAGGTCGACGGGCGATAATACATTCCATCCCTCGGGAACAACCAACCGGTCCCGCCATGTCCCGGCAACAAGCGTGTTGAACCGAACCGCCAGTGTGGCGGAAAAGAATTCGCCGGGCTGCACGACCGCGAATTGTCCGCTGCGAATTTCAATCACGGGCATCGTGGCGGTCTGCGAAAAGGCAGTCCACGGTGCGAGCACGGCGTTCGCCAAAAGAAGAACCCGGACAAAGTTAGTCACTCAATCTTCGATCCGAAAACGATACTGTGCGCCAAACAGTTGATCGCCATTGTCGAGCACGATCAACGCGAGGTAGTCCCCGTGGGCGAGCGTTGCCAGGTCGAAGAGGAGTCGCACGGATGTGCCGGGAAAAACATGTTGGGTTTTGCCGGGAAGAACGGCGACCGCATGACCTCGTCCATCGAAGAGACGGAGCTCCATTTTCGGGCGGAGCCAGTATTCACCGGTATTTGCAAGATCGAGGTGGAGGATGCGCCGGCCGTTTTCGGTGGTGATTTGCTGGCGGGAGAATTGGGGCCTGGCCTCGGCGTTGCCGGCCTGCACGACGATCTGAATGCCGTAACGTATCACTGATTTAACCACCATTGTTCCGGGCGCTGCGGAGGCGGGTTCGATGGATAATGGTTCGACCATGATCATGCTCCAGTAGGTGCCACGCAGGACGACTTCGCGGGGAAGCGTGATCTTGAACGGAATTGCGCGGGTCTCGCCGGGTTTCAATTCAGGCTGATGATCGTCGATCTCTATCCAAGCGGCATTGGAACGCGCGGTGGAGCCGGGTGCGTCATAGGCGGCGGAACCGTCGGCCGCGTATTGGTAGTCGGTTTGATAGATCCGTGCGCTGCAGGACTGGGTGGCGGAGGGGTTCTGTAGAACCAGTTCCCCCTCCGCCTGTTCTCCAGGTCCAAGCCGGAACTCCCGCGTCAGCTCGCCAGTATAGCGGACGCGGGCCGGTTGCTCAGGTTCGGCCATGCTGGGCAAAAGCGAAAAGGCTGCGCAGGCAAAAGCGAGAAAGAGGGATGGAGCGATTTTCATCAGAGGCTGCTCACGGTGAAAGTCACCGCGGCGGAGTAAGTGCGCGGTGCGTTGCCCACGGTTACATTTCTCAAAACATAGCGTAGGACGTAGAGCTGGTTCGTGAGCGGAGTGGGGCTCGTCAATATCGTCTGGTCGGTGATGTCGATTGGCTTTGGTTCGCCAAAGGTTTCTCCTGATTTTACCTGGACCCAAAGCGTCCCGGCGGTGAGCCAGCCCGAGGCGGAGCGCCTGGCCATCACGACACACGGCCCGTCCGAGGTAACGAGGAGATTGAAAGTCGTTCCGATCACAATCTGAGTGCTGAAGTTGGACCCGGGCCCTGCAGCCAGATCGTTAGCGGTGAAGCTGTAGCTCGCATCGCCATTGACGACGATATCGTCGGTGGCGGAACTGACAGGCGGCCAGGCAAGGAGGAGCCCAGCCGCCAACGTCAGGCCAAGCCACTTGACTGCCAGCACGGAAGTGCGCGGGCTCATGTGGCGGAGACTGGTGTAGGAAGTTTAGCTGGTTATGGTGTAGGTTACCACCGGAACGAGCACGTTGGCGCCGTGGGCCGGGGCCGCGGCTTCCGTGAGGTAGAGCGTGTAGGTCAGGGCGATGCCGCTCGCATCGTGCTCATCGGTGGAGAGATTGCTTATTCCCGTGAGCAGATTGGCGGCGGTCGTGGTGATGGAGGTAAGTTCGGTGGTGGAAAGGCCGGAGTTGTTGGCCGCGAGTTTTACGCCCAGCGTGACACCGGTGGGAAGGGCATTGTCGAGCGAGACGGTGACGCGTTTGTTCGTTTCGTTGGTGGTGAGTCTTAGAATCGGATTGGTGGCGCCGACGGTACCCGTGCCACCCGTTTTTCCGCCAGCGGTCGGCGTAGCAACGGTGATGGTGACGGCACCGGTGACGGAGATCTCATTTACGATGGGGATATCGGCCGTGACATTGTTGGTGGCCGAACTGCCGGCATAGACGCCGGTGAAACCAAAGGTGGAAGCCAGAAGGACGGAGATGTATTTAGCGATTTGCAGCGTTTTCATCAGGAGGATTCGGAGTTGTATGTTGTGATGCGGGAACCGGAGACCGGCCGCCGTATCTAGTGCGGCAGTTGGTTTCGATATTCAAATAGAAACAGCTTCCGAAAATATACGTACGAAATATTACCGAACTTTACGCAAGAGACACGAATTGGTGGGCACGATGCATAATTGTCGTGCTCTTTCCTGGGCATAACGACGCAGCCTGCGTGGCCAGATTCGGAGGAAGGCTTATCTGTAGGTAAACCGTGATTACAACTGGAGAGACGAACCAACGTAATGAGGTCACGGCGACCAGCCTCCATCGGTCGCTCTGTGACGAAAGCGCCTACATTGGGATCGGTGTAGAGTAGTGGCCTTGCAGGACTTTCCACTGGCCGTCTTTGCATTGGAAAATGAGGGAGATGGCGAAGCGGTTGGTGATGGTTCGGCCATCATGAAGGGTGGCGACGGTATTGCCTTCGCCGGTGAGAACGGCGAGTTCGGGCGTGATGACGATAACGCGCGGGTTTTCGATCTGGCGTTTCAATTTGGCGATGCCGACAAAGCCGCGCTTGACCGCCTCGAGCGCTTCACTGCGGGTTTTGAAGATCACGCCGTTTTGAATGATCACGCCTTTGTCCGAATCCAAGATGTACTCGAAGAACGCGTCGGCATTCAGGCTGTTGGCGGCTTCGATCATCCGGGCATTGGCTTCGAGGATGGCTTTTTCGATGGCGGTTGTCGACGGTTCGGCTTTGGCGACCGGCATCTCGGCGCGCAGTGGAAGCGCGGCGAGGACGAGGGCGCCGATGACGGCGGCGAAGGAGTGGAGAGCGGATGTGGTTTTCATGGGGCTGAGAGATGAGCGATAAGCGGATTTATAGAGAACGGGTTTTAGGATGAGGCGTCGGTCGTGAGCGTTTCCCACGCGATAAATGCATCGAGGGGCTTCTTTGCGGGCGGAGGTGGCCAGGCGACCGGCACGCCAATGGGTGTAATGCAGACGCGCGTGTAGCGGTCGGGGATTTTGAGCACTGACTTCGTGATCTCGTCGACGATCGAATCGCTGATAAATACGGTGCCGTAACCGAGGGCGCGGGCGGCGAGCATGAGATTTCCGGCTGCGAGAGGTCCGTCCCAATGATTGTAGGCTACGTACTGCGATTGGTTGTCGGTCAACACGACGATATAAACCGGTGCGGAGAAGTAGCCGCTCACGCGCTGCTCGACCATTTGTTTCTTTTTTTCGTCGATGGTCCCGCTGGCCTGATTGAGTGACCGCTCGACGGTGGCCGCGCGCATCGCCTCGATCTTAGCGGGATCGCGAATCACGAGGAATTTCCAAGGCTGCTGGTTGCCCGAGGTCGCGGCGAGACGGGCGGCATCGAGGATCTTGCGAATATCGGCTTCGGGCACGGGATCGGACTTGAATTTTCGCACGGAACGCCGGGCGCGAAAGATTTCCCAAATGTCGGTAGCGGCGGGCATCGTGGGCTCGGCGGCGTTTCCTCGCAGCGCGGGGGCGAGGCCGGTGCCGGCGAGGGCGCAGTTCTTGAGGAAAGCGCGTCGGGGAGCAGCGGCGTGAATTTCGATATTTGACCGGGCGGAGATCGAGTTTGTTTTCATAGAGGGAAAAGGATGCGAGAGCCCTCAGGTGTCTTCTTGAGCGGAAATTCAACCTGTTCGGCCTTCAGTTGGAGGTGGCCATTAGTTTTGCGGACCGTGCCTGCGACGTTGATCGGATTGGGCCCGCTGCAGAACGTGCCTTGCTGCTGATCGAGTTCCGGCGAGCGATCGAGGTAGTACACCAGCACCTTGTCGCCAATCCGCAGACGAACAGCGGCGGAGTGTTGATGGCTCTCGTGCAATACGCATGCAGGACAAACGGCTTCGCCTGTGATGGTCACACGCGCGCTGGCTGTTTGCGACGTGGCAATCCAAAGCCCGAATGCGATCGCGACAGCGACGACGGCGGTGCAAGCGAGGCGAGCCGGGCGGCGCAACCAAGCCAGCAAGGGGGCGAAGGTAGCGGTGGTTTCAGAAAAGCGCGCTGGCGGTTGGTTAGAGAGCCTGCTTTCGATCGCAGCGGCAAACTCGCCCGAGTCGATTTCTGCCGACTGGCGGGTTTTCCACGCGGCAACAAAAGCGTCGGCGGAACGTTCCGGGGCGGCGTTTTGCGACCACGTTTCCCAAAACGACAACAGCTGGACGAAGTCGTTTTGTCGGGCGGCGTCCTCGGCGAGCGCTTGGGCCAGTTCGGACGCCTCCAACTCGGTCAACTCGCTGTCGAGGGCGCGATTCGCGAGATATTCGTAGCGCGCGTCCGTCATGGGCGAGCCTCCCCGAGTTTACGCTCAACGCAGGTTTTTATCGTCGCCCGGATGCGAACGAGCGACTGGCGCACCGCCTCTGCGCGCGTACGCAGACGTTCCGCCAGTTGGTTGGCGTTTTCGCCTTCGGTGTAGCGGTGGTGCAACAACTCCTGACTGCGTGGAGGAAGTTGGGCGACGCATTCGCGCATGGCGGGAAGGAGATCGTTGGGCTCGTAGCCCGGATTTATTGCCTCAGGCGTTTGGTTGAGCAGGACATCCACCACGACCGCGGGCAGGAGACGCGTGTGCCGTGCACCTTTGCGGCGTTCGTTCGCGACGAGGTTTCGAGCGATACCGCGCAACCATTTTCCAAAATCGGCGGAGGGATCGAACTTCGCGTAGTTGCGAAATGCGACCAAGAACACCTCCTGCGCAATGTCGTCAACCCAAGCCTCCTCGGCTCCCAGCGCCCTGACAAACGCGCGCAAGCTGGCATGGTGGACGCGCACAAGATTTGAAAATAGCTCAATCTGCTGGTTGCCGTGAGAAGACATAGGGCGGAGGTGAGAAGACGAGGACGCGGAAGTCCGTTCCTCTATATTGTCACGTGTAACACGAGTGTGACAAAAAAACCCGAACTATTTGAAGCTGCCGATGTGCATGAGGTTCGGCAGAAGGCTTAAATGACGTTCAGCAGTGGGAGCACAGCGGGCACGAGAGGAGGTTCGGAGGCCGCGGAGCGCTGGAGCAGGGAGTTGGTTTTGAACCACTGATTTTCACTGATAGGCACTAATGACGAGGTGGCGTTTTTGGTATCAGTGCCGATAACTATGCATAAATGGGTAAATGGTTTTTGCATCCCTGTGGTCCCGGTGATTCAGCCAATCGCCTGCACGCTATCGAAACGGAGGACGACGCGCGATTCAGAGCGAGAGGCGGCGAGGTCGATGGTGAAGATAGCCTCCCAGTCGTTCTGGTCGGCAGGATCGATCAGGACCTGGGAGACGGTCAGTTGGTTCGGGGGATTGTTGTCGGACCAGTGGGTGTGCTTGGCGGAGCGGCCTTCGGGGTCGAGGCGGAAGCGGGTGCGGGCAGTGAAATATGAACCAAACGCGTTTTCCAAGCGCCGGATCTTATCACTTGGCACTTGGTCCTTGTTACTTGGTACTTCGCTCGCCTGCTTTGGCGTTTGGCTATTGGCGTTTGGGGTTTCCGCCGCCAAGCGCGCGGCGGCGTTCTCATAGTCCCTTGCGGCGATGTCTTGGAGGAAGCCGAGGATGGCAGTGCGGATCAGGCGGCGGAACGACACTTGGTCGCGGGTGATGTCGAAGCTTGTCGGGCGGGCGGGTTTGTCGGTGGCGGTGGGCTCGGCGACGTAGTCGGGGTTGCGCAGGCGTTCCCATTCTTCGAGCAGGCTGGAATCGATGGCGCGGATGAGTTCGCGGAAGTATTCTTCCATCTCGACGATGGATTCGGTCTTGGCTGTCTCGGGTACGGTTTGCGTGAGGACTTTCCAGACTTGCGAGAGGTGGCGCAGGAGCAAGCCTTCGGAGCGTTCGAGTCCGTACTCGCGGATGTAGTCGGCGAAGGAGAGGTAGCGCTCGTACATCTCGCGGGCGATGGACTTGGGGCGGATGTTGTCCTGGCCGACCCACGGATGGGCGGAGGCGAAGGAGTTGAACGTCTCGTAGAGGAATTCGCGGAGCGGCTTTGGGTGCTCGATCTCGTCGAGCTTCTCCATGCGCTCCTCATAGGGCACGTCGGCGGCCTTGAGCTCGGCGAGCTTGTCGGTCTTCAGCCGGTCGATTTGTTTGCGGAGGATTTGTTCGGGATTTTCGACGATGGCCTCGCAGAGCGTGAGCACGTCGAACGGGTAGTCGGGCGATTCGCGGTCGAGCTTCGGCAACGTGTCGATGAGATAAAGTGAAAGCTCTTGGTGAAGTGAAAAGTCCTCCTGGAGCTCGACATTCACGCGGAGTTTTCGGCCGGAACGTTGGGGCGCAGACTTGCTGCGCCCGGGATCGGCGTTCTCCGAGCGGGCGCAACAAGATTGCGCCCCTACACGATCCACGAAAATGAACTCGACGATCTTGCGTTCGAGGAGCGACCGAAACAGTTGCCAAGACTTACGACGGAGAGCTTTTTTCTTGTGCGCGGTCTCGTGGCAATCGGCGATGAGTTGGCGCATGACGCGGCAGCCATCGGCATCGCGGCTGAGCACGAGGAGGAGCATGCCGTGATTGACGTCGAAGCGGGAGACGAGCGGCTCGGTCGGTGCGACCATGAGACGCTCGAACGTCTTGGCGTCCCAACCGACGGCGCCTTCAGGCGCGCGTTGTTTGACGAGCTTCTTTTGTTTCTTTGGGTCGGTTTTGGCACGTTCTTCGGCGCGTTTGTTCTCGATCACGTAGTCGGGCGCCTGCACGACGACGAAGCCCTTGTCGTCAAACCCCTTTCGGCCGGCGCGGCCGGCGATCTGGCGGAAATCGCGGACGTTGAGGATGGCGGCTTTCTGCCCGTCGTATTTCCAAAGTTGGGTAAAGACAACAGTTCGGATGGGGACGTTGATGCCGACGCCCAGCGTGTCGGTGCCGCAGATGAGCTTGAGCAGGCCTTTTTGGGCGAGCTGTTCGACGAGGATGCGGTACTTTGGGAGCAGGCCGGCGTGGTGGACGCCGATGCCGTGGCGAAGCCAGCGCTTGATGTCTTTTCCGTACGGGCTGTTGAAACGGACGCCTTCGAGTTCCTTGGCGATGGCGGCTTTCTCGTCTTTCGAGCAGACGTTGAGGCTCATCAAATCCTGCGTGGCCTCGCTGGCTGCTTTTTGCGTGAAGTAGACGAGATAGACGGGCGCCTGTTTTGTCTCAAGAAGGGCGGCGATGCGCTCGGCGAGAGGCGTCTCGGAATACTCGAACTCTAACGGCACGGGCCGGCGATCGCTGCGCACGGTCACGCTCTCGGCGCCGGTGAGCTTGGTCATTTCCTTTTCGAAAAACTCGGTCGCGCCGAGTGTGGCGGACATGAGAAGGAAACGCGCGCGCGGCATGGTGAGCAGCGGCACCTGCCAGGCGTAGCCGCGCTCGTGGTCGGAGTAGTAGTGAAACTCGTCCATGATCACCGCGCGAATGTCGCTCTCGGCGCCACGGTGGAGCGCGATGTTGGCGAGAATCTCGGCCGTGCAACAAAGGACAGGAGCCTGCGGATTCACGGAAGCGTCGCCGGTCATCATGCCGACGTTTTCGGGACCGAAATCGCGGCAGAGGGAAAGGAATTTTTCGTTAACGAGCGCCTTGATCGGGCAGGTGTAGACAGAACGCTCGCCGGCGCAGAGGGCTTTGAAATGAAACGCGGCGGCGACGAGCGATTTGCCGGAGCCGGTGGGCGTGTTGAGCACGACATTGCGCCCGGCGAAGAGTTCGAGGATGGCCTCCTCCTGCTCGGGGTAGAGCGAAAGCCTGCGGGCGGAGATGGCGGAAAGAAATTTGTCCAGTACCGCGTCCGCATTAATTGGCCCCGGCAAAGGGGCGAGGGGAGCGGGGGTGCTGGTGACGGCAGTGGACATGAACGATAGAGTTCAGGGTAGCCGCGAGGGAAGGGCAAAGGAAAATAATTTGGCTGCCTATTAGGTGCACGATCCGGCGCTGAACGCGTTCGTGATACTTTCGTCAAAGTCGGAATTTGAGCGAAAAGAATCGACATTATCTAGTTCCAAGAGACAAAACATAGAACGTGGTTCAAATTGATGGTTGATTGTCTCTTGTGGACGATTGCCTTGGTTGGCTGGATTGGTCCCCCCTTCACTACTTCACATGAATTCCATGAAACTTCTGCGTTTACTGGTTAAGGTTCTCGTGCACGCGATTGGCTTCGCTGTATTGGCAAATTCGAGCTTATTTGCGCTCGATACACCAACGACTCCAGTTACCGGCGCGATTGCGGCGGGTTACAATCATGTAGTCACTTTAAAGAGTGATGGCACGGTTTGGACGTGGGGCGAAAACGCTTATGGTCAACTGGGAGATGGCACGACAACCTCGCGTACCACGGCAGTGCAGGTGAGCGGGCTTACAGATATCGTGGCAGTCTCAGCGGGTTATTATCACTCAGTTGCGCTGAAAAGTGATGGCACTGTCTGGACATGGGGAGGAAACGGCAACGGCCAGTTGGGCAACGGAACCACGGTCTCACGCACAACACCGATACAAATTGCGGGACTCAACGGCATTGTCGCGGTGGACGCCGGGCATTCTTACACGGTGTCGCTCAAGGATGATGGTACGGTTTGGGCGTGGGGAGACAACGCCTTCGGCCAATTGGGAGATGGGACGACTACACAACGCACGACCGCTGTGCAAATGAGCGGGTTGAATAACGTTGTTGGTGTGGTTGCGGGAAACAGCCACACGGTCGTTCTAAAAAATGACGGTACGGTGTGGGCATGTGGACGAAATCTTTACGGTGAGGTCGGCGACGGCTCTTTGACGCAGCGAACCACTGCAACATCGGTCAGTGGTTTGAGTGGAGTCGTAGCGATAGCAACAGGTTCCTATCACTCATTAGCACTGAAAAACGACGGTACTGTGCTGGGCTGGGGTTCTAATTCGGGTGGTAAGTTAGGGAATGGCACATGGACGAATCAATCAACGCCAGTGACGATGACTGGAATGAATGGCGCGGTCGCGCTGGCAGCAGGAATGGACCACACGATGGTTTTGAAAAACGACGGCACGGTATGGGCCTGTGGTAGCAATACGTATGGTCAGTTGGGGAATGGAAATACTGGTGGTAGTGTCACGTCGACGATCGCGCAGGTAAACAGCATAACGGGTGCCGTTGCGATTTCTGCAAACGGAGAGTACGGAGTGGCCCTCATAAACGACGGCACTGTATCTTCGTGGGGTAGCAACATTCGTGGTCAATTGGGTGATGGTACAACGACCTACAGGAACACGGCAGTCGCTGTAAGTGGATTGCAAAGTGTGACAGCCGTTGCGACTGGCTACAGGCACATGTTGGCCCTGCGGAATGACGGCAGTTTGTGGGCTTGGGGTTATAATGCCGGTGGTGTGTTGGGGAACAATTCATCCGTAAACAGCACGGTCCCGGTCTCGGTACTCGGACTGAACAACGTTACGGCAGCATCGGCAGGAAACAGCCACTCGGTGGCACTAAAAAGCGACGGCACAGTTTGGGCTTGGGGTTATAACAACTATGGGCAGTTAGGTGACGGTACAACAGTGTTCGCCCGGCAAAGCGCGGCACCGGTCATGGGATTGAAGGATGTAGCGGCGATATCGTCAGGTTTTGGTCACAATGTGGCGCTGAAAGGCGACGGCACCGTGTGGACATGGGGCCTCAACACCAGCGGCCAGTTAGGCGATTATACCAACACCAACCGCAATATTCCAATCTCCGCGAGCGGATTGAATGGGATCGTGGCGGTGGCAGCAGGCTACGCTCATACTTTAGCATTGAAAAACGACGGCACCGTGTGGGCTTGGGGCGACAATTCGTATGGCCAACTCGGCTCCAATACGACAACCACCGGCTATGCTCCGGTACAAGTAACCGAACTGAGTGATGTCGTATCGATATCAGCAGGCAACAACCATTCGATTGCGCTCAAGAGCGATGGGAGCGCGTGGGCTTGGGGATCCAATAGCAGTGGCCAGCTAGGCGATAGCACGACTAACACCCGGCTCAAACCGATACAAATGGTTGGACTAAGCGGAATCATTTCCATCAAGGGTGGAACGTCGTATACAATAGCATTGAAAGATGATGGGGCGGTCTGGAGCTGCGGCTACAATATCTACGGCCAATTAGGTGACGGAACTTACGTTAACCAAAAAACGGCGGTGCAGATAATCGGGCTTGGCGGCATCGCGCAGATTGCTGCCGGTGACCGATGCGCGGTCGCACTCAAAAACGATGGGACCCTGCGGGGTTGGGGAGATGACACCAATGGGCAACTGGCGTTCGCTTCCTGGCGGCCTACCCGCGCTGCAATCCGTCTCACTGCTTCGGCAATTGATGCCGATCAAGATGGCATGGATGATGTCTGGGAGCTTCAATATTTCGGCGATTTAGGCCACAGCGGCAATGCGGATGCCGATGGCGACGGGCTTACCGATATTCAGGAGTTCGTTTTAGGCACCAATCCCACGTTAGCGGATGGCGACGGCGACCTTTTGACTGATTTCGTAGACGCGCATCCCAATGATTTCTACAACAACATTACGCCGTCGCTTTCAATTGTGGGCGGCGACAACCAGTCGGCTGCACCCAATACCTTCAATTCGCTTCCGCTGGATGTGGCAGTTTGGAATGTCACGCCAACGGCTCCCTTGGCGCACGCCCCTGTCTCATTTGCCGTGACCTCCGGTGAAGGCAGTCTGGCTGCATCGATCACAGGGGACCTGCTCCAGAATCTAACGGTTCGCGCTGACCAAGACGGCACGGCTCAAGTCTTTTTCAAGCACGGTCCTTCAGTCGGAATAACCAGCACAGTGACGGTGACAGCCGGAAATGTGCAGCTGGAGATGCACAGCACCACAAACAACAAGCAGAACCAAACAATCACGTTCGACGATCCAGGTCAGCAAATCTACGGAGCTCCGTTGACCCTTAACGCGACCGCGAGCTCGGGCCTGCCAGTTACATTTGTGCCTACCTCCGGCCCAGTCACTATCGCCAACGGCGTGGCTACGTTCACCGGTATCGGCTCCGTGACCATCACCGCTGTGCAGGCAGGTGATGATATCTACACCGCCGCGCCCAATGTCGCACGCACCTTTGACGTCGTTGCAGCAAACCAGCCGATGGTGGCGGTCACGCCGACGGCTGTAACTACCAACCTTGGCGAGTCAGTCACTTTCACGGCGAGCGGTGGTATCACGAATTACGTTTGGGGCGGCAGTGCTAGCGGCACAGGAGCCACGCAGTCTGTCACCTTCAATTCAGCAGGAACATTCAGCGTCTCGGTTCACGCCCAAGCCGGTGGCAACTACGCCCAATCAAACACAGCGACTGCTGTGGTCACTGTCTTCGCTCCTCCGCCAGTAAACGCGGCTCCAGCCACCCCCAATGGGAGTTATCAAATGATGTCTGGCTACGAGGATGGCGCGCCCATCGTCTTCAATCTGTTTCAGAATTTCGACGATGCAGAAACCCCTGATGCGGGTTTGCGCTATTATTTTTCGACGGACAAACCTGAATTGTTTACGAGCGCTACGATCGACAACCAGACCGGTCTGTTGACGTTGGTGGGCGCGCCGAATCTCTATGGTTATTGCCAATGCGTGGTCACGGCAGAGGACCCGCAGGGACTCAAGGCCGAGATTTTCCTTACGGTTGACTTAATGCCGGTAAACGACGCACCCGTTGTCACCGGCTTTTCGTTGGTAACGAACGGCGATCCGCTGCCTCTCACGAAAGAAAATTTCGACACCCATTGTGTCGATGAAATGCCATTTCAATCCCTTCGCTTCGAGAGTGTGCCAGTAGCGGGATCGATCGTATCGATGTTGCCCCGTTTCACAGCGAGCACGAAAAGCTTGTACCAAGGAGCCGCATCGATGGTGATCGGAGACTTCGACGGAGATGGAGATTCTGATGTCGTGATCGGACATAATAACGACAACTATCTCGCATGGTATGAAAACACAGGGGGAGCGAACTTCATTACCCGAAGCATCGCAACCAGTCGACTGATGAGCGTAGTCGTCGGAGACTTCGACAAAGACGGCGATCTTGATTTCGCCGGACTTGAGCCCGGAACCACCAGCAACGTCGTGTGGTGGCGCAATGACGGGGGCTCGCCGCGAGTGTTTACCCGGGTGGTGATCGAAAGCATTCCGTTCGCAAGTCTTGGTTTTGGGTGCCAGAGCGCCGACATCGACGGAGATGGAAACCTTGATATCGTTACCTCTTCGTCCGGGACCCTTCAAATCTACGTCAACGACGGTGGCGCCGCCCCGACCTTCACCCGTCGTACGGTTGGTGGTACCAGTGTAGTCTTACGGGCCGTTTGCGATGTGGATGGCGATGGAGACAGCGATTTGGTTTCGAGCGAAACTGGAGGGGTATGGTCGGTCTGGAGCAATTCAGGAGGAACCTTTACGCGACGGAACTATGCCATACCCTATGCCAGCGGGATGCTGTATATGGGCAGCATGATTCCCGCCGATCTAGATGGGGATGGCGATCTGGATTTCGCAGTTAATTTTGCGGACTCCAACTGGGGTAACAGCGTCGGTTGGGAAGAGCAGGTTGCAGGTGGTGGCTTCGTGCACCATCGGGTAACTCCACGAGATTCCGGGATCGGCCAAGTGTATCTGACGGCAGTGCATGATATCGATGGCGATGGGGACAAGGATCTGCTTGTTAACTATCCATCGGTTGGGGATTCCACCCGTTGGTATGAGACGATTGGCGTTCCGACCGAGCGGGCATGGAATATCTTCCCCGCGCCCTCCGATGCCATGGTGGTATTGGGGACTCCTGACAATCCCTCAGGTGAGTTGCTTTCGCTTCGGACATACTACGATGGCTCTCAAACCCGGTCCATACTGACCGTGCTCACACATCAGCAGTCATCGCCGATTGTGGCTGGTTCCGAAGTGCCGCGAACGGAAATCGACAAGTTGATCTATCTTCCTGAGAGACCGGGCAACTTCGAGTTCTCCTGGAGTGTCTTCGATGGCATGGATCGATCCAACGTTGCGATCGGTACCATTCGGGTACTCGACACTGCGGCGCCTGTTATCACCGTGCCGGCGACGATCACGGTCGAAGCCACCAGTGCCGAAGGCGCGATTGTAACATTTGCACCTACAGCAATCGATTTGGCCGATGGCGTCGTCGCGGTTTCATCGATGCCTGCTTCAGGCAGCATCTTCCCGTTAGGGGCAACGGCCGTCACTCTAACGGCAACCGATGCAGCGGGTAACACCGCCACGAATACGTTCACCGTGAACGTGCAGGACACAACCGCTCCGGTTATCACTGTGCCCGAGACGCTTACGGCCGAGGCCACGACCAATGCGGGTGCGTCCGTTGCGCTCATCGGGACTGCAACCGATGTTGTGAGCGGCAACGTACCAGTCACCTTCAGTCCGGCAACCAACATCAACTTCCCACTGGGCGAAACCATCGTCACCGCCTCGGCAACCGATGGTGCTGGCAATACCAGCACGGCGACTTTGATCGTGAAGGTAGTCGATACCGTTGCCCCGGTACTCACGCTTCCGGCTGACATCACTGCAGAGGCAACCGGGCCCGCAGGTGCGGCCGTGACTTTTTCGGCCCAGGCTGTCGATGCGATAAACGGCGCTCTTGGCGTCAGCTATAGCGCTGCCCCTGGCAGCATCTTTCCGGTTGGGCAAACCACCGTCACGGTCACCGCGGTCGACGTTGCGGGTAATGTGGTGACAGGAAGTTTTAAAATTACCGTCGTCGATATTGTTGCACCAACCATAACGGTACCGGCAAACCAGACACTTGAAGCCACCAGCGCATCCGGGGCCACTGCCACCTTCAGCGCGACTGCAAGCGACTTAGTCGATGGCCCGATTGCTGTGGCCTTGAGTCATGCCTCGGGCAGCACCTTCCCGCTCGGGACAACGCTCGTCACACTCACTGCGACAGATGCCGCAGGCAACAGCGCGACGGGCTCGTTCAACATCACGGTTCGCGACACGACCGCGCCGGTGCTCGTAGTGCCGGCAAATATCGCACTAAATGGAACAGACCAAAGTGGCACAGCGGTGACCTACAGCACCGCAGCGAGCGATTTGGTGGATGGCGACGTTACCGTCGTGGCCTCGATGCCATCAGGCAGTCTTTTCCCATTGGGTCTTACCACAGTCACACTTAACGCAACAGATGCGGCAGGTAACAGGGCGACTGGTTCGTTTACCATATCTGTCGGCATCGGTTCTCCGTTCGTCAACATGCCGCCTGTAAGCCAAACGGTGGCGGTGGGTGCACCGGCGACCTTTAGCGTAGGTGCGGTCGGAACAAGACCGTTCACCTACCAATGGCGAAAAGGCAGTACCCCGATCGCAGGAGCGACGGATGCAACCTTTACCATTCCGTCCGCCCAAACGACGGATGCGGGTTCCTACAGTGTGGTGGTTTCCAATCCGGCCGGCTCGATGACTTCGAGCGCGGCGACTCTCTCCGTGAAGATTCCGCCTTCCATCACGACACAACCTATTAATGCGACCGTTACCGCCGGGAAAAATGCGAGCTTCAGGGTTGTTGCCAGTGGTTCTACGACGCTGGCTTATCAGTGGTATTTCAACGGCGTAGCAATCTCCGGAGCGAATGCGGCCACCTGCACGATTACAGCAGCTCAATCAGCGAATGCAGGTGTCTATTCAGTGGTGGTTTCCAATATGGTCGGCAATGCGACCTCGGCTGGCGCAATATTGACGGTCAATAATCCCGTCGTGATCACGTCGCCACCAGCCAGTCTGTCGATTACAGTTGGTTCTACGGCGACATTCAGTGTGGAAGCCACCGGTACGGCTCCGTTTACTTATCAGTGGCGGCGAAATAGCGTCGCAATTGCTGGAGCCACCTCATCCAGCTACATAGTTCCATCTGCACAGACCGCTGACGCTGGAAACTATACAGTTGTGGTGACCAATCCCGCGGGGAGCGTTACGTCAGCGACCGCGGTATTAAAAGTTAACGTTCCTCCTGTCATCACCACTCAGCCTGTGAATAAGACTGTCACGGCTGGCACAACCGTAACATTCAGAGTCGTTGCCACAGGAACGGCGCCACTGACCTACCAGTGGATGCTAAATGGCATACCGGTTGCGGGCGCTACCGCGGCAAGCTATTCCATCGTGGCGAGTTCGTCGACTATCGGAACTTACGCCGTTGTGGTAACCAATGTAGCGGGAAACATTACTTCTGCGGATGCCATATTGGCTCTAAAGTAAACGCCCACGCTCGTCCACCGTCGCTTCGATGCGGCGATGGTGGAAATGCCGGGTAGCGGCGGGCGTTTTTGTTTCAAAATCTTCCGTTCCAGCCTGAGGAATACACCCCGCTTATGCGGCCTTGCGGGAGAGGCGTTTTGGTGGTGGAATGTGGGCATGGAACCACTGCAGTTGATCCAGGCGAAATTACTGGATTCCAAGGATCGTTCCGAGCGGGTGAATTACCTCGTTCAAGTTGACCCTGCTCGTGTGATGCAGACTTTTGGCGTGCCGGACGAACCAGCGGCCCGCGTTTTTGCGATCAGTACCGCCCAAGCTGTGATTTCCCAGGCGTTCTCGGAACGGCCTTTGGCTTGGGAACCATCGGAAATCTTCACCGGAGAGCTGCCGACGTACGATCCGCTCTATGAAAAGGGAGGCCTGAAGTTTTGGCTCATGCCAGTGGTTTTAAAGAACGAAGCGTATTTTTACCTGGTGGGCTGAAAACAGGCGGTGCGTTGGGGAAGCCCCAGACGGTTTCGGATTGCCTCAGGCAATCCGTTCGGCTCAATGAGCGGTCCAGATTCAACCCCAAAACATGAAGAGAGGGATGCTACTCCTAACGGCTGGTTTGAGCTTCTTGCTAGCCACAATCGAAATGGCCGCGCGTGGCCGCGATATGGTCCGTGAGAAAGACTACGAAAAACAACTGGAGGCACGGGAACCGTCAGTCCTGCCCGTGTTTCGCGGGGCGACGGTGGCTTTGGACAAAGGTGATATGGCTGAAGCGGTGCGACTTTTTCAGGAAGTTTGCACCAAGGTGCCGGATTTTGATGTCGCGCTGAGACGCCTTGGCGCCGCGCTTGTGCAATCGGGAAAAATCGATGAAGGACTCAGCTGTGGCGAGCAAGCGATCGCGATCAGGCGTTCGTCGGAGAATCTCGGCTCGTACGCTTATAATTTATCCGCGGCGGGTGAGAAAAGGAACGACACCGCGATGCAACGACGAGCGCTGGAATTGATCAAGGAATGTTTGTCCATGCCGGGTGGCGACGATTGCGACACGCTCAGCATGGCCGCGCAAATGGCATTGCAGCTCAATGCCGCGACGGAATTCCGGACGTTTGTGACGGAGCTGGAGACAAAATATCCGAAGGAAATGGTGACGCACTATTTCGCCGCTGTTGTGGCTGCGTTCGATGAACACTGGATGCGGGCGGAGGACGAAATGTTAAAGGCGGAGAAACTGGGTTTGCCGCACGAAAACGCGCAACGGTTTCTCGATTCGGGCATTCATTCGCGGGCATCGGGCTGGCGGCTTGCCTATCGCACCGGCATGACCATCGGACTTTGGGTCGTCGGATTGGTTGTGTTGTTTGCGACTGGCTTTATGCTTTCGAAGCTGACGCTCCGACAGGCGGAGCGGGCGAATTTGCGATTCACCGTCAATCCGGGCGAGCACCGGCTGCGGCAAATTTACCGGGCGGTAATCAATATAGCCGGCGTATATTATTATATTTCTCTGCCGATCGTGGTGGTGTTGGTGGTCGGGATTGTGGTGGCGATTTTCTATGGATTCCTCTGCATTGGACGCATTCCAATCAAATTGGCGCTGATTCTTGGCATCGGAGGAATCGCGACAATCTATTCGCTGATCAAATCGCTTTTTGTCCGGGTAAAATCGGAAGACCCCGGCCGTGAATTGAAACGCGAAGAGGCTGAAGAGCTCTGGAATTTGACCGAGGAAGTGGCGCAGGCCGTGAATACAAGGCCAATTGACGAGATACGTATTACCACGGGCACGGAACTGGCGGTTTACGAGCGCGGCAGCTGGCGCGAGAAATTGCAGAACAAGGCGACGCGCATTTTAATTTTGGGCGTGGGAGTATTGAAGGATTTCAAAATCGATGACTTTCGCGCGGTGCTTGCCCACGAGTATGGCCATTTTTCAAATCGCGACACGGCCGGGGGCGACATCGCATTGCGAGTTCAGAACGACATCATGAAATTTTATTACGCGATGTACGAGGCGGGGCAGGCGACCTACTACAACGTGGCCTTTCATTTCCTTCGGCTATATAATTTCATTTTTCGACGGATCAGCCACGGAGCGACACGGCTGCAGGAAGTTTTGGCCGACCGAGTGGCGGCGCAGTGTTACGGCGCGCCCGCATTCGAAGGCGGCTTGCGGCATGTGGTGCGTCGCAGCATCGAGTTTCATCGGAACGCTGACATCGAGGTGACGGCCGGCATCGAGGCAAAGCGACCGCTGGCGAACCTGTACGAGTTTAAAATTGAAAACGACAAGGCACTCGAAACGGAGTACGAAAAATCTATCAACCGAGAAACGACGGAGGACGACACGCATCCGAGTCCGAAAGATCGTTTTCGGCTGATCGCGGCGTTGAATAGTCCTGTTTGCGCGCACCGGCCCGGCGACGTCTGGAGTTTATTTCGAGAACGCGAGGCGATTATGAAAGAGATGATGACCAGGATCGAAGGCAACGTCGCGCGGCACCGACAGCGGGGCGATACCACCAACGAACAGAAACGATAACCCTGTCACCGGATTTGGCGGACTGTTTGATTGCACGTGTTCTTGTGGCATTTTCGCCATTCGAGATAGCTTTGGCGGAAAGCCATCATGCCGAAAAATCCGCCGCGAAATTTTAAAATCGGACTCTTGCTCTCAGCCGACACCGAATACGGGCGCGGCGTATTGCGCGGAGTGGCGGATTTCGCTGAGGATCATCCCTATTGTCTCTTCCGTGTGGTTGAGCCGCATCGCGCCGGTATCGCGACAATGGCCGAATGGCGTCCCGACGGGCTTGTGGTAATGTTGAACGAGAAAAAACTGCTGCCGAGGGTACAGGCAATGGATGTTTCAACGGTTTATGTGTGCAAACCGGCCGCAATTGAAAATCCCGCCTGCGTGCAGAGCGACGATGCGGCTGTCGGACGTCTTGGCGCGGAACACTTGATGGAACGGGGCGCAACGACGTACGGATTTGTTGGTCTGGCGGAAGGCGACTACGTGCGAGTGCGCGCGGAGGCTTTTCGCAAAGCGGTGGTGGAAGCGGGGGAGGCGTGCGCTGTCTTTCAGCCGCTGGGTAAAGTGCCTGGCATGCGCGATCAAAAAGCCCTGGCGAAGTGGTTACGAAAATGCGCGAAGCCTTTCGCGCTCATGGCCTGCAACGATATTTGCGGACGCTTCGTGCTCGAGACGATCCGGCAGACAGGACTAAGAGTGCCGGACGATGTCGCGGTATTGGGAGTGGATAATGAGGATCCTTTATCGCGTTTGGTCTGGCCCGGTCTATCGAGCGTAAGCCTTAACACCGATGAAATCGGCTACAAGGCGGCGGGAATGCTGCATCGCATGTTGTTGAGGAATGGGCTTGCTCGCAATCTGGTGTTCGTAGCGCCGCTGGGTGTACTGGCGCGTGGTTCGACCCGAACGCTTGCGCTGGAAGATCCAATTCTTTCGAAACTCATCACAGCGATCAATGAATCGATCGACCGGCCGCTTGCAATCGATGACCTGGCGAAGCTGGCGCAGATTTCGCGGGCATCGTTGGAACGGCGATTCCGACGTTTCCTGAATCGGACACCGTTGCAGGAAATTCGACGAGTACGCATCACGCGGGCGAGGCAGCTTTTGAGGGCAACGGATTTGCCTCTGAAGGCCATCGCGGCTCAGTGTGGTTATCCCGCGCCGTCGAGGCTGATCGAGGCATTTCATGCCGAAACGGGGCTCACACCTAAGGCCTTTCGTGCCGATTCGTTGCATCGGCGTCGTCCGAGTGATGCCGCAAAAGCGTAACGTCGGGAAGTCTTATTTACGGGGGCTTCAGTAAGATCGAGAATCATCCCGAAAACACGCCGCGGTGAAATCGTAACACCACGCATTCGACAGCTATTTGCTGCGAGCGCACAGTGAGCCCCAATGATACGTCGCCCATTTCAAGTCCTTCGAACATTCAAACAACATCTCGCCTCTGGGTGGGCACGCATCGCATTTTTGGGTGTGGGCGCGGTCGCTCTCTTCTGGTTTGCGATTCGGGTGATTCCGAAACCGAGCAGGGCTGCTTATCCTTGTCAGCGCGCGGCGTTTCCTCTGGCTAGTAGTTTAGTAATTTGGATGGTGACGTTGCTTTCGGCTCATTTTGCGTTTTCCAAATTGCGCAGGAAGGTCGTAGGAATCGCGGCTGTCGTTGTTGTCGCAAGTGGGCTTTTGTGGATAAATATTTCGAGTTTGCAGAGTGTCGCCGCGGGGGACGATTCCGCGAAACCACCTGTGCCGGGCAGCAAGTTTCCGAGCAAGTTTCCCCAGCAAGGGAAATATGATTGGACGCCTGGTCCGGCCAACCAGCCGCTTGGGGCAGCCCGGGGGATTTATCCCGGTCGTGTGGTGTGGACGCGCGATCCACCGGCGACCAAATGGGCGGGTCGGTGGAAACTTAAAGAAGATCAATGGTGGCTGGACGCGAATACCGACCAAGTCCGCGTTTCCGCGATGCTCTCGAAAGCCCTGCAACAGTTGACTGGCACTACTGCCGACAGCGCGGCTTGGGAGGCGTTGTTGCGCTCTTACAATCAGCGCGTCCGCGGCCTCAAACAAGGCTACGCGCCGGGCGAAACCATTGCGGTCAAAGTGAACCTGAACAACAGCGAAGGCGCGATCGAAGAGGACAATAAAATCGACACTGCTCCGCAGACCGTGCTCGCCATGGTGCGCCAGCTCGTCAACGAAGCGCACTTTCCTCAAGAAGCGATCATTGTCTACGACGCCCGACGCTTCATCAATCCAGCCATCCTGACGAAGGTGTGGTCGGAATTTAAGGACGTGCGTTTTGTGCAATACAAACCCGCATCCAACGCCCAACCAATCAACCCCGCCTATGGCGATCACCATGGTCTGGAAGGCGCCGATTGGGTCGAAGCCATGACCTATTCCGGCGGCGGACCTTACAGGGATGCCAAAATGATCCCGAAACAGGTTCGCGATGCCACGTACTTGATCAATCTCGCGTTGCTCAAATTACACTCGTACCCCTACAACACCATGGAGGATGGGGACGAAGGGCAGACCGCGGTGACCATGACTGGCAAAAACCACTTCGGATCGGTAAAAGGCACGCCCGAGTTTCATCCCGACATCGACACCGCCCAAAAGGCCAAACACGGCGCTTACTCGCCGATGGTCGACCTCGCGGCCTCGCCGACGCTGGGTGGCAAAACTATCCTATACATGCTCGACGGCCTGTATTGCGGTCGAAAGTGGAAATCCTTTCCACTGCACTTTCCGAATCCGCCTTTCAACAACCGCGTGGAACCCTATGAGAATCCCGACTGGCCCGCCAGCTACTTGCTTTCGCAAGACGGCGTCGCGCTCGATTCCGTCGGTCTCGATATTTTGCATTCTCAAACTAAAAACAATGGCGATCCCATTAACGATAATCTGCCTCGCATTCTCATCCGCGAAAACGCCGACGATTACCTGGTTGAGATGGCCGATCCACAGCATGCGCCTTCGAAGACGAACTATATCCAAGGAGGAAGCCCGGTCGAGAGCCTGGGCGTACACGAACATTGGGACGGCGATGACACGCGGCGCTACTCGCGAAATCTCGATCCGGCCAACGGCAAGGGCATCGAGTTGATCTATCTGCCGCTCGACAACGGGAACGTGGTGGACCCTGCCGCAACTGCGGTGACAACCGCCTACTCACCCGACGTGCTTCCCGGCAATGGCCTCGCGCAGCATGCGTTTTTCTACGCGGGTGAGTGGGATCATCGTAATTCCATGCAGACGATGTTTGTTGTGCGCGAGGGCAGGGTGGTGTGGAGCTACGGCATGCCACTCAAGAATGAGGCGGGTACGATCCAGGAATACAGCGACGCGACCAGGCTCTCGAACGGCAACGTCCTCTTTGCACACATGACCGGTGCAAAATTGGTCACGCCTGAGAAAAAAATTATCTGGAGTTACGATGCGCCGAAGGGCTGCGAAGTGCACGTCGCGCAGCCGCTTGGGCTTGATCGCGTGATGATTGTGCAAAATGGCAACCCTGCGAAAGCGATGGTCATCGAATGGGCCACGGGTCGAATGGAGAAGGAAATCATTTTACCGACAGGGAATCCGCAGAAAGTGCATGGCCAGTTCCGTCGCGTCCGAATGACGAAGGCCGGAACGTTGCTGGCAGCGCATATGGATAATAACAAGGTGGCTGAATACGATTGGAGCGGAAATGTGCTTTGGTCGCTTGCGATTCCTTCGCCTTGGTCGGCAACGCGTTTGAAGAATGGAAATACACTTGTCACTAGCAACAAAGGTTTCGTGCGGGAAGTAAACGCGCGCGGCGAAATTGTCTGGGAATTTTCGCAGAAGGATGTTCCCGATATCAAATTGTTCAGCTTGCAGGAGGCTAATCGCCTGGAGAATGGCAATACGGTGATTTCCAATTGGTGCCCGAACGGTGTTAAAGATCCAAAAAAATGGCCCACAACGGTTCAAGTAGTGGAGGTCACGCCGGAGAAAAAAGTCGTCTGGGCGCTGCGCTCTTGGGACACGGAGGCTAATCTTGGCCCTGCCACAAACATTCAGCTCCTCGATGAACCCGGCGTACCTGAGTTGGGTGAGCAGAATCGTTGATGAGTCGGACGGTACGGCGTCAGCGGGACTTGGCATGAACGACGATAGGAATAGTTTTACCCTCTCGAATCCCGTCCGCAACGATTGGAATCGAGCATGATCACAGCAACACCCACCCCGTTTCAGGCATGCGTTCCATTCCTTGCTTTTTCTTTCGAATTTTTACCACGGCATTGGTCCTGAATGTCGCTGCGCAGACTCAGACCGAACTACCTGCACCTGCACAGCCGCGCGCCGGACTTCGGCTTCCTGATATTCCGCTGCACGATCCGTGTATATTGCCGGAGCCGTCGAGCCGGACCTACTTTCTTTACACCTCGGCTTCGACCCACGCTACCGGACTTAACCGAACCGGCACCTACGCCTACAAAAGCAAAGACCTCGCCACGTGGGAAGGTCCGTTTCTTGTCTTCACCTGTCCAGACGATAGCTGGGCCGCTCCGCAAGAGAATGCCTGGGCGCCCGAAGTACATGCCTATCGAGGAAAATATTATTTGTTCACCACACTGCACAATCGCAGCAAGACGCTACCATCGGCGCTGGCCTCCGAGCCGAACTCAATGCGTGGCACGGTGATTGCCGTGAGCGAATCGCCGCTTGGACCTTTTGAGTTGATCAAGAAGGACAGTCCCGTGACTCCGCCCGATTTCATGACACTCGACGGCACGCTTTACGTGGATACCGAGGGCAAGCCCTGGATGGTTTACGCGCATGAGTGGATCCAGAAAATCGACGGCACAATTGAGGCGATTCCGCTCAAGGACGACCTGTCGGCCGCGGCGGGTAAACCGATCCATTTGTTCAAAGGTTCCGATGCGCCGTGGACCAATGAGCAGGCTGTGCCGAGCGCCAAATCTGCGATCTATGTGACCGACGGTCCCCAGCTCTACCGCACAAAGACCGGCCAACTCCTTATGCTCTGGTCGAGCTACGAGAAAAACAGTTTTGGCGGAGATGGCTACGTGGAGACCATTGCGCGGTCCAAGTCCGGCGAACTCAAAGGCCCGTGGGAGCAACTGCCGCCGCTCGTCCGCAACGACAGCGGACACGGCATGTTGTTTCGCACCTTCGAAGGGCAGCTCATGCTGGTGGTCCATCAACCTTTCGTGAAAGCACGTGGCAAAATTTACGAAATCGAGGATCTTGGCGACAATCTCCGCGTCAATAGATACCGCGAGGACCTCAGTGGTCCGCCCCTCGGCCCGCAACCGGGACAGAAACCGCGGTAACGTCTGCGGCAACTTCGCTCGAACGCATCTCATGAAACTCTGTGTCTTTTTATCTCTTCTGTTTGTTTCGGCTTTTGCAGTGGTAGCTGGCGCGACCGAGGCGGTCGCTTCGTTTTCTGTTTCCATTCAGGTCGACGCTGGCAAACCGGTCGGCGAGATGAAACCCATCTGGCGTTTTTTCGGGGCGGACGAACCTAACTACGCGACAATGAAAGACGGCAGGAAATTGCTCGCCGAACTCGGCGAGCTGAAGCCGCAGCAGGTTTATTTTCGCGCGCATAACATGCTCTGTACGGGTGACGGCTCGCCGGCGTTGAAGTGGGGCAGCACCAACGTTTACACCGAAGACACCCAAGGCCGGCCCGTCTACGACTGGACGGTCGTGGATCGGATCTTCGACGCGTACATCGGACGGGGTGTGCGGCCGTTTGCCCAGCTAGGTTTTATGCCGCAGGCGTTGTCCACCCATCCCGAGCCTTACCAACACGAATGGCGGCCGGGTTTGCGTTACGAAAACATCATCACCGGCTGGGCGTATCCGCCGAAAGATTACAACAAGTGGCGCGAACTCGCATATCAATGGGTGAAGCATTGCGTCGAACGCTATGGGCGCGCGGAAGTCGAATCGTGGTATTGGGAAGTTTGGAATGAAGCCAATGGGCACTACTGGAAAGGCACACCGGAAGAATGGTACAAACTGCATGATTATGCGATCGACGGTATTCGCCGCGCACTGCCGAACGCGCGGGTGGGCGGTCCACATGCGGCGGGCAGTGGCGGCGCTTTTATGGATGGGTTTCTGAAGCATATCGTCAGCGGGACCAACTATGCGTCGGGTTTACCCGGGACGCCGACCGATTTTCTTGCGTTTCACGCGAAGGGATCGCCGAGTTTTGTCGATGGACACGTGCGGCTCGGCATCAGTGCCCAACTTAAGGCTATCGACAACGGTTTTAAGAAAATCGCTGCGGTGCCTGAATTGAAAAACAAGCCCATCATCCTCGGCGAATCCGATCCTGACGGTTGTGCGGCATGCCAGGGACCTCAGCTCGGCTATCGCGCGGGCACGATGTATTCGAGTTATACTGCGGCTAGTTTTGCCCGCAAATATCAACTCGCTGATCGGCATGGCGTGAACCTCGAAGGAGCGGTAACGTGGGCTTTTGAATTTGAGGATCAACCGTATTTCGCCGGTCAACGTGTGCTGGCGACCAACGGCATCGATCTTCCTGTGCTGAATGTATTCCGCATGTTCAGTCGCATGGGCGGACAACGTGTCACGACAAACAGTTCGGGAGAAATTTCAGTCGACGCAATGATCCAGGACGGCGTGCGCGGCGCTCCCGATGTGGCTGCGCTTGCCAGTTTGGAAAGCAACAAACTTTGCGTCATGATCTGGCATTATCACGACGACGATGTGGCCGGACCGGAAGCGCGCGTGTCGCTGGCGCTGTCGAACCTGCCGCTCAAGGCTGGCACCGCAAAACTGGCCAGGTTTCAGATCGATCAAACTCACAGCAATGCCTACGCGGAATGGTTGCGGCTAGGCTCGCCGGGTGCGCCGAACGAATCACAATACGACCAGATGAAAAAGGCGGGTCAACTGGCCCGGATCGACGAGACTCCTGCGTCGATCTCGATAAAGAACAATATTGCGCAGCTGGAGATAGCGTTGCCAAGGCAAGCGGTGACATTGCTTGTGTTGGAGTGGTGAACTTGGTTTTAGATTTCGGTTTCAGAAAGCCCATGACGAAAATCCCCGTTTCTCAAATCGCTCTGTTCTTGTTGAGCGCCGTTCTCTTGCACGCCGGAACCCAAACCGAGCGCATCTACCTCTCCGGCCATGATCGCGATGATGCGGTACGCTGGGATTTTCGTTGTGCGACCGATGGCAAACCAGCGGGCGAATGGTCGACGCTTCCTGTGCCCTCGAATTGGGAAATGCACGGCTTTGGCACGTTGAGTTACCATAAGGACAGCCCGGCCGACGTCGGTGAATATCGCCACGCGTTTACCGTCCCAACAAGCTGGGCGGGCCAGCGTGTTTTCCTCGTGTTCGGGGGAGCGATGACCGATACCACCGCCAAGCTCAACGGTCAGCCAGTCGGCCCGACTCATCGGGGCGGTTTTTACGAGTTCAAATACGAGATCACGTCGTTGATTCACTTCGACAAACCGAACCAACTCGAAGTGACAGTTGCGGAGACCTCGTCGGATGCATCGGTCAACCGCGCGGAGCGCACGGGAGATTATTGGAATTTTGGCGGGATTTTCCGTCCGGTCTGGCTGGAGATGGCGCCGGCGCAATTTATCGAACGGGTCGCTATCGATGCCCGGGCCAACGGCAGTTTCAGCGCAAATGTCTTCATCAATGGCTCGGGCAGCGCCGAAGAAGTGGTTGCGCAGGTGAGACAGTTGGATGGCAGGCCGGTGGGAAAGCCCTTCACCGCGAAAATCGGCGACGGCGAAAGCGTGCAGGTGAATTCTGTGATTGCGAAACCGAACCTTTGGACTGCGGAAACGCCGAATTTGTATTTTGTAGATTTTGAGCTCCGGGCCGGTGGGTCGACAACGCACAGCCTGCGTGAACGGTTTGGATTTCGAACCTTCGAAGTGCGCAAAGGCGAAGGATTTTATCTCAACGGCCAGCGCATCGTTTTGCAGGGCGCGAATCGGCATTCGTTTCATCCGGAGTCGGGACGCTGTCTCGCGGAGAAAGATCATCGCGAGGATATCCGGCTGATGCAGGAAATGAATATGAACGCGGTGCGCATGTCGCATTATCCGCCGGACAAGCGCTTCCTCGAACTCTGCGACGAACTCGGTCTCTACGTGCTCGACGAACTGGCGGGCTGGCAGAAGTTCTATAGCGCGGAGGCGGGGCGTCCACTTGTGGCGGAGATGCTGCAACGCGACGTGAATCACCCGAGCATTTTATTTTGGGACAATGGCAACGAAGGCGGCTGGCAGACGGCGCTCGACGCCGATTATGCGAAGTGGGATCCGCAGCAGCGTCCGGTGCTTCATCCCTGGGATTTGTATCAAGGCATCAATACGTCGCACTATCGCAACTACGAACATACTGTGCTCATGGCAAAAGGTGGTTTTTTGGAGAAGCACCGCGACGGACGCCCTCTGACGGAGAAAGGACCGTTCATCTATATGCCGACGGAATTTCTCCACGGCCTCTACGATGGTGGCGCGGGCGCCGGGATGGAGGATTATTGGAACATGATGCGTACGTCGCCGTACACGGGCGGCGGTTTCATCTGGGCGTTGGTCGACGAAGGGGTGAAACGCCCCGACACTGGCAAGCTCGACCTGCAAGGCAACGCCGCGCCTGATGGTATTCTCGGACCATACCGCGAAAAAGAAGCGAGCTTCTACACGATCAAGGAGCTTTGGTCTTCCATTGTAGTAAAAGAACGCGAGTTGCCAGAAAACTGGGACGGCACGCTGTCGTTGGAAAACCGATACAGCTTCACGAATACGTCGGCCTGCAAATTCAGTTGGGAATTGTTGCGCATGCCTTTGCCGGGAGCGAAATCGTTTGTTTCTGAAATCGTCGCCAAAGGCGTGGCGGTTTCCCCGTCGATCATGCCAGGCCAGCGCGGGACGCTGAAACTCGATCTTCCTGGAAAGTGGCGCGATGCCCATGTGCTGGCGCTTCGGGTCGAGGATCCCCAAGGTCGGGAGGTGTGGACAATGACCTGGCCGTTCCCCGGGCTCGGATTCGACCGTGGCGTCGCGGAAATGTCGGCCTACAGTGCGCGGGCAGAATGGTCTGGATCGGACGAAGCAATCAAAGTCAAAGGTGGCGATTTACAGGTCGAATTTTCAAAAACCACGGGACAGCTCCAACATGTGCGGCACGGCGGAGTTCCCTTCTCGCTGAGTAACGGCCCCCGGTTGGCGGTGGGTGAAGCGAAGCTGGAAAAGATCGCGGCCACTTGGGGCGAGGGCGGCGAAGTGGTCGTTGCTTGCACGTATTCGGGCGCGTTGAAATCCGTAACGTGGCGTGTCAGGCCGAATGGCTGGGTGAATTGCGAATATACGTACACTGCAGAAAAGCCATCGCCATACCTCGGTGTTTGTTTCGATTATCCCGAGGAGTTGGTTAAGTCGAAACGCTGGGTGGGCGAAGGGCCTTACCGCGTGTGGCAGAATCGCCGGCGCGGCGTGACACTCGGGGCGTGGGCCAACGACTACAACGATACGATCACGGGCTATTTCGGTTGGGTTTACCCGGAGTTCAAAGGCTTTTTTGCCGGAGTGCGTTGGTTGCAGTTGGAAACGCGCGAAGGCACGATCACGACAGTCGTTCACACCGACGATCTCTACGTGCAAGTGCTCACGCCCTCATTTCCTCCGGCGGAGTTGCAGAAAGCCTCGGCGATTCAAGTGCCGCAGGCCGGGCTGGCCTTTCTCCACGTGATCCCAGCGATGGGCGAAAAATTCCAGCCTGCTGAAACGCACGGACCGCAAAGCCAGCTACAACCCTTGCGGGAAGAATACCGTGGCAGGATGAGCTTTCAGTTTGGGAAATGATTGAATGGCCACGGCGCGGGCTCCTCTTGTGCACTGAATCTCACGGCTGGTAGCAAAGATTTTGTCTTTCGCGTTGCTGTTGCGTCTGACTGTTGCTGAATTGGGCTACCAGATTCAACCGAGCGAATGCAACGCGGGTCCACCATCCTCCGGCTCGTTATTTTCCTTCTGATTAGTTGTCTAGTGAAGGTAATGGATGTCCGTGGCGCCGGCTTAGAGACGGGCGGTACGCAAGGCGTTTCACACTGGGCATACATCTGGCAACGGGTGTGGACATCGGCCTTGTGCCGCAGTCTGGCTGAGCACGCGGAGGAATTTTCGGCGCTGGACGTGTTTGCTGCGGAAATCAGTTTTCAGGGAAAGCCAATAATTTTTACGGTGGATCCCCAATGGGAAACGCTTTCGCGGTTCAAAGGGGATATTGGCTTGGTGGTGAGAATTGGGTCGTGCAAGAGCGAGTTTCGCAATGATTCGTTTGAGTCGGGGCTGATTCTGTCGGCGTGCAAACGCGCTATCGACGCCGCGGCTAAGCAAGGTATTCGTGTGGCTGAGTTGCAGATCGATTTCGATGCATCAACAACGCAGCTCCAGAGTTACGCGCGCCTGCTGCTGTTTATCAGGGAAAGGATTGGTTCGGTAAAACTCGTAATTACGACCTTGCCGACGTGGATGCAAAGCCATGAATTTCCCGGACTGTTACAGTGCGTGGATGGTTATGTTCTCCAGGTACACTCGTTGGAAAAACCGAAGAATATCAGCGATCCGATCAGCCTCTGCTCAGCGGGAGGAGCGTGTCGGCAAATCCGCAAGGCTTCGACCTTTGGCCGGCCATTCCGTGTCGCTTTGCCGACTTACGGTTATCGCATGCTGTTTGATTCTTTCGGCAGCAAATTTATCGGTCTTGAAGCGGAGGGGCCTGCAACGGAATGGTCGCCAGGCATGCGACGGCGTGAAATTTGGGCCGAAACATCGGAGGTCGCGTACGTTGTTCGATTTCTCTCAAAAGAGCGTGTCGAATACTGTGGAGGGATCAGCTGGTTCCGTTTTCCGACGGGAAAGGACGAGCTTTGCTGGCGCTGGGCGACTCTGGCCGAAGTGATGAAAGGTCGGACTCCGGGGGTTAAGCTGAAGATGGAAACGCCGCGTAACCACGATGGGGCGTGCGATCTCGTGTTGAAAAACGAAGGTACCGACCGCTGGATCGCACGGGAAGCGATAGCCCTGCAGTGGAACTCAGCCAGCCTTGTGGCCAGCGACACGATCAAAGGATGGCGCTTGGAGCATCGCGGCGAAAATGGAGTTTATCTCCACCCTCCGTTGGAAGAGATCCGGCTGTCACTGCAGCCGGGGGACACGTTGAAGATCGGCTGGTTGCGGTTGAGCCGAGACGTGGAAGTTTCCGTCAAGGACAATCCTTAACTCTAAATTTCAAGATGAACCAAGTTCGACGATTTATGTTTCTGGTCGCTGGTTTAGGTCTCTGGAGCGCGCCAACGCTTCCGGACACGCACGGCTGCGGGCCAGACTTTCCCAACAGCTTTCTATCCAACTCGGTCGACGAGCTTTCCTCGTTGCCAACGCTGAGTTTCGAGCGGGAATTGATTCGTCTTCTGCCTTCAGCGCCGCCGAAGCGAGGGACGCCGGACGAGGAAAAGAAGCGTCTGGCCGAAGCGGAGATTGCGGAAGTCAGAGAGGCTTTGAGAAAAGTCGGCTTGGCACCCGATAAAATCGAGGAGTCGGTGAAATCGTATCGGCGAGAACAGCCTGCGGCGGAGTTGCCACGAGAATTTGCGATGTATGCAGAAGGAGCCAACGAGTGGCATGCGGAAAATTACGGCAATGCGCAAAAAGTCTGGCGTGACTTACTGGCCCTTCCACCGGAGCAACGCCGGTATCGGACGGTTTGGGCGGCGTATATGATTGGAAGAATGCTGTGGGCGACGGAACCAGCAAAGGCACGTGAAGCAATGGCTCTGGCGCGAGAGGCGGCCGAGCAGGGTTTTGCAGATAGTCAGGAGTTGTTTATGGCGAGTTTAGGCTGGGATGCACGCACTTATTTCCGCAGCGGCGACTATGCAACTGCGTTGAAATTGTATTTCAAACAGTTCGCGCACGGAGATTCGACCGCGCTCGCGTCGCTGCAATTCACTCTGCAACGAGTCTTTCAAGGAACGCCTGACATCATTGAGAATGGCGGGCAAGGTTCCACAGGCTTGATCCGGGAAATTAAACCGTATCCGGCTTCCGACTACCAATTGAGGCGAATTGCAGCGGAGAAGGAATTGCGGGGCGTCGTTGCGGCGTGGTTTGCGGCGAGGGGCGGTCCACGATTGCACTGGTCGAACGCAGATTCTGCGCAGCATCTGACTGGATGGCTTCGCATATTGCGCGAAATGGCGGATCAGGAACTGGCAGCGAATGAAGCCGACCGTTATTGCTGGGTGGCTTATCAAGCCGGCCTTTGGGAGGATGCGCAACACTTTGCCGAACTTGCGCCCAAGGACACGCCGACGAGCGAGTGGGTGCGAGCGATGCTGTTGCTGCGATCCGGAAAGACCGACGATGCAGCGGAACACATGGCCAACGCATCCAGATATTTTTCTAAGGATTCTGTGATTGGTGGTATCGAATATGATTCTAGTCGGTGGGAGTGCTACGGGGAGATGGAGCAACAACCTTTGCGTACCGCGCCTATGAAGCACCTGGGTGGTGTTCGAGGCGTACTGGCGTTGAGCCGGGAAAAATACACCGATGCACTACGCCTTTTTCTTGGTTCAGGACATGCGAGCGATGCGGCCTATGTCGCAGAGTATGTGTTGACTGTGGACGAACTGCTGAAATTTGTCCGAGAAGAGCGACCCGCAAGGCCAGGTATCATCCAGGATAAAGGCCGATGGAAGCCCCTTGACCTGCAATATCTGTTGGCCCGGCGTTTGGTGCGTTCCGGAAGGTTCGATGAGGCGGCAGAATTTTTTCCAGAAAAACTCAGGCCGTCATTTGATTTGTATGTGACTGAGGTACGCAGGGCCTATGACCTCGATCAGTCGGCCCGAACACGGGCGGAATCTTTTTGGAAGGCAGCAAAGCTTGTGCAAATGTTGGGAATGGAAATTCAAGGAACGGAATTGGAGCCGGACTATTCCATTTGGGATGGGAGTTATCAGTGGCCGCTTACCTGGAGTTACCGGGCGTACGATGGGCAAGGGTCAGTAATGGCGAAATACGGACACGAGGAGAGCCTATGGAAACGTCATGGCATTTTCGGCCCATCGAGTAATGAACTTGATCGTGCGCAGAAGGCGAAAATTCCGTCTAGGCGTTATCACTATCGCTACCGAGCTACGGAACTCGCATGGCTGGCGGCTGGCTTGTTACCAAATGACGACGAGTTGACTGCGACGATTTTAAATGTGGCGGGCCAGTGGGTCGCGGCACGTGATCCACAGAGTGCCGATCTTTTCTACAAGACGCTCGTCATTCGCTGTCCGCGCACGGCTCTAGGCAAAGCTGCGACCGATCGCCGCTGGTTAGTACCGGTGAACTCCGCCACGGCAGAGACCGCGCGTTGATAGCAGACGGCACTCGTCCGGGTACGGAAGAGGTGGGCTACAGTGTGATCGTGTCGCCCACGTTGGGCAGCTGAGGCGTGATGCCGTGGCGCTCGGCGATGAGCTTGGCCAACGCGTTGCGCGGGCCCGTGTCGCCGTGGGTGAGGACGACTCGGGGTTTCGAAGCGGCGAGCTTGCCGAACCAGGCCATCAAATCCGACTGGCCCGCATGGGCGCTGAAACCGCCGAGCGTGTGGATGCGCGCTTTCACGGCGATAGGCTCACCATAAATCGAAACTTTTTTGGCTCCGTCAACCAGTTGGCGTCCGAGTGTGCCGTGGCCTTGGTAGCCGACGATCAGGACGTGAGTGTTGGGATTCCAAAGGTTGTGGCGCAGGTGATGTAGGATGCGACCGGCGGTGCACATGCCCGCGCCGGCCATCACCAGGCAAGGGCCGGGACAATCGTTGATTTGGCGCGATTCCTCGGGAGTGACGGTCGAGTGGAGCGTGGCGAGGTCCTTGGCAATGGGGCCTTCCTTAAGAAAAGCCATGGCCTCATCGTCGAAGAGTTCGGTATGACGGTTGTAGATGGCCGAGGCTTCGATCGCCATGGGACTGTCGAGGAAAAGAGGGAAGGGCGCGACGTGTTTGTGGCGAAACATCCAGGCGAGCAATGCGGTGAGCATTTGGGCGCGACCGACCGCGAACGTCGGCACGAGAAGTTTGCCTTTTTGGGCGGAAGCTTCTTTGACGATTTCGACGAATTCACGCACGGTATCGGCAAACGGGCGATGGTCATGGTCGCCATAGGTCGATTCGAGAAATAACAAGTCGGCCTTGGCGAATGGTTCGGCATCGCGGAGGATCAATGCGCCTTTCGGGCCGAGATCGCCGGAAAAGACCACCGTGCGGCGTTTACCATTCTCGTCGATTTGCAGTTCGATGCTGGCGGAGCCGAGCATGTGGCCGGCCTCGGCAAAACGAGCCTGTATGCCCGGCGCGACCGCGACCGGCTGGAGGTATGGTACGGGACGGAGCAGGCGAATGATTTTTTCGGCCTCTTCGGCGGTGTAGAGTGGTTCGACGAGGGGTTCGCCCGCGCGCAGCCGTTTGCGATTTTGCCGGTCGGCGTCCTGCGCCTGGATCTTCGCGGCGTCGCGCAGAATCAGACCGGTCATGTCGATCGTGGCCGGCGTGGCGAAAATCGGACCGGTGAAATTGTGATGATTTAGAAGCGGCAGGCGACCTGTATGGTCAAGATGCGCATGGGTGAGCAGCACCGCGTCCAGCCCGGGAGCGCCGACCTCGGCGTGATTGAGTTCACTGGCTTCGCGCGAGCCCTGAAACAAGCCGCAATCGACAAGAATTCTGGCTTGATTGGTTTCGATGAGATAGGCGGAACCTGTGACTTCGCCGCCGGCCGCGCCTTGCAGGGTGATTTTCATGGGGAGTGGTGCAAACAGAGGTACCGTGGAAATCGGGTATCGCGAGGGAAAAATATTCTTACCGGAAGAGAAAATTGCGCGTTGGCGAGGGGAAGTTTCCGAACACAATGAATCACACGCCTATGATCACGAATAACATTCGCCATTGTTTCATTGCACTTTGTCTCTTGTTGACGGTATCGGTCGTGCAAGCCGAGGGGGCAAAGCATACCTTTGCCATTGGCGAGACCGATTTCCTGCTCGATGGAAAACCGTTTGTGATTCGTTGCGGCGAAATTCATTTTCCGCGCGTGCCCCGCGAGTATTGGCAGCACCGCTTGCAGATGTGCCGGGCGCTGGGCTTGAACACGGTCTGCGTGTATTTGTTTTGGAATTACCACGAATGGGAGGAAGGACATTTCAATTGGACCGGGCAGGCTGACGTTGCGGAATTTTGCCGGTTGGCGCAGGCTGAGGGACTTTGGGTGATTTTGCGTCCCGGACCGTATTCTTGCGCGGAGTGGGAGATGGGCGGACTGCCCTGGTGGTTGGTTAAGCATGACAAAATTGCGCTGCGCTCAACGGATCCGAAGTTTTTAGAACCGGCGAAACGTTACCTGCATGAAGTCGGTCGTGTGCTTGCGCCTCAGCAGATCACCCGCGGTGGTTCCTTGCTGATGGTTCAGGTTGAAAACGAGTACGGCTCATTCGGCAAGGACGTGGAGTACATGGGGGCACTCCGGCAGACCCTCCTTGAGGCGGGCTTCGATGTGCCGCTGTTTGCCTGTAATCCCACCAACGCGCTCGCGAATGGCTATCGCGATGATCTTTTTCAAGTGGTGAATTTCGGCGCGGGGGCGGCGCAGAAGGCATTCGAGACCTTGAAGAAATTTCAAAAAACCGGACCCTTGATGAACGGCGAGTATTATCCCGCGTGGTTCGACGTATGGGGGCGCAAGCACCGTACCGGCGCGCCGGGACCGATTGTCGCCGATCTCGATTACATGCTGAAAAATCGTCACTCCTTCAGTATCTATATGGCGCATGGCGGTACGAGTTTTGCCCTCTGGTCGGGTGCGGATCGGCCCTTCATCCCCGACACGTCGAGTTACGATTATGACGCGCCGATCAGCGAAGCCGGTTGGGTGACGCCGAAGTTTGAAGCAATGCGTGAAGTGCTGGCGCGGTACTTGGAGCCTGGCGAAAAACTTCCTTTGCCGCCTGCGGCAAATCCGGTGATTGAAATCGCTCCATTCGCATTGAAGGAAATGGCGCCGGTTTTAGATAACCTGCCCGCTGTGCAGCACGACGAAACGCCACGCACGATGGAGTTTTACGGCCAAAGTCGGGGCGTGATCGTCTATCGCACGACATTGCCGGCCGGGCCGGCTGGTGTGCTCGCGGCGAAGGCTGTACATGACTACGCGTGGCTCTTTGTCGATGGCAAGCAGATCGGGGTGATGGACCGAAGGACCAAGCGGTACCGCGTGGAGTTGCCAGCCCGGGAAAAGCCGGCACAGCTCGACATGGTCATCGAGGCGGCGGGGCGGGTGAATTTCGGTGTGGAAGTCTATGATCGCAAAGGACTGCACGCGCCCGTGGAGTTTGGCGCAGCTCGCGAACCCGCGATGGAATTGAAAAACTGGGAAATTTTCCCGCTGCAATTGGGTGACACGCCGCCGACCGCGCTGAAATATAGCGCGGTCCGCGAAAAGCGTGGTCCGGCCTTCTGGCGTGGCACGTTCGAGATTCCCCACGCAGGCGATACCTTTCTTGACCTGCACAGTTGGGGTAAAGGCGTGGTTTGGGTGAACGGGCATTGCCTGGGGCGTTTCTGGAATATTGGACCGACGCAGACGATGTATTTGCCGGGGCCCTGGCTGCGTACAGGGGCGAATGAAATCGTGGTGCTCGACCTGATCGGCCCGCGCGAACCGCGGCTCGCGGGATTGGGCAAACCCATTCTCGACGAGTTGCATCCCGAGTTGGATTTCGCGCGGCGTGAACGTCCGCGCGGCGCAGTCGTGACCGAAAATCTTACGCCCGTCGCGAGCGGCAGTTTCCCCATTTCAACAGACTGGCTCGGGGCGAAATTCGCGGCTGCAGCCACCGGCCGATATTTGTGCGTGGAGGTGTTGAGTTCGCACGGCGACAAGTCAGTAGCCGCCCTGGCCGAACTTGATGCTATCGACACGGATGGGAAGCCAGTTTCGAAGGTTGGATGGAAATTGCTTTGGGCGAGCAGTGAGGAAACCGCGGAATTTTCCGGCGAAGCGGACAATGTGCTCGATGGACAATCGTCCTCGAGCTGGCATTCCGGGGTGTCACCGTCTCCCGCCGCGCCACCGCACCGCCTGGTTATCGACCTGGGCGATACAGTCAGGCTGAGCGGCGTTCGCTGTTTGCCGCGCGGGGGCAAGCCGGAGGCCGCGGGTCGAATCAAAGATTATAAAATCTATCTGAGCGACACGCCGTTCGGTCTGATCGTGCGTTAGTAACGTCTTTAAGAATGCTTTTCCGGCGGTGCGACTGGCGACGGAGCCACGTGCAAGGACCTGGCGTGCAGTTCGGCGAGCATCTGACGCCATTGGGCATCTTCGGCTTCGCGGCGTTGAACCATTTTATATTCGGAGTGTCCGGCGAAAAAGATGAAACCGAAGAGAAGGGCCAGTTGAATGCGCGCCGGGTCGAACCAAAAAAGCGCGAGGAGAACGCCGGCCACCGCCAGCACCTTGGCGATGGTTGCGGCGATCCACGTTGCTTTTACGTAAGGCAATCGCGAGGCAAGCGTCGCACGCAACATGCGGCCGCCGTCCATGGGAAACACAGGGATCAGATTGAAGCAGCCCATGAGCAAGTTCATCAACATGATGAATTGCGGCCAGGCGAGTTCCATGTCCGTTCCCGGGGTCACCTTCAGTCCGAGAAATTGGCGAACGTGGGCCAATATTTGCTCGGTGTGGAAAGGCGCAAAAATCATCATGAAACCCACGATTGCGAAGTTTACCGCGGGGCCCGCGATGGTGATGACGAACTCCTGCCAGGGATTGCGCGGAATCGCGCTCATCTGGGCCATACCGCCAATGGGCAACAGAAGGATGCGAGGGACGGCGATGCCATAATGTCGGGCGGCGAACGCGTGGCCGAATTCGTGCAGAACCACAAATATGAAAAGAAACAATACGAGGCTCGCGCTCACCAGCGCACTGATTGCGCCGGCGCTCCCATGACCGCCCGCGTCCTGCCAACCATCCCACGCGTAGTAGGCGAGGAGCAGGAAAAATGTGTTATGCACCGACAGTTGGATACCGGCGACGCGGAACAACCTAATTGACCCGTTGAGCATTTGGTTTAAGCAAACCGTGTTTCTCCCACTTCGCTAGAACAAATCCGCGCTAATCGCGCATGCTCATGTCCACCATTGCCAAGCCCACCATTCTGATCATCGACGATGATTCCGAGATTCGTTACTCGCTTTCGCGGGTGCTTTCTTCGCGCGGATACCAAGTGATCGAAGCTCCGAGCGGCGAGCTGGGCGTGGCAGCGGTGAAAAAGAGCCCCCCGGATCTCGTATTTCTGGATATCCGCATGAGCGGCATGAGCGGCATCGAGGCGCTTCAGCACATCCGGTCAACCAACCCCAAGCAAATGGTGGTGCTGATGACCGCTTTTGGCACTGCCCAGACGGCGATCGAGGCCATGAAATACGGGGCGTTCGACTACATCATGAAGCCCTTCGACCCCGCGAAGGTGCTCGCACTGGCTGAAAACGCGCTCAAGGCCCACGCCGAAATCCGCGCCGTCGGCGAATACAAACCGACGATCAACAGTGAAGACTATAAGGAAGGCATCGTCGGCAGTTCGCCGGTGATGCAGGATGTATTCAAAATTATCGGACAAATCACCGCCAGCGACGTGACCGTGATGGTCACGGGCGAAAGCGGCACCGGCAAGGAGCTTGTCGCCCGTTCGATTTGGAAACACAGTCACCGTGCGGCGAAGCCGTTCATCGCGGTCAATTGCGCGGCCATTCCCGACAACCTCATCGAGAGCGAACTTTTCGGTCATGAAAAAGGTTCGTTCACCGGTGCGACCGGCCAGCGTATCGGCAAGTTCGAACTCTGTGATGGCGGCACGATCTTCCTCGACGAAATAGGCGACATGGCGCTTGCGACGCAGACGAAAATCCTGCGCGTCCTCCAGCAGGGCGAAATCCAGCGCGTGGGCGGCATGGAGACGATCAAAGTCGACGTCCGCATCATCGCCGCGACGAACAAAGACCTGGAGGAAATGGTCAAAGCCAAAACCTTCCGCGAGGATCTTTATTACCGCCTCAATGTCGTGCGCATCAAGATGCCGGCCTTGCGCGAGCGTCCGGACGATATTCCGCAGATTGTCGACTTTTGCCTCCAGAACCTGGTTAAGCAAAAGAAGGCGCGCGTGAGCAAGGTTTCGCCCGAGACAATGGCGATTCTCGTGCGCCACCGCTGGCAGGGCAATGTGCGCGAACTGGAAAACGTCGTCTACCGCAGTGCGGTCATTGCGCAAGGCGACACAATTTTGCCCAAGGATCTGCCTCAGGAAATCCGCGATGCGGTCGGAGCGCTTCCGGCCGCCGCCGCGCCCATTCTCGCTCCCGAGATTTCAGTGACGGTGCCGGCGACCAGTGCTCCATTTGATGCGATGCGCACGGCCGTCTCCGAAGGCGCCGCGCTTACCCGCGCCAAGCATGTGACGGCCGCGCTCGCCGCCGCAGCGGCGCAACCGGCGCTGACGATCGACGGCGCGCTGGATTTTTTGCACGAGGAACTCGGAAAATCGGAAGAGCCGATTCTGGAACGCATCGAACGCGAAATGATCAAACGCGTGGTCGTCGCCCAAGGCGGCAACATCCTGAAGGCCTCGGAACAACTCGGCATCACCCGTGCCACGTTGCGCAAACGCATCGACGAACTGGGCATCCGCGTTTGAGCATTCGCGTTGCGCTTGCTCGATTGCGGGCTGGCCGAACGGCCTTTTGTGGACTAACGTTCGGTCGTGATCGCCTCTGTCACATTCAAGAACTTCAAGGCGCTGCGAAACACCAGCCTCGCCCTGGCTCCTTTCAATCTTGTGGTGGGGCCCAATGGTTCGGGCAAAACGAGTCTGATTCAGGCGCTGCTGCTCCTGCGCGGGTTGACCAAACTTCCGGTCAAAGACGCGCACGGCACGACTCCTCCCTTTGCCAGCCCGGAAATCGATTTTCGTTTCACCGCTCCATTTGAAGAACTTGAGGTCTCGCTTGCTTGCTCAACTGATTTTGCGTGCGACCTGCTGAAGGTGCGAAGTCCCTCGCCCGAGCTTTGGTCGCAAGCGATGAGCGAGATTTTGCGCATCCGCAGTTACCTTTTCGATCACTATGCGATGGCGGAGCCGGCGAAACGCGATGCCAGCGTCGAACTCGCTGGCAATGCCGGCAACGTCGCGGCCGTGGTCGCCCGCTGGCAGCATCAGCGGCCGGAGACCTTTGAGCGGCTTGAAGCGGAATTTTGCCGGTTGCTGACGGAGTTTGGTGGATTGGAGGTGGTTCAGCAAGCGGACGGAAAGGTGGCGCTGGCCGCGCGATTTGCGGACAGCAACGAGCGCATCCTCGCCGACGCGATGTCGCAAGGCACACTCTACACCCTCGCCACGCTGGTGCTGGCGCTTGATCCCTCGCCGCCTTCGATCATTTGCATCGAGGAAATTGACCGTGGAATCCATCCGCGGCTCCTGCGCGAAATCCGCGACGCGTTGTACCGTTTGAGCCATCCGGAATCTTTCGGCGAAAAACGCGCGCCGGTGCAGATCGTGGCGACCACGCATTCGCCCTACCTGCTCGACCTGTTCAAGGAACATCCGGAGGAAGTGGTGATCGCTCAGAAGGAGGGCCTTGAAGCGCGTTTCGAGAGATTGGTGGACCGCCCGGACTATCAGGAGTTATTGAGCGAAGGCCCGCTGGGCGATATTTGGTTCTCGGGTGTTTTAGGCGGTGTTCCGCGGGAAAAAGATCCGGAGGAGCGCGAATGAGGCATAGAAAAACGGTTTCGTGTGAGGTGACTGAACCAAGTCCAATCGCATGAAACTCGCGATCCTGAGCGAATCGCCTGCGGACGAAGCGGCGCTCCGAGTTTTGATTGAAGGGGTACTGGACGAACCAATTCAACTGGTCCAAGCCGCCCTGCGTGCGCGCGGCTGGCCTTCCGTGGCGCAGGTCATGCCGGCGATTATTCGTCACCTGCACTTCAACACCGATGCGGTCGGGCTCGCTGTAGTGGTGGATGCGGACGACTCGGTCGTGCATACCGAGCCGCACGATGCGCCTGGCTATTTTCACCCCCATTGCAGGCTGTGCCAGTTGCGCGCGGTCTTTCGGCAGACAGTGAAAAAACTGCCACCGGCGCGGGGGCGTACGCGGATTTTGCGCGGGGTGGGCGTGGCCGTTCCAGCGATCGAAAGCTGGTACTTGTGCGGACCGCGACGAAAAGGTGACCGAGACTGTCTGGTTGCAGGGCCAGGAGGAAAACCGGCCGCCGTACACACGCCACGAACTCAAGGTGCGCGTCTATGGCACGGAACGGCCCAGCCTTCCTCATGAGATTGACTGCGCCCTTGCAGAGGCGCGGCGCCACGCTCGCGACACGCGGCGATTGGAAAACGATTTTCCGGGTTTTCGTGCGCTGGCGAACGACTTGCGATCATGGAAGCACCCGATACCCTAGCAGTTGCAGATTTTTCGGATCGTCGGAAACCGCTAGAAGGTGGACTGGTAAATAGCCGCGCGGCTTGCCCGGAAAGATTTGATTGAGATTTTCCCCCCGGATGCTCGTCTAACCCCTCGAACTGCATGGCCCTTCCAGCCTCCCTTCGCCGCACTTATCTGCCTTGGCCCCTTGAGATTCTTGTGGGGATCGTGGCGCTCCTGCTGTATCGCGTGCGTGTCATCGGCTCGGAAAATATTCCGGAGAAAGGCGGCGTGCTGATTTTGCCCAATCACCTTTCATACGTGGACGCGGTTATCATGCAACTCGCCTGCCGCAACCGGAGGCTGCGTTTTGTGGCCCACGAGCAGTTGAACCATCACTGGTTTTTCGAGTGGGTGGTGCGGATCAGCGGCGCGATTGTGATTTCGCCGAAACACACTTTGGCCAGCACGCGCAAGGTGATCGATGCGCTCAAGGCCGGTGACGCGGTTTGTCTTTTTCCGGAAGGCGAAATTTCCAGAACCGGTCAATTGATGGAAGTTCAACGCGGATTCGAAATCATGGCGCGCAAGGCCGGTGTGCCGGTAGTTCCGGTCGCGCACGACGGCATTTGGGGTTCAGTCTTCACGTTTTCGGGTAACAAATATCTTTTCAAATCGCCGCGCCTCATGCCGACCCACATCTGCGTTTGCTTTGGCAAACCTCTGGTCGCGCATAAAGCCGATGCAATGACGGTGCGCCGGGAGTTGCTCGATCTGGGAGCCATCGCATTTCACGAACGACCGGTGTTGCGCCGGCATCTCGGCCGCGAAGTGGTGCGATCGTTGGCGAAACGGCCGGCGCATGTGGAAGTGATCGATCGCACGGCGGAGCGGCGCGAGGTCACTGCCGCACGCCTCTTGGGTGTGGCGGCGGCGTACTCCCGCCGTTTGCGCAAGATGGTTCCGGAGCGTCGTGTGGGCATTGTGTTGCCGCCGGGAGCGGGCGGCTTCATCGCGAACCTCGCCGTGGTTTGCGCGGGCAAGATTCCCGTTAACCTCAATTTCACCGCGGGCCGTACCGCTGTCGAAACGAGTCTGCAACTCGCGGAAGTCAAAACGGTGATCTCCGCCGATGCGATGAAGGTGAAGTTTCCCGACTTTCCCTGGCCGGAGCGCACTCTCGACCTGAAAAGTGAAATCATGGCTACGGGCAAAGGCCGGCTGTTGTTCTGGCTGGCCCTGGTGTGGACGTTGCCGAACCAGATTATACCGACCTTGCTCGGCTTGCCCCGCAGAGGCGGCGATGATGAAGCGTGCCTGCTTTTCACCAGCGGAAGTTCTGGCGAGCCGAAAGGGGTCGTGCTGACCCATCGGAACGTTCTGGCCAACTGCTGGCAGATTTCCTCGATGGCCATTCTTCCCAACACGGCGACCGTGCTGGCCTGCCTGCCGCTCTTTCATAGTTTTGGCTCCACCGTTACGCTCTGGTACATGATGCTGCGCGGTTGCCGCGTGGTCACGGTGCCGGGCCCGCTGGATACGCGCAAAATCGTGGATGGAGTGCGCGAGGAATCCGCCTCGGTGCTGATTGGGGCGCCCTCATTTTTGAGGCCGTTGTTGAAGAAAGCGGAGGAAGGCGAACTGCGTTCCCTGGAACTTGTCGTCTCGGGCGCGGAAAAAATGCCAATCGAGCTCTACGACGCGTTCATGGAGAAATTTCACATCGAAATCCTCCAAGGCTACGGTTTGACCGAAACAACCCCTGTCACCAACGTCAACCAGCCCGATCCGCCCATCACCACATCGACGGCCGAACACCAGCACGGAAAACGCCTCGGCTCCGTGGGTCGCATGCTCCCGGGATTGACCGCACGTATTGTCGATCCAGATACGCACGACGAACTGGCGCTGACCGAGACCGGGATTCTTTTGCTGCGCGGGGCGAATGTGTTTGGCGGCTATCTGAAGGATCCAGCGAAGACCGCCGCGGCCTTCCGTGATGGCTGGCTGGTCACGGGCGATCTCGCTCGGTTCGATGCGGAAGGCTTCCTTCATATCGAAGGCCGGCTTTCGCGTTTTGCCAAAATCGCGGGCGAAATGGTGCCGCTGGCGACGATTGAGCAGAAGCTGGCTGACGGTCTCGGCCTGGATCAATTGGACGCCCCGAAAGTGATTGTAGTCAGCATACCAGACCCGGCCAAAGGCGAGGCGCTAGTTTTGCTGACGACCGAGGATATCGGCACCGATCACGTGCGGGAAGTTCTTCTCACGGCGGGCCTGCCGAACCTTTGGATACCGAGAAATGTCCTGCGCGTGGAAAGCATTCCCATGCTGGGCACCGGCAAGGTGGACTATCGAACCAGTCGCACCCTCGCCGAAGGCGCCGCGACCTCTGCCGGCAAGGTCGATGTAGCAAGCGTCCCCGCGCCACGTTAGATCGTTTCAAACGACGCGATAGCAGAAGCAACGTATCTTCGCCGACCCGAGAATGACTCCGTTTACCATCCGATAGCTCGAGGCACTGCGGATAGCGCCAGACTGGTCCAGCCCTTGACCGGTGTCGCGGCAAATGGCTGCCCAGGCAGATTGTCATCCAATAGATGACAATGGGCTGGCAAGATGGGATTTTTGAATTACAACGGTTCCTGAGATTTTCCGCATGAGCGTCATCCAATGGATGACGCAATCAGTGACTAGATCTAAAAAACCATGAGTAATTCGATTCATCCCAGATTGGAAATGCTGGATTCTGTAATGGAAGCGTTGGTTAACGCTGCGCGCGAAACCTTGCTGCAGACGGCCAAACTGGCGCATCGGCGTTCGGGCAAAGCGGGCGAGGGGCTCAAACCCGGAGTCGATACTCCGCTGTGGAACGAACTGCGGAGGCGCGTGACCAGCCAGCTGGTGAAACGGGGTGAGAAAGTGCGCCTCGCGCGTTTTCTCGGCGTGCCCCGCCAGCGGTTGCACCTCATCTTAAAGGCTCAGTCGGCGATGCCGGATGCCGAGCGTTCGTTGCTGATGCTGGCGTGGGTGATAGCCCGAGAACAAGGAAAAGATCTGGGCTGATTTTTTTCGACCTATCCCAGTCAATTGGGACAAAAAGGCGGACGCGGGTTGCGCGTCCGCCCAGCTGAGGATGAGATCCCGGAATGCTAGCGGGTTTTTATCTCAGCAAATATTGCCATTGGTTTTCGCGGGCGGCACGGGCGGCCTTGAGGGCGCCCATCGCGACGTAACGCTTGTAGTCCTGACCGGCGAGACGGACCTTGGGAGCTTCGAAGCCATCGTCGGCGAGCCGCTTTTGAAGCACGGTATCGATGCCTTTGATCTGCGAACCGCCGCCGGTGATGATGATGTTCTGCAGGAGCGTCACGACAGAGTCGGAGGAAGCGCGGCTGATCAGCGCGGTGAGCGAAGGATAAATTTTGTCGATCAGGGTGTTTGCGGCACGTCCGAGCGCTTCGCCGAGTTCGAGCATGTGGGCTTTACCGCCGATGATCACACGGACATCGATCGGTTTGCGGACGGGTCCGACGTAGCAATGGGCCTCTTTGATTTCGCGGACCTTGTGCCGGGACAATCCATTATTTGGATACAAACGATCGAGTTCGGTGTGGAGGATTTCGTCGATTGCATCGCCGGCGAAAGGAATGCAGATCTGGTCTTCGCGCGAAGGGAAATAGCCTTGCACGCGGCAGAGATCGCTGGTGCCTCCGCCGATGTCGATGAAGAGAGCATTGGTCACCGGGTCGACGTAACCCGGCTGGCCCACGCGCGAATCGTCGCGGAAGCCGAGGGCAGCGAGGAATGGTTCGGGAATGAGTAAAATGCGGTCAAAGATGCCGAGTGAGCATTGGCGAATGTCTTCGCGGGCGGTCTCGTCGGCATTGGCGGGAATGCCGACGACGATGCGAATCTCAGCCTGATTGGCGGGATCGATAAGGGAGCGAACGCGTTGGAAAAAATCCCGCGTGGCGTGCGGGTGGGCGATGACGCCCTCGGCGATCGGGGCAATGAGGTCGACATGCAGGCTGTTGGCTAGCGCGTCTTCACCAAAAAGAATGGTGGCATTGCCGGCGATGATGCCATCGACAATGCCTTCCTTGACGTAGCCGACTACGCTCGGAATGACCTTGCTGAGGGTGATGTCGTTGGTGCCCGCGGGTCCGGCGAGGATGCAGGATTTGTTGGTGCCCAGATCGAAACCGGCCAAAATGGTTTTAGTGGCGGTTTTGACTGGTTTGGTCGTGGTCGCCGCGGGTTGTGGCGAGGCGATCGCGGTGGGTGATGTTTTATCTGCAGCGGCTGATGTGCTCATGGAGTGAGTTTGGTTCTTTGGATGAGGTTTTGCTGAAGCCAGCGCTGGAAATTAGTACTTTTTACTGGTTTTAAGGTCGCGTTTCTCCTGGGCGAGCATGCCGTCGATGAGATCGGCGACATTGAGCGACGGAGCCGAGCCGCCCGAGGGGAATGGTATGGGCGTAGGCAGGCTCGCGGCGGTTTCGGAAGCAGGAAAGGCCGGTTTTTGTACGGGCAAACCTGCCGGCGAAATGGCTGCCAGCTGCGAGGAAATCAATTGCGCGAGAACCGCAGCGTCAGCGACGCGGTTTTCTTCGACGGCGACAACGGCGTCGAGGTCGGTGTCGCTGATGTTCACGGAATTGTAAGTTGCCCGGACGGTATTCAGGGCAAGGCGGAATTCTTCGTCGGCGATATCGGGCGACATTTTGCCCTGCTCGCGGGCAAGGCAGATTTGCCGGCACAGCCGGGCGAGCTCTGCTCGGGGAGCTCCTTGAAGAAAGGATTCTTTTGGGGTGGTTTCGGACAAAATCTCTCGGCTAGACCCGAGGTTTTCTCCGTGGTTCGGCGAATTTCCTTAAAAGCTGCGACGCGAAAAATCCCTGTCGCAACTTACCTCACCACCACCGTCCTAGGTGGCGGGCATACAACCAGTAAACGATGCCTGAAATCAGCAACACGGTTGCCAAACCGATCCAAAAAATCATCAGGCAACCCCGTCTCGTATCTTGGGTGAGCGAACCGGGATCCCGGCGATATTGGGCTACGATTTTATCCAGATCCGTGGGATTTTCCGGCAGCGGAGGCGGTGTCGTCGTGGCGGTAGGCGTACTTGCCGGAGCGGCCGGGCGGGCGGTTGGGATGGACAGCACAGCGGTCGGAACCGATTTCAGTTCCGATGTGGATTTCGCAGTTGGTGAACCTTGTTCTGCGGCGATTTCGCGGTCCAACCAGGCGAGATGCTCTTGAAGAAGGGCGCGTTGGCGCAGAAGTTCCGGCAGACGATTGGGCATCGGGGTGTTTATCGGCTTGCGGTGCGCGGATGATGAAAAAGAAAAAACGCAGCCGGTAAAGGCTGCGTTTTGAAAGTTTAACGTTGTCTGTTGGTTCAGACGATCTCGACGCGGCGATGAACCTTGTCGTATTTGACGGTGCCGTCCTTGAGGGCGAAGAGCGTCCAGTCACGACCCGTGCCGACGTTGCGGCCGGCGTGGATCTTGGTGCCGCGTTGGCGAACGAGGATGTTGCCGGCGACGACTTCCTGACCGCCGAACTTCTTAACGCCGAGACGTTGTGAAGCGCTATCGCGGCCGTTGCTTGATGTTCCCTGACCTTTTTTGTGCGCCATGGTGAATGTACTCCTTAAGCGTTAATGGATTCGATTTTGATGACGGACAAGTCCTGGCGATGGCCTTGCTTGCGCTCCATGCCCTTACGTTTCCGTTTCTTGAAGACGATGACTTTCTTGCCACGCTTGTTTTCAAGGATGGTGGCAGTCACGCTGGCGCCGTCGATGGTGGGCGAGCCGACTTTGAAATTTTCACCTTCGCCAGCCGAGAGGACTTCGTTGATCTGGACGGTCGAGCCGGCCACGGAGTTCTGGTAGCGGTTAACGATTAAGATGTCGCCCTCGGATACAGCGAACTGCTGGCCTTGGGTTTTGATGGTCGCTTTCATAAATAAAACCGCGAACTAAGAGTTTTTTATCGCGCCGAAGCAAGTCCTATTTGGGAAAAATAAACACGGCCGTCACGCAGGCTTGCAGGACGGCCGTTAGAACGTGGGAGTGGCGCTAATTGAAGGGGTTAGGGAGCGGTGCTCTTGGCCGCCGGTTGCGGGCGAGTGGGCGTTTTTCTGTTCTGTTCGTTTTCCATCTCAACATTGAGGTAGTAGTGCTCGCGGCGTTTGTAGTCGGAGGGCATGATCGAGCGCTGAATGACCGGAATTTTGTTCTGCGCTTCGGCCGCTTCCAGTTCCTGCTGGCGTTTCAAGGCGGCGAGGCGGGCTGCTTCGCGGTCGGCAGCTTCCTTTTTTTCACGTTCGAGGCGCGCAACTTCTTCGAGAGCGGCGATGCGAGCGGCCTCAGCCTCGGCGGCGGCCTTCTCGCGACGAGCCTGTTCGGCTTTGGCTTCCTCCGTAGCTTTTAATTTCTCCAAGGCGAGACGTTGGCGCTCGGCTTCCTGACGTTTGGCCTCTTCTTCGGCGGCGAGGCGGGCGGCTTCGGCAGCCGCCTGCTCGGCACGGAGGCGTTCCTGCTCCTTCGCAGCGGCTTCTTCTTCAGCTTTTTTGCGCGCTTCGGCGAGACGCTGCGCTTCAGCTTCGGCCTCGGCTTTCTTGCGGGCTTCCTCGGCGCGGCGGGCTTGTTCGTTTTTTTCGAAAGCGGCTCTGCGTTCGGCCAACTCGCGTTCGCGTTCCGCCTTGTTGGACTGGTAAATATAGGCGCCTCCGCCAATGCCGAGCGCGAGGATGACAAGAATGATAATGGTTCGTTTCATGGTGTTTAGTGCAGGACAGACCGTTAGTGGGGAAGATTGTTCAAGTTAAAATCCGCAACGCCGGGATGCGCGGCGTTCGCAGCGGCATAAGGCAGAGCGTAGGCGAGCGCGTCGCTCGGAGAGAGGCCTCGATGATGGCGACCATGAAGCAGGCAGGCGAGCAAAACATCGCCGGAACCGGTGGGAGAAATTGTTTCGATGGCGGGCGGCGTAAACGAGCGCGGCGCGGCGCCTTTTTCCACGAGCCACACGGGTTTTTCGCCGTCGGTCACGATCCAAGTGCGGACTGCCGAACTGGTGGACAGAGTGGCGATCCTTTTGTCGAATGGTTCGGTAGCGGTGGAATTCGGCGCCAACGCATCGAACTCCTCGCGATTGATTTTCACGAGGGCGATCGGTTGTGAAACGGCCCAGTCGAGCGGAGGGCCGTAGGTGTCGGCGACCAGCGTGGCGCGAGCGGCGAAGCGCGAAAGCGCACTACGCAAAGAATCGGCGGAGGTCGTGGTCCACCCAGGGAAACTGCCGCAGAGCGCCAGCACGCTATTTGCCGGAAGTTGATCGATGAACGCAGTGCAGGCAGCCCAGGCTTGCGCATCGGGGGCGACATCGGGACTGAAAAACGTCGTTTCCGGCTGGCCCGGAGACCGAATCACGGTGCCGGTGCGCGTAGCTTCGCTGTTCGCAAAAACGCGGTGCGGAATGTTTTTCTCGCGCAGCCAAGCGGTGCAGTCGGCACCGGTCGAACCACCGGCAAAGCACAAAGCCTCGGTCGGCGCGCCGAGCCGCGCGAGCATGCGCGCGACGTTGATGCCCTTGCCGCCGACTTGAAACGACGAAGCGCGGGCGCGCTGGGTTTTGCCGGGCGCCCAACTGGCGAATTCCAGCGTGCGTTCCCAGAGCAGGTTGCCCGTGAGGGTGTAAAGCGTGGGCGTCATCAAACGGTTATGTGAAGTTGGCCACAAAAAGGCATAAAAGACGCAAAAAGAGAAAACACTTTTCATGCGAGTTCCCCTGACCGAGCACAAAGCACGAAGCCGCGGCGGAGTTTTTCGCGGTACTTTGCGATCTTTTGTCTTTCAAGTTCTGTGAGGTTGCTAGAAGGCGACGGTCCCGTTTTCTATTCGTGATAAAATATGATCGTACCACCGGAATTTTTTGCCACCAAGGATGCGGTTGTGTTTGCGCCTTGGCTGTTGGGCAAAACGCTCGTGCGCACGCGAGCGAACGGCGAGATTTCGCGGCACATCATCACCGAAACGGAGGCATACAACGGCCCGGAGGATAAGGCGTGTCACGCCAGCAAAGGCCGCACGGCGCGCACCGAGGTCATGTTTCGTCCTGGCGGAATTTGGTACGTGTATTTTTGTTATGGCGTGCACGAGATGCTGAATCTGGTCATGGGGCCCGAAGGATTTCCCGCGGCGGTATTGATTCGTGGCTTGCACGACGTGAGCGGTCCGGGCCGGCTGACGAAGCGACTGGGAATCGATCGGAAGCTCAATGGACTCTTGGCCGAACCAGCGGTGGGCCTTCACGTGGAGAACGATGGAAGAATTGTGCCCAAAAAACGGATACAAACGTCGCCACGCGTCGGCATCGACTACGCCGGACCGATCTGGACGACGAAACCTTGGAGGTTTTTGGTGGATAGGACTTGGATCGACGACGTTGCGGCAAAGGAGCGCCAGCCGCTCAAGGATTAGATATAACGAATCGGGTTTTGAAGCGCCGCCCCGCGGCGTCGGCAGGACAATTGACCAGCTGGACGTGTTGCAGGGCCTCCAATACTGCTTGATCAAATTCGGCTTGTCCGGAGGAGGTGAGGAGCTGCGAAGTTTTTAAGCGGCCGTTTGGCCCCAGCACAAATTCGACCTCCACGCTCAACCCGGCGAAACCGGCTTCGCGACCGGCGTAGCTTCGTTTTAACTCAAAAAGCAGACCCGAAATGAAGTTCTCGTTGAGTTCCGACGAATTTACCGAGTCGGAAGACGAAGGGGCGGTCGTGGCTGTTCCATTGTAAGCAAAGTCTGCAACATTGATCCTTCGACCATTGGAGTTGGCAACTGGTATAGGTTTTCGGGGTGAACCATTTGAAAGCCCGTGCATCCTCCGATATCGATCAAAGCTGACGCGTTGAGACTGCGTAGACGCAATCGGCGCGTTCGCCTGTGAAACCGAACGTGTCGGCTGGGCAGAGGTTTGCGGTTGGCTGTTGTCTGCGGCGGGCGAGATTTTGATTCTTGGCAATTCTGGTATGCGCACGGTCGGAGCTGTGTCGCTGGAGGGACCTGGATTTGAAACGGCTTCAGAGGAAGGAACCAGCCGGAAGATATCGCGCGGTGTTACGGCGGGGATAAATTCGTGTTGAGGACGGGCTATCACAATACACAGGAGGGCACAGCACGACACATGAAGGGCGAGTGACCAGCTAAAGGAACGCGTGATTGAGGAATTCATCGCAGAACGTTAGACGACATTGCGACGTTCTCTTCGCACGGGAAACCCCGCTGAGGCAAACGAGAACTCAATGCCAGCCGCCGTCGGCGGCGCGCGATCTTAACCGACCCGACGCGCCGGTCTTACGGCGTTTTTGACGCAGGGAAGGCCTGACGGCGAGGTCAGGCCTGCGTTTTGGATCATGCCTTGGACCGGTGGGAGGTCTGGGCGGACCAGAGATGGCGGAGTTGCTCGGCGCGATGGACGATTTTGTTGACGGTCTGATCGGCCGCGGGCGAGGGAACGAACTTGTCGGGGCGGATTGGTTCGATCTTTAGCTCCTGCAGGCGACGGAAGACGGGTTCAAGCGCGCGTGTTTCGTCGCGGAAGAAAAGACTGCCGCGGACGCGCACGAAGGTCCAACCAAGCCGTTCGAGCACGGCCTGGCGTTCCAGGTCTTCCTGAAGTTTTTCGGGGCTGTGGAAGCGTTCGCCGTCGCATTCGATGGCGAGGCGGGCGTTTTCGCCAACGACCACGAGATCGATCAAGTACGCGCCGGCTTGGTACTGCGGCGTGACGTTGTAGCCGTATTCGATCAGGCGCTGGCGTACGCCGTCTTCGAGGTAACGTGGACGGTTTTCATTGCGCGTACGTTTCTTGAGATCGCGTTCCCACGCTTTCGGATCGAGTGCGTGTTCGATCACGCGGCGGCGATAGTCCGTCGGCTGAAGATCGATCGCGGGATTGAGCGAGTGAACGACCCACATCTGGTTGCGGGCGCGGCTGGCGGCGACGTTGAAGCGCTTTTTGAAGATCTTCTTCGGCCCTTCTTGACGGAGGGCGAGCGGTGGCTGACTGGGCGGCGCGTCGACGACGGAAAGGAACATGACGTCACGTTCGTCGCCTTGGAACTGGGCGGAGTCGCCGCAGAGAATCTGGCGGCGGCGGTATTCGCTGGGTTCCAGGCGCTGGCGCAGGAGACTATCGATCTTGAGCGCTTGCTTGTCACCAACCAACGAGACCACACCAAACGTCATGGGCTCGCCGGACTCGTTGCGCGCGTATTCGGGCTGTTCGATCGCCGCGCAGATGAGCGAGGCCACGGCCTCGGCTTCGGCGTCGTTGAGATTTTCGCCGGTATCGCGACCGTCTTTGACGTGGTGGGCGACAACGTGCGGTGTGAGCGGGATGATGGAGGTTTCGCGCAACGGCTTGACCTCGCCTTTGTAGGAGAGGCTGTTGCTGAAGGCGATGATGTCAGGCGCGCAGCGGAAATGCTCGGTCAGGCGAATGACGCCGCCGAAGGCAATCTGGGCGAGTTCGTAGACCGAGGTTTCGCCATCGTAGAGCTCCTTATGCGGAACGGAATCGAGGAAGACGCGAATGAGCTTGCTGATCTCGCTCGCATCGACGCCCACGGCTACGGGTGTGACCTGTTCGTCGTCGCCGACGACAATGGCCTGCTTACCGAGGTAGAGCGCGAAGAGCGACATGGGATCGCACTGGCTGGCCTCGTCGATAATGATGACGTCAAAGCGGGCGCGGCGCGGATCGAAGGTTTCGGCAACTTCAACCAAGGGCATGATCCAAACCGGCACGGCGTCCTTGGCGGTCGACATCTCGTCGCGGGCGGCGGCGCGGAGTTCGGCGTCGCGGACGCCTTTGCCGGTTTTGGTGAGCTTGTTGCGCATTGCGGAAAACGCACCGAGGGCCTGCTTGTGGGCGTCACCGGTTTGCTGAATTTGTTTCAGCCAGGTGCGTTTTTCGACGATTTGGGCGGTGATATCGAGCAGCTGATGCGTGAGGCGCTCGATGCGCTGCTGAAGTTGATCGAGGGAGACTTTGGCTCTGCGATCCAGTTCGTCATGGAGCTGGCGCCATTCCCAAGCCTGGAGTGGATCGCCCGGCGGCTCCGCGGCGGCATGCACTGGCAGACGATTTTCGATCGCCGAGGCCCAGGCGGCGGCGGATTTGGTGAGACGATCGAGCAACTCCGCGCGGCGCTCGAGGTCGGGTTCGAGGGATTTCAACCGGATTAGTTCGCGGTAGGAAGTTTGGTACTCGCCGAAAAGGCCGCCTTTCACGGCGTCGCGCAAACGGCGCGTGACTGGAGCTTCGGAACGCCCGGTGCTTTTGAGTTTTTCAAGCCAGCCGTCGAGCTTGGTGCTGAGCTGGCGTTTGCGGAGCCAGCGGCTGCGCGATTGTAGAATGGTGCCGAGTTCGCCGAGAATGGCCTTCCGGATGCGGCGCAGCTGGGCATTTTCGCCGGCGAGGGGCGGGGTGGAATTGAGAAATTTGCCCCACATGAAACCCAGGCGGTCGAACTCCGCTTCGAGCGGTTGCCAGACGGTGGTATGCCAGTCGAGGCAGGTCTGGAGTTGCGGAACGAATTGTTTGCAAACCTTCTCGGGCTGATCGCTGAGCTCGGATGTGGCGAGTCCTCCGTTGCAGGCCATCTGGCGATTCCAACGCTGGACAAGTTCGGCGCGTAGGTGGCGCATGCGCAGCAGCGCACGGATGGCGCGCAGGTGAGTCAGGTCATTTAGATCAAGCGGGCGGTTGTCGACACGGGCCTGAGCCTGAAGCTCGTGGGCACTGCGACGCGTGAGCTTGGTCATCAAGCCAAACGAATGCCCGGCTTCGCGGTACGCGATGGCTTCGTCGATGATGGCGAGCAGTTCGTGCGGATCGCGGGTATCGGTGAGCATCGGACCGTGCTCCATGACAAGTGTGTGGCATTCGTGAACCTCGGTCCATGTCGACTCGATTTGCCGGATGAGCGATTCCCATTCGCGACGTGCGACCTTGCCGTCGCGGCCGGCTTGAAGCGCGAGCAATTGCCACTGGGTGCTGTCGCGTAAAAATTCGATCGTTCGACTTGCGTGATCCAGCATGCGGTCGAACTCGGCGATTTCGCCTGGCTCGCGGGAATTGTCCCAAAGGTCGTCGCGCAGGCGGAGGTTGTCGGTGGCGATAGAAGAAAGTTCGTCAATCGCGCCTTTGAACTCGTGCGGTGGAGGAAGGCCGGCCGGATCGGGCCGAAACGCGGCAATTGCGCGTTCGTCCTCTAGCGAAAGGCGGACATTCGTTTGGTAAAGTTCGACGATTTCCGAGTGGGAAAGGGGAATCGCGGCGCCGAGTTCGACGGGACTGGGGATCCAGTCATTGGAGCCAACACCCGAATTGACCAGGCGGGCGGCGTCGACGGGGCGGAAGGTTTTTTCGCCGAGGGTGATTTCGAAAATTTCGTCCTGACGGGCGACGAGCAGGTGCTTCCGGGCGGAGCGCAATGCCTCCAGAATGCGCAGGCGTTCGGATTGCAGATTTTGCGCATCGCGTTCGAGCAAGTCGCTGTCCTGGCTCAGGCGAACGTGGATTTTTTGCACTGCGGATTGCAGCTCTTCCTGGCTCTGTTTGTCGTTTTGAAGGACGCTGATGCAAAGCGGCTGGAGAGGTTCGACGATTTTCTGACGGAGGACGCGCAAGGCCTTGGGCGTGTGCGCGGTGACGAGCACGCGTTTGCCCTGGGCCAGGAAGTGTCCGAGCAGGTTGGCGATGGTGTGGGTCTTGCCGGTTCCGGGCGGACCCTGCACGAGCACGCAATCGCGCTTGGCGAGTTGCTTGGCGATCTCGAGTTGTTCGCGATTGGCCGGTTTGCTGAAGAGAATCGTCTCGTCCTCATTCCCGACCGAAATTCCCGTGCCGATGACAGCGGGTTCGGGTTTGAGCGGCTGGCTGTTGAAACCCAGAATTTGCAGAAGCGAAGCCGGAAATTCGTCACGCGTGGCGATGTCCTCGAGCACGAGGTTAAAAATATTCTCGGGGCCGGTGCGTCGCTCGCGCATGAAAATGGCGGGCTGGCGCAAGAGCACGGGCGCCTGGCCGGGAATAAAAGGCTTGGCCAGAGCGCGGACCGCATCGCTGCCGGTGAGGAATTGGCCGCGGCTGGGGAACAGCCCTTGGATGAGGCGGCGGAAAAATCCATTGGTGTCCTCGTCGCTGAGCGGCGAAAACTCGCTGCGTTTTTGTTCGTCCACGCAACGGCCGATTTGCTGGGCGTCGGCGCCGGGGAGCGCCTGGAGAAATTCGAGGTAGAGCGTGGGCGATTGCTCGCGTTTCCGGAAAACGAATTCGGGCTGGGCTTTTTCGGGATAGAATTCGAGTTCGAGTTTTTGCAGCAAGATCGGATGTCGGAACTCGCCGCTTTCATCCGGGCAGCACAACAAGCCGTCACCGACAAGAAGTTCCACACGCTCGCCCTCGCGTTCCTGCGCGCCATACCAAGCGTAGGCAGTTTCGAAAAGCGTCAGGGCCTCGCGAGCTGCGCGTTCGGTCATATGCCACTGGTTGCGTTGTTCCTGCCATTGGCGTAGTGCGGTCGGACGGCGAGCATCCGTGTGAAAACGTTCTTCAATCGTCTGGCCTGCGGCTCCAGTAAGGGTGCGCGTACTCAGCGCCTCGCTGGGTCCATCGAAATCCTTCCAGCCGGGCATGAGCCATTCCGAAAGGATGGCGGGCGGGAGGGGGCAGGGCGTTGTCTCGGGACGGCGCAGCCGCAGAACAATATCGTTGCCCTCAAAATCGTCCTCTGCCTGTGGAACGTCGCGGTAGAGTTCGACGCACGAATGGGCGGGTAATTTATCAAGCCAGAACGAACCAGGATGGTCGGCGATGTGGCGAACCGGCGGGGACCTCAAATCCGAGTAGGCCTTGAGGAACTCGAAAAGTTTCGTCAGACGCTGGCGGGCGGGCGCAAGCGGATCGAGCGGACTCGTGCTGACGGAAGGGGCGGTTGCAGGAGAAGGTTGGAGTTCCGGTGCCTGGTGCATAGGGTGAAGCGCAGCCAAGGAGGCATGCGAGATGGACGATTGGGTCGCGCAGGTAGACCGGCGAACGCCCCCCTGGTGCCATTCATTGTCGTAAGGATGCTGTAAACGCGATGGGATTAGCGGACGCAGCCGCTAGTCATGCAATTTAGCTCTAGGGACAGGTTTTGCTATCCAATAAACAGCAACCCCACCGTGTTTTAGCGCAGCCGAATCATCCCGACGGTCCGACAAAAGCGTTTTGGATGCGGAAGTTTGTCATTTATTAGATGACAAACGGTTGGGTTGCGGGCGGCGGAACGGCCGATGGGTTTTTTTATCTCAGGCGCAGATGGCGGCGGAAATTTCGCGGGCTTTTTCGGCGGAAAAAAGTTTTTCGACCAAGACGAAGCCGAAATCGAGGGCTGTGCCGGCGCCGCGCGACGTGATGATTTTGCCGTCAACCACCACGCGTTCGTTGGCGAGGAGGGAGGGAAGTTGTTTGGCGACGGAAGAATGTGCGGTATAGCGACGGCCTTCGAGCAGACCCGCGTCATGGAGGACGGTGGGAGCCGCACAGATCGCGGCGACCCAGCGGCCCGCGGCGGCTTGTTGTTGGACGAGCTCACGAACGCGCATGTCGCCACGGAGATTCAGCACGCCGGGTCCGCCGGGCAACGCCAGCAGGTCGTAGGTTTTGCTCCCAGCTTCGCTGAGGGTCGTGTCCGCGTGCATGGTGATGTTGCAACGTCCGGTGACGTGTGGGCTGGTGCCAAGGGCGGCGAGGGTGACTTCGGCACCTGCGCGGCGGAGCAGATCGATGGGAGTGATGGCTTCGATTTCTTCAAAACCCTCTGGCAAAATAAAGAGAACCGTGGGCATGTTGTTACGTTACCCAAAATGACCGCACTTGCATCAGATTTTTTCAAAGGAAAATCTCTCGTCGTTTTTGGCGCGGGATATGTTGGCGGCGCAGTCGCGGCGGCGGCCGGCGCGCTCGGTGCAAGGGTCACCGCCCTTACGCGAAATCCCGCAAAAGTCGCTTCGCTCGCGGCCGAGGGTTGCGATGTGGTCATCGACGATCTCGCCTCCGAATCGTGGCACAGCAAACTCAAGACCCGGGCGGACTTTGTGCTCAATTGCGTGAGCTCGGGCGGTGGCGGAATCGAAGGCTATCGACAAAGCTACGTCGAAGGCATGCGCTCGATTCTTACGTGGGCGGCAAAACGCGGTCCGATGGGCACGATGATTTATACGAGCAGCACGTCGGTGTATCCGCAAAGTGGTGGCGCGCGCGTCGACGAAACCGCACCAATCGCCGAGGCCGTTGGCACGCCCGCGATTTTATTTGAGGCGGAAAATCTTTTGCGTGCGGCGCCGGCCGCCGCGTGCGCGCGTTGGTTTATTTTGCGCCTGGCGGGCATTTACGGTCCGCGGCGCCATCACTTGCTCGATCAGCTGCGAGCGGGCGAAACCAAGATCGGAGGGCGAGGGGAGCACCGATTAAATCTGATCCATCGCGATGACATTGTGACGGCGATTTTGGCGGCCTTTGCGGCGCCGGAAAAAATCGCGAACGAAACTTTCAACGTCGCCGACGACGGCGCTGTGTCCAAGGCCGATCTGGTGGCCTGGCTTGCGCAGAAAATCGATTGCTCTGCGCCGCGTTTCACGGGCGAACCGACGGCGGGTCGCCGCGCGGTGACGCCGGATCGCGTCATCGCGAACGACAAAATCAAAGCCATGCTCGGCTGGAATCCGCGCTACGGCGATTTTCGGGCAGGATACGCGGCGATGCTGGAATAGCAGCCGTTCCGCGCTCAGGCGTTTGGCACGTTTGAGTTAAAAGCGTCGCGGAAAATTTTCCACGTTCCGTCCGCTTGGCGCTTGAAGATGGTTAGAAACTTGCCGTCGTAGCGGTCGGTTTTTTTCTCCGGCTCCTTGTGCGTCCATTCCCAGTGGTAAACACCCGAAGCGAAGGCAAATCCTTCAGAAAAGACCGTCACTTCCTGGGTCTCGATTTCCATTTCGAATCTGCCCGCCTTGAAATCGTCGATGACCGGCGCATTCGCCGACGCGATCCCCGCTTTGCCGATATGCATGGGTTGGCCGGGGAATAATTGCCTGCCATTTTCGTCCCACAACGCGAGCCAGGCCTTCGAGTCGCCCGCTTTCAAGGCGCGGGCGTATTCGTCGAAAATCGCACGGATCGCCTTTTCTTCTGCCGCGATCGGGGCGGGTGGGGAACCAGCTTGTGCCGAAACAATGATTTGAGTCCAAAAGAGAGCGATGAACGCTCCCGCAATCCAATACCTGAATGCGATGGCTTTGGTTTTCATGGCTAGTCGGGTTGACCGGGTTTTAGCACGCTACGGCGAGTGCTTCGTGAGCTGGAATACCGTTTTGCACCTGCATGAACTGAGACGGGGGAGATCCGCGCTTGTCGACGTGGCCTGATCTCCGGCTTGTTTTTTATCTCAACGCCGGAAGCAATATTCCGAAAGGCCCGGCAAGTCGAGGGGATTGAAATGCCTGCAAAAAGGGCTCCGTGCCCGTCGATGAAATCGGTTTGCTTCTTCCGCCCACAACGCACCATGTTGGGAATTGCGCCTCGGATGGCGCGAGACACGTTCCTTCAACTTTTAACTCAAACCTCAACTTCAAATCCCATGGCCGGCGTCGGTAAACTCCTTAAACAAGCCCAGAAAATGCAGCGTCAAATCGAGACGCTCCAAACTCAACTCGAAGCCAAAGAGCTCGAAGTCACGAGCGGTGGCGGCGCGGTGAAAGTGAAGATCAACGGTTCAGGCAAATTCCTCGCGCTCACGCTCGATCCCGAATTTCTCAAGGAAGACGCCAAGATCGTTTCCGACACGATTCTCTCCGCCATCCAGGACGCTGCCAAGCAGTCCAAGGAGCAGAACGAAGCAGAAATGCAGAAGGTCACCTCCGCTTTCCAGATGCCAGGGCTCATGTGAGCAAATGAAGAATTAAAAATGCAGAAGTGTTAATGAGGAGTAGGTTCTTCGGCAGGCTGCCTTGAGTTCTCCTTTCTTTGTTCTGCATTCCACGTTCTCCATTTTCCGATGACTCCCGCGTTTGAAAAGCTCCAGAAGCAATTGAAACAACTTCCGGGGCTGGGTTATCGCTCCGCGGAACGTATCGCGCTGCACCTGCTGGTCGAAAAGCCGGCTAAGTTGCCGGCTCTTGTCGAAGCCTTGAACGAAGCGGCGAAATCCGTGCGCCGCTGCGAGCGTTGTGGCAACATCGCGGAAGGCGACCGCTGTGCGCTCTGCGCCGACGAACGCCGCGATCAGGCTGTCGTCTGCGTCGTCGAGCACGTGCCCGACCTGGTGGCGCTGGAACGTTCCGGTGCCTATCGCGGCGTCTACCACGTGCTGCATGGCAAGCTTTCGCCGATCCAGGGCGTAGGGCCAAACGATCTCAACCTGCCCTCGCTCCTGGCGCGCATCGAGTCGGGCGAGGTGAAGGAACTCATTCTCGCGCTTTCCAACGATGTGGAAGGCGAAGCGACCTGCCACTATCTCACGCAACACGTCCCGGCGGAGCGCGGTGTGAAGTTTTCGCGCATCGGCTTCGGACTGCCCAGCGGCGGTGGCGTGCTCTATGCGGACTCCATCACGCTGAAAAGCGCGCTCGATGGCCGCCGCGAATATCGCTGAGGCGTCGGCGCCGCTTTAAACTGTAATTTCAGGATTGCGGGTGCGTCGTGGTTGGCTTTGATCGGCGCAACCTCTCGCGGGCATAGTATATCGGCTATTATGCGTGCTTCCCAAGCATGAGAGGAGGGTTCGATTCCCTCTGCCCGCACCAAAAAAGCGAGAGGTTTTGGGTTCCCGCCACGGGCATGAAACGCTACGAGTTCCACCTCAGCATTCCGCCGGAAAAATACCTGGCCTACTATCGTGGTACCGCCAAAAACATCGTGGTGCGCTGCGTCGATGGACTGACCGTGCAATTCCCGGCCGCGCTGCTGCAGTCACATGTCATGCCGGACGGGATTCATGGCGATTTTGCGCTGACCTGTGACGACGGCAACAAGGGTGCAAAGTTGCAGCGCATGACCTGAAGCTGGCGGTGGATTTAGCTACTTTCTTCGGTTTGGGAACAATCGACCGAGTTTTCGTGATGCCCGTTGGACTGTTCGAGATCGATCATGATGCCGGCCTCGGCGAGATCTTTGCGCAGGGGCGCGAGAAAACGGGCCTCGAGTTCCTCCAGTCGAAAGACGAGGTCCAGCTGGTTTTCGCTGGAGACATACGTAAGTACGTCGGCGAAATAGAGGAGGTCTTCCTCGTTGAAATGTTCCTCGATGACGGACTGGTTGCCTTCGAGCGCGGTGAGGGCCGGCCAGTAACGCTGGGCATCGAGCGACGCGGTTTGCAGCCGGACTTTGCCGGTGAGCTGCGCGCGGGCGATGCGCTGGGTGAAGTCGCTCAGCCTTTCAAAGGCAAAAGCGAGATTGGCCAGGCGCGCTTTTTTTAGCAGTGCCTGGCGTTGAGCTAAAAGAGATGAGAGTTTCATGGGAATGTCTCCTGATATGGGTGGGATGGATTCGTTTGAACTGCTCGGATCATCTGTCTGCGTACAGGGCACGGCGTGAGCTTCGGCGCGATCTTCTGCGAACGGGCGCGAACTCGGATGAACAAACGTCTATCGCCGACAGTTGGCTGTCGGTCCTGCGAACTGCGTTTTCTCGATCACTTACAACGAACCTGAATCGCTTCTCTGCTCTGCAATTTCACTGTCTCGCTGTCGGACTCAAACCACGATCAAAACTCAACCGTGCGTAAGAACACCCTACTGATCGGACAAACTGACGTGTCACTTGAACACGTTTACTAAAAACAACATTTGGCCGGACGCAACTCCCGAACCGCGGAGCGCGTCCGTTTTCGCAAAATTATCACGCCGTTTTTCCGGGTAACAGAAAAAGCAATACGGCGAGCAGATGGCACGTGCTTCCGCCGAGCACCAACGCATGCCAAACCGCCTGATGATAGCGCAGGCGTTCCCAATGGAAAAACACCACGCCCACCGTGTAGCAGAGGCTGCCCGCGAGCAGCAGCCACAAGCCGCCCAGCGGCACGCTGGCCACCAGCGGTTCGAGCGCGACGACGATCAGCCAGCCGACGAAGAGATAGGCGATGGTTGAGGTTAGTCGGAAGCGCGCGCCGAAAAACAAATGAAACACTGCGCCCGCTCCGCAGAGGCCCCAGATGACACCGAAGAGCGACCAGCCCCAGGGGCCGCGCAGATTGGTGAGCAGGAAAGGCGTGTAGGTGCCGGCGACGAGGAGGAAAACCGCGGCATTGTCGAGCTTGCGGAAAAGGTGTTTCAAACGCCCTTGGTAATGGGCGTGGTAAATCGTCGAAACGGTGGAGAGCGCCAGTAGTGTTAATCCGAATACGGTGAAACTGACCACGTGCCAGGCATCGCCGCGCAGGCTGGAAAACACGATGAGCAAGGTCAGCCCCGCGATGCTCACGGCGAGCCCGATCCCATGCGTGACCCAGTCGGCGATGATTTCACCACGGGTATAAACGCGTGGAGCGGGTACGTTGGTTAGGTCGGCAGGCTTGGAAGCGGCGGCGCGGCGTGTTTGGACCACGCCTTGCGCCCAAGCATCGAGCCAACGAATGAGACGCCGCGGATTCGGGCTGCGAAATTTTTCGGGCGAGGATTCCTCGCCGTCGGCGTAGATGGTCTGGGGAATGACGCAGGTGCCGAACGTCCAGTCGGCGAGGGGCAGCCCGAAAAAGCCGGAGATCGATTCGTTGCAGTCGGTCACCGCGTGGTGGCGAAGATGAAAACCGTAAACCGGCCGCCAGAATTTTCCCCAGCGCGGATGAAGGATGAGCGGTTCCCATTTCTCAAAAGGCCAGTGATTGATCGCATGCAGGATTTCGTAGAGGCTCAACGAAACCGCCAACGCCGCGAAGCCTGCAAAAAACCATGGACACATGGGAAACAGCCATTGCAGCAAGGAGAGCAGTGGCGTCAGCACGAGCGCAAACACGGTCAGCGAATACCATGGGAAAAACGAAGCTTCGCCCTGCTCCGGTTCGACGATGGGAAATTTGTTTTCGATAAAAAGAATCCCGCGTCCGTCGTGTGAGCGTTTGCGCGCGATGTGGGTAAGCGCATGATGCAACGTATGCTGTTTATAAAGCCGGCGTAGAAATGTGACCGCGGGCGTGTGGAGCACATAACGGTGAAAAAAGAATTCGATGTAACAGTTGACCAGACTGATCGCGATAAAAGCCACCGCCCATTGCCAGGGAGCCGCGAGAAATTGTGCGCTCCAAACGCCCGGCGCACATAAACGCAGAAGTGCGAACAGGCCAGCCAGCGTGGCCAGCACTGTGATGACGAAAAGCGGGAGGGAAAATTCCTCGTGTTCCGCCTCAGAAGGAGAGGGAGATTGGGTCATGGACAAAAGAAGAAGTAATTCAGCCCTCCGGCGAATCGCAACCGACCCGCTGCAAAATTGATGGCTCGACAAAGATAACGCCAACACTCCGGACGACATTGCCGTCGGCTTGATTTCGGGCGAACGTTCCGTCGACTGATTTGGCCGAGGCGGAATCCGCCCTTTAGGGTCTCCACCTCGCCCCTCCGCGATTTTTAGGATTGGCCGAAACAAATTACTTGGTGCAAACTGCGGCCCTATCCCATGAAAAAGACCAACTTTGCAGGAATGCTTTTGGTTGTGTTGCAATTGTTCGGCACGGCGGTCCTCGCGGCTCCGTTGTTCGATGAACCGGTGGACGTCACGTTGAAGGACGGACGTGTTTTGCACGCGGCGCAGGCGAAATCGTTTTCGGCCAGTGTGGTGATGGTGAAGGCGTCCGAGGGCATTCAGACCGTCGCCTACGAACAATTTCCCGACGAATACCGCGCTGCGCTCGAAGCGAAACGCCCGGCCAAGCGCACCGATGCCCAAATCGAAGCCGATCGCGAGAAGGCCCGGAAAAATCAGCCGCCCGCACCGCCGCCAACCGCCAAGCGCCGGGCGTCGTCCGCGAGCAGTCAGGATCTTTACAACGGCCTCCGGATCGATTCGTACGTGCCCAAGGGCAACACCGTGGACGTGACGATCACCAACACCACGGATTCGCCTCAAGATATTCGTCCCTGGCGGCTGCTGGTGTTTTTCAGCAGCGACGAAATCATTAAGGGCGCCGATTTTGTGGAGGCCGATTCGTCGGGCAATATCAAGACGATCCTGCGCAGCCATCAGATCATGCAGCCCAATTCGACGGTCACCTTTACCGTGATTTTCGGCCGCGCGATGAAGGGCGGCACGGTGCAGAAGGTTGACTGGTATCGTTGAGCGCCGTCGAACCCGGCGTTTTCCTCTATAATCTCAGCCCTCTGCCGGCGGCGTCACTGGGGCAGGCGAGGGGACCGACGCTCCCGGAACTGCGGGGGCCTTCGGTTCGCCGACGAGCAGGCCGAGTTGGGCTTGTACCTGGATGAAAAATTCCGGCGTGAGCTCGCCGACCGGCACCTCGAAAAGCTGCTTGGTTTTGGTGTGTTCGAAAATATTGCGTGCGCCATCGGCCGTGCGGCCCTTGGGTTTGAGCACGCGTTTGCGCTCCAGCATGAGCGCGAGGAACTGCACGAGGCGCGTGTTTTCCGGCGTGGGCTCGGCAGAGGGATCGGCCAGTGTGGTGAAGAGTGTTTCCGCGGTGAGCTTGAGCGCGCGGTCGGGATTTTCGTTCGAGCGACGCGCCTTGAAAACCTGCACCCAACGACAAACCACCGGACCTTCGGCGGTGAATTTGCCCGCTTCCGTTTCGAGCAGATCGAAGCGCAGGATCTCGCCGGTTTTCTGGCTCACCAGCACGCTGGTGACGCGATTGCCCTCCACGAAAGTCTGTCCGGAGACGTGGCAGGCGGAGGCGAGTGGTTGTAGCTGCAATTCCATTCCTCACTTGTTTACTTGTCGTCCGCGCTGAGGCTAGCCAATTTGCGCTCGCTGAAATGAACGGACGTATCATCGCCATCGGCGACATCCATGGCTGCCATCTCGAATTTGCCGAATTGCTCGAACGTCTCGCGCTGACGAAGGACGACCAGCTCATTCTCCTCGGCGATCTCGTCAACCGTGGTCCCGACAGCTTGAAGGTCATCGACCTCGCCCGCGCGAACCGTGCAATTTGCCTTCTCGGCAATCACGAATTGCGACTGCTCAATTTCCGCAAAACCAAAGACACCGCTTTCCTCAAGGCCGGCGACGAGGAAACGTTTCGAAAATTGCGTCCCGAAGATTGGATGTACCTCGAGGCGATGAAGCTCACGCATTACGTCGAGGAGTTAAACACAGTTTTCGTCCACGGCGGTTTTCTTCCCGACGAACCTTGGCAAAAACAGCCCGCCCAAGTCGTCACGCGCATCCAACTCATCGACGAGGACGGCAAACCGCGCAAACGTTCCGAAGCCGAGGGTTGTCCTCCCTGGGCCGATCTCTGGAACGGTCCGCCTTTCGTTGTGTACGGTCACACATCGCGCCCCGAGATCTACAAACTGAAATGGTCCGTCTGCATTGATACCGCCTGCGTGATGGGCGGTTTTCTCACGGCTTACATTTTGCCCGAGAAACGTTTCGTCCAGGTGCGCGCGCGGAAAAAGTACTATCCGTGAGCGAAGGTTTGCGAAGGCGAGGAGAGTGACGCTCAGACCGCAACTCGGAATTTATTAACCGCTAATTGGCGCTAATTTTCGCCAATTGGCAGAGGCTGATTGAATCACCCCGCTTCTCGTCCGTTAGCTTTGGTTTGTCTCCGGATGGTTTAAAATTAGCGAAGATTAGCGATAATTAGCGGTTTAATCTTCTGTTCTCGGCCTGCGTTGGGTTTGCCGAATTAAATTTCCGCCCAACGTTCGCCAAGAACTGCGCAGGTTTTGACGTGTACGATCATCGTGCGAGTGCGGTTAAACAATGGGCGTGAAAGTCTCGATCATCCTCGGTCATCCTACGCCCGGCAGTTTCAATCACGCCATCGTCGCCACCGCCGCCGAAACGCTGCGCGCTCGCGGGGCCACGGTAACCATTCACGATCTCTACGCGGAAAACTTCGATCCCATTTTCACCACGGCCGAGGCCGCTCGCGATGCCATGCTGCCGCCGGTGATTGAACAACATTGCCGCGAAATCGGCGAAGCTGACGGCATCGTCATCGTGCACCCGAATTATTGGAGCCGTCCGCCCGCGATCTTGTGTGGCTGGGTAGACCGCGTACTGCGCGCCGGCCGCGCCTACCGTTTCGTGCCCGACGGCAAAGGCGGCGCCCGTCCCGAAGGTTTGCTGAAAGCCAAGGCGGCTGTCGTCTTCACCACCGCCAACACGCCCGACGAAGTCGACCGCAACGTCTACGGCGATCCGTTGGAAACGCATTGGTGCAAAGTCGTCTTCGGCCTTTGTGGAGTGCCAGTGGTTCGGCGCAGCTTCTCGTCCATCATCGTGAGCAAACCCGAACAACGCGCCACCTGGCTCGACGAGGTGCGGCGGCTGGTGACGGAGAAGTTGGGTTGAAAATTGAACGTTTGCAGATGGAACGCGACAATCTCCGCGTCCCCGGGTTTCATCCGACCTCCGAGCTCCGACTCCCGACCTCAGCTAGCGCTCTTCACGCCGCCCGCAAACCTTGGATCTGCGCGATCAAGCGGTGCACGTTCTCTGGCGCGATGCGGTCGGTCACGATCGTGCGGGGGAAATTGTGTTCGATGTCCAGCCGCACGCCGTCCTCGCTGCCGGGGCGCACAAGGTCCTCGATGAAATCCATGCCGCCGCGCGGCTTGATCCAGCGGTAGTAGGTGTCGATCGCATTGGATTCCACGACGATTTCCAAATGCAAAAAGACATTGCAATAAAGCGTGAGATCTCGAAACGAAGCGAACCAAGTCGGTGGGTTAACCAGCTGATCTCGAATGATGAGCGTCATGCTTTGCCTTTCGTTTCTTCCATGAATCGAATTCTTAGCAGTCTTTCTGCCAACTACGGCCCACCTGAGAAAAATTTTAACGGCCGTATCTTGGCGGCGAATACTATCAGAAGTCCTTAACTTTGGCCTTCCGCCCCGGGCCTTCGCCGGTCATCCCTTAACCTTTCATCTTATGAGCAATCCGCGCAAACCCGTCCTCCTCGTCATCCGCGATGGTTGGGGTAAGAACCCCGACTCGTCCCAAGACAAGTTCAACGCCGTCAAGCAGGCCAAGGTTCCCTGCGACGACATGCTCCACGCGAAATATCCCTTCGCGCTTGTCGCCGCCAGCGGCCTCGACGTCGGTCTGCCCGAGGGCGTGATGGGCAACAGCGAAGTTGGCCACGAAAACATCGGCGCCGGCCGCATTGTGGATCAGGAACTGGTTCGTCTCAACAAGCTCTTTTCGGAAAAACGCCTCGCCACCAACGCCGTCTGGAAGGCCGCCGTCGCCCGCGTGAAGGCGAATCCCAACGCCAAGCTGCATCTCATGGGCATCGTTTCCGACGCCGGCGTGCATGGCATGCTCGAGCACCTCTACGGCATTCTCCGCCAAGCCAAGGAAGACGGCGTGAAGAACGTCTTCATCCACGCCTTCACCGACGGACGCGACACGCCGCCGACCAGCGGTCTTGGCTATGTGCAACAGGTTGAGGAACAGGCCGCCAAGATCGGCGTCGGCAAAATCGCCAGCGTTTGCGGTCGCTTCTGGGTCATGGACCGCGACAACCGTTGGGACCGCGTCTCGAAAGCGTACAACATGCTCACCGGCAAAAAAGCCGAAGCCACCGCCAAATCCGCCGCGGCCGCCGTGCAGCAGTACTACGACAAGCCTCTCGGCGAATCGCAGAAGGGCGATGAATTCGTTCTCCCGACCTGGATCCTCGGCGCCGACGGCAAGCCGCTCGCGACCTTCGCCAACGGCGACTCCGTGCTCTTCTACAACTACCGCGGCGACCGCCCCCGCGAGATCACCAAGGCCTTCGTGATCGACGGCTTCAAGGAATTCGACCGCGGCGAGAAACTCGATCTCTACTACGCGACCATGACCGAATACGAGTCAGGTTTGCCGGTAAACGTTGTTTCCCCCAAGCCCGAAAAACTCAAAAACATCCTCGGCAAAGTCGTCGCCGACGCCGGCATCAACCAGTTCCGCTGCGCCGAGACCGAGAAGAACCCGCACGTCACGTTCTTCTTCAATAACTACAACAAAGATCCATTCCCCGGCGAAGACCGCGCCTGCCCGGCCAGCCCGAAGGTGGCGACCTACGATCTCCAGCCCGAGATGTCTTCGGTCGAAGTTACCAAGGCTGCGAAGGACGCGATTCTCTCCGGCAAATACGGCCTGATCGTCGTTAACTACGCCAATCCCGACATGGTCGGCCACACCGGCAATCTCGCCGCGGTCGTCAAGGCCGTCGAAGCGACCGACGTGGGCTGCACCGAACTCCTCGCCGCCGTCGCCAAGATGGGTGGCCAGGCGCTCGTTTGCGCCGACCACGGCAACGCCGAGCAGATGTGGGACTACACCACCAACGGCCCGCACACCGCGCACACCTTGAACCTGGTTGAGGTTTTTGTCGTTGGCGACAAGTTTGCTGCCGGCAAGACCAAGATGCGCACCGGCGGTCGCTTGGCGGACATCGCCCCGACCGTCCTCGCCTTGATGGGCCTCCCCAAACCCGCCGAGATGACCGGCGAATGCCTCTTCCTCGGCTAAAGCGAACGAATCTTTCTCGTTCTCCTAATCTTTATCTTTCTCAACCGCAGAACCCGCACCGAAAGTGCGGGTTCTTTTTTTGAACCACTGATGATCACTGAGAGGTACTGATAGAAAAGAGGCGTTCCTGATCAGCAAAGATGAGTTTTCATCGCGCTCGCACGCTGCGGGAAGCGATCGACACGCATCGGCAAGCCTCTCGCTCGGTGCGGTGGGCTGCTGCACGCAACCGATTTGCAACTTACATCCATCGGTGGCCGACCTACACGCATCGGCGGTCGATTGACACGCTGCGGTGAGGAGCTCGCACGCGTCGGCGGTCGCCTTACACGCTCCGGCAAAGAGCTGACACGCTGCGGCGGGCGTCTGACACGGTACGGTGGGGGACTTACACGTTGCGGTGGGGGACTTACACGTTGCGGTGGCCTGCTTGCAGGCTGCGGCCAATGATTTACACCGTGCGGCCCTCTTCTGCACGCAAATGATGGCTCTCGCGCCAGTTTGTTGCGCCAGACGTCCGCTCCAGTTGCGAGAAGGCACTTTCCGCCATGGTTCTTTTCTATCCCGATGAAGACCCATGCATCGAATCGAGATTCACGAAAGCGTCGGCTCCCGTTCTCAGCTGGTAGACACGGGGACGGCGGGAGCGGTCGGTTTTGGCTGCTTATCCCTAACCAGCCGATGGACTTGGTAGACCATTGCCGCACTGACCACCATCGCACTGGCGACGATGATTCCGAGCGTGGGGTAATGTTCCAATGGCCCCGCCGGTGATTGCACGACGACTTTGCCAGCCACCCACGAAGCCACGCCGCCGGCCAGTTGTGCCATCGAATTTCCGATCGACATATACGCGCCGCGGTCGGTCATTTCCGGCACGGCGGACATCAACGCCGCCGCAGAAATCATGCGCCCCGAAATCGTGGAGAAGAGCACGGTATTGATCACGACCACCTCCCAAAGCGGAGTCACGCCAAGCCGCGTATAAAAAAGCACGACGCCGATGCCGACCACCGAGGCGGCCAGAAACAGCCGGTACTTGCCCACCGCATCGCTCAATTTTCCCAGTAACGGTCCGGTGATGACGGTGGAGCAGCCGGTGATCATGTAGATTACGGGCAGTTGCGCGAAGGAAATGCCGAGGTTGTTCACGGAAAACGTCGTCGCGAAGGGCATGAGCATGAACCCGCCCGTCGCGAGAAGAATGTTGGCCAAAAAGCCGACGAGGTAATGGCGATTGGTGGCCGTGAGCCAAAGATGTTCCACAGGGTGGCGCTTGGGCCCGCCGGATAAATGCATGTTGATGGGGCGGAGAAATACCGCGATCACGACCGCCACCACGGCGCCGACGGCGACAATAAAATAGAAACCGCTGTGCCAGCCGAAATGGTTAGCGAGATACAGGCCGATTGGCAGGCCGAGCACCTGGGCGCCGGCGAAGGCGGTTTGAATCAGGCCCATCACACGTCCGCGCCGATGGAGCGCGAACATATCGGCGACGATTGCCATGCCGACAGAGCCGATCACACCACCGAACAGCCCGGTCACAATGCGCGCGATGAGCAAAAAGGTATAACTCGTGGCCAGCGCACACAGAAGCGTACCGATGAGAAAGCCGACGTAGAAAAAGAGGAGCAGGTGCTTGCGATCGAAGCGGTCGGCGAAGCCCGCAGCGAGCAGTCCGGAAATGCCGGCGGCGATCGCATATCCGGAAACGACTTCGCCGAATTCCCCGGTCGTGATGTGCAGTTGCGGAATGAGCATCGCGCCGAGCGGCGACAGGATCATGAAATCCAAAATCACCGTGAAGTTCAGAAACACGATCAGCGCGACGAGAAACTTTTCGTACGGCGTGAACGGTTCCGAGACCTTCGCGGCCGGGATGGGAGACGCGGTGGAAGAAGACATAGGCAGAAAAAAGGAGAGGGCGGCGAAGTGAAGTGAGAGTCGACATTGCGTCCCGCTGGATGGCCATGCCGGTGAAAAACGAGCTGGTTTTCGGACAGATGCGCAAGGGGCACCCTCTAAGCCACGGGGTCAAAGTAAAAAACGCGTTGAGCGAATTCTGCTCGCCGACCAGCGGCAGATGGACACCCTCAAAGCCAGCGGGGCGCGAGAAAATCGTGTAGTGGCGGGTTAAATACGGCGGTCTTCCTCCCGTTGTCTTTTCGATTTCCTCGGACCGTGCTGAAAATTGAAAGGCTTACTTTCTCAGCTCGTATCGCATCACGACCGCGCCCGACTTGAACTCCTGCCGGCTCACGAGCTTCAGATCGAGAGGCTTCGATAGCCCTGCGAAAAGCGTCGGCCCGTGTCCCGCGATTCTGGGATGCACGATACACTCGTACTCGTCGATGAGTCCTAGTTCGGCCAGGGCCTGCGCGAACTTAACGCCACCGACAAAAATTCCGGTGCCCGGCTCTTGTTTCAGCTGCCGAATGGCGGTTTCGAGGTCCCCGTGCACGAGCTCTGCGTTCCAGTCGACCCGGGCCAGGGTGCGGGAGGCGACGTATTTTTTAGCCCTGTCGATGGTTCGGGCGAAGGGCAGCATCCACGGTTGCATCCAGTCAGGCACCACACCCGTCTGCGCCGGCGCCCGCCAGGCCTCTTCCATCATTTGGTAAATCACGCGCCCAAAGAGGAGGGCGTCGGCCCGCGCGATATTTTCGGCCGCGTGACGATGCAATTCTTCGTCCGCGATACCTCCCCGATGATCGCAGCACCCGTCCAAAGTTATGTTGATGGAATATCGAAGAGGTCGCATCTCGAAGACTACGGTCGAAGAAGGGATTCGCAACGTGAGCCCGACTTTTACGGGTGGGACCCAGTTGCAACGCCGCGCTCTCCAACCATGGTGCTTTTCCCCACATGAACACGAAACATCGCATCTACACCATGCCCTTCGCGAAAGTATATCCACTGTTGGTGGCCAAAGTGGAAAAGAAGGGACGCACGAAGGCCGAAGTCGACACCGTCATCCATTGGCTGACCGGCTACAGCCAGCGCGAACTGGACGCGCAATTGAAAAAACAGACCGACTACGAAAATTTCTTCGCCCAAGCCCCGAAGCTGAATCCGCTCCGCAATCAAATCAAAGGTACAATTTGCGGGATAAAAATCGAAGAGATCGAGGATCCCTTGATGCGCGAAGTCCGCTACCTCGACAAACTGGTCGACGAGTTGGCGAAAGGGAAAGCGCTTGAGAAAGTGCTGAGGGGGTAGTCTGACTTGGATTAGTTCAGGGTGGCTATACTAGACATAATGCCGTTAGCTTAACCGCCAACCTTCGATACTAGCCCTTTATGCGTAAGTTTTTTGCAACGTTGCTCCTAACGTCATGCTCACTGACTTTATTAGGCGAGATGAATTCGACTGAATATACGGCGCAATATGCGAAGAAGCTAACAGAATTGTACCCGCAAATGCAGGTTACGGTGAGTGCCGATCTGGAGCTGTCGATCAAAGTCGGCGACACCTACGATTCGAAGCATTGGCTCGACAATAGCTTTTTCGAATACCGATTTTCTCCCCAAAATTTCGATGAGATCGTTGCCCGATATGGCAAGGCAGCGCTGCCACAGGAAAGCTCGAAAATCGAATTAGACCGTATCGTGCCAGTTATAAAAGACACCGAGTGGATTCGCGAGACGAATGCTGCGATCAAAGCGTCGTCAGGCGCTGAGATGATCGACTACGTCAAAGAGGATATCTGTGACGGACTGGTCATACTTTATGCTCAAGATCGGGGTGAAACGATAACCTACCTGCACGTCGAAGAGGTAAAGAAACTGGGGCTCTCACTAGAAAGGTTGCACACTATGGCTCTTAAGAATCTCCAAGGCCGATTGCAGAAGATCGAGCGTCATGATCTGAACGGTGTTTACTACTATACTGCTGGAGGAACCTATGAATCGTCACTGATTCTCTATCCATGGATTTGGGGGAAGGATAATTTCGAATTGGCAGGCCAACCCGTTTTCGCGGTGCCTACTCGAGACGTTTTGATCATAACAAGTTCTGACGACCAAGCAGGCATAGGGAAGATTCGTAGCGCCGTCGAAAAGATCTACGCGAATAAACCCAGCTATCGTCTGACCGGCAATTTATTTCATATTGCAAATGGGAAAATCTTACCTTTCGAAAATCCCCGGATAAATCGCCAGAGCCAAAATCATGAGAAGGTCTTAAAAGAGACGGGTCTCAATAAGTCTTCTGGTTGATGACTCAGCTTAGGGAGCACAAACCCCCGATCAGGAGCGCGACGATTGCGAGGACCGCGAGGATATTGCCATCGATCTTTCCGGCGATTGGAGAAATTCCCTGCGGGTCATGCAAAGTACCGCGAAAGTATTTTCTGAATACCAGTGCGGCGAAAAATCCTGAGTTCATCGCCAATCCAAGATACGCGGCTAGCCGACAGTGCAGTAGCTCAGGCTCGCCGCTGGCCCACAATAGCCACAGCGCTACGCCTGCAACGGCCAGTTGCGATGATGCTGCCCAGAACAGATGGAAGCGCGCATGGCCCGGCCAAGCCGGATGCACCAAATGCGTCTTATTCATATCCATTATGAACGGTCCGACACCGTACGCGAGTGTCGCTGCCGTGATCAGCAAACGGGCCAAAAGTGGAACGGACGTACTCATCGACAACGAACATGGAGTCGATTGACCGCGAGGCAACTCCTGCAAATGAAAGCCTTCGTGGTCCCGGGCTTGGGCAACGCACGGCGGCTACTCGTCGGGACGTGCGTTTGAGGCAATGCGAGATCAAATTGCGAACGCTGCGCATGGATGGCCACGGGAAATTTGGTTCGGTCGCATTAGGTATTGCTGGACTACGAATTGTCGATGGCGGTTGGAGGAATATGATTGTTCGTTAAAATGCGACTGCTTAGATTGCGCCAGTGGTTACCCGAATACACATCAAACTGGCGGTCCCAGTTATCATTCCTTTGATCGAATTGATTAGGCAGCAAGCTGACCAAATGGCCATTGCCGATCCTGCAACGTTAAAAGGTCAAATGGATCGGCAGCAGGTCAACTGGTTAGAGGTGCACCGATTGCTAGAATTATTTTCCTATCCTGATTTCTCAAATTCCGGAGTGATAACAGTAGACAGATCAGAAGGACCAGTAGTACTTCGGGCCTGTTCCTATTTGCGCATACAGCTCAGAAAAAGTGCTCTGTCGTCGATTCCTGACACGGTTCTGGAAACCGGAAACTTAGATCCCGAAAAGTATATTGGCGACGAGCGTCCTTCGTTTACGTGCTATTGTTTTCTCGCGACATTGCAGGAAACTATTGTCGAAAAACTTCTCGCCGTGCCGACCTTTTCACCTGGGACGATAAGGATGTGGCAAGCTTTGGTTTCGCCGGTAAAGAAGTTTTTCTCGAAACAGAAACAGCCGCTGGAAGATGCCAATAGTATGGCGACAAGTGAAGTATGGCAGGTGATGGTGCTCAACGATCCCGTGAACCTGATGAGCTACGTCACAACCGTGTTTAAAAGCGCACTCAACTTGCCTGAGGAAGTGGCATCGCGACGAATGCGTGAGGTACACGAGTTGAAGAGTTCCGTGGTTTGGGAGGGACCGAAACTTCAGGGGGAGACATATGCCAATGCACTTCAGGCGTGGCATCTTCAAGTCGAGCTCAGACGTAAAGCCTCACACACAGCAGGCCCTGCATCTTGAAAACAAACGACAGCGCAGATCTCGCTCAATAAAGACATTTTCCAGCAGCGGCCTTATCTTGGATCAAATAGATGGCTTGGCTGGGGGGATCTTTAGTCGACCAAGACATCGCGATTTTGAAATTTTGTTTTCGGGTTAAAGTTATTTTCCAGCAGGTAGATGCAGGTGCTTTGCTGGTAACAGCATTGTTACGTTAGAGATTTCGACGCGGGGGTAGGGTTGGCGCCTTGTGGGCGCGTCCGGCGGCTTAAGCACCTCATCATCGACAATATTCTCCTAGGGGATGGTTGTTCGTTGATTTGGCACATCATTACAACCTGGCGATCGGTTTTAGACGAACCGGTCGTCAGGTTACAATTAAACTGAAATGAGGATTCAACCATGGCTCTTGTAGATTCGAAAACGTATGACGCTTTGAAGAAAATATTTGGTGGCGAAATATTGCTGCCGCATTCCCCTGGATACGACGCCGCTCGTACGATTTGGAACGCGATGATCGACAAGCGACCGGCGGCGATCGCGCGTTGTGCCAACGTCGCCGATGTCTCAGCGGCCGTGAACTTCGCCCGCACCCACCGCCTGGACGTTGCAGTGCGCGGAGGTGGCCATAATATCGCCGGCAGTGCGCTCTGCGATGGCGGACTGGTGATCGACCTGTCGTCGATGAAACGCGTACACGTCGATCCGTTGGCTCAGCGAGCATATGTTCAGGCGGGAGCGACGCTGGCCGATGTGGATCGGGAGACGCAGAAATTTGGCCTCGCGGTTCCGACCGGAATCAATTCCACGACGGGCATTGCAGGCCTCACGTTAGGAGGAGGGTTTGGTTGGCTTTCGCGTCGGCTGGGACTGACCATTGACAGCCTCCTGTCGACCGAAGTGGTTAAGGCCGATGGGCAGACCGTGCACGCAAACGCGGCGGAAAACGCCGATCTTTTCTGGGCTTTGCGTGGAGGTGGGGGCAATTTCGGAATCGTTACGAAGTTCGAGTTTCGACTGCATCGGGTGGGGCCTGAGGTGTTCGCGGGCCTGATTGTTTTTCCGCTGACGGACGCAAAGTCAGTGCTGCAAAAATACCGGGCGTTTATGGCCACAGCTCCGCTCGAGTTGAACGTATGGGCGATCCTGCGCAAGGCGCCGCCACTTCCGTTCCTATCATCGGAAATCCACGGACGCGAAGTTCTCGTGCTGGCGATTTTCCATACCGGCGGGCGTCTGGAGGAAAGCCTGGCGCTGGTGGAACCGTTGCGCGGCTTAGGCAAAAGGTGTGGCGAGCATTTGGGCTTGCAGCCATTCACGGCGTGGCAACAGGCCTTCGATCCATTGCTGGCACCGGGTGCGCGAAACTATTGGAAGTCGCACAACTTCGCGAAACTGGACGAGGGTTTGTTCGACGCGGCGATCGAGTCTGCGAGACAACTGCCATCGCCGGATTGCGAAATCTTTATTGGCGCGCTCGGAGGAGCGGTGACGAAGCCGGCGGTTGACTCCACCGCCTACGGTGCCCGCGATGCCAACTTTGCGATGAACGTGCATAGCCGTTGGGAAACTCCGGAAGAGGACCGCGCATGCATCGCCTGGGCACGAGCATTCCACAAAGCTGCCGAGCCATTTGCTACCGGCAGTGTTTACGTAAATTTCCTGACCGGCGATGAGTCCGAGCGTGTCGCAGCAGCCTACGGGCCAAACTATAAACGACTCGCAGAGCTAAAAGCGAAGTACGATCCGGATAATCTTTTTCACATAAACCAGAATATCAAACCCGCGGGCAAGCCGTAGAATGGAAACGAATCTTCAGGGGCATCGACCCAGGTCGAGCCCTACGAATTTTGAACCACTGTATATAAACGTCATAGGGCTGTGGCTTGGCTCAGGCAGCTGGTTTGGCCGGTTGAGCCTTAAGCCGGTCGAGGGACGTTGCGATGGCTTGCAGGTAATTCGGGTGCCAGAGTTCGTGCTCGGCGTCGCGGACGTCGGTGTAGGTGTGGTGGCGGTAGAAATCGCGCAGGGAGGTGGCGCGGCGGTGCATTTGTTCGTCCTCTTTGGCACCGACGAGGATGTCGGCTGGCGTGTGTGCGTTGCCAGCTCGGTAGGAGATCATCCAGCGTTGCGGTTCGTCGTCGTCCTCGAGGAAGAAGGGCGAGATCGATCCGAGGATGAGATGGCGGGCGCGCAGCGCGCCCAGATGCGCGTAGAGTGCGCCGAGGGAGAAACCCATCACGACCTTGCCCGCCGTCTGGAGGTCGACTTGGGAGAAGAGTGCGGTCGAGTCGAAGTTGGGCTGCTCGCCGATCCACTCTATCCGCACAAATTCTGTCTGCCAGCCGGTGCTGTGCACGAAATCGACAAAGGGTTTGAAGCGGCGCTCGGCGCCAGGCATGGGCGGGACGATGGTGAGCAAAGGCATGGGCGCACGTATGGCCAGACACGCGAAAACGTCAACTGGCGGCCCGGGATCGCGCAGAAGCGCCACGATGCAGATAGGCGTTGAGACTCATCTTTTTTTGACCGCAGAGGATACAGAAGCGCGGGACAAAGTACTCCTAACCTACGCTGTTGCGCAAAACCGCGGACTGGTGCGGAATGGTGCGCACTGTCGGAGGAGCGTCCGAGGAGGAGGCGATTGTATTCACTTCTCCACGACGGCCGCCGACCAGGCGGCGGAGGTCACTGACGGCATCTTTCAACGTCTGCGACTGCTTCGAGAGTTCTTCGGCGGCGGAGGCAGTTTCCTCGGCATTGGCGGCATTGGACTGAGTGACCGTGTCCATCTGGCTCACGGCGCTGCTGATTTGTCCGATGCCTTGGCTCTGTTCATTGGATGCGGTGGCGATCTCGGCGACGAGTCCGTCGACTTTGCCCGCCTTCTCCACGATCACCCCGAGGGATTGTGCGACCTTTTCGGAAATCTGCACACCTTGCTGACTGTTCTGCATGGCGACTTCAATCCGGTTGGCGCTTTCCTTTGCGGAATTGGCGGAGCGCTGGGCGAGGGCACGAACTTCGTCGGCCACGACGGCGAAACCTGCGCCCGATTCACCGGCGCGCGCAGCTTCGACGGCGGCGTTGAGGGCGAGGATGTTCGTCTGAAAAGCGATTTCGTCGATCGTCTTGATGATTTGGGCGATGTCGTGGGACGAGTTTTGAATCGCGTCCATGGCTTTTCGCATTTCGTGCATGTCGGAGTTGCCGGCATCGGCCGCGGTGCGCGTTTCTCCGGAAATATTTTTCGCGGCCTGTGCGCTGTCGGCGTTGCGCTGCGTCATGGAGGCGAGCTCTTCGAGCGAAGAACTGGATTCCTCGAGACTGGCCGCCTGTTCGCTGGAGCCTTCGGCGAGCGCGTGACTGCTGCTGGAAACTTGCTGGGCGGCGGCGGCGACTTGCGTGGACGCGTCGTCGAGAACGGTTGCCATGGTTTGCAGCGCGTGATTCGTGCTCCGGATGATCATCCAGCCGACTAAAAATGCGACCAGAATACTTACGCCCGCGACGACGGAAGTGATGACCTCGGCACTCCGACAGGTCGCGACCATTTGATTGGCTACGCTCACCGCCGCGGCCTCGTTCCATTGTTGGACTTTTTCAATCTGTTCGCGGAAGGCGAGGTAGGCCGGCTCAAGCTTGGCGTGGTTGAAAGCTTTGGCGGCGGGCACATTTCCTTCTTTGAGCAAAGCGATGAATTGGGCACGCACCGCGTAGAAGGCGTCTCTCCTTGTCTTGAGCTCCGCAAAATTTTGGCGGTCGTCCTCTGCCGCAATGGCTTTTTGATAGCGGTCCATGGCTTCGTCGGTTTTGGCAACGTTGCCGTCGGAGCGCGCTACATCCTGTTTGAGATCTTCGGCGCCACTGGCGTCTTGAGCCATCAACAGGCGAATGTAGCCGCGCAGCGATTGCGCGGTGATTTCCGCAGAGTGAACAATTCCCGGAATCGCGTCGTCGCGCAATTTCTCGCCGGCAAACGTCTGTAAGCGAGAAAGTGTAGTGACCGCGATGATGCTCACCACGAGCAGGAGAATAAGTAAGGTGGCACCACCCGCGGTGATGCGTTTTGCGATTGTCCAATTTTTCATTCGTGCAATTGAAACCTCGGCATCCAAGTGAATGCGGTTGGCCGAAGCTTATTACGGCACGGTTGCGAACCTCCTTAAACTACGCGCGTGATTGTAACACAGGCGCAGGCTGCGTGTATTCGAAACGACCTTACACGATGCACGATTCCTGCTCGATGGAGCGCAGTTGGGAGAACGTTGCTGACGATTCGGTTAAATGCCGTTGACCAACCACGCGGTGCCGAGACCGGCGAAGAGTCCAAAGAGGTGGCCTTCCCAAGAGGTTGAGCCACGGGCTGGCGCCACGCCGGCGAGCATGCCGCCGTAGAAAATCAAGACGCCCGCAGCGGCGAGCAAATCGGGCGTCGCACGGGTGAACCACGCGAGCATGAGCAGATAGCCGAGAAAGCCGAAGATCACGCCGCTCATGCCGACGTGCGCAGCTTTGCGTCCGAGCAGCCAGAGCAGCACGCCTTGCAGCGCGGCGATGATGAGACTGACCTCGATGAAACGCGCTTCGCCGCGCCAGAGCACCAATGTGCCGAGCACGAGAAAAGGCGGCAGGTTCGCCGCGAGGTGTGCGAAATTGGCGTGAATGAACGGCGCGGTGAGCAGGCCGACGAGGCCGCCGGCGGTGCGTGGAACGACAGCGAGGGATTGCGCGGCTTTGTTGGAGCAAAGCGCCAGGAGCCAGCCGAGGGTCATGCCGACGGCGGGCCACGAAAGATAAACGTAGGGCGTGTCGGTGAAGATTCGGCCGAGCCAGTCGAGAGCGTTGTCCATGAATGGTAATGATCCTACAGCGTCGTGCCTTGCGGATGAAGCGCGTTGACCTCAACGCGCTTGGCGGCGGCGAATCCGAACCAGCGCATTGGAACCAATGCACTACACCCGCGGAGGGTTTTACTTTTTCTCCGGCACGATGGTGAAGCGGAACGCGCGGGCGGCCGGGAGATATTTTTTGGCGAGTTCGTTGAGTTCGGCAGGGGCCACCGCCTCAGTGTCCGCGTAACGGCTACGGCACCAGTCGAGGCGTTGCGGCTGTTCCTGTGCGGAGGCGAGGACGTTGTTGATCCAATAGTGATTCGTGCGGGCGGATTCGCGCAGCGACGTGAGCACGGGCTTTTTCGCGCGCTCGAGTTCGTCGGCGGTCACGCCATTTTTTGCGAGCTCATCGGCGATGCCGAGCGTGATTTCAGCGATGCGGGCGGACTTCGCGGGATCGACGGTGATCGTCGTATAAAGCATGCCGTAGTCGTGGAAGGTGTCGCTCGGGTCGCTGACGGCGCGGGGCGAATACGATTCACCGAGTTCCTCGCGAACTTTGATGCGCAAACGGTCGCTGAACACCTCGGAGAGCAGGTGGAGACGGCGAGCGATGCGGACGTCGCGGGTGTCGGTTGTCGGCCAGTAGAGAGCGACGATGCCCTTGGGGATTTCGGTTGGTACGGTAAAGTCGCGGGTTAGCGGCGTGGGAACGGTGACACGACGTTCGGCGTCGAGGGTAGGTTTGGTCTCGCGAGCGGGGAGCGCGCCGAAAGTTTTGGCCACGGCGTCGATGGAGGCGTCGATGTCGAGGTCGCCGACGAGGGCGATTTCGATCGGGCCGCGGGCAAACTGCGGCGTGAGCCAGGCGCGGGCTTCCTCGGGTGTGCGGGCGAAGAGCTGTTCTTTCGTCGGCAGGCCGGAGCCGGGACGGGTGTCGCCGGAGGCGAGAAGCGGCGGAATGTCGCGGCGGAGCACGCCATCGGGCGTGCGGTCGAGACGGAGGTAGGCTTGTTCGAAATTCTTTTTGGCGACACGGAGCGCTTCGGGCCGGTACCCGGGATCGGTGAGGTAGGCCGCGAGCAATTGGAGTTCGAGCAGCAGGTCTTCGCGGTTGGTGGGCACAGGGCGGGGTTGATTGCCAAAGGAGAAAGTGCCGAGGACAAAGGCGTCGGAACCGACGCGGAAACCCGGCGTGACATTTTTCCCGGCGAGGATGCGCTGAAGATCGTCGATGTTGTGCTTTCCGAGCGCGCCGAGGGTGAACACGGTGTTGGTAAACGTGGCGAGACCAGGTTGGTCCTTGGGCTCGGTGAGGCGGCCGGTGCCGACGCGAATGCTGACATGGATCTGGTTTGACTCGAAATCGGTTTTCTTGAGGTTGAGGCGAACTCCATTGGCAAAAGTGACAAGCGTGAGATCGAGGTCGTCGACGTGGCGTTTTTCCTTAACTACGCCGGGTGTACCAAAATCGGTGTAGGCGAATTTCGCATCTGCGACTTTTTCGGGCGCCTCAATGGTGGTGGCGGCTGATTTGGCGTAGGTCTCCTTGATGGAGGCGACGGCGTCGCCTTCGAGCTTGGCGTTGCCGATCACGCTGACGAAACGGCCGGGCGCGGAAAAACCTTCGCGGAGGGCGGCGGTGCATTGTTCCACCGTGACCTTGTCGAGTGCGGGGCTGAAAAGGCTGAGATCGTCGGCAGGCGAGGTGAAGACGTGACCGGAGACGAGCGCGTCCACGAGGTCACCGGCGAGTTCAGGCGAGTGGCGGGTCGACGCGGTCTTCGCGGCCTGATCGAGATGGTTGCGGAAATTGGCGATAGCTTCGACGAGTTCGGCGGGTTGAAAACCGAATTGCAGGGCACGGCGGAGTTCCTGTTCGGCGACGGCGAGCGTTTCACGCCAGAGCTCGGGTTTGCAGGTGAAATCGACCGAGGCGTTGCGGAGAAAGTCGAAGCTTTCCGTAATGTCCGCCCTGGCGGCGGTGAACGGCGCGCCTTCCTTCAACGCGAGTTGCGAGAGCCGGCGGTTAAGCATGGCGAGGGCGAGGTCGCGCGGGAGTTCGCTCAGGCGCTTCGCGGACGTATCGGGTTGGTCCACGAAAGGTATGACGGTTTGGATGGAGATGTTGGTTTTTGAAGCCTCGGGTTCGGCATGATAAATGGCGCGAACGCCCTGGAAATCGGCGATCCTACCCATGTCGGGTGACGGGCGGCTGGCGGCACGGGGTTTGAGCGAAGCGAAGGCGGTGGTGATTTGTTTTTCGACAATGGCGGCATCGAAATCGCCGACGGCGACAATGGCCATGCGTTCAGGGCGATACCACGTGTCATAGAAATCGGCGAAGCGGTCACGCGGGGCTTTTTCGATCACGGCTTCGACGCCGATGGGCATGCGTTTGGGCGGCAAGGTGCCGGCGAGTACGAAATCGAATTCGGCGACAAACTGGCGATATTCGATGGAATCGCGCGCGCGTTTTTCGCTGAGGATGATGCCGCGTTCCTTGTCGAGTTCGGCGACGTTGAGCAGCAAGCCGTCGGCGTAGTCGTGGAAAACGCGGAAGCCCTCATCGAGCGTGGCAGGCTTTGTGTCGGGCAACTCCAGCATGTAGGCCGTGTGATCGAACGACGTGTAGGCGTTGGTGTCGCCGCCGAAGCTCATGCCCATGCGTTGGAAATATTCGATGAGCGTGCCGGGCGGATAGTTTTTACTGCCGTTGAAAGCCATGTGCTCGAGGAAATGTGCGAGCCCGCGCTGGTCGTCGGTTTCGTGGAGCGCGCCGGACATGATGAGCAGACGAAGCGAGGCGCGTTCTTTCGGCTCCTTGTTGGCCATGACAACATAGTGAAGGCCATTGGAAAGTTTGCCGAAACGCACACCGGCTTCGGGCTTGAGGTCGCTGACCTCCTGACCGAAACGAGGTTTGTCGGGAAGTGCGGCGAGAACAAAGCAGGGCAGGGCGATGGCTAGCGCGAGAATAGCGAGCAGTTTGCGTGGGTGCATAAGGGGCATGGAGGAGAGGATGGCGGCAAAAATTTGGCGGGAAGGCAAAAAGTTAAATGTGTTGGCAAATGCAACATGCGCTTGCGCCCAAGCTGTGACTCGCGGCGAATAGTGATGTTTCATGATCTGGCTTTACCGAATTTTGTTTTTACCTGCGCTGGTGTTCGCCTCTCCCTACTATCTGCTTCGGATGAAGCGGCGTGGCGGTTATGGCCGGCACTTTACGCAGCGGTTTGGTGCTGTCCAACCGTTAAGCGCAAAAAAGTCCGGCGTGCGGCGCATCTGGCTGCAGGCAGTCAGCGTCGGCGAAATGCTCGCGATCGCGCCGATTCTGGAGGCGTTGAAAAAAGATCCCACCGTGGAAGTCTATCTCACGACCACGACAAGCACGGGTTTCAAACTCGCCGAGGAACGGTATCGTGAGGCGACGATTGGCATCGGGTACTTTCCAATCGACTGGTGGCTCTTTTCGGCGCGCTCGTGGCGCAAGGTTTTGCCCGACTTGGTTATTATTACCGAGGGCGAACGCTGGCCCGAACATATCCAACAAGCTCGGGCGCGCGGTGTCCCGGTGCTGTGCATCAATGCCCGGCTTTCCGACGTGAGCTACGGCCGCATGAAAAAATGGCCCGGCGCTGCGAGGGCGATGCTGGACGGCATCACGCGCGTTTTGCCCTGTTCGGAGCACGATGCCGCGCGCTTTCGCGAGTTGGGTTTTCCGGCCGAGCGTATTTCCACCACGGGCAACATCAAACTCGACCTAACCATTCCGCCGCTCAGCGACGCCGACAAGACGAAGCTTCGCGCGGAACTCGGTTTTGCCAACGAACCAATCCTGCTCGGCTCCTCTACGTGGCCGGGCGAGGAACGCGCGCTCGTGCAGGCGTGGAAGATGTTGCGCGAGGGCGGGCTGGATTGTCGGTTGTTGATTGTTCCCCGCCATGCGGAGCGTCGCGCCGAAGTCGAAACCGACGTGCGTGCCAGCGGGTGCCGTTATCATTTTCGTTCGCGCGGAGCCTCGCCGTCGCCCGTCGAAATCTGCGTCGCCGACACCACGGGCGAACTGCGCAAACTCACGCAGCTGGCCGACGTGGTTTTTGTCGGCAAAAGCCTGCCGCCTCACGAACAAGGCCAGACGCCGGTTGAGGCTGCTGCGTTGGGGAAACCACTGCTCTTCGGTCCGGGCATGACGAATTTCGTCGCGATTGCCAGCGAACTCAAAAGTGGCGGCGCCGCCAAGGTCGTCACCAACGACACCGAACTCGCGGAAGCCGCACAGGAAATTTTTCGCGATGCCGCCAAACGTGAAGCCATGTCCGCCGCCGCGCTCGCCTGGCACCGCGCCAATCAAGGCGCCGTCGCTCGCACCTTGGAAATCGTCCGCGCCGAACTGGCGAAACGCTGACCTGCACGAACCAAACGATACTTTCGCATGATCGTCGGCGTCCATCCGCTCGCGGGCTTCGATAAACTCCTGCACTACCGCGTGCCGGAGCACATGCGGGCGGACATGCAGGTCGGATCGCTCGTGCGCGTACCGATCGTCAATCGCATGCACCTCGGCCTCGTCGGCGAGATCGGCGCGCCGAAGGATTTCCCTGTCGAAAAACTCAAACTCGTCGCGCAACTCATCTACTCGTTCCCGGCGCTCACGGGCGACCTGCTCGAACTCGCCCGCTGGATGTCCGCCTACTACGCATGCCCGCTCGACGCCGTGATCGAAACGATGTTGCCAGCGCCCGTCCGCCACGGCGCCGGCATCAAGGAGGAAAAACTTCTCGCCATCGCCAATAAACTTTCGCCTGACGAACTCGAAAAAATCGCCAAACGCGCCCCTCAACAGGCGAAGCTGTACCAATTTCTCGCGCAGCAGTTCAAACCGCAGAAAAAATCCCTCGTGCTCGACCGCCTCGGTGCCACCGCCGCCGTCGTCAACGCACTTGTGAAACGCGGCGCCATTCGCGAGATCACGCAACGCGTCGAACGCGTGGCTTACGCCGATGACTGGGCTACCGGCGAAATTGTTGCCGCCCATCCTCCGCAGTTGAACGCCGAACAACTCGCCGCCGGCAACGCCCTGACCGCGAGCCTTGCCGAAAACAAGTTTGGCGTCACGCTCCTCCATGGCGTCACCGGTTCCGGCAAGACCGAGGTTTATCTCCGCGCGATTCACGACGCGCTCGCGGCCGGAGGCGGCGTGATTTTTCTCGTGCCCGAGGTCGCGCTCACGCCGCAAACTGTCGCGCGCCTCCGTGGACGTCTCGAAGCCATCGCGCCCAATCACAAAACTGTCGTCTGGCACAGTCATCTCAGCGAAGGCGAGCGTTTTGACGGCTGGCTCGCGCTCGCCACCGGCGAAGCCCGCGTGGTGGTGGGAGCTCGTTCGGCCATTTTCGCCCCGGTGCGCGACTTGCGCCTCATCGTCGTCGACGAAGAGCACGAGCCCGCCTACAAGCAGGACGAAACGCCGCGCTACCACGGCCGCGATGTTGCCGTCATGCGCGCGAAGCTCGCCGGTGCGCTCTGCCTGCTCGGCTCCGCCACGCCGTCGCTCGAAACCTACTCCAACGCTCGCTCTGGCAAATACCGGTTGCTGCAACTCACGCAACGCGTCGACTCCCGTGCGCTGCCGGCGATCAACATTGTCGACATGCGCATCGAGATCATGCGCTCGCGCGGCCTGACCACGTTGTCGCGAAAACTCGTCGACGCCATGCAGGCGCGTTTCGAGCGCAAGGAACAGACGATCCTTTTCATTAATCGTCGCGGCTATTCGTCCTCGATGATGTGCACCGAATGCGGCCACGTGGAGGAGTGCGAGCATTGCAGCATCTCGATGACTTACCATCGGACCGACGAAAAACTCCGCTGCCATCTGTGTGGCGCCGAGCGCAACGCGCCGATGGTCTGTCCGAAATGTCGCTCGCCGAAAATCCGCTGGCGTGGTCTCGGCACGCAACGTGTCGAAGAAGCCGTCCGCCGCGTCCTCCCGCGTGCCACGATCGAACGCATGGACACCGACACCATGTCCAAGAAAAACCGCTTTCGTGAAGTCCTCGGACATTTCCGCGCCGGCAAGATCGACGTCCTTGTCGGTACACAGATGATCGGCAAAGGTCTCGATTTCCCGAACGTCACGCTCGTCGGCCTGGTTGATGCCGACATCTCGATGCATATTCCGGATTTCCGCGCCAACGAACGAACCTTCCAACTCCTTGTGCAGGTGGCGGGCCGTTCGGGCCGCGGCGACCGGGCAGGGGAAGTCGTCGTGCAAACTTTCACGCCTCAAGCCGAGGCGATCCAATTTTCGCGCCACGCCGATTTCGTCGGTTTCGCCGAAGCCGAGCTGAAGATGCGGCACGATTTCAAGTACCCTCCTTACCGCCATTTGATTCACCACATCTTCCGCGGCCCGAATCCTGAGAAGTTGAAGTTCTACGCCGAACAATGGGCCAAACGTGTCGAGACCGCGCTCGGCGACAAAGTCGAGCTTCGCGGCCCATCGCCGTCGCCCATCGAAAAGATCAAAGACGAATACCGCTGGCAGCTCTGGTATTTCACCGCAACCGTGACAAAAGTGGTGGCCGAACTAACGAAGCTTCGCGCCGACTTCACCTGGCCTGACGACGTGATTCAGGTGATCGACGTCGATCCAACGAATCTGACGTAAAGTTGAAATTCGACGGGGCATGAATATTTCTACCGATGCCCAAAAAAGTCCCTTTCAACCGGTCGCCATACGGATGGCTGGCGTTGTGTGTTGTATTTATTGGTTCGTTTTTGTCGCTCCGAGCGGGCGATTGGACGATTGAGAGCGTGGCCGGCACAGGCATGGCTGGTTTCAGCGGCGATGGAGGTTCGGCGAAAGAGGCGAAGATCAACGATCCCTACGGCTTGGTGCGCGGACCCGACGGTGCGCTGTGGTTTTGTGAACATGCCGGGCATCGCATTCGGCGAATCGCTCGCGACGGCACGATCAGCACCATCGCGGGAACAGGCCAGGCTGGTTTTTCCGGTGATGGAGGCTCGGCGCGGGAGGCGATGCTCAATCTGCCGCATGAATTGCGATTCGATGCCGCTGGGAATCTTTTCATCGCCGATACCGCTAACCAAGTCATCCGCCGCATCGATTTGAAAACAGGCATAATTACGACGGTGGCAGGGCAGGGAGGGAAACGCGGATATGCTGGCGACGGCGGTGCGGCGACGGACGCGTTGTTCAACGGTCCGCACAGCCTGCAATTCAATCCGAGCGGCGATCTCTTTGTTTGCGATGTAGCTAATCATGTGGTTCGGCGAATCGATGCGCGCACGGGAATCATTACGACCTTTGCCGGAACTGGAAAACCGGGAGCGACTCCGGATGGCTCGCCGATTGCGGGAACGCCGTTGAACAATCCGCGTACGCTGGATTTCGATCACGCGGGAGATCTTTGGCTGGCGACGCGCGAAGGGAACCAAGTCTTCCGCTTCGATTTGAAGACCGGAAAAATCTGGCTCGTGGCGGGCAATGGACAAAAAGGTTTCACCGGCAACGGCGGTCCGGCGCGTGAAGCGACCCTCAGCGGTCCCAAAGGGCTTGCCCTCGATCGCGATGGCAACGTTTGGCTGGCCGATACGGAAAGTCACAGTGTGCGTATGATCGACACCCGAACCGGCAAATTGGAATTGATTGCGGGCGCCGGTGTCAAAGGCGACGGCTCCGACGGCAACCCTCTCGCATGTGCATTCAATCGATTGCACGGCATTTTTGCAGATACCGATGGTTCGGTCTACATCGGCGACAGCGAAGCCCATCGGATCCGGGTGCTAAAGCGAAAATAAACCCAATCGGCGAGCGACGCAGTTCCGCTTGTGATCTGTCGCGACGTCTCCGAGCGAGGCGTTTTTTCCGATGAACTGAGTTTCGGCGAGCTACCCGAAACAGGGTAGAGAAACAAATTGAGAAAATGCGGCGTGTTCAATCGACTGCCAGAGCTATGGCAACTATCACAAATAGATGGAGGGAGTCGCTTGCACTGTGCCTTTTTGCCGGTGCATCGCTGTTAGTAACGAGCAACGCATACGCCACGGATCAGAATCTGGGTAACACTCTGTACGCCGGTGGAGTGGGGTTGGACAACGGCGACTATATACAGTCGCCGAATGGAAACTACAAAGTCGGATGGAGGAACGGAGAATTGGTGTTCGACCGCATTCCCTTTGCGCGTACGCTCTGGTCTTCCGGGACCTTCTGGTGGACGGGGCAAACGCTCACGTTTCAGTCCAGTGGTAATCTGGCGATTAGCGCGGATGTTGAAGTCGAAGACGGCTATTGGGACTATCAGTATATCTGGGAATATGGCTATTGGGATTATGTCTGGGTCGTCACGGGTACCCACGTCGAAAATCAGGTTGTCTGGCAGACGGGCACGTGGGGGCATTCAGATGCCAGGCTCGTGATCCAGGATGACAGCAATCTGGTGCTCTGCGATGGTTCCGGCAATGTGCTGTGGCAGACCGGCCGGAAAGATCCACGGAGCTGGGGCAATGTGATCGGCGATAGGATTTTTGCCAACACAGTCTTGCACGCGAACGACTGCCTGTTGTCCGAGGACGAACGGTATATAGCGATTTTCCAAGGCGACGGAAACTTTGTGCTTTATCGTACTGGGGATATGCGCGGCCTTTGGGCTTCGAATACTGAAAACAGAGGCGCCAACCTGTGCGTCCTGCAAGGCGACGGGAATCTCTGCGTTTATCGCACTTGGGAGGCGCAAAACGGCAATTGGGAATATCAGTATAACGAAGACATAGGCGATTGGGAGTGGGTATGGGTGCCGACCGAAGGCACTCACACGGAATACCAATGGCTTTGGCATACCGCCACCCAAGGGCATCCAGACGCCATGTTGGTCATGCAAGGTGACGGCAATCTGGTCATATATGCCACCAACTGGTACTTCTTGTGGAACACAGGTATCAGAGGTTGATACTGCTAAACTTGAATGAACTCCTAGGCCTCACACAACGTGTGAGGCCTTTTTGCTGAGCGTGGTTGGCCGTGAGGACGAATCCCTCGCGAGGGTGCTGGGACGCGATGCGACGGAGGGCTCGAATAGTTAGGTCCAGCGACGAGATAAATCACCGACATGCCTTTAGCACTATCGTGAACGCAATCCGATGCAACGAGCGCGGGCTTTCGGCAACGGCCGAAACAATCTGCACGGAAAAGGACGTAGCAAAGACTACGCCCCGCGCCTCTCTGCGAATCAGCGGCTGAGCTGGTTTTTCAGAAACTCGACGCTGCCGCGGACGGTGGAATCCTGTTCCATCATGTTGTCGACCGCCTTGCAGGCGTGGATCACGGTGCCGTGATCGCGGCCGCCAAAGGCGTCGCCGATTTCCTGGAGGGAGTGTTTGGTGAGCGTGCGGGCGAGGTACATCGCGATCTGGCGGGGAATGGCGATGTTGTTTGGACGGCGCTTGCTCGTCATGTCGCTGTGGCGAATCTGGTAGTGGTCGGCCACGCGTTTCTGGATCGTCTCCATCGTGAGCTGGTTTTGGGCCTGCTCCATGAGGACGTCCTGCAAAAGCATCTCGGTTGTGGGGAGGTCGATGCCCTTGCCGGTGAGGGTGGTGTAGCTGGCGACCTTGATCAGCGCGCCTTCTAGGCGACGGATGTTCTTGGAAATGTTTTGCGCGATGAAGGTGGCGACGGGCGCGGGCAGCTCGAACTTCAGGTTGGCGGCCTTGGTGCGCAGGATCGCGACGCGGGTTTCGAAGTCGGGCGCCTGGATATCGGCGGGTAGACCCCATTCGAAGCGGGAGACGAGGCGGGCTTCGAGCTTGGCGATCTCGGAGGCGCGGCGGTCGCTGGAGAGGACGATCTGTTTGGAGGATTCGAACAGTTCGTTAAAGGTATGGAAGAACTCTTCCTGGATGCGCTCCTTGTTGCTGAGGAACTGAACGTCATCGAGGAGGAGCACGTCGACACTGCGGTAGCGCTGACGGAATTTCGGGAGGGCGTTCTCGGTCAGGGCCTGGATGAATTCGTTGGTGAATTTCTCCGTCGAGAGATAAGCGACCTTGGCGTGCGGGTTATTCTTCTGGATGGCGTGGCCGATCGCATGCATGAGGTGCGTCTTGCCGAGGCCGGTGTCGCCGTAGATGAAAAGAGGATTGTAGGCCTGCGCAGGGGCCTGTGCGACCGCGAGGGAAGCGGCGTGGGCCATCTGGTTGTTGTTGCCGACAACGAAAGTCTCGAAGGTGTTGCGCGGATTGAGCGTGCCGGTGCCGGGCGTGCGTTCGTCAGTGCCGGTACGGCCGGCGCGCCGGCTGGTTCCATTGCTGGTGCGGGCTGGTGCGGTGGCAGCAGCGCCGTTGTTGTGCGAATCTTTCTGGAACGGCGACGAGGTGTGGGCGTGGTCGGTCTTCTTGAGCTTGACCGTGATTGCGCGTCCGGTGCTGAGGCGAAGACGCTGGGTGATCAGGTCGAGGTAATTGTCGTTGATCCAGATCGCGGCGAAGTCGTTGGGTACGCCCAAGGTGAGGTGATCCTCGTTGAGCTCGAGGCAGACGATGGGTTCAAACCAGAGTTTAAAAACATCCTCAGGGAAGAGGCCTTTAAAGTCGCTTTTTACGGTTTCCCAGAGGTTGCTACTGGGAAGTGTGGAGAGGGTGGACATGTCCGATGAAACAAGCTGAAACAAAGAATTATTCACAGAGCATGGCTGGGAGGTGCGTTCTGCACACGAGCGACTGACGTTTTTCTCTCCAGAGCGACGGGAAAATTGGGAGGCGAGGCATCAAGCGGGGTAGCACGAGGGAAAGCGTTGTTAAGTTGTTGATGTCTAGCGGAGTGTGATGTGGCCCGTAGGAGGCAGCTGGAGGACGAAGGCGCAAATGTGAGAAAGAACTTTCCGACCAAAGCAGGCGATTTGGAAGAGGTGGGAGTAACAGCAAAGAGAATTGGGGTTTCAAGAGCAACTTTCCGACAAGTTATTCACAACAAATTTGAGCATAAGTTTTGGCGTTTTTTTGTTGCCTTGGCGGTGCCGATTTCGTGCCCCCGGTTGGGGTAAAACTGGCTGTAGGGGCGGCGGCATTACAGGTTTTGCCCGGGTCGTTTTTGTCGTGGAATTTTGGTTACAAAACGGTGGCAAAGCCGCCTTTTCCGAGGGAAAACGGACAGGTGGGCGGTTTGATTTAAGTACTAAATCAAACCCTTTTTGAACGCCCTCAAGGCTGCGGATCGACCCATTTTCCGTGCTCCTTGATCAGGGCGATCAGGCGGTCATCGGCTTCGGATTGGGGGATGTTGTACTGAACGCAGGTCTTGCCGACGTACAGATTGATTTTCCCGGGAGCGCCGCCGACGTAACCGAAATCGGCGTCGGCCATCTCGCCGGGGCCATTTACGATGCAGCCCATGATGGCGAGCTTCACGCCCTTGAGGTGGCCGGTCTGGGAGCGGATGCGCTGGGTGGTGGTTTGGAGATCGAAGAGAGTTCGGCCGCAGCTGGGGCAGGCCACGAATTCGGTTTTCGAGATGCGGGCGCCGGCGCCCTGAAGGACGTTGTAGGCCAGCGTCGTGGCGCGGATGGAGTCGGCTTCGGTCTCGATGCTTACGAGGTCGCCGAGGCCGTCGGCGAGGAGGGTGCCGGTGAGAATGGAGGCTTCGAGGAGACGCGAGAGAAAATCGGGGCCATTCTGGATGGCGGTGCCGGGGGTGTTGCGGATCCAGAGGGGCGCGCGGAGGTTGGCGGTGCGGAGCTGTTCGGCGAGTTGACGCCAGGCACCGACGGCATGGTGGCTGGCCGAGGTGGACGAGAGCGTGAAAAGGAGATTGGCATCGCCGAGAACGCGGAAGTTTTCGGCGAGTGCGGGAAAATCGGCGGGAGCGATTTCGCAGGCGAGGAGGTGATTGTGCTCGCGAGTGAAGGCGAGCCAGGAGCGGAAGGTGTCGGCTTCGGCGACGGTGAAGCGGCGGAGGAGGATCAGAGAGAGGCCAGAAGCCGGAAGCCAGAAGCCAGATAGATCGGCGGGGGCGAGCGCCGGGGCGAGGTCGAGGGCGAGGAAGGAGGGGGTAGCCGACTTGAAATTTGAGATTTGAGATTTCAGAGCCGCGAGGTCGGCAGGGGAAGCGACGGGAACGAGTACGCCCTCGGCGGGAGTGTCTTTGAGTTTGGGCGTGGCGAGCTGTTCGAGTGTGCGGGGCAACTCGCCGACCGAGGGGCAACGAACGATGACGCGGGGCGGCTGTTCGGGACCGACTTTGCAGGAAGGGCCGAGGTTGAGCGTGGTGGTTTCGCGACGGGAGAAATGGAACGGATCGAGACTGTCGTGCGCGGGATTTGGCGGCTGGATTTTGGAATTTGGGGATTTCCAAAGCGACATGGCCTTGTCGGCGAGAGCGCGAGCGACGGGGATTTCGTAGACGGAATCCTCGGTGAGCGAGACGCGGATGGTGTCGCCGAGTCCATCGAGGAGCAGGCTGCCGATGCCGATGGCGCTTTTGATGCGGCCGTCTTCGCCGTCGCCGGCCTCGGTGACGCCGAGATGAAGCGGGTAGTGCATGTTTTCCTGTTGCATGCGCTCCACGAGCAGGCGGTAGGCCTCGATCATGACTTTTGGATTCGAAGCCTTCATCGAGAGAATGATCTGTTTGTACGAATGCGCTTCGCAGATGCGCAGAAACTCGAGCGCGCTCTCGACCATGCCGAGCGGCGTGTCGCCGTAGCGATTCATGATGCGGTCGCTGAGCGAGCCATGGTTGGTGCCGATGCGCAGCGAGCGGCCGAGTTCCTTGCAACGCTTGATCAGCGGGCTGACGGCCTCGGCGATGCGCTGGAGTTCCTCGTCGTAGTCAGAATCTGAATACTCGCGGACGGCGAATTTCTTTTTGTCGGCGTAGTTGCCGGGATTGATGCGGATTTTTTCAACGTGTTCGACGGCTTCCATCGCAGCCGAGGGCAGAAAATGGATGTCGGCGACGAGCGGAATATGGGCGAAGCCGGCGGCGGAGAAATCCCGGCGAATGGCGGCGAGGCATTTCGCGGCCTGGACGTTGGGTGCGGTAACGCGGACGATTTCGCAACCGACTTCGGCGAGCGCGACGGACTGGCGCACGGTCGCGGCGATGTCCTCGGTGTCGCTGGTCGTCATCGATTGAAGGCGGATCGGATTGGCGCCGCCGACGCCGACGGAGCCGACTTTCACCTCGTGGGTGGGACGACGCAGGGTTTGGAAGCGGGACGCGCAGTAGGACATGAGCAAAATCTTTTTTCGTTCTCTTTATCTTTCCTCTTTCTCCCAAGAACCGGCGGAGAAAGAGAACGAGAAAGATAAAGAGGAAGAAGCGCCAATCGCAAACTATGGCGTGGCCGGAGCGGGCGCGGTGGACGGCGTCGCGGGAGGGGGGGCAGACTCGTTTTGGGCGGGCGCGGCCTTGGCGGGTCTTTCCTCGCCGCTGTAGGTGCGTCGGCGAACGTCGCGATAGCCGGCGTAGACCATGATCGAGAGCAGTAGCACCATGAAAACGCTTTGGGTCGCAGCCACGAAATCGGCGGGAAGGGATTTGCCCCGGAGTTTGGCGATGGTGGCGAACAAAATATGGCCGCCGTCGAGGACGGGAATCGGCAGCAAGTTGAAGATCGCAAGATTGACATTAACCAGAATCGTGAACCAAAGCACGAACGGCATGCCTTCCTTGGCGAGGTCGAAGAAATTGCTAATGATGCCAATCGGGCTGCTCAGATTGGCGACGCTGACATCGGCCCGCGGGTTCACCAAGGCCACGAGGGTGCGCACCGTTTTCATCGCGGCATTATAGATTTGCCGGAGAGGATTCGGGTGGGTGTAGAGCACGCCGGATTGAAGTTGAATGCCGATATCGGCGGCCTCTTTGACGTCGGTCGCAGGAGGAAGGAAAAACGTTTTGGTTTCGGCTCCGCGCTCCACCGTGAGCGAGACCGCGCCCTTAATGCGAAGTTTGAGTTCTTCGACGAGGCTGCTGACGCTGAGGGTGGTTTTTTGATTGGCGGCGACGATGCGGTCGCCTTTCAGAAGGCCAATTTTTTCGGCAATAGAACCTGGCTTGGGCGGACCGAGCTTGATAATCTCGACGGGGGTGAAACCGACGCGCCGAAGTTTTTCGTCTCCGCTGCGGATGGGATTGAGCGCAAGATCAAAAACCTGGTCGCCCCGTTTGATAGTGAAAGTGGTCAGGCGTTCGCCTTGATCGGTGCGACCGCTGCTGAGGGCGAGTTCCTCGACGATTTCGCCGAACCAAGTGACGGGGCGGCCGTCGATTTTGAGAATGGTGTCGCCCGGCTTGAGACCGGCCAGCGAGGCGGGACTGGGGACTTCCTTGCCGGTGGAGTCGGGGATGGTGGCGCGGACCTCGGCGACGGTGGTCGTCACGAGTTCATTGCTGGTGGGTTCGCCGGTGATTTTCCAAACGATGAGGCCGAGCACGAAGGCGAAGACGATATTGCAGAAGGCTCCGGCGGCGGAGACAATGACTTTGGTGGTATAGCTCGGTTGCGGAAGCTTGGAGAGGTCGGTGCGGGTTTCGCCCTCGATGCCACGCATGTCGGCGAGTTGGGGCAGGGCGACGTAGCCACCGAGCGGGAGCCAGGAAATGCGGTATTCGACGCCGTCCTTGCCATGCCAGGAAAAGATTTTCGGGCCGAACCCGATTGAAAAACGGTCGACATGCATGCCGCGGCGGCGGGCGGCGAGGAAGTGGCCGAGTTCGTGCACGAAGATAGAACCGCCGAAAAATAAAATAACGAGAAAGACGGCCCAGAGGTTGGAAAGGATGTTGTGAAGGAGCTCCATCGGAAAATGCGGGGAGGTTTATTTGTTCATTGCGCCAAGGAAAGTTTGGGCAGCGCGCCGGGCGGCGGCGTCCACGGAGAGGACATCGGCGAGGGCGGCGGGTTCAAAATTTGTAAGCGTCTGCAAACAGTGATCGACGATGCGCGGGATCGCAAGAAAGGGGATGCGGCTTTCCAGAAAGGCGGCAACGGCGATTTCGTTGGCGGCGTTGTAAATCGCTGGAGCAACGCCACCGGCGTGCATGACTTGTTTCGCGAGACGAAGCATCGGGAAATGACTTTCTTCGACCGGGCGGAACTCCACCTTGAACAATTTTGCGAGGTCGAGCGGCGCGTCGACACCGGGGGCGCGTTGCGGATAAAGCAGCGCATGTTGGATGGGAAACGTCATCGACGGCGGGCAAAGTTGCGCGAGCATCGCGCCGTCCACGAACTCGACGAGGCAGTGCACGATGCTCTGCGGATGAAGAACGGCGTGGCATTGCTCGGGACGAAGGCCGAAGAGCCATTGCGCTTCGATCAGCTCAAGGCCCTTGTTGGCCAGCGTGGCGGAATCGACCGTAATTTTTGGCCCCATCGACCAGTTCGGGTGCTTGAGCGCGTCGGCGACGGTGGCGTGGGCGAGGCGTTCGGCCGGCCAGTCGCGAAAGGCGCCGCCGGAAGCGGTGAGCACGATGCGCGAAACCGCGGCGGACGGATGGCCCTCGATGCATTGGAAAACGGCGTTGTGTTCGCTGTCGACAGGCAGCAGCGGGACTTTGCGCGCACGGGCCGCGGCCATGACAAACTTGCCGGCGAGCACGAGGATTTCCTTGCTGGCGAGCGCGAGCGCTTTGCCTGCCTCGATGGCCGCGAGCGCGGGTTCGAGTCCGGTGGTGCCCACGACGGCCACGAGCACGGTGTCGGCCTCGGGCAGACGCGCAAGGTCGACGAGGCCGGAAAGCCCGCCATATAGTTGAGTGCCGGCGGCGAACGCGCCGGAATCTTTGGCGGCGCGCAGGGCGGTTTCGTCAAAGATGCCGACATGACGCACGCGAAATTCGGCCGCGAGGGTCGCGAGTTTTTCCCAGTTGGAACGAGCGGCGATGCCGACGAGTTCGAGTTTGTCGGGATGGGCGGCGACGACGCGCAGGGCATTTTCACCGATCGAACCGGTGGCGCCGAGCAGAACGACGCGTTTGCGAGGAGAGGACGACGACACCACGATGGGATTCACAAAAAGCAGAACGCAAGATAGGCCGCGGGAGCGGTCAGAATGAGGCTGTCGGTCACGTCGAACATGCCACCGATGCCGGGAATGGTTGCGCCCGAGTCCTTGATGGTGGCGCGGCGTTTGATAATGGATTCAACGAGGTCCGCCACGATGCCAAGAGCTGCGATCGGTACGGCGATCAGGGCGGCGACGAGCGGCGTCAGGTGCACAGGCACGTAGTCATGAGCCCAGTACGCGATGCCCGCGCCGACGAGTGCGGAAACAACCAGACCGCCCACGGCGCCTTCCCAACTTTTTTTAGGGCTGATGACGGGGGCCATCCGATGTTTTCCGATCGCGGTGCCCACGAGGAGTGCGCCGACATCGCAGAATTTTGAAACGGCAATGACCCAGAGGAAAAGAACGACACCGGTATTTTTGTGCGGGGCGGTGATGGCGAGAATGCGTACCAAATACTGGAGCATCATCGGCACGTAGATGAGACCGAAGAGCGACGCGGCGAGCGTCTCGACGCGGCTCGCGGGTTGGCGTTCACCGAGGATGCGAACTGAAAACGCGATGACGGCAAAGGCGACGAGATCGACGGTGTGAATTTGCACGCCATAATTCGACAAATAGAACGGCGCCAGAATGACGGTGGCTCCGAGGGTCATCCCGAGTTTGTCGAACGGGTCGTAGCCCATGTGCTTCATCAATCCATAAAACTCGCGCAAGGTGAGCACGGTGATAAGGGCGACGATCCAGACGGCGCCATCGGCCCCGAAATAATAGAGCAGGCCGAAAATGATCAGCCAGAGGGCAACGGTGCTGAAGGTGCGTTTGAGCATGAGCCGGTGGCTTGAGGATTATTTTTTGGCGGGGGCGACTTGTTCGCTCGTGAGACCAAAACGACGTTCGCGCTTGGCGTAGTCGGCGAGGGCGGAGGCGAATGCTTCCTTGGTAAAATCGGGCCAGAGCACAGGCGTGAAAATGAATTCGGCGTACGCGGCCTGCATCAGAAGAAAATTGCTGACGCGCGTTTCGCCAGAGGTGCGGATGACGAGATCGGGGTCGGGAATGTCCGCAGTGTAGAGATGGCGCGCAAAGGATTCCCAGGAATTGTCGTCAGGTTTTTGTTTACCGCTGGCAATGGCCTTCGCGTAGGAGCGTGCGGCGTCGAGAACTTCGGTCCGCGAACCGTAATTGAGCGCGAGGACGAGGGTGTGCTCTTTAAAATGTGCAGTGGCTTCCTTCGCGGCGGCGAGACGCTTGTGCACAGCCTCGGGCATTTCATCCGTGCGGCCGATCGTGAGAAGGCGGACTTTGTTTTTGATCAGCGTCTTCGTTTCTTTTTTTAGAAAATAGTCCAGCAGGCTCATGAGGCCGGCGACTTCGTCCTGCGGACGCTTCCAGTTTTCGACCGAAAAAGCGTAGAGCGTGAGAAATTTCACGCCGTGATCCCGAGCGGCGTCGATGATGGCGCGGACGGTTTCGACTCCGCGGCGATGACCCTCGATGCGGGGAAGGTGGCGTTGTTTGGCCCAGCGACCGTTGCCGTCCATGATGATGGCGACGTGGGTCGGGATTTTGGCGGAAGCCTGCGTCATGCGTTGAAGGGGTCGATTTAGGTGGCGGTCTTCGCGGCTGGCAAGTGGCGATTGGAGGTGAGGCCGGGCACAAAAAATCCGGTCGATGGGCGCTCGACCGGGTTGAAAGTTTGTTCGTTAAAACAGCTTAACGATAAGAACGTCCTGTAGCCGGCCGTGCGTCGCCGTGGATGCTGCACGTTACTTTGCAACTCCCGCCGGGCACGGACTCGACGGAATATTCACCTTTCTCGGGACATACGGGCATCGTTTCCACGATTTTGCCTTGGCCAATGAACTGATCGAAACTCGTGGGAGCTGTTCCGAGCTCCATCTCACATTGGTCGTAGGCAGACTTAATCATGAGCTCATTATTATAACAGGCCTTGTTGAGAGCCGTTGAACGAACCTTCTGAAACGCCGGGATCGCCATCGCTGCCATGAAACCGATGAACACGATAAAAACCATCGCGTTGGCCCCGCCTGCGCCGAGCTGACCGCCCGGAGTGAGCAGCGCAAAAAAGTATGCGAACGGATTACGCGAAGCTTGGCGTCCGTAGAGAGGATCGCGCAGAGCGAGCAATTGCGCGGTGCGTTGAGAAAGCGTGGGGTACGTCGACGTCAATTCATGCCAGGAAACAAAAAACCCGCGCTCGTTCTGGTGTTGATCGGCAAAAGCGGCGGGATTCAGGGCCTGTTCCTTATGTTTGCCGCCACCGAGGGTGAGCATAGCGCGCAAAGCGCCATCGAGGTTGTCGGCCACGTGGGCGCCATAACGATCACAGGAACTTTCGCAGGCACGCAGGTACGCCGGGCCGACCAGCGGAAGAAAAATACCCGGCGCGAGAAAGATGCGCTTTAGAATGTGATTGCTCTTCAAGTGGCCGAGTTCGTGGCCGAGGATGAATTGGATTTCCGACGATTCGGGTCCGAAGGCTTCGAGCATATCCGAAAAAACGACGACAAAATCGCGCCCGGCGAAACGTGTGGCAAACGCGTTGAGTGCGCCGCCTGCCTGAAGCACATACAGCTTTGGCGGATTGTGGATGTTTAGTTTTTGGCAAACGCGAAGAAAGGTCGCGTGAAGTTGAGGCAATTGCCGTTCGTCGACCAAAACAGCTTCCGAACGCAGGTGGGCGGTGAGCAAGCCGCAGCCAATCCAGGCGATGAACGCGAAAAGGCCGGCATAAAAAATGCCGATAATTGAGATGAGCAGACCAAGCCAGACGAGGATCGAGAAAATGAGGACAATCGCGAAATATGTTCCCTCTTTCTCGATGTTGAGCTTGGACGGATGCAGACTGGCGGCGCCAGGGGCTTGCGTGGTCATAGGGCTGTTGAAATTGGATATAACGACTAGATTGGCAAGCGGGAATTGGGCGATCTTGGGCGGGATTGTTGGTTGAGCTTATGTCGACGAAGCCCAAGGACTGATTTTTGGAATGAAACTTTCAGGAACGCCATCCAGCTCGGTTGAACCATTTACCTCAGCTCTGGCGCTCGACAATTTGCGCAAGATTCGATGTTCCGGCTTAGGCGTTGACCGCGAAACCTGCCATGCGTTGGATGGGTCGCCATGAAAGTCGCGTTCATCAGTGGTACGAGCATCGTGAACTCCGATTTGTTTGCCGGGTGGGAAGTGCGCACGCTCGAGACGGCGCACGGCCCTGTTGTATATAAGACCAAGGGCGAGCACGTCCTCATCAACCGCCACGGTCACGGCGTGCCAAAACCGCCGCATGCGATCAACTATCGCGCCAACATCCGCGCGCTGGCCGACCTGGGTTTCAAGGATGTGGTTTCGCTCAACTCGGTGGGCTCACTCAAGCCCGACCTGTCGCCGGGTTCGATCATTTCTTGTAGCGACTACGTGTGCCTGCAGCAGGGGCCGAAGACGTTTTTCGACGACGAACTGAAGGGTGGCGCGCCCGGCATCGAGAACAATCTCGTGCCGATGCTCCTCTCGCGCTTGATCCCGGAATTCTCGATCCAATGCGGCAAGGTCTATGTGCAAATGCAGGGCCCGCGTTTCGAGACGAAGGCGGAGATCGCAATCATTCGACACTGGGGCGACGTCGTCGGAATGACGGCGGCGCACGAGGCCGATTTATGCACCGAACTTGGACTTAGGTATAACTCGTTTGCCATTGTGGATAACTATGCGAACGGGCTGGAGGGCACATCGATCGATTTTGGCAAGTTCAAGGATCTGGTTAAGGAAAATCAGGAGCGCGTAAACCGGCTGTTTGCACGGCTGATCGAAATTTTGGAGTGATACATATGCGAAAAAATCCCGCTTCCACCTGCGCCGCCCTGGCGGTTTTAATCGGTTTTGCTGGCGCGCTGCCTGCAGCGACGCCATCCAAGCGCGCCGATGACGCGGCTAAATACATCCCGATTGTCCGCGCACAAATTCACAAGGACTACCAAGGGATGTTTCGTGAGCAGGGCGGGGCGTTCAAGTATCCATTTCTCACGCCGGGCAGCCAGCAATACGGCGACATTCTATGGGACTGGGATTCCTGGTGGAGCAACGTCGCGTTGAGGCAAATCCTCCTGGAGAAAGGTTCGGCGGAAGAGCGGACCAAGGCATTGCAGTGCGAACAGGGCTGCGTGCTGAATTATCTCAACTACGGTGGCATGGACGGTTGGATTCCCATCATCCTCAAGCGCAAATCCGGCACGCGCAGCGAAGTGAAGGGCAATCAGGACATCTACGCGACCAACATGCACAAGCCCTGCCTCGCGCAGCATGCGGCGTTTTTGACGAAACTTAACGGTGGCGATGCCGAGTGGTTGCGGGAGGGAATTTATTTTCTCCAGGCCTTCATCAATAAATACAAAAACCACCAGCGTCACAAAGCCACCGGCCTGTATTTTTGGAATGACGACATGGCCATCGGCGTGGACAACGATCCATGCACGTACATGCGTCCGCCGAAGAGTTCGGGTTCGATTTACCTGAATTGCATGATGTACAAGGAGCTCGTCGCGCTCGTGTACCTTTGCGAACGGCTGAATCTCGGCGAAATCGGCGCTCAATATCGGCGCGACGCTGACGAACTAAAAGAAAGCATACAAAAACACTGTTGGGATGAACGCGACGGATTTTTCTACAGCGTCGATTTGAATCTTTTGCCTTACGAACCGCGGCCCTTTGGCGGCGATTCTAAGTTCATTTTGCACGCTGGTTATCCGCGCGACTACGACTGCCTCATTCAACGCATCGGAGTCTGGTCGGGTTTCATGGCGATGTGGGCCGGGATTGCGACGCCCGAGCAGGCGAAGCGGATGGTGGAAGAACACTATCGCAACGAAAAAACCTTCAACGCGCCCTATGGCATCCGAACCCTCTCGAAGATGGAAAAAGTGTACAACGTGCGCGCTTCGGGAAACCCGTCGTTGTGGACCGGCCCGATTTGGGGAATTTCAAACTACATGGTTTTTAGCGGTCTCGTGAACTACGGCTACGAGCAGGACGCCCGCGAATTGGCGGAAAAAACGATCGTGCTCTTCGGGCGCGACTTCGAGCGTTTCGGCGCGCTGCACGAATATTATCTGCCCGAGAGCGGCGAGCCGGTTCTGAACAAGGGCTTTCAAAACTGGAACTACCTCGTGCTAAACATGGCCGCCTGGTACGAAGGCAAGGAACGGATCCAAGAATTCTGATCGCGAGTTGCGACGCAGAAGGATTTAATACCTGTTTGAAACAAGACGTGAGCGGTCGAACCGGTCGTTTCCAACTTCAGCTGCGATAACATCGCGCGGGACTTCTATTTTCGACTCCGTTCAACTAAACAATAGAATTAAAATTTTCCTATGAAAACCATCGGAGTTATTGGACTTGGCATCATCGGGCGCATCTGGGCCGGACACTACGCAAATGCCGGTGTGCTGGTCGGAACATGGAATCGCACGCCGCAACCCGACGCGCCGCTATGGAAGTCCACGCCCGAGGCGGTGGCGCACACTGCGGACGTGGTTCAAATCGTCGTAGCGGATCCGCCGGCGGTGGAAAGCGTGCTGGAGCGGATTGTGCCCTTGTTGCGTCCGGGAAAAACCGTGGTGCAGTCGAGCACGATCGATCCGGAGAGCAGCGAGAAATTCCGTCAACTCGTGCTTTCGCGCGGCGCACGTTATTTGGAAGCGCCGTTTACCGGCAGCAAGCCGGCGGCGGAAGAACGCAAAACTGTCTACTATCTTGGAGGCGACGCAAACTTGGTTGCGGAACTCGAACCATTGCTGGCGCTTGTTTCCGAGACGCGGTTTCACATCGGCACCAACCAGCAGGCAGCGACATTGAAGCTGGCGATGAACCTGAACATCGCCGCGCACCTCCAAGGCCTGGCCGAGGCCCTGACCATGGCCCGCCAAGCCGGATTGACGGACGATGTCTTCTTTAACGCCCTGGCGAAGAACGTGAGTTTTTCCGGTGTCAGCCGGTTGAAGGAACCCAAGCTGCGCGCAGGCGATTTCTCACCGCAGTTTTCCGTCAAACACCTCCTGAAAGATCTAAAACTGGCGGCGCACACCATCGGTGGAAACGATTATCCGTTGCTGGAAACCCTGCGTGGCATTTACCAAGCGGCGGCATCGGAAGGGCTGGCGGAGGAGGACATCAGCGCCGTGATCAAACGGGTTGCCCGGCCACGAGCCTGACGAACCCGAGTCCGCGCTTTTGCCGGTATCAGCCTGATACCGTTACGCAATAATGCACCCTTGTAGTTGACGGGTCGCTACAAGATTGTTTCATTACGGGCCTGTGATCTCTCCACGCAACGCGCTCGTAGATCCGGGCCGTCTGGCAGCAGTGCGACGCTTGAATCCACTCGATTCGCGTACGGACGCAGGTATTGACCGGCTGACGCGCTTGGCTGCGCAGCAGTTGAAGGCGCCGATAAGCCTCTTTTCATTGGTTTTGGAAACGGAGCAGGAATTGAAATCCGCGCGTGGCTTGTCCGGTGAACAAGCGGCACGGTCGCGCTGGCCGGTGAGCGATTCGTTTTGCCGGCTGGTGGTTGAAACCGGCAAGCCGGTGGCCATTTCCGATGCACGCAAAGATCCCGCCCTGTGCGAACTGTCGGCAGTGAAGGACAACGGTTTTGTGGCATATGCCGGGGTTCCCGTTAAATGCGCGCAGGGCCACGTGGTCGGAGCTTTTTGCGTGATCGACATGCAACCGCGCGAGTGGAGGGCCGAGGAGGTTCGGTTTTTATCGGAATTGGTCGAGCTCCTGGGGCCGTTGACCAACGGCACGGTGTCGAGGGCAGCCGACGCGAAACTGCGCCATGCGCTCGACGTGGTTTCGCGCCAGCAATTCGCCCTGGACCAGCACGCGATTGTGGCGGTCACGGATTTGCAGGGTACGATCACCTACGCGAACGACAAGTTCTGCCAGATCAGCGGATATTCCCGCGAGGAGCTGGTTGGGCAAAATCACCGCCTCATAAAATCGGACGTGCACCCGGTGGAATTTTTCAAGGGCATGTGGGACACTATCACCCAGCGCCGCGTCTGGCATGGCGAAATCTGCAACAAGGCGCGCAACGGCCAGCTTTATTGGGTACACACCACGATTGTCCCTTTCATCGATGAGAACGGAAACTTGGAGCAATACGTCGCGATCAGATCCGATATCACCGCGCTCAAGCGCATGACGGAGGAACTGCGGTTCTCGCAGCAGCGTTTGACGTCAATCATCGAGGCGATGGCGGACGGGTTGGTGGTTCGAGATAGTTCGGGACGCGTCATCAATGCCAATGCCGCGGCCCAACGCATACTCGGCATCAACCGCGATCAATTGCACGGGCTAACGTTTGCGGAGACGCCATTGCGCGCGGTGCATGAGGACGAACGGCTTTTTCCACCGGAAGAACATCCATTCATGCAAACCTTGCGCACGGGTGAAGCGAAGCGCGACGTGGTGATGGGCATTTATCGGGGCGACAATTCGCTGGTCTGGATTTCCGTCAACACCCAACCCATCCGCGACGTGGAGGGAACGGTGATTGCCGTGGTGAGTAATTTCACCGACATCACGCGCCGGTTGAAAGCCGACCGGGCGTTGCGTGACAGCGAAGCTTTATTGCGGACCTTTGTCGAACACGCGCCGGCAGCGGTGGCGATGTTCGACCGCAAAATGCGCTACCTCGTCGCGAGCCGCCAGTGGTACACGGATTATCACCTGCCGCAAAAAGACATCGTCGGCATGACACACTACGAGGTGTTTCCCGAGATTCCCGATCGCTGGAAGGAGGACCATAAAAACTGCCTCGCCGGCCAGATTATTCGCTCCGAGGCGGACCTTTTCATCCGCGCGGATGGTTCAAAGCAGTGGTTAAGCTACGAGGTTCGCCCGTGGACGCACATGGACGGCTCCATCGGAGGCGTCGTCATGTTTACGCGCGATATCACCATGCTGAAACTCGCCGAGGCAGAACGCGCCCAGCTTGAGCAGAAGCTGATGGAAACGCAGAAACTCGAAAGCCTGGGCGTGCTCGCTGGCGGCATCGCGCACGATTTCAACAACATCCTTACCGGCATCGTGGGCAACAACAGCCTCGCCCAGCTGGACACCCCCGAGGATTCGCCGGTGCGGAAACACCTGCAGGGCATAGCGGATGCGTCGCAGCGCGCGGCGGACTTGATCCGCCAGATGCTGGCCTATTCCGGTCGCGGCCGTTTTATCATCAAGAAGCTCGACCTCAGTCGCATCGTCGAGGAAACAACTCAACTACTCACTATCTCTATCAGCAAGAAGGCCACGCTTCACTACGATCTCGCCCGCGATCTGCCGCCTGTGCAGGTCGATTCCGCCCAGATCAGCCAGGTCATCATGAATCTGGTGATCAACGCCTCGGAGGCCATCGGCGACCAGCCGGGCGATATTTTCGTGCACACCGGCTTGATGCACGCGGACCGGAATTATCTCATGCGAAGCGAAATCGCGGATCCGCTGGCGCCAGGCGATTACGTTTTCCTCGAAGTGCGCGATACTGGGTGCGGTATCCAGCCCGAAAATCTCAAACGCATTTTCGAACCATTCTTTACCACTAAGTTCACTGGCCGCGGCCTGGGGCTGGCGGCTGTCTTGGGAATTGTGCGTGGGCACCAGGGCACGCTCTGCGTTTCTTCCGAGCTGGGGAAGGGAACGACATTCCGCATGCTTCTTCCTTGTGTCCTTGGCTCCTACGATACGCCCACGCGTTCGCCCTTTGCCGAAACGACAGTCGGGACCGGTGGGGCTGTGCTTGTAGTCGACGACGAAGAAACTGTGCGGGAAGTCATGGCGAGAATTCTCGCCTCGCTTGGCTACACAGTGATTTTGGCGGTCGATGGACAGGATGGCGTCGAGCAATTCCGGATGAACCATCAATTTCTCAAACTCGTTTTGCTCGACCTCACGATGCCTAAACTCGATGGATCGCAGGCCTTCGCGGCGATTCGCGGCATCGATGCGGACGTCCCGGTCATGCTGATGAGCGGTTACAGCGAGCAGGAAGCGACGGCGCTTTTCTCCGGCCAAGGCCTGGCGGGCTTTATCCAGAAGCCCTTCGACGTGGCCACGCTTCGCCGTTTGCTCGCTGGCGCAATCGCGAACAACACCAAGGCTACGCGCGTCTGATTCGCGCATTTTCCGTTCTTGGCGTCGGGCAGACTTTGCGTTCAAGTCACCCGTTCCGGCCCTGCAATCGTACGCAGGACCAAAACCAACACATATCATGGCAATGACTCCGCTCGAAGAAATCCGGCACTCGTGCTCACACGTGCTGGCCACCGCACTCCTTCGCGTTTTTCCCGACGTGAAGCTCGATATCGGACCTCCGACCGACACCGGTTTTTATTACGACGTCGATCTGGACCACAAGCTGACGCAGGAAGACCTGACGAAACTCGAAGCGGAGATGAAGAAAATCGCCGACGAAAACCAAGCGTTTATCCGCAAGGAAGTTTCCCGTGAGGAAGCCGTCGAGATCATCAAGAAAATCGGCCAGGAACGCTACAAACTCGGCCGTCTCGCCGACATTCCCGAGGGCGAAAAAATCTCGTTCTACCAGAATGGCGAATTCATCGACCTCTGCGCCGGCACGCACGTGCGCTATTCGTCGAAACTGAAAGCATTCAAACTGCTCTCCATCGCCGGCGCGTATCATCGCGGCGACGAGAAAAACAAACAGCTCCAACGCATCTACGGCACCGCCTTCGCCACCAAGGAAGAACTCGCGCAGTACCTCGAGCGCCAGGAACAGGCCAAGCTCCGCGACCACCGCAAGCTCGGCAAGGACCTGAAACTTTTCCACATCGACGAAGACGTGGGCCAGGGCCTCATCCTTTGGACGCCGAACGGTTCCATCATTCGCCAAGAGTTGCAGGACTTCATCGGCGGCGAACTCCGCAAGCAGGGCTACTCGCAGGTCTTCACGCCGCACATCGGCAAACTCACGCTCTACAAGACCTCCGGTCACTTCCCGTATTACAAGGAGTCGCAGTTTCCCGCCTTTGCCGAGCCTGACGCCATCGCCAAGCTCGCCACCGAAGGCTGCGGCTGCGCCGAGCTCACCGCGCGCCTCGAAGCCGTTTCCTCGCAATTCGCCGACCAGCTCAATGCTCGTGTCGGTAAGGAAATGATCGGCAAGGACCGCGTGATGGACGCCGACAAGCTCCTCGACGGCTTCATGCTGAAGCCGATGAACTGCCCGCACCACATCAAGATCTTTGCTTCTCAGCCGCACTCGTACCGCGACCTGCCCGTGCGCCTCGCGGAATTCGGCACCGTTTACCGTTGGGAGCAGTCCGGCGAACTCAACGGCCTGACCCGCGTTCGCGGTTTCACGCAGGACGACGCGCATCTCTTCTGCACCGAGGAGCAAGTTGGAGCCGAAGTTCTCGGCTGTCTTTCGCTCGTGAAGACTGTGCTCTCAACACTCGGCATGGCCGACTACCGCGTGCGCGTTGGCCTGCGCGATCCCGATTCCAATAAGTACACCGGCACCGCCGAAAACTGGGACAAGGCCGAGAACGCCTGCCGCGAAGCGGCGAAAACCCTCGGCGTTCCTTTCACCGAGGAGCCCGGCGAAGCCGCCTTCTACGGCCCGAAAATCGATTTCGTGATCAAGGACGTCATCGGCCGCGAATGGCAGCTCGGCACTGTCCAAGTCGACTACAATTTGCCCGTGCGTTTCGACCTTTCGTACATCGGCGCCGACAACCAACCGCATCGCCCCGTGATGATCCACCGCGCGCCGTTTGGCTCCATGGAACGGTTCTGCGGCGTACTCATCGAACACTTCGCCGGCGATTTCCCGGTCTGGCTCGCGCCCGAGCAGATCCGTCTCGTGCCGATCAGCGACAAAGTCGCTGACTACGGCAAAAATCTGCTCGCGCAACTTCGGGCCGCCGGCCTCCGCGCCACGCTCGATGAGCACAGCGACAAGCTCGGTGCCAAAATCCGCCGTGCAGAAATTGAAAAGGTTCCGTACACGCTCGTGCTCGGCGCGAAAGAAGCCGAGGCGCAAGCCGTCAGCGTTCGCAGCCGTGCGAAAGGCGACGAAGGCGTGATGCCCTTCGCGCAGTACCTCGAACGCGTGAAACAGGAAGTCGCCACCCGCGCGCTGCCCGAAAAGAAAGCGGCGGCGGCACCTCAAAAGTAACGCGTATTCCTGAATTGCGTTGGTCACGATGCCGTCCTTGCTCAGGCGAGGCCGGCATCGTTATTTTTGCCCGACGATTTACCGCGCCGATGAAAGGGGAGAGGAGGATCTTAGAAAATTCAGTTTCAAGTGAGACAACCGCGTCCGCGCTCACGGTGCTGCAAGTTTCATTCAGGCGCAGAATTCGTGTCGTCAATTTGTCATCAATTTTTACTTAACATTTCCGTTGCCCGATCCGATGCATCATCTGACAACGGAGCTTGTTACCCTCGGGCATAAACGTCCGTCCCCCGTAAAGAAAAAGCATCTTGTACCCTTCGATCTCCACGCTTCATCGATTGGACAATCTCCACGATTTCGGTCGCACGACTCATGGCCGAACCTTGGACTATGTCCGGAAACAAAACGAACCGACGCGTTTTCCCACGGAATTCAACGATGTGAGCAACGGCCGAGTTGCCACTTTGAGCGAACGCGTTTTGTTTTCACTTACGGATTTTTCTTTGTCCGAGATCCTGCGCCACACCCATGGCTTTTGCGATCGATCACACCAGCCCTAACCCTCCCTGAGTTATCCGTTAAATACGGCCTAACTTACAAACCCAGACCCACCGGCTTAGTTGTTTTTGCCGGACGTACGATACTACCTATGAAAAACTACACCCGTCTCAGGCGGATCCTACAGGTATCCGCCTTGTCGCTCGCATTGCCAACGGTTCCCCTGGCATTCGGCCAGACACCACCCGATGGAACTGCGACCCCTGCCAAACCAGCTGAAACAAACAAAACAGCTGAGCCGGAGAAAAAAATCCCCGTTGAAACCGTTAAAGAGGACAAATCGGACGCCGGAGCCGGCGACGAAATTCTTGTGCTGTCGCCTTTCGAAGTGGTGACCAGCAACAGAGGTTACTACTCGTCCAGCACCATGTCCGGCACTCGTTTCAAAACGAAGATCGAAGACATCGGCTCGTCGATGACCATCATGAACAAAGATCAGATGACTGATTTTGGCATGGTCGATATCAACGACGTATTTAACTACGTCAGCAACGCCGAGGGTACTGGCACCTACACCGACTTCGTCGTCGATCGCAATGGTCAGGCTTTTGATAATACCCAGCTCAATCCGAATAACGCCAACCGCCTCCGCGGTATTTCCGCGGCCAACCAGTCCTTTGCTAACTTCGAAGTTTCCAAAGCGATGCCCGTTGACTCGATGTTGGTCGAGGCCATCGAAGTCAGTCGTGGTCCCAATGCCAACGTTTTTGGTCTCGGTAACGCAGGCGGCACCGTCAATCAGGTTCCCGTTTCTGCCAACCTCCTGCGCAATCGAACCATGATCGAACTTCGCGCAGATAGCTATAAGGGATGGCGTACTGTTTTTGATACCAATGTCGTCCTCAAAAAGAACTTTCTCGCGATCCGTGCGGTCGGTGGATATCAGGACGAGGAGTTTCAGCGCAATCCTTCGGGCATGAAGACCCGCCGTTTGAACGCGATGGTCAAATTCCAACCGTTCAAATACACCACACTCACCGGTCTCGCGATCGATTATAAGAGCTACGGCAACCGTCCCAACTTCACACCACCGCGCGACAACGTCACTTACTGGCGCTCGCAAGGCAGCCCGTCGTGGAATCCAAATACCTCCACTTACACTGTGAACGGCGTGACCTCTGCACCGCAGGCGAGCGACAATACAGTGCCCGATTTCTTCTTCCGTCCTAACTACATGTTCCAACGGTCGAACATTTATGTGGATCAAAATGGCATCGGCTACTGGACCGACCCCGTCTCGTCCTCCAAAGTCACGCCCTTTACAAGTTCTGGCACGCTTCGCCTTCAGCTCTCCAGTCCCGGCTACGGAATCATTGGCAACAACTCCGGCGGGCGCATTGGCAGCCAGCCTCTTTTCTCCACCGTTCCCGTCGTCAGCGACAAATCCCTCTATGATTGGTCGGAGATCAATCTCTCTGCGGTCAATCGCTTGCGGTATTCGACCAAAATGTATCTCGGACAACTCGACCAGATCATCCTGAATACAGCACGGCAAAACCTGACCGTCCAAGTGGCGGCGTTGCGTGAAGATAACGAAAGTTACGAACGCACCCCAATCGGTAATTCCGGCAATTCCGGTGTCAGCGGACAGCTCTTTGTCGATGTCAATACGACGAATCTCGACGGCACTCCCAACGCCTATTATGGCCGCACGTTTATCGGCGTTTCCGAACCACGCACGGTCTACAAACCGAGCACTTGGGACACCTATCGCGGTCAGTTCTCCTATCGCATTGACCTCAGCAAGGAGTCTGGAGCCCTCAAGTGGTTCGGCACCCATCAACTTTCTGGTTATACTGAGTATAAATACCGCTTGAACCGCCAGTACGTCTACCGCGACATCATGACTTCGAATCACGCCTGGACCGCCCCCGGTCAAACAGGTATTGATCCCAAGGCGGCTCGAGCCAACCAATCCGGGAATTCTGACTCATCGATCATTGCCGGTCAGGGACTTTTCCGTAATTTTATCCGCTACTATGTGGGTGATGCGACGGGCAATAACGTTGACTACGCTCCCTCTGAATACGCCTACGGCAATTACGACTACCACTTTGGTACAACGCCTGGCGCCAATACGACCACAACCGGTTTTGTCAGCGAGAGGGCAACGTTGGGCCGCTGGGCTACCACGGACGGCACGGGTGGTTTCTCCAATTTGCAGCAGACGATCAAAACCAATGGTGTGGTGCTACAAAGCCAGCTTTGGGACGGCAAACTCATCGTCAACGGGGGCCTCCGTGAAGACAAAGTTTACTCCAAGTTTGGCGCTACGCCCCAATTTCTCGTCGATAATTTAACTGAACACAACTGGGAGGCCAATAATCACTGGGCTGGCGGCGACTACCGTTTTGCAAGCGGCAAAACCAAGACGTACGGTGGCGTTGTGCGTCCATTCCGCGATCTTGGTTTCGTGACCAAGGCAGCCGAGGGCTCGGGATTCCAACGTCATTGGGGCCAATTCCTCCGTGGTCTCGCGTTCACCTACAACTGGTCGGACACCTTCTTCCCGCAGGCCCCGGCCATCGATCTTCAACTTCGCCAACTGCCGAACATCACTGGTGAAGGCAAAGACGCTGGCCTCTGGATCAACATGTTGGACAACCGACTCGTCATCCGCGTCAATCATTACAACAACAAGCAGCTGAACGCCCGTAACGGCGATGCGAACACTGTCGCACAGCGTGTTCTCCGCATGGATATTGGTGTAGGTGTCTCTGATAACTATCAGCTACATGACGTCGCTGAGCGCTGGCTTCTTCTAGCCAATCCGACTTGGGTCGCCAATTCCGATCAGACTGAGGACGCGATCGCCGCTATTACCAAGGTCTCTCGTGCTCGCGCCCAGACATTGATTGATGCGTTCGCCAGTGGCACGATTGCCGCGACCAACGATGTCGAAGCCAAGGGTACGGAAGTGGAAGTCAACTTCAACCCGAACAAGTATTGGACGATTGCAGCTTCTGGCGAAGAAAAGACCTCCAAGAATACCAATATCTCCAATTCCGTTCAGGAATGGCTCGATGAACGCCTCCCGGTTCTACAAAGCGTCGTGGATCCGCGGTACACCGCAAACGCCAATGGCGGCCTTTGGTGGACGACACCTTACAACAGCACCAGAGATTTCGCTGCCAACGGTACCACCGCCGCTGCCAACTACGAAGGTTTCGTGAAAGCTCCGTACGCCATCATCAAACAGCAGGAAGGTAAGTCGCTCCCCAGCGTCCGGCGCTATTCTGGCCGCATCAGCACGAGCTATCAACTCGCCGGCATCACCAGCCAACCCTTCATCAAAAAGCTGAAAGTGGGCGGCGCGCTTCGCTATGAAAGCAAGGGAGCCATCGGCTACTACGGTATCATGGACAGCAACGGCATTTATCAGTCGCTCGATCGTGACCGTCCTGTCTATGACAAAGAGCATTACTACCTCGATGCCTTCATCAGTTACAAAACCAAGATCTGGCACGATAAAATTGGCACCACGGTCCAGCTCAATGCCCGGAATCTCCAGGAAGGCGGGCGCTTGCAACCGATCAGCGCATTCCCCGATGGTACTGCAGTTTCATACCGCATCGTTGATCCTCGCATCTTCATGTTGACCGTTTCTTTCGAGCTGTAACCACGCCGTCCAAAACGATCTGATCTTCGCAACGCTGGCCGTACTCCACGGCCAGCGTTTTTATTTGTCGAACCAAGGCGTCCCAACAGGCTACCACCAACCATCGCCATGAAGCGAATCGTCGAACCCGTTATGCCCCCGCAACGCCGCGACCGCTGGCTCGTGGTTGCTCTGTTTGCCGCGACGTTGCTGGTCTATTGGCCTTCGCTCTTCGGCGGCTTTCTTTGGGACGACGATGGCCACGTCACGCAACCGCACCTCCGTTCTTTCGACGGTTTGGTCAAGATCTGGACCGAACCAGCGGCCACGCAACAATACTATCCACTGCTTCATTCCGCATTCTGGCTCGAATACAAACTTTGGGGCGACCACGCGTTCGATTATCGTTTGCTCAATGTTTTGCTTCACGCCACCTCGGCCTGTCTGTTCGCAGCCCTGTTGCGACGACTCGCGGTTCCCGGCGCCTGGCTTGCGGCTTTTATCTTTGCGTTGCACCCCGTGTGCGTCGAGTCCGTCGCGTGGATTGCTGAACAAAAAAATACGCTCTCCCTCGTTTTCTATCTATCGGCCGCTCTCGCTTACCTTCGCTTTGACGAAAACCGCCGGCCGGCCGCGTACCTTTTGGCAACAGGTTTTTTTGTCGCCGCGCTTTTGTCAAAAACCGTGACGGTCACACTTCCCGCCGCGCTGGTCGTCATTCTAACTTGGAAGAAACGCGGGCTTATTTTCAGACGCGACGTTCTACCGCTGCTGCTTTGGGTCGCGCTTGGGTTTGGCGCAGGTATCATGACGATCTGGAACGAACGCACTTTGATCGGAGCGAGGGGCACGCATTTCGACCTCACTTTTGCCGAACATATTTTGCTCCCTGGGCGCATCATTTGGTTCTATCTGGGCAAACTATTTTGGCCGGCGAACCTGGCTTTCTTTTATCCTCGCTGGACGCTCGACAGTTCGCAGTTCTGGCAATGGCTTTTCCCTTTCGCCTGCGTGGCTTGTACCGCCGTGCTGGTATGGCGAAAATCTCTACGCGTGTTGCTTGTCCCTTGGTTGTTGTTCGTTGGCACGCTTTTCCCCGCGTTGGGTTTCTTTAACGTTTACCCTTTCGTTTTCTCGTATGTGGCCGATCACTTCCAGTACCACGCCAGCCTGGGGATCGTAGCCGCGGCTGCGGCGGGATTGACTATGTTGATGCAACGCCTCCCGCGCCGCGCCACGCTCGTCGTAACGTTTGCACTTCCGCTGGCCCTTGGCCTCCTCGCGTTTCAGCAGGGGAAGATTTATCTGAGCAATACCGCTCTGTACGAGGACACGCTCGCAAAGAATCCCGACTGCTGGCTCGCGCGCAACAATCTCGGACAAATCTTTACTGACAAAGGCGAGTTGGAAAAAGCCATTCCGTATTTTCAACGTGCGCTCCAGCTTCGCCCCGAGTTTGCTGAGGCCGAAAATAATTTGGGTTATGCGCTCCGCCAACTGGGCCGGGTGGGGGAGGCGATTCCGCATTTTGAGCGCGCCATCGCGCTTCAACCCAAATATGCCCAGGCGCACAATAATCTTGGACTCGCGTATGTCTTGCTCGGTGACCGTGAGCGCGCAATTGCGTGTTTCCATGACGCGACTCGTTCCCATCCGCGCTTTCCGACCGCCCATTTCAACCTCGGTCTGACCTTGGCTCAAATTGGCAAAACTCAGGAAGCGCTACTCCAATTCCAACGCGCCTTGCAACTCGATCCTGCCCATGCGTCGTCCGAACTCAACTGGGCCATCGGACTCATGCAACTGGGCCGTTTCCCCGAGGCCATAGCGCATTTCGAAAAAGCCATTCAACTCGCCCCTGACTCGATTCCCAACCATCTCACCTACAGTCGAGCGCTGGCGAGAAACGGACGTTTTAACGAAGCCATCGACCAGTGCCGCGCCGCCCTTGAAATCGATCCCGACTGTTTGGATGCGCATGTTGGTTTGGCGAACATGTTCAAGCAGATTGGCCGCCTATCGGATGCCGACTATCATTTTCGCGAAGCACAACGTTTGCAGTCCGCGGGCGCAAAACGCTGAAACAAACACCATCGACAAACCTCGCACAAAATCCTTGTTCCCTCGCGCTGCGATGGTGTCAGGCCTCGTTGAAGAAACGGCACCGGCTGCGTTAGCGCAAAACGACTAAGCGTTTTGCCTCCGCCTCGACCGCACTCGGTTGACTCCGCCGACTTCCGAGCGCTGACCCCGACCTCCGACACGCCTGCACGGGCTTGTAACGTTTTCTGAACAAGCCACGAAGGCTCTTGTCATAACCAACCGTTCCCGTTTACTAACCTCACAACGGAGGCATCCTACACCATGAAAGCACTCTCCTTATTGGTAGCATTTACCCTGTTCGCTGCGCCGATGTTCGCCGAAGGCACAGCCGCTTCTGAAACGACCGCGCGCGTTCTCCAACCTCGTGTCGCCAACCCCCGAAACATGATCGGTTCAACGGAAACCCTCCAGCTGGCCGACCGCCAATCAGAGCGCGATCTCACCTCATTTGCGATCAATACCGCCACGGGCCTATTCTTTTCCTATACCGGTTTGTATTTGAACATAGGCGGCGGATACGCGCGGATGACCACGAGTGACTTTTCCTTCACCACCCCTTACAACGAAGTGCTATCGACAACAAAAAACACCGATGGCGTGCCCTTCGGTCGCTTGGAGCTTTGTTATCAATTCGACGAAAACTGGGATCTTGCCCTGGGCTTCACCCGCTATGGCACGGCCGAAGTGCAAATCGCGTTTCCCAAGTATCCCAATATCGTCTCCATCTTGCCGCTCCCGGATTATAAACGGCATGTCATGCTCTACCAAACGACACGTATTAGCCTGATGCCCACCTATAGTATCGAAGCTGGCGATAGGATGCGGTTCCGCTTTGGGGCTGGCGTCATGTGCAACAAGACAAAGGCGCACATCGAGTCGACCTATTACGCTTGGTTCTCGGGCGTACCAAATCGTCTGGTTTCCGATAGTCATCCCGCGCAAAGCCGCACGGATTGGAGTGGCATTGTTAGTATCGGTGCGGACTACGAGATTTTCAGACACGGCGCCCTCAGTTTTTCTCTCGCCTACGCTCCCTACAGAATTGGCATACCCACCAGCCCATTCGCTCTGGGCCAAGGTATGTCGCGTCCCTCCAAAAATAACGTACGTGTCGATGCCCTCGAAGCTGCGCTCGCCCTCAACTTCCGCCGCTAGTGTCGCACCGACGGTGCGACGTAGAGTCGTTCGCTTGCGAACGTTCCGAAATTCAAACTCTTTTGAACCGCTAATTTACGCTAATGGACGCTAAGGGAAATCTGTATTCAAAAAGCGGTCGGAACCCGAGAGACTTTTGAACCACTTATAAACACTGATGCACACTGATATTTTCTATTAGCTTCCATCAGTGATTCTCAGTGGTAAACGAGGATTAATTCGGTCTTCTTCGACGGCGGAATCTGCACACTTCCGTTCGCTCCTGCTACACATTCCGTTTCATCAGCAAGCCAGAGCCGAAACGCGTAGCCGTCGTGTCAAGCTTCTCGAACCCGCACGAAAGATAAAACACCTCGGCGTGGGGATTGCCGACGACGTGCAGTGCTTTGGCTCCCGCTTTCTTGGCTGCGGCGCAACCATGCTCAACCAATGCACGCCCAATGCCGCGTAGCCATCTGTCTGGCTCGACGAAAAGCGCATCCAACTCGGCATCGCCGTCCTCGCGCGGGAGAATCGCCGCAAAACCCACGACTTCTCCGGCGACTTCAGCCACGAAGACTCCACCGCCTTCGATTTGCCCCGCGGGCAGCTCAATCGCATCACGATTCGCCAGAAGCGCCTCACGATCGCCTGGATTCTTGAGCGACGCCCGTCACTGCAGCCCTTCGAGGGACTTTCTTTCCGATACAACCGCTGTCCTCATCTTAACCGATAGCATGATTCAATTTTGCCCGATGTTTGATCTTGGCTACCTGTCTGGAAGTTTTTGGCACAATATTAACGGCGCGCGTGAACAGTACTTGATTCGATAATCGCGACGAGGACCATTATTCCTAAGCCGATTAGCTGGAGCATGAATCCTTTCTTGGCTTCATGCCAGTGGATTACTAGAAAGAACAACTGCACGACAGGTACAAACAAGCATGCTAAACCCCAGAGCACGCTTTCTCGAAAAGCGGCGACCAGAAACACAAAACCACCGACAACGAATAGCACCAATCCAATGATGAGTAGTGGTAACATAAAATTGGAGACGCTTTATTTTTGACTTTGGCGAGGCGTCGCAGGCCAGCAATGCGTACTGGTGAGTTGAGATGAAGGGAAAGGGATGATCGCAGACGTTGCGCTACGGGTCCGGCTCTAATTCTGTTTTGTCACGCAAGTATACAACTAGGTTAGTATTCGTACGCAAACTATGGGGATGGCAAGTACTAGCAGGCCGATGGTCGCGGAAAGGAAATATCTGAAATTAGTTGGTACATCCTTTTTCGGATATTTCCTTCTCAAGTACATCAGAGCGGTAAACCAAAGGCTGGTAATAATTGTGCACGCCAATGCTGCGTAAATTATGGTATCCGCCGATAAAATTGAAGACCACGGCGAAACTCGATCATCCATTATTATTCGTGCGATCATCATGAATTGAAAGCGTCAAAAGTGAACTGCGCGCTGATTGACGCAGCTAAATCAATAATCAAAATAAGGTGGGGTAGTTGTATTGCCTGGCGCAGGAATATCGTAGCAGCCCAAGGAATACTGCAGCGGTTGGTTCGACTCTTTTACTCGACTACGATTTTCTTGCGATAGATCGTTCTTTCTTTCGGAAATATAGGAGAAGCCTGAATATTTTGAACCCAATATAGGTGATTCTTCCAGTTGTTGGGGAGAAGGTATTTTGAAAGATCTATCGTAATGACAGATGGCGCAACAGAACTAATATTGATCGGATCTAAATACACCGCCCCATCAATGATTTCCACAGTCGCGCCCACTAACCAAAAGCTTCGTTGATTGGAAGATTCGACTATGAGCTTTTGCCCTTGAGCGATTACACGGGCTTCCGCGGGTTCACGATCGGGAATCTGTGACCGAGAATCGTCAAAATGAGTGATTTTGGGCGTGGTGCAGCTAGCCAAGATCAGAAGAAATAGTACAAAGACCCGGTTCATATTTATACCGAACGGTATCGTTCACATCAACTGGATTGAACTTTATAGGAGGAGGATTGGAGATATGCGCAGGATGGCTGATGCTTCACGATGTTACGATATTGGGGTCGTAGAACTGATTTGAACGGCGCCGGTCGCGTTTTGTTGGGCTTTCAGAACCACCGCAGTAGACTTTTCGTGGACGGCGATGCTGCCAATGCCATATCCCATTCCTGATAGCGGATTCGTCCATAACAACTCGCCTGTTGCAGCCTTGATGCAATGAAGTTCACCACGAGTGTGTGCGTAAAGTACATCCGCTTCCACGAGTAGATTCACAAAGCCATCAGCACCCAAACCTTTTGATGGAAATTTAAATTTCCAGACCGTGCCTCCAGTCGACTTGTCAATAGCGCTGACCGCGCCACCAGCTCCGACATAAACAAGATTCTCGTTCATAGTGTTATTATACCGACATTATATATCAGTAACTTCGTTTTTAGGGATGGCTTTGGTTCTAGGGATTTAGAGGGCAGGCGCAAGGTGTTTATCGGCAAAAACGAGTCGGAAGTTGCAAATACGTCGAACTTCATGAGATGGCGCGATCTTGAAATCTATCCTCTCTCAACGAGCAAAACATGGAACACAACCTCGCCAAATAAAATGCAGGTCAGGAACGCTCGCCGACCGCCCCGCATTGGCTGAACAAACGCAGAGTTTTGTCGTATGACGTTAAGCGCCGCGATCGCTCACGTTTCATCCATCTCGCATCCGAACGAGATCTGGTTTCCGTCCAAATCGAAAGCGGCGAAGTCACGCATTCCATAAGTGCGGTCGGCGGGCTCGCACTTCAGTGTCGCACCTGCCGCTTTGATTTTCTCGTAGTACGCGTCCACTTCATCGCAGAGCAAATACGCGGTGCCAGCGCCTACAATTTGTCGGGGTTCACCTGGATCGGTCACATGCAATTCGCAGGCGCCCATCACAAGCCCGGCATAAGTGCCATATTTGAAGGAAAGGTTGAACCCCAAACGCTCGACATAATACCGCACCGCTACATCAACATTCGCTACATAGAAAACAGGGACTATCCGGAACGATTTCATGAATGACTCCATTTTGTATATAATGCCGAGTTTGGCGCCCGGATTTTAGGTTAGGTTTGCAGCAAAATCAAACGACCATCCGGAAACACCAAGATGGCGGGGCAAGGATGCAGCGTTTTCGATACGCTTGCTCGTTGACGGCGGTAAGGGTGTCGTGACGTTGTCTCAAAACGAGTGGCGGGGACATTGTGCTCCGCCTTGGTTATTGTAAGAGCGTCCACCTGGGGAGGTATAGACCTACTTCTCTTTTGGCGAGTGGAGGATTGTCCGCGAGCGCGAAACCTGATCCAAAATGCACATGCTTTCGCGAATCTTATTGGTGGTACTGCTGATGGTTCCGGTCCTGGGCTTCGGCCAGCAGACGGCGAAATTGGATGAGGCGGTGCAGGACTTGGCGAAGGACGGAAAATTCATGGGGTCGGTTCTCGTCGCGCGCGGAAATGAGCTTCTCCTCAACAAGGGCTATGGTTGGGCGGATGTGGAGAAACAGATTTCGAACGAACCCCAAACCAAATTCCGTCTGGCGTCGGTGACGAAGCAGTTCACGGGCGCGGCGATCCTATTGTTGGAAGATCAGGGGAAACTGAAGATCGACGATCCGATTAGAAAATATCTGCCTGACACACCAGCCGCTTGGGACAAGATCACGATCTTTCACCTGCTCACGCATACCTCGGGCATTCCGAGTTTCACGGATTCGCCGGATTACCAGGTGTTCAAGGCATATCCGGCCACTCCGGAGCAATTGGTGGCGCGCTTTCGCGACAAGCCGTTGGAATTCGCTCCTGGCGAGAAGTGGAACTACAGCAATTCAGGTTATGTGTTGCTGGGATATTTGTTGGAGAAGGTGAGTGGTGTGTCATACGCGAAGTTTGTTCAGGAGAATATTTTTGCGCCGCTTGGCATGAAGGATTCGGGATATGATTCGGACGCAGAGGTCATAGAGCGCCGGGCCATTGGTTATACGCGGGAGGCAAGTGGGCCGGTGAAGGCGGCTTATATTCACATGAGCGTTCCCTATTCGGCTGGGGCGCTGTACTCGACGACGGAGGATTTGCTGCGTTGGGAGTTGGGTTTGTTTGGCGGGAAGTTGTTGAAGGCGGAATCGCTGCAAAAAATGACGACACCTTTCAAAAGTGGTTATGCACTCGGCGTGGGGGTATCGACGCGGGACGGGCACAAAGTGATTTCCCACAATGGAGGGATCGAAGGGTTTCGCACGCACCTGAGTTATTATCCTGAAGAAAAGCTCACGATCGCGGTTCTGGGAAATCTGGAAAGCGGTGCGGGCGAAAAAATCGCGAGCAAACTGGCGGAGTTGATGCTCGGCATTGTTCGTAAATCCGCCAAGGACCGCACGGAAATCGCAGTGCCGGTCGAGGTGTTGCAACGCTACGTCGGCACCTACGAGATCACGCATCGGGTCAAGAATTACATCCGACTGGAAGGCGACCGCCTGACCACGCAGTTGACAGGGCAGAAAGCGCTGCAGTTGTTTGCCGAGACGGAGACAAAGTTTTTCCTGAAGGCCGTGGACGCGCAGTTGGAATTCGTGAAAAACGATAAAGGCGAAGTCACGCATTTGGTCATGTACCAAAACGGGCGGGAGACTCCGGTGCAGCGTGTCAGCGATAAAGTCGAAATGTCGCCGGAGCCGAAGGTGGTGACTGTACCTGTGGAAAGGTTGAAGGAATACGTCGGCACGTATGTACTGAGCCCGAACTTTGAAATAGCGATAACGTTGGAAGGCGAACAGTTGATGGAGCAAGCGACGAGACAGCCGAAGGCGCCGATCTTTCCGGAGTCAGAGACAAAGTTTTTCCTCAGGGTGGTCGAGGCGCAGATCGAGTTTGTGCGCGGGACCGACGGCAAAGTGGAAGCATTGATTTTGCACCAAAATGGGCTGCACCAAAAAGGAGTGAGAAAATGAAGGGAAGAAGGATGAGCGGGCTATTTTTCCTCGCAAGCATCGTCGTGATGTTGTCGATGAGCGGCTGCACCTCGCTGGCGCGGAAAATGGTATTGCCTGGTTCGTTTTTGAAGGAGCCGGACAACGTGGTGAAGGCGAGCGAGGATTATGAACTGATTTCCCTGACGACCAAGGGGCGAACGAAAATCGTGGCGCAATTTGGAAAAGCACTGGACCGGAATGGACGGACGCTGCCGACAGAGCAGAAGCCGCCGACGGTGATTTTCTTTTATGGCAACCGCATGAGCATTGCGCAGTCGCAGGATATTTTCCGTGACCTTCGCCGCATGGGTGTGAACGTGTTGATTCCCGATTATCCGGGCTACGGCATGAGTGGAGGTCGGGCGAGCGAAGAGGGGTGCTACGCCGCAGCCGATGCCGCGTATGCCTATTTGCTGCAGCGTGCGGACGTCGATCGGCGCCGACTGGTGATTGCGGGGATGTCGGTGGGTTGTGGCGTCGCGGTGGATCTGGCGTGTCGCGAAGAGGCGACCGCGCTGCTCCTCGTCGTGCCTTTTCCGAATATACGATCGGTGGGAAAGGATAATCTTCCGTGGTATCTGCGCTGGGGCGTACCCGTGATTGCCCGACGCGCGGCGTTCGATAGTCGGGCGAAAGTGGCGCGTGTTTATTGCCCAATTTTTCTTGTGCAGGCGAAGAACGATCACGTCACCTCGGCGAAACGCACCGACGAACTGATCGCCGCCATGGTGAGCAAAATGGACCGTGTGATCGTCGACGCCGATCACGACGGTTCATGGGCGAAAGGTCGCGCTGAAATCGAGACGTGGCTGAAGCAGTGGTGATTTATTTCAATCCGTATTTCGCCTTAAGCTGACTGATCAACGGAGCGGCTTCCCGGGCATGACCGGATGGCGGGCGCGGGACATTGCTTTCGTTATACATCTTGATCGTGAAAGTGTAGGCAGGAATCTTGATCGGAACCGATTGGCCGGTGGTCGCAGGGCTGTAGGTGGTGTACGTGTAGGGAGTTCCCAGCGGCGACGTGCGATATTCAGTTTCGCGAGACGCCGGCATGCCGGGGTTGTAGCGATAGGTGTTCCGGCTGCGATCGTCATCCGAGAGAACGGTGAAATAGGTGTACCCGCATTCCAGCGTGAGCTCTGCCGAGCGAAGCAGCGTGTAGTCATACACCTGCTGGCGTTGCGAGTATTCAGTACCTTGATACGTGACCGAATAGGAATCGTCGGACCGCCGCGTGGACGAATAGCCGCCCTCTTTGTTTTTTCCGATGCCTTGGTACGGTGTGACGGATCCGCATCCGGCGAAGAGAAAGGGAAGCAAAAGAAGACACAAATAGCGCCTCCAAAAGCCGTAAATTTTAAGAATCTGTTGCACGAAAAAACCTGTAGAACTCGTTTTCGAAGGTGGTCAACTCTTCATTCCCTTCGCTGAATCTTTTGAATGGGAACAAAACGCAGTTGTGCGAAATGTCAGGTGCTTTTGCGTTTTCGTGCGGCCCGTTTGTACAGCGGATGACTGATGACGCCGGCAAGAAGATACAGGATCAGCATCGGATCTGGGGCGATGCCATACACCGTCAACTCCTTGCCGATCTCTTTTGTCCAGAGGGCCTGGAGCGATTTGTTTTTCGCCGCGTCGGGCCCGAGATAAAACGCATCGGGCTTGTCGCCCAGTACGCGGCCGATGAGCGCTTCGAGGCGATCCTTCGAAAAAGAAACAGGCAGAAATAATCCTTGTCGTGGGCGCAGCTTGGCGGCCGCCTTTTGCTTTTCCTGCGCGAGAAATTTTTCCGGGTTAAAAACAGGGGGATTAAAGCGACGTTCGGGTTTCATGTGATCGGCTCCTAACCTAGGGGGGAAAAGAACCCATCAACCGCGAACGTTTTCACGCACGACCCTGCGCGCGTTTACCAAAATATTTCGACGAGGCTCCGGGACGCCGCCGTTATTTCAGCTGATGTTTCGCTTTCAGCTGAATGATCAAAGGTGCGGCCTCATAGATATAATTTTCGGGTGCCTGGATGCCTTCCTTCGCGGGGTACATTTTAATCATCAAAGTGTAGATCGGAACTCTGACCGTGGACACGCTGCCCGAAAAACCGGGCGTGTAACTGGAATAAGTGTACGTGCGGCCGGTGGAAGTGATGCCATGCTCCATGGTGCGAAATCCAGGCGAGCCAGGGGTGTAGCGGGTGCTGTTGCGACTGCGGTCGTTGTCGGAATTGACGACGAAATATTTGTAGCCGCTCTCCACTGTAAGTTCAGCCGAGCGGAGCAGCGCATAGTCGTAAATCTGTTCAGGCTTCGAGTATTCAGCGCCTTGATACGTGACTGAATACGTGTCCTTCGAATGGCGCACGAACGAATAGCCTCCTTCCTTGCGATTGCCGATGCGTTGATAGGGCGTGTTGGACGTGCAGGCGCTGAAAAGAAGCGGGAGGATCAGGACGCCGAGGATAAAAACAACCTGGCGCCGGCGGGGCTGGAGTATTTGCATGGTGAGCGGTTTATAGGGGATAAACCGAATTGGATCAATCGCGCTCTTCGGATTTTTGGTTCAGTCAATCAGTCCGGCACCACGGGCAACCGGTAATAGGCACAAAAAAGGGACCTTTGGAAAGGTCCCTTGGTAAAGGTTGGCTCGAGGGTTTGCGGCTTACTTTTTGCCGAACCCATTGGGATGGGCCGAGTGCCACTTCCAGGCAGTGGCGACGATGGGCTCGATGGAGGGGAATTTTACCTGCCAATTGAGTTCGGTCTTGGCCTTGGTCGAGTCCGCGTAGAGGGCCGGTGGATCGCCGGCGCGTCGCGGGGCCATGGTGTAGGGGACTTTTTTGCCCGTAATTTTTTCCACGGCGCGGATGACTTCGAGCACGGAAGTCGGTGTACCTGTGCCAAGGTTATAGAAGAGGGCGGTGCCAGGTTTCGCGAGTTTGTCGAAGACGGCGATGTGCGCGCGGCTGAGGTCATCGACGTGCACATAGTCGCGGAGACAGGTGCCGTCGGGTGTGGGGTAGTCGTTGCCGAAGACCTGGAGCGCTGGACGTTTGCCCGTGGCGGCGTCAATCGCGAGCGGGATGAGGTGGGTCTCGGGATTATGGTCCTCGCCAATGGTTCCGTCTTCGGCGGCGCCGGCGGCGTTGAAGTAGCGGAAGGCGGCGAAGCTCAGGCCGTGGGCGACGGCGAGGGCTTTGAGGAGATTTTCAACATCGAGCTTGGTCTGGCCGTAGGGATTGATGGGAGCCTGACGCAGCGTTTCGACGATTGGCATTTTCTCCGGCACGCCGAAGGTGGCGCAGGTCGAAGAGAACACGAATTTCGTGACCTTCTTCTCCAGCATCACCTTGAGGAGGTTCAGAGGAGCGGCGAGGTTGTTGAAATAGTATTTGAGCGGATCGGTGACGGATTCGCCGACGTAAGCGTAGGCGGCGAAGTGCATGACGACGTCGATTTTTTCATCGACGAGGATTTTGCCGACGGCGGCTTCGTCGCCGAGATTGGCGTCGTAAAAAGGCACGCTGGACGCCACGGCGGAGCGATGACCGAAGACTAAATTGTCCAGCACCACCGGGCGATGGCCCGCGGCGGTGAGCTGGCGAACACAATGGCTGCCGATGTAACCGGCGCCTCCAACAACGAGTACGTTCATGCGGCGAGGCTTGTATTGCTTTTGGCCGGGGGATGGCTAGCCATTTTCATTCCTTTTTTCATGAAGCAAGCGCGCATCGTTATCACTGGTGTAGGTCTCACGGCCCCGAACGGCAACAATCTCGCCGAATTCCGGCAGAATCTCCTCAACGGAGTCGCGGGCGTCGAGCGTATCGATGTCCGCTACATGGGCACGCAGCTCGCGGGCGTCTGTCATTACGACGCGTTGAAATATCAGAAGAAGAAAGAAGTTCGCGTCGGCACGCGTGCGGGTTCGATCGCGATCTACTGCGCGCGTGAGGCGCTGGCGGACAGCAAAATCAACTTCGAGGCGCAGGCGAAGGATCGCGTCGGCATTTACATCGGCTGCACGGAACACGGAAACGTCGAAACCGAAAACGAGATCTACAACATCTCCAAATTTAACTACGAAACGAAGTACTGGTCGCACTACCACAACCCGCGCAGCGTCGCCAACAACCCGGCAGGCGAAACCTCTCTGCACCTCGGCGTGACCGGTCCCGCTTACACGATCGGCGCGGCTTGCGCGGCGGGCAACATGGGCTTGATCCACGCCACGCAAATGCTGCGACTCGGGGAAGTTGACCTCGCGATCTGCGGCGGCGTGAGCGAAAGCATTCATACGTTTGGCATTTTCGCGGGTTTCAAATCGCAAAATGCGCTCGCGACACACGAGGATCCGAAGAAAGCCAGCCGCCCCTTCGACAAGGCGCGCAATGGCATCGTCATCTCCGAAGGTGGCGCGCTCTACACGCTGGAACGGCTCGAAGACGCACTCGCCCGCGGCGCGAAGATTTACTGCGAGATCGCCGGTTACCACGTGAACTCCGACGCGAGCGACTACGTTCTCCCAAATCCGGAGCGTCAGAGCGAATGTATCCAAAAAGCCATTGCGCACGCCGGCATGACGCCCCGCGACATCGATTTGGTGAACACGCACGCCACGGCCACGCCGCTTGGCGACATTCAGGAGACGCAGGGTATTCGCACGGTTTTTGCGGACAGCCCGGACACGCTCGTGAACAACACAAAAAGTTTCATCGGCCACGCGATGGGCGCAGCGGGCGCGCTGGAGTTGGCGGGAAATCTGCCGAGCTTCGACGACCTGATTGTTCATCCCACGATCAACGTCGACGACCTCGATCCGCAGTGCGCATTGCCTGGCCTCGTGTTGAATCAGCCAAAGAAGGCAAAACGGGTTGACGCCATCTTGAACAACTCCTTCGGTATGCTCGGTATCAATTCAGCGCTGATCGTTAAACGCTACGTCGCCTGAGCCGATATACCCTCTTTATCCGCCCACTTCTCAGCATGACCAACGACGAAATCAAAAAGGTAGTCATCGACATCATCTCGGACATCGCGCCCGACGAAGACACCAGCAATCTCAAGCCCGACGTTCGCCTGCGCGAGCAGATGCAACTCGATTCGATGGACTTCCTCGATATCGTCATGGAGCTTCGCAAACGCTACGGCATCGAAGTGCCCGAGGCCGACTACATGAAACTCGCGACGCTGAACAGCTGCGCCGAATACCTCGGCCCGAAGTTCGCCGCGTTGGGCAAGTAAGTCTTTGAGGCGAAGCCGAAGCGAGGCATAGTCATCGCACCAAAGTTTAAGTTTCGAAGGCCGGGCCAAACGCCCGGCTTTTTTATTTTAATCTGAAACACTGGAACGAAAGAGAATCGCGCCGGCAGCGGGCTGACTGGTTGAAAAGGGAGGACGGGCTTTGGCTCGCGCTTCGGTGGTTCAAAGCGCAGCATGGTCTACAGTTTTATCCCAATGATGCGTTATCCCCGAATTGCTACGGCGCTGTTTTTTTTCTTCGGACTCTTCGCCTTCATAAATCCGCTGGCTGCTGATACGGCGACTTGGGTTTCGGACACGGCCAAGTCCGGTGATTTTCCTCTCGTGCACGACGGCCGAACGGTGCCGATTCGGTATTCGACGGAAGACTACAAGGTCGTCGAGATCGCGGCACAGGATTTGGCCGCAGACGTCGAGCGGGTAACGGGTTTTAAACCAGTAGTGATCACAGCGACCGGCGATGGGATGGCGAAAGGCAAAGTTGCGCCTCACGCCATCTGGATCGGCACGCTCGGGAAAAGTCCGCTGATCGATGGGTTGGTGTCCGCGGGAAAAGTCGACGTCACAGAGCTGCGCGGAAAATGGGAAAGCTTTCTCATCGCTACGGTCGAAAGCCCGCAACCAGGCGTGAAACAGGCGCTGGTGATTGTCGGCAGCGATCGACGCGGCACGGCTTACGGCGTTTACGAACTCTCGCAGGCTATTGGCGTATCGCCGTGGTATTGGTGGGCCGACGTGGTTCCGGAAAAGAAAAATGCGCTCTACGTCGCGTCCGGTACGCGGCGGTTTGGCCCGCCATCGGTGCAGTACCGCGGCATTTTCATCAACGACGAGGACTGGGGCCTGCAGCCATGGGCGGCGAAGACGTTTGCGCCGGAGGAGGGCGGCATCGGTCCTAAGGTTTACAAAAAAGTCTTCGAACTTTTGCTTCGCTTGAAAGCCAACACGCTCTGGCCGGCGATGCACGCCTGCACGAAGCCGTTCAACGCCTTCCCGGAAAACGCGCGGCTGGCCGACGATTACGCGATCGTGATGGGCTCGTCGCACGCCGAACCGATGTTGAGGAACAACGTCGGCGAGTGGACCGCACCGAAGGACGCCTACAACTACATCGCGAACCGCGACGGCGTGTTGAAATACTGGGACGAACGCCTGGCGAGCAACGGAAAGTTCGAAAACGTCTACACGCTCGGCATGCGAGGCATCCACGATTCGAACATGGTCGGCCCGAAGACCGACGAGGAACGCATCGCGGCGTTGGAGCGGATTTTTGCCGACCAGCGCGCAATGATTGCGAAATACGCGCGACCGGAAGTGGAGCAGGTGCCGCAGATGTTTTGTGCCTACAAGGAGGTTTTGGATTTATACCGCAAAGGCCTGAAAGTCCCCGACGATGTCACGATCATGTGGCCGGACGATAATTTCGGCTACATTCGGAATTTTGCCACGCCCGAAGAGCAGAAGCGTTCGGGCGGCTTCGGCGTTTACTACCACATCTCCTACCTGGGACGTCCGCTTGCGTACCTCTGGCTTTGCACGACGCCTCCGGCGCTGATCTGGGAGGAAATGAACAAGGCCTACGAACACGGTGCGCGGAAGATGTGGATCGTGAATGTGGGGGACATCAAACCCGCCGAAATCGACACGGAGTTTTTTCTGCAAATGGCGTGGGACATCAAACGCTGGAACCGTGAGAACTTGCCGGAGTTTCTGGTCGAGTGGGCGACACGCGAGTTCGGCGCGCAACACGCGAAGGAAATCGCCGACGTGATGACGACGTATTATCAGCTGAATTATCAGCGCAAACCCGAGCACCTGCAATGGTGGCTGCCGAAAGAAACGCCGAGGGCGAGTACGTTAACGGCGGGCGAGCACGAAGAACGGTTGGTGAAATTTGCAGATATTTCGGCGCGTGTGCAGAAACTCACTGCAGCGATTTCCGAAAAGGATAATCCATCTTTCACCGAACTTGTCGGTTATCCCATTCTCGCGAGTGCAGCTGCGAACGAGCGGTATTTATACGGCGAAATGGACAATGCCGTGAAGGCGATTGACGCGAATTCACGTCTGGATCTTCTGACGCGCCATTTTAACGAAACAATCACCAGCGGTAAATGGCGGCACTTCATCCAACTTGAGCCAGCCGATAACGACTGGAAGTCAATGCGCATCGCGCGCTGGGAAATGTCAAAATTTCCTACTGCCGTGACCGATGACAAAGGAGGAACCACCGGCATCGCTCTCGCGGTCGAAGCCGAGAACTTCACGCGCAAGACCGATCGTGCTTCGGGCGGTTGGCAGGTCGTGCCTGGACTCGGGCGCACCGGTGCAGGTTCGCTCACCGTGATGCCATTTGCCGCGAAGCCTGTGGCCATCGAGCAGGCAAAGGCGGCGGCGCCCGCCGTGGAGTACGATTTCACTTTACCCGCGTTCGGAGCTTTTATCTTGCGCACCTATCTCATCCCCACGCATCCGACCGCGGGCGACGCGTTGCGTTTTGCCGTGGCGCTCGACGATGGCGAACCGCAGCTCGTAGAATTAGCTTTTAAGGATGGTTCGGCTGAATGGGCGCAAGGCGTGTTGGACAACACTCGTATCGCTCAAACCACGCTCACGGTTCCGACGGCGGGCGCGCACACGTTGCGAGTGTACGGCTTGGAGCCCGGCGTGGTCATCGACAAGTTCGTGTTGTTCACGGGCGAGCCGCCGCGCACTTACCTTGGCCCGCCCGAGACGCGAATGCCTGCAAAATAGGGCTTCAGCGCCGCGAGGTCCCACTCAGGAATTGTTTGCTTTTGCCCGTTCGCTGAGCATCTACTGCATTTTTACTGGCACTAAATCCAATCCGCCGGTTCCAAAGACATCTTCTTAATCACCCATGAAACTCAAAAACATCCTCAAGTCCGCCTTGGTGGCCACGCTTGGTTCAGTTGCCTCGCTGTACGCCCAGGACGTTAAACCGGCTGCTGCTCCGACGGCTCAGCCCGCTGCGCCTCAATACACTGAAGCGCAGATTATGGAAACGCTCGGCTGGTTCATCGGCAAACAACAGGGTTTTGCCGAGCTCGGTTTCACCAAGGAGCAGATGGACAATCTCGTGAAGGGCATGCAGAGCGCCGCCGCCGGCAAGGAAGCGCCTCAGGATCTTGAGAAGATCGGGATGGAAATCAGCAAGTTCATGCAAGCCAAACAGCAGGCCTACGTCACCAAGCTCAAGGAGCAGGGCAAGGCCGAGGGCGACAAATTCTTCGCCGAGCTGAAAAACAACAAGGCCGTCACCATCCTCCCCAGCGGTTTGGGTTACGAAGTTCTCAAGCCCGGCACCGGCGATTTCCCAAAAGCCACTGACACCGTGAAGGTTTTCTACACCGGCACGCTCGTCAATGGCACGAAGTTCGACAGCAACGTCGGCGGCGAGCCCGTCGAGTTCGCGTTGAACCGCGTCATCCCCGGCTGGACCGAGGGCATCCAAAAGATCAACAAGGGCGGCAAACTCAAACTCTACGTTCCCTCCAAACTCGGTTACGGCGAAGAGGGCAACCAAGGCATCCCGCCCAACGCTGCGCTGATTTTTGAAGTCGACCTGCTCGACATCAATCCGCCGGCTCCCACACCGCCGCCTGCTCCCGTCGCCCCCGCCGCTCCGGCCCCGACGACGAAATAACGGCAAGGATCCGTTCGCTAAGCTCTTACAACAACCAAAACCCTCCGACAAATCGGAGGGTTTTTTCGTGACCTAAATGGAACACGAAAGGTAGATTTTAATCTTGCAGGCAGTTTGCATAAAAGCACAAACCCCGCTGTGCAAATAGCGTTGGTTACCGAAACCTTTCCCCCCGAGGTCAACGGCGTCGCCCTGACGTTGCAGCGACTGGTTTCGGGATTGGGCAATCGGAGGCACCCCGTGACCATCGTCCGACCTCGACAAAAAGGCGAAGCTTCCGCCGGGCCTCGGGTGCACAATGCCACAGAAGGTTTCGATCAGAGACTGGTGGCGGGTTGTCCTATCCCGTTTTATAATTCGCTGCGGTTGGGCTTGCCTGCGGGCGGAATGTTGCGCCGGAGTTGGCGGGAGAATCGTCCGGACGTCGTGCACATTGCGACCGAGGGGCCCTTGGGTTACTCGGCGTTGAAAACCGCTTTGGCGTTGGGGATCCCGGTTAGTTCGAGTTTCCACACTAACTTTCAGCAGTACGGCGGACACTATGGCATGCGTTTTGGCCGGGTCCTGGCGATGCGGTATCTGCGTTGGTTTCACAATTGTGCGGCGTGCACATTGGTGCCGACCGAAGAGATGCGCATGCGGCTGTCTCGGTTTAAATTTGAACGACTAGCCGTGCTTTCCCGCGGTGTGGACGCGCGCTTGTTTTCGCCCGCGAAACGTTCCGACGCGCTCCGCCGGGCCTGGGGCGCCGAACCGGACGATCCCGTGGTCATCCACGTCGGCCGCGTGGCCCCGGAAAAAAATATCGAGCTCGCCGTAGAAGCCTATCAAATGGTTCGGCAGGTCAACCCGCGCACGCGTTTCGTGGTTGTTGGCGACGGCCCGAAACGCCCCGAGTTGGAGGACAAGTATCCGGATTTCATCTACGCGGGCACGCGCAAAGGCGAGGACCTGGCGGCGTACTATGCGTCGGCGGATCTTTTCTTGTTTCCGAGCGTAACCGAGACTTTTGGCAACGTCGTCACCGAGGCGATGGCCAGCGGTTTGGTGATTGTGGGTTACGATTACGCTGCGATGCGTCAGCATGTGCGCACGGGAATGAATGGTTATAGTGTCAAACTCGGCGACCGAGCCGCCTTCATCCAGGAGTGCCGCGACATCTTGGGAAAACGCGCGGTCTGGCCGCAAATCCGCGCAGCGGCGCGCATCACGGCGCAGACCATCAGCTGGGATGTGATTGTCGCGCAATTCGAGAGCCAGCTGACCGCGCTTTGCACAAAGAAATAATCCTCCAGCGCTCCGGCGCGGCGGTTTTTTCGTGTTTGGCATCGGCGATGTGAACGCGTTTGCTGCCGACAGATGAGAGACCCTGT